>NZ_CP084484.1:0-4187500 GCF_020405165.1 Pseudomonas sp. PS1(2021) | reverse complement strand
AACACCCACGCCGAAAGACCAAGGGTTCCTGCGCAACGTTAATCGACGCAGGGTTAGTCGGTTCCTAAGGCGAGGCTGAAAAGCGTAGTCGATGGGAAACAGGTTAATATTCCTGTACTTCTGGTTACTGCGATGGAGGGACGGAGAAGGCTAGGCCAGCTTGGCGTTGGTTGTCCAAGTTTAAGGTGGTAGGCTGAAATCTTAGGTAAATCCGGGGTTTCAAGGCCGAGAGCTGATGACGAGTCGTCTTTTAGATGACGAAGTGGTTGATGCCATGCTTCCAAGAAAAGCTTCTAAGCTTCAGGTAACCAGGAACCGTACCCCAAACCGACACAGGTGGTCGGGTAGAGAATACCAAGGCGCTTGAGAGAACTCGGGTGAAGGAACTAGGCAAAATGGCACCGTAACTTCGGGAGAAGGTGCGCCGGCTAGGTGAAGGATTTACTCCGTAAGCTCTGGCTGGTCGAAGATACCAGGCCGCTGCGACTGTTTATTAAAAACACAGCACTCTGCAAACACGAAAGTGGACGTATAGGGTGTGACGCCTGCCCGGTGCCGGAAGGTTAATTGATGGGGTTAGCGCAAGCGAAGCTCTTGATCGAAGCCCCGGTAAACGGCGGCCGTAACTATAACGGTCCTAAGGTAGCGAAATTCCTTGTCGGGTAAGTTCCGACCTGCACGAATGGCGTAACGATGGCGGCGCTGTCTCCACCCGAGACTCAGTGAAATTGAAATCGCTGTGAAGATGCAGTGTATCCGCGGCTGAACGGAAAGACCCCGTGAACCTTTACTGTAGCTTTGCACTGGACTTTGAGCCTGCTTGTGTAGGATAGGTGGGAGGCTTTGAAGCGTGGACGCCAGTTCGCGTGGAGCCATCCTTGAAATACCACCCTGGCATGCTTGAGGTTCTAACTCTGGTCCGTAATCCGGATCGAGGACAGTGTATGGTGGGCAGTTTGACTGGGGCGGTCTCCTCCTAAAGAGTAACGGAGGAGTACGAAGGTGCGCTCAGACCGGTCGGAAATCGGTCGCAGAGTATAAAGGCAAAAGCGCGCTTGACTGCGAGACAGACACGTCGAGCAGGTACGAAAATAGGTCTTAGTGATCCGGTGGTTCTGTATGGAAGGGCCATCGCTCAACGGATAAAAGGTACTCCGGGGATAACAGGCTGATACCGCCCAAGAGTTCATATCGACGGCGGTGTTTGGCACCTCGATGTCGGCTCATCACATCCTGGGGCTGAAGCCGGTCCCAAGGGTATGGCTGTTCGCCATTTAAAGTGGTACGCGAGCTGGGTTTAGAACGTCGTGAGACAGTTCGGTCCCTATCTGCCGTGGACGTTTGAGATTTGAGAGGGGCTGCTCCTAGTACGAGAGGACCGGAGTGGACGAACCTCTGGTGTTCCGGTTGTCACGCCAGTGGCATTGCCGGGTAGCTATGTTCGGAAAAGATAACCGCTGAAAGCATCTAAGCGGGAAACTTGCCTCAAGATGAGATCTCACTGGGAACTTGATTCCCTGAAGGGCCGTCGAAGACTACGACGTTGATAGGCTGGGTGTGTAAGCGTTGTGAGGCGTTGAGCTAACCAGTACTAATTGCCCGTGAGGCTTGACCATATAACACCCAAACAATCTGACGATTGTGTGTTGTAAGGTGAAGTCGACGAACCGAAAGTTCGCATGAACCGCAAACACCTTGAAATCACATACCTGAATCCGGATAGACGTAAGCCCAAGCGAACGGATATCCAACCGAATTGCTTGACGATCATAGAGCGTTGGAACCACCTGATCCCTTCCCGAACTCAGAAGTGAAACGACGCATCGCCGATGGTAGTGTGGGGTCTCCCCATGTGAGAGTAGGTCATCGTCAAGCTCCTATCCCAAAACCCCTGGTCAGCGATGACCGGGGGTTTTGCTTTTGCGCGCGGAAAAAGGCGTGCTTCCTGTTCACCTTGCCGAAACCCTCCTGGCATGTCCTCTTTCGCGTCTAGCGTAGCGAGAGTCCGGGGGGGGCCGCATGGCGCTGGCGCTCTTGCGTTCGCCGTACCGATCCCGATCCGCGAGTTAGAGCCTCGCTTCGAGGAGAAAGACGAAAGGTGGCTTCCGATGAAGGGAATCGCTTGATTTACTGTATGAATAAACAGTATCTTGAGCGCTCCCCCCTTCGTGGCCATCCCTGTTGGCCATCCCAAGGCAGCTCGTCTCTCGAGCTGCCTTTTTCTTTGTCTCAATGGAAATCCCGGCTGCGGACGTCCAGGCCGGTGAGTAGAGGGGTCAGGTCATGCAGGCGCCCTGCGATGACGTGGCGCACCTCGCCGGAGGACTCCAGGATGCCCTCCACCTGCAGCAGCCGGGACTCGAGGAATGGCCGCCTCTGCCGTTCGGCGAGGTCGTGCCGGACCACCACGTTGAGCATGCCGAACTCGTCCTCCAGGGTGATGAAGGTAATGCCGCTGGCGGTCTGTGGGCGCTGCCGGCCGACCACCAGGCCGGCGACCCGTATCGGTCGTCCATGTCCCAGTTTCGCCAGTTCGCGGGAGTCGCGGCAGCGGCAGGCCTTGAGCTGTCCACGCAAGAGTTTCAGCGGATGCGGGCCGAGGGTGGTGCCGAGGAGAGCGTAATCGCTCAGCAGTTCCTCGCCGCGCGAAGGCAGCGGCAGGCTGACCGTGGTTTCTTCGATGACGGTCCCTTCGGCGAACAGTGGCAATTGCGGCTCGACGCTGGCGACGGCCCAGCGCGCCTTGTGCCGGTGTCCGGCGAGACCGCGCAGGGCGCCGGCATCGGCCAGCAACTCCAGGGCCCGGGCGTCGAGCCTGGCGCGTCGGCCGAGATCGTGCACGTCGAGGAACGGCTGGGCCTCCCGGACCTGCTCGATACGCCTGGCATCCTCCTCGCGAAAGCCTCGGATCATCCGCAGGCCGAGGCGTATGGCCGGTTGCGCCTGGCCGAACGGCTCCAGGCTGCAATCCCAACCGCTGTGGCGGACATCCACCGGGCGTGTCTGCAGGGTGTGGCGGCGGGCGTCCTGGAGCAACTGGTCGGGGCTGTAGAAGCCCATCGGCCAACTGTTGATCAAGGCGCAGGCGAAGGCCGCCGGCTCGTGACGTTTCAGCCAACTGCTGGCGTAGGTGAGCAGGGCGAAGCTGGCGGCGTGGGATTCAGGGAAACCGTAGCTGCCGAAGCCTTTGATCTGCTCGAAGATGCGCGCTGCGAAGTCGGCCTCGTAGCCCTTGGCGAGCATGCCCCGGGTCAGCCGCTCGCGGTGGTGTTCCAGGCCGCCATGACGCTTCCAGGCGGCCATCGAACGACGCAGTTCGTCCGCCTCGCCCGGCGTGTAGTCGGCGGCGACGATCGCCAGTTCCATGACCTGTTCCTGGAACAACGGGACGCCCAGGGTACGTTCGAAGACCTTCTCCAGTTCGGCCGATGGATAGGCCACCGGCTCTTCACCGTTTCGCCGGCGCAGGTAAGGATGCACCATGTCGCCCTGGATCGGCCCCGGCCGGACGATGGCGACCTGGATCACCAGGTCGTAGAACTTCTGCGGGCGCAGGCGTGGCAGCATGGCCATCTGTGCGCGCGATTCGATCTGGAACACACCGATGGTATCGGCGCGGCTGATCATTTCGTAGGTGGCCGGGTCTTCGCTCGGGATACTGGCGATGCTCAACCGCTTGCCGCCGCGCAGCGCGTGGATCAGGTCGAAGCTGCGGCGCAGGGCGCTGAGCATGCCCAGGGCGAGGACGTCGACCTTGAGCAGGCCGACCGCGTCGAGATCGTCCTTGTCCCACTGGATCACCGTGCGCTCGGCCATGCTGGCATTCTCCACCGGGACCAGGGTGTCCAATGGCTGTTCGGAGATGACGAAGCCGCCGGGGTGCTGCGAGAGGTGGCGCGGAAAACCGATCAACTCGTCGGTCAGGGCCAGCACCCGGCGCAGGATCGGACTCTGCGGATCGAAGCCGGCCTCTTCCAGGCGTTCGGCGCTGGGGGCCTGGTCGCTCCAGCGGCCGCAGCAGTTGGCCAGGACGTCGACCTGCTCGGGCGGCAGACCCAGGGCCTTGGCTACGTCGCGCACCGCGCCGGCGCCGTGGTAGGTGCTGACCACCGCGGTCAGCGCCGCGCGCTGGCGTCCGTAGCGTGTGAAAACGTACTGGATGACCTCCTCGCGGCGCTCGTGCTCGAAATCCACGTCGATGTCCGGTGGTTCGTTGCGCTCGCGGGAAAGGAAGCGCTCGAACAGCAGGTTGGTCCGGTCCGGGTCCAACTCGGTGATGCCGAGGGCGAAGCACACTGCCGAGTTGGCCGCCGAGCCGCGGCCCTGGCAAAGGATTTTCCGGCCCCGGGCGAAGGCGACGATGTCCTGCACGGTGAGGAAATAGCTTTCATAGCCCAGTTCGGCGATCAGCTCGAGTTCTCTCTCGATCTGCTTGCGGACCTTGGCGCTCGCGCCGTTCGGCCAGCGCCTGGCGATGCCCTGTTCGGTGAGATGGCGGAGCCATGACGCCGGGTCGTGTCCGGCCGGTACCAATTCGCGTGGGTACTGGTATTTCAGCTGTTCCAGATCGAACCGGCAGCGTTCGGCGATCTTCAGGGTTTCCGCCAGCAGGGCTTGCGGGTAGATCCCCTGCAGGGCCTCCAGGGTACGCAGGTGGCGTTCCCCGTTGGGGAAGAGATAGGCGCCGGCCTCGCTGACCGGCAGATGGTTGCGGATCGCTGTCATGCAGTCCTGCAGGGCTCGCCTGCCGCGGGCGTGCATGTGGACGTCGCCGCAGGCCACGGGCGGTAGCCGGAGATGCGAGGCGAGCGCGAGCAGTTTGTCCAGGCGGGCATCGTCATCGGCGCCGCGATGCAACTCGACGCCCAGCCAAAGGCGCTGGGGGAAGCGTTCGCGGAGCCAGGCAGCCTGCTCGTCCCCATGGTCGTTCGGCAACCAGATCGCCAACAGGCCGGCGAGCGGCTGTTGCAGATCTTCGCGCAGCAGCCGGTAGTGGCCCTTGTCGGCTTGTCGCCGGCCGCGGGTGATGAGGCGACAGAGGTTCTGGTAGCCCTCCAGGTCCTCCGCCAGGAGGACCAGCTTGGGCCCCTGTTCGAGGCGGATTTCGCTGCCGACGATCAGTTGTACCTGATGCTCCCGCGCCGCCTGCCAGGCCCGCACGATACCGGCCAGGCTGCATTCGTCGGTGATCGCCAGGGCCCGATAGCCCAGGCGTGCTGCACGGGCGAAGAGTTCCGCGGCGCTGGAGGCGCCGCGCTGGAAACTGAAGTTGGACAGGCAATGCAGTTCGGCGTAGGCGCTCATGCGAACCAGCCATGCAGCCACAGCGGCCCTTCGCTGCCGACCTCGCGATAGACCCAGGCACGTTGTCCGCTGCGGGTTTCCACCAGGTAATAGTCGCGGCGGATGTCTTCGCCATCCCACCAGCCCGACTCGATCCGCTCCGGGCCGGCCAGCACGGTGGGCAAGGCCTCGCCGAGGGGGCGTGGCTCCGCCAGCAGCCAGCCGGGGCGGAGGCCGCAGGCTGCCGGCGATTGCGCCCTGTCGCAGCTGTGCGGCCGCCAGCTTCGCTCCGGACGGTGTTCGGCGACGGCGCTCAGGCCCTGTACCGCCTCGTCGCCCAGCCGCGCGCGCAGGCGTTCCCGCAACTGTTCCCAGCCGAGATACTGCTGTGGGCGCTCGTCGAACAGTTCGCGGTGCTGCGGCGTGAAAGGAGGCAGCTCGCGGGCCTCCAGGCGCACGGCATGCACGGGGGCGGGCAGTTGCAGCTGTTCGAGACGGCCGCGGGTCAGTTCGAAGAGCATGGCCGCCTCGCGTTCGGCGCTGAGCAGGCCGACCGTGACCTGGCTGTCGGCGCGCCCGTGATGTTCCAGGTGCAGGGTGAAGCGCTGCACGCCGCTGTCGCGTCCGGCGAGAAAGGCGGCGAGATCGGCGCTCAGCCGTCGCAGGGGGAAGAGCAGGGCCTGGTGCGATTCCACGTCGAAATTGAGTTCGATGCGCAGGTCGAAGGTGTCCGGCGGCCGGTAGTGCTCCAGCGCCAGTGGGCTGCGGCCGCAGAGGCGGTCGATGTGCAACAGCAGTTCGGCTGGGAAGCGACGGGCCAGGGCGGCGCGCGGCAACTCGAGGACCTGGCGCAGATGGCGCAGTCCCATGCGTCCGAGGGCGACGGCCAGCTCCCGCGAGAGTCCCAGGCGGTCCAGCGGAAGGGCGGACAACTGGCGTTGCAGCGCTGTCTCGTCCTCGATGGCCAGGCCGTCGTGGCTGTTCGCCAGGACCCTCGCCGCCACCGGGTTCGGCGCCAGGCACAGGCGATGGCGGAAGCCCAGCGCCGTGAGTTCCTTGCGCAAGCGGGCCTCGAAGCGTGGCCAGGGGCCGAACAGGGCAAGGCTGGACTGCACTTCCAGCAGCAGCGCACGCGGATAGTGCAGGCTGACCTGCGAGCTGAAACCGTAGGCCCAGGCGGCGAGGAAGGCCTGCCAGCGCTCCACGGCGGCGAGGTCGTATTCCGCCGTGGCGAAGTCCCGGCTCAGGGCCTGGGCGGCGATCAGCGATTGACCGGGCTTCAGGCCGAGCGCGCGTGCCGCAGGGTTGACCGCCTGCAACTGCCGGCGCTGCGCTGGGCCGCCGAGCAGCGCCAGCGGTGCGTCGGGATTGCTCCGTTGACGCAGCGCGCTGTCCATGGCCAGTTGCGGCAGGAGAATGCAAGCCCAGAGCATGGCCGCCTCATTGCCAGGCGCTGGCCGGCAGGGCGGTCGCCGGCGCGAGGCCGCCCCGGCACTTGAGGATGCGCAGGCGTGGGGGGCGGGTTTCGATGCACAGGCGTAGCGCTGCCGGCGAAGGATTGACCGCTTCGCGCAGGGGGCGATAGGCGAAACCCAGGGCCTGACCGCTTTCGGCGGCGACCTGGAGGCGGCGCAGGGCGCGGTCGTCGGCCTGCTGCGGCCAGCACAGCACTGCGGCGCAACTGCCCGAGCGCAGGCACTGTTCGGCAGCCCACAAGGCGTCGCGTCCGCTGGCCTGCAGCAGGACCAGGTGGCGCAGGTCGACCGCGGCGGCCAGCCAGGCCTGCGGATAAGGTACGTAGGGGGCGCCGACCAGGACGACACGACGTTGCGCCTGGGTCAGGCGAGCGAGGGTCGGCATCAGTAGTTGCAGTTCGCCGACACCGTCGCGGGCATGGAGGATTTCGCTCAGGGCATGCTCCGGCCAACCGCCGCCGGGCAGCAGTGCGTCCAGGCGCGCATGCCCGGTGGGCAGGGAAGCGCCGGCCGGTACGGCGGACTGGCCTTTCCAGATCCTACGCGCGTCGAGCAGCGCACTCAGCGCTATGCCATTGCCTCGTCCGGCGACGGCTGCGGGTGGGGTGATGTCGGCTACGGATGAAAGGGAGGCCAAGGAAATAACTCGAATGCTGTATGTAAATACAGTATTTGCTGTAGTCCTTTTCTGGTCAATGGCAGTCGGTCGGCATCCTTTCATGTGACACTGAGATTCAATAACGAATATAATTGAGAATCGTTATTGATCCTGGGCGCGCTATGTCGGCCCAGTGCGTTCCGTCCCTCGAAAGGAATTCCCCTATGGATACCCTGGCCCCTGAATCCACTCGGCAAAACCTGCGTTCGCAACGCCTCAACCTGCTGACCAACGAGCCGCACCAGCGCCTGGAGAGCCTGGTGAAAAGCAAGGAACCCTTCGCCAGCCGGGACAATTTCGCCCGCTTCGTCGCCGCCCAGTACCTCTTCCAGCATGACCTGGAGCCGCTTTATCGCAACGAAGCGCTGGCCCGCCTGTTCCCCGGCCTGGCTTCCCGCGCCCGCGACGACGCCGCTCGTGCAGACCTGGCGGACCTCGGCCATCCGGTGCCGGAGGGCGACCAGAGCGTGCGCGAGGCCGACCTGAGCCTGGCCGAGGCACTGGGCTGGCTGTTCGTTTCCGAAGGTTCGAAGCTGGGCGCTGCGTTCCTGTTCAAGAAAGCCGCCGCGCTCGAACTCGACGAGAACTTCGGCGCCCGCCATCTGGCCGAACCGGAAGGCGGCCGCGCGCAAGGCTGGAAGAGCTTCGTGGCGATCCTCGACGGCATCGAGCTGAACGAGGAAGAAGAGCGCCTGGCCGCCAAGGGCGCCAGCGATGCCTTCAATCGTTTCGGCGACCTGCTGGAGCGTACCTTCGCCTGAGGGGCGTTCCTTGTCCTTTGATCGGCGGCCAACCTCGCCGACGACGATTGCCCCGGCCTGGTTGCCGGGGTTTTTTGTCTTGCGCCGCCGGCCAGGAACGCGGACCTGCGGAAGCCCTTAGCGAGGCGGCCGCTGCGCTTCCACTGAGTTGCCGAACGAGGTGCCCAGGCGAATGCGCGTCGCCGATTGGTTGTACAGGCCGAGCTGGTTTGGCGGACGCCGGACGATGGCGGCGGAATCCAGCTCCTGTTCGCGGCGGGCCCTGGCCGCGCTGTCAGGATCGGCCATCTGCTGGCTCAGGCATTCATAGGACAAAGCCTGGTAGCCGTTGACCTCGGTGTTGATGCAGTTCGCCGGCGGCGTCGGCTCGTCGGCCAGGGTGGCGTTCATGGCCAGGCCCAGGATCAGGGCCGGCAGAACCTGCGATGAACGGTGCATGGCGATTCTCCCGCGCTGGGATGGTGGTTTCCCGCTTATACGGCAATCGGTGAAAACATGTCACCGCAGGTACCGTCACACCACAGTCACACAGTGCCATCAGGATGTCCCTCCTGGGTGATGGCCATCTGGCCTGAACCGGGTAGTTCGGACTGGAATCCGTTGATGTCGATCCTCGGGGTGGCAAGGTCGTGCGCAGTGTCGTTGCTCGGTCTCGGCATGCTGCTGCCGGCGTCCGGCGCCGTGCCGGGCGATGGCGGCAGGCCGCCGTTGCGCCTGGCGGTGCACGCGTTCGATATTCCTCCGCAGAGCCTGGCATCGGCGCTGGTGACCTACAGCGGGGTGACGGGAATGGCGGTTCTGGTGGATGGCGAGCTGGCCCGTGGACGGCGCTCGGCCCGCTTGCAGGGGCGCTTCACCGCCAGCGACGCCCTGACCCGACTGCTCGGCGGAACCGGCCTGATGGCGCGCTACACCAGCCAGGAAGCGTTCACCCTGCTGCCGGCGCAGGCCGTCAGGAACGCTGCGCCGCTACCGGCAGAGATGCCGAAGGTCGAGCAGCCGCTGGATCGCCGCTACGCGGGAGCGGTCCAGGCGGCGCTGGAAGAACAGTTGTGCCGCTCGCCGCGCACTCGTCCGGGTACCTATCGCGCGGTGCTGCAACTCTGGATCGGTCGCTTCGGCGAGGTTCGCCACAGTCGCCTGCTCGGTTCGACCGGCGACCCGCAGCGGGACAGCGCCCTGGTGGAAAGCCTGCGCGGCGTGCGGGTGATGCAGGCGACGCCCGCTACGCTGGCCCAGCCGCTGACCATCCTGTTGCTGCCGAAGACGACGGGCAAGGCCATGGAATGCAAGCTGACGGAGGGAGTGGGAGGGTCATGAGCGATTCGCGGCAAAGCGCGATGGTGAAGCTGTTCCTCGCCTCCTACGACGACTTCAAGGCGCGCCTGAAACGGCGCCTGGGCTCCGAGGACCTGGCGTGCGACGTGCTGCACGAAACCTACCTGAGAGTCGACCGGCTGGATGATGCCCTGGAGGTCAAGAAGCCCCAGGCCTACCTGTTCCGCATTGCCCTGAACATTGCCGCCGACCGCCGCGAGGGCGACGCCCGCCTGCTCACCGGGGAGGAGGTGGCGGAACTGTTGCAGGTGGCCGACGAAGGCCTCGACCCGGAGCGTATCGTCGGCGGTCACGCCGAGATCCGTCGCCTGCTGGAGGCGCTCTGCGAACTGCCGGCGCGGCGTCGGCAGATTCTCATCGCCTCGCGCCTGGAAGAGACGCCGCATGCGGAAATCTCCCGTCGCTTCGGCATTTCCACCCGCACCGTGGAGAAGGAACTCAAGGCCGCCCTGTGGTTCTGCGCGGAGCGCCTGGAAAGAAAAGTCATCCAGAGGTTCGGTCCCGGGGCCGGAAAACCGTCATAAGCATAAGCAGGTGGAAAACCGCCGCCATATCCCTCCCATGAGCCATTCCGGTGTCCGTACAGCACAGTCATGACAGCCTCAGACTCCGCCGCCGATGAAACCGGCGACCTTCGCCCCGAAGCGCACGCCTGGGTGATCAGCCTGACCTCCGGACGCGTCACCCAGGGCGACGCGCGGGCCTTCCGCCAGTGGTGTGCGCGCAGCCCGCAACACCTGCGAGCGTTCGTCGAGGCGCGCGATCTCTGGCAGGCACTCGGCAGTGCCGCCGCTCTGCCGCTGGAGTCGCCGGCCGTGGCGCAGATCGCGCCGAGGCGTTTCGGTCGTCGCTGGTTCGTCGGCGGTGCGCTGGCCGCCTCGGTGGCGTTGTTCGTCTTGCGCCCGTCGCTGCTCGACCATGGCCTGGGCGGCGCCGACTACGTCACGGCGGTCGGCGAGCAACGCCAGGTGCAGGTGAGCGGCGAGACGCGGATCGAGATGAACACCCGCACCCGCCTGAACGTGCGGCGCAATCAAGAGCAGCAGGAAACCATCGAACTGCTCGGCGGCGAGGCCGAGATCATCGCCAGCCACCCGCCGCAGAGCAGCCTGCGGGTGATGGCCGGGAGCGCCTGGCTGAGCGCCAGCCGGGCCCGCTTCAATGTGCGCAGCAGCGGTGACGTCTGCGTGGTGACCTGCCTGGAGGGCAGCGTGCGGCTCGAACACCTCGGCCAGCGCCTGGACCTCCAGGCCGGCCAGCAGCTGACCTTCGACGAGCGACGCAACGGTCCGCCGGTGCCTTTCGACGTTGCCGAGGTGATGGCCTGGCGCGAGCGCATGCTGGTGTTCAACGACGTACCGTTGGCCACGGTGATCGACGAAATCAACCGCTACCGTCCCGGCATGCTCCTGCTGCTGGACAAGGCCCTTGGCCGACGTCGGGTCCAGGCCCGTTTCAGCCTCGATCAACTGGCCGACGTGGCGACCCTGATCCGCGATGCCTATGGCATCGAGGTCACCCGCCTGCCGGGCGGGGTGGTGCTGCTCGGCTGAGCCACCGCTTCATTGCAGGGCCACCACCCGTCGATAGCGCTCCACGCCGTTGCGGGTGACCCGCGCCAGGCTGATCTCCAGTCCGCTGGCGCGGACTTTGCTGCGTGCCGGCAGGCGCGCCCAGCCTTTTCCCGGCACCCAGGCACGGATCTCGAACCGACTCACGTCGTCCAGCACAGCCACCCGCTCCGCCAGCGGCGGCAACGGCAGGCGGTCGCCGCTGGGCGAGGCGGCGCGGTAGAGGACCTTGCCCTGTCGCCACCAGCGCACGCGCTGCAGCGGCGCGCCTGGCTCGGTACTGGCGCGGACGATGTCCAGGCGCAATGGGATCTCGCTCAGGCGCTTCAGTGCGAGTCCGGGCGGCAGGCTGTCGCCGGCCCGGATCGGCTCGTCGCCGCTGGGCAGGCCGGTCTCCTCCCGGATGGCGCTGTGCAGGGCGATGTCGCGCTCCAGTTGGTTCAGCGCGCGCAGTAGCGCGGCGCCCTGCTCGGTGCTGTCCTCCAGGTGCGCGCTGGCCCGGGCGATGCTGTCCAGGCCGCGCCAGGCCATCAGGCTGACGATGGCCATGAGCATGATCGCGACCATCACCTCGATCAGGGTGAAGCCGGTTTGCCGGCGCCGCGTCGTCGCGCGTTCAGCGTACCCGGACATGGCCGTTCGCCTCGCGCAGCACGGTGACGCTGTGTTGGCCGTCGGAGAGCGTTATCCGCAACGGCGCGCCGATCCATTCGGCGTCCAGCAACACCGGTCGCGGCGGGCGCACGCTGACCCGCAGCGGCGCGGCCTGCCAGTCGCGCGCGCGCAATTCGGTGTCGGCGGCGAAGGCGTCGGTCTTGCCGCGATAGGCCTGCGGGCTGAAGCGATAGCCCTTGGCGCTGGGCTGCCAGAGGATCGGCGTACCGCGTACCCGCGCTTCGCCCTGGGCTATTTCCAGCAACCGCGCCAGGCGCGCGGCATCCTGGCGCAGCAGGCCCGTCGGGTCGGGGCGGGCGCTCAGGCTGATGGCCGCCGTGGCGATGCCGACGATTACCAGCACCACCATCAGTTCGATCAGGGTGAAACCGCCTTGCCGGGGTCGCCTCACCGGATGCCGCTCCGCGAAGAGAGAGGTTTCCAGAGTGCCCGACGAAGATGATCGGCGTGTGAAACATAACGGAGAGAATTCCGCGCTAGGCTGGTGCCGGGGCGCCGTTCGTGGCGCCCGTCGCCCATACGCCAGGAGAGCCCGCCATGCCGGCCATGCCCCGTATCGATCCGCCCCGCCTGGTCCAGTTCGCCGCCGTGCTGGCGATCCTCGCCGGCCTGCTGTTCTGGGGCTATCTGTTGCTGGCGCCGATTCCCGGCGTGGTCCAGGCCGAGGTCGCCGACGTTCCGCCGCCCAGCGGCGAGGACGCCGCTCAACGCTGGTTCGCGGCGCCTTCCGGTGAGGTAGAGGTGCAACTGGCGGGATTGATCAGCGGTGGTCCCGCGGCGATCGCCATCCTCTCGGTGAACGGCGCGCCGGCCCAGGCCTATCGCGAGGGCGAGGTCCTGGCACGTGCGGCGAAGGTGCGGCGGATCGAGGCCGACGCGGTGCTCATCGAGCAGAACGGCGAGGTTCGCCGGGTGGCCATGCAGCGGCTCGCCGAACCGCCGCCGCTGGCTACCCTCAAGCGCGGTTGAGATCACCGGGAGCGGCTCAGCAGGGTGTTCAGGCGCGCCAGCGGCACCGCCTGTTCGCGCTGCGTGCGCACACGGATTTCCACCCACAGTAGCGCGGGGTCGTCGGTGGCCTCGACGCGTTGTTCGCAGTACAACCGCAGGCGGCCCTGGGAGCATTCGAAATCGCTGTTTCCCGGAGCCGCGCCGACGCCCAGGCGTAGCTCGGCGAGCCGGCTCTCCGCTGCCAGCAGGGCCAGCGACTTGTCGCGCAACAGACCATTGCCGTCGGTCATCAGGCCCACCGCGCGGATCGCCGCGGCCAGGGCGATGGCGACGATGGCCAGCGCGACCAGCACTTCGATCAGGGTGAAACCGCGGGAAGACAGGCGCGTGGACATCGCGGAAAGGTCGGCGAAAGGGGACTTCCAGGCTAGCCGGGAAATCTGACCGATCCCTGACAAAAGCTCGGGAGGGCGCCCCCGCGAGCCATCCCCGGCGCCTGCCGGAAAGCCCGGCTCCAGGGCCTTGCGGGCGCCTCCGGAAGAGCGGCGCACCCGAGGATTTTCAATATCGTTGACATATCTTCCTGAAACAATCCGCGGCGAATCGAACCATGCCGAGGAGTGTCGAGATGGATGTCGTGCAGTTCAGCTCCAGCCCGAAAGGACATCGGGGACAGCGGGGCTTCACCCTGATCGAGATCATGGTGGTGGTGGTGATCCTCGGCATCCTCGCCGCGATGGTGGTGCCCAAGGTGCTCGACCGTCCCGACCAGGCCCGCGCCACCGCAGCGCGCCAGGACATCTCCGGGCTGATGCAGGCGCTCAAGCTCTACCGCCTCGACCAGGGCCGCTATCCGAGCCAGGCGCAGGGCTTGAAGGTGCTCGCGGAGCGCCCTGCCGATGCCTCGGCGAGCAACTGGCGCTCGTACCTGGAGCGCCTGCCCAACGACCCCTGGGGCAAGCCCTACCAGTACCTGAATCCCGGCGTGAACGGTGAGATCGACGTGTTCTCCCTCGGCGCCGACGGGCAGCCGGGCGGCGAGGGCATCAACGCCGACATCGGCTCCTGGCAGCTCTGAGCGCGCCATGAACGGTCATCGCCAGCGCGGCATGGCGATCATCAGCGCGCTGCTGATCGTCACCGTGGTCGCGGTCATAGCCGCCGGCCTGATCGCCCGCCAGAGCGCATTCATCCGCGCCCTGGAAAGCGAGCAGCTACGCATCCAGGCCGGCTGGATGCTGCGCGGCGGCCTGGAATGGAGCCGCCAGTTGCTGCTCGAGGACAGCCGCCGCGACCCGCTGACCCGCCTCGACCAGCGCTGGGCGCAACCGATGCGTGGCTTGCGTCTGAGCAGCGCCGAATTGCCGTTCAACGGCCAACTGGAAGACGAGCAGGGCAAGTTCAACCTGCGCAACCTGTTGGTCGACCAGCGCCCCGATCTCCAGGAACGAGCGAACTTCGAACGCCTCGCCGGTCTGCTCGGCGTGCGCCCGAAGGAGGCGCGGCTGATCGTCGAGCGGGTCCTCGCCTCCTATGCACGGCTGCCCGCCGAAGCGCCGCCGGCCGAGACGCAACCCGCAGGCTTCGACAGCGGCCGCGAGACTTCGCCGGGCGCCGTGTTGCGTGCGCTTCCGGCGCGCATGCCGGCGCTCAGGCGTCTCGACGACCTGGCGCGGCTGGGCATTCCGCCGGCGACCCTGGAGCGCCTGCGGCCCTACGTCACCATCCTGCCCGAAACCACCTGGATCAACGGCAACACCGCGCGCGCCGAAGTGCTCGCCGCCTGTGTCCCCGGCCTCGGGCTGGACCAGGCGCGGCGGGTGCTCGGCGAGCGCGACCGGGGCCGCTGGTTCCTCAATCGCGGCGACTTCGTCAACCGCCTGAACATGCCGCAATTGCAGGCGCAGTCGGTGAAGGTCGGGATCACCAGCGACTGGTTCCTGCTCACCGCCTATGCTCGGCGCGACCGGCAAGAGGTGCGCCTGCAAGCCCTGGTGCAGCGCAAGGCCGGTGAAAGCACGGCGGTCAACTGGATGAGGGTGGGCTCATGAAGGCCGCCTGGCGTTGCCTGCTGCCGCCGCTGAACGAGTTCGCCGAGGCGGCGCCGCTGCATTGTTTGCGCCTGGATGCGCGCGGCGCGGTGCAGGAACGAATCGAGGTCTCGCTCGCGGAACTGGCGCGGCGGCGCCAGGGATTGCCGGTGGCGCTGTTCCTGCATCCGCGCGATTGCCGCCTGGTCAGTCTCGAACTGCCGGCGCTGCCTGCGGCGAAGCTCGCCGCCGCGGTGAACTGCGCGGCCGAGGCGCTGGTCCTCGGCGATCCGGCGCAGCTACGCCTGGCCCACGGCCCGCGCGGTGCCGACGGGCGCCTGACCTTGGGGTGGCTGGAGGCGTCGGCGCTGGCCTCGCTGGAGCAGGCCGTGCAGCGGCTGCGGCTCGACGTGCGGGAGGTGCAGGCCGCGCCGTTCCTCCTGCCGTTGCGCGATGACGCTTGGGTGGCCGGCGAGTGGGACGGCCATCTGCTGTTGCGCCGCTCGCTGAGCGACGCTGTGGTCCATCCCTTGCCGGAGCAGGGCCTCGCTGAGGTCCCGCAGGAGTTGCGGCTGTTCTGGCTGGGCGAGCGTCCGGCGTGGCGCTCCGCAGCCCTGGAGCGGGCCGAGATGCTGGACGAAGCGCTGCGCTGGAGCGGGCCCGCCAGTCCGTGGGGATTGGCGCTGAAAGCGCCGGCGACGAGCGCCGGCAACGGCACCTGGAAGATGCCCCTGTTCTGCGCTGCCCTGGCCTTGCTGGTGTGGGTCGCCGGTCTGAACCTGTACGCCGGGCAACTGGCCGGGCAGGGCCAGTCCTTGCAACGGCAGAGCAGTCAACGCGTGCAGCAGGCCTTCCCGGAACTGCCGGTGGTGCTCGATCCGTTGCGCCAGGCTCGCGAGCGACGCGACGCCTATCTGGCCGGCAAGGCCGATGGCGATGCCGTACCGGGGCTGGCCGCGCTGCTGCATGGCGCCGGCGAGGCGATGCCGTTCCTCGCCGGACGCCTGCAACGACTGGACTACCACGCCGGCGAACTGGACCTGGAGCTGCTGCCGGGACCGCCAGGCGGCGATGCCGCTGCCTGGCAGGGCGAGTTGGGCAAGCACGGGTTGCAGGCCGATGCCTCCGACAAGGGCTGGCAGGTGCGCGCCATGGAAGCGCCGCCAGCGCCGGCCGCTGGCGCGGCAGACAGTGGCACTGCCGAGGCGGCTGCCGATGAAGATGAATAAGCGCCTGGCGGGCCTACTGAATACCCCGGCGCAGCGCTGGAGTCCCCTGCTGCTGCGGCTGCAGGCCTACTGGCGGCAACTGGCGCCGCGCGAGCGCAAGATTCTCGCCGGCGGTGGCCTGGCGCTATGCCTGGCGCTGACCTGGCAAGTGTTCATCGATCCGCCGCTGGCGCGGATCGAGCATTGGCAAGCCGAGCTGCCGCGCCTGCGTGCGCAGGCCGCGGCGGTGGACGGCGTGTTGCGCGAGGTCGAGGCGTTGCGCGGTCCGACCCTGAGCGGTACGGCGGACGCCGAGGCGATCCGTCGCAGCCTGCGCGATCAGGGACTCGACGGTTTCCAACTGGACGCCCCGCAACCGGGCCAATGGCAACTGGACTTCGCCAGCGTGTCCGGCGAGGCCTTGCTGCGCTGGCTGGCGCGCAGCCCGGCGGCGTTGCGCCTGAGCGTCAGCGAGGCGCAGGTGACGCGTCTCGACGCTCCTTCCGAGGAGCGCTCTGGCTCTTCGAGCGAGCCGTCCGGCGGGCTGGTGTCCGCCTCGATCCATTTGCAGTCGTCTTCCGCTCCCAAGGATTCCCCATGAGGCAATCAGCTTTCCACCATGCCCGGCGTCGTTGGCCTGTACTGGGCGTGGCGCTGGGCGCGCTGCTGGTCGCGGCGTGTAGCGAGACGCCGAAGGTCCCCGGCGTGCCCCCGGCCGACGAGGAAGTCGGCCGGCCGCTGAGCAGTGTCCGCTCCGGTGCGCCGTTGCGCAGCGCCGACGTCCGCGAGCGGCCCCAGGCCGAGCAGGCCCGCCGCGCGCTGAGTGCCGGGCGCGGCGTAGCGCGCTCCGGTGCCGTGGCTCCGGTCTCAGCGGCAGCGGCCGAACTCGGCGAGCAGCCGGTCAGCCTGAATTTCGTCGATACCGAGGTGGAAGCGGTGGTGCGCGCGCTGTCGCGCGCCACCGGCCGGCAGTTCCTGGTCGACCCGCGGGTGAAGGGCAAGCTGACCCTGGTTTCCGAAGGCCAGGTGCCGGCGCGCACCGCCTACCGCATGCTCACCAGCGCCCTGCGCATGCAGGGCTTCAGCGTGGTCGACGTCGACGGGGTCAGCCAGGTGGTGCCGGAGGCCGACGCCAAGCTGCTCGGCGGGCCGGTCTACGGCGCCGACCGGCCGGCGGCCAACGGCATGGTCACGCGGACCTTCCGCCTGCGCTACGAGAACGCGGTGAACCTGATCCCGGTGCTGCGCCCGATCGTCGCGCAGAACAACCCGATCAATGCCTATCCGGGGAACAACACCGTGGTGGTCACCGACTACGCGGAAAACCTCGACCGGGTCGCCGGGATCATCGCCAGCATCGACATCCCCAGCGCCAGCGACACCGACGTGGTGCCGATCCAGAACGGCATCGCGGTGGACATCGCCAGCACCGTCTCCGAACTGCTCGACAGCCAGGGCAGCGGCGGCGCCGAGCAGGGCCAGAAGACCGTGGTGCTCGCCGACCCACGCTCCAACAGCATCGTGATCCGCTCGCCGAGCCCCGAGCGCACGCAATTGGCGCGCGACCTGATCGGCAAGCTGGACAGCGTGCAAAGCAATCCCGGCAACCTCCATGTGGTCTACTTGCGCAACGCCCAGGCGACCCGCCTGGCCCAGGCCCTGCGCGGGCTGATCACCGGCGACAGCGGCGGCGAGGGCAACGAGGGCGACCAGCAGCGCGCGCGCCTGAGCGGCGGCGGCATGCTCGGTAGCGGCAACAGCGGTACTGGTAGCCAGGGCCTGGGAACCAGCGGCAATACCACGGGCAGCGGTTCCAGCGGGTTGGGCGGCAGCAACCGCAGCGGCGGCGCCTATGGTGCGATGGGCAGCGGCCAGGGCGGCGCCGGACCCGGTGCGATGGGCGAGGAGAACTCGGCGTTCTCCGCCGGCGGGGTCACCGTACAGGCCGACGCCACCACCAACACCCTGCTGATTTCCGCACCCGAGCCGTTGTACCGCAACCTCCGCGAAGTCATCGACCTGCTCGACCAGCGCCGCGCCCAGGTGGTGATCGAAAGCCTGATCGTCGAGGTCAGCGAAGACGACTCCAGCGAGTTCGGCATCCAGTGGCAGGCCGGCAACCTCGGCGGCAACGGCGTGTTCGGCGGGGTCAACTTCGGCCAGTCGGCGCTGAACACGGCCGGCAAGAACACCATCGACGTGTTGCCCAAGGGGCTCAACATCGGCCTGGTGGATGGCACCGTGGACATCCCCGGGATCGGCAAGATCCTCGACCTCAAGGTGCTCGCCCGGGCGCTGAAGAGCCGCGGCGGCACCAACGTCCTGTCGACCCCGAACCTGCTGACCCTGGACAACGAGTCGGCGAGCATCATGGTCGGCCAGACCATACCCTTCGTCAGCGGCCAGTACGTCACCGACGGCGGCGGTACCAGCAACAACCCGTTCCAGACCATCCAGCGCGAGGACGTCGGCCTGAAGCTGAACATCCGTCCGCAGATCTCCGAGGGCGGCACGGTCAAGCTCGACGTCTACCAGGAGGTCAGCAGCGTCGACGAGCGCGCCAGCACCGCCGCCGGGGTGGTCACTAACAAGCGCGCGATCGATACCAGCATCCTCCTCGACGACGGCCAGATCATGGTCCTCGGCGGCCTGTTGCAGGACAACGTGCAGGACAACACCGACGGTGTTCCCGGACTCTCCAGCCTCCCCGGCGTCGGTTCGCTGTTCCGCTACCAGAAGCGCTCGCGGACCAAGACCAACCTGATGGTCTTCCTGCGTCCCTACATCGTCCGCGACGCCGCCGCCGGCCGCAGCATCACCCTCAACCGCTACGACTTCATCCGCCGCGCCCAGCAGCGCGTGCAGCCGCGCCACGACTGGAGCGTCGGCGACATGCAGGCTCCGGTGCTGCCGCCGGCGCAGCAGGGCATCCCGCAGGCCGCCTACGACTTGCGCCCGAGCCCGCGGCCGCTGCGCGCGGTACCGCTGGGCGAGGCGGCGCCGCTATGAGCCTGCTGCCCTACGCCTGGGCCAAGGCGCAGCGCGCCTTGCTGCGGCCGGGCGAGCATGGCGCGACCCTGCTGGTCAGCCCGCGCACGCCCGGCTGGGCGATCAGCGAGGTGCGCCAGCGGCATGCGCCGGCCAGCCTGGAGAGCGTCCGCGACGACGAGCTCGACACCCTGCTGGCCAGCGCCTACTCCGATACCGGCAGCGCCGCGGCGGTGGTCGGCGCGGCGGAGAGCGAGGTCGACCTCGACCGCCTGATGGACGATATCCCCGAGGTTACCGACCTGCTCGACACCCAGGATGGCGCGCCGGTGATCCGCATGATCAACGCGCTGCTGACCCAGGCCGCGCGCGATGAGGCCAGCGACATCCACATCGAGCCCTTCGAGACCCATTCGGTGGTGCGCTATCGCGTCGACGGCGCCCTGCGCGACGTGGTCGCGCCGCGCAAGGCGCTGCACGCGGCGCTGGTGTCGCGGATCAAGATCATGGCGCAGCTGGATATCGCCGAGAAACGCCTGCCCCAGGACGGCCGCATCGCCTTGCGGGTAGCCGGGCGGCCGATCGACATTCGCGTCTCCACCGTGCCCACCGGCCACGGCGAACGGGTGGTGATGCGCCTGCTCGACAAGCAGGCCGGACGCCTGAGGCTGGAGACCCTGGGCATGGCTCCCGGCGTGCTGGCGCCGCTGGACAACCTGATCCGCCAGCCGCACGGCATCGTGCTGGTCACCGGGCCCACCGGCAGCGGCAAGACCACCACCCTCTACGCCGCCCTGGCGCGGCTCGACGCCAGCACCAGCAACATCCTCACCGTCGAGGACCCGGTGGAGTACGACCTGCCGGGGATCAGCCAGATCCAGGTCAACGCGCGCATCGACATGACCTTCGCCGTAGCCCTGCGGGCGATCCTCCGGCAGGACCCGGACATCATCATGATCGGCGAGATCCGCGACCTGGAGACCGCGCAGATCGCCGTGCAGGCTTCGCTCACCGGGCACCTGGTGCTGGCCACGCTGCACACCAACGACGCGGTTTCGGCAGTGACGCGGCTGGTGGACATGGGGGTCGAGCCGTTCCTGCTCGCCTCGTCGATGCTTGGCGTACTCGCCCAGCGCCTGGTGCGGCGCCTGTGCACGCATTGCCGGGTCGAAGAGGACGGCGGCTGGCGCGCGGTCGGCTGCCCGGCTTGCAACCAGACCGGCTACAGCGGGCGCACCGGCATCCACGAACTGTTCGTGATCGACGACGAGATCCGCCGCCTGGTCCACCAGGGCCGCGCCGAGCAGGATCTCCGCGAAGCCGCCCGCGCGGCCGGCATGCGCAGCATGCGCGAGGACGGCGAGCGCTGGATCGCCAGCGGCTCCACCACCCTGGAGGAAATCCTCCGCGTGACCCGGGACGCCTGATGCAGACCTTCCGTTACGAAGCCGCCGACGCCCAGGGCCGGATCGAGACCGGCACCCTGGAGGCGGACAGCCAGCGTGGCGCCCTCGGCCAACTGCGCGCCCGCGGCCTGACCCCGCTGGAGGTCCGCGAGCAGGCTGGCGGCGGGACCGGGCAAGGGGCGGGCGCGCTGTTCGCCCCGCGCCTGTCCGACGGCGACCTGGCCTGGGCCACCCGCCAGCTGGCCAGCCTGCTGGCCGCCAGCCTGCCGCTGGAGGCGGCGCTGAGCGCCACCCTCGACCAGGCCGAGCGCAAGCACATCGCCCAGACCCTGAGCGCCGTGCGCAGCGACGTGCGCGGCGGCATGCGCCTGGCCGACGCCCTTGCCGCACGGCCGCGGGACTTCCCGGAAATCTACCGGGCGCTGGTGGCTGCGGGCGAGGAGTCCGGCGACCTGGCCCAGGTGATGGAGCGCCTGGCCGACTACATCGAGGAACGCAACGCCCTGCGCGGCAAGATCCTCACCGCGTTCATCTACCCGGCGGTGGTCGGCGTGGTCTCCATCGGCATCGTCATTTTCCTCCTCGGCTACGTGGTGCCGCAGGTGGTCAGCGCCTTCTCCCAGGCGCGCCAGGACCTGCCGGCGCTGACCCGGGCGATGCTCCAGGCCAGCGACTTCGTGCGCGCCTGGGGCTGGCTCTGCGCCGGCGCCATCGGTAGCGCTTACTGGGGCTGGCGCTTGTACCTGCGCGACCCGCAGGCGCGGCTCGGCTGGCACCGGCGAGTGCTGCGCCTGCCTCTGCTCGGACGCTTCGTGCTCGGGGTGAATACCGCGCGCTTCGCCTCCACCCTGGCGATCCTCGGCAGCGCTGGCGTACCGCTGCTGCGCGCGCTCGATGCGGCGCGCCAGACGCTGGCCAACGACTGCCTCGCGCAGGCGGTGGAGGAGGCCACCGCGCAGGTTCGCGAAGGTGTCTCGCTGGCCTCGGCGCTGCGCACGCGGCAGGTGTTCCCGCCGATCCTCACCCACCTGATCGCCAGCGGCGAGAAGACCGGTGCGCTGCCGCCGATGCTCGACCGCGCGGCGCAGACCCTGTCGCGCGACATCGAGCGCCGCGCCATGGGCATGACCGCGTTGCTCGAGCCGCTGATGATCGTGGTCATGGGCGGCGTGGTGCTGACCATCGTGATGGCGGTGCTGATGCCGATCATCGAGATGAACCAACTGGTCCAGTAGTCCGTGCCTGAACAAGCCCTTCCCGTGCTGGGCGATTAACCGCTCGCGGCTATCCGCCGTGGGGATGGGGCGTCTCAGCAGTCTTCCGAAGAGAGGTATCGGCGGATAACGCCGCTGGCGTAATCCGCCCTACGGGAGGGGCCTGTGCAAGCAGGCCTTCCTCTCGCTGTCATCAACCCGTGTGGCCTCTCGCCAGGGCTCGGGTGCATGTTTCAGCGAGGTTGCCCCGAGGGCGCGCCATGGCCGTCGCGGGCCGGCCGCCGGGAGGCGCTCGCGGAACCTCGCAGGTCCCGCGAAAAGGCCCGGCGCAGAGCCTGCGAACACCCGAGGAAAGGCTGCGAAAACAATTCGATGCTCCCGAGATTTTTTCCCCGATCTGTCACCGGAACTTGCGAGTTTTATCCCCAGCGGCCCCTTCGACCGGCTAGGGATGCAAAGCCCGGCAAGCACGGCGCCGCCTCATGCAAGACGACTTCCTCAACGTACCAACACCACGATGAAAGGAGATTCTTCATGTTCAAGCGCTCTCTGATCGCTGCCTCGCTGAGCGTGGCCGCCCTCGTATCCGCCCAAGCCATGGCCGTCACCGGCGGTGGCGCTTCCCTGCCGGCCGAGCTGTACAAAGGCTCCGCCGACAGCATCCTGCCGGCCAACTTCAGCTATGCCGTGACCGGCAGCGGCACCGGCAAGAACGCTTTCCTGACCAACAACTCCTCGCTGTTCGGCACCACCGGTACCGTTCACTATGCTGGTAGCGACTCGGTCCTGAGCGGTAGCGAACTGACCACCTACAACAGCAACTACAACGGCACCTACGGTCCGCTGATCCAGATCCCGTCGGTAGCCACCTCGGTCACCGTGCCCTATCGCAAGGACGGCAACACCACGCTCAACCTGACCAGCGCCCAACTCTGCGACGCCTTCTCCGGCGCCAAGACCACCTGGGGTCAACTGCTGGGCACTACCGACAGCACGCCGATCCGCATCGTCTACCGCACCGGTAGCAGCGGCACCACCGAACTGTTCACCCGCCACCTGAACTCGATCTGCCCGACTCGCTTCGCCACCAACTCGACCTTTACCAACGCCCGTCTGCCGGCCGGCGGTACGTTGCCGAGCAACTGGGTTGGCGTCGCCGCCACTTCCACCGTGGTGTCGACCGTCAAGGCAACCAACGGTTCCCTCGGCTATGTCAGCCCGGATGCGGTGAACATCAACAGCAACGCCGAGGTTTCCCGTGTGAACGGCAACCTGCCGACCCAGGCTAACGTTTCCACTGCCCTGGGCAGCGTGGCTCCGCCGGCCAACGCCGCCGACCGTGCGGACCCCAGCAAGTGGGTTCCGGTGTTCACCAATCCGAGCGCCGGCTACTCCATCGTCGGTTACACCAACTTCGTCTTCGGCCAGTGCTACAAGGACGCCAGCGTTTCCACCGACGTCCGCGCCTTCATCAACAAGCACTACGGTGGCACTACCACCAACGCCGCAGTTGCCGCCCATGGCTTCATCCCGCTGACTCCGGCCTGGAAGAGCGCCATCGTGAGCGCCTTCTACACCGGCACCAGCGAAAACCTGGCCATCGGCAACACCAACGTCTGCAACACCAAAGGCCGCCCGTAAGCGCTTCGCCTAGGCGAATCGATACGAGGACCGGCAGCCCTATGGCTGCCGGTCTTTTTTCTTGTGGGGAACCCAGGAGGTTTTCATGCTCAAGCCAATGTTTGGCGTCGTTGCTCTGACGCTCTTGACCAGTCATACAACGCTGGGCGCTACGG
The DNA here is from genome assembly GCF_020405165.1 of Pseudomonas sp. PS1(2021). Classification (NCBI taxonomy): domain Bacteria; kingdom Pseudomonadati; phylum Pseudomonadota; class Gammaproteobacteria; order Pseudomonadales; family Pseudomonadaceae; genus Pseudomonas; species Pseudomonas sp. PS1(2021). The sequence continues at coordinate 4,164,146 of NZ_CP084484.1, read as the reverse complement.
TGACCGGCGGTGGTGCTTCCATGCCGGCCAAGTTGTACAAAGGTTCTGCCGACAGCATCCTGCCAATCAACTTCAGCTATGCCGCAAGCGGCAGCGGCATTGGCAAGACCGCTTTCCTGATGAATAACCCCATGCTGCTTGGCGCTACTACCGGCACCGTCCACTACATTGGTAGTGACTCGATCTTGAGTAGCAGCGAACTGAGCGCCTATTCAACCAACTATAGAGGCGCATATGGTCCACTGATCCAGATTCCATTGGCGGGTACCGCAGTAACCATTCCTTACAAGAAGCCCGATATTACCGACCTGAACCTGACCAGTGCCCAGCTCTGCGATGCCTTTTCCGGCGCCAAGGTCACTTGGGGGCAACTATTGGGGAACCCCGCCGACCGTACGCCGATTCGTATCGTCTACCAGCGGGGCGGCAGTGGAGCCACCGAGTTGCTGACCCGCCACCTGAACTCGGTCTGCCCGACTCGCTTCGCCACCAACTCGATCTTCACGAACGCCCGTCTGCCGGCCGGCGGTGCGCTGCCGAGCAACTGGGTGGCAGTACAGCCTTATGAAAGTGTCAGGAATGCCGTCGACAATGTGTCAGGCTCGATCGGCTATGAGGGGCCTGATGGTGTGGACCTGAGCGACAATTCAAAGATCGCGCGAGTGAATGGCTTGCTCCCTACTCTAGCCAATCGCGTGATCGCTGTTCGTAGCGTGGCTCCGCCGGGTGTCGCTGCAGATCGCGCCGATCCGAGCAAGTGGATACCGGTCTTCGTCAACCCGAACGCAGGCTACTCCATCGTCGGCTATACCAACTTTGTCTTTGGCCAGTGCTACAAGGATGCCACTGTTGCCGCCGACCTGCGTGCCTTCCTTACCCAGCATTATGGCGGCACCACTACAAATAGAGCGGTAGCTGACCACCGTTTCGTACCCCTGGTCGCTTCCTGGAAGAGCGCCATCATGAGCGCCTTCATCACTGGTACCAGCGAAAATCTCGCGATCAACAATCCCTCCGTCTGCAACGGCAAAGGGCGTCCATGAGTGACCTAGCATGACGGTGGCTGAAATCCGGCTGCCGTCGTGTTTCCGTTCGCCCAGGCTCCTCGCTCCGCTCCATGAACTTTCCATGACAAGTCTTCGGCCCACCCTCCGCCAGGCCGTCTACCAGTAACGGGCGTCGTTGCGGGCGCCCGACCGACTTCATGCTCAAGGACCCCTTCGCCATGCCGTCCCGTTCGCCGTCGTCCGCCCGTTCCTCCCGCGCGCTTTACGCGCCGCGCCTGAAGCCGCTGGCCCAGGCCATCGCCCTGCTGCTGGTCGCAGGGGGCGCCCAGGCCGCCGGGCAGCCGTTCAGCGCCGCCTGGTTCGCTGCCAAGGGCGTGGCGCAGGGCGGCGCTGCCGGGGCGCCGCGACCGGGAGCGCAGTTGCCGGGGGCGCCGCCGCCGCTGGCGCAGCAGCAGCGGGTCAACCAGCAGTTGCAGCGTTCGATGGCCAACCTGAACAACACCGTCGCCGCCATTGCCGCCCAGCAGGCCGCCCAGGCCGCCGGACGCCAGGCGGCGCTGAACCTTCCGCAGGATGTTCCGGACGGACTCGGCGAGGGCGGCCTCAAGGTCGACGCCTCGCTGCCGTTCGAGCAGGCCTGGCAGAACGCCAAGGGACCGGTGCAGACCCAGGCCGGCGGCAAGACCACGGTGAGCATCGAGCAGACCGCCGACAAGGCGGTGCTCAACTGGGAGACCTTCAACGTCGGCCGCAACACCACCGTGGACTTCCAGCAGCACGCCGACTGGGCTCTGCTCAACCGGGTCAACGACCCCAGCGCGCGGCCCAGCCAGATCCAGGGGCAGATCAAGGCCGACGGCACGGTGATGCTGGTCAACCGCAACGGCGTGGTGTTTTCCGGCAGCAGCCAGGTGGACGTGCGCAACCTGACGGTGGCGGCGGCGAACATCTCGGACGAACAGTTCCGTCAGCGCGGCCTCTACTACGACAATGCCGGCAGCCGTCCGACCTTCACCGACGCGGCTGGTGCCGTGCGCGTGGAGCAGGGCGCACAGTTGCGCACGGCAGCGCCGTCCGGCTCGACCAGGGGCGGCGGCTACGTCCTGCTGCTCGGCAGCGAGGTGGACAACGCCGGCAGCATCGTCACGCCGAAGGGGCAGACGGTCCTGTCCGCCGGCGACAACTTCGTCATCCGCCGTGGCCAGGGCACCGACGGCAACCTGACCTCCACCACCCGCGGCAACGAGGTGCTGCCGGGCTTCGCCGCCGACAGCAGTGCCGGCCGGGTGCGCAACAGCGGCCTGGTGCAGGCCGCCACCGGCGATATCAGCCTCAGCGGCCGCGAGGTGGAGCAGGCCGGCGTATTGCTTTCCAGCAGTTCGGTGGACAGCCGCGGCACCCTGCACCTGAAGGCCAGCGAGCGGATCACCCTGGCCGAAGGTGCCACCAGCGCGATCTTGGTGGACAGCAGCGGCAGCGCCGCCCTCGACAGCCAGCGCGAGGCCTTGCTCAAGCCGTTGAACGGCTCCAGTGCCGCCGTCAGCCGGGGCGACGACGACCGCCGCGACCTGTCGCGGGTGGAGATCGACTCCGCCGGCAGCGTCGATTTCCGCGACGGCTCCATCACCCTCGCCAGCGGCGGCCAGGTGGCGGTCAACGCTGGCCAGCGCGCGCTGTTGCGTGACGGCGCGGTGATCGATGTCTCCGGCGCGCAAGGCGTGCAGGTGGCGATGGAGACCAACAGCATCAAGGTCAACGTGCGCGGCAACGAGCAGCGCGACGCCTCGGTCAACCGCGAGGGCGGCGGTCTGAACAGCCAGGATGTGTGGGTCGACGTGCGCGACCTGGTACGGGTGCCTGCCGGCACCAACGGCTATGCCAGCGACCGCTGGTACACCGCCGGCGGCCTGCTGGAGGTCGGTGGCTACCTGGGCACCCAGGGCCACTCGGCGGGCGAGTGGATGGCCCAGGGCGGCATCGTCAGTTTCACCGGCAACGACGTGGTGACCCAGGCCGGTTCGCAGATCAACCTGTCCGGCGGAACCCTCGATGTGCAGGGCGGCTACATCCGCCAGACCTGGCTGAAGGGCTCGGACGGACGCCTCTACGAACTCGGGTCGGCGCCGGGCGACCTGCTCTACGACGGCATCTACCGCGGCTACGAGGCACACAGCGAGCGCTGGGACCAGACCCGTTATTTCTACAATCCGCTGATCGCGCCGACCCAGCGCTACGAGAACGGCTACATCGTCGGCCGCGACGCCGGCAGTCTGGTGATCGGCAGCGCCAATGCGCGGCTCGACGGCCAGGTGGTCGGCGACACCTACCGCGGCGAGCGGCAGACCGAAGCGCCACAGGCCGGCCTGGACGGCTACAACCAGTCGCAGAATGCCGTGGCGCGCGGCGCACAGTTGGTCGTCGGGCGCTACACCCCCTACTACGTGAAGAGCAGCGGCCTGCTGGAGTACGCTCTCGGCGCCGATGCCGGCAGCCTCAAGCAGGTGGTCATCGGTGCCGGCGAGGCGGCGGCCGAGGAGCCGACCCTGGACGCTCCGGTGGCCGCCGAGCGCCAGGGCCGCCTGAGCCTGGACAGCGAACTGCTCAACGGCTTCCAGCTGGGCGGCCTGAAGGTGGCGGCCGGCGAGAGCATCCGCGTCGACGGCGCGCTGACCCTGGCCAATGGCGGCGAGGCAATCCTGTTCGCCAACGACGTGGCGATCGACGCCGACATCACCGCCCATGGCGGCAGCCTGCAGGCCGGCAACGTGTTGGCGCAGATTTCTCCGAACGGGACGATCGATGGTTTCGTCGATGCCGGCCGCGAAGACGGCATCTTGCGCGTGGGCGACGGCGTACGGCTGGATGCCAGCGGCTTGTGGAGCAACCTGCTGCTGGCGCCGGAGGACAACGATACGTTGGCCTACCGCGACGGCGGACGGATTTCCCTGCGCAGCGGCGGCGACCTGAGCCTGGGACAGGGCAGTCTGCTCGACGTGTCGTCCGGGGCGGCGCTGCTGGCCGACGGCAAGCGACTGGGCGGTCGCGGCGGCGACATCGCCTTGCACGCCAGTGCCGGGCTGGCGCAGGCCAGCGATGGCCAATTGCAGTTGGGCGGCACATTGAATGGTCTCGGCACGAGCGGCGCCGGCACGCTGTCGCTGCAGAGCGGCAAGGTGCGGATCGGCGGCGACGACCTCGGGGATGGCAGCCTGCAACTGGCCGAAGATTTCTTCCAGCAGGGCTTCGCCAGCTACCGGGTGGTCGGTCGCTCCGGATTGACGGTAGCCGAGGATGCCCAGGTGCGGGTCGCGCGGCCGGTCTACCGTTTCGCCAGCGGGGCCGGCGAGGTCGCGGCTGGCGAGGCGCCGCGAGAGGCGCTGGAGGCCTGGACACCGCCGCTGTACCTGGAGGATGCCTTGGCCGGACGCTTGATCCAACGCGAAGGGGCGGACCTGTACCTGCAGGCAGGCGGCGACGGCAATATCCTCGGGCAGCTCGATCCCGCCAGCCAGACGCTGGAGCTGGGGCGCGGTTCGCTGGTCGAGGTCGATCCGGGGCGCGCCATCGTCCTGCGCGGTCCCGGACAGATCACCTTGGATGGCACTCTGAACGCTTGGGGCGGACGCATCGACGTGCGCCAGCAGCAGTTCGGCGCGCTCGACGTTACTCAGGACAATCAGCCCAAGGCGCAAGGCCAGCCCCATGCACGCTCCATCTGGATTGGAGAGCAGGCATTGCTGGATGTTGCCGGCCGCGCTGTCACTGCCGTGGATGGGCGCGGTCGCCGCTATGGAGAAGTGCAGTCCGGCGGCAGCATCGTCATCGGCGGCGAGATCGATCCGGGCAAGGCGATCGCGACCTCGGCGGATGCGTTCGTCATCGTACGCCCCGGTGCACGACTGGAGGCCTCCGGCAGCCAGGCACAGCTGGATGTACCGGGACTGGGAAGGGTTTTGCTGGCCGGCGACGGCGGGCGCATCGCTCTCAGTTCCTACAATGGGCTGTATCTTGACGGCTCGTTGCGCGCCGCAGCCGGCGGCTCGGGAGCGGCGGGCGGCAGCCTGGAGATCATTGCGGACGCTCCCCTGTACCAGGGTTTTACTGTCGTGGATGACCGGGTATTGGCCATGCGCGAGCTGATCCTGACGGCAGGGCATGCCGATTCGGGATTGCCGACCTTGCTGCAACCGGGAATGGACGATTCGGCTCTGCGCTATGGCCAGAGCCGAGTTGGGACGCAGTCGCTGACGAGCGGCGGATTCGACCAACTTTCATTGTTCAGCAACGGTCCGCTGTCGTTCGAGGGGAACATCGATCTTGCGATGGGGCGCAGCCTGAATTTGTACGCGGGGACGATAGCCGCCACGGGTGGTGGGCCGAGCGAGGTGAGGTTGCAGGCGCCCTATGTCCGCCTTTCCGGCATCGGGATGTATGGGCAGCAGGCCTCTGGCGAGTTTCGTCCGCGTCTCACGTACGGGCCGACCGCGACAGCGGAGCAGGTTCGCTTGCAGGTTTCTGCCGGGCGCCTGCTGGATATCGCCGGGCGCTTGTCATTCGGTAGCGACGGGGTGATCAATGGGGTCAACGCAGAGGCTGTCCGCTATCAGCGACCAGGTTTCGAGAAGGTAACGCTGCGCAGCGAGGGCGACCTGCGTTTCGCTGGCGACTATCCAGAGAATGGCGATCCGTCGGGGCGCTTGATAACCCACGGCGATCTGCAACTGACTGCGGCCCAACTCTATCCGGTGACGGGAGCGAGTTCGACCCTCTATGCCGGGTATGGACTGGATGAGGGGGGGCAGGCTGTCTTCGATGCCGAACGGCATTTGGCTATCGAACGTAGCGGCGAGTCCTTGCCGGACACTCCGCTGTCGGTATTCGGCAGTCTGGCGTTCATGGCATCGAATATCGAGCAGGGGGGCGTGGTGCGTGCGCCGCTGGGGCTCATCCAGTTCGGCAGCAATCTGGATCGTGCCCCGGGCACGGTAAGGTTGTTGCCGGGTAGCCTGACCTCGGTTAGCGGCGCTGAGCTGGTCATGCCCTATGGAGGCACGACCGATGGGATCAACTATCTGGTCAACCAGGTCCCCATTCAACTGACCGGTGCCGGGGGCGCTCTCGCTGCTGGGACACTGGTTGCGGGAGTCGGCCTTTATGCCAGCGAGGTCGATGTGCAACAGGGCGCGCGGCTGGACCTGTCCGGCGGCGGCGAACTCGCGGGGGCTGGATTCATCTCCGGCAGAGGGGGTTCGACCGATGCGCGTTTTCATCCCCTGGTGCAGCAGGACAATGATGGGTTCCGTCTGCCGGAGCTGTCCAGCAACCCGGTGTATGCCATCGTGCCTGGACACCAGGCCGTTAGTGCGCCATTGGGCGGCGAGGCGGGCGCCATCCAGCCGTTGGTCGGGCAACAGGTCACCATCGGGGGTGGCGTTCCCGGCCTGGCCGCCGGTACCTACACCTTGCTGCCTTCGACCTATGCCCTGTTGCCGGGCGCTTTCCGCGTCGAGATCAACGGTCTGGCGGGGCAAGGCGCGCCCATGGCGACGCAGGGGTTGCGCAATGGCTCCTGGGCGACGTCCGGGCAGTTGTCGATTGCCGGCACGTCCATCCGCGACAGTCTGAGCCGTCAGGTCATCCTGTCTTCCGCCGATACGCTGCGCCGCTACTCGCAGTACAACGAAATGAGCTATGCGGATTTCATTCGCGCCGATGCCGCGCGCAAGAACATCCCCAGAGCGATGTTGCCAGTGGATGCCAGATCCCTCTACCTGGGATTGCGCGCGGATGAGGAGCTTCGGGAAAACGCCCTGAGCTTCGAGGGGAAGGTCGACTTCACGCCGGAAGAAAGCGGATATGGCGGCAGCCTCATCGTGGATGCCGAGGCGGGCATCGAGATTCTGCCTGAAGGTGGGCTGCCCGACTCCGATTTCGCTGGCGTGTCGTTGGTTGCGGACGATCTGAATGCAATAGGCGCCAGCCGTATCGCCATTGGCACGCTGCCCTACGTCGAATACGGCGAGCAAGGAAACTTCGTCCAGTTCGGCGGGAGCAACCGGCTCTTTCCCGTTGTGCTGCGAAAGGGCGCGCACCTTTCCGCACCGGAGGTGATCATTGGCAGGGATATCACCCTTGAAGGCGGGAGTGGCATCAGCACTCTGGGGAAAGGCAAGACTGCATACGATTCGTCCGATGGTTTCATCTATCAACCCGGCGGCCGTAACCTGCTGCTCTTGTCCAACGGATGGCTGAACCTGCTGGCACCCGCAGCGGATAGCTCGTTACCGGTTCGTCTCGGAGGTTGTGCGGAAGGGGCGGGCTGCGCCGACACCGAACTCTATTCGGAGGGCACTCTGGGTATCGCCACCAATGGTACGGTGACGTTTGGCGACAACGTTCGTTACGGGACACGCAATCTCAGCCTGGCGCTGAGTACGATCAATATCGGCTCCAGCCAGTCGCTGGCCGACGCGGCCGCTCGCGGCGTGTTGCCGAACGGCCTGGCGCTGGACCAGACGGTGCTCCAGCGCCTGCTGCGCGGCGAGCGCGGGGCGGGTATTCCGGCCCTGGAAAACCTGATTCTCAGCGCCCGCGACGCGGTCAACATGTACGGTAGCGTCAGCCTCGACACCTACGACCCGGCCACCGGCAAATCCAGCCTGGCCAACCTGGTGCTGGGCACCCCGGCCATCTACGGCCATGGCACCGGCGAGGATGTCGCCAGCATTCGCACCGCCAGCCTGGTCTGGAGCGGCTCCAGCCAGCCGGCTGCGGCACCGGTCACCGGCGGCGCCGGTAGCGGCAGCGGAACCCTGCGGGTGGACGCCGAGCGCATCACCCTGGGCTACGGCGCGAATACCCAGCCGGCCGGCGAGACCGACGAGGCGCGCCTGGCGCTGGGCTTCGCCGAGGTGCAACTGAACGCCAGCGAGCGGATCAGCGCCAACCACAAGGGCAGCTTGCGGGTCTACCAGCGCCTGGACGGCTACGTCGCCGGCGAAGGCTTGCACTACAGCGGCGGCGACCTGCGCCTGAGCACGCCGTTGCTGACCGGCGAGGCCGGTTCGCTGAGTCGGATCAGCAGTGGCGGTAGCCTCAGCCTGGCGGCTCCGGCGGGCGCTGCCGCGGTGACCTTCGACAGCGGCACCGCCGGGCTTGGTGCCGAGTTGTCCCTCAGCGCCCGCGAGATCCGCCTGGATAGCGCGGTCTCGCTACCCAGCGGCAAGCTGAGCCTGAGCGCCGAAGACGACCTGGAGCTGGGCGATGGCGCGCGCATCGACCTGGCCGGACGCAAGGCCAGCTTCAACGATGTGGATAAATACAGCTGGGGTGGCGACCTGCTGCTGAGCAGTCGCGCCGGCGACATCCGCCAGGCCGCCGGTTCGCTGATCGACCTGTCGGCGCGCAACAACCGCGGCGGTACCCTGAGCGCCGTGGCGTTGGCCGAGGACGCCGGGATGGTGGACCTGCAGGGCCGCATACTGGGTGGCGCCAGCGGCGACTACGATGCCGGCGGCACCCGCGTGCCGTTCCTCGGTGGCGAGCTGGAGATCCGCGCCCAGCGCCTGGGCGATGGCGGCAGCCTGAGCGAGCAGTTCACCGCCTTGAACCAGCGCCTGAACCAGGGCGAGGTCTTCGGCGCGCGGCGCTTCCAGCTCAAGCAAGGCGACCTGCAGATCGGCGACGGCCTGAAGGCGCATCGCATCGAGGTGTCCCTCGACAATGGCCAGCTCGGCGTGAGCGGAACGGTGGACGCCAGCGGCGCGCAGGTCGGCGAGATCCGCCTGGCCGGTGGCCGCGGCCTGAGCCTGGGCGGCAACGCGCTGCTGGATGCGCATGGGAGCCTGCTGCGGCGCGACAGCTACGGGCAGATCATCGACAGCCCGAACCGGGCGATGGTTGAGCTGAGTTCCGGCAGCGGCACCTTGGTCCTGGCCAGCGGCGCGCGCATCGACCTGCGCCATGGCACCGCGGCGCCAGCGGAACAGGTTGATGGCGTCGCCCGTGGCACGTTGGAGTTGAACGCGCCACGCCTGGGCGGGGTCAGCGCCGGCGACATCGCCATCGATGCCAGCGGCGCGCTGGACATCCGCGGCGCCGGCAGCATCGCCCTGAACGCGGTGCAGCGTTACGACGATGCGCCCTGGGGCAACGATCCGGCGGCCGGCGGGCGGCCCTACCAGGTGATCGACCAGGCTTACCTCGATGCGCGGCATGCCGAGAGCAGCGCGTTCATCGCCGCGGCGCTGGCCAACCGCGAGTTGCTCGACGGCAAGCTGGCCGGACTGACCAATGCCACCTACGCGGATGCTTTCCACCTGCGTCCAGGGGTGGAGATCGTCAGCGCAACGGCGGACGGCGACCTGGTGGTGCAGGGCGATCTCGATCTGTCCGGCTACCGCTACGCCAGCCTCAATCCGAACACGCCGCTGACCGAGGTCTACGGTTCCGGCGAGGTCGGCGCGCTGGTGCTGCGCGCCGGCGGTGACCTGAACCTCTACGGCAGTATCAACGACGGCTTCGCGCCGCCGCCGGACTCGCCGGACGACAAGGGCTGGATCCTCACCCCGGGGGTGCAGCCGTTCGGCGGCGACCTGGTGGTTCCCGGCCCGGGCGTGGTGCTCGGCGACGGTACCGCGTTCCTCGGCGGCCGCACCCTCAACTACGACCTGCCGATCAAGGGCACCACCCTGGCCGCCGGCACCCGTCTGGCCACCGAGGCAGTACTCGAACAGCCCTATACCCTGGCCGCCGGCAGCGTGCTGGTAGCGGACATCCACGATGCCGCCGGCAACCTGCTGTACGCCGCGGGCAGCCTGCTGCGCGACGGGGTGACGCTGGAGGTCGGCAGCCGGCTGGGTGCCGGTACCCTGCTGGCGGCACCGGCCAGCGTGCAGGCGATGACCTGGCCTGCGGGCGTGCCCTTGCCGAGCATCCTGCGCGAGGGGCCCAGCAGACCCAATGTCCTGCTGCTCAATGGAGAGCTGGCCTTGGCACGTGGTTCTCTGATCCCTTCGCAGACCGAGGTGGTACTGGCTGGCGATGCGCCTTTCATCGAGTTGCGGCCCAGCGACGGTGTCCGCCAGGGACGCAACTGGGCATTGGCCGAGATGCTGCCGGCCGGTAGCCAGTCCTGGTCCATGCGCCTGGTCGCCGGTGCCGATCTCGCGGCTGCCGACAACCGTCTGGTGCGTCCGGACTCCTCGGCCAGCCTGAACCTGGCCGATACGCACTATCAGGCGAAGATCGAACAGAGCTCGGGAGGGCTGGTGTTCACCGATCAGGCTACCGACTGGGGGATCACCCCGGGAACTCCGGTCGACGAGAGCAATGAATGGATCTGCGGGCTGGGGCCGTATTGTGCCGAGCCTCCCCGCTGGACCTGGGCGCCCGGCAATTACCTGGGCATGCCTGCTGGTACGGCGATCGGCGAGGGCGATCTGTGGTGGTGCAGTGTCGATCCGTCCCTGTGTATCGAGAATCTCGGCAAAACCGTGGTCACACCGCAGAACCAGTTGTTCAGTGTGCTGCGCACCGGCACTGGCGATCTTGACCTGGCCAGTGCCGGTAACCTTACGCAATGGTCGCCGTACGGCGTCTATACCGCCGGAACGCAGGCCGCCGATGTCGCGACGGGATTCAATCAGCCTCGCGGTCTGTTCAATGGGTCGGTACTGGGCGCCGGTGGCGCGGATTACGAAGTGCTCTCAACCAGCCAGTACCAGGCCTGGTATCCGGAACATGGCGGCAACCTCGATATCGCCGTTGGCGGTGATGTGGTTGGCGATCAATGGGCCGAGAAACTGACAAGTAGCGATCCCATTCGCCCCTTGCCCCCCAGCGCTGCAGTCGGCAACTGGCTCTGGCGCCAGGGCAGCGCCGATAGGGAAGGAGTGCCGACGGCCTGGTGGGTCAATTTCGGCAGCTATGTGCGTGGCGCGGAGGGAGATGCTCCCTATCTGGTCGGCTTCACCGGTTTCGGCACTCTGGGAGGCGGCAATCTCAGCATGCGAACCGGAGGTGATGCCGGCAATATCGCGCCACGCGGAGATGGCTCGATACCTTCGTCCGGTAACCTTAATCCGCGCAGCCAGGGACTGGTCTTGGCGGTTGCCGGCACTGGCCGGCTCACCTCCGACGGCGCGCTGCAACTTGGCGGCGGCGGTGACCTGAATGTGAGAATTGGCGGGGAGGTGAACCCGAGCCGGGAGGCGCGGGCTACCCAGACCTACTCGAGTTCGGGGTTTGACGGTCTTTACAGCGGCGGCACCATTCACGATCTGCAGGGGGCCCTCATCAATCTGCGCGGTTCCGCGAGCTTGTACAGTGGTGCGCTGGGAGGCATCGATCCTCGCTACGACACTCTACTGCGGGACCCCGCCGAAGTGCGCAGCAGGGATGCGTTCAGCCCGACGCTGGCTAGCTCCACGGGTGGCCTCACCCTGGTGGCCGGAGATACTGGCATGCGTCTGGAAACCCGTGGCGACCTGGTCCTGGGTGGGGTGACTGACCCCGGTAGGGTGGGGGTGCCGAATACCGTTGGCTTCACGGCTCCCGATGGCAGCGTCTACCAAGGGGGTGGGATCGGTTGGTTCAGTCTCTGGACTGCACACACCTCGATCGATCTGTTTGCGGCGGGCGGCAACCTGACGCCCAGCACCCAATTGGTCGAGGCAACCAACGCTATTCCCATGGCAGGCCGAAACCTGTCGCCTAGCGATGGGCGATTCATCTATCCATCGATAGTACGTGCGGCTGCCCCGGAAGGAAGTATCTATCTCGGTCCTTCCAGCGGTTACATGGGAGGCGTGAGCCTGAATGTCTCGACCACTCCCTACTCCTTGTTACTGGCACCGTCGCTCAACGGTGAACTGGAGTTGCTGGCTGGAGACTCCATTTATGCCGGTGGCTATTCGGTGCAACGCTCAGGTGCCGATCCTGCGAACCTGCCATCGATCTGGACGCCGGCATTTGCCGGCTACTCCGATGCCGCGCTGCTCAACCCGATAGCGGGCAACGGCAGTCCGGACGGGAATCCGGCCGTCATTGGCGGATTGCCTCTGTTCTACTTCGGCCCCGATAGCGCTGCGAGCCTGGCGCGCGATCTGCAACCGGCGCGTTTCTATGCGTTGACAGGAGATATCGTCGGGCTCAATAGCGGTGCGCAGATTCGTTTCGGCGAGCAGGCGGGGAACCGCGCCGGGCAAACCTGGTATGAAGGCGCCGGTCCCGTCTGGATGCGCGCCGGGCGCGACATCGTTGCCTCCGGAACCCCATTGGGACAGCGTATCAGCGCTCCCAGTCAGATCAGTACGGATGCCTCGTTCACCGGCAACCTCTTCGTCCACGACGACCCCAACGACCTCTCGCTGGTCCAGGCCGGCCGCGACATCCTCTACGGCAACTTCAACGTCGCCGGCCCCGGTACCCTGGAGATCAGCGCCGGGCGCAACATCCTCATGGAGGACCGCGCAGCGATCACCAGTCTCGGCGCGGTGGTGCCGGGCGACAGCCGGCCGGGTGCCGATATCGTGCTCCAGGCCGGCGCGGCGGGGGCCGACTATCAGGCCTTCCTCGAGCGCTACCTGGATCCGGCCAACCTGGCGCAGGCCGGCACCCCGCTGGCCGAGCAGCCGGGCAAGGTGGTCAGGACCTACGAAAGCGAGTTGGCCAAGTGGTTGAACGAGCGCTTCGGCTTCGCCGGCGACGCGGAACAGGCCCAGGCGTTCTTCGCCGGCCTGCCCGCCGAGCAGCAGCGGATCTTCGCCCGCCAGGTGTACTTCGCCGAACTCAGGGCCGGCGGCCGCGAGTACAACGAAGTCGGCGGGGTACGCCAGGGTAGCTACCTGCGTGGGCGCAACGCGATCGCCGCGCTGTTCCCCGAGCGCGATCCGGCGGGCAATCCGATCAGCTACGAAGGCGATATCGTCATGTATGGCGGTGCCGGCGTGCACACCGACTTCGGCGGCGACATCCAGTTGCTCAGCCCCGGCGGGCGCCAGGTGTTCGGTATCGAGGGCGAGGCGCCGCCGTCCACCGCAGGTATCGTCACCCAGGGCCAGGGCGATATCCAGGCCTACTCGCGGGACAGCATCCTGCTCGGCCAGAGCCGCATCATGACCACCTTCGGCGGCAGCATATTGGCCTGGTCGGCGGAAGGCGACATCAACGCCGGTCGCGGTTCCCAGACCACCGTGGTCTACACCCCGCCGCGGCGCATCTACGACGCCTGGGGCAACGTCAGCCTGTCGCCACAGGTGCCCAGCACCGGCGCCGGTATCGCCACCCTCAACCCGATTCCCGAAGTGGCACCGGGCGACATCGACCTGATCGCCCCGCTCGGCACCATCGATGCCGGCGAGGCGGGCATCCGGGTTTCCGGCAACGTCAACGTGGCGGCGCTGCAGGTGGTCAACGCGGCGAACATCCAGACCCAGGGCCAGTCCAGCGGCATTCCGCTGGTGGCTTCGGTGAATACCGGGGCGTTGACCTCCGCCAGCGCCGCGGCGAGTTCCGCGACCCAGGCGGCGGAGGACGTCAGTCGCCAGCAGCAGGCCGCCGCGCGGCAGCGCATGCCGTCGGTGATCACGGTGCAGGTGCTCGGGTTCGGCAACGAGCGCCTGGAGCCTTCGCGCGACGGCGCCAGTCGTTCGCCGGGCTACAACCCGGACAGCGCCGTGCAGGTGCTCGGCGCCGGAGCCCTCGGCGAACAGGCGCGCAGCCAATTGACCGATGAAGAGCGCGGCAACCTGATCCTGTAAGGCACCGCCGCGGAGGCACGATACCCGCCAGGCCCTCCCCACGGAGGGCCTTTTTTTCGGCGAACTTCCGAGGCGCTGGTCGATTCTCGGGTGAATGCCCGTTCGTCCCCGCCGGCGGCGCGCGAACGGCCGGTCGCATGAAGTTTTCATGACAAAAGTTCGGTGGTGCGGCGGGGTCGCCGTCAAACAGGTGTGAATGAGGAAAACGGAATTCAGTGGTGAAAGGCAGGGACGGGAACGAAAGGAATCGGCCATTTCCCGGTTGCGCTGACCGGTTGCTGGAAATGAGCGTGTCGTTCGAGCAAGACGCGTTCCGCTCTGAAACAAGAGAACAGTATCCGCTAACGGCCGTGGTCACACCGGTGAATACGGCGAAGGACGGTGAGTATTGATGGAAAGTTACTCGAAAGTCGGTATGCAGGAACTTGACCAGCGCCTATCGAAGATCGTCGAAGCCGCACGCAAGAAACCGGTATCGGTTTATCGATATGGGGCGCCATGGGTCTGGATAGTGTCCCAGGAAGATTGGCAGGGTGCGCTCAAGGAAGTGTCCAGCTATATGCCGCCGGGACATTCCCTGGCGTTGCTGAAACCGCAAATAGAAAGTCTCCTTGGCGAAGAGGCGAAAGTCCTCTCGGCGCTCGCCCGCGAACATGGCATGCAGTTGGCCCCGGAGCCGCTGATCCACGCGCTGCTGCTGCAACTGCTGTACGCGATTCCCAGCGAGCAGCAGTTGTACGAGCAATTGAACTACAACCTGCTGTATCGCTGGTTCGTCGGCCTGGAAATGAAGCAGAAGATCTGGAATTTTCCGGTTTTCGTCAGCGATATAACCGTCCTGCTGAACAGCGCGGAGGCGGTAAGGATAATAGGCAGGATTATCGGGGAAGTGATTTCCGGGGATCTCATGCAGATGCCGGAGTTCTCCCTGAACTTCGCCTTGTTGCATACATGGCAAGCGCGCCATGGCGGAGCGCGACGGCTGAATATCTAGCACGAAAGTGAAAATAGAAAAGAACGAGATTTCATAAGGGCGGGCGCCGTTTTTAACAGGTTGTTCATGCGTCGCCGCTAGTTTGTTGTCTTTCACAGAACTGTTCGATGAACGGACTTGTTGCATTAGAACAATAAGTCCCGATGGAACTTCGGGGGACCGTGTGAAGCGTTCGCTGTTCAATTGTGCGCACCCGTTTCGCCAGCGCTGGTCGATCGGTTGCCTGGCTGTCGCATTGTCGTGCGCTTCGCTGGCCGACGAGGCCCCTCCCGCCGCGGCGGGAGCCGAGACCCAGCGTCTGGTGGACATCAACGAGTACGTGGTACGCGGCAACACCGTGCTGGACAACCGCGCCATCGAGGCGGCGGTGTATCCCTTCCTCGGACCGCAGCGCAGCCTGGGCGACATCGAGGGGGCGCGCGATGCGCTGCAGGCCGCCTACCAGGAGAAGGGCTACCAGTCGGTCTACGTCGAGCTGCCGGAGCAGCAGGTGAGCGGCGGGGTGGTCTACCTGCAGGTCACCGAGACCACTGTCGGTCGCGTCCGGGTGGTCGGCGCCAAGCACTATTCGCCGGTGGAGTTGCGCGAGGAAGTGCCGGCCCTGGAGGAGGGCAAGGTGCCCGACTTCGCCCAGGTCCAGCGCGAGCTGGCGCAGGTCAACCGCACCCCCGGCCGCCAGGTGCTGCCGATGGTGCGCGAGGGCCAGCGGCCCGGCACCATGGACGTCGACCTGCAGGTGGAAGACAAGAATCCCTGGCACGCCAGCATCGGCCTGAACAACGACTACAGCGCCGACACCCGTCACTTGCGCTCGGTGGTTTCGCTGGGCTACGACAACCTCTGGCAACTCGGCCACGCCATCTCGCTGACCTATTTCACCGCGCCGCAGGACCAGGACAACGCCAAGGTCTGGTCCGGCTCCTATACCGCGCCGCTGAGCCAGCGCTGGAGCGTGCAGCTGTCCGGCTACCAGTCCGACAGCGACGTGGCCACGGTGGGCAGCATGAATGTGGTCGGCCAGGGCCATTCCTATGGCGTGGCGGCGATCTACAGCCTGCCGGTGACCGGCCTCTGGTCGCACTCGTTCTCCTTCGGCGTCGACTTCAAGGACTTCGAGGAACAGACCCGGATCGGCGGCAACAACGACAGGGTGCCGATCAAGTACGCCCCGCTGACCCTCGGCTACAACGGTTTCCGCTACACCGAACGTTCCCAGTTGGCCCTTGGCCTGAGCCTGGTGGCCGGTACCGGCAGTCTCCTCGGCTACGGCGACGACGACGAGGAATTCGACCGCAAGCGTTATCGCGCCAAGTCCGGCTTCGGCGTGCTCAAGGGCGATCTCAACCACACCCTGACCTTCGGCGGCGACTGGCAGGTGGCGACCAAGGCGGCCTTCCAGCTCGCCTCCGGGCCGCTGATTTCCAACGAACAGTTCGCCGCCGGCGGTGCCACCAGCGTGCGTGGCTACCTGGCGGCGGAGAACACCGCCGACGACGGCTATCTGCTCTCCCAGGAATGGCGTACGCCGTCCCTCGGACGCTTCCTCGGCAAGCGCGCCGGCGGCTACGTCAACGACTGGCGCTTCTACGTGTTCGCCGAGGGCGCGCAACTGCGCCTGCAGGATGCGCTGCCCGAACAGGACGACGACTTCAGCCTGGCCAGCGTCGGCATCGGCACCCGCGCGCAACTCGCCGACTGGCTGTCCGGCAGCCTCGACTGGGCCTTCCCGCTGCTGGAAGGGACGAACACCGACAAACACGACTCGCGCCTGCATTTCAGCGTGCAGGCGAGCTTCTGACGCTGACCCCGGAGTAACCCCACATGTATCGCTTATTGCTGACATCGCTGATCTGCCTGGGCCTGCTGGCCCCGGCCAGCGCCAGTGCCTGGTGGCAGGACGACTGGCAGTACCGCAAGCAGGTCTCGGTCGATACCACCCCGCAAGGCGCGGCGATCAACGAGAGTCTCGGTCGCCTGCCGTTGCTGGTGCGCCTGCATACCGGCAACTTCACCTTCGACGGGGTCAACGAGAACGGCTCGGACATCCGCTTCGTCGCCGCCGACGACAAGACCGTGTTGCGCCACCAGGTCGAGAGCTTCGACCCGCTGATGGGCATGGCCCTGATCTGGGTCGACGTGCCGCGGGTGGAGGGTGGCCAGCGCCAGGACATCTGGATGTACTACGGCAACGCCAAGGCGCCGGAGAGCGGCAACGGCCAGTCGGTGTTCGACCCGGACTACACCCTGGTCTATCACTTCGACGGTGCGCCGGGCACTCCGCCGCGGGACTCCACCGCCTACGCCAACAATGCGCAGACCGCCGCCGGCAGTCCGGTGGAGGGCGTCATCGGTCGCTCCGCGCAACTGCTGGGCCAGCCGCTGCTGCTGCCGGCCAGCCCATCGCTGGCGGTGAGCGCCGGTGGCACCTTCAGCTTCAGCGGCTGGGTGCGTCCCGACCAACTGGCCGGTGAACAGGTCCTGCTGTCGCGCCGCGAAGGCGGCAACGCCCTGTTGGTCGGCCTGGCCCAGGGCGCGCCCTTCGTCGAGCTGAACGGTCAGCGCGCTGCCGCCAGCCAGGCCCTGGCGCAGGGGCAATGGCAGCATCTGGCGCTGGTCGCCGACGGTACCCGGCTGGCGCTGTATCTCGGGGGGCGCGAAGTCGCCAGCCTGGCGGCGGCGCTGCCGGCGTTCAGCGGTGCGATCGCCATCGGCGCGGAAGGCCAGGCCGCGCCTGCGGTCGCCACCGAAGCGGCAAGCGGGGAAGGTGAGGCGAGCGCCGCGGCGCCGACCCTGCAACCCTTCCAGGGCGCCATCGACGAGTTGCGCCTGTCGAAGATCGCCCGCCCGGCGGCGCTGCTCCTCGCCGACGCCACCGCCCAGGGCGCCGAGTCGCGCCTGGTGGCCTACGGGGTCGACGAGAAGCAGTCCGGCTTCGGCTTCGGCAAGCTCGGCTTCCTGCTCAACGCAGTGCCGCTGGATGCCTGGGTGATCATCGCGATCCTGGCGCTGATGATGGTCCAGTCGTGGGTCATCATGTACCGCAAGAACCAGAACGTCGGCCGTGTCAGTCGCGCCAACGGGCTGTTCCGCGAGCGCTTCGCCGAGGTCGGCACGCGCCTGGAACTGCTCGCCGACGACCGCGAGCTGGCCGCCCGCCTGCAACACTCCTCGCTGTGGCGCCTGTACCAGGTGGCGGTGAAGGAGATCCGCACCCGCCGCGAGCAGGGCGCCGACACCTCTTCCGTCTCCGCGGCCACCATCGAGGCGATCCGCGCCTCCATGGACGGCGTGCGCACCAAGGAGAACCAGCAGCTCGGCTCGCGCCTGTCGAGCCTGTCCAACGCCATCGCCGGCGGCCCCTACATCGGCCTGCTCGGCACCGTGCTGGGGATCATGGTGGTGTTCCTCGGCACCGCCATGGCCGGCGACGTCAACATCAATGCCATCGCCCCGGGCATGGCCGCCGCCCTGCTGGCCACGGCCATGGGCCTGTTCGTCGCGATCCCCGCGTTGTTCGGCTACAACCGCCTGGTCACGCGGAACAAGGAAGTCAGCGCGGACATGCGGGTGTTCGTCGACGAGTTCGTCACCCGCCTCGCCGAGGTGCATGGCGAAAGCCAGCTCAGCGAAGTGGCCCATCGTCGCAACGGCCAGCCGTTGCCGGCCTGAGGAGAACGCCATGGCTTCCGTGAACAGCAGCCACGACGATGACGACGACGGCGCCGTCGACAGCATCAACATCACCCCGCTGGTGGACGTGCTGATGGTGGTGCTGGTGATGTTCATCCTCACCGCCACCGCCCAGGTCGCCGGGATCCAGATCAACCTGCCGAAGGCCAGTGCCACCGTGGCGCTGTCGCAGCCCAAGACCAAGGCGATCTCGGTGAACGACGCCGGCCAGGTGTTCCTCGACGCCTACCCGGTGACCCTGCCCGAGCTGGAGGACCGCCTGCGTACGGAGAAGGCCCTCAACCCCGACTTCCCGGTAGTGGTCCGCGGCGACGCCACGGTGCAGTACCAGAAGGTCATCGAGGTCCTCGACCTGCTGCGCCGCCTGGAGCTGTCCCAGGTCGGCCTGGTCACCGGCAAACCGACCTGAGGCCCGGGATGAACATGTCCGCCGATCCCAAGCACACCCCCGAGCCGAAAAATGCCGCGCCACTGTCCATCGACGGCCGCCCGGCGAACCCGACCCTGCGCTACCTCAAGTGGGGCCTCGGCGCGCTGCTGCTCGCCGGCCTCGCCTGGCTGGTCTGGGAGTGGGCCAACGACATGAGCGGCGTGCGCCGCGAGGCGCCCAAGGTGCCGGCGATCATCCCGCTGCCGCCACCGCCTCCGCCGCCGCCGGAAAAACCGCCGGAACCGGAGCAGCCGGTGGAAGAGGAAAAGATCGTCGAGCCGGAACCGCAACCCGAACTGGAGGAGGTCAAGCCGCAGGAGGAAGCGCCGCCGTCGCCGGCCGACGACCTGGCCGACCCGATGCAGATGGATGGCGACGCCCAGTCCGGCTCCGACGCTTTCAACATCGGCGCCGGCAAGGGCGGCGGGATGGCCGGTTCCGGCGGCGGTCGCGCCGGCAACGCCAGCTATAGCCAGTACCTGGCCTACGCCTTCCAGCGCCTGCTGCGGGACAACCCGGAGCTGCGCAACCTGGCGTTCCGCCTGCAGGCGGAGATCTGGCTGAGTTCCTCGGGGGATATCACCCGGGCCGAACTGACCCGCTCCAGCGGCGACCCCGAGACCGACCAGAAGGTGCTGGCCGCGCTGCGCGCCGCCGGCCGCCTGGAAGAACGCCCGCCGGCTTCGCTGACCCTGCCGGTGCGCATCGCCCTGCAGGGCAAGCGGCCGGGATGAGAAGACGCCAACCCAGAATGATTTCCGGCAGGCGACTGCCTTGAAGGACCTTAGGAGCCGTACACAGATGAACGCGAAAGTGAACCGACTGGCGCTGGGGATGGGCGTCATGCTCGCCGCGCTGGCCGGCCAGGCGCAGGCCCAGCCGCCGGCGCCCTCGGAGAACGCCACGATCAACCTGATCCGCCTGCTGGTACAGCAGGGCGTGTTGAAGAAGGAACAGGCCGATGCGCTGGTCAGGCAGGCCGAGGCCGAGGCGCAGCAGGCCCAGCAGGCGCGCCAGACCGTGGCGCCCGCGGCGGCCGTTGCCGCTGTCCCCGGGGAGGTCCGCGTACCCTATATCCCGCAGGTGGTGCGCGACCAGATCCGCGACGAAGTGAAGGCCGAGGTAATGACCCAGGCCAAGGCGGAGAATTGGGCGCAGCCCAACGCCTTCCCGGACTGGGCCTCGCGCATCAGCTTCGACGGCGACGTGCGCCTGCGCTACGAGTCGCGCTCCTTCGGCAACGGCAACAGCAACCAGATCACCGACTTCGCCGAACTCAACGACGACGGTCCCTATGACGTCAACCCGAATACCAGCTCGGGCCTGCCGCCGCTGCTCAATACCCGCGAGGACCGCGACAGCCTGCTGCGCCTGCGCGCGCGTTTCGGCCTCAAGGCGGCGCTGTCGGAAAGCTGGAGCGCCGGCATCCGCATCGGCACCGGTTCGGACAACAACCCGGTGTCGACCACCCAGACCCTCGGCGGCGGCTTCGGCAAGAAGGACCTCTGGCTCGACCAGGGCTACCTGACCTGGAAGCCCAGCGAGCGCCTGAGCCTGACCGGCGGGCGGATCGCCAATCCGTTCCTGTCCACCGACCTGCTGTATTCCAACGACCTCAACTTCGACGGCGTGGCGGCGATCTTCAACCAGCCGCTGAGCCGCGATGTCTCGCTGTTCGGCACGGTCGGCGCGTTCCCCGTGGAGTACAGCTCGGACACCGCCTCGTCGAACGGTTTCGACAAGGAAGACAGCGACAACAAGTGGATGTACGGCGCGCAATTGGGCGCCACCTGGAAGATCAACCCGCAGCACAGCCTTACCGGCGCGCTGGCCTACTACCGCTTCGACGATATCGAAGGGCGGCGTTCCAGCCCCTGCCGGCCCTGGGCCGGAGATCCGGAGTGCGACACCGACGGCAGCCGTCCGACCTTCATGCAGAAGGGCAACACGGTGTTCCTCCTGCGCGACATCGTGCCCAACCCGGCCGACCCGGCGAACACGCCGAACCCGCAGTACGTCGGCCTGGCCTCGGAGTTCAATCTGCTCGACCTGAACCTCGGCTGGGATGCCGAGCTACCCAACGACTTCAAGCTGCGGGTGGCCGGCAACTACGTGCACAACCTGGGCTACGACGAGGGCGACATGCGCAAGCGCGCCGGCGGTGTGGCGCAGATCGCCAACAACCTCGGCTCCGACGGCGACATCAAGAGCGGGGCGAACGCCTGGATGCTCCAGTTCACCCTGGGCAACGCCCTGGACATGCGCGACGCCGGCGACTGGCAGGTCTTCGCCGCCTACAAGTACATCCAGCCGGATGCCCTGCCGGACGGTTTCAACGATTCCACCTTCCACCTTGGCGGGACCAACGCCAAGGGCTACATCCTCGGCGCCAGCTATGGCTTCGACAAGCGCGTCTACGGTACCGCGCGCTGGCTCAGCTCCGACGAGGTCTACGGCGCACCGTTCTCCATCGACGTCCTGCAACTCGAGGTCAACACGCGCTTCTGAGCGCTCCTCGAGGCAGACCATGAAGAGGCAGACCATGAACACGCGACCTTTCTCATTACCGATCTGGGCCCAGGCGCTGCTCGCCGGGGCCGCCTTCGCCGCCTACGCCAGCCAGGCGGCCTACGCCGACAGCCTGGAGGAACGCCTGCGCGCCCAGTTGCGCAGCACCACCCAGCAACTCCAGGCGCTGCAGACCGAACAGGCCCAGGCCACCGCGGCGAAAGCCGCGCTGGAAAGCCAGCGCGATGCGGCGCTGGCCCAGGTCAAGCAACTGAGCGCCGAGCTGGCCCGGGCCAAGGGCCAGGCCGAGCAGCTCTCGGCCCAGCAACAAGGCTTGCACGACCGGGCGCGGCAGATGGTCGAGGCGAGCAACGAGCAACTGGGCAAGTACAAGCAGGCCTACGACGAGTTGCTGGTCATGGCGCGAGCCAAGGAGGCCGAGCGGCAGAAGCTCGACCTGGCGTTCCGCGAGCACGACCAGCAGTTGCAGCAGTGCACCGCGAAGAATCGGGAGATGTATGGCGTGGCCAAGGAGATCCTCGGCGCCTACGAGAACGTCAGCGTCGCCGAGGTGATGAAGATCCGCCAACCGTTCGCCAGCGGTGCGCGGGTGAAATTCGAAGAGATGGCGCAGAAGCTCGGCGACGACCTCTACAAGACCCAGGTCGAGAACCGCCAGGCGGCGCTCGCCCAGTGAAATCCGACAGCAAACCAGGAACCCGGACATGAACGACATCACCCTGATCGAACACCTTTCCGTCGACAGCCTGACCGAGGCCTTGCAGGACGCCGGCTACCGGGTCAACCGCAGCGAGCAGAACGGCGTCGTGCAACTGCTCAGTGCCAGCCAGGGAATCGGCTACGCGGTGCGCTTCGGCAATCCGGCGGCGACGCCGGCGAGCTACCTCGACTTCACCTTCAGCTGCGCCCTGCGCGTGCAGGGCGAATTGCCCGCCGGGCTGACCGAGCGCTGGAATCTCAGCCGGCGCTTCGGCCGCCTGTCGCAGCAGGGCGAGTTCCTGGTGATGGAAATGGACGTGATCGTCGCCGGCGGCGTCAGCCCGGCCAACCTGCGTAGCCATATCGAACTGTGGGATCGCCTGCTGCAGGAGTTCATCGCCTACCTGCGCGACTACAGCCGCCTGGCCGCGGAGCAACAGGGCATGGCGCAGGATGCCGGTCAACCCGTCGATGGCGAGGCCTGAGCCGATGCGGCCGGCATTTCGTTGCGGTGTCCTGGCGTTCGCGCTTGCCCTTCTCGCCGGCTGTGGCCAGCGCGAGGACGGCGGCGCGGGCCAGGCCCAGGCCGCGCTTGCCAAGCCATCTGCCAGCGCCGCCGCGGAGCCCGCGGTGGCCCGCCTCGGCGCCTTGCAGGTGGCGCCGGACGAACTGAAGGCGCTGCTGGCCGAGGTGCCGGCGGAAACCCGCGTGCAGTTGAGCGAGAACCGCGACGCGCTGGAGCGCTGGATGCGTGCGCGACTGGCCGAGAAGGCGCTCTACGAGCAGGCCAGCGCCCAGGACTGGCAACAGCGTCCGCAGGTGAAGACGCTGATCGATGCGGCGGCGCGGCAGATCGTCCTGCGTACCTACCTGGAGTCGGTGAGCACGGTGCCCGAGGACTACCCCAGCGATGCCGAACTGCAGGCAGCCTACCAGGCGAACAAGGCGCAACTGGCTGTACCGGCGCTGTACCGGGTCAGCCAGATCTTCATCGCCGCCTCTGCGGCCGGCGGGCTTGCCGAAGCGCGCAAGCGCGCCCAGGAACTCTACCGGCAGGCCGCGGACGGCGACTTCGCCGAACTGGCGCGCAAGCATTCCGACGACCCGCAGACCGCCCGCAACGGCGGCGACATCGGTGGGTTGCTGGCGCAGGCGCAACTGCTGCCGGCGATCCGTCCGGCGCTGGAACGGCTGAAGGTCGGCGCGGTGTCCGAGCCGATCCAGGGCGCCAACGGTTTCCACCTGGTCAAGCTGACCGAGCGTCGCGACGCCCGCCTCGCCACCCTCGACGAGGTCCGTGGTCGCCTGCGCGAAAGCCTGCGCGCGCAACGCCAGGAGCAGATTGCCAAGGCCTACCTGGATGGCCTGGTGAACAACGCTACCCTGAGCATCGACGGCGCGTTGCTCGGCAAGACCCTGGCGGAACTGCACTGATGGACGGCATCCCGGAGGCCAGGCGTGGGCCGCGCGCGAGCCGCTGGCGGCACCTGCGCAGTTGGCTGTTCGGCGAGCCCGAGCGGTTCCGCGACGAACGCCAGCGGCTCTGGGGCGCCTATGCCGCATGGCTCGGCGAGCAGGTCCAGCAGCGCCTGGGCGAAGACGCCGAAACCGCGCCGCGGCTGCTGGCCTTCCTGGAGTCGCGGCGCGCGGCGGGGCAGTTGCCGAATACCGACATCGACCTGCGGGTCTGGCTCGACGAACGCGGCTGGATCGTCCGTCTCGCCTGCCTGCGCAGCGACGCCGAGCCGATCGAGAATGAACTGCGGCGCGCGCTGATGGACCGTTCGTTGCGCCTGCCGCCGCCGGAACACATGCCGCAGCCGATCGAACTGCGGATTCGCCTCATGCCTGGACGCTAGCGAGGAAGCATGGCCCTATCGGAGTCCGCCGGGCAGCGCCCGGCACTGCTCAGGCCCGCGCAGGGACGCGACGACCGTGCCTATTGGCACGAGCTGTTCGGTTCTCTGGAGGTGGTGCATTTCTTCCTGGTCACCGCCCGTTGCGGCTGTTTCATGCAGGCTGCGCGCAGCCTGGACGTCAAGCCGACGCTGCTGCGCAAGACCCTGGCCCGGCTCGAGGAGCGCCTCGGCCTGCATCTGTTCGTGCATGAGGGCAACGCCCTCTCGCTGACCCGCGAGGGCCGCATCGTCCAGGCCGCCGGGCAGCGCCTGGTCGAGGACAGCCAGAGCCACGCCGATCTTCACCGGCAACAGCCGCTGGTGGGCCTGGCGGTGGCCGAAAGCGTCCTGCACGATGTGCTCAGTCGCGAGCTGTGGGGCTACCTGCGCAAGAACGCCAACCTGCGCGTAGCCCTCGCCGAGTTGCGCGAGGGCTGGCCGGAAAGCGCAGGGCCGGCGGAGATCGCCATCTGGATCGCCGATCCGGGGCAGCCGCATCCGCCGATGGAAGGCCACTTCGCCGCACCGGCGCGCATCGCTGAGCTGGAGTACCAGCCGCACATCGGCAAGCGCTATTCGCGCGAGCGCACGCGGCCGGCCAGCGAGGACGAGCTGGACGACTACCTGCTGGCGCAGCTCCACGGCCAGGCCGCCAGCGCCGCCCTGGCACCCTGGAACCGGCGGGTGGCGGCTCGCCAGTCGGGAGTGATCGAGGTACAGAGCCACGACCTGCTGCTACAGGCGATCCTCTGGGGCGCCTGCATCGGCCTGCTGCCGCATTACGCCGGACGCCTGGAGCGCAACCTGGCGGCGTTGCCGCAGGTCTTCGACGAGCCGATGCGGCGGGAAGTCTGGATGAGCGTGCAGCCGGAAGCGGAGAACCGCGTGGAGGTGCGTGCCTTGCTCGATCTGATCGAGCACGCCTTCGACGATCGGCGCGACTGGTTCGGACGCTGACCTTGCGGGCTTGACGGCGGTCGCCATAGCCGACACCGTTTCGCCACGGAACGGTTGACGGAAGGTACGCGATGACGGAGCGGCATTGGCAGGGCGAGGTCTGGCTGGCGCGGGACCACGCGCTGTTCGCCGGGGTCAACGGCGATACCCGCGAGCACGCGCACTATGCCCACCAGTTGCTGCTGGCGGAGACGCCGCTGCGGGTGCGCGTCGCTGGCCAGGTACTGGAGGCCCGGCGCTTGCTGGTGCCCTCGCTGCAAGCCCATTGCGTCGAAGCGTCGCAGCCGTTGCTGGCGCTGTACGCCGAGCCGCTGGCGTTCGACAGCGACGACCTGCGTCAGCTTCTCGAGGACGCTCCCGGCGAGCCCGAGGCGTTGCTGGGGCGGCTTGCGCGGCTGCCTCGTCGACGGCTCGACCGCCGCGTCGAAAAGGCCCTGGCGGCGCTCGACGAGCAACTCGCGGCGCGGGTCGAGGCGGAAAGACTGGCGCGCAGCGCCAGTCTTTCGCTGAGCCAACTGGAGCGGCTGTTCGCCGTCCAGGTCGGCCTGTCGGTACGCCGCCTGGTGCTCTGGCGCCGCCTGTACCTGGCCTTCGCCCTGGCCTTGCAGGGGCGCAGCCTGACCGAGGCGGCCCATCACGCCGGCTTTGCCGACGCCGCGCACCTGTCGCGCAGCGTACGCAGCCTGCTCGGTATCCGCGCCGGCCTGTCGCTGCCGCACCTACGCCTGGCCGGCTGAACGCCCCAATCCTTCCGGCGGCTGTGGGACGTGCCTGCTGCGTGGCAGGTCGCGGAATGGCGCGAGCAACTGGCCGGCATAGTCGCGGGGATAGTCAGGCTGGTCGCCGATGCCCATGTCGGTGCTGTCCAGGCGGTAGTCGGGACGATGGAGGGCGGTGCCGAGCAGGCGGTCCCAGACGCTGAAGAACAGCGCGAAGTTGACGTCGCCGGCGCGCCCGTAGCGGATGTGGTGCAGGCGATGCAGCGGTGCCCAGGCGAACACATGGCGTAACCCGCCGATGCGCATGTCGACGTTGCTGTGTTGCAGCAGCAACTGGATGCCGATGGCGAAGGCGAGCAGCGCGGCGACCGTCTGCGGCACGCCGAGCAGCAACAGCGGCAGGGTGCCGCCGAGCGCTTCCAGGCCCAGGTGCAGGGGATGCTTCATCAGCCCGTTGAAACCGTACAGGCGCTGCACGCTATGGTGCACCGCGTGCAGCCGCCAAAGCAGCGCCGAACGGTGGCTGGCGTAGTGCACCAGGGTGATGCCGAGATCGGCCAGGACGATCGCCAGCAGCAGTTGCAGCCACAGCGGCCAGGCCTGCGGCCATACCGGCCAGAAGCCCAGGACTCCGGCCAGCAGTGGCAGGGCGAGGATGCCAAGTGCGTTCAGGCTTTCGTTGACCGACGCGTGCAGGACATCGCGCAGGCGGTCGGCGTGCGGCCGGTTCCAGCGTGGCTGGTAGGGCAGTCGTCGTTCGGCGAGAAAGGACAGGCCGAGCGCCCCGAGGAACAGGGCGACCAGCCAGGCGTGGGAAGCTTGGCGATAGCCGACCTGCCAGGTCGCCAGGCCGATGAAGCCGGACCAGAAGAGGGGCGCGTAGGCGTAGCGCAGGAAGAACTGCATGGTGGGACCTCCGGATGAATGAGGTCCCCAGCGTCGCTCGCGACAGGCCGGCGGCGCTTGAACGAACCGCGCAAGTTCTCAGTCGCGCAGCACCAGCGGCGCGCCTCCCATGTCCCCGCGACCCGGCCAGGTCTCGCGGGCCAGCCAGGCCCCACCCAGGCAGACCAGGTTGGCCAGCAGCAGGTAGCCCAGCGGCGACAGCGGATTGCCGGTGACGCCGATCAGCCAGGTCACCACGATCTGCGCGGTGCCGCCGAACGCGGCGACGCCGGTCGCATAGACCAGGGAAAAACCGGTGGAGCGCAGCGCCCGGGGGAAGCTTTCTACCAGCAGCACGATCAGCGCCGCGCCGCTCATGCCATGCAGGGCCGAGAGCAGGGCGAGGACGGCGAGGAAGACTGCCGGCTCGGGGTGACGGGTCATTGCCTGCAGTGCCGGGAACAGCACCGCGAGCAGCGCCAGGCGCGGCAGGATCAGCACGGCGCGGCGCCCGTAGCGGTCGCAGAGCACGCCGCCGAGCAACGCCGAGAGCGCCAGTGCGGCGCCGGCGACCAGCGTCGAGAGCATCGCGATGCCCGCCGGCAGGTGTAGCTCGGTAAGGGCGAAGGTGGTCATGTAGTTGAGGAAGTACTGGGTGATGGTGCTTCCGGAGAGGATCAGCAGGCCGAGCAGCAGGGCCCGCCGATGATTGCCGAACAATTCGCCGAGAAGGCTCCGGGTGCTGGCCTGGCGGCCGCGTCCGGCAAAGGTCTCGGCCAGGTTGAGGCGGATGTACAGGCCGATCGGCAGGACCAGCAGGCCGGCCGCGAAGGGAATCCGCCAGCCCCATTCCTGCAGTTGGCGCTCGTCGAGCCAGAGGGTGAGCAGGTAGCCCATCAGCCCGGCGGCGACCGCCGCGATGCCTTGCGCCACGACCTGCCAGCAGGCGTAGGTGCCGCGCTTGTGCGGCGGTGCCGCCTCGAGGATGTAGGTGGTCGCCGGCCCGGCCTCGCCGCCCCAGGCCAGGCCTTGCAGCAGGCGGGTCAGCACCAGCAGCAGCGGCGCAGCCGGGCCGATGCTGTCGTAGCCGGGGAGCACCGCGATGCCGCCGGTGCCCAGCGCCATCAGGAACAGGGTAAGGAGCATCGCCGGCTTGCGCCCGGCGCGGTCGGCGTAGGCGCCGATAAGGATCGCGCCGAGGGGGCGGATGATGAAGCCGACGCCGAACGCGGTGACCGACAGGAGCAGGCTGACGAAGGCGCTGTCGGAGGGGAAGAAAGTCCGTCCGATCATCACCGCGAAGGTGGCATAGACCCCGAAGTCGAAGAACTCCACGGCGTTGCCGAGGACCACGGCAAAGACGCTGCGGCGGCTGGCCGGATCGGCGGCCGCCGGGGGACGGGTGGGGGAGCGCATGGCGAAGGCCCTCTCGGAGTGACGACTGAAACACTCAGGCCTGGAGCCGAGCGACGAGCGGCCGCCGGCTTCAGTCAGCCGGCGGCCGGGGCCAGCCGTGGATCGGACCGCGCCAGCCTTCGTAGGTCTTGCCGATGCGCAACAGCCAGGTATCGGCGAAGCGCGGCGCGACCAGTTGCAGGCCGATCGGCATGCCGGCGGCCGTGAAGCCGCAGTTTATCGAGAGCGCGGGCTGTTCGCCCATATTCCACGGCACGGTGAAGACGATGTGCTCGAACGGCCGCTGCGGATCGTTCAGCGGCGAGGCCCAGTCGGCGGGGAAGGCCTCGACCTGGTTGGTCGGCGTCAGCAGCAGGTCGATCTCGCCGAACAGCTGGGCGGCGCGCCGGCGCATCTCGAAGGTCTGGTTGAAACCGCGCACCGCATCGACCCCGCTGACCCGTGCGCCGCCCTCGGCCCAGGCGTGGACATAGGGCAGCACCCTGGCCCGCCGCGTCTCGTCGAGGAGCAGCAGTTCGCTCCACAGGCGGGCGCGCCAGAAGTCGTTCAGGCCGTCGAGCAGGCTCCGGTCCATCAGCGGTTCGACGATCCTGAGCTGGGCGCCGTGCTCCTCGAACAGCTGCGCTGCGGCCTTGATCGCGGCGCGGATTTCCGCGTCGGGCTGCAGGCCGCAGCCGGGGTCGAGTTGCAGGCCGACCCTCAGGCCGCGCACCGACAGCGGCTCGGCGCTCCAGTCCAGCGCTTCCGGCGGCAGGCTGGTGGCGTCGCGGGCGTCGGGCTGCGCGAGGTAGCGCATCAGCAGCAGGCAGTCGTCCATGCAGCGGGTCATCGGACCGGCGCAGCGACCGGTGTAGTAGGGGTCGATGGGGATCCGCCCGAGGCTTGGCTTGAAGCCCACCAGGCCGCACCAGCCCGCCGGCAGTCGCACCGAGCCGCCGATGTCGGTGCCCAGGTGCAGCGGTCCGTAGCCGGCGGCGGCCGCCGCTGCCGCGCCCGAACTGGAGCCGCCGGTATTGTTGGCCAGGTTCCAGGGATTGCGGGTGACTCCGTGGAAGCTGGAGAGGCCGGATGAGAGCATGCCGAAGTCTGGAACCGTAGTCTTGGCCAGGACGATCGCGCCGGCTTCGCGCAGCCGAGCGGCCGGTGGCGCGTCGCAGGGCGCGGGTTGCAGGGCGGTGGCGGCGCTGCCCAATGGGATAGGTTCGCCAGCGGTGGCGATCAGCTCCTTGATGGTTACCGGCAGCCCGTCCAGCGGGCCTTTGGGCTGTCCCTTGCGCCAGCGCTCGGTGGCCGCCGCGGCCTGTTCGCGAATCCGTTGCGGGTCGAAGCGATACAGCGCGTTGAGATGCGGTTCCCAGCGCTGGATGTGGGCCAGCAGATGCTCGTAGTACTCGCTGGGCGAGAGTTCCCGGCGGGCGAACAGTGCCAGCAGGCGGGTTCCCGGAAGGTCGTGCAGCGCGGTCATTCAAGCTCCCTCGAAGAACGGCCGCGGGCGTCAAGCGGCCGGCCTACCCGTTGTCGGGCGGCAATTCGAAACCAAGGTGTATCGGGGAGGTATAGCCCATGCACGACGAATCTTCGCGGTGACGGACTCAGCTCTCGTGATGGAGAAGGAAGCGCTTCAACCGGCGGAAGGTGGTACGGTTCCACTGCCGCAGCGGCAGCGAGCGGAGTAGTTGCCAGGCATGCCGCTTGTCCGCGACCACGGCGTATTTCAGGGCCTTGTTGACCAACTCCGTGCGGCCGCGCTCGTAGGCGGGATGCGACTGGTAGGGCGCGATGGTGCGCAGGTCGGCATCGAGCAGCACCTTGTAGCGCCGCGACAGGTTGTCGGGGTGGCGCCGGTAGCGGGTGACCAGCACCGGCAGCTTGTGGATCTGGTAGCCCTGGCTGGCGATGCGCAGGGTCATCTGGAAGTCCTGCACCTTGATCTCGGGATCGTAGAAGCCGGCTGCGCGCAGGGCCTCCATGCGGTACAGGGACACCGGGGCGCCGCAGACGTAGGCGTTGCCGAGCAAGTAGTCGAAGTCCAGCTGGCGGATGCGATTGCCGTTCTGCCGCTTGGTTTCCTGGCCTTCGCTGTCGATGTAGATCACCAGGGCGCCGACGCAGCCGACCTCCGGGTGCTGGTCGAGGTACGCGGCGCGCACGCTCAACGAGTGCGGCAGCATGATGTCGTCCAGGTCCGGCGTGGCTACGTAGTCGCCGCGGGCGTGTTGCAGACCGAAGTTCAGCGCTGCGCTGACGCCCTGGTTCTGCTGGCGGTAGAGCTGGAAACCGTGGACTTTCTGCAACTGCTCCAGCATGGCGTAGCTGTTGTCGGTGGAACCGTCGTCGACGATGATCACTTCGAAATTCGTGTAGTCCTGCTCGTAGATGCTGCGCAGGGCTTCTTCCAGGTACTTTTCCGCGTTGAAGCAGGGCGCTACGACGGATACCAGCGGGGTGTCCGTCGTGCCTGAGTGCTTGCTGGAAGTGGCTTCTTCAATCATGTGTCGTTCTTGTCACTCGTCTTGCCCGGTAGCCGTTCCAGGGGGCCGTCGGTCATGAAGTCCTGCGATCGGTGCGCGGCACGGGCTGGCGGAAATACAGCGTTTCGCTCCGCCGGTACGGTCGCTGGAGTAGCTCTGGCACGCATGCCTGGATGGCCAGGCATCGCGACAGTACACCGTTGGAAGCATAGAGGGTAGGCCATCGGGCCCGAGAAAAATCCTCGACCTCCTTCGTCCAACCGTCAGGCCGTGGCCTGGCGCTGTTTCCAGTGCCGGTACAAGGCGGGGATGTCCCCGGCGCACAGCAGCGGCATGGCTGCCTCGATATCGGCCAGTGGCCAGTCCCACCAGGCGATTTCCAGCAGGTTCTGGATATCGCCATCGGAAAAGCGCTTACGAATGGTCCGGGCCGGGTTACCGCCGACGATGGCATAGGGCTCGACATCGCCGGTCACCAGCGCGCGGCTGCCGATGATGGCTCCGTGGCCGACCCGTACGCCGGGCATGAACATCGCCTCGGTACCGATCCAGACGTCATGGCCGATCAGCGTGTCGCCCGCTGGCTGATAGCCGTTCACGGCGCCGGCGAAGGCAGGCTCTTCGTGCATGAAGTGGAAGGGGAAGGTCGACGCCCATTCGGCGCGGTGTCCCTGGTTGCCGGCCATGATGAAGGCGGCGCCACTGCCGATCGAGCAGAAACTGCCGATGACCAGCTTGTCCACGTCGTCGCGGTCCGGCATCAGGTAGCGGGCGCAGTCGTCGAAGGAATGCCTGTGATAGTAGCCGGAGTAGTAGCTGTAGCGCCCCACCCGTATGTTCGGGTTGCTGACCTGTTCCGAGAGCAGCTTGCCCCTGAAGGGGCTCTCGAAATAGTTGCCCATGACCGTCGTCCCTGTCCGTCGAAACCGCCAAGGGTAGCGCCTGGTGGGATAGCGGGCCAGCCTGGCGTGACGGCTGGCAGCCGCGTCGGCGTTCAGCAGGCCGGACTGCTGAACGGCCAGGCCTGGAAAGGCTCCGAATAGTGCCTGCCGTGACGGAAGGCGAAGGGGAGTGCGTTGGCTTGTTGGTGCAGTTCCTCATTGTCGACGTTGAGGCAAAGCATCTGGATGTCCTGTGCCACCAACAGCCGGTTCAGGTACTCGATGCTCTTGCGCTGGCGCAGGTTACGCGTCAGCGGGCCGGGGGCAAGCAGGCGCGCGTCCAGGCCCAGGTAATCGCAGAGGCCGGCGTCGACCTCGGCGAAGCACTGGCGAGCGTCGGTATCGATGCGTTGCGGGTGCAGCGCGATGCGCACGCCGCTGTCGCGTAGCCGGGCGAGGGACGCCAGGTACTCCGCCGAGGCGGGTTCCTGCTCGTCGATGGCCAGCAGCAGGCAGAGTTCGACCTGGTGCTGCTGCAATTGCCTGGCCGAGGCCAGGATCCGCTCGCAGACCCCGGCGTTGCCCAGGCTGCTGGCATGCAGGGGAATGAAGTTCTTGCCGAGCAGTTCGAGGTCGGTGTTGTGCCGGTGCACGCACAGGAGGCGCGCCAGCAGGTGCTTGACCGCCGCCTCAGCAAGCAGCGGCGGTGCGCCGGAAAGGAAGGCCGACAGGTCGACGCGCTGGCGCCGTTCGCGCAGGGAGAGCTTGCTGCCGACCAACGCGCCGTTCCTCGCATAGATGCCATGGGCGAAGAGCTCGAATCCGTCGTTCGCATCACGGTTGCCGAGGCAGAGCCATTTCAATGGCGGGGGCGTTCTGTCTGTCGCAGTCATAAGTGATGGCTCTATGGGCAAATCTCGCCAAGGCGCTCGGGCATGGAGCCCGCACGCAGGGTTGAGGGGTATCTAGCGGAGACGACCCTACCTCCCACGAATCAAGGTCTTTCGTCGGAAAACCCAGGGGGCAGGTAGGGGATCGGCTCGGCAATCGGCCGCCGAGGGTACTTCCGGTGTCGCCGCCAGGCCTGGTTGGTGGCGGCTTTTTCTCTGGTCTGTGCAGTGGTTCCGCTGTTACCGATTTTTCCGAGTGCGTTTGTGTTGCGGCATCGATCGTTGGCGTCAGTCGGCGCCGATGCTGTCGATGAAGCCCTGGATCAGCGGCGAGGCTTGCTGTTTGCGCCAGACGAAATGGATATCGCTGGAGTCCAGGCCGGCTACCGGTTCGGCATGGAAACCCCGTCGCGTGGAGGGCATGCGTGCAACGAAGCTCTCCGGCACGCAGGCGAAGCCGAGACCGGCCTCGATGCAGGCGAAGAGGCTTGGGTAGGACTCGATTTCCAGGGTTGCACGCGGCTGGATACCGCTTT
Organism: Pseudomonas sp. PS1(2021); assembly: GCF_020405165.1. Lineage (NCBI taxonomy): Bacteria > Pseudomonadati > Pseudomonadota > Gammaproteobacteria > Pseudomonadales > Pseudomonadaceae > Pseudomonas > Pseudomonas sp. PS1(2021). Next base: position 4,131,383 of record NZ_CP084484.1, on the reverse strand, counting down.
CCGCCAGCCAGCGGTCGACCTGGCGGCGGTAGTGGCAAGTGTGGCCGAACACATAGAGTTCGAGGCTGGCGAGGTCCTCGGGAGTGGGCGCCGGCAGGTTGGCGGGAGTGACTCGCAACAGGCGCTCGCGGAAGGCCAGGCGGCTGGCCAGCAACGGGTGTTCGATGGGGCCGTCGGCAACGATCAGGTCCAGCTCTCCCTCCATCAGCAGACGCTCGAGCAGCAGCGAATGCTCGGGGCGGATGTGCAGTTCAACGCCCGGCGACTCGCGGCGGTAGCGGGCCAGGCGCTGGGGCAGATGATTGGCCAGGGCCACGTCCAGTGCGCCGACCCGTAGCGCGCCGTGCGCCTGGTCGCCGGCGAACAGCGCAGCGGTCTCGTCGGCCAGCGCCAGCAGGCGCGTGGCGTGGCGGTACAGCAGGCGGCCCTCGGGGGTGACCAGCAGGCGATTCCTTTCGCGATTGAACAGGGCTACGCCGAGTTGTCCTTCGAGTTCGCGCAAGCGGGTAGTGATGTTCGACGGCACGCAATGCAACTGTTCGGCCGCGGCTGCGATGGTGCCGCGTTCGACCACCGCGCAGAAGAATCCGAGTTGGGAGAGTTTCACATAATTCTCTTTAAGTGAGTGCTTTGCTGATTATTGATTACTTTTAATGAGTGAAAGGCCACCCTAGCATGGACCTCGCGATCGCTTCCAACCCCATTTCACGAGGAAAGATTCCATGACCTACCACGTACTGGTTCAGTTCGACGTTCCCTCCGACAAGCGCGAAGCGTTCGCCGCGGCAGGCCTGTTCGATGCCAATGGCTCGTTGCAGAATGAACCGGGCACCCTGCGCTTCGAGGTGATCCGCGACGAGAACAACCGCAACCGCTTCTACCTCGACGAGGTGTACGAAGACGAGGCGGCGTTCCTCCAGCATTGCCGCAACGAAACCATCGCGCGCTTCTACGAACTGATCGACAGCTATGCCTTCGGTCCGCTTTTCCTGTTCAAGGGCTACCGCGTCGAGGGTTGATTCCCGCTCCGGCGGCTCGCCGCCGGATTCCACGGAGAATTTCCATGCGAATCCTGCACAGCATGCTCCGCGTGGCCGATCTCGAGGCCGCGCTGGAGTTCTACACCCGCGCCCTGGACATGCGCCTGCTGCGGCGCCGGGACTATCCCGAAGGCCGCTTCACCCTGGCCTTCGTCGGCTACCAGGACGAGCGCGCGGCCGCTGCCCTGGAGTTGACCCACAACTGGGACCGGGACGGCTACACCCAGGGCGACGGCTACGGCCACCTGGCCATCGAGGTCGAGGATGCCGCCGTCACCTGCGCCCGGGCCAGGGCGCTGGGCTATCGGGTCACCCGCGAGGCCGGGCTGATGCAGCACGGACGCAGCGTGATCGCCTTCCTCGAAGACCCGGACGGCTACAAGGTGGAACTGATCCAGAAGGGCACCCAGTTCGATTGAGCCCGCGACCAGGGGGCGACATAGCGGCTGCTGTCGTTCCGGCTCAGCCGCTGGCGTCGAATGCGGCGTGGAAGGCCACTATTCCTTGCGCCATGCGCCCGCTGAAGGACTGTGCCTGGAAGTATTCGGCGGGAACGCCGGGCAACGCCAGGCCGCTTTCCACCCGAAAGCCGAAGCGCGAGTAGTAGGTCGGTTCGCCCAGTACCACGCAGCCACCCGCGGGCAGCAGTCGCAACTCGGTGAGCAGGCGCCGGACCAACTGCGAACCGAGACCCTGGCGCTGTCGCCCGGGCGCCACCGATAGCGGCGCGAGGCCGTACCAGCCGCCCGCTTCGCCATCGATGGTCACTGGTGAGGCAGCGATATGGCCGATCACCTGGCCGTTCGCTTCGGCCACCAGCGAAAACGTCAGCGCGCCGGCACGGCGCAGGGCATCGACGATGTACTGCTCGGTATGGCTGCTATGCGTTTCGTTGCGGAACGCGGCTTCGGTCAGGCGGGCGATGGCGTCGATGTCGCCGGGCGTCTCCGCACGGATGGAAATATTCATGCAAGCACTCCTCGGAACCCCCGCCTTGTCCCGGCGGGGGCAATGGAAAAGGAAGGGGGTCAGCGATTGTCCGCCTGCGGGCGCACGGCTTTCAGCCCGGCCATGGATATCCGGTAGGGCCTGCCCTGGCGGGAGTGGACCAGGCCCTTGTTCTTCAGCCTGGAGAACACCGCCAGGGTGCAGTCGAGCAGCAGATGGCCGTCGCGGTTGTAGCACTCGACGCGGGTGATCTTGCCCGAAGCGTCGCGAAGGAAGGCGATATGGCCGCCCTGGGCCAAGGCGTGAAGCGTCCGTTGTTCCGGCTTGGAAACGTTCATGTCGGTAGAACCTGTAATCATCGGTATGACAACGCGGCCGCACGGCGCGAAAAGGCGCGTGCGAGCCATGGCGAAGGCAGATAACCGGCGACACCTCGTGCGGGATGACGAAGTGGCGGTTATCGGATGACTACTATCTCCAACATGCAAGCCTCGGATCGGGGAGGGCGCAGCCACGAAAGCGTGCTGCGATGCGGCAGTCTAACGAAGCTGGCGAAGCGACGGCAAGGAACTGCCTGCGTCGCCATGCCGCTGTGCGACGCTTGCGCCTTTGTGAGGGAGTTCGCCTCGCCCCGCGGCGGTCCGCGCTTTCATTATCGGGGGAGGCGGGAGGTATCCATGTTTCGCACGGCGCTGACGCTGTTCATGTCTTCGTTGGCAATTCCTGCCCTCGCCTCGATGAGATGCGGCACGCATCTGGTGGACGAGGGCGACAGCGTCGAGCAAGTCCTGGAAAGGTGCGGGCAACCGCTGAGCAGGATCGTCAACGAGCCTGCCCTGCGCAACAACGGCGTGCCCAAGTTGAATGCCGCACGCACCGAATTCTGGGTGTATGGCCCCAGTGGAGGCGTCTACCGACACTTGCGCTTCATCGATGGCAAGCTGGTCGAGATTCGGCTCGAGCGGAAGTGATACGAGGCTGTTGAGGAGTTATTCCTACAGATAATTACTAATTTGCTGCGGAACACCGTGAAAGAGCGCTGAGCGAGAAGACGAGCCGGGTGCGGGCCCAGGTGGATGCGTCTTCTGTCGTGTAGGAATTGCCCGATATCGGGCGGCGGGGCGGAAGGTTGCGGGCCACCCTGATCGCATACCTGAAAAGTTGGCGGCGTAATCTCCGCGATTTTCAGGCGAGGACGCGTCGTGTTGAAGTTATTGGTCGTGGTTGCTTCCCTGTTCATCGGCGGAGGCATGGCCATGGGAGAGCCCGGGGGGGCGGATGGGTCTTCCGCTGTCGCAGCGGTCGATCCGGGAGCGAACCCCGAAGCGCAACTGGACGGGGAGCCTCAGGAGGTCAGCGAAGCGCCGGCCTATCGCGTGGATGACCTCACCTTCCTGTACCTCACCCATGAGGTCTATCTGGAACCCTACGTTTCCTGCCGTCCGAAAGTCCTGGGCGAACGTTCGTACGTCGCCTGCTGGAACGAAACCTACTCCGGCCGCTCCCCGCTGAACTTCTGGGAATACGACGGGGGTGACTTCCTCGCCCTCAACGACCCGGCACGTGTGTTGGCCGAGGGAAAGTTCGCCAGCGAGCAGCACATCGGCGAAGCGCCCCTGCCGCTGCCTCTGGATATCGATCTGGACCAGTTGGAACGGGCCTACTCGCTGATGATGTAAGGAAGAGGAACCTTCCGGCTGCGCCTCCGCCGAAATCCAGGGGGCGCTTCCGATCTTTCCTGGGCTTTACGCGGTAAAGCCTGAAAACAGAAAGCCCCTGGCACTGGTTGGTGTCAGGGGCTTTTGCATTGGGATCTGGAGCGGGCGAAGGGAATCGAACCCTCGTCATGAGCTTGGGAAGCTCAGGTAATGCCATTATACGACGCCCGCTCGGATGGCTTTTGCGGCCAGGGCGCCTTTTTACCAGATGCGCGGCGGCAGGTGAAGCCCGGGGCGGGGTTTTTGTTGATTTCGCTGGGTTTTTCCGCCAGGGGAGCGGGGCTCCCCGTGGCGGTGGCGGTTAGCTGGCGAGGGCGGCGAGGGGGACGCTGGCGCCGTTGGGCTGGGGGCGGTAGATCGGGTTGAGCGGCTGCGTGCGCTGCGGGCGGAGGAAGGCCAGCAGGGCGTCCTGGGTCTGCTGCCAGGCGGCCTTGTGCTCGACGTCGATGAAGTGGCCGGCATTGCGGATGGTGTGGAATTCCGCGCCGCGGATCAGTTGGCCGAACTGGCGGGCTTCGTGGGGCGTGGTGTAGATGTCCAGCTCGCCGTTCATGAACAGCACCGGGATCTCGATGCCGGCGAAGCTCTCGGTATAGCTATCGGCGTTCAGGCGCAGCACTTCGCGGATATGGAAGTGCATCTGGTGGTATTCGTGCTCGTCCAGGCTGCTGACGTGGCGGAAGTTGTAGCGCTTGAACAACTGTGGCAGGTAGCGGCCGATGGTTTCGTTGACCAGGTTGCCGATCTGGGTGCGATCGCAGGCGGCGAGGTAGTCGAGGCCGCGATGCAGGTAGTCGAGCATGGCCGGGTTGAGCTGAGGCGAGAATGAGTTGACCACCGCCCTGCGGATCCGTCCGGGACGTTGCGCCAGGGCCAGCAGGGTGGCGACGCCGCCCCACGAGAACGACATCACTACCTCGGCACGGAAGCGTTCGATCAGTTCCAGCAGGATCCTGGCCTCGCATTCCTTGCTGATCGGCGTGTGGTTTTCGTTATGGGGTTTGGACTGGCCGGCATACGGCTGGTCGTAGAGCACCACGTTGTAATGCGGCTGCAGGTACTTCACGGTCTGGGCGAAGGACGCTGTGGTCGACAGCGAGCCGTTGACCAGGATGATGGTCTGCTGCGCCGCGGGGTTGCCGTAGAACTCGGTGTGAATCCTGTATTGCCCGTGGATCTCGATGATGGCTGTTTCCGGCCTCATGTCGCTTCCTCCTGGAATCGTTCGATGGGAACGCGGCGACCTGCTTGTCGCGGCGAATACAAAATGCTCATGGGCAGATGAAAGCGCCTCCCAATGACAGTTGAATGTCATTCGGATGGATTTGTTAAACTTTTGATTTTCAACGACTTACAGGCAAATAGAGAGCGTCCGAAATCCTCTCGGATTTTGGCGAAGCGGCTATTGGCCGGGCAGGAAAGGCCGGCGCCGAAGCGCGGGCAGTCACGCGGGCTTTCTTGGAAGTCGTTTGTGACTGGTCAGTCACAACGTGAGCGTCAGTTAAGCAGCCGGCGTGCCGGACTGCAAGCCCTGTTTCGCTTTTGGATGGGGGAAGGGGGGCTGGAATCCGACGAAATGCCGCGAGGCAAGTACCGATGCTGCGATTTCGGGATGCCGGGAAGGAAAGGGACGGCGCGGCCGCCGCCCCGGCGGTTCATTTGAGCAGGCTGGCGATGACTTCCGGCGTACGCGCCGCACGTGCCACGGCGCAGCTCTGCGGGGCGAGGAAGCGCGAGGTCTCCAGCCACTTCGGCTGCGGATAGTAGGCGAACACGTAGCTGCCGCGCTTGAGGGTGTTGATCAGCCGGGCCGCCACGGCCGGGCGTACCGCAGGGCAGCCCTGGCTGCGGCCCAGGCGACCGAGCCCGGGAACCACCCTGGGATCGGCGTAGGCAGCGGAATGCATGACGATGGCGCGTTCTTCGCTCTTGTCGTTGAAGCCCGGCTCCAGGCCAACCAGGCGCAGCGACTGACCATGCTTGCCGGTATAGAGCTGGCCGGTCTGGAACAGCCCGATCGACGACTGGTAGCTGTTCGGCCGGTTGGAGAAGGAGGTGGCAAGGTCATCGCCGCTGTTCTTGCCGTGGGTCACCCACTCTTCGAAGAGCAGCTTGCGGGCCTTCAGGTCGAATACCCAGAGACGCTTGTCGCGCGACGGCCGCGAGTAGTCGATCACCGTCAGCAGGCCGTTGTCGCCGCCCTGGCTGGCACTCGCGCAGGCATAGGCGGTAAGGGCCAGTTCGAGGGTCGGCAGGCTGGCCTGGGGAGCGAGTTTCTGCAGGTCCTTGGCGGAGGGAAGTGGCATGGCGAATACCGGCCCGCTGGCCAGTGCGCAAAGGGTGGCGCCCGCCAGGCTCAGCCTGCGCAGGGCGGCACGGAGGAAGGTTGGCATACGAGCAGTATTCCCATCGGTTCAGTGTGGTTTTTACCGGATGAGAGGCATTGTGCTCGATTTTTGAACAACTTGCCGACTACTTTTTAAGCGATTTCGTCGGATTGTTCGGTGTTTCCGTGGCGATCACCGTGAAATCGGAGTCGCTGTGGGTGTCCCGGGTCGAGGCCCAGTCGGTGATCACCAGGGTGCTGCCGACGTCCATGGCACCGAGCATTTCGCGGACGAAGGTCGGGTCCATGCGGATCTTGCCCAGTTGCTCGGAGGGTGTCAGGCCCTGTCCCGGGTTGCTCACCTGGACCACCGACCAGCGCAGGTTCGGCGAGGTCTCGCTGATTTCTTCCGGGGTCGGCTTTTCCAGCAGCGAGAACACCGCCATGCCGGTCTGCGGGCGTGCCGGCAACTGCACCGGCGCGGTGCCGATGCGCTGGCCGCCGCGATAGACATAGGCGCGCTGGTCGGCGCGGCTGATCAGCACCGACAACGGACCGCGTTCCGCGCCGGGGTCGTTCCAGGCGATTTCTCCGGGCTCCACCGGCAGCGTCACCGGTCGCCCGTCCGCTACCGTCGGTGCCAGCAGGCCGGGGTGGTCGACTTCCTTCGGCGCGCTGCTGGCGTTGGAAATGATTACCGTGGTGGAGCTGAATCCGGTGATGCCGTAGAGTTTCTTGGCGAACGCCATGGGCAGGCGGATGCAGCCGTGGGAGGCGGGATAGCCGGGCAGGTTGCCGGCGTGCAGGGCGATGCCGTCCCAGGTCAGGCGCTGCATGTAGGGCATGGGCGCGCTGTTGTAGAGGTCGGACTTGTGGTCGACGCTCTTTTGCAGGATCGAGAACACTCCGGTCGGGGTCTCCCGGCCCTTCTTGCCGGAGCTGAGGGTGCTGACCCCGATGGCGATACCGTTGCGGTAGATGTAGGCCTTCTGTTCGGTAAGGCTGACCACGATGGTCACTGGTCCCTGCGGGGAAACCTCCGGGTACCAGAGGTACTCGCCGGGCTTCATGCTCTTCAGCCGCGCCTTGATGTCGGCCGGCGGCAAAGGCGCGTTCGCTGGGCTGGCGGGCGCCGCGTGGAGGCTGCCGACGGCGAAGGCCAGCAGCAGTACGGCAAGGGATTTTTTCATTGGCGCTTTCTCTTGCTCCATGCGGGAAAGGCTGTCGCTCCGACAGATGCCATTCAGCTTAGCGTCGCTCGCGACGGCCGGCCAAACCCATGCGGTCCGGCCTCTTTCGGTGGACAGGCGGCGGGCGGCGGGGTTTCACACCGAACAGATTTCTTCAGCATTCAGGGGGCGCCAGGCACCCGGCGGCAACTGCGGGTCGAGACAAATATCGCCCATGCGCTCGCGGTGCAGGCGCAGCACCTTGTTGTCGAAGTGGCCGAACATGCGCTTGACCTGGTGATAGCGGCCTTCGTGCAGGGTCAGGCGGGCGCAGCGTGGGCCGATCGGTTCGAGCTGCGCGGGGAGGGTGACCAGGTCTTCGAAGCGGAAGTGGAGGCCGGCGGCGAAGGCATCCACGTAGCGTTGGTCGATGGGCGCCTCGGTTTCCACGTAGTAGACCTTGTCGCGCCGGCTGCCCGGCAGGGTCAGGCGGCGCGACCACTGGCCATCGTTGGTCAGCAGCATCAGGCCGGTGGTGTTGTAGTCGAGACGACCGCCAATGTGCAGGTCGTCGCGCAGGTCTTCCGGGAACAGGTCGAGGACGGTCGGGTGTTGCGGGTCGTGGGTGGCGCTGACGCAGCCCACCGGTTTGTGCAGCATGTAGTAGCGCGCCGGCTTGCCAGCCTGGAGCAGCCGCTCGTCCAGTTCCACCCGGCTGAACACCCGCACCTCGTGGGTGCCGTCGCGCACCACCTGGCCGTCCACGCGCAAGCGTCCACCGGCGATCAGCATCTGCGCGTCGCGGCGGCTGAGTTCGGGCAGGTTGGCGAGGAAGCGGTCCAGGCGCATCAGTCGTCGGCGTCGGGGGGCAGCAGTTGCGCGCAGCGTGGGCAGAGGCAGGCGCGGCGGCGCAGCTCGGCGGGAATCCGCTCCAGCACGGCCGCATCGATCTCCGTGGTGAAGCACCAGCAAGCCTGGGTGGCGCTAGCGGGATAGGCCAGGGTGCAGCGGTTGGATTGCTGGCACAGCGGGCAGCGGCCTGGATCGATTTCGCTGTTCATGGCGCGGTGGATGGCTGGCGGGTGCCCAGGGTGCAGGGCCCGGCGCGCGGATGCAAGCATCGTGCGCCAGGCGGGGCGTTTCAGCGGCGAACGGCGTTGGTGATCCAGGGCTCCAGGCGCTGGCCGAAGCTGAGGTGCAGTTCCAGCGGCGCTAGCCGGTAGTTTTGTTCGTCGACCTTGGCGAATACCGCGTGCCATTGTCGTGGCACGTTGATCGCGGCGAGGTCGGTACGGCTGATGTAGCCGCCGACCAGCGTCCTGCCTCCGTCGACCGCGGACCAGGGACGCACCCGGCCCTTGACGATGGCGTAGCGCTGGCGCTCGGGGTAGCGCTGGCGCAGGGCGGCCAGGTCGAGGCCGGCGTCGACGATGAACAGTCGGCTGGCCTCTCCCTGCTCATGCTTCAGTTGGTGGCGAGCGGCTTCCATCTGGCTGGACAGCATTTCGTCCTTGGGCAGGGCCTTGCTACGGGCGCTGGCCTCGGCCAGGCGCTCCTCGGCCAGGCGTACTTCGCGGCGATAGGCCGGGCCGTCGAGCTCCAGGACCAGCAGCACCTGTTTTTCCTGTTGACGGCGGTAGCGCCGTACGCTCTCTTCGTCGAGCGCGTCCGGGATGCTGAAACCGAGGGCGCGCATCTGCTCGGGCGGCAGCGGGGGTGCGAGGTCATTGGGCGGCTCGCCGTTCGGCGAGCGAAGCTCCAGGCGCAGTTCGACGCCACTGTTCTCTTCGCTCCAGAAGCCGTAGGACCAGTTGCGCTGGAGTTCGCGCTGACTGAGCACCAACTTGCTTTCGGCCTCGCCGGACCGGTTCCAGGCGACGCCACCGAGGGCGGCCAGGTTCGCCGCCAGCAGCAGGAGGCTGCCGGCGATCAGGGCGTTGCGACGGTTGCGATTCATGCGTCAGTCCTCGCGGCGATGCCCAGGGGCGTGCGCAGGCGGCGCAGGACCAGCAGGATCAGCAGGGCGCTGAGGCCGAGCACCAGGAAGAACAGGTACTTCGGCATCGCTTCCCACCACCAGTCGAAGAACTTGGTGTAGAGGAAGATGACGAAGAAGGTGATCCCGGTATTGCTCACGTCCGCCCAGTTGCGTCGCGCGCCGAGCCAGATCACAAGGGCGGCGGCGACGAAGCCGGCGACCTGGTAGAGCCCCTCGATGAGCGCCGACGGTAACGCCAGGTAGCTGCCTGAGCCCCAGTTGGCCAGCACCAGCATCGGCAGGAACAGGCCGAGCAGGGCGAACACCCGGTAGATCACGGCGAAGCCGCTGAAGTTGCGCTGCTCGAAGCACAGCGGCACGGCGAAGATCAGCGCGGCGGCGGGGAAGAAGTTCTCCGGTCGCTCGCCTACGCTCAGCCAGTAGCCGCCGCCCCAGGTGCCGACGCGCGCGGCGATGAAACCCATCACGCAGAGGATCGCCGCCGCCAGCAGCAGGCGGGCGTTGCACAGGTAGGCCAGGAGCAGGGCGTAGAGCGCCCAGGGCACCAGCGCCAGGTCGCTGGGGGTGACGTTGAATATCTGCCCGAGCATGGTCAGGTCGAGGACGAAGCAGGCGAACGCGACCATCGCCGCCAGCTTGCTGAAGTAGCCCGAGGCGTCCTTGGCCTGGACCCAGAGCGTGGCGAAGAACGAGGCGAAGGCGCTGCCGATCAGGATCGCCACCTGGGCGACGGTGGGGAACAGGCCCCAGAAGCGATAGAACAGCAGGAACACGCTGGCGGCGAAGGCCAGGGCGCCGAAGAACGAGGCTACCCGCATGCCCAGCGAAAGTTGCTGGCTGCGCAGGTCGTGGTCGATGTCGAAACGGTCGCGGTAGCTGTCCAGCAGGGCCAGGTGATAGTCGGCGAGTTGCCGGGCCTGGGCCGGTTCGAGGCGGAACGCCTGCTCCTGGTCGAGGCGTTGCAGCTCGCGCTGGAACACCAGGATGTCGTTGGCGCGCTGCTGTGCCTGGGCGCGGTCGATGGGTTGCATGCATGCTCCTTGAGCGGTTCCGGCGGGGCCGGCAGTCCTTGGTCCGCGCACTCTACCGAGAAACGCCGGCTGCGGTCACGTTCTGGAGGCCCGGTGTCGTTGGTCGGATTCAGGGAATTTCCGTTTTTTCCTTCGGTCTCTATTGCAGCCGGGTTGCAACCGCCGCAACCGGCTTCCCGCTCCATCGGGATCTTGTCCAGGCGTGGTTCGGCTGCGTTCTGCGATGAAGGAGAATGCTGATGGTCATGCGATTGTTCGGGCTGCTACTGGCGGCCTTCCTGATGAGCGGTTGCAGCGTTCGGGTGCCGGGCGCCTACGTCGAACTGGATCCGTTCGACGATGGCTACTACGGCTACGATCGCGGCGGCCCGCCCCATTGTCCTCCGGGCCACGCCAAGAAAGGCTGGTGCTGAGCCCACTTCCATTTCCCGAGTCTTCACGTCGTATGCGCGCCTCGCGGCGTCGCCGGTCGTCCGGCCGGTCGGCAGCGGGGCCGCAGGAGGCTGCCATGTGGCGCACATTCCTGAGAGTCCCGCTTCTTCTGCTTCTCGCCAGCCTGGGTGGCTGCGCGGTGTATGACTACGACTACGATGACGGCGATTGGCGCCACTATCGCGGCCAGCCCTACGGCTACGCCTACGAAGTGCCGCGCTATCGCGTGTATGACGATGGCTGGCGCAGCGAACGGCGCTACTACTCGACGCGCTACTACGACCAACGCTACTACCCGGCGCCACGCCGCTACGATGGCCACCGCGACTACCGGCGCGAGCAATATCGCTACCAGCAGCGCTACCACGAATCGCGCCCGGCCCATCGTGGCGAGCGGCATCCGGGCAACTGGCAGCGCGGCGGCCAGCCGCAATGGCGCGGGCATTCTCCGCAACGCTGGCAACAACACGGTCGGCAGGATCGTCCGGGACACCAGGGCCAGCAGGGCGGGACACCTCGCTGGCGCAACTGAGGTGCGCAAGGAAAGGCGGCGCCTGCGGGCGCCGTCGTGCTTTCCAGTCGAAAGTGCGGACCCTCTTGGCGCATTTGCTCGGCACACTCTGCCGATACCGAAACGAGGAGGTTCCCATGAGTCATTTTCTGTCGTTCGCCAAGGGCGCCCTGGCGATGTTCTGGCTCGTCGCGCTGGTCAACCTGGCCTACCCGCTGGGCGAGTTGCATCGACCGATCCTGCTGTTGTCCGGCGTGCTGGTGCTGGTCCATGCCGCCGAGATCCTGCTGCTCAACGGGCGTCTCAAGGCGCGCCCGGCACCTTGGCTGGAGCGCCTCCAGGTGCTGCTGTTCGGCGTCCTGCACCTGCGTAGCCTCGGCTGATTTACCCAGGCTTTACTCTCGCCGCGGGCACCGCCCGCGCGCCGCGCAGTCCGATGTGCAGGTTCCGGAACAGGCAATCCTCCCGCATCCGCAGGAGAGGCCGGAACCGCACAGGAGGCGCCATGCGTCGTTTGCTTTCCCTGCTGATCCTCGTCCTGCCGCTGTCGGCCTGCGTGGTCTACGACCGCAACGACCACCGGCATCGTCCCGACTACCGTTACGAGCGCTATCACGACCGCGACCGTGACAACCGCGGGCGCGACTGGAACCGTTCCTGGCAGGAGCGCCGCGACGACGCTCGCTGGCGCTGATCCTCAGGTGGCGGCGAAGCGCCGGTCCTGTTCCAGCACCCGCTCGACGAACACTGCCGCGGCCGGCGACAGGCTGCGGCCGGCGCGGCTGACCAGACCGTAGGCGGAGCCCTTGGCGCGGGCGGGCTCGGAGCCGGCGGGCCAGGGCAGCAGCGCCAGGCGGCCGGCCTCGACGTCGGCGGCAACCACGTCCCAGGGCGCCAGGCTGATCAGCTCGCTGGAGCCGACCAGGCCCTTGAGCATCAGCACGTCGTCGCACTGTATGCCGAGCGGTTCTTCGCGTTGCAGCAGGCGCGCCAGGTCGCCGCGGACTGCCTCGGGCAGGCGCGGGCCGGCCAGCGGGTAGTCGGCCAGTTGCTCGGCGCTCGGCCTCACCAGACGCAGCAACGGATGGCCGGGGCGGCAGAAGAGTACGCCGGGATACTCGCGTAGCGGGTGGATGCGCAACTGCGGATCGCCTTGCAGCTCGCGGATATCGGCGACGAAGAGTTCGACGGCGTCATCCAGCAGGCGCTGGCGTAGGGTCTGCCAGTCTTCGATGAGCAGTACGACGCGCACGCGTGGGTGGGCGCTGGAGAAACCGGCCAGTGCCTCGGGCAACAGCCGTGCGGCGGGGAAGGGACCGCCGCCCAGGCGTAGCTCGCCGCTGTCGAGATTGGCCAACTGGCTCACCGCGTTGTGCAGTGCGCGATGCCCGGCCAGCAGGCGCCGAGCGTGTTCCAGCACCAGCCGGCCGTGGGCCGTGAGGGCCACGCCGCGGCTGCCGCGCTCCACCAGGGTGCAACCCAACTGTCCCTCCAGCGCCTGGATGCTGCGTGACAGCGCCGGCTGGCTGAGATTCACCGCTTCGGCGGCGCGGGCATAGTGGCCGTGCTCGGCGAGGGCGACGAAGTGGCGGAACTGGCGTAGATCACTCATGCGGACTCCGCATCGAATGTGGACCTGGAATGCATTGGAATTATTGCCGTGCCGCTCGGCATAGTGCCAGCCGAAGCCCACAACAATAAAACGGAGTATCCGATGAGCCGTCTGCTTGCACTCCTGGCGCTCGCCCCGCTGCTCGCCGGCGCCGCCGAAACCACCGCGCCCAAACCGCCCAGTGCCTTCACCGTCGAGGCCCAGCGGCGGGTCGAAGCGGAATTGCCCTTCGCCGACCGCGCCGACTTCGAGCGCGCCGAACGCGGCCTGATCCGGCGCCCGGAGCGGTTACTCATCCGCAACCCCGACGGCAGCGTCGCCTGGCAGCTCGGTGGCTACGACTTCCTCCTCGACGGCAAGCCTCGCGACAGCATCAATCCCAGCCTGCAACGCCAGGCCCTGCTCAATCTCAAGTACGGCTTGTTCGAGGTTGCCGAGGGTATCTACCAGGTGCGCGGCTTCGACCTGGCCAACATCACCTTCATCCGCGGCGACAGCGGCTGGATCGTGGTCGACACCCTGACCACCCCGGCCACCGCCAGGGCGGCCTACGAACTGGTCAGCCGCGAGCTGGGCGAGAGGCCGATCCGTACGGTGATCTACAGCCACGCCCACGCCGATCACTTTGGTGGCGTGCGCGGTCTGGTAGAGCCACAGCAGGTCGCCAGCGGCGCGGTGCAGATCATCGCTCCGGCCGGCTTCATGGAGGCGGCGATCAAGGAGAACGTCCTGGCCGGCAACGCCATGATGCGCCGCGCCACCTACCAGTACGGCACGCAACTGCCCAAGGGGCCGCAGGGGCAGGTCGACATGGCCATCGGCAAGGGATTGGCGCGCGGACCGCTGAGCCTGCTGGCGCCGACCCGCCTGATCGAAGGCGAGGGCGAGGACCTGGTGCTGGATGGCGTGCCGTTCACCTTCCAGAACACGCCGGGTACCGAATCGCCGGCGGAGATGAACATCTGGCTGCCGCGGCAGAAGGCCCTGCTGATGGCCGAAAACGTGGTCGGCACCCTGCACAACCTGTACACCCTGCGCGGCGCCGAGGTACGTGATGCGCTGGGCTGGAGCAAGTACATCAACCAGGCGCTGCATCGTTTCGGCAGGCAGGCCGAGGTGATGTTCGCAGTGCACAACTGGCCGCGCTGGGGCAACGCGGAGATCGTCGAGGTGCTGGAGAAGCAGCGTGACCTGTACGGCTTCCTGCACGACCAGACCCTGCACCTGGCCAACCAGGGTGTGACCATCGGCCAGGTGCACAACCGCCTGCGCCTGCCGCCCAGCCTCGACCAGGAATGGTACGACCGCGGCTACCACGGCTCGGTCAGCCATAACGCACGGGCCGTGCTGAACCGCTACCTGGGCTACTACGACGGCAACCCGGCGAGCCTCGACCCGCTCAGCCCGGAGGACTCGGCGGGCCGCTACGTGAAATACATGGGCGGCGCCGAGCGCCTGCTGGAGCAAGCGCGGGCGTCGTACGCCAGGGGCGAGTACCGCTGGGTGGTCGAGGTGGTCAACAGGCTGGTCTTCGCCGAGCCGGATAACCGGGCCGCGCGCGAGCTGCAGGCCGACGCCCTGGAGCAGCTCGGCTACCAGGCGGAGAACGCCGGCTGGCGCAACAGCTACCTCAGCGCCGCCTACGAACTGCGCCACGGCGTACCGCGCGACCAGCCGACGATGAAGGCCGGCAGCGCCGATGCCCTGGCGGCGATGGACACCGGCCTGCTGTTCGACTATCTCGGCGTGCGCCTGGACGCCGGCGCTGCGGAGGGCAAGGCGCTGAGCATCAACCTGCGCCTGCCGGACATCGGTGAGAACTACCTGCTGGAACTGAAGAACTCGCACCTGAACAACCTGCGCGGCGTGCAGAGCGAGGACGCCGGGCAGACCGTGAGCATCGACCGCGCCGATCTCAACCGGCTGCTGCTCAAAGAGGTATCGGCGGTACGCCTGGTCTTCGAGGGCAAGCTGAAGAGTTCCGGCAATCCGCTGTTGCTGGGGCAACTGTTCGGCATGCTCGGCGACTTCGACTTCTGGTTCGATATCGTCACGCCGGCGGCGAAGTCCGAAGGCTGACGACGAAGGCGCCCGAGAGGGGCGCCTGGTCTTTTCAGTAGGCCACGGTGAAGCGCTGGCGATGATGACGGGGCTGCTCGGCCTCGTCGAGCATGGCTACCGCCAGGTCTTCCAGGGAAATCCGGCTCTCGCCCTTGGCGTCGAACAGAACCTGGTCGCCGCCGAGGCGGAACTTGCCGCTGCGCTGGCCGGGTTCGAGGAGCATCGCCGGGCTGAGGAACACCCAGTCCAGTCGTTGCTCGC
Organism: Pseudomonas sp. PS1(2021); assembly: GCF_020405165.1. Lineage (NCBI taxonomy): Bacteria > Pseudomonadati > Pseudomonadota > Gammaproteobacteria > Pseudomonadales > Pseudomonadaceae > Pseudomonas > Pseudomonas sp. PS1(2021). The sequence goes on along the minus strand of NZ_CP084484.1, from coordinate 4,116,275 downwards.
CGCGCAGTTGGTCGAGGGCGTCGGCGGCGCCGAGGGCGCCCTGCTTCCACTGCTCGGGGAATTCCGGGCTGTCCACCAGGCGCTGGCCGGGGGCGATCTCCAGGCTCCCGGCGCCGCCAAGAACCAGCAGGCGCGGCACGCCGGAGCGTTTCACGCCGTCGAGAATGGCCTGGCTGCCGGCGGCGTGGCGGGCGCGGAGGTCGGCGCTACCCCAGCCGCCGTTGAAAGCGCTGATGACCACTTCGTGGCCTGCCACGGCGCTGGCCACCTGGGCCGGGTCGCTGACGTCCGCCTGCACTACGCAGAGGCCGTCGCGCGCCGCCAGCTTGCTCGGGTCGCGGACCAGGGCGGTCACCGCGTGGCCGCGTTGCAGGGCTTCGTTGAGGAAATAGTGGCCGACGTGGCCGGTGGCGCCGATCAGGGCGATTTTCATGCTGCACCTTCCGTTCGAGAAATGCCGCAGAGCGGCGTCGATCAGCATCATCCGCCCTGCGCTCGCCGGGATAAACCGCTGCGCGGGGGATGCACTCGTTAGCTCAGCTTAATAATCAGACCTCCTCGCTGTCGCTCATCAGGGTCAGGCTGCGGGCCACGGCGAGGGCGATGAACAGGACCCCGATCACTCCTTCGCTGCCGGCCAGCAGGCGCGCCAGCGGGTTGATCGCCTGGATGTCGCCGTAGCCCACGGTGGTCAGGGTCACCAGGCTGTAGTAGACGAAGGTATCCAGGCCGAGTGCGCCATGGCTGGCGATGAAGCTGGCCGGCTGCATCTGTTCGACCATGTAGTAGGCGAGAGCGAAGGCCAGCGCCATCTGCAGGTAGAGTGCGCAGAGTCCGTAGAGCAGCTCGTGGGTCACCGGGCGCTCCTGGGTGACGCGGCGGAACAGCGCGGCGAACAGGGTCAGGTACAGCAGGATCAGGCTCAGCCCGCGCAGCAGGCCGGGCGGCAGGCTGGAGTAGGGACTGCTGAAGTCCGCAGTGGTGTACAGGGCCAGGCTGAACAGGCCGAAGAAGGCCGTCAGGTAGACCAGCGGACTGCGTCTGCGCAAGGTGTTCATCCCGGCCAGCACCAGCAGCAGGAGGCTGCCGAGCACCCGTGGCTTGGTGCTCGACGGCAGGCCGAGGATCGCCGTGAACAGCACGGTGGAAAAGAACAGCAGGCGGAAACGGTAACGCAGCAGCAGGGCGTTCAAGGCGGGCTCCTCGCATCGTCGAATCGACCAGCCTGGGCGCGGACCCGCCTGCCTGTCTATTGGCCTTGGGTCGGATCGAACAATTTCTGCACCACGGAAAAGTCCCGCTCCGCATAGCCCTGCTTCAGCAGCAGACGGTACAGGCTCAGCGCCAGGCTGCCCATCGGCGTGCTGCTGGCGCTGGCCTGGGCGGCTTCCTGGGCCAGCCCGAGGTCCTTGGCCATCAACTGGGCCATGAAGCCGCCGCTGTAGTCGCGCGACGCCGGAGCGTTCTCCATAACCCCCGGCCAGGGGTTGTAGACTTCCAGCGCCCAGTTGCCACCGGAGCTGCGGCGCATGATCTCGGCCAGCACCTTCGCGTCGAGGCCGTTGGCCACGCCCAGGGCCATGGCTTCTGCGGTACCGATCATCAGCACCGCGAGGAGCTGGTTGTTGCACACCTTGGCCACCTGGCCGGCGCCGTCGGGGCCGGCATGGAAGATGTTGCGACCCATGGCCTCGAACAGCGGCCGGGCCTTCTCCAGGGCTTCGGCGTCGCCGCCGACCATGAAGGTCAGGGTGCCGGCTGCCGCGCCGGCAGTGCCGCCGGACACCGGCGCGTCGAGCATCGCCAGGCCGCGCTCGCGGGCGGCGGCGTGGACCTTGCGCGCCGAGGTCGGGGCGATGGTCGAGCATTCCAGCACCAGGGTGCCGGGGGCGATGTGCGCGAGCAGGCCATCGTCGTCGAGGTACAGGCCTTCGACGTGCTGGCTGGCCGGCAGCATGCTGATGACCACGTCGGCGCCCTGCACCGCGTCGCGGGCGCTGCGGGCGGCGCTGGCGCCGGCGGCGACCAGGCCGTCGACGGCGCTCTGCACCAGGTCGAAGACGTTCAGCAGGTAGCCGGCCTTGAGCAGGTTGGTGGCCATCGGCGCGCCCATGTGGCCGAGGCCGATGAAGGCGATCTGTTTCATGGAGCTCCTCCTGTGGCGGCCGCGAGGCCTCTTGGGGATGCTGTGAAACAGCTTAGACGCTATGGACGTGGCGGGCCCGCGCCTTCCTTCGGCAGAGGGCGGCGCGGCGGATCAGAGCCCCGCCAGCGGATGCTCGCCCTCCCAGGTCGGCTCGAAGTGCGCCTCGATCACCGCCTGCGGGATCGATTCCACCTGCGGCCAATGCCAGTTCGGTGCGTTGTCGCGATCGATCAGCCTTGCGCGTACCCCCTCGGCGAAGTCCGGATGGCGCGTGCAGTTCAGGCTCATGGCGTATTCCAGGCGGAACACCTCGGCCAGCGACAGGTAGCGCGCACGCTCGATCTGCTGCCAGACCAGATGCGCGGTCATCGGGCAGCCCTCGGCCAGGGTCTTCGCGCCACGCGCAAGCAGCGGGTCGGCGTCGTCGCGCAGCGCCACCAGCGCCTGCCAGGCGCTCGCCAGGTCCGGCTGGTCAAGCAGTGCGTCCAGGCGCGGCCGGCGCGGGAGCAACTGGGCCTCCGGCAGTTCGCCGCGGGCCTCGTGTTCGAGGGCGCGAAGCAGGCTGTGAAGTTGCACCTGGGGCGACTCGTTCCAGTTCATCTGCACCAGGCCGGCGAGCAGGGCGTCCTGCTGGTCGTCGAGAAGGAAGCGGTCGGCCAGGTCGAGGTCGAGAGCGTCGCGGGCGTTCATCTGCGCCGCGCTCAGGCCGAGGAACAGGCCGAGCCTGCCGGGCAGGCGGGCGAGGAACCAGCTGGCGCCGACGTCTGGGTACAGGCCGATGCCGATCTCCGGCATCGCTAGGCGGCTGGACGGGGTGACGATGCGAATTCCGGCACCCTGCATCAGCCCCATGCCGCCACCCATCACATAGCCGTGGGCCCAGCAGATGAAGGGTTTCGGGTAGGTATGGATGCGGTAGTCGAGGCGGTATTCATCGGCGAAGAAGCGTCGCGCCAGGGCCGGTACCTCGCCGGGTTGCTCGCGGCAGGCGTCCACTAGCTTGCGCACGTCGCCGCCGGCGCAAAAGGCCTTGGCGCCGTTGCCGCGCAACAGCACGCAGGCGATGCCGGCGTCCTCGGCCCAGGCGTCGAGTTTCGCCGCCAGGGTCTCGATCATCGGCAGGGACAGGGCGTTCAGACTCTTTTCCGCATCCAGGGTGGCAATGCCGATGCGGAAGCCATGCAGGCTCGGGCGTTCTTCGAAAAGCACGTTCATGTCGGGGCTCTCGGCTCGGGCGGGCTGTGGCGCAGCCCGCCGGGTTCGATGGGAAGGCTCAGCAGTTGCGCCACTTGGGATCGCGCTTCTCGAGGAAGGCGTTGACCCCTTCGCGGGTGTCCTGGGCGTCGAACAGATCGACGAAGCGCTCGCGCTCCTCCGGCAACCAGGTGTTCGGCGCGCGTTCGCGGGCACCCTGGATCAGCGGCTTGATGGTGCGGATCGCCACCGGGCTCTGGCGTGCCACCTTGGCCGCCAGCAGCAGGGCGGCGCCGCGCGCCTCGCCGCTGTCCACCACCTGTTCGACCAGGCCGATGCGCAGGGCGGTTTCCGCATCCACCCGCTCGTTGCAGAGGATCATCCGCTTGGCCCAGCCTTCGCCCACCAGCCAGGGCAGCGCCTGGGTCCCGCCGGCGCAGGGCAGCAGGCCCACCGCGGCCTCCGGCAGGGCCATCTGCGCCTGGCGCTCGGCGATGCGGATGTCGCAGGCGAGGGCGCACTCCAGCCCGCCGCCCATGGCGTAGCCGTTGATCGCCGCGATCGACACCCCGCGGAAATTGCGCAGCGCCTCGAAGGCTTCGCCGAAGCGGCGGGCCATCTCGCGAGCGCGGGCCTTGTCGCCGTCGGCGAACATGTTCAGGTCGGCGCCGGCGGAGAAGAACTTCGGCCCCTGGCCGGTCACTACCAGGGCGTAGATATCGTCGTCGCGGTTTAGGTGCTCGATCAGTTGGCGGAGGCCGATCAGCGAGTCGCGGTCCCAGGTGTTGGCCGGCGGGTGGTTGATGGTGATCAGCGCGGTGTGCCCGTGCTTTTCCACGGTGAGCTTGTGGGTCAGGTCGAAGGAGGAAGCCTTGTAGGGTTCGACGGCAGTGTTCATGAAGTCCCTCACTGGATCATGGGCCGGGGCGTCCCGGCACTATCGGATGCGATGGTTCGCGGCGTTCACAGCAGGCGATCGAGCATGCCGCCCTGCTCCAGCAGGCGGCGGGCGACGATCACCCGCATGATTTCGTTGGTGCCTTCGAGGATCTGGTGCACGCGGGTGTCGCGTACCCAGCGCTCCAGCGGATAATCGTTGAGATAGCCGTAGCCGCCGTGCAGTTGCAAGGCCTCGTTGCAGACATCGAAGCAGCGGTCGGTGGCGAAGCGCTTGGCCATTGCGCAGTACAGGGTCGCCTCGGCGTCGCCGCGGTCCAGCCGATGGGCGCCGAGGCGGACCATCTGGCGGCTGGCGGTGAGTTCGGTGAGCATGTCGGCGAGCTTGAACTGCAAGGCCTGGAAGGTCGCCAGCGGCTTGCCGAACTGCTCGCGCTCCTCGACGTAGCGCATCGACTGCTCCAGCGCCGCCTGGGCGGCGCCCAGGGAACAACTGGCGATGTTCAGGCGGCCGCCGTCGAGGCCTTTCATGGCATAGACGAAGCCCTGGCCCTCCGGGCCGATGCGGTTGCCGGCGGGGATGCGCACGCCTTCGAAGGTGATGGTGCGGGTCGGCTGCGCGCGCCAGCCCATCTTGTCCTCGTTGCGGCCGTAGCGGATGCCGGGCGCGTCGGCCGGCACCAGGAAGCAGGAGATGCCCCTGGCGCCGTCCTCGCCGGTGCGCGCCATGACGATCAGCACCTGGGTGCTGCCGGCGCCGGAAATGAAGCACTTGCTGCCGTCCAGCACGTATTCGTCGCCCTCGCGGCGGGCGCGGGTGCGCAGGCGCGCGGCGTCGGAGCCGGCATCGGGCTCGGTCAGGCAATAGGAGGCGAGCGACTCGCCGCCGATCAGGCCGGGCAGCCAGGCCTCCTTCAGCGCCGCGTCGCCGAACGAGGCGAGCATCCAGGCGGCCATGTTGTGGATGCTGATGTAGGCGGTAGTGGCCACGCAGCCGGCGGCCAGTTGCTCGAAGATCAGCGAAGTGGACAGCCGTGACAGGCCCAGGCCGCCGTCTTCCTCGGCGATGTACAGGCCGAGGTAGCCCTGTTCGGCGGCGGCGCGGATGACTTCCTCCGGGAAGTGATGGTCGCGGTCCCAGTCGGCCGCCTTCGGCGCCAGTTCGTGGCGGGCGAAGGCGCGGGCGCTCTCCACCAGCAGGCGTTGTTCTTCGGTGAGGTCGAAATCCATAGGTCCTCGGGTCACTTGAGATGGATGGTCATGTTCGGGCCGGCCGACGATTCGTCGGTCGTCGGTTCATCGTCGAACCAGCGGCTGGTGACGGTCTTGGTCTCGGTATAGAAGCGCACAGCCTGCTTGCCGTAGGCGTGCAGGTCGCCGTAGAAGGAACCCTTCCAGCCGGTGAAGGAGAAGAACGGCAGCGGTACCGGGATCGGTACGTTGATACCCACCTGGCCGACCTGCACCGCGTGCTGGTAGCGCCGAGCGGCGCCGCCGGAGCGGGTGAACAGGCTTGTTCCATTGCCATAGGGGTTGGCGTTGACCAGGGCGATGGCCTCTTCCAGGCTTTCCACCTCCAGGCAGGCCAGCACCGGGCCGAAGATTTCCTCGCGGTACAGGCCCATCTTCGGCGTCACTGCGCGGAACAGGGTGGGACCGAGCCAGTTGCCGTTGGGATAGCCTTCGACCTGGCACTGCGAGCCGTCGAGCAGGCACTCGGCGCCTTCCGCCTTGCCTTCGGCGATCAGGCGCAGCACGCGCTGGCGCGCCTGCGGGCTGATCAGCGGACCATAGGCGGCGTCCGGGTCCTGCCAGTGGCCGGGGCGCAGGGCGGCCATCCGCTCGGCCAGTTCGGGAATCCACTCGCGCGCCGCGCCGACGAACACCGCCGCGCTGATCGCCATGCAGCGCTGGCCGGCGGCGCCGCAACTGGCGCCGACCAGGTTGCCGAGAACCTGGGCCTTGTTCGCGTCGGGGAGGATCACCATGTGGTTCTTCGCCCCGGCGAAGGCCTGCACCCGCTTCAGGTGCGCGGTGCCGGTGCGGTACACGTGCTGGCCGACGGCGACCGAGCCGACGAAGGAAATCGCCCGGATGTCCGGGTGGGTGAGGAGGGCATCGACCTGCTCGCGGCCGCCATGGATCACCTGCAGCACGCCCTTCGGCGCGCCGGCCTCGAGGAACAGCTCGGCGAGGCGATTGGGTGTCAGCGGATCCTGTTCGGAGGGCTTGAGGACGAAGGTGTTGCCGCAGGCGATGGCCAGCGGGAACATCCACAGCGGGATCATCGCCGGGAAATTGAACGGGGTGATCCCGGCGCACACGCCGAGGGGCTGGATCCAACTGGCGGTGTCGATCTCGCGGGCGACGTTTTCCACCGTCTCGCCCATCATCAGGCTGGCCACGTTGGCGGCGTGTTCGACCACCTCGATGCCGCGCCACACGTCGCCCTTGGCATCGGCGAGGTTCTTGCCGGTCTCCCGGGCCAGCAGTTCGCCGAGTTCGTCGTGGTGTTCCTTGAGCAGGTGCTGGTAGCGCAGCATCAACCGCGCTCGCTCGGGAGCCGGGACTTCGCGCCAGGTCTCGAAGGCGCGCTGGGCGCTGGCGATGGCCTGCTCGATCTCGTCGGCGGTGGCCTTCGGCGCCAGCGCGAGGACGTCCTGGGTCGCCGGATCGGTGACTTCGATCAGTTCGCGGGAACGGCTGCCGCGCCATTCGCCGTCGATCAGCTGGGGGATTGCCTTGGCCATCGTCGCCTCCGCTTCCCGGTGGACCGGGATGTTGTTTTGAGTCGTTATAGCCGGCCGCAAGCCGCCTGTGGATTGACGATCTTGCGCAAGGGATGGACGATCTTGGGATTCAGACTGCCGAGTCGCGTCGCCGTGAAGCGTTCCGTACAGACCTCCGCCTGGCCCCTGCCCAACCAGGGGGTGCGTTTCATCACGCCGCCCCGCCTGCGTCGCGCCCTGGCCCGCCATCCGCTCGGCCAGGCCTGCTACCCGCTGGCCCTCGGTTACTACCCGGAGGCGCATGGCCACCACATGCAGCGGCGCGCGCCGGACGACAACCTGTTGATCTACTGCCGGGCCGGACGCGGCTGGCTGGAGTGTGCCGGCGAGCGCGTCGAGGTCGGCGGCGGCGACCTGCTGGTCCTGCCCAAGGGCCGGGAACATGCCTACGGCGCCGACTCGCAGCGGCCCTGGAGCATCTACTGGGTACATTTCGAAGGCGGACTGGCGGAGGATTTCCTGCGTCCGCTGGGCAGCGCCCCGCGCCTGCGCCTGGGCATGCAGCCGCGCCTGCTGGCGGAGTTCGATGCGCTGCTGGCGCTGCGTCGCCAGGGCCTCAGCCTGCCGCACTTCATCCATGCCGCGCACCTGTTGCAGGGCCTGCTCACCTCGCTGGCGGTGCGTCCGGCGCGGGCCAGCCTGAAATCCGGACGGGTGCTGGACATCGACGCGGTGCAGGCGCTGATGCGCGCGCACCTGCACGACAGCCTCAACCTCGACGAGCTGGCGGCGCAGTTCAAGCTGTCGCGCTTCCATTTCGCCAAGACCTATCGCGCCCTGACCGGCCAGGCGCCGATCCAGGATTTCATCCAGATGAAGATGGCCCATGCCTGCCGCCTGCTCGACGAGGGCGCGCTGGAGGTGCGGCAGATCGCCGAGCAGCTCGGCTACGCCGATCCCTATTACTTCTCGCGGCTGTTCCGCAAGGTGGTGGGCATGGCGCCCAGTCACTACCGGGCGCTGCACCAGGGCTAGTGCTCCGGGCATAATGCTGCATCCTGCCCGTGGGCCGAGACCGACAAGGATCGTCGATGCGCAAACCCCTATCGCTCTACCACCCCTGGCTCTACTGGCTGCGGGTCTGGCAACGACGTCTCTGGCGGCACTGCCGCTGGCGTCTTGGCGGCCGTCGCTACGTGCGGTTGCCATCGGTCGACGAGCGCCTGCCGTACCGCTACATCAAGCACACCTCGAAGTTGATCCGCCGCCTCGGCGACAGCGACCTCGCCCTGCAACGCAACAAGGTGGTCAACCTGCGCCTGGCGGTGGACTGCATGAACGGCGTGAGCATCGGCCCCGGCGAGTACTTCTCGTTCTGCCGGCTGGTCGGTCGGCCCAGCGCCCGGCGTGGCTTCGTCGAAGGTATGGAGTTGTCCTTCGGCGAGGCGCGCAGCGGAATCGGCGGCGGCATCTGCCAACTGAGCAACCTGATCCACTGGATGGCCCTGCATTCCCCGCTGCGCGTGGTGGAGCGGGCCAACCACAGCTTCGACCCGTTTCCCGACGAGGGACGGATCCTGCCGTTCGGCTCGGGCGCGGCGATCTTCTACAACTTCATCGACCTGGTGCTGCACAATCCGACGGCGGATACCTTCCAGCTGCGCTTCCATATCGCCGCCCACCAACTGGAAGGCGAACTGCTGTGCAGCGCGCCGCGCCCTGTGCGCTACCACGTCTATGAGAGGGCCCAGCGCTTTGTCCGCGACGGCGATGCGGTGCTGAGGCTCAACGAGATCTGGCGCGACATCCGGGAAAAGGGCCAGGCCGGCACCCTGCTGGCCAGCGAGTGCCTGTACCGCAACCGGGTGCGCGTGAAGTATCCGGTGGAAGAGGCCCGCCTGTCCCGAGATTGACAAGCGCGGCGGGCTTTTCTACGGTTCCGCGGCCACAGGCTGTCGGCGACCTTCTGAAAAAGGCCGGACGACTTTTTCAGTACCGAGACAGGGGGTTCCATGACCGATAACGACGACCGCATCAAGCTCGAGGCGAGTTGGAAGGAAGCGCTGCGCAAGGAATTCGACAAGCCCTACATGAAGCAACTGGGCGAGTTCCTGCGCCAGGAGAAGGCCGCCGGCAAGGTGATCTTTCCGCCCGGGCCATTGATCTTCAACGCGCTGAACACCACGCCGCTGGAGAACGTCAAGGTGGTGATCATCGGCCAGGATCCCTACCACGGACCAGGCCAGGCCCACGGCCTGTGCTTCTCGGTGCAGCCCGGCGTGCCGACGCCGCCGTCCTTGCAGAACATCTACAAGGAACTCAACCGCGACCTGAACATCCCGATTCCCAACAACGGCTACCTGCAGCGCTGGGCGGAGCAGGGCGTGCTGTTGCTCAATACCTCCCTGACCGTCGAGCAGGCCAAGGCCGGCTCCCACGCCAATGCCGGCTGGCAGCCGTTCACCGACCGCGTCATCGAGGTGGTCAACGAGCGTTGCGAGCGCCTGGTGTTCCTGCTCTGGGGCAGCCACGCGCAGAGCAAGCAGAAGCTGATCGACCCGCAGCGCCACCTGATTCTCAAGTCGGCGCACCCGTCGCCGTTGTCGGCCTACCGCGGTTTCCTCGGCAACGGCCACTTCAGCCGCACCAACAAGTTCCTCGAGCAGAACGGCAAGACGCCTATCGACTGGTCGCTGCCGGACCTCTGAAGGCCGCTGTCGCCCAGCTCTTCACATGGTGGGCGCCGCTGTGTGCCTCTGACCGCGCCCGGAAAAAAAAGCCCGCACGAGGCGGGCTGGAAAACGCCACACATCCAGTGTGGCGGCGTGGCTCGATCAGCCGGCGCGCTTCCTCCAGTAGCGGAAGCACGGCTCGGCGAGGAACAGCACCAGCAATAGCCTCAGTACCTGCAAGGCGGTGACCAGCGGCACCGAGAGCTGCAAGGCTTCGGCGGTCAGGCTCAGCTCGGCGATGCCGCCGGGCATCATGCCGAGCATCAGCGACTGGTGGTCGAGGGTGGTCAGCCAGCCGAGCAACTCGGCGGCGAGCGCCGCGGCGAACATCATCCACAGCGTGCAGACCAGGGTACGACTGACGAAGGCTGGAGCGCTGCGGAAGAAACTGCGGTTGAAATGGCAACCCAGGGCGCTGCCGATCAGCCATTGGCCGACGCCGCTGGAACCGGCCGGCAGGCCGATATGCAGGTCGAAGCCGAGGCTGACGCCGGCCGCCAGCAACAGCGGGCCGAGCAGCCAGGGATTGGGTTGGCGCAACTTCTGCCAGCCCAGCGCGACCAGCGCCCCGGCCGGGAACAGCAGGGCCAGCCAGTGCCAGTCCACCGGCGCGGCCTGGTGCGGGCCTGGCTGGCCGCCGCCGAGCAGGTACTGGAACGCCGCCGGCACCAGCAGCACTACCAGCAACAGGCGCAGGCTCTGCGCTGCGGCGACGCGGCTGAGCACCGCGCCGTGGCGCTGCCCGAGGTTGACCATCTCGCTGGCACCACCGGGCATGCTGGCGAAGAACGCGGTGGCGCGGTCCTCGCCGCTGCGGCGCATGAAGGCGATCGCCAGCACGCTGGAAAGCGTGGTGGCCACGGCGCCGAAGACGATGATCACGCTATGCGCCAGCACTTGCTCGATCACTGCCGGGGTGAAGTGCAGGCCGATGCCGATGCCGACGATCCATTGCCCGCACTTGCGTGCCCCCGGCACTTCGGCCAGCGGCAGGTCGGCCAGGCAACGCACCAGCATCACCGCAAGCAGCGAGCCGATCATCCACGGCAGCGGCCAGCCGACCAGGCTTGCCAGCCAGCCGCCAAGGGCGCCCACCAGCGGCGTCGCCCAGTACAGCCTCCAGGTGACGCGCTCAGGCATCGGCCAGCCCTGTCGCGCGACGGGCCGCGCGGCGGCGCCAGGCGCGGACCAGCGGCAACAGCAGCATTACCACCACCAGCGCCCAGGTTACCAGGCTGATCGGGCTCGACCAGAGGATGCCCAGTTCACCGTTGGAGATCGACAGCGCGCGGCGCAGGTTCTGCTCCATCAGTCCACCGAGGATGAAGCCCAGCAGCAGCGGCGAGAGCGGGAAGTCGAGCTTGCGCAGGATATAGCCGATCACGCCGATGCCGACCATCAGGAACAGGTCGAAAGTGGTCGCATGCACGCCGTACACGCCGATCCCGGTGATGATCGCGATGGCCGGCACCAGGGCCCAGTTCGGCACCGCGAGGATGCGGGTGAATACGCGGACCATCGGCACGTTGAGGATGATCAGCATGACGTTGGCGATGAACAGCGAGGCGATCAGGCCCCAGACGATGTCCGGTTGCTGCTGGAACAGCAGCGGGCCGGGAGTGATGTTGTACAGGGTCAGGGCGCCGATCATCACCGCAGTGGTACCCGAGCCGGGCACGCCGAGGGTCAGCATCGGCACCATGGCGCCGCAGGCGGAGGCGCCGATGGCGGTCTCGGGAGCGGCCAGGCCGCGCATGTCGCCCTTGCCGAACTCGCCCTTGGCACCGGCCAGCTTCTTCTCGGTCATATAGGCCACCGCGCTTGCCAGGGTCGCGCCGGCGCCGGGCAGTACGCCCATGACGAAACCGAGCAGACCGCAGCGCAGGTTGACCAGGAATACGCTGGCGGCCTCCTTGAAGTTGAACAGCATGCGTCCGGTGGCTTTCACCGCCTCCTGGCCGTGGTGGGTCTTCTCCAGCAGCAGGAGGATCTCGCTGACCGAGAACAGGCCCAGCACCAGGACCACGAACTGGATGCCGTCGGCGAGGTGGATGCTGTCCCCGGTGAAGCGGTACACGCCGCTGTTGGCGTCGATCCCGACGCTCGACAGGAACAGCCCGAGCAGCGCCGCCAGCAGGGTCTTCAGCGGGCGGTCGCCGGCCATCCCGCCGAGGCAGACGATGGCGAACACCATCAGCACGAAATATTCCGCCGGACCGAAGGCGATCGCCCACTTGGCCAGCAGCGGGGCGAACAGGACCATCCCGCAGGTGGCGATGAAAGCGCCAATGAACGAACTCCAGGCCGACAGCGACAGGGCCACGCCGGCCAGGCCCTTGCGTGCCATCGGGTAGCCGTCGAGGGTGGTCATCACGGTCGAGGCTTCGCCGGGGATGTTGAGCAGGATCGAGCTGATCCGCCCGCCGTATTCGCAGCCCAGGTATACGGCGGCGAGCAGGATCAGCGCGGTTTCCGGCGGCAGGCCGAGGGCGAAGGCCACCGGGATCAGCAGTGCCACGCCGTTGATCGGACCGAGGCCTGGCAGCAGGCCTACGATGGTGCCGATCAGGGTGCCGATCAGCGCGGTGATCAGGTTGGTCGGCGTCATCGCGACGCCGAAGCCCTGGCCGAGGTAGTTCAAGGTTTCCATCACGAAGTCCTCACAGCGGCAGGAAGTCGAGAACGCCCAGCGGCAGCGGGACGTCCAGGGCGCGGTCGAACAGCCAGTAGAGGCCGATCCCGAGCAGGCTCGCGGTGACCACCGCAGGGATTGGCCGGGCGCCGTAGAGAATGGCCATGCAGGAGCCGACCAGGGCGGCGCTGAGGATGAAGCCGAGCGTTTCGAACAGGCCGGCGAACACCAGCAGCAGGGCGATGCAGGCGAGCACCTTGAGCAGCACGGCGCCGCCCAGCGGTTGTTCGTCCTCGGCGTGGCGGATCGGCGTCGGCCGCGCGATCAGCCACGCCAGGCCGGCGCCCATCAGCGCCAGGCAGAGCAGCGGGTAGGCGCGCGGGCCGACCGGTTCGTAGGAAAACGGCGCCTGGTAACGCCAGCCGGCGACCGCCAGGCCGACGCAGGCGAGCAGCCAGAGCCCGGCGAACAGGCGCTGGTACAGGTTGGAACGGGTCATGGGACGATCCTCGTGGCGCGGCCGGGGTCCGGCCGCGCGCGGGCTGGCTTACTGGATCAGGCCGAAGTCCTTGGCCAGTTGCTTGTACTGCTGGACCTGCTGCTTCACGTAGCCGTCGAGTTCCTCGCCGGTCATGGCGAAGGGGAACAGCTCGCGCTGGTCGCGCAGCTTGGCGAAGTCCTCGGAGGCCAGCAGTTGGTCGAAGGCGTTCTTCCACCAGGCGTAGTCTTCGTCGCTGACCTTCGGCCCGAGGTAGAACCCGCGAACCACCGGCCAGACGATGTCGTAGCCCTGTTCCTTGGCGGTGGGGATGTTGGCCATCGCCGCCTCTGGCAGGCGTTCTTCGGAGAACACCGCGAGCAGGCGCATGTCGCCGCTGAGGATGTGCGGCATGGAGTCGGAAATGTCGGTGCTGCCGACCTGGATGTGCCCGCCGAGCAGCGCGGTGGCGATCTCGCCGCCGCCTTCCAGGGCCACGTAGCGCAGGTCGCGCGGATTGATCCCGGCGGCCTTGGCGATCAGCGCGGTCTGCATCCAGTCCTGGCTGCCGACGGTGCCGCCGGAGCCGATCACCACCTTGCTCGGGTCGGCCTTGAGCGCCTTCACCAGGTCGTCGAGGTTCTTGTAGGGCGAGTCGGTGCGCACTGCGATGGCGCCGTAGCTGGTGCCGATGGCGGCCAGCCATTTCACCGCGTTCTCGTCGAAGCGGCCGAACTTGCCCTGGGCCAGGTTCAGCAGCGAGCCGCTGGAGAAGGCGGTGATGGTGCCGGCGTCGCCCGGGCGTTGGGCGACCACCGCGTTATAGGCGACCGCGCCGACGCCGCCGGGCATGTAGGTGACGCGCATCGGCTTGCTCAGCAGCTTGGCCTCGACCAGGGCGCTCTGGGCCAGCTTGCAGGTGAGGTCGAAACCGCCGCCGGGGGACGCCGGGGCGATGCATTCGGGACGCTTGGGTTCGGCCACGGCGGCGCCGGCCAGCAGCAGGCCGGCGGCAACCAAGGCGAGGGGACGAAAAGACAGTTTCATCATCATCGGTGCTCCTGTGGAGTTCTTGTTCTGGCTTACCAGATCGGCAGGGTATAGCTGACGATCAGGCGGTTCTCATCGATGTCGCGGGTGAAATTGGAACGGAAGGTCGCGTTGCGCCAGCGGATTCCGAGGTTCTTCAGCGCGCCGCTCTGGAACACGTACTGCAGTTCGGTGTTGCGTTCCCATTCGCGGCCTTCGCCGCTCTGCCCGGCGAGTTCGACATTGTCGCCCTTGACGTAGCGGGTCATGAAGGTCAGGCCGGGAATGCCGAGGCCGACGAAGTCGTAGTCGTAGCGCAGTTGCCAGGAACGCTCCTTGGGGCCGGCGAAGTCGTTGACCTGGACGAAGTTGACCAGGTACGGGTTGCTGCCTTCCAGGTAGGGGAAGGCGTCGTCGCCGTTCATTCGCTGCCAGGCCGCACCGAAGGCATGGTTGCCAAGGCTGTAGGTGAACATGCCGTTGAGCGACTTGTTGTCGATGCCGCCGGCCTTGGCCGAGCCGCTGTCGGTGCTGCGGGCGAAGCGCAGGTCGCTGGTCAGTTCGCCGGGACCGATCGGCCAGCTGTGCAGCAGGCCGACGAAGTGCTGGCGGTAGACGTCCTGCAGGTTGCTGTAGTGATAGCTGGCGGTGAGTTGGTCGGTGAGCTTGTAGTCCAGTCCGCCGAGGTCGAAGTGATCGGCGCTGACCCCGGCGAAGCGGCCGTTCTTGTCGTTCAGCGCGAGGTCCTCGGAGTCGCTGGAGTCGCGGATCTTGGTCTTTTCCAGGCGCCCGGCGGTGAAGCCGAGGTCCTTGATCTCCTTCGAGGTGAGCAGCGCGCCTTCGAATATCTGCGGGAAGATCCGCCCGTTGTTCGGTTGTACCGATGGCAGCTTCGGAATCAGCGTGCCGACCTTCAGCTCGCTCTGCGAGACCTTGACCTTGGCGGTCAGGCCCAGTTTCGAGTAGGTGTCCGGCGCGCGGCCGTCGGAATCCTTCGGCAGCAGTCCGGTACCGCTGCGGCCGCGGCCGGAGTCGAGCTTGACGCCGAGCATGCCCATGGCGTCGAGGCCGAAGCCGACGGTGCCCTGGGTGTAGCCGGACTGCAGGTTGAGGATGAAGCCTTGCGCCCACTCCTCGCGCTTGGACTGGCCGGGGCCGTCGCGGAAGTCGCGGTTCATGTAGAAGTTGCGGGTTTCCAGGCTGGCCTTGCTGTCTTCGAGGAAGCCGGCGGCGTTGCCCAGGGGCGCGATGCCGGCGAGCACGACGGCGGTGGTGGTCAGGGTGGTGCTGCGGGACGAACGTACAGACCTTGCGGCCTGCGGCAGGGAAGTCGACATGCAGTGGTCTCCGATTCTTGTTCTTGTACGCCGAGCACCACGCTGCAGGGCGTTTTGGCGGACGATCTGCGCCGTCCATCGACTGATCCTAAGACGCCAAGCTTTCGCCAGGCTTTCAGCAATCCCCGGTGGCAGAGAAGCCATTTACCGGAGGGTTTTCCCCGGTACACTTCGCCTCTTGTGCCCTCATCCGGTGGTGGAGAACCGTCCATGCGCATCCTTCTGGTGGAAGATCATCCGCAGCTCGCCGAAAGCGTGGTCCAGGCGCTCAAGGGCGCCGGCTGGACGGTAGACCTGCTGCAGGACGGGGTGGCCGCCGACCTGGCCCTGGCCAGCGAGGAGTACGCCCTGGCGATCCTCGACGTCGGCCTGCCGCGGATGGACGGCTTCGAGGTGCTGGCGCGCCTGCGCGGGCGCGGCAAGACCCTGCCGGTGCTGATGCTGACTGCGCGCGGCGAGGTGAAGGACCGGGTGCACGGCCTCAATCTCGGCGCCGACGACTACCTGGCAAAGCCTTTCGAACTGTCCGAGCTGGAGGCGCGGGTCAAGGCCCTGCTGCGCCGCAGCGTGCTCGGTGGCGAACAGTTGCAGCGCTGCGGCGCCCTGGTCTACGACCTCGGCACCCGGCGCTTCAGCCTCGACGAGCAGCCGCTGACCCTGACCTCGCGGGAACAGGCGGTGCTGGAAGCGATGATCGCCCGTCCGGGGCGGGTGATGAGCAAGGAGCAACTGGCCGCCCAGGTCTTCGGCCTGGACGAGGAGGCCAGCGCCGACGCCATCGAGATCTACGTCCACCGCCTGCGCAAGAAGCTGGAAGGCGGCGCCGTGCGCATCGTCACCTTCCGCGGCCTCGGCTACCTGCTGGAGGCGCAGGGTGACTGATGCCGGCAGCCTGCGCGGAAGGCTGCTGCTGTGGCTGGCCCTGCTCCTGCTGCTGGTGCTCCTGGCGAGCGGCCTGAGCGCCTACTGGAACGGTCGCGAGGTGGCCGACACCGCCTACGACCGGACCTTGCTGGCCTCGGCGCGGGCGATCGCCGACGGGCTCTACGAGAAGGACGGCACCCTGCGCGCCGACGTCCCCTACGTGGCACTGGATACCTTCGCCTACGACAGCGCCGGGCGGATCTTCTACCAGGTCAACGACATCCACGGACGGATGATCTCCGGCTACGAGAATCTTCCGGCGGCACCCGCCGATACCCTGCGCACCGACGACTACCCGGCCCTGGCCAAGTTCTATGACGGCGTCTACCAGGGCGTCGACGTACGCGTGGTGAGCCTGCTGCAACCGGTCAGCGAACCGAGCATGAGCGGCATGGCGGAGATCCGCGTGGCGGAGACCGAAGGCGCCCGCGAGCGCATGGCGCGCAGCCTGATGACCGATACCCTGCTGCGCCTGGGCGTCCTCGGCGTCGGCGCGCTGGTGCTGGTGTGGCTGGCGGTGAGCGCCGCGCTGCGTCCGCTGGATCGCCTGCGCCGCGAGGTGGAAGAGCGCCAGCCGGACGACCTGCGGCCGTTGCCGATGCTCGAGGTCCAGCATGAATTGCGGCCGCTGGTGGAGTCGCTGAACCACTTCACCCAGCGCCTGCGCAGCCTGTTCGAGCGGCAGTCGCAGTTCATCGCCGATGCCGCCCACGAGTTGCGCACCCCGCTGGCGGCGCTCAAGGCGCGCCTGGAACTGGGCCTGCGCGAGCAGGAGCCGGAAGCCTGGCGTTCGACCCTGGAGACCACGGCGAAGAACACCGACCGCCTGATCCACCTGGCCAACCAGCTGCTCTCCCTGGCGCGCATCGAAAGCGGCGCCCAGGCCATCGCCGAGGGTGGCGCCGAGCGTATCGACCTGACCGCCCTGGCCCGGGAGCTGGGCCTGGCGCTGGCGCCGCTGGCCTATGCGCGGGGAGCCTCGCTGGCGCTGGAAAGCGCCGGGCCGGTGTGGATCCAGGGTGAACCGACGCTGCTCAACGAATTGCTCAGCAACCTCCTGGACAACGCGCTGGCGCACACCCCGCAGGGCGGCAACGTGATCCTCAGGGTGCTGGAGGGGGGCGTGCTGGAAGTGGAAGACGATGGTCCGGGAATTCCCGCCGCCGACCGCGAGCGGGTCTTCCAGCGCTTCTACCGGCGCGGCGACAGCCCCGGCAGCGGCCTGGGGCTGGCGATCGTCGGCGAGGTCTGCCGGGCGCACCGGGCGCAGATCCAGCTCGACCAGGGCGAACTGGGTGGCTTGCTGGTGCGGGTGCGCTTCCCGGCGGAGTAGAGCGGGCCTATTGCAGCATGCTGGTGGCGGCTTCCAGGGCGCTGGAGAGGTCCTCGTCTTCCTTCATGTCGACGGTCGGCTCGAGGCCGAGCTTGGCGAACGCCGGGATCTGGCTCCAGTCCAGGCGGGTATAGGGATGCTCGCTGCCAAGGTAGCTCTGCAGGGTGGCGACCTGGACCAGGTCGGTATAGTCGGCGCGCGGCGAGTTGCGGGTGAAGTCCAGGTGCTGGCGCGGGACCTCGGCGATCGGCGCGGGGAAATCCCAGGCCTTGAGGATGCGCTCGCCGATCAGCGGATGGATGCGCTCGATCACGTGGCTCAGGCTGATGGAGTCCGACAGCAGCTCGTTGTGATCCTCGGCGTAGGTGAGGATCGGCAGCACGCCGATCTGGTGCACCAGCCCGGCCAGGGTCGCCTGGTCCGGCGCCAGGCGGGTGTAGTGACGGGCCAGCACGTGGCAGATGCCGGCGATCTCGGTGCTCTTGTTCCAGACTTCGCGCATCTTGCGGTCGACCACGTCGGTGGTGGCCTGGAACATCTGCTCCATGGCCAGGCCGGTGGCCAGGTTGCAGGTGTAGTTGATGCCCAACCGGCTGATCGCCATCTGCAGGTCGGTGATTTCCTTCGGGCTGCGCAGCAGCGGACTGTTCACCACGCGGATGATGCGCGCGGTCAGCGCCGCGTCGTTGCCGATCACCTTGCTCAGGGCCTGGATGCTGACATCCGGGTCCTCCGCCGCCTCGCGGACCTGCAGGGCCACTTCGGGCAGGGTCGGCAGCACCAGTTCATCCTGATCGATGGCGCGGATCAGGTCCTGTTGGACTTTGTCGGCAAGCTTGCTCATGGCATTTCCTTTGAAAACGCAATGGCCGGAGCACGCTGTACGTGCACCGGCCATGGGAATACTGGCGGGCCGTCCGCGGACGGCGAGGCACAGTTTACGGTCAGCGCTGGATTTCGCGGTCGCTGTCCAGCGTGTAAGGCAGATTGAGGAGGACGAGCGGCGCTCCTTCGGCGCTTCCGAGGCTGATCCGGCCGTCGGCGACGGCGTCGTCCTGCAGCACGGCGAGCAATTCCACGCTGTTCTCCGGCGTACGGGCGGCCAGTACCACTTCGCCGACGCTGGTGGAATGGACTGGCGAGAACAGCCCGGTGCCGGGCGCCGGCACCTCGTCTGCGTCCAGCGCCAGGCGATACAGGCGGCGCTTGAGGCGGCCGAGATACTGCATGCGGGCGACGATTTCCTGGCCGGTATAGCAGCCCTTCTTGAAGCTGACCCCGCCGACCGCCTGCAGGTTGATCATCTGTGGGATGAACAGCTCGCGGGTAGCGCCGAACACCTGGCCGATGCCTGCGCGCACCTGGCCGAGCAGCCAATCGTCGAGCGGCGCCTCGCGGCTGTGCTCGCGGAGCGTGGCAAGCACCGCCTCGGCGCGCTGCGCCGGAACCCATAGCTCGACGCGGGCGTCGCCCAGGGCGACGGCGAGCAGGTCGCCGTGGCGGGCGATCCTGCCGCTCTCCGCCGGGGTGTCTATCCCCAGGGCGCGCAGTGCCTCGCTGGCGTCGCGCAAGCCTATGCGGAGCCAGGCTGCGCTCTCGTCGGCAAGGCTGGCCTTGGAGAATACGGCGTATTTCTTCAGGTCCGCCAACTGGGCCTCGAGCAGCTCGCCGGCCATCGCCAGCAGCAGGCCGTCGCCCTCGGGCAGGATGCGGAAGCTCGATAGCAGGCGGCCCTTGATGTTGCAGCGGCCGCCGAGGCTGGAGGTCTCGTCGTTGAGGTAGGCGAGGTTGCAGGTCAGCTGGCCCTGGAGGAACTTGGCGGCGTCAGGGCCGCGGACGGCGAGGATGCCTTCATGGACTAGCGGGGTGTGGAAAGCGGGGTCGGCCATTGCGATGCTGCGCGGTCAGTCAGTCAGGACCGTCATCATAGAACTCGGTCCGAGGCTTGTCAGCGGGCAAGAATGCCTGGCGCATCCGCCTTGACGGTTGTCGGACACTTCCGAGGCCGCCGTCGGCATGGGCCTGCGGCCCGCGCGGATACCCTTGGTTTGCCGGGCAATACGACCAAGGGCGGACGCCGGCAGAGCGACGCCTCGTCATCGGGCCGCGCCATTCGAGCGCAACCGCCCTATAATGCCGGGCGTTTTCGAGGAGCCCGAACATGGCAGATGAAACCGAACTGAAACGACTCTACTGGCACAGCCGTCGCGGCATGCTGGAACTGGATGTGCTGCTGGTGCCTTTCGTGCAGGAGGTTTACCCGGGCCTGGACGCCGAGGACCAGGCGCGCTTCCGCAGGCTGCTGGAGTGCGAGGACCAGGACATGTTCGGTTGGTTCATGCAGCGCGGCGAGCCGGAAGACGCCGACCTGCGGCGGATGGTGCGGATGATCCTGGACCGTGTCCAGCCGGATTGAGCCGTTCGAATGCCGCTGGCGGGTCTCTCCGATCCTGCTGGCGGCGAGCCTGGCACTGTGGGCCCTGGCGCTGCTGTCGATCCTGCTGGCGGCGCTGCCGGTCTGGCTGAAGCCGCCGCTTGCGCTGGTCTGCCTGGCCTACGGTGCCTGGGGGCTGTACCGCCAGGTACTGCTGCGCGGCTCGCGGGCCTTCCGCGGCGTGCGCCATGACGAGCGGGGCTGGCAGCTGTGGAGCGCCGGAAGCGGCTGGCAAGCGGTGCAATTGCGCCCTGACAGCCTGGCGTTGCCCTGGCTGATCGTACTGCGCGTGCGCCTGCCGGGCCGCTGGCGCATCCTTGGCTGCTGTATCCCGGCCGATGCATTGGGCGCCGACAGCCATCGGCGCCTGCGTGTCCGCCTGCGCTTCAGTCGCCGTAGATGGGCGGCACCAGGATAGTGTCGCGGGCTTCGGGCAGCAGGTCCGGATAATCCAGCGTGTAGTGCAGGCCCCGGCTTTCGCGGCGCTGCATGGCCGAGCGGATGATCAGTTCGGCGACCAGTGCCAGGTTGCGCAACTCGATCAGGTCGCGGCTGACCTTGTAGTTGCTGTAGAACTCGTCGATCTCGCTGAGCAGCAGGCGTACCCGGTGCTGGGCGCGCTGAAGGCGCTTGTTGGTGCGCACGATACCGACGTAGTCCCACATGAAACGCCGCAGTTCGTCCCAGTTGTGCGCGATGATCACGTCCTCGTCGGAGTCGGTGACCTGGCTGGCGTCCCAGCTCGGCAGGCTTTCCGGCACGGGCGTGCCGGGCAGGCGCTGGAGCATGTCGGCGGCGGCAGAGCGGGCATAGACGAAGCATTCCAGCAGCGAATTGCTGGCCATGCGGTTGGCGCCGTGCAGGCCGGTGAAGGTGGTTTCGCCGATGGCGTAGAGGCCCGGCACGTCGGTATGCCCGTGCTGGTCGACGAGCACGCCGCCGCAGGTATAGTGAGCGGCCGGCACTACCGGGATCGGTTGCTGGGTAATGTCGATGCCGAAGTCCAGGCAGCGCTCGTAGACGGTGGGGAAGTGCGCCTTGATGAACTCGGCCGGCTTGTGGCTGATGTCCAGGTAGACACAGTCGATCCCCAGACGCTTCATTTCATGGTCGATGGCGCGGGCCACGATGTCTCGGGGCGCCAGCTCGCCACGCGGGTCGAAGCGCGGCATGAAACGCTCGCCATTGGGCAGGCGGAGCAGGGCGCCTTCGCCGCGCAATGCCTCGGTGATGAGGAAACTCTTGGCCTGCGGGTGGTACAGGCAGGTCGGGTGGAACTGGTTGAACTCCAGGTTGCCGACCCGGCAGCCGGCGCGCCAGGCCATGGCGATGCCGTCGCCGGAGTTGCCGTCGGGATTGCTGGTATAAAGGTAGACCTTGCTCGCGCCACCGGAGGCCAGCACGGTGAAGCGGGCACGGAAGGTATCGACTTCGCCGCTTTCCCGATTCAGCACGTAGGCGCCCAGGCAGCGCTTGCTCGGCAGGCCTAGCTTGCGCTCGGTGATCAGGTCGACCGCCACCCGCTGCGACAGCAACTCGATGTTCGGTCGCCGCCGGGCCTGGGCCAGCAAGGTATTGAAGATCGCGGCGCCGGTGGCGTCGGCGGCATGGATGATGCGCCGGTGGCTGTGCCCGCCTTCGCGGGTCAGGTGGTATTCGAAGCTGCCTTCCTCGTGGTTGTGCTGCTCGTCGCGGGTGAAGGGCACCCCCTGTTCGATCAGCCACTGGATCGCTTCGCGGCTATGCTCCACGGTGAAGCGCACCGCATCCTCGCGGCACAGGCCGCCACCGGCGACCAGGGTGTCCTCGACGTGGGATTCCACGGTGTCGGTATCGTCCAGCACGGCGGCCACGCCGCCCTGGGCCCAGTAGGTCGAGCCCTGCGACAGTTCGCCCTTGCTGAGGACGGCGATGCGCAGGTGTTCCGGAAGGGTCAAGGCCAGACTCAGGCCGGCGGCGCCGCTGCCGATGACCAGTACATCGTGTTGATAATGTTGGCTCATGCCCGCATTTCCCCGTGGTGGAGCCCTAGTATATAGAAGGGCCTGGCGGCACAATAGCGCACCCCCGCTGCCGGTCCGGCGGATGAGCTGCGGGCCTGTCATCGGCAGGCGTCATCAGAGCGGGGCGATGTAGTGCTGGAACTTTCTTAGACGCATCGGTTCCAAAGCAGGATGCCTGAAGACCTCGTCCGGTTGGCCTACCCAGCGGCACAGAGGCCGGGCCCTGAGCCCGATGCAATCCATTTTCGCGGGGCCCGGACACGATGTCCGGGGCCGCACGTCACGAGCGAGGAAAAAACTCGTGACGCATGCTTGGAGGGGAGAACTTTTGCAAGAAGCCCGAGTCTATCTTGGCAAGACGATTCGCTGGGACGCTCGAAGCTCCTCCAGGTTCGAAGAGGAGCTTTCATGCTAACCCAGGAACAGGATCAGCAACTGGTTGAACGGGTACAGCGCGGAGACAAGCGGGCTTTCGATCTGCTGGTACTGAAATACCAGCACAAGATACTGGGATTGATCGTGCGGTTCGTGCACGACGCCCAGGAAGCCCAGGACGTAGCGCAGGAAGCCTTCATCAAGGCATACCGTGCGCTCGGCAATTTCCGCGGCGATAGTGCTTTTTATACCTGGCTGTATCGGATCGCCATCAACACCGCGAAGAACCATCTGGTCGCTCGCGGGCGTCGGCCACCGGACAGCGATGTGACCGCAGAGGATGCGGAGTTCTTCGAGGGCGACCACGCCCTGAAGGACATCGAATCGCCGGAACGGGCGATGTTGCGGGATGAGATCGAGGCCACCGTGCACCAGACCATCCAGCAGTTGCCCGAGGATTTGCGCACGGCCCTGACCCTGCGCGAGTTCGAAGGTTTGAGTTACGAAGATATCGCCACCGTGATGCAGTGTCCGGTGGGGACGGTACGGTCGCGGATCTTCCGCGCTCGTGAAGCAATCGACAAAGCTCTGCAGCCTTTGTTGCGAGAAGCCTGACACAGCGGCAAATGCCAAGAGAGGTATCGCTATGAGTCGTGAAGCCCTGCAGGAAACTCTGTCCGCTGTGATGGATAACGAAGCGGATGAACTCGAGTTGCGGCGGGTGCTCGCAGCTTGCGGCGAGGATGCCGAGCTGCGTTCCACCTGGTCGCGTTACCAGTTGGCGCGGTCCGTCATGCACCGCGAGCCTACCCTGCCGAAGCTGGATATCGCTGCGGCGGTCTCTGCTGCCCTGGCCGACGAGGCCGCTCCGCCGAAAGCGGAGAAGGGACCGTGGCGGATGGTCGGTCGCCTGGCGGTCGCTGCCTCGGTGACCCTGGCGGTGCTGGCCGGCGTGCGTCTGTACAACCAGAACGACGCCCTGCCGCAGATGGCGCAACAGGGGACCACCCCGCAGATCGCCCTGCCTCAGGTGAAAGGCCCGGCCGTGCTGGCCGGCTACAGCGAAGAGCAGGGGGCGCCGCAGGTGATCACCAACTCCTCGTCCAGCGATACCCGCTGGCATGAGCAGCGTCTGCCGATCTACCTGCGTCAGCACGTGCAACAATCCGCCGTCAGTGGTACAGAGAGCGCGCTGCCCTACGCTCGGGCAGCCAGCCTGGAAAACCGCTGAGGAGAGACATGCGCACCACCTCCCTGTTGCTTTTGCTTGGCAGCCTGATGGCGGTTCCCGCCACTCAGGCTGCCGACGCTTCCGACTGGCTGAATCGTCTCGCCGAGGCCGATCGCCAGAACAGTTTCCAAGGCACCTTCGTCTACGAGCGCAATGGCAGCTTCTCCACCCATGAGATCTGGCATCGCGTGGAGAGCGATGGTGCGGTTCGCGAGCGCCTGCTCCAGCTCGACGGCGCGCGCCAGGAAGTGGTCCGGGTCGACGGGCGCACCCAGTGCATCAGCGGCGGCCTTGCCGACCAACTGGCCGATGCCCAGCTGTGGCCGGTGCGCAAGTTCGATCCCTCCCAGCTGGCTTCCTGGTACGACCTGCGCCTGGTCGGCGAATCCCGTGTCGCCGGCCGCCCGGCAGTGGTCCTTGCGGTGACTCCGCGCGACCAGCATCGCTACGGCTTCGAGCTGCACCTGGACCGCGACACCGGCCTGCCGTTGAAGTCGCTGCTGCTGAACGAGAAGGGGCAGTTGCTCGAGCGCTTCCAGTTCACCCAGTTGAATACCGGCGCGGCACCTGCCGAAGACCAGTTGCAGGCGGGCGCCGAATGCCAGGTCGTCGGCCCGGCCAAGGCCGACGGCGAGAAGACCGTGGCCTGGCGCTCGGAATGGCTGCCGCCAGGTTTCACCCTGACCCGCAGTTTCATGCGTCGCAGTCCGGTCACCCCCGATCCGGTCGCCTGCCTGACCTATGGCGATGGCCTGGCACGATTCTCGGTGTTCATCGAGCCGCTGCACGGTGCCATGGTTGGCGACGCGCGCAGCCAGCTCGGCCCGACCGTGGTGGTTTCCAAGCGCCTGCAGACCGATGACGGCGGCCAGATGGTGACCGTCGTCGGCGAAGTGCCGCTGGGCACCGCCGAGCGGGTGGCGCTGTCCATCCGGCCCGAGGCCGCCGCCCAGAAATGATCGAGGAGCAGGGGCGAGTGGTGGCGACCGAGCCGGGAGCGGTATGGGTCGAGACCGTGCGCCGCAGTACCTGCTCGTCCTGCTCGGCCAATGCCGGTTGCGGCCAGGGGCTGATGCAGCGCCTGGGCGTCGGCGCGGGGCGTGCCCGGGTGCGCGCGTTGAGCGACCTGAGCCTGCGGGTCGGCGATGCGGTCGTCCTAGGAATTCATGAAGACCTGTTGTTGCGCGCCTCCGTCCTCTTCTATCTTTTCCCTCTGCTCGGGTTTTTCGTGGCAGCATTGCTGGCGACCCGGGCGGGCCTTGTCGAACCTCTGATCATCGTGTCCGGGCTGGCGGGTTTGCTGGCGGCCTGGCTATTGGTGCGTCGGCATGCT
Source organism: Pseudomonas sp. PS1(2021) (assembly GCF_020405165.1). Lineage (NCBI taxonomy): Bacteria > Pseudomonadati > Pseudomonadota > Gammaproteobacteria > Pseudomonadales > Pseudomonadaceae > Pseudomonas > Pseudomonas sp. PS1(2021). The sequence continues at coordinate 4,091,468 of NZ_CP084484.1, read as the reverse complement.
CGTCGTCATGCCGATGATCCAGCCTCGCAGCCGGTGGTTCTGCGAGCGCTGATTTCCGGGCCGTCCGATTCGGCCTGAGTCTTTCTCTTCCCTCGAACATCACGGGAGCTGTAGTCGATGCATACCCTAAAACGCTGTATGGCTGCGATGGTGGCCTTGCTGGCCTTGAGCCTGGCGATGACGGCCCGGGCAGAACTGCCGGACTTCACGCCTTTGGTCGAACAGGCGTCGCCGGCGGTGGTGAATATCAGTACGCGGCAGAAGCTGCCGGATCGCGCCATGGCGCGCGGGCAGCTGTCTATCCCCGACCTCGAAGGGCTGCCGCCGATGTTCCGCGACTTCCTCGAGCGCAGCATCCCGCAGGTTCCGCGCAATCCGCGCGGCCAGCAGCGCGAGGCGCAATCGCTGGGTTCCGGCTTCATCATCTCCAACGACGGCTACATCCTCACCAACAATCACGTCGTGGCCGATGCCGACGAGATCCTGGTGCGCCTGTCCGACCGTAGCGAGCACAAGGCCAAGTTGATCGGCGCGGACCCGCGCAGCGACGTGGCGGTGCTGAAGATCGAGGCGAAGAACCTGCCGACCCTGAAACTGGGCGATTCGAACAAGCTGAAAGTGGGCGAATGGGTCCTGGCCATCGGTTCGCCGTTCGGCTTCGATCACTCGGTCACCGCCGGTATCGTCAGTGCCAAGGGGCGTAGCCTGCCGAACGAGAGCTACGTACCCTTCATCCAGACCGACGTGGCGATCAACCCGGGTAACTCCGGCGGTCCGCTGCTGAACCTGCAGGGCGAAGTGGTCGGCATCAACTCGCAGATCTTCACCCGTTCCGGCGGCTTCATGGGCCTGTCCTTCGCCATTCCGATCGATGTCGCGCTGAACGTCGCCGACCAGTTGAAGAAAGCCGGCAAGGTCAGTCGCGGCTGGCTGGGCGTGGTGATCCAGGAAGTGAACAAGGATCTCGCCGAGTCCTTCGGCCTCGACAAGCCGTCCGGCGCGCTGGTGGCGCAACTGGTGGAAGACGGCCCGGCGGCCAAGGGTGGCCTGCAGGTGGGCGATGTGATCCTCAGCCTGAACGGCCAGTCGATCAACGAGTCCGCCGACCTGCCGCACCTGGTGGGCAACATGAAGCCGGGCGACAAGATCAACCTGGACGTGATTCGCAACGGCCAGCGCAAGTCCCTGAGCATGGCGGTAGGCAGCCTTCCGGACGACGACGAGGAAATCGCCTCGATGGGCGCTCCGGGCGCCGAGCGCAGCAGCAACCGCCTGGGCGTGACCGTCGCCGACCTGACCGCCGAGCAGCGCAAGAGCCTGGATATCCAGGGCGGCGTGGTGATCAAGGAAGTCCAGGACGGTCCGGCCGCGGTCATCGGCCTGCGTCCGGGCGATGTCATCACCCACCTGGACAACAAGGCGGTGACCTCGACCAAGGTCTTCGCCGACGTGGCCAAGGCCCTGCCGAAGAACCGTTCGGTTTCGATGCGGGTGCTGCGCCAGGGACGCGCCAGCTTCATTACCTTCAAGCTGGCCGAATAAGCCGGCTGGCGAAAAAAGGGCGGTTTCCACCGCCCTTTTTCATGCCCGTCAATCCGTTACCTGCGTGACGCCTTGCCCGAGCATCAGGTAAACTCCCCGGCTATTTTTCGGCGGATTGCCGCCCTTGCCCTTTTCGAGTGTGTTGAGCCGTGAGCGACCTGAGCCATATCCGCAATTTCTCCATCATTGCCCATATCGACCATGGCAAGTCGACGCTGGCCGATCGCTTCATCCAGATGTGCGGCGGCCTCTCCGATCGCGAAATGGAGGCCCAGGTCCTGGACTCCATGGACCTGGAGCGCGAGCGCGGGATCACCATCAAGGCCCACAGCGTGACCCTGCACTACAAGGCGCAGGACGGTAAGACCTACCAGCTCAACTTCATCGATACCCCCGGCCACGTCGACTTCACCTACGAAGTCAGCCGCTCGCTGGCCGCCTGCGAGGGCGCGTTGCTGGTAGTGGACGCCGGCCAGGGCGTCGAGGCGCAGTCCGTCGCCAACTGCTACACCGCCATCGAGCAGGGGCTGGAAGTGATGCCCGTGCTGAACAAGATGGACCTGCCCCAGGCCGAGCCGGAGCGGGTGAAAGAGGAAATCGAGAGCATCATCGGCATCGACGCCACCGACGCCGTGGCCTGCAGCGCCAAGAGCGGGATGGGCGTGCTGGAGGTGCTGGAGCGCCTGGTGACCGCCATCCCCGCCCCGGAAGGCGAGATCGAGGCGCCGCTGCAGGCGCTGATCATCGACTCCTGGTTCGACAACTACCTCGGCGTGGTCTCGCTGGTACGGGTGAAGAACGGCCGGGTGAAGAAGGGCGACAAGATCCTGGTGAAGTCCACCGGCAAGGTCCACCAGGTGGACAGCGTCGGGGTATTCACTCCGAAGCACACCGAGACCGTCGACCTGAAGGCGGGCGAGGTGGGCTTCATCATCGCCGGTATCAAGGATATCCACGGCGCGCCGGTGGGCGATACACTGACCCTGAACAACACGCCGGACGTCGAGGTCCTGCCGGGCTTCAAGCGGGTCAAGCCGCAGGTCTACGCGGGCCTGTTCCCGGTCAGCTCGGACGATTTCGAGGACTTCCGCGACGCCCTGCAGAAACTGACCCTCAACGACTCGTCGCTGCAATACGAGCCGGAAAGCTCCGAAGCCCTGGGCTTCGGCTTCCGTTGCGGCTTCCTCGGCATGCTGCACATGGAGATCATCCAGGAGCGCCTGGAGCGCGAATACGACCTGGACCTGATCACCACCGCGCCCACGGTGGTCTTCGAGATCGTGCAGAAGAACGGCGAGATCATCTACGTCGACAACCCGTCCAAGCTCCCGGACCTGGCGTCGATCCAGGAAATGCGCGAACCGATCTGCCGCGCCACCATCCTGGTGCCCAAGGACCACCTGGGCAACGTGATCACCCTGTGCATCGAGAAGCGCGGCGTGCAGCGCGACATGCACTTCCTCAGCGGCCAGGTGCAGGTGGTCTACGACCTGCCGATGAACGAGGTGGTGCTCGACTTCTTCGATCGCCTCAAGTCCACCAGCCGCGGCTATGCTTCCCTGGACTACAGCTTCGATCGTTTCGAGCCGTCCAACCTGGTTCGTCTCGACGTGCTGATCAATGGCGAGAAGGTCGACGCCCTCGCCCTGATCGTCCACCGCGACAACGCCCCCTACAAGGGCCGCCAGCTGGTGGAGAAAATGAAGGAACTGATCCCGCGGCAGATGTTCGACGTGGCGATCCAGGCAGCCATCGGTGGGCAGATCATCGCCCGCTCGACGGTCAAGGCGCTCAGGAAGAACGTGCTGGCCAAGTGTTACGGTGGCGACGTGAGCCGTAAACGCAAGCTGCTGGAGAAGCAGAAGGCTGGTAAGAAAAGGATGAAGCAGGTCGGTAGCGTGGAAATTCCCCAGGAAGCCTTCCTCGCCGTGCTCAAAGTGGATAGCTAGAACCCATGACACTCAATTTCCCGTTGTTGCTGGTCATCGCCGTGGCTGTATGCGGCGCCCTGGCCCTGGTCGACCTGGTGCTGTTCGCGCCGCGTCGGCGGGCCGCGATCTCTTCCTACGAAGGGCAGGTGAACGAGCCCGATCCGGCGGTGCTGGAGAAGCTCAACAAGGAACCGCTGCTGGTGGAGTACGGCAAGTCGTTCTTCCCGGTGCTGTTCATCGTGCTGGTGCTGCGTTCCTTCCTGGTCGAACCGTTCCAGATTCCCTCGGGGTCGATGAAACCTACCCTCGAGGTCGGCGATTTCATCCTGGTCAACAAGTTCGCCTACGGTATCCGCCTGCCGGTGCTGGACACCAAGGTGATCCCGATCGGCGACCCGCAGCGCGGCGATGTCATGGTGTTCCGCTATCCCAGCGAACCTAACATCAACTACATCAAGCGCGTGGTCGGCCTGCCCGGCGACACCGTGCGCTATACCAAGGAAAAGCGCCTGTACGTCAACGGCGAGCTGGTGGCGGAGAAACTGGTCGGCGAGGAACCGGGCACCCTGGGCAGCGTGACCCTGTACCAGGAGAAGCTGGGCCAGGCCGAGCACCTGATCCGCAAGGAAATGAGCCGCTATCGCATTGAGCCCGACCGCCAGTGGACCATTCCCGCCGGCCACTACTTCATGATGGGCGACAACCGCGACAACTCCAACGACAGCCGCTACTGGAACGATCCGAAGATCCCCAAGGATCTGCTGGGCATGGTTCCGGACCGCAATATCGTCGGCAAGGCCTTCGCTGTATGGATGAGCTGGCCCGATCCGAAGATGAGCAACCTGCCGAACTTCTCCCGGGTCGGCGTGATTCACTGACCTGTGCGCAGGTTCGCCACGCGGAAGGGCGCTCCTGCTGAATAATCGCGAAGCGGGGCTGCTCCCGAGGGCAGCCCCGCTTTCACTTCCGCGAACGCCGCCGCAGGGCCCTGCCCGATGGCGTTACCGCTCGCTGGACGGAATAACTACACTGACATGAGGTCCGACATGAGGTTCGCGCGTTCGCAGAAGGGGATGTCCCTGCTGGGGTGGCTGGTGGTGCTGGGCGTGGTGGCGTTCTTCGCCAGCGCCGCGTTCAAGATCATCCCGCACTACATGGATTACTACTCGCTGGAGAAGGTGATCACTTCCGTGGAGACCGACAAGGCGGCCGAGGTGCGTTCCGTGCCGGAGTTCTACAGCTACGTCGGCAAGGGGATGCAGATCAACGGCATCCGCAACCTGGACCTGGAGAAGGCCCTGGAGGTGCAACTGGAAGACAACCAATTCCGGGCGCACCTGAAATATGAAAAACGCGAGCCACTGATCAGCAACATCGACCTGGTGGTCCACTTCGACAAAGAATTCCGTGTACGCATGCCGTGAGTAATTCGCTGGACCGACTCGAGCGCAAGCTCGGCTATACCTTCAAAGACCGGGACCTGATGGTCCTGGCCCTGACCCATCGCAGCTACGCCGGGCGCAACAACGAGCGCCTGGAGTTCCTCGGTGACGCCATTCTCAACTTCGTCATCGGCGAGGCGCTGTTCCACCACTTCCCGCAGGCTCGCGAAGGCCAGCTTTCGCGCCTGCGCGCGCGATTGGTCAAGGGCGAGACCCTGGCCCTGCTGGCGCGCGGCTTCGAGGTGGGCGACTACCTGCGGCTGGGCTCGGGCGAGCTGAAGAGCGGCGGGTTCCGCCGCGAGTCGATCCTTGCCGATGCGATGGAAGCCCTGATCGGCGCCATCTACCTGGATACCGGCATGGACTCCGCGCGCGAGCGGATCATCGCCTGGCTCGGACCGCAACTGCGCGAGCTGACCCCGGTGGACACCAACAAGGACCCCAAGACCCGCCTGCAGGAGTTCCTGCAGTCGCGTGGCTGCGACCTGCCGCGCTACGAGGTGGTGGATATCCAGGGCGAACCCCATTGCCGGACCTTCTTCGTCGATTGCGAAGTGGCCCTGCTGAGCGACAAGACCCACGGGCACGGCGGCAGCCGCCGCATCGCCGAGCAGGTGGCCGCGGCCGCCGCGCTGGTGGCCCTGGGCGTGGAGAATGGCCATGACTGACATGCACGACGACATCCCCGCCGGCAGCCGTTGCGGCTACGTGGCGATCGTGGGCCGCCCCAACGTGGGCAAGTCCACCCTGCTCAACCACATCCTCGGGCAGAAGCTGGCGATCACCTCGCGCAAGCCGCAGACCACCCGCCACAACATGCTCGGGATCAAGACCGAGGGCGAGGTGCAGGCCGTCTACGTCGATACGCCCGGCCTGCACAAGAGCGGCGAGAAGGCCCTCAACCGCTACATGAACCGTACCGCCAGCGCGGCATTGAAGGATGTCGACGTGGTGATCTTCGTGGTCGACCGCACCCGCTGGACCGAAGAGGACCAGATGGTCCTGGAGCGCGTGCAGTACGTCAGTTGCCCGGTGCTGATCGCGGTGAACAAGACCGACCGCATCGAGGAAAAGGCCGACCTGCTGCCGCACCTCGAATGGCTCACCCAGCAGTTGCCGAAGGCCGAGGTAGTACCGATCTCGGCGCAGCACGGGACCAACCTGGACGTGCTGGAGAAGCTGGTCGCCGAGCGTCTGCCGGAAAGCGAGCACTTCTTCCCCGAAGACCAGATCACCGACCGCAGCAGCCGCTTCCTGGCCGCCGAGCTGGTCCGCGAGAAGATCATGCGCCAGCTCGGCGCCGAGCTGCCCTACCAGATCACCGTGGAGATCGAGGAGTTCAAGCAGGAAGGTCGCATCCTGCATATCCATGCGCTGATCCTGGTGGAGCGCGAGGGGCAGAAGAAGATCATCATCGGCGACAAGGGCGAGCGGATCAAAAGCATCGGCCAGAACGCGCGCAAAGACATGGAAGTGCTGTTCGACTCCAAGGTCATGCTCAACCTCTGGGTCAAGGTCAAGGGCGGCTGGTCCGACGACGAGCGCGCCCTGCGCTCGCTGGGCTACGGCGACCTCTGACCGTTCCCGGCAGCCCGGCGCCAGCCGGGCGCCATCCCTCTCGCGCCCGGTCGACCCGCCATGTCCTTCGCCGCCGCCCAAGCCACCTACGTGCTGCATAGCCGGCCGTACAAGGAAACCAGCGCCCTGGTGGACTTCTTCACCCCGCTGGGTCGCCTGCGCGCGGTCCTGCGCGGCGCCCGCGGCAAGGCTGGCGCCCTGGCGCGGCCATTCGTGCCGCTGGAAGCGGAGTGGCGCGGGCGCGGCGAACTGAAGACCGTGGCCCGCCTGGAAAGCGCCGGTGTTCCCAACCTGCTCAATGGCCAGGCGCTGTTCAGCGGTCTCTACCTCAACGAGCTGTTGATCCGCCTGTTGCCGGCGGAAGACCCGCAGCCGGAAATCTTCGCCCACTACGCCGCGACCCTGCCGCTGCTGGCGGCGGGGCGCCCCATCGAACCGCTGCTGCGCGCGTTCGAATGGCGCCTGCTGGAGCAACTGGGCTATGGTTTCGCTCTCGATGTCGACATCGATGGGCGCCCGATCGAGCCGCAGGCGTTGTACCAGCTTTTGCCAGAGGCCGGCCTGGAGCCGGTGGCGCAGCTGCAACCCGGGCTGTTCCAGGGCTCCGAACTGTTATCCATGGCCGACGCCGACTGGAGCGCCCCCGGCGCCCTGGCGGCGGCCAAGCGCCTGATGCGCCAGGCGCTCGCTCCCCATCTGGGCGGCCGGCCGCTGGTCAGCCGCGAGCTGTTCATGAACCGTAAGGAGTCACCCCGTGACTGAAGCCACTCGAATTCTGCTCGGCGTGAACATCGATCACGTCGCCACCCTGCGCCAGGCCCGGGGCACCCGCTATCCGGACCCGGTGAAGGCCGCCCTGGACGCCGAGGAAGCCGGCGCCGACGGTATCACCGTGCACCTGCGCGAGGACCGCCGGCATATCCAGGAACGCGACGTGCGAGTGCTCAAGGAAGTACTGCAGACGCGGATGAACTTCGAGATGGGGGTCACCGAGGAAATGCTCGCCTTCGCCGAGGAGATCCGGCCGGCGCATAGCTGCCTGGTCCCCGAGCGCCGCGAGGAACTGACCACCGAGGGCGGCCTCGACGTCGCCGGCCAGGAACAGCGCATCCGCGACGCGGTGCGACGCCTGGCTGCGGTGGGCAGCGAAGTGTCGCTGTTCATCGATCCCGATCCGCGGCAGATCGAGGCCTCCGCCCGGGTCGGCGCGCCGGCTATCGAACTGCATACCGGTCGCTACGCCGACGCCGAAGACCCCGAGGAGCAGGCCCGTGAACTGCAGCGGGTACGCGAGGGCGTGGCCCTCGGGCGTTCCCTCGGCCTGATCGTCAACGCCGGGCATGGCCTGCACTACCACAATGTCGAGCCGGTCGCGGCCATCGACGGCATCAACGAGCTGAACATCGGCCACGCCATCGTCGCCCACGCCCTGTTCGTCGGCTTCAGGCAGGCGGTGGCCGAGATGAAAGCGCTGATGCTGGCCGCGGCGACCAAGCGCTGAGGCAATCGCGCCCCGCTTCCCGTCGACCTGCGGGGCGGATGAAAGCAAAAAAAAGCCCATCCGAGGATGGGCTTTTCCCTATTCGCTGTCAGGGCTTGCGCGCCACCAGCGTGGCGCGCATCGGTGCCGGCAGGCCTTCGACGGTTCGCGAACGGTCCTGCGGATCGAGGAATTCCGGCAGCGACTGGAAACGCATCCATTCGGTGGAGCGTTGTTCCTCGACGCTGGTCAGGCTGACGTCGACGCAGCGCGCGTCGGCGAACCCGGCGCGGCGCAGCCAGAGCTCCAGGGCTGCTACCGAGGGCAGGAACCAGACGTTGCGCATCTGCGCGTAGCGGTCCTCGGGCACCAGCACGGTGCTGGCGTCGCCTTCCACCACCAGGGTCTCCAGGACCAGTTCGCCGCCGCGCTTCAGGCAGTCCTTGAGCGCCAGCAGGTGGTCGATGGGCGAGCGACGGTGATAGAGCACGCCCATGGAGAATACCGTGTCGAAGCCTTCGAGCTTCTCCGGCAGGTCTTCCAGGGCCAGCGGCAGGTGCCAGGCCGGCAGCTCCGGCAGGTAGCGCTTGGCGGCGAGGAACTGGCAGAGGAACAGCCAGTTCGGATCGACCCCGACCACGCTTTCCGCGCCGGCGCCGAGCATGCGCCACTGGTAGTAGCCGTTGCCGCAGCCGACGTCGAGGACGCGTTTGCCACGCAGTTCGACATGTGGCGAGACACGCTCCCATTTCCAGTCGGAACGCCATTCGGTATCGACCTGTACGCCGAAGAAGTCGAACGGCCCCTTGCGCCAGGGAATCAGCCCTTGCAGCGCTTCCTTCACCTGCGCTTGCAGCGCCGCATCGTGGTCGCTGTGCAGGGCGAAGCGCTGGGCCAGTTCGACCTTCGGCGCGGGCACCTGGGGCAGGCGCTGGACCGCGCTCCACCAACGGGCCAGGTCGCCGTGGCCTTCCTCGATGCGCGCGGCGATCTGCGCGGGCAGGCTGGTCGCCCAGCCGTACAGCGGAGAGCCGGCGAGGTGTCGCTGGAGGGCGTCGAGGGCGAGGTGCTGGATCATGGCAGGGCGATCATCGAGGCGAAGTTGAGACACTGGAACCATTGGCTGACCCGGCTGAAGCCGGCGGCCAGCAGCCGTTCACGGTGTTCCTCGAAGGTGTCGGGGAGCATGACGTTTTCCAGCGCGCTGCGCTTCTGCGCGATCTCCAGCTCGCTGTAGCCGTTGGCACGCTTGAAGGCGATGTGCAGGTCGGTGAGCAGCGCGTGCTCCTGCGCATCGGCGAAGCGCAGTTTCTCCGAGAGGATCAGCGCGCCGCCGGGCAGCAGTGCCTGGCGGATCCTGCGCAGCAGGCCGAGGCGCTGGTCGGGGGCGACGAACTGCAGGGTGAAGTTCATCGCCACCAGCGAGGTGGGTTGCAGGTCCAGGGCGAGAATGTCGGCCTCGATCAGCTCGACCGGCAGCAGCTCCTGGTACATGGCGTCCTGGGCATGCAGGTATTCACTGCAGCGCTCGATCATCGCGTGCGAGTTGTCCACCCCGATCACCCGGCAGCCGTCGTTGCGGACGTGGCGGCGTAGCGACTGGGTGACCGCGCCGAGCGAGCAGCCGAGGTCGTAGAGCACGCTGTTCGGCTGGGCGAACTGCGCGCCGAGTACGCCGATGTTCTCGACGATGGTGGGGTAGCCCGGCACGGAGCGCTTGATCATGTCGGGGAACACGCGCACCACGTCTTCGTTGAACACGAAGTCGGCGACACGTTGCTGGGGTTGGGCGAACAGGCGATCGGACTCGCTCACGCGGGTGACCTCGGGCATCACGGCTTTTCAGGGGGCCGAATTGTAGCCGAGGGATGAGCGTCGCCCAACTGCGCGGCGACGATTCACCCATGCGCGCAGGCGAATCACCTGAGCTTGTCGGAGAAGTACTCTCCCGCGCCCTGCAGCGGACCCAGCGGGTTCTTCTTGTCTTCCAGGCGATGGATGTTCGGTTCGCCGTTGCTGACCTTGTGCACCAGCACGTCGTTGACGAAGACGAACACCGCCTTGAACGACCAGCCCTGCAACTCCCGTTTCTTGCGGAAGTTGAACACGTCCGCCCAGAAGCTGCCGACCCGCTGGGTGTCGGTCTTGCTGAAATCGAAGGCGTAGCCGATGCAACGGTCCTTCGCTTCCAGGCATTGCACCAGGCCGCCCGGCAGGTAATCGATGGGGATGTTCGGCTGGATGAACATGAGCCGCACGTCGATGAACGACAGCATGCGGCCGTTGCCCTGGGTCAATGGATCGAAACCCAGCCCGAACAGCTGCGAACGGGTCGTGCTGCCGGGTTGCGCCTGGGAATAGCGCAGTTCGGCATCGAGGTAGTCGACGAAGGGGGATTGGACTTCCGCTCGTTCGCTGGGCAGCAGGCTGCCGCAGGAGGAAACGAAGACAGTGGATGCCCAGAGCAGTGAGTAACGAAGAGCGGTGCCCATGACGCGCCTCCTTTCGGTGCCGTCGTAGATTGAGTAATAGACGACGCCAAAAAGGCCTGCCGGAATTTATTCAATCGGCTGAAAGCAGCGTGGTTGCTGGTCTGGCGGCGGATTTCCGGCGGCCCGGAAAGTCATTCGAAAGAAAGCCTATAGCGCTCGCCGAGGACCTTCAGGTTGCCTTCGCGACGCAGTTGGCGTAGCCCTTCGTCGAGTTCCGCGAGACGCGCGTCGACCTCCGGCAGGTGCGGGCTGAGGCCGACGTGCAGCGGCTGCCGCCCGGGTAGTTCGCCGGCGCGGCGGATCTGTCCGGCGAGCTGCGGATGATGCTCCAGGTAGTGCTCGATGATGTCGCGGTCTTCCAATAGCACGTCGATGCGGCCGAGCAGCAGTTTCTGCAGGTTGCGCGGCAGCACGCGCTCGCCGCCGAGGACCTGCAGGTGCAGGTCGTCGTCGCCGGCCTGGCTGCGCCAGGCTTCGAAGCGCGGATTGTTCACGTAGCCCTGGGCGAGGCCCAGGCGCTGGCCGAGCAGGGATGCATCGCCGGAGTAGTGCCAGTCGCTGTCGTGGCGGGTATAGAAGGCCAGCCCGACCCAGCCGATGGGCTCGCTGCCGACCCGCAGGCCGTCGAGTCCATAGGCGCCGACCAGGCCGTCGCGATGGCCGTCGCGGACCATCTGCACGGCGCGCGGCCAGGGCAGGCTGTCGAAGTGCGGTGGCTCCCGAAGGACCTGGCTGAGCGCCTCGACCAGGTAGCCGGGCCGCTGCGGCGTGCCAGGGCACAGGTAGGGGCAGCCGTCGTCGCCTGCGAAGCGCAACGGTTCGGCCAGCGAGAGCAGAGGAGCGGCGCAGGACAGGGCGAGCAGGACGAAGGAGGCGCGGAGCATGGAGTCCTCAGGGCGACGGGGCCTGTCAGGATAGGCCAGGTCGCCACGGCGCAGGACGTCGGTCTTCGTACAGAATGTGTCCGCCGCGGGCAGCGGTTTCAGCGCACCTGGATCGCGCAGGAAAAGCTTTCCGCCGGTTCCGCGTCCTTTTCCCAGGGCCGCCGGTAGACCAGTTCCAGGCGGTCGTCGCCGCTGGCGGCGACGCGGAAGCGCCAGGTCGATTCGCCGCCGTTGCCAACCAGGCCGCTGTCTTCTTCGGAATTGCTGTAGACCTCCGGGCCAAGGCGCTTGAGCACGCTGGCAGCAGGGTTGCGCAGTTCCCAGCGGAAGCCGGTGGTGGGATTGCTCGGCAGGGTCAGCACCAGTTCCTGGCCTTGCGTCAGCTTCAGCGGCGAACAGTCGTCGGCGTCTTCCAGGGTGACCACCGGCTTCTGTTGCCCGGCGCAGCCGGCCAGGACCACGATGGACAATGGCAGCAGCAGACGGGAGGGGGAAAAGGACATGCAGCGCTCCTCGGCTCGAATGGAAAGGGCGCCAGCATAAACCTTGCTGGCGCCCGAGTGCCAAGGTTGGCGCGGCGGACGGCCGAACCGGTCGGCCATCCGCCGCCGGCTCAGGCCGGGAACAGCACCTTGGCCACGTCGCCGTAGCGCTTGGCGAAATGCACGGTCAGCCCTTCCCTGAGATAGTCGGGCAACTCTTCGAAGTGGCCGCGGTTGGCTTCCGGCAGGATCAGCTCGAAGATCTTCTGCCGGCGCGCGGCGATCACCTTCTCGCGGACCCCGCCGATGGGCAGGACCTGGCCGGTCAGGGTCAGTTCGCCGGTCATCGCCACGCCTTTCTTCGGCACCTGGTTGCGCGCCAGGGAGAGCAGGGCGCTGGCCATGGTGACGCCGGCGCTGGGACCGTCCTTGGGCGTGGCACCTTCCGGCACGTGCAGGTGGACGAACGCCTGGTCGAAGAAGGTCGGGTCGCCGCCATACTTCTTCAGGTGCGAGCCGATGTAGCTATAGGCGATCTCGGCGGATTCCTTCATCACGTCGCCGAGCTGGCCGGTGAGCTTGAAGCCACGGTTCAGCGTGTGGATGCGGGTCGCCTCGATCGGCAGGGTGGCGCCGCCCATGCTGGTCCAGGCCAGCCCGGTGATCACGCCGATCCCGGAAAGCACCTGCTCGCTGCGGAACACCGGCATGCCGAGGTAGTCCTCGAGGTCCCTGGGACCGATCTTCACCTTCGACTCGGGATCCTCCAGCAGTTTGACCACCGACTTGCGCACCAGCTTGCCGAGCTGTTTCTCCAACTGGCGCACCCCGGCTTCCCGCGCATAGCCCTCGATCACCGCGCGCAGCGCGGCATCGCTGATGCTCAGGCGGCCCTTGGGTACGCCGGCCTTTTCCAACTGCTTGGGCCACAGGTGGCGCTTGGCGATGGCCAGTTTTTCCTCGGAGATGTAGCCGGACAGGCGGATCACTTCCATCCGGTCGAGGAGCGGTCCGGGGATCGAGTCGAGGGTGTTGGCGGTGCAGACGAACAGCACCTTGGACAGGTCCAGGCGCAGGTCCAGGTAGTGGTCGAGGAATTCGACGTTCTGCTCCGGGTCGAGGGTTTCCAGCAGCGCCGAGGCCGGGTCGCCCTGGTAGCTGGCGCCGAGCTTGTCGATCTCGTCGAGCATGATCACCGGGTTCATCACCTCGACTTCCTTCAACGCCTGCACCAGCTTGCCGGGCAGGGCGCCGATGTAGGTGCGGCGGTGGCCCTTGATCTCCGCCTCGTCGCGCATGCCGCCGACGCTGAAACGGTAGAACGGCCGGCCGAGGCTCTCGGCGATGGATTTGCCGATGCTGGTCTTGCCCACTCCCGGCGGGCCGACCAGGAGCACGATGGAGCCGGCGATCTCGCCCTTGAAACTACCCACGGCGAGGAACTCGAGGATGCGATCCTTGATGTCGTCGAGGCCCGCGTGATGCTTGTCGAGGACCTTGCGCGCATGCTTGAGGTCGAGCTTGTCCTTGCCGTACACGCCCCAGGGCAGGGCTGTGGCCCAGTCCAGGTAGTTGCGGGTGACGGCGTACTCGGGCGAGCCGCTCTCGAGGATCGACAGCTTGTTCAGCTCTTCGTCGATACGCTTGCGCGCCTGCTCGGGCAGCACCTTGCCTTCCAGGCGGGCGCGGAATTCGTCGGCGTCGGCGCTCTTGTCGTCCTTGGTGATGCCCAGCTCCTGCTGGATGATCTTCAACTGTTCCTTGAGGAAGAATTCGCGCTGGTGTTCGCCGATCTTGCGGTTGACCTCGGCGGACAGTTCCTTCTGCAGGCGCGCGACTTCCACTTCCTTGCGCAGCAGCGGCAAGACCTTCTCCATCCGCTTGAGGATCGGCACGGTGTCCAGCACTTCCTGCAGTTCGCCGCCGGGCGCGGTGGTCAGGGCCGCGGCGAAGTCGGTGAGTGGCGACGGGTCGTTGGGACTGAAGCGGTTCAGGTAGTTCTTCAGTTCCTCGCTGTACAGCGGATTGAGCGGCAGCAGCTCCTTGATCGCGTTGATCAGGGCCATGCCGTAGGCCTTCACTTCGTCACTGGGATCGATCGGGGTCTTCGGATAGTCCACCTCCACCATGAACGGCGGACGATGGCGCTTGATCCAGCCCCGGATACGCACCCGCGACAGGCCCTGGGCGACGAACTGCAGCTTGCCGCCCTCGCGCGAGGCATGGTGCACTCGGACCAGCGTGCCGTGCTCGGGCAGGCTGTTGACGTCGAAGTGGCGCGGGTCTTCCGGAGGATTGTCCATGAAGAACAGGGCCAGCGAATGGTGGTCGGTCTTGGCCACCAGTTCGAGGGTTTCCGCCCAGGGTTCTTCGTTGACGATCACCGGCAGCACCTGCGCCGGGAAGAACGGGCGGTTGTGGATCGGGATCACGTAGAGGGTGGTCGGCAGGGTCTGGCCGGGCAGCACCAGGCCGGTGCCGGCGGGCTGCGCGTCGCTGATGTGTTCGGGATTAACGTCCTGGTCGCTCATGAGGCACCTGACTGACTGAAACATGAGAGTCTAGATGGGGCCCCGGGGGCGGGTTTCAATCCCTGTCCGTTCAAGGATGTTGCCGAAGGTTTCCACGCAGCACGCGGTACGCGGGTACCACTTGCGGCAAGGTGCTGGGCAGCGTCGGGCAAGTCGAGTAGAGTGCGCAAAAATTGAGCAGTTGCCGTTCATGTTCGACACCCGCCTCATCCGTCTGCCCGACCAGTCGCACACCCACGCCCACGAGCATCACCAACTGGTGATGTCGCTGGCCGGGCGCGCCGAATTCGAGGTCAACGGCTGTGGCGGGGAAGTCTGCCGGATGCGCGCCTGCCTGGTGCCGGGCGAGGCGGGCCACGTGTTCGCCGGGGTGGGCGACAACCGCATGCTGATCATCGACCTGGGCGAGGACAACCCGACCCCGGAAGACCCCGACCTGCTCGCGCGCCTGTTCGAGGCGCCGCGCTACCCGACCCTGGACGCCGACTTCCAGAACCTGCTCAGCTACGCCGGCGCCGAACTGGCCCGCTACGGCAGCGACCCGCTGCTGACCCGTGCCCTCGGCGGAGTGCTGATCCGCGCCCTGCACCTGCGCCTGTTCGGCGAGCAGCAGCCCCTGGCGGCCAGCGGGCCGCTCGACCTGGAGCGCCTGGACGCGCATATCGTGCGGAACCTGGCGCGGCGCATCACGGTCGCCGAACTGGCCCAGGTCGCCTGTCTCAGCCCGAGCCATTTCCACGCGCAGTTCAAGGACAGCGTCGGCCTGACCCCGCACCAGTACCTGCTCAAGGTCCGCCTCGACTGCGCCGCGCGGTTGCTGCGGGAAAGCCGCCTGCCTCTGGTGCGGATCGCCGAGGAATGCGGCTTCTCCAGCCAGAGCGCGCTGACCACGGCGATGCGCCGCTACCTGGGGCTGACGCCGAAGTCGCTGCGCAAGGGCTGAGCGCCATCCGCCACCTTCGGCGGATAACCGCAGGCGGTTATTCGCCCTACCGGGAGTGGTGTAGGACGGATAACGGCGCGGACGTCATCCGCCGAGCGAATTCGTCCCGCACGGCCTGTCTCAGAACGCCACCTTCACCCCCGCCTCGATGCCGCGTCCCGCCGCCGGCACCCGGTCGCGCAGGATCGAACTGGCGTAGCGCACGGTCTGGTTGGTCAGGTTGGTGCCCTTGACGAAGGCCAGCCAGCGGCTCTCGCCGAGGTCGAAGTTGTAGCCGAGGCTGGCGCCGAGGGTGGTGTAGCCGTCGGTGGAGAGTTCTTCCTCCGGCACGCGGTGCTGCGAGGCGGCGTGTTCGACGTCGACCCGCGCCTGCCACTGCTGCAACTCCCAGATCAGCGCGGTGTTCAGGCGCAGCGGGGCGATGCGTGGCAGCGGTTCGCCGGTGTCCTTGTTCTTGGCGCGGGTGTAGTCCCCGGAGAGTTCCAGGTCGAAGTTGCCGTACGGGCTTTCCAGCAGGTGGATGCGGTCCTGCGCCTCGACGCCGTAGAAGTCCGCGCGAACGCCGCTGTAGAGGTATTCCGGCAGCGCCTCGTCATCGCCGGCGGCGACCACTTCGCCTTCCTCGTTGCGATGGCGACCGCTGGCGAGCAGGCCGATGTAGTTGGAGAAGCGGCTGTAGAACACCCCGACGCTGCCCTTGTGCACGCCGTTGTCGAAGCGCAGGGCGAGGTCGGTGGAGACCGCCTTTTCCTTGTCCGCGTCGGCATCGCCTACCTCGTAGGTGCCGGTGGCGGCGTGCGGACCGTTGGCGTACAGCTCGTAGAAGGTCGGGGCGCGCTCGGTGTAGCTGAGGGTGGCGGCCAGCGACCAGATCGGCGTCAGCTTGTACACCGCGCCGGTGGACAGGCTGCCGGTGGTGAAGCTCTGCGAACCGTCGTTCTCGGCGAAGCGCTCGTTGCCCTTGGCGTCGGGGTCCACGCGGGTGTGCTCCAGGCGGGCGCCGAAGCTGAGGTCGAGGCGGTCGCTGAGCTTCCATTCCTCCAGGGCGAACAGCGCGGCGCTGTCGGTTTCCGTGTGCGGCACGAAGGCTTCCTCGCCGAGGGCGGAGAAGCGGCTGTTGGCGAACTGCGCGCCGACCACCCCGTTCAGCGGGCCGAGCGGGCGGTGGCGGGCCTCGATGCGGCCTTCGTAGCCTTCGTTCTTGAAGGTGGTGCCGGTCTCGCCGTCCTCGATTTCCTTGTGCTCGTACTTGGTATAGGCGGCGTCCAGCTTCAGCGAGGTGAACGGGCCTTCGAGGTCGCGGATCTCGGAGGCGAAGGCGTAGCGGTCCTGCTGCATCTTCAGGCGCACGTCGTCCTCGGCCGGCGAGCCATAGTTGCTGTCGTAGCCGCTGTAGGAGAGGCCGGCGTAACCGTGCTCCCAGTGATAGGAGCCACCGACGGCGCCGCCGTCCTGGCGGCCGTCGCTGTTCTGCACCCGATGCTTGCCGGTGTCGCCGTCGATCTGCCGCTGGCGGCTGGAATGGGCGTAGCCGGGAATCCTGACGTCGTTGAACTCGCGGCTGGCGGCGTCCACGTGCAGGGCGAAGTTGCCGTCGCCGGCCTCCAGTGCGCCGGAGCGGCTACGGGTGGTGTCGGCGCCGCCGTAGCGCAGTTCGCCGCTGCCGTGGATGCCGTCGACGGGTTCGCTGGGGATGCGGTTGTCGAAGCTGTTCACCACCCCGCCGATGGCATTGCCGCCGTAGAGCAGGGCGGCCGGGCCGCGTACCACTTCCAGGCGCTCGACGCTGTTGGGGTCTTCCGGCACCGCGTGGTCGTAGGACAGCGACGAGGCGTCGAGCGCACCGACGCCGTTGCGCAGCAGGCGGATGCGATCACCGTCCATGCCGCGGATCACCGGTCGGCTGGCGCCCGGTCCGAAGTAGGTGGAGGACACCCCGGGCAGGCCGTTGAGGGTTTCGCCGAGGCTGCCTTTCTGTCGCAGGGTCAGCTCGTCGCCTTCGAGCACGCTGCTGGGCGTGGCGGGAGATTCGTTGCCCAGCGGGTTGGCGGTGATCACCTGGGAGGGCAATTCGCTGGGGCGGCCGTCGGCGCCGAGCGTTTCCCCCGAAACGATCAGGCAGGCCAGCGCCAGTGGCGTGAGAGGCCAGAGCGGACGGGAAGGGAAAAGGCCGGAAGAGGACATTGCGGGCTCCATGGTCATGGGTCGGACTTTTTTCAGGCCAAAGCGAACCCAGGCCCTTCCCGGAGGAAGGGCGACGGGGTCGGATCGGCGTATTTATTGGGATGTTATATTATTTCTTTTTGTGTCGGTAGACCCGCGTAGCCACTCTGCATGGCGTCGTGCCGACGTGCAGCGGCAATGTCCGCATGCCTGCCGGCGAAGAGGAACGGGAAAGTTCCGCAGCCAGGAGTTTTCCGCAAAAACTCCAGAGTCTTTCGCAAGAATCGCCCCTCTCGCAGCCACTACATTCCGCTATCCGCTGGTGCCTCGCGCCGGCGGAATGGGCCTGACCCATACTGATCCGTATTCCCGCGCCACAGGATGTGCCGCGCCGCCGGCACAACCCGCCGGCGGCGGTGCCCCGGGCAATGGACGCCTGGCCGGACTTCTTTCAATAACAATGGCTCCACAAGAGGAGGGCGTGATGTTCAAAGCCAGTCACGTCTTGCAGGGCGAGGACCAGACCCGGTCCGCAGCCGAATTCTTCCCTGTCATCAGCGCCAACTACGCGGTCGACGAGGAAGCCTACCTGGGCGAACTGCTGCAGCTCGCCGACCCCGGTCCCGACGGCATCGAGGCTATCCGCCGCAACGCCCGCGCACTGATCGAAACCGTGCGCAGCCGGGACAACGCCGTCGATACCCTCGACGCACTCCTGCGCCAATACAGCCTGGACACCCAGGAAGGCCTGATGCTGATGTGTCTGGCCGAGGCGCTGTTGCGTGTGCCTGACGCGGCGACCGCCGACGCGCTGATCCGCGACAAGCTGTCCGCCGCCGACTGGCAGCGCCATCTCGGCCAGAGCGACAACGTTCTGGTCAATTTCGCCGCCTGGGGCCTGGTGATGACCGGCAAGGTGGTGAACATCGACGAACGCACCGACGGCCGCGCCCCGAGCGTCATCAGCCGGCTGGTGCAGCGCTCTGGCGAACCGGTGATCCGCGCCGCGATGAACCAGGCGATGAAGCTGATGGGCAAGCAGTTCGTGCTTGGCCGGACCATCTCCGAAGCGCTGAAGAACGGTCGTCCATGCCGCGAGCAGGGCTACACCTATTCCTTCGACATGCTCGGCGAGGCCGCGCTGACCGCCGCCGACGCCGAGAAATACATGGCCGACTACCGCCAGGCCATCGACACCGTCGGCGCCGAGCCGCAGGTCGGTCCGGGGCCGCGGCCGTCGATCTCGATCAAGCTCTCGGCGCTGCATCCGCGCTACGAAGTGGCGCAACGCGAGCGGGTGCTCAGCGAGCTGTTCGCCAATGTCCTGGAACTGGCGGTGCGCGCGCGCAAGCTGAACGTCGGCATCACCATCGACGCCGAGGAAGCCGATCGCCTGGAGCTGTCCCTCGAACTCTACGAGAAGCTGATGCGCGACCCGGCCATCGCCGGCTGGGGCGAGTTCGGCCTGGTCATCCAGGCCTACTCCAAGCGCTGCCTGCCGGTGCTGGTATGGCTGACCCTGCTCGGCCGCGAGCTTGGCGCACGCATCCCGCTGCGCCTGGTGAAGGGTGCCTACTGGGACAGCGAGATCAAGCAGTGCCAGGTGCAGGGCGCCGATGGCTACCCCGTCTACACCCGCAAGGAAGGCACCGACACTTCCTACCTGGCCTGCGCCCGCTACCTGCTCAGCGAGCACACCCGCGGGGTGATCTACCCGCAGTTCGCCAGCCACAACGCCCACACCGTGACCGCCATCCTCGCCCTGGCCGACGAAGCCAGGGCCGCCGGCGGCGAGGAGCGCGACTTCGAGTTCCAGCGCCTGCACGGCATGGGCGACGCGCTGTACGACACGGTGATCGAAAAGTACCGCCGCAACGTGCGCATCTACGCCCCGGTCGGCGCGCACAAGGACCTGCTGCCGTACCTGGTCCGCCGCCTGCTGGAGAACGGCGCCAACTCTTCCTTCGTGCACAAGCTGGTGGACCCGCGCGTGCCGGTGGAGACGCTGATCCAGCACCCGGTTACCCAACTGCGCCAGTTCAAGACGCTGGCCAACGACCGTATCCCTCTGCCCCAGGCGATCTTCGGCGCCGGGCGGAAAAACTCCCAGGGCATCAACATGAACATCCAGAACCAGTGGAACGAGCTGGAGCTCGCCTACAAGCCGCACCTGACCCGCCAGTGGCAAGCCGCGCCGATCGTCAACGGCGAGAAGCTCTCCGGCCCGGCCCACGAAGTGCGTTGCCCGTACGACCTGGAGAGGCTGGTCGGCAGCGTCCAGTACGCGTCCGCCGAGCAGGCCGGCAAGGCCCTCGACGTGTTGCAGGCGGCCTGGCCGCGCTGGAGCGCCACCCCGGTGGACGAGCGTGCCGGCATCCTCGAGCGTCTCGCCGACCTGCTGGAAGCCCAGCGCGGCGAGCTGATGGCGCTGTGCACCCTGGAAGCCGGCAAGTCGTTGCAGGATGGTATCGACGAGATCCGCGAGGCGGTCGACTTCTGCCGCTACTACGCCCAGCAGGCCCGCCAGCGCCTGGTCCGCGAGGAACTGCGCGGCCCGACCGGCGAGCGCAACGAGCTGTTCTACGAAGGCCGCGGCATCTTCGCCTGCGTCAGCCCGTGGAACTTCCCGCTGGCGATCTTCCTCGGCCAGATCAGCGCCGCGCTGGTGGCCGGCAACACCGTGCTGGCCAAGCCGGCCGAGCAGACCAGCCTGATCGCCGCGCGCACCGTCGAACTGATGTTCGAAGCCGGCCTGCCGAAGGACGTTATCGCCCTGCTGCCGGGCGACGGCGCCACCCTCGGCGGCGTGTTCTGCCGTGACGCGCGGGTCGCCGGGGTGGCCTTCACCGGCTCCACCGACACCGCCCGCATCATCAACCGCCAACTGGCCGAGAAGCCCGGCGCCATCGCCACCCTGATCGCCGAGACCGGCGGGCAGAACGCGATGATCGTCGATTCCACCGCTTTGCCGGAACAGGTGATCAAGGATGCGGTACAATCCGCGTTCACCAGCGCCGGCCAGCGCTGCTCCGCGCTGCGCGTGATGTACGTGCAGCAGGACATCGCCGAGCGGGTGATCGAGTTGCTGAAGGGCGCCATGGCCGAGCTGAAGGTCGGCCCGACCGAGGTGCGCGTCAGCGACGTCGGCCCGGTGATCGACGCCGAGGCCAAGGCCGGCCTGGAGCAGCACATCGCCGCGCTGAAGGCCGCCGGCAAGCTGATCGCCGAGACCAAGGTGCCGGGCAACCTGAACGGTCACTTCGTCGCTCCCGTCGCGTTCGAGATCAGCGGCATCGACGAGCTGAAGAAAGAGAACTTCGGCCCGGTGCTGCACGTGGTGCGTTATGCCGCGCAGGACCTGGAAAAGGTCGTGCAGGCGATCAACGCCACCGGTTTCGGCCTGACCATGGGGGTCCATAGCCGCAACGAGGAAACCGCCCGTCGCATCGAAGAGCTGGCGCGGGTCGGCAACCTCTACATCAACCGCAACCAGATCGGCGCGGTGGTGGGCGTGCAACCGTTCGGCGGCCACGGCCTGTCCGGCACCGGTCCCAAGGCCGGCGGGCCGAACTACCTGCTGCGTTTCGTCAGCGAGCGCACCACGTCGGTGAACACCACCGCGGTGGGCGGCAACGCGTCGCTGCTGTCGCTGGCCGACGCCGAGTGATACTCCGTTCCCGGGCGCCTTGGCGCCCGGGTCGGTTTCCGGGGTTCGCCGCAGCGAACGCCGAGGGAAATGACCGCCGTTCCGGTGCGTGCCCGGAACGGACCATAAAGGACGATTTTCCCTGCCCGACAGGGGAGGGATCGTGAGGCGTGGGCCTGTTCGGACTCGTTTGAGGCCACCCACGTTTCCGGCTTGCTCCGGCAAGCGCTCACGGAGTGACGCCACAAGCGCCATTCTGCCAACCAAGGGCCCGCTACCCGTTGCTTGCACACGCAAGGGCCCGGATAAAAACAAGCAATAGGGGAGTCCCTATGAGTGTCAATACGCCCACGCTGATCACCTTCGTGATCTACATCGCGGCCATGGTCCTGATCGGCCTGGCGGCATATCGCTCCACCAACAACTTCTCCGACTACATCCTCGGTGGCCGCAGCCTCGGCAGCTTCGTCACGGCGCTGTCCGCCGGCGCCTCCGATATGAGCGGCTGGCTGCTGATGGGCCTGCCCGGCGCGGTGTACCTGTCCGGCCTGTCCGAAAGCTGGATCGCCATCGGCCTGATCGTCGGCGCCTACCTCAACTGGCTGTTCGTCGCCGGCCGCCTGCGGGTGCAGACCGAGCACAACGGCAACGCGCTGACCCTGCCCGACTACTTCACCAACCGCTTCGAGGACAACAGCCGCCTGCTGCGGATCTTCTCGGCCCTGGTGATCCTGGTGTTCTTCACCATCTACTGCGCTTCCGGCATCGTCGCCGGTGCGCGCCTGTTCGAGAGCACCTTCGGCCTCTCCTACGAGACCGCGCTGTGGGCCGGCGCCGCGGCGACCATCGCCTACACCTTCATCGGTGGCTTCCTCGCGGTGAGCTGGACCGACACCGTGCAGGCCTCGCTGATGATCTTCGCGCTGATCCTCACCCCGGTGATCGTGATGCTCGCCACCGGCGGCGTCGAGCCGACCTTCACCGCCATCGAGCTGAAGGACGCGACCAGCTTCGACATGCTCAAGGGCGCCTCCTTCATCGGCGTGATCTCGCTGATGGCCTGGGGCCTGGGCTACTTCGGCCAGCCGCACATCCTGGCGCGCTTCATGGCCGCCGACTCGGTGAAATCGATCCCGGCCGCGCGCCGCATCTCCATGACCTGGATGATCCTCTGCCTCGGTGGCGCCGTGGCCGTGGGCTTCTTCGGCATCGCCTACTTCCAGGCGCATCCGGAGCAGGCCGGCGCGGTCAGCGAGAACCCCGAGCGGGTATTCATCGAGCTGGCCAAGATCCTGTTCAACCCGTGGATCGCCGGCGTGTTGCTGTCCGCCATCCTCGCCGCGGTCATGAGCACCCTGAGCTGCCAGCTGCTGGTCTGCTCCTCGGCGCTCACCGAGGACTTCTACAAGGCCTTCCTGCGCAAGGGCGCCAGCCAGCTGGAACTGGTCTGGGTCGGTCGCGCCATGGTGCTGCTGGTGGCGGTGATCGCCATCTGGCTGGCCTCCAACCCGGAAAACCGCGTGCTCGGCCTGGTGTCCTATGCCTGGGCCGGCTTCGGCGCCGCCTTCGGCCCGCTGGTGCTGTTCTCCCTGCTGTGGAAGCGGATGACCCGCAACGGCGCGCTGGCCGGCATGATCGTCGGCGCGGCGACGGTGATCCTGTGGAAGAACCTGTTGGGCTGGACCGGCCTGTACGAGATCATCCCCGGCTTCCTCTTCGCCAGCGTCGCCATCGTCGTCTTCAGCCTGCTCGGCAAGGCGCCTTCGACGAGCATGCTCAAGCGCTTCGACGATGCGGAGCAGGAGTACCGCGAGGCGCACCAGGGCTCCGCCGCTCCGGTAACCCAGCGCTGATCGAGCCTGCGGGCGGGTAAAGCGCCCGCGCATGGAGACGGCCCGCCCCGCAAGGTGCGGGCCGTCGTTTTTTCCGGCGGCTGCTGCGCCTCTCCGCGCAGGACGGATAACGGCAGCCGCGTTGTCCCTGTCCCGCCGCGCCGCTCAGGCGTCCCGCTCCAGCCGGCAAGCGTGCCCCGACTGTCGTGCCTCCAGCCTCAGCCATTCGAAGAATGCCTTCACCGGCGGATGACGTTCCCGTCCGGGCACGCATAGCGCGCTGTAGCCGGCGCCGTCGACACTGATATCCGCTCTGTAGGGTTGCAGCAGGCCGCTGGCGACGCTTTCCGAAACCAGGATCGAACTGGCCAGCACCAGTCCCTGGCCGGCGATGGCCGCCTGCAGGGCATAGTGCTCCTCGTCGTACTGGCGGATCACCGGCTGGCCCTCCATCCAGTCTTCGCCGGCCTGCGCGCACCAGGCCTCCCAGCCGTGGGCGTAGAGCCTGGAGTTGTGCCAGCGCACGCTGATCAGGGTCGGCTGCCGTTCTGCGGCCAGGGCGACCTGGGCCGGCGAGCCGTAGACCGCGAAGCATTCGTCGAACAGGCAGAGACCGTAGAAGTTCGGATGGTCGTCGAGGCTGTAGCGGATCACCAGGTCGATGCTGGCGTCCTGGTGCAGGTCGAGGACTTCGCAGTTGGTGTCCAGGCGCAGGTTGATCTGCGGGTGCGCGGCGTAGAAGCGGCCGAGACGCGGCACCAGCCAGAGGGCGGCGAAGGCCGGGGTGGTGGAGACCGTCAGGTTGCCTACGCTGCGCTGCGGACGCAGCGTGTCGACGCTCTGCGAAATTTCCAGCAGGGCCCCGTGCAGGCTGCGGAACAGCCGTTCGCCGCAGTCGGTCAGGCGCACTTTCCGTGGCAGGCGCTGGAACAGCGGAACGCCGAGCCAGGCTTCCAGCGAACGGATCTGGTGGGAAACCGCGGTTGGCGTTACCGCAAGCTCCTCGGCGGCGGCCTTGAAGCTCGACTGGCGGGCCGCCGATTCGAAGGTGCGCAACGCGGTCAGCGGCAGGGAAGCGAACATTGGAATCTCCATGGGTGAACTGAATTCACCCTGAACAACTATTGCTCATTTGTCGGGAACCCCCGCTGCCAATAATTTCTGGCTCCAGGAGAAGGGCCTTGAGGCCATTCGAGTCTAGCCGAATCCAAGGAGATACAGATGAGTAGAATTCTTGCAGTGCATGCCAGTCCGCGAGGCGAGCGCTCGCAGTCCCGGCGTCTCGCCGAGGTTTTCCTGGCGGCCTATCGCGAAGCCCATCCGCAGGCCCGCGTGGCGCGCCGCGAAGTCGGCCGGGTACCGCTTCCGGCGGTCACCGAGGCCTTCGTCGCCGCCGCCTTCCATCCCCAGCCGGAACAGCGTTCGCTGGCGATGCAGGCCGACCTGGCGCTGAGCGACCAACTGGTCGGCGAACTGTTCGACAGCGACCTGCTGGTGATCTCCACGCCGATGTACAACTTCAGCGTGCCCAGCGGCCTGAAGGCCTGGATCGACCAGATCGTGCGCCTCGGGGTGACCTTCGATTTCGTCCTCGACAATGGCGTCGCCCAGTACCGGCCGCTGCTGCGTGGCAAGCGTGCGCTGATCGTCACCAGTCGCGGTGGCCATGGCTTCGGCCCGGGCGGCGAGAACCAGGCGATGAACCACGCCGATCCCTGGTTGCGCACCGCGCTGGGTTTCATCGGCATCGACGAGGTCACGGTGGTCGCGGCGGAAGGCGAGGAATCCGGCGGCAGGTCCTTCGAGGACTCCTGCGCCGAGGCGGAACAGCGCCTGCTGGCGCTGGCGCGGTCGGCCTGAGGAGCCGCCATGGCCTGGTTCCATCTGCTGGTGGCGGCGGCCTTCGAGGTCGCCTTCGCCATGGGCATGAAGTTCTCCAACGGCTTCGGCAGACTCTGGCCGTCGTTGCTGACGGTGGTCGCGGCGATCGGCGGGATCTATTTCCTGACCCTGGCGCTGCGCGAGTTGCCGGTCAGCGTCGCCTATCCGATCTGGACCGCGATCGGCTCGCTGGGCACGGTGTTCCTCGGCGTCCTGCTGCTTGGCGAGAGCCTGACGGCGGTGAAGCTGGTTTCTGTCGGGTTGATCGTCGCCGGGGTGGCCGGGCTCAAGTAAGCGATGCGGCATTTGGCCTACAATCGGCCGCGTTTCCGTTCCTTCGAGAGCAGCCATGCTGACCACCCTGGCGGTGTCCAACTACCGCACCCTGCGCGACCTGGTGATGCCGCTGCGGCGCCTGAACCTGATCACCGGCGCCAACGGCGCCGGCAAGTCCAACGTCTACCGGGCCTTGCGCCTGCTGGCGGACAGCGCGCGCGGCGAAGTGATCCCGTCGCTGGCGCGCGAGGGCGGCCTGCCATCGACCCTGTGGGCGGGACCGGAGGACATCAGCCGGGCCATGCGCAGTGGCGCCCAGCCGATCGAAGGCAGCGTGCGCCGGCAGTCGGTGAACCTGCGCCTGGGCTTCGCCGGGGAGGATTTCGGTTATTGCATCGACCTCGGCCTGCCGGAGCCAAGCCAGAGCAAGTTCGGTCTCGACCCGGTGATCAAGCGCGAATGCATCTGGGCCGGCCCGTTCCTGCGCCCGGCCAATGTCCTCGTCGACCGTCGCGGGCCGTTGTTGCGCGCACGCGGCGGCGGCGGTCGCTGGGAAGTGGCGGCGCAGCACCTCGCCACCTTCGACAGCATGCTGGGCGCGGCGGTGGACCCGCGACAGGTGCCGGAACTGCTCGGCCTGCGCGAGCGGATCCGCTCCTGGCGCTTCTACGACCATTTCCGCAGCGACGCCGAGGCACCGGCGCGGCGGCCGCAGATCGGCACCCATACGCCGGTGCTGGGCGCCGACGGCGCCGACCTGGCCGCGGCCCTGCAGACCATCCGCGAGATCGGTGATGCGGCGGCGCTGGACGAGGCGGTGGACGATGCCTTTCCCGGCAGCCGCCTGCACATCGACAACCCGGGAGGGCGCTTCGAAGTGCTGATCGAGCAGCCCGGCCTGCTGCGGCCGCTGCGCACCGCGGAGCTGTCGGACGGCACCCTGCGCTACCTGCTGTGGATCGCCGCCCTGTTGTCGCCGCGGCCGCCGGCGCTGCTGGTGCTCAACGAACCGGAAACCAGCCTGCATCCCGACCTGCTGCCGGCCCTCGGGCGCCTGGTCGGCCAGGCCGCGCAGCACTCCCAGGTGCTGGTGGTGTCGCACGCCGCGCGGCTTGTCGCGACGCTCGAAGAGCACCCGGAATGCCATTCGCTGGGGCTGGAGAAGGACTTCGGCGAGACCCGCATCCAGGGGCTGCGCGAGCTGGACCGACCGGCCTGGTACTGGCCGGTGCGCTGAACCGCTACAGGCGGCCGATCTGTTGCGGCGACAACGGTACCTGGCAGCGGGTGGCGGTGCGTGGGTCGAGGTAGTCCCTGAGGAGCGGTGCCATGCCCTTGAGTACCTGCACTGGCAGGGCCGAGGTGAACTTGAACTGGCTCGACTCGCTGCCGTCGACGTAGGCGGTGAGGGTACCGAAGTGCCGCGGGCCGATGTAGAAGACGAAAGTGGCGGTGCGGTTCAGTGCCTTCGAACTGCGCACGTGGCCGCCGGCGCTGAAGGTCTGCAGGCGGTTGTCGCCGGTGCCGGTCTTGCCGCCCATCACCAGTGGCGCGCCGTCCGGACGGCTGAAGGTGCCTTGCAGGCGCCGCGCGGTGCCGGCGTCGACCACCTGGGACAGCGCGTTGCGCAGGGTCGTGGCGACCTCCGAGGTCATCACCCGCTGGCCGAGGGTGGCTTCCGGGGCGAAGCGCGTCTCGTAGGGCGTACCCAGGGCGAAGTCGAGGTGCTCCAGGCGCAGGGTCGGCATGCGCACGCCATCGTTGACGATGATCCCCATCAGTTCGGCCAGCGCCGCCGGGCGGTCGCCGGAGCTGCCCAGGGCGGTGGCGTAGGAGGGCACCAGGTGATCGAAGGGATAGCCGAGTTTCTTCCATTGCTGGTGCAGGTCGAGGAAGGCCTCCACCTCCAGCAGGATGCGGATGCGCTTGTCGCGGGCGTTCTTGTGCCGCGACTTGAACAGCCAGCCGTAGACCTCCTTGCGCTCGGCGCCGCTGGCCGCCACCGCCTCGCCGAAGGTCGCCTGCGGCTGCTTCTGCAGATAGCCGAGCAGCCATAGCTCCAGCGGGTGCACGCGGGCGACGTAGCCCTGGTCGTTGAGGTTGAACTTGCCCGGGCCGTAGCGCTCGTACAGCTCGGCGGCGCGCTTGTCGGTCAGGCTGCCGCGGGGCAGGCGTTCGCGGAGGAAGGCGCTGAAGCTCGCCAGGTCTGCCTGTGGCTGCAGGTAGCGGTGGATCGCGGCCAGCCGCACCGGCCAGGGACGCAGGCCGTCGAGGAAGGTCTCCAGGCGCTGGTTGGCGTCCTTGTCGCGGTACTTGACCCAGAAGCGGCGCAGGTAGACCTGGCTTTCCTTGTCGACGAAACGGTCGAGGTAGTCGGCGCGGCGCGGGTCCTTGTCGTCGGCCAGCAACTGCACCTTGCTCCCGGCGTTCTGGTAGATATCGTGGCGGATCAGGTCGCGCAGCAGGCGCACGAAGGGCAGGTTGATCGATTCGCGCAGGGCTTCCAGCAGCATCGGCCGGCGGCCGTTGTCTTCCTTGCGGAAGTTGTTGAAGGTGTGCAGCCCGCCGCCGGTGAAGAAGCTCTCGTAGGGGCTGGCCGAATAGCGCCGTTCCATGGCCGCCTGGAGCATCGCGGAAAGATCGCGGTCGCGGCTGGCGACCAGGTAGTCGATGCCCCAGCGGAGGATGAAATCGAGCGGCTCCACTTCCACCTTGCGCAGCTCGGCGACGCTCATGCCGCCATAGTCGCGGTGGATCTGCGCGACGGTCTCCAGGTAGCTGGCCAGCACCCGTAGCTTGGCGGTGGAGCCCAACTCCAGCTTGCTGCCTTCGTTGATGTCGAAGGGCTGGTCGGTGTTGTCGGTCTGCACCCGCACCTGGTTGCCGCTCGGCGTACGTTCGAACAGGGTGAAGCTGTAGCGTACCGAGCGGGTCGAGGTCGGGGTCAGCAGGCGTTCGCCGATCAGCCCGAGCTGGGCGGCGTAGTCCGGGTCGGCGAGTTTCTGCAAGTAGGCGGTGACGCTTTCCTGCAACTCGTGCTGGAGGGTGGTATTGGCCCGCAGGTCGAGACGGTCGAGGTCGTAGAGTGGCACGCCGAGCATCCCGGCCAGGCGGGTGCGAGCCAGGGTCACGCCCTTGTTGGTCGGCAGCGGTTGCACCGTCGGCTGGCTGCGTGGGTCGCGGAACGCCAGCTTCTGCGCCAGCGCCGCATCGCGTAACGGCGCCTCGATGACGCCGGCCTGGGTCAGGACCCGCAGGTGGCTGTCGGTCATCCGGTCCAGCTCGTCGCGGCCGCGCGGCGCCAGATAGAAGGAAGGCCGGCGGTGGGCGATCATCAGCGCCAGCACCTGGCGCAGGGCCAGGCCCTGGGCGGCGAGTCCGGCCTTGCCGTCGAGTGCCTCGCCGACCTGCCGGTAGTCGGCGCCGTACCAGACCCACAGGCCATCGGCCAGGCCGGTGACCTCGCCGTAGCCCGGCGCCGCCGACAGCGGCACCGAGTTGAGGTAGGTGAGCACGATGTCCTGGCGCGCGGCGAAGTTGGCCGGGCCTTCGCGATAGCTGCGTACGCTGGCCGAGAGCATCTGCCGCAGCTTGTCGCCGATGCTGCCGGTGCGCCCTTCGGCAGAGTGGCGGTATTTCTCGATCTGGGTCGCCAGGGTGCTGCCGCCGGAGGAGTGCGCGCTGAAGCCGAGCATCTTGCCGACCTGCGACAGCGCCGCCTGGGTGAAGCGACCCCAGTCCACCGCCGGGTTGAGGTAGGGGCGTTCGTGATCGAGCAGGTCGCGGTTCTCGATGAACAGCAGGCTCTGCACCACCAGCGGCGGCAGGCTGGCGAAGTTCGCGTAGCGCCGTTGCGGATAGCGGAAGTCGTAGATCGGCACGCCGCGGCAATCGGCGATGTCCAGCCCGGCCTGGGCCTTTTCCGCGTAGGGCGGGAACAGCCGGTGTTCGGCGTAGCGCATCAGTGCCGGGGAGAAGTGCGCCTGGCGGGTGATGGCGTAGTCGCGGTCGTACAGGCGCTGCA
This sequence comes from Pseudomonas sp. PS1(2021), assembly GCF_020405165.1. NCBI lineage: Bacteria > Pseudomonadati > Pseudomonadota > Gammaproteobacteria > Pseudomonadales > Pseudomonadaceae > Pseudomonas > Pseudomonas sp. PS1(2021). Next base: position 4,062,341 of record NZ_CP084484.1, on the reverse strand, counting down.
TGAACGAAGGCAGCAACTGGTAGCCGAGGCGGCGGTCGAAGGGGCCGTCCGCCGGGAACAGGATGGCCTCGCTGGGACCCTGGCGCACCTCGTAGTCCAGGGTCGCGGCATAGCGTGCCAGCTCGCGTGCCTGCAGCCGCGAGGTGTGCGCTTCGTGAAGTACCACGATGCCCACCGCGGCGAGGATCGGCAAGGCGAAGCCGATCAGCATCAGGCGTTGGCGGAGACGGCTTTTTCGAGGAGAAGCGGAGGCAGGGAGACTGCAGGGTTGCAGCTCGGAAGGGTCGTTCGTGGATCGTTCTGATGCACCCATGCTCGCACCGCCTGTAGCTGCGCAATTCATCCGCACCTGGGGGGAAGTCTAGTTGTCCCGCTGCAACCCTGCTGTCATTCGTGCAAGGAAAATCTCCCCGGCGGCAATCGGACGACCGAGGATTGGAGCGGCGTGGCGCAGGGGTTAGAGTGTCTGTCTGAGTTCCTTGTGTTTCGGGTCCGGAATGTCGATGCGCACACTTTTCTCCCTTCTCGTCGGTGTCGTCCTGGCGGGTTTCTCCGGCCTCGCGGCGCAGGCCGCGCCGGCGCCCTTCTACAAATGGCAGAGCAAGCTCGACGGTCAGGTCGCCTGCATGCAGACCTCGCCGGGAGACGGCTGGGTCAGGCTCGACGGCCCCTACCGCGATCTCCGCTGCCGCGAACCCCTGCGCTGACCCCATGCAGCGCAGCCGGCTGCTCGAGCGCAGCTGGCGCCTGCAAGGCCAGCGCGAAACCGTCCACTCCCGGCTCGGCCGGCCGCTGTCCCTGCTGCCGCGCGCGCGGCCCAGGGAGTGAATCCATTCAGCGTTGGCGGTCCTTACGCCTTTGGTCCAGTTGCCCCATCGCGGGGCATGACGGCCTTGAAATCTTGTGTAAAACTCCGGCCCGACCTCAGTTGTAGTCGACTCCCGCAATGCCCACGTTCGCTCCACGAGAGCGGACAGCCTCTTCCGGTGTGCAGTCCTGGAACCTATGACGCCCCGTCGTCGCCCGCTGTGCGGTATCGCGCAGGGGCCGCGCCGTTGGCGAAATCCGCTTCCCTACCCCGACCGCACGAGCGAGTCCGCAACTGATCTATCTCAATAACAAAATGAGGTTGTTCCCATGTCGTCTGTCGGCGAACAGAAGGTTCAAGACGGCTCCCTGAAGCGCGAGCTCGGTGAGCGACACATCCGCCTGATGGCGCTCGGCGCCTGTATCGGCGTCGGCCTGTTCCTGGGCTCGGCGAAGGCCATCCAGATGGCCGGCCCGGCCATCATGATCTCCTACATCCTCGGCGGCCTGGCGATCCTGGTGATCATGCGCGCCCTCGGCGAGATGGCGGTACACAATCCGGTGGCCGGTTCCTTCAGCCAGTACGCCAAGGACTACCTGGGCCCGCTGGCGGGCTTCATCACCGGCTGGAACTACTGGTTCCTCTGGCTGGTGACCTGTGTCGCCGAAATCACCGCCGTCGCCGTCTACATGGGTATCTGGTTCCCCGACGTGCCGCGCTGGATCTGGGCCCTGGCGGCCCTGGCGAGCATGGGCACGATCAACCTCATCGCGGTGCGTGCCTTCGGCGAGTTCGAGTTCTGGTTCGCCCTGATCAAGATCGTCACCATCCTGGCGATGGTGGTGGTCGGCATCGGCATGATCGCCTTCGGCTTCGGCAACGACGGCATCGCCACCGGCATCTCCAACCTCTGGGCCCACGGCGGCTTCATGCCCAATGGCATCCAGGGCGTGCTGATGTCGCTGCAGATGGTGATGTTCGCCTACCTCGGGGTGGAAATGATCGGCCTCACCGCCGGCGAAGCGCGTAACCCGACCAAGACCATTCCCAGCGCGATCAACTCGGTGTTCTGGCGCATCCTGCTGTTCTATGTCGGCTCGCTGTTCGTGATCATGTCGCTCTATCCGTGGAACGAGATCGGCACCCAGGGCAGCCCCTTCGTGATGACCTTCGAGCGCATGGGCATCAAGACCGCCGCCGGGATCATCAACTTCGTGGTGATCACCGCCGCACTGTCGTCCTGCAATGGCGGCATCTTCAGTACCGGGCGCATGCTCTACAGCCTGGCCCAGCATCGCCAGGCCCCGGCCTTCTTCGGCAAGGCCTCGCGCAGCGGCGTACCGCGCCGGGCGCTGATCCTGTCGATCCTGGCGCTGCTGCTGGGCGTGTTGCTGAACTACCTGGTGCCGGAGAAGGTATTCGTCTGGGTGACTTCCATCGCCACCTTCGGCGCGATCTGGACCTGGGCGATGATCCTGCTGGCCCAGTTGCGCTTCCGCAAGACGCTCAGCCCGGCCGAGTGCGACAAGCTGCAATACCGCATGTGGCTGTACCCGGTCAGTTCCTACCTGGCGCTGGCGTTCCTGGTGATGGTGGTGGTGCTGATGGCCTTCTTCGAGGACACCCGCATCGCCCTCTACATCGGCCCGCCGTTCATCCTGCTGCTGACCGTCCTGTACTACGCCTTCAACCTGGCGCCGAAGGAGCCTGCCGGCACCGGCTCGGTAAGCCGCGCGGCGTCCTGAGCGGTGTAGCGCCGGAAAAGAAAAGGGGCCTCGGACGAGGCCCTTTTTTCGTTGCGCCGATATCCGGTCCGGTGCATCCGGCGGATAACGCCGTTGGCGTTATTCGCCCTACCCAGGCTGGGGCATCAGCCCGCCAGCATGCTCAGCATCACCGCCGCCAGCAGGCCGACGTACACCCGTGCATGCAGCGCATCGGGAATCCGCCCGATCAGCGGGGTCGCCAGGCGGATGCCGAGCCAGCCGCCGCCGGCCAGGGTGGCGAAGGCCAGCAGGTCGATGTAGCCGACGAAGCCTCGGCCCAGGCCTTGCTCCTGGTAGCCGGCCAGGACCAGGTAGGTAAGGGTGCCGCCAAGAGCCACCGGCAGGCTCAGCGGGTTGGCCATGGAGGTCGCCTGGGTCATGCTCAGCCCGCAGCGGCGCAGCAGTGGTACGGTCATCACGCTGCCTCCGACGCCGAGGAAGGTGGCGATCGCACCGATCAGCGTTCCGCCCAGGCGCGTCTCGCCGACGCCCAGCGGCCGCGCCTGGCGCTCCTCGGCGCGGCTGAGGAAGCCGCGACGCAACAGGCAGTCGAGGATGGTGATGGCGAGGTAGGCGACGAAGGCCAGGCGAATGAAGTCGCCGCTGGCCAGGCCGACCAGCGCCGCGCCAAGCACCGCGCCGATACCGATGTACCCGCCCAGCGGCCAGACATAGGCGCGCAGCAGGCTGCCGGCGCGCCGGTGGCGATAGGTGGCGAGGGCAGCATTGACGATCATCACGCAGGTCGAGGTGGCCACCGCGACCTGCATGGCCGCCTGGGCCAGCGGGTCGTCGGCGGCGCGACCGAGTTGCAGCAGGTGATAGAGCAGCGGCACCACCACGAAGCCGCCGCCAAAGCCGAACAACACGGCGCTGACCCCGGTGAGGCAGCCGCAGAGAAAGAGCAGGAGATAGAACATGGCGGGTTTCCGGAGCGAGAGCGGAAGGCCAGCTTAGGCGTCCCGGGACTGGCCCGCTTCGCGAGGTTGGCCAATACTATTCGCGTTTCGGCCAGGTGCTTCGACCATGCGCAACGCTTCCATCGAGCAGTACGACGCCACGCCCCGGGCCGTGGTGGCCATGGGTACCGACTATCCCGACGGCTACCTGCTGCCGCGCCATCGGCATCGTCGCGCGCAATTGCTGTACGGTGCCAGCGGGGTGATGCAGGTGCGTACCGGCGACGCCGGTTGGGTGGTGCCGCCACAGCGCGCAGTGTGGATTCCGCCGGGCGTCGAGCACGAGGTGCGAATGCTCGGGGTGAGCACCCGCAGCCTGTACATCGAGCCCGGCAGCGCCATGGCGATGCCGGCGCACTGCCAGGTGCTGGCTGTGTCGCCGCTGCTGCGGCAACTGTTGCTGGCGGCGGTGGACATGCCCCTGGAATACGACACCGAAGGTCGCGACGGCGCGTTGGCGACGCTGTTGCTCCATGAGCTGGCGGCGGCCGAGACGCTGCCGCTGCACGTGCCCTTGCCGCCCGAGCCGCGCTGGCTGGCGCTCTGCGAGGCGTTCCTCGTCGAGCCCGACATCCGCGCCAGCGCCGAACGCTGGGCCGGGTTGCTGCATACCAGCCTGCGCAGTTTCAACCGCACCTTCCGTCGCTACACCGGCCTCAGCTTCGGTGCCTGGAAGCAACGCGCCTGCGTGGTGCAGGCACTGGCGCGGCTGGCCGGCGGCGAAACGGTCACCGCCATCGCCCTGGACTGCGGCTACCAGAGCCCGGCAGCCTTCTCGACCATGTTCCGCCGGGTCCTCGGCCAGCCGCCCAGCGCCTTCCAGGCGGGCGCGCTCAGATCGCCAGGAGGTCCATGAAGCGGTTCACCGGCGTGGCTTCCAGCGATGCCTGGTGGCTGCACAGGTCGAAGATCCTCTGGCAGCGCTGCGGCGGGAAGCGCGTGGCCAGGTTGGCCTTGAACTTCTCCTGCAGCAGCGGAATGCCTTCGGCGCGCCGGCGGCGATGGCCGAGCGGGTACTCCACGGCGACCTGGCCGGTGCTGCTGCCGTCGTCGAAGAACACTTCCACGGCGTTGGCGATGGAGCGCTTGTCCGCCTCCAGGTATTCACGGCTGTAGCGCGGCTCCTCGACGATCTCCATTTTCTCGCGCAAGCGGTCGATCAGCGGGTGGGCGGCGTGGAAGGCGTCCTCGTAGTGCTCGGCCACCAGGTCGCCGAAGATCAGCGGCACGGCGGTCATGTACTGCAGGCAATGGTCGCGGTCGGCGGGGTTGGCCAGCGGGCCGACCTTGGAAATGATGCGGATCGCCGACTCGTGGGTGGTGATGACGATGCGGCTGATCCGTTGCAGGCGGTCCTTCACCAGCGGATGCAGGCGCACGGCGGCCTCGGCGGCGGTCTGCGCGTGGAATTCGGCGGGGAAGCTGATCTTGAACAGCACGTTTTCCATCACGTAGCTGCCGTAGCCCTGGGGGAAGCTGAAGCGCCGCTTGTCCTCGGGCTTGGTCGCCAGGTCCTTGCTGGTGTGGCTGAACAGGACATCGTAGAAACCCCACTGCGGCGCGCTGAGCACGCCGGGAATGCCCATCTCGCCGCGCAAGGCGATGTCCGCCAGGCGCACGCCGCGGCTCGTCGCGTCGCCAGCGGCCCAGGACTTGCGCGAGCCGGCGTTCGGTGCGTGACGGTAGGTGCGCAGGGCCTGGCCGTCGACGAAGGCGTGGGAGAGGGCGGCCAGCAGTTGCTCGCGGTCGGCCCCCATCAGCTTGGCGCAGACGGCGGTGGACGCGACCTTGACCAGCAGCACATGGTCGAGGCCGACGCGATTGAACGAGTTCTCCAGGGCGATCACGCCCTGGATCTCGTGGGCCATGATCATCGCTTCCAGTACCTGGCGCATGCTCAGCGGCGCTTCGCCGTTGGCCAGGCGTTTCTGCGAGAGGTGGTCGGCGACGGCGAGGATGCCGCCGAGGTTGTCCGAGGGATGGCCCCACTCGGCGGCCAGCCAGGTGTCGTTGTAGTCCAGCCAGCGGACGATGCAGCCGATGTCCCAGGCGGCCTTGACCGGGTCGAGCCGGAAGGAGGTGCCCGGCACCCGCGCGCCGTGCGGGACCAGGGTGCCCTCGACCAGCGGGCCGAGGTGCTTGGTGCATTCCGGGAAGCGCAGCGCCAGCAGGCCGCAGCCGAGGGTATCCATCAGGCAGTTGCGGGCGGTGTCCAGGGCCTCCGTGGAATCGATGCGGTAGTCCAGCACGTAGTCGGCTATGTCCTGCAGGACGGCGTCGTAGTCGGGACGTTGGTTGAGATCGACGTTGGCACTCATCGCGTACTCCAGTGGTTCGTAAGTGGTGGGTTTCCTCTCGGGTCAGGCTGGTTCGGGGATGGTTTTTCTTGTCGTGGCTGCAAGACGCCCCGGCCTTTCGCGGTGGCGGAAGGCCGGAGCAAGGATAGGTCGGTTCAGAAGGCGTCGCCGGGTACGCGCACCCAGCCTTCCATGAGGATTCGCGCGCTGCGGCTCATGATCGCCTTGGTCACCGTCCATTCGCCGTTCGCCTGGCTGGCCTCGGCGCCCACTCGCAGGGTGCCGGAGGGATGGCCGAAGCGTACCGCGCTGCGTTCGCCGCCGCCGGCGGCGAGGTTCACCAGGGTGCCGGGAATGGCTGCGGCGGTGCCGATGGCCACCGCCGCGGTACCCATCATCGCGTGGTGCAGCTTGCCCATGGACAGCGCGCGGACCAGCAGGTCGATATCGCCGGCCGCCACCAGCTTGCCGCTGGCGGTGCGGTAGTCGCGGGGCGGGGCGACGAAGGCGATCTTCGGCGTGTGCTGGCGGGTCGCGGCTTCCTCGGGGGTCTTGATCAGGCCCATGCGCAGGGCGCCGGCGACGCGGATCCGTTCGAAGCGCGCCAGTTGCTGCGGGTCTCCGTTGATCTCTTCGCGCAGCTCGGTGCCGCGGTAGCCGATCTCCTCGGCATTGACGAACACCGTGGGAATCCCGGCGTTGATCATGGTCGCCTTGAAGGTACCGACCCCCGGCACCTCCAGATCGTCCACCAGGTTGCCGGTGGGGAACATGGCGCCGCCGTCCTCGCCGTCGTCGGACGGGTCGAGGAACTCCAGCACGATCTCGGCCGCCGGGAAGGTCACTCCGTCCAGCTCGAAGTCGCCGGTTTCCTGGACTTGGCCGCCGCTCACCGGCACGTGGGCGATGATGGTCTTGCCGATATTGGCCTGCCAGATGCGCACCTCGCAGATGCCGTCTTCCGGTATCCGCGCCGGATCCACCAGCCCGGCGTGCAGGGCGAAGGCGCCGGCCCCGGTGGAGAGGTTGCCGCAGTTGCCGCTCCAGTCGACGAAGGGCTTGTCGATGGAGACCTGGCCGTAGAGGTAGTCGACGTCATGGCCCGGCTGGCTGCTCTTCGAGAGGATCACGCACTTGCTGGTGCTGGAGGTGGCGCCGCCCATCCCGTCGATGTGCGCGGCATAGGGGTCGGGGCTGCCGATCACCCGCATGAACAGCCGATCGCGCGCCTCGCCGGGGACCCGGCAGGATTCCGGCAGGTCTTCCAGGCGGAAGAACACGCCCTTGCTGGTGCCGCCGCGCAGGTAGGTGGCGGGGATGCGGATCTGGGGTGGGTGGGCCATGCGTCGTCGTCCTCGGCAATCGAATTCAGGGGCAGCGGCTGCGTTCGACAGCCGCTGCCGGTCGTCGGCGGATGACGCTATGCGTCGTCCGTCCTACCAGGGTGTTTCGCCGGCACCATCAGGCGCCGGCCGCCTCCAGGAAGTCCTGGGCGAAGCGTTGCAGTACGCCGCCGGCTTCGTAGATGGAGACTTCCTCGTCGCTGTCCAGGCGGCAGGTCACCGGCACTTCGAGCCGCTCCCCGTCGCGCCGGTGGATGACCAGGGTCAGGTCGGCGCGCGGCCGGCGAGCGCCGAGCACGTCGAAGGTCTCGCTGCCGTCGATCCCCAGGGTCAGGCGGGTGGTACCCGGCTTGAACTCCAGCGGCAGCACGCCCATGCCGATCAGGTTGGTGCGGTGGATGCGCTCGAAGCCCTCGGCGACGATCGCCTCCACCCCGGCCAGGCGCACGCCCTTGGCTGCCCAGTCGCGCGAAGAACCCTGCCCGTAGTCGGCGCCGGCGACGATGATCAGCGGCTGCTTGCGCTCCATGTAGGTCTCGATGGCTTCCCACATGCGCATCACCTTGCCTTCCGGCTCGACCCGCGCCAGCGAACCCTGCTTCACGCTGCCGTCGGCGTTGCGCACCATCTCGTTGAACAGCTTCGGGTTGGCGAAGGTCGCGCGTTGTGCGGTGAGGTGGTCGCCGCGGTGGGTGGCGTAGGAGTTGAAGTCCTCCTCGGGCAGGCCCATTTTCGCCAGGTATTCGCCCGCCGCGCTGTCGGCGAGGATCGCGTTGGACGGCGACAGGTGGTCGGTGGTGATGTTGTCCGGCAGCACCGCCAGCGGGCGCATGCCGCGCAGGGTGCGTTCGCCGGCGAGGGCGCCTTCCCAGTACGGCGGGCGGCGGATGTAAGTGCTCGTCGGGCGCCAGGCGTAGAGCGGGTCGACCTTCTCGCGCTCGCCGTGGGTGATGTCGAACATCGGGATGTAGACCTGGCGGAACTGCTCGGGCTTCACCGCCGCCCTGACCACCGCGTCGATCTCCTCGTCGCTCGGCCAGAGGTCCTTCAGGCGGATCTCCTTGCCGTCCACCACGCCGAGCACGTCGCGCTCGATGTCGAAGCGGATGGTCCCGGCGATGGCGTAGGCCACCACCAGCGGCGGCGAGGCGAGGAAGGCCTGCTTGGCGTAGGGGTGGATGCGCCCGTCGAAGTTGCGGTTGCCGGAGAGCACCGCGGTGGCGTACAGGTCGCGCTCGACGATCTCCTGCTGGATCGCCGGGTCGAGGGCGCCGGACATGCCGTTGCAAGACGTGCAGGCGTAGGCCACCACGCCGAAGCCGAGGGCTTCCAGGTGCGGCAGCAGGCCGGCTTCGCGCAGGTATTCGGTGACCACCTTGGAGCCGGGTGCCAGCGAGGTCTTCACCCATGGCTTGCGGACCAGGCCGAGGCGGTCGGCGTTGCGCGCCAGCAGGCCGGCGGCGATCACGTTGCGCGGGTTGCTGGTGTTGGTGCAACTGGTGATCGCGGCGATGATCACCGCGCCGTCCGGCATCAGGCCCTCGGCTTCCTCGGCGCGGGCCCGCTCGAGGTTGCCGGCGATGCCTTTCGCCGCCAGTTCGCTGGTGGCGACCCTGGCGTGCGGATTGGACGGGCCGGCCATGTTGCGCACCACGCTGGACAGGTCGAACTTCAGTACCCGCTCGTACTCGGCGTCGACCAGGCTGTCGGCCCAGAGTCCGGCGGTGCGCGCATAGGCCTCCACCAGGGCGACCTGCTCGTCGTCGCGGCCGGTGAGGCGCAGGTAGTCGATGGTCTGCTGGTCGATGGCGAACATCGCCGCGGTGGCGCCGTATTCCGGAGCCATGTTGGAGATGGTCGCGCGGTCGCCGAGGGTCAGGCTGGAGGCGCCTTCGCCGTAGAACTCCAGGTAGGCGCCGACCACCTTCTGCTTGCGCAGGAACTCGGTCAGGGCCAGCACCACGTCGGTGGCGGTGATGCCCGGCTGGCGACGGCCGCTCAGCTCGACGCCGACGATGTCCGGCAGGCGCATCCAGGAGGCGCGGCCGAGCATCACGTTTTCCGCTTCCAGGCCGCCGACGCCGATGGCGATCACGCCCAGGGCGTCGACGTGCGGGGTATGGCTGTCGGTGCCCACGCAGGTATCGGGGAAGGCCACGCCGTCGCGCGCCTGGATCACCGGCGACATTTTCTCCAGGTTGATCTGGTGCATGATGCCGTTGCCCGGCGGGATCACGTCGACGTTGCGGAAGGCCTGCTTGGTCCAGTCGATGAAGTGGAAGCGGTCCTCGTTGCGGCGGTCCTCGATGGCGCGGTTCTTGGCGAAGGCCTCGGGGTCGTAGCCGCCGCATTCCACCGCCAGCGAGTGGTCGACGATCAGTTGCACCGGCACCACCGGGTTGACCTGGGCCGGGTCGCCGCCCTTGTCGGCGATGGCGTCGCGCAGGCCGGCGAGGTCGACCAGCGCGGTCTGCCCGAGGATGTCATGGCAGACCACCCGCGCCGGGTACCAGGGGAAGTCGAGGTCGCGCTTGCGCTCGACCAGTTGGCGCAGCGAAGCCTCCAGGGTCGCCGGGTCGCAGCGGCGCACCAGGTTCTCGGCGAGCACGCGGGAGGTATAGGGCAGCTTGGCGTAGGCACCGGGCTGGATCGCCTCGACCGCCTCGCGGGCGTCGAAGTAGTCCAGGCGGGTGCCGGGGAGCGGTTTGCGGTGTGCGCTGTTCATGGCTCGGACTCAATCACGGGGTGTTCGGAAGCGTGTCGCTCGCGCCGTGGCGCAGCCCACGCCGGTCTTTCGAATTCTGGGTGCGGCAACCGTCCGGCGCGCTCGCGTTCGGCGCGCCGGACGGCGTGGATCAGCGTTGCTCCAGCGGCACGAACGCGCGCTGCTCGACGCCGGTGTACTCGGCGCTCGGGCGGATGATGCGGTTGTTGGCGCGCTGTTCGAAGACGTGGGCGGTCCAGCCGCTGGTCCGCGAGCAGACGAAGATCGGCGTGAACAGCTTGGTCGGGATGCCCATGAAGTGATACGCCGAGGCGTGGTAGAAGTCGGCATTGGGGAACAGCTTCTTCTGCTCCCACATGGTCTTGTCGATGGCTTCGGAAACCGCGAACAGGACCTTGTCGCCGACCTCGTCGGCGAGCTGCTTCGACCAACCCTTGATCACTTCGTTGCGCGGGTCGGAATCCTTGTAGATGGCATGCCCGAAGCCCATGATCTTGTCCTTGCGCTCGAGCATCTTCAGCAGCTCGGCGGTGGCTTCCTGCGGCGAAGAGAAGCGTTCGATCAGTTCCATCGCCGCCTCGTTGGCGCCGCCGTGCAGCGGGCCGCGCAGCGAGCCGATGGCGCCGGTGACGCAGGAGTACAGGTCGGACAGGGTCGAGGCGCAGACCCGCGCGGTGAAGGTGGATGCGTTGAACTCGTGCTCGGCGTAGAGGATCAGCGAGACGTTCATCACCTTCACGTGCAGCTCGCTGGGCTTCCTGCCGTGGAGCAGGGCGAGGAAGTGCCCGCCGATGGTCGGCTCGTCGCTGTTGCAGTCGATGCGCTGGCCTTCGTGGGTGAAGCGGTACCAGTAGGTCATGATCGCCGGGAAGGCGGCGAGCAGGCGGTCGGCGACGTCGCGCTGCTGGTCGAAGCTCAGCTCGGGTTCCAGGGTGCCGAGGACCGAGGCGCCAGTGCGCATCACGTCCATCGGGTGGGCGTCCTTGGGAATCCGTTCGAGAACTTCCTTCAGCGCCTGCGGCAGGTCGCGCTGGCCCTGGAGCTTCTTCAGGTAGGCGTCGAGCTGTTGCTTGTTCGGCAGTTCGCCGTAGAGCAGCAGGTAGGCGACTTCCTCGAAGATCGCCGCCGCCGCCAGGTCGCGGACGTCGTAGCCACGGTAGGTCAGGCCGGCGCCTTCCTGGCCGACGGTGGACAGGGCTGTCTGACCGGCCACCTGGCCACGCAGGCCGGCGCCACTCAGTACTTTTGCTTCAGCCATTGCTCTCTCCTTTCTTGAACTTTTTCTGGATGCTGCAACTCGGTTTCACGGGGTTCGCGGACCGGCGCTCAGGCGCACGCCGGGCTCGATGTTCAGGCGTTCTTCTTCTGCGCGAAGAGCGCGTCGAGCTTCTGCTCGAAGCTGTGGTAATCGATGCGATCGTACAGCTCCATGCGGGTCTGCATGGTATCGATCACATTCTTCTGGGTGCCGTCGCGACGGATCGCGGTGTAGACGTTCTCCGCCGCCTTGTTCATGGCGCGGAAGGCCGACAGCGGGTAGAGCACCAGGGACACGTCGGCGGAGGCCAGTTCGTCGGTGGTGAACAGCGGGGTGGCGCCGAACTCGGTGATGTTGGCCAGCACCGGCACCTTCACCGCGGCGGCGAATTCCTTGTACATGGCCAGTTCGGTCATGGCTTCCGGGAAGATCATGTCGGCACCGGCCTCGACACAGGCGCAGGCGCGGTCGATGGCGGCCTGCAGGCCTTCCACGGCCAGCGCGTCGGTGCGCGCCATGATCACGAAGGAGTCGTCGCTACGGGCATCGACGGCGGCCTTGATGCGGTCGACCATCTCCTGCTGCGAGACGATCTCCTTGTTCGGCCTATGGCCGCAGCGCTTGGCGCCGACCTGGTCCTCGATATGCATCGCGGCGGCGCCGAACTTGATCATCGACTTCACCGTGCGGGCGACGTTGAACGCCGAGGAGCCGAAGCCGGTGTCGACGTCCACCAGCAGCGGCAGGTCGCAGACGTCGGTGATCCGGCGCACGTCGGTGAGCACGTCGTCGAGGCCGCTGATACCCAGGTCCGGCAGGCCCAGGGAACCGGCGGCGACGCCGCCGCCGGACAGGTAGATGGCCTTGAAGCCGGCGCGCTTGGCCAGCAGGGCGTGGTTGGCGTTGATGGTGCCGACCACCTGCAGCGGGTGTTCGGTGGCCACGGCTTCGCGGAAGCGCTGGCCGGGGGTAAGGGACGTCTGGCTCATCACGGACCTCTTAGACGGTGGAGGAAGCGGAGGCGAGCTTCGCCGGCTGGGGTTCCAGCTGGCGCTCGATATTGCGGCGCGACGCACTGATGTGGCGGCGCATCAGCAGCTCGGCCAGTTCGCCGTCACGGTCGGCGATGGCGTCGAGAATGCGGTGGTGTTCGGCGAAGGCCTGGCGCGGCCGGTTCGGCGTGGTCGAGTACTGGATGCGGTACATCCGCACCAGTTGGTAGAGCTCGCCGCAGAGCATGCGGGTGAGAGTGGCGTTGCCGCTGCCCTGGATGATCCGGTAGTGGAAGTCGTAGTCGCCTTCCTGCTGGTAATAGCCGCGCCCGGCCTGGAACGCCTCGTCGCGCTCGTGGGTGTCGAGCACTCGGCGCAACTCGTCGATCTCGGCCTGGCTCATGCGCTCGGCGGCCAGTCGGCAGGCCATGCCTTCCAGGGACTCGCGGATCTCGTAGAGCTCGATCAGCTCGGCGTGGCTCAGCGACACCACCCGCGCCCCGACATGCGGCACCCGCACCAGCAGGCGCAGGCCTTCCAGGCGGTGGATCGCCTCGCGCAGCGGGCCGCGGCTGATGCCGTAGGTGCGCGCCAGCTCCGGCTCGGAGATCTTGCTGCCCGGCGCGATCTCGCCGCTGACGATGGCGCTCTGGATCTTGCGGAAGACGTGTTCCGACAAGGTCTCTCCGTCGTCATGGGCAATCTCGAGAGGGGGCGGGTTCTGGGTCATGGTACTGGCTGTCCGGGTCGATGTGTCGACAATGTTTGCGAAAGCTACCGCCTGGATTGCGTGGGGTCAATCATTCGTCGCTTGATTGTCGACAATCGTCTAATGCATCGCTGGTCTATGCTTTCCCCTCCAGCCGCTGTGCCAGGAGAGAGTTTCGTGGGCATCTATGACCGTTACGTGTTGCCGCGCCTGATCGACTTCGCCTGCGGCATGGGCGACGTGATGAAGCAGCGTTCGCTGCTGGTGCCGCGCGCCCATGGGCGGGTGCTGGAGATCGGTCTGGGCACCGGGCTCAACCTGGGCTTCTACGACGCGGCGAAGGTGTCGGCGATCGTCGGCGTCGACCCGGCCGCGCAAATGCAGGCGCTGGCCCGCGAGCGCGCGGCGCAAATCGGCATCCCGGTGGAAATGGTCGCCCTCGAGCTTGGCGAGATCCGCGCCGAGGCGGAAAGCTTCGACACCATCGTCTGCACTTTCACCCTTTGCTCCATCGCCGCGCCGCTGCCGGCGCTGGGCGAGATGCGTCGGGTGCTGAAGCGTGGCGGCGAATTGCTGTTCTGCGAGCACGGGCGCGCGCCGGACGCCTCGGTGCTGGCCTGGCAACGGCGCCTGACGCCCTGGTGGAAACCGCTGGCCGGCGGTTGCCATCTGGACCGCGACATGCCGGCCTTGCTGCGCGAGGCCGGCTTTCGCATCGACGAGCTGGAACAGGGCTACCTGCCCGGGCCGCGGCCGATGACCTACGTCTACCGCGGCGTCGCGCGCTGAATCCGGGCGGCCCTCAGAGCGCCTTGGGCAAGGGCGCGAACAGCGCGTCGATATCGGCCTCGTCGAGCTTCCAGCCGTCGCCGTTGCCTTCGCTGAACAGGCCGTCGGCGAGGGCGGCCTTTTCCTGCTGCAGGTGCTGGATCTTCTCTTCCACCGTGCCGCGGGCGATCAGCCGGTAGACGAACACCGGCTTGTCCTGGCCGATGCGGTAGGCGCGGTCGCTGGCCTGGTTCTCCACCGCCGGGTTCCACCAGGGATCGTAGTGGATCACGGTGTCCGCCGCGGTCAGGTTGAGGCCGACCCCGCCTGCCTTCAAGCTGATCAGGAACACCGGCACCTTGCCGCTCTGGAAGCGCTGTACCGGGGCGCGGCGGTCGCGGGTCTCGCCGGTCAGCAGGACGTAGTCGACGCCGCGCTGGCGCAGGGCGTCCTCGATCAGCGCGAGCATCGAGGTGAACTGCGAGAACAGCAGGACCCGGCGACCCTCGGCGATCAGTTCGTCGAGCATGTCGAGCAGGTAGGCCAGCTTGCCCGAGCTGAGCGCCCGGCCGCTGCGCGCGCCGTCTTCCTGGCGTTGCAGCAGGCGCGTGTCGCAGCAGACCTGGCGCAGCTTGAGCAGCGCCTCGAGGATCACGATGCGGCTGCGCGCCAGGCCGCGCCGGGCGATCTCCTCGCGGACCTTGCGGTCCAGCGCCAGGCGCACGGTTTCGTAGAGTTCGCGTTGCGCCTCGCTGAGTTCGACGAACTGGGTGAACTCGCTCTTCGGCGGCAGTTCCGAGGCCACCTGTTCCTTGGTCCGTCGCAGCAGGAACGGCCGCAGGCGCGCGGCCAGGTGACTGAGGCGTGCCTCGTCGCCGTGCTTCTCGATCGGCGTGCGGTAGTCCTGGGCGAACTGGCGGGCGTCGCCGAGCCAGCCGGGCATCAGGAAATGGAACAGCGACCAGAGTTCGCCGAGGTGGTTCTCCAGCGGCGTGCCGGTCAGGCACAGGCGATGCCGTGCCGCCAGCTCGCGGGCGGCGACGGCGGCCTTGGTGGTGGCGTTCTTGATGTTCTGCGCCTCGTCGAGGATCAGCAGGTGGAACCGCCGCTTGCCCAGCTCGGCGGCGTCGCGTGGCAGCAGGGCATAGGTGGTCAGCACCAGGTCGTGCTCGTCGATGCGGGCGAAGTCGCGGCGCCGGCCGGCGCCGTGCAGGGCCAGCACGCACAGATCGGGGGCGAAGCGCTCGGCCTCGTCCAGCCAGTTGGGGATCAGGCTGGTGGGCATCACCACCAGCGCCGGCGTGTCGAGCCGCCCGGCCTGCTTTTCCAGGAGCACGTGGGCCAGCGACTGCAAGGTCTTGCCCAGCCCCATGTCGTCGGCCAGCACGCCGCCGCTGTCGAGTTCGCGCAGGGTCTGCATCCAGCTCAGGCCTTCGAGCTGGTAGGGCCGCAGTTCGGCGCGCAGGCCTTGCGGCGGGGTCGCCGGACGAGCCTGGAAACTGCGTAGGCGGCGGGCGAAGTCGCGCAGGTTGTCGCCGCCTTCCCAGGCCAGCGGCAACTCGTCGAGATCGGCCAGGCGCGCCGCGTCCGGTGCGCCCAGGCGCAGCTTGCGCTGCGGTTCGGGGTCGCCCAGGTAGAAGTCGGAAAGCGCCGCCAGCACCGGCTTCAGGCGGCCGAAGGGCAGCGCCACGCGCAGCGGCGGGTTGAGTTCCAGGCGCAGCACCAGTTGCTCTTCGTCGGCGTGCCGGGCGAGGGCGCGCGGATCGAGCAGGGCCGGACTGCGGCGGATCAGTTCGGTCAGCGCCGGCAGCAGGCTGACCCGCTGGCCGGCGACCTGGATGCCCAGTTCCAGCTCGAACCACTGGCGGTCGTCGGCTTCCTCGACCTCGGCGTACCAGGCGTCGATGGGCGTCAGGTCGTAGGCGAAGTCGGCGCGGATGTCGATGAACCAGCCTTGCTGGCGCAGGCGCGGCAGGTCGTCCTGCATGAAGTGCAGCCAGGCGTTGTCGCCGGGCAGTTCGAACATCTCGCCGGCGCTCTCCTCGAGCGCGTCGCTGCGCCGGGTCGCCGGCTTGAAGCCGAGGCGGCGCAGGGTCTCGCGGTATTCCTGCTCGTGCGCCGGACGCCGTTCGATACGCCGCTGGGCCTCCCGTGGCTCGCTGCCGGGACGCCCGGAAACCGCCTCGCCGGCATAGATGAAGGCCAGCGCCGCACGGTGCCGGGAAATGCTCTGCATGCGTCCGCTGCGCAGGTCGTAGCCGCTGTGCACGTGGCTGCCGAGGGTCAGCCGCGCATACGGCCGGGCCGGGTCGATGGCCAGGCTGAGCTGGGTGTCTGGGGCGGAGGGTGAAGTCATCCGGTATGTCCTTCGGCGAAACCAGCCGAAACCGCAAACAGCCGATATTACCAAGCTCGGCGCGCTTGCGCAGAGCGGAGATGGACGTATGGCGCGGCGGACGAATGCGACGGGATACGACCCGCACTCGTCGGACCCCGGCAATCCCTGGCGCGACGCGACCTGGCGGTCGTCTGGAGCAAGTACAAATGCGAACGTAATTGAGATACAGTCGCAAACCTTCCGAATCGACGACCGCCTCGCCACCCGCGAGCGCGGCGTCGCCGTGCCAGCCAGACGAGGTAGCGACGATGCAAGGCCCTGTTTCCACGCGGGACGCCGCCCCATGACCAGCCAGGCCCTGGCCGGCGGACTGTCCGTCACCGGCCGCATCCTCGTCGCGGTCCTGCTTGGCTACGCGCTGGCCTATGCGGTCACCGCCTGCCTGAGCATCTACCTGCCGCTGCCGCGTCCCGACCGGGTCTCGTTCGGCAGCCTCGGCTGCTTCGCCGTGTGGGTCGCGGCCATCGTCTACGTCTTCGCCGCGCGCAGCGCCTGGCGCGCCTGCTGGGTGCTGGCGCTGGCCAGCCTGGCGCTGGGCGGCCTGGCCTGGCTCGGCCTCGACTACGGAGCGCGTCCATGAACCTGCGTCAATCGATGTCCGGCCTGCATACCTGGTCGGGGCTGCTGGTCAGCTGGCTGCTGTTCGTCATCGTCTTCGCCGGCAGCCTGGCCAGCTTCGACAAGGAGCTGACCCGCTGGATGCAGCCGGACCTGCACCTGCCCGGCGCGCAGTCGCTGGGCGCCGACCAGGTGCGCGACTGGTTGCGCCAGCGCGCCCCCGATGCCCATGCCTGGTGGATGCTGCCGCCGAGCGAGCGGGCGCCCTACTGGAACGCCGGCTGGGAGCCACGCGACGGCAGCGAGTTCAAGGTCTTTCAGCTGGACGCGGTGAGCGGCCAGCCGCTGCCGAAGACAGTCGGCGGCGAGTTCTTCTTCACCCTGCACTACGACCTGCACGCCGGCATGGTCGGCCTGTACATCGTCGGCATCGCCGGGATGCTGATGCTGGTGGCGCTGGTCAGCGGGACCATCGTGCACCGGCGGATCTTCAAGGACTTCTTCACCCTGCGCCCGCAGGCGGCGCGGCAGCGCGCCTGGCTCGACGCGCACAACGTGCTGGGGGTGATCGGCCTGCCGTTCCACCTGATGATCGCCTACACCGGCCTGGTGATCTTCATCGTCTACTACATGCAGGCGGGCCTGCAGGTGGTCTACCAGAACGATGGCGAGCGCTTCTTCCATGAAGTGCAGGGCTCCTACGAACGCGAGGAAGTCGGCCGCCCGGCGGGGCCGCCGGCGTCCATCGACGGCCTGATCGTCGAGGCCGGCAAGGTCTGGGGCGACGGCGGCGCGCCGGGCTGGATCAGCGTCCACCATCCCTATGACGAGGCGGCCACCGTGGACATCCGCCGGCGCGACGCCTCGCGCATCCTCGACGACCAGCGCACGGTCAACTTCGATGCCTCCAGCGGCGAACTGCTGCATGCCCAGCCGTCCTATGCGCCCGGCTACGCCACCTACGGCTGGCTGACCGGCCTGCACATGATCCAGTGGGGCGGCCAGTTGGTGCGCTGGATGTACCTGTTGCTCGGGCTGTCCGGGGCGATGATGATCTTCGGCGGGTTGCAGGTCTGGCTGGCCAAGCGTGAGGTCCGCGGCAGTCGTGGCGTTGGTCTGGTGCGGGCGCTGAACCTGGCGGTCTGCGGCGGCCTGCCGCTGGCCAGCCTGGCGCTGCTGTGGGGCAACCGCCTGCTGCCGACGCAACTGGCCGGCCGCGATACCTGGGAGATCCGCGTGTTTTGCGCCAGTTGGGCGCTGGTCGCGCTGTGGGCCATCGTCCGCCGCAACAGCGGGACCCTCGGTCGCACGCAACTGCGCCTCGCCGCCGTGCTGGCGCTGGGCCTGCCGCTGCTCGGCCTGCTGCGTAGCCCGGAAGGCAACCTGTTGGCCAGCCTGCAGCGCGGCGACTGGGTGCTGGCCGGCGTCGACCTCAGCCTGCTGGGCCTCGGCCTGCTCTGCGCCTGGCTAGGTTGGCGACGTCGGCAAGCGTCGAGCAAGCCCGTCCGGCGACGCCTGAACGTCCAGGAGGTGGCCTGATGCTGCTGGTCTTCGGCCTCAACCTGCTGGCCTTCACCGCTCTCTGCCTGGCCATGAACCGCCACCACAAGAACCTTCTCGGCCACGAGCCGTCGGTTTCCCGGGTGCTTCTGCTACGCGGCGTGGCGCTGCTCGACCTGGGCCTGGCACTGGCCTTCTCGATCCACCGGCAGGGCGTGGAGATCGGCATCGTCTTCTGGTCCTGCCTGCTGATGCTGGCGGCCGGCACGCTGGTCCTGCTGCTCGCCTGGCGGCCACGCTGGGCATTGCCTTGCGCCGCCGGAGTGCCGTTGCTCGGCGGGGTGCTGGCGCTGCTGCGCTGAAGGGCGCGCCGCCCATCCGTGCCTCGGGGGCGGTCCGGTCCAGCGTCTATGCTGGTGGTCGTGCTTTCCCCCGGAGGTATGCGCCATGCACACGCCCGCCAGCAACACCGTCGCCAGCGTCATTCCCTGCCTGCGTTACCGCGATGCGCCGGCCGCCATCGACTGGCTGTGCCGGACCTTTGGCTTCCAGCGCAAGCTGGTGGTGCCCGGCGAGGACGGACAGGTGCTCCACGCCGAGTTGACCTACGCCAGCCCGAACGGCGCCAACGGCATGCTGATGCTCGGCTCGAGCGTCCGCGACAACGCCTACGGTCGGCTGATGCGGCACGTCGACGAAGCCGGCGGCAATACCCAGAGCCTCTACCTGGTGGTCGCCGATCCCGACGCCCTGTTCCGCAGCGCCCAGGCCGCCGGCGCCGAGATCGTCATCGACATCAAGGACGAGGACTACGGCGGTCGCGGCTTCACTTGCCGCGATCCGGAGGGCCACGTCTGGAGCTTCGGCAGCTATGATCCCTGGGCATGAGGCCCCGTCCATTCACCACAGGAGACGCTGCATGAAAACGCTCACGCTGATCGATGGCCAAGAGGTCGCCGCCATCGGCCAGGGTACCTGGCATATCGGCGAGCAGCCCGGCGAACGCAAGCGCGAGGTCGCGGCGCTGCGCGAAGGCATCGAGCTGGGGATGACGCTGATCGATACCGCCGAGATGTACGCCGAGGGCGGCGCCGAAGACGTGGTCGGCGCGGCTATCGCGGGACGCCGCGAAGAGGTCTTCCTGGTCAGCAAGGTCTACCCGCACAACGCCAGCCGCGAGGGTCTGCCGGCGGCCTGCGAGCGCAGCCTGCGCCGGCTCGGTTGCGAAACCATCGACCTCTACCTGCTGCACTGGCAGGGCCGGTATCCGCTGGAGGAAACCATCGAAGCCTTCGAGCGGTTGCGCGACCAGGGCAAGATCCTGCGCTGGGGCGTGTCCAACTTCGACCTGGGCGACATGTACGAACTGGACGGCAGCGCCTGTGCCGCCAACCAGGTGATGTACAACCTGGAGGAACGCGGTATCGAATACGACCTGCTGCCCTGGTGCCAGGAGCGCGGCATGCCGGTGATGGCCTACTGTCCGGTGGGGCAGGGCGGCAGGCTGCTACGGCACCCGGCGCTCGGCGAGATCGCCGCGCGCCACGACGCCAGCAGCGCCCAGGTCGCCCTGGCCTGACTACTGGAGCAGGGGGTGATCGCGATCCCGAAGGCGGTGACGTCCGCTCACATTCGCCTGAATGCAGCGGCGGCCGACCTGGAACTGAGCGCCGATGACCTGCGGGCGCTCGACCAGGCGTTTCCGCCGCCTACCCGCAAGCGAAACCTGGCGATCGTCTGAGTGGAGTACGGGAGAAACGGCCTGCGCTTGTTTCCCCTGGCCGCGGGAATATGACGAAGTTGCCGAGGAAATATTTAAAAAGGAATAAGTAAATATTTATTTCCTGCGTGGGAACTTTCTTCAACTTAACCTGTATTTTTCGCTGTCCCACAAAAAAGCCCCGTCGGGGACGGGGCTTTTCCTTGCATTCGCGCTGATGCTTGCATGATTCAGGCAGCCAGTGTTTTCTTGCGAACTCGATTGATCACTTCTTCCATTTTGCCGGAGTCGTCGTACTGCTCCGGATACAGGCGCTCGCTGTGGCAGGCCACGCCATGCTGGTCAACGATGGTGAAACTGAAGTTTCCTTTACGAGTTGCCTGGATCAGGCAGTCGAACGGCGCAAATGCGGCGGTTAGGGTGCGAATTGCATCCTGAGTACGATGTTGAATAGACATATTCTTATGTTCCTTTACTTTCACGCTTATGGAGCAGCGTATATTGCAAATGTTCCCGCTCCGTGACAGTGCCAAGAAAGCTTTGTGTCGGGGGAACGTACTGGTTATGCCGGCTTTTTTCGAAAAGAGCAAGCTGGCAGTTCAGGTACTAATCAGAGGATCGATTGGCAGGAAAGTTTCCAGGCCAGGATCCTGATCAATCTGCGGGTGGTATTGCGGGACGCCGGTCTTCCCATCGGCCCTGCGTGGCAGGGGATTGCTTCAGAAGAGTGGCGACCGAAGAACCATCGGAAGGCTGTAACCCTGATGGTAGAGCCCTTTTCATCTGTGGGCCCGGTCGTGGGGTAAAGCCTGATTGACTTTCAGTTTGGTACGCAGTCCCGGATTGTATATCTTTCGACGAAGAAAGGCCAGGACATTTTTTGAGCAGATGTCGCCCCGGCGGCGGGAATGTTTGAGCATTTGTTTCGGCGGACGCCTGCCAACCGGGCAAAGGTTATGGGCCTGGCGTCGGCGGCGCGTGGCAGGATTGCCGTTCCATCGCCGCGCCGAGGTTATTCATGCCGTCGCCCGCTCGCACGCTGCTCCTGGCCTTCGTGTCCGCCTGGTTCCTGCTGGGTGGGCTGGGCCATTTCGTCTTCACCGATTTCTTCGTCGGCATCGTCCCGCCCTACGTGCCCTGGCCGCTGGCGGCGGTGTGGGTCAGCGGGGTCTTCGAACTGCTCGGCGCCGCCGCCCTGCTGGTGCCGGCATGGCGCCGGCTGGCGGCGTGCGGGCTGTTCATCCTGACCCTCTGCGTGACCCCGGCCAACCTCTACATGTGGCAGCACCCCGACCTGTTCCCATCCTTCCCGCCGACGCTGCTGGCCGCTCGCCTGGCGCTGCAGGCGTTCCTCCTCGGCTGCATCCTGGCGCTGATGCTGGCGCGGGACGAGGCGCCGCTGGCACGACGCTAGGCGCAGGCGAAAAAAAGCCACTGTGCGGGGGTGGACAGTGGCCGGGAATGCCAGGAGATGGAGGAGCAATCGGACCTGGCGTGGATAGAGTAGTAGCCGCTCTGTCGAGGGTCTGTATGGCTATTGGTGAACTTTGTGAAGAAGTGCAAAGTAGAGCGGCCAACGGACGAACGGTGTTGCACGCGGCGGGACGCTCGCGGTAGTTTTTTCCCATGATCACGTTTCCCGTGGTCGCCCTCGAAGCCCGGCCCCAGCGCCGGGCTTCGTCGTTTCCGCCCGCCGCGCAACCGGACGCAGCGGGCGGCGACCGCTGCGAAAGGCTCTGGGGTGCGCCCGCACGGCGTCCGGCCAACTTAAAGTTCGGTTGTGCCGACTGCTGTCATAACGCCATCGTTCAGTGGCCTCGGTGAGCCCCCGTACCCCCAGTTCGCTGGGGCTTGCCTTTGGTGTATCCCTTTTGCCCGGCCGCGTGCCGGGCTTTTTTATGCCCGGTCTTCTTCCTTCCGGTTTAGCCGGGGCCCGCGTTTCCTTGGCCGGCCCCTGAACCTCATCGCTGCATCGACGTCCCTAGCTACAGGCGAGCCTGTGGCCGGAGGCTTTCCATCATCCGCAAAAAGGTGAAAACCATGCTGACCATCGACTACAACAGCTATCGCACCACTACCCCCTACGGCAAACGCGTGCGCTTCCTGGTGCTGCACTACACCGCGCTCGACTTCGCCGCCTCGGTCAAGGCGCTGACCACCGGCGCCGCCAGCGCCCACTACCTGATCCCGGCGCCGCACGACCCCAGCTACAAGGCCGCCGGCTTCAAGGGCCAGCGCATCTTCAACCTGGTCGCCGAGGAAGACCGCGCCTGGCACGCCGGCGTCAGCGGCTGGGCGCGCCGCGACAACCTCAACGACACCTCCATCGGCATCGAGATCGTCAACCTCGCCCGCGACGACGACGGCGTGTTCACCTTCCCCGACTACGAGCGCTCGCAGATCAACGCACTCAAGCAACTGGCGAAGAACATCCTGCAGCGCTACCCGGACATGACCCCGAAGAACGTGGTCGGCCACTCCGACATCGCCGTCGGGCGCAAGTCCGACCCGGGTCCGAAGCTGCCCTGGAAGGAACTCTACGAGGCCGGTATCGGCGCCTGGTATGACGACGCCACCCGCGATCGCTATCGCGAAGGCTTCGAGCGCGACGGCCTGCCGCCGCGCGCCGACCTGCTGGAGGCGTTCCGCCTGTACGGCTATGCGCTGCCGGCGACGGTCGACGACGCCTACTTCGCCAGCCTGCTGCGCGCCTTCCAGATGCATTTCCGCCCGGAGAACTACGACGGCGCGCTGGATGTGGAGACGGCGGCGATCCTCTACGCTCTGAACGAGAAATACCCGGCCTGAGCCATTCACCGCGAGCGGCCGCTCGATGCGGCGGCCGCTTCCTTGCCCACCCCCATGGAGGACTTGCCATGACTGCCGTCGCACAGGTCGTCGCCAAGGCGGAAATGCTGATCCGCCGCCCCATCGCCGAGGTCTTCGAAGCCTTCGTCGATCCGGCCATCACCGCCAGGTTCTGGTTCAGCCGCGGCGATGCCCGCCTCGAAGCCGGGAAACGGCTGCGCTGGCACTGGGACATGTACGGGGTTTCCCAGGAAATCGAAGTGAAGGACCTGCAGACGAACCGCCGCATCCTCATCGAATGGCCGAATGGCGACAGCAACCCTTCCCAGGTGGAGTGGCTGTTCGAGGAACTGCCCGGCGCCGGGACCTTCGTCAGCATCCGCAACAGCGGTTTCGTCGGCACCCCGGAAGAGGTCATCCCGCGGGTGGTCGACGCCACCGAAGGTTTCACCCTGGTGCTGGCCGGGCTCAAGGCCTGCCTGGAGCATGGCATCGCCTTGAACCTGGTGGCCGACCGTTTTCCCCGCGGTCTCGATGGCTGAGCATTGCCTGAGTGCGCGTCCCGCACCGCGCAGCGTGCCCTCAGGCAATGCTCAGCCGAACGCGAAGTCGGCCAGCAGTTGCAGGTTCAGGCCGACGATCGCCAGCGCTACCGCCCAGGCCAGCCACCGGGTCCCGGCACCGATCGCCAGCGGGCCCATCAGGCGCCGGTCGGAAACGAACTGTAGCAGCGGGATCACTGCCAGCGGCAACTGCATCGACAGGATCACCTGGCTGAAGATCAGCAGCCGCGCGGTGCCATCCTCGCCGTAGAGCAGGGTCACCAGCAGCACCGGCAGCACTGCGACGCCACGGGTCAGCAGGCGCCGCGCCCAGGGCGCCAGGCGCAGGCGGAGGAAGCCCTCCATGACGATCTGCCCGGCCAGGGTGGTGGTGACCGTCGAGTTGAGGCCGGACGCGAGCAGCGCCACGGCGAACAGCAGCGAGGCGAGTTCCAGGCCGAGCAATGGCGAGAGCAGCGCGTGGGCCTGCTCGATATCGACCACCTCGGTGTGCCCGTTGCGGTGGAACACGCTGGCGGCGACGATCAGGATCGCCGCGTTGACCAGCAGCGCCAGGGTCAGCGCCAGGCTGCTGTCGGCCACCGCCCAGCGCAGCGCCTTGCGCTTGCCGGCAAGGCTGCGCGGGTAGGCGCGGCTCTGCACCAGCGAGGAATGCAGGTAGAGGTTGTGCGGCATGACGGTCGCGCCGACGATGCCGATCGCCAGGTACAGGGCAGCCGGGTCGCTGAGCACCCGCGGGCTCGGCAAGAACCCTTGGAGCACCTCGCCGAGTTCGGGACGCGAGAGCAGCAACTGTACCGCGAAGCAGGCGAAGATCAGTGTCAGCAACGCCACCACGAAGGCCTCCAGCGGCCGCTGGCCACGTCCGATCAGGACCAGCACCAGCAGCGCGTCGCCCACGCAGAGCAAGGCGCCCCAGGCCAGCGGCAGGCCGAACAGCAGCTTCAGGGCGATGGCGGTGCCGATCACCTCGGCCAGGTCGCAGGCGATGATCGCCGTCTCGCAGGCCAGCCACAGCAGGCGGCAGGTGCTCGGCGAGTAGCGTTCGCGGCAGGCCTGGGCCAGGTCCAGGCCGCTGGCGATGCCCAGGCGCGCGGACAGCGCCTGCAGCAGCATCGCCATCAGGCTGGAGAGCAGGATTACCGAGAGCAGCAGGTAGCCCAGTTGCGCGCCGCCGGCGACGTCGGTGGCCCAGTTGCCCGGGTCCATGTAGCCCACCGCGACCAGGTAGCCGGGGCCGGCGAAGGCCAGCAGGCGGCGCCACCAGTGGCCGCCGCCGGGGACTTCGACCGGCTGGGCGCGACCGGGCTCGGCGGCCTGGGGGGCCGGGGTATCCTTCGCGGACATGACGAAGCTCCTGCCGGACGCGTGCCGGCGCTGCGCGCGCCTTTCCCGGCGCGCCGTGGCGCGCGGGTTGGGCGAGCGGTTCAGGGGGCAGGAAGGAGGAAGTCGGTCAGGCCGAGGCCGCCAGTTGCCGGTGCAGGTCCAGCAGGTCGCTGGCGATCAGGTCCCAGTCCTGCTCGGCGGCGAGGTCCTGGGACTGGCCGGGGCCGTATTCCAACGGCCGGGCGATGAACGCGGTCTTCAGGCCGAGGGCGCGCGCGGCCTTGAGGTCGTAGTTGTGCGCCGCGCAGAGCATCACCTCCTGCGGCGGCAGGTCGAGCAGGCGGCAGGCGCCGAGGTAGACCTGCGGGTCGGGCTTGTAGTGGCCGAACAGGTCGGCGCACAGCAGCATGTCCCAGGGCAGCCCGGCGTGCCGCGCGACGTCGAGCATCAGCGCGGTGTTGCCGTTGCTCAGCGCGGCGAGCCAGTAGTCGGCCTTCAGCGCATGCATCCCGGCGAGCGTGTCCGGCCACGGCCGCAGGCGGTGCCAGAAGCCAGTGATACGTTGCAGCAGGGCCTCGTCCAGCGCCAGGCCGAACTCTCCGGCCAGGGCCTCGAGACTCTGCCGGTGCAACTGGTCGAGGTGCTGCCAGGGCGCCTGGCCGTTGCGTACCCGGTCCATCGCCGGCTTGTATTGCTGGCGCCAGCGGTCGGTCAGTTCCACGCAGGGCAGGGTCCCGCCGAGTTCGCGCTCCAACGCCTGGAACTGCTCGATCAGGCTGGAACGCCAGTCCACCAGGGTACCGAACACATCGAACAGGATCGCGCGCATCGTGCCTCCTCGGCCGTGGCCGTCATCGCTTCAGT
This sequence comes from Pseudomonas sp. PS1(2021), assembly GCF_020405165.1. NCBI lineage: Bacteria > Pseudomonadati > Pseudomonadota > Gammaproteobacteria > Pseudomonadales > Pseudomonadaceae > Pseudomonas > Pseudomonas sp. PS1(2021). The sequence continues at coordinate 4,036,979 of NZ_CP084484.1, read as the reverse complement.
GCTTCTGTGGCAGCGCCGTGGGCAGGCCGCGGCCGCTCCAGGCAGTGACCACAAGGGCTACCGCCGCCATCAGGCAGAGTGCCAGCCAGCCGGGGACGAAGCTGTGGCTGAAGTCCTTGAGCAGCCCCAGCGCCGGCGGCGCGAGAACGATCGCCAGCTGGTTGATGGCCATCGCCAGGCCGAGGGCGAAGCCGGTCTTGCCGACCGGCGCGGTATCCGCCACATAGGCCACCCAGGGACCGTACCAGCCGAAGCCGAAGAAGCCCAGCCAGGCCACTACCAGGCCCATCCCCAACGGTGATTGCAGGGGCAGCAGGACCAGCGCCAGCAGGCCGAGGATCACCGCGCCGAGGCAGACCATCACCGGGAAGTAGCGCCCGGCGCGGCAGCGGTCGCTCCAGGCGGCCAGCAGGATGCGCCCGGCGACGCCGCTGCCCTGGGCGACGAACAGCAGGGTCGCGGCCATGCCGATGCCGATCTCCAGGGTCTCGTGCAGGTAGAGTACGGTGAACACCAGGATGCCGTACTGCACCGAGATCAGCGCCACCCCGGAACAGACGATGTTCTTCATCGCCGGGTCGGTGATCATCGCCAGCCGCGACTTCACCACCGCGCCCAGGTCGCGTTCGGCGGGGTTCGCGCCGGGCGCCGGGGCGTCCGGCGGGGTGCGGTAGAAGAGCATGAAGGCCAGCGCGCCGAGGAACGCCACCAGGCCGCCGGCGAGGAACGCGCTGCGCCAGCCGTAGACTCCCGCCAGGTACGGCAGCAGCGCGGCGGACAGCGCGCCGCCCAGCGGCAGCCCGGCCTGGCGGATGCCCATGGCGAAGCCCAGCTGGGTCTTGGCGAACCAGCGCGACACCGACTTGCTGCCGCCCGGCTGCGCCGTGCTGTAGCCGGCGCCGACGACCACCAGGAACAGCAGGATGGTCAGGTAGTCGGTGGCCCACAGCGAGGCGCAGAGGGCCAGCGCGACGATCAGCGTGCCGAGGCCGACCACCAGCCGTTCGGAGTAGCGGTCGAGCAGCTCGCCGGCCACCAGCAGGCCGACGATCGGCACCAGCTGCGCCGCCGACACCAGCAGGCCGATCTGTAGCGACGAGAGTTGCAGGTCGTTCTGGACGAACACGGCGATCGCGCCGATGCCCTGGACGAAGAAGCAGGCGCAGGCCTGGGCGAAGGTGGCGATCAGCAGGATGACCCAGCGGTAGCGCTGGGTCGGGTTCGCGGCGAGGGCGGCGGTCACTGGACGAACTCCCGTGCGAGGGTGAAGTTGGCTTCGCCGAGCGGATGCAGGCGCTGCAGCGACAGGTATTCGCCGAGGGTGCGTTCCATGCCCATGCGCTGGAAGATCCGTTCGCCGTCGAGCTCGGCCTCGGCGCCGTTGGCGCGCAGTTCGTCGAGAGCCTGGCGCAGCAGCTGGCAGTTGTCGCTGAGCGTCACCCGGCCGTCATCGTCCACCGCGTAGGGCGTGTCCTCCATGCCGACCCGCAGCACGTCGACCTGGCTGTCCGCCTGCGCGGCATAGGCGGCCAGCCGGCGCACCGCGCAGAGCGGGGTGCCGGCACGAGGGCCGACGTCGAGCGGCCGGAAGTGCTGCGCGGCATGCTGCGGCATCACTGCCGCGCCGACCGTGATGCTGACCTTGCGCTTGCGCACGCAGGGTTCGCCGATGTCGTACTCCAGGCTCTTGGCGCTCTCGATCACCGCGCGGAACTGCTGGTAGGTTGCCGGGAACGGCAGGCGTGGCGAGAAGCCGAACAGCAGGATCACGTTCAACTGGCCGGAACCGCCCAGGCGCAGGCGCGGGTGCTCCACGGCGAAACGGGTCATGGCGTAGCTGCGCACATGCTGCACCCACTCCACCTCGTGGAACAGGCCGAGCTTCTGGCGCGCCTGGATGGCGTTGCGGTAGACCTGGAACTGGGTCATCGGCGAGGTCACCCCGTAGTCGGCGCCCTTGCTGGTGGAGTGGGTCTGCAACTCGGCCTTTTCCAGCGCCGTGGACGGCTGGTAGTCGCGCAGGTCGGCGAGGAAAGCCGGGCTCGAGGCATAGTCGAGGTCGAGCTTGCGCCTTTGCTTCTCCAGCTCGCAGATCACCTGCAATTCGATGGCCGCCTGGATCGTCACGAAGTGCGCACCACCCAGGTGCAGCGGGATGGCGCAGTGGCTGACCCGCTCCCACTCGCCGAAGCGGCGGATGTTCTCCTGCACCTCGCTGCCGTTGCGGCTGGCGCCGAAGCTCAGCATCAGGTCGGGGAAGCGGTTCTGCAGGGCGCGGCTGACCGCCTGGTAGATGTCGTTGTCGGTGGTCTGTTCCTGGGTCAGCGGGTTGCGCGCGTGATAGTGGTAGTAGCGGCAACCCATCTCGTAGAGCTGGCGCGCTTCGTCCAGCAGTTCGCCGGGGGCGGTGCGGATGGTGGCGCCGGTGCAGATGCTGTCGAGTAGGCGGTCGCCGGTGGCGGCGTGGTTGCGCGGGGTGAACTTGGCGCCGGTGGAGGCGCATCCGAGAATCAGGGTTTTCCGGGATCCGGTCATGGTCGTCTTTCCTCCATTCATCATTCCATTGAGGGCGGAGCGGTCCGCGGCGGACCGAAAGGCTGCCCAGGGCGTCGAAAGTCGTCGGTGTCTCAGGCAGGTGAAAGATGTCGCTGGCGGGATCGTTATGCGTTGTTCTACGAGAGGGATTTAAACCGCATGGCGGCGGCCGTGCGCGGCGCATTCGGCAACGCTCGTTGCCGCCGGCACAAAGACCTTGCGCAAATCGCCCGGCGTTGCGCCAACCGCCGGCACGGCGGCGCAACGTTGCCATTCGCGCAAGGTCGCTCAACTGGCGGCGCGCTGTCGCAGACAATCCTCCAGGGCCTCGCCGAGGCGCTCGATCTCGCCGTCGTCGGTCAGGTAGTGCGGAGTCAGGCGCAGGACCCCCGGCAGCGCCTGCTCGCGCAGCGCCCAGCGGGCATACTGCGGGCCGATGTAGGAGGCGTTCACGCCGCGCGCGTGGAGGCGCTTCAGCCATTGCTCGCCGCTCAGTTCGGGGGCCGCGTAGGTCATCAACGCGCTGGCGTGCGGCCCTTGTTCCAGCGGCGTCCAGCCGAGCCGGCGGTAGAGCTGCTGGGCGATGCGTTCGCGCAACTGGCGGTTGCGTCGGGCGATGCGCCGGACATCGGTCTGCAACAGGTAGTCGCAACTGGCCTTGAGCGCCAGGCGCAGCCCCGGGTTGAACTCCGAGCATTCGAAGCGCCGCGCGTCATCCCGCGCCTGCAAGGCGAAGGCGTCGCTCCATTGCGCGCCGCCGACGTCCAGCCCGTCGGGCAGGGCCAGGCGCTCCAGGGCACGTTCGCCGAGATAGAGCACGCCGAGTCCCTTTGGCCCGCGCAGCCACTTGCGTGGCGGGAACACCAGCACGTCGCAGCCGGTCGCCTCCACCGCCAGCGGCAACTGGCCGACCGCATGGCTGGCATCGAGGAAGAACAGCCCGTCATGGGCGCGGATGCGCTCGGCCACGCCCTCCAGCGCGGTAGCCGCGCCATGCCCGGTGGGCACCGCGCTGAGCGACAGCAGCGGCGTCTGGCCGGGGGCGAGGTCGTGCAACTGCTCGTCAAGCCGTTGCAACAGCTGTGCGGCGTCGCCGCGTGCGTCGATCAGGCGCAGCTCCAGCCCGCGCTGCTGGCGCGCGGCGAGCAGGCACAGGCTGTTGGAACCGTATTCGTCGAAGCTGCTGATCGCCCGTATCCGTGGATGGGCGGCCAGGGCCGCGGCAAAGGCCACCGACCATGCGCGGCTGGCGCAGTCGAGCAGGGCGATGTGCCGTGGCTGGGTGCCGAGCACTCGCGCGACGCTGTCGCGGACCGCCAGCAAGGGCTCGGCGAAATGCTCGGCGGCGCGCTGCACGCCCCAGCGCCGCTCGGCTTCCAGCCAGCTGTCGAGGGCCTCGTAGAGCACCTGCGGCGGCAGACTGGCGGAGCCGTGGGCGAAGTGCGCGTAGCTGCCCCAGGCCGGGGTCTCGCGGCGCAGGCGCAGCAGTTCGTCGGCACCGAAGGCGTCGGGGGCGGCGGGGAAGAGCGCGCTCATGGCCGCACCGCCGCGATCAGTTCCACCTCCACCGCGGCGCCGCGCGGCAGCTCGGCCACGCCGACGGCGGCGCGGGCGTGGCCGCCGCGCGCGCCGAGCACCTCGTCGAAATACTCGCTGGCGGCATCGATCACCGCCGGCTGCTGGACGAAACCCGCCGCGCTGGCGACGTAGCCGGTCACCTTGAGCAGCCGCTCGACCCGTTGCAGGCCGCCCAGCGCCTCCTCCAGCGCCAGCAGGCAGCACGCCGCGCAGAGCCGGGCGGCCTGGCGGGCCTGTTCCAGGTCGAGTTCGCTGCCGACCTTGCCGGTCCAGCGCAGCTCGCCGTGCTGGCGCGGCAACTGGCCGCTGACGTAGGCGATGCCGGCGTGGAGCACCACCGGCTGGTAGGCGCCGCCGGCGACGATGGCCGGAGCGGGGGATGTCTGCATGGTCCTGTCCTCGTGGCGGACCCGCCCGGCCACGATGCTCGGGCGGGTCGATGGCTGGAAAAGCGCGACCTCACTACTGTGGGCCGGTTTTCCCGGTCTGTTTTGCGGGAGTCGACGAGCTGCTTGCCAAATCGGCAAAACAAACCGAACTTTAGCCTTGCAACAGGCACCGCCGCGCGAAGTAGACTGAAAACGCCCGACCGTTGAGGAACGCGCAACGATGATCGACCTGGTGATGCTCAAGGACTTCCTCGTCCTCTGTCGGATCAAGAGCTTCAGCCGTGCGGCGCAGGAGTGCCATGTCTCCGTGTCCGGGTTGAGCCGGCGTATCCAGACCCTGGAACAGTGGCTCGGTGCACCGGTGTTCGAGCGCCACAAGCACGCCCTCGAACTGACCGAGGCCGGCCGCCAGTTGCAAGGCGTGGCGCAGGACGCGGTGCGCGCCCTGGACAACCTGCGCCAGTCGATCCGCGAGCGCGACGAAGACGCCCAGCGGCGCATCCGTTTCTGCGCCCCGCACATCCTCTCCTCGGTGTTTTTCCCGCACTGGATTCCGCGTCTGCAGGCGGACTTCCGCAGCGCCAAGTTCAGCGTCGACTGCGATTACCTGCCGCAATGCCTGTCGCGCCTGCGCGACGGCTCGGTGGACTACGTGGTGGCGTTGCTCGACGAAGGCGAGGCGGTGTCGCGCCGCCTGGGCATCGACAGCGAAGCCGAGTTCCAGCGCCTGGAGCTTGGTCACGAACAACTGGTGGCGGTCTGCGCGCCGGACGCCGCCGGCCAGCCGCTGTTCAACCTCGACCGCCTGCAGACCGAAGCGCTGTCGTTCCTCGGCTACTCCGAGGAATGCCACCTGGGCTGGGCCCTGGAACCGCTGCTGCGCGACAGCGGCCTGTTCCTCCAGCGCCATCACAGCTCCAGCCAGACCGAGGGGCTGCGCTTCTTCGCCCAGTCGCGTCTGGGCGTCGCCTGGCTGCCGCATACCCTGGTCCGCGAGGACCTCGCCAGCCGTCGCCTGGTGCGCGCCGGCGGCCAGCGCTTCGACGTGCCGTTGCGCTACACCCTGATCCGTCGCCGCCTGCCGCTACCCGGCGAGGCCGAACGCCTGTGGACCTTCCTCGGCGAGCTGGCGCGCCCGGCGCCGCGCTATGCGGTGGTCGGCGCGGCCTCCTGAGCCGCCGTCTCGGCCAGCAGGGCGCGGCGGAATTCACCGACCAGGTCGTCCTGCGCCGAACCGCTGCGGCTGACCATCACCAGCTCGCGCTGGAATTCCAGCGCGCCCAGTTCGATCACCCGTACCCGCGCCGGCTCGCGTAGCCACAGCCCGGCCCGGGGCAGCAGCGCCACGCCGAGGCCGTTCTCCACCATCCGCGCGATCGCGTCGATCTCGTCCAGCTCCATCACCTGGCGCGGCCTGAGCTGCTGCGCCTCGAGGAAATCGCCCACCAGGCGACCGCCGAAGGACACATGGTCGTAGCGGATGAACGGTTGCGTGCGCAGCAATTCCAGCGCATCCGTCGCGGTGCATTGCGGCGGCGCGATCAGCACGAACGGCTGGCGCTCGACCCGTTGCGCGGAGAGCCCGCGCGGCAGGTTGAACGGCGGGCGGATGAGGATCGCCAGGTCCAGTTCGGCGGCGTCCACCTGGTCCAGCAGGTGCAGCGAGACGCCCGGCACCACCTGCGGCTCGATGTGCGGCGCCTGTTCGGCGAGGCGCTTGAGCACCTCCGGCAGCAGCCCGGTCTGCGCCGTGTTCACTGCACCGATGCGCAGGCGTCCGCGCGGGCTGTCGCCCTGGCCGATGCCGTCGAACAGCGCGAGGATCTGCTCGGCCGTACGCACCGCCTGCCTCCCGGCCTTGTTCAGGTGTGCCGCGCGCGGCGTGCGCTTGAACAACTCGACGCCGACGCTGCGTTCCAGCGCGCGGATCTGCGCGCTCACCGCCGACTGCGTCAGCCCCACCTGTTCCCCCGCCGCGGCGAAGGAGCCCCGGCGCGCCACGGCGACCAGGGTGCGGAGTTCGCGGATCATCCAAGCCTCGAAAAAAGTGTTGCTCAGGCGAAATATTATGCGCTTTCCATCGAAATCGGCACGGCAAATAATCCCGGCACACCCACAGAGGAACCGCGCCATGAGCCTGATGCCCTTCCACCTCGCCATCCCTGTCCACGACCTGCCCGCCGCCCGGCGCTTTTACGGCGAGGTCTTCGGCCTGAGCGAAGGCCGCTCCGCCGAGCACTGGGTCGACTTCGACTTCTTCGGCCACCAGTTGGTCATCCACCAGCACCCGCAGACCGACTCCCAGCGCCACGCCGGCAGCAACCCGGTGGACGGCCACGACGTGCCGGTGCCGCACTTCGGCGTGGTCCTCGCCTGGGACGACTGGCACGCCCTGGCCGAACGCCTGCAGCAGCGCGGCACCCGCTTCGTGATCGAGCCCTACATCCGCTTCAAGGGCCAGGTCGGCGAGCAGGCCACGCTGTTTCTCTTCGACCCCTGCGGCAACGCGCTGGAGTTCAAGAGCTTCCGCGACATGGGCCAGTTGTTCGCCAAGTGAGATTGCCGGCGCTCCACCTTACTGTGCGCAGTCCGTGCAGAACTCCAGCGCCGCGCAGCTGGACTGCTCGTCCGGTAGGCTCGATGTCGCGCACTCTTTCTTGCGCACCACGCTGCCCAGCGGCGCCAGCTTGAACCGCTCCGGCGGCGGGCTGGCCGGCTTTGCGCTTGTCGTCCCGTCGAGGTCGGGCTTGAAGGCGTGTTCAAGGTCGCCCAGGCGTTCGTCCAGGGTGGCGGAGGAGGCGAGGGCGGGCGTCAGGGCCAGGATGAGCAGGAGAACGCGGTAGGGCATAGGGTTTCCGGTGTGGGTGGCGATGCGCTGGAGCCGAGCACGGCATCCCCGCATGACGAGGAATCGAAGCGGCCATTCAAGGCGATTGCGTGTTGGCGATGGGATGCGCTCGCCCTCTGTTTGGCATTTTGTGAAGCGCTTCGCACCTTGCCCGAGCGGCACCTTGTCCGGGCAAAACCGTCACCGCACAGTCCCCTTCCACCTTCATCCCCCTGCGACGCACCTCGCAATGCAACCAGCATCCCGGCTGCGCCACCCTCTACCTGGACTGCAGCGCAGCCAGCGAAGATCTGTTCGACACCGCCCGCACCCGTCTGGAGTCGGCGATCGGAACGCTGAGCGTCCTCGACCTGCTCGACGAAACCGAAGAACCCGGTGAAAGCACCTGCCGCATCACCGGCTCCTTGCTGTCGCTGTTCGAGGCGGAATACGCACGCAGACACCGATAACCGACGGAGGCGGTGCCCCCGGCGAGGCCGGGGGTTGGAGGAGTCTCTAATGTGAGCTGGTATGTCCATTGAGCCGAATTCACACAGGCCTTAACTATGAGCGTCTGTGCCGTACTATCCGCCTTGTCTGGCTAGGCTGTTGTGGTGAATTGGGCATGCCTTTTCGCTACATGCCTAACGATCTCAAGTAGGTATAGGTTTCTGGTAGAGGGGCATTGCTCCCGCTCTTTGCCAGGTTCGATTTTGGGCAGGTGCCTGATAGGCTGTCGCTCAACCATCATGAAAGGACTCTGCAGCTATGCCCGCCGTTATCGCTGAGAATGATGTGTCGATCTGGGACGACGAAACTGGAGCTGTCTACCACTACCCAAGGCGATACAGCGCCATCCTTAAGCCAGGGGTGCAGGTGGTTTACTACAAGGGCAAGCTGACAGATAAGTCTTTTGCTGATCAGCGCCTCAGTGCTCAGCCGCATTACTTTGGTATTGCGCGTATCGGCAAGGTTTACCCTGACCCTGAAAGCTCGAAAGGTGATCTCTTCGCGTTGATCGAGAGTTTTCAGCCATTTGAGCAGGCAGTCCTGGCAAAAGAAGGGAATAGCTACCTTGTAGTGGTCTACTGATCCCGGACACCGATTTAGGCGAGAATCCTCGCCGTGAGAGAGGTGTCTGATGAGCAAGCAACGACGTACGTTTTCCGCCGAGTTCAAACGAGAGGCCGCGGCCCTGGTGTTGGACCAAGGCTACAGCCATATCGACGCCTGCCGTTCGCTGGGGGTGGTGGATTCGGCCTTGCGCCGTTGGGTGAAGCAGCTCGAGGCGGAGCGCCAGGGTGTGACCCCGAAGAGCAAGGCGTTGACGCCTGAGCAGCAAAAGATCCAGGAGCTGGAAGCCCGGATCAACCGGTTGGAGCGGGAGAAAGCGATATTAAAAAAGGCTACCGCTCTCTTGATGTCGGACGAACTCGATCGTACGCGCTGATAGACCAGTTGAGTGAGCAGGAGTCGGTGGAAGTGGTCTGTTCAGCTTTCGATGTGGCGCGGTCTTGCTACTACGTCCACCGTCTTCGACGGCGGCGTGTCGATGCTCGCCGCGTGGCGCTACGCAGCCAAGTCAACCAGTTGTTCAGCCAGAGTCGGGGCTCGGCCGGCAGCCGCAGCATTCTGGGCATGCTGCGCGAAGAGGGCGTGACCATCGGCCGTTTCCGAGTGCGTCGGTTGATGCGTGAGCTAGGCCTGGTCAGCAAGCAACCGGGCTCGCACGCCTACAAACAGGCCACGGTTGAGCGGCCGGATATCCCGAATCGGCTGAACCGCGAATTCGCGACCGAGCATCCCAATCAGGTGTGGTGTGGCGACATCACCTACGTCTGGGCGCAAGGCCGTTGGCACTACCTGGCCGCGGTGCTGGATCTGCATACCCGGCGGGTGATCGGCTGGGCGTTCTCGGCCAAGCCGGATGCCGAACTGGTGATCAAGGCCCTGGACATGGCCTACGAACAGCGCGGCAAGCCACAGCAGGTGCTGTTCCATTCAGACCAGGGCAGCCAGTACGCCAGCCGCCTGTTTCGGCAACGGCTCTGGCGCTATCGGATGCAGCAGAGCATGAGTCGCCGAGGGAATTGCTGGGATAACTCGCCGATGGAGCGCCTGTTCCGCAGTCTGAAGTCGGAGTGGGTCCCGTCAACGGGTTACCTGACGGCGCAGGAGGCCCAACGGGACATCAGTCATTACTTGATGCACCGCTACAACTGGATCAGGCCGCATCAATTCAACGACGGGTTACCACCTGCGGTGGCCGAAGAAAAACTCAACCCACTGTCCGGGATGGGTTGACCACTACAACCTAGAGCCCATTCCGCCATCGAAGGCCAGCAACTACTGGCGTAGTGGTGTCCGGGAGATTGGACAGGTCACCTTTGATAGCATCCTGGCAAGGGCCGAGATTAAGCCTTTGCAGGTTGCCGAGAGTTGGGGCGATAGAGCTTTGGGGGGCTTCGAGTCTCGCACCGAGGGCAGTCTGTCCACCTACTACGGGGTCCGCTACGAGCGTGACCCAACGCTGCGTCTCCAAGCAATTGCGATTCATGGTGTAGCTTGCAAGGCGTGCGGTTTTGATTTCGGAAAGGCATACGGCGAGTACGCGAAGGGTTTTATCCACGTTCACCACACGCAGCCCATTTCTGAGTTCGAAGCCCCCAAAGCCGTGAACCCTGAAACTGACCTGGTGCCCCTCTGTGCAAATTGCCATGCAGTTGTTCATCGCAGGCGTGATCGAACTCTTAGCGTCGATGAGCTGAAGGGGCTTGTTCGTGGGAGGTGGGTTTGCGCGGAGGCTGATGTAGTCGTTTAGGTAAGGAAAAAGAAGGAAAAAGGGGACATATTTATTTTTCTGTCAGGCTCGCCTCATAGGGAGTTTAGCCTTGACGAGCACTTTTGATCCCAGAAAACGTAAGCCCCTACAGGCGCTCCGGCAGCGTATTCGTCGCGTCCAGGTAAGGCTCAGCGCTGAGCAGTTTGTCGCGCCACCGGGGAATCTCGCTGTCTTCCACATCCAGCCGTTTCAGCCATTGATCGGCCGCCCAGCCCACCAGCCGCAATTCGCCGTCGTGGGAGCCGCCGTGTAGCGAGCCGATGGTTTCATAGCGAATGCCTTTGAGCGCGTGGTTCAGCAGCACATACGGAGCGGGCCTGGAGTCTTCCGCATCACCCGCGATATAGGGATAGGCACCGGCCTGGATTACCACGCCATCGCCGTAGCGGTAGAAGGCAAAGTGGCTGGAGGGCAGTTGCGCACGCAGGGCATCGAGCCCGCCGGCCAGCGCCAGGCGCTCGTTGTTCAGGAGGGTTAGCCAACTGACAGTTTTGATTCTTGTAGGTTTGAACTCGGGAGTATTGGCCAGCAGACAAGCCGTCCCTACATCCAAACCCGGCATACGCGCCGCCATAAAGGCTTCGGAGGGCTCGTCATTGTCCCAACTGGTCGGCGAGAGATTGTAGGCATGCCCCGCATACCCCTGCTCCGGCTCTAGTCGCCGTGCGAAGTCAATAAACAGCTGTAGGAAATCCAATGGCTGCCGCTCTTGATATAGCAGAGGTACGGAGAACTCCAGAACACTAAGATCATGCCCCATTTTGGCTTGCCAGCTCCGCTTGCCGTAAATATCAAACAGCCAGGCGCCTGCATCGCGGGATTTCTTGCCGCTGGTGTAGCAGAAGCTGAGATGATCGTCTTCATCCATTGCCCCCATCATCTCGCGCAGTGGTTGGGTGTCACGGTATGCGGTCAGTGGCTTTCCTTGTGCAGGCTCTTCACGCCAGAGCCAGGTGAGGTGAGGCTCTGCCAGGCGCTCGAACTCATCGAAGCATTGGCATAATGACTCACGTACCAGTGGGGTATGGGCCTTTTTGAAGTAGAGAGTGCCGCGTAGGCAAAGCACAGCACCGATATAGTCTTCGGGGCCGCTCTTCATCAACAGGTTGCCGGCTATTTCCAGTAGATGGGGTTGCTTGGCTAACTCTGCAGCCAGATCGAATGGCTGTTCCATGGGCTTTTCCTCTTGATCAATAGGCGGGAATCATCGGGCGAGGGGAACGGCCTCGGGTCAAGACGAACATCACTCCACCTGCGATGGCGACGGCCCACCCTGCTTGCTCTACTGGCACCTTGGATCGTTGATTTTCCTGGCCACAGTCGCAGTCGGAGGGTTTCATTTCAACAATCTTGTTCTTGTTGCCGGCAATCGCTGCATAATCCTCAAGTTGTTCCCTATTATGTGGGTCAGGCGGAAACTTCATCTCCACCACCTGCTTGATATTGTCCTGGGTTGGCGGCCTGTTGGGATTCTGAACGATGATCACGTCGGGCCTGCGAATCATTCCTTTCCCTGGCTTGAACGGCGGATGCTCCGGATCTTCATCCCAATACTTGCTGATCCATCCCGGTATCCAGCCATGTGGACTGTTACCGGTCTGGCTATCGAGAATCGGCTGCGGTGGGTTCTTGGTCATGTCGTAGCTGACCTCGGGCTTTTAGGGGCTGCGTCCCTGGAGAACTTCGTCCAACTCTCCCAGCCGCTGTGCCACGCACGCCTGCTTGAGGCTTTTGCCATCCTGGCTGAGGTTGGGCGTGCTGCTGCAATGGCAGACCGCCGAGCACAGCACCTTCTTGTCCTGCGGATCGAGCCTGGGTTCCAGGGTGCCGACGGGGTTGGTCCTGCCTTCGGGGCTCATGCCTCCCCGGGACAGGCTGGGCTGGTCGCTCATGCGTCGCACCTCTGCACCAGGTCGATGTAGAGGATCTCCGCGGTGGGGCGCTCGATCCAGGAGGTCATGCCGTCGGCATCCGTGGTGTCGAACGCATTCCAGCCGCCACTCGACCAGACCCTGACCCGGCGTCCGGCGACGGGCTTGCCCGTTTCGTGGTCGATGAGCTGGAAGCGCCCGGAACAGGGCACGCTGTTGCGGTTAAGGGGAAGGGCGGGAGCGCGCGGGGCGGGCGTGAAGACGTCGCCGATGAGTACCGTCCCCGAGCCGCCGATCACCACGTTGCCGTGCGCCCCGATACTACCCAGCGTCACCGCCGGCAGGCCGTTGATGAGTACCGTCGACGAAACGGCTGAGATCATCGGGCTTCCGCAGGCTGAGGCGTCGCCTTGCCGTGCTGCCGGCAGGCCGTCGAAAACGACGTCGGGAGAGCCCTGGACGATGGGGTTGCTGCCATGCCCTGGCACTGGGCAGGTCGTTGGATCGGTGACGCGGGCGGCGGGTTTTCCACTCATGTGCGGGTCCTTGCATCAGTGAGATGTGCTGGCCGCTCTGGCGGCCAATTCGGGATTGAACGAGTCGGCACCTATCGCCAGCGGAAGAAACGCAGAAGGGGACTTCTCCTTGTCCCACCTCCCGGCATTGGTTTCTTCTCCGGCCCGCCGAGGACCGTAGCGAGGTGCGCCGGTCAGTCTTGAGGGTGCGACGCGGAAGCGCCGGCTACCTGCAGCGCTGCAACTTCCAGCCGGGCGTCGCGGCGGGTCTGCTCCGTATGGCCCTGGATGATGCCGGGAATCAGGAAGGCATCGACGATCCACCAGATGCCGGTAATGATCAGGGGGAACAGGGTGAAACAACCGATCAGCGTGATGATCAGTTGGGTAACCGCCGTGCCGGTTTTCCCCAGGTAGAAGCGGTGTGCGCCGAAACCGCCCAGGAAGAACCACAGAAGATAGGCGGTGCCGGTGGATTTCTGGGCGTTGGAAACTTTCTGCTCCACGAGCATTTCAGACTGTAGTGACATGAGTTTTCCCACTGATCCATGCGGAAGACATGGTGGGAATTGAAACGTTGCCAACGGTGTTTTTTCAAGCGTCCAGTCTGAGGATGTTTTTGATTTGTAGTTTTATTGCGGGGCTCTGGAAGAGTCGGCCAGGAGTCGGAACTCCTGGACTTCGTAGAAGTGCTTAAAACAAACTGGCGAGTGGCTGGAGTTTATTGGCGAAAGGCGTCCGGCCGGGCGCCTTTCGCTTTTGTCCGTTAACTTCATAGTGGCGTGGTTTCGAACTTTATCTTTTGATAGTTCTCGAAAATGAACCTGTCTTCCGGCGACAGGGCCGTTTCGTCGAAGGGCAGGATCGCGCCGTCATGCATGACCTTGTAGTCGCGAGAGGTGATTTTCGTCTCCGCCGTGGTGAATGTACTCATGAAGCGCTTATGGGCATCCTCCTGGAACTCCTTCCTGTGCTGGAGGAAGTAGGCGAAGTCCATGTGCCCAACCATGAAGACGATGCTCCAGTCCTTCCTGGCGGCTATGTCCCATTTCCACATGGCGGAGAGTTTCCGCCTAATGGCCTGGTCGGACTCCCTCAGGGCCTTCTTGAGACAGTCGAAGGCGTAGGTACTGTCTATGTCGAATTCGCAGATGGTCAGGTAGTTCACGAACTTTTCGCCGAAGACACAACTGGAGCCGAGGGTGAAAACCTCGTATCCCGGGTAATACCTGCGAAAGAAATCAAGTTCCGTCAGGAACCAGTCTTCCAGTGCGGGTCGGCTGCTCTTTCCGTAGACGTTCTTGACGATGTCTGGCGTATATTCGAACCCTTCGCTGGTGCAGGTCAGAACGTTCTTCTCATCTTTGGCAATGACTATCCTGTTTTTTGCTCCTTTCGGTTCCTTTTTCATTTTTCTTGTCCTTCGAGCGTCTGTGGAGGCCGGTTTATCGTGATTTGGAATCTCTGTTTTAGGTTTCGCTTTCCAGGGATATAAGACGCCTGCTTACCCTGGTAGTGAGTGTCTAGCTCAAATTCTTTTTCTGTGCTTGACGAAAAGTATGCGTCGGTTTCTCGGAGGCTCGTTTTCTTGGACGGGGAGTTTCGAACGTGAATCCATGAATGTTTTCCTGCCAGCGTTCCAGAGCCTTGTTGGCGGCGGAATCGAACGGTCTCATTAACAGATTCGGGAAATATCATTCCGCGCGTCCGCAGCCAAAAGGGCGGGCTGGCGAAGCTCGCCGGGTGCCGGTCACGGTAGGGGAGGGAGCAGCAAGGCGAGCCGGCAACAGGAAAGGCCCGGCGCTGGAGGAGCAGGCAAGGAACTGGGCAAAGAAAAAGCCCCTGAAATTCACTAGGAAAATCAGGGGCTTATCGTTTGCGTTTGGTGGAGCCGGGGGGATTTGAACCCGCGTCTAACCCTTATGATTCAAGACGTCCAGACGAAAAGCTGGCATAAAGCTGTCATATGTCGCGGAGCCATGTTGAATGTGCCATTCTTAGACCTCTTCAAGCTGCTTCATCGCCCTCAGCATCCAGTCGGAAGGAATCCAAATGGCCGTGCCCATCGCTGTAGCACCTGGCGGAGACAATAGTGGTGTACGTAATGCGTTCGACGACCACGGCGCATACCTGAAATCGCTCACACCAGAAATTGTCATAGCACTATGTGGCCCGATGGGCACTCCACTCCATGAAGTAGCCAAGACGTTCCAAGAGCTAATTCGTGGAACAGATTTTGGATACGAGGAGGTGAAAATATTACGTTTAAGTAAAGAAATTCGCCGATTAAAGGGCTTGGAAGAAGAGAAGTCGATTGAAAGGCTAATTGATGCCGGTAACGAGCTACGCCGAGATTATGGTAATGCTATTCTCGCGAAATTGGCGATTCAAGATATTTTGTTGTCGCGAGCAACTCATCAAGAGCTTCATGACTCAGAACTTAGGCAAAAAGATCCTAAGGCGGCAGCTGATCCAGCAGCAGTAATGCCTCGGGCCGCCAGGAAATGTTGTCACATAATTGATTCAATAAAAAATATTGATGAGCTGACACTTTTACGGTCTGTTTACGGGGACATGCTACATGTTGTCGGTGTGTACTCTCCTATCGAGATGCGACTAGAACGTCTAGCACGGATAAAAGGTCCTAGCGATGAAGTTCACAGGCTTATTGATCGGGACTCAGGGGAGGAAGTCAAATATGGCCAAAGCGTTGAAGATACATTCCCTAGATGTGACTTTTTCTTGAGGGTTGATTCGGCTACAGATTCGCAGCGAAACACACGGGTTCGACGCTTTTTAGAATTGATGCTAGGCACCAGGATTATAACCCCTACCGTCAATGAACGTGCTATGTATGCAGCATACTCGGCTGCGCGTAACTCTGCTTGTCTTTCTCGGCAGGTAGGTGCAGCCATAACAAATGCTGAAGGCGAGATACTTGCTTCTGGCTGGAATGATGTGCCAAAGGCATTTGGTGGTTTGTATCATACAGTCGATCAAAACTCTTCTACCGATGATGATCGCAGATGTTGGAACATTGAAGGTGGTCGCTGCTTTAATGATGATGAAAAGACTGCAATTGCTAATGCCATGGTTGACAGGCTCATTGTGAATGGCCTGGTTGAGGAAAAAAAGCGTTCATCTGCATTTGAAATGCTTAGAAAAGATTCTCAGCTCAAGAGTCTTATCGAGTTCTCACGTGCGGTTCATGCGGAGATGCACGCTCTTCTGACTGCAGGGGAGACAAAGGGCGGGCAGATTAGAAATGGGAAGCTATTCGTTACCACTTATCCTTGCCACTCATGCGCAAGGCATCTCGTTGCAGCAGGTGTCAAAGAAGTGTATTTCCTTGAGCCATACAGGAAAAGCTTAGCGACTAGATTGCACTCAGACTCCATCACAGAGCGAGAGAGCGACGACTCCAAGGTCCGAGTGATGCCCTTCGACGGTGTCGCCCCATCCCGATTTCTGCGGTTTTTCTCAGCACATCCAGGCGGCAGGAAAGACCCGAAAGGTATCATGCACGTCCACGAGGCTTCACCCGTGACAGCGATCACTCTTGAGGCTATACATACGCTTGAAGCATTCACCTTAAGGGCATTAGAATCCGCCGGCCTGAACAAACGGTGACCAACAATGTCAGACAGAGACCTGCCTCTTCTAGGGAATATCATGGAACAGCACGTGCAGCTTTCCTTGGATTTTCAGTCTGTTACGGCGCCGTCCGGTCAGTGCTTGTCGACTGTCCCAGCCACCGCTAGCGCTCCGCGCTACTCCTCCGGCGATGTGGCGCCGCGCTCGAATGTCGTGCAGTTCAGGAGTGATCGCGCCGTGACTGGCTCACATTCCGGATCAACGGCAGCAGCGGATCCCAGCGCAGATCTTATCAACCGGATCCTGAGTAGCGTTCGTTTCTACGAGTAACTGACTCTGCTTCATCGTTGGGAGCCCAAAGCCTTTCGGCTTTGGCTCCTGCATAGATATCTGCGTTCGGCATCCACCGTCCGTATACTCTCGCGATCATAGTCCAGTCGCCATGCCCCATCTGTTTTGATACCCACATCGGATGTTCTCCTGCGGAGAGCATCATTGAGGCGTAGGTATGCCGTGTCTGATATGGGCGCCGGTAACGGACGCCAGCCTTCTTCAGAGCATGCGTCCAGAGCGTCTTGCGTATAGGCTGGTCGCCAGTCCAACGCTCACTGGTTCGCGGGTTCTGGAAGACCTCCAGGCCAGCCAGGAAAGTGAACGTCTTCTGCGCTGTCAGTGCATCGAGCGCTGGCCCAAGCAGCTTGATGCTGCGCTTACCGGAAATTGTCTTGGTCACCTCAGCCTTGCCCTTAGCGTCTTGGGTCATCGCCCGACTGACGTGCACCTCGTTGCGGATCCAGTCGATGTCGCCCCAGTCCAATGCCACTAACTCGCTGGTGCGCATGCCGGTCCAGAACGCGAATTGCACCAAGTGTCGGCCCTGACCATCAAGCGCGGCTAGGATGGCTCTCTGCTCCTCGGGGGAGAAGGGATCAACGTCGTCCTCACGCACCTCGCCCTTACGTGCGTAGGTCCACCCGGCTAGCGGGTTGAGGTCGAGAAGCTCTTCGTCGATGGCCTCGTTCAGCGCCGAGCGAAGGCAGCTTTGAATGTTGCTCAAGGTCTTGTTGCTGACTTGCAGTGTGTCCAGCCAGTCCTTCACCGCCTTGCGCTTGAGTTCAACCACCAGACCGTCACCGAGCGCGGGAATCAATCGCAGCTCTACGATCTTCCTGTAGCCTTCCCATGTGCTGCTGGAGACGTGCTTTTTCTTTCCGGCTAGCCATCGGATGAGGAAACCGGCCACGTTTTCCCGGCAAGCCTCTGGCGAAAACTTTGCTGCACGTGGGGAGCCGGGGAAGGTAGCTGAATAATCAAAGACGCCTGTGGCGATGGCTTCCTCGATAGCAATCTTGTGCCGCTCGGCGAGCTTCAGATTAGTGGCGGTGGGCTTGCGCGAGATGCGCTCACGGCACCGAACTCCACGGTACATGAACGTGATTTCGATACTCGAGTCCGAGACCGCCCGAACTCCCCGCCCATCTCTACCCATGACTCATATCCCTCCACATCAATTAGTACCCGACCATCTGGGGCCTTGATCCAAATTTCCCCGAGTCGCCAAATTCCGTCGCGAAGCTTCGAGCGGATAGCGTCTTCGGAGTAGCCAGACTCGCTGGCAAATTTCCTGACGGTTACGTAGCGCATGCGTCGTTAGTCCTGGCTATTCAGGGTTAACGATTACGTGTAGGCCGCGTATCGATTTGCCGATGTTGGTTTGGATGAACACGTTGTCCGATTTGTCGTAGAGAGCTTGCTGGCGCAAGCAGCGTCTAACAGTACTGTTGGTCATATCCGACTCCCTTTAACTATTCGGATACAGCCTACGGACGGCTCCCAGGCGTGTGTTTCGCTTTCACGCAACAAAAGCGGCGGAAATTAGAAATCTGGGAATCCCCTACCAGGGGTATGCACAAGCCGCATGACGAAATCAGATTGCTTGCTGCTCTGGAAGCCCAAGGCCAAAGTCACCTCGGATGCAGCTTTTTCTGCTCAAATGCGATGCGGTTCATTACGCAAACTGGAATTGCGAACCCTTGGATATTGGTTTTGAGAGTTTCGTAGCCGTCTTCGACGATGCCGCAGGGCACTCCCCGCCGGAAGCGCATTCCTCTGCCGATGTAATTGCGAAGAATGATTTCCCAAGACTCATCGTCATAGTAGGCGCCCGTGATATCAGCCCAGTTGGCCGTAACACCGCATCCAACAATTCCATCAGATGTCAGGCAGAAAATTTCTACTTGATTTTCCTGTGTAACAGGTATGGCGTAAATTCGGCCGTTGGGCGCTATGGGAGGAAACGTCTGCCCGTTACCGAGATGACGAAATTCCATGGTGGATCTCCGGTGAACTGAGTTGCATAGCACCCTATGCCAGGTCATGGAAAACCCAAGCCGGTACAAATCGCATACAGGTTCAGTTGGGTTTCCAGAGGGCCTTCATAAGCTGTGGCAATCAAAACAGGGAGTGGCGCCATGGGTAACAAATCAACAACGATCCGAATCGTAAGCGTTCATTCCACGACGTACTGGACTTACTTTACGTCCCGAAGGGGCCTTAGCAATTCCGGTGAGACCTTGTACTGTTTCGTGCCGTTCTCGGCCAGGACGATCACGCTCTTGCGGTTGATCTTGGTGACGATCCCCATAGTCAAGCCAGTTCGGCTTTCGAAGGTCACCTTCAGCCCCACGTGCAGCCGACTCAGCGCCTGCAGGTTTTCTTGATCTTGCAGTTCATCAATGCGCCGGCAGATCATTCGGTTCAGCTCCAATAGCTGATCGATGCTCATGTCTTCAATGCGCATGGAGGGTGCCCTTTGGCTGTGCGGTCTGTCGATCAGAATGGCGCGGATCGATCAGCGAGCGTAACGGATTATCGGCGAACCGGGTCTTCCAGAGCCGAGGCGTCAGGTCAGCGACCTTGCTGGCCGGGTGCTGACTGATGCGCTGCAGCACGTCCACCAGATAGGTGTACGGGTTGATGTCGTGCAGTTTGCACGTAGTGATCAGGCTCTGGATGATGCCCACGTGTTCCGCGCCGAGTTCAGTCCAGCAGAACAGCCAGTTCTTGCGTCCCATGGGAATGGGGCGCAGGGCCCGTTCCAGGTGGTTGGTGTCTGGCTGGACGTCTGGGTCTTCCAGGAAGACGGTCAGGCTGGCTTCACGGCTGAGCACGTAGTTCAGTGCTTTGGTCAATAAATCACTGGGCAGCAGACCGCCCTGTGCCAGTTGATCCCGGCACCATTGGAAGAAGTCGCTGACCACCGGCTTTGAGTGGAGCAGCCGGTACTGGCGTTTCTTTTCGCCGGTCAGTTGCTGGACGCGGATCTCTTCTTCGTTGGTGTATAGCTTGGCAATCTGCTGAAGGGCTTCGGTGGCAGTTATCGGGTGGTCCTTCTGCGCCTCAATGAAGTAACGACGACTGTGCACCCAGCACTGCGCGTGGATGATGTTCTGCTGTGCGGCGGCATAGCGGGCATAAGCAGCATAGCCGTCACTGATCAGAGTTCCGCTGAACTGTTCGTTCAGTACCTGCTCGATATGGGCTCGGCCTCGACTGTTCGAGTAAGTGAACACCACTTCATCGGCATCGCCGTATAACGGCCAGAACCAGCCGGATTTCATCTTGCCTTTTTGTGGGCCTGCCCGACCCTGGTGGCCAGCTTTAATCGGCGTCTCATCCATCGCCAACACCCGGCTGCGCAGAACATTGTCGGTCTGGGCATCCACGATCGGCCGCAGCAGATCAATAGATCGCTTGATCAGATTGGTGAGGGTGCTGCGGCTGAGGGTAATACCCGCTTGCTGGATGCGTTGGTGTTGGCGATACAGCGGTAGGTGAAACTGGAACTTGTCGACCATCAGACCCGCCAACAAGCTGACGTCGGCCAGGCTGTTGTCCAGTACGTTGGACGGGGCCGGCGTGGTCACGGGCTTGTCGCTGCCCTTGCGCCGAAATACGGGGCGTTCCACTTGCAACACCACGTAACTGGACGTCCGCTGGGCCAGCCGATAGGTCGTTTTGGTGCCAAGGATGTCGTACTGGTCGGCGTCGGGGCCGCTTAGCTCCGGCGGCAGGTGTTCAACAACTTCCACTGGCACGTCCGCTGTAAAACGCAGACCCGTATCGTTCAGGCAGTCGTCGTCCCGCTGTTTCTTTCCGGTGCCTCGCTGATAAGCCCGAACCGGGCGTTTCTCCGCATCGAGAGGCTTCTCCGGGCTAGCCGCATCATTCGATTGGAACAGGCCGCCCTGCTCCGGGAGGTCATACACCTGCTTCTCGGACTTGGGGCCGAACAGCTGCTTCTTGAACCAGTCCAACTGCCGCTGCATGACCTGTAGCTGCTCACGCAACAGGGCATTCTCCTCGGCCAGTACCGAGTAGGAAGGGGCGTTGGAATAGGACGCGGAAGCCATTGAATTCATGGCCGATATTATACCGGAACACAACCCGCTACGTGCCCCGAAAACGCTTGAACTGACGGTACTTTTGCACCTCGATACCGTCAATCAGCAACTGGAGATCAGTCAGGTTTAAGGGCGCTGTCCCGAAGAAGACGGCCGTACCCGGAACTGCCCCTGCTCCAGTCGCTTGGCCCACAGGCAGTAGCCCGTGGGCGTGAAATACAACATCTTCATTTGGGTCTTGCGACGGTTAACGAAGACAAAATACTGCCCGCTGAGCGGATCTTGCTTGAGTTGATTGCGGACCAGAGCGCTCAGCCCCGGAAGGATTTACGCATATCCGTGGGCTCGGTGCACAGCCAGATCCGGGCCTGGCTATCCAGACCGATCATCTGATCTGGCTCAGCCTTAGCTCAACACCATTACCCAGGCTCAGCACGATATTCCAGCCGCTTCCGGGAGAGGCCGAGTCATCCATCAGCGATGACAGATCCAGGAAGCTGGCATAACCAGAATCCGCAGCCTCACCGACCGGCTGACTCAACAGGCGCTTGCGCCAACTACAGAAGCTGGCATAACCGAGTTTGTGCTCCTTGCAGAACTGCGTGGCCGACAGGCCGCTGTCACGCTGCTGACCGATTAGGACTTGCCACTGTTCTGCGGTGCGGTGTTTTCTCATGGAAATAACCTCGCGTTGTTGAATGCGAGGTCACTCTAGGGCGGAAGTCAGCGGGATGGCAGGATGTCTTGGAATGAACGCTTACCTCTTAGCAGCCTTGCGCTCGATATCGAGCAGCTCACTGTTGGTCCTGTACTCCTCCAGGGCTATGTAGTGCTGATTTCGCTCTCTTATCTCCAATGCGTCCAACGGACGAAGCGCTTGCTTGAGTGCTGGTGTTTTCATCGCAGACGGCCGTCCGATGATGACTCCCCACTGGTTGGGAACGACAGCCCAATCATCATGCTGTTTCGGGTGTATGGTGAATTTGCGCCCAACCACTGCGCTTACAGCAACTACAAGCGCGACCCCAACAAAATCCGGCGGGCATTGGGTGCGTTCAGCGACATCCCGCACGTATTCTTGAAGAACAGCAGGCAGTAGCTCTCCACGCCAGGGCATAACCCTGGCCAATCCGTTCGGCAGTGGCTTTGGCACAATGGTTGGGTTCAGATATGAGGCGCGTGCCGCCTTGGGCATTTCTGCCAAAAACGACGGTATCTGCTCGTGTGCGGTCATTGCTCATCTCTCTCGGAGAAAGCCCGAATGACTCCGTCACGCTCGCTGATCTTGCTCTCCAGCCAGGCTTCCACCTCTGCGACGACGAAATAAACTCCAGCCTGTTTGCTCGGACCGAATTTGATAGGGCGAGGGAAGCTGGGATCGGTTTCACGCAGCTTTTCGAGGCCAGAGCGGCTCTTGTCAAAACAATGCTGCAGCGAGGTGTGACTGATCAGGTACTTCTTGGGGGCATGTGTCGGCATGTGTGGGTCTCTGTGTGTAAGCCGACACAGATTTAATACCCCTGGCAGATCGCTGTGGTGCGATTTCAAACCGAAAAATCGTCGGAAATTACGATGCCGGTTGAGGCGAAGGGGACACAGCCGCAGATGAGGAATGGGTTGGGAAGGCTGTCATAAAGCTGGCATTACCCAGCCAAAACAGCCCATCCGGGCACAAAAAAGGCACTTGCGAAAATCGCTAAGTGCCTAATTTGTAAGGATTATTTGGTGGAGCCGGGGGGATTTGAATCCTAAGACACAAAGACCCAGCTCAAATCAGCGTTTCGGGCACTTGGCTCCAGAAAGCTGATTTGTAGGATTTCACTTAGTCGTTGAGCAGTATAGGAACCTTGAGCCTTCCGTCAAGAGCGCATCCAAATCGATTTTCACTTCAAAGGCTTAGCGCGGTACAGGGAGAGTTTTTTGCGTTCAAATCCTTTCTGGGGAGTTGAACTGACTGGATTGATCAAGGCGTTTTGGTTCAGGTGGTTGCCCCGATCAGTCCTCTAAACGCTTTGCTCATGACGTCATGCGACAGGCAGGGCAGCCAGTTCTGCCTGGTTGCCTGCTCAATCATCCGTAACATTCTGCACTTTTCCGAAGGTATCCCAGTGTCCGACCAGTTCATCAACGCGGTCTGGAGTGCGTTCAGTTTTGCTCAGCACTAGGCACCGCGTTGAGCCAACGTATTCCTCGACTAGATAAAGGGAGTCACCAACATCTACACCGAGCTCTTGGAGGACCTCATCGGGAATGCGAATGGCGCCATCACCATCCCAATCCTCGATCACGACTTTTAGCGTTTTCATGTAAATACCTTGCTCCAATTTCGGCTTGCCAGTGACTGGCAGGCTTCTCGCGTACCGCCAAAGCATCTCCGAGATACTGTCTGCATGTCGGCTTCAGTGACATAAGTGATGCTGTTCCCATCCTGGTCAATCAGCACGCCCCCTGCGCCAATTAGCAGCGCATGACCTGCAGCCACATCGTGTGCTGAAACCGGCACAAGCGATACGCCTGCATCCCCATCACCTGCTGCGACTCGTGCCAACCGATAGGCGATGCTGGGCATCGCCACAAAGCAACCTGGTGAGCACAATTCAGAATTGATTTCGGGCTTGTTCGTTGCCGCAGTGCTGACCATAACTCTGCTGTCTTGATTCCATTCTTTTTGGGTGAGTGTCGCTTTAATGGGGCTCCCATTGCGAAGCACACACGGTGCCCCTTTTGCCCATGCGACGCAGTCGGAATCACCATCCAGCAAAACAGGTGCATAGACCACGCCAAGCACCGGTTGGGCATCCTCAAGCAAACCGACAGATATTGCAGAGCCTTTGTGGCCTTTCAGGAAGTCTGCAGTCCCATCATTGGGGTCAACAACCCAGCAATACCTGGCTCCTGTGAGCCTATGGCCTGTTTCCTCACCCCAGAAATCACAGTCGAGCAGCTGCAGTAACCGCGGCTTTAGCAGTGATTCAATTTCAACATCGACATCTGCTTTATCGCCTGAGCCGCGAGGTCCTTCTGGGCGCTGCCATTCAGTAATGAGCAGCAGGCCAGCGTCTTCGACTAGTTGGACGACCTGTGCAAGAAGGCTTTCGTAATCCATAAGGCTTAATATTGAGTGTTCGCTTTCTGTCTGAGGGCGTGAATGGTTGGGTGTGAGATCATCAATTCCCATGGCGCGATTTCCAGAGGGTGAACTCGGATGGCCGTAATCCGTAACGCGCCAGCACCCCTTCGTGCAGTCGTCGGAGCTCTTCAACGATCAGGGCTTGTACTTCTGGCTGCTCAGTGTCTGAAACATGCTCAGCTACTGCGTGTTGAATGCAGGTCAGTGGATCAAGCTCAGGATGAGTGACGACCTCTCGAATGGTCGATTTGATGAAGTCCCGCCAGGTCAGTCTAAGTGGGTCTGGTTCAGCAAGGTCTTGCTTGATTGCCAGGTACTCCTGCGTTGAGCGTTCATAGGCCCAGAGGTACAGGTCGCGCAGCAGCTCTACCCGGGTCATTTCGTATACGCCCAACGTGGCGCGGCTGTAGGCCTGTTCGGGTACATCCAGAAATGTCAGCGGACATAGGTTGGCGCGAAACAGTGGCAGGTTCGCTGCCAGTCTGGAGGTGCGCTTGTTGATGTCGGCAAAGGGCTGCAGGTAGGGCAGGTGCACCATCATGAAGAACGACTGCTCGAACGGATCAGTAATCTGATTGGCCTTGCTAAGCAGAACCTCCAAGGTGTCCTCAATCTGTTGTGGTGTTGAGAGAGGGCGATAGGTGCTTTTCCCAATGTCGACGGCATGCTGCCGGATGCGGCCTTCATCTGCAGGATTTGGGAGCAGGTTCTCGGCCAAGGCGCTGTGCAGGTTCATCAATGTGTAGCGGTTGAACTCTGCACTTTCAATGTTCTCGACCAACAGCTCGATTGCCGTTTTATGGTTCAAGATCATCTGTGTTTCGATGGCTGCTTTACCTTGTGCGGCCTTTCCATGCTCAATCAGCTGTCGCGTATCGAGTCGCGAGTAGGTGTTCCCCTCCAGGTGACTCGATGCCCACGATAAATCAATCAGCAGGCGATTCAGGACTGCGCGGCTGTACGTGCCTGCAGGCTCCAAGGCATCTGTGGTTTTGCCCATTCTGTGCAGTTGGCGCCGCAGTGATTCTGGCAGGTAGCTCGTTGCGTTCGGCTGGTAGGTGTCAAGAAAGTCGCGCTGGTAGCCTACGGGCTTGCGCGCTTCAGGTGGTTGGTTGATGTAAGCGAGGATGTCTCGGCTGTCTGCCGACAGCGGGATAAAGGACGGAAAGCTATCAGTGTCCAGGGTGCTGGTTTCTGCTTGGATAGCAGTTCCGAAATAGCGCCGTGCTCTACCTTCACCCTGCGCTGAGATCTGACCGCTTGCTATCAGCTTTGCAATCAGTCGCTGCGCTGTTCTCCGAGCAATGTCGGGGTGTTTGGCCAATAGCTCAGTCAGCGTCAGACCGTTCCCAGATGCCTGGATACTGTTGAGTATGTCTGTGGAGGAGGGCATAGCTTAGGTGGCGCCGTTTGAATGCTGTTGGCGCAATTATGGCGCAGTTTTCTGAACTGCGCCAATTGGAGTGGCGAATTTGGCGCAGTTCTAGGCGATCTGCGCCATAGCGAGGGCCGAGGGGGCTGAGCGAGGGGTAGTAGTTCAGATGTGCTGGGGCCCTGGATATTGGTACGTCCATGACCAATGAACCCTTGTCGAGGTCATCCGTAGGTAGTTGGCCCTGCGCCTAATGCTTGGAGTCTATTTGGCCCCTCCCAGATCAGCCGGGTGGCAGTTGCCTAATCCTCTGTTCCAATTCGATTGCCAAGGCTTCCGCAGTAAAGTGAGTGGCATTCACTAAAATGTCTGCATGCGCCATTAGCTCTTCAAGTACGCACTTACGAAAGCCGGGATCAAATGTTTCCATATCCTCTGCGGTTGCACCACGAGCAAGGAGGCGTTGTTGGCGGTCAGGCTCGTCGAGCAGAAGCAGGATAGTGATATCTGGCTGGGGCAGGCTCTTGCTCAGAGCTCCCAGATCAGCCGATACACCACGAGCTTTTGCATAGGCCAGTGTCGAGGCCCAGTAGCGATCCATAAACACCCACTCGCCACGTTCAACCAGGCTGCGTGCATGACTCCCCTCGCTGGAAACGCTGGCTGCATAGAACAGCGCCTTGGCAAGTTCATCATGGGCAAATGCCTCTAGAATAGCTGGGCGGCTACTACGCAATGCGGGGCCAGGGGTACTCATTGCGTGGCCCGAAAAACGCGCGGCCAGTCTGTTCAGAATCGTAGATTTTCCCACGCCGTCGAGGCCCTCAATAGCAACAAATCCAGCCATTTCAGTTCTCCTCCAGCTGCTTGGCAATACGAGCCATTTCGGCATATTCCGTCTCAGAGAAGCCATTACTGGCGACTACGATGGGAATGGTTTGGTCATCGCTTTCCTTGAATCCATAGAGCTGTTTCTGCTCGTATAGTGGCGTCCCTCTCAGCAACATCAGTGGCCAGGCCCTTACCCGAGGCACCCGCCGCTGCACACACCAATCAACACTGCTACGGAAGCTGTCCAATGTTTGATTGGGCAAGCCGTAAATCAGTGAAACCTCAAAGTCTATTTGCCGTTCATGTAACTGACGGATTCGGCTGCAGACGATACCCAGATGGTTGGGCCTTTTGATTGCTCGGTACTCGGCCTCTATGGTGGTCTGCAGGCCGAACTCAAGGGTGACATTGAGCCCCTCAAGCGCATCCAGAAATTCCTGGGTGCAGGTCTCGAAGCGGCATTGCAGAGAAAGGTGCGCAGTTACACCCGCCGCTTTAGCGCTGTTGAGGATCTGAATGGCTCGCTTGGCATCATTGTGAAAAATCGGATCCAGCACCGAGATGCGCTTTACCTTCGCAGCAGCAAACATCGCGAGCTCTTTCTCCAGCCGATGGCCATCAAACCATTGGTGTTTGAGACGTATGCCTGGCTCGCGGTGCTGGCAGAACGAGCACTTGAACGGGCAGCCGCGCTGAGTCTCCCAACGGATGCTGCTCTGTAACCCAGCTGTTTCCAGCAGGTACGGTGAGGGTAGGGTCAGCAGATCGTGATCTGCCTTACGGCCTAGATCTGGAGTACCGGCGATGTGGATGCCGCAGTCATCGGGTGTGGTACCGCAGGCCAGTGCAACCATGGCCATCTCGCCCTGCCCACGAACGAAATATCTTACTAACGGATATGTGCATTCCAATTGGCCCTTGGCCATGTAGGAGATTTGCGGTCCGCCAAGGACAATCTCTGCTCCAGTGTCCTGAATCGAATGAGTCAGGGCGCGAACCTTTGCGTCGTTCCAGACAAAGGTACCGAAGCCAACCAAGCAACCAGGACCGGCCTGCGTGATGGCTTGCAGCAAACGAGCCTGTACCTGCCCCAGTGAGAAAGCAGGGCTGTTCACTTGTGCGTCGATGATCTGAAATGGCACACCGGCTGCGCGCAAAGCCGCAGCGATAGAGGCGATCCCTAATCCGGTTTTACCGTCCTGCGGCCGACGCCAATCCAATGAAACCAAGATTACCGGCCTCATGGCATCAGCTCCTGGCCAGCGTGCCGGTATCGTTCAGCGTGGCCACGCAAGCGTTGCCTTACATCGCGGCGGAAGTTCTGGAATGCGCGGCAATCTCCGGGCGTGCTAGGGATGGTCTGAAAAAGACTTCCCGAATCTGGTGAAATACGCCGATCCCGTTGCCCGAGTTTCCCGATGAAGCAAATGACCTTCGCCGACGCCGAGTACGCCGGCAAGCGCAAGCAGACCCGCAAAGAGTTGTTCCTGATCGAGATGGATCAGGTGGTGCCGTGGAAGGGTTTGATTGCCCTGATCGAGCCGCACTACCCCAAGGGTGAAGGTGGTCGTCCGGCGTATCAGCTGATGGCGATGCTGCGCGTACATTTGATGCAGAACTGGTTCGGCTACAGCGATCCGGCGATGGAGGAGGCGCTGTACGAGACCACAATCTTGCGCCAGTTTGCCGGGCTGAACCTAGAGCGTATTCCCGACGAAACCACCATCCTCAATTTCCGTCGCCTGCTGGAGAAGCACGAGTTGGCGGCCGGGATTCTGGCGGTGATCAATGGTTACCTGGGCGATCGGGGTCTGTCGCTGCGCCAGGGCACCATCGTCGATGCCACGCTGATCCATGCGCCGAGTTCGACCAAGAACAAGGACGGTAAGCGTGACCCGGAAATGCACCAGACCAAGAAGGGCAATCAGTATTGTGTGTCACGAACACAGGTCGGATGACCTGTGCTGCTGTGCCGAAGATGGAAGTAGGCCTTCCGAAGTCGGCTTGCAGGAGCGGACTTCAAACCACCCGGTGCTGCTGCATCCAAAAGGTGTGGTGGTGAGCGACCGAGGAAAAGTCATCCCTGAGGATGGCAGGTGAGTATGGAGAAGATGAGCGAAAGCAAACCGTCCGATGACGCATCGTTATGCCCAAGGTGCTGCCGAAACTGAGGTGGAGTACTGGCTTCAGGACAAGTCGGGGCGTTACCTGCTTACGGACCCGATGGCAGCCGGTGTATAGGCGGCATGATCTTCATACAGGCTTTGGTACGGAACGTGAGAACCTTGTTCCAGATGCGAAGGAAAATGACAAATGGCCAACACCATGAGGAAGAATACCGATGCTGGAACGAGGGGCGGAGCCTCCCGTAGTAGCGATGAAGTCTCTGTAATGGAGGTGGAGCGAAGGGGCGGCGTTATCCGGCCGACGAGCGTTGCCAACCTCCGGGGATGAGTGGCGTGAGCTCGGCGAAACCTTATGACATAGCGAAACGCACGGTATGGGACGCCTACCAGCAGGTCAGGGCCAACCGCGGTGCTGCCGGCATCGACGATGAAACCATCGCCGATTTCGAGCGGATCTGTCTAAGAATCTCTACAAGCTGTGGAATCGGATGTCGTCGGGGTCGTACTTCCCGCCTCCGGTCAAGCAAGTAGAAATTCCCAAGGCATCGGGAGGCACGCGCAAGCTGGGAGTGCCCACGGTTGGTGATCGTGTCGCGCAAACCGTGGTCAAGCTTCTCATCGAGCCGGAGCTGGACTCGATCTTCCACTCGGACTCCTATGGGTACCGGCCGGGACGATCAGCGAAGCAGGCGGTGGCGATCACGCGTGAGCGCTGCTGGCGATACGACTGGGTGGTGGAGTTTGATATCAAGGCAGCCTTCGATCAGATCAATCATGGGTTGCTGATGAAGGCGGTGCGCCTGCACATCAAGGAGGACTGGATACTTCTGTACATCGAGCGGTGGCTGGTTGCGCCGTTCGAAACGGATCACGGCATGCGCGTCCCACGCGAACGCGGCACCCCGCAAGGTGGAGTGATCAGTCCCTCCTGATGAATCTGTTCATGCACTATGCCTTCGACACCTGGATGCAACGTACCAGCCCCAACTGCCCGTTTGCCCGCTACGCCGATGATGCGGTGGTGCACTGCCGCAGTCGAAAGCAAGCGGAGTACGTGATGCGCTCCATTGCTTCACGGCTGGCTGCCTGTGGCTTGACGATGCACCCCGAGAAATCGAAGGTCGTGTACTGCAAGGACAGTAACCGTCGCGCAGGTTATCCGCATGTGAGCTTTACCTTCCTCGGCTTCACCTTTAGGCCGAGGAAGGCGCTCAGCAAACAAGACCAGCTCTTCACGAGCTTCCTTCCGGGAGCGAGTGCGGATGCCTTAAAGCGGATGCGGCAAGCGGTACGCAGGTGGCGACTCAATCGCCAAACCCACGTGACGCTGGTCGACGTGGCTCGGCTCTACAATCCAGTGATACAGGGGTGGTGGCAATACTATGGCTCGTTCTATCGGACAGCCATGCTTGGCATCTTCCAGCACATTGACCGCGCGCTTGAACGCTGGGCCCGACGAAAATACAAGGCTCTTCATAGGCGCAAGCGGCGCGTTAGCCAATGGCTGGACAAGATGCGGACTGTGGTACCCCGGCTGTTTCATCACTGGCGAGTGACCGGGCAGCAAGGTTGGATAACGGGAGCCGTATGACGCGAGAGTGTCACGTACGGTTCTGCGAGCGGCTGCGGGGGCAGTTCCCGCGGCCGACTCACCACTTTGGCATGAAGGCCCACATCGGCGTCGATGACGAATCAGGCCTGGTGCATAGCGTTGTAGGTACGGCGGCCAACGTGGCGGACGTCACCCAGGTCGACAAGTTGCTGCATGGCGAGGAAAACGTTGTCTGCGCCGATGCGGGTTATACCGGCGTCGAGAAGCGTGCCGAGCATGATGGCCGCGAAGTGATTTGGCAGGTGGCAGCACGGCGCAGCACTTACAAAAAGCTGGGCAAGAGCAGCGCGCTGTACAAAGCCAGACGCAAGATCGAGAAAGCCAAGGCTCAGGTACGGGCCAAGGTTGAGCACCCGTTTAGGGTGATCAAGCGCCAGTTCGGTTATGTGAAGACGCGCTTCCGTGGCCTGGCGAAGAACACCGCGCAGTTGATGACGCTGTTTGCTCTGTCGAACCTGTGGATGGCGCGCCGACATTTGCTGACCAATGCAGGAGAGGTGCGCCTGTAATGCAGGAAATGGCCGCCGCGAGGTGTTCTCGGCGGCTAGAAACACCGAAATAAGCGGGTTATCTGATCGTTTTTGATCGATTTGCCGCTTTCAAAATCGGCGGAGGCTGAAGTCAGCCAGAAATGCATGGCTACTTCAGACCATCCCTAGGCACTACATCAGCGCTGCTGGTGGGGTGTCAAGTTACGTAGGGAGGTTACTTGTTGCCAAGGTGAGTTGCCAGCCGCAATTAATGGTAACTGCTACAAGGTCATGAGGAGACGGGTGGCATGATTATAAAAAAGCGTTATGCCAGGATACTGGGGCAGGAGGGGCACAGCTGCTCACGTGATGTTGACAATGAGGGTGCGATAAGCCTGTTGAGCTTTTTTGCACATCGCCAAATTCTGCACATCCTGCCAACAGGACCGAAAAGAAGATAATAGAAGATATTTTCATGGGCATGTTTAGCTTGCTCTAGTTTTGTTGTTTTTTTTGGAAGCCTTGCTCGATGAAATATACCCTCATGGTAGTTGGAGTCAAGTGCAAATTTTGCCGCTCGTCGGGATGCTGGATTCTATTGCTTCAACGGGTCCACGCATTGCGGGGGATGCATGGAGGTGCTGTCTAGAGAGCGCTCAATGAAGGCTATCATGTCCAATGGGCGTGGACTCCTGGCTATGGTTATCATCAGCGTGCGATTATTTTTCGGTAGGCGTTTGGCGCAGCGGCGAGCGGTATTCTTTATGGCCCTGTGAGTTTGGTGAATTTGTGCGCTTAGCATTAAAGCAAATATTGCATCTTGATGAGTCATGGCGCTGTTCTC
This sequence comes from Pseudomonas sp. PS1(2021), assembly GCF_020405165.1. Lineage (NCBI taxonomy): Bacteria > Pseudomonadati > Pseudomonadota > Gammaproteobacteria > Pseudomonadales > Pseudomonadaceae > Pseudomonas > Pseudomonas sp. PS1(2021). Next base: position 4,006,040 of record NZ_CP084484.1, on the reverse strand, counting down.
TACGGTTACGTCTTTGCCGATCTGTTCTTTGTGTTGGGTGTTTACTGTGGTGCTTAGGTTGTGTTGTGTGGCCGCGCTATATCAGGTATGCAGGATTCTAAGCGCAGCCTCTTGGAGTAAGGTCGTAGCATCTTCAATTGTGAGAGCGGCACTGCTTTTTGCTTGTTTGCTCATTTCAGTCAGCATTGACAGAATCAGGTGTGTGATTGCTTGGGGGAAGACGGGGCTGAATGATTGAGTCCGTATACCGTGCTGAATTATTTCGTCGAGTAGGGCGGTGTACTCTGCACGGGTGGCTTCAATGACCTTTTGTTGCCTTGGATGTAGGTTTCTGAATTCGAGTTGTGCAATGGAGAGACGTTGTGGGTTCGAAGCATTGAAGCTGAAATATGAACGGATGTAAGCAGAGAGCTTGTGGTCAGGGGAGCCACCTGTAGGTAGATCAATTTTAATGGCGTCGAGCAAGTCTGTTTCGTATTCGTCGATTAGCTCGAACAGCAACTCTTGCTTGCCCTCTATGTGGTTGTAAAGTGACCCGGGCTGCATCCCCAATGTGCTAGCCAGTTTTCGCAAGCTGACATTATGAAAGCCTAGTTCGCTGAACAGCGTCAGGGCAACCTGCCTCACCAGTTGATGTGAGGAGGCATGGTCTACGCTAGAAGGCACTCTTCCTGTCATTGGCAACAGGTTACAAGTCGCTGTAGCGGTGTTCATCACGACCGTCCAAGAGTTGATGAAGTGCCGACTGACTAATAAACCGCAATGTGTAATTAGCCAGTGTGGGCACTTAAGTAATGTTTAAGGCCTTGCAAGCGCCAATGCGATACCTTGACCTCCACCGATACACAGGGTGGCCAAGCCTTTCTTAGCGTCGCGTCGGATCATCTCGTGAATGAGGCTGACCAATACACGGCAGCCAGATGCACCTATTGGGTGACCGAGAGCGATAGCGCCGCCATTGACATTGACCTTGTCGATATCCCAATTCAGCTCCTTGCCGACTGAAAGAGCCTGAGCGGCAAACGCCTCGTTGGCTTCTATAAGGTCAAGATCGTCCAGAGACCAGCGAGATTTCTCCAGGCACGTTTTGCTGGCGGAGACGGGACCGATGCCCATGATCTGCGGGTCAACACCGGCACTGGCATAGGCCTGGATGGTTGCCAGCACCGGCAGGCCGAGAGTCTTGGCTTTTTCTGCACTCATCAAGAGTACTGCGGCTGCACCATCATTGATGGTTGAGGCGTTGCCGGCGGTTACGCTGCCATCCTTCTTGAATGCTGGCTTGAGCTTGGCGAGAGATTCGGCGGAAGTTCCGGCTCGTGGCTGTTCGTCAGTGGAGAAGAGCAGTGGCTCACCTTTGCGCTGAGGAATTGCCACCGGGGTGATTTCGCTCTTGAAACGACCGGCTTCGATGGCGGCGCAGGCCAGGCGCTGGGAGCGTGCGGCGTAGGTGTCCTGTTCCTCACGGGTCAGTTGGTAGCAGTCGACCAGATTCTCCGCGGTGATGCCCATGTGGTAGTCGTTGAAGGCATCGAACAGGCCATCCTGTAGCAACGAGTCGGCGAGCTGGGCGTGACCCATGCGCAGGCCAGTACGAGCTTTGGCCAGCACATAGGGAGCCTGGCTCATGCTCTCCATGCCGCCGGCTATCACTACTTCGGCGTCGCCGCAGCGGATCGCCTGGGCCGCCATGCTGACGGTTTTCAACCCCGATCCGCACAGTTTGTTCACGGTCAGGGCGGGCACGCTATGCGGCAGGCCGGCGTTGATTGCAGCCTGGCGAGCTGGGTTTTGTCCACAACCCGCGGTGAGTACCTGGCCGAGGATCACTTCATCGACGCTGGCCGGGTCCAGACCAGTTTTCTCCAGTAGGGCACGAATCACGATACTGCCCAACTCGGCAGCGGTAAAACTGGCCAGGCTGCCTTGGAAGGTACCGATGGCGGTACGGGTTGCGGCCACGATGACGACGTCCTGCATGTTTACCTCCGAATAAAAAGCGTGGTGCCATGTCTTTGCGGGAAGACACCACGTTCTGCCATACGGCAGAAAACTTGTTGTTTAGGGAGCCAGTTCTCTGGAGGACATGAGCTAGTGCCTGCCCAGCGCCCGTGCCACCCGCGAGCCGTTGGGCTTGTCCAGCACGGCGCAGATGCGCGCACCGGCGGCGACCAGCAGGTCCATGTCGATACCGGTGTGGATGCCGAGGCCGTCGAGCAGGTAGAGCACGTCCTCGGTGGCGACGTTGCCGGTGGCGCCCTTGGCGTAGGGGCAGCCGCCGAGGCCGGCCACCGAGCTGTCGAAGACATTGATGCCTTCCTCCAGGCTGGCGTAGATATTGGCCAGGGCCTGGCCGTAGGTGTCGTGGAAGTGCCCGGCCAGCAGGTGGCGTGGCACCTCGCGGCCCACCACGTTGATCAGGTGGCGGGTCTTGCCGGCGGTGCCGGTGCCGATGGTGTCGCCCAGGGAGATTTCGTAGCAGCCCATGGCGAACAGCTCGCGGGCCACGCTGGCGACCTGCTCGGGCGCCACTTCGCCTTCATAGGGGCAACCCAGCACGCAGGAAACGTAGCCGCGCACGCGGATGCCGTGGGCCTTGGCAGCCTCCATCAGCGGTACGAAGCGTTCCAGGCTGTCCTTGATCGAGCAGTTGATGTTCTTCTGCGAGAAGGCCTCGCTGGCGGCGGCGAACACCGCGACTTCTTCCACGCCGGCCGCGAGGGCGGCCTCGAAGCCTTTCAGGTTGGGTGCCAGGGCGGCGTAGGTGACGCCCGGCTGGCGCTGGATGCTGGCGAACACCTCGGCGGAGCCGGCCATCTGCGGCACCCACTTGGGCGAGACGAAGCTGCCGATTTCCACGTAGCTCAGGCCGGCGGCGCTGAGGTCGTCCACCAGGCGCACCTTGTCGGCGACGCTGATGGGTTGCTTCTCGTTCTGCAGGCCGTCGCGGGGGCCGACTTCGACGATCCTGACTGATTCTGGAAGGTTCACTCGATGCCCTCCAGCTCCACCAGTACGGTGCCTTCGCCGACCATCTCGCCTTCGCCGCAGTACAGCGCCTTGACCGTGCCGGCATGGGGCGCGCGGATGCTGTGTTCCATCTTCATCGCCTCCAGCACCACCAGGGCGCTGCCGGCCTCGACGCTCTGCCCAGACTCGACCAGCACGCGGACGATGCTGCCGTTCATCGGCGCGGTCAGGCCGCCATGCTGATGGTGGCTGGCCTCGGCTTCGGCGATGGGGTCGAAGCGGCTGACCGCGTGCAGCTCGCCGTGCCATTGCAGGTGCAGGGTGTCGCCCTGGCGGATGGCGTGCAGGCGGCGTTGCAGGCCCTGCTCGTCGACCTGGCTCAGGCTGTCGCCGTGCAGGCGGGCGCCGCCGTTGGCGCGCACCTTGCGCTCGTGGCCGTTGCAGGACAGGTGCAGCTCGATCTCCACTGGGCCGCCGGCGCGCCAGCCGCTGTTGCTCGCCCAGGGCGAATGGGCGTCATCGTGGCGCTGGCGCAGCGGTTCGCTCTGGGCGAAGGCCTCGGCGGCCGCTTGCCAGAAGGTCTCCGGCAGTTCGCCGGGGGGCGGCAGCAGCACGTCCTGGTGGCGCGGGATGAAACCGGTGTCCAGTTCGGCGGCGGCGAAGGCCGGGTGGGCCAGCACGCGGCGCAGGAAGGCCAGGTTGGTACGCACCCCTCCGACCAGGGTCTCGTCGAGCATGGCCAGCAGGCGCAGGCGCGCTTCCTCGCGGTTCTCGCCCCAGGCGATCAGCTTGCCCAGCATGGGGTCGTAGAAGGGCGACACAGTATCGCCCTCGGCCACGCCGCTGTCGGTGCGGCGGCCGGGGCCGGCGGCGGCCTCGCGGTACAGCGCCAGGGTGCCGGTGGCGGGCAGGAAGTCGTTGTCCGGGTCTTCCGCGTACAGGCGCACCTCGATGGCGTGGCCATTCAGCGGCACCTGTTCCTGGCTGATCGGCAGCGCCTCGCCACGGGCCACGCGGATCTGCCAGGCCACCAGGTCGAGGCCGGTGATGGCTTCGGTGACCGGGTGCTCCACCTGCAGGCGGGTGTTCATTTCCATGAAGAAGAAGTCGCCACGGGCGTCGAGCAGGAACTCCACGGTGCCGGCGCCGACATAGCCGATGGCCTGCGCGGCCTTGACCGCCGCCTCGCCCATGGCGCGGCGCAGCTCGGGGCTCAGGCCGGGGGCGGGGGCTTCCTCCACCACCTTCTGGTGGCGGCGCTGGATCGAGCAGTCGCGCTCGTTGAGGTACAGGCAGTTGCCGTGCTGGTCGGCGAATACCTGGATCTCCACGTGGCGCGGCTGCAGCACGTATTTTTCCACCAGCATGCGCGCGTCGCCGAAGGCGGCCTGGGCTTCACGCTGGGCCGAGGCCAGGGTCTCGGCCAGTTCGCTTTCGCGCTCGACCACCTTCATGCCCTTGCCGCCGCCACCGGCGGTGGCCTTGAGCAGCACCGGGTAGCCGATGCGCTCGGCGGCGGCGCGGAAGCTTTCCAGGTCCTGGGCCTCGCCATGGTAGCCGGGCACCAGGGGCACGCCGGCTTGCTCCATCAGCGCCTTGGCCGCGGACTTGCTGCCCATGGCGTCGATGGCGCTGGCCGGCGGGCCGAGGAATAGCAGGCCGGCTGCCTCGATGGCGCGGGCGAAGCCGGCGTTCTCCGAGAGGAAGCCGTAGCCGGGATGGATGGCCTGGGCGCCGCTGGCCTTGGCCGCGGCGATCAGTTTGTCGATCAGCAGGTAGCTGTCGGCCGGCTTGGCGCCGCCCAGGTCGATGGCCAGGTCGGCCTCGCGCACGTGGCGCGCGGCTGCATCGATGGCGCTGTGCACGGCCACGGTCTTCAGGCCCAGGGCCTTGGCGGTGTGCATCACCCGGCAGGCGATCTCGCCGCGGTTGGCCACCAGCAGGGTGTCGATATGCTTGAGGCTCATGCTTGGTGCTCCTGCCAGCTCGGTTTGCGTTTGTCGAGGAAAGCGCGCAGGCCTTCCTGGCCCTCGGCGCTGACGCGGATGCGGGCGATGGCGCTTTCGGTGTAGCGGCGCAGGGCCGGGCTCAGCACACCGCTGCCGACTTCGCGCAGCAGGTCTTTGCTGGCGCGCATGGCCTGCGGGCTGTTCTGCAGCAGGTTGGCGATCCAGGCTTCGACCTGGGCGTCCAGCTCGGCGGCCGGGTAGCACTCGGCGAGCAGGCCCAGTTCACGGGCCTGGCCGCCGCCGAAACGCTCGGCGGTGAGGGCATAGCGGCGCGCGGCGCGCTCGCCGATGGCCTGCACCACGAAGGGGCTGATCACCGCCGGAGCCAGGCCGATGCGCACTTCGGACAGGGAGAACAGTGCGTCCTCGCTGCCGATGGCCATGTCGCAGCAACCGACCAGGCCCACCGCGCCGCCGAAGGCCGCGCCCTGGACCACGGCCAGGGTGGGGATCTTCAGGCCGTGCAGGTTGTACATCAGCTCGGCCAGCTCGCGGGCGTCGCCGAGGTTGGCCTCGTAGTCGAGGCCGGCGGCCTGCTGCATCCAGGCCAGGTCGGCACCGGCGGAGAAGTGTTTGCCGCGTCCGCGCAGCAGCAAGAAGCGCAGCGAACTATCCGCCGCCACCGCGTCGAGGGCGAGGATCAGCTCGCGGATCATCTCGGCGTTGAAGGCGTTGTTCTTCTGGGCGCGGTTCAGCCACAGGGTGGCGAAACCGCGCGGGTCTTGTTCCAGTTGTACGGTGGTGAAGTCGGTCATAAAAGCTCCTATGGCTTCAGGCCACAGGCTTCAGGCGGCAAGCGGTTTGCCTGCGGCCTGTAGCCTGCAGCCTTACATCCTGAACACGCCGAAGCGGGTCGGCTCGATCGGCGCGTTGAGGCTGGCGGACAGGGCCAGGCCGAGCACCTCGCGGGTCTGCGCCGGGTCGATGACGCCGTCGTCCCACAGCCGTGCGCTGGAATAGAAGGCGTGGGCCTGGCGCTCGTACTGCTCGACGATGGGGCGCTTGAGGCGTTCCTCTTCCTCGTCGCTGTAGTGCTGGCCGGCACGCTCGGCCTGTTCGCGCTTGACCTGCACCAGTACGCCTGCGGCCTGCTGCGCGCCCATCACGCCGATCCTGGCGTTGGGCCACATCCACAGGAAGCGCGGGTCGTAGGCACGGCCGCACATGCCGTAGTTGCCGGCGCCGAAGCTGCCGCCGATGATCACGGTGAACTTCGGCACCTTGGCGCAGGCCACCGCGGTGACCAGCTTGGCGCCATGTTTCGCAATGCCACCCGCTTCGTACTTCTGGCCGACCATAAAGCCGGTGATGTTCTGCAGGAACAGCAGCGGGATACCGCGCTGGCAGGCCAGCTCGACGAAGTGCGCGCCTTTCTGCGCGGCCTCCGCGAAGAGGATGCCGTTGTTGGCCAGGATCGCCACCGGGTAGCCCTGGACATGGGCGAAGCCGCACACCAGGGTGGTGCCGAACAGCGCCTTGAACTCATCGAACTGCGAGTCGTCGACGATGCGCGCGATCACCTCGCGCACGTCGAAGGGCTGCTTGGCGTCCTGCGGGATCACCCCGTACAGCTCCTCGGCGGCGTAGCGCGGGGCGACCGGCGCGCGGCATTGCAGCTCGCCCAGCTTGCGCCAGTTGAGGTTGGCCACGCTGCGGCGGGCCAGGGCCAGGGCGTGCTCGTCGCTGTCGGCGTAGTGGTCGGCCACGCCGGAGACCTTGCAGTGCACATCGGCGCCGCCGAGGTCCTCGGCGCTCACGACTTCACCCGTTGCGGCCTTCACCAGCGGCGGGCCGGCGAGGAAGATGGTGGCCTGCTGGCGCACCATGATGGTCTCGTCGCTCATGGCCGGCACGTAGGCGCCGCCGGCGGTGCAGGAGCCCATGACCACGGCGATCTGCGGGATGCCCTGGGCGCTCATATTGGCCTGGTTGAAGAAGATCCGGCCGAAGTGCTCGCGGTCGGGGAACACCTCGTCCTGGCGCGGCAGGTTGGCGCCGCCGGAGTCCACCAGGTAGATGCACGGCAGGCGGTTGTCCAGGGCGATGGCCTGGGCGCGCAGGTGCTTCTTCACCGTCAGCGGGTAGTAGCTGCCGCCTTTCACCGTGGCGTCGTTGGCCACGATCATGCATTCGACGCCTTCCACCCGGCCGATGCCGGCGATCACCCCGGCGGCGGGCACGTCCTCGCCGTAGACCTCATGGGCGGCCAGCTGGCCGATCTCGAGGAAGGGCGAGCCGGGGTCGAGCAGGCGGTTGATGCGCTCGCGCGGCAGCAGCTTGCCGCGCGCGGTATGGCGCGCCTGGGCCTTCTCGCCGCCGCCTTCGTGGAGGCGGGCGAGCAGGGCGCGCAGTTCGTTCACCTGCTCGAGCATGGCCGCGCGGTTGCCGGCGAACTCGGGGGAACGGGGATTGATCTGGGTGTGCAGGATCATGGCTTCTCCATGAGCTGCAAGCTACAAGCCTCAAGCTGCAAGAGAGCAGCGGGGCTCTTGCTTGCAGCTTGTAGCTTGCGGCTTGTAGCTGCCGTTATTTCGTTTCGTTGAACAGCTCGCGGCCGATCAGCATGCGGCGGATTTCGCTGGTGCCGGCGCCGATCTCGTAGAGCTTGGCGTCGCGCCACAGGCGCCCCACCGGGAACTCGTTGATGTAACCGTTGCCGCCGAGGATCTGGATCGCTTCGCCGGCCAGCCAGGTAGCCTTCTCCGCGGCATACAGGATCACCCCGGCGCAGTCCTTGCGGACCTGGCGGACATGATCGGTGCCCAGGGCGTCGAGGTGCTTGCCGACCGAGTAGAGATAGGCGCGGCTGGCCTGCAGGGTGGTGTACATGTCGGCGACCTTGCCCTGGATTAGCTGGAACTCGCCGATACTCTGGCCGAACTGTTTGCGGTCGTGGATATAGGGCACGACCACGTCCATGGCCGCCTGCATCAGGCCCAGCGGGCCACCGCTGAGCACGGCGCGTTCGTAGTCGAGGCCGCTCATCAGTACCTTGACACCCTCACCGACCTGGCCGAGCACGTTCTCTGCGGGAACCTCGACATCCTGGAACACCAGTTCGCCGGTATGCGAGCCGCGCATGCCCAGCTTGTCGAGCTTCTGCGCCACGGAAAAACCAGGGCTGTCGGTTTCGAGGATGAAGGCGGTCATGCCCTTGGCGCCGGCGGCCAGGTCGGTCTTGGCGTAGACCACCAGGATGTCGCAGTCGGGGCCATTGGTGATCCACATCTTGTTGCCGTTGAGCACGTAGCGGTCGCCGCGTTTCTCGGCGCGTAGCTTCATCGACACCACGTCGGAGCCTGCATTCGGTTCGCTCATGGCCAGGGCGCCGATATGCTCGCCGGAGACCAGCTTGGGTAGGTACCTGGCCTTCTGCTCGGCAGTGCCGTTGCGGTTGATCTGGTTGACGCAGAGGTTGGAATGAGCGCCGTAGGACAGGCCGATACCACCCGCCGCGCGGGAGATTTCCTCCATGGCGACCATGTGCGCCAGGTAGCCCATCCCCGAGCCGCCGTACTGTTCGGGAACGGTCAGGCCGAGCAGGCCCATGTCGCCGAACTTGCGCCACAGGTCCATGGGGAACTGATCGGTGCGGTCGGCTTCTTCCGCACGTGGCGCGATCTCCTTGGCGGCGAAGCCGGCGACCGAATCACGCAGCATGTCGATTTCCTCACCGAGGAAGAAGTTCAGGCCGGGCAAGTTGCTCATGGTTCCAATCTCCTGTTGTCATTATCGATGTTGGGGGTGTCATCCCGGGCCGCCACGAGTGTGTCTCGGCAGTGTTGTTCGGCCTTGTCCAGTTCTCGCAGCATCTGCTGGATGTCGAGCAGTTGCCGCTCGAGTTGCTGGCGGCGTCCGGCGATCTTCTCCTGGAGGTGGCCCAACTGCCTGTGGTTGCCTCCGGAGGGGGCGTACATATCGATCAATTCCTTGCACTCGGCCAGTGAGAGGCCGATGCGCTTGCCTCGCAGGATCAGCTTCAGGACGGTCCGGTCGCGCGGTGCATAGACACGCTCCAGACCACGCCGAGCGGGCGTCAGCAGTCCCTGTTCCTCATAGAAACGGATAGTGCGCGTGGTCACTTTCAGCTCGCGGGCGAGCTGGGAGATGCGGTAGTTCCCGGACATGCTCACGCGCCTTCTGCCCGCGTCGAACCCGGCGGATGCTGCCTGACGCCTTCGGACCGACGATCAAAGCTGGGTCGCATGAATGCGTACCGCCTGGCCGGCGTCATCGAACGGCTGGCCATTACGCCATTGATCCAGCAGGCGTGCCTTCTGCTCCTGGGCGTGGGCCAGGTAGCGCTCCTTGACCGCGCCGTAGCCGCGCACCGCATCCGGCAGCTCGGCCAGCTTCACGGCAAGTTCGAGCTTGTCCTGGCTGAGCGACGCCAACAGTTCGTCGAGGAGCTGTTCGTAGCCGAGCAACCACTCGCGCTCCACCTTGCGCTCGTGGGTATGGGCGAAGGGATCGAGCCAGGTATTGCGCACGCGCCTCAGTTTGGCCAGGAGCTTGAAGCCTTTGAGCATCCACGGGCCGAAGCTGCGCTTGGCCGGCTCCACGCCCGGCGTGGCCTTGTTCAGCAGCGGCGGGGCGAGGTGGAAGTTCAGGCGATAGTCACCCTCGAAGGTCGCCTCGATCTTCCCGAGGAACTCGCCGTTGGTGAACAGGCGGGCCACTTCGTATTCGTCCTTGATCGCCAGGACCTTGAAGTAATGGCGCGCTACCGCCTCGGTGAGAGCGCCGGGCTGGCCGATCAGGGCGCTTTCCGCGACGCAGAAGCGCTCGACGCGCTTGCGGTAGCGTTCGGCGTAGGCCGTGTCCTGGTAGTCGCTGAGGAACTCGCTGCGACGGGCGACGATTTCGTCGAGGTTTTTCGAGAGTTGCCGGTCGCTGCTCTCGACCTTGCTCGTGGCGAGCTTGCCTTGTACCCGGGGCAGGTCGACGGCGGCTCGGCGGCCCCAGACGAAGGCGGTACGGTTGAACTCGACCGCCGTGCCGTTCAGTTCGATGGCTTGCAGCAGGGCGGCCTCACTCACCGGTAGCCAGCCTCTCTGGTAGGCGTAACCGAGCATGAAGGTGTTAGTAGCGATGGAGTCGCCCATCAACGCGGTAGCAATCTTGCTGGCGTCGATGAAGGTCGCCTGACCATCTCCGACTGCCTCGTTGATCTGTGCGGCCATGCCCTCGGTACGGAACTGCGGATCCGGGTTGGCCTGCAGGTTGCCGCTCTCCGCCTGTCGAGCGAAGGTGCGAACGAAGGCGCTGGTGATGCTTTCCTCGCTGTTGACCAGGGCGTGGGTCACGCCCTGGCGTAGCTTGGCCAGGGTCTCGCTGTTGGCGCTGACCACCAGGTCGCAGCCCAGCAGCAGGCTGGCTTCGCCCTCGGCGATGCGTGGCGCGAACAGTTGCTCCTGGCGGGCGGCGATGCGGATATGCGACCACACCGCGCCGCCTTTCTGCGCCATGCCGGCCATGTCCAGGTTCAGCGCACCTTTGCCTTCGAGGAAGGCGGCCATGCCGAGCAGGGCGCCGATGGTGACCACGCCGGTGCCGCCGACACCGGTGACCAGGATGCTATAGGGTTGCTCCAGACTCGGCGCCACCGGTTCAGGCAGCTCCCAGACGTCCTCGGCGTTTTGCGCCAGGGCCTTGGGCTTGCGCAGCTTTCCGCCTTCGACGGTGACGAAGCTCGGGCAGAAACCGGACAGGCAGGTGAAGTCCTTGTTGCAGGAAGACTGGTCGATCTCGCGCTTGCGGCCGTATTCGGTTTCCACCGCGACCACCGACATGCAGTTGGACTTGCTGCTGCAATCGCCGCAGCCCTCGCACACCGCCTCGTTGATCACCACCCGGCGTGCCGGGTCGGGGAACTTGCCGCGCTTGCGCCGGCGACGCTTCTCGGCGGCGCAGGTCTGGTCGTAGATCAGCGCGGAGACTCCTGTGAACTGGCGCAGCTCGTCCTGCACTTCGTCCATCCTGTCACGGCGGTAGACCGGCACGCCGGGAGCCAGGTCTTTCACATCCCGGTACTTGTCCGGGTCATCGCTGACCACCACGATCCGTTGTACGCCTTCGGCGGCGAGCTGGCGGGAAATCTGCGGCACGGTCAGCGTGCCGTCCACCGGCTGGCCGCCGGTCATCGCCACTGCGTCGTTGTAGAGGATCTTGTAGGTGATCGACACTTTGGCCGCCACGGAGGCGCGGATAGCCAGCAACCCGGAGTGGAAGTAGGTGCCGTCACCAAGATTGGCGAACACGTGGCGGGTTTCCGTGAACGGCGCCTGGCCGATCCAGGCCACGCCTTCGCCACCCATCTGGCTGAAGGTCTGAGTCTGCGGGTAGATCCAGGCGGCCATGTAATGGCAGCCGATACCGGCCAGGGCTCGGCTGCCGTCCGGGACCTTGGTGGAGGTATTGTGTGGGCAGCCGGAGCAGTAGTGCGGCACGCGTTCCATCAGGTTACCGAACTGCTGCTTGCAACCGAGCTGGGCTTCCAGCACCGCCAGGCGCACTTGCAGCGAGCCATTCGGATGCAGGCGCAGGATACGCCTAGCCAGAGCTCGGGCGATTTGCGCCGGTGTCAGGTCGTTGATCGCCGGCAGCAGCCAGTCGGTGTGCGGCAGGCTCCACTCACCCTTATCGTCGAATTTGCCGACGATGCGTGGGCGCACGTCTTCGCGCCAGTTGTACAGCTCCTCCTTGAGCTGGTATTCGATCATGTGGCGTTTTTCCTCGACCACCACGATCTCCTCCAGCCCCTCGGCGAACTGGCGCACGCCCTCGGCCTCCAGTGGCCAGACCATGCCAACCTTGTACAAGCGCAGGCCGATCTGCTGTGCCAGCTCCTCGTCGATACCGAGGATGTTCAACGCCTGGCAGACGTCTAGGTAGGACTTGCCGGAGGTGATGATGCCGATGCGTGCCTTGGGCGAATCGAACACGATACGGTCGAGGCGGTTGGCCCGCGCATAGGCTAGCGCCGCGTACAGCTTGTGTTCCAGCAGGCGCTGTTCCTGGGCAAGGGGCGGGTCCGGCCAGCGGATGTTAAGGCCGCCCTCCGGCAGTTCGAAATCGGGAATGACCGGCTGCACGCGATTGATGTCGAGATCGACGATGGCCGCGCTTTCCACCGTATCGGCCACCGCCTTGAGCGCCACCCAGCAACCGGAATAACGCGACATGGCCCAGCCGTGCAGGCCGTAGTCGAGATACTCCTGCACCCCGGACGGCGCCAGCACCGGCATCATCACCGCCTTGAAGATGTGCTCGGTCTGGTGTGGCAGAGAGGAGGAGCGGGCGCCGTGGTCGTCACCGGCGATGGCTAGCACACCGCCGAACTTTGAGGTGCCGGCGGCGTTGGCATGGCGGAACACATCGCCGCAGCGGTCCACACCTGGGCCCTTGCCGTACCACATACCGAACACACCGTCGTACTTAGCACCCTGGAACAGGTTGACCTGCTGGGTTCCCCACAGCGAGGTAGCGGCGAGGTCTTCGTTCACGCCGGGCTGGAACAGCGTGTGATGCTGCTTGAGGTGATCGCGAGCCTTCCACAGCGCCTGGTCGAAACCGCCCAGCGGCGAGCCTCGGTAGCCGGAAATGAAGCCGGCGGTATCGAGCCCGTTGGCGAGGTCGCGCTGACGCTGCATCAGGGGCAGGCGCACCAGCGCCTGGACACCGGTCATCAGGGCTTTTCCGGTCTGCTGGACGTACTTGTCTTCCAGCGAGGGCGATGTGCTCATGGCTAACCTCCAATTGTTCTTATCGATGCGGCCAGTCTGTGGAGGGCGCATTATGATTTTGAACAAATTATTGGCTTGTGTTCAGATATCTTGAAGCAATAAAAATATGTTTCAGGTATTTGATAATCAAATACCTGGTGCGGATTGCCCGTGCATTTCGACGATAGCCTTTTGCATTTCGGCAATAGTCCGATTCGTTGTCTGCATCCCTCGGCTCCCGTTTACTCGTGTTGCGCTCCAGTCGAGAGCGCCGCCCCCGATGGCGGAAAAACAACAATGAGTGATACGGAGATTTCTGATGTCGAGTGCCAACCTGATCGGTAGCCATCTGGCGATTGGCGTGGTGGCGGTCCTGTCCTGTGGCGGCCTGCTCCAGGCGAAGGAGTTCGAGACCGCCAACCCGGACCTGAGCCTGCGCTGGGACAACACGCTGCGTTACAACCTGGGTTTCCGCGCCGAGGGCCGGGAGCGCGCGCTGGCCAACAACGCCACCTATGACGAGTCCGACTCCAGGTTCGACCGTGGTGACGTGGTGACCAACCGCCTCGACCTGATGAGCGAGTTCGAGCTGGCCTACCAGCAGTACCACGGCTTCCGTGTCAGCGCCGCTGCCTGGTACGACCAGGCCTACACGGATGGCGAGGTGAAGACCGCCCAGGGCAATGTCTACTATCCCGGGGCTTTTCCGGGGCCGAGCACGCCGAGCTACCGGGGTGGTGACTACTCCGGCTTCACCAAGCGCTACCACCGGGGACCCAGCGGAGAACTGCTGGACGCCTTCGCCTTCACCCGTCTCAATCTCGGCGATGTGCCGGTCAGCCTGCGCGCCGGCCGACATACCGTCTACTGGGGGAGCGGCTTGCTGATTGCCGGCCACGCCGTTTCCTACTCGCAGGCCCCGCTCGATGGGCGCAAGGCGGTGAGCAACCCCGGTACCGAAACCCGCGAGATATTCCTGCCGCTGACCCAGCTTTCGGCCCAGGCCCAGGTTACCGACAGGTTGTCTCTCGCCGCCCAGTATTTCTTCGAGTGGGACACCACCCGTGCGCCGGAAGGCGGCACCTACCTGGCCTCGGCCGACGTGGCCCTGGAAGGGCCGAACCAACTGCCGATCGCGCCCGGTTTCACACGCCCCCTGATCGACCCGCTGACCCCGGGCGACCGTGGCAACTGGGGGGTGATGGGGACCTACAGCCTCGATTTCCTGCATTCGGATATCAGCGCCTACTACCGTGAATTCGATGACTACAACCCCTGGGGCCTGCAGGTCGGTAGCAGCTTTGCCCGCTACGTCTATGCCGAGAACGTCAAGCTCTACGGGCTGAGCTGGTCGGCCGGACCGCTACTGGGGGCGGCTCGCTAGGGGTGGATCTGTCCTACCGGCGCAACGCCTCGCTGATTTCGAGCAATTTCAGCGCGCAGGACAACCAGGGGGCGCGAGGCGACACCTGGCACCTGGTGGTCAACGGTCTATGGCTGCTACCGCGTACGGCCTACTTCGACACCGGCAATTTCATCGCCGAGATGGCCTACAGCCGCGTGCAGCGTGTAACCGATCACAAGGACCTCTTCAAGGGCGAGGGTTACGCTGGCTGCCCGGCGGGCCAGGACAAGGCCTGGGGGTGCGCCACGCGCGACTACCTGGGCGTCGCCTTCAGCTTCGCGCCACAGTGGCTTGGCGTCTTCCCCGGCTGGAACATTTCCGCGCCGATGAGCTTCGACTATGGCGTATCGGGCAATGCCGCCACCGGCGGCGGCAGCGAGGGCAAGTACAGCTACAAGATCGGTGTCAAGGGCACGCTGGACGAGCGCTACGACGTGACCCTGGCCTATATCGGCTACGGCAGCCCACGTAAGTACGCAGACATCCCCGGTGTGGGCAAGACCGTGGTCGGTGGCTCCGGCGATATCGGCCTGTCCGACCGCAACTGGATCTCGCTGACCCTGAGCACCGCGTTCTGATCCGCCGCCGGCCGCGCGGCCGGCGCAACGCCATGACATCGCGTGCGCGACGAGGTCGCGTCCTGTCCGGCGTTTCCCAAGACTATGAGTGGAGGTTTCCATGCAACCGAACATCTACACGATGGGCCTGCTCGCCATCGCTCTGGCCGGCTCGGCGCTGGGTGACGACAGCTATTCGCCCAACGATCTCGGCGGCAAGCTGACGCGCTTCGGCGCCATCGCCGCCGGCAACGCGGAGGGCACCATTCCTCCCTACGAAGGGGGGCTCAAGGTACCGGCCAGCCTGCAACCTGGCGATGGCAGCTGGCCCAATCCGTTCGACGGGGAGCAGCCTCGACTGCGTATCACCGCAATCAATGCCGACCAGTACGCAGACCAGTTGTCCGCCGGGCAGATGCGGCTGCTCAAGCAGAATCCCGACACCTACTTCATGGATATCTACCCGACCCACCGCACCGCGGCCTTCCCCGAGGCGTTTCTCGCCGCGACCCAGCGCAACGCCAACGATCCTGAGTGCAGGTCGTTCAACGATGGCCTCTCCATTGCCGAGGCCTGTCGCGGTGGCCTGCCGTTCCCGCTGCCGCAGGACGGCCAGCAGGTGATGTGGAATTACATCCTTAACTATCAGGGCGTGAACGGCTGGGACTGGAATCACAGTGCCTATGTGGTCAACCAGGGCCGCCCGACCCTGACCAATACCAATCGCTCCACGGGCGAGAAGCCGTTCTACCAGCTCGATGTGCCCGGGCGCGATGCGAAGATCGCCCAGCGCATCTGGTCGCGCATCGTCGCGCCGGCGCGCACCGCCGGGCAGGCGTCCGGCTATTGGGACTACCTCGATCCGGTGGCGAACGCGCGTTATGCCTGGAGCTACTCCACCGGCCAACGCCGCGTGCGCAAGGCCCCGGAGTTTGCCTACGACACACCCAATTCGGCGTTCGGCGGAGTGGCCTTCTATGACGAGATCTTCCTCTTTTCCGGAAAGATGGACCGCTTCGACTGGAAGCTGCTGGGCCGCCAGGAAATGTTCATTCCCTACAGCAACTACAAGCTGAAATGGGGCTGCGACATGGACACCAAGCTGATGGCCAGGCACATCAACCCGGCTTGCGAGCGCTGGGAGCTGCACCGCGTCTGGGTGGTCGAGGCCACGCGCAAGGAAGGCATGCGCCACGCGCAGAAGACGCGGCGCTACTACATCGACGAGGACACCTTTGGCGCCGCGCTGTATGACGCCTGGGACGACGCCGGGGAAATGTTCCGCGCCGGCGCGCAGTACAACATCCAGGCCTACGGCACACCGAACAACCCGCAGCAGGATGCCTACTCGCTGTACGACTTCACCCGCGACCAGTACGGCATGTTCGGCAACGGTCCGAGCCGCTATCGCGTCGCCCCGGTCGCCGAGCGCGAAGCCAATCCACAGACCATTGCCGGCGGGCAGACCCGCTGAGGAGAGCATGATGCAGCGTCTCGAAGCAAAGGTCGCCGTACTCACCGGTGCCGGTAGCGGAATCGGCCGGGCCTCGGCCCTGCTGTTCGCCGCGCAGGGTGCCCGGGTGGTAGTGACCGACCTGCAGGAAGCGGCGGCCCTGGCGGTCGCCCAGGAGATCGCCGAGGCCGGCGGCAGCGCCATCGCGCTGCGGGTCGACGTCGGCGTGGAAGATGACTTGCGGCGCATGGTCGCTGACACGCTGCACGCGTTCGGGCAGATCGACGTTCTGTTCAACAACGCCGTCAACAAGAATCCGGCAACCGTGCGCGACGTGGATTTCCTCGCGTTCAACGAGGAACTGTTCCACCGCAACATGCGGGTCAACGTGCTCGGTGGCGTGCTGGCCTGCAAGCACGCCCTGCCGCACATGCTTGAGCGGGGAGAGGGCTCGATCATCTTCACCTCGTCGACCAGCTCGATCGCCGGCGAGGTCGCGCAGTTCAGCTACGGCGCCTCTAAGGCGGCCTTGAACTGGTATGTGCAGAGCATTGCCGCGACCTTCGGCAAACGCGGGGTGCGCTGCAACGCCATCCTGCCAGGGGTGATCCGTACCCCGGCGATGGTGAGCTGGGCCAACGCGGCAATGCAGACGGCCTTCCTGGACATCCACAACGTTCCGCGTCTCGGCGAACCGGAGGACATTGCCGGCATGGCGCTGTACCTGGCTTCGGACGAGTCGCGCTATGTCAATGGCGCGCTGCTGCGCGTCGATGGCGGCATGAGCTGCGGCACGCCAATGGTGCCGATCGTGCGCACCTACCTCTGAATCCCTTCATCAGGAGCTGAATATGGGACTGTTACAGGAAAACTTCATCCGTGAATTCTGCGCCGCCTGGGGCGACGGCAGCGCCGAGTCGCGGCCGCAGGTCGACAAGCTCGTGTCGATGCTGGCCGAAGACGCCGTCTGGCAACTCTGGGTGCCGGGCGGCCCGGTGATTCGCGGGCGTGTCGCACTGCGCCGGGAAATCGAGCGGCAGATGCGCTACACCAGCCACAACCTTTGCACCATCCGGCACATGCTGTCTTCGGACACCCTGGTGATGACCGAGCGCGACGACTACGCGCTGTCCAGCGGCAAGCCGATGCCGCACTCGATGGTGGCGGTCTACGAACTCGACGAGCAGGGCCTGATCAAGGCCTGGCGCGAGTATCTGGACACCGCCGACCTGGCCCGGAAAAAAGGCGTGGCCCTCGACCAGGTGGGTGGCCCCGGCCTGCCCCCCGTGCAGCACTGAGCCCTTGCGGAGAAACCCATGCAATCGTCAGATACGCAAGACAGCGCTGCGGCGCTCATTGAACAGAAGCTGCGGCGCTTCGTCGAACAGCTCGTTGGGGGGCGGGTCATCTCCATGGATCGTCTGCCGCGATGGCGCCCGGCCTGGAACCTGGACGTGCGCCGTGGTGGCGAGCGCCTGCGCCTGCATATTCGTGGTGAGCGCGGTGGCGACGTCAGTCCCTTCCCGGAGCTGCGGCGGGAGGCGGAAATCCTCATGCTGCTCGGCGCCCAGGGCATTCCCGTGCCGCATATCCATGGCTTCTGCGAGGACCCGCAGGCCATCATCATGGAGCGGGTCGCCGGGACGCGCGACCTCGGCGCCGCGGCCAACGACGAGCAACGCCGTGATCTGGCCCGCCAGTACGTGCGCGCCATGGCTGCCATGCACCGACTGCCGCTGGAGCCCTTCGTGGCCAAGGGCGTCCGCTTACCGCAGGGCGCCGACGAGATCAGCCTGGCCGGGCTGGACGCCTATTACCCCTTGTACCTGCGCAACAAGAGCCGAGCCCAGCCGCTGGTCGAGTTCGCCCTCGGCTGGCTGCGCCGCAACGTGCCCCGGCATCGTACCCGGGCGGCGTTCGTGCAGTACGACTCTGGCCAGTACCTGTTCGAGAACGGTCGGGTCAATGCCCTCTACGATTTCGAATTCGCCATGATTGGCGACCCGCTGGCGGACCTGGCCTCGGCGCGCATGCGCGACAACTACGAGCCGCTGGGCGAGACCTTCAGTGAACTGTACCGCTATTACCAGGAGGTCAGCGGCGAGGCAGCCGATGCGGATGTGGTGCGCTACCACACGGTGCTGTTTTCCACCGTCAGCACCATGCAGTTTTCCGCTACCGTTGCCACGCCGCAGCCCGGCGACCCGCACGACACCTACATCGAGTTCGACCTGGCCCTGCGTCGTGTCGTCGTGCACGCCCTGGCCGAGGCGATGGGCATTGCCATAGAGGCGCCGTCACTGACACTCGTCGAGGCGGGCGCCAATGCCCAGTTGCTGACGATGCTCGTCGACGCGGTCGGGCAGATCGAGGTGGGCGACGACTTCCAGGCCTCCCGGCGTACCGCCGCGCTCAAGCTGGTCGAGTACCTGGGTCGCGCTGATGCCATGGAGGTGGAACTGCGGCGCCTGGAACGGGAGGACGCCGAGGCACTGCTGGGACGGCGCTTCGAGGATCCCGCACAGATCGACGTCGCCCTCGAGGCATTCGTGCGGGAAGCCGGGGCCGAGTACGACGAGCGCCTGCTGCGCCTGTTCATGGCCCAGGTCGAACGGCGCGTGCAGGTGTTTGGCGGCACGGCCATTGGTGCTTCGGCCAGCCATATCGACCTGCCTGCCATCGAGGCACGCTGAGGTCCCATTCTGCGAACAGAGGAGCTAGACACATGTCGCACGCACAAACACGCGCCGGCGATACGCTGGCGTTCAAACGGCAATACGGGCCCTGGGCATTGATCGCCGGGGCATCGCACGGGGTAGGCGCGGCATTCGCCCGGCAATTGGCGGCACTCGGTCTGAACTGCGTGCTGGTTGCGCGGCGCCAGGAGGCCCTGGAAACGCTGCGCAGGGAACTGATAGCGGAGCATGGCGTCGAGGTGCTGGTGGTCAGCCAGGACCTGTCTCGGGCGGATGCCGCGGACCGCCTGTGCGCCGCCGTGGCGCAGCGCGAGATCGGTCTGCTGGTCTACAACGCCGGCGGTGACCCGTTCATCACGCGCTTCCTCGCCACCACGCTGGACAAGTGGGACTCGCTGCTGCGCCTCAACGCGTCTACGCCAATGGCGTGCTGCCACGTCTTTGGTGGGCGGATGCTGTCCCGTGGCCGTGGCGGGGTGATCCTGGTCGGCTCGCAGGCTGCCCTGGGCGGTATCCGCAAGCTGGCCATGTACAGCGCCAGCAAGGCATTCGCGCTGAACCTCGGCGAGTCGCTGTGGGCCGAGTGGCGGGAACGTGGCGTGGATGTCCTGAACCTGCTGATCGGCACCGTGGATACCCCGACCATGCGCGAGGCGATGCTCCGGCTGAACATCCCCGACGCCTCGAGCATGCCGCTGCCCCAGGCCGAGGACATCGTCGCCCTGGCCCTGCGCGAGCTGCCTAACGGGCCGACCCTGGTTCATCCCGACGACCTGGAGGGTGACGAGCCGCAGCGCCGGCCGGGTAGCGCGCGGCGTACGCACACCCTCGACAAGAGCGCTGAGGCGGCGCTCTTCATCGGCGCGGACTGACAGCATGGAGGTTTGCACATGAGGCATTTCGACAATCGGGAGTTCAAGCGCGGCTGGCATGTGCTGGTGCTGGCCATCGTCGGCGTGGCCACCAGTTCCAGTTCGCTGCTGCTGTACAGCTTCAGTTCCATGGTCATCCCGCTGGAGCAGGCCATGGGCTGGGCGCGCAGCGACCTGCAGGCGGCGATCACCGCACTGTCCCTGGGCACCATAGTCGCCGCGCAACTGGCCGGCTGGCTCAACCTGCGCTACGGCCTGCGCGCCGTCACCCTGGTGTCGCTGGTCGTGCTGAGCCTGAGCCTGTTCATGCTGGCGCGCATCGGCGGCTCGATCTGGATGCTCTACCTGGGTTTCTTCCTGGTGCCCCTGGCCGGTGTCGGGACCCTGCAGATCACCTGGTCGCACCTGGTCAACCTGTGGTTCGAGGAGAACCGCGGCTTCGCCCTGGCGATCATTCTCAGCGGTTCCGGGCTGGCGGCGATCATGCTGCCGCTGATCACCAGTTGGGCCATTGGCCGCTGGAACTGGCAGGCCGGTTTCATTGCCCTCGGCCTGTTGCCAGTGCTGCTGGCCCTGCCACTGGCGTTGCGCTGGCTGGTACCGGTGGTGGCGGTTGGCGACGCCCGCGCGCAGGCGCCGATGGCGGAGGCGGTGCGTCGCCCCGGCATCCTGCTGCGCGACGCCCTGGGTTCCTGGCGCTTCTGGATCTGCAACCTGTCCATGACTCTGGTGGTGGCCTGCGTGGTCGGTATGGTCACCAATATCGTGCCGTTGTTGCAGGATCGCGGCCTGAGCGCATCCCAGGCCAGCCAGGTGTTCAGCAGTTTCGGTATTTCGCTGATCCTTGGCCGGCTGGTGGTGGGTTACCTGATCGACCGCCTGTGGGCACCGGGCGTTGCCGCCCTGGCCTTGCTGCTGCCTGCCTTCGCCTGCCTGATTTTCGCCTACACCGAAGCCAACCTGCTGCTGTTCATCCTTGCCACCTTGCTGGTGGGCATCGGTGCCGGTGCCGAGTTCGATATTGCCGCTTTCCTTATCGCCCGCTACTTCGGCATGCGCGATTACGGCCGGCTGTTCGGCGTGCATCTGGGGCTGATCACCGCCGGTGCGGCCGCATCGCCGCTGTTGTTCGGTGCCTTGCTCAGGGACACCGGCAGCTACACGGCCATGCTCGGTTTCTGTTTCGCCTGCTTCGTGGTAGGCCCCTTGCTGCTGCTGACCCTGGGTGGCTACCCGGTGTTCAAACGCGAAGCGTTGCCGGCGCAATGAGCCTGTTCGTTAAATATCTGGACAAATTTTAATAATGTGTTCAACTTTGTTCCATCCCTGAACAACAAGATAGAGAAGGAGGTTGTCATGCGTGCTGCCATCATTTCCGAACGCAACGCCCCGCCGGTGGTGGGTGATTTCCGTGAGCCAGAGCCGCAGGACGGTGCGGTACTGATCGACGTCGACACTGCCGGCCTCGGTGGCTGGGATGTGCTCGGTGCCTATCGCCTGGGTGTGGAGTATCCCTGCGTGATTCGTGGCGAGGGTGTAGGCCGTGCGACTGATGGCCGGCGCGTGTACTTCGGCGAACGCTCGGTGGCGCCGTTCGGCGCCTGGGCCGAGCGCACCCTGGTGCCCGCCGCCGAGGTGTGGGAGGTGCCGGACGAGGTGGACGACAAGACCGCCATCAGCATGGGTATCGCTGCCACCGGAGCCATAGTGCCGCTGGAGAAGGCCGCGATCCAGAAAGGCGAGAAGGTGCTGATCCTCGGCGCTACCGGCACCCTCGGCCAGATCGCCCTGCAACTGGCGCGCAACATGGGCGCCGGCAAGGTGGTGGGCGCGGCGCGTTCGGCCCCAGCGTTGCTGGGCCTGAAGTCGCGCGGCATAGCCGACGAGGTGGTGACCCTGGGTGGCGCCGATGATGTGGCCGCATTGAAGGACGCCGCCGACGGCGGCTTCGACGTGGTCCTCGACCTGGTCTGTGGCCAGCCGATGCTCACCGCGCTGAAGGCCACCAACTGGGGCGCGCGGATCATGACCATCGGCACCGGGGCGGGGCGGCAGGTCAACCTGGACATCGCCGACCTGCTGTTCCGCTCGCTGTCCTGCATCGGCACCGGCCAGCGCCCACCGGCCGAACGCGAGCAGATCTGGCGACGTCTGCTGAAAATCGCCAAGGAGCAGGAAATCCAGGTCGACTATCTCGACTACACCCTGGATCAGGCGGCTGAGGCCTGGGCTACCCAAATGGCCGGTCCGCACGCGAAGATTACGGCCAGCATAAAGCGCTGATCCATGCCGTGGCCCGAGCGCCATGAGCCTGTGGGAGTGGTCTCAGCCGCGAAGCTGCCATGTACTTATTGTGGTCGCAACGGATCGCCACTTCCATAAAGGTTGTTTTCGACCTGCTAACTTGTGCGACTTCAGCGGCTGCGCTGCCGGCGGAACTCCTCTGGCGTCAGTCCCACTTCCTTGCGAAAAGCCGCGGTAAAAGCCGCGGCATTCTGGAAGCCCGCGCCATAGGCGACCTGCTTGATCAACAAGCGTGGATCGGTGAGTAGCGCCATGGCCTTCCTGACCCGGATTTCCGCCGCATAGCGGCGCAGGGTCTTGCCGGTGGTGTTCTTGAAGCGGGTCGACAGTTGTCTGGCCGGCAAGGAACAGGCCGCCGCCAGGCATCGCAGGGAGGTGTCCTCATCCGGGCCGGCCTCCAGCATGTCCCGTAGCAGTCGGAGTTGGCCGGGGCTGAGTTTGCCGTCTTCCTCGCCGCCGCGGTCGCGGAGAAACTCCCGGTGCAGCTCCAGGGCGATGCTGGTCAGCAGGCATTCGATGTGCAGTTCGCTGGCGAAGCCGGGGGCGGCGATCTCTTCCGCCAGGCGTTGCAGGGTAGCTTGCAGGTAGAGGCTCTGCAGGTTGAGCATTTCCTCGCAGGCGCGGCTGTTCCAGTCCCAGTGGAAGGCGGCCAGCGCGCCCAGGTCTGTCGGGTCGAACATGCAGATCAGCGACTTCTGCTGATAGGCGCCATGCTTGAGATGGAATTCGGTACCATGAGGAATGAACAGAAGCTGGCCAAGTGGCTTGAAACGGTGCGCGGCATGGCCGTCGAAACTGCCGAAATTGTGTGCGGTGCCGTTGTAGGCGAGGCCGGATGGCGTCAGCAGCATGCGTACCAGGCAATTCTTCTGGAGCTTGATCAGTGCCGTGCCCGCGCTGGACCAGTGGGCGTGTTCCAGGCGAATGTCGAAACCCTGCTTGCGTAGCGAGGCTTCGGTCCAGAAATCGCCGCTATGTTCGGATTCGTATTCCTTGTAGCTGATCGCGTTCATTTTCAACCTTCAGCAATTCTTGTTTTTGGCGCTGAAATTCGAACGGTCGCGAAACCGTCGGGCAGATCGGAACCGCAGTGCAGCCGGTCTGGCCCCTGTCACTGCCCGAGTTTACTCAGCGTGTCGGTGAGGGCGATTCATAAAAATGAGAGACAGGTATTAGAAAAGCAGATGGCGAAGGGCAAAGACATTTCCATGCGACAGCTCCGCTACTTCGTAGCGGCGGCGGATGCCGGTCAGTTCTCCCAGGCCGCGCTCAAGGTGCATGTCTCTCAGTCGGCGATCACCGCGGCGGTCCTGCAGTTGGAGGAGACGTTGGGCGTCAGCCTGTTCGAGCGCCTGCCCTATGGCGTGGCGCTGACCGCCGAGGGCCACAAGTTCGCCCAGCACGCCCGGCATATCCTCGACACCCTGCAGGATGCCCTGAGCGAACCCCTGTTCCTCAGCCACGCGATGCAGGGGGTGGTCCGGGTCGGTGCGTCCTACACGGTGCTCGGGTACTTCCTGCCTGCGCTGCTGGCGCGCTTCAAGCGTAGCTATCCGCAGGTGGAGATCGACCTGATAGACATGGACCGCGAGAGCATCGAGGCCGCGGTGGCCGATGGCCGGCTCGACCTGGGGCTGGCCATCATTTCCAACAGCCCGGACCTGTCCCGTTTCGAGCACCATGTGCTGATCCGTTCGCGCCGCCAGCTCTGGCTGGCCAGTCAGCATCCGCTGATGGCGGCGACCTCGATCAGCCTGGAGGATGTCGCCAGGCATGCCTATATCCTGGCGACGGTCGACGAGGGCAGCGTATCCACCAGCCGTTACTGGGAGACGCGTGGCTTGGCACCGGACGTGGCGTTTCGCACCTCCTCCATGGAGGCCTTGCGCGGCCTGGTCGCCCATGGTTTCGGCGTCACCATTCTCTCCGACATGCTCTACCGCGCCTGGTCCCTGGAGGGCAAGAAGATCGAGGCGCGCCCGCTGGCGGACGCCATTCCGCCGATGGAGCTGGGGCTGATCTGGCGCCCCGAGACTGCCTTGCCGGAGCCCGCTCAGGCGTTCCGGCAGTTCCTGATCATGACCTGCGCCTCCTGACCGAGGGACTAGCAGGTCGATGTCCCACCCCGCACGCGAGACTTTGGGGCATATGCCACCACCTCCGCCATTACGGGAGGGCGCGCGCAGGGCAGGAGAGGGTGGTTCGGCCTGATCCGGGCCGCTAGCGTTTCTCCAGCTCGGCCTCGATGGCCTGGAGCAGGCGGGAATCGTCCGCCGCCACATCCGGGGCGAAACGACCGACCACCTGGCCGTCGCGGCCGACCAGGAATTTCTCGAAGTTCCACAGCACCGCCGGTGCCGGGTCGGGCTCTATGCCGTAGCCCTTGAGGCGCTCGCGCATCGGTCCTTCGCCGGTCGTCTGGGGTTGCGCCTCGGTCAGCAGGCAGTAGAGCGGGTGACGGTCCGCGCCCGTCACCGCGATCTTCGAGAACAGGGGGAACTGCACGGCGTAGTTAAGGCTGCAGAACGCCTTGATTTCCTCGTCGCTGCCCGGCTCCTGTTCCCTGAAGTCGTTGGCCGGAAAGCCCAGTACTTCGAGCCCGACTTCACGCTTGTCTTCATAGAGCTTTTCCAGGCCCTCGTATTGCGGGGTAAGTCCGCACTTGGACGCGACGTTCACTACCAGCAACACCTTGCCCCTGAAGCGGTCGAGTGTCAGGGGGGCTCCATCGATTGTTTTGAGTGGGATGTCGTAAATCGTCTGGGTCATGCCGTTCTGCTCCTTGCGGTTTTGGGGGGTATTTCTCAAGCGTTTTCGTTGCGCTTGCGGGCGGCTTCGGCGAAGTCGCTCTTGAGGGTGGGAAAGTAGGCGATCTGTCCGCCCATGCCACCGCTGATGTCGATGGAGGCTGCGCTGATGAAACTGGCGTAATCGCTGGCCAGGAACAGGGCCATGCCTGCGATGTCCTCGGGTTTACCGAAGCGGCCTAGCGGCACCACCTTGAGCACCATCGCGTCGAATTCCTCACGGCTCACGCCCGGAGGCATCTCCTTGTAGTGGCGGTCCCATTGCCCGGTGTCGATCCAACCCATGTTCAGGCTGTTGACCAGGATATTTTCCTTCGCCAGGGACATGCCCAGCGAACGTGACAGGGCGACGCAGGAGGCCCGGTTGATCACCGAGGGAATGCCGT
Organism: Pseudomonas sp. PS1(2021); assembly: GCF_020405165.1. NCBI lineage: Bacteria > Pseudomonadati > Pseudomonadota > Gammaproteobacteria > Pseudomonadales > Pseudomonadaceae > Pseudomonas > Pseudomonas sp. PS1(2021). The sequence continues at coordinate 3,980,857 of NZ_CP084484.1, read as the reverse complement.
CCGGCGTGGGAATGGTGCCGGCCAGGGCGTTGATCTCGATGATCCTGCCCCAACGCTGCGCACGCATGTGCGGCACCACCGCCTGGACGAAGCGGAAATGGCCCATCTGCAGGATGTTGGCATGCTCGAGAATGTCTTCCGGTGTCAGGGTGTCCAGGTTTCCGCCCTTGCCCTGGCCTGCATTGTTGACCAGTACGTCCACGCCTCCCCAGCGCGCGGCGACTTCGGCGACAAAGGCCTTTACTCCCTCGGTGTCGGTGACATCGACGGCACGGGCGATGACTGCCTGGGCGGTTGTTTCCAGTTCCCGACCGGTCGTGACCACGGCCTCTTCGCTACGGGCGCAGATGGCTACCCGCGCGCCTTCGGCCGCGAATGCCAGGGCAATCGCCCGGCCGATACCGCGTGATGCACCGGTGACGATCACGCGTTTACCACTGAGATCGATGTTCATGGATTCTCCTCGGGGTGAGGCCGGCCACACGCGTGGATGCGCGATGCCGGCCAGGGTAGGCACAGCTGAACTAGCGCCATTTAATCCCAGCGAGCGATATTTTTAAAAGCAGATATTGATCATTTTTTGTAGTTGTGTTCATTTTCATGGGGCCTGCTTTGCCGTCATGAGCGAAGCGGGTGGATCTTCCTCTGGTATTCGGGGCGCAGGATCGCTTGGTGAGGAAAGTCCGAGTAATGGCCGATGCGTTGCTATATTCTGTATGCAGAATCACAATCTGCATGTGGAATTTTAAAACATTATCGGCTAGGGTGTTCGCAGGAAGGTGGAACGGTTTTCTCGTTGCTGTGCAATAAAGCGCCGAAAACTCTAGGAAAATATGCTGGGCTAGGGTTTGTTCATCCTCCTAAGTTACTGAAAACAAAAATAAAAGGATCCGAGATGAAAGCGATCAAGAAGTTTGGCGGGAAAGCAGTCTCGCTCAGCGCTCTGGCGTTGGCCATCATGGGTGCTGCTGGCGGGGCGACGGCGATGTCGTTCGACGTGGGCAACCCGGATATCAACCTGCGCTGGGACAACACCGTGAGATACAACCTTGGCGTCCGCATGGAAGAGCAGGACTCCAAGATCATGAACAACCCGAACTATGACGAGTCCAACGGCAAGTTCGACAAGGGTGACATCGTTACCAACCGCCTTGATCTGCTCAGTGAGATCGACCTGTCCTACCGCAATGATTTCGGCGCACGGGTCAGTGCCGCAGCCTGGTATGACCACGCCTATCGTGATACCGACGTGAAAACCAGTGTGCCGGGTTATGCGGGCAGCTACAGGAACGGACGCTACAGTTCCGAGGCCAAGCGTTACGTCCATGGCCCTTCGGGCGAAATCCTCGATGCTTTCATCTGGACCAACTTCAGCATCGGACAGACCCCGGTCAACCTGAAGGTCGGTCGGCATGCCAACTATTGGGGGGAGGGGCTGTTGTTCGGTGCGCATGCGGTTTCCTACTCGCAGGCTCCTGCCGACGGCATGAAGGCGGTGACCAGCCCTGGCATCGAAACCAAGGAAGTGTTCCTGCCTATAGGCCAGATATCTGCCAAGGCTCAGGTGTCGGACAACCTGTCGGTGGCCGGGCAGTATTTCTACGAATGGGACAATACCCGCCTCCCATATGGCGGCACATACTTCGGTGCGGCGGACTTCTTTTTCGAAGGCACCCACCAGATGGCCGCGGCCCCGGGTTTCAATCTGCAGCACGCGACCTCCAAACGCGGTCGCGATGGTGAGAACTGGGGGGTGATGCTCAAGTACAACGCCGAGCCGATCGAAACCACCTTTGGCGCCTATTACCGCCAGTTCGACGACTATCAGGCGTGGGGCGCACCGCAAACCGATATTGCGGCGGGGACGTACCGTCTGGTCTACCCGCGTGACGTCAGACTCTATGGCATCAGCGCCTCGCGTGCCATCGGTTCGGCAGCGGTCGGTGCCGAGCTGTCCTACCGCAAGGACGGCGCGCTCAACTCCACTGGCATCAGCCTGGTGGATGACAACGGCGCACGCGGCGACACCCTGCACTTCGTGGCCAACGCCGTCTACGGTATGCCGCGCAACTTTATCGCCAACAACGCCACCCTGGTTGCCGAATTCGCCTACAGCCGCTTGCAGAAGGTGACGGAGCACAAGGAGCTGTTCAAGGGGGAAGGCTATACCTGTAATGATCTGCAGGGCCCTGCAAACAATGGTCGGGGCAACAAGTCCGATGGTTGCTCGACCAAGGACTACTACGCCGTTGCGGTGAACTATACCCCGGAGTACGCGCAGATCCTTCCGTCCTGGAGCCTGAAGGTGCCACTGACCGTCAACTACGGCCTGAAAGGCAATGCTGCTACTTCCGCGGGCGGTAGTGAAGGTGCGCTGTCCTGGTCGGTCGGTGCCACGATGACCTACCGCGAGGAGCATGAGTTCACCCTGCGCTACGCCGACCTTTCGGCCCAGGAGAAAAATACGCTCAATGCCCATGGTCAGCGGCAGGTCGACGGTAACGGCAACGTGGGTGGTACCGATCGTGCCTGGTTGACCTTCACTTACAAGACCTCCTTTTAATAAGTCCAATAACGGAGACTGGTTATGAAACTCCAACTCGCTTTGAGTCTCGCCCTGACAGGGCTGTCCGCGTGCGCCTTCGCTGCCGTCACCTCGGAAGAGGCCGCCGAACTGGGCAAGTCCCTCACTCCCTGGGGAGCGATCCAGGCAGGAAACGCCGAAGGTACTATTCCAGCCTATGAAGGTGGCCTGCGCCAGGCTCCGGCCGGCTTCAAGCCGGACAGCGGCTTCTGGGTCGATCCCTTCAAGGATGAAAAGCCGCTGTTCCGTATCACCGCGGCGAATGCCGAGCAGTATGCCGATCAGTTGAGTGAGGGCCAGAAGGAGCTGCTGCGCAAGAACCCGGATACCTGGTACATGGACATCTATCCGAGCCACCGTACCACTGCCTATCCGCAGGAGGTGGTCGACGCCACCATCCGTAATGCCACTACCTGCAAGATCGAAAAGGACGGGCTGGCGGTAAGTCCCGACTGCCGCGGCGGCCTGCCGTTCCCGATCCCGAAGACCGGTAACGAGGTGATGTGGAACCAGCAGTTGCGCTACAAGATCGGCCCTGGCTACAGCACCACTAGGTCGTCCAACAGCTGGGTAATCGACAGCAATGGGCAGGTGACCAAAGTTGCCGAGCAGGCGACCTTCGAGGAAACACCGTACTACCAGGTCACCCAGGCGGATCGGGATCCGCAGATGTACGCCCGTGTCTACTCGCGCAACGACTTCCCCGCGCGCCGTTCCGGCGAGGTCATCGTGCTCAACGACTACCTCGACCCACAGGCCAAGCCTCGCCGCTCCTTCAGCTACACCCCGGGGCAGCGCCGGGTCAAGCTGGCGCCCGAGTTCGCCTTCGATACCCCGGTGGCCAGCCAGGGGGGCGTGACGCTGTTCGACGAACTGCAGATGTTCTCCGGCGCCCAGACCCGTTTCGACTACAAGCTGGTAGGCCGCAAGGAAATGTATATTCCCTATAACGCCTACAAGGCCTATTTCGACTGCAAACAAGACGAGCAATTTCTCAAGAACCACGCCAATCCGGCTTGCGAGCGTTGGGAACTACATCGTGTCTGGGTGGTGGAGGCCACGCTCAAGCCCGGTCAGCGCCACGTCTACAGCAAGCGTACCTACTACCTCGACGAGGATACCTTCGGCATCGGCCTGTACGACGCCTGGGACAAGAGCGGTGCGTTGTACCGCGCGATCTTCCTCAGTGGCGTGCAGATATATGACAAAACCATCCCCTATAACGTGAAGAACTTCACCTACGACTTCAACAAGGGCAACTACGCCCTGCTCAACGATGCGTTGAAAGGTGGCTACTGGTTCTTCGACAAACCGTTCACTGAACGTGAGATGAACCCCGAGGCCATTGTGTCGAGGGTCACCCAGCGCTGACCCTGTTCGGCCTTGCCCACCTGCACGATTGCAGGTGGGCAGGAATTATAAGAATGCAGGTGGGCACGCATGTGTTCACCCTGCAAATCCTGGTTGAGGACAATAACAATGACTAGCCCCGGCCTTGCAGCACCAGTTTTTACGGCTGGCTGTCGACGACTGCTTGGCATGGCCATGCTGCCTTTGCTGCTGAGTTCTTTTGCTTGCGTGGCTGCAGTGGGCGGCGACCCGCTGCGCGAACCCGCCATGCTGATGGAAAAGCAGGTCCAGGCCCCCCTGGTCGACGTGACGTACACCGGCGAAGCCCTGTTGGGCGTAGGTCTGCGCGGACTGATACAGCGCTCCGAAGATGGCGGGAAGACCTGGAAGCAGGTCCCGAGCCCGATATCCGGCGACCTGGTCTCGGTACGTTTCAGCGATGCCCGCCATGGCTGGATTGCCGGTCATGATTCCGTGCTGTTGCACACTCGTGATGGAGGAAACAGCTGGCAGGTCCAGCTCGATGGCCGTCGCCTGCTGACTCTGTTACGCGATTGGTACGGGCGGCTCGCCAAGTCTGGAGATCCTGCCGCCGACGCGATGCTGCGCGAGATCGACATGGCGATGGCCACGTCGGCGACACCCGATGTGCTGGCGTCCCCCTTCCTCGATGTGCTGTTCGACAGCAGAGGCAATGGTTTCGTGGTCGGCGCCTTCGGCATGATCCTGCGCAGCCGCGATTACGGCGCGACATGGGAGCCTTGGGTAGAGCGCACGCCCAATGAACGGCGCATGCATCTGTACGGGCTGGCTGAACGCAATGGCGTGTTCTATGCGAGCGGTGAGCAGGGCTTGCTGATGCGCCTGGAACCTCACGCGCAGCGTTTCGTCGCATTGGACAGCGGTTATGGCGGCACCCTGTTCGGCGTACGGGCGTATGGCGGCCTGCTGTTGGCGTATGGCCTGCGCGGAAACCTGTTTGCCAGTCGCGACGACGGCCAGCACTGGCAGAAGATCGAGACGGGGCTGGGCTCCAGCCTGGTGGGCATCGTGGAGCGTAATCGCCAATTGATCGTGGTTGGCCAGGACGGGCGGATGCTGGTGCTTGATTCCGACAGCCTGGTGGTCACTCCCTTGCAGTCCGTACAGGGCGGTGAGGTCTACGCGGCCAGTTATTCCGGTACAGGCCGGCTGGTCATGGCGCGTTTCTCCGGCGCTCGACTTGTCGAGATAGCCAAGGCGGACTGAGTCCGCCAGTTGGCCCCTAGAAAGAGAGCGAAGAAATGGTAGAGCAGAAATATAACAGCGGCATGCCGGTGGTCCCCGACCTGAGGGACTTCGACATGTCATCCGGCGGGCTCTTCGAGCGGATGATCTTCAATAACCGTGCGCTGGTGGTGGTTGCCTGTCTGCTTGCCACATTGATCCTGGGTTTCTTCGCTTCCCGCCTGGAGGTGAACGCCAGTTTCGAGCGGATGATCCCGAGCTCCAGCCCGTACATCAAGAACTACCTGGCTTATAAGGATCAACTGCCGGGGCTGGGCAACAGCATCCGTGTGGTGGTTTCGAACAAGCAGGGCGATATCTATGAGCCGGAGTACCTGCAGGCGCTGCAGGAGGTGAACGATAAGCTCTACCTGATCCCCGGTGTTGATCGCTCCTGGATGAGATCGCTGTGGATGCCGATCGTGCGCTGGAAGGAGGTGACCGAGGAGGGCATCGACGGCGGCGCGGTGATGCCCGCCGACTATGACGGCAGCGAGGCTTCGATCGATACCCTGCGCCATAACATCGCCCGTGCCGGCATCGTCGGCAGCCTGGTGGCCAACGACGCCCGCTCGAGCATGATCGTCGCGCCTTTGCTCGACACCAACCCGCAGACCGGCGAGCCGCTGAGCTACGGCGACTTCTCCCGGCAGTTGGAAGAACAACTGCGATCGATGGAGAGCGACAGAGTCGGCATCCACATTGTTGGTTTCAGCAAGCTGGTTGGTGATCTGATCGATGGTCTCTACGCTGTGATGCTGTTCTTCGGTGCCTCGGTGGTGATTGCCGCACTGTTCGTCTACTTCTACACCCGCTGTCTGCGCAGCACCCTGCTATTGGTCGGTATCGCCGTGGCCGGCGTAGTCTGGCTGCTCGGCCTGATGGAGCTGCTCGGCTACGAACTCGATCCCTATTCGATTCTGGTGCCGTTCCTGATCTTCGCCATCGGGGTATCCCACGGTACGCAAAAGATGAACGGCATTCTCCAGGACATCGGCCGCGGTACGCACAAGTACGTTGCCGCGCGCTATACCTTCCGCCGCCTGTTCCTTACCGGACTGACCGCGCTGCTGTGCAACATCGTCGGCTTCGCCGTGCTGGTGATCATCGACATCCCGGTGATCCGTGACCTGGCCCTGACCACCAGCATCGGTGTGGCCGTGCTGATTTTCACCAAGCTGTTGCTGATCCCGGTGGCGCTGTCCTATATCGGGGTGAGCAAGAAGGCCGCGCTCATCGCCATCGAGAAGGACCGCGCCGGCGAGCAGAATCGTGGTTTCCTTGGTCGCGTCTGGCACGGCCTCGACCGCTTCACCGAGCGCCCCTGGGCGATCGCGGTAATTGCCCTGTCGGTACTCGTTACCGCCTTTTGCAGCGTGGTCATGCTTGATCTCAAGATTGGCGACCTCGACCCCGGCGCTCCGGAGCTGCGCCCCGATTCGCGCTATAACCGCGACAACGCCTTCATCACCGCCAACTATGGGCTGTCCAGCGACCAGTTCGTGGTGATCATGAAGACCAACGACGACGGTTGCCGCCTCTACCAGCCGCTGCAGGTCATGGACCAGTTGGCCTGGCGGCTACGCCAGACCGAAGGTGTGCAGACCACCAATTCGCTGGCCGAGACCGTGCGCTTCTTCACCGCCGGCATGGCCGAGGGCAGCGGTAAATGGCTGACCATCAGCCGTGACCAGGCGATCACCAATTCGTCGGTCGACGCGGCGATGATTTCCTCGCCCGGCATCACCAACCAGAACTGCTCGGTCACACCACTGGTCGCCTACCTGGCCGATCACAAGGCCGACACGCTCAGCCGTGTGCTGCATGTCGCCGAGGATTTCGCCCGTGAGCACAATATCAGCGACGGCGAGCAGCCGGTGGAGTTCCTGCTCGCCGCCGGCAGCGCCGGGATCGAGGCCGCCACCAATATCGAGGTGGAGAAGGGCATCGTCACCATGTACCTGGCAGTGTATGGCGCCACGGCGCTGCTCTGCCTGCTGACCTTCCGCAGCTGGCGGGCCACCCTGGTGGCGCTGATTCCGCTGGTCATGACCACTATCATCTGCAAGGCGCTGATGGTCTGGCTGGGCATTGGCCTGAAGGTAGCCACCCTGCCGGTGATCGCGGTCGGGGTCGGGGTTGGGGTCGACTACGCCCTGTATCTGCTCAGCGTGCAACTGGCCGTGCAGCAGCGTGGCGGCAGCCTGGCGGTGGCCTACCGCCGCTCGCTCGACTTCACCGGCCGGGTGGTGGCGCTGATCGGCCTGACCATGGCCGCGGGTGTGATCACCTGGGCCTGGTCGCCCATCAAGTTCCAGGCCGACATGGGCATCCTGCTGACCTTCATGTTCCTCTGGAACATGCTCGGAGCGCTGGTGCTCATTCCCGCACTGTCCCATTTCCTGCTCCGCTCCAAGACCAGTACCGAATCGCCCGAGATGGAATACGGCGATGAGGAGCTGGAGGTGCCGGAGCAGGCCGAAAAAGCAAATGTCCAGGCGATTGCCGCACATTAATTGAAGCGAGGCGCAGGTGATGGGGACGGCCGCTGCGGCGGGCCGCCCCGTGCCATGGCCGGCGATTGGAGGTAAGTCCCATGTTCGAGTTGTTGATGAGTGCTGACATGATGGTTCCGGATCCCGACGGGATGACGGAGAAACTGGTGGACAAGCTCGGTGTCTACAAGCACGAGCGCTGGCGCCAGGCGTTCGACAACCATCCTTACATCGCGCACTTCCTGCGCGTGCACAAATCCCTGGCGGTGGCGCCGACCCGTATCGAGCCGCAGTGGCACCTCGACAAGCCGAATCCCGGCGACCCGCTGTTCCACGATTTCCTGGAGAGCCTCAAGGACTACCAGGGCCACCACCGGCCGATGATCACCCACTCCATCGTTCTTGCCCTGCATCGCGAGAAGTTCGCCGTGCTGGTGGACAAATTGATGCGCCGCCGCCTGCCGTTCCGCATGGCGCAGCGCACCCCGGAGATGCCGTTCGACCGCCTGTGGCTCGGCGCCACGCCGGAGAAGCCCTACTACCAGCCCTCGGTCGACGGAGGCCTGTGCATCGAGATCATGGAGACCGAGCCGTTGCAGATGCCGCCGGAAACCTACGCCCTGCCGCCGGCCCAGCCCCGCGACCTGGCGCCGGGCGGCATGGTTCGGGTGACTGCCCGCGGCTTCCTGGTGCGTGACTTGGACGAGACTTTGCGCCAGGTTTCCGCCAACCTCGACTGGGAGCCCAATGGCCCGGTGGAGCACCTGCGCGAAGAAGGCTATCGGCGTGCGCGCATGGGCTTCACGGTAGCCAACAGCGCGACCCTCGATGTGATTGAGGCTACCTATTGGAATACTGATGCTGGCCATTACCTGAACAACTGGGGGCCGGGCCCGTATTACATCCGCATCGGCGTCAACGACCTTTCTGCCAAGGCCGAAGACCTGCGCGCGCGTGGCACCGCCTTCGAGTGGGTCGAGTCGTCCGAGGCGGTTGGCGGCAGGTCGCTGATCAAGGTCGATCCGAAAGAGCTGGACGGCCAGGTGTTCGAGTTCGAGGAGATTCAGGTATGAGCGCCGACCAAGGCCAACTGGATTCGCTGACGATCAACGAATCGGTGCGTGTCGAGCGAGGCGCCACGCTGGGCTGGATCGTGCTGACTCGCCCCGGGCAGATCAACGCCATCAATGACGATATCCGCCAGGGCGTGCCCCAGGCGCTGGAGCTGCTGGAGCGCGACCCGCGGGTACGCGTCATCCTGATTCGCGGCGAGGGCGAGCGGGGTTTCTGCGCCGGTGCGGACATCAAGGAAAAGCGCGGCGAGGAATCGGCCATCCAGGTCCGCCAACGCATGGAGCGCTCGCGCTGGATAGAGGCGCTGGACAGCGTGGCCAAGCCGGTGATCGCCGCCATTCATGGCTACTGCATGGGCGGCGGCCTGGAGCTGGCGTTGGCTTGCGATATCCGCTTCGCCGCGCCAAACGCGGTGTTCGCTCTGCCGGAAACCGGCCTCGGCCTGATTCCCGGCGGAGGCGGTACCCAGCGCCTGGCGCGGGTGGTGGCGCCGGGGTTGGCCATGGACCTGCTGCTCACCGGTGAGCGGCTGAACGCCGAGGAGGCTCGTCGGGTTGGGTTGATCAGTCGTATGGCGCGCGAGGCGGACAACTGGCTCGACGAAGTCACGGCCCTTGCCCGGCAGATTGCTGCCAAGCCGCCGGCGGCCTCGGCCTATGCCAAGCAGGCGGCGCGCGCGGCGCTGGAACTGGACCTCAAGCGCGGTCTCGATCTGGAGCTGGATTTGTTCGCCCTGCTGGCGCCGACCAAGGACAGGCGCGAAGCCGCACTGGCATTCGCCGAGCGCCGCGAACCGCGCTTCACCGGCGAATAGCCGCCGACCCCACCAGAACAGGAGAGAGCACAGCCATGAGTACAGGAAAACTTGCTGGACGGGTTGCCATCATCACCGGCGCCGGCGGTGGCCTGGGCGCCGAGTGTGCACGGGTGCTGTCGGCGCACGGCGCCAGCATCGCGGTGGCCGACATCAATGGCGAAGCCGCCGAGGCGGTGGCCGAGTCGCTGCGGGTGGCGGGTGGCCAGGCGCTGGGCATCCGTACCGACGTGTCGTCGGAGGATGAGGTGCAGGCCATGGTGGCGCAGGTCAAGGAACGCTTCGGTCGTATCGACGTGCTGCACAACAACGCGGCGGTACTCGATGGCGAGCAGCGCCAGCGCGACCGTGACCTGGCCAACCTGGACATGGATGCCTTCGACCGGGCCATCGCCGTCAACCTGCGCGGCGCGGTGCTGTGCACCAAGCATGTGATCCCGGTGATGCTGGAGCAGGCTAGCGGCTCGATCATCTTCGCCACCTCAGGTCTCGGCGTGCAGGGTGATATGTCGCTTTCCGGCTACGCCACCTCCAAGGCCGCGCTGCTGATGCTGCCCAAGTTGGTGGCGGCACAGTACGGCAAGCGTGGAATTCGCGGCAACGCCGTGCAGATCGGCTTGGCACCGCAGCATCCGCTACCCGACGCGTTGCTGGAGATCATGCGTGACAACCATTGCACGCCGGAGCTCGGCACCCCGCGGCAGATCGCCGATGTGGTGGCCTTCCTGGCGTCCGACGAGTCCGCGTTCGTGACCGGCAGCACGCTGGTGGCTGACGGTGGCTTCGGCAGCCACACGCCTTCCCTGGTGGCGGTACGCAAGCTGTTCGAGCAGATGGGGCGCAACAGCATGTAAGGACGCCGGAGGCGCAGGGAGGGGGCTGTGATTCACTGGCTGCCGCGCGGCGCCAGTGGCGTGACGCCGGCTTCCGCCAGGCGCCTGCCGGCGGTCATCCAGGCCAGTGCGGCAACGCCCAGTGACAAGGTCATGGCCAGCGCTGCGCCGGAGGCAAGCAGCAGAGGGGTGTGCCAGAAGAAGGGTGCGATGAGCGCTGCCAGTACGGCGTTGAACCCGGTCTGGATGAACAGTTGCAGCGACGAGCCAAGCCCGCGCCGGTCCGGCACGCAGTCCAGCCCTGCCAACACGATGGTGGGCTGGACCAACGCCATGCCGAGCGTGTAGATGAACAGATAGGGCAGATACCATCCGTATGCCGCGGGGGCCCAATAGCAGATGGCGAGGTTCCACAGGCTGGCCAGCGCCATGATGGTGAAGCCCGTGACCAGGCTGCGGCCGGACGACCAGCGTTGGGCGAAGCGACCGGACAGGTAGGAGCCGAGCATCATGCCGGCGGTGGCCGGGCCGAACAGCCAGATGAAATCGGTTTCCTGCAGCCCCAGGTGGCGCATCAGGAACACGGGGGCGGACAGCACGTAGATGAAGAACCCGGCGAACATCAGGGCGAAGGTCACCGCCCAGAGCATGAAGGTGTCGTTGCACAACACTTGCCGATAGCCCGCCAGCAAGGCCGCGCCGGAAAAGCGCTGGCGTTTGCCCGGAGGCAGCGTTTCCGGCAGGTAGAACAGCACCATGACCAGCAGGGCCGCCCCCATGGCCGCGAGCAGGCCGAAGTTCGCTCGCCAGCCCGCATGCACCTGCAGCCAGCCGCCCAGCACCGGGCCGATGGCGGGGGCCAGGGCGAACAGCATGACCACCAGCGCATACAGGCGTAGGGCGGCGGCGCCGGCGTAGAGGTCGCGGATCACGGCCCGGCCGACCACGATGCCGGCCCCGGCGGACAGCCCTTGCAGTACCCGGCAGACATACACCTGCTCGATACGCGTGGCGCAGGCGGCGCCGATGGATGCCAGGGCGAACACCAGTAGGCCGGCGATCACCACTGGTCGCCGCCCCAAGCTGTCGGAGAAAGCGCCATGCCAGAGCGACATGAAGGCGAAGGCGGCGAAATACAGGGACAGGGTGATTTGCAACTCGACGTCCGTGACGCCGAATACCGCCTTCATCTGCTCGAAGGAAGGCATGTAGATGTTGATGGTGAAGGGGCCGAGCATCGCCAGACCAGCAAGCAGGATGGGCAGGAGTCTTGCCGTGGCGGGTGAAATCAAAGGAGGCCTTCCGTCGTTGGGTCGCCGGCCGTGTCACATGCCGGGGCGATCGAAGTTTGGCCTATGTTAGACAAAAATAAATAAAGTGTCTTAATTGTTTCTGGGCATGCTTTACCTGGCGGCGCAAGGTCAGCGCGTGGTGGATCCTTTTACTGGCGGTAAAACGGATGCTCACCCACTCGCTGACGGTTATTGCTAGCGTGACATTCCCTGCGGGCCGCCAGACGGCGTCCAGCCGCTTGCGAGCAAGACGGTAGCGGCCCGGCGACTGGGTTGCCGGGGCCGCCAGGAACTAACCCTAAACAGCGATGAACAAGAACAATCAAGCCATGAACAATTACAACACGGACTTCGATGCGATCATCGTCGGCGGCGGCACCAATGGGCTGTCGGCCGGCTGCTATCTGGGTATGGAAGGCAAGAGGGTGCTGGTGCTCGAAGCGCTGGACAAGGTCGGCGGCATGGCTTCATCGGGCTACCTGATCCCCGAGGCGCCACAGCACCTGGTGCACCCCTGCGCCATGGACATGATGTCCATGCGCGTGCATGCCCATGTACCCCGTGAACTGGAACTCGAACGGCACGGTTTCAAGTCGATCGAATTGTCGCCGGGGTACGTCTACCTGCACCCGGATGGCACCTCGCTGGTGTTCTGGCGCGACCGGCAGCAGACGGCCGCGGAAATCCGCCGCTACAGCGCCAGGGATGCCGAGGCGTTCCTCGAGTTCATGGAGGTCATCGACCTGTTCCTCGACATCGCCCTGCCGATGATGCGAGTCGATCCGGCGCGAACCAACCTGATGACCAAGCTGAAGGTGCTGGGCACCGCGCTCAAGCGACGCAAGCTCAAGCCCGAGCTGATGGCGCTGATGACCGGCTCGGCGCACCAGGCCGCGCGCGAGCGCTTCGAGCACCCGGTGACCATTTCCGCTATGTGTGCGCTGACCGGCCTGGCCGGTGATATCAGCGCCGACGGCGGCGGTATCTACTACGCCCTGTTGGGCTTCCTCCACCGCTTCGGGGTCGGTCGGGTGATCGGCGGCATGCAGCAACTGAGCAATGCCATGCGCGCGCGCCTGGAGGAACTGGGCGGCCAGGTCATGACTTCGGCCCGCGTCGAAGAAATCCTCGCCAGTCTGGGCAAGGTCCGGGGCGTCCGGTTGGCCGACGGGCGTGAATTCACGGCGCGCGCGGTCATCGCCGGGTGTCACCCCAAGGTCGCGCTGGAAATGGTTAGCGCCGGGGAAATGCCGAGGAATCTGCTGACTCGCATCGCCATGGCGCCAGCTAACGCAAGGGGCTCGGGCCCTCTCAAGGTCGACCTAGCGCTCGATGGGCAGATCTCTGTACCCCGTTTCGAAGCGGCTAGGGGCGACGGTGTCGACCTGCGGAAGGCCTGCCTGATGATCGGCACGGAAGAAGCGGTGCTGGAAAACTTCGCCGCCAGCGCCCGTGGCGAAGTGCCACGCCTGCCATACATCACCATGGTTGCGCCCAACTCAGTGGACCCCTCGCAGTCGCCGCCGGGCCAGGACGTGCTCTACGTCTATCCGCCGGTGATGCCGGTCAATCCGCGCGAGGGGTGGGATGCGCTCAGGGATCGAGTGGCCGATCAGGTGGTCGAGCAATTGTCCGAATACGTCGAGGGTATCCAGGGGCATGTGATCGGCCGCTGGATCGAGGCGGCGCCTGACTTCACTGCCCGCCTGAACACGGTGAACGGCTGCGTGGTGCATATCGATACCACCTCCATGCGCTCCAGCGCCATGCGCCCGGCTTATGGGCTGGGTGGCGACACGCTGCCGGTCGAAGGACTGTACCTAGGCAGTGCCGGCATTCACCCGGGCGGCGGCGTCAACGGCATGGCCGGGCGGTTGGCGGCCGGCCGGGTGAAACGCTACCTGGCGAAAACTGGGCAGTAACGGCGGGCATCGAGTGGTGCGACCGCGGCGGCCTCAGTCGCTGCGGTCGTTCTGGTTCTGCGCAATGCTCGCCAGAATGAAATCCACCGAATACTGGCGCCACGTGGTCATTCCTTCCGCCGAGCAGGTATCCAGGCCGGCTAGGGCGGACATCGAGTAGCGGTTGGTGAACCAGCCGGTGGTGAGTAGCGCGGCTGTGGCGAGAAACAGGCGTGGGTTGATGCCGGTCTTGAAAACGCCGCGTTCCGCGCCGTCGCGGAGAATGCTATCGAGCTTGTCGATCAGCGCTGGCGCTAGCTCGAGGAAGCGGTTGCGAGGCGTCTGGTGGGTGTCGTGGTAGTGGATGCCTTCCAGGGCCAGGGCGCCGAGTAGCGGGTCATGACGGTACTGGTCGAAGAAGTGGTTGAGCATCGCGCGCATGGCCTGCCTGGGAGCCAGCGAGTCGATATCCAGCTCCACTAGCTCGGACATGACACGCTCGGAGCACTCGTCCAGCACGGCGACGAACAGCCCTTCCTTGGAGCCGTAGTAGTGGTAGATCAGTTGCTTGGTGATTCCCGCTTCACGGGCAAGCTCCTCCATGCGAACGCCTGCAAGACCCTTCTCCGCGAACTCCAGGCGTGCGGTTTCGATCAGGCGGCGGATCGTATTGCGTTTCCCGGGTTCGTTCTGCCCAGCAGGTTTCACTCTTTTCCCCTTATGACTGCAATGGTCGATGCACTTCGTTTGACCCTGGGTAAAACGAATCGAGTCGCAGAAAAAGTGCAGCTCGTTAGTATCCCAGAACAGTGGTTCCGAGAGGATACCGTTACTTGCGATTGGGTGAGCGAACCGGCGTGTTTCCAAATGAAAACCGCAATGGGGCACTCGTCTCCGTCAGCCTGATGGCCTGTCGCCGTACCGGCTTCACTCGACTTCCGACAACAACAATTCCACAGAGTGGTTGAATACTATGAGTACCAACACCGCCTCCGCCCTAGATCTCAAGAATAACTACTCCGCCGTTTCCGAGACCTATCGTGGCACCGATCTGGATATCCATGCCGTGTGCCGCGAGCAGCTCCTGAAATCGCCGATCTACGAGGGTGACTTCATCGCCCAGTTTGGCGTGCCGACCAACGCCGGCATCCAGCAGGGTACCCGGCCGACGTTCGCTTTGTTCAAGTACCAGGACGTGATGGCGGTGCTGCGCGACGGCAATACCTTCACCAGCGGTTTCATCGCCGAGGGCCTGGGTGCCTTCTTCGACGGCCTGGTGATCCTGGCCATGGACGGTGAGCCGCATCGCAAGGTGCGTGCACTGCTGCAACCTGCCTTCATGCCCGAGAGTGTGAACAAGTGGCGTGGGCAGATCGACGAGGTGATCCGCGAGGAATTCCTCAAGCCGCTGGTACCGCAGAAGAAGGCCGACCTGATGGAGTTCGGCCTGGAACTGCCGATCCGCATCATGTACGCCCTGATGGGCTTCCCCACCGACGACCCTTCCAAGTACAAGCAGTATGCCGCCTGGGCGCTGGCCATGGTTGGTGGCAACCAGATCGATCCGGCGAAGATGGAAGAAGCCCGCAAACGGGCCGGCATCGCGGTTAAAGGCCTGTACGACGCCATCCAGGAAGTCGTGGTGCGCCGTCGCGCCGAGGGTAGCCAGGGCGACGACGTGGTCGGTCGCCTGCTGCGCGCCGAATATGAAGGGCGGACGCTGGACGACCATGAGGTGATCACCTTCACCCGTTCGCTGCTGCCCGCCGCCGGTGAAACCACCACGCGCATGTTCAGTTCGGTGATGGCGCTGCTGCTCACCACCCCGGGCCTGCTGGAGCGGGTCAAGGCCGATCGCTCGTTGATTCCCAAGCTGATGGACGAAACCACCCGCTACGAGCCGGTGGCCACTTTCAAGGTGCGCGAGACCGCCAAGGACGTCGAGTTCCACGGCGTGAAGATTCCCAAGGGTTCCTTCGTGCAGTGCATGGTGGTGTCCGCCAACCGTGACCCGGACGCCTTCGAGAACCCCGACGTCTTCGACATCGACCGCAAGCTCAAGCCTTCCTTCGGCTTTGGTTTCGGCCCGCATATGTGCATTGGCCAGTTTATCGCCAAGGTTGAGATCAACTGCTCGATCAACGCCATCCTCGATCTGTTCCCCAATATCCGTCTGGACCCGTCGAAGCCTACTCCCGTCATCGAGGGCGCGCAGCTGCGCGGCGTTTCCACGCTCCCGGTGATCTGGGACTGAACCCGGTCACGCCTCGCGAACCTTTCGACAACAACGACAAGAGACGAATGCCATGAGAACGTTCAAGACGATCCCCGAGCGCGGTGATTTCGGTTTCCAGCAACTGGTCGGACCACACAAGGTGACAGGCGCGGCGATGGCCGGCAGCCGTGGCTTCTTCGGCTTGCGCCTGAGCAAAAGCTCGCCATTCGGTTCGGTGCGCGACGAGGACGGCAACATCTATTCCTTCGTGCGCTCTCTGATGGCCCCGGGCGGTACGCCCAACCCGACCAAGTTCTACTACCTGAACAACCATGTGGATGGCGTCAACCTGCGCATGGACCACGAGAAGATGGCCCGCCAGGCGCTGACGCCACTACCGGTACAGACCCTGGAAGGTGACACAGTGCGCTGGACCAACCAGCCCGGCGAAGCGGGAAACGGCTGGGAAATCACCGCTAACAGCGAGCGCCTGACCTGGCGCGAGAATGGTCTGTTCCAGCTGGAGGGCCGCCTGCTTGGCCCGGGCCTGCAGTGGTATTTGCCCGGTGTGGAGTGGGGCACCTTCTACGTCTCGCAGCTGTGGGAACTGGCCGGTGTCTGCGAGGGCCGGCCGGTGAAGGGGGCTATGGCGCTCGACCAGTTCTATATGGCCGAGGGTGGCGCGATTCACTTCCAGAAGGACCTAGTGGTCAACAACAACAAGCACGTGATCTGGTGGTCGTTCGCCAATCTGTACGAGGACGGCAGCTGGGAGGCGGGCTCCTTCATGGTCGGCCATGATCACCTGGGTTACGCGATCTTCAGCAACGACAAGGGCGAGGTGCGCGTGACCACCGATATCGAGGGGCAGGCCAGGCACAAGGACGGCAGCTACTTCCTGGAGTCGGCGCGGATCGTCATCGAGGGCGAGGAAGAGTGGGAATTCCTTCCCGACCCCAGGGGCGAAATGATCGACTTCGTTGGCGGTTTTCCGATCACCGCGCAGCAGGAGGGGCGCTGGCGCCGAGTCGGCGATACTCGCGAGCCGTCGCACTGGCTGGGCTGGGGGGAGTCCGACCGGCGCAACGGTTCGGCGCGCAACGTACCAGGCCGAGATATCTGATCCGAGCTGACGAGCCTCCCACGGCCCGACCGCCGCGGGAGGTTTTTCCGAACAAGAACAAGAGCAGAGGAAGCAGGCGATGAGGTTCAAAGACAAGGTGGTGCTGGTCACCGGCGCCGGGCGCGGCATGGGGCGTGCCATCGCTCTAGCCTACGCCCGGGAGGGGGCCAGGGTGGTGGTGTCCGCACGTACGCCACGCCATGGCGAGGAAACCCTCGCACAGATCGCCGCGCTGGGCGGTGAGGCCCATCTGGTCGGCGGCGACATCGCCGACCGTGCGGCGGTCAAGGCCATGGTCGAGGGCGGCGTGGAGCGCTTCGGTGCGCTGGATATCCTGGTGCATTGCGCCGCCGATACCGCGTCTGGGCTGATCGCCGAGATGGCGGACGATACCTTCGATCACCTGGTGCGTAGCAACATCCAGTCACTGTTCTGGCTGGCGAAGGACGCGGCGCCCCATCTTTCCCAGGCGCAGGACAAGGGCCGGATCATCTTCATCTCCTCCGGCGAGGCCAATCGCAAGTACACGCCAACGCTGATCCCCTACAGCTCCAGCAAGGCGTTCATGAACGCCTTCGCCCGTGGGTTGGCGGTGGAGTTCGGCGCGCTGAACATCCTGGTCAACGTGATCGAGCCGGGGTTGATCGGCACCGATCATATGTTCGAGTCCCTGGGTGAGGAACTGCCACACCGCCTGGCCGAGCGTTTCCCCGTGCCCCGCCTGGGACAGTCGGCCGATATCGCCGCCGCCGCGCTATTCCTGACTTCCTGCGAGGCCTCCTATATCACCGGCACCTCGCTGCTGGTCGACGGTGGCGCGACTATGGTGGCCATGCCCAAGGTCGAAGAAATCCTCAAGGGGCATTGAGCCCGGACCGTACGGCCGGACTGACACGGCGGGCCGAGATAGGAGTCCTCATATGTCCGATACATCCATTTCGCCCCAGCGGGCGGCCATCGACCTCACCGAGTTCAAGCGCGGCTGGCGCATCCTGCTGCTTGGCCTCGTCGGTATCTGCACCAGTATCAGCGCGGGTCTGCTCTACGGCTTCGGCACCCTGGTGATTCCCCTCGAACAGGCTTTTGGCTGGAGCCGGGGTGAACTGCAGGCGTCGATCACCTTCCTGTTCGCCGGCGTGGCGATCTCTACCCAACTGGTCGGTCCGCTGTACCGCCGTTTCGGCCTGCGGCGGGTGGCGATAGTGTCGATCGTGCTGCAGGTGATCGGCTATGCGGCGATCACCCGGATCGAGCATTCCATCGGCTGGTTGTACCTGGCGTTCTTCGCCATGCCGCTGGTTTGCGCGGGAACCATCGCCATTACCTGGACGCAACTGGTCAACCTGTGGTTCGAGCGCAACCGTGGCCTGGCCCTGGCGGTCATTCTCTGCGGTACCGGGCTGATGGCGGTGGTGCTGCCGCCACTGCTGGCCAGGCTGATCGCCCAGTTCGGCTGGCAAGCGGGCTTCTTCACCCTGGCGGCGCTGCCGTTGCTATTCACCTTGCCGATGGCGTTGTTGTGGATGCGTCTGCCGGGCGAGCTCGAGCCGGCGTCGCCGGGGGGCAGCGAGACGGTAGCGCAGCTGGACGGTTTCAGCTTCAGCCAGGCACTGCGCTCGCCGGTCTACTGGAGTTTCAACGTTGCCCTGATCCTCTCGGTGTGCCTGACCGTCGGCATGGTCACCAATATCGTACCGATGCTGCAGGGCCAGGGGCTTTCCGCCCAGGCGGCGAGCCAGGTTTTCAGCAGCTTCGGCATTTCCATCATCGCCGGGCGCTTGCTGGTGGGCTATCTGCTGGACCGCTACCCGCCGATCCTGGTCGCGGTGATCAGCCTGGCGCTGCCGGCCATAGGTTGTGTGATTTTCTTGTTCGCCGGCGTGCAAAGCCTGGCGCTGCTGGTGCTCGCCACCCTGTGCATCGGCGCCAGCGCCGGCGCGGAGTTCGACCTGGCGGCGTTTCTCATGGCGCGTTATTTCGGGCTGCGCGAGTACGCGCGGATCTTCGGCCTGCACCTGGCACTGATCACCATCGTCTCGGGGCTGATGCCGGTGTTTTTCGGCTACCTCTACGAGGCCTACGACGGCTATTCGGCGGTGCTGCTGTGCTGTCTGGCCTGTTCCATCATCGGCCCGTCGATCCTGCTCTGGTTACGGCCGGCAGCGGTGGTCGCGGTCCAACAACAGCACGCCTGAACACTGGGCAGGTGTGTGAAAGTCCGGCGGGCCTGGCCCGCCCATGGCAACCGAGGAGAAATCAATGAGTGCGCAAGAAGCCATCGAGCATTTCCTGCATGGTCAAATCGAATGCTGGAACAACGGTGACAAGGAGGGGTTCTTCGAGCATTACCGCCGGATGTCGCCCGCCGGCCTGAGCATCGAGTACGTCGGCCGTGCCTTGCCGACCGACCCCTGGCAGATCCTGGAAGGCATGTGGGAAAACCAGCAGCCGCGTTTCCGCGTGGAGGTAAAGGAAACCATCATCAACGGCGAGGAAGCCGCCTGCCATCATCGCAACGCGTTGCGCGACGGCAGTGGCGGTATCGAGACCATCGAACTGTACCGTTTCCAGGACGGCAGGTTGTGGGTGCGTTACTTCATCAAGGCGTGAGGAGGCAATATGGGGCGCGACCCTGGTCGTGCCCCATCCGCACTGGGTGACCGTCAGCGCTTCACCCGGGCTGTCCTGCGCGCGGCCAGCCAGCCCTTGAGCAGGATCAGCGGCAGGCGCAGGATCAGGCCGATACCGAGCAGGCGGGCGGCCTGCCAGCAGTCTTCCGGGTTGACCAGGATGGTGGTGGTCATGGCGCCCATCACCTTGCCCTTGATCACCAGTCGCTCGTCATCGCGCGTGATGGACTTGATGTCCACCATCTCCACACCTTCCTTGCTGAACATCTTCATGCTGCGCTCGCTCCTGCAAGGGGTGGTCAGGCACCGATTAGTTCGTCGAAGTCCAGGCCGGATTCCTCCAGCAGCACCCGCGCCACGTTACGTCCGGAGGCGGCGGTGACACCGCCACCGGGGTGGGTGCTGGCGCCAGCCAGGTACAGGCCGTCCACTGGCGACTTGTACTGGGCGTAGCCGGGGGCTGGGCGGTTACCGGCGATCTGCCAGGAGTAGGAGCCGAAGTGCAGGATGTCGGCGCCGATCATGGCGTTGTTGTGGCGCTCGATATCCAGCGCGGGGTCATCCACGAGAAACCGATGATGTTGTCGTCGTCCATGTTGGTGGTGAGCTTGCGCAGGTCGTCTAGGAAGGCGTGGGCCACCTCCTCGCCGATCTCGTCCCAGCGCTGTGCGCCACCCTTGAGATTGTAGGGGCAGAAGGCGTACATGTTGAGCACGCGCTTGCCTGCCGGCGCGCGGGTCTTGTCGTAGGTGTCCTGGGTCACGTAGGCGATGAAGTCGCGGCGCGGGATGCCATATTCCAGGTCGCGGAAGGCCCGGGCGAACTCCTCGGGGTCGGAGTGCGAGCGCTCCACCCAGAAGAAGTCGTCCACCGCAGGGCCGACCTTGTAGCGCGGTGCTTCGTGCAACGCGACATGCATGTTGAATGGCTGGAAGCTGCTGTGCTTGAGGGTGCGGATGCGCCGCTCGAATCCCTCGGGCAGTTCGCAGCCGGGGACCATGGAGGGAAATACCTGCTTGGCGTGCAAGGTGGAGATCACGCCTTTGCGAGCCAGTATTTCCTCGCTGCTTTCGAGGATCACGCCGGTTGCTCTGCCGCCCTCGATCTTGAACTGTCTGACCGGCGCTTCGGTGCGCACCTCACCGCCATGGTGTTCCAGACAGGCACGCAGGGCATCGGCGAAAGCGCCGGAACCGCCGACCGGGATGCCTACCCCATAGCGATGCATCAGCGGCAGGATGATGTAGAAGCCGAAACCGGTACCGTTGTCGAACGGATTCATCATCGCCTCGGAGGCGTAGCGGGCCAGGGCGATCTTGACCTTGTCGTTCTCGAACCATTCGCTGATGTAGTCCCAGGCGCTCATCGCCTGGGTGCGCATCAGTTCCTGGCCAACCAGGCTCTGCTCCATCATCAGAGCCTGGTGCGAGGCGCTCGGCGGTGTGTTGAACATGCCCATGACCAGCATGTCGAGGTTCTGGAACACCTGGTGGTTGAAGCGGCGGTAGGCGTCGGCGTCACGCTCGGAGAACTTGGCGATGGCCTGGCAGGTGCGCTCCAGGTCGGTGTAGAACTCCAAGGTGCTGCCGTCGTCGTAGAAGATCGCGGTCATCTTGTCGGGGTTGATGTACTTCAGGCCGAACTTCGCTTTCAGCTCCAGTTCATCGTTGCGCAGCAGCGGATTGGCCTGTAGCAGGGTATGCGCCACCGAGCAGACGTCGTGCTTGAAGCCGGGTACGGTCAGCTCACGGGTCATCACCCCACCACCGACCTTGTCGTTCTTCTCCACCACGC
Organism: Pseudomonas sp. PS1(2021); assembly: GCF_020405165.1. Lineage (NCBI taxonomy): Bacteria > Pseudomonadati > Pseudomonadota > Gammaproteobacteria > Pseudomonadales > Pseudomonadaceae > Pseudomonas > Pseudomonas sp. PS1(2021). The sequence goes on along the minus strand of NZ_CP084484.1, from coordinate 3,959,486 downwards.
ACACGCTCTGTCCGGCCTTGGCCAGGTAGCAGGCGGCGACCAGGCCGTTGTGGCCGCCACCGGCGATGACGATGTCATAGGTCTTGCTCATCTTCTTGTCCTTTTTCTGTCGATTGTTCGTCGAATTGCCACGCCGCCTTTGGCGGCGCGGTGGTTCAGTCGTCGGGGTACCGCTCCATAGGCATCACGCTCGGCCCGAGAATCGGCCCGACTCGTTCGTGGCCCCAGACGCTCAGTTGCTCGGGATTCAGCTCGAAGCCGTCGTGGTGCCAGGGCTCCAGTTCGTGGATGCACTCCACGGCGAAGCCAGACGGGGTGAAGTGGTAGAAAGACAGGTGCGGGTCCTGGCTGTGCTGGCCGAGGGTCATCATCATCGGCAACTCGCGCTGGCGCACGATGTCGTAGGTTTCGCCGAGGTCGCGCAGGCTCCTGACGAACAGTCCGATGTGCTGTACGCCTTTCATGCCGGGCGCGTGGCCGAAGGCAATATCGTGGCTGGTGTGGTTGTTCAGCTTGGCGCGGAAGAAGCCGGTGCGGCCCTTGCCGGCGCCCGCGCCGTACCAGTGGAAGCCCATCAGCTCGATGAAGAAGGATTCCAGTTCAGGGCTATAGTCAGGCGTCATCAGGACGATATGGCCGACGCCGCGCTCGTCGGCGACGAAGCCGCCGTGCGGCCGACCGGGGGTGAACGAGTGCGGTGTCCATTTCTGTCCGTAGAAGAGTTCGTGCTGGTAGCCCGCCGGGCAGCGGAAGCGCACCAGTTCGCGCACTCCGCGTATCGCGCGCAAGGCGTCATCGCCGATTTCCAGGGCCACCCCGGTTGCGCGAAAGCGCGCCACGGCGGCGTCGAAGGCCTGCCGTCCGCGGGCTTCCCAGCCGATATAGGCGATGCGGTCGATGGGACCGGGGTGAAAGGCGATGCGGTGACGGCGGTCGTCGCTGCGCAGGTACAGTGAGTCGGGGTCGCCCGCCGGGGCGTTGCCCAGCCCCAGGCCGAGCACCTGCGGTGCGTACTCGCGCCAGGCGTCCAGGTTCGGGCTGGTGAAGCCCAGGTAGCCAATGCCGATGATGTCCATGCTGGCCTCGTGTCGTGGTCTTGAACCGTCCCCTCCCGGCCTTTGCCCGGGAGGGGCGCCTTGGCCTTTCTACAATGCGGTCTGGGCGTCCGCCTGGGCGAACATCGCGTTGATGTCGCCGGAAGTCACCGGCTGGCCTTTCTCGCGCTTGGGCGCGGCGCCGCCCATACCCAGCGCCGGCTCGGTGCTGACGTGCGTGGCCTGAGCGCGCAGGGCTCCGACCGTGCAGTTCTCCCGGCCAAGGATGGCGAACGGATCGTAGGAGAACTCACGCATGGCATTGAGGTGGGTGACCTTGTCGATGGTCTCCTTGGGCAGGCGCTTGAGGCTCTCCCAGGCGACTTCCGGCGAGTGCGGCCAGGTGCAGTCGGAGTGCGGGTAGTCGCATTCCCAGGTGACCATGTCCTCGCCCACGTCCGGCAGGTTGCGCAGGCCGAAATCATCCTCGATAAAGCAGGTGATGAAGTGCTTGCGAAAGATGTCGCTGGGCTTCTTGCCGCCAAAGTCGGCATTGGTCCAGGCATGGTGGTGGCGGTGGGTGAAGTCGGCGCGCTCCAGCAGGTAGGGGATCCAGCCGATACCACCTTCGGATAGGGCCATGCGCAGGTCGGGGAACTTCTTCCACATCGGCGCCCAGATCCAGTCGGCCGCCGAGTTGGCGATGGAGATCGGCATGGAGGTGATCCAGGCGTCGATCGGCGACAGGTCGGAGGCGTGCTCGGCCTTGATGCCGGTGCCGATATGGCAGCAGATCACCACGTTGTTGTCGGCGCAGGCCTTCCACAGCGGATCCCAGTAGTCGCTATGGATCGACGGGAAACCGTGCAGCGCCGGGTTATCGGAGAAGGACAGGGCATGTACGCCGAGTTTCGCCAGGCGGGTGACCTCGGCGGCGGCGGCCTGCATGTCCCACCAGGGCACCAGCATCAGCGGGATGAAACGGCCTGGCGCGGCATTGCACCAGTCGTGCAGGTGCCAGTCGTTGTAGGCCTGGATCGCCGCCAGGGATACGTCACGGTTCGGGTGGTTCTGGAAGCGCTGGCCGGCAAAGCCGGGGAAGGTGGGGAAGCAGATCGAGCCGAGGATACCGTTGGCGCTCATGTCGTCGACGCGTGCCTTGATGTCCCAGGTGCCACGGCGCATGTGCTCGTAGCCCAGCGGCTCCATGCCGTACTCCTCCTTGGGCCGGCCCACCACCGCGTTGAGGCCCATGTAGCCGGTGGCCTGGCCTTCGAATACCCAGACGTCGCGACCGCCGTGCTGCTCGACGCGCGGCTGAAGGCCCTTGAAGCGCTCCGGCATGTGGCGGTCGAAAGCCCCGGCCGGTTCGATGGCGTGGTCGTCCACGCTGACGAGGATCATGTCTTCGAGTTTCATCTGTTGTTGTTCTCCATGGTTGGCCGCAGTCACTGCGGCCATTGTCCAAGTGGGTCGATCAAAGGAAGATGCCGAGGTTCGGTGTGCCGATCACTACCTGATCCAGCATGATTTCCCGCCGCGCCAGTTTCAGTTGGCCGCTCTCGCGGCGCAGGATGTCCTGGCGTTCGCAGGGAATCAGGTCGAACGTGTCGAAATCGAAGCGGCTGCGGGTCACCAGCAGGTAGCTCAGCACCTTGTATTCATCGGCCTTGTCGGTGCCGAACACGCGGACATTGCTGACCAGGCGTTTGGTGCGCGACGGCGGATCCTCGCCCCAGGCGCTGCGGGTGTCGGTGATGCGCATGATGCGCACCATTAGCGAGGCATGGTTCTCGTGCAGGTGCTGGACGTTGCGCACCACGGTCTGCTGTTGCTGACGGTTGGGACGGGTCAGGCGCAGCGGTGCGTTGTACTCGATATCCTGGGTCAGGATTTCGCTCCACTGCTTGAGTTGCAGGGTGTCCAGCAGCTCCGCTTCGTCGTAGAGGAAGTCGACGATCTCGCTATGGAGCGGGCTGCCGCTGGCGATGCGCTTGCTGCGGTCGGTCGGCGGCAGGGGGGTGGGGGCGAGCAGGGTCTGTAAATCGTTCATGGTGGTCTCCGTGAAGCTGTGCGTGCCATCGGCCGCGCTGTGCAGCCGGGCAGGGTGTACAAGGGTGGGTGGTCAGGCCGTCATCAGCGCATGCCAGTATTTCCACCATTGCCACTGGGTATCGTCCTTGGTGAAACCCTCGCCGACATGACCGGGGCCGGGCCAGTCTGCGGGCTTGGCGTCTTCTGCGTACAGGGCCTGATACTTCAGGGTGATGTCCTCGCTCATCGCCCCCTTGGCCGCCAGCGTCATATGTGGCCAGGTGTCGGAGTCGTCCTGTTCGACCATGCCGGAGGTGCCCAGCAGCTGGATCGACTGGCGCAGCATGCGCGCCTTGATTTCCGGCGGGGTGTCCTTCTCGGCGAGGATCCAGTTGACGAATTCCAGCTTGTCCGGCCCCTTGGGCACGTAGGCGTGCAGGGCCATGGCGCCGAGCACGGTGCCGTCCGGCTGCGGCAAGTAAATGAACTCGAACAGGCCATTGGGGAAGAAGTTGCCCACCTGCGGCGGACGCCAGCTCATGACGTGCAACTGCTCCGGGGTGAAGCGCTTGAGTAGCTCCGGCACCATTTCCCGGGTAATGCCCGGCGGCGGCAGCAGGGTGAGCTTTTCCTCGGCGCTCATGCTCGACGGGTCGCGCCCGGTGAGGCGCTGGATCTTGCGGTCCAGTTCGATGCAGCGCATGGTGTGACCATGCTCGGTCCAGACTTCGACGCCATACATTTCCGGGCTGAGGTCGGCGCCCTTGCCTTCGGCATCCGGCTTCTTCGCGTAGGGGCCGACCTCGCCCAGCCAGCGGTGCAGGGTCAGGGTGTGGAAGCCGTCCGAGGCGGACTGCTCGCAGGCGGTCTTCCAGTTGGCGCGGATGGTGAAGCGCTGCGGCGGGCCGAGCACTTCCATGCCGGCGGTGGTGCGGCACCAGAGGGTGTCGAAATACCACTTGGCATCGCCGAGGAAATCCTCGAACGACGGGCCCTCGATGTTCCAGGTGGCGAAAATCAGACCGCCATAGAGTTGCACCCGGGCCTTCTTGAGGCCCAGCTCTTCCTTGCTTCTGATCTTGCCGTGCATGCACTCCTTCTCCATCGGCGCGGCGATGAAGTCGCCGTTGGGCCTGAAGGTCCAGCCGTGGTAGATGCACACATGGGCGGCGGCGTTGCCGCCATCGGCGGTGGAGATCTTCATGCCACGGTGCGGGCAAACGTTCAGGGAGACATGGATCTGCCCGTCACTGGAGCGGGCGACGATCACCGAGTCGGAGCCCATGTCGCGGACGATAAAGTCGCCCTTGTCGGGAATCTCGGTCTCGTGGCCGAGGAAAACCCAGGTTCTGGCGAAGATTTTTTTCATCTCCAGGGCGTAAAGCTCGGGGTCGGACAGCACCCGCATCTTCACTTCATGTTTTTCCAGATCGATCAGGTCCGAAATCCTCGTACCGTCGCTCAGCGCCGGGTTGGTAGTGCTGGTCATAGTCGGTCTTCGCTCTTGTTGTTGTTTGATATGAACAAAAAATAGATTTTTGTTCAGTTACGAGCCGATTATCTGCCCCGTGGATGGCATGTGAATTGATCTGGGTCAACGACTGCTCAGGGCTGGAAACTACCGGTCAGGCACGCTTCCGCTGCCGCTGGACAGCCTTGCAGGTCTATGGAATGGAGCTTGTGGAGGATGGTGTGGTGGGTTCGCCGGCTGCCGGGGCGTTGGCGGAAGAATGCAGGTGTCGATTTTTGTGGGCAATATTATTTAAATTGTTCAGTTATTTTCTGGCGCCAGCGTCCACGCTTCACTGACCGGGGCGTTGGCGCAGGTACAGCACCAGGGTAAGACCGAGGGTCGAGAGCAGGGCCGAGCAGAAGAAAATCCATGACAGGCCGAAATGGGCGGCCACCAGCCCCATCAGCGGGCCTGCCAGCCCCACGGCCAGGTCGAAGAACAGCGAGAGGGTGCTCAGGGCCGAATTGCGGTTGGCCTCCGGCGTACGCGCCAGGGTTTCCACCGCCAGCCCCGGATAGACCCAGGAAACGCCCAGGCCGGTCAGTGCCGAGCCGAGGATCGCCTGCAGGGGCGAAGGCGCCAGCCAGATGAGCAGCAGACCCAGAGTCTGCACGGCCATGCAGAGCGTGACCACCCGGTAGCCGCCGAAGCGCGGCAGCGCATTGGGCGAGGCCAGCCTGGCGCAGATGAAGGCGACGCCGAAGGCGCTCAGACAATAGGCCGCGTTGGCCCAGCCCAGGCTGTCGAAGTACAAGGCGATGAAGGCGGTCAGACTGCCGAAGCCCACCGAACTGCAGGCGACGGCCAGGCCGTTGGGCAGTACGGTGAGGAATACGCTGTGGAACGGCAGGCGCACGCCCGACAGCAAGGGCGCGGGAGGCCTCGTGCGGGCGAACAGCAGGGGCAGGCAGCCGAGCAGGATGATGCCGATACCGATGCCGGCGAGCCCCAGGTGATCCCGTATCAGTACCCCGAGTGGCGCGCCGATGGCGGTGCCGCCATAGGCGGCGATACCGTTCCAGGACATGACCTGCGCGGTGCGTGCCGTACCGTGCAGGCCGATGGCCCAGGTGCAGCAGGGCGTGGAGATCAGGGCCGAAGAGATGCCCTGGAGGATGCGCCCGGCCATCAGCAGCGCCAGGCCGACCCAGGGGGAGGCCGGCAGGATGATCGCCAGGGCTGTCAGCAGGCCACTGCCCGTCAGCACGGCCAACCCCGCCATCACCGTGCGCTTGGCACCGAAACGGTCGGCGAGCTGTCCGGCCAGTGGGCGCGACATCAGGGTCGTCAGGTATTGCGTGCCGATCACCAGGCCAGCCACCGCACTGCCGAAGCCCAGGGTGTTCAGCACATGGCCGGGCAGCACGGCCAGCGGCAGTCCGTTGCTGATGAAGGAGGCGAAATTGAAGCAGACGATCGAGATGATCGACAGGCCGGCGGGGAGCGATTGGCTGCGGGCTTTCATGGCATGTCGCCTTGTGCGGACGCGAAGTCAGCGAAGGCCCGGTCGCCGAGGGGCCCGGGGTTGATGGGGCGGCCAACGATGTGGGGCAGGGCTCTCGGTGGCCTGTGCCACGCCCGCGAGCGGACGCGGCGCAGGGCGGTCAGTCGCGGTTGGCGGCTTCCCAGACCTTGAGCTCGAAGCCCTCGGCGGCCGCTTCGGCGGCCGTCAGCCTGGGCGGGCGGGAGAGGATCTTGCGCGCGGCCATATGGTCGCCCGGCCGGTTGCAGGACTCCACCGCGACCAACTGGTCGTCACGGAAGCACAGCACCGAGAGCTGGTGGGCTTCCGTCGAGCCGAGGGTGACGGTGCTGTCATAGCCGCTGGAAAGCCCGGCGATCTGCAGCTTGAGGTTGCCCTGGTCGGTCCAGAACCAGGGCAACGCCCCGTATGGGGCCGGCTTGCCGAGCAGCCGAGCGGCCACGTTGCGTGCCTGGTCGGCGGCGTTCTGCACGGATTCCAGGCGGGTCGGCCGCTCGCCGTTCTGCAGGCAGGGGAAGCAGGCGACGTCGCCGAGAGCGGAGATGTGCGGATCGGAGGTCAGCAGATTGGCGTCCACGCGGATGCCGTTCTCGATGGCCAGGCCCGCTTCGCTGGCCAATTGGGTGTTGGGGATCACGCCGATGCCGAAGACCACTAGGTCGGCCGGCAGCTTGCGTCCGTCCGAGGTTTCCACGCCGCTGACCTTGCCATCGCTGCCTTCGACGCGGGTCAGGCCCTGGCGGAAGTCGAATTTCACTCCCCAGGCCTCGTGCGCCTGGCGAAACAGTTGGGACATCTCCGTCGAAACGGCGCGCGCCATCGGCCGATCGCCGAGCTCCAGCACATGCACGCTGGCGCCCAGTTCGGCGGCTACCGCGGCGAATTCCAGGCCGATGAAGCCGGCGCCGACCACCACCACGTTGCGTACCTCCCTCACCAGCGGGGCGAGGGCGTCGGCATCCTGCTTGGTCTTGACGCCGAACACGCCTTGCAGCTCGGCACCGGGCACCGGTAGCGGACGGTTGTGCGCGCCAGTGGCCAGTACCAGGTGGTCGTAGGCGACCGCCTCGCCGGAGGCGAGCAGGACGCGGCGGTTCTGCCGGTCGATGGCCGTTGCCTGATTATGCACCAGGTCGATGCGCTGGGCAGTGAAGAAGTCGGCTGGACGGAACAGCAGGGCGTTCTCGTTGATCTTGCCGAGCAGGTAGGCCTTGGACAGCGGTGGTCGCTGGTAGGGCAGGCCGGGCTCGTCGCCGATCAGCGTGATGCTGCCGTCGTATCCCTCCTGGCGTAGCGAGGCCGCTACCTGGAAACCGGCCTGGCCGGCACCGACTATGACTACTGAAGCGAGTGACATGGGGACCTCTTCTTAGAATTGTGATGCGGGCAGGTGCAGCACCAGGCCGTCGAGCTCTTCGGTCATGAACACCTGGCAGGTCAGGCGGCTGTTGTCGCGGCGCTCGAAGGCGCAGTCGAGCATGTCGTTTTCGGTGCTATCCAGGGCCGGGAGGCGGTTCAGCCAGGCCTCGTCGACGTAGGCGTGACAGGTGGCGCAGGCGCAGGCTCCGCCGCAGTCGGCGGGGATGCCGGGCACCGAGGCGAAGGTGGCGGCCTGCATGACGGATTGGCCAACGTCAGCGGATACCTTGTGTGCGGTGCCATCGTGCTCGATGAAAGTCAGTGTGGGCATGGTCTTCTCCTGGGATGCTCGGGTCAGGGGTGGGCCGCTATCGGCGTCGGTTCGAAGCGCGGGACGCGGCCCAGGGTCAGCAAGAGCAGGGGGCCGATCAGGCTGCAGGCAATGGCGTAGATCAGCATGGGTGAGTAGGAGCCGGTGCGGCTGAGCAGGAAGGCGAACAGCAGCGGGGCGAGAGCGGAGGCCACCGTATTCAGGCCTTGATGCACGCCGAACAGTCGCCCGTATTCGCGCAACCCGAAGTAGCGGGCGACCAGGAAGGCGGCGATGTCGAACTCGGCGCCAGCACCGAAGCCGACTAGGATCGCCGCCAGCAGCAGTGGAGCGAATTCGACGGTGCCGCCGAGGTAGATCAGGCAACCGATGGCCGGCAGGGACAGGCTGACGGCAGATACCAGCGGTGGCCACATGCGATCGAGCAGGTAGCCGATGAGCAGGCGGCCGAAGATCAGGGCGATGCCGAAGCCACTGAAGATCAGGTTGGCCTCGCTGGCCGACAGCCCCTTGCTCTGCAGCATGGGCACCGTGCTGGTGACCATGCCGATGATCGAGGAAATCACCAGGGCCAGGGCCAGGTTGCAGGTCCAGAACTTGCTCGAGCGCATGCCTTCGCGAAAGCTCATGCCGGGCAGGTTCTGCAGTTCCTTGCCGTGTCCCTGGGCGGCGCCACCGCTGCTGGAAATCCTGAACCACAGCAGGGTCAGCGGCAGCAGGACCAGCAGATTGAGCAGGGCGAGGATGACGAAGGCGGCGCGCCAGTCCCACTGCTCGATGCCCCAGGACATCAGTTGCGGAATGGTGGCGGCGGTCAGCCCGGTGCCGGACAGGCCGATCGCCAGGGCCAGGCCGCGATTGCGGTCGTACCAGAGGCTGAGCAATTGGGTCCAGGTCACGGCGAGTGCGCCCATGCCGACCAGGGGAAGGACGGCGAAGGCCAGATACAGCGACCAGACCGAGCCCTGCAACTGGGTGGTGGCCAGGTAGCCCAGCGACAGCATGATCAGCGAGGCCACCGTCATGCGTTTTATGCCGAAGCGTAGGTTGAACCAGCCGACCAGTTGCAAGGCGATCACCGCGCCGCCGAACAGGAAGGAGATGGCTACCTGCTGTTCGCTCTTGCTCCAGCCGAAGGCCTGTTCCAGCGGCACGACCAGGGTGCCGAAGCCATAGAGCAGCGACGCATTGATACTGATGGCGATGCCGACCACGGAGAGCAGCAGGACTCTCCAGCCTTGCCGGAATTCGCTGAGGTCGATCGCCGCTTCGTTTTTGGAAGAAGGCATGGTCTGGCGTCCTTATTGGATTTATTCGGCCAAGCACCGTAGGGGGCTGATTTTTTTGATCCGTATTCCGATAATAGAATCGAATGCTGTATAGAGAATATTGCGGGGTGGATGGTCTGTCTAGTCATGCCATGCCGATCCATAACAACAAGAGGTCGATATCCATGCCATTCCTGAGAAATCTATCCATCGGCGCCAAGCTCCTGGTGCTCCCCACTTTGATCGTGCTCGCTCTGCTGATCATCTCGGCGGTGGCCTACCGGGGGCTGGCCACGCAGCAGGCGGTGATCGAGGAGATCGACCACTTGCGCTTCCAGCAGTACAGGACGGTGCTCGAGACCTCGACTGCTTCCCAGGCTGCGATGGTTGGCGCTTATGCCATGGGCGCGCGCATTCTCGAGTCCAATGGCGAGGCGTTCTCCGAGGAACTGGAGTCCTACCTCGAGGATATGCAGGCCAGCGTCGATGACATGCGCGCCGGGTTGGACAAACTGACCCGCGAGACGCGCCTGGGCGAGGAGGAAAAGATCCTCGTGCGCGCGGTGGAAGATCAGGCCGGTGTGTTCGGCGAGGGTCTGGCCGATTTCAAGCGCGCCGCGCTGGAGGAGCAGTTGCAGGCGGCCTCGCTGCTGGGCCGGGTGCGTGCCGAGTACTACGGCCTGCAGGGCCAGTTCAATCGCCTGCTGGGCCTGCAGGCGGAGTTGACCGCCAGCGCCTTCGCCGAAGCCGGCGCCATGGTGCGGCAGGTGTCGCGGATCCTTGTCGGCGTGCTGCTGGCAGCCATCGTCCTGGCGTTGCTGGTCAGCCTGCTATTGCGCGGCCAGATCGTCCGCTCCATCCGTGAAATCGAGCAAGCCTCGATAAAATTGCGTGACGGCGACCTGACCCAGCGTGTGCGGGTCATCGGCCGCGACGAGATCGCTCACACGGCGCAGGCCTTCAACGAACTGATCGACGGCTTCCAGCAGGCCATGCGTCAGGTCGCCAGTGTGGCGGCGTCGGTCAGTGCCTCGGCCGAGGAACTGGTGGGAACCTCGACCAGGGTGGCGGAGAGCTCCACGGCCCAGGCCGGCGCGGTAGGCGAGGTGTCGATGACGATGGAGCAGATGAGTGCGGGCATCGCGTCGATATCCAGGCACGCGGAGAGCCTGCGCAGTTCCGCCGAGGCCAGCTTGCGCGGCTCGGAGGATGGGCATCTGGCGCTGTCGCGCCTGCTTGAAAAGATCGACAGCGTGCGTCATGCGTTCTCCGCCATTCGCGGTTCGGTGGGCGATTTCGTCGAGAGCACCACGGCGATCACCACCAGCATCACCCAGGTCAAGGACCTGTCCGCGCAGACCAACCTGCTGGCGCTCAATGCGGCGATCGAGGCGGCACGTGCTGGTGAGAGCGGGAGAGGCTTCAGTGTGGTGGCCGACGAGGTGCGCAATCTGGCGCAGCGTTCGGCGCTGGCGGCCAATTCGATCAATGAGCTGACCGTGAGGCTGGAGAGCCAGTCCGAGGTCGTCGACGAGGCCCTGCGCGCAGGGACAGTGGCGCTGGACGACAGTGGCAGGTTGCTAAGCGAACTGGAAAGCACCTTGCAGCAGGCGGCGGAGCTGGTTGGCGACTCCACGCGCGGAGTGGAGCAGATCGCCGATGCGGTGCGGGTGCAGAGCGAGGGCGGGCGGGATATCGCGTCGAACGTGGAGCGAATCGCACGTATGGCGGGGGAAGGGGATGCGATCACTCACAGGGTTTCCAGCGCCGTGGCGGGCCTGCGCGAGCTGTCCGAAGAGCTGAATCTGGCGATGAGTCGCTTTCGTTTCGAGGCGTGACGACAGATGTGCGCCGACCGTTCATCGCGGAAGAGCGGTGCTCTGCGCAGCTTGATTTGTTTGTTTTTGTACAAAAAATATATTTTGTGTCTATTTTATACCTGATTTTCCTCTGTATTCGTTCGTTTTGAGTCAGCTAATCTGGCTGAAATTTTTAACATATAGCTGATTTTTAAGGATTATTTCTGATGGTTTGGATGGGTTGAACACGGGTTGTTTACAAATTTTTTGAAAGTGTTCATTATTTTCCTGGCCTGCCTACATGAGGAGAACCAAGATGAGTTCGAATAAAGCGCGGTTCGAGGTCGTGGTCGACCGCAGTCGGTGCTGTGGCTATGGCCTCTGCGCCGCCATCTGCCCCAGCGTCTATAAACTGGATGCCGATGGCCTGGTGTACGTGGATAGCAAGGTCGTTCCCCCGGAGCTGGAGGACGAGGCGCGTGAAGGCGCCGAGGCGTGCCCGGCCGAGGCGATCTGGCTCGAAGATCTCAAGCCCGACAGAGAATGATTGATGTGGTCGTTGCCGTATGAACGTGAATAAGAACAAAAAGTGGAGGGTGCTATGAGCGGGCGTCTGGACGGTAAGGTGGCGTTGATCACGGGAACCGGAGGTGGTCAGGGCAGGGTGGCGGCATTGCGCTTCGCCCGTGAGGGCGCCATTGTCGTGGGCTGTGACTGCAATGCCGCGGCCCATGAGGAAACCGTGGCCCTGCTGCGGGCGGAAGGACTGAGCCTGTATGGCCAGGCCCCCGTGGACCTGGGTGACCACGAGCAGGCCCGGGCCTGGGTCGAGCAGGCCGCCGCCGAACATGGCGGCATCGATATCCTCTACAACAATGCCTCGGCCGCGCGTTTCGGCAAGGTCAACGAGTTTTCCATCGAAGACTGGCATTACACCATCCGCAACGAAATCGACCTGTTGTTCTACACCACCAAATATGCCTGGGATCACCTGGCCGAGCGCCGTGGGGTGATCATCAACGTGTCGTCCACGGCCGCCTGGGGTGGCTCCAAGGTGGCGGGCATCGCCGCCCATGCCGCAGCCAAGGGTGCGGTGGTTTCCTTCACTCGCCAGTTGGCGGTGGAAGGTGCGCCGCTCGGCATCCGCGCCGTCAGCCTCAGCCCCGGCTTCGTGGCCACGCCCGGTACCGAAGCGTTCCTGAAGAATCCCGAGATCCGTGCCGCTCTGCTCGACGGCGTGCTGATGGACCGTCCGGGCGAGCCCGAGGAAGTGGTGGCCCTGGCGCTGTTCCTGGCTTCCAGCGAGGCATCCTTCGTCACGGGCTCCGATTTCGTCATCGATGGTGGTCTGCTGGCCATCTAGTTTCAGGCGGCCGCAGCAGTCGGCCGCGCGTCCAAACGACATGCGAACAATAAGGTGAAGTCATGGATATCATCGGCATCGGTTATATAGGGTTCGAGACTGCGAATCTCGATGCGTGGCGCGAATACGGCCCACAGGTCATGGGCTTCGGTATCGGTAAATCGCCGGAGAGCGACCCGCAATCGCTGTATTTTCGCATCGACGACCGTCGCCACCGCTTCGCTTTCCATCCCGGCAAGGTCGATCGCCTGGCCTACATCGGCTGGGAGGCGGTTGGGCGCATGGCGTTCGAGGACGGTTTGAGGAAGCTAGAAGCAGCCGGCGTCGAGTTCACACGTGGCGACGCCGCTTTTTGCGAGTTGCGTGGGGTGCGAGAGGTGGTGCGTTTCCGCGATCCGGTGGGTTACCAATACGAGCTGTTCTACGGTCAGAAATGGACGCCACGCTCGTTCATTCCCGGGCGGCCGCATTCCGGTTTCCTGGCCGACGAGCGTGGTGCCGGGCACGTAGTGCTGATCACCCCGGAATACACCCCGGAACTGGAGAGTTTCCTGCTCGATGTGATGGGCTTCCATTGGTATGGCGCGGGTGCCGGCAAGGGGCGTACCGGCTTCTTCCGCGCCAAGCTGAACAACCACACCAGCCATGACATCGCCTATGGCCACGGCCCGGGGCGCATGGGCGTGCAGCACGTCGGCCTGTTCGTGCGCAATGTGCGCGACGTCGGCGAAACCTACGACATCGTGCGCAAGCGCGAGCTGCCGATGATGATGACCCTCGGTCAGCACAGCCAGGATCCGCACCTGTCCTTCTATCATTTCACCCCATCCGGCTTTGCCTTCGAGACCATCGCCGAGATCGAGCCCTGGCAGGGCGACCCCTTCGAACTCAACCCCGAGAGCCTGAGTCTGTGGGGACACGAGATCGTCGGGCCGATCCTCGGGCCGAGCGTGCGCACCCCCGAGGAGGTGCTGGACGCCGAGTACCTGGCCGCCAAGAAGCACTGAACGTGCGTCTGGCGAGGGTCGAGTCGGGCGGCGAGGCGTTCTGGGCGCTGCTCGACCCGGACCTTCAGCGCCTGCGTCGCATCCGCGAGCCGTTCTCCGCCTGGGCGCCGGCCCTGGGGCAGGGGCGGGCTACCCGTCTGGGGCTCGATGACGAGCGTTTGGAGCTGTCGGCTTGCCGCCTGCTGCCACCCCTGCAGCCGGGCGCGCGGGTCTTCGGCGTGGGGCTGAACTACCGGAGCCACCTGGAACGCCTGGGTAGTTCGCCGCCGGCCCATCCGCTCGCCTACCTGAAACCGGATTCCGCCCTGGTTGGGGCGCACGACGAGGTCGCCTATCCGGCCCTGACCGGGCAGCTCGACTACGAGGTCGAGCTGATCGCGGTGGTCGCCCGGCCGCTGGGCGACGAGCCCCGGGCCAGCGCCTGCCTGCTCGGCTATACGGTCGGCAACGATGTCAGCGCGCGGGACGCGGGCCGGCGCATCGCCCGCCTCGATCTGCTGACCCAGAAGGCGATGGACCGCACCACGCCGGTCGGTCCCTGGATCGTCACCCTCGACGAACTGGGTGGCCCCGGGCAGCCGGAGCTGGATATGAGCCTGAGTGTGAATGGTGAGTTACGCCAGCAGGACAACAGTCGCCAGATGATCTTTCCCGTCGACGAGCTGCTCAACTATCTCGATGCCCGCATCAGTCTGCGCCCGGGCGATCTGGTGTTCACCGGTTCGACCCACGGGGTGGGGCTGGAAGATGGCCGCTTCCTGGCGCCGGGCGACCTGGTGGAGGCGCATATCGAGGGGCTCGGCACTCTATGCAATCGCATTGGTACGCAGCGCGTCCTGAGTCCCGCGCGTGGTGTCGGACGGCTGGGATGGCCCACAGGCGAATGAACATGCACAGGCAAACTTCTTCCGCCCCGGCGGACTCGCTGACGGCTTCGGAGCAGGCTTCATTCTGGGCGCCATTGCGCCATCGGTTGTTCGTCGGGCTATGGCTCGCCTGCGCCATCGCCAATCTGGCGATCTGGATGCAGACGGTGGGCGCGGCCTGGATTATGACCCAACTGACGGCGTCGCCGCTGATGGTTTCCCTGGTGCAGACGGCAATCACCCTGCCGGTCTTTCTATTCGGCTTGCCGGGCGGGGTGCTGGCCGACCGGATGGACCCGCGGCGCCTGCTGCTGGTCACCCAGTCGGCCATGCTGGTCGCGTCCGCGGCACTCTGCCTGTTGGCCTGGGGCGACCTGCTGCAGGCCTGGTCGCTGCTGTTGTTCACCTTCATCCTGGGCAGCGGCAGCGCCTTGGGCATGGCGGCCTGGATGACTACGCTGGTCGGCGTCATCCCTCGCGAGCAGGTGCCGGCGGCGGTATCCCTCTGCGGCATTTCCATCAATGCCACCCGCGCCCTGGGACCGGCCCTGGCCGGCGCTTTGATCGTCTGGTGGAGCACCGCCTCGGTATTCCTGGCCATTACCCTATGTATGGTCGCGGTGATCGCCTTCATCTTCGTGCGTTTGCCGGCCAGTGCGCGGACGGAAGGCTTGCCGCCGGAAACCTTGACCGGCGGTATGCGTAGCGGCCTGCGCTACATTCGTCACTCGGCGGTGCTGTCCAGCGCGCTCAAGCAGGTATTCGTCTTTACCAGTTGCGCCAGCGCGCTGTGGGCGCTGTTGCCGCTGGTAGCCAAGGATGAGCTGGGCATGGACGCCGGTGGCTACGGTCTGCTGATGGCGTTCATGGGGGCCGGCGCGGTGCTGGCTGCGTTTGGCCTGACCAGCGTCTATCAGCGTTTCCCTCTGCGCCGGCTGATCGCCGTCGGCGCCGCCGCCTTCGCCACGGCAACCCTGGCGGCGGCGTTGTCGCACAGCCAGGCGGTGGTATGCGCCATGCTGGTGCTGGCCGGTATGGGCTGGATGGCGGTAAACGCAACCATCTCCACCGTGGTGCAGACCTACGCGGCGAACTGGGTGCGCGCCCGGGTCGCCTCGGTGTATCTGCTGGTTCTGATGGGCTCGATGGCATTGGGGGGCGCCCTGTGGGGTGTCCTGGCGCAGTACCTGGGGTTGGGCAATAGCCTGCTGCTGTCGGCGTCGAGCATCCTGCTCGGGTTGTTGCTGACGCGTCGCGGTGAGATCGTCATGGGCCGGGAGGCGGATTTCGCCGACGCGCAGCAGACCGACAAGTTGGTGTTGGCCGGGGAGGTGGCCCATGACGACGGCCCCGTGTGCATCGAAGTCAGTTACCGGGTGGCGGCTGCCGAGCGTGATGCGTTCCTGCACGCGGTCTATGCCATCGGCCAGACACGGCGGCGTAATGGCGCGCGCAACTGGCGTCTGTACCGTAATCTGGAGGAAGCCGACCACTATAGCGAGCGCTTCATCGTCGAGTCGTGGCTGGATTACCTGCGCCAGCGCGGGAGACTGACCCAGAACGACGAAGCTCAGGAGTTGGCCCTGATGCGATTCCGCGATGGGCGGCGGGAGATCAAGCGCTATATCTACCAGGCGCCGGTGAAGCAGGTCTGAGGCCTGTTAGTCTCTATATTAAATTTGCCGTGCCTAAGTGTTCTCGGTATAGAATTACAGCGTCAAGCCAACCGAGAAAAAGCGCATGGATACTCCAGAGACCGTGGAAGTCGGCGGCGACCGCAAGGCAACGGGTGCGGTCACGGTAAAGCCGGTCGCCAACGCGATCCGCATCCTTCGTCACTTGAGTCAGAGCGGGGCGCCGGAGCGCTCGGTGGACATCGCCCGGCGGCTATCGATCAACCCCAGCACCTGTTTCAACATCCTGCGCACCCTGGTGATGGAGGATGTCGTCGATTTCAATCCGATGTCGAAACGCTATTCGGCGGGGCTGGGCTTGGCCCGCCTGGTTGGGCAGTTGGTCACTCAGGGGCAGCGTGTGCAACTGGTCAAGCCGCTGCTGCAGGAGTTTGCGGCCCGTATGCGGGTGACCATTACCCTGTGGCGGCGTATGGGGGAGGACCGCATCGTGATCGTCAGCTCGGCGGCCAGTCCTGCCGATGTCCGCATCGACATGGCCGAAGGACAGCGCTTTCCCATGCAGATGGGGGCCAGCGGACGGTTGTTCTCGACGCAGCTGGACCTCGACACCCCGGAGTTCGAGGCCATCTACGAGCGGATTCGCTGGGCGCGCCCACTACCCATAGAAACCTACCGCGAGGAAGTGCGGTTGGCGGCGGAGCGGGGCTGGGCGATGGACGATGGCTATTTCTCGGTCGGCATCTTGGCCGTCGCCGCGCCGGTCTATTCCCCCGAAGGGTCGATCGACTTCACCGTTTCCGCCGTGATGTTTCGCGGTCAGCGCGATGATGAAGGGATCAAGGAGCTGGCTGGCGCGCTCACCGAGTTCTGCTCCGAGCTGGCCGACGTCCTGTTCTGACGCCGGCCGGGCATGGCTTACTCGCGGACCAGCAGCAGGCTGCCGCCCAGTGGTCCGCCGCCTGCGGCAACCACGGATACACGATTCTCCGCGGTCTGACGCCCTTCGGCGCGTCCCCATAGCTGCAGGCATGCCTCGTGGACGTAGCCCAGGCCATGGGTGCGGCCGCCGGACAGCTGGCCGCCGTTGGTGTTGATCGGCAGCCTACCGTCCAGGGCGATGCGCTGGCCTCCTTCGACAAAGGCGCCGCTCTCGCCCACCGGGCACAGGCCCAGTGCCTCCAGCCAGATCATGGTGAGGATCGAGAAGCCGTCGTAGAGCTGTGCCGAGTCGACATCGTCCGGGGTGTAGTCGGTGCGCTGCCACATCATCCGGGCAACATCGAAGGCCGCCATCTCGGTCAGGGAGATCTGATCCCAGGACCAGGGCTGGTTCAACGCGGCGCCTATCGCCTCGATGCGTATCGGCGCATGACGGCCATCGCGCGCGGCATCGCGGCGCGACAGGACGATGGCAGTGGAGGCATCGCAATGCACGTCGCAGTCGAACATGCGCAGCGGCGTGGAAATCATCCGCGACTGCATGTAGTCGTCCAGCGACATGGGGGTGCGGTAGATGGCCTTGGGGTTGCGCATGGCGTTCTGTCGGCAGGTCAGCGCGATCTGCGCGAGCTGTTCGGGTCGGGTGCCGTATTCGTGGAAATGACGCTGCGCGTACAGCGCCATCAGGTTGATGCCGGACAGCACATTGAAGGGCGTGAACCACTGCCAGGCATAGCTGCTGTCGCGCCCCTGGGTCTTGTTGCTCAGGGCACCGGCCTGTTTGTTGTGCAGACGCGCCGAGGCTTCGGTAATGGTGCGGAAAACCAGGACGTGCCGGCACAGGCCGGCGGCGATGGCCATGGCGCCATTGATCATGCCGGCCAGCGGACCGGGGCCCTCGTAGCCGGCGCCGAACCAGTTGAGGTTCAGGCCCAGGGCGCTTTTCAGGGCGCTGGGGCCGACCGGCGAGAAGGGGTCGCCATTGTTGTTGTCCCCTGGCCAGCAGGCCACACCATCGATGTCGTGGCGCTCCAGGCCGGCGTCGGCGATGGCTTCCAAGCAGGCATCAAGGGTCAGGCGCATGGCCGATTTGCTGGATGGCCGGGCCACCTCGGACTGGCCGATGCCGGTGATGGCGACATCTCTCTCGTAGCGCTGCTCAATCATCATTGATCCTTCTCGAACAGGGGCAGCCAGACATCCTCGACGTTCAGGAAGCTGACCCGTACCGGCATGTCGATATGCACCCGCTGTGGATCCATGCCGACGATGTTGCTGACAAAGCGCAGGCCCTCCTGCTCGGCCAGCTCGATGATGGCGACCACGTAGGGCACTTCCAGGTCGCTGTTCCACGGCTGGTAGTTGAGGGTGTAGCTCAGCACCTTGCCCTTTCCGGAAACCGCGCACGGCGCGACATCGAGGCTCGCACAGCGTGGACAGATCGGGCCGGGCGGGTGGAAGAAGCGCGTGCAATCGTTGCACTTATGGATCTGCAGTAGGCCGTGCTCGCCGCCCTGCCAGAAGGCACGGTTGTCGGCGTTGAGGGCGGGCAGTTTTCTGGACATTCGCGGAACCTGCAGGGGCACTGGCTTGGGGTGCCAATGACTTTAACAATTGTACATATTTTTGAAAAGTGTCATATATTGTTTGTCGAGGCGAGCACATACAGCCAGTCTCGCGCTAAACAACAAGAGGATTTCTTTGCCATGTCCCGGCCTTTGCAAGACAAGACAATCATAGTCACCGGCGGTTTCGGCGCTCTGGGTAGCGCCGTGGGCCGCCTGCTGCTGGAGCGCGGCGCGCAGGTCGCGCTGCTCGACCGCGCCGAGGCGCCCGCCAGCCTGGGTGAAGCTCCGGGCCTGCTGCCGCGGGGAGGCGTCGACCTGACTTCCGCCGACTCGGCACAGGCGGCCGTGGCCGAGGTGGCCGGGCATTTCGGGCGGATCGATGGGTTGGTCAACGTGGCCGGCGGCTTCGCCTGGGAGACCCTGGAAGGCGGTAGCCTGGAAACCTGGGACCGCCAGTACCAGATCAACCTGCGCACCGCGCTGGTGAGCAGCCAGGCGGCTCTGACCCATTTGCTCGACGCGCCGGCCGGGCGCATCGTCAACGTCGGCGCACTGGCGTCGCTGAAGGCTGGGCTGGGCATGGGCGCCTATGCGGCCTCCAAATCCGGCGTGGCGCGCCTGACCGAAGCCTTGGCCGAGGAGCTGAAGGACCGTGGCATCACCGTCAACGCCGTGCTGCCGAGCATCATCGACACCCAGGCGAACCGTGCCGACATGCCGGAGGCCGATGCCAGTCGCTGGGTCACGCCGGAGGCCCTGGCGAAGGTGATAGCCTTCCTGCTGTCGGACGACGCCGCGCCTATCACCGGCGCCTGCCTGCCCGTGGGTGGCCGGGTATGACGTCCGCTTTCCCCTGCTGGTACTCGACGGGAGTACAGGAAGCATGAGATTGGTCACCTTTACCGATGGCAGCGGCTTCGAGCGTGCCGGGGCGCTGCTGGAGAACGACCAGATCGTCCTCGACCTGCAGGCCGCCTGTCGGGAGCTGCAAGGGCACGAGCGAGCCGAACTGGCCAGCGTACTGGCGCTGGTCGAGGCCGGCGAGGACGGCCTGGCCCTGGCCCGTTCGCTGGTGGAGCGGGTGCCTGCCCAGGCGGTGCGCGAGCGCGCCCTGGTGAAGCTGCGCGCACCGATCCAGCCGCCGCCGCAGATGCGCGACTGCTCCTGCTTCGAGCTGCACCTGCGACAGAGCTTCGCCGCCGCGCGCCGCGCCCGGGCGCTGCGCACGCCGGACCCGGAAGTGACCCTCAAGGCGATGAGTACCCGCGCCGACGAGCGAGTCATAGAGACCTTCAACCGCCAGCCCATCTACTACAAGTGCAACCGCTTCGCAGTCATCGGCATCGACGACGAGTTCCAGTGGCCTAGTTTCAGCAAGGCGCTGGACTTCGAGCTGGAGTTCGGCTGCTACATCGGCAGGCGCGGCAAGGACATCAGCCGCGAGGCGGCTCGTTCGCACATCGTCGGCTACACCATCTTCAACGACATGAGCGCGCGTGATGCCCAGGCGGCGGAGATGCCCGGCATGCTCGGCCCGGCCAAGAGCAAGGACTTCGACACGGCGAACATCATGGGGCCGTGCCTGGTGACGGCCGACGAGCTGGGCGACCCCTATGACCTGAACATGGTCGCGCGGGTCAACGGCGAGGAGTGGGGGCGGGGCAACACCCGCGACATGCGCTGGGCCTTCGAGGACGTGATCGCCCACATCTCGCGTTCGGAAACCCTCCATCCCGGCGAATTCCTCGGTTCCGGCACAGTGGGCAACGGTTGTGGCCTGGAGCAGCTGCGCTACTTGCGGCCGGGCGACCTGGTCGAGCTGGAGGTGGATGGCATCGGAGTGCTGCGCACCCGGGTCGGCAGCGCCGGGCAAGTTGTTACCTGATGTGCCCGAATTACCTGCCCCGGGCACAGGAAGCCGGCGGTAGCGGGCATGCCCGGGGTGGGGAAGGAGGAATCACCCAGTTTTTGCGTGGTGATTTCTATGTACATTTTTATGAAAAGTGTCTTATATTTTGCTTCGGCTTAATATTCGCCGTAGTGCCCTGAACAGGAGGCAATCATGCTAACAAGAACAAGCCCTGTATTGTCCGACGGAACCAAGGTTTCCGACCTCATCTATCCCGATACCCGTGAAGTGCAGATGCGCGTGCTGTCGGACCGTGAGATCTACGAGCTGGAGATGGAGAAGATCTTCGGCAAGATCTGGGTGTTCCTCGGGCACGAGTCCGAGATCCCCAATTCCGGCGACTTCGTGGTCCGCGACATGGGCTCCGATTCGGTGATCGTTGCCCGTGGCAAGGACGGCGAAGTCTACGTGAACCTCAACGTCTGCCCGCACCGTGGCATGCGTATCAGCACGGCCGACTGCGGCAACACACAGATCCACAAGTGCATCTACCATGGCTGGGCCTTCCGACCCAACGGCGACTTCATCGGTTCGCCGGTCGAGCGCGAGTGCATGCACGGCAAAATGCTACCGAAGGAGGAGTTGGGTCTGAAGAAAGCCCGGGTGACGCTCTACGGCGGTCTGATCTTCGCTACCTGGAATGTCGATGGCCCGTCGTTCGACGAGTTCCTCGGCGATGCCAAGTGGTACTACGACATGCTGTTCTGCCGCTCCGACAAGGGCATGGAAGTGCTCGGCCCGCCGCAGCGCTTCATCGTCAACGCCAACTGGAAGACCGCCGGCGAGCAGTCCGCCGCCGATGGTTTCCACACCCTGACCTTGCACCGTTGGCTGGGCGAGGTGGGCAACTACGCGAAGAAAGGCGAAGGTGAAGGCGAGGGCGCCGATCTCAGCCCCGAGATGATCGGTGTGGAAATCAGTTCGCCGCACGGCCATGCTCTGCGCTGCATCGACCTGGCGCGCAAGATCAAGCGCCTGACCGGCCTCGATCCCGCGCAGCTGTCCGTGCAGGAGAAGCTGGACGCGCTACCGCCTGCCGGCATGACCCGCGACATGGTCGAGCAGCTTTACCGCAACCTGAGCGAGGAGCAGCTCGAGGTACTGACCAGCATGCCGCCGCAGGTAGGTGGGATGTTTCCGAACATTCTCTTTGGTTTTGTCTATATTCCCCAGCCGGACGGCGGTGTGGTCGGTTCTATGACCATGCATGCCTATGTGCCCCAGGGGCCGGACAAGCTCGAGTTCGTCAACTGGATCTTCGCCGAGAAGGATGCGCCGGCCGAATTGCGCGAGAAGATGCTGAAGCAGACCATCCAGCTGTTCGGCACCTCCGGCATGGTCGAGCAGGATGACTCGGACACCTGGCCACATATGACGCTGGCCGCCAAAGGAGCGATGGGCCGCCAGATGACCTTGAAATACCAGGCATGCTACGAGACTGGTGCTCCCGAGGGCTGGCCGGGGCCGGGTATCGTCAACGAGGGTTTCACCAAGGACGACACCCAGTGGCATTGGTGGCAGTACTGGCACGAGCTGATGACGGCTGAAGACTGATCGTCGCCCCTGGCACAACAACAATTTCAGGAGTTACTCATGGCCCAAGTACAAGAGCGTGGCGCCGACCAGATCCAGCCTGGATCCCCGGTTGGAATCAAGCGTGTCCCGGTTGGTTCCGATGTCTATAACCAGGTGGTGACCTTCCTCTACGAGGAGGCAACTCTACTGGACCAGATCCGCCTGCAGGAGTGGAGCGCGCGCCTGGCAACCGATCTGGTCTACACCGTTCCGCTGCGACACACCCGTCTGCAGTCCGAGCTGTCCACCACCATCGTGCGTAGCGTGCAGCACTATCATGACGACTACCGCTCGATCATGGGACGGATCCTGCGTCTGTCTGGCAAGAGCGCCTGGGCGGAAGACCCGCCCTCCCGTACCCGTCGGCTGGTAACCAACGTGTTCGTGGAAGAGACGGAAAAAGGTGACGAGTTCGTGGTGACCAGTTACCTGTTGCTGACCCGTAACCGCTTCAAGGATCACCATGTCGACATCATCAGCGGTGAGCGCCGGGATGTGCTGCGCCTGACCGAAGATGGTTTCAAGCTGGCGCGCCGCGAGGTCATCCTCGACCAGGCCGTGCTGGGGACGCCGAACCTCGCCGTGTTCCTCTGATGGCCTTGGCCTGCCCCTCGTTAGGAGGGGCGGGCCTGTTCTTTCCCGGCCAGCCAGTTCTGGTCATCCATGCACAGCGCCGACGCCGCTTCGCTGAAGTCCCAGGTGGAGCCCTTGATCCGCAGCGCTTGTGTGGCCCGTGCTGGTTGCTGGCTGTAGCAGCGGCCAGTACTGGAGGCATGCACCTGAGCATCCAGGTTGTTCATGCGGCCCAGCGAGATCTGTATGCAGCGGCGTAGCAGCAGTGCGGCTTCCGCTTCCTCTTCGGACAGATTGTTGAGCGCCCAGCGAGCCATTCCTTCACGCAGGTTGACCCCGCAGTAGGGGGGCGGTCCCTCGATGGTCGAGCCATGCACGTCCCAGCTGAGCAGGGTGGCGCCGTCGCGCTGTAGGACCGGGTTGGTGCGTTCGTCGATGCGGTCTGGAACCTGGATGTCATAACGACGCTGCGTCGTTCCTCGCGCCGCGTTGGCGATGGCCAGGCCGGCCAGATCGAGCAGATGCGTGCATTGGTGCTGGGCATCGGTCTGCCGGGTCACCGAGTGGGCGATCTGGCTGAGCGGCATGCCGACCAGCTGCTGCAGTTGTTCGGTGGCCTGTGGGCAGGCGGAGTAGGGGTAGCGCACGGCCTCGCCGCCGATCTCGCTCACGATACCGTCGCAGTGGCGCAGCCAGACGCGGAAGTGATGGAAGTCGTCCTCCAGGGTCGCACGTACTTCCCTTGTGGCATCCTGTACCGTCGAAACGATTTCCACCCGGCGTCGGAACATACTGGCCATCGTGTTTTTCCTTGTGCTGTTTTCGCGGGTGCTTGCCGCTGTGGATTGCAGTATATTTGAACACTATATGTAAAAATGTTCACTTAAAAACAAGAGGGAATTCGCTATGAAGCTGTTGCAAGAGCAGGTGGCGCTGATCACTGGCGCCGGCGGTGGTATCGGACGAGGAGTGGCGTTGAGTTTTGCCAAGGCGGGTGCCGCGGTGCTGGTCGCCGAGCTCGACGAGGCCAGCGGCAAGGCTGTGGAGCAGGAGTTGCAGGCGCTGGGAGCGCGCGCCCTGTTCGTCAAGACCGACGTGACTCGCAAGGCGGATATCGAGACGGCCATCCAGCTGGCGGTAGAGCAGTTCGGCGGCCTGGATATCCTGGTCAACAATGCCTTCGCTCCCACACCCAACGTGTTGCTGGAGGATAAGACCGACGAGATGCTGGCCCGCACCCTGGATTCCACCCTGTGGGCCGCCTGGTGGTCGATGAGGGCTGCCCTGCCGCATATGCGCGCACGCGGGGCCGGCAAGATCATCAACTTCTACTCGATCGATACCGAGGTCGGCGCCTGGCTGCACGGTGATTACAACGCGGCCAAGTCGGGGGTCGTCGGCCTGACCCGCAGCGCCGCATCGGAATGGGGGCGTTTCAATATCCGCGTGAACGCCATCGCGCCGACTGCCATGGGGGCGACTTTCCATAAGCTGGCTGCGGAGAATCCGGGGTTCGCCGAGCGCTCCGCGGCCATGCGTCCGTTGGGGCGCTGTGGCGAGCCGGAGGATGACATCGGGCCGGTGGTGGTATTCCTGGCCTCGGAAATGTCGCGCTTCGTCACCGGTGAGACCATCCACGTCGATGGCGGGCTGCACTTGCCTGGCTACAACTCCCGCCCGGCGGACGTTCCGGTTCGCGAATACTGACAGGGCGACCGGCGCGGCTGGCGCCGCGCCTTAGCTCCGTGGGTGGCCTGCCAGGCTGGGGATGCTAGCCTGGCCTGCGGGTCATTTCTTCGCGACTTTGATGTCGGTGTCTTCCAGGTCCCAGGTGTCGGCCGTCTTGCCCTCGTCGCGCAACTGATATTTCAGCACGCGTCCCTGCGGGTTCTTCGGCAGGCTGTCGCGGAACTCGATGTAGCGCGGCAGGGCGTAGTAGGGCACCGAGTCGGTCGCCCAGTGGAACAGCTCCTCCGGCGTCAGTCGGGCCCCCTGGTGCAGCACGGCGGTCACTTTGACGTCATCCTCGCCCTTGTCGGAGGGCACGGCATGCACCGCAACCTCGGCGAGGTCCGGATGGACGGCGAAGGCCGCTTCCATCTCGAAGCTGGAGATGTTCTCGCCACGCCGGCGCAGGTAGTCCTTCTTGCGGTCGACGAAATAGAAGAAGCCGTCATCATCGAACTTGCCGATGTCGCCAGTGTGGAACCACATGTTGCGCATCAGCTTGAGGGTATCCGCGGGACGATTCCAGTAGCCCTGGAACATGATGTCCGGTCGCAGTGGACGCAGCACGATTTCACCGGGGGTATTGGCTGGCAGTTCCTGGTCGTTGTCGTCGACGATGCGCACGTCGAAATCCGGGATGCGCTTGCCGGAAGAACCGGGAGCCGCATACTCGCCCGCCGCCAGGGAGGTGATTACACAGGCTTCGGTCAGGCCGTAGCCGTTGCCACCGACCAGTTTGGTGCCGAAGCGCTCGCGCCAGATCTTCTTGGTTTCCTCTGTGTAGGGGTTGCCGCGCGCAGTGTGGATCTGGCCGTAACAGCGCCGCATCGCATCGTTGTCCGGCGCCTGGGCGAGCAGACCGCCCATACCCCCCAGGATCGAGGCGATGGTCGCTCCGGAACGCTCGACTTCCTGCCAGAAGTTGGAGACCGAGAAGCGTGGCAGGATGGCGGCCCGAGCACCGACCAGGATGCTGGCGATGATGCTGACGCACAGGGCGTTCATGTGGAACAGCGGCAGTGGCGTGATGGTTACGTCGTTTTCGTTGGCCGGGCCTGCGCGCAGTTGTAGGCGTGCCAGGTTGCACATGAAGTTGTAGCTGATCATGCAGCCTTTCGATGGGCCGGTGGTGCCGGAGGTGTAGATCAGGCAGGCAAGGTCGGAGGGTTGTGGTTTGCTGGTGAAAGGCGTGTCGTCCTCGCCGCGGAAGTCATCCAGAGCGGCAACTGGAATCCTGCAACTGGCCGGCTCTGTTCGTTCACCACGGTAGAGGATTTGGCTGACCTCGCTGAGCTGGTCGGCCAGGGGGAGGATGCGTGGTAGGTAGTCGGCCTCGCAGATGACCAGGTGGGTTCCCGTGTCAGCGATCTGGTGGCGCAGGAATTCGCCTTTGAGTGCGGTGTTGATCGGCACGCTGACCGCGCGGAGCTTGTTGATGGCCAGCCAGCAGACGACCGCGTCGATGTTGTTGTCCAGCATGGTCAGCACGGTCTCGCCCGGCTTCACGCCCAAGGTGGCTAGGGCATGGGCCATGCGGGTGGATAGCGAGTCAACTTCCGCATATGTGTATAGATTTCCGCTGAAATCCAACAGGATCTTGTCTGGATGCCTTGCAACCGCTCGGTCGAGTGCTGCGATGACGGTGTCTCTCTCGCCTACGGACCAGGTATCCGGATGACCGATGCCACTCATAGCTCATCTCCTTTGGAGGCCTTCCCCGCTGTGGGATGGCAAATTTTATTTTGGTGGGAGAATGCCATTCTAAATTCAAATTAGCCGCTTGTCTCCAGCTAAGATTTGAACAAATCCATGTGGTACTGCCTATATCCTGTGCTAATGTGACGAAAATTTACCAACTGAGAATCCCTATCAATGTCAAGGAATGCTGCTAAGCCCAGTAAAACAGCGCCTGTCGCTCCGGTCAGGAGAAAAAATGCCTCTCTAGAGAAGCCCTCCGTGGCGGTTGCGCAGACTGTTCAGAAAAATGGCCGCGCGTCATCGGTGGCTGGAGTCAAGGTAAAGCCCAATCGGCGCTCCGAGGAAACCATTGGCAGTATCCTCGCGGCTACCGAGGAGGTGGTGCTGCGCTCGGGGGCGGATAGGATCTCGATTCTGGATGTTTGCCAAGTGGCGGGGGTGTCACGGGGCACCTTCTATCGCTACTTCTCATCCCAGGAAGACCTTCTGGACACCTTCTCCCGACACAAGCGGGACAGCTTCCATAGCTCCCTGTCCCAGGCCCTGGAGGATATAGGCGATCCTGACGCACGCCTGAATGCGCTGATCGCCTACCTCGACAACTATCTCGAGCAGAGTCGCGCACGTCGTCTGCTGGTAGTGGCGCCTGAGTATGCGCTGAGCTTCTTTCGGCGTATATTCCATGACTCCATCGTGCGCTTTCAGGATCTGCTGGGTATTGTCTTCGACGAGTGGGACGCTCGGCTCGGGGTTAAGCTCGATCGTGAACTGATTTGCGAAATGGTCATTCGCTATGTACTGAGCGAGATCCTTGTGCCGGAGGGTAGCGGTCGCCGACTTCTCCCTGTTCGCGTTAGAAAGCTCGTTGCCGCTCTGACCATAGGTTCCACCTCCCGCTCTCGTCGTTGATCCGCCTGCGCTCCCGGCTGCCCTCCGAGTGAGGGTGGCCGCTCCTCCTTTCTACTCCGCGTCACGCCCCTTCCTCTTTCTTCGTCCTCGGCTGGCTGTAAGCGAACGGGCATCACACCTTGCCGGCGGATACCCAGTTGTGCGGCAGCAGCTCGGCCAGGGCGCTGGCCTTCTGCGTCGGCAGGCGCGTGAGCACGTCCTTCAGGTAGGCGTACGGATCGTGCCCGTTCAGGCGGGCTGACTGGATCAGCGTCATCAAGGCTGCGCCACGCTGGCCACTGCGCAGAGAGCCGGCAAACAGCCAGTTGGCACGCCCCAGGGCCCAGGGGCGGATCTGGTTCTCGATCCAGTTGTTGTCGATGGGCAGGTTGCCGTCATTCAGGTAGCGCACCAACGCTGCCCAGCGCTTGAGGCTGTAGTCGAGTGCCTTGGCGATCGCGCTGCCTTCCGGCACCTTCTGCCGCTGCCCAAGCATCCAGCTATGCAGGCCATCGATGATCGGCCTGGCTTTGTCCTGGCGCAGTTGCCGTCGCTGTGCGGCGAGCAACTCTCGCCCTTCGCGCTCCACCTCGTACAGCTGACCGATGTACTGGAGGGCCTGCTCGGCCAGTTGGCTCTGGTTGGCGGCATGCAGGTCGAAGAACTTGCGCCGTGCATGGGCCATGCAGCCGATCTCGGTCACGCCTTGCTCGAAGCTGGCCTTGTAGCCGACGAAGTCGTCGCAGACCAGTTTGCCCTGCCAGTCGCCCAGGAAGCTGCGCGCGTGCTCGCCAGCCCGGCTCGGCCTGAAGTCGTAGACCACGGCCTTGAGGTCGGCGAAGGGGCTGGGTGCATAGGCCCAGACGTAAGCCCGCTGGGTCTTCTTCGTGCCCGGGGCGAGCATCTGCACCGGGGTTTCGTCGGCGAGGATGACGTCCTGCTGGAGCAGGCAGTCGCGCAGGGCATCGACCAGGGGTTGCAGCTGGACACCGCAAGCGCCGACCCATTGCGCCAGCGTGGAACGCGCGATAGCCAGCCCGGCGCGGGCGAAGATCTTTTCCTGGCGGTATAGCGGCAAGTGATCGGCGAACTTGGCCACCATGACCTGAGCCAGTAGCCCGGCAGTCGGGATGCCCTTGTCGATCACCTGCGCAGGCACTGGGGCCTGGATCAGCGTTTCACACTGGGCGCAGACCCACTTGCCACGGATATGCCGCTCGACGGTGAAGGTGCCCGGGGTGTAGTCGAGCTTCTCGCTGACGTCTTCACCGATGCGCTTGAGCTGGCAGCCGCAGGCACACTGGGTGCTGTCCGGCTCGTGAAGTATCAGCGTGCGCGGCAGTTCGGCCGGCAGCGGCGCTCGCTTGGGCTGCTGCCGTGGCTCGCGCTTGGCGGGCTCTGGTCGGGCCGTTTCAAGCTCTGCCTCGATGGCGGCGATGTCGGCCTCGATCATCTCGTCCAGCAGATTGAGCTGGTCGGCATTGAGCTGCTCGCTGCGGCGGGCGAAGCGGTGGCGCCGCAGCACGGCGAGTTCGTGGTTCAACCGCTGGTTGAGCGTTTCCAGGTGATCGACGCGCTGACTCAACTGCGCGGCCAGTTGGCGCAGTTGCTCGGGTGTCAGGTGATCGAAAGCGGCAGGACTCATGGCGCCGAGTGTGCGGATTGTCGGCCCCCTCGGCGATAGGCCATTGGCCTAATTGCGCCCCGGCTACAGGAGTCTGATCTCGGCATTGGGCCCAAGACGCTGCCAAGGTAGGCCGACCACCAGGGCCTGCAACTGCTCGGGACTGAGTTCCAACTGCTGTCCCTGCCAATTGCCCGACCAGGCGAAGCGCCCTCGATTGAGCCTGCGAGCAGCCAGCCAGATGCCGAAGCCATCGTGCACCAGCACCTTCATCCGATTGGCGCGCTTGTTGGTGAACAGGTAGGCGCAGTGCGGCTGCGCCGCACCGAAAACTTGAACCACCCGGGCCAACGCGGTTTCGGTGCCGGCGCGCATGTCCAGCGGCTCGGTGGCGAGCCAGATGCGCTCGATGCGGATCACTTCAGTAGCTCGCGCAGAAAGCGGGCGCAGCCTTCAGGGTCCTTGCCCGGCCACTGCACCGACAGTTTGCCGGCCCGATGGGGAATTGCGATCTGGATGGCCCTGTCGGCCGCACTCGGGGTAGCCGGCACGCTCGGGACGAGAATTGGAATAAAACCTGAGGGTACCGCGGGCAGCTGTGCCTGCTGGCGGCGAATCCACTTGTGCACGAGATTGGCGTTGAGGCCGTGGCTCAAGGCCACGCCGGCAACCGAGGCGCCGGGCTGGGTGCACTCATCGACGACCTGGGCCTTGAAAGATTTGGGATAGGAGCGGCGTTGGCCTGGCACGGGAGATCCTCCACAAGGGGCTTGAAATGGTGTCCACCAAAAACAGGTGGACACCATGCCGCTAGCTGGAAGAACCGGGGAGGTGTGTTGGCCAGACGCTTACGGCTGGCTTCCCTGTCGAGGGTTTGCGTACGCCTGCTGCAGGGCTCTGGCATGGGCTTTTTCATCTGTCTCAAAAAATAAATTGAACAGATTTTTGATTTATGATCATTTTAAACTTATTCTCTGCCTTGAATCAGGCCGATACGCATCTGTATGTGTGCATGTACGGCTGGAAAGGCGCGCTGCGAGCGCGGATTACACAACCACAAAAAATGTCATCTCAGAGGTACCGCACCATGCTCATCGACCTTCATGCTCATGCGCCTCATCCCGACTACTACAACCAGCATCCCTATTGGGGGCCTGCTTTCGAGTCCCAGCCCGATGGTGATATCAAGCTGCGTGTAGGCGATTGGATCCTGACCCTGGGGGCGCCGGAGCGTAAGAAGGCGCTGCGCGAGGCGCATGCCCGGGGCGAGACGCTGAATGTCGCCGAGTACATGGCTAAGTGGCGCGACCCGAACCACCGCCTCGCGGCAATGGATGCTGCTGGCCAGAGTGCTCAGGTGCTGTCGGTGCCGAGCCATTGCTACATGTACTGGGCCGAGGCCGAGTTCGCTGTGCCCTTCGCCCGCAAGGTCAACGACGTGCTGGCTGGATACTGCTCGGCTGCGCCCAATCGCCTGATGTTCTGGGCTCATGCGCCGTTGAACGTGCCGCATGAGGCGGCCAAGGAAATCCGCCGTGCCTGTACCGAGCTGGGGGCCAAGGGGCTGGTGGCTGGCGGTTCCAACTTCGGTGGAATGGAGTTCGATTCCCCTGAGCTGTATCCGGTCTGGGAGGCGCTGTGCGATCTTGACCTGCCGATCTTCGTGCATGGCTACAACCAGTCCGTGACCTGGGGCAAGCAAGCCAATACCGACCGCTTCGAAACCACCGCCATCGTCGGCATGAACTACGATGAAACCAAGTGCCTCTGGTACCTGATCAATGGCGGCGTGCTGGATCGCTTCCCGAACCTGAAGGTTTACATCACCCACGGCGGCGGCTTCGCTCCCTACCAGTTGGGACGCTTGGCGCAGACCAACCCGAACCTCGACGTCTATCACAACAAGAAGCCTTTCCTGGACTATCTGTCCAACTTCTACTTCGACGTGGAATTGCATGAGCTGCCGATGCGCCAGGCTCTGGTCGACATCATCGGTGCGGATCGGATTCTTTACGGTTCCAATTTTGGTGGCAGCGATGCCGTGCGCCATGACCTGACTGAAGGGCTGCGCCTGTCGGACGAAGATCTGCAGAAGATCCGCTGGAAGAATGCTTGCGAGCTGCTGCACATCGACCCGGCGAAATTGGGCAAGGTAGGTGCCTGATGAAGCTGGCACGCTGCTCTTACTTCGAGACTGGCTCGTTCTGGGCGGTGGTCGATCCTGAGCGGGGCGAGGTGCACACTATCGCCGGCGAGTTTTCCTCTTGGGCTCCTGCCGTGGCTCGTGGGGCTGGAATCAGCGCGCTACGGCTTTCCGGTTCGACACTGCCGTTGTCCAAGGTGCGCTTGCTTCCACCGATCGATCCGGTGAACCGGGTAGTGGTGGCTGGGGCCAACTACGCCAAGCATCTGGCCGAGGACTTCGGTCTTGCCAGCCCGCCACAGCCAGTAGCCTTCCTGAAAGCTTACGGCGCTCTGATCGGCGCCCATGACCCGATCCGCTATCCGCCCTTGACCGAGGAACTCGACCATGAGGTCGAGTTGGTGGCGGTAATCGGCAGTGCCGAGATCGATCTGGAAGACCCGCTGGCCTGCGTGCTGGGCTACACGGTCGGCAACGACGTCAGTGCGCGCGATCTGCAGCGTAGCGGCCCGGCCGGTATCGGCATGGACCTGTTCGCGGCCAAGAGTCAGGACCGCACTACTGGCCTGGGGCCCTGGATCGTCACCAAGGACGAGTTCCCCGCCGGTTCGCCCAAACTGCGTCTGACCCTCAAGGTAAATGGCGAGACCCGTCAGGACGGCTCGACCGCCGAAATGACCTGGGATGTCGGCCAACTGATCCGCTTCGTCCAGCAACGTTCCAGTTTCGCCTGTGGCGACGTGCTGTTCACCGGCTCGCCGGCTGGCGTCGGCATGGGGACGGGACTGTTCCTCAATCCGGGGGATGTGGTCGAGGCGACCATTGAAGGCATAGGCACGTTGCGCAACGTGGTGAGCGAGAAATCCCGCGTCTAAATCGAGAGCGAAACATGAGCATTGATAAAGAAGAAAAAATCGTAGTGGTAGGTGCTGGCCTGATGGGGACCGGCATTGCGCATGGATTCGCCAGTTCCGGCTATCCCACCGTACTGGTGGACACCAATGCAGAGTCGCTGGCCCGTGCCAGGGACAATATCGGCAAGATTCTCAGCGACGGCGTAGCGCTCGGTAAGGTTTCCGCCGAGTCGGCAGAGGTGTCCCTGGCGCGCTTGGCCATCAGTGGTGACCTGAGCGAGGCTGCGCGAGGCGCCGACTGGTTGGTGGAAACGGTCTCCGAGAGGCTGGAGGTGAAGAAGGCGGTGGTCGCCCAAGCCGAGCCCCTGCTGGCGCCCGACGCGATCATCGCCACCAACACCTCGGCGCTCAGCGTGACTGAGATCGCTGCGTCGCTGGCCGCTCCCGAGCGAGTCATCGGCATGCACTTCTTCAACCCGGTGCACAAGATGAAGCTGGTGGAGCTGGTGCGTGGCCTGGCGACCAGCGACGAAGTGCTGGTGCGAACGCGGGCGCTGTGCGACGCCATGGGCAAGACCTCGATCGTGGTCAACGAGTCCCCCGGGTTGACCACCAGCCGCATGTCCGCGCTGCTTGGCAACGAGGCCATGTACATGCTGCAAGAGGGTACGGCCAGCGCCGAGGACATCGATACCGCCCTGCGTCTGGGTTTCAACCATCCCATGGGGCCCCTGGAGCTGGGTGACCTCACCGGCTGGGATACCCGCTTGTCGGTGCTGCGCTACCTGCATCAGACCCTGGGCGAGAAATTCCGTCCCTGCCCGCTGATCATCAAGATGGTTGCCGCTGGCCGCCTGGGACGCAAGACCGGACATGGCGTCTATCGCTACGAAGACGGCAAGCGGGTACCGGGTTCCGGGCTCAAGGCGAGTGCGCTATGAAAGACATCGTGATCGTCGATGCGCTGCGTACGCCGATCGGCCGGTTCCGTGGCAGCCTGGCCGGTGTGCGTGCCGACCACCTGGGCGCGCTGGTGATCGGCAAGCTGCTGGAGCGCGTTGATCTGTCGCCCGCGCAGGTCGATGACGTGATCTTCGGCTGCGTCACCCAGATCGGCGAGCAGTCGGCCAATATCGCGCGCACCGCACTGCTTGGCGCTGGCTGGCCGGTAACCATTCCCGGCCTGACCATCGACCGCAAATGCGGCTCTGGCGAGGTGGCGGTGCATCTCGCCGCCGGCGCTATCGCGGCCGGCTCCGCCGACATCGTGGTCGCCGGTGGGGCGGAGAACATGAGCAGGGTGCCCATGGGCAGCAACCGCGAGATCCATGGCGAAGCCTTCGGCTGGATGGCGGCCGAGCGCTACGAGCTGACCAGCCAGGGCGAGGCCGCCGAGCGTATGGCTGACAAGTGGTCGCTCAGCCGTGACGAGCTGGACGACTATGCCTTCGCCAGCCATAGCCGCGCGGCGGCTGCGGCGGATGCCGGGCACTTCGCCAGCGAAATCGTCGAGGTACCGGTCGAAACCCTGCGTGAGCACGGCCTGAGCGAACCTGTGGCGCCACTGCGGGGCGACGAGACCATTCGCCGTGACACGTCGCGGGAAAAGCTGTCGACTCTGAAGACCAGCTTTCGCCCGGAAACCGGGCGCATCACCGCCGGTAACTCCTCACAGATTTCCGACGGCGCGGCGGCGTTGCTGCTGATGTCGGCGGAAACGGCGGGGCGCCTGGGGCTCAAGGCGCGGGCGCGGATCCGTGCCTTCACCACCGTAGGCTCCGATCCGACGCTGATGCTCACCGGGCCGATCGCCGCTACCTACAAGGTGCTGGAGAAGGCCGGCCTGGGCATCGACGACATTGACCTGTTCGAGGTCAACGAGGCCTTTGCGTCGGTACCGCTGGCCTGGATGTGCGAAACCGGCGTGTCGCACGAGCGGCTCAACGTCAATGGCGGAGCCATCGCCCTGGGCCATCCGCTCGGTGCCAGCGGCGCGCGGTTGATGACCACGCTGCTCAACGAGCTGGAGCGGCGTGGCGCCCGCTATGGACTGCAGGCGATCTGCTGTGCCGGCGGTATGGGTACGGCGACCGTTATCGAGCGCCTCGGTTGAGCATGTCGCGGATTCCCATGGTGCCGCTGGAGGAAATGCCGGCCGGACTGCGCGATGCCATTGCCCGGGGGCGGGCAAGCGGCATGCTCAGCTCCAGCAGGCCGGTCCAGGTCTGGGCGCACCGCCCGGCCCTGGCGCAGGCCTGGCTGGAGCTGATGAGTGGTTTCTATCGGGATAGCCTGCTTGATGAGCGGCTACGCGAGCTGGTGCGCCTGAAGATTGCCAGCATCACCACCTGTCAGGCCTGCCAACTGGCGCGCAAGTCCGACACGGTCAGCGAAGAGGATATCGCCTGCCTGGCGACGGACAGCGATCGTTTCACGCCGGCCGAGCAGGCGGCCCTGCGTTTCGCGGAACTGTTCGCCGCTGACTACATGGCCATCGATGACGAGCACTATGCCCGCCTGTCGGAGTTCTTCACCTGCGCGCAGGTGGTCGAACTCAATATGTACTGCGCCCTGATGCTGGCCGGCGGCCGCATGACTTATGTCCAGCAGGCCTATTGACCTTGTTGCTTGTAGCCACTCGATCTCGCGGGGTGTCTTGAGTAGTTAGTCAAAATGTAAAAAACGTCCAATAGTTATCGATGGATGCCTAAGATGGCCGGTAAGACGCGGCCATTCCAGGCCACGTATTCCAACAATGCACAATAAGAAAGGAGACGCCTATGTCCGGCCCAGCCCAAAGCAATCTGGAGCAGGTCTTCGCCAATGTCGCGAGCAATTACCGTGGTGCCGACATCGATCTGCACGCGGTGTATCGCGAGATGCGTGAAAAATCCCCCGTCCTCCCGGAGAACTTCATGGCACGTCTGGGCGTGCCATCGATTGCCGGGCTTGATCCGAACCGACCTACTTTCACGCTGTTCAAGTACGACGACGTCCTGGCGGTGATGCGCGATGCGACCAACTTCACCAGTGGTTTCATCGCCGAGGGGCTGGGTTCGTTCTTCGATGGCCTGATCCTTACCGCGATGGACGGCGAGGCGCACAAGAACATCCGCAGCCTGCTGCAGCCGGTGTTCATGCCCGAGACGGTCAACCGCTGGAAGGAAACCAAGATCGATCGGGTCATTCGCGAGGAATACCTGCGGCCCATGGTGGCCAGCAAGGGGGCGGATATCATGGAGTTCGCCCTGTACTTCCCTATCCGTGTGATCTACTCGCTGATCGGCTTCCCCGAGGACCGCCCCGAGGAAATCGAGCAGTACGCCGCCTGGGCGCTGGCCATCCTGGCTGGACCTCAGGTCGACCCCGAAAAGGCCGCGGCCGCGCGCGGTGCGGCGATGGAGGCCGCGCAGGCGCTCTACGACGTAGTCAAGGTGGTGGTGGCGCAGCGCCGCGCCGAGGGCGCCACAGGCGATGACTTGATTAGCCGGCTGATCCGCGCCGAGTACGAAGGCCGTTCGCTGGATGATCACGAGATCACCACCTTCGTCCGCTCGCTGCTGCCGGCGGCCAGCGAAACGACCACGCGTACCTTCGGCACGCTGATGACATTGTTGCTGGAGAGGCCGGAGCTGCTGGCGCGCATCCGCGAGGACCGTAGCCTGGTAGGCAAGGCCATCGACGAAGCGGTGCGCTACGAGCCGGTGGCCACCTTCAAGGTGCGCCAGGCGGCCAAGGACGTGGAGATCCGCGGCGTGGCTATTCCCAAGGGGGCCATGGTCTCGTGCATCGTCACCTCGGCCAACCGCGACGAGGACGCCTTCGAGAATGCCGACACTTTCGACATCGACCGCCGCGCCAAACCGTCGTTCGGCTTCGGTTTCGGTCCGCACATGTGCATCGGCCAGTTCGTCGCCAAGACGGAAATCAACTGCGCGCTCAACGCCATCCTCGACCTGATGCCGAACATCCGCCTTGACCCCGACAAGCCGGCCCCGGAGATCATCGGCGCGCAGCTACGCGGTCCTCATCACGTCCATGTGCTCTGGGACTGAGTGGCATTGCTGGGTGGGACGGGGTGGCATACCCGTCCCGTTCGTGCGGTGCCTGCTGCGGGGCGCCTGGCGGCGCAGGGGCGGGTTGCGGGAATATCGATTAATTGAACATATTTAAAAAAAGTGTTTAGTTTTTCTCTGGCGTGTTCTATGATCGAAAGCACTTCAAGAACCCACTAAGCGAAGGGGAAAACAACAATGAAGGTTGAAGATCTGATTCTCGTCAGCGTCGATGATCACGCAATCGAGCCGCCAAATGCCTTTGCTCGCCACATGCCTGCCCGCTTCAAGGGCCGCGAGCCCCACGTCGTCAAGCGCGGCGAGCGTGATGTGTGGGTGTTCGAGGAACAGGCCACCGGCTACATGGGCCTCAACTCGGTGGTCGGCCGGCCCAAGGAGGAATACGGCATGGAGCCGCTGGGCTACGAGCAGATGCGCCGTGGCACCTGGAACATCAGCGACCGTGTCGACGACATGAACGCCAACGGCGTGCTTGGCTCGCTGTGCTTTCCGACTTTCCCCGGCTTCGCCGGCCAGCGCTTCCAGAACCATTCGGACCGCGCCGTGTCCCTGGCGGCGATCCAGGCCTACAACGACTGGCACCTGCACGACTGGTGCAATGCCGCACCGGGGCGTTTCATCCCGCTGATGCTGGTGCCCTGGTGGGACATGCAGGCCGCCGCCGCCGAGGTCGAGCGCCTGGCCAAGCAGGGCGTGCACGCCCTGTCGCTGTCCGACAACCCGGCGATCCACGGCTTCCCTTCGATCCACAGCGACTACTGGGATCCGCTGTGGAAAGCCTGCTCCGACAACAACGTGGTGATCTGCTGCCATATCGGTACCGGGGTGAAGGCCGAGCACGCCTCCGACCTGTCGCCGATCGACGCCTGGATCACCTCCATGCCGATCTCCATCGCCAACTCGGCGGCCGACTGGATCTGGGCGCCGATGTGGAAGAAGTTCCCCAACCTGCGCATGGCCCTGTCCGAGGGCAGCATCGGCTGGATCCCCTACCTGCTGGAGCGTGCCGACTTCACCCATCGCCACCACAACGCCTGGACCAACTCGAACTTCGGCGGGAAGATGCCCAGCGACATCTTCCGCAAGCACTTCATCACCTGCTTTATCGAAGACAACTTCGGCCTGCAGAACCTGAAGTTCATGAATGAAGACATGGTCACCTGGGAAAGCGACTACCCGCACTCCGACTGCACCTGGCCGCACTCGCCGGAAAGCGCCTGGGTCGGTCTGCAGCACTTGCCCAAGGAAACCATCGACAAGGTCACCCACCTCAACGCCATGCGCGAGTTCTCCTACGATCCGTTCGCCATCCTTGGTCGGGAGAACTGCACGGTCGGCGCCCTGCGTGCCCAGGCCACCCACGTGAAGACCGAACCGGCTCTCGGCCTCGGTGGCGCCGACCATGGGCGTGACGACGGCAAGCCGGTGACCTCCGGCGACATCAATGCGATGTTCGCCAAGGCGGATGCCAGCACCGCTCTCTGAGGAGTTCCTGAGGTGCCCTTTCCCGCCATGGCGGGGGAGGGCGTACAGGTTCGGATCGCCTGCCAGTTTTCGAGAGTACGCATGTCTATTGCTCAATTTACCTACAGCAGGATTCCTCCCGAGGCGGAGTCGCTTCGCCACCAGGTGCGGGAATTCCTCAAGGACAACCTCGCCGAGTACCCGGCAACCTCCAGGGCGCAGTCCTGGATGGGCTTCGACGCGGATTTCAGCCGCAAGCTAGGTAGTCGGGGCTGGGTCGGCATGGCATTGCCGAAGCAGTATGGCGGTAGCGAGGCGGGGCCCTTCTCGCGCTACGTGGTGATCGAGGAGCTGCTGGCCGCGGGCGCGCCGGTGT
Source organism: Pseudomonas sp. PS1(2021) (assembly GCF_020405165.1). Lineage (NCBI taxonomy): Bacteria > Pseudomonadati > Pseudomonadota > Gammaproteobacteria > Pseudomonadales > Pseudomonadaceae > Pseudomonas > Pseudomonas sp. PS1(2021). The sequence continues at coordinate 3,922,377 of NZ_CP084484.1, read as the reverse complement.
CGGCGCACTGGATCGCCGATCGGCAGAGCGGGCCGCTGATCAACCGTTTCGGCAGTGACGCGCAGAAAGACCGCTATCTACCACCGATCTGCCGTGGCGAAAGCTACTTCTGCATCGGCATGAGCGAGCCGAACTCCGGTTCCGACCTGGCCTCGATCAAGACCTCGGCCCGGCGCAACGAGTCCGGCTGGCTGCTCAACGGGCAGAAGGTGTGGACCACCAATGCCCAGCACTCGCATTTCATGATCGCCCTGGTGCGTACCGGCGAGAAGCAGGCGGCACGCCATGAGGGCATGTCGCAGTTCATCGTCGATCTCAGCCTGCCGGGGATCAGCATCCGGCCGATCCGCGACCTGGCCGGTGGCGAGCATTTCAACGAGGTGTTCTTCGACAACGTCCAGCTCTCCGCCGATGCGTTGATCGGTGCCGAGGGCAAGGGTTGGGAGCAGGTGACCGCCGAGCTGGCCTTCGAGCGTAGCGGCCCGGAACGTTTCCTGAGCAGCATGGCGCTGCTGAAGACGCTGATCGACGCCCTGGGTCGTACGCCGGACGCCCTGCAGCGTCGCGAAATTGGCCGCCTCACGGCGAAGCTGCTGACCCTGCGCAACATGTCGCTGGCGGTCACCGCGCAGCTGGCCGCCGGGGAGCACCCGACCTGGGCCGCTTCCTGCGTCAAGGACCTGGGCAACCTGTTCGAGCAGGAGATTCCCGAGGTTGCCCAGTTGCTGGTGGAGACCGAGCCGCGCCTGATCGGTGGCAGCGAGCATGCCCGGGTCCTGGCCTATCTGATGCAGATGGCGCCGTCCTTCTCACTGCGCGGAGGCACCCGCGAAATCCTGCGTGGCATCATCGCGCGCGGTCTGGGGTTGCGATAATCATGCGAGAACTATTCGAATCGACCATAGAGCGCCTACTCGGCGACCTGGCCACGCCGGAATACGTACTTGGCTGCGAAGGAGGCGTGTGGCCAGCCGAGCTCTGGACCGCCGTGGAGGAGTCAGGGTTTACCCTGGCCGGTGTGCCGGAGCGCCTGGGAGGCGCAGAGGCTGGTTGGGCCGACCTCCATGTGCTGGTCCGCGCCGCCGGGCGTTTTGCCGCACCAATCCCCTTGGGCGAAGCGCTGCTGGCCAACTGGCTGCTCGGTCAGGCCGGGCTTGAAGGGCAGGGCGGCGTCCTCAGCTTTGCCGCCGATGCCCGGCTTGTTTTGCGCGATGGCAAGGTGGACGGCACCGTCCATGACGTGCCCTGGGGCCGGCATGCCGAGGCCATGGTGGCCATCGCCGACGACGCCGGCACGCCCAGCGTGGTACTACTTGCTCGTGCCGAGGCGGCCGAACAGAGCCACGGGCTGAACGTGGCCGGCGAGCCGCGCGACGGCCTGCGCTTCAGCGCGGCTCCGGTGATCGCTAGCGCACCCTTGCCGGCGGGAGTCCCGGCCGAGGTGCTGTTGCTGGGAGGGGCGTTGCTGCGCTCCGCGCAGATCGCCGGCGCCTCGCGGGCATTGCAGGAGATGACCTCCACATACGCCAGCGAGCGCTCCCAGTTCGGGCGCCCGATCGGCGCCTTCCAGGCCATCCAGCAGCAGCTCGCGGTGTTCGCCGAGCAGACGGCCGCCGCTGGCATCGCCGCGGAGGCGGCTTTTGTCGAGTCGGACACGGCCCTGGCCGCCCTCACCATCGCCGCCGCCAAGGTCAGCACCGCTGAGGCGGCCAGCAGCGCTGCCGGCATTGCCCATTCGGTACACGGCGCCATCGGTTTCACCCAGGAATATTCGCTGCACCTGCTGTCGCGGCGCCTGTGGGCCTGGCGCAGCGAGTTCGGCTCGGCCAGCCTCTGGAGCCAGCGCATCGGCCAGCTGGTCTGCGCCCGTGGTGGCGAAGGCTATTGGCCGTTGCTCACCGAACATGCGAGACAACCTCTACCCGGACTCGAGGGGCATACGCCATGAATTCCTTTCTGCAGATCGAGCGGGACGGCGCCATCGTCACCGTGCGCATGAACCATCCGGAAACCCGTAACGCGCTGACTTCGCCGGAGCAGATCCAGGAGTTCGTCGACCTTTGCGCCGAACTGCGCAGGGATCGCTCGGCTCGGGTCATGGTGCTGACCGGTAACGGCAGCGCCTTCTGCGCCGGTGGAAACGTCAAGGACATGCGTAGCCGCGAGGGCATCTTCGCCGGCTCGCCCTTTGAACTGCGCAATACCTACCGCGATGGCATCCAGCGTATCCCGCTGGCGCTGTACGAGCTGGACATCCCGGTGATCGCCGCGGTCAACGGGCCGGCGATCGGCGCTGGACTGGACCTGGCCTGTATGTGCGACATCCGCCTGGCTTCCAGCTCGGCGCTGTTCGCCGAGAGCTTCGTGCGCCTGGGCATCGTTCCCGGCGATGGCGGGGCCTGGCTACTGCCGCGCATCATCGGCATCCCCAAGGCCAGCCTGATGGCTTTCACCGGTGACACCATCAACGCGGCCAAGGCGCTGGAGTGGGGACTGGTGGAGCAGGTTTGCACCCATGAAACCCTGCAGGCCGAAGCACACTCCCTGGCGCAGCGTATCGCCAGTAATCCGGGCCATGCCCTGCGCCTGTGCAAACGCCTGCTGCGTGAAGGTCAGCACATGCGCCTCGATTCGCTGCTGGAGCTGTCCGCAGCCTACCAATCCCTGGCCCATCACACGGAAGATCACCAGGAGGCGGTCGCCGCCTTCCTGGACAAGCGCAAGCCGGATTATCTGGATCGTTGAGAAAACCGACTGAATTGGAGTGAGTGCAATGCGTGGCGTTTTCCGTGAAGACCACAATATGTTCCGCGAGCTGGCGCGACGTTTCGTCGACCGCGAGATCGTGCCCTACCTGCATGAATGGGAAAAGAACGGCATCGTGCCCAAGGAGGTCTGGCTGAAGGCCGGTGAGCTGGGCCTGCTGTGCTCCACCGTGCCGGAGGAATACGGCGGCTCAGGCGGCGATTTCGGCCACTCCGCGGTGATGATCGAAGAATTGGCGCGGGCCAATGCCACCGCCGTGGGTTTCACCACTCACTCGGAGATCGTGGCGCCCTACATAGTCGCCTATGGCTCCGAGGAGCAGAAGCAGAAGTGGTTGCCGCGCATGGTCAGCGGCGAGCTGATCGGTGTGATCGCCATGAGCGAGCCGGGCATCGGCAGTGACCTGCGTTCGATGCGCACCCTGGCGCGGCGCGATGGCGACGACTACATCGTTTCCGGGCAGAAGACCTTCATCACCAATGGCGGCAACGCCGGGCTGATGGTCACCGCCACCAAGCTCGATCCGGCGGCCAAGGAGCTGACGCTGATCTGTATCGAAGAGGAGCGCAAGGGGTTCTCCAAGGGGCGTCTGCTGGAGAAGATTGGCCTCAAGGGGCAGGACACTGCCGAGCTGTTCTTCGACGAGGTGCGGGTACCGGCCAGCAACCGTCTGGGCGAGGAGGGGCAGGGCTTCAAGTACCTTACCCACCAACTGGCCTGGGAGCGCCTGATCATCGCCATTCGCGCGGCGCAGTCGATCCATACCCTGCTGGAGGAAACCATCGAATACACCCGTGAGCGCAAGGTGTTCGGCAAACCGGTGCTGGATTTCCAGAACACCCGCTTCAAGCTGGCCGAGGCCAAGGCGCAGGCGACCATGCTGCGAGTGTTCGTCGACGATTGCCTGGCCAAGGTGATCCGCGGCGAGCTGCCGGCGGATGTTGCTGCCATGGCCAAGCTGCTCGGCTCGGAGATGCAGGGCAAGCTGCTCGACGAGTTCCTCCAGTTGCATGGTGGCTACGGTTTCATGAGCGAGTACAAGATCAGCCGTGCCTGGGTGGACGCACGGGTTGCCCGCATCTATGGCGGGACCTCGGAAATCATGAAGGAAATCATCAGCCGCAATCTGTGAGCGTGGTCGGCGGTGAGTCACGGATATCGGGAGGCAGGGTATGTCCAATCTTAGAAGGCTTTTGCTGGTGCTATGTACTCTGTTGTCCCTGGGTGTCTTCGCCCAGACAGGAGAGGAGTACGCGCAGGAAGCCGAGCGTGCCACCCGGCTGCTGGACAAGGCCGTGGCTCACTACAAGGCGAACGGTGAAAGCGCGTTTGCCGCCTTCAGCCGGCAGGGGGTATTCGTCGATGGCGAACTCTACGTCTATGTGGTGGATACCAGCGGCGTGATGCTGGCCAGCGGCGGCCCTTCGGCCAATCTGGTTGGGCGTGATATCAGCAGCGTTCTTGGCGACGAGCTGAACAAAACCTTCAAGGAAGCCCTATCGTTGCCGGAAACGGGTGAAACCCATAGCGCCGAATATCGCTGGATGAACTGGGCCGATGGCAAGACACAGCGTAAACGGGTGTTCTTCCAACGTGTCGGTGAGCGGATCTTCGCAGTCGGCTACTACATGCCGCGTTCGAGCCAGACCGAAGCGCTGGCCCTGCTGGAACGCGCCACTGCTGCCGTCGCCGCTGCTCCTGTCGAGGCTATCGGGCGTATCAATGGTCTGAGTCCCGAGTTCGTCCAGGACGACCTGTATGTCTTCGTCGTTGACCTGGGTAGCGAGAAGTTCGTCGCCCATGGCTACAACCTGCGCCTGGTGGGCACTGACTTCCGTTCACTGCTTGCGGCAGACAGGCAGCCGATCGGCAGACAGATGCTGGATATATTGAAGAGCGGGGGCGAAGGAGAGGTCCACTATCAGTGGCGCAATCCGGCCAACAACCGGGTCGAGCAAAAAAGTACGCTGATCCGTAAGGTCGGCGGCTATGCGGTGGCGGTCGGTCACTACCAGCGTCCTGGGTCCTGAACATCGCTACAGGGCCTTTCCATGCGGCGGTGACCCCTTGATCTATCTACTCCCCATGCTGGCCGCGTTGATCTGGGCGGGTAGCACTGTGGTCAATCGTCTGGCCGTTGGTGCCATCGAGCCCGCTGCCATTTCTTTCTACCGCTGGCTGCTGGCCTTGCTCGTGCTCAGCCCCTGGTTGCTGCCCAAGGTCTGGAAGCAGAGGTGTCTGATCCGTCGGCATTTCTGGCAGCTGTGTGTCCTTGGTGTACTGGGCATGGCGCTGTACCAGTCGCTGGCGTATTTTGCCGCGCATACGGTCTCCGCCACGTCGATGGGGTTGATCCTTGGCACCATGCCGTTGCTGACCACCCTGCTGGCGTTACCGTTGATGGGTGTACGGCCGAGCCGCTCCGCCTGGTTGGGCTGCCTGCTCTCGTTCTTCGGCCTGGCCCTGCTGATCAGCGCCGGGCAGCTGAGCCGATTGTGGCTGGAAGGGATGGGCCTGGGCGAGTTCCTCATGCTCATGGCGTCGTTGTCCTACGCGGTCTACTGCCTGCTGCTCAAGCGCTGGCAACTGCCGATAGCGACCTGGGAGTCGCTCTACGTGCAGGTGTTCTGCGGGCTGGCGGTGCTGCTGCCGGCGTTCCTGTTGAGCCCTTCGGTGCAACTGACGGCGCAGAGCCTGCCGCTGGTGGTCTATGCTGGCCTGTTTGCCTCGGCGCTGGCACCTGGGCTCTGGAACCATGCGCTGGGGGTGGTTGGGGCCGAGAGGATCGCCGTATTCATGAATCTCACGCCGTTGTTCACTGGTTTGCTGGCGGTGCTGCTGCTGGGCGAGGAACTGCACAGCTATCATGCCATGGGTGGTGGCCTGATCCTGTTCGGCATCGCCGTGGTACAGGGCCTGGTGCCGATGCCGCGCAGGGGCGCCAGGGCTACCGATGGGCTCAGGCGCTCCGATACCTGAGCCCATACCCTGCTGATCAGAGAGCGGCGGGGGCATCCAGCTTGAGCAGGCGGATCGCGTTGCCACTGCGGATCTTCTCCCGGTCGTCATCGCTCAGGCCCAGGTTCTCGGTGAGGTCGCCATGGGCATAGGCACCGCCGAAATTGGTGCCGTAGACCAGCCGATCCACTCCGACCACTTCCACCACGCCACGGCGCAGGCCGGGCGCGTGCACGTCCAGGTCGAAGTAGAAGTTGTCCAGGTAGTCCATCAGCGGTTTGCGGTTGCGCGCATCCGGCGCCATGGCCTGGTTCAGTTCACTCAGGCGGCCGAGCTGGAATACCGCCATACCGCCGGCATGGGTGATGTACGCCTTGAGCCTGGGGAACGTGTCCAGTGCGCCACCGCAGATCAGGTACCAGAAGAACAGCGTCTCATCGACGCAGTCGCCGATGATCGAGGTGGTTTCGAACTTGTCGTCGGTGTGTTTCTCGCCCCAGTAAATGGACTGGTTGAAGCCGTGTACCATGATTGGCACGTCCAACTGCTCGATTTTCTCCCAGACTGGGAACAGGCGTTCGTCGTGTGTCTCGATGCCATTGAAATTGGTGCCGCCGACGCAGACGCCCTTGGCGCCCAAGTGCTTGACTGCGCGTTCGATTTCCCTCGCCGCCGCTTCCGGCTCAGCCAGATTGGCATGGCACCAGAAGTCGAAGTGCTGTGGGTCCTGGCGGCAATAGGCGGACATCTCATCGTTGCAGATGCGCGCGTACTCGGTTCCGAACTCCCCCGCCCAGTACATGAACGCGTGCGAGGGCGCGGAAACGACCAGCTTGTCCACGCCACGCTCGGCCATCAGCCGGCGACGGCTTTCGTGGGTCATGCGGGCCAGCAGGTTGGCCTCGGCCTCCACGTCGTTCTGCGCCTTGGACGGCTGCTTGGTGCCCAGGGAGAAGTGGCCGACGGTGAAACCGCTGGTCTTCATGAACGGGCCCCAGAACTCATGGCGGCTTAGCATTCCCTTCGTTACGAGATGGGCATGGATATCGATCAGCACGGCGTACTCCTCGGGTGGCTTGCAGGACGCTGGCATCGATTTCTGTGCCAGGGCTTCGAATATTATTTGAACATAAACAAAAAATTTGTTCATATGATTTGTGCGCATCCACCAGCCTCGGAGTGGTTGGCGCATATTTCGCGATCCATCGAACCCGGAGAACAACAATGAGCAAGACATGGTTCGTTACGGGGGCTTCCCGTGGCATCGGTGCGGAAATCGTCAAAGCGGCGTTGGCTGCCGGCGACAGGGTGGTCGCGACAGGACGTGACCTGGCCCGCCTCGAGCGGTTGTTCGCGCCGTATGGCGATCGCGTGCTGTCGCTGCAACTGGACGTCGCCAAGGAAAACCAGGCATTCGCAGCGGTCGAGGCTGCGGTGCAGCGTTTCGGGCGCATCGACGTTGCCGTGAACAACGCGGGCTATGGCCAGTTGGGCCCCTTCGAGGAGAACGACGCCGAGGCGGCCGAGAGGCAGTTCGCAACCAACGTATTCGGTGTATTCCACGTGTGCCGCGCGGTGCTGCCGGTGATGCGCCGGCAGCGGGCCGGGCACATCTTCAATGTCTCGTCGATCGCCGGTGTGGCTGGTATGGGCGGCGCCGCGTTGTACTGCTCGGCGAAGTTCGCCGTGGAAGGTTTCTCGGAATCGCTCGCGCAGGAGGTGGCGCAGTTCGGCATCCACGTTACCATCGTCGAGCCGGGGGCGTTCCGCACCGATTTCCTCGACGGCAGCTCGGCCGCCCTGGGCGGCAGGGGCCTGGAGGATTACGCGGAGTTCAGCAAGAAGATCAAGGCTTCCTCGGCAGCCAACAACCACAAGCAGCTCGGCGATCCCGCCAGGCTGGGTGCGATGCTGGTGCGTTTGGCCGCCGAAGAAAAGCCTCCGCTGCGCTATCTGGCTGGCTCCGACGCCCTGCAGGTGGTGAACGGCAAGCTGGCGGTCATGAGCCGGGAGATCGAGCAGTGGCGCGATCGATCGGTAATGACCGATGGGGATTTCAGTTGACGTCCAGGACCGTTGGCTGCCTTGCCTTCATGCCCGTGTGAGGGCTTGAGTCGTCGCTCGTGGGACGGGTACCGACAGAGCCTATAGGAGGAGAGTGTTTTGGCACACGACAACAATAAGAAAAGCCGCTTGCTGGGCTACCTGTTGATCCTGACGCTACTGGCCTGCGCCAGGGGAGAAGCATTGGCTGCGCTGAGCCGTCAGGAGCTCCAGGAAACGCGGACTCTGGCGACAATGACGACGGTCAGTGCGCTGCTCTACTACAACCTCAACGGCATCCCCTATGAAGCCGAGAATCTAGAAGCCTTTACCTACAACCTGAACCGGCTGCACGAGCTGTCCGCACGAGCTGGTGATACCGTGCTCGCCGAACAGGTCCGACTGCTCGGCGACGCGGTTGCCCAGCTCGAGCAACTGCCGCAGAGCACCGCCGATGCGCGCTCGGTGTGGCCTGCCTACACACGCTGGTTGCCGGGTGTCATTGAAGCGCATTTCCGCCTGGAGAAATCGCTGAGCGACCGCTATGACGCGGCACCCGAGATAGCGCACAGACAGAGCGGGCTGCATGGGCTCAGCCACGATATCGGGCGGATGCTGCTGTCCTATCAGATGGCGTCCTTCCCGAATTTCGGCGGTGATATCTGGATTCTCGACGAGCGGGCGCTCATCGCACTGGATGCCGAGATAGAGCGGCGCTTTGCCGAGTTGGCCGAGCGGAATGGCACCGAGACGCTGAAAGCCCCCCTCAGAAACTATCGCTTCGTGCGCCAGCACCTGCTCGATCCTGCCGGTAATTGGGCTCCGAATGCGGTAGCGCTCTATCTAGCAAGAGCCATGCGCACCCTGGATAGCGAAGCGCACGCCATGGGCGACAGTGCGCAGGGATAAGGCGTGTCATGGAGACGCCAATTGCTGTCCCGGTGGTCCATCGGCGTCGGCAGCCGGAAACTGTATTGCAACACCACCATTAGGAGAATCGAATAGCCATGTTCACCCATGTCACGCTGGGCACCAATGACCTGGAAAAAGCCCGTGCTTTCTACAATGCAGTATTGCCCGCGCTGGGGTACGGCAATGTAGCCAATAAGGACAATGCCTCGGTCTGGAGTGGCGCGGGGCCTCGTTTCGTCGTGCTGACGCCTGCCGATGGCAATGCCGCCACTGTCGGTAATGGCGTGACTATAGGCTTTGTGGCGCCGAGCCGTGCCGCGGTGAATGAGTTTCACAGGCTGGCCCTGCTGGCCGGGGGAACCGATGCCGGCGCCCCTGGGCTCCGTGATTATGGGCCCAATGTCTATGCGGCGTATGTACGCGATCTCGAAGGGCACAAGATCGTCGCCAGTTGCATGAGTGTCGAGTGAGGCTTGTAAATCTGCATGGGGCGGGTGGGGCGGAGTAGTAGAGGGGCGGGGTCTCCGCCCCGAATTTTGTGGGTGGTCATCTCGCCTTCGTAGCCCGCGTCGGTGGCGATCACCATGCTATCCGCTTCATCTAGCAGGCGCTGAATCACACGGAGCTGTTTCGCAGCTTTCGGCTTGACCTCCAGCTTCCACTGAGACGGAATGATTGGCAACTGCTCCAGCAACCATTGCTTGTACTGCTCGCCGTAAGCCTCGGGAAGGGCGGCTTCCAGCAGGTGGCCGATGCACCAGGTGACAGTTCTCTCCGGGACGTTCAGGTAGCCTTTGCCTCGCCGTGTGGTACCGAGCACCTTTGCAATATCCTTGTCCTGGGACGGCTTTTCGCATAGGTAAAGACGCATGAATCTGCTCCGGATGAGATTTCCGGGCAGGGGCGGTGGACGGCCTGCTGGGCAACTACAGAAAGGCTAAAGTGACGGTCATCGAGTTGAGGTGTTTGTTAGCTTTTGATAGGCAGAAGGCGACCCGAAGCGGTCTGTGCTAACCGGCAGATACCGGCCAAAAGCGGTCATAGGGGGGTCTAGAAAAGCCGGAGCCATTCGGTACACAAAAGACCTGAGCAAAAATAAAAAGTAAGATCACTTCGCGCTAGACCCAGATGTTGCCAGTTTGTTTTTAGCCAACCATCCAACAAGGGAACCGCCACATGGCTAAAGGTTCAGGTAAGGCTGCGGCACCATTACAGACTTACAGCGATGAGGACGTGATGAAGGCGAGCTTTCGCCTGGAAATCGTTAATGAGCCGGGCGCGCCTTCACACAATCTCTATCTGCGTACCTATATTCTTGAGGATGCAGAGAAAAGGGTTTGGCATTCAACACCTGAAAGCGAATGGCCATTACTGGCGTCCATAACGCCAAACCAGATCATCATGCGGCCGATCCATGTGAACCCGCATGCACAGCGCTATCTGTCACCCAAGAATGGCCGTTTCACTACGGTCATCTATGCGGGTGAAATCGGCGACAAATTGCCCGCTGACGCTTCCGCCGCGGAGACTTTTATTGGCATGCATTTACCTTGGAAACTCTTTGATTCTCCAGGGTATGGGCTCGGTTTACACAAGGATATTGACCCCGTGTGGCAAGGCCTCTCACGGGTCCCAAACGCAACAGTCCTAGTGATTAGCGATCGGCCGGACCAATACGCACGCGATGGAGTGGTTTCCATTAGTGTTGACGAGCTCGACAAGCTCCGCCGTGACTTCAATAGAATTACGATTCGAGGCCGCTAGCTAGTCCGGCAAACCAAACAGGGCCTTGTACACGACGATGTGCTCAACCGGATCGACCCTGATCGGTTCCAACGAACAGCACGAGTGGCTCCGCCCTTGGTTGAAGTACGACGTGAAGGATCAAGGCAAACTGTTACCCGCGAGCGAACCGAGCGTAGAGCCAATGTGCGAGCTGTACGCAAGCAACTCGATGAGTTAGCGACTGAGGCGCCACAAGAGCTGATGATGCTGCATGCGGAGATCGAGCGGGTGACCCTCGCCAAGATGATCGAAGCATTCAGAATGAAACTCGCCGGCAGTTCCAACGAATCTGCTTGGCAGAAATTCTTCGAGGTGAACAAGTTCGTCCTGAGCCTGGCGTTTGCTCGGCCCGTGGAGCTAGCGCATACGCAATTCCATGCAAAAGGATCCACCTTGCCCGGATCGGGCGCTCAGATCGGTGATTTCCTGTTCAAGGAACATGGTCAAGCGCTAGCTATCGTCGAAATCAAGACTCCAAAGACGATTTTGCTGCGGGCCAAAGCCTACAGAGGAAAGGAGGTATTTGGACCAAATTCGGAGCTATCTGGTGCGGTGCCCCAAGTTCTGTTCCAGCAAAACGAACTCAAGCAGCGTTGGGTACACCATCGGCATGACACACCAGGAATGCATCTGTCAGGCGCCGACGCCATCAAGTGCGTGGTTGTGGCAGGAACCTTACCCACCGATCCGATTCAGCTCCGAAGCTTCGAGGTGTTCCGAAACGCCTGTAAGGACGTTGATATCGTCACTTTCGACGAACTGCTGGCGAAGCTAGAATTTCTGAAGACACATTTGACCCCAGAGCCTGAGGAAGACTTATTTTGATCGCATAGCTCAGCCATCTCAGGGAAGCGCTTCTTCCACTTGAATCGCAGCGCTTAGCTGAGCGCCTTTCAGGCACCCTTGCTGTGATCGCGCCGTGCCTTGCAATGACTACGCCTGCGTCCGCATTGCGAGTGGCCATTAGCGGTCATTGGTCATCTACAATATCAGGGCCTGCTCAGGGTACGGCTCAACCGGTAGGAGGCATTATGGAGACAGAATATGAGCAGCTCGTTCGTGCGAAACGTGAGCGTCAAGAGGCGCGTTCAAACTATAGCGCTTCACTAACTGACGCGGAGCGCGAAGAGGATGGGCGGCGGATTCTTGAGGCCTGGAAGAAACTGCCATTAAAGATGAAAAGCCGCCGTCCCTATGAGGGCTCTTTTTAAGAGCAGCAAACGAATAGTCCTGATGTTTTGGGGCTAAGTGATAGCCTCAGCCCAATCAGTTTCTTGACCTACCAGGAAGCTAGGGATGGTCTGAAAAAGACTTCCCGAATCTGGTGAAATACGCTGATCCCGTTGCCCGAGTTTCCCGATGAAGCAAATGACCTTCGCCGACGCCGAGTACGCCGTAAGCGTCTGGCCAACACACCTCCCCGGTTCTTCCAGCTAGCGGCATGGTGTCCACCTGTTTTTGGTGGACACCATTTCAAGCCCCTTGCGGAGGATCTCCCGTGCCAGGCCAACGCCGCTCCTATCCCAAATCTTTCAAGGCCCAGGTCGTCGAGGAGTGTACCCAGCCCGGCGCCTCGGTTGCCGGCGTGGCCTTGAGCCACGGCCTCAACGCCAATCTCGTGCACAAGTGGATTCGCCGCCAGCAGGCACAGCTGCCCGCGGTACCCTCAGGTTTTATTCCAATTCCTCTCGTCCCGAGCGTGCCGGCTACCCCGAGTGCGGCCGACAGGGCCATCCAGATCGCAATTCCCCATCGGGCCGGCAAACTGTCGGTGCAGTGGCCGGGCAAGGACCCTGAAGGCTGCGCCCGCTTTCTGCGCGAGCTACTGAAGTGATCCGCATCGAGCGCATCTGGCTCGCCACCGAGCCGCTGGACATGCGCGCCGGCACCGAAACCGCGTTGGCCCGGGTGGTTCAAGTTTTCGGTGCGGCGCAGCCGCACTGCGCCTACCTGTTCACCAACAAGCGCGCCAATCGGATGAAGGTGCTGGTGCACGATGGCTTCGGCATCTGGCTGGCTGCTCGCAGGCTCAATCGAGGGCGCTTCGCCTGGTCGGGCAATTGGCAGGGACAGCAGTTGGAACTCAGTCCCGAGCAGTTGCAGGCCCTGGTGGTCGGCCTACCTTGGCAGCGTCTTGGGCCCAATGCCGAGATCAGACTCCTGTAGCCGGGGCGCAATTAGGCCAATGGCCTATCGCCGAGGGGGCCGACAATCCGCACACTCGGCGCCATGAGTCCTGCCGCTTTCGATCACCTGACACCCGAGCAACTGCGCCAACTGGCCGCGCAGTTGAGTCAGCGCGTCGATCACCTGGAAACGCTCAACCAGCGGTTGAACCACGAACTCGCCGTGCTGCGGCGCCACCGCTTCGCCCGCCGCAGCGAGCAGCTCAATGCCGACCAGCTCAATCTGCTGGACGAGATGATCGAGGCCGACATCGCCGCCATCGAGGCAGAGCTTGAAACGGCCCGACCAGAGCCCGCCAAGCGCGAGCCACGGCAGCAGCCCAAGCGAGCGCCGCTGCCGGCCGAACTGCCGCGCACGCTGATACTTCACGAGCCGGACAGCACCCAGTGTGCCTGCGGCTGCCAGCTCAAGCGCATCGGTGAAGACGTCAGCGAGAAGCTCGACTACACCCCGGCACCTTCACCGTCGAGCGGCATATCCGTGGCAAGTGGGTCTGCGCCCAGTGTGAAACGCTGATCCAGGCCCCAGTGCCTGCGCAGGTGATCGACAAGGGCATCCCGACTGCCGGGCTACTGGCTCAGGTCATGGTGGCCAAGTTCGCCGATCACTTGCCGCTATACCGCCAGGAAAGATCTTCGCCCGCGCCGGGCTGGCTATCGCGCGTTCCACGCTGGCGCAATGGGTCGGCGCTTGCGGTGTCCAGCTGCAACCCCTGGTCGATGCCCTGCGCGACTGCCTGCTCCAGCAGGACGTCATCCTCGCCGACGAAACCCCGGTGCAGATGCTCGCCCCGGGCACGAAGAAGACCCAGCGGGCTTACGTCTGGGCCTATGCACCCAGCCCCTTCGCCGACCTCAAGGCCGTGGTCTACGACTTCAGGCCGAGCCGGGCTGGCGAGCACGCGCGCAGCTTCCTGGGCGACTGGCAGGGCAAACTGGTCTGCGACGACTTCGTCGGCTACAAGGCCAGCTTCGAGCAAGGCGTGACCGAGATCGGCTGCATGGCCCATGCACGGCGCAAGTTCTTCGACCTGCATGCCGCCAACCAGAGCCAACTGGCCGAGCAGGCCCTCCAGTACATCGGTCAGCTGTACGAGGTGGAGCGCGAAGGGCGAGAGTTGCTCGCCGCACAGCGACGGCAACTGCGCCAGGACAAAGCCAGGCCGATCATCGATGGCCTGCATAGCTGGATGCTTGGGCAGCGGCAGAAGGTGCCGGAAGGCAGCGCGATCGCCAAGGCACTCGACTACAGCCTCAAGCGCTGGGCAGCGTTGGTGCGCTACCTGAATGACGGCAACCTGCCCATCGACAACAACTGGATCGAGAACCAGATCCGCCCCTGGGCCCTGGGGCGTGCCAACTGGCTGTTTGCCGGCTCTCTGCGCAGTGGCCAGCGTGGCGCAGCCTTGATGACGCTGATCCAGTCAGCCCGCCTGAACGGGCACGATCCGTACGCCTACCTGAAGGACGTGCTCACGCGCCTGCCGACGCAGAAGGCCAGCGCCCTGGCCGAGCTGCTGCCGCACAACTGGGTATCCGCCGGCAAGGTGTGATGCCCGTTCGCTTACTTTTGGTCGGCAGATTGACTGTCTGCCCACCAGCCGCAAGCTTCAGGTTGTTGGCCTTACGCAGGGCCTCCCAGAAACCGGGGAAGTTGGCCCCGCAAGCTCGGCAGTCGGTGAAGAAGGGGTTGCTATAAGTCTCGCCGTCGACGATCACATCGAAGCCGTTGCCCTCAGTGGAGCTGTATTGCTGGCCGCCGATGCTGGCGTAGGCGCGGACGTAGCCATCCTCTTCATAGTTCGGGCAGGAGATGTTCAGCTCGTTACCATTGCCGTCGTCCACCAGGTGCTCGCTGATACCCATACCCCAGCCGGACGTCCATTCGTAGGTGCCGGCATGGGCGCTGGCGCAGGTAAGCAGGCTGCAGAGCAGCAGTATCTTGGCTTTGTGCATGATGATTTTCCTGTCATGTAGTGCAGGTTCGTGGCTAGCGAAAGAACTGGGCCAGCCGCTCCCGCATGATTTCCGCGCGGCTGGCCGGGCGGGTTTCCAACTCGGTGTGCTTGCAGTTGGGGCAGCGGCAGAACCAGTCGACATTCAGGCGAAGGGCGTCGCTGGCTGGAATGCTGGTGCGCTGCCAGCCACAGCTTGGGCATATGGAGGTATGCGGTTGGGGTGGTATTGGCATGTATGGTCTCTCCGTTGTGCGTGAAGAGACTGTGCCGGACTGGCGCGACAGATGGTGTCGCGGTATTGCGGCGCGGTGTTGCTCTGTTAGGGTACGGAGCTCATTCAAGGAGAGAGCCATGCAGTTCCAGTCGCTGAAGCAACGTCATCGCCAGGAGCGTGATGCCCAACACCCCAATCTGCGTCTGCGTGTCCATCGCGCACTGAGTTGGCTTGACCGCGCGGAGCAGGCTGACGACCTCGACGGTCGTTTCATCTTCCTGTGGGTAGCCTTCAACGCTGCCTATGCCACTGAGATCGACGAACGCCTGCGCCTCTCGGAGCAAGAGACCTTCAAAGCCTTTCTGGAAAAGCTCTGCTCAATGGATAAGAGCAAACGCATCGATACACTTGTCTGGCAGGAGTTTTCCGGCAGCATCCGTGTACTGTTAGATAACCAGTACGTGTTCCAGAGCTTCTGGGATCACCAGAGCGGCAAGATAGATGAGAGCACCTGGAAAAACCGCTTCGCCAGTGGCAAGAAGTCGGCCCAGCTGGCCCTGGCCAGCGGCAACACACCAGCGCTGCTCGGCGTGTTATTCAACCG
This sequence comes from Pseudomonas sp. PS1(2021), assembly GCF_020405165.1. Lineage (NCBI taxonomy): Bacteria > Pseudomonadati > Pseudomonadota > Gammaproteobacteria > Pseudomonadales > Pseudomonadaceae > Pseudomonas > Pseudomonas sp. PS1(2021). Next base: position 3,906,951 of record NZ_CP084484.1, on the reverse strand, counting down.
CCTGTACACCCTGCGTAACCAGCTCATCCACGGCGGCGCCACCTGGAACGGCTCGGTCAATCGTGAGCAGATGCGTGACTGTACGAGCTTGCTGGGCAAGCTGGTGCCGTTGATCATCGAGTTGATGATGGATAGTGCGGATACCTTGTGGGGGGATGCCTGTTATCCGGTGGTGGAGTAGTTCTGTCGATGGTGGTGGAGACGGAGATCTTAGGTCTCAACGGCTGCGGCGGTTTGCTGGATCGCCTCGCTGAAAGCCTCATGCAGCCTTCGAGACTCTTTTAGCCAGGCTTCAGGCTGTGATGTGTCTACATCGATAAGGGTCTCTTTCGCGTCCGCCCCCCACGTGGCAGAACTGCGAAAGAATGTGGCCAAAAGCTTGGAGAGCCCGCCCGTGATGCTGTCGCGCGCAACTTCTTCTTTAACCGGTGACCTGTTTATGCTGTGTGTGAGCTTATCGATAGAGTCACGCATTCGTTCGTAGACCTCTTGGCCGCCGAATTCCAAGCAGTCCAGGCGGAGTCTGTTGATCGCAACCTTTTGCGCGTGTAGAGCGGCAATATCCGCTTGGATAGCTTCGTCATACATGGCAAACACTTCGCTAAGACGTCTTTCAAGGCTTTTCCGGGCATTCCCTGGGCGGTTGATGCGAGCAAAATGCTCTAGCAGTGGTTCGTTACGGTAGGCGACCTCTTCGCGCAGGGTAGAGCTATAGGCGCTGATACCGTCAATCTGTATGCCCTCATCGTCAAGGCGGTTCTGCACCTCTTCTAGGATGTCGTCGATGTCCTCTTCGGCCTTGAGGTCCGCCTTGGTAAGTACGACATACATCGAACGCCCTTCCACACCGATCTGTTGGATGAACTCCAGATCTGAGTCCGGCACGGTGCCATTAGAATCCAGCCCGATGAGCCAGATGATCGAGTCAGCTTGCTGGGAAAATTGTACGGCGGTGCGTCTATCTCCATGGCTGTGCTCGGCTGCTGTTGACGGCGGGTTGTAGCCAGGGGTGTCGATAAAGCAGATATTGCTAAAGGATTCAGGCCTCATCTGCACGCCAACACACATGAAAGGCATCAAACTCTTGAGGTCGAAGCTGAACGAGCTGATGAAGGCATGGGACACATTTTTGTAGAAGTCGACGTCAAGATCGATATGCCCTCCGCTAGCTGAGTAACCGCGAATCATGCGCTCATCGGCAGCCAGTACGTAGCTTGGAATGGCTGTAACAGGCTTCAGTCCGACGGCCAGACGTACCTGTGGGTCATCGATAAAACTGTTGATGAACTCTGACTTACCGCTGCTGAACCCACCGACGATGCCGACGATGGTTCGCTCGCGTATGTCAGGAAAGCTCACCAGCAACGCTAGCTCCTGTTCAATCGACTGCAGCAGGGTCAGGGCTTTGGCTTCGGCGGCCAGTGATGACTCCTTTTCCGCAAAAGCCATGTAGTCGGTGGCCAGCAGTTCTCGGAAGCGGGTGAGGCCAGCACTTTCCTGTGGGCGTGCAGCCAGTAACCGGGAGATAAGCTGGAAGCGGGTCCAGGTATCGCCATGGCGTTCCTGTAGTTCCTGGAAGGCATCCGCTAGCTCAGCATGAGTTTGCTGGTGCTGCGTAAAACGCTGTTGCAGCAATTCCAATGCCTGAGTGCGCTCGTGCAGCTCCTGACGAGTCTGCTCCAGTTGTTGCTCGAGAGCCAGGCGGGCCGCCTCAACGTTTCTGCACTCCTGAATCAGTTGTTCGTGGCGAGTCGACAAGGCATCGAAGCTGAGTTTGGCTTGCTCTTGGTCATGCCGCTGCTTGACCTGAGACTGCTCAAACGAGTGTTGTGCAGCGAGCAGGGACTGTCTCGTACTTTCAAGTTCGGAGTTGGTGCAGGTTTGCTGTTCGGTCAGTTGAGCATGGGTCTGGATTAGTGCCTCCAGACGCGCGAGGGTGTTTTGGTACGCCTGGGTCATCGCGTCGTGACGAGCATCCGCTGATTGCAGCGCTTCGGCGATACTGTCGTGCAACGATTTGCGGCGCCACACGAAAAAACGGCTGAGCTTTTCCAGTTGCGTGAGCAGCGTTGCAGGAAATAGATCGGTGATCATAGGGCGTCCAGCGCCTTAGCCATGCGTTGCAGGCGGTCAAGGGTGAGGAGGGTGTTCTCGACTTGTTCCTCCAACTGGGTGATACGCTCCTGCATACTCTGGAAGAAGGCATTGCCATAGGAGGAAGGCAGCGCATGTTTGACTTCGCCGATCAATTGACGAATCTGCTGGCTGGCCTCTCCTTTGAACTCATCCAGGCGGTGCTGGGCTTCGTCGAGGTACTCGCGGGCTTCTGAACCGCTCAGGTGAGTGCCAGTACGTTTGAGCTTACGCAACTCACGGGTGTCCAGCTCGAATGCCGGAAGTTTGAAGTTGGAAACCAGGCCCTGATTGGTACGTATGATCAGGGCGACATCTAGGTCGTCGCCCAGGTGGCGCCTCGCAACGCCTGTCGACTCCTGGACCAGTTGCTCGCGAAACTGATTGGTGAGAGCCTCGCTCGTGCTCTTGAGGTTTTGCGCTACATCCTCTGCGAATTGCTCCAACTCGTTGTACGCCTTGCGCCAGTACAACTTGAACTCGGTATAGGTTCGGGTTTCTTTACCTCCTCCCCACGCCCAGTTGGCGAACTTGGCAGCCAAGCTGTCGCGCACCACTTCCTCCTCCCTGTGGGTTTCAGTGGCAGCGGAGTCAACGGCCGAGCCGGTGCTGCCATAAGCAGAGTCCAGCTTCTTGGAGAGCTCTTTCTTCAGTTTGCCCTGGAACTCGGCGATGCACTTGGCGAGCATGCTATCCAGTTCGTAGGTGGCCACCGTCATCAGGCTATCCAGCTTGCGCCGCTGAGCCTTCAGATCGTCAATATCAGCGTTGCGAACTTCGTGGTACTTGGCCTGTGTGAAGGCCAGCAGGTCAGCACGAAATGCTTCAAGTGCCGCCGATTTGGCGCGAATCAGCTCTTCCCGGCGTTGCTCAATGATACGGTCTTTCTGAGCGCGAACGTTTTCCAGCACGTCCCGTAGGGTGGCGGTGTTCGCCAGTAGGTCGAGGTTGGCGCGGCAGCGTTCGATGTGGTCGGGCGTGAAGAAGTCCGGGTAGTTGGACTGCAGGTTGTCCCAGGCCTTGCGCTCGCTACTATCCCAGCCCTGCTGTTGGTCGAAGCGGACTGATAGGCTGTGGCACATGCCCGAGGTGTGCAGCACCTTGCCGGCACCATTCTGGATAAGGCCATCGAAGGTTCCGCCGATTTCTGGGTGCTGAATCTTCAAGCGCTGCAGGGTGTCGATCATGTGGGCGCTGAGGGTTTCAGTGATTTTGTCCAGCGCGCCATTCAGGGTGGGTTGACGGATGTCGCTACCATACAGCTGGTTGTCGACCTGGCTGGCGATCAGCACCAGCTCCTGCACCCCCTCTTTCTGGGTAATGCGGCTCATCATCTCGATGTCCTGCTCGCTTAGGAACTGGCCGGCAGGGCTAACGATGAACACCACATCGCAATCCTTGAGCAGCACGGTGGTGCGCTCCTCGCGGGACTGTACCGGATCGTTCAGACCCGGCGTGTCGATGATCCTGATGTTGCGCAGCGAGGGCAGGGGCAGAAAGATGTCGACGCTCTTGGTCAGTGGCATGTAGGCGCCCCCCGTTGCGACGTATTCATCCAGCTGCCTGGCCAGTGAAGTCGCGTCCGCTGCTTCTAGCTGCCCTAAGCTGTCGAGGGTGTTGAGGTCAAGGTTGCACTCACAGATGCTCTGCCATTGGTCGTGGGCGGCCACCAGCGTGTGCTCACCCTGCAAGGCACGACGGGCAGCCTTGTGCACGTCGGCCCGGAACTGTTCATCTTCGACGTGTTGCCCGTTGCGCTGGCGACGTTGGCGCAAGGTGTCGGCGGCCCGGGCTTCCTCTTCCTTGAAGCGTTGCCGATAGCGTGCGGCGTTCTGTTCGATATTGGCCCGGTCGGCGGCATCGTAGAACTGCACATGGGCGGAAAAGGTCTCGCCATAGGTCAAGGTGGTCAGGGCCGCGGTCATCGGCGTGGCGGCCCGTGGCAGAATCGCGTGGCCGTCGAACACTAGGGCATTTAGCAGCGACGACTTGCCGGCCTTGACCCGCCCCACCACACCTATCTGCAGTAAACGGTGCTCTTCGTCCAGCAGGCTGAACGAGCGGGCAAGGTCGTCGGTTGGGCCGATCGCATGTTTGCGCAGCCACTGGGCGATATCTTTTTCCAGCTCTGGGCTGTATTGCTCCATCCATTGATGGAGGCGCTGGTTCAGTTGGATTACGCCCTGTGCATTCATGCTTGCAACTCGTAAAGGGTATCGGAGGCCAGTTTCTGTAGCGCTTCCCTGACCCGGGTCAGGTGCTCGACCTGTTGTTCGGCGGCCTGGGCGTTCTGCTGGCGATTGCTCGCCAGCTCATCAATCAGACTCTGCTTCTCGCTGATCTCTCGTTCGAATTCGCTGCTCACCTGGGTCACCAGAGCGTCTATCTGTTCATTTAGCAAGGCGGGCAGGCGATCCCGAAGTTCACGTTTCACCGAGGGAATGACTTCGGTGATTACTTTCTGGCGCAGTTGCTCGCGCTGGCGACCTTCGTTGATGAACGCCAGGATGCTCGGCAGAAAGATGATTGCCAACTCGATTAGCGGGTTAACCACCGACGTGGTAACTGCCAACACAGTGGCGAGACCCTGATAGGTCACCCGTGGCAAGGGCTGACCCTCTTCCCACTTGCTTTCCTTTTTCAGGCGTTCCAGTTCCAGAGCATTACGCTCGGCCAGCGAGCCGCTCCAGTGGCCCAGGGTTTCACCGGTTTTCTGCAGGCTGCGGTTGATTCGGTCGGTGAGTTGACCGAGCCAATTCTGTTCGTTGTTGAATTGGCCCATGCTCTTGCCTAGATCGCCCACGGCTTGGGCAAAATCAGCCACCACCGACCGGCTGAGGGTGTCCATCTGATCCTTGATGGAACGGGTCATCGAGCTGCGTACCACCTCGGAAATGATGCGTGAGAAAGCTTCCTGATTGCCGGCTAGGCCCGCACTCACCAGTTCCGACTCAACATTGTCCAACTCGCGCCCCACCGTTTTCAAACAGCGATCCACGGTACGGTCCAGTTGCTGGTCGCGTAGATCTTCCAGCATATCGTCGCGCTTGCGTTCGATTTGACGAATACCTTTGGCCAGTTCGCTCAAGGCATGCTGGTTTTCAGTCTGATCTTTCTTCAACGAGGTCAGGGCGAGGTTGATCTGGCTCAGTAGTGAGTGTGTCAGGTCTTTGAGCCTGTCCTCGAATACCTGGCGCAGGATCTGCTCGGGCTGGAGGTGGGTCAGCACTTCCTTCAGGCGCAGGTCGCCGTCGAGACCAACCCTAATCACGGAGCGTGAAGCGACGAAGTTGCTGCGGATCTGGTCATCGACCAGTTCAGCCACGGCTTGCACCTGTTCATCCGAACGCAGGTTGACCTTGTTCAGCAGGAAGGTGAAGTCACGGCCGTAGGTCTGCAGGTCATCCAATTGGCGGAGCATCGACTGGGTAATGTTGCCGTCCTCGACGCTAGTTACGACGATGAAATGCACGCCACGTGGTAGGTAATAGGCGATGGCTTTGTTGTGGTTGGCCAGCGAAGAGCCGAAGCCTGGCATGTCCACCAGTACCAGAGAAGGAAGTGCTTTGAGTTGTGGGTTGTCCAGGTACAGCTGCACATGAGTGAACTCATCGGCGCGGCTCTTCAAGGTACTCAGGGCGCTGACGCTAAGGCGCTCGCTGCTGCCGTCCGGGCGTAGGGCCAACAAGTGCGGGTCGCTGCTGTAACGAAGTTCGGTGGCCAGCTCTGTTTCAGGAGTGAGACCAACGCCAAGAACGTCTTCGCCAATAAACGCGTTAATCAAACTGCTCTTGCCGGCGCTGAAAGCACCTATTACCGGAATCAGCAGCTCGGTGTGGCGCACGTCCTCCTTTAACTGCCCTAGCTCGTCGACTGACAGAGGGGTCTCAACGATCAGCCGTTCCACCGCATCTAGATAGTTCAGATAGATGTTTTGAGTTTTCAGCATACGAAACGCTCCTTACACATTCGAGGCTAGCACTTGAGAGGGTATTCCTTGCTCGTAGAGTGCCCTGAGGCGGGAGGCTCTCTCCCGGATTGCAGTGGCCCAGTGCTTTGGCTCACTCACCCGCACGTTCTCCCCCAAGCTAAACACCCACCACATAGTTTCCTGGTCATTCGGCACCTTGGCCCTTAGGTGGTGCCAGTCGCTGCCGTCCAGTGGCTCCAGGCTTTGTTCGGTGCTCAGTGGAGTTTCGCCGAGCAGCCAGGCGATCTGCGGGGAAATGTAGGCGACCAGCTCCACCTGCTCAATGGTTGTGGCGGTGTTGAGATCCTGGCGGATGTAGTGGTCGATCTCGAAGTCGTCACGGACGCGAGCCGGGGCGTCCAGGCACTCGGCCTGCTGAATGCGGTGCAGGGCGAATTGGCGCAGGTCGTCGTAGCCATCGACGCTGCCAATCAGGTAACTGATGGCGTGGCGGGAAACTAAGCCGGCGGGGTGAATCAGCAGTTGCTTCAGCTCGGTTTTGCTTCGACTTAGGTAGCTGATCTGCAGCTGTTTACGTTCCAGTAGGGCTGTAGAAGTTTTATCCCAGACGTATGGGGCAATCTGTGCGGTCTGCAGGGACTTGCCGTTGGGAATCGCTCGAACCTTACGCGCCCAGTGCGCCAGGCCGTTATTTTCCAGATTGTCGAGGTAGTTGCGGGCCATGCGGAATTGGGGGCCGAGTTGATCCAGCACACTCTGCGGGAGCAGTGTCTGCAGGTGACTTTCCGCGAGGTATAGCGCCAGTGCCGTGGGAGTATCCATGGCCGACAAATCGATAGGCGCATTCTCCGACAGGCTCCAGCGAAATGACGGGGAGCTCTCGTCACGCTGTAGGGCAAACGGGATAGAGAGTCGGTCAAGGTCGCGCTGGACTGTGCGCAGGCTTACCGAGAAGCCATCATCCTTGAGCTTCTCCAGCAGGGTTGTGGTCGCAATGCTGCCTGGTTCTCGCGGGATCAGGCGCAGCAGAGCGATGAGCCTCAGGAGAGTGTCCTTTGCTTCGGACATAGTTACTTCCCTGTCGTATTGAAATGGAATGGATTTTGTTGGCGCCACTTATCTGGCGAATCTACCCCTTTCAATGGCAATTTGCCATGCTTGCGGTAGGCAACGGTTGTGCCCGAGTGAGCGGCACTGGCTGCTAGGGTCTCTAGGCGGGTTGCCCGACGTACAAGAAGGCCAGGCGAGCGGCATCGAGGGCAGTGATCGAAGCACTCTCGCATGCCCTCACCGTCGAGCAACAACGTCTGCTGCCAGTCACAGTGGTGGCAGCAATGGGTCAGGCCCTTTCTCATTCGCCGAGTATCCTTTTATCAGGCGGATGTAGAAGACAATACCCAGTCATAGCGTCAAATCCTGTCGCGGGTATCTAGCCGATATTCGGCTGTCCGCCTCGGTTCATGCACGCGTCGCCTTTGTTGAATCCACAGGCGATAGCAGCCGTTGTCTCAACTGCGCGATGGGTTTCGTCTTCAATCAACGAACCTATGTCCGCTCAGGACAAGGCTGTCTGCCTTGACGTTCATCCGATCTTCGTTATGCAAAAATAATTGATTCGTCTATTGCGATAGCTTTTTCTCATTAGGCATGCTGGTTATGTGCGAGATCGTTCGTACACATAAAAAGAAAAATCAGCATGAACACCGATACTCAGACCGCTTACCGCTCACTGGCTACCCACTTCTATACGACACGCTTTCCAGAAATCCCTGTCTCGGCGCTGGATGAGTTGGATGAGTTCCGCATCATCGGCGCGCTGCTGCGTGCTGCCCCCGAGTACCGGCCGGACTACTTCAGGCGGTTGCGTAATGCATTGGTCCTGGACCAGAAGCTCAGGGGGCATTTTTGGATTGCGCAGGAGGTCAATCGGACGCGCAACCCGGTTACCGTTCTGGGCTTGCCTCGCAAGCGCAAGCAGGCGCGCAGGCAGAGAATTTCAGATGACGATTTCGCTAGCTGGGTGAGGGCGCTTTTAGCCAAGGGGCTGGGGGTTGAGGCTGGCGCACTAATGTTGATCAGTATGACTGGGGCGCGTCCATGCGAGCTGAGTTTTAAGTATTGAGGGCACGAGTATTAGCATTCTCGGCGCCAAACATAGCCACGGTGGACTGCGTGGCGCTGATCGCGTGCTTGAGGCTGACAAAGATTTCTGCCAGCTCGCCTGTAACGCACTGGAGGCCTTTCGTTCTGATGCCAGGAGTCTGGACTCAATCCGTATGGCGATCCATGAGGCCGCAAAAGAGGTTTTCTCGCGGGGTAAGCCCCCCAGCATGTACACGCTTCGCCACCAGTTTGGTGCGAATCTGAAGGCCTCAGGTATGTCTAGAGTCGAGATGGCATATGTGATGGGGCACCAGGCGACGGACTCTATTGGGCGCTACGGTGACAAGCGTTACGGGCGGGCCGAGGCTTTGAAGGTCAGGCCGGCAAAGGGCGCGGATCTATCGAAGGTTCGAGCAACACATGCTGGTTATGCGAAACCCGCTCTAAGGCTCTGCAGGCGGCCTGCTGAGAGAGAGTTTATCGGGCGCTAACCCTCAGCAGCTCTGCCCAGCGCGTGGTGTAGGCGGGTGACAGAAACTCTCTGCGCATTGACCACTCCGCAGGCTTGGCCGTTCTTCCTGGCTGCAATGTGCCCCGCCCCCAGCGGCTGTTGATCGCATCCAGGGTGTTCATCAGTCGCTCGGTTCTGATGGGCTGCTCTGGGGCGAACAGATCCGGTGTGTACTCGTTCTTGTGACAGAGATCCAATAGCAGCACCTGCGCCTTGGCGTAGCTGAAACCCTCGCGGTACAGCTGCTTCAGCCCAGTCTGAACAGCCTGGATAATCAGCCGGCTGTCATCGGTTGGGTAGGGCAATTGGCAGAGGATGCCGTTGGCATATTTGACCTCAGCGGGGTTGAACATCCCCGTGCGCAGGCTGACGCGCACTTGTCGGCAAAGTGATTGTTGCTTGCGAAGTTTTTCGGCGGCGCGCATGGCATAGGCGGCGACGGCCTCCTGGATAGGGGCTAATTCGCGCAGTCGTTTACCGAAGGAGCGACTGGAGCAGATCTCCTGCTTGGGTTCGATCTCGCTCTCAATTTCTAGGCAGGCCAATCCGCGCAGTTCTCGCACGGTCTTCTCCACCACCACGTTGAACCGCTTGCGCAGCGTCCAGGCGTCCATCTGGGCCAGTTCCCAGGCCGTTCTGACCTGCATGCCTTCTAGGTGCGCGCGCAACCGCGGGCCTACACCCCAGACCTCTTCAACCGGCATAGCCTTGAGCAGCTTGTCACGCCGAACGGAGTCGCGAATATCTACGACGCCCCCTGTCTGTTTTTGCCAGCGCTTGGCGGCTGCATTGGCCAGCTTGGCCAGCGTCTTGGTAGTGGCGATGCCAATGCCTACGGGAATACCGGTTTTCTGTTTCACCTCCGCTTGTACCTGACGGCCTATCGACTCCAGAGGTTCGGGAAGGCCGGTCATATTGGCGAAGGCTTCATCGATGCTGTAGATCTCGACGCTCGGGAAGCGGGCCTCTAGGAGGGTCATCACCCGTTCGCTCATGTCGCCATAAAGTGCGTAGTTGCTGCTGAAGGCCACGATGCCGTGGCGCTTGAGGTCGCCACGAATCTCGTGAAAGAGCGCGCCCATCTTCACGAAAGGTTTGGCATCGGCAGACCTGGCAATGACGCAGCCGTCGTTATTGCTGAGTACCACGATGGGCGTGCGCTGCAGATCGGGGCGAAAGACGCGCTCGCAGCTGGCATAGAAGCTGTTGCAATCAATCAGTGCGTAGACCGGCTCAGCCATGGTTCAGGTGGTTGCGCAGGCTATGGGTGACGACGCCCCAGATCATCAGCTCATCCTGCTCCAGGATGTAGCGTGGAGAGTAATTCGGGTTCTCCGACTGCAGAATGTACTGGCCCTGTTTCTGTGCCAGGCGCTTTACCAGGACATCGCCGTTTAAGCAGGCAACGACCACATGGCCCGGTTTTGCTGGGATGGCGCGGCTGACGATCAGATAATCGCCGTCGAAGATGCCAGCCCCGCTCATGCTGTCACCGCTCACGGCAACCACATAGGTGTGCGGTGCTTGCAGATCCATCAGAGCATCAAGCGACAGCTTATGTTCCATGTGATCCAGTGCTGGGCTGGGAAAGCCGGCCGGAACACGTGCATCAAAGAGGGGAAGGACTGCCCTGCTGCGCTGCAGCGGGCCGAGGATAAGTGCGGTGCTCATAACGGGCTGCTCGATTACTGTATTTATATACAGTAATCAGCGCTCCGCCATACAGGCAAGGTGCGTTCGTCGCCGGTGTCTGGGGTATGCGCGGATTGTTTACAGGCGAAAAGTAGACAGATCGCGCTGTAGGGTCGATTTAGCTAGGTTGGTGAAAACCGACCAGGAGGATCTCTTATGAGCTTGCTGCCAACCCTTAACGATCTTTTGCCACTGGCGCTGTTGCTGCCTGCACTGCTCGTGCTGGCCAAGCTGGCCTACGGTGGTACGACGGTCTAAGAGATAGCCTTACCTGGCAGCATCGACTCAAAGCCGATGCGCTTGTTCCTTGTCAGTGATACAGCCAGGGCTGCAGTTCATCCAGGTTGGTTACGACGATCTGCTGAGCCGTTGCCTTGGCATGCACCTTGGTTGGGTCGATCTGATAGCGCTGCAACACGTACTGCACCAACGCGCCTCGGGTCTCGATCACCAGTTGTCCATCACGCATACCGTAGTCTGCTTCGATAATCGTTCGCTGCTCGGGTTTCAGGCGTGAGTCCGGCTCGATGATGACTTGCGCCCGCGTGCTCCACCCCGGATCTTGTTCGCGAGTATTTTCGGTCTTGTCGTCCATCAACTCCGGCACACCGCGAAAGCGGCTGAGCACGAAGTCGCGATAATCCCTGTTCTTCTCGCAATACGCCCGCACATGCCAGCGCATACCTGTGTAGATCAGTGTGTGTGGTGCAATCAGGCGCGTTTCGCCGTCCGGAGTGGTGAAAGACACGTACTCACATTCCAGCCGCAGCCCTTCGCGGCAGGCGCGCAGAAGCGGGCGCAGCAGCTCCGGACGTACCGTGCGATCCGGCACCAGCAGCACCTCGGTGTGCGCATAGGCCAATGCCAGGCCCTCGATGTGTGGTGCACGGTCATGGTTCTGGTTGAGCAGGTGCAAATAGGCGCTGGCACTGTCATCTATAAACAGCGGTCTGAAGTGGCTGCTCGGCACATACCCCTTCAGATGCTTGTCGTATTCCAGGTTCTTCGGCGCGTAGTCGGTGATGTAGGAATTGATGTCCTTCGACGCTTGCTGCCGGCTGATACCGAAGCTCTGCATCAGGTGCCCGGTGGTTAAACGTCCTTCCCACCACACCACCGTCTCGATCAGGCGATAGCGCAGCGCCAGATCCCAGCGTACGGACTCGATTTCCTGTTTGCGTTTCATTGTCTCTCCATCTGCGCGAAAACTTTACCTGTACGGGCAAACACTCTAGATACGTCGTTTAAAGCTACATATCTTGGCGCTGTCATTCAAGCTCGCCGTAACATGGCGGGCCAGCAAGGGAGAGCGAAGCGTGTTTGGACTTGGGGTGTCGTGGCTCGTCGTAGGTGTTTGCTTAGTAATTGTCCAAGGTGCCGGAGCTGCGCTGTACTGGCAGATTCTTAAGCAGCGCGAAGCACGTGCCAACTTGCATGCCTCACAGACCAAGCTGGAGTACCTTCAGATGCGGGTGCATCAGCAAGAGGACGAAATACGTGAGCTGACGGCCGGCCTGCGAGCCGAAAGGGCGCATGTCGAGCAGTTGAAGCGTCAGCTTGAGTTTGCTCAGGGGCAAGCTATGCAGATGCGGCACGACAGCTGATGATCTACAGGTAGCGTTGATTTACCGGAAGCAATGGATATTGAGTCGCAGCGGAGCACATTAGGATGAATAAGCCATCATCGGTACAGGCCCTAGAAGAGCTGGGGCGCGTCCGGCTATCCAAGCACTTTTTCATGCGCGATTTCCTCTACTCGGAAATCAGCCAGATCGAGGGCATCCCCAATATTCCGGATTATCCGGATCGCGCCATTGAAGCCGGGCGAGGGCTTTGCGAACAGCTGTTGGAGCCACTTCAGGAGCGCTTTGGGCGGATCGTCATTCGCTCGGCTTACAGGGCTCCGGCAGTCAACGCTAAAGGGGCCGAGAACAACAACCAGTACAGCTGTGCCGCCAACGAAAAAAACTACGCGGAGCACATATGGGATTATCCGGACCCTGAAGGGCATCTGGGCGCGACTGCCTGCATCGTGGTGCCGGCATTGCTGCCCTGGTATGAGGAGCGCAAGGACTGGACGCCGCTGGCCTGGTGGATTCACGACAACCTGCCATACGCCAGTCAGTTCTGGTTTCCCAGGCTGGCGGCATTCAACCTGCGTTGGAGTGCAAACCCGAATACGCTACCGAGCATCGGCACTTACGTTACCAACCCACATACGGGGGACAGGAAGGCATTGGTAAAAGACGGGGTGGCCACACTCAGTCTGGATGAGCGCAAGGTGATCGTTCGCCCATGGCTAGAGAGCCTGGCATGAGCCGTGATTCCAGTAAGTTGAAACATGGCGGATGCGGTATGCCATCTTGCCGAAACTGAACCTCGCGTGAAGGAACAGCCTGCAGATGTGATCTACAGGAGCATTTCCCGTAAGGGTGCCAGCGTGACAGATTGCATTAGGGGAACTGAGCATTTCAGCTGCTGATGTGAGTCAGCTCGGTGGTTGGCATATTGCTTTTAATCTTTACCCGGTAGTGGCAGATGGATATTGTGACGGGCATCGCACCAGGGCAGGCCGAAGTACCTCAGGGAAGGCCATTTATAGCGTTCACATACGTTTTGAAGTCCTCCGACGCCTATCACTGCCATCTGGTTCGATCTCCTGATGCTCATGATTTGAGCATGCGCATGGGTTTCGTTTAAGGCCGGAGCATGGACAAGAAATCGCTTTCCGAGCGTGATATCTGCAGCAAATTCATTTCCCCTGCCATTGGTAACGCTGGCTGGGATTTGCATAAGCAGGTACGTGAGGAAGTCAGCTTCACCAAGGGACGCATTATCGTGCGCGGCAAAATGCACAGCCGTGGCGAGTCGCGTCGAGCTGACTACATCCTCTATCACCAGCAGAACCTGCCCATTGCCGTGATCGAGGCGAAGGATAACAAGCACTCGCTCGGCTCCGGCATGCAACAGGCCCTCGGCTATGCCGAGGCGCTCGACGTGCCGTTCGTGTTTTCCAGCAATGGCGATGGCTTTCTGTTCCATGATCGCAGCGGCACCGGCGCGCAGGTTGAAACCGAGCTAGGGCTCGACCAGTTTCCCAGCCCGGACGAGCTATGGCAGCGGTATTGCCAATGGAAAGGCCTGGATGGCGCCGCTCGGCAAAAGATCGAGGCGCCCTACTACGACGACGGCTCCGGGCGCATGCCGCGCTACTACCAGATGAATGCCATCAACCGCACGGTTGAGGCCGTAGCGCGTGGTCAGGATCGCGTTCTGCTGGTGATGGCCACCGGTACCGGCAAGACTTACACCGCGTTTCAGATCATCTGGCGGTTGTGGAAGTCGAAGCAGAAGAAACGCATCCTCTTCCTCGCTGACCGCAATATTCTGGTCGACCAGACCAAGAACAACGACTTCAAGCCCTTCGGCCAGGCGATGACCAAGATCGCCAAGCGCCAGATCGAGAAGTCTTACGAGATCTACCTGTCGCTGTACCAGGCAGTAACTGGCTCCGAGGAAGAAAAGAACGTCTACAAGCAGTTCTCCCCGGACTTCTTCGACCTGGTTGTGATCGACGAATGCCACCGTGGCAGCGCCGCGGAAGATTCCGCTTGGCGCGAGATCCTCGAGTACTTCTCCAGCGCCACTCACGTCGGCCTGACCGCCACGCCCAAGGAAACCAAAGACGTTTCCAGCATCACCTATTTCGGTGAGCCGGTGTACAGCTATACCTTGAAGCAAGGCATCGAGGACGGCTTCCTCGCCCCCTATAAAGTTGTGCGTATCGACTTCGACAAGGACCTGCAAGGCTGGCGCCCGCCCAAGGGCATGCTCGACAAGAACGGCGAGCTGATCGAAGACCGCATCTACGACCTCAAGGATATGGATCGCCATTTGGTCATCGAAGCGCGTACCCAGATGGTGGCGCAGAAGGTCACCGAGTTCCTCAAGGCCACCGACCCGTTCCAGAAGACCATCATCTTCTGCGATGACATCAACCACGCCGAGCGCATGCGCCAGGCCCTGGTCAACCTCAATCCTGAGCGTATTGCCGAGAATCGCAAGTACGTCATGCGCATCACCGGCGATGACCAGGAAGGCAAGGCCGAGCTGGACAACTTCATCAACCCGGAGGCGCGCTATCCGGTCATCGCCACAACCAGCAAGCTGATGACCACCGGCGTCGATGCCCAGACCTGCAAGCTCGTGGTGCTCGACCAGCACATCAAGTCGATGACCGAATTCAAGCAGATCATCGGGCGCGGCACGCGCATCAACGAGGACTACGGCAAGTTCTGGTTCACCATCATGGACTTCAAAAAAGCCACCGAGCTGTTCGCCGATCCTGCATTCGATGGCGAACCCGTGGTGATCTACAGCCCCGAAGGCGATGACTCGCCCGTGCCGCCAGATAGTCCTCTGGCGGATGAGGAAGGCATCGTTGACGGTGGCGATTGGCTGCCCGAGGGCGACGAAACAGATGGCGGCGAAGAGGGCAAAAAGCGCATCAAGTACGTGATCGACAACGTGCCGATCCACGTTATTGCAGAGCGCGTGCAGTACTACGGACCGGACGGCAAGCTGATCACCGAATCGCTGCGCGACTACACCCGCAGCTGCGTGAAAAAGCAGTTTGCCTCGCTGGATGACTTCCTGCGCCGCTGGACGGATGCCGAGCAGAAGAAGGCCATCATCGACGAACTCGCCGCTCAAGGTGTGATGTGGGAAGCCCTGGACGAGGAAGTGCAGGCCAAGCGCGGCCAGCCGCTCGACCCCTTCGACCTGATCTGCCATATCGCCTTCGACCAGCCGCCGCTGACTCGCAGGGAGCGCGCCGAGCAGGTGAAAAAACGCAATTACTTCGCCAAATACTCCGGTGCCGCCCGCCAGGTGCTGGAGGCCTTGTTAGATAAGTACGCCGACACCGGCATCGAGCACATCGAAGACATCAAGATTCTCCAGCTCGATCCTTTCAGCCAGATCGGTGCGCCGGTTGAGTTGGTCAGGGCGTTTGGCGGTAAGCCTGGTTATCAGCAGGCGATTCAGGAGTTGGAGAGTGAGCTCTATGCATCCTGATAGGCGGCCGGCTTATCCGCGTGTTTTAAGGACCGAGTATGGAGCTTAAGGACAAGGGGCAGTGGCGCACTTTCTTGGCCTCTGCCATGGACAGCCCACCGACGGTTACGCCTGCCCGAGCTATCAGGCCGGTAAGCACTGACGAATACCGGCAGGCATTGCAGAGCTTGGCGCCCGCAATCACTGAGAAGCAGCGGCGCATGCTCATCGGGCATGCCCAGGCTCCAGGCCACGCAATCACCATGTCCGAACTCGCTGCTCTGGTGGGGTTCCCGGGTTACAGCGCTGCAAATTTGCAGTACGGCCTTTTGGCCGGAAAGTTGGCTGATGCCCTGGGCGTCCCGCGTCCGAGCTTTCTGGTGTACGTCCTTGCCAGTTTTGATGACGATCCAGGTACGTCTCACAGCCGAGCTCATATGTACCCCGAGCTCGTCGAGGCGCTGCAGCAACTGGGTTGGGCTGAGAGCGAGCCTATGAATTGGGACGAGGGTTCGACCACAGATGTGGGCGGTGACGCGCTGACAATTCAGCAACTGATGATGACGCTAGAGCGCCATGGGTTCACTCGACCTGTGCAATCAGGCCTGAAAGTGCTGCGTATGGAACATCCGTTGCTGCCTCAGCCGTTATTCATCAAACAAAGCACCAGCGCTCAAGCTCGGCCAAAGACACCGTTGGTGTTGCATCCGGATTACGAAAGCCAGCTACCTGAGCTGCTAGCCATCAGCGGTGTTGAACGCAGCGATGGGCGTTACTACCACAACAGCAACCTGCGGGGCTTTCCCAAGCGCCGTAACGGTGGGGCTACTGATATCGCCTACGGCTTGGATCTTGGCTTTCGGCACGTCGCCGCCCTGGAGCGGTTGTTGGTGCATCTTCTGGGTAAGGCGTCAGATACTGCGACTCAGGAGCCCAGCCATACCAACGTGCTCTTGCCGAATGACTGTGGCTTGCAAGACCAGGCAGTAACCGACACCGAGCGTGACGCCCTGATCAAGGTCCGCGTCGGTCAGAGTGGTTATCGCGATGATCTGTTGGCCTACTGGGGTGGCTGTGCGGTGACCGATTGCAGCGTACCGGAGCTGCTGCGCGCCTCGCATATCAAACCCTGGCGCGCTGCCAGCCCGGCCGAGCGGCTCGATCCATTCAATGGCCTGCTGCTCACACCCAACCTCGATCTTGCCTTCGACCAGGGTCTGATCAGTTTCGACGACCAGGGGCAGATTCTGATAGGTGAGGATCTCGACCCCGACAGCGCCCGTGCGCTCAACATCACCCCCGAACTTCGGCTGCGCCAGATTGAGCCGCGTCATCGCGCTTATCTGGCTTGGCACCGTGAACACCTGTTTAGGAAGTAAGCATGTCCATCAGCAGCACCATCAAATCCATCCAGGACATCATGCGCAAGGACGTCGGCGTCGACGGCGACGCTCAGCGCATTGGCCAGCTCGTGTGGATGCTGTTCCTCAAGATCTTCGATGACCGCGAGCAGGAGTGGGAACTGCTGGATGACGCCTATCGCTCGCCGATTCCAGAAAGCTGCCGCTGGCGCACCTGGGCTGCCGACCCGGAAGGCATTACTGGTGACGAGCTGAAGAACTTCATCGACAACAACCTGTTCCCGCAGCTGCAGAACCTCCACGAATACAGCACCACTCCAGCCGCCTACGTGGTGCGTGGCGTATTCGAGGATGCCTACAACTACATGAAGTCCGGCCAGCTTATCCGCCAGGTGATCAACAAGATCCAGGAGGGTGTGGACTTCAACAAGGCGCAAGAGCGTCATGCCTTCGGCGACATGTACGAGCAGTTGCTGCGCGACCTGCAGAATGCCGGCAACGCTGGTGAGTTCTACACGCCGCGCCCGGTCACCGAGTTTATGGTGCGCATGGTCGATCCCAAGCTGGACGAGAAGGTCATGGACCCGGCCTGCGGCACTGGCGGCTTCCTTACCTGCACCATCGAGCACAAGCGCAAGCGCTACGTGAATACCGCCGAGGACGAGCGCGTGCTGCAAGCCAGCATCTTCGGCGTGGAGAAAAAGCCGCTGCCGCACCTGCTGGCCACCACCAATATGATCCTGCACGGCATCGAGGTGCCCAGCCAGATCAAGCACGACAATACCCTGAGCCGCCCGCTGATCAGCTGGGGGCCGGGCGAGCGAGTCGACTGCATCGTCGCCAACCCGCCGTTCGGTGGGATGGAAGAAGATGGCATCGAAACCAACTTCCCCGCCGCCTTCCGCACCCGCGAGACTGCCGACCTGTTCCTAGTGCTGATCATGCACCTGCTCAAAGACGGTGGCCGCGCCGCCGTGGTGTTGCCGGACGGCTTCCTGTTCGGCGAAGGCATCAAGAGCCGCATCAAGGAAAAGCTGCTCACCGAGTGCAACCTGCACACCATCGTTCGCCTGCCCAACGGCGTGTTCAACCCCTACACCGGCATCAAGACCAACCTGCTGTTCTTCACCAAGGGCACGCCGACCAAAGAGGTGTGGTTCTACGAGCACCAGTACCCGGCCGGCTACAAGAGCTACTCCAAGACAAAGCCCATGCGCATTGAGGAGTTCGCGGTGGAGGAGGCCTGGTGGGGCAGCGAGGCCGATGGCTTTGCCGCGCGGGTGGAAAACGAGTTTGCCTGGAAGGTCAGCTTCGACTATCTGCAAGGCCGCAACTGGAACCTGGACTGCAAGAACCCCCATGTGGGCGAGCAGGTCAGCCACGATCCGGAAGAGCTGCTGCGCAACTACGCGGCCCTGCAAGGCGAGATCGGCGAGCTGCGCGACCAGCTCAAGGCCGTGCTGGCTGAAGCCCTGGAGCGCCAGGTATGACCGCGTTGCTCACCGACAACCTGCCGCTGCTGGCGGGTGCACCGAATGGCATCAAGAAGCTGCGCGAGCTGATTCTGGAGCTGGCGGTGCGCGGCAAGTTGGTGCCGCAAGATCCGAATGATGAGCCGGCTAGTGGGTTGCTTAAGCGGATTGCTGAGGAAAAGGCGCGGTTGGTGGCTGAGGGAAAGATCAAGAAAACGAAGGCACTGCCAGAAGTATCTGAAGAAGAGCAGTTTTTTGAGCTGCCGATTGGGTGGACGTGGTGTCGCCTGCAAGATGCATTCGATGTAAGAGATGGAACACATGACACACCTAAGTATCAGCCGTCTGGATACCCGCTGGTAACCAGCAAAAATCTCTCCACAGGAAAGCTTGACCTTAATGATGTCAAATTCATATCTGAAGAGGATCATCTGAAAATTTCCGCACGTTCAAAGGTTGATCGCGGAGATATCTTGTTTGCAATGATTGGCAGCATTGGGAATCCGGTCGTTGTGGATACGGATATTCCCTTCAGCATCAAAAATGTTGCCCTCCTAAAGCGGTATGCACCAGGGCAAATCAGCACAGATTTTTTGCTGCTCTATCTATTGGTGGCCGCCGCTGATATGCGAGAAAAATCTGCTGGCGGAGTACAGTCATTTGTCTCTCTAGGTTCGATTCGCTTGTACCCATTTGCTTTTCCCGCCTTGAGCGAACAACACCGCATCGTCGCCAAAGTCGATGAGCTGATGGCCCTATGCGACCGATTGGAAGCCCGGCAGGCCGATGCCGAAAGCGCTCACGCCCAACTGGTGCAGGCGCTGCTGGATAGCCTGACCCAGGCCCGCGATGCCGAGGACTTTGCGCAAAGCTGGCAGCGCCTGGCCGAACACTTTCACACCCTGTTCACCACCGAATCCAGCATCGACGCCCTCAAGCAAACCCTGCTGCAACTGGCGGTGATGGGCAAACTGGTGCCACAAGATCCGAGCGATGAGCCGGCCAGTGAGCTGCTGAAGCGGATTGCCGAGGAAAAGGCGACTTTGATTGCAGAAGGCAAAATCAGAAAGCAGAAGCAGCTTGCAGAGATCACTGAGGAAGAGAAGCTGTTTGAGCTAGCAACGGGGTGGGAGTGGAGCCGCTTGGGTGAGCAGGTGATTGAAAGTGGTGCTGGTTGGAGTCCTAGTTGCGAACCGAGGCCAAGGGAAGGAAACGACTGGGGGGTTCTGAAAGTCAGTGCCGTTTCATGGGGTGTTTACCGCCCCGAGGAAAACAAGGCGCTTCCAGTGAGCTTGGAAGCCCGACCCGAGCATGAGGTTGCAGAAGGCGATTTCCTAGTTTCCCGTGCCAACACTGCGGAGCTCGTAGCACGTAGTGTCGTGGTGGATTCGACACCGAGCCGTTTGATGCTAAGTGACAAGATCGTACGGCTGCGGCTGACAAAACTTTGTGATGCCCATTATTTAAACTTAGTAAACAGTGCCACACATGCTCGCCAGTACTATGCCCGGGTAGCAGGAGGCACTAGCAGCTCCATGAAGAACGTTTCGCGCGAGCAGATCCTTAGCTTGCCAATTGCTGTACCTCCGCTCCCGGAACAACATCGCATCGTCGCCAAAGTCGATCAGCTGATGGCGTTCTGCGACCAACTTAAAGCCCGTCTTCATCAGGCCCGCCAGGTGCATGAGCAACTGGCCAATGCCCTGGTCGAGCAGGCCGTGGCCTGACAAGCACAAGAATATTGATAAGGACGTCCCATGCGCCCCGACAAGAAAACCGTCACTGAACTGTTTAATGACCGGCAGCAGTATCTGATCCCCCTCTTTCAGCGGGGTTATGTGTGGTCGCTGAACGAGCAGGTGCAGCCGCTGTGGGAGGACCTGATCGACCGCCTGGAGGCCATCGTCCAGCATCGGGCCGATGCTCAAGCGGTGGGGGCGGGTAAGCTCAGGCCGCTGCGCCGGCACTTTCTCGGTACCGTGGTGATTGGCAGCCTCAAGGGCGGCAGCAGTGATGCGGTGGGCAACCGCGATGTGATCGACGGTCAGCAGCGCATCACCACCCTGCAGATTCTGTTGTTGGCGTTTCGCGACCTGGTGGCACCGCTGGGTGACGATGCGCTGAGCTATGACCTCAAGCCGCTGACACAGAATATCGGCAAGTACCGTCAGGCCAGCGACACGCTCAAGGTGCTGCCGACCAATGTCGGCCGCGATGTGATGCAGGCCCTGGCCGAGCTGGGTAGCGTCGAGAAGATCTGCGAGCGCTTCCCGGCCAAGGTCGGCCGGCAGCATCAGGAGCGCCCGGCGATGGTGCGTGCCTACCTGTTCTTCCATGCCATGGTGGCCTGCCACCTGCGCGGCTTGCGCTACGACGACCCGCTGCCGGGGGCCGCGGCTGACGATGACACCCGAGTGGTGGATGTGGTGATGAACTCCATCGATTCGGACAACCAGCTAAAACTGCCTGGCGCCGAGTTGCCGCTCGACGCCGAGCGTGGGCACACGCTCCTTGCCGCCCTGCGCGAGGGCTTCCAGATCATGTCGCTGGAGCTGGAGGACGAGGACGATCCGCAGATCATCTTCGAAACCCTCAATGCCCGTGGTGCGCCGCTGCTGCCGAGCGACCTGATTCGTAACTTCATCTTCCTCCACGCCACCCGTAACGGCGAGGACGTGGATGAGCTATACCGCGAGGGCTGGCAGCACTTCGACGAGACGGTGGACACCAGCACCGGCAAGGGCGCCAAGTTCTGGAAGCAGCAGGAACGCCAGGGCCGCCTGAAGAACTCGCGCCTGGATCTGTTGCTGTATCACTACGTGGGCATGCGCAAATGCGAGGACCTGAAGGTTGCCCACGTGTTCAACGAGTTCAAAGACTGGTGGCAGGACGAGCCGCGCGAAACCCAGCGCGAGCTGGCGCGCATCACGCACCTGGCGGGGTATTTCCAGACCTTTATGGTGCCGGGGCAGGCGAGCCGCTTCGATCTGTTCTGCCGGCGCCTGAAGCTGCTGGATGTGTCCACGGTGACACCGCTGGTGCTGTACCTGCTGGAGCACCATAAGCCGGATTCCGCCGAGCTCCTGCAGGCCATCGGTGACCTGGAGTCTTACCTGGTGCGCCGCTTTATCTGTGGCTACACCACCAAGAGCTACAACCGCACCTTCCTCAACCGCCTGCTGGCGGAGATGGTGCGCGAGCAGAAGACCGATGCCGCGACCCTGCGCAGCAAGCTGCTGTCCCTTCAGGGCGAAAGCCAGTGCTGGCCGGATGACGAGACCTTCGCCCGCGACTGGTGCCACCGCCGTCTCTATCAGGGGCGCAATACCGGCAAGGTGCGCGCGGTTCTCGAAGCGCTGGAGCTGACCATGCGCGGCAGCAAGCAGGAGAGTCTGGTGCTGCCCGATGGCCTGACCGTGGAGCATGTGTTGCCGCAGAAGTGGCAGACGAACTGGCCGCTAGCGGACGACACACCGGAGAACCAGGAAAAGCGCAACCGCCTGCTGCACAGTATTGGCAACCTCACGCTGGTGACCCAGGCCTTCAACTCCGCCCTGAGCAACGAACCCTTCGCCGTGAAGCGTCAGGAGATCGTCACCACCAGCCTGCTGATGCTCAACACCCACTTCCAGCGCTATGACGACAACGATGCCTGGGATGAGGACGAGATCGTGTCGCGGGCGGACAGCCTGTTTGCCTATGCGCTGAAGATTTGGCCACTGCCGAAGACACACTGAACCACTGGCTATTCGCATTTCGATTTTGGTGACCTGAGATGATGGACCTGCTGCAACACTTGATCCCTGATTTCGCCCATATGTTCAGTGCCAATCCCAATGGCATCAGTGCCTGGTTTTGGTCTGCGACGGCAGTAATTTTCGTCTTGTCGCTTTACTTCCTGTTTGTGCACTTCCGCCGTTTTCGTACCCGGCTGCGTGCCCTGCGTTCTTTGCTTGAAGGGCAAAGCAAGGAAACCCTGGCGCTTAGCCGACGTGAAACCATGCAAAAGGCGCAGGGCTTGGACGCGCCCAATGTCGGCATGCTGTGGCGTGAGTTCGACGAAAGCCTGGTGCTGTCGTCCGATCAGAAGCATCTGTTCAATACGCTGGATGCCGAGCATTTCTTCAATGCCCGAACCTTGGCTCCCGGCCTGACAGCCAGCCGCTTGCTGGCTGCTGCACCGAGCTTCCTGGTGGCCATCGGTGTGCTCGGCACATTCGTGGGCCTGACGGTGGGCCTGGAAGGATTGGTCGGCACCTCGGATGAGATCGAGGCACTCAAGGGCGGCATCAACAAGCTGATTTCCGGTGCTGCCGTAGCTTTCATGACGTCGGTATGGGGGGTGTTCTTCAGCCTGTTGCTGAACTTTGTCGAAAAGATGTTCGAGCGTTCAGCGCTGGGCCAGATCCAGCAGCTGCAGCACGATATCGATTTCCTCTATCCGCGTATTCCCGCCGAGCAGTCGCTGGTGCATATCGCCGAGTACGGCAAGGAGAGCAAGGAAGCGCTACAGGAGCTGCACGAGCGAATTGGCGATCGTCTACAGGAAACGCTCAATGGCATGAGCGAAGCGATGCAGACGGCGCTGACCGATGCCCTGAACAACATCATGGCGCCAGCCATCCAGACTCTGGTCAGCACCACCAGCCAGCAGTCCACGCAGGTGCTGGAAAAGCTGGTAGGTAATTTCATGGACGGCATGACCTCTGTGGGCCGTGAGCAGGGCTTGCAGATGCAGCAGGCGGCGGCTGACGTGAACGCTGCAGTGAGTGGCATGAGTGAGCGCCTGAACCAATTGTTCAGCAGCCTGAATGAACAGCAGGGTCGACAGATGGAAGTGGCTCAGCAACAGAGTGCGGCCTTCGAGACGCAGTTGCAGCGCATCAGTGGTTCTGCCGAAGAGCGCCAGGCACAGATGGAGCAACGCTTTGCCGAGTTGATGTCAGGGCTGACGAACCAGTTGCAGACCCAGCTGGGTACTGCCCAGCAGCGCGACGAGGAGCGCCAGGTGCTGTTCGAGCGCCTGCTTGGCCAGGCTAGCAGCAGCCAGACGGCGATGTTGGAGCAATTTTCCAGCTCAACCCGCGAGCAGATGCAAGCGATGGCTGAGGCGGGCAACGAGCGCCACAGCAATCTGGAGAAGGTGTTCTCTCGTTTGATGATGAACCTCAACACCCAGCTCGATTCGCAAATGGGCGCGGCAGAGCAGCGTGAGCAGGCACGCCAACAGCGCTTCCAGGAGCAGCTCGACCAGGTGTCGACGCACCAGCAGGAATTGCTCACCAGTCTGGCCACTGCTGTGCAGGCGACCCAGCAGCAAAGCCGCTTGATGGCGGATCAGCATCAGCAGTTGCTGGGCCAGCTCAAGCAGGTGTCGGAAGCGACTGCACAAAGCAGCAAGCATCTGGACAGCAGTGCGAATCAGCTTGGGCTTCTATCCGCGAATCTGCGCCAGGCTGCCGATACCTTGGGCCAGCGACTGGAAGCCGTCACTCATGGTGTCGAGAAAGCTGGCCAGCAGAACGCCGAGCTCGCGGCGCAGTTGCAAGGCCAGGCCGCTACCCTGGCGCAGCTGCAGGCCACGTTGCTGGAGGGTGCGCAGCGCTTCGAGCAAGCAGCCAGTGAGGCGCGTAACGGCTTTGGCGAGATGAAATCCGCTCAGCAGGAGTTTCTCTCTGGCGTACGCCACGAATTCACCGCGTTGGGAGAAAAGTTGCGTGAGCAGGTCGAGGCGGTAGAGAAGCAAGCCGAGGAATGGCTGCGCAGTTATGCCGGCGAGGTGCGTGTGCAGACTGATGAGCGAATGAACCAGTGGAATGAGGTATCGCTGAAGTATGCCGATCAGATGCACCGCGTCGTGCAGAACATGAGCAGTATTCTGGATGAACTGGAGGCACGCTGATGCGCCTGGGTAAATCCAAGGAAGTGAGCGTCGACGAAGAGAACCCTTACTGGATGTCATTCTCAGACATCATGTCGGCGCTATTGGTGATCTTCATCCTGGCTTCGGTGATTCTGATCCTGCAGTTGATGGAAATTCAGAAGAAGTTGAAAGAGCGCGAGGTGCAGTTTGAGCAAGAGCTGGTCGAGCTGAAGAAAGCAGAGCAGGTGCGCCGCACCATTCTTGATGAGGCCGTGGAGGCCCTGCGCAAACGCGGCATCAAGGTCGAGGTGAGCGAGAACCATACGGTCCTGAGTATTCCCAACGATCTGCTGGGTTTCGACACAGGTGCCTATGACATTCATGCCGCCTATCAGGCGCGTGCTCTGGAGATTGGCAAGGTCATCAATGAGGTGATCTCGCGAGAGGATCGAGTCGAGTTCCTCGATACGATCTTCATCGAGGGGCATACGGACAATCGTCCGCTCCAGGGCTTTATGGGCAAAGGCAACTGGGGGCTCTCAACCTTCCGTGCCATTTCTCTCTGGCAGTTCTGGGGCAGCGCGCTGTCCGCCGATGAGCAACTGGCAAGGCTGAAGAATAAGGATGGCAAGCCACTGTTCTCGGTTAGCGGTTACGGCGAAACCCGCCCCGTTTTGGTCGACCAGCAGACTGAGGATGACTTCAAGCGCAACCGACGCATCGATATCCGCTTCACCATTCGTCGTCCCGACAGCGCTCAGTACGAGCAGGTGCGTGAGCGTCTGGAGGAGGTCAAGCCGTGAAGTTGCCTCCTGTTCACATGCCGGTCGCTGAATGGGCGCCCGTGGTGCGGGAGCGATGGACGGTGCTGGTCGAAAAGGTCGCTCGAATGAAGGCCGCAAGTGGCAAGAGCGATGCCTTTGACGCCATGTTGGCACGATTGCGCGACATGGCGAGTACGGGGCGTTTCGACGGCCTGCCTGAGCTGCTAAAACGTCGTCTCACTGCGCGTGCGTTGACCTGGTTGTGGCTCAACGACGAGGCCATGGGTAGGCGTTTGCTTAGTTCGCGTCTGCTTTCGGTGCTGGTCGATGCTCAGCAGCCGAGGCTGACACGTATCACCTTGCAGCAGTTGGCTCAGTTTTACTTTCGTCGCTTCGACAAGCTGGATGAGCACGATGGGCTGCGTGAGCAGCTTGAGCAGATTTTGCTCCAGCAACTGCATTTAATGCCCGAGCCCAAAGTAAGTGGCCCCCAGACTGATCCGCTGGTAACCCTCAAGCGTGATGGTCATTGGTTGTTGCCGCCTGACGGGCCAGTCCAACTGGTTGAGCGGGTACGCGACAGCGGCCATGAGCTGGGCCAGACCTTTGAGGTCATGGGATTGCAGGGCTTTGATGACGGGCGTTATGGCGATATCTGCCGGGCCCACTTCTACCTGGAAACCCTACGAGGGCTTGCGCCCGGTGAATACGACCCCGTGCTGGATGAGCTGCAGAAGCCCGCTGTGTCCAAGGCTCCGTACGAGGGCGAGCGTCGTATCGGCCATGTTGCGCTGGAGATTCTGATCGATCGTGCCGGACAGGAGCCGGGTGAGGTCTGGCAGAACTTTATTCTCAATCTGGCGGGGGATCCGCGGATCGCAAGTACCGCAGCCAACTACCGTGAGTGGTGGCAACCACTTGGTGAGGCGCGTATCCAGAAGGTGCGTGGTTGGTTGTCTAAGGAAGACCTTCGGTTGTTCCTGCAGGCGGTTGAGCAATATGGCTTGGAGTCGGGAAAGGAAGATCTCAAGCGTATGTTCCCGGCGCGCAAACTGTTCTTGGAGGGATTGTTTGCGCTCGGCTTGATCCGACATACGAGGTTGATGCTTGGCCGCAATGCCAAGCTGTCGGTGAAGCGTATTCTCGGAAGTGAGGTAAAAACCAGCTTCGCGGGCATGGATTCAGCCATGAGCGACAAGGCGGTGATCTATCTCGATTGTGGCGACTTCCATCTGGTCGAGGGCTCCCATAGTTTCAAAATTTGGGTTTACCTCGGCCAGCCAGGGCATTGGGTCAAGTCGTATGAGCGAAATCAGTTCTCGCACTTCGATCTGACAACGTCGTTGCCTAATCAATACAAGGCAGCCTACCCAAGCCTTCCCTACGAGGCAGTGACCCATAACGGTTCCTGGCAGCGTAAGGTGTTCGATTTCCTGGCGGATAACGGTATTGCGCTGGATATCGAAAAATTGCTTAGCCGGTCGGAGTACAAGGCATATTTGAGCAAATACGGCCTACCCGTCGTGAGGGGCAAGAAAGCGCGCGTTGAGCCACTGGTTCAGCAAAGCGCGAAGTCTGATTCGGCCCCAGTTTCTCAGGGTGGAGCAACCGGCTCTGTGTCCGCGCATCGTATGGCTGAACCGCGTCCTCCTGCTGTGGATGCTTTTGCCTCAGAAGCTCCAAGAGCCTCCGGCACCGAACTGACCGACACGCAATTATCGATTTTGGCCTACCTGTCCAAGCACCCGGAAAGCTTGATGGGTGATATTCGTCAAGCCCTAGAAGGCGATGAAGCACTCTTTTACGAGATCCAGGACGCTCTTCGAGGCAGTATTTCAAGCTACGTCCAACAGAACGAAGTCTTCCAATGGTCCTTATCCAGCAAGGGAGAGGCATTGTTGCGTAAAGCGGATTTAGATCCTGCACCCAACACCTCTGATGCAGACCAGCAACCTTTAAAGGCTACTTTGCAGCATTTGGGGACGTTTGACTTGCAGGTGCTGTGGTACTTCAAAAATAACCCAGGCGACAAGGTGCGCCACGCAGCGAACGTTTTCGGCGTCGAGGCGCGGGTGATTAATCAGGTGCTTTACGGTTCGTTGAAGGGCATGTGTGTGCAGGACAAGCAGTTCGGCTGGTCCGTTAATGAAACGACTCGCCTCTCACTTGAAGCGTTGGATAAACAGGACAGGGCTGAATAATGGGATTGATGGATATTTTCCGCTCGCTGATTGGTGAGCGGGACGGAGCGCTCAGTACCCAGCAAGGCTTTCAGTCTCAGCCTGATTCCAATGGCTTGAATTTCTATCTGCCCTTGCCGGCCTTCAAGGCACTGCAAGCCGGGCAGGGCAGTGCTTTAGAAAAAATTCAGCTGATAGTGCTCAACATGCTGGTTGAGCAAGGGATTGCCGAAAACACGGCCAACGGTTTTCACATCGGTGCCGAAGATATTGCGGGGATGGATCTTGAGCAGGCGGAAATCTTGCGTTTGCCGAGACGCTTGCCAGGGCACTTTCTAACCTCAATCAGTGGGCGCACGGGCAACAGTGGTTTTCGTGTGGCGATCACGCTGGAAATGCCGGACGGCCCTGCCAGCTTCAGTCGCAAAGGCCCCTATCTGTACCTGACCAGCAGTGAGTGCTATTGGCTGACGCCGGCTGAAATTATGGGGTTGCAGGCTTGGGAACTGCATGAGTCGTTAGGCCCAGAACAGCGAGGAGAGGCGGCTAATCTGCGCCTGATGGCCGAGCTGCAGACCGCTGCGCGCAGCGGGATGCGTATTGATCTTAGCCACTTTGAGCGGCTGGATGTGGTGGTGCCTCAGAACATCGGAGTTATCGCTACGCGTTTACCAGATGGCAGCCTCCAACTCTGCCCGAGCCTTGGGGATGGCTCCAGTGCTGACCAGCTGGAAAAACGCTGGTCGCAGTTGGATATGACCGCCGATGGTGGTGTGCTGCGCATCGACAATCGTGTGTTGCTGCTGGATCAGGCGCGGATGGATGGCATCCGTAATGTGCTGGCCAACAAACGTATCCCGGCTGATCAGGTCAACGAGTTTATTGCCACGCCAACGGCGTTTCTCGATGCTGCGCTGGTCAATCTTGAGGTGGGCTTTTCTGCCCGGGTTGCGGGTATTGGCAAGCTTCAGCACATGGATTTCGGTGTCCTGGATGCAACCAAGAATGACTGGTTTGCGCTTGATAAGCGCCCGGCACCTGCAGCGATCCTGAGCAAGCTGATTCAGTCTCCTGAGGATTTGCAGCGCTTCGAGGAGGTACTGCAGGCGGCTAATGAACAGGGTGCGACGAGTTTGTCGTTCGCGGGTGAGGTAATCGACATCTCTGACGCGCCGGCTGTTCAGCAAGAGCTGGCCAGGGCTCGCCAGAACATGACTGATGTGAGCGATAGCGAGCCGCACAGCGAGGAGGGTGTTCTCCCGGGGGAGGACAAGGAGAAAGTCGGGGTCATTCTCAAGGATGCCGACGAGATCAATTCTGCGCTGTTGCGTAAGGCTGCTGCTGCGACGCCGCTGGTGGTGCCAGATTGGTCGGCCTATGCCCGGGAGCCGTTCCCTCATCAGCGTGAGGGGATCGAGTGGATGCTGAAGCTGATGGGCGCAGCGTTGCAGGATGAAACTGATGATCTCTATCGCCTGCAGGGTGGTCTGCTTGCAGATGACATGGGCCTCGGCAAGACATACATGTCGCTGGTCGCAGTCGGGGAGTATCTGGCCAGCCAGCGCGCGGCTGGCAAGCCGCAGAAGCCGGTTCTGGTGGTGGCGCCACTGAGTCTGCTGGAAAACTGGGAGGATGAAGTCGGTAAGACCTTCGCCAGCATTCCGTTCCGCGATGTGGTGGTGCTGCAGTCGGGGCGGAGTCTGCGTGACTATCGCGTCAAAGGTGCTGAGCGTGAGTCGGTGCAGTTGGCGTCGATGATTGATGACAGTAGCGGCATGATGGATGAGCAGAGCATTCGCTATGCACTGCATGTGGGGCCTGAAGCAGGCGTGCATCGTCTGGATATGGACCGTCGCTTAGTGCTCACGACCTATCAGACCCTGCGTGATTATCAGTTCTCCCTGTGCCGAATCGACTGGGGCATGGTCATCTTCGACGAGGCGCAGAACATCAAGAACCCCAATGCGCTGCAGACTATTGCCGCTAAAGGGCTCAAGGCGGATTTCAAACTGTTGGCGACTGGCACGCCGGTGGAAAATAGCCTGGGCGATTTCTGGTGCCTGATGCATACGGTGCAGCCTGGCTTACTTGGTGGCTGGGAAAGCTTCCGCGATACCTGGATCAAGCCAATTCTGGCTGCAAGCGATGAAGAGCGTGATGAGGTACGGGCGCGTTTGGGCGAGCAGCTGCGGCGTGCTGTAGGCATATTCATGTTGCGGCGGGTTAAAGAAGATCAGCTCAAAGGTCTACCAGCCAAGACTATTCTCAGTGGTGTCGAGCAAGCCGATCATGGCCTGCAACGGTATGCGGCGCAGTTGGGTGTGGTGATGAAAGGCATCCAGTTGCAGGCCTACGACGAAGTCCTCGACAGCTATCGGGCTCGTCGTGCAAGCGCTGAGGATATGCGTGGTACCGCACTGGCGGCTTTGACTCAGCTTCGCTCCATTTCCCTGCACCCACGGCTGGAGAATGAGTCGGCGCTGTACAGCGAGGATGGCAAGCAGGCGCGACAACTGATGATGGAGTCCGGCAAGCTGGCGGTGCTGCTGCAGTTACTCGATGAGATCCGTAGCAAGGGTGAAAAGGTCATCCTGTTCATGATGACCAAGCGCCTGCAACGAGTCCTCAAGCTCTGGCTGGATCAGATCTATGACCTGAATGTAGCGGTGATCAATGGTGACACCCAGGCTGTGGCGACTCGCGCCGAGGATATGACGCGCAAGAAGCTAATTGCCGAGTTTGAAGCGAAAAGTGGCTTCAACATCCTGATCATGTCGCCAGTAGCCGCTGGTGTCGGTTTGACGGTGATTGGGGCCAACCATGTGGTGCATTTAGAGCGTCATTGGAACCCGGCTAAAGAAGCGCAAGCGTCCGATCGGGTTTACCGGATCGGCCAAACCAAGCCTGTGTTCATCCATCTGCCTGCCGTCACTCACCCCCAGTTTGATTCATTCGATGTGCACCTTGACCGCTTATTGCGCGGAAAGCTGATGCTTAAAGACGCGGTAGTGACACCAGAGGCGGTTAGTGAAAGTGAGATGATGCAATCGATGGGGCTTTGATTGGGACACAGGCGCTGTTTTGCAATCGAACTGCGGATTCCACGGATCTGGCCACCCATTCCACGCGCATCCGGCCACTGATTCCACGGCCATCCGGCCACCCAACCGGGTAGGCAGCTACGCAGGATTTCTTCACTACCATCGACCTCTTTTTCGAAGCAGAGAGGTCGTCGTGGAGCGTTTATCCATGCGTAAGATTCGCGAAGTACTACGTCTCAAGGTAAGCGTTCATTCCACGACGTACTGGACTTACTTTACGTCCCGAAGGGGCCTTAGCAATTCCGGTGAGACCTTGTACTGTTTCGTGCCGTTCTCGGCCAGGACGATCACGCTCTTGCGGTTGATCTTGGTGACGATCCCCATAGTCAAGCCAGTTCGGCTTTCGAAGGTCACCTTCAGCCCCACGTGCAGCCGACTCAGCGCCTGCAGGTTTTCTTGATCTTGCAGTTCATCAATGCGCCGGCAGATCATTCGGTTCAGCTCCAATAGCTGATCGATGCTCATGTCTTCAATGCGCATGGAGGGTGCCCTTTGGCTGTGCGGTCTGTCGATCAGAATGGCGCGGATCGATCAGCGAGCGTAACGGATTATCGGCGAACCGGGTCTTCCAGAGCCGAGGCGTCAGGTCAGCGACCTTGCTGGCCGGGTGCTGACTGATGCGCTGCAGCACGTCCACCAGATAGGTGTGTACGTTGATGTCGTGCAGTTTGCACGTAGTGATCAGGCTCTGGATGATGCCCACGTGTTCCGCGCCGAGTTCAGTCCAGCAGAACAGCCAGTTCTTGCGTCCCATGGGAATGGGGCGCAGGGCCCGTTCCAGGTGGTTGGTGTCTGGCTGGACGTCTGGGTCTTCCAGGAAGACGGTCAGGCTGGCTTCACGGCTGAGCACGTAGTTCAGTGCTTTGGTCAATAAATCACTGGGCAGCAGACCGCCCTGTGCCAGTTGATCCCGGCACCATTGGAAGAAGTCGCTGACCACCGGCTTTGAGTGGAGCAGCCGGTACTGGCGTTTCTTTTCGCCGGTCAGTTGCTGGACGCGGATCTCTTCTTCGTTGGTGTATAGCTTGGCAATCTGCTGAAGGGCTTCGGTGGCAGTTATCGGGTGGTCCTTCTGCGCCTCAATGAAGTAACGACGACTGTGCACCCAGCACTGCGCGTGGATGATGTTCTGCTGTGCGGCGGCATAGCGGGCATAAGCAGCATAGCCGTCACTGATCAGAGTTCCGCTGAACTGTTCGTTCAGTACCTGCTCGATATGGGCTCGGCCTCGACTGTTCGAGTAAGTGAACACCACTTCATCGGCATCGCCGTATAACGGCCAGAACCAGCCGGATTTCATCTTGCCTTTTTGTGGGCCTGCCCGACCCTGGTGGCCAGCTTTAATCGGCGTCTCATCCATCGCCAACACCCGGCTGCGCAGAACATTGTCGGTCTGGGCATCCACGATCGGCCGCAGCAGATCAATAGATCGCTTGATCAGATTGGTGAGGGTGCTGCGGCTGAGGGTAATACCCGCTTGCTGGATGCGTTGGTGTTGGCGATACAGCGGTAGGTGAAACTGGAACTTGTCGACCATCAGACCCGCCAACAAGCTGACGTCGGCCAGGCTGTTGTCCAGTACGTTGGACGGGGCCGGCGTGGTCACGGGCTTGTCGCTGCCCTTGCGCCGAAATACGGGGCGTTCCACTTGCAACACCACGTAACTGGACGTCCGCTGGGCCAGCCGATAGGTCGTTTTGGTGCCAAGGATGTCGTACTGGTCGGCGTCGGGGCCGCTTAGCTCCGGCGGCAGGTGTTCAACAACTTCCACTGGCACGTCCGCTGTAAAACGCAGACCCGTATCGTTCAGGCAGTCGTCGTCCCGCTGTTTCTTTCCGGTGCCTCGCTGATAAGCCCGAACCGGGCGTTTCTCCGCATCGAGAGGCTTCTCCGGGCTAGCCGCATCATTCGATTGGAACAGGCCGCCCTGCTCCGGGAGGTCATACACCTGCTTCTCGGACTTGGGGCCGAACAGCTGCTTCTTGAACCAGTCCAACTGCCGCTGCATGACCTGTAGCTGCTCACGCAACAGGGCATTCTCCTCGGCCAGTACCGAGTAGGAAGGGGCGTTGGAATAGGACGCGGAAGCCATTGAATTCATGGCCGATATTATACCGGAACACAACCCGCTACGTGCCCCGAAAACGCTTGAACTGACGGTACTTTTGCACCTCGATACCGTCAATCAGCAACTGGAGATCAGTCAGGTTTAAGGGCGCTGTCCCGAAGAAGACGGCCGTACCCGGAACTGCCCCTGCTCCAGTCGCTTGGCCCACAGGCAGTAGCCCGTGGGCGTGAAATACAACATCTTCATTTGGGTCTTGCGACGGTTAACGAAGACAAAATACTGCCCGCTGAGCGGATCTTGCTTGAGTTGATTGCGGACCAGAGCGCTCAGCCCCGGAAGGATTTACGCATATCCGTGGGCTCGGTGCACAGCCAGATCCGGGCCTGGCTATCCAGACCGATCATCTGATCTGGCTCAGCCTTAGCTCAACACCATTACCCAGGCTCAGCACGATATTCCAGCCGCTTCCGGGAGAGGCCGAGTCATCCATCAGCGATGACAGATCCAGGAAGCTGGCATAACCAGAATCCGCAGCCTCACCGACCGGCTGACTCAACAGGCGCTTGCGCCAACTACAGAAGCTGGCATAACCGAGTTTGTGCTCCTTGCAGAACTGCGTGGCCGACAGGCCGCTGTCACGCTGCTGACCGATTAGGACTTGCCACTGTTCTGCGGTGCGGTGTTTTCTCATGGAAATAACCTCGCGTTGTTGAATGCGAGGTCACTCTAGGGCGGAAGTCAGCGGGATGGCAGGATGTCTTGGAATGAACGCTTACACTAAACCAGTCGCCACCTATGCGGCAGCAGCTCCGTAATCTCACTTGCCCGCTGCGTCGGCAGGCGCGTGAGGACGTCCTTCAAATAGGCGTACGGGTCATGCCCGTTGAGTCGAGCTGACTGGATCAAACTCATGATCGCCGCTGCCCGTTTACCGCTGCGCAGTGAACCTGCAAAGAGCCAGTTCTTGCGCCCCAACGCCCATGGCCGGATCTGGTTCTCTGCCCAATTATTGTCAATGGGTACGGCGCCGTCATCGAGATAGCGCGACAGCGCCGTCCAGCGTTTGAGGCTGTAATCCAATGCTTTGCTGATGGCCGATCCGTCCAATCACCTGGCCCTTACCAAATCGTGCTGGTTTTTTCGGCTTGCGCACCTTAGTCAGATCCGCTCCAGCAACAACCCTCACGAAAATCATTAGCCCATCTCCGCAGCGCCTGTCACCGTATACACCAACCGACTCGGTCGACTGGTGCCCCATGATGTATGCCACGGCCTCATCACTCTCTCCCGATGCCTTCAGGTTTGAGCCCATTTGATGCCTGAAGCTTTTCAGTGTTGGATGCCGTTTGCGACGAGGCCATAGGGCTCGGCATTCTTTGCGCAAACGGTCTCGGATGGCGGTGTCTGTCCTGCAGCATTTGCTCATCCATTCTGCAGCCTCTGCGACGGCTTTGAGGACGGCAGGCCGATCAATAATCAGTGTCCTGTCCGCACCTCGATGCAAGGGCGCGCTTTTTTTGCCCCCAACGATGTGTACCTGGTTGCCAATTACTTTGATCGTGCGCATCTCGCAGGGACGGACACCCAAGTAGTAAGCCAGCACTGCACAGACGGCCTCATCATGAAAGTCACGTGAGCGCAGGTGCAGAATGAGCTCCCAGAAATCATCATCGGAAACGGTGCGGACTTTCTTGGGCTTCGGCTTTCTCGGTAGTGTCGAGCCAAGCGCTGTCACCGGGTTGAC
The DNA here is from genome assembly GCF_020405165.1 of Pseudomonas sp. PS1(2021). NCBI lineage: Bacteria > Pseudomonadati > Pseudomonadota > Gammaproteobacteria > Pseudomonadales > Pseudomonadaceae > Pseudomonas > Pseudomonas sp. PS1(2021). The sequence continues at coordinate 3,872,973 of NZ_CP084484.1, read as the reverse complement.
CAGATGTCGGATCGCTTTCGCCACGTCTGGGTTGCCGCGAGCTACCTGGTCGTGTGCTAACGCGCTCTTAAGCGTGCTGAAGCTGTTCGGACGATACGCTTGAGCTTGAGCGAGCAAAGCCGCGCAAATTTGCGCAGAATTGGGGGTGTCCGTGCCACAGTGTGCGCGGTAAAAATTTGTCGCCCGGGTCTGGTATTTTTTCAAGGTACTCTGGTGCATGGCAGTCATCTCTTCTTGTTGTTTTTGATGACAAAGCTAAGCCGCTCCGCGAACGGCGTTGGAGCAGTCCAGACTCCTCTGAAACCCCTCCGCCTGCGCTACGTGTTTTCTCGTTCCGTCTGAACTGCCCCAACGCCCCCTTACTCGCGCCGCGAGTAAGGGGCGCGGGCTCTCACTCACGCGACACGCTTCATCTTCATTCAGCGTGCGCATGGAGCAAGAGCCCGCGCAAGTGTTTGTCATCAAAAGAAAAAGCAGCCGCGGCAGGCCGCAAAAAAAGCGACCAAGGCAGTTGGGTGAGCTAGGGTCGAAGAATGAGTGGCACGCAAAAAGGCTTGGCAAAAAGGACGTCTTTGGTTATACGGATCTATGATAACGCTTTGATTTATAATGGATTTCTCTGAAATATAACCAAGAAAAACAGTGCCGGTACGGGCATTCCCTGCGCCTAAACTGGCAACGTGGGTGCCCATAGTGACTGTTTTGGGTGCCCGAACAGGCATCGCAGGTGCCGCTTGTGGCAGAGTAAGTGTGTTGCACCTCCGCTTTGCGACACCTCGGGTATCACAACTGGTTGTGCGGCATGGTGGGGGTATCGCATTTCCCTGTTGCGACACGCATGTCGTGTCGCAAAGCTGGCTGCTATTGCAGTCTCCGTCGCAGGGGGAATCTGGTGCTGCTTCCATGGATCTGGTGGGGGCATTGGGTCGTCTCCTGCGCTTGAGGGCAGGCTTCTAAAATGCAAAAGGCCGCCTTGATGGCGACCCTTCCCAGCCCTTCATCGCATCATATCCAGTTGACAATGTTGCTCTGTGTTATGAGGGGCTAGTGCAGCGTCTTCTTGGCTTTCCGGCCTCGCTTACTGCGTCCTGCCTGGCTGCCCATCAAATGTTTGAAGTGCTGCCAGTTGATGGTTGCCAAGGGCAGGTTGTAGCTCAGGTTGCGCTCCAGAATATCCCGCAAAATCAGGGACTCCGGCTTTTCCAAGTAGTGTTCGGTAGTGACCTCTAGCTTGCCCTCGGTGTGCCCCAGCAGATGTGCGATGGTGGTTTCGGGTACACCCGACTTCTGAAGCCGTGTCGCGAAAGTGCGACGGAAGCTTTTAAAGTTGAAGCCACCGTTGAGGGCTACAGGGCAATGCTGTCCGATGAAGCCCGCTCCTGTCACAGGCCCGCAGAAGAAACGGCTCGCGGCACGTGAGTACAGATGCTTTTCGTCAAAGCGCAGTTCTGAAAAAAGCAGGGCATTCGGGCCTTCTGCCTGGCGCCGCTCCATCACGAAATCTAGGAAACCCATTTCGATCAGCTTCGAGCAGACAGGAATCTCGCGCCTCGATGACGAATTTTTCAGAGACTTGTTGAAGCCGTTGTCGTTAATGCTAATCAGCGGCACGCCGTGAACATCGTGGAACACGTCGTGAACACGTAGCTGGCAAAGCTCGTTGAGCCTGGCTCCCGTGAAGATACCGAGTGGCATCAACCAGAAACAATAGCTCTGGGCATCGTGGCGTACATGGGCTATCGGTGTCCCAGGATCGTATGCCTGATAAGGCCAGCTATCGAAGAGACCAACGAGGTTGGAGTCCAGAAGCGCTTTCGTCTCTACCTGAGATTTAGTCTGGCAGCCATGTACTTTCACAGGCTCAGCAAGCAACTGATCGTTGACAGCTTCGTTGATCATTCTGTTGAAGAGCTGGAAATAGCCTTGCAGGTTGCCCCCTTGGCTCTGCGATGTGCTGTTCTGCTTCAGGAGAGCAGGAAGCTGGTCCTTAAGAGTCTGAATATCCGCACTGCTGAGTTCACAAACTCGCCGCTCTGGATTTTCTGCAGTGAGAACGCGTTTGATCTTCTCCATGCGTGCTCGGAGCATGTACTCGTTCTTGGCGCTGTAGTCGTTCGAGCGCAAAAAGCGAGAGAGCACGGTATCTAGGTATTCACTCAAAAGGGGAGAGTAGTGATAACGGTTGAGCGCATTCACGACCAGTGACAAGTGCGGAATGGCTAGCTCAAGAGACTTTTCATGGCCAGGAGCGGCACTTATGAAAAGGCCATTGAAGAAAGGGATGGATAGATTGGGGGTACGATTTACATTCATGTTAGCCTCACTGCGGATTTCGGAGCATCGTGACCGGCCGTTTCGGTAGATCGTGACCGGTCATTTCGCTAACGCGTGACCGCTCATTTCGGTAGCAACGTGACCGATTTTCCGCCCGTTCCGAAACCGGCGGTCACGGCTTACCGAAATCGCCGGTCACGGCTTAGCGAAAGCCTTCCCTCTCGTTGCGCATGACCTGATGCGCCGTCACCCTCGCCCGATTTCGGGAGGGGAAGATGGCGGCGCCGCGAGTAGCCATGCGAAACATCAAAGAATGTCTGCGCCTCAAGTTCGAGGCCGGTTTGTCCCACGAGAAGATCGCCCGCGCCTTGCAGTTGTCCAAAGGCGTGGTCAGCAAATACGTCACGGCGGCGCGCGTGGCCGGACTGGACTGGCCGGCGCTGGCGGCCATGGACGAGGCCGCACTGGCGGCCGCCTTGTTTGCGTCGGCGCCGACAAACAAGCCGCGCGGTGAGCGGGTGCCACCCGACGTGCTGAGCATCCACCGCGAGCTGCGGCGCAAGGGCGTGACCTTGCCTGCTGTGGGAGGAATATCTCGCCGCGCATGCGGGCCAGCCGACCTACCGCTACACCCAGTTCGTCGAGCACTACCGGCGCTACGCCCAGACGCTCAAACGTTCGATGCGCCAGGTGCACCGCGCGGGCGAGAAGCTGTTCATCGACTATGCAGGGCCGACGCTGCCGGTGGTCGACCCGGCCACCGGCGAAGTCCGCCGGGCGCATATCTTCGTCGCCGCCCTGGGCGCCTCGAATTACACCTATGCCTGCGCGACGCCGGGCGAAACCCAGGTGGACTGGCTGACTTCGCTGGGCCAGGCACTGACCTACTTTGGCGGTGTGCCGGAGATGGTTGTGCCGGACAATCCGCGCGCCCTGGTCGCCCAGCCAGATCGCTACGAGCCGGGTCTGAACCGGGCAACGCTGGAGTGTGCGCGGCATTACCAGACGGTGATCCTGCCGGCCCGGCCACGCAAACCCCAGGACAAGGCCAAGGCCGAGGTGGCGGTGCAGGTGGTCGAGCGCTGGATCATGGCGCGACTGCGCCACCGGCAGTTCTTCAGCCTGCATGCGCTTAACCAGGCCATCGCCGAGCTGCTGGAGGAGCTGAATCGACGCCCGTTCAAGCGCCTCGATGGCTGCCGGCGCGACTGGTTCGAGCGCCTGGATCGCCCGGCCTTGCGAGCGCTGCCGGTACATCCCTACGAGGTCGCCAGCTTCAAGCGCTGCAAGGTCAACATCGACTACCACATCGAGGTCAATGGCAGCTTCTACAGCGTGCCCTCCGCCCTGGCCCGGCAGAGCGTCGAGGTGCGGCTGACAGCGCACACCCTGGAAGTGCTGCATGGCAACCGGCGCGTGGCCAGCCATGTGCTGCTGGGCCGTCGCGGCGCCTACAGCACCCAGCGCGAACACATGCCCGCCGCACACCAGGCCCATCGCGAATGGACGCCGCAACGCCTGCTCGACTGGGGCGCGCGGATCGGCCCCTACACGCGCCAACTGATCGATCACCAGCTGACCCACAAGCCGCATCCGGAGATGGGCTACCGCGCCTGTCTCGGCCTGCTCTCGCTGGCTCGTCGCTACGGCAATGCACGCTTGGAAGCCGCCGCCGAACGGGCCGTCCAGCTGCGCGCCTTCACCGGGCGCAGCGTGCGCAACCTGCTCCAGCAAGGCCTGGATCAGCAGCCGCTGCCCACGCGCACCGCCGAAACGAGCTTACCCAGCGACCACGAGAACGTCCGTGGCGCCGACTACTACCACCCCCGCAACAGGAGCTGTTCGATGATGCTGCAACACACCCTGAATCAACTGCACCAGCTACGCCTGGACGGCATGGCCCGCGCCCTGGAAGAGCAATGGACGCTGCCGGCCAGCCACAGCCTGAGCTTCGATGAGCGCCTCGGCCTGCTGCTCGACCGCGAACTGGCCTGGCGTGACAACCAGCGCCTGGTACGGCTGCGCAAGAAGGCCAAGCTCAAATATGCCAACGCCTGCCTGGAAGACCTCGACCGCCGCCCTGGCCGCGGCCTGGATGAGCGCCTGATCGCCAGCCTGGCAGGCGGCGACTGGATCCGCCAGCAGCACAACCTGCTGCTGACCGGCGCGACCGGCGCCGGCAAGACCTGGCTGGCCTGCGCCCTGGGCAACCAGGCCTGCCGCCAGGGCTACAGCACTCTGTACCTGCGCACCCCGCGCCTGTTGGAGCAACTGCGCATCGCTCATGGCGACGGCAGCTTCGGCCGTACCCTGCAACAGCTGGCCAAGGTCGATGTCTTGGTGCTGGACGATTGGGCGCTGGCCCCGCTGGAAGAAGGTGCCCGGCACGACCTGCTGGAAGTGATCGACGACCGTGCCGGCAACCGCTCCACCATCCTGGCCAGCCAGTTACCAATCGAACACTGGCATGGCTGGATCAACGACCCGACCCTGGCCGACGCCATCCTTGACCGCCTGGTGCACAGCGCTTACCGACTGACGTTGAAGGGCGAGTCACTGCGCCGGAAAAAAGCTGAGGAGCAAACCGCATCGTGACCGATGCGATTACAATCCACAACCCGCGCAACCGGGGCGGAAGCACCGGTCACGTATTAGCGAAACGCTCGGTCACGTTCACCGAAATCCGCACCTCACTATGGGTGAGGTCTAAACATAATGCTGGTTATATATACAGTCAATACTCTCTATCGAATTTTCCATCTTGATAGATTTTATTGACAATTTGTCAATATCGAAAAGCCTTGCTAGCAAAGGGGAAATGTCAGATTTCCCCTTTCTCCGGTCTCAGAAATTATTTTTGGATAAATGACTTCCAATGCCGCTTTTCGGACCAACTTGAGCTCTTGAGGGAGGCTTTTCCTCTAGGCCGTCCTACCTTGAAGGAGCCTTGACGGTCTTTCAGAAGTAAGCGTTCATTCCAAGACATCCTGCCATCCCGCTGACTTCCGCCCTAGAGTGACCTCGCATTCAACAACGCGAGGTTATTTCCATGAGAAAACACCGCACCGCAGAACAGTGGCAAGTCCTAATCGGTCAGCAGCGTGACAGCGGCCTGTCGGCCACGCAGTTCTGCAAGGAGCACAAACTCGGTTATGCCAGCTTCTGTAGTTGGCGCAAGCGCCTGTTGAGTCAGCCGGTCGGTGAGGCTGCGGATTCTGGTTATGCCAGCTTCCTGGATCTGTCATCGCTGATGGATGACTCGGCCTCTCCCGGAAGCGGCTGGAATATCGTGCTGAGCCTGGGTAATGGTGTTGAGCTAAGGCTGAGCCAGATCAGATGATCGGTCTGGATAGCCAGGCCCGGATCTGGCTGTGCACCGAGCCCACGGATATGCGTAAATCCTTCCGGGGGCTGAGCGCTCTGGTCCGCAATCAACTCAAGCAAGATCCGCTCAGCGGGCAGTATTTTGTCTTCGTTAACCGTCGCAAGACCCAAATGAAGATGTTGTATTTCACGCCCACGGGCTACTGCCTGTGGGCCAAGCGACTGGAGCAGGGGCAGTTCCGGGTACGGCCGTCTTCTTCGGGACAGCGCCCCTTAAACCTGACTGATCTCCAGTTGCTGATTGACGGTATCGAGGTGCAAAAGTACCGTCAGTTCAAGCGTTTTCGGGGCACGTAGCGGGTTGTGTTCCGGTATAATATCGGCCATGAATTCAATGGCTTCCGCGTCCTATTCCAACGCCCCTTCCTACTCGGTACTGGCCGAGGAGAATGCCCTGTTGCGTGAGCAGCTACAGGTCATGCAGCGGCAGTTGGACTGGTTCAAGAAGCAGCTGTTCGGCCCCAAGTCCGAGAAGCAGGTGTATGACCTCCCGGAGCAGGGCGGCCTGTTCCAATCGAATGATGCGGCTAGCCCGGAGAAGCCTCTCGATGCGGAGAAACGCCCGGTTCGGGCTTATCAGCGAGGCACCGGAAAGAAACAGCGGGACGACGACTGCCTGAACGATACGGGTCTGCGTTTTACAGCGGACGTGCCAGTGGAAGTTGTTGAACACCTGCCGCCGGAGCTAAGCGGCCCCGACGCCGACCAGTACGACATCCTTGGCACCAAAACGACCTATCGGCTGGCCCAGCGGACGTCCAGTTACGTGGTGTTGCAAGTGGAACGCCCCGTATTTCGGCGCAAGGGCAGCGACAAGCCCGTGACCACGCCGGCCCCGTCCAACGTACTGGACAACAGCCTGGCCGACGTCAGCTTGTTGGCGGGTCTGATGGTCGACAAGTTCCAGTTTCACCTACCGCTGTATCGCCAACACCAACGCATCCAGCAAGCGGGTATTACCCTCAGCCGCAGCACCCTCACCAATCTGATCAAGCGATCTATTGATCTGCTGCGGCCGATCGTGGATGCCCAGACCGACAATGTTCTGCGCAGCCGGGTGTTGGCGATGGATGAGACGCCGATTAAAGCTGGCCACCAGGGTCGGGCAGGCCCACAAAAAGGCAAGATGAAATCCGGCTGGTTCTGGCCGTTATACGGCGATGCCGATGAAGTGGTGTTCACTTACTCGAACAGTCGAGGCCGAGCCCATATCGAGCAGGTACTGAACGAACAGTTCAGCGGAACTCTGATCAGTGACGGCTATGCTGCTTATGCCCGCTATGCCGCCGCACAGCAGAACATCATCCACGCGCAGTGCTGGGTGCACAGTCGTCGTTACTTCATTGAGGCGCAGAAGGACCACCCGATAACTGCCACCGAAGCCCTTCAGCAGATTGCCAAGCTATACACCAACGAAGAAGAGATCCGCGTCCAGCAACTGACCGGCGAAAAGAAACGCCAGTACCGGCTGCTCCACTCAAAGCCGGTGGTCAGCGACTTCTTCCAATGGTGCCGGGATCAACTGGCACAGGGCGGTCTGCTGCCCAGTGATTTATTGACCAAAGCACTGAACTACGTGCTCAGCCGTGAAGCCAGCCTGACCGTCTTCCTGGAAGACCCAGACGTCCAGCCAGACACCAACCACCTGGAACGGGCCCTGCGCCCCATTCCCATGGGACGCAAGAACTGGCTGTTCTGCTGGACTGAACTCGGCGCGGAACACGTGGGCATCATCCAGAGCCTGATCACTACGTGCAAACTGCACGACATCAACCCGTACACCTATCTGGTGGACGTGCTGCAGCGCATCAGTCAGCACCCGGCCAGCAAGGTCGCTGACCTGACGCCTCGGCTCTGGAAGACCCGGTTCGCCGATAATCCGTTACGCTCGCTGATCGATCCGCGCCATTCTGATCGACAGACCGCACAGCCAAAGGGCACCCTCCATGCGCATTGAAGACATGAGCATCGATCAGCTATTGGAGCTGAACCGAATGATCTGCCGGCGCATTGATGAACTGCAAGATCAAGAAAACCTGCAGGCGCTGAGTCGGCTGCACGTGGGGCTGAAGGTGACCTTCGAAAGCCGAACTGGCTTGACTATGGGGATCGTCACCAAGATCAACCGCAAGAGCGTGATCGTCCTGGCCGAGAACGGCACGAAACAGTACAAGGTCTCACCGGAATTGCTAAGGCCCCTTCGGGACGTAAAGTAAGTCCAGTACGTCGTGGAATGAACGCTTACTTTCAGAAGCAGGTATTGGGAGTAATGAATATGCTCAACGGGGACCTCGAAGTCGATCTTGTCGAGCTCTTCCTTGAGAACATAGCTCGGATAGCAATCTCCATAGCCACCCGTGGTGCTGCGGTCCGCGTGCCCGACTAGGGCCTTGCCGATCAGCATGTCGAGCTTCTGCCGACGGAATTGGTTGATGAACGTATGCCGCAGGCCGTGGAAAGTCAGCTCGTCATCGCCCAGCCCGCATTGACCCAGGTAACCTTGGTCTTCCTTGCTGGAGCCGATAAACCAGCGGCTTGCCACATGCCCAGGCGACAGATCGCCATACACGCGGATGTTGTCGAAAAGCTGGGCCGACAGATCTCCGTCATTCGCATCCAGGCGTTGCTGATGAAACTCTAAAAACCCAGCTTCAAGAATGGCTTTATGCAGCGGCACGAGGCGCTCGGAGTCCGCCGTTTTTAGCTGACGTGCACCAGAACTGCTGATGCTGATCACCCAGACACCAAGCTCCTCGCGGATATCCCCGAGGCGAAGTTGGCAAAGCTCACTCAAGCGAGCACCGGTATAGAGGCCGAGCAGTGGCAGCCAGAAGCGATAGTCATCCAGTCGCCAGCGCGGAGGTTCTTTGAGGGTATACGCGGGGCCATTAAGCAGTTGCTCAATCTGCCGGTGAGTGTAGGTGCGCTTGCGTGGTGAGGGGGCGCCTTTCGTGCTGAACACCAGGCCAGCGGCAAGGTTCTCTTTCAGATAACCCTGGTCGTGCGCATAGCCGACGACCGCCCGCGCTAGCTCAAAAAACTTCTTAGCTGTGCGCGCATTGATGGGCTCGTACTTGCCACCCTGGATGATTTGGCTCAAGGGCTGATAGCGTGTGGCCCGCAGGCGGTGGCGGTTTTTCGGATAGCTACGGAGCTGATCGCGCAGTGCGTTGAAGTCTGAACGGCTCAAAGAGTCGAGTGTCCTGTGACCACCAATGAGCTCGGCAAGTCCTTCGAGACGTGCATGCATCGTGATGCGTGTGCGCGGATTGCTCCAAGCCCCTTCGCGGATTTGGCGCTCTTCGAACTCATTGACGAGTGCAGCAAAGTTGAGCTGCTCAGGATTGCTCAAGCCCGCTGGAATCAAACGGTCATTACTTGCCGGGGTGTCAAACAGCGTGGCCAGTTTCGTTTTTTGTGCCTCGGGCAGAACGCTGCTCAGCGCACTGAGCAGTGCCAGGGTGCCGGGATCCTGGGGGGCAGGAGGGGCGTCATTTGCAGCGACCAGCTCCGGAAGTGAAGTCATCGGTTCGGCTGGCGGGATTGGCCCTAGCGTCCGGCGAATCAGATCGCTGATTTCTTGCATTGCACGCTCATAAGCATCAGTCGAAGTGTGCTCCACAAAGCTCTGCAGCAAGATCTTATCGATCTGAATAAGCGTTGCTTGGATCATCAGCAACGCGACGATCGGCGAACTGGTCAGCAGTTCGACATTGATTTCAGACGGGCGCTGAGGGTTCGCTTTCAGGCGAGGGTGGCTGAGCGGAATACGCAGAGAATAAAGCCCGCTTTCTTCTTGCACGACTACGAAACGACTGCAGATTTCAAGCGAGTCGATGTCCACTTGCTGCTGATTCAGCCAGAAGCCGACGGCGTATGCAGATTGGGGCAGGCTCGGCGGAATGTGCAGCAGATTCCGGCCCTGGTCCGGGCGCGCGAAGCACAGATATTCATAGAACGACATCAGAGAGACGAGAGGATGCCCGGGGGCGTAACGGATACCTGTGAGCGGCAGCGTCTCTAGAGCTGTGATGGCGTTGTAGATGTAGATCGCTGCGCTGTTTGCCACTGCGGGGTCGCGAGTACCGAGAGGCCAGTCGAAGCGCGTGAAGCCGATATTGAGGACTTTCGTTAGCTTCTGACTAGGGAACAGCGCGAAGTGTATTTCTCCGCCTGGCTCTTCAGTAAAGAGAACCGGGTGCTCTTGGCATTCCCTCATCAAACGCTCATAGCCCGGCGTGGGGTCAATGGATGCGAGCTTGCTGGGAGAGGGGCGAATACGCCACACCATCCGCGTGCTCTCCAAATTTTGCTGCACGAGGTGGTGTAGTTCTTCGAGCTCGAAGAGAACGTTATGCGAGGAGAATCGAACACGGTCCTCATTGGTTTTTTGCAGGAATTGCTTGAACCGCAGGTTCAGATGCGCAGCCAGGTTGCGAGCAAGCGCTTCGTCATAACCCAGAGACCAGCGGATTTGCGCTGGTAGCTGTGGGTTGAGCGCGAAATGCTTGGGAAAGGTGAGGTAGTACTGAAAGCCGGTTTTGGCTTGATAGACCAGGTGCTGAACACCGGTTTTGCTTTGACGCTTGGACATGATGGCATACCTATTTGGATTCACAGTTGGACTGTGTGAAATCCATTGCCATCAAATCGTGTCTGAAACCCGCGGTTTAGACGGGTTTCAGACTGTATTTGGTGGAGCCGGGGGGATTTGAACCCCCGTCCGCCAGCTCTCCGCTATCGGTTCTACATGCTTAGCCAGCTCTACTGAGTTAACTCCGCGCCGCCCGAGTGGCAGGGTGCTTGGAGCGAGCTGTATGAGTTTTAGCCGTTACGTCTACAGCGAACTTGGCGGCGATCCTGTTCTATCTGACAGTCGTTTCGGGTTTACAGGCATCCCCTAGCGACTGCTAGCCGCATTAAGCAGCTAGAGCGTAGTTGTCGTCGTTGGCAACTATAAGTTTGCAGCAGCGAATTTACGAGTTCTGCTACCAGCTCGGCATGCCCCTCAAGTTTTGTTACCGGCGTCGAATCCTAATCGGCCCCAAAACCTTGACAGGTCGACGACCAGTCTACGGCAAAGGGCTGCGAGAGTCCAATCCGCCGCTCATAAACCTTTGACGCCGCTGGGTTTCCCCTCCGGAGGCGGGCTCAGGTCCAGGGCTTTGGCCGGTGCCTTGGCGTTCCGCCCGGGCGCCAGCTGTTTTTCCACGTCGGCCTGGATCGCCTGCAACACCGGTTGCAGGTCGCGCATGTTGTCGCGGACCTCGGGGTAAGGGTGGTCCTTGGCGAAACCGGCGATGCGTTCCAGCAACTGGGCGCGCACCGGGGAGGGCAGGTGGATGAACAGCTCGGGCATTTCCTTGGCCAGTTCGGCGGAGTAGAGCACCAGGTCCTGGCGCTCGAACTGGGCGGTGAGGCCGAGGTAGTCGAGAGCGCTGCCGGTGAGCATCGCCGCGGCCGCCTTGGTTTCCTGCATGCCCTGCAGGCGCGCGGGGTTGCGCTGCTCGGCCTGGGACAGGGTCATCCAGAATTCGACGGTGAGGGTGAACAGGATCGACTGCTCGCGCAGCGAGTAGCTCATCAGGCCCAGCGCCTCGGCGCCGTAGGGCTGCTTGGCGGCGCGGAAGTCGAAGTACAGGCGCATTAGCTCCTTGAGCTTGAACAGTACTTCGCGGGCCTCGTTCTGGCGGATCTCCAAGGGGCTGTAGATGTTCAGCTGCGGGCGGAAGTTTTCCTCGCTAACCATGCGCAGGTAGAGCGGCCCGGTGAATTCGCCGCTGCGTCGCGGCAGGGCGTTCTTCTGGGTTTCCTCGATCTTCTTCAGGGCGTCGATCAGCACCTGGTAGTCGTGGCTGTCCCAGGGCTTCTGGATGTCCGGGATGCGCTGGCCGAGGTAGTAGAGGTCGGCGGCCGCGAGCGGGCGGCCGAGAACCAGTAAAAGGATGGCCAGCGGCCAGAGCAGGCGGCGTGATAGGGTCGGCACGGACTTTCCTTGCGGGGCGCGTGGATCGGCCTAGGTTAGCGATGGCCGGGGCCGCCGTCACCCCGCGCTTCGATTGGGGCGGACGGGATGGCAACGGCGCAGTGGGACGGCTTGCAGGCGGTATTCGAGGATCTCGGCGGCTACGGCGCGCTGGCGCGCCAGGCGGCGCAGGGCGAGGGGCCGCTGGTGGGGCATCTGCAACGGACCAACATCCAGCTCGCGGCGATCCCGGTGTTCACCCGCAAGGGAGTCGCCGAGACCACGGTCAACGACCTGCTGGAGGCGGCGCGGGTCTCGCGGCGGACTTTCTACAAGTATTTCGCCGGCAAGCTGGAGGTGCTGGAAAGCATCTACCACAGCGCCGTGCAATTGCTGCTGGCGCGCTTCGGCGGGCTGCGCAGCGAGGCAGGCAGCGACGAGGACTGGCTGCGGGCGATGGTCTCGCTGTTCTTCGACTACCACCTGGCGGTCGGTCCGATCATCCGCATGATGCAGGAGGAGGCCCTGCATGCCGGCTCGCCGCTGGCGGCGCACCGGCAGCGCGCGCACCTGAAGATTATCGAGCTGTGGGCCGAGCGCCTGGGCGCCCAGGGCGCGGCCCACGATGCGCTGACCTACCGGGTGCTGATCTGGGCGATGGAGGCGGCTTCGCTGGAGCTGCTCAATGCCAGCGACCCGCTGGAGCTGCCGCGGGTCAAGCGGGTGCTCGGCGACCTGCTGGTGGGTACGCTCTGTCCCAGCACCCAGGCTCCGACGAGACTGCAAGGGTAACAGCCGGGCAATCGCCGCTCGCGCCTACAGAACCTAGGTTGGGCTCGCATCCCGCCGTGGCCATGCTCTGATGCCCTGTCATAACAACAAGACGGGAGACGTGCGTCCATGTCCGCGACACCCTATCTGCTGCAACCGCCGCTGGCGGTCGGATTCGCCCGCCTGGGCTTCGGCTCCCTCTCGCTGGAGTCGTTGCGCGAGCGCTACGCCGCACCGTCCAGCGGCTCGCGCTTCATCGAGCTGGACGGTTTCCCGCTGCACTACCGCGACGAAGGCAGCCGCGACAAGCCGGTACTGGTGATGATCCACGGCGTAGTGGCCTCGCTGCACACCTGGGACGACTGGGTGAAGGCGATGTCGCCGTACTTCCGCATCGTGCGCTTCGACGTACCGGGCTTCGGCCTGACCGGGCCGGGGCGTGACAGCCGTTACTCTGGCGAGCGCATGGTGGCGATCCTCGGCCAGTTGCTCGATTTCCTGAAGATCGACAAGGCCTCGATCGCCGGCAACTCCCTGGGCGGCTATATCGCCTGGAACTTCGCCCTGGCGCAGCCGCAGCGGGTGGAGCGGCTGGTGCTGATCGACCCGGCCGGTTACCAGATGCGCAAGGTGCCGTGGATGATCGCCTCGGCGGCGCTGCCCGGCTCGACCCTGGCGATGCCGCTGTGGATGCCGCGAGCGCTGATCGCCCAGGGCATCAAGGAAGTCTATGGCGAGCCGGGGCGGATCAAGCCGGGGGTGGTCGACCGCTACTACGATCTGAGCCGCCGCCCGGGCAACCGCAAGGGCATGATGGAGATCTTCCGCGTGTTGCTGAAGGTCAACCGCGAGGAACTCGGCACCTCCGGCGAACGCATCGCCCGGATCGTCGCGCCGACCCTGCTGATGTGGGGCGAACGCGACCGCTGGATCTCGCCGAAGCACGTACCGCTGTGGCAACGCGACCTGCCGGGGATCCAGGTGAAGACCTATCCGGGCGTCGGGCATATCCCCATGGAGGAGATTCCCGAGCAGACCGCGGCGGATGCACTGCGCTTCCTGATGGCCTGATCCCAGGCCTTCATGAAGAAGCCCGCGCTGGTCAGTCGCGGGCTTTTTAATGCGTGGACGAAAGGCCGAAATACCAGGCAGGGCAGGGAAGCGATGCATGCCCCTCTCGCGGCGCGGAGGGGCGGCGAGGAGGGTCAGGCGGCCTTCGGTTCCGGTTCGAATTGGTCGCGGTACTGCTCGATGAGGTGCAGGTTATTGTGCTGCCAGGGGTGGAAGTCCTTCTTGTAGAAGTCCAGGTACACGCCCACCAGCGAGCGGAACACGCCGTCCTTGCCCCACAGCCACTTGATGCCGTCGCGCCAGACCTTGAAGTTCCACAGCAGGCCGTCGCGCTTGAGCATGTGGACCAGGCCCTTGGTGGTGTCGAGGGCGAAGAAGAAGGTGCCCTGGACCATCGCCCGGCGGCGCAGCCTGGCCTTGCCGTTGACCAGCATGAACACGTCGTAGGCCACCGCCTTGTGCTCGGTTTCCTCCAGTGCGTGCCAGCGCCACAGGCGGGCCATGGTCGGGTCGGCGCCTTCCAGCCACCTGGGGTTGCTCAGCAGGCCGTCGGCCATGATCGCGGTGAGGTGCTCCAGGGCCGCGGTGGCCGCCAGTTGCCGCGACGGGTGCAGTTTCTGCTGGGCGAAGCGGATGCGCCGTTTGGCGCCGCCTTCCAGGCGGTCGATGTCGTAGCCGAGGGCGCGCAGGCGGTCGCTGTAGACCAGGTGCTCGCGGCTGTGGTGGCCTTCCTGGCCGATGAAGCCACGGATCTGTTGCTTCAGCGCCGGGTCCTCGACCCGTTCGCGGTAGTGGCGCACGGAGTCGATAAAGAAGCGCTCGCCATCGGGGAACAGCACCGACATGGCGTTGAACATGTGGGTCTTGAAAGCGTCGCCGCTGTGCCAATGGCGCGGCATCGGATCGGGCAGGTCGAAGTCCAGATGACGCGGGCGGATCTCCAGACCTTCGGGGGTGGTGCTGGCCATAGCGGCTCCCTGTGATGGTGAAGGACCATGGGATCGACTATCGCTTGCGGGGGATAGCCTCACAAGGTTATCTTCTGCCAACTTTCCGGTCATATCCGGCCAGCGGTCAGAACAATAAACAGCCATGAAACAACCGCTCAATTTCACCGCCGAACTGGTGCCGGTGGCCTATGCCGAGGCACTCCTCGATCTTGTCGCGGAGTACGGCGTATCCCGCCAGGCGCTGTTCGACGCTGCGCGGGTGCGTCCCGAGGTGCTGGACAGCCCGAACGGCCGCCTGTCCTTCCTCGACTTCAACCAGCTCACCTACAGCGCCCAGGCCCTGTGCGGCGAGCCGGCGCTGGGGCTGGTGCTCGGCCAGCGCCTGAACGTCTCCGCCCACGGCATCCTCGGCTACGCGGTGCTGTCCAGCGCCAACTTGGGCAAGGCCATCCAGTTCGCCCTCAAGTACTACCGGGTGCTCGGCCTGGCCTACGAACTGGAACTGGTGCTCGATGACGGCCGCGCCGAGTTGCGCGCGGTGGAGTCGATGCCGCTGGGCGCCGCTTCGGTGTTCGCCGCCGAGGGCCTGATGGCGACGCTGTATTCCATCGCCTGCTTCCTGGTCGGCGAGCCGTTGCAGGACGTGCGGGTCGGCTTCGCCTATCCGCCGCCGGCCCATGCCCGGCGCTACGCCGAGGTGTTCGGGGTGGCCGCGGAGTTCGAGCAGCCCTGGCACTGGCTGAGCATGCCCAGCGAGTACCTGGAACGACCGATGGCGCTGGCCAACCCGGCCACGGTGCAGATGTGCGAGCAGCAGTGCGAGGCGCTGCTGGCCACCCTGGACGTCCAGGAAGGCCTGCTGACCCGTGTGCGCCGCCTGCTGCTGGCGCGTCCCGGCGACTTCCCCGATCTCGAACAGGCCGCCCGCGAACTGCACACCAGCGGGCGCAGCCTGCGCCGGCACCTGTCGTCGTTGGGCACCACCTACCAGCAGGTCCTCGACGATGTGCGCAAGCGCCTGGCCCTGCAATACCTGACCACCACCCAGCTACCGCTGTACGAGATCGCCCTGCTGCTCGGCTTCAACGATTCGTCGAACTTCCGCCGGGCGTTTCGCAAGTGGACCGGCAAGCTGCCCAGCGACTACCGCGAAGCGCCCTGAGCCGACGCCGGCGATCCTCGGCAGCGGATGGATGTGCCATGCTTGGCGTTTCATAGAAATCCATGGCGCGCTTGCCGCGCCGACCGTGATCGGAGTCTTGCATGTCGACATCCCCCGCGCTGATCCGCGAAACCTTTCCCGTCGGGCCTTTGCAGTGCAACTGCACCATCATTGGCGATCCGCTGACCAGGAAGGCCATCGTCGTCGATCCGGGCGGCGACCACGAACTGATCCTGCAGCGCCTCGACCGCCTCGGCCTGCAGGTGGTCAGCATCATCCATACCCACGCGCACCTGGATCACTTCCTCGCCTCCGGCGAGATGAAGAAGCGCACCGGCGCCAGCCTGCACCTGCACAAGGACGACCAGTTCCTCTGGGACAACCTGGAGATGCAGTGCCAACTGTTCGGCGTGCCCTACACGCCGGTGCCGGCCCCGGACCGCTGGCTGGCCGACGACGAGGAACTGGCCTGCGGTTGCGGAGTGGCACTGCACACGCCGGGGCATACGCCGGGCTCGATGAGTTTCTGGTTCCCCCGGGCGAAGCTGCTGATCGCCGGCGACACCCTGTTCCGCCGTGGCATCGGCCGCACCGACCTGTGGGGCGGCGACTCGGCGGCGATCCAGCGTTCGATCAGGCAGCGTCTGTACAGCCTCGACGAGGACGCCACGGTGGTCGCCGGCCATGGCCCGGACACCACGCTGGGCGAAGAGATGCGCGAGAACCCCTTCGTCAGGGGCTGAAAAGGATTTTTCCGAGCATCGGGAATTTTGCCACTTGGCTATGCTCTAAGATATCGGCCGCCCCTCACGCAGGGGCGTTTCAGTACCTCGAGGAGTAGTTTTCCCATGTTCACCTCCCGTTGCCTGCCTCTGGCCGCAGCCGTCACCGCACTGGCGCTGCTCGCCGGTTGTGCCAACAACAACCCCTACGACACGCAAAGCCAAAGCCAGGGTGGCATGAGCAAGACGGCCAAGTACGGCGGACTGGGTGCGCTGGCCGGCGCCGTCGCCGGCGCTGCGATCGACCACAACAACCGTGGCAAGGGCGCGCTGATCGGCGCTGCCGTTGCCGGCGCGGCCGCCGCGGGTTATGGCTACTACGCCGACAAGCAGGAAGCCGAGCTGCGTCGGCAGATGGAAGGCACCGGCGTGGAAGTGCAGCGCCAAGGTGACGACATCAAGCTGATCATGCCGGGCAACATCACCTTCGCCACCGATTCGGCGAACATCGCCCCGAGCTTCTACGCGCCGCTGAACAACCTGGCGAACTCGTTCAAGCAGTACAACCAGAACACCATCGAGATTGTCGGTTACACCGACAGCACCGGCAGCCGCCAGCACAACATGGACCTGTCCCAGCGTCGTGCGCAGAGCGTGGCCGGCTACCTGACCGCCCAGGGCGTCGACGGCACCCGCCTGAGCACCCGCGGCATGGGCCCGGACCAGCCGATCGCGAGCAACTCCACTGCCGACGGTCGCGCGCAGAACCGGCGCGTCGAGGTCAACCTGCGACCGGTTCCGGGCGCCCAGGGCCCGGCGCAGACCCAGCCGCAGTACTGATCGCGGCCTGGACGAAAAAGCCCGCCATTCGGCGGGCTTTTTCATGGGCGCTGGTCGGCGCTCTTCGTCCTACGCCTTGGCGTTACCGGGAAACTCGCGGTGCAGGCTGTCGAGCAACTGGTCCTTGCGCTCCCACAGCTGGTTGACCCATTGCTGGAATTCCGCGCGGTAGCCGGCGTCCTGGTCGTAGCTCTTGCCGACGAACTGGCGCGGAATCTCCAGTTCCTCGAAGCGCACCACGACGTCCTTCAGGCGTCCGGAAAGCAGGCACCAGAAGGTCGGGCTGCCGTCCGGGTAGTGGATGGTCACGTTGACCAGGGTCTTCAATTGCTCGCCCATGGCGTCGAGGACGAAGGCGATACCGCCGGCCTTGGGCTTGAGCAGGTGGCGGAACGGCGACTGCTGCTCGTCGTGCTTGGCGCGGGTGAAACGGGTGCCTTCGAGGAAGTTGAACACCGCTACCGGGATGCGGCTGAACTTGGCGCAGGCCTTGCGCGTGGTCGCCAGGTCCTGGCCTTTCTTCTCCGGGTGCCTGGCCAGGTAGGCCTTGCTGTAGCGCTTCATGAAGGGGAAATCGAGGGCCCACCAGCACAGGCCGATGATCGGGACCCAGATCAGTTCCTGCTTGAGGAAGAAGCGCAGCAGCGGGATGCGTCGGTTCAACTGGTATTGCAGGACGAGGATGTCGACCCAGCTCTGGTGGTTGCTGGTGACCAGGTAGGAGTGTTGGTACTCCAGGCCCTCCAGGCCCTGGACGTTCCAGCGGGTGCGCTGGACCAGGTTCATCCAGCCCTTGTTGCAGGCGATCCAGCCTTCGGCGATCAGGCTCATGATCTTGCTGCACAGGCGCTGGGCGGCGGCGAACGGCAGGAGCAGCTTGACCAGGGTCATGCCGAACAGCAGGCAGGCCCAGCACAGGGTGCTGGACACCAGCAGCAGGCCGGCCAGGGAGCCGCGCAGGAAATGGGGGAGAAACGACAGCATCAAGGAGTCCTTGTACGTAGGCGCCCGGCCAGGGCCGGGCGCGTGGAGCGGGGCGTGGTCCCGCCGTTCACATGGCACATCCTCGTGCCTGGCCGAAGCCAGTGCCGCCCACTGGGCGGCGTTCCTTCAGGCCGGGGCCTGGGCGTCCGCCTGGATGGCGGTGAGGGCGATGGTGTAGACGATGTCTTCCACCAGCGCGCCGCGCGACAGGTCGTTCACCGGTTTGCGCAGGCCTTGCAGCATCGGCCCGACGCTGACGCAATCGGCGCTGCGCTGCACCGCCTTGTAGGTGGTGTTGCCGGTGTTCAGGTCGGGGAAGATGAACACCGTGGCCTGCCCGGCCACCGGGCTGTTCGGCGCCTTCTGGCGGCCGACGCTGGCGATGGCGGCGGCATCATACTGCAAGGGTCCGTCGATCAACAGGTCGGGGCGCTGCTCGCGCGCCAGGCGGGTGGCCTCGCGAACCTTGTCGACATCCACCCCGGAACCGGAGTCGCCGGTGGAGTAGCTGATCATCGCGACCCGTGCCGGGATGCCGAAAGCCTGCGCCGACGCGGCACTCTGCACGGCGATCTCGGCCAGGTCACTGGCCGAAGGATCGGGATTCACCGCGCAATCGCCGTAGACCAGCACCTGGTCCGGTAACAACATGAAAAACACTGACGACACCAGGTTGTAGCCGGGCGCGGTCTTGATCAGTTGCAGCGCCGGGCGGATGGTGCTGGCGGTGGTGTGGATGGCGCCGGAGACCAGGCCGTCGACCTCGTCCAGGGCAAGCATCATGGTCGCCAGGACCACGCTGTCCTCCAGTTGCTGCTCCGCCATCGGCGCGTTCAGCCCCTTGCCCTTGCGCAGCTCGACCATCGGTTCGACGTAGCGCTGCCGCACCAGGTCAGGGTCGATGATCTCCAGGCCTTCCGGTAGCACGATGCCCTGGGCCTGGGCCACTGCCTGGACCTCCTCCGGCTTGGCCAGCAGCACGCAGCGGGCGATGCCGCGCGCCTGGCAGATCGCCGCCGCCTGTACGGTGCGCGGCTCGCTGCCCTCGGGCAGGACGATGCGCTTGCCGGCCTTCTGCGCGCGTTGCACCACCTGGTAGCGGAACGCCGGCGGTGACAGGCGCAGCTCGCGCGGCGTGCCGCAGCGCTGCTTGAGCCATTCGAAATCGATGTGCCCGGCGACGAACTCGGTGACCCGCTCGGCGCGCTCGCGGTCGTCCACCGGGATTTCCTTGTTCATCCGGTTCAGGTTGGTCGCGGTGTCGTAGGAGCCGGTGGCCACCGACAGCACCGGCAGGCCGCCCTGCAGGGCGCCGCGGCAGAGTTCCATGATCCGCGGGTCGGGCGGGAAGTCGCTGCACAGCAGCAGGCCGGCCAAGGGTACGCCGTTCATCGCGGCCAGGCTGGCGGCGAGGATGATGTCGTCGCGGTCGCCGGGGGTCACCACCAGCACGCCGGGCTTGAGCAGTTGCACGGTGTTGGGCACGGCGCGGGCGCATAGCACGATCTTCTGCACCCGGCGCTGCTCATAGTCGCCGGCGTTGATCACCCGTGCGCTGAGCAGGTCGGCGATGTCGCGGGTGCGCGCGGCGTTGAGTTCGTCCTGCCAGGGAATGCAGCCGATCAGGCGGAAGTCGTCGCGCAGCAGCGGCGAGTGTTCGGTGAGGCGCCGGGCGAAGTCCGCCACGCCGTCCTCGGCGTTGGCCGCGTCGGCCTCGCCGCGGACCTTGTTGAGGATCACCCCGAGCACCTTCGGATCGCGCGGGCCGCCGAACAGCTGGGCCTGGATCTCGATACGGTCGGTCAGTTCGGTGAGCGTCTCGTTTTCCGGCGCGGAGACCAGGATCACCTCGGCGTCGAGACTCTTTGCCAGGTGGAAGTTGACCCGCGCGGCGTAGCTGGCGTGACGGGTCGGTACCATGCCTTCGACGATCACCACGTCCTTGTCGGCGGCGGCGCGCTGGTAGAGGCTGATGATCTCTTCGAGCAGTTCGTCCAGTTGGCCGTCGCCGAGCATCCGCTCGACCTGGGCCAGCGGCAGCGGCTTCGGCGTATCCAGGCCGTGGGTGCGCGCCACCAGTTCGCTGGAGCGCTCCGGGCCGAGGTCGCCGGGATGCAGCTGGGCGATGGGTTTGAAGAAGCCGACCTTCAGCCCGGCGCGTTCCAGGGCGCGAAGCAGGCCGAGGCTGATCGAGGTGAGGCCGACGCCGAAACCGGTCGGGGCGATGAAGAAGGTATGCATCTGGGCTCCTTAAGCCGTGCGTTTGGCCACGCCGCCTGGTTGGGCGGGGGCGTCGATCCAGTTCAGTCGAGCAGGGCCAGCGTGTCGAGGGCGATCTGCCGCTCTTCGTTGGTCGGGATCACCAGTACCCGCGGATGCCCCGCGGCCTGGATCGGCCCGGCGACGCCGCGCACGCAGCGGGCGTTGGCCTCCTGGTCGAGGCGCAGGTCGAACAGCCGCAGGTGGGCGGCGGTCTTGGCGCGCACCAGCGGCGAGTTCTCGCCGATGCCACCGGTGAAGATCACCCCGTCCAGTTGCGGCAGGGCGCAGCTCATCGCCGCCAGGGACTTGGCCAGGCGGTAGCAGAACACCTCGATCGCCAGGGCCGCGCCGGGGTGGCCCTGCTCGCGCTCCTGCTCCAGGGTGCGCATGTCGTTGGACAGGTCGGAGAGGCCGAGCAGGCCACTTTCGTTGTTCAGCATCGAGTCGATGCGCTCCAGGCTCCAGCCCAGGGTCCGCGCCAGGTGGCTGTGCAGGTTGGGGTCGACGTCGCCGCTGCGGGTGCCCATTACCAGGCCTTCCAGCGGGGTTAGGCCCATGCTGGTGTCGAGGCTCTGGCCGTTGACGATGGCGCAGGTCGAACTGCCGTTGCCGAGGTGGGCGCTGAGCCAACTGCTGTCGCCGACCGCCAACCCGGCCATTTCCGCGGCGCGGTGGCTGACGTAGCGGTGGCTGGTGCCGTGGAAGCCGTAGCGGCGTACGCCATGCTCGCGGTAGAGGGCTTCCGGCAGGGCGTAGCGGTAGGCGTGCTCCGGCAGGCTCTGGTGGAAGGCGGTGTCGAACACGGCGACGTGGGGCAGCTTGGGAAACAGCGTCATCGCTGCCTCGATGCCTTGCAGGTTGGCCGGGTTGTGCAGCGGCGCCAGCGGCGCGGTGGCCCGGATCGCCTCGACCACCCGGTCGTCGATGCGCGTGGCATGGGTGAACAGCTCGCCGCCATGCACCACCCGGTGGCCGATGCCGTGGAGCTTGCCGCCCGCGGCGTTCTGCACCATCGGCAGCAACTGGGCGAGGGCGGCGCGGTGGTCGGCGTTGGGAATCATCAGGCTGTCGCTGTCGCCGCCGCGCTTCCAGCGCAGCACCGCATCGCGGCTGCCCAGGCGCTCGGCGAGGCCGTGCAGGGGAAACAGGGAGTGGGCCTCGTTGACCAGGGCGAACTTGATCGACGAACTGCCGCAGTTGATCACCAGTATGTTGCGTGAGGGCATCACTGCTCCTTGGTCTGCTCTTCTTCTTCCCGGGCACACCAGCCGCAGCGAAATTCGCGGCCGAGCTGTCTGTGCCGCTCGTTTTCGTCAAGGACCCAGGCGCGCGATTGCCAGGGCGGTTGGTGGCGCAGGTGTTGAGTATGGCCACAGGACAAGACTGCCACCCAATGGCCTTCCTCGTCCTGATGAAAATCAATCACCCGCGACGGCGCTCGCGCGCCCCGTTCATCAGGGGCGCGGTCGCTTTCGGGGCTATTGATGCGTACACTTACGCATTCATCTTCTTTATCGAAAAGGTTTCGAACCATGCAGATCGCGGCCAACAAGGCGGTTTCCATCGACTATACCCTGACCAACGACGCCGGGGATGTCATCGACAGTTCCGCTGGTGGCGCGCCGCTGGTCTACCTGCACGGTGCCGGCAACATCATCGTCGGCCTGGAGAAGGCCCTGGAAGGCAAGAACGTCGGTGACGAACTGAGCGTCGCCATCGAGCCGGAAGACGCCTATGGCGAATACAGCGCCGAACTGGTCGCGACCCTGACCCGCGAGATGTTCGAAGGCGTCGACGAACTGGAAGTCGGCATGCAGTTCCACGCCTCGGCTCCGGACGGCGGCATGCAGATCGTCACCATCCGCGACATCGACGGCGACGACGTGACCGTCGACGGCAACCATCCGCTGGCCGGCCAGCGCCTGAACTTCAAGGTCAAGGTAGTCGACGTGCGCGAGGCCAACGCCGAGGAAATCGCCCACGGCCACATCCATGGCGAAGGCGGTCACCACCACTGATCGGCGTTCATTCGCCGATTGATGGCCTGGGCCGTCCGCCGGCGGAACTGCTAAGCTGGTATAGCGAAAGGCGCCTGTGGGCGCCTTTCGCGTCATGCGCCATGCCTGGGCTCTTTACCCCGTCCCTGGGGATGCGCCGCAGCCAGGGTTCTTGCCCGGTGCGGGGCTTGGCACGTTGTGTCGCTGAATGCGCAAGGAGTACGTCATGAGTGCCTTTCACGATCTCACCCTGCAGGGGTTGGATGGACAGGACCTGCCGCTTTCCCCGTTCAAGGGCAAGGTGCTGCTGGTGGTCAATGTCGCCTCCAAATGCGGCCTGACACCCCAGTACGCCGGCCTGGAGAATCTCTACCAGACCTACCGCGAGCGCGGTTTCGCGGTGCTCGGCGTGCCCTGCAACCAGTTCGCCGGGCAGGAGCCGGGCAGCGAGGCGGATATCCAGTCCTTCTGCAGCCTGAACTATGGCGTCAGCTTCCCGATGAGCGCCAAGGTCGAGGTCAACGGCAGCGCGCGGCATCCGCTCTATCGCCTACTGGCGGGCGAGGGCGCGGAGTTTCCCGGCGACATCACCTGGAACTTCGAGAAATTCCTGCTCGGTCCCGACGGTCGCGTGCTGGCGCGTTTCAGCCCGCGCACGGCGCCGGACGACCCGGCCCTGGTGCAAGCCATCGAGAAGGCCCTGGGTTGATCTCCCGCGGGACGCGTTCGCGTCCCGCCGCTTCCTTTCCTGTCTTGCGCCGCTTCATGACGCAACGCGATAAGCCCCTGCCTGTAACGCCTGATCACCGCCGTTGATAATGCTGGGCGGACGAGACGACCGGTCATATTCTCTCGTTCCATGACTAGCAACCGACTCGACAAGCGCGAACTGATCCTGGCCAAGGGCTCCGAGGTCATGACCCGACGTGGCTACCACGGCACCGGGGTGCTGGAGATCGTCCAGGCCGCGCGCATCCCCAAGGGCTCTTTCTATCACTACTTCGATAGCAAGGAAGCTTTCGCCCAGCAGGCCCTGGAGCACGTCTACGCGCCGCGCCTGGCGCGCTACGCCCAGGCCCTCGGCGATAGCCGCTTCAGCCCGTGCGAGCGGGTGCTGCGCTACTACGGCGAGCTGCTGGAGCACTTCGCCCGCCAGGAAAAGCCCGAATACCACTGCTTCATCGGCAGCCTGAGCTTCGAGATGGCCGAGCTGTCGCCGCCGATCGCGGCCAAGGTCGAGTCGATCCTGCAGGCTTCCGCGCGAATCCTCCAGGACTGTCTGGAGCAGGCGCGCGAGGCCGGCGAACTGGCCGCCGACGAGGACTGCGCGAGCCTGGCCGGCTTCATCGGCTTCGCCTGGCAGGGCGCCCTGGCGCGCTTCAAGGTCGGCGCCGGCCTCGCTCCGCTGAATGCTTTCATGTCGCGCCTGGAGCTGCTGCTCCGCGCCTGATACCTGCCCGAACCTCCCATTCCCCCTCAGGAGTCCGTCCATGAGTGCCCCCGTAGAAGCCCTGTTCCAACCGTTCCGCCTCGGCGCCCTGGAACTGCCCACCCGTGTGGTGATGGCACCGATGACCCGCAACTTTTCCCCCGGCGGCGTACCCAACGCCAAGGTCGTCGAGTACTACCGCCGGCGCGCCGCCGCCGGCGTCGGCCTGATCGTCAGCGAAGGCACCACGGTCGGCCACAAGGCCGCCAACGGCTATCCGAACGTGCCGCGCTTCTATGGCGAGGACGCCCTGGCCGGCTGGAAGCAGGTGGTCGACGCGGTGCATGCCGAGGGCGGGCGCATCGTTCCGCAGCTCTGGCACGTCGGCAGCGTTCGGCGCCTGGGCGTGGAGCCGGACGCCAGCGTGCCCGGCTACGGCCCGATGGAGAAGGCCAAGGACGGCAAGGTGCTGGTCCACGGCATGAGCAAGGCCGACATCCAGGACGTCATCGCCGCCTTCGCCCAGGCCGCCCGCGACGCCCAGGCGATCGGCATGGACGGGGTGGAGATCCACGGCGCCCACGGCTACCTGATCGACCAGTTCTTCTGGGAAGGCAGCAACCAGCGGGACGACGAGTACGGCGGCAGCCTGGCCAATCGCTCGCGCTTCGCCGTCGAGCTGGTGCGGGCGGTGCGCGCGGCGGTCGGCGCGGATTTCCCGATCATCTTCCGCTTCTCCCAATGGAAGCAGCAGGACTATTCCGCGCGCCTGGTGGAAACCCCGGAGGGCCTGCGCGAGTTCCTCGCGCCGCTGGTGGAGGCCGGCGTCGATATCTTCCACTGCTCGACCCGCCGCTTCTGGATTCCCGAGTTCGAAGGCTCGGAACTCAACCTGGCCGGCTGGACCCGCGAGCTGACCGGCAAGCCGACCATTACCGTGGGTAACGTCGGCCTGGACGGCAGCGAGTTCCTGCAATTCTTCGGCAAAACCGACGAGGTGGCGCAGCCGGCGAGCATCGACGGCCTGGTGGAGCGCCTGGACAAGGGCGAGTTCGACCTGGTCGCGGTGGGCCGCGCGCTGCTGGTGGATCCGGAGTGGGCGGTGAAGGTCCGCGAGGGGCGTATCGGCGACATCAAGCCGTTCAGCCGCGAGGCCCTGGCCAGCCTGGTCTGAAGGCGCGTCCGCGACGCACCGGCCCGGCGCCGCGCCGGCAAGCAGATCCCACCCCTCGGGGTGGGATTTTTCATGGCCGTGATTTTTTCCGAAAACCCGCCGTGCGGCCGGCTGACTTCAAAGTCCGAAACGGGCATTGTATGACCGCCAACACAACAATAGGCCGAGAAACGGCCAGAGGAGCGAATCCATGCGTATCGGCCTGGTGGTCGACGCGACCTGCGACCTGCCGCCCGAATTCCTCGCCGCCCACGGCATCCGCGTGATGCCGATCGGGATCCGCCTGGGCGAGCAGCGGCTCATCGATCGACGCGACCCCGACACCACCCTGAGCTTCTACCGCGACCACCTGCCCAAGGTCGGTAGCAAGGACGGCAGCCAGCCGCTCTCCGCCGCCGAGTTGCAACAATGGTTCCTCGACGAACTGGTGACCGACTTCGACTACGTGGTCTGCCTCACCGTCGACAGCCTGCGCAGTCCGATCTTCGAGCACGCCACCCAGGCTTCCTTCGGCCTGCTCCAGCACTACCACGAGCGCCGCCACGCGGCCGGCATCGCCGGTCCCTTCACCCTGCGCGTACTCGACAGCCACTCGGTGTTCGCCGGCATCGCCTGCCTGGCGGCCGAGGGCACGCGCCTGCTGGCGCAGGGCAGCCACCCCAACGCGCTGCGTACGCGCCTCGAACAGCTCAGCCAGCAGACCTGCACCTACCTGGTCGCCGATGACCTGGGCCACTTGCGCCGGCGCGGCTTCCAGAAGGGTGATCGCAGCGGTTTCGTCGACCGGGTCAAGGGCGCAGCGCTGGGGTTGGGCTCGCTGCTCGACGTCAAGCCGGTGTTCAGCCTGGCCGATGGCGAGGACAAACCGGTGGCGCTCTCGCCGAGCTTCGAGAAGTCGGCGGAGAAGCTGTTCGGCTATGCCCTGGCGCGGGTACAGGCGGGTGAGCTGCTGGCACCGCAACTGGGTCTCAGCTATGCCGGCGATCCGACCGCGCTGCGCGACCTGCCGGGCTTCGCCGCGTTGGAGAACGCCTGCCGCGAGCGCGACATCCACTTGCACCTGGGCATGCTCAGCCCTACCGGCGGCATCAATCTGGGCGCCGGGGCCATGAGCCTGGGCTTCATCGCCACGCCGAAAGCCTTTGCCTGAGAGCTACTCGCGGCTGCGTGGCAAGGCCCCGCCATCCTCTGCCGGCGGCCGCTCGGGCTTCGACCGAGCGGGCTGGACCAGCGGACTGGCGCAGGCGTCTTCCAGGTAGTTCTGGAAGTGCTCGACGATACTGTCCCAACCTTGCCGGCTGGCGTGTTGGCGGGCGTTGAGACGGACCCGGCGCAGGCGTTCCTGGTCGTCCAGCAGCCAACTGGCGACTTCGACGAAGCCGCTCTTGTCGCCCGGCGCGGCGAGCACGCCGTTGTGCCCATGGCGGATGTGCTGGCCGGCGGCGGCCTGGTCGAAGGCGACCACCGCGAGGCCGGCGGCCTGGGCTTCGAGGACCACGTTGCCGAAGGTCTCCGACAGGCTTGGGAAGAGGAACAGGTCGCCCGAGGCGTAGTGGGCGGCCAGGGTTTCGCCGCGCTGGACGCCGCAGAACAGCGCTTCGGGCAGGTCCCGTTCGAGGTGCCTGCGCTCCGGCCCGTCGCCCACCAGTACCAGGCGCAGCTTCAGCTGCGGATGGGCGGCGCAGAGCGCGCGGAAGGTGCCGCCGAGCAGGCCGAGGTTCTTCTCTGCCGCCAGCCGGCCGACGTGCAGCACGGCGATGTCCTGTTCGCCCAGGCCCCAGCGCCGGCGTAGTTCGGGATCGCGCCGGGAGGGATGGAAGAGTTGGCTGTCGACCCCGCGGGAGAGCAGGTTGAGACGTTCGAAACCGCGCCGCTGCAATTCCATGCGCTGGCTGCCGCTGGGCACCAGGGTCATCTGCGTGCGGTTGTGGAACCAGCGCAGGTAGCCGGTGACCAGCCGGGTCAGCGGACCGAAGCCGTAGTGCTCGCTGTACTGCTGGAAGTTTGTGTGGAAGCCGCTGACTGCCGGGATGCCCAGGCGCCGCGCGGCGCGCAGGGCAGAGAAGCCGAGCGGGCCTTCGGTGGCGATGTAGAGCACGTCCGGGCGCTGGCGCTTCCAGCAGCGCAGCAGCTTGTGCAGGCTCGACATGCCCCATTGCAGGCCGGGGTAGCCGGGCAACGGCCAGCCGCGGGTCAGCACCAGCTCGGCGTCGCTGCGCCGGCCGTCGTCGCCGGGCTGGCGCGGGCGCACCACCTGGACCCGATGGCCAAGCTGCTGGAGACCGGCATGCAGGCGCCCCAGGGTATTGGCGACGCCGTTGACTTCCGGTGGGTAGGTTTCGCTGATCAGGGCGATGCTTAGAGGTCTGCTCATGACGTCAGTGTCGACCGACGCCGTGTAGCGGATGTGAAGTTTTGGTGACGCTTGCGTGACGGCGCCCCGGTCGGGGCGCCGTGGATTTCAGCGTTGCAGCAGGCGTGGGTTCTCCTCGCCGAAGATCTGCTTGCGCAGGGCCTTGAGGCGTTCGTCGATGGCGGCGTGACGCTGCTCCTCGCCGTCGACGCTGGCGAGCACCTCGGCGATCACCTTGTCCGACTCTTGCGCGTATTCGCGCAGTTGCTCTTCCTCGCCAGGCGTCGGCGCTTGCTGCTGGACGGAGGCGTTGTCCTTGAGCGCCATCCAGATCTCGAAGTCGAGCGCCTCGCGGCGCCTGGCATCGGCTTCCACATAGGGCGTCAGACGCTGGATCTCCTCGAAGGTCTGGCGCGGATCGGCGCCGACCGCCACCTCGCGCTTGAGCTGTTCGATCAGGCCTTCGGCGGCCTGCTTGCGTTCGATCTCGGACATCTGCCCGGCGTTGCGGCCGAACTCGCCGAGTTGCTGTTCCAGGTTGTCGGGAGCGGTGGCTGTATTCATCTCGGGGGCTCGGGAAGGAATGGAAGGTTTTGCCGCCGGTGTGGCCTGCGGGGGAGACGCGAAGGGCGCGACGGGCGCCGGCTCCGATGGGTAAAACAACAGGACGGCGCCGATGGCCGTGCCGCAGAGCAGCAGGGCCAGCAAGGTCCAGGTCAGGGTAGGTCTCATGCGATGGACTCCTCGCTTCAGGTCGCTGCGATGTCGAGCAATGGATCGCTCCTGCTCGGCTTGCCGGTCTCGACGTGTCCGGCCAGGCGGTGGAGATAGTTGGCTTCCGTATTGCTGGCGGTCACGCTGAGGTCGTACCAGCCCTGGCTGCTGCGTAACAGCCACACTTCACTGATCGCCTGGTTCGGTTCGAGTTCATAGCGACGGCTGCCCTCCTGGGTATAGGCCGGGTTCGGCGTCACCGTCACGCTGCACGGCAGGCGGCCGAGATTGCGGATGTTCAACTGCAGGTTGCCGTTGCGTTGATAGGTGACCGATACCTCGGGCCGCGCCATCTGCGCGGCGAGATGCAGGTTGCCGTGGAACTCGCGGAAGAAGCCGTTGGGGCCGTGCACCTCGAAGGCGTAGCGGCCGTTGGCGTCGAGCAGGTCGTCGAGTTCGTCGTTGAGGGTCCGGCCCAGTTCCTCTCCGCTTTCCTGGACCACCGGATAGCTGGTCACGGTATAGAAGCGCGGATTGCCGACTTCCCGCGGCTGCACCTGGAATACCGCAGCGGAGTGTCCCTGCGGATTGCCCGGCAGGCTCATGCCGTCGTTGCCCAGGGTCAGGCGCAGCTTGCCGGCGGCGATGTCGAGGGCCAGCGTGGCGTGCAACTGGTAGGGCACCGCGAGGGTAGGGCGCTGGCCCTTTTCCTGGCCGGGCAGGCTCTTCGGCTCGTAGGACCAGTACTTGGGGCTGGGCCGGTAGAACTGCTGCCAGTAGGCGTCCTCCTTGCGCGCGTCGCTCTGCGGGACGTTGGTCAGGTCGGGGGCGACCTGGGTATCGCCTGCGCCCTGGAAGTCGAACAGCGAAGTCAGGTCGCCGCAGACGGCACGCCGCCAGGGCGAGATGTTTTCCTCGACGACGCCGAAGCGGCGTTCGAGGAAGCGCAGCACCGAGGTATGGTCGAACACTTCGGCGCTGACCTTGCCGCCCTTCGACCAGGGCGAGATGGCGATCAGCGGGACGCGGTGGCCGAGCCCGATGGGCAGCCCGCTGGATGCCTCGATCTCGCCGGCGGTGCTGACCGTGGAAAGGCCGACGCCATCCTTCCACGGCGGCACCGGGGCGCTGGCGTGGTCATAGAAGCCGTCGCCCTCGTCGTAGTTGAGGATGAACACGGTCCTGGCCCAGACCTCGGGGTTGCTGGTCAGCGCCTCGAGCACCCGGGTCACGTAGTACTCGCCGAACGAGGGGCCCCACCAGGGATGCTCGCAGTAGCAGTAGGGCGCGACGATCCACGACACCTGCGGCAGCGTGTTCTCCTGCACATCCTTGCGCAACTGGTCGACGCCGCGGGCGAGCATGGCGCGCTGCCAGAGGTCCGAATCGCGCGGAGCGTTCTTGAAGTTCCTGAACCAGGCGAGGGCGTTGCAGTCGTAGTTGTTCTGCTCCTGGAGCCGGTATTTCCAGTAGGCGTCGACGTACAGGTACCAGAGTGACGAGGAGCGGTAGCCGCCTTCCTGGTAGACCCGCCAGTCCACGCCAGCGGCGCTTAGCCGCTCGGGATAGGTGGTCCAGTCCACCGTGCCGCTGGCGCCGATGGTGCCGTCGCCCATGTCGTTGCCGATGTGTACGTCCTTGCCGTCGCCGCTGGGGGCGGCGCGTCCGCTCATGTGGTAGAGGCGGTTCGGATTGGTCGGGCCCATCATCGACTGGTGGTAGGCCTCGCACAGGGTGAAGGCGTCGGCCAGGGCGTAGTAGTAGGGAATGTCGCCGCGCTTGAAGTAGCCCATGGCTTCGGGGTACTGCACCGCCATCCACTTGTCGTTGCGGCCCTGGTTCCAGATCGCGTGGAAGGCCGACCATTCATGGTTCTGCGAACTCACCCACTGGGCGCTGGTGACCTTGGTATCCCAGTGATAGGGGGAGAACTCGTACTTGTAGTTCTGGTACCAGACCGGCTTGCCGTCCTGGCGCTTGAGCGCGCGAGGGTCGTTGAAGCCGCGGACGCCGTTGAGGTGGCCGAAGTAGTGATCGAAGCTGCGGTTCTCCTGCATCAGGATGACCACGTGCTGGACGTCCTGGATGGTTCCGGTGCGGATGTCCGGCTCGACGGCCAGGGCGCGCCGGAGCGTCTCCGGGAACAGCCCGGAAAGGCCGGCCAGGGTAGCGGCCTGGGCGCCGTGCTTGAGAAAGGTTCGACGGCGGAATTTCCAGTTTTCGGTCATCGTTTTATTTCCCGGGTGGTTTTTTGATTTCCATCAATCTGCGTACTTCTTGTTTCGAGATGATTAATCGTCTTCGCTGTTTTTCCGGCAGGGAATACAGCGAGCCGATGGTTTCATGGCGATAATTTATCGGTTGATCCCGAAAGCGACTTCGATATGACCTTGAGCGACAACTTGAGAAGTTTTTCGGGATAAAAACAAAGGGCACGGAAATAGAGTTCCATGCCCTTGTCGGCTGAATGAAAGGTCACTTGTTCATGTGTTTTAAATCACATTTTATTTGACGACTTTCATGCGTCATAAAGTTGGCTGGCGAATCTCGCAACCTTGGCTGGAGCCCGCTAGGGAGTGGTGCCGAGCACCTCGAAGGAGCGGGTCGAGCCGCCGATTTCGCTGATCTTCTGGGTCCAGAAGTTCTTCGCGTTGCCATAGTGCCTGATGTAGTAATGGCCGGGCTCGGTCCCTG
Organism: Pseudomonas sp. PS1(2021); assembly: GCF_020405165.1. Lineage (NCBI taxonomy): Bacteria > Pseudomonadati > Pseudomonadota > Gammaproteobacteria > Pseudomonadales > Pseudomonadaceae > Pseudomonas > Pseudomonas sp. PS1(2021). Next base: position 3,842,227 of record NZ_CP084484.1, on the reverse strand, counting down.
GTGGAATGGACCAGCTGATAGTCGCTTTCGAGGCAGATATACCCACTCTCTCCCAGCGGTATTGGGTATCCCAGTCATTATCGGTGGCAACGGTCACGGGCGTCTGTTTGCCATCCTTGCCGATATTCACCACTTCCAGGAAAGTCTTCTCGGTGCGCAAGTCATTCTTCGGATGTCCGGTCACGAAAGCGACGGTCACCTTGTCGCCGATGCGATAACTTTCCCTGGGTTGTTGCAACACGTCGCCGAAGGACTTGCCGATATAGGGATCATCGGCCACTACTCCGGTCTGGAAGTTCATCTGGCAGCAGGACAGGTCCGGCGCTATCGCCGAGGTTTCCACCGGCAGGCGTTCGCGCAGCGCCACCGCCATGTCGACGAACAACTGCTGGTAGGCGGCCTGGGTCCAGGGGCCGTAGAGGGTCGAGCCGCCTTCGTATTCCTGGGCGGCGTATTCCTCGCGGGTGGTGACGTAGCTGGCATAGGCATTCGCGTAGCCATTGAAGATCACATGGCGGATACCGGCCGCTTCGCTGGCCGCCTGCACCGCGCGGCGGATCCGCACCCCGGCCATCACGGTGAACTCGGCGGGGGCGCCGAGCAGTTCCAACTGGCCGATGCGGAACATCTGGATCGGCAGCACCGTCGGCGTCCAGGGGTAGGGTTTCTTGTTGCCGGTGTCGGCGAGGATGGTCTTTTCCGCCTGGCATTGCACCAGTTCCTGCGGCGGCACGCCGGTGAGCAACCCGCCAAGGGCCGAGAGGAACGGATTGTTGCCTTCATCCAGCCCCAGCGGGCCTGGACCGTCTTCGGTGCTACCGGCGGCCAGACTGGTGCCGATGGCCGCGGTGCACAACTGGCGCGGCTGGCCGTCGGTGAACTCCGGGCGGATCGGCAGGCGGGTGAAGTCGACGAAACGGAAGCGCGAATCCAGTTCGCCGAGCACTTCCTCCTGGGCCTGGCCGGCGATCTCGTAGGCCTTGGCGAATTGGCGCAGACCGATCTCGCGGGTGTTGTCGAACTCGTTGTCGAAGGGACCGGAGCCGGGCTTCAGGTTCAGGTTGGGCGACAGGTTGCCGGCATTGGTCTGGGCGAAGGCGGCGACGAAACCGCTCTTGCGGCTGACGTCGTGCTCCCAGTGATAGGAGGCGTAGCCCTTGTTGTCCGGGGAGATCAGGTGATTGGCGTTGGTCATCGAGGTGCTGTGCACCGGGAACCAACTGATCGCGCCGGCCAGCTCGCCGTTGGCGTCGACGAAGCTGAGCACGCTCATCTGCGGGTCGATGCCATCCTCGTAGCCGGCGATGTCCGGGTTCTTCAGGTGCGACAGCAGCGAACGGTTGCGGCTGGCGTTGCGCAGCTCGCCGCTGCCGTAGAACAGGCGGCCGGGCTGCAACCTGGCCTGGGCCCGCTCGATGGAGCGGACGATGCCGTCGACGATGGCGTTGAAGGTCTTTTCCTGGAAGCCGAGCACCGACAGGTTGTACATCGCGTAGTGGGAGAAGCCGCCCGGACCGGAGTGGGTGTGGGTGGCGGCGAGCATCACGTTGTTCTCGTCGTAGACACCGGGGTACTTCGCCTTGAGCCGGGCCAGGACCTTCAGGTGCACGGCCTGGAAGATCATCCCCAGGTCGGTGTTGACGTAGACCAGGCGACGGCCGCTGGCCGCTTCCTCGATCACGAAGGCACGCGCCCACTGGCGCATGTGGATGCCGGCGGTCTTCTGTTCGAGGGAGGAGTAACCCATCATGCCGACTTCGGCGGCTTCGCCGGTGATGTCCGCCTTGCCCAGGCCGAAGCGGTAGGGCAGGTCGTCGGCCCTGGCAGGCATGGAGAGCGCCAGCAGGACGCAGGACAGCAAGAGCGCGGTGAATGCGGAACGTGACATGGCGACCCTCTTCTTGTTTTCCGCCGCTGGGCGGGCTGGGGACGGTGGTCATCGAAAGCGGGCCGGAGCCTGCCTCGCCTGGTTGCCACTGTAGTGCCAGGGTGGCGGCGTCGAGGGGGGCGTAGCGGACAGGAAGGGGGTGAGCGCCGGCCATCCTGCATGGACGGCAAGGCCGGCGGGTAAAAAAAGGCCGCCTGCGTGGGGAGGCACCGGCGGCCAGTCGGTTCGGCAGCGTCGAGCCGGTCTGCAAGGGCTGGCGCAGGTCTCGGCTGCGGCCTGCGCCGACGCTCCCGAGGGCATTCGTAGTGTGCCCGACGCCGGCTGTCAGGGCGCTGACGCCCGCCTGACAATGCCGACAGCGGACACCGGGCGCATGCTTATTTCACCAGCGCCTTCTCGCCTTCCTCGCGGACCCAGAACAGGGTGGCGCCGGCGACGGCGGCGGGCATCATGACCAGGTTGACCAGCGGGATCAGCAGCGCCAGGTAGGTCACCCCGCCGAAACCCATGCACGCCCAGCGCTTGCTGCGCAGCCAGGCGAGCATCTCGTTCCAGCCGAGCTTGTGGTTGTCCGCCGGATAGTCGATGTACTGCACCGCCATCATCCAGATGCCGAAGAGGATCCACAGCGGCGTGGCGATCAGGTTGACCCCGGGCACGAAGCTCAGCACCAGCAGCACCAGCGCGCGCGGCAGGAAGTAGGCGAGCTTGCGCATCTCGCGACCCATGGTGCGCGGGATCATCGCCAGCAGTTCGGCCCAGCTGAACGGCGGGAAGTCGTCGCGGCCGCGAACCACCACCTCGACCTTTTCCGAGAGGAAGCCGTTGAACGGCGCGGAGATGATGTTGGCGACCATGGTGAAGGTGAAGAACACGATCACCAGCACCAGCAGGACGAACAACGGCCAGACGATGTACTGCAGGAAGCTCAGCCAGTCGGGCAGGCTGGGCATCAGCAGGTCGACCCAGTGGCTGAACTGCTGCATCGCGAAGCCGATCAGCAGGGCGAACACCAGCAGGTTGAGGGTCAGGGGGATCAGCACGAACAGGCGCAGGCCGGGACGCATGATCAGCTTCAGGCCTTCGCCGAGGTATTGCGGGCCGCTCAGGGCTGGCATAGGGAATGGTTCTCCGATGGGATGCGGGCTGAAACCTTAGCAGACTGGCGAAAGCCCGCGACAGAGCCTGTTTGACCGCGCATTTCAGGCTGGCGCCTGGTACAGGCAATAGTGGTTGCGCTGGCGCTTGGCCTCGTACATGGCGCTGTCGGCGGCACGGACCAGTCCTTCGGCATCGCCGGCATGCCGCGGGTAGAGAGCGATGCCGATGCTCGGGGTGACGAAGTCGATGCGTTCGCCATTCAGCGCGATCGGTTGGACCAGCGCCGCCAGCAGGCGTTCTGCGAGGCGCTGCGGATTGTTTTCCTGGCTGTCCTCGAGGAGCACGGCGAATTCGTCGCCGCCCAGGCGGTAGGCCTTGTCCGGCTGCCGCAGGGTGCTGCGTACCCGTTCGGCGACGGTCCTGAGGAGGGCATCGCCGATGTCGTGGCCGAAGCGGTCGTTGACCTCCTTGAAGCGGTCCAGGTCCAGGTACAGCAGCGCCAGTTCGCTTCCGCCGGAGCCGGCGCGAAGCAACGCCTGGCCGAGCTGTTCGTCGAAGGCCTTGCGGTTGCCCAGGCCGGTCAGCGGGTCGCGGTAGGCCATTTCCAGCAATTGCTGCTGGTAGGCGATCTGGTCGCTGACGTCGCGGACGATGCCGCGGTAGCCCCGTAGTTCGCCCTGCAGGTCGTGGATCAGCGAAACCGTGGCCTCGAAGTAGCCGAGGCTGCCGTCGGCGCGCTGCAGGGGGATGGCGAAGGTCTTGCCTGCGCCGCTCTGCATGGCGCGCTGGAAGGGTTGGCGGGCACGCGCCAGGTCGTCTTCGCCGAGCAGTTCGTAGTAGGGATGGCCGATCAGCGTTTCGCGCGTCTGGCCGAGCAGTTGGTAGAGCGCGGGGTTGACGGTGAGGATCACGCCGTCGACGTCCATTTCGAAGTAGCCGTCGCGCATCGACTGGAGGATCGCCCGGTCGCGCGCCTCGCTGTGTTCCAGGCGCTCGAGCATCTGGTTCATCTCGCCCGCCAGTTGTCCCAGCTCGTCGTTGCCGAAGTCGCTCAGGCGTATCGAGTGGGCGTTGCGTCCGACTTCGGCGACCTCCCGGTTGAGCCGTTGGACCCGGCGCAGGACCCACAGCTCCAGGGCCAGGTAACCGACCAGGAAAGCGCCCAGCGCGACCAGCAGGGAGGCGCCGAGGAAGAAGTTGATGGCCTTCTCGCCCTGGATGTAGAGCAGGCGTTTCTTGGTGATGTCGAAGCGCAGCTGCGGCTCGCCGCTGGAACTCAGGTACTGCACCGAGACCTGCTGGACATGTTCGCCGATGAACCGCCGTGGGCTGAGCAGGGCCTGGTTGTGGGTACTGCCGCTGCGGCTGCGCAGCGGCTTCCAGGTGGAGTCGGTGGCGATGTTGGGCATCGGTTGCAGGTCGGCCTGCATCTGTTCGCGGAGGTTGGCCAGGCGTTCCCGGTCGAGGAAGTAGCCGGCGAGGATCGCGCCCTTCGCCGGCGCGCTACCCTGGTTGTTGCTGATAGGCACGCTGACCAGCAGGGTCGGCAGGTTGTCGACCAGCAGCAGCTCGCTCAGGCTGTGGTCGGTGCGTCCGCGAAAGTCCAGCGCGCCGAGGCGGATGGCGCGTTGCTGCAGTGCCTCGAGCAGGGCCTGGTCGCTCGCCGAGGGGGCGCCGAAGAGCACGCGCTGGTCGGGCGCGGGCGGGGACCACTGCTTCAGTTGCAGGTGACCCTGGTCGTCGAGGAACAGGACGAAGTCGAATCCCAGGTCGTCGAGCATCTCGTGGTCGAGGTTTTCCTGTTCGAAGGTCTCGTTGGGGCGCTGGATGAAGTCGTAGCTGGCATCCCACCAGGCGTAGGTGCGAACGATGTCTAGGTGGCGCTTCAACTCGAAGTCCAGCCGGTTGTGCAGGACGGTGGCGCCCTCTTGCAGGCGTTGCTGGTCCTCTCGGTCGAAACGGCTCAGCAGGATGCTTTCCGACAAGAGCCAGATACCGCCGAGACTGGCGGCCAGCAACGGCAGGAATAGCCAGAGCAGGCGTGTGCGTAGGGGCATGCGGTGAGGACGGGTAATGGGCGACAGCATGAGTCTAGCCGCAGGTTGAGAGCATAGGCTGACTCTATCGTGCGAATTGAAATTCGACATTTCAATGCATCGTCGTGGCTGGGTAACCTGCGCTGCATATTCTTCCGGGAGCCTGGCGTCGCCGGGCGGAACCCAACCTTCTAGGAGCCTCGCGATGAGCGTACTGGTCAACAAGCAAGCCCCCGATTTCACTGCCGCCGCGGTCCTCGGCGACGGTTCCATCGTCGATGCCTTCCAGCTTTCCAGCCTGCGCGGCAAGTACGTCGTACTGTTCTTCTGGCCGCTCGACTTCACTTTCGTCTGCCCCTCGGAAATCATCGCCCACAACAACCGCATGGATAAGTTCCGCGAGCTGGGCGTCGAGGTGGTCGGTGTCTCCATCGACTCGCAGTTCACCCATCACGCCTGGCGCAGCACGCCGGTGGAGAAGGGCGGCATCGGTGCGGTCGAGTTCACCATGGTCGCCGACGTCAAGCACGAGATCACCCGCGCCTACGGCATCGAGCACGAGGACGGCGTGGCCTTGCGTGCTTCGTTCCTGATCGACCGCGCCGGGGTGGTCCAGCACCAAGTGGTGAACAACCTGCCGCTGGGGCGTGAGGTGGACGAGATGGTGCGCCTGGTCGAGGCCCTGCAGTTCACCGAGGAACACGGCGAGGTCTGCCCGGCCGGCTGGCGCAAGGGCCAGAAAGGCATGAAGGCGAGCGCCGAGGGCGTGGCCTCGTACCTGGCCGAGAACGCCGAGGCACTGTGATCCCGCTGCCGGGCGCGAAGTGTGCCCGGCCGACCTTTTCCCGGGGCGACCGCTCCTTCCAAGCCTTCCCCATGTGCTTTGGTGGCCCCGTTTTTATTCGCGCCGACGCTGATGTCGGCAGGAGTCCGACGAGATGCCCGATACCCTCCGCCACGCCCGAGTGATCATCCTCGGTTCCGGTCCCGCCGGTTACAGCGCGGCTGTCTACGCCGCGCGCGCCAACCTCAAGCCGCTGCTGATCACCGGCATGCAGGCCGGCGGCCAGTTGACCACCACCACCGAGGTCGACAACTGGCCGGGCGATCCCCACGGCCTGACCGGCCCGGCACTGATGCAGCGGATGCAGGAGCACGCCGAGCGCTTCGAGACCGAGATTGTCTTCGACCACATCCATGCCGTGGACCTGGCCGGCAAGCCGTTCACCCTGCGCGGCGACAATGGCACCTACACCTGCGACGCACTGATCGTCGCCACCGGTGCCAGCGCGCGCTACCTGGGGTTGCCGTCGGAGCAGGCGTTCATGGGCAAGGGCGTGTCGGCCTGCGCCACCTGCGACGGTTTCTTCTACCGCAACCGCGAAGTGGCGGTGATCGGCGGCGGCAATACCGCTGTCGAAGAGGCCCTGTACCTGGCCAACATCGCCAGCCGGGTGACCCTGGTGCATCGTCGCGAGACCTTCCGCGCCGAGAAGATCCTCCAGGACAAGCTGCAGGCGCGGGTCGCCGAAGGCAAGATAGTGCTCAAGCTCAACGCCGAGGTCGATGAGGTGCTTGGCGACACGATGGGCGTCACCGGCGTGCGCCTGAAGAACCGCGATGGTGGCAGCGAGGAGATCGCCGTGGATGGCATGTTCGTCGCCATCGGCCATACTCCCAATACCTCGCTGTTCGAAGGGCAACTGGCCCTGAAGGACGGCTACCTGGTGGTCAACGGCGGGCGCGAAGGCAACGCCACCGCGACCAACGTACCGGGTGTGTTCGCCGCCGGCGACGTGGCCGACCACGTCTACCGCCAGGCGATCACCTCGGCCGGCGCCGGCTGCATGGCCGCGCTGGATGTGGAGCGCTATCTCGATTCGCTCTGATGAGAAGACAGCCCTGAGTGCTGCGTGCAAGGAAGGCCCCGCTTCGGCGGGGCTTTTCTTTGTCCGTTCGGAAAGCCGCGGGCAGTGGGTCGTCCGGTTACGCATCCGCCGACGGCGGACATCGGGGCCGAGCGGCGTACCGGCAGAACACGACTTAAGGACGGCGGACTGCGAATAGAGCAATTGCTCTAGCCGGCCTAGAATCCAGACGCTTCATCCTTCCCACGACAAGACAATAGAAGGAGCGTCATCCATGTTTCTCAGCCCTAGCGCGATCTGCCTGCTCGGCCTGATCGCCTGGACCCTGTTGCTGGTCTTCCTGCTGGTCAGCCAGCGCGGCCTGCTGGTACTCGGCGGGCGGATGGCGGTGAACGCCTTCGCCGCCGATGGCAGCAACACGCCTGGCGGTTTCGGCCAGCGGCTGGTGCGAGTCCATGCCAACTGCGTGGAGAACCTGCCGCTGCTGGCCGGCGCGCTGCTCTACGCGATCGCCAGCGGGCAGAGCAGCCTGACCGACCCGTTGGCGCCACTGGTGCTCGGCGCCCGGCTGTTCCAGTCGCTGATGCACCTGGTCAGCACCTCCGCGCTGTTCGTCTGGCTGCGTTTCGCCGGCTTCTTCGTGCAGTTGCTGGTGCTCGCCTGGTGGCTGCTGCTCCTCGCGGGGCTGGCCTAGCGGCGCCGGCTCAGTCGCCGGCGGCCAGTTGCTCGGCGAATACCTCGCGGTCGACGTTCGCTCCGCTGAGGATCAGGCCTACCTTCAGCCCCTTCAGGCGCTCGCGCTCCTGCCAGGCGGCGGCCAGCGCCGCCACCCCGGCGCCCTCGGCGACGTTGTGGGTGCTGGTGAAGCACAGGCGCATGGCCGCGCCGATCTCCCTGTCGCTGACCCGCACCAGACGATCGGCGCCGGCCAGGATCATTTCCAGCGCGCTCGGGTCCGGCGTACTGCACGCCATGCCGTCGGCCAGGCGGGTGTCGACCGGGTGGCTGATCGCCGTGCCGGCCTCGAACGACAGGGCGTAGGCCGGCGCATGGGCGGACACCACGCCGACGATGCGGGTCTTCAGGCCCAGCGCGTCGCGCGCGGCGATCAGGCCGCAGATGCCCGAACCCATACCGATCGGCACGTAGACTTCGTCAAGGTCGGCCAGCGCGGCGAACAACTCCAGGCTGTAGCTGGCGACCCCGGCCACCAGCCAGGGATGGAACGCCGGAATCAGGTGCAGGCCTTCGCGCCGGGCGCGCTCGGCGGCGTATTCGCGGGAGGCCTGGAAGTCCTCGCCGTGCTCGATCAGCTCCGCGCCAAGGCTGCGCATCGCCGCGTTCTTCTCGCGGCTGTTGCCGTGCGGCACGACGATGATCGGCTGGATGCCGTAGCGGCTCGCCGAGAAGGCCACCGACTGGCCGTGGTTGCCGCGGGTCGCGCTGATCACGGCGGCCGGCCGCTCGCCCTGGTGCGCCAGGTGGTGGAAATACACCAGGCCGCCGCGCAGTTTGAAGGCCCCCACCGGCAGGTGGTTCTCGTGCTTCATCCACACTTCGCAACCCAGTGCCTCGCATAGCAGCGGCCAGCGTATCTGCGGCGTCGGCGGCAGGCTCTGGTGGACGATGGCGGCGGCCTGTTGGAGGGCGGCGAGAGAAAAAGGCATGCGTGGTTTCCCCGTGCTGGTGGTCGGACCAGCCTAGGGAGCGCACGGCAGATTGAACAGGCACACGTAGCCAGGGTTTCGCCGGGGGACTGTACCGTTGCGCGGATTCGCCGTCTCGCGGCGGGTGCCTGGCGGCGAAAACGACTGCCGCCCGGAGCGGGCGGCAGTCGAGGGCGTTACAGCAGGGTCCAGGCGTCCTGCCAGGCCATGCCCTTGCCCGGGGCGTAGTAGAGGTCCCAGCCCTTGCACCAGCCGGAGTTCGGGTAGGGCTTGCACTGGTAGCGCTTGCCATCGGCACCGCGCACTACGGTCCCGGCGTCGTATTGCTGCAGGCCTTGCGGATAGTCGAAGTCGACCTTGCCGTCGCCGCCCGGTTGCTCGCCGCCGCCCTCGACCGGCAGTTCGATGTCGACCTGGAAGCGGTAGCCGGCCTGGCGCACGTAGACCTGGTTGTCCTGCGAGCTGGCCACCGGGCTGACCGCCCCGTAGGCATCCAGCACGCCGATGTTGACCAGGGTGGAGTCCTGGTTGACCTTCTGCGCCAGCGCCAGCGGCCATTGCTTGGCACCGTTGGCGCCCTGGGCCAGGGTCAGGCTGTGACGCTGGGCGTCGCGGCCCTGGGCATCGAACAGACGCAGGGTGACGGTAGCACCGGCTGGCAGGTCCTGCTGCGCGCGCAGGTTGCCCAGCGCTTGCCAGGGGTTGGCGACGGCGCCGCTGAAGCTCACGTCGATGCAGGCGTAGAAGGCTTCCGGGCTGTCCGAGCGCTGCCAGACGTTATAGATCACATGCTTGCCGGTCTTGCCCTGGGGCAGCGGGCAGTTCATCCGGTAGGTGCCGTTCTCCAGCTTGACGCTGGTGATCGAGCAGAACGGCGCGGGTTCCAGGTCGCTCCAGGCCAGCGGCTTCTCGGGGTTGTAGCCGTCCTTGGTGATGTAGAAGTCGAAGTAGCGGGTCGCGTGCGGCGCGCTGGCCTTGTAGACGAACTGGAAGTTGCCGCTGGCGTCCGGCGCGATGGCAGTGCTGGGCCAGTCGCTGCGAGCCAGGTTCAGGCCCTTGAACAGTGCCTTGCCGGCGCCGCAGAGCTGGCCGTCGGGGACCACCGCCTGGTGGTTGCCGTTGGCGTTGCCCTGGTTGACGCCATTCCAGTCGTACAGCGCCTGGGTGCCGCCGGCGGCGACGGCGGCCTTGCAGGCGGCCGACTTGGGATTCTCCGGACCTTCGAGGAAGCAGCCGTAGACCCGACTGGGCGGCGTTTCCATCGAGCCGTGGGCATGGGCTGCCTGGGGCAGGAACAGGGCGAGGGTGAGTGGCAGGAGTGCCAGGGTGGCTGAGTAGTGTTTCATGACAAGTCCTTTTTTCCAGAACCGGATTCATTTCGAAGCGGGCTGATCCTAGCCCTCGGTGCCGGTTTGAGGTCCCTACCAAATGTGACGGGCCGGTCAGATTCGCTACCCATTCCTGATGGATGTCGCGGAATGCAAAGCGGTCGGCATCCGCACTGTGAGCCGGTAGAGGCAGGCAAAGGGCCGCCATGGGGGCGGGGAAGGGAAGCCGGCGGGAAGGGGGCGGACCTGTCAGAACGATCAGTGTCCGCGCCCGGCCGCAGCCGGGCGGGAAGGGAACTAGACCTGGCTGCCGAGCTGTTCGGCGCGACGCAGCCAGCCCTGGCGCTGTTCCTCGCTGGAACTGCGCATCGGCGCGAACTCTTCCAGGCGGCGGGTGGCGATGCCACAGGCGCCGAGCACGCTGCGCACCATCTGCCGGTGCGCCGGCGGGCCCTTGAGGAAGCGCAGCCGCGACAGCGGCTGGTCGTGGCAGACCAGCAGGTCGGCGCTGCGCCCGCCCAGCAGTTGCTCCCAGTCCTTGTCCTGGGTGCCGCGGTAGCGGAAGGCGAAGCCCGGCTGCAGGACGCGGTCGAAGAAGCCCTGCAGCAACGCCGGCAGGCCGCCCCACCAGACCGGGTAGACGAACACCAGGTGCTCGGCCCAGTGGATCTGCCGCTGCGCTTCCAGCAGGTCGGGTTCGAGCACCTGGCTCTGTTCGTAGCCTTCGTGGAGGATCGGGTCGAAGGCCAGCTCGCCCAGCTTCAGTTCGCGCACCACGTGATCCTTGCTGCGCGCGCCCTGGGCGTAGCATTCGGCGAGCAGGTGGCAGAAGCTCTTGCGCTTGGGCGAGCCGACGATCAGCAGGATGCGCTTGCCGTCGCCTTCCAGCGGGGTGGCGCCGGTCTTGGCGGTTTCAACCATGGTGGCCGGCCTCCAGCATCTGCTCCGGCCGTACCCATTCGTCGAACTGCGCTTCGTCCAGGTAGCCCAGCTGCAGCGCCGCGGCGCGCAGGGTGGTGCCTTCGGCGTAGGCCTTCTTGGCGATTTCGGCGGCCTTGTCGTAGCCGATGTGCGGGTTCAGCGCGGTGACCAGCATCAGGCCGCGCTCCAGCAGGTCGGCCATGCGCTGGGCGTCCGGCTCCAGGCCAGCGACGCAATGCTTGTTGAAGTTGCGGCAGCCGTCGGCGAGCAGGCGGATGGACTCCAGCAGGTTGTAGACGATCACCGGCTTGAACACGTTGAGTTGCAGATGGCCCTGGCTGGCGGCGAAGGAAATCGTGCTGTCGTTGCCCATGACCTGGCAGGCCAGCATCGACAGCGCCTCGCACTGGGTCGGGTTGACCTTGCCGGGCATGATCGAGCTGCCCGGCTCGTTGGCCGGCAGCTTCACCTCGGCGAAGCCGGCGCGTGGGCCGGAACCGAGCAGGCGCAGGTCGTTGGCGATCTTCATCAGGGCCACCGCCAGGCTCTTCAGGGCGCCGGAGAGGATGACCAGCGGCTCGTGGCCGGCCAGGGCGGCGAACTTGTTCGGCGCGGCGACGAAGGGCAGGCCCGATTCGGCGGCGATTTCCGCGGCGATGGCGTCGGCGAAGCCCTTCGGCGCGTTGAGCCCGGTGCCCACCGCGGTGCCGCCCTGGGCCAACTGGTAGACCGCCGGCAGCGCCGCGCGGATGGCGCGCTCGGCGTAGTCGAGCTGGGCGACGAAGGCCGAGAGTTCCTGGCCGAAGGTGATCGGCGTGGCGTCCATCAGGTGGGTGCGCCCGGTCTTGACCAGGCTGGCGTGCCGCGCCGACTGTTCGGCGAGACCGCCGGAAAGCTCGGCGATGGCCGGCAGCAATTGTTCGTGCACGGCCTTGGCGGCGGCGATGTGCATGGCGGTGGGGAAGCTGTCGTTGGAACTCTGCGCGCGGTTGACGTGGTCGTTGGGATGCACCGGCGACTTGCCGCCACGCGGATTGCCGGCCAGTTCGTTGGCGCGGCCAGCGATCACCTCGTTGACGTTCATGTTGGTCTGGGTGCCGCTGCCGGTCTGCCAGACCACCAGCGGGAAGTGTTCGTCGTGGCGGCCTGCGAGGACCTCGTCGGCGGCCTGTTCGATCAGCCGGGCGACTTCCGGCGGCAGTTCGCCGAGGTGGTCGTTGACCCGCGCGGCGGCTTTCTTGATCAGCGCCAGGGCGTGGATCACGGCGAGCGGCATGCGCTGGCCGCCGATGGCGAAGTTCTCCAGCGAACGCTGGGTCTGGGCGCCCCAGTAGGCGTCGTCGGGCACCTCGATGGTGCCCAGGCTATCGGTTTCGGTCCGGCTCATGAGTGTTCTCCAGGGTGCGTATCCGGCAGTTTAGGCCTTCGCTCCCGCCTTGGGTTCCGCTGCCGTCGCTTCCTCGTGGGCATTTTTCGCCGCGCTGCGGGTCGGAAATAGATTGCCCGCCGCCGGCCTCACCAGCGCGCGCGGGTCGAACCGATCCAGCCGAGGGCGCCGTCCACCGGCACGCAGTCGCCGTCGTCGTGGCGCAGGGTGCCGTTGAAACGGCCGAACCACTGGCGGGTATTGGCATAGAACAGGCCGACGCTGGGCCGCGCCTGGTGCAGCTGTTCGGGACGGAAGAGCAGCTCGACGCGACCGCAGGCGCTGTCCAGGCGCCATTCGGCCAGCGGGTCGCGAGGCTCGCGGATGTGCACGTCGTCGAGCACGCGGCTGAGCTTGCCGCCGAACCACAGGGCGTTCTCGCGCAGGTCGCTGGCTTCGGTCCAGCCGGTGCCGAAGTTGCCGGCGATGCCGCCGGGGGCGGCGAAGGCGGCGCGGGTCCAGTAGGTATGCAGCGGCCAGACGCCGCGGCCGAAGTCCAGCGCGGCGAAGCTCTGGCCCGCCTGGCAGTCGTAGCGTCGGCGGCCGAGCTGCAGGCAGCCGCTGATCGGCAGGCCGAGCTGGCGGCTGCAGGCATGGAAGGTGTGTTCGCCCATCGGCACCACCAGGTTCACCGACTCCAGGTGCGACGGTCGTCGCACTTCCAGCGCCAGCTCCAGCGGCAGGCCACCGAGGTCCGGGGCCTGGCCGGTGACGCGCAGGCGCCCGGGCTGTTCGTCGAAGCGCAATTGCAGGCGGGGATGCTCGAAGGCATGGCTGGCCTGCGGCTCGTCGGGCAACTGGCAGCCGAGGCCGAAGAAGCGGATCTGCGTGTGCGCTACCGCCTGGCCGCTGTCCAGGTCGAGGAAATAGGCGGCGCCGTAGGTCAGGTAGTCGAGGTCGGCGATGGTCAGCGAGAGCATCCAGCCGGGGCTGACGATGCACCAGTGGTTCCAGCGCTTGCGCCGGCCGAAGTGGCCGGGGATGTGGCAGAGCACCCGCGGCCGGGCGGACCAGCCGACCGCCCGGGGATCGAGCCGGCCGTGGCCGTCGCAGAGGTTGCGCAGGGGCGGGGGCGATACGGCGAGGGTATCGGCGGCGGTTCCGTTCATCTAACACATCCATGTGACAGGCTGACGCAAGCATGCCGGCTGCGGAAGGAAGGCGGCAAGTACCCACTACAGAACTGATAGTAGACGGCATGGAGCGGGCGGGCGCCGGATAGGATTCTCCCGATATTCGGCGCCGCGCTTGAGCGGATTTCGAACTTAGGCGCAGAATGTCGGGTCCCACGGACACATCTACCCAACCTCAAGGATTTTCCATGACCCGTCTTCGCCTCATCGGCAGCGCCGTGCTGCTCAGCCTCAGCTCCATGGCCATGGCCGATTCCGCCAGCCAGGCCGAGCAATTCCTCAAGCTGGTCCATGCCGACAAGCTGACGGTCCCGGTCTATGCCCAGGTGCAGCAGATGCTGGCCCAGCGCTTCGCCCAGGCCAAGGCGCCGGAGAGCAAGAAGGCGGTTCTCGAGCGTTACCAGGCCAAGGCCAATGCCGAGCTGGACCGCGCCATCGGCTGGGACAAGATCAAGCCCGAGCTGATCAAGCTTTACACCACCAACTTCACCGAGTCCGAGCTGAAGGACCTGAATGCCTTCTACCAGTCGCCGCTGGGCAAGAAGGTGCTGGAGAAGATGCCGCGCCTGACCGCCGAATCCGCCCAACTGACCCAGGCCAAGCTGCAAGGCGCCGTCGAGCCGGTGAACAAGCTGATGGCCGACATGGACAAGGAACTCGGCGTCGCCGCGCCGGCCCAGAAGAAAAAGTGAGTCGTGATTCGCGATGAGCATGCGTGACCGTATCCAGACCGCCCTGCAGCCCCTCGATCCGCAACACGTCGAGGTGCTCGACGAGAGCCACATGCACAGCCGCGGGCTGGAGACCCACTTCAAGGTGGTGCTGGTCAGCCCGCAGTTCGCCGGATTGAACGCGGTGAAGCGGCACCAGAAGGTATATGCCACCCTCGGTGGGTTGATGGGCGAGTTCCACGCCCTGGCGCTGCATACCTTCACCCCTGAGGAGTGGAGCCAGGCTGCGGTGCCGGCCTCGCCGACCTGCCGCGGCGGGAGCAAGCACGACATACCCTGAGACGGCGTCCGTCGCGGCGGGGTGCAGAGCCTGCCCCTGCTGCGCTAGACTACGCACCCAGCGCCGGCCTTCCGCCGGCGTTGTCGTTTCCATGGCGCCAGCGGCTGGCGCTTTTCGTTCCGGTCCGCCCTTTACGCGGGCGACCACCTGGAGGCTATATCCCCATGACATCCATCGTCGTGGCGGCGCTGTACAAGTTCGTGACTCTCGACGATTACGTGGCGCTGCGTGAACCCCTGCTGCAAACCCTGCTCGACAACGGTGTGAAAGGCACCTTGCTGCTGGCCGAGGAAGGCATCAACGGCACCGTCTCCGGTAGCCGCGAAGGCATCGATGCGCTGTTCGCCTGGCTGCGCAGCGATCCCCGGCTGGCCGATATCGAGCACAAGGAATCCTACTGCGACGAACAGCCGTTCTACCGCACCAAGGTCAAGCTGAAGAAGGAAATCGTCACCCTCGGCGTGCCTGGCGTCGATCCGAACAAGCAGGTCGGCCAGTATGTCGAGGCGAAGGACTGGAATGCCCTGATCAGCGATCCGGAAGTCCTGCTGATCGATACCCGCAACGACTACGAGGTGGCGATCGGCACCTTCGAGGGCGCGGTCGATCCGAAGACCAGGTCGTTCCGCGAGTTCCCCGAGTACATCAAGGCCCACTACGACCCGGCGCGGCACAAGAAGGTGGCGATGTTCTGCACCGGCGGCATCCGCTGCGAGAAGGCTTCCAGCTACATGCTCGGCGCCGGTTTCGAGGAGGTCTTCCACCTCAAGGGCGGCATCCTCAAGTACCTCGAAGAGGTGCCGCAGGAACAGAGCCTGTGGCGCGGCGACTGCTTCGTATTCGACAACCGCGTGACCGTGCGCCACGATCTTAGCGAGGGCGAGTACGATCAGTGCCACGCCTGCCGCAACCCGGTTTCGCTGGAGGACCGCCAGTCCGAGCACTACGTGCCCGGCATCAGCTGTCCGCACTGCTGGGACTCGCTGAGCGAGAAGACCCGCGCCGGCGCCCGCGAGCGGCAGAAACAGATCGAACTGGCGCGGCAGCGCAACCAGCCGCACCCGCTCGGTCGCGATCCGCGCCAGTCCACGCTGGAGAACTGAACCTTGGCCAAGGCCCGCCTGCTGTACGTGATGGACCCCATGTGCTCCTGGTGCTGGGGCTTCGCCCCGGTCGCCGAGGCGCTGTCCCGGCAGGCGGCCGCCGACGGCGTCGCTTTCCACCTGGTAGCCGGTGGCCTGCGCGCCGGCCACGGCGCGGCGCTCGACCCGAATACCCGCGGCTACATCCTCGGCCACTGGCAGACCGTGCAGCAGACCACCGGCCAGCCGTTCCGCTTCGACGACGCGTTGCCCGAAGGCTTCGTCTATGACACCGAGCCGGCCTGCCGGGCCCTGGTGGCGGCGCGCAGCCTCGACGAGGAAAGCGCCTGGCCGCTGGTAAGGGCGATCCAGCGGGCGTTCTACGCCGAGGGTCGCGATGTCACCCAGGCGGCGGTGCTCGCCGGCCTGGCGGAAGCGGTGGGGCTTCCGCGCATCGAGTTCGCCGCGGCCTTCGACAGCGGCGAGGCGCGTGACGCCACCGCCGCCGATTTCGCCTGGGTCCAGGACCTCGGCATCGCCGGGTTCCCGACCCTGCTGGCCGAACGCAACGGCCAACTGGCGTTGCTCACCAACGGCTACCAGCCGCTTGCCGAACTTTCACCTTTGCTCGGCCGCTGGCTGGAACGGGGCCGGCATGAGTGAGCGCGGAGACCGCCTGAGCTGGGCGGAGATTCGTCGACTCGCACTGCGCCACAAGAAAGCCCTGTTGTTCGCCAACCTGGTGGCGGTGCTGGCCACCCTCTGCACCGTGCCGATTCCCTTGCTGCTGCCGCTGCTGGTGGACGAAGTGCTGCTCGGCAAGGGTGACGGCGCGCTGCGTTTCATGGACCGCCTGTTGCCCGCCGACTGGCAGGTGGCGTTCGGCTACATCGGCCTGATGCTGGCGGCGACCCTTCTGTTGCGGGGGGCGGCGCTGGTGTTCAACGTGCTCCAGGCGAAGCTGTTCGCGCGGCTGTCCAAGGACATCGTCTACCGCATCCGCCTGCGTCTGATCGAGCGCCTCCGGCATATCGCCCTGGGCGAATACGAAACCCTCGGCGGCGGGTCGATCAGCGCCCACCTGGTCACCGACCTGGATACCCTGGACAAGTTCGTCGGGGAAACCCTCAGCCGCTTCCTGGTCGCCTTGCTGACGCTGCTCGGCACCGCCGCGATCCTGGTCTGGATGCACTGGCAGCTGGCCTTGCTGATCCTGCTGTTCAACCCGCTGGTGATCTGGTCCACGGTGCAGCTGGGCAAGCGCGTCAAACATCTCAAGAAGCTCGAGAACGACAGCACCGCGCGCTTCACCCAGGCGCTCACCGAGACCCTCGAGGCGATCCAGGAAGTCCGCGCCGGCAATCGCCAGGGCTATTTCCTCGGCCGCCTCGGCCACCGCGCCCAGGAGGTCCGCGACTACGCCGTGGCCTCGCAATGGAAGAGCGACGCCGCCGGGCGCGCCAGCGGCCTGCTGTTCCAGTTCGGCATCGACGTGTTCCGCGCCGCGGCGATGCTCACCGTGCTGCTCTCGGACCTGTCGATCGGCCAGATGCTCGCGGTGTTCAGCTACCTCTGGTTCATGATCGGTCCGGTCGAACAGCTGCTCGGCCTGCAATACGCCTACTACGCCGCTGGCGGCGCGTTGCAGCGGATCAACGAGTTGCTGGCGCGGGCCGACGAGCCGCGCTACCCGCCGCTGCGCGATCCGTTCGCCGGCCGCACGACCGTTGGCATCGAGGTGCGCGGGCTGGATTTCGCCTACGGCGAGGACAAGGTCCTGGAGCAGTTGGACCTGAACATCGGCGCCGGCGAGAAGGTTGCCCTGGTCGGCGCCAGCGGCGGCGGCAAGAGCACGCTGGTGCAACTGCTACTCGGCCTCTACAGTGCGCAGCGCGGCAGCATCCGCTACGGCGGGGTGCCCCTGGAGGAAATCGGCCTGGACTGCGTGCGCGAACATGACGCGGTGGTCCTCCAGCATCCGGCGCTGTTCAACGACAGCGTGCGGGCCAACCTGACCATGGGCCGCGAACGCAGTGACCAGGCCTGCTGGCGGGCTTTGGAGATCGCCCAGTTGGCCGACGGCGTGCGGCGCCTGCCGCAGGGGCTGGACACCGTGGTCGGGCGTTCCGGGGTGCGCCTGTCGGGCGGTCAGCGGCAGCGCCTGGCGATCGCCCGGATGATCCTCGCCGAGCCCAAGGTGGTGATCCTCGACGAGGCCACCTCGGCCCTCGACGCCGCTACCGAGTACGCCCTGCACCAGGCGCTCGGGGACTTCCTCGAAGGCCGCACCACATTGATCGTGGCCCATCGGCTGTCGGCGGTGAAGCAGGCCGACCGGGTCCTGGTCTTCGATGGCGGGCATATCGCCGAAGACGGCGATCACCAGCAACTGATCGCCGAAGGCGGCCTCTACGCCCGGCTCTACGGACATCTGCAACAGATGTGAGGCGCCAGGCTGTCGCCTGGCGGTTTTTCTCGTATATTCCATATAAGACATCCGGTTTTTATTGGCTGCGGCAATAAAAAACGCTGTCTGTTCCGCCAGGTGCAGGGCAGGTTCGGCAAACAGCCACTAGACTCCTACTGTTTGCCAGGTGTCCGCCTCCTCCAGCGTCGTGGCTGCCGGCAGGCAAGGCCTCGGGAGTTCTGCGACGGGATCTTGAGCGGCCGACAGGTGATGCAGTCAGGGGCGACGGAGACGGCGCCCGATCGCTTAGCGCCAGTTTGAATGGTAGATGGAATGAGGCAGAACCGGACTCTCGACAAGCCCCGCCTGCTCGGCCTGGTATGGCCCTTCATCGTCGTGGTGCTGCTGCAGGCCATGCTGGCGGGCGGCAGTCTCTACGTCCTCTCCGCGGTGCGCAGCTATGTCGGCGGCGAAAGCCTCTGGTCGAAGGGCCAGAAGGATGCCATCTACTACCTCACCCTCTATGCCGACTCACGCGCCGACGAAGACTTCCGCCGCTACGAGGAGGCCATCGCGATCCCCCTCGGCGACCGCGAGATGCGCCTTGCCCTGGACCAGCCCGACCCGGACATCGAGGCGGCCCGCCAGGGCATCCTCAAGGGCGGCAACCATGCCGACGACGTTACCGCGATCATCTGGCTGTACCGCAACTTCCACGACTTCAGTTACTTCGAGCGCGCCATCGAGCTGTGGCTGGTGGGCGACAAGTACGTCATGGAACTGATCGATGTCGCCGGCAAGATGCGCGCGGGCATCGGCGCCGGGCAGGCCAGCGCCGAGCAGGTGCAACAGTGGAAGACCGAGATCCACGCGATCAACGAGAAGGTCACGCCGGCGGCCAAGGCCTTCAGCGACGCCCTCGGCGAGGGCTCGCGGGCCTTGCTCAGGCTGCTGCTGGTGGCCAACCTGACCACCGCCAGCGTGCTCATCCTCCTGGCGTTCCTGCGGACCCGGCAGCAACTGATGCAGCGCCAGGAAGTGGAGAACGCCCTCGATGCCGAGCGCGAACGGGCCCAGATCACCCTGGCCTCGATCGGCGACGGAGTGATCACCGCCGACACCCAGGGGGGCATTTCCTACCTCAACCCGGCCGCCGAGCAGATGACCAACTGGACGCTGGACAAGGCCCGCGGCCTGCCCCTGGCGTCGCTGTTCCGGATCGTCGACGAAAGCTCGCGGGAGGAGGGCATGCTGCTGATCGAGCAGATCCTCAGCGGCGAGATCGACGGCGGTCGCGAGCATTCCAAGCTGGTTCTGCGTCACGACGGCAGCAGCGTGCCGGTGACCCTGGTGGGCGCGCCGATCCACCGTGGCGGCGAGATCACCGGGGTGGTCCTGGTGCTTCACGACATGACCCGCGAGCGCCAGTACATGGCGCGCCTGTCCTGGCAGGCGACCCACGATGCGTTGACCGGGCTGACCAACCGCCGCGAGTTCGAGTATCGCCTGCAGATAGCGCTGGAACGCCTGGAGCGCAACAGCGGGCGGCACGCCCTGATGTTCCTCGACCTGGACCAGTTCAAGCTGGTCAACGACACCTGCGGCCACGCCGCCGGCGACGAACTGCTGCGCCAGGTCTGTACCCTGCTGCAACAAGGCTTGCGCGAGGGCGACACGCTGGCGCGGCTGGGCGGCGACGAGTTCGGCATCCTGCTGGAGAACTGTCCGGCGGAAAAAGCCGTGGAGATCGCCGACCATCTGCGCAAGACCATCCAGGACCTGCACTTCACCTGGAGCGGGCAGCCGTTCAACTGCACCGTCAGCGTTGGCCTGGTGCACCTGCTGCCGGGTATCTCGACCCTCGAGGAGGCGCTGCGCTCCGCCGATATGGCCTGCTACATGGCCAAGGAAAAGGGCCGCAACCGGGTCCAGGTGTTCCATCAGGACGACGTCGAACTATCGATGCGCTTCGGCGAGATGACCTGGGTCCAGCGCATCCACCTGGCGCTGGAGGAAGACCGCTTCAGTCTCTATGCCCAGCCCATCGTGCCGCTGGGCGAAGGTGCGGAGGAGGGCTTGCACGTCGAACTGCTGCTGCGCCTGCGCGACGAGGGCGGGCGCCTGGTGCCGCCGCTGAGCTTCATACCCGCCGCCGAGCGCTACGGCCTGATGACGCTGATCGATCGCTGGGTGGTGGAGAATGCCTTCCGCACCCTTGTCGAGCGCGCCCAGGACCCTCGCGCCGAGCCGATCGGCACCTGCGCCATCAATCTCTCCGGCGCGACCATCGGCGACGAGTCGTTCCTGCAGTTCCTCACCGAGCTGTTCGCCCGTTACCGCATTCCGCCGCAGACGATCTGCTTCGAGGTCACCGAAACCGTGGCGGTTGCCAACCTGGCCAGCGCCATCCGCTTCATCAACGAGCTCAAGGACACCGGTTGTCGTTTCTCCCTGGACGATTTCTGCGCCGGCATGTCGTCCTTCATCTACCTCAAGCACCTGCCGGTGGATTACCTGAAGATCGATGGCAGCTTCGTCAAGGACATGCTCGAGGATCCCATCGATCGCGCCATGGTCCAGGTGATCAACCATATCGGCCACGTGATGGGCAAACGTACCATCGCGGAGTTCGTCGAGACCGTCGAAGTCATGGAAGCGCTGCGCGAGATCGGCATCGACTATGCCCAGGGCCTGGCCATCGGCGCGCCCCTGCCGTTCAGTCGCCAGCCTCCGGGGGCTGGAGTGGATGCCCAGGGCCTGTGGCCGAGCCTGGGACAGAACCTCCGGTAGGTGACCGCGGGGCGAAGAAAGAGTAGTTTCGCTGCTATGAGGCCGTTGCCGACAAGATAGAGAAGGGAGACGGGTGTGAGCGAGTTCTTTGACCGTACGGGCCCCTTGCAGGAGGCGGGAAGCTATCCGCAGTGGGCGCAGCAACTGATCGTCGACTGCCAGGCGAGCAAGGACCGGGTTTCCGGTCACGAGCTGTACCGGCGCATGCGCGACGCCGAGCTGAGCCCGGCGCTGATGCGCCTGTACCTGATCGGCGGCTGGCCGGTGGTCGAGCAGTTCCCCTTGTACATGTCGCAGAACCTGCTGAAGACCCGTTTCGCCCGCCATCCCGGCGAAGACATGGCGCGCCGCTGGCTGATGCGCAACATTCGGGTCGAACTCAACCACGCCGACTACTGGCTGCACTGGGCCGAGGCCCACGGCGTGAGCCTGGCCGAGATCCAGGCGCAAGACGTGCCGGCCGAACTGCACGCGCTCAGCCACTGGTGCTGGCACACCTGCGCCAGCGACTCACTGGCGGTGGCCATGGCCGCCACCAACTACGCCATCGAAGGCGTCACCGGCGAGTGGTCGGCGCTGGTCTGTTCGAACGGCGTCTACGAAAACGCCTTCCCCAAGGAAGGCCGCAAGCGTGCCATGAAGTGGCTCAAGCTCCACGCCCAGTACGACGATGCCCACCCGTGGGAGGCGCTGGAGATCATCTGCACCCTGGCCGGCACCAATCCCAGCGCCGAGCTGCGCCGGCAACTGCGCGACGCGATCTGCAAGAGCTACGACTACATGTACCTGTTCCTCGAGCGCTGCATGCAGCTGGAGGAGGCGCGCAGCGCCCGCAAGCTCGCGGTCGGCGCGGAGTAGCCTTGCGCGCAGCGGAATCCCGGCATGTTCCGCCGGGATTCCGCTGGTCCTCAAGGCACCAGGATGATCTTCTCGCAGGTGCCTTCGTTCACCGCCCGGTACTGCTCAACGCCCTGCTCCAGCGGGACTTCCCGCAGCCCGTCCGGCAGCGGCAGGCGGCCTTGGTCGAACAGCTTGCCGAAGGCGTCGAGGAAGCCTGCGCAGGCTTCCACGCCATAGAGCAGCGAGTTGATCCCCACCACCGAGCCACCGCGACGGTACAGGTTCAACGCCGGCAGGCGCACATGGCCGTCGGCCGGTGCGGCGATGATCGCCAGGCGACCGAAGGCGGCCAGCGCCGGGACCGCCGCCTCGAGCCAGAAACCGGTCGTATCGAAGATCACCTCGGCCCCGCCGGGGAAGATCCCTTCCACCTGTGCCGCCAGTTCGGCCGGCTCGCCCAGCAGCAGCGCGGCGATGCCCTGCGTTTCCAGCGCCTGGCGTTGCTCCTCGCGCCGCACCGCGCCGATCGCTTCGGCCCCCAGGGCCTTGGCCAGCGCCAGCGCGGCCTTGCCGACCGCGCCGTTGGCGCCGATTACCAGGAGCCGGGTGCCGGCCTTGACCTGGCTGCGTTGCAGGGCGTCCCAGGCGGTGCTGTAGGGCACCCCGCAACTGGCGGCCTGGGCGAAGCTCAGGCTTTCCGGCTTGAGCGCGACGCCGGCGGCCGGCAGGGTCAGGAACTGCGCGTGGCTACCGTCGCGGAAGAATCCCGGCTCCCGCCCGGTGCCCCAGACCGCCTGGCCGAGCAGAGCCTTCGGTCCCTCCACCACCACCCCGGCGAAGTCGCGGCCCGGTACCCGGGGCAGGGTGGTATAGGGGAAGCGGCCGAGGACGTTCTTCACGTCGCTCGGATTCAGCCCGGCAGCGCGGATTTCCACCCGCACCTCATCGGCGGCGGGAAGCGGGTCGGGCATGTCCACCAGCTCGAGGGCGGCGAGGTCGCCGGTACGGTCGAATTGCAGTGCTTTCATCGGGGGCTCCGTGTCGTCGCGGCGATTAGTGCAGCCACTGCTGCAGCAGGTCGCGGCCAAGGGGGAAAAGCTGTTCGCCGAGCTGCATGCCAAGCAGGCCGACCAAGGCGATGGTGGGGGGCGCCGGCGAGCGGAAGTCGAGGACGGCGTAGAGCGCGCCGACCAGCAGGCCGATGCCGAGGGAGATCAGGTAGTTCATGGCGGCTGACAGGGACGGTGAACGATGGCACCAGTCTAGTTGGCCGAAAAAACATCTATCGGCCAATCGCTATCGAATACCGGTCAAGGCTGGAACGGCTGGTGATGCTCGGCCCTGTACTCGGTGGGAGAGACGCCCAGCTCGCGGCGGAACATGTCGCTGAAGGCGCTCGGCGTATATCCCAGGGCATGGGCGATGCCTGCCACCGGACGGCCATCGATCAGTGCGGCGGCGGCGGTCGCCAGCTGCACCTGCCGCCGCCAGTCGGCGAAGCCCATGCCCAGGCTGCGCTGGAACAGGCGCGAGAGGGTCCGCACGCTGGCCCCGGCGTCTTCGGCCAGGCGCTCCAGGCCGATGTCCAGGGAGGGATTGGCCATCACCGCCTGGCACAGCGCGAGCAGGCGCCTGTCGGAGGCGTCCGGCAGCGGTACGCGGAGGCTGGAACGGCGCGCGCGGCCGAGTTCGAGCACGGCGAGATCGGCCAGCGCCCGATAGTAGTGGGGGTCGCTCTGTCGTTCCTGCTCCACCAGGCTGACGATCAGCTCGCGCAGCAGCGGGCCGACCACCAGCACCAGGGTGCGGTCCTCCAGGCCGCGGGAGAGTTCCGGGCTCAGGTAGATGTTGCGCATCTGCAACTCGGAGGCGACCCGCACCGCATGGCGCAGGCCCGGAGGCAACCAGACCGCCCGTTGCGGCGGGACCGGCAGGGCCTCGTCGGGCGTCTCCAGCCACATCATCCCGGACACCGCATAGAGCACCTGGCCCCAGGCGTGCTCGTGGGCATCGACGCGGTGCCCGGCAGGATAGCTGCGGGCAACGCCGCGCAGGGGCCGGCGGCTGTCGCTCAGGTCGGGTGGGGCGGGTCGTGCCATGGGAATGCCGTCGCGGAGGAAAGACGCAGGTTAACCGCTTGACGCCGATCATGCAGCGCCGGCTTTCAGCGCAGCCGTGACAGCGCTGCTGGCAGCTTTTCGCACCGTACTGTAAAGATAACTTTACGAAGACCGGGCGTTCGCCATGCATGCCGCCGGCGCGTAAGGAATAGTTGCCAGAAACCCTGCGCCAGGCCCTGTGCCGGGCCCTGCCGACGGCTTGTCCGCCGCGCCGCCACGGGGTGAGATGAAGGCATCTCCCATGTCGTCGGCCGCCTGGACCGGCGGCGGTCCATTCAACAAGAACAACGAGGAGGCCGGATGAACGCCGTGGCCAAGATCGAACAGCACAATCCCATCGGTACCGACGGATTCGAATTCGTCGAGTTCACCGCCCCCGACGCCAAGGGCATCGAGCAGCTGCGCCAGCTGTTCAACATGATGGGCTTCACCGAAACCGCCAAGCATCGTTCCAAGGAAGTCTTCCTGTTCCAGCAGAACGATATCAACATCGTGCTCAACGGCAGCCCGACCGGGCATGTCCATGAATTCGCCCTCAAGCACGGCCCGAGCGCCTGCGCCATGGCCTTCCGGGTGAAGAACGCTTCCCAGGCCGCCGCCTACGCCGAATCCCAGGGCGCCAAGCTGGTGGGCAGCCACGCCAACTTCGGCGAGCTGAACATCCCTTCCCTGGAAGGCATCGGCGGTTCGCTGCTGTATCTTGTCGACCGCTACGGCGACCGCAGCATCTATGACGTCGACTTCGAGTTCATCGAAGGCCGCAGCGCCAACGACAACTCGGTCGGCCTGACCTACATCGACCACCTGACCCACAACGTCAAGCGCGGCCAGATGGACGTCTGGTCCGGTTTCTACGAGCGCATCGCCAACTTCCGCGAGATTCGCTACTTCGACATCGAAGGCAAGCTCACCGGCCTGTTCTCCCGCGCCATGACCGCACCTTGCGGGAAGATCCGCATCCCGATCAACGAGTCGGCCGACGATACCTCGCAGATCGAGGAATTCATCCGCGAATACCATGGCGAAGGCATCCAGCACATCGCCCTGACCACCGATGACATCTATGCCACCGTGCGCAAGCTGCGCGACAACGGCGTGAAGTTCATGTCGACCCCGGACACCTACTACGAGAAGGTCGACACCCGCGTCGCCGGGCATGGCGAGCCGCTCGAGCAACTGCGCGAACTGAACCTGCTGATCGACGGCGCCCCGGGCGA
The DNA here is from genome assembly GCF_020405165.1 of Pseudomonas sp. PS1(2021). Classification (NCBI taxonomy): domain Bacteria; kingdom Pseudomonadati; phylum Pseudomonadota; class Gammaproteobacteria; order Pseudomonadales; family Pseudomonadaceae; genus Pseudomonas; species Pseudomonas sp. PS1(2021). Next base: position 3,817,392 of record NZ_CP084484.1, on the reverse strand, counting down.
CGACGGCATCCTGCTGCAGATCTTCACCGACACGGTGATCGGCCCGATCTTCTTCGAGATCATCCAGCGCAAGGGCAACCAGGGCTTCGGCGAGGGCAATTTCAAGGCCCTGTTCGAGTCCATCGAGGAAGACCAGATTCGCCGCGGCGTGATCTGATCCCGCTGCCGCCAGCCTCTTCCGGGGCTGGCGGTTTTCCTTGCGCTCCGCGTTTCCGTTCCAGCGGCGCCGATCGCGCCAGCCTTGCCCGCACCGCCGAGCCACGAGCCTGGCGGCCCATTCACGTCACGTACAACAACAAACAGGTGACGCATGATCCGTGAGTCCTCCCTCCGCCCAGCCGACCGCCCGCCGCCACGCGCCCCGCATGGCGCCCGCCGTGCGCCTGCCGCCTGAGCCGCACGGCCCCGTTTCGCCTCCGACAACAATAAATTTCCACTTGCGTGAGATAATTCAATGGACGGCCAACATCCGCATTCGGGCGAGCTCAAGCGCGGCCTGAAGAATCGTCACATCCAGTTGATCGCCCTCGGCGGCGCCATCGGCACCGGCCTGTTCCTCGGCTCGGCCGGGGTGCTCAAGTCGGCGGGCCCGTCGATGATCCTCGGCTACGCCATCGCCGGCTTCATCGCTTTCATGATCATGCGCCAGCTCGGCGAGATGATCGTCGAGGAGCCGGTCGCCGGCTCCTTCAGCCACTTCGCGCACAAGTACTGGGGCGGCTTCGCCGGCTTCCTCTCCGGCTGGAACTGCTGGGTGCTGTACATCCTGGTCGGGATGTCGGAACTGACCGCGGTCGGCAAGTACATCCACTACTGGTGGCCGGAGGTGCCGACCTGGGCCACGGCGGCGTTGTTCTTCGTCGTCGTCAACGCGATCAACCTGGCCAACGTCAAGGCCTTCGGCGAAGCCGAGTTCTGGTTCGCGATCATCAAGGTGGTGGCGATCATCGGCATGATCCTGCTCGGCTGCTACCTGTTGTTCAGCGGCAGCGGCGGTCCGCAGGCTTCGGTGAGCAACCTCTGGGCACACGGCGGTTTCTTCCCCAACGGAGTGAGCGGACTGGTGATGGCCATGGCGATCATCATGTTCTCCTTCGGTGGCCTGGAAATGCTCGGCTTCACCGCGGCCGAGGCGGACAAGCCGAGGACGGTGATCCCGAAGGCGATCAACCAGGTGATCTATCGCATCCTGATCTTCTACATCGGCGCCCTGATCGTGCTGCTCTCGCTGACGCCCTGGGACAGCCTGCTGCAGACCCTCAACGCTTCCGGCGATGCCTACAGCGGCAGCCCGTTCGTGCAGATCTTCTCGATGATCGGCAGCGGCACCGCCGCGCACCTGCTGAACTTCGTGGTGCTCACCGCCGCACTGTCGGTGTACAACAGCGGCACCTATTGCAACGGCCGCATGCTTCTCGGCCTGGCCGAGCAGGGCGATGCCCCGCGCGCGCTGGCCAGGGTCGACAAGCGCGGCGTACCGGTACGCGCCCTGGTGGTATCGGCGCTGGTGACCTTCCTCGCGGTGGTGGTGAACTATGTGATCCCGCACCAGGCGCTGGAGCTGCTGATGTCGCTGGTGGTGGCGGCGCTGGTGATCAACTGGGCGATGATCAGCATGGCGCACCTGAAGTTCCGCGCGCAGATGGACCGCCAGGGCACCCGTACGCACTTCCGCGCGTTCTGGTATCCGTACGGCAACTACCTGTGCATGGCCTTCGTGGTGTTCATCCTCGGCGTCATGTTGCTGATCCCCGGCATCCAGGTCTCGGTCTATGCCATCCCGGTCTGGCTGCTGGTGATGTGGGCCTGCTATCGACTCAAGGGAGCCCCGCGGCCGATGCCGGGCCTGCGGGTGAAGCCGGTCACCGAGTGATCGATGGGGCGCCGGCGCGCAGAGGAGAGGGGAGCGCTCCTTTGCGTGTCCCGGCGGCCCACAAGACTTTTTCTAGGGGCGCCTGTCGTTGACGCGGCAGGTGCCGAATTCCTACAGTGGCAGCGCCATTTTTTCTCGTTAGAGGGATTTCCATGAAAAAAGCGCTCTGGCTGCTTCTGGCTGCCGTTCCCGTGGTCCTGGTCGCCTGCGGCGGCAGCGACGACGACAAGCAGACCGCCCAGGTCGATTACCTGGCCCTGCCGGGGGATGCCAAGCTGGATACCCGCAGCGTCGACTACAAGTGCGAGAACGGTCGCAAGTTCACCGTGCAGTACCTGAACAAGGGCGACAACAGCCTCGCCGTGGTGCCGGTCAGCGACAACTCGACGCTGGTCTTCAGCAATGTGATTTCCGCCTCCGGCGCCAAGTACGCCGCCGGCCAGTACATCTGGTGGACCAAGGGCGAGGAAGCCACCCTCTACGGCGACTGGAAGGGCGGCGAGCCCACCGACGGGGTCGCCTGCAAGGAGCGTTGAGTTCGACCTGGCGCCTTAGCCGAAATGAAGGAACCCGGCCGCGGCCGGGTTTCTTTTGGCCTGCTTCTCCGCTCGGCAAAGGGGTTATGCTGGCAGCCCGTTGGTCCACCGTGCCGCCCCATGCTGATCATCTCCAATGCCGTCCACCTGCCCGACCATGAGATCGAGCTGAATGCCATTCGCGCCCAGGGCGCCGGCGGGCAGAACGTCAACAAGGTCTCCAGCGCGGTGCACCTGCGCTTCGACATCCAGGCCTCGTCGTTGCCGCCGTTCTACAAGGAGCGTCTGCTGGCACTGAACGACCAGCGCATCAGCGGCGACGGCGTGGTGGTGATCAAGGCCCAGCAGTACCGGACCCAGGAGCAGAACCGCGAGGATGCCCTGGAGCGCCTGGCGGAGTTGATCCGCAGCGTGGCCAAGGTGCAGAAGGCGCGCCGCCCGACCAAGCCTACGCGCGGCTCGCAGAAGCGCCGGCTGGACGGCAAGGCCAAGCGCGGCGCGGTGAAGGCCGGGCGCGGCAAGGTGGATTTCTGAGCCGGCCGGTCTTCGCGACGGATCAGCGTACGGCCTGGGCCACCGGCTGGCCGAGGCCGCGCTCGCGGTCGCGTTGCAGGCGATAGGCCTTGGCCGCGGCCGGGATCGCAGTGACCTGGCCGGTTTCCAGCCAGCGTCGCAGGCGCGTGGCGTCGGCGAAGTGGGTGTACTTGCCGAAGGCGTCCAGCACCACCAGATTGACCGGATTGCGGTTGATCGTGGTACGCATCACCAGGCAGTGGCCTGCTTCGTTGGTGAAGCCGGTCTTGGTCAACTGGATGTTCCAGGTCTTGTTGTTGATCAGGTGGTTGGTGTTGCGGAAGCCCAGGGTGTAGTTGGGGTGGCGGAAGGCCACGGTCTTCTCCGGAGTGGTGCTCCACTGACTGAGCAGCGGATATTGCCGGCTGGCCACCAGCAGGCGGGTGAGGTCGCGAGCGGTGGAGACGTTGTGCAGCGACAGCCCGGTCGGCTCGACGTAGCGGGTGTTCTTCATTCCCAGGGCGTGAGCCTTGGCGTTCATCGCCTTGACGAAGGCGTTCTTGCCGCCCGGATAGTTCTGCGCGAGGCTGGCGGCGGCGCGGTTCTCCGAGGACATCAGGGCGAGCAGGAGCATGTCCCGGCGGCTGATCTGGCTGCCGACCCGCACCCGGGAAAACACCCCGCGCATTTCGCTGGTCTCGCTGATGGCGATCGGCAGTACCTCGTCCAGCGGCAGTTTCGAGTCGAGCACGACCATGGCGGTCATCAGCTTGGTGATCGAGGCGATCGGCACCACCAGGTCGGGGTTGCGCGAGTAGAGCACCTTGCCGGTGTTCTGGTCGGTAACCAGCGCGCTGCCCGACGCCAGCTCCTGTTGCAGCGGCAGCCCGGCCTTGGGCGGCGGGGAGGCGGATACCGCGGTGGCAACGCTGAGGGACAGGAACAGGGTGACCAGTGACAGGAGACGGTTTCTCACGTGCGTTGCTCACTAAGACGAGAAAGTGGGGGCCGTGGGGCGCAGTGTGAACTGGTGCCCATAATTGAGCATTTTATGCTCTTTTGTAGGAAAAGCACGTAGGGCTTTGAAAGTGCTGACTTATGGTTGGCCCGGTTCAGAGAGGTTCGGCGGATAACGCCTGTGGCGTTATTCGCCCTACGCCCACAAGGTCGTGGTGCGGTAGGGCGAATAACCGCAACGCGGTTATCCGCCGCCTCGGCGGGAGTGCGCGGCATTCGCTGGGGCGAAAAAAAGCCGGCCATCACAGCCGGCTCAGGGTAACCGTGAGGGTTCAGTCCGCGCAGACCTGGGCGATGGCTTGCGCCAGGCGGTCGAGGCGGCGCGCGTCGAGACCGGCGACGTTGGCCCGGCCGCTGGAGACCAGGTAAACGGCGTGCTCGTCGCGCAGCCGAGCGACCTGCTGCGGGCTCAGTCCGGTATAGGAAAACATCCCGCGTTGCGCGCCGACATGGGCGAAGCGCTCGGCCAGGCCGTGCGGCGCCAGGGCTTCGACCAGGCCGATGCGCAGGCTGGCGATGCGCGAGCGCATGCCTTCGACCTCTTCCTGCCAGAGTCCCTTCAACTCGCTGTCGCCGAGGATCGCCGCGACCACCTCGGCGCCATGCGCCGGCGGGGTCGACCAGAGGTTTCGGGCGAGGAAGGCCAGTTGGCTACGCAGGTCGGTGAGCTTCTCGGCGTTCTGCGCGCAGACGATCAGCGCACCGACGCGGTCGCGGTACAGGCCGAAGTTCTTCGAGCAGGAACTGGTGATCAGCACCTCCGGCAGTTCGCCGGCGAACAGGCGTACCGCCCAGGCGTCTTCCTCGAGACCGTCGCCGAAGCCCTGGTAGGCGAAGTCGATCAGCGGCAGCAGCTCGCGGCGACGCACCACGTCGAGCACCCTGCGCCAGTCGTCGTGGCTCAGGTCGAAACCGGTCGGGTTGTGGCAGCAGGCATGCAGCAGCACCACGTCTCCCTGGGGAATGCGCTCCAGGCCAGCAAGCATCGCCTCGACATCCAGGCGGTTGTCGGCGCTGACGTAGGGGTAGTGGGAAACCTTCAGGCCGGCGGCGGCGAACAGGGTCTCGTGGATCGGCCAGGTCGGGTCGCTCAGCCAGATGCCGCGGCCGGGCAGGCAATGGGCGATGAAGTCGCCGGCCAGGCGCAAGGCGCCGGTGCCGCCGGGCGTCTGGGTGGCGTCGGCGCGTTGCTCCAGCAACAGCGGCGAGGCGGCGCCGAGCGCCAGTTCCGCCAGGCGCGCGGCGAACAGCGCATCGCCGTGGCCGCCGACGTAGCTCTTGGTGGTTTCCTGCTCGACCAGGCGCTGCTCGGCGAGTTTCACCGAGCGCAGGATCGGGGTCAGGCCCTGGGCATCCTTGTAGACACCGACGCCGAGGTCCAGCTTGTCCGCGCGCGGATCGTTGCGGTAGGCGTCGAGCAGGCCCAGGATCGGGTCGCCCGGTACGCGGGCGACCTTGGCGAAATGACTCATTTGCGCCCCTCGGCGGTTTTCGCTACCTCGTCGGTGCGCGCCGCCATGATGAAGTCGTTGCGGTGCAGGCCCTTGATCGAGTGGCTCCACCAGGTCACGGTGACTTTGCCCCACTCGGTCAGCAGGCCCGGATGGTGGCCTTCGGCCTCGGATATCTCGCCGACGGCATTGGTGAAGGCCAGGGCATGCTTGAAGTTCTTGAACAGGTAGACCTTCTCCAGTTGCATGATGCCGTCGCGGACTTCGATGTTCCAATCCGGGATCTGCCGCAGCAGCACGGGCAGTTCTTCGTCGCTGACGTGCGGGGCGTCTGCGCGGCAGGCTTCGCAATGGGCTTGGGTGAGTGCGGTCATGGTGGGAGTCCTTGGTTGTCGCATGTGGGAGCGGCGGACGGGCCGTGCCCGTCCACCATAGTACAAGGCCGCCGCGGGGTCAGCCGCGGCGGCGGCGTTTCTCGTCAGGCCGCCTGCTTGGGCGGGAACAGCGGCGCGTGCAGGCCCAGGCGCATGGCCTCGTGGACCAGCGCCATGATGTCTTCCTGGGCCAGTTGGAACAGGCGCTTGAGGTCGGGCAGGACGAAATAGAGCGGTTGCAGGATGTCGATGCGGTAGGGCGTGCGCATCGCCTCCAGCGGATTGAAGGCCTGGTGCAGCGGCTCGTCGGAGAGGCTGTAGACGGTCTCCTTCGGCGAGGAGAGGATGCCGCCGCCGTAGATGCGCTTGCCCTGGTCGGTCTCGACCAGGCCGAACTCGATGGTCATCCAGTACAGGCGGGCGAGGAACACGCGTTCCTCCTTGCTCGCCTTGAGGCCGAGCTTGCCGTAGGTATGGGTGAACTCGGCGAACCAGGGGTTGGTCAGCAGTGGGCAGTGGCCGAAGATCTCGTGGAAGATGTCCGGCTCCTGCAGGTAGTCCAGTTCTTCCGGGGTGCGGATGAAGGTGGCGACGGGGAATTGCTGGCTGGCCAGCAGTTCGAAGAAGGTCTGGAACGGAATCAGCGCCGGAACCCGCGCCACGCGCCAGCCGGTGGTGGCCTGGAGAACCCTGTTGATCTCGTCGAGCTGGGGGATCCGGTCGTGGGGCAGGCCGAGCTGTTCGATGCCGTCGAGGTATTCCTGACAGGCGCGGCCTTCGATCACCTTCAGTTGCCGGGTGATCAGGGTATTCCAGACCTGGTGCTCGGTTTCCGGATAGTGGATGAAACCGTTGTCGTCGGGCTGGCGGGCCACGTACTGCGTCGTTTTCATACGGACTCCATGAGCGGCTTGTGGCCGCGGGGTCTTTGTTGTTGTCGTTGCCTTATCGATACCGCGTCGGGACGGTCCGTGCAGCCCCGGATAGGGACCGGGCAACGGGGAGGAATCGGCGTTTTCGTAAAGTTTTCCTTACGAATTGGCCTGGGTCGCCTGTTCATTGGGTCAGGCATTGTTGCTGGTGAGTCTAACTGTCACATATTCTTGACGGAAATTTCCGGCCGGGAGTTAAAAAACCGGCCGCGAGCCCATCAGAACGACAACACCGGGCCACGCCATGCGTATCAAAGTGCACTGCCAGAACCGTGTAGGCATCCTCCGCGACATCCTCAACCTGCTGGTCGACTACGGCATCAACGTCAATCGCGGCGAAGTCGGCGGCGACCAGGGCAACGCCATCTACCTGCTCTGTCCGAACATGATCAACCTCCAGTTGCAGTCGTTGCGGCCCAAGCTGGAGGCGGTGCCGGGGGTCTTCGGGGTCAAGCGCGTCGGCCTGATGCCCAGCGAGCGCCGGCACCTGGAACTCAACGCGCTGCTCGCCGCCCTGGACTTCCCGGTGCTCTCGGTGGACATGGGCGGGCAGATCGTCGCCGCCAACCGTGCCGCCGCGCAGTTGCTCGGCGTGCGCGTCGACGAGGTGCCGGGGATTCCGCTGTCGCGCTATGTGGAGGACCTCGACCTGCCCGAACTGGTGCGCGCCAACAAGGCGCGGATCAACGGGCTGCGGGTGAAGGTGAAGGGCGACGTGTTCCTCGCCGACATCGCGCCGCTGCAATCCGAGCACGACGAGAGCGAGGCGCTGGCTGGAGCGGTGCTGACCCTGCATCGCGCGGATCGCGTCGGCGAGCGCATCTACCATGTGCGCAAGCAGGAGCTGCGTGGCTTCGACAGTATCTTCCAGAGTTCGCGGGTAATGGCCGCGGTGGTCCGCGAGGCGCGGCGCATGGCGCCGCTGGACGCGCCGCTGCTGATCGAGGGCGAGACCGGCACCGGCAAGGAGCTGCTGGCGCGCGCCTGCCACCTGGCCAGCCCGCGCGGGCAGTCGCCGTTCATGGCGTTGAACTGCGCCGGCCTGCCGGAATCCATGGCCGAGACCGAGCTGTTCGGCTATGGTCCGGGAGCCTTCGAGGGCGCCCGCCCGGAGGGCAAGCTCGGCCTGCTGGAGCTTACCGCCGGCGGCACGCTGTTCCTCGACGGCGTCGGCGAGATGAGCCCGCGCCTGCAGGCCAAGCTGTTGCGCTTCCTGCAGGACGGCTGTTTCCGCCGGGTCGGCAGCGACGAGGAGGTGTACCTGGACGTGCGGGTGATCTGCGCCACCCAGGTAGACCTGTCCGAACTCTGCGCCAAGGGCGAATTCCGCCAGGACCTCTATCACCGTCTCAATGTGCTCTCGCTGCACATCCCGCCGTTGCGCGAGTGCCTGGATGGCCTGGCGCCGCTCGCCGAGCATTTCCTCGACCAGGCCAGCCGGCAGATCGGCTGCGGCCTGCCGAAGCTTTCCGCGCAGGCGCTGGAACGTCTCGAACGCTACCACTGGCCGGGCAACGTGCGGCAATTGGAAAACGTGCTGTTCCAGGCGGTTTCGCTGTGCGAAGGGGGAACGGTCAAGGCCGAGCACATCCGCCTGCCGGACTACGGCGCGCCGCAGCCGCTGGGGGATTTTTCCCTGGAAGGAGACCTCGACGCCATCGTCGGGCGCTTCGAGAAGGCGGTGCTGGAGCGCCTGTTCCGCGAACATCCGAGCAGCCGCCAGTTGGGCAAGCGCCTCGGCGTTTCGCATACCACGGCGGCGAACAAGCTGCGCCAGCATGGCGTGGGGCAAGGCGAGGGCTGAGCGGCATGCTTGCCGGTTTGTTGCAGGCTGGGAAAGAAACGGTGGAGGCGTCGGCCCTTGTGAAAGGGCGGCAGCACGATGAGGCGTGGGGAAGACGGCCAGGATGTTCGCCGAGGGGCGGGATTGTCGCCGCCGAGTACACAATGATCGCGCCGGATGGGCGAGCTGCCCCTCGTGGCGCGATCCTTCGGAGGTCGAGCAGAGTTTAGCCGCCAGTGCAGCCGTTGCCCCAGACCTGATATTCGACGGTATGTTTCTGGCCGTTCGAATCTTCGTAGGTCATGCGTGCGGGAACGATGCCGCAGGCATTGGAAGTGTCGGTTGAAGATATAACGCGAGCCACATCCAGTTGCATGCCATAGGCATATTCTTCAACAGCGTTTTCCTGCTGGCTGGCAGGTTGATCCTGGGCGCCAGCCGCCATCACCAGCGGCGAGCAGGCGAACAGGGCCATCAGGGCGAAAGCCTTCATTACTATTTACCTGAGTAGTTTCTGAGTGGGTACGATCTGCCGTCGGAAGACAGGCGGACAGGTCACCGGGGCAACTCGATAAACAAGGCTGGGTAAGTAAGTCTGCAATCAAGTTGCGGAGTCGAAGTTCAACGGGAGTTAACTTCGGCTGTTGGGTTTATTGTAAGTTGGGATAGGCTGCGACATATAGACTCAGTCAAGACAAGAACCTTGTACGGATCGGTAACAATATCCCTGTGGCCTTCTGCGCCGCGGCTTTGCGACCGGCTCACGGGTTTCTTTCCTGGCCCAGGGGCGATTGCGGGTCGAGCAGGGCGCTGCGAATGAAGTGCAGGTAGCTGAGCACCCGTCGCAGCGGCGAGGTATCGAACTGCGGTGCGCGCGGCTCCGGCGCCGCCCGTACCGCCATGATCGCCTGGTTCACCGCGTGCAGGGCGCGCTGGCGGTTGCTCGGCCCGGGTTGCAGGAACAGCCGGATCAGCGCCCGGCCCATCAGGCGGATCGCCCGGCGCCAGGCGGTGCGTTCGGCGTAGCAGGGCTCTTGGGGCAGGCGTTGCTGTTCGAGGCGCAGCTCAATGATCGCCTGGCCGACCTCCAGCACCAGGAACATCCAGCCCAGCAACCGGCGTTGCACGTCCGGGCGGCCGGCGGAGAAGGTGTAGGCCTGGTTCAGCAGGTCGCGGGTGCCGCTTTCGAAACCGGAGACCAGGCCCTTGCTCTTGCCGCTGATGGCGAACACCACCCGCTCGCGCAGGTCGTGCTCCAGGCGCTTCCACATCCACGGCCGGTTCGGCGGCAGGATCACCATGGCGGCGACCGTGGCGAGGACCATCGACAAGAGTAGTGCCAGGTATTCGTTGAAGAAGGCCAGGGCGTCGTAGCGCGCCATGTTGGCCGGCAGCGAGGCGAAGCAGAACCACACCAGTAGGCCGACGCCGTAGCCGTTCCACTGCGGCCGCCAGAGCAGCAGGGCGCCGACCGCGAAGACCGGCAGCAGGCAGCAGAGCAGCATCGGGAAACCGTCCACGTGGGGTAGCAGGTAGAGCAGCACGAACAGCCCGATGCAGGCCCCGGCGAGGGTCCCGAGGGTGAGTTGCAGCGACAACCGGCCGGGATTCGGCGAGGTCGAGGAGAGCGCCGAGATCAGTACCGCGGTGAGGGCGAAGGTGCCGCCGTGGGGCCAGGAGGTCTGAATCCAGAACGTGCCGAGCAGGCCGATCATCAGCGCGCTGCGCGCTCCGGCGACCAGCGCGGCGACCGGGTTGGCGCGGGCGACGAAGCTTTCCTTCCATTGCTCGCGGGCATGGTGGTGTTCGGCCAGGGAAGCGTGGGTCAGGGCGTAGTTGTGCAGGTCGTCGGTGAAACGGAAGGCCAGTTCGGCAGCGGTGTTGAAATCCAGCAGGTCGTTCTCGCCGGGGCGCTGCTCCACCAGGCGCTGGCGGGCCTGGCGGATGTTCTGCATCAGTTCCGGCTTGTAGGCCTCGATGCGTTCGGCCAGGCGCGCGGCGTCGGCGTCGGTGGGCGTCCGTTCGCGAATCGGCGCGAGCAGCCCGGCAAGCTCCGCCAGGCAGGGCGCCAGGACCTCCAGGACATTCTGCGCCCCGCGCCCGCGCAGGCGTTCGAGCAGGCGGTGGAGGCCGTGGAAGCGACTGGTCATGACCATGAATTCGTTGTTCAGGCGAATCAGCCGGCCGCTGCGCAGGCGCATGTGCGGATCTTCGAAAGTAGTGGCGCTGCGCAGGTTTTCCAGGCCCACGGACTGGGCGACGAAGCGCGCGCTGAGCTCGCCGAAGCGCTCGCCGTCGAGGCTGCCCTGCAGGCCTTCGGCGGCGAAACCGGCGAAGTCGCGGAAGCGCCCGTAGAGTGTGTTGCGCAGGGCGGCGCCGCTGGTCTGCGGCAGGAAGATGGCGCTGACGGTACCGGTGCAGAGGATGCCCAGGGATATTTCCAGGACCCGCCACAGCGCCGCCATGAAGGCGCCTTCCGGGTGCGCGGTGGCTGGAATCCCGATCATGGTCGCGGTGTAGCCGGCGAGTACGCAGGCGTAGCCGCGGAAATCGCGGTAGCGCGCGGCGCCGGCGGTGCACAGGCCGACCCAGAGCGCCAGGCAGGCGAGGAACAGCACGCGCTCCTGGGCGAACAGGGCGATCAGAGTGACCATCACGCTGAGGCCGATCAGGGTTCCGACGATGCGGTAGAAGCTCTTGGCCAGGACCTGCCCGCTCTGCGTCTGCATGACGATGAAGACCGTCACCAGCACCGTGCTCGGCTGCGGCAGCTCCAGGCGATAGGCCAGCCACAGGGCGAGGCTGGCGGTGAGCAGGGCCTTGAACACGAAGACCCAGGCGACGCCGTCGCTACGCGCCCATTCGAGCAGGGCGCGGCGCAATTCGTCGGGGCTGGGAAAGAACGCGAGGGGAGCCGGTGGAACCAGGGGGAGACCTTTCCGGGTGGCGCGGGGCACTGCTGCGAATCCTGAACGACGGCGAGGGGAGGCCGAAACGGCTGGGAATTCTAGGAGCGCCCGCGCTTGCGGATAAGAGCTCGGATAGGTGAAAAATTTTTGTCACAAAAGGCAATAATAGGTGGGTTGACTCGTGACAGAATCTGCGCCGCCTTGGGGTGTCCTCCGGGTTGCGTGGAAAAGAGACGCGCCATAAGCGTCAGAGCCTAGAGGGCCGTGATGGATATCCTGTTCAATATGCGCGCGTTCGTCAGCGTCGCGGAGACCGGCAGTTTCACTGCCGCCGCCCAGCGCCTGGACCTGACGACCGCCTATGTCTCCCGTGCGGTGGCCAAGCTGGAGGCCCACCTGCAGACCCGCCTGCTGCATCGCACCACCCGGCGCATCGCGCTGACCGAAGCCGGGCAGCGCTACCTGATGCGCGCCCAGCAGATACTCGCCTACATCGAGGAGGCCGAGGCCGAGGCGGGCGACGCCCATGCGCGGCCGTCGGGCACGCTGAAGGTCCACGCGATGACCGGCATCGGCCAGCACTACCTGATCAAGGCCATCTCGCAATATTGCGAGACCTACCCGGAGGTTGGCTTCGACCTGACCCTGGCCAACCGGATCACCGACATTCTCGACGAGGGCTACGACATTTCCGTGGTGATCGCCCCCGAGCTGCCGGACTCCGGTTTCGTCTCCAAGTGCATCGGCCAGACCTACAGCATCCTATGCGCCTCGCCGGGCTACATTGCCGCGCATGGCTTCCCCAAGCTGCCGGCGGAGCTGTCCGCGCACCGTTGCCTGCGCCTGGTGAACTCGGTGATGTCGCTGGACCGCTGGCTGTTCGACGGGCCCGACGGCCAGGAACTGGCCTGCATCAACCAGACGCATTTCCAGGTCAACACCGCCGACGCCATGACCGAGGCGGTGGTCTCCGGCATGGGTATCGGCGCGCTGCCGGTGTACGCGGCGGTCAACGGCCTGAAGGACGGCAGCCTGGTGCGGGTGTTGCCGCGCTATAGCCTGTTCCATCTCAACGTCTACGCCCTCTACCCCTCGCGGCAGTACCTGGATGCGAAGATCCGCACCTGGGTCGAGTTCCTCCGCGAGCACATGCCGGCGATGCTCGCCGCGGACGAGCGCAGCCTGGCGGAGAGCGGTGGGTTGGCGAACTGAGCGGGAGTGGTGGGCGGCGCCCTTCGCGACGATCGCACCCCGGCTTGTCGGGAGTCGTAGGGCGGATAACCGCCTGGCGGTTGTCCGCCGATTCTCCGGAGCCCCGCGGATAACGCCAGGGGCGTTATCCGCCCTACAGGCTGTCTCCCACCCTCTGCAACTCCTCGATCAACGCCCGCAGGCAACTCGGCAGTGCTTCCAGGTCGCGTACCAGCAGGCTGCGCTCGCGGATCGCCCAGGGCTCGTCGAGTTCGATGGTCGCCAGCTTCATCGTCCGGCTGTGGCGGCGCGCGGCGGACTGCGGGATCACGCCGATGCCGACGCCGCCCTCGATCATCCGGCAGATCGCCTCGAAGCTGGAGACCTGGATGCGCAGCGATAGCTGCTCGCCCATCTGCTCCACCCGTTCGTACAGGAAGGCGTGCAGGGTGGTGCCCTCGGGCAGGCCGATATGCTGGAACTGCAGGGTGTCGCGCAGGCGTACCCTGGCCTGTCCGGCCAGCGGATGGCCCTGGGGCACCGCCATCACCAGGCGGTCGGTGCTGAAATGCAGGACCTGCAGGCCGGTGGCCGCCACCGGCCCGGCGATGATGCCGAGGTCGGTGGAGCCGTCCAGCACGCCGCGGACAATGTCGCGGCTGAGGCGTTCCTGCAGGTCGACGGTGACCCCGGGACGAGCGGCGAGGAAGCCGGCGAGGATTTCCGGAAGGAATTCGGTGACCGCGGTGGTATTGGCGAAGATGCGGATATGCCCGGCGGCGTCGCTGCCGTACTCGGTGAACTCGCTCTTCAGGTATTCCACCTGGCGCATGATCAGCCGCGCGTGCTGTAGCAGGCGCTGGCCCGCCGGGGTCAGTTCGACGCCGCGGCTGTCGCGATACAGCAGGCGGCTGCCAAGCTGGCCTTCGAGCGCCTTGACCCGCGCGCTGGCGGCGGCCGGGGAAAGGAAGGCGCGGCGCGCGCCCTGGGTCAGGCTGGGCGACTCGGCGATATGGATGAACAGGCGCAGGTCGGCGAGATCGAAATGCATGGGCACTCCATGGCGTTCGGCAAATCCGAACGCGCCATTGCGTAATTGCAAATTCTCAAAACGCTAGCATCCTATCATTCTCCTCCCATCACCCCCTAGGTCATGGGAAGCCACGCATGAGTGAGTCCGCTTTCGCCCCCTGGATCGGTCGCCAGGAAGAAACCCACGATCAATTGAGCCGCAACCTGGTCAAGCGCATCGCCGCCACCTTCGGCGAGCCGACCCCGGCCCACGGCGAAGCGCTGCCGCCGCTCTGGCACTGGGCGTTCTTCCAGGACCCGGTGGAGGCCGCCGGCCTCGGCGTCGACGGCCACCCGGCGCGCGGCGGTTTCCTGCCGCCGGCGGACGATCGCAACCGCATGTGGGCCGGCGGGCGCCTGGAGTTCCACCAGCCGCTGCGGGTCGGCGGCGAGGCCAGCCGCACCTCGACCATCCTCCGGGTCGAGGAGAAGCACGGTCGCAGCGGCGCGCTGCTGTTCGTCACCCTGCGCCACGACTACCGCCAGGACGGCCAACTGGCGCTGAGCGAAGAGCACGACATCGTCTACCGCGAACCGACCCCGCCCAAGCTCGGCGGTACCGAGGCCTTGCCCGAGGGCGACTGGCGCGAGGCGCTGGAGCCCGATCCGGTGTTGCTGTTCCGCTACTCGGCGGTGACTTTCAACGGCCACCGCATTCACTACGACTGGCCCTATGTCACCGATGCCGAAGGCTATCCGGGCCTGGTGGTGCACGGTCCGCTGATCGCCACCCTGGCCCTGCGCGCGTTCTGCCGGGCCAATCCGCAGGCGCGCCTGCGTCGCTTCGCCTATCGCGGCCTGCGCCCGCTGATCTGTCCCGAGCCGTTCGAGGTCGGCGGCCGCCTGCTCGCTGCCGGCAAGGCCGAGGTATGGGTCGGCAATGGCGCCGGCCTGGCCCAGCGCGGCGACGTGGAATTCGACTGAAAGGGCCCCAGCGCCCATCCAACGACAAGAATCGAGGAGTCACCGATGAATCCGAACAGCGAAGAGCTGAACGCGATCCGCGAGGGCGTACGTGCCCTCTGCGCCGAATTCGACGCCGCCTACTGGCGCCGCATCGATGAGCAGCGCGGTTTTCCCGAGGCCTTCGTCAAGGCCCTGACCGACGCCGGCTGGCTCTCGGCGATGATCCCGGAGGAGTACGGCGGTTCCGGTCTGGGCCTGGCCGAGGCCTCGGTGATCCTGGAGGAAGTCAACCGCTGCGGCGGCAACTCCGGCACCGTGCACGGGCAGATGTACAACATGTTCACGTTGCTGCGTAACGGCAGCGAGGCGCAGAAGCGCTTCTACCTGCCGAAGCTGGCCAGCGGCGAGCTGCGCCTGCAGTCGATGGGGGTGACCGAGCCGACCACCGGCACCGATACCACCAAGATCAAGACCACCGCCGTGCGCAAGGGCGACCGCTATGTGATCAACGGGCAGAAGGTGTGGATCTCGCGGATCCAGCACTCCGACCTGATGATCCTGCTGGCGCGCACCACGCCGCTGGCCGAGGTGAAGCGCAAGTCCGAAGGCATGTCGATCTTCCTCGTCGACCTGCGCGAGGCCATCGGCAAGGGCCTGACCGTGCAGCCGATCGCCAACATGGTCAACCACGAGACCAACGAGCTGTTCTTCGACAACCTGGAGATCCCCGCCGATAGCCTGATCGGCGAGGAAGGCAAGGGCTTCCGCTACATCCTCGACGGCCTCAATGCCGAGCGCACCCTGATCGCCGCCGAATGCATCGGCGACGGCCGCTGGTTCATCGACAAGGCCAGCCACTATGCCCGCGACCGCGTGGTCTTCGGCCGGCCGATAGGGCAGAACCAGGGCGTGCAGTTCCCCATCGCCGAGGCGCACATCGAAGTGGAGGCCG
This sequence comes from Pseudomonas sp. PS1(2021), assembly GCF_020405165.1. Taxonomy (NCBI): domain Bacteria; kingdom Pseudomonadati; phylum Pseudomonadota; class Gammaproteobacteria; order Pseudomonadales; family Pseudomonadaceae; genus Pseudomonas; species Pseudomonas sp. PS1(2021). The sequence continues at coordinate 3,801,884 of NZ_CP084484.1, read as the reverse complement.
CCGACCTGATGCGCTGGCGCGCCTGCCAGGAGTACGACGCCGGGCTCAACGCCGGGGCCAGCGCGAACATGGCCAAGTACCTGGCGGCGAAAGCTTCCTGGGAGGCGGCCAACGCCTGCCTGCAGACCCACGGCGGCTTCGGCTTCGCCTGCGAGTACGACGTCGAGCGCAAGTTCCGCGAGACCCGCCTGTACCAGGTGGCGCCGATCTCCACCAACCTGATCCTGTCCTACGTGGCCGAGCACCTGCTCGAACTGCCGCGCTCGTTCTGAAGCGGGAGCCGCCCATGCAGATCGACCGTCTCGACCACCTGGTGCTCACCGTCCGCGACATCGACGCCAGCATCGATTTCTACACACGCGTGCTGGGCATGCGCGCCGTTACCTTCGGCGCGGGTCGCAAGGCCCTCGCCTTCGGTGCGCAGAAGATCAACCTGCACCAGGCCGGGGGCGAATTCGAACCCAAGGCCGAGCGACCTACGCCAGGGTCCGCCGACCTCTGTTTCATCGTCGCCACGCCACTCGAGGCGGTGGCCGAGCAACTGCGCCAGCAGGCCGTGGAAATCCTCGAGGGCCCGGTGCAGCGCACCGGCGCCGGCGGGCCGATCCTCTCGCTGTACCTGCGCGACCCCGACCTGAACCTGATCGAACTGAGCAACCCGCTGTAGGCCGCGTGCCTCGGGACAACTACAAGAGAGCGTTGGTCATGACCGACTACACCCAGCAACTCGCCGGCTTTCTCGCCGGCCTGCGCTACCAGGACCTGCCGCCGGCGGTGTTGGCGCGGATGGAAGAATTGTTCCTCGACTGGCTCGGCTCGGCGCTGGCCGGCAAGGGCCAGCATCCGATCCCATTGTTCGAGCGCTACGCCGAACGCATGGGCCCGGCCGACGGTAGCGCGCAGATCCTGCCCAGCCGGCGGCGCAGCTCGCCGTATTTCGCCGCCCTGGTGAACGGCGCGGCTTCCCACGTGGTGGAGCAGGACGACCTGCACAACAGCTCGGTGCTGCACCCCGCGGCGGTGGTCTTCCCTGCTGCCCTGGCCGCGGCCCAGGACCTCGGCCGCAGCGGCGCCGAGCTGATCCTCGCGGCGGTGGCCGGCTACGAGGCCGGCATCCGCATCGGCGAATTCCTCGGCCGTTCCCACTACCGGGTGTTCCATACCACTGCCACGGTCGGCACCCTCGCCGCGGCAGTGGCGGTGGGCAAGCTGATGGACTTCGACCGCGAGCGCTTCGTCGACCTGCTCGGCAGCGCCGGAACCCAGGCCGCCGGGCTCTGGGAGTTCCTCCGCGACGCCGCCGATTCCAAGCAGTTGCATACCGCCAAGGCCGCCGCCGACGGGCTGCTCGCCGCCTATCTCACCGCCGACGGCCTGAGCGGCGCGCGACACATCCTCGAAGGCGAGCAGGGGATGGCCGCCGGGATGTCCAGCGACGCCGACCCCGAGCGCCTGGTGGATCGCCTCGGCAGCCGCTGGGCGTTGCTGGAAACCTCGTTCAAGTTCCACGCCTCGTGCCGCCATACCCATCCCGCGGCCGACGCGCTGCTGGCGCTGATGCAGCGCGAAGGGCTCGATCACTCGCAGATCGCCGCGGTCACCGCGCGGGTCCACCAGGGCGCCATCGACGTGCTCGGCCGGGTGGTCGAGCCGCAGACCGTGCACCAGGCGAAGTTCTCCATGGGCACCGTGCTGGGCCTGATCGCCGTGTACGGCAAGGCCGGCCTCGGCGAGTTCCATCGGCATGCGCTGAGCGACCCGCGGGTCGCAGCGTTCCGCGAGCGGGTCGAGATGCGCCTGGACCCGGAGGTCGACGCCGCCTATCCGCAGCGCTGGCTCGGGCGGGTCGAAGTGCTCGATCGCCAGGGGCGGCGCCATACCGCCGCCATCGACGAACCCAAGGGCGATCCCGGCAATACCCTCAGCCGCGACGAACTGGCCGATAAGTTCCGCCGCCTGCTGGCGTTCTCCGGCGCGGCCACCGACGCCGAGGCGGAAATCCTCATCCAGCGCGCCTGGGGCCTGCGCCAGGCGCCTTCCGTAGCGCCGCTGATCTGATCAACCGAACCAGCCGCACCTCGTCTTCGACGGACGAGGGCAGGGAGTCCGACCCATGACACAATCCCACCGACCGCGCCCGCTCGACGGCATCACCGTGGTCAGCCTGGAGCACGCCATCGCCGCGCCGTTCTGCACCCGCCAACTGGCCGATCTCGGCGCGCGGGTGATCAAGATCGAACGCCCCGGCGTCGGCGATTTCGCCCGCGGTTACGACGAGCGGGTCAACGGCCTGTCGTCGCACTTCGTCTGGACCAATCGTTCCAAGCAGAGCCTCAGCCTCGATCTCAAGCAGGCCGAGGCGCTGCCGTTGCTGGAGAAGCTGCTGGCCGGCGCCGACGTGCTGGTGCAGAACCTCGCGCCGGGCGCCGCCGCGCGCCTGGGCCTGTCCTACGAGGCGTTGCGCGAGCGCTTCCCGCGACTGATCGTCTGCGATATCTCCGGCTACGGCGAAGGCGGTCCCTACGAGAAGAAGAAGGCCTACGACCTGCTGATCCAGAGCGAGGGCGGCTTCCTTTCGGTGACCGGCGGCGCCGGGCCGAACGAGATGGCCAAGGCCGGCTGTTCGATCGCCGATATCGCCGCCGGCATGTACGCCTACAGCAGCATCCTTTCGGCCCTGCTGCTGCGCGAGCGCACCGGCGAGGGCAGCCGCATCGACGTGTCGATGCTGGAGAGCCTGGTGGAGTGGATGGGCTACCCGATGTACTACGCCTACCAGGACGCGCCGCCGCCGCCGCGCGCCGGCGCTTCGCACTCGACCATCTACCCCTATGGGCCATTCCCCGCCGGCGACGGCGGCACAGTGATGCTCGGCCTGCAGAACGAGCGCGAGTGGCGGGCCTTCTGCGACAAGGTCCTGCGCCGCCCGGAGCTGGCCGACGACGAACGCTTCTCGGCGAACTTCAAGCGCTCGGCCAACCGCGAAGAGCTGCGTGCGCTGATCGTCGAAGCCTTCGCCGCCTTGCCGGCCGCCGAGGTGGTGGCGCGCCTGGAACAGGCGCAGATCGCCAACGCCCACGTCAACGACATGGCCGGGGTCTGGGCGCACCCGCAGTTACAGGCGCGGCAACGCTGGACCTCCATCGACAGCCCGGCCGGGCGCCTGCCGGCGTTGTTGCCGCCGGCCAGCAGCAGCGCCTTCGTTCCGCGCATGGATGCGGTGCCGGCGCTGGGCGGCGACAGCGACGCGCTGCTTGCCGAACTGGGCTGTACCGCGGCCGATATCCAGCGCCTGCGCGCGACCGGAACGGTATGAGGAGGCGGACATGAACCGACAGATCGTGCGCAGCGCGCTGTTCGTCCCGGCGACCCGCCCGGAGCGGATCCCCAAGGCCCTTGCCAGCGGCGCCGACCGGGTCATCGTCGACCTCGAGGATGCGGTGGAGGAGGGGCTGAAGGTCGAGGCGCGGGCCAATCTCCGGCGTTTCCTCGTCGATACGCCGGAAGCCCGGGTGCTGGTGCGGATCAACGCGGCGGAGCATCCCGGGCATGCCGACGACCTGGCGCTGTGCCGCGACCACGCCGGAGTGATCGGCCTGCTCCTGCCGAAAGTGGAGAGCGCCGCCCAGGTGCGCCACGCCGCCGTGGCCAGCGGCAAGCCGGTCTGGCCCATCGTCGAGAGTGCCCGCGGCCTTGCCGCGCTGGGCGAGATCGCCGCCGCCGCGGGGGTCGAGCGGCTGTCCTTCGGCAGCCTCGACCTGGCCCTGGACCTCGATCTCAACAGCGGCAGCAACGCAGCCGAACAGATTCTCGGTCACGCCCGTTACGCACTGCTCCTGCAAACGCGCCTGGCAGGCCTGGCGCCGCCGCTGGACGGCGTCTATCCGGCGATCCAGAACCGTGCCGGACTGGTCGAGGCAGTGCGCTTCGCTCGCGACATGGGCTTCGGCGGGTTGCTGTGCATCCATCCGAGCCAGGTCGAGCCGATCCACCAGACATTGATGCCGAGTCCCGCGGAACTGGAGTGGGCGCGTCGGGTGGCAGAGGCCGGCGCCTCCGGTGCCGGCGTCTTCGTGGTCGACGGCGAGATGGTCGACGCGCCGGTGCTGGGACGCGCGCGACGCCTGCTGGAGCGGGCCGGGGAGGGCGGCTGAACGCGTTCGACAGACGCGAACGCGGGCTTGAGCAATGGCGAACTCTCCGAACGCGCCGGCTGCGTCAGGCTCGTCGATACCTCGAAAGCACAACAACAATCTGAGGTCACGAAATGTTCAAGACGATGGTACGGGCGCTGTTGTGCGCCCTGGCGATCGGTGGCTCCTGCCTGGCGAATGCCGCGCAGCCGATCGTCATCAAGTTCTCCCACGTGGTCGCGGAAAACACGCCCAAAGGCCAGGGCGCGCTGCTGTTCAAGAAACTCGTCGAACAGCGCCTGGGCGGCCGGGTCGAGGTAGACGTCTATCCCAACTCGTCGCTGTTCGGCGACGGCAAGGAAATGGAGGCGCTGCTGCTGGGCGACGTGCAGATGCTGGCGCCGTCCCTGGCCAAGTTCGAGCAGTACACGCGCAAGGTGCAGATCTTCGACCTGCCGTTCCTCTTCGACGACATCCAGGCGGTCGACCGCTTCCAGCGCAGCCCGCAGGGGCGCGCCTTGCTGACCAGCATGCAGGGCAAGGGCATCCTCGGCCTGGCCTACTGGCACAACGGGATGAAGCAGCTCTCCGCCAATCGCCCGTTGCTGGAGCCGGAAGACGCGCGCGGGCTGAAATTCCGCGTGCAGGCGTCCGACGTGCTCAACGAGCAGTTCCGCCAGCTCCGCGCGATCTCCCGGAAGATGTCCTTCGCCGAGGTCTACCAGGGCTTGCAGACCGGCGTGGTGAATGGCACCGAGAACACCTGGTCGAACTACGAGAGCCAGAAGGTCAACGAGGTACAGAAGTATTTCACCGAGTCCAACCACGGCCTGGTGGACTACATGGTGATCACCAACGCGAAGTTCTGGAATGGCCTTCCGGCGGACATCCGCGAAGAACTGCAGCGGATCATGGACGAGGTCACCGTGCAGGTGAACCTCGAGGCCGAGCGCCTCAACCGCGACGCCCGCCAGCGCATCCTCGCCAGTGGCGCCAGCGAGATCCATACCCTGAGCCCGCGGCAGCGCGCCGACTGGCGCCAGGCGATGCAGCCGGTATGGCAGAAATTCCGCGGCAATGTCGGTGCCGATCTGCTCCAGGCCGCCGAAGCTTCCAACCGTCCCGATTGACCCGTCCGGCCCCGCCCGGCCGGGCGGGGCATTGTGGAGAACGCTGCGATGAATCGACTCGTGCGCGTCTGGAACCGCTTCGAGGAGGGCGCTATCGCCTTCCTGCTGGCGGCGATGACGCTGGTGACCTTCCTCTATGTGGTGATGACCAACGTCTTCACCCTGTTCTACGACCTCGGCGACCGCCTGCCGACACTGCGGGCTCCGCTGTACTCGATGGGCGACGCGATCCTCGGGGTAGCCCAGGATATGTCCTGGAGCAACGCGCTGACCAAGGCGCTGTTCGGCTGGCTGATCTTCCTCGGCATCGCCTACGGCGTACGCACCGCCGGCCACCTCGGGGTGGATGCCCTGGTGCGCCTGGCGCCGCGTCCCTTGCAGCGCCTGATCGGGATACTCGCCTGCCTCTGCTGCCTGGGCTACGCCGGGCTGTTCATGGTCGCCAGCTACGACTGGGTGAAGACCCTGTTCGTCGCCGGCATCGGCGCCGAGGACCTCGACCACTTCGGCATCCTCCAGGCCTACATCGCGGTGGTGGTGCCGGTCGGCTTCGGCCTGGTGCTGCTGCGCTACCTGGAAATCCTCGTCAACCTGTTGCGCGGTCGCCAGCTCGGGCTGGGCCTCGCCGACGAGGCCGCCGAGGCCTCCAAACTGGCCGGCGAAGAGGCCGGGGAGAACCGTCCATGACCGTGCTGATCCTGTTCCTGCTGCTGTTCCTGTTCATGTTCATCGGCGTGCCCATCGCCATCTCCCTGGGGCTGTCCGGCGCCCTGACGATCCTGCTGTTCAGCCCGGATTCGGTGCGCTCGCTGGCGATCAAGCTGTTCGAGACCTCCGAGGCCTACACCCTGCTGGCGATCCCGTTCTTCCTGCTCTCCGGCGCGTTCATGACCACCGGTGGCGTGGCGCGGCGCCTGATCGACTTCGCCAATGCCTGCGTCGGGCATATCCGCGGCGGCCTGGCGATCGCTGCGGTGCTTGCCTGCATGCTGTTCGCCGCGCTGTCCGGTTCGTCGCCGGCGACAGTGGCGGCGGTCGGCTCGATCGCCGTGGCCGGCATGGTCCGCTCCGGCTATCCGCGCGCCTTCGGCGCGGGGATCATCTGCAATGCCGGGACCCTGGGCATCCTCATCCCGCCATCGATCGTGATGGTGGTCTACGCCGCCGCCACCGAGACCTCGGTGGGCAAGCTGTTCGTCGCCGGGGTGGTTCCGGGGTTGTTGCTCGGGGTGATCCTGATGGTGGTGATCTACATCGTCGCGCGGGTCAAGAAGCTGCCGGCGCAGCCGCGCGCCAGCTTCCGCGAGTGGCTGGCCGCCGCACGCCGTGCAGGCTGGGGCCTGTTGCTGCTGGTGATCATCCTCGGCGGCATCTATTCCGGGCTGTTCACCCCCACCGAGGCGGCGGCGGTGGCGGCGGTGTATTCGGCCTTCGTCGCGCTGTTTGTGTACAAGGACATGCGCCTGCGCGACTGTCCCAAGGTGCTGCTGGAGTCGGGGCGGCTGAGCATCATGCTGATGTTCATCATCGCCAATGCCATGCTCTTCGCCCACGTGTTGACCACCGAGCAGATCCCCCAGCAGATCACCGAATGGGTGGTGCAGGAAGGCCTGACCCCGATCGGCTTCCTGCTGATGGTCAACGTGGTGCTGCTGGTCGCCGGCAGCTTCATGGAGCCCTCGGCGATCGTGCTGATCCTGGCGCCGATCTTCTTCCCCATCGCCATGAAGCTGGGCATCGACCCGATCCACCTGGGCATCGTCATGGTGGTGAACATGGAGATCGGCCTGGTACACCCGCCGGTCGGCCTCAACCTGTTCGTCACTTCGGCGGTCACCGGCATGCCGCTGGGGGCGACCATCCGCGCGGCGCTGCCGTGGCTGATGATCCTGCTGCTGTTCCTGATCCTGGTGACCTACGTGCCGTTGATCTCGCTGTGGCTGCCGGGCCTGCTGGGCATGAGCTGAGGTCGCGGCGGCGGGGCGCGGGACGCGCTCCGCCGCTGGCGCAAGGCTACGATCGGCGCGGCTTATAGCTACTATCGGCGCTGTCGCGCAGTGGTAAGACCATGGTCGTATGGTTCGTGGGGTGTGCGCTCGCTACAACTGGGCACAACAAAAACAACACTCACGTACCGAGGTTAAAGCCATGTCTGCGGCATCCCTGTACCCCGTGCACCCGGAAGCGGTGGCACGGACCTTCACCGACGAAGCCACCTACAAGACGATGTACCAGCAGTCCGTCGTCAACCCCGACGGCTTCTGGCGCGAGCAGGCCCAGCGGATCGACTGGATCAAGCCGTTCGAGAAGGTCAAGCAGACCTCCTTCGACGACCATCACGTGGACATCAAGTGGTTCGCCGACGGCACCCTCAACGTGTCGCACAACTGCCTCGACCGTCACCTCGCCGAACGCGGCGACCAGGTGGCGATCATCTGGGAAGGCGACGATCCCGCCGACCACCAGGAAATCACCTACCGCCAGCTCCACGAGCAGGTCTGCAAGTTCGCCAACGCCCTGCGCGGGCAGGACGTGCACCGCGGCGACGTAGTGACCATCTACATGCCGATGATCCCCGAGGCCGTGGTCGCCATGCTCGCCTGCACCCGCATCGGCGCGATCCACTCGGTGGTCTTCGGCGGCTTCTCCCCCGAGGCCCTGGCAGGACGCATCATCGATTGCAAGTCGAAGGTGGTGATCACCGCCGACGAAGGCGTGCGCGGCGGCAAGCGCACTCCGCTGAAGGCCAATGTCGACGACGCCCTGACCAACCCGGAAACCTCCAGCGTGCAGAAGATCATCGTCTGCAAGCGTACCGGTGCGGAGATCAAGTGGAACCAGCACCGCGACGTCTGGTACGACGACCTGATGAAGGTTGCCGGCAGCACTTGCGCACCCAAGGAAATGGGCGCCGAGGACCCGCTGTTCATCCTCTACACCTCCGGCTCCACCGGCAAGCCGAAGGGCGTGCTGCATACCACCGGCGGCTACCTGGTGTACGCCTCGCTGACCCACGAGCGGGTCTTCGACTACCGTCCGGGCGAAGTCTACTGGTGCACCGCCGACATCGGCTGGGTCACCGGCCACACCTACATCGTCTATGGCCCGTTGGCCAACGGCGCCACCACCATTCTGTTCGAGGGCGTGCCGAACTACCCCGACGTGACCCGCGTGGCGAAAATCATCGACAAGCACAAGGTCAACATCCTCTACACCGCGCCGACCGCGATCCGCGCGATGATGGCTGAAGGCAAGGCGGCGGTGGCCGGTGCCGACGGTTCCAGCCTGCGTCTGCTCGGTTCGGTGGGCGAGCCGATCAACCCGGAAGCGTGGCAGTGGTACTACGAGACCGTCGGCCAGTCGCGCTGCCCGATCGTCGACACCTGGTGGCAGACCGAGACCGGCGCCTGCCTGATGACCCCGTTGCCGGGCGCCCATGCGATGAAGCCGGGCTCCGCGGCCAAGCCGTTCTTCGGCGTGGTCCCGGCGCTGGTGGACAACCTCGGCAACCTGATCGAGGGCGCCGCCGAGGGCAACCTGGTGATCCTCGACTCCTGGCCGGGCCAGGCGCGGACCCTGTTCGGCGACCATGACCGCTTCGTCGACACCTACTTCAAGACCTTCAAGGGCATGTACTTCACCGGCGACGGCGCGCGCCGCGACGAGGACGGCTACTACTGGATCACCGGGCGGGTCGACGACGTGCTCAACGTCTCCGGCCACCGCATGGGCACCGCCGAGGTGGAAAGCGCGATGGTCGCCCACCCGAAGGTCGCCGAGGCGGCGGTGGTCGGCATGCAGCACGACATCAAGGGGCAGGGCATCTATGTCTACGTCACCCTCAACTCCGGGGTCGAGCCGAGCGAGGCGCTGCGCCAGGAGCTGAAGCAATGGGTTCGCCGCGAGATCGGTCCGATCGCCACGCCGGATGTGATCCAGTGGGCGCCGGGACTGCCGAAGACCCGTTCGGGCAAGATCATGCGGCGCATCCTGCGCAAGATCGCCGCGGCCGAGTACGACACCCTCGGCGACATCTCCACCCTTGCCGACCCGGGCGTGGTCCAGCACCTGATCGAGACCCATCGCTCGATGCAGGCCGCCTGACTTCCGCCTGATCCGAAACGACCCCGCGCGGTGCGAGCCGCGCGGGGTCTTTCATTTGGCGCGGGCCGAGGAGGAGGGCGTTTCGAATGGGCTCGCGCCGGGAATGGGGCGGCGGTAACACTTCGGTGATGCGCGCCTGCGCATAATTGGGGCGAGAGGAAACGCCACGCACAGCAAGGTGCGACACGGGGTAGCAGTCGAGGCGAGTCGTAGCGGCCAAGCCATTGAAGGAGAAGGAATTGGCAATTTATGGCTTGAGATTTGCTTTACTCATTGATTACACTTCGCGCTTTCCGGGCACAAATGTCGCTGCCTGTCAATATCGCCGAATGCCCTCTTCGGTGCTTTTATAATTAGTTGTCGCATTGAAGAAATAACCACTTTCGGCCTGTCGCTAGAATGCCGCTCACCCCAGCTGGCGCCCTGTCCACGAGAAGGCGCCATGCGCAAGAGCCGGTGATCACGCATATCCGTCGGCAGCCTGGGCAAGGTTCTATTTCTCCTGCCAATCGATGCCATCCCCTTCGAAGGAGTTCCAGATGAAGAAGCTCGCACTTCTCGGCGCCCTGGCGCTGTCCGTGCTCTCCCTGCCCACTTTCGCCGCCGACAAGCCGGTGCGCATCGGCATCGAGGCGGCCTACCCGCCGTTCTCGCTGAAGACCCCGGACGGCCAGTTGGCAGGCTTCGACGTGGATATCGGCAATGCCCTCTGCGAAGAGATGAAGGTGCAGTGCAAGTGGGTCGAGCAGGAGTTCGACGGCCTGATCCCGGCACTCAAGGTGCGCAAGATCGATGCGATCCTCTCGTCGATGACCATCACCGACGAGCGCAAGCGTTCGGTCGACTTCACCAACAAGTACTACAACACCCCGGCGCGCTTCGTGATGAAGGAAGGCGCCAGCCTCAACGATCCCAAGGCCGACCTGAAGGGCAAGAAGGCCGGCGTGCTGCGTGGCAGTACCGCCGACCGCTACGCCTCCGCCGAACTGACCCCGGCCGGCGTCGAAGTGGTGCGCTACAACTCCCAGCAGGAAGCCAACATGGACCTGGTGGCCGGTCGCCTCGACGCGGTGGTCGCCGATTCGGTGAACCTCGAAGATGGCTTCCTCAAGACCGATGCCGGCAAGGGCTACGCCTTCGTCGGTCCGCAACTGACCGATGCCAAGTACTTCGGCGAAGGCGTCGGCATCGCCGTGCGCAAGGGCGATAGCGAGCTGGCCGGCAAGTTCAACGCGGCCATCGACGCGCTGCGCGCCAACGGCAAGTACAAGCAGATCCAGGACAAGTACTTCAGCTTCGACGTCTACGGTTCGAACTGACGCTATCCGTCAGAGGTGGCACAAACGTCCGCGACGCCTCGCGCTGTTTGTGCCACTTTTTTATTGAGTGGACGCCACTGCTTTAGCGCTGCATTAGCTGCATAGAGGTACCGTTTTGATGATCACTGGCTACGGTGCGACCATCGTCGATGGCGCCTGGCTGACTCTCCAGCTGGCCCTGCTTTCCATGCTCCTGGCCATCGTCCTCGGCCTGCTGGGCGCGGCCTTCCGCCTGTCGCCGGTGCGCTGGCTGGCCTGGTGCGGCGACCTGTACGCCACGGTAGTGCGCGGCATCCCCGACCTGGTGCTGATCCTGCTGATCTTCTACGGCGGCCAGGGCCTGCTGAACTGGGTCGCCCCGCAACTCGGCTACGACGACTACATCGACCTGAATCCCTTCGTGTCCGGCGTCGGCACCCTCGGCTTCATCTTCGGCGCCTATCTCTCGGAGACCTTCCGCGGCGCCTTCATGGCGATTCCCAAGGGGCAGGGCGAGGCCGGCTACGCCTACGGCATGAGCCACCGCCAGGTGTTCTTCCGCATCCAGGTGCCGCAGATGATCCGCCTGGCGATCCCCGGCTTCACCAACAACTGGCTGGTGCTGGTCAAGGCCACCGCGCTGATTTCCGTGGTCGGCCTGCAGGACATGATGTTCAAGGCCAAGCAGGCCTCCGATGCGACCCGCGAGCCGTTCACCTACTACCTCGCCGTGGCCGGCCTGTACCTGCTGGTGACCAGCGTGTCGCTGCTGTTGCTGCGCCTGCTCGAACGCCGCTATTCGGTCGGCGTGAAAACCGCGGAACTGTGAGTCAAGGGGCCCTATCGTGATCTTCGATTTCTCCGTCATCTGGGACAGCCTTCCGCTCTATTTCGACGGCCTGCTGGTCACCCTCAAGCTGCTCTCGATCTCCCTGCTGATCGGCCTGCTGCTGGCGGTGCCGCTAGCGCTGATGCGGGTCTCCAAGCAGCCGCTGGTGAACTTCCCGGCCTGGCTCTATACCTACGTGATCCGCGGCACGCCGATGCTGGTCCAGCTGTTCCTGATCTACTACGGCCTGGCGCAGTTCGACGCGGTGCGCGAGAGCGCGCTGTGGCCCTGGTTGTCGAACGCCTCCTTCTGCGCCTGCCTGGCGTTCGCCATCAACACCAGCGCCTATACCGCCGAGATCCTCGCCGGCAGCCTGAAGGCCACGCCCCATGGCGAGATCGAGGCGGCCAAGGCGATGGGCATGTCGCGCCTGAAGATGTACCGCCGCATCCTCCTGCCGTCGGCACTGCGGCGCGCCCTGCCGCAGTACAGCAACGAAGTGATCATGATGCTGCAGACCACCAGCCTGGCGTCCATCGTCACCCTGGTGGACATCACCGGCGCCGCGCGGACCGTCTACTCGCAGTACTACCTGCCGTTCGAGGCGTTCATCACCGCTGGCCTGTTCTACCTGTGCCTGACCTTCATCCTGGTGCGCCTGTTCAAGCTTGCCGAGCGCCGCTGGCTGGCCTACCTGGCGCCGCGCAAATCCTGATCCGGAGGACCGCATGGAGCGTATCGACCACCTGCTGCCGTGGAGCACCCTGGGAAGCGAGAAGCGCCTGAGCGTGTTCCGCTTCGGCTGCGGCGCGCGCAAGGTCTACATCCAGTCCAGCCTGCACGCCGACGAGTTGCCGGGCATGCGCACCGCCTGGGAGCTGAAGCAGCGGTTGCGCCTGCTGGAGGCGGAAGGCCGCCTGCGCGGCACCGTCGAGCTGGTGCCGGTGGCCAATCCGGTCGGTCTCGGGCAGATGATCCAGGCGCTGCACCAGGGGCGCTTCGAAATGAGCAGCGGGCGCAACTTCAATCGCGATTTCCCCGACCTGCTGGACGCGGTGATCGACAGCGTCGGCGAGCGTCTCGGCAGCGATCCGGCGGCCAATGTCGCGCTGGTCCGCCAGGCCCTGCGCGCGGCGCTGGACGCCCTGCCGCCGGCGACCTCGGAACTGGAGGGCATGCAGCGCCTGCTGTATCGCCACGCCTGCGACGCCGACCTGGTGCTCGACCTGCATTGCGACTTCGAGGCCGCCATCCATCTCTATACCCTGCCGCAGCAATGGCCCGCCTTCGCCTCCCTGGCCGCACGCCTGGGCGCCGCCGTCGGGCTGCTCGCCGAGGAGTCCGGCGGCGGTTCCTTCGACGAGGCCTGCTCGGTGCCGTGGCTGCGCCTGTCGCGCCTGTATCCGCGCGCCGAGCTGCCGCTGGCCTGCCTGGCGACCACCGTCGAACTCGGCGGCCAGGCCGACACCACCGTGCAGCAGGCCGAGGCCAACGCCGCGGCGATCCTGGCCTTCCTCGCCGAGCAGGGCTTCGTCGAGGGCGAATGGCCGGCGGCGCCCGAAGCCTGCTGCGAAGGCTTGCCCTTCGAGGGCACCGAATACGTCCACGCCCCGCATACCGGCGTGGTGAGTTTCCTGCGCCGGCCGGGCGAATGGGTGGAGGCGGGCGAACCGCTGTTCCAGGTCATCGATCCCCTGGCCGACCGTGCCAGCACCGTGTGCGCCGGGGTTTCCGGCGTGCTTTTCGCCATCGAACGGATGCGCTACGCGCAGCCGGGACTCTGGCTGGCCAAGGTGGCCGGTCGTCAACCGATCCGTCAGGGACGCTTGCTCAGCGACTGATTAGCCGAGAACACACACATGTACAAACTGGAAGTCCAAGACCTGCACAAGCGCTACGGTAGCCACGAGGTGCTCAAGGGCGTCTCGCTGGCGGCGAAAGCGGGCGACGTGATCAGCATCATCGGCTCGAGCGGTTCCGGCAAGAGCACCTTTCTGCGCTGCATAAACCTGCTGGAACAGCCGCACGCCGGCAAGATCCTGCTCAACGGCGAGGAGCTGAAGCTGGTGCCCGGCCGCGACGGCGCGCTGAAGGCCGCCGACTCCCGCCAGTTGCAGCGCATGCGCTCGCGCCTGTCGATGGTGTTCCAGCATTTCAACCTGTGGTCGCACATGAGCGCCCTGGAGAACGTCATCGAGGCGCCCGTGCATGTGCTCGGCGTGTCGAAGAAGGAAGCCATCGAGAAGGCCGAGCACTACCTGGCCAAGGTCGGCGTGGCACACCGCAAGGACGCCTACCCGGCGCACATGAGCGGCGGCGAGCAGCAGCGCGTGGCGATCGCCCGGGCGCTGGCGGTGGAGCCGGAAGTGATGCTGTTCGACGAGCCGACCTCGGCGCTCGACCCCGAACTGGTGGGCGAAGTGCTGAAGGTCATGCAGGACCTGGCCCAGGAAGGCCGCACCATGGTGGTGGTGACCCACGAGATGGGTTTCGCCCGCGAGGTGTCGAACCAGTTGGTGTTCCTGCACAAGGGCCTGGTCGAGGAACACGGCTGCCCGAAGGAAGTCCTCGCCAACCCGCAGTCGGACCGCCTCAAGCAGTTCCTCTCCGGCAGCCTCAAGTAACATTCATCGCAGAGGCCGGCTAAGCTGCTCCCATGACTGCCCAACCCCAACGCATCGGTTTCCTCCTCTGGCCCGCCACCCGCGCGCTGACGCTATCGCTTGCCGAGGAAGCCCTGCGGGCGGCCCGGCGGTTGCACCCCGAGGCGCTCTACGAGCCGCTGTTCCTGCTCGCCGAAGCGCCGGCCGAAGAGGAGGGCTGGCGCCTGCCGGGAACGGCCTGGAACGGCAGGCTGGAGCAATGCTCGCGGCTGTTCCTGGTCGCCGACGAGGCGCCGGCGGCGGTGTCGCCAGCGCTGGGCCTGGCGCTCAAGCAACTGGCGCGTTCGGGAGCGGCGATCGGCGCGCTGTCCGCCGGCATCTACCCGCTGGCCCAGCTCGGCCTGCTCGACGGCTATCGCGCCGCGGTGCACTGGCGTTGGCACGACGACTTCACCGAGCGCTTCCCCAAGGTCATCGCCACCAATCACCTGTTCGAGTGGGATCGCGACCGCATGACCGCCTGCGGCGGCATGGCGGTACTCGACCTGCTGCTGGCGCTGCTGTCCCGCGACCATGGCGCTGAACTGGCCGGCGCGGTCTCGGAAGAGCTGGTGGTGGAGCGCATTCGCGAAGGCAACGAGCGCCAGCGCATCCCGCTGAAGAATCGCCTCGGCTCCAGCCATCCGAAGCTGACCCAGGCGGTACTGCTGATGGAAGCCAATATCGAGGAGCCACTGACCACCGACGAGATCGCCCAGCATGTGTGTGTTTCGCGGCGCCAGTTGGAACGGATCTTCAAGCAATACCTGAACCGCGTACCCAGCCAGTACTACCTGGAGCTGCGCCTGAACCGCGCGCGGCAGATGCTGATGCAGACCAGCAAGTCGATCATCCAGATCGGCCTGTCCTGCGGTTTCTCTTCCGGGCCGCATTTCTCCAGCGCCTACCGCAACTTCTTCGGCGTCACTCCGCGCGAGGACCGCAACCAGCGGCGCGGCGGCAGCGCCTTCGAGACGACCTTCACTCCCGTCGAACGCGGCTGATCGCCAACGGCGCGGCGGTTTCAGCCGGGCTTTGCGACGCCCCGGGAGGCGGATCGCCTCGGGAAGTCGCCGAGTTCGCGACGGGCCGTCGGAATGATCGCCTCCAGCAGTTCCAGCGGAACGTCGCTGGCGAACAGGTTGACCACGAAACGCCGGCCGACGTCGTCGCGAAAGACCTCGAACAGCGGCTGTTCGCCGCGCCAGCACTCCAGGCCGAGGCCGTCGCGCGGATTGACGTCGGAGGCGAAGACGAGACGGTAGTCGATTCCCTCGATGGGCATGGCTTGTTTCCCTGCTGTTCCCGCCCGCGGGGCGGCGTAGAAGAAGTATGCACCCGAGTGCATCGCGCGTTTACACTGCGCCTTCCCGATGCTTTCTGTCGCATTTCCGAAAGCCGCGGAAATTCCCGGGTTGGCGCTATAACAAGTTGTCGCATGGCGGCAATGCCGGCCCGGTCCCAATCCCTACAATCCTTTCATCGATAGCCGCCTTCAGGCAGGAGAAACACCGATGTCCGCTCCCCATGCGCAGGTAGAACGTGCCGATTTCGACCGGTATATGGTCCCCAACTACGCCCCCGCCGCCTTCATCCCGGTGCGAGGCGAGGGATCGCGCGTCTGGGACCAGAGCGGCCGCGAACTGATCGATTTCGCCGGCGGCATCGCCGTGACCTCCCTGGGCCACGCGCATCCGGCGCTGGTCAAGGCGCTCACCGAGCAGGCCCAGCGCATCTGGCACGTTTCCAACGTCTTCACCAACGAGCCGGCCCTGCGCCTGGCGCGCAAGCTGGTGGACGCCACCTTCGCCGAGCGGGTGTTCCTCGCCAACTCCGGCGCCGAGGCCAACGAGGCGGCCTTCAAGCTGGCTCGCCGCTACGCCAACGATGTCTACGGCCCGCAGAAGTACGAGATCATCGCCGCCAGCAACAGCTTCCACGGGCGCACCCTGTTCACCGTCAACGTCGGCGGCCAGCCGAAGTATTCCGATGGCTTCGGGCCCAAGTTCGAGGGTATCACCCACGTTCCCTACAACGACCTGGAAGCGCTGACGGCGGCGATCTCCGACAAGACCTGCGCCGTGGTGCTGGAACCGATCCAGGGCGAGGGCGGCGTGCTGCCGGCGCAGCAGGCCTACCTGGAAGGGGCGCGCAAGCTGTGCGACGAGCACAACGCGCTGCTGGTCTTCGACGAGGTCCAGAGCGGCATGGGCCGGGTCGGCGAGCTGTTCGCCTACATGCACTACGGCGTGGTCCCGGACATCCTCTCCAGTGCCAAGAGCCTGGGCGGCGGCTTCCCTATCGGTGCGATGCTGACCACCGGCGAGATCGCCAAGCACCTTTCGGTCGGCACCCACGGCACCACCTACGGCGGCAACCCGCTGGCCTCGGCGGTGGCCGAGGCGGCGCTGGACGTGATCAATACCCCGGAAGTGCTGGATGGCGTGAAGGCCAAGCATGAGCGCTTCAAGTCCCGCCTGCAGAAGATCGGCCAGGAGTACGGCATCTTCGACGAGATCCGCGGCATGGGCCTGCTGATCGGCGCGGCGCTGACCGACGAGTGGAAGGGCAAGGCCAGGGATGTGCTCAACGCCGCCGAGAAAGAGGCGGTCATGGTGCTCCAGGCCAGCCCGGACGTGGTGCGCTTCGCGCCGAGCCTGGTGATCGACGACGCCGAGATCGACGAAGGCCTGGAGCGCTTCGAGCGCGCCGTGGCCAAGCTGGTCCGCGGCTGAGCGAACCCACGGGGCCCCGGCGCAGGCCGGGGCACCCGATGCGACATCCCGGAGCGGCCCGCGCCGGAGCCGGGAACCGTGCCGCCGTGCGTGGCGCGGGATCTTCCCTGCTGGACGTTCGAAACCGTGGCACAGGAAGGTGCCGCGGTCCCGCGCATGGATGCGGCAATCATCGTTGTCTGAGAAAGGAGTGACGCCATGTTGGTGATGCGCCCCGCCCAAGCGGCCGACCTGCCACAGGTGCAGCGTCTGGCGGCGGACAGCCCGGTAGGCGTCACGTCCTTGCCGGATGACGCCGAACGCCTGCGCGACAAGATCCTCGCTTCCGAGGCCTCGTTCGCCGCGGAGGTGAGCTACAACGGCGAGGAAAGCTATTTCTTCGTCCTCGAGGACAGCGCCAGCGGCGAGCTGGTCGGCTGCTCGGCGATCGTCGCCTCGGCCGGGTTCTCGGAACCGTTCTACAGCTTCCGCAATGAAACCTTCGTGCACGCCTCGCGCTCGCTGTCGATCCACAACAAGATCCATGTCCTCTCGCTGTGCCACGACCTTACCGGCAACAGCCTGCTGACCAGTTTCTACGTACAGCGCGACCTGGTGCAGAGCGTCTACGCCGAACTCAACTCGCGCGGTCGCCTGCTGTTCATGGCCAGCCATCCGGAGCGCTTCGCCGACGCGGTGGTGGTGGAGATCGTCGGCTACAGCGACGAGCAGGGCGAATCGCCGTTCTGGAACGCGGTCGGGCGCAACTTCTTCGACCTGAACTACATCGAGGCGGAAAAGCTCTCCGGGCTGAAGAGCCGCACCTTCCTCGCCGAACTGATGCCGCACTATCCGATCTATGTGCCACTGTTGCCGGATGCCGCCCAGGAGTCCATGGGCCAGGTCCACCCGCGAGCGCAGATCACCTTCGATATCCTGATGCGCGAAGGCTTCGAGACCGACAACTACATCGACATCTTCGATGGCGGCCCGACCCTGCACGCGCGTACCTCGGGGATTCGCTCGATCGCCCAGAGCCGGGTGGTTCCGGTGAAGATCGGCGAGGCGCCGAAGAGCGGGCGTCCATACCTGGTCACCAACGGCCAGTTGCAGGACTTCCGCGCGGTCGTGCTGGACCTGGACTGGGCGCCCGGCAAGCCGGTGGCCCTGAGTGTTGAAGCCGCCGAGGCCCTGGGCGTCGGCGAAGGCGCCAGCGTGCGCCTGGTCGCGGTCTGAAGGAGCCAGTCATGATCGTACGTCCTGTTACCAGCGCCGACCTGCCGGCCCTGATCGAGCTGGCGCGTAGCACCGGCACCGGCCTGACCACCCTGCCGGCCAACGAGCAGCGCCTGCAGCATCGCGTCAGCTGGGCCGAGAAGGCCTTCCGCGGCGAGGCCGAACGCGGCGACGCCGACTACCTGTTCGTCCTCGAGGACGACGCCGGCAAGGTCGTCGGCATCTCCGCCATCGCCGGAGCGGTGGGGCTTCGCGAACCCTGGTACAACTACCGGGTCGGCCTCACCGTGAGCGCCTCGCAGGAACTCAACATCCATCGCGAGATCCCCACGCTGTTCCTGGCCAACGACCTGACCGGCAATTCCGAGCTGTGCTCGCTGTTCCTCCACGCCGACCACCGCAGCGGCCTCAACGGCAAGCTGCTGTCGCGCGCGCGCTTCCTGTTCATCGCCGAATTCCGCCACCTGTTCGGCGACAAGCTGATCGCCGAGATGCGCGGCATGTCCGACGAGGAGGGGCGTTCGCCATTCTGGGAAAGCCTCGGCCGGCACTTCTTCAAGATGGAATTCTCCCAGGCCGACTACCTCACCGGGGTCGGCAACAAGGCCTTCATCGCCGAGCTGATGCCGAAGTTCCCGCTCTATACCTGCTTCCTCTCCGAGGAGGCGCGCGGGGTGATCGGCCGCGTCCATCCGAACACCGAGCCGGCGCTGGCCATGCTCAAGGCCGAGGGCTTCAGCTACCAGGGCTACGTCGACATCTTCGACGCCGGCCCGGCGATCGAGGCCGAGACCGACAAGATCCGCGCCATCGCCGAGAGCCAGAACCTGGTGCTGGCGGTGGGCACTCCCGGCGACGACGCCGAGCCCTACCTGATCCACAACCGCAAGCGCGAAGACTGTCGCATCACCGCCGCGCCGGCGCGAGCCGCCGCCGGCACCCTGGTGGTCGATCCGCTGACTGCCAAGCGCCTGCGCCTGTCGGCCGGCGCCTCGGTACGCGCGGTGCCGCTGTCGGCGCAGAAGCGCGGTTGAAAGCCTGATGGAGGCGTCCCGGCGAGGGCGCCCGAGGAGTCGATGATGAGTACCCATTACATTGCCGGCCAGTGGCTGGCGGGCCAGGGCGAGACCCTGGAGTCCCTCGACCCGGTTGGCCAGGGCGTGATCTGGTCCGGGCGCGGCGCTGACGCCACCCAGGTCGACGCTGCCGTGCGCGCCGCCCGCGAGGCCTTCCCGGCCTGGGCGCGGCGCCCGCTGGAGCAGCGCATCGAGTTGCTCGAGCGCTTCGCTGCGACCCTCAAGTCCCGCGCCGACGAGCTGGCCCGAGTGATCGGCGAGGAAACCGGCAAGCCGCTGTGGGAGTCGGCCACCGAAGTGACCAGCATGGTCAACAAGGTGGCGATCTCGGTGCAGGCGTTCCGCGAGCGCACTGGCGAGAAATCCGGTCCGCTGGCCGACGCTACCGCCGTGCTACGGCACAAGCCGCATGGCGTGGTGGCGGTATTCGGTCCCTACAATTTCCCCGGCCACCTGCCCAACGGGCATATCGTCCCGGCGCTGCTGGCCGGTAACTGCGTGGTGTTCAAGCCCAGCGAGCTGACCCCGAAGGTCGCCGAGCTGACGCTCAAGGCCTGGATCCAGGCCGGCCTGCCGGCCGGCGTGCTCAACCTGGTCCAGGGCGGTCGCGAAACCGGCGTCGCGCTGGCCGCCCACCGTGGGCTCGACGGTCTGTTCTTCACCGGGTCCAGTCGCACCGGCAATCTGCTGCACAGCCAGTTTGGCGGCCAGCCGCAGAAAATCCTGGCGCTGGAGATGGGCGGCAACAACCCGCTGGTGGTGGAGGAGGTCGCCGACCTCGACGCCGCCGTCTACACCATCATCCAGTCCGCCTTCATCTCCGCAGGCCAGCGTTGCACCTGCGCCCGCCGCCTGCTGGTGCCGCAGGGCGCCTGGGGCGACGCACTGCTGGCGCGCCTGGTGGCGGTCAGCGCTACCCTGCGGGTCGGTCGCTTCGACGAACAGCCGGCGCCGTTCATGGGCGCGGTGATTTCGCTGAGCGCCGCCGAGCACCTGCTCAAGGCCCAGGAGCATTTGATCGGCAAGGGCGCACAGCCGCTGCTGGCGATGACCCAGCCGATCGACGGCGCCGCCCTGCTGACCCCGGGCATCCTCGACGTCAGCGCGGTGGCCGAGCGACCGGACGAAGAGTTCTTCGGGCCGCTGTTGCAAGTGATCCGCTACTCCGATTTCGCTGCGGCGATCCGTGAAGCCAACGCCACCCAGTACGGCCTGGCCGCCGGGTTGCTGTCGGATTCCCGCGAGCGTTTCGAGCAGTTCCTCGTGGAAAGCCGCGCCGGCATCGTCAACTGGAACAAGCAGCTCACCGGCGCCGCCAGCAGCGCGCCGTTCGGCGGTATCGGCGCGTCCGGCAACCACCGGCCGAGCGCCTACTACGCCGCCGATTACTGCGCCTATCCGGTCGCCTCGCTGGAAAGCCCCAGCGTGTCCCTTCCTGCCACCCTGACTCCCGGGATCAGCCTATGAATGCCCATGAAGTGAATTTCGACGGCCTGGTCGGCCCGACCCACAACTACGGCGGCCTGTCCTACGGCAATGTCGCTTCGCAAAGCAACAGCCAGGCGGTGTCCAACCCGAAGGAAGCGGCGAAGCAGGGCCTGGCGAAGATGAAGGCGCTGATGGAGATGGGTTTCAAGCAGGGGGTACTCGCTCCGCAAGCCCGCCCGGATACCGCTGCGCTGCGTAGCCTGGGCTTCTCCGGCAGCGACGAGGAGGTGATCCGCCGTGCGGCGAAGGAAGCGATGCCTCTCCTCGCCGCCTGCAGCTCGGCGTCGAGCATGTGGACCGCCAATGCCGCCACGGTCAGCCCGAGTGCCGACACCGCCGACGGCCGCGTGCATTTCACCGCGGCCAACCTGAACTGCAAGTTCCACCGATCCATCGAGCATCCCACCACCAGCCGCGTGCTGGCGGCGATGTTCAACGACGAGCGGCATTTCGCCCATCACGCGGCGCTGCCGGCAGTGAGCCAGTTCGGCGACGAAGGCGCGGCCAACCACACGCGCTTCTGCAAGGACTATGGCGATGCCGGCGTGGAGTTCTTCGTCTTCGGTCGCAGCGCCTTCGACAGTCGCTTCCCGGCGCCGCAACGCTATCCGGCGCGCCAGACCCTGGAAGCCTGCCAGGCCGTCGCGCGTCTGCACGGGCTGAGCGAGGCCGGAGTGGTCTACGCTCAACAGAACCCGGCGGTGATCGACCAGGGCGTGTTCCACAACGATGTGATCTCGGTGGGCAATGGCGAGGTGCTGTTCCATCACGAGGACGCCTTCCTCGATACCGAGAAGGTCCTTGCCGAACTGCACGACAAGCTGGGCCGCCGCGGCGGCCGCTTCCGCGCCATCTGCGTGCCGCGCGACCAGGTCGCGGTGGAGGACGCGGTGAAGTCCTACCTGTTCAACAGCCAACTGCTGTCGAAGGCCGACGGTTCGATGCTGCTGGTGGTACCGGAGGAGTGTCGGAACAACCCGCGGGTCTGGAACTACCTGGACCAGCTCACCGGCGACGACGGTCCGATCCGCGAAGTGAAGGTCTTCGACCTCAAGCAGAGCATGCAGAACGGCGGCGGTCCGGCTTGCCTGCGCTTGCGCGTGGCGCTGCAGGAACGGGAGCTGGCGGCGGTGAATCCGGGGGTGATCATGAGCGCCGGCCTGTACGACACGCTGGTAGCCTGGGTCGACCGGCACTACCGCGACCGCCTGAGCGAGACCGACCTGGCCGACCCGCAACTGCTGCTGGAGTGCCGGACGGCATTGGATGAACTGACGCAGATCCTTAAACTGGGCTCGGTTTATTCCTTCCAACTCGATTGAGAGCCTCGCCACCATGTCCGATAGCCTGCAACTGATCCTCGAAGATACCGACGGCACCCAGCTGGAAACTTCCTGCACCCGTTTCGCCGTGGTCTGGCAGGGCAAGGAAGTGTGGGTCCAGCAAGCCGGCAACGGCCAGTTGCTGATCGGCGTCGACGTCGAAGACGGCGATACCGAATACACCAACCTGTTGCTGCGGCCGATGGCGACCAACCTGGTCAGCCTGCAACTGGAGATGGAGCCGATCGAAGAGGGCGACGACCACGAGCACGGCCCCGACTGCGGCTGCGACCACACCCACTGACTGAGGACATCCCATGCTCGCCCTCGGCAAACTGCTCGACTTGACCCTGGCCGGCCGCGAGCCGACCGAGAAGATCCAGCTCACCGCCGACGGCACCCGCCTGCACTGGCTGGCCGAGGGCGCGCTGGAAGTCACGCCGATCGGCGCCCGCGATAACGGCGTCGACCTGTTGCTCTCGGCCGGTATCCACGGCAACGAGACCGCGCCCATCGAACTGCTCGAACGGCTGATCCGCAAGGTCGCCGCTGGCACCCTCAAGCCTGCCGCCAGGGTCCTCTTCCTGTTCGGCAACCCCGAAGCCATCCGCCGCGGCGAGCGCTACGTCGAACAGGACATGAACCGCCTGTTCAACGGTCGCCACGAGGAGGGCAGTGGCAACGAGGCCTTCCGTGCCGCCGAGCTGGAGCGCCTGGCCCAGGTGTTCTTCAGCAAGACCGAGCGAGTCCACCTGCACTACGACCTGCATACCGCGATCCGCGGCTCGAAGATCGAGCAGTTCGCCCTCTACCCCTGGGCCGAGGGCCGCCAGCATTCCCGCAGCGAACTGGCCCGCCTGCGCGACGCCGGCATCGAGGCGGTGCTGTTGCAGAACAAGCCGGGCATCACCTTCAGCGCCTACACCTACGGCCAGCTCGGCGCCGAGGCCTTTACCCTGGAACTGGGCAAGGCACGTCCGTTCGGAGAGAACCAGGAGGTCAACCTGGAGCGCCTGGAGCGGAGCCTGGAGCTGCTGATCGACGGCAGCGAGGAACAGCCGGACGGCTCCCGGCTCGACGGCCTCAAGCTGTTCAGCGTGTCGCGCGAGGTGATCAAGCACAGCGACCACTTCCGCCTGCACCTCGACGACGACGTGGCCAACTTCACCGAACTCTCGCCGGGCTACCTGTTGGCCGAGGATATCGGCGGCACGCGCTGGGTGGTGGACGAGGTCGGCGCGCGCATCATCTTCCCCAATCCACGGGTGAAGAACGGCCTGCGTGCCGGAATCCTGGTGGTGCCGGCCAAGCTCTGAGGCGTATCGGCCTTCCCTCTCGATCATGACGGAGCGCTTCGGCGCTCCGTTTCCGTTGCGGCCGGGAAGATTTCCCGACTTCCCTTGTGGCTGTCGGTAGAGCGCCGTAGGATCGGGCTTTTCCGCCGAACCGAGGAGCCCTCCGTGCCTGTCATCGACCTGCGCAGCGACACCGTCACCCAGCCCACCGCCGGCATGCGCGAAGCCATGGCCGCGGCCGAACTGGGCGACGACGTCTATGGCGAGGACCCCACGGTCAACCGCCTGGAGGCCGAACTGGCGGCGCGCCTGGGCTTCGCCGCGGCGCTCTTCGTACCGACCGGGACCATGAGCAACCTGCTCGGATTGATGGCCCACTGCGAGCGCGGCGACGAATACATCGTCGGCCAGCAGGCGCATACCTACAAATACGAGGGCGGCGGTGCCGCGGTGCTGGGCTCGATCCAGCCGCAGCCGATCGACGGCGAGGCCGACGGATCGCTCCACCTGGACAAGGTCGCGGCGGCGATCAAGGCCGACGATTTCCACTTCGCCAGGACCCGCCTGCTGGCCCTGGAAAACACCATGCAGGGCAAGGTGCTGCCGCTCGACTACCTGGCCGCGGCGCGCGCCTTCACTCGCGCGCGTGGCCTGGCCCTGCACCTGGATGGCGCGCGCCTGTACAACGCGGCGGTGAAGCTGGGCGTAGACGCCAGCGAGATCACCCGACACTTCGACTCGGTGTCGGTGTGCCTGTCCAAGGGCCTCGGTGCGCCGGTGGGCTCGGTGCTTTGCGGCAGCGTCGAACTGATCGGCAAGGCCCGCCGCTGGCGCAAGATGGTCGGCGGCGGGATGCGCCAGGCCGGCCTGTTGGCGGCTGCCGGACTGTACGCCCTCGACCACCAGGTGGCACGCCTGGCCGACGACCACGCCAACGCCGCGCGCCTGGGCGACGGGCTGCGCGAACTGGGCTATGCGGTGGAGCCGGTGCAGACCAACATGGTCTACGTCGATGTCGGCGAGCGGGCGGTCGCGCTGCGCGACTTCCTCGCCGAGCGCGGGGTGCGGATCAGCGCGGCGGCGCGTTTGCGCCTGGTCACCCACCTGGACGTTTCCGCCGAGTCCATAGGACAAGTACTGGATGCCTTCGCGGCCTTTCGTCGCTCATAAGCGAAAAGGTCGGCAATAGGCAATAACTATCGCGCAAATACACTACAACCTTGCCCAAGGGCCGATATAATGCGGCCCTTTGCCGGCGATTCGTGGCCGCCAATTTTCCGTGGAAGAACCTATGAAAAGCGCTGAAATCCGTGAAGCCTTCCTCCGCTTCTTCGAAGAGAAGGGACACACCCGTGTCGCTTCCAGTTCGCTGATCCCGGCGAACGATCCGACCCTGCTGTTCACCAACGCGGGCATGAACCAGTTCAAGGACTGCTTCCTCGGCCTGGAAAAGCGCGCCTACACCCGTGCGACCACCAGCCAGAAATGCGTGCGCGCCGGCGGCAAGCACAACGACCTGGAAAACGTCGGCTACACCGCGCGGCACCACACCTTCTTCGAAATGCTGGGTAACTTCAGCTTCGGCGACTATTTCAAGCGCGACGCCATCCATTACGCCTGGGAGTTCCTCACCGGCGAGAAATGGCTGAACCTGCCCAAGGAAAAGCTCTGGGTCACCGTCTACGCCACCGACGACGAGGCCTACGACATCTGGACCAAGGAAGTCGGCGTGCCCGCCGAGCGTATGGTGCGGATCGGCGACAACAAGGGCGCGCCCTATGCGTCCGACAACTTCTGGGCGATGGGCGATACCGGACCCTGCGGTCCCTGCACCGAGATCTTCTTCGACCATGGGCCGGAGATCTGGGGCGGCCCGCCCGGTTCGCCGGAAGAGGACGGCGACCGCTACATCGAGATCTGGAACAACGTGTTCATGCAGTTCAACCGCACCGCGGACGGCGTCATGCACCCGCTGCCGGCGCCGAGCGTGGACACCGGCATGGGCCTGGAGCGCGTCAGCGCGGTACTCCAGCACGTGCACTCGAACTATGAGATCGACCTGTTCCAGAACCTGCTGAAAGCCTCCGCCGAGGCCATCGGCTGCGCCAACGACGACGCGCCGTCGCTGAAGGTGGTAGCCGACCACATCCGTTCCTGCAGCTTCCTGATCGCCGACGGCGTACTGCCGTCCAACGAGGGTCGCGGCTACGTCTTGCGGCGGATCATCCGCCGCGCCTGCCGCCACGGCAACAAGCTGGGCGCCAGGGGCACCTTCTTCCACAAGATCGTCGCAGCGCTGGTCGCCGAGATGGGCGATGCCTTCCCCGAGCTGAAGCAACAGCAGGCACACATCGAGCGCGTGCTGAAGACCGAGGAAGAACAGTTCGCCAAGACCCTGGAGCAAGGCCTGAAGATCCTCGAACAGGACCTCGCCGAACTGCAGGGCAGCGTGATTCCCGGCAACGTGGTGTTCAAGCTGTACGACACCTATGGCTTCCCGGTCGACCTGACCAATGACATCGCCCGCGAGCGCGAGCTGACCATCGACGAGGACGGCTTCGAGCGCGAGATGGAGGCCCAGCGCGAGCGCGCCCGCGCTTCCAGCGCCTTCGGCATGGACTACAACAGCCTGGTCAAGGTCGACGGCGAGACCCGCTTCCTCGGCTATCAGGGCGTCTCCGGCGCCGGGCAGATCGTCGCGCTGTTCAGGGACGGCCAGGCCGTCGAGCGCCTGGAGGAGGGCGAGGAGGGCGTCGTGGTCCTCGACCAGACGCCGTTCTACGCCGAGTCCGGCGGCCAGGTCGGCGACAGTGGCTACCTCGAGGCGGCTGGCGTGCGCTTCGACGTGCGCGATACCACCAAGGCTGGCGGCGCGCACCTGCACCATGGCGTGGTCGCCCGGGGTAACCTGAGCGTCGGCGGCGCGGTCAAGGCCGAGGTCGACGCTTCGGTACGCCAGGCCACCGCGCTCAACCACTCCGCGACCCACCTGCTGCATGCCGCGCTGCGCCAGGTACTGGGCGACCACGTACAACAGAAGGGCTCGCTGGTGGACAGCCAGCGCCTGCGTTTCGACTTTAGCCACTTCGAGGCGATCAAGGCGGAACAACTGAAGGCCCTGGAGGATATCGTCAACGCCGAAATCCGTCGCAACACCGAGGTCGAGACCGAGGAAACCGATATCGACACCGCCAAGGCCAAGGGCGCCATGGCGCTGTTCGGCGAGAAGTACGGCGACCAGGTGCGCGTACTGAGCATGGGCGGCGATTTCTCCGTCGAGCTGTGCGGTGGCACCCACGTATCCCGCACCGGCGACATCGGCCTGTTCAAGATCACCAGCGAGGGTGGCGTGGCTGCCGGCGTACGCCGTATCGAGGCGGTCACCGGCGCGGCGGCGCTGGCCTACCTGAACGGTGCCGAGGAGCAGCTCAAGGAAGCCGCCAGCCTGGTCAAGGGCAGCCGCGACAACCTGCTGGACAAGCTCGGCGCCCTGCTGGAGCGCAACCGCTCGTTGGAGAAGGAGCTGGAACAGCTCAAGGCCAAGGCTGCCAGCGCGGCCGGCGACGACCTTTCGGCGGCGGCGGTGGAAATCAAGGGCGCGAAGGTACTCGCCGCGCGCCTCGATGGTCTGGACGGCAAGGCGCTGTTGGCGCTGGTCGACCAGTTGAAGAACAAGCTCGGCCGCGCAGTGATCCTGCTCGGCGGCGAGCTGGACGGGAAGGTCGTACTGGTCGCAGGCGTGACCCAGGACCTGACCGGCCAACTGAAGGCCGGCGAGCTTATGAAGCAAGCCGCGGCGGCAGTTGGTGGCAAAGGTGGCGGACGCCCGGATATGGCCCAGGGCGGCGGCACCGATGCAGCGAAATTGGACGAGGCCCTGGCCCTGGCCCAGCGCTTCGTCGAGCAAGGGCTCTGATGCCATGCCGGCCCCGCGCCAGAGCGATGCGGGGCCGGGCGGCCAGCGCCCCTTGATGCCCGGCCGGCGGTGCGCCCCGCCAGTCCGGGTAGCGAAAGAATGTGGCAGGTTCAAAAGGGCGCCCTTCACGGAATCAGGCGGTTTGAAATGGCTTTGATCGTACAGAAGTTTGGAGGGACCTCCGTCGGCACCGTCGAGCGTATCGAGCAGGTGGCCGAGAAGGTGAAGAAATTCCGCGAAGCGGGCGATGACGTCGTCGTGGTGGTATCCGCCATGAGCGGCGAGACCAACCGTCTGATCGGCCTGGCCAACCAGATCATGGAGCAGCCGGTTCCGCGCGAACTGGACGTCATGGTCTCGACCGGAGAGCAGGTGACCATCGCCCTGCTCAGCATGGCCCTGATCAAGCGCGGCGTGCCGGCGGTCTCCTATACCGGCAACCAGGTGCGTATCCTCACCGACAGCGCGCACACCAAGGCGCGCATCCTGCACATCGACGACACCCACATCCGCGCCGACCTCAAGGCCGGCAGGGTAGTGGTGGTCGCCGGTTTCCAGGGCGTCGACGGCAACGGCAACATCACCACGCTGGGCCGCGGCGGTTCCGATACCACCGGGGTGGCCCTGGCGGCGGCGTTGAAGGCCGACGAATGCCAGATCTACACCGACGTCGACGGCGTCTACACCACCGATCCGCGCGTAGTGCCGCAGGCCCGTCGGCTGGACAAGATCACCTTCGAGGAAATGCTGGAAATGGCCAGCCTCGGTTCCAAGGTGCTGCAGATCCGGGCGGTCGAGTTCGCCGGCAAGTACAACGTTCCGCTGCGCGTGCTGCACAGCTTCCAGGAGGGTCCGGGCACCCTCATTACTATCGATGATGAAGAGGAATCCATGGAACAGCCGATCATCTCCGGCATCGCCTTCAACCGCGACGAAGCCAAGCTGACCATCCGTGGCGTACCCGATACCCCCGGCGTGGCCTTCAAGATCCTCGGGCCGATCAGTGCCGCCAATGTGGAAGTCGACATGATCGTGCAGAACGTGGCGCACGATAACACCACCGACTTCACCTTCACGGTGCATCGCAACGATTACCTGAACGCCCTGGAAATCCTCAAGCAGACCGCCGCCAACATCGGCGCGCGCGAAGCCATCGGCGACACCAACATCGCCAAGGTTTCCATCGTCGGCGTCGGCATGCGTTCGCACGCCGGCGTGGCCAGCCGCATGTTCGAAGCGCTGGCCAAGGAAAGCATCAACATCCAGATGATCTCCACCTCGGAAATCAAGGTTTCCGTGGTGATCGAAGAGAAGTACCTGGAACTGGCGGTACGTGCTCTGCACACGGCGTTCGAGCTCGACGCGCCGGCGCGACAGGGTGAGTGACGCTGACAGGCGAAAGGCGCGGCAACCCCGCGCCTTTTGTCGTTTTTGACCGTTTGGCAGGAACTTTCATTCCGGCGGGACTGGTCAATACTGGGTGAAGGATCGCGCTCTTGATTTCTGCGGATCCGCCGCCATTTCTTTTTTGCAGACTGTTGTCCTGAAATATTCGCGTGAGGAGAAAGGAATGCTGATTCTGACTCGTCGGGTCGGAGAGACCCTGATGGTAGGTGACGACGTCACCGTGACGGTACTGGGTGTCAAAGGGAACCAGGTGCGCATCGGCGTCAACGCGCCGAAGGAAGTCGCCGTACACCGGGAGGAAATTTACCAGCGCATCCAGAAAGAGAAAGATCAAGAGCCAAACCATTAATTTTTATCTAATTTTCCCTTTGCAAACGGGGTAAAGATGGGTATCATGCGCCCCGTGTTGCGGAGAGGTGGCCGAGTGGCCGAAGGCGCTCCCCTGCTAAGGGAGTACACCTCAAAAGGGTGTCGGGGGTTCGAATCCCCCCCTCTCCGCCATTCAAGTGTTAGAGGTTGATTCAGGCGGCGAAAGCCATCTTGGTAACTAAGTTACTGATTTGATTGAAAAAATCGCTTGACGGATAAAATCCACAATCTATAATGCGTCCCCACGACGCACTCATAGCTCAGCTGGATAGAGTACTCGGCTACGAACCGAGCGGTCGGAGGTTCGAATCCTCCTGAGTGCGCCATATTTCGAAGGGTTCCTCTCGTCAGGGGCTCGGCGAGCGAAGGATCGACAGTTGCGGTCTTTCACGGTAAAACAAGCGTTACCGGCAGGTGGCCGGAAAAAGCACCGACACGCACTCATAGCTCAGCTGGATAGAGTACTCGGCTACGAACCGAGCGGTCGGAGGTTCGAATCCTCCTGAGTGCGCCATACCGAAAGGGCCTGCAGCAATGCAGGCCCTTTTTCTTTGCCCGGGATTTTTCTTCCGCCGGAACGCGGCCCCGTCGTCAGGCGGGGCGGGAAGGGGTCAGACCAGCACCGAGTACCAGAACACCCGGCCGATCACGTTGATGTGCTCGGCGGCTTCCTGGGGCTCGTAGCGCTCGTCCGGATGCTCGTCACTGTTGAAGCTGCGAATGCGCAGGCCGCCGCCCGGAAGGCGGTAGAGCAGTTTAACGCGCAGTTGGCCGTCGTGGTCGAAGGCGTACATGTCGCCGTCCTTGATCGTCCGCGCGCTAGTGTCCACGCCTACCGTGCTGCCGTCCGGCAGCACCGGCTCCATGCTGTTGCCGCTGACCGTGACGCAGGCGGCACTGGCCGGATCGATGTTCTTCTTGCGCAGGGTGTACTTGCCGAAGCGCAGCTTGCGCCCGCCGGTCTGCAGGATCACCGTGCTGCCCTTGCCGCCGGACAGCTCGATCTCCTTGTAGAAGGGCAGTTCGATCTCGTCGGCATCCAGGGGCGTTTCGTCGTCCCATGACTCTACTGCGCCAAGCCAACTGGCATTGGGTCCTGCATTCGCCTGGCCGCGCTCGGCGAGCATCTCGCCACGACCTTCCGCCAGCCACAGGGGGTTGACGCCGCAGGCGCCGGCGATCTGCGCGACGAAGCTGGTGGCGCGGGACTTGCCGCGCTCCAGATCGGAAATGGAGGTCTGGGTCATGCCTACCGCCTGGGCAAGCTGGACCTGGCTGAGATGGGCGTGCTTGCGCGCCGCCTTGATGCGATCTTTGAGTTCCATAGGTGGAAAGACTAAGGGTGTGCCTGTGGCATTGCAAGCGTCCGTATATGGGTATTACCATAATTTCAGCGCTTTCCTACTCGCGTCGGGTAGGACGGCGGCCCAACACAGCCACTGCGGGTGGCTAATGCGAGCGGCCAGCCAGGTGGGCCGGCCAAGGAGGGAATACCATGTTTCAAAGTACCGAGCAGGCGCTGGCCGTGGCCTACTGGATGTTCGAGCACCAGCCGGGACCGAAGTCGTCGACGGCGATGGTGATCGATGGCCTGCGCGAGCGCTTCGATCGCAGCTTCATCGAACACCTGCCCAGCGGTTTGAGTCCGCACGAATGGCAGGCCCAGGCGGTGATGACCGTGCGTTTCGCCCAGCGCCAGCTGGCTGCGCACCCACTGGAGCTGGCGGTGGTGCGGGCCGAGTTCGCCCGCGGGCGGGATTTCGTCCTTGGCCTGGCGGCTTTGCGCGACTGGCTGAAGCCCGGGGCCGACCTGATCGAGCAGCGGGCAACCCTGGCCTTGCTGATGCGCATGTTCCGTCGTCCGCCGTCGAGCATCCGCGAGATCGAGCGACTCAGCGGGCTGTCGAAGAGCACCCTGCATCGCTGGGACAAGGAATGGCGCGAGCGGGTCGTCGCTTTGCTGCGCCAGGCCTTGCAGCGGCTGGAGGAGCCGATGGCGGAGGTGGGGATCGTGGGCGAGCGCTAAAAAAATTTCTGTATGAAAACGGGTTTTCCCATATTGACGCTATGGGACGATAAAGGTATAAATTCTCCACGATTGAAATTCCTCTGGCCGAAGCCCGCCGATGCGGGCTTCGGCCGTTCCGGGCCCGCCTTTTCGGCGGGCCTTTGCATTTCCGGGAGTCATCCATGTCCGAGCCAAGCTCTGCGGCCTCCGCCGCCAGCGCAATGGCTGGCGTCGGCCTGGCCATGTACCTGCCGGGTATCGATGGCAACGCCTTGCTGGGAGGCTTCGGCGGCGCCATCTTCTTTGTCGTGTTCGCCCGTGACTACAACGCCCTGACCCGCCTCGGCTACCTGCTGGTGTCCTGGGTCGGCGGCTATTACGCCGGAATCGAGGCGCTCGGCCGCGGGTTGACCCAGACCAGCGGCATGGCCGCCTTCGTCGCCGCGACCCTCTGCGTGACCGGCGGCATCGGCATGCTCGAGTGGATGCGTGGCGGCGAACTGCCCAGCTGGATGCGCGGGCTGTTGCGCCGCCGGGGAGGCAAGTCCGATGGTTGATCCGCTGTCCACCCTGACCGTGCTGGTCTGCTCGGCGATCTGCATGCGCCTGATCACCTATCGCCGCGCCGGCGCGCGTTTCCGCCCCGGCGTTTCCCTGTGCGCCTACCTGCTGGCGTTGTGCACCGGCTGCCAGGCGCTGGGAATAGTGGCCGGGTTGTATCGTGCCGAGCACCTCTCGCCGTGGATGCTCGGGGTACTGCTGGTGCTGCTGGTCCTGCTGTTGCAGGCGCGCGGCAACCTGGCGCGGGTCCTGCGCCTGCATTGAACGAACGTACTTCGCTCCGGCCTGGCCGGCGGTTGTATCCGCCGCGTCGGTGCCTGTCCGTCATCCATCCATCCTGAAAAAGGAGTTCGCCATGTCCAGTGCAACCGTGCGCCTGGATCACGCCGCCCTGCGCGAAACGTTGCGGCAGTTGTTCGGCCTGCCCGCCGGCAGCGTCATCGATGCCGATCAACTGCTGGCCCCGCCGGCCATCCCCTTCATGACCTTGCGCCTGGAGTCCTCGAGCCTGCTTGGCAAGGTGCGGCGGGAGTTTTCCGCCAGTGGCGAGCAGGAGTCCCTGCTGGCCAGTTGCGAGAGCATCTTTCGCCTGACCTGGCATGGTCCCGAGGCGCACCAGTACCTGCAGGATGCCCGCTGCCTGCTGCAGTCAGGCAATGCCGGCGAGCGCCTGCGCGTGCTGAAGGCCAGCCTGCTGCGCCTGACGCCCATCGAAAACCTGTCCGTCGTGCAGGATGGCCAGGCGCTGGGACAGGCTCGTTTCGACCTTGTTCTCGCTCACGAACACGTGCTGCTCGTCGACCTCGAGCGCACCGCTTCCGGGCAGGCCTCCGGGGGGACGGGTGGAACGGCTTACTAGAGGTCGTTGCGATGCATCGTAGCGATGCCATCCATACATAGAGGAGAGATCCATGGTCATGTTGATCAGTCGTCGCGTCGGCATCGTTCGCCTGGATGCGGTGATTTCCGAAAACCTCGCGCAGGCTGCCGGGAGTGTCGTCGAGACGGGGCAAGAGGCTGCCGTCAGCGCGCGCGGCGACAAGCTCATCACCATCGTCGGCAGCATTGTCGACCATGCGCCCGCTGACGAGCCGTTGCCCTCCTTGCTGCCGATGGAGGGAGGCAGCCGCGCGTTGAACGAGTACCGTGTGCGCAAGGGCATCGCTGCCTTGACTTCACTGCAAGGCGCTTCCGAAACGGTGGACGTGCAAACGGGATTCCACCTGTATCGCGGTCTGTTCATCACGCGCGTTGTTGCCCGGCGAACCGCAGAAAGAGGATTGAGCCTGACCATAACCGCCAGCCAGAGGCGTGCGCGGCGGGTAGGCGGTAGGCTGCTGAAGACTGTCGTCCGTCTTTTCCATGCGGGCAGGGCGACACCCTGCCCGGCACGCTAAAGGCGATGCCGGTCCTGCTTTCATCGGTATGAGGTCGGCCCGGCCTTAGCTCCCGGGATCGACTCGCTCCACCCGGTACCTTCCCTTTCCCTTCACGCATCCCTCCTGATCGAAGCTCACGCTTCTCGCTCCCCGTCGCTTGTCGGCCTTGTACTGATAACGCACCTCCGCATTGTTCCCGCTGACCCGGTCCGGCTTGCCCAGCGCCCGCTCCACATCGGAGCGGGTCATTCCCGCCATGATCCGCTGCTCCACGATCGCCTTGCGGCGTTCCTTCTCGTCCAGGCGTCTTCCGCAGCGATCTTCTCTTTCTCCGATCACCGCGAGCGGCACGTTTTTCCGGCCGATGGACGCCTTTTTCGTCTTCGTCTCGGCCATCGGCGTGACGCTCCTGCCTCCCGGCGGCGGGTTGTCCGCCACGACGGTCTCGCCGGCCTGCCCGGCGGGGCAACCGAGTTGGGTGAAGCTGACATGGCCGCTGGCGTCTTCGCAGCGGAATACCGCAGCGGCCTCGCAGGTGGACGCCAGCGAGAGGAGGAGAAGGAGGGACAGGGAACGCATGGCCGGCACTCCGGGTCGGATAAGGGTGAGTGCAGGCTAACGCGTTGCCTTTTTCCGCGGGGCCGAGTGTCCTGAGTGAAATTTCCGGCGTCGCAGTCAGGCGTCGAGTGACGATGAACTTTGTGCCGCAAGCGCTTGTTCTTGCCGCCATTTTGTAACGCGCAAAACGCAAGCGGAGTGTTATCATTATCCGTATCTGCCCCGAGAGGGCCCTTGGAACACCCCCATGGACTTACCCAGTAGAAACTCGAACAGTTTCCCGTTTGACCAATCACGTTTCTGATTGACCCCTTTGGCGTGCTCCGCTACTGGGGGTGGAGCGCGCTATGACCGAAGTAGAAGCCAAGAAGCCGCAGGAAAGCCTGCAGGACCGCCTAGCGCAGGTGGTCGAGCTGCTGCATCGCCACAAGGTGGTGGAGGACCTGACCCATCGTCAGGAAGGCCAGCACCATGACCGGGTGGAAAACCTCGTCCACCGGCAGAATCTCGTAGAACTCCAGCGCAAGCTGGAGGAACTGCACCCCGCCGACATCGCCCACATCCTCGAATCGCTGCCGCTGGACGACCGCCTTACGGTCTGGCAGCTGGTCAAGTCCGAGGACGACGGCGACATCCTCCTCGAAGTCTCCGACGCGGTCCGGGAAACCCTGATCGCGGACATGGACGACCACGAGATCATCGCCGCGACCAAGGACCTGGACGCCGACGAACTCGCCGACCTGGCGCCGGAACTGCCGCGCGACGTGGTCCATGAACTGATGGAAAGCCTCGACGCGCAGCAGCGCGAGCGAGTGCGTTCGGCGCTGTCCTACGAGGAGGACCAGGTCGGCGCGCTGATGGACTTCGAGATGGTCACCATCCGCGAGGACGTCAGCCTGGAAGTGGTGCTGCGCTACCTGCGCCGCCTGAAGGAACTGCCCGGGCATACCGACAAACTGTTCGTGGTCGACTACGACGGCGTGCTCAAGGGCGTGCTGCCGATCAAGCGCCTGCTGGTCAACGATCCGGACAAGCAAGTGCTGGAAGTCATGGCCACCGACCCGGTGACCTTCCACCCGGACGAGGACGGCTACGACGCCGCCCAGGCATTCGAGCGTTACGACCTGATTTCCGCGCCGGTGGTGGACAAGGGCGGCAAGCTGATCGGTCGTCTGACCATCGACGAGATGGTCGACCTGATCCGTGAGGAAAGCGAAAGCGAAGTCCTCAACATGGCCGGTCTGCGTGAAGAAGAAGATATCTTCGCCTCGGTCTGGAAGTCGGTGCGCAACCGCTGGGCCTGGCTGGCCACCAACCTGATCACCGCCTTCGTCGCCTCGCGGGTGATCGGCCTGTTCGAAGGCTCCATCGAGAAACTGGTGGCGCTGGCCGCGCTGATGCCGATCGTTGCCGGCATCGGTGGCAATTCCGGCAACCAGACCATCACCATGATCGTCCGCGCCATCGCGCTCGACCAGGTACAGCCGACCAGCAACAGTCGCAACCGCCTGCTGCGCAAGGAGCTTGGCGTCGCGCTGGTCAACGGCCTGGCCTGGGGAGGAGTGATCGGCGTGGTGGCCTTCTATCTTTACGGCAACTGGGAACTGGGCGTGGTGATGACCGCCGCGATGACCCTGAACCTGCTGCTGGCGGCGATGATGGGAGTGCTGATCCCGATGACCCTGCATCGTTTCGGACGCGATCCGGCGATGGGCTCCAGCGTAATGATCACTGCGATGACCGACAGCGGCGGTTTCTTCATCTTCCTCGGCCTGGCGACGATCTTCCTGATGTAGCCGGAGCGCCACGCGAGAAGCCGCCCACGGGCGGCTTTTTTCATGGCGGTCAGATCAGCGGGGAAACCTTCGGTGGCGACCAGGACAGCACGCTCAGGCAGCGATCGCCGCCATTGACGAAATACTCGTCGACGGCCTTGGTCTCGCGGGCGACGAAGCCCTCGCGACGGCATTCCTGGTCCAGCCAGCCGCCTTGCTCGACCCGGTACAGCCAACCCTCGGATGCCGCACAGGCTGGCCAGAATTCCAGCAGGTCGGCAGCGTCGAGCTGGCGCAGGCCTTCGACTTCGACGAACTCGACGCGCCAGGTGCGCTGGTTGGCGAGGTCGCGGACGAGGATGGTGAGGCCGGCGCGATCCTGGCGGCACTCCAGGAACCAGGGGTCGACGCAGGGCGGCGCCTGGAGCAGAACCGCCAGCAGTGGCTCCGCGCGTTCAGCCACGGACGCGCAGGGTCAGGCCCTTGAGGAAGTTGCGCAGCAACTGGTCGCCGCAGGTCCGGTAGTTGCTGTGGCCGGGCTTGCGAAACAGGGCGCTCAGCTCGGGTTTGGAGACCGGGAAGTCGACGCTGTCGAGGATGGCATGGAGGTCTTCCTCCTTGAGTTCGAAGGCGACCCGCAGCTTCTTCAGGATCATGTTGTTGCTCAACGGCAGCTCCAGCGGCGGTAGCGGACGCGACTCGTCGCGACCGCGGCGCTGGATGATCAGTCCGTCCAGGCAGCGCGCCAGGTAGCGGTCGGGGCAGGCCTGGAAGCCGTCTTCGTCTTCCTTCTTCAGGTAAGCCTCGAGCAGGTCCGCTTCGACTTGCTCGCCGAACCGGGCGGCCAGTTCGGCCAGATGTGCGTCGGGAAGATCCAGCAGGTAGCGCAGGCTGCGTAGTACGTCGTTGTTGAGCATCGTGCTCTCCGGAGCGGTTGGCGATGAAAAAGCCCCGCGGGGCGGGGCTCTTCAGGGGGGGCTCAGACCAGCTCGGCCCAGAGGTCGTACTCGTCGGCATCGGTGATGCGCACGCGGACCTTGTCGCCCGGCTTCAGCTCGTCGCTGTCGACGAACACGTTGCCGTCGATTTCCGGAGCGTCGGCCCAGGAGCGGCCGACCGCGCCCTGTTCGTCGACTTCGTCGATCAGCACTTCGATTTCCTTGCCCACCTTGAGCTGCAGGCGAGCGGCGGAAATCGCCTGCTGGTGGGCCATGAAGCGTTCCCAGCGGTCCTGCTTGACCTCGTCCGGCACCGGCTCCAGGCCCAGCTCGTTGGCCGGAGCGCCTTCGACGGGGGAGTACTGGAAGCAGCCGACGCGGTCGAGCTGGGCTTCCGTCAGCCAGTCGAGCAGGTACTGGAAGTCTTCTTCGGTTTCGCCCGGGAAGCCGACGATGAAGGTCGAGCGGATGGTCAGTTCCGGGCAGATCTCGCGCCACTGCTTGATCCGGGCCAGGGTCTTGTCCTCGAAGGCCGGGCGCTTCATGGCCTTGAGCACCTTCGGGCTGGCGTGCTGGAAGGGGATGTCGAGGTACGGCAGGAGCTTGCCGGCGGCCATCAGCGGGATCACGTCGTCGACGTTGGGGTACGGGTAGACGTAGTGCAGGCGAACCCACACGCCCATGCTGCTCAGCGCCTCGCAGAGTTCCTTCATGCGGGTCTTGACCGGCTGGCCGTTCCAGAAGTCGGTCTTGTACTTCAGGTCCACGCCGTAGGCGCTGGTGTCCTGGGAAATCACCAGGAGTTCCTTGACCCCGGCCTTGACCAGGCGCTCGGCCTCGCTCAGCACGTCGCCGACCGGCCGGCTGACCAGCTTGCCGCGCATGGACGGGATGATGCAGAAGCTGCAGCTGTGGTTGCAGCCTTCGGAAATCTTCAGGTAGGCGTAGTGGCGCGGGGTCAGCTTGACGCCTTGCGGCGGGACCAGGTCGACCAGCGGGTTGTGTTCGGTCTTCGGCGGCACCACTTCGTGCACCGCGGTAACCACCTGCTCGTACTGTTGCGGGCCGGTGACCGCCAGCACGCTGGGATGGACGTCGCGGATCGCGTGCTCTTCCACGCCCATGCAGCCGGTGACGATGACCTTGCCGTTCTCGGCGATGGCTTCGCCGATCACTTCCAGGGACTCGGCCTTGGCGCTGTCGATGAAACCGCAGGTGTTGACCACCACGACGTCGGCGTCTTCGTAGGTCGGAACGACCTCATAGCCTTCCATGCGCAGCTGGGTGAGGATGCGCTCGGAGTCGACCAGCGCCTTGGGGCATCCAAGACTGACGAAGCCGACTTTGGGAGTGGGGGTGGACATGGCTAACCTCGGTAGGCGGGCGCGCTTGCTGGCGCCTCTGATCAAAAAGTGCGCAATTCTAGCGGCAGCGCCGCGGCTTTTCCAGTCTCCCGTGCAGCTCTTTTCCGGCCCTGGAAAAACTCACCGCGGGCGCTCGGCAATCGGCTCCCCGGCCTTCTATAGTCATAGCAGTCCGTGGCCTCGGCGCTTGCATCGCGGACGGCATGGGCGCAGCATTTGCCGAATTTTTCCGGGGGAAAGCGTTTCATGAGTGATGCAGCGACGCGTGCCGAGGAGACGTCGGAGGGGCATTCCAGCTCTGCCATCGGCCTGATGGTCGGGGCGGTTGGAGTCTGCTATGGGGATATTGGCACCAGTCCCTTGTATACCCTGAAAGAGGTCTTCATCGGCGGCTACGGGGTGCAGGCCAACCACGATGGCGTCCTTGGCGTGCTGTCGCTGATCTTCTGGTCGCTGGTCTGGGTCGTTTCCATCAAGTACGTGATCTTCGTCCTGCGTGCCGACAACCAGGGCGAGGGCGGGGTGATGGCGCTGTCGGCCCTGGCGCGCCGGGCGGCGGCGCCGTTCGGCAGGCTGCAGACCTTCGTGGTGGTTGCCGGCCTGATCGGCGCGGCGCTGTTCTACGGCGACAGCATGATCACCCCGGCGATCTCGGTACTGTCGGCGGTAGAAGGGCTGGAGATCGCCTTCGACGGCCTGGAGCACTGGACGGTACCGCTGGCGCTTATCGTGCTGATCGGCCTGTTCCTGATCCAGAAGCACGGCACCGCGCGGATCGGCATCCTGTTCGGCCCGGTCATGGTGCTCTGGTTCGGCGCCCTGGCGGCGCTGGGCGTCTACGGGGTGATCCAGCAGCCGGAAGTGCTGCAGGCGATGAACCCTGTATGGGCCGTGCGTTTCTTCAGCTCGCATCCCGGCATCGGTGTCGCCATCCTCGGCGCCACCGTACTGGCGCTGACCGGCGCCGAGGCGCTGTACGCCGACATGGGCCACTTCGGTCGCAAGCCGATCGCCCGTGCCTGGTTCCTGCTGGTGCTGCCGGCGCTGGTGCTGAACTACTTCGGCCAGGGCGCGACCATCCTTTCCAACGCCGAGGCGGCGCGCAACCCCTTCTACCTGCTGGCGCCGGGCTGGGCGCTGCTGCCGATGGTGGCGCTGTCCACCCTGGCCACGGTGATCGCCTCCCAAGCGGTGATCTCCGGCGCCTTCTCCCTGACCCGCCAGGCGATCCAGCTCGGCTACGTGCCGCGGATGACCATCCAGCACACTTCCAGCCACGAGCAGGGGCAGATCTACATCGGCGGGGTGAATTGGGCGCTGATGGTCGGCGTGGTCCTGCTGGTGCTCGGCTTCGAGTCCTCGGCGTCGCTGGCGGCTGCCTACGGCGTGGCGGTGACCGGAACCATGCTGATCACCACCCTGCTGATGGGCGTGGTGATCTGGCGCCTGTGGAAATGGCCGCTGTGGCTGGGCGTCCCGTTCTTCTGCGTGATGCTCGCGGTGGACAGCCTGTTCTTCGCCGCCAACCTGCCCAAGGTGATCCAGGGCGGCGCCTTCCCGGTCATCGCGGGTATCGTCAT
Source organism: Pseudomonas sp. PS1(2021) (assembly GCF_020405165.1). NCBI lineage: Bacteria > Pseudomonadati > Pseudomonadota > Gammaproteobacteria > Pseudomonadales > Pseudomonadaceae > Pseudomonas > Pseudomonas sp. PS1(2021). The sequence continues at coordinate 3,762,762 of NZ_CP084484.1, read as the reverse complement.
CTTCATCCTGATGTCCACCTGGAAGCGTGGCCGCCAACTGCTGGTGGAGCGTCTCGACGAGGGCTCGCTGCCGCTCTCGGTGTTCATTTCCAGCATGCGCGTGCAGCCGCCGCACCGGGTCCAGGGGACCGCGGTGTTCCTTACCGCGCGTACCGACGCGGTGCCTCACGCGCTGCTGCACAACCTGTTGCACAACCAGGTGCTGCACGAGCAGGTGGTGCTGCTCACCGTGGTCAACGAAGACAGCCCACGGGTTTCGCCGGATCGCCGTTTCGAGGTCGAGGCCTATGGCGACGGGTTCTTCCGGGTGATCCTGCACTTCGGCTTCATGGAAGAGCCAGACATCCCGGCTGCCTTGCGCCTGTGCCATCTCAACGAACTGGACTTCAGCCCGATGCGCACCACCTACTTCCTCAGCCGGGAGACGGTGATTCCATCCAAGCGCATCGGCATGGCGCGCTGGCGCGAGGGGTTGTTCGCCTTCCTGCTGAAGAACGCCAACGGCAACCTGCGCTATTTCAACCTGCCGCTCAACCGGGTGATCGAGTTGGGAACCCAGGTCGAGATCTGATCCGCTCCGCTGCAAAAAAGCGCGCCCGATTGGGCGCGTTTTTTTGCGCGTTTCTCAGCGCCGTTGCGGCAGCATCCGTACCAGGGTGTTGTCGCGGCTGACGAAGTGATGGAAGAGCGCCGCGGCGGCGTGCAGGCCGATCAGGAAATAACCGGCGTTGCCGATGGTTTCGTGCCATTCCTTGATTTGCCCGGCGAGGTCGGGGTTCTTGTCGACCAGCGGCGGTAGCTCCAGGCCGAAGAACGGTATCGGCTTGCCGGCGGCGCTGAGGATCAGCCAGCCGGCGAAGGGCAGGCCGATCATCATCAGGTAGAGGGCGTAGTGCATCAGCCTGGCCAGCGTCGCCTGCCAGGCGGGGATGGCGGGCTCTATGCGCGGGGTAGGGGTGGCCAGGCGCACCAGCAGGCGCAACCAGACCAGCAGGAAAACGCTCAGGCCAAGCATGAAGTGCCATTGCTTGAGCAGTTCGCGGGTTTCGCTGCCCTTGGGGAAATTGCCCTTCAGTTCGATACAGGCGTAGACCCCGGCGATCAGCAGCAGGGTCAGCCAGTGCAGGGCAATGGTCAGGCTCCCATAACGGGATTCGGTGTTTTTCCAGCTCATCACGGTTCCTTCTCTTCGGCTCTCGGGAGCCCGCTCTGCGGCGGGTCGGCCGGTATTCTCGGCGGCTCCGCTGAAGCCAGCCTGAATGCCCCCGGCAGGCTCAGTCTAGCTGGCGCCGGCCGGGGACAAGAAGGGCGGAGCGGGGAGAGCTTGATCGCGATCAGGCGTCGGGAGCGTTCTCGCGGTCGCGGATGGCCTGGAGCATCTTCTTCGCCAGGGACAGGTAGTCCTCGTCGAAGTGGTGGCCGCCCGGCAGTTCGAGCTTCTCGCCGACGGCCTGGGATTGGGTACAGCCGCTTTCGTCCTTTTCTTCGGCGCCATAGATGCAGAACACCTTGGCCGCCGGCAACCTGGCCATTTCCGGGCCGGTGGCGGCTTCCTCGCCGGCCTTGCCCAGCCAGCCTTCCACTTCGATCTCGAAGCTGCCGGTCCGCGCCAGCGCCAGCAGCAGCATGGCTTTCACTTGCTGCTGGTCCTTTCCGGGCAGGCGGTTGTAGATCGCCGGCAGGATGTCAGCGCCGAACGAGTAGCCGGCCAGGACGAAACGTTTCGCGCCCCACTTCTCGCGGTAGTGTTGCATCAGCTTGGAGAGGTCGGCGGCGCTCTGTTCCGGGCTCTTGTGTTGCCAGTAGTAGCGCAGGGTGTCGATGCCGACCACCGGGTAGCCCATGCTGGCCATATGCTCGGCAGAGTCCTTGTCCAGGTCGCGCCAGCCGCCGTCGCCGGAATAGAACAGGGTGACGATGTCCGAGGGTTGCGCCGCGGGGACCTCGAGTACCGGCAGGGCCTCGGCGTTGCCTTGCAGTTGCAGGCGCAACTGATGGGCGAGCACGTCGGACAGCGGGGTGTCGTAGTCGCTGATGCTGGTTTCCGCGCTCGACTGCTTGCGGACGAAGACTGCGGTGTCGTCGTCCGGGTTGTCGTTCCAGGCCAGCAGCCACTGGCCGTGCGACGCCTGGTGCGGCAGCGGGGCGTCGCAGTCGCGCTCGGCCAGGGCAATGTCGAAGCCGACCGAGAGCGCCTTGGCCTTGTCGTCGTCCTGGCTGGCGAGCCAGCGCCAGGCGGTGGTCGAGCCTGGGCCGATGCCGGCGACCAGGTTCGGCTTGCCGCCGAGGCGGGCAATGACCGCTTCGAGCCGGGACTGCTGCGCCCTGCAATCGCCGTTTTCCGGGGGGAAGTACTGGATCACCCGGGCGGCGCTGTCGTGAGCCAGGTTCAGCATCTGGGCGTCGTTCAGTTGCTGTTCGGGGGCGGCGATCACCACCACCCGCGAGCGCGGCTTCTCGCCGGGTTCGGCAAGGGTGGCGTGGCCGCCGTCGTCGAGGTCCAGGGCTTCCAGTTTCGCCTGGGCCGCCGGTCGGCTCCAGAGCAGCAGGGCGGCACCGACGATCAGCACCAGGGCGGCGACCAGAAAACGGCGCCAGTGACGTTTCACGACAGACATATCAGCGTTTCACCAATCCAGTCAGGCCGCCGGCGATCAGCGCGGCGGTATCGGCCAGGGCCACCAGCGGGTCGAGCCCGGCTGGCACGGCCAGGTAGCGGGGTTCCCAGTCGGGCTGGAACTTGTCCTTGAAGCGTCGCAGCCCCTGGAAATTGTAGAACTGTTCGCCCCGCCGGAAGACCAGCGCGCCCAGGCGCTGGGTCAACGGCGCGCCGCGCCTTGGCTGGAGCCCGGCCAGCGGCACCATGCCGAGGCTGAAGCGCGCGTGGCCCTGGGCCTTGTAGTGGAGGATGAGGCCGAGCATGAGGAACTCCATGGTCAGCTTCGGCGCGTCCGGGTGCACGCGCATCAGGTCGAGGCTCGCCAGTTCGCGGCTGTCGGTCTCCAGCAGGTTGGCGAAGGCCACCGGCTTGCCTTGGTGGCGGACGATGGCGATGCGGAAGAAGTTCAGGTACGTCGGGGTGAAGCGGCCCAGGGAGAAGCCTTTCTCGCGCACCTGCTTGCCGCCCAGCCAGGCGTCCGATATCGCCTTCAGCTCGTCCAGCGGAGCCTGGCCCGGTTCATGGAACTCCAGGGCCAGGCCGTCGCGCTGGCCGCGGTTCCAGGTGTAGCGCAGGTCTTTCATTTCCTTGCCCTTGTTCTCCAGGTCGAAGCGCAGCAGGTCGACTCGCGCTTCTTCGCCGAGCTTGAGGGCGGTCAGGCCAATGTCCATGTAGAACGGCAGGTTCTCGGCACGCACCTGGTAGAACACCGGGCGGGCATGGTGCAGGTCGCAGAGGTCGCGGAACTGCCAGATCAGTTCGGCGCGCTGCATGGCCGGGCCGATCGGGTCGTACAGGGCGATCATGCTGCGACCGCGGCGGGCGTACATGAGGAAAGCGTCGTCGCTCTCATGGAAGAGCAGGGCCTTGTCGCCGGTCAGGGCCAGGCCGCCATCCGGCTGGTCCGAGTGGCGGATGATCCGCGCCGCGCGCTGCAGCTCTTCCGCGTTCGGCTCGCGGATCGCCGGCGGTGCCGCGCGCAGCAGCCAGCCAAGGGCCAGGGCCAGGAGCAGCAGGCAACTGCCGAGGGCGGCGCGCAGGGCGCGCGGGGCGTCGGCGTCCAGGGCGAACTGCCACCAGAGCTGGTTGCTGTAATGCACGTCCTGGTTGGCGAACAGCAGCAGCCAGACCGAGGCGCCGACCACGCAGATGCTGGCGCCTACGTAAAGCGGCGAGAAGGGTACTTCCATCAGCCGGCTGGGACGGTAGAAGGAGCGGCGGAACATGGCGAGCAGCGCGGCGGTCAGGCTCAGCAGGCTGGCTTCCTCCCAGTCGAAGCCTTTCAGCAGCGAAAGCAGGGCGCCCACCAGCAACAGCACCAGGGTCAGGGCCCAGGCGGCCGACAGCCGTCGGCGCAAACCCTGCGCGAGCAGGAGGCAGAGCACGCCGATCAGGCTGGCGACCAGGTGCGAGGCATCGATCAGGCGATGTGGAATGAGGAAACCGAGGTGTTCCAGGCGGGTGTCGATCGCCGGTGTGGCGCCGGAAAACAGCAGCACGACACCGGAGAGGAAGACCAGGATCGCCAGGATCGGTGCGGCGAAACCCGAGGCGACGCGAATCGCCTGGCGCGTCACCCACAACCGGCGCGCTTCGAGGAACAGCAACAAAAGGCAGGCCAGCAGCAGTGGCAGCACCACATAAATCAAGCGGTACAAGAGCAGGGCCGCGGCCAGCGGCGCGGCGCCCAGTTGGCCGGCGAACGCGGCCAGCAGCACCGCCTCGAACACCCCGACTCCGCCCGGTACGTGGCTGAGTACGCCGGCGGCCAGGGCGAGCAGGTAGACCAGCAGGAACGCCGCGAAGGGTGGGGTTTCCGGCAGCAACAGATAAAGGACGGTAGCGGCGGCGGCGACGTCGAGGGCGGTGATCAGCAGTTGCAGCAGCGATAGGCGCAGGCCTGGCAGGCGCAGGCTGCGGCGGCCGAGGCGGACCAGCAGGCTGTCGGGGGACGGCCGTTCTCCCGGCAGGCGGTGCCGGGCCAGGAACGCCACCAGGCCGACAGCCAGCGACAGGACGGCGATCGCGATGACGGCGACCAGGGCGCGGGGCAGGTGCAGCGCCGACGCCGCATCGTCGAGGTCGCAGAGTGCGGCGAGTGCCGCCAGCACCGGCAGTGCGCAGCCCAGGGAAAGGCTGGCAAATAGCGTCATCCGGGCTATTTCGGCAGCGCCGATGCCATGCCGGGAATACAGTCGGTAGCGTACGGAGCCGCCGGAAAGCAGCGACAGGCCTACCGCATTGCCGATGGCGAAGGCGCTGAAGCCGCCGGTGGCCAGGCTGCGCATGGGCAGCGTGACGCCAGCGAAGCGGCTGGCCGACCACTCGTAGCCGAGCAGGATGACGAAGCCGAGGGCGGTCGCGCTCAGGGCGCCGAGCAGCGCCGGCCTGGGCACGTCGGCGATGGCATCGTGGAGGGCGCCGGGATCGATCTCCCGTAGCAGGTGGTAGCAGGCCACCAGCGCCAGGCCGAACAGCAGCAAGGTGAAGACCAGGCCGATGGGCTGGCGGTAGGCGGTAATCCGATCGATCAGCCGGATGCGTTGTGGGGACGCGGGAGAGCTGGGTGGAGCGGGATGTTCTGGAACGGGAGCGTCGGTGCGCATCAGCCACCTCATGGGAATTTGCGCGACAGAGTATGGCCTCTCGGGCGAGTTCCCAAGTGGTCGCAGCAGATTTTTTCTGTGCGGGGCGGCGTCCTGTCACAGGGAGAAGACCGCCGGGTTTTGCAGGAGTTGCGTCGGCGAAGTGGCCGAAGGCCATTTGCTGGTATTCGTTCAGCGATGGTTCAGCTTGCCGTGGGCATAGTGGCGGCTTGCACTGTCCGACCATTTCCGAGGGGGGAAGGGTGACGATGATCCAGGCGGGCATTCATGTCGGCGCCGGAGTCGTGCTGGGCGTGGCCGCTGGATGGTGGCTGGGGGATTGGGAACAGTCGTTGCAGGTCAAGGACTCGGTGGCGCGGGTCGATTGCCTGTTGTACGGCGCCCTGCTGGTGGTATTGCTCCGCCACGACGGTTGGTTGCGCCGCCTGGGCCTGCTGGGCCTGGGGCTGTTCTGCGGTTCCCTGCTGGTCTATTCGGTGAATCCGGCAAGCCTGTTCGCTGCGAAAGAGTCCTGGAGCCTTGCGCGGATCTCCATGCGGGCCTTCGGTCCGCTGGTGATGCTGGTCGTGGGGATGGCCTGCGCGCGCCTGGCACACGAGTTGCGCTGACGCAGGCGTTGCGCTCACGCCGGAGTCAGGTGACGCGATTCCTCGCGGTATTCCTTCAACCAGCGCAGCACTTCCACGGCCTCCCAGCGAGAGGGGTCGTACAACGCATAGATCTCGCCCTGGTAGCCGACCACATCGAGCGGCCGGTGGAAGCCGGCGCGCTGGAACAGCGCCTCGATCTCGGCGAAGCAGGTGTTGAAGTGCACGCGGGTGAACGGCGTCTTGCCGTCGGTGACCAGGCCGTCCATCTGCAGTTCGTCCACTGCCTGGCGGATGTCGTCGAGTTCCATCCGGTTCACGCTGCGCTTCAATTGTTCGACGTTCAGCATCTGTCTGTCCTTTCCGTATCCGTTACCGAGCATTCATCGAAGGCTGAGCTTGCTGTACGAATATACAGTTAAATGTGCGATGATGCGAGCGAACGGAGGGCGAGGCGATGCAGTGGAACAGGAGGGGCGGAATGCAAAAAGCCCCGGCGCTATCGCTAGTGCCGGGGCTTTTCGAATGTGGTTGCGGGAGCTGGATTTGAACCAACGACCTTCGGGTTATGAGCCCGACGAGCTACCAGACTGCTCCATCCCGCGTCTGTGTGGTCGCATTCTACGGACTCTCGTCGGGCTGTCAATCGATTTTTCGAAAAAAGTGTTTTTTCTTCAAATGCTTAGCGCTTGCCCAATGTTAGAATTCAGCGCTCCGGGGCAGGCCCGGCGGGGCTTGTAGCGAGATTCCGGTGCGGAAAATCATCCATATAGACTGCGACTGTTTCTACGCCGCCCTCGAGATGCGCGACGACCCCAGCTTGCGCGGCAAGGCGCTGGCGGTTGGCGGTTCGCCGGACAAGCGCGGAGTGGTCGCCACTTGCAGCTACGAGGCGCGAGCCTATGGCGTGCGCTCGGCGATGGCCATGCGCACGGCGCTCAAGCTGTGTCCCGATCTGCTGGTGGTGCGCCCGCGTTTCGATGTCTACCGGGCGGTGTCGAAGCAGATCCATGCGATCTTCCGCGATTATACCGATCTGATCGAGCCGCTTTCGCTGGACGAGGCCTACCTGGACGTCAGCGCTTCGCCGCATTTCGCCGGTAGCGCCACGCGGATTGCCCAGGACATCCGCCGCCGGGTGGCCGAGGAGCTGCGCATCACCGTTTCGGCGGGCGTCGCGCCGAACAAGTTCCTGGCCAAGATCGCCAGCGACTGGCGCAAGCCGGACGGGCTGTTCGTGATTACCCCGGAGCAGGTCGACGGGTTCGTCGCCGAGTTGCCGGTGGCCAAGTTGCATGGCGTCGGCAAGGTCACGGCGGAGCGCCTGGCGCGGATGGGCATCCGCACCTGCGCCGACCTGCGCCAGGGCAGCAAGCTGAGCCTGGTGCGCGAGTTCGGCAGCTTCGGCGAACGCCTGTGGGGACTGGCCCATGGTATCGACGAGCGACCGGTGGAAGTCGACAGCCGGCGCCAGTCGGTGAGCGTCGAATGTACCTTCGATCGCGACCTGCCGGACCTGGCGGCTTGCCTGGAGGAACTGCCGACCCTGCTCGAGGAGCTGGACGGACGCCTGCAACGCCTGGATGGCAGTTATCGGCCGGACAAGCCGTTCGTGAAACTGAAGTTTCACGATTTCACCCAGACCACAGTGGAACAGTCCGGCGCCGGGCGCGACCTGGAGAGCTACCGGCAATTGCTCGGCCAGGCCTTTGCCCGTGGCAATCGTCCGGTGCGCCTGATCGGCGTCGGCGTGCGCCTGCTCGACCTGCAGGGCGCCCACGAACAACTCAGGCTGTTCTGATGCTCCTCATGGCCTCAACGAAGTCGCGAGGCTCCGCGGCGACGGCTCTTCCCCTACCGGCAAGGCGCTGAAGCGGCCGAGATCCTGCAGCAGTTCCAGGCGTGCTGCACGGAGTGGGCCGCGTATGGCTTCCTGTTGTTCCACGTCGAGCGGGCGGTCGTCGCCATCGCTCACCGGACCGTGGTGACGGTCCGCGCCACGCAGTGGGAAGCTCACCTTGAAGCCTTCGCCCAGGTAGGCGATGCGCGTGGTATCGGCGCTCACCGCATAGTCGCGATGGTAGTCCGCTGCGAGCAGGTCCTGTCCCAGCGAGTAGTCGCGGGGCGGATTGCGTACGCCCAGCAGCGGCAGGAGCGTTGCGGGCAGGTCGATGTGGCTGGTGATGCCGCGGACGGCACGGGGCGCCTGTCCGGGAATGCTCAGCACGGCGACGGTGCCGGTCTGGTAGCGATTGAACTCGGTATTGTGGCCCCAGCGCGAGCGTTCCATGAACTCTTCCCCATGGTCGCCGAGCACCACTACCGCGGTGTTTTCCAGCAGGTGCTGGTTTTCCAGGTGCTGCAGCAGGCGGCCGATCTGTGTATCGACTTCGCGCACGGCATTCAGGTAGCGGTTCTTGATCAGCGGCATCTGCGCCTGGAAATCGGTGGTCAGGTAGTTGAAGTTGACCAGATAGGGGCGGATTTTCGCGGTCTCGTCGCGGAAGCTGTAGTTGGCGTGGCTCGACTCGAGGAACAGGCAGGCGAAGAACGGCCGGTCGGGTAGTCGGCGATCGACGAAGCGCAGCAGGTCGTCGGTGTTCCGGGCGTCGCGCTGCCAGGCAGGCTCCGGGCTATCCAGCACGTGCAGGTCCTGCGGGCGCAGGTTGACGAACACGCTGCGGTCGAAGGGCGGATAGCTGAAACGTTGCGCGGCATTGATCCGGAACTGGTAGTTCTGCTGCCTGAGTACCTCCATGAGCACCGGCGGCTGGCCGGCCTTCAGCACGGCGTCCCAGTAGCCGCCGTGCAGCCCGTAGAACATGCCGAAGACGCCCATCTGGGTCAGGTTGCCGCTGCTGTAGTGGTTGTCCAGGCGGATCGCCCGGTTGGAGAAGTCCCACAGCCTGGGCATGTAGCGCGGATCGAGCATGTCCCCGCGGAGCGACTCGGCGACGATCCAGACGATGTTCAATGGGTTCGCCGGGGCGCTGATCTCCAGCGGCCGGAGCGGATAGTGCAGGTCGCTCTGCTGCTGGAGCAGCTCGCGCTGGGTGGGCGTCGGCTGGATGCCCAGGCTTCGCGCCAGGCTGCGGACGGTCAATGGCAGGTACAGCGGATAGCGTTCGCTGGCCAGCAGGATCGGCCGGTAGTCGCGCAGGGAGCTGAACGCATAGGCCAGGCGTTCGCCCAGGGCCAGGCAGAGGAAGGCCGCCAACAGGTAGCGCCAGGCGCGCCGAGGGAGCGCGGGAAGGCGTTCGCGGCTGACCTGGCAGGCGCTGTACAGCAGCACCTGCAGACAGAGCAGGGCCAGGGCCGCCAGGCTTGCGCTGAGCAGGGTGCCGTCGCCGCTGCCGAGGCTGGAGAGGCCGCCGGGCGAGACCAGCAGGCCGATGCTGAAACCGTTGAGGTGGAATCCGTACAGGTCGTAGAGGGTGCGGTCGGCGTAGAGCAGTATCTGTACCGCTGCGCTGCCGACGATGGCCAGCACGCCTGCCAGCCACGGACTGAGGCGCACGGGAAGGCGATCATGGAAATGCAGGAGCAGTCGGCAGGCGAGGTACACCGGGACTATATAAAGGAAGGCGTAGCTCAGGCTGGCAGCGACGCTCCAGAGCGGCAGCCAGGCGTCGTCGAAGACGATCCCGTCCTGCAGGCGCAGCACCTGCCAGAGCACCACCAGCCACGACAACAGAAAGAAGCGGTTGAGTGTCTCGGTGCTGGGTGGGGCGAACATCAAGCGTCTCCGGGCGAGGATGCGGAAGCCTAGGGACGTGGTGGTCAAGCGGGAATGAAATGGATGTCAAAAAAATGTAAACGGGCGGCGCCGGGTAGCGCCGCTTCAGGCTTCAGTCGTGCTCGGGGACCAGGCGCAGCGGCTTGCCTTCGGCCGGCCACAGGCGCAGCTCGTCGGACGGCGAAATGTCCCAGTGCTGGACGCTCTGCAGCAGGGCCAGGAAGCGCCGTTCCTGCTCCATGATCTCCGCCGCGCACAGGCGGCGGGTGCTGCCGATGGCGCCGAACTGAAGGAGGTCGTCCTGCAGGGTGTAGCTGGCGAACCAGTGGTTGCAGCCGCCATTGCCGAAGGCGCGGCCCTGGCCGTCGAAGGTCAGGCTGATGTGGCTGTAGTCCATCGTCGGTTGTGCCCCGACCCAGTCGACCTGGTAGGCCTGCTCGGTTTCCAGGGTGGTCTCCTGGCTGGCGCAACCGCCCAGGATCAGGGCGGCGGAGGCGAAGAGGGCGAGAGAGGGTTTCATGGCGTTTCCTTTGCGCATTTCGTACGGGCGATAGTTCACAGACCGTCGGTCGGACGGGGCGTTCGCCCTACTGGCATTTCGGGCACAGGTGCTTGCCTTCGCGGCTGCGCCAGCCCAGTTCGTGAATGCGTTCTTCGGCGGCCGGCGCCAGGGCCTTGCGACCGAGACTGGCGTCCACGGCGAACTCGAAGTCGAGACGAGCCTGGCACTGGTCGCAGTCGACCTGCCAGGTATGGATCGCCAGTTCGCGGAATGCCGGGCCGCGGGCGACCGCCAGCCACTGGCCGGGTGGGTTGATCAGGTGGCGAACCTTTTCCACGGTCAGGCGCATGCTCAGGGTCTTGCTGCCCTTGAGGCTGACCAGCAGCACGTCGTCGGCCTTGATCGAGCCGCCGGTGCCGGTGACCTGGTAGCGCCCCGGGGAGAGCGCGCGGCATTCGTTGAGGGTGTATTGCGGGTTGAGCAGGGTGTAACGGAAATCGTGTTCAGCCATGGAGCCTCCAATCAGCCGCGCATGCTACCACGCCATCAGGCCCGGACCCGATTGCGTGGCGTCCCGTCCTGCCAGGCGGCGATGTTGTCCAGGGTGGTGTCGGCGATCGCCGCCAGCGCCTCGCGGGTAAGGAAGGCCTGGTGGGCAGTCACCACCACGTTGGGGAAGCTCAGCAGGCGTGCCAGCACGTCATCCTGCAGGGGCTGGTCGGAGCGATCCTCGAAAAAGATATCCGCTTCCTCTTCATAGACATCGAGGCCGAGGTAGCCCAGTTGTCCGCTCTTCAGCGCCTCGATCAGCGCCGCGGCGTTCACCAGGGCGCCACGGCCGGTATTGATCAGCATCGCGCCGGGTTTCATCGTCGCCAGGCGCTGCGCGTCGATGAGGTGGCGGGTGTCGGCGGTCAGCGGGCAATGCAGGCTGACGATGTCGGACTCGGCGAGCAGGGCGTCGAGCGCCAGGTAGCGGCCGCCGAGTGCTTGGATGCGCGGATTGGGATAGGGATCGTAGGCCAGCAGCTCGCAGCCGAAGCCGGCCATGATGCGGGCGAAGGTCTCGCCGATCTGTCCGGTGCCGATCACTCCGACGCGTTTGCCGTGGAGGTCGAAGCCGGTCAGCCCATGCAGCGAGAAATCGCCCTCGCGGGTCCGGTTGTAGGCGCGGTGCAGGCGCCGGTTGAGCGTCAGGATCAGGCCGACCGCGTGCTCGGCGACAGCGTGCGGCGAATAGGCCGGGACGTGCACCACCGGCAGGCCGAGCGCTTCGGCGGCGGCCAGGTCGACGTGGTTGTAGCCGGCCGAGCGCAGGGCGACCAGGCGCGTGCCGCCGGCGGCCAGGCGTTCCAGTACCGGCCGCGAGAGGTCGTCGTTGACGAAGGCGCAGACTACTTCGAAGCCCTGGGCGAGGACCGCCGTGTCCGCCTGCAGGTGGGCCTGCTGGAAGTGCAGTTCGAAGCCGTGCCGGTGGTTGCTGGCCTGGAAGCTCTCGCTGTCGTAGGCCTGGGTGCTGAAGAACAGGATGCGCATGGTCAGAGTTCGCTGGAGTCGAGGCTGGTGGAGGACAGGTGGGTGGTGGCCGAGGCAGTGTCGGCCAGGGCCTCGATGGCCTTGTCCAGCTCGTCCAGGGCCGCGGCCGCCGCCGGATCGTTCTGCTTGAGCAGGGTTTCGCTGGTCTGGCAGGCCGCGCGCAACTGCGGCACGCCACAGTAGCGGGTGGCGCCATGCAGCCGGTGGACCCTCTCGAGCAAAGCGGTGCGGTCGTCGTTGTCGCGGGCCTGGCGAATCGCCTGGCGGTCCGCCGCCAGCGAGGCCAGCAGCATCGCCAGCATGTCGGCGGCGAGGTCGGCCTTGCCGGCGGCCAGGCGCAGCCCTTCCTCGGGGTCGAGCACGCTCAACTGGCCGAGCTGCGGCGCACGGCTCATGCTGGCCAGCGACTGGCCCAGGCTCAGTCCGGTCCACTTCAGCACTACCTGGGCCAATTGCTGCTCGTCGATCGGCTTGGTCAGGTAGTCGTCCATGCCGGCCTGCAGCAATGCGCGCTTCTCGTTGGAAAGCGCATGTGCGGTGAGCGCGATCACCGGCACCGGGCTGACTTCCCGCTCGGCCTCCCAGCGGCGGATCGCCTCGGTGGCCTGGCGGCCGTCCATGCCGGGCATCTGCACGTCCATGAAGACCAGGTCGAAGCGCTCGCGCTGCACTACCTCGAGGGCCGCGTAGCCGCTGTCCACCGCGGTGACCTGGGCGCCGAGGTCGCTGAGCAGGGTCTGCACCAGCAGCAGGTTGGCCGGGTTGTCGTCGACGCAGAGCAGCCGTGGCGGCCGTCCGGAAACCATGGCGTGGGGCTTGTCGCTGCGCGTCGGGCGGACTTGAAGCAACTCCTGCAGCTTGCGTTGCAGCTTGCGGGTGCAGGCGGGCTTGGCCTCGACCTGTTCGTCGGGCAGGGTCGCGTGGTATTGCGCCTGCTCGGTGGTCGGGCAGAGCACCAGGGTCTTGCAGCCGAGCCGTTCGAATTCCCAGAACGACTGGCTCAGCTCTTCCGGCGGATGGATCGCGGCCGAGACGCCGAGCACCGCCAGGCTGATCGGCAACTGGCCGGGCGGCGGGTTGCGCAGGCTTTCCTGGAGGCTGTCGAGGTTGGCGAATTCGCTCACTTCCAGGCCGAAGTCGGTGAGCTGGTGGTGCAGCGAGCGGCGCGTCAGTTCCTGCGGTTCGAGCAGCGCCACGCGTTGGCCCGCGGCCCAGGAGGCGCCCGGCTCCTCGTTGTCGTCGCGACTTTTCGGCAGACTCAGGCTGATCCAGAACTCGGCGCCTTCCCCAGGCGTACTGTCGACGCCGATCTCGCCGCCCATCTGCTCGATCAGGCGCTTGGAGATCACCAGGCCCAGGCCGGTGCCACCGGCTTGCCGCGACAGTGAGTTGTCGGCCTGGCTGAAGGCCTTGAACAAGGCCTGCTGGTCCTCCTCGGAGAGGCCGATACCGGTGTCCTGTACGCTGATCCGCAGCTGCGCGCGGTCGTCGCTTTCGTCTTCGAGCATGGCGCGCACGGCGACGGTGCCGCCCTGGGTGAACTTGATGGCGTTGCCGACCAGGTTGGTGAGGATCTGCTTCAGCCGCTGCGGGTCGCCCTGCAATTGGATCGGGGTATCCCGGTAGACCAGGCTGACCAGTTCCAGTTGCTTCTCGTGGGCGGCCGGAGCCAGCATGGTCAGGGCGTCCTGGATCAGGTCGCGGAGATTGAAAGGGAGGTTTTCCAGAACCAGCTTGCCGGCCTCGATCTTCGAGAAATCGAGGATCTCGTTGATGATCCCCAGCAGGCTTTCCGCCGATTTCTGGATGGTCGTGAGGTAGTCCTGCTGGCGCGGGCTGAGCTCGCTCTTCTGCAGCAGGTTGGTGAAACCGAGGATGCCGTTGAGCGGGGTGCGGATCTCGTGGCTCATGTTGGCGAGGAACTCGGACTTGATCCTGCTCGCCTCCAGGGCCTCCTTGCGTGCCAGGTCCAGCTCGATGTTCTGGATCTCGATGGTTTCCAGGTTCTGCCGTACGTCCTCGGTGGCCTGGTCGATGTTGTGCTGCATTTCCTCCTGGGCGCTCTGCAGCGTTTCCGCCATGCGGTTGATGCCAGAGGCCAGTTCGTCCAGCTCGTTGCTGCCCATCGGTGGCAGGCGGGTTTCCATGCGGCCTTCCTTGAGCTGGGCGACGCCCTGGCTGATCAGTTCCAGCGGCGCGTTGATCGCGCGGCTCATGCGCAGGGCGAGGAGGGCGGTGACGCCGAGGCCGGCGGCGATCAGCAAGAGGCTGGTGAACAGGCTGCGATATCCGCGCAGCAGAGTCCCGTGGTGCGACAGTTCCAGTTCGACCCAGCCGAGTACGCGCTCGTCGTCAGGCTCGGTGGCGCCGGACAGGCTGTGGTGGCGGCCAAGAACCGGTAGCAGGAAGTGCGTGGTGTCCAGTTCGGTGGACATGCTCAGATGGCTGGCGTCGCCGGCCGGGGCGACGGTGAGCATGCTTGGCCCGGCATGGGCGAGGCGTTCCTGGCGGGCGTCGAGGAAGGTCACCGCGCGCACGTCCGGTTGGTCCAGCGCCTCGTTGGCGATGCGGTTGAGCACGGCGGTATCCTTTCGCGCCAGCGCGGTGGCGGCCAGCGGCGCCAGTTGTTCGGCGATCAGTTGCCCGCGCTCGATCAACTGGGCGCGCATGTCGGACAGCTGGACCCAGGTGAAGTAACCGCCAAGCACCATCGCCAGCAGGCTGGTGGGGAGCAGGGTGAGCAGCAGTACGCGCCCCTTGATGCCGAGATCCTTGAACACACGTCTCTCCGTCGAGCCAGATCGGGATGGCCGACGCTCCCCGGCCATACGTTTACCCCGCGCAGTTTAGCGGGTCGCGGAAGGGGAATCTGCACCGATGTGCGCAGCCCGGCGGATTCGGCTTGCGACGAAGCGGAAAGATCATGAATACTGGCACGATTGCTAATCAATCTTATTTGGCTGCCATGTTCCCATCCCTGACGCCCGACCCCCGACTGCTGGCCATCGAGGACGATCCGACACTGGGTGCACATCTGTTCCAGCACCTCAATGGCAGCGGTTTCGAGGTGACCTGGTGCCGAGACGGGGAAGAGGGGTTGGCGGCTGCGCGCAGCGGCGGCTATGACCTGATCCTGATGGACATCATGCTGCCCGGGCGCGATGGCCTCGAGATTCTTCGCCAACTCCGCCAGGAGCAGGCGCTGCCGGTGATCCTGATGTCAGCCCTGGGCGCCGAGCAGGACCGCATCGCCGGGTTCAGCCAGGGCGCCGACGATTATCTGCCGAAGCCTTTCAGCCTGGCCGAGCTGCGGGTACGCATCGATGCCATCCTGCGTCGGATCGCCCTGGAGCGGGGGGGCGCGCCGGGCCGCTGCGCCGAACCGCTGGCGCGGCCCTCGCTGCAATTCTCTGCCGATGTCTGCGATGTCAGCCTTGGCGAGCGGTTCGCCGGCCTGACGCCGACCGAATACCGCCTGCTGGAAACCTTCCTCGCCGCGGAAGGCGAGACCCTGACCAAGGCCTTCCTTTACCAGCATGTCCTGCACCGCGGTCATACCCAGCATGATCGCAGCCTGGACATGCACGTCAGTCACCTGCGGCGCAAGCTGCAACGCCTCGGTTACGCCGGTCACCAGTTGCATACCGTCTGGGGCAAGGGTTACGTCCTGACACCGGCGCCATGATGCCCAACCGCCATTCGCTGTTCTGGCGCCTGGCCCTGGTGCTGGTGGCGTTCTTCCTGCTATCGGTATGGCTGTCCTGGACCTGGGGACGCAGTGCCGAACTGAAGGGTTACTACCTGTCCGCCGAAGCCCGCTCCGCCTTGGCGGATTATGCGCGGCGAGCCGAACGTGCCTGGCTCGACGATGGCCGCGAGGGCATCGACCGTTGGCTGGCCGAGCCGCGCCAGCGGGCGCTGGACTGGGTGGTCGTGCTCGACGGACGGTTGCAATCGCTGGGCAGTCGTCCGCTCACCACGGAGGAAGCCGAGCGCCTGACTTTCCTGCGGGGCGTCGACTGGCCGATGAGCTCCCGCTCGTTGTCGCGGCCGTTCATCAGCCTGCGCTTCCCCGAACATCCGGAGCAAGGCCGGGTGGTCCTGCGTCTTCCCGCCGAGTTCGTCCCTCCCGGCTTGTCGCCGGCCAAGCGCCTGGTCACCCATGGCCTGGTGCCGGCCGGGCTGGCCCTGCTGCTGGGAGTGTTGCTGTATCGGCGCTGGATAGTGCCGCTGGGACGCCTGCGAGCGCAGGCCAATGCCCTGCGCGGCAACGACCTGACGGCGCGTACGCAGGCAGAGATCAGCCGGCGCAGCGACGAGCTGGGCGATCTGGGGCGGGCGTTCGACCATATGGCCGAGCGACTCGACGAGCACATGGTGTTGCAGCGCCAACTGCTCCGCGATCTCTCCCACGAGCTGCGCACGCCGCTGGCGCGCCTGCAGGTGGCGGCAGAGGGCACGCTGTCCGCGCAGCTCCTGCGCGAGCGCCTGGAGCAGGATGTACGGGGCATGCAGCAACTGGTGGACAACACCCTGGAGCTGGCCTGGATGGACACCGAACGCCCGGTATTGGCGCTGGAGGACATTTCCATCCCGGCGTTATGGGACCTGCTGGTGGAGAACGCACGCTTCGAAAGCGGCTGGGCCGCCGAGCGGTTCCGCAGCGCTCTGCCCGAGGATTGTGTCGTGCGTGGCAACCTCAATGCACTTGCCCAGGCCCTGGAGAACCTGCTGCGCAACGCCATCCGGCATTCGCCGGAAGGCGGCGTGATCCGCCTGCATGGTCGGCGCGAAGGAAGTTGCTGGTGGCTTTGCCTGGAAGACCAGGGCGAGGGTGTGGCCGAGCACCAGTTGGAGACCATCTTCCGCCCGTTCACCCGGCTGTCTTCGGCACGTACCGGCAAGGGCTTCGGCCTGGGACTGAGCATTGCCCGTCGCGCCGTGGTGCTCCAGGGCGGCCGCCTATGGGCGGAAGCCGCCGATCCGGGGCTGCGCCTGTGCCTGGTGCTGCCTTCTGCCTAGCGAGGCGCAGGTACCTTTACATTTGGTCTGGATGTAAATGATCTTTACTCTCTTTTGTGAATGATTATCATCCGTGCCGATCTCCTCGGCCGGCCTTGTTCCGGGTCTGCGCCCTGTCCTACCCGTGCCGAGACGTCACCCGCGCAACGCCGGCGACCCAGGCTTCAGAAAAAACGTCAACGTATCCCTCGTGGCTCGCCTGCTACCCGTTTTCCCTCGACAGGAGTAGTCACGCATGTACCCCCAATTCCGTCGCGGCCATCTCGCCGCTGCCGTCCTTTTCGCTTCATCGAGCCTGCTGGGCGGGCAGGCCCTGGCCGAGGACGAGCGCCTGGAAGAACTGGACGAACGCGCCGAATCGGTGGTCCAGCTGGGTGACGAGGTGGTGCTGGGCACCGCCGAACAGGAGCTCAAGCAGGCACCGGGGGTATCCATCATCACCGCCGAGGACATCAGGAAGCGCCCGCCGGTGAACGATCTCTCCGAGATCATCCGCACCATGCCCGGGGTCAACCTCACCGGCAACAGTTCCAGCGGCCAGCGCGGCAACAACCGGCAGATCGACATCCGCGGCATGGGGCCGGAGAACACCCTGATCCTGGTCGACGGCAAGCCGGTCAGCTCGCGCAACTCGGTGCGCTACGGCTGGCGCGGCGAACGCGACACCCGCGGCGACAGCAACTGGGTGCCGCCGGAGGAGGTCGAGCGCATCGAGGTCCTCCGTGGGCCCGCGGCGGCACGCTACGGTTCCGGCGCGGCGGGCGGGGTAGTCAACATCATCACCAAGCGCCCGACCGATCGTTTGCGTGGTTCCATGACGGTGTTCACCAACATTCCGGAAAGCTCCAAGGATGGCGCCACGCGCCGCGCCAACTTCAGCCTCAGCGGGCCGCTGACCGAAGCCTTGAGCTTCCGCGCGTACGGCAGCGCGAACAAGACCGATTCGGACGATACCGACATCAACCTCGGACATACCGTCAACCCGAGCCGTACCGTGGCCGGACGCGAAGGGGTACGCAATCGCGATCTCAGCGGGATGCTGTCGTGGCAGGTGACCCCCGACCAGGTCGTCGATTTCGAAGCGGGCTTCAGCCGACAGGGCAACATCTATGCCGGCGATACCCAGAACAACAACGGCACCGCCAATACCCAGGGACTCGCCGACGACGGTGCGGAGACCAACCGCATGTATCGCGAGAACTACGCCATCACCCACAACGGGACCTGGTCGTTCGGTACTTCCAGGTTCGTCGCCCAGTACGACTCCACCCGCAACAACCGTCTGGAGGAGGGGCTGGCCGGTTCCGTCGAGGGGCAGATCGGCGCCGACCGTTCGTTCAGCACCAGCAAGCTGGAGAACTATCGCCTCAGCGGCGAACTCAACCTTCCGTTGCATGCGTTGTTCGAGCAGGTGCTGACGGTGGGCGCGGAGTGGAACAAGGAAACCCTCAACGACCCGTCCTCGCTCAAGCAGGGCTTCGTGGGAAGCGATAGCTTGCCGGGGACCCCCGCGGCCGGCTCGCGAAGCCCGAAAAGCAAGGCGGAGATCCGCGCGCTGTACGTGGAAGACAATATCGAACTGCGTCCCGGCACCATGCTCACCCCCGGGCTGCGCCTGGACGATCACAGCGACTTCGGCCTGAACTGGAGCCCGAGCCTGAACGCTTCCCAAACGCTCGGCGAATACTTCACGGTCAAGGCCGGTATCGCACGGGCCTTCAAGGCGCCCAACCTGTACCAGAGCAACCCGAACTACCTGCTCTATACCCGTGGCAACGGTTGCCCGATCCAGACCAGCAGCGGCGGCTGCTACCTGGTCGGCAACGAGAACCTGGACGCCGAGACCAGCGTAAACAAGGAACTGGGCATCGAGTTCCGGCGCGACGGCTGGGTCGCCGGGCTCACCTACTTCCGCAACGACTACAAGAACAAGATCGTCGCGCCGCTGGATGTCATGGGGCAGACCGGGACCGGTAACAACATCCTGCAATGGAGCAACGCGAAGAAAGCAGTGGTCGAGGGCCTGGAAGGCAACCTGCTGGTCCCCCTGCACGAGGACCTGAGCTGGAGTACCAACCTGACCTATATGCTGCAGTCCAAGGACAAGGACACCGGCAACCCGCTTTCGGTGATCCCCGAGTACACCCTGAACTCGACCCTCGATTGGCAGGCCAGCGAGCGTCTTTCCACCCAACTGACCAGCACCATCTACGGCCGCCAGGAGCCGCCGAAGCATGGCACCAGCCGCAACACGCCGGTGGTCTCGCGAAAAGAGGTGGGTACCTATGGCATCTGGGGCGTCAGCGCCGGCTACACCTTCAGCGAGAACCTGAGCGTACGGGGTGGGGTAAGCAACCTCTTCGACAAGCGCCTGTACCGCCAGGGCAACTCCTTCGACGCCGGCGCGGCAACCTACAACGAGCCGGGTCGCGCCTACTACGTTTCGATGACCACCTCGTTCTGATCGCCGCGGCCAACGCGCTTTCACCGGCAGGCGCAACGCCTGTCGGACCTTTCTTTGGCGTTGGTCAGGCATCGGCTGTCCAACGCCAGGTTTTCTCTTCGGACGCCTCTGGTCATCGCATCGCATGCCGTTTCGGGCGGTCTTTCGACTGAATCGGCATGCATGACCGGATATTGCGGTGCTAGGGTCCGGCCCCAGTTTC
This sequence comes from Pseudomonas sp. PS1(2021), assembly GCF_020405165.1. Lineage (NCBI taxonomy): Bacteria > Pseudomonadati > Pseudomonadota > Gammaproteobacteria > Pseudomonadales > Pseudomonadaceae > Pseudomonas > Pseudomonas sp. PS1(2021). The sequence continues at coordinate 3,743,448 of NZ_CP084484.1, read as the reverse complement.
CCGGTATCATGCTCAGCCTTTACCGTCAGTGCCGAACGAGTGCCTCCATGACCGTGCAGTACCCGACTATCGCCGACTGCGTTGGCAATACCCCTCTGGTGCGTCTGCAGCGCCTTCCCGGGGAAACCTCCAATACCCTGCTGGTGAAGCTCGAAGGCAACAACCCGGCGGGATCGGTGAAGGACCGCCCGGCCCTGTCGATGATCACCCGTGCCGAACTGCGCGGCGACATCCGCCCCGGCGATACGCTGATCGAGGCTACTTCCGGCAACACCGGCATCGCCCTGGCCATGGCGGCGGCGATCAAGGGTTACAAGATGATCCTGATCATGCCGGACAACTCCACGGCCGAACGCAAGGCGGCGATGACCGCCTATGGCGCCGAGCTCATTCTGGTCAGCAAGGAAGAGGGCATGGAGGGCGCGCGCGATCTGGCCGACAAGCTGCAGCGCGAAGGCCGCGGCAAGGTCCTCGACCAGTTCGCCAATGGCGACAACCCGGAAGCCCATTACCACAGCACCGGCCCGGAAATCTGGCAGCAGACCGGCGGCGGCATCACCCATTTCGTCAGCTCCATGGGCACCACCGGGACCATCATGGGCGTATCGCGCTACCTCAAGGAGCAGAACCCGGCGGTGCAGATCGTCGGCCTGCAACCCATGGAGGGCTCGGCCATCCCGGGAATCCGACGCTGGCCGCAGGAATACCTGCCGAAGATCTATGACGCCAGTCGCGTCGACCGGGTCGTCGACATGCACCAGGACGAAGCCGAGGACATCATGCGCCGGCTGGCCCGCGAGGAAGGCATCTTCTGCGGCGTGTCCTCCGGCGGGGCGGTGGCGGCGATGCTGCGCCTGTCCCGCGAACTGGAGAATGCCGTGCTGGTGGCGATCATCTGCGACCGCGGCGACCGCTACCTGTCTTCCGGCGTCTATGACCCGCGCTGAGCATGTCCATGGCCAGAAATAAGGGCGGGCTGCGCTTCCAGCCCAGCGGTGGTGCGCGCGGTCCCGCGATACCGGTAGGCAAGAAGCAGCGCCTGACCATCGAGCGCCTGGCCCATGACGGCCGAGGTATCGCCCACGAGGCGGGGATGACCTGGTTCGTCAGCGGCGGGCTGCCTGGCGAGGAACTTGAGGCTCGGGTGCTGGGCGCGCGAAGCAAGGTGGTCGACGCGCGCAGCGAGCGCCTGTTCAGCAGTAGCGACCTGCGTCGCCGCGAGCCCTGCACTGTAGCGGGTCGCTGCGGCGGCTGCACCCTGCAGCACCTGGAACACGGCGAGCAGTTGGCCCTGAAGCAGCGTACCTTGCAGGAGCAGTTGCAGCGTTTCGCCGGGATCGAGCCGGAAGAATGGGCCGCCCCCCTGGTCGGGCCCGAATTCGGCTATCGGCGCCGCGCTCGGATCGCCGTGCGCTGGGATGCCAGGGCGCGGCGTCTGGATGTCGGCTTCCGTGCCTCGGCCAGCCAGGAGATCGTCGCCTTCGATGAGTGCCTGGTCCTGGTGCCGCCTTTGCAAACGATTGCCCGTGCCCTGCCTGCTCTTCTGCAGGACTTCCGCAAGCCGGAAAGCATCGGCCACGTGGAGCTCTTCCATGGCACGGCCAGTGCATTGCTGTTGCGGCATACGACTGCCCTGGTCGACGAGGATCGCCAGCGCCTGGCCGCTTTCTGCTCCGCACACCAGGCCCAGCTCTGGCTGCAAGGTGCGGAACAGCCCTTGCCGGTGGAGCCGGCCGCCGAACTGGGCTACTCCTTGGGTGACTGGCAACTGACTCTGGCATACCGACCCGGAGACTTCGTCCAGGTCAATGCGCCGGTGAACGAGTCGATGATCCGCCAGGCCCTTGACTGGCTGGCGCCGACCGCCGACGAGCGGGTCCTCGACCTGTTCTGCGGGCTGGGCAATTTCTCCCTGCCGCTGGCGCGCCGGGTGGCGCGGGTAGTCGGGGTGGAGGGCGTGGCGGCGATGGTCGAGCGGGCAGGCGCCAACGCGCTGGCCAATGGCCTTGGCAACGCGCACTTTTTCCAGGCCGACCTGTCCAAAGCGCTTGCCGAAGCGCCCTGGGCGGAGCAAGGTTTTACCGCTGTGCTGCTCGATCCGCCGCGCGACGGCGCGTTCGAGGCGGTACGCGAAATGAGTTCTCTGGGTGCCCGGAGGGTAGTCTATGTATCCTGCAATCCGGCGACCCTGGCGCGCGATGCTGGCGAAATGGCCAGGCAGGGCTATCGTCTGAAGCGCGCCGGAATCCTCGATATGTTTCCGCAGACCGCACATGTCGAGGCCATGGCTTTGTTCGAGGCAGGCTAGGATGCCTGCGTAATCCGACCAGCCCGTTCGAAGGCTGGCGCAGTCATCGGTGGGCTACGCGCACCGTGGTAAAGGGTAGGCAAGATGGTACAGGTGAGAGCGCACCAGCCGGTCAACACCGACGGCAGTATCAACCTCGAGGCCTGGCTGGACCACGTCCAGAACCTCGTCCCCGGGCTCGATCGTCAGGGCTTGCTGGAGGCTTGCGAGTTCGCTCGCGAATCCGAGCAGCGAGCGATCGCCGCACAGAACTCCTGGGCGGAAGGCACGTCCAGCTTCCAGACCGGACTGGAAATCGCCGAGATCCTCGCGGACCTCAAGCTGGATCAGGAGTCCCTGGTCGCCGCGGTCATCTATCGAGGCGTGCGGGAAGGCAAGATCACCCTGGAAGCGGTCAACAAGCATTTCGGGCCGGTGGTGGCCAAGCTGATCGAGGGCGTGCTGCGCATGGCCGCGATCAGCGCCAGCCTCAATCCGCGCCATTCCATGGTGCTGGGTACCCAGGCGCAGGTGGAGAACCTGCGCAAGATGCTGGTGGCGATGGTCGACGACGTTCGCGTCGCCCTGATCAAGCTGGCCGAGCGCACCTGCGCCATTCGCGCGGTGAAGAACGCCGACGAGGAAAAGCGCCACCGCGTCGCCCGGGAAGTCTTCGATATCTACGCGCCGCTGGCCCACCGCCTGGGCATCGGGCATATCAAGTGGGAGCTGGAGGACCTGTCCTTCCGTTACCTCGAGCCCGACCAGTACAAGCAGATCGCCAAGCTGCTGCACGAGCGCCGGCTGGATCGCGAGCAGTACATCGCCAACGTGATGAGCCAGTTGAAGGAAGCTCTCGCGGCCACCGGCGTACAGGCCGATCTCAGCGGACGGGCGAAACACATCTATTCGATCTGGCGCAAGATGCAGCGCAAGGGCCTGGACTTCAGCCAGATCTACGACGTTCGCGCCGTGCGCGTGCTCGTTCCGGAGATGCGCGACTGCTACACCGCGCTGGGCATCGTGCATACCCTCTGGCGGCACATTCCCAAGGAGTTCGACGACTACATCGCCAACCCCAAGGAAAACGGCTATCGCTCGCTGCATACCGCAGTGATCGGCCCCGAGGGGAAGGTGCTGGAAGTACAGATCCGTACCCACTCCATGCACGAAGAGGCGGAGCTCGGAGTCTGCGCGCACTGGCGCTACAAGGGGACCGACGTCAAGGCCAGCTCCAACCATTACGAGGAAAAGATCTCCTGGCTGCGCCAGGTGCTCGAATGGCACGAGGAACTGGGCGACATCGGTGGCCTGGCGGAGCAACTGCGGGTCGATATCGAGCCGGACAGGGTCTACGTCTTCACTCCCGACGGCCATGCCATCGACCTGCCCAAGGGCGCGACCCCGCTGGATTTCGCCTATCGGGTCCACACTGAAGTCGGGCACAACTGCCGCGGGGCGAAGATCAACGGACGCATCGTGCCGCTGAACTACAGCCTGCAGACCGGCGAGCAGGTCGAGATCATCACCGGCAAGCACAGCGGTCCGAGCCGCGACTGGCTGAACAGCAACCTGGGCTACGTCACCACCTCCCGGGCGCGGGCGAAGATCGTCCACTGGTTCAAGCTGCAGGCGCGGGACCAGAACGTCGCTGCCGGCAAGGCCCTGATCGAACGCGAGCTGTCGCGCCTGGCGCTGCCGCCGGTGGATTTCGACCGGCTGGCGGAGAAGGCCAACGTGCGTACCGCCGAGGATATGTTCGCCGCTCTCGGCGCCGGCGACCTGCGCTTGGCGCACCTGGTCAACTATGCCCAGCAACTGGTCGAGCCGGACCGCGACAGCGAGCAACTCGAACTGATCCCGCGCAAGCCGAGCAAGATCGGCCACGGCAAGCGCGGCGACGTGCAGATCCAGGGCGTCGGCAACCTCCTGACGCAGATGGCCGGCTGCTGCCAGCCGCTGCCGGGAGATCCCATCGTCGGCTACATCACGCTGGGCCGTGGGGTCACCATCCACCGCCAGGATTGCGCCACCGCGCTGCAACTGGCGGGACGCGAACCGGAGCGGATGATCCAGGTCAGCTGGGGGCCGGAGCCGGTTCGCACCTATCCGGTGGATATCGCGATCCGTGCCTATGATCGTTCCGGCCTGTTGCGCGACGTGTCCCAGGTGCTGCTCAACGAGCGGATCAACGTTCTGGCGGTGAATACCCGTTCGAACAAGGAAGACAACACCGCGACCATGCAACTGACCATCGAGATTCCCGGTCTGGACGCTCTTGGACGCCTGCTGGCGCGCGTCTCGCAACTGCCCAACATCATCGAGGCGCGGCGCAACCGTACGCCTTGAGGCGAGGTGGAAACAGGCCACGGGCGCTCGCAGGCTGCCCGTGGCCTTTTCGTTTCCGGAAAGGGCAGAATGCCCGGACCGTTCACTGAAGACCCGAGATACCCATGTACCGACTCGACGACCTGCTCCACCTCATGGCGCGCCTGCGCGATCCCGAATTCGGCTGCCCCTGGGATCTCCAGCAGAGCTACGCGACCATCGTCCCGCACACCCTGGAAGAAGCCTACGAAGTAGCGGACGCCATAGAGCAGGGGGATTTCCCGCAATTGCGCGAGGAACTGGGCGACCTGCTGTTCCAGGTGGTCTATTACAGCCAGTTGGCTCGCGAAGAGGATCGCTTCGCTTTCGACGAGGTGGTGGACGGCATCACCCGCAAGCTGATCCGTCGACATCCCCACGTATTCCTCGATGGCGATCTCTATGGCAAGCCCGATGCGGCGAAGCTGGCCGAAGCGGCGGTCAAGCAGCGCTGGGAAGAACTGAAGGCCGAGGAGCGTGCCGCCAAGGCCAAGGAGCCGCAGCAGTTGTCGCTGCTGGATGACGTTCCTGTCGCCCTGCCGGCGTTGTCACGGGCGGCGAAGCTGCAGAAGCGCGCGGCGCAGGTCGGCTTCGACTGGCCGGAAGCGCTGCCGGTGGTGGACAAGGTTCGCGAGGAGCTGGACGAAGTCCTCGAGGCGATGGCAGAGGGTGACGAGGGTGCCGTGGGCGAGGAGGTTGGCGACCTGCTGTTCGTCGTGGTCAACCTGGCCCGGCATCTCAAGGTCGATCCGGAGGCTGCTCTGCGCCAGGCCAACGGCAAGTTCGAGCGGCGATTCCGGTTCATCGAGCGGAACCTGCGCGAAGCCGGCCGGAAAGCCGAAGAGTGTTCGCTGGAGGAACTGGACAGCCTCTGGGGCGAGGCTAAGAAAGCGGAGAGGAGCGCGCCCGGCTGTTAATGGGAAAATTACCGTGGCAGCCGGGCTGCCACGGCATCTGAATCAGCCGAAGATCCAACGATAGAGGATGACCAGCAGGATCACCGCCAGCACCGGGCGGAGGATTCGGTAGGCCTTCGGGTAGGCGCGTTTGAAGCGCTTCACCTGGGCGCCGATGGCATTGCCGCCGCGAATGGCGACCGAGTAGGCCTGGTTGATGCTGCCGACGCGTTCGCCTTCGACGTTCTGCGGTGCGGTCGCACGCCCGAGAATGCCGCTGATCCAGCGATTGAGGCGGGTCAGCAGGCGGGAGCGGAGCGGCCGCTCGATATCGCAGAAGAGAATCACCCGGGTCTGCTCGGTCTCGTTCTTCACCCAGTGGACGAAGGTTTCGTCGAACATCACGTCTTCGCCATCACGCCACGCGTAGGGCTGGCCGTCGACGTAGATGCGGCAGTTGTCCGAATTCGGCGTGGACAGGCCGAGGTGATAGCGCAGCGAGCCGCCGAAGGGGTCGCGGTGCGGATTCAGGTGGCTGCCGCCGGGAAGCAGGGTGAACATCGCGCCCTTGACGTTGGGGATGCGGCTCACCAGCTCTACGGTCTTCGGGCAGAGCTGCTGGGCGGAGGGCAGCGGGCCGTCGTACCAGGTCAGGTAGAAGCGCTTCCAGCCTTTCTTGAAGAACGAGCCGAAGCCGGCTTCGTTATTGTTCAGGGCAGCCCGGATATAACCCTCGTCGAACAGGTTGAGGGCTTCTTCGCGGATGGTTTGCCAATTGTTCTTCAGTTCGTCCAGCTCCGGAAAACGGCTGCGATCCAGATAGGGCTTCGAGGGAACGCTGGAGAACAGGTACATCAGCGAGTTGTAGGGGGCGAACCAGGCGGAGTGGTTGACCAGTTGGCGCAGGAAGGGCAAGCGCGCGCGCCCACGGAAATGGACGAACAGGACGCTGGCGACGAACAGGCCCACCAGAGTGACTTTTACCAGGAGAGAAACGCTCATGCCTTGCTTTCCATGCCTTCGATATCAGGGGCCGGGAGGAGTGCCTGCGGGTGCTCGGGACGGTAGGGAGGGGTCTCCAGGGCATGCGTGGCAGTTTGCGAGCCGCCGAGACTTGCGTTGAGGCGGCTGAGGCTGGAGGATTATACCCCCTGCGAGGGCCGGCTGAACCCCAGTCGGCTGGAAGATTATGCCGCACCCCACCGGGCGTGCCACGCGAGCGAGTCGTTGACGAATGAGCATGTCATTGCGTGACCAGTTGCTGAAAGCCGGGCTGGTCAATGAGAAACAGGCCAAGCAGGCCACCAAGCAGAAACAGAAACAGCAGCGTCTGGAGCACAAGAACCAGGTCGACAAGGACGACTCCCAGCGCCAGGCGGCGGAGCAGGCCAAGGCGGAAAAGCTGGCGCGCGACCAGGAATTGAACCGCCAGCAGCAGGAAAAAGCCGAGAAGAAGGCCAAGGCCGCGCAGATCAAGCAACTTATCGAAGGGACGCGCCTGCCCAAGCTGGAAAGCGACGACTACTACAATTTCGTCGACGCCAAGAAGGTCAAGCGGATCGCGGTCAACGACCTGATCCGCGACAAGCTGAGCCGAGGCAGCCTGGCTATCGTCAGCTATGACGGACGCTACGAGATCGTGCCCCGGGATGCGGCGGTGAAGATCCAGGAGCGCGATCCGCGGCGGGTGGTGCTGCTCAACGTACAGAGCCAGGAGCCGGACGAAGACGATCCCTACAAGGACTATGTGGTGCCCGACGATCTCATGTGGTGAGGCCCGCATCCGGAGTGTCGCTTGACCGGTACGGATGCCGGTCAACTACCAATTCTGGAATGCGAAGCAGTTCTAAAATAACTACCGATGATTTCGTTTCGATAGCATAATGCCTTTCCTCAGAAATATCCTACGGTTGCCTTTGCGTGCATCTGTGGGCTAGCCGCCTATCGAAAAGGACGTTGGTATGCCTTCCTCACAGCTTCCGGGGGCTTCGCCCTCGGAGATCGATCTCGTTCAGCTGTTCCAGCAATTGTGGGCGTCGAAATGGCTGATAGCGCTGATCGCGGCCTTGGCGACCGCCGCTGCGCTCGCCTACGCGCTGTTGGCCGTTCCAACCTACCAGGTGGATGTCCTGTTGCGGCCGATCCAGACCAAGGCCCTGGAGGCTGTCAATGTCAACGGGCTGTATGCCCTGACTCCGCGGGAAGCGCTGGATCGCGTCGGCAACGAGCTGGCAGCCTACTCCGGCAGGCTGGAGTATTTCGAAGCCCATCCAGAGCTATTCCAGCAATTGAACGCCGAGGGCCTGTCCCCCGAGCAGGCTTTCTGGAAGTTCAACCAGGATGCCTTCAGCATGCAGCAGGCGGACTTGAAGAAGGACCCCCAGGCGGCGCCTTTCTTCCGCTTGTCCATGCAGTATCCCCAGGGCATGGATGGTGCCGCCATTCTCAACGGCATGCTCGCGTCGACCATCGAGAACGAGCGCCAGCGAATCCTGGACGACCTCCAGGCACGTATCGACGGTCGCCTGCAATTCCTCGAGCAGGATATCGAAGGCAAGCGTGCCAGTTACCAGGCTACCAAGGAGGGCAAGATCGCCCGGTTGCTGGAAGCGGACAGCATCCGGCGGGCCGGCCTGGAGGATGAGCTCAAGGCGTTGCGCGGGCGGCTGAAGATGGTGCGCGATTCGCGTATCCAGCAGCTCAACGAGGCTATCCAGATCGCCACCCGGCTGGGGATCGTCAAGCCGACGACCCCGGGCGCACTGGGAGAGGTCGGGCAGGATGGCTCGCGCAGCGTTTTCCGCACCGAGGTGAATAACCAGCAGATACCCCTGTATTTCATGGGTGTCGATGCCTTGACCGCCGAGCGCGATACCTTGCTCAAACGCAAGGGCGATGACTTCACCGAGCCCCGCGTGGCGAAGATCCAGCAGGAGCTGAAGCAGCTGGAGAACAACCGTGAAGTGCAATACCTGCAGGCTCGAAAGGGCGAGGAGCGTTTCTTCGAAAACATCGACAAGCTGCGTGGAGAGCAGGCGCGCCTCAAGACTCTGAAGGCGAGCGAGCTGAAGATCGAACTGGTGCGGATCGACCAGAAGGCTTCGACCCCTCTGAAACCGATCAAGCCGCGCAAGGCCTTGGTGGTGGCCTTGGGTCTCCTGGGCGGGTTGGTGTTCGGCGTGCTGGTGGCTCTGGTTCGGGCAATGTTGCGTGCCCCTCGGCAACGGGTACAGGAAGATAGCCTGCCGCCGGGAGTCGTCAGTCTCGACCGGAGCCTTTCCGGGACCTGAGATCAAAGGTGCGCCCCCGAAGTACGCGGGGGCGCATGGTTCAGGCCGATTTACCTATCTGCCGCAGTTCTTCTTCTTTCTCCAGCTTGATCCGATAGGCGTGGGCGTCATCCTCGTTATGGAAGACGCCAACCAGCAGTCCCTGCTGATGCACGTCCCAGCAGCGGCGGCCAAGCGCACGCAGCTCGCGGGATTTGTGGTCATCGTCACGCTCGGTCACTGTCACACTCATCTTTTCTGCTCCAGGGTTGATCTGCATCAAGGCAAATCCAGCCTATTTCAATAGCAGGCTAATCAAATAGCCCTGGAATTGAGAAAAACCTTTTCAGTTTCCAAGGTGTGAAGGTGGCATGCCGGATGCTCTGGAACAGGCCTCTTCCCTCAGGCGTATGCGGCCGAACAAGGCCGCTTCCGTGAGGGCGGTAATCGCCAACAGGCGATCCAGGCGCAGCAGCAGAGTCGCTCCTTCGACGGCCACCTCAAGGTATTCCTCCTTGCCGCCGCCTGGCCGAACGGCCCGGGTATGCGTCGTGCGCGCCTCGGCTTCGAAGCGAACACCGTCCTCGAGTTCGAGGAGCAACCGGTAGCGGTAGAGGCAGGCGATCTCCAGGTAGTCATGGAGATCGCAGGCGATCGGGTGGTAGCTGTCCATTGGCCTCAACAGCCTTCCAGGGGAAGGATGTAATGGCCATGGAGCCGAATGGCTTCGGCAACCTCTGCTGTCGCAATCTCGCTATGGCAGTAGCTGCAATGCCCCTGGATGATATCGGCCTCGTCTATGCCTCTTCCGGCGAGCCAGCGTCGAGCGAACTCGCCGGCGCGAGCCCCCAGTTCCTCCGTGACCAGGACATCGAAGTGCAGGTAGCGGCCGTCGCGGGTTCGCACATGGGTGTCGAAGATCTTCACCTCCATGGCCGTTCTCCTTATTTCAGATCGCTGAGCGCCGCACCGAAGTTAAGGTGCAGTACCTGTCCGTCGACAACCAGGGCAGGAACCGACTTGACCCCGGCCTTTTCCGCCTCGGCGATGCGTGCCGATTGTTCGGCGAGATGGACCACTTCGATGTCCACCTGCTTGTGATCGAGCAATGGCAGCAAGGAACGTTCGGCTTCGACACAGATTGCGCAGCCGGCGTGGTAGTAGATGGCTTTGGTCATGCTGATTCTCCTGTGGGAATTTAGTATCGATACGATACGTTTTCAGCCTAAACAAGGCGCGACCTCTTTGTCAAACATGTTTTTAGTCGATACTATATTGGCAAGGAGGTATCCCATGTCCGCCATCGCCCTTTACGATTATCTGGAAAGGCTGACCAGCCTGATGCGTGCCTGGTCCCGCGAGCAGCCGCTGGTGGCTGAGCTGCAGCCGGTGCAGTTGAGCGCCTTGCATTACCTGGCGCGTTGTAATCGCTATTCGGATACTCCGCTGGGCGTGACCGAATACCTCGGCTTGACCAAGGGCACAGTGTCGCAATCGCTCAAGGTGCTGGAAGGGCGGGGGCTGATCAGCAAGCTGCCGGATGCGCGGGATCGGCGCAGCGTTCATCTGCGGCTGACCGATGCGGGGCGCGCGCTGATCGAGGCGGTGATTCCGCCGCAGTTCCTCGAGCAGGCCGTCACGGCACTGGGCGAGAAGGGCGAACACTTGCAAGGCTTGTTGCGTGATCTTCTGGTCGTCATCCAGCGTCAGGAGGATGTGCCTGGTTTCGGCCTTTGTCGGTCCTGCCGGTTCCATCAACGGCGTGCGGGTTCGCCCTTCTGCGGTCTAACCGGGGAGCCGTTGAGCGATGCCGATGCCGAACTGATCTGCCGCGAGCACCAGGCCTGCGGCTGATCCGCGGGCAATAAAAAACCGGGCAATGGCCCGGCTTTTCGTGGGAGGGGGGATCAGCTCTTTTCGCCAGTGACGGTCTTGCCGTCGATGGTGCCTTCCTTGAGCATGATCTGGTATTCCTTGCCGTCGGTTTCCATCTGGTACAGGCGGACCAGCAGGTAGTCCCAGTCCTTGGCGAACCAGAGGATGGTCTTGCGGTTGCTCTTGCCCGGATCACGCACGCGCTCGACCTTGATCGCGTTGATCAGGCCGGCCTGGGTGCGTACCTTTTCCTCGCCGAGAACCCGGAAGTCGTAGGTATCGACATCCTCGCCCTCGATGATCTGGTAGCTCATGCTCTTCTTGCCGTCGGCAACGTCATGCTGCAGGACCAGTTGATAGGTGGACTTGTCCAGTTGACCGCGATTCAGGGGTTGCCGCACCGCATCGCCGCGGTCGCTGCCGAGCACCTGCTTCTGCGACCAGTCGAAGTCCAGCTCGATCTGCTTACCTTTGCCCAGACCCTGGCGGGCGAAGCGGTAGGTCTGCGGCAGGAAGGTGTCGTTCTCGACCTTGAAGGTGCTGACTTCGTTGAGACTGGCCAGCAGCATGGAGGCCTCGAAGTCCAGTTGCCAGCGGCCGTCGCCGAGAGCCTTCAGGCTGCGGGAGGCATTGCCGCTGATGGGCATCTGTTTCCAGTCGGCGGTATAGCTGGCGGTGAACGGCTTCAGCTCGAAGGCATAGGCCGGCAGGGTCAGCAGCGTCAGCAGGAACAGCATGGCTTTACGCATTGCGAATCTCCTTGGTGCGAATCTGATGGCCGGTGGCAGGCAGGGCCTGGCCATCCAGCAGGGCGCCCTGTTCGCCCAGGCGCAAGCGGCCCTCGGCGAACCAGCGCATGGCCAGCGGGTAGATCCGGTGTTCTTCCTCGTGAACCCGTCTGGCCAGGCGTTCCGGCGTATCTTGCGACTCTACCGGGATTACTGCCTGTACGACCAGTGGCCCCCCATCGAGTTCCTCCGTCACGAAGTGCACGCTGCAACCGTGCTCGCGGTCGCCGGCTTCGAGGGCGCGTTGATGGGTATGCAGCCCTTTGTGGCGCGGCAGCAACGAGGGATGGATATTCAGCAGACGCCCCTGGTAATGGCGAACGAAATCGGCGCTGAGGATGCGCATGAACCCGGCAAGGATCACCAGGTGCGGTTCATGGGCATCGATCCGTTGTGCCAGGGCCTCGTCGAAGCTTTCGCGATCGGCATAGGCCTTGTGATCGAGCACCTCGGTCTGGATGCCGGCCTGGCGTGCGCGTTCCAGGCCATAGGCGTCCGCGCGGTTGGAGATCACCGCGCGGATCCGGGCCGGCGTGGCGCCGTCCCGGAGGCTGTCGATCAGCGCCTGCAGGTTGCTGCCGGAGCCGGAAATCAGCACCACGACATTGCAGAGTTTCGGCATCAGTGGTTTTTCAGATTGTTCAGGAGCACGCGCTCGGCGTCCGCGCCGCAGGTTTCGATGCGACCGATCTGCCAGGGTTGCTCGCCGGCGGCACGCAGGACTTCCAGGGCTTTCTCGGCGTCGCTCTGGGCCACGCAGATGACCATGCCGACGCCGCAGTTGAGTACGCGATGCATCTCGGTCTCGTCGACGTTGCCCTGTTCCTGCAGCCAGTCGAATACCGCCGGACGGTTCCAGCTGGCGACATCGATCACGGCCTGGGCGTTGTCCGGCAGGACGCGCGGGATGTTGTCCAGCAGGCCGCCGCCGGTAATGTGAGCCATGGCCTTGACCGCGCCGGTCTGCTTGATCAGTTGCAGCAGCGGCTTGACGTAGATGCGGGTCGGCGCCATCAGCAGGTCGGCCAGCGGCTTGCCGTCGAGTTGGACCTGCGCGATGTCGGCGCCGGAAACCTCGATGATCTTGCGGATCAGGGAGTAGCCGTTGGAGTGCGGGCCGGAGGAGGGCAGGGCGATAAGCGCGTCGCCGGCCTGGACCCTGGAGCCGTCGATGATCTCGGCCTTTTCCACGACGCCGACGCAGAAGCCGGCCAGGTCATAGTCTTCGCCTTCGTACATGCCGGGCATTTCGGCGGTCTCGCCGCCGACCAGGGAACAGCCCGCCAGTTCGCAACCGGCACCGATGCCGGTGACTACGGTGGCGGCGACGTCGACGTTGAGCTTGCCGGTGGCGTAGTAGTCGAGAAAGAACAGCGGCTCGGCGCCGCAGACCACCAGGTCGTTGACGCACATCGCCACCAGGTCCTGGCCGATGCTGTCGTGCTTGTTCAGGTTGAGCGCCAGGCGCAGCTTGGTGCCCACCCCGTCGGTGCCGGATACCAGCACCGGCTGCTTGTAGCCGGCCGGGATTTCGCAGAGGGCGCCGAAGCCGCCGAGGCCGCCCATCACTTCCGGGCGTGCGGTGCGCTTGGCCACGCCTTTGATGCGTTCCACCAGGGCTTCGCCGGCGTCGATGTCCACACCAGCGTCCTTGTAGCTCAACGAGGGTTGCTTGCTGCTCATAAATCCAGGCCTATAGGGGTAATTCGGAGATCGGCCGGCCGCCCAGGCGTGCAACGCTGTTTGCCGGTTTTGAAGGCGCGCGATTTTATCAGGCTTGCCACGCAGCGGCCATCTCGGTTGCCGCTGGACGGACTGCTGTTTAAGGTATAGGTCCACTTGCGCGGCCTTCACAGCTCGTCGCCGCCGTTCCCATCCGTTCGTCGAGAGCCCTCCATGCGCATAGCCCGACTCTTCGTTCTCTGTTTTTCCCTGCTAGGCTTGCCCGTCTTCGCGGCAACGGTCCCCAATCTCTACCAGGTCCACGAGCCGGTTTCGTCGCAGCAGCCCGGGGAGCGCGATGCCGGACTGGTGCGAGCCCTGCAGACCCTGCTGGTGCGCCTGACCGGCAATCCGCAGGCGCCGCAGAACCCGGCATTGGCGGGGTACCTGAAGGATCCGCAGCAACTGATCAGCCAGTACGCCTTCGAAAATGGTCCGCCGCTGGCGCTGGTGGTCGATTTCGATCCGACCGCCACCGGTAATGCGCTGCGGGCCGCCGGCCTGCCGAGCTGGGGCGCCAACCGGCCGGCGGTGCTGGCCTGGTGGCTGAACGAAAGCGCCGATGGCAGCTCCCTGGTCGGTGACAACCAGGCCTCGGCCGAACCGCTCAAGCGTGCGGCGCAGAACCGCGGCTTGCCGTTGCGCCTGCCTCTGGCGGATCTCGACGAACAGATCGTCGGTACCCCGGAAAACCTCACCGCCGCCCAACCCGATGCCCTGCGCGCAGCCTCCGAGCGTTATGCCGCCGATGCCTTGCTGGCAGTGGACGCCAAGGAGGCGGACGGCAAATGGCAGGCGCAATGGCGGCTGTGGATGGGCGATTCGCGAGAGCAAGGCCAGGCTGAAGGCGCTACGCCCGACGCGTTGGCAGACAGCGTGATGCTGGCCGTCGGCAACCGCCTGTCCACTCGTTTCGTTGCCACGCCGGAAGCGGCGACCGGCCTGACCCTCCAGGTCCAGGGCGCGACACTGGCACGCTATGCCGAGTTGCAACGCCTGCTCGATCCGTTCGGCGCGCGTCTGGTAGGCGTGCGGGGCGATCGCCTCGACTATTCCGTGAAGGCCAGTCCCGAGCAATTGCGTGCCCAGCTGGGCCTGGCGCAGTTGCAGGAAATCCCGGCCGACAGCGTACCGCTGGATGCCTCTGGCCAGCCCGCAGCGCCCAGCGCGGCGGTGCCGTCGTCGACCCAACTGAATTTCCGCTGGCAGTGAGTCGGCGCGCCGATCCGCTTCTATGCAACGGAGCGGGCCGGCGCGCGACCGGCCGATGCTCTGGGCAAGGAGCCTCGGCTATCGGCAAACCTTTGATTTTACTTGCCTAGTTGCTCATTGTGCGGCCTTGCCGAGGCGTATAAACTTTGCAGCCTTTACGGTGACTCCTGCGGCGTTTTCGGATTGTCCGCCCAGCCTGGCATGAAACCTATTCAGCTTCCCCTCAGTGTGCGTCTGCGCGACGACGCCACCTTCGCCAACTACTATCCCGGTGCCAATGCCGCGGCACTGGGATATGTCGAGCGTTTGTGCGAAGCCGAGGCTGGCTGGGCGGAAAGCCTCATCTACCTCTGGGGACACGACGGCGTCGGCCGCAGCCACCTGTTGCAGGCGGCCTGCTTGCGTTTCGAGCAGTTCGAAGAGCGAACCATCTACCTGCCGATGGCCGATCTGGTGCAGTACGGCCCGGAAATCTTCGACGATCTCGAGCAGTGCGAGCTGGTCTGCATCGACGACCTGGATGTGCTGGTTGGCAAGCGAGAATGGGAAGAGGGGCTGTTCCACCTGTTCAATCGACTGCGTGATACCGGTCGGCGCCTGCTGCTGGCGGCATCGAAGTCGCCCCGGGAGCTGCAGGTCAAGCTGCCGGACCTGAAGTCCCGCCTCACCATGGCGCTGATCTTCCAGTTGCACGGTCTTTCCGACGAGGACAAGCTTCGTGCCCTGCAACTGCGGGCATCCCGTCGTGGCCTGCATCTGACCGATGAAGTCGGTCGTTTCATCCTCAACCGCGGTTCGCGCAGCATGAACTCTCTGTTCGATCTGCTGGAGCAACTGGATCGCGCTTCGCTCCAGGCTCAGCGCAAGCTGACCATTCCTTTCCTCAAGGAAACCCTCGGCTGGTAAGCGTCGACAGTCCGTCGGCGAACTCCCGCATGGCCGTGCCGCAGTCCTTGGGTTTCGCTTGCGGCAGGAAGTGACCGCCTTCTATCCGTCTCTCCATCCA
This sequence comes from Pseudomonas sp. PS1(2021), assembly GCF_020405165.1. NCBI lineage: Bacteria > Pseudomonadati > Pseudomonadota > Gammaproteobacteria > Pseudomonadales > Pseudomonadaceae > Pseudomonas > Pseudomonas sp. PS1(2021). Next base: position 3,728,026 of record NZ_CP084484.1, on the reverse strand, counting down.
TGCGCCGGCAATACTGGAGCGCTGTCCGCAGGCTTCCCGGCGGTCGGCAGGGCAGGAGGGGGCTCCTGCCTTACCATCAGCGTTCCCCGGCGACCCGTCGGTCGTACTGGAATCGCCAGCGCGTATAGAGCAGCGCGGCGCAGAACAAGGTCACGCTGAGTAGCACTTCGGCCCAGCCGAACAGGCGCTGCGTGGGATCGAAGGCGGCGAGTACGCCGAGGATGAAATACAGGTTGACCACGTAGCAGGCCCAGGCATGCCCGCGCGCGCTGCCCATGAGCAGTCCGGGGGCCACCACCAGCAGCGGCAGCAGCTTGAAGGCGAGGACCAGCCAGGGCACCCAGCTCGCCGCACCATGGGCGTCCGCGTAGATCAGGTCGCGAATGAGGATGAGCAGGACCAGGCCGACGAAGCTTCCCAGGCTGATGGCGCGGCTGAGCGCCAGGCGCGGCTGCAGCCACACTACTTCGGGCAGCGGTTTGTTCTTGCGGGCCATTTCAACTCCCCAGCTTGCCGGCGGTTTCCGCCAGGCGTTTGCCCAGCGCGCGACACAGGGTCAGTTCGTGCTCATCGAGGCTGCGCTTGCCATCGGCGCCGGCGAAGTGGCTGGCGCCGTAAGGCGTGCCGCCGCCGCGGGTTTCCAGCAGGGCGGGTTCGCTGTAGGGAATGCCCAGGACCAGCATGCCGTGGTGCAGCAACGGCAACAGCATCGATAACTGAGTGGTCTCCTGGCCGCCGTGCAGGCTGGCGGTGGAGGTGAAGACCGCTGCCGGCTTGCCGACCAGGCCGCCGGTCAGCCATAGGCTACTGGTACCGTCGAGGAAGTATTTCAGCGGGGAAGCCATGTTACCGAAGCGGGTCGGGCTGCCGAGGGCCAGGCCCGCGCAGTTCTTCAGGTCCTCCAGGGTTGCGTACAGCGCCCCCTCCGCGGGGATGTCCGGGGCGACCGCTTCGCATTCGGTGGATACCGCGGGAACCGTGCGTACGCGCGCCTCGAAGCCGCCCTGTTCGACGCCACGGGCGATCTGCCGGGCCATTTCCGCGGTAGCGCCATGGCGACTGTAGTACAGCACCAGGATGTAGGGACTGCTCAAGCGAGGATCTCCAGGACTCTTTCCGGAGGCCGGCCAACCACCGCCTTCTCACCCGCGACCAGCACCGGGCGCTCGATCAGCTTCGGATGCCTGGCCATTGCCTCGATGATGGCCTCTTCGCCAAGACTGGGCTCATCCAGGCCGAGGGCCTTGTATTCGTCCTCCCCGGTCCGCAGCAACTGGCGGGCGGGAATGCCGAGCTTGGCCAGGATCGCTTTCAGCTCGGCGGCGCTCGGCGGGGTTTCCAGATAGCGCACCACCTGCGGTTGCAGGCCGCGGGCTTCGAGCAGTTCGAGCGCTGCGCGGGATTTCGAGCAGCGCGGATTGTGCAACAGGATCAGTTCGCTCATGTCAGGGGTCGCATGGCCGGTGAAGTGACGGCTATTCTAACCGCCTCGTCGACCAGGACTGAACCCGTCGGCGCGAAGTACCGCCCCGAGAGGCGAAGAACCGGCGCGACTTCAAGGAGAGGGCATGCGCGAACATTTCAACGATGGGGTCGAGTTCGCTCGCTTCCTCGCTCATCGCTTCGTCACCGACAAGGCTCCCAACAGCGCGGCGGCGCTGACCTACACCACGTTGTTCGCGGTAGTGCCGATGATGACGGTGATGTTTTCCATGCTTTCGCTGATTCCGGCATTCCATGGCATGGGCGAGTCGATCCAGACTTTCATCTTTCGCAATTTCGTGCCTTCCGCTGGAGAAGCGGTGGAAACCTACCTGAAGAGTTTCACCACCCAGGCCCGGCACCTGACCTGGGTCGGGGTGGTCTTTCTGGCAGTCACCGCCTTCACCATGCTGGTGACCATCGAGAAAGCCTTCAACGAGATCTGGCGGGTTCGCCAGCCACGCCGCGGTGTCGGGCGGTTCCTCCTCTACTGGGCGATCCTCAGCCTGGGCCCATTGTTGCTGGGGGCCGGCTTCGCCGTGACCACCTACATCACTTCGCTGTCGCTGCTCCATGGCCCGGACGCGTTGCCGGGCGCGGAGACGCTGCTGGGGCTGATGCCGCTGGCGTTCAGCGTGGCGGCCTTCACCCTGCTCTATTCGGCGGTCCCGAACGCCCGGGTCCCGGTGCGCCATGCCCTGATGGGCGGCGTGTTCACGGCGGTACTGTTCGAAGCCGCGAAAACCCTGTTCGGGCTGTACGTAAGCCTGTTTCCCGGCTACCAGTTGATCTACGGTGCCTTCGCCACCGTGCCTATCTTCCTGCTGTGGATCTATCTTTCCTGGATGATCGTTCTGTTCGGCGCGGTGCTGGTCTGCAATCTCTCTTCTTCCCGTCTCTGGCGGCGGCGCTCGCTGCCCAAGCTGATCGTCCTGCTCGGCGTGCTGAGGGTGTTCCTCCAGCGCCAGCAGCTTGGACAGTCGCTGCGCCTGACCCACTTGCATCGTGCGGGTTGGCTGTTGCCCGAGGATGAGTGGGAGGAACTGCTGGACTTTCTCGAGAAGGAGCAGTTCGTCTGTCGCGCCGGCGGAGGCGAGTGGGTGCTGTGCCGGGATCTTGGCGCCTACAGTCTGCATCGCTTGCTGAATCGCTGCCCCTGGCCCATGCCTAGCCGAGAGCGCATGCCTGCGAATCTGGACGAGGCGTGGTATCCGCCGTTCCAGCAGGCCATGGAGCGCTTGCAGGTGGAGCAGGAGGCGCTGTTCGGAGAAAGCCTGGCCCACTGGCTGGCGGACGGAACCTCGGGAGCGAAGGTGACGTAAAGTGTCAGTTTGCGGCGAACGATGTGCATGAGGCGCTGCATGCTGCCGGAGGAACCCCAGCAAGCGCAGGGAAAGCGCTGTTGGCACGCTTCTGGCAAACCCTCGTGTGACAGTCGTTTCACTCCGTAGTTCCGCCGAGGTTCCCGTTCATGCTCCCAATGTCGAACAAGGTCGTCCATTTGCATCACAAGGATGAGCAGGCAGCGCTTGAGCGTTTGAACCGGATTACCGGGCTGCAGTTCAGCAGTTGGCCGGAGTCGCTGGTGCCGGCGCGCAGCGTCAGCGAACCGTCGCCTGAGAAAGCGCGGGACGAACCCCTGCTCGATCAGGTGCGCCAGGGCTGAGCGATCCGGCTCAAGCTTCGGACACCTGCTGGGACCTGTTTTCCTGCTCCACCGCTTGTACGAAGAACTCCTCCACGACCAGTCGGGAAAAGGCCGTCGCCGACTTCAGGCGTACCTGCATGTTCTCCACTTTCTGCCGTACGGGCAGGCGGGCAATGCCGGAAAGCAGGATGCGTTGCTGGCGGTCGATTCGTCCGTGATCCACCGCCACTTCGCGCTGGCGCCCGCCATCCAGATAGCTGACCACCAGTGACACCAGCAGGTCGCAGGCATCCGGAAGATGTAGCCAGGCGGCAATGTTGTAGTCCGCGACCAGGCCCTCGTGGGCTGTCAGGGTCGGGCGTGCGGCATCCACCAGGTGTGCGGGGACGCTTCCGATCAGATGGTCTTTCATAAGCAGCAGTGTGTCCGTTTAAAAGGGCTTCGGACTCGTCGCTCTCGACTTCTCCCCAAGTCGATCCTGCCGATGCCTGGGCATACGGCCGGTTGAGTCGTCGTGTCGTGTGTGGCACGCGGATTATAGGGGTGGTCCTTTGCGTCAAACTGTGCGGTTCGACGGCGATCGTCGTGACTCTTCTCGCACTTTGTGCCTTGTAGGAAGTATCGGGGCTTCTTCTTCCCATATTCGTCTCCACTCGGTTTTGCAGAGGTGGATGGCTTCCAGTAAGGTCTCGCCATAGTGCCGCGCCGGGTTGCCCTGGTCCGGCCGAAGTTTTCCTGACTCGAGAGGTTCCTGACATGGGGAGTTGGCTACGCCCGCTGGGCGCTGCTGCGGTGTTGTTTCTCGCGGGCTGTTCGGCGGATTACGGAGTCGACCAGGACGGGCGTCCTGTCGCTGCGGAGCAGTTGGACGGGCATTGGCTGGTGGTCAATTACTGGGCTGACTGGTGCGCGCCCTGCCGGACCGAGATTCCGGAGATGAATCGCCTTGCGCAGGTGCTGGGAGGGCAGGGCGGGCGCGTCATTGGAGTGAATTTCGATGGCCTGCGCGATGCCGAGTTGAAGAAGTCGGCCGATGGCATGGGGATTCGCTTCACCGTGCTGGCCGATGATCCGGCGCCTCGCTTCAAGCTCCCTCGCAGCGAAGCGTTGCCCGTCACCTATATCGTCGATGCTCGGGGGGAAATGCGTCAGCGTCTGCTGGGCGAGCAGACGGCCGATGGCATATTGAAACAGCTCGAGGCTTTGCGGGAGGGACGCTGATGGCGAGGATCTGCTTGCATGCCTATGTCGGCGGCCGGGTACAGGGCGTCGGTTTCCGTCAGGCGACCCGGGAAGAGGCTGATCGCCTCGAACTCGACGGTTGGGTGCGAAACCTGGATGACGGGCGTGTCGAAGTCGTCTGGGAGGGCGAGGAGGACCGGGCGAAAGCCCTGGAGCGATGGCTGGGGCGGGGCCCGCGGCACGCGGAGGTCTCTGCGGTCGAGGTCGAGCAAATGCCGCTGCAGGGGATCGCTGGCTTCGTCGTCCGTCGCTGACGAGTCGAGTTCGCCGTCAGGGCGTCTCGCCAGGGTCCGCGGCCAGGCGACCGGCATCCCGGAGCAGGGCATGCATGAACTGCTGCTGCAGTTCGGGGTCGTTGCGCGTGAGCTCGATCAGGCTCTGTTCCAGTTCGCTGGCTTCTTCTTCCAGGCCCAGCTCCGCGAGGCGTTTCACCCGATGGACCCAGTGGTGGACGTCATCGCCTTCCAGGTCGTCATAGATCAGGGCGTGAGCTTCCAGGAGCTTGCCGCGCAGGCTGCGGCTGACGCGGAGGCTGGCATCGGCGCGGGTACCATCCTGTGGGTCGCTCACCGAAAGGTGTATCTGCGAGATGCGGCTGATGTCCTGTTCGGCGAAGGGGCTGTCGAGCAGGTTGAGGCGCAGCACGCCATGACGGTCGGTAAGCAGTTCGTTGAGTTCCTTGCCGGAACTGACCAGGACCGGACGCTCCGCCCAGGGCAGGCTGGAGTATTCCAGGCGCTTGTCGCGCTGTTTCTCGTCGATGCTCGCGAGATTCTGTTCGGCGCGACCGTTGGATTCCACGTTCATGAACGGATTCACCCCGGCCAGTCCGTAGTTGATCCAGCCGTGGGTGATGTTGTCCGGTACGCTGCCGAAGGTCACCACGTTGACGATGTTCGCTCCGACGCCGGCCACCAGCGCCACCGCGCCCAACGGGATCTCGTAGATCTCCCGCCAGGCCTGGTACGGCGTATAGCGGTCGTAACGGCGCGTCACCTCGAACTCGGTGACCTCGAAGGACTTCTGGTCGTTGATCCGGACCCGGCGCTGCGGCAGTTCGAGCACATCGGGCTGGCCGACATCGACTTGCAGGGTGTGTTCGAGCAGCTTCCGCTCGACGCGCTCCTCATGCTCGCTACGCTGCGGCAACTGGTTGGCGCAGCCGCTCAGCAGAAGGCCGCCGCACAGGGCGGCGGCGAATAGGCGCAGGGGTCTTCCGGTGGGCATCGTTACGCTCAGCGGCTGAGTTTTTCGGTGATGAACGACATCAGTTCGCCGATCGGCAGGTTCTGCGACTCGCTGTCGCGGCGGCCCTTGTATTCCAGGACGCCTTCGCTGAGGCCGCGGTCGCTGATCACGATGCGGTGGGGAATGCCGATCAGCTCCATGTCGGCGAACTTCACCCCGGGGCTGGTCTTCTTGTCGCGATCGTCCAGCAGCACTTCGAAACCGGCTGCGGTCAGCTCGGCATAGAGCTTGTCGGTCGCCTGCTTGACGCTCTCGGTTTCGTACTTCAGCGGTACCAGGGCGATCTGGAACGGCGCCAGTGCGCTTGGCCAGAGAATGCCGCGCTCGTCATGGTTCTGCTCGATGGCGGCGGCGACCACGCGGGATACGCCGATGCCGTAGCAGCCCATGATCAGGTTGACCGGCTTGCCCTGTTCGCTCAGGACGCTCAGCTTCATCGCTTCGCTGTACTTGGTGCCAAGCTGGAAGATATGACCGACCTCGATGCCGCGCTTGATCACCAGGGTGCCCTTGCCGTCCGGGCTGGGGTCGCCTTCGACGACATTGCGCAGGTCGGCGACCTCGGGCAGCGGCAGGTCGCGCTCCCAGTTCACGCCGAAGTAGTGCTTGTCCTCGATGTTGGCGCCAGCGGCGAAATCGCTCATCAGGGCGACGGAGCGGTCGACGATGCAGGCGATCGGCAGGTTGACCGGGCCCAGCGAGCCGGGGCCGGCGCCGATGGCGGCACGGATCTCGGCCTCCGAAGCGAATACCAGCGGGCTGGCGACCAGCGGCTGGTTGGCGGCCTTGATTTCGTTGAGCTCGTGATCACCGCGGACGATCAGGGCGACCAGGGTGCCTTCTTCGGCGCCATGCACCACCAGGGTCTTGATGGTTTTCTCGATCGGTAGCTGGAAGCCGTCCACCAGGGCCGCGATGGTCTTGGTGTTGGGCGTGTCGACCAGGCGCATGTCCTCGGTGGCGCTGCCGCGGGCGCTCTCGCGCGGCACGGCTTCGGCCTTCTCGATGTTCGCGGCGTAGTCGGAGCTGTCGCTGAAGACGATATCGTCCTCGCCGGAGTTGGCCAGCACGTGGAACTCATGGGACCCGCTGCCGCCGATGGAGCCGTTGTCGGCTTGCACGGGACGGAAATCCAGGCCGAGGCGGGAGAAGATCTTGCTGTACGCCTGGTACATCCCGTCGTAGGTCTGCTGCAGCGAGTCCTGGCTCAGGTGGAAGGAATAGGCGTCCTTCATGATGAATTCGCGTCCGCGCATCAGGCCGAAGCGCGGGCGGATCTCATCGCGGAACTTGGTCTGGATCTGATAGAAGTTGATCGGCAGTTGCTTGTAGCTGTTCAGCTCGTTGCGCGCGAGGTCGGTGATCACTTCTTCGTGGGTCGGGCCTACGCAGAATTCGCGCTCGTGGCGGTCCTTCAGGCGCAGCAGCTCAGGGCCGTATTGCTCCCAGCGCCCCGACTCCTGCCACAGCTCGGCCGGCTGCACCGCCGGCATCAGCACTTCCAGGGCGCCGGCAGCGTTCATTTCCTCGCGGACGATGGTCTCGACCTTGCGCAGTACCCGCAGGCCCATTGGCAGCCAGGTGTAGAGACCCGAGGCCAGGCGACGGATCATGCCGGCGCGAAGCAGCAGTTGATGGCTGATTACCACCGCGTCGGCGGGGGTTTCTTTGAGCGTGGAAAGCAGATACTGACTGGTACGCATCTTTGGCCGTTATGTCGGTTGTATCGGGAGGAATGGCTGGGCATTGTACGGTGCCGGTCTGGCTGCGTACAGGGCGCCGGCCATCGATGATGAGGAGTCAGCAGGCAATGAACGCGGCGCAGGTACAGGCGTTGATCCGCATGGGGCTGCCCATGGCCGAGGACATCGATTTTCGTGTCGAGCGTCTCGACGAACGACATGCGCTGGCGCGCATACCTTTTCACGGCAAGCTGGTGCGTCCCGGTGGAACGCTGTCCGGCCCGACCATCATGGCGCTGGCCGACGCGGCGATGTACGCGGTCATTCTCGGGCGTCTCGGGGCGGTCGAGATGGCCGTGACCTCGAACCTGAACATCAACTTCCTCAGCAAGCCCAGGCCCGAGGACCTGTTGGCCGAGGCGAGCATCCTCAAGCTGGGGCGGCGCCAGGTCGTCTGCGAGGTCGGGGTGTTTTCGCAGAGTAATGAGGAAGACCTGGTGGCCCATGTCACCGGTACCTACGCCCTTCCTTTATAGGCGCGTTGCCGCCAAGAAGAAAAAACCCGGCGATGCCGGGTTTTTTCGTTGCCTGTCGGTCGATCACAGGATCGACAGCGGATAGTCGACGATCAGGCGGAACTCGTTCTGGTCGCCTTCGCCCTGGTCGGCGTTGGCACGGTGCCAGGCCTGGCGGATGCGGAACGACAGGTCCTTGGCCGGACCGGACTGGACCACGTACTTGGCTTCGAGGTTGGTTTCGTGGTGCTTGCCATCCTCGCCGTACAGGCCTGCATAGGAGGAGCTGGAATCGACCTTGGTACCGTCGATGTCCTTACCATTGATGTAACGCAGCATGAAGGTCAGGCCAGGAACGCCGTAGGAGGCCAGGTTCAGGTCGTAGCGGGCCTGCCAGGATTTCTCGCCAGGACCGTTGAAGTCGGAGTACTGGACGGAGTTGGCGAGGAAGATCGAGTCGCCGCCGGCGCCGGAACCGTTGCCGCCGAAGCCGATGTAGTCGAACGGCTCGTCGCCATGCACCTGCTGGTAGGCCAGGGTGAAGGTGTGGGCGTCCAGGGTATACGCGCCCGCCAGGGACCAGGTGGTGTTGCTGATGTCGCCAGCCTTGGACTTGCCTTCGTCGGTGGTGCGGTAGATGTTGAAGTCGAAGCCCAGCGATTGATCGGAGGCCAGCGGGATGGTGTAGTTGGTGTTCAGGTAGTACTGGCGATAGATGTCTTTCAGCTCTGCGCCATAGAGGGAGGCGCTGAGGTTGTCGGTGATCGCGTAGCGGCCGCCAGCGAAGTCGGCGCTCTTGGCTGTCTGGCCGGCGTAGGTGGCGTAGAGTTCACCGCGCGATTTGACGGTGGTCGGCTCCTTGCCCTCGGTGAAGTGGCCTGCCTCGAGGTCGAGCCCTTCGAATTCGCTGCTCTGCAGCTGGAAGCCGGTCGCGGTCTGCGGGAACAGGCGGCTGCCGCCAGCGGCGAAGACCGGGGCGGTCGGTTGCATCTCGCCCCACTTCAGCATGGTCTTGGAGATGCGCACCTTCACGGCGCCGCCGGCGCGGCTGTAGTCATCGCGCGGCTTGCCGTCGTTCATCACCGGCAGGTTGCCGGTGCCGGTCTTGTCGGAGGTGCCGTCGAGCTTCAGGCCCAGGTAGCCGAAGGCATCGACGCCGAAGCCCACGGTGCCTTGAGTGAAGCCGGATTCGTAGGTGGTGAGGAAGCCCTGGGTCCAATCGACGCGATCACCCCGACCTTCCTTGCCGTCACGGTTGAAATAGTAGTTGCGGAGCAGCAGGTTCAGGCTGCTGTCTTCGATGAACCCCTTCGCTTCGGCCTGATCGCTGACGAATGCGTCGGCCACGGCGAACTGAGTGCTACCTGCGGAAACCGCCAGTGCAATGGCGCTCCACTTCATCACTTTCATTGTGATTGCTCCTTTGGTTTTGAAATTATCTCTGCCATCACAGTGCCGCAGTGACGGCTAGTTCTTCTTGTCGGCGCTAACTTATAGCACGCAGTGTTTCTTGGCGATAGTTGAGGTTCCGAAGCGACGGATTCTTTACCGTGCTGTCGCAAAATTGCATGACGCATGTCGCATCTGCGTAGGTGCGCAGTTGAAAAAATGACGTATGTCGCGGGGTTGGTCACTCTTGTTGAGGTCGCTTCTCAAGTCGCTTTTCCCGATTGGCGGGGCCTTGTAATAAAAATGTCATGTTCCGTACGGCCCCTCTTACTGTGATGAAAGAGGTATAAGCAAACTCCGTGCACAAATTGGAAAATGGCTTCGCCTATGTATTCCAGTTGGTCTCTTCGAGAGCGAGGCTATTCTGTTTGAAAGCAAACGAATTATGCTTTGAAACCTGATTGTAATCCGTCTGCTTCAAGGGTTGGTTGCCATCGAGTTGTCTGTGGCGAATGCGTTTGTATCCACGGCATGTCTTATGTTCGGCGTCGCGCTGTATTCATTTGGCCGGCATCTTATGGGGCGTTCGGCTGGAGAGGCGCGCCAAGCTGGGGCGGGCGGATGTGTGGGCTTGCTTTGGCCGGGCGGCGAAGTATCCTGCGCGGCAGTTACGGCGGGGCCCTTCCCGGAGGGAGGGGCTAAGCTGTCCATGAACGACGGTCGAACAGGAGAGGTCAGTATGTTCGCTTTGGATCCCCGGCTGGAGCAGGACACCCTATTGCTCGGCGACTTTTCCCTCAGCCGCCTGCTGCTGATGAACGATGCCCGCTATCCGTGGTTCATCCTGGTGCCGAGGCGGGAGGATGTCACCGAGCTGTTCCAGCTCGATGTCGATGACCGGCAGGCGCTGTGGCGCGAGGCCACGCTGCTGGCAGAGGTGCTCAAGGACACCTTCCGTGCGGACAAGATGAATGTCGCTAACCTGGGCAATGTGGTCAGCCAGCTTCACATGCACGTGATCGTCCGGCGACGTGGTGACGACGCCTGGCCCGGCCCTGTCTGGGGGCGCCATCCGGCTCGGCCTTATTCTTCCGAGCAGGTCGAGGCGATCCGCGGCAAGTTGCGGATGGTGCTGACCGACGGCTTCCGTTTTGCCGGGGAGGCCTAGATGGAGCTGGACGCGCGCATGGATGACCTGGAATGCCGCCAGGCTTTCCAGGATGACACTTTGCAGGCCCTCAACGATGTGGTGGTCGAGCAGCAGCGCAGCATCGAGCGACTGCAGCTTCAGGTCGCGGCATTGATCAAGCGTCTGGAAGACGTCCAGGGGCTGGTGGGCGAGGCGGGGGAAGACGAAGCGCCTCCTCCCCATTATTGAATGCACAAAAAACCCGCCGTTCGGCGGGTTTTCTGTTTTTCGCGGCGGTCAGCGGCGGGAGGCGATCACGTCTTCCGCCTGCAGGCCCTTGTCCCGTTGTACCACCGAGAACTCCACGCGCTGGCCTTCGATGAGGATGCGGTGGCCTTCGCCGCGAATCGCTCGGAAGTGGACGAAGATGTCCTCGCCCGAATCGCGGGAAATGAAGCCGAAACCTTTTGAGGTGTTGAACCACTTCACGGTACCGGTCTCCCGGTTGCCGCTGTCCTGGCTGCCGCCGAGGGCTGCCGGGGCGCTGGCGCTGCGCGAGACCGGCTTGCCGGGTTTCAGGCTGCCCGCCAGTTGCAGGGCCGTGGCCAGCACCAGGCTTAGCAGGGGCAGGACGATCGCCGGCTGGTCGGCGATGGTCGGCAGCGGCGCCAGCAGGATCAGTGCCTGCAGGACGACGCCCAGGACCAGCAGGGCGGCTGCGCCGGCCTGCAGCGGGCGGGTTGGATGTGACGATTGCAGTACGGGAGCGAAGAGCAGGTTGATCAGGCCCAGAATGGCCAGGTAGATGGCATCGGGATGTTGCAGGAAGGGTGTGGCTTCGGTTCTTAGGCTGGGAATGAAGGACAGCAATAGGGCGGCGACGCCCGTGACCAGAAGGACGATTTTCAACATGTCAATGAGTTCACCTTGATGGGGTAACGATCAAGTAGCCGGACAGCGCTTCGGTGCATGAAACGAAAGGTGCGGAAGGAAGGCCGGCCTATGCGCGTGACGCACGGCGGCTATTTAACAGGAAAGCAGGAGGCTACTCAAATCAAGCGGTTGGCGCCGGAGGGGGAGGGCGGGACCCTGAGGCGGGCCCCGCTTTCTATCGAGCGATCGACGATCAGCTGGCAAGAAGGCTGCGCAACATCCAGGCGGTCTTTTCATGCACCTGCATACGTTGGGTGAGCAGGTCGGCGGTGGGTTCGTCGCTGACCTTGTCCAGCAGCGGGAAGATGCTGCGGGCGGTGCGCACCACGGCTTCCTGGCCCTGGACCAGTTGCCGGATCATCTCCTCGGCTTCCGGAACGCCTTCCTCCTCCTTGATGGACGAGAGGCGGGCGTAGGCGGCGTAGGTGCCGGGCGCCGGGAAGCCCAGGGCCCGGATGCGCTCGGCGATGTCGTCCACGGCAACGGCCAGTTCGGTGTACTGGCCTTCGAACATCAGGTGCAGCGTGTTGAACATCGGGCCGGTGACGTTCCAGTGGAAGTTGTGGGTTTTCAGGTAGAGGGTGTAGGTGTCGGCCAGTAGCCGCGACAGGCCCTCGGCAATGGCTGCGCGATCCTGTTCGCCGATTCCGATATTGATTTCCATGGCGTTCTCCTTTCAGTCGGCCTTGTGAATGGGGCACTCCGAAACAGTTGGAGTGAGGCTAACACAGGGTTTTTCCCAGCGCTCTTGGTCTATGTCAAAGGCGGCGATAGGGAGAATCTATTCCGACTGCCCGGTCAAGCGAATGGTTCGCAGGGGGAGGCGAAATGCTTCCGTTCAACGGCCTGGCTTCCCGCGTGACAGGCCGGCGGGGCTGGCTGCAAGCCATGGATTTTTCAGGCTATAATCCCCGCCTTCAATGCGAAGTGGGCCCGGATGCGGGTGCTTCGCCGTTGCCGTTCACCGGGCAGCGCGGGAGATGTCCTTCCGGGGGCGTACCGATGGTTCCGGTGCTCGGTCAGGGCCGGCGAGAGCCCGGCAATGGTCGCCAGGCAGCCGGCGGCTCCACAGAATCCAAGACTTACGAGAAGCGAACCACACCATGATGCGCAGCCACTATTGCGGCCAACTGAACGAGAGCCTGGACGGCCAGGAAGTCACCCTTTGCGGTTGGGTTCACCGCCGCCGCGACCATGGTGGAGTGATCTTCCTCGATGTGCGCGATCGCGAGGGGCTGGCCCAGGTGGTGTTCGATCCGGACCGTGCGGAAACCTTCGCCAAGGCCGACCGGGTGCGCAGCGAGTTCGTGGTGAAGATCACCGGCAAGGTGCGCCTGCGCCCTGAAGGCGCGCGCAACCCGAACATGGCGTCTGGCTCCATCGAGGTACTGGGCTACGAACTGGAAGTGCTGAACCAGGCCGAGACTCCGCCGTTCCCGTTGGATGAATATTCCGATGTGGGCGAGGAAACGCGCCTGCGCTACCGCTTCATCGACCTGCGTCGTCCGGAGATGGCCGCCAAGCTGAAGCTGCGTGCGCGCATCACCAGCAGCATTCGCCGCTACCTGGACGACAACGGCTTCCTCGACGTCGAGACCCCGATCCTCGGCCGGCCGACGCCGGAAGGCGCGCGCGATTACCTGGTGCCGAGCCGTACCTACCCGGGCCACTTCTTCGCCCTGCCGCAGTCGCCACAGCTGTTCAAGCAACTGCTGATGGTCGCCGGCTTCGATCGCTACTACCAGATCGCCAAGTGCTTCCGTGACGAGGACCTGCGTGCCGACCGCCAGCCGGAATTCACCCAGATCGACATCGAGACCAGCTTCCTCGACGAGAGCGACATCATCGGCATCACCGAGAAGATGGTGCGCCAGCTGTTCAAGGAAGTGCTGGATGTCGAGTTCGACGAGTTCCCGCACATGCCGTTCGAAGAGGCCATGCGCCGCTACGGTTCGGACAAGCCCGACCTGCGCATCCCGCTGGAGTTGGTGGACGTCGCCGACCAGTTGAAGGAAGTGGAGTTCAAGGTCTTCTCCGGTCCGGCCAACGATCCGAAGGGGCGTGTCGCCGCCCTGCGTGTACCGGGCGCCGCCTCCATGCCGCGCAGCCAGATCGACGACTACACCAAGTTCGTCGGCATCTATGGTGCCAAGGGCCTGGCCTACATCAAGGTCAACGAGCGCGCCAAGGGCGTGGAAGGCCTGCAGTCGCCGATCGTGAAGTTCATCCCCGAGGCCAACCTGAACGTGATCCTCGATCGCGTTGGCGCGGTCGACGGCGACATCGTGTTCTTTGGCGCCGACAAGGCCAAGATCGTTTGCGATGCCCTGGGCGCGCTGCGTATCAAGGTCGGCCATGACCTCAAGCTGCTCACCCGGGAGTGGGCGCCCATGTGGGTCGTGGACTTCCCGATGTTCGAGGAGAACGACGACGGCTCGCTGTCCGCGCTGCACCACCCGTTCACCTCGCCCAAGTGCACCCCGGCCGAGCTTGAGGCCAATCCGGGCGCGGCACTTTCCCGCGCCTACGACATGGTGCTCAACGGTACCGAGCTGGGTGGCGGTTCCATCCGTATCCATGACAAGTCCATGCAGCAGGCGGTGTTCCGTGTGCTGGGCATCGACGAGGCGGAACAGGAAGAGAAATTCGGCTTCCTGCTCGACGCGCTCAAGTACGGTGCGCCGCCGCATGGCGGCCTGGCCTTCGGCCTGGATCGCCTGGTCATGCTGATGACCGGTGCATCGTCTATCCGCGAAGTGATCGCCTTCCCGAAGACCCAGAGCGCTGGCGACGTCATGACCCAGGCACCGGGTTCCGTGGACGGCAAGGCCCTGCGCGAGCTGCACATTCGCCTGCGCGAGCAGGCGAAGGCCGAGTGATTCGAATCAACCCGCGGAGGCGCCGCTTGCGGCGCCTCCTGCCGAGAGAGCAATACGGAGTGAGTTATGGCTGGTCATTCTAAATGGGCCAACATCAAGCACCGCAAAGAGCGGCAAGATGCCAAGAAAGGCAAGATCTTCACCAAGCTGATCCGTGAGCTGACCGTCGCTGCAAGGCAGGGCGGCGGCGTCCCGGCGGACAACCCGCGTCTGCGCCTGGCCGTGGACAAGGCGCTGACCGCCAACATGACCCGCGATACCATCGATCGTGCCATTGCGCGCGGCGTCGGCTCCAACGATGCCGACAACATGGTCGAGCTTTCCTATGAAGGTTATGCGCCGAGCGGCGTAGCGATCATCGTCGAGGCGATGACCGACAACCGCAACCGTACCGCTGCCGAAGTGCGTCATGCCTTCAGCAAGTGTGGCGGCAACCTGGGCACCGATGGTTCGGTCGCCTACATGTTTGAGCGCAAGGGACAGATCAGCTTCGCTCCCGGCGTGGACGAGGAAGCGCTGATGGACGCGGCCCTGGAGGCTGGCGCCGATGACGTGGTAGTCAACGATGATGGCTCCATCGACGTGTTCACCACCTTCGCCGACTTCATTTCGGTGAACGAGGCGCTGGCCGCCGCCGGATTCAAGGGCGACGAAGCCGAAGTCACCATGATCCCTTCGACCACCGCGACCCTGGACCTGGAAACCGCGCAGAAGGTGCTCAAGCTGATCGACATGCTCGAGGACCTGGACGACGTGCAGAACGTCTATTCCAATGCCGATATCCCGGACGACGTGATGGCGCAGCTCGGCTGAGCCGATCGGAGCGATAACGCGAAGCCGGAAGTGGGGTACGCTTGATGCGTTCGAACCCCGCTTCCGGCTTTTAGTATCCAGCTTATGACTTTGATTCTAGGGATTGACCCGGGCTCGCGCATCACCGGCTTCGGCGTGGTGCGGGAAACGGCGCGCGGTTGCGAATACGTGGCGTCCGGATGTATACGGACCGGTAATGGCCCCTTGCACGAGCGTCTACACGTGGTGTTTCGCAGCGTCCGCGAGGTGATCCGCACCCATGGCCCGACGGCCCTGAGCATCGAGCAGGTGTTCATGGCGCGCAACGCCGATTCGGCCCTGAAGCTGGGGCAGGCGCGGGGGGCGGCCATCGTCGCGGCAATGGAGGAGGGGTTGAGCGTGGCGGAGTACACCGCCTCGCAGGTCAAGCAGGCAGTCGTGGGGACCGGCGGTGCAGACAAGCAGCAGGTGCAGATGATGGTCATGCATCTGTTGAAGCTGACCCAGAAACCGCAGATAGATGCTTCCGACGCCCTGGCCATCGCCCTGTGTCATGCCCATACCCAACAGAGTCTGGTCCCCCATGGCCTGGTGGGCGCACGCCGACGTGGCGGGCGCCTGCGTCTTTGAATAAGGAAAGCTCTTCGTGATCGGACGCTTGCGTGGCACCCTGGCGGAGAAACAGCCGCCACACCTGATCCTCGATGTGAATGGCGTCGGCTATGAAGTGGAAGTGCCGATGACGACCCTCTATCGGTTGCCTTCGGTGGGCGAGCCGGTGACCTTGCATACCCATCTGGTTGTGCGTGAGGATGCGCACTTGCTCTATGGCTTCGCCGAAAAGCGCGAGCGAGAGCTGTTCCGTGAGCTGATCCGGCTCAACGGCGTGGGTCCGAAACTGGCCCTGGCGCTGATGTCGGGCCTGGAAGTGGACGAACTGGTGCGTTGCGTCCAGGCACAGGACACCTCCACCCTGGTGAAGATCCCCGGTGTTGGCAAGAAGACCGCCGAGCGCCTGCTGGTGGAGTTGAAGGACCGCTTCAAGGCTTGGGAAAACATGCCCACGATTGCACCGTTGGTGATGGAACCCCGTGCCAGCGCTACAGTCTCAAGCGCCGAGGCCGATGCAGTCAGCGCGCTGATCGCCCTCGGCTTCAAGCCACAGGAAGCCAGTCGTGCCGTCGCAGCCGTACCGGGAGAGGATTTGTCCAGCGAAGAAATGATCCGCCAGGCCCTGAAGGGCATGGTCTAGGTGGCGCCCGATGATCGAGCCTGATCGCCTCATATCCGCCGTTTCCGGTCGCGAACGCGATGAGCAGCTGGACCGCGCCATTCGCCCGCTGAAGCTGGCCGACTACATCGGCCAGCCCAGCGTGCGCGAGCAGATGGAGCTGTTCATCCATGCCGCGCGCGGCCGCCAGGAGGCGCTCGACCATACGCTGATCTTCGGTCCGCCGGGGCTGGGCAAGACGACCCTGGCGAATATCATCGCCCAGGAAATGGGCGTTTCCATCAAGAGTACTTCCGGGCCGGTGCTCGAGCGTCCCGGCGATCTCGCCGCGTTGCTGACCAACCTGGAGGCCGGCGACGTCCTGTTCGTCGACGAGATCCACCGTCTTTCGCCCATCGTCGAAGAAGTGCTGTATCCGGCCATGGAAGATTTCCAGCTGGACATCATGATCGGCGAAGGGCCCGCGGCCCGCTCCATCAAGCTGGACCTGCCGCCGTTCACCCTGGTCGGCGCGACCACCCGTGCCGGCATGCTGACCAATCCACTGCGCGATCGCTTCGGTATCGTCCAGCGCCTGGAGTTCTACAACGTCGAGGACCTGGCGACCATCGTCAGTCGGTCGGCCGGCATTCTCGGCCTGGAGATCGAGCCGCAGGGCGCGGCGGAAATCGCCAAGCGCGCCCGCGGTACGCCGCGAATTGCCAATCGCCTGCTGCGCCGGGTACGCGACTTCGCCGAGGTCCGCGGGCAGGGCGACATTACCCGGGTGATCGCCGACAAGGCATTGAACCTGCTCGATGTCGACGAGCGTGGCTTCGACCACCTCGACCGTCGTCTGTTGCTGACCATGATCGACAAGTTCGATGGCGGGCCTGTAGGAATCGACAACTTGGCTGCGGCGTTGAGCGAGGAGCGGCACACGATCGAAGATGTACTGGAGCCCTATCTGATCCAGCAGGGCTACATCATGCGGACACCGCGGGGGCGCGTGGTAACACGCCATGCGTACCTGCACTTTGGCCTGAATATTCCGAAAAGGTTGGGGCCGGGGGTGACGACGGATCTGTTCACGTCTGAAGATGGTAATTAATTGCATTTGTGGGCGATTGCCGATTGGCAAAGCCGGGACTTGGTTCTAGAGTATGCGCGCGCAACACGGGGCAAAGCCGTTCCAGCAGCGTTTCCGGGTCTATTACGAGGACACGGATGCCGGCGGCATCGTCTATTACGTCAACTATCTCAAGTTCATGGAACGGGCTCGGACCGAGCGGCTGCGAGCTTTGGGGTTCGCCCAATCGCAACTGGTCGGCGACAATCTGCTGTTCGTCGTGCACTCCGCCGAGGCGCGTTACCACGCCCCGGCCAAGCTCGATGATGAACTGCTTGTCAGCGCCGAGGTCGAGGAGTTGAACCGGGCGAGCCTGAAGTTTCGTCAACAGGTTCGTCGAGCGTTGGACTCCGTCCTGCTCTGCGAGGGGCGGTTCCTGGTGGCGTGCGTGCGAGCGGACACCCTGAAGCCACGTGCTATCCCCGAAACGTTGCGTGCGGCTTTTGCCGGAAGCCCGGATTCTTTTTCAGCAGGAGATTAAAGTGGAACCGAACGTCGTCGACCATACCTCCATGTGGAGCCTGATCAGCAACGCCAGTATCGTGGTGCAGCTGGTCATGCTGACCCTCGTGGCCGCCTCGGTCACATCCTGGATCATGATTTTCCAGCGCGGCAACGCCATGCGCGCCGCCAAGAAGGCACTGGATGCTTTCGAAGAACGCTTCTGGTCGGGCATCGACCTGTCCAAGCTGTACCGCCAGGCCGGTAGCAATCCGGACCCGGACTCCGGCGTCGAGCAGATCTTCCGTGCCGGCTTCAAGGAGTTTTCCCGTCTGCGCCAGCAGCCCGGCGTCGATCCCGATGCGGTGATGGAGGGCGTGGCGCGCGCCATGCGTGTGGCCATCTCCCGTGAGGAGGAGAAACTCGAAGCCAGCCTGCCATTCCTGGCAACCGTCGGTTCCACCAGCCCGTACGTCGGCCTGTTCGGTACCGTCTGGGGTATCATGAACTCCTTCCGTGGCCTGGCCACCGTGCAGCAGGCAACCCTGGCCACCGTCGCCCCGGGTATCGCCGAAGCGCTGATCGCTACCGCCATCGGCCTGTTCGCCGCGATCCCGGCGGTCATCGCCTACAACCGCTTCTCCGCACGTTCTGAGATGCTGATCGGTCGTTACTACACCTTCGCCGACGAGTTCCAGGCCATCCTGCACCGCAAGGTGCACACCAGCGACGACTAAGACGACTGAGAGGTAAGCCGATATGGCAAGGGTTCGTCACAAGCGCAAGCCGGTCGCGGAAATGAACGTGGTGCCTTACATCGACGTGATGCTGGTACTACTGGTGATTTTCATGGTGACCGCACCGATGCTCAACCAGGGGGTCAAGGTCGACCTGCCGAAGGTGTCCAGCGAGGCGTTGCCTCAGGACAACAACAAGCAGGTCCTGACCCTTTCGGTGAAGGCCGACGGTTCCTATTACTGGAACGTCGGCAGCGAAGTGGATACTGAAAAACAGACCGATAGTGCCGTGTCGTTGGAACAGATGACCGATGCAGTCACCAAGATCATGAGTGCCCGTCCGGACACCCAGGTATTCATCCGCGGCGACAAGGCGGTGAACTATGGTGCGGTGGTTGGCGCCATGGGTGCCTTGCAGCAGGCCGGTGTGCCCAACGTCGGGTTGATTACCGAGGCCCCCTGATCTTGAAGCAACAGTTCGAGCGCTCGCCTTCCGAGAGTTATTTCTGGCCCGTCGTCCTGGCGGTGGTCCTGCACGTTCTGATCTTCGCCATGCTGTTCGTCAGCTGGGCGTTTGCTCCGGAGCTTCCTCCCTCCAAGCCGATCGTGCAGGCCACGCTCTACCAGCTCAAGTCGAAGAGCCAGGCGACGACCCAGACCAACCAGAAGATCGCTGGCGAGGCGAAGAAGACCGCCTCCAAGCAATACGAAGTCGAGCAGCTCGAACAGAAGAAGCTCGAGCAGCAGAAACTCGAGCAACAAAAGCTGGAACAGCAGCAGGTCGCTGCTGCGAAAGCGGCGGAACAAAAGAAGGCTGACGAGGCTCGAAAGGCCGAGGCCCAGAAAGCCGCCGAGGCGAAAAAGGCCGATGAAGCCAAGAAAGCTGCCGAGGCCAAGGCCGCCGAACAGAAGAAGCAGGCTGACATAGCCAAGAAGCGCGCCGAGGACGAGGCCAAGAAAAAGGCCGCTGAGGACGCCAAGAAAAAGGCAGCCGAGGACGCGAAGAAGAAAGCGGCCGAGGAGGCCAAGAAGAAGGCTGCTGCGGAAGCGGCGAAGAAGAAAGCTGCCGTCGAGGCCGCCAAGAAAAAGGCCGCCGCCGCTGCCGCGGCAGCCCGCAAGGCTGCCGAGGACAAGAAGGCGCAGGCATTGGCCGAGTTGCTTTCGGATACGACCGAGCGCCAGCAGGCCCTGGCCGACGAGGTGGGCAGCGAGGTCACCGGCAGTCTCGACGACCTGATCGTCAACCTGGTGAGCCAGCAGTGGCGGCGTCCTCCATCGGCGCGTAATGGAATGAGCGTAGAAGTACTGATCGAAATGCTGCCGGACGGTACCATCACCAATGCCAGCGTCAGCCGTTCGAGTGGCGACAAGCCTTTCGACAGTTCGGCGGTGGCGGCGGTGCGCAACGTCGGCCGTATTCCCGAGATGCAGCAATTGCCGCGGGCTACCTTCGACAGCCTGTATCGTCAGCGCCGCATCATCTTTAAACCGGAGGATTTGAGTCTGTGAGTACCCTGATTCGCATTGCGCTGTTCGCCCTGGCCCTGGTGGCAGGTGCTGCGCAGGCTGCCGACCCGCTGGTGATCTCCAGCGGTAACGACCGTGCCATTCCCATCGCCGTGGTGCCGTTCGGCTTCCAGGGGGGCAACGTGTTGCCGGAAGACATGTCCAATATCATCGGCAACGACCTGCGCAACTCCGGCTACTTCGAGCCGCTGCCCCGGCAGAACATGATCAGCCAGCCGGCGCAGGCCAGCGAAGTGATCTTCCGTGACTGGAAGGCAGTTGGCGTCAACTACGTGATGGTCGGCAACATCGTGCCTGCCGGCGGACGCCTGCAGGTGCAGTACGCATTGTTCGATGTCGGCACCGAGCAGCAGGTCCTGACCGGCAGCGTGACCGGCAGCACCGATCAGCTCCGCGACATGTCGCACTACATCGCCGACCAGTCGTTCGAGAAGCTCACCGGTATCAAGGGCGCGTTCTCCACCAAGATGCTCTATGTCACCGCCGAGCGTTTCTCGGTCGACAACACCCGCTACACCTTGCAGCGCTCCGACTACGACGGCGCCCGCCCGGTGACCCTGCTGCAGTCGCGCGAGCCCATCGTGTCGCCGCGCTTCTCGCCCGATGGCCGCCGTATCGCCTATGTCTCCTTCGAACAGAAGCGCCCGCGTATCTTCATCCAGTACGTCGATACTGGCCGTCGTGAGCAGATCACCAATTTCGAGGGCCTGAATGGCGCTCCGGCATTCTCCCCTGACGGCAACCGCCTGGCCTTCGTCCTGTCGCGCGACGGCAACCCGGAAATCTACGTCATGGACCTTGGCAGCCGCGCCCTGCGCCGCCTGACCAACAACCTGGCGATCGATACCGAACCCTTCTGGGGCAAGGACGGCTCTACCCTGTACTTCACCTCGGACCGTGGCGGCAAGCCGCAGATCTACAAGATGAACGTGAACAGCGGTGCCGTGGACCGGGTAACCTTCATCGGCAACTACAACGCCAACCCGAAACTCTCGGCCGACGAGAAGACCCTGGTAATGGTCCACCGCCAGCAGGGCTACACCAACTTCCAGATTGCCGCCCAGGACCTCCAGCGCGGCAATCTGCGGGTGCTGTCGAACACCACTCTGGACGATTCGCCCACTGTTGCGCCCAATGGCACCATGCTAATCTACGCCACCCGCCAGCAGGACCGGGGCGTGCTGATGCTCGTATCCATCAACGGACGCGTACGGATACCTCTCCCTACCGCTCAGGGCGATGTGCGCGAGCCTTCCTGGTCCCCTTACCTGAACTGACGGTCGCCAACGGTTACAAACTTATACACTGGGGTTCATTAGGAGTTACATGATGGAAATGCTGAAATTCGGCAAATTTGCTGCGCTGGCTCTGGCCATGGCTGTGGCTGTGGGTTGCTCCTCCAAGGGCGGCGATGCTTCCGGTGAAGGTGCCAATGGCGGCGTCGACCCGAACGCAGGCTATGGCGCCAACAGCGGTGCCGTTGACGGCAGCCTGAGCGACGAAGCCGCTCTGCGTGCGATCACCACCTTCTACTTCGAGTACGACAGCTCCGACCTGAAGCCGGAAGCCATGCGCGCTCTGGACGTACACGCGAAAGACCTGAAAGGCAGCGGTCAGCGCGTAGTGCTGGAAGGCCACACCGACGAACGCGGCACCCGCGAGTACAACATGGCTCTGGGCGAGCGTCGTGCCAAGGCCGTTCAGCGCTACCTGGTGCTGCAGGGCGTTTCGCCGGCCCAGCTGGAACTGGTTTCCTATGGTAAAGAGCGTCCGGTCGCTACCGGCCACGACGAGCAGTCCTGGGCTCAGAACCGTCGCGTCGAGCTGAAGAAGTAAGAAGTCGTTATGCCCAAGCACCTGCGTGTCCTGACGTTCCTCGCGCTCAGCCTGCCATTAGCGGCCTGGGCGGAAGTTCCTGTGTATGACGGCGTTGCCGCCAACAATGGCGGCAACGTTCCTCCTTCCGGGTATGGCACGGCAGGTGCCGGCGGCGCCTTTGCCGGAGGTGGGGTGACAACCCCCACCTCCGTGCAGGGCGAACTGTTCATGCAGCTCCAGCAGATGCAGGACGAGTTGGCTCGCCTGCGTGGCACGCTCGAGGAGCAGCAGAACCAGATCCAGCAGCTCAAGCAGGAAAGCCTGGAACGCTACCAGGACCTCGACCGTCGGATTGCCGGTGGTGGCGCTCCCGCTGCACAGAATTCCGCACCCGCTGGCGCCATCAACGCCAATGGG
Organism: Pseudomonas sp. PS1(2021); assembly: GCF_020405165.1. Classification (NCBI taxonomy): domain Bacteria; kingdom Pseudomonadati; phylum Pseudomonadota; class Gammaproteobacteria; order Pseudomonadales; family Pseudomonadaceae; genus Pseudomonas; species Pseudomonas sp. PS1(2021). The sequence goes on along the minus strand of NZ_CP084484.1, from coordinate 3,705,808 downwards.
GCGCCTGCGGCTCCCGCAGGCAACAACGCACCGGCGCCGAGCAGCGAGCCGGGCGACCCGGCGAAGGAGAAGCTCTACTACGATGCGGCCTTCGACCTGATAAAGAGCAAGGATTTCGACAAGGCGAGCCAGGCGTTCAATGCCTTCTTGCGCAAGTACCCGAACAGCCAGTACTCCGGCAACGCCCAGTACTGGCTCGGCGAGGTGAACCTGGCCAAGGGCGACCTGCAAGGTGCCGGCCAGGCCTTCGCGCGGGTCAGCCAGAGCTACCCCAGCAGCCAGAAGGTGCCCGACTCTCTGTACAAGCTGGCGGACGTCGAGCGTCGCCTGGGTAACAACGACAAGGCCAAGGGTATCCTCCAGCAGGTCATTTCCCAGTACCCAGGCACTTCGGCCGCTCAACTGGCGCAGCGCGATCTCAAGAACCTTCGCTGATCCCGTTCCCGATGAACAAACCCGCGCCTGTCGCGGGTTTTTTCGTTAGAATCGGCGCCCCCGTGAAGCTGCATGGTTTCAGCTCGGCTGATCTTCGTGCCTCTCCACGCGAGACTTTCCGGGATTTCGAGCGCCACGACAGGATACGTCCCGTGGCGTTCCTTCATTTACCGCAACGGAGGCGGACGACCTGTTCAGTCGTCACGCCCGTGGCTGAATATGCAACAGACCCTGCGCATCACCGAGATTTTCTACTCGTTGCAGGGGGAAACACGTACCGCCGGCTTGCCGACGGTCTTCGTGCGCCTGACCGGCTGCCCCTTGCGCTGTCACTATTGCGATACCGCCTATGCCTCCAGCGGCGGCGACGTCGTTAGCCTGGACGCCATTTTCGAGCGGGTTGCCGCCTACAAGCCCCGCTACATCTGCGTGACCGGCGGGGAGCCGCTGGCCCAGCCGAATTGCATCTCTCTGCTGGAACGGCTCTGCGACGCCGGCTACGAGGTTTCCCTGGAAACCAGCGGGGCTCTCGACGTGTCACGGGTCGACCCGCGCGTAAGCAAGGTTCTCGACCTCAAGACGCCGGGATCTGGCGAGGTCGGACGCAACCGATACGAAAATATCCCGTTGCTGACCGACAACGATCAGGTGAAGTTCGTCGTCTGTTCGCGAGAGGACTACGACTGGGCGGTATCCAAGCTGATCGAGTACCGCCTCGACCAGCGTGCCGGTGAAGTCCTGTTCTCGCCGAGCCACCATCAGGTCAGCGCGCGAGAACTGGCCGATTGGATCGTGGCCGACAACCTGCCGGTCCGCCTGCAATTGCAACTGCACAAGATTCTCTGGAACGACGAACCGGGCCATTGAGACGAGGAATTCATCATGAACCAGAAGAAAGCGGTCATCCTGCTCTCCGGCGGCCTCGACTCCGCCACCGTTGTCGCCATGGCCAAGGCCGACGGCTACGCCTGCTACACCATGAGTTTCGACTACGGCCAGCGCCATCGCGCCGAGCTGCAGGCCGCCGAGCGCGTGGCCCGGCAGTTGGGCGTGATCGAGCACAAGGTGATAGGGCTCGACCTCAATGGCATGGGCGGCTCGGCATTGACCGACGAGAGCATCGCGGTGCCCGAGTCGCCTAGCGAAGGTATACCGGTGACTTACGTGCCGGCGCGCAATACGGTGTTCCTCTCGCTCGCCCTGGGCTGGGCCGAGGTCCTGGATGCCCGTGACATCTTCATCGGTGTGAATGCAGTGGATTACTCTGGTTATCCGGATTGTCGCCCTGAGTTCGTCGAGGCTTTCGAACGCATGGCGAATCTGGCAACCAAGGCGGGCGTGGAAGGCAATGGCTTCCGCATCCAGGCGCCGCTGCAGTATCTGTCCAAGGCGCAGATCATCCAGGCGGGCGTGGCGCGTGGGGTGGATTACGGCCTGACGGTGTCCTGTTATCAAGCCGATGAGCAGGGACGTGCGTGCGGCAAATGCGATAGCTGCCGGCTGCGTGCGGATGGCTTCGCGGCGGCTGGTATTTCCGACCCGACGCCATATTTCTGAAAAAAATTCACGAGGGGTGTTGTTTTTACGTTAGAAATCAGTATTATACGCCTCGCGTTGGGTCGTTAGCTCAGTCGGTAGAGCAGTTGGCTTTTAACCAATTGGTCGTAGGTTCGAATCCTACACGACCCACCATTTTCGACGGGGCGAGTTGCATAGGCCTAGGAAGGGGTGTTGCACCTTTTACTTGTCCAGCAGCCGTCTGGGCCGAACATTAGGCCCGCATTGACGTGATGTCAATATGGAATAGCCCGCCTATTTAGGTGGGCTTTTCTGTTTCTAAGGCCCTGAAACCATTCTGCAGGCGTAGCAATGCGCCCCCGACGTAATCAGCGATTACAGAGGGTACTGCGGTTTTGGCCGTGAAACTGCGGGGCTCTGCCAGCATGCCGGCGCTGGAATCCAGGCGCTCTCGGTAATTCCAGATTTTTCTTACAGGCCTAGCGAACTGCTGGGAGGCGCGGCTACCTTTCGTCCGGTAGCCGGCCCTTCAGTATCGGTATCGCTAGGCGAGACTGCTTCGGGCAGTAGATCCCCATCCACCAGATCCGCTTGTTGCAGCGGGAGCCGCGGATGCCGAGGCGGCACGGTTCGATAAGTGTTGAGCCATCAGAGTGAACAGCACGCTTTGGTCGAAGGTGTCAGGTGGCTGTGGTAGCGCTTCTTCCCGCACGGTTGGACCTCCCTGAATGCCTGTCCCTGGTATGTGCTCCCTTGGTTCTGCAGGTTCTGTCCTGGCCTCCGGCGGCGGTACTTCACCCATTCGAGCGAGAGGTTGCCCGCATGGCTTCGGTTTGGCAGAGGCTTGCGGGGAGCCGCTGTAATCCACCTTCCTGACGTTCTCCAGCGCTCCTTGGGCCAGGCTTCTGGCATGCAGCACGGCACGCATGTGGTCGTAGTCGGCCTCGATGTAGCTCATGGTGGTCTGGATATTCGAGTGGTTGAGCAGGCACTTCGTGAGATGGATGTTCCGCTCGGGTGCCTTCATCAAGTCGGTGGCCAGGGTGTGCCGGAAACGGTGCGGGGTCATCCGCACCCCAACCTTCTCGGTCAACTTCCGGTACATGGCTTCGACCTGGTCGGAGTTCATCATCTTGCTCTTGTAGTGCGGTGAGAACCGGTTGACGTTGAACAACTGGTCGTCATCGGCGAATCCGGCTTTATCGGCCTCCTTCAGGAGCCGCGATAGGTGAGGCACAAGCCCCTCCGTTATTGGCACTACGAACTCTTTATGAGTTTTCTCTGTCTCGCCGCGGATGAGGATCAGTTGATTATCCCAGTCGATGTCGCGCTTGCGGATGCACAGCAGCGCGTTCAACCGGATGCCGGTGTAGTAGAAGACCTCAAACGTGCAAAGCCAGAACCAGGCGGGAGTGATGCGTGCGCGATCGCCGGTGCAGCGCTCTGCGCCGACCTGCATGTTGAGCCAATTGCGGGCGCGCAGGATGGCTTCGGCTGCGACAGTTTTGCTTGCTCGCCTGGGGGGGATGACGGTGGTCTTTCTGAACGGGTTGACTTGGGAGTGCGTCACCAGCTCGTGCTCGATGGCATAGCCCCAGATTGTTCGCAGATGATTCGAATACGTGTTCCAGCTCCGCTTCGACAGGCCTTGTTCCAAGACCTTGCGCCGCCATCCCAGCACAGACCTGTGGTCCACTTCCTGTACGGTTGCCGTAGGGCCGAAGTGCTTGAGCAGCGCCTTGGTCGCGGCGCGGTAGATCTTCGCGCTGGCTTCTCGGAGATCGTGCGCGAAGATGTACTCCTCGGTGAGCTGCTGCGGCGTCATTCGACACCCCCTTCGGCGTCGGTAATGACCGTGAGGCTTGGGTTGTCCAGAGGCTGTTCAGGGAACAGCAGTTTGGGATCCTGGAGCAGGTAAGCCTTGAGCTCTTTCGTTTTACGAGGGCCTGAGACTTTGATGGTCCAGATGTTCAGGCTCTTACTGGTCTTCCGGTGAAGCCCTTGTTTCTCGAACGCGCGCTGCACCAGCTTCCAGCCGGTCGTCTCCTTGGCCTGGGCCAGCTTTTCGAGCTCCGGATGCTCCTGGACATAACGCTTGAAGATTCCTGGCGTGACCAGCATGGCGGTCCCGTCGACGGTATGCACCAAGGCTTTGGTGTCGTTGATGAACAGGCGACGGGTCGCGATACCAGATTTCATCCAGCCAACGAATCCCTGTCCCAGATCAGTGCTTCTGCTAGGCATAAATACATCTTCAACTGCTTCAGGAGCGCAATCTGTTAGCTCCTTGTTCCCTAGTGGCTGCTGTAGGTTCTCCTCCCCGCGAGTGTTCGTAGGAGAAGCAGCCGGTGAGTCGTGGCTAATGTCTAGCTCTTCTAGTGGCGAATTGATATTACCAAGAAGCGCGTACAAATCGTCTGTTTCTTCCTGAACATCAGTTGAGGGCTTCGCAATCGCCCGCATCTCGTTTGACGGTTTCGCAACGATCGGCGCAGGTTGGCGGAGCGTCATCTTGGCTTCTAGTACCTGTCGCTGTTCAATCGGATCGTTGGGGATTTCGCAGGTCGTTTCCGGCTTTTCAGGGGAGGCGTTGCCCTCTTCAATTACGAGTGATCCGCCGTAGGGCGCGGGACGCTCGGTAGGGTCTGTCCAAATCAAGGCTGGAGCGATCTTGAGGAGCGTGAACTTGTTTCTCCACCCAGCACCATTGTCTATCGTGGCCGTCCAAATGGCCTTGTCTTCGGCGTTCGTCTGGATGACGGCCTGGTCCTGGAGCATGTTGAAGAATGGCGCGTTGGAGGAGGGGACCCCTTCGATTCCCTGAGCCAGCAGGTAGGCTCTCAACTGATCGGCCGCGGGCTTGCTCACCAGCCAGAGTGCGTCCTGAGTCAGCCACCCGTCGGACGGGCCGCCCGGCTGATTCAGCTTGAATTTGTCCTTCACCAGGAAGCGCAGGCCGTCTGCCAACTGCCGCTGCAGCGACTGCTTCGGTGCAGCCAGCGCTCGATCCGGATTACCCCCCAGCTCCTGCGCGACTGAGGCCTGGTCTGCCTTCACGATGATCTCGCCGAGGATCCCAGCGTGCTCGTACTGCCCTGCGAACAGATAGATCAATTGAGCCCACAGCTCTGGAAAGCGACTGAGCCAGTCGAGTGCAGTGCGCGGAAGCAGTTGGTGGATGAGGAGTGCTGAGGCAGCGCCGTGAAGCTGGTATTCGCGGGACTTCACGTACTTGAAGCGGTAAGGCTGGTTGATCGGTCCGTTCCAAGGGTGCCAGGTGCTGCCGTCCTGCAGCTCAACCTGCAGGTCGACGACGATCTTGCCTATGTCGTGAGCCAGGGCACCATAAGCCGCGGCGGCCGACCAGGCTTCAGCTTGGGCTGACTGTGACTCTGGCGCTGCGCCGATCGGGAGCAGGTAAGTCTGCCGCACCTTCAGTGCATAGGCCACGATCTCCAGGCCGTGATCGATCATCCCGCCTGGATGGGCATGGTGATGGTTTTCCGAAGCTGGGAGCTGCTGGACCAGCTGGGCATAGTTGGCCAATGGCCGCCGGTAGATCTCCTCGAATTGCTGCTTGGATAGCGAGGCACGCTGCCAGATGTTCTCCAGTAGCTGCCGGCGCCGAGGCGTGCCGAGCAGCTCCGTACTGCTCAGAGGAGGGATGAATCCCCCTGGGGCAGCTTTGGTTGGTGGGGTGGGGGACGGCTTCCTGGATATCCAGGAAAGGAGTTGAAACATGGGAGGCTCCATGACGATTCATGGAGCGGGCTTTTCCGCCAGATCAGGGGCTGGCAACAACGATAAAACAACGGTAGCGGGGAAGGGTATTTTGTTGGCAATGTGCCATCCCGGCCTTGTGCTCTGCCGGGGAGGAACTGCGCCAGGCTCAACCATTGGGCACCTGCTGATGGATGTTCACCCGTAGCCTTTTCGTGTTCGCCGGCGCGAACGCAGCCATTTCTGCATTCCGGCAGGCCCTTTCGGGTAAGGCTTTTACCCTTGTGAACCATTCCCTTCACCTTTCAAGCCCATTTCCCCTTTGGGCCATTTGTGCCCCTGTAGTGGTCTACTGATCCCGGACACCGATTTAGGCGAGAATCCTCGCCGTGAGAGAGGTGTCTGGTGAGCAAGCAACGACGTACGTTTTCCGCCGAGTTCAAACGAGAGGCTGCCGCCTTGGTGCTGGACCAAGGCTACAGCCATATCGACGCCTGCCGTTCGCTGGGGGTGGTGGACTCGGCCTTGCGCCGTTGGGTGAAGCAGCTCGAGGCGGAGCGCCAGGGTGTGACCCCGAAGAGCAAGGCGTTGACGCCTGAGCAGCAAAAGATCCAGGAGCTGGAAGCCCGGATCAACCGGCTGGAGCGGGAGAAAGCGATATTAAAAAAGGCTACCGCTCTCTTGATGTCGGACGAACTCGATCGTACGCGCTGATAGACCAGTTGAGTGAGCAGGAGTCGGTGGAAGTGGTCTGTTCAGCTTTCGATGTGGCGCGGTCTTGCTACTACGTCCACCGTCTTCGACGGCGGCGTGTCGATGCTCGCCGCGTGGCGCTACGCAGCCAGGTCAACCAGTTGTTCAGCCAGAGTCGGGGCTCGGCCGGCAGCCGCAGCATTCTGGGCATGCTGCGCGAAGAGGGCGTGACCATCGGCCGTTTCCGAGTGCGTCGGTTGATGCGTGAGCTGGGCCTGGTCAGCAAGCAACCGGGCTCGCACGCCTACAAACAGGCCACGGTTGAGCGTCCGGATATCCCGAATCGGCTGAACCGCGAATTCGCGACCGAGCATCCCAATCAGGTGTGGTGTGGCGACATCACCTACGTCTGGGCGCAAGGCCGTTGGCACTACCTGGCCGCGGTGCTGGATCTGCATATCCGGCGGGTGATCGGCTGGGCGTTCTCGGCCAAGCCGGATGCCGAACTGGTGATCAAGGCCCTGGACATGGCCTACGAACAGCGCGGCAAGCCACAGCAGGTGCTGTTCCATTCAGACCAGGGCAGCCAGTACGCCAGCCGCCTGTTTCGACAACGGCTCTGGCGCTATCGGATGCAGCAGAGCATGAGCCGTCGGGGGAATTGCTGGGATAATTCGCCGATGGAGCGCCTGTTCCGCAGTCTGAAGTCGGAGTGGGTCCCGTCAACGGGTTACCTGACGGCGCAGGAGGCCCAACGGGACATCAGTCATTACCTGATGCACCGCTATAACTGGATCAGGCCGCATCAATTCAACGACGGGCTACCGCCTGCGGTGGCCGAAGAAAAACTCAACCCACTGTCCGGGATGGGTTGACCACTACACCCGGTGTCGACGGAAAAATACTTCATGGGTCAGGTTTGGTTTTTTCGAGGCGCTGCACCCTGTAACCGGGCACCCTCTCGTTGCGGACCTGGCCAATCTGGCCGAGTCAGACAGGAGATGGATACGATGAACCATGACGACATACTGAATAACCGGGCGGAGCTACTCCAAGAGCAAAACGGGGATGACAGCGGGAGCCTGTGCCATGACGAACTCATCTTTGCGCTGCAGGATAAACATCACGTCCTCTCCCTTGGCTTGAGCACCGTTCTTCAGTGCTTGAGAATGGCCGAGCATGAAGGGGCGGTCCCCGAACTTCCCGAGGGCTGGTGGAGCCGGATGGCTAATCGATACAGGCTAAATTGATTATTTTCATGGAGAGCGGTGCGCTATGGATGTCTACAAGTTGAAGCCAGAGGAAACCGATGAGCGACCAATCGAGCGCGAACGTTTCGAAGAAGAAACGCGACGCCAGGAGCCTTGGTTCTCCACCTCTGAAAATGGCACGGAGGGACATTTCGCTGTCTGTCCCGCCTGCGACAATCCAGTACAAATCATAGGCCTTTATCATTTGCCCGCCAATGTGGCTCGTCCCTATGGGCGTCATTACGCTCGTTCGGTTCGAGACCTTGCCGAAGCGGATGAGGAGGCGCGAGAGAACTGCCCTTATTTCAAACCAAGGGTACACCAAAAGACAGAGCGGAAAGCCTCGGTAAACGGCACGCCTCTGAAAATACTAAAAATACTGATCGAGCAGTTCGACAGGGTTATCTACCTGCTGCGGAAAGAACTGGGCGTGAATATCTCTCAAAACTTGGCTATCCGGATGCTGGAACAATACAGAAGGGAGAGAGGATATCTTTATACTGGGGCAACCCTGACCAATATTCCCTGGATATTTGCCTATATGGCTGATTCTCAGAGTCTTTTTGGACAGCTTTTACTCGATGATGACCTTGTCAAGGCAGTCTCCGCTGAAGTGCCGGCAGCCTCAGTTGATAAGTATGGCCGAGTCTCCTCGAAGGTGGATGAGTCAGGGAGAAAGGAGTATTTCGATCTCAATATGTGCTTTGTGAAGCACCGGTTTCGTAAGGACAGCCTTGAGGGTGAGCTGACCGAGGGGATGGAAATGCTGGTTTCCACAGAGCGGAAAGGAAAGGCTATCGATATATATACGAAGTCGATTGTATTTAACCGCCAGTATTTCCAACGTTTGATTGCTTTGCCCGAGGATCATCCACATAGAGACAGCGGTTTGGTCGAGGCGGCGCGTCGGGTGCTGGGTGACTTGCTGCCCGCCGGATGAACCGGAGCTGATATTCAGCTTGGAAGTCATCGGTTGCGAGGCAGGTGTTGATCCAGATCCATGGAGTCGTGAAGCACGCGAACCACCTCGAGCACCTGGTCTGTCGCCACCCGGTAGAAGACGAAGTGCCTGGGCCGAACAACCTTACCGACGTTGGGCATCGAGCGGCAGTAAACGAGGTGGATACTGCGCAGGCCCGCTCCCAGTTCTTCACGGCTGATGCTGCCTACCTGTTGTGGGTCTGTCGCAACTGCTTCCAGCGCCGCCCCTATGAGTGCCTGGTAACGTCGGCGCGCGGCATCGCCGAAGCGGTTGTGGGTGAAGCGCAGGATATCGACGATGTCCGCTTGGGCATCATGAGAGATGCGGTACTTGGCCATGCTTCAGTGGCTCGCCTGGTTGCCGAGCTCGTCGAGGTAGTGGGCCAGGTCGTCTCTGGTGATCTCGTCGTACTCGCCGCGCTCCAGTTGCATCAGCCCACTGGATGTTGCGTTGCGGAGGGCTTCGAGCTTGGCGCTATTCTGGGCTTCCTGTTGCAGCAGCAGGCGCAATCCTGCCCGGATGACTTCGCTGCGATTCTGATAGCGGCCGGTCTCCACCAGCTCGTTGATATCCTGCTCCAGCGGATCGGGAAGGACGACGTTTCGCGTTGCCATGAGGTACTCCAGTCGGCAGATAGCTAGTGGCATAATATGCCATAAGGCTTGCTAGATCATCTTTTTTGGCGTATAGGTGATAGCAGGATGCCTCCCTCTGGGAGCCAGGAGATTGATCATGAACGCGCACACCAACAAAGGTTTTGCCTCCCGGGTCGGTTTTGGTCTGGGTACGCTTGTGCGTTTTCTCATCACCGATCCCAAGCCTCTCCGTCGTTGGGTGAAGCGCACTTTAGTATCCGGCACTCTTCTTGTGCTGGCATCTCAAGCTTTCAGCTGGCTTTTAAGTGGCGCCCTGACACTGATAGTTCTGGGTGGAGCTGTTCTCGCCTTTGGGGGGCTTCCAAATGGTCCCCGGAAAGAAAACACGTCTGGCTACGGATATGAGTATGGCCCGCAAGGGTATGGTCATTATGTTGCCGGCCAGCGAACTGATGATTAAATAAGGCCCAGTTGGGCCTTATTTATTAGAATATATGCCGCTTGGCATTATTTGCCGCTTCTCCACCTGCTGTCTGGACGTCCTTGGTGCCTTGGGAAAGGCCTTGGAGGACTTGTCCTGCCTGCACACCAGACCAGCCTATTGCTGTGACCCAGAGAAGTGGCAGAATAATAAACATTGCCCCCATCACGAAGTTCAAGATTGCATCTTGAGTCGCCGTGTTCAGTCCCATGACTGGGTCAAATGAAAGATGCGGTGATCCCGAACCATAGAAGGCATCAAGTATCGTGCTATCGATATATCTGGCTAACTGAAACCAGAAATCGACGAACATCATCGCAAAGAAGACGACCGTCATCGTCATGGCAACTTTCAGTTGATAGGTGCCGATGACCAGGACCATCGGAATGCAGATGACCATGGCCATCTTGAGGAACGACATCACCATCGGCAGTGCTTGGCGGACCATATCCATCGCCGGGAAATAGGCCAGGCTGCCCAGGGCAACGCCGAAGGTTCCTGCGGTTCTCGCGATGCCGTTCCAGACCGTACCGCCCACCTGCCCACCATAGTCGGTATAGACGTTGCCTTTGACCTGGCTGGAGGGGGAGATCACCTGGCGAATGACTGCCTCGGTTACCTCCTCCTGGTTCAGCCATTTTGCCCACTTGAGGAAGCTGGTCATCAGGTCCGGATCCACCTGGTCCTTGATCCGATCACGCAAACCGATCCCTGAGTCAGCCCACCACTGCTTGCAGGTGGGGTAGCCACCACCACCGCCCACCTGGGGCAGCCCGGCGTCGCGGGTGGCGTTGTAGGGCCACGACTGACGGGGACTCTTCGAGTAGTCGGTGTCGTAGTACCCCGGGGTGTTCAGCAGGAATCGGGAGCCGATCCAGTTCAGGTCCTGCAGCGCCTTGTTGTCCTCGGCGACGGAGCCCAGATCGGGTTGTCGCATGAACAGCCGCGCACGGGAAGGCCCGTAGCAGTCCCTGGAGAAATCAGCGATTTCTTGTGCCAGCAGCGGGTTGTTCACGCGCGTATTGTCCACTTCCATTCGCATCTGCCGCAGATCCGTGCCGCACGGAATGGCCGCGACCGCGCCGGCGGTGAAGCCCTTGGACAGGGCGTGCATCATCGCCCACCAGAGCGGCATCTGCGCACTCTTGCCGGCCAGGCTGCTGAAGGAGTTCGACCAGCCGGTGTCTGCCGGCGCTGGCAGGCTGTACTGGCACTGCTGGGCGCGGGCCTGGTCGAACTCGATGGTGTCGAAGCTCACGTTGACGACCGGGATTCCCGCCAGGGCGACCACGATGTAGCCGACGTAGATATGCGTCTCGATGCGGGCCAGAGACAGCACGCCCTTGTTGCCCTCGTCGGCGCCTTCCCCGCGAACTTTCAGCCATTCGCGCAATACGATGGCCGCGAACGGCACCGCAAACAGGCCCGTGTCCGAGATCATGTTCCAGATCCCGTTGTTGATGATCCAGCCGAGGAGGGTGAGGTAATACTCCAGGTAGTCATTGGTCATGAAGGTCATGCTGCGCCTCCCGTGCGGAAGTAGGCTTTGCTGAATTCGATGAGCAGGATCAGCAACAGCACCAGGATCTCGATCCGCCGAATGCGCTGCCGCTCATGCGCGCTCAGCTCCTTGCGCTGCTTGAGCCGGAACCAGGCGATGGCCAGGGCGCAGTACAGCAGCGCCCTCCAGGAGAACAAGCTCCAGTAGTTGCTTTGCCGCCAGGCCTCCAGGCCCTGGATGCCACCGAAGTGGTTCAGGGCAAAGAGGCTGAGCAGCGTACCGACCACTGCCAGGCCGACGACGATCAGCACTCCGACCAGTAGCTGGCCGAGGAGCTTTCGGGTGGTGAGCGTATCTGCCATCACGGTCTCCCTCCCGACTTGCCGCCGGCGGCAGAGGGGGCCTGCAGGCGATCGAGGCGATCAGCATCGGGCGCCGACTCGAACACGCCACTGGACCCTGAGGCGCGCTGTTGCCCGCGCTCGATGACCCGCATGGGCGAATTGCTGGCCAACTCGCGACGGAGTTCCAGTTCGGTCTTGAGGTTCGAGATCTCCTGCTGCAGGAGGCTGGTCTGCTGATCGACGGCTTGGGTGGCCAGGCCGTTGGCGGCGACGTTGGGCTCCTTGGCGCCGGCGAACATCAGGCGCTGTAACAACAGGGCCTTGCTGAGCACGTCCATCAGGGAGACATCGGACGCCAGGCGGCGCGCCAGGACGTCCTGGTCACGCTCGTCGCGCAGCGCCTCGATGACGCCGCGGGTGATTGGCAGCGCATCGGTGCCGGCCGCAGCCAGGTTCTCGGCGGTCAGTGGCTTACTTTTCGATAGCAGCTCCTGCAGCGACTGGAGCTTCTTGTCGTAGGTCTCTTGGATCAGCGGGGTCAGGCCGACGCCTGCAGCCGTCACCGTCTTCTGGCAGCCTTCACAGGTCTGCTGCTGTTGCTCCCCCAGTACCCGGGTGGCGAATGCAGCGGCTTCTTGGGGGGAGGACCAGGTGTTGCAGACCAGGCCGTTGTTACAACTGGCGGAAGGCACGCTCGATGAGTCTTTCACCGAGCGGCTGGTCAACAGGTTGTAGCCCGCCCGGGTCACGTCGTTGACGATGCGAATGGGCTTCTGGCCGGAGCCGCCGGCCTTGTCTCCACCGACCCAGGTTACGCCATCGTTGCCGCCCTTCTTCTCCACTACTTCGAGGGCGGATACGGCGTCTTTCCCGCCAGAGGCCAGCGTGGCGCCCAGGGCCTGGCCTTCGGCGATTTTCCCCCAGCCGGTCTGCTCCCCAGCGATGTCAGCCATCTTCTCGGCGATCGCTCTGCAAGTCCCTTTCGAGCGGTCGTAGTCGATCCGCGCCTGCAGGATGCCATTGGTGATCAGGTTGTAGAGCTGAGGGTTCGCGCGCTGGATGATCAACGCCGGTAGCGACATGACCGCGCCGGTCGCGTTCTGGATGACTGAGCCCATGATGTTCTGGAAGCCCTGTGTGGCACCGTTGAGCTGGTTCTCCAGGGTGGTGCTCAGGTTCATGTTTCCGCACATCAGGTCGTTGTTCCAGCCGAAACCGACGCCGATCGAGTCCATCTGGCCGGCGCTGCCCATGCTCACCGCACTGCCGCCGCCAATGCTGTATAGGACCTCGTCGCTGAGCACCGTGCCGGTCTTGGACACGTTGATTGGGTCGTCGGCCTGGGCAAGTTGAGCTGCGAGCAGCCACGTCAGCGCGACCGAGGTGATGTTCATTCGCATGATTCGTCTCCGTGTCCTTATTGGAAGTCGGTACTGCCGAGGAAGATCTGCCCCTTGCGCTGGCAGCAGGAGTAGGGACGCCAGAGCGCCCAGGCGTAATCGCCGTCGACGGCCTGCGTCTTCGGCCCTGAGTTGGGAAACACCGCGCAGTTGAGGCTCAGGGACGGGGTCAGCTCCTGCCATTTCCCGGTCGAGGCATCGCCCTCTTTCAGCTCGCCCGCCGGCCAGTAGCCGTCCTTGGGTGCTGCGCGCATGGGGAGGTAGACGTGGAGCTGGCCGATTCGCGTGGTGATGTCGCCGGCGCGCTGGGCGATGACGGCCGCCGTCTTGTAGTCGTCGGTCTGGTGCAGGAATCCGCTGCGCGGATAGAGGTTCCCCCACATGTCGCCGGAGAAGATTCCACCCACCTCGCGCAGCCCTGGGACCAACGCTTCGGGGTACACCTGCTCGGGAATGCCATGCCGCCAGCCAATGGCGTCCAGTGTGCTGAGGAAGTACGGCACCAGCGGGAAGGTGGCGCCAGGGCAAACGTACCCAGAGGCGCTGGCGAACCGGCTGAACGTGGCCCCGCCAGGATGGCCGATCACATCCGCTTCCTTGAAGCGGCCGATGCTGTTCTCGGCCTTGTGGTTGGTGGTCGCGTCATTGCCGGCCTGGGCGAGGGGATTCGGTGTGCCCAGCGCCGACACTTCCGTCCAGGGGTTGCTCCCGGTATTCGCATAGCTGGAGACGACTGCGTCAGGCACGTAGTGGCGGACCTTGACCGACGTCTTCACCTTGCAGCCATGCGGGCCGCAGAGCAGCCAGTAGCAGATCCCGACGACCTTGTATTCGAGGCACTGAGGGGAAAGGGTGGAGGAGACGATGGCGGCGCTGTTGATCGCGGCCGCGGCCGTGAACGAGAGGCTGAAGGTGGCGGCCGCCGCTGCCAGGCGGCGGAGGTTGAGGCTGGTCATCAGCGCGTCCTCCTGGCCTTGGCGATCAGCTCAAGAGCGCGCGGTACGTCCGGTTCGCCGTAGACCACGTACTGCCTGTCGACTACCACGGCAGGGATCTTCTCGACACCGAGACTCCACGCATCGGTGACGTCTTGTTGTGCCTTCACCAGCTCTGCCTGCAGGCGTCGCCCCTCGGGGCTCTGTAGCAACTGCTGAAACGCTACCTGAGCTTGTTGAGGATCCTTGGGCAGAGCGTCAGTCAGTTGCTCCTCAAGGTGTTGCTGGGCATCCAGGAGCAGGACTCGCGATGATCCGGTGGCGGTGACCGGATGGGCCTGGTCAGTGATGACCCAGGTTTCGGCCTGGCTTGCGCCGGTCAGCAGTACAAGTAGTAAGCCAACGGCCAGGGGGCGTGGCCACCAGGCTGGGGGGGAACGATGAAGAGGCATGGGTCTGTACCGGTTCGAATAGGTACAGGTAGGAGACAGGATCGCTTCCGATAGGGCAGCAGGAAATCATCACTACGTCGCCGGGGTATTTTTTACCTCCGTATTGGCGAGTTGTTGGCGCATGGTGCAGAGGAGGGCGCCTGGTAACTCATAAGGTAGAAGTGAGATTCCAAGCCATCTTGTTTTCAGGTGTTTGCGCGGACTGAGCAGTCACTGCCGAAACAGTTGTTTTTGTTGCTAAGAGGCAGGACGGCTGCGCTGAGATTCCTACTAGTAAATTAGATAGTTGTTGTCTTCTGAAACAGAATTGAAGCGAAATTGGGGGTAGGGTTTTTCTAGGTGAAGGGTAACTTTTGAGAATTACAAAGGTGTGACGAAAATGTTGTATTTTTCTTGCGGTATGAAGATGGGTGGTTGGGTCGGATATAGGTACTTCTCTCTATTTTCTTTAATTGCTCTCATCTATGGGTGTGTCGGTGGTGGAGGTGTATCGGATGAGATTGGGCAGCACTGCTTTGAGAGAGAGCAAAAGATTTCCGGAGTTAATGATAATGAAGAGGGGAGTGTGAGGTTGAATCGGCTGAACTGCGATCCAATTGAAGGTCGTGTTCTTGAATCAGAGAAGCTGATACGAAAGCCGCCCAATGAGCTGGGTATTCACTGAATGAATAATTTTTAGCCTGGAGAGGTCTTTTTGAAAATGAAAAAATCACTTGTTATGTCGACTGTGCTTTTGATGGCTAGCAATTTTGCGTGTGCTGATGAGGGCTCAAATGATGGAAGTGAGATATGTCGGGCGCAGGGTGGAGTTGAAATAACAAGTCTGGGGGAAGTCTCAAAGGGTGTGGATGTTGAAGATGTTGTAGTTTGTTCGATTCTTCCAAGTAATATGAAGTCGAGTCAAAGAGCGCCTACACTCCCTCCTCTGCAAAGGATGATCATTTCGGCAATGCCTTCACCAGGAACGGTCACTGTTTCTGCCGGCGGAGATA
The DNA here is from genome assembly GCF_020405165.1 of Pseudomonas sp. PS1(2021). NCBI lineage: Bacteria > Pseudomonadati > Pseudomonadota > Gammaproteobacteria > Pseudomonadales > Pseudomonadaceae > Pseudomonas > Pseudomonas sp. PS1(2021). The sequence goes on along the minus strand of NZ_CP084484.1, from coordinate 3,690,509 downwards.
GGAAGTTCACAACATCTTGCCGGGCAAATCTTTATGCTCCACGTTATGCCAATTTCTATCCAGACGGTGTTAGCAGGGGAACATCAGATCTACGATGTGTTGGTTACAATACACCTGGGAATTCATCTCAAGGGTGTAATGTGTCATGGGTCGGCCCGACCGACATTCAATTGGGTGTTGAGCCATATGGCGGATCTGTTGTTGTAAACTACAGTTGCACTGCATTCAAAACAACGATTCCAGTGATAATGAGCTACAGTTATCGTGATGGGCGGGCAGTGTATGGTGAGGTCCAGAATGTGTCAGGAATAATAAATGTGGTTTTGAAATAAGGATGCGCCTTAGTAGGCTTTTATTTCAAGGTGTTCAGCTTGTGAATGTGCTGCAGGGCACTCTATAGAGTGCCCTGCATAGGCTGGAAGTCGTTTGGCTGAGGGCTAGTCTTTCGAGTTCGATATGGCACGTTGATGAAGGCTGGTAAAAAGTCCTGTCTGTGTGGGTGGCAGGCGAGTGGCGCGTTCAGACGCTAATGTGGAGTTCAAGGTAGGGTTCCGACGCCGAGGATCCTCTTTGGGTGGAGTCATTTGCTGAGCCATGCAGTTGTAAGACAGGCTACGTGCTCCATTGACTTGTACATCGATACACGAAGATTCAGATTGTTCATCCGAGTGTGACTCTGCGGGCGGGGAGGCAGCAGCCTGCTGTGCCAAACCAACTATAGGCAACAAGAATATAATTCGAAGAATTTTAATAAGCATTCCAATCTCCTTAACCCTGAGGGTTGGATGAGATTCAATAGTAACCTCAAGTTATGAGGAAAGATGAACCGTCTATCGTTTTGTAGTCTTGGTTAGGTCAGGCACGCGCTAGTGAGTAGTACCAAGAGTAAGCCGATAGCCAGGGGGTGTGGCGGCCCATTTGGGGAAGCGATGAAGAGGTGCGGGTTTGTACCGGTTCGAGGAAGGTATAGACAGCAGACAGGATCGCTTGCGATGGGGCAGCAGGAAACCATCAGCCCGTCGGCAGTGTATTTTTCGAGCCGTATCCAGAGCTGCTGCCAACAGCGGCAGGGGTGACTCCATCGTCATCTGGAGGGCATACTTAGCGGTTGATAGATGGCTAGTTGATATTAACGTGGGAGTCGACATCATGGAGCGCTTGCTCGAGAGCATCTATATCAATGCCCGGCCGGCGATGGAGTTCAAGCTCAGCCTCACCAGCTCCGGCCGCAAGAAGATTGTAAAGATCGTGGACGGGGATGAGGTTGAGATGCTGCCAGGTGACGTGCAGAGCATTCTGGAGTCCCAAAAAATGGATGTTGGCATCCTCTCCGATTTCTTCGTCCAGACGCTCCTAGAGCGACGCTAGTGGTCCCTGGCCAACCAGTCGATCGCCGACAGCAACGTGGTCTCGTCGGCCATGCCCTCCAGCTTCACGCTTCTTCCCGTCTGGTTGTCCCGGATGACCAGGGTCGGGGTCGCTGTAATGCCGTTCGACCGTGCAGTGTCGATGTCCGTCTTAATCAACCGGTCCACCAGGTCCATGTCTTTCGCACATTTTTCCAGTCGAGCCTGGTCCAGTTCAGGAAAGTGCAATGTGCCGCCAGGCAGCCCGCCCCCGTTGCCGGCCGACTGAGCGAAGATCGCATCGATAGCGCTCCAGAAGGCTTTGGCGCCGCCTTGGATCCCCGCGCACTCCACCAGGCGAGCCTGATGGCGGGCCGCCTCGCCATGCATCTGCAGGGGAAGATGCCGCCAAACCAGGTTCACGTCCGGATGGCTGTCTACCCAGCGCTTAAGCCGCGGGGTGTAGACCTTGCAGAAGGGGCACTCCAGGTCGGCGTATTCATTGATCGTCCAGCGCGCTTTCGCATCGCCGTAGAGGCTGTGGTTGGCTGGCAGCCCCTTCACCAGAAGCTCTACCCCAACGGCGGATGCAGCCAGCAAGACCAGCAGCCCCGCCCAGGGCAGGGCGGGACCTTGAAATCGTTTCGCTGCCCAGCCGCCCTTCAACAGTCTCACGCTTGCCTCCGCTGTGGGGTTTCCGCGCGGTCCACGGCCTCGATGAGCGCCTGTTGGGCCGTATCAGGCTGTGGATGTTGTTGCAGCCATTCATCCAGGAGCTGCTTTATCTGCGGGACGATATCCCGGCGATCGACCGCCCTCAGTTGAATCTGCTGCAACTCTTCGATCAGTACAGGAGCGCATATCCTGAGCGTCTGCAGGGCATCTTCCTCGGGGTTCTGCAGGATCTGGGTCAGGTTGTCGATCAGGTTCTGGGTCAGCGAATTCAGAGCTCTCATTCGTCCTGGCACTCCACTGCCGGTTGGTCTGGGAAAATAATGGGGAAGGGCGGCAGGCCTCGCGCCTTGTCGAGATCCGCTGCGACCTGCAAGGCCGCCTCGAGCTCGTCGCAGCCGGTGGCTTGCATGATGTTGTAGCGCTGGTTCTTTTCTTCGTTCTCGGTCATTGCCAGGGCCAGGTAGAGGCTCGGGGGAACCACACGGAAGAGGTACTCCTTGCCCTTGGCCAGGAGCACGCCCTCGGTGAACTTGCCGCTTTCCTTGCGGGCCGAGAGCATCATCGACTTCTGCGCCGGCGACAGCTCGCGGAACCTGGAGATCTTCTCTACCTCGTCGGGGGGCATGTTCAGGCACAACCACCACTCGATCATGTTCAGCATCGGCGCCCCGGAGGCTGGGATGTCATCGATGTTCTGGGTGGCGAGCCAGAACCAGGCACCCAGTTTCCGCCACATCTTGGTGATCTTCATGGCGTAGGGCAGCAGCAGCGGGTGCTTGGTGATGATGTGCCCTTCATCGGTGATCTTGACGATGGGCCGGCCCTTGAACTGGTCGCGTTCGGCGATGTTGTTTACGGTGTTCAGCAACGAGATGTAGGCGATTCCGAGCTGGGCGGCGTAGCCTTCGCGCGCGTAGGTCGCGAAATCCACCACGGTGAGATCGGCTTCAGGCCAGGGCGTGCCTTCGCGATTGAACATCTCGCCGTCGGCGCCCATGCAGAACATCTGCATGGCTTCCGCCATTTCGGCCAGCCGCGCGCGTCGTTCTGGCGCGGTGCCATCGCTCCTGGAGGCCTGGTAGAGTGCATCGCGCACGTCCTGGGTCAGTACCGTGCGGTTCGCGGCGGCGCAGGTCCTGGCCGCCGCCAGGATTGCCTGGCAGATGGCGCTGCGATCGGCACGGGTCAGGCGCGCGTCCTCCTTCTCTTCGCCGCCGGTGATCATCAGGCGCGCGACGATCTCCATCTCGCCCAGGATGTCTCGCTGGTCGTCCTCGAGGTCGGTCTTGTTGCCCTGGACGGTAACCGAGTCCTCGATGTCTTCGGCATCCAAGATCTTCATCAGGTCGGGGCTCTCGACCAGCTTGATGGCGTCCGCGAACGGCGCCAGGCTGACCCCGGAGCCCGGGGCGAGGCGGATCCGGTGGACCGAGAGGCCAAACCGCTTGGCGAAGTCGGCCAGCAGGCCGAAACTGTTGCCCGCTTCCGCGACGAACATCCGTGGCAGGTACATGGCGAGCATCTGGCTGATGAGGTTGGTCAGGGACGCTGACTTGCCGGACCCGGTTGGCCCGAAGATGAAGCCGTGGGCATTCATCTGCCGGTCCAGCTTGTTGAACGGGTCGAAGGTCAACGGTGCACCGCCACGGTTGAACAGCGTGAAGCCAGGGTGCCCGGTACCGGTGGTGCGCCCCCAGATGGGCGACAGGTTGGCGATGTGCTGCGCGAACATCATCTGGGTGTACCACTCCAGGGCTCGCTTCTCGTTCGGATCGAAATTGCAGGGCAGCCAGCGCAGGTAGCTGTTCAACGGTGCGACTTCGTTCTGCGGTTCGACCGGCACCAGGCCGGCGCCGAGCAGCACGTTGCTCAGGGTGATGCAGCGTTCCTCCAACTGGGTATGGTCGCGGCCACGCACGAACAGAGCGATCGCTCCGCGATAGAGCTTGTGCTCTCGGCCGATCAGGCGTCGAACGGTGGCCACGTCCTCGCGGGTGTGGATCGAGGCCTGGGTGTCACCAACGGCCTTTTTCGAGAGCTGTTGCAGATGCCCTTCCAGCATGTCCTGCGGCGTCACGACCATGGTGATGCACAGCAGCGTGTCCTCGGGCATTCGATCGAACAGGGCGTTGAGGCCATCGCCTTTGAGCGTCTCGCCGGTGACGTGGCCTGTCAGCGGCGCTTTGTTCAACTGGTCGACCACAATCACTCGGTGCGGCATGGCATCGAAGAGCCACACGCCCTGGGTGGCATCGGAAACAGGCTGCCTATAGAACAGGTTCTGGGAGAAGTCAGTGCCGTCGGCCAGCGGCAACTCGTCCTGCAGGATCGGTTCGTCCGGCCGGCATACCAGTTCGTAGAAGCGACGTAGATCCGCATCGGTCTTGCCGAGGTGATCCGGATGCGGGTTGAACCAGCGGATCAACCAGTTCCTGATCTCCTGTCCGCCCATGCGCGAAGCGACGATGCCGGCGTTCGCCAGGCCGCCTTGGATACGCTCGCAGATGGATTTCAGATATGCCGCCGGGTCCTGTCCGCGAATCTGCGCATCCGCCTTGCGGATCCGGCGGTAGACCACCATCCGCACGCGCCGCTGTTGTCCTCGCCAGGGCAGTTTGCTGACGGCGGTGTCGACGAACAGTCCGCCCGGCTTCGAAATGCCCTCCAGGTGATGCTTCATGAGCGCCAGGTACATCTCGCTGAAGGCCGATCCTCGCGCTCGAGGATGGACGTACTGCCTCAACTGCTCCTGGAAATTGTCCCAGCTGATCTCGTCCTGGGCGTAGAACTGGACGATCCAGGGCGAGGTTTCGTGCTCGTCGAAGGAGTTCTGCAGGGCTTCTTTCAATGCGTCCCGGGCGTTCTGCATCCAATTGGGATCGCGGCCCTCGGTGCCCAAGGGCACCAGCTCGAAGAACGCGGCGCGCGAACGCCCATCTTCCAGGAGCATCACCTGCTCGTCGGGCAGGTACTCAGCCCAGGGCAGCAGGTCGACGAACGATGGGTCGTGATCGTAGAGGCGTGACGCTTCAGCCTGCGTGGCGCCATTCTTGCTCCCGGTGTTGGGCAGAGGAATACCCATGGCGGCCAGTCGCGCCAGATAGCGTTCAGTCGCTTCTTCCGCAGCCGCTACGTCCAGCGCTCCTGAATCTTCGGGAGCGTCTGCCGGTACCGACTGAGGCTGTGTGCGACCGCGCAGAAGGGTTTGAAAAAGGCCCATCAGTAGTCCTCCGTGCGCTCGCCCGGCATGGCGTACTGGACTCGCTGGTAGAAGGGGAACACGGTGGTATAGCCCGGTACCGGGGCGGGATCGCTGCCGGCCAGGTGCGGGAACACATACATGACCAGGTCGGGATTGGGCAGTCGTTTGAACTGGCTGTGGATCTCGTTGCTGGCCGTGCGGGTGTAGTCGGCCTGGTCGTTCGCGGAGGCAACCTGCTGCGGATCGATCGGGCGCCGCAGCGTTTGCCTGGCATCGAGGAGTAGCCGGCCACGGCTGTTGCCTAACGAGCTGGTTGCACCTTGTTCCCAGACGTCGAGCATGTTGGCCTCGCCGTGGGGCAGCATCTCCTCCTTGCTGGTGGAGCACGCTGAGAGGGTCAGCGCGCAGGCCAGGCCGGCGCAGAAGTGAAGAAGGGGGTTAGTCCAGGTCTGCTGTTGCATGAGCGGCTCCAGAGCTGTAATCGACCTTTCGGCCCTTGAGTTCGTAGTCGATCGCCAGTTGCTGATCGAGATGCACGGCGACGCGCGCGCCCGGTTGCACGTAGACGGCGGCGAAGGCCTCGCCGTACAGCTTGTTCATCCACTGACGGATGTCGCTGACGCCGCCGGAGAGGATGCTGTTGAGGGCCGAGTTGCTGTTGGTTCCGGTCGTCCCGAAGCTGGTGCCGTTGCCGCTGAAGACGGTACTAGTGTTGTTCTCGTCGGCGTCCAGGAGCTTGGCGATGCCGGCCCCGGCAGCCGTGAGTAGGCTCTGATTGCCCAGGTACTCCTTGGCATTGGATCGGCGATCACCGGCGATGCATGGGATGCCGTAGGGGTCGCTGATCCAGCCGAGGCCGCCCTGGATGGTTTTCTGGTCGGCGCTGGCGGTCTGGTTGTTGTTGCTCTGGTTGTCATTCACCTCCTCGGCCGGCGCCGGGAAGGTGCGCACGGTCCCGTCGTTGAACACGAACGTGAGGCTGCGGATCTGCCCACGCACGCAGGAGAGTGTCCAGTCGCCCGAGGCGGTCCCGCTGGCTACCGCGCCGGCGACGCCCGGCAGCTCGATGCCGTTGGCGGTGAGGTTGTCCGGGCCGATGAGGATTTTGAACGGGTAAGGATCATTGACCGTCCCGTCGACCGGCACACGACCGATCAGCGCAGACATGGCCACCGAGCCCATGAGCGTCGAGTTCTGCGGCAGCGTGTAGGTCTTGCGGACGAGCTTGCGGTTTTCCAGGTCGGATCGCTGTTGGCCGACGGGGTGCAGCCCGTCATCGATCCGCTCCAGCGCGTTCTGGCCGCGATCGACGGCGTTGCCGAAGGAGGTCGGGAAGCTGAATCCGCTCGGTTGGGTGGTGGAGCCGGCGGCCAGCGGCTGGCCATTGGCATCGACCGCGCGGGCGTCCTGGGGCTCGATCCAGACGATGTCCGATGACGACGAGCCCGCTCCCTGAAAGTGCTGGCCATCCTCTGGTCGCACGCCGAATCCTACGGGCAGGTCGGTGTCGCCGGTCTCGGGAATGTGGGTTAAGTTCTCGAGCCGTTTCTGTACCTGGTCCAGGATCGTCTGGCTACGGTTCTCCTGCTGTTGCTGCAGCTCCTGGGCGGTGTTGTTGAGCTTCTGCTCGATGTTCTGATCGATGTTGCGCAGGCGGCCCTGCAGGTTCTCATTGGCGGCTTTGAGCGAGTCATTCTCCTGGATCACCTTGCTGATCTGGTCCTTGAGCTGCCGGCTTTCTGCCACGATGGTGCGTAGTGTGTCGGCGGGCGTGTCGCCGTCGATGCCCAGGGTTGCCGCTTCTTCCGACGTTACCGTCGGAGTTGCGGCGCCTTGTGACTGCGCGCTTTCCTTCTTGCCCATCATGCTCACGCCGATCAGGATGGCGCCGATCACGACGGGGATGACCAGCAATTTCAGGAGGGGATTACCGGTCAGCGCCACGACGGCCTCCTTTGGGATCGATCTGGCTGATGGAGGAGGGCAGGAGCGCGTCGGCAAGGCCGCGGCCGCGCGTCACCAGATACACGGTAGTAGTGTCGGAAGCGTCGCCCCGGGCCCCCAAGTACGGGTGCTGGAAGGTCGCGGCGACGAAATTGCCCATCAGGTCCCTGGGATCCAGGGCCAGGTGCTGGGCGTTGGCGTTCTGCAGCTTCACCGCCGTGACGTAGTAGTCGTCCAGCCGCCAGGCGCCCAAGGCGGTAGCCGTGATGGGTAGGCTGGGGAGCAGGGTGGTCAGGTCGAGCTGTCGCTTGACGCGCACCTGACCGACGCCATCCACCGGTTCCACCGTGCGAAGCGGGGCATAGAGCATCTGCGCCGCATAGCGCGTCAGAACCACGGGGACGGGCGTTTCGCGCGGCACGGCCTTCGGTGCTTCTGCCTGCTCGGTCTGTTTCGCTGCTGCCGATGGCTGGGCTTCCCGGGGCTGGCCATAGTGCGGAGCCACGGGCTCGCCGGCGACGATCCTGACCGGCTCGCGCGGCTGTTGGTCGGCCGCTGCCTCGGTGGCGGCGATATCGATGAGCATCTGCTCGCCATTGGTCGCGTCCTGCAGGCGCAGGCGCGCTGGAGGAATCGGCTCGTTGGCGAGCAGGTAGAGCGCGCCGCCGGTACTCTGGACGCGCAACTTGCCCTGCAGGCCCCGAGGAACGCCGACTCGCACGTTCCTGTCGACGAATACAATGCGTTCCTGGCCGACCGTCAACGGAATGGCCAGCGGAATGCGCTCCCAGCGCAGAATCTCCACCGCTTGTGCCAGTGCGGGAAGGGCAAGCATCAGCAAGAGCGTGGCTGTCGACTTCCGGATCATAGACCTCCCTCCCGCTTGATGGGGGCGACCGGCTCCTCGAGTTCGATACGTTGAGGCGTATCGGAGTAGCAGTCCCACTGCAGGCCGAAGGGATTGGTCTCCGGGTCGACGTCGGCGCGGATGACGTGCAACGGGTAGCGGGCCAGCGCCCGCTTGATCTTCTCGCCGGCGTAATACTCCGTGCTGTCCATGTCCAGGTTGACGGTCCAGTCATTGATCGAGTGCTGGATGACTCGTCCATCGCTCTCGCCAATGCCCCGGCCGGGGATTTCCGAGGTGGTGCGCTCGCGCCCCCTGAGTTCGCCGGCGTTACGACGAAACTCGAAGTCCTTCTCCAGGAAGACTTTGCAGGAAGGCGTCAGGTAGGCGGCGTAGCGGAACAGGTTGCCCTTGTAGTCCACCTCGCCGTCCTTGGGCCAACGCTGTACCTGCTGGAAGATGTAGAGGCCAAACGCATAGACGCTTTCCGGCGGAATGTCCCACCACAACCGGGTACTCCCTGAGCGCAGGTCAGGTGGAATATGGACCCAGAGGTCCTTGCGGGCTTCCCAGACGCAGTAGGCCAGCACCACGATGACCATGCACAAGAAGCCGGTGATGAATCGGAAGGTGTTGATGTGAGCCTGCTGTTGCGCGGTGTGTTTTCTGAAACTCATGGGGACTCCGTGCGTCGACTGGTCCAGGCGCCGGAGCGCGTCACCAGGCGACGGTTGCCGAAGACGGGAAAGCGCAGCGTGAGAGCCAACTCCACCTGGCGGTAGAACCAGGTGTCGGGCCGCCCACGCTTCATCCGCCGCAGGACGCGGCTACCGATACCCAGGCCGAGGGCGCCGACCAGCAGCGCGCCCAGTGGAATGCAGGCCGCGTTACCTGCGACCAAGGCAGCCGGGATGCCAAGAACGAACCCGACTGCTCCGCAGGTGAAGACCGTGATCCACATTTCGTCTGCGGTCAGGCCGCCGATGACCACCGGTTGCCGGTTCAAACGGGTCGGCAGGAAGCTGAGGGTTCCATCCTGAAACAGATGTTCTTCGGGCATGGGAAGGCCCTTACATGATGGTGGTGGCTTTGGTGACGAGATAAATGATCAAGATCAGCAGGCCGACACCTACGGCTACGCCCGCTCCGAGATCCGACCACTTCTTCTTCCCGTCATGGATGGCGTGATAGGTGCCGTAGGTATGCCAAGCGACCCCCAGAAAGACAGCCGCGCAGATGAGCAGCGCGAGGAGCATCGCTCCGTCATAGCCGAAGTTCTGGATGGTTTGCATGATTCCCGACCCTTCCCCACGGCTAGGGGCCTCGGGTTTGGGGAGTGCAGCCAAGGCGACACCTGGGAGTGCCAAAGAGATGGCTGCCAGGCGCCGGCAGAGGGTGGACAGTTTCTGGAGGGTGAATTTCAGCATGAGTGTCTCCGTATGGGTCAGCTGAGGAGGAAGAAAGAGGTGATGCCGAGGAGGACCACGATCCGTATCGCGGAAACGCCGGCAGTGGCGCTGTCGAGGTTGTTGGTGGCCCAGCCGCGCCAGGTGCTGTACATCGCCCAGGCGGACCACAGCAGGAGAAAGGTCATCGCTGCTCCAATGAACAGCCCCTCGCCGGCCGATGGGGGAAAGCCAGCGGCGGCCTGGAACGCTGATGTCTGGGCTCCGCTCATGCTCACGGCATCGGCCCTCCGCGCAGGGTGTAATTCCCGGATAAGTCGGAAGGGTCACGCGGCTGCGCGCGGCTGGGGGTCATGTAGTCCTGCAGGCCTTGGCGGATGCGCTGCAGGTCAGCGGCCAGGCGTGAGTAGTCGAAGTAGAAGCGCTGTCCGGGCTCATCGGCGCTCTGGGCACTGCGGCGGGCGGTGTCCTCGAGGGCGTTGAGCTGCCGGATCATCACCTCCAGGTTCGCCTGCTCGGAGGCGCTCGCTGCGAAAGCTCCCTGTGCGACCAGCGCACTGCAGGCCAAGACGGCCAGGCAGCTTCGGCGAAGGGATGGATGTGGAGTGTTCACGGCGAATCTCTTGCAGATCAGGGTGCGATCAGCTTGCCGATCGCCCTGATTCCATTCCGCAAGAAATACTCGGCGCGGGTCCGGGGTATTTTTTTATGAGGTTGCGCGTTTGAAAAACAGCAGGTAGCTGACGGGCAGAGCGACGCCCCAAGCCCAGCCTTGGGCGTTTTGATTACCGATCTCGGTTACGCCCCGCATGAGTGGCTGAACGCTCACCAGCTCCCAGCCTTCCTGGCCCAGACGCACGACCTCGGCCCAGCGCAGAGGGTTGAGCAAGGCGTGGTCGTCGGGTTCCAAGGTGTCTTCTTTGTGTTTGAACATCGCGACGCCCTTGGTGAGGGTTTTGTAGGGGATGTCGATGTTCTCGACATGGTATTCGAAGGACTGTTTTATGCTCATGGTGTGCTCCTGGATCGGTTCGGGGAAAACCGCACCGTTTCAGGGGCAGGGGGAGGGCTTCAATCGAAAATACCCTTACTGGGTACCGTGGATTTCTGCAGTTTCGCTTTACTCCCTATTACTGACCACCAGCTCCTTCAGCTTTCTCTCGTCCACGTACCGCTGCATGATCGACAGCACCAGGCTGTTGATGGCGAGGACCTTCATCGCGCGGGTCACTGCGACGTAGATCAGGTTCAACTCATCGTCGCGCTTGCCTGGGTCGGTGTCGGGGGCCAGCGGGTCCGCGTTGAAGTCGTCGTACAGGCAAACGAAATCCCATTCCAGCCCCTTGGCCTTGTGTGCGGTGGTCAGGGTGATCGTTGCGTCCAGCTCATCGTCAAGGGTCAGTGAGCGAAGCTCGAGGATCCGCGCCGGTAGATCAGGGTAGGTCGAGATGATCTTGATCGAGCGCAGCATTTCACTGTCCTGGCTGATCTCGGCGATCTCCACGTACTGGGTGTAGTCGCGGTAGTCCCGGAGCAGCTTTTTGTTCTGGACGTTTTGGCGCAGGCCTCGGCTGAATGCGTACAGATCCTCCAGGTCGCGCAGCGAGTAACTGTCGATACCGCCTACCCAGTAGAACTTGGGCGCCGGATTATTGCGCACACGCTGCAGGGCATTTTCGATGACGCCGATAACGGTGCGGTGAATGAAAGTGCGGTGAGGAAGGTCCGCCGGGAGGGACTTTTTCACCAGCGTCTGCGGGCCCAGTCCTTGAAGTTTCCGTGTCTCGCCCTTGTAGGAGAGGATGATGTTGGCCACGTGCGCAATCGCGGGGCCGAACCGCCAGCTCTGGGTCAGGTAGTGCTCCTCGGCGCCGACCATCCAGTCGCTGTTCAGGGCATCTTCCGCGCCTCTGAACCGGTAGAGCTGCTGGTGGGGATCGCCGACGATAGCCATTTTGATGCGCTGCCAGTGGGCAATGTCCGCGATCACTGGGTTGATGTCCTGTCCCTCGTCCAGGAGCATGCAGTCGAAGCGCTGGCTCAAATCGGGCTTGCTCAGTTGATACAGCTTCAGGTATCCGTCATGGGGCATCAGCATGCCGGTGTCCTGGAGATCTACCATGCGCCTCCAGACTACTCGCGCCATGTCCAGGCCCTGCTTGAGGAAGCGTTCCTGGGCACTGGTGAGGAACGCCTTGTCGCGGAAGCGCGGGAAGTGCGGTCGGCCGAGTTCCGCGTCGGCGCTGGCCATGTAGTTATTCAGCGTGGCCAGCACGTCACGTACCAACTCCCAGTCTTGGGTATCGAGTCCGCGGGCGATATCAGTCAGACGCAGGTTCTTCGTCTTCTTGTGGGCGTACTGGATGCCGTACACCGCATGAGCCAGGCTGTGGGCGGTCTTGCACACTACGTTGCGGGGGAACTTGCCCTTCGCGGCCTTTTCCACCGAGCTGTTGTAGCAGAGGTAGAGGATTCTCAGGGTAGGGTTCGCCTTGGCAAAGCCCACCAGGGTGGTGGTCTTGCCAGTGCCGGCGAAGGCTCGCACCAGGATCTTCGATGCCTTCGACTGGATGATCGGTGACTGTTCGTGAGTCCACTGCACGGCGGGTCTCCTACAGGTACTTTTTGAAGGTGGATGCTGTGATGCATACCGCTACGCCGAGCAGCGCGGCGCAGGGCAGCAGGATGAGCAAGGGGTTGATGCTGATGGGGATTGCCAGGTAGAGCGTCCAAGGGACGACCGCTAGCGGAATGATGCTGCCGCGCGCCTTGTGGTAGAGGTAGCTGGACTCCCGGCCGGCGCCGAACTTGCGCAGGTCCCGGCGCACCAGGCCGTCCACCAGGCCGGTGAACGCGGCCATCAGGAACAACGGGATCGTCATGACCAGAATCACCAGGCGCACGACGAATGTCAGCACCGTGTACAGCGCGGCCAGGCCGTAGTTCTGCAGCGTGGAGACACCCTGGGCGGTGAGATAGCGAACGTCCAGCGGGCTTCGTGGCCCGGCCTGCGCGATGGTAGTCATGTTGGTCATCCAGTCGACTATCCCGGTCTTCACGAACAACCAGTCATAGGCCAACTGGGCCAGCCAGGTGGCGGTTCGACCAGGCTCCTGCACGACGACGCTGTGTAGCAGCCCCTGCGACAGCCAACTGAGTTCGTACTCGAACATGGCCTGGGCATGCTTCCAGCCCGCGTCAGGCCAGAAGAAATACAGGCAAACCCACTCCACGATGATTGCGCCGACCAGCGAACCGAACATCACGCCGAGAAATTGGAAGGGCGTACTGATGATGGTGCCGACAAGGGTCTTCTGGCTCTCTTGTTGCTGCTCTGCACGTTGAGTGACTTCAGCCATCAGGCGGCATCCTCATCGGCGCCGAGGTGACGGAAATCGTCGACCAGGTCCTGGGGCAGACCATCCTGCAGGGCGGAGTATCCCGGCGCCTCCCACCACTCGCTGTTGGCGGCCTGGCCCTTGCGCATACCGGCAGCCAGCTCCTGCAGGCTTTTCGGCATCGCCTCGTCGGGATCGACCGCCGGCAGCGGCATTCGGATCTTCCAGAGATTGCCGCCCTCGAGCAGCGCGAACGCCTGTCCTTTGGGCAGACCAACGATGTGGGCCGGCTCGAGCATTGGCACGCTGGTCATCTGCACCTGGTCGTGCGAGCTGGAGGTGAAGGCTGCCTTCTTGTTGTTGATCGCGTCGTTGGCGCCGCTCGCTGGCGTGCTGGTGTAGATCTGGACCTTGGGGAGCTGGTTGGTCAAGAGTTCGGCCGTGGCGGTCTCGCGCACCCGCAGCATGAACAGGTTGTTGAAGTTGCCGATGATCTGACCGGCCTTCGCGCGGGAGCCGATCTTGGCCTCGATGTCGCTCATGGTCTGGGTGTAGGCCGTCACCTGCACACCGGCGCCGCCCGCTTTGTTGACCATGGGGATGAACTCGTCGCCAATCAGCTCGTTGAACTCGTCGGCATGCAGGTTGATGCGGACCTTGCCGCCGGCGAGTGAGCCGGGCAGGCCGTCATCGACTCCATGCTTGTAGATGTGACCCGCCACCGAGACCAGGTCGCTGAACATGGAGTTGCCCACCGCGGCGGCGACCTCGGTATCCGATAGTGCGTCGAGGCCGACATAGACCACGGCGCGTTTGCGGATGACCTGCATCCAGTCGAAGATCGGCCGCGGATCGTTGAGGTCTGCGTAGTTGGGCGAAAGCAGCTCCGAGATCCGCCCGGTGGTGAGTTTCTCCAGCAGCGGCAGCAGCGAGGCCACGATCTTGTCGAAGTAAGTCTTGTCGTAGCGCACGGCGCTCTTCAGGCCTTCCATGACCGGGTCGGCGATGCGTTTTTGTGTCAGGTACTGGTCGATGGCCACGACACGGAAGGGCCGCCCTTTCATGTTGAATGGCACGTTCTTGTCGTTGAGCTTGCCCTCGATCTGGATGATGGTGTCCCAGGCCCTGGGATCGTGCTCGCTGATGTATTTCTGCGCATATTCGACGAACAACGCATCGATGTTCACGACGTGGCGGAGGATCTGCTGGTAGTCCGGGCGGATACCCAGCGCGTGCAGCGCGCGGGCGATGATGTTGACGAACCGCCAGGCGAACTCACGGAACGCTGCGCTGTTGCCTTCGCCGGAGAGCTGGCCGGCGACGCGGGTGGCGACCTCGGAGATCCGGCCGAACCGGCCGACGGCGTTGTAGCGTGCCGACAGGTCAGGATGACCGAGATGGAACACGTAGAACTCATCCAGGCGGCCGGCACGCTCGCACTCCACGTACATACGCTTGAGCAGGTCAGCATCGCCTTTCGGGTCGAAGACGATCACCACCTCGTAGTCCGGCTGCTCCTCTGCGCGCCGGCGCCGGTGGCCGTGGTGAACCGTCTGGGTCCGCCGGCCCATCTTCGCCCGCCGGCGTTGGCCCCGGCAGTGGGTGCGGCGAATATCCTGGGTGATGAACAGCTCCGCGAGTCGCGTCTTACCCACCCTCGTAGTGCCGAGTACCAGTGTGTGGCCGACGCGCTCGCCCAGTTGCAGGCCTACGTCCTGTTCGCGCGGCTCGATGCCATGGAGCCTAGGCAAACCGCCCACGGGCGGCAGCGGCCGTGCGGGGTTCCAGGCCACGTCCCAGGTAGTGGCTTTGGCGACCAGCTTCAGGGGGAAAGGGGCGAACTCAAGCTGCTTCTCCAGCCGGCGCGCGCGCTCGTAGAGCGGCGAGGGCTCGACGTAGGAGGCGAACTGGGGCAGGTAGGTATCTGCCAGGCGCTGCGTATGCTTCTGCGTCCAGCGAAATCCTTTACCGATGAACAGGTGTTCGTTGCTGACCGGCATTTCGGCACTGGTCATCGTGTACTTCGGCAGTCGGCGGATGTTCCGCCGGTAGCGGAGCACCACGCCGGCCTGCTTCAGCCGCACGATACCCAGCCAGGCGAAGCCCAGCGCGGCCACGATGCCGAACAGCGGAGTGAGGGCGAACGTCCACGGCGCGACGATGCAGAGCGCGGCCGCGGTGAAGCACACGGTGGTGGTGTAGAGCTCCACGGCAGGCCGCAAGAGCGCTTCCAGCGGGTACTGGCCAGCCATGGGTTACACCTTCAGGCTTGCCGCCGGCTGCAGGCGGCCCGGTCGGCGGCCCTTGGCATGAAGTTCGAGCACCTGTTTCCTGGCTTGCTCTACCTCATGATCAGGCAGCATCTGCTCCAGCAGCTCGCAGAGGGTCGACTCGTCCTCTAAGGCCTTGGACGCCACCTCACCGCCGTAGCGTGAGATCAGGTCGAGCAACCCCTGGTACATGAGTTGGCGTGCCTGAGCGTCGCTCGGCTGCTTGATGACTAGGGTGATCAGGTGAGTAGTCATGAGGACTCCTACTGCTGGATGGCGGTGGGTGTGATGAGGGCGGGGTAGTGCCGCAGTCCGAGCCGGTCGACCAGGTCGTCCGCCGGCGCCGGCAATATCTGAAGTCCTTTCCCCCAGGCACGGATTTCCGTCAGGCGCGCTTCGCTGGCCACGTTCACTGCCAGGCCCACAGCGTGGAGGCCTCGGAGCTCGTCGCCTCGCTCTTTCAGCCAGGTTCGAGACAGCGTGTCGTCGCCGACGAGGAACAGAGGTTGCAGGCCTGGGGCGTTGATGGCGCGCCCCTGAACCTGGCCTGGCGAAAGGCGTGCCGAGCGAACTGGAAACGCACCTGAGCCACGGACACCCAGGTCGCCAGGTCCTGGTGTGGCAGCGGATGGCTGCGGATCCAGGCCCTGGTAGTAGGGGAGCGCTGAGGCTCCGCCCAGGTCTTCTACAATGATCAGCCCGGCGGCCCAGGCTTGAGTCGCGAACGCCGTGCAGAATGCCAGCGTGGCTAGGATCTTCTTCATGGATTGGTCACCAGCAGGTTGACGCCGAGGACTTGGCTGAGGTGGCGGGATACTGTCCTACGGTACTTTGCGGCAGGTTCGCCGCCGGCGGGGCGGTGGTAGCGGCCGGCGACCTGGATCCAGTCCACCGGTTTCCCGGGGGCAGAGGCATACAAGGCGTCCCGCTGCTCGACCAGGATGTCGGAGGTGGCGTCCAGGTTCTTGTACGGATCCAGGGACTCGCAGGGGCTGGAGAAACGATGTCCGTTCCAGCCGATGTTGACCTGGCCGAGGCCGGAATCGACGCTCTTGGCCCCGTAGAGGTTGATCGCCGCGAGTAGCGCGGTGCAGGCGGCGGTGCGGGTCGCGTAGTAGTACGATTTCCCGGCGACGTTCAATGTCCAGGGCCAGGGAACGTATTCGCCGCGCAGCAGGACCTTGCTCTCAGTCAGCGCGACCGAGTAGAGCACCTCGGCCGGAACCCCTTTGGGCAGGGCGATCTGCTTGTACGCCGGCGGTGGATCCACGGCGGCCTGAGCGATGTTGGCCAGGACCAGCAGAGCGGCCAGCTGGAGGGCGCGAATTACAGACGTTGCCATCGGCCGTTCATCTCCTGTACCAGGGCGGGAAGGACCCCGCCCAGTCCCAGGGCCATCCAGCGGCCCTCGTCATGATTGAGCGTGATCTGCTTGCTGCGAACCTTCTTCGGATCGACGCCGGCGAGGATTGCCCAGTGCCGCACTCGCTCTGCGTCGTTCTGGCTACCGACGAAGTAGAGATCGAACTCCTTGTTCTGCTGTTGCAGGTCGCGGACCCGCTGGATGCAGGCGGTGCAGTTGTCCTGGACGAACAGAGCCAGGCGTCCGCTGCTCTGCAGCGCCGGGCTCATTTTCGGCGCGCCCGACGGGGTGGCCGTGCTGCTTTCGGTGAGGCGGATCACCCCCTCGCCTGGATAGGCGCGGGCGAAGGCTTCGTCGTATGCGCGCTGGTAGGCGAGTTCCTTCTCGACCCGGCGCCGTTCGGCCTGGACCTGTAGATCGGCATACCGCCGCCGTTCCTCTGCCGATCGCGCCTCGATGCCCAGCGCGGTCAGCGGGTCAATGCCAGGCGAGTACACGCCCCGGGGGCCTTGCATGAGCGTCTGGTAGCGGGTCCATTCCTGTTGGTTCAGCCCCCACTCCTGGGCCAGGTCGCTCTGAGAGGTCTGCTGTTTCAGCGTGTCGAGTTGGCTACCGGACAGCTGGCTGCTGGCCTCTCGGCTTGCCGCAGCCTCCTGGCCGACTGCTGGATAGCTCAGCAGCAGCACCAGGCCGGACAGGAGCGATACGGTTCTGTTCATGGGCGGGGTCCTATGGTTGGATGCGGACGCTGCGCGAGGCGCCGGCGACGTCGAAGTGCGCGGTACGATCGTCAAGGTCGGTCAGGCGCCAGGTCGTGCCGGCGACGGCATCGCCCTGGCGAATGAGGTAGATCTGGCTGAGCTGGGTGGATCCCGGAGGTGCAACCGACAGAAACCGTTCGCCCCCGCGATACTCCACGCCGAGGATTGAGAAGGGCGGAGGCTCGATCGGCTTGGGTTTCGGCTTGGGCTTGACAGGGAAGGCACCGCGCTTCGGTGGAGGCACGATCAGCGGCGGAGCCTTGGCTTGCTTCTCTTGCAGCGTGCGGACAGAACCGTCCAGCGTCTCCACTGTTGCCTTGAGCACCCGGAGATCGCCGGCCGAGGCGGTGGTTTGAGCCAGGTTCTCGACGGCGTCGGAGGCCTGCTTGGCGAAGGCCTGCGCGGCGTCAATGCGGTTGGACAGCGCCTGCTGGCCTGAGCGGAAGTCCTCGTTGCTGACCAGGTGCTGTCCATCCACGGCGTCGAGGCGCTCGTCGACTCGATTCAAGCGAGCCAGGATCGCCTCTAGCGAGGTCTTTTCCGCGGCACTGTCTACGCCTGATCGGAGCTGAATGAGTTGGTACTGCTGGTAGCCCAGCAGGCCGGCCATTGCCGCCAGGCAGAGGCCAAGAATCATCGATGCAGGAGATGGGCGTTTCATGAGGGTCCTCGCGCGAAGCTGAGGGCAACCTCTCAAAAGACCCGTACTGGGTGCAGCAAGAAATACTCGGTGGGAGGGCGGGGTATTTTTTCGGGCGGGATCCAAGGGGATCACGGGGGCGGATGTCGCCTCCTTGGCAACCATGCCAAGACGTCATTGGCCGACTACTCCGACTTCTACAATTGGCACAGGCCGTGTTACTGCTTCTTCTCCCGTGCCGCGGCTGCCATCAGGATACGCCGCTGTCTGGCACAGATCGGACACCATGATCCGCGCAATATGGCTTCTCCCATGGCCTTCCAGTCGTGGCCCTGGCTGCAACGGAACCAATAGCGCCAGTTCAACCCAACAAATTCCTCGATCAGACATTCCCCACCTTGGCGAGACACCTTGGCCTTGAGCTGTTTCAATCTGTCGCGTTGCTTGGACTGAATATTGCATTGGGGCATTCTGACCGCTGAAGCAGATCCTTGCCTGTTCGTACCCAGTGGTGCCCCATTGAGCATCGGAAACGATGGCTGGCTTTAGCTCCAAGCCAACGTTTTTCGAGGCAGGTCACTCCTGCCGCACGAGCGATATCGAATAACCGTTGATCATGGGCTTGCGCTGCACAGGCCGGGCAACCCCGGGAAAGAGAACTAATGCGACTGCTGAAAACATGCCCTTCCCGGCAGCGGAATTGATATTTGAACGGCCATCCTTTCCATTCACTGTCCAGACAACGCAAATCATGCAGGGTAAGAAGCTGGCGGAGTTTGCCTGAGCGCTCTACAGGAGAATCATAAGGGATGTCGCCGACATTTTGCGACGGCTTGAGCGTCTCCATGTTCAATTCTCGGCTGTGCCCAAGGGATCACTGGCGATCAGGCTGGCACCGCATGCCGTTTTCATACCGTGAAGGGCGATCGGAACCCCATCCACTTCCAACAATGCACTGCCTTCGCTTATGGGGAAGGTTCCCATGCACAAGGGGCAAACCACTGTTGATGGCGAGGATCTTCATCGCGCGGGTCACCGCGACGTAAATCAGATTCAGCTCATCGTCACGCTTGCCCGGGTCCGTGTCGGGGGCCAGCGGATCCGCGTTGAAGTCGTCGTACAGGCAGACGAAATCCCATTCCAGCCCCTTGGCCTTGTGTGCGGTGGTCAAGGTGATTGTTGCGTCGAGCTCATCGTCAAGGGTCAGTGAGCGAAGCTCGAGGATCCGCGCCGGTAGATCAGGGTAGGTCGAGATGATCTTGATCGAGCGCAGCATTTCACTGTCCTGGCTGTTCTCGGCGATCTCCACGTACTGGGTGTAGTCGCGGTAGTCCCTGAGCAGCTTTTTGTTCTGGACGTTTTGGCGCAGGCCTCGGCTGAATGCGTACAGGTCCTCCAGGTCGCGCAGAGAGTAACTGTCGATACCGCCTACCCAGTAGAACTTGGGCGCCGGATGATTGCGCACCCGCTGCAGGGCATTCTCGATGACGCCGATAACGGTGCGGTGAATGAAAGTGCGGTGAGGAAGGTCCGCCGGGAGGGACTTTTTCACCAGTGTCTGCGGACCCAGTCCTTGAAGTTTCCGGGTCTCGCCCTTGTAGGAGAGGATGATGTTGGCCACGTGTGCGATCGCGGGGCCGAATCGCCAGCTCTGGGTCAGGTAGTGCTCCTCGGCGCCGGCCATCCAGTCGCTGCTCAGGGCATCTTCCGCGCCCCTGAACCGGTAGAGCTGCTGATGGGGATCGCCGACGATAGCCATTCTGATGCGCTGCCAATGGGCAATGTCCGCGATCACTGGGTTGATGTCCTGCCCCTCGTCCAAGAGCATGCAGTCGAAGCGCTGGCTCAAATCGGGCTTGCTCAGTTGATACAGCTTCAGGTACCGTCGTCGCGCCAGTCACGGAATCGCTGATACACCGTCGACCACAGGCAGAAGCGTTCCGGCAGGTCGCGCCAAGCGGCTCCAGAGCACAGAATCCAGAAGATGCCGTTGAGTACCAGCCGATTATCACTGCGCGGGCGTCCCATCTTCTGCTCCGGGGAAACCAAATCCTTGATCAACTCCCAAGCGGCATCGGGGAGTTCGTAGCGCCTTGCCATGTGGGCCTCCAGCCAATCATGGCGGCGATTCTACCTGTACCGACTTTTCGTACAGAGCCTAGGCCATGAATACAAACTTCACCTGAGCATAATTTTACGTGGAATTTCATTTGCCTGACGCAGTCCGCAAACTTTCCGCTCCGAGAGTGTCAGCGTGCCCCGCTCCTCCGTTGTCGGCCGTGGATGCCCCTGGTTCATGCTCCGCCTGGTGTACCCATTGCCGCAGGATTCTCTCTGTTCAGCTGATCCTCGGATATATCGACTTGATGGTTATCCAACACGGCTCGTGCTGATACTCCAGCACCAAGCGAATCACCTGTTCTTTCATTTCCGATGAATATTTCTGTGTGCTCTTTGTCACTCCATCCTCTCAAGAGTTGGAGCCTCCGGGAACTTCGGACGGTTCAGGTATTTGTCTGCGTCAAATTGCCTCGGTCATCCATTTTTTTTGTCTACCGTCAGACGATTTAAGTCTGAAATCTGCCTTCGCATGCTCGTTTTTTGTTGGGCTATCGCAGGTCTGGGCACGGATTTTTTGCGCCTCTAGCGCTGACCATACTTTTTCTGAATACCACATGTTTTATATGGTCTTTCCTTGCTCTGGGGGCTAGGTAAGACTCCCTCTCACGTCGAAACGGCTCGGGGCCCCGGCCGGATGTGACGAGCCTGCCCTATACGAGCTGACTCCATCGGACGCCCCGTGGCTGGTCGAAGGAGGCTGGGCGGACCAACGGGAGATGAAATCCCTCTTAAAAGTTGCGAGCCATAAATGCAGTACGCAAGCAAGTGGGTATTCGGATTCCTCTACATGATCTTGTTTCAAAGGACATGCAGCCAGGAGAAGGGACATGAGCAACACAAGCGGCGGAGTGAAGGGCAAGGACATCCAGATTGCCAAGGAGGTAGCTGTCTCGCAGGACTTCGAAACGCCAGAAACCATTTTCAGGCGGAGCTCGGTCAGGCTCGCCAACATCCGCAAGGCCGGTGAGTCCAAGCGTACCGCCAACGACAGCCAACTGGTTTGGTT
Organism: Pseudomonas sp. PS1(2021); assembly: GCF_020405165.1. NCBI lineage: Bacteria > Pseudomonadati > Pseudomonadota > Gammaproteobacteria > Pseudomonadales > Pseudomonadaceae > Pseudomonas > Pseudomonas sp. PS1(2021). The sequence goes on along the minus strand of NZ_CP084484.1, from coordinate 3,669,590 downwards.
TGACAGTGCTCAGTTGGCCAGCAATCGCCCCGACGATGGCATCTTCGTCCGTGTTATCAACTCACTCTACACTGGTATCGTCCTCTACATGGATAACCTCGCCGAACTGCTCCCCGCCGTGCCGGCACGCATGCACGTGGTGCTGCGCCTACGCAACGCCGCAGAGCTCAAGGCCTTCCGTGAGGGCCCGAAATTCGAAGCCTTCAAGAAGGGCGCCACCGCCCGCAACCGCTCCGTCGCCCTGAATGACGCCGAGGCCCTGGCTGAATTGGGCCAGGACGGCTTGCTCACCTGCTTCACCAGCTACGTGGACGACCGCGACAGCTTGCTCGGCGCCATCGACCAGGGGCTGCGCTTCAACTACCTGTGGATCCTCTTCCGCGACCCCACCAACATTCCCCTGGAGCTGGTGATCGCCTCGCTGCAGCCCACCTCCACCGTGCTCATGAAGGAGATCAAGGCGTCCTCCGACGTCGACGACGCCATCGTTTCCTACGGGGTGATGGAATACGGCGCCGAAGGGGTGATCTTCTCCCCCCGCGACCACGGCGTGATGAGCGAATTCCTCGCCCGCATGTCCCAGGCGCAGAGCTACGCCAACCTCAACATCCAGGTCGGTACCGTCATCGATAGCCGCCCCGTCGGCATGGGCTATCGCGCCTGCATCGACGCCGCCACCCTGTTCGAGCCCGACGAAGGCATGCTGGTCGGCAGCACCTCCCAGGGCGGCGTGCTCTGCTGCCCCGAGGTCTACTTCCTGCCCTACATGGAGCTACGGCCCTTCCGCGTCAACGCCGGTGCCGTGCACTCCTACGTGTTCAACACCGACAACCGCACCGATTACATGAGCGAGCTCAAGGCCGGCTCGCCGATCATGATCGTCAACTCCAAGGGTCGGGTCCGTCGTGCCGCCGTCGGCCGCATGAAGATCGAGCAGCGCCCGCTGCGCCTGATCGAAGTGGAGTTCTCCGGCAAGGAGCGGGTCAACGTCCTCATGCAGGACGACTGGCATGTGCGCATCTTCTCCGACGCCGCCAAGCCCCTGAACATTTCCGAGCTCAAGCCCGGCGACAAGGTCCTCGGCTACGTCACCGAGCCCGGGCGCCACGTCGGCATCAAGATCAACGAATCGATCATCGAGAAATAGAGGGCGCCATGAGCTACATCAGCAGAGTTCTCCGAGAACGGCGGCTGCTGTTCCCGGCCTCGCGCCGCGGCCTGATCGTCCCCATCGACCACGGCCTGACCCTCGGACCGATTGCCGGCATGACCCAGACCGCCGACTTCGAGAAGTGGATCGGCAGCGACCACATCAGCGCCATCATTGCCCACAAGGGCCTGATCGAGCGGCTCATCCTGCGGGACATGCTGCACCCGGCCACCGGCATCATTCTTCACCTCAACGGCATGGCCAGCATCGCCCCCGAGCCCGACACCAAGATCCCCGTCGCCAGCGTCGACGCAGCGCTGGAGCTGGGAGCGGACGCGGTGTCCCTGCAGGTCAACTTCACCGAGGACAACTTCCAGCACAACGTCGCCCAGCTCGGCGCCATGACCGACGCCGCCCACGCCGCCGGCCTGCCCATCCTCACCATGCTCTACGACAAGGTGCGCGGGCTCACCGCCCAGGAGCGTCAGCGGCGCCTCAGCCACCTGGTGCGGGTGGTCGCTGAACTCGGCTCCGACGCCGTCAAGCTGGCCCTGCCGGAAACCAGCGTCGAATGCACCGAACTGGTGGAGACCCACTGCCGCGACATCCGCATCTTCTTCGCCGGCGGCGAGCGCACCGAGGACGAACGGCTGCTGGCCATGACCCACGCCATGCTCGCCAGTGGCGCCGCCGGGCTCTGCGTCGGGCGCAACGTCTTCCAGCACCCCCGTCCCCTCGACCTGCTGCGCCGCCTGGCGGACTGCATCCGGGGCGAAACGGAATACCTCAGCCGCGCCGTGTGAATGGAACTCAACCGACGGCCGCCCCGCGGCCGTCCAGGAGAAGGTCAATGGAACACCTCGACATGCGCGCCGACGGCCGCAACGACTACGTGCTGTCCCCCCTCTGGACGGACCTCTTCCCCGAGGGTCTGCTCGGCCAGCTCAGGGCCAACCCCTTCCTCGTGGCCTGCCGCAACGGCGTGGTCAGCCTCGATCAGCTGCGCCACTTCCTCATCCAGCACCACTACTACTCCCAGTACTTCACCCGCTACCTGTGCGCCCTCATGGGCAGCCTGGCCGACCAGGGCGAGTTCAAGGCCCTGTCCCACAACCTCACCGAAGAGCTCTCCGGTGGCGACAGCGTCGACATCTCCCACGCCGAGCTGTACCGCCGCTCCATGGACCTGATGGCCGCCGCCCCGCGCAGCCTCCCGCTGCTGGACGGCACCCGCCAGCTCATCGATGCCATGTTCCGCCACTGCCGCAGCAGCGATCCGCTGGACGGCCTGGCCGCGCTCTGCCTCGGCGCCGAAGCCATCGTCCCGCTGATCTACGGTCCGGTGCTCGACGCCCTGCGCAGCCACAACGCCCCGGCCGAGGCCGAGCACTTCTTCGTCCTGCACATCGAAGAGGACGAGCAGCACGCCATCGTCATGCGCGACATCATCGACCGCATGCTCGGCGAGCGGCCCTACCTGCGCAGCCGCGTCATCGCCATCGGCGAAGAGATGATCCACCTGCGCATGAACATGCTCGCCGAACTGGTCGGGCAGGGCGGCGGCACCGGCCAGGCGGCCCAGGGCACCCTCACCAGCCCCGACGCCCTCCAGGCCCTGCGCGCCGACGCCAGCCTCGGCAGCGCCAACTTCCTCGACCGCTGCCTGGCCCTGAGCACCACCGGCGACCAGCCGTTCCTGTTCCTCGACCGGCCGCTGCAACTCCTGCAGGGTGCTCCGGTCAGCGCCCTCGGCCTCAACGACCTGCAGCGCCACCGCATGGCCCTGGCCGACTGGTACCTGCAACAGGGCGTCAAGCCCGGCGACGTGGTGGCCGTCAGCGTTGAGGACGGGCTCATGCCCATGCTCCACTACCTCGCCCTCACCAGCCTCGGCGCTGCCATCTCCCTGATGAACCCGGCCATGCCCGCCGAGTTCGGCCTCGCCTACATGGCCGAGAACGGCTTCGAGCGCCTGGTCACCGACAGCGCCACCCTGGCCACCAGCGCCTTCGTCCGCCAATGGCGCAACCAGGCGCCCCAGGCCGTGCTCGACGTCAGCCTGTCGCGCCTCGACCCGGACCCGCAGCTGCCCGCCTGGTGGCCGCTGGAGCCCGAGGACTCGACCTTAGTCATGCTCAGCCACACCTCCGGCACCACCGGCCTACCCAAGGCCGTGCGCTTCGAGCACCGGCAGTTTTTCATGGGCAAGCGCGCCCGCATCGGCCGCTTCGCCGAAGGCCCCGACGAGCGCCTGCTGACCGCCCTGCCGCAGTCCCACTCGGCGGCCATCAGCCACCTGGAGACGGCCATCCTCCACGGCATCCCCACCTACGTGCTGGGCACCCAGGACGGCCAGGCCCTGCGCGAAGCCATCCGCTACTTCCAGCCCACCACCGTGGTCGCCTTCCCGCGCAGCTACGTCCTGCTGGTGGACGGCGGCATCCACCCCGGCGAATTCCCCGGCGTGCGCCGCTGGTTCGCCATGGGCGACGCCTCCCACCAGAGCCACGTGCGCGCCATCCTCGACGGCGCCCCGCAGTCGCGCTTCATCGACGCCTTCGGCAGCTCCGAGCTGGGCATGGCCCTGTTCCGCAGCGAATCCACCCGCGAATCCCTGGCCGACCAGCGCTCCATCGGCCGCCCGGTGGACATCGCCGTGGCCAAGGTCCTCGCCCCCCGCAGCGGCGAAGAGGTGAAACCTGGCGAAGTCGGCCTGCTGGCCGTGCGCTCGCCCACCGTCACCTCCGGCTACTGGAAGCAGCCGCAGAAGACCGTCGAAGCCTGGCGCGGCGGCTACTTCCTCACCGGAGACGTCGCCTACTGTCGCGACGGCGAGTTCTTCCAGATCGACCGCGCCGTGGACGTCATCGAAGCCACTGGCGGTGCCCTCTACACCCTGCAGCTGGAAGAGGCCGCGCAGCAGGTGGATGGCGTCTGCGACGTCACCGTGGTCGGCGTCAACCCCGCTCACGCCGAGGGCACCCGCGTGCTCGCCATCGTCCTGCCCGAACGGCAGGCGCTGGACCAGGCCGCCACCCTGGCCGCCCGCGTCCTGTCCGCCCTGCACCAGGCGGCCGCGCGCCGGGGCGTGACCCTGGCGAACGGCGAACTGGCCGTGGCCGTGGCCAGCGACCTCGCGTTCCTCCCCGTCGGCGCCACCGGCAAGGTCCTCAAGCGCCGCCTGCGTGGTCTGGCCGAGACCCTGCTGGCCGGCCAGCACGAGCAGGCCCTGCTGCACCTGCAGCGCCAGGCTGGGGAATCCGAACGCCCGCTGGCTTCCACCGGAACCGAGCGCTGAGCGCGCACCAACCAACAAGGACCGAACCATGACCCAGGCCACCTTCCAACCCGACGCCCTCGCCTCGGTGCGCCAGCGGCTCGCCGACGCCCAGGCCGACCAGCAGGACGAATACGAATGCATGGGGCGCCGCTTCGTCGTCCGGGACGGCGTATTCCCGCCCACCCACTTCCAGTCCACCGGCATCTTCACCCGCCACCTGCCCTATCCCCAGGGCGGGCGCTTCCTAGAGATCGGCTGCGGGGCCGGCGTCACCGCCGTCACCGCCGCCCTCGAAGGCTGCGCCGTGGTGGTGGCCAGCGACATCAGCGCCGATGCCGTCGCCAACACCCGCGCCAACGCCAACCGGCACGGCGTCGCCGCGCGGGTGTCTATCCGCCAGGGCGACCTGTTCGACGTGCTGGAGGAAGACGAGCGCTTCGACGTCATCTTCTGGAACTCCAACTTCGTCTTCGTCGAAGCCGACCATGTGTTCGACGCCGCCATCATGCTGGCCTTCTGCGACCCGGGGTACGCCGCGCACCGGCGCTTCCTCGACGAAGCCCCGCGCCACCTCGCCCTCGGCGGCATGCTGCTGATGGGCTTCAGCAGCCAGGGCGACGGCCAGGCCCTGAAGGCCCTGCTGCGCGAGCACGGCTACGCCTCACGGGTGATCGCCTCGGTCAGCGGCCAGGGCGACGGCGCGCCGCGCTACGACATCCTCCAGCTCCTGCCGGGTGCCCAAGCACCGGCCGGGGCCTGAGCCCCACGGGAGCGATCGCCATGCACGACACCCACGCCCTCAAGGCCCCGGTGGCCATCGTCGGTGGCGGCCCGGTGGGGATGATGCTCGCCCTGTTCCTGGACCGTCACGGCGTGCCGGTGGTGCTGTTCAACAGCGAGCGCACCACCCGCTGGCACCCCAAGGGCAACACCCACAACGCCCGCACCATGGAGCACTACCGGCGGCTCGGGTTGTCCGACGGCATCCGCCGGCTCGGCCTGCCCGCTGACCACCCCCGGGACGTCGCCTACTTCACCCGCGTCAACGGCTGGGAGCTGGCGCGCCTGGACATGCCATCCGAGCGCGAGCGCCTGCAGGCGGCCCGCCAGGCGCCCGACACCGACCAGGTGCCCGAGCCCTTGCTGCGGGCCAACCAGATGTACGTCGAGCGCTTCCTGCTAGAACATCTGCGCACCCGCCCCAGCATCCAGCTGCGTTTCGGCTGGCGGGTCGACGACTTCCAGCAGGACGCCGACGGCGTCAGCCTGCACGCCGTCGACAGCGCTGGGCAGGCCGCCGACGAGCACTGGCGCGCCGACTACATGGTGGGCTGCGACGGCGGCCACAGCTTCGTCCGCCGTCGCCTGGGCATCGGCTACATCGGCCCGGACGGCAGCACCGGCGGCTTCCTCAGCGGGCGCATGTTCTCCAGCCACATGCGCATCCCCGACTTGCACCGGCGCCTGCTGCCGGACCGCAAGGCCTGGATGTACAACGTCGTCGCCCCGGAGGGGCGCCTGCTGCTGATCAGCCTGGACGGCGCCGATGAGTTCCTGCTCATGACCCAGGCCCGCAGCCACGACGAGATGCCCCAGGACGACGCGGTGATCCGCGCCATCCAGCGGGGCATCGGCGAGCCCGTCGAGGTCAGCGTGTTGGCCCATGCCGTCTGGCACGGCGGCCTGGCCCTGGTGGCCGAGCGCTTCGCCGACCGCCGGGTGCTGCTGGCCGGCGACGCCACCCACCTGTTCTCGCCCACCGGCGGCTTCGGCATGAACACCGGCATCGACGGCGCCGCCAACCTCGCGTGGAAGCTCGCAGCCGTCGTGCAGGGCTGGGCCGGCGACGGGCTCCTGGCCACCTACGAGCTGGAGCGCCGCCCGGTCACCCTGCGCAACACCCACGCCGCCCGGCGCCTCACCCAGCGCGTCGGCCAGGTGGACGTGCCCGCCGAGGTCGAGGACCCGGGGCCCGCCGGCCAGCAGGCGCGGGCGCGCCTGGGAGAGGCGCTGCAGCAGTTCCGCGGGCAGTTCGCCTCCCTCGGCGTCGAGCTGGGCGCCCGCTACGACGGCTCGCCGATCCTCTGGCCGGACGACGGCACGCCCCCCGAGGACGACCCGCTGCTCTACCGCCCCAGCACCTTGCCGGGCGGGCGCCTGCCACACCTGTGGATCGCCGACGGCAGCACCGGCCGGTGCTCGGTGTTCGACCGACTGGGCGTCGGCTTCACCCTCTTGCGCAATGGCCCGCAGGCCCCCGAGGCCACGCGCCTGGTGGAAGCGGCGCGGGCCCGTGGCATTCCCCTGGAGGTGGTCGACCTGCCGTCCACTGCCTTCACCTTCTACGCAGTGCAACTGCTGCTGGTCCGACCCGACCAGCACATCGGCTGGCGCGGCGACGTCCTGCCGGAGGATGCCGGCGCGTTGCTGGATCGCCTCGTCGGGCAGGGCGTGGCGGGCATCCAATCCCCCGGCCCAGTGCTGGGCTGCGTATTCAGTGCAGTGGGCTGATCGACAACCTGATGGCATCAAGGAGGCGACATGAGTGCATTGGCAAGTGAACGAATCCGGGATCCGGCTCTTGAGGCGAGCGGACTGGAATCCGAGTACGCGGACGACGCCCAGGAGAACGCGGCGGCCTTCGCCCTGATCGAGGACGACCCCAACCCGCAGGTGGTCAACGGCGAGCCCGAAGGGGCCTCCATCCGCTTCGTGAAGACCGGCGAGACCACCCGTGGCCGCTACCTCATGGCCAAGGTGGAGATCCCCCCGGGCTCCGGCCCGCCGCTGCATGTGCACACCCGCACCGACGAGTGGTTCTACGCCCCCGACGGCGGCGTGGTGATGTTCATGGGCACCCGCACCTACACCGACCTGGACAACCCGCCGGACGTAGCCGGGCGCGACACCATCCGCATGATTCCGATGAAGAAGGGCGCCATGGTGTTCGGCCGGCGCAACCACATCCACGGCTTCGTCAACATCACCGACAAGACCGTGATGATGTGGCTGGTGTGGACCCCCGACACCCCCGAGGTGACCCTCAAGGACTACTTCGAATCCATCGCCCGGCCGATCCTCCCCGGCGTGCGTGGTGCCCGCAACAACCCCATCGTCCAGCTCAAGGCCGTCAGCGAAGCACGCGACTACGGAATGATGTTCAGCACCGATTTCTGGCAGTACGCCGAGACGGTGGAGGAGGGCGAGCCGCCCTTCGGCAAGAACCTGGACGGACTGATCCGGCTCTTCGAGTCCGGCAAACGGGACTGATCCCTCAACACGACATGGAAGAAAAGGTGAACGCATGAAAACTCTGGCGAACAAGACCGTGATCGTCACTGGTGCCAGCTCCGGCATTGGCTATGAAACCGCCAAGCTCTTCGCAGCCCAAGGCGCCAAGGTGGTGGTCGTGGCCCGCCGTGCCGATTGCCTGGACCGCTTACTGGGCGAAATCCACGCCCTGGGTGGCAAGGCCCTGACCCTGGTGGGCGACGTCAAGGAAGAAGCCTGCGCCCGTGAGGCCGTGGCCCTGGCCGTGGGCCAGTTCGGTGGCCTGGACATCGCCTTCAACAACGCCGGCAGCATGGGCGCCCTGGGCAGCGTGACTGACATCAGCCTGGAGGGCTGGCACGACACCCTTGACACCAACCTCACCAGCGCCTTCCTCAGCGCCCGCCACCAGATCCCCGAACTGCTCAAGCGTCCCGGCAGCTCGCTGATCTTCACCTCCTCCTTCGTCGGCCACAGCGTCGGCTTCCCCGGCATGGCCGCCTATGCCGCCAGCAAGGCCGGCCTGGTGGGCCTGACCCGCACCCTGGCTGCCGAATACGGCGCCCAGGGGCTGCGGGTCAACGTGCTACTGCCCGGCGGCACCGACACCGAGATGGGTCGCGCCGCCGCCTCCACGGCGGAGCAGAAGGCCTTCGTCGAGAGCATCCACGCCCTCAAGCGCATGGCCCGCCCGGAGGAGATCGCCCAATCGGCGCTGTACCTCGCTTCCGATGCCTCCAGCTTCGTCACCGGCACCACGCTGTTCGTGGAAGGCGGCGTGACCATCACCCGCACCTGAGGCCTCGGCCGACCTGGGCGCCGCCATCGCGGCGCCCGTCCCCACCGCAAATGGAATCCGCATCAACATGAATACGCACAACGACATGCCCGGCGTTGCGGGCGAGGGTGAAGCGACGGCCGGTTTCGGCGCCTCCGGGCGGCGGGACTTCCTCACCCGCCTGCTGGCCCTGGGGGCCGGTGCCGCCGGCATGGGGCTGCTGCCCGCCGCCGCCCTGGCCGCCGCTGACTCAGGCCGCCCCAGCCACCGCCGGGACTACGACTACATCATCGTCGGCGCCGGGTCCGCCGGTTGCCTGCTGGCCGACCGGCTCTCCGCCACCGGCGCCTCGGTGCTGCTGCTGGAGGCCGGCAGCCACCGCATCGACCAACCCAAGGTGCGCGAAGTCGCGCTGTGGCAGCAGAACCTCGGCAGCGACACCGACTGGGCCCGCACCAGCACCCCGCAGCCGCAGCTGGACCAGCGTGCCCAGAGTCTGGCGGCCGGGCGCGTTGTCGGCGGCTCCGGCAGCATCAACGCGATGATCTGGTTGCGCGGCGACCCCCGCGACCTGCAGCGCTGGCAGCAGTTGGTCGGCGCCCCCTGGACGGTGGAGGCGCTGCAACGGGCCTACCTGGACATGGCGCAGCCCGTAGGCAGCCCCGCCGGCCAGGGCGCACCGCGCATCCGCCTCGGGCGCTTCGCCGGGGAGCACCCGCTGACCGCCGCCTACCTGGCGGCCAGCAGCGCCACCGGGCTCAGCGTGCAGACCCTCAACGACGGGCTGCCGCTGGAAGGCGCCGGCATCACCGAGGTCAACGCCACCGCCGACGGCTACCGGGTGGGTCCGGCCCAGGCGTTCCTGCTACCGGCGCTGGCCCGGTCCAACCTCAGCGTGCTGAGCGAGGCGCTGATCACCAACCTGATCCTCCGGGGCTCGCGCTGCGAGGGCGTGCGGGTGCTGGTGGAGAACCGCCTGGTGTCGATCCGCGCGCGCCGCGAAACGATCCTCTGCGCCGGCACCTGCGAGTCGCCCAAGCTGCTCATGCTCTCCGGCATCGGCCCACAGCAGGCCCTGCGCGAGCAGGGCATCCCGGTGCGACTGCACCTGCCGGCCGTGGGGCAGAACCTGCAGGACCACCTGTTGCTTAGCCTGCAGTACCGCTCGCGCCTGGCTATTCCGCCGCAGGTCTCCAACGGCGTGGCGACCATGAGCTACTACCACCACGGCAGTGGCCAGCAGGCGCCGGACATCCAGGTGGCCGGCATGCAGTACCCCTTCGGTCCGGTATCCCTGTCCAACGGTAGTTCTTACACCGTCATCCCTTTTCTAGCCAAGCCACGCAGCCGAGGACGCGTGCGCCTAGCTAGCACTGATCCGCGCCAGTCTATTCTGATCGACCCCAACTACTTAGGTGAGGCTATCGACCGCGACATCATGTTGGCGGCCCTGGACCGGGGCTTGGTTATCGGCTCCGGGGTCACTGACTACTTCGGCGGGCTCTACCCAAGCGACCCGCTGGACACCCCGGCACAGAAGCTCGCCTTCATCGCCCGCAACGCCGGGCCCGGCCTGCACTACACCGGCACCTGCAGCGCCGGGCGTGACCCGCGCAGCAGCGTGGTGGACGGGCGCTTCCGGGTCTGGGGCGTGTCCGGCCTGCGGGTGGTGGACGCCTCGGTCATCCCCGAGATGCCGGCGGTGAACATCCACGCCTCGGTGCTCACCGTGGCGCAGTTGGCCGCGCGGGTGCTGGTGGCCGAGCAGCGCCTTGGCCAGCGCCTCGCTGAAACCGCCTGAACCCTCACCCTATCCAGCGAAGCGCCGCTTCCTGAACTGAACCAGGAGAACCACCATGCAGCATTCCCTGCTTTCCAAGAACGCCCTGGTCACCGGGGCCTCCCGTGGCATCGGCAAGGCCACCGCCCTGGCCCTGGGAGCCGCCGGCGCCCATGTGCTGGTGCACTGCAACCGGGGCGTGGACGAGGCCCGCGCCGTGGCTGCCGAGATCCGCGACCGGGGCGGCCGCGCCGACGTGCTGGTGGCGGACCTGGCCAGCGTCGACGGGGCGCGCATCCTCGCCGCCGAGGTGGGTGAGCGGGCGCGCCGGCTCGACGTGCTGGTGGCCTGCGCCGGCATCGCCCAGACGGCCCGTCTGGAGGACACCCGCGTGGAGGACTTCGACCGGATGTTCGCGGTCAACGTGCGGGCACCGTTCTTCCTCGTGCAGCAACTGCTGCCGCTGATGGGGGAAGGCAGCAGCGTGGTGATGGTGTCGTCCCTCGGGGCGCGCTCGGCGGTGGGCGAGATCCCGGCCTACGCCGCCACCAAGGGCGCCCTGGACACGCTGGTGCTGCACTTCGCCCAGGCCCTCGGCGGGCGCGGCATTCGCGTCAACGGCCTGGCCCCGGGGGTGGTGGACACCGAGATGTCCAGCTTCGTGCGCAGCGACGAGGGGCGGGACTTCGTGCTCGGCATCCAGGCCCTGAAGCGCGTCGCACAGCCCGAGGACATTGCCGATGTCGCGCTGTTCCTGGCCTCCGATGCGTCGCGCTGGATCACCGGCGACATCCTCAGCGTCGACGGTGGCACCAAGCTCTGACCGCCAGCCACCTCCGGGGGTAGACCCATGAACATGAAGGCCGAAGTGCCCGCCGCCGGCCTCGCCGCCGAGGGCGGTCCGTCGAGGAACCTCGAACTCGACCGCCTACGAGCCATCGCCGTGCTGCTGACCTTCTACGTCCACCTGTACCAGGTGTTCTACCCCTGGACCTTCACCATGCATTACCCCAGGCCCGAGTCGGTGGCGGACCTGTTCGGCAATGCCTGGGGCGGGGTCGACCTGTTCTTCGTCATCTCCGGCTACATCATCTCGCGCACCCTGCTGGAGCAACTGGACGGGCTGCGCAGCGGCCTGCAGCGGGCGGCCTGCATCAAGGCGTTCTACGTGCGCCGGGTGTTCCGCATCCTGCCGGTGGCCTGGGTGGTGCTGGCGCTGGTGATGGCCTGCAGCCTGTTTCTCAACCAGGGCCAGTACTTCGCCCCGCCGGTGTACAACGCCCAGGCTGCGCTGGGCATCTTCACCTACACGTTCAACTTCTGGCTGCCGGACAACAAGATCGCCGGCGGGGTGCCGCTGGCGCCGTACTGGAGCCTGTCGGTGGAGGAGCAGTTCTACCCGCTGTTCCTGATCCTGCTGAAAAGCACCCGCGCGCGGGTGCTGGCGCTGGTGGGGACACTGCTGCTGGTGAGCCTGGTGCTGCGGCCCTTCAGCCTGTCCGATCCGATGAAGGTGTTCTTCTTCACCCAGACCCGTTGCGACGGGCTGATCTACGGCTGCCTGCTGTACCTGGTCAGCACCCAGCCCTGGTTTACCGCCCTGCGCGTGCGGGCCGGCTGCCATCGCTACGCCGGTGCGCTGCTGGCCAGCGTCACCGCCATCGGCTTCGGCAACGTGCTGGCAGTGCCGGTAGTCTGCGCACTGTCCCTGACGCTGGTGTTCATGGCAGCGTGCGAGGGCGGCCTGCTGGTGTTCCCGCAGCCGCTGCAGGCGCTGCTGGACTACCTGGGCAAGCGCTCCTACACCCTGTACCTGGTGCACATCCCGATGTTCTTCCTGACTCTGGAGCTGATGCACCGCTACATCCGCAGCGAAGGCATTGCCATCACCGACGCGCTCTGGCCGCAGTACACGGCGCTGATGTTGGTGCTGGTGTTCGGCGCCACCGAGCTGATCCATCGTACTGTGGAGCGACCGATGATCGCCCTGGGCAAGCGCACCGCCGAAGCCGCCACGCCCCAGGCCCTGGCACCCACCCCGACGCCCTGATCCCCGCGCTCACCTGTTTAGGAGCGAGCTCTGCTCGCGAACGGCCGTCCAGGCAAGCTCCGTAGCCCGGACTTCAGTCCGGATTCTGTGCCCGTGCTCCCCGGGCTGAAGCCCGGGCTACGAGTGGTGGCCCCTGGTGGGCTGAAGCCCACCCTACGGGGGAGGTGACAGTTCGCCGGCTTTCCACGCCCGGTAACGCTCGGGCATGCACATGGCGCAGGGCCGGTAGCCGGCGCTCAAGGCGGTGGCTTCGTCGAGGAAGAACACCCGCTGTGCCACGTAGCCGCCACGGGCCAGGGCCTGCAGGGCGCTGCGGCAATCCAGGCGGCCGTAGAGGCGGTTGCGACGGTGCCCGCCGAGGGTGCCGGGCACCGGGCTGAGGCAGGGGCGGCCGTCGGCGCCGATCAGGCGCCAGGTCTTGGGGGCGCCCGTTTCAGCCGTCATGACGGCCCTGGAAGTTTACTTCCAGGCCGACCCGCACGCCGCTGCGCACCCGGCCGATGCCGTGGCGCAGCTGGGCGCCGTAGAGCTGCCCCTGGTTGTTGCGCACGGGGCGGCGCTGGTTGCACAGCAGCACGCCGTCGCCACGGGCCAGGGGCACCACCCAGGGCCGCGACTGCATGCGCGGCCGCTGCTCGGTGAGCACCAGGTCGCCGCCGCTGAAGTCCTGCGGGTCGGAGAGCAAGACCAGCAGCCGCACCGGCAGCAGCGCCGGGTCGTCTTCGCCCGGGTGCAGGGTCATGAAGTCATCAGGGCCGAGGCGGGTCAGGTGGGCGCAGTGCACCTGGCCGTGGGCGGCATGCTGTTCGGGCTGGCCGAACGCCCGGCACCAGCGGTTGGCGATGGCGGCGAGCGGGGCGTGGAAGCTGTCCCATTGGCCGTGGGGCAGGCCGGCGCGCACGCCTTCGCCCTGACCCAGGCCGAGAGTTTCCAGGCGCTCCCGCGGGCCCTGGGCCAGGCGTTCCCCCAACCGCCGCGCGGCCTCGGGGTCGAGCAGGCCAGGCAGAGCCGCGTGGCCGTGTTCGTCGAGGGCCTGGGCGATGGCGGCCCAGTCCTCGGGCAAGTTCAGAGCGCAGGCTGTTTCGGGCATGGCGCTGTGCTCGTGGGGGGGCTGGGCTGGCTTTCACGTTGCAGCAGTTCGCGCTTGCGCTCGACGCCCCAGCGGTAGCCAGAGAGATCGCCGTTGCGCCGCACCACGCGGTGGCAGGGGATGGCCACGGCGATGTGGTTGGCGCCGCAGGCCTGGGCCACGGCCCGTACGGCCTTGGGTGCGCCGATGCGTTCGGCGATCTCGGTGTAGCTGGCGGTGGCCCCCGGCGGGATTTCCCGCAGGGTCTGCCAGACCCGTTGCTGGAAGGCGGTGCCGCGCACGTCCAACGGCAGGTCGAGGCCCAGGGACGGGGCTTCGACGAAGCCCACCACCTGGGCCACTAGGCGCTCGAAGTCGGCATCGCCGCCCACAAGCTGGGCCTTGGGGAACTGGTCCTGCAGGTCGCGGACGAGGGCGTCCGGGTCGTCGCCCAGGAGGATGGCACAGACGCCCCGCTGGCTTTGGGCAACCAGGATGGAGCCGAGGGAGCACTGGCCGACGGCGAAGTGGATGGAGGCACCTGTGCCGCCGTCGCGGTAGTCGCTGGCGCGCATGCCCAGCAACTGGTCGGCGGTTTCGTAGAAGCGGCTGTTGGAGTTGAAGCCGGCGCCGTAGATGGCGTCGGTCACCGTGGTGCCCTGGTCGCTCAGTTCCCGGCGCAGGCGTTGGGCGCGGTAGGCCGAGGCGTAGGCCTTGGGGGTGAGCCCGGTCTCGATCTTGAACAGCCGGTGGAAGTGCGAAGGGCTCATGCCGGCGCATTCCGCCAACTGGTGCAAGTTGGGCGGCGAGTCGGCGGCCTCGATGGCGCGGCAGGCCTCGGCGATCACGGCGGTGCGGTGGGCGGCGGCGGCGGTGCGGTCGCCGGCCTGGCGGCGGCTGGCGCGGTAGCCGGCGGCTTCGGCGGCCTCGGGGGTGTCGAAGAACTCGACGTTGCGGCGATTGGGCAGGCGCGCGGAGGAGCTGGGGCGGCAGTACACGCCTGTGGTTCGCACGGCGTAGACGAACTGGCCGTCGGCGGTCGGGTCGCGTGCCAGGACGGCGGCCCAGCGCTGGTCATCCGTGAGGTAGCGCGGGGCGGTGGGAAAGGTCCTGTTCATGGCATTCATCCAAAAGGGCCTGTTGACGGTTGCAGGTTAACGGGGTTGATGACGGTGAGAACTCCGGTTCTTACGATCGAATTCACGGTGTAGGCGGCATTCTCCACAGGTACCAGGCAGCGACGGTGCGCCAGGGGCTCCAGGCTTGGCCGAGCTGGCGCATGCGGGCGGCGCTGGGGGCCTCGTCCAGGCCCTTGAGGCGGCGGTAGCCCTCGCGCACGCCAAAGTCGTCGGCGGGGAGGATGTCGCGGCGCTCAAGGGTATAGATGAGGAACATCTCCACCGTCCAGCGCCCGACGCCGCGCAGGGGCGTGAGGCGCGCCAGCAGGGCGTCGTCATCCAGGGTGAGGGCTTCGTCGCGGCCGGGCACCTGGCCGTCAACGGTGGCCTGGGCGATGCCCTGCAGGGTCTGTAGCTTGCGTGCGGAGAAGCCGCAAGCGCGCAGCCGCTCGGGTTCGATGGCCAGCAGTTCGCACGGGGTGGGGAAGCGCCCGCCGGGGTACAGCGCCAGCAGCCGGGCGAGGATGGCGTCGCCCGCGCGGGCATGCAACTGCTGGTAGGCCACGGCGCGGACCAGGGCCTCGTAGGGTTCGCGCTGGGGGTGGGGCTGGTGCCGGCAGGGGCCGATGGCGTCGATGTGCCGCGCCCAGTCGGCGTCCTGGGCGGCGAGGAAGCGGCTGGCATCGGTGAAGGCCGGCGGGGGCAGAGTCAGCGCCATGCTCAGAACCCCGGCAGGCTGGCGGTACGCGGCGCGGCGTCGATGTGCCGCAGGGCGCGCTCGTGCTCCAGCAGCCAGTGCTTGCGCTCCAGGCCCCAGGCGTAGCCGCGCAGCTCGCCGTTGCTGGCCACCACGCGGTGGCAGGGGATCAGCACGGCGATGGGGTTGGCGGCGTTGGCGGCACCCACTTCGATGGCGGCGCGTGGGTCGTTCAGCCCCAACTGGTGGGCGACTTCGCCGTAGCTGCGGGTGCTGCCGGGCGGGATCTGCCGCAGGGCGTCCCAGACCTTGCGCTGGAAGGGCGTGCCGTCGGGCTCAAGCACCAGGCGGTCAATGGCACCTAGGTCGCCCTGGAAGTAGCCGCGCAGGGCGTCGGCGATCCTGCGCGGCAGCGGGGTGTCCTGCAGGCGGTAGTCACCGAAGCGCTGGCGCAGGTTGCGCAGCAGCGCCAGGCGGTAGTCGCCGAAGCCGAGGGCGCGGATGCGCTGTTCGGCGTCGGTGACCACCAGCAGGCTGCCCAACGGGGACTCGAAGGCGCTCAGCAATAGGTTCATGGGGTGGTTCTCCTTGTCATGGACGGTGTTCCTTGTGGCGGGTTTCAGCGCAGCCGGGCCACGCCGTGGCGTTGTAAGAGGTAGATCTCGCCGCTGGCGAGGTGCAGCTCGGTCCGCCCTGTTTCGTGGGTGCGCCACCAGGCCTGGCGGGCATCCACCGTGGCCTGGAAAGCGTCAAGCACCTGACACCTGACCTGTTCCGCCGCGTCGTGGGCCGCTGGCGGTTCGCCGAGGTGGGCGGGCGCTGCGGCGGGAATGTCGGTGAGGTCGGGCACGAAGGGGCTCTCGTGGGTGGCACGGCGGCGTCAGCCGGCGCGGCGGAAGGTGAAGTTCAGGCGCTGCTCGCCCAGGCTCGGATGCGGCGGCCCCTTGAGCGGGGCCACGCCGTGAAAACGCAAGCGGTCTTGGCCACCCCACACGGCCACGTCGCCGTGGTGCAGGGGGAAGCGCCGGACCGGGTCGCTGCGGCGCTGCCCGCCGAACAGGAAGGTAGCGCTCATGCCAAGGGAGACGGACACCACGGGGGCGTCGAAGCCGCGTTCGTTGCGGTCCTGGTGCAGGCTCAGGCGGGCGCCGGGCTGGTAGCGGTTGAGCAGGCAGGCGTCGGCGTCGAAACCCGGGAAGCCGGCGGCTTCGGCCGCCTGGCGGGCCAGTTGGCGGAAGCATTCCGGCATGGCCGGCCAGGGGGCGCCGCTGTCCGGGTCGGTGGCGCTGTAGCGGTAGCCGCGGCGGTCGGTGGTCCAGCCCAGGGCGCCGCAGTTGGTCAGTGCGACGGACATGCGGAAGCCGCCGGGGGTGAGCATGTGGCGGAACGGCGCCTGGGTCTGCAACTGGAGGATCTGTCGCAGCAGTTCGTCGGCCTGATCCATGGCGAAGCCGCGCAGGATCACGGCCTGCTCGGCCATGGCTTCGCGCTGGCCGCTGGCGTGGGTGGCGAAGAGGTCGGGAGTCATGGGCGCTCCTCAGGTGGCGTCATGGAAGATCAGCCCAAGGGTGTGGCGCTGGCCGCTGCGCACCAGGCTGACACCATGGCGCATGGCGGCGCGGCGGAAGCCGCTGCGCTTGCCGGGCACGGGGCGCAGGTCCACCGGGAAGATCACCGCGTCGCCCTGGCGCAGGGGCACCACGTCGGCCCGCTGGGTGCCGGCCAGGTGCTCGGTGAGGACGAACTCGCCACCGGTGAAGTCGCGCCCGGGCTCGGAGAGCAGGATGGCGATCTGCAGCGGGAAGTTGTGCTCGCCGTAGAGGTCCTGGTGCAGGCGGTTGTAGTCGCTCGCTCCGTAGCGCAGCAGCAGCGGGGTGGGACGTGTCTGTCCGGCCTGGTGGCAGCGCATGAGGAAGGCGTCCAGGGCCTCGGGGTAGCGCGTCTCCAGGCCGAGGCGGGCCTGCCAGCGGTTGGCGATCCGCGCCAGCGGCGGGAACAGTCGGTGGCGCAGGGTCGTGAGTGGGGCTGGCAGGGGGTAGGCGAAGTACTTGTACTCGCCCTGGCCGAAGCTGTGCCGGGCCATGACGATGCGCGAGCGGAAGGTGCGTGCGTCCGGGTAGAGCGCGGCCAGGTGTGCGCAGGCGTCGGCGTCCAGTAGTTGCTCGATGCAGGCGTGGCCGTGGCGGTCCAGCTGCGCTTCTAGCTGCGGCCAGTCCAGGGCATAGAGCCGGTCGAGGAAGGCGGTGGGGGTGAGGTCCGGCGCCGCCGGGCACGAGAGCACGGCACTCATGATACGGACCGGCTGTCGTGGGCCTGGTTCAGGCCCACGGGGCGCAGGCGGGGGAGCGGTGCCAGGGGCCGCAGGCTGTCGAACAGGCCCTGGGGACTGAGCTCTTCGGTGCGCCTGCAGGTCTGCGCGACCCGTTCGAGGAAGCGCGAGAGGTGGGCGCTGGGTTCGCCTGTCGGGCGCAGCAGGTAGGTGGTGAGTTCGGAGTCGGGCAGCGACAGGGCGCGGGTGACGATCTCGCTGCCGGCCAGGTCGCTGCGCTCGGTGCCGCTCACCAGGGCGACGCCATAGCCGGCGGCGACCAGGGCCTGCATGGTCTCGCGGGAGATATACTGCTCGGCGATATTGAGGCGGGCGGCTTCGTCTTCGCTGAGGTGGGCCCGGAGCAGCCGGCTGATCTGCTGGAACTGCCCTTCATGGACTCCGCTGTGGCTGAGGATGAGCGGGTGGCGGACCAGTTCCTGCAATGGGATGCGCCGGTGCGAGAGCAACGGGTGGCGGGTCGGTAGGGCGGCGACCAGCGGGTCGCACCAGACGGGCTGGGCCTGCAGGCCGCTGTCGGCGGCGTCGATGCGGGCGAAGCCGAGGTCGTAGTGGTGTTCCAGCAGCCCTTTCACCTGCTGGGCGTAGCTGACCTCGAACAGGCGAATGCTCAGTTCAGGCTCCTCCTGCCGGCAGCGGGCGAGTAGGTCAGCCAGGTGGTTCGGGGCGATGCCGTCGGACACGGCGATGCGCAGGGTGCCGCGAAAGCCGAGGGCGACGTCGCGCATGTCCATGCGGGCCTGTTCGAGGACGGCGAAGATGCGCTTGACATTATCGAGGAACACGCTGCCGGCCCAGGTGAGCTGCACGCCCCGTGGGTTGCGCTCGAACAGCTGGATGCCGAGTTCGGACTCCAGTTCCTTGATGGCCCGGGACAGCGGGGATTGCTCGATGTGGAGGCGGGCGGCGGCGCGGGTGAAGTTCAGTTCCTCGGCCACGGCGAGAAAATAGCGAAGATGACGTAGCTCCATGTGCGTTTCGTCTCCTGTCTGTCATCGACTCTGCGTTCTTCAGGGTTGGGTGTGGGGTACTCTCCAGGTTACTGAAAAGCCACCCAGGGCCAGGCGTTGCGCGAGGCGCACGGGCCGATGCCTTCACCATCGAAGGGGCAGTAGGGTGTTGTCACTCCGTTTCTTGCTCTTGAATTCACGGACGGGGATGGTCGGGTTCGCCAACTGTTAGGAGATGTAGACAGTTCAGACAAGATGGAGATGAATATTTAGAAAAAGGCCACCCGAAGGTGGCCTGTGAGTTCATGCTGCAATAAGTTGTCGTGCCAACGCCATCTCCACCGAATCCCCATCCTGGTTCAACGAGTCGAGACCTGACTCGGGAACGTCTCCCGACGTGCTCTGAGCCACAGCGATCTTCTTGGCCATCAGCTGTAAGCAGGTGATCTGCGAGCTGCCGGCGTAGCCGAAGAACACCACCCGCACCGGGTGCTTCTGCCCGATCCGCCACGACCGCCGCGCGGCCTGCTGCAAGGTGTACACGTTGTACCCCGTCTGCAGGAACGCGATGGTCGGGAAGTCCAGCAGGTCCAGCCCGGTCTTCACCAGCTCCGGGTTGGTGATCAGCACATCGATGCCGCGATCGACCTGGTCGAGGATCCAATCCTCGCGTCGAGCGGTATCGACCGAAGCACGTAGCACAGCCACCTTCAGCCCGGATTGCTCGAGCACTTTCTTCAGCCTGGACGTGGTGTCGCGCGTCCCGCTGTAGACGGTGTATGCCAGAACCTTGCGGCCCTTCGCTTTCTCCTCGAGGCAGAGGTCCACCAGCGCCTGCTCCTTGGGCATCAACTGCTCGTCGCCGAAGATCGCTGGCACGAAGGCCAGTGTGTCCCGGCTTCGCGGATGCTTGACGATCTCCGGTCGGAAACAGCAGTCCGGCCAAGCCAGCAGCACGTTGAGGACCACGCCCAGGAGCGTGGTATCTCGTCGCGCCAGAGCCTGGCGGAGCTCCGCTGTCAGCGTGGCCGCCAGGCGCTGATAGGCCGAAGCCTGATCAGGCGCCATCGGCACGTCGACGAACTCCTCCTGGTAGTCGGGCAGTACGTTGCCACCGATATCCTTGAGCTTCAGGAACACGGTGAACGGCAATACGAAGCGGTGGATGCCCTTCGGGCCGAAGCCGGGAGCCTTCACCGTGCGTACCGAGAGCTTCTTGCCCCGCGCTGTCTTGTGCGAATCACCGTCGCGCTCGGTGTAGATATCCTTGAGCACACCGTGGTCGCGCATGAACGACATAGCTGCGGGAGCCATGCTGCCGCGCGCGTTGGGCCGATAGCCGTCCTCGATCATGCGCTGGGTGAGGATGCGGAACAGGAGATAGAACAGATCGTCGGCGTAGCCGCCCATGAGCGTTCCGGTCAGCAGCACGGTTTTCCGTGCCTTGGCTGCGAGAACGCCCATGGCCTGGCCCTGGGCCGAGCCGCTGTTCTTGTACTCATGTCCCTCGTCCACCACCAGCAGGTCGAAGTAGCCATCAGGTAGGTAGTCGGGTAGGGACAAGCCATTGCTGGCCCATCCCCCCCTAAGAACCGTACGTGAGAGTTTCCCCTCATACGGCTCAAGCCTTTCAAAGCCCGCTTTCGCGAGCCGGCTTCACCACCTTGAGACCATTGACGTGGATCTGGTTATGACAGTTCGGATGCACCATCACGAGGTTGGTACTCCCGTCCTTTCCGCCATCGACCCGCCGGATGATGTGATGGACATGCCACCCCGACTCCTGCGTGATCAATTCGCCGCAGATTGGACAACGACGATCCTGATCCAACCAGAGGTTGATGAGCTTCTTCCTGCCCCTCAGCGAGTTCTGCATCTTGAGGCTCATACGCTCCTCAAAGTACGTTTCCCACATCGGGTCGAAGGGGTTGGCCTCCAACTTGATTGGCCGGTGTCGCCGAATGGGCGTATCCGTTGCTTTCCGCAGTGACGTCAGGATCGGATTCCCGTCAGGGAACCTTTCGCCTGTCGCCGCCGCAAACACCCAGTTACGGGTGCCGACGGAATGGAAGTAGCGCTGTTTGATCCAGACGCTGCTCTTCTGCGGATGCCGACGAACGGCCCACTGCCACAACACACGCCAAATCTCGTGATCGACACGCGCGAACGTCGCTTTGGATACGACGTGCTGGTGATAATTCGCCCAGCCGCGGATCATTGGGTTGAGCATCCGAATCAGCCGAGGCTGATCCAGCGCCTTGTTGCCTTTGACCGCCGAGCGCACTTTCTCCAAGAAGGTCGCCACGTTCGCTTTCGACGGCTTGATCAACAGCTTGCCGTTGTACTTGCGCACGTTTTGTCCGAGGAAGTCGAAGCCGTCGTCGATGTGCGTGATCTTGGTCTTCTCGGGTGAGAGCGTGAGCCCCCGTTCCTGCATGAAGTCCTTGATGATCGGCATGACCTCCTGCTCCAGTAGCTCTTTCGAGCGTCCCGTCACAATGAAGTCGTCCGCATACCGCACATAGTTGACCATCAAACGGGTCTGTACACCGTTGGCGTACCGCTTTCTTCCGAACGCGGCATCCAGTTTGGCTTCCAGTCCGTCGAGGACGAGATTCGCCAGGGTTGGCGAGATGATGCCCCTTGCGGGGTACCGGCTTCGGTTGGAAAAAGTTGCCGATCTTCCATGTATCCAGCCTTGAGCCACTTCCTCAGAATCTCGCGATCCGTCGGTACATGACCCATAAGCCAGTCATGGCTGATGTTGTCGAAGCAGCCTTTGATGTCGCCTTCGAGAATCCATTGCGGAGCCACCTTCTTGGACAGCGTCGTGAAGCACTGTTCGATGGCGTCCGCCGTAGACCTTTCGGGTCGGAACCCAAACGAGCGTCCGTCCGCTGTGGTCTCGGCCACGGGTTCGAGAGCCAGCAGGTATAGCGCCTGCATCGCCCTGTCTTTCATGGTCGGGATACCCAGCGGCCGCATCTTCCCATTGGTTTTGGGAATATAGACACGCTTCAGCGGTTGGGGACGATACCCGCGCCGCTTGATTGACAACATGGCTTGAGACTTGGCTTCCGGGGTGGACCACGTGATGCCATCCACGCCCGGCGTCTTCTTGCCTTGGTTCTCGGTGACTCGTCTGACGGCCAATGCTTTGCCGCTGAACGAGTGGGTCAGAATCCATTGCAAGGCTTTCACCTTGCCGTGTTTCCTTCCCGAGTCGCCTTTACGATACGCGCTTGGAGCCTTCGCACTTCACGGTGACACCTGGCCCAGTCGATGCTGTGCCAGTTGACCGATTCGTGTGAGGGCGCACCCGCGCAAGCAATTTCTTGCGTAGTCATCTGCAATTCCCTCTTGAAGAAGGTTAGACAAACTCTCTCGTAGAGAAAGACCAAGTGGAAGTCTGCCCGCTTTCGCGTGGGATGATGTTGCCTTGCGGCTCAACCCTATCCGCCCCATTACAGGGCGGCATTCGCTTTCTCCACATTCCTTTACCCGCACCACCAACAGCATTCCTTACGGTCTGCCTGCCCCGAGGGGCAGCGATACGGGCTTACCGTGTTTCACCTGAGTAACGAGATGGGTTAGACCCTGCCTTTCCACCGGCGGTCATGATGTCCGTGTGCCCCCAAAACGGATAAAGGGCAACCGACCGCATACCTTTTGGTTCAAGCCTGTCAGCATCTTTGGCTTGTCATTCATAACGGTGTTTAACAGCAGTTCACTTTCGTTGGTCATACCACCCAGCCTAGCGCCGTACCCGCATTGATGCTCGCAGATAACGCCTTGCCTCACGGCGTTGGCGCGGCCCGAAGGCCCAGCTACATTGTCCCGGCAGCTTCACACAAGACCGTTATCAGTCCTGCATGTGCCGGTAGGCTACTGATGACGGAACACCAGGTTCCTCGCCGGGATTGCCCCCGTTGGAACAATTACTCAGACGACTTCACGTCGCACGCGCTTGATGAACTCGGTCGGTTGGTAGCCGCCTTCACCGAAGCCGAACTCGATGTTTGCCATCGATCGCTCCATGCGTTTGGCCTGCCGATCGCTGAAGACGAAGTTGCCCTTGGCGTCCATCAGGTTGATGAACTCCGAGACGTTGTCCACCAACATCGTGGCCAGGAAATCCTCGCCGAAGTCGTTCAGCAGGCGCTCCGCCCTGACCGGGCCGATGGTTGGTATCCGGCACATCGACTTGAGAATCGTTGCGCGCCGGTTGCCGCCGTCGGGTTTGCCTGGTCGGATCAGCGTCCAGAGCGCCCCACGGCAGGAGGAACAGGTACGTCGACGGTCACCACGCTCGAACTCCTCCACCGTGACCAGGTTGCCTTCCAGGTCCTCGAGAACCTGTCCGCAATCCGGGCACGCAGCGAGCAGTTGGCCGCCGGCGGCGCGTTTCTTCCAGCAGGCGAGCCGCCAGTGGAAGCCCATCCGCATCCGCACGCGGCCGAGGATGAAGAACTCCTGGCGCCCGTCGTAGGCGTCGCCCATCTGATCTCGCAGCTTGAGCAGCTTGAGTAGAGTATCTGGGCCATTGAGTACCCAGACGCGGGCGGCTGGGATGGTCTCCAGGATCTCGCGGCGCCACTTGTAGACCAGGTGCGGCGGAGAGACGACCAGGGTCCGGCGATAGCCGGCGGCGTGCATGACCGCTGCGACAGCGATGGCCATCATGGTTTTCCCGGTGCCCATCTCGGCGTTGATGATTCCGGCCTGCTCGTTACGGTCCAGCAGCAGGGCGGTGATGGCCTGGACGACCTCGGCCTGGGCCGCGAAGGGCTTGCGCTTGAGTCGGTCCATCACCAACTGGCGGTGAGCGTTGACGGAGCCGGTATAGACCGGGGGGGTGGAGCGATTGAGCGACTCCAGGAGCTCGTCGCCGAACTCGTCGATGAAGTCGGTCAGGTTGATGTTCAGGTGGGAGGCGGCCAGGGCGGCCGGTTGGGTCAGAGCGTTCATGTGCATCTCCTGCAGGTGAAGAACGGAGCAGGGTGTGCACGGTCCCCTTCGGGTACCGGCATACCCTGCAGGGTGGAGTGGAAGGAGTCGCCGCGAGGGCGAGGTCAGTAATCGCTAGGGAGCAAAAGCGTGGTTGAGCTGCGGTCTGCCTCAGTGATGATCCAGAGCCTGGATTCGTCGCCGGCGTCGATGTCGTAGGACGACAGCAGCCGATCGCCGAACTTCAGGGCTCTCTGGTTGGTGTTCCAGTCTTCCTGGTCCAGCGTCCCCCAATCTCCCGCCAGATGACGGTTCAGCAAAGGCGCTGGGTTGAGTTGACCGGTTTCCACCAGGTGGCTCACGGCAGCGGTCATCACGACCTGGCCAGGGCTGAACAGCAGCGGTGCGGGGGCCGGCTCAGGTTGGGGCTCTTCAGCCTCTTCCGTGGTCGCAGCCGACGAGCTGATGGTCAGCACGCGGCCCTGATTGACCGAGGAGGGTGTCATTTCCCATGCCCGGATGATCGGGATGAAACGGTCTGTGAGGATCCTCACCTCGGTGATGTTGCCGTCGTCGTCTTCGGTGAATTCGGTCTTGCGGACCTTGTCCTTGTAGGTGTCACCCTTCACGACCAGGATCCGGCCCGACTTCGAGCGCACGACGCCGGAAATCGCGCCGGCGGCCAAGGCCAGGGCCAGGTGCCAGCGAGACAGCTCGCAGACTGGTGGGCGGGGCTGCAGCCCCGCTTGCGCGAAGTGCAGGTTGAAGTCAGGCCAGAGACCTCGCAGCCGCTGGATCTCGCCGGCGAACTGCTCCGGCTCCAGGGTCACTCGGTAGAAGTGCTCCAGCTCGCTGGTGGCCGGCAGAACCACATAGGGTTCCCACGGCCAAGCCGCTGGAATTTCCTCGGCCTTTTCCTGGCCCGCGCCGATCGCTTGCAGGCGAGACCTCACCTGATTGGCGTCCGCCCGGGCCAGGTCCTGCCGACGGACCCGGATGCCGAAGATCACCACCTGTTTGAAGGTAGGATCCGCGGCTGCGTAGATGCGCAGGCCGGTGAAGTGGTTGCTCAACCAGCCAGTCAGCTCATCGTCCAAGACGTAGTGAGGAACAATCAGAACCATGACGCCGCCGTACTGCAGCAATGGCAGGCAGCGCTGGTAGAACGCTTTCTCCAGACGCCTACGGCCGCTGCCCTGGTACTGCGACGCACCGGAGTGGTCCGCCACCAGGTCGCCATAAGGCGGGTTGAGCCAGAGCAGTCCGAACGACTGCCTGCTGATCATGGTGTCGAAAAGGTCACTGTGCAGCACTCGGTCAAGCAAGCCTCGAGCATGGTCGGCGCGCTCGCGGTCGTACTCGACAGCGAGGGCTTGGACCTGGTCGCGGCCGAGGGAGTGTGCTGCCTCAGCCAGGGCAACCCCCTCACCGGCGCAGGGATCACAGATCCTCATCCTGCCCGACGGGGCGGGAGCGAGGGCCTGCAGAGCGCGTTCGAGGGTGACCTCATCGGTAGGGAAGTAGCCGTTGCGTGCAAAGTTGCGCGCCAAGCGCGGGAACATGAGGGCCATGGGGTCTCCTTGAGTCAGAGGGGGATGGCTCAGGCTTGCGCCTGAGCATCGGTGGTAAGAATGCTTTCGCGGATCAGCTCACCGAGGGTGGGCTCGAGCACGTCGACCCGCAGGGCGAGTCGCCAGGCGCAGACGTTGCCGATCGTCCCTGGCAGGGCGTTCAACATCTGGTGCTGGGTGAGGACCTCCATCACTGGCTCGCGCCAGTGTTGTAGGAGGGGAGCGGACAGGTCTCCATCACCAGCGGCCAGAGCCTTTGGTGTGGATCCTCATCGCGCTGCAGGAGTGCGAAGGCGAGGTGATTGCTTCGGTCAGGTGCCGAGGCGCGCCGATCGAACAGCCAGAGGTTGAGCAGGCTCCCGAACAACGTGCCGCGGAACTGGCGGGTGGTGCGTTTCTCCAGGAGATCCTGGTTTGGGAAGACAGGTAAGCGGCGGCCGTCCACGATGATGTGGAAATGGTCGATGCCATTTTCTTCCCGGCCCAGCGTCAGCCTGGCCAGGAACTCTTGTGTCACGGTGTCGCGGCCCCAGGCCGAAAGAAAGACCAGGTTGCGCTGCTCGTCGCACACGCAGGCGTCGACGTACAGGTCTGGGCACTCTTCGATCTGGTAGAGCGGGGTGGGACTGGGCATAGGAACCTCCTGGAAGGAGGAGCCACGCCGCCCTCGAGGGGCGGTGAAGCCCCTCGGGGGTGTAGTCCAACTGGTGCAGGGGAGCGTGGTGGTTACCGAACGCTCTTGGTGTGAGGATCGAAGCTCAGCCCATCGTCTTGGTGCAGCGGCCCTTGGCCGTTCAGGAAGACCTGGCAGAGGTACTGATCGCGTAGCGCGACAGCCGCTTCCGCCTGCTCCAAGGTCAGCGACAGCTCCTCGATGAACAGGTCGATGAGCTCGTCGTCGCCGGCGACGTCGTTGTTGGACAGTTGGTCCTCGAGGTAGGCGAGGGTTTCCTGGGTGAGGTTGGTGAACAGTGGGTTCATGGTGTGCTCCTGGTGGTAGACGAGGAGCGCCCTTGAGGGAGCCCCTCAAGGGAAGTGGTTGGTGCGGTCAGGCTTGGTGTTCTTGCGTCAGACGGTCTCGCCACTCCTGGTTGGTCTCATCGTGAGCCAGGTCCAGGAACTCCAGCGGACAGCCGTAGTAGAACGGGCCTGCTTTCTCCGGAATGGTCTTGTAGCCCCATTGCCCGGCCGAGCAGTCCAGCAAGTGCAACTCGATCATGGTGATCGAGTGACCGGCCGGCTTGCCGAAATAGAATCCGGCAAGGTGAAAGGTTCGTTTTACGACAGTCCAAAGTTCATTGCCGGAGACTGCGTGTGCCAGCACCTCGGTGCTGCCTGCGAAGGTACTGGTTGGGGCCAGCAGCTCACGCAGCAGGTCTTCCTTCGTCTGATGTGAGAAAAGCCATCCCATAGGTGTGCTCCTGTGGTTGGCCAGGTCTCCCTGACGGGAGAACCCGGCAGGGGTGGGTAGGGTGTTGCTTCAGCGTGTTGCGCGCTCAAGGCGCTGGAGGAGCCGGTAAGCTGTTTGCCTGGCCTGCCAGTCGCAGTACAACCAGGGCTCGTTGTCGGCCGCATGCTCCGGCGAAGGGGTCTTCACCCGCTCACGCAGTGCGATGATGGCCTGGTCGACGACGGATCGGTCGAACACTGCCGCGCGGAACTGGTCAGCCAGATTGTCCAGTCCGACCTCGCGCAGCGAGGCGCAAACCAGTAACAACTCCTCGCTGAAGCCTGGGGTGTTGTAGATCGATTTCATGCGGCCTCCTTGCGGGTCCACACCTGTTGTTTGAAGTCGAGCTCATAGCCCAGCGCGCCGAGTCGCACGCACTGTTGGCGTAGTCGCTTGCGGTCGACCGTGGTGTCCAGCTTGACGATTTCGCCTAGCGGCCAGACCGTCCCGAACAGTTCTGCATCCGCGTCTGTGTCCAGAGAGGCGGCCTGCTCTGCAGGAGCCGGAGGGTCCATACCGAAAGGCGCGTCGTCCCCGGTTGCGACGGGGCGCAGAGGCTTCGGTTTCTGGGGCGACTTCGGCGGTGCCGCCGGTGCGACAGTGGGTTGCTGGATCGCGGGCACTTCGTCGAGCGGATCGACCTCATTGCCAGAGAGGCGCTCTGCCTCCTCGTCGCTGAGGTTGTCCACGTCGTCCAGCGTCATGCTGTCCAGCTTGGCGCGGATCTCGACGACCAGCCGGCCGCCGGTGGTGTAGTACGAGGGACGGATCTCGGTGATGGCGAAATCACCGCGGTACTTGCCTTCGATGTGCTGGTCCAGGAGAGCGTCCTTGATGACGAACTCCCCGATCGAGGTCGAGAGCTTTCCCACGTTGAACTCGCCATTGCGACCGTTGATGGTTCGAATGGCCAACTGGCCGGGTATGTTGATCATGGCGTGACCTGCGAAAAGGATGATCCCGCCGTAGCGGGATCGTGGTGAGGGGAGAGCTACTCGGTATCCGGGTTGCCCGGGAGGCTTTCTTCCTGCAGCTCGATGCGCAGGTAGGAAGGCTCATCGGACGGCTCGACTATCGAGAGGACCAGCAGCGCGAGCGCGCGGTCCTGCCCCTCTTCCTCTTTGTGGTACAGGTGGAATTGGATGTGCTTCGCGGTCGGCTGGAGCGAAAGCTCCTGCCAGGCGGTTTGAACGACACTGGCCAGCCGGGTGCCCATCTCGTCGACCCTGGCAGGGTTGGCGAGATAGACCAGGCGCAGCCAGGCCGCGTTGGTGAGAACGATCGGGAGTTTGAGGTACGCAGCAGTGTGGCCTGCGCTGGAGTGGTTGTTGAGAGAGGTCATGAGAGGTCTCCGAATACGCAGGCCTCTCCCGCGGGGATGAGGTCCCCGCGTGGGTGGGTAGGATGCACTCCATCACTTGCGTGATGCGACCGCGCTGCCGAGTGCTGTGGCGGTCTTGGGTGGGTTAGCGCTTGCGCGCCGGAGCCTTAAACCCTGGCTCCTTGGGAGGCGCTGTCAACGACAGCGAGCCAATTCGAATTCGAGGGCTGGCGGGATGTCCCGCCGGCCGGATTGCTCAATCGTCATAAAGTGGCAGGCCCTTAAGCGTGGGCGCGAATGGATCGAGTACCAGGAACCGAATGTCTGCTTGTCCCGCGAGGTGAAGTAGATCGACCAGGTGTTCGTCGAGGCCGAAGGCAAGCTGTTCTTGTCGAAGAGCGGCTGCGGTCATCTCCAGGATCTCCAGACACTCATCCGTCCAAGGGGTGTTGTGCAAGCGAAAGCCCACCGCACCGTGCTCGTTACACCAGAAGAGCGATACCAACACCGAGGGCAAGCGGATTGGCATCTTGGTCGAGAACCTTTCGTAGAGGCTATTCCACGCGCTGATGGGTAGATGTGTTTTTCTGATCTCCCAGCAGCGGTTGTAACCGCCACCGAACGAAAGGTGACGAACGACACTCTGGGCTTCGGCCAAGGAATACAGATCGCCTATGTGCTTTTGCTGACCGTCCTGCTCGGCAAGGATGCCGTAGAGCACATTGCGCACCAGACCGTTGTAAGGACAGCGGTCAGAAAGTGCAGTATCGATCTCTCGACCTTCAGTAACTAGGGCGAAGTCGTCATTGAAGATGCATGGAAAGCACTGTAGTTGAGTATCGGAGAGGATTTGCTGCGATGGATGCAACGCGCGATAGCAGGGGGGGCAATCATCTTCGTATGTTATCTGTAGCGTTCGCTCGATTCTGAAGTCAGTATAGCCGTGGATAAACGGATTATATTGAGTCATGGGGTATCTCCAGTAGCCGGGAAGCCCATGCCCTTAGAGACTATGGACCTCCAGGGGAAGTAAGGGGCGCCGAAGCGCCCTGGTGATGTAGAGTCGTTGCGGTTAACGCAATTCGGAGAAGTCACCACCCGACAGGGGGATGACCCCGTCTGGGTTGAATTAGCAGAGGCACATAGGCAAAAGGGTAAAACTTAATATTCCCGTTGCGACCACGTGCCGTTGTCTAATGCCTGTTGGGCAAGTTCGCGGGAGGGGTAGTATTCAACCGACTCGCGCGAAGCTGGTCCTTCTTCATCAAGGGTGCCGATATAAAAGCCGGCGTTGGACATAAGAACCTGCAGCGGCAGTTCGAGACGAAGATGGGCGAGTGCCCGCTTTCCGTATTGCATGGTGATTCTCCTTTCGGTAGGAAACACCAGTCCCAAGGGGACTGAGGTCCCCTAAATGGGAAATGTCTGGCGGTTAGGCCAAGGCAGATACCTGGGCATTGTTGCTGGCTAGGAACAGCCAGGCGAAGTTGCAGAACTGACTGCTGAGCAGCAGCTCGTCCTCGACGTCGCTGAGGCTAACCTCCTCTACTTCCGGCAGGGCGGGCAGATCTACGATTTGGATATTGCTCATGATGATCTCCAGATAATGGAGAACACCACGCCCTGGGGGAGATGGTGCCCCCCGGGTGGGTATGCGATGAAGAGTGGCGCATAGCGTAGGTAGTGAAAGGCCCTCGGGATGAGGGCCGGTATTCGATCAAGCCGTGCTCAAGCAGCGGCTTGTTCAGCGTGCTCAGCGGGGGCTGCGGGTTCACCTTGCGGTTCGCCTTGGCCTTGCTGGGCTTTCTCAGCTTCTTCCTTCGCATCGTAGACGGTGGTGCCATCCACTTTGATCCAGGAGATGAAGAGCAGCCGGCCTTTGAGGCTTGCGCCGGACTGGCCTTTTTTCTCGCCTTTCTCGTAGGTGAAGGGATCCGCCCAGATGTCGCCGATACGGAAAGAAATCAGCACCTTCTTCTCGGCCTCGACTGCTTCCTTGCAACGGCGGACAAGCTTTTCAGCTTGGGCGCCGACCACTTTGCAATCGATGTAGGAGTATTCCACGCTGTCTGCCGCGCCATGGAGGGCAGCAACAGTAGCGGCGAGGAACGGTTCACCTCGGCGGATCGGTACTTCGCGGATGCGATTGAGGTAGCCGATACCGGTGGTGTGCAGGTCGAAATATTTGGCTTCTTGGGCTTGGGTGTTGTTGCTCATGATGGTTCTCCAGTTTCGTAAGCGAAAGCGGAGAAACACCTTGCCCGTCAGGGAAAAGTATTCCCCGCATGGGTCGGTATTGGGAGGTAAATCTGAGGGAGAGGGCTTCCATCAACCTGTGGTTGATTGATCGCGCTACCGGAAGCTGGTGCGATCTTGGGTTCGATCTACACGGAAATCCGTGTCGTAGTCTTTCAGATCATGACTACTGGGGGAGGATTGCCGACAACGTCAGCAGCTCACGGTGCAAAGAATGAAAAGGCCTGTTGCAGTTGTCAAGCCCCCGCGAATGAAAAAGCCCCTCACACGGAGGGGCTTGAGGTCAGTGCGGGCGGTGCCGATGGTTAAACTTCGTAAGCTTGCGCTTGAGGTTGGGCCAATCGGCCCAGGCCGCCATCGACAAGCACACTACAAGCAAGGCGGTCAGCATGATCACGCCGAAAGTCGTTTGGCTCATCTCAAGATTCCTCCTGAGTCAGGTAGATACCTGTAGACCAGATTACCACACCTACCGACAGCGCAAGGGCAGTCAGGATGCGATGCTCGCCGAGAAAAATACCGATCAAACCAGCGGCTACCGCCGTGGTTCCAATCTTGCGTAGATCTTCTGCGATTGCGGAAAGTTTTGCGGAACCCATGGTTTTCCTCGAAAAATGCCGGAAAACCACCCTGCGGGATGGTTCCCGGCAGGGTTGGGGGTGGTAGCAGTGGCTATTAGCGGCCGAGAGCAGCTACTTGTTCATCCGTCATGGTGGACAAGTAGTCCTGCCAGCGTTGGTGGTATTGCTCCTGAGTACGCCGATGGAGTTCCCAAGAGACTGCGCTACCAGGAGGTGCTGGCAAAAGAGCAATCTCATGATCGTTCAGGGACTCTAACTGGAGAGGGGGCCTCCCCATTTCGCTTTCGGAGTTGGGTGCAATCAAATGGTCGAGGGAACCCATCTTGAGCTCCTTCCTGACTGGCGTTTCAGCTTTGGCGGTCGCCTTGGCCGGCTTGGGTTTGCGTGCGCGCTTGGGCTTTTGCACCTCGCGCGTATTGGCTAGATACCAGTCATTCAGGTTGACATTCTTCAGCCGGACGATGGCTGGGATGTCGCTGATGTGTTCTAGCTCGCCAGCGGTCGGGCCGGCCAGGAAGGCAGGATCGATGCGCTGGACGCTCAACGCAACCGGCGCTTGTGCTTGCACTACGACCGGAGGGCGCCTGAGCGCTCTGCGGAACTCACGCACAACACTGCCGAGGGCAAAGCCGATTTCGAAGCTGGTGGATTGCTTGGACATGGTGTTTCTCCTGCAGGTTGAGGGTGCGGAGAAAACACTGGCCCTGGCGGGGAAGTGGATTCCCCGCTGGGTTGCGGAAGGGAGCTTCTATCGACCGAGGCCGACCGACCGCGCTACCAGAAGCTATGCGGTCTTGGGTTGGATCAACACGGTGGGCTGTGCTGCAGCATTTCGGATCCGAGCTGCATGGGGGCATGTCGCTGACAACGTCAGCAGATCACGCGTTCATCATCGAAGCAGGGGGCGAAAGTGTCAAGGTCAAGCAGGAGGGGGAGCGGATGCAGGATACAGCGGGCGGAGAGCGAGGGCGGAAGAGCGCGGCTGGTAGAAACCCTGTCAAAGGTTTCCCCAGCCGTGTCTGGAAGGGGAGTCAAGTGAGCCACCTGTGGTTGAATCGTCGATCCCTGGGCATTGATCGTCTCGATCCCATCACCCGGCCATTATCGTGGCTTGGCCAGCAAACAGTAGGCACGCATCCGCGTACAAAGGGAGCCCTGCGTATCACCGGCGGGCCACCGGCAGGGAGAAGGATCCCGATGGGTAGCCTGATGCCCCTGGAGCAGGAGCATCAGGCTACCCATGGAGAGGGGAAAAGGAGGGGCCGTAACACCAGTACGACCCTTAAATCGAGGAAACACCGAACCTCTTGAGAACCCTATGTGCCTTTAAACTCGCTCGACACGAGTTGACGGCTGCATGACAAGCAAAAGAACAGGGAGACACAGGGAGAATTCTCAACCAGATCCGCACGCCCCACCCGGTGTTGTAGCGTGCTTACGGTTTGGAGATGAGGCGAACCTGCATCACCAGGGCGCTACTGATGACCGTCAGTAGCCAGCGGGGTGAAATCAAAGTTGATGGCATTATGTGTTCAGAAGGCTGGTTTATCAAGCAGCGCCGGGGTTTACTGGCCTCTGGAGGTTATTTGACCGCGACCACCGCGCCCTCGGGGATGGGCGCAGGGAGCGCAATGGCAGTGGCTCCGAGGCGGCGCGTGACTAACTGGCCGTTGCGCCTGACACCAACTAGGTCGGATTCCGTACCGGCATCCACGGCTGCCGCCAGCCCTGCCGGCGGCGAGGCGATGAAGGCGTAGCTGGTGTCGGCGGCGATGTAGCCCTGAAGCCGCGCTGGCTTGCGGAACCAGGCCGGTAAACCAAGAGCGGAGTCCGCCGGCGAACCGCTGAAACCGGGGTTGGCGTGTGCGTACTCCGCCAGCCTGGAGCGGTAGAGCAGCAAGCTCCTGGCCAGGGTATCGACCTCGGCCAGTTCGGCGCTCGAGGTCGCGTGGTCGCTTTGTACACTCAGCCAGGTTCCGGTGAGCAGGGTGAGCAATAGGGCAATCCAGAGCAGCGGCATGATATCTGGAGGACTCCCTAGTTGAGGTAGGTGGCCGTCACACGCATGCCGGCGGAGTTGCCGAATCCTGCGAGCACAACGGTGCTGTAAAGGCAGAACCGGTGTCCGGCTTTCACCATGGCGGAGATCGAGGCGTCTTCAACTACGTCAGCGTTTCGCCCAGCGGTGGAGCGCGCTTGACCAACGATCACGCCATCGACTTCCAGGCGCAGAACGCCGGGGCCGGAGCCATTGATCAGCGCGTCCCTGGATACCGCTTGGCAGTGGGTGCGGGGTCGGTTATCGGCGGGATACTGTGCCAGCACCACAGGGGTGGCGATATTCACGCCACTGGGCCGTTTCCACAGCCCATCGGTGCAGAATAGGGGGCCGCTGTTGTCTCTGCCTACCAGGCCATTGGGGGCGCATCCTGCATTTTCTGCCGCCAAACCATTGATCTGAAGGTACTCGCCGACGGTCGTTCTACCTTCGGAGCTGAGCTTTCCCCTCTCAATTCTCCGCCGGTATAAACGTTCTTGTTCATCCACGACCTGACCCATGTGCTGTCACTCATATACCAGCCACCGTCCCACCGTTCGTTGTACCAACCTGAGTTACCGCGGGTCCTGAACCAGCCTCCGGTGTACGTCTCGCCGGCGACGTCAGCAGTGCCGGCTTTCACCGTGCCAGTGGCTGTCACGTTGCGCGCGCTGATGTCCGCGCTGGTCGTGATGTTTCCGCTGGCGGTGACCGCTCCGGCTGCGGCGATATTGTTGCCGCCCATATTCAATGCCGTGTTCATCCGGTTGAGCTCGGGATGACCCGGGACGGCATTGCGGTAGAGGTACTCGTTGGCAATGGCGCCGTCCTGGAAGAACAGCGCCGTCGCCAGGTGTCCAGCGCCGGGAGCGCTACCGAAATTGCTCAAGGCCACCTGCCAGGCGGCGCCCTGGGCGACACTGGTGTTGGTTTTCGAGATGTAGCCCCCGGTGGCTCCCATGAGCTGCGCGATCCGGCGGATCGAGAGTTCGGAAGCTACCTGTCCACCCGTGGTCACGATCAGCGTTTCGAGCTGGTTGGCCGCCGGCTTGCGGGCCAGTACCTGGTATTGCTGGCCGTAGATGTTGGTGTCGCGGAAGCCTGCGGGCAGGTAACGGGTGTTGCGCAACATCGGGACGGTGATCACCGCCGGGGCCGTGGCGCCGGCGCTGGCCAGAACCGTGCTGAAGTTGTCCTTCAGGTACTTCTCCGCTGCCTTGGCCACCTGCTGTTGCTGCTGGGCCGCGTGCTGTTCATTCAGGCCGTCTAGATAGCTCATCAAGACTGAAATCCCGCCGGTAGTCGCGATGGCGATAACGATCAAGGCGATCATTAATTCAATTGAGATAAAGCCGCGGCTGAGCTTGAGGTTATTCATAGATAGGCTCCCACAGGCTTTTGCGAGCCTGGCGATTCACATCGTCCTCAAGTAGATGAATCTGCTGCCGGCGGATCTTATCGCGCATGGCGACGGAGTCCACTCCGGTGAAAAGCAACGGTTCTGCGTGCAGTCTTCGAGCGCCGCCATCACTTACCAACTCCTGGCAGATCACGGCCTGAATGCCTTCAGCCACGACGTCGTAGGCATTGGACGCGAGGGGTTTGGCCAGGGTGATCAGCCGTTCGATGGCTTGCGGGCAGTTCTTGGCGTGGATGGTCGATATGACCAGGTTGCCGTTCAGCGAAGCTTTGCAAGCCTGATAGGCGGTGTCTTCGTCGCGGATCTCGCCGATCAATATCAGGTCGGCTCCGGTACGCAGGGTGCGCAACAGGGCTTCGCTGTAGCCTCCCGAGCGTCGTGAGGTTCTGACTTGGATACAGCGGCCGAGTCCATGTTGGCCGCTGAGATTGGTTTCTTGTGGATCCTCGACTGTGAAGCCAACCCCGCCCAGGGTCTGCAGTCGGGCGAGAATCAGCGAGGCGGCGGAGCTGGTCTTGCCGGTCGCCATATCGCCACAGAACAGGATCAAGCCCTGCAGTTGCGGGTTCAGGAGCGTAGCGACCACCTCGCTCGGATAGCCGATATCCTCGAAGCTTCGAACTTGGGCTGTCGACCGGCGCAGCACGAAGACACTCCCGCCGTTGAAAGCATCTTCCAGTTGGGTGACGCGCAGCAGCACACCGTCGACGACGATGGCGAACTCGGGATCCTGCAGCTCCTCCAGCGTTTGCCTGCAGAGCTGGAGCAGTTCCTGGGCGTGCGACTCCCACTCGCGAGGCACCTCGACTCGGCGCGCGCCGACGCCGGCCAGGCCCTTCACGTCGGCGAAGCCTTCACCGAGGTAAAGGTCGACGAACTGAGCCTGAATGATCGGGTTCACACTCACGAACTGTAGGTCCAGGTAATGCTGTTGCTATCGCTGCTGCAGGCCTGGGTCGCAGCCGCAGTGGTGACCTCACCAGTGATAGCGGTGCCGCTGTTGATCTTGGTCTGCTCGAAGGTGTTCTTCGCGATTTTGGTGCCCAGGGTGATACAGGCATCCTTGGGCAGCTTGCTGGTGGTGATCGAGAAGCCCATGCCGGTGGACGAGACAGTGACCGATCCGCCGTAGACGTTGTAGACGACGCCGGAGGAGACACTCATGTTCTTCGGCACGCCGTTGATTGCGATCAGGCTCGGGATCAGGTTGGTACCGCTGGAGCCGTAGCCCGAAGAGGTCTTCAGGGCACGTGCGTTGGCCGCAATGACGCTGATGTTGCGCTGTTCCTCGTTGGCGTTGGACGAACTGAACATCCCAGCCGCTGCGGCCAGGCCCAGGCCGACCCCGATGGCGATGATGATCAGCACGATGATCATCTCGATGGAAACGAAACCGCCCTGCGTCGGACGGGAGGTGCGTTGCGTAGTGCTCATGGAGCGCTCCTTGGTGAGGTTTCAGTGGTTCATGGATTGGATGAGCTGCTGTGCCTGGTAGGCGCCGAGCAGGACCAGGATCATCAGCGCGCCGATGAAGATCAGGGCGAAGTTCTTCACCAGCCCGGCGGCCAGCTCGATCTGCTTGAGGCTGGTCTCCTGCCAGCGGCGGCTGAACTTGACCAGAGCTTCGGAGAAGCCTCCCGGTTGGCGAGGATGCACAGGTACTGGATGGCCTGTCGGTCGGGGAAATCGTGACCGGCGCTGCGAAGGGCGACTCCCAGGTTCTGGCCCAGGCCCACGCCGTAGCGGGCAGCTTCCAAGCGCTGCTTCAGCCAGGGCGGGGAGATCTTGATCATGCTGGCCAGGCTGTCGTAGGGGCGTATGCCGGCGTTGAGCATGACCGCCATGTTCAGCAGGAAGGTGGTGCCCTGGAGCATGCGGTAGATGGACCAGGGCGGCAGCATCCGGTCCAGCCAGACCCGGCCTTTCCAGCGGTAGGTCGGCAACGTGACGATGACCACCACCGTGAGGGTGATGACGGCGACCAGAACGTAGATACCAGGTCCTGTGACGAAGCTGGCAATGGCGTTGAGCGTGGCGAGCGGGCCGGTCCACGTGACTGGGTCGGAGAGCCTGGCCAGGCTGGGGACCATGCGATAGGCCACGATGCACAGCAGGAACACCATCATGGCGGACAGCGCCGAGGGATAGAGCAGCGCCTGCCAGATGGTGGCGCGGATCCTGGCCTGGGCCTCGACCAGGGAGACGGCATCGCCCATGGCCTGAACCAGGTTGCCGCTCATCTCGCCGGCCTCGATCAGCGCTCGCTCCTGGGCGGGGAGATAGAGCGCCATGGCGGTGGCCAGACGCTTGCCGTTGGACAGCCCCATCAGCGCTTCGCGACTGGCGATGGCCACCGGATGAAACGGATGCTGCCCCTCATGAGCGAAGATCTTGTGCACCTCTGCCACAGCGTCCTTCAACGGGACACCGTTTTCGAGCAGGGTGGACATGCTTTCGTAGAACTGCAGGCGTTCCTGGCGGCCGAACTGCTTGCTGTAGAAGGCGAACTGCAACTGCTCCCAGAAGCCCCCCATCAGCACGCCTCCTGCGAGTAGAAGCTGTCGTCGAGCAGATGCTCATCGAAGTCGAGTGGCCCAATGAAATCCTCGACCATCTGCGGGTCGAACATACCCTCGTTGATGCGGCGGATGGCGTGGGCGTGCTTGGTGATGCCCTGCATGGTCTTGACCCAGTAGTTGCGTGCCTCGGCTGGGCCGCCTTTGGCGAACACACGCATGAAGGCGAGGGTGGGCAGCACCACCTCGGCGACGATCGAGCGGCCGTTGACCCCGGAGCCACGGCAGGCCTGGCAGCCAGGCCCCTTGACGTACACCTGGGAAACATCGGTCAAGCGCTGGACCCGTTCGACCAGGTCGAGCGCGAGCTGGTCTTGGTGGTCTTGGAAGCGCACTTTGCAGTGGGGGCAGAGCTTAGGCAGCAGGCTCTGGTTGATCAGGCCGGTCAGCAGGGCCGGATCGAACAGCAAGCCGGGGTCGACGCCCAGGTCCTTCAGGCGCTGGACAATGCCGATCGCGCTATTGGTGTGCAGGGTCGACCACAGGCCGTGCCCGGTCATCGCGCCACGGAAGGCGGCGACAGCGGCGAAGAGGTCGCGCACTTCGCCGATCATCATGTAGTCCGGATCCAGGCGCATGCCGTTGGCGATGCCTGCGGCCCAGGCCTGGCGTTCTGCGTCTGGGTCAGTGGCGTCATAGACCAGTGGGGTCTGGTTGATGCCTTCGCCGCGAATGCGGTATTCCGGTGGATCCTCGATGGTCAGGATATGCTTGGATCCGCCATGCAGCTTATCGAGTCCTTCCATGGTGACCTTCAAGGTCATCGACTTCCTGACCCGGTGGGGCCGGACAGGATGTTGATGCCGTAAGGCATGCGCATCATGCGATCGAACAGCGCGTTCTGCTCGGGCAGGTAGCCGAGCTGCTCCAGGCTGTCGAGGCCGGTATCGTCGTAGAGCAGCCGCAGGATCATCAGGAACCCACCGGCGCGCGGGCGGGTCGCGATCCGGGCGCCGAACAGGTTCAGCTTCTCGACGAAGGCCTGGCTCATCCGCGCGTCCTGGTCCAATTGCGGCTTGAAAAGCGGCTCGGCCACGTCGCACATGGACTGGTAGATGGTTGCGCAAAGTTCGTGCAGTTCCTGGCTGCGGTACTGCTCGACGGTCTTCAGCAGGCCGTCGACGCGGAAACGGATCTTGCTGCCGGTGCCGGCGGGACTCACGACGAAATGCACGTCACTGGCGCGCAGCTCTGTGGCCTTACGAATGATCTTGACCACGCGCTCCTGCATCTGGGTGGCGCGCTGGCCATCGCTATCGACCAGGCCGTCCATGGCGACGGCGCGGTAGAGCTGGTGAATGGTCTGCAGGTCGGTGAGGTTGAGCTGGTATCGGAAGCCACGGCGATCGAGACGGTCGATGAACGACAGAACGTGAATGTCGTTCTGGTGGCTCTCCGATAGATAGAGCGTGCCGTCGGCGGCCAGGGCCATGATCTCTTGCAGGTGCTTCGAGACCTCCCACTCGCCACCGTCGGCGGTGAGCAGTTGGGTCACCATGGAGGGCTGTACAAGCGCGGCAATTTGAAGGTTCGTCATGGCGGTACCTACTGGATGAACGGCTGCGGTACCGCCCCGGGCAGCGCCGGCGGAACGGAGGCGCCTTGGGCCGAGGAGGCGGCTTGGGTCGGGGCAACGCTGGAGAAGCCCACGGGCACGCGGTTGCCGTCCTTGTCGGTGAGTACGACCTGGTCCAGGGAAATCGACTCGACGCGGTAGTTGCCCGGCAGCTCCGCGCCGCTGGCGGCGTCCACCTCGTACCCGCCCGGGAACAAGAATGTGGCAGTCATCTTGCCGCCGGCGCCGTAGATGGTCCGCACCACTGGCGGAACCGGCTGCGTGATCGTCGGCGCCGCCGCCGGCACCGGCATGGCGAACGTCTGCCCCTGGGCGCTGACGACCTGGCCGGTTTCGCCTTTGCCCTCCAGTTGCCGCTGCGCCGTGGCCAGACGCACCTTGGCCTCGGTGAGGATGGCCTGGGCCTGGATCTCCGCCAGTTCGCCAACGGTGCCGGCGCAGGCCTGGCCGGACGCGAGGAGGAAGAGCACGGCCACGGCCATGCCGATCGGCTCAGTTCGCATAGATTTCTCCTGTGACAGTCCAGTCCAACTGGCTGTCCTTGAGCGTGGTTTCGAGGTTGGTGATGCGGACCCCGGCGGCGGGCAGCCCCTGGAAGGTCAGGTCTGCCGGGAGCCTGGTCTGGGCGCT
Source organism: Pseudomonas sp. PS1(2021) (assembly GCF_020405165.1). NCBI lineage: Bacteria > Pseudomonadati > Pseudomonadota > Gammaproteobacteria > Pseudomonadales > Pseudomonadaceae > Pseudomonas > Pseudomonas sp. PS1(2021). Next base: position 3,630,753 of record NZ_CP084484.1, on the reverse strand, counting down.
GAAGGTGAATTTCTTCCAGGAGGGCAACACCACTTGCTGCTCCGTCGCCGCTTCCGCGCCAGGAAGGGGCGGAGTTGTCTCCTGGCTGATCGACAGCTTGGGCTCGACACCCTGACGGTACAGATGGCTGGTGAGCGCCTGCAGCGCGTCGTCGGCTGGCTGCAGCGGCTCATCGCTACCGATGGCGACTTTCAGGTCGACCTTCAGGGCCGCGGTGTTGCCGTTGTCGATGACGAAGGCGGGGCGGTCAGCGAACAGGTGCTGGCTGGCCGCTGTCAGGTCGGCTGCCGTGCTGTTGCCGGTACGGTGGTAGGTGGCGACCAGGACCCTGCCGTCGCACTTGCTGGATTCGAAGAGCCAGCCCTGGATCGACAGCGACAGTACCCCCGTTGCCTTGCTACAGGCGCGTAGCATGTCCTCGAGGTCAGGCATGAGCGTCCAAGGCTTCTGCAATGAAGCCAGGTCCAGCGGCTGCTTGGCCTGGGCGTTCTTCTCGGCCAGCTCGGCGAGGCGCCTCTGCTCCTCGAGGAGCGCGGCTTGTCTGGCGAGCTCTTGCTGGTGGGCATTCCATAGGTAGTAGGCGGTTAGCGACCCGCCTACCAAGCAACCGAGCAGGGCCACTGCCGTCCACTCTCTGGCGGACAAGCCGAAGGTGAGTTGCCGGAGGCGGTAGTCGCGCCGCAGGCGCTTCGGCGCGAGCAGTTCCTCGATGTCGAAGTCCTTGACGGGGAAATCGAATCCTTCGGGAACGAAGACCTGTGCGTTTCGAAGCACGCCGCGCGTAGAGAGCTTCCTGATCCGGTCCCTGGCTTCGTCGAAGGTAGTGACCAGGTCCTGGCCGGGGACGATCGCACCATCGAGCGTGGCGACCAGTGCGTAGCGGTCCTCGTCGACCTTCCAGCAGGCCAGGAAGTCGCCTTCGAACTGGCCTGAAAGCGCCGAGGCCAGGGAGTACATGCCCTTGACTGCGCCTTGCGACTTCGAAACGAAGCCGGCCTGGATCACTGTCGGCGAATGGCGGATGGCAACGATGTCCAGATGCTCTTCCTTGCCCAGCTTGCGCGCTTCCTTCATGTACTGCCGCTGGCTGGATAGCGGCCGCCAGAACAGGCCGCTGACGAACTTGTTGCCGTGGTAGCTCAGGATCGAGACGTCTGGTCCACGGCTACCGATGTCAGGCTTCTCCATGGTTCAGCCCAGCACGACGGGGGTGATCAGCACCACGATGACCTCGCGTTTGGTATTGCGGGTCAGCCCGCCGCCAAGGCCGAAGAATCCGGCGTCGCCGGTGCCGACCTTGTTGGTATCCTCGGTGGTCTGGTCGAAGCCGGAGAGCACCAAGGTCTCGCCGCTGCGCAGGCGTACCTTCTGGTCGAACAGTTGTATGTCGTAGCTCGGGAACTGGGCTTTGGAGTCCCCGCTGGTCTGCATTTCGAACGTCGGTCTGGAGGTCATGTTGATGTTGATCTTCAGCAGCATCTCGCCGCTTTCCATCACGAACGGCAGCAGGCTCATGTTGTAGCCGCTGGTCACGGCGCCCGGGATCAGCGAGGTGGTACTGCCGACCTGGGCGACGTTGGAGATCTGGCTGGAGGCCAGGTAGCTGTCGTAGCGGCCGATCTGGATCGGCGCCGACTGGAGGTTGAGCGTGGTCACGGACGGGGAGCGGACGGTCGAGACGCGACCCTGCTGGGCCAGCGCCTGGACCATGGCCTTGGATCCTGCCCAGGCACTGTTGGCGGTATCCAGGATGCTCACGGAGCCGGAGATCGCGCTTTGATCGATGCCTGGCATGGTGTTCTTCAGGCCGATGCCCCACTTGTTGTTGAGCGACTTGTAGACCAGGTTCCAGTCGATCCCCAGTTGATCCTTGTCGGTCAGGGCGACCGAGAGCACGTTGACGTTCAGCAGCACCTGCTTGGTGATGCTCTCGTTCTCCCGGTTGACCAACTGCTGGACGCGGGTTGAGGACCTCTGGTCGGTCGGTGACGGTCAGGGTGCCCGTGGCACGCGACAGCGACATGCGTCCCATGCTCGGCGTCAGCATCGAGTTGATGCTGTTCTCTATGTCGCTGAGGATCGAGGTCTTCAGCTCGGAGCTGGTGGTCTGCTTGCTGCCGGAGTCGCCGCTGATGCCGGAGCTGCCATTCTGTCCAGTGGATCCGGAGCCATCCCCGCTGATGCCGGCGGCCGTCGTCATACCGGAACGCACGGTGGAGTCCACCGTGTTGACGTCGTCGAAGGCGTAGATGCGGAAGGTCCGAGTGTCCAGGTAGTAGAACTCGACCCGTTTCTCGGTTGGGTTGTAGCGCCAGGACACGCCGGCGCGGGCGGCGATGAGATCGAGGAACCCGCTGACCTTGCCGTTCCATTTGATGTTGTACAGAGACCGCGGGCCGTAGGACCCGAAGCTCGACCCGATGCTGCCGCCGGCACCTAGGGACATGCCGTTGGCGACGGAGGCAGGAAACAGCATGGTGGCCATGTCCTGGCCGCCTTGGATGGGCGGCGGGGCGTTGCTCGCGCGCTGCTGAGGTTGCAGGGCAAAAGCGGCCGGGTTCAGCGCGTCGGGCGTGATACTGACCGCCAGGTGGCATTGGTTGATGACTTCCTGGGCGGCCTCCTGCAGCGACGCTGCGCCTGCAGGGCGCCACGTCACGATGCAGTCACTGGACAAAGTGTGCGAAACGCTCAGGGGTTTCGTGCTGACCCAGGGTTTGTCGGAGAACACCACCGTATCGCGGCGATCCGGTCGGGTGTTGCGCATCTGTGCTGCGATCGTCGACGCGGAATCTGCCGTAGCTTCGACACGATCCGCCGACTCGTTCACCCGTGTGACCGAACAACTGGCCAGCGCGGGGATCAGGAGGCAAGGCAAGAGGTTCTTCAGGGGGCACGCATCAGTTCTTGCGCTCCTTGATGATGATCAGGGACTGCGGCCGGCTGGCGTTCACCAGGAAGGGCCCCGTTCGGCAGCGTCATACAGCGGGAACAGCTCGGATACCGCGTCCTCGAAGGAGCCGTGGAAGCTCAGGGAGCTTCGATCGGATAGTTGAGATCCTGCGGCTCCCAGCGGACCGTCCAGCGTGCGCGCTTGGCCCAGGCTTCCAAGGTGTCGCGCAGGGTTGATCCCGTCTCGGCTGACCAGGACTGTGCCAACTGCCGGCTCGGCTCCGCCGGCGTGAGCACCTTGACCGGAGGGGCGGAAGCCACGGCCGGAGTGGGCGGCATGGACTTCACGGCGGAAGCCAAGGGCTTGATCGGTGCCAAAGCCGCGGGAGGAGAAGAGGGGTGGCCATCCTTGGCCGGTGCTGCTGGGGGAACACAGTGGTGGATTCAGGCTTCTTGGTCGGAGCGGGCTGGTTGTGATCGGCGCCGGCGTTGGCACCGAGGCGACCACGACGGGCGACTCCAGCGTGCTGACTTTCTCCGTGGAGGAGGGTTGCGCTACCGCCGCTGGAGTTGGGGCAGCGGGCTTCGCATACAGTTGCTGGACTGGTTTCGGCCTCGGCGCCGGGGAAGTTGATAGCCCGGGCGAAGCACGAAGCAGACCTGCCGCGCCACTTCGTCGACCTTAACCTGCCAGGCTGGACCGGAGAGGACCTGGAGGGTGTTGCGCAGGGTCATGGGGCCGAGCTTGTACTGAGCCGCCGGCAGCGGCCGGGTGTAGAGGATGTTCACATGACCGGCCTCTGCCGGGCACAGCGAGTAACCCGAGCGGCTCATCACGTACTGCATGGCATCCTTGACACTCGGGTTCATGCTCGACGGGATGGTCACGTCGATGATCTGTGCCATCAGGTCGCGCTGGCCAGCGTCCGGCTGGGTGCTGACCAGGGTGTAGCGCCCGTAGCGCACGACGGGCTCCTTCTCCGGTTGTACGCCATTCGGGTACAGGTCCGGTGAGAGCAGGTCTGGATTGCGGCTGCTGTCGAAGGCGGGCCTGGCCGGCTCAGCCTTGTGGGTCGTGCAGCTGGCGAGCAGCAGGCACAGCGTGAGAGTGGTCAACTGCCTGGTCATTGAGGCCCCCTTTGATGATGGGGCACACAGTGGCAGGCCATTCGCCATGCCTCAGCAGGAAATACTCGGCAACAGGGTAGGGGATTTCTTTTGCCCACCCGCAGGATTGTGCTTCAAGGGGAGCCAACAGAATTTGGAACAAAGCGTGTGCTAAGGCTGCGTGCGATTGACTGTTTGTGATTTATAAGTCACAGTTGACCCATGGTCGAAGTCAAACAAACCGCCACTTTCATGGCATGGGAAAGCAAGCTAAAGGATCGGCGGGCAAAGGCCGTGATCGCCGCCCGTATCTTCCGATTGGCGAATGGACTACCCGGCGATGTGTCACCAGTCGGCCAGGGTGTGAGCGAGTTGAGGATTCACTATGGCCCAGGCTATCGGGTGTACTTCCAGCAGCGCGGGACGGAAATCGTCATCCTGCTATGTGGTGGAGACAAGAGCAGCCAGGCCAGGGATATAGAAATGGCGAAACGCCTGGCAAATGAGTGGAGGCCGCAATGACCGAGCAAATTTATGATTATGACCCCGCGCAAGCGCTGGACAGCCCGGAGGCCATGGCTCTGTTCATCGCAGACGCTTTGGATACTGGAGACACCGCCTATATCGCTAAGGCTATGGGAGTCGTGGCCCGCGCCAAGGGGATGACGGAGTTGGCCAAGGAAACGGGTTTGGCCAGGGAGCAGCTTTACAAATCGTTTAGTGAGCGCGGGAACCCTACATTGAAAACCATGCTGGCAGTAATGCGAGCTCTGGGAGTTGATCTGACCGCCCGCCCGCATGCTCAGTGAGAACTCGTCCAGTTAGAGTTCCCTCTCCCGATCCTTGGCTATTACTGGTGAATCGAGTTGCTGGGCTCACTCATGTATCGTGGTATCGCTCATACCTAGGGATGGTCTGAAGTAGCCACGTATTTCTGGCCGACTACAGACCTCGCTGTTTTTTGAAGCGATCCATCGATCAAAAAGCGCTCAGATCGTCGTCTTATGTAGGGTTTTTAGCCGCTACGCGTACCCCGTAGCGGCTATTCGCCGTGTTACAGGCGCACCTCTCCTGTGTTCGCGAGTAAATGCCGCCGCGCCATCCACAGATTCGACAGCGCAAACAGCGTAATCAGTTGTGCGGTGTTCTTGGCCAGGCCACGGAAGCGCACCTTGGTGTAACCAAACTGGCGCTTGATCACCCGGAATGGATGTTCGACCTTGGCACGTACCTGCGCCTTGGCCTTCTCGATTTTGCGCTTGGCCTTGTACAGCGGGCTGCGCTTGCTCAGTTGCTGGTAAGTGCTGCGCCGCGCCGCAATCTGCCAGATGACCGAGCGGCCTGCATGCTCGGCACGCTTCTCGACGCCGGTATAGCCGGCATCGCCGCTGACCAGGTTCTCTTCGCCGTGCAGCAGCTTGTCCACCTGGGTGACATCGGCCACGTTGGCCGCCGTGCCCACCACGCTGTGTACCAGGCCGGATTCGCTGTCGGCGCCGATGTGCGCCTTCATGCCGAAGTAGTACTGGTTGCCCTTCTTGGTCTGGTGCATCTCGGGATCGCGCTTGCCGTCCTTGTTCTTGGTCGAGCTCGGCGCATGGATCAGCGTGGCGTCGACGATGGTGCCCTGGCGCAGCGACAGGCCACGGTCGCCCAGGTAGCCATTGATCACCGCCAGAATCCCGGCCGCCAGCTCGTGGCGCTCCAGCAGGCGACGGAAGTTGAGGATGGTGGTTTCGTCGGGGATACGCTCCAGGCTCAGCCCGGCGAACTGGCGCAGGATGGTCGTCTCGTACAGCGCTTCCTCCATCGCCGGGTCGCTGTAGCCGAACCAGTTCTGCAACAGATGCACGCGCAGCATCGCCATCAGCGGATAGGCGGGACGACCGCCTTCACCCTTCGGGTAGTGCGGCTCGATCAGGGCGATCAGGCCCTGCCACGGCACCACCTGTTCCATTTCGATCAGGAACAGTTCCTTGCGGGTCTGCTTGCGCTTGCCGGCGTACTCGGCGTCGGCGAAGGTCATCTGCTTCATCGGAAAGCTCTGCGGGTGAAGTCGGCGGATTTTGCCAAATCAGGAAGTCTTTTTCAGAGTTTCCCTAGGGAATAGGACTTCCCTAATCTTTGAATCCATCACTGACTCTATCTCGTCATAGGTGAAGGGGTAGCGTGCAACTTCATCCTCGACGAGTTCTATGTATAGCGCTGGAACTGTAGGTTCCCGGTGAAGGTAATATAAGGCGATTGCTGTCGCCATTTCGCAAAGTCTATCTGGGTCGGCCAGCGCTTCCTTAATGTTCGCTAGCAGCTCTGGAGAGGCGGCATGTGCGAGCTCGTAGAGCGCCTCGATCTTCAGCAACGCTTGCAGCACCATATTTCTTCTGTAGTCGATAGTCGGTGAGGGCTGCTCGAATCTCATTTTTGGGGCATCTCCTGCTGAACAGTCGTGTCGTTGTGATCGAGCTTGCTTCCTGCTCCTCCGTGTTGCAGCAGGAAGTGCTCGGTTGGTGAGAGTAGTTTTTTTACTGTGTCGATCAGCGGCTGGTTCAACCCGAGTAATCAGCGTTCGGCAAGGCTTGCGGCCAAAAGCGCACGGTTTCCGTCGACCTGCTCGGGCTCGATGAGGTCCTGGGCAACCTGGCGTTTCGCGTTGAGCAGTTGCCACAGTTGCTCGTCGATCGTGGCCTCGACCAGTGGGATCTTCACCACGACCATGCGGAGCTGGCCGTTGCGGTACGCGCGGTCCTCGGCTTGTTCCTGCTGACCGGGAGTCCAGGGCAGACCGAGGAAAAACACGTAGTTCGCCGCAGTGAGGTTGTTGCCCGTCCCGGCGGCCGCCGTGGTGCAGATGAACACCCGGCAGTCGGAATCCTGCTGGAAGCGATCGATCGCCTTCTGCCGCTTGGTAAGCGAGTCATTGCCCACCAGCGTGACGCAGCCGAGCCCGGCCTGCTCGCAGAGTTCCTTCAGCGCAGCCACGGTCGGCTTGAACTCGCAGAACAGGATCACCTTGTCCTCGGCGTCGAGCTCGCTCAGCAGGTCCATCGCCACGCGAACCTTCACCGTTTCCAGGTAACGCCGCAGCGCGCCGAGTCGCGCGAAAATCGGTCGGTCCTCGAGGCGCAGCACGTCGTACTGCTGCCGTTCCTCGGTGGAGAGGGCCACCTTCAGCAACTGCCGCTGCTTGCCCTTGAGGCTGGGCAGCACATCCTTGCGCCTGCGCAGCATCCAGTCACCCAGCTCCGCCCGCAGACTCTGGCGGAACTCCGGGTTGCCGGCGAAGCGGTCGCAGAACTCTTTCAGCGGCAGTTGTCCGATGGGGTGGCCTGAGAGGCGAAGCAGGGTGTGCAGCTCGGTTTCACGGTTGAGCACCGGCGTGCCGGTAAGCAGGTAGCGGTTCGGCACTTGGGCGGCAATGTCGAAACCGTGCCGCGTGCATTGCGCCGTCGGTTCCTTCATCCGCTGCGCCTCGTCGATGACCATCACGGCGAAGCGCGAAGCGTTGGCGACGAAGGGGCTCAACTGCTCGTAGTTGACCAGGATCCACTGCGCCTCTGGGTTGTCCTGCTGGATGGCCACGGTGGCCGAGGGATAGACCTCCTGGATTTCGCGCTGCCAATTGATCAACAGGGTGGCCAGGGTGATGACCAGAATTGGCCTGCCCGCCGCTCGGATCGAAGCGGCGATGACCGCCTGGCGGGTCTTGCCCAATCCCATGTCGTCGGCCAACAGGGCGCTGGTTCTCTGCAGCAAGTGAGCGATGCCGGCAGGCTGGTGGGCCAGTAGCGAGTAGCCCTGAAGCGCCGCCTCGATATCAGCCGAGCTGTACTCGGTGCGCTCGATCTCTGGCACCGCGGCGAGGTAGATGTCACAAGCTGACTCGTCCTCCAGGGATGGCGCTGCCGGTTCCTGCTGTGGACCGCCGATGCTCATGCTGGGCAGCTCGGTCGCCGGCGCGAAGCTACCGTCGCTGAGCAGCTCCTGGACGGTATCCAGTATCTCGAATTGTTCCTCGGCGAGGCCAAGCTCCAGGATCAGGTTGCTGCGGAGCAGCTCAGGTGTGGCGTCGATGCGCCAGGAGCTCGATGGGCGCAGGAACACCCCGCGCATCCGCCGAGCCACCGCCACCACACCGGGATGGAACTCGCCTGACAGCAAGACGCCGCCCTCGGCCAGCGGCGCGATGCGCAGCAGCAAACCCCAGGTGAAGGCCTGTCGGTCAAGCGAGGCCTGTGCAGATTCGACCATGCCGCTGAAGTCCCGCCAGGACTGTGAGTGGAGGCCTCCAGCGAGCTCGGCGAGTCGGTTGTACAGCGAGTCCAGTTCGGGCAGCAACTTGCCCTTGGGGACCCGCCAGTAGCGGTGCAACGGATGCTCCCGGGCGCTGATGAAGAAGCCGGACAGTTCCAGCAGCGCGCGGTTGCTGCCTGCGATGTAGGGGATCTTCAAGCCGAAGTCGTAGCCGTCGAAGATAGCCCGCTGCAGAAGCGTCGAAGGAGTCGCGGAGGTACGGTTGACCAGGCGTGGACGGCTCATCGGTTTTCCAACCGAGTGAGCAGCCACTTCGCCGTGGCTTCGGCGAGGCCCGCCTTCCAGCGACCATCGGCGAAGCGTGTCATGTGGACGGTCATGTCGGGCCAGTTCAGGTTCGTCGCTATGGCTCCAGAGCGAATCCGTTCCATGAACCAGCGGTAAGCCTGGCCGGCAGGGGAGTCTGCCGGTACGGGGTCATTATCGAGTTTGCGCAGTTGCACCGTAGAAAGGTGCTGGGGATTCCAGGGCCTACCTAGTGGCTCGCCATGCTCACGCCTGAGCTCCAGTTCGGCAGAGGCCAGTGGACGGCCAGCCTCACGTACTGAGAGCAGTCGGCAGTCTCCTCGATAGGCGGCCTGGTCGTAGCTATCGATGCAATGGGCCAGCGCGATATGTTCGGCATAGAGATCGGCAGGGCAGCGGAGCTCGACAATCTGCAGGCCATTGGGGCAATCGATAAGGCTGACAGGCAGCATTCCCTCCCAGGTGGTGTACTCGTCGGTGTCGACCAGATCGGGCAGGCTGCTCTGTACTGTGGCGCGCAGTTCCCTCTGGACCTGGTGGTAGTCGTCCACCAGGTTGCCAGCCTGTCGGTAGGTACAATGACCCAGATACGCCTTCAGGGCGCTGCGCGCCTGCCGAACAACCTGTGAGTTCCCCTGGTCGAGGGCGGTATAGAACTCCTTGATGTCTCTCAGGCGTGCAGTGATTGCAAGCCATGCCGGATCCTGCCAATCCAAGGGGCAGCCGTTGAAGAGCCGGTTGTAGTCAGGCTTGGCGTTGTGAATCTGCCAGGGGATCGCATTGTAGGCGGCATAGAAGGCTGTCCATTGAGCGCGAGTGATCGGACGCCGGTTACCTAGCGATGCTGCCATAAGGAGAGTATGCCATCCCGAATATCGGCCTTCCCGTTTGCGATGGAAGAGAGCTCCTCCCGCACGGCCGGGACTGACGTGACTAAGAAATCGAATCGAGGCCCGTGGCGCCTGAAATAGCCAGGCGAAAAAGTTGATGACCGAAATCCCTTCGTCCGCGACCTGCCCAAGAATACGGCCCATATCGAGGTACAAGTCGCATGGCACGGCGGCGGCCTGCGGTCGTTCACTGACAAGCAGGGAAAAAGGGCAAGGAAGGAAATGGCAGATGCTCTCGCCGTTGTCGTTGGTCGTCGTGTGAGGCCAGACTCCCTCCTCGCAATCCACCAGTAGCGGCGTCAAGACCGGCTGAGCCTTCAGCATCTGCAGCCGGCGCGCCTGGTTGCCTTGAGCCAGCCAGTTGTAGAGCTGGGGCGAGAGTAAGCGTTCATTCCAAGACATCCTGCCATCCCGCTGACTTCCGCCCTAGAGTGACCTCGCATTCAACAACGCGAGGTTATTTCCATGAGAAAACACCGCACCGCAGAACAGTGGCAAGTCCTAATCGGTCAGCAGCGTGACAGCGGCCTGTCGGCCACGCAGTTCTGCAAGGAGCACAAACTCGGTTATGCCAGCTTCTGTAGTTGGCGCAAGCGCCTGTTGAGTCAGCCGGTCGGTGAGGCTGCGGATTCTGGTTATGCCAGCTTCCTGGATCTGTCATCGCTGATGGATGACTCGGCCTCTCCCGGAAGCGGCTGGAATATCGTGCTGAGCCTGGGTAATGGTGTTGAGCTAAGGCTGAGCCAGATCAGATGATCGGTCTGGATAGCCAGGCCCGGATCTGGCTGTGCACCGAGCCCACGGATATGCGTAAATCCTTCCGGGGCTGAGCGCTCTGGTCCGCAATCAACTCAAGCAAGATCCGCTCAGCGGGCAGTATTTTGTCTTCGTTAACCGTCGCAAGACCCAAATGAAGATGTTGTATTTCACGCCCACGGGCTACTGCCTGTGGGCCAAGCGACTGGAGCAGGGGCAGTTCCGGGTACGGCCGTCTTCTTCGGGACAGCGCCCCTTAAACCTGACTGATCTCCAGTTGCTGATTGACGGTATCGAGGTGCAAAAGTACCGTCAGTTCAAGCGTTTTCGGGGCACGTAGCGGGTTGTGTTCCGGTATAATATCGGCCATGAATTCAATGGCTTCCGCGTCCTATTCCAACGCCCCTTCCTACTCGGTACTGGCCGAGGAGAATGCCCTGTTGCGTGAGCAGCTACAGGTCATGCAGCGGCAGTTGGACTGGTTCAAGAAGCAGCTGTTCGGCCCCAAGTCCGAGAAGCAGGTGTATGACCTCCCGGAGCAGGGCGGCCTGTTCCAATCGAATGATGCGGCTAGCCCGGAGAAGCCTCTCGATGCGGAGAAACGCCCGGTTCGGGCTTATCAGCGAGGCACCGGAAAGAAACAGCGGGACGACGACTGCCTGAACGATACGGGTCTGCGTTTTACAGCGGACGTGCCAGTGGAAGTTGTTGAACACCTGCCGCCGGAGCTAAGCGGCCCCGACGCCGACCAGTACGACATCCTTGGCACCAAAACGACCTATCGGCTGGCCCAGCGGACGTCCAGTTACGTGGTGTTGCAAGTGGAACGCCCCGTATTTCGGCGCAAGGGCAGCGACAAGCCCGTGACCACGCCGGCCCCGTCCAACGTACTGGACAACAGCCTGGCCGACGTCAGCTTGTTGGCGGGTCTGATGGTCGACAAGTTCCAGTTTCACCTACCGCTGTATCGCCAACACCAACGCATCCAGCAAGCGGGTATTACCCTCAGCCGCAGCACCCTCACCAATCTGATCAAGCGATCTATTGATCTGCTGCGGCCGATCGTGGATGCCCAGACCGACAATGTTCTGCGCAGCCGGGTGTTGGCGATGGATGAGACGCCGATTAAAGCTGGCCACCAGGGTCGGGCAGGCCCACAAAAAGGCAAGATGAAATCCGGCTGGTTCTGGCCGTTATACGGCGATGCCGATGAAGTGGTGTTCACTTACTCGAACAGTCGAGGCCGAGCCCATATCGAGCAGGTACTGAACGAACAGTTCAGCGGAACTCTGATCAGTGACGGCTATGCTGCTTATGCCCGCTATGCCGCCGCACAGCAGAACATCATCCACGCGCAGTGCTGGGTGCACAGTCGTCGTTACTTCATTGAGGCGCAGAAGGACCACCCGATAACTGCCACCGAAGCCCTTCAGCAGATTGCCAAGCTATACACCAACGAAGAAGAGATCCGCGTCCAGCAACTGACCGGCGAAAAGAAACGCCAGTACCGGCTGCTCCACTCAAAGCCGGTGGTCAGCGACTTCTTCCAATGGTGCCGGGATCAACTGGCACAGGGCGGTCTGCTGCCCAGTGATTTATTGACCAAAGCACTGAACTACGTGCTCAGCCGTGAAGCCAGCCTGACCGTCTTCCTGGAAGACCCAGACGTCCAGCCAGACACCAACCACCTGGAACGGGCCCTGCGCCCCATTCCCATGGGACGCAAGAACTGGCTGTTCTGCTGGACTGAACTCGGCGCGGAACACGTGGGCATCATCCAGAGCCTGATCACTACGTGCAAACTGCACGACATCAACCCGTACACCTATCTGGTGGACGTGCTGCAGCGCATCAGTCAGCACCCGGCCAGCAAGGTCGCTGACCTGACGCCTCGGCTCTGGAAGACCCGGTTCGCCGATAATCCGTTACGCTCGCTGATCGATCCGCGCCATTCTGATCGACAGACCGCACAGCCAAAGGGCACCCTCCATGCGCATTGAAGACATGAGCATCGATCAGCTATTGGAGCTGAACCGAATGATCTGCCGGCGCATTGATGAACTGCAAGATCAAGAAAACCTGCAGGCGCTGAGTCGGCTGCACGTGGGGCTGAAGGTGACCTTCGAAAGCCGAACTGGCTTGACTATGGGGATCGTCACCAAGATCAACCGCAAGAGCGTGATCGTCCTGGCCGAGAACGGCACGAAACAGTACAAGGTCTCACCGGAATTGCTAAGGCCCCTTCGGGACGTAAAGTAAGTCCAGTACGTCGTGGAATGAACGCTTACATACGCAATGTGATCGTCGAGACCTGCATTGATGGCGAAGAAACCGATACGCCTCCGGCGCCGTTCATCTCCTCTTCGCTCCAGATGGCCGCCGGGAATGCGCTGAAGTGGTCACCCGACAAGACGATGAAGATCGCCCAGCGGCTGTATGAACAGGGGCTCATCACCTACCACCGGACGGACAACCCCAATATTTCGAAGGACTCCATGTCGGATATCCGTGCTGTCGCCAAGGCATTGGGGCTGAAGTGTGTTGAGCAACAGCGGATGTTCAAGGCTGACCAGGACGCCCAAGAGGGCCACCCCGCCATCACCCCCACCGATTGGACGGCCGCTACCGCTGGTGAAACTGCTGATGAGCAGGCCCTGTACCAGCTCATTCGAGTTCGTGCGCTTGCCAGCCAGATCGAAGCTGCCGTGTACGCAGTGAGAACCATCACCCTCCTGGGCGTCGGCCCCGACAAGAAGCCGCTGCGCTTCTTCGGCGCCAAAGGGAAGCTGTTGAACGTGCCTGGCTGGAGAAAACTGCTGCAAGGCGATGACGCCGAGGAGCAGAAGAACGAAACGCCCTCAAACCCCATCCCGGAGCTGGAGCCAGGCCAGATCCTCAAGGTCTACAGCGGCGAGGTCCTGGAGAAGAAAACCTCCCCCCAAGCGCTTCACCGATGCCAGCCTGGTGGGCGAGATGAAGCGCCGCGGGATTGGCCGGCCATCCTCCTACGCCTCGATCGTGAAGAACATCATCGACAAGGGCCAGGTGCAGATGAAGGGCCGAAGCCTGATCCCCGGCGAGCTGGGCGAGGCCACCATCGCGCTCCTGGAGCACAACTTCAGCTTCCTCAGCCTCGACTTTACCCGCAACCTGGAGGTCGCCCTGGACCGGATCGCTAACAGCGAGGACACCTACATGAACGTGGTCCAGCAGTTCTACCAGCTCCTGCAGTCGGAGCTGCAGACGCTGCGCGCGCACCCCAGCGCACAGGGCGACCCGCGAGCAAGCTCTACCGCCAGCGCTCCCACGGCGCCGGCCAGTGACTTCCTCTGCGGCAAGTGCGGTCTGCCCCTGGTCCACCGCAAGAAAGCTGGCAAGGGCGGCTTCGACTTCTGGGGCTGCAGCGGCTATCGCACCACCGGCGTAAGCGTTCATTCCACGACGTACTGGACTTACTTTACGTCCCGAAGGGGCCTTAGCAATTCCGGTGAGACCTTGTACTGTTTCGTGCCGTTCTCGGCCAGGACGATCACGCTCTTGCGGTTGATCTTGGTGACGATCCCCATAGTCAAGCCAGTTCGGCTTTCGAAGGTCACCTTCAGCCCCACGTGCAGCCGACTCAGCGCCTGCAGGTTTTCTTGATCTTGCAGTTCATCAATGCGCCGGCAGATCATTCGGTTCAGCTCCAATAGCTGATCGATGCTCATGTCTTCAATGCGCATGGAGGGTGCCCTTTGGCTGTGCGGTCTGTCGATCAGAATGGCGCGGATCGATCAGCGAGCGTAACGGATTATCGGCGAACCGGGTCTTCCAGAGCCGAGGCGTCAGGTCAGCGACCTTGCTGGCCGGGTGCTGACTGATGCGCTGCAGCACGTCCACCAGATAGGTGTACGGGTTGATGTCGTGCAGTTTGCACGTAGTGATCAGGCTCTGGATGATGCCCACGTGTTCCGCGCCGAGTTCAGTCCAGCAGAACAGCCAGTTCTTGCGTCCCATGGGAATGGGGCGCAGGGCCCGTTCCAGGTGGTTGGTGTCTGGCTGGACGTCTGGGTCTTCCAGGAAGACGGTCAGGCTGGCTTCACGGCTGAGCACGTAGTTCAGTGCTTTGGTCAATAAATCACTGGGCAGCAGACCGCCCTGTGCCAGTTGATCCCGGCACCATTGGAAGAAGTCGCTGACCACCGGCTTTGAGTGGAGCAGCCGGTACTGGCGTTTCTTTTCGCCGGTCAGTTGCTGGACGCGGATCTCTTCTTCGTTGGTGTATAGCTTGGCAATCTGCTGAAGGGCTTCGGTGGCAGTTATCGGGTGGTCCTTCTGCGCCTCAATGAAGTAACGACGACTGTGCACCCAGCACTGCGCGTGGATGATGTTCTGCTGTGCGGCGGCATAGCGGGCATAAGCAGCATAGCCGTCACTGATCAGAGTTCCGCTGAACTGTTCGTTCAGTACCTGCTCGATATGGGCTCGGCCTCGACTGTTCGAGTAAGTGAACACCACTTCATCGGCATCGCCGTATAACGGCCAGAACCAGCCGGATTTCATCTTGCCTTTTTGTGGGCCTGCCCGACCCTGGTGGCCAGCTTTAATCGGCGTCTCATCCATCGCCAACACCCGGCTGCGCAGAACATTGTCGGTCTGGGCATCCACGATCGGCCGCAGCAGATCAATAGATCGCTTGATCAGATTGGTGAGGGTGCTGCGGCTGAGGGTAATACCCGCTTGCTGGATGCGTTGGTGTTGGCGATACAGCGGTAGGTGAAACTGGAACTTGTCGACCATCAGACCCGCCAACAAGCTGACGTCGGCCAGGCTGTTGTCCAGTACGTTGGACGGGGCCGGCGTGGTCACGGGCTTGTCGCTGCCCTTGCGCCGAAATACGGGGCGTTCCACTTGCAACACCACGTAACTGGACGTCCGCTGGGCCAGCCGATAGGTCGTTTTGGTGCCAAGGATGTCGTACTGGTCGGCGTCGGGGCCGCTTAGCTCCGGCGGCAGGTGTTCAACAACTTCCACTGGCACGTCCGCTGTAAAACGCAGACCCGTATCGTTCAGGCAGTCGTCGTCCCGCTGTTTCTTTCCGGTGCCTCGCTGATAAGCCCGAACCGGGCGTTTCTCCGCATCGAGAGGCTTCTCCGGGCTAGCCGCATCATTCGATTGGAACAGGCCGCCCTGCTCCGGGAGGTCATACACCTGCTTCTCGGACTTGGGGCCGAACAGCTGCTTCTTGAACCAGTCCAACTGCCGCTGCATGACCTGTAGCTGCTCACGCAACAGGGCATTCTCCTCGGCCAGTACCGAGTAGGAAGGGGCGTTGGAATAGGACGCGGAAGCCATTGAATTCATGGCCGATATTATACCGGAACACAACCCGCTACGTGCCCCGAAAACGCTTGAACTGACGGTACTTTTGCACCTCGATACCGTCAATCAGCAACTGGAGATCAGTCAGGTTTAAGGGCGCTGTCCCGAAGAAGACGGCCGTACCCGGAACTGCCCCTGCTCCAGTCGCTTGGCCCACAGGCAGTAGCCCGTGGGCGTGAAATACAACATCTTCATTTGGGTCTTGCGACGGTTAACGAAGACAAAATACTGCCCGCTGAGCGGATCTTGCTTGAGTTGATTGCGGACCAGAGCGCTCAGCCCCGGAAGGATTTACGCATATCCGTGGGCTCGGTGCACAGCCAGATCCGGGCCTGGCTATCCAGACCGATCATCTGATCTGGCTCAGCCTTAGCTCAACACCATTACCCAGGCTCAGCACGATATTCCAGCCGCTTCCGGGAGAGGCCGAGTCATCCATCAGCGATGACAGATCCAGGAAGCTGGCATAACCAGAATCCGCAGCCTCACCGACCGGCTGACTCAACAGGCGCTTGCGCCAACTACAGAAGCTGGCATAACCGAGTTTGTGCTCCTTGCAGAACTGCGTGGCCGACAGGCCGCTGTCACGCTGCTGACCGATTAGGACTTGCCACTGTTCTGCGGTGCGGTGTTTTCTCATGGAAATAACCTCGCGTTGTTGAATGCGAGGTCACTCTAGGGCGGAAGTCAGCGGGATGGCAGGATGTCTTGGAATGAACGCTTACTTGCGTATAGCCCCCACCAGTTCTGCGAGTTGACGATCCTGGACATACGGGAACTCCTTGCTGGCAAACGTGGGCACTGGATCCCACTCCGCCTTCCAGGTACGGCCGTCGCTGGGCGAAACGAAGGCCAGTTCCACCCCGAAATGCTTGATTGCTGTGAAGGCGCGAATCTCCCGCTCTCGCAGGACCACCAGGTACACGGCGACGGACTGCACGCGCCCGGCGGTGGTTGGCCTACCCATCACACGCCGCAGCTCTGGCGTGACCAGATACCCCACCAGGCGATCGATGACGCGACGGCATTCCTGCGAGGCGACCTTCGGGAGGTCCAGACGGCGTGGTGAGCTGAGCTCGGCGCTGATGCACGACTTGGTGATTTCCTTGAAGGCAACGCGCTTGTAGTTCTTGATCCCGGCAGCCTGGAGGATGTGCCAGCCGATGCTTTCGCCTTCCCGATCCGGGTCGGATGCGACGTAGACTTCCACGGCTTTCTGCCGCAGCTCCTTCAGCCGTGCGACGGTCTTTTCCTTGCCCGAAAGGATCTGGTAGTGGGGTTTGAAATCCTGGCCTACGCCGACGGTGAGCATCTGCGGATCCTGGCCGTGAACGGGTAGGTCTCTGATATGACCGGCAGTCGCTTCGACCTGCCAGGTCACGTCGGGACGAATGGAGGGGAGAAGGGACCGCAGCTTTTTCAGCTTGCCCGGGGCTTCAATGATTACGAGGTGCATCGGCGGAATCTCTCGGAACAGTCGGTCGAACTGTCGCGGTCAGAGAGCGGGCCAACAATGAGAAATGAACGGTGCGTTGTTGCAGTTTTCGGGAGGTGCTGTAGAGCGGGATCGATCAGAAGTCGAGCTGTTGTTGCTGCTCCTGGGCAAACCCTTTCAACCAGGACGCCCGCATCGCAGGATGACTGTAAGGGCAGTCGAACACCCGTAGCCCTTTCCGCGCGGCCTCAGCGCCAAGAGCCCGTACAGTCCGGTGGGGATCGTTGTAATGTCGCCTGTCCAGCTTGTCGGTATGGGTCGCTTTCTTTGACACACTGCACCTCGTACTGGTCGAGATTTCCGAATCGGAAGTTCTTGCCACCAGAGACTTCGCGAACGGGCGGCCAAAATTAAGGATGCTGGTTTAACAGCATTTTGCCGGCAAAGCTGTTCATTGCGGTTGCTCCAGTCGCTGGCATGCTTGTCGAGGCTGCGGGCGGCGAAGAATGGTTCTAGCCACCTGCAACTTCACGAGTGGGCGCGGAAAATTAAGACCGGCGTTTCACCGTCGCTTCGGCAATGCCCTGAGCCATTCGGATGAAGGCCGCGCGATCTTCTTCCTCCATAAGCGCCATGCACTCCAGAACTGAAATCTCGCCGGCGCTGAGGGGCTGCCTGGTCAACGGCTCATCGCGATCCCGAAATGGGCAATGTGAACCTGCTTGGTCATCTTTCCTGTTCATGGTGGATTTCCTGTCGGGCGAGTCTTTGTAGAGGCTGCGGGCGGCGACGAGTAGTGCTTGCCACCCGCAGCTTCACGAATGGGCGGACAAAAATTAAGCCGCCTGCTACATGGGGATGTCGTCGTCGAAGGCGCTGTCGTAGTCCTGCTGCGAGACTTGCCGAGTCTGCTGATGCTGGGTCGCCTGGCCATTGGTCGACGGCAACAGGGTGACCTCGGCCAGGCGATGCGGAAGGATGGAAATGCGCGAGGCTTCGACCTTCAGCGCCTGTACTTCTTCGCCAGACTCTTTGTCCGGCCAGCGGTCCATGATCGCCCGGCCTTCGACCTTGACGCGCATACCTTTCGCGAACAGTTCGGCGAAACGCTGGGCATCCTGATGCCACCACTCGACGCTGCACCAGAAGCCGCCGCGATCCTTGTAGCCACCCTGGCCATCGGGAATCGAGTTGTCGAACATCACGTTGAGACGCAGCAACTGCCGCGGGGGATTGTTGCCGTTGGGGAAGCTGCGGTGCTCCGGCGCCGAGCCGATGTTGCCTTCCCAGAAGACGGGGGTAGCCATGATGAATCTCCAGTCGGTTGAGTCGGGGGTTAGTGGGTGGAGCGTGGTTTGAAGGGGGAGCGAGTGGCGCGGCTGGCCACGTACCCGAGCAGTTCACGGGTTTGCCGAGACGTTGCAGCCAAGGTGTTGGCCATGTGCTCCTTGAACACTTCGCTGGCCAGCTTTTCGACGCCGCTGTCGTAAAGGGAGTTGAACAGCAGCTCCGCGTCATGAGCGGAGCGCAGCAAGCCGTAGAGCAGGTCCTTGGCGATGGAGGAGCCGGCCACGCTGGGCAAGGACTTGGCGGCCACACCTTCACCGATGATCTGCCCCTGGAGGAAGTTCAGGGCCTGCTTGATCTGCTCGGGATTCGCCGCGTCCAAGGACTCGACGGCCAGGTAGTTGCATACGACCTGTTCTGTCCTGGGTCGGGCCGGCTCGCCGAGGGTGTGGTCGCGCATCAGGTCGAGGGTCTTGATAGCGAACTGGAGCAGGTGGTTGTGGCTGAGGATCTCGGGTTGCTCGATGATCGCCTGTTCCATCTTGTTGAAGGCGTTGATGTAAGCGACCTTCCAGTGCATAGCTTCCTTGCCAGTGAACCCCATGCAGAGAAGGGTGAAGCCGTCGCGAGTCATGCGCACGTATGGCTCTGGCCTGTTGTTCGCTCCCGTGCGGGAACACTCCTCAAAATTGAGGAGTGCAAAATCCTCGGGACATTCCAAGTTTTTGATATCCCGTAACACGTTGTCGTGCCTCTTCCGAAAATGCTTGGCGACGTCGAGGCTGGTCGTGGTGGGCTTGCCGCCGATGATCTCGACGCTGACCTCGGTGGAGGGCTGGGCTTTGGTGTTGGAAACGGTCTTGCTGCTGATGTTGCTCATGTTGTCTCTCCGTTGGTGATCGTTTCGTCGAAGGTAGAGCGGTACAGCTACATGCCCACGGAACCAGGGCGGGTCTGACTCTGCTGCAGTCGGCCCATGAACTCGGCCTCGGCCTGGCCCATCTTTTCCGCACACTCGGCGGCCTGCTTGCCGATGGAGTGGATCAGGCTGATCTGCATGTTGAGGGTGATGCGCTGCAGCTCCATCTCGTAGAGGTCTTGCAGCAGGTATTCCGGGGTCTTGTCCTGGCGCAGCATTTCCGCCCACACCCCGACGCCCATCCGCCGGGTTGCAATGTGCTGCCAGCGAAGAAAGGTGGTGCGTGCGGATGTGCGCTGCTCGATGAGTCGGGTGGGCAGAAGAGTGAAGGGCGGGCGACGAACCTGGGCCAGCAGTCCCTGGGCAAGCTCAAGCAATCCCTGCTCCAGGACTTCGCATTGCTCCGCCAACTGGGCCAGCTCCCCCTTACCTTTAAAAGGCTTTAAAAGGCCTTTTAGTGAGGCACTGTGTTGCAGCGCCTGGAAGGCAGTTTGTTGCAGTGGGCGGAAGGCACTTTGTTGCAGAGCGCCTTGCTGGTCCTTATCGAGCTGCCGCATTCCGATCAGTCCTCGAGCTCGACACGGTCAGCGTCATCATCGGCATCACCGTCAGAGCGGCCCCGAGTGATCGGCGGAGCGAAGTTCGAGCGTCGGGTACCCTCCAGGATGTCCTGCGGGATCTCGCCGAACTTCTCGTACATCTTCCGCGCGGCTTCGGCGCGAGCGTTGTTCGCGGCGAAGTCGTCGCGAGTGGCGCCCGTGAACTGGTAGCTCTGAGCCAGACCAAAGAGGCTGCGCAGCACCGACGCACCTTCGTCGAGCCAGACCTCCATGTCGCGGCGACCGACCAGTCCGACGTGCTGGGCCAGCAGGATTCGGCGGGCGAGTTCGTCGTAGTTGGTCAGGAGATAGACCGCCTTGAAGCCGAGAGGGTTGGAGATGAACAACGGGACCTTGACCGGTGTGACGGACAAGTTCTCGGAGATATCGAGGGTCGCTGGCAGCTTGGCCATTACGTCATCCAGGCGCTGGTCGATGGCCTTGAGCGCGGCTTGGCAGCTCTCGACTTTCTCTTCGATCTGAACCAGCCACCAGTCGGAGTACGGATCGTCCTGTGCTGCCCCGCGGTGCATGCGATTCACGTATGCACAGAAGCCGGAGAGGCCGAGGATGCTGTGCTTGGCATCCGACTTCTGCCGGCCTGTCCAGATGCGGGCGGCGTGATAGGTGTGAAGCGTCAGTTTGACATCGCTGCGGAGAGAGCCGATCTGAAGCCGATGGGTTTCAGCCATGGTGCAGTGTTCCTATATAGGGAAGGGGTTCGGCCACATCGTGCTGATCGTGGTAGGAGCGCGCAGTAGGAAATACATGGTTCGCCGCTGGGGTATTTCCGCTGGCAGTGCGGGTTCATCATCATCCCGCCTGCGGCTCATGGAGGTTGGCCTCCTTCAGCTCTTGGCCGCCTCAGGGGCGTTGTCTATCGCTACGTCGACGCAACTTTTGAGTTTGCCGAGCAGCTCGCTCAGTTCCTGCAGCTCCGTAAAGTCGATAGGCCATTCATCGTTGTCGTTGAATAGGGTTGCCAGCCCTAGCAGCCGCTCGAATTCGAGCTCGTCCATGGGGGCATACAAGATCGAGTCACACATCTTTCGGTTCCTCTTGAGTGGGAGAAGTTGATAGCCCTCGGCGCCGAGGCCAGGACCTGGCGAAGTGATGCGGGCCGCAACACCCCGTTCGCCGTCGGCGACGAGGTCGATCCTTGGCAGAGTGATTCGGGCCGAATCACCCAGCTCACCGTCGGCGCCGAGGTCGATTCTTGGCAGAGTGATTCGGGCCGAATCACCCAGCTCACCGTCGGCGCCGAGGTCGATTCTTGGCAGAGTGATTCGGGCCGAATCACCCAGCTCACCGTCGGCGCCGAGGTCGATTCTTGGCAGAGTGATTCGGGCCGAATCACCCAGCTTGCTGGCGGCGCCGAGGCCAGGACCTGGCGAAGTGATGCGGGCCGCAACACCCCGTTCGCCGTCGGCGACGAGGTCGATCCTTGGCAGAGTGATTCGGGCCGAATCACCCAGCTCACCGTCGGCGCCGAGGTCGATTCTTGGCAGAGTGATTCGGGCCGAATCACCCAGCTTGCTGGCGGCGCCGAGGCCAGGACCTGGCGAAGTGATGCGGGCCGCAACACCCCGTTCGCCGTCGGCGACGAGGTCGATCCTGGCAGAGTGATTCGGGCCGAATCACCCAGCTCACCGTCGGCGCCGAGGTCGATCCTTGGCAGAGTGATTCGGGCCGAATCACCCAGCTCACCGTCGGCGCCGAGGTCGATTCTTGGCAGAGTGATTCGGGCCGAATCACCCAGCTTGCTGGCGGCGCCGAGGTTGGTTCCTGGCGAAGTGTTTCGGCCCGAAACACCCATCTTGCCGCCGGTACCGAAGTGGATCCCTGGCAGAGTGATTCCAGTGGAACCACCCAGCTTGCTGGCGGCACCGAGTCCTGGTCCTGGCGAAGTGGTGCGGGCCGCACCACCCAGCTTGCCGTCGGCGCCGAGGCCAGGACCTGGCGAAGTGATGCGGGCCGCAACACCCCGTTCGCCGTCGGCGACGAGGTCGATCCTTGGCAGAGTGATTCGGGCCGAATCACCCAGCTCACCGTCGGCTCCGCCCCGAGGGAAAACCAACATGCTCGACAGTGAGTTTTTCATGGCTCGTCACCCCGTTCGGATGGCACGCTCGATCCGTGCCTGGGCCGAATGAGGTCCTTGAGCCGGCTGAGGACCTCGCTCCCTGTCCGGGTGTCTCCCTTTGGCTGAATCTGAGGCTGTGTAGGCGTTGTGGGGCTTGGTGGTGCCGGAGCACGACAGGGGCGTTCCGCTATTTCTTCCGGAGCCCAAGAGGCGTTGAACTTGCCCTGGACTGCACGCTGGATGAGCGTCATGAGGTAGCCGAAGGGGTTACCGACACTTCCTCCCGCACATCGGTGCCGCCACTGCTCGATGACCGGACGACGCAGCTCCTCGGACACCCGTCGGAGCGCGCTTACGGCTTGGATCCGTTGCTCGGCCTCCAGTCCGTTCAGGAGATCCTGCCAGTTCGGATGTGCGTCCTCGCGTGCTCGCGGTTGTACTGGCTTTTTACATACAGAATCTTGTTTGTATGTATACGTACTATATGAGTTCGGCATCCGAACCAAGGGTGTACTCGGCGGATTCTGTCTGGGTTCGGCATCCGAACTCAGCGGTAGAGCGCATCGCTTGCCGCTGATTTCACTGAGTTCGGCATCCGAACTCGGGGTGGAATGAGGTAAATCGGGCAGAGTTCGGATGCCGAACTCTGCCGCTGGATCCGCTTCGAGCTGACTATCGAGAGCCCACTGCTGATGGTTCAAGCGCCCCTCAAGCTTCTCCAGGTGGGAAGGCAGGCGCCGACCAACGTCCGGATCGTCCCTGAATTCCCTCCAGGTGACCTGTCCTACTTCGCGTATGGCTCGGTTGCCGTGGTCGGTGGATTGGCTCAGCAACTGCATGTAGTCGGGGTCCAGCTCCAGGGCTTCTGCCGGGGATACCGGTTCGTCGTGGAGGATGTAGACGTTGCCCTGTACTTGCCCGTTGAGGTCGTTGCGCAGGCGTCGGCCGAGGCTGAGCCAGCGTGTCAATCGAAGAACCGTGAGTGCCTTGGCTATGGTTTCGCGCGAGGCGATCTTGCCCGGCTGCATGCCGAGATAAGGGCGCAGTTGCTCGTATGTCGGGAACGCGGTCAGCCCGTCGTCGTTGATGAGCAAGCGGAACACTTGCCAGCAGTTCCGCTCCAGCGGGGTGAGGCGTTTATCCAGCAGCAGGCGCCGAGGAACGGTCTCATGCGGGTTGCCGCTGAAAATGATGCCGGAATACTGTTGAGCCAGCGGTTCGCCGCTCTCGGCAGCAAGCCGCTTCTTATACAAATGGGCCTCGAGATGTCCCGAGGCCGAATCCAGCAGAGTCGAGATGGGAAAGCGCGACAGCCTCATGGTGCTGTGTCGCCTTCCGACTGAACCAGGTTCAGTTGTTGTTGACTTTCTGTCTCAGCGTTCACCTGCGTTGTTGCGGAAGGGGCAGAGTGGGGCAGGTGTGAGCTGATGCTGGCCAGATAAAGAGTCGTCGGAGACCTGGGATGACTTGCTTGGGCCTGACCCGATTTGTCAGACGAATAGAGTCCGTCTTTCAACCAGCTCTGAATGAGCCACCAGACAACGGCGAGGCTTATGAACTCCGGGCTATCCTGATCGGTGCCTGCGTTGATTTCCTCGGTCAAGATCATGGCGATGTCGAGAAGCGCCAAGCTATCGTCCAGGCTGACCTGGTTCTCCTGCATCAAGTGATCCCAGCGATACCAGATCTGGTGTTCCAGTGTTCCGTCGAGCTGACGCCAGCGGCCCCGTCGGGGGTGTATCTCCATGATCAGCCGCTTGATCGCAGTGTCTTCCGGCGACAGACCGAAGAAGCTCTGAATCATCGTGGTGGTAGCCCCGAGTTTGAGAGCACGCTCAATTTGCAGCTCCTCTTGCTGAGAGCGCTCTGCGGTGGCCAGGATTTTTTCCATGACGTCGGTGTTCACCCTCACCTCGACCCAAGACACCGGGGTATTCGTCAGGAGACTCACGACGAACGGCTGTTGTAGCTGAGCCAGAATTTCTGGCTTCAGGCCCATTTCGGCGCAGCGTTTGAACTGCCCATTGCGCAGGTGGTTGATCACCTGCGTCAGGACCGCTTCATTGATCAACGACTTCGACATGTCGATCCCTCCCCAAATCGTGCGAAATCACTGGTCGGTAGCTGCTTGCTCGGAGGTGGCCGGCGGCAGCTCAAGGTCAACCAGGCGCCGGGCAAGACGAATGATCCGGAACAGTTTCACCAGGGCTTCGTCATTAAGACGGCCTGCCTGGCTGGATGGCTGATCGCCTGTGGTGGGTTGGCCCAGCAGCAACTGAGCGAGGCCAGCTGAGAACTGGAATTCACCCAGAGCATCACGACAAGTTTGCGAGTCGACCTTGTCCAGGATTACCTGGACCTGGCCACTGAGAGACTGAAACAAGGTGATCAGGTGCAGGGCTGCCTCAGAAAGTTCGCAATCTTCTGCTGGCTCCCGGTACGAGTAGCCCACACCACCTTGAATCCTCTCGATCGTTCCGGGGGCGCCGACGATAACGGCAATTTCTTCCACCAAGTCAGCGATGTGCTGTCGCAGGATTTCGGGGGTGTCGATCGACCGCTCGATGTACCAGAGGTCGGTGATCGGGTGCAGGCCGCCGACTTGCACCGGGATTGCCTGCAGAGCTGTTTCCTCGAAGACAGGTAGATGTTCACCCTCGAGAGCGGCCAGCCGTTGGCGAGTCTGCTGAATCTTGGTGGATACCGGGCTCACGATATGACCTGCCAAGAGTTCAGCACGCTCCTCGTCGGTCAGTTGCTGCTGTTGTACAGGTAGTGGCGGAGTTGGCGGGGTAGAGGGATTACCCGGGAGGCTATTGGTCTTGGACGTTTGGAGGCCGGCAGCGGGGCTCTGTGATTGTGCTTGTCCAGTAGTCGACGCAGCAGGATTTTCCTGCCCTACGGCTGGGATTCCAGGTGGTGCGGCAGGTGCGGGCAGGTCGACCAGAGTGCCGCGGCGCTGCTCCTGCTGGCCGTTGGTGATCTCGAGCAGGATTTGATCATAGCGAAGGCCCAAGGGACGCTTCATCTGGTCGATGAGTTCGTCCTGGAAACGCTCGAAAATGAACTCGTCAGGGCTACTGTCGAAGATCGCCAGGGTGTCCTGGAACAGCATCTCGAAGTCGATACCCTCGCCGGAGTAAAGGCGTTTCCAGCAGCCCAGGGAAGCCTTTCGTAGTGAGAGAATGCGAGAGACACGATCAACTCCCAGGCCCGAGTACAGCATGCTTGGAATGGCTGGAAGCAGGACCTCAACGGTATCCAGCATTTTGCTTATGTGGGACTGAGATACTGGGTAGCCATCCGCTTTTAGCCGACGTGCCAGCTCACGCTGGGAAATGTTTTCACCGCCGCTTTCCTGCTCATAAAGGACTTTCGCTTTTTTTACTCCGATAGCTCGCTCAATGAACTTGAGGTCACCCTTCAAATCGTTTTCGGCCAAGTGACCGGTCAGCGCGATGATTTCGCCGCGCTGCTTGTCCCAGGGCCTGAACAGGCAGTTGAAACGGAAGTAACGCTCGTCGCCGGTCTCTTTGTAGAGCTCGTTGAGAATTTCCAGGCGAGTGTTTCCGCCGTTGCGAATGCGGTATTTGTCTTCGCCAGGGCGTCGAGTTACTGGTGGCGGCGTATCGAGACCTCGATGCCGGATCGATTCTTTCAGCTCATCGTATTTCGGGTTTCGAGTGGTCCGGGGGTTATCGTGCCAGGGGAGGACCTGGTCGAGTGTCAGCACCATGGGGGTGTCGCTGATCGGGTCCGACAACTGCTCAAGAACGGGCGGCGCGGTGAAACCAGGGGCAAGTAGCCGGTCTTTCAGATCTTGCGGGTTGATCTTGGCCATACTCATGCCTCCGCCACCTGAGGCGTGTTCGCCGCAGCCAGCTCTGCCTGCAGACGCTGGTTCTTGGCGAAGAGCTCGTCGACCATTCGGTTCGCTCGAGCGAGTTCTTCTTCGAGCGCGTTGCTGCGCTCCAGCCGGTAGACGATCTCGCTGTTGGCCGAGCGGTGGTTATCCGCGGCTTTTTGCTTGAGTTGATCGCGGAGCCCTTGCGGCATGCGTACAACAAACTTGTCTTCTGCGTGTTTGCGGTCGATCGAAGTAACGTTCTTCATGTTGTTCTCCTGCAGATCGCTCAGTAATGAGCGGCCGTGGTCTGGAATGAGGGCGATGGAGACGCATTACTGGCCTGGAAGAAATCCAGTTGTGCCAACCCCTCAAGCGCTGCGCTGTTGAGCCAGAGGCATTCGATTCGCTCTCTGGAGCCGTCTGCATAGGCGTGGCGGTCGACTCTGTGCCAGGTGCTGTAGAGCTCGTCGTAGAGGGGGCAGGGATATCCGGAGAGCACCACCATGCCGCGCAGCCGTTTGAGGAATGCCGCCAACTCCTTGTGCTGGTTGTCGTCCAGTTCGTACCGGTACGACTTGCCGGTGGCGTTGTGGCGCACCTTCGTGCTGCGGGTCGAGTGGACATAGGGCGGATCCACGTAGTGCAGCGTATTCGGCCGGTCGTGATACTCCATCAGCGCGAGGGCGTCGCGGTTCTCAATCACCACGCCCTGCAGGCGTTCTGTTATCGCGGTCAGCGTGTCGGGGTAGTTGCGCCAGTCCAGTGCAGGTCCGGTACCGGATCTGGTCGAGGTTGAGCGGAACCCTGTACGTTCGCCGGACGCAGCTGCGGTACCGAAACCTTGCAAGCTTCGGATAACCATCCGCCGCGCGCGCTCGA
Source organism: Pseudomonas sp. PS1(2021) (assembly GCF_020405165.1). Taxonomy (NCBI): domain Bacteria; kingdom Pseudomonadati; phylum Pseudomonadota; class Gammaproteobacteria; order Pseudomonadales; family Pseudomonadaceae; genus Pseudomonas; species Pseudomonas sp. PS1(2021). Next base: position 3,604,141 of record NZ_CP084484.1, on the reverse strand, counting down.
GCGGATCGGACGTTTCCGCGTAGCTGGCTTCGAACTCTTCCCGGGCAAACGGGGTAAGCGCCAGGGCCTGGCGCAGTTCCTCACCGTGATCCCGCGCGACTCGGAACAGGTTCACCACGTCCCCGTCGAGGTCGTTATAGATCTCGGCGTAGCTGCGGGCTTTCCGGAGCAGGACGGAGGCTGCGCCGCCGAAGGGCTCGACGTAAGTGTGATGTGGCGCCAGGTGCTGGATGATCCAGGGAGCAAGTTTCCACTTGCCTCCGTGGTAGCGCAGGATTGGGCGACGAACCCCTTTCATGACGTGCTCTCCTGCTCCGCCTTGCGGCGCTTGAGCTGGTCGCGAAGCTGAGTGGGGAGACTGCTGATCCTCAGCGTGTCGCGCTCCTCGTCGTACTCGATCCTGGAGCCCAGCAGGTGCGCCTCGAAGCTGATCGACAGGCCCTCGGCGCGGCCGGTGAAGCGGCGGAACTGGTTGAGGGTGCGCTTGTCCGCCGGGATTTCCGGCGACAGGCCGTAGTCCTTGTTGCGGATGTAGTCGTAGAACGCCCGCGGTTGCTGGTCGTCCATCAGTTCCGAGAGTGCGTCGAGGGTCATCGACTCGCCGATGCGCGCCTGGGAGGTGGCGTAGTCGACCAGCGTCTCGGTCTTCTCACGGGCCTGCTGCTCGGCCATGCCCTCGCTTTCCACGAAGTCGCTGAAGGCCTTGAGCAAGGTACGGGTTTCACCGGGTGAGTCGATGCCCTCCTGGCAGCCGATGAAGTCGCGGAAATAGTCGGAGGTCTTCTTCCCGCCCTTGCCCTTGATGAACGAGATGTACTGCATCGACTGCTTGTTGTTACGCCACTCGGAGATGTTGATCCGCGCGGCCAGGTACAGCTGGCCGAAGTCGAGGTGCCGCGACGGGGAGACCTCCAGCGACTCGTTCACCGCCACGCCTTCGCTGTGGTGCAGCAGGGCGATCGCCAGGTAGTCGGTCATGCCCTGCTGGTAGTGGGCGAACAGGACGTGGCCGCCGGTGGAGAGATTGGACTCCTCCATCAGCTTCTGCAGGTGCTCGACCGCTTCGCGGCTGAAGCCGACGAAGTCGCGGTCGCCCTCCAGGTATTCACCGAGCCAGCCGCTGAACGGGTAGGCTCCGGACTCGCCCTGGAAGAAGCCCCAGGCCTTGTTCTTGGCGTTGTAGCTTTCGTTGAGGTCGGCCAGCAGGTTCTCGATGGCCTGGGAGCCGCCCAGTTCGGCGTCGCGCGCGTGGAGCACGGCCGGGGTGCCGTCGGGCTTCTTCTCGATCAGGTGGACGATGGCGTGTTTGATAGGCATCAGAAAGACTCCTGGTTCAGGGAACGCTGCCTGTCGGCTCGACGGAGCAGGGCGCGGGCATTGAGCTCGCCGCGTGCGTCGCTTGGCGTGGAAGAGATGAAGATCGAGGCGCAGCCGATCTTGCTGAGCTTCAAGTGGCCGCCGGCGGAGCGGTCGACGCTCCAGCCTTCGGCTTGAGCGAAGGCCACCAGCCGGCGAACGCTTTCCCGGGCGCCGCGAAGGAAACTACGCATTCGTGGTCTCCTCGCTGTTGAGCTGCAGCCAGGTCTCCATCTCTGCAAGGGAGCGGGGAAGGCTATCGGTGGCGGCGGCATCCAGGAGACGTTTCACCAGCGCCTGAAGGCTGCGACGATCGCTCTGCCGGCTGCAGGCCAGGTCGTCATGCGCGGAACGCAGCATGCGGACCTCTGTGCGCAGTTGAGTGCATACGTCGTCAGTTGCTACTGGTGCCGTTGACGCGACAGGTGACCGCGACCGTGTCCTGAGGCGGTTTTCCCACTCCTCCCTTGCTGCCGAGAAGCGATGGCCACGACCTACACTCCAACCGCTGGTCCAGTAGCGCGACTTTCCGCAGTCAGGGCAGGGCTGTGCGCCGCTGCCATCCAGGTGATAGCCGCAGTTCAGACAGATCCACGAAGGACCTTCACGCAACTTGAGCTCGAGCATCAGCTCGCCTTTCTGGAAGTGCTCGAGCGGTCGGTAGGCAGTGACGTCAGCCATCGCACGCTACCTCCTTGGGATTGCCACAGGACAGCTCCCAGCGGCTCTCGACGCGCTTTTCGTGGTCGCCTGCCTGTGCCGGCATACGAGTGATGTAGGCGTTGTCCTCGCCAAACAGCCGTTCGTCAAGGCGGGAGGCTGCCACCTTGTCGCTCCAGGTGCAGGTCGCACGCTGCTTCTTAATGGTATTGGTCCAGAAGCCGGCACCATCGAACTTGACGATGCACTGATAGGTCTGGGACGCCTTCATGATTCGGCCTCCTTGCTGAGTGCATCACCGACCTGAACGGCCACCAGTTCGGGCAACTCCGGCTCATGCCCGGGATAGTTGTTGGCCAACTGATGCAGGAACTCACGCGCGGCGTCCTTGCTGCCTGCAATGCGGAACACGGCGGTGAGGTGCTGTGAGTCCTGAGTGCCGCAGCAGAGGTGCGGCACCAGGCTCACTTTCAGCGAGCAGCTGAACATGTGTCGCGGGATCCATACCGACCAGAAGTAGGCCGAAAGCAGTTGCCCCGGAGCGCGCGTAGTGACCACCAGGGTCCCGGCCTGGGTGGTTGAGATCTCGATGTACCCCAGTTCTTCCAGCTCACGAAGCTCTCGCTCCATCGAACTGGGCGCGACCGTGCTCTCGTCCCGCGAAAGGCGCGAGATCACTTGGCTGAGGGCGTCCAGCTCGATCGGGTTGACCCCAACGTGATTGGCATGAACCACCGCCGAGTCGGTGAACGCGGCCGAGGCGTGGATGCTCGGGAAACGGGCTTCAGTGTTCATCTCGGACTGCCTCCAACTGATGGACGTCGTAGCTCCCGCAGCAGGGGCAGACCAACACCTCGGCTTCACCTTCCGGGGTGTTCTCGGCGGGGAGAACCTGGCGCACCAAGTGGTGTGGGTGGTGCTGGTCACAATTCATGCACTGGTGGGTGACCAGGTGCTGGGAAGTGGTCATGCGTGGACTCCTTGCCGGCGTGGGCCGGCAACTGGCAGCGGAAGATGAGATGAAAAATGAGATTGCAGGACCGGTAGCGCTGAAGGCGTGACGGTCGCTGCTAAAAGGGAGCCGGACGCATCCGGTGGTAAGGTTGGCGTCGCCAAACAAACCCACCCAGACCACAGGAGGTCCGGCATGAAGAACGAATACCGCTTTGGATACGACGAGATGCTTATCCAGATCCAGGCATGCGTTCCTGACTCACAAAAGGGGGACGGATTGCCTATGACGATGGCCAGAGCGCAATGGATAAGCCAAGTCTTTGTGCTGTGTACCCTTGGTAACTCACTGGCACGTGACAAAGGCTGGAGGCTATGGGGCATGGATGCCATTGAGTATGCGCTCATGCGTCGCTACTCCTGGCCACTGGAAACCATTCGGGAGATGCCAATTCGGGATAGGTGGCTAGCACTGCATGAAGAACTGGCGGATTTGCAATGGGATGAAGAGGCTCAGCAGGTATGGCTAGCGAAGATCGAACCAGTGCTGCCAGGCGCACCGGGGACGGACTACGACGTCTGGCGTTCGGATGCGCCAGGATTTCAATTACCCCAAGCTCCTGGCTATCTAGTGGTCCGGTAACGAATGCTTCGGGTCTCGAGCGCTTATCGGGCCAAATCTGTTCGGGGTCGATCCTGACCACCGTGGAAAAGCGATAGCCGTGCTCCTGCCAGTGCAAGACTGCCCCGCACCGGTGACTAATCAATCCCTCCTGCTCGAGCCGCTGAGCCACCCAGCTTGGGCGTAGCCCTCCGTATGGTATGTCCTCACGGCTGTTAAGAACGTACTCGATGACACCGTGGATGAGGGCAGCGCTGGGAACAAGTAGGCAGGCATCCAATAGCCAGGCATTGGCGGCGGACCCGTCATACACTCGTCCGTGGTGGCAGAAGTTCTGCAAGGCTTGTATCCATTCGGCGCTCGCTATCGAAAGGAGATTGTTAGCGGGCTGCTGGTCACGCATGACTAGACTCCTTGCCGGCTCCCGCCGGCGAGAGATCGGAAGTTCAATGAAGGAGCTCATGCAAGAGCTCCCTGCCAAGTTGGTGCAAGGTCGGCGAAGCGGGTCTGGTTGGCGATGAAGGCGGTGTGGACGGTGCCGATAGGGCCGTTGCGGTACTTGCCGATGATGATTTCGGCGATGCCCTTGGCCTCGGTGTTGGGGTGGTAGACCTCGTCGCGGTACACGAACATGATCACGTCCGCGTCCTGCTCGATCGCGCCGCTCTCACGCAGGTCTGCGTTGTTCGGTCGCTTGTTCGGCCGGTTCTCCAGGCTGCGATTGAGCTGGGACAGGGCCACGACGGGGCAATCCATTTCCTTGGCCAGTGCTTTCAGCGAGCGGGAGATTTCCGAGATCTCGGTGGCTCGGTTTTCCAGGCCTGGGCAGCGCATCAGCTGCAGGTAGTCGACCAGGATCAGTACGGGGTGGCCGTACTTCCTGGCTGCACGGCGAACCTTGGCGCGCAGCTCAGTCGGCGTCAGGTTGCCCTGGTCGTTGATGACCAGTCGGCTGCCATAGTCGTTTATGCGCTGGATCGCGACGGTCAGCCTGGGCCAATCCTCTTCTTGCAGTTGGCCCTTCATCAGCTTGCCAAGGTCCAGGTGGCCGAGCAGGGCAGCAAGCCTGAACAGCAGCTGCTCTGCTGGCATTTCCATGCTGTAAACCTGGACAGACTTCTGTTGGTCGCTCTGCAGCGCGGCGTCGATCAAGTTGAGGGCAAACGACGTTTTGCCCATCGAGGACGGGCACCGACGATGATGAGATCCGACTTCTGTAGTCCGCCGGAGAGCTCGTCGAGATCCTTCAGGCCTGTCGGGACCCCCGTTACCGTCACGTTGTTGTTGAAGCGGTAATCGATGGTGTCGACGATCTTCGCGAGGCCCTTGTTGATATCGACAAAGTCGGACTTGTGCTGATCTTGGCCGAGGGCGAACAGCTTCTGCTCGATCTCCTCCTGAACCTCACAGGGATTCGCCTGGTGGTTCGAGGCGGTTCTGGTGCAGTGATGCCCGAGAGACATCAACTGCCGCAGGTGCGCCCGATCGCGAACGATCTGCGCGTAAGCCTCGATATTGGCCACGGAGGGCGTGTTGTCAGCGAGCTGGCCGAGGTAGGCCAGCCCGCCGGCTTCTGGAAGGTCTTCGATCGCTTCCGACACCGTCACGACGTCAAACGGGGCGTCCTTCGCGGCCAACTCGCTGATGGCGGTGAAGATCAGCCGATGTTCATGCCGGAAGAAGTCCTCCTTCTGCAGGTGATCGCCGACAATGTCCCATGCCGCGTTGTCCAGCATCAGGCCACCGAGTACCCCTTGCTCCGCCTCGACGGAGTGCGGCGGCGTGAGTTCCAGAACACTCACTTCGAGTCCTCCCGGCCGATCTGCATGAACGTGCTTCCGCCCGGGGCGCCGATGATCTCCAGCGCTTTCACCTCCACCTTGGCGGACTCGATGGCGATGTTCGAGAGAGCAGAGCGAGTCATCGGGAACCTCCCTGCTCGAGCGCGCCCTGAACTCGCCGGCTGACGCCGCGGTGCAGGCGAGTGTTTTTGCCGTGCTCCCAGCCTGCGTGCAGCGAAGCCTGGTCATAGGCCAGGGGCTTCGTCGGCGCTGCCGGCTGCAGGAGTTTCAGCTCCGGATGGTGTAGTTCGAGGTAGGCCTTGATGGCTGCTTGAGTCGACTCGTCCGGCCTGCCGGCAAAGTCACGTACCAACGAACGCACTGCGAGAAGCCAGCCTTCGACGAAGAGCTTGCTGCGACGGCGCTTGGTCGACAGCTTGCAGCGCTTCTGTTGGGCGACATGACCCGAGCGCGCCGCCACCAGTTGGTGGTGGAGCGTAGAGTAGGCGTGAGCGGCCAGCTCAGGGCCGATTCCTCGGCCCATGAACTTGAACGTCCAGCCCGCTGGCATCGCGTATGCCGCCAGGTAGTCGCAGCCGAAGGAACTGGCGCAGATCCCGGCCAGTTCATGCAGCCATGGGGCAGGAGAGCGCCTGGTTCGAGTGGGAACGCACGCGGTTTCCACCGTGTGGGCCGAGATCTCCGCATCGCTGAGGTCGAACTGGCGCTTCAGGATCGCGGCCTGGCGCAATGCGGTTTCCGCCTCGTTCGGTGTGGCCCCCTTGGCATTCGCCAGGGCCATCAGCTTCTCGACCTTGGCGAGGACTTTTTGCTTGTCCATTACGCGTCCCCCTTGCAGCAGGTTGAGCCCTGCACGGGCGCGGTGCGGTCCAGGCGCTCGATCTCAGCCAGCGCCAGGGCGCAGGCCTTGACCATATCTCGTCGCACCGTGGTTGGCTTCCACCACTGCTCATCCCAAGGCCATGCCAGCGACACCAGCAGGGCGGCGGTTCCATCGTTCGGAGCGCTGGAGCCGGCCAGGGCGTAGCAGGCGGCGGCTCGGGCCATCTGGCCGTGGCTGTGCTCGTCGTCGTGCTCTGGCGTCCAGCCTTCGGCCTCGATCTGCCGGCGGCGCTCGGCTTGGACATCGAGCCATGCTTGGGGAACAGGGGATAGGCTCGAGGTGGGGTAAATTCGGTCTGCGACCTGCCTTACCCGGTCGACAATAGCCAGGGCTGCTACGTCGCCCAGTGCGACCTCCAGGGCGGCGAGCAGGTTGGCCATCAAGAACTGCTCACGCTCGTCCGCGTGGCTTTTTGCGTTTGGGCGCCTGTTCCAGTCGACCTGTGCTGAATACCTCGCTGTTACCGGGTCTGGCTCGCAGTAGGACGGCCCGATGTGAACCTGGCAGTCCTGGCATTCAATGGCAGAGTTCCAGGCATCGGTGTCGAGCAGCTCGGGTTCCAGCATTCGAATGTTCGTGCTGCCGCAGAGCGGGCAGGGCTTGAGCTTGGGGTCACTCATGGCCTGCCTCCCTGCCCGTCGTCGGTGCTGGGCTTAGCTTGGGAAGGGGCGGCGGCGAGCATGGCACGTGCTTTATCAATCCCGTGCAGGACGGTTGTCGGCCAAGAACCGTGTTCTGCAGCGTCAACGATCACCTTTAGAGCGCGATGCAACCCCGCAACCCTGGCTTGGACGGCCTCCAGATCTGCGGCGAGTTTCGCGTGCACCTCGTTCATGGCCGCGATGGTGAGCTTGTTGCGCTTGATTTCGGCCAGGGCGGCGTCGCGCTGATTCAAGGCCTTGGCACAAGCCTCGCTGAGCAGGCGCTCATGCTGTTCTGCTGCCGCATCGAGATCGATTGGACTCAGGTGTTCTCCGAGCGGTCGCACGTACTGGCACACCGGGCCGTTATCGGTATCGTGGATCGACAGCACGAACCAACCGGCGCCTTCGGGCCGCGTTGGGATCCACTCGCTGTATCGTTGGTCCGAACGGGCAGAGTCGTAGAGGCGAGGCGCATCCGACTCCATGAAGACGGTCTGCAACTCAAGGCCAAGCCGACGCAGCGTTTCCTGCGCTTCGTTGGAAGAGCAGTTGTCGGCCAGATCCGGATAGTTCGGATGGGTCCAGAAGCCGAACTGGTCGCGCTCGACCAGGTGGGCTTGAATCATAGGCTTCATGCCAGGCCCCCCTCGCTAATGCCAAGCACCGCACTTGCCTCTGCGGCCAGTTGCTGACCTTCCGGGCTACTGCCGACGAAGAGCATCAGCCGCTCGATGACCTTCACAGTGTCCTGGGAGGGTTGGGCGAACTCGGCCAGGTGATCGATGGCAGTCGCGATATTCCAGATAGCCCTGTTCATGTCCCGCTGGATCACGTGGATCGAGCTGGCATTGGCCGCGATGGCCAGTTGCGACTTCGTCTGCAACAGTAGGTCGTGGGCGATTTGGAGCAGGGCGTTCTGCAGGGGCTGTCCACAGGCACGCTGCTGAGCGCGAACCGGAGCGACAAGGCCCTGCAGCATCGCAGCACCTTCAGCCTCGACCAGCAGATTGTCGGAAGCACCGGCGGCGGCGCCTGCTTTGGCCATGTAGCCTTGCACGTAGGCGTCGAACTGGGTCTCGGCGATCAAGCTCAGGATGAGGTTGTTGCGGTTCTGGAGGTTCATATGAGGCCCTCCGGAGCCGATTGCAGAGCGTCTTTCCAGAGCCGAAGGGTTTCCTGCTCCTCGCTGGTCAGAGCGATCTGTGCGGTGCAGTCAGCGACCGTCTGCTTGATGACGCGCAGGCGCTCCTCGACTTCACTGCCATCGTCGTAGGCGATTTCGTTAGTCAGGTGGCTAATGAAGTCACATCGCAGGCTCCCCACCTGACTAGCGAAATACTCGGCTTCACTGCGCCACCCGATGAGCTGCTTGGGACGCTCCAGCCAGCGTTTGAGTTTTGAGTGGAGCTGGTGCGTGGAGTACAGGGGATCGAACACCTTGGCCCGGTTGTAGATCAACGCGATCTGCAGGATTTCCAGCCGCTCTTCGAGCGTATTTCCCGGAAGCGGGTAGTTCGAGGCGACCAGTTGCTTGGCCAGGCGCCCGCGCAGCTCACGCCGCTTCTTGGCCTGTTTCTCGTCGCGATCACGCTTTTCCTTCGCATGCTCGACCTGCTGGTTCACCGAGTCGAGCAAGCGCGCAGCGTCTTGTAGGAGCTGCTTTTGCTCGAAGCTCAAGTAGCAACCCAGCTTCCCGAACAGGTCAGTACCGCCACCAGTCAGCTTGCGTATTTCTCGCGCAGCGCCGGTCAACTTGGCCTGTTGGCTCCGAAGGTCGGCGGCGCTGCCGAACTTGTTCAGTTGCAGCACAAGTTCTGCGTCGACGTCGCGGGCTTGGGTGATTGGAGGCTTCGCCATGTCAGCGCCCTCCCTTGACCAGTGCTGCTACCGCCTCCGGCGTCAGCGCGAGGAAGCGGTCAGTCCACTCGGGAAAGACCTCGATGGCCAGGTTACGGATGATTTCCAGCGCGGGCGCGGATGTGCGATTCGAGGGTTGCCGCGTTTCGAGGCGGTGCGCTGGTAGCCCGCGCGATGCTGCGTTGCGAAACACGACGGCATCCGGGACAGTCGTTTCGAGCACAGAAATGTCCTGATGCTCATCGAAGATGGCACGCACATTCTCGTGAATCGCCCGGGAGTCATTGGTCTGGTCCAGGCAGTTGATGACGATCTGAACATTGGGGATCCGCATGCCGAGGCGCTCGTAGGGACGTAGTCCATCGAGCATTTGCATTGTGCCGCGGTTGAACTCGCGGGCAGTGAGCATGTTGGGCTGCAGGGGGGAAACAACCAGATCCGATGCGAGCACGACCATTTCGAGTAAAGCGGAGCGCGCACCTTGGGTGTCGATCAGCACCAGGTCGTAGCCCTGCTTCAGGGACGGCATGAGGTTTGCCAGCCGAAGCCGGCCATCGGGCGCCTGGAGCAGTAGGTTGTTGAGCTGGTTGTTCTGGTCGTTGGAAATCACGACGTCCAGGTTGGGGATAATCGTCCTGGAGATGATCCTCGCTGGGTCAGTTATGTTGGCGGCGAGCAGGTCGTAGATGCCGCCCTGGGCGACTTCAGGAAGCTCGTAGTACGAGGATAGGGAGGGCTGGACGGGGTCCAGGTCGATGAGGAGGGTTTTCAGGCCAGCATCGGCGCAAAATGCACCGAGGTTGGCGGCGGTGGTGGATTTCCCTACACCACCCTTGGTGGATACAACCGAAGTCGCTTTCGCATTCATGTCTACAGCCTCTAATGTGGGGTCATTAGAGGCTGCTGGTGTGAAAGGTGGCTGGGTAGAAACCCTTCCTAGAGAAACCTAGGCCAATTGTCTTTTAACCAATTGGTCGTAGGTTCGAATCCTACACGACCCACCATATTAGAAAGGAGTTTCTGTAGCTCTCCGTAGAGCTCGCAAATTTAGCTTCGGAGCTGCAGTATGCCTTGGCCAGGAAACTGGCCAGAATCGACCGAGTCGATATGAAAAGCCCGCCCAACAAGGCGGGCTTTTCTGTTTCCGCAGTCCGGATATCTCATCCCCAGCGCACCGCAACTCTTATCCTTATCGACATCGGGAAGAAGGCCGGTTTCGCGCTTCCGCCAGTCATATCGGTACTGGCAGCCGCTTTCCCGTTCGTTCTGGCGTGTTCCTGTCAGACCCCGCGCAGCCTGGTGAACTGGTGCACGGCTATCCGAGGATTTGTCAGCGGACCGGGACTCCCATAGAGTGAGGTTCCTTTCCTGGCGACCGGATGAGTGACCCGATGCCGACCCCGGTTTTCATAAAGAGAACGGTACTGTTTGGCGACTGTGATCCCGAAGGGATCGTCTATACGCCACGTTTTTCATACTTTGTGCTGGAAGCGGTGCAGGAGGCGCTCGGGGTCTGGCTGGGCGGCCCGGGGCTCAGAACCCTCCTGGGGTTCAGGATTCTTCCCCCGGCGAGAGCGTTCTCCCTGGAATTCCTGCATCCGGTCACCTGGGACGACGAGCTCACGATGCAGGTGGGCGTGTCGAACGTGGGGACGCATTCTTTCTCGTTTTCAGTCGAAGGACGTCTTTCGCCGGACGTGGTGGCGTTCACTGCGAGCCTGACGCAGGTCTGTGTCTCCCCGGATACCCGCGAAGTCATGGAGGTCCCCGCGCAGCTCCGCGCGCTCCTCGCATAGAGAAACATTCTGGCTATTCGTCGCGGCGCTGGCTACGGCCGGCAGGACGCTGCGAGCGGCATGCCGCTGACCTGCTCCGTGGGGCTCCGGAGGAGGGCGGCAAGCCGCCTTCCTTCATTTCTACTCGTTGCCGAGCATCGCATCCAGATCGCGCATGGTCTGTTTCTTGGCCTGGACGCCCTGCAGTTCGACGAACATTGCCTGGACGGTCTGCACCATGCGTGCAATGGGCATCTTGCCCAGCGGCAACATCTGGTTGTTGTCGCGGATGGCCGGGGCGCAGACGAAAGCGAACGAGCGTTGCAGCCAGTAATCGTATTTCCCCGGGTCGATCCAGCCGTCGACGGTTTTCACGTTGGTGATGACGTTGTCGATGCGGCGCATGGCGCGTGCGTTGTCGAAGCGGACCCTGCGCTCCTTGCACTTGAACTGGACCTCGTAGGCCGTCAGCGTCGGCATCGACCGGTCTTCGAATAGCTGGATGATCTGCGCCGACTGGATACCTTTGGGTTGCTGCAAGATGCCGGTGGCGTTGGCGACGAATACCTCGTTGTTGTAGCGTTCGCCCTTGCCGTAGACGATCCAGTAGTCGCCGGTGCTTTCGGCGACCGCAGTCGTTGCCGTGCAGATGAAGGTGAGCGGCAGCAGCCAGCGCCGAGCGTGACGGAATGGTTTGCCCATGAGTTCGTCCTTGAATGTCTTGTTCCCGACCGCGGAGGGTCATCCAAGGGACGAATCATAGGTGCAGCCCAAGGTGAGGGTCGACTAGCACAGATGAGCTATGGACGAAGCGGGGGAACTCGCTCGGAGTTCGCTCCATCGGCACGTTCGGGATGGTCGATGGCTGGCGCCTCGGGTGCGCTCCGCCACGCATTCGAACGAGAACGACGGGCCGGCTTTACTGCTCGGAAGGCACGCTGCGCCGCTGTTGGCGGCATCAAGCTGCCGGCGATGGGGGAGGGCGGCAGGCGCTCGTCGACTGGCCGGTCGATCTGCCGGGTACGCCTGCTGGACGTCGTTAGGGTCAGGCCGTCTGCCGCGCGATGACTCCATGAGGTCGGGGGGCTAGTCGAAAAGCGCCTCTGGCGTTTCCGCGTGGATTCGCTGCCATAACGTCTGGATCTGCGAGGCCAGTACCCGGTGCTCGGAAAGCGGCGGCAAGGCGTCCACCGGGAAGTACTCGGCCGCCGACGTTTCGTCCGTTTGTTGTTGAAGACTGCCTCCGGTGACGTGGCAGAAGAAGAAGGCTTTCAACGCATGCGGCAGTTGGGGAGGGTGGGGATGCTTGTGCTTGTCCAGCAATGCCAACAGGCGTATCGCTCGAACTTCCAGTCCGCTTTCTTCCTGGGTTTCGCGAACTACCGCATCTGCCGGCGACTCGTTTACGTCGCACCAGCCGCCTGGTAGGGTCCAGCGACTATCCGAGGCCTCCCGAACCAGCAGAACCCGCTGTTGCGAGTCGAGGATCAACGCACGGACGTCCAGTTTCGGGGTCGGGTAGTGGCTGTCCAGAGCGATCCAGTTCTCGACCCGTTCGTACGCTACCCCCTGGTCGCTGGCGATGAATTCGGCGACGGCATGCTGGAGCGCGCGAAAGCGTCCGATGTCGAAGCGGTCCTTGGAGAAGGCGAGACCGGCCTGGGCGGTGGACAGTATCAATTCCAGAAGACGGGCAAGCGCCCTGGGATCGCTGACCGATGGCATCCTTCCTTCCGTTTTTTCGGCCTTCGCGTGGTCCGCGTCGTGCAAGCCGTCCAATGGATTTGCCATAGATAGAACCCTCGCCGCTCGATGATCTGTAGAGCTGGTTTTCAACCAGGTGTTCCCTGCGTCTTCCTCGTATGCCTGTGTGCGCCAATAGTGGCTTATGCCGCTGTTTCATCGCGACCTGCGCGTAACCCAGACTCGCCTGTCGCAGCGATGGCTCCTCCGCCAGGTTCGCTTCGAACCGTCAGGCGGTCGCAACCGATGACGCCTCTTCGCACAGACTTACCGTAGGAGTTTCCCTCCCCGAAACGAGCGGTCGGGCCGGCTGCGGTCGGCTGGCAAAGGTAGACTCCGTGCCGGCCATGAGCGTTTCCAGGGCCGTTTGGGTCCGTTCGAGGAGACGCAACAAGCGATGCTCCCCTGTTTGGACGGCAGAGGCGGAGGCAATTCCCTTATGCTGCTTGCGGATAACTGGCCCGGACGGCATGTACGGCCTTGTCGTTCTACGGATGCCTGGAGTCCGCAGGCGGGATAGCGCAACGCGCAGTGACCTTCCTTTAAGCATATCGATGGAGTCTGTATGAAAGAGCTTGGTTCGGAATCGCCGATGGAAAGTCTTTTCGACATTCGTTCGCTGGAGGCCATTACCGGCGGCGAGCCGGCTGCATTGCAGCGGTTGCTGGAAACTTTATTGGCCAGCAGTCGGGATGATCGTACTCGGTTGGCGGAATTGCTTGAACTCGCAGACCTGCAAGGAGTGGCCGAACTTGCGCACAGGATAAAAGGGGCTGCGAGGGTGGTGGGCAGCAGCCTATTGGTCGAGTCTTGTTCCTGCCTTGAAAAGGCTTGCCAGAACCCATCGGAGTCTTCCGAGCGGATAGCCAATCTGGCCTCTTCATTGGAAGGCAAACTAAGTGCGTTCGAAATCAGTATCTCAACCGAATTGGCAAAGCTCTAGAGATCGGACCAGATAGAGGTTTCAGAAGCTGTTCAGGTTTCTCCATAACCTGAATCGCATCTATTCACCAGCATGGATTTCCCGTTCCCGTAAGCTCCGCGCCTGCTGCTGGGTAATGGGATAATTGGGAGCCTGCTGGGTTTGCTTTGGTTTGTCTTGGTTTTTCATTTTTCTATATAAGAGGCGCTATCGAAGCTGATGCGCTTCTTTCGGATCGTTCATTTTGTTTGGCTATTAGTGGTAGCGGGCTTATGGTGTCGGAGGGTTTTTAACTACGAGGTTTTTTCCGCTTGTAGGAAACTTCATACAAGCACTGGGGAGATTTCACACGATTGCCTGGGAAGTGCTTCGTTGTCGTTCTATTCGGCTTTTCGGAGAATGTTGCTGGCTCTTATAGAGTTCAAAAATCGCAACACTTTCACTGTCAAAAGGAAGCTCAATCGTGTCCATTTCCATGAAAAGCATTTTGGCTGCCGCAGTAGCCAGCCTGGTCGTCGGCAATGCCATGGCGGCAGACGGCACCATCAATTTCAAAGGTGAAATCACCGCGGCCGCTTGCAGCATCACTGGTGGTGCCGGCACCACCGTTGGCGGTGCTGCGGGCAACCAGACCATCGACGTAAACCTTGGCAAGATCAGCATCGACTCGCTGGGCGGCACCGCGGGCGGCAGCATCGCTGGTGGTACCAGCCTGAACCTGAACCTGGACTGTGGCAAGACCGGTACCGGCCTGACCACCGTCAAGCTGAAGTTCAACCCGATGTCTGGGAGCACTATTGACCCGAACAATGAGAGCCTTCTGAAAACCGTCGGCACCGCCACCGGTGTCGGCATCGGTATCTATGGATCCGATGGCAAGCTGCTGAACCTGTCGGCGAACGAGACCATCGATGCGCCCCTGGATTCCAAGGTACAAAAAGATGGCGAAGGCAATGACATCACTGTCTACAGTGCCAAGCTGAATCTGCGTGCCGCTTATGTCAAATCCGGCTCCGTAGCTCCTACGGCTGGTAGTGCCGACGGCTCCCTGCCGTTCACCCTGGAATACAACGGGTATACGGATTTAATGGTTGATGGGGCACCTTTACCCCACCAACCTGATACCATTATCAGATGGTTGATAGATCGACTCCGTAGTTGAGTTCCTCTGCGAAGTCCGGCAGTCCGTAACCGATGGTTTTCTTGTAGAAAGGAGAGACCTTCGCAGTCGGTGCCTTCTTCTTGTGCTTCGTGGTGTAGAGCATTCGTGCCCGCATCACCTCGAAGGAGTAACCGCGCCCTTCACGGTTCTTGTCCTTGGCCAGTCGGTTGATGGACTCCGTGTAAGCGTTGGTGACGGGCATGTCCGTCTCGAAGTAGGTCATGGTCTCTTCGCGCCAGTTTCCCACTGCCCTGACCAGATCGCTCCAGACTTCCTTTTGGCCCTTCGGGATGGTGGCTATCCACTCGTCCAGGGCGGCTTCTGCCTGGAGCCGTGTGGTGGCGTCCCAGATGCCGTAGAAGCGCTCCTTGTGCTCGTAGGCGGCCAGCAGTTGCGGGAACGCGCCTGTCCAGGTCTCCATGATGAGGCGCTCCCGGTCTGAGACTTCGTGAGCGCGTTTCAGCAGGATTTTCCGGTCTCCCTTGAGAGTCCGGCTCTGGGACGGTTTCAGCTCCTTTCTGAGGCCCTTGCGCACTCTCTCTAGGGCATCGTTGGCCATGCGCACCACATGGAACTTATCGACCACGATACGGGCCTGGGGCAGCACAGCCTTGACCGCTGCCCGGTAGGGGTTCCACATGTCCATGCTGACGATCTCGACCTTCTGCCGGTCTTTCAGCTTCATCAGGTAGTTGGTCACCACGTCCTGGCGGCGGGTGGCCAGCAGGTCGAGCAGGGTTCGCTCCTCAATGTTGGTCAGAATGCAGCGGTAGCGCTTGTTCAGGTATAGCTCGTCAATGCCCAGGATGCGGGGCGTCTCGAAGCGGTGCCAGCGCCCCAGGAACTCGGCGCGGGCGTTGAAGATGTCGCGCACCGTCTTCTCGTCCAGGCCGGTCTGTGCCGCCACAAAGGTGTAGGGGTGGTTGAAGGATTCCTTCTCCACGTACTCATGCAGCCGCAGTGTCATACGGAATCCGTCCACCATCTCCGGTAGCTGGGGCCTGAATGTTGTCTTGCAGGCCCGGCAGGTGTATCGGCGGCGGACCACCCAGAGAGTGACCCGCTTGCCGTGGATGGGCAGATCACGATAGGGAACGTCACGCTTGCCGAACCGCACGAACTCACCCTGCACGCCGCACCCCTCGCAGGCTACTGGTGTAGGTGCTTCAAGCCGAAAATGTATGTCTTCATTCTGCTCATCAGAATCCACCAACTGGTACCCAGGAAGGCTTAACGAATTAATCATCTCCCGCCTTGATCAGAAAAACAGGTAGGTGGCGTAACCGGCAATCATCGCCATAGCAAAAATGACTGCTAAAAACGCCGCTAAAAGCTTCAGCGTGAACAAAGAGCGCAACAGAATGAGCTCAGTCAGGCTGGCTCCGGCACTGCCGATGATCAACGCTAGCACCGTCCCGGCACCCACGCCTTTGGCCATCAGAGCCGCTGCCAGAGGTATGACGGCTTCAGCGCGAATATACAACGGCACGCCGATGACAGCGGCAACTGGAATGGCAAAGGGATTATCTGGGCCTGCATACTGCTCCAATAAGTCAGTGGGCATGAAACCATAGATCACGCTGCCAATCGCAATACCGATGAGCAGGTAAGGCAACACATCGATAAAGTCCGACCAAGCTTCCCGCCACACACCACTGTACTTCCCTTCTTTCTTAACCGTGACAGTGGGTTGACTGTCACAGCATTCGCTAGACGTAGAGACTGTTGTCTTCCTATCAGCCCCGCAAGAAGCCGTCTTCGGAGTGGTGTCGCAGCTGTTGGTGCCGCAACTCGATGCGGTCGATGTAGCACTGCACGGGCTTGCTGATGAACTACATCCACTGCTCTCTTGTGTCGCCGTCCGGCGCACATAACGCTCGAAGCCAAGCGTGTGAAGCAGCCATCCGGCACCTACCGCGACCACCAAAGCGGCGAGCACATAGATAGCAGTAAGTGTCCATCCAAACGTGGCAACCAGCAGGCCGACGACGATAGGATTCAGCAACGGAGATGAGAAAAGAAACACCATCATCGGCCCAAAACCGGCCCGTGCCCGAATCAACCCTTTCAACATGGGGATAGTCGAGCAACTACAGAAGGGCGTTATAGCTCCTAAACCAGCAGCAAGAAAATAGCCTCGCTTCCCACTGGAAGTCAGTAACGCTTCCACCTTGGATGGTGGGATGTGACGTTGAAGAACTCCGACCAGCAAGCTAATGCCAATGAATAAAACCGATAGCTCGATAGCGAGAAAGGCGAACATGCCTAGAGCGTCTTGGAGTTGAGATGACATTCAATATTACTCCTATATTTCTAGTATTGTCGAAATGATGTACGCAGCCTACTTGCGTTTATCCGACCTGTCAACTATAATTCTAGAAACATCGAATTATTGGGGCGTGCTATGGATCACGAAAAGGTTGCAGCCAGCTTAGCTGAGCTAGGGAATAGTCACCGACTGTCCGTGTTCCGCTTTCTGGTCAAAGCTGGCCATGATGGGGCTTCGGTCGGAGATATCCAGAAGGGGCTGGGTATTCCTGCTTCGACGCTATCACATCACCTTGCGCGCATGGCCAAGGTAGGGCTGATCCGGCAGGAGAAACATAGCCGCACGATT
The DNA here is from genome assembly GCF_020405165.1 of Pseudomonas sp. PS1(2021). Classification (NCBI taxonomy): domain Bacteria; kingdom Pseudomonadati; phylum Pseudomonadota; class Gammaproteobacteria; order Pseudomonadales; family Pseudomonadaceae; genus Pseudomonas; species Pseudomonas sp. PS1(2021). Next base: position 3,587,147 of record NZ_CP084484.1, on the reverse strand, counting down.
GTCTGTATATCCGAGTATGGGCACCTAGAGAATTTGATCGGTTTCTTACAAGAGGAATGTTGTGCAGGTGTCCGGATTGCGCATGAACCAGAACCGCTTTGACGCTTGCCCAGCTCTCGCTGTCCTCCCTAGTCAGCATCGCTATGAAGACTCAGGCGAAGGTGGAAACAGAAAATTGGCAGTAGAGTAGGCTGAAGAGGATCAATCAGATAATCCGCTGAGAAAGATTTTCTTCTTTACATCTTTGGCATTTTATCAACCAGAAATTCCGGATACCCAATACAACTAAGTTCTGCTACGTGGGCGGGGTATGTATATACCCCGTTCCATGAGGTGCGAGTTCATCATGAAATATCCATTTTCTTCCAGAGTTATCTGGGGTGGCATCCTTTTGCTTTTTTCCACCCTGGCCAATGCGGGAATCACACTGGGAGGAACCCGGGTCGTTCTGCAGGCGCCTGCCAAGGAGGCTGCGATCCTGGTCAGGAACCAGGCTTCCAAGGACGTGATGATTCAATCCTGGGTAGAGGCTGATAATGGGGCAGATAAACGTGAGGTTCCGTTTGTCATCACGCCTGCCCTCAGTCGTTTGGGAGGCAACAAGCAGCAAACCCTGCGTATCCTGTTTCAAGGGGAAGGCTTGCCGAGCGACAGGGAATCCGTATTCCGCCTGAACGTCCAGGAAATTCCGCAAAAATCTGCCTCGGCTAATACGTTGCAGATAGCTTTGCGCCAGCGTATCAAGGTCTTCTACCGCCCCGATAACTTGTCGGGAACTTCCGCCGAAGCGCCTGGAAAGTTGAACTGGCGTCTTGTCCGTCAGGGTGGAAAGTCGGTTGTCGAAGTTTCCAACGATACTGCGTTTCATGTCTCTTTGGCCAGCGTGAAATTAAAAGCTGGCAATGCCTACTATGTTGTTGATGCCGACATGGTCGCGCCGAAGTCGAGTCGCCGATTCGAAATCAAGGGAACTCCATCCGGCGTTTCTGGAAATGTCGAGTTCCAGAGCGTAAATGACTATGGCGGACTCGATAAACATTCCAGCTCCTTATCCGACTGAAGCTCAGAAGAGCAGAGTAGAAGAGCAGAAGAACTGCTCTTAACTTCCCCTATGGATGGGTGTTTCCGTTTTGTCGGAAATTAGTCCAAGGAATATTCGCGTGGCCATATTTAGGAAAAAGTTCGACTTCGAGTTGTCCGTCTATTCCAGGTCTTCCTGTCTCATGGCCTTGGGATTGGCTTTGCCTGCCGTAACTTTCGCGGTGGAATTCAACGCCGAGTTCCTGAACAACGAGGGCGGGGCGCCTGTTGAACTGAAGTATTTCGAGAACGGCAACTCGGTGTCGCCCGGCACTTACAGCGTCGACATTCATTTGAACCAGATCATGATCCGGCGCGAAGATGTCGTGTTCAGTGCCGATCCCGAAACCGGAAGCGTTCGTCCGGTCGTCCGGATAGGGCTGCTCAAGGAGATCGGGGTCGATATCGCCCGGCTGACGCGAGACAAACTCATTCCGGATAATCTGGAAAACAATACGCCCCTGAATGTCGCCGAACTCATCCCCGGTGCATCCATCGAGTTCGACGTCAACAGCCTTTCCCTGCTGGTCAGCATTCCACAGCTGTATGTACAGCGGCACTCGCGTGGCTATGTGGATCCCTCTCTTTGGGATGACGGTGTCACCGCGTTGTTTTCCAACTACCAGGCCAACTTCACGCGCAACACCAACTTTGGCCAGAACAGCGATTATCGCTACCTGGGCCTGCGCAACGGCTTCAACCTGTTTGGCTGGCGTCTGCGCAACGACTCCTCCCTGAGCGGAGGTACCGGCATGCGCAACAAGTTCAGTAGCAACCGTACCTATGTGGAACGTGACATTCGTGCCCTGAAGGGGACCTTGTCCCTCGGCGAGTTGTATACCTCCGCTCAGGGGGATGCTTTCGAGAGCGTGCGTATGCGCGGCGTGCAACTGCAATCCGATATCGGCATGCTGCCCGACAACGAGATCAGCTATACCCCGGTGGTGCGCGGTATCGCTGAAACCAATGCGACGGTCGAGGTGAGCCAGAATGGCTTCGTGATCTATTCCACCAACGTACCGCCCGGTGCGTTCGAGATCACCGACATCTATCCCAGCGGCTCCAATGGCGACCTGGAGGTCAAGATCATCGAGGCGGACGGACGCCAGCGGTCCTTCAAGCAGTCCTATTCCTACCTGCCGGTCATGACCCGCAAGGGGAACCTGCGCTATGGCCTGGCCGCCGGTGAGTACCATAATGATGGCCAGCCGTCGGTCAACCTGCTCCAGGGGTCGGCTGTGTATGGCTTGTCCGACAGGGTTACCGGCTTTGGCGGCCTGCTCGCTGCGGAGAAGTACAATGCCACCAACCTGGGCCTCGGCTTCAACACGCCCCTGGGCGGTTTTTCTGCGGACGTGACCCATAGCCAGTCCCGCACGCGGCGGGGTGGGCGCAACCAGGGACAGAGTCTGCGGCTTCTCTATTCCAAGACCATCAACGCCACCGAAACCAGCTTTACCGTGGTGGGCTATCGCTATTCCACGGAAGGCTACCGTACTCTCAGCCAGCATATCGACGACATGTCCGAAGAGAGCTACCTCTATGGCTCAAGTTCCAGTCGGCAGAAGAGCCGCATAGACCTGACGGTGAACCAGACGCTGTTCCGACGCAGTTCGCTCTATCTCACGGCGGGCGAAACCACATATTGGAATCGCCCCGGCAGCAGCCGTCGCGTGCAGTTCGGCTTCAGTAGCGGCATCAAGCGCGCGAGCTATAGCCTGGCGGTTTCCCGTACCCAGGAGACGGGTTCGTTCGGGCGCTCCGATACCCAGTTCACGGCCTCCGTCAGCATCCCCTTGGGCGGTAGCGCACGCTCCAGTCAGGTATATGCCAATGCCGTGAGTTCACAGCATGGTGATTCGAGTCTGAACACCGGTATCTCCGGATACCTGGATGAAGCCAATGCGTTCAACTACAGCGCACAGGCCAACTACAGCAAGGACGGCGGCAACTCCGGCAGCGTCGGCCTGGGTTGGGACACGTCCAAGGCCAAGTTGTCCGCCAATTACAGCCAGGGGCGCGACAACAAGCAGATCAACCTGGGAGCAAGCGGTTCGGTAGTGGTGCATTCGGGGGGAGTGACCTTCGGCCAGCCGGTGGGGGAAACGTTCGGCCTGGTGGAGGTTCCGGAGGTCGGCGGCGTCGGCCTCGACGGCTACTCTTCGGTTCGCACCGACGGCCGTGGCTATGCCGTGCTCCCCTACATGCAACCCTATCGTTACAACTGGGTGAACCTGGATACCAATACCCTTGGAAGCGATACCGAGATCAGCGACAGCACGCAAATGGCCGTGCCGACCCGGGGCGCCGTGATCGCCAAGCGTTTCTCCGCGGAGTCCGGTCGGCGGGTGCAGTTCGACCTGAGCATGGACTCTGGAGGAAAGATTCCCTTCGGTGCACAGGCATACGACAAGGAAGAGCGGGTCGTGGGAATGGTCGACAACCTGTCCCGTTTGCTGGTGTTCGGTATCGAGGACCAGGGGCGCCTGTCCATTCGCTGGAGCGATGGCTCCTGTTCCGTCGACTATCAGTTGCCGCCCAGGAACAAGGACCTGACTTACGAACGAGTTGCGCTCAGTTGCCGTCGGTCCTCGATCTGAAATGTCACCGCTGCAGTCGGGTCAAGTCAAAAGGCGAGGATTTTTCCGGTGAACACCGGGCGCGAGGGCAAGCGGCAGCTCACTCGTCCTCGATCATGCTCAACAGGTCTGGTGTCCTGCCTCGGGTTTCCAAACGCAGCAACCACTGCTTGGCGGCCAACCCACCGGCGAAACCGGTGAGGCCGCCAGAGGCTCCGATCACCCTATGGCAAGGTGCAACAATGGACAGTGGGTTCCGTCCGTTGGCGGCTCCAACCGCCCGTACTGCGTTGGGGCTGCCGATCTGCACGGCTATTTCCGTATAGCTGCGGGTCTCGCCGAATGGAATGGTGAGCAGGGCGGACCACACCTTTTTCTGAAATTCGGTACCTTGGAAGTCGAGCGGGAGTTCGAACCGGGAACGTTTGCCGGAAAAATATTCCCGCAACTGGCGTTCGGTTTCCGCCAGGAGGGAGCTGTCCTCGGAGAGTCGCATCTCGTCCAGCGGTACTCGGTTGGGACGCTCATGCTGCCAAAGAATCGCGACCAGAAAGGCATCGTCCCTGGCTACCAGGGTCAGTGTCCCGACCGGCGATTCCATTTTCCTGTAGCTATGGGGCATGTAGGTGTCCTCTTCGGCAGGCTCGCCCAGTGTACTACGCAATGGGATTTCAACAGGGAAGCCTGCAAATGGCAGGCGAGGCGGGGCGGAGCGCTATCGGCCCGATGGATGGCCGCCTGCTTCCAGGCATGCCGTCGCCCCCTTGGAGCCCAGGCCGAGCGCCTCGAACTGTGAGATCTGGGAGGCGATTTGCCGAGCAAAGTGGGTTGTCATTGGTTTGCCATCTCATGGGTTCGGACGAGGCCTCGAGCAAGGGTTGTAACGGTTTTTGTCTGGCCAATGGGCTCCTGCGTAAAAAGGCTGCCGCCCTTCTTGCTTGGTTGCCGTTCTCGGATCCCGCGCAGCCCGGTGGGTGTGCCAAATTTCTCGCGGTTTGGATCGCGCCGATTGCCGCGGCCTACGAAGCCCGTGGTTCTTCTCCCCGAAACTTTTTCGTTCGGACTCCGAATATCGCGCTTCGCCCAGCGCCGCTAGTTTCCCGTTCCTGACAAAGCAAGCGCTCTGGCTCAGGTATCTCCTGATCCGGATGCATATCGCTGAAGAGGGAACGTTCTGTCATGTCCACATTGGCCAACCTGACCGAGGTTCTGTTCCGCCTCGATTTCGATCCCGATACCGCCGTTTATCACTATCGGGGCCAGACTCTCAGCCGGCTGCAATGCCGGACCTACATTCTCTCCCAGGCCAGCCAACTGGCCCGCCTGCTCAAGCCCGGCGATCGCGTGGTGCTGGCGTTGAACGACTCGCCTTCGCTGGCCTGCCTGTTCCTGGCCTGCATCGCGGTCGGCGCCATTCCCGCCGTGATCAATCCCAAGTCCCGCGAGCAGGCCCTGGCCGATATCGCTGCCGACTGCCAGGCCAGCCTGGTGGTGCGTGAAGCCGATGCACCGTCGCTGAGCGGTCCTTTGGCGCCGTTGACCCTGCGTGCGGCCGCCGGACGCCCTTTGCTCGACGATTTCTCGCTGGACGCGCTGGTCGGTCCTGCGGACCTCGATTGGAGTGCCTTCCATCGCCAGGACCCGGCGGCAGCCTGTTTCCTGCAATACACCTCGGGTTCCACCGGGGCGCCCAAGGGGGTGATGCACAGCCTGCGCAACACGCTCGGATTCTGTCGGGCGTTCGCTACGGAGTTGCTGGCATTGCAGGCGGGAGACCGGCTGTATTCGATTCCCAAGATGTTCTTTGGCTATGGCATGGGCAACAGCCTGTTCTTTCCCTGGTTCAGCGGAGCCTCGGCGCTGCTCGACGATACCTGGCCGAGCCCGGAGCGGGTCCTGGAGAACCTGGTCGCCTTCCGCCCCCGGGTCCTGTTTGGGGTGCCAGCCATCTATGCCTCGCTGCGTGCGCAGGCCAGGGCGCTGTTGAGCAGCGTGCGCCTGGCGTTTTCCGCCGGCTCGCCGCTGCCGCGCGGCGAGTTCGAATTCTGGGCCGCGCACGGGCTGGAGATCTGCGACGGCATCGGGGCTACCGAGGTCGGCCATGTGTTCCTCGCCAACCGCCCGGGGCAGGCGCGTGCCGACAGCACCGGGCTGCCGTTGCCTGGCTATGAGTGCCGGCTGGTGGACCGCGAAGGACACACTATCGAGGAAGCGGGCCAGCAAGGCGTGCTATTGGTGCGTGGCCCTGGGCTGAGTCCGGGTTACTGGCGGGCCAGCGAAGAGCAGCAGGCGCGCTTCGCAGGTGGCTGGTATCGCACCGGCGACCTGTTCGAGCGCGACGAGTCGGGTGCCTACCGCCACTGTGGGCGGGAAGACGATCTGTTCAAGGTGAATGGCCGCTGGGTGGTGCCGACCCAGGTCGAGCAGGCGATCTGCCGTCATCTGCCGGAAGTGAGCGAGGCGGTTCTGGTTCCTACCTGCCGGCTGCACGACGGCTTGCGTCCGACCCTGTTCGTCACCCTGGCCACTCCGCTGGACGACAACCAGATCCTGCTGGCGCAGCGCATCGACCAGCATCTCGCCGAACAGATTCCCTCACACATGCTGCCTAGCCAATTGCATGTGCTGCCGGCTTTGCCGCGCAACGACAACGGCAAGTTGGCGCGCGCCGAGCTGCGCCACCTGGCCGACACCCTTTATCACGACAACCTTCCGGAGGAACGGGCATGTTGATTCAGGCTGTGGGGGTGAACCTGCCCCCATCCTATGTGTGTCTGGAGGGGCCGCTGGGAGGCGAACGCCCTCGCGCCCAGGGCGACGAGATGCTGATGCAGCGCTTGCTGCCGGCGGTTCGCGAAGCCCTGGACGAGGCGGCGGTCAAGCCCGAGGAGATCGACCTGATCGTCGGCCTCGCCCTGTCTCCCGACCATCTGATCGAGAACCGCGACATCATGGCGCCGAAGATCGGCCATCCGTTGCAGAAGGTCCTCGGCGCGAATCGCGCGCATGTCTTCGACCTCACCGACTCGAGCCTGGCCCGCGCCCTCTACGTGGTCGATACCCTCGCCAGCGACCAGGGCTATCGCAACGTCCTGGTCGTGCGCGGCGAATCCAGCCAGGGATTGGAAGTGGACAGCGAGTCCGGCTTCGCCCTTGCCGACGGCGCCCTGGCGCTGCTCTGCCGGCCGACCGGCAAGGCCGCGTTCCGTCGCGGTGCGCTGGGCGGTGATCCGGCGCAGGAATGGCTGCCGCTGAGCATTCCGCTGAATACCGATATTCGCCAGGTAGGCGACGTCAAGGGACACCTCAACCTGCCGGCCCAACCTGGATTGCCCGAAGCGGTACGCGCCGGATTCACCCGTCTGGCCGGGGACTTCCCGCAACTGAACTGGGTGCGCGAGGAATGGTTCGGCCAGGGACGGCCCGATGGTCGTTGCCTGGGGCCGTTCGAACTGGCGTCGCAACTGCGCGCGGCACAGCGCGACCGTCTGGATGAACTGCTGCTGATCAGCTTCGATCCGTTCGGCATGGTGGTGGAGGGCGTGACCCTGGAACTGGCGGGAGAAGCTCATGCATAAGGTCAAACTGGCAGCGATCACCTGTGAACTTCCGGCTCGCAGCTACGAAAACGACGATCCGGTGTTCGCTGCGGTACCGGACCTCAGCGAGTCCTGGTGGCAATTCTGGGGCGTCAATCGGCGGGGCTATTTCGACCCGCGGAACGGCGAGAACGAGTTCAGCCTGGTGGTCCGGGCCGCCGAGCGCCTGCTGCGCAGCAGCGATACCGCGCCGGATAGCGTGGACATGCTGATCTGTTCGGCTTCCTCGCCGATCATGACCGACGCCGGCGATGTCCTGCCGGACCTGCGCGGACGTCTCTACCCGCGCATGGCCAACGTGCTGTCCAAGCAGCTCGGCCTGAGTCGGGCGCTGCCATTGGATTCGCAGATGGAGTGCGCCAGCTTCCTGCTCAACCTGCGCCTGGCAGCGAGCATGATCCGCCAGGGTAAGGCCGAGAAAGTGCTGGTGGTGTGCAGCGAGTACATCTCCAACCTGCTCGACTTCACCTCGCGTACCTCGACCCTGTTCGCCGATGGCTGCGCGGTGGCCCTGCTGACCCGCGGCGACGATGACAGCTGCGACCTGCTGGCTTCGGCCGAACACAGCGACGCTACGTTCTATGAAGTGGCCACCGGTCGCTGGCGCCTGCCGGAAAACCCGACCGGCGAGGCCAAGCCGCGACTGTATTTCTCGTTGTTCAGCGACGGCCAGAACAAGATGGCCAGCTTCGTCCCGACCAACGTGCCGATCGCGATGCGCCGGGCGTTGGAAAAGGCCGGCCTGGGCAGCGATGACATCGATTATTTCGTCTTCCACCAGCCAGCGCCGTTCCTGGTCAAGGCCTGGGCCGAGGGCATCGGTGCCCGTCCTGAGCAGTACCAACTGACGATGGGCGATACCGGCGTGATGATCTCCGTTTCCATCCCGTACACCCTGATGACCGGCCTGCGCGAGGGCAAGATCCGCCCCGGCGATCGTATCGTCATGGCCGGCGCAGCCACTGGCTGGGGGTTCGCCGCCCAGGTCTGGCAATTGGGCGAGGTGCTGGTGTGCTGAGGCATCGCCATGTTGAACCACGGTGTCCGAGGAGGGCTGCACATGGGTAATCCGATCCTGGCCGGGCTGGGTTTCAGCCTGCCGAAACGCCAGGTCAGCAATCATGACCTGGTAGGGCGCATCAATACGTCGGACGAGTTCATCGTCGAACGTACCGGCGTGCGCACCCGCTATCACGTCGAGCCGGAACAGGCGGTCAGCGCGCTGATGGTGCCGGCGGCGCGCCAGGCCATCGAGGCTGCCGGGCTGCTGCCGGAGGACATCGACCTGTTGCTGGTGAACACCCTGTCGCCGGACCACCACGACCCGTCCCAGGCCTGCCTGATCCAGCCGCTGCTGGGCCTGCGGCACATCCCGGTGCTGGATATCCGGGCACAGTGCAGCGGGTTGCTGTACGGCTTGCAGATGGCTCGCGGGCAGATCCTCGCCGGGCTGGCACGGCATGTCCTGGTGGTCTGCGGCGAGGTGCTGTCCAAGCGGATGGACTGTTCGGACCGCGGCCGCAACCTGTCGATCCTGCTCGGCGACGGTGCCGGCGCAGTGGTGGTCAGCGCCGGCGAGAGCCTCGACGACGGCCTGCTGGACTTGCGCCTGGGCGCCGACGGCAACTACTTCGACCTGCTGATGACTGCGGCGCCGGGCAGTGCCTCGCCGACCTTCCTCGACGAGAATGTCCTGCGCGAGGGCGGGGGCGAGTTCCTCATGCGCGGCCGGCCGATGTTCGAGCATGCCAGCCAGACCCTGGTACGGATCGCCGGCGAAATGCTCGCGGCCCATGAGCTGACCCTGGACGACATCGACCATGTGATCTGCCATCAACCGAACCTGCGCATCCTCGATGCGGTGCAGGAGCAACTGGGCATTCCCCAGCACAAGTTCGCGGTGACCGTGGATCGTCTGGGCAACATGGCTTCGGCCTCGACCCCGGTCACGCTGGCGATGTTCTGGCCGGACATCCAGCCGGGACAGCGAGTGCTGGTCCTGACCTACGGCTCCGGCGCGACCTGGGGCGCGGCGCTGTACCGCAAACCTGAGGAGGTGAACCGGCCATGTTGAGGCTTTCGGCTCCCGGTCAACTGGATGATGACCTGTGCCTGTTGGGGGACGTCCAGGTGCCGGTGTTCCTGCTGCGTCTCGGTGAGGCGAGCTGGGCGCTGGTTGAAGGAGGGATCAGCCGGGATGCCGAATTGGTTTGGGCGGACCTGTGCCGCTGGGTCGCCGACCCGTCCCAGGTGCACTACTGGCTGATCACCCACAAGCACTACGACCACTGCGGCCTGCTGCCCTACCTGTGTCCGCGGCTGCCGAACGTACAGGTCCTGGCGTCCGAGCGGACCTGCCAGGCCTGGAAGTCGGAAAGCGCGGTGCGGGTGGTCGAGCGCTTGAACCGGCAACTGTTGCGTGCGGAGCAGCGGTTGCCCGAGGCCTGTGCCTGGGACGCTCTGCCGGTTCGCGCGGTGGCCGACGGCGAGTGGCTGGAGCTGGGACCGCGGCATCGCCTGCAGGTCATAGAGGCCCACGGCCACAGCGACGATCACGTGGTTTTCTACGACGTGCGACGCCGACGCCTGTTCTGCGGCGATGCCCTGGGCGAGTTCGACGAGGCAGAGGGGGTGTGGCGGCCGCTGGTGTTCGACGACATGGAGGCTTACCTGGAGTCCCTGGAACGTCTGCAGCGTCTGCCGACCCTGCTGCAACTGATCCCGGGACACGGCGGCCTGCTGCGGGGGCGGCTGGCCGCGGATGGGGCCGAGTCGGCCTATACCGAGTGTCTGCGCCTGTGCCGGCGGTTGCTCTGGCGCCAGTCCATGGGCGAATCCCTCGACGAACTGAGCGAGGAGCTGCACCGCGCCTGGGGTGGGCAGAGCGTCGACTTCCTGCCCGGCGAACTGCACCTGGGGAGCATGCGCCGGATGCTGGAGATTCTCTCCCGCCAGGCGCTGCCTCTGGACTGAGACGGGACATCCATTGCGGCGATCGCCGCCGACGGCAGCGGTCGCAATTGGGGGAAAAGGGGGGTTACCGATGATGAACATGCCGTTGCGCGCTAGCGTCGCGCAGGCCAGTCGCCCATGGGCGCGAGGAGGTGGCTCGTGAGCGGGGTTGGCTATCGACTGGAAGAAAGTCTGGAGTACCGCACGCTGGTGCCGGAGGCGCTGTCGATCTGGCGCATGGCCGGCGCCAACCGGATGCTGTTCGACTGCTTCGACGTGGACAGCAAGGCTGCGCGGCGTAGCGTGGCGATCCTTTCCAGCTGCCTGCGCATCGAGTGCTGGGGGCGCGATGTGGTGCTGCGGGCGTTGAACTCCAACGGACGCGCCTTGCTGGCGCCGTTGAGCGAGGCCTGTCCGGCCCAGGTCACCTGCTTGCGTGACGGCGACACCCTGCACTGGCGCTTCCCCCAGGAAGAGTCGCATGCGGACGAGTGGCGACGCCTGCATGGCCTGTCCAGCCTGGAGGCGCTGCGCCGCGTGCTCGGAACGCTGGGCGACGCGGAGGGGCCCGCGCTGCTGGGCGGCCTGTTCAGCTTCGACCTGGCCGAGCAGTTCGAACCCTTGCCGGCGCCGGCCGAACCTGCGCGGCATTGCCCGGACTACCTGTTCCTGGTGCCGGAGTTGCTGCTGGATATCGATCACCTGGCGCGCCGGACTTCGCTGCAGGCGTTCGTCCACGATCCGGCCGGGCACGACCGGTTGGCCGCCAGCCTGCGCCAGTGTGCCGACGAATTCCATGGCGCCGTGGAGGAGGCTTCCGAGTCGCCGGTGGCAGGCGTACGGGCCGGCAACTACCAGGTCGACCTGGACGATGCGAGCTTTGCCCGCCAGGTAGAGCGCCTGCAGGCCCACGTGAGGGCCGGCGACGTGTTCCAGATCGTACCGTCGCGCAGCTTCAGCATGCCGTGTGCGGACCCCTGGCGGGCCTATCGCCAGTTGTGCCTGCGCAACCCCAGCCCGTACCGCTTCTTCCTCGATGCGGGGGACTTCTGCCTGTTCGGCGCTTCGCCGGAGTCGGCATTGAAGTACGACGCGGAGAGTCGCGAGGTGGAACTCTATCCCATCGCCGGCACCCGCCCGCGCGGACGCGATGCCCGGGGCGCCATCGATGCGGAACTGGACAATCGCCTGGAAGCGGAGTTGCGCCTGGACGCCAAGGAGATCGCCGAGCACATGATGCTGGTCGACCTGGCGCGCAACGATCTGGCGCGGGTCTGCCGCAGCGGTACGCGGCAGGTGCGCGACATGCTCAAGGTCGATCGCTACAGCCACGTGATGCACCTGGTCTCGCGCGTGGCTGGCGAACTGCATGGCGAACTGGATGCGCTGCATGCCTACCGTGCCTGCCTGAACATGGGCACCCTGGTCGGTGCGCCGAAGGTCCGTGCCATGCAGTTGCTGCGGCAGTACGAGGATGGCTATCGCGGCAGCTACGGTGGCGCGATCGGCATTCTCGACAGCGCCGGCAACCTCGATACCAGCATCGTCATCCGCTCCGCCGAGGTCCGCGAAGGTATCGCCCGGGTCCGGGCAGGCGCCGGCGTGGTGCTGGATTCGGATCCACGGCTGGAGGCCGAGGAAACCCGCAACAAGGCGCTGGCGGTGCTGACCGCCGTGGCCGCTGCCGAACGCGAAAGGGGAGAGCGCGATGCGCATCACGCTGTTGGATAACTTCGATTCCTTCACCTACAACCTGGTCGAGCAGTTCTGCCTGCTCGGCGCGGAGGTCCGGGTGATGCGCAACGATACGCCGTTGCCGACGATCCAGGCGGCATTGCTGGCCGACGGTTGCGAACTGCTGGTGCTGTCGCCGGGGCCCGGTCGGCCAGAAGACGCCGGCTGCATGCTGGAATTGCTCGCCTGGGCCCGCGGGCGCTTGCCGGTGCTCGGCGTCTGCCTCGGCCACCAGGCGCTGGCGCTGGCCGCCGGTGGCGCGGTGGGCGAGGCGGGGAAGCCGCTGCACGGCAAGAGCACGTCCCTGCGTTTCGATCAGCGTCACCCGCTGTTCGACGGCATCGCTGACCTGCGCGTCGCGCGCTACCACTCGCTGGTGGTCAGTCGCCTGCCGGAAGGTTTCGACTGCCTGGCCGATGCCGATGGCGAGATCATGGCGATGGCCGATCCGCGCAATCGACAGCTGGGCTTGCAGTTCCATCCCGAGTCGATTCTCACCACCCACGGCCAGCGTCTGCTGGAGAACGCTCTACTCTGGTGCGGCGCGCTGGCGGTACGCGAGCGCCTTCGGGCCTGAGCGGCGCTGCGCCGTTTCGACGATGCTCGGTTGCCAGGCCGGCGCATCGTCGAAACGCTGGCGGCCGAGTTCGCGCAGGCGCTGGCGGGCGCTTTCGAGAAAGCGCAGGAAGCTGCGCTCGGATTCCAGCGCGGTGTTGTAGTAGCAATACACCTTGGTGTCGATGCCGCCCGGTTCGTAGAGTTCGCTGAGGACTGCCAGGGTACCGTTGCGCAGGCGTTCCTCGACGAAATAATGCGGCGCGATGCCCCATCCGACGCCGGCTTCCACCAGACGCAGCATGTCGTCGAAGTTTTCCACGAAGAGCACCTTGTCGCTGACCGGCCGCAGCAGGTTCGAATGCTGCCCGGAGCGGCTGCCGAGGCTGATCTGCCGGTAATTGGCCAGGCTCGCGATGCTGTGCAGGGAGGCATTGCACAAGGGGTGCTGCGGATGGGCGACGACGAACGCCTTGGTGTAGCCGAGCACGCACTGGTTGAAGCGGGAGATCTTCAGTTCCTCGTCGATGGTGATGGCGATATCGATTTCCGCGTTGTCCTGCTTGATCGTCGCCAGGCTATCGGCGGGCGAGGTGCGTATCAGGCTGACCATGTTGAAATCGTCGAGCAGTACGCTGCTCACCGTATCGCAGAACGACGGCGGGATGGCGGTGTCCAGCAACACCCGGAGATTGCGCGGACCCTTGTTGAGATTGAAGGCGATGTCGCCGATCAGCTGCTGGTAGTTCAGCAGGCTGCGCATGTAAGGGATCAGGCGAAGCGCCTGCTCGGTGAGTTCGACCTTGTAGCCGTCCCGACGGACCAGCTCCACGCACAGGTCGATTTCCAGGTTGCTGACCGCCGAGCTGACCGCGGTGTGCGACTTGCGCAGGATCCGCGCAGCGGAGGAAATCGAACCGGAGGCGATGACCTGGAGGAACATGTTCACGTGATTCAGGTTATGAATAGGCATCCCTTATTCCTTTTATTGGGTGGCGCGTGCCGCTTCCCTTGATCGGGTCAGGTTGCCGCTACTGTGGAAGAAGCGTCGAGGACTCGATAGATAGCGCCCGAGTGTTTCAACTTGTCTTCTGGATGACGTTTTCATCGGGGAAACCTCCCGTCGGTCAGTGAAGCGCAAGGGCTGGCGTGCGAGGGTGGAATCGGCCGCCGGCTCGCTTCTGCGCGGCGGGCGCACGGCACGGGGAGTCGTCGTTTTGGAGGTGAGGGATGACGGCTCTGTTTCAGGATATTTTTATAATTATGTGAAAGAAGAGCTTATTTCAACGAAATATGTTTCATATTGCTCGTAAATTCGACGAAAAGAAAATCCGGATATTTACCGGTTATTTAACGTTAATACCAAGGGCCTAATACCAAAGTATTAACGCTGGCATGCCGGCATGTCGTGTTCGGTCGTGGAGCGAGCCGAGTCAGGGACGGTTCTAAGAAACGAAAAAATTATGTCGCGTAGGTCTAACGACCGAAACCTATGTCTTTTGTTAGCGGAGCCACCGGCCAGGCCGGTACGGATGCCGGGATGGCCCTGGCGCGACCTATGCGGTTAGAATCCGCGGCCTTGCAGGCGGATCCCCGGGGTTTGCTCAAGGGGGACACGGGTGCCGTGCCCGAAACCTGCAATCGTCAGTTCCCTGCGGTCCAGCCTGCCGCCGGGTATAAAATCGAGAGACGCGCTGTTGCGCCTTCAGGTGTAGCGACTATGACGCACATTTCCGAACGACTCCTGGTACAGGCCCACCTGGCCGCCAAGCAACCCCGTGTGTTGAGCGAGCAGGAGAGCGCCGAGCATCGCGCGGCGATCGCGGCCGAACTGAAGGCGCAAAATGCTGTACTGGTGGCGCATTACTACTGCGACCCGGTGATCCAGGCGTTGGCCGAGGAGACCGGCGGTTGCGTATCCGATTCGCTGGAGATGGCCCGTTTCGGCAACCAGCATCCGGCGCAGACGGTGGTCGTGGCCGGGGTGCGCTTCATGGGCGAGACGGCGAAGATCCTCAACCCTGAGAAGCGTGTGCTGATGCCGACCCTCGAAGCGACCTGCTCGCTCGACCTGGGCTGCCCGGTGGATGAATTCTCGGCATTCTGCGACCAGCACCCGGAACGGACCGTGGTGGTCTATGCGAACACCTCCGCGGCGGTGAAGGCACGCGCCGACTGGGTCGTGACCTCCAGTTGCGCGGTGGAGATCGTCGAACACCTGATGGACAACGGCGAGCCCATCCTCTGGGCGCCGGACCAGCACCTGGGACGCTACATCCAGCGCGAGACGGGGGCCGACATGCTGCTCTGGGATGGCGCCTGCATCGTCCACGAGGAGTTCAAGGCCAAGCAGCTGGAAGACATGAAGGCGCTCTACCCGGACGCCGCCATCCTGGTCCACCCCGAATCGCCGGAAAGCGTGGTCGCGCTGGCCGATGCCGTGGGCTCGACCAGCCAGTTGATCAAGGCCGCGCAGACCCTGCCGAACAAGACCTTCATCGTCGCCACCGATCGCGGCATCTTCTACAAGATGCAGCAGTTGTGCCCGGACAAGGATTTCATCGAGGCCCCCACTGCCGGCAACGGCGCCGCCTGCCGCAGCTGCGCGCACTGCCCGTGGATGGCGATGAACACGCTCGAGCGGACCCTGGCCTGCCTGCGCGAGGGCAGCGGGGAAATCTTCGTCGACCCGGCGTTGATCCCGAGGGCGGTCCGTCCGCTGAAGCGCATGCTCGACTTCACCCAGGCCGCGCGCCTGCGCCAGGCCGGGAACGCCTGATCCTGGCGAGGGCGTGCCGCTGCGTAGGGCGAGTAAGCGCGGTGCGGTTGTTCGCCCAACCCCCTGTTTCGATGAGCTTCGCCGGGTGTTTTTCCTCGGATATGCCGCTCAGCGGAACATTTCCTTGACCATCTTTTCCTGCTGGCGAATTTCCTGCTGACGAGCGTCGAGTCGCGCAGCCAGTTGGAAGTTGCCGCCAGCGCGGCGCTTGGCGAAATCGAGCTGCTCGATGGCGGCCTGGTAGTCGCCGGTCAGAGACAGGTACTCGGCACGGGCCTGGTGCACGCCGATGGCGTTGTTGGTCAGGCTGCGCACCTCGGCCAGACGGTTCCAGACATCCGGGTCCAGCGGCCGCGCCTTGCTCAGGTCGTCGAGGATCTTCTCCGATTCCTGCGGCTTGCCCATCTTCAGCATCAGGTCGGCGCGCACCTGTTTCAGCGGGTAGCTGCTGGGGAACTGGGCGAGCATCTTCTTCAACCGCTGATCGGCATCCGGAAGGCGGTTGGCGGTGATGTCCAGCTCGACCTGGGCCAGGTTGTAGGCCACGTCGTTGGGTGCCTTCGCCAGCAATTGCCTGAGGTTGTCACGGGCATCGTTGAGCTGGCCGATGCGCGTCTGCGAGATGGCCAGTCCGTAGCGCGCGGCATCCAGCTTGGGATTGTCGTTGAGCATGGCGCGGAAGCGCTTGCCGGCCATCCCCGGGGTTTCCTCGAAGAGCAACTGGGTGCGCGCGCGCATCTGCTGGTAGCGCAGGCTGTCTTCCTTGCCGCCCTGGGGATACTGTTCGGCGCGGTTGCGGGTGTCGGCGATACGCGATTCGGTGACCGGGTGGGTGAGGAGGAACTCCGGCGGCTTGCCGTCGTAGCGGTACTGCCGCGCCAGGCGCTCGAACATGTTCGGCATCGAGCGCGGATCGTAACCGGCGCGAACCATGTTGGTGACGCCGACGCGGTCGGCTTCCTGCTCGTTCTGCCGGGAAAAGCGCAACTGGTTCTGGATCGCCGCCGCCTGGGTCCCGGCGATCGCCGCGATACCCGCATCCCCTGCGCCGGCGGCCGCGGCGACGATGCCGGCGAGCATCGCTGCCATCACCGGCAGTTGCATGCGCTGCTGTGCCTCGATGCCGCGGGCGAAGTGGCGCTGGATCAGGTGGCCGAGTTCGTGGGCCAGCACCGCGGCATACTCGCCTTCGGTCTGGGCGTTGAGCAGTAGCCCGCCGTTGACCCCGATCACGCCGCCGGGCGCGGCGAAGGCGTTGATCTGTGCGTCGCGGATGAGGATGAAGGCCAGCCGGTGGTCCTGCAGGTCGCTGGTTTCGGCCAGCCGGTAGACACTGCTTTCGACGAAGTCCTTGAGCTGCGGGTCGGAGATCGCATCGACCTGGTTGCGCAGCATGCTCAGCCAGGCGCGGCCCAGCTGGAACTCCTGCTCCGGCGAAACGATCGAGGAAGATGCGTCGCCCAGGGAGGGCAGATCGTCCGACATGACCGGCGAAGCGAGCATGCAGGCGAGCGTCAACAGGGCAGGGCGCAGTACATTCATGCAGGAGGCTCAGGTTGGCAAAGGCCTTACTTTAGCCGTTGGTTATCGGCACTGCCTAGGTATCTGCCCGAGACCCGAAGCTGTTGGACTTCGAGCGCCGTTTCAACTGGCCAGCGGCGGATAGGCTTGGGTATGCTTGTCGGCCCTTCGGGAGAGGCTGTCATGACGGATAACGATTCATCCCCCCTGGTATGTGACGCGGAGCTGGATGCCAGTGGTCTCAATTGTCCGCTGCCCCTGCTAAAGGCCAAGCTGGAGCTGAACCGCCTGCCCAGCGGCGGGGTGCTCAAGGTGATCGCCACCGATGCCGGGTCGCAGCGAGACTTCCGGGCCTTCGCCCAGCTCGCCGGCCATGAACTGCTGCGCGAAGAGGCCGCCGAAGGCGTCTATCGATACTGGCTGCGCAAGCGTTAGCGGAGCCTTCGCCGTTCCGATTCAGGATTTCCGATGATCAAGGTGTTACGCGACTGGATGCAGCGCTACTTCTCCGACGAGGAGGCAGTGGTGCTGGCGATCATGCTGGTGCTCGGCTTCAGCGTCATCCTCGCCTTCGGCGGGATGCTCGCGCCGGTACTGGCGGCGATGGTGATCGCCTTCCTGATCCAGGGCGTGGTCGGCATGCTGGAACGCTTCCGGGTGCCGCACCTGTTCGCCGTGTGGCTGGTCTACAGCCTGTTCCTCGGCTTGCTGGCGCTGTTCCTGGTGGTCCTGCTGCCGCTGCTCTGGCAGCAATTGTTCACCCTGTTCAACGAACTGCCGCGGATGCTCGGCGAATGGCAGAGCGTGCTGCTGATGCTGCCCGAGCGCTATCCCAGCCTGATCAGCGAGGAGCAGGTGCTCAAGGCCATCGAGACCGCGCGCGGCGAATTCGGCCAGATCGGCCAGTGGGCGCTGACCTCGTCGCTGGCCAGCCTGCCGGTGGTGGTGAACGTCATGATCTACCTGGTGCTGGTGCCGATCCTGGTGTTCTTCTTCCTCAAGGACAAGAAGCGCTTCCATACCTGGTTCCACCGCTACCTGCCGCGCGAGCGCGGGCTGATGAAACAGGTCTGGGCCGAGATGAACCAGCAGATCGCCAATTACATTCGCGGCAAGGTCATCGAGATCGTCATTACCGGCGCGGTGACCTACATCGCCTTCGCCTACCTGGGGCTCAACTACGCAGCGCTGCTGGCCCTGCTGGTCGGCCTGTCGGTGGTGGTGCCGTACATCGGCGCGGTGGTGGTGAGCGTACCGGTGGCGATGATCGCCTTCTTCCAGTGGGGCTGGAGCGACCAGTTCATCTACCTGATGGTGGCCCACGCGATCATCCAGGCGCTGGATGGCAACGTGCTGGTGCCGCTGCTGTTCTCCGAGGCGGTGAACCTGCACCCGGTGGCGATCATCTGCGCGGTGTTGCTGTTCGGCGGGCTCTGGGGCTTCTGGGGCGTGTTCTTCGCGATCCCCCTGGCGACCCTGGTGAAAGCGGTGCTGGATGCCTGGCCCAAGGACCTTCCCGAGACTCCGGCAGCCACGCGATAGCATCGGCCGCATGAAAAATGCAAAAGGCCGCGGATGCGGCCTTTTTTTCGGGGCGGGGCTCAGGCGCCGTTGAGCGCTTGGGCGGCGGCGAGAACCGCGTCGACATGCCCGGGCACCTTCACGCCGCGCCACTCCTGGCGCAGTACGCCGTCCCTGTCGATCAGGAAGGTGCTGCGGTCGACGCCCATGTATTCCTTGCCGTAGAGCTTCTTCAGCTTGATCACGTCGAACAGCTGGCAGACCGCTTCATCCTTGTCGCTGATCAGCTCGAAGGGGAATTCCTGTTTGCACTTGAAGTTCTCGTGGGACTTCAGGCCGTCGCGGGAGATGCCGAAGACCTCGGTATTGGCCTTCTGGAACGCCGCGTACTGGTCGCGGAAGCCCTGGCCCTCGGTGGTGCAACCGGGGGTGCTGTCCTTCGGGTAGAAATACAGGACGACCTGCTTGCCCTTCAGCGCGGACAGGGTCACCTCCTTGCCGCTGGTTGCGGGGGCGGTGAAGTCGGGTACGGGTTTGTCGATTGCGACCGGCATGGCTCGGCTCCTCAGGGGTGTTGGGGGCGCCAGGGTTCGATCAGGGCATCCAGGTTCAGGGCGTCGGCGAAGTCCAGGAACTGGTCGCGCAGCCAACTGATCTGGGTGCCGGCGGGCAGCGTCACGGTAATCGTGGCGTTGAGCATGGTGGTGTTGGTGTGCGGCGCCTGATAGGTGTCGCAGGTCAGGTTCTCCAGCTCGATGTTGTGGTCGATGAAGAACTGGCAGAGTTCGTTGAGGATGTCCGGGCGATACACCGCGCTGACATAGGCCACGTAAGGCAACGCCTGGGCGCGGGTCACGTGGGCGTTGCTGCGGGTCATGCTGAGGGTGATGTCGCCGCGCTTGGTGAGGGCCGGCAGGCTGCCCTCGAGGCGGGCGAGGGCATCCCAGCTTCCGGAGATCTGCAGCACCAGGGCGCTGAACTCTCCGTGGCGGGTCAGGCGGCTGCTGACCACGGCGCAGCGGCTCTCGACGCAGGCGCGGCAGAGCAGGGTGGTCAGCTCCATCGGATTGGGGCCGAGGGCGCTGATCAGAAGGAATTGTTCGCGGGGTTGGCTGGTGGACATTCAACTTTCCTGGAATACGCTGGCGGCACGGGCCGTACCTAAAGCGGGAAGGGTAGCGAAAAGCGCCGCCGAGGGAAACGTCTGCCGCCTGTCAGCGGCTTCCGACGAGGTGGCGCTCGTCTTGTGCAAGGCCTGCCGCCGACAGTACCATTACCGCTTTAATTTCGCGGCAGGAGCGGTTGCATGATTGCGGGCAGTATGGTGGCACTGGTCACCCCCTTCGATGCTCAGGGTCGACTGGACTGGGACAGCCTCGCCAAGCTGGTGGACTTCCACTTGCAGGAAGGCACCAACGCCATCGTCGCCGTCGGCACCACCGGTGAATCGGCCACGCTGGACGTGGAAGAGCACATCCAGGTGATCCGTCGCGTGGTCGACCAGGTCAAGGGCCGCATCCCGGTGATCGCCGGCACCGGCGCCAACTCCACCCGCGAGGCGGTGGCGCTGACCGAGGCCGCGAAAAGCGGCGGCGCCGACGCCTGCCTGCTGGTGACGCCGTACTACAACAAGCCGACCCAGGAAGGCATGTACCAGCACTTCCGCCATATCGCCGAAGCCGTTGCGATCCCGCAGATCCTCTACAACGTACCGGGCCGCACCTCCTGCGACATGCTTCCGGAGACCGTCGAGCGCCTGTCCAAGGTGCCGAACATCATCGGCATCAAGGAGGCCACCGGCGACCTGCAACGCGCCAAGGAAGTCATCGAGCGCGTCGGCAAGGACTTCCTCGTCTATTCCGGCGACGACGCCACGGCCGTCGAGCTGATGCTGCTGGGTGGCAAGGGCAACATCTCCGTGACCGCCAACGTCGCGCCGCGCGCCATGAGCGACCTGTGCGCCGCCGCCATGCGCGGCGACGCCGCAGCCGCGCGCGCCATCAACGATCGCCTGATGCCGCTGCACAAGGCGCTGTTCATCGAATCCAACCCCATTCCGGTGAAGTGGGCCCTGCATGAGATGGGTCTGATCCCCGAGGGCATCCGCCTGCCCCTGACCTGGCTCAGCCCGCGTTGCCACGAGCCGCTGCGTCAGGCCATGCGCCAGACCGGCGTATTGGCTTGATCAAGGAGCTCCACGCAATGAAGCGACTGGCTGGACTGACCGCCCTCGCCCTGGTTATCGGCAACACTTCCGGCTGCGGCTGGCTGTGGGGGCCGGAGGGCTATTTCCGCGACCGCGGTGACGACTACCTCGGCGCCCGCGAAACGCCTCCCATGCAATTGCCCGAAGGGGTGCACAGCAAGCCGCTCGATCCGCTGCTGCCGATTCCGCTGAACGTCGCCACCACCCACGAAAAAGAGGGTGAGTACGAGGTTCCGCGTCCGCAGCCGCTGGCCAACGCCGGCGACATCAGCGACTACAGCCTGCAGCGCAGCGGTGATAGCCGCTGGGTCGTGGCCCAGCGTCCGCCGGCGGAAGTCTGGCCGGTGGCCCGGCAGTTCTTCGAGGAGAACGGTTTCCGCATCGCCGACGAGCGCCCGCAGACCGGCGAGTTCAGTTCCGACTGGCAATCGCTGTCGCAGCTTTCCGCGCCGCTGGCACGCCGCCTTAGCAGCCGCGTGAGCGGTGTCGAGCCGGACGGCCAGGCACGGGTTCGGGTGCGTATCGAGCCCGGCGTGCAAAGCAATACCAGCGAGGTCTACGTGCTCAGCCAGACCCGCGCCGCCGGTGACACCAGCAGCCCGAGCTGGCCGAGCAAGTCGGTGGCGCCGAGCCTCGACGCGGCGCTGCTCGACGAGATGGTCGCGAGCATGGCGCGCAGCGCCGAGCAGGGCGGCTCGGTCTCGCTGCTGGCAGCCAACTCGATCTACGACACGCCCGGCACCTTCGAGTTGAGCAAGGACGGCAGCGGCAACCCGGTGCTGACCTTGCAATCCGACTTCGACCGCTCCTGGGTCAGTGTCGGGCGTGCCCTGGATAACGCCGATATCCGCGTCGACGACCTCAACCGCAGCCTTGGCGTGTACTACGTGAACATCGCCGAAGGGGCGAAGAAGCCCGACGAAGACAAGCCCGGGTTCTTCAGTCGCCTGTTCGGCGGCGGCGAGAAGACCAAGGAAGAGGAAGACGCCAAGGCGCAGCGCTACCAGGTCCGCCTGACCACCGTCAGCGACGCCGTGCAGGTCACCGTCGACAAGGACATCAACACCTCTGCGCCGGCCGATGTCGCGCAAAACGTACTGGAAAAACTCCAGGAGAGCATGCGCAATGCGGTTCGCGGTTCTGGGCAGCGGAAGCCGGGGCAATTCGGCCTTGGTGAGCAGTTCTGACACCCGGATACTGATCGATTGCGGCTTCCCGCTGCGTGAAATCATCAAGCGTCTGGCGCGCCTGGGGCTGAGCCCCGCGCAGCTGGACGCGATCCTGGTCACGCACGAACACGCCGATCACATCCATGGCGTCGAACTGCTGGCGCGGCATTACCAAATCCCGGTCTATCTCAGTGCGGGTACCTTGAGCGGCATGCGCCGCCCGGTGCACCCCGCCGAGCTGTTGAGGGCCGGCCAGCGCCTGGCGATCCGCGGGCTGGAAGTACAGGTGGTTGGCGTCTCGCACGACGCCCGCGAGCCTACCCAGTTCGTGCTGTCCGATGGGCAGCGGCGCTTCGGCATGCTCACCGATCTGGGAATGGCCACGGCCGAGGTGCTGGAGTGCTATCGTGCGGTGGATGCTCTGGTGGTCGAGGCCAACCACGACAGCACGATGCTTGCCGGTGGCCCGTATCCCTATTTTCTCAAGGCCCGCGTAGGCGGTTCGCGAGGGCACTTGAACAACCATCAGTCCGCAGAACTGGTGAAGCAGCTGGATTGGGGCGGCATGCAGCACCTGGTGCTGGCCCATCTCAGCGAAAAGAACAACTCGCCGCAGCTGGCCCGGCAAACCTTCGTCGACACTCTCGGGTGCGATCCGGACTGGCTGCAGGTGGCCGATCAGCATTCAGGCCTGGATTGGCGCGAGATCGCCTAGGCCCTATTACCCGTAAGCGGAGCCCATCATGGAAAAACGCGAAGAACTCTACCGCGGCAAAGCCAAGTCGGTTTACCAGACCGACGATGCCGATCGTCTCATCCTGCTGTTCCGCAACGACACCTCCGCCTTCGACGGCAAGCGCATCGAACAGCTCGATCGCAAGGGCGCGGTGAACAACAAGTTCAACGCCTTCATCATGCAGAAGCTGGAAGCTGCCGGCATTCCGACCCAGTTCGACAAGCTGCTGTCGGATACCGAGTGCCTGGTGAAGAAGCTCGACATGATCCCGGTCGAGTGCGTGGTGCGCAATTTCGCCGCCGGCAGCCTGGTGCGTCGCCTCGGCGTGGAAGAGGGCATCGCCCTGACTCCTCCCACCTTCGAGTTGTTCCTGAAGAACGACGCCCTGGGCGATCCGTTCATCAACGAATCCCACGTCCAGGCCTTCGGCTGGGCCGCTCCCGAGCAACTGGCGCAGATGAAGACCTATTCCTTCAAGGTCAATGAAGTGCTGAACAAGCTGTTCGACGACGCCGGCCTGCTGCTGGTGGACTTCAAGCTGGAGTTCGGCCTGTTCCATGGCCAGATCGTCCTCGGCGACGAGTTCAGCCCGGACGGCTGCCGTCTGTGGGACAAGGAAACCCGCAAGAAGATGGACAAGGACCGCTTCCGCCAGGGCCTCGGCGATGTGATCGAAGCCTACGAAGAGGTAGCCAAGCGCCTGGGCGTGCCGCTTTAACCTCAAAATGCGCGCAACCATCTGAAAGAACGCGAAAAAATCTTCAAGAAAGCTTCGCGTTCTTCGTACAAGCTGGTATCATGCGCGCCGCACGGAGAGATGCCGGAGTGGTCGAACGGGACGGATTCGAAATCCGTTGAGTCAGCAATGGCTCCTAGGGTTCAAATCCCTATCTCTCCGCCATTACATATGAGCAAAGCCCCTGGAATGCCTGGCGTTCCAGGGGCTTTGTCTTTTCTGGCGAGCGTTCGGGCGTCCCCTCTGCGGGGCGGGCGAGAAAGCCGTGCCATGGTTTCGGGTATTGGCCAGGTCGTGCAGTTCTCCTAGGAATGCTGCGGGCCCTTCCTTCGTTCTGTCCTTCCTTCTCCTCTGGGCGGTCGTCCCGCTCTGTCTGGGTTTCGTGGGTGCGCTGAGCGCGCATTTCTCCATTGCTTCCGATTTTCTGTCCTTCGAGCGCCGGGTCGGGCGACCTGCCGGTTTCGATGGTCGGGGCGGTTCTTCTTAGTATCCCGGCGCTTGAAGGCGCCGCGGATGTGTGGCCGAGCTGCATGGCACGGTTTCCTTCCAGCGGACAGCCAGGTTATCGGTTTGTGCCGAGTCCCGGAGCCGGGGCTGGGGAGGAAGAAATGCGACCGCTCGTTTCCGTCGTTTGCGCCTGTTTCAATATCTCGAAGTATCTGGACGAGGCGATTGCCAGCATCTACGCGCAGGGCTATCCCAATCTCGAGTTGATCGTGGTGGATGACGGATCCACGGACGACACCTATGAGCGTCTCGCCATGCTCCGCGAGCGTCACGGTTTCCAGCTCTACCGCCAGGCTAACCGAGGGGTGAGCGATGCGCTCAATCACGGTTTGCGTCATGCGCGGGGGGAGTTCGTGATGACTCCCGACCTCGACGACATTGTCCTGCCTGGAGCGCTCGACACGCGCGTCGACTACTTGCTTGCGCACCCCGAGGTCGGGTGCGTGGGCGGTTTCAATATCTGTATCGACAGTGCCGGTAACGAAGTGGCGCGAGACGGTTTCAGCGAGGGTTGTGTGGAGCGTTGGGGGTTCGATGCAGCATTGGCCGAGACCCTGGTGGTCATGCCGCTTACGGCGCTCTACCGCATGGACGTGCGGATTTCGGAGCATCGTGACCGGCCGTTTCGGTAGATCGTGACCGGTCATTTCGCTAACGCGTGACCGCTCATTTCGGTAGCAACGTGACCGATTTTCCGCCCGTTCCGAAACCGGCGGTCACGGCTTACCGAAATCGCCGGTCACGGCTTAGCGAAAGCCTTCCCTCTCGTTGCGCATGACCTGATGCGCCGTCACCCTCGCCCGATTTCGGGAGGGGAAGATGGCGGCGCCGCGAGTAGCCATGCGAAACATCAAAGAATGTCTGCGCCTCAAGTTCGAGGCCGGTTTGTCCCACGAGAAGATCGCCCGCGCCTTGCAGTTGTCCAAAGGCGTGGTCAGCAAATACGTCACGGCGGCGCGCGTGGCCGGACTGGACTGGCCGGCGCTGGCGGCCATGGACGAGGCCGCACTGGCGGCCGCCTTGTTTGCGTCGGCGCCGACAAACAAGCCGCGCGGTGAGCGGGTGCCACCCGACGTGCTGAGCATCCACCGCGAGCTGCGGCGCAAGGGCGTGACCTTGCAGCTGCTGTGGGAGGAATATCTCGCCGCGCATGCGGGCCAGCCGACCTACCGCTACACCCAGTTCGTCGAGCACTACCGGCGCTACGCCCAGACGCTCAAACGTTCGATGCGCCAGGTGCACCGCGCGGGCGAGAAGCTGTTCATCGACTATGCAGGGCCGACGCTGCCGGTGGTCGACCCGGCCACCGGCGAAGTCCGCCGGGCGCATATCTTCGTCGCCGCCCTGGGCGCCTCGAATTACACCTATGCCTGCGCGACGCCGGGCGAAACCCAGGTGGACTGGCTGACTTCGCTGGGCCAGGCACTGACCTACTTTGGCGGTGTGCCGGAGATGGTTGTGCCGGACAATCCGCGCGCCCTGGTCGCCCAGCCAGATCGCTACGAGCCGGGTCTGAACCGGGCAACGCTGGAGTGTGCGCGGCATTACCAGACGGTGATCCTGCCGGCCCGGCCACGCAAACCCCAGGACAAGGCCAAGGCCGAGGTGGCGGTGCAGGTGGTCGAGCGCTGGATCATGGCGCGACTGCGCCACCGGCAGTTCTTCAGCCTGCATGCGCTTAACCAGGCCATCGCCGAGCTGCTGGAGGAGCTGAATCGACGCCCGTTCAAGCGCCTCGATGGCTGCCGGCGCGACTGGTTCGAGCGCCTGGATCGCCCGGCCTTGCGAGCGCTGCCGGTACATCCCTACGAGGTCGCCAGCTTCAAGCGCTGCAAGGTCAACATCGACTACCACATCGAGGTCAATGGCAGCTTCTACAGCGTGCCCTCCGCCCTGGCCCGGCAGAGCGTCGAGGTGCGGCTGACAGCGCACACCCTGGAAGTGCTGCATGGCAACCGGCGCGTGGCCAGCCATGTGCTGCTGGGCCGTCGCGGCGCCTACAGCACCCAGCGCGAACACATGCCCGCCGCACACCAGGCCCATCGCGAATGGACGCCGCAACGCCTGCTCGACTGGGGCGCGCGGATCGGCCCCTACACGCGCCAACTGATCGATCACCAGCTGACCCACAAGCCGCATCCGGAGATGGGCTACCGCGCCTGTCTCGGCCTGCTCTCGCTGGCTCGTCGCTACGGCAATGCACGCTTGGAAGCCGCCGCCGAACGGGCCGTCCAGCTGCGCGCCTTCACCGGGCGCAGCGTGCGCAACCTGCTCCAGCAAGGCCTGGATCAGCAGCCGCTGCCCACGCGCACCGCCGAAACGAGCTTACCCAGCGACCACGAGAACGTCCGTGGCGCCGACTACTACCACCCCCGCAACAGGAGCTGTTCGATGATGCTGCAACACACCCTGAATCAACTGCACCAGCTACGCCTGGACGGCATGGCCCGCGCCCTGGAAGAGCAATGGACGCTGCCGGCCAGCCACAGCCTGAGCTTCGATGAGCGCCTCGGCCTGCTGCTCGACCGCGAACTGGCCTGGCGTGACAACCAGCGCCTGGTACGGCTGCGCAAGAAGGCCAAGCTCAAATATGCCAACGCCTGCCTGGAAGACCTCGACCGCCGCCCTGGCCGCGGCCTGGATGAGCGCCTGATCGCCAGCCTGGCAGGCGGCGACTGGATCCGCCAGCAGCACAACCTGCTGCTGACCGGCGCGACCGGCGCCGGCAAGACCTGGCTGGCCTGCGCCCTGGGCAACCAGGCCTGCCGCCAGGGCTACAGCACTCTGTACCTGCGCACCCCGCGCCTGTTGGAGCAACTGCGCATCGCTCATGGCGACGGCAGCTTCGGCCGTACCCTGCAACAGCTGGCCAAGGTCGATGTCTTGGTGCTGGACGATTGGGCGCTGGCCCCGCTGGAAGAAGGTGCCCGGCACGACCTGCTGGAAGTGATCGACGACCGTGCCGGCAACCGCTCCACCATCCTGGCCAGCCAGTTACCAATCGAACACTGGCATGGCTGGATCAACGACCCGACCCTGGCCGACGCCATCCTTGACCGCCTGGTGCACAGCGCTTACCGACTGACGTTGAAGGGCGAGTCACTGCGCCGGAAAAAAGCTGAGGAGCAAACCGCATCGTGACCGATGCGATTACAATCCACAACCCGCGCAACCGGGGCGGAAGCACCGGTCACGTATTAGCGAAACGCTCGGTCACGTTCACCGAAATCCGCATGGACGCGATGAAGCGGGCGGATTTCTTCGACCCGTCGATTCGCGTGCAGGATTTCCAGATCACCCTCAGGATCGCGGCGCAGGGCTATGAAATTCATCGACTACCGGCCTACATGGGGCGTTATCGTCGGCATGGAAGCGGTCTGTCCGGCAGGTACAAGCTCAATTACGAGGCGGATATGCAAGCCATCGAGCCTTATCGGGCTCACCCGAATTATCGCCGGGCCCGGCAACTGATCCTGAACAAGGCGCTGAAGAAGGCTGTTGTCCAGGATGGGCGATATGCCTGGCAGCTGTTCCGCTCGGTGCCGCTGCGGGCGTGGGACCGGGTGACGCTGAAGCGATTCTGGCGCTTCCTCCGTTATCTGCCGGTCCTCGGGTTGAAAGGTGGTACCGACGTCGCGGGTCGATAACGGCGGGCCGGCTAATCGTTCAGTGGGTTGAATGTCATTTCAGGATTTCCCCTTCAGTGCCTCGCCCTGGGGAAATAGCGCGCGGCTCACGAAGCGCGCGGTATCCCGCAGGCTGGTGCCGATCCGTTCCAGGTCGTCGGGCTGGTGCTGGGCGCTGATGCCGATCGCGGAGATGGCGAAGCGCGGTTGTCCGTCGCGGTCGGTGATGGCGCTGGCGACCATGCTCACGCCGCGGTAAAGGTGTTCCTGGTCGATAGCCCAGCCGCGCTCGACGGCCTCGGTCGCTTCGGCCTGGTAGCGCTCGAAGCTCGGCGGATTTTCCCAGCGCACGCGGGTCAGTCGGCGGCGCAGTTCGTCCTCCGGCAGTTCGCGCAGGCCGGCAATGCAACGCCCGGCGGCGCCGACCAGTTCCGGCAGGCGCGTGCCGACGGCGACGTTGACGTGGGCGACGGGCGGCGCGGCAAGGGCGATGACGCGGATGTGCGCATCGTCGGTGACTTGCCACAGGGCGATGAGGATGTGGTGGGCAAGGCTTAGTCGCTCCAGCTCTGGCTGGATCAGGTCGGCATAGCTGCGTCCGACGAATCCTACGGCTAGTTCCGACAGGCCAAGGCCCAGTTGGTAGGTCTTGCCCGCATCGTCGAAGGAGGTCAGTCGTTCGTTGCTCAGGGTGCGCAGGATATTGAAGGCGCTGCTCGGGCTGATACCGGTGGCGCGAGCGATGGCGGCCACGCCTTGCGGTCCGTCGGCGTGGGCCAGGTGGCGAAGTATCTGAATGGCGTTCACTACCGCGCCGACATCTTTGCTGCTGGTGCCTTTGGTTGTGGCGTCCTTGGTCATTTTTCCTCTTTTCATTCAGTAGTGTGATTGACATTCACGATAGTGAATATATTCTGGCCTTCCGGAACGTACAACCGGGGGCGGAAGCAGTATCCGGTTCGGCGTCCAGCGCGATGCACTTTGCAGCAAAGGTCGACAAGAACAAAGGAGAAACCTCGTGGCAGATCTTCCCGATGGCAGTACTCCGGGACCTGAGGCGCAGTACCTTGCGTTTCTCGCCCAGGGCCGTTTCATGTTGCAGCGCAGCCGTTCCAGCGGTCGCCATGTGTTCTACCCGCGACAGTTGGTGCCGGGTAGCGGCGAGACTGATCTCGAGTGGGTTCCCGCCAGCGGCCTGGGTACGCTCTACGCGATCACTGTCAATCGCTCCCGCGGCGGCAATCACAATGTCGCGCTGGTCGACCTGGACGAGGGCGTGCGCATGATGTCGCGGATCGACGGGCACCAGAGCCTGCCGATCGGCACCCGTGTGCAGGCGCGCATCGTCGAGCAGGATGGTGCCAATGTCGTGGTGTTCGTTCCCCACCAGGAGGGACGACCATGAGCGCGGCCATCCGTGGCAAGACCGCCATCGTCGGCATCGGTAGCGCCGGCGTCGGCGAGGCGCCGGGCTACAGCGCCATCGAACTGCTCGGCCAGGCGTCGCTCAAGGCCATTGCCGATGCCGGCCTGAAGCTTTCCGACATCGACGCGATCTTCGCCGCCACCAGCTCCCATGCCTTTCCCACCTTGTCGGTCGCCGAATACCTCGGCATCCGCTCAAAATTCGTGGATGGCACCAATATTGGCGGCTCCAGTTTCGAGCTGCACCTGCTGCAGGCCACTTTGGCACTGGAGGCCGGTCTCTGCGACGCTGCGCTGATCTGCTACGGCTCCAACCAGCGAACCGCCGGCGGCCGCCTGGTATCGATGAGCGAGCCACAATGGCACGAGACGCCCTACAAGCCGCGCCACCCGATCACCGCCTATGCCCTGGCGGCCAGCCGGCACATGCACCAGTACGGCACCACACGCGAGCAGCTCGCCGAGGTGGCGGTCTCTGCCCGGCAATGGGCCAACCTGAATCCCGAGGCGTTCGCCCGCGGACCGTTGAGCGTCGATGACGTCCTTGCCGCGCGGATGGTCAGCGACCCGCTGAGCGCCGCCGACTGCTGCCTGGTCACCGACGGCGGCGGCGCCTGCGTGGTAGTGCGCGCCGAGCGCGCCCGCGACTTGCCCAATGCGCCGGTGTACTTCCTTGGCGCGGCCGGAGCGCAGTGGCATCGCTCGATCGTGTCGATGCCCGACCTCACCGTGACGGCGGCCTCGGAAAGCGCTCCGCGAGCCATGCAGATGGCCGGTGTGCGGCACGCCGACATCGACCTGGTGATGCTCTACGACGCCTTTACCATCAACACCCTGCTGTTCCTCGAGGACCTGGGATTCTGCGCCAAGGGCGAGGGCGGCCCATTCGTCCAGGGCGGACGCATCGCGCCCGGCGGCGAGTTGGCGGTGAACACCAACGGTGGCGGGCTGTCCTGCGTGCATCCGGGGATGTACGGGATGTTCCTGATCATCGAGGCGGTGACCCAGCTCCGCCGCCAGGCCGGCGAGCGGCAGTTGGCCAAGGCCGACGTGGCGTTGCTGCACGGCAACGGCGGCACGCTGTCCAGCCAGGTAACCGCGTTGCTCGGTACCGGCGACACGCTCTAGACCCCTGGCCGACAGGCCTTCCGGGCGCTGCCGTGGCGGCGTCCCGCGGGCGCGCTCGCCCGCGAGAAGGTTGTCGTGCCGGCCACAGACAAACGGATCAGGTGAACCCATGTCAGCGAACCACTCGCAACAGCTCATCGACGCTCCCCGTTTCGCCAGTCTTACTCCATTGATCGAACCACGCTCGGTCGCGGTGATCGGCGCTTCCAGCGACCCGACCCGCATCGGTGGCCGACCCATCGCCTACATGCTGCGCCATGGCTATGCCGGGCAAATCCTCCCGGTCAATCCGAACCGTGCTGAAATCCAGGGGCTACCGGCCTTCGCCAGCGTCGCGGAGCTGCCGCAGGCACCGGACGCGGCCATTGTCGCGGTGCCTGCGCCTCAGGTGCTGGAGACCGTCCGGGCACTGGGCCGCCAGGGGGCGCGCAGTGCCATCGTGTTCTCTTCCGGATTCAGCGAGGTCGGCGAGGCCGGCGCGGCGATGCAGGATGCGGTGGTAGCCGCTGCCCGCGAGTACGGTATGCGTCTGCTCGGTCCGAATGCGCTGGGCGCGTTCAACAGTAACCTCGGTTACTACGCGTTCTTCTCCACCAGCCTGGAACGTGGCGTACCGCTGCCCGGCCGGGTAGGCATCGCCACCCAGTCCGGCGCCTACGGCGCGCACCTGCTCGGCATGGCGCGCCAGTGCCGCCTGGGAACCCCTATCTGCGTGGCCACCGGTAACGAGGCCGACGTCACCCTGGGCGACAGCATCGGCTGGCTGGTGGAGTCGCCGGAGATCGACGTGGTGATGGCCTACGCCGAATCCATCCGCAACGTCGACAGCTTCCTCGCCGCCCTGGAGGCCGCGCATCGCGCCGGCAAGCCGGTGATCCTGCACAAGGTCGGGCGCAGCGCCCTGGGTAGCCGCGCGGCGCTGTCCCACACCGCTTCGCTGGCCGGCGACGACAAGGTGCTGGACGCCGTGCTGGGCGACTATGCGGTGATCCGCGCCAGGACCACCGAGGAACTGATGGACATCGCCTACCTCGCCACCCGGCGTATCTATCCGGTGGGCAACAGCCTCGGCATGATCACCGTCAGCGGCGGCGCCGGGATCATCGTCAGCGATGTCGCCGAGGAAGTCGGCCTGCCGATGCCGCCGATGCCGGACATGGCCCAGGAGCGGCTGAAGGCACGGCTGTCCTTCGCTTCGCCGATCAACCCGGTGGACTGCACCGCGCAGGCCCTGAACGACCTGACGCTGGTGCGCGACTTTACCGAGTCGATGGTGGTCGACGGTGGCTACCGTTCGCTGCTCGCCTTCTTCACCCAGGCCGGCACCGCCGCCTCCATCGGCGCGCGTCTGGCCGAGCAGTTCCGGCGGATCAAGGAGGCTCATCCCGAGCGTCTGTTCGTGGTCTCGGTGATGGGCGAGGGGGAGGAGCTGGCACCCTACGAGGAGGCCGGCTTCGCACTGTTCGAAGACCCCACCCGGGCGGTAGTGGCGATCCAGGCCATGGGGCGGCTCGGCGAAGCCTTCGCCCGGCCGTTGCGCCTGCGCCGGCCTGCCGGCGGGCTACAGTTGCCCGCCTCCACGCCCGGCGAAGCCGAGGCCAAGCGCCTGCTGGCGCGCGCCGGTATCGAGTCCGCCGCCGAGGCGGTGCTGGGCAGTGCCGAAGAGGCGGTTGCCTTCGCCGAGGGCATCGGATACCCGGTGGTGCTGAAGCTCGCCTCGGCGGACATCCAGCACAAGTCGGAAATCGGCGGCGTGCTGCTTGGCGTAAGCGATGCGGACGCGGTACGCGCCGGTTTCCAACTGCTCCTGCGCCGGGCCGCCGAGAAGGCGCCGCAGGCGCGTCTCGATGGCGTCCTGGTGGCGCGCCAACTGCAGGGCGGGGTGGAGTGCTTCATGGGGATCCAGCGCGATCCGCTGTTCGGCCCGGTGGCGTTGTTCGGCCTGGGCGGGATCTTCGTCGAAGTGCTGCAGGACGTGGTGTTCCGCCGCTGCCCGTTCGAGGTCGACGAAGCCGAGGCGATGATCCGTAGCATCAGAGGCGCGCCGCTCCTGTTCGGCGCGCGTGGCCGGCCGCGGGCCGACGTCGCGGCGCTGGCACGGCTGCTGTCGAATCTCTCGCGGTTCGCCTGGGAGGCGGGAGAGCGCTTGCG
Source organism: Pseudomonas sp. PS1(2021) (assembly GCF_020405165.1). Classification (NCBI taxonomy): domain Bacteria; kingdom Pseudomonadati; phylum Pseudomonadota; class Gammaproteobacteria; order Pseudomonadales; family Pseudomonadaceae; genus Pseudomonas; species Pseudomonas sp. PS1(2021). The sequence goes on along the minus strand of NZ_CP084484.1, from coordinate 3,555,143 downwards.
CTCGGTGGACCTCAACCCGGTCATCGCCTTGCCGGAGGGCCAGGGCGCCTGGGCGGTGGATGCGGTGTTGGAAGTCGAGGAGGTGGCCGATGGCGCTCGATCCTGAGGTACTCCTGAACTACCCGATCCCCGAAGTACGCCAGCGCTACAGCCGGCGCGACAGCGCCTTCTACGCATTGACCCTCGGTCTGGGCGGCGACCCGCTGGACGAGCGCCAACTGGTCTACGTCGATCCGTGCCGCGATCTCCAGGCATTGCCGTGCATGGCCCTGGTGCTCGGTCATCCGGGCTTCTGGCTGGGCAATCCGGCGACTGGCGTGGACGCGCTGCGCCTGGTTCACGGCGAGCAGCGCCTGGAGTGGCGGCGGCCGTTGCCGGCGGAAGGCGAGGTGATCGGTCGGACCCGGGTCACCGGTCTGGTAGACAAGGGCGCCGACAAGGGCGCGCTGCTCTACAGCGAGAAGGTGCTCAGCGACGCGCTCAGCGGCGAGGTGCTGGCTGTCGCCCGCAGCACCACCTTCCTTCGTGGCGACGGCGGCTTCGGTGGTTCCCGGCAGGTGCCGGAAATGCCGCATCGCTTGCCTGAACGGACGCCCGACCTGCGACTCGACCTGCAGACCCGTCCGGAGCAGGCCCTGTACTACCGCCTCAACGGCGACGACAACCCGCTCCACGCGGAGCCCGCGGCAGCGCTGCGGGCCGGCTTCCCGCGGCCGATCCTGCATGGCCTGTGCACCCTCGGCGTGGCATTCCACGCGGTGTTGCGCGGGCTCGCCGACTACCGCGCGGAGCAACTGGGACATCTGCAGGTGCGTTTCTCGGCTCCGGTGTTTCCCGGCGAGACCTTGCGTACCGAGATGTGGAGCGACGGCTCGTTCCGCACTCGCGTCGTCGAGCGCGATGTGGTGGTGCTGGACAACGGCCGGGTAGGTCCGCCGCCAGAGCGGCCGGACTGAAGCGAAGGGCGGTGGCGCGAGGGAACGACCGTCGGGCTGCCGTGAAGATCAACCGAAATCCTGCTTGCGAGAACAAGAATAATGAATGCAACCGCGCTTTCCCCGAACCCGGCGCCGGCCATCTCCCGGCGCACCATGCTGATCGCCTTCGTCTTCTGCTTCCTCGGCCTGCTCGCCGACGGCGTCGACCTGATGTTCCTGGCCTACAGCCTCAACAGCCTGAAGGCCGAATTCGGCCTGAGCAACTTCGAAGCCGGCTCCCTCGGCAGCCTGACTCTCGCCGGCATGGCCGTCGGCGGTATCTATGGCGGCTGGTGCTGCGACCGCTTCGGCCGGGTGCGAGTGGTGACCTGGACCATCGTGCTGTTCTCCATCGGTACCGCGTTGCTGGGGCTGACCCAGAACTACTGGCAGTTCGCGCTGATCCGCTTCGTCGCCTCGCTCGGCCTCGGCTCGCTGTTCGTCGCCTGCAACATCCTGATGTCCGAGTGCGTCGGAACCAAGTACCGCACCACCATCCTCGCCGCCATGCAGGCCGGCTGGACCGTGGGCTACCTGGTGGCGACCCTGCTGGCGGGGCAGATCATCCCCGAGTTCGGCTGGCGCACCTTGTTCTTCACCGCCGTGGCGCCGGCGCTGGTCTGCCTGGCCCTGCGGCCCTGGGTGCCGGAGTCGCCGTCCTGGCTCGCGGCCCAGGCCGGGCGCCAGCGTCCCGGCGCGGCTCCGCAGAGCCACGCCGAGGCTGGCGGCGCCGGCCCGCTGGGACGGATGCTGGGCGATCCGGAAACGCGCGGCATGTTCCTGCTCTGGAGCCTCACCTCCTGCTTCCTGCTGTTCGGCTACTACGGCACCAACAACTGGATGCCGTCCTACCTGGAGAGCGAGTTGGGGATGAACTTCAAGTCGATGACCGGCTACATGGTCGGCACCTACAGTGCGATGATCCTCGGCAAGGTCGCCGCCGGCGTCTGCGCCGATCTCTTCGGTCGGCGCCTGACCTTCGCCGCCGGGGCCATCGGCAGTGCCGCTTTCATGCCGTTGATCGTGTTCTACCACTCGCCCTCCAACATCCTCTGGATCCTCATCACCTTCGGCTTCATCTACGGCGTTCCGGTCGGGGTGCTGGCCACCTACATGACCGAGAGCTTCTCCACCCGCGTCCGCGGCTCGGCAGTGGGCACCGCCTACAACCTGGGGCGTATCGGCGCGGCGGTGGCGCCCGCCGGCATCGGCCTGCTGGCCACCCACGTGTCGATCGGCGCGGGTTTCCTGGTGATGGGCATCACCTACGTGCTCACCGGACTGATCCCGGCGCTGTTCATTGCGGACCGGCTCTACGACCCGAACCGCGAGTCCCGCGATGCCGAGAGCGCTTCCCGACGGCAAGCGCCGGGCAGTGCCGTGGATACCGCCGAGCGGCGCGCGGCCAAGGCCTGATCCTGCGGAAGGAGTGCACATCCATGAGTTCTTTTCCACGACAGCCAGCGGCGGAGCAGCGGCCCGCCAGCTTCCAGGAGTTCATCGGCCTCGAGCGCTGGACCGATGCCGACGGGGTGGCGCGGGTGCGCCTGGGGCATCGCCCGGAACTGATGAACTACCTGCAACAGTTCCACGGCGGGGTGTTGATGTCGGTGCTGGACGCCGCCATGGCCCAGGCGATCCGTGCCTGCCTGCCGGACTGCTCGATGGTGACCATCGACATGGCTACCCACTTCATGGGTAGCGCCCGCGGCGAGCTTCGTGCGGTTGGCAGGGTGGTGCGACGGACCCGCACGATCTGCTTCTGCACGGCGGAAATCTGCAACGAGGACGGCGAGGTCATCGCCATGGCCTCGGGCAGCTTCAGGTACCGCGCGGCTAAGCCGTAGCGGAGTTCCGGCGGCGCGGCAGCGGAGCCATCCGTCGCGCGTCCGGACCACGGCCTGCGCGGTCGCTCCGCGCGGACAAGCCGGCGCCTCCCGTGCAGATGACGGACGGGCGGACGGCGTATCGACAGGAGGGCGAACAGATGAGTGAGCAAGACGAGTGGGCCGGCGAGCGCGAGCAGCGTCTGCGGATGATCCGCGACAGCGCGGCTTCGCTGGTGCCGCGCGACGGCGACCTGAGCCGCGTGCGCCGCGGTCGTTTCACCGGTAGCGGGGTGGACCGCCAGGCCTGGCGCGAGGTCTGCGCCATGGGCTGGCCGGCGCTGCGCCTGGATGAAGCGTTGGGCGGCAGCGGCCTGGGCATGAGCGAATACGCGGCGTTGCTGGAGGCGCTGGGGCGCGGCCTGCTGCCCGAGCCGCTGATCGAGGCCGGGCTGGTGGCGCCGTTGCTGCCGGAAGACGAGCGCGTTGCGTTGCTGGCCGCTGAGCGGCTGGTCCTGCCGGCGGGCATCGCCTACCGCGATGGGCGGCGGCGCCCTCGTATGCAGGAAGGGCGGCTGCACGGCGAAGTCGCTCACGTACATCTGGCTGGCGCCGCCGATGCCTGGCTGGTGGCCTGCGAGCAGGGCCTGGCGCTGGTCGAGCGCGATGCCGGTGGCGTGGAACTGCTCTGCGAGGCGACCCAGGATGGCGCTCACCTGGCGCGCCTGCGTTTCCGCGATGCGCCGGCACGGTGGTTGTCCGGCGAGGTGGCGGAACAGGTTCTGGACGAGGCAGCGCTGGCCTGCGCGGCCTATCTGGTCGGACTGATGGATGGCGCCTTCGAGCGAACCCTGGAGTACCTCAAGGTACGTCGCCAGTTCGGCCGCGAGATCGGCAGTTTCCAGGCGCTGCAGCACCGCATGGTCGACCTGAGGATCCAGATCGAACTGTCGCGCGCCATGGTCGAGCAGGCCGCCGCCGCGATCGATGCCGGGGCGTCGGAAAGCGAGCGCCAGCGGCAGGTTTCCAGCGCACGGGTACGGGCCTCGGAAGCGGCTCTGCTGGTGACCCGCCAGGCCATCCAGTTGCACGGCGGCATCGGCTACACCGACGAGGCGGACATCGGCCTGTTCCTGCGCCGCGCCATGGTACTGCTCAATGCCCACGGCTCGCTGGCGTTCCACAAGGCGCGCTACGCCGCGCTGCTACAGCGGGAGGTGGCCTGATGAGCGGTTTGTTGCAGGAAACGCGCGGCACGGTGCGCCTGCTGCGCTTCGACAACCCGGCCCGGCGCAACGCACTGTCGCCGGCGCTGCGCATGGAATTGCTGCGTGCCCTGGAGGCGGCCGAATGCGACCCATCGATCCGCAGCGTGCTGCTGACCGGTGGCGAAGAGGTGTTCTGCGCCGGCGGCGACCTGGGCGACATGCGGGTGACCGAGTTGGCCGCCGGCAGGGCGCGAATGCAGGACAACGCGCGGCTGGTGCGGCAGATGGTGCGCATGGGCAAGCCGCTGATCGCCGCGGTCGAGGGCTGGGCGGTGGGAGCCGGGCTGTCCGTGGCGCTGGCCTGCGACAGCATCGTTTGCGGCGCCGGCGCCCGCTTCGCCGCCGGCTTCGGCAAGGTCGGGCTGCTCGCCGACCTTGGCCAGTTGCATACCTTGCCGGCGCGCATCGGTTGGGGGCGGGCACGGCAGATCCTGATGTTCGGCCAGGTGGTAGAGGCCGAGGAGGCACTGCGCATCGGCCTGGCCGACCGCCTCTGCGCCGCTGGCGGCGCCTTGGCGATGGCGCTGGAACTGGCCGGGCGGGTGGAGCAGCAGGCGCCGTTGCCCCTGGCGATGACCAAGGCGTTGCTCGCCGAGGGCCTTGACCTATTGCTGGAGCGGGAGGGCGAGTTGCAGAGCCAGTTGTTCCTCAGCGCCGACCACGCCGAGGGCAAGGCGGCCTTTCTCGCCAAGCGTCCCCCCGTATTCAGAGGAAACTGAGATGACCGACTACGACAGTCTCGACGACAACGCCTTTCGCCTGATGGTCCGTGAGTGGATCGCCGCCAACTATCCGCAGCGCATCCGCAATCCGCCCCGTCGCCTGGGGCGCGAGGAAACCCGCGAGTGGTACCTGCTGTTGTCGCGCCAGGGCTGGCTGTGTCCCGGCTGGCCCAGGGAGTACGGCGGCATGGGGCTGAGCGCCGGCAAGCAACTGATCATGATGGAGGAAATGGAGGAGTACGGCTGCGCGCGCCTGCCCGACAGCGGCGTGACCATGCTCGGCCCATTGTTGATCCGCTATGGCGACGAGGCGCAACGGGCGCGCTTCCTGCCGCGCATTCTCAGCGGCGAAGACATCTGGTGCCAGGGCTACAGCGAGCCCAACGCCGGCTCCGACCTGGCCAGCCTGCGCACCGAGGCGCGCCTGGAAAACGGCGAGTGGGTGATCAACGGACAGAAGACCTGGACCACCATGGGCTCGGAGGCCAACTGGATCTTCCTGCTGGTCCGCACCGAGCGCAGCGCCAAGGCGCAGCACGGCATCAGCTTCCTGCTGGTGCCGATGGACAGCCCGGGCATCGAGGTGCGGCCGATCCTCAACCTGGAGCTGCACGGCGAGTTCTGCGAAGTGTTTTTCAACGACGTGCGGGTGCCCTACGACAGCCTGGTCGGCGGAATCAACCAGGGTTGGAGCATGGCCAAGGCGCTGCTCGGTTTCGAGCGGATCTTCCTCGGTTCGCCCAAGCAGTCCACCTTCGCTCTCCAGCGCCTGGAGCGCCTGGCCCGGCACCTGGGACTGTGGCACGACCCTCTGTTCGTGCGCCGCTTCGCCGCGCTGAGCATGGACCTGGACAGCCACAAGGCGCTCTACGAGCGTTTCGCCGAACGCCTGCGGCGTGGGGAGAGCCTCGGCCCGGAGGTATCCATGCTGAAGATCTTCCAGTCCGAACTGTTCCAGCGCATCAGCGAGCTGGGCCTGGAGGTCGCCGGGGAGGATTCGGCCCTGCTGCAGCCCTTCGCCGAAGACCCCGAGTTGCATCCGGCGGGGATCTTCATCCAGTCGCGGCCGACCACCATCTACGGCGGCAGCAACGAAATCCAGCGCAACATCCTGGCCAAGAGCGTCCTCGGCCTGCCGGGCTGAGCGCAACCGAACGACATCCACGGGACGAAGAGGATTACCCATGAGCAGCAGACTCAATGAAGGCAAGGTCGCGATCGTTACCGGCGCGGGCGGCGGCATCGGCCGCGAGATCGCCCTGGCCCTGGCCGATTCCGGGGCACGGGTGGTGATCAACGATATCGGCGTATCGCTACAGGGCGAGGGCGGGTCGGCCTCGCCGGCCGAAGAGACCCTTGGCCTGATCCGCCAGCGAGGCGGCGAAGGTCTGATCAACACCGACAGCGTCGCCGACTGGGACAGCGCGCGGCGTATCGTCGAATGCGCCATGGACGGTTTCGGGCGTCTGGATATCGTGGTGAACAACGCTGGCATCCTGCGCGATGCGATCTTCCACAAGATGAGCGCCGACGACTGGCTGTCGGTGATCAATGTCCATCTCAACGGCAGCTTCTTCGTCAGCCGGGCCGCCGCCGAACGCTTCCGTACCCAGCAGGCCGGCGCCTTCGTACACATGACCAGCACTTCCGGGCTGATCGGCAACTTCGGCCAGGCCAATTATTCCGCGGCCAAGCTGGGCATCGTCGCCTTGAGCAAATCCATCGCCCTCGATATGCAGCGCTACAACGTGCGTTCGAATTGCATCGCGCCGTTCGCCTGGAGCCGGATGACCGACTCGATCCCGGCCGCAACCCCGGAGCAGAAGGCCCGCGTCGACAAGCTGCAGCGCATGACCCCCGAGAAGAACGCGCCGCTGGCCGTCTACCTGGCGTCCGACGCCGCCCGCGAGGTCACCGGCCAGGTGTTCGCCGCGCGTCACCACGAACTCTTCCTGATGAGCCAGAGCCGGCCGCTGCGCAGTGTGCATAGCGAGCACGGCTGGACCCCGCAGAGCATCGCCGAGCACGGCATGCCGGCGTTGCGCGGCAGCTTCATGGACCTGGCGCGCAGCCCGGACGTGTTCTCCTGGGACCCGATCTGACCGAGGAGGCAATCCATGGGCGTGTTCAGGACCCGTTTCACCGAGACCTTCGGCGTCGAACACCCGATCATGCAGGGCGGCATGCAGTGGGTCGGCCGTGCCGAGATGGCTGCGGCGGTGGCCAACGCCGGTGGCCTGGCGACGCTGTCGGCGTTGACCCAGCCGAGCCCGGAGGCACTGGCTGCGGAGATTGCCCGCTGCCGCGAGCTGACCGATCGGCCGTTCGGGGTCAACCTGACCTTGCTGCCGACGCAGAAGCCGGTGCCCTATGCCGAATATCGCGCAGCCATCATCGAGACGAGAATCCCCGTCGTCGAAACCGCCGGCAACGACCCCGGCGAGCACATCGCCGAATTCCGTCGACACGGCGTCAAGGTGATCCACAAGTGCACCGCCGTGCGCCATGCGCTCAAGGCCGAGCGACTGGGCGTGGACGCCGTCTCCATCGACGGCTTCGAGTGTGCCGGCCACCCGGGCGAGGACGACATCCCCGGCCTGGTGTTGCTGCCGGCCGCGGCCAACCGGCTACGCGTGCCGATCATCGCCTCCGGCGGTTTCGCCGATGGACGTGGCCTGGTCGCGGCGCTGGCGCTGGGCGCCGACGCGATCAACATGGGCACGCGCTTCCTGGCCACTCGCGAATGTCCGATACACCCTGCGGTGAAGGCGGCGATCCGTGCGGCCGACGAGCGTTCCACCGACCTGATCATGCGTTCCCTGCGCAATACCGCGCGGGTGGCGCGCAACGCGATCAGCCAGGAAGTACTGGCGATCGAGGCACGCGGCGGCGCCGGCTACGCCGATATCGCCGCGCTGGTCAGCGGCCAGCGCGGTCGCCAGGTGTACCAGCAGGGCGATGCCGACCTGGGGATCTGGTCGGCCGGCATGGTCCAGGGCCTGATCGACGACGAACCGGCCTGCGCCGAGTTGCTCAGGGACATCGTCGAGCAGGCGCGCCAACTGGTGCGTCAACGCCTGGAGGGCATGCTCGCCGGGGTCTGATCCGCTCCGCCACGGCGGTCGCGGCAGGGAGTGGTCGCGGCGCCGTGTCTATCCACTGACGACGAAGAGACAACAACAATGAAAATTCTTCCCGTTCCGATGCTGGCCGCGGGGCTGGCGTTGCTGCCGTCGTTCGCCCAGGCGGAGTTTTTCGCCGACGGCAAGGCCGGCCTCGAACTGCGCAATTTCTATTTCAATCGCGACTATCGCCAGCCCGGCGCCAGCCAGTCCTATTCGGAGGAGTGGGCGCAGGGTTTCCTGTTGCGCTACGAGTCCGGCTACACCGAGGGGCTCTTCGGCCTGGGCGTCGATGCGCTGGGCCTGCTGGGCGTCAGGCTGGACTCCTCGCCAGAGCGATCCGGTAGTGGTCTGTTGCCGTATTCGACGAGCGACCGGCGCGCCGCCCACGACTATTCCAGCCTGGGCCTGACCGCCAAGCTACGGGTCTCGCACAGTACGCTGAAGATCGGCAGCCTGATGCCCAGGCTGCCGGTGGTGCAGTTCAACGACACGCGCCTGCACCCGCAAACCTTCCAGGGTGGACTGCTGGAAGTGAACGAGATCGACGGGCTGGCGCTGCAGTTCGGCCAGTTGCGCCAGGTCAAGCAGCGCGACTCGACCACCGCCGAAGACCTCGGCATCACCCGCGGCAACAAGCGCAACGTACTGGCGGGCCGGCACCCCGGCAGCGACCGCTTCGACTTCGCCGGCGGTACCTACCGCTGGAGCGAGCGCTTGAGCAGCAGCTACCACTACGCCAACCTGGAGGATTTCTACCGTCAGCATTATCTCGGCGTGCAGCACCTCTTGCCGCTCGCCGATGACCAGTCGCTGAAGTCCGACATCCGCTGGGCGCGTTCCACCGACGAGGGCGGCAGCCGCGTCGACAATCGCGCGCTGAATGCGCTGTTCACCTATCGCCTGGGTGGCCACGCCTTCGGCCTCGGCTACCAGCGCATGTCCGGCGACAGCGGCTTCGCCTACCTGGCCGGGACCGATCCGTATCTGGTCAACTTCGTGCAGATCGGCGATTTCGCCAACAAGGACGAGCGCTCCTGGCAGTTGCGCTACGACTACGACTTCGCCGCCATCGGCCTGCCCGGCCTGACATTCATGAGCCGCTACCTGCGTGGCGAACACATCGACCTTCTGGACGGCGGTGGGCGCGGCAAGGAATGGGAGCGGGACACCGATATCGCCTACCTGGTGCAATCGGGGCCGCTGAAGAACCTGGGGATCAAGTTGCGCAACGGCACCTTCCGCAGCGATTTCGGCAACGACATCGACGAGACCCGGCTGATCGTCAGCTACGCGTTGCCGCTGTGGTGACGCGGACTTGAGTTTCCCGATGTTTCCGCGCCATTGACCCTGTAGTGGCTACAGCCTTTTCACTGGGAGCCGTCAGATCCAGACGAGAGGGTTGTGCCATGGGGTTCTTCGAACGGTTGTTGATGGGTGGGCGTCATCATGGACAGGGCGGTGGTCATCACGGCGGCGGTCATCACCGCGGTCAGGGCGGCTATCCGCCGGCGCCAGTCGCGGCGGGAATGGCCTGTCCCGCCTGCCGCACCGCGAATGCGGCGACGGCACGATTCTGCCAGGGCTGCGGCGGCGCCCTGGCGCCGCTGCGCTGTATCGCCTGCAGCGCCGATCTCGCGGCGGGCGCGAAGTTCTGCGGCGCCTGCGGTGCGCCGCAGCAGTAGCCTCAGTCGACGGCGAGGATTTCCACCGCAAGGGGGGAGTCCTTCGCCCCGGTCTCGTCGCCCGGGTGCCTGCCGATCAGGCTCTGGCCCAGTGGCGAGCGAGGCGTGATGACCAACACCTCGCGACCTTCGCAATCGATCTTCAGCCCGGCCGCCTCGGGGCCGAGGAACACTGTTCGCCGGCTGCCGTCGGCGTTCAGCAGGGTGACCAGCGCGGTGAGCTGGATGCCCTGTTCCTCGTCGAAATCGCGCAGCACCAGGTTGCGGTACAGGCCCAGCGCCTGGCGGATCTCCTCGACCCGGCGCGACTGCCCGGCGGCCAGGTAGGCCGCTTCCAGGCCGAGGGTGTCGTACTTGTTCTCGGCGACGTTCTCTTCGTGGGTTGCCGTCTCATGGGCGGTCTGCGCGGCGCAGACGGCGACTTCCAGGTCCGCGGCGAGCTTTTCCGTGATCAGGCGCAACAGCTTTTTCTTGTCCATGTCGGGTAGGCGGGGGCTGGCCGGCGAAGGCGTGCATGGTACGGGAAACACGGCGGATCGCGACAGCTCGGAGCCAGTATGAAAACTCGGAATGACGTGGCGAATAAAGGTCGTTTGTTGCTACCGGGCAAACCGACTAAAACGAGCGGAAACGAACAGCCAGGAGAACCTCACATGATCGACGGATTGCTGCGCAGTCTCGGCCTCGACCCCAATGCCTTTCGCGATGGCGAGCTTGCCGTGCATACCCCCATCGACGGCAGTCGCCTGGCTGCGGTGCGACTGGAGGGGCGCGCCGCCGTTGCCGCCAAGGTCGAGCGCGCCGAACAGGCGTTCCGCGCCTGGCGCCAGGTGCCGGCGCCGCGCCGTGGTGAACTGGTGCGGCTGTTCGGCGAGGAATTGCGTCGGCACAAGGCCGAACTCGGCGAACTGGTGTCCTGGGAGGCGGGCAAGATCACCCAGGAAGGCCTCGGCGAAGTCCAGGAAATGATCGATATCTGCGACTTCGCGGTGGGCCTCTCGCGCCAGTTGTACGGTCTTACCATCGCATCCGAGCGTCCCGGCCACCACATGCGCGAGACCTGGCACCCGCTGGGCGTGGTAGGCGTGATCAGCGCGTTCAACTTCCCAGTCGCGGTGTGGTCGTGGAATACCGCGCTGGCGCTGGTCTGCGGTAATTCCGTGGTCTGGAAGCCTTCGGAGAAGACCCCCCTCACCGCACTGGCCTGCCAGGCACTGTTCGAGCGTGCCGCGCGGGCCTTCGGCGGCGATGCGCCGGCGCACCTGAGCCAATTGCTGATCGGCGACCGCGAGGCCGGCGAAGCGCTGGTGGACGACCGTCGCGTCGCCCTGGTCAGCGCCACCGGCAGCACTCGCATGGGGCGCGAAGTGGCGCCGCGGGTGGCGGCGCGTTTCGCTCGCTGCATCCTCGAACTGGGCGGCAACAACGCGATGATCCTGGCGCCAAGCGCCGACCTCGACCTGGCGGTGCGCGGCATCCTGTTCGGCGCGGTGGGCACCGCCGGGCAGCGCTGCACCACCTTGCGCCGGTTGATTGCCCATGAGTCGGTGAAGGACGAGATAGTCGAGCGCCTCAAGGCAGCCTATTCCAGGGTCCGTATCGGTCATCCGCTGGAGGGCAACCTGGTCGGGCCGCTGATCGACGAACGCAGCTACCTGGCCATGCAGGACGCCCTGGCGCGAGCCCGCGAGCAGGGGGGGCGGGTGTTCGGCGGCGAGCGGCAATTGCAGGAGCGCTATCCGGATGCCTACTACGTGTCGCCGGCCATCGTCGAGATGCCGGGACAGACCGAAGTGGTGCGCACGGAGACCTTCGCACCGATCCTGTACGTGGTCGGCTACCGCGATTTCGACGAGGCCCTGCGCCTGAACAACGAGGTTCCCCAGGGACTGTCGTCGTGCATCTTCACCACCGACCTGCGCGAGGCGGAACTGTTCCAGGGCGCGGCGGGCAGTGACTGCGGGATCGCCAACGTCAACATCGGCACCAGCGGGGCGGAAATCGGCGGGGCGTTCGGCGGCGAGAAAGAGACCGGCGGCGGCCGCGAGTCCGGCTCGGACGCCTGGAAGGCCTACATGCGACGGCAGACCAACACCGTCAACTATTCCCGCGAGCTGCCGCTGGCACAGGGCATCACCTTCGATTGAACGGGGCGCGGCGGGCTCCCGCCGCATGGCAATGAGGCTGGCAGCGGAGTCGCGCATGGGCGGTTTGCAGCAACGGTGTCTGTGGGAAGTGGTTACGCCTCGCCTGTCCGGAGCGGCGAGCCTGAACGGCGAGCAGCGCGCCGACGTATGTGTGATCGGCGCCGGTTTCACCGGGCTTTCGGCGGCGCTCCACCTGCTGGAGGCCGGCCGTTCGGTGTGCGTGCTGGAAGCGTACGAGGTCGGCCACGGCGGGTCGGGACGTAATGTCGGATTGATCAACGCCGGCACCTGGATTCCCCCGGACGAGGTGGTCGCCACCCTCGGCGCCGAGCAGGGAGAAAAGCTCAACGCCGTGCTGGGGCGGGCGCCGGCGCTGGTGATGGAGACCATCGAACGCCTCGGCATCGATTGCCAGTTGCGCCGCGAGGGCACCCTGCACATGTCGCACAACGCCAGCGGCGTGGCCGATCTGCAACGCCGTCACGCGCAGTGGACGCGCCGCGGCGCTCCGCTGGAGTTGCTGACCGGCGCGGCTTGCCACGAGGCCTGCGGCACCCGGCGAATCAGCGCGGCGTTGCTCGACCGACGCGCCGGCACTCTCAATCCCATGGCCTATTCGCGTGGACTGGCTACCGCCGTCGTACAGCGGGGTGGGCAACTGTACCAGCGCTCGCCGGTGCTCGCCCTGGAGCGGCAGGGCGCGCTGTGGGCGGTGCGCAGCGCCGCGGGGGCAGTACTGGCGGAACAGGTGGTGATCGCCTCCAACGCCTATACCGAGGGCGAGTGGACCAACCTGAGGCGGCACTTCTTTCCCGGCTACTACTACCAGGTGGCTTCGGCGCCGCTGCACGGCGCCGCGGCCGAGCGCATCCTGCCTCACGGCCAGGGTTCCTGGGATACCAGGACGGTGCTCAGCAGCATTCGTCGCGATGCCCAGGGTCGCCTGTTGCTGGGAAGCCTCGGCAATGGCGCGAACAAGCCCGCCTGGTTCCTGCGGCAATGGGCCGATCGAATCCAGAGCCATTACTTTCCCGACCTGGGCCAGGTCAACTGGGAGTACAGCTGGACGGGTTGCATCGCCTTCACCCCCGATCATCTGATGCGCCTGTTCGAGCCTGCGGAAGGCTTGCTGGCGGTGACCGGCTACAACGGACGCGGCGTGACCACCGGTACGGTAGTGGGCAAGGCGTTCGCCGACTACTTGCTGAGCGGCGAGCGAGCGACATTGCCGTTGCCGTTCAGTGACATGAAGCCCGTCCCCGCGGCCAGGCTGCGCAGTTGCGCCTACGAGATGGGTTTTTCTCTCTATCACGCCGGTCAATGCTTGCGCGTGGTTCTCTAGGCTCGACCGAATCAAGGTGTGTTTTCAGCAAAATAATGATAGTTTGTTGTAAACACACATGAGGAGGTCGTCATGAGCGCTCTCATCAAGGAACGTCCCAGCGCCGATGCCGTCCTGGCCAAGGCCGTCCTGGCCGCGCGCGAGCAATTGGGGCTGACGCAGCTCGAACTGGCCGGCATCGTCGGCGTCGATCGCAGCGCCATCAGCCGCTGGAAGACCCAGGGCCTGCGGGTGGACAGCAAGACCGGCGAGCTGGCTCTGCTGCTGGTGCGAGTCTATCGCGCACTGTATGCCCTGTTCGGCGGGCAGCAGGAGGACATGCGCCACTTCCTGCGCACTCCCAACCATCACCTGGCGGGCGAGCCGCTGGCACTGATGGGACAGGTGCAGGGCCTGGTTCATGTGCTGGAATACCTCGATGCGATCCGCGGCAAGGTCTGATACCCGGCGCGCCTGTACGGGGGCCTACGCCTGTCACGGAAAAGGCTGGCAGCCAGAGGCGACAAGCCTGGCTGAATGGAGACTGCGGTGCCGCTACGCTGGCATCCGACACCACAGGAAGCGAGGGGCGGAAGGTGAGCGAGATCTGGCGACAGTGCAAGGGTGAGCGGCATATCCGACCGCTCCAGGGGCGCCTGGTGCGGTTGGTGGAGAGCCAGGAGCAGGTGGCGACCCTGCAATTGGTCGACACCCTGGAAGAACAGGCGTTGCTCGAGGAACTGCTCGAGTCGAGCAAGCCGCCGGTGCCGGCGGATGCCGAGCCATTGCATTACCTGTTGAAGACCCCGTTCCGTTATCCGCCCTTGCGCTGGGGGTCGCGGTTTGGCCGTCGCCACGAGCCAAGCCTGTTCTACGCCGCGTTGAAGCTGGAAACGGCCATGGCCGAAAGCGCGTATTACCGTTGCGTCCTGTGGAGTGGCATGGCGGTGCCGCCACCGAGCGGGAGGATTCTGTCCGAGCACGCTTCGTTCGAGGCGGGCTGGAAGGTGGAGCGGGGAATCCGTCTGCAGGCGCCGCCTTTCTCCGATCACGAGGCTGCGCTGACCGACATCGCCGACTACCGCGCTCCCCAGGAACTGGGAACTGCCATGCGCAGCGCCGGGGTGCAGGCATTCGAATACCGTTCGGCGCGTTGCCCGGAGCGCGGCTGCAATGTCGCCCTGTTCACGCCCGCGGCCTTCACCGAAAAGCGTCCTCGCAACCTGACGCCCTGGCTGTGCGAAACCACGGCCGGTTACGTGGCCTTCAAGCCGGCGCATGTGCCGGGGTCGCCGAAAATCTTCTCCTGGGAGCTGTTCCTGGTGGACGGAAAGTTGCCGCATCCGGCGTGAGTGGAGGGGGGCACGGTTGCCAGCGATCCGGGGGCGCCGTCTGAAGGCCGCCACCTGCCGGTTGGGCAGGGCTGGCCTGCATGCGCCGAGGGAAAGAGTGGCTGAGGATTTCGAACGGCATTGCCCTGCAATGGGGCGGCAAGAGGCTTCGGCGAAAATTTGTGCACAAATGGAAAGCAGCTTGTCAAGGGTTGAGAGCGTTAGGCTCTAAACGCTTGATTTTTCATGTTTGAAACGTAACTTATTGAAAAATAACGATAAAAATAGTTGGTGAAAAAATCGTCAATCTGTCCCATAGCCCCACTCCATCGGGGGTTCGGCAGTTTTTTAGGGGCTTTTCCACTGGGTTATCCACAGGATCTGTGGATTTCCCAAGCACTTGCTCGACAGCACATCGCACGCTCCAAGGCAAGCCCTGTAGCCGCGACAAAAATGCCGTGGAAGCAGAAATGTCCCGGCGGCGAAGGGCGCAGGGCGATGGCTTCCGTTATGGAAGTATCTGAAATGTCCTGCGCATGGGGTACGCACAGCTCGGAAGCGGAGTGCTCGTTCGGCGCGGCGCTATTCGCTCGACGGTCTTTTCCCAAGAACCTAGAATCCGCTGCACGCGCGCCTGCCAGGCGGGTGTTGCGTCGTTTTCCGCTGGAGTGCCCCATGCCCGTCGATCTACCGAACCTGTTGCTTGGCCTGCTGGCTGCCGCGATTCCCCTGGCCGGCCTGGCATGGCAGCTACAGAGAAGGGCCAGCCTGGCGGAGCGCGAGATGGCGTTGCTCGGCGAGCGACTGGCGACCGCGCAACTGGCCCAGGACGGGCTGAATGCGCAGTTGGAGACCAGTAGGGAGGCTTACCAGCAACTCGGCGAGCGCCATGCCAGGCTCTCCGGCGAGGTCGCCGCGCTGCGTCGGGAAGCCGAGTTGATGGGGGAGGAGCGGCAACGGGCGTCCCAGGCGGAGGCACGTTGGGCCAGCGAGCGCCAGGGCCGGGAAGAGGAAGTGCGTCGCCTGGCTTCCGAACGGGCTGCGCTGGCTGCGGAACTTCGCGAGCAGCAGGAAAGCCACCAGCAGCGCCTGACCGACCTGCAGTCGGCCCGCGACGAGTTGCGGGCACAGTTCGCCGAACTGGCGGGAAAGATCTTCGACGAGCGCGAACAGCGTTTCGCCGAGACCAGCCAGCAGCGCCTGGGGCAGATGCTCGATCCACTGAAGGAGCGCATCCAGGCGTTCGAGAAGCGGGTGGAGGAAAGCTACCAGCAGGAAGCGCGCGAGCGTTTCTCCCTGAGCAAGGAACTGGAGCGTCTGCAGCAGCTCAACCTGCGCCTGGGCGAGGAAGCGACCAACCTGACCCGCGCGCTCAAGGGCCAGAAGACCCAGGGCAACTGGGGCGAACTGGTGCTGGAGCGGGTGCTCGAGCATGCAGGCCTGGAAAAAGGTCGGGAATACGAGACCCAGGTCAGCCTGAAGGGTGCCGAGGGCGAACGCTTCCAGCCGGACGTGCTGATCCGCCTGCCCGGCGACAAGCAGGTGGTGGTGGATGCCAAGGTCAGTCTCACGGCCTACCAGCAGTACATCGCCGCTGACGACGATCTGCTGCGCCAGCAGGCGCTGAAGCAGCACGTAACGTCGTTGCGCAACCATGTGAAAGGCCTCTCCGGCAAGGACTATCGACGCCTGGAAGGGTTGCACAGCCTCGACTTCGTCCTGCTGTTCATGCCGATCGAGGCGGCTTTCTCGACGGCCCTGCAGGCCGAGCCGAACCTGTTCCAGGACGCCTTCGCGCAGAATATCGTGATCGTCAGCCCGACCACCCTGCTGGCCACCCTGCGGGTAATCGACAGCCTCTGGCGCCAGGAGCGGCAGAACCAGAATGCGCGGGAAATCGCCGAACGTGCCGGTTCGCTGTATGACAAGTTCGTGCTCTTCGTCCAGGACCTCGATGAGGTTGGTTCGCGCCTGCAGCAACTGGACAAGGCTTATGCCGCGGCGCGCAACAAGCTCACCGAGGGACGTGGCAACCTGATCAGTCGCAGCGAGCAACTCAAGCTGCTCGGTGCCCGCGCCAGCAAGAGCCTGCCGACGGACTGGCTGGACCGGGCGCTGGTGGCGCCCGTGGAAGAGGCCGGAGAGGAGTGAGATCGGTTCGATCCCGTGCCCGGGCTTTCGAGAAAACGGAGGCTTTCCGGGAGGGGGATAAAAGAAGGGCGTCCGGAAGGACGCCCTGAAGATGATCATGGAGTAAGTCGGCTGTTCAGAGCCACGGCGCGGAGGAAAGTTCCGCGCCGTCCGTTCAGCGAGCGGGAGTGAGCGTCAGCCGCTTGTTGCCGTAAACGCGATCGAGGTTCTGTGGCTGGAACGGGAAGCTGACGTAGCGCCCCTTGAGCCAGGCGTCGATACCGTCGGCGTAGTGCGGGCTGGCCGGATTGCCGGATTGGCCGCTGCTGTTCACGCCGATCATCGGTTCGCTCTGGCCGAAGTCGACGATCAGCCGCATCGCCGGGATCAGCCAAGTGTCGAAGTCCTGGCCCCAGCCGTAGGCCGATACGTCCAGCGTGGTGTGGTCGCCGCCGGCCGGATAGGGTCCGCGATCGAGATAGCCCTTGATCGCGCCGAGTCCGGCGCGCTCGCCGGCGCCCAGGTAGGGGGCCATTTTCGAGCTGTCGCTCTGCCATTCGTAGGTGTGCAGCTTGCCCCATTGCCAGGCCTTGCGCTCGCTCCCCAGTCGCTGTTCGCAGAACTCCACGGCGGCGGCGAGGCTGCGCGCGAGGATTGCCGGCTTGTCCTCCTTCTGCGGAGTGCGGGTATCGTCCCAGAACGGACTGTCGTCGCGCCCGAGCAGGTGGTCGGCTTGCGCCGAGTAGGAGAGGTTGGCGGTCTCGACGAAGGCTTTCCAGGCAGGGCCGTCCTCCGGTCCTAGCTCGTCGAGGAATATCTGCCTGGCGCTCTCGTGGAGGAAGGCGCCGTACAGCGCGGCGTCGCTGGAGCTGGCTGTCAGCTTGCCGTCGAATGCCATCAGCCGGTCGTAGGCCTCCCGCGCCCGGCTGCGTTGCGCCTCCGGCAAGGCGTCGATGGCCTGGCGCAGCGGCAGCGCCATGCCGGGATTGTCGAACATGGCTTGCAGCTTGGCGACGAACAGCGAGGTCTGGTCGTACTGCATGCGGATCATGCTCTGGGTGTCGTGGCTCTTGCTGGCACCGGCGAGCTGGGCGATGCGCTCGGCGCGCTCCGGGTAGTACCAGGAATTGGACAACTGGGCGCCGTAGCCGGGCTGCACGGTGCGGTGGTTGGCGGTACCCAGCCAGCCCTGCTGCGGGTCCTGGTCGGACGGGTGGAGGATCGGGTCGGCATAGCCATCCCAGTCGTAGCGGCTGTCCCAGCCAGGGGAGGGCAGCAGGCCACGACCTTCCTTGCGGTTCGGATAGCGTCCGGTGACCTGCCAGCCGATGTGCTTTTCGTCGGCGAACACGATGTTCAGCGGCATCGCGCGAATCTCGCGGGTGGCGTCGAAGGCCTGCTCGATGGTCTTGGCCCGCGACAGGTCGAAGAAGCCGTCCAGGGTCTTGTCGGCTTCCTGCTGGATGCTCCGGTAGGCCAGTCCGTAGCCGCTCTTCAGCGGCAGCGGCTGGAGGATGTTCTTGCGCTCGCCCAGGGCGCTGTTGAGCAGCGGGCCATGGCGGGTTTCGTGGATGACCTCGCGGATCGGCCGCTGGCCCTTGATGAAGAAGGTTTCCTGGCGTTCGCGGGTTGGCTGCCACTTGCCGTCGGCCAGGTAATAGAGCCGGTTGCCCTGGCGTCGCAGCTGTTCCAGGTAGAGATCCTGGTTGTCGCCCAGGACCATGGTCATGCCCCAGGCCAGCTTGCCGTTGAAGCCCGCCACCACGCCCGGCAGACCGGCGATGGAAACGCCCGCGGCCTGGTACTTGGGCGAGCGGATCTGCACGTAGTTCCACACCGACGGCATGCTCAGCGGCAGGTGGGTGTCGTTGGCCATCAGGCTCTTGCCGCTGCGGCTGCGTTGCGGCGCGATAGCCCAGTTGTTCGAGGCGGCGACCCCGAGCATGCTCAGCGCTGCGACCTGCCGCGCCGCGCCCTCGACGCCCGCGAGGCCGGGAACCTGCCCGTCCAGGCGCAGGCCCTTGAGCTTTTCCGCCTCGTCGAACGGCAGGTTTTCGTCGGGATAGGTCGGCGTCAGCCAGGCCAGCTTGTCGCTGCCGACCTTCTGCGCGAGCGTCAGCGAGGCGATTTCTTCCTGCAGGTTCACCGCCAGGCCGAAGTTGAGCAGGGCGAAGACCAGCGCCGAGTCCTCGGGCTTCCAGTATTCCGGACGGTAGCCGGACTGGGCCAGGTCCATCGGCAGCTTGTCGCGATAGCGATACAGGTAGGCGTTGACCCCGCGCGCGTAGACCTCGAAGAAGCGTTGCAGGCGCGGCGAGGCGTTCCTGTACTGGATCTCCGCAGCCTGGCGCAGGTTCACGGTACGCATGAAACGGTCGATCTCCAGCGCGCCGGGGCCGACCATCTCGGCCAGCCGTCCCTGGGCCAGCAGGCGCAGGCTGACCATCTGGCTCAGGCGGTCGGAGGCGTGTACGTAGCCCAGGGCGAACAGCGCGTCATGGAAGGTGCCGGTTTCGATCAGTGGCATGCCCAGCGCGTTGCGCCGGATCGATACGTTTTGCGCCAGGCCCTTGATCGGTTGTACGCCGGAGGTCGGCGGCAGGCTGTCGGCGTAGCGATCGTCGAGCCAGGACTGGCAACCGGCCAGGCCCAGGAGGGTGCCGAAGGCCGCGGCGGCGCCGCAACGGGGAAGAAAACGCATGAAGGCTGGCGAGGCCATGGGGTGGGGGCTCCTGCGGGAGTGGTCGCGTCGAGAGGCGCTACGTTAGTGAGGAGCGCAGGGCTGCGCAAGCTCCGCCTGCGGTCGTCCGCGAGGACGTCCGCAGGCCGGCTCGGGACTCGCTACTTCGGCGGATTGATGCGCTCCACCAAAGCATAGGCGCGTTGCGTCGCCGGACGCTGGCGAATGCTCTCGAACCAGCGCTGCAGGTGCGGGAAGTCGGCGAGATCCTGCTCCTGCCACTGGTGCGGGACGATCCACGGATAGATGGCCATGTCGGCGATGCTGTAGTCGTCGCCGGCGACGAAGGCGCGGTCCGCCAGGCGCTGGTCGAGAACGCCGTACAGGCGCGCGGTTTCCTTGACGTACCGGTCGATGGCGTAGGGAATCTTCTCCGGGGCGAAGCGGTTGAAATGGTGGTTCTGCCCGGCCATCGGCCCCAGCCCGCCCATCTGCCAGAACAGCCACTGCAGGGTTTCCTGGCGCGCGCGCAGGTCCTTGGCGAGAAAGCGTCCGGTCTTTTCCGCGAGATAGAGCAGGATGGCGCCGGACTCGAACAGCGACAGGGGAGCGCCGCCGTCGGCTGGTTGGCGATCGACGATGGCGGGAATCTTGTTGTTCGGCGACACCTTCAGGAAATCCGCCTGGAACTGGTCGCCCTGGCTGATGTTGATCGGATGGATGGCGTAGGGCAGGCCGGTTTCTTCCAGGAAAAGAGTAATCTTGTGGCCGTTCGGGGTGGTCCAGTAGTACAGGTCGATCATCGGTGCGTCTCCGGCTCGTCGATGGGCTACGAACGGAAGACTCTACGCCAGGAACCTAGGTTCGATGCAAACCGCTGTCGCGCATGACGCCCCGGCGGGGCTGGTGGCGCGCCAACGAAAAGGCCCGCTGCTCAGCGGGCCTTCGGATGCCGGCGCGTGCGAAGGGTCAGGCGCCGTGGCACTTCTTGAATTTCTTCTCGCTGCCGCAGGGGCAGGGATCGTTGCGGCCTACGGCCTTGAGCGGATTGCGCACCGGCTCGTGGCTGTGGTTGCAGTGCGGACCATGGACATGACCATGGCCATGATCGTGATGATGATCGTGGTCGTGGTTGCAGTTCGGGCCGTGTACGTGGGGTTCCTGACTCATGGTGGACCTATTCTGGGATGAAATCGCCGGGAATTATCTCGCCATTTCGTCTCAGGTGCACGCTGCGGCCGAACATCAGTCCGGTCTTCACTTCGCCTTGCAGGCGGTAGCGGATCGGCTCCTCGGGACGCTCGAGGAGCTTGACGATGTATTTCATGTGGCGCCAGAGATTGGTTCGCACCGGCACGTCGAATACCTCGTGGCCGTGGGCGGGAACCGTGAACCACTGGCCGGACTCGCCTTCTGCGAGCTGGATGTCGTTCAGTTGCACGGCGTACTGCAGGCCGCGTACCGGCAGGCTGAAATCGTTGGGGTTGTCGATGCGGAAGCGCATCACGAACTCCTGTTCCAGCAAGCGTGCCTTGACCACTTCCACCTTCAGCAGCTTGACGTCGGGGTCTTCGAAGCTGCCGGTCATCCAGCTGCAGCCCGAGAGATGGGAGAGAACTCCCCACGCCATTATTAGGCTGATAATTCTTATCATTTGCGCCTGGTAATTCATGCTATTCCCCCCGAGACGCCCCAGTTTAACAAGCAGTGATTGTGCTGCAACTTATTGTTGTATAGAGGAAAGATGTTTCAGGTACAGGCCTGTGTCCATATGTTTCCCATAGCGCAGTCGGGGGAGCATGGAGAAGCGCGTACGCCCGTGCAAGTCTTCCCGTCGGCTGGCGTGACCGGCTCGGCTAACCTGAACGGACCCGCCGGCCGATTTGCCGGACCCAGTCACTCCACGCGTGGCTGTCGATGGGTACAATCGCTCGACGAAACGCCAGGGCCGCCATGCCGAGCGGCCCTTCACTCGGAGAGATGCCAATGAGCCGCTTTGAAATCGCCTTTTCCGGCCAGTTGGTCGCCGGCGCCCGTCCCGAGGTGGTCAAGGCCAACCTGGCCAAGCTGTTCCAGGCCGACGCGCAGCGTATCGAACTGCTGTTCTCCGGCCGCCGGGTGGTGATCAAGAACAACCTCGATGCCGCCTCCGCGGAAAAATACCGCAGCGTGCTGGAGCGAGCGGGAGCGATCGCCGTGGTCGCCGAGCTGGAGGTCGAGGAGGTGGTCATGGCGCCGCCGCCTGCGCAGACGACTCCCGTGGAGGCCCCGCAGACCCGCGCCGCTACTGGTACCAGCGCGCCCGCCGGACGCTTGCAGGTAGCGCCGCGGGACGGCTACATGGCGGCGTTCGCCGAGGTCGATGCGCCGGATTTCGGCCTGGCTCCGGTAGGCGCCGACCTACAGGACGCCAAGGCCGAAGCCGAGGCGCCGAAACTCGACCTGAGCCGCTTCAGCGTCGCCCCGGTCGGTAGCGACATGGGCCAGGCACGCTCCGAGCCAGCGGCTCCGGCTCCGGACACCAGCCACCTGCGCCTGCAGGACTGAGGCGGGCAGTGGCCTGCGACAAGCCAGGGCGTGGGGCGGATAACCGCGTCGCGAGGCCGTGGCATCGGGGACTGGCGAGGGGTTGGAGGAACGCGTCGGCCAGGGGGCAGGCGCTTGCTTCAGTGGTCGAAATCGTCCTGGTAGACGAACTTGGGCATTTCCCAGTGGAAGCGGATGGCCAGCAGGCGGAACAGGAAGCCGCTGAACAGGGTGATCAGCATCGCCTGCTCGGAAGGCAGTTCCAGCTCCACGCAGATCAGGTAGCACCAGGCGCTGGCGAAGGACACGCTGGCATAGAGTTCGCGGCGGAATATCAAGGGTACGTCGTTGCACAGGATGTCGCGGAGAATGCCGCCGAACACCCCGGTGATCACCCCGCTGATCGCCGCGATCAGCAGGCTGTGGCCCATTTCCAGGCTGACCTGGCAGCCGATCAGGGTGAAGGCCACCAGGCCAACCGCGTCGAGTACCAGGAACAGCGAGCGCAGGTGGCGCATCAGCGGCGCGATGAACACTGTCACCAGCGCGGCGACTGCGGTCAGCGCCAGGTATTCCGGGTGACGGACCCAGGTCAGCGGGTAATGGCCCAGCAGCATGTCGCGTACCGAGCCGCCGCCCAGGGCGGTGACGCAGGCGATCAGCACCACGCCGAACAGGTCCATGCTGCGCCGGCCGGCCGACAGCGCACCGGTCATGGCTTCGGCGGTGATGGCGATGATGTAGAGCACGGTCAGCAGCATGGGGATGGGGCCCGGATGAAAAGGCTGCGCATTCTACCCGAGCGCTCGTCAACGCCCAAACCGCGCAGCCTGGCGCAGCATCTCAGGCGTGCATGCGCAACCAGAAGCGTTCCTGGCAGGCGTTGACGAAGTGCTTGTAGCGTGGGCTGATTTCCCGCCCGGCGGAATCCAGCACTTCGTAGCCGATCCAGCATTCCTCGCAGGCCCCGCTGCTCGGCAGGAGGTCGCGCTCGCAGTGTTGGCGCAGGCGCACGCCGTTGTCGAAACGGTAGAGCGCTTCGCAGCTGTGGATCTCGACGCCGTCCTCGCAGCGCTGTTGCTCTTCGACCTGCGCATCGCTTATCGAGACCGGCGAGGGCAGGGCATGGATGGCGCGGATATAGCTGGCGAGCGAATGCATCAGGTGATCCACGGACCGCAGCATTTCTTCAGCTTGCCGCCGGCGCCGCAGGGGCAGGGATCGTTGCGGCCGAGTTTCAGGGCCACGGTCGGATCGAGGAAGTACCAGCGACCGTTGCGCTGGACGAAGCCGGAACATTCGCGATGGGCATGTTCCCCGTCGGCGTCGTGCCAGCGCGCGACGAAGGTGACTCGCGCATGCTCCGGCTGGCCGCCGAGCACCTCGTGGTTTTCCACCTCCAGACCGAGCCAGGTGCTGCCGTGGCTCCAGGCGCGGATGCCGTCGAGATCGAGGCCGGCCTGTTGCGCCGGCAGCGTGGTGTCGCGCAGATAGTCCACCAGTCCGAGGGCGTAGGCGCTGTAGCGCGAGCGCATCAGGGCTTCCGCGGTAGGCGCGGGATGTCCCTGGTGATAGCGGCCGCAGCAATCGTCGAGCGGGTCGCCGCTGCCGCAGGGGCAGGAGGGTTGGGTCATGGTTACCACCAGTACTTGCCGAAGTTTTCCGGGTTGGCCCAGAACTTGGCGTTCAGCCAATCGGGGACCTGCTTGTATTCGTACAGGTCGTAGGTGTACAGGGTCAGCGTCTGGCCTTCGCGCTGGAAGCGTTCGCTGTTCTGCATGGCGAGGGCGAAGAAGTCGGTTTCCTGCCAGTCGCTGGCCTCGAGGTCGACCAGTACGGCGACCCGGCTGGCGTTCAGGTTGCGCACGCCCGCGAGCAACTGCAGACCGGTGCGCTGCGGCAGGTGTTCCAGGCAATCGACGAACAGCGCCAGGTCGAAGCGCTGGCCGGCCAGTTCGGCGGGCAATGCCGCCGCCGGGCTGTGCGCCAGTTGGCACTGGGGATGGTTGTGGATGAAGGCCTCCACCGCCGGCAGCCGGCTGGCGCCGACCAGCAGCAAGCGCTTCGGCGCGTAGCGGGCGAGCAACGCGGCCAGGGCCTGCTGCGGGGTGCGGGGAGAAATCGGTTCGCTCATGGGAAAACACTCTCCTGGGATTCGCCAAGACTAGCCTGAAGCGCCTGCATGGCCTAGTGCTGGCGCTTTTTTCGGCTGGGGTCTTTACTCCCTATTTGTCGGTTACAACCGATCCACGAGGAGAGTTCCAATGAGCATCACGAGGACCGCTTTACCCCTGATTCTGGTCAGCGGCTTGCTGACCGGTTGCGCAGGGTTGCAGAAAAGCGACTGGCCGACCTGTGCGGCGGTCGGTGGTGTTACCGGCGCCGGCCTGGGCGCGATCGAAAGCAGCAGCTGGGCCGGCTGGGGCGCCCTGATCGGCGGTGGCGTCGGTGCCGCCTATTGCTGGGTGCACGGTGCCGGCGAACAGGTCGCGCCGCCGCCTCCGCAGCCGGTCGAGGAAGTCGCGCCGCCGCCTCCCGTCGTCAAGGAAGAAACCATTGTCGTGCGCGACCTGCACTTCGCCTTCGATTCGTCGAAGGTGGACGCCGCCGACAGCGAGAAGCTCAACGGCATCGCCGAACGCCTGAAAGGCGAGGCGGCCAGTACGCGCCTGAGTATCACCGGGCATACCGACAGCGTCGGTTCCGATGCCTACAACCAGAAGCTGTCGGAACGGCGCGCGAATGCCGTTGCGAACTATCTGATTGATGCCGGGGTGCCTTCGAGCATCATCGTCGGCGTGCAGGGATTGGGCGAAAGCCAGCCGGTCGCCGACAACAAGACTCGCGAAGGGCGGGCCGAGAATCGCCGGGTGGAAATCCTCATCAAGCGCGAATGACGCAGGCGGCGCGGAGCAGAACGGGGGCGTCGAAGCCCCCGTTTTCGTTCATGGCTGGCGCCGCGGCGGGCTGGCGAGTATGTTCCCCCGCACACGATGTCTTGGGGGGAGTTCCATGAAAGCGTTTCTCGGGCTGGGCAAGCTCGTGACCCTGGTGTTCTGGGGCGCGGTGCTGGTCAATCTGCTGCATCCGTTCGCCTATCCGCTGAACTGGCTGTTGTCGATAGCCGGCGGCCTGATCCTGTTGATCCACCTGATCGAGATTCTCGTCCTCGGAGGACGCCTGAAAGCGCGCGCGCATCCCTGGCTGGATCGTCTCCAGGTCTTGCTGTTCGGGGTCTTCCACATGCTTGCGTTGCCGGCGTTGAGCCCGGCCAGCGAGTTACCGCAGGACAAGGAGGACGATCATGCGTAAGGCCATGCTCGGATTGTTCCTGGTCGTTCCCCTGGCCTGGGCTGGCGCCGCGTTTTCGGCCGAGGCGCCGCCGGCACGCCAGCAGGGTATCGGCGGAACCGTGAAGGTGCAGGCGAACTCGGTGATGCGCCTGCCCAAGCGGGCCCAGGAGCTGCGCCTGCGCAGAGTGGAGATCGGCGAGGATGCCGCCCTGCTGATTCCGCTGGAGGTCAGCGTCCTGCGCATCGAGGAACTGCACATGGCGAAGAACGCCCGGATCGGCGTGGCGCCAGGCGAGGAGCGAATCAGCATCGAAGTCGTCAGCGGCCGCCTGGCCGATGGCAGCATCATTTCCGCGCCCGGCGCGACCGGCACCTTCCGGCAAAGCGCCGGTAACGGCCGCGACCTGACCTTGCGCCTGCAGGCGGTGGAGGTGGAAAGCCTGCTGCTGGACGCCCGCGGTGGCGTCGGCGCTCCAGGCTACGATGGCCTGGACGGGGCTTCCGGCAAGGCCTCCGGCTGCCTCTGGGGCAGCGCGCTGAAAGGTGGCGACGGCCAATCCGGAAGCGACGGCGGTCCGGGCGGGGCGGGCGGTCGGATTCGTCTGGAAGTGCCGGGCGATTTTCCTCTGGAGCGCTTGCAAACCCGTCTGCAAGGCGGCGTCGGCGGCGCTGGAGGCAAGGCCGGCAAACCGGGTGCGGCGGATAACGCCACCGGTTGCTGGATCTACTCGGTGGATGCCGGTCGTGCGGGGCGCAGCGGAGAGGACGGCGCGAACGGCACCAACGGCAGCGACGGCAGCCTGGACGTCGTGCGCTTCTGAGGAGAGGCCGGCAGCACGGCTTCCGGCGCATCGCCGGTTCAGAGGCTCGGGCGTGCCGCTACCAGGGCTATCAGCAACAGGCCGAGGAGCAGGTTGAAGCCGACGGTGCGGCGGATCTTCCCCAGCGCCTGCCCGCCTGCCGGCCAGTCCTGGGCCTGCACCGCGCGGCGCAGTTCCGGCACTTGCAGCGCCTGCACCCGCAGGAACAGTGCCAGCATGGCGACGTAGAGCCCCATCATTACCTGTACGTAGCGCGGCGCGCCGGCGAAACCGTTGAAGCTCAGGTGCAGCATGCCGACGCCGCTGATCGGCAGCAGGATCACCGCAGCCCAGACCCAATGGAAGAAACGGCGGAACACCTCCAGCCACAGGCCCAGGCGGGCTGGGGCCTCCAGCGCGGCGACGGCCGCCGGACGAAGAATCGTCCAGGCGAAGAACATGCCTCCGACCCAGACCAGGGCGGCCAGGACATGCAGGGCGTAGACGAGGGCGTAGGGGGGCATTCGGCGATCTCCGCTGGCGGTTGTGACGAAGCGCGTTATCATAGCCGCCCTGTCGAACCACTGAAAATTTATCCAGCTATGGCGCGCCGGCGGATTCGTCTTCCGCTGCGCGCCGGGCCCAGGAATTCCATGCTCAGCGCCGAACTCAAGTCCCAGATCCAGGGTGCCTACACCCGCTTTCTCGAAGCCAAGGAGCTGAAGCCTCGCTATGGCCAGCGCCTGATGATCGCCGAAGTGGCCAAGGCCCTCGGCGCGATCAAGGAGGACGAGGAGGGGCACCGCGAGGGCGAGCCGGCGGTGGTCGCGGTGGAGGCCGGAACCGGTACCGGCAAGACCGTGGCCTACAGCCTGGCGGCGATCGCCTGCGCCAAGGCCAGTGGCAAGCGCCTTGTGATAGCCACCGCGACCGTCGCCCTGCAGGAGCAGATCGTCCACAAGGATCTTCCCGACCTGCTGCGCAACAGCGGGCTGGCCTTCAGCTTCGCCCTGGCCAAGGGCCGCGGGCGCTACCTGTGCCTGTCCAAGCTCGACGTGCTGCTGCAGGAAGGCCAGGCGCAGAGCGCGACGGCGCAACTGTTCGCCGACGACGGTTTCAACATCGATGTCGACGAGACCAGCAGCAAGCTGTTCAACCAGATGATCGAACGCCTGGCCGGCAACCGCTGGGACGGCGACCGCGACAGCTGGCCGGAGGCGATCGACGACGCGCATTGGGCGCAGCTCACCACCGATCACAGCCAGTGCACCAACCGACATTGCCCGAACTTCCAGCAGTGCGCCTTCTACAAGGCGCGCGAAGGGATGACCAAGGTCGACGTGATCGTCACCAACCACGACCTGGTCCTGGCTGACCTGGCCCTGGGCGGCGGCGCCATCCTGCCCGATCCGCGCGAGACCCTCTACGTGTTCGACGAGGGCCATCACCTGCCGGACAAGGCGATTGGCCATTTCGCCCATTTCACCCGCCTGCGCGCTACCGCCGACTGGCTGGAGCAGGTCGCCAAGAACCTCACCAAGCTGCTCGCCCAGCACCCGCTGCCGGGCGACCTCGGCCGCCTGATCGAACAGGTGCCGGAGCTGGCCCGGGAGATCAAGACCCAGCAGCAGTTCATGTTCACCGCCTGCGAAGAGATCGGCGATTTCCGCGCCGGCGAGGACATGGAAGGTCGCGAGCGGCCGCGTCACCGTTTCGTCGGCGGGGTGGTCCCCGAGCATATCCGCGAGATGGGCATCGAGCTGAAGAAAGGCTTCTCCAAGCTGACCGACCTGTTCACCCGCCTCACCGATATCCTCAAGGAGGCGATGGACGGCGAAGGCGCCGGCGGCATCGCCAGCCACCAGGCGGAGGAGTGGTACCCGCTGTTCGGTAGTCTTTTGGCGCGCGCCCAGGGCAACTGGGAACTGTGGACCGCCTTCACCTGCGAGGACCCGCAGGACAGCCCGCCGATGGCGCGCTGGCTGACCCTCGCCGAGAGCGGCAGCTTCTACGACATCGAAGCCAACGCCAGCCCGATCCTCGCCGCCGAGACCCTGCGCCGCAACCTGTGGAACGTCGCCTATGGCGTGCTGGTGACCTCGGCGACCCTGACCGCGTTGGGCACCTTCGACCGCTACCGCATGCGCGCGGGCCTGCCGCGCAACGCGGTCACCGCGGTGGTGCCGAGCCCCTTCCACCATGCCGAGGCCGGGGTATTGCGGGTCCCCGACCTCAAGGCGGATCCGCGCAACGCCGCCGAGCACACCGCGGCGATCATTCGCGAGCTGCCGGAACTGGTGAAGGGCGCGCGCGGCAGCCTGGTGCTGTTCTCCTCGCGCAAGCAGATGCAGGAAGTCTTCGACGGTCTCGACCGCGACTGGCGCAAGCGGGTGTTCATCCAGGGCAACCTGTCCAAGCAGGAAACCCTGAACAAGCACAAGTCGCGAGTCGACGACGGCGAGGACAGCGTGCTCTTCGGCCTCGCCAGTTTCGCCGAAGGCGTGGACCTGCCGGGGGCCTATTGCGAACACGTGGTGATCGCCAAGATTCCCTTCGCGGTACCCGACGACCCGGTGGAGGCGGCGCTGGCCGAGTGGATCGAGGCGCGCGGCGGCAATCCGTTCATGGAGATCGCCGTGCCAGACGCCTCGCTGCGGTTGGTCCAGGCCTGCGGGCGGCTGCTGCGCACCGAGCAGGACCGCGGCACCATCACCCTGCTGGACCGCCGCGTGGTCACCCAGCGCTACGGCAAGGCTATCCTCAATGCATTGCCGCCGTTCCGCCGGGAAATCGCCTGACGCGCTGGCCTGCGCGGGAGGGCGCCAGCCTTCACGTCCGAGCCGCATCAGGAATTCCCGGCATTTGCCCAGGCCGGGATGGAGTTAAGGAAAACAGGCTTCATGATCCGTTCGCGTTGGCATCTTCCCCTGCTTCTCGGCCTGCTCGCGGTGGCCACGCCGCTGGCGGCGAGCGACATCCAGCAGGTACTGTTCAACTTCGTCAAGCCAATGGCCGTGGTCGGCATCACCCTTGAGGATGCCGACCTGCCCAGCGCGACGGCGGAGGCCACCCCGGAGGGCGACATTCTCCGTCGCGTCACCTTCAGCCCGGCGCAACGGCCCACCTTGCGCATGAGTCCGGCGCTGGGCCGTTGGGACTGGTCCGCAGCGGACTACGTGAGCCTGCGCATCCAGAACGCGATGAGCTGGGACATGACCCTGGAGGTCGCGATCGAGGGCGAGCAGGGCGCGCCGGGGCTGCAGGCATCCATCGAGCTACCGGCAGGCCCGCCGCAGACCCTGCTGGTGCCGTTGCGGGCGGTTTCGCCAGAGGCTCTGGGCATGCGTGCGGGGCCGCCGATGCCACAGATGGTCGAAGGCCAGCGGGTGCTGCTGGCGCCACGCGTGGAGGGCTCGCTGGACCGCGCCAGGGTCGGAGCGCTGAGCCTGTCCCTGCGCTCGCCGCAAGCTCCCCAGAGTATCCTGCTCGGACGTTTCGGCATACGCACAGGGAGGGCGGTGGAGCGGAGCATCCTGACCGGCCTGATCGATTGCTATGGCCAGTACAGCCGCGCCGACTGGCCGGAAAAGATTCGTTCCGACGAACAGTTGCGCAGCGCCTATGCGGCCGAGGCCGCACAGCTCCGCGACTGGGAACGGCAGACACCGGCGCGCGACCGTTTCGGCGGCCTGCTGGGTGGGCCGGTGTTCGAAGCCAGCGGTTTCTTCCGCACGGAAAAACGTGGCGGGCGCTGGTGGCTGGTTACTCCGGAAGGACATCCGTTCTGGTCGCTGGGCGTTAATGCGGTGACCGCCGACGGCAGCCGGACCTACGTCGAAGGACGCGAGCCGATGTTCGCCGAACTGCCGGCGGAGGGTGAGCCGCTGGCCGCATTCTTCGGTGAGGGCGACGACCGCCGCGGCGTCGCCGCGCAGGCCGGGCGGCGCTTCGGGCATGGTCGCTGGTTCGATTTCCTCGGTGCCAATCGCCAGCGCATCGCTCCCCAGGCGAGTGCTGACCAGCTCGCCGGCGAATGGCGCCAGCGCACCCTGGAGCGCCTCTCGGCATGGGGTTTCAACAGCCTCGGCAACTGGAGCGATCCGGCGCTCGCCGCACAGACGCGGATGCCCTACAGCCTGCCGCTGTCGATCGCCGGCGACTACGCCACGGTCAGCAGCGGTTTCGACTGGTGGGGAGCCATGCCCGATCCCTTCGACCCGCGCTTCGCCATGGCCGCCGAGCGCGTCATCGCCATCGCTGCTCGCGACCACCGCGACGATCCCTGGCTGCTCGGCTACTACGCCGACAACGAACTGGCCTGGGCCGGGCGCGACGGCTCGGCCCAGGCGCGCTACGGCCTCGCTTTCGGAGCCTTGACGCTGTCCATGGACAGTCCGGCGAAGCGCGCCTTCGTCAAGCAATTGAAAGCCAAGTACCTGGGCCATGAGGCATTGGCCGAGGCCTGGGGCATCGAGCTGGCCGCCTGGGAGGCCCTGGAGGCGCCGGGCTACGCGGCTCCGCTGCCGGGCGAGGGGCATCCGGCCATCGCCGAGGACTACAGCGCCTTCCTCCGGCTGTATGCCGACGCTTACTTCAAGACCCTGCGCGACGCCCTGCAATGGCACGCACCGAACCACCTCCTGCTCGGCGGCCGCTTCGCCGTCAGCACTCCCGAGGCGATCACCTCCTGCGCCCGGTATTGCGACCTCCTCAGTTTCAACCTCTATACGCCGTTGCCCGGGCAGGGCCTGGACGACTCCCTGCTGGCGCGGCTGGACAAGCCGGTGCTGATCAGCGAGTTCCACTTCGGCTCGCGGGATCGCGGTCCGTTCTGGGGTGGTGTCAGCGAGGCGGCCAATGAGCGGGCGCGCGGCGACTCCTACCGAACGTTCCTGGAGGCGGCGCTGAAGAGTCCGTATATCGTCGGCGCCCACTGGTTCCAGTACCTCGACCAACCGGCCAGCGGGCGTCTGCTGGACGGCGAGAACGGCCATATAGGCCTGGTCGGGATCACGGGCTTGCCGTTCGCCGGCTTCGTCGACACGGTGCGCCGAAGCAACCTTGCCGCCCTGTCGCGACTGTCGGCGATGGCCAGGTCCATGCCTGCCGTCGAGCCTCTGCCGCCGCGCGAGGATTCAGCCGGTTCATGAGCGCGCATTCACCGCCGCCCGCTTGCGGCGAACCCCTCTTATGTCAGGGTTCACAAGGCCGCCGAGGGCTGGAAGAATGCCCCGACCACTTTCCCACCGGAACTTGCCCATGACGCCCCAAGGCCACTGTGACAGCCGTTTCGCCCCGCTTGCCGAGGCCTTCGCCCGGCTTTTCGACAATCCGCAGGAGCGCGGCGCGGCGTTGTGCCTGGAGGTCGGTGGCGAGACGGTGGTCGACCTCTGGGGCGGCGTCGCGGACAAGGACGGCGAGCAGCCCTGGCAGCGCGACACCATCCTCAATCTGTTCTCCTGCACCAAGACCTTCACCGCCGTTGCCGTGCTGCAACTGGTGGCCGAGGGCAAGCTCGAACTGGACGCGCCGGTGGCACGCTACTGGCCCGAGTTCGCCGCGGCCGGCAAGGCAGCGATCAGCGTGCGCCAGTTGCTCTGCCATCGCGCCGGCCTGCCGGCGCTGCGCGAGCAGATGCCGGCCGAGGCACTCTACGACTGGCAGGCGATGACCACGGCACTGGCCGCCGAGGAGCCCTGGTGGACGCCTGGTGAAGCGCACGGCTATGCACCGATTACCTATGGCTGGCTGCTCGGCGAGGTGATCCGCCGGGTCGACGGCCGCGAGCCGGGCGAGGCCATCGTGGCGCGCACCGCGGCACCGCTGGGCCTGGATTTCCATGTCGGCCTGGACGACAGCCAGTTCGGCCGCGTCGCCCACATGGCACGGAGCAAGGGCAGCCTCGGCGACGCTGCCGCCCAGCGCATGCTGAAGACCATGATGAGCGAGCCATTGGCGCTGACCACCCGTGCCTTCACCAATCCGCCGTCGATCCTCACCAGCACCAACAAGCCGGAATGGCGACGCATGCAGCAGCCGGCCGCCAATGGCCATGGCAACGCGCGCGCGCTCGCCGGCTTCTATAGCGGCCTGTTGCGGGGACGTTTGCTGGAAGATGAACTGCTGGGCCAGTTGGCCCACGAACACGCGGTAGGCGAGGATCGGACCTTGCTGACCCGGACCCGCTTCGGCCTCGGCACCATGCTCGACCAACCGGGCGTGGCCAATGCGACCTACGGACTCGGCTCCAAGGCCTTCGGCCACCCTGGGGCGGGTGGCTCGATCGGCTTCGCCGATCCCGAGCGCGACCTGGCTTTTTCCTTTGTCAGCAACGCCTTGGGGCCGTATGTGCTGATGGATCCGCGGGCGCAGCAGCTGGCGCGTGTCGCGGGGGAGTGTCTGTAATCCGTTGGTTAACTTTTAACCGCTTGTCGGCTCGACGCTAAATTTCATTGCCAAATAATGGCTTAGCGACACAATCTAAAGCGTCGTATGAGATAGGGCGTTGCCGGGGCAGTGGATCGACTCCGGCATCGCTGCGATGTGACCGGCGGTTGAGCCGAATGTTCCATCGGGCTCGCCTTCTTTCACTTCCAACGGACCCCGACGTATGAAACTGCTTAAGACCTCGACGCTTCTTCTCTGCATGACCGCCTCCGGCTGCAGCTATTTCCAGACCCAGGACGCTTCCTCGCAGCCAGCCAAGGCTCCGGCCGAGCAGGCTTCCAGCCATTCATGGTGGCCGTTCGGCAAGGACGACGGACAGACCGTCGCCAAGCAGGCCACGGAACAGAAGGCCGAAGCCGAGCATGTCGGCTCCAGCCACTGGTGGTGGCCGTTCGGCAAGGACGAAGGCGGTCGGGACGTAGCCGCCAAGGCTGCGGAGCAGAAGGCCGAGATCGCCGCGGCGAAGAAAGAAGTCGCCGCCGCAGCCGAGCCGAAGGCCGCCAACCCCTGGTGGTGGCCGTTCGGCGCCAGCTCGGCGAGCAAGGCGTCGGGCAAGCCGGCACTGGTCCAGCAGAAGGTCACCAAGGAGTGGCTGGATGCCCATGAGAAAGCCCTGCGCGAAGCGATCGCCGGTAGCGAGTTCACCCTCGAACGCCGCGACAACGCATTGATCGTCATCGCCCCCGCCGACTACTCGTTCAATCCCAAGCGCCATACCATGCTGATGCCGATCACCCTCAACCCGCTGGGCAAGGTCGCCAAGATGGCCCAGGCCGATCCGCAGAGCGGTATTCTGGTACTCGGCCATACCGACAGCACCGGCAGCAAGGCGGTCAACGACAAGCTGAGCTTCGAGCGTGCCCAGTCGGTGGCGGCGATCTTCCGCCTCAGCGGCCTGAAAGGCGACCAGCTGCGCCTGAAGGGGGTCGGTTCCGACATGCCCCGCGCGGACAATGCCAGCGCCGCCGGCCGTGCCCAGAACCGTCGCGTCGAAGTGCTCTATACCCAGCGCGCCAGCCTGCTGTCCCTGGCCCAGGGCAACTGAGCCGAACCGGGGCAGGGCGCTTGGCGCCATTGTCCCGGATCAAGCGCGAGGCGGAGTCTGCGGTTAAGCTATGGCGCATTTCCCCCTGGAGATGCGCCATGACCCAGTCCCTGGCCGATATGCGCCGCGAGTACACCCGCGATGGCCTCAGCGAGGCCAACGCCCCTAGCGATCCCTTCAGCCTGTTCCGCCAGTGGTTCGACGACGCGGTGAAGACCGAGCGCCTGCCGGTCGAACCCAACGCCATGACCCTGGCCACCGTCGACGCCGACGGCTATCCGCATTGCCGTATCCTCCTGCTCAAGGGCCTCGACGAGCGCGGCTTCACCTTCTTCACCAACTACGAAAGCGCCAAGGGCCGGCAACTGGCGGCCAATCCGCGGGCGGCCATGACCTTCTTCTGGCCGGCGCTGGAGCGTCAGGTGCGCATCGAAGGCAGCGTCGAGAAGGTCACTCCCGAGGAATCCGACGCCTACTACCAGGTGCGTCCGCTGGGCAGTCGCCTGGGCGCCTGGGCCTCGCCGCAGAGCCGGGTCATCGCCGATCGCGCCGAGCTGGAACGGCTGCTCGCGGACACCGAGCGGCGTTTCGCCGACCAGCCGCCGAGCTGTCCCGAGCACTGGGGCGGCTACCGTCTCCTGCCGCAGCGCATCGAGTTCTGGCAGGGGCGGCCGAGCCGCCTGCACGACCGTCTCGACTATCGACGCCAGGACGGCGGCTGGTCGCGCGAACGCCTGGCGCCCTGAGTCCTCCATGTTCGAACTGGATTCGACGCTGGCGCAGCACATCGTCGATCGGGCGATGGCGATCCTGCCGCACAACATCAATGTGATGGATGCCCAGGGCATGATCATCGGCAGCGGCGATCCATCGCGCCTGCATACCCGCCACGAAGGGGCGCAACTGGTGCTGGCCAACCGGCGGGTGGTGGAAATCGACGAGCAGGCCGCCGCCTGCCTGCGCGGGGTGCGGCCAGGGGTGAACCTGCCGTTGCTGCACGCCGAGCGGCTGGTCGGCGTGCTCGGCATCACCGGCGCGCCGGAGGTGGTCCGGCCCTATGCCGAGCTGGTGCGGATGGCAGCGGAAATGCTCATGGAACAGCGCCAGATGCAGGACGAGCGACACTGGCAACGCCAGCGTCACGAAGCCTGGCTGCGCCAGTTGCTCGATCCCGGCCACGGCCTCGGGGCGCTGGCGGCCGATGCCGAACACCTGGGGCTGGCCATGCACTGGCCGCGCCAGGCGGTCTTCCTGGAGCTGCCCGAGCATGCCGATCCGCTGCCTTGCCAGGCTCGCCTGCTGGCGGCACTCGGCGGCCGGGCGGAGCACTGGAGCGCGGCGCTGGGCGAGCGCCTGGTGTTCTGGTGCCGGCCGGTAGCCCATGCAGATGCGCTCGAGCACTGGCTGGAGCGCGCCGACGCGCGCGGCTGGGGCGTGGCGCGCCTGTGTGCCGGCGACCCGGCGCACGACCTGGCCGAGCTGCGCGCCTCGGCCTGCGCCGCACGCGACCTGCTGGACTATGCGCGCAGCCGGTTGCCCGGTCGGCGGGTCGTGACCCTGGACGGACACCGCCTCGCCAGCCTGCTGTTCAGCCAGCGCGACAGTTGGCAGGTGCGGCAGCTGCTGGCGCCCTTGCAGCGGTTGCTCGACCACGATCCGCAAGGTTCGCTGGCCGCTACCCTGGAGTCCTGGTGCGCCCATGACGGGCACGCCCAGGCCTGTGCCCAGGCGCTGGGAATCCATCGCAACAGCCTGCGCTACCGACTGGAGCGCATCGCTTCGATCAGCGGGCTCGATCTCGCTCGCCTGGAGCACCGCCAGCAATTGTTGCTGGGGCTGCAATTGCTCGTTCCGCGCCGCGGGTAACGGGCGGATCAATCGATTCACTGTGCAGTCGCACAAAATGTTCCCCTTCCAGCGCCGTCTTCCTCTGGCCGTTGCACAAGGCGTGTCCGGTCCCGACGGAGCGAAAATGACCCGCCCCTGGGCGCCCATCCCACACCCATAACAACAAGGAGGCGGCTCATGACCCTGGTCCTGATCCTGCTGGCGTTGATCGCCTTTATCGTCCTGTCCACCACGCGACTCAAGCTGCACCCGTTCCTCGCCCTGCTGGCGGCCGCGCTGATCGCCGGCTTCGCCTACCAGGTACCCACGGCGGAAATCGTCAAGACCGTTACCGGCGGCTTCGGCAGCATCCTCGGCTACATCGGCATCGTCATCGTGCTCGGCACCATCATCGGGGTGATCCTCGAGCGCAGCGGTGCGGCGATCACCATGGCGGAAAGCGTGATCCGCCTGCTCGGCGAACGCTTCCCGACCCTGACCATGTCGATCATCGGCTACCTGGTGTCGATCCCGGTGTTCTGCGATTCCGGCTTCGTCATCCTCAACTCGCTGAAGAACGCCCTGGCGGCGCGGATGAAGATATCCACCATCGCCATGAGCGTGGCCCTGGCCACCGGTCTCTACGCCACCCACACCTTCGTGCCGCCGACCCCGGGACCGATCGCCGCGGCCGGCAACCTCGGCCTGGACGCCAGCCTTGGCCTGGTGATCGTGGTCGGCCTGGTGGTCGCCTTCGTCACCGCGATGGCCGGCATGTGGTGGGCCAATCGCTTCGTCGGCAAGGACATTCCCCTGGTCGACGACGGCCAGGTCGTCCAGACCGAAGAGGATTTCAGCGAGCTGCGTGCCCGCTACGGCAAGCTGCCCAGCGCGACCCAGGCGTTCGCGCCGATCTTCGTACCGATCCTGTTGATCTGCCTTGGCTCGGTCGCGGTATTCCCGAGCAAGCCGCTGGGCGAGGGCGTACTGTTCGCCTGCCTGAACTTCCTCGGTCAACCGGTGATCGCCCTGCTGGTCGGCCTGGCGCTGGCCTGCACCCTGCTCAAGGGCCAGAGCAAGCGCGAGGAATTCCATGAGCGCGTGGTGGAAGGCATCCAGTCGGCCGCGCCGATCCTGCTGATCACCGGCGCCGGCGGCGCCTTCGGTGCGATGCTGAAGATCACTCCGCTCGGCGACTACCTGGGCAGCACCCTGTCCGCGTTGGGCATCGGCCTGTTCATGCCGTTCGTGGTGGCGGCCGCGCTGAAGACCGCACAGGGCTCGACCACCGTGGCGCTGGTCACCACCTCGGCGCTGGTCGCTCCGCTGCTGCCGCAGCTCGGCCTGGACAGCGAGATGGGCCGGGTGCTGACGGTCATGGCGATCGGTGCCGGAGCGATGACGGTGTCCCACGCCAATGACAGCTTCTTCTGGGTGGTCACACAGTTCAGCCGCATGACCGTATCCACTGCCTATCGCGCCCAGACCCTGGCGACCCTGGTCCAGGGTATCGCCGGTATGCTCGCGGTATGGCTGCTCAGCCTTGTGCTGCTCTGATTGAAGCGGGGCCGGGGACTCCCGGCCCTGCGAGGTGACTGATGAAAATCGTGATTGCTCCTGATTCGTTCAAGGAAAGCCTGTCCGCGCCCGACGTCGCCGAGGCTATCGCCCGCGGCTGGCGGCGAGTCTTCCCGCAGGCCGAGGTGTTGCTGCGGCCACTGGCGGACGGCGGCGAAGGCACGGTCGATGCGGTACTCGCCGCCACCGCCGGCGAACGTCGCGAATGCCGTGTCGAAGGCCCGCTCGGTGAGCCGACCCTGGCGCACTGGGGCTGGCTGGACGACGCCACCGCAGTGATCGAAATGGCTTCCGCCAGCGGCTTGCACCTGGTCCCGCGCGACCGCCGCGACGCCACGCGCAGCAGCAGCCGTGGCACTGGCGAGCTGATCCGTGCGGCGCTGGACGCCGGGGCGCGGAAGATTATCCTCGGCCTCGGCGGCAGCGCTACCAACGATGCCGGCGCCGGCCTGCTGGGCGCGCTCGGCGTGCGTTTCCTGGCTGCCGACGGCGAGGAACTGGCGCCCGGCGGCGCCGCGCTGGCTGGCCTGCACAGTCTCGACCTGGGCGGGCTGGATCCGCGCCTGGTGGATGTCGCGGTGGAAGTCGCCGCAGACGTCGACAACCCGCTATGCGGGCCGCGCGGCGCGTCGGCGGTGTTCGGTCCGCAGAAGGGCGCCAGCGCCGAACAGGTGGCGCAACTGGATGCCGCCCTGGCGCACTTCGCCAAGGTGGTCGCGGCGACCCTTGGCGAGGACTTCAGCCGGGTGCCGGGCGTCGGCGCCGCCGGCGGCCTGGGTTTCGCCGCGAGGGCATTCCTCCGCGCGCGTTTCCGCCCAGGCATCGAACTGGTGGCGGAGCTGGCCGGGCTGGCCGATGCGCTGGTCGGTGCCGACCTGGTGCTGACCGGCGAGGGCCGCCTGGATGCGCAGAGCCTGCACGGCAAGACCCCGGTGGGCGTGGCGCGGATCGCGCGCCAGGCCGGCGTTCCCGTGGTAGCCCTGGCCGGCAGCCTGGGCGACGGCTACCAGCGCCTGCACGACGCCGGCATCGATGCGGCGTTCAGCCTGGCGCCGGGACCGATCAGCCTGGAGCAGGCCTGTGCCGGAGCGGCGGCGGAACTGGAGGCGCGCGCCGAGCAGATCGCCCGGCTCTGGCGCCTGGCTCAGGCTTCGCGGGAAGGGTAGTCGGCGGCGGCGCGCTCCAGCCAGGCCGGCAGGTCGCGCCGCTTCACCTTGCTGGCCTTGGCCTCGGCCAGTCGCTGTAACAGATAGTCACGCTTTTGCGGGTCGTCGCCGGCGAATGACAGCGCCAGGTCGCGGTCCATCCAGCGGCGGATGCGCCAGTAGATCCACCAGTGGAAATACAGGCCGGCGGCGGTGGTGACGACGATGATGAAATAGTCCATGGCTGTTCCTTCTGCGGGCGCTCACCCTAGCCGATCGGTCCCGCCGATGAAAGCGGGAGGGTTCGGTCGAAACTGAACGAACCTGTACCATTGCTGAATCGATTCGATTATCTCGCGCCGGCCAGGTGACAGGAGCGGCTGCGGGAGAGTCTAATATTCGTCAGTTATCCCTTTCGGAGATGCCGTTATGCGCAAGTCTGCCTTGATCGTTGCTTCCTTCACCGCCATGGCCCTGGCTCTTGGCGGCTGCCAATCCAGCCTCACCGGCGATACCTACAGCCGTGAGGAAGCCCGTACCGTGCAGACTGTACGCATGGGCACCATCCAGGCCTTGCGCCCGGTCAAGATCGAAGGCACCAAGACCCCGATCGGTTCCATCGCCGGTGCCGGCGTCGGCGGTGTCGCCGGCAGCGCGGTGGGCGGCGGCAAGGGCAGCTACGTCGCGGCCATCATCGGCGCGGTCGCTGGCGGCCTGCTGGGCGCGGCTACCGAAGAAGGCCTGACGCGCACCCAGGGCGTCGAGATCACCGTGCGCGAAGACGACGGCAGCACCCGCGCCTATGTCCAGCAGGTCGACCAGGGCCAGATCTTCCGCGTCGGCGAGCGCGTGCGCATCCTGACCGTCAACGGCACCAGCCGCGTCGCCCACTGATTCTTCCCACGTTATCCCGCGGCCGGCATTTCGCCGGCCGTTTTCGTTGTAGCGCCGAACCACTGCCGGCGTTGTCTTGCTAAGCTTCAAGTCGTTGCCGTTGCAGAGTTTTTTTCGGCTTTCCGGCAGTCGGAACGCCTGAATTTTGTAATAATTCAATCCATGACGTTCGTTCGATAGATTGCGATAATCGTAGTTCCGTCGCGCCGCGCCTGCCGGTGGCCGATGGGGCTTCGAGCTGCTGGCGATCCGGCCGCGCACCGACAACCGCGGGGAAGCACCGCCGGCCAGGCATGCCGGGGGCTCCGCCATCGAAGAGGAGTAGCCCATGATTCTGGCGCTGATCATCGCGCTGCCGTTC
Source organism: Pseudomonas sp. PS1(2021) (assembly GCF_020405165.1). Classification (NCBI taxonomy): domain Bacteria; kingdom Pseudomonadati; phylum Pseudomonadota; class Gammaproteobacteria; order Pseudomonadales; family Pseudomonadaceae; genus Pseudomonas; species Pseudomonas sp. PS1(2021). Next base: position 3,516,018 of record NZ_CP084484.1, on the reverse strand, counting down.
ATGGGGGCGTTGTTGCCCCTGCTTGCCGAGCGTGGCGGCCGCACCTTGTGCGCGGCGTCCGCCGGCGTGGCGCCGCTGATCGGCCTGATCCTGTTGCTCGGACAGCGCGGCACGGTGTTCGCCGGGCAGACCCTGACCGCCAGCTATTCCTGGCTGCCGGAAATCGGCATCAACCTCAGCCTGCGCCTGGACGGCCTCGGTTTCCTCTTCGCCCTGCTGATCCTCGGCATCGGCCTGCTGGTGATCCTCTACGCCCGCTACTACCTCTCCGAACAGGAGCCGATGGGGCGTTTCTTCGCTTTCCTGCTGCTGTTCATGGGCTCCATGCTCGGCGTGGTGCTCGCGGAAAATCTCTTGCTGATGATGCTCTTCTGGGAGCTGACCAGCCTGTCCTCGTTCCTGCTCATCGGCTTCTGGGGCAGCCGTTCCGACGCCCGCAAGGGTGCGAGGATGGCCCTGACCGTTACCGGAGGGGGCGGCCTGGCGTTGCTGGCCGGGGTGCTGCTGCTCGGCCACATCGCCGGCAGCTTCGAACTCACCGAGGTCCTCGCGGCTGGCGAGCTGATCCGCGCCCACGCTCTGTATCCGCTGGTGCTGATACTGATCCTGCTCGGCGTGTTCACCAAGTCGGCGCAGTTTCCCTTCCATTTCTGGCTGCCCCACGCGATGGCGGCGCCGACCCCGGTTTCCGCGTACCTGCACTCGGCGACCATGGTCAAGGCCGGCGTATTCCTGCTGGCCCGGCTGTATCCGGCGCTGGCCGGCACCGAGTGGTTCTTCTACCTGGTCAGCCTGAGCGGCCTGGTGACGCTGTTGCTGGGGGCCGGCATGGCACTGTTCCAGCATGACCTGAAGGGGCTGCTGGCCTACTCGACGATCAGCCACCTGGGCCTGATCACCCTGCTGTTCGGCCTCGACTCCCCGCTGTCGAACGTCGCCGCGGTGTTCCACATCATCAACCACGCGACCTTCAAGGCCTCGCTGTTCATGGCCGCCGGGATCATCGACCACGAGACCGGCAGCCGCGACATGCGCCTGATCAACGGGATGTGGAAGTACCTGCCGCATACCGCGGTGCTGGCCATCGTCGCCTCCCTGGCGATGGCCGGGGTGCCGCTGCTGAACGGCTTCCTCAGCAAGGAGATGTTCTTCGGCGAAACCCTCAGCCAGAACCTGCTGGGCAGCTTCAACTGGCTGGTGCCGGCGGTGGCGACCCTGGCCGGCGTGTTCTCGGTGGCCTATTCGCTGCGTTTCATCCACGACGTGTTCTTCAACGGCGAGCCGGCCCGGTTGCCGAAGTTCCCGCCCCACGAGCCGCCGCGCTACATGAAGGTACCGGTGGAGATCCTGGTGTTCCTCTGCCTGTTGGTCGGCATGCTGCCGGCCTACACCGTGGCGCCGCTGCTGGCCGCCGCCGCCAGTGCCAGCCTTGGCGGGCAACTGCCGGAATACAGCCTGGCGATCTGGCACGGTTTCAACCTGCCATTGCTGATGAGCGTGGTGGCGCTGGTTGGCGGTGTGCTGGTCTATGTCCTGCGCAAGCCGCTGTTCAACTGGTACGCCGGGTTACCGGAGGTGGACGCCAAGCTGGTCTTCGAGCAGCAGGTGCAACGTGTGGTGGCCCTGGCCGCGCGCCTGACCGCCTGGCTGGAGAACGGGTCACTGCAGCGCTACCTGGCCTGGCTGCTGGGCGCGGCGCTGGTCGTGGTGGCGGTCGAGCTGGCACCGCTGGCGAGGCTGACCGGCTCGCGCGGCCTGACCCCGCTGGACGGTATCACCGCCCTGGGCATGCTGGTGCTGGCCTTCAGCGGCCTGGCCACGGCGCTGTTCCATCGCATGCGCCTGGTCGCGCTATTGATCCTCAGCGTCGCCGGCCTGCTGGTGGCCCTGGCCTTCGCTCGCTTCTCGGCCCCGGACCTGGCGCTGACCCAGTTGTCGGTGGAAGTGGTGACCATGGTCCTGCTGATGCTGGCGCTGTATTTCCTGCCCTCGCGCACTCCGGCGGAGTCCTCCAGCCTGCGCGGCTTGCGCGACGTGGCGCTGGCCGGCGGGGTCGGCATGCTGGTGGCGCTGCTGGCCTACGCGGTGCTGACCCGGCCCTACGAGAGCATCGCCGGATTCTTCGTCGAGAACAGCGTCTCCGGGGGCGGCGGCTACAACGTGGTCAACGTCATCCTGGTGGACTTCCGTGGTTTCGATACCCTCGGCGAGATCAGCGTGCTGGCGATCGCCGGCGTCGGCATCTACGCGATGCTCGCCGGTTTCGCCCTGCACAAGCCGACCTGCGACCCGCAGGGTCGCAACTGGGCCCACGCCAAGCACCCGCTGATCCTGGAAACCCTGTCGCGGGTGCTGCTGCCGCTGGCGTTGCTGATCTCGGTGTTCATCTTCCTGCGCGGCCACAACCTGCCGGGCGGAGGTTTCATCGCCGGCCTGGTGACTGCCATCGCCCTGGTGCTGCAGTACATCGCCAGCGGCTCGCAGTGGGTCGAGCAGCGCCTGCCGCTGAACTATGCGGCCATGGCTGGCGCCGGAGTGCTGATCGCCGGGCTCACCGGGCTCGGCAGCTGGCTGTTCGGCTATCCGTTCCTGACTTCCGCGTTCGGCCACTTCGAGTTGCCGCTGATCGGCGAGATCGAGCTGGCCACGGCGATGCTGTTCGACCTCGGCGTGTACCTCACCGTGGTCGGTGCCGCGCTGCTGATCCTGTCCTACCTCGGCAAGCTCAGCCTGATGCCTGAACCCGTCGCACAAGAGGAGGCGCTCTGATGGAAGCCCTGTTCGCCATCACCCTCGGCCTGCTCACCGCCAGCGGCGTCTACCTGCTGCTGCGGGCGAGGACTTTCCCGGTGGTGCTCGGTCTCACGCTGATCTCCTACGCGGTCAACCTGTTCCTGTTCGCCATGGGCCGGCTCGGCGGCAGCGTCGCGGTGATCGGCACTCCCGGGGAGTATGGTGATCCGTTGCCGCAGGCGCTGGTGCTGACCGCCATCGTCATCGGCTTCGCCATGACCGCCTTTGTCGTGGTCCTGGCCCTGCGTGGCCTCGGTGACCTCGGCAGCGACCACGTAGATGGACGCCCGGACGAGGAGGAGCCGCGCCCATGAGCCATTGGCTGATCCTGCCGATCCTGCTCCCCCTGTTTGCCGGCAGCCTGCTGCTGTTGCCGCTGGCCGAGCGCTGGCAGCGCGGCCTGTCGTTGCTCGCGGCGCTGGCACTGATCCCCCTGAGCCTGCTGCTGATACGTACGGCCGCCAGCGGCGACCTGAGCGTCTATGCCCTGGGCAACTGGGCCGCGCCGTTCGGCATCGTGCTCATGCTCGATCGTCTCGCCGCCCTGATGCTGCTGGCCACCGCGGTGCTCGGCAGCGCCGCGCTGATCTACGCGCTGCGTGGCGACGACCGCCTGGGCAAGCATTTCCACGCATTGTTCCAGTTCCAGCTGCTCGGTATCAACGGCGCCTTCCTGACCGGCGACCTGTTCAACCTGTTCGTGTTCTTCGAGATACTCCTGATCGCCTCCTACGCGTTGCTCCTGCATGGCGGCGGCGCGGAGCGGGTGCGCTCGGGCTTGCACTACGTGATCCTAAACCTGGTCGGCTCGGCGTTCTTCCTGATCGCCGTGGGTACCCTGTATGGCCTCACCGGCACCCTGAACATGGCCGACATGGCGCAGAAGATCGCCATGGCAGATGCCGAGCGCGCGCCGCTGCTGGCGGCAGCCGGGCTCCTGCTGCTGGTGGTGTTCGCCCTGAAGGCGGCGCTGTTGCCGCTGTACTTCTGGCTGCCGCGCGCCTATGCCGCGGCCAGCGCGCCGGTGGCGGCGCTGTTCGCGATCATGACCAAGGTCGGCATCTACTCGATCCTGCGGGTCTACACGCTGGTCTTCGGCGATGCCGCCGGCGAGCTGGCCAACCTGGCGCAGGCCTGGCTCTGGCCGCTGGCCCTGGCGACCCTCGGCCTGGGCGCGATCGGTGCCTTGGCGGCGCGGACCCTGCAAGGCCTGCTGGCCTACCTGGTGGTGGTCTCCGCCGGAACCCTCCTGGCTGGCGTGGCGTTGGGCAGCGAGCGGGCGCTGGCGGCGTCGCTGTACTACCTGCTGCACAGTACCTGGATCGCCGGTGGCCTGTTCCTGCTCGCCGACCTGGTCGCCCGCCAGCGCGGCGACAAGGCCGGCGACCTGGTCCAGGGCCCGGCGTTGCAGAATCCTCGGTTGCTCGGCGGGGCTTTCTTCATCGGCGCCATCGCCGTTGCCGGTCTGCCGCCATTGTCGGGGTTCTTCGGCAAGGTCATGCTTTTGCAGTCGGTCGCTCCCGGCAGCCAGGCGCTGGCCCTATGGAGCGTGGTACTGGGCAGCGGCCTGGTGGCGCTGGTGGCGTTGAGCCGGGCCGGCAGCACGCTGTTCTGGCGCACCGGGCATACCGTGCTCGGTAGCGCCGAACTGGACCACGGCCGCTTGTTCGCCTGCATCCTGTTGCTCTCCGCCGGCCCGTTGCTGGTGTTCGCCGCGAAGCCGCTGCTGGCCTACGTCCATGCCACCGCGGCGCAGTTGCACGACCTCGACCTGTATCGCCAGATCATCACCCGCGGAGGTGCCGCATGATCAGCCGCTCGTTGCCGCGTCCGCTTCTTCGCGTACTGCCTCATCCCGTGCTTAGTGTCCTGCTGTTGCTGGTCTGGTTGCTGCTGGTGGATTCCTTCGCCATTGGCCACTGGCTGCTCGGCGCCTTCCTCGGCGTGTGCATTCCGCTGCTGACCAACCGCCTGCTGGTCGGGCGCAGCCAGGAGTGGCATCCGTTGCTGCTGCTGAAGCTGCTGGCGCTGGTGATGTGGGACATCCTCGTCGCCAACATCCAGGTCGCCCGCCTGACCCTCGGACCGATCGAGCGCTTGCGTCCGGCCTTCGTCGAGGTGCCGATCGAGCTGGAGAACGACCTCGCCATCAGCGTGCTGGTGAGCATCGTCTCGCTGACCCCGGGGTCGGTGTCGTCGGACCTCAGCGACGACCGCAAGACCTTGCTGGTGCACGGCCTCGACGTGCCGGACAAGGCGGCGCTGATCGCCGAGATCAAGCAACGCTACGAAGCGCCGCTGAAGGAGATCTTCCCATGCTCGCTTACGTGATCCCGCTGTGCCTGGCGCTGCTCGGCCTGGCCCTGTTGCTGACCCTGGCGCGCCTGGTCAAGGGGCCGTGCCTGCCGGACCGGGCGCTGGCGCTGGACACCCTCTACGTGAACGCCATCGCCCTGCTGGTGCTGTACGGCATCTGGCGCGACAGCGACCTGTTCTTCGAGGCGGCGCTGCTGATCGCGGTGCTCGGCTTCGTCGGTACGGTGGCGGTGGCCAAATACATGCTGCGCGGAGACATCATCGAATGACTGGCGAACCCCTGAGCCTGTGGCTGGAAATCATCGTCTCGGCGTTCCTCCTGCTGGGCAGCGCCTTCGTCCTGATCGGCGCGATCGGCCTGTACCGCCTGCCGGACTTCTTCATGCGCCTGCACGGGCCGACCAAGGCCACCACCCTCGGGGTCGGCGGGGTGATCGTCGCCTCGCTGATCTATTTCTCCAACCGCCAGGCGGGCATCAGCCTGCACGAATTGCTGATCAGCCTGTTCCTCTTCATCAGCGCCCCGGTCAGCGCCTACATGCTGGCCAAGGCCGCGGTGCTGCAGCAGTTGCCGCTGGAGAAGAAGACTCGCGGCAAGCCCTGGGAGCAGTGAGGCCCGGCGCAACAGTTTTGCCCGCTTTCTGTGCCTGTCGGCGCAGCTAGCCGGCCGCCTATACTGGGAGTCCTTTTTCCGGCGCCGCGCGGCGCCCGTGGTGGAGATTCCCTTGACTCGGACGCGCTGGTTCGCCCTGGCCTGCCTGATCCTGGCGATGGCGCTGTGGGGCAGTTCGTACGTGGTGCTGAAGGTCGCTTTCCGCGAACTGCCGCCGCTCTGGGTGATCTTCGGCCGCATGGCCCTCGGTAGCCTGGTGTTCCTCGTTGCCTGGCGCTGGCGCGGACGCATCGACTACCGCCCGGGCGACTGGAAGTACCTGCTCGGCCTGGCCGTCTGCGAACCCTGCCTGTACTTCCTCTGCGAATCCTTCGCCCTGCAATACACCAGCGCGGCCCAGGCCGGGATGATCACCGCGCTGCTGCCGTTGCTGGTGGCGGTGGGGGCCTGGTTGCTGCTGCACGAACGGATCGGCCGGATGACCTGGATCGGCTTTGGCCTGGCGGTGCTCGGTTCGATCTGGCTGAGCCTCGCCGGCGAGCCCGACCTGCACGCGCCGCAGCCGCTGCTGGGCAACTTCTTCGAACTTCTCGCGATGCTCTGCGCCACCGGCTATACCCTGTTGCTGAAGCACCTTTCGGCGCGCTACTCGGCATTCGCCCTGACCGCCATGCAGGCCTTCGTCGGCACGCTGTTCTTCCTGCCGCTGGCGCTGGCCAGCGCCGACCTGCCGAGCCAGCCCAGCGCGCTGGGGATCCAGGCGGTGGTGTATCTCGGCGTGGTGGTCACGGTGGGCGCCTACGGCCTGTACAACTTCGGCGTCGGTCGACTGCCGGCCAGCCAGGCCTCGGGCTTCATCAACCTGATCCCGGTCTTCACCCTGGTATTCGCCGCGCTGTTCCTCGGCGAAACCCTCAACGGCCCGCAGATGCTCGCTGCCGGCCTGGTCTTCATCGGCGTCGCCATCAGCCAGTGGCGCAGCGCTCCGCCGCCGCCTCCGGCCGGCGTCCTGAACTGAAGGAGTTTCCATGACCGTCGACCACCGCCAATGGGCCCGCGAGGCGATCCGCATCATCGAAGCGGATTTCCAGCGCAGCGCCGATACCCATTTGATCCCCCTGGAGACTCCCGGCCTGCCTGGCGTCGAACTGTACTTCAAGGACGAGTCCAGCCACCCCACCGGCAGCCTCAAGCATCGCCTGGCGCGCTCGCTGTTCCTCTATGCGCTGTGCAACGGCTGGCTCAGGCCGGCCGCGCCGGTGATCGAGGCATCGAGCGGTTCCACGGCGATTTCCGAAGCCTATTTCGCACGCCTGCTGGGCCTGCCCTTCATCGCCGTGATGCCGGCCAGCACCTCGAAGGAAAAGATCGCCCAGATCGCCTTCTACGGCGGCCAGAGCCACCTGGTGGAGGACCCCACCCAGATCTACGCCGAGTCCGAACGCCTGGCGCGGGAGAGCGGTGGCCATTTCATGGACCAGTTCACCTATGCCGAGCGCGCCACCGACTGGCGGGCGAACAACAACATCGCCGAATCGATCTTCCAGCAGATGCGCCACGAGCCGTACCCGACCCCGACCTGGCTGATCTCCAGCCCCGGTACCGGCGGCACCCTGGCGACCCTCGGCCGCTACGTGCGCTATCGCCAGCACTGCACCCGGGTACTCTGCGCCGACGCCGAGCGTTCGGTGTTCTTCGACGCCTATGTCAGCGGCGACCGTGGCCTAACCCTGGATTGCGGTTCGCGGATCGAGGGCATCGGCCGGCCGCGGGTCGAGGCGTCCTTCCTGCCGGAAGTGATCGACGCGATGGTCAAGGTGCCGGACGCCTGGTCGCTGGCGGCCATGCATTACCTGGCCCGACGCCTGGGGCGGCGGGTCGGCGGCTCCAGCGGAACCAACCTGATCGGCGCCCTGGTGGCCGCACGGCAAATGGTCGCGGCCGGCGAGAAGGGTTCGCTGGTGGCGATTCTCTGCGACGGCGGCGAACGCTATGCGACCACCTATTACGATCCGGTCTGGCTGGCCAGGCAGGGCTATGCGCTGGAACCCCTGGTCGAGGCGCTGGCTGCCTGCATCGAGCGGAGCGTGGCGTTGCCCGACGGGCTGCTGGTGGCTGGACTTTGAAGGAGTGGATATGCACCGTTTGCGAGCTGCCGAAACCGGCGATATCGAGGCCATGACCGACCTGTTGCTGCGCCACGGGCCGAATCCCTGGAACCATTTGCCGGAGGAGGGGGTGCGTGCGCATCTGCGAGCCATCGCCGACGGCGAGGTACGTGCCGTCCTGGCCGAGCGCGACGATCGGCTGCTGGGGTTCGCCAGCTTCCGTCGCACCGAGGATTTCGCCCATTACCAGCCGCAGCGTGCCGATGCGCCGCGGGCCTACATCTGCGAGGCGGTAGTGCATCCGGCGGCGGCCGGCCAGGGGCTCGGCAGCGCGTTGCTGGAGGCGGTGCTGGCCCAACTGGCCGACGAAGGCATCGAGGACGTCTATATCGATCGTCACGAAGAGAACCTGGCGTCGGCGGGAATGATGCGCAAGGCCGGCTTCGTCGAGCTGGAAACCTACGCCGATCCGGCGCGGCGACCGAACGGCTCGGGGCGCTCGACAGTGTGCCATCGCAATCTTTCCCTCCAGCGCAGAGCCGTGCGATGAGTTTCATCCGCCTCAAGGTGCGCGCCGCCTTCATGGTCCACGGCTACGACGCGGACAACCGGGAAATCGTCGAGCAGATCGGCGAGGAACGCTTCGTCGAGAAACTGCTGCGCATCGAACGGATCCAGTCGATCAGCGAGAAATACCTGCTGGTCAGCGCCTCCCACGGGCGCGTCGCCTACTGGGAATACGAGGGCGGCCTGACGGCGCTGCGGCGGCGCCTGGAGCAGGCCGGACTGCTCTTGTAGGGAAGGGCCGCCGCTGCGCGGCCCCTCGCTTCACTTGCCCAGTGCGCCCGGATAGGCGCAGCCGCGCAGCGTCTCGCCATCGATGCGCAGTTCGGCGGAGTAGCTGCTGAAGGCGCCGCTCATGCTGTCGGTGCAGGACGACGGGGCGATCCACAATTCGACCTTCTTGCCGTTCGCCTCGCTGGAATAGCTGGTGCTGCCGTTCGGCAGTTCCTCGGCGACGTAAGGCAAGGCCAGGGTCTCGTGTTCGGGGCGGTCCAGGCGCAGGCCCTGATTGTTCACCCTGGCGCTCCAGAAGGGTTCGTTGCCGTTGGCGGCGAAGGTCAGCAGCTTGAAGTTCGGGTCGTCGCAGCCGGGGCCCTCGTTCTGCACGCGGTACAGTCGGCTGACCTCCAGCTTGCCGTCGGTACCGCGGACCTTGGCCGGTCCCATGGTGCCGCGCAGGTCGACGAACAGGCCCTGGGCGCCGTCGTCGAACAGGCTGTCGGCTTCGCGGCGCAGGCCGGTATTGGCCACGTCCTCGATGCTGAACAGGCGCTTCTCGGTACAGGGGCGGAATTGCAGCGCGCCGTTGATCTTCACCAGTTCGCCCTGGAAGCGGGTGTCTACACTGGTGCTCGGCGATTCGGGCTTCCACACCTGGCAGGCGGCGAACAAGGGGAGCAGGCTGTAGACCAGCAGACGGGCAGGGCGCATAGGGAAGACTCCATCGAAAATGCGCCCACGTTACCGAGCGTCCGGGCCTAGCTCAAGTCCGGATCGGACTTCATCGCAACCAGGGAGTCGATCGATGATCCAATGCAAGCGTGTATACGAACCGGCGTCGCCCGCCGATGGCCGGCGCGTACTGGTGGACCGGCTGTGGCCGCGCGGCATCCGCAAGGAAGCCCTGGCCATGGACGACTGGCTGAAGGACGTGGCGCCCTCCAACGAGGTGCGCAAGCAGTTCTGCCACGATCCGGCACTCTTCGACAGCTTCCGCGAACACTACCGCGCCGAGTTGCAGGCGCACCCGGAACATTGGTGGGGCCTGCTCGACAGCGCTCGGGAGGGCACCCTGACGCTGCTCTACGGCGCCCACGACCAGCAGCACAACAATGCCGTGGTGCTGGCCGAGTTCCTCGAGGAGGAGCTGGACCGCCAGCAGCCGGGCAGTTCGCCGACCTGCTACGCCGACCGCCTCTCCTGAGAAATATCGCTTACCAGATGCGGTACACCTGGCCGGTCTGCGCGCCTTCCACGCTGCGTGCGTAACCCAGCGCGGCGTCCGCCGCCGGAACCGGCTTGAAGCCACGGAAGTAGGGCGCGTAGCCGGGCAGCGCCTCGCTGACCACGGTCGGGCTGACGGCGTTGATGCGCAGGCCGCGCGGCAACTCCAGGGCTGCGCCGCGGACGAAGCCCTCGACGGCGCAGTTGACCATGCTCGCCGAACTGCCGAAGCGGATCGGCTGCTCGGCGAGCACGCCGCTGGTGAGGGTGAAGGAGCCCCCGTCGTTGGCGTACTCGCGGCCGAGCAGTACCAGGTTGACCTGGCCCATCAGCTTGTCGCGCAGGCCGAGCTGGTATTGCGCCTCGCCCATTTCCTCCAGGGCGCCGAAGTGCACCTTGCCGACCGCGGCGACCAGCGCGTCGAAGCGACCGGTTTTCTCGAACAGGGCGCGAATGGAGTCTGAGTCGCTGATGTCGACCTGGAAATCGCCGCTGCTGTTGCCTACCCGGACGATCTCGTGGCGCTCGCAGAGTTCTTTGTCGATACCCTTGCCAAGGGTGCCGCTGGCGCCGATCAGGATGATTTTCATACAGGCCTCTCGTTGAGTGAAGGTGAGTGGTTTCCAGTGTAGAGTCGCTTTTGCCATGGATAATCCTGTCAATCGACAACCTACCGTTTTCATAGGGAAACAATCGTGAAGGACCTGGACGATCTCGCCGCCTTCGCCGTACTCCACGACCTGGGCAGTTTCACCCGCGCCGCCGAGCGTCTCGGTTGCAGCAAGGGCCAACTGTCGAAGCGCATTGGCGTCCTCGAGCAGAAGCTCGGCGTGACCCTCTTGCACCGCACCACCCGCCGTCTTTCGCTGACCGCCGCCGGCGCCGCGCTGCTGCCCGAGGCGCAGGCCTTGCTGGTGCAGGCCGAGCGCGCGCGGCAGGCGGTGGCGCGCTTGCAGGAGCGAGCGGAAGGACGGGTGCGGGTGACCCTCCCGGTCTCGCTGGGCGAGACCCTGTTCGATGCACTGCTGGAGGACTTCCAGGAACGCCATCCGCTGCTGCGCGTCGAGCTGGACCTGTACAACGGCCTGCGCGACCTGGTTGGTGAGGGCTTCGACCTGGCGATTCGCTCTGGGGTCGAGCAGGACGCCCGGCTGGTGGCGCGGCCGCTGTTCGTCCTGCAGGAAATCACCTGCGCCAGTCCTGCCTACCTGGCGCGACACGGCGAGCCGCAACGCCCGGCCGAGCTGGCCGAGCGCGAGTGCCTGCTGAACTCGCACTACAGCGGCCACGAGGAGTGGCTCTATCACCGCCACCATCGGCTGGAGCGGGTACGGGTTGCCGGCTTTCTCGCCAGCAACCACTACAGCCTGTTGAAGAAAGCCGCGCTGGCCGGCACCGGCATCGCCCGGCTGCCGTCATACATGGTCCACGACGAACTGGGCGACGGCCGCCTGGCCTGGTTGCTGCGCGACTACCAGACGCGCAGCACGCCGATGTTCCTCGTCCATCCGTTCCAGGGCGGCCTGCCGCGGCGCACCCAGGTACTCGCCGATTACCTGCTCGACTGGTTCGAGCGCAGCCGGCGACAATTGATCGGCCTGGAGGGTTGAACATTTCGCCGCGACGCGGCTCTATTGCACTCCGGGCCGCTTCCATGCGGCCTGAAGCTCATCGCGGGCACGTCGTTGCACAAGGAACGTGACGGAACGTGGCAGAATCCCGCACCGGACCGCTCGCGTGCGAGCGGACGCCATTCATCGAACGCTTGGATAGGGACATGCAAAGCAGCTTTCCGCAATCGAACACTCCCCAGATCCGTCGCGCCGGAGTCGACCTCAACGGCGTGATGTCGGTGCTCAGCAAGCACCTCTATTCCACGCCCACCGTGGCGTTGCGCGAGCTGGTGCAGAACGCCCACGACTCGATCCTCCGTCGCCGCCTGGAGCAGCCCGACTGGCAAGGGCCGTCGCGAATCGAGGTGATCGGCGACAGTGCCAGCAACACCGTGCGCATCGTCGACACCGGCGCCGGGCTCACCGAGCACGAAATCCACGCCTACCTGGCCACCGTCGGCGTCGGCTACACCCGTGGACTGCGCCAGTCCGGCCACGAGGACAGCGGGCTGATCGGCATGTTCGGCCTGGGCTTCCTCTCCGCTTTCGTCCTGGCCCGCCGGGTCAGCGTGCGGACCACGTCCTACCAGCAGCCGGAACTGGGCTTCTGCTACGTCTCCAGCAACGCCGAGCAATACAGCGTGACGCCGATGCCGGCGCGCCTGGTGGGTACCGAGATCACCCTCGAACTGCAGGACGAATACAGTGCGCTGACCCAGGCCGCGCGCCTGCGCGAGATCCTCGAACGCTACTGCGTGCTGCTGCGCGAGCCGATCCACGTCGGCGGCGACGCCCAGTCGATCAACCCGGAGCCGCCGCCGTGGCGGCTGGCCGCCGACGCCGCGCTGCACCCGCTGCAACGGCAGCGCCGCGACCTGGAGTTCGCCGCGCGTTTCGAACATGACTTCGAACCGATCTGCTGCCTGCCGGTGCGCCCGGACGAGCGGGTCGACGTGCAGGGCCTGCTGTGGATCCAGGACGGCGGCACCTATGGCACCAGCGACAACCGCAATCTCTCGGTATTCCTTCGCGGCATGCTGCTCGACGATGACGCCCGCGACCTGCTGCCGTCCTGGGCCGGGTTCGTCGGCGGGGTGATCGAGTCGAACCGCCTGACGCCCACCGCCAGCCGCGAGGACCTGCAGCGTGACGACCATTACGCGGCGATCCAGCATGCGCTGGCCGAGGCGCTGATCGCCGGGCTCGGCGAGGTGGCGCGGCAGCAGCCGGAGGCCTGGCGGCGGGTCCTGCTGCGGCACAACGAGGCCCTGCTGGGAGCGGCGTTGTGCGACGAGCGTCTGTTCGCGCTGATGATGGACAGCCTGCGCGTACCCACCTCCCAGGGCGACCTCCCGGCTTCCGAACTCCTTTCGCGCGGAGCGGTGCATGTGCTGCTGGACAACGACAGCGGCTTCGAGGAAATGCTGTTCCGTGCCATGGGCGTACCGGTGGCCCATGGCAATCGCTATGCGGTAGTACCCTTCCTCCGTCGCTGGGCGCAGGCCAAGGGGATGCGCTTGGTGGAGCTGGGCACCGAGCAGGGCAACCGCCAGTTGTTCCGCCTCGACCGACTGCCCGAGCGCGAGACCGGCTGGCTGGCCGAACACCTGGGCGGCGCCGAGGAGCAACTGGTGATCGCCCGCTTCAGCCCCGAGGAATTGCCGCTTGTGGTGGTGCCCGACCGCGACGCCGAACTCAAGCGGCGACTGGAGGACGACGAGGCCGACAAGCGTATTTCCACCGCGGCGTTGCGCCTGGCTCGGCAGTTCACCCGCAAGCTCGACAATCGCCAGCCGAGCCGGCTCTACGTCAACCTCGACAATCCGGCGGTGCAGGCGCTGCTCGCGGCCGTCGGCGAGGAACGCGACGAAGCGGCCCATGCGGCGTTGCTGCTGCGCTCGTTCAAAGTGATCATCGCCGGACAGGGACGCGGCCAGCCCGCGACCTCGCTGAACCAGGCCCTGGCCGGACTCGCCGATTCGGTGAAGCGCCTGCTGGGGCAATAAGAAAATTCGCAACACGCCTGATGGAGACTGAAGCATATGGATATCTGGAACTGGGTGGAGAAGCTCCGCGCCGACCTGCGTGAGGCCGGCCAGGAGCAGAGTGCGCGGCTGATCGACGAACTCACCGCGTACGTCTGCGACCTCGAGGTGGAGCGCGCCGAGGCGCTGTTGCCGGAGGTCAAGGCGCTGAGCCGGACGTTGAACAACCCGTGGCTGGAAATCTTCGTCCGCCACTGGGAAATGCGTAACCGGGTCGGCAACCAACTGGAGGGTGAGACCGCCCTGGCCGACGCCGTTTCCCTGTTCGAACTGGCCAACCGCGACGACACCCAGGCCTGCCCGCAGTCGGTCTGCGTGACCCAGGACCTGGCGTCGTGCTACGCCAACGTCGACGGCCCGGGCTGGGTGGAGGAACGCATCGAGGTGTGCGACGAGACCCTGGCGCGGATCGACCCGACCTGGGCCTGCTTCCACTGTCTGAGCAACGAGAAGGCCGAGGCGCTGCTCGACGACGGGCGCGGCGAAGATGCCCTGGCCTTCCTGGCCGAACAGGAGAAGAAGATCCTCGCCGCCGGCGAGGAGGTATTCGACAGCCTCCTGGAGATGCGCGTGGCGATCCTGCTGAACCTGGGGCGCGCGGAACAGGCGCTGGCCCTGATCGGCGAGATGGAGGAGAAGGTCGAGGGCGCGGAGTGGAACAACATCAGCCAGCCGCGGCGTCTGTACAAGGCCCACGGCCTGGCGTTGCTGGGGCGCGACGAGGAGGCCCTGGAGGTGCTGCTGCCGTTCTCCGAGATTGCCCCGCGCTATCGTACGATCTGGCTGCGCGCCGTCTACCTGCTGCTGCAACGGACCCCTGAGCGCAACACCTGGGACTTCGGCGGGCGCCTGCAGCAGATGCTCGAACACTACTCGCAGAAGGGCGCGCACCGGGTGGTCATCGATGTTGCCAGCCAGGCCATCCGCCTCGCGTTGCAACGCGGTTCGGTATGGAGCGCCAGGCGCCACCTGGCGCTGGCCGAACAGCATGCTCAACAGTTGCAGCGCGATCGGGGCGCCAGCCAGTTGCTAGCCGGGTTGAGGGAGGAGATCGATGCCGCGCCGCAGCAGCAGGAGCTGCCGGTGCCGGCTGCGGAGTTGCTCGACTGGCTGGCTGCGCAGGGCAGCGAAGACGCGCCGCGCAACCCGGAGAAAGAAGTGCAGTGGCTGCTCCAGGCGCTGGCCGAGCGGCCCGACGACACCGCCTTGCGCGAAGTGGCCGCCTCGGCGCTACAGGCCTGCTCCGCCGACGACGAGGCCATCGACCTGCTCTGGGAGTACGTCGAGCGCCACACCGACGAGGAGCAGCAACTGGCCTACTACCTGCTCAATGCCTTGCTGGCCCGCGGCGAGTACGACCAGGTCAAGCGCCTCGGCCGGCTCTACGCCGACAGCGTGCCGCTGATCGCGCTGTGGAGCGAAGTCAAGCTGGCCGAGAAACTCAACGACTGGCCGGAGCTGGAGCGCGCCTGCCAATCGGTGCTGGAAATTTCTCCCGGCTCGCTGGGAGCCCACAGCCTGCTGGGTAAGGCGCTGATGGAGCAGGATCGCTTCGCCGAGGCGGCGCTGGCCTACCAGCGTCTGGCCGGCAAGCTGGAGGAGCCGCAGTCGGTGCAGTGGGACCAGATGACCGCCGCCAGCGCCGCGCGCGACTGGACGATGCTGCGCGAGGTCGCTGCCGGCATGGGCATGGAGTTCGCCGCCGGCGACGGACCGATCGAGGAAGACTGGGGCTGGGTGATCGTCCGCTACATCGAGGATGGCGAAGCGCTCGACTACTACGCCCGGCGCACCGGCCCGGTGACCGCGCGGGTCCTCGAGAACGCGCCGGGCAATCGCAGCCAGCGGGTCGGTGACTGGGTGGTGTTCGACGCCGGCCTGATCTATCCGGCTCCGGAAGACGAGGAGGAGCGCAAGCGTTTCGTTCCCACCTATGCGGTGGTGCACGTCCTCGAGAGCGGTGGTTACTCGCCGAGCTGGCTGGTGGACGGCGTCTATCCGGGCGACGAGGCCTTCGACGCCTTCCGCGAAACGCTCGACGCGCGCGGCTGGAAGGTCTGGGTGCACAGCAACCGCGACTACCAGGTCACCGATGCCAGCAGCGGCGAGGAACTGCGGGCGATCTACTTCACCGTCGCGACACCCGCGCAGCAGGCGCCGCGCGACCTGCACCAGGCGTTGCAGGAGGCCACCGGGCAATGGCCGCACCGCATGTGCTGGCTGCGCCTGGCGGAAGCGGCGGAGGTCGACACCCAGCCGCACCTGGACGCTATCGAGCGCTACGGCCTGTAGCCGGTACGCCTCGGCATAAAAAAACGGCCCGTGAGGGCCGTTTTCGTATGCGCTGAAGTCTCCGGCGGGACGGTGCTCAGCCGCCGAGGTAGGCGTCGCGCACCTTCGGGTTGGTCAGCAGGGCGGCGCCGGTGTCGTGCATGACGATCCGGCCGTTCTCCAGCACGTAGGCGCGATCGGCGAGCTTCAACGCCTGGTTGGCGTTCTGCTCGACGAGGAACACGGTGACGCCTTCGCGACGCAACTGCTCGATGATCTCGAAGATCTGCTGGATGATGATCGGCGCCAGGCCGAGCGAAGGTTCGTCCAACAGCAACAGCTTTGGCTTGCTCATCAGCGCGCGGCCGATGGCGAGCATCTGCTGTTCGCCGCCGGACATGGTCCCGGCGCGCTGTTCGTAGCGTTCCTTCAGGCGCGGGAAGAGTTCCAGCACCTTGTCCATCTGCACCTGGTAGTCGTCCTTGTCGGTGAAGAAGCCGCCCATCGCCAGGTTTTCTTCCACCGTCAGGCGGGAGAAGACCCGGCGGCCTTCCGGGACCACCGCGATGCTCTTGCGCATGATGGTGGAGGAGGGCAGGCCGACCAGTTCCTCGCCTTCGTAGCGGATGCTGCCGCTGGCCGCCTGCGGCGAGCCGCAGAGCGTCATCAGCAGGGTCGACTTGCCGGCGCCGTTGGCGCCGATCAGGGTGACGATCTCGCCCTTCTTCACTTCCACGCTGACGTCGTGCAGCGCCTGGATCTTGCCGTAGTAGGTGGAAACCTTGTCGAAACTCAGCATGCTCACGCTTCCCCCAGATAAGCCTTGATCACGTCCGGGTTGTCGCGGATCTGCTCCGGCGTCCCGTCGGCCAGGGGGGCGCCCTGGTTGATCACCACGATATGGTCGGAAATGCTCATCACCAGCTTCATGTCGTGCTCGATCAGCAATACCGTCACGTTGTGCTCGCTGCGCAGCTTGGCGATCAGCGCCTTGAGGTCGTCGGTCTCCTTCGGGTTGAGGCCGGCGGCCGGCTCGTCGAGCATGAGGATCCGCGGGCGGGTCATCATGCAGCGGGCGATCTCCAGGCGTCGCTGCTGGCCATAGGCGAGGGTGCCGGCGCTGCGGTTGGCGAACTCGGTAAGGTTGACTTCCTCCAGCCAGTGCGCGGCGTACTCCATGGCCTCGCGCTCGCTGCGGCGGAATGCCGGGGTCTTGAACAGGCCGGCGAGGAAGTTGGTGTTGAGGTGGCGGTGCTGGGCGACCAGCAGGTTCTCCACCGCGGTCATTTCCTTGAACAGGCGGACGTTCTGGAAGGTCCGCACCACGCCCTTGCGAGCGATCTTGTGACCGGGCAGGCCCTGGATCTCCTCGCCGTCGAGGCGGATCAGGCCGCCGGTGGGCTGGTAGAAGCCGGTCAGGCAGTTGAACACGGTGGTCTTGCCGGCGCCGTTCGGGCCGATCATCGAGACCACCTGCTTTTCCTCGACCTTCAGGTTGACGCCGTTGACGGCCAGCAGGCCGCCGAAGCGCATGGTCAGGCCGCTCACTTCGAGAATCGGTCGGCTCATGGCTTCAGCTCCAGGTGCGGGCGTTGCATCGGCAGCAGTCCCTGGGGACGCCAGATCATCATCACGATCATGGTCAGGCCGAAGATCAGCATGCGGTATTCGTTGAACCCGCGCATTTCCTGGAGCAGCACCATCACCACCGCGGCGAGTATCACGCCGAGCTGCGAACCCATGCCGCCGAGCACGACGATCGCAAGGATCATCGCCGACTCGATGAAGGTGAAGGACTCAGGCGTCACCAGGCCCTGGCGGGCGGCGAAGAAGCTGCCGGCGAAACCGGCGAAGCTGGCGCCGATGGTGAAGGCGGAGAGCTTGACGATGGTCGGGTTGAGACCGAGAGCGCGGCAGGCCACTTCGTCCTCGCGCAGCGCTTCCCAGGCGCGACCGATCGGCATGCGCATCAGCCGGTTGATCACGAACAGGGCCAGCAGCACCAGCAGCAGGGCCACCACGTAGAGCAGGATGACCTTGTAGTTGGTGTTGTAGGCGATGCCGAAGAACTCGTGGAAGGTCTGCATGCCTTCCGGCGCGCGGCGTTCGAAGGTCAGGCCGAACAGGGTCGGCTTGGGGATCGAGCCGATGCCGTTGGGGCCGCCGGTGATCTCGGTCATGTTGCGCAGCAGGATGCGGATGATCTCGCCGAAGCCGAGGGTCACGATCGCCAGGTAGTCGCCGCGCAGGCGCAGCACCGGGAAGCCGAGGAGGAAGCCGAACAGCGCGGCCATCATCCCGGCGATCGGCAGGGCGGTCCAGAAGCCGAACCCGGCGTACTCGGCGAGCAGCGCGTAGGTGTAGGCACCTACCGCGTAGAAGCCGACGTAGCCGAGATCGAGCAGGCCGGCCAGGCCGACCACGATGTTCAGGCCGATGCCGAGCATCACGTAGATCAGGATCAGGGTGGCGATGTCCACCGCCCCGCGCGAGGCGAAGAACGGCCAGACGAAAGCCACCACGACCAGGGCGAGGACCGCCCAGCGCTGGGTCGATGGCAGGCTGAGGAAGTTCTTCAGGCCGCTGCCGTTGACCTTGTAGCCGACGCCGCGACCCAGCTTGAGCGGGATGCGGTCGCGGAACAGCTGCCAGACGAACATGGCCAGGGCGGCCGCGGCGATGGTCCAGAGGGTCTGCGCATCGGCGCCGAGGACCTCGAGCTTGATGCCGACGGTGCGCAGCTTCAGGCCGAGGATCGGATAGGACACCAGGATCACGAGGAGGGCGCTGAACAGCGCGCGCTTGAGGGACTGGCTCATACTTTTTCCACCTCCGGACGACCGAGGATGCCGGTAGGTCGGAACAGCAGCACCAGGATCAGCAGGCCGAAGGCCACCACGTCCTTGTACTGGTCGCCGAACACGTCGGCGCCGAAGGCTTCGGCGACGCCCAGCAGCAGGCCGCCGAGCATGGCGCCGGGGATGCTGCCGATGCCGCCGAGCACCGCGGCGGTGAACGCCTTGATCCCGGCGAGGAAGCCGATCCCGGGGTTGATCACGCCGTACTGCATGCCCAGCAGCACCGCGGCGACGGCGGCCAGGGCGGCGCCGATGACGAAGGTGAGGGCGATGATGTTGTTGCTGTTGATACCCAGCAGGTTGGTCATCTTCAGGTCCTCGGCGCAGGCGCGGCAGGCGCGGCCCAGGCGGGAGCGGGAGATGAACAGGGTGAGGCCGAACATCACCAGGAAGGTGACGACGAAGATCAGGATCTGCATATAGGAGATCACCACGCCGTTCATGCTGCTTTCGCCGAACACGAAGTTGCCGGGCAGCAGGGTCGGGATGGCCTTTTCCTTGGAGTCCTGCGAGAGCATCACGGCGTTCTGCAGGAAGATCGACATGCCGATCGCGGAGATCAGCGGGATCAGGCGGTTGCCGCCGCGCAACGGGCGGTAGGCGACCCGCTCGATGCTGTAGCCGAAAGCACTGGTGACGATGATGCTGGCGGCGAATGCGGCGAGCATCATCAGCGGAACGCTGTCCAGCCCCATCATCGCCAGCAGGGTGATAGCGATGAAGGCGATGTACGAGCCGATCATGTACACCTCGCCGTGGGCGAAGTTGATCATGCCGATGATGCCGTAGACCATGGTGTAGCCGATCGCGATCAGCGCATAGGTGCTGCCGACGGTCAGGCCGTTAACCAATTGTTGTAGGTAATGATAAATCTCGGGCATGGGACTCTCTCGCTAAACGCCCGCCGTTGTACGGCAGGTAGACGTTCGGCTCGCGGGTGTGGGGCCGGAACGCTGCTGAGACCCGTCACGATCCGGCGCGCGGCGGGCCGGCGGGAGGCAGGGGAAAGCCGCGCTCCCGTCCACCAGGAGTGAACGCTGCCGGTCTTCGCCTGCCCTTGCCGGGCCGCCGCTCGCGGAATCATGCGGGTACTAAAACAAAGCCCACGGTGGGTGACGTGGGCTCCGTACTGCAACGATGCTTACTTGACCTCGGTCCGGGTGGCGTCCTTGTGCCACTCGTAGACGGTGAAGTCGAAGTTCTTCAGGTCGCCCTTCTCGTCGAACCCGAGGTTCCCGGTGGGAGTCTCGAAGGTGTTGGCGCGCAGGGCCTCGGCGACCTTCTCCGGATCGGCCTCGCCGGCTTTCTCGATGCCCTTGGCGATCACGGTGACCGCGGAGTAGGCGGGCAGGACGAAGATGCCGCTCGGATCCTGGTTCTTCGCCTTGAAGGCGTCGATCAGGGCCTTGTTCTTCGGATCCTGCTCGAAGGCGCGCGGCAGGGTCGCCAGCATGCCTTCCGAAGCGTCGCCGGCGATCGCGGTGATTTCGCTGTTGCCGACCCCTTCCGGGCCCATGAAGCGCGCGTCCAGCCCGGCCTGCTTGGCCTGGCGCAGCAGCAGGCCCATTTCCGGGTGGTAGCCGCCGAAGTAGACGAACTGCACGCCGGCTTTCTTCAGCTTGCTGATCAGCGCGTTGAAGTCCTTGTCGCCGGCGTTCAGGCCTTCGAAGACGGCAACCTTGATGCCGGCGTCTTCCACGGTCTTCTTCACCTCGGTGGCGATGCCTTCGCCGTACTGCTGCTTGTCGTGCAGTACCGCGATGGTCTTGTCCTTGTAGCGTTCGGCGATGAACTTGCCGGCCACCGGGCCCTGCATGTTGTCCAGGCCGATCGTGCGGAAGATCAGCTTGTAGCCGCGCGAGGTGATTTCCGGGGCGGTGGCCGACGGGGTGATCATCAGCACGCCTTCGTCTTCGTAGATGTCGGTGGCGGGTTGGGTGGAGCTGGAGCAGACATGGCCGACCACGAACTTGACGCCGTCGTTGACCACCTTGTTGGCGACCGCCACGGCCTGCTTGGGATCGCAGGCGTCGTCGTAGATCACGCCTTCGAGTTGCGCGCCGTTCACGCCGCCTGCCTTGTTGATCTGTTCGATTGCCATCAGCGCACCGGCGCGCTGCATGTCGCCGTACTGGGCTACCGGACCGGTGACCGGGCCAGCCAGGGCGATCTTGATGGTGTCGGCGGCCATGGAGTAGCTGGCGAACCCGGCAATGGCCATCGCGGCGAACAGGCGGGATAGACGCTGAGTACCCTTCTTCATAGTGCTCCACTCTTCTTGTGTGTTGTCATTGTTGTAGTCTCGCGGCCGCGGGGGCCGGAGGAGACCGGGTGATCGTCATGGACGGACCCCGGGAACTGTACCGGTACAGTGTAGAGCGGCGCTTCGTCGCTTGAAAAGCACGGCACGGCGAGCTCCCGTGAGTCGTGTCGCCTGGTTGACATAAACGTATAGAAAAACGGCGCGGACCTGCCTCACCTCCTTGGGCCCGGTTTCCCTTCGGCTGTCGTGGGCTACCGGCGGGCGTTATCATGGCGCCCATGCAATCCAGGTAGATCCCATGACAGAACAAACTAGCACCCTCTATGCCAAGCTGCTCGGCGAGACCGCGGTCATTTCCTGGGCCGAGCTGCAACCGTTTTTCGCCCGTGGCGCCTTGCTCCAGGTCGATGCCGCGCTGGACCTGGTGGAAGTCGCCGAGGCCCTGGCCGGGGACGACCGCGAGAAGGTCGCCGCCTGGCTTTCCGGCGGCGGCCTGAGCAAGGTCGGGGAGGATGCGGCCAAGGACTTCCTCGAACGCGACCCGACCCTCTGGGCGGTGGTGGTGGCGCCCTGGGTGGTCATTCAGGAACGCGCGGAAAAAGCGACGTTGCACTGATCCAGGGCGGTTTTCTTTCGCTCGACCCTGGCTAGACTGATTCCGATTCCCACCAGGAGATTCGTCATGTTCGAACCAGGCCACCTCCATCTGGTCAGCCTGCCCGGCCTCGACCAGCAGGACATCAATATCCATATCCGCTACGAGGTGCGGCAGAACGCCGAATCCGGCGCCTATGTGCACTTCGACATGGACGGCGAGATCGACGGCAAGCCGTTCAGCGACTCCTTCGAGCTGCCGCGCGATACCGCCTTCAACTTCGCCAGCGATGCCACGCGGGTCGCCCAGAAGCACGGCCTGCACCCGAAGTTCGGCGCGATCACCCGGGTGCACAAGGAATACGATGCGATGTTCGAGGACATTCGCGCCAAGCTGCATGCCCATCCCGGCGAACCGGTGGATCTCGAGCGGATCATTCGCCACGAGTGAGCCGTGTTCCCGGCGGCCGGAAGCATGGGAAAGGCCCGATATCGACGATATCGGGCCTTTTTTCGTTTGCCGGAGAAGCCGTTCCAGGGGCTTGCCACCCTTGCCGGCAAGCGGAAGCGGCTTGCCGCTTGCCGCTTCCGGGTTACCCTTAAATAAACTTAAGTTATTGAATATAAAGGTTTTTAATAATTTGGCATGGGCCTTGCTGAAGTGTTGGCGACGAAAGCCACACCGGCAAACAGGTTCGCAGCCATGAGCATCAGTTTCGACAGAGCACTCGGTATCCACCAGCAGGCCCTCAGCTTCCGCGCCCAGCGCGCCGAAGTGCTGGCCAACAACCTGGCCAACGCCGATACCCCGAACTACAAGGCTCGCGACCTGGACTTCGCCGCGGTTCTCGCCGAGCAGAAGGACAAGGCCGCCAAGGGTACCTTCGCCACCCGCACCACCAACGAGCGGCATATCGCCGCCGAAGGTTTCGGCATGGGCGAGGGCAGCCTGCAGTACCGCATCCCGGTCCAGCCGTCGATCGACCAGAACACTGTCGACGCCCAGATCGAGCAGGCCAACTACGCCGAGAACGCCATGCACTTCCAGGCGTCCTTCACCTTCCTCAACAGCAAATTCAAAGGGCTGGTCAGCGCCCTGCGTGGAGAGTAACCGCCATGTCCCTCGCCAGTGTCTTCAACATTGCCGGTAGCGGCATGAGCGCCCAGAGCACCCGCCTGAACACCGTGGCCAGCAACATCGCCAACGCCGAGACGGTTTCCTCCAGCGTCGACAAGACCTACCGCGCCCGCCATCCGGTGTTCTCCACCATGTTCCAGCAGGCCCAGGGCGACAGCGGCTCGCTGTTCGCCGACCAGGACAGCTCCGGCGCCGGCGTGCAGGTGCTGGGCATCGTCGAGGACCAGAGTTCGCTGATGCCGCGCTACGAGCCGAACCATCCGGCCGCGGATGCCAACGGCTACGTGTATTACCCCAATGTGAACGTGGTCGAGGAAATGGCCGACATGATTTCCGCCAGCCGTGCCTTCCAGACCAACGCGGAAATGATGAATACCGCCAAACAGATGATGCAGAAGGTCCTGACCCTGGGTCAGTGAGCGGAGTAGAGCATGAGCATCGATAACGTCAGCGGCACCAGCAGCAACACCGGCAACGTCAACGGCAGCAAGCGCGCCGCCGGCAGCGGCGCCACCGAGACCGGGCAGAGCGTCAAGGGCAGCAGCAACCTTGGCAAGGACGAATTCCTCAAGCTGCTGGTGGCCCAGTTGAAGAACCAGGACCCGATGTCGCCGCAGCAGAACGGCGAGTTCATCGCCCAACTGGCCCAGTTCAGCACCGTGGAAGGCGTGCAGTCGCTGAACAAGAGCATGGAGAGCATTCTCTCCAACTACCAGTCGTCGCAGGCCCTGCAAGCCTCGTCGCTGGTGGGGCGCAAGGTCATCGTGGCGACCGACAAGTCGGTGGTGGACACCAAGGACACCTTCAAGGCGTCCCTCAACCTGCCGGTCTCCAGCAGCAACGTATGGGTCAACGTCTACGACGACAAGGGCACCGTGGTCAATCGCATCAACCTCGGCCAGCAGGCTGCCGGCAGCGTCAGCTTCATGTGGGACGGCAAGGACAGCAGCGGCAACATCATGCCGCCGGGCACCTACAAGTTCGAGGCGCAGACCTCGATCGACGGCAAGACCTACGGGCTCCAGACCTACCTGCCGGCCAACGTCGACAGCGTCACCCTGGGGCAGAACGGCGGCGAGCTGATGCTCAACCTCGCAGGCCTGGGCAGCATCGCGCTGTCCAAAGTACAGATCATCGGCCAGTAAGCCGGCGTTTCCGGCAAGGAGCTATCCATGAGTTTCAACATCGGCCTGAGCGGCATCCAGGCGGCCTCCAGCGGCCTGAACGTCACCGGCAACAACATCGCCAACGCCGGCACCGTAGGCTTCAAGCAATCCCGCGCGGAGTTCGCCGACGTCTACGCCGCCTCGGTGCTGGGTTCGGGCAGCAACCCGCAGGGCAGCGGCGTGCTGCTCTCGGACGTCTCGCAGATGTTCAAGCAGGGCAACATCGACTCGACCAACAGCGTGCTGGACCTGGCCATCAACGGCAACGGCTTCTTCGTCACCAGCAACAACGGGGCGATCAGCTACACCCGCGCCGGCTACTTCAATACCGACAAGCAGGATTTCATCGTCGACAACAACGGCTACCGCCTGCAAGGCTATGCCGTCGGGCCGAACGGCCAGTTGCAGAACGGCGTGGTCACCGACCTCAAGGTCGAGCGCGCCAATCAGGCGCCGCAGGCCACCTCGAGCATCCAGCAGTCGTACAACCTCAACTCGACGCTGAAGCCGCCGACCGTGACGCCGTTCGATCCGTCCGACGCCGCTACCTACAACTCGTCCTCTTCGCTGGGCATCTATGACAGCCAGGGCAACTCCCACACCATGAGCCAGTTCTTCATCAAGAACGAGCCGGACCCGAATGCGACCCCGCCGATTCCGGAGAACAGCTGGACCATGAAAGTGCTGATCGACGGCGTCAATCCGCTCGATCCGTCGAACAAGACGCCGATGAGCTTCAACGTCACCTTCGACGCCAGCGGCCAGATGACCTCGGTTCGGGCGCCGGACGGCAGCACCAGCGGGCCGGGCTTCAGCATCGACGCGACCACCAACGTGATCCAGTTCAGTCCGGCCACCGGCAATCCGCCGACTCCCGGCACCGGCTGGATTCCGGCGGCCTCGGACGGCAAGACCCCGCCGACCTACGCCTGGAACGGCGCGACCGGTGCCGCCAGCGGCATCTCCTTCGACATGCGCAAGACCACCCAGTACTCCACCGCGTTCGCCCAGAGCAACCCGATCCAGGACGGCTACACCACCGGTCAGCTGGCAGGCCTGGAAATCGACGACACCGGGGTGATCTTCGCCCGCTACACCAACGGCCAGTCCACGGTGCAGGGCCAGGTGGTGCTGGCCAACTTCGCCAACATCCAGGGCCTGACGCCGATCGGCAAGACCTCCTGGGTGCAGTCCTCGGAGTCCGGCGAGCCGGCGGTCGGCGCGCCGCGCTCGGGCACCCTGGGGGCGTTGCAATCCGGCGCGCTGGAAGCGTCCAACGTGGACATCTCCAACGAACTGGTGAACCTCATCGTCCACCAGCGCAACTACCAGGCCAATGCCAAGACCATCCAGACCGAGGATGCGGTGACCCAGACCATCATCAACCTGCGCTGATGACGGCGTGCCGGTGCCGTCCGGGCATCGGCAAGGCCCTTGCCGCCAGCGGCAACCCCTGGCCAGGGGTTGCCCCCGAAGCCTCCGAAAGGAGGCTTTCTGTTTTATAAAGTCCTTTTAAATCAATGTATTAATTGTTTTTTCGAATTCTGGCACGGCGCTTGCTGGATAACCTGCAAGAAAGCCCGGCGGATTGTGCCGGTGCCTGGAGGATTCGATGGACAAGATGCTGTACGTCTCCATGAGCGGGGCCAGCCAGAACACCCTGGCGATGCGTGCTCATGCCAACAACCTGGCGAACATTTCGACCAGCGGCTTTCGTCGCGACTTCGAGCAGGCGCGTTCGATGCAGGTGTTCGGCGACAGCTTCCCGGCGCGGGTATTCGCCATGAGCGAGCGGCCCGGTACCGATTTCAGCCATGGCAGCCTCCAGGAAACCGGCAACGAGCTGGACATCGCCATCGACGGCGACGGCTTCGTCGCGGTCCAGGCGCCGGATGGCAGCGAGGCCTACGTGCGTACCGCCGGCATGCATATCGACGCCCTCGGCATGCTGCGCACCGGCGACGGCTTGCCGGTGCTCGGCAACGGTGGGCCGATCGCCGTGCCGCCGGAGGAAAAGGTGGAGATCGGCCAGGACGGCACCATCAGCATCCGCGCCCTTGGCGAGAACCCCAACGTGGTCGCCGTGGTGGACCGGATCAAGCTGGTCAACCCGAACCTGAAGCAGATGGAGAAGGGTACCGACGGCCTGCTGCACTACAAGCCGCAGCCGGGCGAGCAGGCGCCGCTGGCCGACGCCAACGTGAAGGTAGTCTCCGGTTTCCTGGAAAGCAGCAACGTGAACGCGGTGGAAGAGATGACCGCGATCCTCTCGCTGTCCCGTCAATTCGAGCTGCACGTGAAGATGATGCGCACCGCCGAGGACGATTCGGCGGCCATGGCGCGGGTTTTGCAAATCAGCTAATCACTTGAGCGTGGTGCCATAAAACCGGCACCCGAGGAGCACGACGATGTTATCGGCACTGTGGGTCAGCAAGACCGGTCTGTCCGCCCAGGACATGAACCTGACCACCATTTCCAACAACCTGGCCAACGTATCCACCACCGGCTTCAAGCGCGACCGCGCGGAGTTCCAGGACCTGCTGTACCAGATCCGGCGCCAGCCGGGCGGCCAGTCGACCCAGGACAGCGAGCTGCCTTCGGGCCTGCAACTGGGTACCGGTGTGCGCGTCGTCGGCACCCAGAAGATCTTCACCCCGGGCAGCCTGCAGACCACCGAGCAGCCGCTGGACATGGCGGTCAACGGGCGCGGCTTCTTCCAGGTCCTGCTGCCGGACGGCACCGTGTCCTACACCCGCGACGGCAGCTTCCACCTGAACTCCGACGGGCAGATCGTCACCTCCAACGGCTTCGCCCTGGAGCCAGCGATCGTGGTGCCCAACGAGACCCAGACCTTCACCGTCGGCCAGGACGGCACCGTCTCGGTGACCACCACCGGCAACGCCCAGCCGCAGGTGATCGGCAACATCCAGACCGCCGACTTCATCAACCCGGCCGGCCTGCAGGCCATCGGCAACAACCTGTTCCTGGAAACCGGCTCCAGCGGCGCGCCCCAGGTCGGTACGCCGGGTCTCAACGGCCTCGGCACGGTTGCCCAGAACACCCTGGAAAACTCCAACGTCAACGTGGTCGAGGAACTGGTGAACATGATCACCACCCAGCGCGCCTACGAGATGAACTCCAAGGTCATCTCCACCGCCGACCAGATGTTGTCCTTCGTCACCCAGAATCTTTGACGGGCCCTGACCGGGCCCTGGCTGTACGCCGCGAGGTAGCTTGATATGAACCGGCTGATGATCGTCTCCCTGCTTGGCATCGCCACCGCCCTGGGCGGTTGCGTCAATCCACCGCCGAAGCCGAACGATCCGTACTACGCGCCGGTGCTGCCGCGCACCCCGCTGCCCGCCGCGCAGAACAACGGCGCGATCTACCAGGCCGGCTTCGAGCAGAACCTCTACGACGACCGCAAGGCCTTCCGCGTGGGCGACATCATTACCATCACCCTCAACGAGAAGACCCAGGCGAGCAAGAAAGCCAACTCCGATATCCAGAAGGACAGCAAGACCAAGATGGGGCTGACCTCGCTGTTCGGTAGCGGCATGACCACCAACAACCCGATCGGCGGCGGCGACCTCAGCCTCAGCGCCGAATACGGCGGCTCGCGCGACGCCAAGGGCGATAGCCAGGCGGGGCAGAGCAACAGCCTGACCGGCTCGATCACCGTGACCGTGGCCGAGGTGCTGCCCAACGGCATCCTCTCCGTGCGCGGCGAGAAGTGGATGACCCTGAACACCGGCAACGAGCTGGTGCGCATCGCCGGCCTGGTCCGCGCCGACGATATCGCCACCGACAACACCGTGTCCTCGACCCGCGTGGCCGACGCCCGGATCACCTACTCCGGCACCGGCGCCTTCGCCGATGCCAGTCAGCCGGGCTGGCTGGACCGCTTCTTCCTCAGCCCGCTGTGGCCGTTCTGAGGACGCTCGCGATGACCAAGTTCAAGCACCTGCTGGCCCTCGCCGCGCTGCTCCTGGCCGCCGGCGCGGCCCAGGCCGAGCGGTTGAAGGATATCGCCAGCATCCAGGGCGTGCGGACCAACCAGTTGATCGGCTATGGCCTGGTGGTCGGCCTGAGCGGCAGTGGCGACCAGACCACGCAGACGCCGTTCACCCTGCAGACCTTCAACAACATGCTGGCGCAGTTCGGCATCAAGGTGCCGGCCAACGTCGGCAACGTGCAGTTGAAGAACGTCGCCGCGGTATCGGTGCATGCCGACCTGCCGCCGTTCGCCAAGCCGGGCCAGCCGATCGACGTCACCGTGTCGTCCATCGGCAACGCCAAGAGCCTGCGCGGCGGCAGCCTGCTGATGACTCCGCTGAAAGGTATCGACGGCCAGGTCTACGCGGTCGCCCAGGGCAACCTGGTGGTCGGCGGCTTCGACGCCGAAGGCCGCGACGGCTCGAAGATCACCGTCAACGTACCGTCCGCCGGACGTATCCCGGCCGGCGCCACCGTCGAACGCGCGGTGCCGAGCGGCTTCGACCAGGGCAACAGCCTGACGCTGAACCTCAACCGCCCGGACTTCACCACTGCCAAGCGCATCGTCGACCGCATCAACGAACTGCTCGGTCCGGGCGTCGCCCATGCGGTGGACGGCGGCTCGGTGCGGGTCAGCGCGCCGCTCGACCCGAACCAGCGGGTCGACTACCTGTCGATCCTGGAGAACCTCGACGTGCAGCCGGGCGAGGCGGTGGCCAAGGTCATCATCAATTCGCGCACCGGCACCATCGTCATCGGCCAGAACGTCAAGGTATCGCCGGCCGCCGTCACCCACGGCAGCCTGACCGTGAGCATCACCGAGGACCCGATCGTCAGCCAGCCCGGTGCCTTCTCCAACGGCCAGACCGCGGTGGTGCCGCGCTCGCGGGTGAACGCCGAGGAGGAGACCAAGCCGATGTTCAAGTTCGGTCCCGGCACCACCCTGGACGACATCGTCCGCGCGGTGAACCAGGTCGGCGCCGCGCCGAGCGACCTGATGGCGATCCTCGAAGCCCTGAAGCAGGCCGGCGCGTTGCAGGCCGACCTGATCGTGATCTGAGGACGACGCCATGGATTCCCGTTTGCTCAGCGGTATCGGCGCAGGCCCCGACAGCGGCTCCTATACCGATCTCAACCGCCTCAACCAGCTCAAGGTCGGCAAGGACCGCGACGGCGAGGCGAACATCCGCAAGGTCGCCCAGGAATTCGAATCGCTGTTCCTCAACGAGATGCTCAAGTCCATGCGTTCGGCCAACGAAGCGCTGGGCGACGGCAATTTCATGAACAGCCAGACCACCAAGCAGTACCAGGACATGTACGACCAGCAACTGTCGGTGAGCCTGTCGAAGAATGCCGGCGGCATCGGCCTGGCCGACGTGCTGGTGCGCCAGTTGTCGAAGATGAAGCAAGGCTCCAGGGGCAACGGCGAAAACCCGTTCGCCCGGGTCGCCGAGAACGGCGCCGGTCGCTGGCCGAGCAACCCCAGCGCGCAGGCCGGCAAGGCCCTGCCGATGCCGGAAGCCGGCCGCGACGACTCGAAGCTGCTCAACCAGAGGCGCCTGGCGCTGCCGGGCAAGCTGGCCGAGCGCATGCTCGCCGGCATCGTTCCCTCCGCCTCGCCGGCCGCCAGCCAGATGCAGAGCCTGGGCCAGGACAGCTACCTGCCGGCGCAGAGCTACCCGGCGGCGAGCCGCCGCGGTTTCTCCACCGATGGCGTCGACAGCCAGGGCAGCCGGCGCATCGCCCAGCCGCCGCTGGCCAGGGGCAAGTCGATGTTCGCCTCGGCCGACGAGTTCATCGCCACCATGCTGCCGATGGCCCAGAAGGCCGCCGAGCGGATCGGCGTCGATGCCCGCTACCTGGTGGCCCAGGCCGCGCTGGAGACCGGCTGGGGCAAATCGATCATCCGCCAGCAGGATGGCGGCAGCAGCCACAACCTGTTCGGCATCAAGACCGGCAGCCGCTGGGATGGTGCCTCGGCGCGCGCTCTCACCACCGAATACGAAGGCGGCAAGGCGGTCAAGGAAGTCGCGGCGTTCCGCTCCTACTCGTCGTTCGAGCAGAGCTTCCACGACTACGTCAGCTTCCTCCAGGGCAACGACCGCTACCAGAACGCCCTGGACAGCGCCGCCAACCCCGAGCGCTTCATGCAGGAACTGCAGCGCGCCGGCTACGCCACCGATCCGCAGTACGCCCGCAAGGTGGCGCAGATCGCCAGACAGATGCAGACCTACCAGGCCGTCGCCGCCGCCGGCACGCCGCCTCTGGGTTGAGCAAGGAGGAACTGACCCATGTCCGACCTACTCTCGATAGGCCTGTCCGGCCTCGGCACCAGCCAGACCTGGCTGACCATCACCGGGCACAACATCACCAACGTCAAGACGCCGGGCTACAGCCGCCAGGATGCCATCCAGCAGACCCAGGTCCCGCAGTTCAGCGGTGCCGGCTACATGGGCTCGGGCAGCCAGATCGTCGACGTGCGCCGCCTGGCCAGTGACTTCCTCACCGGCCAGTTGCGCAACGCCACCAGCCAGAACAGCGAGTTGAGCGCATTCCGTAGCCAGATCGAGCAGCTCGACGGCCTGTTGTCCAACACCACCACCGGCGTCAGCCCGGCCATGCAGCGCTTCTTCGCCGCACTGCAGGCCGCCGCCAACAATCCCTCCTCGACCGAAGCGCGCGAGGCTGTGCTTGCCCAGGCCGAGGGGCTGGGCAAGACCTTCAATACCCTCTACGACCAGTTGGACAAGCAGAACAGCCTGATCAACCAGCAACTGGGCGCGCTGGCTTCGCAGGTCAACCATCTGTCGCAGAGCGTGGCCAGCTACAACGATGCCATCGCCAAGGCCAAGTCGGCGGGCGCGGTGCCCAACGACCTGATGGATGCGCGCGACGAAGCCGTGCGCAAGCTGTCCGAGATGATCGGGGTGACCGCGGTCACCCAGGACGACAACAGCGTCAGCCTGTTCATCGGTAGCGGCCAGCCGCTGGTGGTGGGCAATACTGTGTCGACCCTGAGCGTGGTGCCCGGGCTGGATGACCCGACCCGCTACCAGGTGCAACTGAGCAACGGCAACTCCATACAGAACGTCACCGGCCTGGTGTCCGGCGGCGAGATGGGTGGCTTGCTGGCCTACCGCAACAGCGCCCTGGACAGCAGCTACAACAAGCTCGGGCAGTTGGCGATCACCCTCGCCGATACCATCAACAAGCAGTTGGGGCAGGGCCTCGACCTGGCCGGCAAGGCCGGCGCCAACCTGTTCGGCGACATCAACGATCCGGACATCACCGCGCTGCGGGTCCTGGCGAAGAACGGCAACACCGGCAATGTCCACGCCAACCTGAACATCACCGATACCAGCAAGCTGAATTCCAGCGATTTCCGCCTGGACTTCGACGGCACCAATTTCACCGCGCGGCGCCTGGGCGACGACGCAAGCATGCAGGTCACGGTCAGCGGTACCGGTCCCTACACCCTCTCGTTCAAGGATGCCAACGGCGTCGACCAGGGCTTCAACCTGACCCTCGACCAGCTCCCGGCTGCCGGCGACCGCTTCACCCTGCAGCCGACCCGGCGTGGCGCGGCGGATATCGAGGCGACGCTGAAGAATGCCTCGCAACTGGCGTTCGCCGGTACCGCGCGTACCGAATCGACCACCGAAAACCGCGGCACCGGCAAGATCGGCGCGCCGACCCTCACCAGCGGTCCGTCGCCGGTGGACCCGGCGGTGCTACAGGGCGCGTTCGGGCCCAACGGGATCAGCCTGGGCGCGACGCTCAGCGCCGACGGCAAGACCTATACCCTGTCCTCGCCGTTGCCGGCCGGCTGGAACTACGTCGACAAGGACGGTAACGCCCTGAGCGGCAGCCCGACGCTGACCAGCGGCAATACCAATACCGTGCGCATGGCGTTCACCGACCCGAGCGGGCAGAAATACAGCTACGAATTCGAGCTCAGCGGCGTACCGCAGAACTCCGACAGCTTCAAGCTGGGCTTCAACGACAAGGGCATTTCCGACAACCGCAACGCTCTCAACCTGCTGGCCCTGCAGACCAAGCCGACCGTCGGCGGCACCGACAACACCGGTTCCACCTACAACGAGGCCTATGGTGGCCTGGTCGAGCGGGTCGGCACCCTGACCGCCCAGGTGCGTGCCAGCAGCGAGGCCAGCGCCACGGTGCTGAAGCAGGCCCAGGACAGCCGCGATTCGTTGTCCGGGGTGAGCCTCGACGAAGAGGCGGCCAACCTGATCCAGTTCCAGCAGTACTACGGTGCCTCGGCCCAGGTGATTCAAGTTGCCCGCACTTTGTTCGATACCCTGATTGGAGCGTTCCGTTGAGTTCTCTCGACGGGGCCTAAGCCAGCGAGACCGCCACCATGCGCATTTCCACCATCCAGGCCTTCAACAACTCGGTCAACGGGATTTCCCGCAACTACGCGGACCTGAACCGTACCTTCGAGCAGATCAGCACCGGCAAGCGCATCCTGACCCCGGCGGACGACCCGGTCGGTTCGGTACGCCTGTTGCGCCTGGACCAGGAACAGGGATTGAACGAGCAGTACAAGACCGGCATGACCGAGGCGAAGAACAGCCTGAGCCAGGAGGAAACCATCCTCCGTTCGGTCGGCAACGTCCTCCAGCGCATCCGCGAGATCGCCGGCCAGGCCGGCGACGGCGCACTGGACTCCAACGACAAGAAGTCGCTGGCCAGCGAGTTGCGCCAGCGCGAGGACGAGTTGCTGAACCTGCTCAACAGCCGCGACGCGAGTGGCAAATACCTGTTTTCCGGGTCCCAGGGCTCGGTGCAGCCGTTCGTGCGCAACGAGGACGGCACCTACAGCTACATGGGCGACGAGAGCCAGCGCGAGGTGCAGATCGCCAGCAGCACGCGGATTCCGGTCAGCGACAGCGGCAAGGTGCTGTTCGAGGACATCGTCAATGCCGCTCGTCTCGATACCAAGGCGGCGGCTGGCAATACCGGCGACGGTCGCATCTCGGTCGGCCTGGTCGAGGACGAGCTGGCCTTCGACAGCCAGTTCCCGGCGAGCAATCCGCCTGCGGCAACCGACGGCTTCAACATCCACTTCGTCAGCGACAAGGAGTATGTGGTCTACGATCC
Source organism: Pseudomonas sp. PS1(2021) (assembly GCF_020405165.1). Classification (NCBI taxonomy): domain Bacteria; kingdom Pseudomonadati; phylum Pseudomonadota; class Gammaproteobacteria; order Pseudomonadales; family Pseudomonadaceae; genus Pseudomonas; species Pseudomonas sp. PS1(2021). The sequence continues at coordinate 3,483,116 of NZ_CP084484.1, read as the reverse complement.
GAAGAGCCTGCCTCCGGGCTATGACTGGACCACCTACGATCCGAATTCGCCGCCGGCCTGGCAATTGTCCAAGGGCGCCATCGACGACGACCCGAAGACCATCGACAAGGTGCTCTACGCCGGTGTCAGCGTGACGATCGACGGCACGCCGAAGGCGGGCGACGAGTTCAACGTCAACTACAAGCCGGGCAGCGAGAAGCGCAGCCTGCTGAACGTGGTGTCGGACCTGCGCAAGGCCCTGGAAAGCTCCACCGACAACCAGGCCGGCAACGACGCCATCCGCGATGCGACGGCGGTGGCCCTGACCAACCTCTCCGCCGTGGCTGCCGCCGTGGATGGCGGCCAGGGCAAGATCGGCGCGCGCCTGAATACCGTGGAAAGCACCGAGACCTTCATCGACGATGTGAAGCTGGTGAATGCGTCGGTGATGTCGCAGATCCAGGACCTGGACTACGCCGAGGCGTTGTCGCGGCTGTCGTTGCAGTCCACTATCATGGATGCCGCGCAGCAGAGCTACGTGAAGATCCAGGGGTTGAGCCTGTTCAACTACCTGAAGTGACAGTCCCTCTGTGGAACAGGGCCCATGACTCCGTCATGGGCCTTTTCGTTCGCAGGGACTGTACCTGTGTCGCTGGAGGGTATGTTCCGCAAGGTCTACGGAAACACGGGAGAATTTGTCAGAAGTTTGACTGCCGATTCGCGCCGCAGCGCCTGTGGAACAGCCAGGGGCCGCGCGACCAGGGGCTTTGACCTGCATCAAGCTCTTTGGGTACGGGCCTTGCATAGAGTGGCGTGCTCGGGTTTTTCGCCCTTTACTCGCCTGAGTATCCATTCATCAGGGCCCTACATGAACAACAAGACGATCCCGGTCACCAGCCCGCTGCTGCCGCCCCTGGAAGAGTTCATCCCCTACCTGGAAAAGATCTGGGAGAGCCGTTTCCTGACCAACGGGGGCGACATGCACCATGCGTTGGAAGAGGCCCTGTGCGAGTACCTGGGGGTGAAGCACATCGTGCTCTTCGCCAACGCCACTCTGGCGCTCATCACCGCGCTGCAGGCATTGCGGGTGACCGGCGAGGTGATCACCACGCCGTACTCCTTCGTCGCCACCAGCCACGCGCTGCTGTGGAACGGGCTCAAGCCGATCTTCGTGGACATCGACCAGGACTCCATGAATCTCGACCCGTCGCGGATCGAGGCGGCGATCACCCCGCAGACCACCGCGATCCTGCCGGTGCATTGCTACGGCAACCCCTGCGATGTCGAGGCGATCCAGCGGATCGCCGATATCCACCACCTGAAGGTCATCTACGATGCCGCGCATGCCTTCGCCGTGCGCGACGCCGGCGGCAGCGTGCTGCGCCACGGCGACCTGAGCATCCTCAGCTTCCATGCCACCAAGGTGTTCAACACCTTCGAGGGCGGTGCGATCATCTGCTCGGACGAAAACACCCGGCAACGCCTCAACCACCTTAAGAATTTCGGCTTCGTCGACGAGGTCACGGTGGTCATGCCCGGCATCAACGGCAAGCTCAACGAGGTCGGCGCTGCCTTCGGGCTGCTGCAACTCAAGCACGTCGACCAGGCCCTGGAGCAGCGCAGGGAGATCGCCGAGCGCTATCGGCGCCTGCTGGCCGGCGTCCCTGGCATCCAGTGCCTCCGGCCTGGTACCCAGACCTTCGCCAACAACGCCTATTTCCCGATCCTGGTGGAAGACGATTTTCCGCTTTCGCGCGACGAGCTGTACCAGCGCCTGCGCGACAGGGATGTGCTGGTGCGGCGCTACTTCTACCCACTCATCAGCGACTTCCCCATGTACCATTCGCTGCCCTCGGCGGCGCCCGCCAATCTTCCGGTGGCGCGGTCGATTTCCTAGCGGGTGCTGTGCCTGCCGATCTATCCCGGGCTGGCCGCCGCAGACGTCGAGTTCGTCGCCGGCCTGATCGCTTCCGCCGCCATGCCGCGGCGGCGAGCATCAAGTTGAGCCCGTCGCGACCGATAACAGAATGAACAACCGCCTCACTCAGGTAGACAAGAAATGAGCCAAGCAAAATTCATCGAAGACTTCCTTTCCGCCACCGATTTCCAGAATCCCGTCGAGGTCAGCATGGACACCCAGCTCGAAGACCTGCCGGAATGGGACTCGCTGGCCGCGCTCGGGGTCATCGTCATGTTCGACATGGAATACGGCAAGACCATCACCGGTGAAGACCTGATCAAGGCTCGCACGGTGGGCGACCTCTACCAGATGCTCGGACTCTGACCATGGCCACCTCCACGCTGAAGAACGTCCGTTTCGCCGGGATGGCGACCTGCGTCCCCAAGCGCGTTATCTCCAACCTGACCGACTGCAAGCCGCAGTTGCGCGCCGAGCGCGAACGCCTGGTGCGCAACATCGGCATCGAGACGCGGCGCATGGCGCAGGAGTGGCAGTGCTTCTCCGACCTGGCCTTCGACGCCGCCGAGCGCCTGCTGGAAAGCCTGGAGTGGAAGCGCGAGGAGGTCGATGCGCTGATCGTCGTGACCCAGTCTCCCGACTACCTGGCGCCGGCTACCGCGATCATCCTCCAGGACCGCCTGGGGCTGCCGCATTCCACCGTGGCCTTCGACGTCAACCTGGGTTGCTCGGCCTATCCGTTCGCCCTCAACCTGCTGGGTTCGCTGATCGCCGCCGGCGGGGTGAAGAAGGGCCTTGTGCTGGTCGGCGACCGCGGCGCCAGTGTCAACGATCCGATCTTCTCCGACGCGGGCACCGCGACGGCGCTGGAGTTCTGCGAAGGCGCGCCGCCGATGCACTTCGACCTGAACAGCGACGGCAGCGGCTACAAGGCCATCATCCTGCCGGTGGGCGGCCATCGCGAACCGGTCGGCGTGCAGCACCTGATGCCGTTCCGCGAGGACGAGAACGACCATTGGCACCGTGCCATCGACCTGCAGCTCGACGGCACCGCCGTACTCAGCTTCTCCACCCAGCGCGTACCGCCGGCGGTGGAAAAGCTGCTCGACTATGCCGGTGCGAGCAAGGACGAAGTGGACTACTTCGTTTTCCACCAGGCCAACCGGATGATCAACGAGACCATCCGCAAGAAGCTCGGCCTGCCGGTAGAGAAGGTGCCTTCGACCCTGCGCGACTTCGGCAACACAAGCGGCGCCTCGCTGCCGGTGACCATGACCGCGCGGATCAACCGGGAACTCGAGGCCGGCCGCAATCGCGTGTTGCTCTGCGGCTTCGGTATCGGCCTGTCCTGGGGTACCTGCCTGGTGGATATCGAAGGGGCGAAGTTCCCCGATCTGATCGAATCCTGAGTGCCTTGAACGCGGAATCAGCCAAGTGAACGACGAGACTTCCTTCAATCCCTTCAGCCTGTCGGGCAGGCGCATCCTGGTCACCGGCGCCAGTTCCGGCCTGGGCCTGGCCATCGCGCAGAGCTGCGCGCGGATGGGCGCCGAATTGATCGTCAGCGGTCGCGACCCACAGCGCCTGGGCGCCAGCCTGGAAGCGTTGCAGGCGATTTCCGATTTGTCGCACCAGGCGATCCAGGTCGATCTCACGGTCGCCGAGCAGCGTGCCGCCTTGGTCGCGGCGCTCGATGGCGAAATCCATGGGGTAGTGCATAGCGCGGGGATCTCCCGTCTATGTCCGGTCCGTATGATGAGCGAAGCGCACCTGCACGAGGTTCAGTCGATCAATGTCGACTCGCCGATGCTGCTTACCCAGGCGCTGCTGAAGCGCAACCTGATCGCGGCCGGCGGCTCGATCCTGTTCATCGCTTCCATCGCCGCCCACATCGGGGTTGCCGGAGTGGGCGCATACTCGGGAACCAAGGCTGCTCTGATCGCCATGTCCCGCTGCCTGGCCATGGAAGTGGTGAAACGGCGGATCCGGGTCAATTGCCTGTCGCCGGCGCTGGTGGAAACACCGCTGCTGGAAGCTACGGCCCAGGTCGTGGGTTCCATGGACACCGAGCGCAACAATTATCCGCTGGGCTTCGGCAAGCCCGAGGATATCGCCAACGCCGCTATCTTCATGCTTTCCGATGCCAGCCGCTGGGTGACCGGCACGACCCTGGTGATGGACGGCGGCCTGACCATCAGTTGAGGACGATGCAATGAAGAGGATCATCATCCTCGGCGCCGGTGGGTTGGGGCGTCAGGTGTTGGCCCAGCTGCAGGTCGACTACAGTCACGGCATCGACTGGGTGATCGGCGGGTTTCTCGACGAACGCGGCCCCGAAGCGGTCGCGGAGTCGCTCTACTATCCGTGGCTCGGGTATCCGGAGAGCTTCGTCGCCGAGCCTGACCAACTGTTCGTCGCCGCGGTCGGCGATCCGCTCAGTCGCCAGAAGCAGGTCGCATGCCTGCTGGCGAAGGGCGCCGAGTTCGTCGCTATCCGCACCCGCTGCACCCTTGGCGTGCGGACCAGCTACGGCCCGACCTTCTTCGGCTACGACGTGAGCAGCGGCGTGGACTGCCGTATCGGCGCCTACGGTTTCATCGACCAGCAAACCATGCTCGGCCACGACGTGGTCATCGGCGACTATGTACACATCGGCCCGCGCTGCCTGCTGGCTGGCTACGTGAAGGTGGGCGATCGCGCGGTGATCAACTCCGGGGCGATGATCGCCCGCGACGTCAGTATCGGCGAAGACGCCGTGGTGGGCATGGGCGCGGTGGTGTTCAAGGACGTGGCGGCCGGACAGACCGTGGTCGGCAATCCGGCCCGGGTTATTTTCAGCAAGTGAAGGTTGTGGATGTGGACATGACTCGCCATGCGCTGGACGCAGCGCACTACACCGAGCCGCAGACGCTCGCGCTGGAGCGCGAAAGGCTGTTCGGCAGGCTCTGGATCTTCGTCGGCTTCAGTTCGATGGTGCGCGAGCGCAACCAGTTCTTCACCCGCAAGATCGCCGGCGTGCCGGTCGTGGTGCAGCGTACCGAGTCCGGCATTCGGGCCTTTCTCAACCAGTGTCCGCATCGTCTGTCGGCGATCCAGACCGAATGCACCGGCCAGCGACCGCTGGTCTGCCCGTACCATGCCTGGTCGTTCGGTGCCGAGGGGCAGCTACAGGGCATTCCGAACTCCAGCCTGTACCAGTTCAGCGCCGAGGAGCGGGCGCGGATCGGCTTGCGCAAGCTGCACCTGGAAGAGGTGGGGCAACTGCTGTTCGTCAACCTGGCGGACGACCCGTTGCCGCTGCGCGAGCAGTTCGACGATGGATTCCTGGAAACCTTGCGGGAGGTCTCCTCGCACCTGGATACGCGGCTGATCTACAGCTGCCACAAGGTGCGCTACAACTGGAAGCTGAACATGGAGAACGTGAAAGACTACAACCACGTTCCTTTCGTCCATCCGAAGACCTTCCTCCCGGTGATGACCGCTCCGGTGCGCGGTTTGGCACGCGAGGCTGCGGTGCCGTCCGAGGTGCTGCGCCTGCTGCAGGAAGGCGAAACGCCGGAGCTGCGTTCGCTGAGCTTCCCCACCAAGGCGCCGATCCAGCCTTACAAGAGCTGGTTCTCCGACCTCTGCGAGGGCTACGGCGACGAGCACGCCTACTACAACTGGTTCATCTACCCGAACGTGAACTTCTGCAGCGTCCGTGGCGAGCACTTCCTGCTCCAGCAGTACGATCCGGTGGCACCCGGCGAGACCGACTACCACCTGTGGATGATGACTGCCCGGCGCAAGGATCCGAAGACCGATTTCAGCGCTTTGCTGAGCACCCTGATTCGCGGCGAGCGTAACGTGATCGGCGAGGACACCCTGGTTCTGGAACGCCTCCAGGAGGGGCTGGGCGCACATTCGCCGCCGTTCATGCACGGCGACTACGAGGTGCAGCTGGTGCGCCAGCACCTGTGGTATCGCGCGCAGGTACTGGGGGAGAGGGCATGAAGCAGACGATCATCGTCGGGGAAGGGCGCGCGCTCGAACGGGCGGACAGTACCGCGCGGGAACGGGGACTGGAACACCGGGTCCTGGAGCTGAATGCTGCGGATCGACACAACTTCGATATTGCGCCTCTGCTCGAACGCTACCCCGCTGCGGAAAGCGAAGTATTCGTGGCGCTGGACGAGCGGGCGGTGAACTACGCCCGCCACAAGCTCATCGCGGACATCCGCCTGGCGGGCTACCGGCTATTCGATATCGTCTCGCCTCAGGCCATCGTCGGCGAAGGCGTGCGACTGCTGGGCAACGTGTTCGTCGGCGCCGGTTGCGTGCTCGCCGGTCGTGCCCGCATCGGCACTGGCAGTTGGCTGGAGCTGCAGGTCCTGGTGGAGGAGGACTGCCGGGTCGGAACCTGTAGCACGCTGCTCGCTGGCGTGCAGTTGGGACGGCGAGTGGAGATCGGCCAGGGCAGCACGCTGGGTGCGGGCAGCGTCGCGCTCGCCGACACCCGGGTGGGGCGACACTGCGAATGGTTGTTGCCGGGCAGGATTCCCCGGGAGCTGCCCAATTACTCCTTTTACGATGAACTCATGCCCGATGGGGCGCGCATCCTGAACAATTGAGGGGTGGTCGATGGTGGATGGTGGCAGCATTGCACAAGCGGATTTTCTAGCGCGTTGCGAACAGAGTGGATATCTCATGTTGCTGGTGCCTAGCTCCTATCTCGGGCGTATCTATCGACCCCATATCGCGTCCGGCCTGGCCAGGCGCCTGCCTGATGTGCGCCTGGTCGCCGTCGATGATGTGCTCTTCAGGGAAGGCACTACTGTCGATGGCTTCGACGAAGTGATCCCCACTGCTCACCTGAGCGATCCCCGTCATGCCGGGAGGCCGGCGGTGAACTGCGCCTATTCGCTGTCTGCATGGCTGACGCTGGACCGTCTCTCAAGCGCCGCGAAATGCGCCACCCTCGACTTACCTGAACTCCTCTATCTGCTGGATATTCCGCTGGTCTACCAGACCGGTGCGCTGACTCGCGAACTGGCCGTGAAATATCATGCCGAGTTCGTCTCGCTGCGCGAGCGTCTGGCCGACGAGCCAAGCCGCAAGACCCTGGATGCCATCATGCGCTTGCGCCTGGATGGAAACCGTTCCGCTCTGCTGGATGTCGTGTGTCCGGGAGAGCAGGAATACTTTTCCCTATACCGCGGCGCCGGACATCCGATCGACCTGCGAACCGACGAGCACTACGTGGATATCGGCGCCTTCGACGGTGATACGGTGAAGAAATTCATGCTGGCAGCCCGTCATCGATACGCCTCGATCCACGCCTTCGAGCCCGACCCAGCGAACTACCAGCGCATGCACGCGGCCCTAAACGGACATGCCAGGCTGAAGCTGCACAACCTGGCCGTGTCCGACGATGAGGGCTATCTTGCGTTCGCTGCGCACGGCACCATGGGCAGTCGGGTCCAGGCGGATGGTGCGGTTCAAGTGCGTTGTGTGCGCCTGGACGACGTCCTGGACCGTATGAGCCTGCTCAAAATGGATGTGGAGGGCCACGAAGCGCGGGTCCTCCGCGGCGCAGCGCGCCTGATCGGCGAATGCCGGCCGCGCATGGCCATTACCTGTTATCACCACGTGGCGGACCTGCTGGAGATTGTCGCTGCGATCGATGAGATCGCCCCGGGGGCTCGGTTGCGGCTACGGCACTATTCGATGTTTTTCTACGACACCATTCTGTATGTCGACTGGCCGGAGTATTCCGCATGAAAGGCCGTCTCCCTATCGACACCTATGGCTTCCGTTCCATGGCCCGGAGGGTAAGACATGACCTTCCAGCGGATGAATGTCGTCGTGGACGTCGAATGCTCGTCTCGTAATCTGAAGAGTCTTGAACATGTCTATCGTTACCGGAACCTTGCTGCGCGCACGCCTCAAGTACCCTGACCTGGACCTCTCCAAGGTTCGCCTAGTCGGATGGGGGGCGGGGCAGTTTTTCCAGGATTTCTACCCGTGTGTGAGCGAGTACCTGAACCTGCAATACACTATCTGTCCCTATCCCGAAAATCAGGGGAAGCGCATCCACGGCGTGGAAGTTCGGGCGCCGTCTGCACTCGAACAGGAATCGCTGGAGCACACCTTGATCGTGGTCATGGCCAACCACTTCCCCGAAGTGATGAACCAGATCAGTCAGTTTCATGGCAGGTTCCGCACGGTACGCGCTATCGATTTCGATCCGGGCAACGTGGCGCTGCTCGATGAAATGCAGGACGTCGCCGAGCTGCTCCCAAGTCTGACGATGAGGCGCGATCTGCCTTCCAGTCGGATGGGTATTTTCGTCCAGGGCCTGGCGTTCGACTTCACGCCGCTGGTGCTGGCCTGGAACCGCTCGCATTTCCCGTCCGCCTACCAGTGCATGGTGACCTGGGACCATCAGTCCAGCGAATTGCTCGAGCGCTGTCGCCCCTGGCTGGATGAGTTGATATTGGTTCCACAGCCGGAGAATCTCGGCTTGATGAACCGCAATGTGATCCTGCGTTCGGCACGCTTGGGTGTACAGCGCCTGGCGGACAAGGGGATCGAGTTCGCTGTTCGTTGCCGCAGCGACAACATTCTTCATGGTTCGCTTCACCAGGCGCTCAACGGACTCTTCTCGCATGGCCGCAATGCCGGGAAGATCGCGGTTTCGCTGGGTGCTTCCTGGCAGTACATGCCGTTCCACTTCTCGGAGAAAGCGATGATTGCAAGAACCGAGGATATGCTGGCGCTCTGGTCCCTGCCCGAGGATCCGCGTCCGGCAGACTGGGCCGCCGACGAGCTGTCCGATCGGCTGGAACTGTCGCCGGAGCGGCATTACCAGGAGCTGTCTCAGTACACCTTCGAATCTGCGCTCTGGCGAGATTATGCCCGGCGTCTGGGCTTTCCTGTGGAATCCCTGGCCGACTCTTACCGTTTTGCACAGGCGCGCCTCCTGGCCCTTGAGCCGTATATGAGCTGGTACTCGTTGAAGTTCACCGCGCTGTTCAACCTGGAGCGTGACACGTTCTATTCGTTTTCCGCTGAAAGCTGGAACCGCCTGTTTTCCGATAGCGATGGAGCTCTGCTGCGGGCGGAGGCCGCCAGCCGACTTGCCATGAACTCGCGGGATTTCTGGCGGGGTAGGGTCGGTTAAATGTCGCGGAAAACGCAGTTTCCGCCCATCGGATGAGGGACTCCATGAAGTACGCCGTTGTCATTCCCGCACGCCATGCGTCGACACGCTTGCCAGGCAAGCCCTTGCTCGACTTATGCGGCGTGCCGATGATCGTCAGGACCTACAGGCAATGCATCCAGGCGGTGGACGCCGAGCATGTGCTGGTTGCCACCGACGACGAACGCATCCGCGCAGTCTGCGAAGGCGAGGGGATTCGCACGCTCATGACCTCGAGCCGTTGCCTGACCGGAACCGACCGGGTCGCCGAAGTGGCCGGACAGGTCTCAGCGGAAATCTTCATCAATGTCCAGGGCGATGAGCCGCTGTTCAATCCTGACGATCTGCGCAAGCTGATCGATGCAGCCCAGGCGAGCCCGGAAGCGATTATCAATGGCTACTGTGGCATCGCCGACGAAACGACGTTTCGCAACCCATCGGTCCCTAAGGTGGTCTTTCGTCCGGATGGACGCTTGCTCTACATGTCGCGGGCAGCCATTCCGACGACCAAACAAGGCGAGTTTAGTCGGGCCTGGCGTCAGGTGTGTGCCTACGCCTTTCCGCGTGAGGCGCTGCGAGCGTTCGCAGCCAGGCCGACGAAAACTTCACTGGAGGAGGTCGAGGACATCGAGATTCTGCGCTTTCTCGAATTGGGTTGGGAAGTCAAGATGATCGAAATGAGCGACCAGTCCATCTCAGTGGATAACCTCGAGGATGTGGAGCGGGTGTTGGACGCAATCCTCCAGCGCAAGCCGCGAACCGCTAGCGTTGGAGGTGACCAGCATGCCCCGTGACGACTCGGCGGCCTACTCGTCTCGCTGCGGTACTTTCGAGTGGTGCGATGCCGACTATGCTCGGTCCTATTTGCCTCGGCGCTTCTGTGAGCAATTGGCGTCCTCGATTGCTCCGACCATACTTGGCATCGACGCACAGCCTGGCGAGTCGTTGTGGTTTTCCAAGCTTGTTGACCTGGGGTGCAGACTGGATTCTCTCGAGTCAGGTCTCGATAGCGTTGAGGATTGCGAGTGTCTGCGTAACGCCCACATCGACATGCACGGCTACGAGTGCCAGGAGATGGAGGCTGTCTCCCCTGGGCAAGTCGATTACATAGCCATCGAAGCGTCTCTCTTCGGTTTCTGCGGCAGGAGTGATATCTCCGCGAAGGCCTTCCAGCAGATGGATGATATCGGCTTCGCGTTGTGGGATATCGCCAATCTATCGAAAAGTCCCAAGAGGCTGCCTACCGATTGGGACGAGTTGGTCTATAGGCGGAGCGACTCATGAGCGAATCTCCTTACGTCCACTCGGCTGCAGAGGGGGTAGTTGAAAGCAGCATGGGGCTCTATTCCGTGCCCGCCTATGTCAGCTTCCTGCAGCAGAACCGGACCCGGGAACAGGCGTTGGCGATCTATGAGCAGCGTATCGCCGATGCGTTGGCGATTTACACGGAGTTTTCTCATGCATTCGTGGAAAGGTGCTGTCCTTGTTGCGGAGCGCAGGAGCGCGCCGACCTCGAACCTTTCCAGGGTATCTATCGTGTCGCCAAATGCATGCGCTGCACCACCGCGTATGTAACGCCTTGCCCGCCGCCGGCGGTACTTGGTCATTATTACAGCCAGTGCCGCTGCAACGGCATGCTCGGCGACCTGTTGAAGGCGCGTCAGCGCTCAGGCGACCGGATAATTTCCGATCGGGTGCGCTTTCTCCTCACTCTGATCGATGAGTATCTGCTGGGCCGGGCGCGGATACGCATCCTTGAGGTCGGCTGCAATTCGGGCGGCTTGTTATCCGAGTTGAAGGCTGCCCTTCACGCCAGCGATCTCCTGCACCGATGCGAATTGACCGGCATTGATATCGACGCTTCGGCCATCGCTAGGAACGAAGACCGCGACCTCACGCTCCATGCTGCCAGTGCCGAGGAGTTTGCTGCCGGTAGTGGCGGGGTCTTCGACCTGATCATCCATTTCGAGCTGATCGAGCATCTGTTCGATCCTCACGGTTTTATGGTCGCCACGAAGAAGCTCATGAGCGATGGAGGGCTCCATCATTTCCATACACCTAACGCGCTCGGTATGGACAACCAGGCACTGGGTTACAACAGCTTTCGTGCGCTGGCCCATGGTATTTTTCCGCCGATGCATTTGCAGGCTTTCACTCCGCAAAATATCGGGCATTTCGCCATGCGTTCGGGCTACAGCATCGTTCAGATGGACACTCCTGGAAATTTCGATGTCGACATGGTTGCCAACTGGTTGCCGAAGGACGCCATGGACTCTCCTTTTATACACATCCACCAGTTGCCCAGGGAGCACCTGGCTATATTCCAACAATGGCTGAAAGTGCTAGGTGCGAGCAGCCACATGCGTTGCACGCTCAGGAGCTGATGGATGGTCCAGCCATTGTCGGCGATCACCAGCAAGGTGCTCGACTGTACCCTCCGTGATGGTGGCTACTACACCGCCTGGGACTTCCCCACCACGATCATCGAGCGTTATCTCGATGCAATGCGTGCGGCGCGGGTCGACGTCGTGGAGCTGGGTTTCCGGTTTCTGCGCAACGAAGGGTTCAAGGGAGCCTGTGCCTACACCACCGACCACTTCATCCGCAGCCTTGCTATTCCCGAAGGGTTGGCCCTGGCGGTGATGCTCAACGGCGCCGACCTTTTGGGCGAGATGGGCCTGGAGGCAGCGTTGCAACAACTGGTTCCAGAGAGCGCGGAAACCAGCGCGCTGAAGATGGTGCGCATCGCCTGCCACTTCCACGAGTTCGAGCGTGTATTGCCCGCGTGCGACTGGCTGAAGCGCCGAGGCTATGCCGTTGGCTTCAACCTGATGCAAATGGCCGGCCATACCCGTGAGGAGGTGAGTCGCCTTGCGTCATCGGCCAGTGACTGGCCCGTCGACGTGCTGTACTTCGCCGATAGCACGGGCAGCATGAAGCCCGCGGATGTCTGCGAGACCGTGGCCTGGCTGCGGGAAGGCTGGTCGGGGGCGCTGGGTTTTCATGCGCACGACAACATGGGCCTGGCGTTACAGAACACCCTGACCGCGCGGACCGAGGGCGTCGAATGGTTGGATGCCACCATCACCGGAATGGGACGCGGCCCCGGCAATGTGCGCATCGAGGAACTGTTGATCGAGCTTGCCGAGCCGCGGGCCAACCTGGTCCCCTTGCTGGCCCTGATCGGAGAATACTTCGCCCCTTTGAAGGTGCGGCATGGCTGGGGGACCAACGCGTTCTACTACCTTTCCGGGAAGCATGCCATCCACCCGACCTATGTCCAGGAAATGCTGGGCGACCCGCGCTATGGCGAAGAGGACGTGCTTGCCGCTATCGACTATCTACGTCGGCAAGGTGGACAGAGCTTCCGTCGCGACATGCTCGTCAGTGCCCGTCATCTCTATGATGAAACGCCGAAAGGGATTTGGTCCCCATGCGACTGGCTGGAAGGCAGGGAAGTATTGCTGCTGGGGGCTGGCACAGGCGTGGTCAGGCACCGCCAGGCCCTCGAGTCCTATATCCGGCGTACCCGGCCAGTGGTAGTCGCGTTGAATACCCAGTCGGATCTCGACGCCAGCCTGATTGATCTCCGCGTAGCCTGCCATCCAGTACGCCTGCTTGCGGATTGCGAAACCCATGCGCGCCTGCCGCAGCCTCTCATAACCCCTGTCTCGAGCCTGCCTACCGAATTACTGATGTCGTTGCACGATAAGCAACTTCTGGATTTCGGGTTGGGAGTGAGGTCCGGCAGGTTCGAAGTGTTCCCTCAGGGCTGCGTCGCTCCGAACTCACTGGTCATCGGTTATGCCTTGGCGGTGGCCGCCAGCGGCAGAGCGCGACGAATTCTCCTGGCCGGTTTCGATGGCTATCCGCCGGGAGACTCGCGCAACCAGGATATGCAGGAACTGTTCAATCTGTTCTGTGCGCGGCAAAGCGTGCCCGGCATGGTTTCCGTCACGGAGACGGCTTATGACATTCCTTGCACGAGTATTTACGGCATGTAGCGACACACGCACCCGGACAGCAGCCCGCGGCTATGGATGATTCCCAAAGGCAAGGCCCGTCAGAGACTAGCCTGGCGAATCGATGCTCTTCAATTTCGACAACGGTCAATGAATATGGGTGAACAGGCTCTCGTCAGCATCGTCATGCCGACCTACAAGCTGGAGTACTTCGAGGACGCCCTCGACAGCGTGCTCGGGCAGACCTATCCGGCCCTGGAGCTGATCATCTGCGACGACAGCAGCGACGAGCGGGTCGCCACGCTGGTCGAGCAGAAGCGCGCCTCCGCGGCGTTCCCGATCCGCTACTTCCGTAACGAGACGCGCCTCGGCGAGCTGGGCAGCACGGCGAAAGGCATCCGCCTGGCGGAGGGCGAGTACGTCAAGTTTCTCCACGACGACGACGTGTTGCTTCCCGAATGCGTCGAGGCGTTGGTGGGAGCGATGGAGCGCGAGCCGAACGTGGTCCTGGCCTCGTCGCGGCGGTTGCGTATCGACGAGGAAGGGCAGCCGCTGCCGGACATCCTGGCGACCTGCTTCCCGTTCGCCGGCGACGTCCTGATCGACGGTCGCGAGCTGGTCTCGTTCCTCGCCGACCACACCATCAACTTCATCGGCGAACCCAGTTGCCTGATGGCCCGGCGCGATGCGCTGCTGCAGATCTGCGAGCGCCTGATGATGCTCAACGGCCGGGCCATCGACTGGATCGGCGACCTGGCCATGTGTGCGCAGTTGCTACAGCGTGGCGACCTGGCGTTCCTGTCGCGGCCGCTGACCCGTTTCCGCGTCTCCCGCCAGCAGTTCAGCCAGATCGGGCGCGACCAGCCCGGTATCGGCGAGCAGGGCCATGCCGACTTCCGCCTGGCTATCCGCGAACTGGGTTGGTATCGCCAGGCCGGCGACAACCGCTTCGTCCGGGTGGCACCGATCACCCGCCTGGACGCCCGTGTCTTCAAGCCGGTCAACCTGCTCGCCGCGCTGAGGCGGGCGGCGGGCTTCGGTAGCGTCACGCTGTCGACCTGGCTGGAGGCGCGGCGGCCGGATGCGGTGCAGAAGGTGCTGATCGATCGATTCCTGCAGGAGCAGGGTGGTGGGCCGCGCTTCGCGGTGCTGGTGCTCGATGCCCACGGCGATACCGAGGCCGTGGAGCGTACCCTGCAGAGCCTGGAGCACGTCAATTCGTATCCACGTGTCGAGAGCCACCTGTTCGCGCCGCTGGGCACGAGTCCGCGGAACGGAGCGATGCTCTTCGATCCTGCCGCGGGGCCGATACCGACGATCAACCAGGCGCTTGCCCGGCTTGATACCGACTGGTTGCTCCTGGTCGAAGCGGGCGTCGAATTCACTGTCAGCGGCCTGCTGGTGGCGGCGCTGGACCTGCTGGCGGCACCGGAGAGCTGCCAGGCGGTGTACGCCGACGAACTCATGCGCCTGGATGACGGCGAGCTGGGCGCGGCGTTGCGCCCGGACCTGAATCTCGACCTTCTGCTCAGTTTCCCCGCCGGCCTGTCCCGGCACTGGTTGTTCCGCCGCGAGCCGCTGCTTGCCACGGGCGGATTCGACGAGACCGCCGGCGAGGCTTTCGAGCTGGCCTACCAGTTGCGTCTCGTCGAGCAGCGGGGCCTGGGCTGTATCGGACACATCAGCGAGCCACTGCTGTCTGGCCCAGCGCTGCGCCTGCAGGACAGCACCGCCGAGCGTGCGGCGATCGAAGGCCACCTGCGTGCCCGTGGCTACGCGCAGGCGACAGTCGGAAGCCGGCTGCCGGGGCGCTACGAGCTGGACTACGGCCACGCCGGGCAACCGCCGGTCAGCATCCTGGTGCTGGCCGGGGAGCGCCTGGCGCAGCTCCAGCGTTGCGTAGAAACCGTGCTGGAGAATACCGCCTACCCCAACTACGAGATCCTTCTGCTGGAACAGGGTGGCGAAGCGGCCGACGTTCGCGAATGGCTGCTCGCCGTCGAAGGCATGGGTGTCGAGCAGGTGCGGGTGCTGCGAGGCGATAGGCAGTTATCCCGTGGGGCTCTGCGCAACCTGGCGGCGTCCCGGGCGCGTGGCGAATTCCTGCTCTGGCTCGATGCCGGCAGCGGCATCCTCGACAAGGACTGGCTGCAGCAGTTGCTCAACCATGGCCAGCGTCCGGAAGTCGGCGCGGTAGGCGCCAAGCTCCTGGCGGCGGACGGACGGGTCTGCCACGCCGGCTGGCTGCTCGGTTTGTGCGGACCGGCCGGGCGGGCCTTCGAAGGGCGTTCGCACGAGGACGCCGGTTACCTGCAGCGCCTGCAGGTGGACCAGAACTACTCGGCGGTGGCTGGCGAATGCCTGTTGATGCGCCGCGAGTTGTTCCTCGAATTGGGCGGTTTCGACGAGGCGCTGACGCGCTGGGACGATGTCGACATCTGCCTGCGGGCGGTCCAGGCGGGCTACCTGAACGTATGGACGCCGCGTGCGCGGCTGTTGCTCGATGCGCCTGCCACGACGGCGGCGAGCGTCGAGGAAGAAGATGCGCTGTACGCGCGCTGGCTACCGTTGTTGGCACGCGATCCCGCCTATAACCCGGGCTTTTCGTTGCAGGCCGAAGGCGGTTTCAAGCTGGCCGACCCGCAGCTGGCCTGGCGCCCGTTGCAGGGGTGGCGGCCCTTGCCCACTGTCCTGGCGCACCCCGCCGACCTATTCGGCTGCGGCCATTACCGGGTGATCCAGCCGTTCAGCGCGTTGCGCGAGTCGGCATCCATCGATGGCGCGCTGTCGATCGGCCTGATGCACGTGGCCGATCTGGAGCGCTACGACC
This sequence comes from Pseudomonas sp. PS1(2021), assembly GCF_020405165.1. NCBI lineage: Bacteria > Pseudomonadati > Pseudomonadota > Gammaproteobacteria > Pseudomonadales > Pseudomonadaceae > Pseudomonas > Pseudomonas sp. PS1(2021). The sequence continues at coordinate 3,467,247 of NZ_CP084484.1, read as the reverse complement.
CGGACGTACTGGTGCTGCAGCGCCAGGTCGGCGAGGAGCGTCTCGAGGCCATGCGGCGGATGCAGGCGTTCTCGCGGGCCTTCAAGGTCTACGAGCTGGACGACTATCTGCCCAACGTGCCCCTCAAGAGCGCCCATCGCCAGCACCTGCCGAAGGACATTTTGCGCACGTTGCGTCGCGGGCTGGGTTACGTCGACCGCTTCGTGGTGTCGACGCCGGCCCTGGCAGAGGCCTTCGCCGGTCTCCACCCGGATATCCGGGTGATCGAGAACCGCCTGCCGGTGGGGTGGTGGCAGGGGCTGCGGGCGCAGCGGCGGCGCGGCGAGCGGCCACGTGTCGGTTGGGCGGGCGGCTCGAGCCATACCGGCGATCTGGAACTGATCGCCGATGTGGTCCGGGAACTGGCCGACGAAGTCGACTGGGTGTTCTTCGGCATGTGCCCGCCGTCCATCCGTCCCTTCGTCAGGGAAGTGCATGCGGGGGTGCCTATCGAACGCTATCCGCGGGCATTGGCGGCTCTCGATCTCGACCTGGCGCTGGCGCCGGTGGAGCAGAACCTGTTCAACGAGTGCAAGAGCAATCTGCGCCTGCTGGAATACGGCGCCTGCGGTTTCCCGGTGGTTTGCAGCGACGTGCGCTGCTACCAGGACGATCTGCCGGTGACGCGGGTGAAGAACCGTTTCCGCGACTGGGTGGACGCGATCCGCATGCATACCCGCGACCTGGATGCCGCGGCCAGGGCAGGGGATCACCTGCGCGAACGGGTGCTGGCGGATTGGATGCTCGACGGCGAGCGTTTGCGCGCCTGGTATCGTGCCTGGATGCCGGACTGAGCGGCCGGCGGGGCTTTCCGTCGCGCTGTCCGCAGCGCTTGGGAGGCCTTGCGCGAACCCCTCCGACGGGGACGATGCATGAAAAACGAGGATGGTCAAAAAAAAACCTAAAGCTCCCCAGGGAAGCGCCGATAAAGATCACGAATGCGAACTTTAGGGGTGCCTGGGCGATGCCCACCCGAGGTCGCAAGCTCAGGCAAACATATCGTCCTTGGAGGGCATCAAGATGGCCTTGACCGTCAACACCAACATCGCTTCGCTGAACACTCAGCGGAACCTGAACAACTCTTCCGCGTCGCTGAACACTTCGCTGCAGCGTCTGTCCACCGGTTCGCGCATCAACAGCGCCAAGGACGACGCCGCCGGCCTGCAGATCGCCAACCGTCTGACCAGCCAGGTCAACGGCCTGAACGTGGCTACCAAGAACGCCAACGATGGTATCTCCCTGGCGCAGACCGCTGAAGGCGCCCTGCAGCAGTCGACCAACATCCTGCAGCGTATGCGTGACCTGTCCCTGCAGTCGGCCAACGGCTCCAACAGCGACTCCGAGCGTACCGCTCTGAATGGCGAAGTGAAGCAACTGCAGAAAGAACTGGATCGTATCAGCAACACCACCACCTTCGGTGGCCGCAAGCTGCTCGACGGTTCCTTCGGCGTCGCCAGCTTCCAGGTGGGTTCGGCCGCCAACGAAATCATCAGCGTCGGCATCGACGAGATGAGCGCAGAGTCGCTGAACGGCACCTACTTCAAGGCTGACGGCGGCGGCGCGGTCACTGCTGCAACCGCTTCGGGCACCGTCGACATCGCGATCGGCATCACCGGCGGCAGCGCCGTGAACGTCAAGGTCGACATGAAGGGCAACGAAACCGCCGAGCAGGCGGCTGCCAAGATCGCCGCTGCGGTCAACGACGCCAACGTCGGCATCGGTGCCTTCACCGACGGCGCGCAGATCAGCTACGTGTCCAAGGCTAGTGCGGATGGTACTACCAGTGCGGTTTCCGGCGTAGCCATCACCGACACCGGCAGCACCGGCGCAGGCACCGCGGCAGGCACCACGACGTTCACCGAGGCTAACGACACCGTCGCCAAGATCGACATCTCCACCGCGAAGGGCGCTCAGTCCGCCGTGCTGGTGATCGACGAGGCGATCAAGCAGATCGACGCCCAGCGTGCCGACCTCGGTGCGGTGCAGAACCGCTTCGACAACACCATAAACAACCTGAAGAACATCGGTGAGAACGTATCGGCTGCTCGCGGCCGGATCGAAGACACCGACTTCGCAGCCGAAACCGCCAACCTGACCAAGAACCAAGTGCTGCAACAAGCCGGCACCGCGATCCTGGCCCAGGCCAACCAGCTGCCGCAGTCGGTTCTGAGCCTGCTGCGCTAAGCTTCGGCGAGGTCAAGGTGAAGTCACGAGGGGGAGCGCTGGCGCGCTTCCCCTCGTATCTCATTGAGAGGTAGCGACGATGGACGTCAGCAATGTCAACAATTCGACGGCTGCTCCGGTAATCCGGCTGTTCGGCTCGGCGTCTTCTTCCGATGGCGCACGCCCGGCCGGCCAGGCCGGCGAGGCGGCCGCCAGCGCAAGCGCGCAACGGACGGGCGACGTCAGGATGGGCGACAAGGAGCAACGCGCTGCGGTCGAGGAGGCGGTTTCCTCCATCGAGAAGTTCACCCAGAGCATCCGTCGTGATCTGAGTTTCAGCCTGGACGACTCCACGGGGCGGGTAGTGGTCAAGGTGACCGATTCGACTTCCGGAGAAGTCATCCGGCAAATCCCTTCCGAAGAGGCCCTGCGCCTGGCAGAGCGACTGGACGAAGCGCGCAGCCTGCTGTTCAAGGCGGAAGCCTGAGCGGAATTGGCACGTCTTTTGAGTGTCTGTTGGAATTGGAAGGACAAAGCGTCAATGAGCTGACGAGGTGAAGCAAGATGGCGAACAGTACGACGATCAACGGCTACAACTCGGGCCTTGATATCAAGAACATCGTTTCCACCCTGGTGGCGGCCGAGAAGGCGCCGAAGGAGGCGCAGCTCAAGCGCCTGGAAAGCGACACCACCGCCAAGTTCACCGGCATCGGCCAGCTCAAGAGCGCGATCTCCGACCTGCAGACCATCCTCAAGGAGCTGAACAAGCCCGAGCTGTTCCAGAAGCGCTCGGCGAGCACCAGCGACGAGAAGTTCGCCACCGCCACCGCCACCAAGGACGCCCTGCCGGGTATCTACAAGCTCGAAGTGACCCAGCTGGCCAGCGTCAGCAAGGTGGCCACCGCGTCGTTTGCCGATGGCTACAAGACCACTTCCGGCGGAACCCTGACCATCAAGCAGGGTGCCGACGATGCCGGTGTCACGGTAAACGTCGCGGCGGGCGCGACCCTCGCCGAAGTGCGCGACTCGCTCAACGCGCAGCTGAAGGACAAGGGCATCACCGCCAACATCGTCAACAACCCTGGAGACGGAACCTCGCGACTGGTCTTCACCGGCAAGGATTCCGGCGCCGGCAAGGACGTGTTCGTCCAGGGCAGTTCCGGCCTGGAGAACTTCAACATCGGCAGCGTCGGCGCAGATGGCAAGCTGACCCTGTCCCAGTTGGACGGTACCTCCTCCAGCAGCAGCGGCTATATCACCCAGGCGAAGAATGCCAAGTTCAGCATCGACGGCCTGACCCTGGAAAGTCCGACCAATACGGTCGACAAGGTCATCAACGGCGTCACCTTCGAGCTGAAGACGGTCACCGACACCAACAAGCCGATCACCATCTCGGTCGAGCAGGACCGTGGCGGCGTCAAGGACAACATCAAGAAGTTCGTCGAGGCCTACAACAAGCTGGTCGGCGTGACTTCGGAACTGACCGGCGTGACCAAGGTGGGCGACGACAAGGCTCCCGTGGTCGGTGCCTTGGTCGGTGACAGCAGCGTGCGCAACCTGCTCACCACCATGCGCAACGAGATGGTCCAGCCGGGGCAAGGTACCGATGTTCGCATGCTCGCCGACATGGGTATCACCACCAAGAAAGACGGCACCCTGGAGATCGACGACAAGAAACTCGACAAGGTTCTGAAGGACAAGTTCGAGTCGGTTTCCGCTCTGTTCACCGGCGATACCGGCCTGATGAAGCGTCTCGACGACAAGCTCACGCCTTACACCCAGACCGGCGGTGTGCTCCAGCAGCGCCTGGATGGATTGCAGGACACCATCAAGTCGGTGGATACCCAGCGCGAAGCGCTCAATCGCCGGGTCGAGCAGTTGCAGGATCGTTTGCTCAAGCAGTTCACCGCCATGGACCAGTTGATCGGCCAGCTCAACCAGACCAGCGGACGCATGGCCCAGGCTCTTAGCAGCCTGCCTGGCCTTGTGAAGAAAAGCTGATGTCGCGTCCTATCGATACCTACCGGCAGGTAGGCAGCGCACAGGACGTCCCGCCCTACCAGGTGGTCAAGCTGCTGCTGGACGGCGCGCTCGAACGCATCGCCCTGGCCCGGCGCGCGGTGCTGGAGCGCAACCCGGCGCTGCGCGGCGAAGCGGTAGGCACCACGTTGTCGATCATCGGCGCCTTGCAGGCTGGCCTCGATCACCAGCAGGGCGGCGAGATAGCCGGCAATCTGGATGCGTTGTACGACTACATGACCCGCCGCCTGGCTGGTGTCGCGCTGGACGACACACCGCGTCCGCTGGACGAGGTCGAGGCGCTGCTGGGCCAGATCAAGCAGGCCTGGGATGCCATTGGCAGCGCCGAAGCGCAGGGCGAAGACAGCGAACGGCGCTAAAGAATCGCGGTAGCCGACCGATATAGAGCGTATCAGTCACCGAACAAGGCAACCGTCGATGAACGCAATGGCAGCCATGCGGCAATACCAGAATGTCAGTACCCAGGCTCAGGCTATCGATGCCAGCCCGCATCGCCTGATCCAGATGCTGATGGAAGGCGGCCTGACCCGGATGGCGCAGGCCCGCGGAGCCCTGGAGCGCGGCGAAGTGGCGCTGAAGGGCGAGCTGATCGGCAAGGCCATCGCCATCGTCGGTGGCCTGCGCGAAGGGCTCGACTTCGAGGCGGGCGGCGAGCTGGCAGCCAACCTCGACCGCCTTTACGCCTACATGTCGATGCGACTGACGGAAGCCAACTTGAAGAACGACGCGGGCAAGCTCGAGGAAGTTTCCGAGCTGTTGCGCAACATCAAATCCGGTTGGGATGCGATTGCCCCCTGAGAGGCATCCCCAGAGGGACCAAGCAATGAGTGCAGCTGTACAGATCCTTGAAGAAACCGGTAGCGCCCTGCGCGTTGCCCTGGCCAGCCAGAACTGGGAGGCCATCGGTGAACTCGACCAGCGTTGCCGCCAGGCCGTCGACGAGGCGATGCTCGATGTACAGGACGAAGCCACCTTGCGGGCGCGGATGGAAGAGCTGCTGGCGCTGTATCGCGAGCTGATCGATGTCTGCCAGGGCGAGCAGCGCAAGCTGGCCACCGATCTGATCCAGCTGAACCAGTCGAAGCAAGGCGCCAAGGTCTACCAGATGTTCGGATAAGTTTTTCATGGCTTTGTGCCGTTACTTTGGCGCAAGGCTTTTCGGAAAAATTTACATATCCCCCAAAACCCCTGCCAGTACTGCTTTCCATGCGGTCTGTAGGGGTTTTTTATTGCCTCTCCCTGTCGGAAACAGCAAAAAAAACACGCCATAAAATTGACTAATCGTTCACATTTGACTTAACTAGTGGCCAAATGCTGGCTGCTTATTAGAAATAGGCATTAGTCCCAGCCCTCTTTCGGGTCGAGCGAGACCCATTCGATGCAAGGCAGCTGATCAAAATGTGGCGCGAAACCAAACTCTTGCTGATTGACGACAATCTCGATCGCAGTCGCGACCTGGCAGTCATTCTCAACTTCCTCGGCGAAGATCAGCTGACCTGCAACAGCGAGGATTGGCGAGAGGTAGCGGCGGGCCTGAGCAACAGTCGCGAAGCCCTGTGCGTGCTGCTCGGCAGCGTCGAGTCGAAGGGCGGGGCGGTAGAGCTGCTGAAGCAGCTGGCCAGTTGGGACGAGTACCTGCCGATCCTGCTGATCGGCGAGCCGGCCCCGGCCGACTGGCCGGAAGAGCTGCGCCGCCGGGTGCTCGCCAGCCTGGAGATGCCGCCCAGCTACAACAAGCTGCTCGACTCCCTGCATCGCGCCCAGGTCTACCGCGAGATGTACGACCAGGCCCGCGAGCGCGGCCGTTCCCGCGAGCCGAACCTGTTCCGCAGCCTGGTCGGCACCAGCCGGGCGATCCAGCAGGTGCGGCAGATGATGCAGCAGGTCGCCGATACCGATGCCAGCGTGCTGATCCTCGGCGAGTCCGGCACCGGCAAGGAAGTGGTGGCGCGCAACCTGCATTACCATTCCAAGCGCCGCGAGGGGCCCTTCGTCCCGGTGAACTGCGGGGCGATCCCGGCGGAACTGCTGGAAAGCGAATTGTTCGGCCACGAGAAGGGCGCCTTCACCGGTGCCATCACCAGCCGTGCCGGACGTTTTGAGCTGGCCAACGGCGGCACCCTGTTCCTCGACGAGATCGGCGACATGCCGCTGCCGATGCAGGTCAAGCTGCTGCGCGTGCTGCAGGAGCGCACCTTCGAAAGGGTCGGCAGCAACAAGACGCAGAACGTCGACGTGCGGATCATCGCCGCGACCCACAAGAACCTCGAGAAGATGATCGAGGACGGCACTTTCCGCGAAGACCTCTACTACCGCCTCAACGTATTCCCCATCGAGATGGCGCCGCTGCGCGAGCGGGTGGAAGACATCGCCCTGCTGCTCAACGAACTGATCTCGCGGATGGAGCATGAGAAGCGCGGGTCGATCCGCTTCAACTCGGCAGCGATCATGTCGCTCTGCCGCCACGACTGGCCGGGCAACGTCCGCGAACTGGCGAACCTGGTGGAGCGCCTGGCGATCATGCATCCCTACGGGGTGATCGGGGTCGGCGAACTGCCGAAGAAATTCCGCCATGTCGACGACGAGGACGAGCAACTCGCCAGCAGCCTGCGCGAAGAGCTGGAAGAGCGCGCGGCGATCAACGCCGGGCTGCCGGGAATGGACGCGCCGGCGATGCTGCCGGCCGAAGGCCTGGACCTCAAGGACTACCTGGCCAACCTCGAGCAGGGCCTGATCCAGCAGGCCCTCGACGACGCCGGCGGAGTGGTCGCGCGGGCCGCCGAACGCCTGCGCATCCGTCGCACCACGCTGGTGGAGAAGATGCGCAAGTACGGCATGAGCCGGCGCGACGACGACCTGTCGGATGATTGACAGGTCGTTTCGCAACGCTTTGATTTTCAAATGAAAAAAATTTAGGCACGGGTATTGCTATATCTCCGTCGACCGACAGAACCATGACGTCGCGCCGACCGAGAGAAACGCAATGCAACCAGCCCTCAACGCCTTCCCCGAGCAGCCAGCCGATACGGCCGAGGCCACCAGCCGCGCCGGCCTCGAGCAGGCCTTCGCGCTGTTCAACCAGATGTCCAGCCAGCTCAGCGAGTCCTACAGCCTGCTGGAGGAGCGCGTTACCGAGCTGAAAGGGCAACTGGCCCTGGTCAGCGCGCAGCGCATGGAGGAGCTGGCGGAAAAGGAGCGCCTGGCGAACCGCTTGCAGAGCCTGCTCGACCTGCTTCCCGGCGGCGTCATCGTCATCGATGCCCATGGCGTGGTCCGCGAGGCCAACCCGGCGGCCCTGGGCCTGCTTGGCGAGCCGTTGGTGGGCATGCTCTGGCGTGAGGTGATCGCCCGCTGCTTCGCTCCGCGCGAGGATGACGGTCACGAGATTTCCCTGCGCGACGGGCGACGCCTGTCCATCGCCACCCGCTCGCTGAACGGCGAACCGGGTCAACTGATCCTGCTCAACGACCTTACCGATACCCGCCGTCTCCAGGAGCAACTGGCGCGCCACGAGCGCCTGTCGGCGCTGGGGCGGATGGTCGCCTCGCTGGCCCACCAGATCCGCACGCCGTTGTCAGCGGCGTTGCTCTATGCCGGGCACCTCAGCGAGCAGGCGCTGCCGACCGACCAGCAGCAACGCTTCGCCGGGCGCCTGAAGGAGCGCCTGCACGAACTGGAGCATCAGGTACGCGACATGCTGGTGTTCGCCCGCGGCGAGCTGCCGCTGACCGACCGGGTGGCGCCGAAGGCGCTGTTCGACAGCCTGCGCGCGGCGGCCGAAGTCCATGTCCAGGGGCTTCAGGTGCGTTGGCAGTGCGAGGCGCGCGGCGGCGAGCTGCTGTGCAATCGCGACACCCTGGTGGGCACCGTGCTCAACCTGGTGGAGAACGCGATCCAGGCCTGCGGGCCCGAACTGCGCCTGAAGGTGCATCTCTATGCCCGCGCCGACAGCCTGCGCCTCAGCGTCAGCGACAACGGACCGGGCATGGACCCGGCGACCCTGGCGCGCCTGGGCGAACCCTTCTTCACCACCAAGACCACCGGTACCGGGCTCGGCCTGGCGGTGGTCAAGGCCGTGGCGCGCGCCCACCAGGGGCAATTGCAGTTGCGCTCTCGGCCGGGGCGCGGCACCTGCGCCACCTTGATCCTGCCGCTGATTCCGGCGGCGCCTCTTTCTGCGATTCAGGAGTAACCCCATGGCAGCCAAAGTCCTGCTGGTCGAAGACGACCGCGCACTACGCGAAGCCCTCAGCGACACCCTGCTGCTGGGCGGTCACGAGTTCGTCGCCGTGGACTCGGCGGAGGCGGCGCTGCCGGTCCTGGCCCGCGAAGCCTTCAGCCTGGTGATCAGCGACGTGAACATGCCGGGCATGGACGGACACCAGTTGCTCGGCCTGATCCGTACACGCTACCCGCACCTGCCGGTGTTGCTGATGACCGCCTACGGCGCGGTCGATCGCGCCGTCGAGGCGATGCGCCAGGGCGCCGCCGACTACCTGGTCAAGCCGTTCGAGGCGCGGGCGCTGCTCGACCTGGTGGCGCGCCATGCGCTGGGCCAGTTGCCGGGCAGCGAGGAGGATGGTCCGGTGGCCCTGGAGCCGGCCAGCCGGCAGTTGCTGGAACTGGCCGCGCGGGTCGCGCGCAGCGATTCCACCGTGCTGATCTCCGGCGAGTCCGGGACCGGCAAGGAAGTCCTGGCCAACTATATCCACCAGCAATCGCCGCGTGCCGGCAAGCCGTTCATCGCGATCAACTGCGCGGCGATCCCGGACAACATGCTCGAGGCCACCCTGTTCGGCCACGAGAAAGGTTCCTTCACCGGCGCCATTGCCGCCCAGCCCGGCAAGTTCGAGCTGGCCGACGGCGGCACCATTCTTCTCGACGAGATATCGGAAATGCCCCTCGGCCTGCAGGCCAAGCTGTTGCGCGTATTGCAGGAGCGCGAGGTGGAGCGGGTCGGTGCGCGCAAACCGATCAACCTGGATATCCGCGTGCTTGCCACGACCAACCGCGACCTCGCGGCGGAAGTCGCGGCGGGGCGTTTCCGCGAGGACCTCTACTATCGCCTGTCGGTCTTCCCGCTGGCCTGGCGGCCGCTGCGCGAACGCCCTGCGGACATCCTGCCGCTGGCCGAGCGTCTGCTGCGCAAGCACAGCCGCAAGATGAACCTCGGCGCGGTGGCGCTCGGCCCCGAGGCCGCCCAGTGCCTGGTCCGGCATGCCTGGCCGGGCAACGTACGGGAACTCGACAACGCCATCCAGCGTGCGTTGATCCTGCAACAGGGCGGCCTGATCCAGCCCGCCGACCTGTGCCTCACCGCGCCGATCGGCATGCCGCTCGCGGCCCCGGCCCCGGTGCCCATGCCGGCAATACCGCCGGCCACTCCGCCGAGCGTCGAGATTCCGTCGTCGGCCGCAGGCCAGGACGCTAGCGGCGCGCTGGGCGACGACCTGCGCCGCCGCGAATTCCAGGTGATCATCGATACCCTGCGCACCGAGCGCGGCCGCCGCAAGGAGGCCGCCGAGCGCCTTGGCATCAGCCCGCGGACCCTGCGCTACAAGCTCGCCCAGATGCGCGACGCCGGGATGGACGTGGAGGCCTATCTCTACGCCATCTGAGGGCTCGCCATGTTCCCCAGGCCCGCCTCGTGCGGGCCTTTTGCGTCCGCCGCCGGTCGTCGCCCGGGGCTGTTCGAGCGTGCGCGCCTGCCGATAACCGGAGCAGGGACGGACCCTGCTGCGGTCGCGGGCATTGGCGGCGAACGCCGATGCCGGGCCTTGGGGGCGACTTGGCACCCTTGTTGCTAACTCCTCTGCAAAGTGCCGGGCGGCGTCAAAAAAGCCGCGGCTGTTGGAGGAAGAGTCATGAGTCAGGGTGTCGAGTTCAATCGTCTGATGCTGGAAATGCGTTCCATGCAAATGGAAGCCATGGCCAAGGCCAAACCGGCTCAGGCGCCGGCCGAAGCGGGGGCGCCGAGCTTTTCGGAAATGCTCTCCCAGGCCGTGGACAAGGTGAACGAGACCCAGCAGGCCTCCACCGCGATGGCCAACGCCTTCGAGGTCGGCCAGAGCGGCGTCGACCTGACCGACGTGATGATCGCCAGCCAGAAGGCCAGCGTGTCGTTCCAGGCCATGACCCAGGTGCGCAACAAGCTGGTCCAGGCCTACCAAGACATCATGCAGATGCCGGTCTGAGCGGCGCGAGGATAACTAGTTCATGGCCGATGCACTGATCGACAGCCAGGTTCCCGCCAAGAGCGGCGGTGCCGGGATGCTGAAGAAATCCTTCCCGGGACTGTCGTTCCTCGACAACCTTTCCGAGATGACCATGCTGCGCCAGATCGGCCTGCTGGTCGGTCTCGCCGCCAGCGTGGCGATCGGCTTCGCCGTCGTGCTCTGGTCCCAGCAGCCGGACTACAAGCCGCTCTATGGCAGCCTCAACGGGGTCGACGCGAACCGTGTGGTGGAAGCGCTGACCGCGGCGGACATTCCCTACAAGGTCGAACCCAACTCCGGCGCGCTGCTGGTCAAGGCCGACGACCTCGGCCGGGCACGCATGAAGGTGGCCTCCGCCGGCGTGGCGCCGACCGACAACAACGTCGGTTTCGAGATCCTCGACAAGGAACAGGCGCTGGGCACCAGCCAGTTCATGGAAGCCACCAACTACCGCCGCGGCCTGGAAGGCGAGCTGGCGCGCACCGTGTCGAGCCTGAACAACGTCAAGGCCGCCCGCGTGCACCTGGCGATCCCGAAGAGTTCGGTGTTCGTCCGCGACGACCGCAAGCCCAGCGCCTCGGTGCTGGTCGAGCTGTATCCGGGGCGCAGCCTGGAGCCGAGCCAGGTGATGGCGATCGTCAACCTGGTCGCCACCAGTGTGCCGGAGCTGGACAAGTCGCAGGTCACCGTGGTCGACCAGAAGGGCAACCTGCTCTCCGACCAGCAGGAACTCTCCGAGCTGACCATGGCCGGCAAGCAGTTCGACTTCACCCGGCGCATGGAAGGCCTGCTCACCCAGCGCGTGCACAATATCCTGCAACCGGTGCTGGGCAACGGTCGCTACAAGGCCGAGGTGTCCGCCGACGTTGACTTCAGCGCGGTCGAGTCGACCTCGGAGATGTACAACCCGGACCAGCCGGCCCTGCGCAGCGAGCAACGCAACAACGAGGAACGGCAGAATTCGTCCGGCCCGCAGGGCGTGCCGGGGGCGCTGTCGAACCAGCCGCCGGGCCCGGCCAGCGCGCCGCAGCAGGCCACCGCCAGCGCGCCGGCCGACTACGTCGCGCCGGGCCAGCCGCTGAAGGACGCCAACGGCCAGACCATCATCGATCCGAAGACCGGCAAGCCGGAGCTGGCGCCGTACCCGACCGACAAGCGCGACCAGACCACCCGCAACTACGAACTGGACCGCTCGATCAGCTACACCAAGCAGCAGCAGGGGCGCTTGCGCCGACTGTCGGTGGCGGTGGTGCTGGACGACCAGATGAAGGTCGACGCGAAGACCGGCGAGGTCAGCCACCAGCCCTGGAGCGCCGACGAACTGGCGCGCTTCACCCGCCTGGTACAGGATTCGGTGGGCTACGACGCCAGCCGCGGCGACAGCGTCAGCGTGATCAACGCGCCGTTCGCCCCGGCCCAGGCCGAAGAGATCGACAGCATTCCGTTCTACTCGCAGCCGTGGTTCTGGGACATCGTCAAGCAGGTGCTCGGCGTGCTGTTCATCCTGGTCCTGGTGTTCGGCGTACTGCGTCCGGTGCTGAGCAACATCACCGGCGGCGGCAAGGGCAAGTCGCTGGCCGGCGGCGGCGGTCGCGACGGCGACCTGGCGCTGGGCGAGAGTGGCCTGGAAGGCTCGCTGGCCGACGACCGGGTGAGCATCGGCGGGCCGTCGAGCATCCTCCTGCCGAGCCCCACGGAGGGGTATGATGCGCAATTGAACGCGATCAAGAACCTGGTCGCACAGGACCCGGGCCGCGTCGCCCAGGTCGTGAAAGAGTGGATCAACGCCGATGAGTAAGCGCCATGAGTGAGAATCGTCTCGCCGCCAAACTGACCAAGGTCGACAAGGCCGCCATCCTGCTCCTGTCGCTCGGCGAGACCGACGCGGCGCAGGTGCTGCGGCACATGGGACCGAAAGAGGTGCAGCGGGTCGGCGTGGCCATGGCGTCGATGCGCAACGTGCACCGCGAACAGGTCGAGCAGGTGATGGGCGAGTTCGTCGAAGTGGTCGGCGACCAGACCAGCCTCGGCGTCGGTGCCGACGGCTACATCCGCAAGATGCTCACCCAGGCCCTCGGCGAGGACAAGGCCAACAACCTGATCGACCGCATCCTCCTCGGCGGCAGCACCAGCGGCCTGGACAGCCTGAAGTGGATGGAGCCGCGTGCCGTGGCCGACGTGATCCGTTACGAACACCCGCAGATCCAGGCCATCGTGGTCGCCTACCTCGATCCCGACCAGGCCGCCGAGGTGCTCAGCCATTTCGACCACAAGGTGCGCCTGGATATCGTCCTGCGCGTCTCCTCGCTGAACACCGTGCAGCCCTCGGCGCTGAAGGAACTCAACCTGATCCTGGAGAAGCAGTTCGCCGGCAATTCCAACGCCACCCGCACCACCATGGGCGGGGTCAAGCGTGCGGCGGACATCATGAACTACCTCGACAGCTCCATCGAAGGCCAATTGATGGATTCGATCCGTGAGGTCGACGAAGACCTGTCCGGACAGATCGAGGACCTGATGTTCGTCTTCGACAACCTCGCCGACGTCGACGACCGCGGCATCCAGGCGCTGCTCCGGGAAGTCTCCTCGGACGTACTGGTGCTGGCGCTCAAGGGCTCCGACGAGGCGATCCGCGAGAAGGTCTTCAAGAACATGTCCAAGCGTGCCGCCGAGCTGCTGCGCGACGACCTGGAGGCCAAGGGGCCGGTACGGGTCAGCGAAGTGGAAGGTGCGCAGAAGGAAATCCTCACCATTGCCCGGCGCATGGCCGAGTCCGGCGATATCGTGCTGGGCGGCAAGGGTGGCGAGGAGATGATCTGAGGTGGTCCCCCACGACAAGGACAAAGACAATCCCAGCGAACTGATCCGCGGCAAGGACGTGGCGGCCTTCGGCCTCTGGTCGTTGCCGAGCTTCGACGAGCCGCGCGACGAGCCGGCCGTTGCCGCGCCGCAGGTGCCCGCGGTCGCCGAACCCGCGCCGGCGCCGCCGGCGGTGGAAGAGGTCGAGCTGGAGACCGTCAAGCCGCCGACGCTGGAGGAAATCGAGGCGATCCGCCAGGACGCCTACAACGAAGGCTTCGCCACTGGCGAGCGCGACGGTTTCCACGCCGGCCAGTTGAAGGCGCGGCAGGAAGCCGAGGAGGCGCTGAAGGAGCGCCTGCAAAGTCTCGAGCGCCTGATGACGCAGCTCCTGGAACCCATCGCCGAGCAGGACGCCCTGATCGAGCAGGGCATGGTCAACCTGGTCAACCACGTTGCCCGCCAGGTGATCCAGCGCGAACTGCACATGGACTCCAGCCATGTCCGCCAGGTCCTGCGCGAGGCTCTGAAGCTGCTGCCGATGGGCGCGGCGAACATCCGTATCCATGTCAACCCGCAGGACTTCGAGCGGGTCAAGGCGCTGCGCGAGCGCCACGAAGAGAGCTGGCGGATTCTCGAGGACGATTCGTTGCTGCCCGGCGGCTGCCGCATCGAGACCGAGCACAGTCGCATCGACGCGACCATCGAGACGCGCCTGGCGCAGGCAGTGAAGCAACTGTTCGAGCAACAGCGCGAACAGGCGACCCATCCGCTGGCCAGCGACATCCGGATCGACCTCGACGCCCCCGGAGACGTCGATGCGCCTTGAGCGAACCAGTTTCGCCAGGCGCCTGGAGGGCTACACCGAGGCTGTCTCGCTGCCGGCGCAGCCGGTGGTCGAGGGCCGCCTGCTGCGCATGGTCGGCCTGACCCTCGAAGCCGAAGGCTTGCAGGCCGCGGTCGGCAGCCGCTGCAACGTGATCAACGAAAGCGGCTACCACCCGGTGCAGGTGGAGGCCGAAGTGATGGGCTTTTCCGGTAGCAAGGTGTACCTGATGCCGGTCGGCAGCCTCGCCGGCATCGCGCCTGGCGCGCGGGTCGTGCCGCTGCCGGACACCGGGCGCCTGCCGATGGGCATGTCGATGCTCGGCCGGGTGCTCGATGGCGCCGGCCGCGCCCTCGACGGCAAGGGCGGAATGCGCGCCGAAGACTGGGTGCCGATGGACGGCCCGACGATCAACCCGCTCAAGCGCCACCCGATCAGCGAACCTCTCGACGTCGGCATCCGCTCGATCAATGGCCTGCTCACGGTCGGCCGCGGCCAGCGCCTCGGCCTGTTCGCCGGTACCGGGGTGGGCAAGTCGGTGCTGCTGGGGATGATGACCCGCTTCACCAGGGCCGACATCATCGTCGTCGGTCTGATCGGCGAGCGGGGCCGCGAGGTGAAGGAGTTCATCGACGAGATCCTCGGCGAGGAAGGCCTCAAGCGCTCCGTGGTGGTCGCCTCGCCGGCCGACGACGCGCCGCTGATGCGCCTGCGTGCCGCGCAGTACTGCACGCGGATCGCCGAGTACTTCCGCGACAAGGGCAAGAACGTATTGCTGCTGATGGACTCGCTGACCCGCTACGCCCAGGCCCAGCGCGAGATCGCCCTGGCCATCGGCGAGCCACCGGCGACCAAGGGGTATCCGCCATCGGTGTTCGCCAAGCTGCCGAAGCTGGTGGAACGCGCCGGCAATGCCGAAGCCGGTGGCGGCTCGATCACCGCGTTCTACACCGTGCTCTCCGAGGGCGACGACCAGCAGGACCCGATCGCCGACGCCGCTCGCGGCGTGCTCGACGGGCACTTCGTATTGTCCCGGCGGCTGGCCGAGGAAGGCCACTATCCGGCCATCGATATCGAAGCTTCGATCAGCCGGGTGATGCCGCAGGTGGTCGAGGCCGAGCACCTGCGCGACGCCCAGCGCTTCAAGCAGCTCTGGTCGCGCTACCAGCAGAGTCGCGATCTGATCAGCGTCGGTGCCTACGTGGCCGGCGGCGATCCCGAGACCGACCTGGCCATCGCTCGCTTCCCGGTCATGCGCCAGTTCCTGCGCCAGGGCCTCGACGAAAGCGAAAGCCTGGCGGAAAGCCGTGCGCGGCTGGCGAGCCTGCTCGCCGGCGGGCAGGCCTGAGGCGCGCTGAGGCATGGAGAAGCGCGCGGCGCGGCTGGCGCCGGTGGTGGACATGGCCAGCAAGGCCGAGCGGGATGCCGCGACCCAGCTGGGCAGGTGCCAGCAGCAATTGCTCGCGGCACAGCAGAAGCTGGCGGAGCTGGAACGCTACCGCAACGACTACCAGCAGCAATGGATCAGCCAGGGCCAGAAGGGCGTCAGCGGCCAGTGGCTGATGAACTACCAGCGCTTCCTCTCGCAACTGGAGACCGCCGTCGCCCAGCAGGCCAACAGCGTGACCTGGCACCGCGAGGCGGTGGACAAGGCGCGGCTCAACTGGCAGGAGAGATACGCCCGCCTGGAAGGGCTGCGCAAGCTGGTCGAGCGCTACCTGGAAGAGGCGCGCCAGGCCGAGGACAAGCGCGAGCAGAAACTGCTCGACGAACTCGCCCAGCGTACCCGCCGCCAGGACGACTGACGACTCAGAAGAACGGACGCGACGCCTTCAGCATGAATGTGGTGTCGCAGTAGCTGTTGTGTCCCGAGTAGGCGCTGCAATCGCTGCCGGTCAGGCTGGTGCCGCTGTAGGACAGGTTCAGGTCGATGCCCAGCCAGGGCCGCGAGAGGTTCACCGACCAGTCGTTGAAGACGCTCACGTAGCCCCCGCCGCTGAGGCTCGCCGGGTTGTCCAGGCGATGGTTGCCGTACTTCAGGGTGACGTCGAAACCGAACGGCGGGTTGACCCCGAGGTCGGCGAACAGGGTGGTGTCGTTGCGCCCCGGGTCGCTGCTCAGGGCCGCGCCGAGCCGGCTGCCGAAGATCGACAGGCCGCCGTAGAGTTCGGCTGCGTCGTTGGCCGGCTGCTCCGGGCGGCTGTAGCGGATCAGGCCCATTTCGTAGCCCAGGCGGTTGTTCAGCGGGCGCTTGAAGCCGGCGTAGGAGTCGATCTCGGTGGGCTTGCCGGGGTCGAGGTTGGAGGTCCAGTTGCCGATGTACCAGCCACTTTCGTGGCTTAGGTCGAGGCCGCCGTGGAAACTGCCGGAGCTGCCCGGGGTGACCAGGCCCTGGGCCATGCTGCGGGTCGGACTGGTGGCCAGCTTGAGTTCGAAATCGCCCAGGTCGCGGGCCATCACCTGGGCCAGGGCCGAGGAACTGGCGAGCAGGGCACAGGTGAGCACGAGCAGGTGCTTGAGCATGGTTCTCCCCTGGTAATGCGGACAACGGCGCTGCGCCGGTCTTCCCGCACGACGCCAACGGCAAGGCCGCGGCATGGGGCCGGGCGAGGTCGGGCAGGTCGGAAGGGCAGGAAGAGCGGCGAGCTAGAGCGCCACGGACCATCTTAACCAAGGTTCGGGCGGCTGACCGACCGCTCGTCAGGGCCGGCCGATCAATTGTTACCGCAGGCTTTCCGCGAGGCTGGCCAGGCGAATCACTTCCACCCGGTTGCGACCGCTGCTCTTGGCCCGGTAGAGAGCCTGGTCGGCGGCGCTGTAGAGCTGCTCGTAGCTGGCCTGGCCGCCTCCGTCGAGGCTGGCCACGCCGAAGCTGGCGGTCAGGCAGAGCACGCCGTCCTGCGTCGCCAGCGGGGTACCTTCGAGGCGTTCGCGGAGTTTTTCCGCAAGGCTGCGAGCCTGCTGCTCGGCGGTGTCGGGCAGGAGCAGGAGGAATTCTTCCCCGCCCAGGCGCGCCACGCTGTCGCTGCTACGGGTATTGCCGCGCAGCAGGTTGGCGGCATGGCGGATGACCTCGTCGCCGAAGGGGTGCCCATAGCGGTCGTTGATGTACTTGAAGTGATCCAGGTCGACCATCAGCAGGCTCAGCGGCTGCGGTTGGCGAGCGATGCGCGCGAGCTCCATGAGCACCAACTGGTCGAACTCGCGACGATTGAACAGGCCGGTCAGGGGGTCGTGACCGGCCAGGTACTCCAACTGGCGATTCTTCTCCTCCAGCTCCTGCCGCTGCAACTCCAGCTTGCGTTGCTGGCGCAGGTTGCGCACGTGGCCGTGCCAGAGGATCAGCGACAGCAGCAGGCCGAGGCCGAACGCGGTGAGGCCGTTGGCCTGGTTCGACAGGCGCAGTTGCGGGTCGGCCTGGGCGTGGTCCATCGCCACCTCGAAGGCCAGCATCGCCAGACCGTAGAAGGGCACCGCGTAGGCCGGGCGGATCAGGATGAACATGGCGCAGGCGAAACAGGCCAGCAGCAGCGGCGTGATGTTGCTGGTGATGCGCTGGTCGATGCAGGCGATGGCGACGCCGAAGCCTATGATCCCTGCGCCGCCCAGCAGGATCAGCAGGCGCATGCGCCACAGCTTGGGCGGCTGGCGGCGCAGCCATAGCGCGAGCAGGCCGATGCCGCCGAAGAGCAGGGCCATGGCGCCATGGGCGTACATGATTTCCTGGCGCCAGAGCTGATGGCCGAGGTCCGGGCGGAAGTCCTTGAGGGAAAACACCAGGATGTGGATCAGGTTGAAGGGGACGGTCAGCAGCGCGAGGTGGGTCAGACGCGAGAGATTCTCCAGGGCGATGGGAAGGGCCAGGGACGAATTCACCTCGATGGCGTGCTGGATCGATTCGAGCGTCGTTCTGGCCACGTTCTGCGGGTCCGCATGGGCGCTGTGCCATCACAGCATAGCAGCGTCGCGACGGCCGCCCTATCCGGCTTTCCGGGCCGGTCGTCCGGTTTGCACGGGCGTACCTGGCGCCGCTTTCATTCCGGCAGCCGCCTGGCCAGCAGCAGTGCGACCAGGCCCAGCAGGCTCCAGTACGCGGCCAGCGGCCAGGGACGGTCGAACGGTAGCAGGGTGGACGCGCCCAGTCCGAGGCCGATCAGCAGGTAGTAGGCGAGCCCGAACAGGGCTCCGGCGCGTCCCCGGCAATCGTCGTAGGCGTGCAGCGCCGGACCCAGCAGGTTGGGAATCGCCACGCCGAAGCCGATGAAGATCGGCAGGGCTGGCAGCGCCCAGTACAGGCCTTCGGCGTATCCGACGGCGGCCAACAGCGTCTGCGCTGTCGCGCCGGCGGCCGCCAGCGCTAGGCCCAGGCGTACCCGGCGAGCGCTGTTCCAGGTGCGCGGCAGGCGTCGGTTGAGCAAGGCGCCGAGACTCCCGGCAATGGCGATGGCCAGGCCGATCCAGCCGAAGCCCAGGCCGGGCAGGTCGCCGACCATGAACGGCCCGGCGGCGTAGAAGGAGAACACCAGCACATTGAGCACCGCCACCAGCAGTGCGCGCGTTTGTAGCGGGCGGTCGGCCAGGACCCGTCGGAAGATCGCCAGGGTCGCGGGCTCGGGCGTGCCCGCCAGCAGCGGACGGGTTTCCGGCCAGGCCGGGACGACCAGCGCCGCCAGCGAGGCGAGCAGCACCGCCAGGGTGGCGAACACCGCCGGGTGCCCGCCGAGGTCGGCCAGCCACTGGCCGCCGAGGGGGCCGACTGCCGGCGACCAGGCCAGCACCGCGCCGAGCGTGACGAAATAGCTCATCAACGCCGGGCCTTGCAGCACATCGCGCAGGCTGGCCTGCACCGTCACCGAGCAGGTCGCCAGGCCGAGGCCCTGGACCAGGCGACAGGCAAGCAGGTAGGAATAGTCGGTACTGGCCCAGGCACCGAAGGTCGCCAGGGCCGCCAGGCCGAGCCCGCCGAGCAGAGCCGGGCGCCGGCCGAGGCGGTCGGCCAGCCAGCCCCAGAGCCAGATGCCGGGGGCGAAACCGACGAAGAACAGCGCCATGGTCCACTGGCTGGTAGCGTCGTCCAGTCGCCAGTGGCTGGCCAGGGCCGGCAGCGCGGGGGAAAGGATGGTTTCGGCGACTTGCGGCAGGGCTAGCAGGGCGAGCACCAGCAGCAGGGGAGGGCGAGGACGGTCAGGCATGATGGCTCCGGAAAAAAGAGCCAAGCCTAGGCCGCCTGCGCCTGGCAGAATGCTGCGGTCAGGACGGAAAACATCGCGAAGAGGACAAGGTGCCGCGCTATCCCTACGAACGGGTCGAGGATCCCGATCTCGCCCGCTGCCCGGTGGTCGGCCTCGAGGTCGACAGCACCGGCCACCGCAGCGACTGGCATTGCCACCGGCGCGCGCAGTTGCTGTACATGGCGGCCGGTAGCGTCACGCTGTATTTCGCCGAGCGCATTTGCCAATTGACGCCGCTCCAGGCCGCCTGGCTGCCGGCCGGCGTGCCGCATCGCACGGTCCTGCACGGGCGCTTCGCCTACCGTAGCCTGTACTTCGAACCCTCGGCGTTCGCCGAGCTGCCGGACAGCGTCCAGGTCCTCGAAGTCGGGCCGCTAATGCGCGAACTGATCCTGCGCATGACCGGCTGGGCAGCCGACTTGCAATTGGAAGGGCCGCACCTGACGCTGTTGCGCGCACTGTTCGATGAACTGGCGAGCGCGCCGGCACACGCCGCGAGCCTGCCGATGCCGCGCGATGCGCGGGCGCTGAAGGTGGCCGAGGCGCTGCTGGCGCAACCCGCGCTGGACTGGAGCATCGAGGCGTGGGGACGTGAGGTCGGCGCCAGCGGGCGGACCCTGGCGCGTCTGTTCACCGAGCAGACCGGCCTGGGTTTCTCCCGCTGGCGAACCCAGGCGCGCTTGTTCGAAGCGCGGAGGCGCCTGGCCGAAGGCCGCTCGGTGACCGAGGTCGCCCACGCCCTGGGCTACGCCAGCGACAGCGCGTTCATCGCCATGTACCGGCGGGTCTGCGGGCAGTCGCCGGGGCGCGCCCTGCGTGGCCTCGAATGAGCGCTCAGAAGCGTTCGTGGAGGCCGAGGTAGCGCCATTCGCCGAGCGGTAGCCTGGCCAGCGACAGCGCGCCGATGCGCAGGCGGCGGATGCTCCGCACTTCCAGCCCCTCGCTTTCGCACATGAAGCGCAACTGGCCGGGCAGCACGTCTTTGAGGGCGAAGCGCAGGTGGCTTTCGTTCTGCCAACTGACCTTGCACGGCGATAGCCTGCGGCCCTGGTAGGCGAGGCCGTGGCGCAGGCGCTCGAGGCCGCCGGCGGCCAGGTCGCCGGCGACCTCGACCAGGTATTCCTGCTCCAGCCGTGCACCGTCATCCACCAGCTTGCGCAGTACGCCGTGCTGCTGGCTGAACACCACCAGCCCCGAAGCCTCGCTGTCCAGCGCAAGGGTGGGACGCTGGCGGGCGAAGTGTTTTTTCAGCGCTCGCAAGGGACTGGGGTCATCGCTCCAGCGCCGCCCCGCAGCGAGCAGGCCTTCGAAATCGTCGTGGCGCCAGCCGGCCGGCTTGTGCAACAGCAGCAGGGTGGCCGGTTCAATCGTTTCCGCGCGGGCGCCCGGCAGCAGCTTCACGCGCTGGTCGAGCACCTTGAACTGTGGCTCCTCGATCACTTCGCCGTCGACGCTGACCCAGCCGCCCTCGATGTACAGCTCGGCTTCGCGGCGCGAGCAGGCGGTGAGTTCGGCGAGGCGTTTGGACAGGCGGATCGGGTCGGTCATGGCGAGGCTACTGGAATGAAAGACCGCCAGTTTACTCGTTGTGGCGATGGGCGCCGAGGAATGATTCGGCGCCCGCTCGGTCCCAACTTAAGGAACCGGAGAGGAGACCCTCATGCAGTCACGCCTGATCGATGGCCTGGAATGGGACCTGGACGAGGATGGCAGCGGCGGCCTGTGCAACGCCAATGGCGACAAGGTCCATCTGCGCCAGGGCGACATGGACGGCGCCTGCGGGCCCTACTGCCTGGTCATGGCGATGCTGGTCCGCGGCCAACTGCGCCGGCGCCAGGCCAAGGGCCTGGAGCGGGTCGACAGTCGCAGTCGCTACGGGCGCCTGATGAAGGCGCTGGACCAGCACGGCCCGCTGCTGCGCGTCGGCACCACCGGCGTCGACCTGCTGGAGCTGCTGGCCGAGATCAACGATACCGAGCATTTCGCCCTCAAGGGCGAGGGGCGCAGGTTGGTCCGGCACACCCGCGAATACCTGGAGGCCGGCTTTCCGGTAGTGCTCGGTTTCCACGGTCGCAAGGGCAGCGATATCCGCCACTGGGGCCTGGCCATCGGCATGAGCGAGCGCGCCTTCCTGCTCCTCGACCCGGCCCACGACCTGCCGCGCGGGCAGGCCTGGAACGCGCTGATCACCAGCGAGGCGCACGGTTCCCGGTTCGGCTATCGCTATATCAATGCCAAGGGCACCTGGGCGGTGACCCTCAAGGAAATGGTCGCCTTGCTTTGAGGGGCGGGTTTGTTACAGCCCGTGTGCGGACCGCCAGGCGCGGCGGATCTGCGACTAGAGTGGTGTTTTTCGCTTGGGGAAGGAGAGAACGCATGCCGGGCCTGTCTTTGAATGCCATCCTGCTGAGCGCCGTCGCGCTGCTCGCTCCGTCGGTCGAGGCGGTGGACGCCGGTCGCCACGACAGCGAGCTGGGCGCCGTCGAGGTCACCCCGGTGGTTGGCGGTCTGGCCTATCCCTGGGCCGTCGCCTTCCTGCCGGACAACCAGGGCATATTGGTCACCGAGCGGCCCGGCAGCTTGCGTTTCGTCAGTCCCGAGGGACAGTTGTCGGCGCCGCTGGAAGGCGTACCCAGGGTCTTCGCCAGCGGCCAGGGGGGACTGCTCGACGTCGCCTTGTCGCCGGGGTTCGCCGAGGACCGGCTGGTCTACCTGACCTATGCCGAGGCCGGCGAGGACGGCCGCGCCGGAACGGCGGCGGGACGTGGCCGGTTATCGGCGGACAAGCGACGGCTGGAGGGCTTCCACGTGATCTTCCGGCAGTTGCCGAAGCTTTCCAGCGGCCATCACTTCGGCTCGCGCCTGGTCTTCGACGGCAAGGGCCACCTGTTCATCGCCCTCGGCGAGAACAACCAGCGCAGCACCTCGCAGGACCTGGACAAGTTGCAGGGCAAGGTCGTCCGCCTGTATCCGGACGGCGGCGTTCCCAAGGACAATCCCTTCGTCGGCCGTACCGACGCGCGGCCGGAGATCTGGAGCTATGGCCACCGCAACCAGCAGGGCGCCGCGCTGAATCCCTGGACCGGCCGGCTCTGGACCCACGAGCACGGCCCGCGCGGCGGCGACGAGATCAACATACCCCAGGCCGGCGGGAACTACGGCTGGCCGCTGGCGACCCATGGAATCAACTACACCCTGCTGCCGATCCCCGAAGCCAGGGGCAAGGCCGTCGAAGGTACCGAGGCGCCGCACCATGTCTGGGAGAAGTCGCCGGCGATCAGCGGCATGGCGTTCTACGATGCGCAGCGCTTCCCGGCCTGGCAGCATAATTTGTTCATCGGCGCGCTGGCGACGCAGGAACTGATCCGCCTGCAACTGGATGGCGACCGGATCGTCCACGAAGAGCGCCTGCTGGGCGATCTCGGGGTGCGCATCCGCGACGTGCGGCAGGGCCCGGACGGCTATCTCTACCTGCTCACCGACCAGAAGGACGGGCAATTGCTGCGCCTGGGGTTGGCGCGCTAGCCTTCAGCCTTGGTTGCGCTTGAGCTGGACGTAGAGCGCCTCGACCTTTTCCCGGGCCCAGGGCGTCTTGCGCAGGAAGGCGAGGCTGGACTTGATGCTCGGGTCGTTCCTGAAACAACGAATGTCGACCCGTTTGCCAAGCTCCGCCCAGCCGTGGTGGGCGACCAGTTCGGTGAGCAGTTTTTCCAGGGTGACGCCGTGCAATGGATCGGGATGGCCAGGCATGAAGGGCTCGGGATTCAGGCAATGAAAAAGGGGATGGAGCGTGGCACATCTGCGTGCCGGCCTGCCATCCCCTTCGTAGTCCCCGGCGAGGGGCGGGCGTTCAGCGCTTCTTGCTGATGGTGATCTGCCGCGACGGGCCGTAGACCTGGCCGCTGACGCCCTTGGCGATCTTCTGGATCTCGCCGCCGGCCTGGAGGAAGGCGGCGACCTGCGCTTCGATGGACTCGCGGGTTTCGACCGCGGGAGCCGGCTTGGCGGCTTTCGGCGCGACGGTTTTCTTCATGATGGCCATATCCGGGGACCTGTCTCTGCATTAAATATGGCCGTTCATTATAACCGAAGCGGCGTTTTATTTCATCTTGAATATTGTCGATCAGATTTCGGACGTAACCTGCTGTTTTCTATAAAGTCCGTTAGGCAATACCCGAGCGAGGCGCTGCGGCATTGGCGATCCGGCGGTGAACTGCTCGAGGTCTCCGCGGCTGGATGTTCCGCCGACCCCGGGCGACGCAGGATACCGCCAGGTGGATAACTCCCTTCGCGCATCCCGGCATGAATTCCAATGTTTGCATTAGTTGATGCGAGAAAGTTCTCCGGGCCTCTATCTCACCTATATCGAGAATAATGAAAAGTTCACGATTAGTTATCGGCTAAGTTGCCCGGATATATACGTCGATATCATCGCGCTGCCGGCCGGGGCATGCATCGCCTCGCTGCGTTCCCGGTGCTAACCTGCGGAACCCCAGCCGCCGAGCGAGCGCCGCATGCCAGCCATTCTCTCCTCCCGCCAACGTATCGCCCTGCGCCTGGCCTGGCGCTTCATGGCGCCTTACCGCTGGCGCATGCTCGGGGCCCTGGTGGCGTTGCTGTTCACCGCGGCGATCACCCTGTCCCTGGGCCAGGGCATCCGCCTGCTGGTGGACCAGGGGTTCCTCACCGCCTCGCCCGAATTGCTCAATCGCTACATCCTGCTGTTCTTCGTGCTGGTGCTCGGCCTGGCCGTGGGCACCTTCGTGCGCTTCTACCTGGTGTCCTGGATCGGCGAGCGCTTCGTCGCCGATATCCGCAAGCGCGTGTTCGACCACCTGATCGAGTTGCATCCCGGTTTCTACGAAACCAACCGTAGCTCCGAGATCCAGTCGCGCCTGACCGCCGACACTACGCTGCTGCAGACGGTGATCGGTTCCTCGCTGTCGATGGCCCTGCGCAATGCCCTGATGCTGGTCGGCGGGGTGCTGCTGATGTTCGTCACCAACGCCAAGCTGACCAGCATCGTGGTGCTGGCGTTGCCGCTGGTGATCGCCCCGATCCTGCTGTTCGGCCACCGCGTGCGCAGCCTGTCGCGGGAAAGCCAGGACCGGGTGGCCGACGTCGGCAGCTACGTCGGTGAAACCCTCGGTCAGATCAAGACCGTGCAGGCCTACAACCACCAGGCGCAGGATCGCCAGCGCTTCGCCGGCACCGTCGAACGCGCCTTCGACACCGCGCGCAAGCGCATCGCCCAGCGCGCCTGGCTGATCACCGTGGTGATCGTGCTGGTGCTCGGCGCGGTCGGCGTCATGCTCTGGGTCGGCGGCCGCGACGTGATCGCCGGCAGCATCTCGGCCGGCGAACTGGCCGCGTTCGTCTTCTACAGCCTGATCGTCGGCATGGCCTTCGGCACCCTCAGCGAGGTGATCGGCGAATTGCAGCGCGCCGCCGGCGCCGCAGAGCGCATCGCCGAGCTGCTCAGGGCGCGCAGCGAGATCCGCCCGCCAGCGCAACCACGCAAGCTGGCGGCACGGGTGAGCGGGAGGATCGAATTGCAGGCGGTGCGCTTCGCCTATCCGACCCGTCCCGAACACTGGGCCATCGACGACATCAGCCTGGCCGTCGAACCGGGGGAAACCCTGGCCCTGGTCGGACCTTCCGGCGCCGGCAAGTCGACCCTGTTCGATCTGCTCCTGCGTTTCTTCGATCCGCAGCAGGGACGGCTGCTGCTGGACGGACAGCCGATCGTCGAACTGGACCCGGCCGACTTGCGCCGCAGCTTTGCCCTGGTGTCGCAGAACCCCGCGCTGTTCTTCGGCAGCGTCGAGGAAAACATCCGCTACGGCCGTCCGCATGCCAGCGCCGCCGAGGTCGAGGCCGCAGCGCGTGCCGCGCATGCCCACGAGTTCATCCTGGGTCTGCCGCAGGGCTACGCCACCCACCTGGGCGAGGGCGGCATCGGCCTGTCCGGCGGCCAGCGCCAGCGCCTGGCGATCGCCCGGGCGTTGCTGGTAGACGCGCCGGTGCTGCTGCTCGACGAGGCGACCAGCGCCCTGGATGCGGAAAGCGAGCACCTGATCCAGCAGGCCCTGCCAGGCCTGATGAGCGGACGTACCACCCTGGTGATCGCCCATCGCCTGGCCACGGTACAGAGCGCCGACCGCATCGCGGTGATCGACCAGGGGCGGCTGGTGGCCATTGGTAGCCATGCCCGGCTGATCGCCGAGAACCCGCTCTATGCGCGCCTGGCGGAACTGCAGTTCGCTGCCGGCGGACGCTAGCTTCAGAGCGGCTTGTCGATGCCCGCGTACTGCTTGTCCAGCTCGTCGATACGCTGCGCGTAGGCACGGGAGAGGCAGTCGGTGTCGCCACCGCAGCGCCGGCGCTGGCGCAGCCAGTCCTGCTGCCGGTCCTGCATGGCGCCGCGGCCGCCCATGGCGAACAGGCCGCGGAGGAAGTGGTACTTGACGCTCATCTCGACGTCCTTGTCGTTCAGCGCCCGGTTCGCGCAGATGGCCTTTTCGTCCGCTCGCTCAGCCTTTTCGCAATCGAAGCTGGCCGCTTCGGCCAGGGGCGCCAGCAGGAGTCCGCCGAGGGCGAGGAATGCCAGGTGCTTCATGCCGTTCTCCGTTTCGCCTGGTTGCTTGCGAATCTTCGACGCCCGCGACGGCGCTGGGTTCAGCGGGGAGCGCGCGGCGGCCGGGCGGGCCGCTCCGGCGCGGTCAGTGCGAAAGGATCAGGGCCTTCTGCTCGGGGATGACGGTGCGTTCCCGAGGGGCGTCCGCGCGTTCCGCTTCCTCGGTTTCGGGGCGGTTGGCGAACAGGCTTTTCAGGGTGCTCAGCAGCGGCTGTTCCTTCGCCGCTTCGGCGACCTGGCTGCGGCTTTCCACGGGTTCCGGGTTGGCCGCCGTGACCACGTGGAAGTCGCTGATCTCGATGATCCCGCGGCCCTCGGCGAGCAAGTGGAAGGAGAAGGCCTTGCGCGCTTCCGGGTTGTCGAAGGTGAAGCTCATGTCCAGCGGCTTGCCTTTGAGCAGGCGCGGGATGTCCGGTACCGGTATGGGAACGTCGCGTTCGAACTCCTTGGTCTTCAGCGTCACCCGGGCGCCGTTGCGGTCCATCTGCAAGGCGCGGATCTTCAGGGTGACCGTGGTCCTGCTGTTCTTCGGCATCTCCAGGTATTGCGCGCCGATCAGGTTGTCGGTCCAGTCGTTGTGGGTTTCCGGCTTCAGGCGGATGCGTTCGTGGGTGGCGAACTGGAACTCCTGGCCCAACTGGCCGGCCTGTTGCACGGAGTGGTCGAGGACGGCGGCGCGCTGGCTGACCAGGCGTGCCTGGCGACCGCTGAAGCGACCGAGGAACTCGGCTTCGTCGGCGATGAAGCCCTCGCTGCGGTAGCGCCGGCAGACCTGCTGGAAATCGCATTCGACGAAGGTGTCCTTGCCGTCGTGGTGGCGCAGCATGCCGTTGGTGTAGGACATCATTTCGCGGCCGCTGGCGTAGTCGCGGAACAGCGAGCGCCCGGAAATCCCCGCCGGCACGCGGTAGCCGAAATAGTCGAGGACGGACGCGGCGAGGTCGACGTGGCCGTAGACGCCGCTCTTGATCGGCGGCAGCGCCGCCTGTTCCGGTGCCAGTACCAGGTTGAAGCCCCAGGCCGAGGCGAGGCGCACCTGGTCGACACCGTGGGATTCGTCGGAAGTGAGCACCACCAGGGTGTCGCGCAACACGCCCTGTTTCTCCAGGTCGGCGAGGAAGGCGTCGATCGCGTCGTCGAGATAGGCCACCGCGGCCTGCTTGGCGCTCGGGTAGCGGGCCAGGTAGTCGGCAGGCGCCGAGTAGGGCTGGTGGGTGCCGACGGTGAGCAGGGTCAGCATCCAGGGTTTCTTCTGCTGGCGCAGCTGCTTCACGTAGGTCGCGGCGCCCTCGAAGAAGGCCTTGTCGTCCATGCCCCAGGGAAACTCCAGGTAGGACGTGTTGCGGAACCAGTCGCGCCCGAGGGTCTTGTCGAAGCCCATCTGTGGCATGACCTTGTCCTTGGCCATGAAGCGCAGGCCGGCACCCTGCAGGAAGTGCGTGCTGAAACCGTGCTGGCGCAGCTGGGCGGGCAGGCACTCCCTGGCCCGGGCCGGGTTGTTGAGCAGCTCGACGCCCTTCGGCGTGCCCGAGTCGAGCTTGCTGTAGTCGCCGCAGAGCATGGCGTAGAGGCCGCGGATGGTCTGGTGGCTGTGCAGCACGTAGTCCGGGGTGGTCATCGCCCGTTCGGCCCAGCCACTCAGCCGGGGCATCGGCGCTTCGTGGTAGCTGCTGTTGATGGCGGCGCGGTTGGCGGCGATATATACGCCGGGGATTCCCTCCATGGCCACGATCAGGACGTTGCGCGCGCGTCCTCCGCCGGCCAGCAGCGGCGTTCCGGAAAGGTCGAGCTGGTTGAGCCCGGCGACGTCCGGCGGGGTGTCCGGACGGTCGCCGGCGAGCCAGTCTTCGACCGCCAGTTGGCCACTGCTGAGCGCGCTGGCCAGCAACTTGTGCGGCAGGTTGTACTGCTGCCACTGATCGGCATCGCTCGGACGCAGGTATTGCAGGCCGACATGCGCCGCCAGGAACGCCGCCGGCAGCGCGTAGGCATAGCGCGGCAGGCGCGGACCGCGGCGGCGCCAGAGCAGCACGCAAAGCAATGTCGCGCCGCCGAGGCCGAGCGCCAGTGGCAGGTGGGCGAGGCCGCCGCCCTGGGTGGAGCTGCTGACGAACTGCGGATCCAGCAGGTACTTGAGGTCGGAAGGCTCCGGCATGCGCCCAACCGCGCCGACCAGTTCGGCATTGCCGATCAGGAACAGGCACCAGAGCAGCATGACCGGGAGCGCGAACCACAGGGAGCGTCGATGCAGGAGCAGCACCAGCAGGCTGCCGAGGGCCAGGTCCGAGAGATAGCCGAACGGCGTCGACCAGCCGAGCCAGTAGCGGCCGGCGAGGGGAACGACCAGGAACAGCGCGGCCAGCGCCAGAAGCGAGCCGCAAGATGAGAGCCAACGGCTGAGTGGACGCACAGGAACTCCTGATGAGCGGCAGCGAGAATCCTTGATAAGGATGTTCCAAAAAAGTCTTTAGGGTTCACGATTTTGAAACATCGTTGTGCTTACTGCCAGTAGACAGTCGGCATTTGGGAAATGTCCGCGTGGTTCAGGATGTTTCGGCGCGAATGGCCGGCAAGGCGATGAGCGGCGTCGGCGTACCGGCAAAAACTTCCGCCCGCATGCGTGGCGCCCGGTAGAATGCCGCCCCTTCGACAGGGGGAGACAACATGGCGGTCATCGGGCGTTTCAATTCACTGCAGGTGGTCAAGCACACGGAGTTCGGGCTCTATCTCGACGGTACCCAGCACGGCGAGATCCTCCTGCCCAAGCGCTATGTGCCGAAGGACCAGCCCAGCGAAGTGGGCGACTGGCTCAACGTGTTCATCTACCTGGACAGCGACGACCGCCTGATCGCCACCACTCAGACGCCCAAGGTCCAGGTCGGCGGTTTCGCCAGCCTGAAGGTCGTGGAGATCAACCGGATCGGCCTGTTCCTCGACTGGGGCCTGCCCAAGGACCTGCTGCTGCCGCATTCGGAAGAAAAGCGTCCGTTGCAGGTCGGCGACTACTGCGTGGTCTACGTCTACCTGGACAAGCGCACCAACCGCATCACCGCCACCGCACGCCTGGACCGCCAGTTGGACAACCTGCCGCCACGCTACAGCGTCGGCCAGGCGGTCGACCTGCTGGTGGTGGAGCGTACCGAGATGGGCTTCAAGGCGATCATCGAGGGCAAGCACTGGGGCCTGATCCACAAGAACGAGGCGTTCAAGTTCCTCCGCAGCGGCATGCGCGAACAGGGCTACATCAAGGAATTGCGCGCGGACGGCAAGATCGCCCTTAGCCTGCAGCCGGTCGGCGCCGAGGCCGCCGTCGAGCTGAGCCAGCAGATTCTCGCCCGGCTGCTGGAGGCCGGCGGCAGCCTGCCGCTCAGCGACAAGAGTTCGCCGGAAGATATCCACCGGCTCTTCGGGGTCAGCAAGGGGACCTTCAAGAAGGCCATCGGCGGCCTCTACAAGAAAGGCCTGATCCTGATCCACCCGGAACGCATCGAACTGCCGCGCTGAGGTTTCCGCTCAGGGCTGGAGGAACGGGGCGAAGTCCAGGCCAGCGCCGCCGGGGCGGACGTCGCGCAGGCGCTTGCCGGGGTCCGCGCTCAGCTCCAGGCTGAGGGTCGGCCGGCGGGCGTTCTTGTCGCGCAGTTCCAGGCTGTCCTGCTGCTGGCGAAGGAAACCGGTGGGCACCTTCAGGTGCTCCACTGCATCGCCGGCCGGGTTCGCCAGCAGCAGGTTGAGGAACTTGCCGGCCTTCAGTTGGCTGAGCGGAATATCGAACCACCAGACGTTCTTGCTCTTGTTGAAGCGGGCGAGCAGGGTGTTGCCGGCATCCAGCACGGACATGCCCAAGGCCTGGTTGAGCTGTGCGATGGCTGCCGCTTTATCGAGTTTCATGGAGTTTCCTGACGGGCCGCGCCGGCCGGGATGGCGGGCGGGTAGCCGGATATTCTAGCAGCCGGAGGGACGCCGCAGGACCTGCGCGGAGCGCAGGCCCCGCCGCTCAGACCATCCGCCGGAACTGCCGCCAGCGTTGCTGCCAGCCCAGCAGCAGCGGAGAGACCGCGGGGCCGGTGCCGGCGTCCTGCAGGCGCGGGTGGTGGCTGACCACGTTGACCAGGATCGGCTCCTGGGCGTTCTTCACATCGACGAAGAACAGGTGCTGCCCCTGGTGCAGGCGTTCTTCGAAGGGACGGAAGGCGCGGTTGGTGCGCTGCAGGCCGAAGAAGCTGCCTTCCCACAGGCAGAACGCGCAGAGCATGGCGCCGAGGAAGATCACCGGAATCCAGCCGGCGGCGGTTTCCGTCCAGCCGCTGGCATAGGCGAAGGCCACGGCGACGATGGCCAGGACGAGGCCGACCAGCAGGCCGACACGGCCGGAGCGGACCACATCCTTCTTCATGAACGGAGAGACTTCGTGCAGATGGCGCTGGCCGGTCTCCGCGTCCTTTTCGCTGAGGACGTGGATCTGCTCGGTGGCGATGCCGCTGGCTTCCAGTTCGGCTTCGAGCCGTTCCAGCTCGTCGAGGTTGTCGCTGATGTAGTAATGCCGGTTCATGGCATGCCTCCCATCGTCTGACGGCCTGTTCCTTGGGCGAACAGGCAAAGGTCGATACCCCCTGTCGGTGAATCCCGGAGCACCCGCAAGCGGCAGGTCGGCCGGGATTGTCGGTTTCTTGCGCAGCATTCAGTCTAGCATCCGCGGCAGCGGCGGCCGGTACGCCGGTCTGCTGGCTTCTTCCTTCAACATAGGCCGGAAGCGGGGTAGTGGCGGGGCCGGGCGATGGACGGGCCAGGTACGGGTGGGCCGTACGCAGCCCGCGAGCGCAGGATTACTCGGCGGGAACGATGATGGCGACGCGGCGGTTCTCGCTGCGGCCGGCGCGGGTCTTGTTATCGGCCACCGGCTTGCTCATGCCAAGGCCGCGGACCTCGATGTTGGCCGCCGGCATGCCGGCTTCGCGGAATACCGCGGCCACCGATTCGGCGCGCCGTTCGGAGAGCTTTTGATTGTAGCCTTCGTCGCCGTAGTTGTCGGTGTGGCCTTCCAGGCGGACCTTGTCGATGTCTACCGCGAGCAGGGCGCGGGCGATCTTGGTCAGGGTGTTGCGGCTGTCGGGATTGAGACGGTCTAGATTGTTGCCGAACAGCACCTTGCTCGACATGCCGAACTCCCAGCCTTCGTCGCGGAGTTCGAAGCCCTGCTCCTGGAGCACGGCGATCTGCTCGGCGCTCAGGCCGGTCTGCGGCGGCTTGGTCTGGCAACCGGCCAGGCCCAGCACAAGGCTGAACAGGGCGAGGGCAAGCAATCTACTTGGGTGGAGCCTCTGGGGTAGCACTGTCTATCTCCTTTTCTTCCTGAAGGATGCGGGGGTCGTTGAGTTCCGCCAGGCGCCGGCTGCCGCGGGCCTGGCGCTTGGCGATGTACATCGCCATGTCGGCGTCGTGGAGCAGCGCCGCCGGGGTATCCGCATGCTCGGGATAGAGGGCGATGCCGATGGTCAGCGAGGTACTCACCGTGCTGCCGTCGCTGAGCCGGATCGGCGCCTGCATGCTGGCGATGATGTTGTCGGCGATGCGCAGGGCGTCGGCGCCGGACGCCAGCGGTGCGAGCAGGACGGCGAATTCGTCGCCGCCCAGGCGCGCCACTAGGTCGCTTTCGCGCAACTGCCCACGGATGCGCATGGCGATGTTGACCAGCACGGTGTCGCCGGCGGCATGGCCGAGGCGGTCGTTGATCTCCTTGAAGCGGTCGCTGTCGATGAACAGCACCGCCAATTGCTCGCGATGCTCGTTGGCATCGCGCAGCGCCCGGCTCAGGCGGCCTTCGAAGAAGGCGCGGTTGGGCAGGCTGGTCAGGCTGTCGTGGTGGGCCTGGTGCGCCAGCGAGGCGTTCTCGTCCTGCAGGCGCGCCTGCCAGGATTCGAGTTCGTCGAGCAGGGCGTTGAAGTCCTCGCCCAGTTGGCTCAGCTCGGCGATGCCGGCTTCCGGTACGCGCTTCTCGAAATCTCGTTCGCGGCGCACGGTATGCGCGACCTTCGCCAGTTGGTCGAGCGGGCCGACGATACCGCGTACCAGCCGCCGCGACAGGTAGAAGGCGCCCAGGGCGGTAAGCAGCAGGCACAGGACCATGCCGGCGAAACCGGTGAGCAGGAAGCGCAGCAGGCTGCCGCCGGAGCCCTTCACCTCCACCGAACCGATCTTCTGGCCGTCGTGCAGGATCGGTTGTTCGGTCGGCGCGCTGAGCAGCCAGTGCGCCAGTTGCTGTTCCAGCAGGTGCAGCGGCCCGGTGCTTTCCCGATGCCAACTGGCCAGGGTCTGTCCCTGGCGGTCGTAGACGATGGCGCTGGAGACCTCTTCGCTGGAGGCGATCAGCGCCAGGGACTCCTCGGCGGCCTGGGCATCGCCGAAGACCACTGCGGCTTCGACGGTATAGCTGATGGAACGGGCGATCAGTTGCTGGTTGGGGTCGGCATAGGCGCGCAGGGTCAGCAGGCCGACCAGGGTCACCGCCAGCCCGGCGGTGAATACCGCGACCAGCGCCACGCCCAGGTGTGCGTGATAGAGCACCCGGCGCAGCGATGGATTGGAACCCGTATAGCGACGACGACGGTTCATCACGGAGTGGCCTGCCGCCTTGCCAGTTTCAATACGCTCGGGTGCACGCGTACGCCGCTGCGGGCGATGGAGTCGAGATTGGCCTCGAAGGTGATGCGCGGACCGCCGACGTTGAGGCAGAACATGCTGCCGACGCTGCATTCGGTGCCACGCTCGCTGATGGACAGGACCGGATGCCCGGCCAGGCTGCGGAACACCTGCTGGCGCTCGCGCTCGTCGACCACTCCGAGGTAGATCACGTTGCAGAGCGTGCCGAGGTCCGGGTTGTCCACCGCGCGGCGTTCCGCATGCACGCGCCTGCCATTGGCCTGCACCATGCCGCGGAGCAGGCCGTCGGCGTACTCGGTCGGTCCGACCACGCAGAGTTGCAGGACCGCCGGCTCCTTCGGCCAGCGCACGTAGCTGAATATGCCCAGCAGAACCTGGCTGACCGCGTTGCTGCGTTGCTCGACCGACGTCCGTGCGTCGTCCGCCCACAGGCCTCCGCCGCCCAGGCAGGAAACCGCCAGGACCAGGCAGGCCAGGGTGCGCCTGTAGAGGTCGAGGGGCTGCAAGGTGGGCAACGAAGGCAAAAAGGTTTCCTCCAGGAAAACGTAGCGGGGTGGCACGACTGGCCAGTGTAGTCGGTGTGCGGCGAATATTACCGGATGTGCCGGGAAAGAAAGCCGTTCGGTGTCAAATCAATGGCGCAATTGCCGGAGATGGAAGCGCTTTGCGTCTTGTCCTGTCTGGTTTTCTGGCTGAGCATGTAGGGCGTTACTGACCTTTATCAGGGGGCGGCATGATCCGGGAAATCCTCAAGATGGGTGACGAGCGCCTGTTGCGCATCGCGCAGCCGGTGCCGTCCGAACTGTTCGGCAGCGAGGAGCTGCAACGGCTGATCGACGACATGTTCGAAACCATGCATCACGTCGGCGGGGTAGGGCTGGCCGCGCCGCAGATCGGCGTCGACCTGCAGCTGGTGATCTTCGGTTTCGAGCGCAGCGAGCGCTATCCGGACGCCCCGGCCGTGCCGCCGACCATCCTGCTGAACCCGCGGATCACCCCGCTGGACGACGAGATGGAAGAGGGCTGGGAGGGCTGCCTGTCGGTGCCGGGGTTGCGCGGCGCGGTATCGCGCCATCGGCGCATCCGCTACCAGGGCCTGGACCCGCAGGGACAGCCGATCGACCGCAGCGTCGAAGGGTTCCATGCGCGGGTGGTGCAGCACGAGTGCGACCACCTGATCGGCCGCCTGTATCCCTCGCGAATCACCGACTTCAGCAAGTTCGGCTTCACCGAGGTGCTGTTCCCCGACCTGGACCCCGCCGCGGACGATTGAGCGGTTGCGCCTGCGGCTCTGCTCCGGCCTGGCTCAGCTCCGCGATGGGGTGCCGAGCGGTGCCGCCGGAGCGTGTTTTTTCGCTCGTTTCGCCAGGCGTTTCTCCTGGGCGGTTTTCAGCGGTTTCCTACGAGTTTCCTTCTTCGCGTTCAGTCCCTTGCTCATGGCGTTCACCTCCCCGCGCAGCACCTGCGTGGCGCGCCGGATGGCCGATGGCGTCCGCGGCGCCGGACGGCGGCGGACGCTTCCAGCATAATGCGTGGCGCAGCGCCCGGCGCGGGCGGCGATCGACGGCGCTCAGCGCAACTGGCGTTGTGCGGTGATTTCCGGCAGGTCCTGGCGGCGCAGATAGACCAGTAGCGGCTCGCCGATGTTCAGTCGTTCGTTGATGTTCTGTTCCAGCAGGATCTGCAACTGCTCGCGGCCCAGGCGCATGACGTCGTCGCGTACCGAACTCCAGACGAACTCGCTGGTGGGCGTGATGCTGTCGTCGGCGACGTCCATGCCGAAGGAGTCTTCGCTGAAACGCACGATGTAGCGGCCGGTCTTGCGGTTGAAACCGACGAACCCCTTGAGGGCATCGGCGGCCTGGCAGATGTCGGTGGATGTGATGCTCATGCGGAACCTCCCTGAACGTTCCTGTTTCTCTGGGCGCACGCATGATCGGCGGCGCCCCCGTTCTGCGGCGGGGGTCGCTGGTGCCGAGCGGGGTATTCTGCCAGTTGCCGCCGCCCGGGGAAGAGGACGGATCGCGAACGGTAGTGGGACGGATTGTCGCGACCTTGGTTAAACCGCCGCCACGCGCTAGGCTCGGGGTTCGCAGCCGACCGAGTGGAGAACAGCGCCAGATGCCAGGGGCCGTGGATTTCAAGGAGCGGATATCCCGCCAGCGTCCGCACGACAGGGAAACCTACGGACATGCCGGGAACACCGATCTGCAAGACATCGTCTACCAGTTGGAAAGCGACCGCGGGCGCATCGTCAATTCCGCCGCCGTGCGTCGCTTGCAGCAGAAGACCCAGGTCTTCCCGCTGGAGCGCAACGCGGCGGTGCGCAGCCGCCTGACCCATTCCCTGGAAGTGCAGCAGACCGGGCGTTTCATCGTCCGCACGCTGTTCCGCCAACTGGGCCCGCGTGCCGCGGAGGTCGGCCTGGACGGGCTGGAAGGCGCGCTGGAAAGCCTGGTGGAAATGGCCTGCCTGATGCACGACGTCGGCAATCCGCCGTTCGGTCATTTCGGCGAGTACGCCATCAACGACTGGTTCGAACGCAACCTCGACGCCCTGTTCGAGCGCCGCGTACCGCCGGGCCAGGGCGACGGCCTGTTGCAGCAGCGCATGCTCACCGACCTCAAGCATTTCGAAGGCAACGCCCAGGCCATCCGCCTGGTGGTGAAGCTGCTGCGCCTGAACCTCACCTACACCCAGACCGCCGGCCTGCTCAAGTACGTGCGTCCGGCCTACGAGCCGAAGCCGGACAAGGCGGCGGCGAACCACTACCTGAACAAGAAGCCGGGCTTCTATCTTTCCGAGGAAGCCTTCGTCGACGAACTGCGCCAAGTCCTCGGCATGCGCCCGGGCACTCGCCACCCTGTGGCCTACATCATGGAAGCGGCCGACGATATCTCCTATTGCCTGGCCGATATCGAAGACTCGGTGGAAAAAGGCATCCTCGACATCCGTCAATTGGCGGATCTGCTGGTGAAGAAGTTTGCCGTCCACCATTCGCCGGACGCGCCGATTCCCGGCGACGCGGACAACATGAGCTTCCAGCGGATGGTCGACTACTCACTGGAAAAGGCCGAGCGGGAGCCGATCAACAAGGTCAGCGAATTCTTCATCCGCCTGCGGGTGAAAATGATCCACCCGCTGGTCCAGCACGCCGCCCAGCAGTTCATCGACAACCTCGAAGCGGTTCATGCCGGCACCCTCGGCCGCGCGCTGATGGAGGACGGCAGCCTGCCGCACGCCATCGTCCAGACGTTCAAGGACGTGGCCATGGAATGGGTGTTCTGCCATCCGGAGGTGGAAACCCTGGAATTGCAGGGCTACCGCATCATCCAGGGCCTGCTGGATTTCTACGCGCCGCTGCTGCGCCTGCCGGCCGAGGAGTTCCAGGCCCTCGCCGAAGGTCGCCAGGCCGCCGCGCCGCATCCGCAACTGCTGGTTCGGCGCCTGCCGAGCCAGCAGATCAAGGCTTACCTGGAGGCCATGAAAGGTGTGGCGGAGGACCCGTTGCAGCGGCAGTGGGAGTTCTACCACCGCTGCCGTATGCTCCAGGATTTCGTCAGCGGCATGACCGACCAGCATGCCCAGGACGAATACCGCGCGTTGTCCGCGCTGTAAGCGGAGGAGCGAGATGCGCGCTGTCGTCGAACTGCTCGCCGGCGCCCGCCGCCTGGTGATCTTCACGGGCGCCGGGGTGTCGGCGGAAAGCGGGATTCCCACCTTCCGCGATGCCCTTGGCGGTCTCTGGGCGCGCTACGATCCGGCGGCCCTGGCTACGCCCGCGGCCTTCGCCGACGATCCCGCGCTGGTCTGGGGCTGGTACGAGTGGCGCCGCCTGAAGGTGCTGGGTGTCCAGCCGAATCCCGCGCACCGGGCGATTGCCGCATTGAGCGGACGGATCGCCGACACCCGGTTGGTCACCCAGAACGTCGACGACCTGCATGAACGCGCCGGCAGCCGCGACGTCCTTCACCTGCATGGCAGCCTGCACGCGCCGCGTTGCGCGACCTGCGCGGCAGCCTACCGGGACGCCTTGCCCGATTCGGTCGAGCCGGAAGAGGGACGACGGATCGAGCCGCCGCGTTGTCCGGCCTGCGGCGGACAGGTCCGGCCGGGCGTGGTCTGGTTCGGCGAGGCGCTGCCCGAGGCGGCGCTGCGCGAGGCTTTCGCCGCGGCCTGCGAGTGCGACCTGTTGCTCAGCGTCGGCACTTCCGGCGTGGTGCAGCCGGCGGCGCGGATACCCGGACTGGCGCTGGAGCACGGTGCCAGCGTCGTGCATGTGAACCCGCAACCGGTGCGCACCCGCCATCCGCGCGAGCACTGTCTCGTCGGTCCGGCTGGCGAGGTGCTGCCCGAACTGTTGCGCCGGGCGTTTCCCGGCTGAGGCGGCTCAGCCCTGGGACGAGCCGAAGAGGATCACCGCGGAACCGATCAGGATCAGCAGCCAGTAGAGCGCGCCGAGCACGATGAACAGCAGGTTGTAGCCCGAATAGCCGGCGTTGCCCGTGCCCTGCGGGTCGCCGCTGGCGAGGTTGGCCTGGCGCTGGATGTTGCGCATCGGGATAAGCGGCGTGAGCAGCAGCAGGAGCGAGGGCAGCGAGTAGGGCTCCAGCGCGGGGACCACATCGGTGAGGTGGCTGATCAGGTTCGCCGCGACCGTCAGCAGCACCGCCCAGGTCGCATCCTTGCTCGGGCTCCATAGTGCCTGGCGCTCTTCCGGCAGGGCCTGGTGGATCCGCCGGGCGAGGGCATGGAAAAAGAAGATGCCGAAGATCGCCCGCCATACCGGGCTGATCCGCCGCTCCATCTGCGGTTGCTGGGCCTTCCAGTGCTTGTACATCCAGTACACGCCGTACAGCCCCAGGGTGAGGAGGAAGAGCACGCTCATCTTGCCCAGCGAGGTGACGAAGAAATGCGCCCGCTTCGCGCCGCGGGTTTCCACCAGGGGAGCTTCCGGGGTCTTGTAGACGTTTTCCATAACTGATCCGGCAGTCCTTGAGAAAAACCGCCATTTTGCCTTCCGCCGCTCCGTCAGGCCAGCGGCCAGGGGCGTTGCCGCCCCGGCCGTCCGATCAGGCGTTGCGGCTGGGCGGCGCCATGAACTCGGGACCGACCGGATCCTGGATGGTCTCGGCGAGGATCCGCTCGATGCGGGCCATGGCCTCGTCGTCCAGGCGCCAGCCGAAGGCGTCGGCGATGCCGTTCAACTGCTCCGGCTTGCGCGCCCCCCACAGCGCCACCGTAGGGCCGCGATCGAGAATCCAGCGGATGGCCAGGGCCAGCACCGACTTGCCATAGCGCTCGCGAGCCAGTTCCTCCAGTTGCGCGACCGCTGCCAGGTACTGGGCGAAGCGGGGCTGCTGGAACTTCGGGTCGGACTTGCGCAGGTCGTCGCCATCGAAGCGGGTCTCGGCGTTCATCCGTCCGGAAAGCAGGCCGCGGCACAGCGCTCCGTAGGCCAGCACGACGATGCCGTTACGCTCGGCGTAGGGCAGCACGTCGGCGTCGATGGCGCGCTCGAACAGGTTGTAGGGTGGCTGCACGCTGGCCAGCGGAGCGAACTGGCGGAACCCGTCCATCTGTTCCGGCGAATAGTTGCTCACGCCGATGGCGAGGATCTTGCCGTCGCGGCGCAGGCGCTCCAGTTCGCCGGCGGTTTCCTCGTGCGCCACC
Source organism: Pseudomonas sp. PS1(2021) (assembly GCF_020405165.1). NCBI lineage: Bacteria > Pseudomonadati > Pseudomonadota > Gammaproteobacteria > Pseudomonadales > Pseudomonadaceae > Pseudomonas > Pseudomonas sp. PS1(2021). The sequence continues at coordinate 3,428,967 of NZ_CP084484.1, read as the reverse complement.
AGCGGGTCCGGCCAGTGAATCTGGTACAGGTCGATACGATCGGTCTTCAGCCGCCGCAGCGAGTCCTCGACCTCCCGGCGGATGCGTGCGGCGGAGGCGTTGCGGTGGATGCCCGCGTCGCTCCACTCCAGCGCCGCCTTGGTGGCGATCACCGCCTTGTCGCGCAGCCCCTGCAAGGCCTTGCCGACGACCTCTTCGGAATGGCCGAAGCCATAGACCGGCGCGGTGTCGATCAGGTTGATCCCGGATTCCACCGCACGCCGGATGGTTTCCACCGACGTCGCGTCGTCAGCGCCGCCCCACATCCAGCCGCCGATGGCCCAGGTGCCGAGGCCGATGCGCGAGACCGGCGTGTCGATACCCTCGATGCGAATGCTTTCAACGCTCATGGAAATACTCCTGCAGATCGGGAAAACGCTTGCCGGCAATGCGCTCGGCGGCACGGAGCGATTACTCTAGATCACCCGAGATTGAATGTGGCTCAATGCTGCATTGACCTCCGAGAACTGCCAGGAGCCCTGGAATGCCGGCTTTCACCCGTTCCGAACTCGCCGACCTGAACGTCTTCATGACCATCGTCCGGCGCCGCAGCTTCCGTCACTCAGCCCAGGAGCTGGGTGTCAGTACCTCGGCGCTGAGCCACAGCATGCGCAACCTCGAGGCGCGGCTCGGGGTGAAGCTGCTTAACCGTACCAGCCGTTCGGTGGTGCCGACCGATGCCGGTAGCGCGCTGGCGGCCAAGCTGGAGGATGGTTTCCAGGTGATCGGCGAGGCGCTCGGCGAGCTCGATGCCTATCGCACCTCGCCGGTGGGCCGGCTGCGCCTGAACGTGCCGCGCGATGCCTCGCGGCTGCTGCTGGGGCCGGTCCTCAGGCGCTTCACCGAGGCGTATCCGGACCTGCAACTGGAACTTTCGGTGGAGGACCGCATGGTCGACATCGTCGCCGACGGCTACGACGCCGGCATCCGTTACGGCGGCACGGTGCCCCAGGACATGGTCGCGGTGCCATTGACCGGGGAGCTGCGCTGGGTGGTGGCCGCGTCGCCCGATTACCTGGCGCGCCACGGCGTGCCCCAGCGGCCGGACGACCTGTTGCGGCACGCCTGCATCCGCATGCGCCTGGGCGACAACTCGTTCTACAAATGGGAACTGGGCGACGGCGAGCGGATGGTCGAGGTCGACGTGCCCGGCCCTTTCAGCGTCAACGAAAGCAATACGGCGGTCGCCGCGGCCCTGGACGGCATTGGCCTGGCCTACTGCCTGGAAGTGGGAATCGCCGAGGAGCTGCGTAGCGGCCGGCTGCAACTGGTATTGCCCGACTGGAGCTCGATGGGCGCGCCGTTCTGCCTCTATTATCCGAGCCGACGCCAGCCGCAACCCGGCTTGCGCCAACTGATGGAAATGATCCGCGGCGACTGGCTGGGGCGTGCCTGAATCGTCCTCCCGCCAAACCTTGCAAGGAGCCCCCCATGCTCACCGGTCTCAATCACCTGACCCTGGCGGTCGCCGACCTGCCGGCCAGCATCGCCTTCTACCGCGATCTTCTCGGCTTTCGCCTGGAAGCGCGCTGGGACCAGGGCGCCTATCTCGAACTGGGTTCGCTGTGGCTGTGCCTGTCCCGGGAGCCGCAGTACGGCGGGCCGGCCGCGGACTACACGCACTACGCCTTCGGCATCGCCGCCGCGGATTTCGCCCGCTTCGCCGCGCAGCTGCGCGCGCATGGCGTGCGCGAATGGAAGCAGAACCGCAGCGAGGGCGATTCGTTCTACTTCCTCGACCCGGACGGCCATCGCCTGGAGGCCCACGTCGGCGACCTGCGCAGCCGGCTCGCGGCGTGCCGGCAAGCGCCCTATGCGGGAATGCGTTTCGCCGACTAGGCCTTGGCCTTGCCGGAAGCTACGGACGCCACGGCCGGGCCGGCGAGGCGCTTCAGCAGGCGCGGGCGGTTGGTCTCCAGCGCGCCGCCGCGTCCCCGCAGGCCGTCCCACAGACCCCAGCCCAGGCAGCGCAGCTTGAGCAGCTTGTCGCGTTCGAGCAGGAGCACCGCGAGGCCCTGGGTCAGGGTCGGCAGGTTCGCCAGCAGGGCCAGCGGCGAGGACCGGGCGTAGCGGCGCAGGACCAGCAGGCCGTTGCGCGCCAGGTAGTAGCGGCGCAGCGGGGCGTGGTTCATCGCGCTGAGGCTGAGACCGCCGAGGCGGCGGGTCTTGCGCGTGCCGATGCGGTGCTCGAGGACCAGCCGTGGGTCGACGTACAGGGGCACGTCCAGCGCCTGGGCGCGCAGGCTGTATTCGGTGTCCACGTGGTCGATGAACAGTTCCTCGTCGAAGTGGCCGAGGCGCTGGTAGGCCTCGCGGGTCAGCAGGCAGCCGGAGGAGATCAGGAACGAGGTGCGCTGCGGGGTCGTCAGGCCGTCCAGAGACAATTGCCTGAGCGTCAGTCCGTCGAGATGGATGGCCGGCAGGAAGCGCCGGTCACCCCGGTCGAAGATCCGTGGGCCGAGCAGGCAGGCCTGACCGTTGCGCGCCTGCAGGTTGCGCCACTGGGCGGCGAGGAAGGCGCCGCCGGGACGGGAGTCCTGGTCGAGCAGCAGCACACCCTGCACGCCACGCCGGAACAGCGCGTCGAGCCCCTGGTTGAAGGCGCCGGCGATGCCCTGCCGGTTGCCGTGGTGCAGCACGGCGATGCCTTGCCCGCGCAGCCGGGCATTGCGCTGCGGATCGCTGTGCGGTGAGTTGTCGACGGCGAGGAAGCGCAGTTGCGGAAACGCCGCCGCCAGTTCGCCAAGGTGTTTCAGGTCGTCGTCGCCAGGATTGAACAGTACCACCAGCACGCCCATGTCTATCCGGTCCATGATCGTTCTTCTCCCGTAGGTCGAAGTTGCCAGGCCAGGACCAGCCCGGCCAGAACGAGAAGGGCGCCGGCGAGGAATGGCGCGCCGGCCAGGGGCAGCGGCGCGAGCGGACCGCTGCCCCAGTGGAACAGGCCGCTCATCAGCGGCGGACCGACGATCGCGGCGAGGCTCATCAGGCTGCTCAGCACGCCCTGCAACTCGCCCTGGCGGTCGACCGGCACGCGGGCCGAGAGCAGCCCCTGCATGGCCGGGGTGGCGAGGCTGCCGAGCGCGAAGGGCAGCAGCGCGCAGACCAGCCAGAATGACGAGTCGACCAGGGCGAACAGCAGCAGGCCGCAGCCTTGCAGGGCGAGGCCCAGGCGCAGCAGGCGGGCGTCGTCCAGGCGCCGCTTGCAGAGGTTCACGCCGAGGGTCTGGGCGAGCACCGCGAGCACGCCGTAGAGGGCCAGCGAGTAGCCGATCCAGGCGCTGCTCCAGTGAAACTTCTCGATCACGAAGAACGGCCAGACCACCATCACCGCCTGCAAGCCGAGGAATACCAGGGCAAGCACCGCCAGCAGGCGTCCGACCCCCGGTTGCCGAGCCAGGCCGCTGATCGAGCGCAAGGCATTCATCCGCCTCGGGTCCAGGCGGCGGCGTCGCGTCGGGGGCAGGGTTTCCTCGAGGAACAGGCCGGCGAGCAGGGCGTTGAGCAGGCACAGGCCGGCGGCCAGCAACAGCGGCAGCGTCGTGCCGTGCACCGCCAGCAGCCCACCGAGGGCGGGGCCGAGGATCATGCCCAGAGCGAGGCCGGCGTACAGCCAGCCGAAGTGCCGGGTGCGCTGCCCGTGCGTGCCGAGGTCAGCCGCGCAGGCCATCGCGGTGGCCACGCTGGCGCCGGTGAGCCCGGCCAGCGCGCGACCGAGGAACAGCATCCAGAGGCTGTCGGCCAGCGCCAGCAGCAGATAGCTGAGGGCGAAGCCGAGCATCGCCAGGACCAGGACGGGGCGGCGTCCGAAGCGGTCGCTGAGGCTGCCGAGGACCGGCGAAAAGAACAATTGCAGCAGCGCGAAGGTCATCACCAGGGCGGCGCCCCAGGTGGCCGCGTCGCGGACCGCCAGCGGCGCCACGCTGCCGATCAGCGTCGGCAGCAGGGGCACGATCAGGCCGACGCCAGCGGCATCCAGCAGGCAGGTGAGGAACAGCAGAGGCAGGACGCGTTTCGCGCCGGGACCGTGTTCCCGCGTGGCGGAGGGGCAGAGGCTGGTCGTGGACACGCCAGGATCCTCCCGGCGAACACAGGAAATCCTGATCTTGGGACGCCAGCGAGGGCAAGGGAAACTACCGGAATTCACAGGTTCGACGAACGGTCGCGGCAACGCCGGCGGGCGGCGTGATGTCATAATGATGCGACCCGTGCGCCAGTCGGGTATCCTTGCCGGCCTCTCAACGTTGTTTCCTAACGATATTTTCCTCCTGTCGCGAGCAAAGGGATTTCAATGACGCCCAGAAAAGGAAAGCTACCTGCCGTGCTCGCCTGCATGGCATCGCTGGCGGGCTGCAACATCAACCCGGCGAACCAGGGCTCGGTGTCGTCCTGGTTCTCCATGCGCGCCGGCGATCCGCCCAGTTTCGTCACCGGCGTGGTCGGCTTCGAGAACACCGGCAGCAACGACCCGTCCACCCGCCTGACCCTGCGTTTCCGCGATCCCGCCTCCAAGACCCATGCGGCCCACGTCACCACCTCGTCGTACTCCGAGCTGTTCAGCCTCGCACTGACGCCGCGCTACTACGAGCTTTACGAGTTCGAGGTGAGGTACCTGTCCTATACCGTCACCCGCGAGACCGGTGCGTACGAGGAGCGCTGCGAGGCCAACGGCGAGGCGCTGGAGAAGACGGTCCAGAAAAGGAAGCGCAGCGTCACCCACACGGCGGTGAACGTGGAGTCCAACTGTCGTTCTACGCCGCTGACCAAGACCGACTACTACTACGAGACCTATACCTCCAAGCCGTTCTCCGCGCCGTTCCGTGCCGAGAGCTTCGCCACCAACTACATCGGCGACTTCCGCGTGCAGTGCAGCTACAAGGAGAAGAAGGGCAAGACCCTCGTCGATAGCTGCCATCTCAACTACGGCGCCGTCAGCCGCGATCGGGTGGATGCCTGGGTGGCGCAGATGAACGAGGCAGACAAGGACAAGCGCGAGCCGCTGCCGCCGGTACGCCAGCAGGCGGTCGACACGAAGAAGGCCGGCAAGCTCATCCATTCGGTATTTCGCTGAGGCGCTCGCTCAAAGAGCGCCGGCGATCGCGCGCCAGGTGTCGGCGTATCGCCATCGCAGCCAGGCGACCAGGCAGCGCTCGTGCCAGCGTCGCAGGGCGCAGCTCCTTTGCCGCGCCAGGCGTCGCTCGATGGCCTCTTCCAGCCAGGCCTCGTCGAAGGCGGTCCATACCGCCGGAGCGGGGCTGAGCAGGTTGCCGTGGCAGACCGGCGCCACTTCCTCGAAGAACAACCGCTCCAGCAACGCCGGGTCGACGCCCTTTATCCGCCGGGCGATATCCTCGGGCTCCAGGAGAGTGTCGACGAAGGCGTCGGATAGCGCGTGGCGCAGTCGTCGGCGTTGGCTCGGGTCAAGGGCCATGGCAAGTATGGGTCCGCAGGCTGGTGCGCAGGCAGCATAACCCGCCACGGCCAGCGCGGAGAGGCGTCAGGCTCGACGGGGACGCCAGGAGCGACGACGAAGGGGTGGGCGCTGGCGGCCGAACCAGCGCCAGCGGTTGCGCCGTAGCGCCTCGTGGCACTCGTCGCGCAGCCAGGCTGGCAGCAGGCGCAGCCAGCGCAGGTGACGCCAGGGGCCCGGCAACAGGCGCAGCACCTCGAGCAGGGCATCGTTGTCGTCGCAGGCGTAGGCGCCGTCGACGAACAGCCAGGTGTTGAAATGATCGGGTGCCAGCCCGAACCAATCGAGAATCGCCAGGCCTTCGGCGGACTGCGCGGCAAGCAGCTTCAGCCGGTGGTCGGCGCGGCGTGCCAGGAAACCGCTCCAGAGCGTGCAGAAGCGGCAGTGCTGGTCGTACAACACGACCTTGTCGCCGGGCTTGAGGTACGGCGGCAGTGACATGAGGGGCCCCCTTGGGTTCGGCTTTGTGCGCAAGCCCGGAACCGTAACGGCGGGAAGGGAGGACGACTAGTCGGTGTGCTGTCAGAGTTTTCTTTCTGTGCGGTCATCGATTCGTCTTTCGCCGGACGGCGTCGGGCAACGCGCCATTCCTCTTCCTGAAGGACGATGCTGCGCCAGGCCGGTTTAAGTTCGATGACGCCGGGACGAACGGGAGATGTCCCCGTCCGTGGGGCACGGACGGGGCGCGGCGGGGAATCAGCGGGCGAACGCTTCGAGAAGGGTCTTGGCGGCCAGCTTGCCAAGGTTGTTGGAGGCCAGCGGGCTGTCGCCGGTGAGCAGCTTGCGGTCGCGGTGGACCTGGCCGGTGATGCCCTTGTTGAGGATCTTCACCCCGAGCTTCTGCAGGTTCTCGCCCACCAGCCAGGGCAGGGGACCGGGCATGTAGCCGATCTCCAGGTTGGCGCCGGTGTCCAGGGCGTCGGGGAACACGCAGATCTCGTAGCCCTTGAACGGGTAGTCCTCCGGCTTCTCGTCGACCGCCGGTGCCAGCAGGCAGGCCGGACCGTGGCAAAGGGTGATGATGTAGCGGTCCTTGGCGAGGAAGGCATTGAGCAGCCGTTTCACCTCCCGGCTGTGCGGAATGCCCGCCAGCACGCCGTGGCCGCCGGGAACGAACACCGCGGCGTACGGCGAGTCGTCGGCGACGGCCTGCTCCAGGAGGTCGGCGAGCTTCCGCGGCGCTTTCAGCTTGGGCAGGTACTTCGCGTAGATGCTCTTCACCGCCTCGTCCTCACCGGGCATCGCCCACATCTCCAGCTTCACCGGGTTGCCGGAGAGCGTGGCGACATCGAACTCGAAGCCGGCCTTGTCCAGGTGGTACATCGGCAGGAGCATTTCCACCGGGTGGTTGCCGGTGGAGAACATGCTGCCGTTCTGCATCAGGATGTAGCGTTCGTCGGTACCGATCATCAGCACCTTCTTGCCGCCCTTGTACGGGGTCGGGTAGTCGGCGCCGTCGAAGTCGGTCTTTGCCGAGGTGTACTGGCTCAGGGAATAGGGCGAGGGAAAGAACGCGTTGTGCTCGGCGTGGTCGGGCGTCGGGGTTCTGCTGGTATCGCGCTCGTTGCTCATGGCTCGTTCCTTTCTGCGTGATGGAGGTCGTACCAAGACGATAGGCGGGGTCGCCGGCCGGCGAAATAGGGGAAATCCCCTAACCCACGATCGGTCGCCTGAGGGTTTTCCCCTATGGGCTTTTGCCGGCAAGCCGGGGATCATGCGGAAAAAGCCAGGAACGTCCGCTCCATGACCGACTACGCCAGCCTTCTCTTCGACAGCGTCGCCCGGCTGCGCAAGGCCGCTACCACCGAGGCGGTCTGCCGCGAGATGGTGGAGTTCGCCGCACGCCTGGGCTTCGACCGGGTGATCGTCTGCAGCCTTTTCCCCCGCCCCGACGAGGACGAACTGATCGACGAGCTGTTCTTCGTCCATGGCGACTGGGCCGAAGGGCGCAGCGCCCAGGAGCGCGACGCCTATCTTCTGCACTGTCCGGTCACCCGGCACATCCTCGAACTGGACGAGCCGTTCTTCTGGTCGAAGAGCCCCTCGGAGGATCCCGAGCGCATGACCTACCGCATCGTCCGTGGGGTCCGCGACCTCGGCCAGGTCAATGGCATGCAGGTGCCGGTGTTCGGCCGCAACGGCCTGGAGGGCGCGGTGTCTTTCGCCGGCGAGCGGCTGGACCTGAATGCCGGTTGCAAGCTCGCCGCCCAGGCCTTCTGCCCGATCCTGTTCTTCGCCCTGAAGCGCCTGCGCGGCCCTGTGTCGGCGGGCGATGCGCAAGCGCTCAGCGAGCGCGAGCGGGAAGTCCTGCAATGGATCGCCCTGGGCAAGCAGCAGGCGGAGGTGGCGGCGATCCTGATGATTTCCGAGCGCACCGTGGAGAATCACCTGCGTGCCGCCCGCCGCCGTCTCGGCGCGGCGTCCACCGCCCAGGCGGTGGCGCGGGCGCTGCGCCTGGGCGATATCGAGGTCTGAGCGGCCTCAGGGAGCTGACGTGAGGACGATCTTGCCGATGTGCTGGCCGGAGTCCATCAGTTCGTGGGCCTGGCGCGCCTGTTCCAGGGGGAAGGTGCGGAACACCTGCGGCCGGACAGTGCCGGCGCGCACGTGCGGCCAGACCTGGCGCTCCAGCTCGGCGATGATCGCGCCTTTCTCGTCGTGGCTTCGCGAGCGCAGGGTCGAGCCAAGATGGACCAGGCGCTTGCTCAGCATCGGGAACAGGTCGACTTCGGCGGCCTTGCCCTTGATCACGCCGATCTGCACGATCCGTCCGTTCATCGCCGCCGCCTGATAGTTCCGCGTCACATAGTCGCCGGCGACGATATCGACGATCACATCGACCCCGCGTCCTTCGGTGCCGCGCAGCACTTCCTCGACGAAATCCTGCTCGGTGTAGTCGATCGCCACGTCGGCGCCGAGGCGCAGGCTGGCCTCGCGCTGGGCCTCGCTGGAGATCGTGGTGAAGATTTTCGCCGCGCCGAAGGCCTTGCCCAGCATGGTCGCGGCGGTGCCGATGCCGGAGGCGCCACCGTGGACCAGCAGCGTCTCTCCGGCCTTGAAGCCACCGCGCTGGAACAGGTTGACCCAGACGGTCATGAAGGTTTCCGGCAGCGCCGCCGCTTCCTCCATGCCCAGGCCGTCGGGCAGGTGCAGGGTGGTGCGCTCGTCGGCCACCGCGAACTGCGCGTAGCCGCCGCCGGGAATCAACGCCATCACCGCCTCGCCGACGGCGAAGCGGCTGACCTCGCTGCCGACCGCCCGCACCGTGCCGGCGATCTCCAGGCCGGGAATGTCCGAGGCGCCGGGTGGCGGGTCGTACACGCCCTTGCGCTGAAGCACGTCGGGACCGTTGACGCCGGCGGCGCGGACTTCGACCAGGACCTCGCGCGGGCCGGGCGTCGGCAGCGGCCGGCTGGTCGCCACCAGTACCTCGGGGCCGCCGGGCCGGGCGATCTCGATGGCGGTCATTCGTTCGGGAAATCGGTTCGTGCTGCTCATCGCATGCTCCTGGGAAAGTGGTTCGGACCTGGTTCGCATGGTAAGCAGCGCGGATGCCGTGGTCGCGCAGCGCTTTTTCATTAGACTGATGCGAAAATGCATCAGGAAAACCGCCATGAATTGGGACGACACCCGCGTCTTCCTCGCGCTCTGCCGCGAGCACACCCTGCGCGGCGCCGCCCGCGCGCTTCACGTCGACCAGGCCACGGTGGGCCGGCGGCTGGCGTCGCTGGAGGCGGCGCTGGGCTCGACCCTGTTCCTGCGCACCTCGTCCGGCTACCTGCTGACCCCGGCCGGCGAGGCGGCCTTCGAACTGGCCGAGAAGATGGAGCGCTCGGCCCTGGAGCTGCTGCGGCGGACCCGCGGGATGGACCACCGACTGTCCGGCGAGGTGCGGTTGTCCACCACCGACTCCCTGGCCGTCGACTTCGTGCTACCCGCCCTGGCCCGCCTGCACCTTGAACACCCGGATATCCGCGTGCTGCTCGACAGCGCTTCGGCCGTGGTCGACCTGCCCAAGCGCGAGACCGACATCGCGATTCGCACCCTGCGGCCGGAAAATCCCGATTTGATCCTGAGAAAACTCGCCAGTTGGCCCATGGGCCTGTTCGCTTCCGCGGACTACCTGCGGCGCAACGGCGTACCGGTGCCCGGCGAGCGTTTCCGCGGCCACGACCTGGTGATGTACGAACCCTATTGGCACAGCCAGCGCGAACTGACCCTGGGCGGCGAGCCGATCCGCGACGGCCGGGTGGTCATCGCGGTGAATTCCAACATGATGGTGCGCCAGGCCCTGGCGCGTGGCCTGGGGCTCTGCGAGCTGCCGCTGTACATGGGCGAGCGCGACGGACTGGTGCGGGTCTGGCCGCAGCGTGAGCGACGCCGGCCATACGAGGTGTGGATGGTTACCCACAAGGACCTGCGCCACACCGCGCGGGTCCGCGCGGTGATCGAGCGGCTGGTGGAGGCGTTCGCCGAAGCGCCGGCCTGAGCCTGCAACGCCGGCGCCGGGTTCCGGTCGAATGCGGCGGCGCGCCGCGGAATCGCGCATCATAGGCGCCATCAGATCGAGGAGATTTCCATGGCAATCCCAAGCATCCCGCGTTTGGCCGTACTGACGCTCGGGCTGGCGCTCGCAGCGGCCGCCAGTGCCGCCGACGAGGCGCAACTGGTCGAGGCGATCAACGCCTACCGTGGCCAGGTGCAGTCCTGCGGCGGGCAGGCCAGCGGCGAACTGCCGCCGCTGGCCGCCGACCCGCGCCTGGCCTTGCCGGTGAATGCCGCCGGCGACCTGCAGCAGGCGATGGCACAGGCCGCCTACCCGATGGTCAACGTGCAGTCGATCAGCCTTTCCGGGCCGCGCGATGCCGGCGCGGCGATGAAGGCGCTGGAGGAAAGCTTCTGCCGCGTGGTGCTCGACCCGCAGTTCGTCGACGTCGGCGTCAGCCGCCAGGACCGCGACTGGCGCATCGTCCTCGCCCGGCCATTGCTGCGCGGCGGCATGGGCGATTGGCAGGCGGAAGGGCAGAAGCTCCTGGAACGGATCAATGCCGCCCGCGGGCAAGCCCGCCAGTGCGGTGGCAAACCTTACGCAGCGACCCAGCCGCTGGCCTGGAACGCCACCCTTGGCGGCGCCGCCGAAGCGCATTCGCGGGCGATGGCCAACGGCAATTTCTTCGACCACCTCGACCGCGACGGCCGCACCCCCGGCGACCGCGCCGAGCTGGCCGGCTACAGCGGCGGGCTGGTCGGCGAAAACATCGCCGCCGGCCAGGACGGGGTGGACAAGGTGGTCGACGGCTGGCTGGCCAGCCCGGGCCACTGCGCCAACCTGATGAATCCCGGCTACCGCGAGCTGGGCGCGGCCTACGCCACCGATCCGAAGAGCGACGCGGGAATCTACTGGACGGCCATGTTCGGTTCGCCCTGAAGTCCTCCGCGCCCGGAGCTGACGACGGGCTGGGCGCCTTCCGCAAACGAAAAACCCGGCGCCATGGCGCCGGGTTCCCTTTCAGCCTGTCCCGCCCTCAATGCGGCGCATTGAGGGTCAGGCGCATGTGCCGGTTGACATCCTTGTACAGCAGGTAGCGGAAGCGCCCCGGGCCGCCCGAATAGCAGGCCTGCGGGCAGAAGGCGCGCAGCCACATGAAGTCGCCGGCCTCCACCTCGACCCAGTCCTGGTTCAGGCGGTACACCGCCTTGCCTTCCAGCACGTACAGGCCGTGCTCCATCACGTGGGTCTCGGCGAAGGGGATCACGCCGCCCGGCTCGAAGTTGACGATGTTGACGTGCATGTCGTGGCGCATGTCGCTCATGTCGACGAAGCGGGTGGTGCTCCAGCGGCCTTCGGTGTCCGGCATCACCAGCGGCTGGATGTCCTGCTCGTTGGTGACGAAGGCTTCCGGCAGCGGTACGCCGTCGACCTTCTGGTAGTGCTTGCGGATCCAGTGGAAGCGGGTGTGCTGGCCGGTGGTATTGCGCACCTTGTAGTCGGCGCCCGGCGGAATGAAGGCGTAGCCGCCCGGCTGCATGGCGTGGACCTGGCCCTGCAGGGTCAGGCTCAGCTCGCCTTCGACGACGAACAGCACGGCCTCGGCGTTGGGATCCTGCTCCGGTTTGTCGCTGCCACCGTTGGGCGCCAGTTCGACGATGTACTGCGAGAAGGTCTCGGCGAAGCCGGACAGCGGGCGGGCGATCACCCACATGCGCATGTTGTCCCAGAACGGCAGGTGGCTGGTGACGATATCGCGCATCACCCCCTTGGGAATCACGGCATAGGCTTCGGTGAACATCGCCCGGTCGGTGAGCAGCTCGGTCTGTGCCGGGTGCCCGCCGTGCGGCGCGTAGTAGCTGGACTTGGACATGGAGCGTTTCCTCGTTGTTGTCTTGCTGCCGGCGCACGCGCCGCCGGAGCGAAATGGGCGGGCGCGAGCCGTTGCTGACGGCAACGATATCCAGCGCCTTGCGCATGCACAAATTAAATGTTGGAATCCAGCATATTCATTTTTCGAATGCGGGACGGCTCCGGGTATCTTCCGCCAGCACCCGCGACAGCACGCGCGCCAGCGCCTTCACCATCGGATCCGCCGCCGGCCGGTGCAGCAGCGCCACTTCGAACACGTCCACCGCCGGCAGCCCGACGTTCTTCGGCAGCACCGCGTGGCCTGCGCTCACCGCGCGCAGCGGCAGCAGGCCGATGCCCATGCCGTCGGCGATGGCCGATTGCAGACCGCTGAGGCTGGAACTGGTGAAGCTGATGTGCCAGCGCCGGCCGACCGCTTCCAGGGCGGCGATCATCTCGTCGCGGTAGACCCCGCGCGGCGGGAAGGTGACGATGGGCAGCGGGTCGAGGTCGATGCAGGGGTTCCTGGCGCTGTCCACCCAGCATGTCTTTTCCGGCCAGCAGGCCAGTGCCTCGCGGCTGGCGCGTCGCTGCTTGAGCAGCACCAGGTCCAGTTCGCCGCGGTCGTAGCTGGCGCTGAGGTCGCGGCTCATGCCGCTGGTGACTTCCAGCTTGACCTGTGGATAACGCCGGTTGAAGGCCGCCAGTCGCTCGGTGGTACGGCCGGCGGCGAAGTCGTCCGGCACGCCGATACGTACCGTCAGCGCCACCGTGGCGCCGGATAGCGCCTCGGCCAGTTCGTCGTTCAGTGCCAGCAGGCGGCGGGCATAGCCGAGCAGCGTATCGCCGGCGTCGGTCGGCAACACGTCGCGGTTGCCGCGCTCCAGCAGGCGGTGTCCGGCCATTTCCTCCAAGCGGCGAACCTTCTGGCTGACGGTCGACTGGGTCGAGTGCAGGCGCGCGGCGGCAGTGGTGAAGCTGCCGCAGTCGGCCACCGTGACGATGGCGCGGAGCAGGTCGAGGTCGAACAGGCGGCTATTCGATTTTTCACTGTCGCTCATGGTCGTATCGCATTTTCGAATGTCGTCGCCGCTTTTAGCAGGCCGTGCCGTCAGCGGCAACCGCTCAGCGTCGACGCAGCGTGCCCAGCGGTCGACCAATGCGCTGGAAGCGGCGGGAAACCCGCCAGGCGGTCATGCATGCGCCAGGAACAGGACCGCGGAGCGCTACTCGGGCACCTCGACGTTGACCTGCAGCGCGTCGTGGCGCCAGTACTCCAGGTCGCAGTCGATCAGGCGGCCCGCCTGGTCGCGGTTGATCCGCACGATCTGTAGCGCCGGGCTGCCCACCGAGACCCGCAGCGGTCCCGCGGCCTCCGCCGGGAGGATGGTCGGGACCATTTCGAAGCGCACCCGGCCGTAGCGGATGCCGTAGTGGTTGGCGTAGAGATCGGTCAGCGAGCGAGTCAGGTCGAAGCGCTCGATGCCGGGAAAGTAGGCGGGATTCAGGTAGTGCTCGACGTACAGCACCAGCCGCCCGTCGACCCGCCGCGCCCGGCGGATCTGGAACACCCGCGACAGCGCCGGCAGCTCCAGGCGCTGGCAGATGTCGACGCTGGCCGGGATCATCGCCGCGCCGAGCACCTCGGTCTCCGGCACCCGGCCCTGGTCGGCGACCATCGCGTGGAAGTGGCTGCGCACCAGCGGGTTGTACAGCAGCCGCTGCGGCGAGACGAACCAGCCGCGGCGTTCCTCGCGGTAGATCAGGCCCTGGTCCTCCAACTGGCCGAGCGCCTCGCGCAGGGTGATGCGGGTGGTCGAGAACAGCTCGCTCAATTGCCGTTCGCTGGGCAGCTTGCTGCCGCGCGCGAGCAGGCCGCGCTCGATCTGCTCGCGCAGGGACTGGTAGATCACCGTCAGGGGGCGGGACGGCTCGTCGCGCATATCGACGCTTCTCCGCTGGGGCTCCGGGGGGGCTACAGGGTAATGCTTCCGGGCCGCCGGCGGTATAGCGCGGCGCGCCTTCTCAGCGCCATTCCAGCACTGGCCAGCCGGCCTCGCGGGCGTGCCCGAGCAGCGCCGGGTCGGGGTTCACCGTGTGCGGCCGGTCGACCCGCGAGAGCAGCGGCAGGTCGTTGCGCGAGTCGGAATAGAAGGTCGCGCCGGCCAGCGTCTCGCCCTCCTGGGCCAGCCAGGCGTCGAGGCGACGGACCTTGCCCTCGCGGTAGGTGAGGGTGCCGCGGGTGCGCCCGGTGTAGAGGCCGTCGCGCTCCTCGATGTCGATCGCCAGCACCTCGTCCACCCCCAGCCGGCGGCCGATGGCGCTGACCAGGAAGTGCGCCGAGGCGGAGATGATCAGCAGGCGGTCGCCGGCCTGGCGGTGGCGTTCCAGGCAGCGCAGGGCGTCGGCGTGGATGCGCGGCGCTATGATCCGCGCGACGAAATCCTCGACGGCGCCGGCGATCTCCGCCGGGGTGCGGCCGGCGATGGGCGCCAGGCTGAAGTCCATGTAGTCCTCCATGGCCAGCCGGCCCTCGGCATAGAGTTCCATGAGGCGGCGTTCCTGGTGCAGGAAGGCGGTCTTCTCGACCCAGCCCAGTTCGGTCATGTAGCGCCCCCAGAGGGTCGCGCAGTCGCCGTCGATCAGGGTGTCGTCGAGGTCGAAGAGGGCAAGTGGCATAGGCGGTTCCTTGTTCGCTAGGGATTGGCCCGGCACGCCTGGCGCCGGGCGGTGGTTCGGCGAGGTTTCAACGCGGCTTGCCGGCCGCCAGCAGCGGCCCGCCGGCATGCGCCTTCGGTTCGACGCGGCACGCGCCTGGCCGGCTGTTCCAGAACGGCACCAGCAGCAGGCTGGCGAGCAGCGCGGTGGCGGTGAACACGAAGAACACCGTGAGGGTGTCGAAGTAGCCCGGCAGCAGGCCGCCGAGGATCGCCCCGACCGAGCCGCAGCCGTTGACGAAGCCGGTGGCGGTACCGGCTGCTTCGCTGGTACCGAAGTCGATGGCGGCGGCGCCGCTGATCATCGAGTCCGGCCCGTAGAGGGTGACGCCCATCATGAACAGCAGGCCGACCACCAGGTACAGGCTGCCGCTCTGCATCGCCGGGACGAACAGCGCCAGGCTCACGGTCAGCGCCGCCAGGCTGAGCACGCAGGCCGGCATGCGGCGGGCGCCGAACAGCTTGTCCGAGGCCAGGCCGATGAGGATCGGCCCGGCCAGCCCGGCGACCTCGAAGGCCGAAGGCACGATGGCCGAGGCGACTTTGCCGATCTCCGGCATGCGTTCGTAGATGATCACCGGGCCCCAGAGCAGGATCGCGTAGCGCGCCGGCTTGAGCAGGAAGTAGGCGAGGCCGAGGACCAGCACGTGGGGATTCCTGAGCGCCTTCAGCAGGGCGCCGGAATGGCTCGGCCGGGGCGCGTTGGCGGGGGGCGCGGCCTCGGCCTCCACGGGCGGCAGGCCGACGTCCTGCGGACGGTTGCGCTGGAGGAAGAAGAACAGCACGGCCACCGCCAGCACCACTCCCGCCGAGGACAGGAAGGCCATGCGCCAGTCATGCGTCAACCGGTAGGCGCACCAGCCGGCGAACGGCGTCGCCACCAGCCCGCCGAAGGCGTAGCAGGTACTCCACAGGCCGAGCACGCGGCCTCGCTCGTAGGTGGCGAAGAAGGCGCCGATGTTCTTGCACAGCCCCGACCAGCCGGTGGACTGCGCCAGGCCCTGGACCACCATGCAGGCGGCGAAGATCGGCAGGGTGGCGAAGGTACCCATCACCAGCGCCGCCAGCGCCGAGGTGAGCAAACCGCCGAGCACCACCACGCGGGTGCCGAAGCGGTCGGCGAACACCCCCCACATGAACTGGCCCACGGCGTAGGCGGCCAGGTAGAGGGCATCGAGATCGGCCATGGCGCTCTTGTCGAGCTCGAAGGAGGGGTCTTCGGCGATGCCGAGCTTGGCCACCGAGAAGGCCTTGCGGGTGAAGTAGAAGGCGGCGTAGGCCAGCCAGGTGATGACGAAGATCTGGATGCGCCAGCGCTGGAGCGATTGCCAGCCACGGTGCAGGGTACCGTTGTGGTTGTTCATGTGGGTCCCTATGGGTCTAGACAGTGCGGGGAGGTTGTTCTTGTTGTGCTGCTGCAAAGCTGTCCGGATGCATGGTCTAGGCCAGATGCCTTTCCCATGACTTTTTTCGTGCGCAAGGTTGGCTGTCGACGCGCTCCTGCTCGGTCCTGCCGAGGCTGAGATGGATTGTGAAGGCTTGGTGGCGGTGCGTGGCGCCGATCCGGTCAGGCTGGGCCGGCTGGCGAAGGTCAATCTAGCACCGGGTATTTTTGTGGTCTAGACCAAAAGCAGGGCGAAACGATTCGATTTTTTCGAGGGATTGCCTGGGATTGGTGCATTTTCTTGTCCTGGCGGCACCTTTGGGCGGGACTTTTCTACGTATTTTCAAGAAATTGGAATAGACCAGATTTTCGATGATACGCCAGCGCCTCTGGTGCGCCGTGCGCCGCCGCTGGATGGCCGCGTGTCGCGGCGCTCGGCTAGACTGCGGGACCTCGCGCCGGATCGGACCGCCATGCTGAGAAACGTTACCGACCTAGACCTGCGTCTGTTGCGCATCTTCGCCTGCGTGGTGAAGTGCGGCGGTTTCACCGCGGCCCAGGCCGAGCTGAACATGAGCCAGTCGAACATCAGCATGCACATCGCCAGCCTGGAGAAGCGCCTCGGCTACCGGCTCTGCGAGCGCGGCAAGGGCGGCTTCCGACTGACCGCCAAGGGTCGCCGGGTGCTGGAGGCTTCGCGAACGATGTTCGACGCCATCGGCCTGTTTCGCGACCAGGCGCAGGCGTTATCCGGACGTTTGGTCGGGGAGCTGTACCTGGGCCTGGCGGACAATCTCGCGACCTTGCCCCAGGCCCGTTTCGGCGATGCGCTGGCGCGCTTCCAGCGGCGCGACCAGGATGTCCAGCTGAACCTTTTCGTCAATTCGCCCACCGAGCTGGAACTGGCGGTGATCGAAGGCGAGCTGGACCTGGCGATCTCCTATTTCAGCCGTTCGCGGCCGAGCCTCGAATACCGCCCGCTGTATCGCGAAGAGATCGGCGTGTTCTGTGGCGATCGCCATCCGCTGTTCGCCGAGGCGCAGCCGACCCTGGAGCGGATCGCCGCCTGCGACTGGGTGATGCATGGCTTCCTGCCGGAAAACCTGGTCCTGCCGCTACGCCCGTCGCGCAGCCGCGCCACCGCCTACCACATGGAAGCGGTCGCCCATGCCGTGCTGGCCGGCACCCACCTGGGCTACCTGCCGACCCATTACGCCGAAGCCTGGATCGAGCGCGGGCGGATGCGCGCGCTGTTGCCGGAGCGGCTGAGCTATCCGGTGGAGCACAGCATGATCGTCTATGCCGGGCGCCCCCTCAGCGAAGCCGCCCGCGCCTTCATCGACGACCTGCTGCAGGTCCACGGCCTGGCGTCCTGAGCGCTCAGGCGAGAGTCCCGGCCACCGCCTGGCGGTAGATGCGCGCATAATCCCGGGCATCGAGCGGCAGGGCGTTGGTCGCCGAGGACGACAGGTCGGCCAGCGCCTGCTCGCCCACCCATTGCGCGTCCTCGCCATCCAGGCCGAGGGCGGCGAGGTTCGCCGGGATGCCGATGCGCGCGCGCAGTTCGAGGATCCACGCCAGCAGGCCGTCGAAGCTCGCTTCGTCGAGTTCCAGGTAGCGCGCCAGGCGCGCGGCGTCGGCTTCTATCGCCGGGCGGTTGGCCAGCAGAACGTAGGGCAGCAGCACGGCGTTCAGCAGGCCGTGGTGCAGGTGATGGCGAGCGCCCAGCGGGTGGGCCAGGGCGTGGACCCCGCCAAGCCCCTTCTGGAATGCCACTGCGGCGCTGGCCGAGGCTACCAGCATGCCTTCCCGGGCGGCGAGGTCGTTGCCGTCGCGCACGGCGTTTTCCAGGTGCTGCCTGACCAGGCGCACGCCTTCCAGGGCGATGCCCGCCGACATCGGATGGTAGAGCGGCGAGAACAGCGCCTCCAGGTGATGGGTGAGGGCGTCCATGCCGGTGGCGGCGCTCAGCGCCGGCGGCAACCCGCGGGTCAGGCGCGGGTCGAGGAATACGCAGGCGGCCAGCAGCTCGCGATGGCCGACGACCCGCTTGATGCCCAGTTGCGTATCGGTCAGCACCGCCTCGCGTCCCAGTTCCGAGCCGGTGCCGGCGGTCGTGGGCAGCGCCAGCAGCGGCGGCAGGCCGAGCGGCGGGTAGTCGGCGAGGGTCGGATAGCTGCGCAGCGTCTGTGTCCATTCGAAGCGTTCGAGGCCGTGCGGATCGCGGCTTAGCAGGGCGATTCCCTTGGCCGCGTCGAGGGCGCTGCCGCCGCCGAGAGCGATCAGCGCGTCATGCCCGCCAGCCTCGAAGCGCCTGGCGCCGCCGTGGACTTCAGCGAGGCTGGGGTTGCTCGACAGTTCGTGGAACAGGTCATGGTCGATGCCGGCGCGTTCCAGGCACTCGCGCACCAGGCGCAGGGGCTCCAGGGCGAGCATGCCGGGATCGGTGACCAGCAGGGGCCGGCGTGCGCCCGCCAGCGCGCAACGCCTCGGCAGTTGTTCCAGGGCGCCGACGCCGCAGAGGATATCGGTGGGGTAGTTCCAGTAATGCAGGTCGCTCATGGCGATGCTCCGTGAAAGCAGGATGAGCCGGGCCCCGCCGGGCGCGAAGCCAGCGTGCGGGAACAACCGGAGGAGGCGCCGGAACGGCCGGCGCGTGCGGGTCAGTCCGCCGGCGGAGCGGCGAAGCTGAGGCTGGTGGCGATGCGCCGATGCGGCTTGGCGATGACCATGTAGAGCAGGCCGAACGCGGCCAGTGCGGAGAACACCACGACCACCGCCCAGACCTGGAACCAGGGCGCGTCGGGCGGGGCGAGGCTGGCCCGCGGCCAGGCGACGTTGAGCGCCTCGAAAGACAGCCAGGCGACTGCCAGGACGTTCACCGCCAGCCCCGCGCGCCCCAGGCGCAAGGCGCCCTTGTCCGGGTCCCAGCGGCCGACGAGGCGGGCCCAGAGAGCGCAGGCGGCGACGATCAGGAAGACCACGAAGAAACCGCCGCTGCCGAACGCGATCAGCGTGCCGACCGCCGTGGCGTTCAGCCCCAGGGCCAGGCCGAGGCTGGCCAGCAGCGTGCTGCAGATCATCGCCGCCATCGGCACCTTGCGCCGGTCGACCCGGCGCAGCAGGGCGGAGCCGGGCAGGATGGCGTCGCGCGCCATGCCGAAGATCGCCCGGCCGATGTAGGTCTGCACCGACACCACGCAGGCGACGAAGGCGATCAGCACCACTGCGACGAAGGGCCGCTCGGCCCAGGCGCCGAAGGCGTCCACCACCGCCGGGGTGACCGGGTCGACCACCTGGCCGCTGACCACCGCGCCGATGTCCTGGTAGGACAGGGTCACGGCGAAGGCGGTGAGCATCACGGTGAATCCCACCACCAGCATCGAGCGCAGGATCGCCCGGGGAGTGGAGACGCGGGCATCGGTGGTTTCCTCGGAAATCTGCGAGCAGGCGTCGAAGCCGAGGAAAGCCCAGCCGCCCACCGCCAGCGCGGTCAGTACGCCGTCCAGGTAGGAACCGTCCGCATCGCCTGTGCCGCCCGGGCCGCTGAACAGCAGATCGAGCGGATGGTTGCGGAAGAACAGCAGCAACAGCACGCCGATACCGATGGAGGCGATGGCCTCGGCGACGATCCCGGCATTGACGAAGTACTTCAGCGGGTTGATCCCCAGCAGGTTCACCGCCAGGCCCAGCGCCAGCAGCAGCGCGCCGCAGAGCACCTGGCCGTTGGCCGACGGCGGCGCGCCGGTCGCCAGCAGGCCAAGCCAGAAGCCACCGAGGTAGGCCACGGTAGTCAGCGAGGCCAGCGCCGAAGCCAGGTAGAGGAAGCCGGTGAACCAGGCCAGGCGGTCGCCCACCAGGCGCCGCACCCACTGGTAGCAGCCGCCGGCCAGCGGAAACTGCGAGGACAGCTCGGCGTAGACCAGCGCCACGCCGAACTGCAGCAGCAGGCACAGCGGCACCACCCAGACCCAGGAGGGGCCCATGCTCATGGCGCCGAGGGACATCACCGAGTAGATGCCCACCACCGGCGAGATGGTGGCGAAGCCGACGGAAAAGGACGACCACAGGCTCAGCCCGCGCTCCAGTTCCTGGCGATAGCCGTGGGCCGCCAGCAGGCGTTCGTCGCGGGAGGTATCGCGGAGATCAGTCATGGCGGTCTCCGGGCGAGCGCTGCGGGGAAGGGGAAAGGCGGATGCCACCGATGCGATGGGTGAGCATGGAGAGTCCTCGTCGGCTATTGGAATTGTTATGGCCGCTTCCGGGACGAGCGAAAGCGTGGCAGACGCAGGTTAGGCGGATTACCTATCAGGATGAATTCATATTCGATTGGGCTGGCATCAGGAAAACCTGATGTATGGCCAGGCCCCGAGAAGGCCGGCTCCTGCGAAGGGAGCCGGCCGGTCGCGGCAGTTACTTCAGGTCCTCGCGCGGCGGTTTGCCGGGCTGGCTGGCGTAGTCCGGCAGGGCGCTGATCGCCTGTTCCTTGTCGGGGATGCTGGACGGGTCGAGGTCGCCGCCGACGTTGCGCTGGTCGGTGGGGATCGCCGAGGGAATCACCACGGTGCGCTCGGCCAGCGGCCAGCCGAGGATGGTCTCCAGGCGCCCGCCTTCCTCCTCGGGGCCGGTGATGGCGTCCAGGCGCAGCGGCAGCGGATGGCCGATCAGCCGTTCGACCTCGCCCGCCGCCTCCGGCGCGGCCAGGGTCAGGCCGGTGCGGTAGAAGCCCGGCAGGCTCGAGCGCGGCACATAGACCCGCAGCAGGGCACCGTTGCGGATCCGGCCGCGCGCGTCGGGTTCCTGGTCCTGGGCGTAGCCGTAGGCCAGCGCCGGATCGCCGGCGATATAGAAACCGCGCCAGATCGCGTCGAGGTCCTGGCTGCGCGCGCGCACCCCGCCGAAGACAATGCTTTGCGCCGCTTCGAGGAAGGTGCCGTGGTAGCCGACGAACACATAGCCGCGCTCCTCCAGTTGGCGGTGCGCCTGGAGCAGCCGCTCCACCGTCCAGTTCTGCGTGCCGCGGGTGCTGAAGCTGACGTCGCCGCCGTCGCCGAGGAACTCCGCGCCAGTGGGATAGTTGCGCTCCAGCAGGGCGTCGCCGCTGTCCGCCGGGCCCGCGCATTCACCGGCGGCGACCGGGCAGGTCAGGCTCACCACGTCGGCGCTGGCCGCGCCGGCCTCGTCGTTGCCTGTGCCCTGCCGGACGAAGCGCTCGCTCTCGGCGGCGGCCAGGGTCAGGGCCAGACGGGCCTGCTCCGGCTGCTCGCGGATCGCTTCGCCCAGGTCGCCGCCGCTGCCGGGGCTGGCCAGGGCGTTGCGGATCACTTGGTCGACCTGGTTCCACGACAGTCGCGCCGCCAGGTAGAGGGCGACCAGCCGCTGCACCGGATAGCCGCACTGCTCAAGTTGTTCCCAGCCGCGCGGCTGGCGATGACGGGTGAAAGTCTCCAGCGGCAGGTGGCAGGCCTGGTGCGCGGTCAGCGCGGCCAGGCTGCCGCCTTCGGGGAAGTGCAGGCGATGACTGATGACCGTGGGCTTGATGTCCAGGTCATGCTTCGCCGGGTTGCCGGCGAGCACCCGGTAGATCTTGCCTTCCCAGGTATCGTCGAGGTTGCAGCGCTGCTGGGCGAGGTAGTTGTAGACCCCGTCCAGCGGGTCGAGCAGGCACAACACCTTGCCGCTGGCCCATTCGCTCCAGCGCTTTTCCCGGCGCGGCTGGGCCTGGGCCATGACCACGCTGACCCCGGCATGGCTGATGGCGAGCGTCGGCTGCATCTCGTTGCTCTCGTGCGCCCTGACGAAGAAGGTGGCATCGCGCGCCAGCTTCGCCAGCAACTCGTCGCCCATCTCGATGGTGTAGATCGGCGACATGTGGCTGAGCTGGTTACCGGCGTTCAGTTCGTGGATGAACACCTTGATGTTCGAAGGCTTCTCGTGGCCGATCGGCACCAGCCAGTTCAGCGACCAACTGCCGCGCGCCTGGCGCGTGTAGCTGTAGCGCACCGGCTTGTTCGGCTCGACGCCGCCTTCGAGGCGGATGGTCAGGCCGTCGCTGGTGATGCTGAGGGCGTTGTCGATGGCCAGCTTGAGCGCGTCGTTGCCGCCCTCCAGGACCATGGAGTAGTGCAGCACGCCCTGGCCGTTGGTGTCGGCGATGGCCGGGTCGACGCTCATGCGGCTGGAACGCACGCCGTCCTTGAGGTCGAGCACGCAGGCCTTGGCGCATTCGTTCCAGAGGTCGAAGGCTTCCTCGGCGGCGGACGCGGACGAGCCGCCGGCGAGCAGGCCGAGGCTGGCGACCAGGGGGATCCAATGGGGTATCAGGTGCATCGCGATGGCTCCTGTGATGGGTGAAGGATGAGGCTGATCGAGCGGTTGGTTTTTCTTGTCGGGCGGGCCGGCGGAGAGCGGCGGGGCGTCTAGGGTGCGGGATGCGGGGAGGCTGGCGGGGAGCGGAAGAGGGCTTTTATGGGATTTATGAACTGGATTGCAGAGTGGAAGAAATATCCATGGGCGAGGGGACGGACAACCGTTCCTGGGCTTTGGATGAGAGTAAGTGGTCGAGGCACTGGGCGAGTGACGAGCCCCCCTCAGGATCGATCAAGGGGAGCTTGGTCGGGTTGGGATTGCAGCGGTTCCGACTATGCCTGTGCCAGCATCGCCGCGAAGCGTGCGGCGGGCCATTGCTTGCGGTCGGAGACCTGGCCATCGCCGAGTTCCATCAGGCGCAACTCGCCACTGGTCGACTCGACCACGTCGACGGAAAAGAACGGGCAATCGATACGTTGTGCCACCTGTTCCACTAGCGGCGGGACGGCATCGAGACGCCCGTGAGCGCGGCCGTGAAGAACGAAGTAGCGTTCCTCGGTTTCCGCACGCAGCGCCTCGAACTCCCGAAGGCATACACCGCCTTCGATGGTGCCTCGATAACGCTCGATCGAATCGAGGACTTCCCGCACTTCCGCAGCATTGGTGGCCTTCGAGCCGCGCTGGGTGGTCAGGGATTTCACATGGTCCTTGACGAACCAGGCGCGCCACGGGCTTTGCGCCAACACTGCCTCGAAGTCGGCGTTCCTGGACAGGAACAGGGTCGCCGGCGTGAGGTCCTCACAGAGCGGATACCACTCCGGCAAGTAATGGCAGTGCCGATATTGCTGTGGACTGGTCAGGGGCCGTCCGCCAGCGACGAGGATCGCGCCGTGCAGGCGAGCGTAGTTTTCCGGTGTGAGCATCCAGCCGCGATACAGCACCTGGGTGTTTGCCGGAAACTCCGGGCGGGCGCGGAAGCGTCCACTTTCCAGTTCCTCGTCGCAGAACAGCGAACAGGCCAAGCCTGCCGAACGGGCCGCGTCATATTCCTCGGCGAAGAGTTCATCGACCGCGTTGCTGCGGTCGGGGGCGGAGGGGTAAAGCAGGTGCATCGCGAACCTCGCTGGGTCGGTGGATGGTCATTCGGCGACGGCGCAACCAAGACGTACCACGAGCGTGCTGTCGGCCGCCAGTTGCGCATCCGCTGCCAGCGTTAGGGTACGGGCGCCTTCGTAGCGACCGTCGAGCAGACCTTCCTGAAGGACCTGTGCCTTCGCATTGGCATGCATGGCCAGCAGCCGATATCGCACCAGCGCTGAGGTACAGCCGCATTCGCCGGTGGAGCGCCGGGCCTCAAGGGTGAGTGGCAGGTGCAACTGGCCCTCCGCCGTGTGCGGTGCACCGAGCCGGGCGGCGAGGCAGGCGGAGAGGGCATTGTCGAGCGTCGCCGCGTCGGCGAATGGGGCGGCCAGGCAGAGGCTGCCGAGGAGCAGGGCTTTGGCGTCCATGTCGGGGTTCCGCTGGGGATGGAAAGGGCATCATGGCTGAGGTGGCTTTATTCGTCGAACGATGGCTGGCCCTGCCGGTAGATCGGCCAGGACTTCATGCGCTGCGGAAACGGCCTGACCAGCTGCAGCGGCTTGCAATCAAAAACGCTGGGCTCGCAATCAGGGTGGTTTTGTCCGGAAGCTCGCGAAGGGGCGGCATGGATGAATTTTGAAAGTGGGAGTTCGTTAATGAACTGATCAGAGGAAGAACTAGGTATGAACTTTACCATGTTAAGCCAATTAGTGAAGGCGGCGCGGTTTATAACATTGACGGGATTCGTGTGACCAACCCAAAACGTCATATTGAACTTCACAAGAAGGGGGAGTGAGATGGAGAAGAAAACAATCTCCGATTATACCGAGACTGAGTTTTTAGAGTTTGTTAGAAAAATCTGCCTAGCGTCAGGGTATAAGACTGAAGGCGAACATACTAATGCGGTTTTGAAATTCGAAACTTTATCTGAACACCCTGATGGCTCCGACCTTATTTATTACCCGAAAGAAGGTCAGGATGACAGCCCGGAGGGTATCGTAAAAGAGGTTAAGAAGTGGCGCGCCGCCAAAGGCCTTCCTGGCTTTAAGGCCGGCTAGTTGGCCATCAACAAGCCCCGTTTCGACGGGGCTTGTTCCATGTTGACGCTGCTCTATCTTGACAGTCTGTCCTGAATATTCTTGAAGACAATCACATTATGAACCGCAACCACCGCAAATACCCATCGTCGGGCGCACGAGCTGCCGTAGCGAGCGCTCCACGTTGGCCAGCAGCCCACCTCTCCCTACTGGAAAGTCAGGTCAATAACACGTGGTGCCACGTAAGGATGGGCGTTCCTACTGGCCCCTCATACGCCAGGCTGCTACGGCAGATCGTGTCGCTAACCTCAAGGGACACAATCCGCAAGAACGCGCGTCCCTGAAAAAGCGCCTGCTGCGCAAGTGGATGAGCAGATGAGTACATCCAACATCCAGGCATTGGCCAGCACTGGGCACAGCTCGCCAAAGAAGCGGGATTCCGAGCCGACTATGACAGCACATCAACGCCAGAAACACATCTGGCCTGCGGAGTAACCCAAGAGTGGATTCGAGAACACATCGTTGCCACCAACGATATGCGCCTGTTCGGCCTGCTGCATTTGTTGGGTCAGGCATCGTTGCGCATGGAGCAAGCGTTGTGGCCGGAAGATTACGAGCGAATGACTCGTAAGGTCAAGGGAGTCCAGCGGGAAGCTGAAGGCGACAACGCCAAATCGTACATTTATGAAGAAGTCATGCAGATAAGGCAGGAGCGCTTCGATAAAGCACGACATAATTTACAAGGGGTTTGTCATAGGTATCAAGGATCCAATTATTTTACAGTCCTGATACTAGTATTGTGGTTGTTCTCAAAGAGGATGGAATGTTTTTGTCAGGGTGGTATCTTGAGCCAGGAAGCAGACAGGAAAAAACTATTTTGAGAATGAGGTGGTTTAAATGAGCATGGCACTTATTGATCTTGCAAGAAATTTTTTGGATGGATCGTTAAGCGGAAAGAGTTTCACAAAAAAATTCTTTGAAATGTGGCGTAGCGAAGGTGCGTCAGGCATGCTGAAAAAGGATGATGATAATCTTGGCGCTTGCCTCAGGCTTATGTTTGGAATGGCAGATTGCTTCACGGATGGACCGAAGGATAATGATGGTGAGATAAATGAAGAGGAGCTAAAGCAGGAAGTTAGAGAGCTTTTGAAGAAATATAAATATATCTAGCTGATGATCCTTTATATCCGAAGATATAGATCAGGCGAAGTCAGTTTATGGGCTTCGCCTGTTTCTTAGCCAATCCATGCTTCGAGAGCAGATGTAAATCGCCGGATTGTCAGTTAGTGCGTCAGTCGCAAAGTGCGTGAGTCTGCGATGTTGAATTGAATGCCTTGTGCATTACTATCCTGCTCCGGCAACACTACCTGCCTTCCCCGACGCCTTGAGAGCTAAGCCAAAAACTTCTATTCAAGGTGGTGGTGGGTTGCGGAAGCGCTGGAAGGATAAAAAGGGAATATCTATAAATGGGATTCTCAGCATGGCAGTTTTGAGATGTATGACAAGAGAGGGCGGCACTTGGGAGGGTTTGACTCTAATACTGGTGCTCGCACGAAGTCTGCTGATCAAAAAAGGAGTGTAGAAGCATGACTGTATTGATTTCTGGGTACCTACCATCGGGAAATGATGAGTCCTTGAAATATGAAAAAACTGTTCCTTTCGAATATATTTCGCAAGTTATGGAGGTGATGCGCTGGAAGAAAGGGGGGAATATTGAAGGTGAATATCCTGTTAAGAATGATGATGTTGTAAGGATTGAGGAAATTCTAGGCGAAAAGCTTCCGGTTGGATTGGAGTATTTTATTGGGGTTTACGCCTAGCTACAGGTTATAGAGGAAGGCCCAACTGCATGGACCTTCTTTTTAAGCTAGACAGCTATTAGAGTTTTCCTTGGTCTGATAGTTGTAAAGAAAGAGAGCGTTTCTGGAAAGACCTAGATTTTTAGTAGTCATAGAGAAAAAGATCACTCTGCTGCTTTAAGCCCTGACTCCTTTCAGGGCGTATGACGGGGTCAGGTCCGGATCAGCGGGCGTGGGCTGTCGAGGAGTTGGGGGCAGTCGGAGAGGGGGATCCAGGTCTTGCCTTGCCAGTGCAGGGTGTCGATCTCGGCGGTTTTCCAGTGCAGCACGGCGCGCTGGGGCGTGGCGTTGGGGTGGGACTGGCTGCGCAGGCGTGGCAGCACCGAGCCGCTGACCCAACGGCGCAAGCCTCGCGCCGCGCCAGGCACTGCGAGCCAGAGCAGAGCGTAGAGCCCGGACTCGCTGACCAGGCAATCCTGGCGTGGCCCGTGGCGTTCGTCATGGAGCCAGGCGAGCCGCCACTGATCGGTGTCCAGATGCCGCTCCAGCGCATGGCAGAGGGCGAACAAGCGCTCGCGCTGTTCCGCCGTCGCCAGCGGACACGGCGCCTCGTCACACAACGCCGCCGGCGCCCGACCGCCCAGGTAACGGCCCAGCAGCCGTACCAGGTCGGAGAGTACGAACCAGCCTTCCTCATCCAGCAGCACGGCGCGCAGGACCCGATGGTGGTGGGTGAAACAACTGGGGTGGAGGAGGGCGTCAGACATGGCGCACCTCCGGGGAGGTGGTGGGGTGAAGCAGTGTGGGTGGAGATATGAAGGTGGTGATAGGCATTTCCGTTACCTCTGCTGATGGCAAAACGTAAGCGTTCATTCCAAGACATCCTGCCATCCCGCTGACTTCCGCCCTAGAGTGACCTCGCATTCAACAACGCGAGGTTATTTCCATGAGAAAACACCGCACCGCAGAACAGTGGCAAGTCCTAATCGGTCAGCAGCGTGACAGCGGCCTGTCGGCCACGCAGTTCTGCAAGGAGCACAAACTCGGTTATGCCAGCTTCTGTAGTTGGCGCAAGCGCCTGTTGAGTCAGCCGGTCGGTGAGGCTGCGGATTCTGGTTATGCCAGCTTCCTGGATCTGTCATCGCTGATGGATGACTCGGCCTCTCCCGGAAGCGGCTGGAATATCGTGCTGAGCCTGGGTAATGGTGTTGAGCTAAGGCTGAGCCAGATCAGATGATCGGTCTGGATAGCCAGGCCCGGATCTGGCTGTGCACCGAGCCCACGGATATGCGTAAATCCTTCCGGGGGCTGAGCGCTCTGGTCCGCAATCAACTCAAGCAAGATCCGCTCAGCGGGCAGTATTTTGTCTTCGTTAACCGTCGCAAGACCCAAATGAAGATGTTGTATTTCACGCCCACGGGCTACTGCCTGTGGGCCAAGCGACTGGAGCAGGGGCAGTTCCGGGTACGGCCGTCTTCTTCGGGACAGCGCCCCTTAAACCTGACTGATCTCCAGTTGCTGATTGACGGTATCGAGGTGCAAAAGTACCGTCAGTTCAAGCGTTTTCGGGGCACGTAGCGGGTTGTGTTCCGGTATAATATCGGCCATGAATTCAATGGCTTCCGCGTCCTATTCCAACGCCCCTTCCTACTCGGTACTGGCCGAGGAGAATGCCCTGTTGCGTGAGCAGCTACAGGTCATGCAGCGGCAGTTGGACTGGTTCAAGAAGCAGCTGTTCGGCCCCAAGTCCGAGAAGCAGGTGTATGACCTCCCGGAGCAGGGCGGCCTGTTCCAATCGAATGATGCGGCTAGCCCGGAGAAGCCTCTCGATGCGGAGAAACGCCCGGTTCGGGCTTATCAGCGAGGCACCGGAAAGAAACAGCGGGACGACGACTGCCTGAACGATACGGGTCTGCGTTTTACAGCGGACGTGCCAGTGGAAGTTGTTGAACACCTGCCGCCGGAGCTAAGCGGCCCCGACGCCGACCAGTACGACATCCTTGGCACCAAAACGACCTATCGGCTGGCCCAGCGGACGTCCAGTTACGTGGTGTTGCAAGTGGAACGCCCCGTATTTCGGCGCAAGGGCAGCGACAAGCCCGTGACCACGCCGGCCCCGTCCAACGTACTGGACAACAGCCTGGCCGACGTCAGCTTGTTGGCGGGTCTGATGGTCGACAAGTTCCAGTTTCACCTACCGCTGTATCGCCAACACCAACGCATCCAGCAAGCGGGTATTACCCTCAGCCGCAGCACCCTCACCAATCTGATCAAGCGATCTATTGATCTGCTGCGGCCGATCGTGGATGCCCAGACCGACAATGTTCTGCGCAGCCGGGTGTTGGCGATGGATGAGACGCCGATTAAAGCTGGCCACCAGGGTCGGGCAGGCCCACAAAAAGGCAAGATGAAATCCGGCTGGTTCTGGCCGTTATACGGCGATGCCGATGAAGTGGTGTTCACTTACTCGAACAGTCGAGGCCGAGCCCATATCGAGCAGGTACTGAACGAACAGTTCAGCGGAACTCTGATCAGTGACGGCTATGCTGCTTATGCCCGCTATGCCGCCGCACAGCAGAACATCATCCACGCGCAGTGCTGGGTGCACAGTCGTCGTTACTTCATTGAGGCGCAGAAGGACCACCCGATAACTGCCACCGAAGCCCTTCAGCAGATTGCCAAGCTATACACCAACGAAGAAGAGATCCGCGTCCAGCAACTGACCGGCGAAAAGAAACGCCAGTACCGGCTGCTCCACTCAAAGCCGGTGGTCAGCGACTTCTTCCAATGGTGCCGGGATCAACTGGCACAGGGCGGTCTGCTGCCCAGTGATTTATTGACCAAAGCACTGAACTACGTGCTCAGCCGTGAAGCCAGCCTGACCGTCTTCCTGGAAGACCCAGACGTCCAGCCAGACACCAACCACCTGGAACGGGCCCTGCGCCCCATTCCCATGGGACGCAAGAACTGGCTGTTCTGCTGGACTGAACTCGGCGCGGAACACGTGGGCATCATCCAGAGCCTGATCACTACGTGCAAACTGCACGACATCAACCCGTACACCTATCTGGTGGACGTGCTGCAGCGCATCAGTCAGCACCCGGCCAGCAAGGTCGCTGACCTGACGCCTCGGCTCTGGAAGACCCGGTTCGCCGATAATCCGTTACGCTCGCTGATCGATCCGCGCCATTCTGATCGACAGACCGCACAGCCAAAGGGCACCCTCCATGCGCATTGAAGACATGAGCATCGATCAGCTATTGGAGCTGAACCGAATGATCTGCCGGCGCATTGATGAACTGCAAGATCAAGAAAACCTGCAGGCGCTGAGTCGGCTGCACGTGGGGCTGAAGGTGACCTTCGAAAGCCGAACTGGCTTGACTATGGGGATCGTCACCAAGATCAACCGCAAGAGCGTGATCGTCCTGGCCGAGAACGGCACGAAACAGTACAAGGTCTCACCGGAATTGCTAAGGCCCCTTCGGGACGTAAAGTAAGTCCAGTACGTCGTGGAATGAACGCTTACGGCAAAACAGCGTTGAAAGCTGGGCGCCGGGAGCTAAGAAACCCTACTACCTAGCTAGAGGGCCGGACATATTTCCCTTTCGGGTTTTTTATTAGTCCACTCCCGGCATTACAGAGGTTTTTGAGGGCGAGAGAGTACCGCAGACTCAAAAAAGCCGCTTGCTTGTCGGGAGCGGCTTGGCCGCTAGGTAGTTGGGCGTTTCTTAGGCGCCGGTGGCAGATTATTGCGGCAAGAGGGACGAAACAACCGAGCTGAACGAGCGAAGTTGAAAGACTTTCTCTATCAAAGGAACCCTGTGAAACAGGGTATTTGGGCCAATTCCGCGTCGTCCGGTGCTTAGCCGCTTTGCCCCATCTTGCGAATCACGCTTTGCGTGATTTGCCCTACGTCTTCCAGAGAAATATCCGACGCTCCGGCCCGCCCCATCAGGAGGCCGAGCGGAATCGTCGTGTAGGGGGTTGAGCGGCAGGAGGCCGCGAAAGTCGCCTCGGTCCACGAAGGACCGTGGCGGCGTGCCCCCGGAACGGCGATGGAGGGAGGGAACCCCAGTCGCAAAGCGACTGGGGCCGGATGCAGGGGCAAGCGCTTTGGTTACTTTCTCGCGACTGAGAAAGTGACTCGCCTGGGAAGGCGAAACAAAGACTTGCAGCGAACTGCGGGTTTGGGGAAACAACTGGGAAGCTGGGAGCAGGTAATACGGTATCTACGGAAGTTTCAGAATTTTGTAGAGAGATACGTTCACTCTTTGGCTATGTTGTTAGCCACGCCAAAGGGAATATGGACTGACGGTAGTACAGATGAGGCAGGGTCTAGATGTAGTCTTTGGTCATCAAAAAATATGTGAGGGCTCAATACTTCTAATACGGATTTTTTTTCGATTCCGCCCAAGAAAAATGCGGAATTTACTCTTATGTTCCAGTGGCGCATTGTATTAATTACGCGCTCATGTGAAGGGGCATTTCTAGCAGTAACAATGCTGATGTTAAGTACTGGAGAGTATGTGGGGTCGTTTTCTTGTTGTTCCTGCTCTAATTTTTGTATGGTTGATATTTTTTTAAGGAACTCTGCAAGTGGACCTGGGTTGTGTGGTGTATTGACAAGACTTTGCTCATGATCGTGGAAGTCAGATAAATTTCTCGTTTCTTGATAAATTGACTCCGCTTCATCATCAGCAATTACACCGTCAAAGTCGAAAGCTATTCTTAGCTCTTTATCTTCAGGGTCGTCATATGCGGCAGTCTTTAGTACTTGTCCAGCAGGGTAGCCAGCAATCATTGCTTGTTTTACATCTGTTTCATTTGCTGAAAGGAATAGGCTGATTTTTAAGGCAGGTATATAGTTTTGTGGTGACCTTCCTTGTAGAAATACTGCTCTAGTCATAGGTAAGCCATGGTGCTCAATTGATTTCATGACTCTTAAGCCTGTATCTGGATCGTTTCGCGAAAGTAAGATGACTTCGACTGGTGGGTCTTTAGGGGAAAGTTTGTTTAGGGAAAGTAGTCTTCTAATAAAGGAGAATGCTACCCCATGGGGGAGTGGTTTGTTTTGATTTTCCCTTTGATATTTCCTGTAGGCATCCTCTCCTTCTGATCTAAAGACACTATCTGACTCTTCAAGATTAAAGAGGGCGCTTGAGGCTAAACCTATTACTAATCTCTTTTCTAAATCGTACGGCATAGTGCTTCCTTAAAGAAAACCCCGCACAAGGCGGGGTTTTCATCTTCTACCACTGCCCCAAAAGTCCCTTTCCGGCTACAGCGTCTAACGGTCTTGACCTAAATCGAGAATCTCAATCCCAGCTCAGTGCTCCGCCCGTCTGGTACTCGATAACCCGCGTCTCGAAGAAGTTCTTCTCCTTCTTCAGGTCCATGATCTCCGACATCCACGGGAACGGGTTGGTGGTCCCCGGATACTCCTCCTTCAGGCCGATCTGGGTCAGGCGCCGGTTGGCGATGAACTTCAGGTAGTCCTCCATCATCGCCGCGTTCATCCCCAACACCCCGCGCGGCATGGTGTCGCGCGCGTATTCGATCTCCAGCTGGGTGCCCTGGAGGATCATCTGGGTCGCCTCGTCCTTCATCTGGGCGTCCCACAGGTGCGGGTTCTCGATCTTGATCTGGTTGATCACGTCGATACCGAAGTTCAGGTGCATCGACTCGTCGCGGAGGATGTACTGGAACTGCTCGGCGGTGCCGGTCATCTTGTTGCGGCGGCCCATGGAGAGGATCTGGGTGAAGCCGCAGTAGAAGAAGATGCCTTCCAGCACGCAGTAGTAGGCGATCAGGTTGCGCAGGAACTGGCGGTCGGTTTCCGGGGTGCCGGTCTGGAACATCGGGTCGGAGATCGAGCGGGTGTACTTCAGGCCCCACGAGGCCTTCTTCGCCACGCTGGGGATCTCGTGGTACATGTTGAAGATCTCGCCCTCGTCCATGCCCAGCGACTCGATGCAGTACTGGTAGGCGTGGGTGTGGATCGCCTCTTCGAAGGCCTGGCGCAGGATGTACTGGCGGCACTCGGGGTTGGTGATCAGGCGGTACACGGCCAGCACCAGGTTGTTGGCGACCAGGGAGTCGGCGGTGGAGAAGAAGCCGAGGTTGCGCATGACGATGCGCCGCTCGTCTTCGCTGAGGCCGTCCTTGCTCTTCCACAGGGCGATGTCGGCGTTCATGTTGACTTCCTGCGGCATCCAGTGGTTGGCGCAACCATCCAGATACTTCTGCCAGGCCCAGTCGTACTTGAAGGGGACGAGCTGGTTGAGGTCGGCGCGGGCGTTGATCATCTGCTTGTCGCCGACCTGCACGCGCGCGGCGGAGCCTTCGAGATCGTCCAGGCCTTCCTGGATGTCGAGGTCGTTCAGGGCCTTCTTGGCGCGGGCGACGGCGTCGGAGTCGTCGGCGGAAACGGCGCGCGCTTCTTCCACCGAGCCGGCGGCTTCGTCGTCCAGCTTGTCATGGCCCTGGGCAACGGCCTGGGCGGCGGCGGGCGCGGCCTTGGCTTCGGTCGGGTCTTCTTTGTCGAATTCGTCCCAGCTCAGCATCTTGCTCTCTCCTGGTCTGGCGGCCGTCTCGGCGGCCTGGATATGGGGCGTGAGGTGCACGCGAAAGCGGTGGTCCGGCACGGTCTGGCCGGGCCGTTCTTCTCCCCCGGAGGGAAGAAGGGGATTGTTCCTGGCCCTGGCGAGGGGCCTTGCGCTGCCAGCGTGGCGCTGGACGAGCGACCGTCAGGCGCCGGGCAGGCCGGACTCACGGGAGGAGTCCGGCTTACCCGGCCACGACACGGACGCCGTTCAGCGACGCGCGATCACTGGCAGGCTTCGCAGTCGGGGTTGTCGATGCTGCATGCCTGCGGCACCGGCGCCGGCTTCGGCTCGGCGGCCGGGGCGGCTTGCAGGCCGTCGTTGCCACCGGCCGACACGGCGTTGAGCTTGCCGGTGTTGATGGTGGACTTCTCGGTGCTGGTGGCGGCCAGGGCACGGAGGTAGTAGGTGGTCTTCAGGCCGCGGAACCAGGCCATGCGGTAGGTCACGTCGAGCTTCTTGCCCGAGGCGCCGGCGATGTACAGGTTCAGCGACTGGGCCTGGTCGATCCACTTCTGGCGACGGCTGGCGGCTTCGACGATCCAGCGGGTCTCGACTTCGAACGCGGTGGCGTAGAGGTCCTTGAGGTCCTGCGGGATGCGCTCGATCTGCTGCACGGAACCGTCGTAGTACTTCAGGTCGTTGACCATGACCGGGTCCCACAGGCCGCGGGCCTTGAGGTCGCGCACCAGGTAGGGGTTGATCACGGTGAACTCGCCGGAGAGGTTCGACTTCACGTACAGGTTCTGGTAGGTCGGCTCGATCGACTGCGAGACGCCGGTGATGTTGGCGATGGTCGCGGTCGGCGCGATGGCCATGATGTTCGAGTTGCGGATGCCTTTCTGTACGCGCTCGCGCAGCGGCGCCCAGTCGAGGGTTTCCGACAGGTCGACTTCGATGTACTTGGCGCCGCGCTCTTCGATCAGCTTCTTCTCCGAGTCGATCGGCAGGATGCCTTGCGACCACAGCGAGCCCTGGAAGGTCTGGTAGGCGCCGCGCTCATCGGCCAGGTCGCAGGAAGCCTGGATCGCGTAGTAGCTGATGGCTTCCATGGACTGGTCGGCGAAGGCGATGGCCGCGTCCGAACCGTAGGGGATGTGCTGCAGGTACAGGGCGTCCTGGAAGCCCATGATGCCCAGGCCGACCGGACGGTGCTTGAAGTTGGAGTTCTGCGCCTGCGGGACCGAGTAGTAGTTGATGTCGATGACGTTATCGAGCATGCGTACCGCGGTCTTGACGGTCTTCTCCAGCTTGGCGGTGTCCAGCTTGCCGTCGACGATGTGGTTGACCAGGTTGATCGAGCCCAGGTTGCAGACGGCGATCTCGTCCTTGTTGGTGTTCAGGGTGATCTCGGTGCAGAGGTTCGAGCTGTGCACCACGCCCACGTGCTGCTGCGGGCTGCGCAGGTTGCACGGGTCCTTGAAGGTCAGCCACGGGTGGCCGGTCTCGAACAGCATGGAGAGCATCTTGCGCCACAGGTCCTTGGCCTGGACGACCTTGTGCAGCTTCAGCTTGCCGTAGCTGGCCAGGGCCTCGTAGTACTCGTAGCGCTCCTCGAAGGCCTTGCCGTAGAGGTCGTGCAGGTCGGGGACGTCGGACGGCGAGAAGAGGGTCCAGGAGCCGTCGTCGAAGACGCGCTTCATGAACAGGTCGGGGATCCAGTTGGCGGTGTTCATGTCGTGGGTACGACGACGGTCGTCACCGGTGTTCTTGCGCAGCTCGAGGAATTCCTCGATGTCCAGGTGCCAGGTCTCCAGGTAGGCGCAGACCGCGCCCTTGCGCTTGCCGCCCTGGTTGACCGCGACCGCGGTGTCATTGACCACTTTCAGGAAGGGCACGACGCCCTGGGACTTGCCGTTGGTGCCCTTGATGTAGGAGCCCAGCGCGCGCACCGGGGTCCAGTCGTTGCCCAGGCCGCCGGCGAATTTCGACAGCATGGCGTTGTCGTGGATGGCGCCGTAGATGCCCGACAGGTCGTCCGGCACGGTGGTCAGGTAGCAGCTGGAGAGCTGCGGACGCAGGGTGCCGGCGTTGAACAGGGTGGGGGTGGAACTCATGTAGTCGAAGGACGACAGCAGGTTGTAGAACTCGATGGCGCGTGCCTCGCGGTCCTTCTCCTCGATGGCCAGGCCCATGGCCACGCGCATGAAGAAGATCTGCGGCAGTTCGAAGCGGATGCCGTCCTTGTGGATGAAGTAGCGGTCGTACAGGGTCTGCAGGCCGAGGTAGGTGAACTGCTGGTCGCGCTCGTGATCGATGGCCTTGCCCAGTTTCTCCAGGTCGAATTCCTTCAGCTTGGCATCGACCAGCTCGAACTCGGCGCCTTTCTCGATGTAGGCCGGCAGGGCCTTGGCGTACAGCTCGGCCATCTCGTGATGGGTGGCGCTCTCGGCCACGCCGAGGAAGCCCAGGGCTTCGGCGCGCAGGGTGTCCATCAGCAGGCGGGCGGTGACGTAGGAGTAGTTCGGCTCGCGCTCGACCAGGGTGCGCGCGGTCATCACCAGGGCGGTGTTGACGTCCTTCTCGGCGACGCCGTCGTAGAGGTTCTTCAGGGTCTCGCGCTCGATCAGCGCGCCGTCCACCTCGGCCAGGCCTTCGCAGGCTTCGCTGATGATGGTGTTCAGGCGGCCCATGTCCAGCGGCGACAGGCTGCCGTCGGCGCGGGTGATGCGGATGCTCGGGTGCGGCTGGGCGACGTCGCTGGCGGCGCCGGCGTTCTTGCGCTCGGCGGCGCGGGCTTCGCGGTAGATCACGTAGTCGCGGGCGACCTTCTGCTCGCCGGCGCGCATCAGGGCCAGTTCGACCTGGTCCTGGATCTCTTCGATGTGGATGGTGCCGCCGGACGGCATGCGGCGCTTGAAGGTGGCGGTGACCTGCTCGGTCAGGCGGCGCACGGTGTCATGGATACGCGACGAGGCGGCGGCGGTGCCGCCTTCCACGGCGAGGAACGCCTTGGTGATGGCGACGGTGATCTTGTCATCGGTGTAGGGGACTACGGTGCCGTTGCGCTTGATCACGCGTAGCTGGCCCGGCGCGGTGGCGGCCAGATCCTGCGACGAATCGGCGGCCTGCGGCGCGCTGGCCTGCGGGTTCTCGCGTGTGGTGTCGGTATGCATGGGTGGGTATCTCCACGTTCTCGTAATGGTTTTGCTAGCGGGCGCCGGGGCGCCCATTCCCTTGAATCGATAAAGAGCCGGGCAGCCGGCCTCGCGGCGGCTGTTTCATTCGAATGCTGAGGGTGGGGACTGTGAGTGCCTCCCTGGCCCTGGCGGGTTCGTGGCGTTTTGCCGTCGAACACAATACCTAGTGGTGTTGACTGTCTGTTTACAGCGTCCGTTGCAACACCCGTACCGCTTTTCCAACGTCATGAAGGGCTCCTTGCGATGAGCGCCGTCGATGCTTTCAGTACGTCTGGAAAATGCTTTTTTGCGGAGCCGCCGGAGCCATCAGAGTGGTCCGTGCGCGGTTGGTTCCGTTGTAGCCGTTCGTGCGCTCGAAACCCAA
Organism: Pseudomonas sp. PS1(2021); assembly: GCF_020405165.1. Lineage (NCBI taxonomy): Bacteria > Pseudomonadati > Pseudomonadota > Gammaproteobacteria > Pseudomonadales > Pseudomonadaceae > Pseudomonas > Pseudomonas sp. PS1(2021). The sequence continues at coordinate 3,392,686 of NZ_CP084484.1, read as the reverse complement.
GATATAGGGGGTGGCGACGATGGGGATACAAGATAATGCGCTAATGGGGTGTTTGCAAGGTGACAGTCTGGGGGAAACCTGTGGATAAAGTGTGGGTCTTCTGTGCGTGAGTCCTAGGAAGCGTCCGTAGGCCGCGGCAGCGCTGGAGAATGCCATTCGTCGCCCTCGGAAAGCACCGGCGCAGACCTACTCCCCAACCTTTCGGGGCGCGCACCCTACCCACAATATGTAGTGTTTGCAAGATGTTCCTCGCGTGCTGCCGCGCGGCCCCCGTATTGGCTACAATGCGGGCCGCTCTGAGGGGGCCGCACGGCGGCTCCGGGACCGCGATACGAGGAGGCTGTGTGGAGCAAGAAGCCTGGCGCATCCTGATCGTCGAGGACGATCGACGCCTGGCCGAGCTGACCCGGGAATACCTGGAAGGCAACGGCCTGAAGGTCGACATCGAAGCCAACGGCGCACTGGCGGCGGCGCGTATCCTCGCCGAACGCCCGGACCTGGTGGTGCTCGACCTGATGCTGCCGGGCGAGGACGGCCTGTCCATCTGCCGCCAGGTGCGCCCGCAGTTCGACGGTCCGATCCTGATGCTCACCGCGCGCACCGACGATATGGACGAGGTACTCGGCCTGGAGATGGGCGCCGACGACTACGTGTGCAAGCCGGTGCGCCCGCGTGTGCTGCTGGCGCGCATCCGTGCCCTGTTGCGGCGCAGCGAGGCGCCGGAAGCGGGCGCCCCGGCGGCGGACAGCAAACGCCTGGCGTTCGGTCGCCTGGTGATCGACAACGCGATGCGCGAGGCCTGGCTGGACGGGACCACCATCGAGCTGACCAGCGCCGAATTCGACCTGCTCTGGCTGCTGGCGGCGAACGCCGGGCGCATTCTCTCCCGCGAGGAGATCTTCAACGCCCTGCGCGGCATCGAGTACGACGGCCAGGACCGCTCCATCGACGTGCGCATCTCGCGGATCCGCCCGAAGATCGGCGACGACCCGATGCACCCGCGGCTGATCAAGACCGTACGCAGCAAGGGCTACCTGTTCGTCGGCGAGGGCTGAGGCGCTTTTTTCCTGCGGGCCGGGGCGCGGGCGTCCCGGTCGGCCAGAATCAACAGCAGCGGACAGCGGCCGGGGGCTCGCCGATGAAATCCATCTTCCTGCGCATCTATGGCGGCATGCTCCTGGCCCTGCTGCTGGTCAGCGGCCTGGGCCTGCTCGGCCTGCACTGGATCAACGAGGTGCGCGGCGAGCACTACCGCGAGGAGCTGGCGCGCGGCACCTTCCGCCTGATGGCCGACAACCTGCAACCGATGACCGCCACCGAGCGCAAGCGCGCCCTGGCGCAGTGGAGCCGCTTGCTGGGGATTCCCCTGCAACTGCGCGGGCTGGATGAGCTGCGGATGGACGGACGCAGCCGCGCGCGCCTGATGAACGGCCAGGTGCTGGTGAAGCAGACCGCCGAGCACGCCGTCACCGTCTATACCCAGGCCAGCGCCGCCGAGAACCTGGTGCTCAGCGGCGAGGTGCAGCAGGTCAGCGAGCAACTGGCGCGGGCCACGGTTTACCTGCTGATGGACGAACTGGTGCGCTACCCAGCCAGCGAACAGCCTTACCACCTTGCGCGGATCGTCCGCGACAAGCGCTTCGGCTTCCCGGTGCACTTGCTCCAGGTCAAGGAACTGGACCTCGACGACGACCAGCGCCGGCGAGTGGTGGAGGGCGACACGGTGATGGCGCTGGGCAAGGACGGCGACTCGATCCGCATCTTCGCCGGCATCCTCGACACGCCCTGGGTGCTGGAGCTGGGCCCGCTGTTCCAGATGAACCCCTATCCGCCGCAGCTGCTGTTGCTGCTCGGCGCGCTGTGCCTGAGCTTCATCGGCCTGATCACCTACCTGCTGGTGCGTCGTCTGGAGCAGCGCCTGCGCAGCCTGGAGGCGGCCGCCACGCGGATCGCCCGCGGCAGCCTGGATACCCGCGTCGAGGTGCGCGGTGGCGACTCGGTGGGACGCCTGGGCGCGGCCTTCAACCATATGGCCGAGCACATCCACCGGCTGCTGACGGTGCAGCGCGAGATGGTTCGCGCGGTGTCCCACGAGCTGCGCACGCCGGTGGCGCGGTTGCGCTTCGGCCTGGAGATGATCGAGACCGCCGAGACCGACGGCGCCCGCCTGAAGTACCTGGAAGGCATGGACAACGATATCCAGGACCTCGACAAGCTGGTCGACGAGATGCTCACCTACGCGCGCCTGGAACAGGGCTCGCCGCCGCTGACCTACCAGCGCCTGGAGCTGGGCGTGCTGGTGCGCCAGGTGGTGGAGGAGATCGCCCCGCTGCGCCGCGAGGTGCTGGTCAGTTGCGAGGAGGGCGCGCTGGTGCCTGAGGAGCTGGGCAGTTGGATCGAGGCCGAGCCGCGCTACCTGCATCGGGCCTTGCAGAACCTGCTGACCAATGCGCTGCGGCATGCCGATCGTCGGGTCAGGATCAGCTACCGGGTCAGCCTGGAGCGTTGCCGGGTGGATGTCGAGGACGACGGGCCGGGGGTGCCGGAGGCGCAATGGGAGCGGCTCTTTACGCCATTCCTACGCCTGGACGATAGCCGGACCCGTGCTTCCGGCGGGCATGGCCTGGGACTGTCCATCGTCCGGCGGATCGTCTACTGGCATGGCGGCCGGGCCTCCATCGGCCGCAGCGAGACTCTGGGCGGTGCCTGCTTCACCCTGGCCTGGCCGCGCAAGGCGGGTCTGCGCGACCGCTGAAAAGCCGACGGAAATATGGCGGCTAGCTATCTGCAAGTGCATGCGCAGACGTATTCCAGGCGTAGCGAAAACATATCGAAAGGCCAGTCCCGCCGGGCGTGGCGAGTATTCCGCCAGGGGCTAAAAAAGTCCTTTTCAGTTGGACTCGTTTGTTTATACTCCGGGACGCGGTGGCTAGTGGAACGCCATTCGAAATGCCCGCTCCAACGGCATTTTGCCGGGGTCGGATAACAAGAACAGCGTTGCGCAGCCGAACCGTCGAAGTCTTCCCGGATTGGGAAGGCCACTTATAAAAAATTGCAAGTTGGAGAGTGTGGTAATGGCTGATCGTGAGGTCGGAACCGTCAAGTGGTTCAATGACGCCAAAGGTTATGGATTCATTCAACGCGATAGCGGTCCGGACGTGTTCGTTCACTACCGCGCCATCCGCGGCGAGGGTCACCGCTCCCTGGTGGAAGGCCAGAAAGTGGAATTCTCGGTGATCCAGGGCCAGAAAGGCCTGCAAGCGGAAGACGTCTCCAAGGTCTGATTCCCGCAAGCAAAAGCCCGTCGCGAGACGGGCTTTTGTCATCCAGCGCATCCACCCCGCCAGGCCCCCGTTGGGTGGCCCCTCGCAGCGCGGGGTTTTCGTCGTTCAGGCGGTGCGCCAGGTAATTTCCTCGACGCCACCGGCGTCGACCCGCAGCCAGCGGTCGGCGTCCTCTTCGCCCTGGTTTTCCTCCCAGCCGCCCGGCGCGCAGCGGATCTCCACGCCGAGCGCGGCATGCGCGGCCCTGGCGCAGGCGAGGTCGTCGTCCCAGGGCGTGCTGTCGCTCTCCAAGAACAGGCTGTGCCACTTGCCCACCGCCTTCGGCAGCCAGGTGACGCGCACCGCGCCGTGCTCGCCGCGGGCGGTGCACTTGAGGGTCTGGCCGTGCTCCTGCCATGGGCCGCAGGGCCCCAGCGCCTGTTCCAGCCAGGCGGCGACGGCCGCGTGCTCGGCGTCTTTCAGGTAGATCTCGATATCCGGTTGGCGCATGGGGTCCTCGGGGACGGTCAGTCGCGTTGCAGCCAATCGTAGCGCACCGCCACGCTGACTTCGAAGGGTTCGGCCAGGATTCGCGCGCGGCGCTCGGGGTTGACCCGCCAGCCGTGCGGGGTCATGGCCAGGAGGTTTTCCCGCGCGTCGTAGCTGTCCAGCGCCAGGCGGAACTCGAGGGTCTCGGTGTGGCGCAGGCGCAGTTGCGCGGGCAGGCCGGCGAGGTGCTTGTCGTCGGCGTAGTCGCGCACGTCGTCATAGAGCCGCTGGCGCAGTTCCAGCAGGTGCGCGCTGGCCGGGCCCAGGCGCAGTACGCCGCCGCCGGGGGCGAGGACGCGCACGGCTTCGTTCCAGTCGATGGGGCTGAACACGCTGGCGATCAGCTCGCAACTGGCGTCGGCCAGCGGCAGCCGGGCCATGCTCGCCACCAGCCAGGACAACTGCGGCGCGCGGCGGCAGGCGCGTTTCACTGCCTCGCGGGAGATGTCCAGGGCATAGCCTTCGGCGCCTGCCAGGGCTTCGCCGAGCCGGGCGCTGTAGTAGCCCTCGCCGCAACCGATATCCAGCCAGCGTCGTGGCGCGCGTTCGGCGGCCAGTTCGGCCAGGCGCCGGGCCAGCGGCGCGTAGTGGCCGGCGCCGAGGAACTGGCGACGGGCCTCGACCATGGCGGCGTTGTCGCCCGGATCGAGGCTTTTCTTGTGCTGCACCGGCAGCAGGTTCAGGTAGCCCTGGCGGGCGCGGTCGAAGCGGTGCCCGGCGGGGCAGGCGACGCCGTTGTCGACCTCGCCCAGGGCGGCGGAGCAGAGCGGGCAGATCAGCATCAGGCGAGCAGCCTCACCAGGGTCTGGTAGTAGATTTCGGTGAGCAGCTCCAGGTCGCTGGCCAGGACCCGCTCGTTGACCTGGTGGATGGTGGCGTTGACCGGGCCGAGTTCGACCACCTGGGTGCCCATGGTGGCGATGAAGCGTCCGTCGGAGGTGCCGCCGCTGGTCGAGGGCTGGGTCTCGCGGCCGGTGACCGCCCTGATGCTGGCGGCCACCGCATCGAGCAGTTCGCCCGGCTCGGTGAGGAACGGCAGGCCGGACAGCGCCCATTCGACGTGCCAGTCCAGGCCGTGCTTGTCGAGGATCGCCTCGACGCGTTTCTGCAGGCCTTCGACGGTGGATTCGGTGGAGAAGCGGAAGTTGAACAGCGCGGTCAGTTCGCCGGGGATGACGTTGGTGGCGCCGGTGCCGGAGTTCAGGTTGGAAACCTGGAAGCTGGTCGGCGGGAAGAAGGCATTGCCGTCGTCCCAGTGTTCCGCCGCCAGTTCGGCCAGCGCCGGGGCGGCCAGGTGGATCGGGTTCTTCGCCAGGTGCGGGTAGGCCACATGGCCCTGTACGCCGCGGATGGTCAGCTTGGCGCCGAGGGAGCCGCGGCGGCCGTTCTTCACCACGTCGCCGACCAGGCTGGTGCTCGACGGTTCGCCGACGATGCACCAGTCCAGGCGCTCGCCGCGTGCGGCGAGGCGCTCGACCACCGCCTTGGTGCCGTGGTGGGCCGGGCCTTCCTCGTCGCTGGTGATGAGGAAGGCGATGGCACCCTTGTGCTCCGGGTGGTCGGCGACGAAGCGCTCGACGGCGACGATCATCGACGCCAGGCTGCCTTTCATGTCCGCCGCGCCGCGCCCGCAGAGCATGCCCTGGTCGTCGATCAGGGCGTCGAAGGGTTGGTGCTGCCAGGCCTGCAGCGGGCCGGTGGGGACCACGTCGGTGTGCCCGGCGAAGCACAGCACCGGGCCGTCGCCGCCGCGCCGTGCCCAGAAGTTGTCCACCTCCTCGATGCGCATCGGCTCCAGGGCGAAGCCGGCGGCTTCCAGGCGGCGCATCATCAGGGCCTGGCAGTCGGCGTCGAGCGGCGTGACGGAGGGGCGGCGGATCAACTCGCAGGCGAGTTCGAGGGTCGGCGAGAGACTCGGCGAAGAGGCGGTCATGGGGAGGGCATCCTGAGCGGGTCGAGCGGAAAGGGGGAATCTTAAAGCATAAACGTGGGCGAAGGGACGCCGTTTAGGCGAGCGGGGCCGGCTGTCCCGACGCCTCGCCCGACCTCAACCGCCGATCTGCTCGGCGCCGCCGGCCAGTTCCTCGCGCGGTTTCGGCAGCGACGAGAGCAGGGCCATGACCAGCGCCGCCAGGTAGGGCAGCGATTGCACCAGGAGCATGGCGACCCAGATCAGCAGGTCGCGGCTCGGCACGCCCTGAACCGCCACGATGCCGGCCGCCGCGCCCCACAGCAGGAGCATCACGAAGACTTCCTCGCGGGCCTCCGCCAGGGCCACCAGCAGGCCGTGGCTGGAGCGCATCTTCGGCGTGCGGAAGAACGGGATGCCGCGGGTGACGAAGCCGTACAGCACCGCCTTGGCGATGGTGTGCGAGAGCGACAGGCCGGCGAGGGCGGCGAAGAACGAGTCGCGCAGGTCGACGCCGACGGTGCGCCGGTAGAGGAAGAGGATCTTGCCGACCTTGAAGGCGAACAGGGCCAGCGGCAGGATAGCGAAGATCAGCAGCGGCGGGTCGACGCGCTTGGGCACGATGATCATCGCCGCCGACCAGAGCAGCGCGCCGAGGGTGAAGAAGATGTTCAGGCCGTCGGCGATCCACGGCAGCCAGCCGGCCACGAAGTGGTAGCGCTGGCCGCGGGTCAGGCGGCTGCCGTCGGGACCGCGGCCGCGCAGCAGGGCGTCGGTATGCCGCTTCATGATCTGGATCGCGCCGTAGGCCCAGCGGAAGCGCTGCTTCTTGAAGTCGATGAAGGTATCGGGCATCACCCCCTTGCCGTAGCTGCGCTCGAAGTAGGCGGCCGACAGGCCCTTCTCGAACACCCGCAGGCCCAGCTCGGCGTCCTCGGTGATGCACCATTCCGGCCATCTCAGCTCGTCCAGCACGCTGCGCCGGATCATGGTCATGGTGCCGTGCTCGATGATCGCGTCGCGGTCGTTGCGGGTGACCATGCCGATGTGGAAGAAGCCCTTGTACTCGGCGTAGCAGAGCCGCTTGAAGGCGCTCTCGTGCTGGTCGCGGTAGTCCTGCGGCGACTGCACCACGGCGATCCGCGGGTCGCCGAAGTGCGGCACCATGTGCCTGAGCCAGTCGGGGTCGACGCAGTAGTCGGCGTCGATCACCGCGACCACCTCGACGTCCGCCGCCACGTGGCCCAGGGCGAAGTTCAGCGCGCCGGCCTTGAAGCCTTCCAGCGGGGCAACGTGGAAGAAGCGGAAGCGCTCGCCCAGGCGCGCGCAGTGCGCCTCGACCGGCTGCCAGACGGCCGGGTCGCGGGTGTTGTTGTCGATCACCAGGACTTCGTAGTCCGGGTAGTCGAGGCGGGCAAGGGCGTCGAGGGTCTGCTTCAGCAGTTCCGGCGGCTCGTTGTAGCAGGGCACGTGGATCGACACCTTGGGCCGATAGGCCCGCGCGGCGGTGATCGGCAGGAATGGCCGGCGCCGCTTGCGCGTCCAGACCGCCTCGGCCAGCTCGTGGGCCTCGGTGAACAGCACGATGACCACCCCCAGCGCGCCGGCGCCCAGCAACGCGCCGACGGTCAGGCTGAACCAGGTGCTGTACTGCTGGCTGTAGTCGTAGGCGATCCACACCAGCACCGAGGCGCAGGCGAACGAGACCACGGCGAGGAAGGTCCTCCCGCGCTGGCGCAGCGAGGAACTGTCGATCAGCAGCAGGGTGAAGGCGAGTACCGCGAGTACCGCCGAGGCGATGGCCAGGGCGCGCCACTTGGGAATCGGCACCACCGGCCCGGTGAAGTTGAACTTGGCCTTGCGGTCGGCGTTGTAGACGCCCCAGTAGGCGCCCACCGAGCCTTCGGCGCTGACCTTCCAGGGCTGGTCGAAGGCTTCGATGACGAAGTAGCTGTAGCCTTCGCCGTTGAGCGCGTTGGTCAGGCGCCGCAGGTAGATGGCCTGGTCCGCGGGTGTCGCCTCGGCGCTGCCGCGCATGCGCCCGTTGCTCGGCCAGCCGACCTCGGCGAGCAGCAGCGGCTTCCTCGGGAAGGCGGCCTTGAGTTCGCGCGCGCGTTCGAGCACGAAGTCCACCGCGTCGGCCACCGGCGTGGCCTCCCAGTAGGGCAGGACGTGGGCGGCGATCAGGTCGACGTGTTGCGCCAGTTCCGGGTGTTCGCGGTAGACGTGCCACTGTTCGGCGGTGGTCACCGGAACCTTGACCGCCGCGCGGACCCGGTCGAGGTAGGCGATCAACTGTTCCGCCGTCACCTCGCGGCGGAACAGCGCCTCGTTGCCGACTATCACTCGCACCACGCTCGGCGACTCGTTGGCGATGCGGATGGCGCGGGCGATCTCGGCCTCGTTGCTGGCCAGGTCCGGGCCGAGCCAGATGCCCAGGCTGACGCGCAGGCCGAACGCCTCGGCCAGCGCCGGGATGTCGCCGAGCGCGCCCTGGACCGAATAGGTGCGGATGCTGTGGGTGTGCCGGGCGACCAGTTCCAGGTCGGTGCGCATCTGTTCGGCGCTGGGGTAGCGGCCGCTCTGCGGGTTCTGGTTGAGGCGGAACGGCGAGAAGGAGAGGCCGGAGATGCGTTCCGGCCAGTCCGGTACGCTGACCGGACGGTTGTACAGGGCCCAGATGCCGGTGAAGAGGGCGGCCAGGGCGACGATGACCACCAGGTTGAGCCCGATCTTGCGTGAAGACATAGAGATGAAACCAGGTTCCGGATGTTTCGCTGAACACGGGGCGGCGCATGCTACCCCGCACCCCCCGGGGTGTACAGGCGCTGAGCCGGCGGGTCTGTTGCAAGTCTAGTCCGGCCTGCGCGACGAGCCGTAAGAACGCAGGCGACGCGGCGGCCGCGGCTTTTTATAATGCGCGCGGCAATCCGCGATTCGGTTTCAGAGGTGGTTGGTGATGCAGGTGGATGAACAGCGCTTCGGCGGTATCGGCCGGTTGTACGGTCGCGAGGGGCTGCAACGCCTGGCCGATAGCCACGTCGCGGTGGTCGGCATCGGCGGGGTCGGTTCCTGGGCGGCGGAAGCGCTGGCCCGCAGCGGCGTCGGCGAGATTTCCCTGTTCGACCTCGACGATGTCTGCGTGACCAACACCAACCGCCAGGTGCATGCCATCGAAGGCTCGGTGGGCAAGGCCAAGGTCGAGGTGATGGCGGCGCGCATCCGGGCCATCAACCCGGCCTGCCGGGTCCACGCGGTGGCCGATTTCGTCACCCGCGAGACCATGGCCGAGTACATCGTCGACTTCGACTACCTGATCGACTGCATCGATAGCGTGGCCGCCAAGGCCGCGCTGATCGCCTGGTGCAAGCGGCGCAAGATCCCGGTGATCACCACCGGCGGCGCCGGTGGCCAGGTCGACCCGACGCAGATTCAGGTCGCCGACCTGAACAAGACCTTCAACGACCCGCTGGCGGCCAAGGTGCGTTCCACCCTGCGCCGCGACTACAACTTCTCGCGCACGCCGGGGCGCACCTACAGCGTGCCCTGCGTGTTCTCCAGCGAACAACTGCGCTACCCGAAGCCGGACGGCACGGTGTGCCAGTCGAAGAGTTTCGTCGGCGAAGGGGTGAAGCTGGACTGCGCCGGCGGCTTCGGCGCGGTGATGATGGTCACCGCCACCTTCGGCATGGTCGCCGCCGCCCGCGCCGTCGAGCGCCTGGCGGAAGGCCGCGCGCTGCGGCCGTCGCGGCGCACGCCGGGGAACGCCTGATCAGGCGCCGACCGCCACCAGGCTGAGCAGGCGTTCGTCGAGCACGGCGAACTGGGCGTCCAGCTCGCTGCCGTGGCGCCACTCCGGCGACAGGTCGGTGAGCAGGCGCAGCCGGGCCTGGCCGTCGGCGCGCCATTCCAGCAGTTCCGCATGTTCGAAATAGAAGCGCTTGCCCACCAGCGGATAGAGCGCCTTGAACAGGCTTTCCTTCAGCGAGAACGCCAGGGTCACCAGCAGGCCGGTGCGTCGCTCCAGGTCGTCGGCGAAGCGCAGGCGTTCGCCTTCGGTGAGGATCTCGCCATGCAGGTAGCGCGCCCGTTCGGCTTCGAGCAGGGTTTCCACGTCCAGGCCGAGCCCGCGCCAGTCACCGCGCGCCGCCACCAGGGCGGCGGCCCAGCGGTCGCCATGGGTGATCGAGCCGCTGATCGCGGCCGGCCAGACCGGTGCGCGGTCCTCGCCGACGGCCGGCGTCTGGGCGCGGCCATCGAGGGCGAACAGGGCGGCGCGTGCGCAGAGGCGCCCGGCGAGAAACTCGGCCTGGCGCTTGGCCACCGCGCGGAGGATGTTCGCCGGCGGCTGGATGCCGGCCAGGGCGAAGTCGCCGGGTTGCAGCAGCGCCGGGTCGAAGCGGGTGCTGCGCAGTTGCACGCCGGGCAGCGCGACGGGCAGCGGCCAGCGGTCGTCCAGCGGGGTGCAGAAGGAGGGGAGACGGTCGTTCATGGCGCGCATTGTGCCGGTTCCCGACGTGGCCCACCAGTCACGCGGCGCTTACACAAGATTGCAAAAGCGCAACAAAGGAAAACGGACCGCGAGGCCCGGTTTTGACAGACTGCGCCGCGCATTCCTGTGGAATGCAGGTGAGGTTGTTTGTTGATGACGGGATACTGTCCTGTCTCGACCTTTCAAGACGGGAGTCCCTCCGGGGACTCCCGTTTTTTTATGCGTCGGCGCAGGGTTCAACCCTGCCCGAAGATGTCCTTGAGGAACGCCTGCAGGTCTGCCCAGGAGCGCTGGTCGGCCTGGCGGTCGTAGCCGATGTCCAGGCCGTGGCCTTTGTGCGCGTCGGCGTCGGGGTTGGTGAAGCCGTGTTTGGCGTCGTCCTGGATCACCACCCGGTAGTCGGCGCCGGCGGCGTTCAGTTCCTGTTTCAGGGCGTCGAGGTCCTTGGCCGGGACCAGGCTGTCGGCGCTGCCGTGCTCCACCAGGATCTTCGCCTTGACGCTGCCCTTGCTGGCCGGGGTGGCGGTGCCGAGGGCGCCGTGGAAGCTCGCCACGCCGGCCAGCGGCAGGCCCTGGCGGGCCATGTCGAGGACGATCTTGCCGCCGAAGCAGTAGCCGACCGCGGCGATCTGGCTGGGATCGGTCTGCGGTTGCCGCTTCAGCAGTTCCAGGCCGGCGAGGAAGCGCGCCTTGGCGGCGTCGGCATCCCGGGTCGCGGCCTGCATGAAGGCCATCGCGTCCTGCGGGTGCTCGGTGTGCTTGCCTTCGCCGTACATGTCGATGGCCAGGGCGCTGTAGCCGAGTTCGGCGAGGTCGCGGGCGCGGCGTTTGGCATAGTCGTTGAGCCCCCACCATTCGTGGACCACGATGACCCCAGGGCGGATCCCCGGCTTGCTGTCGTCGTAGGCGAAATAGCCGACCATGCGCGTGCCGTCTGCGCTCCGGTAAGGCATCTCGCGGGTCTGGATAGCGGCCTGGGCGCTGGCGGCGCAGGCGATGAACAGCAGGGCGCAGAGCAGGCGCATGGCATCTCTCCGTGAAAGGGTCCCCGATCAAGATAGACGCTTGTGCGCGGGACGCGGGGAAAACCCTCGGTGCCGGCCTTGCGCCGCTCAAACGCGGGCCATTCGGCCAGGCAAAGCGTGCGCCGCTCATCTACCCTATGGGCGAGTCCCTTCCCCTCGCTAGGACACCGTCTGGATGCCTGACCTGAGTACCTGGAACCTGACCATTCCCCAGGGCCGCCCGGCCATCACCATCTCCACCAGCCAATTGCAGCGCGACTACCGCAGCGACTATTTCCAGCGCACCGCCGACGGCATTCGCTTCTGGGTGCCGGTCAACGGCAGCCACACGCGCAACAGCGAGTTCCCGCGCAGCGAGTTGCGCGAGACCCTGTCCAGCGGCAGGCCCTACAACTGGCGTTACGCCAGGGCCGACAACTGGCTGGAGGCGACCCTGCGCATCGAGGCGGTGCCCTCGACCCGGCGCATGATCATCGGCCAGATCCACAGCGATGGCAGCAATAGCGGCCAGGCCGCGCCGCTGGTGAAGCTGCTCTACCAGTTGCGGCTCGACCAGGGGCGGGTCCAGGCGCTGGTCCGCGAGCGGCCGGACGATGGCGGGACCAGGGCCTATACGCTGATGGACGGGATTCCTCTCGGCCAGTCGTTCAGCTACCGCATCGGCGTGTCTCGCAGCGGATTGCTCAGCGTGTCGGTGAATGGTAGCGCCCTGGAGCAGCAACTGGACCCGCAGTGGGCCTACCAGGGCCTTTATTTCAAGGCCGGACTCTACCTGCAGGACAACCGCGGACCGTCCAGCGAGGGCGGGCGGGCGACATTCAGCGAGCTGCGCGTTAGCCATCAATGAGCGGTCGAGGCGTCTGCGCCGCGGACTTCGCGTTGTCGTGGCGTTTTGCAACTGCCAGATCTGGCAGGCGCGGAAGAGGGGAAACCGGGCACGGGAAAAAATATCCGTATCTTTCCAAGGGGAAATAGGTCTCACGATCCGCTGATTCTGGTACTTCAGTACATGAAATCGCCTTGGCGGATCGCCCCGAATAAATGCCACGTTCTGCGCAACGCCCTGCCGGGTTTGCACAATGGGTCGAGGCCTGGCTGGATGAAATTCACTCTTGCTGCTGGCCAGCGTAGTTCTTTGCAAGTCAAAAGTTCGCCGTCAATAATTATTGTGGATAACTATTGTTTCAGGCTTTTCCTGTCAACTGTGCGAAGCGTCAGCTTATTGCCGATTTTTCCTCTCGCTATTGCTTTCTCCACGTTCCGAAGAAGTTCGGACGTACAGGTTTCTTTGCTGTTTTCAGCGAGAACCATTCGTTTCGATCATTTGAATACGTGGAGATTCAGACATGAAAAATCAGGTGAATGCCCTGGCGGTTCTAAGTGTGGGTGAAATCGAACAAGTTTCTGGCGCCGGGACTTTCCTGGGCGATGCCATCATCAATGGCGTCTACGCGGCCAACTCCTTCCTGAACTCGCCGCTGTTCTCCAGCATCGGCAACGCGGCCAGCGCCATCGGCCTCAACCGTACCCACGAGCTGGTCGACCTGCTGGCCTTCCAGGTGCCTTCGGTGGCGGCGATCACCGTCGGCAAGATTCTCGGCGGGACCGACAACCACAATGTTCCGTTGCATTACAACAAGGAAAGCGGCGAAGGGCTTTACAGCTGATCGCAACCTGTTGAAAGAGCGATTCGATGCTCAGGCATCGAGTCGTTCCTGGTTAATGCATTGATGGAGTCGATGATATGAAACGCAGGAGTGTGCTCTTGTCGGGTGTCGCCCTGAGTGGAACCGCACTGGCCAATGACTCGATATTCTTTTCGCCCTTGAAATACCTCGGGGCGGAACAACAGCGATCTATCGATGCCTCGCGAAGTTTGCTGGACAACCTGATTCCGCCGAGTTTGCCGCAATATGACAACCTGGCCGGAAAGTTGGCGCGGCGTGCGGTATTGACCAGCAAGAAACTGGTATATGTCTGGACCGAGAACTTCGCCAATGTCAAAGGCGTGCCGATGGCCCGCTCGGTGCCGCTGGGCGAGTTGCCGAATGTCGACTGGCTGTTGAAGACCGCCGGGGTGATCGTCGAGTTGATCGTCAATTTCGTCGCCTCGTTGCCGGCGTCGGCCGCCGCGCAGTTCGAGCGGATCGCCGCCGGGCTCAGCGGTGACCTGGAAGCGGCGCGCCAGGTCCACGAGGCGTTGCTGGAGGAGGCGAAGAACGATCCGGCCGCGGCCGGCAGCCTGCTGCTGCGCTTCACGGAATTGCAGACGCGGGTGATCGCCTTGCTGACGCGGGTCGGCCTGCTGGTCGACGACATCCTCAAGAGCGCCAGCAACCTGGTTACCCAGGGTGGACAGGGCGACGGCCTGAATCGCTTCCGCGCGGTGTTCGGCACCCTACGCCTGCCGGAGGTCGCCGACAGCTTCCGTGACGACGAAGCGTTCGCCTACTGGCGGGTGGCCGGGCCTAATCCGCTGCTGATCCGCCGCGTCGATGCGCTGCCGGCCAACTTTCCGCTGGGCGAAGAGCAGTTCCGCCGGGTGATGGGCGCCGACGACAGCTTGCTGGAGGCCGCCGCCAGCCGCCGCCTGTACCTGCTGGACTACGCCGAGCTGGGCAAGCTGGCGCCGTCGGGAGCGGTGGACAAACTGCTCACCGGGACGGGCTTCGCCTATGCGCCGATCGCCCTGTTCGCCCTTGGCAAGGATCGGGCGAGGCTGTTGCCGGTGGCCATCCAGTGCGGCCAGGACCCCGCTACCCATCCGATGTTCGTGCGTCCCGCGGAGTCGGAGAGTGATCTGTACTGGGGTTGGCAGATGGCCAAGACGGTGGTCCAGGTCGCCGAGGAGAACTACCACGAGATGTTCGTCCACCTGGCCCAGACCCACCTGGTGAGCGAGGCGTTCTGCCTGGCCACCCAGCGCACCCTGGCGCCCAGCCATCCGCTGCACGTCCTGCTCGCCCCGCACTTCGAGGGCACCCTGTTCATCAACGAGGGGGCGGCGCGGATCCTGTTGCCCAGCGCGGGCTTCATCGACGTGATGTTCGCCGCGCCGATCCAGGACACCCAGGCCACCGCCGGCGGCAACCGGCTGGGGTTCGACTTCTACCGCGGCATGTTGCCGGAGAGCCTGAAGGCGCGGAACGTCGACGACCCGGCCGCGTTACCGGACTACCCCTACCGCGACGACGGCCTGCTGGTGTGGAATGCGATCCGCCAGTGGGCGGCCGACTACGTGGCGGTGTACTACGCCAGCGACGGCGACGTCACCGGTGACGTCGAACTGGCGGCCTGGGTCGGCGAAGTGATCGGCAGCGGCAAGGTGGCCGGGTTCCGCCCGATCACCGGTCGCAGCCAACTGGTCGAGGTGCTGACCATGGTGATCTTCACTGCCTCCGCGCAGCATGCGGCGGTCAATTTTCCCCAGCCTTCGATGATGACCTACGCACCAGCCATCTGTGCCATGAGCGCGGCGCCGGCACCGGACTCGCCAAGCGGCAAGAGCGAGGCCGATTGGTTGAAGATGATGCCGCCGACCCTGGTGGCGCTGGAGAAGGTGAACATCTATCACCTGCTCGGTTCGGTCTACCACGGTCGCCTGGGCGACTACCGGCAGACCGGGTTCCCCTACGCGCCGGTGTTTTCGGACAGGCGGGTGACCGCCAGCGGCGGCCCGCTGGAGCGCTTCCAGGCACGCCTGAAGGAGGTCGAGGCGACCATTCGCACGCGCAACCAGGCGCGCCGCAGGCCCTACGAGTACCTGTTGCCGAGCCGGATCCCGGCGAGCACCAATATCTGAGCCGGAGAAAGAGGACGGGGCGCCCCTGGGCGCCCCGTTGCTCTTAGCGGCCTTCGCTTTCGGCGGCGTCCGCCGGCGCGGCATGCCGCTGCTTCAACTGGCGGCGCGCCAGGAGGCTGCCGAGGAGGATCACGAACAGCGCGCCGAAGGCCGCCGCACCGTAGTGCAGGTAGGAATCCCATTGCGCGTAGGGCGCCAGCCAGGGCTTCAGGGCGCTGTCGGTGAGCAGCATGCCGCCGGCGATCCAGCCGAGCAGGCCGCCGCCGAAGAGGATGATCAGCGGGAAGCGGTCGATCAGGCGCAGGATCAGCTGGCTGCCCCAGACGATGATCGGGATGCTGATCAGCACGCCCAGGGAGACCAGGAAGAAATCCCCGGCCGAGGCGGCGGACAGGGCGATGACGTTGTCCAGGCTCATCACCGCGTCGGCGATGATGATGGTCTTGATCGCGCCGAGCAGGTGGGTGCTGCCCTTGATGTCGTCGCCGTTCTCCTCCTCCGGCAGCAGCAGCTTGATGCCGATCCACAGCAGCAGGAGCGCGCCGATTACCTTGAGGTAGGGCAGGTCGAGCAGGTGCAGGGCGAAGAACAGCAGCAGGATGCGGATCAGGATGGCGCCGGCGACGCCTCCGAAGATCGCCTGCTTGCGCCGGTGCGCCGGCAGGTGCCGGCAGGCGAGGGCGATGACTACGGCGTTGTCGCCGCCCAGGAGGATATCGATGGCGACGATCTGCAGCAGGGCTGTCCAGAACGTCGGGTCGCTCAACCAGTGGATCAAGGTTGTACTCCGAAACGTGTAGTGAGGGTGGAAAGCCCGGGGCGGTGGCGGGTGGCGGCCGCCCGGCTTTCCTGCGGTGGTCTGGGACCGTCGGGGCCGGCTCCGGCTTGTGGACGGAGGCGGGGAACACTGCTTGGACCGGCGAACGCCCGGCCAGTGCCCGGAAAACGGACGCGCGGGTGGCGCAGCGCGTTCGGGCACGGATGTGACGCGGCGGATCGGCCGCGAGACACCCGGCATGCGTATTCCGCCGCCAGTCTGCCCGAGCAAGGTTTCACCCGCCTTTCAGGGCGGAGATGGCGCCGCACCCGGCGGGACGGTAGGCTAGTGGCCCGTGTGGCTGACTCGACCAGTCGAACGCCGATCACCGAGTCAACCGTACAGGCCACCAGGCCTTCGGCGCCGGGGGAAGCCCGCCGGTGCCATGGATGACCGTTCACCGTACAAGGAAACCCCATGCGCAGTCTTCTTCTCTCCTCGCTGGCCCTGCTACCCGCCCTGGCCCTGGCGCAACCCGACGCCTCGAGCTTCCCTTCCTGCCTCGCCGGCCTGCAGAAGAAGGCCCAGGCGCAGGGCATTTCCGCCGACAGTTATGAGCGCTTCACCAGCGGCCTGCAGGCCGACCTCAGCGTGCTCGACCTGCTCGACGCGCAGCCGGAGTTCACCACCCCGCTGTGGGACTACCTGGCCGGTCTGGTGGACGAGCAGCGGGTCAGCGATGGCAAGGCGATGCTCGCCCAGCACGACAAGCTGCTCGACCAGGTGGCCGCGCGCTACGGCGTGGACAAGTACACGGTGGTGGCGGTGTGGGGCGTGGAAAGCGACTACGGGCGGATCTTCGGCAAGCGTCCGCTGCTGACCTCGCTGTCGACCCTGTCCTGCTACGGGCGCCGCCAGTCGTTCTTCCAGGGCGAGTTCCTCGCCACCCTGAAGCTGTTGCAGGCCGGCGACATCCGCGACGCCGGCATCACCGGCTCCTGGGCCGGGGCCTTCGGCCATACCCAGTTCATGCCATCGACCTACGCGCGGATCGCCGTGGACTTCGACGGCGACGGTCGCCGCGACCTGGTGGGCAGCGTGCCGGATGCCCTCGGTTCCACCGCCAACTACCTGAAGAAGGCTGGCTGGCGCACGGGACAGCCGTGGGGCTATGAAGTGAAGGTGCCGGCCGACTTCCCCGCCAGCCTGGCCGGGCGCGGCAAGCGCCAGCCGCTGTCGGCCTGGGTCGCCCGTGGGGTGAGGCGGGTCGACGGCCAGCCGCTGCCGGGCGGCGACGAGAAGGCCGCGATCCTCCTGCCGGCCGGGGCCCAGGGCCCGGCCTTCCTGGTCTATCGCAACTACGATGCGATCTATTCCTACAACGCCGCGGAAAGCTACGCGCTGGCCATCGCCCTGCTTTCCGACCGCCTGCGCGGCGGCAGCGGCCTGGTGGCGTCCTGGCCGACCGACGACCCGGGCATCAGCCGGCTCGAGCGCAAGCAATTGCAGAAGGCGTTGCTGGCGCGCGGCTACGACATCGGCGAGGCCGACGGGCTGATCGGCACCAGCACGCGCAAGGCGATCCAGGCCGAGCAGAAGCGCCTCGGCCTGACCCCGGCCGACGGTCGCGCCGGGCGCAAGATCCTCGAGGCGCTGAAGGGCGCCCAGCCCTGATTGCGCCGCGCCGCCCGGTCCGCGGGCGGCGCTACCAGCCCTTCACCCCGGTCATGTCCGGCAGGTGGTGGGCGATCCCCTTGTGGCAGTCGATGCAGGTGGCTTCGCCGCTGGCCAGGGCGGTGGAGTGCATCTGCCGCGCGCGCACGCTCTGCCGGGTGAAGTCCATGAACTCGAAGTTGTGGCAGTTGCGGCATTCCAGCGAATCGTTGGCCTTGAGTCGTGCCCATTCGTGCTCGGCCAGCTCGCGGCGGTGATCGAGGAATTTCTCGCGGGTGTTGATGGTGCCGAAGATCTTGCCCCAGACCTCCTTGGAGGCCTGCATCTTGCGCGCGATCTTGTCGGTCCACTTGTGCGGCACGTGGCAGTCGGGACAGGTGGCGCGGACTCCGGAACGGTTGCTGTAGTGGATGGTGTCCTTGAGTTCGACGAACACGTTGTCGCGCATCTCGTGGCAGGAAATGCAGAAGGTCTCGGTGTTGGTCGCCTCCAGGGCGGTGTTGAAGCCGCCCCAGAAGACGATCCCGGCGATGAAGCCGCCGAGGGTGAGGAAGCCCAGGCTGAAATGCACGCTGGGACGACGCAGGACCCGCCAGTAACCGGCCAGCCAGGCGATGAGTGCTTTCATGCGGCCTCCCTCAGGGTTTGCGCGCCGCATTGGCGGCTTCTTTCTCGAGGATCTGGTCGATGTTCTCGAAGCGGTTGTCGACCAGCGGCTTTACGTCCTGTTGCGGCACATGGCACTGCACGCAGAAGTAGCGGCGCGGCGAGACGGCGGCCAGCGGCTGGCCGTCGCGGTCCATGTAGTGGGTGATGCTGATCATCACCGCCTGGGTTCGCGCGCTGTTGGCGCGGCTGTGGCAGGACAGGCACTTGTTGCTGTCCTTGTCGATGCGATAGCCGACGATGCTGTGGGGAATGGTCGGCGGCTGCTCGGGGTAGTTGCGCTCGCGTTTCAGGTCCTTGTTTTCCTCGGCCGCCAGCGGCGGCGCGGGGCGGCTTTCGGCCAGCGTGCCGCCGGGGCGGCGGCCGTCGGGGGCGGGCGCGTCCAGCGGGTAGCCGAGGTCGGCGGCGAAGGCCGCGGGGGCGCCGAGCAGGACGAGGAGCAGGGCAGTCAGCAGAGGTTTCATGGCGCGCTCCTCAGGCCAGGTTGAGCAGTTCGATGCGAACGGCGCACTTCTTGTAGTCGGTCTGCTTGGAAATCGGGTCGGTGGCGTCCAGGGTGACCTTGTTGATCAGCTTGTTGGCGTCGAAGAACGGCACGAACACCAGCCCCTGGGGCGGCTTGTTGCGCCCGCGGGTCTCGACCCGCGCGCGGATCTCGCCGCGCCGGCTCACCACCTTGACCTCGCTGCCGCGGCGCAGCTTGAGCTGGCGCGCATCCTCCGGGTGCATGTAGACCAGCGCGTCGGGCACCGCCTTGTACAGCTCCGGGACCCGCGCGGTCATGCTCCCGGTGTGCCAGTGTTCGAGCACCCGGCCGGTGGCGAGCCAGAACGGGTAGTCCTGGTCCGGCGCCTCGGCCGGCGGCTCGTAGGGCAGGGCGAAGACAATCGCCTTCTTGTCCGGATAGCCATAGAACTGCACGCCACTGCCCTTGCTCACGTAGGGGTCGTAGCCCTCGCGGTAGCGCCAGCGGGTCTCCTTGCCGTCCACCACCGGCCAGCGCAGGCCGCGCGCCTCGTGGTAGGCGTCGAAGGGGGCGAGGTCGTGGCCGTGGCCGCGACCGAAGGCGGCGTATTCCTCGAACAGACCCTTCTGGATATAGAAGCCGAATGCGTCGACCTCGTCGTTGGCGTAGCCCTTGGCCAGGTCGCTGGCCGGGAAGCGGTCGACCTGGCCGTTGCGGAACAGCACGTCGTAGAGGGTCTTGCCCTTCAGCTCGGGGGCCTTCGCCAGCAGTTCCGCGGGCCAGACCTCGTCGGTGGTGAAGCGCTTGGAGAATTCCACCAGCTGCCAGAGGTCGGACTTCGCCTCGCCCGGTGCCTTCACCAACTGGTGCCAGAACTGCGTGCGGCGCTCGGCATTGCCGAAGGCGCCTTCCTTCTCCACCCACATGGCGCTGGGCAGGATCAGGTCGGCGGCCTGGGCCGAGACGGTGGGGTAGACGTCGGAGACGATCACGAAGTTGTCCGGGTTGCGCCAGCCGGGCAGCACTTCCTGCATCACGTTGGGACTGGCCTGCATGTTGTTGCTGACCTGGGTCCAGTAGACGTTGAGCACGCCGTCCTTGAGCATCCGGCTCTGCTGCACGGCGTGGAAGCCGACCTTCTCCTGGATGGTGCCGGCCGGCACCTTCCAGATCTTCTCCGCGGTTTCCCGGTGCTTCGGGTTGGTCACCACCAGGTCGGCGGGGAGCCGGTGGGAGAAGGTGCCGACCTCGCGCGCGGTGCCGCAGGCCGAGGGCTGGCCGGTGAGCGAGAAGGGGCTGTTGCCCGGTTCGCTGATCTTCCCGGTGAGCAGGTGGATGTTGTAGATCAGGTTGTTCGCCCAGACCCCGCGGGTGTGCTGGTTGAAGCCCATGGTCCAGAACGACACCACCTTGCGCTTGGGGTCGGCGTAGAGTTCGGCGAGGGCCTTCAGCCGCTCGGCCGGCACGCCGCTTTCGCGCGCGGTGCGCTCCAGGGTATAGGGCTTGACGAACTCGGCGAAGGCCTTGAAGTCGATGTCGCTCCAGGTGTTGGCCTTGTCGGCGTTCTTCGCCTTCTTCTCCAGCGGGTCGTCCGGGCGCAGGCCGTAGCCGATGTCCTCGGCGCCATGGGCGAAGCGCACGTGGCGCTCGACGAAGTCGCGGTTCACCGCGCCGCTCTCGATGATGTGGTTGGCGATGTAGTTGAGGATGATCAGGTCGGTCTGCGGCTTGAACACCATGGGCAGGTCGGCCAGCTCGAAGCTGCGGTGCTCGAAGGTGGACAGCACCGCGACCTTGACCTGCGGCGCGCTGAGCCGGCGGTCGGTGACCCGCGACCAGAGCACCGGGTGCATCTCGGCCATGTTCGAGCCCCAGAGGACGAAGCTGTCGGTGGCCTCGATGTCGTCGTAGCAGCCCATCGGCTCGTCCATGCCGAAGCTGCGCATGAAGCCCATCACCGCCGAGGCCATGCAGTGGCGGGCGTTGGGGTCGATGTTGTTGCTGCGCAGGCCGGCCTTGAACAGCTTGTTCGCCGCATAGCCTTCCCAGACCGTCCACTGGCCGGAGCCGAACATGCCGACCGACTCCGGTCCCTTGGCCTTGAGCGCGGCCTTGAACTTCTCGGCCATGATGTCGAAGGCCTGTTCCCAACTGATCGGCTGGAACTCGCCCTGCTTGTCGAACTTGCCGTCCTTCATGCGCAGCAGCGGGCGGGTCAGGCGGTCGCTGCCGTACATGATCTTCGACAGGAAGTAGCCCTTCACGCAGTTGATCCCGCGGTTGACCTCGGCCTTGATGTCGCCATGGGTGGCCACCACCTGGCCGTCGCGGGTGGCGACCATCACGCTGCAACCGGTGCCGCAGAAGCGGCAGGGGGCCTTGTTCCAGACCAGGCTGGTGACGTCCGCCTCGGTCACCAGGTTGCTGGCGCGGACCAGGATCGGCAGGCCGGCCGCCGCCGCGGCGATGGCGGCGGCGTTGGCCTTGGCGAATTCACGACGGGTGAGGTTCATCGATTGTCTCCTCGGGCGAGCACGGTATCGCGCGGTCGGTCATGGCCGCCGCGTCGTTGCTATCGTCGTCGTGCAGGATCTCGTGGTAGACCAGCACGGCGTTGAGCACTCCTGGCAGGTTCTGCAACTGGCCCAGGGTGTCGAGAATCTGTTCTTCGCGTTCGGCTTCCAGCACCAGGATCAGCTTGCCCTGCGGGCTTTCCTGGTAGATCTCCAGGCCGTCGAGCAGCGCCAGGTTGGCCTTCACCGCCGGCAGTCGCTCGGGTCGGCAATGCAGGATGAGGCTGGCGATCTGCAGGGCTTCAGGCATGTCGTGGAGACTCCTTGGTGGATAGCGCGCGCAGTTGGATGGCCTGGCTCGGACAGGGCGCCAGGCAGGCGCCGCAGCCGTTGCAGCGCTGGCTGTCCAGCTCGGCCAGGGCGACGCCGCCGGGGGCCGGGCGGAAGCGGATCGCGGCGGGTTCGCAGGCGTCCTGGCAACTGCGGCAGTGGATCCCGGCCAGGGCCAGGCAGGCTTCGCCGATCGTGGCGATCCAGGGGAAGGCCGGGCGCGCGCCATCGAACAGGCCGGCCTCGCAGCGGCTGGCGCATTCCCCGCACAGCGTGCAGCCGGCGCTGGAGAGGTCGAGTTCGACGAGCCGACCGGCGCCGAGCTTCAGCACGCCTTCCGGGCAGGCCTCGACGCAGCCGGCGCAGCCTGTGCAGCCTGCGGCGAAGTCGGCGGCGGTCCACGGCGGGCGACGCGTCGGCGGGTGCCCGCCGAGGCGGCGGAACAGCTCTCGGCGACTGCTCATACCCGACCTCAGGCCGGCGGCCCGGGCGGGCCGGCCAGTAGCTGGTACATCCAGACGCAGAAACCGAAGCCGCCGACCAGTGCGACGGACAGCAGCGGGAACAGGCAGATCACGAGAAACAGGAAGAGCCTGGCTTCCATGCCCTTGACGCGTCCCTGGTCGGGTTGTTCGTTCATTGGCCCAGCCTCTGTGCAGGCGACTGTAGAAAGCCTAGACCCTACTTGCAGTACGGGCAAAAACCTCGCCGAGCCGGCGCGCGGCAGCCTGGAAACAGAGCGTTCGCCGGCAAACGCGAGTCGTTCAGCCCGGGTTCAGCAAGCGTTCAGGGGCGGTTCAGTACCCTGTCCGTACTCTGCAAGCCGTGAACGACACGACTCTCGCAGAACGGAGAAACACCATGAAAGCACTCAAGACTCTCTTCATCGCCACCGCCCTGCTGGGTTCCGCCGCCGGCGTCCAGGCCGCCGACAACTTCGTCGGCCTGACCTGGGGCGAGACCAGCAACAACATCCAGAAATCCAAGTCGCTGAACCGCAACCTGAACAGCCCGAACCTCGACAAGGTGATCGACAACACCGGCACCTGGGGCATCCGCGCCGGCCAGCAGTTCGAGCAGGGCCGCTACTACGCGACCTACGAGAACATCTCCGACACCAGCAGCGGCAACAAGCTGCGCCAGCAGAACCTGCTCGGCAGCTACGACGCCTTCCTGCCGATCGGCGACAACAACACCAAGCTGTTCGGCGGTGCCACCCTCGGCCTGGTCAAGCTGGAACAGGACGGCAAGGGCTTCAAGCGCGACAGCGATGTCGGCTACGCTGCCGGGCTGCAGGCCGGTATCCTGCAGGAGCTGAGCAAGAATGCCTCGATCGAAGGCGGCTATCGTTACCTGCGCACCAACGCCAGCACCGAGATGACCCCGCATGGCGGCAACAAGCTGGGCTCCCTGGACCTGCACAGCAGCTCGCAATTCTACCTGGGCGCCAACTACAAGTTCTAAATGACCGCGCAGCGCCCGCGAGGGCATGCTTCGATGGCCGGGCCGGAAGGTCCGGCCGCATCTCATCCGGAGGAACCTCATGAAACTGCTGGTAGTGGAAGACGAGGCGCTGTTGCGCCACCACCTCTATACCCGCCTGGGTGAACAGGGGCACGTGGTGGACGCGGTACCGGATGCCGAGGAAGCCCTCTACCGGGTCAGCGAATACCACCACGACCTGGCGGTGATCGACCTCGGCCTGCCGGGCATGAGCGGCCTGGACCTGATCCGCGAGCTGCGTTCGCAGGGCAAGTCCTTCCCGATCCTGATCCTCACCGCCCGCGGCAACTGGCAGGACAAGGTCGAAGGCCTGGCCGCCGGGGCCGACGACTACGTGGTCAAGCCGTTCCAGTTCGAGGAACTGGAAGCGCGCCTGAACGCGTTGCTGCGACGCTCCTCGGGGTTCGTCCAGTCGACCATCGAGGCCGGCCCCCTGGTCCTCGACCTGAACCGCAAGCAGGCGCTGGTCGAGGAGCAACCGGTGGCGCTGACCGCCTACGAATACCGCATCCTCGAATACCTCATGCGGCATCACCAGCAGGTGGTGGCCAAGGAACGCCTGATGGAACAGCTCTATCCCGACGACGAGGAGCGCGACGCCAACGTCATCGAGGTGCTGGTCGGCCGCCTGCGGCGCAAGCTGGAGGCCTGCGGCGGCTTCAAGCCGATCGATACGGTGCGCGGCCAGGGCTACCTGTTCACCGAGCGCTGCCGGTGATCCGTTCCCTGCGCATCCGTCTGATGCTCGGCGCCGCCGCCCTGGCGGTGCTGTTCATGCTGGCGCTGCTGCCGGCCCTGCAGCGGGCCTTCGGCATCGCCCTGGAGAACACCATCGAGCAGCGCCTGGCCGCCGACGTGGCGACCCTGGTCTCGGCGGCGCGGGTGGAGAAGGGCCGCCTGGTGATGCCCGAGCACCTGCCGGTGGAGGAGTTCAACCTGCCGGAGGCCAAGGTCCTCGGCTATATCTACGACCAGAATGGCGATCTGCTCTGGCGCTCCACCTCGGCGGCCGACGAGTCGATCAACTACACGCCGCGCTACGACGGCCGCGGCAACGAATTCCACACCACCCGCGATGCGAAGGGCGAGGAGTTCTTCGTGTTCGACGTCGAGATCGACCTGCTGCGCGGCAAGCAGGCGGCCTACAGCATCGTCACCATGCAATCGGTCAGCGAGTTCGAGAGCCTGCTCAAGGGGTTCCGCGAGCAGCTCTACCTGTGGCTCGGCGGCGCCCTGCTGGTCTTGCTCGGGCTGCTCTGGCTGGGTCTGACCTGGGGCTTCCGGGCGATGCGCGGGTTGAGTTCCGAGCTGGACCAGATCGAATCCGGCGAGCGCGAGAGCCTGAGCGAGGAGCATCCGCGCGAGCTGCTGCGCCTGACCCACTCGCTGAACCGCCTGTTGCGCAGCGAGCACAAGCAGCGCGAGCGCTACCGCCACTCCCTCGGCGACCTGGCGCACAGTCTGAAGACGCCGCTGGCGGTCTTGCAGGGGGTCGGCGACCAGCTCGCCGAGGAGCCCGGCAACCGCGAGCAGGTGCGGGTGCTACAGGGCCAGATCGAGCGCATGAGCCAGCAGATAGGCTATCAGTTGCAGCGCGCCAGCCTGCGCAAGAGCGGCCTGGTACGCCATCGCGAGCAACTGGCGCCGCTGGTGGAGACCCTGTGCGACGCGCTGGACAAGGTCTATCGCGACAAGCGGGTAAGCCTGCAGCGGGACTTCTCGCCGTCCTTCAGCGTGCCGGTGGAGCGCGGCGCGCTGCTGGAACTGCTCGGCAACCTGCTGGAGAACGCCTATCGCCTGTGCCTGGGCCGGGTCCGCGTGGGCGCCCGGCTGGGGCCGGGTTACTCGGAGCTGTGGGTCGAGGACGACGGTCCCGGAGTGCCTGCCGAACAGCGCGCACGAATCATCCGCCGCGGCGAGCGCGCCGATACCCAGCACCCGGGGCAGGGCATCGGCCTGGCCGTGGCGCTGGACATCATCGAGAGCTACGACGGCGAACTGAGCCTGGACGATTCCGAGCTGGGCGGCGCCTGCTTCCGCATACGTTTCGCTACAGTCTGAGACTTGGCGGCCGTTACCTACGTCTGAGGTGTTTCCGCGCTACGCTGAAGTCTGTTCGGCTGGCGCAGTTCCTTTGACGCAGGTACCGGGGATTCGAGCGGATGTTCAGTGGCAAAACCGACGACAGGGGCTTGTGGGCGGGCATCCAGGCCGGTGTGCTGTTCTTTCTCGCCGCCCTGGCCTGCATCTACCTGTCGCGCCAGCCCGCCACCATCGCTGCGATCTGGCTGCCCAACGCGATCCTCACCGCCGCCCTGCTGCGCGCGCCGCTGCGCCAGTGGCCGGCGATCCTGCTCTGCTCCGCCGTGGCCAACCTGGCGGCCAACCGCCTGTATGGCGACAGCCTGTGGATGAGCGCGGCGTTCCTGCCGGCCAACCTGAGCGAAGCGATCTTCGCCGCGATGCTGTTACGCATCAACCGGGTGCGCGAGGACTTCGAATTCAACCTGCATTCGGCGGTTCGCGTGCTCTGGGCCGGCGCGCTGATTCCGCCCTTGCTCGGCGCCTCGGTGGGCGCGGTGCTGGTCAGCGTCTTCGGCATGGGGCGTTTCCCGGAAATGTGGGCGCGCTGGTACGTGGGCGATGCGATGGGCATGCTCGCGCTGCTGCCGTTATGCATGGCCAGCAACCTGGCGGCCTGGCGTCACGCTCTGTCGGGGCGGGCGGGAGTGGACAACGCGATGCTCCTGCTGGTGACCCTGGTGATCAGCTTCGTGGCCCTGACGCGCCTGCCCTACGCCTTCATCTACGTGCTCCTGCCGCTGCTGGTGGCCGCCGCCAGCACCAGCGTGTTCGGTACCGCGCTGATCGGTTGCCTGAACACCTGTTTCATCGCCGTGCTGATCGCCCTCGGCGTGTTCGTCCCCGAGTCGTCCCAGCAACGTTTCGGCGAGCCGCTGCTGTACCTGCCGATGGCCTTGACCCTCATTCCCGCCTTCCTGGTCTCGGTGATCATGGAGCGCAGCCGCCGCGAGCAGCATCAGGTGGCCATCGGCGAGGCGCAGTTCCGCGGCGCCATGGAATTCTCGGCGATCGGCATGGCCCTGGTGTCGCTGGAGGGGCGGCTGTTCAAGGTCAACGAGGCGCTGTGCCGGATGCTCGGCTATTCCGCCGAACGCCTGGGCGAGCTGTCGTTCCAGGAGATCACCTATGTGGACGACCTGGAACTGGACCTCGACCTGGTGCGCGACCTGCTCGCCGGGCGTATCAACTCCTACCAGATGGAGAAGCGCTACCTGCGCCAGGACGGCGAAACCTTCTGGGCGCGCATCAGCGTGTCGCTGGTGCGCGACGAGGAGGGAGTCGCCCAGTACTTCGTCACCCAGGTGGAGGATATCGACAGTCGCAAGCGTGCCGAGCTGGAGCGCGAGCGCCTCGCCGAACGGATCAAGCTGGCCACCGACGCCGGGCAGATCGGCATCTGGGAGTGGGACCTGGCGCGCAACCGCCTGCACTGGGATTTCCGCATGTTCGACCTGTACGGCATCCGCAGCGGTCCCGGGGAGACCACGGTGGAGCAGTGGAAGGCGAGCCTGCATGCCGAGGATCACGACCGCGTGCTGCGCGAGCTGGAGCGCGCCGTCAGCGGGTTGCAGAAATTCGACTGCGAGTTCCGTATCGTCCGCCCCAACCGCGAGGTTCGCCACCTGCGGGCGATCGCCACGCTGACGCGCGACGAGGACAACCGTCCGGTGCGGATGATCGGCATCAACAGCGACATCACCGAGATCCGCACCCTGGCGGAAACCCTGCACGAGGAAAAGGAACGCCTGCAGGTGACCCTGTATTCCATCGGCGATGCCGTCTTGACCACCGACGCCGGCGGCCGCGTGACCTTCATGAACCCGGTGGCCGAGGCGATGACCGGCTGGACCTTGCAGGACGCCATCGGCGCGCCCCACGAACTGGTCTTCAACGTGCTCGACAGCGACACCGGCGAGGCCCTGGAAAGCCCGGTGCGACGCTGCCTGCAGAACACCCGGGTGTTCTACCTGGAGGACGGCGCCACGCTGATCAGCCGCAAGGGCGAGCAGCACGATATCCAGAATTGCGCGGCGCCGGTGCGCACCCGCGATGGCGAGATCATCGGCACCGTGCTGGTGTTCCAGAACGTCACCAAGGCCCGGGCGATGCAGCGCGAGCTGAGCTATCACGCCTCCCACGATGCCCTCACCGGGCTGTTCAACCGCACCAAGTTCGAGGAGGAGCTGCAACGCGCCCTGGCCAACGCCCAGGAGCGGGCGACCCAGCATGCGCTGTGCTTCATCGACCTCGACCGCTTCAAGGTGGTCAACGATTCCGCCGGGCACGCGGCGGGCGACATGCTGCTGCGCGAGCTGAGCCGGATTCTCGCCGACCGCACCCGCGCCTCCGACACCCTGGCGCGGCTGGGCGGCGATGAGTTCGGCCTGCTGCTGTTCGATTGCGACCTGGCGGAGGCGGAGCAGGTGGCGAGCAAGCTCATCGAGCAGATCTGCTCGGTGCGCTTCCCCTGGGAAGGGCGGCTCTACGACGTGGGCGCGAGCATCGGTATCACCGCCCTTACCGCCACCTCGCGCAGCACCAGCGAACTGATGAGCCAGGCCGACGTGGCCTGCTACGCGGCCAAGCATGCCGGGCGCAACCGGGTTTCGGTGTACCAGTTCGGCCATGAGGAAGTGGAGCGCCAGCACCGCGACATACTCCTCGCCAGCGGGCTGCGCGAGGCCCTGGAGAACGACCGCTTCCAGTTGCAGGCGCAGGAGATCGTCCCGGTCGGCCCCCGCCGCGACGGCGACCGGCACTACGAGCTGCTGCTGCGACTGTACGATCCGGATGGCCAGATGACTCCGCCGGGCGCCTTCATCCCGGCCGCCGAGCGCTTCAACCTGATGGCCAGCATCGACCGCTGGGTGATCAACGAGGCGCTGATCAACTTCGGCGCGCGGATCGCCGCGGTGGAGGGCCTGAGCATCGGCATCAACCTGTCCGGCAAC
This sequence comes from Pseudomonas sp. PS1(2021), assembly GCF_020405165.1. Lineage (NCBI taxonomy): Bacteria > Pseudomonadati > Pseudomonadota > Gammaproteobacteria > Pseudomonadales > Pseudomonadaceae > Pseudomonas > Pseudomonas sp. PS1(2021). The sequence continues at coordinate 3,364,701 of NZ_CP084484.1, read as the reverse complement.
TCGCTCAACGACCCGCTGTTCCTGCCTTACCTGCTGGATCGCATCGAACACTCGCCGCTGAGGCCGGAGCGCCTGTACTTCGAGCTGACCGAGACGGCGTTGATGAACCAGTTGTCGGTGGCTTCGCGGATCGTCGCCAAGCTGCGCGACCTCGGCTGCAAGGTGGCGCTGGACGACTTCGGCTCCGGCCTGAGTTCCTTCAATTACCTGAAGAATTTTGTCGTCGACGTGATCAAGATCGACGGCAGCTTCGTCCGCAACCTGGACAAGAGCCCGGTGGACCAGGCCATCGTCGACTCCATCAACCAGATCGCCCACCGCCTGGGCGCGGTGACCGTGGCCGAGTTCGTCGAGAGCCGGGAAATCCTCGATCACCTGGCGCGCCTCGGGGTGGATTTCGCCCAGGGCTACGCGGTCGGTCGGCCGCAGCCGTTCGCCACGGTGCTCGACCAACTGCGCAGCGGGCTTCGTCGCCAGGAGCTGGGCTGAGCTTCAGGCTTCCGCCTGGTGCCGGTACGCGCCGGGGGTGAGGCCGGTCCACTTCTTGAACGCGCGATGGAAGGCCGAGGGCTCGGAAAAGCCGAGCTGCTCGGCGATGTCCTGGATCGATAGCTCGTCCCGACCCAGGTGGTAGATCGCCAGGTCGCGGCGCAGGTGGTCCTTGAGTTGCTGGAAGCTGCCGCCTTCCTCGCGCAGGTGGCGTCGCAGGGTCTGCGAACTCATGTGCAGTTGGCGGGCGACCTGGTCGAGGTCTGGCCAGCGCCGGCAGTCGCGGCCGAGCAGGCGGCGGATCTGGCTGGTCAGGCTGTCGCCGCCGTCCGGGCGCGCCAGCAGGTCGGCGGGAGAGTGCTGGAGGAACTGCTTGAGGGTGCGTTCGTCCTGCAGCAGCGGCATGCCCAGGTAGCGGGCGGCGAACAGCAGGCTGGTGCAGCCGGCGGAAAACCGCCGGGGGCAGGGAAACAGCAGGTCGTACTCGGCCTGGTGGTCCGGCGCCGGGTAGCTGAAGGTGGCTTCCTCCAGGCGGATGCGCTGGCCGATCAGCCAACTGGCGAGGCGGTGCCAGATCACCAGCAGGCTTTCGGCGAGGAAGTGATCCGGGTCCGACAGGTGGCGTTCCTCGAGGCTCAGGCGCACCAGGTCGCCGTCGCGCCGCAGGTGGATCAGCGGCGCCTGGGGGAACAGGCCGTAGAACAGTTCGCCGCGCTGCAGGGCCTTTTCCAGGGTCCGGCAATGAATCAGGGTGTGGCACATCATGGCGAAGGTGCCGCGCTTGCTGCGGACTTCGCCGAAGCCCATGTATTCGTCGTCCAGCACTTCCCAGAGCAACTGCATCAGGCGGGTGAACTGCTCCGGCGCGATGCGTGCCCGCGGTTCGTCCAGCAGGGCCGGCTGGATGCCGGCGCGACGCAGCAGGGCGGGGCCGTCCAGGCCTTGGCGCGTGGCCCCGCGCAACGCGGCGCGGACGAAATGGCTGGCGATGGTGCGCTCACGCATGGCGGCGTCCTTGTTGTTGGAACGGCGATGGTAGGGCGCCACCCGGAAGACGACAAGGGTGGTGGCGGACTCCCGCCATGCTCGCGCGGCACAGCCGGCCCGCCGGGCGGTAATCCGCCACGCTTAGCCCGCTATGCAATTTTCATTTATTATTTAACTTGTTGATATATAAGGATTTTATTTAGATAAAGAGCATCCTGGCACAGCCTCTGCAATGCCTGGGCAAGGTTCCGCCGCGGCGGTTCACGACAAAAAATCTCCCCAGCAAGGGGGGTAACGCTACCGGTGAGCGCGTTCCAGGGAACTGGCGAAGCGCCCCCGTGAGGACTCTGCCCATGACCAAACAACCCTTCTACAAGAGCCTGTACGTGCAGGTTCTGGTCGCCATCGCCATCGGTATCGCGCTCGGCCACTGGTACCCGGAAACGGCGGTGGCGATGAAGCCGTTCGGCGACGGCTTCGTCAAGCTGATCAAGATGGCCATCGCGCCGATCATCTTCTGCACCGTGGTCACCGGCATCGCCGGCATGCAGAGCATGAAGTCGGTCGGCAAGACCGGCGGCATGGCGCTGCTGTACTTCGAGGTCGTCTCCACCGTGGCCCTGATCATCGGCCTGGTAGTGGTCAACGTGGTCCAGCCGGGCGCCGGCATGCACGTCGACCCGAACACCCTCGACACCAGCAAGATCGCTGCCTACGCCGCTGCCGGCGAGAAGCAGAGCACCGTCGACTTCCTGATGAACGTGATCCCCGGCACCGTGGTCGGCGCGTTCGCCAACGGCGACATCCTCCAGGTCCTGTTCTTCTCCGTGCTCTTCGGCTACGCCCTGCATCGCCTGGGCAGCTACGGCAAGCCGGTGTTCGAGTTCATCGAGCGCGTCTCCCACGTGATGTTCAACATCATCAACGTGATCATGAAGGTCGCCCCGATCGGCGCGTTCGGCGCCATGGCCTTCACCATCGGCGCCTACGGCGTGGGTTCGCTGGTGCAGCTCGGCCAACTGATGCTGTGCTTCTACATCACCTGCATCCTGTTCGTGCTCATCGTCCTCGGCGGCATCGCCCGCGCCCACGGCTTCAGCATCCTGCGCTTCATCAGGTACATCCGCGAGGAGCTGCTGATCGTGCTGGGCACCTCGTCTTCCGAGTCGGCCCTGCCGCGGATGATCGACAAGATGGAGAAGCTCGGCTGCAACAAGTCGGTGGTCGGCCTGGTGATTCCCACCGGTTACTCCTTCAACCTCGACGGCACCTCGATCTACCTGACCATGGCCGCGGTGTTCATCGCCCAGGCCACCGATACGCCAATGGACATCACCCACCAGATCACCCTGCTGCTGGTGCTGCTGATCGCTTCCAAGGGCGCCGCCGGCGTCACCGGCAGCGGCTTCATCGTGCTCGCCGCGACCCTTTCCGCCGTCGGCCACCTGCCGGTCGCCGGCCTGGCGCTGATCCTCGGCATCGACCGCTTCATGTCCGAAGCCCGCGCGCTGACCAACCTGGTCGGCAACGGCGTGGCCACGGTAGTGGTTTCCAAGTGGTGCAAGCAGCTCGACGAGGGCACCTTGCAGCGCGAACTGGCCGGCGAGGGCAACGCTTCGTCGCCTGCCAGCGATATTCCGGTGGGCGGCCGCGAAGCGGTCTAAGCTCAAACCTGTTCGGCAGGGGGAAGTGAAGAGCTCCCTGCCGCCCTTCGAACCCGCCCTCGTGGCGGGTTTTTTTATGCCTCGGCGGAGGCCTGCTCGCGCAGCCAGGCGAGGAACAGCGAGAGGGGCGCTCGTTGCGCCGCTCCTGGCAGGCTCACCGCGTAATAGGCGAAGCGGCTCGGCCAGGGCCGCTCGAGGGCGACCGCCAGGCGGCCGCTGGCGATCTCGGCGCGGGCATGGATCTCCCGTACCAGCGCGATACCCTGGCCGGCCTCGGCGGCGCGAACCAGCAGCAGGTCGTCGGCGAAAGCCGGACCTCTCTCGCTGCGCGGGTCGTCCTCCACCCCCATCGCCCGCAGCCACAGGCGCCAGTCATTGCGCTCCGACTCCTGCAACAGCGGGTAGGCCAGGCAATCGATCGCTTCGCGGATCTCAGGGCCTTCCGCCAGCAGACGCGGGCTGGCCACCGGGATCAGCGGCGGGGCCATCAGCGCCTGCACGTCGAGTCCGGGGTAGTCGCCGAGCCCGTGGCGGATGGCGACGTCGATTCGTTCCCGGCGCAGGTCGGCGAGCAGTGCCGTAGCCTCCACGCGGACTTCCACCTGCGGGTGCGACGCGCTGAATTGACCGAGGCGCGGCACCAGCCATGTGGCGGCGAAGGAGGGCTCGGTGCTGACCGTGAGGGTCTGGCGGGCATTGATCGCCTCCAGCTGGGCAAGGCTCGCGGTGATCTGCTCGAAGGCCTGGCGGAGGCCGGGATAGACCTGCTCGCCCTCCGGCGTCAGGCGCATGCCATGGCTGAAGCGCTGGAACAGGACGACGCCGGTGCGCGCCTGCAGAGCCCTGAGCTGCTGGCTTACCGCGCCGGGAGTGACGCCCATGGCCGCGGCCGCGCGGGTGAGATTGCCATGGCGGGCGGTTTCGACGAAAGCACGTAGCGCGAGGAGCGGGAGGACGGCACCCATGAATTCAGTTTTTCTATAAACAGGTTGTAGAAAGGATCGTTTTTCATCCGCCGACCCGGGCTTCAGCATGTGTGGCGAAACGAGAGACTTTAGCCTAGCTGCTTTCTTCGGTGTGCGGGAAGCGGCCGAGGCGGTTTCCCCGGTCGGCGCCGCCCCCATCGCCCAGGCGCCGGATAGTCCAGCGCTGCAAGGATACTTGCCATGCCTTCCCTCCAGCTCTACAGCGACAGTTCACCCAACGGATTCAAGATCACCATCGCCCTCGAGGAACTGGGGCTGCCCTACGCACTGCACCACGTTCGCATCGACCATGGCGAGCAACGCCGCCCGGAATTCCTGCGCCTGAATCCACATGGCCGGATACCGGTGCTGGTAGACCGGGCCGCCGGCATCACCCTGTTCGAGTCGGCGGCGATCCTGCAGTACCTGGCGGAGACCAGCGGGCGGTTGCTTCCCGACGCCCCCCGGGAACGCTGGGAGGCCCTGACCTGGCTGACTTTCCATGCTTCCAGCATGGGCCCCATCCTCGGCCAGCGCGTGCATTTCGAGATCTTCGCCGAAGAGCGGTACCCGCCGGCCATCGAACGCTATCGGCGGCTCTCCGAGGAGGTTTTCGCCACCCTCGACCAGCGCCTGGCCGGACGGCCCTGGCTGGCCGGTGAGCAATACTCCATCGCCGATATCGCCACCTTCGGCTGGACCCATACGGCGCGGATCGTCGACTTCGACTTCAGCCATTATCGCCACCTGGACGACTGGCACCGGCGCATGGCCCTGCGGCCTGCGGTGCAGCGCGGGATCCTCCTGCCGGAACCGGCGGTGGGTCCATGAGCGCCCTGCTGCAAGGCGCCTCGGCGCCGGCCTTCGTCGGGCACCCTGGCTATCGGCGCATGTTCGCCGCAGACGCGCTGACCCTGGGCCTGTTCCTGCCGTTGCGTTTCTACCAGGGCGACATGCGGGTGCTGCTGGGCCAGGCGCGGTTGGTCGAAGAAATCGATCGACTGGGATTCGCCGCCGTCTGGGTACGCGACGTACCGCTGTTCGACCCACGCTTCGGCGATGCCGGACAAGTGTTCGACCCGTTCACCTACCTTGGCTATCTGGCCGCGCGGACCCGCCGTATCGCCCTGGCCACCGGCAGCGCGGTGCTTGCCCTGCGCCAACCGGTCGACCTGGCCAAGGCCGCGGCGAGCGTCGACCGGTTGTCCGGCGGACGCCTGGTGCTGGGCCTCGCCTCCGGCGACCGGCCGGTGGAGTTCCCCGCCTACGGGTTGGAGCATGCGCAGCGCGGCGAGCGGTTCGCCCAGGGCCTGGACTACCTGCGCCAACTGCTGCACGGCTGCCGGCACGTCGCCTCGCCGCTCGGTACGCTGGACGACGCCGAACTGTTGCCGCGTCCGCCGGCCGGCGCCATCCCGCTGGTCGTCACCGGCTCCGCGCGGCAGCCGGCGGACTGGCTGGCACGCCAGGCGGATGGCTGGCTGACCTATCCGGAGTCGACTGTCGATGCGTCCGGGCCACGTCGCCTGGCCGGGAAGATCCGCGCCTGGAGGATGTCCATCGCGGACGGCGGGTTCCGCCCGCACATGACCAACGAATGGCTGGACCTGGTGGACGACCCGGCGTATCCGCGTACGCCGTTGCACGGCGGCTACGTCCTGCGCACCGGGCGCAACGGCCTGATCGAGCTGCTCGGCGAATGGCGTGCGGCGGGCGTCAACCATGCCGCCCTGGGCATCCAGTTCTCCGCCAGGCCGGCAGCGGAAGTCATCCAGGAACTGGCCGAGGAGGTGCTGCCGCTGTTCCCGTCCCACCCGGGCGTGCAGCCGGCGAGCATGGACTGGTAGCTGACCGATTCGGTCAACCGAGCCTGAGCGCTCGCGTCATTGAGGGCGCCGGCCGGCGCCGCCTACCCTGCGGAACCACTGACCGCAGGGAGTCCCCGTACATGCAACGGCAGATCTTCGAGACCGAACACAACCTGTTCCGCGATGCCTTCCGCGCCTTTCTCGACAAAGAGGTGGTGCCGCACCAGGACGCCTGGGAAGAGGCCGGGGTGGTCGACCGCGCTGTCTGGAGGAAGGCGGGGGAGATGGGCTTCCTGCTGCCCTGGGCGGACGAGGAGTACGGTGGCGCCGGGCTCAAGGACTTCCGCTACGAGCAGATCATGTGCGAGGAGCTGGCGCGGATCAACGAGCCGGGCTTCATGATCCCGCTGCACTCGGCGTTGTGCGGGCCGTACATCGCCGAATACGGTAGCGCCGAGCAGAAGGCCCGCCTGTTGCCGGGGATCGTCCGTGGCGAGACCATCCTCGCCGTGGCCATGACCGAGCCGTCCGCCGGCTCCGACCTGGCCGGCATGCGCAGCACCGCGGTGGACAAGGGCGACCACTGGCTGCTCAACGGCTCCAAGGTGTTCATCTCCAACGGCCTCCTGGCCGACCTGGTGATCGTCGCGGCGAAGACCGATCCGGCGAACAAGCACGCCATGGGCCTGTTCCTGGTGGAGCGCGGCATGCAAGGCTTCGAGCGCGGGCGCAACCTGAAGAAGCTCGGCATGAAGAGCCAGGACACCGCCGAGCTGTTCTTCAACAATGTGCGGGTGCCGAAGGAAAACCTGCTGGGCGACGCCAAGGGCGGCTTCTTCTACCTGATGAACATGCTCGCCCAGGAGCGCCTGACCAACGCCTGCGGCGCGGTGGCCGGGGCCGAGGCGGCGTTGCAGGCGACCATCGACTACGTGAAGGAGCGCCAGGCCTTCGGCCGGCCGGTCGCGCACTTCCAGAACACCCGCTTCAAGCTCGCCGAAATGCGTACCCAGATCGACGTGGCGCAGGTCTTCACCGACCGCTGCGTGATGGACCACAACCAGAAGAAGCTGTCCCCCGAGGTCGCCGCCGAAGCCAAGCTGTTCACCACCGAGCTGCTGGGCAAGGTGGTCGACGAAGGCGTGCAACTGCATGGCGGCTGGGGCTACATGTGGGAGTATCCGATCTGCAGGATGTACGCCAACGCCCGCATCCAGCGGATCTTCGCCGGTACCTCGGAGATCATGAAAGAGATCATCAGCCGCGGCATGAAGCTCTGACGCCACGGCCATGTCGCGCCGCGCGGCGGGTGGATAGGCTGCTCGGCAGGCGATCCCGACCAATGCCCGGCGACCCAGAGGAGGGAGCATGAAAGGCCCGTTGTCATCGTTGAAAGTGCTGGATTTCTCGACCCTGTTGCCGGGGCCGTTCGCCTCGCTGCTGCTGGCCGACATGGGGGCGGACGTGCTGCGCGTGGAGTCGCCCGGGCGCATGGACCTGGTGCGGGTGCTGCCGCCGCACGTCGACGGCACCTCGGCCAGCCATGCCTACCTGAACCGCAACAAGCGTTCCATCGGCCTCGACCTGAAGCGGCAGGGCGCGCGCGAGGTGGTGCTGGAGCTGGTACGCGAATACGACATCGTCCTCGAACAGTTCCGTCCGGGGGTGATGGACAAGCTCGGCGTCGGCTACGAGGCGCTGAAGGCGGCGAACCCGCGGCTGATCTACGTGGCCATCACCGGCTACGGCCAGACCGGGCCGTACCGCGAGCGCGCCGGGCATGACATCAACTACCTGGCGCTGGCCGGCGTCGCCAGCTACACCGGGCGCCGCGAGCGTGGCCCGTTGCCGCTGGGGGTGCAACTGGCGGACCTCGCCGGTGGTTCGCTGCATGGCGTGATGGGCCTGCTGGCGGCGGTCATCCACCGACAGCAGACCGGCGAGGGGCAGTTCGTCGACATCAGCATGACCGACTGCGCCTTCAGCCTGAACGGCATGGCCGGTGCAGGCTATCTCGCGGCCGGGGTCGAGCCGGAGATGGAGGCGCTGGCGCTGAACGGCGGCAGCTTCTACGACTACTACCGCACCCGCGATGGCCGCTGGTTCTCGGTGGGCAGCCTGGAACCGCAGTTCATGCAGCAGTTCTGCGCCGCCATCGGCCGCCCGGAACTGGCCGCCCGCGGCCTGTCGCCGAAGCCGGAAGAGCAGCGGGCGCTGAAGCGCGAGATCGAGATGGAGTTCGAGAAACGCGACTTCGCCGAATGGCAGGCGGTGTTCGCCGCCCTGGATGCCTGCGTGGAGCCGCTGCTGCCGCTCTCCGAGGCGCTGGAACACCCGCAGTTGCAGGCGCGCGGGCTGGTCGCCCGGGTGCCGCTGGCGGACGGCGGCAGCCAGGCGCAGATGGCCTGTCCGATCAAGTTTTCCGCCGGCCTGCCGGCGCCTCGCCACATCGGCGCGGCGCTCGGCGCCGACACCGTGGCGGTGCTCGAAGGCCTGGGCTACTCCGCCGAACGGATCGCCGAGCTGAAGGCGGCCGGGGCCATCGCCTGAATCACTCGCGGAGCACTTCGCCGGTGAACACCAGGGTCGCCTTACAGCGCCGGCAGTAGTAGCGGCGCCCCTTGGCCACCAGGGTGTGGCGTTGCGGGGAGAACGGGAAGTCGTTGTGCTCCGGGCAATGGCAGCGGTACAGGTAGCGGGTGGTGACGCGGCGCTTGACCGCGTAGGTGTGGCAGCGGTCCGGCGGCAGGCCGTAGATGCCGCGCATGATCAACTGCCACTCCTCGCCGTGGGGGCGGATGCGTGGGCCGAACAACTGGTGCGCGATCAGGTGCGCGACTTCGTGGGCCACGGTCTGTTCCAGGAAGTGCTCGCGGTTCTCGCGGTACAGCTGGGGATTGAAGCGCAGCAGGTTCTCGTCGAGATGGGCGACCCCGGCTTTCTGGCCGCGCAGGCGGAAGCTGACGGTCGGGCGGGGGAAGCTGCGTTGGAAGAAGTGTTCGGCCTGCCGATAGCAGGCCTCGACGCGGGCGTTGAGGTGTTCGGGCATTCGGGAAGACTCCAGCAGCGGGCGATTATGCCGGAGACAGGAGGGCGGGCGCAGGCGTCGGGACGACCGCTCGTCCGGGGTGCAGGATCAGGCAAGCGCGGCGGCGGGCAAGAAAAAACCGGGCGGCGGTTGCCCGCGGCCCGGTCGTACGATGCGTTCGCTGGACGTCAGCTGGTGTATTCCGGGCCGACCCCGCTGCCCCAGAGGATCACCGACAGGGCGATCATCGCCACCAGCACCACCAGGCCCACCGCCAGCACCGAGCTGGAGAACAGGAAGCCTTCGTCCTTGTGGATGTTCATGAAGGTGGGAATCCCCACGTAGAGCAGGTAGACCGTGTAGCTGATCGCCGCCACCCCGACGATCATTCCCAGCCAGAGGTGCGGATACAGCGCCGCCAGCCCGGCGATGAACAGCGGCGTGGCGTTGTAGGCGGCGAACACGATGCACTGGGTCAGGCTCGGGTTGGCGTCGTAGGTCCGCGCCATCCAGTGGATGAACGCGCCCATCACCGCCACCCCGGCGAGCATCGCCAGGTAGGTGAGGACCGTCATCTGCAACGCGCTGGCCTGGGTCAGCTTGACCGGATCGCCGCCGCCGACCACCCAGCCGACCTGGGTCGTGCCGATATAGGCGGAAATCGCCGGAATGGCAGCCAGGATCAGGATGTGGGTCAGGTACATGTGGCTGATGCTTTCTTCTTCGCCACGGATTTCCTGCCATTCCTGATCGGGATGGGTGAAGAGCCCCCATACATGATGGATCATGCCGTTTCCTCCTCGTTCTTATGTGGTCGCCCCCCAGCGAAGCGCCGGGCGCGCATGGACAGCGCCACCCGGTGCTCGGCCGACCTATGCGACCTTATGTCGCAGTATAGGAACGGCCCGAGCCCGCGTCGCTCGCGGGTTTAGAGCAAATCGAAGCTTCACGGCCGGCTGTAATAGCGTTGCAGTATTTCCATCGCCTTGTTGATCGATTGCAGGCGCGCAGTGCTGCCGCCGCGGTCGGGATGGTGCTGGCTGACCAGTTGCCGGTAGCGCAGCTTGATGGCGGGATAGTCGACCGCGCCTTCCAGCTCGAACAGGGCGAGGGCGGCAGCCTTCTCCTCGCTGCCCTGCATGCGCGTCCAGAAACTCTGCAGCAGCCGCTCGACGTCGGCCTCGCTGGTCTCCCCCAGGTGACGCAGGTCGAGGTAGTAGTCGCGCAGCGGATCGCCCTGTTCCAGCGCCTGCGTGCCATCCACGTAAGGATGCAGGCGCAGGCTCAGCGGGCTGATCTCCAGGTGCGCCTCGCGCTCGGCCCAGAGGTGGTCGCGCAGGTGGTAGAGCGCGTTGAACAGGAGGAAATGGGTGCGGAACAGCACCAGCTTGTCGGCCAGTTCGCGATGGGGGATATGCGTCGAATGGCGGGCCTTCAGCAGCTGGATCAACTGGTATTCGGAAAGCCCCTCGGGATGCTCGCGCAGCAGGCAGAGGATCTGCCCGGCGAGGTCGAGGCGGTGGTCGAGGTCGGGAGTCATGGGGCAAGACTAGCATCGGGCGTCGGGAGGGGCTGGGGTCGGCGTCGCTTTGTGCGTAAAATAGCCAGCTTTTCTCCTCGAACACCCGGATTCCAGAGCACCATGGGCACCCTTTCGGTCAATCAGAACAAACTGCAGAAGCGCCTGCGCCGCCTGGCCGGCGAGGCCATCACCGACTTCAACATGATCGAGGATGGCGACAAGGTCATGGTCTGCCTGTCCGGCGGCAAGGACAGCTACACCATGCTCGACATCCTGCTCTACCTGCAGAAGGTCGCGCCGATCCGCTTCGAGATCGTCGCGGTGAACATGGACCAGAAGCAGCCCGGTTTTCCCGAGCATGTCCTGCCGGAGTACCTGAAGTCGATCGGCGTCGAGTACCACATCGTCGAGAAGGACACCTACTCGGTGGTCAAGGAGAAGATCCCGGAAGGCAAGACCACCTGCTCGCTGTGCTCGCGCCTGCGCCGTGGCACGCTGTACACCTTCGCCGACGAGATCGGCGCGACCAAGATGGCCCTCGGTCACCATCGCGACGACATCCTCGAGACCTTCTTCCTCAACATGTTCTACGGCGGCACCCTGAAGGCCATGCCGCCGAAGCTGCTGGCCGACGACGGGCGCAACGTGGTGATCCGGCCGCTGGCCTATTGCAGCGAGAAGGACATCGAGGCCTATTCCCAGCTCAAGGAGTTCCCGATCATCCCCTGCAACCTCTGCGGTTCGCAGGAGAACCTGCAGCGCCAGGTGGTCAAGGAAATGCTGCTGGAATGGGAACGCAAATCGCCGGGGCGTACCGAGATCATGTTCCGCGCCCTGCAGAACGTGGTGCCGTCGCAACTGGCCGACCGCAACCTGTTCGACTTCGCCAACCTGCGCATCGACGAGAACGCCACGCCGCGCTTCCTCGACGTGATGAACCTCTGAGCCGCGCCGCGAGTCAGTTCTTCTCTCCGGTCTGCAAGGATTCCCGATGCGCGACTACGCCTGGATGTACGAATACTGCCTGAACCGCTTCGGCTCCAGGGAGGCGCTGGAAGCGCGCCTGCCGCAGCCGAAGAGCGCCGCCGAGCTGCGCGCGGTGGGTGACGACCGCTACCTGTCGCTGATCAGCCTGCGGATCTTCCGCGCCGGCCTCAAGCACAGCCTGGTGGACGCCAAGTGGCCGGCCTTCGAGGAAGTGTTCTTCGGCTTCGATCCGCAGAAGGTCGTGCTCATGAGCGCCGAGCATCTCGAGCGGCTGATGCAGGACGCCCGCCTGATCCGCCACCTGGGCAAGCTCAAGAGCGTGCCGCGCAATGCGCAGATGGTGCTCGACCTGGCCCGCGAGCATGGCAGCTTCGGCAACTTCCTCGCGGATTGGCCGGAAACCGACATCGTCGGCCTGTGGAAGCTGCTGAGCAAGCGCGGCAACCAGCTCGGCGGCTTGTCGGCGCCGCGTTTCCTGCGGATGGCCGGCAAGGACACCTTCATTCCCAGCGACGACATGGTCGCCGCGCTGAAGGCCCAGGAGATCATCGACAAACCGCCCACCAGCCTCAAGGACCTGGCGGCCGTCCAGGGAGCCTTCAACCAGTGGCGCGAGGAGAGTGGCCGGCCGCTGTGCCAGCTGTCGGTGATGCTGGCACATACGGTCAATCATTGAGCTAGAGGCTCAGCCGACCGCTGCCGATCATCCACAGCGCCGCCAGCGCGAGGACCAGCACCAGCGCCGCGCCGCTGCCTTCGGCGCGATTGCCGAACGCCGGCAGGCCGCGCTGGCGACGGGCATGCAGGAAGAAGCCCAGGCCTGGCGCGTAGAGGATCATCGACAGCAGCAGGTATTTCAGCCCGGCGGCGTAGATCAGCCAGACCCCGTAGAGCGTCCCCAACAGCGCCAGCGCCAGCATCGCGCCCGAGTGCGGGCGGCGCGCCACCAGCTTCAGGCAGAAGCCGGCGCAGAGCAGGTAGGGGATCAGCGCCATCGAGGTGGCCAACTGGATCAGCGCGTTGTAGCCCGAGGCGTTGAGGAAGGCCACCAGCAGCAGCGCAGAGATCAGCGTGCTGGTCAGCCACAGTGCCGGCGCCGGGGTTTCCACCGCATTGGTGCGGCCGAACAGTGCCGGCGCGGTGTGCGTTGGGCCACGGCTGGCCAGGTAGAGCATTTCCACCGCGAGCATGGTCCAGGCCAGCAGCGCGCCGCCGACCGAGACGATCAGCCCGACGTTGATCAGCGTGGCGCCCCAGGGGCCCACCGCCGCGGCCAACACCTGGGCCATCGAGGGGTTCTTCATCTGCGCCAGTTCGTGCTGCGGCACCACGCCCAGCGACAGCACCGAGACGCAGACCAGCAACAGCAGGGTGACCACGAAGCCGAGCAGGGTTGCGCGGCTGACATCGGCCGCGTGCCGCGCGTGGCTGGCATAGACCGTGGCGCTCTCGATGCCGAGGAATACCCAGACGGTGTAGAGCATGGTGGTTTCCACCTGGCGGGTGACGCTGCCCAGGGCCGGGCTGCCCCAGAAGTCCAGGTGAAAGGTCTCGATGCGGAAGGCCAGGGCTACGCAGAGGATGAACAGGGCGATCGGCACCACCTTGGCGAGGGTCACGATGGCGTTGGTGATCGCCGCGTTGTGCACGCCGTGGAGGACGAAGGCATGCATCAGCCAGAGCACCGTCAATTCGCCGAGCAGCGCCGGCCAGGTGGTTCCGTCGCCGAAGAAGGCCAGCGCGCCGAACGAGCCGAGGGCGCTGAACAGCACCACCAGGTAGCCGGCGTTGCCGACCCAGGCGGAAATCCAGTAGCCCCAGGCGGCATTGAACCCCAGGTATTCGCCGAAGCCTTCGCGGGCGTAGCCGTAGACGCCGTCGTCCAGTTCGGGGCGGGTGGTCGACAGCCACTGGAATATCCGCGTCAGGGTCAGCATGCCGACGAAGGTGATCGCCCAGGCGATCAGGATCGCGCCGGCGCCTGCGCCTTCGGCCATGTTCTGCGGCAGGCTGAAGATGCCGCTGCCGATGATGCCGCCCACCACCAGCGCGGTCAGCGCCGGCAGCCCCAGTTTTCCCTTTTCCGAATCGGCCATGTGGCACCTCCGAAACTGCATCCGGTATGTCGCGCCAGGCGCAGGCGGAGCCTGCGCCGGGGTGCGACGGCGGGAGGCGGCGGGTCGGTCCGCCGCGGCATGGTTCAGAAGCGCAGCGACATGCAACTGACGCCGCCGTCGATCTTGCGATATTCGGAGGTGTCCACCTCGATCACCCGGTAGCCGAGGCGGGCGATCTTCTCGCGGGTCCGGGGATAGCCGGCGGGCATGATCACCCTTTCGTTGACCCAGATGCAGTTGGCGGCGTAGGACTCCTCTTCGGGGATCTCGATGATGTTGAAGTCCTGGAACTCCGGCTTGCTGACGAACTCGCCGGCGGCCAGCAGGTTGTTGTGTTCCAGGTAGGCGAGCCCGGTCTTCAGGTGCAGGACCTTTTCCAGGCGCACCACCGAGCCGCTGAGGCCATGTTTCTCCAGGATCGCGATCATCTGCCGGGCGCCCTCGGCGTTGGTGCGGGCCGATTCGCCGATGTAGAAGTGGTCGCCGACCATCATGATGTCGCCGGCTTCCACCGTGCCGGGTGCCTCGATGCGCTCGACCTTGCCCGGATAGAAGCGCTGCACGGTTTCCTCGATGATCTCGGTCTCGCCGCGCCGCGATTCGGCGCCGGGGCGGGTGATGATGGCGCAGCGCGAGGTGCAGAGCACCGGGTCCTCGACGAACACCGAGTCGGGGAAGCGTTCGTCCGGCGGCAGCAGGGTGATGTCCACGTCGCAGGTCTGCAAGGCGCGGATGTAGGCGTTGTGCTGCTCCAGGGCCTTGGCGTAGTCCGGCTTGCCGAGGTGGCTGGAGGTCAGGCCGTCGACCAGGCTGCGGGCGGGCGTGCGAGCGATGATGTGCTTGAACATGACGATTTTCCTCGTGTGGGGACGACGAGGTCGTTGCAAGCCACGCGCCAGCCAACGCCCGGGAATTGCCTTGGAAATCCTTGATAAATCGGAGGATTTTCCTGGTTTTCCGAGGGCTTGGTTGATCCACGCCAAGGATGCTCGGTCGCGCTGCGTCGAAGATGGGACAACTGACGAGATTTCGACATCCGGGAAACCGAGGGGGAGAGCATGGCGCTTGTCGAGGAGCCGACGATTTCCACGCTAAGCGGTGAACTGGCCTGGTTGGTGGACTGCCTGGCGCCGATTTTCGACGGCCTGCGGCAACCGGTCACGGTGGTCGACCCCTCCGGTCGCTTCGTCTACTACAACCGTGCCAGCGGCCTGCTCGATGGTCTCGACCCGCAGCGGGCGTTGGGTATGCACCTGTTGCAGAGCGCTCCCTGGCTGGCGGCCGAGCAAAGCACGCTGTTGCGTTGCCTGGCCGAAGGGCGGCCGTCGATCGATACGCTGCAGGCCTACGTGGGGGCCGGCGGCGAGCTGTTGCAGTATCGCCACCGGGCGATCCCGCTGCGCGGGCGCGACGGTTGCCTGCTCGGCGCGATGGAGCTCGGCGAAGTCGTCGCCGAGACCGAAGAGGCCGCAGGCCTGGCGGATTGCCCGAACATCCTGAGCGTGGCGCCGAGCCTGCTGCGGCAGTTGCAGCGCCTGGACGTTTTCGCGGCCACCGACCTGCCGCTGCTGATCCATGGCGAGACCGGCACCGGCAAGGAACTGTTCGCCCGTCGCGCCCATGCCCTGAGCCCGCGACGCAGCGGTCCGATGATCAGCCTGAACTGCGCAGCGATTCCCGAGACGCTGCTGGAAAGTACCCTGTTCGGCACCACCCGCGGCGCTTTCACCGGCGCCGAGAACCGCAAGGGCATGTTCGCCCTGGCGCAGGGCGGCAGCTTGTTCCTCGACGAGATCAATTCCATGCCGATGGCCATGCAGAGCAAGCTGCTGCGGGTCCTGCAGGACGGCAGCTACCTGCCTCTGGGCAGCCTGAGCCCGCAGCGGGCCGATGTACGCCTGATCGCGGCGAGCAACCAGCCGCCGCGCCAGGCGATCGCCGAGGGACGCCTGCGCGAGGACCTGTACTACCGTCTGGACGTGGGCAGCCTGTGCATCCCGCCGCTGCGCGAGCGCCCCGGCGATGTGGAACTGCTGGCACGGGCGTTCGTCCGTCGCGATGCGCGCAGCCTCAACCCGCGTGTCACCGCTCTTGGCGAGCGGGCGCTGGCGCAGTTGCTGGCCTGCGACTGGCCGGGCAACGTCCGGCAACTGGAAAACGTGATCCGGCGCAGCCTGTTGCTGCACGGGGAGGGCGGCGCACTGCTGGATGAGGTGGCGTTCGCCGACGACGGCGCCGAGGCCGTGGGCGGCGAGGCCGCGCTCTCGATGAACAGCGCGGCGGTCGGAGGCCTGCGCGAGGCGCTGGCGCAACAGGAGCGCAACCTGATAGAAGACGCCTTGCGCCAGGCGCGCGGCAATCTCTCCCGGGCCGCCGCCCGGTTGCGGATTCCGCGCACGACCCTGCTCGGGCGCATGCGCCGGCTCGGCTTGCCGGCTTCCCTCGATCCGCCAGCCTGACAGGAGCCAACCATGGACAGCCACAGCCCGATCGCCACCGTCGCCCAGGCCCTGCGGCGCGCCGAACGCATCCTGGTCATCACCGGCGCCGGCCTCTCCGCGGACTCCGGTATGCCCACCTATCGCGGCCTCGGCGGTCTCTACAACGGTCGCACGGAAGAGGGCCTGCCGATCGAGGCGGCACTTTCCGGACCGATGCTGCGGCGCGATCCGGCGCTGTGCTGGAAGTACCTCGCGGAACTTGGCAAGGCTTGCCTGGCGGCCCGACCCAACGCCGGCCACGAAGCCATCGCCGAGTTGCAGAAGCACAAGCCGGAATGCTGGGTGCTGACCCAGAACATCGACGGCTTCCATCGCCAGGCCGGCTCGCCGGCCGAGCGGCTGATCGAGATCCATGGCGAACTGGCGCCGCTCTACTGCCAGTCCTGCGGTGCCGAGAGCGGCGGCCTGGAGGAGCATCTGCACGGCCAGTTGCCGCCGCGCTGCGCCGCTTGCGGTGGGGTGCTGCGGCCGCCGGTGGTGCTGTTCGAGGAAATGTTGCCGGAAGAGGCGATCGATACCCTGTACCGCGAATTGCGCAAAGGCTTCGATGCGGTGCTGGTGGTGGGAACCACCGCGAGCTTCCCCTATATCGTCGAACCGGTGCTGCGCACGCGGCAGGCGGGAGGCTTCACCGCGGAGGTGAATCCTGGCGTGACCGACCTCAGCGAGCGGGTCGATGTGAAAATGACAGGACGAGCCTTAGACATCATGCCGCAGGTGGTAAGTCACATTTATCGATAAAAAACTTGCATAGGATTGATCGAGAAGGCAAATTAGCCCGCTAGTAAAACTAATGAGACACGGTCGTGCCCATGCTTAAACGCTTAGCACCCCTCGTGCCCATGAGTTTCGTTCTGCTGCTGGCCGCTTGCGCCAGCCATTCGCCGGAGCCGCAGGTCGCCAAAGAGCCGACCGCAGCCAAGAGCAGCATCGACGTCGAACGCGACGCGATCGCTTGGCAGGATGTTGAGGACGAAGGGGCGGACAATTCATCGGCTGGTACGCCTGCGCTGGCGTCCAGCATCCTCGAGCGCGCTTTCGAACTGATCGGTACGCCGTACCGTTTCGGCGGTACGACGGCGAAAGGCTTCGATTGCAGCGGCTTCGTCGGCTACCTGTTCCGCGAGGAGGCCGGCATCAAGCTGCCGCGCTCCACCCGCGAACTCATCGATATGGACGTACCGCTGGTCTCCAAGGACGAGCTGCAGCCCGGCGACCTGCTGTTCTTCAACAACCGTGGCCGTGGCCGCGTCAGCCACGCCGGCATCTACATCGGCGATGGCCAGTTCATCCATTCCGCCAGCCGTCGCGGCGGCGGGGTGCGGGTGGACAGCCTGGACTCCAGCTACTGGAGCCTGAGCTACATGGAAGCCAAGCGGGTGCTCGAACCCGGCTACAAGGATGCCCTGACGAGCAAGCGCTAAACTTAAAGTTTTACTTTAAGTATTGCGTTTAACTCCTTGTCGTAGCAAAGTGGAAGCATTCCTCACCAGGAAGGCTTCCACTATGCATGCACTGGCCCGATTCTCGATCCTCGCCTTTGCTGCGCTGCTTACCGCCTGCGCCAGCAAAGCGCCGCCCCCCGCGCCCGCCAAACAGGTCGTATTCCGTCCGGCGACGAATTTCTCGCCCGCCGCCGACGATGTGCTGTTCCGTGCCCTCGGCCTGGTCGGCACGCCCTACCGCTGGGGCGGCAACACGCCCGATTCGGGCTTCGATTGCAGCGGCCTGATCAACTTCGTCTACCGCGACATGACCGGCATCAAGCTGCCGCGCTCGACCCGCGAGATGATTTCCATGCGCGCGCCCAGCGTGCCGGTGCAGGCCCTGCAGACCGGCGACCTGGTGTTCTTCGCCACCTCCGGTGGTCGCACCGTGAGCCATGCCGGCATCTACGTCGGCGAGGGTCGCTTCGTGCATGCGCCGCGCACCGGCGGCACGGTGCGCCTGGACAGCCTGCAGAACAGCTACTGGCAACGCGCGTACCTGGACGCCAAGCGCGTGCTGGTCGCGCCGTCGCCGTTGGCGCGGGTGCCCTGAGGCGGGGAGGTCCGGGGCCATCATGACCACCCGCACCCTCAATCTCGACGACAACCTCTATCGCTACCTGCTGGACGTTTCGCTGCGGGAAACCCCGCTGATGACCCGCCTGCGCGAGGAAACCGCGAAGCTGCCCAACGCACGCTGGCAGATCGCCCCCGAGCAGGGCCAGTTCATCGCCTTGCTGCTGACCCTGATCGGCGCGCGGCGGGCGCTGGAGGTCGGCACCTTCACCGGCTACAGCGCCCTGTGCATGGCTACCGCCCTTGGCGAGCAGGGGCGTCTTACCTGTTGCGACCTGCCCGGCGACTACCACCTGACTGCGCGCCGCTACTGGCGCGAAGCCGCTGTCGAGGAGCGCATCGAGCTACGCCTCGGGCCCGCCCTGGAAACCCTGCGTGCGTTGCTCGACGAAGGCCTGGCCGGGCAATTCGACCTGGCCTTCATCGACGCCGACAAGGCCAACTACCCCGAATACCTGGAGGCCGCGCTGGCGCTGGTGCGCCAGGGTGGGCTGGTGCTTTTCGACAACGTGCTGTGGAGCGGCCGGGTGCTCGAAGCGCAGCCGAAGAGTGCGGATACCCGCGGCATCCAGCAGCTCAACCTGGCGCTGAAGAACGACGCGCGGGTGGACTACTCGCTGCTGCCGATCGGCGACGGGCTGAGCGTCTGTCGCAAGCGCTGAGCGAGGCTCAGCGCACGCCCCACGGCGGGCTGCCCAGGGCCTGCTGGAGAAACTGGACGAACAGCTTCACCTTCGGCGAGAGGGTTGCCGCTCGCGAATACATGGCGTAGATCAGGTCGTCCAGCGGCCGCTCCTGGGGCAGGGCCTCGACCAGCCGGCCGGCGGCCAGGTCCTCGGCGGCGATGAACAGCGGCAGCATCGCCAGGCCCAGGCCACGCACCGCGGCGTCGCGCATGGTCTGGCCGTTGTTGGTGTTGAAGCGTCCGCGCGGGGTGATCATCCGCGCCGGCTCGCCGGCCACCCGCGGCTCGAAGCTCCATAGCTGCGACGGGGTGTTGTGGCTGTAGCCGATGCAGGGATGGCAGAGGATGTCTTCGATGCGTTGCAGCGGGCCGTGCCGTTCCAGGTATTCCGGGCTGCAACACACTACCCGGCGGCTGGTGCCCAGTTGGCGGGCGATCAGCGAGCTGTCCTGCAGGCGGGTGATGCGGATCGCCAGGTCGTAGCCTTCCTTCTCGAAGTCGACGATCCGGTCGTCCAGTTGCAGGACCACTTCCAGGCGCGGGTTGCGCGCCATGAATTCCATCACCAGCGGCCCCAGCCAGAGCGTGCCGAAGCTCATCGGCGCCATCACCCGCAATTCCCCGCACAGGTCATTCTCGCGCAGGGCCACGCTTTCCGCGGCGTTGTTCAGGTCCTGCAGCGAGGCCTTGGCCGACTTGTAGAAGAAGCCGCCGGCCTCGGTCGGCTCGACGTTGCGCGTCGAGCGGTAGAGCAGGCGCACGCCGAGGTGGCGCTCCAGGTCGCTGACGCGTTTGCTGATCACGGACTTGGACAGGCTCATGCGTTCGGCGGCGGCGCTGATGCTGCCCAGCTCGACCACGTTGAGGAAGGCCTGTATGTCTTCAAGGCGCAGGCTCATGGCGAATCTCGAAACAATCGGGAGGCAGACTGTCGCATGCGGGAGAACTCCTGGTAAGGGGATGCGCGCGTCGCACGTACGGGAAAGACAATGGCAGGGCAAGCGTAGCGCGCCCGGGGAATGGCATTGTTCTGGTATCGAGAACACCGTTTTCGCATTTTACCGGGCGGTAAATCGCTGTCGCTGTCACTACTCTTGATGGGCGGCGTGCGCTCCCGAGACCGCCCATGCTTGCCTCCCAGGAGGCGCTTCGTTTCACACCGCGCGGCGACGGACGCCGCCCGAGACCGGAGAAACACCATGTCCTTCACCTACAAGCGACTCGACAAGAACGATGCGGCGGTGCTGTTCGTCGACCACCAGGCAGGCCTGCTCTCCCTGGTCCGCGATTTCAGCCCGGACGAGTTCAAGAACAACGTCCTGGCATTGGCCGACATCGCCAGGTTCTTCAACCTGCCGACCATCCTCACCACCAGCTTCGAGGATGGCCCCAACGGCCCGCTGGTGCCGGAACTCAAGGAAATGTTTCCGCAGGCCCCGTACATCGCCCGCCCCGGCAACATCAACGCCTGGGACAACGAGGACTTCGTCAAGGCAGTCAAGGCCACCGGCAAGAAGCAACTGATCATCGCCGGCGTGGTGACCGATGTCTGCGTAGCCTTCCCGACCCTCTCGGCACTGGAGGAGGGGTTTGACGTATTCGTCGTCACCGACGCCTCCGGCACCTTCAACCCGGTGGTGCGCGACGCCGCCTGGGCGCGCATGACCGCCGCCGGCGCGCAACTGATGAACTGGTTCAGCGTCGGCTGCGAACTGCACCGCGACTGGCGCAACGACATCGAAGGCTTCGGTGCCATCCTCGGCGGCCACCTGCCGGCGTACGCCAACCTGATCCAGAGCTTCGGCACGAAGAAGTAAGCCGGCTTCGCCGCTGTCCCGGACACAAGGCACTCCGACCATCGGGTGCCTTGTGTCGTTTTCCGTCCAGGTGTTTTCATCGGAACGCCGCTTCGCCGGAACCCGAGGTTCCGGCACGCCCCCCATGCACAGGAGAAACCCCATGGCTACCCAGGTCGTCAACGCTTCCCTCGGCACCACCCCTTATCGCGTGACCCTCGGCGACGACAGCCACCAGTGGCTGAGCGACGTGCCGGCCGCCCTCGGCGGCGCCGACAGCGGTCCCTCGCCGCACGAGATCCTGCTCTCGGCGCTGGGCGCCTGCACGGCGATCACCGTGGCGATGTACGCGCAGCGCAAGGAGTGGCCGCTGGAGGGTATCGACGTGCAACTGAACATCGTCGAGGAACGCACCAAGCCGGAGCCCTTCACCCATATCCGCCGCGACATCCGCCTGGCCGGCGATCTCGACGCCGAGCAGCGCCAGCGTCTGCTGGAGATCGCCAATGCCTGCCCGATCCATCGTGTACTCTCCGGAGAGGTCAGCGTCAGCAGCCAGCTACGCGACTGAACCCGCACGCACAACGAGGAGCACGGCATGAGCGACGACATCAAGGTATTGGGCATTTCCGGCAGCCTGCGCAGCGGCTCCTACAACAGCGCGGCGCTGCAGGAGGCGATTGGCCTGGTCCCGCCGGGCATGAGCATCGAGCTGGCGGACATCTCCGGCATCCCGCTGTACAACGAGGACGTCTACGCCCTCGGCTTCCCGCCCGCGGTGGAACGCTTCCGCGAGCAGATCCGCGCGGCGGACGCGCTGCTGTTCGCCACCCCGGAATACAACTATTCGATGGCCGGGGTGCTGAAGAATGCCATCGACTGGGCCTCGCGGCCGCCGGAGCAGCCGTTCTCCGGCAAGCCGGCGGCGATCCTCGGTGCCAGTGCCGGGCGTTTCGGCACCGCGCGGGCGCAGTATCACTTGCGCCAGACGCTGGTGTTCCTCGACGTTCATCCGCTGAACAAGCCGGAAGTGATGATCTCCAGCGCGCAGAACGCCTTCGACGCCCAGGGCCGGCTGCTCGACGACAAGGCGCGCGAGCTGATCCAGCAGCAGTTGCAGGCCCTGCAGCTATGGGTGCGCCGCCTGCGCGGTTGAATGCCTCGTCACCGGAGAGCCTGAACATGAGCAATACCGAAGAGCGTTGCGACCTGTCCTCCTCGCGGGACTGTCCGGAGCGCCGCGAACACCTGCTGCAACGGGTCACCGCGCGTGCCGCGGAAATCGGCGGCGGTATCACCGTCAGTCGGCTGATGCCGTCGCGCCAGCGGCGGATGATCGGTGCCTGGTGCTTCCTCGACCATGCCGGTCCCGCCGAATTCGAACCTGGCGGCGGACTGGCCGTGGGCCCGCACCCGCACATCGGCCTGCAGACCTTTACCTGGATGATCCAGGGCGAGGCGTTGCACCGCGACAGCCTGGGCAACGTCCAGGTGATCCGCCCCGGCCAGGTCAACCTGATGACCGCCGGTCATGGCATCGCCCACACCGAGGAGTCGCTGCCCGACGAGCGCCACGCCCACGCCGCGCAGTTGTGGATCGCGCTGCCCTACGAGCAGCGCGACATCGCCCCGGCCTTCGACCATCATCCCGACCTGCCGCGCTGGCAGGAGCAGGGGGTCACCTTCACCCTGCTGGCCGGTGCGCTGGCCGGGCGACAGGCGCCGTGCCGGCTCTACTCGCCGCTGCTCGGTGCCGACCTGGCCTGCCACGACGCCTCGACCCTGCAACTGACGCTCGACCCGCACTTCGAGTACGGCCTGCTGCCGCTGGAAGGCGGGTTGGAAGTGGGCGGCGAGCATTTCGCGGTGAACGAACTGGCCTACCTGGGCGACGGCCGCGACGGCCTGCAACTGCAACTCGACCCTGGCGCGCGGGTGCTGTTGCTGGGTGGCGCACCGTTCGGTGCGGAGATCTTCATGTGGTGGAACTTCGTCGGCCACAGCAAGGGCGAGATCGCCCGGGCGCAGAAGGCCTGGGAGGAGGGGGATGCCCGCTTCGGCCGGCTCGACGCCCTGGAAGGGCCGCGCTTGAGCGCTCCGCCGATTCCCTGGAAGATCGACGCCGAGTGAGGTCGATGTGCCGCCGGGTGCCCCGGCGGCGTCCTCGAATGCCTGTCGGCGATCGTTGTGGACCTGCGGCCTGGCGATTCGCCGGCAGCGGGAAAACTTTCTGCACCCATCGCCGGTCAGAACTCGCCTATCGCATGCACCGAACAGGAAGTGAGCCACATGCAATTCGAACACCTGGTCCAGGTCAACGACCGGACACTTGTCGACCTGCCGGTCCTCGACCGGCTGCAACTCTGGGAAGGCCTGGTCTGCCGTGCGCGCGAGCCACAGTATTTCGTCGTCGGCCTGGAGCGTTTCGAGATCCTCGTCGATGACGGCGACCGCCTGCACCGGCGCCTGTACCTGCCGGGTCTGGTGGTCGAGGACGAAGTCGTGCTGAAGGCGCCGGACAGTGCCCACTACAGTATCAAGCCGAGCGCCGAGGTGGCCGGCGGCAGCCTCGACATGACCATCGAGGAGCCGGAACCCGGCTCGCTGTTCGTGCGTTTCGCCTACTGCACCCGCTACCTGCAGCCGCTGGGCGACGAACTACCCTACGACGCCTTCGTCAAGCAGGCCTATATCGCCATGGATGTGGAGACCATCGCCACCATCCGCGACCGGTTCGGCGCCAGCGCCGCCAGCGGGAGTTGAGCGTGGAACACGGAAGCAGTTTTCTCCAGTCCGGCGTGGTCTTCCTGATCGCGGCGGTGTTCATGGTGCCGCTGGCCAAGCGCCTGCAACTGGGCGCGGTGCTCGGCTACCTGCTGGCCGGCGTGCTGATCGGTCCCAGCGTGCTGGGCCTGGTGGACAACCCGGAAAGCGTCGCGCAGATCTCCGAGATGGGCGTGGTATTGCTGCTGTTCATCATCGGCCTGGAGCTGTCGCCGCGGCGCCTGTGGGTGATGCGCAAGTCGGTGTTCGGCGTCGGCCTGCTGCAGGTGCTGCTGACCGGCCTGGTGATCGGCACCGTGGCCCTGGTCGGCTTCGACCAGCCGGTGAACAGCGCGGTGGTGCTCGGCCTGGGCCTGGCGCTGTCGTCCACCGCCTTCGGCCTGCAGATCCTCGCCGAGCGCAAGGAACTGACCCAGCCCCATGGCCGCCTGGCCTTCGCCATCCTGCTGTTCCAGGATATCGCGGCGATCCCGCTGATCGCCATGATCCCGCTGCTCAGCGGTGCGCACAGCGACGCCGGCGGTAGCGAACTGACCCAGACCCTCAAGGTGGTCGGCAGCATCGCCGCGGTGGTGGTCGGTGGCCGCTACCTGCTGCGCCCGGTGTTCCGCATCGTCGCCCAGACCAAGCTGCAGGACATGTCCACCGCCACTGCGCTGCTGGTGGTGATGGGTACCGCGCTGCTGATGGAGCTGGCCGGCGTGTCCATGGCCCTCGGTGCCTTCCTCGCCGGCCTGCTGCTGGCCGACTCGGAGTACCGCCACGAACTGGAGGCGCAGATCGAGCCGTTCAAGGGCCTGTTGCTCGGCCTGTTCTTCATCAGCGTGGGGATGAGCGCGGACATCAGCCTGCTGCTCAAGTCGCCGTGGATGGTGCTCGGCCTGACCGTGCTGCTGATCGCCCTGAAGGCGCCGGTGCTGTACTTCGTCGGACGCATTTCCGGCGGCCTCGACAAGGCCTCGGCGCTGCGCCTGGGCGTGGTCCTGGCGGCCGGCGGCGAGTTCGCCTTCGTCGTGTTCAAGATGGCCCGCGACCAGGGCCTGTTCCAGAACGACCTGCACAACCTGCTGGTGCTTTCCATCACCCTGTCGATGGCCCTGACCCCGTTGCTGGTACTCGGCCTCGCGCGCCTGCTGGCGAAGGAGCCGGAGGCGACGAAGCCGCCGCCGGAAATGGAACGCATCGACAACGACGACACCCCGCGCGTGGTGATCGCCGGGGTCGGCCGCATGGGCCAGATCGTCGCTCGCGTGCTGCGCGCCCAGCGCGTGCCGTTCATCGCCCTGGACACCTCGGTGGAGACCATCGAGCTGACCCGTACCCTCGGCGCGATCCCGATCTTCTACGGCGACCCGATGCGCCCGGAGATCCTTCGCGCGGCCCAGGTAGAGAAGGCCGAGTTCTTCGTCATCGCCACCGATGACCCGGAGACCAACATCGAGACGGCCAAGCGCGTGCGCAAGCTGTATCCGCACCTGAAGATCATCGCTCGCGCGCGTAACCGCCAGCACGTCCACCTGTTGCTCGACGCCGGGGTCGAGCCGGTGCGCGAGACCTTCTTCTCCAGCCTGGAGATGAGCCGCATGGTGCTCTGCGGCCTGGGTCTGAGCGAGGAACAGGCGGACGCGCGGATCCGTCGTTTCCGCCGGCACGACGAAGAGGTCCTGGCCTCCCAGCACCTGTTCTACAACGACCGCGACGCGCTGATCAAAAGCGCTCGCGAGGCGCGGGTCGAGCTGGAGACGCTGTTCCAGACCGACCAGTTGGAAGACCGTGGCGCGGTAGCGGCGGAGACCCCGGAGAAACCTTCCCGCGCCTCCTAGCGCCCGACCCATGCCGGTACGCCGGCATGGGTGATTCCCACGCCTGGGTCCATACTTTGCGGATATCGCAGTACGAAGGTTGGGATACCCGCGCGGCATCCCCTCTGTAGGGTGGAGGGCATCAGCCCAGCAGACGGCTGGACGCTTCCGCCGATCGAGGAACCTTATGCCTGTCGAACACCTGGACGTACTCATCGTCGGCGCCGGATTGTCCGGCGTCGGCGCCGCCTACCACCTGATGAAGCATTGCCCCGGCAAGAGCTTCGCCCTGCTCGAAGGGCGCGCGGCGATGGGCGGTACCTGGGACCTGTTCCGCTACCCCGGCATCCGTTCCGACTCGGACATGTTCACCCTCGGCTACAACTTCAAGCCATGGAGCGATCCCAAGGCCATCGCCGACGGTCCGTCGATCCGCCGCTACATCGAGGAGACCGCGCGGGAGAACGGCATCGACCGGAAGATCCGCTACCGCCACCGGGTGCTCAGGGCCGACTGGGATTCCGCCAATGCGCGCTGGAACCTCGACGTGCAGCGCGGCGACGAGCCCGAGCCGCTGCGCATGACCGCGCAGTTCCTGCTGATGTGCACCGGCTACTACCGCTACGAGGCCGGCTATACCCCGGAATTCGTCGGTCGCGAGGACTTCGCCGGGCAGGTCGTCCATCCGCAGCTGTGGCCCGAGGACCTCGACTACAGCGGCAAGAAGGTGGTGGTGATCGGTAGCGGCGCGACCGCCGTGACCCTGGTGCCGTCGCTGACCGACAAGGCCGCCCACGTCACCATGTTGCAGCGCTCGCCATCCTACGTGATCACCCTGCCGCAGAAGGACGCGATCTCCAATTTCCTCCGCCGCTTCCTTCCGGAAACCTGGATCTACCGCCAGGCGCGGGCGCGCAACGTGGCCATGCAGATGGTCTTCTTCATGCTCGCCAGGACCTTCCCCGGCCTGGTCCGCAAGGCCCTGCTCAAGCTGGCCAGCCTGCAACTGGGCAAACGCTTCGACATGCGTCACTTCAGCCCGCGCTACAAGCCGTGGGACGAGCGGGTCTGCGCGGTGCCGGACGGCGACCTGTTCAAGGTGCTGCGCAAGGGCAAGGCGTCGGTGGTCACCGAGCACATCGACCGCTTCGTCGAGCGGGGCATTCGCCTGAAGACCGGCGAGGTGCTGGAGGCGGACATCATCGTCACCGCCACCGGCCTCGACCTGGTGATGTTCGGCGGCGCCGAGCTGGCGGTCGACGGCAAGCCGTTCCAGGTCAACCAGAGCATGGGCTATCGCGGCATCATGCTGCGCGACCTGCCAAACCTGGCGGCGGTGGTCGGCTATACCAACGCCAGCTGGACGCTCAAGGCGGACCTCTCCAGCGAATACTTCTGCCGCCTGATCAATCACATGGATGCCACCGGCATGCGCCAGGTGACCGCCCGCGACAGCACCGGCGACGTGCGCGAGGAGCCCTTCCTCAACCTCGACTCCGGCTACATCCAGCGCGCCGCCGAGCGCATGCCCAAGCAGGGCGACCGGATGCCCTGGAAGCTTTACCAGAACTACGTCCTCGACCTGGCGCTGCTGCGCTACGGCAAGGTCGAGGACGGCTACCTGGTGTTCTCCTCGCCGGCGCCGCAGCGGCAAGCCGGCGGCGCGGCGGTGCAGGCCCTGGGCTGAACCCGGTGGGCGTCGCTCAGGCGTTCGCCACGACCTGCCCGTAGGCCTTGCGCCAGGCGTCCAGGCCGCCGGCCAGCGCCCAGGTGCGGGTGAAGCCGGAGGCGTTGAGGCGCTGGGCGAGCATCGCGGCGGAAAGTTCGTGGGGACAGGCGCAATAGATGACGATGCTGGCGTCCCTGAGGTCGCCGGGGAGGTCCTTCAGCGACACGTTCAGCTCCACCGGGATGGCTCCCGGAATGCCGCTCGGCTCGTCTTCGTGATGGGCGCGGACATCGAGGATCACCGGCAATTGCCCCTGTTCGCGAAGGTTTTCCAGTTCCTCCACGCTGATTCGCGGAATCCGCCGGCTGCGCGACAGCAGGCGCTGGCGCTGCCAGAGCTTCCAGGCGATGAAGGCGGCGAAGGCGCCGGCGATCAGCAGCGCGCCGATGGCCGCGTAGTCGCTGAGCAGGGCCAGCAGGTGGTCTACCGCATCGCTGAAGATCACCCCCAGCAGCAGCGCGGAACCGGCCCAGAGTGCCGAGCCGGCGGCGTCGTAGGCGAGGAAGCGGCGCAGGTGGGTGCGGGTCATGCCGGCCAGGGTGGTGGACAACGCACTGGCGCCGGGCAGGAACTTCGACATCAGCAGCGCCCTCGGACCGACCCGCAGGTACATGTTCTGGCTCTGGCGGATGCAACTGTCCTGGGACAGCGAGACCTTGCAGATGCTGCGCAGGAGGAAGCCGCCGTAGCGGCGTCCGGCCAGGTACCAGGCGACGTCCGCCAGCAGGCAGGCGAGCACCACCACCAGCAGGACCACGCCCAGCGGCGCGCCGACGCCCTGCATGGCCAGCGCGCCGGCGACGATCAGCGCCGGGTAGGCGGGGATCGGCAGCCCGGCCTGCTCGCAGAGCACGTTGAGGAACAGCAGGAGCAGCCCGTGGTTCTCCAGCAGGGGTTGCAGTTCACGCATGGCGGAGCCTCTCGAATTCTTCTGCGGGTAGTGTGAGCGCGAAGCGTGAAGCTGGGAAGAACCCAGTCGGCAGGGCCGGAGGCGTTGCGGCGGATAACGCCGCTGCGTCGAGAGAGGCTGGGGCGCAACGAAAGCAGCCCCTCGCCCGTGGGGGCGAGGGGCTGTCGGGTCAGGCCACTTCCACCAGCAGCACTTCGCTGTC
The DNA here is from genome assembly GCF_020405165.1 of Pseudomonas sp. PS1(2021). Lineage (NCBI taxonomy): Bacteria > Pseudomonadati > Pseudomonadota > Gammaproteobacteria > Pseudomonadales > Pseudomonadaceae > Pseudomonas > Pseudomonas sp. PS1(2021). The sequence goes on along the minus strand of NZ_CP084484.1, from coordinate 3,336,662 downwards.
TTCCAGGGCGGTGACCTTCAGGGTCGGTTCGTCGCGTACCGCCAGGCCATCGCGGGCCTCGGCGCGCACGCCGTTGACCTCGATGCTGCCGGTGGCCGGCACCAGGTAGGCGCGGCGACCGTTTTCCAGGGCGTACTCGGCGCTCTGGCCGGCCTTCAGGGTCACCGCGGCGACCTCGGCGTCGGCGCGGATGTGCAGCGCTTCGCTGTCCTGCTCGTCGCCGCTGGCGAGAGTGACGAAACGACCGTCGCGCTCGGCCTTCGGGAACGGTTTGGAGCCCCAGCGCGGCTGGTCGCCGCGGCGGTCCGGGATGATCCAGATCTGGAAGATCCGGGTGGTCTCGGCTTCCAGGTTGTACTCCGAATGGACGATGCCGGTACCGGCGCTCATCACCTGCACGTCGCCGGCCTCGGTGCGGCCCTTGTTGCCCAGGCTGTCCTGGTGGGTGATCGCGCCTTCGCGGACATAGGTAATGATCTCCATGTCGCGGTGCGGGTGCGGCGGGAAGCCGCTGCCGGCGGCGATCTCGTCATCGTTCCAGACCCGCAGGCGGCCCCAGTCCTCGCGCTCCGGGTCATAGTAGTCGGCGAAGGAAAAATGATGACGCGCGTTCAGCCAGCCGTGGTTGGCATGGCCCAGACGGTCGAAGGGACGACGTTCGATCATGATCGGATCTCCATTGGGCCCGTCGCCGCTCGTTTGCGCGAGGGTGCGGGCGGTTGATGGGGTCATCATCCGTCAGATCATTGCGATAAAAAAGCGCGTATTTTCGGCTTTATCTATCTAATTATTAGATTCGATCAGGGCGCGAAGGAAGCGCGGGTCCGCCAGTGCGGCGAGGTGCCCGCCCGGGTATTCCCGCACTCGCGCGTCCAGGCGGTGGGCGAAGGTACGTTGCAGCGGCGGCGGGCTGAGCCGGTCGGCGGCCGCCACCACGTAGGTGACCGGGCAGGCTGGACGAACCTGCGGCGGCGGGTCGATCAGCAATTGCGCGGGTTCGCTGGCGCTGGTCGGCACCTCGGCGCCGAGCAGTTCGAGGAAGCCGGCGCGGTCTTCCAGGCGGACCCGCCCTCCGAGCGGGTCGAGGCGGCATAGCCCGAGGAGATTGTCCTGGCCGCTGTCCTGGTAGCTTTCCAGCGCGCCGCCGCCCTCGCTGACCAGCGCGCTGAACAGGTACAGGTGCGCGGCGCGCTCGCCCAGGCGGGCCGCCAGGCATTGCGCCAGGTAGCCGCCGAAGCTGTGGCCGCAGAGTATCACCCGCTCCTCGCCGGCCAGCGTGGCGGCGGCCTGGTCCAGCCAATGCGCCAGGTCGCATCCGGGCGCGTCGCGCAGATGGTCGCAGCTTCGCCAGCCGGCGCCTTCCACGGACCAGGCGGAGCGGCGCAGGAAAAATCCCGAGACCAGCAGCGCGCCGCTCATCCGCCGGCCCGCTCGGCCTGGCGCAGGCCGACCGCGCCGACCTGCAGCAGCATGATCACCCCGCACAGCGCGGCCAGGCCGAGGTACAGCGCCTGGCTGCCGGCATGGTCGAGCATGATCCCGCCGTACAGCGGTGCCAGCGCGGTGCCGAGGCTGTAGAGATTGGCCGCGCCGAAATAGCTGCCGCGCAAGTCGTCGGGGGTCAGTTGGTCGACCTCCACGCTGAAGGTCGGGAACACGATCAGTTCGCCGAGGCTGAGTACCACCGTGGCCAGCGCCAGGCCGGCGAACAGGGTCACCGGGGTCCAGGCGAAGCCTAGCTGGGCCAGGAGCATGAGCAGCATGCCGAGCATCAGGCGGCCGCCGGTGCCGGTGTTTTCCAGCAGGCGGAGGAGGGGAAACTGGGCGACCACTATGGTCAGCGCGTTGATGGTCACCAGCAGGGCGATGCTGTTGACCACGTCGGGCAGACCGCTGCGGGTGAGGTACTGCACGAGGGTCGAATCGAAGGTGGCGTAGATCAGCGCGGCCAGCATGTTGCACAGCAACAGCAGGGTGAAGGCGCGATGCCGGGCCATGCTCAGGCAGGCTTCGAGGAACCCCGTCGAGGATCGCGGGGCAAGGCTGCGCCGCTTAAGTTCGAGGTGGTGCAGCAGGCGCCAGAGCAGCAGGCCGTAGCAGAAGTAGACCAGCGCGGTGACCAGGAAGGTGCCGGCCTGGGCGGCGACGCCGAGAGTCAGGCCGATCAGCGGGCCGAGGGCGGCGCCGAGGTTGATCAGGAAGTACCGGCAGTAGAGCGCCAGTTCCCGCGAGCGGCGATCCTCGACGCGGTCGCCGATCAGCGCCTTGCAACTGGATTCGAGCAGGGCGCAGCCGATGCTCACCCCGGAGATCGCCAGTCCGTAGGACAGCGGCTGGCCGCTGAAGCCCAGCAACACGAAGGAAAGCCCGCTGAGGCTGGTGCCGAAGAAGATCAGGCGCTTGCGCCCGAAACGGTCCGACAGCCAGCCGGTGTAGATGCCGCTGAGCGCGCCGCAGACGGTCGCCAGCGCCAGCAGCAGGCCGATGGCGCTGGCGGACAGCCGGAACTCGCGCCACAGCAGCAATGCCAGGAACGGCCAGACCATGAAGTAGGCGCCGCGGGTCAGCAGCGTACCGACGAGCATCACGTGGATTTCCGTCGGCAGGGCGCGGAAGCGTTGCACGCTGAAGGTGTTGTCGCTCACGGGCGGGGCTCCTGGGCGAGGGGACGGATGCCGCCGCGCAGGCTGCCGGCGGCTACCTGGTGGAACAGCGGCAGGAAGCTTTCCGGCAGTTCGCGGGTGAACTCGCTGCTCAGCCAGCAGCGCAGCAGGCAGCGGCGCTGCCGCTCGTCGTCGCTGAACTCGGTGCGCGCGTGCAGGGTGGTGTGGTTGTTCACCAGCACCAGCATGCCCTTGCTGAAGTCCAGTTCGGCATAGCCGTCGGCGCGTTCGATCGCCTCGTCCAGGCCGTCGAGCATGCTTCGCACCTGCGGGGCGAGGCTTAGCCCGTGGCGCGTCACCGATTCGTTGAACTTGCGGATATAGCGCAAGACGAAGGTCCGCGGGGTTTCCGTGAGCAGCGGCACCAGCGCGTAGTCGGCGTCGCCTTCGTCGCGCAGGTCGTGGGGGATCGGCTGGCCGAGCAGGGGCAGCCAGGCCGGATTGGCGGCTTCCAGGGTGGCGAGGACGTCGGCCGAGGAACGGATGCGGAAGGCGCCGCCCCGGCGTGCCGGCGACCAGCAGGCGAGCACCGTGAGGTCGGCGCGATCGGAGTGGAAGGCCAGTTCCTGGCTGGTCAGGTGGCCGCGCTGCGGCGCGTCGCGGGCGTCGCGCAGGCCGAGGTCGCGCACTTCCTTGAGGTACTCGCCGTTGCGGTTGATCGCCACGGTGCGTCCCAGCCATTGGCAGAATGCGCGGAACACCCGCTGGAATTCGTCCTCGGCGAGTCCGCGCAGCAGCGCGGAATCGTGCAGCAGCACGCCGCTTCCATGCTCCAGTTCGTGATGCAGGCGCTGGCGCAGGAGAGCCTCCGCGCTATCCGCGGGACGCCGCTCCAGCAGGCGCGCGAACAGCGTTTCCAGGCCGGCGGCGAAAGCGGCCGAAGCGCAGAACACCGCGTTGCCCCGCCAGGGCGCGGGGCGACGATGGATGGTTGTCATAGCGAGGCTCCGTATTCCTGCTGCCAGAGCGACAGGGTGGTGAGGGTGAACAACTGGTCGCCGGGCAGCGCCGCGACGCTCGGTGCATCCAGGCCTTCCAGGCCTAGATCGTGGAGCGCCGGCAGGCGTTCGGCGAGGTGCCGGCGCATTTCCCCGAGGGCCTGCGGCCAACGTTCGAACGGCAGGCGGAAATGCCGTTTCGGCTGTGCCTGCCAGCGTTTCTCGCGCTGCTCCAGGAGCGCCACCAGCGGTGCCTTGGCGGTGTCGCCGACGATCCGCTGGAGGCGCCCGGCGCGCTGCGCCAGGGCGCCATGCAGGTAGGGGGTGCGCGCTTCGATGGTGCGCGACATCAGCAGATGGTCGGCGCGGCGCAGCAGCGGCTCCAGCGAGTAGTGCAGGTCGAACTGGCCGATCGCCGCCTCGAGGCCCTGGTCGAGGGCCTCGTGGGCGAGTTCCTCGATCCGCTCGGCGACCCGTCGGCCCGCCGGTTCCGCCAGCAGCGCGGCCTTGCGCCGGTACTCGCCGAACCAGGCGGCGGCGAAGCGCCGCGGTTCCGGTGCGTCGCGCCGGCGCCAGAGTTCGAGATGGCGCGGGTAGCCCCAGAACAGTTCGTCGGCGCCTTCGCCGAGAAGCACGCGCAGTGATAGCCCTGCTCGCCGATACCGTCGGCCAGGCGCTGGTACATCAGCAGGCTGGACATCCGTGTCGCCCCGCCGAAGTTGCCGACCGCGCGACGCAGCAGCGGCATGAAGGCTTCCTGGCGCAGCTCGAAGCGTTGCAGCCGAGGGTGTGGCAGCAGGCTTTCCTCGTCGCCTTCCAGGCACAGGTGAAAGCGTTGCAACTGCGGGTCCAGGTAGCTGCCGAGCAGGTTGGAATCGACCCCGCCGCTGACCAGCAGGGCGCAGGGGCGGAAGGTCTGGCGGCAGCGTTCGAGGGTTTCGCCGAGCTGCTCGTCGAGGCTGTCCACCTCGCTGGCCGGGGCGGTGGCCAGCCGCTGGCGCTGGCAGAGGCGCGGACGCTCCTGGGAGAGATCGAAGCGCAACACCTCGCCGGGCAGCAGCAGACGGACCTGCTGGAACAGGGTCTGGCCTTCCAGCGGCACGCCGGCGGCGACCACCTGGGCGATCGCCTCGGCGTCGGCGCGGGCGCCGCCGAGCAGGTGCAGCAGCGCCCGCGGCTCGGAGGCGAAGGCCAGCAGGCCGCGCTCGGGCTGGTAGCTGTAGTACAGCGGCTTGATGCCGAACTCGTCGCGCAGCAGGGTCAATTGCCGGGTCTGCGGGTCCCAGCTGGCGAGGGCGTACATGCCGTCCGGCAGTACCCCGCGCTGCAAGCCGTCGAGCAGCAGGCGGATCTCGCCATGGATTTCGCAGCCGGCCTGGTAGACCTCGCCGTTGTAGGCGACCCGCCGCTGGCCCTCCTGCGGCGGCAGCGGTACCGCCGCGGCGCCGGACATCGGCAGGCGGGTCATGCCGATGGCGCCGTTCGGCAGGGCCGCGATGCCCTCGCCGAACGGGCCGCGATGGGCCAGCAGGCGTAGCGCTCCGGCGAAGCGCGAGACACTGAAACCGGTGCCGACGTAACCGAGGATGCCGCACATCACGAGGCTTCCCGTTGCAGCAGGGCGGCGAGCGCACGGCGGTCGTGCTTGCCGGCGCCGTTCAGCGGCAGGGCCTGGTGCGACAGCACCACGCGCTGTGGCGCGCGGAGGGTGCCGAGCTGCTGCTGGAGCCAGGGCAGGAAGGCGAACTCGACCTGCGGCGCGGTGTGGATCACGGCGACATAGTCTTCGCCATAGAGCGGGCAGTCGACCTTCAGGCAGCAGACGTCGATCACCTCGTCCAGGCCGTTGAGCGCCCGTTCGCATTCATTCAGGTGGAACAGGTTGCCGCCCTTGTTGATGGTGCCGTCGCAACGGCCGAGGACGTGCACGCAGCGGTCCTCGTCGAAGTAGGCGAGGTCCTGGGTGTTCAGCCAGCCGTCCTCGAGCACCTGGGCGGTCAGGTCGGGGCGGTTGACGTAGCCGGAGAACAGGCTCGGCGTGCGCACCCACAGGCGCCCGCGTTCGCCGCTGCCCTCCAGCGGGCGGCCGTCGGGGTCGGTCAGCTTGAGTTCCAGGCCGACGGCAGGTCCCACCGAGTTGTCGAACGCATCGCCGCGACGCTTGCCGAAGAGGAAGGCGAAGCCGCACTCGCTGAGGCCGTAGATGTTCGCCAGCGCCGCATAGTCGCGCTGGAAGGCCGCCTGCAGGTCGGCGTCCAGGCGCGCCGAGCCGGCGACGCAGAGCAGGCGCTGCAACGGCAAGCGGCGCGGCGGCGGGGAGCCTTCCTTGACCATGTGGTTGACCACCGGCGGCACCAGGTAGAGGAAACTGATGCCGAAGCGTTCCACGCATTCCCAGAAGCCTTCGCTGTCGGCCCAGCAGTGCAGCGGCAGGAGCACCGCGCTGCCGCCGTACAGCAGCGGGAAGAGGAAATTGATGCCGAGGATGCCCAGGCCGCTGATCCGGTAGAAGCAACCGGAGCGCGTGTGCTCGCCGATGCCCAGGCAGTCGCGGCCGATGCGGTAGGCATGGAGCATGGCCTGCTGGCTGAGTTCGATGCCTTTCGGCTGGCCGGTGGTGCCCGAGGTGAACAGGATCATGTGGCTGTGCGCGGCGCGGTCGAGCCGGCGCGTCGCGCGGCGCTCGAAGTCCAGCGCCAGGCGCAGCCCGGCCAGCGCGCCCTCGAGCGGATGTTCGCTGGCCAGCGCGTCCAGGCGCATCTCGTCGACGATGGCCTGCTTCGCGGCCTCCCCCCACTCGGGATCGATCAGCACCAGATGCTTGCCCGCGCGCATGACCGCATAGATCAGGCAGAGGTTGCGGTAGCTGTTGTCGAGCAGCACGCCGACACTGCGGCAGGCATGCGCGGCGATCTGCTCGGCGAGGGCATCGACCTGGCGGTCGGCGTCGCCCCAGGTGTATTCCAGCGGTCGCTCCGGCTCGCGGGCGTCGATCAGGAACGGCCGCCGCGGGTCGGCGCTGCCGAGATGGCGGAGGGTGCTGTCGAGCGATACGGGTACGGGGAGGCTGCTCATGCCGGCTCCTCAGCGATTCAGCGCGGTGAAGGCGTGGATGTCGAAGTTCACCGCCACCTGCGGCGCGCTCTCGATCTCGCGCACCGCGGCGATGAAGCGGTCGGCGTAGTCTTCGCCGCCTTCCTGCTCGATGTAGCGGGTCACGTAGCTGGTGGAGAGGAAGAACAGCGCGACCTCCTCCGGGCTGAGGAAGATGATGTTGGCGAACACTTCGCGGCGGCAGTCGCGCAGGTGCGGGCAACTGCCCATGATCTCCAGGGTGTCGTCATAGCGGGTCAGGCGCGGATCACGGTGTTTGGCCCACTTGTTCACCAGTTCGTGCTCGATGAAGTCGCGCAGCGGCCCGTAGGCGATCGGGAAGTCGTACTTGTAGGCGCAGAACAGCCCGCCGGGGGTCAGCCAGTCGGCCATGCGCGTCAGCACCTGCTTGCGGTCCATCCAGTAGAAGGAGGTGGCGCTGGTGACCAGGTCGAAGCGGCGTTGCGGCGCGAAGGTTTCCGCCGGCGACACGCTGAAGCGGATCTCCGGGTAGTTCTCGCGGGCCTTGGCGATCAGCGCCTCGCCCAGGTCGCTGCCTTCCACGTAGCGGAACCAGGGTTGCAGGCGGACGGTCGAGACGCCGTTGCCGCAGCCGATGTCCAGCGCCGCTTCGCGTGCCGGGGCGCGTTCGGCGAGGTTGCGGTAGAGCGAATCCGGATAGGCGATCTTGCCGCGGACCACGTTGTAGGCGTCTGCGTGCTTGTCGAACTGCTTCATTGGGTAATCTCCAGTAGGCTCTCGTGGTAATCGCCCTTGTGGACGAAATTGATGTAGGTGCCGCTGCCGCCGAGGTAGCGGTAGCTGTGCTCGACGCCGGCGGGGATGAACACGCTGGCCGGGCTCTGCAAACGGCGCAGTTGGCCGCCGAGCAGGACTTCCACCTCCAGGCCGCGGTAGTCCTCGTCGCTGCCGAGGAACAGGAACACCGAGTCGCAGTTGTGCACGTGGCTGTCGACGTGGCCCGGCCCGCCGTCGCCGACGTCGTGGAACTGGCGGGCGATGAAGTAGAACGGCGAGCCGTCGAGCAGGCGCCGGTCGAGCATGACGAAGCGCTTGCCGGGGCCGTGGCGGTGGTACTTCAGTTCGCTGGCGGATTTCTCGAAAGGCGTGAGGAACAGGGATTGGCGGTGCATCGGCGTGTAGCGTTGCAGCGAGACGCGGCCGTTGATCAGTTCCGGATCGAAGGCGCTGTAGGCGTCCTGGTTTTCCTGCATGGCCAACTGGTGCAGGCGGGCGACATGGACGAAGGCGTTCTCGCCGACCACCGGGTGCATCGGTGAACGCTTGATCCGGCTGTGCGCCTCGACCAGCTCGGAGACCGCGAGGACGTTCTTAAGGTTGAAGCGGTCGGCGGCGAACTTGGTGTGCAGCAGGGTCAGCAACTGGAAGGTGTCGGTGATCCCGGCGCGTTCGCCGATCCCGTTGCAGCTCGCCGAGTGCCACTGGACCCCGGCCTGGATCGCCGCCAGGGTATTGCCCAGGGCCAGGCCGCGGTCGTTGTGCACGTGGTACTCGAAGACCACGTCGGGGAACTCGTGACGCAGCAGCGAGAGCACGTCGAAGGTCTCGTCCGGCAGCAGGATGCCGACGCTGTCGGCGAAGCAGATGCGATCGGCGCCGGCGTCGCGCGCGGTGGCGATCATGCTGACCAGGTCGCTGACCGAGGTGCGCGCGGCGTCTTCCACCGTGGCCCGGACCCGCAGGCCGCGTTCGCGGGCGTAGCGGATCGCGTCGTGGAACAGTTCGAGCACCTCCTCGCGGCTCATGCCCTTGAACTTGGTTTCCAGCGAGATCGCGTTGATCGAGGCGAACAGCCCGACCCACTGCGCACCGGTTTCCAGCACCGCGTCGATATCCTCCCGGCGCGCCCGGGCGTGGGCCAGCACCGGCGTGGAAACCGCCGCCACCACGGCGCGTACCCGCTCGCGTTCGTCCGCGGAAATCCGCGGGTGGCCGCACTCGATCATATCCACCCCCAGCGCCGCGATTTCCCTCGCCAGCTGGACCGACTGCGCGCTGTCGAAGCTGCACTGGCGGGCCTGGCACCCCTCGCGCAGGGTGCAGTCGATGACCCGGATCATCGTCTCGCTCCCGCGTCCGAGGCCGACAGCGTCGCCAGCCGCGGCTCCCTGATGAAGTCGTGGATCTTCGGCGCATGGCCGAACTGGCGGGAGAAACGGGCGAGGAAGGTGACCATCTTCAGCGAGTAGTCGCACAGCTGCGGAAGATAGTGGTCGAGGTTGTCCTCGGTGATTGCCTCGTCCGGGAACACGCTTTTCAGGTTGGAAGCGATCCAGGTTTTCATGCTGTCCTCTCGATTCAGTTGGTGGAATTCGTCGTCCTCGACGAAGACGATCGGCATGCCGATGCGCAGCTGGCCGCTGCGGTTGTTGTGGCTGCCATGTGCGGTGCGGGCGGGCCAGACCAGGACGTCGCCGGCGTCCAGCTCGGCATCCACCAGTTGCTCGCGGGAAATGCCGTTGGCCTGGAGGTCGATGCACTTGAACATCGGGTAGGCGAGGTCGAACTCGTGGGGGAAGATCGTGCGGTCGTCGGGGTAATAGAACATCCCACCGTTGTCGTTCCGCGACGGGGTCAGGGCGACCCAGAAGGTCTGCGCGCTTTCGTAGCGCTTCTCCCATAGCGCGATGTCCTGGTGCAGCGGGATGTAGGACTCGTCGGCGTGGCGCTTGATGAACGCCGCGTGGCGCAGCAGGCGCGGCTTGCGCAGATGGTCGCGGACCAGCGCGTCGAGCCCGGAGCGGGCGAACCAGTCGTCCCAGAAGAGCGGGTCGTGGCGGTGCAGGTTGCGCACCTTCTTCGCCTCGCGGCGCTCGTCGTCGGCGATGTCGAATTCCGGTTCCAGCGCCGGGTCCGGCCGCTGCGCCGCGGCGAGGATCCAGTCCAGCGCCTGTTGGCGCAATTGCGGGGATACCACCTGCCGATAGTGTTTCATTGGACGGACTCCTTGCTGACGGTGTGGACGATGAAATCGATCACCGCCGGGTCCTGCAGGGCCAGGTGGTGCGGACGCTCGCAGGGGAAGGTGTCGAGCCGCTCGATCAGGTCGCACCAGCGTTCGGCGGCCGGGTCGCGGCCGGCGTCGTCCCGGCAGCGCACCCAGCTGGCGCGGGCGAGGCGATGGCGGGGCTGCCAGCGGCCGAACAGCTCGACATTGCGCAGCAGGACCTCTTCGCGCAGTTCGCCAAGCTCGCTCATCAGGGCGATCCATTCGCGCATCTCGGCGCTCAGCCAGCGCTGGTATTGCTCGCTCGGCGGCATTCGCCGCAGGGCCGGCCAGGGCAGGTGGCTGTCGATCATCAGCAGGCGGCTGGCCGGCAACTGGCGGGCCATCTCGTAGCCGACCAGGCCGCCGAAGGAATAGCCGATCAGCCAGTCCGGTTCTTCCGCCAGGCCGTCGAGTACCTGGCTGGCGAGGGCTTCGATGCTGGCGTAGGCATCCAGCCGGTGGTAGTCGACCAGCCGGCAGTCCGTTGCGCCGAGGCGTGCCAGCAGCCCGCGGAAGCAGCTCGGGTGGCCGATGAAGTCAGGCAGCAGGATCAGCATGGGCGTAGCGCCTCGGCCATGGCCGCCGCCAGCGCCAGGGTCCGTTCGCGGCCGAAGCGGCTGGCCAGGCTGGCGTCCCAGCCGCCGTCGTCGCGCCGGACCAGGGTCAGGGTCAGCGGCAGGCGGCTCTTCAGTGTCGGCCGGTGGATGAACCCGGCGCTGCGGAATGGCTGGTCGATGACATTGATCATCACCTGGGCGTCGGCATAGCGCAGCCCGGCCCGTTCGGCGATGGCCTCCGCCGGCAGCAGGCTGTGCTCGAAGGCCTCGAGCCTGTGTCGTTCGAAGGTGTCCTCGGCGGTCGCGGCGTCCAGCAACAGCGGCACCAGGTTCAGCCAGCAACCGGAAACCGCCGTGCCTCGGCGACTGCGCAGGCTGACCGGGGTCAGCGCCAGGACCTTGCCGGTGGCGCCCTGGCTGGCCAGGGCGAGAGCCAGGGCGCAGGCGAGCCGGGTCAGCAGGGCGGCTTCGCCGCCTCCTGGCGTGGCAGCCAAGCGGAAATCCTCGCAATGGCTGGCGCGCTCCGCCCAGGGCAGGCTCGCCAGTTCACGGAACGCCTCGCCGCGCTCGCTCCAGTAGTCTTCCAGCCTGGTCCTGCGCTCGCGCAGCTGGCGCTCCAGGCGCCATTGCTGCTGGAGGAAGCCGAACTCGGGGGCCGCCGCTTCGGTCGTGGGGTCGGCGTTGAGCACGGCCAGGCGGGCCAGCAGCACGCTGGCGAAGTCGGCGTCGGCGACCAGGTGATGCAGCCAGACGCCCCAGCGCGCACGTCCTCCGCAGCGCCCGTGGAACAGTCGCAGCAGGCCGCGCTCGAACAGGGAATGCGGGCGTTGCAGCAGCGCTGCGATGAGCGCGTTTTCGTCGGCGAAGGGGCCGACTTCCAGCGCCGGGCTCTCCTCGGGCTGCCCGTGGACGACCAGTTCGAAACCTTCCGCGCCGCTGTCCACCTGGCTGTCGAGCAACGGGAACTCTTCGCGCAGGCGCCGTCCCAGGCGCGTCAGGTCGGATGCCGGCACCTCGGCCGGAGCCAGGTAGCAGAGGCCGAAGCGGGTCAGGTCGGCGCCGAGCAGCTCGCTGAAGACCATCCCGCAGGACCAGGGCGACAGGTCGACGCGCAAGGACTGCGCGGCCTCATCCGGCATCGGTTGGTGCCGCAGGCGGTCGCGCTCGGAGGGGGACAGGCGGTGCCAATCGCCGACCACCACCAGGTGCTCGCGGAACCAGTGGTAGCGCACCTCCGCGGAGAGACCGACGTTCATGCCGCGCTCCTCGACAGCACCAGCGGCTGCTCCGGCGTCGCCGCCCGTTCCAGCAGACGCTCCGGCGCCAGGCCGTGGCTGCGCAGGAGACGGCTGAACTGGTCGAGGCGCGAGTTTGCCTGCAAGTCGGCGAGTCCCAGGTTTGCTCCCGCACCCGCCGATTGACAGAGGGCGACCAGTTGCAGGGCGAGCAACGAGTTGCCGCCGCAGAGGAAGAAATCCTGGTCGGCGGCGCCGACCTCGCAACCCAGCAATTCGCTCCACAGCTGCGCGCAGCCGCGTTGGTCGGGATCGAGCGCGCTGGCGCAGCGCTCCAGCGGTTCTTCCAGGCGGCGCAGCAGGGCGGCGCGGTCCAGCTTGCCGTGCGCCGTCAAGGGCAAGGCCTCGACCCGGACGCAGGCATGCGGGCGCTGCCAGGTGGGCAGTTGGCGGAGCAGGGCCTGCGGGCTGGTGTCGGCTTTTCCCGTCCAGGCGCAGAGCAGTTGCTTGACGCCGTTGCGCTCGCGGACCAGCAGGGCGCAGTCGAGGATGCCCGGCTGGCGGCGGAAGCGCTGTTCCAGGGCGGGGAGGTCGAGGCGATAGCCGTTCAGCTTGACCTGGCCATCGCCGCGGCCGATGAAGCGCAGCCGGCCCTGCTCGTCGTAGCGAGCGCGGTCGCCGGTACGGTAGGCACGCAGGAGGCGGCCGCGATAGGGCAACTCGACGAAGCTGGCGCGGGTGCGCGCCGCATCGTTCCGATAACCCTGCGCCAGGCCGGCGCCGAAGGCGACGATCTCCCCGGCCCGGTCGGGCTCGGCGATCTCCTGTCCGTGCTCGTCGAGCAGGAGCACCGCGGTGCCGGCGATGGCCTTGCCGATGGGGATGTCGTCTTCCTCGAGGTCGTCGTCGGTGACGACATGGCAGCAGGTGAAGGTGGTGTTCTCCGTCGGTCCGTAGCCATTCACCAAGTGCAGTCGCGGATGCCGCAGCAGCGCCCGGCGCACGTGCGGCACCGAGAGGATGTCGCCGCCGGTGAGCAACTGGCGAAGGCCGCCGAGACAGTCCGGGTCGAGGTCCACCAGGGTGTTGAACAGCGAGGCGGTGAGCCAGGCGCTGTCGGCTCCGCGCTCGCCGATCAACTGGCGCAGTACGCCCGGGTCGAGGGGGCCGAGGTCGTTCAGCACGCAGCAGCCGCCGTTGAGCAGCGCACCCCAGATCTCCAGGGTCGCCGCATCGAAGGACAGCGGCGAGTTCACCAGGAAGCGCATCTGCGGAGCGAACGCGAGGAACGACTGGCCCAGGCACAGGCGGGTAATGCCGGCGTGGGTGCAGGCGATGGCTTTCGGGCGGCCGGTGGTGCCCGAGGAGAAGTTGATGTAGGCGATCTGGTCCGCCGCGAAGCATGGCCGGGCGACCGAGGCTGGAGCGGCAGGCAGGTGCCTGACCGGGACGCAGGGAAGACCGTTGGCCGGCGTCGGCGTGGTCGAGCAGTCGAGGATCAGGCGGCAGTCGACCTGCCGGCACAACTCTGCATTCCAGGCCGCCGGTTGTTTCAGGTCTATATATAAGTAGTGATGGCCGGATAACAGTATGGCGAGCAGGCAGGTAATGCTTTCCCGAGAATATTCGCCGTACACTCCAAGACAAACTCCCGGCTGCGGATAATGCTCGAGAAGATAGTCTGAAAGTTGTTCGGCGCTATCCAGGAGTTGCCGATAGTCGACACTTCCGAAACGGTCCCTGATGGCTTCGCGATGGGGATGAAGCGCTGCCATTTCGCTGAAGCGGGCCACCACCGTCGGGTGCGCGTACAGGTCGAGCAGGGAGTTCTGGGACATTCTGGCAATCGCCTTTTTTCGAAAAAATGAGTCCATCTGCCGGCTTCTTCGGCTAAATGAAGGATTTTTGGTTTTTCGCGAAGACGGCGACCGAGTCTTCCCGGGCTCTGCCAGTCGTCCGCCGCCCACCGGCTCGCTCACGCGAGCGGCAAGCGTCGAGGCGCCTTGCCCGGAAAAACCGTTATGGAAATACGGAGTGCCGTCGACTCAAGGGCAGTCAACTGCTGCCATGCAGTCTTATCGTCAGGAAAGAGAGAAAAGCGATGAGAATGGATTCACGGTCACGCATTGCACTTCCACCTTGCGTTGGTTTTCCGAAGTGTTTCGCTGTGTGTGTTTTTATATGTTTCGTGGGTATTTAAAATAAGATACAAATTTCCCCTCACAACTATGAGAATTGGTAGTTGGCGAAAGGGCGCCATGAGGGGCGTCGAAGCGTGCCGGCTGATGGCTTTTTGCCGAGGCAGGCGGCCGCGGCTACGCCTGCCGGGGGTAGCACGGACAAGTGGTGTCGGGGGGCCTGGCCGCTGCGGCGAGGCGCGGAGGTCCGGCTGGCGCGGCGATCATCACAGAAGATTCTGCGGCGTCATTCATCGTTTGAATGGTTGCTGCCGCAAGCGCGCCCGGCGCCGTCGATGCTGGTCGGCGGTGTCGGGCGCTCGCTGGCGTTGCGTTGGCCAGCCGTCCCGGCCGGGTGCGTAGGCACCGGCCGGAGGTTTTCAGGAGGCGGGCAGCGGCGCCCCCTTGGGCCATAGCAGCCAGAGCCGGCCCGGCTGCTTCATGTGTCCGGCGAGTTCGCCGGCGGCGTCGCCGGTGCCCCAGAACAGATCGGCGCGGACCTCGCCGACGATGGCCCCGCCGGTATCCTGGGCCGCCACCGGACGGACCACCGCGCTGCCGTCGTCAGGGCGGGTGGTGGACAGCCACATCAGGCTGCCCAGCGGAATCACCTTGCGGTCGATGGCCACGCTGTAGCCGTCGGTCAGCGGTACGTTCAGCGAGCCGCGCGGACCTTCGTCGCTGTCCGGGCGCAGGCTGAAGAACACGAAGCTGGGATTGCTCGCCAGCAGTTCGGAGACCCGCTGCGGATTGGCCTCGGCCCAGTCGCGGATGCGCTTCATGCTGATCTCTTCCTTCGGCACCAGGCCCTGCTCGACCAGCCAGCGGCCGACCGGCTTGTACGGGTGGCCATTCTGGTCGCCGTAGCCGATCCGCAGTTGCCGGCCGTCTTCCAGCTGGATGCGCCCGGAACCCTGGATCTGCAGGAACTGCAGGTCCATCGGGTCGCCCAGCCAGGCGAGCACCGGCGCGCTGGAGCCGTTGTCGCGGATCGTCGCGGCGTCGTCGTAGGGTTTCAGCACCCGGCCTTCCAGGCGTCCGCGCAGGCGCTTGCCCTTGAGTTCCGGGTAGACGCTTTCCAGCGCGACCACCACCAGGTCGTCCGGTACGCCGTAGACCGGCACCGGGGTTTTTTCGCCCTGGCTCAGGCTGCCGTGGTAGACCGGTTCGTAGTAGCCGGTGATCAGGCCCTGGTCGCCGTTGCTGGAGGAACGCAGGCTATAGACCTGCATCCGCTCCTGGAGGAACGCGCGCACAGCCGTCGGATCGGCGGCGACCGTCGTGGCGCTCGCACAGGGCTCGCCCCATACCGGGTCCTTGGCCAGCCGCGCGCAGGCCGAGCGCCAGGCATTGAAGCCGGCGAGCAGGTCGGCGTCGCTGGTGGCCGGCAGGGCGTCCCAGGGCACGCTGTTGTAGGTGGTGACTTCGGCGGGTTTGGGCGGGGGCTCTTTCTTGCCGTCGTCGCATGCGGTCAGCAGGGCGGCGAAAGGGAGCGCGCAGAGCAGCAGGCGGCGCCAGGGATGGAACGGAAACTTCACGCCAAGTACTTCCTGGTGGTGGATCGAAGCCCGCTAGCTTGGGCAAAGCGCGACGGTGCGTCAAACCGCGGCGACGACCGAAGCGTATCGCCGCGTTACACCGAGGCGGCGATGAGTTCGCGCAGCCAGCGATGGGCCGGATCGCGGTGCGAGCGCTCGTGCCAGAGCATGGCCAGGTCGTAGCCGGGCACCTCCAGGGGCGCCTCGACCACCCGCAACCTGTCGCGCTCGCGTACCAGTCGCGACGGCAGCAGCGCCACCAGGTCGGTGCTTTCCAGCACCGCGCGGAGGAACAGGAAGTGCGGCACCGACAACGCCACCCGGCGTTCCGCGCCGAGTTCGGCGAGCGCCTGGTCGGTGGGACCTAGGAAGCCGCCGCCGTCGGGCGAGACGATCGCCTGCTCGAGGCGGCAGAACTGCTTCAGCGTCGGTCGCCGACGCAGCCCCGGATGCCCGGCGCGCCCGGCCAGCACATAGCGCTCGCTGAACAGCCGGCGACAGCGCAGTCCCGGCGGCGCTTCTTCGAGGGTGTGGAAGGCCAGGTCGATCTCGCCGCGTTCCGCCTGCCTGACGATTCGCGTCGGCGCCAGCTCCAGCACCGCCAGGCGGCTGCCCGGCGCCTGGCGGCGAAGACTGGCGAGGATCGGCAGGAGGATCGCCGACTCGGCGTAGTCGGTGGCGGCGACGCGCCAGGTATGCCGTGACTGCGTCGGATCGAACGGCGCGGCCGGCGCCACCGCCTGCTCCAGGGCTTCCAGGGCCAGGCGTAACGGCTCGCGCAGCTCCTCCGCCCGCGCCGTCGGGCGCATCCCGCGCGGGCCGGGAAGCAGCAAGGGATCGTCGAAGATCGCCCGCAGCTTGGCCAGGTGCACGCTCACCGAGGGTTGGGAAAAATTCAGGCGTTCCGCCGCGCGCGTCACATTGTGTTCGGTGAGCAGCACGTCGAGGGTCACCAGCAGGTTCAGGTCCAGTCGCCGGAGATTAATCATCCATATACCTGGAATTGCAGATATTCATTTCAACTATATCCGGCGATGGCCGATCCTGCGCCCACCTTTTGCCGGAGACCCGCCATGAACGTACTCATCGTCTATGCCCATCCCGAGCCGCGCTCCCTCAACGGTGCGCTCAAGGACTTCGCGGTCGCCCGCCTCGAGGCGGCCGGCCATGCGGTGCAGGTTTCGGACCTCTACGCGATGGGCTGGAAGGCCGTGCTCGATGCCGGCGACAGCCTCGAGCGCGAGGCCAGCGAACGCTTCGATCCTTCCGCAACTTCCCTGCGCGCCTTCGAGAACGGTTGGCAGAGCGTCGACATCGCCGGTGAGCAGGACAAGCTGCGCTGGGCCGATACGCTGATCCTGCAATTCCCGCTCTGGTGGTTCAGCATGCCGGCGATCCTCAAGGGTTGGATCGATCGCGTCTATGCCTGCGGCTTCGCCTACGGGGTCGGCGAACATTCCGACAGCCACTGGGGCGACCGCTACGGCGAGGGCCGGATGCAGGGCAAGCGGGCGATGCTGGTAGTCACCGCCGGCGGCTGGGAGTCGCACTACGCCGCGCGCGGTATCAACGGACCGATGGACGACCTGCTGTTCCCCATCCACCACGGCATCCTGCATTACCCCGGCTTCGAGGTATTGCCGCCGTTCGTCGTCTATCGCAGCGGCCGGATCGACGCGGAGCGTTTCGCCGCGCTGAGCGAGCAGTTGGGCCGGCGCCTCGATGACCTGCAGCGCGCTGCGCCGATCCCCTTCCGCCGGCAGAACGGCGGCGACTACCTGATCCCGGCGCTGACCCTGCGCGACGAACTTGCCCCGCAGCGGGCCGGTTTCGCCATGCACCTGGCCGAATGACCTGGGGTCAGGCCTCCAGCGGCTGCGCCTGGGCGGCCCCCTGCGCGCCGCGTGCGGCGAAGAGCTGGCTGCTGATGTGCAGGGCCTGGTCCAGATGCCGGATCGGATCGGCGCTCTCCGACTCCAGCAACAGTTCGGAACGGACCACCCGTGCGCCGCAGTAATCGAAGATGCCATGGTCGATCTGGGTGCGCATCGCCCCGGCGTAGCCATGCCGCTCGAAGGTGCCGGCATCGGCGCCGCCGACACCGACCAGCACCACGCGCAGGCGCTGCAGCTTTTTCCGCAGGTCGCCGCCGATGCTGTAGTCGAAGGCCCAGCCATTGGAGAACACGCGATCGATCCAGCCCTTGAGCAGGGCCGGCATCGACCACCAGTAGATCGGGTAGACCAGCACCAGGGTATCGGCGCGATCGATGCGCGCCTGCTCGGCGAGGACGTCGGCGGGAGGCGACGCCTGGCCGCGATGCACGGCGTGGTCGGCCAGGCCGAAGCGCGGCTCGAAGCCTTCCGCCGCCAGGTCGGCGGTTTCCGCGGAATGACCGGCGCGGACCACGCCTTCGGCGATGCGCGCGGCGAGGGCGTGGGTGAGAGAGCGAGGATGGTGATGGGCGACGACGATCAGGGCATGCATGGGCGAATTCCTCCGGGAATTGCGGGAAGGGGGGCAAGTCGATAGTCTGGGTAAAACCTACTTTCCGTAGGTTACCTTTAGTAAGTTACTTTTAGTAGGTTATCTATGTCAACGCACTTCCCAGACGACCCGTCGCCACGCCGCCGCCTGTCCCGCGACGAGCGCCAGCGCCAGTTGCTCGAGGTGGCCTGGCGGCTGGTCCGCGAAGAAGGTACCGAGGCGCTGACCCTCGGACGCCTGGCCGAGCAGGCCGGGGTGACCAAGCCGGTGGTCTATGACCACTTCGGCACCCGCGCCGGCCTGCTGGCGGCGCTCTACCAGGATTACGACCTGCGCCAGACGGCGCTGATGGAGGCTGCCCTGGAAGCGAGCGAGGCGACCCTGGAGGGGCGCGCCGACGTCATCGCCCGCGCCTATGTCGACTGCGTGATGCAACAAGGCCGGGAGATTCCCGGGGTGGTCGCGGCCCTCGCCAGCTCGCCGGAGCTGGAGCGGATCAAGCGCGACTACGAGGTTCTCTTCATGGACAAGTGCCGCGCCGTGCTGGAGCCCTTCGCCGGCGGCGGACGGCTGACCGTCGCCGCTCTGCGCGCAATGATCGGCGCCGCCGAAGCGCTGTCGCACGCGGCCGCCACCGAAGAGATCGCCCCGGAAGAGGCGCGGCGGGAACTGTACGAGGCGATCGTGGCGATGGTCGCGCGGAGTCGTCGGTGAAGGAACCGCGTGCCCTGGAGGAATATCGCCGGGCGATAGTGGCGGCCTGTCCGGAGCTGGCGGACGCCACTTTCGCCATCCTGGCCTCGGGCTGGCATTCCACGGCGGTGGAGGTCGGAGGGCGCTGGGTGTTCAAGTTTCCGCGCGGCGCGGAGGCCGAGGCGGCGCTGCTGCGCGAGGCCGCCGTGCTACGCCTGGTGCGTCCGGCGGTGAGCCTGCCGGTGCCGGCGCCGCAGGTGTTTGCGGGACCGCCGCTGTTTTCCCGCCACGAGAAACTGCCTGGCGGTTACCTCCTGGGCGAGGACTACCGGCGCCTGGACGAACCCGCACGGCAGGCGGTCGGCGATGCGTTGGGGCGCTTCTACGCCGAGCTGCATCGACTGCCACCGGCGCGCATGCGGGCGGTTGGAGCCTTGCCGGTGCGTCCCTGGGAGTCGCCTGCGGCGATGCGCAGGCGCGCCTTGCCGCTGCTGCCTGCGGCCTGGCGCGAACGCGCGGAACGCTTGGTGCGGGAATATGCCAAGCTGCCTGCCGATCCGCTGGGTTCGATCTTCGGCTTCTTCGACGGCCATGGCTGGAACATGGCATTCGATAGCGAGGCCGGGCGGCTGAACGGTGTGTACGACTTCGCCGACGCGGGCATCGGTCCGCTGCACCAGGAATTCATCTATTCCGCGTTCATCGATGCCGACCTCACCGAGCGCATCGTCGCCGCCTACGAGCGCTTCAGCGGTCGGCGCCTGGAGCGTCGGCGGATCGCCTTGCTGACGGCGGCGCATCGGTTGTCGGAGCTGGCCGAGCTGGCCGACGAGCCGCGCCATCTGCCGGACATGCTCGCCGGCGCCCTCGACGGCCTGGCCCTGGTGGAGGCGCAGGGCCTGGCCTGATGAGGGGACGCGCGGTTGTGCTGGGCAGGACGGATATGACCGCGTGCGGACATCCGCCGCGAAGTACCGCTACCGCTCAGAGATAGGCTTGCGCGCGGCGCCGCGAGCGCGGCATGCGGTTCTTCCCGGACAATTCGTTGAGACGCGCCTGCCAGGCCTTGCGGGCGGCATCGCGGTCCTGGCGCTGCGCGGCGGCGAGCCTGGCCTCGGCTTTCGGCCGCGGCGCGGCCTTGTCGATCACTGGCGCAGCGGCGGTGGGGGTGACAGGGGCACTGGCCGGAGCGGCGTTTTCCTGGGCCTGGGCGAAGGCGTTGGTGCGCTGGCAGGTCTTGCAACTGACCTGGCCGACGTCGCTCGAGCCGTTCACGTTGCTGTCGCCGCGCCCGCAGGCTGCCTGGCCGGATTCGCTCAAGAAGTGCGTAACCATCTGATCCTCCTGGAGAAAAAAGGGCGGCATTATTCCCAGAAGTGTCTTCGAGTGCCAGCCTCGGGGGAGAACAGCTGACGAACTGCAAGACCTTTCCGTCGACCTCCGTTCAGTCGGCTGGCCGCCGCATGCTGTCGCGCACGTAGCGGGCCGGGGGGCTGCCGAGCGCCTTGCGGAACATGCCGATGAACGAGCTGACCGACTCGTAGCCGAGGATCTCGGCGGTGCGTTGCACCGAAACGCCGGCGGACAGTTGCTGCAGGGCGATGATGATCTGCAATTGCTGGCGCCACTGGCCGAAGGTCATGCCGGTCTCCCGGCGCACCATCCGCGCCAGGGACCGCTCGCTCATCGCCACTCGCCTGGCCCATTCGGCCATGCTGGCGCGGTCGCCGGGGGCGCGGGTCAGTTCGTCGGCGATGCGGCGCAGGCCGCGGTTGTCCGGCAGCGGCAGGTAGAGCTGTTCGGTCGGCGCCTGTTCCAGGAGTTCCAGCAGCACCCCGGCGAGACGTGCGAGCGGGCCGTCGTGCGGATAGTCCTGCGGTTGCGCGCTCAGGTGCAGGATCAGTTCGAGGACCAGCGGCGACAGGGCCAGGGTGCAGCAGTCGCTCGGCAGGCGTGCCGCCCCCGGCTCGACGAAGAGGAAGCAGACCTTGCCGTTGGCGGTGACCCGGTTGCTATGGGCGATGCCGCCGGGAATCCACACACCGAACCCGGCCGGCACCATCCACAGGCCATCGGGCACCGTGCAGGTGATGCCGCCGCGGCAGGCCACCACCAGCTGGCCCTTGCGATGCCGGTGCACCGGCACTTCGGTGTCGTTGTGCCGGGCCTCCAGCTGCAGGGCCAGGGCCGGCTGGCCGAGCGCGTCGGGATCGAAGCGTTGGGCGAGGTAGGTCTGCGGTTCACGGCTCACGGCAGGTCCTGTGGTTGTCCGAATTCGATTATTTTCTGGCTGAGTAGTCGATATTTGCAAATCGCTACGACCCGTAGCCTGTGCTCGTCAACCCGACAGGAGCGGCCGACCGCTCCGCGCCCTCGATACCCTGGTGCCCTGCATGCTGAGCGAAGTCTCCGTTTCCGGCCTCTACGTGCCGCCATTGTTCCTCTACCTGTGCCTGGCGATGCCGCTCTACCTGCTGCTGGAGCGCCTCGCCTGGCGCTGGCTGGAATGCGCCTGGCATCCCGGCCTGCTGCGTTTCTTCCTGTCGTTCATCGTGCTGTCCGTGCTGGTGCTGAAGTTCTGAGCCGAGGTCCCCATGTCCATCGTTCGTCTTTCCAAGGTGGCTGCGACCTTCGCCTGCGGCCTGCTCGCCCTGTGCCTGGCGTTGCAGTTGTGGCAAGCCTACGTGCTGGCGCCCTGGACCCGCGACGGGCGGGTCAGCGCGCAGGTGATCCGCATCGCGCCGGAAGTCTCCGGCAGCGTCGAGGCGGTGTTCGTCGCAGATAACCAGCGGGTGGCCCGCGGCGATCCGCTGTACCGCATCGATCCGCGCAGCTATTGCCTGGCCGTGCGCCAGCGCGAGGCGGAGCTGGAGCAGGCGCGGGAAACCCTGCGCCAACGTGACGAGCAATGGCGCCGACGCATGCAGTTGGCCGGCGCGGTTTCGCGCGAGGAGGTCGCCAACGCCGGTCGCGCCCTGCGTATCGCCCGCGCCCGCGCCGAGGCCGCCGGGGCGGCGCTCGACCAGGCGCGGCTGGACCTGCGGCGCAGCGAGTTGCGCTCGCCGGTGGACGGCTATGTGACGCAGTTGCGCGTGCAGCCCGGCGATTACGCGGCGGCGGGCCGGACCAACATCTTCATCGTCGATCGGCGAAGCTTCTGGGTCACCGGCTATTTCGAGGAAACCAAGCTGCGCAATGTACAGGTCGGCGCGCCGGCGACGATCAAGCTGATGGGGTTCGATCCGCTGCTCGACGGCCATGTCGCGAGCATCGGTCGCGGTGTCGCCGACCTCAACGAAAGCCGTGCCGACAGCGGCCTGCCGCAGGTCAGCCCGAACTTCAGCTGGATACGCCTGGCGCAGCGCGTGCCGGTGCGCATCGAACTCGACCGGGTACCGGCGGGCGTGGTGCTTGCCGCCGGCATGACCGGCAGTGTCGAGGTGCTGCAGGCGGGGACCGCGCGGCACTGGCGGCTGACCCGCTGGTTGCAGGAGTACCTTTGATGGCGGCGTCGGCGTCCGGCGGGCGCGATTGGTACGCGGCGTTGCCGTTGCCCTGGCGGACCGACAGCCTGGACTACGTGCTGCGCAGCATCGGCGCTGCCGCTCTGGCGCTCGGCCTGGGGCTCTACCTGCAACTGGATTCGCCGTTTTCCGCCGCGTCCACTGTGCTGTTGCTGATCAATCCGGTGCAGGGAGCGGTGGTCGGCAAGGGCTGGTGGCGCGCCGTGGGTACCCTGGTCGGCACGCTCGCTGCCTTCGTCCTGACCGCGCTGTTCGCCCAGAAGATGCTGCTGTTCGTCGTCGCCCTGGGTTTCTGGCTGGGTCTCTGCGTCGGCGTCATGAGCCTGGTCCGGCACTTCTAGGCCACCGCCGCGGTGGTCGCCGGCTACACCGTGTGCCTGGCGCTGGGATCGGCCATGGTCGAGCCCGAGGCGGCCTTCGAGCACATCGTCACCCGCGCCTCGGCGGTAATCGTCGGGGTCTGCTGCCTGAGCCTGGTGACCGTGCTCTTCAGCCGCAGGACCGTGTCCGGGCGGGTGCGCCAGCGTCTCGTCTCGCTCTGCGCGGCGACGCTGGCGCTGGTCGCTGCGCGGCATGCCGGTGCGGCTGACGGGGAACTGGAGCGCCGTCGCCGGACGCTGGCCGGCGAGGTCTACGCGGTAGACGACCTGCTGGGCGTCGGTCGCGCCGAGTCGCGGGCGCTGAGCGCTGCGCTCCCGGCGATCCGCGGTGGCCTGGCGGCGCTGTTTTCCACGCTGATGGAGTTCCGCTTCGCCGGCGAGACGCATTGGGCCCGGCGCTTGGCGGAGCGTGGACTGGCGCTGCCGATGGCCGACGACCTGCGCCTGCTGGGCGGCCAACTGGAGCGCGGCGAGCTCGACTTCGCCGGCGCCGCGCGACGGCTCGCGAGCTTGCGCGGTCGCCTGGCGGCGATTCGGCGCGGACTTCCGACAGACCAAGCGGATGCCTGTCGCGAAGGGCTGTTCATGGAGCGTCTCGACGAGCAACTGGATGACCTGCAGGCCGCCCTGCGGGGGTTCGCCCGGCTCGACGGCCGGGCCCGCGCCGACGTCCGCCCAGCGGCCTTCCATCGACATTACCGCGAGGCCTTGCGCAACGGCGCGCGAGCCTGGCTGGCGATGCTGGTCGGCGGCGCCCTGTGGTTCCTCAGCGGGTGGGACCAGGGGCCGACCCTGCTGGCGGTGCTCGGCCCCTACTGCACGCTGCTGGCAGCCTCGCCCTTTCCCGCCGAGGGCACGCGCAATTTCATTCGCGGCACGCTCTACGCGATACCTGCCGCATTGCTCTGCAAATTCCTTCTGCTACCGCTGATCAACGGCTTTCCATTGCTGCTGCTGTGCCTCGCCTTCTTCTGGTCGTTCGGTATCCAGGCCACCACAGTGCCCAGGCGGGCGTTGCAGGGAATCGCCTACCTGATCGCCTTCAACACCCTGGTCGCCACCGGCAATCTCGCCCGCTTCGATTTCGGCGACTTCGCCAACCAGTCCTGCGCCTGGGTGCTGGCGCTCTGCATCAGCCTGCTGGTCTACCGCCTGCTGCCGAAGGACCTGGAACGGCATTCGGCGTCGCTGCTCGACCATCTGCGCCGCGAGACCCTCGCCTTGCTGCGTCGTCGCGCCGGTTTCGACGCGCATGCCTGGCAGGCCCGCCAGCAGCATCGCATCGCCCAACTGGGCGCGCTGCATGGCATGGAACATCCGCGCAGCGCGCTGGCCCTGCGCCTCGGCTTCGTATCCCTGCAACTCGGCCGCGAGTCGCGGCGCCTGTGGCGCGCCCTGGCCGGGCTCGACCCGGCCGCCGCGGAGGCGCGGTGGATCGAGCGCGCACTGCGAGCCATCGCCGTCCGCCATCGCGATCCGCCGCTCGCCGCGCGGCACGCACGCCGTGCCGGCGCCCGCCTGGCGGCCGCCGGCGAGTGGCGCCTGGCCGCGATCCTCACCGACCTCGCCTGGTTGCTCCGGGCCTATTCGCAAAGCGTCTCGTCCGACGGGGCGCAGCATGGAGAAAAGACCTCATGAAAACCTCGTTCTTGCTGGCCTTGCTGCTGTCCTGCTGGTCCCAGGTCCAGGCGGCGGACGACGACGGGAAAGAGTTGCCGCCGATCGAGCGCTACGACTACGGCATGCCGCTGGACATCGAGCGGGTGCTTTCCGTCACGCCGGTGCCGGCCACCTGTGGCGTGGTGCCGCTGGTGATGCTCTACCGCGACAGCGCCGGACGCCTACATCGCTTGCAGTACCGAGGCCTTGGCGCGGGCTGTTCGCGGCACTGAGAAGCGGGCGCAGGCGCTGTCTCAGCGCGCCGCGCCTTCGATGATCGCCAGGACGTCGCCGATGGCGTGCTCCAGGTAGTCGCCCGCCTTGTACGCCGCAAGCGCCTGCGGACCGCCGTCGAGCACCGCCTGCGGCCGTTCGACGAAGCGTCCGAGCAGGTTGAACTCCTCGTCCAGCACCAGTACCAGCGGAATCGGGATTCGCTCCAGCGCCAGGCGCTGGCGCAGGTCGTCCTCGGCGCGGCCCTTGGAAATGATCGCCAGCTCGATGTTCGGTTGCAGGCGCTGCGCGAAGTCCAGCGCGGCCAGGTTGATCTGGCAGTCCGGGCACCACATTTCCCCGGCGACCAGCAGGCGATAGCGCCGTTCGATGCGTTGCAGGCGTTCCGTCAGCGCGCTCGGCAGCCCGTTGCTTTCCAGCTTCTGCCGGAACCGCGCGACCGCGCCCTGTTCCGTGGCCAGGCCATGGCCGACGAAGGCGGCGAAGTCTTCTCCGATATCGAACAGTTCCGCGTAAGAGGCCATGCTGGTTTCGCTCCTGTACTTGGGGAGGGATGGCGCGGCGGATACGCCAGGTAGTCGCGCCACGCCGGGGCGGCCAGGGTAGCGCGCTCGCCGCGTCGCGGCGAGCGCCGGCGTGCTTCGCCGGGACTGGTCGTTAGCATGGCGCGGCTGGTAAAAAGACAGCGCCCCCACTGCCCGCCAAGGCCCGCCCGATGCTGATCGACCTGCCTTCCACCCGTCCGGTCTTCGCCTATGCCCAGGAT
Organism: Pseudomonas sp. PS1(2021); assembly: GCF_020405165.1. Lineage (NCBI taxonomy): Bacteria > Pseudomonadati > Pseudomonadota > Gammaproteobacteria > Pseudomonadales > Pseudomonadaceae > Pseudomonas > Pseudomonas sp. PS1(2021). The sequence continues at coordinate 3,311,687 of NZ_CP084484.1, read as the reverse complement.
TATCTCCACGGCGAGCGCGTCGAGCTGCACCGGCATTCGCGCGCGCAATTGATCCATGCGCTCAGCGGGGTGGTCACGGTCGGCACTGCCGAGGGCACCTGGGTGGTGCCGCCGGGACGCGGTGTCTGGTTGCCGGCCGGTATCGAGCATGCCCTGCGTTTCGCCGGCCAGGTGCGCATGCGCACCTTGTTCATCGCCCCGCAGGCGCGCCACGACCTACCGCGGGACTGCCGGGTGGTGGACGTGCCGCCGTTGCTGCGGCAATTGATCGTCGCGGCGATGCGGATCGCCCCGGACTACCCGCCGGGCGGCCGCGACGAGCGGGTGATGGAGCTGATCCTCGATGAACTGCGGGTGCTGCCGATCCTCGCCCTGCACGTGCCACAGCCGGTCGATCCGCGACTGGCGGCGCTGTGCCGCAGCCTGCGCGCCGAGCCGGCCGCCGACTGGAGCCTGGGCGATGCCGCGCGTCGCCTGGGCGTCAGCCCGCGGACCCTGACCCGCGCCTTCCAGCGCGAAACCGGTCTCAGCTTCGTCCAGTGGCTGCGGCGCATGCGCCTGCTCGCCAGCCTCGATGCGCTGGCGGCAGGGCACTCGATCCTCGAGGTCGCACTGGACCTCGGCTACGACAGCCAGAGCGCCTTCAGCGCCATGTTTCGCCGGACCCTGGGCGTTTCGCCGAGCCTCTATTTCGGCCGCGGCGCCGCCTACGGGGTGGCCGAGGGCGACTGAGTTCAGTCCTTCTGGCGCAGCATCAGCGAGGCCAGGGCGCAGGCCAGGAGCGCCACGCAGGAAAGGTAGAAGGCGTCGGAGTAGGCCATCAGGTAGGCCTGCTGGCGCACCCCGTGGTCGAGCAGGGCCAGCGCCTGCTGCTGCTCCGGCAGTTGTATCCGCACCTGGCCACCGCCCAGGCGCTGCTGCAGGGCGCCGTCGAAGATCGTCAGGGTCTCGCCGATCCGCTCGGAGTGGAAGCGCTCGCGCAGCGAGACCAGTTGCGTCAGCAGCGCGGTGCCGATCGCGCCGCCGAGGTTGCGCAGCATCGAGATCAGCGCCGAGGCCGAGCCGGCCTGGGCCTTGTCCAGGCCCTTCACCGCCAGTACCGAGAGCGCGACCATGATCAGCGGCTGGCCGATGCCGCGCACGACGATGGAGGGGATGATCACGTTGCGTCCCGCGTCGGCGTTCAGGTGCGCGCCCATCCAGCAGCCCAGGGCCATGATCGCGAAGCCGCCGGCCACCAGCAGCTTGGGGTTCAGCCAGCGCATCAGGCGCGGCAGCAGCGGCGCCAGGAGCAGTTGCACGAGGCCGTAGAGGATCAGGCTGTCGCCGATCTGCCGGGCGTTGAAACCCTGCAACTGGGACAGGTAGTTGGGCACCAGGAACACCAGGCCGAAGGTCGCCGCGCCGAACACCGCCATCGCCAGGCTGGACACGCCGAAGTTGTAGCTGCCCAGCAGGCGCAGGTTGATGAACGGCCGCGCGCCCCACAGTTGGCGCTGTACGAAGAGCAGCAGGGCGAGCACGGCGAGGACGGCGAAGGTGCGGATGAAGCCGGACTCGAACCAGTCGCGGCGGCCACCTTCCTCCAGCACTATCTGCAGAGCGCCGAGGCCGGCGACCATCGCGCCGATGCCGAGCCAGTCGGCCTGGCGCAGGCGTTCGCGGTCGCCGTCGCGGGGGCGGATCGACCAGGCCACCGCGGCCAGCAGGGCGATCCCCGGCAACAGTTGCAGGAGAAAGATCCAGCGCCAGGAATAGGCATCCGCCAGCCAGCCGCCGATCGACGGGCCGGCGGCCTGGGCCACACTGTTGGAAAGGCTGAACAGCGCCATGCCGAGGGGTACCCGGCTGGACGGCAGCTCGGTGAGGATCAGTTGCATCGACAGCGGGATCAGCACCGCCCCCGAAGCCCCCTGGATCACCCGGATCAGGATCAGCGTCGACAGGTTCGGCGCCAGCGCGCAGCTCAGCGAACTGAGCAGGAACACCAGCGAGCCGAGGAGCATCACCCGGCGCAAGGAGAACACTTCCACCAGCCAGGCGGTAAGCGGGATCATGCTGATTTCCGCGACCAGATAGGCGGTGGAGATCCACGAGCCCTCCTCGAAGGTGGCTCCCAGCGCGCCTTCTATCTCCGGCAGCGCCGCGCTGGTGACGTGCACGTTCATGCCGGCCATGAAGCAGCCGAACAGGCCGCCGGTGACGGCGACCCAGGCACGCAGCGATACCTTGTCGTCAGCGCTCATCGGCGGAGGCTCCGTCCGGTTCGCGAGTGTCCACGGTGGCGATCACCGACATCCCCGGAAGCAGCCGGGCCCGCTCGGCGGCGTCGGCGTCCAGGCGGATACGCACCGGGAAGCGCTGGACGATCTTGGTGAAGTTGCCGGTGGCGTTGTCCGGCGGCAGCAGCGCGAATACCGCGCCGGAGGCCGGCGCCACGCTGTCGACGCGGCCGCGCCAGCGGCGGCCGAACGTGTCCACCTCCAGCTCTACCGGTTGCCCGGGGCGGATGCGTTCGAGCTGGGTCTCCTTGTAGTTGGCCACCACGTAGGCCTGCTCCAGCGGCACCACCGCCAGCAGCGGCAGCCCCGGCGTGACGTACTGGCGCAGGCGCACCTTGCGCTGGCCGACGCGGCCGGCGAATGGGGCGCGGATTTCGGTATCGTCCAGGGCGTGGCGCGCCAGTTCGCGCGCCGCCGCGGCTTCCTGCAGCTCCGCCTGGCGCTGGGCGAGCGCCGCCTCCGCCTCGCGTCGCCGGCTCTTCAGTACGTCCCTGGCGGCGCGCTGGCGGCCTTCCTCGGCGCTTGCCCGCCGCGCCGCCGCCCGCGCTCGCTGGTGCGCCGCGTCGGCGTTCTCCAGGCGCTGGCGACTGGTGGCATGCTCGTCGGCCAATTGCCGGTAGCGTCGCCAGTCGGTCTCGGCGCGGCGCCATTCGGCTCGCGCCGCTTCGCCATCGGCGCGGGCGCGGCTGATCGTCTGCGCCTGCTCCAGCAGTTGCCGATCGAGGGTCTCCAGCTTCGCGCGCTGGGCTTCCAGCGCCGCCTGCGCCGCCGCTTCGCGGGCCTCGGCGGCGCGCAGGCGCTGGCGGAAGTCGCGCGGGTCCAGGCGCAGCAGCAGGTCGCCGGCCTGGACGTCGGCGTCGTCGGCCACCAGCACCTCGGCGACGTAACCGGAGACCTGCGCGCTGACCGCCACCCAGTCGGCGCGTACATAGGCATCGTCGGTGCCCTCCAGGAAGCGTCCGCTGCTCCACCACCAGGCCAGCAGGGCGGCGAGCGCGATGGCGCCGGCGAGGCCGCCCAGCAGCCAGGTTCGGCGCCGGCGCGTGGCTGCTGGCATGGTTTCGCCAGTGGTGTGTTCGATGGGTTCCCTGATTGCCTGGTTCATTGTCCGTTTTCCTGATGGGAGGGGCTGGGAGCGGCTTGCCAGCCGCCGCCGAGAGCCCGGAACAGTTCGACCTGGCGCTCGGCGACGCGCATCTCGGCGTCGACCAGGCGCGCCCGGTCGGCGACCAGGCTGCGTTGGCTGTCGAGCAGCTCGAGGGCATCGAGGGCGCCGGCGCGATAGTTGCTGCGCGCCAACCGGTAGGCGTGGCGCTGCTCGTCGAGGGCACGCTGGAGGTCGGCACGCCGCTGGCGCTCGCCGGCATACAGCGCCAGGGCACGCTCGACCTCGCGCAGGGCGCCGAGCACCGCTCCGTCGAAGCGCGCCAGGGCGGCGTCGCGCTCTGCCGCTGCGCTGTCCAGGCGGCCTCGCGCGCTTTCCCGGTTGGGGAAGCGCCAGCTCAGCAGCGGGCCGGCCGCGTAGGCCAGCGCGCCGCTGCCGCCGAGGCCGGCGAGGGTCACTGCGGAGGTCTCGGCGCCGACGGCGAAGCTGATGCGCGGGTACAGCTCGGCTTCGGCCAGCGCGCGCCGGGCGTCGGCGGCGGCGAGCCGGCGCTCGGCCGCGCGGACGTCCGGGCGGCGCGCCAGCAGGCTCCAGCCGTCGCCGGTGGGCAGGGCACGGCGCAGTTGCGGTATGCCGGCGCAGGTCGCGGCAGGAGCGTCCAACTGGCGCGGCGAGCGCCCGCTGAGCAGCGCCAGTTCGTAGAGTGCCGCGCGCCGCCGCGCCTCGAGCATCGGCAGCGCGGCGCGGGTCCGCTCGCGCAAGGCCAGCAGCCGGCGTCGCTGCAGCTCGCTGGAAAGGCCGGCGGCGAGCTGGCGTTCGCTCAGCGCCAGGCTCGCGTCGAGCAGGCCGACCGATCGGCGTTGTACCTCTGCCCGTCGCGCCAGGGCGCAGGCGCGGACGTAGGCGAGGGTGGTCTGGCTGGCCACGCTGACCCTGAGCAGGTCGCGCGCCGCTTGCGCCGCTTCGGCATCCGCCTTCGCCGCGGCGATGCGGGCGCGGACTTCGCCCCACAGGTCCAACTGGTAGGACAGGTCGAGGCGGGCGGTGTGTTTCCACTGGCTGTGCAGGTCCTCGTCGGTGGCTTCGGCGAGGGTCTGGTCGTCGCCGTCGCGCCCATACTGGTAGCCATAGCCGACCTCGGTCCGTGGCCAGCGTTCGCCCTGTGCGCCGCGCAGATGGCCGAGGAGCGCGCGGGCATGGGCATCGGCTGCGGCCAGGTCGCGGTTGTGGCGCAGCGCGGCGGCCACCAGGTGGTTCAGCCCAGGGTCCTGGTAGAGCGTCCACCACTGGGCGGGCAGCGCGTCGCCGCGGGTTCCCGCCACCCTCGACAGGCCAGGGTCGAGGCTTTCCGCGCGTGGCGCGGGTTGGTTGCGGTTCGCGCAGCCCAGCGCGGTGGAGATCCCCAGCGCCAGCGCCACGCAACGCAGATGACTGGCAAGCGGCATTGCCCTGCTCCCGTGTCTGAAAGAGCGGGGAACGGTAAGGCAGGCGCAGGCGGCCTGCGCCGGCAAAAGCGCCAGTCATCGTCGCGAAATGGACAGTCGGCGGATTTTTCAGCGTTGCCGCATCAGGTACGGGCCGCAGCCCGGCCGGGATGGCCAGCAGGGAGATGCGGTGGATCTGCCGGGAGCAGCGGTTCACCCCGCCTTCGACGAGGCGCAGGCGCTGGAACAACTGGTGGGCTAGCCTGCGCCTTGGCGTGGCCGGGGGCCCGCCTTCAACCTGAACGAAGCGTTTCGCCAGGTGGTCGGAACAACAGGTCCCCGTTCCGGAAGCCGAGTCCATGCCGCTGCGCCGTGCCGTTTTCGCCATCCTTTTCGCGTCCCTGGGCAGTCCTTTGGTAGCCGCCGAAACACCCCTGCGCCTGGAGCGCCTGGAGCGCTGCGGCGATCTCCTGGCCAGCGAGCGGCAGGAGTGGTGCCTGCGCGTGCGCGGCCTGGGCTCCGGCCTGCCGCGCCTGTTGCTGGACGGCCGCGAACTGCCGGCCACCGCCCTGCGGCGCGAGGGCGACGGCCTGCGGCTCCGCCTGGACCGCCGTGGCCACGCCAGCGGTCCGCTTTGGCTGGAGCAGGGCGGGCGCAGCAGCAATCCGGTATGGCTGACCCTGAACGGCAGCCATGTGCTCGCCGCCGGTCCCGACGAGGTGGCGAAGAACATGGATGGCCTGACCACCTACGTCGACCTGGTCAGCCTGTTGATCGAGGAGAACCACGACGGTCGCCGGGAGGCCGAACGCCTGGCCGATAAATATGGCGCGCGGGTGGTCGGCGCGATCCCGCCGTTGAACCTCTACCAGTTGCGCCTGCCGGCGCGCGACCTCGTCCAGCGCGACGCGCTGGTCCTCCGCATCGGCAGCGAGACCAGCGTGGACGCCGTGGTGGTGGAGGAGTCCGCGCCGGAGAAGGGCGAGGAAACCGAGGCGGCGCGCCGGCCCGTGGACAAGCCGGACAGCGACTCCGACGAGTGGGCGGCCAATCGTTTCATGGACGCGGTGAACTATTACCAGCGTCGGGTCCGCGCCCGCCAGGCGCCGCTGGAGACCCGCCCGGTGCGCATCGGGGTGATCGAGCGCGACGTCGACTTCGACGCTCCCGACTTCGCCGACTACCTCGGCCCCTGCAAGGCGCCCGCACCGCGTACCTGCCTTTACGCGCGCGATGCCGAACGTCCCGACAACCACGGTTCGACGGTCGCCGGCATCCTCGCCGCGCGCTGGGACCAGGGCGGCAACAGTGGTTTCCTGCGTGGGTTGGACCGCGCCAGCCAGGGTTTCGAAGTGATCGTCGAGCGCAATTCGGATGCTGGCATCACGGCCAACGTCGCCGCCTCGGTGAACCTGGTGGAGGATGGCGTGCGGGTGCTCAACTGGAGCTGGGGCATCCACCGCGTCGGCGCTCGCGACGTCGATGGCGACGAGGTGGATTCGCTGGTGCGCTCGGGGATCGCCATGAGCGGCTACGAGGAGTTGCTCGAGGAGTTCTTCCTCTGGCTGCGCAAGGAGCATCCGGACGTGCTGGTGGTCAACTCCGCCGGCAACGGCTCGTCCTACTCCGGTACCGACGAATACCGCCTGCCGTCCTCCTTCGTTACCGAGCAGTTGCTGGTGGTGGGCGGCCACCAGCGCAGCGAGCGCCAAGGCCTGGCGGTGGACGACCCGGCCTACGCGGTCAAGCGCAGCACCTCGAACGTCGACATGCGGGTGGATGTCACCGCCGCCGCCTGTACCCATGCCTCGACCCTGGAGCGGGACGCGCGGGGCGAGGTGCACTGCGGCACCTCCTATGCCACGCCGATGGTCGCCGGCACGGTCGCCGCCATGCTTTCCCTTAACCCGCGGCTGCGACCCGAGGAGATCCGCATGCTGCTCCGGCGCAGCGCCATGACCATCGGCGGCGACTACGATTTCGAGCCGGCCGATGCCGAGGACCTCACCGCACCGATCCTGCCCTCGGAGCGCGGCTACCGCCTGGACCACCGCGACGTCGGCCGCTCGGCGCGGCTGGACATGCAGAAAGCCCTGGACCTGGCGGTGAAGAGCCGCGAGCGCGTGCGCTGAGGCGTTCCGACGGCCCGGGGCCTCACGGCGAGGCTTCCAGCAGCCGGGCGAGGCGTTCGGCGAGTTCGTTGTGGCGGAACGGCTTGGTCAACACCTCGAAGCCGTTGAGTTGCTCGGGCCTGAGGTTGGCGTAGCCGGTGATGACCAGCACCGGCAATTGCGGGAAGCGCTGGCGCAGTTCCTCGGCAAGCTGCACGCCGGTCTTGTCGGCCATGAGATGGTCGGTGACCAGCAGGTCGGGCGCCAGGCCGCGCTCGACCTCGCCCAGGGCTTCCTCCGCCGACGCCGCCTCGCTGACCTGGTAGCCGAGATCGCCGAGCAGCAGCGCGGTGGTGTAGCGCACCATCCTGTCGTCGTCGACCAGCAGCACGTGGGTCGGCCGCAACGCTTCCGGTGCGTCCGGGCAGCTTTCTGCGGTGGATTGCGTCTGCTCCGCGGTGATCGGCAGCCAGATGCTCACCCGGGTCCCCTTGCCGATCTCCGAGTGGATGCCCAGGCCGCCGCCGGACTGGGCGACCAGGCCCTGGACCATCGACAGGCCGAGGCCGGTGCCCTTGCCCACGCCCTTGGTGGAAAAGAACGGCTCCATGCAGCGGGCCAGCACCTCGGCGGGCATGCCTCCGCCGTTGTCGGCGACTTCCAGGCACACGTAGCGGCCGGCGCCGAGACCGTCCACCGCGCCGTCGATCACCAGGTCGGTCCGCGCGCCTATTTCCAGGCGGCCGCCTTCGCCCATGGCGTCGCGGGCGTTCACCGCGAGGTTGAGGATGGCCAGTTCGAACTGGTGCGGATCCACCACCACCGCAGGCAGGCGTTCCGGGATCTCGATGCGGACCTCGATGGTCGGGCCGAGCGAGCGCTCGATCAGGTCGTGCATGCCTTCGACCAGCTCGCGCAGGGCCACCGCCTGCGGCTTGAGGGTTTGCCGGCGGGCGAAGGTGAGCAGGCGACCGACGAGGTTCCGCGCCCGTTCGGCGGACTGTAGCGCGCCGTCGATGAGGTCGGTGGAGCGGGCGTCGTCGAGCCGCCGGCGGATCAGTTCCAGCGAGGCCATGATCGGCGTCAGCAGGTTGTTGAAGTCATGGGCGATGCCGCCGGTCAACTGGCCGACCATCTCCATCTTGCGTGCCTCGTGAAGCTGCGCCAGGGCGCTTTCGCGCTGGGCGAGCATGGTCGCGACACGTTCTTCCAGGCTTTCGTTGAGTTCGCGCAGCTCGTTCTCGGCGCGTACCCGCGCGCTGATGTCCATGCACACGCAGAGCAGGCCGCTGGCGGCATGCTGCTCGTCCACCAGCGGCGTGACCTGGTTCTGCACCCACACCGTATCGCCGTCGGGGCGAACGTAGCGGCCGCTCATCTCGAACGCCGCGCCGGTCGCTCCGCCTGGCGCCGCGGGGAGGGCGAAGTCGGCGGGGTCGAGGATGTCCTGCATGCGCAGGCCGAGCAGGGTCTCGCGCGAACGGCCGGCGATCTCGCAGTAGCGATCGTTGACCCGGGTGAAGCGCCAGTTCCGGTCGCATACCGCGATGCCCGCGCTGGCCTGGTCGAACATCGCCGCCAGTTGCGCGGAACTGGTGCGCAGCGCCAGCTCCGCGCGGGCATGGGTGAGCGAGGTCCAGGCCAGCTTGGCGGCTTCCTCCGCCAGGCGGCGCGAATCTTCGCCGAGCGCCTGCGGATGGGCGAAGTGGATCGCCAGCAGCGCCTCCAGCCGGCCGTGGCGCAGCACCGGGACGTGCAGCGTGGCGCCCAGCCCCAGGCGCGCGCGGCTCGCCGCCTCGTCGAGACTCATGCCGCGCTCCCCGGCGAGGTCTTCCCGCGCCACGCTGCGTCCGGCATGCAGTTCGCCGGACAGGGTGGCGCCGAACGCCAGGTAGCGATGCCGACCGACCGCCGAGCGGCCGTCGTGGAGATAGTCGCGATGGACCTGGAAGGTCATGCCGTCGCCGTTGTCCTCGCCGAAGAATATCCGCGACGCGCCCAGCTCCTCGCCGAGCCGGCGCAGGGCGGTGGCTTCGATCTCCAGGGGATCGGCCAGGGACGGCAGGGTCTGGCCCAGTTCCAGGAGGAACGCCTGGCGGCGTTCGAAACGCACCCGCTCGGTGGTCTCGGTGACGATGCACAGCACGCCGCCGACGGAACCGTCGGTTTCCCGCACCGCCGAATAGGACACGTCGAAATAGACCGTCTCGCCGCGTCCATGGCGTTCGATGTAGAAGGGCCGATCCTTTGCCGCGAAGGTTTCACCGGTCTCGTACACCCCGCGCAGCAGCGGTTCGAGGTCATCCCACAGCTCCCGCCAGTTCTCTATCGCCGGCCGGCCGAGGGCGCGCGGATGCTTGTCGCCGATGCTCGGCGCGTAGGCATCGTTGTACAGGGCGACGAATTCCGCGCCCCAGAACAGCACGATCTGCGCCTTGGCCGGCAGCAGCGTGGCCATCGTCGTCTTCAGGCTCGCCGACCAGGCGTCCGGCGGGCCGAGGGGCGAACTGGCCGCGTCGAGGCTGAGCAACAGTTTCCCGACCGCTCCTCCGTTGGCCAGGAAGGCCGGTGGATGGTCAAGGGTGTTCGGGTCCGGTTCGATGGTGAAAGGCTGTGCCATGTCTGCGGAGTCTTGCTCGGTTCCGGTTGAGGTGGTGGGTCGTATGGAATATAGGAGGGCGGTGGGTGCGCTTGCGTTCAATCCGGCTGGGCGGGATGGCGCACCGGGGCGCTCCAGACGCTCGGCGCGTTGCCAGGCGGAGTCTGGCGATGATTTCGTACGCGGTGCCCGAGACCGCGATGGAGACTTGGCGTAGGGGCGAACGACGCCACCGGCGTCATTCGCCATGGCCGGGTCAACCGGAACGTCGAGCGGCTACCAGGCGCTGCTGCAGGCGCGTCAGGAAGGCCACTTCGAAGGCGGTCTTCTGCATCGGTGTGGGCAGGCTGTCGCGGCCGAAGGCGAAGGCGGTCCAGAGCTGGCCTTCGATCTGGTCGGCAAGCCAGTTCTCGGCCTGGCGGACGCCCTTGTCGATGGCGGGCTGGGCGGGAACCGGCCAGAGCAGGGAGAGACCGGGTTGCCGGTCGGCGGGGGGAATCTCGACCATCAGGTTCTTGTAGCGTTCGATGATTGCGTCGACGTGGGTCTTTTCCTTTTCATCCTTCGTCATGCTGGGTACTCCGTTTCTGAGAGTCACATGACCTGCCGCCTTCGCTGTCAATCGATGGAGGCAGGATCGCGCAGGGTTGACAGACCGGGAAACGGAACCGGCAGACCACGAGGGTCTCCCCACGCGATCCGCCATGAAGGCCCGCAGTTGGAAAACTGCGGTCGAGCCGATGCCTGCAAAAGCATTCGCTGCTTTCGCATGCACCGCTCGGCGCATCGCGCCGTCTCTTCGGGCTGTCAAACCCGGTCACGGATTTGGCCGTGACGGGCGCAGGATAGGGGCAGGCAAGGCGGGGAGCAAGGGCGGGAACGGGTGACGGCAGAGGCTATCGGCAGGCAAGGCGTTGGCTGAAGCGATTCATGGAAATAACCCGGCCTTGGAGCGCGCCGTTAATCATCGTTTACCAGGAGAAAACAATCCGCCTGGACTGTTCGATTCAATATTTTGTGATGCGCTTCACGTAATAAGAGTATTCCTTATGAGCCACGCAAAAGTGTCATTCGCTTCTTCGAAGAGGGCGCTGCCGAAGTTGCACGCTAGTTGGGCACGCCGCGAGGGCGGCTCGGCACTTTGGTGCATAAGGATATAACCCTTTCTTCATTTCTGATTTTCGTCAGAGTTCGTGCCGGGGCGACCGTCCGTCATTCGATATTAATTAAAAGCGTCAATAATCCGTTTAGGAATCAGGGGCTTGGAAATCCACCTGGCAGAACTGACAGGTCGGTATGCCCAACCAAAGTATTGAACTGATTTAAGTGGTGGTACAAATTTGCCTTTCCCATGTTAGTCCTACTTAACAGGCGAAGCGGTGGAGAGCGCTCTGTTGCGGGCTGCTCGGGATTAAATGGGTTTCGCCCTCGGGGGCTCCTGTCTTCCAATAAAAACAAGTTGTCGCCAGGCCTGATGAACTTTCAGGTACCCGCGTTCCGTTTTCTCGCGGAACTCACTGACTGCGCTTAACCGCGTGACCGGTTCGGTCGGTAAACAGCGACCTGCGCCGGAAACGCGATAACCGAGACAACTCAATCGAGGAACAGAAGATGGGATTATTCAATGCAGCCGCGAACCTGTTCGGCCAGGTCTACGAGCGCGCGACGCAGGTGGCCGCCACCGCCGTCACGGCGGTGGCGGACGTGGCCAGGACATTGGTGGGCTCCACCGTCGACGCCGTGGAGCAGCAGGTGCACGAAGCGCTGACATCGGTGCATGACGCCGTTGCCAGCGTGGAGCAGGCGCTGGAGGGTACGGTCGGCGCGGTGGCCGGCACGCTCGGCGAGATCGCCGGCGACGCCCTCGACACCGTAGGCTCCGCGGTCGGCACGCTGGGCGGGCTGGCCGGCAACTCGCTGGCGATCGCCGACGACTTGTTGCACGGGCGCGTCGAGCCGGAGGATTACCTGAAGCTGGTCGGTGACCTGGGGCAGGGCGTCGGTGCCACCGTCGGCCATGCCTGGGAATTCGGCAGCGACAGCCTGAAGGCCGCCAACGATCTCTACCACGCCGCCTACCAGGGTGGCTCGCTAAGCCTCGGCAATAGCGACGGCCTGCTCGGGGTCAATGTGATCGGCTCGCTGCTCGGCGGCAATCACGACCAGGGCGTGATTCCCGATAGCCGCGGCATCCTCGGCCCGCTGCCGATCAACGTCTCCCTCACCGAGCAAGGCCTGACCTTCGGCGGCGAGACGCCGCTGACTCCGCTGGTCACCGCAGCCCTGGCGCTGAATCCGATCACCGCGCCGCTGGTGCCGGTGCTGGCGCCGCTCAACCTCGGCGGCCTGGGAGTGGTCGGCTCGGTCGACAAGGAAGGCTTCAGCGCCAAGTTCTACGGTATCGCCGGACCCAGCTACAACCTCGGCGTGGCCAATCTCGGCGGCACCCTGGAGCTGGGTAGCTACAACGAGGTCAAGCTGCTGAGCTGGAACGAGGTGACCCTCAAGGACCTGCCCATCGTCGGCGGCATCCTCGGCTACGTGCCGGTGGTCAAGGACATCGGTGTCTCGCTGCCGACGCTGGACCTGCACTTCGACAGCAAGCTGTATGCGCAAACGATTGCCGGTGTCGATGTCGCCGGGGTCGGGCCGAAGGGCCAGATCGAGCTGGTGCATGACCTCGACAATGACCTGTCGATCGTCGCCGGTATCGCCGGGGATACCGCGCACAGCGCACTGGACGGGGCCGGCAAGGTGCTCGCGGCGCTGCTCGGCCACGGCGGCGAAGCGGCGCCGCCGACAATCCAGCTGATCGGCGCCGACCCGGCGCCGGAGCATCAGGCCCTGGCCGCCTGACGGCGAGGGAACGCCCGGCACAGGGAGGTGCCATCCGGGCTCATTCGGGATTCCAGCGGCAGTCGTGGCAGAAGTGAGCGCGCTCGATGGCAAGGCTCGGTTCCAGCGTTACCAACGAAATCAAACAGGCCCTGGCGGCCAGCCGCGGCGCATTGCGCAGCGTGGCGGCGTTCTCCGGGGTGATCAACCTGCTGATGCTGGTGCCCTCGCTGTACATGCTGCAGGTGTACGACCGCGTGCTGTCCTCGGCCAACGAAGTCACCCTGTTGATGCTGACCCTGATGGCGCTTGGCGTGTTCGTCTTCATGGGCGCGCTGGAGGCGCTGCGCAGCTTCGTCCTGGTGCGGGTCAGCGAACGCTTCGACGGCCAGTTGCACGGGCGGATCTACGCCGCCGCCTTCGAACGCAACCTGCGCGCCGGCGGCCAGGAGGCCAGCCAGGCGCTGCACGACCTGACCACCCTGCGCCAGTTCATCACCGGCCAGGCGCTGTTCGCCTTCTTCGACGCACCCTGGTTCCCGGTCTACCTGCTGGTGATCTTCCTCTTCGACCCCTGGCTCGGCCTGCTCTCGCTGGTCGGCGCGCTGGCCCTGATGGCCCTCGCCTGGTTCAACGAACGCGCCACCCGTGCGCCGCTGGCCAAGGCCGGCGAGTTGTCGATCAAGTCCGGCCAACTGGCCAGCAACAACCTGCGCAACGCCGAGGTGATCGAGGCGATGGGCATGCTCGGCAGCATGCGCGGGCGCTGGGAACGGCTGCACCAGGCGTTCCTCGACCAGCAGAGCCTGGCCAGCGAGCGCGCGGCGCGGATCAACGCGCTGAGCAAATACCTGCGCATCGCCCTGCAATCCCTGGTGCTCGGCCTCGGCGCCTGGCTGGCGGTGGAGGGACGCATCACCCCGGGGATGATGATCGCCGGCTCGATCCTGATGGGCCGTGCGCTGGGGCCCATCGACCAACTGATCGGCGTGTGGAAGCAGTGGGGCGCAGCGCGCGATGCCTATCGCCGGCTGAGCGGCCTGCTCGACGAATTCCCCGCCCGCGAGCGGCGCATGGAATTGCCCGAGCCGCGTGGCCACCTGCTGCTGGAATCGCTGGACGCGGCGCCGCCCGGCAGCGAGGCGCGCACCCTGCGTGGTCTGACCCTGGCGATCCCGGCCGGCTCGGTGGTCGGCGTGATCGGTCCGTCCGGCTCCGGCAAGTCGAGCCTGGCGCGGGTTGTGCTGGGCATCTGGCCGACCCTGCACGGCAGCGTGCGCCTGGACGGCGCCGAGATCCGCCAGTACGAGCGCGAGACCCTCGGCCCGCGCATCGGCTACCTGCCGCAGGACATCGAACTGTTCGCCGGCACGGTGGCGGAAAACATCGCCCGCTTCGGCGAGGTGCAGGCCGACAAGGTGGTGGAGGCGGCGCGCCTGGCCGGGGTCCATGAACTGGTCCTGCGCCTGCCTCAGGGCTACGACACCGTGCTCGGCGTCGGCGGCGCCGGGCTTTCCGGCGGCCAGCGCCAGCGCATCGCCCTGGCCCGGGCGCTGTACGGTGCGCCGACCCTGGTGGTGCTCGACGAACCCAACTCGAACCTCGACGACAGCGGCGAGCAGGCGCTGCTGGCGGCGATCCAGGCGCTCAAGGCGCGTGGCTGCACGGTGCTGCTGATCACCCACCGGGCCGGCGTGCTGGGTTGCGCCGACCGCCTGCTGGCGCTGAACGCCGGCCAGTTGCACTTGTACGGCGAGCGCGACCAGGTGCTCGCCGCCTTGAACAACCAGCGCGCCGCGTCGGCGTCGCAGCAGCGCGCGGACTACCGGGTGGCCGGCTACGGCGCGCCGCAGGTGGTGGCCGCGCCGCGCCAGGGAGGTGTGGAATGACCCGCACGGTGAAACGCGACGAGAACGCCTATGCGCGACTGGGCTGGCTGCTGGTCCTGTTCGGCTTCGGCGGCGCGCTGCTCTGGGCCGCCTTCGCGCCGCTCGACCAGGGCGTGGCGGTGCCGGCCACGGTGATCATCTCCGGCCAGCGCAAGTCGGTGCAGCATCCGCTGGGCGGGGTGGTCAAGCACATCCTGGTGCGCGACGGCCAGCATGTGGAGGCGGGCGAGCCGCTGATCCGCATGGAACCGACCCAGGCCCGGGCCAACGTCGATTCGCTGCTCAACCGGTACGCCAACGCGCGGCTCAACCAGGCGCGCCTGCAGGCCGAATACGACGGCCGGCGGACCCTGGAGATGCCCGCGGGGCTGGCCGAGCAGGCCCCGCTGCCGACCCTCGGCGAGCGCCTGGAGTTGCAGCGGCAGTTGCTGCACAGCCGCCAGACCGCGCTGGCCAACGAACTCTCCGCATTGCGGGCGAACATCGAGGGGCTGCGCGCCCAGCTCGAAGGGTTGCGCCAGACCGAGGGCAACCAGCGCCTGCAACAACGCCTGTTGAACAGCCAGTTGAGCGGTGCGCGCGACCTCGCCGAGGAAGGCTACATGCCGCGCAACCAGTTGCTCGAACAGGAGCGCCAACTGGCCGAGGTGAACGCCCGGCTATCGGAGAGCAGCGGTCGCTTCGGGCAGATCCGCCAGAGCATCGCCGAGGCGCAGATGCGCATCGCCCAACGCGAGGAGGAGTACCGCAAGGAAGTCAACGGGCAACTGGCGGAAACCCAGGTCAATGCGCGGACGCTCTGGGAGGAGCTGTCCTCGGCGCGCTACGAACTGCGCCACGCCGAGATCCGCGCGCCGGTCAGCGGCTACGTGGCCGGCTTGAAGGTGTTCACCGATGGCGGGGTGATCGGCCCCGGCGAATTGCTGATGTACATCGTGCCCAACAGCGACAGCCTGGAAGTGGAGGGCCAGCTCGCGGTGAACCTGGTCGACCGGATCCACAGCGGGCTGCCGGTGGAGATGCTGTTCACCGCCTTCAACCAGAGCAAGACCCCGCGGGTCACCGGCGAGGTGACCATGGTCAGCGCCGACCGCCTGCTCGACGAGCAGAACAAGCAGCCCTACTACGCGCTGCGCGCCCAGGTCGACGCGGCCGCGATGGGTAAGCTGAAGGGCCTGCAGATCCGCCCGGGGATGGCGGTGCAGGTGTTCGTCCGCACCGGCGAGCGCTCGCTGCTCAATTACCTGTTCAAGCCCCTGTTCGACCGCGCCCACGTGGCGCTGGCGGAGAACTGACCGATGACCATGCGCCGCCTGATGACCTGGCTGTTCGGCGCCTTCCTGTTGCTGCTGCGCGAGGACGCCTTCGCCCTCGGCCTGCTGGACGGCTATCACCTGGCCCTGGAGAACGACCCGCAGTTCCAGGCCGCGATCCAGGAGCACGAGGCCGGCAGGCAATACCGTGCGCTCGGCCGCGCGGCGCTGCTGCCGCGCCTGGTGTACAGCTACAACCGTGGGCGCAGCTGGTCCGATGTGACCCAGACCACCACCCGCGGCGATTTCAAGGAAGACCGCGACTACGACAGCTACGTCTCCACCCTCAGCCTGCAACAGCCGTTGTTCGACTACGAGGCCTTCAGCCGCTACCGCAAGGGCGTGGCCCAGGCGCTGCTGTCCGACGAGCGCTTCCGCAGCCAGAGCCAGGAACTGCTGGTCCGGGTCCTGGAAGCCTATACCGGCGCGCTGCTGGCCCAGGACCAGATCGAACTGGCGCGGGCGCAGAAACGCTCCTACCGCGAGCAGTTCCAGCTCAACCAGCGCCAGTTCGAGCGCGGCAACGGCACCCGCACCGACACCCTGGAGACCCAGGCCCGCTTCAACCTGGCCCAGGCCCAGGAAATCGAGGCGCGGGACAGCCAGGATGCCGCCCTGCGCGAGCTGGAGCGGCTGGTCGGGGCGCCGCTGGAGATCGCCGACCTGGCGCCGCTCGGCGAACGCTTCCAGGTGCGCCCGCTGAGCCCCGCCAGCTACACCGCCTGGCGCGACCTGGCGCTGGCCGAGAATCCCGAGCTGGCCTCGCTGCGCCACGCGGTGGACGTGGCCCGCTACGAGGTCGAGCAGAACCGCGCCGACTTCCTGCCGCGCCTGGGCCTGTACGCCAGCACCGGCAAGTCCAAGTCCGGTTCGGAGAACACCTACAACCAGCGCTACGAGACCGACAGCGTCGGCATCCAGTTGAGCGTTCCGCTGTTCTCCGGCGGCGAGACCCTGGCGGCGACGCGCCAGGCCACGCATCGCATGGAGAAGAGCCATTACGACCTGGACGACAAGGTCCGCGAGACCCTCAACCAGGTGCGCAAGATGTACAACCAGAGCAGCAGCAGCGCGGCGAAGATCCGCGCCTACGAGATGACCGTGGATTCGGCGCGGACGCTGGTGATGGCCACGCGCAAGAGCATCGCCGCCGGGGTGCGGGTCAACCTCGACCTGCTGAACGCCGAGCAGGCGCTGTACAGCGCGATGAACGAGCTGTCCAAGGCCAAGTACGACTACCTCACGGCCTGGGCACGCCTGCGTTTCTACGCCGGGGTGCTGGACGAAGGCGACCTGGAACTGGTGGCGGCGAACTTCGTTTCCGGCGCGCCGCCGGCGCGCCGCCGCGACTGCGCGACGACGGATTGCCCGGCACCGCTGCACACCCTGTCGAAGACCGATACGGAGGAAAACCGGGGCGCGCTCAATTGAGACCGCGAAGGACGTGCAGGCAATTGTTCGCCTGGCGTGAAGTCGATGTCCCGGGCGGGTCGACAGAAGTGGAACAATATGCACGGAATTGTTTTTCCAATAAGGCGCTATTTATATGAAACGGTTTTTATAATATTCCAGTGTCTTCGGTGGTTTTATCTTTCCTGCATGATTTCATATATGCGGAATTCGTTCGTGCATATGCTTTAAGTGCAGCTTAATTTTTTTCATGAAACCTGTGGACATTGGAAAATGAGCTGTGTCAGTTTGGACTTCGGCCTGATCTGGCCGATAACTGCAATTATCCATCCGATAATTGTATCCGAGTTATTTCCTTTACAACTTAAAGGGATATGACAATGTCCAGCAATTCTCTTGCATTGAAAGGTCGTAGCGATGCGTATACCCAGGTAGACAACTTCCTGCATGCCTATGCGCGGGGCGGGGACGAATTGGTCAATGGCCATCCGTCCTATACCGTCGACCAGGCGGCGGAGCAGATCCTTCGCGAACAGGCGTCTTGGCAGAAAGCGCCGGGCGACTCGGTGCTGACCCTGTCCTATTCGTTCCTGACCAAACCGAACGACTTCTTCAATACGCCGTGGAAGTATGTCAGCGATATCTACTCGCTGGGCAAGTTCAGCGCCTTCTCCGCGCAGCAGCAGGCCCAGGCCAAGTTGTCGCTGCAATCCTGGTCGGACGTCACCAATATCCACTTCGTCGACGCCGGCCAGGGCGATCAGGGCGACCTGACCTTCGGCAACTTCAGCAGTAGTGTCGGCGGTGCGGCGTTCGCCTTCCTGCCGGATGTACCGGATGCGCTCAAGGGGCAATCCTGGTACCTGATCAACAGCAGCTACAGCGCCAACGTCAATCCGGCCAACGGCAACTACGGACGCCAGACCCTGACCCACGAGATCGGCCATACCCTGGGCCTGAGCCACCCCGGCGACTACAACGCCGGCGAGGGCGATCCCACCTACGCCGACGCTACCTACGCCGAGGACACCCGCGCCTATTCGGTGATGAGCTACTGGGAAGAGCAGAACACCGGCCAGGACTTCAAGGGCGCCTATTCCTCGGCACCGCTGCTGGACGACATCGCGGCGATCCAGAAGCTCTACGGGGCCAACCTGACCACCCGCACCGGCGACACGGTGTACGGCTTCAACTCCAACACCGAGCGCGACTTCTACAGCGCCACCTCGTCCAGTTCCAAGCTGGTGTTCTCGGTGTGGGACGCCGGCGGCAACGACACCCTGGACTTCTCCGGCTTCAGCCAGAACCAGAAGATCAACCTCAACGAGAAGGCGCTGTCCGATGTCGGCGGGTTGAAGGGCAATGTGTCGATCGCTGCCGGGGTCACCGTGGAAAACGCCATCGGCGGCTCGGGTAGCGACCTGTTGATCGGCAACGACGTGGCCAACGTGCTCAAGGGCGGCGCCGGCAACGACATCCTCTACGGCGGCCTCGGCGCGGACCAGTTGTGGGGCGGCGCGGGGGCCGACACCTTCGTCTACGGCGATATCGCCGAGTCCTCCGCGGCGGCGCCGGATACCCTGCGCGACTTCGTCAGCGGCCAGGACAAGATCGACCTGTCCGGGCTGGATGCCTTCGTCAACGGCGGGCTGGTGCTGCAATACGTCGACGCCTTCGCCGGCAAGGCCGGCCAGGCGATCCTGTCCTACGACGCGGCGAGCAAGGCCGGCAGCCTGGCGATCGACTTCAGCGGGGACGCCCATGCCGATTTCGCGATCAATCTGATCGGCCAGGCGACCCAGGCCGACATCGTCGTCTGACGCGCTGACACGGGCGCGGTTCGGTGCGGCGGTACGAACCGCGGCCCTTCGGCCGGCCGGGCACTGTTCGAATTGATAGGTGTCTTCCACAGGAGCGAAGTTGTGAACTGTGGCGCGCCCGTGGGCCGGCGGCCCGGCGGACGAACGGAGGCCCGCGGCGCCTGGCGCGCGCTGGCGTTCGAAGCGAGGATGGCGGGCGGCGTTCGCCGTGTTATCCGATGTTCCAGGCTTGAAGGAGATCTCTCGATGTCGGCAAGCGCGAAGCTCTCCAGGATGGTTTGCTTGCTCTGCGGTTTTTTCAGCACAGGTATCAGTATGGCCAGCAGTCTGATTCTTCTCAGCGCTTCCGATCTCGCCGGGCAATGGACCCTGCAGCAGGACGAGGCGCCCGCGATCTGCCACCTGGAGCTGCGCGACAGCGAAGTGGCGGAAGCCAGTGGCTACGACCTGGGCGGCGATACCGCCTGCCTCACGCGCTGGCTGCCCAGCGAGCCGCGCGCCTGGAGGCCTACCCCGGCCGGGATCGCGCTGCTCGAACGCGGCGGCCTGACCCTGATGCTCCTCGGTCGCCAGGGCGAGGGCGACTACCGGGTGCAGAAGGGCGACGGCGGGCAGTTGGTGCTGCGCCGCGCGACGCCCTAGCTCGCCTGCGGGTCAGATCACGAAGCGACCGATCATGCCCTTGAGGTCGTTGGCCAGGCGCGACAGCTCGTGGCTGGCGCCGCGGGTCTGCTCGGCGCCCTGGGTGGTCTGCACGGCAACGTCGCGGATGTTCACCAGGTTGCGGTCGACCTCGCGGGCGACGTGGGCCTGCTCTTCGGCAGCGCTGGCGATCACCAGGGTGCGCTCGTTGATCCGCGTGGCGTGCTCGGCGATCTCGCCCAAGGCGTGGTCGGCGGCCTCGGCCTCGTCGAGCATCTGCCGGGCGCGCTGGTCGTTCTCGCGCATCGCGGACACCGCGGTGTCGGTGCCCTCGCGGACGCTGGCGATCATGCCTTCGATCTCATGGGTCGATTGCTGGGTGCGGTGGGCGAGGGCGCGCACCTCGTCGGCGACCACCGCGAATCCGCGGCCCTGCTCGCCGGCGCGGGCGGCCTCGATGGCGGCATTGAGGGCGAGGAGGTTGGTCTGCTCGGCGATGGCGCGGATCACGTCGAGCACCTTGCCGATATCCTGCGCCTGGCTGGCCAGGCCTTCCACCAGGCGCGCGGTCTGGCCGATCTCGGCGTTCATCTGGCGGATCGAGCGGACGGTCTGTCCGACCCGTGCGCGGCCGTTGCCGGCGGCCCGTTCCGAGAGACTGGAGGCCTCGGCGGTGGAGCTGGCGTTGCGCGCGACCTCCTCGACCGCCGCGCTCATTTCGTTGACCGCGGTGGCGGCCATCTCGATCTCATCGTTCTGCCGGGCCAGCGACCGGTTGCCTTCCTCGGTCACCGCGTTCAGTTGCTCGGCAGCGGCGGCCAGCAGCGCGGCGGAATCGCCGATCTGCTCGATGGTGTCGTGCAGGCTGGCCTGCATGCTGCGCATGGCCTTCATCAGTTGCGCCGGCTCGTCGTCGCCGTCGCTGGCGATCTCGCCGGTCAGGTCGCGGGCCGCGATGCGGTCGGCGCAGGACACCGCCTGGCGGATCGGCACGACGATGCTGCGGGTCAGCAGCCAGGCGATCGTCACGCTGGCCGCCAGGGCCACCAGCA
Organism: Pseudomonas sp. PS1(2021); assembly: GCF_020405165.1. NCBI lineage: Bacteria > Pseudomonadati > Pseudomonadota > Gammaproteobacteria > Pseudomonadales > Pseudomonadaceae > Pseudomonas > Pseudomonas sp. PS1(2021). Next base: position 3,291,205 of record NZ_CP084484.1, on the reverse strand, counting down.
GCACCGCGAGGATCGCGGTGGAGGCCCGGGAGTAGACATCGGCGGCTTCGGCGGTGGAGGCGCGGGCGGCCTCGCGGTCGAGGGCGATGAGTTGCTTCAGGGTCCGCTGCACCTGCTCGTAGCGCTGCAACTGGGCCCCGCCCATCAGCACGCTGGCTTCGTCGGTACGGTTGTCACGGGACAGCGCGAGCAGGGCGGCGTGTCCTTCGAGGTATTCCTGCTGGCGCTGGACGAACTGGTCGAGCAACGCGCGCTCCTCGTCCAGGACCAGCAAGGGGCGGTATTCCCTTTCCACCCTGGCGAGGGTAGCGATGACCTCGTCCATCCGTTGTTCCTGCTGGCGCATGCGCGTGGAGTCGTGCAGCAGCACGTGGTTCATCTCGCCGAGGCGCAGTTCGCTCATCAGGCCGCTGAGCTGGGCCGAGGCTTCGACGCTGGGCAGCCAGACCTCGCCGATATCCTTGGCGGCGCGGTTCAGCGAACCCATGCGGTTGTGCGCGAAGAGGCCGAGCGCCACCAGCAGCGAGGCGAGGATGGCGAAGCCGATGACGGCGCGTGGGGTGATGGCGATACGACGAAGAAGCATGGGGTGGTCTCCGACCGGGCTGTGGGAAGGTGCTTGGTCCTGTAGCGGGGCGCGGAAGGGTTTCTTGAGGGGCTGCGGGGCTATTTGGAATTGCCTTACATGATTGCTAGGAATTTTCTGTAAGTTTTCGATGTGCTCGAGCCGGTTGTGCCGTTTTCGGCATGCTCCGGGTCGATTGAGGTCAAGAGAAGGCTGTCGCGGCAGGCCACCCTAGGGATTGGTCGAACAAGGAGAAGCCCGTGATCCGAATGACGCTGGACGAGGTCCGTGAGCTGGCCGTGCGCATCCTGCGCCGGCACGCTTTCAGCGAAGCCCATGTACAGGCGGTGGCCGATACCCTGGTGGCGGGGGAGCGTGACGAATGTGCGTCCCACGGTATCTGGCGGTTGCTCGGCTGCATCGCCACCCTGAAGGCTGGCAAGGTATCCGCCGACGCCGAGCCGGAACTGCACGACATCGCTCCCGGCCTGCTGCGGGTCGACGCCCATGGCGGGTTCTCCCAGTGCGCATTCCGGCTGGGGCTGCCGCATCTGCTGGAGAAGGCCCGCAGCCAGGGTATCGCGGCGATGGCGGTGAACCGCTGTGTGCATTTCTCCGCGCTATGGGTTGAGGTCGAGGCACTCACCGAGGCGGGCCTGGTGGCCCTGGCGACCACGCCGAGTCATGCCTGGGTGGCGCCGGCGGGCGGACGCAAGCCGATCTTCGGCACCAACCCGATCGCCTTTGGCTGGCCGCGTCCGGACGGCCCGCCGTTCGTCTTCGACTTCGCCACCAGCGCCGTGGCGCGTGGCGAGATCCAGTTGCACGAACGCGCCGGCAAGCCGATCCCGCTGGGCTGGGGGGTGGACGAGCAGGGCGAGCCGACCACCGATGCCAGCGCCGCGTTGCGAGGCGCCATGCTCACTTTCGGCGGGCACAAGGGCTCGGCCCTGGCGGCGATGGTCGAACTGCTCGCCGGTCCGCTGATCGGCGACCTGACCAGTGCCGAGTCGCTGGCCTACGACGAGGGCAGCCGTTCTTCTCCCTACGGTGGCGAACTGCTGATCGCCATCGATCCGCGGCGCATGCTCGGCGCCTCGGCGGAGGAGCACCTGGCGCGCGCCGAGACGCTGTTCGAAGGCATCGTCGAACAGGGCGCGCGCTTGCCCTCGCAGCGACGCTTCGAAGCGCGCGAACGCAGCGCCAGGGACGGTGTGACGATTCCCGAGGCGTTGCACCGGGAGCTGCTGGCGTTGCTGGAGTGAGCGCAAGGCGAGGGGCCGACCGGACAGCGTGGCGCAACGAGGACGACTGCGTAGGGCGGATAGCGCCAACGGCGCTATCCGCCATCCAGGCTCCCAGGCGTGCTCAATCCAGCGCCTCGCGCGTGCTCCGGCCATCGACCAGGCGCAGCAGGCCCAGCGGGTTGGCGTTCTTCAGGGCGTCCGGGAGCAGGCTGTCGGGGTAGTCCTGGTAGCACAGCGGGCGCAGGAAACGCTCGATGGCCAGGGTTCCCACCGAGGTGCCGCGAGCGTCGGAGGTGGCCGGGTAGGGGCCGCCGTGGACCATGGCGTCGCACACCTCGACGCCGGTCGGATAGCCGTTGAATAGCAGGCGCCCGGCCTTGCGTTCGAGCAGCGGGACCAGCCCGGCGAACGCCGCGAGGTCGTCCGCTTCGCCGATCAGGGTCGCCGACAACTGGCCGTGCAGGTTGTCCAGCGCGCGGGCAAGCTGTTCCTCGTCGGCCGCCTCGACGACCACGGTGGCCGGGCCGAACACCTCTTCCTGGAGCAGTTCGTCGCCTTCCAGCAACAGGCCCACGTCGGCCTTGAACAACTGCGGATGGGCCTGCCGCCCTTCCTGTGGCGCGCCGGCCAGGCGCCGGATGCCGGGGTGGCGCTCCAGGCGTTGCAGTCCTTCGACATAGCTGCGCAAGGTGCCGGCGTTGAGCATGCTCTGTGCCGGCCTGGCGGCCAGTGCCTCGCCCAGGGCCGCGACGAAGGCGTCGAAGCCGGGGGAGCGCAGGCCAAGCACCAGGCCCGGCTTGGTGCAGAACTGGCCGCAGCCGAGCGTCACCGAGGCGGCCAGCTCCTCTGCCACCTGCCGGCCGCGCCGGCGCAGGGCTTCGGGGAGCACCACCAGCGGATTGATGCTGCTCATCTCGGCGAACACCGGGATCGGCTGCGGCCGCGCCGCTGCCAGGTCGCACAGTGCGCGCCCGCCCTTGAGCGAACCGGTGAAGCCGACCGCGCGGATGGCCGGATGGCGCACCAGCGCCTCGCCGACGCCGCTGCCGTAGACCATGTTGAATACCCCGGCCGGCATGCCGCTGTCGGCCGCCGCCTGGAGGATCGCGTCGGCCACGCATTCGGCTGTGGCCATGTGTCCGCCGTGGGCCTTGACCACCACCGGGCAGCCGGCGGCCAGGGCGGCGGCGCTGTCGCCGCCGGCGGTGGAAAAGGCCAGCGGGAAGTTGCTGGCACCGAACACCGCCACCGGGCCGAGACCGATTCGCCACTGGCGCAGGTCGGGGCGCGGCGGGGTACGCCCGGGTTGTCCACGGTCGATGCGCGCGCCGTGGAAGTCGCCACGCCGCAGGACTTCGGCGAACAGCCGCAACTGGTTGGCGGTACGTGTTCGTTCGCCCTGGATGCGTGCGGCGGGCAGCGCGGTCTCGCGACGGACCAGGGCGACGAAGTCGTCGCCCAGGGCGTCGAGGCGCGAGGCGATCGCCTCGAGGAATCCGGCGCGGCGCGTGGCGGATAGTTGCCGGTAGTGTGGATAGGCGCGTTCGGCGGCGCGGGCGGCGGCGTCGACCTCCGCCTCGGTGGCCTGGACGAAGGCGTAGGGCAGCGCTTCGCCGCTGTCGGCGTCGAGGCTGCGCAGGATGAGGTTGCCGGCGGCGCTGCGAGCGCCGCCGACGTAGTTGTGACCGAGGATGCTGGGCATGGGGCCTCCCTGGGGACGGTGGACGGAATGCTCTGCCGCTGGCCCTCGCCGGCCGCTCCCCGGGGAGCGAGGCGGCGAGGGCGGGGCGTCGGCTACAAGCCGACGTCCGGCAGCGCCGGCCGGCTGGCCAGGGCCTTGGCCATGATCCGCTCGACGTGCTCGCGATCGGCGCCGCGCAGGGCCAGGCGCGGTGGACGGGTGAGGGCGCTGCCGCGACCGGCGAGTTGCTCGCAGAGCTTGATGCACTGCACCAGGTCGGGACGGGCGTCGAGATGGAGGATCGGCATCAGCCACTCGTAGATCGGCATCGCCTCGGCGAAGCGCCCGGCCCTGGCCAGGCGGAAGATGGTCTCGCCTTCCTTCGGGAACACGTTGGACATTCCCGAGATCCAGCCCTGGGCACCCACCGCCACGCTTTCCAGGACCACGTCGTCGAGCCCGGCGAAGAGGATGAAGCGCTCGCCCACCTGGTTGCGTACGTCGATGAAGCGGCGGGTGTCGCCGGAGCTGTCCTTGAAGCAGACGATGTTCTCGCAGTCGGCCAGGGAAACCAGGATGTCCGGGGTGACGTCGTTCCGGTAGATCGGCGGGTTGTTGTAGACCATCACCGGCAGGTCGGTGCCGCTGGCCACGCTGCGGAAATGCTCGGCGGTCTCGTGCGGCTTGGAGGAATAGACCAGCGCCGGCATCACCATGATGCCGTCGACGCCGACCCGCTCCACCGCCTTGGCCACCTTCGCCGCGCCGGCGCTGGTGAACTCGGCGATCCCGCAGATCACCGGCACGCGGCCGCCGGAGGCATCCTTGGCGACCTCGGTGACGGCCATCTTCTCCTCGATGGTCAGCGAGGTGTTCTCGCCGACGCTGCCGCATACCACCAGCCCGGACACGCCGTCGCGCACCAGGTTGGAGATGACCGTGTGGGTTTCCTCCAGGTTCACCGAGAAATCGGCGTTGAATTGGGTGGTGACCGCGGGGAATACGCCGCTCCAGTTGACGTGCTTGCTCATGGTTTCTCCTTTTTTCGTATTTCGTATACGAATTCAATCGGACCGCTGCGGTCCGAGTCACAGGGCGACGGCAGCGTTCGCCGTCGTGGGCGATCCGGTACGCGCCGGATCGGTTTCCGCCCGGCCGCTGCCTGCGGTCGGGCGGGGTGGTCAGCAGTGGCCGCCGGGCCAGGTGTCGGACAGCCGATAGCCTTGCGGCCAGGGATCGTCCGGGTCGAGCAGGTACTGGTGGATGCCGGTGATCCAGGCCCGCCCGGACAGGCACGGGAGGATCGCCGGACGGCCGCCGAGTTCGGTCAGCGACTCGATGTGGCAGTGGAATTCCGAACCGATGATGGAGCGCCCGACGAAGCGTTCGCCGACCCGCAGCTGGCCTTTCGCCTGGAGCACCGCCATCCGCGCCGAGCAGCCGGTGCCGCAGGGCGAGCGGTCGATCTTGCCGGGGCGGATGACCACCGCGTTGCTCGCGCCGAGGACACCGTCGCGGCGCTCCGGCGGCGCGGCCAGCTGGCAGAAGGACAGATGGTCCCAGTCCGGGTTGGTCGGGTGGCGGAAGCCCAGTTGTTCGTTGGCCGCGTGGGTGATCTTCAAGCCGGTGGCGACCAGCCCGGCGGCCTCGTCGGCGCGCAGGGCGAAGCCCAGGCACCGGGCGTCGGCGATGACGAAGCTGTCGCCGCCGTAGGCGGTGTCGACCTGTAGCGAGCCGAGGCCCTCGACTTCGATCCAGGCGTCGAGGCGGTCGGCGAACGACGGCACGTTGCGGATTTCCACCCGCTCGGCCTTGCCGTCGCGGCATTCCGCGCGGGCCTCGATCAGCCCGCCCGGCGCTTCCAGCAGCAGCCGGGTCAGCGGTTCGCGCATCGGCAGGATGCCGCTGTCGAGCAGTACGGTGGCCACGCACAGCGAATTGGAACCGGACATCGGCGGGGTGTCGGCCGGCTCCATGATGATCCAGCCCATCTGCGCGCGCGGGTCCTTGGCCGGCACCAGCAGATTGGCGTGGCGGAACACTCCGCCGCGCGGTTCGTTGAGGACGAAGTTGCGCAGGTCCTGGTCTCTGGCGATCCAGCGCGACTGTTCCCAGAGGGTGGCGCCGGGCGGTGCAGCGACGCCGCCGACGATCACGTCGCCGACCTCGCCTTCGGCATGGCAACTGACGATGTGGACGATCCGCTGCGAACGCATGGCTATCTCCTGTGCGGGGGCGGGCTCAGAGCACCGAGCGGAGGAATTCCACCGTCTCCGGCCGCTGCGGGTTGCCGATCACCTGGTCGGGGGTGCCGATCTCGTGGACCAGGCCATTGCGGAAGAACGCCACCCGGTCGGACACGTCGCGGGCGAAGCGGATCTCGTGGGTGACCAGGACCATGGTCATGCCTTCCTCGGCGAGCAGGCGCATGGTGTCCAGCACCTCGCCGACCAACTGCGGGTCGAGCGCCGAGGTGGCTTCGTCGAACAGCATGTAGTCCGGCGACATCGCCAGCGCCCGGGCGATCGCCATGCGCTGTTGCTGGCCGCCGGAAAGGCGCTGGGGGAAGACCTTGAGCTTGTCGCCGAGACCGACGTGGATGAGTTGCTTCAGCGCCATCGCCTCGGCTTCGGCGCGGCTCTTGCCGAGCACCTTGCGCGGCGCGAGCATGACGTTTTCCAGCACGGTCAGGTGGGGGAAGGCGTTCCACTGCTGGAAGACGATGCCGATCTTCCGCCGCAGGCGGTTGAGGTCGGTACCGCGGGCATGCACGTCGATGCCGTCGACGCGGATGCTGCCGCGCTGGATCGGCTCCAGGCCGTTGATGCACATCAGCAGGGTTGACTTGCCGGAACCGGAGCCGCCGATGATCGACAGCACCTCGCCCTTGTCCACCCTCAGGTCGACACCCTTGACCACCTCGAACTGGCCGTAGGCCTTGTGCACGTCGCTGATCTCGATCATTGCTGCCATCTCCGTTCCAGCCGGGCGCCGAGTCGCGCGACCACCCAGCTCATGAGGTAATAGACGAGCCCCGCGATGCAGAGCACGAAGAGCGGTTCCTGGATGCGCGTGACGATGGTCTGCGAGGCGCGCAGCAGTTCGACGATGCCGATCCAGAGCACCAGCGAGGTGTCCTTCATCACCGACAGGGTCAGGTTGACCCAACCGGGGAAGGCCACCCGGGCGGCCATCGGCAGGACAATGTGGAACAGGTCCTGGCGATAGCTCAGGCCCAGGGAACGCGCCGCCCGGCGCACGCTCGGCGGTACCGAGAGGACGCCGCCGCGGACCACCTCGGTGCAGTAGGCGGCGGCGTACACGCCGAGCACCAGGCAGGCCACGGCGAAGGCGCTCCAGTCGAGGCCGAGGATGCTCTTGAAGGAATTGAGCAGGACGAACTGGATCAGCAGCGGCACGCTGCGGAATACGTCGAGCAGCGCCGCCAGCGGCAGGCTGGCGCGTGGCAGCAGGGCGCGGAGCAGGCCGAAGACGACACCCAGCAGGGTGCCGATCAGCATCGCCATGGCGGTGATGGCGAGGGTGGTCCAGGCGCCTTGCAGGAGGAACAGCAGGTCGTTGGCGGTGAGGCTGGTGGTGAACACGGCATTCCCCTCAGTAACGGAACAGGCGCCAGCCCAGCAGGCGGGCGGCCAGCACCAGCAGCTTGGCCATGGCGAAGTAGAGGACGGCGGCCAGGGCGAAGTATTCGAAGGTGCGGAAGGTCTTGACGTTGAGTGCCTGGGTGACGCCGGTGAGGTCGTCGGTCAGGCCCACCACCACGCCGAGGGAGGTCATCAGCATGGCCCAGACCAACTGGTTGGTCAGCGGGTAGAACACCACCCGCAGCAGCTGCGGGATCACCACCAGGCGATAGGCCTGCGGCGCGCTCATGCCCAGCGAGCGGGCCGCCCGCAACTGGGTCTCGGGCACCGCCTGGAGGCCGCCGCGGAAGGACTCGGCGAGGTAGCCGGCGTTGTTGAAGGTGACCCCGGCGAGCAGGGCGAACCAGGAACTGACGTGCAGGCCGAAGGAGCCCAGGCCGAAGTAGAGGATGTAGATCTGGAACAGCGCCGGGGTATTCCGCGCGATGGAGATCCAGGCTCCGGCGGCGGCGCGCAGCGGGCGGTTGCCGCCGAGCCGGGCGAAGGCCAGGAGCAGGGCGATGAGGATGCCGAAGAGCATCGACAGCGCGGTGACCTGGAGCGTCACCAGGCTGCCGGCGAGCATCTCCGGCAGGGCGTTGAACGCCGAGCGCCAGTGGAAGGTGTAGTCGAACATCAGCAGTCCTCGCTCAACCAGGCGGGCAGCCCGGCGGGGGCCCGCCCGCCGACGGCGGCCTCGACGCAGCCGGCGAGGCCGGCGAAGCGCACCTGGCGGCCGACCAGTCCGGGGGCGTAGTGGGCATACTTGGCGGAGTTGGTCATCAGGGTGCGCGCGCCCGGCGGCACCAGCGGTTCGTCGAGCATGCACCAGCAGGTGTCGGTGACCAGCCGCGCGCCGAACGCCTGCAGCGTCGCCAGGTGCCCGGCCGCTTCGGCCTGGGCGACGACCTGCCGGCTGCTGGTGATCACCAGCGCTACCTCCGGGTGTCTGCGGCGGCCGTGGCAGAGCGCGGCGAGCTGGGCGAATTCGCTGGCGGAGAAGTGCGGGTTGCCCAGCGCCACCAGGTCGATCCGCGTCTCGCCGGCGCTGTCCAGCTCGCGCCAGGCGTCGCGCAGGCGCTCGCGTCCGACCCGCAGGGTCCGCCGCGGCGCGCGGCCGCCGAAGGCGCTGGCCAGGTCAGGGGCTTCCGGGGTGACGCCGATGACGTGGAACATCGGCACCGAGGAACTGGTGCCCAGCGCCGCGCCGAAGGCCTTGAGCGCGTCGTGGTCCGGCTGCCGCTGCCGCAGGCCGTCGATCGCCGGGGTCTGCCCGTCGCAGAGCAGGCCGCAGAGGTAGCCGAGGGTCGGGTAGAAGGCATCGTCGACGCTGCCGAGGTCTTCCACTTCGATCAGTACCCGCGCCTGGCGCTGCTCGTCGAGGTGACAGCCGGCCAGCGGCGCGCGACCGGTGAGGGCGCAGCAGATATCCATGAAGTCGGCGTACTTGTTGGTGCGTGCGCCGAGCACGCTGTTGGCGAAGAGCACCGCGTTGGACTCGGCCCAGACGATCTGTTCGCCGGCCCGCGCGCTGTCGTCGAGCAGGTAGGGCGCGCAGGTGAAGCTGGGCTGCGCGCCCATGTCGAGATAGGCCCGGGCCAGGGCCGCGGCTGGCTCGCCGAGGGCGGCGGGTACGCCCTGTTCGCGCCAACGGCGCTGGTCCACGGAGATGGCGTTGAGGGTGGTCGGTACCCGCACCCGGGCACCGAGGTCGCGCAGGGTCTCGGCGAAACGCAGGCCGGCCGGGCCGGTGTAGATGCAAGCGTCGATGTGCGCGCGCTGGATGTCGATCAGCCGTTGCGCGCCCTGCAACGCCGCCATGCGCAGGACGATGCGCATCGCCAGGCGTGCGGCTTCGCCGTGTTCGCCGGCGAGCAGGGCCTGGTCGAAGGCGTCCAGTCGCGGGCCGGCATCGGTCGCCAGCGCTTCGGCGGGTCGGGCCTCCAGCGGCGGCGGGGCATCGCGGTGGAGTTCCAGGCGTCCGTCGGCCAGGCGCGCCCAGGGATAGGCGGCGAGTTCGTCGAAGCGCTCGCCGAGACAGGCGATGGGTAGCGAGCGGCCGAACAGTTCCTCGGCGACGATCGCGCCGAGGGCGAGGATTTCGTCCGGTTCGCGCAGGAGGATCGCCGCCGGCGCACGTCCGCCGAGGATCAGTTCCAGCAGTACGCTGCTGCCGGTACAGGAGCCGCGCCCACCGGGAATCGCCAGCAGCCTGCCGTGTAGATGGCGGCCGCTGAGCGGGTGGTGACGGTCGATCACTTCCGCGCTGCGCGGGTCGACGCCGCCCCAGAAGCTCAGGCCGGTCGGTGCGTACAGCAGTTCGCCGGACGCGCTGCCGGCGACCAGGGTACGGGGAACGATGAGGTGTGCGTGCTTCATCGGCGCATCCAGGACGGGGGGAAACGGCGCGGCCCGGCGGCGGACCGCGCCCTCGGCTTCAGCGGTAGACCGCGCTGGTGGTCAGCTCCGGCGCCGTGCCGCCGACCCATTTCTGCGCCAGCTCGGCGTAGCGGCCGGTGCGCACCTGCTGGTTGATGAACAGGTTCAGGTAGTTGAGCAGGCCGTATTCGTTGCGCTTGGCGCCGAGGGCCACGTAGTCGATGTCATAGGGCGCGTCGCCGGCGATCTTCAGGCCCTTGTACTTGCCCGACTTGATCCACGAGGCGGCGACGGTGGAAGAGACGACCGTGGCGTCGATATGCCCCTGGCTGATCGCCAGGGCGGTGTCGGCCTCGGACTGGTAGGCGCGGAAGCTGCCCTTGGCGTCGCCCCAGGCCTTGCTGTCCTTCTCCAGGGCCAGCGCCTCGAAGGTGCCGGCGGTGCCGCCGACCGGGCGGCCCTTGAGGTCCTCGTAGCTGGCGATGCCGGTGTCCTCGCGGGTCAGTACCACCTTGACGAAGGCGAAGTAGGGGATGCTCATGCCGATGGTCTTGGCCCGCTCCAGGGTGTCCGAGGTGGATGCGACGATCACGTCGGCGCGACCCGACACCAGCGCCGGGATGCGGTCGGGAAAGGGCGTCTCGACGATCTCCGCCTTGACGTCCAGGGCCTTCGCCAGGTCGTTGCAGTAATCGACGTCGAAGCCCACCGGGTTGTTCTGTGCATCGCGCGAGCCCATCGGCGGAAAGTCCAGGGTGACGGCGCAGCGCAGCTTGCCGGACTCGATGATGTCGTCGAGCTTGTCGGCCTGGGCGAGACCGGCGAGGGAACAGCCCAGGGCAGCGGTGAGGGCTAGGGCAAGGGTCTTCTTGGTATTCATGGGGGCCTCTGGCGATGCGGTTGAGTGGGAGGGCGGCAAATCCCGTATTTGTGATTTCGTATACGATATTTTAAGTGAGCAATGGCTGTGCCAGAACCTCGTCCGACGGCGATAAAAAACCTTTCGCTGGAGCGCGACCGCTTTGGCTGGCGCGTCGCTGTGCCATGCCGCGCCGGACTGCGCCCCGCTCGGGCGCGGCCGGCGGTGTTACAAAAGGGAGCAGGATTGCTACCGCCGCCCCGTGGCGGGGCGAGGCGTTACGCTTTTCGGGGCTGGCGATGGGTCTCGCGGTACTGGCTCGGCGAGAGTCCGGTGAGCGCCTTGAACTGGCGGCTGAAGGCGCTGTGGTCGGTGTAGCCGCAGCGCAGGGCGATCTCGGTGATCGGCGCGTCGCCGGCGAGCAGTTGCGAGGCGGCGCCGAGCCGCGCCTTGTGGATCATCTGCCGTGGGGTGAGCTGGAAGATGCGCTTGCAGTGACGCTCCAGTTGCGCCACCGAGAGCCCGGCGATGGCAGTGAGATCGGCGAGGCTGAGCGGCTGGTCGTAGTGCTCGCGGATATGCGCATCCACCGCCGCCAGCCGGCCGTAGGCCGGGTGCGCCGACTGCGCCGCCGGCAGGTCGTGGGAGATGCCGGCCATGCCGATGATCGCCCCGTCGGCATCGCGCAGCGCCTGCTTGTGGGTCAGGCACCAGCCCGGCTGGCGACCGGGATAGAGGTGCAGCTCCAACTGGTTCTCCAGCGTCGCGCCGCCGCGCAGCACGCGCCGATCCTGCTCGGCATAGAGCGGACCGAGGCTGGAAGGGAAGACCTCGTCGGCGCTGCGGCCGAGCAGTTCGGCCTTGTCCTTCACGCCGCAGCGGCGTGCCAGGGTGCGGTTGACCAGGACGTAGCGGGCGCGCTCGTCCTTGACGAAGAACACCACGCCGGGCATGGCGTCGAGCAGCGCCTCGACCTGGCGCAGGCTGGCCAGCAGGCTGGCGAGGTCGGCGGGGGGCGGGGCGGCGAGCAGGTCGTGCATCGGGGCGAAGGCCTGGCTGGGGGACCGCGCCAGCATACGGGGCGCCGGCGGCCGGGAACAGGGCCCGGCCGCGCGCCTCAGTTGCCCGGCGAGTCGCAGCGCAATGGCACCGTGCGCACGCGGCGCAGGTAGAAGAGGCAGGTGGCGCCGAGCAGCAGCGTCATCAGGACGAACTCGACGGCCAGGGTCGTCTGCGTCGCTTCCAGGTAGTCGCCATGGCGCTCCAGCCTGTGCGCGAACACCGCGCCGAGCAGCGCCGAGCCGAGGCCGAGGGAGGCCTGCTGGACGGTGGCGAGCATGGCGCTGCCGGCGCCGGCCTGGGCGGCCGGCACCTCCGAGAGGCCGATGCGGAAGAAGCTGCTGACGATGAACGCCTGGCCGAAGCCGATCACCAGGGTCGCCGGCGCCAGGTTGAGGATGCCCGGCTGCGGCCAGACCCGTTGCAGGGTCAGCATCAGGCCGAGCAGGCCGCACATCTGGATGACGCAGCCGAGCAGCAGGCGTACCGGGCCGATCCGCGCCGCCACCCGGGCGGTGAGCAGCGCCGAGACGAAGTAGGAGGCGCCGAGGGCGATGAAGGCATTGCCGGCCTGTACCGGCGAGAGACCGGCGCCGGCCTGCAGGGCCAGGGCGAGGGCGAACATGAAGCCGCTCCAGCAGGCGAAGAACAGGATCGCCAGTAACAGGCCGAAGCGGATGCTCGGCAGGCGCAGCAGCGACGGCGGCAGCAACGGCCAGGCCTGGCGGCGTTCCTGGCGCAGCTCGGTGCGCCACAGCCAGGCCAGCAGCGGCACCGCCGCCGCCAGCAGCAGGGCGCAGGGCCAGGACCAGTGCAGCGATGGGCCGAGAGCCAGCGGCAGCAGCAGGCAGAGGATCAGCGCGGCGAGCAGCAGGGTGCCCGGCGCGTCGACGCGGGCGGCATGCTCGGCGCGGGTCTCCGGTACCCAGCGGCGGCTGCAAAGGAGAATGCCGAGGCAGATCGGCAGGTTGATCAGGAACACGCTGCGCCAGCCGAGGCCGCCGATGTCGGCGGAGACCAGGAAGCCGCCGAGCACCTGGCCGACGACGAAGGCCAGGCCGCCGATGGCGCCGTAGGCGGCCAGCGCGCGGGAATGCGCGTGGCCGCTGAGGCTGACATGCAGGGTGGCGAGAATCTGCGGCACGATCAGCGCCGCGCCGACGCCCTGCAGGGCGCGCGCCACCAGCAGCAGCCAGACCGAACCGGCCAGCCCGCAAAGCAACGAGGCGACGGCGAACAGGGCGACGCCGAGATCGAACAGGCGGCGACGGCCGTAGTTGTCGCCAAGCCGGCCGCCCATCGCCAGGCACACGGCGAAGGCCACGCCGTAGACGGCGACGATCAGTTCCAGTTCGGTTTCGCTGGCGCCGAGGGAATGGGCGAGGGCGTCGAGGGCGACGTTGACGATGGAGAAATCGATCATCGGCAACAGTTGCCCCGCCAGCAGGATGCAGAGCCCGGCGAGGCCGAGCCGCGACGACGAGACGGTGCTGGGCATGGGCGGAGTCCTTGTGCGGAAGGGAGTGGGCTGGCAGCATGCGCTTCTGGCTAACCCGGTACCAGTTCTTGCTTATCCTGGTATTGGCGCTACCCGTCTGCCCTCCGGAGGACTTCGCCATGCCCCTCGACGCCCCTGCCAGCCACGCTGCGGAAAGCCCCGCGCAGCCGTCCCGCGCCGAACAGCTGGGGGCCTTCCTGCGCCGCCGGCGGGAAAGCATCGAGCCGCAGCGGGTCGGCATTTCCCGCCTCGGCCGCCGACGCACGCCGGGCCTGCGTCGCGAGGAGGTGGCGCAGCTCGCCGGGGTCGGCGTGACCTGGTACACCTGGCTGGAGCAGGGCCGCGCGGTACGCGCCTCGGAGCAGGTGATCGGAGCCATCGCCCGGGCCCTGCTGTGCAACGAGACGGAAACCCACCACCTGTTCAACCTCGCCGGGCTGGCCGCGCCGACCTCGGCGCGGCGGGTGGTCTGCGAGAAGCCTTCGGCCGCCACCCAGGCCATCCTCGATGCCCTCGACCCGTTGCCGGCCATGGTGCAGAACGCCCGTTTCGACATCCGCGGCTACAACCGCGCCTATTGCCGGCTGGTGGGCATCGACCTGGCGGAGATCCCCGAGGAAGACCGCAACTGCATCTACCTGGCGCTGACCCACGAGCGCTGGCGCTACTGCATGGCCAACCGCGAGGAGGCGTTGCCGCGGATGGTCGGCTTCTTCCGCGCGGCAATGGTCGAGCGCATGGGCGATCCGCTGTGGGAGCGGCAGTTGCAGCGCTGCCTGGAGGTTTCGGCGGAGTTCCGCGAGATCTGGCGGCGCAATGAGGTGATGGGTATCGAAAACCAGCTCAAGCGCTTCCGTCATGCGCGCTGCGGCGAATTCGAACTGCAGCAGACCAACTGGTGGTCGGCGCCGAAGAACGGCGATCGCCTGCTGGTCTTCGTCCCCCTCGACGACCACGCCCGCGACTGCCTGGAGCAACTGTGAGTCGGCGCCCTGTCCCGTAGCCAGCGCCTGCTCGACCTGCTGCAGATTCTGCGCCGGCATCGTTACCCGGTGGCCGGGCATGTGCTCGCCGGCGAACTGGGGATCAGCCTGCGCACGCTCTACCGCGATATCGCCACCCTGCGACAGCAGGGCGCGCACATCGAGGGCGGCGCCGGCGCCAGGCGTTGCTGCGCGAGTGGCGTGAACGGGAAAGCATCGCCGCGCAGTGAGCGACTGCTGCCGGAAACTGACAGACGGCCACCGCCTGCGGGTCTAGCGCCCGGCGCTGTAGCGGCTCAGAGCCGGAACTCCTCGGCGATCAGTTCGCCGAGGCGCTCCAGCGCCGGCGGCCGCTCTCCCGGGGCGAAGGCCAGGCGAATGCGGTGGGCGGGCAGTTCGGCGAAGCCCTCCGCCGGCCCCAGCACGCGCATCGTCGGGCCGACCCGCGCACGGTCGATCACGCCGATCGCCAGGCCGCCTTCGATGGCCGCTTCCAGCGCCGCCGCGCCGGGACTGCTGACCACCGTGCGCCAGCGCCGGCCCGTCGCGCCGAGGGCTTCCAGCAGCGCCTGCCGATAGGGACAACCCTGGCCGTGCAGGGCCAGCGGCAGCGGGCGTTGCGGATCGATCCGCAGGCCGTGGCCGGCGACCCACACCGGCTGGGTGCCGCCGATCTCGCGGGAGTGCCCGTCGTACGGGGTTTCGTCTTGCGCTTGCACCAGCAGGGCGAGGTCCAGCTGGCCGCGCCGCAGGCGTCCGGCCAGCCTGCCGCTGGCGTCGGTGAGCACCTCCAGCTCCAGCGCCGGCAGTTCCGCGCCCAGGCGTGGCAGGAGGCAGCCGAGCAGCTTGCCGGCGTATTCCTCGGAAATGCCGAAGCGCACGCGCAGCGGCTCTTCCCGTCTGCGCAACCCGGCGAGCACGCGGTCGTGGGTCTCCAGCAGCTCGGCGGTCTGGCGCTGGAACCGCTGCCCCAGCGGGGTCAGCCGCACCGACTGGTTGTCGCGCTCGAACAGCCGGCCGCCGGCCAGTTCCTCCAGGCGCCGGACGTGGGTGCTCACCGCCGAGGGGCTGCGGTTGAGGTGGCTGGCCGCGGCGAGGAAACGGCCGAAGCGCAGGATGGCATGGAAGGTACGCAGCAGCTCGATATCCAGGTTGGCGCTCATGGTTCCGATTTCCTGCATGACTGGTGCAGATAGTTTCGTTTGATAGTAGCGGCGGAGGCCGCCTAGCCTCGACTCGAACCTGACCGACGGAGGCGAGCGATGCGCGCGACCACCTGCACCCCGCGAGCGATGCCCGGGGCGACCCGCCTGCTGGCCGTGCAACTGGGCATGGTACTGGCCTGGAGTTCCGGCTTCGTCGGCTACCGCTATGCCATGGAACAGGCGCCGGTGTTCCTCACCAGCTTCTGGCGCTTCGCCGTCTGCCTGGCGCTGCTGCTGCCCTTCGCCTGGGCCGGGCTGCGTCGGTTGTCGGCGCGCCAGTGGCGGCGCCAGGCGCTGATCGGGGCGTTGGCCTACGCGGGCTACATCGCGCCGATCGCCAAGGCCATCGAACTCGGCGTCTCACCGGGCGTGGCGGCGCTGATGGCCGACCTGTTGCCGCTGCTGGTGGCCTTGCTGGCGCTGGTCCTGCCGGGGCAGCGAACGCGGCCGGGGCAGTGGCCGGGGATCGCCCTGGGCGTCGCCGGGGTGCTCTGGGCCGGGCATGCGGCGCTGGCGCTGGGGCGGGCGCCGGGCTGGGCCTACGGCCTGCCGCTGCTGGGCATGCTGGCGCTGGCCCTGGCCACCCTGTTGCAGAAGCGCTGGGACGATGCGCCGGGATCGCTGGCCGTGGTGCTGTTCGTGCAGATCGGCGCCGCGCTGCCGGCGTTCGCCGGCCTGGCGCTGGCGGAGGGTAGCCTGCGGCCGCCGCTGTCCGGCGGATTCCTGTTCGGGCTCGCCTGGCTGGTGCTGCTGCCCACCTTCGGCGGCTACGGCCTGTACTGGCTGGGCCTGCGCCATCTTTCCGCACAGGGTGGCAGCGCGGCGCTGTACCTGAGCCCGGCGCTGACCCTGCTATGGGCGCACTGGATGTTCGCCGAGCCGCTGACACCCATGCTGCTGGGTGGTCTGCTGCTGTCGCTGGCCGGCCTCGGCTGGCTGTATCGCGCCGAGCGTCGCTAGCCGGCGTCGCCCTGCCAGCGGGCCAGGGTCTCCAGGCGCGCCGGGCTGAACGGCGGACGCGGCGCCGGAGGCGTCCAGCCGAACAGGAATTGCGCGGCGCTGCCGCATATCCGCCCCTGGCAGGCGCCCATGCCGCAACGGCTGTGCAGCTTGGCCTCGGTCCAGCCGGCATGCCCGGCCAGCGCGGCCAAGGGGACGTCTTCGCAACGGCAGACCAGGGTATCCGCCTCCGCCAGTTGACGCAGTTCGGCACGCAGGGCGAAGTGTCGCGCCAGGGTGTCGGCGAAGCCCTGCCAGCGTCGCCGTCGTGGCCACAGGCGGCGAGCCGCGTCGCGCTCGTCGACGGCGGCATGGCCGGCGATGGCGCCTTCCACCAGGGCCAGTTCGCTGCCGCCGAAGCCGGTGCATTCGCCGGCGGCGTAGTGGTCGGGCAGGCTGCCGGCCTGCCATTCGTCGACGGCGAGCGCCTGGCCGTCGAGGCGATAGCCGAGGGCCTGGCCGAGTTGCACGTTGGGCACCAGGCCGAAGCCGCAGGCCAGGCGGTCGCAGGCGATCTCGCGGACCCGACCGCCTTCGCGCAGGCGCACGGCTTCCAGGCGCTCCTCGCCGAGGGCGGCGAGCACGTAGCTGTCGGCGCGGTAGCTACGGGCGAACAGGCCGGCGGCCTGCCACAGCTTGCCGGGCCAGCGCGGGAGGCGTACGGCGAAGGCGGCCAGGGTTCTCGCCGGCGCCTGTTCGGCGACGCGCAGCAGGCGCGCCCCGCACTGGCTGGCGCTGGCGGCGCTGGCCAGCAGCAGCGGGCCGGAGCCAGCCACCACCAGGCGCTGGCCGGCCAGTGGCAGGCCGCCCTTGGCCAACGCCTGCAGGCCGCCGGCGCCGGTGACGCCGGGGAGGGTCCAGCCGGGAAAAGGCAGCAGCAGTTCGCGGGCGCCGGTGCAGAGGACCAGGCGTCGGTAGCCGACCTGCCAGCCACGTTGCGGGTCTTCCAGCAACAGGCGCCTGCCGGGACCGCAGGCGACCACCCGGGTCGCCGGGAAGTGCTCGACATTGGCCTGCCCGGCCAGGCGTTGGCGCATCTGATGGGCACGCGGCGGCAGGCTGGCACGCGGGCCGTCGCGCCAGATCTGTCCGCCGGCGGCCGGGTTGTCGTCGACCAGGGCGATGCGCGCGCCGCTCGGCGCGGCGGCCAGCGCTGCGGCCAGGCCGGCGGGGCCGGCACCGACGATCAGCAGGTCGTAGTCGGCGCTCATGCCTGGGTCTCCACGCGCATGCCGGATTGGCAGACGGTCTGGCAGGCCAGGCGTCGCCGACCGTCGATCAATACCCGGCATTCCTGGCACGCGCCCATGCCGCAGAACGGCGCGCGCCGCCCGCCGCCGACCGCGCTGCGGGAGCAGCCGTCGCCGCCGAGGGCGAGGGCGGCCGCCACGCTGGTACCGACGGCGACCCGCAGCGGACGCCGGTCGATGAACAGTTCGATCATGGCCGGGCACTCCCGGAGCTGGAGAGGAAGCGTTGCGGCAGATAAGGCGTGGCATCCAGCGGCGGCGTTTCGCCGAACAACTGGGCGGCGAGCAGGCGCGCGCTGCCCGGCGCGGTGGTCACGCCCAGGCCCTCGTGGCCGACCGCCAGCCACAGGCCCGGCTGCGCCGGGTGCTCGCCAAGCAGCGGCAGGCCGTCCGGAGTGGCAGCGCGGAAGCCGGTCCAGGCACGGATCGCATTGAGGCCGGCGAGCCCCGGCAGGTAGTCCAGGGCACGCCGCAGCATGCGCGCCAGCACCGGGCCTTCCACCTGCGGGTCGAGCGTGTCGAACTGCCGCGAGGAGCCGAGGAAGACCTGCCCGGTGGGGCGCGGCTGGGCGTTGAAGGCTACCGAGGTACCGCTGCTGGCGTGGGCGCTGCTGACATAGCCGAGTTCCACCAGTTGATGGCGGAGGGTGCCGGGATAGCGGTCGGTGATCAGCAGGTGGCCTTTCTTCGGGCGGATCGGCAGCTCCGCGCACAGCTCGCCGGCATGGATGCCGTTGGCCAGCACCAGCGCCTCGGCGCTCAGCCAGCGGCCGTCGGCCAGGCGCAGGCGGCTGCCGTCCACTTCGCTGACTTCGGCGTACAGCCGGCGCAGGCGCGGCCCGGCCTGGTCGAGCAGCCAGCGCGCGGCGGCGGGCGCGTAGAGGATGCCGTCGCCGGACACCTCCAGGGCGCCGGCCAGGCCCGGCCGCAGGGCCGGTTCGAGGGCGTACAGGCGCGCGGCGCCAAGCATCCGGCAGGCAACGCCGGCGGCTTGCAGCGCCTGGCGCTTGCGTTCGGCCTCGGCGAGTTCGCTGGCGTCGGCGGCCAGCCAGAGGGTGCCGCAATTGCGGTACGCGCAGTCTTCCGGCAGATCCGCCGCCCAGGCGCGCCAGGCCTGGATCGAGTAGTCGCTGAGGGCCAGTTCGGCCGGGTTGTCGTCCATCGCCACCAGATGGCCCATGCCCACCGCGGTGGCACCGCCGCGGCGGCTGTCCAGCACCAGTACGTCGAGGCCGCGACGCGCCAGTTCATGGGCGCAGGCGCTGCCGACGATGCCGGCGCCGACCACGATGACCTCGGCGTTCACCGGCGGATGCCCCAGGCGAACGGATCGTCGTCCGCCAGCAGCAGGGTGGCTTCCGCGCTGACGTGGGCGCGGCCGCGGATGGTCGGCACGATGGGCCCGCCGGGCTGGCCGTCGAGCCATTCGTAACGCCCCTCGAACTGGCTGCCGATCACGCTCGCCTGGCGCCAGGGCTGGCCGGGCAGCAGCTTGCCGTCGGCGGCCAGGCAGGCCAGCTTGGCGCTGGTGCCGGTGCCGCAGGGCGAGCGGTCGTAGGCCTTGCCGGGACAGAGCACGAAGTTGCGGCTGTCGGCGTGGGGATCGTCGGCGAACAGTTCGATGTGATCGATGGCGCCGCCGTCCTCGCCGCGGATGCCCTGGTCTTCCAGCGCCTGCTGGACGGCGACAGTGTAGGCGGTGAGGGCGTCGAGGTTGTCGCCGGCGATGCGCTGGCCGTGTCCGGCGACCAGGAAGAACCAGTTGCCGCCCCAGGCGATGTCGCCGCTGACCCGGCCGATGCCGGGCACTTCGACGCTGACCTGGCGACGGTAGCGGTAGGCCGGCACGTTGCGCACGCTGACCGAGCCGTCCTCGTGGAGGGTCGCCTCGACCTCGCCGACCGGCGTCTCGATGCGGTGCACGCCGGGACCGATCCGCCCGAGGTGTGCCAGCGAGGCGACCAGGCCGATGGTGCCGTGGCCGCACATGCCGAGGTAGCCACTGTTGTTGAAGAAGATCACTCCGGCACAGGCTTCGGGATCGACCGGTGCGCAGAGCAGGGCGCCGACCAGTACGTCGCTGCCGCGCGGTTCGAGGATGCAGGCGGCGCGCCAGGCGTCATGGCGCTCGCCGAGCAGGCGCCGGCGCTCGGCCATGTCGCCCTGGCCGAGATCGGGAAAGCCGCCGATGACCAGGCGAGTGGGCTCGCCGCCGGTATGCGAATCGATGATGCGGATGCGTTGCATGGTGGCCCTCGCCTGTGCCGGGGTATGCGCCACAGGGTGGCGTTTCGGCGGGGCGGGGCGCTTGAGGGTTTTCGCTCAGGCGAGTGACGAAAGCGGCATAGCCGGGATGGCCCGGCTCAGGTGCTGGCCGGGCGGTTCGGCAGGTGTTCGTAGAGGGTCCGGCAGACCCCGACGATATGTGCCTCGATCAGTGTCGCGGCCCGTTCGGCATCGCCGGCGCGACAGGCGGCGACGATCTCGCGGTGTTCCTGGTCGGCGCGCTGCTTGCCTTCGGACAGGCTCATCTGCATGCGCAGGTAACGTTCCAGCTTGTCGTGGATGGAGCGGATCAGGTTGACCAGGAACGGCCGCTGCGCCGGTTCGTAGAGGCAGGCGTGCAGTTGCCAGTTGAGTTCGGCCCAGCGTCCGACGTTGTCTTCGCCGACGAAGTCGGCGCAGATCGCCTCGGCGCGGGCGAAGGTGGTCTCGTCCATGTTCGGCACCGCCAGGCGGATCGCCTGCGCCTCGAGCAGCACCCGCACTTCGAACATCTGCGCCAGTTCCGGTTCGGAAATACGCGTCACCACCGCGCCCTTGTTGCGCTGGAACAGCACCAGGCCTTCCGCCTCCAGGCGCTTGAGGGCCTCGCGGACGGGAATCTTGCTGACATTGAAGAGTTGCGCGATGTCGTCCTGGCGGATCGGTTCGTCCTCGGCGAAATGCCCGGCGATGATCGCTTCGCGCAGGTGCTTGGCGATGATCTCGGAGGCCGAAGGGGCGATGCCCAGGTTAGGGGCGTTGAGCATGGAGAGAGGCAAGCGGGACAACCTGCATGGCGTTGGGAACGTGCGGGATATTGTATACGAACGCTTGGCGCGTGCCGCTGCCGGTTGGCGCCTTCTGCGCAGGCGTGTTGGTCGGCTCCAGTGGGCCTCCGTGGCGCATGTTTCGCAGGGCGAAACGCTCTTCCGGAAAGTTCGCGGAGAGGCTGGACAATAGAAAATTAGCTTGCTAATAATTCGCTCGCTCATGTATTTCGGGGCGTCCGCGATGGCCAAGCCTTCCTTCTTTTCCTCCGACCTGGTGCAGGTGCTGCTGTGCCCGCGTCTGCACGAACTGCAGTTCGCCGTGAAGGCCCTGCTGGCCGGCGGGTTGGCCCTGTACCTGGCCTTCGGCCTGGAGCTGGAGCAGCCGCAATGGGCATTGATGACGGTGTTCGTGGTCAGCCAGCCCTATAGCGGCATGGTCCTGGCCAAGGGCATGTTCCGCCTGATCGGCACCTGCGCCGGTGCGCTGGTGTCCATCGGCATGGTCGCGCTCTATGGCCAGGCATCGCTGCCCTTCCTCCTGCTGATGGCCCTCTGGCTGGCGTTCTGCACCGCCGGCGCGTCGCTGCTGCACAATCATGCGTCCTACGGTTTCGTCCTGGCCGGCTACACCGCGGCCATCGTCGCCCTGCCGGCCAGCGCCGATCCGGCGACGGTGTTCGACCAGGCGGTGGCCCGCTGCTCGGAGATCGGCCTGGGCATCCTCTGCGCGGCGCTGGTGAATGTGCTGCTCTGGCCGCGGCGCCTGGAACGCCAGTTGGCGAACCAGGGCAAGGCGGCCTGGGAGGCCGGCTTGCAGGCGGCCGCGGCGGAACTGCGCGGCGCCGACGAACGCGGCGAGCTGCTCGCGGCGCTGGGGCGGATCGCCGCGGCGGACGCCCAGCGCGACCACGCCTGGTTCGAGGGCGCGCTCGGCCGCGCCCGTTCCCAGGCCTTGCGCGTGCTAGGCCTCGACCTGCTCGGCCTGCTGCGCGCGGCGCGCAAGGTGGCTCGCGAGCGGAGGCTGCTCGATCCGGCCAGCGCGCACGCCTTGCAGCCCTGGCTGGAAGAACTCGAGGCACTGTTGCGCGAGGGCCGCCAGGCCGAGTTCGAGGCCTGCCGGCAGCGCTTGCGCCTGGCGCTGGACGCGGCGCATGGACAGTTGCACCTGTGCCTGGTCTGCCTCGAACGCCTGCTCGGCGAGGCGAGGGCGGCCGGGCGCAGCGTCGAGGCGCTGGTCTATGGCGCGCCCACCCGCCAGGCGCCGGGCGCCATCGCCTGGCACCGGGACATCGAGCGCGGCGTGCTGTTCGGCCTGCGCAGCGCCCTGGCGTTCCTCTGCGTGGCCGCGTTCTGGCTGGCCAGCGCCTGGCCGAGCGGGTTGGGCGCGGTGTCGATCACCGGGGTGGTGCTGAGTCTCTTCGCCAGCCGCGACAACCCGGCCCAGGCCGGCCTGAACTTCCTTCGCGGGATCCTCCTGTCGATCCCGCTGGCCGGCTTCGTCGCACTGTTCTACCTGCCCGGCGTGGACGGCTTCCCGCTGCTCTGCCTGGGCCTGGGCGTACCGCTGTTCTTCGCCGCGCTGTGCGTGAACCGGGCGAGCCTGGCCGGGATCGCCTCGCCGTTCTGCATCTTCTTCGTGAAGAACGTCGCGCCGAGCAACAGCATGAGCTACGACCTCGCGCACTTCCTCAACAACGCCCTGTCGACGGTGCTCGGGGTGGCCTTCGCCGTGCTGGTGTTCAACCTGGTCAGCCTGCGGCCGGGCGAACGCCATTACCGGCGCATGCTGCAGGCCACCCTCGGCGACCTGGCGCGGCTCACCCTGCGCTCGCCGGCGCAGGCCGAGGCCTGGTTCGGCGGGCGCACCGCGGATCGCCTGATCCGCCTGGCGCAGCGCTACGACCGTTTGCCGGAGGGGCGCCGCCAGCCCTGGTCGGACGGCCTGATGGGACTCGACTTCGGCGACGAGCTGCTCTACCTGCGGCAGTGCCTGGAGGAGGTCCCGGCGTCCCTGGCGCAGGCCCGCGACCGCTACCTGCGGCGCCTGCGCCTGGCGCTGCTGGGCGATGGCCCGCGGGCTGAGCGTGAACACGCCCTCGACCCGCCGACCGCGCGCCTGCTCAAGGCCCTGGCCGCCAGCCCGCTGGCCGGCAGCGAACGCGGCGAGCTGGCCGGCGCCGCGCTGGTGCAGTTGCAGGCCACCTGGCGGCAGTGGTGCCGCAGCCATGCTCCGGCCGGGACGGCGCTGCGCGCGGACCCGCTCCCCGGAGCCGGGCGCTAGTTCTGCGGTGGCCGGCCACATTGACCGCGCAAGCCCCGAACCACTAAGCTGCGCGCCTTGCGACAGGTGCCCCGCAAGGGGTGAAACAGGGAAGCTGGTGCGTTCCGTCGGAACCAGGCCAGCGCTGCCCCCGCAACGGTAGGCGAATCAGACAGCCGCTCGATGACCACTGTGCTCCGGCATGGGAAGGCGCGGCTGGAAGCGTCCAGCGCTTCGCTCGCGAGCCCGGAGACCGGCCTGACGCACCCACGGCATCGCGGAGGGCGCTGTCGGACGTCTCCTGCCGTCGCTTCGTCCTCCGTCTGCCTCAACCCAGGTCGCGCGGGTGAGAGCGACGGAGCAGCGCAGAGCATGAACAGAGTTTTCCTGACCCCGGCAGCCGTGGCGCTGTGCGGCGCGTCTTCCCTGAGCCTGGCCGAACCGGTCAGCCTTGCCGACCAGGTGGTGACCGCCACCCGTACCGCCCAGACCGCTTCCCAGAGCCTGGCGGCGGTGAGCGTCATCGACCGCGAGGATATCGAGCGCAGCCAGGCGCGCAGCGTGCCGGAGCTGTTGCGCCAGGTACCCGGCGTGTCGCTGGCGAACAACGGCGGTTTCGGCAAGAACACCACGCTGTTCCTGCGCGGCACCGAGTCCGACCATGTGCTGGTGCTGATCGACGGCATCAAGGTCGGCTCGGCCAGCGCTGGCCTCACCGCGTTCCAGGACTTGCCGGTGGAGCTGATCGAGCGCATCGAGGTGGTCCGCGGGCCGCGTTCCAGCCTGTACGGCTCGGAGGCCATCGGCGGGGTGATCCAGATCTTCACCCGGCGCGGCGACGGCCAGGGCGCCAAGCCGTTCTTCTCCGCCGGTTACGGCACCCATCAGACCCTGGAGGGCAGCGCCGGGGTCAGCGGCGGCGCCGGCAACGGCTGGTACAGCCTCGGGGTGAGCAGCTTCGATACGGCGGGGATCAACACCAAGCGCGCCGGTACTGCGGGCTATGAGCCAGACCGAGACGGCTACCGCAACCTGTCCGGCAACCTGCGCGGCGGCTATCGCTTCGACAATGGCCTGGAACTCGACGGCACCCTGGTCAGGGCCAAGTCGCACAACGACTATGACCAGGTCCTCGGCAACTCTGGTTTCAATACCAACGCCGACGGCGAGCAGAACCTGGTCGGCGGCCGTGCCCGCTTCACTCCGCTCGATCCCTGGCTGGTGACCCTCCAGGCAGGGCGCAGCGAGGACAAGGCCGATGCCTATCAGGATGGCCGTTTCTACTCGCGCTTCGATACCCGTCGCGACAGCCTGTCCTGGCAGAACGACCTGACCCTGGCCGAAGGCCATGTGCTGACCCTCGGCTACGACTGGCAGAAGGACGAGATCAGCAGCAGCGAAGCCTTCAGCGTCGACTCGCGGCTGAACAAAGGCTGGTTCGCCCAGTACCTCGGCCGGTACGGTCGCCAGGATTGGCAACTGAGCCTGCGCCGCGACGACAACCAGCAGTTCGGCGTGCACGACACCGGCAGCGCCGCCTGGGGCTACGCGCTGAGCGACGCGCTGCGCTTCACCGTCAGCTACGGGACGGCGTTCAAGGCGCCGACCTTCAACGAACTCTACCTCCCCGACTACGGCAATCCCGACCTGGACGCCGAGACTTCGCGCAGCCTGGAGGTCGGTCTCAGCGGTACGCACGACTGGGGGCACTGGGCGGTGAATGCCTATCGTACGGACATCGACTCGCTGATCACCTATACAACCCGTCAGGGGCTTTATGTGCCGTTCAACATCGACGAAGCGCGCATCCGTGGCGTCGAACTGGTCCTCGGCAGCCAGTGGCTGGGCTGGGACTGGAACGCCAACGCGACCTTCCTCGACCCGCAAAACCGTTCCGGCGGCGTCAACGACGGCAACGAACTGCCGCGCCGGGCGCAGCGGATGTTCAACCTGGAACTGGACCGGCGCTTCGAGCGTCTTTCGCTGGGCGCCAGCGTGCACGCCGAAGGCCGACGCTATGATGACCCGGCCAACGAGGTGCGCCTGGGCGGCTACGCCACCCTCGACCTGCGCAGCGAGTACCGGCTGAACGACGAATGGCGCCTGCAGGGCCGGATCGCCAACCTGTTCGGTGCCGACTACGAAACCGCGTATGGCTACAACCAGCCTGGCCAGGCGGTCTACCTCAGCGTGCGCTACCAGGCCCTGTGAGGCCGGGTATTTCGAATGAACGAGGCGACGGCGCGGCCGCGTCGCCGCAAGGAGTGATCGACGATGAACGAATCCCCCGAGAAGGACCAGCGCCACCGCGAGCGGATGGAGCGCAAGAAGGCCGTGGTCGACGAGAAGATCGCCCAGGCCCGCGACGAACGCGGCGTGCTCCTGGTGCATAGCGGCAACGGCAAGGGCAAGAGCAGCTCGGCCTTCGGCATGGTCGCGCGGGCCCTGGGCCATGGCATGAAGGTCGGTGTCGTGCAGTTCATCAAGGGCGCCGCCAGCACCGGCGAGGAAGCCTTCTTCCGGCGCTTCCCCGAGGAAGTCAGCTACCACGTGATGGGCGAGGGCTTCACCTGGGAGACCCAGGACCGCCAGCGCGACATCGCCAAGGCCGAGGCAGCCTGGAAGGTCGCCGCGCAATTGCTGGCCGACCCGGACGTGGGCCTGGTGGTGCTGGACGAATTGAACATCGCCCTCAAGCACGGCTACCTGGAACTGGACAGGGTCCTCGCCGACATCCAGGCGCGCCCGGCCATGCAGCATGTGGTGGTGACCGGCCGCGGCGCGCAGCCGGGGATGGTCGAGGCCGCCGACACGGTGACCGAGATGAGCCTGGTCAAGCACGCGTTCAAGGCCGGGATCAAGGCGCAGAAAGGAGTGGAATTCTGATGCCGGCGCCATGCGCGGAGACG
Organism: Pseudomonas sp. PS1(2021); assembly: GCF_020405165.1. Lineage (NCBI taxonomy): Bacteria > Pseudomonadati > Pseudomonadota > Gammaproteobacteria > Pseudomonadales > Pseudomonadaceae > Pseudomonas > Pseudomonas sp. PS1(2021). The sequence goes on along the minus strand of NZ_CP084484.1, from coordinate 3,265,632 downwards.
CTTCGCCTATGACCCAGGCACGCTGTCCGGCCCTGCTGATCGCCGCCCCGGCCTCCGGCCAGGGCAAGACCACCGTCACCGCCGCCCTGGCCCGCCTGCATGCGCGCCAGGGGCGGCGGGTACGGGTGTTCAAGTGCGGGCCGGATTTCCTCGACCCGATGATCCTCGCCCGCGCCTCCGGCGCGCCGGTCTACCAGCTCGACCTGTGGATGGTCGGCGAGGCCGAAGCGCGACGCCTGCTGGCGCGGGCCGCCGGCGAGGCCGACCTGATCCTCATCGAAGGGGTGATGGGCCTGTTCGATGGCAACCCCTCGGCGGCAGACCTGGCGCGGCGTTTCGGCGTGCCGGTGCTGGGGGTGATCAACGGCGCGGCGATGGCCCAGACCTTCGGCGCGCTGGCCTACGGCCTGGCGCATTTCCAGCCGGACCTGCCGTTTTCCGGAGTGCTCGGCAACCGCGTCGGCAGCCAACGCCACAGCGACATCCTGCGTGATTGCCTGCCGCCCGGCATGCGCTGGTTCGGCGGCCTGCCGCGCTCGGCCGAGTTCGAACTGCCGAGCCGCCACCTGGGCCTGGTCCAGGCCGAGGAACTGGCCGATCTCGATGCGCGCCTGGACGCCGCCGCCGACGCCTTGCGGGCCAGCGCCGAGACCGACCTGCCGGAGCCGGTGACCTTCGAGGTGCCCGCTCCGGCGCCGCTGCAACGCAGCCTGGAAGGCGTGCGCATCGGCGTGGCCCGCGATGCCTCGTTCGCCTTCCTCTACCAGGCCAATCTCGACCTGCTGCGCGAACTCGGCGCCGAACTGGCGTTCTTCTCGCCGCTGCAGGACCAGGCGTTGCCCGCCGTGGACAGCCTGTACCTGCCGGGCGGCTACCCCGAACTGCACCTGGGGCGCCTGCAGGGCAATCGCGCCATGGCCGAGGCGATCCGAGCCCACCATGCCGCCGGCAAGCCGCTGCTGGCCGAGTGCGGCGGCATGCTCTACCTGCTCGACTGCCTGGAAGACGCCGACGGCGAGCGCGGCGAACTGCTCGGCCTGCTGCCGGGCCGGGCGCGCCTGCAGAAGCGCCTGACCGCCCTGGCCTTGCAGGAGGTCGAGCTGCCGGAAGGGCGGCTGCGCGGGCATACCTTCCATCACTCGACCCTCGACTGCGCCGTCGAGCCTCTGGCCCGTGGCGTCTGCCCGAACGGCCGGAACACGGCGGAGGCGGTGTTCCGTCTTGGCCGGCTGACGGCTTCCTATATCCATTTCTACCTGCCTTCCAACCCGCAGGCCGCCGCTGCGTTGCTGGCGCCCGCGCGAGACGCCGACTGACATGTCCGATTCTTCCCACGCCTTCAGCGCCACGGAGCGCGCCGCCGTCTACCGGGCCATCGCCGAGCGCCGCGACATGCGCCACTTCAGCGGTGGCAGCGTGGCGCCGGAGCTGCTCGCGCGGCTGCTGGAGGCCGCACACCAGGCGCCCAGCGTCGGCCTGATGCAACCCTGGCGCTTCATCCGTATCACCGAGCCGGCGTTGCGGCGGGCCATCCACGGGCTGGTCGAGGAGGAACGCGGACGCACCGCCGAAGCCCTCGGCGAGCGCTCCGACGAGTTCATGCGGCTCAAGGTCGAGGGCGTGCTGGATTGCGCCGAACTGCTGGTCGCCGCCCTGATGGACGACCGCGAACGCCATGTGTTCGGTCGCCGGACCCTGCCGCAGATGGACCTGGCGTCGCTCGCCTGCGCGATCCAGAACCTCTGGCTGGCCAGTCGCGCCGAGGGCCTGGGGATGGGCTGGGTATCGCTGTTCGATCCGGCCGCGCTGGGCGAGTTGCTCGGCCTGCCGCCCGGCAGCGAGGCGGTGGCGGTGCTCTGCCTGGGCCCGGTGGCGGAGTTCTACCCGGCGCCGATGCTGGCGCTGGAGGGTTGGAGCGAACCGCGTCCGCTGGCCGAGCTGGTCTACCAGAACCGTTGGGGCGAGCGAGCATGAGCGCACTGCTGGGTATCCTCGGCGTGGTGCTGGATGCGCGCTTCGGCGAGCCGCAGGGCTGGCACCCGTTGGTCGCCTTCGGCCGCCTGGCCGACCGCCTGGAGCGCCGTTTCAACCGCTCGCGCCTGGCCGGCGAGGCCGATCCCGGGGTCGGCTGGCGCAGCCACGGGGTGACCGCCTGGGTCCTCGCGGTACTGCCGCTGACCCTGCTGGCCTGGGCGCTCGCTGAACTTCCCTACCTCGGCTGGCTGGTCCAGGCCCTGGCGCTGTACGCCGCGCTCGGCCTGCGTAGCCTCGGCGAGCACGCCGAACCGGTGGCGCTGGCCTTGCGCGCCGGCGACCTGGACGAGGCGCGGCGACGTGTCGGCTACCTGGTCAGCCGCGATACCCGCGAGCTGGACCAGGCCGGGGTCGCCCGCGCGGCCACCGAATCGGTACTGGAGAACGGCAGCGACGCGGTCTACGCCGCGCTGTTCTGGTTCGCCGTGGCCGGCGCGCCGGGGGTGGTGCTGTATCGCCTGAGCAATACCCTGGACGCGATGTGGGGCTACCGCAACGCGCGCTTCGAGCGCTTCGGCTGGGCCGCGGCGAAGATCGACGACATCCTCAACTACCTGCCGGCGCGGCTGGTGGCGCTGACCTACGCGCTGCTCGGCGACACCCGCCAGGCCCTGCGCTGCTGGCGCGAGCAGGCGCCGCAATGGGACAGCCCCAACGCCGGCCCGGTGATGGCCGCCGGCGCCGGTGCGCTGGGGGTTTCCCTGGGCGGCGCGGCGATCTACCACGGCGAGCTGCACCAGCGACCGCTCCTCGGCAGCGGCCCGCAGCCGCAGGGCCGCGACATCTATCGGGCCCTGGCGCTGGTGCGCCAGGGCGTGCTGCTCTGGCTGCTGGTGCTGGCCGGACTCTGGGCCATGGGGTGGCTGCATGCTTGAACACGGAGGGCGGTTGCGCGAGGCGGCGCGCCGTTACGACATTCCGCTGGCGGACTGGCTGGACCTGTCCACCGGCATCGCGCCCTGGCCGTTTTCGCTGCCGGCGATCCCCGAGCAGGCCTGGACCCGCCTGCCGGAGAGCGACGACGGCCTGGAAGCCGCCGCCTGCCTCTACTACGGCGCCGAACGGGTATTGCCGCTGGCTGGCAGCCAGGCGGCGATCCAGGCCCTGCCGAGGATGCGGCGGGGCGGGCGGGTCGGCGTCCTGTCGCCGTGCTACGCCGAGCACGCCCACGCCTGGCGCCAGGCCGGGCACCTGGTGCGGGAGATCGGCGAGGCCGAGGTCGAGCCCTATCTCGACAGCCTCGACGTGCTGCTGGTGGTCAACCCGAACAACCCCACCGGGCGGGTCTTCGAGCCCGCCGAGCTACTGGCCTGGCATGCCCGCCTGCAACGTCGCGGCGGCTGGCTGCTGGTCGACGAGGCGTTCATGGACTGCACCCCGCAGTCGAGCCTGGCGGCCTGCAGCAACCGGCCCGGATTGATCGTGCTGCGCTCGTTCGGCAAGTTCTTCGGCCTGGCCGGCGCGCGGCTCGGCTTCGCCCTCGGCGAACGGCCGCTGTTGCAGGCGCTGGCCGAGCAGCTCGGTCCGTGGACGGTCAATGGCCCGGTGCGCCATGTGGCCCAGAGTGCCTTGCGCGACCGCCAGCAACAGCGCCAGCAGCGCGAGCGCCTGCTGGCCGCCAGCCAGCGCCTGGAGGAACTGCTGCGCCGCCACGGCTGGCCGCCGGCGGGCGGCAGCGCGCTGTTCCAGCGCCTGGTCGATCCACGCTGCGCGGCGTTGCACGACTACCTGGCGCGGCGCGGCATCCTCACCCGCCAATTCGAGCAGCCGGCCAGCCTGCGCCTCGGCCTGCCCGCCGACGAGGCCGCCTGGGCCCGGCTGGATGCCGCGCTGCTCGGCTTCAAGGAGCCTGCTCATGAGTGATCGCGGACGGACCCTGATGGTCCAGGGCACCACCTCGGACGCCGGCAAGAGCACCCTGGTGACCGCGCTGTGCCGCTGGCTGGCCCGGCGCGGCGTCGCGGTGGTGCCGTTCAAGCCGCAGAACATGGCGCTGAACAGCGCGGTCACCGCCGACGGCGGCGAGATCGGCCGCGCCCAGGCGGTCCAGGCCCAGGCCTGTCGGCTGGCGCCGCACACCGACATGAACCCGGTGCTGCTCAAGCCGAACACCGACATCGGCGCCCAGGTGATCATCCATGGCCGCGCGGTGACCAGCATGGACGCCGCCGCCTACCACGACTACAAGCGCGTGGCGATGGAAGCGGTGCTGGCTTCCCATGGGCGGCTCGCCGCCGCCTACCGGGTGGTGATGGTGGAGGGCGCCGGCTCGCCGGCGGAGATCAACCTGCGCGCCAACGACATCGCCAACATGGGCTTCGCCGAAGCGGTGGACTGTCCGGTGATCCTGGTCGCCGATATCGACCGCGGCGGGGTCTTCGCCCACCTGGTCGGCACCCTGGAACTGCTCTCCGACTCGGAGCGGGAGCGGGTCAGGGGCTTCGTCATCAATCGTTTCCGCGGCGACATCGCCCTGCTGCAACCTGGCCTCGACTGGCTGGAGGCGCGCACCGGCAAGCCGGTGCTCGGCGTGCTGCCCTATGTCAGCGACCTGCACCTGGAGGCGGAGGACGCCATCGACACGCGCCAGGCGGCCAAGGTCGGGCCGCGCCTGAAGGTGGTGGTGCCGGTGCTGCCGAGGATCAGCAACCACACCGATTTCGATCCGCTGCGCCTGCACCCCCAGGTCGAGTTGAGCTTCGTCGGCCCCGGCCAGGCGCTGCCGTCGGCGGACCTGATCGTCCTGCCCGGCTCGAAGAGCGTGCGCGCCGACCTCGCGGCGCTGCGCGAGCGTGGCTGGGACGAGGCGATCCTCCGTCACCTGCGCTACGGCGGTCGCCTGCTGGGGATCTGCGGCGGCCTGCAGATGCTCGGCGAGCGCCTGCACGATCCGCTCGGCCTGGAAGGCGCGGCCGGCAGCAGCGCTGGCCTCGGCCTGCTGGCGTTGGAAACGACCCTGGAGGCGGACAAGCAATTGCGCAACGTACAGGGCCGCCTGAGCCTGGAGGATGCGCCGCTGTCGGGCTACGAGATCCATGCCGGAGTCACCCGTGGCGAAGCCCTGGCGCGGCCGGCGGTGGTGCTCGACGATGGCCGCGCGGATGGTGCCCGCAGCGTCGACGGGAACGTCATGGGCACCTACCTGCACGGCCTGTTCGAATCCACCGCGGCCTGTTCGGCGCTGCTGCGCTGGGCCGGCCTGCGCGAGGTCCAGGCGGTGGACTACCAGGCCTTGCGCGAACGCGACATCGAGCGGCTCGCCGACCTGGTCGAGCGCCACCTGGATACCGGGCGATTGCTCGCCCTCTGCGGAGAACCCCATGCGTGACCTGATCCTTGGCGGCGCCCGTTCCGGCAAGAGCCGCCTGGCCGAGCGCCTGGCCGCCGAGAGCGGGCTGGCGGTGAGCTACATCGCCACCGCCCAGGCCGGCGACGGCGAAATGGGCCGGCGCATCGCCGAGCACCGCGCGCGCCGCCCGGCCCACTGGCGAACCCTGGAGGAGCCTCTGGCGCTGGCGGCGACGCTGCGCAGCGAGGCCGAGGCCGGACGCTGCCTGCTGGTCGACTGCCTGACCCTGTGGCTGACCAACCTGCTGCTCTGCGACGATCCCCAGCGTCTCGACGGCGAGCGCGAGGCGCTGCTGGAATGTCTCGGCGAGCTGCCGGGACGGATCATCCTGGTCAGCAACGAAACCGGGCTCGGCGTGGTGCCGCTGGGCGAACTCAGCCGGCGCTACGTCGACGAGGCCGGCTGGCTGCACCAGGCCATCGCCGAACGCTGCGAACGGGTGACCTTCACCGTCGCCGGCCTGCCCATGCCGTTGAAAGGAGAACCGCTATGAGTCTGCAATGGTGGCGCGACACCTGCCGCGAGGCGGACCCGCAGATGCGCCGGCGCGCGGCCGAACGCCAGGACCGGTTGACCAAGCCGCGCGGCTCGCTGGGCCGCCTGGAGCAAGTGGCGATCGACCTGGCGGCGTTGCAGGGGCGCGAACGACCGAGCCTGGAGAGGATCTGGGTGACGGTCTTCGCCGGCGACCACGGGGTAGTCGCCGAGGGCATCTCGGCCTATCCGCAGGCGGTCACCGGCGAGATGCTGCGCAACTTCGTCCGCGGCGGCGCGGCGATCAGCGTGCTGGCGCGCGAACTCGGCGCCGGCCTGGAGGTGGTCGACCTGGGCACCGCGTTCCCCCTGGAAGCCTTGCCCGGCGTGCGTCACCTGCGCCTGGCGGCGGGCACCGCGAACTTCGTCGAGGCCCCGGCGATGGGCGCCGAACAGTGCCTGCTGGCGCTCGAGGCTGGGCACGAAAGCGTGCGCCGCGCCGAGCAGGCCGGCAGCCAGCTGTTCATCGGCGGCGAGATGGGCATCGGCAATACCACCGCGGCGGCGGCCATGGCCTGCGCGCTGCTGGATGCGCCGGCGAGCGCGCTGGTCGGGCCGGGAACCGGGCTGGACGCCAGCGGCGTGGCGCACAAGGCCGCGGTGATCGAGCGTGCCCTGGCCCTGCACGGCGCCCATCGCGCCGACCCCTTCGAAACCCTCCGCCGTCTCGGTGGCCTGGAGATCGCCGCGCTGGCCGGCGCCTACCTGGCCTGCGCGCAGAAAGGCATGGTCGCCCTGGTCGACGGCTACATCTGCAGCGTCGCGGCGCTCTGCGCGGTGCGCCTGAACCCGGCCTGCCGCGACTGGCTGCTGTTCGCCCACAGCGGTGCCGAGCCGGGCCATCGCCATGTGCTCGAAGCCCTGGCGGCGCAACCGCTGCTCGACCTCGGCCTGCGCCTGGGCGAGGGCAGCGGCGCGGCGCTGGCGGTGCCGCTGCTGCGCCAGGCCTGCGCGCTGCACGCGGGGATGGCGACCTTCGCCGAAGCGGCGGTCTCGGACCGCCCGGCATGAGCCTGCGCCTGGACCTCCTGCGGCATGGCGAAACCGAGTCCGGCGGCGGTTTCCGCGGCAGCCTCGACGACGCCTTGACCGCGCGTGGCTGGGCGCAGATGCGCACGGCGGTGGAAGGCGGACGCTGGGACCTGCTGGTCAGCTCGCCATTGCAACGTTGCCGCGCCTTCGCCGAGGAACTGGCGCAGCGCCAGGGGATCGAGCTGGAACTGGAAAACGATCTGCGCGAACTGCATTTCGGCGCTTGGGAGGGGCGCTCGGCGGCCGCCCTGATGGACGGCCACAGCGAGGCGCTCGGCCGCTTCTGGGCCGATCCCTACGCCTTTACCCCGCCGGGCGGCGAGCCGCTGTCCGAGTTCGAGGCGCGGGTGCTGGCCGCCCAGCGACGCCTGCGCCAGCGTCATGCCGGCCGTCGTGTGCTGCTGGTGACCCATGGCGGCGTCATCCGTCTGTTGCTCGCTCGCGCCCGTGGCCTGCCGCGCGAGCACTTGCTGCAGGTGGACGTCGGTCATGGCGCACTGTTCGGCCTGCGCGCCGGAGAGGGCGATGATCGCTGGCACGAATGCCGGGAAGGGGAATAGTCATGCGCGAAGCCTTGCGCTCACTGCTGGTCGCCTTGCAGTTCCTCACCCGCCTGCCGGTGCGCCTGTCGGCGATGCCGACGCCGGAACAGTTCGGCCGCGCGGTGCTCTGCTATCCACTGGTCGGGGTGCTGATCGGCGTCGTGCTGTACGCCGCGGCGCGGTCGCTCGACGGTACGCCGCCGCTGTTGCAGGCAGCCTTGCTGCTGAGCCTGTGGGTGGCGCTGAGCGGCGCGCTGCACCTGGACGGCCTGGCCGACATGGCGGACGCCTGGGTCGGCGGGCTGGGCGACCGCGAGCGGACCCTGGCGATCATGAAGGACCCGCGCAGCGGCCCGGTGGCGGTGGTTGTCCTGGTACTGGTCCTGTTGTTGAAGTTCTCCGCCCTGGCGGCGCTGCTCGGCCAGGGCGAGGCCGGGTTGTTGCCGCTGGCCCCGTGGCTGGCGCGCAGCAGCCTGCCGCTGCTGTTCCTGACCACGCCCTACGCGCGCCCCGGCGGCCTCGGCCAGGCCATCGCCGAGCACCTGCCGGGGCGCAGCCTGCCGTGGGTGCTGGGGGGGAGTTTCGGCCTGGCCCTGGCGTTCGGCCTGGCCGGCCTGCTGGCGTTGCTGGTGACGCTGATGCTCTTCGCCTGGCTGCGCAGCCGTTTCCTCGCGCGCCTCGGCGGCACCACCGGGGACACCGCCGGCGCGCTGGTCGAACTTACCGAGTGTGCGGTGCTGGTGGCGCTGGCTCTGTAGCCGGACGCGGCTGGCGCAGGACCGCCATGGCGCTGAGGAAGAGCAGCGCGGCGGCGGCCAGTAGCACGGCGACGAAGGCCTGGTCGAAAGCCTGCCGGGCAAGCTCGACGAGCCGCGACGCGACCTCCGGCGCCAGGCCCTCGGCGACCAACAGGGCGTCGTCGAGGCTGTCGCGGACCCGCGCCGGCAGCTCGGCCGAGGGCAGCCTCAGCGACATCCCGTAGACGAAACTCATCAGGCTGCCGAGCAGGGTCACGCCGATCACCCCGCCCAGTTCGTAGGATACGTCTTCGATGGCGGCCGCCATTCCGGAACTCTGTTCGTCCACGTTGAGCATCACCGCGGTGGAGGCGGCGGTCATCGCGCCGCCGAAGCCGACGCCGAGCAGCACCAGGCTGGCCAGTTGCGCTCCGGTGGCGGACTGGTAGGACAGGGCCAGGCCGAGCAATCCGGCGCTGCCGAGCAGCAGGGAGGCGCACATCACCCGGTTCTCGCCCCAGCGCGGCACCAGCCAGCCGGCCAGCGGCCCGACCACCAGCGAGGCCAGCGGGATCGGCAGGACGAACAGGCCGGCCTTCAGCGGCGTCAGGCCCTGCACCAGTTGCAGGTGCTGGCTGAACACCAGTTCCATGCCGACCAGCGCCATGGTCGCCACCAGGGCCACCGCGACGCCGCGGGCGAAGCGCCGGTTGCGGAACAGCGCGAAGTCGATCATCGGTTCGCGGGCGCGGCGCTGGCGGCGGACGAACAGGTACAGGCAGAGCATGCCGCCGAGCGCGGCGAGGACGGCCAGCCCGAAGTCCGGGGCGCGTGTGCTGAGTTCCTTGATCGCATACACCACCCCGACCAGGCCGAACATCACCTGCAGCGAGCCGAGGGCGTCCCATGGGCGCCGCGACTGGCCGCCGCAGGCCGGGATGGCCGGCAGCGCCAGCAACAAAGCGACGACCACCACCGGGACGTTGATGAGGAACACCGAGCCCCACCAGAAGAACTCCAGCAGCACGCCGCCGACCACCGGCCCCAGCGCCGCGCCGGCAGAGGCGACGGAGGCCCAGATGCCGATGGCCAGGGCGCGTTCGCGTTCGTCCTGGAAGACATGGCGGACGATCGACAGGGTCGCCGGCATCATCAGTGCCGCGCCCACCGCCAACCCGGCGCGGGCGGCGATCAGCGCCGCGGCGCTGGGGGCGAAGGCGGCGCACAGCGAGGCCAGGCCGAACAGCGGCAGGCCGGCGAGGAACAGCCGCTTGTGGCCAAGGCGGTCGCTGAGCAAGCCGGCGCCGGGCAGCAGGCCGGCGACCACCAGCGGATAGGCGTTGACGATCCAGAGTTTCTCCGCGGCCGTCGCGCCGAGGTCGTGGGTCAGGCGCGGCAGGGCCGTGTAGAGCACGGTCATGTCGATGATGATGAGGAACAGGGCGCTGGAGACGATGGCCAGGACCAGCCAGCGGTTCTGCCGGAACATGGGATAACCTCTGTGGCGAATGGTTCATCGCTCGCCGTGGATAACGGGAATTGCGCGCCACGGGCGGACGCGTGAAAATATAAATACATACGTACGGATTTAAACTCAAGAGGTAACCATGGGACGCCGACGAACGATCGACCGCGACCAGTTGCTCGATGCCGCCGAGGCGGTGATCGCCCGCGAGGGCGCGGCCGGCCTGACCATCGATGCGGTGGCGAAGGAAATGGGCATCACCAAGGGCGGCGTGCAGTACTGCTTCGGTACCAAGGACGCGCTGATCGACGCGATCTTCGAGCGCTGGGGCAAGGCCTACGACAGCCTGTTCGAAGCGGTGGCAGGGAAGCAGCCGACGCCACTGACGCGGGTTCGCGCACATGCCGAGGCGACCCAGCGTTCGGACGAGCTGTCCAGCAGCAAGGCGGCGGCGCTGATGGCGGCGCTGATCCAGACGCCCGAGCATCTGGAGGGCAGCAACCAGTGGTATCGCAGCCGGTTGGAAGGCCTGGACCTGTCCGCACCTGAGGGGCGCCGTGCGCGCCTGGCGTTCCTGGCGGTGGAGGGCGCTTTCATGTTGCGCTACTTCCGCCTGATGGACATTGGCCAGGAGGAGTGGGACTCGATGCTCGACGACGTTCGTGCGTTGTTGCTGAACCCGGCTGGCGCCAGCGGAGACTGAGGCTCCGCTGGCGCGCGCTGCGGGTGGTCGCCTCAGTCGAAGGCGAAGTGCTCGCTCTTCAGGTCCATGATCGAACCCGTCGGCTTCGCCATTGCCGCCGCGTGGCCCTTGGCGCGCGGAAGCAGGCGGGCGAAGTAGAACTCGCTGGTGGCGATCTTGGCCTTGTAGAAGTCCGCCGACTCGCTGCCGCCCTGGCGCAGTCGCCGGCGCGCAGCGGCTTCCTGGAGGGCCCAGGAATAGGCCAGCGTGGCGTAGCCGGAGAACATCAGATAGTCGTGGCTGGCGGTGCTCACCAGATCGCGTTGCTTGCGCGCGGTGAGGGCAATGCGCAGGGTCAGCAGGTTCCATTGGGCGCAGAGCTTGAGCAGCACCAGGGCGCGGCCGCGCATGCGCGGCTCGTTCTTCAGCAGGTCGACGGCGAACCGGGCCACGCCCCTGGTGAAGTCGCGCACGGCCTTGCCCTGGGTCATCAGCAGGACCTTGCGGCCGAGCAGGTCGAGGGCCTGGATGCCGGTGGTGCCTTCGTAGAGGGTGGCGATCCGCGCGTCGCGGACGATCTGCTCCATGCCGTGTTCGCGGATATAGCCGTGGCCGCCGAACACCTGCATGCCGAGGTTGGCGCTTTCCAGGCCGAGTTCGGTCAGGCAGCCCTTGAGGATCGGCGTGAGGAAGCCGAGCTTGTCGTCCCAGCGTTCGTACTCGGCGTCGTCGTTGCTGAGGATGCCCTGGATCATCCGGTCGGCGTACTGGGTGGCCAGGTAGACCAGCGCCCGGCCGCCTTCGGCGATGGCTTTCTGGGTCAGCAGCATGCGCCGCACGTCACCGTGGTGCATCAGGCTGTCGGCGACCTGGTCGGGTTCCTTGGTCCCGGAGAGCGCGCGCATGGAGCGGCGTTCGCGGGCGTAGGCGAGGGCGCCCTGGTAGGCCAGCTCGGCGGTGGCCACGCCCTGGATGGCGGTGCCGATGCGGGCGCTGTTCATGAAGGTGAACATGCATTCCAGGCCCTTGTTCGGCGGTCCGATGAGGAAGCCGGTGGCGCCGTCGAAGTTCATCACGCAGGTGGCCGAGGCCTTGATCCCCATCTTCTTCTCCAGCGCGCCGCAACTCACGCCGTTGCGCGGGCCGAGCGCGCCGCCTTCGCCGGGAAGGAACTTGGGCACGATGAACAGGGAAATGCCGCGGGTGCCCTTCGGTGCGTCCGGCAGGCGGGCGAGGACGATGTGGACGATGTTCTCGGTCAGGTCGTGTTCGCCGGAAGAGATGAATATCTTCGTCCCGCTGATGGCGTAGCTACCGTCGGGGTTGGCCTCGGCGCGGGTCTTCACCTGGCCGAGATCGGTGCCGCACTGCGGCTCGGTGAGGCACATGGTGCCGCCCCAGCGGCCCTCGGTGAGCGGAACCAGGTAGGTCTGCTTCTGTTCCTCGGTGCCGTGCTGCATCAGGGTGTTCATCGCGCCGAGGGAGAGGCCGGGATACATGGAGAACGGCCAGTTGGCGGTGCCCATCATCTCCTGCTTGAGCGCGCCGAGGCTCATCGGCAGGCCCTGGCCACCGTACTCCACCGGGTGCGAGAGGCCCTGCCAGCCGCCGGCGACGTAGGCCTCGTAGGCTTCCTTGTAGCCCTTCGGCGTCCGTACTTCGCCGTTCTCCAGGTGGCAGCCTTCCTCGTCGCCGCTGTGGTAGAGCGGGGCGATCACTTCCTCGCAGAGCTTCGCGCATTCGCCGAGGATCGCATCGACCATGTCCGGCGTGGCTTCGGCTCCGTTGACCAGGTTGCGGTAATGCTCGGGGAAATCGAAGACTTCGTTGAGCAGGAAGCGCGTGTCGCGCAGCGGGGCTTTGTAAACGGGCATGGCTACCTCGGCGATGGATGGAGGGCGCCGGGTGCTCCCGGTCGCCGCTGACAGCGCGAGTTATAGGCCAGCGCCCGGCGTCCGGCCTTGGCAGGGGCAACAGACGGCGTTGGCAGTTCGGACAATCCGCTTGACCGTCGAGAAGTACGGGTATATACACGCATCCATGCTACCGACCCAATGCCTCTGTACCAAACTGCGTCGCGCCGCCCGCAGCGTTTCCCGCTTCTACGACGAGGCGCTGGCCGATACCGGCCTCAAGGTGGCGCAGTTTTCCCTGCTGCGGCACCTGCGGCGCCTGGACCGGCCGAGCATTTCCGAACTCGCCGAAGCCATGGGACTCGACCGCAGCACCCTCGGTCGCAACCTGCGGGTGCTGGAAGGCGACGGCCTGCTGCGCCTGACCGGTGGCGAGGACCAGCGCAACCGCCTGGTCGAGCTGACGCCTGCCGGGCTGGATGCCCTGGAGCGCGGAACGCCGGCCTGGGAAGATGCGCAGCGGCGTCTCGCCGGGCGCCTTGGCGAGGAGCGCAGCGGCGCCTTGGCGGCGTTGCTGGCGGAACTGGAGCGACTGGACTGACAACCGACGAAGCCTCTCGCCGAGGCGCTTCGTTCACGATAAAGCGGGTATATACCCGTAGATGGAGCGACCCATGCCGCGTGCCGCCTTCTGGATCCTGCTGTCCGGAGCCCTGATCCTTGCCCTGTCCCTCGGCGTGCGACATGGCTTCGGCCTGTTCCTCGCGCCGATGAGCGCCGACTTCGGCTGGGGCCGCGAAGTCTTCGCCTTCGCCATCGCCTTGCAGAACCTGGTCTGGGGCCTGGCCCAGCCGTTCACCGGGGCGCTCGCCGACCGCTACGGCGCGGCGCGGGCGGTGCTGGTGGGGGGCCTGCTGTACGCCCTCGGCCTGGTCCTGATGGGACTCTCGCAGTCGGCCACCGGGCTGTCGCTGAGCGCCGGCCTGCTGATCGGCCTGGGCCTTTCCGGCACCTCGTTCTCGGTGATCCTCGGCGCCGTCGGCCGCGCAGTGCCGGCGGAGCAGCGCAGCATGGCGATGGGTATCTCCAGCGCGGCCGGCTCCTTCGGCCAGTTCGCCATGCTGCCCGGTACCCTCGGCCTGATCGGCTGGCTGGGCTGGTCCTCGGCCCTGCTCGCCCTGGGCCTGCTGGTGGCGCTGATCGTGCCGCTGGCCGGGCTGATGAAGGATCGCCCGTTGCCGCCGCAGGGCCATGAACAGAGCCTCGGCGAAGCGCTGCGCGAGGCCTGCGCGCATTCCGGGTTCTGGCTGCTGGCGCTGGGCTTCTTCGTCTGCGGCTTCCAGGTGGTGTTCATCGGCGTACACCTGCCGGCCTACCTGGTCGACCAGCACCTGCCGGCGCAGGTCGGCACCACGGTGCTGGCGCTGGTCGGGCTGTTCAACGTGTTCGGCACCTACATCGCCGGCTGGCTCGGCGGGCGCTGGTCGAAGCCGCGCCTGCTGACCGCGCTGTACCTGGTGCGCGGGGTAGTGATCGTGCTGTTCCTCTGGCTGCCTCTGAGCGTCTACAGCGCCTACGCCTTCGGCGTGGCCATGGGGCTGCTGTGGCTGTCCACGGTGCCCCTGACCAACGGCACCGTGGCGACCCTGTTCGGCGTGCGCAACCTGTCGATGCTCGGCGGCATCGTGTTCCTCTTCCACCAGTTGGGCGCCTTCCTCGGCGGCTGGCTGGGCGGGGTGGTCTACGACCGCACCGGCAGCTACGACCTGGTCTGGCAGTTGTCGATCCTGCTAAGCCTGCTCGCGGCGCTGCTCAACTGGCCGGTGCGCGAGCGTCCGGTGGCGCGCCTGCAGGTGGCCGGAGGCGCGGCGTGAAGCTGGCCTGGCTGCTCGCCGCCGGGGCGCTGCTGGGACTCGCCTGGTGGGGCTGGCAGCGTGGCGGACTGGCGCTGCTGGAACTGGGCATGGGCGCATGCTGATAGGTGGCGATAGGCGCGGGGAAGGGTAAGCTGGGACATTCGTCGCCAAGGAGCCATTCCATGAAACCTCGCGTGCTGTTGTCCGCCCTGGCGCTCGCCGGGCTGCCGCTGAGCGGCTGGGCCGCCGATTGCCCGGAACTGTTGCAGGGCCAGTTGACCAAGCTGCGTTCCAAGGAAAGCATCGATCTTTGCCAGCGTTACGCCGGCAAGCCGCTGGTGGTGGTCAACACTGCCAGCCACTGTGGCTTCACCCCGCAGTTCAAGGGGCTCGAGGCGCTCTACCAGCGCTACAAGGGGCAGGGCCTGGAAGTGCTCGGGGTACCCTCCGACGACTTCAAGCAGGAAGCCGCGGATACCGCCGAGACCGCGAAGATCTGCTATGGCAACTACGGCGTGACCTTCGCCATGACCCAGCCGCAGCACGTGCGCGGCGACGAGGCGATCCCGCTGTTCCGCCAGTTGGCCGAGCAGAGCGGCCAGGCGCCGCGCTGGAATTTCTACAAGTACGTGGTGGATCGCCAGGGCAGGGTGGTCGCGCAGTTCTCCAGCAAGACCACCCCGGACGATCCGCAGCTCCAGGCCGCCATCGAGAAGGCCATCGCCAGCCAGCCCTGAGGGTCGGCCAGGCATGAAAAAGCCGGGCATTGCCCGGCTTCTTCGTTGGCGCGTGTGATCAGAAACGATAGGTGACCTGGGCGGTCAGGCCATGCGCGCTGTTGTCGTACTTGGCGCTGTAGGCCGGCTGCAGGGCGCTGCCTTCCTGGTTGACGCCGGCGGTGGTTTCCCACAGGTAGGCGTAGGCCACGTCGACGGTCAGGTCCTGGTTCGGCGACCAGCCGGCACCGACGGTGAAGACCTTGCGGTCGCCCACCGGGATGCGCACGTTGCGGTCCTCGTTGGAGGTCGGCGACGGCTCGTAGGCAAAGCCGGTGCGCAGCACCCACTCCGGGGTGGCCTGGTAGGAGGTACCTACCGAGAAGGACCAGGTGTCGCGCCAGTTCAGGTCTTCGCCGATGGTGTTGAAGCCCAGGGCCTGGCCGAGCGCCGGTACGCCGCTGTTGCGCACCTCGATCTTCTCCAGGCGGCTCCAGCGGGTCCAGACGGCGCCCAGGTAGCCCGTCCACTTGTCGTCGAACTTGTGGGTGATGGAGGTATCCACCGATTCCGGCAGGGTGATGTCCAGCTTGGCATCGTACTTGCCGTTCAGGCCCAGGGCACCCGGAGCGTTCTTCACTTCGGTGTTGCCGCCCAGGTGGTACTTGACCTTGGAGTGGTAGGTCAGGCCCCAGGTGGTGTCGTCGGTCAGGTCGACCATCACGCCGACGTTGTAGCCGATGGCGGTGTCGTCGCCCTTGATGTTGATCTTGGTATCGCCGTTGCTGCCGAGCAGGCCATTGGTGGCCAGGGTGTTCTTCAACTGGCCGTCGATGCGGTTGAAGGTCGGACCGAAGCCGACGGAAACCTTGTCGTTGATCTTCCAGGCGATGGTCGGCTGCACGGTGATCACCTGCACCTTGCTATAGGAGCCGTGGGAGCTGCCCATGAAGCCGTTTTCGTAATCGTTGATGATGCCGTAGGGCACGTAGATGCCCAGGCCGAAAGTGAAATCTTCGTTGATCGGCGTGGAGAAGTAGCCGAACGGTACGGCGGCCAGCGGTACCGAGTCGCCCTTGTTGCTGCCCTGGGCGGTGCTGTGGGCCTGGCTGATGTCGTCCTTGGCCTTGACGATGGCCAGACCGCCGCTGACTTCGGTGCGTTTCAGCTTGGACAGGCCGGCCGGGTTGCCGTAGATGGTGCTGGCATCGAGCGCGGACGAGGCGCGGCCGGCGTAGGCGGTGCCGGCGCCGCTGGCGCTCTGTTCGTTGATGGCGATGCCGTTGGCGAGGGTGTAGGTGGAGACAGCGCTAATGGTCAGTGCGAGAGAGGTTTTAAACCATATTGTTTTCATTGTTGGAGCAACTCCTGTGTATAACGGCGCGCAAACTACCAAGATTCCCAGACCGGCGCCAGTGTTCCGAAGTTCCGCAGGGTGCGGAACAGAGCGGTTGGCTCCGGTGCCAGTGAAGCGAAGGTAGCGCAACCGTTCGTGTCTGTATGTAAAAAATTTTCTGACCGGTTGGTCTGTTTCGGACGCGGGATTTTTCCATTCGCCGTCAGGCGACCTGGCTGAGGCTGCCGATGCAGCGTTGCCAGGCGTCGATGAACTCGTGCAGGCGACCGTGCGGCTGGAATACCTGGCGCCACACGCGAGCCTGGGCGAGGTGGTCGTGCTGGTCGGGCAGTGGCAGTCGCGCGGCTTCCACCAGCGACCAGGCGATGGCCGTGCTGTAGCGCAGGTTCACCGTCAGTTCCAGGTGCGGCGCGGCGAGGAAGGCATGCTGGCTGGCCAGGCCGCGGACCCGGCTGGCGCGCTCCGGGTCCAGCGCCAGGTACTGGTCCCAGAGCTGCTGGTGGCGTTCGCTGGCGATCCGGTACAGGCCGTGGCCACGGCGGTCGTCGAGGGCGCTCCCCAGCGCCGACTGGCAGGCCGCCGCGCCCAGCAGCAGCGCTTCGGCGGCGGGGCTGTGGCAGGACAGGTAGTCCAGGGTCGGGCGTATCACGTGCTGGCAAAGATCGTTGGCGGAAATACCCATGACGGCCTCGCGCAAGGTGGATCGGCGGGGCCGGGCAGTTTGGCAGCTTCTATTCCGATGGCCCCGCCGATAGCGGACTTAGCCGCTTGATTTGAAGTGTAGTGAAACAAGTCAGCTGTAAAGGACTGTTTTTAAATTGTTTCCAGCTTTAGAGAACAGCTGATATGCCCGCTGGAAATTAAACCGGCGCGTCCTTGCTTCGCTTGTGCTGGGCGGCATTCTCAGCCCCTGCGCAGGCTGTAGAGGAAGTCGCGGATGATGGCTTTCACTTCATTGGCCGCTTGCCGCTTGCTGCGTGCATCGCGAAGACTCATCGTGGCCTGGGTAAGGAAGCCGTAGAGCTGGCCGACCAGGGTTTCCCGGCGGTAGTCCTTGAGTTCGCCACTGGCCGCCAGTTCGTCCACCAGGCGCCCGACGTAGCGCAGCGTGTGGCGCGAGTCGATGCGTTTCCATCGCTCCCAGCCGACGACCGTGATCACCTCCTGCAGCGACAGTTGCCGCTTGCCGCGCGCCATCACGCTGTCGATGAAGGCCTCGGCCAGTGCGGCGGCCTCCGCCCACTTGTCGACATGCGCCGGCACCCTGTCCAGGTCCTCGGCGATCGTCCGTACCTGGCGTTCGTAGCATTCGGCGAGCAGTTCCTGCTTGCTGCCGAAGTGGTGGTAGAACGCGCCCTTGGTCACGCGCGCCTCGCGGGCGATGGCGTCGATGGAGACGCCGCCATAGCCATGTTCGATGAAGGCGGAGAGGGCGCTTTCCAGCAGCGCCTCGCGGGTCGCCTCGGCATTTTCCTGCTGCCTGCTCTTGACATTCATACTGCTGCCTTCTTACATACCGTCGGTATGTTCATGCTAGCACGCCTGGCGATCCGTCGAGCATTGCGTCCGTCCCGGCTGCTCGAACCCGCACGGCAAAGGAGGGAGCGAATGAGTACCGCAGTGGAGATCGCCTGCCGTGACGGTGTGCGCCTGGCCGGCGACCACTTCCCGGCCGTCGGCGATGCGCAGGGGAGCATCGTGGTGGCCTGCGCGCTCGGCGTCAGGCGCGCCTTCTACCAGCGCTTCGCCGTCCTGGCCGTGGCTTCCGGCTATGAGGTGCTGTTGTTCAGCTACCGCGGCAGCGAAGGCGACGACCCTGCCGTGGCTAGCTATCGCCTGGCCGACTGGGGACGCGAGGACATCGATGCGGCGCTGGCCTGGTGCCGAGCGCGCGCGCCGGAGCTACCGCGCTATTTCGTCGGCCACAGCATCGGCGCGCAGTTGCTCGGTCTGGCTGGTCAGGCCAGCGGATTGAGCGGCGCCGCGTTCGTCGCCGGTTCGTTTCCGTACTGGAGGCGCTGGCGAGGCAGGCAACGCTGGCAGATGTTCGGCCTGTTCTGCGTGGCGGTGCCGCTACTGACCGGACTGCTCCGACGCTTTCCCAGTCGTTTCTTCGGCCTCGGCAGCCTGGATATGCCGAGTCATTTCATGCGCGACTGGGCGCGCTGGGTGCGGCAGCCGGACTACCTCCTGGCACCGCGCTTCGGATTGCAGCGGCAGGGTTACGAGGCGCTGGACATCCCCGTCGCCAGCTTCCTGTTCGAGGACGACGACTACGTGCCGTGGGCTGCGGCGGAAAAGCTTCACCAGGTCTATGCCGCGGCGCACCTGGAGTTGCGTCGCAAGGGACGGGCCGAGGGGGCAGTCGGGCATTTCGGGCTGTTCCGCAACGAGGCGTTGCAGAAGGAGTTGCTCGACTACTTCAGGAAGCTGCCCGACGCGGCGTAAGCCGCGTCCGAGCGTATGGCGTCGTCAGTCGCCGGTGGCGACCGGGCGGCGCGGGTCGGTGATCCACTCGCTCCACGAGCCGGCGTAGAGGCGCGGAAGCGGGAAGCCGGCGAGGCTCAGGGCGAACAGGTTGTGGCAGGCGGTGACGCCGGAGCCGCAGTAGGCGACCAGCTCGTCCACCGGGCGACCGCGCAACAGGGCGGAGAACCGCTGGTGCAATTGTTCCGGCGGAAGGAAGCGGCCGTCGCTGCCAAGGTTGTCGGTGAAGGCGGCGCACTGGGCACCGGGAATGTGCCCGGCGACCGGATCTATGGGCTCGACTTCGCCACGGAAGCGCGGCTGCGCGCGAGCATCGAGCAGCGCCAGTCCGGGTTGGCCCAGTTGGGCCTGGAGGGTGGCGGCGTCGATCAGCAGCGAGGCATCGGGCTGGCCCTGGAAATCGCCGGGTCGAAGGCTGCTTTCGCCATTGGTCAGTGCCAGTCCCGCAGCCTTCCAGGCCGCCAGGCCGCCATCGAGGAGGTAGACCCCATCGCGCTTGCCCAGCCAATGCAACAGCCACCAGGCGCGGGCGGCGAATGCGCCGGGGCCGTCGTCGTAGAGCACCACCTGGCTATCCTGGCGCAGGCCCCAGGCTTGTAGCTTGAGCGCTAGCTCGGCGGGATCCGGCAGCGGATGGCGACCGGTCACGCCCTTGCGCACGGGAGCGGAAAGATCCCGTTCGAGGTCGGCGAAATGCGCGCCGGGAATGTGGTTCTCCTGATAGACGCGGGCACCGTAGGACGGGTCTTCGAGGGCGAAACGGCAGTCGAGGACCAGCAGGTCGGGTTCGCTGAGGCGGGCGGCCAGTTGTTGCGCGGTCAGCAGTTGGGCGGACGACATCGCGGACTCCTTGGGTCGGGAAGCAAAGCCGGTGGCGAATGGGTGGATCATGCCCCTTGGACCGCGTCGCGTCATCCCGGCGTCGCGCGGCGAGGCGGAGAAATGGCGAAAGGAAAGGGCTGGCTCCAGGCGAGGAAGATTCCTACTCGGTCATCAGCCTCGCCCGGCAGCGGGGGATTTGTCCAGACATGCAGAATCGGCTCGTTCCGAGATACCCGCTCCTGTGTTCTATCCCTCGGGACGCTTGTCCGATTGGCTTGGCCCGACGCTTGCGCCGGGCTTTTTTTCGCCTCGGCCTTTTCAGGGGATCGCCAGGCGGCCGATCCGGTCGTTTTCCAGGCTGCCGAAGTAGAGCTGGTCGCCCACCGGCTTCGCCGAGGTGATCATGCGCAGGTGGTGGCCGCTGGTGTCGTGCAGGCTGCGGACGATCCTGCCCTGTTCGTCGATGGCGATGACCAGCCCGTAGGCGGTCGGCTTGGGCAGGAACATGCGCGGCAGCTTGGCCAGCTGCGCCTTCAGCCAGGGATGCCGGTGGAGGAAGTCGGCGTCGGCCTTGCGCGGGGTCGGCAGGGCCACCCAGAAGGTACCCTTGCGGTCGCCCTGGAGGTTGTCCGGCAAGCCCGGCAGGTTGTCGATGAACACCTCGTGCTGGCCAGCCTTCTCACCTTTCAGCCAGTAGCGGGTGATGCGATAGCGGTAGGTCTCGTTGACCAGTACGAAGTCCTCGTTTGCCGAGAGTGCCACGCCATTGGCGAAGTACAGGTCCTTGAGCAGCACCTCGGTCTTGCCGGTGGACGGGTCGTAGCGCAGCAGGCGGCCGTGCGGTCGGGCCTCGAGCAGGTCGAGGATGTAGTCGGGCTGGTGGAACTTGCTGGAAGCGTCGCTGAAGTAGATGCGGCCGTCGCTGGCGATGTCGAGGTCGTCGGTGAAGGCGAAGGGGACGCCGTCGGCCTCGGTGGCGAGGGTTTCCACCTTGCCCTGCGGATCGATGCGAAGCAGGCCTTTCCAGGCGTCGGCGAGGATCAGGTTGCCGGCGGCATCGAAGTCCATGCCCAGCGGGCGGCCGCCGGTGTCGACGAAGGTCTCGACCTTGCCGCTGGCGTCCAGGCGTACCACGCGGCCGTCGGCGAGACCGGCATAGACGCGGCCCTGGCTGTCCACGGCGGTGTCCTCGGGGCCGTGCAACTGGCCCTGGCCAAGCAGCTCGGCCTTCATCAGGGTGTCGTTGGGTTCGAGGACCCCGGTCATCTGCGGAGCGGCCGGAGCATCCCAGGCGAGCGGGTCGATCGGGCTGGTCTTCAGGGCCAGGTAAAGAGCCGCGCCAGCCAGCAGGAGGACGATTATTCCGCTGAGCTTCTTCATGCAGTTCCCTTGTTCGGATTGTCGGACAAAGGGCGGAGTATGGACATTCGCTACGCTCATCGGCAAGCGCGGTGCCGAGCGGAATGCTCGCATGGCGCCAGGCTCTATATAATGCGCCGCACTTGACCAAGGAGATGTTCGTGACCGCGCCCGAAATCCAGTGGATCCGCGATGATGCCAGCCTGGCGCAGCAATGCCGGGAATGGCGCACACAGCCGTACCTCGCGCTCGATACCGAGTTCATGCGCGTCGATACCTTCTATCCCGCGGCCGGTCTGGTGCAGGTGGGCGATGGCCGGCAGGAGTGGCTGATCGATCCGCTGCTGATCCAGGACTGGAGCCCCTTCGCCGAGCTGCTCGAAGACGAGCGGGTGGTGAAGGTGCTGCATGCCTGCAGCGAAGACCTCGAGGTGTTCCTGCGCCTCACCGGCAGCCTGCCGGTGCCGCTGTTCGATACGCAGTTGGCCGCCGCCTATCTCGGCATGGCCCATTCGATGGGCTACTCGAAGCTGGTGAAGGAGGTGCTGGACATCGACCTGCCCAAGGACGAGACCCGTTCCGACTGGTTGCAACGGCCGCTCACCGAGATGCAGATGCGCTACGCCGCCGACGACGTCCAGCACCTCGCCCAGGTCTACCTGGCCCTGGATGCGCGGCTGAGCGAGGAGAAACGCGCCTGGCTGCTGGAGGACGGCGCCGAACTGGTCGCCAACCTCTGCCGCGAGAGTGATCCGCGCGAGGCCTACCGCGAGGTCAAGCTGGGTTGGCGGCTGCGTCCGCAGCAACTGGCGGTGCTCCGCGAACTCTGCGCCTGGCGCGAGGAGCAGGCACGCCTGCGCAACCGGCCGCGCAACCACGTGCTGCGCGAACGTACCCTGTGGCCGCTGGCGCGCCTGCTGCCGAAGAACAAGACCGACCTGGCGGCGATCGAAGACATGCATCCGCGCACCGTGCGCCAGGACGGCGACTTCCTCATCGAACTGATCGCCCAGGCTTCGCGCCTGCCGCAGAGCGAATGGCCCGAGGCGCTGCCCGAGCCGCTGCCGCCGGAGGTCACCCCGCTGCTCAAGAGCCTGCGCGCCATCGGCCAGCGCGAAGCGGAGACCCTGGGCATGGCGCCTGAGCTGATGCTGCGCAAGAAGATCCTCGAGGCACTGCTCAAGAGCGGCTATCCCGACGGTCCCTACGAACTGCCCGATTCCCTCCGCGGCTGGCGCCGCGAACGCATGGGCCAGGCCCTGCTGGACGCCCTGGAGAGCGCATGAAACGAATCTGTTCCGTCTACAAGAGCCCGCGCAAGAACGAGATGTACCTCTACGTCGACAAGCGCGAGGCGTTGAGCCGCGTACCCGAGGCCCTGCTGGTGCCGTTCGGCGCGCCGCAACATGTCTTCGACCTGCTGCTCACCCCCGAGCGCCAACTGGCCCGCGAGGATGTCGCTAAGGTCCTGGAGAACATCGAGAAGCAGGGCTTCCACTTGCAGATGCCGCCGGGCGAAGAAGAGTACATCGAGCATCTCCCGGAAGAGTTGCTGCGCATGAACGACCCGCTCTGACGCGAGCCGTACCCCGCTGGCGCCGGCTTCCCGGCGCCACTTTCACGACGTGAAACCCGCTCTGTGCAAGGCTGCGCCTTCGGTGCATGATGTCCGCAAGATGTCGCACGATAGCGGAACCCCTGGCAGCGACCGTGGTCTACCAGCGCCAAACCTGCTGCTCTCGAGGGCTTCCCTCCAGGAGCCGTGATGCATGAAAGAACAATATTCTCCGGCCTGATCGCCAGCCCTTGTCCGGCTTGGCAGTGTGACCCATGCGCTTGCTGATTCTCGAACGTGACCACGCTCTCTATGCCGCGCTGCTGATGGCGGCCGACCCCAGCCTGAAGGTGGTGGCGGGGGACGATCCCCTGCAGCTCATCGACGCCGCCAGCGAGTGCTCGATCTGGCTCGGCCAGCCCGACCTGGTGGCGCAGATGCTGCGACAGGGCGTGCATCCGGTCTGGGTGCAGTCGACCTGGGCGGGCATCACGCCGCTGCTGGCCGCCGACCTGCCGAAGGACTACAGCCTGACACGCGCGGTAGGCATCTTCGGCCAGGTGATGAGCGAATACCTGCTGACCTACATGCTCGCCCACGAGCGCCAGTTCCTCGGTCGCCTGGCCAGCCAGGTCGGTTCGCAATGGGATAGCCGCACGCCTGGCGGGTTGCGTGGCCGGCAGGTGGTGATCGTGGGCACCGGGGAGATCGGCCAGGCGGTGGCGCATACCCTGTCCGGCTTCGGCATGGACCTGACCGGGGTGGCGAAGAATCCGCGTTCGCTGGTGCCGTTCAACCGCATGGGGTCGCTCGACGACCTCGGTCGCCTGGTGGAGACGGCCGACTACCTGATCAACCTGCTGCCCGACACCCCCGATACCCACGACATCTACGACCGTGCGCTGTTCGCCCGGCTCAAGCCCACGGCGCTGTTTATCAATGCCGGGCGTGGTGTCGCGGTGGTGGACGCCGACCTGGTGGCGGCACTGGAGAACAACCAACTGGCCGGCGCGGTGATCGACGTCTGCCGCGAAGAGCCGCTGCCGGCCAACCACCTGTTCTGGCATACCCCGCGCCTCTTGCTGACCGGGCACACCGCCGCGCCGACCCTGCCGGGGGCGATGGTCGAACTGTTCCGCGACAACCTCGCGCGCTTCTGGGCGGGTACCGCCATGCGCGGCGAGGTGGACTTCGCTCGCGGCTACTGAGCCGCGTTCCCTCAGGCGGCGAGCGGGAGCAGCGGGTTCACCTCGACGGTGATGTGCACCAGTTCCTCATGCTCGGCCAGGCGGCGCTTGAAATAGTCGGCGCTGCCTTCCTCGGTGGTCAGCAGACTCAGCAGGCAGGCGTACTTGCCCTGGCCGACCTGCCACAGGTGCAGGTCGAGCAGTTCCGCCGGCAGCGGGCTGCTGGCGATCGCCGCGCGGATTTCCGCAGCCACCGGCGCGTCCATCTGCGCATCCAGCAATACCCGGCTGCTCTGCCGGATCAGGCCGCATGCCCAGACACTGACCAGTACCGCGCCGACGATACCCATCAGCGGGTCCAGCCAGGCCGCGTTCCACAGCAGGCCGCCGGCCAGCGCGACGATCGCCAGCAGCGAGGTGGCGGCATCCGCCAGCACGTGCAGGTAGGCGGCGCGCAGATTCAGATCGTGCCGGTGGGCATGATGGTCGTGGTGGTGGTGGTGGTGGTGGTGGTGGTGGTGCGAGTGGCCGTGCCCGTGGTGGGCATGGCCGTCGCGCAGCAGCCAGGCGCAGGCGAGATTGACCAGCAGGCCGAGCGCGGCGACCAGCATCGCCTGCTGGTAGTGGATCGGGCTGGGGTCGAGCAGGCGTTCGACCGATTGGTAGAGCATCAGCCCGGCCACCAGCAGAAGCAGCAGGGCGCTGGTGTAGCTGCCGAGCACCTCGATCTTCCACGTACCGAAGCTGAAGCGCGGGTCGTTGGCATAGCGCCGCGCGGCGCCGTAGGCGAGTACCGCAAGACCCAGGGCCAGGGCATGGGAGCTCATGTGCCAGCCGTCGGCGAGCAGGGCCATGGAGTTGAACAGCCAGCCGCCGGCGATTTCCGCGACCATCATGCAGGCGGTGAGCAATACCGCCCAGCGCGTGTTGCGCTCGGCCAGCGGGTTGCCCTGGTCGAACCGATGGGAATGGCGCAGGGGCTGGGTAGTCGGGGTGCCGGGCATTTGCTACTGTCCTGTCGAGACGTCGAAAATATACTATACCCCAGTATATTACCTTGAGGAGAGAGCGGTGGCCCATACCATCCATGGGAAGAAGAAGCTCCTGGCGCGGGTGCGCCGCATCGCCGGGCAGACCCGGGCGCTGGAGCAGGCGCTGGAAGAGGGCAGCGAATGCGCGGCGGTGCTGCAACAGATCGCGGCGATCCGCGGTGCGGTGAACGGCCTGATGAACGAAGTGCTGGAGGGGCACATCCGCGAACACCTCGGCGCCGAGCAGGCGAGCGCGGAGCAGCGTCGCGAAGACCTGGAACTGGTGGTGACCGCGCTGCGTTCCTACCTGAAGTAGCCATGTGCCGGCCGGTGCTTGGCCTGGAGGGGGCGGGGGACTAGACTATCGCGCCTTTTCACCAGCCCCCGATGCCATGGCCGCCAAAGTCGAACCCTTCTGGAAACGCAAGACCCTCGCCCAACTCGACCAGGACGAGTGGGAGTCGCTGTGCGACGGTTGCGGCCTGTGCTGCCTGCAGAAGCTCGAGGACGAGGACGACGGCAGCGTCTACTACACGCGTATCGCCTGCAAGCTGCTCGACCTGCAAAGCTGCCGCTGCACCAACTACGCCGAGCGCATCCGTTTCGTCCCCGACTGTATCCAGCTCACCCCGGCGCAGGCCGACGAGTTCCAGTGGTTGCCGCCGACCTGCGGCTATCGCCTGGTTGCCGAAGGCAAGGACCTGCCGCTCTGGCACCACCTGGTCTGCGGCGACCCGGAGCGGGTCCACAAGGAACGCATTTCCCAGTCCGGGCGCATGCTCAGCGAGACCCAGGTGGCCGAGGACGACTGGGAGGACTACCTGATCTTCCGCGCCGGCTGAGCTCGCGTCCGTCGCACTTCCTTACCTTGTGAAATGATATGTATTATCATTCGCATATTTGCAAGGGACTTCCGTATCCGACGGAAGCGGGGAGGCGAGGTGTTGCAGCGGGTCAACGGCGCGGGGGGCGCCGCCGGAGGATGCACGGATGGATGAGCGCTTCCGTGGTTCCGTCTCGCATGCCTATCAGGCGTTCCATGGCGAGTTGCTGCGCTTCCTGCGCAAGCACCTGGGCAGTTCGGCGGACGCCGCCGACCTCGCCCAGGATACTTTCGCCCAGTGGCTGAAATGGCCGGGCCGGCAATCGGTCGAGCAGCCGCGCGCATTTCTTTTCCAGATCGCCCGCAACCTGTTGCGCGACCATTGGCGCCGGCAGCAGAGCCGCGGCCAGGATCTCGACCGGCCGGCGGCGAACGACGAACCCGCCGCGCTGGAAGGCGAGGCGGCCGGGCCGGGCGAGCGTTTCGAACAGCAGCAGCGTCTCAGCCACCTGGCGGCCGCGCTGGCCGAGCTGCCGCCGCGGCGGCGCGAAGCGTTCGTCCTGCACAAGTTCGACGGCCTGTCCCAGGTCGAAGTGGCCGAGCGCATGGGAATCTCCCTGAGCATGGTGGAAAAGCACATCGCCAGCGCCTTGCTGCACTGCAAGCGGCGGCTTGGCCAGGGAGGCGAAGGATGAAGCCGCTGGAACGACTGGAACCGCTGTTCGCAGACGAAACCGAAGAGGACATCGATCACCGCGCCGCCTACTGGTTCAGCCGGCGTCGTTCCGGGCATTTCAGCGCTGCCTGCCGGGCCGAGCTGGAGGATTGGCTACGCGCCGATCCGCGCCATCGCGAAGCGCTCGAGGGCATGGAGCGGCTCTGGCGCGAATTCGACGGCCTGCCGCGCCCGGCGCTGGACGATATTCCCGAGCCGGTGCCGGCCTGGCGCCTGCCCCGGGCGCTGGCGGCGGCGTTCTTCGTGTTCTGCGCGCTGCTCGTCGCCACCCTGTTCTGGCGCGACCAGTCGCTCGGACCGAACCTCGCCTACGGCACGGCACCTGGCGAGCAGCGCGAGGTGGTCCTGGCGGACGGATCGAAGCTGTTCCTCGACGTCGATACCCAGGTGCAGGTGCGTTACGCCGAGCGCACCCGCGACGTGCTGTTGAAGAAAGGCGAGGTGTTCTTCGTGGTCAGCCACGATCCGGCCCGGCCTTTCCGGGTCGGCAGCGGCGACAGCCGGGTCACCGTACTCGGTACCCAGTTCAGCGTCCGGCGCAACGCGCAGGCCCTCGCCGTGGCGGTGAAACAGGGGCGCGTGGCGTTGCAGCCGTCCCTGGAGAAGGATGCCGAACATGTGCTGCTGGCTGGCGACAGCGCGCGCCTGGACCTCGCCGAGCAGCGCCTGGAACTCGGCCATGTGGCGCCGGAGCAGGTCGCCAGTTGGCGCGATGGGCAACTGGTGTTCCGCGACAAGCCGCTGGGCGAACTGGTGGAGGAACTGTCGCGCTATCGCGCCGCGCCGATCCGCCTGGGAGATCCCCGGCTTGCCGGCAAGCGGGTCTCCGGTACGGTGCGGATCGCCCGCCCCGACGATTTTCTCCTCGCCCTGCCGGCGCTATTGCCGGTGCGGGTGCAGCCGCAGGCTGGTGGCGAGGTGCTGATCCTGGCGCGCTGAGGCGCGTCGTCAGCATTAATGAAAATATTTTTCATTCGCATATGTGGGTTTTTCTCCCTGCTGCGTCTTCTCTGCTGTCCGTCGCCGCTGCCGGCGACATCCAGCAGTCACTTGGGGAGAGTTCCAGCATGACCTTGCCTTTCACCCGCGCCGCCTGGCGCCCGCTGTGTTCCGCCGCCGTGCTCGGCGCCGCGTTGTGGGCCGCCGGCGCCAGCGCTGCCGAACGACGCTTCGACCTGCCGGCGCAGCCGCTGGCCGCCTCGCTGTCGCGCCTGGCGCAGCAGGCGCAGGTCCAGGTGCTGTTCGACGAGTCGCTCCTGCGGGGCCTGCGCGCTCCGGCGCTGAGCGGCAGCTACGGGGTGCGCGAGGCGCTGGAGCGGTTGCTGGTCGGTTCCGAGCTGGAGCTGGTGGAGGCGGGCGGCGGCTACGTGGTGCGCCGGCGCCAGGTCGACGCCTACAGCGACAACGCGCTGCAACTGGACGCGCAGACCATCGTCGGCAACGGTCGCGAAGTGGACGCCAGCAACGTCGGCCGTTCGACCCTGACCCGGCGGGATATCGAACGCCAGCAGGCGGACAACATCCCCAGCCTGCTGCAGACCCTGCCCGGAGTGACCATGGGCGGCTCGCCCAAGCCGGGCGGACAGACCACCAACATCTGGGGCCTGGGCGACGCCGAGGACGTGCCCTATACCCTGGACGGCGCGCAGAAGAGCGGCTTCGAGCGCTACCAGCAGGGCACCGTGTTCATCGAACCGGAAATGATCAAGCGCATCGAGGTGGAGAAGGGACCGCACTCGGTGTTCACCGGCAATGGCGGCTTCGGCGGCACCGTGCACATGGAGACCAAGGACGCGCCGGACCTGCTGCGCGAAGGCCGCGACGTCGGCGCCATGCTCAAGTACGGCTATCACTCCAACGACCAGCAGAAGATCTACTCCGGCGCCGTGTTCGGTCGCAGCGAAGACCGCCGCGTCGATGCCCTGCTCTATCTCAACGGTCGCGACGGCCGCGACATGAAGCTGGCCGACAACCTGCCGCTGTCGCCCACCGACTACCCGATCAACCCCAAGCGCCTGCCCAACAGCGCCCAGGACGAGAAGACCGGCCTGTTCAAGCTCAACCTGCACCCCACCGAGGAGCACGACCTGGGTTTCACCTACCTGCGCTCGAAAAGCTCGCGCTGGACGCCGTTCTCCGCCAGCAGCTACCCGACCCCGCCGAGCCAGTGGACCATCGACCGCTACGGCTACGAGCTGGGCCTGACCCGCCTGCTGGCCCACCGCGATACCACCGACACCACCTGGACCGGCAAGTACAACTACCATCCGCTGGACAACCCCTGGATCGACCTGCAACTGAGCTATTCCGACGCCCGCACCGAGCAACTCGACCGTCGCGAGGACACCGCCTTCTACCAGCTCGCCACCGGTGGCAAGCGGATGCGTACCGAGTACCAGGACAAGGTCCTGGAACTGCGCAACACCAGCCGTTTCGATACCGGAGCGCTACAGCACGAGCTGACCCTGGGCGCGGCGCTGCACAAGCACAAGCGCGACATCCTCATGCACATGCCGGGCAAGACCTACGAGACCCCGCGCTACAATTACGGCTGGCTGCAACCGGCATTCATGCCGGCCGGCAAGCAGGACACGCAGAGCTTCTACATCCAGGACGCGATCACCTACGGCAGCCTGACCGTCACCCCATCGATGCGCTTCGACAGCGTGCGCAACGACGGCCAGGCCAACCTGGCGCCGATCTACGACAATCCCAAGCTCGGCCATGACTATCGCGCCCAGACCTACTCCGGCTGGTCGCCGCGGCTGTCGGTGTTCTGGACCGCGACGCCGAACCTGGCGTTCTTCGCCGACTACACCGAGACCTGGCGAGCGCCGGTGATCGACGAGCAGTACGAAGTGCAGAACAGTTCGACCATCGGTGGCAGCAGCCGCGACCTGGACGCCGAGCGCATCCATGCGATCCGTGGCGGCAGCGTGATCAACCTGCCGGACCTGCTGGTCGCCGGCGACAGCCTGCAGATCCGCACCACGTTGTTCCAGAACCGCATCAAGGACGAGATATTCCGCACTCGCAGCGTCGGCTGCCGCCAGCAGTCGATCGACAACGGCAGTATCGGTGGTAGCTGCGGCGACATGCTGCCGCTGAGCAACTACCGCAACCTGCCGGGCCTGACCATCAAGGGCTTCGAGATCGAGAGCTTCTACGACAGCCAGCGGCTGTTCGGCAGCCTGTCCTACTCGTGGATGACCGGCAAGCACGATGGGGCCTACAGCAATCCCTGGGGACCGAACGTGTGGGCGCGCGACATTCCGCCGCCGAAGTGGGTGGCCATGCTCGGCCTGAAGGTTCCGGAATGGGATGCCAAGCTCGGCTGGCAGGGCGAGTTCGTGCGCAAGACCGACCGCCTGCCCAGCGATCGCTACAGCGGCGGGATGGGTACCGGTTCCGGCGATATCTACTGGGATCACGCGGCCAACGACAGCTACGACACTCATCGGCTGTTCGCCGAGTGGGTCCCGGCCAAGCTGGGCCTGAAGGACACCCGCATCGACTTCACCGTGGACAACCTGTTCAACCGCTCCTATCGCCAGCCGCTGGGCGGCGACCTGGTCTACAGCCAGGGACGCAACGCCAAGATCAGCGTCACCCAGTTCTTCTGAGGGGCGTCAGCGCACCGAACCGATGCGCCGGGTGTCCTCGGCATACCAGACGGCGAACACCCGGCCGACCAGGTCGGCGCGCGGTACGTAGCCCCAGTAGCGGCTGTCGTTGGAGTTGTCGCGGTTGTCGCCGAGCATGAAGTATTGGCCGGCGGGGACGGTCCGCTCGGCCATGCGCAGGGATTCCGGCTGGCGCAGCGCCTGTTGCGCCAGGTAGGGCTCCGTCACCGGGCGCTCATTGACGTAGAGCCGGCCGCCATCGATCCGCACGCGATCGCCGGGTATCCCGGCGATGCGCTTCACATAGGCGATGCTGCGCTGCGGCGGGAAGCGGAACACCACCAGGTCGCCGACCTGCGGGTCGGCGAAGGCGTAGCGCGCGGCGTTGGCGAGGATGAAGTCGCCCTGTTGCAAGGTCGGTTCCATCGAGCGCGAAGGGATCTTGTACAGCGCCACGCCGAGGAGCCGTGCGCGCGGGTCGAGACTGGCGGTGCCGAACGGATTCGCCAGGTAGACGGCCAGCATGATCGCGGCGAGCAGGCCCATGGCGGGCCAGAAGCGTCGTTTCACGAAGGTTCCCTTTTTCGTGGCGGAAGGCCGGCGTCGCCGGCCCCCGCGGTGGTCATACCAGGCCGAGGACCTTGAGCAGGAAGGCGTATTCCAGCGCCACGTCCTTCAGCCCCTGGTAGCGGCCGCTCATGCCGCCGTGGCCGGCGCCGAGGTCGGTCTTGAGCAGCAGCAGGTTGGCGTCGGTCCTGGTCGCCCGCAGTTTCGCCACCCACTTGGCGGCTTCCCAGTACTGCACGCGGCTGTCGTTGTAGCCGGCGACCACCAGCAGGTGCGGGTAGTCCTGGGCCCTGACGTTCTCGTAGGGCGCGTAGGCGGCGATCCGCGCATGCACCTCGGGCTCCTGCGGGTTGCCCCACTCATCGTATTCGGTGACGGTCAGCGGCAGGTCCGGATTGAGCATGCTGTTCAGCACGTCGACGAACGGCACCTCGGCGATGGCCGCGCCGAACAGTTGCGGGCGCTGGTTGAGCACCGCGCCGATCAACAGCCCGCCGGCGCTGCCGCCGCTGATGGCGAGGCCCTCGGGACGGCAGTAGCCCTCGGCGAGCAGGTGCTCGGCGCAGGCGATGAAGTCGTCGAAGCTGTTCTGCTTGTGTTCCAGCTTGCCGGCCCGGTACCAGGCTTCGCCCAGTTCGCCGCCGCCACGGACATGGGCGATGGCGAAGACGAAGCCGCGTTCGAGCAGGCTCAGGCGGGCGTGGGAGAACCAGGGATCGAGGCTATGCCCGTAGGCGCCGTAGCCATAGAGATAGAGCGGCGCGGGGCGCCCGGCGGCGATGCCGTCGAGGACTTCCTTGCGCGCCACCAGGCTGACCGGCACCTGCGTGCCGTCGCCGCTGCTGGCCCAGATGCGCCGGCTGGCGTAGGCGTCGGCGTCGAATGGGCCTTCCACCGGGGTCTGCTTGAGGACGGTCTGCGTGCCATCGGCGAGGTTCAGCTGGCGTACCTGCGCCGGACGATTCAGGGCCTCGTAGCGCAGTCGCACGCAGGGGCTGTCGAATTCCAGGCTGTCCTGCACGTAGAGGCTGTAGGCGGCGTCCGGCAACTGCACGCGGTAGGCCGGCAGGCCCTGCGGTTGCACCTCGATCACCGGCAGGCCGCCGTCGCGCAGGCCGAGGATCACCGCCTCGGCGTTCAGGCTGACATCTTCCAGGGTCCGCTGCGGGTCGTGGGCCACGCGCAGTTGCCAGTGCTCGCGAGTCGGCCGCGACTCCTCGGCCTGGTAGAGGGCGAAGTTGATCCCCGCCTGGTTGCTGCGGATCAGCCACAGGCCCCGGCCGTCGAGGCGACCGTGGTCGGGGTAGTACTCGTGGCCTTCCTCGCGCGGCGCCAGGCAACGGAACGTTCCCTGCGGCTGGTCGGCGTCGAGCACCCAGGCCTCGCTGGTGGTCTTGCTGTTGAGCAGGAGGATCAGCTGGCGTTCCGAGCTGGAGCGGTAGCAGTGCAGGAAGAAGCGCCCGTCGCCTTCCTCGAACACCAGCTCGGCGCCGGCCTCGCCCAGGCGGTGGCGATAGAGCTTGTGCGGGCGGTGGGTGTCATCCAGTTCACCGAAGAACAGCGTGCGGTTGTCGTTGGCCCAGGTCAGGCTGCCGTCGCAGTCGTCGAAGGGCAGGGCCTGCACCGCGCCGCTGGCGAGGTCCTTGACGAACAGGCGGTAGATCTCGTCGCCGCTGGTGTCCAGGCTGTAGGCCAGCAGGCTCTGGTCGGGGCTGATGCTGAAGGCGCCGAGGGAGAGGAAGCCGCCGTCGGCCAACTGGTTGGGATCGAGCAACAGTTGCTCGGCGCCTTCGTCGACCGCCAGGCTGCCGTCCGCCGGACGCGGGCAGCGGTAGTGGCGCGGGTATTCGTCGCCGGCGGTGGTGCGCTGGTAGTACAGCCACGGACCCCACGGACTGGGCAACGACAGGTCGGTCTCGCGGATGCGTCCCCTGATCTCCTCGAACAGGGTCTCGCGCAACCCGGCCTGGTCGGCCAGTTCGCTATCCAGGTAGGCGTTCTCGGCCTTCAGGTAGTCGAGCACCTCCGGGGCGTCGCGCTCCTCCAGCCAGGCGTAGGGGTCGCTTCCGGCGTCGCGGCGGGCGATGGGGGGCTGCGGATGGGGCATCGGGAATCCTCGTCGATCCGGCCATGCGCGAGGCCGGGAAATCTGAATAAAACTGGCGGCGCGGCGCCCGCCATCGGTGGGTAGGCGCGTCGGCATGCAAAAGCGGCTATCATAAGCCCCCCATCACCGCTATCGCCACGCACGCCGCATGAATGAACAAGACTATCTGATCGCCTGGGGCGCCTACGCCATCGCCGGACTCGGCCTGATGCTGGTGTTCTGGCTGATGACCGGCTGGATGTGGCGCTGGCTGCGCGAACCCCTGCGGCTGATCGTCTTCATCCTGCTGTTCACGCCGACTCCGGTGGACCCGCAGAACGACCTCTACGCCCCGGCCATCGCCATCACCGCGCTGGATGTCGTGTTCAAGGTCGGCAACAACGCCTGGCGCGCGGTCTCTGACCTGGCCCTGGTGGCGCTGCTCGGTTTCGGCCTGTACCTGCTGATCGCCGCCATCCGCTGGCCGCTGGAGCGGGCCTGGAAGAATCGTCGGCATCCGTCGCAGGACGCCGAGGACGAGCCGACCCTGCGGCAGATGATGCAGCCCGAGTTGATGCCGGACGTCGACACCCGCACCGACGAGCACGGCGACCGGCGCATGCGCATCGAGCCGCGCCTGTAGCCTTTCGCGACGAAATCCATTCTTGCGCTACGCCCGGCAGGCGTTCAGCATGAGGCGAGGCCTATGTCGGGATTTCCCATGGATTGCGTGTTCTGCGCCATAGCGGGTGGCCGCGAGCCGGCGCACAGACTCTTCGAGGACGAGCATTTCATCGTCCTGCTGGACATCTTTCCGCTGCGACCGGCGCACGTGCTGATCGTAGCCCGCGAGCACGCCCCGCACCTGAGCGATCTTTCCGCCGCCGCCCGCGACGCCCTCCTGGCGCTCGCCGAGCGTATCGGTCGCGCATTGCGCCGGGCCGGTTTCGGCGTGGAAGGCATCAACCTGTTGCTCAACGATGGCGTGGCGGCCGACCAGCACGTGGCGCACCTGCATCTGCACCTGATTCCCCGGCGTCGCGGCGACCTGCCGCGACTGCTCTGGCGCGCCCTGACCCGTTTCCTGCCGGTCGGTCGCGCGAGCCTGCAGGCGCGTCTGCAGCGGGAACGAGAACTACTACGTACAGCCTTGCTCAGGGAGGTTTGAGCCATGTGTGAACTATTGGGCATGAGCGCCAACGTCCCGACGGACATCGTCTTCAGCTTCACCGGACTGATGCAGCGCGGCGGCGGTACCGGCCCGCACCGCGACGGTTGGGGCATCGCCTTCTACGAAGGACGCGGCGTGCGGCTGTTCCAGGACCCGCTGGCGAGCGTCGATTCGGAGGTGGCGCGGCTGGTGCAGCGCTTCCCGATCAAGAGCGAGACGGTCATCGGGCACATCCGCCAGGCCAACGTCGGCAAGGTCGGGCTGAGCAACACCCACCCCTTCATCCGCGAACTCGGTGGGCGCTACTGGACCTTCGCACACAATGGCCAACTGGCCGACTTCCAGCCCAAGCCCGGTTTCTACCGCCCGGTCGGCGAGACCGACAGCGAGGCGGCCTTCTGCGACCTGCTGAACCGCGTGCGCCGGGCTTTCCCCGAGCCGGTGCCGGTGGAGGTGCTGTTGCCGGTGCTGATCTCGGCCTGTGACGAATATCGCAAGAAAGGTGTGTTCAATGCCCTGATCAGCGACGGCGACTGGCTGTTCACCTTCTGCTCCAGCAAACTCGCCTACATTACCCGCCGTGCGCCATTCGGCCCGGCGCGGTTGAAGGATGCCGACCTGACCGTGGACTTCCATGCGGAAACCACGCCGGACGATGTGGTCACGGTGATCGCCACCGAGCCGCTCACCGACAACGAGAACTGGACCTTGCAGCAGAGCGGCGAGTGGGTCCTCTGGTGGGGCGGCGAGGTGTTGGCCAAGGGGCGGGTCTGAATCGCCGCCGTGAACGAGGAGAGCGCATGTTCCGCAGTTACCTGAGACTGCTGCTGTTCACCCTGGGCCTGCTGCTCGGGGTGCAGGTGCCCGGTTTCATCGACGACTACGCCAAGCGCGTCGACGCCCATCGCCTGGAGGCCGCGCAGAACATCCAGGGCTTCCAGCAGACCGCCGGGCAGTTCTTCAACGGTAGCCTGGAGGAACTGGTCAGGCATTACCGCAGCAACAGCGATCCGGTGTTCCAGCGCGACGGCGAGAACCTCGACCGCCTGATGCGTCGCGCGCGCATGCTCGACGCTGAGTGGCAGGCCATGCAGGGTCCCTGGTACGCCCGCGCCTGGCACATGCTGCGCGCACCGAACCATGAGTTGCTGATGGAAACCTATGCCAGCTACAGCTACCAGGTCCTGCTCAAGCCCGAGGTGATCGCCTGGGGCCTGGGCTGCGCCTTGCTGGTCGCCTGGATCGCCGAGCTGATCGTGTATTCGCTGGCCTCGCTGTTCGGCTTCGGCGAAGACCGCCGCACCCGCGAGCGTCACTGGAGCTGAGGCGCGACTCAGGCCGCCGCCAGTTCCAGGAATGCCCTGATCACCCGTAGGCCGCGGCGCTTCTCCAGGCAGCCGATCAGGTGGCGGTTGGTCAGCTCGGGACCGACCAGCGGCACCGCGCGAACCCGCGGATCGTTGCCGACCTCCAGGGAAGACACCACGCCGACGCCCAGTTCGGCGGCCACCGCTTCGGTCACCGCTTCCCGGCTGTCCAGCTCCAGCAGCACCCGCGGCTGCACGCCCTGCTCGGCACAGGCGCGGTCGAAGGTGCGGCGGGTGATCGAACCGGGTTCGCGCAGCACCATGATCTGCTGGTCGAGCTCTTCCAGCGGTACGCCTTCGTTGCGTTCGCACCAGGGATGCTGGCGAGGCAACAGGGCGCAGATGCGCGAATTCACCAACTCCTCCAGGAACAGCCCGGGACGCGCCTCGACCTCGGTCAGCACGGCGACGTCGACGTGTTCGCTGAGCAGCGCCGCGAGGGTCTCCTGGGCGTTGCCCAGACGCAGGTTGACGGTGATTCCCGGATAGCTCGCGCGCAGCCGGGCGAGCATCGGCATCACCAGGTGCGGGCCGTCGGCGGCGACTTCGAGGCGGCCGGAGACCAATTGTCGATTGGCGTCGAGCAGGGCCTCGGCTTCTTCCTCCAGGGCGAACAGGGTGCGCGTGATCGCCACCAGGCGCGAGCCCTCCTCGGTCAGTTCGATGCGCCGGGCGGTGCGCCGGAACAGGGTGACCTGGTAGTGCTCCTCGAGTGCCTTGATGTGTCCGGTCACCGCCGGTTGGCTGATGCACAGGCGCTCGGCGGCGCGGGTGAAACTGCCTTCGCGGGCGACGGCGTCGAAGGCGCGGAGCTGGAAGAGATTCATGGTATCGGCGTGGCTTATGGCTGGCATCGGAACAAACAATTTGAACGATAGTAGCGCGGCGCTCACCTTATGTCTCCAGGCTTCCCTGGAACCCCGGCGCGGAACGACCGCCCGGACCGCGAAGCCCGATCCGGTTTCTTTGGCCGATTCCCGCAGAGGAAATGAGCATGAGCACTGCCGAACGCGCACCCATCCTGCTGACCCCCGGTCCGCTGACCACCTCCTACCGTACCCGTCGGGCGATGATGGTCGACTGGGGCTCCTGGGACAGCGATTTCAACGAACTCACCGCCAGCGTCTGCCAGCGCCTGCTGAAGATCGTAGGCGGCGAAGGCAGCCACACCTGCGTACCGTTGCAGGGCAGCGGCACCTTCGCCGTGGAAGCGGCGATCGGCACCCTGGTGCCGCGCGACGGCAAGGTCCTGGTGTTGATCAACGGTGCCTACGGCAAGCGCCTGGCGAAGATCTGCGAGGTCCTGCAACGGCCCTTCAGCACCTTCGAGACCGAAGAGAACGTGCCGACCACCGCCGCTGATGTCGAGCGCCTGCTGGCCGCCGATCCGGCGATCAGCCATGTGGCGCTGATCCACTGCGAGACCAGTACCGGCATCCTCAATCCGCTGGAGGCCATCGCCAAGGTCGTCGAGCGTCACGGCAAGCGCCTGATCGTCGATGCCATGAGTTCCTTCGGGGCGATCGGGATCGATGCCCGGACAGTCCCGTTCGACGCCCTGATCGCCGCCTCCGGCAAGTGCCTGGAGGGCGTCCCGGGGATGGGCTTCGTCTTCGCCCGCAGCGCCGCCCTGGAAGCCAGCGCCGGCAACTGCCACTCCCTGGCCATGGACCTGCAGGACCAGCACGCCTACATGCGCAAGACCGGGCAATGGCGCTTCACCCCGCCGACCCATGTGGTCGCCGCCTTGCACGAAGCGCTCAGCCAGTACGAAGAGGAGGGCGGCCTGCCGGCGCGCCAGCGGCGCTACGCGAGCAATTGCGAAACGCTGCTCGGCGAGATGGCCCGGCTCGGTTTCCGCAGCTTCCTGCCGGCGGAAATCCAAGCGCCGATCATCGTTACCTTCCACGCGCCGCGCGATCCGCGCTACCGCTTCGCCGACTTCTACCAACGCGTGCGGGAGAAGGGCTTCATCCTCTATCCGGGCAAGTTGACCCAGGTGGAAACCTTCCGCGTCGGCTGCATCGGCCACGTCGACGCCGCGGAGATGCGGCAGGCGGTCGCCGCCATCGGCGAGGCGCTGCGCGAACTGGAAGTCCTCGAGATCTGAACTGAACGACAACGAGCAGAAAAGGGTTCACGACAATGAATTACAACCAGCCAGCCACCCTCCAGGCCGTCATCCTCGACTGGGCGGGAACCGTGGTCGATTTCGGCTCCTTCGCGCCGACCCAGATCTTCGTCGAGGCCTTCGCCGAATTCGGCGTCCAGGTCAGCCTGGAGGAAGCGCGCGGTCCGATGGGAATGGGCAAGTGGGACCACATCCGCACCCTCTGCGACATCCCGGCGATCGCCGAGCGCTACCGCGCCGTCTTCGGCCGCCTGCCCAGCGACGACGATGTCACCGCCATCTACGAGCGCTTCATGCCGCTGCAGATCGAAAAGATCGCCGAACATTCGGCGCTGATCCCCGGCGCCCTGCAGGCGATCGCCGAACTCCGCGGGATGGGCCTGAAGATCGGTTCCTGTTCCGGCTACCCGGCGGTGGTGATGGAGAAGGTGGTAGCCCTGGCCGAGACCAACGGCTACGTCGCCGACCACGTGGTGGCCACCGACGAAGTGCCCAACGGCCGGCCATGGCCGGCCCAGGCGCTGGCCAACGTGATCGCCCTGGGGATCGACGATGTGGCGGCCTGCGTGAAGGTCGACGACACCTGGCCGGGTATCCTCGAAGGGCGCCGCGCCGGGATGTGGACGGTGGCGCTGACCTGCTCGGGCAATGCCCTGGGCCTCACCTACGAGCAGTACAAGGCGCTGCCGGCGGCCGAACTGGAGCGCGAGCGGACGCGTATCGAACAGATGTTCGAAGGTTCGCGTCCGCACTACCTGATCGAGACCATCGCCGAGCTGCCAGCGGTGGTCCGCGACATCAATGCGCGCCTGGCGCGCGGCGAGATGCCGCAGGGTAACTGAGCCACGTCTGTGCCGAGGCCGCCGCGGGCAATCGCGGCGGCCTCGGTTTTCTAACCGGCGTCCGGGTGCCCCAGGCGAGTCTTGAGGAAGTCGATGAACGCGCGGACCTTCGACGGCAGGTGGCGGGTCGGCGGATAAACGGCATGCACGCCCTGGAGCGGAAACCCGTGGTCCGCCAGCAGGCGTTGCAGTGCGCCGCAGCGCAAGTCGGCCTGCACCAGCCAGTCCGGCAGCACGGCGATACCCAGGCCGTCGAGGGCAAAGGCGCGCAGGGCCGCG
This sequence comes from Pseudomonas sp. PS1(2021), assembly GCF_020405165.1. NCBI lineage: Bacteria > Pseudomonadati > Pseudomonadota > Gammaproteobacteria > Pseudomonadales > Pseudomonadaceae > Pseudomonas > Pseudomonas sp. PS1(2021). Next base: position 3,227,409 of record NZ_CP084484.1, on the reverse strand, counting down.
GCGTTGTCGGCCAGCAGCATGGGATGGCGCGGTCCGCGGTAGCTGCGCAGGGCGCCGTCGGGGGCGCGTACTTGCCAGGGCAGGGAGTCCGCCAGCCGGCTGTGACCGAGATTCTGCAGGCGCTCCAGACTCTCCAGGTCGGTCGGCGGCGGTTCGCCGAGCGCCGCCAGGCAGGCCGGGCTGGCCACCGCCAGGACCTCGAAGCTGGCCAGTTGCACCGCATGGTGGGTGGAGTCCTCCAGGCGCCCCAGGCGGATGGCGACGTCGAAGCGTTCGCCAATCAGGTCGGCATGCAGCGATGAGGTCGACAATTGTACCTGCAACGCCGGGTGCAGCCGGGCGAATGCCTGCAGGGCCGGCACCAGTTGGCGCAGGCCGTATTCCTGGGTGGTGGTGACGCGCAGGCTGCCACGCAGTTCGCCATGCTCGGCGCGGGCGTCGTCGATGGCCAGGCGCGCCTCGTCGAGCACCTTCACGCAGCGCTGGTAGAAGCGTTCGCCAGCATCGGTCAGGGCCATCCGCCGGGTGCTGCGGCTGAGCAGAGAAACGCCCAGCTCGGCCTCCAGCCGCTTGAGGTTGAAGCTGACTACCGCACGCGTCTGGCCGAGGGTGTCGGCGGCGGCGCTGAGGGAACCGCAGTCGACCACGGCGCGAAAGGTTTCGAAGCGGTCGAGGCTGACCATGGAAGGCGACCCTATTGTCAAATTCGATTTGACAGTCTATGCGCGATTAGCCTCTCCAGATAGCGCGAGCGCCTCGCTATGCTCCCCGGCAAACCTCCGGAGCGCCCATGAATCAACCGTCCCGCCTGGCCACTTTGTACCTGCTGGGGTTCGCCCTGGACCTGGTGAACATCTTCATCGCCAGCGTCGCCTACCCGGACATCGGGCGTTCCCTTGGCGCTTCGGTGGCGACCCTGGCGTGGATCGGCAACACCTACCTGCTCGGCTTGACCCTGGTGATTCCGTTGAGCGTCTGGCTCGCTTCGCGCCTGGGAGAACGGCGACTGATGCTGCTGGCACTGGCCGGTTTCGCCAGCGCTTCGCTGGGTTGCGGCCTGGCTGGATCGGCGGCGACGTTGATCGTCTGGCGCCTGTGCCAGGGGTTGGCCGGCGGGTTACTGATCCCCCTCGGCCAGGCCATGGCCTATCGGAATGTCCCGGCGTCGGCACGGGCCGGCCTGACCGCACGGCTGATGCTGGTGGCGCTGATCGTTCCCGCCGTGGCGCCTGCCCTCGGCGGCTGGCTGGTGGACAGCCTGTCCTGGCGTGGGATCTTCTTCGCCAGCGTGGCGCCGGCGCTGCTGGTGCTGGCCCTGGCGATGCGCTGGCTGCCCAGGCACAAGCATGCGGCGCAGCGCCTGGACCTGCGCGGCCTGCTGCTCGGCTCGGCGGCGCTGGCCACGCTGCTGGTGGCGCTCGCCTGGCTGGGATCGCCCGGCGGCGGCGGGCGTGGCCTGCTCCTGGCGCTGCTGGCCTGCGTGCTGGGCTGCTGCTACTGGCGTGACGGGCGCGCTCGTACCGACGCGCTGCTCGACCTTGGCTTGCTGGAGGCGCCATTGCTGCGTACGGCGATGCTGGTCTATCTCTGCGTGCCGGGAGCCTTCATGGGCGCCAACCTGGTCGCCATGCTCTATCTGCAAGGCCCCCTCGGCCTCAGCGCGAGCCGTGCCGGTGCGCTGATGCTGCCCTGGGCGCTGGCGGCCGGCCTGGCCATCGGCCTGACCCGGCGACGCTTCAATCGCTGGGGGCCGAAATCCTTGCTGCTGGCGGGCATGGCGATACAGGCCGGCGGCCTGCTGTGGCTGGCTCGAAGCGGGGAGGGGAGCGGCTTCTGGCAACTGGCGGGGGCCTACGCGACCATGGGATTCGGCGGCAGCCTGTGTAGCAGCGCGGCACAGGGCATGGCCTTGCTCGACGTCCCGGCGGCGCGCATGGGCCATGCCAGCGCCTTGTGGAACATCAATCGGCAACTGGCGTTCTGCCTGGGCATGGCCGTGCTCGGTGGGTTGCTCAACCTGTTGCAGGCGCGGGCCGACCCCGCGGCCTTCGTCCACTGCTTCCTGTTCTCCGCCGCTTTCACGCTATTGCCTCTGCCGTGGGTGAGGCGTATCGATTCCGCCGGGGTTCGCGCCCTGGTCCAGACCTGAAAGGAGCTACACCATGACTTGTGCCTACCGCCGGGAAATCCACCATGCCCACGTGGCGATCCGCGACTGGCTGGCCGGCGACTCACGGGCTGACGCGCTGGATGCGTTGATGGCGCGTTTCGCCGAGGACTTCTCGATGGTCACGCCGCATGGCGTGGTCCTGGACAAGACTGCTCTGGGCGAGCTGTTCCGCAGCAAGGGCGGCACCCGTCCTGGGCTGCGCATCGAGATCGACGGCGAGAGTCTGCTGGCTTCAGGCGTGGATGGCGCGACCCTGGCCTATCGGGAAATCCAGTCCGACGCGGCGGGTCGCAGCGAGCGCCTGTCCACCGTAGTCCTGCACCGTGACGACGAAGGGCGGCTGTACTGGCGCCACCTGCAGGAAACCTTCTGCGGCTGAGCCTGCCTCAGTCGCTGGCACCGAGCAGGCGCAGGAAGGCATCGGCGAGTTCGCCGGCCAGCGGCTGGGTATCCAGGCGGCCGCCGGCGATGGCGTCGTCGGCGGCGCCATGCAGCCCGGAGTAGAGCAGCAGGGCGTTCAGCCGTGGGTTGCGCAGCGGCCAGGCGCCGGCCGCCGCGCCGTTCTCCAGTAGCTCCGCCAATTGCTCCAGCACGCGGTCGCGCTCCTGGTTGCCGCGCTGGTGGTGATGGTGTTCGCTGTAGACCACATCGTGCAGCCGGTAGCCCTCCAGGTAGCCCGCCAGGCCGCTCTCGGTCCAGGCGCGCAGGCGGCCGGGATGGTCGTTCGCCGGACAGGCCTCGACGGCATTCGCGATGCGTTGCTGGAAAGCCTGGGTGAAGCGCTCGCGCAGGGCCAGGAGGATGTCGGTCTTGGCTTGGAAGTAGTGATAGAAGGTACCCTTGGCGACCCCCGCGGCAGCGACGATGTCGCTGATGGTGGTGGCGTCCACACCCTTGTCTAGGAACAGTTGCTGCGCCGCCGCCATCAGTTCCTCGAGACGAACCTCCGCAGGCTTGGTGCGCGGTTGGCGGGCAGGCTGTTCGGCGTGGCGATCGGGCATGGAGCGCGGGTCCAGTGGTTGGGTTGGCCGCAGTGTAAAAGAGCGTGGAGGGGAAGACGAGGCATGACAGGAAGATGAGAATGTTTCGCGATATTTATTGACTGACCGTCGGTCAATGGATTATTCCTGGGCCAGCGCCCTCTCATCGGAGTACTCCATGAACCCTTCGCGTCGTGTCGCCCTGGTCGCCGCCATTTACCTGGGAACCTTCATCGCCTCGCTCGACATCAGCATCGTCAACCTCGCCCTGCCGACGCTGCAGTACGCCCTGGATACCGACCTGGCCGGCCTGCAGTGGGTGGTCGACGCCTATGCGCTGTGCCTGAGCGCCTTCATGCTGTCTTCCGGACCGCTGAGCGACCGCTACGGTCGCAAGCTGACCTGGCTGCTCGGGGTCGGCCTGTTCAGCTTCGGTTCGCTGCTCTGCGCGCTGGCCACCTCGCTGCCGCTGCTGCTGTTCGGACGCGCGGTCCAGGGCATCGCCGGGGCGCTGTTGATACCCGGCGCGCTGTCGATCCTTACCCAGGCTTTCCACGATCCCGGCCAGCGCGCCCAGGTGATCGGCGGCTGGACCTCCTTCAGCGCGCTGTCGCTGATCCTCGGCCCGCTGCTCGGCGGCCTGCTGGTGGAGCACGCCGGCTGGCAGAGCATCTTCCTGATCAACCTGCCGCTCGGCCTGCTGGCGCTCGCCCTGGGCCTGTGGGGCATCGAGGAAACCGCGCACCCCGAGCACGCCGCCTTCGATCCCCTGGGGCAGTTGCTCAGCGTGGTCTGGCTGGGAGCGTTGACCTACGCCCTGATCGCCGCGGGAGAGGGCGGCTGGTTGTCTCCCACGGCCTGGCCGGCGCTGCTCCTGGCCGGGGTCGGCTTGCTTGGCTTCCTCTTCGTCGAGCGGCGGACCGCCCGACCGCTGCTGCCCCTGGGGTTGTTCCGCCAGGCCGGGTTCGCCGTCTGCAACCTGGCCTCGTTCGTCCTCGGTTTTTCCGGCTACGCCAGCCTGTTCTTCCTCTCCCTGTTCTTCCAGCAGGTGCAGGGTGCCTCGGCGCAGCAGGCCGGCTTCTACCTGGCGCCGCAGTTCCTCGCCATGGGCGCACTGTCCATGCTGTTCGGCCGGTTGCAGCGGCACGTACCGCTGCGACGCCTGCTGGTGCTGGGCTACCTGGTGATCGGCCTGGCCATGCTGGCGCTGGCCGCTTGCGGTACGGGAACCGCGTATCCCTGGGTCGGCCTGTTGCTGGTGGCGCTCGGCCTGGGCATGGGCCTGGCCGTTCCCGGCACCGGTCTGGCGGTCATGGCGAGCGTGGCCCGCGAGCGTTCCGGGATGGCCTCGGCGACCATGAATACCCTGCGCCAGGCCGGCATGGCCGTCGGCATCGCGTTGCTGGGAGCGCTGCTGAGCGGGCGGGCGATCGTCGTCCTGGGCGATCGGCTGGAGGAGCTGGGGATTGCCGATGCGCAACGGCTCGCCACCCAGGCGATCACGGCCCATCGCTTGCCTGGTTCCCTGGCGGGGCTCGACGCCGAGCTGCCGGCCGCGCTGGCCGAGGGCTTCCGTCTGGCTATGCTGGTGGCCGGAGCCAGCGCCCTGCTGGCCGCCGCGCTGCTCTGGCGCCTGCGCGTTAGCGCCGGCCCGGCGGCGGATACAGTTGGCGCATCTGGACGAACGGCAGGGGTACAGTTGCAGGCCGATAGACGCTGACTCTCGGGTCACGATGCTGGCGCGGGGGCGATTTCCTTGCGTTATGCTGCTCGAAGCGAAGAATATTCGCGTATTCCAACTGTTGTGCTAGGGTATGGCCTGCGACAACCTGTCGCAGGCAGGTTAAAGCCCTACTTTATCTATGTTTGAGAAAGTCTATTGCAAGATGTGTCATAGGCTCCTCAGCTGAAATGAATTGTAATAACTGACGCTCAGTTTCGGTCCAACGAGCGTCGCGCGAGTCTCTGCTCCGCATCGCGATAAATGGGTTCCTGCCTTGCCTGTTGCACAACAAATAGCCGACCGATAACTGCGACCTGATCACCCGGCGGGAAGGGCAATCCTTCTCGCCCAGGCATGCACGTGCCTTGGCCGCCCTTGGCCTCTTCCGGCACAGCTTCGAAAACGCTGTTCATCAAGGAACGACTCAGCGCGTGGAACGAGTCCGCCACCGGAATCGGGAAAGGTATCCGCTTGCCTTCTCCCGTGGCCGGGCAATGGCCGTTCCGTACCCCGGCGGCGACTGCATGTCTGGAACTGGCTGAAGCCAGCGGTCTCCGCCACAAGCCTTGCAAGGAGACATCCATGAGCGACCACTCGCTCCTTCCATCGATTAAGGCCGGAAGATGACCAAAGCAAACCCGTTTGCCGCATTGAAATGGCTTTCCCTGGCGCCCGCGCTGCTGCTCGGCGGCTGCGACATGACCCTGTTCAACCCGAAAGGGCAGGTGGGCATGGACGAGCGCACCCTGATCATTACCGCGACCCTGCTGATGCTGATCGTGGTCATCCCGGTGATCGTGATGACCCTGGCGTTCGCCTGGAAGTACCGCGCCTCGAATACCCAGGCCGAGTACAAGCCGGACTGGCACCACTCCAACCGCATCGAGGCGGTGGTCTGGCTGGTGCCCTGCGTGATCATCGCGATCCTCGGCTGGATCACCTGGGAAAGCACCCACAAGCTCGACCCGTACCGTCCGCTGGACTCCGAGGTCAAGCCGGTCACCATCCAGGCCGTTTCGCTGGACTGGAAGTGGTTGTTCATCTACCCGGAGCAGGGTATCGCCACGGTCAACGAGATCGCCTTCCCGAAAGACACCCCGGTGAATTTCCAGATCACCTCGGATTCGGTGATGAACTCGTTCTTCATCCCGCAGCTGGGCAGCCAGATCTACTCGATGGCCGGGATGATGACCAAGCTGCACCTGATCGCCAACGAAGAAGGCGTATTCGACGGTATCTCCGCGAACTACAGCGGCGGCGGTTTCTCCGGCATGCGCTTCAAGGCCATCGCCACCTCCGAGCAGGGCTTCCAGGACTGGGTCGCCAAGGTCAAGGCGGCACCGGCCAGCCTGTCGATCGGCACCTATCCGGAACTGGTCAAGCCGAGCGAGAACGTTCCGCCGACCTACTTCTCTTCGGTCAGCCCGGAACTGTTTGGCCACATCCTCACCAAGTACGAGCACCACGGCGACGCCAAGGGTGCCGCGCACGGCGAGCACGCCGGGGCTGAGCACGAAGCCGCCATGACCGGTCACGACATGCAGGACATGGACATGCAAGCCATGCAGGGCATGAAAGACATGAAGGACATGCACATGCAACCGAGTACCCAGGAGTAAGCGCAGATGTTCGGGAAACTGACACTCTCGGCCGTGCCTTACCACGAGCCCATCGTCATGGTCACACTGGCCGTCGTCGCCCTGCTGGGCCTCGGCGTGGTCGGTGCGATCACCTACTACCGCAAGTGGACCTACCTGTGGACCGAGTGGCTGACCTCGGTCGACCACAAGAAGATCGGCGTGATGTACATCGTCGTCGCCCTGGTCATGCTGGTCCGCGGCTTCGCCGACGCGATCATGATGCGCGGCCAGTTGGCCCTGGCCGAAGGCGCCAACCACGGCTACCTGCCGCCGGAGCACTACGACCAGATCTTCACCGCGCATGGCGTGATCATGATCATCTTCATGGCCATGCCGTTCATGACCGGCCTGATGAACCTGGCCGTGCCGCTGCAGATCGGCGCGCGCGACGTGGCGTTCCCCTTCCTCAACTCGCTGAGCTTCTGGCTGCTCGTGGTCAGCGCCATGCTGGTCAACGTGTCGCTGGGCCTGGGCGAATTCGCCCGTACCGGCTGGGTGGCCTATCCGCCGCTGTCGGAGCTGGCCTATAGCCCCGGGGTAGGGGTGGACTACTACATCTGGGCGCTACAGATATCCGGGATGGGCACGTTGCTCACGGGGATCAACTTCCTGGTCACCGTGTTCAAGATGCGTGCCCCGGGCATGAAGCTGATGCAGATGCCGATCTTCACCTGGACCTGCACCTTCGCCAACATCCTGATCGTCGCCTCGTTCCCGATCCTCACCGCTGCGCTGGGCCTGCTGTCGCTCGACCGCTACCTGGACATGCACTTCTTCACCAACGAGCTCGGCGGCAACGCCATGATGTACATCAACCTCTTCTGGGCCTGGGGCCATCCCGAGGTGTACATCCTGATCCTGCCGGCCTTCGGTATCTTCTCCGAGGTCACCGCGACCTTCGCCGGCAAGCGCATGTTCGGCTACAAGTCGATGGTCTGGGCCAGCGCCGCGATCACCTTCCTCGGCTTCACCGTGTGGCTGCACCACTTCTTCACCATGGGTTCGGGCGGTGACGTCAACGGCTTCTTCGGCGTGGCCACCATGCTGATCTCGATCCCCACCGGGGTGAAGCTGTTCAACTGGCTGTTCACCATCTACAAGGGCCGCCTGCGCTTCAGCACGCCGATCCTGTGGACCCTGGGCTTCATGGTGACCTTCACCATCGGCGGCATGACCGGCGTCCTGCTGGCCATCCCGGGCGCGGACTTCCTGCTGCACAACAGCCTGTTCCTGATCGCCCACTTCCACAACACCATCATCGGCGGCGCGGTATTCGGCTACCTGGCCGGCTTCGCCTTCTGGTTCCCGAAAGCGTTCGGCTTCACCCTCGACGAGAAGTGGGGCAAGCGTTCCTTCTGGTGCTGGCTGGTGGGCTTCTACATGGCCTTCATGCCGCTCTACATCCTCGGCTTCATGGGCATGACCCGTCGCCTGAACCACTACGACAACCCGCTGTGGAAGCCCTACCTGGTGGTCGCGTTCTTCGGCGCCGTGCTGATCTTCTGCGGCATCGCCTGCCAACTGATCCAGCTGTTCGTCTCGGTCCGCAACCGCAAGCAACTGGCCGATGTCAATGGCGACCCGTGGGAAGGCCGCACCCTGGAATGGGCCACTTCCTCGCCGCCGCCGTTCTACAACTTCGCCGAGCTGCCGAAGGTACAGGACGTGGATGCCTTCCACGACATGAAGAAGGCCGGCACCGCCTACCGCAAGCTGCCGGCCTACCAGCCGATCCACATGCCGAAGAACACCGCCGCGGGCTTCTCCATCGCCGTGTTCGCCTTCGTCTTCGGCTTCGCCGCCATCTGGCATATCTGGTGGCTCATGGCGGTCGGCTTCGTCGGCATGATCGGCTCCTTCATCGTGCGCAGCTACAACCAGGACGTCGACTACTACGTCCAGCCCGAAGAGATCGAGAAGATCGAAAGCGCCCGTTTCCAGCAACTCGCCAAGCAGGTCTGAACCATGTCGACGGCAGTATTGAACAAGCATCTGGCCGACGCCCACGAAGTGGGCCACGACCACGATCATGCACACGATAGCGGCGGCAACACCGTATTCGGTTTCTGGCTCTACCTGATGACCGACTGCGTGCTGTTCGCCAGCGTCTTCGCCACCTACGCGGTGCTGGTTCACCACACCGCCGGCGGCCCCAGCGGCAAGGACATCTTCGAACTGCCCTACGTGCTGGTGGAAACCGCCATCCTGCTGGTTTCCAGCTGCACCTACGGCCTGGCCATGCTCTCTGCGCACAAGGGCGCCAAGGGCCAGGCGATCGCCTGGCTCGGGGTCACCTTCCTGCTCGGCGCCGCGTTCATTGGGATGGAGATCAACGAGTTCCACCACCTGATCGCCGAAGGTTTCGGCCCGAGCCGCAGCGCCTTCCTGTCGTCCTTCTTCACCCTGGTCGGCATGCACGGCCTGCACGTCAGCGCCGGTCTGCTGTGGATGCTGGTGCTGATGGCGCAGATCTGGACCCGCGGCCTCACCGCGCAGAACAACACCCGGATGATGTGCCTGAGCCTGTTCTGGCACTTCCTCGACATCGTCTGGATCTGCGTCTTCACCGTCGTCTACCTGATGGGGGCCCTGTAATGAGCAGCGCTGCACACGACAACCACGGCGCCGGCCACGGCAGCCTGGGTTCCTACGCGATCGGCTTCGTGCTCTCGGTGATCCTCACCGCGATCCCGTTCTACATGGTCATGGACGGCGGCTTCTCGCGCCACGCGACCATCCTCACCATGGTCGTCCTCGGCCTGGTGCAGGTGGTGGTGCACCTGATCTGCTTCCTGCACATGAACATGTCGTCGGAAGGGCGCTGGAACGTGATGGCGTTCATCTTCACGGTGATCGTCATCCTGCTGGTGGTCGGTCTCTCGCTGTGGATCATCTTCAGCGCCGACATGCTGATGATGCCGATGCCCTGAGGGCCATGACGTGAAGCTGAAACGCTATCTCCTGGTGGCCAAGCCGGGAATCATCTTCGGCAACCTGATCGCGGTGGCGGGGGGATACTTCCTCGCCGCCCGCGGCAGCGTCGAGCCGATGCTGTTGCTGGCCACGGTCATCGGCCTGTCGCTGGTGGTCGCCAGTGGGTGCGTGCTGAACAACTGCATCGACCGCGACATCGACCGGCACATGGAGCGGACCCGCGGGCGGGTCACCGTGACCGGGCAGATCTCGCTGAAGGCTGCCCTGGCCCACGGCCTGGTCCTCGGGGTCGCCGGCTTCGGCCTGCTGTGGTGGCGGACCAACCCGCTGACCACCGCGCTGGCCGGCTTCGGCTACTTCGTCTACGTCGGCCTGTACAGCCTGTGGTTCAAGCGTCGTTCGCAGTACGGCACGCTGGTCGGCAGCCTCTCCGGGGCGATGCCGCCGGTGGTCGGCTACTGCGCGGTGAGCGGCCAGTTCGACGCCGGCGCCGCCTCGCTGCTGGCGATCTTCTGCCTGTGGCAGATGCCGCACTCCTATGCCATCGCCATCTTCCGCCTGAAGGACTACGAGGCGGCTGGCATCCCGGTGCTGCCGGTGGCGCGCGGCATCGCGGTGACCAAGATCCACATCGTGCTCTACATCCTCGCCTTCATGGCGGCGACCCTCGCCTTGTGCCTGGGCGGCTACGCCGGCTACGGCTACCTGCTGGTGGCGGTGGCGGTGAGCCTGTGGTGGCTGGCCATCGCCCTGACCGGCTACTGGACCGCCGACGACCGGGTCTGGGCGCGCAAGCTGTTCGCCTTCTCCATCGTCGCCATCACCGCGCTGAGCGTGATGATGTCCATCGACTTCCAGGTGGCGCCCGCCACCCATCTGGTCGCCTCGCTGTTCTGAGGCGACACGCTTTAGGGAAAGCCCCGCCGGTCGATTGGCGGGGCTTTTTTTTGTCTGCGCGATGGCAGGGATGCGGTCGCCGCCTGGCAGAAGGGCCGCGCGGCGAGCCCTCTGTTCCGGGACTCTGCCGTTGGTTATCAGATTTTTCCGGGAGCTTTTTCGGAGCTGTCCGGCTTGTGAAAAAAACCCTTCATCAATCAAATGCCAATGATTCTCAATAACCAAGATGGAGTACTTCATGGATCGTCGCAACGAGCCGTCCCCCTTGCCCACCAAACGCCCGCTGGCGCCGCTGATGCTGTTGATGGCCGCCTGCTCCTCGCCGGCCCTGGCCGAGGACGCGGCGCGCAAGGACGATCCCCTGGAACTGGGAGCCGACACGGTCACCGGCGAGCAGGCGTCGTCCAGGGTCGAACGCTCGGCCTCGGCCAAGTACGCCGTGCCGCTGCTGGATACCCCGCAGACCGTCACGGTGGTGCCGCAAAAGGTGATCCAGGAGCAGAACGCCCTGAGCCTGCGCCAGGTGCTGTCCAACGTCTCCGGCATCACCTTCAACGCCGGCGAGGGCGGCGGCGGTTCCGGCGACAGCATCAACATCCGCGGCTTCAGCGCCAACGCCAACATGCAGGTGGACGGGCTGCGCGACAGCGCCCAGACCAGCCGCAGCGACCTGTTCAACCTGGAGGCGGTGGAAGTGATCAAGGGACCGAACTCGGTGTTCGGCGGCGCCGGCACCAGCGGCGGCAGCATCAACATGGTCAGCAAGCAGCCCAAGGCCGAAGCCTTCACCCACCTGGGCGCCGGGCTGGGCACGGACCGCTACCGGCGCCTGACCCTGGACACCAACCAGCCGCTGGAAGGGCTTGGCGAATCGACCGCCTTCCGCCTCAACCTCATGGCCCACCACAACGACGTCGCCGGGCGCGAACAGATCGACAAGCAGCGCTGGGGCATCGCGCCATCCCTGACCTTCGGCCTGGACACCCCGACCCGCCTGACCCTGAGCTACTTCCACCAGCGCGACGACAACCTTCCCGACTATGGCGTGCCGGCGCTGAACGGGCGCAAGCTGGACGGCGTCAGCCGCCACGATTATTTTGGCTGGCGCAACCTGGACGAGGAACGGATCGACAACGACGTCGCCACCCTCAAGCTCGAACACGATTTCAGCGACGACTTCCAGTTGCAGAACCTCATCCGCTATTCCCACCTGCATCGGGACACGGTGATCTCCGCCTCCCACGTCAACCAGAAGGGCCTGCCGCCGGGTCGCTACCTGCCGGCGGGACCGCAAGCCTACGGGCGCGATTCGAAGACGCGGATGTGGATCAACCAGACCAACCTCACCGGCCGCTTCGATACCTTCGGCCTGGCGCATACGCTGATCGGCGGCTTCGAGCTGTCCCGCGAGACCTACGACCGCACCACCTACTCCTACAACCTGGGCAAGTTCTACCCGGCCAACGGCTTCGACCTGCACAACCCGCCGGGCTACTGGAACGGCCCCACCGACAAGCGCGACAGCGCGCGCAACCGGACCGAACTGGAGGTCAAGGCGCTGTACGCCTTCGACACCATCGCCCTGGACGAGCGCTGGGACCTCAGCCTGGGCCTGCGCTACGACTGGATCGACGGCACCTCGCGGAGCACGCCCTCAGGCAAGCCGACGGTGCGCGCCGACAGTTCCGACGGCAAGCTGAGCACACGGGCGGGGCTGGTATTCAAGCCGCTGGAGAACGGGCGGGTGTACGTCTCCTACGGCACCTCCTTCAACCCCTCGGCGGAACACCTGGTCACTACCGGCTCGGGCGTGACCGAGGCGACCGGAGGCCTGGCGCCGGAGAAGAACAGTACCTACGAGCTGGGCACCAAGTGGGAGTTCCTCGGACGGCGCCTGGAGCTGGACGCGGCGCTGTTCCAGGTGAAGAAGGAGGACGCTCGCGAACGCCTGGCCGACGGCAGCTACGTGCTTGCCGGCGAACAGCGCGTGCGTGGCCTGGAGCTGAGCGCCAGCGGCAAGTTGAACGAGCACTGGGACCTCTTCGCCACCTACACCTACCTCGACAGCGAAACCCTGAAATCCAGCAACCCGCAGCGTGAGGGACAGGCCCTGGGCAATACCCCGCCGCGCTCGTTGAGCCTCTGGAGCACCTACGAACTGCCCGAGGGCGTGACCCTGGGCTATGGCGCACGCTACGTCAGCCAGCGCAACGTCACCTCGGTGGACAACGGCAAGCTGGATGCCTACTGGGTGCACAACATGATGCTCGGCTACCAGGCGACGCGCGACCTGAAACTGCAACTCAACCTCGACAACCTGTTCGACAAGGCCTACGTCGAGCGGGTGCGCCAGGTGTACGGCAACCAGTCGCGCTCCTCGGCCATCGAGTATGGCGACGGTCGCACGGCGATTCTTTCGGCGATCTACGCGTTCTGACGGCAGGCAGGCCATGGAAGCCGGCGCCCACTGCCTGGGCGCCGGTTCTTCCCGGCGATTTCCTCTGAACTTTTTCACTGCGGCGCCTATCAACTCCTTTGCAAGTCATTTTTCAGGGAGCCTCTTCGATGGCACGCAAAAACGCAGTGAAAGACAACCTCGAGCAGATCCAGCACCAGAGCTACAGCGAGCTGCAGGAACTGCTCTCCGAAGCCAACAGCATGCTCGCCGACAGCGCCGCCTTCGCCGGCGACAAGGCCGATAGCGCCCGTGCGCGGATCGGCGCGCTGCTGGAGAAGGCCAACGATGCCCTCGGCAAGGGCGGTAGCGCCGTGGCCGAACGCAGCCGCCACGCGGTGGATGCGACGGAAAGCTATATCGGCGCCAATCCCTGGCAGACCATGGCCATCACCACCGCGGTGGGCCTGCTCGCCGGCTTCCTGCTCGGGCGTCGCTCCTGAGCACGCGGTCGGTGCCGCACAACGGACTCGTTACCTTCGCTTGAAAAAAGGAATTGCCCATGCTTTCGATCAAGAAGAACCTCGGCCTCCTGGCCATGACCGTGGCCCTGGCGGCCTGCGCCTCCAATCCCAACGACCTGCCGGATTTCCCGGAGCATGAATACGCGGCGACCCAGCAGGTGGGCGAGGGCGTGATCAACGGCGACCTGTACCTGACCAGTGCGTCGGGTGCGATCCAGAAGGGGACCAACACCAAGGTCACCCTGGAGCCTGCGACCAGCTACATGAAGGCCTACTACGCGAAGTTCGGCAACCTCGATGCCGCCAAGCGCGATCCCGACGTGCAACCGCCGGTGCTCGACCCGCGACGCGCCACCTACGTGCGCGAGGCGACCACCGACCAGAACGGTCGCTTCGACTTCGACCACATCCCCAACGGCACCTACTACATTTCCAGCGAGCTGACCTGGAGCGCCCAGAGCGATGGCAAGACCATCACCGAGGGCGGCACCGTCACCAAGCTGGTCACCGTGAGCGGCTCGCAGCCGCAGAAGGTGCTGCTGACCCGCTGACCTCCGGCGGTGTTCGGCCAAAACGGCAAGCCCCTGCCATCGCGGCAGGGGCTTTTTCCTGCCGGCGCGACCGGACCGCTTGACAGCCAACGGGCCTGCGCCGTAGTTTCGATACCCATGACCTTCGCGACCCTGCTTACCCGCCGCAGCATTATTACCGCCATTCCAGCTATGGCGGGTTAGCCAGCGTCCACTCCGAACCCGCCCTCGAGGCGGGTTCTTCGTTCTGTCTCCTGGGCCAAAACCACCGAACCGGGAGAACAGCATGCAGCACCAGACCCTCCAGAACCTCGTTGGCCGGGCCGACGCCCTGATCAATGCCGGGCAGTTCGATGCCCTGATGGATTTCTACTGCGACGACGCCACCCTGGTGGTCAAGCCGGGCCTCAACGCCTGCGGCAAGGCGCAGATCCGCCAGGCGTTCGACGCCATCGCCCGGCACTTCGAGCACAGCCTGCGAGTGCGCCAGCACGACCTGCGGGTGATCGAGGCGGGAGATACGGCGCTGGTCATGGCCGAGGCGGTGATCGAGTCGAAGGCCGGACGCCTGCAACGTCGGGCCACCTACGTGTTCCGCCAGGAGGCCGATGGCCAGTGGCGCTGCGCGGTGGACAACTCCTACGGCACCGACCTGCTGGCCTCGGTGGCGGCGAGCGCGGAGGCCAGCCGATGAGCGCCTCGACCCTCAGCGCAAGCAAACCCCTGCTGGCCGGCTACGTGGAAAGCATCCTGGCCGCGCCGGTGTACGACGTCGCCGTGGAAACCCCCTTGCAGGTCGCGCCGCAGTTGTCCCAGCGCCTGGGCAACCGGGTGCTGCTCAAGCGCGAGGACCTGCAGCCGGTGTTCTCCTTCAAGATCCGCGGCGCCTACACCCGTGTCGCGCGCCTGAGCGACGAGCAGAAGGCCCGCGGGGTGATCACCGCCTCCGCCGGCAACCATGCCCAGGGCCTGGCCCTGGCGGCGCAGCGCCTGGGCGTGCGGGCGGTGATCGTGATGCCGCGCACCACTCCCGAACTCAAGGTCAAGGGCGTGCTGGCGCGCGGCGGCGAGGCGTTGCTGCACGGCGACGCCTTCCCCGATGCGCTGGCCCATGCCCTGCAACTGGCCGAGCGCGAAGGCATGACTTTCGTCCCACCCTACGACGATCCGGACGTGATCGCCGGACAGGGCACGGTGGCGATGGAGATCCTCCGCCAGCACAGCGGCCGCCTCGACGCGATCTTCGTGCCGGTCGGCGGCGGCAGCCTGATCGCCGGGATCGCCGCCTACGTCAAGCACCTGCGTCCGGATATTCGCGTGATCGGCGTCGAGCCGGAGGATTCCAACTGCCTGCAGGCGGCGCTGGCCGCCGGCGAACGGGTGGTGCTGGGCCAGGTCGGGCTGTTCGCCGACGGGGTGGCGGTGGCGCAGATCGGCGCTTGCAACTTCGAGGTCTGCAAGGACCATGTCGACGAGGTGATCACCGTCGGCAGCGACGAAATCTGCGCGGCGATCAAGGACATCTACGACGACACCCGTTCGATCACCGAGCCGGCCGGCGCCCTGGCCGTAGCGGGGATCAAGAAGTACGTGGCCCGCGAACGCACCGAGGGGCAGACCCTGGTGGCCATCGACTCCGGTGCCAACATCAACTTCGACCGCCTGCGCCACGTTGCCGAGCGCGCCGAACTGGGCGAACAGCGCGAAGCGATCATCGCCGTCACCGTGGCCGAGCGGCCGGGCAGCTTCAAGGCCTTCTGCGCGGCGCTGGGCCGGCGCCAGATCACCGAGTTCAACTACCGCTACCACAGCGACCGCCAGGCCCACCTGTTCGTCGGCGTGCAGACCCATCCGCTCACCGACAGCCGCGCCGACCTGCTCGCCGGCCTGTGCGAGCAGGGCTTCCCGGTACTCGACCTGACCGACAACGAGATGGCCAAGCTGCACATCCGCCACATGGTCGGCGGCCACGGTACCGAGGTGCGCCGCGAGCGGCTGTTCCGCTTCGAGTTTCCCGAACGCCCCGGGGCCTTGCTGAACTTCCTCGACAAGCTCGGCTCGCGCTGGAACATCAGCCTGTTCCACTACCGCAACCACGGCGCCGCCGACGGTCGGGTGCTGGCCGGATTGCAGGTGCCGGACGAGGAGCGCGGCGAGCTGGAGGCGGCGTTGCAAGCCATCGGCTATCCGTACTGGGAGGAAACCCACAACCCGGCCTACCGGCTGTTCGCCGGTTGAGCTGCGCGGCGGTGCGCCAGCGGGACATGGCCCTGTCATGTCCCTCGGCTAGACTCCTGCCAGGGATATCCGCCCAGCGAGGGACATGGCCATGCGCAAGCGCAACCCCCGGCGGGCCACGCCGGAAGAACTGCGGGTCTGCTCGGTACTGAAGGAAAAGGGCACCCGCGAGGAACTCGCCCACCTCGCCGCCCGCGGTGAGTGGAGCAACGTGCCGGCGTACAACGCCAGCCGCGAGCAGATCGCCGACCACCTGGGCAA
Organism: Pseudomonas sp. PS1(2021); assembly: GCF_020405165.1. Taxonomy (NCBI): domain Bacteria; kingdom Pseudomonadati; phylum Pseudomonadota; class Gammaproteobacteria; order Pseudomonadales; family Pseudomonadaceae; genus Pseudomonas; species Pseudomonas sp. PS1(2021). The sequence continues at coordinate 3,211,117 of NZ_CP084484.1, read as the reverse complement.
GAGCGTGTCGCCGGAATCCGACGCCTCGTTCTTCGACTCGCGGCGCTTCAGCGAGGCGATCGTCCTGCTCAAGAGCCGGCCGGTGCTGCTGGTGAAGAACGGTATCTTCGACGAAGCGCCGCTGGCCGGCCTGGAGCAGCGCCTGAAGAAGCATCGCGCCGCGCTGGCCACGCCGATCCGCTCGGTCGGTCGGCTGGAACTGATCGACCACGACAGCATGGACTGGTGCGGTACCGGCTGGCGCATCGAGGACGACCTGATCGTCACCAACCGGCATGTCGCCAGCCTGTTCGCCGAGCGCCAGGGCAGCCTGTTCCGCTTCCGTCTCAACCAGGCCGGCAAGCAGGTGCGCACCCGCGTGGACTTCCGCGAGGAATACCGCCAACCGGAAAGCGACGAGCATGTGATCGCGCGGGTCCTGTGGATCGCCCCGGACGTCTCCGAGGCGCCGGACATGGCGATCCTCCAGGTAGTGAAGGGCGACCTGCTGCCGCCGCCGCTGGTCCTCGCGCGCCAGGATGCCGAGCCGCGCCAGGCGGTGGCGGTGGTCGGCTATCCGGCGCGCGACAGCCGCAACGACGCCGGGGCGATGGAAGATATCTTCGGCAACATCTACGACGTCAAGCGCTTCGCTCCCGGCGAAGTCGTGGGATTGCCCCATGACGCCTGGTACCTGACCCACGACTGCTCGACCCTGGGCGGCAATTCCGGCTCGGCGGTGCTTTCGATCGACGGCGGCGAGGTGGTCGGCCTGCACTTCGGCGGCCAGTTCCGCAAGACCAACTATGCGGTGAAGGCCAGCGTGATCCGCAGCCTGCTGGCGCGTCGCGCCTGGGTGCCGGTGGCCGGGGCGGAGCTGAAGCGCGGCGCGCCGCGCTTCCAGGAAAAGCAGCGCAGCGTCGCCGACCTGGCCGAGCGCAAGGGCTTCGACGAGGCCTTCCTCGGGCCGAAGGCGACCTTGCCCAAGCCGGGCAAGAGCCACCAGGTGCTGCCGGTGGGCAAGGGCACGCGCCTGGACTATCTGCATTTCTCGGTGGTGATGAGCGCCAGCCGGCGCTTGCCGATCCTCACCGCGGTGAATATCGACGGCGCGCTCAAGCGTTCGCTCAAGCGCAAGGATTCCTGGGGCTTCGACCCGCGCATCGAGGCGGCCGCGCAGGTCGGACACAAGGACTTCTACGGTCCGGCTTCGTTCGACAAGGGCCACATGGTGCGTCGCGAGGATCCCGGCTGGGGCGACAGCGATGCCATCGCCCGGCAGGCCGAGGACGACACCTTCGTCTATACCAACGCGGTGCCCCAGGTGGCGCAGCTCAACCAGCGCAGCTGGCTGTCGCTGGAGGACTACGTGCTGCAGAACGCCAGGAGCGAGGGCTTCCGCATCTCGGTGTTCACCGGCCCGGTGTTCCGCGACGACGATCCGCTCTACCAGGGCGTGCAGGTGCCGCTGGAGTTCTGGAAGGTGGTGGCGATGATCGACGCCGACAGCGGCGAACTGGGAGTGTCCGCCTACCTGCTGGGGCAGGAAGGGATGATGCCCAGCGAAGGCTTCCGCTACGGTGCGTTCAAGACCTACCAGGTGCCGTTGGCGAAGGTCGAGGCCAGCGCCGACCTGCGTTTCTCCAGCGCCCTGCGCAAGGCCGACGTGCTCGCCGGCACGCCGCTGGAGGAGGCGCTGGAAAGCGGTCGCTTCATCGAGATCGACGGACCGGACGACCTCCTGCTGAGCCGGCCGGGGCCGGCCGGCAAGGGCCGCTGAGGTTCAGGCCGGCTGCCGCCACTCGCGTAGCAGTTCGATGAAGGCGCGCAGCTTGGCCGGTACGTGGCGGCGGTTCAGGTAATACAGCCACATCGGCGGCAGCGGCAGGCAACTGCCAGGCAGCACTTCCACCAGGCGCCCGGCGGCGAGGTCCGCGGCGACCCGCTCGCGGATGAATGCCTGGGCGATCCCTGCGCCGGCGCGGGCCGCCTCGATGATCGCCTCGGTGTCGGTGCTGACGAAGCGTGCCGGCAGGTCCACTTCCAGTTCCCGCCCGTCTTCCCGCAAGCGCCACTTGTGCAGGCGGCCGCTGCGCGGGAAACGGAAGCGCACGGCGGCATGCCCATCGAGGTCGGCGACGCTGGCCGGCGTACCGTACTCGGCGAGGTAGGTCGGAGTGGCCACCAGCAGGCACGCCAGCGGCGCTGTCAGTTGCACCCCGACCATGCCCGGCTGCAGGGCGTCGGCCAGGCGGATGCCGGCATCCAGTCGTTCCCTGACGATATCCACCAACTGGTCCTCGTAGCGGATCTCCAGTTGTACCTTCGGGTAGCGTCGCACGAACTCGTTGAGCATCGGTGCGATCACCAGGTTCTTCGCCAGGTGCAGGGCGCTGATGCGCAGCTGCCCGGAGGGTTCCGCGAGGCTTTCGCCGAGCGCTTCGCGGGCGCGCACCAGGTCGCGGTAGGGCTGTTCGGTCTGTTCGTGGTAGCGCTGCCCGGCCTCGCTCAGGCTGACCCCGCGGGTGGTGCGGTGGAACAGCTTGAGACGCAGCTCGGCTTCCAGTTGGTTGATCGCCTGGCTCACCGCTGCCGGCGTCACCCCGAGCAGGGCGGCGGCGCGGGTGAAGCTGCCGGTGTCGGCGACCTGCCTGAAGACGTGCAGGCCGGCGAGGGGATCGCGTCGATTCATTGTTAGAAAAACTTGAAAGTCTACGTAGGAGAAGGCCGGTTCTGTTAAAGCTTCGACCTTTCTAGACTGGCCCGCAAGCACTCGATGAGGACGCCGGCCATGTCTACCCACCTGTCTCTGCAACATGCCCAACGCTGCATCGCGGCGGCCATTGCCGAAGCGCAGCGGCAGCGCCTGGCGGTCTGCGTCGCGGTGGTCGACGCCCATGCCAACCTGCTGGCGTTCGTACGGATGGACGACAGCGTTCCCGGTGCCATCGACCTGGCCCAGCGCAAGGCGCGCAGCGCCGCGCTGTTCCGCCTGCCCAGCGGCGAGCTGGGCCGACTCGCCGGGCCGGGCCAGCCGTTGTGGAGCATCGAGCAGAGCAACGGCGGGCTGGCCTGCTTCGCCGGCGGCATGCCGCTGGGCGATGCCGGCGGTTCCTGCCTGGGTGGCGTCGGCGTCTCCGGCGCCAGCGCGGCCCAGGACCAATCCATCGCCGAGGCCGCCGTGGCCATGGCAACAATCCAGAGGTAATCGAGATGAAGCAGAAGCGAATCCTGGTGACCGGGGCCGGCAGCGGCTTCGGTCGGGAAGTGGCGTTGCGCCTGGCCGCCCGCGGCCATCGGACGATCGCCGGCGTGCGCGGCGCCGGGCAGGCCGCCGACCTGCGCGAAGAGGCCGGGCGGCGTGGCGTCCCGCTGCGGGTGGAAACCCTCGACATCACCGTCGCCGCCGATCGCGAACGCGCCTGGGAATGGGATATCGACGTGCTGCTGAACAACGCCGGCAGCGCCGAGGCCGGGGCCAGCGCGGAGATCCCGCTGGAACTGGTGCGCGCGCTGTTCGAGACCAACGTGTTCGCCAACCTGGAACTGACCCAGGGTTTCGTCCGGCGCATGGTCGAGCAGAAGCGTGGCGGCAAGGTGCTCTTCGTGTCGTCCATCGCCGGCCTGATCACCGGTCCCTATACCGGCCCCTACTGCGCCTCCAAGCATGCCCTGGAGGCCTTCGCCGAGGCCCTGCATGCCGAGCTGAAGCCGTTCGGCATCCAGGTCGGCACCATCAATCCCGGCCCGTACCAGACCGGTTTCAACGATCGCATGATGGAAACCTGGAAACGCTGGTACGACCCGCAGCGTCACTTCACCGACCACAGCGGCGTGCGCTTTCCCTTCGAGCAGTACGATCCGGAGGAAATGATCGCGCGGATGGTCGAGCTGGCCGAGGCCGACGAAGGACCGTTCCGCACCCTGTTGCCGGAAGCTTTCGTCGAGGTGGTGAAGGACGAGCAGGTGCAGGCCTGGCAGCGCCGCCTGTAGCGGTCTGCCGCTGCGCCGGGGAGGGCGGCGGCCGGATCGGCGGCCGCCGCTTCACTCAGCCCCTGCGCAGCAGGACCCGGGTCACCCGGCGTTCTTCCACTTCCACCACCCGCAGTTCCCAGTCCTGCCACTGCAGGCGGTCGCCGATCACCGGCAGGCGGTCGAGCAGGCTCATCACCAGCCCGGCGAGGGTCTGGTAGTCCTCCGTGGCGCGCGCGTCGAACCCCACGCGTCGATGCACCTGGCTGAGGTTCATGGCACCGCTGACCAGATAGCCGTCGTTCTCCTCGACCACGTCCGGACCGTCGATCTCGCTGGCGTCGGGCAGCTCGCCGGCGATGGATTCGAGAATGTCGGTCAGGGTCAGCAGGCCGATGAATTCGCCGAACTCGTTGACCACGAAGGCCACGTGGGTCGAGGCCTCGCGCATCTGCTCCAGGGCGTTGAGGATCGAGCAGTCCTGCAACAGGTTGAGCGGCTGGCGGGCCAGGCTTTCCAGGTCCGGCTGGGCGCCGGCGAGCAGCTCCTTGAGCAGTTCCTTCTTGTGCACGTAGCCCAGCGGCTCCTCGACGCGCCCGTCGCGCACCAGCGGCAGGCGCGAGTAGGACGATTCGAGCAGCGCCGCGCGGATCGCCTCGCGGCCGCTGTCGAGGTCGATGCAGTCGACCTCGGCGCGTACCGTCATCAGGCTGCGGATGGGCTTCTCGGCCAATTGCAGCACGCCGCTGATCATCACCCGCTCGCGGCGGTCGAAGACCACCTGGTCGTCGCCCTCCTCGAACAGGTCGGCGACTTCCTCGCCGACCTCGTCGGCCTCCAGGCGCTGGCCGCCGAGCAGGCGCAGCACCGCATGGGCGGTACGCGCGCGCAGCGGGCGGTGGCCCTGCAGGCTCTTCTTGCGGCGCTTGCGGGCGACCTGGTTGAACACCTCGATGAGGATCGAGAAGCCGATGGCCGCGTACAGGTAGCCTTTCGGGATATGGAAGCCCAGGCCCTCGGCAGTCAGGCTGAAGCCGATCATCATCAGGAAGCCCAGGCACAGCATGATCACCGTCGGGTGACGATTGACGAAGCGGGTCAGCGGCTTGCTGGCGACGATCATCAGGCCGATGGAGACGATCACCGCGATCATCATCACTTCCAGGTGCTCGACCATGCCCACCGCGGTGATCACCGCGTCGAGCGAGAACACCGCGTCGAGCACCACGATCTGCGCGACGATCGGCCAGAACAGCGCGTAGGTCTTGTTGCCGGCGTGCTGGGCGACATGGCCTTCGAGGCGTTCGTGCAGCTCCATGGTGGCCTTGAACAGCAGGAACACGCCACCGAACAGCATGATCAGGTCGCGGCCGGAGAAGCTCTTGCCGAATACCTCGAACAGCGGCTCGGTGAGGGTCACCATCCACGAGATGCTCGCCAGCAGGCCCAGGCGCATCAGCAGCGCCAGCGACAGGCCGAGGACCCGGGCGCGGTCGCGCAGGTGCGGCGGCAGCTTGTCGGCGAGGATCGCGATGAACACCAGGTTGTCGATGCCGAGGACGATCTCCAGCACGATCAGGGTCGCCAGGCCGAGCCAGGCAGTCGGGTCAGCTATCCATTCCATGTGCGCTTACCTCCCGGTCCGGCTGGCCGTCGCGCTGGCGCGACGCTGCACGGCGCGGCTGCGGCAGCCGGCGGTGACGGAGGGGGACGAGGCGAGGGATTCGGCGTCGAGGGGCGGACGCAGGTGGCGAAGGCGAAGCGGGGAGGGTTGTCCGGAAGGACGACTGGGGGGCTCCGAAAGGGTGGTCATGATGGCCATTGAGAGTCAAAGGGAAGTCGATCCTACTGTGTCGCGGGCCCTCGCCACAGCGGGAAACTATTACAAAACCTTAGGCGAAACCCGTGCCGGCGCTAGACTGGGCGGAACCCCGCCACTGCGAGCAGACATGAGCACCGAGGATTTCGACGCGATCACCGCCACCACCCTGGCCGACTACCAGCGCAACGCCGAAGGCTTCCGCGAGGGCACCCGCGGCCACGACGTGAGCCAGAACGTCGAGGCGCTGCTGCGCCACATCGACGGGCCGCCGCCGTACCGGATCCTCGATTTCGGCTGCGGTCCCGGGCGCGACCTGGCCACCTTCCGTCGCCTCGGCCACCAGCCGGTCGGGCTCGAAGGCACGCCGCGCTTCGTCGAGATGGCCAGGGCCGACAGCGGTTGCGAGGTGTGGCAACAGAACTTCCTGGCGCTGCGACTGCCGGCCGGGCACTTCGACGGCATCTTCGCCAACGCCAGCCTGTTCCATGTGCCCGGCAGCGCCTTGCCGCGGGTGCTCGGCGAACTCTTCGAAGCGCTGCGACCGGGCGGCGTGCTGTTCAGCTCCAATCCGCGCGGCGACAACCGCGAGGGCTGGAATGGCCAACGCTACGGTGCCTACCACGATTACCCGGCCTGGAAACGCCTGCTGGAGGAAGCCGGTTTCGTCGAGCTGGAGCACTACTACCGGCCGCCGGGCCTGCCGCGCGAGCAGCAGCCCTGGCTAGCGAGCGTCTGGCGGCGCCCCGTCTGAAGGCGCTACAGGGTCTGCCGGTGCGGCGTGCCGAGCACGCTGCGGTACTGGTCGAGGCGCTTCGGCGAGAGGTCGCTGCGTTCCAGGCTGTCGAGGGCGTAGGACTTGATTTCGGCGTCGCTGTAGGGGCGTTCGACGCTGCGCGGCGGGTTGGCGCAACCGGTCAGGACGACCAGGCTGGCGGCCAGGGAGACGATCAGGGACTTGCTCATGGCGGATTCCTCGAAATGTTCCTCGATGCTATCGGTGGTCCCCCCTGTCCAGGAAATCAGGCCTATTAATAATGAATATCTGGCGAATTGAGTCTAGGTCCCGCCAGCCGTGGGTTCTAGTCGACCAAAGGCGAGGTTGTGGCGGCATGTTTCGCCAACCGGCCGCGCGCTCGCGGTCCGGTCGGCTAGGGGTTTCAACCGGCCGCCTGCGGTAGGCTCGGGTAGTCGGTGTAGCCGGCGGCGCCGCCACCGAAGTAGGTCGAGCGGTCGCCGTCGGCCAGCGCCAGGTCGTGCTCCAGGCGGTAGGGCAGGTCGGGGTTGGCGATGAACGGCCGGCCGAAGCCGACCAGGTCGGCCCAGCCCCTGGCCAGGGCTTCCTCGGCGCGCGCCTTGGTGTACATGCCGGAGTAGATCAGGCTGCCACGGTAGACGATGCGCAACGCTTCCTTGAACGCCGCCGGCATGGCCGGGGCGTCTTCCCAGTCGGCCTCGGCGATGTGGATGTAGGCCACGCCGATCTCGTCCAGTAGCCGCGCCGCGGCCAGGTAGGTGGCTTGCGGGGTGTCGTCGACCGCGCCCTGCAGGGTGGTCAGCGGCGCCAGGCGCACGCCGATGCGCTCCCTGCCGACCACCGCGGTGACCGCCTCGGCGACTTCGCGGAGGAAGCGCAGGCGGTTCTCCAGCGAGCCGCCGTATTGGTCGTTGCGCGCATTGGCCTGGGAGTCGATGAACTGGTTGATCAGGTAGCCGTTGGCGCCGTGCAGTTCGACCCCGTCGAAGCCGGCGTCGAGGGCGTTGCGTGCGGCCTGGGCATAGTCGGCGACGATCTCCCGGATTTCCTCCACTGCCAGTGCGCGCGGCGCCGAGTGCTGGACCATCTCGCCGCCGCCGGCCTGCGCTCGGCCCTGGGGATCGACGAAGACCTTCACGCCTTCGGCCACCAGCGCCGAGGAGGACACCGGGGCGGCGTTGCCCGGTTGCAGCGAGGTGTGCGAGACCCTGCCGACGTGCCAGAGCTGGGCGAAGATGCGCCCGCCGGCGGCGTGCACCGCGTCGGTGACCTGGCGCCAGCCGGCGACCTGCTCGGCGCTGTGGATGCCCGGCGTCCAGGCGTAGCCCTGGCCCTGCCGGCTGATCTGGGTGCCTTCGGAAACGATCAGGCCGGCGCCGGCGCGCTGGCTGTAGTACTCGGCCATCAGCGCGGTGGCGACTTCGCCACTGGCGGCGCGGGAACGGGTCATCGGCGGCATGACGATGCGATTGGGGAGGGTCAGGTGGCCAAGGGCATAGGGGCTGAACAGCATGATGGCGATCTCGCTCGTGAGGCCGGCCGCGGCGCGGCGTACTGGAAGAAGGTGGGCGCATTATTGGCGGAACGATTCGTGCGAAAAACAGCTGCCGGGGAAAATGACACTTGAGTTCAATTCATGAATGCCCGGATAGCGCGGGCGCACCGAGGGAGGAGGAATGGCCTATGACGCGCTGCGTCAGGCGGGTAGGGCGAATAACGCCCCCGGCGTTATCCGCCGAGCGGAATCGCAGGCGGGTGAGAAATGTCGGATGAAGCATCGCGCCCTGCGCCAGGCGGGCAGGGCGAAGAGGGCGCTCCGGCCTATTGCAGGCCGTACTTCTTCACCTTGTCGAACAGCGTGGTCTTGGCCATGCCCAGGTCCTGGCTGGCCTGGGTCAGGTTGCCGTGGTGGCGAGCCAGGGCGTCGCCGAGCAGGGCCTTCTCGAATGCCTCCACCGCTTCGGCGAAGCGCGGGCCGCCGGTCTGTACGGCCTGGCCGCCCTTGTTGAACACCGGCAGGCCGAGGGCGAAGCGTTCGGCGACGTTGCGCAGTTCGCGTACGTTGCCCGGCCAGTCGTGGGCCATCAGGCTGGCCACGGTGGCACGGTCGAGTTCCGGCGCGGGGCGGTCGAAGCGCAGCGAGGACTGCTGGAGGAAGTGTTCGAAGAGCAGCAGGATGTCCTCGCGGCGGTCGCGCAGCGCCGGCAGTTCCAGGCTCACCACGTTGAGCCGGTAGTAGAGGTCGCTGCGGAACTGGCCGCTCTTGCCCATGGCGGCGAGGTCTGCCTTGGTCGCCGCGATCACCCGGCAGTCCACCGGGATCGACTGGTTCGAGCCGAGGCGTTCCAGGGTGTGTTCCTGCAACACCCGCAGCAGCTTGATCTGCAGGTTGACCGGCATGCTCTCGATCTCGTCGAGGAACAGCGTGCCGCCGTTGGCATGCTCGATCTTGCCGATCCGCCGCTTGTTGGCACCGGTGAAGGCGTGCGCCTCGTGGCCGAATATCTCGCTGTCGAACAGGTTCTCCGGCAGGCCGCCGCAGTTCAGCGCGACGAAGGCATGCTGGTGGCGCCGGCTATAGTCGTGGAGGCAACGCGCCACCAGCTCCTTGCCGGTGCCGGTCTCGCCGAGGATCAGCACGTTGGCCGAGGTGTCGCCGACGTTGGCGATCAGCTCGCGCAACGCCTGGATCGCCGGCGAGCGGCCGATGATCCGTTGCGCCAGGTCCTGGCGGCCGGCCAACTGGCGACGCAGCGCGCTGACCTCGCGGGCCAGCCCGCGCTGCTCCAGGGCGCGGCGGGCGACCTCGACCAGGCGTTCCGGAGAGAAGGGCTTCTCCATGAAGTCGTAGGCGCCGGCGTGCATCGCCTGTACCGCCATGGAGATGTCGCCGTGACCGGTGATCAGCACCACCGGCAGGCTCGGGTCGAGGGCCTTGAGACGCTCCAGCAGGGTCAGGCCGTCGATGCCGGGCAGGCGGATGTCGCTGACGACGATGCCGGCGAAGTCGCGGTCGACCCGTTGCAGCGCCTCCTCGGCGCTGCCGACGCCGATGCAGGGGATGTCCTCCAGCTCCAGCGCCTGCTGGCAGCCGAGCAAGACATGCGGATCGTCTTCGACGATCAGGACGGAAAGCGGCTCGTTCATCGGGCGGGACTCGCAGTCGGGGAATCGGGAACCAGGGACAGGCTCAGCTCGAAGGCGGTTCCGCCGCTTTCGGGGTGCTGCACGCTGAGGCTGCCGCCGGCGGCGGTGGCCAGGCTGGCCGAGAGGGTCAGGCCGAGGCCCAGGCCATGTTCGCCGGGCTTGGTGGTGAAGAAGGGTTCGAACAGGTGGACGCGCGCCGCCGGCGGGATACCGGGGCCGTTGTCGCGCACGCGCAGGACGTAGCGCTCCTCCTCGCGCCGGCCTTCCAGCCAGAGCTGGCGGTCGGCCTGCCCGCTCATGGCGTCGAGGGCGTTGGCCAGCAGGTTGACCAGGATCTGTTCCAGGCGGGTCTGGTCGATGCCCAGGCGCACGTCGTCGAAATGCCGGTGCAGGGTCGGCGGGTCCTGCTCCAGGCGCCCGTGCAGGATCAGCAGCGCCGCGTCCACCGCCTTGGCCAGGCTGGCCTGGCCGGCGTCGTCGCTGCGCCGGGCGAAGGCACGCAGGCTGGCGGTGATGCGGCCCATGCGGTCGACCAGTTCGTTGATGGTGGCGAGGTTGGTGCTGGCGGTCTCCAGCTTGCCGCGCTGGAGGAAGCGCACGGTGTTGCCGGACAGCGTACGCAGCGCCGCCAGCGGTTGGTTGAGTTCGTGGGCGATGCTGGTGGACATCTGCCCGATCACCGCCAGCTTGCCGGCCTGGACCAGTTCGTCCTGGGCCTTGCGCAGGGTGTCCTCGGCCTGCTGGCGCTCGTGGATCTCGGCGGTCAGGCGTGCGTTGCTGGCCTGCAGGTCGGCGGTACGTTCGGCGATCTTCACTTCCAGCTCGCCGTTGGCCCGTTGCAGCGCCTCGCGCGCGGCGAGGCGGGTGGCGAGTACCTTGCGCCGCTCGTTCCAGGCGATCAGCAGGAATGCCAGGAGGGCGAAACCGATGGCGGCCAGCATGCCGTTGCGCACCGCGTCGCGGCGCAGGTCTTCCAGCGGGCTGAGCAGGGTCAGGTTCCACGGTGTGTCGTTCAGCGCGCGGGTCTGCGCCAGGTAGGTGACCGCTTCGCCGCGCGGATGCTGCTCATCGGCGGGGAAGCTGAGCTTCTCCACACCGGCGGCCAGCGGCTCGCGCTGCAGCGGTTGCCACTCGTTCAGCGCCCACCAGTAGTACTGCATGCTGCGCGCCAGGCGCTCCTTGTCGTCGGCGCTCAGGGAGCGCACCGCCTTCAGGCGCAGGGCGGGGTTGCTGGAGAGGATGATGATGCCGTTCTCGTCGCTGACGAAGGCTTCCAGGCGCGCCTTCTCCCAGCGTTCCTCGAGGGCGTCCATCTTCACCTTGACCACCGCCACGCCGATGATCCGGCCGCCGTGGACCAGGCCGTGGGCCAGGTAGTAGCCCGGCTCGCCGCGGGTGCTGCCGATGCCGTAGAAGCGGCCCGGCTTGCCCTTCATCGCGTCCTGCCAGTAGGCGCGGAACGACAGGTCCTCGCCGAGGTAGCTGTCCGGGTCGCTCCAGTTGCTGGTGGCCAGGACCCGGCCGTTGGTGTCCAGCAGGTACACCGCGCGGCTGCCGGCGCGGCGGTTGAGGCCTTCGAGGTAGGCGTTGACCTGGTTGCGCCGGTATGGCGTCGGGTCGGTGAGCAGGTGACTGACGCTGCGCTCCAGCTCCAGCAGGCTGGGCAGGTAGGTGTACTTGCTGATCTCGCTCTCGACCGTCCGTGCATGCAGCTCCAGCTGGCGTTCGCCATTCTCGGCGAGGGCACGGATGCCGGCGCTCTCGCTGATCCGGTAGCCGCCGTAGCCGAAGCCGAGCATCAGCAGGAGCAGGGGAATGGGGAGCAGCAACTGGCGGACGAGGCGGGGCTTCACGGTCAGTGACGGAGGTACGCTGCAGGGCGGGTCGGGGGATTCCATCACAGTCGTCGCGGCTAGGCCAGCCCGCCGCCACGATGGGCGGCGGAGCGGGCGGTTTTCCGGCACGGCCGGCAGGCGGCGCCGGAAGGGTTCACTCAGTATTCCCAGAAGATCCGTTGCAGCTCCTTGCTGTCCTGGGTCTTGGTCATCGCGACCGCGGCCAGGATGCGCGCCTTCTGCGGGTTCAGGTCGTGGGCGACGATCCAGTCGTTCTTGTCGTCCGGCTGCTCGGCGTTGCGCAGGACGAAGCCGCCGGCATTGACGTGCGAGGAGCGGATGATCTGCACGCCCTGCTTGCGCAGTTCCTGCAGGGTCGGCACCACGCGCGCGGGCACCGAGCCGTTGCCGGTGCCGGCATGGATGATCGCCTTGGCGCCGGCCTGGGCCAGGGCCTTGTAGGCGGTGTCGCTGACGTTGCCGTAGCTGTAGGCGATTTCCACCGGAGCCAGCGCGGAGATCTGCTTGATGTCGAACTCGGAGTTCACCGTGTGCCGCTTCACCGGTGCGCGGAACCAGTAGCTCTTGCCCTCGACCACCATGCCCAGCGGGCCCCACGGGCTCTTGAACGCTTCGGTCTTGATGTTGACCATCTTGCTCGCGTCGCGGCCGGAGAGGATCTCGTCGTTCATGGTGATCAGCACGCCCTTGCCGCGTGCCGACTTGTCGCCGGCCACCGCCACGGCGTTGTACAGGTTGAGCATGCCGTCGGCGGACATCGCGGTGCCCGGGCGCATCGAGCCGACCACCACGATAGGCTTCTCGGTGTGCTCGACCAGGGTCAGGAAGTAGGCGGTCTCTTCCAGGGTGTCGGTACCGTGGGTGATCACGATGCCGTCGACGTCGTCGCTATCGGCCAGCTTGGCGACGGTCTTGCCCAGTTCCAGCAGGTTCTCGTTGGTGAAGCTTTCCGAGGCGATCTGGAACACCTGTTCGCCGCGGACGTTGGCGATGTCCTTGAGCTGCGGCACGCTGGCCAGCAACTGGTCGACCGGCACCTTGGCGGCGGTGTAGGTGGCGCTGTTGGCGGCGCTGGCGCCGGCGCCGGCGATGGTGCCGCCGGTGGCCAGGATGACCACGTTGGACAGTTTCTGTTGCGGTGCGACTTCCTTGGCCTGGGCGGCCTGCGGCAGCAGGAGCATCAGGGCCATAACACCGGGGGCGAACGCGTGGAGCAATGGCTTCATGGCGATATCTCGTGTCGGTAGGTTGGTAGGGTTATCGTCGTTGCACGCAATCAGGCGCGGGCGGCGTCGGCCGCCCGCCGTCCTGTCAGGGTTTCACCACCAGGCCGACGCCGCGGCCACGGGGATCGGAGGCGGTCTCCAGGGCCTTGCCGTCGACGCGGATGGCCTGGATATCGCCCATGTTCCAGCCCTGGTCCTCCAGGGTGTAGCCCATCGCCTTCAGCTCCTCGGCGACCTTGCCGGCGAGCGGCGCGTAGGCGTCGTAGTAGATCGTGTCCTTGGGCAGCAACTGGTGGTGCACGCGCTGCGCGGCCACGGCCTTCTCCAGCGGCAGGTGGAAGTCGTAGATGTTGTTCAGCACCTGGAAGATCGAGGTGAAGATCCGCGAGCCGCCGGGAGTGCCGACCACCAGGCTGACCTTGCCGTCGCGGGTGACGATGCTCGGGCTCATCGAGGAGAGCATGCGCTTGCCCGGCTCGATGGCGTTGGCGTCGCTGCCGACCACGCCGAAGGCGTTGGCCACGCCCGGTTTGGCGCTGAAGTCGTCCATCTCGTCGTTGAGCAGGAAGCCAGCGCCCTTGACCACCACGCCGCTGCCGAAGTCCCAGTTGAGGGTGTAGGTGTTGCTCACCGCGTTGCCGTCGGCGTCGACGATGGAGAAGTGCGTGGTCTGGTGCGGCTCCAGGCCGGGACGGACCTTCTCGGTCGGCGAGATCGCCGTCGGATTGACCTCGGCGGCACGCTGCTTCAGGTATGCCGGATCGGTCAGGCGCGCCTCCGGGACCTTGGAGAAGTCCGGGTCGCCGAGGTAGTCGGCGCGGTCGGCGAACACGCGTTTCTCGATCTCCGCCAGCAGGTGGATGTAGCGCGCGGAGTTCAGCTCGACGCCCTTGAAGTCGGCGGCACGGTTTTCCTTGATGCCCAGCAACTGGGCCAGGGCGATCCCGCCGGAGCTTGGCAGCGGCGCGGTATAGAGCGTGTTGCCCTGCCAGTCGACGCGCATCGGTTCGCGCCACCTGACCTTGTAGTCGGCGAGGTCCTGGTGGGTGATCAGTCCCTTGTCCTGCTGCATCTGTGCCACCAGCAGGTCGGCGGTATGGCCTTTGTAGAACTCGTCCGGGCCCTTGTCGGCGATACGCTCCAGGGTCTTCGCCAGGTCCGGCTGGAGGAACGCCTCGCCGGCCTTCATGTGGCCGAAGTAGTCGCCGAAGTTGGTCTTGCCGTTGAACAGGGCGACGGCGTCCTGGCGGTACTGGAACTGCTTGTCGGCGACCTTGAAGCCCTTTTGCGCGTAGCCGATGGCCGGGGTCAGCAGCTCGCTCCAGGGCAGCTTGCCGAACCGCTTGTGGGCTTCCCAGAGGCCCATCACGGTGCCCGGCACGCCGGCGGCCTTGGCGCCGACCAGGCTGAGGTTCTCGATCACCTCGCCCTTGTCGTCCAGGTACATGGTCTTGCTCGCGGCCTTCGGCGCCACCTCGCGGTAGTCGAGGAAGTACGGCTTGCCGTCCATGTACAGGGTCATGAAGCCGCCGCCGCCGATGTTGCCGGCCTCGGGGTAGGTGACCGCCAGGGTGAAGGCGGTGGCCACCGCGGCGTCCACCGCGTTGCCGCCGGCCTTGAGGATCTGCGCGGCGACCTTGGCGCCGTACTCGTCGGGCGCGGCGACGGCGCCGCCGTCGAGCGTGGCGGCGAAGGCCGAGGAGGATGCGGCGGCAATGGCGACGCCGAGGGACAGGGTTCTGAAGAGCACAGGTTGCATGGGCTTTCCCTATTTATTGTTATCGCAGGCGAGGGTGGAGCAGGCCCCCGCCGGGCGGGCCGGCGAGGGCGGGTACATCAGTGCGGGAGGATCTTGGCGAGGAACTGCTGGGCACGTTCGGAGCGGGCGCTGACGTCGCCGAAGAACTCCTCCTTCTCGCAGTCTTCCACGATCTGCCCGCGGTCCATGAAGATCACCCGGTTGGCGACCTTGCGCGCGAAGCCCATCTCGTGGGTCACGCACATCATGGTCATGCCTTCGTGGGCCAGCTGGACCATCACGTCGAGCACTTCGTTGACCATTTCCGGGTCGAGCGCCGAGGTCGGCTCGTCGAACAGCATCACCACCGGGTCCATCGCCAGCGCGCGGGCGATCGCCACGCGCTGCTGCTGGCCGCCGGAGAGCTGGCCGGGGTGCTTGTGCGCGTGCTCCTTGAGACCGACGCGCTCGAGCAGGGCCAGGCCCTTCTTGGTGGCTTCTTCCTTGCTGCGGCCGAGTACCTTGATCTGCGCGATGGTCAGGTTCTCGGTGATGCTCAGGTGGGGAAACAGCTCGAAATGCTGGAACACCATGCCGACCCGCGAGCGCAGCTTGGGCAGGTTGGTCTTCGGATCGGCGATGGAGGTGCCGTCGACGACGATGTCGCCCTTCTGGAAGGGTTCCAGTGCGTTGACGCACTTGATCAGGGTCGACTTGCCCGAGCCCGACGGCCCGCAGACCACCACCACTTCGCCTTTCGCAACCTCGGTGGAGCAGTCGGTCAGGACCTGGAAGTCGCCATACCACTTGCTGACATTCTTGATGGAAATCATACGGTTAACCTTTTCTGCAGACGTTTGACGGCGAACGAGGCGGTGAAGCTTACGACGAAGTAGACCAGGCCGGCGAAAATCAGGAACTCGTTGGCCTGGCCGATGATGTCGCCGCGCGAACGGGCCGAATTGAGGAAGTCCATCAGGCCGACGGTATAGACCAGCGAGGTGTCCTGGAACAGGATGATGCTCTGTTGCAGCAGCAGCGGGGTCATCTTGCGGAACGCCTGCGGCAGGATCACCAGGCGCATGGTCTGCCCGTAGGTCATGCCCAGTGCCTGGGCGGCGCCCATCTGGCCTTTCGGGATGGCCTGGATGCCGGCGCGGACGATCTCGCAGTAGTAGGCCGCCTCGAACATCATGAAGGCCACCAGGCAGGAGGTGAACGCCCCCACCGGGGTGTCCTCGCCGGTGATCCAGCGCAGGATGAAGGGCACCGCGAAGTAGAACCAGGTGATCACCAGCAGCAGCGGGATTGAGCGGAAGTAGTTGACGTAGAAGCCGGCGATGTTCGACAGCAACTTGCTGTGCGACAGCCGCATCAGCGCCAGCACGGTACCCAGCGCGACGCCGCCGAGGACGCCGAGGACCATCAGCTTGAGGGTCATCAGCATGCCTTCCCAGAGGCTCGGCAGGGCGGGAACGATTCCACTGAAGTCCATCATTTACCTCCTACGGAGATCAGGCCCGGTACGGCGACCTTTCTCTCCACCAGGCGCATGATCAGCATCAGGCTCATGTTCAGCGTGAAGTAGATCAGCGTGGCCAGGGTGAAGGCCTCGAACAGGTTGGCGGAGAACTCGGCGGTCTGCTTGGTCTGCGCCAGCAGCTCCATCAGGCCGATCAGCGACGCCACCGAGGAGTTCTTGAAGATGTTGAGGAACTCCGAGGTCAGCGGCGGGATGATGATCCGGAAGGCCTGCGGCAGCAGCACGTGGCGGTAGATCTGCGGCAGGCGGAAGCCCATCGCGCGGGCCGCCGAGGTCTGCCCGTAGGGCAGCGCCTGGATGCCGGTGCGCACCTGCTCGCAGACCCGCGCGGCGGTGAACAGGCCGAGGCAGACGACCACGCTGAGGTAGGCCGAGGTAGTCGGGTTGAGGTCCTGCTTGAACCAGGTCTGCAGGCCCTCGGGCAGCAGGTCGGGTACCAGGAAGTACCATATGAACAGCTGCACCAGCAGCGGCACGTTGCGGAAGATTTCCACGTAGGCGGTGGCGATCCCCGATACCAGGCGGTTCGGCACGGTGCGCATGACGCCGAGCAGCGAGCCCAGCGCCAGGGCGATGATCCAGCCGACCAGGGCGATGGCGATGGTCCAGCCCAGACCGGCGATGTACCAGTCGAGGTAGGTTTCGCTGCCGATCCCGGTGGACTTGAAGAACACGCCCCAGTCCCAGTTGTAATTCATGTTGGGGTTTCCCCTCGGTTCAATCGGTTGCAGACACTGGCGGGGAAGGCAGGCGCCGGCGCGGCCGTGCGGGCCGGCGGCGCTGCTCTTCCGGGGGAGACGGCTGGGGAGGGGCAGGCCCCTCCCGCGTTCCCGAGGCCCCGCTGCGAGGCGGGGGCGACGCGCGAAGCGCTGGCGCTCCGGGAGGAACGCCAGGCGCTCGTTACATCTGCTCGGCGGCCTTGTCGGTCGGGCTGGCGATCAGCTTCTTCAGCTCTTCGCTCATGGGGAAGTTGAGGTTCAGGCCCTTCGGCGGGATCGGCTGGGTGAACCACTTGTCGTAGATCTTGTTGACCTCGCCGGAGGCGTAGGTATCGGTGATGGCCTTGTCGACCACTTTCTTGAACGCCGCGTCGCCCTTGCGCACCATGCAGCCGTAGATCTCGAAGGACTGCGGGGTGCCGCCGACGACCCAGTCGTCCGGCTTCTTGGCCTTGGCCATTTCGCCGTAGAGCAGCGCGTCGTCCATCATGAAGGCCACCGCGCGGCCGGATTCGAGCATCATGAAGGACTCGCCGTGGTCCTTGGCGGAGATGATGTTCATGCCCATCTTCTTGTCCGCGTTCATGGCCTTGAGCAGGCGCTCGGAGGTGGTGCCGGCGGTGGTCACCACGTTCTTGCCCTTGAGGTCGTCGAAGTCCTTGATGTTGGCGGTCTTCTTCGACAGCAGGCGGGTGCCGACCTCGAAGATGCCGACGGAGAAGTCGACCTGCTTCTGGCGCTCTTCGTTGTTGGTGGTGGAGCCGCACTCGATGTCCACGGTGCCGTTCTGCACCAGCGGGATGCGGGTCTGCGAGGTGACCAGGTTATAGCGGACCTTCAGCTCGGGGAGGTTGAGTTCCTTCTTCACCGCCTCGACCACTTTCAGTTGCAGGTCGTGGGAGTAGCCGATCGGCTTGCCCGGCTCGGTGCCGAGGTAGGAGAAGGGAATCGAAGCGTCACGGTGACCGAGGGTGATGGTGCCGGTGTCCTTGATCTTCTTCAGCGTGCCGGTGAGCTCGTCAGCGACGACCGGAGCGGACAACAGAGCGGCCACGATGGCGGTGCTCAGCAGACTGGGAGCGATACGCATGAATTTCTTCCTCGACTTGTTTTGATTTTTATTGAGCCGCGAGCGCCTGGCCTCTCCGGGACAGGGTGTTTCGCGGTTTTCCCCGGCGGGGGAAGCCACGAGAGTATCGTGCTTGCCGAACAGTGTAGTGGCAGGATGCATGCCAGCTTATGAAATCCGGCTTTTTTTAGCCTAAATATTTGAAAGTAAAAGAAATTAAATTTGGATGAAAATGCCCCGAAATGGCCTTTCGTCCGCTCTTCCGAATATTTTCGGGGCATGGCGTTCGGTTTTCCGAACGTTTCGCCGAGGTCCGTTCTTGAGCCATTCCGGGTTTTTCTGACGGTTCGTTCAGAAATTGTTCAGGCTTCGTTCAGGCCCGATTCAGGCCGGGTTCAGCAGAATTCACGCTGCGAGGCGCAAGCCGTCACGTCTTGCCTTCCTTACCTGGCGACGGCCGCCTGGAGTCCCCATGCGCTATCTCATCCTGAGCCTGCTGGCCGTGCTCGCCGCACCTGCCTGGGCTGCCGACGACGGCGACTTCTGGTACCTGCAGACCAGCGTCTACACCCGGCATTTCAACCCGGATCCGGAACACAACAATCACCAGGACCTGCTCGGCCTCGAATACAACCGCGCCGATGGCGTGCTGGCCGGCGGCGCGACCTTCCGCAACTCGTTCAGCCAGCGCTCCAACTACGCCTACCTGGGCAAGCGCTTCGACAGTGACAGCTACCCGGTCTACCTGAAGCTCACCGGCGGCCTGTTGCAGGGCTATCGCGGCGAATACCGCGACAAGATCCCGCTGAACCGCTTCGGCGTCGCGCCGGCGATCATCCCCTCGGTGGGCGTTCGCTTCGGCCCGCTGGGCAGCGAGCTGGTGCTGCTCGGCAATTCGGCGGCGATGATCAACCTCGGCCTGCGTCTCTGAGGCCCAGGGCGGGCACGGAACGCTGGCTGGTCTAGGCTGTCGTCTGTTCCCCGAGCCGCGTTCCTGAGCGGTTCGTCACTCGACAGGAGACTCCCATGCAGATCGATCTGAGCGACAAACTGGCAATCGTCAGCGGTTCCACCGCCGGCATCGGCTTCGCCATCGCCAGCGGCCTCGCCGCCGCCGGCGCCACCGTGGTGGTCAACGGACGCAGCCAGGCGGCGGTGGACCGTGCGATCGCGGCGATCCGGAACGGCCAGCCGGATGCCAGGATACGCGGCGTCGCCGGCGACCTGGGCGCGGCGGAAGGCTGCGCGGCCTTCGTCGCGGCCGAGCCGAAGGCGGACATCCTGGTCAACAACCTGGGCATCTTCGAGCTGAAGGACTTCTTCGACATCGAGGACGCCGAGTGGAGCCGCTTCTTCGAGGTCAACGTGATGTCCGGGGTACGCCTGGCCCGCGCCTACGTCCCGGGAATGGTCGAGCGGGGTTGGGGGCGAGTGGTGTTCCTGTCTTCGGAATCGGCGTTGAACATCCCGGCGGACATGATCCACTACGGCTTCAGCAAGACCGCCAACCTCTCGGTGTCGCGCGGCCTGGCCAAGCGCCTGGCCGGCACCGGGGTGACGGTGAATGCGGTGCTGCCCGGACCGACCCTCACCGAAGGCGTCGCCGAGATGCTCCGCGAGGATGCGCAGAAGGCCGGGCAGAGCATAGAAGAGGCCGGCACCGCCTTTGTCCGGCAGCACCGTTCCAGTTCGATCATCCAGCGCCTGGCGACGCCCGAGGAAGTCGCCAACCTGGTGGTCTACACCTGCTCGACCCAGGCCTCGGCGACCACCGGCGCGGCCCTGCGGGTCGACGGCGGGGTGCTCGACAGCCTGGCCTGACGAGCGCGCAACGCCAGCGTAAAAATGCTCCTCGGCACTCGCGGCGCGGTACCCGGCGGCCCTGGCCGGTTGCCGCGCCGGCGTCTGGCGGCGGCGCTCGTAAAGCTTGCGTAACGAGGCGCGACAGGAGGCGCCGGCAGGTCTAGAACGGCAGGTACCGTCATTCAGAGGATACCGCCACTCATGTCAGCTGCCTCGTTAGCCACCCTCGACGGGTCGCTCCGCATGACCCCCGTCGAGCAACCCCGACCGCCGGCTCTCGCCGACCTCGGCAGCCGCCTGATGATCGTCGTCGAGCGACGCGAGGACTGGGCCTCCTACCTGCCCAGCGAGGAAGTACTCACCGCCCAGGAATACCTCGAGCAATCGGCGCACGACCACGGCGGCCGCCGCGTGCAGGTGATCAACCTGTGCCGCGGCTACAAGTACCTCGGCCTCGGCTACTACTGTTCGCTGCTGGCCGAGGCCCGTGGCCACCGGGTGATCCCGTCGCTGCGCTGCATCAGCGAACTGGCTCGCAAGTCGGTGTACGGGCTGGCCCTGGGTGGCCTCGACAAGGCCCTGGACAAGGCGCTGTGCCGTACGCCCTATGGCGCCACCGACGGCTTCACCCTGACCCTGTATTTCGGCCATACCGAGTTCGAGCCGCTGGCCGACCTCGCGCGCCAGTTGTTCGAAGCCTTTCCCTGTCCGATCCTGCTGGTGGAGTTCCGTCGCCAGCAGGGCTGGCATATCGAGGGCGTGCGCCCTGGCGTGCTGAACCGCTTGCGCAGCGACCAGGAGGATGTCTTCGCCGATGCCCTCGACGGTTTCAGCCGGCGCGCCTGGCGCATGCCGCGTTCGCGGCGGGTGGCACGCTACGACATGGCGATCCTCCACGATCCCGACGAAGCGCTGCCGCCGTCCAACCCGCAGGCGCTGGCCAACTTCGTACGGGTCGGCGCCAGCCTCGGCATCGACGTCGAACTGATCGGACGCAAGGACTACGCGCGCCTGGCCGAGTTCGACGCCCTGCTGATCCGCGAGACCACCCGGGTCGACCACCATACCTATCGCTTCGCCGAGAAGGCCGAGCGCGAAGGCCTGGTGGTGATGGACGACCCGGCATCGATCCTGCGCTGCACCAACAAGGTCTACCTGGCCGACCTGCTTGGTTGCCGGCAACTGGGCATGCCGCTCACCGAGATCCTCTACAAGGAACGCCCGCAGGACTGGCAGCGGGTGGCCCGGCGCCTGGGCTTCCCGCTGGTGCTGAAGATTCCCGATGGCTGCTTCTCCCGTGGCGTGGTCAAGGTCAACGACGACAGCGAACTGCTGGCGGCGGCGAGCGAGCTGTTCGAGCGCTCGGTCCTGTTGCTGGCCCAGGAGTTCTTCTACACCGAGTACGACTGGCGCATCGGCGTGCTCGACCGCCAACCGCTGTACGCCTGCCAGTACTTCATGTCGCGCGGCCACTGGCAGATCTACAACCACAAGGCCGACGGCCAGGACGTCAACGGCGAGTGCCGCGCCGTGCCGCTGGAGCAGGTGCCGCCGGCGGTGCTGGAGCTGGCCCTGGAGGCCGCCGGGCTGATCGGCGACGGCCTCTACGGGGTGGACCTGAAGCAGGCCGGCGACAAGGTGCTGGTCATCGAGGTCAACGACAACCCGAATATCGATGCCGGCGTCGAGGACGGCCAGCTCGGCGACGAACTCTACCGGCGCATCCTCCAGGCCTTCGTCCAGCGCCTGGAACTCAAGCACCGTGGCCAGTTGAGCAAGGCGCTACGCTGAACGGCGCGCCTCAGTCCGGCCGGCGCGTGGCCAGGCGCAGGCCGGAGCCGCGGGCGAGGGCGGCCGGCCTGACGCAACGGACCCGGTAGCGGCCGCGCTCATCGATCTCGATGCCCTGCAACTCGGGAGCGAAACCGGGAAAGTGCTCGCCGAAGGCCTGCAAGGCCAGCAGGTAGTCGATCAGCGCCGGCGATTCATCGGCCACCCGTTCGCCGGGCAACAGCAGCGGCGCGGCCGCCGGATGGACGCCGACCAGGCTGGCGACCACACGGCCGCCGAGCCTGTCGATCGCCACCGCTTCGGTTTCGTCCCTGACCAGGTGCCCATAGACCGTGGCCGGCGCCAGCGCGGCGTGGCCGGCAGCCCTGGCGGCGGCGTCGGCGAGGGCGGTCAGGTGCAGCCGCAGGCTGGCTTCGTGGATCATCGCGCAGAGTTCGCGCAGGCCGATGTAGCGGTACAGCGGCGAGCTGTCGAGCAACTCCGGCAACACCTGCTTCAGCGGCGCATTGTCGTCGTGCCGGCGTTTGAATTCGCACAGCCTGTCCACCAGCGGCTGCGCGTGTTCCGCCCTGGCGCCCTGGGGAAACAGCAGCAGGAAGCGATAGTCGCCGGTGCGCAACGGGGCGATGCCGTGCCGGCGCAGGTAGCGGCAGACCACCGCGGCGGGTACTCCGAAGCTGGCCGGGCGACCGCGCGAATCGAGGCCGGGGGCGCTCAGGGCGACGCGCAGCGGGTCCAGCAGAGGACTGCTGTCGAGTGTCTCGGCGAGCCCGTGCCAGCGCTTCGCCGGCGTCTCCCGGCCGGCCTCGATGCCAGGCCCCGGGTTGCCCCGCAGTATCTCGAAGAACCACGTATCGCCATCCTCCCTGGCGAGCCGCGCGGCGGCTTCCCAGAGCGCCCGGCGAAAGGCCTCGGCGATGTCGCCGGCGTGCGCCGCCGGGGCTCCTGCGGACGTCTTGCGGTAGGCCGTGGAGAGGTCGTTCAGCGGCGTCGCCAGGTGCTCCGCGGTGCTCTCCGAGCCGATCCGCCACTGCTTGGCCGGCGCCAGATCGAGGCGTGCGCGGCCGTTGTAGCGGGCGCTCACCGGCGTGCGCGGGACCGGCGGGGCATAGTCGCGCAGCCGCCTGGGGCCCGCCGGGGCGCGCCATTCACGCAGGTCGCTGTCGATGCGCTCGGCGATGAAGCGTGCGGGGCCGGCGGCCAGGTTGAAGCATCCCTGGACCTCGTCCAGTAGCTGGCTGGACAACTGCTCGATGCGCAGTTGACGAAACAACAGGAACAGCGGGATGGACGGCGCGACCTGGCGGAAGTCATCGAGCGCCGCTAATTGTGCGGCTTCGTTCTCGCCTGTCGGCTCCGCGACGAGCAGGAGGATGCCGGCGGGGTGCGCGGCGTTGCCGAGAAAATCCAGGGCGACCTTGCGGCTTGGCGCCTGGAAGAGTCGATAGCCGCGTATTTCCAGTTGTCGACAAAGCTCGGAAAGACGATTCGCATCATTGGCCGCGTTTATGTTGGAAGTGACGAGTATTGAATGACGCGAAGGATTGTTTCGAGACATGCTGTTGTCCTTGTCCATTCGAACCGCTCGGTTTCGCCGGCAAAAGCGTCGCCCGGCACGCCGAAGGCTCTCGCGAGGCGCGACTAGTGATTGATGATGTACTTGGCGCTGGCGAAGGTCGGCGGGATATAGAAGTTCCACTTCTTTTGCCGGGCGAGTGCCTTGAAGGCGCCGATGCAACTGCAACCGACCTTCTGGAAGATGTTGCTCTTGTGAAACTTGACGGTACTCAGGGAGCGGCTGATCTGTTCGGCTATTTCTTTTTCCGAGAGACCGGAAAGCAGCAGGTAGATCACGTCCCATTCGCGCGAGGTGAACAACTCCGAGGGGGGCGTGAAGGTGAAGGTACCGATGCCGTCGGTGGCGATGAAGCCGCGCGGGGCGACCGAGGTCAGGGTCTTGGCATGGGCGATCACCCCGGTGCGATTGCCGCGCCGGTCATACAGCGGCATGCGTTCGAAATACAGGCAGCAGGGCGCCGGATGATCGTCCGGCCTGAGCAGCGCCAGGGCCTCGATGCGCTTGCCGGTCTGGATGACCAGCTTGTCGTGCTCTTCGATGCTGGCACTGAAGGGGGACAGCAGGGAGTTCTTCTGGCCGAACCGCGGGGTGATCAGTTCGGTATAGCGACGATTGACATAGACGAAGTTGAGACAGTTGTCTTTCACACTCCAGGCCTCTTCGCTCTGCTCCCAGGAAATGATCAGTTCGATGGGAATGTGCACCGACATGTGGTGAGTCATGTCCAGCAGCTTTTCGATATCCAATAGCGTCATTGGCTACTCCACTCATTTACATGTGGGCGGGTCTTTGAATGGAAGAAAGATGGCGAGGCGAGTGCGTGCCGGGATGTTCGTTGGGTCCTGCGGAAGTTTCTCTGGCAAGTGCTATCTTCTTTTCGGTGGCGTTCGACTCCTGCGTCTGCGAAGTGTTACCGGAGCAACTACGCCGGGGCGCAATTCGATTTCAGGTTATATCCGCGACCTCATGCTCAGGCTGTACTTTTGATCGAGTTTTTTTGCGCTGTTCTAATAGGGGGCGGGCGCGTTGTTCGAAAAGTCGATTGACAGCTGACGGAGGTGGCCAGGGTCCTATCGAACAATTCCAGGAGTTCCCTTTTTCCAATGCGCGATGCCACCGGTCCGTACTTCGCTCGCCGGGGCCGTTGCGCGGCTATGGTGGAAGTCCCGAGGCCTATCGAGGCTTTGTCATGTCGCGTGTGCTTTTCCTGCTCCTGGCCATGGTGCTCGCCGGCCTGGGCCAACCGACCCTCGCCGCGCCCCTGCCGGACGAGCTGCCGGCAGCGTTGCCCGCCGCGCCGCCGGTCGCGCCGTTGCCCATGGGCAGCGCGCCACAGCCGCAACCGGAGGCCGCCGAGCCGGACCTGCCGGGCAGCGACGCGGCCAGCGCCGACGGGGAGGCGACGACCAAGGACGGCTTGAAGATCGGCAACGGCAGTCTCCGCCTGCGCCAGGACGATCCCGGGCCGACCCGGGAAAGCCCGCTGCGCGATCCCCGCCTGAATCCCTACGCACCGCGTCAGCCCTGACCGACGGCCCGCGCCCGGTGGTCGGGCGGGTCTAGGCTTGTGCTGCGGTCGGCGGCGTTCCACGGCGAGCGCCGACCGTTCGTCCGCGCCGCGGGCTTTTTTCCCCGCCACTGTCGAAAGGCGCCCTCGCCGGGCGACTACCGAACGAACGGATCGTCGATCCGCACCAGGAGCCCACCGCCATGAAATACCTCTGCCTGATCTATTTCGACGAAGCGAAGCTGGCCGCCGTGCCGGCCGAGGAGCTTGCCGCCATCGTCGACGAGTGCATGACCTACTCCGACCAGTTGGGCAAGGCCGGCCACTACATCGCCTCGCACGCCCTGCAGTCGGTGCAAACCGCCACCACCCTGCGCCACCAGGGCGGGCGGCTGGCGATGACCGACGGGCCGTTCGCCGAGACCAAGGAGCAACTCGGCGGCTTCTACCTGATCGAGGCGCGCGACCTCAACCAGGCCCTGCAGATCGCCGCGAAGATTCCGCCGGGACGGCTCGGCTGCGTCGAGGTGCGACCGGTCAAGGAATGGGAGTGAGGGCGCCCGGCGCCGGAGGTGAAGCATGTGCCCCCTGTGCATCGCATCCCTGTCCCTGCTGTGCGCCGGCGGCGCTTCGCTGGCCGGCTTCGCCCTGGCGACCGGGCGCCGGCGCCGCTGGCGGAACGACCCCGGGCAGGCTGGAAAACCGAGAATTTCCGTGGAGAATCGGCAATGAATCCTTCTTTGCAGGACCACCCGGTGAGCAGCCGGGAACAATGGCTGGACGCCCGTCGCCGCCTGCTGGCGCGGGAAAAGCAACTCACCCGCCTGCGCGACCAGGTCGCCGCCGAACGACGCGAGCTGCCCTGGGTCAGGGTGGACAAGGACTACCGCTTCCAGGGCGAGCGCGGTGAGCGTTCGCTGGACGAGTTGTTCGGCGGCAATAGCCAGCTAATCGTCTACCACTTCATGTTCGCGCCGGGCTGGAGCGAAGGCTGCGTCGGCTGTTCGTTCCTCGCCGACCACATCGACGGCGCCAACCGGCACCTGGCGCACCACGACGTCAGCCTGGTGGCGGTATCGCGCGCGCCCCTGGAAGAGTTCCAGGCGTTCCGCCGGCGCATGGGCTGGCGTTTCGACTGGTACTCCTCGTACGGCAGCGATTTCAACCGTGACTTCGGGGTGTCCTTCGACAAGGCGCAACTGGCCGCCGGCAGCGTCGACTACAACTACCAGCCGACCCCCGACGCCGGCGAGGAAATGCCGGGTGCCAGCGTGTTCCTGCGCAATCCGGCGGGCGAGGTGTTCCACACCTATTCGGCCTATGCGCGCGGCCTCGACATCCTGCTCACCACCTACACCTTCCTCGACCTGACGCCCAAGGGGCGCAACGAGGACGCGATCATGGACTGGCTGCGTCACCACGACCGCTACGACGAGGCGCCGAAAAGCGCCTGCTGCCACGCGCAGGCCAGCCATTGAGGGAGCACGGCGAG
The DNA here is from genome assembly GCF_020405165.1 of Pseudomonas sp. PS1(2021). NCBI lineage: Bacteria > Pseudomonadati > Pseudomonadota > Gammaproteobacteria > Pseudomonadales > Pseudomonadaceae > Pseudomonas > Pseudomonas sp. PS1(2021). Next base: position 3,185,120 of record NZ_CP084484.1, on the reverse strand, counting down.
CCGTTGCGCAGCCGCATCGAGGCGCTGTACCGCGAGGAGTCGCGGCGCGTGCTGGCGACCCTGATCCGCCTGCTCGGCGATTTCGAGCTGGCCGAGGAGGCCTTGCACGACGCCTTCATCGCCGCCGTCGAGCAGTGGCCGCGCGACGGTATCCCGCGCAACCCGCGCGCCTGGCTGGTTTCCGCTGGGCGCTTCAAGGCCATCGACAACCTGCGCCGGCGAGCGCGCTTCGACGCCTCGCAGCGACTGCTCGCCGAGCAACTGGAAGAGCAGGCCGAGGCGCCGGCGGAGGAGGGCGATGCGGTGGAAGACGACCGGCTACGCCTGATCTTCACCTGCTGCCACCCGGCGCTGACCCCCGAGGCACAGGTGGCGCTGACCCTGCGCGAGGTCTGCGACCTGCGCACCGAGGAGATCGCCCGCGCCTTCCTCGCCGCGCCCAGCGCCATCGCCCAACGCATCGTGCGGGCCAAGAACAAGATCCGCGAGGCCCGGATTCCCTACCAGGTACCGACCCTGGAGGAGCTCCCCGAGCGGCTGGGCAACGTCCTGCAAGTGATCTACCTGGTGTTCAACGAGGGCTACTCGGCCTCCACCGGCGCCAGCCTGACCCGCGCCGATCTCAGCGGCGAGGCGATCCGCGTCGGCCGCCTGCTGGTCGAGCTGCTGCCCGACCCCGAGGCCCTCGGCCTGCTCGCCCTGATGTTGCTGCACGACTCGCGGCGCCAGGCGCGGATCTCGGCCAGCGGCGAACTGGTGCGGCTCGACGAGCAGGACCGCGCTCTGTGGGATCGTGGACTGATCGTCGAGGGGCTCGGCCTGGTCGAGCGGGCCCTGGCCAGCCGCCGCGTCGGGCCCTACACCCTGCAGGCGGCGATCGTTGCGGTACATGCCCAGGCGCCGCGCGCCGAGGACACCGACTGGGCACGGATCGTCGCCCTCTACGACGCGCTGCTGTACCTGGTGCCGTCGCCGGTGGTCGAACTCAACCGCGCCGTGGCCTTGGCCATGCGCGATGGCGTCGAGGTCGGGCTGGCCGTGGTCGATGCGTTGCTGGCGCGAGGTGAACTGGCCGATTACCACCTGGCGCACTCGGCGCGTGCCGACTTCTGCCGCCGTCTCGGTCGCCGCCGCGAGGCCCGCGAGGCCTACCGCGCGGCGCTGGCCCTGGCGCGCCAGGAGCCGGAGCGGCGCTTCATCGAGCAGCGCCTGCGCGAACTCGATTGAAGCCGGCTCAGGCGCCGTTGGCGCAGGCCGTACGCGCTTCGCCGCCAACGCCACGGGTGAACCACCAGAACGCCAGGGCCGCCAGGCTGATCGCCGCGCCGAGCAGGCTCACCGCGTCCCAGCCGGCCCAGGCGTACATGGCGGTGCCGGCGCTGGCGCCGAGGCCGCTGCCGGCGGCGTAGAACAGCATGTAGCAACCCACCAGGCGGCTGTGGGCGCGCGGGTCGATGGCGAAGACCAGGCTCTGGTTGAGCACATGGATCGCCTGGCCGGCGAGATCGAGCAGCAGCACGCCGAGAATCAGCGCCGCCAGCGAATGCGCGCCGAGGGCGAGCGGCAGCCAGGACAGCAGCAGGGCGCCGCCGCTGAGCGCCTGGGCGTGGCCGCGATCGGCCAGGCTGCCGGCCCGCGCCGCGCCCAGCGCGCCGAGCGCGCCGACCAGGCCGAAGGCGCCGATGGCGCTGTGCGACAGCGAATGCGGCGGCGCGCCGAGCAGCAATACCAGGCTGCTCCAGAACACCCCGAAGGCGGCGAACATCAACAGCCCGAGCAGGCCGCGCACCTGCAGCACGCGCTGGCTCGCCAGCAGGTCGAACATCGAGCCGAGCAGTTGCCGGTAGGTCAGCCCCAGTTCGTTGCTCGGCGCCGCCGGCAGTACCCGCCAGAGCAGCAGGCCGAGCCCGCCCATGCTCGCTGCCGAGACCAGGTAGACGCTGCGCCAGCCGCCGAGGTCGGCGAGCAGCCCGGCCAGGCTGCGCGCCAGCAGCAGGCCGATCACCACGCCGCCCTGCGCCGCGCCGACCACCCGCCCGCGCTCGCCAGGCGCCGCCAGCGCCGCGGCGTAGGCCAGCAGTCCCTGGGTCATGGCGGTGCCGAGCAGGCCCAGTCCGAGCAGCCCCAGCGCCAGGCCGAGGGTATCGCCGGCGAAGCCCACCAGCAGCAGCGACAGCACCAGCAGCAGGAGCTGGACGAACATCAGCCGGCGCCGCTCCAGCAGGTCGCCCAGCGGCACCACCAGCAGCAGCGCCAGGGCGCAACCGGCCTGGGTCGCGCCGAACAGCAGGCCGACCCCGGCCTGGCCGATGGCGAACTCGGCACCGAGGACGTCCAGCAGCGGCTGGGCGTAATAGACGTTGGCCACGCTGAGACCGCAGGCGACGGCGAACAGCAGCACCAGCGCGGAGGGGAGGGAGGATGGCGAGGATGGCATGCGAAGCGCTCCGTAAGGTTTCAATATGAAACTAAAGCGGAGGCTAGGAATTTTGGTTTTAAAATGCAACCTAAATTATCGCAGCAGTGCGTCTATCGATCGCGACTCGCGCACAGTGGAACGCGGGCCCGCCGCCGATTCACCTGGCGGCGGGCCCGCGTAGCGGACGCTACCGGTCCTGCTCGCAGTTGACCATCCAGGCCACGCCGAAGCGGTCGGTGAACATGCCGAAGCTCGCCGCCCAGAAGGTCGGGCCCAGCGGCATCTGGACCGAGCCGCCCTCGGCGAGGGCGTTGAACAGGCGCTCGGCCTCGGCCTTGCTGTCGACGTTGAGGCTGATGGAACAGCCCTTGATGCCTTCGTAGGGATAGGCCGGGTGATTGTCCGAGGCCATCAGGGCGAAGCTGCCGACCACCAGCCGTGCGTGCATGATCTTGTCCTTCCAGTCGGCCGGGATGTCGCCGCACTCGGGGCTGTCGCCGAACGGCAGCATGGCCTCCAGGGTGCCGCCCAGGTGCTGGTGGTAGCAGCTGAAGGCCTCCCGGCAATTACCGTTGAAGATCAGGTAGGGGACGATTTGCATGGCGCTTTCCTCGTTCTTGGCGGAGTGCGGGGCGGTTCAGTTGCGTTTTTCCAGCTCGGCGCGCAGGCGCTCCTCGCGCTCGCGCAGTTCCGGGGTGAACTCCTCGCCGAAGTCCTCGGCCTCGAAGACCTGGCGGATCTCGATCTCGGATTCGCCGTCGAATGGGTTCGGGCATCGCTTGACCCACTCGATGGCCTCTTCCAGGGAGGCCACCTGGAACATCCAGAAACCGGCGATCAGCTCGCGGGTCTCGGCGAAGGGGCCGTCGATCACCGTCCGCGCGTTGCCGGAGAAACGCACCCGGGCGCCCTTGGCGCTGGGCTGTAGCCCTTCGCCGGCGAGCATCACCCCGGCCTTGACCAGTTCCTCGTTATAGCGGCCCATCGCCGCGAGCAGTTCCTCGCTGGGCATCTCGCCGGCTTCGGAAGCCTGAGTGGCCTTGACGATCACCATGAATCTCATCTGCGTTCTCCTTGTTGTTCTGCGCAATGACGGCCCGTTCTGGCCCGCCTCCCGAACTGGTCGAACGGCAGGCCGGCGGATCGACAGGCGACGGCGGTTTTTTCGCTGGCCGGGGCAGTATAGGAGGCCCGCGCCGAGCGGCCGGGATGGCCGACGAGCGTCGCTGCGGAGTGTGCCGACCGCTGGGCGGGCCGCGCCAGCCGTGGCCTGCAGGGCTTCTACACTGTTCCGGCAGAGCCATTTCCGCGAGCCTCGGCATGCCCCGTATCGTCTTCGCCCCGGCCATCCAGCGGCACGTCGCCATGCCCGCGCTGGACGTCGGCGCCGCCACCGTCGCCGCCGCCTTGCAGGCGGCCTTCGCCCGCGAGCCGCGCTTGCGCGGCTACCTGCTCGACGACCAGGGCAGTCTGCGCCGGCATGTGGCGCTGTTCGTCGATGGCGTGCAGGTCCGCGATCGCCGGGGATTGGGCGATCCGCTCCAAGACGATAGCGAGATCTACGTGGTGCAGGCGCTGAGCGGCGGTTGACCAACAGAGGAGGACATCCGGTGAACGAGCGACTCTATGTCGGCACCCGCAAGGGCCTGTTCGAGCTGCGGCGCAACGCGGCGGGCCAGTGGCTGCCGATGGCCAGCCACTTCCTCGGCGAGCCGCTGAGCATGCTCCTCGCCGACCCGCGCGACGGCGCGCTCTACGCGGCGCTGAACCTCGGCCATTTCGGCGTCAAGCTGTGGCGTCGCGACGCCGGCGCGACGGACTGGATGGAATGCGCGGTGCCGGTCTATCCGCCGCAGCCGCCAGCGGCCGAACCGCTGGAAGGCCAGGCGGCGGAGCCACCCTGGTCGCTACAGCAGTTGTGGATCCTCGAGCCAGGCGGCGCCGACCGGCCCGGCACGCTGTGGGCCGGAACCATCCCCGGCGGCCTGTTCCGTTCCGACGACCGTGGCGCCAGCTGGCGCCTCAACCGCGAACTCTGGGAACGACCCGAACGCGCCCAGTGGTTCGGCGGCGGCTACGACCATCCCGGCATCCATTCCATCTGCGTCGACCCACGCGACAGTCGCCACCTCACCGTCGCGGTGTCCTGCGGCGGCGTCTGGCAGAGCCACGACGACGGCCGCAGCTGGACCTGCACCACCAGAGGCATGCGCGCCGACTACATGCCGCCGGAGCAGAGCGAGGAGGCGGCGATCCAGGACCCGCACCGCCTGGTGCAGTGCCAGGCGCGCCCGGAGTTCCTCTGGGTGCAGCACCACAACGGCATCTTCCGTTCCAGCGACGGCGGCCTGCATTGGCAGGGCGTGGTCGCCGAGCCGTCCAGCTTCGGCTTCGCCGTCGCCGTGCATCCGCGGCAGCCGGACACGGCCTGGTTCGTCCCGGCGACCAAGGACGAATGCCGCATTCCCAGGGACGCCCGTTTCGTGGTCACCCGCACCCGGGACGGTGGCCACAGCTTCGAGACCCTCGAGCGCGGCCTGCCCGATGGCCCGGCCTACGACCTGGTCTACCGCCACGGCCTGGACATCGACCCCAGCGGCGAGCGCCTGGCCATGGGCTCGACCACCGGCGGCCTGTGGCTCAGCGAGAACGGCGGGGAGGACTGGCAGCAGCTCTCCGCCAACCTGCCGCCTATCTACTGCGTGCGCTTCGCCTGAGCGCGCGGTGCTGGACAGCCTCGGCGCGCTTGCATAGGTTCGTGGGTTTTCGCCAAGGAGCCCACCCCATGAGCCTCGAATCCGTCCGGCGGTTCTTCGCCGAGAAAGCCCCGGACCTGCGCATCATCGAGCTGGAAACCAGCACCGCCACCGTCGCCCTGGCCGCCGAGGCCCATGGCGTGGAGCCGGGGCGCATCGCCAAGACCCTGTCGCTGCGGGTCGGCGAGCGCACCGTACTGGTAGTGGCGCGCGGCGACGCGCGGCTGGACAACCGCAAGATCAAGGCCGCCTTCGGCGGCAAGGCGAAGATGCTCGGCGCCGAGGACGTGGTCGAGCTGACCGGGCACCCGGTCGGCGGAGTCTGCCCGTTCGGCCTGGCGACGCCGCTGGCGGTGTACTGCGATGTCTCGCTGCAAGCCTTCGACGAAGTGCTTCCGGCCGCCGGGGCGGTGCACAGCGCGGTCCGCATCGCCCCGCAACGGATGGCCGAGCTGGTGGATGCGCAGTGGATCGATGTGTGCCAGGAAGTCCTCCAGGAAGCCTGACGGCAACTGCCGGGCTCAGGCCAGATTGAGCTGCCAGGACACCCCGAAGCGGTCGGCCAGCCAGGCGAAACGCTGGCTGAAGCCGTAGTCGCCGAGCGGCATCAGGGCCTTGCCGCCGTCGCTCAGGGCCTCGGCCAGGCGCTCGATCTGCGCGTTGCTCTCGCAGTCGACGAAGAAGGAGAACGCCGGGGTGAAATCGAAGGCGTGCCGCACATGGCTGTCGATGCAATGCACGCTCTGGTCGCCGAGGCGGAACAGCGCCTTCAGCACCGAGCCCTCCGGGCCCGGCCCCTCGGCGCCGTAGCGCTGGATCTGGAGGATCTCGGCGTCGTCGAACAGCGACAGGTAGAAGTTCATGGCCGCCTCGGCCTGGACCCCCTGGAACATCAGGAAGGGTCGTACGCGTGCGCTCATCGCGGTCTCCTCTGGAAGGCTGGCTCGAGGCTAGAGCCTAGCTCACCACGTTGCGGGTGAAACGCACCACCTCGTCGCCGTCGTTGACGTAGGCGTACGGCTGGTCGCTGGCGAAGGCATGGAAGTCGCCGGCCTCGATGCGCCGTTCGCCGTCGGCCAGTTCCAGGCGCAGGCGACCTTCGATGACCAGAACCATCTCCCGCCAGCCGGCGGCGTCGGGTTCCGATACGTAGCGCTCGCCCGGTCCCAGCGACCAGGCCCAGAGTTCCACCTCGCGCCGCGCCGGTGCGCTGGCGAGGAGGGTGGCGCGGCTCTCGGGGTGGTGGCCGACCCAGGCCACCGCATTGATCCGCGAGCGGTCGGTGGCCGGTGCCTGGACCAGGTCGGGGAACAGCACGCCGAGGGCGGCGGCGATACGGTCGAGGGTCGACAGGCTGACATTGACGTCGCCGCTCTCGATGCCCACCAGCATCCGCCGGCTGACACTGGCCGCGCGGGCCAGCGCTTCCTGGCTGAGGCCGGCTTGCAGGCGCAGGCGGCGGACGTTGCCGGAGACATGTTCGAGGACGCTGGGGCGTTCGGTAGGGTTGGGCAATATATTGCTCACTGTCGCGGTTTTGCGCATTATAGTGCACATCCCGTTTCCCGCAGTCCATCGGGCTGCTTCCCACTGCCGGACCTCTTCCATGACCTCCACCTCCCGCGGCCTCGCCGGAACGCTGTTGCCGGTCGGCCTGCTATTGATCGCCATGGCCTCGATCCAGAGCGGCGCCTCCCTGGCGAAAAGCATGTTCCCCCTGGTCGGCGCCCAGGGCACCACGGCCCTAAGGCTGTTCTTCGCCGCGCTGATCCTGCTGCTGCTCCTGCGTCCCTGGCGCAAGCGCCTGAGCCTGCAATCGCTGCGCTCGGTGGTGGTCTACGGCATCGCCCTGGGCGGCATGAACCTGCTGTTCTATCTCTCGGTGCGCACCGTGCCGCTGGGCATCGCGGTGGCCCTGGAGTTCACCGGGCCGCTGCTGGTGGCGATCCTCTCCTCGCGGCGCCTGCTGGACTTCCTCTGGATCGGCCTGGCGGTGTTCGGCATCTGGCTGTTGCTGCCGCTGGGCAACAGCGCCGAGCCGCTCGACCTGGTCGGCGCCGCCTATGCCCTCGGTGCCGGCGTGTGCTGGGCGCTGTACATCCTCTTCGGCCAGCGCGCCGGCGCCGACCATGGCGCCCAGGGCGCCGCGCTGGGGGTGCTGGTGGCGGCGATCCTGGTTGTGCCGATCGGCGTCGCCCACGCCGGCGCCGACCTCCTCGACCCGGCGCTGATCCCGTTGGCGCTGGGCGTCGCGGTGCTCTCCACGGCCTTGCCCTACACCCTGGAAATGGTCGCGCTGACCCGCCTGCCGGCGCGCACCTTCGGCACCCTGATGAGCATCGAGCCGGCCTTCGGCGCGCTCTCCGGGCTGCTGTTCCTCGGCGAGCGGCTGAGCCCGACCCAATGGCTGGCCATCGGCGCGATCATCCTCGCCTCGGTCGGCACTACCCTCAGCGTCAAGTCGCGTGTCGCCGCCCCGGCGCTACCGGCCAAGGACTGAGGCGGCCTCCGCGTCCTCCCGCTGCAGGCGCTCGTGCTGGCGGATGAAGCGCCGCGTGCTGCGCGCCAGGCGGATGCAGAGCATGATCGCCGCGCCGGTCAGGCCCACCACCAGGCCTTGCCACAGGCCGCGCGGTCCGGTGGGTTCCTGGAACCAGTCGGTGAGGCCGAGGCTGTAGCCCACCGGCAGGCCGATGCCCCAGTAGGCGAACAGGGTCATGATCATCGTCACCCGGGTGTCCTGGTAGCCGCGCAGGGCCCCGGCGGCGGTGACCTGCAGGGCGTCAGAGAACTGGAACAGCGCGGAGAACACGATCAGCGAGGCGGCGATGGCGATCACCGCCGGGTCCGGCGAATACATCGCGGCGATCTGCTCGCGCAGCAACAACATCAGGCTCGCCGAGACGCAGGCGTAGCCCAGCGCCGCGGCCATCCCCACGCCGGCGGCGAAGCGCGCGTCGCGCGGCAGGCCGGCGCCGAGGTTGTGGCCGACCCGCACGGTCACCGCCATCCCCAGCGAATAGGGAATCATGAACACCAGCGCGCTGAAGTTCAGGGCGATCTGGTGGCCGGCCACCACGTTCTCGTCGAGCCCGCCGATCAGCAGGGCGATCACCGAGAAGATGCTCGACTCGGCGAACACCGCGATGCCGATCGGCAGGCCGACCGCCACCAGCGGGCCGATGGTCGCGCGATCCGGCCACTCCCAGCGCGAGAACAACTGGCTGGCGCGGTAGATCGAGGCCTTGTTCACCCAGAACAGCATGCCGAGGAACATGAACCACATCACCGAGCCGGTGGCCCAGCCGCAGCCGGGGCCACCCATCTTCGGCATGCCGAAGTGGCCGTAGATCAGCGCGTAGTTGATCGGGATGTTCAGCAGCAGCCCGCCGATCCCCAGCACCATGCTCGGCCGGGTCCGTCCCAGGCCGTTGGTGTAGCAGCGCAGTACGTGGTACAGCGCCGCCGCCGGGAAGCCCAGGGCGATGCCCTTGAGGTACAGCAGGCTCGGCCCGATCAGTTCCGGGCGCACTTTCATCAAGCCGAGGATCGGCTCCGACAACCACCACAGCACCGCCCCCGACAGCGGTCCGATCAGCAGCGCCAGCCACAGCGCCTGGCGCACCAGCGGCCCGGTGCCGGGCTGGTCGCCGGCGCCATGGCGCTGGGCGACCTTGGCCGTGGTGGCGAGCAGGGTGCCGGTCATCAGCAGGAACATCGGGATCCAGATGGAGTTGCCCAGCGCCACCGCTGCCAGGTCGTGCGGACTGGCGCGCCCGGCCATCACCGCATCGACGAAGCCCATGGCGGTGGTCGCCAGTTGCGCGATCATGATCGGCGCGGCGAGGGTCAGCAGTTCCTTGAGTTCGGCGCGGATGCGCAAGCCACGGGAAAGGGGCAGGGCGGGGCTGTTCACGGCAGTCCTTGTCTGGGCAGGGGAACCGCGTAGTTTACGGGTTGACGGGGTGGTCAGGAAGGGTCAACAGGGTCGTGCCGGTTGCCCAGCCCCCCACCGCGCTACGCGCAGACAAACGACCCCGCGCTGCCCGCTTGAGGCCCGACCCCGTAGGGCGAATAACCGCCTGGCGGTTATCCGCCACATACCCGTGACAGCGGCGGATGACATGCCCTGGAAACGCCGGACACCTCCCCCAGACTTTTCCGCAGCCTCTCTCAGACGCCCAGGAATTGGATAAAAAACCAGTAGGAGGAAGATGGAGGGGTCGCCAACTCCATCTGTTTTCTTGGGGGCAGAAAAGACGCGGGCCGCAGGTGCAGGAACACCTACGACCCGCTAACCAGAGACCAGCTAATCAAGGAGCTGACCCATGGCTAAGGCCGATGATACGTCGAATCCCGCAATAACCGCACAGTCCCCTTCCACCTTCATCCCCCTGCGACGCACCTCGCAATGCAACCAGCACCCCGGTTGCGCCACCCTCTACCTGGACAGCAGCGCAGCCAGCGAAGACCTGTTCTACACCGCCCGCCGCCGGCTGGAGTCGGCGATCGGAACGCTGAGCGTCCTCGACCTGTTCGACGAAACCGAAGAGCCCGGCGAAAGCATCTGCCGCATCACCGGTTCCCTGCTGTCGTTGCTCAGCGACGCCCTGTCACTGTTCGAGGCGGAATACGCACGCAGACACCGATAACCGACGGAGGCGGTGCCCCCCGGCAAGGCCGGGGGGTTGAGTAGCGGGGCGAAAAGGGGATCCCTCTCCGCCCTGGCTCGGCAGTTGCGCGGTCGGGCGAAAGCCACCTGCCCGCTACGCACGCCAACCCAGGCAATCCCTGACGATGACCGGTCTTTCATCTGCGACTGTTTCTCATTTACACTCGACCCCCATTCTTCGGAGCCAGGCTCCTTTCCTGGGTGCATCGTGCCGTTCGATCCCGCCAAGCCGACGCTGTTGTCCACACTGGTTCGTCACTACGAGGAACTGGTCGACCATGTTCGCCGGCGCTTCGGCGACCGGGGCATGGCGCGCGAAGTGGTGCACGACGTGTGCGTGCAGTTGCTCGAACGCGACGAGAAGGAGGACGTGCACACGCCCCTGGCCCTGCTGCGGAAAATCTCCCACGACGCCGCCGTGAGCCGCTATCGTAGCGACCGTCGTCGAACCGCCTGGGTGGAAGCCGTCGCCGAGCTTCCGGAAGTCGCCTGCATGGCGGCGACGCCCATGGGTCGCCATGAGGCCGAGCGCGAGTTCCAGGCACTGGTCGACGCCATCGCCACGCTTCCTCCTCGCTGCCAGGCCGTTTTCGTCATGCACAAGATCCACGAAGTTCCCCAGGCGCAAGTCGCCGACCGCCTCGGCATCTCCGTCAAGACCGTGGAAAAGCACCTGCGCCTCGGACTGGCGGCCTGCCGGGAACGGCTCGGCCGCGGCGAGGCACGGCCATGACCCAGCCCTCGAAACGGAATGGGCAGGTTCCGCTGGACGACGCCCTGGAGCGCCATCGCGACGCGCTGAAGGATCTGTTCCCGCTGCCGCCCTCCCGGCCGAAATCGCGCAAGGCAAGCAAGGCGGCCGGCGTCGCGCTATTGCTGGCGCTGGCCATCGGCGCCCTGGCCTGGCTGGACCCGGCCTACAAGCGCGAGCGCTTCGCCACCGCCATCGGTGAGCGGCGCGACGTAACCCTGGCCGACGGCAGCCAGCTCCTGCTCGACAGCGGCAGCCAGATCGAGGTCAGTTGGCACCCGCTCAGCCGCCGGGTCGCGTTGCGCGCGGGGCAGGTGCTTTTCGAGGTATCCCCGGCGCGCTATCGGCGCTTCGTGGTGTCCGTGGGTTCGACCGACATCCGCGTGCTCGGCACCCGGTTCAACGTGCGCCGCCTGGACGACGATGTCCGCGTGACCCTGGAGCGTGGCCGGGTGGAGGTCGGCACCTCGGCTACGGCGCAAGCGCCAGTCGTGCTCCTGCCGGGCCAGCAGGTCGATGCCATTGGCGGGCAACTGATGCCGCTGGCCAAGGTCGATGCCGCCACGGCGATGGCCTGGAAAGACGACCGCCTGGTCTTCGAGCGCACGCCCCTGGGCGAAGCCGTCGCGCTGCTGCGCCATTATCGCAAGGCGCCCATTCTCCTGGACGACCCCAGCCTGGCCTCCCTCCGGCTGACCGGCGTCTTCGCCGCGCACAACGCCGACCGGCTGCTCGACCTGCTGCCGAGCATCCTTCCCGTGGCCGTGTCGCGGCAGGAGGACGGCAGCGTCGAGATCCAACGCAAATCGACGCGAAAATAATTCTCGGACGCAGGTAGGGTTTCCCGCGCGCCGTGGCGGCTATCCAGGAAAAGCCAACCTGCATAGGAAATCGAGACGTGCATTTTTCCCTCCGCAGTCGCCACCTGCGTCCTTCATTGCTCGCCAGCAGCCTGCTCCTGGCGGTGTCGGCCCAGGGCCAGGAAAAGCTCGACGTGGATCTGCCCGCCGCGCCGCTCGGCCAGGCGATCAACGCCCTCGCGCAACAATCCTCGGTACAGATCCTTTTCGCCGGCGATCTCGGCGCCGGCCGCCAGGCGCCCGCGCTGAAGGGGCGTTTCACCCCCGAAGAGGCATTGCGCCAGTTGCTCAGGGATAGCGGCCTGAAGGCGCAGGCCAGGGACGAACATACCTTCATCGTCGTTCCGGCCAGCGAAGCCGCCGTGCCCGCTACGCAAGCCCGCAGCGAACCGCTGGACATGGAGCAGATGGAAATCACCGCCTCGCGCACCAGCAGCGACCTGGTCTCCGCCACGCGCCAGTCCACCGTCATCGAGCATGCCCAACTGGAGGAGCTGCGCCAGGGCTCCGACAGCCTGGCCACCGTGCTGGCCAAGGCGGTGCCGGGGATGTCCGATTCCAGCCGCACCATCACCGAATACGGCCAGACCCTGCGCGGGCGCAGCATGCTGGTGATGGTCGATGGCGTGCCGCTGAACACCAACCGCGACTCCTCGCGCAACCTGGCCAACATCGACCCGGCGCTGATCGAGCGGATCGAGGTCATCCGTGGCAGCAGCGCCATCTACGGCAGTGGCGCCACCGGCGGGATCATCTCCATCACCACCCGTCCGGCCGGCGGCGAGAACCGCGCGGAGACCCGTCTCAGCGCCACCTCGCCGCTGACCCGGCTGGGCAGCGATGGCCTCGGCGGTCAGTTCCAGCAATACTTCGCCGGCTCCCTGGGGGCGCTCGACTATTCGTTCGACTTCGGCACCCGCCACGTCGGCGCTTCCTACGACGCCCATGGCGACCGCATCGCCCCGGAACCCAGCCAGGGCGACCTGTTCGACTCGAACGTCTACAACATCGGCGGCAAGCTCGGCCTGCGCATCGACGAGAACCAGCGCGTGCAGCTCGCCCTCAGCCACTACGACGCCCGCCAGGACACCGACTACGCCACCGACCCGAGGGTCGCCAAGCTGCCGCCGGGCTCGGTCCCGGCCAACGCGATCAAGGGCCTGGAGCTGGACGAGCAGAACCGCATCCGCAACACCCTGGCGAACCTCGAGTACGAGAACCTCGACATCCTCGGCAGCCGGCTCTCCGCGCAGCTCTACTACCGCGACTATTTCACCCGCTTCACTCCGTTCGACGCCCGCGCCGTCTCCACCCGTGGCGGCAATGTCGACCAGATCATGCAGAACAGCGAAGTGTTCGGCAGCCGCCTGACCCTGCGCACGCCGCTGGGCGAAAGCGGCAATACCGAACTGGTCTGGGGCGGCGACTACAACCAGGAACGCAGCGACATGCCGCTCGACGTGTTCGACCCGGCGGCCTACGACGCCAGCGGCGGGCTGGTCTTCGACAAGATCGGCAAGCTCACCTACATGCCGCCGCTACGCACCCGCAGCGCCGGCGCGTTCGCCCAGTTGCAGCATCGCTTCGACGAACACTGGTCGATCGACGGCGGCCTGCGCTACGAATACTCCACCGCCGAATTCGACGACTTCGTCCCGCTCTCCGAGTCCAAGGCCGCCTCGCCGGTGACCGTCAAGGGCGGCGACCTCGACTACGACGCGGTGCTGTCGAACCTCGGCATCGTCTATTCGCCGGTGGCTGGCCAGGAAATCTATGCCTCCTTCAGCCAGGGCTTCCAGCTGCCCGATGTCGGCATCCAGCTGCGCAACGCCCACCGTGGCTTCGATATCGGCTCCTCGAACCTCGAACCGGTGAAGACCAACAACTACGAACTCGGCTGGCGTGGCGCCATCGGCGGCAACACCCTGGGCAGCCTGGCGCTGTTCTACACCACCTCCAAGCTGGGCGACGTGCAGAGCTTCAACAACGGCCTGATCCTCACCCGCACCAAGGAGCGCATCTACGGCGTCGAGGCCAGCGCCGACTGGCTCAGCGACGACGAAGTCTGGGGCGCGGGCGGCAGCGCCACCTGGATGCGCGGACGCGAGAAGCCGGACGGCAAGGACTGGCAGGACATGACCGGCTACCGCGTGCCGCCGCTGAAGCTGACCGCCTACCTGCAATACAAGCCGGATGCCGACTGGAACAACCGCCTGCAGGCCACCTTCTTCGACTCCAAGGACTACCGTCTCGACGGCGTGGAAAGCTTCGGCCGGCGCCAGGTCAGCACCTACACCACGGTCGACCTGGTCAGCCAGTACCGCATCACCCCCGACGACCAGTTGAGCCTGGGCATCCAGAACCTGTTCAACCGCGACTACTACCCGCTCTACAGCCAGTTGCTGCGCAACAACAACAACACCAGCCACCTGCCGGCGCCGGGCACGGTGCTGACGGCGAGCTATACGCACAACTGGTGAGGGGGAGGGCGGAGCCACCGGGCCTGGGCGGGCCCGGTGGGCAGGGAGGGTGCTTCCAGAGGGAAGGCGGCCCCGTTGTCATGGGCAGGCATTTCCGTCCAATGCCGGACGCCGATCCAGGTCGGCCAGGTAATGGGGAAGGACAGGGTACGCCGTCCCGCTCAGAACACGACCTGCCCCGACATGCCCGGCTGCACCTCACCGCCGATCCAGATATCGCCGCCGATCTGCTCGACGCTTATCCGCCCCCGGCGACCCAAGGCCGTGCCCTGGCTCGCCGTGTAGCGCCCGGGCATGACTCCCGTGCCGATCAGCCATTGCGCCAGGCTCGCGTTGAGGCTGCCGGTGACGGGGTCTTCATTGAGCTCCTCGCCCATGAAGGCGCGCACTTCCACATCCGCCTCCGCCTGGGGACCTTGCCAGGGCGCGACCACGCCCACGTTGAGCCCGTCGAGCTTCGCGTAGTCCGGGCGAATGGCCAGGACCTCGTCACGCGTGGCCAGCCGAACGGCGACCCAGCCGGGTCCGTTGTCCACCCATTGGCTGCCGAGTACCTGCCCCGGGGACAGGCCAAGCCCGCTCTCGATCCGTCGCAACACCTCGTCTTCGACTGCTCCGCCACGAAGCAGGGGAGGCGCCGCGAACGACAGCAAGGCGCCCTTGCGGCGGATGCGGATCAGGCCCGCCAGACATTCCTGGACGATCTCGTCAGCAGCATTGCCGCCCCCCTGGTTCAGCCAGACCTGGCAGCTCCCCAGCGTCGGATGCCCGGCAAAGGGCAACTCCCGCAACGGGGTGAAGATCCTCACGCGATAGTCGGCTTCGGCAACGGTCGGCCGCAGCAGGAAGGTCGTCTCGCTCAACTGGGTCCAGGCAGCGAACTCCAGCATCTGCTGGCTGCTCAGGCGGTCGGCACCAATCACCACGGCAACGGCGTTGCCTTTGAAGGGCTGTTCGGAGAAGACATCGACTTGCTCGAAGGGTAACGAAACCGGCATGGGGCCTCCTGGGGTTGTGGCGGGGGAGGATAGGGCAGGGGGCGGATGTCTGAAACCGGGGCTCGGATTTTCGGGGGGGAGGCTTGGGGTCTCTCGTAAGAGGCCGCAATCGGGCCAGAGTGTGTAAAAACACTTTCTTATCTTGCGTGCTTCAGCCCATTGCTCCTGGGCGTGGCGATTTCCCGATTATTTACCACGATCAGCGCCGGTAACGCTTCAGAGCGCGTATGAAGCGCTTTGGCACCTCTTGGGGCAGTAAAAGCTGGGCTTTTACGCCGCCATCGCCTTCAACAAGCCTTCGGTGCCGATGATTTTCATCACCCGCTTCAAGTTGTAGGCGAGCACATTCAAGCTCATTTCTGCGCTCACCCCATTCAGTTTTCGAGTCAGGAAGTGCGTTGCTCCCATCCATTGTTTGAGCGTCCCGAAGGGATGCTCAACAGTCCGTTTTCGAACCCGCATCATCTCCGGTGCTTGGTTCAGCCGGCGTTGCATTTCCTCCAGCACCGCTTCATGTTCCCAGCGCCTTACTCGACGATTTGTGCTTGGCGTGCACTGGGTTTTCAGCGCGCAACTCTGGCACTTTGAACTCCAGTAACAGTGCATATTCATGCCTTTCTCAACGCTGGAGAATCGCCAAATCAGTGCCTCTCAGCCGGGCATGTATATTCGTTTTTCGTCGCGTCATAAACGAAGGCATCTTTGTTGAACCGGCCATCAGCCTTGGCGCTTGAAGTCATCGGCTTTGGCACATAAGCGGTGATGTTTGCATCGTGACAGGCGAGGATTTCTTCACCCTTGAAGTAGCCTCGGTCGGCGACTACCGACAATGTTTCTGCGCCAATGGCTTCCCTAGCTTGCTTGGCCATCGAGCTGAGTTGGTCGCGGTCAGAACCTCTGTTGGTGACCTCATGAGCAACAATCAAATGGTGCTGCGTATCGACCGCCGTCTGCACGTTGTAGCCGACGATACCGCTGCCGCGCGTCATCATCGAACGGGCATCCGGGTCGGTCAGCGAAACCTGTTTGTCAGGGGAATCGTTGAGCTGAGTTTCGATCCCTTGAAGCTCTTTCATCTGCGATTTGAGCTTGGCGATTTTATCTTCCAGGCTGGCAATGTCTGGCGCGGAGGCGCTAGGAATCTGTCGATCAGCCGCATCGAGCGCAGCCAAATAACGGCCGATGCTCGCCTCGATTTCTTCCATGCGCCGCTTCAGTTTGGCGCTGGTGAAATTGCGGTCACGGTTGTTCACTGCCTTGAATTTGCTGCCGTCGATGGCAACCAGGTTTTCGTCAAACAACCCCAACTGCTGGCAGAGCAAAACGAACTGGCGGCAGACGCCGCGAATGGCCTTGCTGTTGTCTTTTCGGAAGTTGGCGATGGTCTTGAAATCGGGCATCAAACGCCCGGTTAGCCACATGAGTTCGACGTTGCGCTGGGCTTCTCGCTCCAGACGTCGGCTCGATTGAATTCGGTTTAGGTAACCGTAGATGTAGATCTTCAGCAGGATCGCCGGGTGGTAGGCAGGTCTGCCGGTTTCGGCTGGAATGACGCCATCAAAACCTAGATTGGCCAAATCGAGTTCATCGACGAAAACGTCAACCACCCGAACCGGATTGGTATCGCTGACGTAGTCGTCGAGGCTTTCGGGAAGTAAGGTGCTTTGACCTCGATGTTCACCCTGGATAAACCGTTTCATGGGCGTCCCTTGCGATGAGATTCTCGGAAATCATAGCAAGGGTTTACCGGGATGTTTTTACACACTCTGGGGCAATAGGAGCCATTCGCTGGTAACTAGCTGAACCGATGTAGATAGCTACCGCCGCAGCCATATTACTGCAGCGACGTTGGCTCTATCGGAATGACGGTACCCCAGTTAAAGGGGAAAGCAGCTCATCCTCGCCCACGAGATACCTTTCTACTTCAGGCAGGATCAAAACACCTAGCGTGTAGTTGTAGTCATGGCCCTCGATGACAAAGGCATGCTCTTCAATTTCAAACTCGGTATTTTCTCGCGGAAGCCAGACACTTGCAGGAACGACTCCGGACTGTCCACCCACTGATCGTGCTGCATGGTTCAGTATCGACTCAGCAGGCAGTTCAATGGGGGCTTTGCGAGTTGCGAAGTAAGCACCTGATCGAAATGCCCGCTCGTTTGAACAGGACCAGTCAAGGAAGCCATCTTTGGCTGAGAGAACGATCACTCGACCTGGTGCAACCTCCCGCCATTTCAAGGCTGCTGCCGTGACAGAAACACCGTATCGGTCTGCGCAGTGACGAAGCAGGTCCAATGAGAATGGCTGCCCATCTATCTGTGCTTTGAAGTCGTCGAGCGGCATCAGCAAATAGGATGCAAATGTATCGGCTTCGAGCTCTATCTCACGCCCATGGGGATCCCAGGTGTGCATGTCTTGATTCGAGCAATTGAAGTGAGACTGACGCTCGCGATGGAGTATGTAGTGGCCAAACTCGTGGGCAATGGTGAAGCGAATTCGACCTTCTGACTCAACATCCTCGTTAACGCCAATCATCCACCCATCGCCCTTTGGGCTCTTTGCTAGCATGCCTTCGAACGAAGGTAACGGCACCGGCTTGATTCCCAGAATTGGCTGATCTGGGCAAGTCTGCGACGACCATTCAAGCGCCAACTCTCTAACGTTGACCGGGAATCGATCGGGCCCCAAGACGTGCTGCAAAACTCGAGATATACGAATTGCTTCGCTCTTAGGGATGGTCTGAAGTAGCCACGTATTTCTGGCCGACTACAGACCTCGCTGTTTTTTGAAGCGATCCATCGATCAAAAAGCGCTCAGATCGTCGTCTTATGTAGGGTTTTTAGCCGCTACGCGTACCCCGTAGCGGCTATTCGCCGTGTTACAGGCGCACCTCTCCTGTGTTCGCGAGTAAATGCCGCCGCGCCATCCACAGATTCGACAGCGCAAACAGCGTAATCAGTTGTGCGGTGTTCTTGGCCAGGCCACGGAAGCGCACCTTGGTGTAACCAAACTGGCGCTTGATCACCCGGAATGGATGTTCGACCTTGGCACGTACCTGCGCCTTGGCCTTCTCGATTTTGCGCTTGGCCTTGTACAGCGGGCTGCGCTTGCTCAGTTGCTGGTAAGTGCTGCGCCGCGCCGCAATCTGCCAGATGACCGAGCGGCCTGCATGCTCGGCACGCTTCTCGACGCCGGTATAGCCGGCATCGCCGCTGACCAGGTTCTCTTCGCCGTGCAGCAGCTTGTCCACCTGGGTGACATCGGCCACGTTGGCCGCCGTGCCCACCACGCTGTGTACCAGGCCGGATTCGCTGTCGGCGCCGATGTGCGCCTTCATGCCGAAGTAGTACTGGTTGCCCTTCTTGGTCTGGTGCATCTCGGGATCGCGCTTGCCGTCCTTGTTCTTGGTCGAGCTCGGCGCATGGATCAGCGTGGCGTCGACGATGGTGCCCTGGCGCAGCGACAGGCCACGGTCGCCCAGGTAGCCATTGATCACCGCCAGAATCCCGGCCGCCAGCTCGTGGCGCTCCAGCAGGCGACGGAAGTTGAGGATGGTGGTTTCGTCGGGGATACGCTCCAGGCTCAGCCCGGCGAACTGGCGCAGGATGGTCGTCTCGTACAGCGCTTCCTCCATCGCCGGGTCGCTGTAGCCGAACCAGTTCTGCAACAGATGCACGCGCAGCATCGCCATCAGCGGATAGGCGGGACGACCGCCTTCACCCTTCGGGTAGTGCGGCTCGATCAGGGCGATCAGGCCCTGCCACGGCACCACCTGTTCCATTTCGATCAGGAACAGTTCCTTGCGGGTCTGCTTGCGCTTGCCGGCGTACTCGGCGTCGGCGAAGGTCATCTGCTTCATCGGAAAGCTCTGCGGGTGAAGTCGGCGGATTTTGCCAAATCAGGAAGTCTTTTTCAGAGTTTCCTTAGGGGTTAGAGTCATGTTGAGTCAGCTCCACCAATCGTCGACCATTTTCCTAAGCCGTTCCTTGTCCTTATCGTCCAGCTCTTGGTATTTGCGGAAAAACGCTTTGTCCGCTTCAGCTGCTAAATCGGGGACGCTGTTCCTAGCAGTGCCTCTGGTGTGAGATTTAGCGCCGTTGCGATTTTGGTCACCTTATCCAAGGACGGGTTCGGTTTATCGCGATTTTCTAGCTCCCATAGGTAGCTCTTGCTCGAGTCGGTAAGCACAGCCAGCTGCTCTAGCGACATGCCTAGCTCCCGCCTCCTGGTGCTGATTCTCTGTCCAAGGGGTGATGTCACAAGCGCCTCCTTCTTAGTGGGTCGACCACAATACCATTATAACGAACGAAATAGTACCTGTTGACAGGTACAGCTGAACGGGAGCATTGTGCTCTCGTCGTTCGGTGTCACCGAACAAAATTGTGTCTATACGGAGAACGTGGCAATGACTACCGACCTTCCTCTTACCCCATCTCATCAGCCGAACGCTGGCCACTCCGCTGTTGTGAAAATCAATGGCGAGATGGTAGATGTCCGTGACTGGGCTCCTACCGCACGCCAGATTCTGGCTGCCGCCGGCCTGCAACCAGTTACAGAGTACGTGCTTCTGAGCTGGCCTGAACACGGGCCGACCGAAGAGCTCGGCCTGGACGAAACTATTTCATTGCCTCGCAATGGTTCGGTTGCGGAATTCCTGGCGATGCAAGCGGATGCAGTCTTCTACTTCATGCTGAACGATCTGCGCTTTGCGTGGGCTGGCCTTCTGACCACAGAGGATGTTCGCAAAGTAGGACGTGTACCGAACACTATGGAGGTGTGGCTGGAGTACCGTGACGAGCCTGACATGGAGCTGGAAGAAGGAGCTGTTGTTAACCTTCTGGCCCCTGGAGTTGAGCGCATGTACAGCCGCCGGCGCAAATGGAAGCTGGATGTGCATGGGGTGCTCGTCGAGTCGCTTGAGCCAGAGATAGTCGTTCGCGATGCACTGCTCTTGGCAGGCATCGATCCAGATCAAGGCTGGATCATTCGCTTAAAGGTACGAGGCGAACCCAAACGCGAAGTTGGTTTGGCAGATAGCATCGACTTGACGAAACCGGGCATCGAGCGCCTTCAGCTCATTTCTGACACGATTAACAACGGCGAAATCCCCTGCTCCGTCCGGCGGGACTTTGCCTTGCTGGCAAAAGACGAGACCTACTTGGACGCTCGGGGGCTGTTCTGGGAAACCGTTGATGATGGCAGGCGTTGGCTGTTGATCCGGGACTACCCGGTACCAAAGGGATATCTCCAAACAAGCACCTGCTTAGCCATAGAAATCCCCCAGAACTACCCTGTCGCAGAAATCGACATGTTCTACTGCAACCCGCCGCTCGTCTTGGCAAGCGGCGTCCAGATTCCTCAAACCGAATACCGTCAGGTGGTAAACGGAATCGAGTTCCAGCGCTGGTCTCGCCACAGGAATCAAGGGCAGTGGTCGCCCACGCGAGACTCTGTGCTTTCGCACATCGGGCTGGTGGAAGAGTCGATTGCCCGGGAGCTAGGGCAATGAGCGCCGGCACAACCTTGGTGCTAACAGGCGCGCTGCATGCGCGCCTTCAACAACACCTTCTTCCACCAGATGGCCTTGAGGCGGTGGCAATCTTGCTCTGCAAGCGCATGCGAACAGAGAACAGACTGAAGCTGCTTTGCAAGGACGCTGTGTTGGTTCCTTATGGCGAGTGCACTCGAGTTCGTGATTACCTTGAGTGGCCTGGAAGAAGACTCTTGGAGGCAGTGGTTCTAGCGGAGCCTGATGAGCTATCGCTTGTGCTGATCCACTCCCACCCAGGAGGGCTCTACGATTTCTCCCAATCGGACTCGGAATCTGATGCCCAGGTCATTCCCCAAGTGTTTGCCAATCTCGAGTCAGCTGATCAATCGGATGTGGTTCATGGGAGCGCAATCATGGTGCCGGGCGGGGCAATCAGAGCCCGGGTTTATGACTACAAGCATCAGATGGCACCGATAAATCTGGTAGCGGTATACGGAGACGATATCCGTCTCTTCTGGAACGATGACAACCAACCCTTGCACCACGCAATTGCCTTTTCAGACGAGATGCGTTCGGAGTTAGGCAGGCTTACCGTGGCAGTAATTGGCTACTCAGGCACTGGCAGCATTGCTGCAGAGCAGCTCGCCCGTATTGGCTTCGGGGGCATGGTAGTCGTGGATTACGACCAGGTTGAAAACCGGAACCTGAATAGGATCATCAACTCCACCGTTGCTGATGCGGCTGAAAGTCAGTTGAAGGTGAATGTTTTCCGTAGAGCCGCGGCCGCCTTTCGCCCTGGAATATCTCTTAAATGCGTACCGACTTCGATCGCTACAAGGGAGGCGGTTCTTGCGGTAGCAGAGGCCGACATCCTTTTCTGCTGCGTAGATAGTGAAGAAGGCCGCTTCATCTGCGACGCAATAAGCGCTGCCTTCATGATGCCGCTCTTTGATGTCGGGGTAGTCATTCCGGTGCGCCGGGATAGAGACGACAGGCTCGCGATTCTCGATATCCACGGGCGAGTCGACTATGTGCAACCAGGTGGATCGACTCTCTTCGACCGCAAGGTCTACACCTCGGCTTCTCTGAGAGCTGAAGAGTTAGCCAAGCGGGATCCTGAGGCTTATGCAGAACAGGTGAAAGTTGGCTATATGCCTGGCAGTCTAGAGCAATCACCGTCCGTGATCACAGTGAATATGCATGCTGCCAGCATGGTCGTTCAGGAGCTAATTGCTAGACTCTACCCCTATCGTTTGGATGGAAACAGCAGCTGTGCTCGAACCATGTTTAGTCTGGCCGAAAAGGAGTACGAGTACCTCTCGGAAGCTGACTTTACCCCGCAAGAGTCGCCGAAGCTGGGAACAGGTTTGAACGAACCTCTACTTGGGCTGCCCTTGCTGAGGGCCAAGCAATGACCTGGATGATTCGAATCTGGGGAGTAGTCCGTGAAGCCGCATCCAGATGGTTTGGGCTGCGGCTCCGGACTTACCGAGTAGAGGGTGACATCCTGCCGGCACACATACGCCCAAACCAGCTTATCCATCTGGTTGATGATGGTGAGAGTTGGTCGGCAGGATTCCTGTGCCCATGTGGCTGCGGGGACGTCCTTGAGGTAGCTCTGATCAAAGGTGCAAGGCAGAGATGGAGCCTTTCTGTCGATGGTAAAGGTCGACCAACCTTGTACCCATCCATCTGGAGAACTACCGGGTGTCGCTCCCATTTCTGGGTTAGAAAAGGGCGGATTCATTGGTGCGGTAAAGCAGACTAGACGGGAGACGATGTGATGGACGGACACAATTTCGAAAGGTTAAAAGCACACATCTTGATGCATTCTGTTTCGGACGACTTCGAGGTAGCGCGTCGAGAATGGAGCCTGGTAGCTATCGAGGTAACCGAGGAATTCGATCAATGCCCCTGTGGCCAGGACATCAAAGAGCACTGCTATATCAGGAACAGCCTAAACGGCAATCAAACGTATGTCGGCAACGTTTGCATCAACCGCTTCCTCCAGATCAATACCGGCAATCTGTTTGAGGGCCTCAAGCGGATAGCTAGTGACCTCAAGGCAAATGCCAATCATGACTTGATCGAGCATGCGTGGAAGATGGGCTATCTATATGGAGAAAAGGAGTACAGCTTCCTCCTTCAAACCATGCGAAGCCGAAAGCTGTCGCCCAGCCAATTGGCATGGAAAGAGAAGATTAATCGCCGGATAGTCCAGCAAACGGTGGTCAAGAGTCGCACTCATCGCACATGAATCTCGAGCCTGGCCAATCAAAGCCTAAAGGCAGCGTGAGATACGGGAGTCGAGTGACCGTTATTGGCCGAAAGCGGCCATCGAACGCCCACTCCACAAGCAATTTCCTGCCCCACGAATCCAGATCGCGCCTACAGACCGTCACGACGCAGTTACAGCACCAGGAAAACCCACACGCGCTGCGACATGAGAGGCTTCCCCTCCGCCAGCGCGCTCAGGAGCGCCTGGCGGAGGGCCGGCCGCGCTACACCCAGTGCCGGAACAGCAGGCTGGCATTCACCCCGCCGAAGCCGAAGCCATTGGACAGCGCATGTTCCATCGGCCAGCGCCGGGCTTCGCCGCGAACCAGGTCGAGGCCCTCGGCGTCGGTGTCGGGCGTTTCCAGGTTGAGCGTGGCGGGGGCGAGCTGGTCGCGCAGTGCCAGGACCGTGAAGATCGCCTCGATGCCGCCGGCGGCGCCAGGAGGTGGCCGGTGGTGGATTTGGTCGCGCTGATGGCGAGCCCGCTGCCGGTGCCGAACACGGCCTTGATGGCGGCCAGTTCGCCCTTATCGCCTACCTGGGTGGAGGTGGCATGGGCATTCAGGTGCTGCACCGCGGTCGCTTCCACGCCGGCCTGGCGCAGCGCCTGCTGCATGGCCCGGCGGGCGCCGCTGCCATCTTCCGGCCCGGCGGTCATGTGGTAGGCGTCGGCGCTGGTGCCGTAGCCCACCAGCTCGGCGATGGGCTTGGCGCCGCGCGCCAGGGCGTGCTCCAATTCCTCGATGACCAGTAGGCCGGCGCCTTCGCCCATGACGAAGCCGTCGCGGGCCTGGTCGAAGGGGCGCGAGGCGCGCTCGGGGCTGTCGTTGAAATCGCTGGACAGGGCGCGCGCGGCGGCGAAGCCGGCCAGGCTGACCCGGTGGATGGTCGCTTCCGCACCGCCGCAGAGCGCCACGTCGACCTCTCCCGCGCGGATCATCCGCGCCGCGTCGCCGATGGACTGCACGCCCGCCGCGCAGGCGGTCACCGGGGCGCCCAGCGGTCCCTTGAAGCCATGGCGGATCGACACATGGGCGGCCGCCATGTTGCAGAGAAAGGACGGGATGGTGAAGGGCGACAGGCGTCGCGGCCCCTTGCCGTCTGTGGTCCGCACCGCTTCGGCGATGGCATGGAAGCCGCCCACCCCGGAGGCGATGACGGTCGCCGTGCGCTCCTGCGCCTCGGCGCTCTGCGGCGCCCAGCCGGCCTGCGCCAGGGCCTCTTGCGCGGCGGCCAGGGCGAAGAGGATGAAGCGGTCCATCTTGCGTTGTTCCTTGGCGGCCAGCAGCAGGTCGGGGTCGAAGCCGGCCTGCGGGTCCTGGACACGGTCGGGGACCTGGCCGCCGATGCTGATGGGCAGGTCGCCGATCAGCTCCGCCGGGAGCGTGGCGATGCCCGATTGCCCGGCCAGCAGGCGTTGCCATATGGGTTCGACTCCGCAGCCCAGCGGGCTGACCGCGCCCATGCCGGTGACGACGATACGTTTGCTCATGAGGGTCCGAGTCCTTCTGTTCCGTTGGAATAGCAGTCAGTGGACGTAACTATCATCATGAAAGTAACATGCGGACCAGCACTTTGTGAGCCTCGCCAAGGAAGAACCATGCAACGCAAGACCTTCGCCGATGCCGAATGCCCCATCGCCCGCAGCCTGGAACGGGTCGGCGAATGGTGGAGCATCCTGATCATGCGCGATGCACTACAGGGCCTGCGCCGCTTCGACGAATTTTCCCGCAGCCTGGATATCGCGCCGAACATGCTCACCCGGCGCCTGAACGCGCTGGTGGAGGCGGGCCTGCTCGAACGCCAGCCCTACAGCCAGCGTCCGCTGCGCTATCAGTACGTGCCCACGGCCAAGGGCGAGGATTTTCGCGTCGTGCTCATGGCTTTCGTCGCCTGGGGCAATCGCCACTACGCAGAGGAAGGGCAGAGCGTGCAGCTCGTCGAGCGAACAAGCGGGCGGCCGGTGCGCTCGTTCATGGCGGCTCTCGCCGATGGCCGAACGGTACCGCTGGAGCAATGCACCGTGCAGGCCGGGCCTGCCGCCAGCGAGGAAATGCGCCAGCGCCTGGCGGCCATGCCGGAGCGGAGCGAGCTACCGGCTCGATGAACGGGCTCCCTGGCGTCCGCCGCCTGGTCGAGGAGACGGACGAGGCGTTCGCGGTTCTGTTCCTTGTAGCTGGCCATCGTTCGCGGTCGTGGTTGGGAAAAACGCGATCGTCGAGGCTTGCGCATGGCGCTGGCAGGTCCGCCTCGCGAGCCTTCGGCAACACCGCGAGCCCTCGGCCTGCTAGAGTGTGCAGCCTCGTTCGCGGAGGTCTGCATGCGTATTCTCGCCGATGAAAACATTCCCGTGGTCGACGCCTTCTTCGCCGACCATGGCTCCATTCGCCGCTTGCCCGGGCGCGCCATCGACCGCGCGGCGCTGGCCGAGGTCG
Organism: Pseudomonas sp. PS1(2021); assembly: GCF_020405165.1. Taxonomy (NCBI): domain Bacteria; kingdom Pseudomonadati; phylum Pseudomonadota; class Gammaproteobacteria; order Pseudomonadales; family Pseudomonadaceae; genus Pseudomonas; species Pseudomonas sp. PS1(2021). The sequence goes on along the minus strand of NZ_CP084484.1, from coordinate 3,159,984 downwards.
ACGTGCTGCTGGTGCGCTCGGTCACCGAGGTCAGCCGCGCCGCGCTGGCCGGCTCGCCGGTGCGCTTCGTCGGCACCTGCACCATCGGCACCGACCACCTCGACCTCGACTACTTCGCCGAGGCCGGCATCGCCTGGTCCAGCGCACCCGGCTGCAACGCCCGCGGGGTGGTGGACTACGTGCTCGGCTGCCTGCTGGCGATGGCCGAGGTGCGCGGCGCCGACCTGGCCGAACGCACCTATGGGGTGGTCGGCGCCGGGCAGGTCGGCGGGCGGCTGGTGGAGGTGCTGCGCGGGCTGGGCTGGAAAGTGCTGGTCTGCGATCCGCCGCGCCAGGCGCGCGAGCCGGACGGCGAGTTCGTCTCGCTGGAACGGCTGCTGGCCGAGGCCGACGTGATCAGCCTGCACACTCCGCTGAACCGCGACGGCGAACACCCGACCCGCCACCTGCTGGATGAACCCCGCCTGGCCGCCCTGCGTCCCGGTACCTGGCTGGTCAACGCCAGCCGTGGCGCGGTGGTCGACAACCAGGCCCTGCGCCGCCTGCTCGAAGGCGGCGCCGACCTGGAAGTGGCGCTGGACGTCTGGGAAGGCGAACCGCAGGCCGACCCCGAGCTGGCCGCGCGCTGCCTGATCGCCACGCCGCACATCGCCGGCTACAGCCTGGAAGGCAAGCTGCGCGGCACCGCACAGATCTACCAGGCCTACTGCGCCTGGCGCGGCATCGCCGAACGCGTGAGCCTGCAAGACGTGCTGCCGGAAACCTGGCTCGCCGGCCTGCAACTCAACCCCGGCTGCGACCCGGCCTGGGCGCTGGCCACGCTGTGCCGCGCGGTATACGACCCGCGCAGCGACGACGCCGCCTTCCGCCGCAGCCTGACCGGCGACAGCGCCACCCGCCGCGCCGCCTTCGACGCCCTGCGCAAACACTACCCGCCGCGCCGCGAGATCACCGGCCTGCGCGTCGCCACCGGTGGACGGGCGGAGTTGCAGCGGGTGGTGCGGGCGCTGGGGGCGCAGTTGGTCTAGGAGCGTGCGGCTGGGTCGATTCCTGTCTCCGCACCTACCCGAGCAACTGCTCAGGCGTCTCCTGCCGCCGATAGGGAAACACGTCGATCACCTTGCCCTCGCGGATCTGCTCCTGGAGGCCCTGCCAGTATTTGGCGTCGTAGAGGTTGCCGTGCAGCTTGGCGAATAGCCGGCGCTGGTTGAGGTCGACGAACAGGAAGCGCGGGAATTCTTCCGGGAACACGTCGTTGGGCCCCACCGAATACCAGGGCTCGGACGACATCTCGTCCTCGGGGAAGCGCGGCTCGGGGATGTAGCGGAAGTTCACCTCGGTGAGGTAGCAGATCTCGTCGTAGTCGTAGAACACCACCCGGCCGTGGCGGGTCACGCCGAAGTTCTTCAGCAGCATGTCGCCGGGGAAGATGTTCGCCGCCGCCAGTTGCTTGATCGCCAGCCCGTAGTCGTTCAGCGCCTCGCGGGTCTGCGCCTCGCTGGCGTTCTCCAGGTAGATGTTCAGTGGGGTCATGCGCCGCTCCGTCCAGCAGTGGCGGATCAGCACCACGTCGCCTTCCATCACCACCGTCGACGGCGCCACTTCCAGCAGTTCGGCCAGGCACTCCGGCTCGAACTTGCTCACCGGGAAGCGGAAGTCGGCGAACTGCTGGGTGTCGGCCAGGCGTCCGACCCGGTCGTGGTTCTTCACCAACTGGTACTTCTGGATCACCGTGGCGTGGTCGACGCTCTTCGACGGGTTGAAGCGGTCCTTGATGATCTTGAACACCGTGTTGAAGCCGGGCAGGGTGAACACGCTCATCACCATGCCGCGCACCCCGGGGGCCATGACGAAGCGGTCGTCGGTGGTCGCCAGGTGGTTGATCAGGGCGCGGTAGAACTCGCTCTTGCCCTGCTTGTAGAAGCCGATCGAGGTGTACAGCTCGGCCAGGTGCTTGCCCGGCAGCAGGCGCTTGAGGAAGGCCACCAGCTCGGCCGGCACCGGCACGTCGACCATGAAGTAGGAGCGGGTGAAGGAGAAGATGATCGAGACTTCCGCCTCGTCGGTGATCACCGTGTCGAACTGGATGCCGTGGCCCTCGCGATGCAGCAGCGGGAACACCAGCGGCCACTGCTCGTCCGGGGTGAACAGGCGGCCCACCAGGTAGGCGCCCTTGTTGCGATAGAACACCGAGCCGATCAGCTCGATGGCCAGGTCCGGGTCCTTGCACACCCAGTCCGGCAGGTTGCTGTGCAGCAGTGCGTCGATCCGTTCGAGGTCGCGCTCGCGGTCGTCGTAGGGCACGTCGAAGCGGTAGTCGTCGAAGATCTTCTCCAGCGCCTGGCGCAGGTCGCCGCCCGGCCGGTAGGTGCGGGTGTAGGGCGCGCGGGCGTGGGCGCGCAGCGAGGGCCGGGTGGTGTGCACGAACATCGTGCCGTCGCTGATGTTGTCGTGGCTGAACAGCCCGCAGAAGATCGAGTTGAACCAGGTCTCGGCCAGCTCGTCGTCCAGCCGCAGGTCGATCTGCGCGATGTAGGCGCTCTTTATGATCGGCCAGCGCTCCACGTCCAGCAGCTCGCTGTCGGCCAGCCCCGCGCGCAGCCCGGCCACCGTCTCGGCGACCTTTTCCTCGTAGAGGTTGATCCGCTGCGCCGAGGCGCGCTGCGCTTTCTGCCACTGCGCCTGCTCGAAGCGGGCCCGGGCGCCGTCGGTGATCTCGCGGAACTGCTCTCGGTAATCGTCGAAACCGCGCAGGATGAGGGCAGCGATTTCGCTGGCTGGGGCGCTCTGGACCATGCTGGCGTCCTTTCGTTGTTCGAAGGTCGAGCTTAGCCAGAGCCGCGCGGCAGGGAAAGCGCGATCTCCGACCGGCTGGTCGGGCCCGGCGCAGACGCTTATGCTGGGTGGCCAGACAGCCCAGGGATGACCGCAATGACCGCCGAATCACCGACGATCCGCCTCGAACGCTACAGCGAACGCCACGTGGAAGGCCTCACCGCCCTGTACAACGACCCCGCCGTGGCCCGCCAGGTCCTGCAGATGCCCTACCAGTCGGTGGAGCAGCGCCGCAAGCGCCTGCACGACAGCGCGGACGACGACCGCCTGCTGATCCTCGTCGCCCTGCACCAGGGGGACGTCATCGGCAGCGCCAGCCTCGAACAGCACCCGCGCATCCGCCGCAGCCACAGCGGCAGCATCGGCATGGGCGTCGCCGTCGCCTGGCAGGGCAAGGGCGTCGGCAGCCGCCTGCTCGGCGAACTGCTGGACATCGCCGACAACTGGATGAACCTGCGCCGCGTCGAACTCACCGTCTACACCGACAACGCCCCGGCGCTGGCGCTGTATCGCAAGTTCGGCTTCGAGACCGAAGGAGAGATGCGCGACTACGCGGTGCGGGATGGGCGCTTCGTGGATGTTTACAGCATGGCGCGCTTGCGGAGGGTCGAGGGGCGGGTGGGGGAGTGAGGAGGACGGGCGCGACGAGAGGCTGCGGACCGGCGCGACCTCCTGGCTCGCCGGGCTTCCGTTCCACGACAGGTTCGTCCTGGGCTTCGGGCATACGGTGACAGTGGACAAGCAGCGCGGCTGTTATCTGGGAGGCGAGGGCGCGTGACGAAGGATCCTGCGACGGACAGCGGCCTGAACGTGCGTCTGGTCGCCGCGTTCGCCGGCTGGAAAGGCATTCCCTGGCTGTGCTGGGCCCACAGCGACCTGTCCCCGCGGCTGGTCCTGCATGCGGACCGTGTCGAATTCCGCGTCATCCGCACGCGCTCGAAGCCGTATTCCAGCATTTCCCGGGTGGACTACCGGAAATGGCACTACACCGAGAACATCGTGCTGGAGTTCACCGACTCGCTGACGACCTTCATCGGCAATACGATGAATCCCGCCACGGCACGGCAGGCGATTCGGTACTTGCAGGAAAAGGGCTGTCCGTTGTCGGAGCGGGCCAGCAACCTGGCCATGGCGTAGGGCGAATAACCGCAGCGCGGTTATCCGCCGGTTCGGCGCGGTATCGGCGGATAATGCCGTGGAATTATCCGTCTACGACTTTCCAAACCTCATCCATCCGTCGACCGCGTGACCTCTTCCCACGCCGCGATTTCCTCCTCCAGCGCCTTCAGCTTCTGCCGCACCAGCCCCAGTGCGTCGCTGCCCAGCAGCAGGTGCGCCGGCGGGTTTTCTGCGTCGATGGCCTGGAGCATGGCGTGCGCGGCCTTGCGCGGGTCGCCCGGTTGCTTGCCGCTCTTTTCCTGGCGCGCCTGGCGGACCGGGTCGAAGAGTGCGTCGTAGTCGGCGATGGTGCGCGGGCTGCGGACCATCGAGCGGCCGGCCCAGTCGGTGCGGAAGGAGCCGGGGGCCACGGCGGTGACGGCGATGCCGAGGCTGGCTACCTCCTTGCCCAAGGCTTCGGAAACCCCTTCCAGGGCGAACTTGCTGCCGCAGTAGTAGGCGATGCCGGGCATGGTGATGTAGCCGCCCATGGAGGTGATGTTGAGGATATGACCGCGGCGGCGCCGGCGCATGTAGGGCAGCACGGCCTGGATCATCGCGACCGCGCCGAACAGGTTGACCTCGAACTGCCGGCGCATCTCGGCCAGCGGCGACTCCTCGAGGATACCTTCATGACCATAGCCGGCACTGTTCACCAGCACGTCCAGCGGACCGATGTCGCGCTCGATGGCTGCGACCGTTGGCTCGATGGCGGCAAGGTCGGTGACGTCCAGCAGCCGGCCGAAGGCCTGGCCCGGCGCCACGGCTTCCAGTGTGCTCCTGGCCTCCTCGCTGCGCACCGTGCCCACCACGCGGTGACCGGCGTCCAGCGCCTCGCGGGCCAGGGCCTGGCCGAAGCCGCTGCTGGCGCCGGTGATCAACAGGGTTTTGCGAAACGACATGGCGATGACTCCGTTACGGGGGAATGAGTGCACAATACGCAGCAATCTCCCCGTTTAAGAGACCTGTATTTCTCGTTTTATTGCCTGATCCTATGAACACATCACCGCCTGATTCAGAAGCTATCCGCTCCGCCGACCGACAGCGCATGGTCGCGTTGCTCGAAAACCTGGCGCCCCGGGAGGGCTACAACCTCACCGGGCTCGACAGCGTCCGCCTGCTGCGTTCGGACCGACCGCTGGCGCGGACGCCGGTGCTCTACGATCCGGGGATCGTCATCGTTTGCCAGGGGCGAAAGCGCGGCTATTTCGGCGAGCAGGTCTACCTGTACGACGAGCAGCATTACCTGGCCGTGGCGGTGCCGGTGCCGTTCACCATGGAGACCGATGCCACGCCAGAGCGACCGCTGCTGGCGATCTACCTGCACCTGGATTTCCCGCTGGCGGCTGGGCTGGCGGTGGAGATCGACCGTCAGCGCGCGCTTGCGCAGGTCGAGGCACCGCGCAGCCTGCTGTCCAGCCCTATGGATGCGCCGCTGCGAGCATCAGTATTGCGCTTCCTGGAGGCGCTGGGCGATCCGCTGGAGACAGCGATCCTCGCGCCTGCGCTACTGCGCGAGCTGTACTTCCGCGTGCTCACCGGCCCTCAGGGTGGCGCCATGCGAGCGGCCCTGGCCATGCGCGGGCGCTTCGGCAACATTGCCCGGGCGCTGCGCCGCATCCACGCGCAATACGCCGAACCGCTCGAACTGGCGCAACTGGCGGGCGAGGCGGGGATGAGCGTGCCGTCGTTCCACAGCCACTTCAAGGCGATCACCCAGACCTCGCCGATGCAGTACCTGAAGTGCACGCGCCTGCACCAGGCGCGTCTGCTGATGGTGCGCCAGGGCATGAGCGCCCAGGCCGCCTGCCATGCGGTCGGTTACGCCAGCGCTTCGCAGTTCAACCGCGAATTCAAGCGTCTGTTCGGCCGTTCGCCACTGGTCGAGGCCCGGCGCCTGCGCGCGGGATTCTCGCTGCCGCCGGCGCAGGGGGAAGAGGAGTACGTGTCGTCGCATTAGTGGGGAGCGGACGCTGAGGTGGGCCCTTGCCATAGAAAATCGGCCTAGTGGCGCCCGGATGGGTTCGGACGAGGAAAAAGGAACGGATCCAACCGGTCATGCAACACTTTTCAGTTCCACTACAGGCAGATTGAGCTCGGACGACACGACCCCGTCGCGTTGCAAGGCCCGCCACAAGCTTCAACAGGGGCTGCTTTGAAGTGGCTGCGTGGTCAAGGGCCCGAACCGAAAATAGTACCTCTGTGCTATTCGAGCTTCTTCGCCGCGACGCTATAGTCCCGCCCTTGATCCCCGCGTTTCGCGGAAACCGGTTGTGCAGGACGCACGCGACTTGGAAGGAACCATGACTCGGCAATCCGCACTCGCCACCGGCCCGGACGCCGGTGATTGGTGGCGCTTCGGCAGCGGCGACGAGCCGGCGCGCGAGTCGTTCTCTGCCGGTGGGTGTTCGCTTGCGGCGTCGAGGAAACCCGTCGGCGCACAGAGCGGAATGGCCGTGGCCGAGCAGGCGAACCGCGCGCAAGCGTCCGGGCAGGACGCCGCGCCGGGCCTGCGAGCCTTCGACCTGCTGCCTGGCAACCCGCCGAAGAACCCCTAGACACGGAGTCAACCCATGCGCCGGATATTCATCGCGCCGTTACTGGCGTCGCTTTCCCTGGGCGGCTGTATCCAGATGGACACGCTGCCCGAGGTCTATGCCCGCAGCCAGTGGAAGGGCCGCTCAGCCGAGGAAGCGATAGCCTTCTTCGGTACGCCGCAGAACATGGAGCGCACCGCCGACGGCTCGCAGGTGGTGATGCAGTGGTACACCGACACCAGCTATTCCCGCTATGAAGTGGTGGGCTCCAGCTCGGAGATGCAGGGCAACGTGATGGTGAACACCAACTACTGGGATACCGTCAACCACCCCAATCGCTGCATCATTTCCGTCACCGTCGACAAGAGCAAGCGGATCACCCAGTTCGAGGCCGACGACGGCGAGTTGCTGCTGTCCCACGGCTGCGCCGGCATCAAGTACGGCCCGCCGTAGGCCTGCGCTTCTCGACCGGCCTTGTCTCAGGAAGCGTGGCTGGCGGCCGCCGGGCGCTCGCGCAGGGCGCGCAGGGTGGCGCGCAATTCCGTGGGGCGCACCGGCTTGGAGAGCAGGGCGATGTTGGTGTCTTCGACGCTAGCCTGGATACGCTCGATGTCGTGGCCGCTGATCACCAGCGCCGGTATCGCCTCTCCGCGTTGCCGCCGTACCCGCTCGATGCACTCGACGCCGGAGGCGTGGGGGCCGAGGTCGTAGTCGACGACGAGTATGTCGCAATCGGTTCGCCAGCCGTCCGCCTCGGTTTCCGCCTGGACCGTGCAGCCCCAGCGTTCGAGCAACGCCGAGGTGGCGCGCAGGACGTTGCGATCATCTTCCACCAGGCACACCCGCAAGCCGGTGAGCAGGCCGGCCTGCAGGGGATCGTCGCGGCGGGGCAGGGCTTGCGCGGCGACCGCCGGCAGGCCGTGCAGGGTCACCGCGGTGCCGCGTCCGACCCGCGAGCGCAGCGTCACCTCGATCCCGGTCAACTGCCCCAGGCGGCGGACGATGGACAGCCCCAGGCCGATTCCCTCGACGTCGCGGTCGCGCGTCTCGCGTACCCGGTAGAACTCCTCGAACACCCGCGGCAGGTGTTCCTCCGCGATCCCCCGGCCCTGGTCGTAGATGGCTACGGCCAGGCCGTCGCCTCGCCGCCGCACGCCGATCAGCAGCGGGCGCTCGGCGGCGTACTTGAGGCTGTTGGAGAGCAGGTTCTGCAGCATGGTCGACAGCAGCCCCGGATCGGTTCGCGTCCACAGGCGGCAAGGGCGCAGGCGCAGTTCCACCCCGGCCCAGCGCGCCGCTTCAGCGTTGCGCCGGACCAGGTCGCGCAGCAACTCGCCCAGGTGGACGTTCTCCTGCTTGGGCTGGAGCCGGCCGTTGTCGAGGGTGTAGAGATCGAGGATGGAGCGGAACAGTTGCGAGACGTTGAGCAGCGAGCGGTCGATGTTGTCCACCAGGCGCCGTTCCTCGTCGCCCAGGCGGGCGTCGCGCAGGCAGGCGGTGAACAGGCCGATGGAGTGGATCGGCTGGCGCAGGTCGTGGCTGGCCTGGGCCAGCAGGCGCGATTTCTCCTGGTTCGCCTGCAACGCTTCCTCGGTGGCCTTGCGCGTGCGCTCCAGCAGGAGGTGCGCGTAGAAGGGAATGACGGTACTGGTGGTCATCAGCATCAGCACCATGAACGGCTGGGCCTGCCAGGCCGGGGTCAGTCGATAGATGACCAGTAGCGCGAGCAGCGCCAGGGCGGTGGCGATGGCCAGGTAGCGCGAGCCGTAGCGCATGCCGTTGCCCAGGTTGATCCAGACCATCACCGCGTACAGCGGCAGCGCTGCCTCGCCGCCCACGATCAGGCCGAACGAGGTGCCGGCGTAGTCGTGCAGCATGCAGAAGATCCGCCGCGCCGGGTAGTGCCCCGGCCAGCGCACGATGGCCTGGCGCAGCAGTATGGAGGCGATCAGGAACAGGCCGTAGTAGGCAACGATCGGCAGGTAGGTCTCGACCTTCAGGCCGGGCAGCAGGCCGATCAGCACCACGTAGAGGATCGCGCAGGTGGCCACGATCAGTCGCAGGTTGGCCTGGTCCAGCTCGGTATTCTTCTCGAACTTCATGTGCACCTCCGTGTGCATGGGAGCGCCGCGCGCCTTTTCCTCTGTTTCGCCCCCTTCGTCACGAAGACGGACGAAGGGTGGGCGCGGCGGTAGCGGGCTAAGGTAGCATGCGCGGCGGAAACTGCGACTCCTGGAGACTACAAGAATGACTGGCCGCATCATCGTCGCCGATGATCATCCGCTGTTTCGCGAGGGCATGCTGAGTATCCTCCAGCGCCTGCTGCCCGAGGCCAGGATCGAGGAGGCCGGCGATCTCGCCGGGGTCCTGCGCCTGGCTGGCGAAGGCGAGCAGCCCGATTCGCTGATCCTCGACCTGCGTTTCCCCGGCCTGACCCGCATCGAGATGCTCGCCGACCTGCGCCGCCAGTTCCCGCGCACCACCCTGATCGTCGTCTCGATGGTCGACGACCCGCAGCTCATCGGCGAAGTGATGAACGCAGGGGCCGACGGCTTCCTCGGCAAGAGCATCGCGCCCGAGGAACTCGGCCAGGCGATTCTGGCCATCCGCGCCGGGGAAGTGCTGGTGCGCTACGAACCCTCCGGCCTCCTGCCGCTGCAGCCCAGCCCGCGCCTGGAGGGGCTCACCGAGCGCCAACTGGATGTCCTGCGCCTGCTGGCCCAGGGCAAGAGCAACAAGGAGATCGGCCGCGCCCTGGACATCTCCCACTACACGGTGCGCATCCATGTGTCGTCGCTGCTGCGGGCGCTGGACGTGCCGTCGCGGACCGCGGCGGCGGTGAAGTATCGGGCGCTGCTGGGGCAGGGGGATGCGGAGTAGCACCATGGGCACGCCGCGGGTGCGTCGAGGCGCCGGGGCTGTTTTAATGGCGCACTCTCCATGGCCAAGGAAACGGACACATGCGTAGCCCGCTTGCCACGATCGCCTGCGCCTGCCTGCTGCTCGGCGGCTGCTCCAAGTCCGCCGAGGACAGCGCCAACCCGTTGCTGGGCAAGGATGCCGAGTGCCTCGAACTGTTCGCCCGCAGCAATGCGCTGTACTGCGACATCCGCGAGGACGAACGCGAATCCCAGGCGAAGGGTACGCCGCGCCGGCACACCGACTACGAGGTAGCCGATGCCGCCTACCTGCTCAAGGCCACCGGGGAGCGCTGCGCGATCGATACGACCTATGTCACGGAGTGTTCGGCGAAGGCCGGGCAGTGGCTGCAGAAGGCCCGCGCCAAGGCGGCGAAGCCCTAGTCGCAGCGCCCGCGCTCAGCGCAGGCGCGTCGCCAGCTCCGCCAGTTCGCCGCGCAGCCAGAGGCTGCCGGCTTCGTCGTCGGCCTGGCGCGACCAGTAGAGATTCAGAGTCACCGCTGGCAGGGCCAGCGGCATCGGCAGCAGGCGGTTGCCCAGGCCGCGGTTGATCAGTTCGGCGTAGCCTCGGGTCAGGGTCAGCAGGTAGCCGCCCTGGGCCACCAGCAACGCCGCCGACAGGTAGTGCTGGCAGCGCTGGCGCACCTGGCGGGTCAGGCCGAGGTGGCCGAGGGCCAGGTCTTCGATGCAGATGCCGCGTCGCCGCGAGGTCACCGCGACATGGTCCGCCGCCAGGTACTCCTCCGCACTCAGTTCGCCGGCGAAGCCCGGCCCGGCCATCACGCACAGGCTATCGTCGAGCAGGTGCTGGCGGCGCAGGGCGGCGTCGGTGGGCCGGGCGATCTCGATGGCGAGGTCGATGCGTCCGGCGCCCAGTTCCGCCTTCAGGTCCGCCCAGTGCAGGCTGTTGCAGCGTATCTCGATGCGCGGCGCGGCCTGGCGCAGGTGGTCGAGGATCGCCGGGAGCACCAGCGGCTCCAGTTGCTCCGGCATGTTCAGTTGGAAGGTCCGCGCGTCGCGCCGAGGGTCGAACGTCTGGCAGCGATTCATGCTGCGGTGCAGGCCGGCGAGGGCGTCATGGATGCCCGGCGCCAGTCGCTCGGCCAGCGGCGTCGGCGCAACCCCGCGCCCCTGGCGGACGAACAGCGGGTCGCCGAGCTGGTCGCGCAGGCGCGCCAGGGCGTGGCTGACGGCCGACTGGCTGAGATGCAGGAGGCCCGCCGCGCGGGTCAGGTTGCGTTCTCGATAGACCACTTCGAAGACCCGGAACAGGTTCAGATCGAAACGGCTGAGGGGCGACCATTCATGTGGCTGATTCATGTTTGCGCGCGCCTGTCTGGGGAAGGCGCCAGCCTAGCAGGCATGCTCGCCGATAGAACCATGCATAGGCTTCATGGATGTCGATGAATAAGCCTCAGTTCTGCCGCTTCCTTCGGCTGCCTAAGATGCCTGCGACGATGACCAACGCGCCGCCGGGCCAGCTCCTTTCGCCGGCCGCCTGACCCGCTCCCCGGAGAACCTGCCGTGACCGCTCCCTTCAACTCCTTGCTGATCGCCAACCGCGGCGAGATCGCCATTCGCATCGCTCGCGCCTGCGCCGACCTGGGTATCCGCTCGGTGGCGGTGTTCGCCGAGGACGATGCCGCTTCCCTGCACGTGCGCAAGGCCGATGTCGCGCTGCCGCTGGCCGGCCGTGGCGTGGCGGCCTATCTCGACATGGATCGGCTGGTCGCGCTGGCCCTGGAGCAGGGCTGCGAGGCGATCCATCCGGGCTACGGTTTCCTCGCCGAGAACGGCGAATTCGCCCGGCGCTGCCAGCGCGCGGGCATCCACTTCGTCGGGCCGCAAGCGGAAGTGCTCGACCTGTTCGGCGACAAGGCTGCCGCGCGTGCCCTGGCCGAGCGCCTGGAGGTGCCGCTGGTGGCCGGGATCAACCGCGCGGTCAGCGTCGAAGAGGCCGAGGCGTTCCTGGAAGGGCTGGGCGATGGCGCCGCGGTGATGCTCAAGGCTCTTGCCGGCGGCGGCGGACGTGGCATGCGCGCGGTGGAGGAGGTCGCGCAACTGGCCGATGCCTACCGCCGCTGCCGTGCCGAGGCGCAGGCGGCGTTCGGCCGGGCCGAGTTATACGTCGAGCAACGGGTGGCGCGGGCCCGGCACATCGAGGTGCAGGTGCTCGGCGACGGCAGCGGTGCGGTCAGCCACCTCTGGGAGCGCGATTGCAGCCTGCAACGGCGCCAGCAGAAGCTGCTGGAGATCGCGCCCAGCCCGGACCTGCCGGAGGCCACCCGCGAGGCGCTGATCGATTGCGCCCTGCGCATGGCCGGCGCGGTGCGCTATCGGGGGATCGGTACCTTCGAGTTCCTGGTCGACGAGGAGCGCCCCGGGCACTTCTATTTCATGGAAGCCAATCCGCGTATCCAGGTGGAGCACACCGTCACCGAGGAAGTCACCGGGGTCGACCTGCTGCACGCCCAGTTGCGTCTCGCCGCCGGCATGGAGCTTGCCGCCCTCGGCCTGGAGCGACCGCCGGCGATCGGCGGCTGCGCGGTGCAACTGCGGATCAACCTGGAGACCCTGGCGGCCGACGGCAGCGCCCGTCCGGCGGTGGGCACTATCGGCGCCTACGAACCGCCCAGCGGTCCCGGCCTGCGGGTGGACGGCTACGGCTATGCCGGCTATCGGGTCAGCCCCAGCTACGATTCGCTGCTGGCCAAGCTGGTCGTGCGTGGTGCGGATTATCCCGCCGCGTTGCGCCGGGCCTACCGGGCGCTCTGCGAATTCCGCCTGGAGGGCGTGGCGAGCAACCTGGATCTGCTGCGCAACCTTCTGCTGCATCCGGCGGTACAGGCCAACCGGGTCGACACCCGCTTCGTCGAAAGCCACCTGGAGACACTGCTGGCGCCTATCCCGGCGAGCCATCCGCGGCTCCGCGCCGAGTGCCCGCTCGCCGAGGACGCCGCGCCTGCGCGGGTCGAGGCGCCACTCGGCAGCCTGCCTCTGCCTGCGCCGAGCAGCGGGGTGCTGGTGGCCCTGGAAGTGGCCGAGGGCGAACGGGTGCGTGCCGGCCAGCGGGTCGCGATCCTGGAAGCGATGAAGATGGAATTCGAGGTCAAGGCACCCGGCGGCGGTATCGTCCGGCGGCTCGCGGCGAGCCTCGGGGAGCCTCTGGAGGAGGGCGCGACGCTGCTGTTCCTCGAACCGACGGAGGATGACGACGAGCAGGCACCGACCGAACAGGCGCTGGACCTGGCGCATATCCGCGCCGATCTCGCCGAGGTACTCGAGCGCCAGGCAGCGCTGGGCGACGAGCGTCGTCCGCAGGCGCTGGCCAGGCGGCGCAAGACCGGACAGCGTACCGCGCGGGAGAACGTGCTCGACCTGCTGGACGAGGGCAGCTTCAGCGAATATGGCGGTTTCGCCCTGGCCGCCCAGCGTCGCCGGCGCTCCGCCGAGGAGTTGCTGGAGCTGAGCCCCGCCGATGGCCTGGTCGCCGGCACCGGTACGGTGGGGGCCGCCAGCTTCGGCGTGCAGGCCGCGCGTTGCCTGGTACTGGCCTACGACTACACGGTGTTCGCCGGCACCCAGGGGGTGATGAACCACAAGAAGACCGACCGCCTGCTCGGCCTGGCCGAACAGTGGCGCTTGCCGCTGGTGCTGTTCGCCGAGGGCGGCGGCGGGCGCCCGGGCGATACCGATTTCGTCGGCGTCGCCGGCCTCGATTGCCATACCTTCGTCGGCATGGCCCGGCTCTCCGGGCTGGTGCCGCTGGTGGGAGTGGTCTCCGGTCGCTGCTTCGCCGGCAATGCCGCGTTGCTGGGCTGCTGCGATGTGATCATCGCCACCCGCGACGCCACCATCGGCATGGCCGGCCCGGCGATGATCGAGGGCGGCGGCCTGGGCCGTTTCGCCGCCGAGGAGGTCGGTCCGACGGGCGTGCAGGGGCCCAACGGAGTGATCGACGTACTGGTGGCGGACGAGGCCGAAGCGGTCGCGGTGGCCAGGCGCTATCTCGGCTATTTCCAGGGCCCGCTGCCCGACTGGAGTTGCGCCGACCAGCGCGAGTTGCGCCACCTGGTGCCGGAGAACCGCCTGCGTGCCTACGACATCCGCCAGGTGATCGAGGTCCTGGCCGACCGGGGCAGCGTGCTGGAACTGCGGCGCCAGTTCGCTCCCGGCCTGGTCACCGCGCTGCTGCGCATCGAGGGCCGGGCGTTCGGCCTGATCGCCAACAACCCTGGCCATCTCGGCGGCGCCATCGATGCCGCGGCTGGCGACAAGGCCGCGCGCTTCATGCAGTTGTGCGACGCCTTCGACATCCCGATCGTCTCGCTCTGCGACACCCCTGGCTTCATGGTCGGCCCGGAGGCGGAAAAACAGGCCACGGTGCGCCACGTCTCGCGGATGTTCGTCAGCGCCGCCAGCCTGACGGTGCCGTTCTTCACCGTGGTCCTGCGCAAGGGCTACGGACTGGGAGCCCAGGCCATGGCGGCGGGCAGCTTCCATTCGCCGCTGTTCACCGTCGCCTGGCCCAGCGGCGAGTTCGGCGCCATGGGCCTGGAAGGCGCGGTGCGGCTGGGCTTCGCCAAGGAGCTGGCGGCCGAGGAAGATCCCCAGCGGCGCGAGGCGCTGTTCCGCGGCATGGTGGACAAGGCCTACCGCAACGGCAAGGCGCTGAACATGGCCAGCTACCTGGAGATCGACGCGGTGATCGACCCGGCGGAGACCCGCGCCTGGCTCCTGCGCGGCCTGGCCGTCGCCGGAGAACCGGTGCCGAGGGCGGGGCGCAAGCGGCCGTTCGTGGATACCTGGTAGATGGTCGGCCCGCAGTGCCCTGGCGCCTCAGGACGACGGCGGCGTCGCCTGAACCTGCGCGGCGACCGCCGCCTTGTCGATCACCGACCAGACGCCGGCGATGCGCTCGTCTTCGAATTCGTAGAAGACGTTCTCGGCGAAGCGTACCCGCTGGCCGTTGACCGGGATGCCGAACAGCCGGCCGCCGGGTGTGCAGTCGAAGTGCAGGCGGCAGGCGACGCCCGGCGGATCGACGAGCAGGCGTTCGATCTCGAAGCGCAGGTCGGGGATTGCCAGGAAGTCGCCTTCGAGCATCCGCAGGTAGCCGTCGAGTCCGATCTGCACGTCGTTGTAGCGCACCCGGTCATGGACGAAGTCGCCCAGGCGCGCCCAGTCCTGGCGGTTCAGGCAGTCGATGTAGGCGCGGTAGCGCTCGGCGAGTCGGTCACGGGTCATGCGGGTCTCCTTCGAGCTGTCCGGGCGGCATGAGCCAGACCCTAGCAAACCCGCGAGACGCCGTCAGTCGCTAGGCTTCAGCCCAGGCGCATGGACAGCTCGACATCCTCGGCGAAGGGCGTCGACAGGTAGCCGTTGGCCGGCGAGCGGACATGGGCCAGGTACTCGGGACTATGCTCGGCGTTGTCGGCGATCACCAGCGCGCCGGGGCGCAGGCGGCTTTCCAGCAGGGCGAGGACCTCCGGATAGAGCGCCTTGGCGCCGTCCAGCAGGACCAGGTCGATGCTGTCCGGCAGGTCCTTGGCGAGGGTTTGCAGGGCATCACCCTCGCGCAGTTCCACCAGGTCGAGCAGCCCCCCGGCGGCCAGGTTGCGCCGTGCCCGCTCGGCCTTGGAGGGTTCGAACTCGCTGCCGATCAGGCGGCCACCGCCGTTGTCCCGCAGCGCTGCGGCGAGGTGCAGGGTGGACAGGCCGAAGGACGTGCCGAACTCGACGATGCTGCGCGCCGAGCTGCTGCGCGCCAGCATGTAGAGCAGGCAGCCGGTTTCGCGGGAGACGGGCAGCGCCAGGTCCTTCAGGCGACCGTAGAACTCGCGGTATTCGGTCTTGCTGCCCATGAGGCGCTTCAGTTCGGCCTCCGAGAGGTCGGCGAGGGCGGGACTGTCGCCCGGTGCGCTGGCTTCGGCTTCGGCGAACAGGCGTTGCAGGAGATCGGCGAGCGGGGCGTTGGTGAGGGTATTCATGGATGGCTCCGGGAATGTTTGAGCGCGTAAGTGCGTGGACCTAGAATGCGACGGATTCATCGCATTCCGCCATTCGCATTCCGGAGCCTTCCATGAGCGACAAGCGAAACCCGCGTATTTCCTCGCGCAAGCAGCCGCAGCAGGCCCGTTCCAGCGAGTTGGTGGCGAGCATCCTGGAGGCGGCTGTTCAGGTTCTGGCCAGCGAAGGCGCGCAACGTTTCACCACCGCGCGGGTGGCGGAGCGCGCCGGGGTGAGCATCGGTTCGCTGTACCAGTATTTCCCGAACAAGGCGGCGATCCTCTTCCGCCTGCAAAGCGACGAGTGGCGGCGCACCACGCGTCTGCTCGGCGAGATCCTCGAGGACACCGCCCGGCCGCCGCTGGAGCGCTTGCGCCGGCTGGTGCTGGCATTCGTGCGCTCGGAGTGCGAAGAGGCGGCGATACGCGTGGCGCTGAGCGACGCGGCGCCGCTGTATCGCGACGCCGACGAGGCGCGGGAGGTGAAGGCGGAGGGCGCGCGGGTGTTCCAGGTGTTTCTCCGGGAGGCCTTGCCGGAGGTCGCCGAGGCCGAGCGCAGCCTGGCCGGCGACTTGCTCACCACCACCCTCGGCGCGGTCGGCAAGCAGTTCTCCGAACAGCCGCGCAGCGAGGCGGAGATCGAGCGTTACGCTGAGGCCCTGGCCGATATGCTCTGCGCCTATCTCGCCGCCCTTGACGAGCGCTGAGGTGCCGGGTGGCCGGAGCAAAACCGTCGCTTGGCCCAGCGGCCCAGGTACGCGGCTGGCGCGTTCGTAGGCTTGGCGGAGCAGGCGTTTATCGGCGGAAGCGACCGGCGTCTGCCGGTCGCGGGAGGGATCAGGCTTCGGCGATGCCAGTGACGACGATGCCGAAGCGGCGCAGCAGCAGTTCCGCCGGCTCGTCGCTTTCCAGCTTGCCGGTGCTGTAGTGGCCCGGCTTGAGGTTGGCCTCGGCCCATTCCAGCAGGTGCTCGGCGACCTCTTCGGGGCTCGGCTTGTGGGGGAACGGCAGGACTTGGCGCTCGGTGGCTTCGTCCTTGCTGTAGGTGATTGCCCAATCGCTCATGGGTAGGCTCCTTGTTTTCGCTGAGTTGGCAGGCCGGCAGGGCCCGAAGGGTAGACCGGCGCGGTCGCGCAAGGGTTGCCCTGGCGCGATGGGCGGTCCGCGTCCGACTGTCGGCCGAGGGCGGAAAACACTTATGATTCAGCCACATGCTTTGTCTGGACCGGTCCCCGATGCTGTCTGCCGTACGGCGCTACAAGTCGATGCTCTCCAGCGCCCTGGCGCGTTGTTTCCCGCGTACCACCGCCTACCTGCAGGCCGAGCGCGAGGCTCGCGAAGCCTTGTTGCAGCCGGCCAAGGCCCGCTCCAGGAAGAACGCCGCGAAGGCTCCGGCCAAGGCCGCCGGCAAGCCTGCGAAGGGCGCCGTTCGGGGGACCCCACGCAAGCCCGCTGCCGCCTCGCAGGGCGCGCCGCAGGGAATCTATCCGGCTGCCGCACTGAAGGTCGACGAATCCCAGGAGCGCACCATGCGCGAGCAGGTGGCGCAGGCCGTGACGCTCGGTGTGGTCAGCCCGCCGTCCGAGGAACAGTGGGCGATGATCCTCTGCCGCCAGCCGCTGGCGCGGATCTTTGCCGGTGCCGGCTCGGGCAAGTCGACCACCCTGGTCCTGCGGGTGGTGTTCATGCTCTGCCACCTGGGCGTCGAGCCGCAGCGGCTGACAGTGATTTCCTTCACCAACGCCTCCTGTACGCAGTTGCGCGAACAATTGCTGCGGCTGCTCGCGCACTGGCAGTACCCGTTCGACGCGGCCCAGGCGCGGCAGTGCGTGCGCACTTTCCATTCGGCGCTCGGCAGCCTGGCCCGCGAGGTGCTCGGCAATCCGCGCTGGTTCGAACAACTGGACGACCGCGACCCCGCCGCCGAGCCGGACAACCCCCTTGCCGCCGGACGCCTGCGTCCGGCCCAGCAGCGCCTGCTGAAGCAGGCCTACCAGCAGTGCTACGCGGAAAGCCCGGCGTTCCGCGCCAAGATCCACAAGCTGCTGGAACTGCCGCCGCCGGCGGAGCCGGAAGAGGGCGCGCGGCGGCAGCCGAAGGCGCCGCTGGAGCCGTTCAAGCTGGCCGGCGAGTTCCAGGCGCTGCCGCTGTACGAAGCCTTCCATGCCCAGGCCGGGTTCGCCGAGAGCCTGGGCCTGCGCGTCGAACGCCTGGACAGCGGCAAGCTGGAATGCGGGTTGCGCGAGAAGATCTTCGTCGAAGCCATGGCACTGTTCTGGGCGAGGTTCCAGGCGCTGTTGCGCGAGGAGGGCCTGATGACCTTCGACGCCGCGTTCCAGCAGCTCGGCGAGCGGATGGCCGGCGGGGCCCTGGCGGAAACGGCGCTGGCGCCGTTCACCCATCTGCTGATCGACGAGTTCCAGGATGTCTCGCCGCAGATCGTCCTCTGGCTACAGGCGTTGCACCGCCGCCTGGCGACCCAGGGCACCGCGCCGAGCCTGATGGCCATCGGCGACGACTGGCAGTCGATCTACGGCTGGCGCGGCAGTTCGCCGGAGCTGTTCATCGACTTCGACCGGCACTTCCCCTCGCGTGGGCGGGGACGCAAGAGCGCGCTGCTGGTGCTGGAAACCAACTACCGCTCCGTCGAACCGATCATTCGCGACGGCGAGAAGGTGCTGGCCGGGGTGCGTTTCAAGCAGGACAAGACCTGCCGCGCGTTCCGCCCGATCCAGCCGGGCGACCATGGCGTGAAGCTGGTGCAGCGTTTCGACCTGCGTGCGCAACTGCCGAAGCTACTGGCGGAAATCCGCGCCCAGTGCGAGCACGCCGCCGCTCGCGAGAGCAGCGAGCGCACCGCGGTGCTGTTGCTGAGCCGGCGCAACGAGCCGTTGCAGGCGATCCAGGCGGAGTTGGATCGCGCGCTGCCGGTGAAGGGCATGACCATCCATCGCGCCAAGGGCCTCCAGGCCGAAGTGGCGATCGTCGTCGACGACTGCCTGCCGGGCGAGAAGCATCCGTTGCGCAACGCGCTGTACGCGGCATCGGGCTTCTTCCGCAACAGTTACGACCAGGCCATGGAGGACGAAAGCCTGCGCCTGGCCTACGTGGCGATCACCCGTGGCGTCAGCCGGGTGTTCTGGTACACGCGCAAGGCCCAGGGCGCCATGGCCCTGTTGGCCCGACGCTGAGGACGACCGTCTCGGCGGGCTACGCCTGGCGCTGCATCCAGGCGCTGAATGCGCGCAGGCGCTCGATGAACACCGCCGGGTCGGTGACTTGGTCGTCCAGCACGGCCTTGAAATATTCCAGGGCCGGCGCCTGTCCGGGGTGCCGCGCGCGAAACAGCGCCAGGTAATGTTCCAGGGTCTCCGGCCAGACGCTCTCCGTCTCCCCGCGAAGGATGTCGCTGGAGCGGATCAGCTTCTTCGCCGCTTCTCGTTGCAGGCGGCGGCGCTCCTCCTCCGAGGACGCGCTCTCCAGGCGTCGCGCATAGTCTTCCAGCACCTGCGCATAGTCGCCGTTGAGGGCCAGGGCGATGGCTTTCGCCGGACGCAAGGGCGGCAGGGCGCTGGCCAGGTCTTCGCCCCACAGGCAGCGGCAGCGGTGCTTGAGCCAATAGCCCCAGCTATCGCGGTTGGCCGGATCGCGGGCCTGGTCCAGGTGGCCGATATCGAAATCGATCTTGCTGACTTCCGGGTGGCGCGCCTGCAATGCCAGGCGCGCGGTTTCCAGTTGCGCGGCCAGTTCGGGGCTGGGCGGGTCGCGCAGGACCAGGGTCAGGTCGAGGTCGGAGCGCCCCGTGATGGCCTCGCCGCGGGCGACGCTGCCGTACAGGTAGACGCTGTGCACGGCCCGCTCGAACGGAGGCCGGGCCAGGGTTCGGCGCAGGTCGTCGAGCAGGGGGCGAAAGGCCGCCTGCGGTTCGACGCGTGGCGGCAGGGGAATGAAGCCATCGGGCATGTCCATGCCGACAGCCTAGCGACACGCCGCCCGCGCGTCGATCAGCCTGCGTTGCGGAACAGCAGCGCCTTGAGGCCCGCCGCGGGGTCGACATCGGGGAACTCCGGCGGATTCTCCAGGCGTTCGACGAAGTGCAGCGACGGCGCCTCGCGGGCGGTTTCCTCGAGGAGGAAGTCGGGGCCGATGGCCGGGTCGTTGATACAGGCCAGCAGGGTGCCGCCGGGCACCAGCAGTTCCGGCAGGCGGCGGAGGATCCTGCGGTAGTCCTGGGTCAGGACGAAGCTGCCCTTCTGGAAGCTCGGCGGATCGACGATCACCAGGTCGTACGGGCCGAGCTTGCGCAGCTTGCCCCAGGACTTGAACAGTTCGTGGCCGAGGAAGCTCACCCGGCCGAGGTCGTGGCCGTTCAGGCGGTGATTGTCGCGGCCGCGGTTGAGCGGGCCGCGGGCCATGTCCAGGTTGACCACCTGGCTGGCGCCGCCGGCAATGGCCGCCACTGAGAAGCCGCAGGTGTAGGCGAACAGGTTGAGCACGCGGCGGCCGGCGGCCTGCTCCTGCACCCAGCGGCGGCCCAGGCGCATGTCGAGGAATAGCCCGGTGTTCTGGTTGCGTCCCAGGTCGAGGCGGAAGCGCAGTCCGTTTTCCACGATGTCCCAGGTTTCCAGCGGCTCGCCCGACAGCCATTCGCAGGCGCTGTCTGGGCGGTAGCGGTGCTGCAGGACCAGGTGTCGGCCCTGGCTCGCAGCCCAGGCCGGCGCCGTGGTCAGTTGCCCCAGGGTCCGGCGCAAGGCCTGCAGTTCCTCCGGCTGCGGCTCCTTGAACAGAGTCACCAGCAGGACGCCCTGCAGCCAGTCCGCGGTCAATTGTTCCAGGCCCGGCCAGCAGCGGCCGCGACCATGGAACAGACGGCGGGTCTCCGCCGGCGCCGGGGACAGCGCGGCGAGCAGGTGCTGGAGGAGGGTATCGAGGGCTTCGCGATTCATGGCGGTTCGGCGTTGAAAAAGGGGCGGATTCTACCCGTTGCGTGACGGCCAGTCCGCCCCTTCGCTTCAATCGGGCGTCGCGGGCGCAGGCGCGGCGCTGGCCGGGCCGCCATCCTGGATCATCAGCAGGCTCTGCGGCGAGGACAGCGCGATGCCTTCGCTGCGCAAGCGGTCGAGGATGGTGAAGAGCAGGTCGCTGCGCGCGCCGGCCACCGAACGCGGGCTGTTGACGAAGCCGCTGGCGTTGAGCACCAGGCCGTTGCTGGCGAGATCCTTGAACGTCACCGAGGGCGCCGGTGCGTCGAGGATCGCCGGGTGTTCGGCGAAGGCCTGCAGGAGCAGTTCGCGGACCTTCATCGCGTCGGTGTCCAGCGGCAGGGTCAGGTTCACCCCGACCACCCCGAGGGCATTGCCCATGGTCACGTTGCGCACGGTCTGGGAGATGAACTGCGAGTTCGGCACGATCACCGTGGAGCGGTCGCCCATCTGGATCTCGGTGGCGCGCACGTTGATCCGCCGGATATCGCCCTCCACCCCGCCCAGGCTGACCCAGTCGCCGACCTTCACCGGCCGCTCGGTCAGCAGGATCAGGCCGGAAATGAAGTTCTGCACGATGGCCTGCAGGCCGAAGCCGATGCCTACCGAGAGGGCGCTGACCACCCAGGTCAGGCTGGTCAGGTTGATGCGCAGGGTGGACATCACCAGCATCGCCAGGAGCACGAAGCCGAGGTAGCCGACCAGGGTCACCAGCGAGGCGCGCATGCCGGCGTCCATGTTGGTTTCCGGCAGCAACCGCTCGCTCAGCCAGCGCTTGACGATGCGCAGGGCGAACAGGCCGCCGACGAACAGCAGCAGGGCGACCAGGATGTCCTGCGGGACGATGTTCAGGTTGCCCAGGGTCTTGCTGCTTTCGCCCAGTTGGGCGAAGCCCTGCAGCAGTTCGCTGGGGCTCGAGCCGACCGGAAGGAAGGCCAGCAGCAGCGCGGTGAGCAGCAGCAGGGTGCGGCCGACCCCGGCCAGCACCGTGCTGGCCTGGGCCTGGTGGCGCGGCGACAGGCCGAGCGCATTGGCCAGCGCCAGGCCGCTGGGATGCTTGGGCGAGAGCAGGGTTTCGCAGATGTCGCCGAAGAAAGCGATCAGCAGGTAGGTGGTGGCCGCGATCACGCTGATCCACAGCAGCTTGCCGGTGAGGAAGTAGGCCAGCGAGAGGTAGCCGGTGAACAGGGCGAGGAGGATCGCCGCGATCCATACCGAGGCGACGAAGGGGATCAGCCCGGCGATCCCGCCTGGCCGCTCCAGGTCGTGCTTGCGCCGCACATGGTGGTAGCGCAGCAGGGCGGTGGCGAAGATCAGCGCGGTGACCAGCGCGGTCAGGCCGTTGAGGGCGACGGTCAGGGCCAGGCTGGTGCCGGTGACGCTGTTGATCCGTTCCTCGGTGGCCACCAGCATCAGCGCCACCGCGAGGATCGCCGGGAACGGGCCGAGGGCGCTGGCGATCCTGTCCGGGATCGCCGGCAGCCGCCAGGATGGTCGCGGCAGCATCAGCAGGGCGCGGCCGAGGCCGGCGATGAAGGCGCAGAAGGTCGCCAGGCTCACCAGTTGATCGGTCAGGCTGGCCATGTCGGGGCTCAGGCTGGCGTTGCTTTCCAGGCCCCAGCGCATCAGCGACACCGCGCCGACGATGGTCAGGATGGTCGCCAGCCCGACCGCCAGGGCCAGGGCGCTGCGCCGCAGGCGGCCTTCCGGCAGCCAGCGGATCATCGCCCAGGTAAGCATGCGCTCCAGCAGGCGGCGGCCGAAGCTCCAGACCAGCACGGTGGCCAGCAGGGTTCCGGCGAAGGCCCAGCGGTGTCCGGGCGCGATGGCGCTGTCGAAGGCGACCAGGGCCTCCGCCTTCAGCTTGTCCAGCCGGCGCAGGTCGTCGTCGGTGGGACGGATCAGGGTCGACCAGAAGCTCGGGCTGAACGGTGTCGCCGCGCGGCTGCTGATCTGCGAGTTGAACAGGCTGCGGCGCAGGTTGACGATCTGTGCTGCCAGGTCGCGGGACGACTGGCCGAGCTGGGTGGCCTGGCGTTCGTCGTCGAGCAGGGCGTTCTTCTGCCGGGTCAGGGCCTGGCGCTGGGCGGCGAGGCTTTCCGCCTCGTCGGGCTGCGGCGGGCCGATCACTTTCAACTGATCGTCGAGCCGCTCGATGTCGGCCACCCGCAGCGCGAGCAGGGCGTCGGCCTGGCGCTGGACTTGCAGCGCGCTCTGGCGCAACTCGGCGAGGAGGTCGTCGCTGGCGTCGGCGGTGACGCGCTGGCGGATCAGGTCGAGTTGCGCGTTGAGCTGGTCGAGGCTGGCGTCCTCGGCCAGGGCGGCCGGCGCTTCCAGGTCGACGGCCGCCTGCGGAGCCGGCCTGGCGGCCCAGGCCTCGCTGCCCAGGCTCAGGAGCAGGCCCAGGGCCATGGCGAACTGGCAGAGCAACATATGCAGGCTGGCGCGCCTCATCGAATCCCCCTTTCGATCCTGACTGGCTCAAGCAGTATGGACCGGTGCGGGCGCCGAGTAATTCCCCGCGTCGATAATCGCCAGGCGGCGCTAAAGGGACATGGATTCTGGCCATATCGATCCCTTTTTGGCCGCCGCCGCCGTTTTGCCGCGACCGCGCGCTGGGCAGAATCCCTCCACCAAGAACAAGAAACCTGCGAGGTCTCTCCATGCTGAGCGTCTACAGCGACGATCATCGTCTGCACTTCGGCCAGTCGGAACTGGTCGACGGCAAGCTGCAACCCTGTTTCGAAATGCCCAGCCGGGCCGACACCGTGCTGGCCCGGGTGAAGTCGCAGAACCTTGGCGAGGTGATCGCGCCGAAGGATTTCGGCCGCGAGCCGCTGCTGCGCATCCACGACGCCGCCTACCTGGACTTCCTCCAGGGCGCCTGGGCCCGCTGGACCGCCGAAGGCCACAGCGGCGACCTGGTGTCCACCACCTTCCCCGGCCGCCGCCTGCGCCGCGACGGGCCGATCCCCACGGCGCTGATGGGCGAGCTGGGCTACTACAGCTTCGACACCGAGGCGCCGATCACCGCCGGCACCTGGCAGGCCATCTACAGCTCCGCCCAGGTCGCGCTGACCGCCCAGGAGCATATGCGCCAGGGCGCCCGCAGCGCCTTCGCTCTCTGCCGTCCGCCGGGCCATCACGCCGGTGGCGACTTCATGGGCGGCTACTGCTTCCTCAACAATGCCGCCATCGCCACCCAGGCGTTCCTCGACCAGGGCGCCCGGCGCGTGGCGATCCTCGATGTCGACTACCACCATGGCAACGGCACCCAGGATATCTTCTACCGCCGCGACGACGTGCTGTTCGCCTCGATCCATGGCGATCCGCGGGTCGAATACCCGTACTTCCTCGGCTACGCCGACGAGCGCGGCGAAGGCGCCGGCGAGGGCTGCAACCACAACTATCCGCTGGCCCACGGCAGCGGCTGGGACCTCTGGTCGGCGGCGCTCGACGACGCCTGCGTGCGGATCGCCGGCTACGCCCCGGATGCCCTGGTGATTTCCCTCGGCGTGGACACCTACAAGGAAGACCCGATCTCCCAGTTCAGGCTGGATTCGCCGGACTACCTGCGGATGGGCGAGCGCATCGCCCGGCTGGGCCTGCCGACCCTGTTCATCATGGAAGGCGGCTATGCGGTGGAAGCCATCGGCATCAACGCGGTCAACGTGCTGCAGGGCTACGAAGGCGCGGCCCGCTGAGGAGCGAAGCATGCAATCGACTCGCAAGCTGCTGGCCGGCCTCGCGCTGGCCGTTTCCGCCGGGCTGGTCCAGGCCGCGCCGGAAGTACGGATCTACAACTGGTTCGACTACATCGCCCCGGACACCCTGAAGAACTTCCAGGCGCAGACCGGCATCGCGCCGAAGTACGACGTCTACGACAGCAACGAGGTGCTCGAGGCCAAGCTGCTGTCTGGGCATTCCGGCTACGACCTGGTGGTGCCCAGCGACAGCTTCCTGCCCAACTACCTGAAGGCCGAAGTGTTCCAGCCGCTGGACAAGAGCAAGCTGCCGAACTGGAAGAACCTCAACCCGGCCCTGCTCAAGGTGCTTGCCGGCAAGGACCCCGGCAACCGCTACGTGATGCCCTACATGTGGGGCACCAACGGCATCGCCTACAACCTCGACAAGGTCCGCGCGGTGCTCGGCGACGATGCGCCGCTGGACTCCTGGGACCTGGTGTTCAAGCCGGAGAACCTGGCGAAGCTGCAACAGTGCGGCGTGGCCTTCCTCGACTCGCCCACCGAGGTGATCCCCGAGGTGCTGCACTATCTCGGCCTGTCGCCCAACAGCCACCAGCCGGAAGACTACCGCCGAGCCGAGGAGCACCTGGCGAAGCTGCGCCCGTACATCACCTACTTCAGTTCCTCGAAGTTCGTCAGCGACCTGGCCAACGGCAACGTCTGCGTGGCCATCGCCTGGTCCGGCGGAGCGATGCAGGCGGCCAACCGGGCCAGGGAAGCGAAGAACGGCATACGCATCGAGTACCGCATCCCGAAGGAGGGCGCCGCGGCCTGGTTCGACGTGCTGGCGATTCCGCGCGACGCGAAGAACGTCGAGCAGGCGCACGCCTTCCTCGACTACCTGCTGCGCCCGGAGGTAGTGGCGCCGATCTCCGACTACGTGGCCTACGCCAACCCGAACAAGGCGGCGGACGGCCTGATCTCGGCGGAGTTGCGCGACAACCCGAACGTCTACCCGCCGGAAGAAGTGCAGGCCAGGCTGTATTCGGTGGAAATGCTGCCGCCGAAGCTGGAGCGGCTGCGCACGCGGACCTGGAGCAAGATCAAGACCGGCAAGTGAGCGGCCGCGGCCAGATGGCGGGTTCGCAGGACGCATAGCGTCCCCCAGGCCAGGCAAGCAGGCCGGAACCGCCGCCCACGGCCCGCTGGAGGTCGCTTCCAGGCTTCGACCGGGCGCGCCGGCTTGTCCATAATGGCGCTGCCCGACGGTCGCCGCTGGCGGCCGCTTCCTTCCATGCCTGCCTGTGAGTCCGCCATGCGTAAGTCCGCCGATGCCTTCGCCTTCCAGACCATGCTGTTGCTCTGCGTGATCTGGGGCATCCAGCAGGTGACCATCAAGTGGGCGGCGGCGGACATCGCGCCGGTGATGCAGGCGGCCATCCGTTCCGGCATCGCCGCCGCCCTGGTCGGCCTGCTGATGTGCTGGCGCGGCGGCTGGGAGGGCTTGCGCCAGGGTACCCTGGGCGCCGGCCTGCTGACCGGCACGCTGTTCGCCCTGGAGTTCCTGTTCATCGCCCTCGGCCTGCAATACACCACGGCTTCGCACATGTCGGTGTTCCTCTATACCGCGCCGATCTTCTCTGCCCTCGGGCTGCACTTCCTGCTTCCCAGCGAACGCCTGCGGCCCTTGCAGTGGCTGGGCGTGGCGGTGTGCTTCGGCGGCATAGCGGTGGCCTTCGGCGGAGGCCTGTCGTGGGCGGAAATGGATGGGCGGATGCTGCTCGGCGACGCTTTCGGCCTGCTCGCCGGGATGTCCTGGGGCGCGACCACGGTGGCAGTGCGCGGCACCCGGCTGTCCGAGGCACCGCCAAGCCTGACGCTGTTCTACCAATTGTTCGTGGCATGCGCCGGGTTATTGCTGATCGCTCTTTTCAGCGGCCAGTTCGGCGAGGTCCGCTGGACCCCGGTGAGCACCGCCAGCGTGCTGTTCCAGGGCGTGGTGGTGTCGTTCGCCAGCTACTTCTGCTGGTTCTGGCTACTGCGTCGCTACCTGGCGAACAACCTGGCGATCTTCTCCTTCATGACCCCCCTGTTCGGCGTCACCTTCGGTGTATTGCTGCTGGGCGAGCCGCTCAGCCTGAACTTCGTCGCCGGCGCGGCGCTGGTCCTCGCCGGCATCACCCTGGTCAGCGGCGAGCAGTGGCTGCGACGCCTGCTGCGACGCTGAGCGAGTGCGGCCGGCGCAACAGCAGGCCGGCGAAGACCAGGCCGAGCCCGGCGAGCGCCAGCGCCGGTTGCAGGCCGCCGGCGAAATGCGTGCTGAGCGCCGCCAGCAGCGGGCCGAGCAACTGGCCGAGGGCGAAACCGGTGGTCAGTTGGCCGGCGTTGCGCTGCGGCGTATGCGGCGCCAGTTCGCGGGCGTATTGCATCACCAGTTGCATGCCGGCGAGGAACGGCAGGCCGGTCAGCACCACCCCCAGGGCCAGTCCGCCGATCCCCGGCAGCAGGCAGGCGAGCACGCCGAGGGCCTGTAGCCAGAGCGCGCCGACCAGCCAGCGGCGGGTGCCGTCCGGGCGCTGCCGGCGCAGGCTGATCAGCACCACCCCGGTGGCCGAGGCCAGGCCGAAGCAGGGCCAGAACAGGTCGGCCTGCCATTGCCCGTGGAAACGCGCCGCGGCCATCTGCGAGAGAAAGGTGGCCGGGATGATGTAGCCGAGGCCGACCAGTCCGTAGGCCCAGGTCAGGCGGCCGAGGCCGGCGTTCTCGCTTGCCGTGGCAGGCGCGTCGTGGCCGGCGCTGCGTGCGGCCGGGCGCGGCAGCAGCGGCAGGAGCATGAGGATCAGGACCAGCGCGAGGTCGGCGAAGAGCTTCCAGATGAACACCGAGTCCTGGCCCAGGGCGTTGCCCAATGCCGCCAGCAGGCCGGTGACCATCACCCCGATGCCGGGGCCGGCGAACACCAGCGCGCCCAGCCGGGCCCGACCGCTTTCCGCGGCGAGGCGCTGGCTGAGGGCGGTGACCATGATCAGTACCCAGGCGCTGGCCACGCCAAGACCGAAGCGCAGCAGCGCGTGCGGCCAGAAGCCCTCGGCCCAGACCGAGGCCAGGGTCAGGCCGAAGCAGGCCCATAGCCCGACCAGCAGGCGCAAGCGCGCCTGCCGCGCTTCGCGGGCGAACAGCGCGTCCAGCGCGCCGACCAGGTAGCCGAGGTAGTTGGCGGCGGCCAGCAGGCCGGCGCCGGTCAGGTCGAGCTGGCCTTCGCGGATCAGGTGCGGCAGTTGCGGGGTCAGGGAGAAGCGTCCGACCCCCATGGCGACCACCAGCGCCAGCAGGCAGGCGAGCAGGCCGACCAGCGGCGAACGAAGAAAATCACGGGACATGTGCGGATTCCTGCCGGGGGATGAATGGCAGCAGGTTAGGTCTTGCGGAAATTCTGTAAAAATGAATAATTGTGAATTACTTGTTCTGTTTTGGAGAATTAACCGTGGAGTTCGGCCAGTTGAGGATCTTCCAGGCGGTCGCCGAGGAAGGCTCCATCGCCCGCGCCGCCGAGCGCCTGCACCGGGTGCCGTCGAACCTGTCGACGCGCCTGCGGCAACTGGAGGAACAGCTTGGCGTCGACCTGTTCCTCCGCGAACGCCAGCGCCTGCAACTGTCGCCGGCCGGCAAGGTCCTGCTGGACTACGCCGCGCGGCTGTTCGCCCTGCAAGAGGAGGCGCGCGCGGCGGTGCAGGGGGGCGAACCGGTGGGCGACTTCGCCCTCGGCTCGATGTACAGCACCGCGGCGATCCACCTGCCGCCGCGCCTGGCGGAATACCACCGGCGCTATCCGGCGGTGAACCTGCAATTGCAGACCGCGCCCAGCGGCGAGCTGGTCGAGTCGCTGCTGGGCGGGCGCCTGGATGCCGTGCTGGTGGACGGCCCGCTGGACTTCGACGGTCTGGAGGGCCTGCCGATGTTCGAGGAGCGCATGGTGCTGGTCACCGAGAATGGCCACCCGCCGGTGCGCGGTCCCGAGGACGTGGCCGGCAGCGCGGTGATCGCCTTCCGCCCGCGCTGCTCCTATCGCCTGCTGCTGGAGTCCTGGTTCGCCAGCGCGCGGGTGAGCATGGGCCGGGTGATGGAGATCGAGTCCTACCACAGCATGCTGGCCTGCGTGGTGGCCGGCGGCGGGGTGGCGCTGATGCCGGTGTCGATGCTGCAAAGCCTGCCGGGGCGGGAGTCGGTGGCGGTGCATGCGCTGGCCGAACCGTTCGCCCGGGCGAATACCTGGCTGGTCTGGCGCAAGGGCATGGTCGGCGCCAACCTGAAGGCCTGGATCGGTCTCCTGCAAGGGCGGGAATCGGCGTTGGCTTGATTCAGGTCAGGGTCCGGGGCCGGTTTCCCGCAGTAAAGTTGTTTCCAAGGACGGAGTGGAACGTGCGGAGAGTGGGACGCCGGTCTACTCTTTCCTAGGGCGACCTGACTTGTCAGGTCGCCCGATTCTCCTTCCCTTGGACAAGGGGCCTGTCATGAAACTCTGGCTGCAAAACCTGGCGTGGCAACTCGGTGTCGCCCTTGGCCTGATCGAGCCCCCGCGCATGCAACCCATCCCGGTGGAAAACGACGAGCAACGCCGGCGCCTCGCCGCGCGGCAACGTCGCTGAGCCGGTTCCCCGACGCTCTGGCCTCCGCCTGCGGCGCTGGCCAGAGTCCCGGTTTTGGTCTATCGATCGTGGTTCCTGAACCAGGCGACGATCATTTCCCTCAAACGCTCCCCGGAAAAGCTCGCGAAATGCCCGCCATGCACGGTGCGCACCGGTAGCTCGCGCAGGCGCGCGAGGCTGGAGGCATAGTCGTCGAGGTTGGAATGATAGGCGTCCTCGACCAGCGGACCGTCGTAGACGATGTCGCCGGAAAACAGCGTCTGTGTCGCCGCTTCCCACAGGCTGATGCCGCCCGGCGAGTGCCCGGGCGTGTGCAGCACCTGCAGCACGCGGTCGCCGAGATCGAGCACGTCGCCTTCGTCGATCAGTCGGGTCGCCGGCGCTGCTCGCACCCGGTATTCGGCGTAGCACAGCGGGCACTCCGGATGCGCCTCGAACATCTCGTCGCCGACATAGGCGCGCGCCAGGGTGTTGTCGCCGTCCGGCGCGGCGAGGATCTCCGCCTCGGCCGGATGCGCCAGGCGCTCGGCGAATTCGTGGTGGCCGGCGATATGGTCGAAGTGGGTGTGGCTGGCCACCGCCAGCAGCGGTCGTTCGGTGAGCCAGGGCAGTTGCTCGCGCAGGCTGACCAGACCGGAGCCGCTGTCCACCAGCACGTCGCGCTCGCGGCCCTGGACATGCCACATGTTGCAGCGATAGAAGGGGCGCACGTAGGGCTCGTGGATCAGGCTGATACCGTTGTAGAAGTGCCGGGTTTCGAACCAGCGGTCGCGGCTGACGATTCTCATCGCGGTCTCTGTCGGTGGAAAGGCTATCCCAGGAGGATAGGCGTTCAGGGTATGACCTTGCCCGGGTTGAACAGCCCGCTGGGGTCGAGCAGTTCCTTGATCTGCGCCATCAGCGCGAGCTTCAGCGGATCGGCGTAGCGTCCCAGGGCTTCCTTCTTCTCCAGGCCGATGCCGTGCTCGGCGGAGATCACGCCAGCGCATTCGCCCAACTCGCCGTAGAGGATTTCCTCCACCGCCTGGTGCAGCGGCAGCAGCGGGACGTCGGCGGCGAGCATGACGTGCAGGTTGCCGTCGAGGAAATGGCCGAAGAGGAAGACCCGCATGCCCTTCACCAGGTCGTCCAGGCGCCGCCGGATGCGCTCGACGTAGCCGGCCAGGGCTGGCACCGGCAGCGATACGTCGAAGGACAGGCTGTCGACGCCGGCGTGGATGGCCGCGTCGGAGTCTTCGCGCAGGCGCCAGATGGCCAGGCGCTGGGTTTCGTTGGCGGCGAGCAGGGCGTCTTCCACCAGCCCGTCCTCGAAGCAGCCTTCCAGCAGGGCGGTGAGCGCCTCGCCGGCATCCAGGTGGCGGTCCTCGGCCAGTTCCACCAGCAGGTAGAGAGGGCAGGGCGCCAGGCTCGGCGCGCTGTCGCCCATGGGTGCGGCGGTGCATTGCAGGTAGTCGTGCCAGAGGATCTCGCAGGCGAACAGGCGTTCGGCGTGCTCGCGGCGCAGGCGCGCGGCGATGGTGATCGCCGCGTCGACGTCGGGCAGGCCGAGCAGGGCGGTGGCGCCGGGACGCTGCAACGGCTCCAGGCGCAGTACCGCACGGGTGACGATGCCGAGGGTGCCTTCGGCGCCGACGAACAACTGCTTGAGGTCGTAGCCGGTGGTGTTCTTCAGCAGCCCGCGCAGGTCGCTGTAGACGCTGCCGTCGGCGAGTACCGCTTCCAGGCCGAGCACGCGCTGGCGCATGGTGCCGAAGCGGAAGGCGCGGATGCCGCCGGCGTTGGTCGCGACCAGCCCGCCGACGCTGGCGCTGCCGCGCGCGGCGAGATCGATGCCGGGGTCGAGTCCGGCCTCGGCGGCCAGCGCCTGAGCCTGTTCGAGGGTGACGCCGGCGTCGAGGTCGAGGGTCTGGCTGGCCGCATCCAGCCGATGTATGCGGTTCAGCCTGCGCAGCGAGAGCAGCACGTCGCCGGCTTGCGCGGCGCCGCCGCCGACCAGGCCGGTGAGTCCGCCCTGGGGTACCAGGGCGCGTCCCGCCTGGCGGCACAGACGCACCACGGCGGCGACCTGGTCGGTGCTTTCCGGCAGGACCAGGAAGCTTCCGGCGAGGTTCTGCGGATGGTAGCCGGGGTCCTGCCCGGCGAGCGCGGCACTGTCGCGCACGCCACGGGCGCCGAGGATCTCGCAGAGGGAGCGGTAGAGTTCGGAATCGTCCATGGCGGGCTCCGGGTCAGGGATGGAAGGGCGCGGCTTGCAGCACCTCGACGATCAGCGGACGGTCCGCCGGGGCGCCGCGCAGCAGTTCGCGCAGGTGCTCGAGATCGCGCGCGCGTTCGGCGGCGCAGCCGAAGCCGCGGGCGATGGCGAGGAAGTCCGGGGTGTAGATATCGACCCCGAGCGGAGTGATCTCGCGCCGCTCCATGTAGCGCTTGATCTCGCCATAGCCGTGGTTGTTCCACAGCAGCACGACGATGCCGACCTTGGCTTCCACCGCGCTGGCCAGTTCCGGCAGGGTGAACTGCAGGCCGCCATCGCCCATCAGGCTGACCACCGGGCGTCCCGGCTCACCGAGCTTGGCGCCGATGGCGGCGGGCAGGCCATAGCCGAGGGTGCCGTAGCCGGTGGAGGCGTTGAACCAGCGGCGCGGCTCGTCGAGATCGACCAGGTGGTTGCCGCTGTAGACGGTCTGGGTCGAGTCGCCGACGAAGCGGGCGTCCGGCCACTCGGCTAGGATCGCGGCGAACAGCTGGCGATAGTGCGACCAGCCGGCGAAGTCTTCGGCCAGGCGCTGGCGCACGGCGGCGGCGCGCCGGGCCCCGGGGCTGTCCGGCGAGGCCTCGCCGCCCGGCAGTTCGGCCAGCAGCACGCGCATGGCCAGCCGGGCGTCGCTGTGGATGGCCAGGCTCGGCGTGTAGTTGCGCATCAGTTGCTGCGGGTCGATGTCGATGCGGATCAACTCGCCATCGAGGGCGAAGCCGCCGTCGAACACCACGTCGTAGTCGGTTTCGCCCAGCTCGGTGCCGATGGCCAGCACCACGTCGGCCTCGGCGGCCAGCTCGCGTACCGGCACGCAGGACTGGTTGCTGCCCAGCAGCAGCGGGTGGTCGGCCGGTAGCAGGCCCTTGGCGTTGATCGTCAGGGCGGTCGGCGCGTCCAGCGCGGCGGCCAGGGCACGCGCTTCGGCGGCGGCCTCGACGCAGCCGCCGCCGAGCAGCAGCAGTGGCTTCTTCGCGTTGCGCAGGCGCGCTGCGGCCTCGCGCAAGGGCGCGAGGGCCGGCGCCGGGCGGCTGGCGACGGTGCGTGGGCGCAGGGCCAGGTGTTCGGCGGGAGCGGTGATGACGTCGAGCGGCAGCTCGATGTGCACCGGCCGCGGCCGCTCGCTGTCGAACACGGCGAAGGCGCGGGCGAGCACCGCCGGCAGCTCCTCGGCGCTCATCAGGGTATGGCTGAAGGCGCAGACGTTGCCTACCAGGTTGCGCTGGTTCGGCAGCTCGTGCAGGTAGCCGTTGCCGTGGGCCAGGCGCGCGCGTTCGTTGACGCTGGAGATCACCAGCATCGGAATCGAGTCGGCGTAGGCCTGGGCCATGGCGGTGAGGATGTTGGTCATCCCCGGGCCGGTGATGATGAAGCACACGCCGGGCTTGCCGGTGACCCGTGCGTAGCCGTCCGCCATGAAGCCGGCGCCCTGCTCGTGGCGCGGGGTGACATGGCGGATACGGCTGCCGGGCAGGCCGCGATAGAGCTCTACGGTATGCACGCCGGGGATGCCGAAGACGGTCTCGACGCCCCAGGCTTCGAGTTGCTTGACGAGGAATTCGCCGCAGGTGGTCATGGCCGTTCCTTTTTCATGTTCTCGGGAATGGAAAAGGCGAGGGAAAGTCCCTCGCCTGTCGGGGTTGTGCCTGGTTCAGGCGGCGCTGGCGACACCCGTCGGGCGCCGCGAGAACAGGCTGACCAGGACGAAGCTGAGCAGGCCGACCGCCAGGCTGTAGTAGATCGGCGTATTGGCGTCGAGGCCGTCCTTGATCATGAACACCAGCACGGTAAGGAAGCCCAGGGTCATGCTGGTGATGGCGCCGGCGGTGGTGGCGCGCTTCCAGTAGATCGCGCCGATCAGCGGGATCAGCATGCCGCCTACCAGCAGGTTGTAGGCCACGGTCAGGGCGCTGATCACGTCGCTGACCACCAGGGCGATGCCGAGCACTACCAGGCCCAGCAGCAGGGTCGCGATGCGGTTCTCGTGCACGTCGCCGTTGTCGGACTGGCCGCGGCCGCGGCGCAGGCGCGGCAGCAGGTCCTGGGTGACGGTGGTGGACGCCGCCAGCAGGCCGGCGCTGGCGGTGGACATCAGCGCCGCCAGGGCGGCGGCGATGACCAGGCCGCGGATGCCGTTCGGCAGGCTGTGCTCGACCACGCTGGCGAAGGCGTTGTTGACGTTCTCCAGGTCCGGCAGCAGGACCTTGGCGGCCATCCCGATCAGCGCCCCGGCCATGCCGTAGAGCACGCAGTAGATACCGGCGGCGGAGCCGGCGACCTTGGCCACGGTCTCGCTGCGGGCGGTGAACACCCGCTGCCAGATGTCCTGGCCGATGAAGATGCCGAAGAAGTAGATCAGGAAGTAGGTGACGATGGTGTCCCAGCCGATCGCGGTGAAGTCGAAGTAGCTGGCCGGCAGCTTGGCCACCAGGGCGTCCCAGCCGCCGGCGTCGTTGATCGACAGCGGCATCAGCAGGAACACCAGGCCGACGGTCATGATCAGGAACTGCACGATGTCGGTCAGGGTCAGCGACCACATGCCGCCGATGGTGGAGTAGAGCACCACGACGCCGCCACCGATCAGGATCGAGACCCAGAACGGCAGGCCGAACAGGACCTGCATGACGGTGCCGATGGCGATGGTCGAGGTGGCGCCGATCATCAGTGCGTAGACCAGCATGATCAGGGCGCTGGCGTGGCGCGCGGCGGGGTTGTAGCGACGCTCCAGGACCTGGGTGACGGTGTAGATCTTCAGCTTCAGCAGCGGCTTGGCCAGGAACAGGCTGAGGCCGACGATGCCGAGGCCGATCGCGCCGCACAGCCAGAAGCCGGAGATGCCATGGACGTAGCCCAGGCGCACGGTGCCGATGGTGGAGGCGCCGCCGAGGACGGTGGCGGCCATGGTTCCCAGGTAGAAGCCGGGGCCGAGGTTGCGGCCGGCCACCAGGTAGTCGTCGCGGGTCTTGGCGCGGCGCATGCCGTACCAGCCCAGCGCGATCATGCCCGCGGCGTAGATCAGAACGACGAATATGTCGAGGGCCATATCAGGTCTCCCAAGTTTCTCATTGTCATTGTTGTATCCGGCGAGGCGCCGGAAGCGCGGGACGCTGGCGTCCCGCCGTGTGTGTACCCCACCTCAGGCGGTGGCTATCGCCGGTGCCCTCCGCGTGCCGTGCGCGCGCACCCAGCGCGGTCCTCGCGGGCCATAGACGCAAGGCGGTTCCGGGAACAGGCGCAGCAGTGCCAGGTAGAGCAGGGCGGCCAGGCCGAGGGCGACCGGCAGGCTGAGGTCGATGCCGCCGGCCAGTTCGCCGAGCGGACCGACGAATTGCCCCGGCAGGTTGACGAAGGCCAGGCCGGCTGCCGCGCTGGGAATCCAGGCACCCATTCCGCGCCAGTTCCAGCCGTGCTCGAACCAGTAGGCGCCGCCGCGCTGGCCGCGGGTGAACACCTGCAGGTCGTCCGGGCGGTAGAAGCCGCGACGGGTCAGCAGGCCGATCAGCATGATCACCATCCACGGGGTGGTGCAGGTGACGATCAGCACGGCGAAGGTAGAGACGCTCTGCACCAGGTTGAAGGCGAAGCGGCCGACGAAGATGAAGCCGATCGAGGCGACCCCGATCAGCACCGTGGCCTGCACCCGCGAGAGCAGGCGCGGGAACACGCTGGACATGTCCAGCCCGGTGCCGTACAGCGAAGTGGTGCCGGTGGACATGCCGCCGATCACCGCGATCAGGCATACCGGCAGGAAGAACCAGCCGGGAGCGATGGCCAGCAGGCCGCCGACGTAGTTGTTGGCAGCGATGTAGTCCGGCGCGCGGACGGCGACGATGGTCGCGGTGGCGAGGCCGAACAGGAAGGGAACCAGGGTCGCCAGCTGCGCGCCGATCACCGCTAGCATGATCCGTGCCTGCGAGGTCTGGCGCGGGATGTAGCGGGCCCAGTCGCCCAGGAAGGCGCCGAAGGAGATCGGGTTGCTCATGGCCAGCAGGGTGGCGCCGATGAAGGCGGCCCAGAAGCCCGGCTGGCCGAGCTGCACGCTGCCGGCGTAGGCGGCGTCGAAGGGGCCGGCGAAGGCGAACAGGCCGAGCAGGAACAGCAGGCTGGCGGCCCACACGGCGATCCTGTTGACCAGCAGCATGAAGCGGAAGCCGTAGATGCATACGGTCAGCACCAGCACGGCGAACAGGCCGTAGGCCAGGCCCAGGTTCAGTTCGCTCTCTTCCAGGCCGACCAGGCGCCGGGCGCCGCCGACTAGGGCATCGCCGGAACTCCATACCGAGAGCGAGAAGAAGGCGATGGCGGTCAGCAGCGAGAGGAAGGAGCCGACGATGCGCCCGTGCACGCCGAAGTGCGCGCCGGAGGAGACCGCGTTGTTGGTGCCGTTGAGCGGGCCGAACAGGCCCATCGGGGCGAGGATCAGCGCACCCAGCGTGACGCCCAGCAGGATCGCCCACAGCCCGGCCTGGAAGGACAGCCCGAAGAGCACCGGAAAGCTGCCGAGCACGGCGGTGGCGAAGGTATTGGCGCCGCCGAAGATCATGCGGAACAGATCGACCGGCGTGGCGTTGCGTTCGTGGTCGGGAATCTGTTCGACCCCGAAGGTTTCGATGCGTGTGATTGCGTGTTGGTTATTGTTGTTATCCATGACGTTCTCCCGGGAGAGCTAGCTAGTCGATGGCAGGTACTCCGGCATCGCCGACAAGTGCTCATGGCAGGCCAGCCAACGGCCTTCTTGTTGTTCTAGGCGGAACAGGATGGTTTCCCGTTCCCGGTTCAGGCTTTCCGTTCCCTGGAGGCGCAGCCGGGTGGCGACGTCGTGGCTGAAGATCGCCAGGTCGCCTTGCAGGCTGACGCAGGTATTGCTGGATTCGCACGCCAGCACTTCGAAGCCGTCCTCGCGTCGCCAGCGCTCCCACAACTCGCGGTAGGCCGCGCGCGAGCGCAGCGGCTGAGGCCAGTTGTGGAAGATGAAGCTGGCGTCCTCGCTGAAGGCGGCGAAATAGGCCTCGGCATCGTTGCGGGCGAAGGCCGCCACCAGTCGGCGGGCGGCCTCCAGCACCTGTTCGACGCGGTCGTCGGTCATGGTCGCGCTACGGCTCAGCGACGCACCACGCCCGGGAGGACGCAGAGCATTTCATAGAGCAGGTTGGCGCCCAGCAACGAAGTGTTGCCGGTGGTGTCGTAGGGCGGCGAGACTTCGACCAGGTCGCAGCCGACCAGGTCCAGGCCCTGGCAGCCACGGATGATTTCCATCGCCTGGATGGTGGTCAGGCCGCCGATTTCCGGGGTGCCGGTGCCGGGCGCCCAGGCCGGATCGATGCCGTCGATGTCGAAGCTCAGGTAGACGGGGCCGCCGCCGACCTTCTCGCGGACCTCGGCCATCAGCGGCTCCAGCGACTTGTGCCAGCACTCTTCGGCCTGCACCACGCGGAAGCCCTGCTTGCGGCTCCAGTTGAAGTCCTCGGCGGTGTAGCCCTGGGCGCGCAGGCCGATCTGCACCACGCGGTCGCAATCCAGCAGGTCTTCTTCCACCGCGCGGCGGAAGGTGGTGCCGTGGGCGATCTTCTCGCCGAACATGTGGTCGTTGACGTCGGCGTGGGCGTCGATGTGGACCAGGCCGACCTTGCCGTGCTTCTTCTTGATCGCGCGGAGGATCGGCAGGGTGATGGTGTGGTCGCCGCCGAGGGTCAGCGGGAGGATGCCGTGACCGAGGATGCGGTCGTATTCCTGCTCGATGATGCGCACGGCTTCCAGCAGGTTGAAGGTGTTGATCGCGACGTCGCCGATGTCCGCTACGTTCAGCGAGTCGAAGGGGGCGGCGCCGGTGGCCATGTTGTAGGGACGGATCATCACCGATTCGGCGCGGATCTCGCGGGGGCCGAAGCGGGTACCGGAGCGCAGCGAGGTACCGATGTCGAGGGGCACGCCGACGAAGGCGGCATCGAGGGCGTCGAGTTCGGCGGGGGACTGGACATGGGGCAGGCGCATCATGGTGGCGATGCCGCCGAAGCGGGGCATTTCATTGCCGCCCAGGGGCTGGTGGAGATTCTTGTCCACGGGGTGGCCTCACGGTCGTTGTGGTTGTTTTAGGGGTCGGACGGATTCTCTTCACAGCCGGTAGCGAGTCAAATCGCTGGCTACAAATAATCAGTTCAGAGATTTCTAAACTAATGGCGAAGCGGCTAGACTTCGCCGCCGAGCCCGGACGGCGGCCTTTGCCTCGGCCCGCAGTCCGAAATCCTCGCCCCGCAAACCGGAGTCGCCGTGTCCAACGCCTTGCCCGACCTGCGCCTGTTGCGCATCTTCGCCGCGGTGGTGCGCCACCAGGGCTTCGCCGCCGCCCAGCAGGAGTTGAACCTGTCGACCTCGGCGATCAGCACCTACATGAGCCAACTGGAGAACCAGCTCGGCATCGTGCTCTGCCACCGTGGCCGCGGCGGCTTCAGCCTGACCAGCAAGGGCGAGCTGTTCCACCAGGAGACCCTGCGCATCCTCGGCGAACTGGAAGGCTTCGGACGCTACGCGCTGGCGTTGAAGGGCGAGCTGCGCGGCACCCTGAACCTCGGTGTGCTCGATTCCACGGTGAGCGACCCGGCGCTGCCGCTGGCCGAGGTGATCGGCGCCTTCAGCCGCGAACACCCGGCGGTGCACCTGCACCTGCTGGTGCAGAGCCCCTACGAACTGCAACTGAGCGTGCTGGAGAACCGCCAGGACCTGGCCATCGGCGCCTTTTCCAGTCGCATGAACGGACTGGTCTACCAGCCGCTGTACCGCGAACAGCACTGGCTGTACTGCAGCGACCGGCATCCGCTGTTCGACGGGCGGAGGATTCCCGCCGACCTGATCACCCAGCAACGCATGGTCGGCCGCGGCTACTGGAGCCAGGCCGAGCTGGCCCGGCACGGCTTCAAGCACAGCGCGGGGACGGTGGAGAGCATGGAGGCGCAACTGATCCTGATCCTGTCCGGCGGCTACATCGGCTACCTGCCGGAGCACTACGCCCACCCGTGGGTCGAGCAGGGCCGACTGCGCGCCTTGCTGCCGGCGACCTTCGGCTACCAGGCGCCATTCTCCCTGATCCTCCGCCGCGGCCGCTCGCGCGAGCCGCTGATCCAGGCCTTCCGCGACCAGTTGCGGACGCAGATGAGCCTGGCCTGAGCCCTAGAGATCGGCGTTGAGGGTGCGCGAGAACTGCTGCACCGCCTCTACCACCTTGTGCGTGCTCTCGCGGATGCCGAGGATCGCCGTGCCGGCCTCGTTGGCCAGCTCCACGCCGCGCCGCGCCTGTTCCTGGCTGTGCTGCATGTCGTCGATGACGCTGCGCGTACCGGTCTGGATGCGACCGATCATGTCGGCGATCTCCTTGGTCGACTTGCTGGTGCGCTCCGCCAGTTGCCGCACCTCGTCGGCCACCACGGCGAAGCCGCGACCCTGGTCGCCGGCGCGGGCGGCCTCGATGGC
Source organism: Pseudomonas sp. PS1(2021) (assembly GCF_020405165.1). Taxonomy (NCBI): domain Bacteria; kingdom Pseudomonadati; phylum Pseudomonadota; class Gammaproteobacteria; order Pseudomonadales; family Pseudomonadaceae; genus Pseudomonas; species Pseudomonas sp. PS1(2021). The sequence goes on along the minus strand of NZ_CP084484.1, from coordinate 3,121,496 downwards.
GGCATTGAGGGCGAGCAGGTTGGTCTGCTCGGCGATCTCGCGGATGGTGTTGACGATCGAGGTGATCTGTTGCGAGTGCTGCGACAGTTCGCCGATGTTCAGCGAGGAAGCATCCAGGGTATTCGCGATCTTGAGCATTTCCTCCACCGCGCTCTGGATGATCAGCGCGCCGTGTTCGGCGACGGTGCGGGTCTCGGTGGACAGGGTGTGGGCCTGGTGGGCGTTGTCCGCCTCGGCCTGGTAGCGGCGCATGCGGTCGCTGACGTCGCTGGCGAACTTGACCACCTTGTAGAGCTTGCCGTCGGCGTCGTAGACCGGGTTGTAGCTGGCTTCCAGCCAGACCGGCTGGCCGTTGCGGTGGACCCGGCGGAACTGCCCGGTGACGTACTCGCCGCGATTCAGGCGGCGCCAGAGGTCGGCGTACTGCGGGCCGTCGCGGTAGCCTGGTTCGCAGAACTGGCGGTGGTTGGCGCTGGCCAGCTCGGCTCGGCCATAGCCCATGGTGGCGAGGAAGTTGTCGTTGGCCGCGAGGACATTGCCGTCGAGGTCGAACTCGATCATCGCCATCGAGCGGGACAGGGCATCCAGCTTGCTCTGCATCTCGTGTTCCTGGTGGACGATGGCATCGATGTCGCTGGCGTACTTGACCACCTTGAGCAGTCGACCCTGCTCGTCGCGTACGGGGTTGTAGGTGGCTTCCAGCCAGAGCGGCCGGCCCTCGCGGGTGAGGCGTTTGCAGCGGCCGGAAAAGTGTTCGCCGCGCCGCAGGCGTTCCCAGAAGCGCCGGTAGTCTTCCGATTGCGCGTAGGCGCCGTCGCAAAGCTGGCGATGCGGTTTGCCGAGGATCTCGTCGCGGCGGTAGCCCAGCAGGGTCAGGAAATTCTCATTGGCATCGGTGATGTTGCCGTCGGGGTCGAACTCCACGCGCGCCATGGAGCGGTCCAGCGCTGCCATGTGCAGGCGCTCGGCGGCGAGTTGCTGTTGCAAGTCGGCGTTCATCTGTCGGTACTTGCGAGTGAACATGAGAAACATCCTTGGATAGAGAGGGGCTCATCCCAGTCTTCGGCGCGGACGGACGGGAGTTGAGAGGGCGGGGCGATTGTATTTTTTCATCGAACGACAAAAATTCGTCGTTATTCTTAATGGGTGAAGAAAATTACCGCCATTCGTCGGAAATATGACGTTTTTGCGAGCGAGAGAATGCCTCTCCGCCTGTGGCACACTGGGCCCCTTCCAGGAGTCGTCCCATGTCACGTATCCGCTGCGAGCGTTGCGCTCGCCCCGCCAGCCACTGCCTCTGCGCATTGATTCCCTCCTTGCCGTCGCGTACGCGGGTGCTGGTCCTGCAGCACCCCAGCGAGGTCGGGCACGCGCTGAATACCGCAGGGTTGGCCGTGCTCGGCTTGCGCAATGCGGAATTGCGGGTCGGCGAGCGTTTCGCCGAGGAGACCTGGCGGGTACCGGGCTACCGGGCCTGCCTGCTGTTTCCCGGCGAGCAGGCGCGAGCGCTGGCGGCGATGGCCGCCGAGGCCGCCGGCGAGCCCCTCCTGTTGGTGGTGCCGGACGGCACCTGGCGCAAGGCGCGCAAGCTGCTGCACCTGAACCCGGCCCTGGCGGCCCTGCCGCGGGTGAGCCTGGCCGAAGGCATGGCGTCGCGTTATCGCCTGCGCAAGGCGCCGGGAGAGGGCGCGCTGTCGACCATCGAGGCAATCGCCGCGGCGCTCGACGAACTGGAGGCGCCGCGTACCCACGAAGCCTTGCTGAAACCCTTCGATGCCCTGATCGAGGGGCAGATCGCGGCGATGGGCGAGGACACCTATCGGCGCAACCATCTCAGCCAGGAGCGCCGCCGCCGATAGCGGTCGAGCAGTTCCGGGATTGCCGTTTCGCGCCAGAACTCCGGGCTGACCATGCCGCTGGACATGCCGCCGTGGGCGTGGCGCGCGAGGTAGATCAAGGCATCGTATTCCAGCGGATGGCCGCTGAGGCGCTCGAAGGTCTCGCCGAGCAGGTGTTCCAGGGCCGCTGCGGAAGCCGGCCAGGACGCGTCCGCCAGTTGCCCGGCCATTTCCTGCCAGAGGTAGGGGTCGCCACGGCCGCCCCAGCGCGAGGGTTCCTGTTCGAAGAGTTCGGAGATGCGCGGTCTGGCCATGTCGGTCGGTCGTGTCTGTCGGAAACGAAAAGTATGCCCGATTGGCAGGGCCGCATGGGCGGAGTAGACTGCCGCGGTCTTTCCTTCCGTACGAGGTGTTCGTCCGATGCGCAATTGATGCTGCCGTGTCTGCACGGCCGGTTTTCCGTCCCTGGCCCGAGGGCCCGGGGGAATGCATGGCATCAAGGGGGTATCCATGACGAAGACGTCGACCCTGACGCTCGATGGCGTCTCTTTCCAGCTGCCGGACGGCAGCCTTCTGTTTTCCGATCTCGACGAAACCTTCGACACCCGGCACACCGGGCTGGTGGGACGCAACGGCGTAGGCAAGTCGCTGCTCGCGCGCCTGCTCGCCGGACACTTGCAGCCGTCCAGCGGCAGCGTCCGGCGCCAGGGGCGCGTGCGCTACCTGGCGCAGCAGCTCGAACCGGCCGACTACCCGACCGTCGCCGATCTGGCCGGCGTCCGCCCATGGCTGGAGGCGCTGGCGCGGATCGAGGCGGGTAGCCTCGACGCCGCCGACTACGAATGCCTGGGCGAGCGCTGGGACATCCGCCAACGCCTGGCCGACGCCCTGGCCGCCGAGGGGCTCGGCCATCTCCGCGCGGACACCCCGAGCGAACGCCTGAGCGGCGGCGAATGCATGCGCGTGGCGCTGCTCGGCGCATTCCTCGACGACGCCGACTTTCTCATCCTCGACGAACCGAGCAACCCTCTCGACGGGCCGGCACGCGCTTTGCTGCGGGCGCGCCTGGCGGCATGGGACGGCGGCCTGCTGCTGGTCAGCCATGACCGCGAACTGCTGGAGGGCATGCAGCGGATCGTCGAGCTGTCGACCCTCGGCCTGCGCAGCTATGGCGGCGGCTATTCCTTCTACGCGCAGAGCCGGGAGGAGGCGCGCGAGGCCGCCGAACGTCGCCTGGACCAGCGTCGTCTGGAGCGCAAGCGGCAGACCCTGGCCATGCGCGAACAGCAGCAGCGCCAGGAGCGGCGCCAGGCCAGCGGCCGGCGCGAAGGCAAGACGGCGAACCAGGCGAAGATCCTGCTCGGTGGGTTCAGGGAACGTAGCGAGGTCAGCGCCGGCAAGCTGCGCAACGCCCACCAGGCGGAGCGCGAGCGTCTCGACCGCGAGGTGCGCGAGGCTGCCCGGGAGGTCGAGGAGGCGTCGCCGCTGCTGCTCGATTCGCCCGATGCCGAACTGGCGGCACAGCGCCGGATCGTCGAGTTGAAGGGCGCGGTCCTGCCGCATCTGCGCGGGCCGTTGCGCGAAATCGACCTGCTCCTGAGCGGTCCGCGACGGCTGGCGCTGGTCGGCCCGAACGGCAGCGGCAAGTCGACCCTGCTGCGGCTTCTGGCCGGGCAACGGGCGCCGCTGGCGGGAACCTGCGCGGTGACGGTGGGCGCCGCCTATCTCGACCAGCGGCTGAGCGTGCTGGACCACGGGCGAGGCGTGCTGGAGCAGTTGCTGGAGGTCAATCGCAGTCGCGGCGAAAGCTGGCTCCGCACGCGCCTGGCGCAACTCGGCTTGCCGGCTGAACGGCTCGCCCAGCCGTGCGCGACGCTGAGCGGCGGCGAACGCCTGAAGGCGGCCCTGGCCCTGGTGCTCTACGCCGACCGGCCGGCGCAGCTGGTACTGCTCGACGAACCGGACAACCACCTCGACCTGGCTGCGCGGCAGGCCCTGGAAAGCATGCTCGGGCAGTACCGTGGGGCCTTGCTGGTGGTGTCCCACGACCCGGTGTTTCTCCGCCACCTGGCGCTGGATGGCGAACTGCGGGCTACTGCCGCGGGTTGGCGCCTGGAGGACCGATGAGCTGGCCATCCGCCGCGACCTGCAGGAGGCTGACTCCGCCGTGGCTGAAACCGATGGCGAGGAGTTTGTCGCTGACTGCCAGGCACAGCGGTATGGCGTCTGCCGTGCGGTAGCGCCAGCGACATTCGCCGCTGGCGAGGTCGCGTACCTCGACCTGACCATCGACCAGCACCAGTGCGATCCATTGTCCGCCGGGCAACGGCGCGAAGGCGCTGACCTGGGCGGACAGGGTCGCGCCCCAGAGCGTGCCGCGGCTCTCCAGGTCGTAGCAGGTCAGGCGCTGGGTACCGTAGGCGTGATGCGGCGAGTTGTAGACCTTGGCGTTGAGCAGCAGGCGATTGCCCAGCAGGCAGCCGTGCAGGTTGTTGAAGTGCTCCGGGTGGCGCTCCAGGCGTAGCACTTCGCGGGTCTTGAAGGTCTGCGGGTCGAGGCGGAACAGGCCCTTGTCCTGGTGCTGCTCCGGCGGATTGCCGGCCAGGTAGAAGAAGGCTTCGCCACGGTCGATGCGCAGATGGTGGTTGAACAGGTCGTAGTGTCCGAGACGGCGCCTGTGGATGATCCGGCCGGCCGGGTCGAGCACGAGGTCTTCCAGGTCTTTGCCCTCGAGGGCGATCTGGCGGGCGAGAAAACCGCCTTGGGCGGATTGCGCCAGCAGATGGCGGCAGTCGCTCAGGAGCAGCGGTTGTCCCGGTGTCAGCGGCACCTTGAACAGTCGCTGGGCGGCATACCCGAGTTGCAGATTGACCAGCAGGCTGTCGTCCGTGGCGTTATGGAAGACCTGCAGGCACTGGCCCCGTTCGGCCAGTTCGAAGCTGCGCAGGCTGTCGTCGGCCAGATTCCAGAGCTCGAGCCGGGGGTTGGCGCGGGCGATGGCCAGGCGTTGGCCGTCGAGAAAGCACAGGTCCCACACCGGTGGACGATGCAGGAACCGCCGATCTTTGCCCAGGGCGAGGTTTTCCAGGATCGGCAGCGCTGCTTCGCGTTGTGTCGAGGCAGGGTAGAGGGCCCAGTCGAAGGGCAGGCGGGTGCCGGGCAGGTCGTCCAGCACCAGTGGGGCGTCGACCGGAAAGGCTAGCGAATGGCGCTGGCGGAACAACGGTCGGTCCTCCAGGTCGTCGCTGGGGGCGACGGTGAAGGTCAGGCGCCGGCCGTCGTCCTCGAAGTCGCAGGCGAGCACTTCGCGGTTGTCGGCGAGCAGCGATTGGGTCTTGCCGCTCGCGTAGTCCCAGGCCAGCAGACCGCCTTCGAAGAAGGCGCCGCCGTCGTAGCGTCCGCCGCCGATCACCAGTACGGGCCGGCTCGGGTGCCAGGCGATGGCGTTGAGCGGAAAGCCCAGGTCCGGCAGGACGGCGATGCATTCGAGGTCGCCGCCGCGGTACAGGCGCAGGCTCTGTTCGTAGACGTCGAGCTGTCGGCCCGGGTGTTGCCCATGAAAGGCGCTGGCCACCGCAAGGAGCGCGCCGCCGGGAGCCTGGAACACGGCGTAGGGCTCGCCGATGTCGGCGAAGGCGCAAGCGGGCAGCCTGCGGCCCAGAGTGTGTAAAAACACTTTCTTATCTTGCGTGCTTCAGCCCATTGCTCCTGGGCGTGGCGATTTCCCGATTATTTACCACGATCAGCGCCGGTAACGCTTCAGAGCGCGTATGAAGCGCTTTGGCACCTCTTGGGGCAGTAAAAGCTGGGCTTTTACGCCGCCATCGCCTTCAACAAGCCTTCGGTGCCGATGATTTTCATCACCCGCTTCAAGTTGTAGGCGAGCACATTCAAGCTCATTTCTGCGCTCACCCCATTCAGTTTTCGAGTCAGGAAGTGCGTTGCTCCCATCCATTGTTTGAGCGTCCCGAAGGGATGCTCAACAGTCCGTTTTCGAACCCGCATCATCTCCGGTGCTTGGTTCAGCCGGCGTTGCATTTCCTCCAGCACCGCTTCATGTTCCCAGCGCCTTACTCGACGATTTGTGCTTGGCGTGCACTGGGTTTTCAGCGCGCAACTCTGGCACTTTGAACTCCAGTAACAGTGCATATTCATGCCTTTCTCAACGCTGGAGAATCGCCAAATCAGTGCCTCTCCAGCCGGGCATGTATATTCGTTTTCGTCGCGTCATAAACGAAGGCATCTTTGTTGAACCGGCCATCAGCCTTGGCGCTTGAAGTCATCGGCTTTGGCACATAAGCGGTGATGTTTGCATCGTGACAGGCGAGGATTTCTTCACCCTTGAAGTAGCCTCGGTCGGCGACTACCGACAATGTTTCTGCGCCAATGGCTTCCCTAGCTTGCTTGGCCATCGAGCTGAGTTGGTCGCGGTCAGAACCTCTGTTGGTGACCTCATGAGCAACAATCAAATGGTGCTGCGTATCGACCGCCGTCTGCACGTTGTAGCCGACGATACCGCTGCCGCGCGTCATCATCGAACGGGCATCCGGGTCGGTCAGCGAAACCTGTTTGTCAGGGGAATCGTTGAGCTGAGTTTCGATCCCTTGAAGCTCTTTCATCTGCGATTTGAGCTTGGCGATTTTATCTTCCAGGCTGGCAATGTCTGGCGCGGAGGCGCTAGGAATCTGTCGATCAGCCGCATCGAGCGCAGCCAAATAACGGCCGATGCTCGCCTCGATTTCTTCCATGCGCCGCTTCAGTTTGGCGCTGGTGAAATTGCGGTCACGGTTGTTCACTGCCTTGAATTTGCTGCCGTCGATGGCAACCAGGTTTTCGTCAAACAACCCCAACTGCTGGCAGAGCAAAACGAACTGGCGGCAGACGCCGCGAATGGCCTTGCTGTTGTCTTTTCGGAAGTTGGCGATGGTCTTGAAATCGGGCATCAAACGCCCGGTTAGCCACATGAGTTCGACGTTGCGCTGGGCTTCTCGCTCCAGACGTCGGCTCGATTGAATTCGGTTTAGGTAACCGTAGATGTAGATCTTCAGCAGGATCGCCGGGTGGTAGGCAGGTCTGCCGGTTTCGGCTGGAATGACGCCATCAAAACCTAGATTGGCCAAATCGAGTTCATCGACGAAAACGTCAACCACCCGAACCGGATTGGTATCGCTGACGTAGTCGTCGAGGCTTTCGGGAAGTAAGGTGCTTTGACCTCGATGTTCACCCTGGATAAACCGTTTCATGGGCGTCCCTTGCGATGAGATTCTCGGAAATCATAGCAAGGGTTTACCGGGATGTTTTTACACACTCTGGGCCGGAAGGAAGCGGGGAGTTGGGCATGGGCGATACCGGGAAAAAGAGTCGGGCGCAGTGTCGTTCATTCGTCGTTTCGGGAAAAGCATGGGAAGAGCGGCTGTTCCGACCGGTCGTTTTCTTCTAGGATGGCGCTCCCTTCCTCCCTCGTCGCCGCCGCTGTGCACCGTCCATGCGTTGATTCGCGCCACGGGCATCCAGGCGACGAACCTCAGCGTGGCGCCCGGCCTGGCGGTCGCGGCTGCCTTTCGTTCTACCTGGAATCTTTCGGATAAAGGAATCCAGCATGCACATTCGCAAGCGCGTCGACGCCGACAACACGGCATTGGTCGACCTGTGGGAACGTTCCGTCCGCGCGACCCACGACTTTCTCAGTGAAGCGGACATCGTCGAGCTTTACCCACAGGTCCGCGACCTGTACCTGCCGGCCGTCGAGGTCTGGGTGCTGGTCGACGACGACGGCGTGGCCCAGGGCTTCATCGGCCTGAACCAGGCGCATGTCGAGATGCTCTTCGTCGAACCCGGGCTGCGCGGCCGGGGTATCGGCCGACGCCTGCTCGATCATGCGCGGGCGACCTGGCCGCGCCTGAGCGTCGATGTCAACGAGCAGAACCCGCAGGCCTGCGGCTTCTATCGACACTATGGGTTCCGCCAGACCGGCCGCTCCGCGACCGACTCGGCGGGGCGGCCGTTCCCGCTGCTGCACATGAGCCTGTAGGAGGACGCGGCACCTCGCCCTGTGGAGCGAGGTGCCGCGCAACATCCGGAAAAGTTTTCCCCGGCCAGATGCTTTCAACTGCAAGCATCCGTTTGAGACAGGTCAAACGTTGCGGCGCAGGCCTGCCCGATAGTTCTGTTCATCAGAACGAGGCGCAGGAATCCCATGAACGGCATCCCACCCCTGTCTTCCCGCGACGCCCATGCCAGCCCGCCGCAACGGGTGCTGGAACGATTGCACAGCTCCGCCGCCGGCCTGGACGCGGACGAAGCCGCCCGCCGCCTGGCGGCGCACGGCTACAACCGATTGCCCGCGCCGAAACGCCAGGGGCCGCTGCTGCGCTTGCTGCGGCAGTTCCACAACGTCCTGCTGTACATGATGCTGTTCGCCTCGCTGGTCACCGCGCTGCTCGGCTTCTGGGTGGACAGTGCGGTAATCCTCCTGGCGGTGGTGGTCAACGCGCTGATCGGTTTCGTCCAGGAGGGCAAGGCGGCCAACGCGCTGGACGCCATCCGCGACATGCTTTCGCTGCATGCCCTGGTCCTGCGCGACGGCCAGCGCCAGGCGCTGGACGCCGAACGCCTGGTACCGGGCGACGTGGTGCTGCTGGCCTCCGGCGACCGGGTGCCGGCCGACCTGCGGCTGTTCGAAACGAAGAACTTCCATGTCGACGAGTCGGCCCTGACCGGCGAGTCGGTGCCGGTGGAGAAGGGCTGCGTCGCGGTGGCCATCGACGCGCTGCTCGGCGACCGCCGTTGCATGGCCTATTCCGGCACCCTGGTGACCAGCGGCCAGGCGCGCGGAGTGGTGGTCGCCACCGCCGGGGATACCGAACTGGGCCGGATCGGTACGCTGTTGCGCGAAGTCCGCACCCTGGCCACTCCGCTGCTGCGACAGATCGCCAGCTTCAGTCGCTGGCTGGCCCTGGCGATCCTGCTGCTGGCCGGCGCCACTTTCGTCCTCGGCACCCTCTGGCAGGGCCAGCCGATGGTGGACATGTTCATGCTGGTGGTGGCGCTGACCGCCTCGGCGATTCCCGAGGGACTGCCGGCGATCATGACGGTGATCCTCGCCCTCGGCGTACAGCGCATGGCCCGGCGCAACGCCATCGTCAGCCGCCTGCCGGCGGTGGAGACGCTGGGTTCGGTGACGGTGATCTGCTCGGACAAGACCGGCACCCTCACCCGCAACGAGATGACCGTGCAGCGTATCGTCACCGCCGACCAGGTAATCGAGGTCAGCGGCGCCGGTTACGCCCCCCTGGGTGGTTTCAGCCACAACGGCGAAGGCCTCGATCCCGCCGGACGCGACGATCTGCAGGAGATCGGTCGCGCGGCGCTGTTGTGCAACGAGGCGCGCCTGCACCAGGAGGGCGAGGCATGGCAACTGGAGGGCGACCCCACCGAAGGCGCGCTGCTCAGCCTCGGCCTCAAGCTGGGCCTCGATCCGCAGGCGCTGGCGGCGGAACGGCCACGCAGCGATGCGATTCCGTTCGAGTCCGAGCATCGCTTCATGGCCACCCTGCACCACGACCACGCAGGCCAGGCGATGGTCTACCTGAAGGGCGCGCCGGAGCGCATCCTCGACATGTGCGAGGCTGAACGGGTGGGCGACTCGGTGCGGCCGCTGGACCCGGACTACTGGCGGCGCCTGGCCACCGACACCGCCGCTCGCGGTCTGCGCCTGCTGGCCATCGCCCGACGGGCGATGCCGGCGGAGCAGCGCACGCTGGATTTCGCCGACGTGGAACATGGCTTCACCCTGCTGGCCCTGGTGGGCATCATCGACCCTCCGCGCGAGGAAGCCGTGGCCGCGGTCGCCGAATGCCAGGCGGCGGGTATCGCGGTGAAGATGATCACCGGCGACCACGTCGACACCGCGCGGGCGATCGGCGCCATGCTCGGGATCGGCATCGACCGGCCGGCGCTGACCGGCGCGGAGATCGAGTTGCTCGACGACCAGCGCCTGCGCGAAGTGCTGCCGGGCGTCGATGTGTTCGCCCGCGCCAGCCCTGAGCACAAGCTGCGCCTGGTGCAGGCCCTGCAGGCCAGCGGCGAGGTGGTGGCGATGACCGGCGACGGGGTCAACGATGCGCCGGCGCTGAAGCGCGCCGACGTCGGCGTAGCGATGGGCAACAAGGGCACCGAGGCGGCCAAGGAGGCGGCCGAGGTGGTCCTCGCCGACGACAATTTCGCCACCATCGCCAATGCCGTGCGCGAGGGAAGGGCAGTCTACGACAACCTGAAGAAATTCATCCTCTTCATGCTGCCGACCAACGGTGGCGAGGCGCTGATCGTGATCGCCGCGATCCTGTTCCAGTTGACCCTGCCGATGACGCCGGCGCAGATCCTCTGGATCAACATGGTCACCTCCAGCACCCTGGGCCTGGCGCTGGCCTTCGATCCGGCCGAGCGCGGCCTGATGCAGCGTCCGCCGCGTCCGCCGGCGGAGCCCCTGTTGTCGCTGTTCTTCGTCTGGCGGGTGCTGCTGGTCTCGCTGCTGATGATGGCGGGCGCCCTGGGCCTGTTCCTCTGGGAGCTGGAGCATGGCACCGGGCTGGAGAGCGCGCGGACCATGGCGGTGAACAGCGTGGTGGTGTGCGAGATGTTCTACCTGCTCAACAGCCGGCATATCTACGATTCGGTGCTCAGCCGCGAGGGCCTGTTCGGCAACCGCCAGGTCTTGCTGGCGATCGCCGCCTGCGTGGTGCTGCAACTGCTCTATACCTATGCGCCGCCGTTGCAGGCGCTGTTCGGCTCGGTCGGCCTGGCCCCGGGCGAGTGGGCGCGGGTGCTGCTGGCCGGGCTCGGCCTGTTCTGCGTCGCCGAACTGGAAAAGTGGCTATGTCGCCGGGTCCGTGCCCGGCAGGCCTGACGCCGCGAGGTCGCCCCCTTGGCCGCGGCGCTGTGCCTTTGCGCGTGCGCCGCGCACAGACGTCTGCGCCTCGGATCGCCCGGCCGAGAGCGGTCGCACGCGTGGCGATGGGCCGACAGTGAACCCGGGGACCAGGTGTGACTGGGTATTCAGTTCGCATAAAATGTGATCTAGATCACATTTAAACGTTTGCTTACCCTCTAGGACGGGTATCGTACTAGGTGCATCAAACGCTGCGGTCTATTGTTAAGTGGGACTGAAATGTGCCTTTCCGGCACAACGCCAACTCTATAGAGTGGGCTGACTGGACATCTTCAGGGGTCGTCGGGCACGGGCGCATGCGCCTCGGCAGGAAGCCGGGATTCTCGGACTGCCGTACAACGTGCCGGATATCGGGTGCCGAATCCATATTTGGCTGATTGGTTAATAGTTTAAGAAGAACGTAGCGCTATGGCCTTGGTTGACGGTTTTCTTGAGCTGGAACGCTCAAGTGGAAAATTGGAGTGGAGCGCCATCCTGCAGAAGATGGCGAGCGACCTTGGATTCTCGAAGATCCTGTTCGGCCTGTTGCCTAAGGACAGCCAGGACTACGAGAACGCCTTCATCGTCGGCAACTACCCGGCCGCCTGGCGCGAGCATTACGACCGGGCTGGCTACGCGCGGGTCGACCCGACGGTCAGTCACTGTACCCAGAGCGTACTGCCGATTTTCTGGGAACCGTCCATCTACCAGACGCGAAAGCAGCACGAGTTCTTCGAGGAAGCCTCGGCCGCCGGCCTGGTGTATGGGCTGACCATGCCGCTGCATGGTGCTCGCGGCGAACTCGGCGCGCTGAGCCTCAGCGTGGAAGCGGAAAACCGGGCCGAGGCCAACCGTTTCATGGAGTCGGTCCTGCCGACCCTGTGGATGCTCAAGGACTACGCACTGCAGAGCGGTGCCGGACTGGCCTTCGAACATCCGGTCAGCAAACCGGTGGTTCTGACCAGCCGGGAGAAGGAAGTGTTGCAGTGGTGCGCCATCGGCAAGACCAGTTGGGAGATATCGGTTATCTGCAACTGCTCGGAAGCCAATGTGAACTTCCATATGGGAAATATTCGGCGGAAGTTCGGTGTGACCTCCCGCCGCGTAGCGGCCATTATGGCCGTTAATTTGGGTCTTATTACTCTCTGATCTTGCCTCTCAGGTCGGCGAGCTGGCGATCGGTAATTTGCCCTTCTATATAGAAATGCAAAAGCAGATATATAGGGAAGGGCAGGTTCTCGCCATTCTCGAAACGACTGCCGCAGGACTGGCTTATCCCGAAGCGGCTCCAGAAAGTTTCCTGGCTTTCCCGTCGGGCGGTGCGGGTGGCCTTTGCCCGGAAGGCCATGTTTTGGGGCTGTGTTCTCTCGTGTGAAGCCATTGCTCTGATCTTTTCGGACGTTTCTTCGAGCCTAGCAAGGGTCCGGGTTCACCGAAATCTATCTCATTTGCTAGTTATAAAATTATGAAATTTGCATAAATTCTTCAGCTTCCTATTTGGAGGAAGTGAAGATGATCGTACAAATTGGTCGGCGCGAAGAGTTCGATAAAAAACTGCTGGGCGAGATGCACAAGTTGCGTGCTCAAGTGTTCAAGGAGCGCAAAGGCTGGGACGTTAGTGTCATCGACGAGATGGAAATCGATGGTTATGACGCACTCAGTCCTTATTACATGTTGATCCAGGAAGATACTCCTGAAGCCCAGGTTTTCGGTTGCTGGCGAATTCTCGATACCACTGGCCCCTACATGCTGAAGAACACCTTCCCGGAGCTTCTGCACGGCAAGGAAGCGCCTTGCTCGCCGCACATCTGGGAACTCAGCCGTTTCGCCATCAACTCTGGACAGAAAGGCTCGCTGGGCTTTTCCGACTGTACGCTGGAGGCGATGCGCGCGCTGGCCCGCTACAGCCTGCAGAACGACATCCAGACGCTGGTGACGGTAACCACCGTAGGCGTGGAGAAGATGATGATCCGTGCCGGCCTGGACGTATCGCGCTTCGGTCCGCACCTGAAGATCGGCATCGAGCGCGCGGTGGCCTTGCGCATCGAACTCAATGCCAAGACCCAGATCGCGCTTTACGGGGGAGTGCTGGTGGAACAGCGACTGGCGGTTTCATGACGGGGACCTGTCGGCTCGCGCCGGCGCGTTCTCTGTCGGAGAGGGAGCGCCTGGCGTCGATGCCGAATCCGCTGTAAAGCGAGTCCGACCCGCTCCGGACTCGCTATCAGGCATCCCCGGACCAGGGCGCCGGGCTGCCGAACAGGCGTCCCATGGCGCCACGCAAACCCATTTCCCGCAGTACTTCGAGTTCACCGAGGGTTTCCACCTGTTCCGCGATCAACGGTAGATCGATGCTGTGGGTGGTGCGATAGACCGCTTCGATGAACAACCGCTTATCGCCTTCCCGGTCGACGGCGTGCAGGTAGCAGCCGTCCAGCTTGAGGTAGGCCAGCCCCAGATGGGTAAGGTTGCCGATCAGGCTGAAGCGGCCGCCGAAATGCTGCAGGCCGAGACCGCAGCCCAGTTCGCGCAGGACCTGGCTGAGGCGTTCCAGTTCGGCCGCGGCTGGCAGGTGCCGCTCGTCCAGTTCCAGGGTCAGCTGGCGCGCCTCCTGCGGATGCGCCTTGAGCAGGGCCAGTAGCGGGGCAAACGTCTGCGCATTGCGGACACTGGCGGCCGACAGGCTCAGCGCCAGCGGCCGTGGATGGCGCCGCAGGTGCTCCAGGCTCTGTTCGAGCATCGCCAGGTCCAGGCGCGCGGCCCAGCCGAAACGTTCTATCCAGGGCAGGAAGCGCCCGGCGGCGATGGCCATGGCCTGCGGGTCGAGCAGACGCGCGAGGACCTTGTGGTGGAGGACGCGCTGGGTGTCCAGGCAGTCCACCACCGGCTGGAAATAGAGCAGCAGGCGGCGCTCCGTCAGGGCCTGGTCGATCCAGTCGTGCCAGTCCTGGCTATCGTTGAGCGCCGCGAGCGCGGTGCCGTCCTGGCTCGCCCAGGGCTGGGCGGGCTGGCTTTCGGCCTGGGCCAGGGCCTGGTCGGCACGGGCCATGAGATCCGCGGGCGAGTCGCCTTCGGCGAACGCGCTGATACCGAGATAGGCGACCGGCGTGAGATCGCTGGCACCGGTGCGAGCAAGGTTCTCCAGGCCTTCGCAGAGTTCCTCGGCCAGGCGTTCGGCCTGCTCGCGGGAGCAACCGGGAGCCAGCACGGCGAACTCGCCGCCGCGGCTGCGGGCCAGCAGCCAGTCGGTGCGCCCTTGCTGGCCGCAGGAGTCGACCAGCAAGCGGGCGACCGCCTGGATCAATTCATCCGTGCGTTGCCCGCCGAGACGCTGGTTCAGCCCGTTCAGGTCGTTCAGGCGCAGCAGCAGGAGCTGCCCGGCATGCTCGTGCTCGCCGGCACCCAGCTGTTCGTTGAGGCGGGCGTCGAACAGGCGCCGGTTGGGCAGGCCGGTGAGACTGTCCTGGTAGGCCTGGGCGCGTAGCTTGTCGCTACGCGCAGCCTCCTCGGCGAACAGCGTGCGAAGTTTCTCCACCATCTGGTTCATCGCCTGCACCACGCGGCGCAGCTCCGGCGTGCGCGGCAGCCTGGGCAGGCTGAGGAATTCCCGCCGGCTGATGGCATGGGCCTGGCGCACCATCTGGTCGAGCGGGCGCAGTTGGCGGCGCAGCAGCCAGCCGCCAAGCAGCAGGCTCGCCGCGCCGCAGGCCAGCAACCAGTAGAGGCTGCCCAGGGCGCTGTCCCACAGGCGCGCCAGGGCGAATTGCGGATGGCTGACCACCTCGACCCGCGCCGCCTGTTCCCAGCCGCGCATGATCAGCGCGTCGCCACCCTGGGGCTGGAGATCCACCAGGCGTTCGAACCAGCCGGGCACCGTACGCTCGGCATGCGCCTGCACGCGCTCGACCAGCGGCTTGCCGCTCTTGATGTCGATCACCCGGATGCTGGCGAAGTAGCCGCTGTCGAAGATCGAGCTGACCATCAGTTGCACCATCGCCGGGTCGTCCACGTGTGGCGTCAGGGACAGGCCGAGGGCGGTGGCGGCGTCCTGGGCGTGGGAGCGCAACTGGCCGCGCAACTGCTCGCGGGAGTTCTCCACGCTGCTGACGAAGCTGCCGCTGAAGGCGACGACGAGGAACAGGCAGATGGCGAGGAACAATTGCTTGAGCAGTGACATTCAATCCTCCTTGGGTGCGTCGAGGTCGAGGCCTTCGGCGCGCATCTTGGTCAGCAGGTCCTGCCAGCGCGACAGCTTCTTGCTGTCGCCGGTCCGGCGTCCGCCGTCGGCGCCGGGCAGCCAGAGGCCCTCGGCATTGAAGGCGTACACCGGCAACAGGTCGTCACGTTGCGAAGCGGGGCGGATCTCGCCGATCAGGTTGTCCAGCACCAGTGGGTCGGCGCCCGGGCTGGCGTACCAGGTCAGCACCATGTGCGCCTGGTTCAGGCGCAGGGCCTTGACGTAGGTGATGCGCAGCTTGTCGCTGGCGACGCCGAGGCGACGCAGGGTCACGTACTTGGCGATGGCGTAGTCCTCGCAGTCGGCGGCGCCCTTAACCAGCGCCTCGACCGGAGTCGCCCAATAGTCTTCCTGTTGCCAGATCTCGATGTCGTCGGTGAAACGCAGCGACCGGTTGAAGAAGTCGTTGACCGCGCGCAGCTTGGCCGCTTCGTCGAGCGTGCCGCCCTGTTCGAGCAGGCGGCCCCAGTCGCCCAGGCGTGATTTCGCCGCGCCCAGCTCGCCGTAGCGCTGCTCGGCACGGCTCAGTATCGACTCCAGGTCCCACTGCGCCAGCGCCGCGCCGACTGCCAGCAGCAATGTCGCCGCCAGCGACAGCAGCCAGGGGGCGTAGGCCCTGGGGCAGGGCCGGCGGGCGCCGGGGGTTGGGGACATCGAGCGGGCTCCGGAAGGACTCAGCGAAGTCTACGAGAGCGCCGGGCGGCCTGCCAGCGCGGGGTGTCCGGCGAAACTGACAGGATTGTCATTCAGGGGTCAGGGTGGGGTCCCGCTGCGCTGCTTATAAAGAAGAACGAAGTCGGCCGCGCGAGGCCGGCTACTGGGAAAGGTGGACAGATGCAGGCGTTGCGCAGTGGTGGGGGACGGGTCCTGGTGGGCGTGCTGGCGGCGGGCCTGGTCGCCTTCGGCGGTTGGGCATGGCTCGGCGGCGACGCCGGGGCGAAGGCGGCGCCCGCGCCGGCCAGGGTCCCGGTGAACGTGGCGCGGGTGGAGCGGCGCGACGTCGAGCAACAGGTCAGCGGCATCGGCACGGTGACTTCGTTGCACAACGTGGTGATCCGCACCCAGATCGACGGCCAGTTGACCCGCCTGCTGGTGAGCGAAGGGCAGATGGTCGAGGCGGGCGAGTTGCTGGCGACCATCGATGACCGCGCCGTCGTCGCCGCGCTGGAGCAGGCGCAGGCCTCCAGGGCGAGCAACCAGGCCCAGCTGAAATCCGCCGAGCAGGACCTGCAACGCTACCGCAGCCTGTATGCCGAGCGTGCGGTGTCACGCCAACTGCTGGACCAGCAGCAGGCGACGGTCGACCAGTTGCGCGCGACCCTGAAGGCCAACGATGCCACCATCAACGCCGAGCGGGTGCGCCTGTCCTACACCCGGATCACCTCGCCGGTATCCGGCAAGGTCGGTATCCGCAACGTCGATGTCGGCAACCTGGTGCGGGTCGGCGACAGTCTCGGCCTGTTCAGCGTGACCCAGATCGCACCGATCTCCGTAGTCTTCTCCCTGCAACAGGAACAGTTGCCCCAGTTGCAGGCGCTGCTCGGCGGCGAGGCGGCGGTGCGCGCCTACAGCCGCGACGGCGGGAGCGCGCTGGGCGAGGGCCGGTTGCTGACCATCGACAACCAGATCGACAGTTCCACCGGTACCATCCGCGTGCGCGCCTCCTTCGATAACCGCCAGGCCCGGCTCTGGCCCGGGCAGTTCGTCGCGGTGAGCCTGCACACCGGGGTCCGGCGCGACCAGTTGGTGCTGTCGAGCAAGGCGGTGCGCCGCGGCCTGGAGGGTAATTTCGTCTACCGGGTCGCCGCCGACCGGGTCGAGGCGGTGCCAGTGCGGGTGCTCCAGGACATCGACGGCCTCAGTGTGGTGGAAGGCCTGGCCAGCGGTGACCAGGTGGTGGTGGACGGCCACTCGCGGCTGATGCCCGGCGCCCTGGTCGATATCCAGGAGCCGCGCCCGAGCCTGGCTCAGGCGGCGGAGCGGCAGCCGTGACGCCGCGCGCCGGGATTTCCGGCTGGTGCGTACGGCACCCGATCGCCACCGCGCTGCTGACCCTGGCCTCGCTGCTGCTGGGGCTGCTGGCGTTCCTCCGGCTCGGTGTGGCGCCGTTGCCGGAGGCGGACTTCCCGACCATCCAGATCAACGCCTTGCTGCCCGGCGGTAGCCCGGAAACCATGGCCTCGTCGGTGGCCACCCCCTTGGAAGTGCAGTTCAGCGCGATTCCCGGGATCACCGAGATGACTTCCAGCAGCGCCCTGGGCACCACCACCCTGACCCTGCAGTTCAGCCTCGACAAGAGCATCGACGTCGCCGCCCAGGAGGTCCAGGCGGCGATCAACGCCGCGGCGGGGCGGCTGCCGGTGGACATGCCGAACCTGCCGACCTGGCGTAAGGTCAACCCGGCGGACAGCCCGATCATGATCCTGCGGGTCAACTCGGAGATGATGCCGCTGATCGAACTCAGCGATTACGCCGAGACCATCCTCGCCCGCCAGCTCAGCCAGGTGAACGGCGTGGGGCAGATCTTCGTGGTCGGCCAGCAGCGCCCGGCGATCCGCATCCAGGCCCAGCCGGAAAAGCTCGCCGCCTACCAGCTGACCCTGGCCGACCTGCGCCAGTCGTTGCAGTCGGCCAGCGTCAACCTGGCCAAGGGCGCGCTCTACGGCGAGGGGCGGGTGTCGACCCTCGCGGCCAACGACCAGTTGTTCAACGCCAGCGACTATGACGACCTGGTGGTCGCCTACCGCCAGGGCGCGCCGGTGTTCCTCAAGGACGTGGCGCGGATCGTCTCGGCGCCCGAGGACGACTACGTGCAGGCCTGGCCGAACGGTGTGCCCGGGGTGGCACTGGTGATCCTCCGCCAGCCTGGGGCGAACATCGTCGATACCGCCGACGCGATCCAGGCCGCATTGCCGCGCCTGCGCGAGATGCTCCCGGCGACCATCGAGGTAGACGTGCTCAACGATCGCACCCGGACCATCCGCTCGTCGCTGCACGAGGTCGAACTGACCCTGCTGCTGACCATTGGCCTGGTGGTGCTGGTGATGGGCCTGTTCCTCCGCCAGCTGTCGGCGACCCTGATCGTCGCCACGGGGCTGGCGGTGTCCCTGAGCGCCAGCTTCGCGGCGATGTACGTGCTCGGCTTCACCCTCAACAACCTGACCCTGGTGGCGCTGATCATCGCCGTCGGCTTCATCGTCGACGACGCCATCGTGGTCGTGGAGAACATCCACCGACACCTGGAAGCGGGCGCCTCGAAGGTCGAGGCGGCGCTCAAGGGCGCGGCGGAGATCGGCTTTACCGTGATTTCCATCAGCTTCTCGCTGATCGCCGCGTTCATTCCCCTGCTGTTCATGGGCGGGATCGTCGGCCGGCTGTTCCGCGAATTCGCGGTCAGCGTGACGGTGGCGATCCTGATCTCGGTGCTCGCTTCGCTGACCCTGGCGCCGATGCTGGCTTCGCGCTTCATGCCGGCATTGCGGCATGCCGACGCGCCGAGAAAGGGCTTCGCCGAATGGCTGACCGGCGGATACGAGCGCGGCCTGCGCTGGGCGCTCGGGCACCAGCGGCTGATGCTGGTCGGCTTCGCCTTTACCGTGCTGGTGGCGGTGGCCGGCTACGTCGGGATTCCCAAGGGTTTCTTCCCCTTGCAGGACACCGCCTTCGTCTTCGGCACGAGCCAGGCTGCCGAGGATATCTCCTACGACGACATGGTCGCCAAGCACCGGCAACTGGCCGAGATCATCGCCAGCGACCCGGCGGTGCAGAGCTACAACCATGCGGTGGGCGTCACCGGCGGTAGCCAGAGCCTGGCCAACGGACGTTTCTGGATCGTCCTCAAGGACCGTGGCGAGCGCGATGTCTCGGTCGGCGAGTTCATCGACCGGCTGCGCCCGCAACTGGCGAAGGTGCCGGGAATCATGCTCTACCTGCGCGCGGCGCAGGACATCAACCTCAGTTCCGGACCCTCGCGGACCCAGTACCAGTACGCCCTGCGCAGCAGCGACAGCACCCAGCTGGCGCTCTGGGCGCAACGCCTCACCGAGCGCCTGAAGCAGGTGCCGGGGCTGATGGATGTGTCCAACGACCTGCAGGTCGGCGCCAGCGTCACCGCGCTGGACATCGACCGGGTGGCCGCGGCGCGTTTCGGCCTCAGCGCCGAGGATGTCAGCCAGACCCTCTACGACGCCTTCGGCCAGCGCCAGGTCGGCGAGTACCAGACCGAGGTCAACCAGTACAAGGTGGTCCTCGAACTCGATGCGCGCCAGCGCGGCCGCGCGGAAAGCCTGGACTGGTTCTACCTGCGCTCGCCGCTGAGCGGCGAGATGGTCCCGCTGTCGGCCATCGCCAAGGTCGCGGCGCCGCGCTCCGGGCCGCTGCAGATCAACCACAACGGCATGTTCCCGGCGGTCAACCTGTCCTTCAACCTGGCTGCCGGGGTGTCCCTCGGCGAGGCGGTGCAGGCGGTGCAGCGCGCCCAGGAGGAGATCGGCATGCCCTCGACCATTATCGGCGTGTTCCAGGGCGCGGCGCAGGCCTTCCAGAGCTCGCTGGCCTCGCAACCGCTGCTGATCCTCGCCGCGCTGATCGCGGTGTACATCATCCTCGGCGTGCTCTACGAGAGTTTCGTACATCCGCTGACGATCCTCTCGACCCTGCCCTCGGCGGGGATCGGCGCGGTGTTCCTGCTCTGGGCCTGGGGCCAGGACTTCTCGATCATGGCGCTGATCGGCATCGTGCTGCTGATCGGCATCGTCAAGAAGAACGGCATCCTCATGGTCGACTTCGCCATCGTCGCCCAGCGCGAGCAGGGCATGAGCGCGGAGCAGGCGATCTACCAGGCCTGCCTGACCCGTTTCCGGCCGATCATGATGACCACCCTGGCCGCGCTGCTGGGCGCGATACCCCTGATGATCGGCTTCGGCACCGGTTCCGAGCTGCGCCAGCCTCTGGGCATCGCGGTGGTCGGCGGGCTGCTGGTGAGCCAGGTGCTGACCCTGTTCAGCACGCCGGTGGTATACCTGGCCCTGGAGCGGCTGTTCCACCGGCGCGGGACGACGACCTCGGACGGCGGAACCGCTGGGGCGACGGCGACATGAGGCGTAACGGACGCGGCTTTCCTGGACGGCGGCGCGTGGCTAGGATGCAGGCAGGCATGCGTCCCGCCCGGGATGCGAAGGCGAACAGAGGATCGGGCGATAGATGCGGGTACTGATTGTCGAGGACGAGGCGAAGACGGCGGACTACCTGAACCGTGGCCTCAGCGAACAGGGGTTCACCGTGGACCTGGCGGACAACGGCATCGACGGTCGCCACCTGGCGCTCCATGGCGAGTACGACGTGATCGTGCTCGACGTGATGCTGCCGGGCGTCGACGGCTACGGCGTTCTGCGGGCGTTGCGCGAGCGGCGGCAGACCCCGGTGATCATGCTCACCGCGCGCGAGCGCGTGGAAGACCGGGTGCGCGGGCTGCGCGAGGGCGCCGACGACTACCTGATCAAGCCGTTCTCCTTCCTCGAACTGGTCGCCCGCCTGCAGGCCCTGACCCGGCGCGGCGGCAACCATGAAAGCCATTCGCAGATGCGCATCGCCGACCTGTCCATCGACCTGCTCAGCCGCAAGGTCTTCCGTGGCAACACCCGTCTGGAGCTGACTGCCAAGGAGTACGCGCTGCTCTGCGTGCTGGCCCAGCGCAGCGGCGAGATCCTGTCGAAGACGGCGATCGCCGAACTGGTCTGGGACATCAACTTCGATACCGACACCAATGTCGTGGAGGTGGCGATCAAGCGCCTGCGCGCCAAGCTCGACGGTCCGTTCGAGAACAAGCTGCTGCATACCATCCGGGGCATGGGCTACGTCCTGGAGAACCGTGCGCTGGCGGAGTCGGGCTGAGGTGGGCATGTCCTTGTCGACCCGCCTGGCGGGAATGTTCGCCGGCGCCGCGGTGGTGATCTTCGCCCTCATCGGCACCATGCTCTATTGCATCCTCGACCGCCAGACCGAGCGCCTGCAGCAGGGCGAGGTGGACGTGCGCTTCAACATGGTCTCGCGGATGCTCGACCATCCCGACCTGGCCGAGCGCTGGCCGCACCTGCAGGGCAAGCTGGACAACCTGAGCCAGGAGTACGAGCTGATCCGTTTCTGGATCGACAGCGACGACCCGCGCTATCACTACGGGCGCTTCAGCGAACCGGTGCAGCGGCTGATCGCCGATGGCGCCGGCCGCTACGAATTGGAGTTGCCGGAGCACCGGTACGCGCTGACTGCGCGGGTCGGCATGTTGCCGGCGCGCGAGGGGCGGCCGCGGCTGACCTACGTCACCGCCATCGATAGCGCGGCGTTCCATGAGGCGCGGACCTCCACCCTGAAATGGCTGCTCGGCCTGTCCGCCCTCGGTGTGCTGCTGGCCTCGTTGCTTGGCCACTGGATCGCCCGCCTGGGCCTGTGGCCGGTGCATCGGCTGTCCGAGGAGGCCCGGCGGATCAGCCCGCGGCAGTTGTCGCAGCGCTTGCAGCTCTCGCCGCTGCCGGCCGAGCTGCGCGAGCTGGTGGGAGCGTTCAACGGCGCCCTGGACCGCCTGGAGCAGGCCTACGTGCGCCTGGAGTCGTTCAATGCCGACGTCGCCCACGAGCTGCGCACGCCATTGACCAACCTGATCGGCCAGACCCAGGTGGCGTTGTCCCGCGAACGCAGCGGCGAACATTACGAAGAGGTCCTGCAATCCAACCTGGAGGAGCTGGAGCGGCTGCGGGCGATCGTCAACGACATGCTGTTCCTCGCCCGCGCCGACCAGGGACGCCTGGCCTGCGAGCGCGAGGAAACCTCGCTGGCCGGCGAGATCGCCACCACGGTGGATTTCCTCGAGGTGATCTTCGACGAGGCCGGGGTCGGTATCGAGGTGCGCGGCGAGGCCCGCGCGCTGGTCGAGCGCGCCCTGTTCCAGCGGGCGGTGACCAACCTGCTGTACAACGCCGCCCAGCACACCGCCGCCGGCGGCACGCTGCGGGTCGGCGTCGAGCGGCGCGGCGACGAAGTGCGGGTGGCGGTGAGCAACCCCGGCGTGCCGATCGCCGACGAGCACCGCAGGCACCTGTTCGAGCGCTTCTATCGGGTCGACGCGGCGCGCAGCAACAGCGAGGCCAACCACGGCCTCGGCCTGTCCATCGTCAAGGCGGTGGCGAGCATGCACGGCGGTTCGGTGTTCGTCGACAGCGCGGACGGCTGGAACACCTTCGGCTTCACCGTGCTGAGCCCCGAGCGGCGCGGGCCCGGCGACCGCTTGCCGCTGGGCGAGGGCGATCCGGCGCTGTCCTGAGCGGGCCCTCAGGCGTCGTGCGGCGGGCGGGTCTTCTGGCGGAGGATATAGATGCTGACCAGTACCGCGCTGGTCAGCATGAAGCCCTGGGCCCAGGGGCGTCGGACCAGGTAGCAGGAAAGGGCGATGCTGGCCCACATCAGGCCGATGGCGTAGACCTTGCCCTTGAGCGGGATGCCTTCGCCGTCGAGATAGTCGCGGATCCACGGGCCGAGCCGTGGATGGCCGACCAGCCAGTGGTAGAAGCGCGGCGAGCTGCGCATGAAGCAGGCCGCCGCGAGGAGCAGGAAAGGCGTGGTCGGCAGCACCGGCAGGAAGATGCCGATCACGCCCAGGGCTACGCTTAGGAAACCCACGGCCTGGAGGCTATAGCGCACCCAGACGCGAGCGCTCGGGCGAATTTCCCGCTGCGCCACCGCGGCGCTCCTTAGTGCGTGCGCGGCTTGAGCAGGGCGGGCTTTTCTTCCGGCGCCTGGCAGAGCAGGAACAGGTTGGTCAGCAGGTCGGGAATCTGCGCGACCATGTCGTCCACCAGGTGGCGGTCGCGGGCGATCTCGTCGAACTCGGGCTGCTCGTCGAACAGGCCGGAGCCGACCATGATCGGCAGCAGCAGCTCGCTGACTTCCTCCTCGGCCTGCTCGAACCAGACTTCCTCGCGAAGGAACACGCCTTCCATGAAGCCGATGCACCAGCCGCGCAGGTCGGAGTCGTCCGGCTCGTCGCCGAGGTCGAGGTCGCAGGGCAGCTCGAGGTCTTCGTCGCTGGCCAGCACGCGGGTGATGTGCGCCTTGAGCTGCTCGAGGGAAGTCTCGATCTCCTGGCGCTCCTCATCGCTGCGGTAGTGCGGCGGTTCGGCGAACAGGGCGTCGATCCACTCCCGCTCCGGCACCTGCTCCGGGCAGATGGAGAGGGCGGTCAGGTAGCCGTGGGTCGCCACGTAGTCCAGCGCTTCTTCGTGCAGGTCATCGGCATCGAGGAAGGCTTGCAGACGGGACAGTTTTTCGGCGAAGGACATCAGGGTACTACCTCGGGAGGGATGCGGCTCTGGATTGTAGTCCAGACGGGACCTGCGGGCAAAGCGAGCGTGCCTGCTGCGGCGCCCTGGCGAGCGTTTCACGGACGCTCTCGGCGAAGTTGGCCCGGACCTTGCTCCATCCCTTGCGCAAGCCACGATGCAATCCCTTCGCAAATGGAGAATTCCCATGGCCGTCGCCCCTGGTGTGTTGTTGCCGCCGACGCCTGATGTAAAGCCCAAGGCCGCTGCGCCGAAGAGCCAGCAGAAAACGCCTGAGCCCAGTAACGACAAGACTTCCAGCTTCTCCGACATGTATGCCAAGGAGACCGCGAAGAAGCCCGCCGAGCGCGCTGACGGTCCCGCGAAGGGTTCGCGGGACAAGCCACGGGACGCCGGCAAGGACGCCGTCGAAGCGCAGCCGACGGATGCCGCCAGGCAGCCGGCCGTTGCCGAAGACGGCAAGCCTTTGCCGGCCGACGGCCAGGCCAAGGCCGACGGCGAAGATAAAGTCGAAACGCCGGTCGATCCGCTGCAATTGCTCGGCCTCGGCGGTGCCGTACCGTTGCTCGACGAGAATACCCAGGCGACTTTGCTGCCACCGGCCGTGCCGACGGCCAGCAGTGCTCCGGCCAGCCTTACCGAAGCCAGCAGCGACCCGACCCTGGTCAAGCTCAACGGCGTGCCGGCGGTGAACATGGCCCTGGAGCAGGGCGCCCAGGACGCCGCGCAGACGACGAAAGGCGGGCCGGCGAAGAGCGCCGATCCCCGCCAGGCGAACCTCGGCGATGCCCTTGCCGGCCTGACCTCGGATTCCTTGACCAAGGCCGTCGACGGCAAGGCGCTCGAGGCCCAGTTGCAGCAGACCGCCGAGCCGGCCGTCGCCAGCGCCGCCTCCGAGAGCCTGCTGGAGAGCAAGGCGGAACCCCGCGGTGAACCTTTCGCGGCCAAGCTCAACGGGCTGACCCAGGCCATGGCGCAACAGGCCCTGACCAACCGTCCGGTGAACGGCACGGTGCCCGGCCAGCCGGTGGCGATGCAGCAGAACGGCTGGAGCGAGGCGGTGGTGGACCGGGTGATGTGGATGTCCAGCCAGAACCTGAAGTCGGCGGAGATCCAGCTCGACCCCGCCGAGCTGGGACGCCTGGACGTGCGCATCCACATGACCGCCGACCAGACCCAGGTGACCTTCGCCAGTCCCAACGCCGGCGTTCGCGACGCCCTGGAAAGCCAGATGCACCGGCTGCGCGACATGTTCAGCCAGCAGGGCATGAACCAGCTCGACGTGAACGTCTCCGACCAGTCGCTGGCGCGGGGCTGGCAGGGCCAGCAGCAGGGCGAGGGCGGATCGGCGCGCGGACGCGGCTTGGCCGGCGAGGCCTCGGGCGATGAGGAAACCCTCGCCGGAGTCAGCGAGATCCGCAGCCGGCCGGGTGCGTCGGCGGCGCGCGGTCTGGTCGACTACTACGCCTGAGGCGAACGACTGCATTTCCCCTTTGGGCCTCCTGCGGGAGGCCTTTCTTTTTCCGGAGCGGGCAATTTCGCAAAAGACGGGGATGATTTCCTGTGGCCAGGCTGTAATATCCGCGCCGTCTATCATCTCGGACAGCCCTCTGGGGCTGGTCCCAGGAGGCGGGGCGGCGTTGCAGGAAATGGCACAACCCTTGCTCTGCCCCTGTGAAACCCTTCATTTGACGCTATAGCGACGGATTTTTGGCATGGCTAAGAAAGAGGCGACACCCGCCGACGCGGGGGCTCCGAGCGGCGGCAAGAGCAAGCTGAAGCTGATCCTGCTGATCGTGGTCGGCCTGCTGCTGGCGATCGGCCTGTCGGTGGGCGGCACCTGGTTCTTCCTCAGCAAGTCGCTGAAGGCCGAGAAGACCGAGGAAGTCGCCAGCGAGGCGGCGAAGCCGGGCAAGCAGCCGGCGCTCTACGAGATCCTGGCGCCGGCCTTCGTCGTCAACTTCAACCAGAACGGCCGGCAGCGCTACATGCAGGTCGGCGTCGCGTTGATGGGGCGCGACAAGGCGCAGATGGACGCATTGCGCGAGCACATGCCGCTGGTTCGCAATAAACTGGTGATGCTGTTCTCGAGTCAGAGTTTCGACTCGCTGGTGACTCCGGTGGGCAAGGAAATGCTCCGCCAGCAGGCGACCGCCGGATTGCAGGAACTGGCCAAGAAGGAAACCGGCCAACTGGCTATCGAACAAGTGTTGTTCACCAATTTCGTGCTGCAGTAGGTATCCCATGGCCGTGCAAGATCTGCTTTCCCAGGATGAAATCGACGCGCTGTTGCACGGCGTCGACGATGGCCTGGTGGAAACCGAAGTCGAGGCGACGCCGGGATCGGTCAAGTCCTATGACCTGACCAGCCAGGACCGCATCGTCCGGGGCCGCATGCCGACCCTGGAGATGATCAACGAGCGTTTCGCCCGCTACACCCGCATCAGCATGTTCAACCTGCTGCGCCGTTCGGCCGACGTCGCGGTCGGCGGCGTGCAGGTGATGAAGTTCGGCGAGTACGTGCACTCGCTGTACGTTCCCACCAGCCTCAACCTGGTGAAGATGAAGCCGCTGCGCGGCACCGCGCTGTTCATCCTCGACGCCAAGCTGGTGTTCAAGCTGGTGGACAACTTCTTCGGCGGCGACGGCCGCCACGCCAAGATCGAGGGCCGCGAGTTCACCCCGACCGAACTGCGGGTGGTGCGGATGGTGCTGGAGCAGGCCTTCGTCGATCTGAAGGAAGCCTGGCAGGCGGTGCTGGAGATGAACTTCGAGTACGTCAACTCGGAGGTCAACCCGGCCATGGCCAACATCGTCAGTCCCAGCGAGGTGGTGGTGGTCTCCACCTTCCACATCGAACTGGACGGCGGTGGCGGCGACCTGCACATCACCATGCCCTATTCGATGATCGAGCCGATCCGCGAGATGCTCGACGCCGGTTTCCAGTCCGACCACGACGACCAGGACGAGCGCTGGATCAAGGCCCTGCGCGAGGACGTGCTGGACGTCCAGGTACCGCTCGGCGCCACCGTGGTCCGCCGCCAGCTCAAGCTGCGCGACATCCTGCACATGCAGCCGGGCGACGTGATCCCGGTGGAGATGCCGGAACACATGGTGATGCGCGCCAACGGCGTGCCCGCCTTCAAGGTCAAGCTGGGCGCCCACAAGGGCAACCTGGCGCTACAGATTCTCGAAGCGGTCGAGCGCTCGCGCTGACCGCTTCCCCCGGAGGAAAGACGAACCATGGCAGACGAAGAAAAAGTGACCACCGAGGAACAGGCACTGGCCGACGAGTGGGCGGCGGCGCTGGCCGAGGCGGGCGACGCCAGCCAGGACGACATCGATGCGCTGATGGCCCAGGGCGGCGCGACTCCCGTGGCGGAGCCGAGTACCCCGCGGGCGCCGATGGAAGAGTTCGGCGCTTCGCCGAAGGCACCGACCATTTCCGGCCTGGAGGGGCCCAATCTGGATGTGATCCTGGACATCCCGGTGACCATTTCCATGGAGGTCGGGCATACCGACATCAGCATCCGCAACCTGCTGCAGCTCAACCAGGGGTCGGTGATCGAACTCGATCGCCTGGCCGGCGAGCCGCTGGACGTACTGGTCAACGGCACCCTGATCGCCCACGGCGAGGTGGTGGTAGTGAACGAGAAGTTCGGCATCCGCCTGACCGACGTGATCAGTCCCAGCGAACGCATCAAGAAGCTGCGCTGACATGCGTCGCTACCTGTTCGCCGGCTTCCTGCCGGCACTCGCCTCGCTGAGCGCGCCGCTGTGCGCCGCCGAGGGGACGACGGGTGCCGCCGCGCCGACGGTGGGCGCCGCTTCCGGCGCCGCCGCGCAACTGGCCCAACTGGTGCTCGGCCTGGGCCTGGTGATCGGCCTGATCTTCCTGCTCGCCTGGCTGGTGCGCCGGGTGCAACAGGCCGGTCCGCGCGGCAACCGCTTGATCCGCACCCTTGCCAGCCAGCCGCTGGGTCCGCGCGACCGGCTGGTGCTGGTGCAGGTCGGTGAGGAGCAGATCCTGCTCGGCCTGACGCCCGGCCGGATCACGCCGTTGCACGTGCTCAAGGAGCCGGTACACCTGCCGGACGGCGAGCCGGCCACGCCGGAATTCGCCCAGCGCCTGCTGGAGCTGCTGAACAAGGACCCCAAGGGCAAGCCATGACTCCGCGCATCTCCCTGGCCGGCGCGCTCGCCGCGCTCTGCCTTCTGCTGCTGGCGCCGTGGCCGGCGCTGGCCGCCGACCCGACATCGATCTCGGCGATCACCGTGACCACCAACGGCCAGGGCCAGCAGGAGTATTCGGTCAGCCTGCAGATCCTGCTGATCATGACCGCGCTGAGCTTCATCCCGGCGTTCGTCATGCTGATGACCAGCTTCACCCGGATCATCATCGTCTTCTCCATCCTGCGCCAGGCGCTGGGCCTGCAATCGACGCCGTCGAACCAGGTGCTGGTGGGGCTGGCGCTGTTCCTGACCATGTTCGTCATGGCCCCGGTGTTCGACAAGATCAACAGCCAGGCCCTGCAGCCCTACCTGAACGAGCAGATTCCCGCCCAGGAAGCCCTGCAAAAGGCCGAGGTACCGCTGAAGGCGTTCATGCTGGCGCAGACTCGTACCTCCGACCTGGAGCTGTTCGTCCGCCTGTCCAAGCGCACCGACATCGGCAGCCCGGAGGCGACGCCGCTGACCATCCTGGTCCCGGCCTTCGTCACGTCCGAGCTGAAGACCGCGTTCCAGATCGGCTTCATGATCTTCATCCCGTTCCTGATCATCGACCTGGTGGTGTCCAGCGTGCTGATGGCGATGGGCATGATGATGCTGTCGCCGCTGATCATTTCCCTGCCGTTCAAGATCATGCTGTTCGTCCTGGTGGATGGCTGGGCGCTGATCATCGGGACGCTGGCGGGCAGTTTCGGCACCGTCTAGCGGTGCCGCCGGCTTGACGCGCCGCTGGCGCGCTGGAGAGAGACATGACCCCTGAGGTGGCACTCGACCTGTTCCGCGAGGCGTTGTGGCTGACGGCGATGATCGTCGGCGTGCTGGTGGTTCCGAGCCTGCTGGTCGGTCTCGTGGTGGCGATGTTCCAGGCCGCCACCCAGATCAACGAACAGACCCTGAGCTTCCTGCCGCGCCTGATGGTGATCCTGCTCACCCTGATCGTGCTGGGCCCCTGGCTGCTGCGGCAGCTGATGGAGTACACCCAGACGCTGATCGGCAACATCCCGCTGCTGATCGGCTGATGCTGGAGCTGACCAACGCGCAGATCGGCGGCTGGATCGCCAGCTTCGTGCTGCCGCTGTTCAGGGTCGCGGCGCTGCTGATGACCATGCCGGTGATCGGCACCCAGCTGGTGCCGGTGCGGGTGCGCCTCTACCTGGCGCTGGGCGTCTGCGTGGTGCTGGTGCCGAACCTGCCGCCGATGCCGCAGGTGGACGCGCTGAGCATGAAGGCCATGCTGCTGATCGGCGAGCAGATCCTGGTCGGCGCCTTGCTCGGCTTTTCCCTGCAGTTGCTGTTCCACGCCTTCGTGATCGCCGGGCAGATCATCTCGATGCAGATGGGCCTGGGCTTCGCTTCCATGGTTGACCCGGCCAACGGCGTCTCGGTGCCGGTGCTCGGCCAGTTCTTCACCATGCTGGTGACGCTGCTGTTCCTGGCGATGAACGGGCACCTGGTAGTGTTCGAGGTAATCGCCGAGAGCTTCGTCACCCTGCCGGTGGGCGAGGGCCTGAGCGGCAACCATTTCTGGATCATCGCCGGCAAGCTCGGCTGGGTGATGGGCGCGGCACTGCTGCTGGCGCTGCCGGCGATCACCGCGCTGCTGGTGGTGAACCTCGCCTTCGGCGCCATGACCCGCGCGGCGCCGCAACTGAACATCTTCTCCATCGGCTTTCCGTTGACCCTGGTGCTGGGCCTGGTGATCCTCTGGATCGGCACCGCCGACCTGCTCAGCCAGTACCAGGTGCTGGCCGGCGAGGCCCTGCAATTCCTCCGTGAACTGGTGCGGGCGAAATAGCCATGGCCGAGAGCGAGAGCGGGCAGGACAAGACAGAGGAACCCACGGAGAAACGCCGCCGCGAGGCGCGCGAGAAAGGGCAGTTGCCGCGTTCGCGGGAGCTGAACACCCTGGCCATCCTCATGGCCGGCGCCGGCGGCCTGCTGATCTACGGCGCCGACCTGGCGGGCGCCCTGTTGCGCCTGATGCGCAGCAATTTCGAGCTGTCCCGGGAAACCGCGATGAATACCGAGAGCATGCTGCAATTGCTCGGCGCTTCGGCCTACCTGGCTGCCCAGGGGCTCTGGCCGATCCTGCTGATGCTGCTGGTGGCGGCGATCGTCGGGCCGATCGCCCTCGGCGGCTGGCTGTTCTCGATGGACGCCCTGCAACCCAAGTTCAGCCGGCTCAACCCGCTGTCGGGGCTGAAGCGGATGTTTTCCGCCAAGTCGCTGCTCGAACTGAGCAAGGCGCTGATCAAGTTCCTGGTGGTGCTGGCGGTGGCCCTGCTGGTGCTCTCCGCCGACCGCGACGCCCTCCTGGCGCTGGCGCACCAGCCGCTCGAGCAGGCGATCCTGCACAGCGTGCGGGTGGTCGGCTGGAGCGCCTTCTGGATGGCCTGCAGCCTGCTGCTGATCGCCGCGGTGGACGTGCCCTACCAGATCTGGGACAACCGCCAGAAGCTGCTGATGACCAAGCAGGAAGTCCGCGACGAATACAAGGACTCCGAGGGCAAGCCCGAGGTCAAGTCGAAGATCCGCCAGATGCAGCGCGAGATGGCGCAGAGACGGATGATGGCGGCGGTGCCGGAGGCCGACGTGGTGATCACCAACCCGACCCACTTCGCCGTAGCCCTGAAGTACGACCCGGCGGGCGGCGGGGCGCCGCTGCTGCTGGCCAAGGGCAACGATTTCCTGGCCCTGAAGATCCGCGAGGTGGCCCAGGAGCACAAGGTGATGGTCATGGAGTCGCCGGCGCTGGCGCGAGCGGTGTACTACTCCACCGAGCTGGATCAGGAGATTCCCGCCGGGCTCTATCTCGCCGTGGCCCAGGTGCTGGCCTATGTCTACCAGCTCAAGCAGTACCAGGCCGGCAAGGGCAAGCGGCCGAGCCCGTTGAAGGACCTGCCGATCCCGCCGGACCTGCGTCGCGACGAGTGACCTGGCTGGAGCTACGCGCCGCGCTGTGGCAGCCTTGGCCGATACCCGCTCGGGATGAGAGCTTTGCCGTTCATGGATCGAACCTTGTCTGATCGTATTTTCCCGCCTGTCCTCCTGTTGCTCGCCCTGGCCTGGCTGCTGCCCTGGATGCCTGCGCACGCCGAAGCGCCGGCGGAATGGGTCGCCTTGCCCCTGTCGGAGCGGGTGGTGGATGCCACCCACACGCTGGACGAGGCGACGCGCCAACGCCTGGTGGAGAAGCTCGAGGCGCTGGAGCGGCGACGCGGTGCGCAGATCGCGGTGGTGATGCTGCCGACTACCGGTACCCTCGATATCGAAGCCTTCTCCGACAAGTTGTTCCAGGCCTGGAAGCTCGGCCGCAAGGCGGTCGACGACGGTCTGCTGCTGGTGGTGGCCAAGGATGACCGGCGCATGCGCATCGAGGTCGGCTACGGCCTGGAGGGTGCGGTGCCCGATGTGGTCGCCGGACGGATCATTCGCGAGCGGATGGCCCCGGCATTTCGCGAGGGCGACTACGCCGGCGGGATCGAGGCCGCGGTGGACGAGCTGATCCGCCTGGTCGACGGCGAAACGCTGCCGGCGGCCGCGTCGTCGGGTGCGCCGAAAGTCTCGCTGGGGCAATTGCCGGCGGAAGCCTGGGCGCTGCTGGTCGCCTTCATCTACGGATCGTTGGCCGGAGTGCTGTTGAGTGCCCGGGCGCTGCGCTGGCCCTGGCTGCTCGGCGGGGCGCTGCTCTGCTGGCTGCTGGGCACGCTGGCCGGCGCTTCCGGCGAATGGATGAGCGTGCTGCTGGTCGCTCCGCTGTGCATGCTGGTCGGCGGCGCGACCTTCGGCGCGCTGTGGACGGTGCGCCCGGCCTTCTACCTGGTGATCGGCGTACTGGTCTATGTAGCCCTGCTCGGGCTGGCGGCGCATTGGTTCAGCGCGGTGTCCTTCATCTACGGCCTGCTGTGGCCGGCCGGGGTGCTGATGCTGGCGGTTCTCTGCTGGTCGAACTACCGCCTGATGCGCTCGCTATGGCGCGAGCGGCGGAAAAGTTTCCACCGCCGACTGTGGGCGTTGCTGGCGGCCTACCTGCTGCTCGGATTGCTGTCCGGTGGCCTGGACGTACCGCTGGTCTGGCTGGCCCTGCTACCGTTCCTGCTCATGCTCGGGCTGCTGGTGTTCGGCCAGGTACGCCTGAGTGGGGGGGGAGGCTCGTCGGGAAGCTCCGGCGGCGGTTCCTCCTCCTCTTCCTCCTCGTCGTCCGGCGGCTTTTCCGGGGGCGGTGGTTCCAGCGGCGGAGGCGGTGCCTCGGGCAGTTGGTAATGGGTTCCCGTTCATTTCATTCGGAGACAAGGATGTCTGCAATCACGCGTTATCTCGCCATGCTTCGCCTGTTCGGCATGCTGCTCTGCGCCGCCGCGATTCCCTCCGTTGCCACCGCGACGGTGGCGGTCACCGTCGCGGTGGCAGCGTCCGATGTCGAGGAGGAGGCCGTGGAGGCATCGGCGGTCGGCGCCGAGGCCGAGGCAGCGCGCGATGCGGGCTACGAGTCCGCGGAGGTTCCGGCGCTGGCGCGGCGGGTGACCGACCTTACCGCGACCCTCGACGCCGCCGAGCGTGCCCGCCTGGAAGCTTCGCTGGCCGCGCTGGAGGTCCGGAAGGGTGCCCAGGTAGCGATCCTGATGGTGCCCAGCACCTATCCGGACAGCATCGAGGCCTATGCGACGCGGGTCTTCGAGGCGTGGAAGCTGGGGCGCAAGGGGATCGATGACGGCGTCCTGGTGCTGGTGGCGAAGGACGACCGGCGCATGCGCATTGAAGTCGGCTATGGCCTGGAAGGAACGATCACCGACATCGATGCCGGGCGGATCATCCGCGAATACATGACCCCTGCGTTCCGTCAGCAAGACTACGCCGGCGGCCTGGAAGCGGCGGCGCAGCGCCTGGTACGACTGATCGACGGCGAGGCGTTGCCGCCGCCGCCGCGCGACCCGCTGGAGCCCGGCGCGGTACGGCAGACCCTGGCTATCGCATTCCTGCTCGGCGCTCTCGGCGGGGTGGCGCTGCTGGTACGTCCGCGCGCCTGGTACTGGACCCTGGGGGCGGTAGTGGCGCTCGCTGCGGCGTTGGCACTGGGGCGGCACTGGCCGGCAGGGGCGATGGTGGCGCTGGCGGAGATGGTGGCGGTCCTGGGCGTCGGCTTCGGCGCGTTGCTCAAGTATTCGCGCGGTGCCCGCTGGTTCTTCGCCATTCTTGTGCTCTATGCGCTGGGGCTGTTCTGGGCCTACGGCCGTTATGGCCTGCCGGTGCTCCATTACGGATTGGCCGTGCCGCTTTCGCTGGGACTGACCCTGCTGATGCTGGCCGGTGCCTGGCAGGGGCTGCGCAGAGGACGGCGCTGGGCCTACCTGCCGGGCCTGCTCGGCCTGCTGCTGACCCTGGCCCTGGAGTGCCTGCTGTTGCTGGTGGACGACCCGCTGAACAGCATCGAGGCGCTGATCATCCTGCCCGCCGCTTGCCTGCCGCTGCTCATCGGTTGCAATTTCAGCGCCGGCGGCTCGGGGGGAGGGCGTCGACGCGGCGGCGATTACGCTAGCTCATCGGGTTCCTCGTCGTCCAGTTCGTCCAGTTCGTCTTCGGACTCGTTCTCCGGCGGCGGAGGCTCGAGTGGCGGCGGTGGCGCCTCCGGTAGTTGGTGATTGGCGAAAACCCTTTTCAATCAATGAATTGAAAAGTTGGAACGGTTCCTGCAATGACCCGCCCG
This sequence comes from Pseudomonas sp. PS1(2021), assembly GCF_020405165.1. Taxonomy (NCBI): domain Bacteria; kingdom Pseudomonadati; phylum Pseudomonadota; class Gammaproteobacteria; order Pseudomonadales; family Pseudomonadaceae; genus Pseudomonas; species Pseudomonas sp. PS1(2021). The sequence continues at coordinate 3,088,231 of NZ_CP084484.1, read as the reverse complement.
ACGCGCATTCCGGCGTCAAAAGTTTGTTCGGCGCCCACCTACGGGCGCCATACGCAGGGCAGGGGAGTCGAGAGTGGATCGCACGCAACTGATCAGCAATGTGCGCAGCAACCTGGCGGGACTGGGGCGCGGCAGCCTCGGCGTGCCGGTCCTGCTGCTGGCCATGCTGGCGATGATGACCCTGCCGATCCCGCCATTCCTGCTGGACGTGCTGTTCACCTTCAACATCGCCCTGTCCATCGTCGTCCTGCTGGTCTGCGTGTACGCCCTGCGGCCGCTGGACTTCGCCGTGTTCCCGACCATCCTGCTGGTGGCGACCCTGTTGCGCCTGGCGCTGAACGTTGCCTCGACCCGCGTGGTGCTGCTCCACGGCCACGACGGCCATGGCGCCGCAGGCAAGGTGATCCAGGCCTTCGGCGAAGTGGTGATCGGCGGCAACTACGTGGTCGGGGTGGTGGTGTTCGCGATCCTCATGATCATCAACTTCGTGGTGGTGACCAAGGGCGCCGGGCGGATTTCCGAAGTCAGCGCGCGCTTCACCCTGGATGCCATGCCCGGCAAGCAGATGGCCATCGACGCCGACCTCAACGCCGGCCTGATCGAGCAGGAGGAAGCCAAGAAGCGCCGCAGCGAGGTGGCCCAGGAGGCCGACTTCTACGGTTCGATGGACGGTGCCAGCAAGTTCGTCCGCGGCGACGCCATCGCCGGCCTGCTGATTCTCTTCATCAACCTGATCGGCGGCGTCGCCATCGGCATGATCCAGCATTCGATGTCCTTCGGCGACGCCGGCAAGGTCTACGCCCTGCTGACCATCGGTGACGGCCTGGTGGCACAACTGCCGTCGCTGCTGCTGTCGACTGCGGCGGCGATCATGGTGACGCGGGTCTCCAGTTCCGAGGACATGGGCCAGCAGGTCAACCGGCAGATGTTCGCCTCGCCCAAGGCGCTGGCGATTTCCGCGGCGATCCTGATCGCCATGGGCGCCGTGCCGGGCATGCCGCATGTTTCCTTCATCGGCCTCGGCGCCCTGGCCGGTGCTGCCGCCTACTGGATCTGGCACCGGCAGAACAAGGCCAAGCAGGTCGCCGAGCAGGAGGTGCAGCGCCAGCAGGAGCTGCTGCCGGCGCAGCGCGCCCAGGAGGTCAAGGAACTGGGTTGGGACGACGTCACCCCGGTGGACATGGTCGGCCTGGAAGTCGGCTACCGGCTGATCCCGCTGGTCGACCGCAACCAGGGCGGGCAACTGCTGGCGCGGATCAAGGGCGTACGCAAGAAGCTGTCCCAGGAGCTGGGCTTCCTGATGCCCTCGGTGCACATCCGCGACAACCTCGACCTGCTGCCCAACGCCTACCGTCTGACCCTGATGGGGGTCAGCGTGGCCGAAGCGGAGATCTATCCCGATCGCGAGCTGGCGATCAACCCCGGCCAGGTATTCGGCAGCCTCAACGGCATCGCCGGCAAGGACCCGGCCTTCGGCCTGGAGGCGGTATGGATCGAGCCCGGCCAGCGCGACCAGGCGCAGTCGCTGGGCTACACCGTGGTGGATGCGAGCACCGTGGTCGCCACTCACCTGAACCAGGTGCTGCACAAGCACGCCCACGAGCTGCTGGGCCATGAAGAAGTGCAACAGCTCCTGCAATTGCTCGCGCGCAGCTCGCCGAAGCTGGCGGAAGAGCTGGTGCCGGGGCTGATTTCCCTGTCCACCCTGCTCAAGGTCCTGCAGGCGCTGCTCCAGGAGCAGGTGCCGGTGCGCGACATCCGTACCATCGCCGAGGCCATCGCCAACGTCGCTCCACGGAGTCAAGATCCCGGCGCGATGGTCGCCGCGGTTCGCGTCGCGTTGTCCCGCGCAATCGTGCAAAGCATTGTCGGGCTTGAGCCGGAGCTGCCTGTGATCACGCTCGAGCCGAGGTTGGAACAGATTTTGCTGAACAGCATGCAGAAGGCCGGACAAGGCTCCGAGGACGGCATGTTGCTGGAGCCGGGGATGGCCGAGAAGCTGCAACGCTCGCTGATCGAGAGCGCGCAACGCCAGGAGATGCTCGGTAAGCCGGCGATCCTGCTGGTTGCCGGACCGATCCGCTCGATGATGTCGCGCTTCGCGCGGATGGCGGTGCCCAGCATGCATGTGCTGGCCTACCAGGAAATCCCGGACAACAAGCAAGTCACCATCGTCGCGACGGTGGGACAGAACTGAACGAGGGCTGCGCCGGCTCCAGGGCCGGCACACCGGGCAACCTGAGGTTGCCGGCAAGACTACTGAACTGAGGGGTTCGGGCAATGCAAGTCAAACGCTTCTTCGCCGCCGATATGCGCCAGGCCATGAAACTGGTCCGCGACGAACTGGGTCCGGACGCCGCGATTCTCGGCAACCGCCGGGTCGCCGGCGGCATCGAGCTGACCGCGGCGCTGGATTACCAGGCCCCGCCGGCGCCGAGCAAGCCCAACCCGGCGCTGGAAGTGGAGCTGCGCAAGACCCAGGCGCGGATCGCCGAGGCGCGCGCCGAGTTGACGGCGCGTCCGGCGGAAAACCAGCGCAAGGACCGTCAATTGTTCGCCGAGGAGAAGCCGGCGCGTCCGACCCTGGCCGAGTCCATGACGGCGGCGCAGGCCAAGCCCCAGGCGGGCGGCCAGACCCTCGAGGCAATGCGTTTCGAACTGAACGGCCTGCGCGAGCTGATCGAGGTACAACTGGGTTCCATCGCCTGGGGCCAGTTGCAGCACCAGCGTCCGCAGCAGGCCAATCTCTGGCGGCGCCTGCAGCGCATGGGCTTGCCGGCGGAGCTGAGCAAGCCGTTGCTGGAGCGGGTCGCCGCGGTGGGCGATACGCGCCAGGCCTGGCGCATGCTGTTGGCGCACCTGTCGCGTGCCGTGCAGACCCCCGAGCAGGACCCGCTCGACGCGGGCGGCGTACTGGCCCTGGTCGGCCCGGCAGGCGCCGGCAAGACCACCACCCTGGCGAAGATGGCCGCGCGCTACGTCCTCAAGTACGGCGCCCAGAGCCTGGCGCTGGTGAGCATGGACAGCTACCGGATCGGCGCCCAGGAGCAGATCAAGACCCTCGGTCGGATCCTCAACGTACCGGTGACCCTGGTCGATCCCGGCCAGTCGCTGATCCAGGCCCTGGCGCCGCTGGCGCGCAAGCGCATGGTGCTGATCGATACCGCCGGCCTGCCGGCCAGCGACCCGGCATTGCGCATGCAGCTCGAGGCACTGGCGTCGCCGAGCCTGAACGTGAAGAATTACCTGGTGATGGCCACCACCAGCCAGAGCCAGGTGCTCAAGTCGGCCTACCAGACCTATCGGCACTGCGGGCTGGCGGGTTGCATCCTGACTAAGCTGGACGAGGCGGGCAGCCTCGGTGAATCGATGGCGCTGGCTATCGCCCAGCGTCTCCCGGTAGCCTATCTGGCGGATGGGCCGCGGATTCCGGACGACCTGCAGGTGGCGCGCAGTCACCAACTGGTCAGCCGGGCGGTGAGCCTGCAGGCACCGGAAGAGCCCAGCGAGGACGCCATGGCCGAGATGTTCGCCGGGCTCTACCAGCAACCGGCGCGGCGTGCCGGCTGAGGATGTGGGAAGAACCGCGCGTGGCGCGGGTGACGGAAGCGAAGGTGGCTTCCGCCGGGCCGGGAGCGATGGCGCATCGTTCCCGCCAATACCGGAGAGCGCTGGAAGGGGCGTTCCGGGAAGACGACAACACAAGGTATGAAGCAGATGGGTAGCATGCATCCCGTACAGGTGATCGCAGTAACTGGCGGCAAGGGCGGCGTCGGCAAGACCAATGTGTCGGTGAACCTGGCACTGGCTCTGGCCGATCTCGGCCGTCGCGTCATGCTGCTGGATGCCGACCTCGGCCTGGCCAACGTCGACGTCCTGCTGGGACTCACGCCCAAGCGCACCCTGGCCGACGTGATCGAGGGACGCTGCGAACTGCGCGATGTCCTCCTCCTCGGTCCCGGTGGCGTGCGCATCGTTCCCGCGGCCTCCGGCACGCAGAGCATGGTGCACCTCTCGCCGATGCAGCATGCGGGGCTGATCCAGGCGTTCAGCGATATCAGCGACAACCTCGATGTCCTGGTCGTCGACACTGCCGCTGGGATCGGCGATTCGGTGGTCAGTTTCGTCCGCGCCGCGCAGGAGGTGCTGCTGGTCGTCTGCGACGAGCCGACCTCGATCACCGATGCCTACGCCCTGATCAAACTGCTCAACCGCGACCACGGCATGACCCGCTTCCGGGTCCTGGCCAACATGGCCCACAGCCCGCAGGAAGGACGCAACCTGTTCGCCAAACTGACCAAGGTCACTGACCGTTTCCTCGACGTCGCACTACAGTATGTAGGTGTCATCCCTTACGACGAGTCGGTACGCAAGGCCGTGCAGAAACAGCGAGCCGTATACGAGGCATTCCCCCGCTCGAAGGCGTCCCTGGCCTTCAAGGCGGTCGCGCAGAAGGTCGATAGCTGGCCGCTGCCGGCCAACCCGCGCGGGCACCTGGAGTTCTTCGTCGAACGACTGGTCCAACACCCCGCGACAGGTTCGGCCGTATGACAGCGGCCTCTGGAGTGCGTATGTATAGCAAGGCGCAAGCGCAGAACTCCCAGGAGCAACTGATCCAGCGTTACGCACCACTGGTCAAGCGCATCGCCTATCACCTGCTCGGCCGCCTGCCGGCCAGCGTGCAGGTGGAGGACCTGATGCAGGCCGGCATGATCGGCCTGCTCGAGGCCGCGAAGAAATACGACGCCGGCAAGGGCGCCAGCTTCGAGACCTATGCCGGCATCCGCATCCGTGGGGCCATGCTCGACGAGGTCCGCAAGGGCGACTGGGCGCCGCGTTCGGTGCACCGCAACACGCGCATGGTGACCGACGCGATCCGCGCGATCGAGGCGAGAACCGGACGCGACGCTAAAGATCACGAAGTTGCTGCCGAACTCCAATTGAGCCTCGAAGATTACTACGGCATCCTCAGCGACACGCAGGGCAGCCGCCTGTACAGCTTCGACGACCTGTTGCAGGACGGCGAACATGGATTGCCGGAAGACACCAGCCTCAGTCACAACGAACCGATCCACGGCCTGCTCGACGAACGTTTCCAGGCGGCCCTGGCGGATGCCATCGCCAAGTTGCCGGAGCGCGAGCGCCTGGTGCTGGCGTTGTATTACGACGAGGAACTCAACCTCAAGGAGATCGGCGAGGTACTGGGCGTCAGCGAATCGCGGGTCAGCCAGTTGCACAGCCAGTGCGCCGCGCGTTTGCGCGCGCGCCTGGCCGATTGGCGGTCGGCCTGAACCGGCCTCGACCGCAGCTTGTAACCGTTAACGCAAAAGAATGTGTGGCGCGTCCCCTGGGGCGCGCTCTGGTCTGTACGGAGGTTTACTTGGACAAGAACATGAAAATTCTCATCGTGGACGACTTTTCCACGATGAGACGCATCATCAAGAACCTCTTGCGGGACTTGGGCTTCACCAATACCGCCGAGGCCGACGACGGCACCACGGCGCTGCCGATGCTGCACAGCGGCAATTTCGACTTTCTCGTCACCGACTGGAACATGCCGGGCATGACCGGCATCGATCTGCTGCGCGCGGTTCGCGCCGACGAGCGCCTCAAGCACCTGCCGGTGCTGATGGTCACCGCCGAGGCCAAGCGCGACCAGATCATCGAAGCGGCCCAGGCCGGGGTCAACGGCTATGTGGTCAAACCCTTCACCGCTCAGGTCCTGAAGGAAAAGATCGAGAAGATTTTCGAGCGGGTCAACGGCTGAAGCCGGCCAAGAGGGTGTCATGGTGCTTGGTAACGATTCCACGGGCGACGAATTCGAATCGACCCTGAAAAAACATGCGCGCGAACTGGTGGACTGTCTCGAACGGGGGCACTTCCAGCAGGCGGTGCAATTGATCCAGGAGCTCAGCCAGGCCAGGGACCGTGGCCTCTACCAGGAAGTGGGCAAGCTGACCCGCGAACTGCACAACGCCATCGTCGATTTCCAGATCGACCCGCATTCCCCCCACGCGCAGGAAATGTCGCAGATCGCCGATGCCACCGATCGTCTTTCCTACGTAGTGGAAATGACCGAGAAGGCCGCCAACCGGACCATGGACCTGGTGGAGCAGAGCGCCCCGCTGGTCAACCAGTTGGGCGACGATTCGCGGGAGCTGCACCAGGAGTGGCAACGCTTCATGCGCCGGGAAATCGACGCTGACGGCTTCCGCGAGCTGGCCAAGCGCATCGAACAGTTCCTCGTGCGCAGCGGCGAGAACGCCGGCCAGTTGTCCTCGCAGCTCAATGACATCCTGCTGGCGCAGGATTACCAGGACCTGACCGGCCAGGTGATCAAGCGTGTCACCAAGCTGGTCACCGAGGTCGAGAGCAACCTCGTGAAGCTGGTCTGGATGGCCGGCCAGGTGGACCGTTACGCCGGGATCGAGCACGACCACGTGAGCATGCGCCACCAGGCCGCGCTGGAGCGTTCGGCCAAGGGCGAGGGGCCGCAGGTCGCCGCGGAAAAACGAGAGGATGTGGTGTCCGGGCAGGATGACGTGGACGATCTGCTGTCCAGCCTGGGTTTCTGACCCGCCCGGCTCAAGACTGCGGCATCGCTGCCGTTAAGTAAGCATTGAACGCTGGCATCCGCGGGCTGCTGGCACAGCCTTCGTCATGCCGGTGATCCCGGCGGGCGGGCTGAAGTCGGTCCGGAAAGCCGGGCCGGTATTTCCGGCAGGACAGCGGTCCTGCCGATCCTTTCGAGTAACACGTCTCTGGGAGCAGCCGAATGAGCTTCGACGCCGATGAAGAAATCCTCCAGGACTTCCTGGTTGAGGCCGGCGAGATTCTCGAGCAATTGTCCGAGCAACTGGTCGAGCTGGAGAGCCGGCCGGACGATATGGACCTGCTCAATGCCATTTTCCGTGGGTTCCATACGGTCAAGGGCGGTGCCGGCTTCCTCCAGCTGAACGCGCTGGTGGAATGCTGCCACATTGCGGAAAACGTCTTCGATATCCTGCGCAAGGGCGAGCGGCGCGTCAGCTCCGAACTGATGGATGTGGTGCTGCAGGCGCTGGATACGGTCAACGCGATGTTCGACCAGGTGCGCGAGCAGTCCGAACCGACCCCGGCGACGCCCGAGCTGCTGGCGGCCCTTGCCCGCCTGGCCGAGCCCGAGGGCGCCGAGCCCGCGGAACCTGTGCAAGCGCCGCCGGCGGCCGTTCCGCCAGCCGAGCCTGCGGCGCCGCCGGAAGCGCCCGCGCAGAGTGCCTCCAGCGATATCACCGACGACGAGTTCGAGCAGTTGCTGGATGCTCTGCAGGGCGACGAAGCGCCGGCCTCCGCCGTTGCAGAAGCGCCCGCGGCTCCCGCTGGCGACGAGATCAGCGACGCCGAGTTCGAGGCGTTGCTCGACCAGTTGCACGGCAAGGGCAAGTTCGTCCCGCCGGCGGTCTCGGCCGAGCCTGCGCAAGTCCCCGCCGAGGCGGTCGAGCCGGCCGCGGCTGCCGCTGGTGACGATATCAGCGACGACGAGTTCGAGGCACTGCTCGACGAACTGCACGGCAAGGGCAAGTTCGGCGATGTCCCGGAAGCCGCCGGCACACCCGCCGCACCGGCTGCCGCGGCTCCAGCGGCTGCGCCGGCGGAGCAGGGCAAGGCGCCGGCCGCCGCGGGCGGCGATGAGATCAGCGACGACGAGTTCGAGTCGCTGCTCGACGAACTGCACGGCAAGGGCAAGTTCAACGGCGCCTCCGAGGCCGTGGCGGCCGCCGCGGCGGTAGCCAAGAACATCGCGGCGAAGAGTCCCGCGGCGAAACCGGTCGCTCCGGCCAAGGCCGCCGCCGCGCGTCCGGCGGCGCCCGACAGGCCGGCGGCGAGCGAGGCGGAGACCACCGTGCGGGTGGATACGGCGCGTCTCGACGAGATCATGAACATGGTCGGCGAGCTGGTGCTGGTGCGTAACCGCCTGGTGCGCCTGGGCCTGAACAGTGGCGACGAGGCCATGGCCAAGGCCGTGGCCAACCTCGACGTGGTCACCGGCGACCTGCAGATGTCGGTGATGAAGACCCGCATGCAGCCGATCAAGAAAGTCTTCGGCCGCTTCCCGCGCCTGGTTCGCGACCTGGCGCGGAACATGAAGAAAGAGATCAACCTGGAGCTGGTGGGCGAAGAGACCGACCTCGACAAGAACCTGGTCGAGGCCCTCGCCGATCCGCTGGTGCACCTGGTGCGCAACGCCGTCGACCACGGCATCGAGAGTCCGGAGGAGCGCGAGGCCGCCGGCAAGCCGCGGGTCGGCCAGGTGGTGCTGTCAGCGGAGCAGGAGGGTGACCACATCCTCCTGATGATCACCGACGACGGCAAGGGCATGGACGCCGAGGTGCTGCGCAACAAGGCGGTGGAGAAGGGCCTGCTGGAGCGCGATGCGGCGGACCGCCTGACCGACCTGGAGTGCTACAACCTGATTTTCGCCCCGGGTTTCTCGACCAAGACCGAGATTTCCGACGTGTCCGGCCGCGGTGTCGGCATGGACGTGGTGAAGACCAAGATTTCCCAGCTCAACGGCACGGTCAACGTGTTTTCGCAGAAGGGGTCCGGCTCGAAGATCGTCATCAAGGTGCCGCTGACTTTGGCGATCATGCCTACCCTTATGGTGATGCTGGGCAGCCAGGCGTTCGCCTTCCCGCTGGTCAACGTCAACGAAATCTTCCATCTTGACCTGTCGCGCACCAATGTCGTGGATGGCCAGGAAGTGGTGATCGTCCGCGACAAGGCCTTGCCGCTGTTCTATCTCAAGCGCTGGCTGGTGCCGAGTGCGGCCCACGAAGAGCAGGGTGAGGGACACGTGGTGATCCTGTCGGTCGGCACCCAGCGCATCGGTTTCGTCGTCGACCAGTTGGTGGGACAAGAAGAAGTGGTGATCAAGCCACTCGGCAAGATGTTGCAGGGCACCCCCGGCATGGCGGGCGCCACCATCACCGGGGACGGGCGCATCGCCCTGATCCTCGATGTGCCGAGCATGCTCAAGCGTTACGCACGGCGCATCTGACGCCGCGTATGGGTTTCCGGCGGCGCAGGAGCGTCGCCCTCTGAGGAGTAGCTATGGCAGTCAAAGTCCTGGTGGTGGACGATTCGGGGTTCTTCCGCCGCCGTGTCTCGGAGATTCTCTCCGCCGATGGACAGATCCAGGTGGTCGGCACCGCCACCAATGGCCGCGAGGCCATCGAGCAGGCGCTGGCCCTGAGACCCGATGTGATCACCATGGATTACGAGATGCCGCTGATGGACGGCATCACCGCGGTACGCAACATCATGCAGCGTTGCCCGACCCCGGTCCTGATGTTCTCCTCGCTGACCCACGAGGGCGCGCGGGTGACCCTGGATGCACTGGACGCTGGAGCGGTCGACTACCTGCCGAAGAATTTCGAGGACATCTCGCGCAACCCGGACAAGGTCCGCCAGTTGCTCTGCGAGAAGGTCCTGACCATCGCCCGTAGCAATCGTCGCTCGATCAGCCTGCCGCCGCTGCCTTCGGCCACCTCGTCCAGCCATGCGCCGGCGTCGTCCTCCAGCGTCGGCGCGAGCGCGCGTGTTGGTGCCGGCGCGTCGCCGGCCCCGGCGTCGACCTCGGCGGCGCCGAAGCGCAAGGCCTACCGGCTGGTCGCGATCGGTACCTCCACCGGTGGACCGGTTGCCTTGCAGCGGGTGCTGACCCAGTTGCCGGCCAACTTCCCGGCGCCGCTGGTACTGATCCAGCACATGCCGGCGGCCTTCACCAAGGCCTTCGCCGAGCGCCTCGACAAGCTGTGCCGGATCAACGTCAAGGAGGCGGAGGACGGCGACATCCTGCGTCCCGGCCTGGCGCTGCTGGCGCCGGGCGGCAAGCAGATGATGGTCGACGGCCGCGGCACGGTGCGCATCCTCCCCGGCGACGAACGCCTGAACTACAAGCCCTGCGTCGACGTGACCTTCGGCTCGGCGGCCAAGGCCTACAACGACAAGGTCCTGGCGGTGGTCCTCACCGGCATGGGCGCCGACGGACGCGAGGGTGCGCGCCTGCTCAAGCAGGGCGGCAGCCAGGTGTGGGCGCAGGACGAGGCCAGTTGCGTGATCTACGGGATGCCGATGGCCGTGGTCAAGGCCAACCTGGCGGACGCGGTGTACGGGCTCGACGACATCGGCCGGCACCTGGTCGAGGCGTGCCAGTAAGCGTGCGTGCAGGAATGAGGAGACTGCCTTCGATGGCCACCCACGTGACGAGCTGCGCGCGCCTTCGCCGAGCCGAGGGGACGCGCTGATGGATGTGCTCAGCCTAGTCGGGATCATCCTGGCGTTCGTCGCCATCGTCGGCGGAAACTTTCTCGAGGGCGGCCACGCGGGGGCCCTGCTCAACGGTCCGGCGGCGCTGATCGTGATCGGCGGCACCCTGGCCGCGGCGCTGTTGCAGACCCCGGTGAACGTGCTCAAGCGCGGCCTGGGCATGCTCGGCTGGGTGTTCTTCCCGCCGCGCGAGGATCTTTCCGGGGGAATCGACCGGATCGTCTCCTGGAGCATGACCGCGCGCAAGGAAGGCCTGCTCGGCCTGGAGAGCATCGCCGACGCGGAGCCCGATCCCTATGCGCGCAAGGGCCTGCAACTGCTGGTGGACGGCGCCGAGCCGGAAGTCATCCGCAGCATCCTTGAGGTCGACCTGTTCACCCAGGAAAGCCGCGACCTGCAGGCCGCCAAGGTGTTCGAGAGCATGGGCGGCTATGCGCCGACCATCGGCATCATCGGCGCGGTAATGGGCCTGATCCATGTGATGGGCAACCTGGCCAACCCGGCGCAGCTCGGCAGCGGCATCGCCGTGGCGTTCGTCGCCACCATCTATGGCGTCGGCTTTGCCAACCTGCTCCTGCTGCCGATCGGCAACAAGCTGAAAACCCTGGTACTGCGCCAGTCGCGCTACCGCGAGATGCTCCTGGAGGGCCTGCTGTCCATCGCCGAGGGCGAGAACCCGCGTTCCATCGAGTTGAAGCTGCAAGGCTTCATGGACTGACCGGAGCCGAGCATGCAGCGTCGCCGTCGCCACCAGGAGGAACACGAGAACCACGAACGCTGGCTGGTTTCCTATGCCGATTTCATCACCCTGTTGTTCGCCTTCTTCGTGGTGATGTATTCGATTTCCTCGATCAACGAGGGCAAGTACAAGATCCTCTCGGAGACCCTCACCGGCGTGTTCAACCAGCCCGACCGTTCGTTGAAGCCGATTCCCATCGGCGACGAGCGGCCGCGCACCACCGAGCCGGAGCGCACCAGCGTCGAGGAGCAGCCCAGCGACAACGCGGCCAGCGCCGACTCGCTGGAGCGGATCGCCGACAGCGTGCGCGATGCCTTCGGCGACTTGATCGCCTCCGACCAGTTGAGCGTGCGCGGCAACGAGCTGTGGATCGAGATCACTCTCAATTCCAGCCTGCTGTTTCCCAGCGGCGATGCGCTGCCCAACGATGCCGCCTTCGATATCGTCGAGAAGGTCGCCAAGATCCTGGCGCCCTACAAGAACCCGATCCATGTCGAGGGCTTCACCGATGACGTGCCGATCCATAGCCCGCGCTATCCCACCAACTGGGAACTGTCGGCGGCGCGGGCGGCGAGCATCGTCCGCCTGCTCGGCAACGATGGGGTCGAGCCGTCGCGGATGGCTGCGGTGGGCTATGGTGAATTTCAGCCGGTGGCGGACAATGCCAGCGCCGAGGGGCGGGCGAAGAATCGCCGGGTGGTGCTGGTGATCTCGCGCAACCTGGAGGTGCGGCGCAGCGTCAGCGGGGTCGGCAGCGGCAAGGCGCAACCGGATTCGGCGCTCCGCCACGCAGGCTCGGCAGCTGGCACGCAAGCTGCAGATACTGGCGGTACGCCGGCGCCCGCGCCGGCAACCGTCAATTCCCCGTCGCCTTCGCCATGAGCGCGCGAACCATGGTTTGCGTACGGGCGCCGGGGCCGAACTGGCCATTAGCGCGGCCCCAACCGGGTAGACCCATGCCAGGAAGAGTAGAGCAATGAAAGTCTGGGCAGTCGCCAATCAGAAAGGAGGGGTCGGCAAGACCACCTCGTCCATCGCCCTGGCCGGCCTGTTGGCGGATGCCGGCAAGCGCGTGGTCGTGGTCGACCTGGACCCCCACGGCTCGATGACCAGCTATTTCGGCTATGACCCGGACACCCTCGAGCACAGCGCCTTCGACCTGTTCCTGCACCAGGGCAACGTCCCCGAGGGGCTGCCGGCCTCGCTGCTGCGCAGCACCAGCAACGAACGCATTTCCTTGCTGCCGTCGAGTACCGCGCTGGCCACCCTGGAGCGCCAGTCGCCGGGCAAGAGCGGTCTCGGCCTGGTGGTCTCGAAGAGCCTGGCGCAGCTCTGGCAGGATTTCGACCATGCGATCATCGACAGCCCGCCGCTGCTCGGCGTGCTGATGGTCAACGCCCTGGCCGCCAGCCAGCACCTGGTGATCCCGGTGCAGACCGAGTTCCTCGCGGTGAAAGGGCTGGAGCGGATGGTCAACACCCTGGCGATGATCAACCGGTCGCGCAAACAGGCGTTGCCCTATACCATCGTACCTACGCTGTTCGACCGGCGGACCCAGGCTTCGCTGAGCACGCTGCGGATTCTCAACGAGAACTACCCGGACAACCTGTGGCAGGCGTTCATTCCCATCGATACCCGCCTGCGCGATGCCAGCCGGGCCGGGGTCACGCCGTCGCAGCACGACGGCAAGAGTCGCGGGGTGATCGCCTACCGCGCCTTGCTCAAGCATCTGCTGGCGCAGCAGCCGGCCACCCGGGTGGCCTGATGGCGCGCCGGTCGCCGCGCCGACAGGCGCATTCAAGCCGCACCGGAGTGCGGCCGATAACCGTTGTAGACCCCTGTCGCGGAATACCCACATGAGCGCCGCCACCGCCACCCGTTCGCAACTGGCCTTGCAGTCCTACCTGGATGCGTTGCTCCAGGAGGCCACTTTCGAGGACCTGGAACCTCTCGTCGAGACGCCGCCAGCGCCTGCGCCCGCGCCGTTGAAGCCTGTCGCGCTGGCGGTCGCCGAAGTGGCGACACCGGCCCCGGCGCTGGAAACGCTGCCGGTCGACCACGGGTTCGACGAGTTCGAGGCCGCGGTGCTCGAGGAGCAGGTCCGCGATGCGCGCCTGGTTCCGCCGGCGCCGGCGGCCCTGCTCGACGAACCGACGACGTTGCGCGAGCTGCCGGTCGAGCCACGGCCCCACGAAGTCATCGAGTTGCGCGTGCCGAGCGCCCCGGCGAGCGTCGGCGAGCCGCCGCTGCTCGACCTGCCGCTGCTCGACGACGGTCGTCCGGCCTGGGCGGCGGAGCCCTTCGAGTGCCTGCTGTTCGACGTCGCCGGGCTGACCCTGGCGGTGCCGCTGGTGTGCCTCGGCTCGATCTATCCGCTGGAGAACCAGGAACTGACCCCGTTGTTCGGCCAGCCCGACTGGTTCCTCGGCATCCTGCCGTCGCAGGCGGGCAACCTGAAGGTGTTGGACACCGCACGCTGGGTGATGCCCGAACGCTACCGCGACGACTATCGCGACGGCCTCAAGTACGTGATCTCGGTCCAGGGCTACGAGTGGGGGCTGGCGGTGCACCAGGTGAGCCGCTCGATCCGCCTCGACCCGGCCGAGGTGAAATGGCGCAGCCAGCGTAGCCAGCGGCCCTGGCTGGCCGGCACGGTCATCGAACACATGTGTGCGCTGCTGGATGTGGCGGCGCTCGCCGAACTGATCGCCAGCGGCGCCGTCAAGCGCCTGCACGGCGACCATTGATAGACAGCTTCCGCCACTTGCGGCGGTTTTCGAGAGGTTAGGGGAATGAGCAAAGCCACCGCGCAAAGCGCCGAAGATCCGATCCTGCAGTGGGTCACCTTCCGCCTGGACAACGAGAGCTACGGCATCAATGTGATGCAGGTCCAGGAGGTGCTGCGCTACACCGAGATCGCCCCGGTGCCGGGCGCGCCGAGCTACGTGCTGGGCATCATCAACCTGCGCGGTAACGTGGTCACGGTGATCGACACCCGCCAGCGCTTCGGCCTGGACCCTGCGCCGGTCAGCGACAACACGCGGATCGTCATTATCGAGGCGGACAAGCAGGTGGTCGGCATCCTGGTCGACAGCGTCGCCGAGGTGGTCTACCTGAAGCAGTCGGAAATCGAGACCGCGCCGAACGTCGGCAACGAAGAGTCGGCCAAGTTCATCCAGGGTGTCTGCAACAAGAACGGCGAGCTGCTGATCCTGGTCGAGCTGGACAAGATGATGACCGAGGAAGAATGGTCGGAGCTGGGCAGCATCTGATGCGTTCTACCGACACGAGGGCCTGCTGAGATGGAGGTCGTCGCGCTGGCACTGGCGCTCGCCGCCTGCCTCGGCCTGGCGGCGGCGTGCCTGTGGCTGCGCCGTGAATTGCGCCGCCTGCAAGCTGCGCTGGCGCAGCAGGCGGAGGAGGGCGCCGCGCGCGAGCGCCGGCTCAAGGAGCTGAGCAAGCGCATCGAGTCCTACCAGCAGGTCAACGTGCGCATGGGCGAGGCCTTGCAGGACCTCGGCAAGCAACTCGCGCCGCTTCCCGACCGGGTCGCGCGCCTGGAGCAGCGCGATCCGACCACGCTGTCGTTCAGCCAGGCCGCACGCCTGGTCGGGCTCGGCGCCAGCGCCGAAGACCTGACCCAGGCCTGCGGTCTGTCGCAGGCCGAGGCCGAGCTGGTGGCGCGCCTGCACGAAGCCAAGGGCAAGTGACGGTCGCCGGCCCGGCGCTGGCGCTTTTCAGGCGAGCAGGCGGCTCGCCACTTCTGCCAGTGTCACCTCTCCCCTGAACTCCCCGCAGCTCTGCGCCGGCAGGCGATCCTCGATGGCATGGGCGAAGCGCACCGCCGGGTCCTGCTCCAGCTTCTCCAGGTGTCGATGCAGGCGCGGAAAGTCGTGTTGCAGGTCGAAGTAGCCCAGCTCCCGTCCCCAGCGAGCGGTACCCGCGAGGTAGGCGTCGGCCACGCTCGGCCCTTCGCCGGCCAGCCACTTGCGGTCGCCGAGCAGCTTGTCGATCCGGCCATAGGCTCGCGCCGCGCGCGTCAGCGCCCTTGCCGTCGTGGTTGCGTCGGCGTCCTCCAGATAGAACAGGGCTCCCCAGGCCGAATGGCATTCGGTATGCAGGAGGGCGAGGGCGAAGTTCAGTTCGTCGAACTCGGCGCTGCCCTGCGGATAACCGAGCTTCCTGCACAGGTCGCGCGCCGCCAGGTGCTGGAGAATGGCCAGGCTTTCGCTGAGCGCGCGGCCGTCCTCCAGGAGCAGGGTGGGCGTCTGGCGAGCCGGGTTCAGGCGCACGTAGGTGCGCTCGCCGGTCTCCAGCGGCATCTCGATCCGACACAGGCGATAGGGGCGGCCAAGCCACTCGAGGGCCACGATCGAGCCGAAGGAACAGCCGTGGGGTACGCCATAAAACAGTACAGGTTCCATTTTCCATCTCCGTTCAGGTAACGCACGTTGCGCATCGCAACTGGGCTGAACGCAGGGTAGGGGTGATATAGGCTATATTCGGTCCTGATTTTTTCCGGTGGATCGAAAAATGTCCAAGCCCACGGTGCGCGTGCTCGCCCTGCTCGAACTGCTGCAGAGCAACGGCCAGCTCAGCGGTAGCGAGCTGGCCAGGCGCCTGGAGGTGGATGGACGGACGCTGCGTCGCTATATCGTCGCCCTCGAGGAGCTGGGCATACCCATCTCGGCGGAGCGCGGACGCCATGGCGGTTACCGCCTGGTGGCCGGTTTCAAGCTCCCGCCGCTGATGTTCAGCGCGGAGGAAACCCTGGCCGTGTCCCTCGGCCTGCTGGCGGTGCGCAGTCTCGGCCTGGGCGAAAGCGAGCTGGCCCTGGAAAGTGCGCAGGCCAAGCTGAGCAGGGTGATGCCCGTTGCGCTGCGGCGGCGCCTCGTGGCGCTCCGCGAGACCGCCAGCCTGGACCTGGCCCGCGCCCGGGCGGGAACCAGTGTGGCGGCGCTGGCGACCCTCGCCGAAGCCGCCCAGGTCCGTGCGCGGGTCGAGTTCCGCTATCGCGACCCGCAGGGCGCCGAAACCCTCCGCCAACTCGATCCCTACGGCCTGGTCTATCGCAACGGCTGCTGGTACGTCAGCGGTTTCTGCCACCTGCGCCAGGCGTTGCGCTCGTTCCGTCTCGATCGCCTGGACGCGCCGCGCATGCTGGCGGAGCGCTTCGAGCGACCGGCGGATTTCGATACCCTCCGCCACCTGCGGGAGAGCTTCGCCCGGATGCCGCGCGCCTACCCGGTGGAAATCCTGATGCGGGCTGCGAGGGAGCAGGTGGTCGCGGTGCTCGGCGAGCCCCTCGGTCTGCTCGCCGAGGTCGATGGCGGTACGCTGTTGCGCGCCAGCACCGACGACCTGGACTGGTTCGCCCGGCGCCTGTGCGGCCTGCCGTTCGACTTCGAGGTCAGGCAGCCGCTGGAGTTGCGCGAGCCGTTGAGGCGCCAGGCCGAGCGTGTCCTGCGTAACCTGGGCCAGGAGGAAGCTTCGGATCACAGGTAGGCATTTAGAGGAAAAGTCCTATTAATTGCGCGGCTGCCGCTTTCTAGAATCGGTCCTGGTCAACCCGCACGTTTCCAGGAGGCCACAAGGATGCCTGCAATACCCCTGCGCGCCATGGTGCTGTGCGCCAACCCCGGCCGTCTGCTCAGGTATGGAGCGCTGTTCAACCGCTGCGGCTACTTCCACTTGAGCCTGTGCCTGGACCGACGGGAGCTGCGGCGCTCCCTGGACCAGGGTTACCCGTACGACTATTGCCTCTACGACGGATTCCGCCTGGACCAGGGCTGCAAGGGCACGCTGGCGATGCTGGGACGCAGCGGCAGCATCCGGCGCTTCCTGCTGGTGGGCGAACTCGATTGCCGCGAGAAGCGCCTGTTGTTCGAGTGGAGCAGAGGCCATGGCCTGAGCATCGGCGCGGTGTCCGACCGGCCTTTGGGCCAGGTCGCCCTGGCCGCGTTGATCAAGCGTGATCGCGGCTGCCCCGACCTCCTGCGCGGCATCGCCTGAGGCGGCTTCCGGGAAGATGAGGTAAGGTCGTTTTCCAACCTTCCATGGCGAGACAGCGCATGACCGTCCAGGCCGACATCCTCAAGGCGATCGAAGGCATCGAGCATGGCTTCCAGCAAGCCGGCCAGGCACTCTCCGAGCGGATATTCCATTGCCGGCAGGTGCATGGCGCCGAGATCGTCGACGCGCGCTCGTTGTCGGAATCGGGACGGCATGCCGCCGACGGCGTTTTCAGCGAAGGGCCGCTGGCGGTCGCGGTGGTCACCGCGGACTGCCTGCCGATTCTCATGAGCAGTCGCGACGGTCGGGTGGTGGCCGCCCTGCATGGCGGCTGGCAGGGGCTCGTCGCCGGTATCGTCGGCGCGGCGGTGGCGCGCTTCAATGCGCGCGGCGTCGCCAGCGCGGACATCCGGGTCGCCATCGGTCCCGGGATCAAAGCCTGCTGCTACGAGGTGAGTGCCGGGTTCATCGAGGCGTTGCAGGTCGGCCACGGCCGCCTCTGGGAAGGCGCGGCGCCTCCCTGGAGCCAGCGTCGTCCGCTCCCCGAGCGGCCGCCCCGGTTCGCTCCGCCCGAGCCAAGGCAGGCGGAGCAGGGCGCCTGGCTGGACCTGGTGGCCTTCTGTCGCCAGTTGTTCCAGGCCGCCGGCGTCGGGCCGGCGCAGATCGAAGCCAGCGCCGTCTGCACCTACTGTTCCGGCGATGCGTTCGCCAGTCATCGCCGACGCCAGCGCCTGGGCGAGGAGAAGCGTCAGCAGTACGCCTGGATCGCGCGCAAGCCGTGACCGCGTATCGGTATTGTCCGGAAATCCTGGATAGTCATGACGGTTGTCTGCTGTTTATCCGCCAATACCCGGCTTCTAGACTTTCCCTGTCGATGCGTGGCTGTCGCCACGCTCATTCCAGGAGAGTCCCAGCATGCCTGACATCACCCAAGCCGCCATCGTCACCGGCGCCTCCCGCGGCATCGGTCGCGCCATTGCCCGGCGGTTGGCCGCCGACGGTTTCGCGGTCGCGGTCAACTATGCCGGCAACCAGACCATGGCCGACGAGGTCGTGGCCGAAATCGTCGCCGCCGGCGGCACGGCCATCGCCGTACAGGGCGACGTGGCCAGCCCGGAGGACATGGACAAGCTGTTCGAAGCCACCAGGGGCGCCTTCGGCCGCATCGACGTGGTGGTCAACAGCGCCGGCACGATGCCCTACCTGAAGATCGCCGACGGCGACCTGGAGGGCTTCGACCGGGTGATCCGCACCAACCTGCGCGGCGCCTTCATCGTGCTCGGCCTGGCTGCCCGGCATGTCGAGCGCGGCGGACGGATCATCGCCCTGTCCACCAGCGTGATCGCCCGGGCGCTGCCCAGCTACGGTCCGTACATCGCGTCCAAGTCCGGGGTCGAGGGGCTGGTGCACGTGCTGGCCAACGAGTTGCGCGGCCAGGACATCAGGGTCAACGCGGTGGCGCCCGGCCCGGTGGCCACCGAGCTGTTCTTCAACGGCAAGAGCGCCGAACAGATCGACCAGATCGCCAGGCTGGCGCCGCTGGAGCGTCTCGGCGAGCCGGACGAGATCGCCGCGGCGGTGTCCTTCCTCGCCGGGCCGGACGGGGCCTGGGTCAATTCCCAGGTGCTGCGGGTCAACGGCGGTTTCGCCTGAGCCGTGTGGGCGGGGCACGAAGAAGCCGGCGCGAAGGCCGGCTTTTTCGTGGTCGCCACTGGCGGTCAGCGGTCGTTCTTGGTCGAGGAGCCGATGGCGTTGCTCAAGCCCTTGCTGTTGTGATCGCCGGGGGTGGTGGCGGAGATCGCGCTGGCCTGCGACAGCCCGCGGCTGTCGCGGGAGCTGGCGATGCCGGAGGTGGCTGAACCATGGCCTTTGCTGGAGTGGCCGCCGAGGTTGCCGCCATGGCTGCCGCCCTTGCCGCCGCCATGACCGCCGCCATGACCGCCACCGTTGCCGCCGCCATTTCCGCCCTTGGCATAGGCGGAGCCGACAGGAGAAAGCTCGCCAGGCAGCAGGGTGCTGCCCGCGAACAGCAGGCCGAGAGCAGCTACGGCGAACAGGGTATGTTTTTTCATTTGAGGGATGCCTCCGCAGGCATGTGGTGTGCCGTCTAAAGACCGTTGCGCGAACGACAGGTTCTGTGGAAAGCGACGGATGGCGGGCCCTGCCGGTGGTTCCTCCTTCAGCGGTTGCGCCAGTGTTCGGCGAGCAATCCGTAGAGCGCCGAGTCGGAGACTTCTCCGGAAACGATCCAGCGTTGTGCGAGCAGGCCCTCCTGGCGGAAGCCCAGGCGCTCCAGGCTGGCGGCCGAAGGCCGGTTGCGCGGATCGATCTCCGCCTCCAGGCGGTTCAGGTCGATTTCATCGAAAGCGAACGCCAGCAGCCTGCGCAGCGCCTCGCCCATGTAACCCCGGCCCTGGGCTGCACGTGCCAGGCAGTAGCCGAGTTCGGCGCGGCGCGAGCCTTTCTCGAAATGGAAGAGGATACAACTGCCGAGCAATTGGCCGTCTTCTCGACGCTCGATGGCCAGGTTCAGGTATTCGCCGTCGGCGAGCGCCTGGCTGTCCCGCAGGATCGCCTCGCGGGCCTGCGCAGGGGTCGTCCACGGCGGTGTGTTCCAGTAACGCATGACTTCCGGGTCGGACATCATGGCGAACAGCGGCGCGGCGTCTTCCTCTCGGAAAGTGCGTAGCCGCAGGCGCGGGGTGTCCAACGGGTGGGGAAAGACGAAGTTCATCGGGCGCTCCTTTGCCGAGGTCGGAGGCTGCGCAGCTTAGCGCGCAGCGGCGAGGTCCTGGAGCTGATGTGCGTGCGGATGTTTCGCCGTGCGGGCTGGCTCAGTCGCCGGGACCGCCGAGTAGCAGCATCTGGTTGCCATCCGCGGCGTCCGGCGCGAATCCCTCGGGACACTTGCCTTTCAGGTGCCAGGCGAAGGCGATGATCTCGGCGATGGTGCGATACAGCGCTTCCGGAATGGCGTCGCCGAGTTCCAGGCGGGCGAGCAGGCGGACCAGCTCGGCGTTCTCGTAGATCGGTACCTCGTAGTCGCGGGCGATGGCCAGGATCGCCTCGGCCAGTTCGGCGTCGCCCTTGGCGGAAAGGGTCGGCGCGGCCTGGCCGTCGTAGCTCAGGGCGATGGCCTGGCGCGGGGCGGGTGATTGCTTTCTGTTCATGCGGTTTCGTCTACCCAGCGTTGTTCGATGGTCGCTCGCGGGCCCTGGGGCGGGCGGCCGCGTTGGCAGGTGATCTCGCCAACGGTCAGGCCGGCGTCGCGCAGGCGTTGGCGCAGGTGGCCGAGTTCATGCTCGACCAGCCGCGCGGTCGCGTCGCGCTCGGCCCAAAGCTGGCTGGACAGGCTGCCGCGTAGCAGGGTCGCCTGGGCGTGCAGCGGTCCCAGCGGCTCCAGGTCGAAGGCCAGTTCGACGCGCCAGAGGCTTTCGCGGGCCTCTTCGCCGGTCTTGCGCTGTTCTTCCTGGAACTTCACCTGCAACGGTACCACCGAGTGCTGATGGCGCATGGGCACCTCCATCTGCCAGGTCGCCAGTTGGGTGCCATCCGGCAGGGTGCTGGTCTGCGCCAGGCTCGACAGCTGATGGGTCTGCAGGCGGGAGATCGCCGCGGCGGCAAGGCGCAGCAGCGACTCCAGTTCCATGTCCTCGTCGAACAGTTGGAGAACCTTGCTCGGCAGGGGAAAGTTCAGTGCCTGGGTCTTGTTGGCGCTCTGTCCCAGGTTGCCCAGGGCGTTGCGGACAAAGGCCGGCAGCGCCTGGGCCAGGTTCGCCGTGTTGCCGGCGAACATGCCCGGCGCCTGGGCGCCGGTCGGCGGCAGCGGCGACAGCTGGGCGAACAGGCGCAACAGGTTGGCCTTCAGGTCCTGGCCGAGATGATCGGTGGCGCCCTGCATCAGGCGCGCCTCGAGGAACAGGCCGCTCTGCTGCAGGGCCTGGCCGAGCAGCTTGGAATCGCCCATCTTCTGCGCCTCCGGCAGGCCGGCGAAGAGGCGCTCCACGGCCTGGCGCAGGCTGTCCGGCAGGTCGTTGCGGCCGTTCAGCCCCTGCAGGGCGGCGAACAGGCCTTCCAGGGAAGCCTGGCGGGCGCTCTGCCCGGCCAGTTGCTGGCCCAGCGCAAGCTGGTCGAGGCGTCCGCTGAGCGGCAGGAAGTCGATCTGCTGGCTGTTTTTCACCAGCGCCGTGAGCAGGCTGCCGACCGGCAGCGCCTGGGGCGAGTCTAGGCTCAGCTTGCTGCCGGCGAGCGGCGTGTTGAGCAGGTTCAGCAGGACCCGGTAGACCACCTGCTGGGCCTTGTCCGCCGGCAGCGCGGTGCTGGACAGGACCTTGCCCTGGAGCAGGGTGCCGGGCGGCAGTTGCTCCAGGTCGAGGCTGCTCAGCGGGCCAGCGCCGGCCATGCTGTCGAGCAGGGTTGCAACCACGCTGGTGTTGCTGGTGGCGCTGACGTTGAGCAGGTTGCCCGGCACCAGCGGCCGATTGCTCTGCACTTCCACCAGGCTCTGCCCGCTGTTCGCCAGGGTCAGCTTGAGCAGGACCTGGAAATTGTTCGCCAGGCCTTCCTTGACCGCGAGCACCTCGGCCTTGCCCGACTCGCCTTCGCCCAGCAGGCCGGCCAGGGTCTGCACCAGCTTCAGGGTCATCTCGGCGTCGGCCTGGGCGTTGCCCTGCGATTGCGCCGGCGGCAGCGGGCGTGGGGCGGAGACCGGGGGTAGTGGCGGGGAAGCGCCTATCTCGGCTGGCATGGGTAACAACCTGTCTTAAACGACCCTGCGGAGGCTGGGGAAGGGCGTGTATAATGCCGCGCCTGTCAAACAGGCTGGCCGCGTCGTCACCAGTATAGCGGCCGTGTTTATCCCGACTTTAGGGTCTGTTCCGTGAAGGCCTCCGGCGCCGCGACGAGGAGAGACGCTTGGCGATGTTGTTCGATGTCCGATCCTGCTGAAGTCCCCACAGCCAGCCCCTTGCTGGAAACCGTCGGGCTCGCCTGCGAGCGCGATTGGCGCATGCTGTTCGAGCGCCTCGACCTGCGCCTGGCCGCCGGCGAGATGTTGCAGGTGGTGGGTCCCAACGGCAGCGGCAAGACCAGCCTGCTGCGCCTGCTGTCCGGACTGATGCAGCCGACCGCCGGGGAAGTCCGCCTGAACGGCCGGCCGCTCGCCGAACAGCGCGGCGAACTGGCCCGCAGCCTGCTGTGGATCGGCCACGCCGCGGGAATCAAGGGCCTGCTCAGCGCCGAGGAGAACCTCACCTGGCTCTGCGCGCTGCACCAGCCGGCCAGCCGCGAGGTGATCTGGCAGGCCCTGGCCGACGTCGGCCTGCGTGGCTTCGAGGACGTTCCCTGCCACACCCTTTCCGCCGGCCAGCAACGCCGCGTGGCGCTGGCCCGCCTGTACCTGGACGCACCGCCCTTGTGGATCCTCGATGAACCCTTCACCGCCCTCGACAAACAGGGGGTGGCGCAACTGGAAGCGCACCTGGCCGGGCATTGCCAGCGCGGCGGGATGGTAGTGCTGACCACCCACCACAGCCTGCAGCAGGTGCCCGCCGGCTACCGCGAGCTGGACCTCGGTGCGCTCAAGGCGGCCAGCGGCGCGACGGTCGAGCCGGCGCTGGGCGATCCGGCATGAGCAACGTCTTCAGCCTGCTTCTGGCGCGCGAGGCGCGCCTGCTGTTCCGCCGACCGGCGGAGCTGGCCAACCCGCTGGTGTTCTTCGCCATCGTCATCGCCCTGTTCCCCCTGGCGGTCGGGCCGGAAAGCCAATTGCTACAAACCTTGTCGCCCGGCCTGGTCTGGGTGGCGGCGCTATTGGCCGTGCTGCTCTCGCTGGAAGGGCTGTTCCGCAGCGATTTCGAGGACGGTTCTCTGGAGCAGTGGGTCCTTTCGCCGCACCCCCTGGCTCTTCTGGTGCTGGCCAAGGTGCTGGCACACTGGCTGTTTTCCGGGCTGGCCCTGGTCCTGATGTCGCCGCTGTTCGCGCTGATGCTGGGCCTGCCGGCCCGTTGCATACCGGTGCTGCTGCTTTCCCTGTTGCTCGGTACGCCGGTGCTGAGCCTGCTCGGCGCCGTCGGCGCGGCCTTGACCGTGGGCCTCAAGCGCGGCGGCCTGTTGCTGGCGCTGCTGATCCTGCCGCTGTACATCCCGGTGCTGATTCTCGGTAGCGGGGCGCTGCAGGCTTCGCTGCAGGGACTGCCCAGCAGCGGACATTTATTGTGGCTGGCGAGCCTGACGGCGCTAGCATTGACACTCACGCCATTCGCCATCGCTGCCGGCCTGAAGATCAGCGTAGGCGAGTGAGTCCGCCCGCCGAAGGCATCGGCGGGCGTGCGGTACCGGGCGGCTGTGCCGCCCACGCTTGACCCGGGCTGGCAGCGGAAGGTCTGTCCGGTATTTCCAAAGAGCCCTGTAAACAGAGCCTGATGATGAATTGGACATGGTTTCACAAGCTTGGGTCGCCCAAGTGGTTCTACGAGATCAGCGGCCGCTGGCTGCCCTGGTTCGCCGTGGCGGCGGCGCTGCTGATCGTCACCGGCTGCGTCTGGGGGCTGGCCTTCGCGCCGCCGGACTACCAGCAGGGCAATAGCTTCCGCATCATCTATATCCATGTGCCGGCGGCCTTCCTCGCCCAGTCCTGCTACGTCATGCTGGCCGTGGCCGGTGCCGTCGGGCTGATCTGGAAGATGAAGATCGCCGACGTGGCGGTGCAGTGCGCCGCTCCCATCGGCGCCTGGATGACCTTCGTCGCGCTGCTTACCGGGGCCGTATGGGGCAAGCCGACCTGGGGCGCCTGGTGGGTCTGGGACGCGCGCCTGACGGCGATGCTGATCCTGCTTTTCCTCTATTTCGGCATCATCGCCCTCGGCCAGGCGATCAGTAACCGCGACAGCGCGGCCAAGGCCTGTGCCGTACTGGCCATCGTCGGCGTGGTGAACATCCCGATCATCAAATACTCGGTGGAGTGGTGGAACACCCTGCACCAGCCGGCCACCTTCACCATCACCGAGAAACCGGCGATGCCGGTGGAGATGTGGTTGCCGTTGCTGATCATGGTCCTCGGCTTCTATTGCTTCTTCGCGGCCATGCTGCTGGTGCGCATGCGCCTGGAAGTGCTCAAGCGCGAGTCCCGCACCGCCTGGGCGAAAGCCGAGGTGAAGGCCCTGGTGGAGAAGGCACGATGAGCTTCGAATCGTTCGGCGACTTCCTCGCCATGGGCCATCACGGCCCCTACGTCTGGTCGGCCTACGGCATCAGCCTGCTGGTGCTGGCGATCAATGTCGCCGAGCCGCTGCTGGCCCGGCGCCGCTACCTGCAAGAAGAGGCGCGTCGTCTGCGCCGGGAGGCCCAGCAGTGAATCCGGTCCGCAAGAAACGTCTGATCATCGTCCTCGCCATCGTGGCGGGTGTCGGCGCCGCGGTGGGCCTGGCGCTGTCGGCCCTGCAACAGAACATCAACCTGTTCTACACCCCGACCCAGATCGCCAACGGCGAAGCGCCGACCGACACCCGCATACGCGCCGGCGGCCTGGTGGAAAAGGGTTCTCTGCAACGCAGCGAGGATTCGCTGAACGTGCGTTTCGTGGTCACCGACGGCGCCAAGGAAGTGACCATCGCCTACCATGGCATCCTTCCCGACCTGTTCCGCGAGGGGCAGGGCATCGTCGCCCTCGGCAAGCTGGGCGGCGACGGCGTGCTGGTGGCCGATGAAGTGCTGGCCAAGCACGACGAGAACTACATGCCGCCGGAAGTCACCAAGGCGCTCAAGGACAGCGGCCAACTGAAGCACTACGAGAACGGCAAGGCCGCCGGCGAGACCTCGTACAACCAGGAGGGCAAGTAGATGATCCCCGAACTCGGCCACCTGGCCCTGATCCTCGCTCTCTGCCTGGCCCTGGTGCAATCGAGCCTGCCGCTGGTCGGCGCCTGGCGCGGCGACCGCCAGTGGATGAGCCTGGCGCGCCCGGCGGCCTGGGGGCAGTTCGCCTTCCTCGCCTTCGCCTTCGGCTGCCTGACCTGGGCCTTCCTGCGCGACGACTTCTCGGTGGCCTACGTGGCCGGCAACTCCAACAGCGCGCTGCCCTGGTACTACAAGTTCAGCGCCGTCTGGGGCGCCCACGAAGGTTCGCTGCTGCTCTGGGCGCTGATCCTCGGTGGCTGGACCTTCGCCGTGTCGATCTTCTCCCGGCAACTGCCGGAGGTCATGCTGGCCCGCGTGCTGGCGGTGATGGGCATGATCAGCACCGGCTTCCTGCTGTTCCTGATCATCACCTCCAACCCGTTCAGCCGTCTGCTGCCGCAGACCCCGATGGACGGCAACGACCTCAACCCGCTGTTGCAGGACGTCGGCCTGATCGTCCACCCGCCGATGCTCTACATGGGTTACGTCGGATTCTCGGTGGCCTTCGCCTTCGCCATCGCCGCACTGCTCGGCGGCCGCCTGGACGCCGCCTGGGCGCGCTGGTCGCGGCCCTGGACCCTGGTAGCCTGGGCCTTCCTCGGTATCGGCATCGTGCTCGGCTCCTGGTGGGCCTACTACGAGCTGGGCTGGGGGGGCTGGTGGTTCTGGGATCCGGTGGAAAACGCCTCCTTCATGCCCTGGCTGGTCGGCACTGCACTGATCCACTCGCTGGCGGTGACCGAGAAGCGCGGCGTGTTCAAGAGCTGGACCGTGCTTCTGGCGATCGCCGCTTTCTCCCTGAGCCTGCTGGGCACCTTCCTGGTCCGCTCCGGCGTGCTCACCTCGGTGCACGCCTTCGCCTCCGACCCGGAGCGCGGGGTGTTCATCCTCGCCTTCCTGCTGCTGGTGGTCGGCGGCTCGCTGACCCTGTTCGCCCTGCGCGCGCCGGTGGTCAAGAGCCAGGTCGGCTTCGCCCTGTGGTCGCGCGAGACCCTGCTGCTGCTGAACAACCTGGTGCTGGTGGTGGCGGCCTCGATGATCCTCCTCGGGACCCTCTACCCGCTGCTGCTCGATGCCCTCAGCGGCGCCAAGCTGTCGGTCGGCCCGCCGTACTTCAACGCCATGTTCCTGCCGCTGATGGCGGCGCTGATGGCGGCCCTGGCGGTCGGCGTGCTGGTGCGCTGGAAGGACACCCCGAGCCGCTGGCTGCTCGGCATGCTGACCCCGGTGCTGGTGGCCAGCGCGGTCCTGGCGGCGGCCGGTTCGATGTACTTCGGCGATTTCAACTGGGCGGTGCTGGCGGTGTTCCTGCTGTCCGCCTGGGTGGGCCTGGCCGGTTTCCGCGACTTCCTCGACAAGACCCGGCACAAGGGCGTGCTGGCCGGCGCCCGCAGCCTGACCCGCAGCTACTGGGGCATGCAACTGGCGCACCTGGGCATCGCCGTGTGCGCCATCGGCATCGTCCTCAGCAGCCAGTACAGCGCCCAGCGTGACCTGCGCATGTCGCCCGGCGACACCGTCGAACTGGGCGGCTACCACTTCCTCTTCGACGGCGCGAAGCACCACGAAGGGCCGAACTACACCTCGGACAAGGGCAGCATCCACGTCAGCCGCGACGGCAAGGAGATCGCCACCCTGCATCCGGAGAAGCGCCTGTACACCGTGCAGAGTTCGATGATGACCGAGGCAGGGATCGATGCCGGCTTTACCCGCGACCTTTACGTGGCGCTCGGCGAGCCGCTGGAGAACGGTGCCTGGGCGGTGCGCGTGCACGTCAAGCCGTTCGTCCGCTGGATCTGGTTCGGTGGCCTGCTGATGGGCCTCGGCGGCGCCCTGGCGGCGCTCGACCGGCGCTACCGGGTGAAGGTGAAAACACGTGTGCGCGAGGCCCTGGGCCTCGCCGGTCAGGGAGCCTGAGTCTTGAAACGAGCGATTCTGCTGCTGCCGCTGGGGATCTTCCTGATCGTCGCGGTGTTCCTCTTCCGCGGCCTCTGGCTGGACCCCAGCGAGCTGCCCTCGGCGCTGATCGGCAAGCCGTTCCCGGCCTTCGACCTGCCCAGCGTGCAGGACCCGGCCCGGCGCCTGACCGAGGCCGACCTCAAGGGCAAGCCGGCGCTGGTCAACGTCTGGGGCACCTGGTGCCCGTCGTGCCGGGTCGAGCACCCGGAACTGACCCGACTGGCCGAGCAGGGCGTGGTGATCTACGGGATCAACTACAAGGACGACAACGCCGCCGCCATCAAGTGGCTGAACGAGCTGCACAATCCCTACCTGCTGAGCATCAGCGACGCCGACGGCACCCTGGGCCTGGACCTGGGCGTGTACGGTGCGCCGGAAACCTACCTGATCGACAAACAGGGCATCATCCGCCACAAGATCGTCGGGGTGGTCGACCAGAAAGTCTGGCGCGAGCAACTGGCGCCGCTGTACCAGCAACTGCTGGACGAGCCGGAGGCCCGATGAAGCGTTTCCTCGCCACCGCGCTGCTCGGTCTCGCCCTCTGCGGCGTGGCCCGGGCCGCCATCGACACCTACGAGTTCGCCAGCGACGCCGAGCGCGAGCGCTTCCGCAACCTGACCCAGGAACTGCGCTGCCCGAAGTGCCAGAACCAGGACATCGCCGACTCCAACGCACCGATCGCCGCCGACCTGCGCAAGCAGATCTACGGCCAGTTGCAGCAGGGCAAGAGCGACGGCGAGATCGTCGACTACATGGTTGCCCGCTACGGTGATTTCGTTCGCTACAAGCCGCCGGTCAACGAGCGTACCTGGCTGCTCTGGTTCGGTCCGGGCGCCTTGCTGCTGTTCGGCGTGCTGGTGATCGGCGTGATCGTCCTGCGCCGCCGGCGCACCGCTGCCAAGGTGCAAACCACCCTGTCCGCCGAGGAGCAAGCGCGCCTCGCCAACCTGTTGAAGAACGACAAATGATCGATTTCTGGCTCGCTGCCGGCCTGCTGCTGCTGGCGGCCCTGGCATTCCTGCTGATTCCGCTGCTGCGTGGCCGTCGCGCCCAGGCCGAGGAAGACCGTACCGCCCTGAACGTCGCGCTTTATCAGGAGCGGATCGCCGAGCTGGCCGGCCAGCAGGCCGCCGGCACGCTGACCGCCGAGCAACTGGAGAATGGCCGCGCCGAGGCTGCCCGCGAACTGCTCGCCGACACCGAGGGCAGCGGCGAAGAGCGTAGCTCGCGCCTGGGCCGGGCGGTCCCGCTGGTCGCGGCGCTGCTGGTGCCGTTGGTCGCGCTCGGCCTGTACCTGCATTGGGGCGCCAGCGACAAGGTCGAGCTGGCCCGCGAATTCGCCCAGGCGCCGCACTCCATGGAAGAGATGACTGCGCGCCTGGAGCGCGCGGTACAGGCTCAGCCGGATTCCGCCCAGGGCTGGTACTTCCTCGGTCGCACCTACATGACCCAGGAACGCGGCGCCGATGCAGCGCGGGCCTTCGAACGCGCCGCCGAACTCAGCGGGCGGCAGCCGGAAGTGCTCGGCCAGTGGGCGCAGGCACTGTATTTCTCCGGTGGCAAGAAAATGACCGCGCAGATCAAGGCCCTGGCCGACGAGGCGCTGAAGGGCGACCCGGCCGAAGTGACCACCCTTGGCCTGCTCGGCATCGCCGCCTTCGAAGAGCAGCGCTACGCCGACGCCATCGGCTTCTGGGAGCGCCTGGTGTCGGTGTTGCCGAACGAGGACCCGGCACGCTCGGCGATCCAGGGCGGCATCCAGCGCGCCCGCGAGCGCATGACCGAGGCCGGGCAGACTCCGCCGGCGCCGGCCGCGCCCGCTGCCGCCGGGGTGACCCTGACGGTGAAGGTGGATATCAGCGACGCGGTGAAGGGCCAGGTCAAGGCCGACGACAGCGTGTTCGTCTTCGCCCGCGCCGTCGGCGGCCCGCCGATGCCGTTGGCAGTGAAGCGCCTGACCGTCGCCGACCTGCCGGCCGAGGTCAGCCTGAGCGATGCCGACGCCATGATGCCGCAGCTCAAGCTCAGCGGTTTCCCGCAGGTCGAGCTGGTGGCACGGGTATCCCGCGCCGGCAACGCCATCTCCGGCGAGTGGATCGGACGCGGCAAACCGTTGTCTACTGCCCAGTCGTCGGCGCAAGCGCTGACCATCGACGGCCCGGACCAGCCCCAGGCGGCCCGGCCATAACGACAATCGGTTGGGGAGGTGCGGCGGTGAAGGCGAAGTATCTGGGTCTGGCGATTCTCCTGGGCGGTCTCGGCGGGTGCGTGGTGCATCCGCCGCAGACCAGCGAACCGCCGGCCTCGCTGCCGCCGCAGAGCCAGCCGCAGCCCGGTCCGTCCAGCGCGCCCGGCGCCACCCCGCCGCGCATCACCCCGCAACCGCAGACTCCGGCGCAGCCCAGCCGCTCGCGTCCGCAGTTCGCCCCGCCGCCAGGCGGCAAGGGCGTCTGGGACGGCAGCCTGGGGGTCTACGTGATCCGTGGCGAGCGCGATCTCTACTACCGCCAGCGCACCTACTACCGGTGGGACGGCGGCTGGTTCTGGTCCACCAGCCCGCAGGGTCCATGGACCGAGACCGACGCTCGCGGCATCCCGCCCGGTCTCAGCCGGCGCTACGCCAATCCATGATCCCTAGGGGTTCTCCGGGTCGTGCCCGAGCGACTGGATGAACAGCGAGAACAGCTCCGGTTGCGAGGAAATGTCCAGCTTGGCGTACAGGTGGCGCCGATGGACCTTGATCGTCTCCGGCGAGATCGCCAGGCGCTCGGCCATGGCCTTCGACGAGTAGCCGCGAAGGATCAGGCGGGCGATCTCCAGTTCCCGTTCCGATAGCACGCTGGCGCCGAAGTGGCTGAGGGCGTCGCGTATCTGCGTGGCCATCTCTTCCTGCGGTGCAGCCGGCAACAGGCGCTGGCTGCGTTGCTGCCAGTGCTGCTGCATCAGCGCCAGGACCCAGCTCGAGAGCAAGCCGAGCATCCCGCATTCCTCGTCGGCGAACATCCTCTGCATGCCCAGCGACAGCGACAGCGCGCCCTGGCCGGGCACCTGTAGGATGAACTGCACCTCGTCCTCCAGAACGTTGTCGTGGAAGTAGCTGAGGTAGTACTCACTCTGCCGGAAATGGTCCGGGGCGATCTCCTCGAGGCGGTACAGGCCGCTGGCCAGGCCTTCCCGGCAAGCCTGGTAGAAGGGGTCGAGCAGGTACAGCCCGTTCAGGTAGGCGAGCATCGAGGCCGGCCCGGCGTGCGGTTCGGCGTCGTATTCCTCCAGGGCCACCGGCACGCCGTTGGCGGGGTAGAAGATCGCCAGGGCGTTGTCGAACGGCAGGTGCTGGCGCAGCAGCAGGATCAATTGCTTCCAGAAACGGTTGCCGCCGATCTGTTCGATGGCGCGGCCCAGGCTGGCGTGCATGCCGATGTCCCGGAACAGGGTGTGCATCCGTATTCGCTCCACGGTGGGTTTTCGCAGGCTCCGGTTTGCGGCTTTTCCACCCGCCGCGTCAAGGGGCGTAACCCCAAAGGGTGATTGGCCCGTCGGTTCCGCGCTCCTAGAGTCGGCGCATAACCAGCGCCCCGGCAAGGGGCCGCCGCGAGTCTCCGTTACTGCCTCAACTTCAATAACAATCAGAGGACAACGACATGAGCTCTTCCCCCGCGCCCGAAAGTGCGCTGAAACCCACGCTGGGCGTGTTCGACGTGGTCGCCATCACCGTTTCCGCAGTCACTCCCGCCAGTTCCGTCTTCGTCATCGCCCCCTTCGCCATCCAGCAGGCCGGCACCGGCGCTTTCTGGGCCTTCGCCCTGGCCGGGGTGCTGGCGCTGATGTTCGCCTGGTGCTATGCCGAGCTGGGCAGGGCGCACAGCACCGCCGGCGGCGAGTATGTCTACGCCAAGCGGGTGTTCGGCGGCTTGGCCGGCTACGCCACCTTCCTCACGGTGCTGGCGATGCTGCTGTTCATCCCGCCGGTGCTCGCCACCGGCGCGGCGACTTACCTGAACGCTGCCCTCGGCACCCACTTCGATGCGCAGACCGTGGCCCTGGCGATCGTTGCCTTCAGCTACCTGCTGGGCATCCTCAACATCCGCGTCAACGCCTGGGTCACGGGTACCTGCCTGCTGCTGGAAGTGGCGGCGCTGCTGGTGATCGTCGGCCTCGGTTTCGGCCATGCACAGCAACCGGCGAGCGTCCTGCTGCAGCCGCAGGTAGTCGGCGACGGCGGGCTGCTGGCGATCGCACCCTGGGCATTGGTGATCGGAGCGGTCGGTACCGCGCTGTTCTCCTACAACGGTTTCGGCGGCGCGGTGCTGCTCGCCGAGGACATGAAGGACGGCGGCCACAGCGTGCATCGCGCGGTGCTCTGGTCGCTGGCGCTGGTGGTGCTGATCGAGATCGTCCCGCTCGCCGCGCTGCTGATCGGCGCGCCGTCGCTTCCGGCGATGCTCGCCAGCCCCGATCCGATCGGCTACCTGTTGAACAGCCATGGCAACGAGACGCTGTCGCGCCTGGTCAGCGCGGGAATCTTCCTCTCGGTGTTCAACGCCATCGTCGCCATCGTCATCCAGAGCGCCCGGGTGATCTTCAGCAGCGGTCGCGACGCGCTCTGGATGCCAGCGTTGAACCGTGCCTTCACCCGTATCCATCCGCGCTGGGAATCGCCCTGGCTGGCCACGCTGTTCCTCGCCATTCCCTCGGCGGCGCTGAGCTTCAGCTCCAACCTGGCCGAACTGACCTCGTTCACCGTGTTGCTGATCGTCATGGTCTACCTGATCGTCGCCCTCTGCGCGCTGTTCAGCCGGGTGCTGCGGCGCGACCGCGAGCATCCCTACCGGATGCCGCTGTGGCCGCTGCCGGCGCTGCTGGCGGTGAGCGGCGCGGGATACCTGCTGCTCAACCTGTTCCTGGCGGCCTCGGCCAGGGACGTGATGATCATTGTCGGACTGCTGGCGGTGTCGGTGATTCTCTACTGCACCTACGGCAAGCTCAGTCCGGCGTTCCAGAAGCTTTGAAACAGGAGTCCGCATGCGCGCTCGACAACTTGGCATCACCCTCGGCCTGGGCACTCCCGGCCCGTTCAACGCGATCACCGACGTTCCCGGCGTGCGCGTCGGCCACAGCACCCTGAACCAGCGGATCGACGGCAGGCAGGTTCGCACCGGCGTCACCCTGGTCCAGCCGCGCGCCGGTGCGGCGCGCCTGCAACCCTGCTTCGCCGGCTGCCATGTGCTCAACGGCAACGGCGACGCCACGGGCCTGGAGTGGATCCGCGAAGCCGGCCTGCTGACCACCCCGATCGCCATCACCAATACCCACAGCGTCGGCGCGGTGCGCGACGCGCTGATCGCCGAGGAGCGCGCCGAACTCGGCGACAGCGGGCTGTACTGGTGCATGCCGGTGGTGATGGAGACCTTCGACGGCCTGCTCAACGATATCTGGGGCCAGCATGTCGGCGCCCGCCAGGTCGGCGAGGCGCTGGCCTGCGCCGAGTCCGGACCGGTCCGCGAAGGTTCGGTGGGCGGCGGTACCGGGATGATCTGCCACGAGTTCAAGGGTGGCATCGGTAGCGCATCGCGGCGGCTTCCGGCGGAGCAGGGCGGCTGGACGGTGGGCGCGCTGGTCCAGGCCAACCACGGCCAGCGCCGCGAGCTGCGGGTCGACGGCTATCCTGTCGGCCGCCGGTTGGGCGACATCCCCTCGCCGTTCAGCGAGGAAGGCACCCCGGGCATGGGCTCCATCGTGGTGATCCTGGCCACCGATGCGCCGCTGTTGCCGCACCAGTGCCAGCGCCTGGCGCAGCGCGCCTCGATCGGCGTCGCGCGCACCGGCGGCGGTACCGAGGACTCCAGCGGCGACGTGTTCCTCGCCTTCGCCACCGGCAACCAGGACCTGCCGCCAGCCGACTATGCGCGCAAGGACCTGCCGCAGAGCACGCCGCTGCGGATGCTCAACAACGACCACATCTCGGCGCTGTTCGCCGCGGCGGCGGAGGCGGTGGAAGAAGCCATCGTCAACGTGCTGCTGGCCGGCGAGGACATGCGCACCGAGGACGGCCGGCTGGTGCCCGCGCTGAAGGGGGAGAGGCTCCTGGCGGCGCTGCGCGAGACCGGCTGGCCGGGACGCTGAAAGCGGCTCAGCGCCAGCCGCGGGTGCGCGCCACCGCTTCGCTGAAACGCACCTGCCAGCGCCGGGCGGTGCCGGCGTCGACCCGCGGCTGGAACTCCGTGCGGGTGTTGCGCGGCTCCGCCAGCTCGTAGCCGAGGCCACGCGCGGCAAGGGCGGCGCAACCGAAGGCGGTGAGTTCGTCGAAGCGCTGGGTGACGATGCGCCGTTGCAGGCTGTCGGCGAGGAACTGGGCGAAGTAGGGGCTGCGCGCCAGGCCGCCGTCGATGGACAGGCGGTCGGTGACCTTCAGGTAGCCGTCCATCGCCTGGATCACCTCGGCGCTGCGCAGCACCACGCCTTCGAGCAGGGCCTGGCAGAGGTCCTCGCGGCGGGTGCCGGCGTCCATTCCCAGCCACATCGCGCCGGCGCTGCGGTCCCAGTGCGGGCATGCGAGTCCCGACAGGGCCGGGACGAAGGCCAGGCCGCGCTCGATGGCCGGCGGCCGGTCGAAGCCGGCCAGTTCCGAGAAGTCGCTGAACAGGCCGAGACGCCCGGCCCACTCGACCGCGGCGCTGGCGTCGTAGACCCCGCCGTCCATGGCGTACACCGGTTTGCCATCGATCTGCCAGGCGATGGTGGCGAGCAGGCCTGTCTCCGGCGAGCGGATGATCCGCTCGCCGCTGAGGGTCAGGGCGAAGGCGCCGGTGCCGAAGGTGATCTTCGCATCACCGGGCTGGCGGCAGCCGTGACCGTAGAGCGAGGCCTGCTGGTCGACCACCGAGGCCGTCAGCGGGGTGTTGCCGATCACCCCGAAATGGCCGACGGTATCGCGGATTTCCGGCAGGCACTCGATCGGCACGCCGAACAGGGCGCACAGGTCGGGGTCCCAGCGGCCCTCGGCGAGGTTCATCAATGCGGTACGCGAGGCGGTGGTGACGTCGGTGGCGAAGGTTCCGCACAAGCGGTCGAGAAACCAGGCATCGCTGGTTCCCAGGCGCAGGCGGCCTGCCTTCAAAGCCCTGCGAGCGGCAGGAAGGTGCTCGACGATCCAGCCCAGCTTGCTGGCCGAGAAATAGGCGTCGAGCGGCAGGCCGCTGCGTTCCAGGACCAGAGCCTCGGCGCCGCTGGCGCGTAGACGCTCGATGTGCGGGGTGGTGCGGTTGTCCTGCCAGACGATCAGCGGCGACAACGGCTCGCCGCTGCGGGCGTCCCAGGCCATGCAGCTTTCGCCCTGGTTGGCGAGGCCGATGGCGTCGACCCGGCCGCTGGCCTCCAGGCAGCGTTGCAGGTTGGCCAGCAGTTCCAGCGGATCGTGCTCGACCCAGCCGGACTGCGGATGGTGTTGCTGGTGACGCAGCGCCAACTGAATATCGGCGCTGCCGTCCTGGCTGGCGACCAGCACGCGGGTACTGGTGGTTCCCTGGTCGAGGGCGGCGATTCGCATGGTTGGTTCTCTTCGCGGGTTCAGTGGCCGGAGGTGAGGAAAGCGACTTCCAGGCGCCGGGTGTCCGGCGGCAGGCGCAGGGCGGCCAGCGGCACCAGCAGGCGGCGCTCCGGCAGGCAGGACAGGGCACGCTCCCACACCGGGCGACCATCGGCCAGGATCCGCAGGCGGCCGCTGGCAGCCTCGCTTACGCGTAGCTGCAGATGCGCCAGGCCGGGTGTCGGGTCGGCCAGCAGCCGCTGCGGCACGCACAGCTTGAGCGGACCACTGCAATCGATGGCTATGCCAGGTGCGGCACTCGGCAGTTCGGCCCGCAGGTCGGCGGCCAGCAGGCCGGCGATCCTTCGTCCCTCGCGGAACGACCAGCCGGCGGTCTCGATCGGCCGGAGCAGGTTGCCGGCGGCGAAATAGGCGGGGTCGGAGCAGCGGCCGAACTGATCGATGCGCGGGCCGCCGCTGGCCGGGTCCAGTTCCAGGTGGCTGAGGCGGACCAGGCTCGATTCGGGAACGAAGCGTCCGCTGAGGAGGATGCCGTCGCAGGCGATCCGTTCGACGCGCCCGTCGCCCAGGCGTACCCGCGCCGCCTCGACCCGGCCGCGGCCTTCGATCTCCAGCAGCTCGCTGGAGAAGTGCATCGGTACTCCGCACAGCCTGGGAAACAACGATAGCGGCCAACGCGCAGTGGCCCGTGCGTTGCGTTCGAGCATGGCCACCGGGCGGATGCCGGCACGCCGGCAACTCATCACGGCGGACAGGCTGACCAGCTCGGTGCCGACGATCAGCGGCCGTTCGAACGGCTTCAGGCCTTGCAGATAGAGATAGGCTTGCAGCGCGCCGGTATTGATCACGCCCAGTGGCCGGTCGCCGCCCAGCAGGCGCGCCGAGCGCGGCGTCTCGCGTGCGCCGGTGGCCAGCAGCACGCGTGTCGCGCGCAGACTGCGCGGGCCTTCCGGGGTGGCCAGTTGCAGCAGGCCGGCGGCGGCGAGAGCAACCACGCTATGGCGCAGGCGGATATCCACCCCGGCCCGTTCGGCCTGTTCGACGTTACGCTGTGCATAGGCCGGGCCGGTCAACAGGCGGCCGTGTTCGCGCAGGCCGAACGGCGGATGCGCGCAATGCCGGGGTATACCGCCGGCCTCGCCGTCGCGCTCCAGCACGCAGACCCGGGCGACGCCCTGGCGGCGTAGTTCGATGGCGGCTGCCAATCCGGCGGGACCGCTGCCGACGATGGCGACGTCGACCTGTTCAGTGATGCTCATGGCAACTCCCGGTGGCGAGGGGCTGGGCGAGGCGGCCGGCGCTCAGCTCGGCGACCCGCGCGTTGCAGTAGAAACCCTGGCAGCGTCCCATGCAGGCGCGAGTGCGACGCTTCAGGCCGCCGAAGTCGCCGGCTGGCAGCGGGCCTTCCAGGGCGGCGAGGATTTCCCGGCGGGTGACCATCTCGCAGTGGCAGACGATCTCGTCGTAGCCGGGACGCTGCCAGTCGCGCGGCAGGTGTTCGGCGAGGTTCGGTACCTGTGGCCAGAGCGGCTCGCGAACCGCTTCGTGGAAGCGCTCGCCCTGGTAGAGACGATAGACGTGGCGTGCGATGCCCAGCGCCGCGGTGAGACCGGTGGAACGGATGCCGCCGACACTGATCCAGTTGCGTCCGTCGACCTGGCGGATGCGGTATTCCTTCTTTTCGCTGGCCGGTCGCAATCCTGCGTAGGTGGCGGTGACCGGCATGCCGCGCAGGCCGGGGATCCGCTCGACGGCGGCGTCGATCAGTCGCTGCAGGGTGTCGCTGTCGACCCGTGCCTGTTCGCGGTCGTCCTGTTCCTCGGCGGTGGGGCCGGCGAGCAGGTTGCCGAAGACAGTACGGGTGAATACCACCCCCTTGGTCCGCTCGTTGGGTACCGGTAGCAGGATGTGCCGCAGCAGCGCCGCGGCGGCCTTGTCGAAGACCACGAACTGGCCCTTGCGCGGATGGATGGCGAAGCTCGCCGCGCCGAGCAGGCGCTGTTCCAGTTGGTCACCGAAGAGTCCGGCGCAGTTGATTACCTGGCGCGCGCGCAGATCGCCGCGGCGGGTATGCAACAGCCATTCGCCGCCGTCGAAGGCGCCGTCCAGCACTTCGACGTCGAAACAGGCCTCGGCGCCATGGGCCAGCGCCTGTTGCAGATAGGCGAGCGGCGCGGACCAAGGGTCGACCAGATGTTCCCCGGGGACCCGCACCGCGCCGAGCACGTTGCCGGCCAACTGCGGCTCCAGCGCCAGGACCTCGTCGCGACCGACCTGGCGGACGTCATCGACACCGTTGCCGTGGGCCTGCTCGACGATAGCCGGCAGGCGCGCCAGATCCTCGTCGCTCCATGCCGCCACCAGGGCGCCGGTTTCCAGCAGCGGCAGGTTGAGGCGCGCATGGATGTCGCGGTATTCGCGATAGCCCTCCTGCATGCAGGCCAGTTCGATGCTGCCGGGCGGCGCGTCGAAACCGGTATGGAGGATCGCGCTGTTGCCCTTGCTGGCACCGGAGAGGATGTCGGTGCTTTTTTCCAGCAGGACCACCCGCGCACCTTCCAGGGCGAAGCGGCGGGCCATGGCGCAACCCACCACGCCAGCGCCGATCACTGCAACGTCGAAGATCGCGGTCTTTGTCGCAAGCGGCTCAGTCATCGTTTCTGCCTGTTTCTTTTGGTATCAGTTTGCTTTTTGACCGTAACACTGATTTTTCACACAGAATTCTATGTGAAATTTGTTGTTTTAATGTGGCAACTGAAAGAGAAACAGTCAATCGATTAATCGACGGGCAGCCACCGGCACAGCCCCGGCCTGTCTCCGGGGCTGCGCGCGAGGGGAGTCAGGCCTGCGGGGTGCGCAGGGGGGCTTCGTGGACTTCCACCCGCGCCTGTTGCAGGGCTTCCCAGAGTTCCCCGGTAGGCTTGCGGTCGACCACCAGGCGGTTGATCCGGCTCAGCGGGAAGACCTGGAACAGGGCGCGCCGGCCGAGCTTCGAGGAGTCGGCGATAACCGTCAGTTGGCGGGCCTGGGCGATCATGGCACGGGCGATCTCGGCTTCCTCGATGGAAAAATCCATGGCGCCATCGCCGTTCAGCGCGCCGACGGTGATCACCGCATGCTCGGCGTTGAACCGGGCGATCTGCTCGATGGCCAGGGCGCCGACGTTCTGTTCGGATTCCGGGCGGTACTCGCCGCCGATCATGAATGCACGGTTGCCGGAGGCGCCGACGCTGCCGGCGATCAACAGCGAGTTGGTGATCACCGTCAGATGGCTCTGGCGCGCCAGTTCGCGGGCGAACAGCAGGGTGGTGGTGCCGGTGTCGATGAAGATGCTGTCACCGGGCCCGAACAGGCCGGCGGCGTAGCGGGCGACTGCGCGTTTTTCCTGGGCGTGCTCGTTCATTCGCGTCTGGAAGGCGTTCTCGTGCTCGCCGCTGGGCGGCAGGGCGGCCCCTCCGTGGAATTTGCTGACCAGGCCTTGTTCGGCCAGCGCGGCGAGGTCGCGGCGAATGGTTTCCTGAGAGGTGGAAAGGGTCCGCGCCAGTTCGTCCACCGAGATCCGCTCGCGCTGGCGCAGCAATTCGAGAATGTGGCGGCGGCGTTCCTCGGGGCGCATCGTGTTCTCCCATGGGCCGCATCCTGGTGCGGCGATTGTTACCGTGAATCGCCCGGTAGCGCCTGGCGGCGCTGGGCGGAAG
Organism: Pseudomonas sp. PS1(2021); assembly: GCF_020405165.1. Taxonomy (NCBI): domain Bacteria; kingdom Pseudomonadati; phylum Pseudomonadota; class Gammaproteobacteria; order Pseudomonadales; family Pseudomonadaceae; genus Pseudomonas; species Pseudomonas sp. PS1(2021). The sequence goes on along the minus strand of NZ_CP084484.1, from coordinate 3,050,073 downwards.
GGGGCGGGGCGAGGCTTTGCGCAGGCCCGGCGGAAAATCTCACAGGTCCGTAAGGCAGGTACGCTCTTGGATTGGCCGCCTACTTGACCGTATGGGTGACCAATTTAGGTAAAACGAACCTTCAAATCAACACGAAAACCAAATTGTGGCACGCGAAATGCGAGTGTTCGCTTCGGCGGAGCGACCGGCGTGGCCGGCCTCCCGACCAGACAACCAGAAGAACGCATCCCGCTACGGGAGCCTGCCGAGGGGAGAACGACGCAGATGGCCGAGTTCGGAAACTATGTGATTTACCTGATCATGCTGGGTGCGGTACTTGGCGCGCTGGCTTCCATCCTGCGCCCGGAAAGCGGTCTGGGCCGCGAGTTCGTCAACGGCATCCACGCCATCGGTCCGGTGTTCCTCGCCCAGGCCGGCATCATGGTAGCCATTCCCTATCTGTCGAAGGCGATTTCCCATGCCCTCGGCCCGTTCTTCCAGACCCTCGGTTCCGACGTATCCATCGCCGCGCTGTCGATCATCGCGGTGGACATGGGCGGCTACCAGTTGGCCGATGCCCTGACCGCCAACCGCGACATGTGGATTACCGCCATGCTGGTGGGCTACACCTCCGGCGCGACCATCGTCTACCTGATCCCGGTCGGCCTGACCATGCTCGAGCGCAAGGACCACAAGTACCTGGCGCTGGGGGCGATGGCCGGGTTGATCAGCATTCCGTTCGCGGTGCTGGCGGCGTTGCTGCTGATTACCCTCAACCACATCCCGGTGCGCGAACTGGTATCGACCGGTTCGCCGGCCCTGCACTACCTGTCGCTGGACTTCCTCGACATGCTTCGGCTGCTGGCGCCGCTGTTCGTCTTCTGCTTCCTGCTGGCCGCCGGCCTGAAGTACCGGGCGACGGCGATGGTCACCGGGTTCCTGGTATTCGGCAAGGTGATGGACGCGTTCATCAAGATGGCCCTGGCGCTTTCCATCGTCCAGCACTTCACCGGAGTCTTCACCAAGGTCTTCGGCGGCTGGGGCTTCGACCCGATGTTCGCCGACGAGAAAGAGTTGTTCCGCGCCATCGAGATCGCTGGCTACATCGGCATCATGCTGGCCGGGACCTTCCCCATCTGCTACCTGTTCCAGCGCTACTGCAAGCGCCCGATGGCGGTCCTCGGCCGTTACCTGGGGCTGTCCCAGCCGGGCGCCACCGCCTTTGTCATGGTACTGGCGAACATCATCGCCACCTACCACCTGTTCAAATACATGAATGCTCGCGACAAGGTGCTTTGCGTGGCCCTGGGCGTCTGCGCCCAGGCCACCATCGGCGATCACCTGGCATTCACCGCCAACTTCCAGCCGACGCTGATCCTGCCGATCCTGCTCGGCAAATTGTTCGGCGGCCTGCTGGCGGTATTCATCGCCATCCGCATCTCGGTGCCTGCCGCCGAGCGCTATGCGCGGCAGGAGCAGGAGCATGACGAGGCGGAAAAAAGCGCCCTGCACGCAGCCTGAAACATCCCCCGACGAGCGCCGCGAGCCATCGCGGCGTCGCTTTCCGCAACGAGGTAACCATGCGCAAGATATTCCTAGCTTGTCCCTACAGCCATGCCGACGCCGAGGTGGTCGAGCAGCGCTTCCGTGCCTGCAACGAGGTCGCGGCGACCATCGTCCGCGCCGGCCACGTGGTATTCAGCCAGGTCTCCATGTCCCACCCGATCAACCTGTGCCTGGCCGAGCTCGACCGCGCGGCGATCGGCAGGTTGTGGGCGCCGGTGGACGCCTTCTACATGGATCACCTGGAAGAGCTGATCGTCCTCGACCTGCCGGGCTGGCGAGACAGCGCCGGCATCCGCCGCGAGATGGAGTTCTTCGAGGCCGGCGGACAGCGGGTCAGCCTCTGGTCCGAGGTGGAGCACGAGTTTCGCTGAGGCGGCAGTGGCTGAACTGCAAGCCGAATGAAAAAGCCGGAAGCGCGAGCGCTTCCGGCTTTTTCGTCAAGCGGCGAGGGATCAGTTGGGGCTGTAGATCTGGTCGAATACGCCGCCGTCGATGAAGTGGGTCTTCTGCACGCTGCGCCAGTCGCCGAAGGTCTTCTCCACCGAGAAGAAGTCGACTTTCGGGAAGCGGTCGGCGAACTTGGCGAGGATCTCCGGGTTGCGCGGGCGCAGGTAGTTGTTGGCGGCGATGGTCTGGCCCTCGTCCGACCACAGGTACTTCAGGTAGGCCTCGGCCTGGGCGCGGCTGCCTTTCTTCTCGACCACCTTGTCGACCACCGCCACGGGGGGCTCGGCCTCGGCGGACACGCTCGGGTAGACCACCTCGAAGCCGCCTCGGCCGAATTCGCGGGCGATCATCTCGGCTTCGTTCTCGAAGGTCACCAGTACGTCGCCGATCTGGTTCTGCATGAAGGTAGTGGTGGCGGCGCGGCCGCCGGTGTCGAGCACCGGTACCTGCTTGAACAGCTTGCCGACGAATTCCTTGGCCTTGTTCTCGTCACCGCCGTTCTTCAGCACGTAGCCCCAGGCGGAGAGATAGGTGTAGCGGCCATTGCCGGAGGTCTTGGGGTTCGGCACCACTACCTGGACGCCGTCCTTGAGCAGGTCCGGCCAGTCCTTCAGGGCCTTGGGGTTGCCCTTGCGAACGATGAACACGGTGGCCGAGGTGAACGGCGCGCTGTTGTTCGGCAGGCGGGTCGCCCAGTCCTTCGGCACCAGGCCGCCGTTGTCGGCGAGGGCGTCGATGTCGGTGGCCTGGTTCATGGTGATGACGTCGGCGGGCAGACCGTCGATCACCGAGCGCGCCTGCTTGCTGGAACCGCCATGGGACATCTGGATGGTGATGTTCTCGCCTTTCTCCGCTTTCCAGTATTTCTGGAAGGCCGGGTTGTATTCCTTGTAGAAGTCGCGCATCACGTCGTAGGAGACGTTGAGCAGGGGCTGGGCGGCGTGAGCGGCGCCGCCGAGCGCCAGGCCGGCGGCCAGCAGGGAGGCGCTGAACAGTCGTTTCACAGGGCAGTTCCTTTGAGCATGTTGTAGTGGCTCGACTATAACGTCGGGTTATATGCAGGGTAAATATCAAAAACTGCTTTGCTTATTACCCGCTCGAGCCTATGCCGCGGCCGGCGCTTTGGCCAGCGCTAGTCGAGGCCGCTGACCGCCAGGTCCTTGGGATACTCCACGCTGAACTTCAGGGTGGCGCTGCGTTTCTCGCCGGGTTGCAGGGTCCAGTCCCACTTCAGCTTGCCGTCGTCCTCGCGCTTGACTTCCTGCGCCTTGGGTTCCAGCAAGGTGACCTGGATCTGCTCGTTGCGCGAGACCGGCAACTGGTCCTCGAACTGCACGCGTTCGGCGTTCTTGTGGTTGTTGCGCACGTCGATGCGGAATTCGTAGTTGACCCGCGTGCGGTTGCCGATCAGGCCGCTGCTGTCGGTATAGCGCTTGACCAGCTTGCGTTCGATGCCGATGCCCTCGTCGGCGCCCAGTGCCAGTTCGAAGCTCTCGCCGGGCATCACCCCGCGCAGATGGCCGCTGGCGACGAAGCTGTTGCCGAGAAAGGTATTCAGGGTGCCGGGGAGCAGCGGGTAGTCGCTGTCGTTGCGGGTCTCCGCCTCCAGGTAGGCGGTTTCGCGCAGGGCCGGGGCCGCCAGATAGCGCAGCTTGGCCGGCATTTCCAGGCGGGCGATGGTGACCTTCTGCGCGCTGCCGTCGCTGTTCAGGGTCGCCGGCACGGGGATGTGGAAAGAGGCGCTGGCGGCGCCGCTGCTGACCTCCGCGGTGGCGAGCCGCGCCTCGGCCAGCTTCGGCGCCGGGGCCGGCATGGCCATCTTCGCCGAGGTCCTGGCGATGGGAGCGGCTTGCGGCATGGGCGCCGGAGCGTCCTGCATGGCCATCTCGGCACCGTAGTAGGCGTTGGGCGCGTCGATGTCGACGATCCAGGGATTCAGCCGCGGTACGTTGCCGCCCAGGGCCGGACGGGCGGTGGAGAGGGTCAGGTCGATGTCGGTCCAGTCTTCGCCGCTGCTCTGCCGGACCAGGCCCTGGTAGGTCAGTTCGATGGTCTTCGCGCCGTCGCGCAGGCGCGCGTCGTAGGTCGGCTGCCAGGAGGCGTCGCGCAGGGTGTAGTCGAGCTTCACCTCGACCTGTGCCGGTTGCTCCAGGGCGACCCGCAGGACCGCGCGCTTGAAGCGCTTGCCGTCGCCGTTGAGGGTGCCGCGCTGCTCCTGCAACTGCTGCTTGCGCTGTTCCAGTTCGGCGGCGCGGTCGTCCAGCTGGCGCTGCTCGGCGAGCAGGCGTTCGAGGTTGCCTTCGGTCAGTTGCAGCAGGCTCTTCAGCTCGTCGATGCCGGGCATGGGGCGATCCTTGCCGGGCTGGGTGCTGCCGCTCTGGATGTCGGCGAGGAACTTCTTCTGCGCTTCGAGCACGCTGCCGCGGTCATGGATTTCCCGCAGTTGCCGGTCTATCTCGCGCAGTTGCTGGTCGAGCTGCTGCACACGGTTGTCGTCCGGGCGCTCGACCCGTTGCGCGGCGCTGCTGACGTCGAGCAGGGTGGCGGCGCTGGCGCCGAGGGACGCGCGCAGGCTGGTGTCGTCGAGCTGGAAGGGCAGTTGCTCCAGGGCGATCTCATGCTGGCCCTTGGGCAATTGCAGGCGGGCGGTGCGGGTGACCACGGCACGGTCGGCGTAGACGGTGACCGCGCTGATGCGGCTGTCGACCGCTTGTGGCGCGGCCAGCAACGGAGCGCTGGCGAACAGGCCGGCGAACAGGAGCGGAGAGGCGGCGAGTCGATTCACGATATCTCTTCCTTGGGCGGATGGAGGGGCGAGGAACCCATGCGTGCGGTCCCTTCCTGCTGCCTGAGACGCAAGCGCGGCGAAAGACGGGTTAAGCGGCGCGAAGAAATTTTCCCGTGCGGCTCAGGCCGGCTGTTCCAGGCGCTCCAGGGCACCGCGCAGGTTGGCGCGGGCGGCGGCCTCCCAGCGTTGCCGCAGCGGTTCGCAGTGGTACAGCGCCGGTTGCTCCAGCAACTGGCGCAGCAACTTGCCGCGCCCGGCGCGGAACAGCGGTTCCGGCACCCAGGCGTATTCGGCGCGGACGTCCGCCTCGTAGCGTGCGTAGACCGGCGCCGGCGCGGCGAGGATGGCGAGGTCGATATCCACCACCAGGGCTGCGTCGGCGTCTCCCGGCGGCGCCTGGTGACAGGTGGCCATGATCAGTTCGCGCAGGGCCGGCCGCAGCGCCGCCAGCCCGGCCTGGTCGAGCCAGTGCTCGGTGCTGGCGGCGCTGGCGGCCTCGTTGTCCTGGCGCTGGGTGTCGTAGACCAGGTCGTGGGTCCACAACGCCAGCTCCACCAGGTCCGGCCGCAGCGCCAGTTGGCGCCAGCGGTCGAAGTGCTCCAGGCAGGCGAGGATGTGGCGATCGCTGTGGTAGTGCCGGTCGGCCCCGCCATAGGCCGCCAGCAGCGCGTCGAAGGCATCCGCCGGCGGGTTGCCGCCGAGTCGCTGCCAGAGGGCGTCCCAGCGCTGCCGGTCAAGACTTCCCATGGCTGCCTTCCTCGCGAGGGAACAACGGGTTGCCGCAGCGGCAGCAGAATGCCGCCTGCACTTCGTGGGTCGCCTTGCGGCACACCGGGCAATCCCGCTGCAACAGGTTGGCCGGGTCCTGGCGCATCGCGGTGGCGAGTTCGGCGGTGAAGATCCCGGTGGGCACCGCGATGATCGAGTAGCCGGTGAGCATCACCAGGCTGGCGATGGCCTGGCCGAGCGGGGTCTTCGGGGTGATGTCGCCGAAGCCGACCGTGGTCAGGGTGACGATCGCCCAGTAGATGCCGCGGGGGATGCTGGTGAAACCGTGCTCCGGGCCTTCGACCACGTACATCAGCGCGCCGAACACGGTGACCAGGGTCATCACGGTGAGGAAGAACACGATGATCTTCTGCTTGCTGCCGCGCAGAGCGGTGAGCAGGAAATTGGCCTGGCTCAGGTACTGGCGCAGCTTGAGCACGCGGAAGATCCGCAGCATGCGTATCACCCGGACGATCAGCAGGTATTGGGCGTCGGGGTAGAGCAGGGCGAGGAAGCCAGGGAGGATCGCCAGCAGGTCGACCAGGCCGTAGAAGCTGAAGGCATAGCGCAGCGGCTTGGGCGAGCAGTACAGGCGCAGCAGGTATTCCACCAGGAAGATGCCGGTGAAGCCCCATTCGATGTAGGCCAGCAGGTCGCCGTAGTCCTGGTGGATTTCGTCGATGCTGTCGATCATCACTACCAGCAGGCTGGCCAGGATCACCAGCAGCAGCGCGCTGTCGAAGCTCCGGCCGTCGCGGGTGTCGGTCTGGAAGATGACGATGTAGAGGCGTTCGCGCCAGCTGTCGGGTGCGCTCATCGTGGCTCCTGATGATGGATGCGGCACCTTACCAGACTAGCCCGCCGGCGCCAGCGTTCCCCCGCTCAGGAGCGTCGCCGGCCGAGGCACGGACCGAGGCTGCCGGCCAGGCGCAGGTACAGGCGCTCGCCGCCGATGCAAAGCAGGCAGGCGAGGATGAACGGTGCGGTCAGCGCCGGCAGGCCGAGCAGGCCGAACAGCGGTTGCAGCGTCACCGCCAGGCCCATGCCGAGCAGTGGCGGCCAGGCGCTGCGGTAGCGCAAGGCCAGGGCCAGCCCGGCAAGGGCGGCGTTCAGGCCGTAGAGCCCGGCGAGCGCGCTCGCCCAGTCGTAGCCCAGCAGCCAGGCCAGCGGCAGGCTGGCCGCGGCGCCGGCGAGGGCCCAGGCGGCCGAGGGACGCGAGACCAGCAGCAGGCCGAGCCAGACCAGCAGCCCTGCCAGCGGTTCACCGAGGAAGATGATCTCGCCGATCCCCAGCGTTAGCGCCGCCAGCTCCGCCGTGCCGCTCCAGGCGCAGCTGAAGCAGCCGCCATGGGCCGCCGGGGCCAGGCCTAGCCAGGCGCCGAGGGGCACCAGCCACCAGCCGTTGAGGACGAAGCCCAGGGTATAGGGCGGTAGCCAGCGGCGTCGGCGCAGCCCATGCAGGAACAGGCGCTGCAACGCCACGCTGGCCAGGCAGCCGAGCGCTACCAGCGACACCAGCCCCGGCGACCAGGCGAAGCGGAATGCCAGCAGCATGCCGATCAGCACGGCGTTGTAGCCGTACAGCCCGGCCTCGATGTCGCTGTCGGCGCAGTGCAACAGGCGCGCCAGCAACGGGCCGAGGGCGCCGCCAAGGAGGGCGCCGGCGAGCAGCGGCGGCGCGCCGACGGCGATCGCCAGCAGGCAGGCCAGGCCCAGGCGTGGGTCGCCCTGGAGGAACACCTGGCTGATGCCGCGCAGGAGGATTCGGGATGCATTGAGGAGAGATTGCAGGGGCATGGCGGTCAGTGCGGCAAGGGCCGCTCGGCAGGCACGGAGATGCCAGGCCTGCGCGAGGGGCGGGGGTGGTCATTGTAGGGGCTGGCGCGGAGGCGACGCACCCCGGACGAGAAGGCCAGGCGAGGGTCATGCATGCAGGGCGTTCCAAGAAGAAAAAAAGACCTCCGGCAGGAGTTGAACCGGAGGCCTTGAATGTCCATGGCCTGCATGGGAGTGCGCGAGGGAGGCCATGGTCCGACAAGAAGGTCTTTCCCGGATGGATGGAGACGCGGCCCCGTATTTCCGGCCCCATCCATCCGAGAGAGACAAGGGTGGCCCGACCCGCATGCCCGGGGGGACGGCGCGAGCCGGACCGAACTCGTTGCTTCAGAGATCTCCCAGCGGCGGCGCCACGGTCTCGATGCGCAGCATGTTGGTCGAGCCGGGGCGACCGAACGGCACGCCGGCGGTGACCACCACGGTGTCGCCGCGGCGCGCCATGCGCTGGGCCAGGGCGATGTCGAGGGCGGTCGAGCAGATCTCGTCGACGTGCGCCAGTTGCTCGTTGACCACCGAATACACGCCCCAGGCCACGGTCAGTCGCCGCGCGGTGCGCAGGTTCGGGGTCAGGCTGAGGATCGGCGCCTTGGGCCGCTCGCGGGCGGCGCGCAGGGTCGAGTTGCCCGACTCGGTGTAGTTCACCAGCACCGCCACCGGGAGGATCCGGCTGACCCGGCGGATCGCGCAGCTGATCGCATCGGAGACGGTAGCGTCGGGCTGCGGACGGTTGACCTCGAGCTGGACGTGGTAGTCCGGCTCGGCCTCCACCTGGCGGACGATCTTCGCCATCATCTCTACCGCCTCGCGAGGGTATTGTCCGGAAGCGGTTTCCGCCGAGAGCATCACCGCGTCGGCGCCGGCGCCCACCGCGGTGGCTACGTCGGTCACCTCGGCGCGGGTCGGGGCGGGGGAGAAGCGCATCGACTCGAGCATCTGGGTGGCCACCACCACCGGCTTGCCGAGCTGGCGGCAGACCTGGACGATGCGTTTCTGGATGCCCGGCACGCTCTCCGCCGGCACCTCTACGCCGAGGTCGCCGCGCGCCACCATGATCGCGTCGGCGCGCTCGGCGATCGCCTCGATGGCGCTCACCGCGCTGGGCTTCTCGATCTTGGCCATGAGGAAGGCCTTGTCGCCGATCAGCCCACGGGCCTCGTCGATGTCCTCCGGGCGTTGCACGAAGGACAGCGCCACCCAGTCGACCCCCAGTTCCAGGCCGAAGGCCAGGTCGCGGCGGTCCTTGTCGGTCAGCGGGCTGAGTTGCAGCACCGCTTCCGGCACGTTGACGCCCTTGCGATCGGACAGCTCGCCACCCACCGCCACGCGGGTCTCGATGGCGTCGCTGTGGCAGTTGACCACTTCCAGGCGGATCTTGCCGTCGTCCAGCAGCAGGCTCATGCCCGGTTCCAGGGCATGGATGATCTCCGGATGCGGCAGGTTGACCCGCCGCTCGTCGCCGGGGGCGTCGCTGAGGTCGAGGGTGAAGGTCTGCCCACGCTGCAATTGCACGGCACCGGCGGCGAAGCGGCCGACTCGCAGCTTCGGACCCTGCAGGTCCATGAGCACGCCGATCGGGTAGTTCAGCTCCGCTTCCACCTCGCGCACCCAGGCGAAGCGCTGCGCGTGATCGGCGTAGTCGCCGTGGCTGAAGTTCAGGCGGAACAGGTTGGCGCCGGCCTCCACCAGGGCACGGATATCGTCGCGGCTGCGGGTGGCCGGGCCGAGGGTGGCGAGGATCTTGGCTTTCTTGTCGGCTGTCATGTCAGGACTCGAGGATGAGAATGGCGCGGAAGTCGTTCACGTTGGTGCGGGTCGGTCCGGTCACCAGCAGGTCGCCGAGGGCCTGGAAATAGCCGTAGCCGTTGTTGTCGTCGAGCTCGTCGCGGATCTTCAGCCCGGCCTTTTCGCCGCGGGCATGGGAGCAGGGCGTCATCAACGCGCCGGCGTTGTCTTCCGAGCCGTCGATGCCGTCGGTGTCGCCGGCCAGGGCCCAGATGTTCGGTTCGCCCTTGAGCTCGGCGGTGAGGCTGAGGAGGAACTCGGCGTTGCGTCCGCCGCGACCGTTGCCGCGCACGGTGACGGTGGTCTCGCCGCCGGAGAGGATCACGCAGGGCGCCGCCAGCGGCTGGCCGTGCTTGCGGATCTGCCGGGCGATGCCGGCGTGGACCTTGGCGACTTCCCGCGCCTCGCCCTCCAGGTCGCCGAGGATCAGCGTCGAGAAGCCGGCCGCGCGGCACTTCACCGCTGCTGCGTCGAGGGCGTTCTGTGGCGTGGCGATCAACTGGAAGTGGCTGCGCGCCAGGCACGGGTCGTCGGGCTTGACGGTTTCCGAGCGCGGGTCGGCGAGCCAGTCGAGGACGTTCTGCGGCACGTCGATGGCGTAGCGCCTGAGGATCGCCAGGGCATCGGCGGAGGTGGTCGGGTCGCCGACGCTGGGGCCGGAGGCGATCACCGTGGCCTCGTCGCCGGGAACGTCGGAAATCGCGTAGGTATAGACGCTGGCCGGCCAGCAGGCCTTGGCCAGGCGACCGCCCTTGATCGCCGAGAGGTGCTTGCGCACGCAGTTCATCTCGCCGATGGCGGCGCCGGACTTGAGCAGCGCCTTGTTCACCGCCTGCTTGTCCGCCAGGCCGATGCCTTCGGCAGGCAGCGAAAGCAGTGCGGAGCCGCCGCCGGAGAGAAGGAAGATCACCCGGTCGCTCTCGTTCAGGCCGCTGATCAGTTCCAGCACGCGACGGGCGACGCGCTCGCCGGCGTCGTCGGGCACCGGATGGGAGGCTTCCACCACCTCGATGCGACTGCATTGCGCGCCGTAGCGGTAAGGCGCCACTACCAGGCCCTGGATCTCGCCCTGCCAGTGCTTCTCCACCACTTCGGCCATGGCTCCGGCGGCCTTGCCGGCACCGATGACGATGGCGCGCCCGCTGCGATCTTCCGGCAGGTGGTCGGCCAGCACCTGGTAGGGATGGCCGGCTGCCACCGCGGTATTGAACAGCTCGGTGAGAAAGGCGCGTGGATCGGTACTCATGACAGGCTCCGAATTTCTTGTTGTCGTGCCGCCGGTCGGACCGGCGGTCGCAGCGTCGTCGACGCTTCCATTCCGCAGCACCCGCGCCGGCGGGAACTGGGGAATGGAAGCGAGGCGCCCGGACGCAGAGGCCGTGAATCTCCCGGCCGGGCGTTCGCTTCCTTTACCCCGCCTTGTGGGCGGGGAAGGAAGAGGGCGGCGGCGAACACCGGAGTTCGCCGACCGTTCCTCTCCCCGAGCCCTTCGAAAAGGGGTTCGTCGCTCCGCGCGGGGTGACGGCCCGCGCGGACTGCGGATCACTCGTCGCGGATCGAGAAGTTGGCCATGTGCTCCAGGCCCTTGATCAGCGCCGAGTGGTCCCAGTTACTGCCGCCGATGGCCGCGCAGGTGCTGAACACCTGCTGGGCGTTGGCGGTGTTGGGCAGGTTCAGGTTCAGCTCGCGGGCGCCGGCCAGGGCCAGGTTGAGGTCCTTCTGGTGCAGGCTGATGCGGAAGCCCGGGTCGAAGGTGCCCTTGACCATGCGTTCGCCGTGTACCTCGAGGATCCGCGAGGAGGCGAAGCCACCCATCAGCGCCTCGCGCACCTTGGCCGGATCGGCGCCGTTGCGGGCGGCGAACAGCAGGGCCTCGGCGACCGCCTGGATGTTCAGCGCGACGATGATCTGGTTGGCCACCTTGGCGGTCTGGCCGTCGCCGTTGCCGCCGACGCGGGTGATGTTCTTGCCCATCGCCTGGAACAGCGGCAGGGCGCGTTCGAAGGTGTTCGGGCAGCCGCCGACCATGATGCTCAGGGTCGCCGCCTTGGCGCCGACCTCGCCGCCGGAGACCGGGGCGTCCAGGTACTGCGCGCCGGTAGCCTTGATCTTCTCGGCGAAGCCCTTGGTGGCGGTGGGGGAGATCGAACTCATGTCGATCACCACCTTGTTCGGGCCGACGCCCTCGGCGATACCGTCCTTGCGGAACAGCACATCCTCGACCTGCGGGGTGTCCGGCACCATGACGATGATGAACTCGGCTTCCTGGGCCACTTCCTTCGGGTTGGCCAGGGCAATGGCGCCGGCCTCCAGCAGGTCGGCCGGAGCGGCGTCGTGGTGGGTGGAAAGGAACAGGCTGTGGCCGGCCTTCTGCAGGTTCTGCGCCATGGGCTTGCCCATGATTCCGGTGCCGATGAATCCGATCTTGGCCATGAGAGTGTCTCCTGGTTCTGTCTGTCGAGTGGCTCCGCGCAGGGAGGCGGGAGCGTCTTGTTCGTGGGTGCGGATCAGACGACGTTGTGCGTCTTCATCCAGCCGAGGCCGGCTTCGGTGGTGGTGGCCGGCTTGTACTCGCAGCCGATCCAGCCCTGGTAGCCGATGCGGTCCAGGTGCTCGAAGAGGAAGCGGTAGTTGATCTCGCCGGTGCCCGGTTCGTGGCGGCCGGGGTTGTCGGCGAGTTGCACGTGGTTGATCGCCGCCAACTGGTTTTCCAGGGTGCGGGCCAGGTCGCCTTCCATGATCTGCATGTGATAGATGTCGTATTGCAGGAACAGGTTGGCGCTGCCGACCTTGTCGCGGATCTCCAGGGCCTGGCGGGTGTTCTGCAGGTAGAAGCCGGGGATGTCGAGGGTGTTGATCATCTCCATGACCAGGCGGATGCCTGCGGCTTCCAGCTTGTCGGCGGCGTAGCGCAGGTTGTCGACGAAGGTCTTCTCGACGCTGGCGCAGTCGTGCCCCTGCGGCCGGATCCCGGCGAGGCAGTTCACCTGGCGGTTGCCCAGCACCCTGGCGTAGGCGATGGCCTTGTCGACCCCCTCGCGGAACTCCTGGACCCGATCCGGGTGGCAGGCGATGCCGCGCTCGCCCTTGGCCCAGTCGCCGGCCGGCAGGTTGAACAGCACCTGCTCCAGGCCGTTGGCTTCCAGGCGGGCCTTGATCGCCTCGGCCTCGACGTCATAGGGGAAGAGGTACTCGACGCCGGCGAAGCCGGCCTTGGCGGCGGCGTCGAAGCGTTCGAGGAAATCCACCTCGGTGAACAGCATGGACAGGTTGGCGCAGAAACGGGGCATGTCTTGCTCCTATCGTTCGGTCAAACGTTCGGGAGGCCTTTCGCCGGGGGCGGGGTGCCGCACGCACCGTCCGCGCCTCCGGGAAAGGCCGGCGATCAGTCGAGCAGCGAGATGGCGGTCGGCGCGTCGGCGCCTTTCTCGGCCAGTTCCTCGAACTCGTTGATGGCGTTGATCTCGGTACCCATGGAGATGTTGGTGACGCGCTCCAGGATCACCTCGACCACCACCGGCACCTGGTGCTGTTGCATCAGTTCGCGGGCCTTGGCCAGGGCGGCGCCGATCTCGTTCGGGTCGAACACCCGGATCGCCTTGCAGCCCAGGCCCTCGACCACCGCGACGTGGTCGACGCCGTAGCCTTCCAGCTCGGGGGCGTTGATGTTGTCGAAGGCCAGCTGCACGCAATAGTCCATGTCGAAGCCGCGCTGCGCCTGGCGGATCAGGCCCAGGTAGGAGTTGTTCACCAGTACGTGGATATAGGGCAGCTTGAACTGCGCGCCGACCGCCAGTTCCTCGATCATGAACTGGAAGTCGTAGTCGCCGGAGAGCGCCACCACCTGGCGGCTCGGGTCGGCCTTGACCACCCCCAGCGCGGCGGGAATGGTCCAGCCCAGCGGGCCGGCCTGGCCGCAGTTGATCCAGTGGCGCGGCTGGTAGACATGGAGGAACTGTGCGCCGGCGATCTGCGACAGGCCGATGGTGCTGACGTAGCAGGCATCCTTGCCGAAGAACTCGTTCATCTCTTCGTAGACGCGCTGCGGTTTCACCGGCACGTTGTCGAAGTGGGTCTTGCGCTGCAGCGTGCGTTTGCGCTGCTGGCAGCTTTCCAGCCAGGCGGCGCGCGACTTCAGCTTGCCGGCGGCCTTCCACTCGCGGGCCACTTCGAGGAATGCGTCGAGGGCGGCGCCGGCGTCGGAGACGATGCCCAGGTCGGGCATGAACACCCGGCCGATCTGGGTCGGTTCGATGTCGACATGGATGAAGCGGCGACCTTCGGTATAGACCTCGACGCTGCCGGTGTGGCGGTTGGCCCAGCGGTTGCCGATGCCGAGCACCAGGTCGGATTCCAGCAGGGTGGCGTTGCCGTAGCGGTGCGAGGTCTGCAGGCCGACCATGCCGGCCATCTGTGGGTGGTCGTCGGGGATTACGCCCCAGCCCATCAGGGTCGGGATCACCGGGATGCCGGTCAGCTCGGCGAATTCGCGGAAGCGCTCGGCGGCGTCGGCGTTGAAGATGCCGCCGCCGGCCACCAGCAGCGGGCGCTCGGCTTCGTCGAGCATGGCCAGGACCTTCTCGGCCTGGACCCGGGTGGCCTTCGGCTTGCTCACCGGGAGGGGCTCGTAGGCGTCGATGTCGAACTCGATCTCGGCCATCTGTACGTCGAACGGCAGGTCGATCAGTACCGGGCCGGGCCGGTCGCTGCGCATCAGCTGGAAGGCCTTCTGGAATACATAGGGGACCTGGGCCGGTTCCAGCACGGTGGTCGCCCACTTGGCCACCGGCGCGGCGATGCTGGAGATGTCGACCGCCTGGAAGTCTTCTTTGTGCAGGCGGGCGCGCGGTGCCTGGCCGGTAATGCAGAGAATCGGGATGGAGTCGGCGGAGGCGGAGTAGAGGCCGGTGATCATGTCGGTGCCGGCAGGGCCGGAGGTGCCGATGCAGACGCCGATGTTGCCGGCCTTGGTACGGGTGTAGCCCTCGGCCATGTGCGAGGCGCCTTCGACGTGACGGGCCAGGACATGGTCGATGCCGCCGATCTTCTTCAGCGCGGCGTACATGGGGTTGATCGCGGCACCGGGGACGCCGAACGCGGTATCCACGCCTTCGCGGCGCATCACCAGTACGGCGGCTTCGATTGCTCTCATTCTGGCCATCGTTTTGTTCCTCGTTCTTATACTAATTGTGTACAAAAGTTGGAACGATTCTAGGCAGAGGGGGAGCGCAAGGTCAAGATGGGTTGTATACGCTGGAAAAAGCCGCTGAAATCAATTTTTCCATAATAAAAACAATGAATTACAATTTTTGTTAGCAAGCTTATAAAACCAGCGTTTGAAAAAATGTATACAAAATTATGTTCATATTGTTCTGGAATGTTGCTTTCGTAGGGCCGGTCGGCTACTAGATTGGGTACAAATTTTCGAACGCGCCCGCATAGCGGGTGGTTTCCCGATTTCTAGCCTTAACAACTCGAGAGGAACGACCATGACCACCATCAGTCTGGAAACCGCGCTGGGCATTACCCGCCAGGCGCTGGCGGTGGGGCGCGAGCTGTCCACCGCGCCCCTGACCATCGCGGTGCTCGATGCTGGCGGCCACCTGGTGGCGCTGCAGCGCGAGGACGGCGCCAGCATGCTGCGACCGCAGATCGCCATCGGCAAGGCCTGGGGCGCCGTGGCCCTGGGCAAGTCGTCGCGGCTGCTGGCGGCGGATGCGCAGCAGCGGCCTTCGTTCATTTCCGCGGTGAACACCCTGGCCCATGGCAATCTGGTTCCGGCGCCGGGCGGGGTGCTGATTCGCAACGACAAGGCAGAGGTGGTCGGCGCGGTCGGTATCAGCGGCGATACCTCGGATATCGACGAGCAATGCGCGATCCAGGGCGTGCTGGCGGTCGGGCTGGTGCCCGACGCCGGTTGAGCTTGCGGCCCGCTCACCAGGACCGGGCCTTCGCTCCCTTCTTCAGGTAGCGTACGCCGCCATCCACCAGGCTCTCCGTGCCATACCTGCAGCGGGGCTCGTTCGAGGCCAGGAATAGCGCGGCACTGGCGATCTCCAGCGGCTCCCCCAGGCGTCCCGGCCAATCTTCTCCCTCAGCGCCTGGGTGGCCTCGACATCGGTAGCGGCTTTGTCCAGCGCTGGCGTCCGGGTCGGCCCCGGGTTCAGGGCGTTGACCCGGATACCGCGCTCGAGCAACTCCGCCGATAGCGTCCAGGCGAGGTGTATGCGGAGCTGCCGCCGCGGGTCGAATACCGCGTCACGCCGCTCGGTGCGAAGCCGGCGCTGGGGCGGGTCAGAGCGGCAGCGGCCGAAGCCGGCCGGCGCTCTTGCCGGATTGCCCGTCGGGCGTGCAGCCTTTCAGGACCAGGCGGGTGATGGTTTCCACCGCAGCGTCGTAGTCGGCGTCGCTGAGCTGTTCCTTGCCGGTGACGATGGAAATCTGCCAATCGAAGTCGGCATAGGTCTGGGTCGCCGCCCAGATGGCGAAGAGCAGGTGATGCGGGTCCACCGGGGCGAGCTGGCCACGGTCGATCCAGGTCTGCAGGCAGGTGACGTTGCGCTGGGCCTGGGCGTTCAGTTCGTCGAGGTATTCCTTCGGCAGGTGCGGCGCGCCGTGCATGATCTCGCTGGCGAAGACCTTGGAGGCATGCGGCAGCTCGCGGGAGATGCGGATCTTCGAGCGGATGTAGGCGGGCAGGGCGAGCAGCGGGTCGTCTTCCACGCGGAACGGCGCCGACGCTTGCAGCAGCGGCTCGACGATGCTTTCCAGCACGCAGCGATAGAGGTTTTCCTTGGACTGGAAGTAGTAGTAGACGTTGGGCTTGGGCAGGCCGGCGCGGGCGGCGATGTCGCTGGTCTTGGTCGCCGCGAAGCCCTTGTCGGCGAATTCCTCGCTGGCGGCGCGGAGGATCAGGCGCTTGTTGCGCTCGCGGATGCTGGTCATCAGTCCTTGTTCTTCATTGCTGCAACGGCGGCAGGAAGCCGAGGATGGTAGCACCCGCCCGGAGCGCCCCTCAAGCAAGGTGCGAGCGAGGCGGAGGCCCGGGAAATCCTGACCCGCCGGTTCATTTGCCCTATACATTTCCCGGTATTTGGAGTATTCGTTAGGGGTATCGAGTCGCCCGCTCGCACTCACCCACCGAGCGCCGGGCGAGCCCCCCGGAACAGAACGAGTCACTATGTCCGATTCCCGCCTGGTCGATCCCTTCGGCCGTCGCATCACCTACCTGCGCCTGTCGGTGACGGATCGCTGCGACTTCCGCTGCACCTACTGCATGAGCGAAGACATGCAGTTCCTTCCCCGCGACCAGGTCCTCAGCCTGGAAGAACTGTACGCGGTGGCCGACGCCTTCATCGGCCTCGGCGTGCGGCGCATTCGTATCACCGGCGGCGAGCCGCTGGTGCGCAAGGGCATCACCGGCCTGCTGGCACGCCTGGGGCAGCGTGCGGAACTGGAAGACCTGGCGATCACCACCAACGGTTCGCAACTGCGCGAGCGCGCCGCCGAGCTGAAGGCCGCCGGCGTCCGCCGCCTCAACGTCAGCCTCGACTCGCTGCAGCGCGAACGCTTCGCCGCCTTCACCCGTAGCGATCGCCTGGAGCAGGTGCTGGACGGCATCCAGGCGGCGCGCGAAGCCGGTTTCGAGCGGATCAAGCTGAACTGCGTGGTACAGAAGGGCCGCAACGACGACGAGATCCTCGACCTGGTCGAGTACGCCCTGGCCAACCAGTTGGACATCAGTTTCATCGAGGAAATGCCGCTGGGCAGCATCACCAGCCACCGTCGCGAACTGACTCTCTGCACCAGCGACGAAGTCCGGGCGATCATCGAGCGCCGCTGGCCGCTGACCCCGAGCCTGGCGCGCAGCGGCGGGCCGTCGCGGTATTACCAGATCGGCGACGAGCCCAGCCGGATCGGCTTCATCTCACCTCACAGCAATAATTTCTGCGGCGACTGCAACCGCGTGCGCGTCACCGCCGAGGGCAAGCTGGTGCTCTGCCTCGGCCACGAGGGGGCGCTCGACCTGCGCGAACTGCTGCGCAGCCATCCCGGCGACTGCGAGCGCCTGAGCGCGGCACTGGTGGCGGCGCTGAACCTGAAGCCGGAGCGGCATCACTTCGACGCCCAGGAGCAGGTCCAGGTGCTGCGTTTCATGAGCATGACCGGCGGCTGACGGTATCCTCCTGGGGCGATGGCACCAACGGCGCCATCCGCCGCTTCCTCCCCCATGCCACCCGGGCGACCGTGTTCCGGCACGCACCGCTCGCTGCCCCGTCCCGGGAAAAGCGACGCGGCGCAACACCGAAACGCGGCGAAGAAGTCATGCTGCCTGCCGCGCCAGCAAAGGAAAGCCTCCCATGCACCGGGTCCTGTTCATCTGCAGCCGCAACCGCCTGCGTAGTCCCAGCGCCGAACGGCTGTTCGCCGACTGGCCGGGCGTCGAGACCGATTCCGCCGGGCTGGCGGCGGACGCCGAAACGCCTCTGGAGCGGGAGCAACTGGAGTGGGCGACGCTGGTCGTCGTCATGGAGCGCCGCCACCGGCAGGCGCTGCTGCGCCGGCACGCCGCGGCGATGAAAGGCAAGCGCCTGGTCTGCCTGGATATCCCGGACGACTACGCCTACATGCAGGCGGAATTGCTGCATCTGCTGGAGCGCAAGGCGGGGCCTTTCCTTCGGCGGGACTGAGTGGTGCGGACCGCGAGCGGAAAAAAAGAAGCCGGACGAAGTCCGGCCCGAGGGAAGGGCGGACCGGGAGTGTCGCCGGTCCGCCAGGGAGTCAGGAGTGCTTGGGCGCCGGCGCGTGGCTGCCGCACAAGTGGCTGCGGTCGTTGCGGCTGAGGATGTTGAACAGCAGGTTCAGCACCACCGCCCAGATCGCGGTCATGGCGATGCCGCTATGGGTGATCGGCTCCATCCAGACCGGCAGGCGGGCGAAGAAGTCCGGGCGCACCACCGGCACCATGCCCATGCCCATGCCGATGCTTACCGCCACCAGCAACTGGTTGCGGCGGTCGGTGATGTTGGCCTCGTGGAGGATCTGGATGCCACTGGCGGCGACCATGCCGAACATGGCGATGCCGGCGCCGCCGAGTACCGCCGGCGGGATCGAGGCGACCAGGAAGGCGGCCTTGGGCAGCATGCTGAGGAGGATCAGGAAACCGGCGGCGGCCACCGTGACGTAGCGGCTGCGCACCCCGGTCATCTGCACCAGGCCGATGTTCTGGGCGAACGAGGAATGGGTGAAGGTGTTCAGGAAACCGGCGAAGAACGAGGCGCCGGCGTCGCAGAGCAGGCCGCGGCGCAGTTCGGTCGGGGTGATCTCGCGGCCGGTGATCTTGCCCAGGGCGAGGAACATGCCGGTGGACTCGACGAAGATGATCACTACCACCAGGCACATCGACAGGATCGGCGCCAGGTCGAAGGTTGGCGCGCCGAAGTGCAGCGGGGTGACGATGTCGAACCAGGGGCGCTCGGCCAGACCGCCGAGGTCGACCATGCCCATGCCGCCGGCGATCGCGTAGCCCAGGCCCATGCCCATCAGCACCGAGATGTTGACCCAGAAACCGCGCATGAAGCGGTTGATCAGGAGGATGGTGCAGAGCACCAGGCTGGAGAGGAACAGGAAGTGCAGGGAGCCGAAGTCTTCCGCGCCCTTGCCGCCGCCGGCCCAGTTGATCGCCACCGGGAACAGGCACATGCCGATCGAGGTGATCACCGTGCCGGTCACCAGCGGCGGGAAGAAACGCACGATGCGCGACATGAAGGGGGCGATGAGCATGCCGAAGAAGCCGGCGGCGATGGTCGCGCCGAAGATCCCGGTGATGCCCACGCCGGGCATCCCGGCCATCGCCACCATGCTGCCGACGGCGGCGAAGCTGGCGCCCATCATCACCGGCATGCGGATGCCCATCGGGCCGATGCCCAGCGACTGGACCAGGGTGGCGATGCCGGCGACCAGCAGGTCGGCGTTGATCAGGAAGGCGATTTCCTCGCGCGAGAGGCCGGCCGCCTGGCCGACGATCAGAGGCACGGCGACGGCGCCACCGTACATCAGCAGCACATGCTGGAAGCCCACCAGCAGCAGCTGCGTCAGAGGCAGGCGCTGGTCTACGGGCGAGTCGGGGATGCGGCGATCAGTTACCACGGACATGCAACACCTCAGGCGTTTTTATTGTTGTCAGTCGCAGGCGGACACCGGAAAAGGCAGGTTCCGGCGGCCGGGTATTTCTGGCCGAACATCCACCCCAGGCTTCAGGGCGATGCGGTGGGGTGTTTTATATCCCCGTTGTGTGCTCGATTCAATCGATTTTTTGTATACAAAGTAATTTTTTGTAGTTGACCAATCGGTCTACTACAGGCTTTCCAGAGCTGCTTCCACTGTATCCATAGAACTGGCGCCGGCTACCCCCGGGACGCCCGGCGGTGTACGACATTGGTCGGATAGCCGACGTGCTCTAGCCGCTGGGAGTTTTCAGCGACCCCTACCTCAGTGAGCGCAAGCCCGGTGCAGCAAGGCCTTGAACCCTGTCGCCCGGGATCAGCCATGGGTCTTTGCGGAACGCCTGCTTGCATTGGCGACTACAAGCAGCGACGTGCGCGAGAGCAACCGGCTATCTGAGCGCCAGTAGATCCTGGCGGCAATGGAGACGCTCAACGAGCAAAGAGAATGCCGCCAGCGCTTGCTGGAGTGCACAACGGCAGACTGGCCAAGGTGCCAAGGCTCGGGGCAGGTCAGGCTGGACAAGAAGCCGGCGGAGTTTTCCTGAGCGTTCTACAGGAGAGGCACGAAGGAGGTCGCCGAAGTCGTTCGGCATATCGAACGTCCCCCCTTTTTCAGTTTTCGGCAGCGCCCAACGGGCCACTGGCAATCAGGCTGGCACCACAAGCTGTTTTCATCCCATGTAGCGCGACCGGGACCCCATTCACATCCAGCAGGGCGCTACCTTCGGTAATGGGGAAGGTTCCCTTGCACAAGGGGCAAACCACTTGGTGGCCTACACCGGCCATCGGCTTGCCGTTGAGGTCGGTCTGGCCGAACGCCTCAATCACCGTGCCTCCATGGCTGGTGGTGTCGCCAAGGCGAATGATGTCCATCGCGGGTTGCTCCTATAGATCGTCCAGCCAGCTGTCTTTTGGCTTCAGGCTGGAGAGGAATTCCTCATAGACATAGTCATCACCGAGCGTTTGGCCGCCAGGCGTAGCGGGTTTCGGAGCAGGGGAAGGACCGGCATTTCCGCCACGCGGCGATGAAGACGTCGGGCGCACGCGGATCGAATCGACAATGGCGTCCCACAGTTCCAAAGCCTCTTTGTCCGATTTGAAGGCAGGGGGCGGTGGTTTACCGTTTTCATTGCTGCGTTCCAGTACCGCCAGTCCCGCAGTAAGATGGGGCTCGGTTAGCGATTCCTCCTTGCCTTGAACCTCCCACATGAAGGTATAGCCGCGCTGCCCCTTATCGCTTCCCGCAACCAGATATTCCTCTCCAGGAAGGCCCCCGACAGGATGCTTTCCTTTTCTTAACCTTTCCATGCCTGCAAACGTGGAGAGCATGTTTTGCACGAAGCCGTCGACTCGCTCAAGAAGGCTGTTTAGCTCAGCTCCCGTGGAGGAGCGGAATTCAAAGCGCGCGCCGGGGTGCTCAGGGAAAGTGACTCCCACTCCAAACCTCTCCACTTGAAAACTATCCCCTGCAATATAAGCGTGGTCGATGCAAAAGCCCGGCTCGCTGGGGATTTCTTTTGGCGCGCGAGAACGTAGATTTCGAGCTAAAGCCCTAGATATCTCCACAGCATGTTGCTCTCTGTCTACCGAAACTTTCCCTTTCCAACGATAGGCATGCCACGTAGGCTTAGATGTAACATAGGTATCCAATAAATAGGTTTTAGAGGCAACCTCTGAAGACCAAGACAATAAACCTACTGATTCATTGCCAAAGTCAATTTTACGAAGAAACATGTTGCCTTTGGATTTATGTCTCTGAGTCCTCCACTCTTGTTCAAGACGATCAACCCTGGCTGCCAGTTCGGTAGGTTTATCATCTAAGTACTCAATTCTGTCTCCCCATAGGTAGTATCCGGCATTGATTACCGCGTCAGGTGGCAGATCAATCAGAAAGCGACCAAAGCAATGAGTAATCCATCCGGTCTTGTCCATGGAAGAGCTCCGAGAAGAAGAAAACGAAGTGCAACTGGTCATGCTGGTCAAGACCACCACTCCAAGTACAGCAAGCAACCGACGGGGATGCATCATGTCCCTCCTTTGTCATTAGGATGCCAATCTGCCAACTGGGTGATTTTGATCACCCCATATAGCGCTGCCCATTGAGCACGAGCATCGTTGTAACTCTCCTGGTGCTCATAGCCCCGTTTGGTATTGGCCTGTCCCTTGCCCTTGCTGCCATGCCGAAAGCTGGCCTTGACGCCCGCCAGGGCAGGCGCCTGGCCGGAGTCGGTCGGTACCGTTTCGTCACCTCCGCTACCGGAAGCGTCCAGAGGATTTCCCGTCTCCAGCGGACCCTGCACTATGGTGGGCAAGCCCCGGCGGAACCAACTGTTGTAAGTGCCGTTCTCATCGTCATTGAGTGTGGCACCGGGGGTCTCCAGAGGGGTAGGGTCACCCTTCCAGATCAGGTCGCGCCAACTATGGCGGCTATCGTCAGCTCCGTAATGGGCATAGGTCTCTGAGTGATATCCTGCTGCTGACAATTCACCATGAAAATTAGCAATGCTATCTATCAAGTCTTCAAAGTTATCACGGGGGCCAACTCTTAAACCTTCTTTTTTGTCTGACATGTCCAGATATTGTGAATTTTGCTCAGGCACCAATCCATACCACGTAGTGTTCTTGTATATCTCTTCATAAGGGTCCTGATTCTGCGGATAAGCCCGAGGCTTTCCATCGATATCCTTGAGCACCTGCCCCTGCGCGTCGCACAGAAATAGCCAAGGACGCCCTTCCCGGTATTCGGCGCTAGGGGCCAATTCCAGCGCGCCGGCCGAATTGGCGACAATGGCTGTCACTTCACCGGCATTTCGCCCCAGCACGACCTGTGCGATACCTTCATAGCCACAGCGCATATGATGGTAGATGGTCGAGGAACCCGTCGCAGGTTGTACGCCATGCACCACCCCCAATACGCGCTCATAGCCGTGCAACTGTGTCAGGGCGCGAGCCACCAGCCCTCCCATCGAATGGGTGACCAGAATGACCTTCATACGTCTCACCTGCTCGGGATCGAGACCGCACTCCTTTTGGTAGAAAGGCAACACGGTATTCTCGATATAGTCGCGTACATCCAGCGCCGACTGCCGGTTGGACTGTAGCCAGTTATAGCCGGCGCACCAGACATCGAACTGGTATCGGCTGGCCCTGAGCAATTCCTCTTCATCGATCGGCCCCACCTTTCCCTGCTCCTCACCCTGATCTCCAGGAGGAGAGAGGGCTTCGTCATTCCACCATGCCTGGAGTTCCCGCCGGCTGACGATGTTATCCAGTCGCCTCTCCATTAATCCCATGACCGGGTTATACGCACTGCGCATGACCTTGCCCCAGCCGCGCAGGCGGGCAGCTTCTTCGGACAAACCAGATTGACCGACATCGATCGTACCCTGGTCATCGACTTCTACTTGCTCAGCCTTCAGGAGCTCCTGACGGGCCTTTGGACCCCTCCAGGCCCAAGTCCACAACGCACCGATGGAGGCAAACAGGTCATCCATGGGCCACAGACCATTCGGCGGCCTCCAGACCTCGCTTTTATCTGCCTTGTTGCGCAGGTTGGTTCCCATGATCCCCGGAATGAAGATCACCGGCAGGGGAGCGGTCTGCCGAATCAGTGCCACCTTTTCGCTCTGGTTGTCGGTACGGGTCAACTGCGCCTTGTAGACAGGCCGTCCCAGACTGTCGCGAGAGCGAGGGATGATCACATCCTGATTCGGCTCGAGCGGTTCGCTGCTCATGTGTTGGACTCCGTGTCGCTGTTGTGACTGCCCTTGCCCAGGATGCGTATCTGCACCGGGTCCATGGCCAGGTGTTGTTGCTTGGGTAAACGGCCCTGGCTGTCGGTCATCAGTTTCACCACACCACCATCGCCTCGTATCACTTCAACGGCGATATTGGGTAACGGCTCCAGCGTGGCTTCGTCGCGCAGGACATACCGGTCATCGAACGGTGTCGAATCCCAGGCGTTGAAGCTGGTCGATGCATGAGCGGGACCGACATGACTGTGCTTCGCCGCCTTGACCACGAAGTTGCCGGGCATGCCCAGCTCGATGTTGCCGCCCTTGAGGGTCAGGTAGGCGCCGCCGCACATCAGGGTGATGTGCTCCTTCGCGGTGACCAGCACGTGCTGCTGGCTGGCGCTGACCTCCACGCTCTGCTCGGCCTCCAGGCGGATGTCGTTCTTCTGCGCCTGCAGCAGCATCGGCCCCTGGTGGGTGATCTGGCGCAGCTCGCCGCCCTGGGCGAACAGGCCGATGTCGCTGCCGGCGTTGATCACCACCTTCTGCCCGGCGGTCACCTGCTGGTTCTGCCGGGCCACGCTGTCGACGTGCTCGCCGGCGGCCAGGGTCAGGCTCGCCGGCGTCGCCGCGGCGATCCCTGCCGGACCGCTCAAGGCGATCGCCGGCTTGCCTCCGTTGCTCTTGCCGGACTCGTCGTTGGCGCCGTGGCCGAGGTCGCGCACGGCTTCCTGGAGGGTTTGCTGCGGCGCCGCGTCGTGCCCCACGCCCTGGTGCTCCCCGGCGTAGTCGCCCAGCTCGCGGGCCAGCTCCAGCGCGGCCTCCAGCACCTGCACCACGACGCCTCGGTCGAGATGGCCGGCGCCGGCCCTGAGCTGCTCCTCGGTGCTCAGCAGCAGCCCCTTGGCCGCACGCACCGCGCCATGTTCGTCGGTGCGCAGTTCGAAGCCCTCGCCGCGCGGCTTGCCGCCTTCGGGCCGAGGATGGGTCAGGTAGCCCAGGTGCAGCGCGCTGGCACCGTGGTCGCTCATCAGCGCCGCACTGATCTGCGCCGTGGTGTCGTCGATGCGCAGCTCGTTGGCCCGACTGCCCTTGTACTCCTTGCTCTTGATGGTGCTGAGGATCTTGTGGTCGGGCAGCGCGTAGGGCGGCCGGTTGGTCGCCCGGTAGGTACGCCCGGTGACGATCGGCTGGTCGCAGTCGCCGTCCAGGTAATCGACGATCACCTCCTGGCCAATCCGCGGGATCGCCATGTGCCCCCAATCGGCACCTGCCCAGTTCTGCGCGACCCGTATCCAGCAGGTACTGAATTCATCGTGACGTCCCTCGCGATCCCAGGGGAACTGGACTTTCACCCGTCCCCACTCGTCGCAATGGATCTCTTCCCCTGCCGGGCCGACTACCGTCGCGATCTGCGGACCATCGATACGTGGCCGAGGCAGCGGTGCGGGACGCCATTCGACGTCCTCGGGTACCAGTTCGGCGCGCAGGTCGTAGCTCACCCCCAGAGGGGCGTCGGCGGACTCTTCCTCCTGGCCGGCATACTGGGTGCCGCGATGGACCACCCGTACCGGCCGCCACCAGGCGTTGAAGTCGGCACGCGGATGACCTTCCATGGCAAAGGCGTGGCCCGGGATCAGCCGCGGGTCGTCGCCGCTGACCGATGCCACCCGCGCATCGCGCCGGTGCCCTCTGAGGCGGCTTTCGGTGAAAGGCCGGCCGGCGCCGCTCCGCTTGTAGCGACCGGGGTAGTCGTAGCGCTCGTAGGACGAGCCCTGATGCTCGAGCGCCTCGCCAGCGAGATGATGCTCCTGGTCGTAGGTCGGGCGCTTGAAGCTGTAGTCCCGCTGGGTCTGTCGAGCCGTACGAACATTTTCGCTGTAGCGGAAAGAATGAAGCACCGGCTGCGGGTTGTCGCCCTCCGGCTGGGCGCTGAACAGTACCGGGCCGCCGGCGATACGCTCCTGGACGTAGAGCCGGTCGCTGCAGACCAGGGTGTGGCGGTGTTCGTCGAAGCGGAAGTAGTAGACCAGGCCTTCCTCGAAGGCCAGCCGGTCGTGCAGGTAGTGATCGCTGTCGCCGGCCTGCACGCAGTATTCGCGTGGCAGGTGCTCGTGGTAGATACGCTGTTCGTAGTCGAGCACCCGGTGCTCCTTGAGCAGCGCCTGGAGAATCTCCGGAACACTCTTCTCCTGGAATATCCGCCAGTTGCAGCACAGCTCCAGGCGCGCCAACTGCGGTTCCAGCAGCAGTTCGTAGCGGGTCCGGCGAAAACCCGAGCTGCCCTGGGTGAAGTGGCTGACGATGCCATGGACGTAGCGGGCCGGACGGCCGTCCTGCCAGAGGGTGAAGGTGCCCGGCTGGTCGAGTACCTGCCTGAAATCGATGGCGTTCTTGTCGCTGGCCAGCTTCAGGTTCAGGCGGAAAGGCTCGCAGAGCGCTTCTTCCAGTTCGAACTCGACGACATCGAACGCGAGTTTCCCTTCGCCGACGACGAAGGTGAATTTCAGGTCCCTTTGACGCATGGATCGTTCCTTGTTCCTGGCGGGCGGTTCCTCCCCCATCCGTTGGAGAAGCGAGCCCCACGTTACTCTTGCTCAGCCGCTGCCGAAAGTCTTGGCTCGGTGTCTATTTCGCGAAGTAGCGGACATTTTCGGCTCGACGGAGAACCGGCCGTACAGGTGTACGACCGGTGTGCCTGTCAACTCACCCTGCCACCGGCGAGCGCCAGTCGTCGGAGCCGGAGGTGCCGGAGACTTCGTGGGTCCAGGTGATCTTGCGGTAGGTGAAGTGCACGTCTTCCAGGTGGGTGAAGTGGGCGTTGCCCGGGTCCTGGCAGTTGTGCATGTAGTCCTTGATGTCGACGATGATCGCGTCTTCCAGGACGGTGGTGTAGTAGTGCTCCTGGGTGCCGGCGGCGGAGGTGCGGTACCACTGGATCTCGACCTTGGTCAGGCGCTCGCCGGAGGTCAGGGCGGCCAGCAGCAGCGGCGAGGCCTTGTCGAAGACCTTGGTGATGACCACCGGCTTGTGCACGCGCTGGCCGGTCGGCTGGCCGGACTGCGGGTCGCGCGGGATGATCACTTCGTGGTTGAAGCCCTGGACCATCACCTGGTCCTCGTGGCCTTCCTGGTAGGTGTTGCCGACCGAATCCTCGGTGAAGGCGCCGGCGGTGATCAGGCCCTGCTTGGTGCCGGTGATGGACATATAGGCGGGGGTTGCCATGGATACGTTCCTTGTCGTTGAAAGTGCCCAGGCGATATGCCGGGGTCACCGGTGCTAGACAAGAACCGTGCCACTGGTCTTGAAACTCTTTTCCATCAAGGCGTTATTGGGGGAAACCAAAAATTCGCTGGCGATTCTCATGGGAAGAACACTGAAAATTGCGCAACTTTTGCGCACCGCTTGCAAAAAGTTGCGCACTCTCTCGGAGCCCTTTGGGTATTTGTTCCCTAGCGTTCTATCCACAACGTTATCAACCAAAAAGTTGCACAGTTCTTCATTGGCAAGGTAGGCGAAGATAGCGCCGCACGGTTTCGTTCCATCGGCCCAGGGTGAAGGAAAGTGAGTTATCGGAGAGGTTGGGGGCTGAAAGATATGGCGAGTTATGGCCAAAAGCCCTCTATGGAGAGGGCTTTTGGGGTAGGGCCAGCAGGGTTGTTCTGCTGCGGGGAACCGGAGGTGCGGTTCTTCGCCTTTCGGCCAAGGCTCAGTTGATCTGTGCGCCCTTGGCGATCCAGCTGCCGATCAGGTTGCGTTCTTCCTGGGTCATCTGCGTGATGTTGCCCAGCGGCATGATCTGCGAGGCCACGGCCTGGGCCTGGATCTTCGGTGCCAGTTGCTGGATCTGCTGCGGGGTGTCGAGCATGATCCCGCCTGGCGCGGTGCTGAACAGCTGGCTGGTCGGTTTCGCCGAGTGGCAGACGGTGCAGCGCTCCTGGATCACGTGATGGACCTTGTCGAAGTCGGCTCCGCTCGCGGCCCCGGCATTGGAGGCCTGGGTCGCGGCGGGCGCGGCTGGTGCGTCGCCGCCGGTCGCCGGTTGTGCCGGTGCCGCCGCCGGGGTGCTGGCCAGCGGTGCGGAAGCCTGCTGGTAGTTCGGCGTGGTGACGAAGGCCAGGGCGATCATGCCCAGCGCGCCGGCGGGCAGTGCCCAGGCGAAGCGGTTGCTTTCGTGGCGGGTGTTGAAGTAGTGGCGTACCAGTACCGCGAGCACCGCGATGGCGGCCAGGATCAGCCAGTTGTACTGGCTGCCGTAGGTGCTCGGGAAGTGGTTGCTGATCATGATGAACAGCACCGGCAGAGTGAAGTAGTTGTTGTGCCGGGAGCGCAGCAGGCCCTTGGCTGGCAGCACCGGATCGGGCTCGCGGTTTTCTTCGATGGCTTTCACCAGCGCGCGCTGGGCCGGCATGATCACCCTGAACACGTTGCCGACCATGATGGTGCCGATGATCGCGCCGACGTGCAGGTAGGCGCCGCGGCCGCTGAACACCTGGGTCAGGCCGTAGGCGGCGGCGACCAGCAGGACGAACAGGACCAGGCCGAGCAGGGCAGGGGTCTTGCCCAGCGCCGAATCGCAGAGGATGGTGTAGACGAACCAGCCGCAGACCAGCGAACCGATGCCGATGGCGATGGCCGCCGCCGGCGCCAGGTCGCTGCCGGGGGCGATCAGGTAGAGGGTCGGGTTCAGGTAGAACACGATGGTCAGCAACACCACCCCGGACATCCAGGTGGAGTAGGCCTCCCATTTGAACCAGTGCAGGTTCTCCGGCATTTTCGGCGGAGCCAGCTTGTACTTCTCCAGGTGGTAGATGCCGCCACCGTGGATTGCCCAGAGGTCTCCGGACAGGCCTTCACGCGGGTTGCTGCGGTTGAGGTTGTTCTCCAGCCAGACGAAATAGAACGAAGCGCCGATCCACGCGATCCCGACGATCATGTGAATCCAGCGCACCAGCAGGTTCAGCCATTCGATGAGATGTGCTTCCACAGTCTTGTACCTCTTGCCCTGGCCGGCGGACCGGCGGCAGGACCTCTCTTATTGGTTTGATTGGGGGTCGAGGAGGAGCTGTTCGTCCTCGGTGAAGAAATGCTCGTCGCAGTTGTTCCCGGAACCGCTGCGATCGACCACCAGGAAGTCATCCCGCTTTTCGATCGTCAGCACCGGATGGTGCCAGACGCCGCGGTGGTAATTGACGCCCTGCCTTCCGTTGGTCAGGAAGGCGCGGACGAGGCCCGGTACAGGTACATCGCCAAGTGGCGCGACCACGACCAGAAAGGGGTTGCCGAGCAGCGGGATGAAGGCCTGGCTGCCCAGCGGATGGCGTTCCAGCATGCGGATGCGCAACGGCATTTCCAGCTTCTCGGCGCTGAAGATGCTGATGATCGCGTTATCTTCCGGCTGCGCGGTCTCGACCGTGGCCAGCTTGTGATAACGGCGGGTGGAGCCGTTGTTGATCATGAAATAGTCGCTGCCGGCGGTTTCGATCACGTCACCGAACGGGGCGAAGGCTTCCTTGGTCAACGGCTCGATCTTGAGAGTGCGCATACTGATCCTGTCGATTCTGTTTGTTGTATTCCGGACGCACGTGGGGCCCGGGTCTCACGGTAATTGTGGCCTGCCGAACAGGCGCAGGCGGCTGACGCCGCCGTCGGGAAAGATGTTCAGGCGTACATGGCTGATCGGGCCGAGGGCGTTGAGGTGCCACTCGAACCGATGTTCCTGGTGCATTTCCAGCTTCTGCGCTGGCAGCAGCTCGCGCCAGAAGAGGCTCTGTGCCTCGATCCGGGCCTCGTTTCCGCCTTCCACGAAGGCGGCCTGAATGCTGCAGCTTTCCGGATAGTTGCCCTTGAAGTGCAAGGTATCGACGACCGCCGCCTCGATGCTGCCGGGATGGCCGAGGGCGACGATCACCCAGTCGTGGCCCGGCGTGCGGCGGCGGCCGGTTTCCCAGCCGTCGCCCATGTTGATGGCACGTCCGGGGTTGAGCAGGTTGCCCATGCGTCCGAAATGCTGGTCGGAACAGGCCAGCGCCCGGCCGCCGTTGACCGCTGCGGCCAGGTCGAGCGCCGTTCCCGGCGGCAGGCTGCTCCAGTCGCGGTAGGGCACGCCATAGAGGCGCAGGCGGGCGATACCGCCGTCCGGGTAGATGTTCAGACGCAGGTGGGTCCAGGGACGTTCGTCGTCTATCGGGTGGTAGTGATGGCTATCGCCCTGCAGCCCCACCGCCGGCAGCACTTCGCTCCAGGACGTGCTGTCGTCCGGGTCGCCTTCGGTGCAGAAGCAGCCATCCAGGGAAGCCGCCGGCGGATGGTTGCCGGTGAAGAAGCGGGTGTCGATGTCGACGCCCTTCAGCACGCCCGGCACACCCAGGCGGATCACCGCCTGGTCATGGCCCTCGAAGCGCTTGCGGCGGGTTTCCCAGCCGTCCATCCACTTGCCGCTGTCGTCGAACACGCCTTCCTTCCACACCGGTTCGCCGGCCTGCAGCATGCGGCTGGCCGGGGCGAACCATTCGTCGCTGACGGCGACCACCTGGCTGCCCAGGCGCGCGTCGGCGAGGTCGAGGTAGTGGCGGAAGGGCGCGTGTTCGGCGTTCATGCTCGTCTCCGCAGGCCTCAGAGCTGCTGCAGGCGGAACAGGGCGATCTTGTTGATCTCGGCCAGCGCGGTAGCGAACTCCTCGTCGGCGGAGTGCTGGATGCGTTCCTCGAAGGCCGCCAGGATCTGATGGCGGTTGCTGCCCTTCACCGCCTTGATGAAGGGGAAGCCGAACCTGGCCTTGTAGGCGTCGTTGAGTTCGGTGAAGCGGGCGAACTCCTCGGCGCTGCATTCGTGAATCCCGGCGCCGGCCTGCTCGGAGGTGCTGGAGGCGGTCAGTTCGCCACGGATCGCTGCCTTGCCGGCGAGGTCCGGGTGGGCGTTGATCAGCGCCAGCTGGGCCTCGCGGCTTGCCGACAGGAGAATGTCGGCCATGCGCTGGTGCAGGCCCTCGATATCGTTGAGGCTGTCGTCGATACCCAGGTCATAGGCCTTCTCGGCGACCCAGGGGGAGTGTTCGTAGATGTCGGCGAAGGCTTCGACGAAGGCCTCGCGGGACAGCGAGGCGGGGGTCAGGGTCTGGAAACGGCTCATGCCTCGGTCTCCTGGAAAGGATGCTCACGGTGCCAATGGCGGGCGATGTCTTCGCGGCGGGCGAACCAGACCTTGTCGTGGCTCTGCGCGTACTGGATGAAGCGCTCCAGGGCGGCCATCCGCGCCGGGCGACCGATCAACCGACAATGCAGGCCGATGGAGAGCATCTTCGGCGCCGTCGCGCCTTCTTCGTAGAGCACGTCGAAGGCGTCCTTCAGGTACTGGAAGAACTGCTCGCCATTGTTGAAGCCCTGCACCTGGGTGAAGCGCATGTCGTTGGTGTCCAGGGTATAGGGAATCACCAGATGCGGTTTCTCCGCGGTGCTGGCCGGGTCCCAGTAGGGCAGGTCGTCGTCGTAGGTGTCGGAGTCGTAGAGGAAGCCGCCTTCCTCCATCACCAGGCGCCGGGTGTTCGGGCCGGTGCGTCCGGTGTACCAGCCCACCGGGCGCTGGCCGGTGAGTTCGGTGAGGATGCGGATGGCTTCGAGCATGTGCTCGCGCTCCTGGGCCTCGTCCATGTACTGGTAGTCGATCCAGCGGTAGCCGTGGCTGCAGATTTCGTGGCCGTCGGCGACCATCGCCCTGATCACCTCAGGGTTGCGCTGCGCCGCCATGGCCACGGCGAACACGGTGAGCGGCACGTTGCGTCGCTTGAACAGCTTGAGCAGGCGCCAGACCCCGGCGCGGCTGCCGTATTCGTAGAGCGATTCCATGCTCATGTGGCGCACGCCCTGCAAGGGCTGGGCAGCCACCATTTCGGAAAGGAACGCCTCGGACTCCTTGTCGCCATGCAGGACGCAGCGCTCGCCACCTTCTTCGTAATTGAGCACGAAGGACAGGGCGATGCGCGCATCGCCGGGCCAGTGAGGGTGGGGAGGGTTATTGCCGTATCCGATCAGGTCGCGTGGGTAGTCAGCGCTCACAGCAGTGTTCCTTATTGTGGATGGGGCGGCGGGCCGGACGGGCCGGGGATGCCGTGATGGATTTATTGTATACAAGTTTGCCTGCGGTCTGTAAATACAATCCTGTTTGCCGATCCCTGCCATTCATCCAGCAAAAAACCTGCCCGACTGGTCAGTTAGCGAAGAATGAGGCCCTGCGGGGTGGGGCTTGTGGAAGGAATGCTCGATTTCGGGGCGGCTGCCGCATTTTCGGTTGTGGCGGTGTTTTTTGTATACAATTCATCGAAAGATAACTTATATTGCTTCGCAAGCGGCTCCCTGGCGGGCTGCAAGCGAGCGGCGCCGGGCAGGTCCCGGAGCGATCCCCATCGAACGAAGGCAAGAGGAGGAGTGGTGTCCGCCAGCGGGCGCCCGCAACCCATGGGACGTTTGACCACGCATGTACTGGATTCCGCACACGGCTGCCCCGGCCATGGCATCAAGATCGAGCTGTACCGGGTAGAAGGCCAGCAACTGGAACTGATCGCCACCACCCTGACCAACCACGACGGCCGCTGCGACCAGCCGGTGCTGCAAGGCGAGGACTTCCGTCCCGGGGTCTATCAACTGGTGTTCAACGCCGGCGACTACTATCGCGCCCGCGGCGTGCAATTGCCGGAGCCGGCCTTCCTCGACCAGGTGGTGCTGCGTTTCGGCATCGCCTCCGCCGACGATCACTACCACGTGCCGCTGCTGATCTCGCCCTACAGCTATTCGACCTATCGCGGCAGCTAGGTGCGTGCCACGAAACACTGACTCTCCGAGTCCTTTTCCCTGGCCCGCCATCGAGCGGGCTTTTTTTCGTTCGCGGGGAGTGCGCCGAGGGTTGCCGGTTATCCGCCACTCGTGGGCAGGAAGGGAAATGCGGCGCAGGGTACGAATGGGCGGGGGATGAAGCTGCGCGTCGCGAGCCCTGCGGGGCAACGACAGGTTCGAGGCGGATAGCCGCGTGCGGCCATCCGCCATCCGGGCGGGTCAGAGGAAGATGAACTTGGCGACGAATATCACGAACAAGGCATAGAGGCTGGCCGAGACTTCGCGGTGCTTGCCGGTGAGGACCTTCATCGCGACGTAGGTGATGAAGCCCAGGGCGATACCGTCGGCCACCGAGAAGGTCAGCGGCATCATGATCACCGTGACGATCGCCGGGATGGTCTCGGTGTGCTCGTCCCAGTCGATGTGCGCCATTCCGCCCATCATCAGCATGGCCACGTAGATCAGCGCGCCGGCGGTGGCGAAGGCGGGGATCATCCCGGCCAGCGGGGCGAAGAACATCGCGGCGACGAACAGCACGCCGACCACCACCGCGGTGAGCCCGGTACGTCCGCCGGCGGCCACGCCCGCGGCGCTCTCCACGTAACTGGTCACCGGCGGGACACCGAGCATGCCGCCGAACACGCTGGAGGCGCTGTCGGCCTTCATCGCTTTCGACAGGTTCTCGATGCGCCCGTCCTCCTTCACCAGGTGCGCGCGCTGGGCGACGCCCATGAGAGTGCCGGCGGTATCGAACATGTGCACGAAGAGGAAGGCCAGGATCACGCTGATCATGGTGACGTTGAACGCGCCGGCGATGTCCATCGCCAGGAAGGTCGGCGCCAGGCTCGGCGGCGCCGAGAACACCCCGCCGTACTGCACCAGGCCGAGGGCCCAGCCGACCAGGGTGACGCTGAGGATGCTGATGAGGATGCCGCCGAACACCCGGCGGTACTCGAGCACGGCGATCATCAGGAAGCACAGTGCCGCCAGCAGCGGGCCGGGCGAGGTGAGGTGGCCGAGCTTGATCAGGGTCGCCGGGCTGGCCACCACGATGCCGGCGGTCTTCAGGCCGATCAGGCCGAGGAACAGGCCGACTCCCGCACCCATGGCGAACCTGAGGCTGCGGGGGATGCTGTTGAGCAGCCATTCGCGGACCCGGGAGAAGGTCAGCAGCATGAACATCACCCCGGAGATGAACACCGCGCCCAGGGCGATCTGCCAGCTGTAGCCCATGGTGCCGACCACGGTGTAGGTGAAGAAGGCGTTCAGTCCCATTCCCGGCGCCAGGCCCACCGGCCAGTTGGCGTACAGGCCCATCAGGAAGCAGCCGAGGGCGGCCGCCAGGCACGTGGCGACGAACGCCGCGCCGTGGTCGATGCCGGCGTCGGCCATGATGTTGGGATTGACGAAGATGATGTAGGCCATGGTGATGAAGGTGGTCAGCCCGGCCGCCAGCTCGGTCCTGACCGTCGTACCATGCTGGCGGAGCTTGAACAGGCGTTCGAGCAGGCCGGTGGCGGGCGGTGTCGCAGCGTAGATCCCTTGTTCTTCTTGTTTGGTGCTTTCCACAGCAGGTACTCCTCATCGCTCTTGTTGTTAGGTCCTGCGGGCCGGTTGGTTACCAGGTCCCTGACGCGGCTCGAAGGTGATGTGAGGGCACGATTTTCTGACCTCTGGGTCAAGAACTCGTGCGAGCGATTATGCCTTTGTATACAAAAAGGTCAAAGAATGTTTGAGGGTGTTTCGCCACATTTTTATCAGCTTTCCGTCACGCCCCCTTCCGGGCGGAGCCGCGCGCTCGGAACGAGGGGCGGAAAGGGGTGGTGCGCCGGATGCCGCTGCTTGTGTACACTATTTCGCTATCAGCCGCCGGCGTGCCTCACCCACGCCCGTGAGCGAGGATCAGCCCAGGCCACAAGCCGGACGCACAAGGTTCGAGACCGATGACCGATCAGTTGCAACACATCAGGAAGCCGCCGCGCACCGGCAAGGCCCGCAGCGGTACCCAGGACGAGATCGTCTACGCCCACATCTTCGACGCCATCCTCGAACAACGCCTGGCCCCCGGCACCAAGCTGAGCGAGGAAGCGCTCGGCGAGATATTCGGTGTCAGCCGCACCATCATTCGCCGCGCCCTCTCGCGCCTGGCCCACGAGCAGGTGGTGCTGTTACGGCCGAACCGCGGCGCGGTGGTCGCCAGCCCGAGCATCGACGAGGCCCGGCAGATCCTTTTCGCCCGCCGCACAGTCGAGCGCGCCATCACCGAACTGGCCACCGACAACGCCACCGCCGAGCGTCTGGCCGAGTTGCGCGAGATGGTGGTGCAGGAACAATCCAGCTTCGCCCGTGGCGACCGGGGCGCCGGCATCCGCCTGTCCGGCGAGTTCCACCTGAAGCTTGCCGAGATGGCGCGCAACGCTCCTCTGGTGAGTTTCCAGCGCAGCCTGGTGTCGCAGACCTCGCTGATCATCGCCCAGTACGAAAGCGGCGGTCGCTCGCACTGCTCGTTCGACGAGCACAACGAGATCCTCGACGCCATCGAGAAGGGCGACAAGGAGCGCGCGGTGACCCTGATGATGCACCACATGGAGCATATCGACAGCAAGCTCAACCTGGAGAGCGACAACGCTTCCGGCGACCTGCACGCGGTGTTCTCGCACCTCCTCGGCGGCAAGAAGAAGCCACGCCGGGCCAAGGCCGACAGCGACTCGGCGGCCTGATCCGAAGCATGAAAAAGCCCCGCGATGCGGGGCTTTTTCGTTTCCGCCGGGAGTCAGTCGCGGCGATGCACCGAGCGACCGGCGGCGAAGGTTTCCTTCACCGTGCGGTCGTCGCCGAGGATGGTCAGCGCGAACAGCCGTTCGGCCAGGCTGCCGGCCTGGCTCAGGCGGTAGGAGAGCAGCGGGGTGGCGTGGTAGTCGAGGACCACGAAGTCCGCCTCGTTGCCGGTGGCGAAGCTGCCGATCCGGTCGTCCAGCTCCAGCGCACGGGCGCCGCCGAGGGTGGCGAGGTAGAGCGACTTGAACGGATCGAGGCGGGCGCCCTGCAACTGCATGACCTTGTACGCCTCGTTCAGGGACTGCAGCTGGGAGAAGCTGGTGCCGGCGCCGACATCGGTGCCGAGGCCGACCTTGACCTTGTAGCGCTCCAGCTTCGGCAGGTCGAACAGACCGCTGCCGAGGAACAGGTTGGAGGTCGGGCAGAACGCCACTGCCGAGCCAGTCTCCGCCAGGCGCTGGCATTCGCCGTCGCACAGGTGCACGCCATGGGCGAACACCGAGCGCGGCCCGAGCAGGCCGTGGTGGTCGTAGACGTCCAGGTAGCCGCTGCGCTCGGGGAACAGCTCCTTCACCCACTCGATTTCCTTGAGGTTCTCCGACAGGTGGGTGTGCAGGTATACGCCGGGATGCTCGCGCAGCAGCCGCGCCGCCATGTCCAGCTGTTCCGCGGTGCTGGTCGGGGCGAAGCGCGGGGTCACCGCGTAGAGCAGACGGCCCTGGCCGTGCCAGCGCTCGATCAGCGCCTTGCTGTCGCGGTAGCTGCTCTCGGCGGTGTCGGTCAGGTAGTCCGGCGCGTTGCGGTC
This sequence comes from Pseudomonas sp. PS1(2021), assembly GCF_020405165.1. Classification (NCBI taxonomy): domain Bacteria; kingdom Pseudomonadati; phylum Pseudomonadota; class Gammaproteobacteria; order Pseudomonadales; family Pseudomonadaceae; genus Pseudomonas; species Pseudomonas sp. PS1(2021). Next base: position 3,014,536 of record NZ_CP084484.1, on the reverse strand, counting down.
CATCATCACCTTGCCGGCGATCAGGCGCAGGTCCAGGCGCCGGGCGGCCTCGAACAGCGATTCCACCGATTGCCGGTGCACGCTGCCGAAGACCAGCGCGGTGGTGGTGCCGTTGCGCAGCAGTTCCTGCAGGAAGATCTCGGCGACCTGGTCGGCATGGGCCTGGTCACCGAATTGGCGCTCGGTGGGGAAGGTATAGGTGTTCAGCCAGTCCAGCAGTTGTTCGCCGTAGGAGGCGATCATCCCGGTCTGCGGGAAATGGATGTGGGTATCGATGAAGCCGGGGGTGATCAGCGCGTCGCGGTACTCGAAGACCTCGACCTCGCCGATCTCGCCGAGCAGGGTTTCGGCGTCACCGAGGCGAGCGACCTTGCCGTCCTCCACCAGCAACAGGCCGTCCTCGAAGTATTCGTAGGAGCGTTCGACGCCGACCTCCGCGGGGTCGGCGATGCTGTGCAGGATGGCGGCGCGGTAGGCTTTGGCGTTGCGGGTCATGGCAGTCTCGAAAAAAGGTTCGTGGGAGGTCCGCCGCCTGGCGGCGGACGCGGGGGAGCGGGGGGCCGCTCAGGATTCGTGGGCGCGGCGCGACTCCGGGGTCAGCCGGGTGACGCTCGACGGCCCCTGCTTGCGTTCCAGGCCGAAGGCGGCGTTGTAGGTGGCGATCACCTCGCCGGCGATGGAGATGGCGATCTCCGCCGGCAGCTTGCCTTTCACCTGCTCCAGGCCCATCGGGCAGCGCATCCGTTGCAGGCGTTCGGCGTCGACGCCACGTTCGCGCAGGCGGTGCTCGAACTTGACGCGCTTGGTCTTCGAGCCGATCAGGCCGAAGTAGGCGAAGTCGTTGCGCGCCAGGATCGCCGCGGTAAGCTCCAGGTCCAGCGGGTGATTGTGGGTCATGACGATGAAGTGGCTGCCGGGCGGCATCCGCTCGACCTCGTCGAGCACTTCGTCGTTCACCACTTTCTCCACGCCGTCGGGCAGGAGCGCGGGAAATTCGTGTTCCCGCGAATCGATCCAGCGCACCCGGCAGGGCAGGCTGGCGAGCAAGGGTACCAGGGCGCGACCGACGTGGCCCGCGCCGAACACGGCGATGTGTGCCTGCGGCTGGCCCATCGGCTCGAACAGCAGCACCGTGGCGCCGCCGCAGCACTGGCCGAGACTGGCGCCCAGGCTGAAGCGCTCCAGGCGGGTGTCCTGGGTCCGCGCGGCGAGCATTTCCCGGGCAATGGCCTGGGCCCTGTATTCCAGGTGGCCGCCGCCGATGGTGTCGTAGAGCCGCTCGGCGCTGACCACCATCTTCGAGCCGGCGTTGCGCGGGGTCGAGCCGCGCTCCTCGATGATGGTCACCAGGACGCAAGGTTCGCCGCTACGCTGCAACTCGGCCAGGGCACTGATCCAGTTCATCTCGTCATCCTCCCGATCGCGGCGGTTCAGGCCGGTTCGACCGCGGCGTCCGCCGCTTGCGCCTGGGCGGCCTTCAGCCGGCGCATCTGTTCCACGCCCCAGAGCACCCGCTCGGGCGTCGCCGGCGCGTCGATGGCGGGTTGCGCGCGGTAGTCGGCGAGGCTGGCCACGGCGTCCTTGATCGCGCACCAGACCGAGATGCCGAGCATGAACGGCGGCTCGCCCACGGCCTTGGAATGGAACACGGTCTGCTCCGGATTCTTGCGGTTCTCCAGCAGTTTCACCCGCAGGTCCAGCGGCATGTCGGCGACGGCGGGAATCTTGTAGCTGGCCGGGCCGCTGGTCATCAGCTTGCCCTTGGCGTTCCAGACCAGTTCCTCCATGGTCAGCCAGCCCATGCCCTGGACGAAGCCGCCTTCGACCTGGCCGATGTCGATGGCCGGGTTCAGCGAGTCGCCGACGTCATGCAGGATGTCGGTGCGCAGCATGCGGTATTCGCCGGTGAGGGTATCGACTATCACCTCCGAGCAGGCGGCGCCGTAGGCGAAATAATAGAAGGGCCGGCCACGGGCCTGCTCGCGGTCGTAGAAGATCTTCGGCGTGCGGTAGAAGCCGGTGCTGGACAACGAGACCTGGCCGAAGTAGGCCTGCTGGATCAGTTCCTCGAACGGCAGGATCAGCTCGCGGATACGCACCTGGTTGTTGCGGAACTCGACGTCTTCCTCGCTGACCTTCCAGTGCCGCGCGGCGAACTCCACCAGGCGCCGCTTGATGGTTTCGGCGGCATTCTGCGCGGCCTTGCCGTTCAGGTCGGTGCCCGAGGAGGCGGCGGTGGGCGAGGTATTGGGTACCTTGTCGGTATTGGTGGCGGTGATCTGGATGCGCTCCACGTCGACCTGGAAGACCTCGGCGACCACCTGGGCGACCTTGGTATTGAGGCCCTGGCCCATCTCGGTGCCGCCATGGTTCAGGTGGATGCTGCCGTCGGTATAGATGTGGATCAGCGCACCTGCCTGGTTGAGGAAGGTCGCGGTGAACGAAATGCCGAACTTCACCGGGGTCAGCGCCAGGCCTTTCTTCAGGACCGGGCTGGCGGCATTGAAGGCACGGATTTCCTCGCGGCGGCGGGCGTACTCGCTGCTCGCTTCCAGCTCGGCGGTCATCTCCGCCAACAGGTTGTGCTCGACGGTCTGGTGGTAATGGGTGACGTTGCGCTCGTCCTTGCCGTAGTAGTTGAGCTTGCGCACCTCCAGCGGATCCTTGCCCAGGCTGCGGGCCACGGCGTCCATGATCTCCTCGATGGCGACCATTCCCTGGGGCCCGCCGAAACCGCGGTAGGCGGTGTTCGAGGCGGTGTTGGTCTTGCAACGGTGGCCGTAGATGGTGGCGTTGCCGAGGAAGTAGGCGTTGTCCGAGTGGAACATGGCGCGGTCGACGATCGAGCCGGAGAGGTCCGGCGAATAGCCGCAATTGCCGGCCAGGTCGATCTGGATGCCGTGCAGGCGGCCATCGTCGTCGAAGCCGACGTCGTATTCGACGTAGAACGGGTGACGCTTGCCGGTGATCTGCATGTCCTCCATGCGCGGCAGGCGCATCTTCGCCGGACGCCCGGTGTGGTAGGCGACCACCGCGCACAGGCAGGCCGGCGCCGCGGCCTGGGTTTCCTTGCCGCCGAAGCCGCCGCCCATGCGGCGCATGTCGATGACGATGCGGTTGAAGGAAACCCCGAGGACCTCGGCCACCAGCTTCTGCACTTCGGTGGGGTTCTGGGTCGAGCAATAGACGATCATGCCGCCGTCTTCGCTGGGCATTACCGAGGAAATCTGCGTCTCCAGGTAGAAATGCTCCTGGCCGCCGATGTGCAGCGTGCCTTGCAGGCGATGCGGCGCGCCGGCCAGCGCGGCGGCGGAATCGCCGATGCGGTGCTGGTGGCTGTCGAGGACGAAATGGCGCTTGCGCAGGGCCTCGACCACGTCGAGCACCGGCTCCAGGTCTTCGTACTCGACGATCGCCGCCATGGCCGCCTTGCGCGCGGTTTCCAGGCTGTCGGCGGCGACCGCCAGGACCATCTGTCCGACATACTCCACCTTGCCATCGGCCAGCAGCGGGTCGCCGGCCACCACCGGGCCGATGTCCAACTGGCCGGGAACGTCGGCGGCGGTGAGGGCGATGGCGACGCCGGGGAACTGGTAGCAGGGCGTCACGTCGAGGCGGGTGATGCGGGCGTGGGCGCGCTCGCTCAGGCGCGCATAGACGTGCAACTGGTTGGGAAACTCCAGGCGATCGTCGATGTAGATCGCCTCGCCGCTGACGTGCTTGGGGGCGCTTTCGTGCTTGACGCTGCGGCCGACTCCGGTGGTCAGCTCGGCGCGGAACAGGTCGGCCAGCTCTTCCTGGCTCTTGTGCGGCTTGCGATGGTTAGACATAGGCGGTCACCCGGGTTTCGACGGCGGGAGCGTGCAGCTCCAGGAAGCATTTGCGCAGCAGGTTCTGCGCGGTCAGCAGGCGATATTCCTTGCTCGCGCGGAAGTCGCTGAGCGGGGTGAAGTCGTTCGCCAGGGCGGCGGCGGCGCGTTCGAAGCTGGCGGCTTCCAGGCGCGCGCCTTGCAGCGCCGCTTCGCAGGCGGTGGCGCGCTTGGGAATCGCCGCCATGCCGCCGAAGGCGACCCTGGCGCGGGCGATCCGGCCATCTTCCAGGTCGAGGCTGATGGCGGCGCAGACCGCGGAAATATCGTCGTCGATGCGCTTGGAGACCTTGTAGGCCTTGAACGCCTGGCTGGGCCGGGCACGCGGGACCAGGATCTTCTCGATGAACTCGCCTTCTTCGCGGGCGGTGACCTTGTAGTCGAGGAAGTACTCCTCCAGCGGCAGCTCGCGGCGCCGTTCGCCGCGGCGCAGGACGATCTTCGCGCCGAGGGCGATCAGCAGCGGCGGGGCGTCGCCGATCGGCGAGGCGTTGCCGATATTGCCGCCGAGAGTGCCCTGGTTGCGGATCTGCAGGGACGCGAAACGCTGCAGCAATTCGCCGAAGTCCGGGTAGTCCGCGGCCAGCGCCTGGTAGCAGTCGGTCAGCGGGGTGGCGGCGCCGATTTCCAGGCAGTTGACGCCCACTTCGATGCGTTTCATTTCGCGGATGTGGCCGACATAGATCATCACCGGCAGTTCGCGATGGAACTGGGTGACCTCCAGCGCCAGGTCGGTGCCGCCGGCCAGCAGGCGTGCCTGCGGATTGGCGCCGTAGAGGTCGGCCAGGTCGGCGACGGTGAGCGGCAGCAGGCAGCGCCGGTCACCGCTGTTCAGCTCGGCGGTTTCGCGCGGAGCGATGGCGCGCAATTGCTCGATGGTGGCGGCTTCCCGGGCGTCGAACTGGTCTGCGCGCTTGTGGCAGCAGGCCTGCTCGGCGGCGTCGAGGATCGGCCGGTAGCCGGTGCAGCGGCAGAGGTTGCCGGCGAGCGCCTCGTGGGCCTTGGCCGGATCGGCGCCGGCGCTGTTCTTCTGCAGGGCGAACAGCGACATGACGAAGCCCGGCGTGCAGAACCCGCACTGCGAGCCATGGCAGTCGACCATCGCCTGCTGCACGTCGTGCAGGCGGTCTCGGTGCTTGAGGTCCTCGACGGTGATCAATTGCTTGCCGTGAAGGGCGGAAACGAAGGTCAGGCAGGAGTTCAGGCTGCGATAGCGGATGCGTTCGGCACCATCCTCGCCGGTGACCAGTTCGCCGACCACCACGGTGCAGGCGCCGCAATCGCCGGAGGCGCAGCCTTCCTTGGTGCCGGTCTTGCCGAGGTGCCGGCGCAGGTAGTCGAGGACGGTGAGGTTGGGGTCCAGGCGTTCTTCGACGCGGATCTCCCGGTTGAGCAGGAACCTGATCAAGGCGTGCCTCCAGGCGGGTTCTTGTTATTGAATTCTAGGCCTTGCAGGAGAACCGGCCGGAGTGGGGCGGTTTCCGCACAGGGCTCCACGGTAGGAGCTATGGAGGCGAATCTAGAAAAAACTGACTTTTGAGTCAAATAATTTTTTGACCTGTAGGTCAGTCAGTTTGCCCATAAACGAAAACGGCACCCGAAGGTGCCGTTTCCCAGGGGCGGGACGCTCAGATGCGCTGGGTGTCGGTAAGCTGGTATTCCTCGCCGGCATAGTAGGCACGCACCTTCGGGTCCATCACCGCGCGCCAGAGCGGTGGGAACAGGGCGAGGACGATCATCCCGGCGTAGCCGTTGGGCAGTTGCGGGCTGCTGTCGTAGTGGCGCAGCACCTGGTAGCGGCGCTTGGCGTAGGCATGGTGGTCGGAATGGCGCTGCAGGTGGAAAAGGAACAGGTTGGTCAGGAGGAAATTGCTGTTCCACGAGTGTTCCGGCGTGGTGCGTTCGTAGCGGCCGTTGTCCAGGCGCCGCCGATGCAGGCCGTAGTGCTCGACGTAGTTGACGATCTCCAGCAGGGTGAAGGCCATCACCGACTGGCCGAGGAAGAAGATCGCTCCCAGCCAGCCGAAGGCCAGGCTGAAGCCGAGCAGGAAGAGGGCGCTGATGGCGTACCACCAGATCAGCTCGTTGCGCCAGTGCAGGGCCGGCAGGCCCTTGCGCTTCAGGCGCTCGGCCTCCAGGCGCCAGGCGTTGAGGAAGTTGTGCTTGTAGGCGTGCGGGAGGAACGAGTAGAGGCTCTGGCCGTAGCGCGAGGACGAGGCATCTTCCGGGGTCGAGACGTGTACATGGTGGCCGCGCACGTGTTCGACCTTGAAGCCGGCATAGCACACCGCTGCCAGCAGCAGGCCGCCGGCGTTCTGTTCCAGTTGCGGGTCCTTGTGGATCAGTTCGTGGGAGACGGTGATGCCGATGGCGCCCATCACGGTGCCCACCGACAGGATCCAGCCCAGTTGGCCGACCCAGTCCCAGCGGGTCTCGTGGGCGAGGATCCAGCCGGACCAGACGAGCATGCCCAGCAACAGCGGGACGGTGGCCAGGGACAGTACGCGGTAGTAGCCCTGTGCTTCCATCTCCGGCACTTCGCTGGCTTCCTCGGGGTTGGCCGGATCGCGGCCGACGATGGCATCGAGGATCGGGATCAGCCCGAACACCACGCTGATCACCAGCCAGGGCCAGGCGTTGGGGTAGTCGCTACCGAGCGACCACCAGTAGCTGAGCGGGATGCCGAGCACCGCGATCAGCCAGATCCAGTAGCCGTACTTTTTCAGACGCAGCATCCAGGCAGAGGAAAGCGAGGCAAACATGGGAAGTCCTCCTATTTATCTTGTTAGATTGTCTGACAATTGTCCTCCCTTGGCCGGCCTGCCCCATCCCAACCTTCGTTCTGTCCGCCGCTTCGCCGGGAAGCCGGCGGGGTAACGCCCTGTGTTACACTTCCCATCCATATACCCCCGGAAAACGCGCCCCTGGATAAAAGGATCACCATGACGTTCAAGGCCCCGGACAGCCTGGCAGAGCAGATCGCCCACCACCTCGCGGAACGCATCATCCGGGGAGAACTCAAGGAACGGGAACGTATCCAGGAGCAGAAGGTCACCCAGACCCTCAACGTCAGTCGCGGCTCGGTCCGCGAGGCGCTGCTGATTCTCGAACGCCGCCACCTGGTGAACATCCTGCCGCGCCGCGGCGCCCAGGTGTCCGAACTGTCCCCGCAACATGTGGAAAGCCTCTACGCGCTGATCGTGCAGCTCTACATCCTGCTGGCGGAAAGCGTCGCCCGGCGCTGGCGCAGCGAAGCCGAGCTGGCACCGTTCCTGGTCATCCAGCAGCGCCTGCTGAACAACCTGGCGCAAAGCGATATCGACGGCTTCGTCGAGGCCAGCTTCGACATCATGCGCGCGGCCTTTCCTTTCGCGAACAATCCCTACCTGCAGGAGACCGTCGAAAACCTGCTGCCGGCGGTGAGTCGCGCCTACCACCTGGCGCTGGAACGGCGCAAGGCGGAAATGAACCAGTTCCTCGGCAGTTTTGCTCAGCTCCTGCAAGCGGTGATCGCCCGTGACGAGGCGAGGATCCGCGAGGTCCTGCTGGAATACGGCCGCCACAACTGCCAGCTGGTGCTGGCCGCGCTCGCCGAACGCTGATGGCGACCCTGGCGGGAGCGCACGCATGCGCCTGAAGAGCATCAAGCTGGCGGGGTTCAAGTCCTTCGTCGATCCGACCACGGTGAACTTCCCCAGCAACATGGCGGCAGTGGTAGGGCCGAACGGCTGCGGCAAGTCGAACATCATCGACGCGGTGCGCTGGGTGATGGGCGAAAGCTCGGCGAAGAACCTGCGCGGCGAGTCGATGACCGACGTCATCTTCAACGGCTCGAATACCCGCAAGCCGGTGAGCCAGGCGAGCATCGAGCTGATCTTCGACAACGCCGAGACCACCCTGGTGGGCGAATACGCCCAGTACGCCGAGATATCCATTCGCCGGCGGGTCTCGCGGGATGGGCAGAACACCTATTTCCTCAACGGCACCAAGTGCCGGCGGCGCGACATCACCGACATCTTCCTCGGCACCGGCCTGGGGCCGCGCAGCTACTCGATCATCGAACAGGGCATGATCTCCAAGCTGATCGAGGCGCGTCCGGAAGACCTGCGCAACTTCATCGAGGAAGCCGCGGGCATTTCCAAGTACAAGGAGCGCCGCCGCGAAACCGAAAGCCGCATCCGTCGGACCCAGGAAAACCTGGCACGCCTCACCGACCTGCGCGAAGAGCTGGGGCGGCAACTGGAACGCCTGCACCGGCAGGCCCAGTCGGCGGAAAAATACCAGGAGCACAAGGCCGAGGAGCGCCAGCTCAAAGCCCAGCTGGGCGCCGTGCGCTGGCGCGACCTGAACGAGCAGGTCGGTCAGCGCGAGCGGGTCATCGGCGACCAGGAGATCGCCTTCGAGGCCCTGGTGGCCGAGCAGCGCGGTGCCGATGCCGGCATCGAACGGCTGCGCGACGGCCATCACGAGTTGTCCGAACGCTTCAACCAGGTGCAGGCACGCTTCTATTCGGTCGGCGGCGACATCGCCCGGGTCGAGCAGAGCATCCAGCATGGCCAGCAGCGCCAGCGCCAGTTGCAGGACGACTTGCGCGAAGCCGAACGGACCCGCCAGGAAACCGAATCGCACCTCGGGCATGACCGTACCTTGCTCGCGACCCTGGCCGAGGAAATGGCCATGCTCGCACCGGAACAGGAACTCAGCGCGGCCGCCGCGGAAGAAGCGGGCATCGCCCTGGAACAGGCCGAGCAGGGCATGCAGGCCTGGCAGCAGCAGTGGGATGCCTTCAACCAGCAGAGCGCCGAACCCCGCCGCCAGGCCGAGGTGCAGCAGTCGCGCATCCAGCACCTGGAGCAGAGCCTGGAGCGCCTGCAGGATCGCGAGCGGCGCCTGCAGGTGGAGCGTGGCCAGTTGGCGGCCGACCCCGAGGACGCGGCGATCCTCGAACTCAACGAACAGGTGGCGATCGCCGAACTGGCCCTGGAAGAACTGCAATTGCAGGAGCAGGGCCAAGCCGAGCGACTCGAACAATTGCGCCAGGAATTGCAGCAGCTAGCCGCCGAACAGCACCAGGCGCAGGGCGAGTTGCAGCGCCTGAACGGGCGCATCGCTTCGCTGGAGGCCCTGCAGCAGGCCGCTCTCGATCCCGGACAGGGCGCCTTGGAGTGGTTGCGCGAGCAGGGCCTGGAACAACGTCCGCGCCTCGCCGAAGGCTTGCGTGTCGAGCCGGGTTGGGAGCTGGCGGTGGAGACCGTGCTCGGCGCGGATCTGCAGGCGGTCTTGCTGAACGGCTTCGACGGGCTCGCCCTGGCCGGCTTTGGCAAGGGCGAGCTGCGCCTGCTCAGCCCCGCTCGCGGAGCCGCGACGGCGGCCGGTTCGCTGCTGGACAAGGTCCGCGCCGACGCCGACCTGAGTCCCTGGTTGGCCCGGGTGAAACCGGTGGAGACCCTGGAACAGGCGCTCGCCCAGCGCGGCGCCCTGGACGACGGCGAGAGCCTGATCAGTCGCGATGGCTACTGGGTCGGCCGGCACTTCCTGCGGGTCCGGCGCAGCGACGAGGCCCAGGGCGGCATGCTCGCCCGCGCCCAGGAACTGGAGGCGTTGCAGGAGCGGCGGGAGGCCCTGGAAACCCGTGTCGCCGAAGGCGAGGAGCGTCTGGCTGCGGCCCGCGACGAGCAGCGCGAGCTGGAAGGCGCGCGCGAGCAGGTGCGGCGCCAGGTCCAGGAGGAGGGGCGCCGGCACGGCGAGCTGAAGGCGCAGTTGTCCGCGCAGCAGGCCAAGGTCGAGCAACTGGTACTGCGTCGCCGCCGTCTCGACGAAGAAGTGGCGGAACTGGCCGAGCAGCGCGCGCTGGAACAGGAGCAACTGAGCGAGGCGCGCCTGACCCTGCAGGAAGCGCTGGATAGCATGGCGCTGGACACCGAGCGCCGGGAAACCCTGCTGGCGGAGCGTGACGCCCTGCGCGAACGGCTCGACCGGATTCGCCAGGATGCCCGCACCCACAAGGACCATGCGCACCAGTTGGCGGTGCGGGTCGGCTCGCTGAAGGCGCAGCACAATTCCACCCAGCAGGCCCTGGAGCGCCTCGACCAGCAGTCGGCGCGCCTCAACGAGCGTTGCGAACAGCTCAACCTCAATCTGGAGGAGGGGGCGGCACCGCTGGAAGAGCTGCGCATGAAGCTCGAGGAGTTGCTGGAGCGGCGGATGGCCGTCGAGGACGAACTCAAGCAGGCGCGGCTGGCCCTGGAAGACGCCGATCGCGAACTGCGCGAGGTGGAGAAGCGCCGCGGCCAGGCCGAGCAGCAATCGCAACTGCTGCGTGGCCAGCTGGAGCAGCAGCGCCTGGAGTGGCAGGGGCTGGTGGTGCGGCGCAAAGCCTTGCAGGAGCAGCTCGCCGAAGACGGCTACGACCTGCATACGGTACTGGCCAACCTGCCCCTGGATGCCAGCGAACGCGATTGGGAGGAGCGTCTCGAGAGTCTCGCGGCGCGCATCCAGCGTCTGGGGCCGATCAACCTGGCGGCGATCGAGGAGTACCAGCAGCAGTCCGAGCGCAAGCGCTACCTGGACTCGCAGAACGACGACCTGGCCGAAGCGCTGGAGACGCTGGAAAACGTCATCCGCAAGATCGACCGGGAAACCCGCAATCGTTTCAAGGAAACCTTCGACCAGATCAATGCTGGCCTTCAGGCATTGTTCCCGAAGGTATTCGGCGGCGGTACGGCATATCTGGAACTTACCGGCGAAGATCTACTCGATACCGGTGTGGCGATCATGGCGCGCCCGCCGGGCAAGAAGAACAGCACCATCCACTTGTTGTCCGGCGGGGAAAAGGCGCTGACCGCGCTGGCGCTGGTATTCGCCATCTTCCAGTTGAACCCGGCGCCGTTCTGCATGCTCGACGAAGTCGATGCGCCATTGGACGATGCCAACGTCGGACGTTATGCGCGATTGGTGAAGGAGATGTCGGAAAAGGTGCAGTTCATCTATATCACCCACAACAAGATCGCCATGGAAATGGCCGATCAGTTGATGGGCGTGACCATGCATGAGCCGGGCTGTTCACGGCTTGTTGCAGTTGACGTGGAAGAGGCGGTCGCATTGGCTGAAGCCTGAGTGTCAGGCAGTGTAAACTTGTGCATGGGCATGTTAGTTTAATGGCCACTTTTTGTATCGCGTGGGAAAGTTCTGTCAGAACAAGGTTGGCTCCACGTTTCAAGGGACAGGACGTCCTTTTTTTCATTTTTTATTCACCATTTTCACTAGGGGCTACGGAATTACATGGATATCGGTCTGCGCGAATGGCTTATCGTTATCGGGCTTATCGTGATCGCCGGCATTCTCTTCGACGGTTGGCGGCGGATGCGGGGCGGCAAGGGCAAGTTGAAGTTCAAGCTCGACCGCAGTTTCGCCAATCTGCCGGACGACGACGGCGACTCGGCTGAACTGCTGGGGCCGGCGCGCGTGGTCGAGCATCGCGAGCCATCCTTCGACGAACAGGACCTGCCCAGCGTCAGCGCCCGCGAAGCCAAGGAACGCAAGGGCGGCAAGCGCCAGGAAGAGCCGCGCCAGGGCGATCTGGACCTCGACGAGGGGCTGGCCCTGGAGGCGGACCCGAGCGATGCCGCCGAGACGGTGGAGCCGCGCAAGGGCAAGTCGAAGGGCCGCAAGGAGAAAGAGCGGGAGAAAGCCCCTGCGGTTGCTGCCGAACCTGCCCCGGTCGACGAGGTGCTGATCATCAACGTCATCGCCCGCGACGAGAGCGGCTTCAAGGGGCCGGCATTGTTGCAGAACATCCTCGAGAGCGGCCTGCGCTTCGGCGACATGGACATCTTCCATCGCCACGAAAGCATGGCCGGCAATGGCGAGATCCTGTTCTCCATGGCCAATGCGGTGAAACCGGGCACTTTCGACCTGGACGACATCGACAACTTCAGCACCCGCGCCGTGAGCTTCTTCCTCGGCCTGCCGGGGCCGCGCCATCCGAAGCAGGCCTTCGACGTGATGGTTGCCGCCGCGCGCAAGCTGGCCCACGAGCTGAACGGCGAGCTGAAGGACGAGCAGCGCAGCGTGTTGACCGCCCAGACCATCGAGCACTACCGCCAGCGCATCATCGACCATGAGCGTCGCAGCCTGATGCAGAAGCGCTGATCCGGCCACAGCCCCTTTCTTCGTACGGGAGGGGGCGAACTACTCTATAGAGCAGCCGAGGCTGCTCTTTTCGTTTCACGGACTCCCACCATGACCGACACCCAGGCTGCCGCCGAACGCATCGCGCAACTGCGAACCGAACTGGACACCCACAATTACCGTTACTACGTGCTCGACGAACCGAGCATTCCCGACGCCGAATACGATCGCCTGTTCCGCGAGTTGCAGGCGCTGGAGGCCGAGTACCCGCAACTGCTGATGCCCGACTCGCCGACCCAGCGGGTCAGCGGCACGCCGGCCTCGGCGTTCGGCGAAGTGCGCCATGAGATCCCCATGCTCAGCCTCGGCAACGCCTTCGAGGAGCAGGACCTGCTGGACTTCGACCGCCGCGTACGCGAAGGACTGGCCGACCTGTTGCCTGGCGGCGACCTGCTCGGCGGTGGCGCGGAGGTCGAGTACAGTTGCGAGCCGAAGCTGGACGGCCTGGCCGTCAGCCTGCTCTACGAACGCGGCCAACTGGTGCGCGGCGCCACCCGTGGCGATGGCAGCACCGGCGAGGACATCACCAGCAACGTACGCACCATTCGCAACGTACCGCTGAAGCTGCACGGCGAAGGCTGGCCGGAGATCCTCGAAGTGCGCGGCGAGGTGTTCATGTCCAAGGCCGGTTTCGAGGCGCTCAACGCCAAGGCCGTGGAAACCGGCGGCAAGACCTTCGCCAACCCGCGCAACGCGGCGGCCGGCAGCCTGCGCCAGCTGGATTCGAAGATCACCGCCAGTCGCCCGCTGGAATTCTGTGCCTACGGCTTCGGCCAGGTCAGCGGGACGCTGCCGGACACCCAGGTGGGCATCCTCGAGGCGTTCCGCGGCTGGGGTATCCCCATCAGTCGCGAGCTGCGCCTGGTCAAGGGCGCCCAGGCCTGCCGCGACTACTACGACGACATCGGTCGCCGACGCGATGCGCTGGCCTACGAGATCGACGGCGTGGTGTTCAAGGTCAACCGCATCGCCTTCCAGCGCGAACTGGGCTTCCGCGCGCGCGAGCCGCGTTGGGCGATCGCCCACAAGTTCCCCGCGCGCGAGGAGTTGACCGAGCTGCTGGGTGTCGAGTTCCAGGTCGGCCGCACCGGCGCCGTGACCCCGGTGGCACGCCTCAAGCCGGTGCAGGTGGCCGGCGTCACGGTGTCCAATGCGACCCTGCACAACATGGATGAAGTCGCCCGCCTGGGCCTGCGCATCGGCGATACGGTGGTGATCCGCCGTGCTGGCGATGTGATTCCGCAGGTCATGCAGGTGGTGCTCGAGCGCCGCCCGGCGGATGCGCAGGCTATCGAGGTGCCCGAGCATTGCCCGGTCTGCGGCTCGGCCGTGGAGCGGACCCAGTTGGTCAAGCGCAGCAAGGGCAAGGAGTCGATCAGCGAGGGCGCCATCTATCGCTGCGTCGGCCGCCTCTCCTGTCAGGCGCAGTTGAAGCAGGCGATCATCCATTTCGTATCGCGCCGGGCAATGGATATCGACGGTCTTGGCGACAAGATCGTCGAGCAACTGGTGGATCGCGGGCTGGTCGCCTCGCCGGCGGATCTCTATACCCTGACCTATGAACAGGTGTTCGAGCTGGAAGGGTTCGCCGAGCTGTCCACCAACAACCTGCTGGCGGCCATCGCCGATAGCCGCAAGCCTTCGCTGGCGCGCTTCATCTTCGCTCTGGGGATTCCCGACGTCGGCGAGGAAACCGCCAAGCTGCTGGCGCGTTCGCTGGGTTCGCTCGAGCGGATCGGCAAGGCGCTCCCGGAAGTGTTGACCTACCTGCCGGACGTCGGCGCCGAGGTAGCCTACGAGATCCACAACTTCTTCGCCGACGAGCACAACCGCCAGGTGATCGCCCAGTTGCGCGATGCCGAACATGGCGTGCAGTTGCAGGAAGAGGGCGAGGTCGCCGCGGAGTTCGCCGCCTGTGCCTCGCTGGCCGGTTTCATCGACAAGCTGAACATTCCCTTCATCGCCGCCACCGGCGCGGAAAAGCTGGCCAGCCGCTTCGGTTCGCTCGACGGCATCATCCGCGCCGACTGGCTCGATCTACGCCAGGTGGAGCGTCTGCCCGAGCGAGCGGCGAAAAGCCTGCGCGATTTCTTCGACGAGCCGGCCAACGTGCAGCGTGCCCTGGCCATCGAGGCGCAGTTGCGTGAGTTCGGCATGCATTGGCAGAGCGAGCGCAAGGCGGTCGAAGGCCTGCCTCTGGCCGGGCAGACCTGGGTGCTGACCGGCACCCTGGAGGCGATGAGCCGGGACGTGGCCAAGGACAAGCTGGAAGGGCTCGGCGCCAAGGTGGCCGGCTCGGTGTCGGCCAAGACCCACTGCGTGGTCGCCGGGCCCGGCGCCGGCTCGAAGCTGGCCAAGGCCAACGAGCTGGGCGTGAAGGTGCTCGACGAAGACGGCCTGCTGAAACTGTTCGACGAGCACGGCGTCGCCCGCTGAAGCGGCGGCGCTGCTGCGAAAGATTTCCGAAGACTGGAGTTAACGATGGACAAGGCAAGAAAGCAGCGGTTGCTGGGCGTGCTCGCATTGGTGGTGCTGTTCGGCGCCTACGTGGGTTGGAGCGAGCGGCCGCGCATCCTGCTGCATTACAGTGGCCAGGCTTCGGCGCCGATCGCCTACAGCTACAAGGAGCAGGGCGTGGAAACCTTCTCCGGGGAGATCCGGCCCGGCCAGGTCCGCGAGTTTCCGGTGAAGCTGTTCGGCGGCAGCGATTACCGGATCGCCTTCTCCTTCCATCGCGGTGAGGAGAAGTATGCGTCGTTCAGCACCAAGCCGGGCTGGGGCACCCTGGACCTGTATGTCGATACCGAGCTGAGCGTATCGACCCAGCCGCCGCCGGAGGGTCTGATCCAGCAGCAATGAACCGCTTTCGCGAAATGGATTGCAAACGTAAGTGCTTGAAGTGGTTGTAACTTACGCGCAAGCCGGTAGAATGGCGCGGCCTACCCGAGGGTAGGCTGCAATGGTGGCCCTGTCGGTCCCCCCGCAACGATTACCCGTCAACCTGGTCAGGTCCGGAAGGAAGCAGCCACAGCGGGAACATCGTGTGCCGGGGTGTGGCTGGCGGGGCCGCCTCCATTTCAGGCCCGCCATTTTCCGCACGCCGCCGCCGCTCTTATCGGTAGCGCTGCAGTATCTCCTCGATCTCTCCGCTGCGCTTCATTTCCTCGAACGTCTTCAGTATCGCTTCCACCGGAACCTCTGCGGAGTCCCGCACCATGCAGCTCACCGCCGTCTCTTCGAGCTGCGCGGCTTCCTGGAGTGGCGGCTGCCCCGGCGCCTGGCGGTTGCTCCAGTGCAGCGACAGTTGATGGCTGACCGCGTAGCGGTAGCGGCCGGCGCGCAGCTTTTCCAGCACCAGATCCTGGGTGCGCGCATCGTCGCGGCGCAGTCGGCCGATGTCGAACAGCGCTTGCAAGCGGGGATAGCTGTAGCCAAGGACGGTACCGATACGCTGGGCCGGCAGCGCCTCGGGAATCGGCGCGAAGCCTTCGCGGGCGACCAGGATGTCGCGTTGCACCAGCAGCGCGACGCTCCAGCGATAGCCGGGGAAGTCGTGGCTGAGCCAGGCGGGGCTGATGTAGCAGCGGACATCGATTTCGCCAGCGTTCATCGCCTGCTCGATGCGCCCGCGCGGGTAGGGGTGGTAGAGCGCCTTGCGGCCGACCTGCCGGGCAAGGGAGCGGGTGATGTCGTAGACGATGCCGTCGATCGGCTGGCCCCGTTGCAGGCGGACCAACGGCATGCTCCAGCTTTCCATCACCGAGAAGCGCAATGGCGTCGCGTCGGTCTCCACGGCCGTCGCTGGCAGGGCCGCGAGCAACTGCAGCAGGAGCAGCGCAGGTGCGCCGAAATGAGGCATGAACGATGTCAGGGAAGGTAGAGTCATTGCCACCGACGAGGGCTGCTGAAGGGCCAGGGGAATTCTTAGCACGCAGTTTGCCAAGTCGGCGAGCGCAGAAGGGGTAAATTGCGCTAGCATTGGCCGACTTGTGCTTCCCTTCTGCGACGGTTTTCGATGAGTTATCAAGTTCTTGCGCGTAAATGGCGTCCCCGTTCCTTCCGTGAAATGGTCGGCCAGACCCATGTGCTCAAGGCTCTGATCAACGCCCTGGACAACCAGCGGCTGCACCATGCCTACCTGTTCACCGGTACCCGCGGGGTCGGCAAGACCACCATCGCGCGGATCCTGGCCAAGTGCCTGAACTGCGAGACCGGGGTCAGCTCCACGCCGTGCGGCGAATGCTCGGTCTGTCGCGAAATCGACGAAGGCCGCTTCGTCGACCTGATCGAAGTGGACGCCGCGAGCCGGACCAAGGTCGAGGATACCCGCGAGCTGCTCGACAACGTGCAGTACTCGCCGACCCGCGGACGCTACAAGGTCTACCTGATCGACGAAGTGCACATGCTCTCGTCGCACAGTTTCAATGCGCTGCTCAAGACCCTCGAGGAGCCGCCGCCGCACGTCAAGTTCCTGCTGGCCACCACCGACCCGCAGAAGTTGCCGGTGACCATCCTCTCGCGCTGTCTGCAGTTCTCCCTGAAGAACATGCCGCCGGAGCGGGTGGTCGAGCACCTGACCCACGTGCTCGGAGCCGAGAACGTGCCCTTCGAGGATGACGCCCTGTGGTTGCTCGGGCGCGCCGCCGACGGCTCGATGCGTGACGCCATGAGCCTGACCGACCAGGCCATCGCCTTCGGCGAGGGCAAGGTGCTGGCCGCAGACGTGCGGGCGATGCTCGGTACCCTCGATCACGGCCAGGTCTATGGCGTGCTCCAGGCCTTGCTGGAGGGCGATGCGCGCGCCCTGCTCGAAGCGGTGCGCCACCTGGCCGAGCAGGGGCCGGACTGGGGCGGCGTGCTTGCCGAAATACTCAACGTGCTGCACCGCGTCGCGATCGCCCAGGCCCTGCCGGAAGCGATCGACAATGGCCAGGGCGACCGCGAGCGGGTGCTGGCCCTGGCCCAGGCGTTGCCGGCGGAAGACGTACAGTTCTATTACCAGATGGGCCTGATCGGCCGCCGCGACCTGCCGCTGGCGCCCGATCCGCGTAGCGGCTTCGAGATGGTGTTGCTGCGGATGCTCGCGTTCCGCCCGGCGGACGCCGACGGCGCGCCGAGGACGCCGCTAAAGGACCTGGGGATCAGCAAGGCCACGACTGATCCCGCCAACTCCCCCGTGGCCGGCGCGGCCTCGCCTGCGCCGGTCGCTGCCGTTGCTCCCGCGCCTGTCGTGGCTGCGCCCGTCGAAGCCCCGGCTGCCCCGCCGGCAGCGCCATCCGCGCCGCCGGCGGCGGTCGAGGCGCGCGTCGCGGAAGCGGTTGTCGAAGAGCCCGCCGCCGCAGCAGAGGTCGTCGACTTGCCCTGGGAAGAGCCGGCGCCGAGCCTCGCTGCCGAGCCCGAGCCCGAGCCCGAGCCCGAGCCCGAGCCCGAGCCGCTAGCCGTGGAGGCTCCCTCGGTCCCTCCGGCAGTGGCGGTCGAGGCGGTGGTGGAAACCGTTCTGGAAGCCCTGCCGGCTGCGTTGCCGGTAGCACCTGACGAGCAGGACGAGCAGGACGACGAGCCACCGCCCGCGGACGACTATTACGAAGTCGATATGGATACCCTGGCCTACCTGGATGCCGCGCCCGAGCCTGACGTGGTCGTGGTGGAGGAGCCGCTGCCGGCGGCGAAGCCGGCCACCGGCCTGGCCGCGGAGTGGCTGGAGCTGTTCCCGCGGCTCGGCCTCGGCGGCCTGACCGCCAGCATCGGTGCCAACTGTACGCTGGTAGCTGCCGACGACGACCACTGGCATCTGCATCTCGATCCGGGCCAGAGCGCGCTGTTCAACGCCACCCAGCAGCGGCGGCTGAACGATGCGCTGAACCAGCACCTGGGGCGCACCCTCAAACTGGAGGTGACCCTGCAGAAGCCTGAGCAGGAGACCCCGGCCCAGGCAGCGGCACGCCGGCGTGCCGAGCGCCAGCGGGCGGCCGAGGCATCGATCGATGCCGACCCGTTGGTCCGGCAGTTGCGCGAGCAGTTCGCCGCGGTGGTCCGTGACGGTACCATCGAACCTTTGGAAGCCAAGGCCTGACCGGCGCTTGGCGCACGCAACAAGACGACATTCGAGGTGAAGAACATGATGAAAGGTGGCATGGCCGGCCTGATGAAGCAGGCGCAGCAGATGCAGGAAAAGATGCAGAAGATGCAGGAAGAACTGGCCAACGCCGAAGTGACCGGGCAATCCGGCGCCGGTCTGGTCAGCGTGGTGATGACCGGGCGCCACGACGTCAAGCGCGTCAGCCTGGACGACAGCCTGATGCAGGAAGACAAGGAAATCCTCGAAGACCTGATCGCCGCCGCGGTCAACGATGCGGTGCGCAAGATCGAGCAGAACAACCAGGAAAAGATGTCCGGCTTCACCTCGGGCATGCAACTGCCGCCCGGCTTCAAGATGCCCTTCTGATCCCGCGTTCGTGCCGGGTCCGCCTTCTTCGGACGGCGCCCGGCAGCCATTCCCCTCCCTCTATCCGACGAGTCCTGCATGAGTTTCAGCCCGCTGATCCGCCAACTGATCGAGTCCCTGCGCATTCTTCCCGGTGTCGGGCAGAAGTCGGCCCAGCGCATGGCGCTGATGCTGCTGGAGCGCGATCGCAGCGGCGGCCTGAAGCTGGCCCAGGCGTTGACCGCCGCGATGGAAGGGGTCGGTCATTGCCGGCAGTGCCGTACCCTCAGCGAGGAGGAGTTGTGCCCGCAGTGCGCCGACCCGCGACGCGACGACTCGCTGCTCTGCGTGGTGGAAGGCCCGCTGGACGTATTCGCGGTGGAGCAGACCGGCTACCGCGGCCGCTATTTCGTGCTCAAGGGACACCTGTCGCCGCTCGACGGCCTGGGGCCGGAGGCGATCGGCATTCCCGAACTGGAAGCGCGGATCAGGGACGGAGCCTTCAGCGAGGTGATCCTCGCCACCAACCCCACCGTGGAAGGCGAGGCCACCGCCCACTATATCGCCCAGCTACTGGCCGGCCGCGGCCTGACCTTGTCGCGTATCGCCCATGGCGTGCCGCTGGGTGGCGAGCTGGAGCTGGTCGATGGCGGCACCTTGGCCCACGCCCTGGCCGGACGGCGGCCGATCTCCTGAGCTCTGTGCCTCCCGTGTCCGTAGGAAGGGCGGCCTATACGCCCTCGCCGATGGCCAGTTTCCCGTATTGAAAACCAAGCAAGCGCTAGGTAAGTTCTGAGGCTCCCATCAGGAGCCCGGCCATGACTGACTTCCAGCAGTACTTCGACGAGTCCCATCAACTGATCCGGGATTCGGTGCGCCGTTTCGTCGAGCGCGAGGTGTTGCCGCACATCGATGAATGGGAGGAGGCCGAGGAATTTCCCCGTGAACTCTATCTCAAGGCCGGCGCGGCCGGGATCCTCGGCATCGGCTACCCGGAAGCCTACGGCGGCAGTTGCGAAGGCGATCTGTTCGCCAAGGTGGCGGCCAGCGAAGAGCTCATGCGCTGCGGTTCCGGCGGCTTGGTCGCCGGGTTGGGATCGCTGGATATCGGCTTGCCTCCGGTGGTCAAGTGGGCCCGTCCCGAGGTGCGCGAGCGGGTGGTGCCGGCGGTGCTGCGCGGCGAGAAGATCATGGCCCTGGCGGTCACCGAGCCCTCTGGCGGCTCCGACGTGGCCAACCTGAAGACCCGTGCGGTGCGCGATGGCGATCATTATCGCGTCAGCGGCAGCAAGACCTTCATCACCAGCGGCGTGCGCGCGGACTACTACACGGTGGCGGTGCGTACCGGCGGCGAGGGTTTCGCCGGCATCAGCCTGCTGCTGGTGGAGAAGGGCACTGCCGGGTTCAATGTCGGCCGCAAGCTGAAGAAGATGGGCTGGTGGGCGTCGGATACCGCCGAACTGTTCTTCGACGACTGCCGGGTGCCTGCGGAAAACCTGATCGGCGTGGAGAATGCCGGCTTCGCCTGCATCATGGCCAATTTCCAGAGCGAGCGCCTGGCCCTGGCGGTGATGGCCAACATGACCGCGCAACTGGCTCTGGAGGAGTCGCTGCGCTGGGCGCGCGAGCGAGAAGCGTTCGGCAAGCCGATCGGCAAGTTCCAGGTGCTGCGCCATCGTCTCGCGGAAATGGCCACGCAACTGGAGGTTTCCCGCGAGTTCACCTATCGCCAGGCAGCGAAGATGGCTGTCGGCAAGAGCGTGATCAAGGAGATCTCGATGGCCAAGAACTTCGCTACCGATGTCGCCGATCGCCTGACCTATGATGCCGTGCAGGTGCTCGGCGGCATGGGCTACATGCGCGAAAGCCTGGTGGAGCGGCTGTATCGCGACAACCGGATTCTCTCCATCGGCGGCGGTTCGCGGGAAATCATGAACGAGATCATCGGCAAGCAGATGGGGTTGTAGGGCCGCGTTCTATCAGGTGAAGTCCAGGTCGTAATGCGCCTGGCCACAGTGCAGGCAGTCGAAGCGGTAGATGGCCGGATTGCCGCCGGGCGTATAGGCGTCGACGAGGCGTTGCCAGGTGCTAGCCGGCCAGGCGAAATCGGCGAAGCGCTGCGCCAGGCCCTCGGCTCCCAGTTGCCCGATTTCCTCACGCCCCGCGTCGCCGCGAAAGGCGCAGGCATCCTCGCAGCAAACCAGCCAGCGCTCCTGCTGCCAGGAGGTGTAGCCGGGCGTGCGCTCGCAGACTTCGGTGACGATATCCGCGGCGACGCCGGCGTCGAGCAGCGGATAGTCGTCGGAAAAGCTCGCTTCGTAGCGCGCGGCCGCGCTGCCGTCGGCTATGCACCAGGGGCAAAGGCTGCCGGGCGGCAACTCGTGGCGGGAATAGGGCGAACCGGTGTAGACGTAGCCACGAGCCTTGCCACAGCACTGGCAGGTGGCGGCGGAAGCCTCGATGCTGCCGCTGGCGAGCGGTTCGGGATGGTAGCGGAAGTGAGGAAGGGGAGGGTTCATGACGGCCGTGCCCTGGAGACTGGCCGTCGAGTATGACGTGCCGGGCAGCCTAGCGGCTACCCGGCGGGCCTGTTCACTCGCTGGCTTCGCGGGCGCCCTGGGGGCTCTTCGGGCGCGGCGCGAAGCGCGCTGCCAGGCGCATGCTGGCGGTGACCACGCGCTGGTAGAGCACTGGCGCCAGGCGCAGCATCACGTCGATCGCGTGGGCGTCGGCGCCGATCAGGATGCGCCGGCTGTCGCGCTGCACGCCGCGCAGGATGACCTGGGCGGCCTTCTCCGGGGTGGTCCGCAGCAACTGGTCGTTGAATTGCTGGCGAGCCTTGTCGGCAGCCTGGCCGGTGACCTTGGCCATGCTCTCGTTCATTCTCGCGGTCTTGGCGATGTTGGTCTTGATCCCGCCGGGATGCACGCAACTGGCGGAGACGCCGGAGTCCTCCATGTCCAGTTCCTGGCGCAACGACTCGGTGAAGCCGCGCACCGCGTACTTGGTGGCGTTGTAGGCGCTCATGCCGGGCTGGGCGAACAGCCCGAAGACGCTGGAGACATTGACCACGTGGCCGTTGCCGGAGGCCTTCAGGTGCGGAAGGAACGCCTTGGTGCCGTTCACCACGCCCCAGAAGTTGATGTTCATGATCCACTCGTATTCCGAGTAGTCGCTGCCTTCCACGGTACCTGCGTGGGCGACGCCCGCGTTGTTGAAAATCAGGTTCACCCGGCCATGTTCGCTGGCCGCCTTGTCGGCCCAGGCCTGCACCTGCTCGCGGTCGGCCACGTCGACGACCGCGGTGGAGACGCGTACCCCGCTGCTGGCGAGCAATTGGCGGGTTTCCTCGAGAGCTGCGGCATTGACGTCGGCCAGGGCCAGGTGACAACCCTGCCTGCCCAGCTCCACGGCCAGGGCGCGACCGATGCCCGAGCCTGCGCCGGTGATGGCGGCGACTTTGTTTTCGAACGACTTCATGCGGGTACCCCTTCGGCCTGTTGGCGGGCTTCGTTGCTCAGGGCGGCGAGCGGTGTCGTGGTGAGGTGGTAGGCGGAGGCGTCGAACTGCCGGGTCAGGGCACGGAAGCGCCAGGTGAATCCCGGCCACAGGGTGCAGTTGCGGCCGCTGACCGGATGCAGGTACCAGCTCTTGCAACCGCCCACGCTCCAGACGCTGCGGTCCAGCTTGCGCTGGAGGTATTCGTTGTAGCGTTCCTGCACCGGGGCCTTGACCTCGAGACTGAGCAGTTCGCGGCGCTTCATCAGCTTCAGCGCATCGAGGACGTAGGCGATCTGCGACTCGATCATGTAGACCATCGAGTTGTGGCCGAGGCCGGTGTTCGGTCCCATCAGGAAGAACAGGTTGGGGAAGCCGGCGGTGGTAGTGCCCTTGTAGGCTTCCGGGCCCTTGGTCCAGCTGTCCAGCAGGTCGCGGCCGTCGCGACCGAAGACCACTCCGCGGGGGATAGGGTCGTTGGCGGTGAAGCCGGTACCGAAGATGATCGCGTCGACCTCGCGTTCCCGGCCGTTGCCGTCGACGATTCCATTGGCGGTGACGGCGCGGATGCCTTCGGTGATCACCGTGGAGTTGGCGGCAGCCAGGGCAGGGTAGTAGTTGTGCGACATGAGGATGCGCTTGCAGCCGATGGTGTAGTCCGGCGTGACCTTGCGGCGCAGTTCCGGATCCTTGATCTGCTTGTGGATGTGGCGGATCGCCAGGCGCTGCACCAGCTTCATTACCTGCGGGGCGAAGGTGAAGCCCAGCACCCGCCCTTCGAGCAGGCTGTAGAGGCCGCCGCGCCAGAGCTTCTGCACCAGCGGGAAGCGCCGGAAGCGCCGGCGCTCGGTTTCGCTGATTGCCCGGTCGGGTTTGGGCAGGATCCATGGCGGAGTGCGCTGGTAGAGATCGAGCGCGGCCACCAGCGGCTGGATCTCCGGGACGAACTGGATCGCCGAGGCGCCGGTGCCGATCACCGCCACGCGTTTGCCCTTGAGGTCGTAGTCATGGTCCCACTGCTGGGAATGGAAGACCTTGCCCTGGAAGTTCTCCAGGCCATCGAGGCGTGGATAGGCCGGGGTGGACAGGCCGCCCATGCCGGAAACCACGGCGTTCGCGGTGTAATGGTTGCCCTGGGCGTCATGCAGGTGCCAGAGGCTTTGCCGCTCGTCCCAGGCCAGTTTGCCGATCTCGGTGTTCAGCAGGGTCTTTTCCTGCAAGCGGTATTTTTCCCAGCACTTCTCCAGATAGGCGCGGATTTCCGGCTGGCGGGCGAACATCCGCGTCCACTCCGGGTTCGCTTCGAAGGAGAAGGAATAGACGTGGGATTGCACGTCGCAGGCGCAACCAGGGTAGTTGTTGACTCTCCAGGTGCCGCCGACGCCGGCGTCCTTTTCGAAGATCAGGAAGTCGTCCTCGCCTTCCTGGCGGAGACGGATCGCCATCCCCAGCCCGGAGAAACCGGTGCCGATGATGGCGACCTTGCAGTGCCGGGCGGCGGCAGGGGTGGGTTGGGTACTCATGGCCAAGCTCCTGTTATGATTGTTTGCTGGCGTATACACTCGTCTACCTGCGAATGTAGACATCTGTATACTTCAGGGTCAAGCCAACCTTAGGTAGGGTCGGCGCGGCGCAACGGCCGAACTTGTGGCGCATGGAAACAACCAGGTGGAACATGAGCGATATGAACGAAACGAAGGACAGGGTTGCCGACGCTCCCGGCAAACGCGCCTTGCTGGAGGCGGCCTTGCGCCTGGGCAGCAGCAGCCGCAGCCTGGGGGCCATCGGCTTGCGCGAGCTGGCGCGCGAGGCGGGCCTGAATCCGAACACCTTCTATCGGCATTTCCGCGATATCGACGATCTTGGCCTGACCATGATCCGCGACATCTCTACCCAGCTGCGCCAGCCGCTGCGCCAGCTTCGCCGCGAGGCCGCGACTCGTGCGGCGCCCGGCGCCCGAGCGCAGACGACGCCGTTCGGGCTGGACCTGGAAAGGGGGCGGCGGGTCTGCCGGGAGACGGTGCGGCTGTTCTTCGACTTCGTGGAGAGCAATCCCGCCGCGTTCATCGTCGGCGTGCGCGAACTGCATGGGGCTTCGCCGGTGCTGCGTGGTGCCCTGCGTCAGATCATGGATGAGTTCGCCGAGGACATGTCGGAGGACATCATCGAATTCAGGTTGTTGCCGGCGGTGAGCGAGGCGACCATCCGTCGCCTCTCCAGCCTGATCGGCCGCCAGCTGTTTCAGTTGTCGCTGGACTATATCGGCCAGCCGGAGCGGCGTCGGGAAATCTGCGCCCTGGGTGAGGAACAGATACTGCTGTTGTTCACCGGCGCCGCGGTCCTGCAGATGATGGGCGTTTCGTTGGACGCCGAGGCGTCAGGCCAGCTTGAGCAGGCTCATGCCGGCCAGCAGCAGCAACAGGCCGAGCCAGCCGCGCCAGGCCAGGCGCTGGCCGAACAGCGCCCAGCCCATGGCGACGGTGGCGAGGATGCCGAAGCCGCCCCAGATCGCATAGGCGAGTGACAGCTCGATGTCCTTCACCGCCTGCGCCAGCGCGGTGAAGGCGGCCATCACGCAGAGGATCGAGGCGATCCCGAGGCCGCGCCTGCGGAAACCGTCGGAGTATTTCAACAGCAGGTTGGCGACGACCTCGAGGGCGATCGCCAGGCCGAGCCAGGCGAAGGGAATCCAGTTCAGGGTCAGCATGTGACGGCCTCCCCACGGGGCTGCGCCGGCGTGCCGCTGGCGTTGCGGGTGCCGGACTTGATCAGCAGGATGCCGGCGATCATCACGCCGAGGCCGACGGCCTTGTACAGGCCGATGCTTTCGCCCAGCCAGGCGACGCTGACCGCCGTGATCAGGACGATGCCAATGCCTTCCCAAAGGGCGTAGGCGACTCCGACGGGGACACGCTTGACCGCCAGGGCGAGGAAGAAATAGGACAGGCCGATCATCCCGTACATCAGCAGCATGCCTGCGACAGGGGCGTGGGTGGCGGCCAGTTTCATCGAGGTGGTGCCGATCACTTCGGCGCCGATAGCCAGTAACAGATAGATCCAGGAACGCATGTTGCCCTCCCATGGGCACCGCGGAATGGAAGCCGCGGCCAAAGATGACGAAGAGCGGTGGCGAGGGGCGGGAAAGACCGCGAAGCGCAGGGGCGGTCGCCACCGACAGCAGGTGTCGAGGGAGGGAGCTAGAGGTCGCCGGTCCAGTGACGCTCGCGGGAGACCAGACGGGAAGTGGGGAGAGGTAATGCCTTAGTGTTCAACATAATGAACATGATATTACCTCAGGGCATCGTAAAAAGCCAATCGATAGGAATTGACTAATTATTTCCTCCGTAAAATGGCGGATTCAGGAACGGTAGTCGAAACGGAGGCTTTTCCGTGTGCAATATCCTGTTCTTCTCTCGAATAAGAAACGCCAGGCGGGGCCTGGCGTCGGGGGCGGAGCGGCACTGGCGGAGGCGGGCTTCAATCGGCGAAGGCCAGTTTGTCCTTCCAGTATTTCTCCAGTTTCGCGGTGTCGTGGTCGCTGGGGTGGAAGCCCGGCCGGTAGTAGTCCAGGTAGGGCAGCAGCAGGCGGGTGAAGAAGCCCTTGCGCAGGCCGAACAGGGTGCCCAGGCCATGCTTCCAGGAGCGCCAGTTGAACAATTGGCCGTCCTTGCGTAGCAGGTCGAGCTGGAACCAGCCGATGACGCCGAAGAACATCAGGGTGGTCAGCATCATCACCAGAACCCGGGTGAAGTAGCCGCCGTAGACTTTCTGGTACACATCGTAGGCGACGTTCTTGTGTTCGTTCTCCTCGATGGCATGCCACATCCACAGCTTGTACATCTTCGGCGACTGCATCTGGATGGTCAGGTCTTCGCGCTTGAGCAGCTGCGCGGCCATGGTCGCGGTGAAATGCTCGAGGGCGCAGGTGATCGCCAACTGGTGTTTCCTGGTGGTGACCTTGCTGACGTTTTCCAGCAGGACCTTGATCCGCAGTTCGAGGCACTCCAGGTCGACCCCGTGCTCCTCGGCATATTCGTTGTAGGCGGCATGCTCCTTGGAGTGCATCGCCTCCTGGCCGATGAAGGCGCTGACGTCCTTCTTCAGTTGCGGATCCTCCAGGCGGTCGCGCACCGCGCGCACGCTATCGACGAAGAATTTTTCGCCGTAGGGGAAAAGCGAGGACAGGTTGTTCATGAACTGGGTCATGAAGGGTTGGCCGTCCCACCAGTACTTCGGGGTTTCGCTGAAGCTGAAATCCATCCGCCGCACGGGGAAATTGGCGCGAACCGGGGAGGCGGTGCCAGTGGCAGTCATGGCTAACTCCTTTTGTTGTTCTGGGGAGGGAAACGCACAGGTTTCCTCGGGTTCCCTATGGCGAGTTCGCTATAACACCTCTGAATGTGTCATTAGCTGATGTAATTATTGCAGGATTGTCCAACAGCGGGAGGTCATTCCTGGCCATTTCGAAGTCATTAATGGCCAGGTCGGCTCGACCAGACGGAAGATGGGGCGCAAGGAGCGAGCGCGGGGCGCCAGGGCGCCCCCCGGCGTATCAACGCTCGTCGAGAGCGAACGCGGTGAGACTGAAGGTGGAGATGCCGGCGTCCTGCAGGCGAGTGGAGCCGCCGAGTTCCGGCAGGTCGATGATCGCCGCGGCCTCGAAGACCCTGGCCCCGAGGCGTCGTACCAGGCTCGCGGCCGCCAGCAGGGTCCCGCCGGTGGCGATGAGGTCGTCGAAGATCAGTACGCTGTCGCCTTCGCAGAGGCTGTCGGCATGTACTTCGAGGAAGGCCTCGCCGTATTCGGTCTGGTAGCCCTCAGCGAGTACGTCGGCGGGCAGCTTGCCCTGCTTGCGGAACAGGACCAGCGGCTTGTTCAGCGCATAGGCCACCGCCGAGCCGATGAGGAAGCCGCGGGCATCCATGGCGCCGATGTGGCTGAAATCGGCCTCGATGTAGCGCTGGACGAAGCTGTCCACGGTCATGCGCAGCGCGCGCGGCGACTGGAACAGCGGGGTGATGTCGCGGAACACCACGCCGGGCTTGGGAAAGTCCGGCACGGCGCGGATCTGCGACTTGAGGGTGAACTCGTCGAAAATCATGGAAGATCCTGGGCTGGGCGTTTTTCGGGGCCCATCATACAACGGGCCCGCGCTGAGGCGGGCCCGTCGGCGGTTCGCAGGCGCTTCAGCCTTCCAGCTGGCCGCCGGCGAGGGCGCACAGCTCGATGGAGTCGAGGATGTGCACTTCCTTGCCTTCCGCGCTGATCAGGCCGTTCTGCTGGAAGCGGGTGAAGACCCGCGACACGGTTTCTACGGCCAGGCCGAGATAGTTGCCGATCTCGTTGCGCGACATGGCCAGGCGGAACTGCTGGGCGGAGAAGCCGCGGGCACGGAAGCGCGCCGACAGGTTGACCAGGAAGGTGGCGATGCGCTCGTCGGCAGTCTTCTTCGACAGCAGCAGCATCATCTGCTGGTCATCGCGGATTTCCCGGCTCATCAGGCGCATCAGTTGGCGGCGCAGTTGCGGCAGCTGCTCGGACAGTTCGTCCAGGCGCTCGAAGGGAATCTCGCAGACCGAGGTGGTTTCCAGGGCCTGGGCGGATACCGGATAGGTCTCGGTATCCATCCCGGACAGGCCGACCAGCTCGCTGGGCAGGTGGAAGCCGGTGATCTGCTCTTCGCCGGCATCGGTGATGCTGAAGGTTTTCAGGGCGCCGGAGCGCACGGCAAAGACCGAGCCGAAAGGATCGCCCTGGCGGAACAGGAATTCGCCTTTCTTCAGGGGACGACCGCGCTTGACGATCTCGTCCAGCGAATCCATGTCTTCCACGGTCAGCGACAGGGGGAGGCACAGCGGGGCCAGACTGCAATCCTTGCAGTGTGCTTGGGGCAGTGCGCGCACCTTGATGGTTTCGGCCATTGAGGGGTCCTTGCTAGGTTAAAGGCACAACAGGAGTAAGGGTAACGCAGCCGCGATGCGGGTGCCAGCCATAGGTCTGGCAACGACCATTTCTGACAGGCCGATGGCGTTTCCAATCAGTGACTTGCGTCAAACAACTGCGACTACCTGTCGCACCCTGTCAAGGGGCGACGAAAAGGGGGCTCAAGTTCGCGACGCGTGGGCCGATCCAATGGAAGAATTCCATTTTTCCCGGAGTGACTGGAATGTTGACCCTCAGTGGCTGGATCACCACCCAGGTGCCGCCCTCGTCGCGCGCCGCCGCGGACGCCAAGGCCGCGCGGACCGGCACCGCCGAGCAGGCGGAAGACCCGGCCGCCGGCACCGACGCCGCCGATCAGCATGTACAGCTTTCCCAGGCAGGGCGCGAGCTGGCCGCCACCATGGGGGTGCCGGTGGAGGAGGAGGACGAGGATATCCCGCAGGAGTTGCGGCCGATGGTGAAGATGATCCGCGAGTTGAAGAAGA
Source organism: Pseudomonas sp. PS1(2021) (assembly GCF_020405165.1). Lineage (NCBI taxonomy): Bacteria > Pseudomonadati > Pseudomonadota > Gammaproteobacteria > Pseudomonadales > Pseudomonadaceae > Pseudomonas > Pseudomonas sp. PS1(2021). Next base: position 2,986,127 of record NZ_CP084484.1, on the reverse strand, counting down.
AGATCGAGGAGAAGCTCAGGGAGCTGCAGGAGGCCATGAGGTCGTCCGATCCGGGGGCGAAGGAGGCTCGCGTGCCTGAGTTGCAGAAGGAGTTGCAACAACTCAACTCCGCCCTGCAGACGGCAACGGCAGCGATGGCATCGGCCATCAAGGAGATGGGTATCAGCGACCCGGCGCTGATCATGAAGGTCATGGGCAGCCGGTAGAAGGGGCGGGGATTCACCGCCCTGTCGTGCGGGCAGGGCGGTGCGCTTTCAGATCACCCGGGAGAAGCGCTGCCGGTTGAGGCTGGGCAGGTAGCGGTCGAACAGCATGCAGATCGAACGCACCAGCAGACGTCCGGAAGACGTGATGTCGATGCCCTTGGCGTCCAGGCGGATCAGGCCGTCGGCGGCGAAGCGTTCGAGATCGGGCCACAGCTCGGCGAAGTAACTGCGGAAGTCGATGCCGAACTCTGTCTCGATATCCTCGAAGGCCAGTTCGAAGTGGCAGATCAGTTGCTGGATCACCGCGCGCCGCACCCGGTCGTCGCTGTTGCAGTGCAGGCCGCGACGGATCGCCAACTGGCCGTTGTCGAGGCTGGTCTGGTAGTCGTTGATGTCGCTGCTGTTCTGGCTGTAGAGGTCGCCGATCTGGCTGATCGCCGAGACCCCGAGACCTACCAGGTCACAGTGCCCGTGCGTGGTGTAGCCCTGGAAATTGCGTTGCAGGGTGCCGTCTTCCTGGGCGCTGGCCAGCTCGTCGTCGGGCAGGGCGAAGTGATCCATGCCGATATAGCGGTAGCCCGCCGCGGCGAGTTGCTCGGTGGTGCGCTGGAGCATTTCCAGCTTCTGGCCCGGGCTCGGCAGGTCGTCGGCGTTGATCCGCCGCTGCGGCATGAAACGCTCGGGCAGGTGGGCGTAGTTGAACACCGAGAGGCGATCCGGCTGTAGCGCGATCACTTCGTCGACCGTGCGGGCGAAGCTGTCCGGCGTCTGTTTCGGCAGTCCGTAGATCAGGTCGAGGTTGATCGAGCGGTACTGCAGGGTGCGCGCGGCCTCGACGATGGTACGGGTCTCCTCCGGGGTCTGCATGCGGTTGACCGCCTTCTGCACCTCCATGTCGAAGTCCTGTACGCCGAGGCTGACGCGGTTGAAACCGAGTTCGCGGAGCAGGCCCATGGTCGACCAGTCGGCCTCGCGCGGGTCGATCTCGATGCCGTAGTCGCCCGAATCGTCGTCCAGCAGGTTGAGGTGGGTGCGCAATTGCGACATGAGTTCGCGCAACTGGCCGGGACTGAGGAAGGTAGGGGTTCCGCCACCGAAGTGCAGTTGCTCGACCACCTGCTCGCGGGAGAGGTGGCGGCTGACGATCTCGATCTCGCGGACCAGGCGCGCGAGGTACGGCGCGCTGCGCCCGCGATCCTTGGTGATCACCTTGTTGCAGGCGCAGTAGTAGCAGATGTTGGCGCAGAACGGGATGTGCACGTAGAGCGACAGGGGGTGTCCGGCCTTCCGGCTGTCGCGCAGGGCGTGCAACTGGTCGAACGGGCCGATGCCTTCGTGGAACTGCACGGCGGTCGGATAGGAGGTGTAACGCGGGCCGGAAAGGTCGTAGCGCCGAATCAGGTCAGCGTCCCAGCGAATGGTGTCGAGCATGCCAGAGATCCCCAGTTGGCGAGCTTTAGTCGGGAAGTCTAGGGATTGCGCCGGGAAGGCCTGTTGATTTGTATCAAGCGGGTGAATGTATACAGGATGTGTCGCCCGATGTTGGGACGGGCGTCCGTCAATGCCCCATCAGCCAGGCCTGGTGCGGTCCTGGGAGGGTCCAGAGGCCGAAGAGGATGACCATCAGGCCGCCCACGATGCGTACGCCGCGACGGCGCAGCAGGGCGGTCACCCGTTCGGCGGCCATGCCGGTGGCCAGCAGAACCGGCCAGGTGCCGAGGCCGAACGCCAGCATCAGCAGCGCGCTGTCCAGTGCCGATCCCTGGCTGGTGGCCCAGAGCAGGGTGCTGTAGACCAGCCCGCAGGGCAGCCAGCCCCAGATCGCTCCGAGCAGCAGGGCCCGTGGCAGGCTGGAGACCGGCAGCAGGCGCCGGGCGAAGGGTTCCAGGTGGCGCCAGAGGCCGCGACCGAGCGCCTCGACGCGGGTCAGGCCGCTCCACCAGCCGGCCAGGTAGAGTCCCATGGCGATCAGCAGCAGCCCGGCGACCACCCGCAGCGCGCCGGCCAACGGGGTGCGCGCCACCGCCCAGCCGGCCAGGCCGAGCAGCAGGCCGGCGCAGGTGTAGCTGAGGATGCGGCCGAGGTTGTAGGCCAGCAGCAGGCGCAGACGACGGCCGCGCTGTTCGGCGGGAATGGCCAGGGTCAGGGCGCCCATCAGGCCGCCGCACATGCCCAGGCAGTGGCCTCCCCCGAGCAGGCCGAGGATCAGCGCGGAAACCAGCAGCGGCGCCAGTTCAGCCACGCGGTCGGTCCTCGGGTTTCGACGGCTTCTCCGCTTCGTCGACGCCGGCCTGGTGCTTCGGGTCTTCGTCGTCGAAGAGAATGCTGTGGGCGGGGCCGTCGAGATCGTCGTACTGGCCGCTGTCCACCGCCCAGAAGAACACGTAGATGGCGATGGCGACGATGACGATCGCGACGGGGATCAGGATGTAGAGCGCGGCCATACGGACCTCGGCGAAGGGATTCGGGTCAGCCGCAGGGCGTTGACCACCACCAGCAGCGAACTGACCGACATGCCGATCGCCGCCCAGCCCGGGGTGATCCAGCCGAGCGCGGCGAAGGGCAGGACCAGGCCATTGTACAGGCTGGCCCAGGCCAGGTTCTCGATGATGATATGGCGGGTGCGGCGCGCCAGCCGGAAAGCCTGCACCAGGCTGTCCAGGCGGTTGGACAGGAGCACCGCGTCGGCGCTGGTCTTGGCCAGGTCGGTGGCGCTGCCCATGGCGACGCTGATGTCGGCACCGGCGAGCACCGGTACGTCGTTGACTCCGTCGCCGAGCATCAGCACCCGGCGGCCCTCGCCGTGCAGGCGTTCGAGCATGGCCAGCTTGTCGTCCGGGGTCAGGCCGCCGCGGGCTTCGTCGATGCCCAGTTCGGCAGCGACGCTGGCGACCATCGGCGAGGCGTCACCGGATAGCAGGAGGGTGCGCCAGCCGCGCGCCTTGCAGGCGGCGAGCAGGGCGGGGGCGTCGCTGCGCAGGCGGTCGTCGAGACCGAACCAGGCCAGCGGTCCCTGCTCGTCGCCGAGCAGCAGCCACTGTCCGGAGTTGCCGGGCATCGCGGGCGTGGCGCTGCCGCCCAGGTAGCTGACGAAGGCGGCCTGGCCGATGCGCAGGCGGCGGCCTTCCACCAGGCCTTCGAGGCCCAGTCCCGGATGGCTTGCGACGCTGTCGGCGGCCTCCGGCGCACGGCCGAAGGCGCGGGCGATGGGGTGTTCGGAACGGTTCTCGAGGGCGGCGGCGAGGGCCAGGCAGCGATCCGCGTCGAGATCGCGCAGGGGTAGCACCTGCTTGAGCGTCAGGCGGCCTTCGGTGAGGGTGCCGGTCTTGTCGAAGATTACCGTGTCGATGTGGTTCAGCCCTTCCAGCACGTGCCCGCGCGTGATCAGCAGGCCGAGCTTGTGCAGGCTGCCGGTGGCCGCGGTGAGCGCGGTGGGCGTGGCCAGCGACAGGGCGCAGGGGCAGGTGGCGACCAGCAGCGACAGCACCACCCAGAAGGCGCGCTGGTGGTCGACCTGCCACCACAGCGCGCCGACCGCTGCGGCGACCAGCAGGACGATGAGCAGGAACCACTGCGCCACCTTGTCGGCCAGTTCCGCCAGGCGCGGCTTGTCCGCCTGGGCGCGTTCCAGCAGGCGGACGATGGCCGACAGGCGGCTGTCGTCGCCAAGGGCGCCGACCTCGACGGTCAGCGGCCCCTCGACGTTCAGGGTACCGCCGGTGACGGCGTCGCCGGCCTGGCGTGGATGGGGCAGGTACTCGCCGGTGAGCAGCGACTCGTCGACGCTGGACTGGCCGTCGAGGATCACTCCGTCGGCCGGCAGCACGGCGCCTGGCGGTACCAGTACGCGGTCGCCGACGCGCAGTTCGCTGAGCAGGATGCGCTCGCCCTGGTTGGCGGCGTCCAGGCGCAGGCAGGACGCCGGCAGCAGGTTGACCAGTTGCGCGGTGGAGGCGGCGGTGCGCTCCCGCGCGCGGCGTTCGAGGTAGCGGCCGGCGAGGAGGAACAGGGCGAACATGCCGACCGCGTCGAAATACAGCTCGCCCTGGCCGGTGATCGTCGACCAGATGCCGGCGACGTAGGCGCCGCCGATCGCCAGCGACACCGAGACGTCCATGGTCAGGTGGCGGGTGCGCAGGTCGCGCAGGGCGCCACGGAAGAACTGGCCGCAGCAGTAGAAGACGATCGGCGTGGTGAGGATCAGGCTGACCCAGCGCAGGATGCGGTCCATGCCGGCGGAAAGATCGAGGTTGAATTCCGGCCAGGTCGCCATTACCGCCATCATCACCTGGATCCACAGCAGCCCGGCGACACCGAGCTGGCGCAGGGCGCGGCGGTTCTCCATGGCCAGGCGCTCGGTGGCGCGGTCGGGTTGGAAGGGATGGCCGGCATAGCCGATCTGGCGCAGTTCGCCGAGCAACTGGCTGAGCGGCAGCTGGCTGTCCTGCCAGCGCACGTGCAGGCGATGGTTGGACAGGTTGAGCCGCGCCTCGGCCACGCCAGGCAACTGGCGCAGGTGCTTCTCGATCAGCCAGCCGCAGGCGGCGCAACTGATGCCTTCGATCATCAGGCTGGTTTCCGCCAGCTCGCCCCCATGGCGGACGAAGCCGCCCTGTACGTCCGGGCGGTCGTAGAGCTGCAACTCTTCGCTGAGCGCCTTGGGCAAGGCTTCGGGATTGGCGGCGTTTTCGCTGCGGTGCCGGTAGTAGCTTTCCAGGCCGCCGGCGACGATGGCCTCGGCCACCGCCTGGCAGCCCGGACAGCACATGGCCCGCGTCTCGCCGAGTACGCGGGCCTCGAAGCGGCTGCCGGCGGGGACCGGCAAGCCGCAGTGGTAGCAGGGCAGGGGGGCGCTCATGGGCGCTTCGCTTCTGCTCCCTGGAGCGGTTCGTCACCCAGCTCCATGACCACGGTCGGCGATACCACCTCTTCCTCGAAAAGACGCCACTGGCCGCTGCCTTCCTGGCCGAGCAGTTCGACGAAGCGACGGCCCTCGACGGCGTCGGTCAGTTGCCCGACGTAGCGCTCGCGGTCGGAGTTGCTGCGCAGCAGCTCCACGCGGCGGTCCTTCTCCGGCTGGGTCGGCGAGATCAGGTTGAGGGTGAGCCGATCCGGACGGCTGTTGCCGGTCAGGCGCACTTCGACTTCGCCGGTCAGGTCGTCGACCTTGACCTTGGCGTGCACCTGCAGGCGTACGGCCAGGTTCTCGCGTTCCAGGGAGCGGTTGATGCCCTTGCCGGCCTCGTAGTAGTTGTCGGTGACCAGGGTGTCCTGGTTGCGCACCGCGATGGTGACCAGGCTCAGCCCGAGCACCACCGAGGTCGCCAGGAGGGCCACGATGAACCAGGCCCAGAAGTGTTTGTACCAGGGTTGAGGGTGGGTCTCGGACTGCATGCTCAAGTTACTCAACGGGTGCGTGGGCCAATGAAGCGACTCTTCGCTTCTTTATGGATGCTCGGGTCGTCGGCCGACTCGATGGTGAAGACGATCTCGTTGGTGGTCGAAGGCAGCTTCTCCGGCTCGATGGACAGTTCCATCGGCAGGTTGAGGATGTCGCCCGCCGCCACCTTCAGCTCGCGCCGGCCTTCCAGGGTCAGGCCTTCGAGACCCTTGGCGCCGAGGATGTAGGTGTGGTCCTGCTGATCCTTGTTCATGATCTTCAGGCTGTACACGTTCTCGATGCGGCCGAGTTCGTTCTCGCGGTAGAGCACGCGGTCCTTGCTGACGTCGAAGCCGACCAGCGGACGCAGGACCACCGCGGTGATCAGGGCGGAGATCATCAGCACCAGGGCGATGGCGTAGCCGATCAGGCGCGGCCGGGCCAGGTGGGTCTTCTGGCCGTTGAGGTTGTGCTCGGTGGTGTAGCTGATCAGCCCTTTCGGGTAGTTCATCTTCTCCATGATGCTGTCGCAGGCGTCGATGCACGCCGCGCAGCCGATGCACTCGATCTGCAGGCCGTCGCGGATGTCGATGCCGGTCGGGCAGACCTGCACGCACATCGTGCAGTCGATGCAGTCGCCCAGGCCCTGGGCCTTGTAGTCGAGGGACTTCTTGCGCGGGCCGCGCTTCTCGCCACGACGCGGATCGTAGGAGACGATCAGGGTGTCCTTGTCGAACATCACGCTCTGGAAGCGCGCGTAGGGGCACATGTAGATGCACACCTGCTCGCGCAGCCAGCCGGCGTTGCCGTAGGTGGCCAGGGTGAAGAAGCCGACCCAGAAGTAGGCCCAGCCGTCGGCCTGGCCGGTGAGCAGCTCGGGAATCAGCTCGCGGATCGGCGAGAAGTAGCCGACGAAGGTCAGGCCGGTGACCAGGCCGATCAGCAGCCACAGGCTGTGCTTGGCGGTCTTGCGCAGCAGCTTGTTGCCGCTCATCGGAGCCTTGTCCAGCTTGATGCGCTGGTTGCGGTCGCCTTCGGTGACCTTCTCGCACCACATGTAGATCCAGGTCCACACGCTCTGCGGGCAGGTATAGCCACACCAGACGCGACCGGCGAACACGGTGATGAAGAACAGGCCGAAGGCGCAGACGATCAGCAGCCAGGAAAGCAGCATGAAGTCCTGCGGCCAGAAGGTGGCGCCGAAGATGTAGAACTTGCGCTCGGGCAGGTCCCACCAGACGGCCTGGCGGCCGCTCCAGTTGAGCCAGACGGTACCGAAGTAGAGGAGGAAGAGCGCCGCACCGCCCACCATGCGCAGTCGGCGGAAGATACCGGTGAAGGCCCGGGTGTAGATCTTCTCGCGCTTGGCGTAGAGATCGTTGTTATTGGTGTCGCCCTTGGCAGGCGGGGTGACGTCTTGAACGGGAATCTGTTTGCTCATCAGTGCGTACCACGGCAGTGGGGGGCGCCCGGCCGGTACATGCCGACAGGGTCAGAAAATAGTTGCACGCCTACTGATTATACGCCTGATCTATCAGGCTTTTTGCGGTAACTGTGCGACTTTTGGTCGCGTATTGTCCCATTCGCGCTTTTCTTTTGCACAAAATAAAACGGCGCCGGGGTTGCCGGCGCCGTCTGGGTCGTGGGGGAGGGAGCGCTTATTCGGCGCTCTTCTCGCCGTGCGACAGGCTGTATACGTAGGCGGCCAGCAGGTGCACCTTGTCGTTGCCCAGGTGTTCCTGTTGCGCCGGCATCACACCCTGGCGACCGTAGCGGATGGTCTGCTGCAGTTGCGCGAAGCTGGAGCCGTAGATGAACGCGCCGGGGTGGGTCAGATCGGGAGCGCCCATCGCCGGGGTGCCCTTGCCTTCCGGACCGTGGCAGGCGACGCAGGTGGTAGCGAAGACCTGCTTGCCGGCCTCGATGTCCGCCTTGGCGCCTTCCGGCAGCTTGCGGCCATCCATCTGGGTGAGGACGAAAGCGGCGACGTTCTTCACGCCTTCCTCGCCGATCACTTCACCCCAGGCCGGCATGGCGGCGTGGCGGCCAGCCATGATGGTGGTCTTGATGGTTTCCGGCTCGCCGCCCCAGCGCCAGTCGGCGTCGGTCAGGTTGGGGAAGCCGTAGGCGCCCTTGGCGTCGGAGCCGTGGCAGATCGAGCAGTTGGAGGCGAACAGGCGACCGCCCATTTTCACCGCCTGCGGATCCTTGGCGACTTCCTCGATGGGCATCGCGGCGAACTTGGCGAAGATCGGGCCGTATTTCTCGTCGGCCTTGGCCATTTCCTTTTCCCACTGGTGGACGCCGGTCCAGCCTTTTTCCTTGTCGGCGAATTCGTCGGCGGACTGGTAGCCCGGCATCAGGCCTTTCCAGGTGCCCAGGCCCGGGTACAGGGCCAGGTAGCCCACGGCGAACACCAGGGTGCCGACGAACAGCATGAACCACCACTTCGGCAGCGGGTTGTCGTACTCCTCGATGCCGTCGTAGGAGTGGCCCACGGTCTCGTCGGTGGTGCTGCTGCGCTGGCCCTTGCGGGTGGCGAAGATCAGCCAGGTCAGCGCCAGCAGGGTGCCGAGGGTGAGAGCTGTAATGTACAGACTCCAGAAGGTCGTCATTCTTTGTTACTCCTAGAAGCTTGCTCGACGTGCTTTTTGGCTTCGGGATCGTCTGCGAAGGGCAGCATCGTCGCTTCGTCGAAGCTTTTCTTGCGCTTGCCGCTGTAGGCCCAGATCACCAGGCCGATGAAGGCGACCATGATCACCACGGTGCCCAGTCCACGCAGAGTCCCGATATCCATCACACTCACCGTTTGCTCTTGATAGAGGTTCCCAGGCCTTGAAGGAACGCCACCAGGGCGTCCATCTCGGTCTTGCCCTTCACGGCTTCACGTGCACCGGCGATGTCCTCGTCGGTGTAAGGCACGCCCAGCTTGCGCAGGACTTCCATCTTGGTGGCGGTGTCCTTGCCATCAAGCTTGTTCTCTACCAGCCACGGGTAGGCAGGCATCTTCGACTCGGGCACCACGTTGCGCGGGTTGTACAGGTGCGCGCGGTGCCAGTCGTCGGAGTAACGGCCGCCGACGCGGGCCAGGTCCGGGCCGGTACGCTTGGAACCCCACAGGAACGGGTGGTCCCAGACGCTTTCACCGGCGACCGAGTAATGGCCGTAGCGTTCGGTCTCGGCACGGAACGGACGGACCATCTGCGAGTGGCAGCCGACGCAGCCTTCGCGGATGTAGATGTCGCGACCTTCCAGTTCCAGGGCGGTACGCGGCTTCATGCCTTCGACCGGGGTATTGGTCACGTCCTGGAAGAACAGCGGAACGATCTGGGTCAGGCCGCCGATGCTGACGGCGATCACCATGAAGATGGCCAGCAGGCCGACGTTCTTCTCGAGTATTTCGTGGTTCTTCATTTACGTCGGGCTCCTCAGGCGATCTGCGCGGCGGCTTCGTATTCGGCCGGCTTGGCAGCACGCACGGTGCGCCAGGTGTTGTAGGCCATCAGCAGCATGCCGGTGAGGAAGAAACCACCGCCGATCATGCGCACGATGAAGCCCGGGTGGCTTGCGACCAGTGCTTCAACGAAGGAGTAGGTCAGGGTGCCGTCCTCGTTGACCGCGCGCCACATCAGGCCCTGGGTGATGCCGTTGACCCACATCGAGGCGATGTACAGCACGGTGCCGATGGTGGCCAGCCAGAAGTGCGCGTTGATCAGGCCGATGCTGTGCATCTGCGGGCGACCGAAGACTTTCGGGATCAGGTGGTAGAGCGAGCCGATGGAGATCATCGCCACCCAGCCGAGGGCGCCGGCGTGCACGTGGCCGATGGTCCAGTCGGTGTAGTGGGAGAGGGCGTTGACGGTCTTGATCGCCATCATCGGGCCTTCGAAGGTGGACATGCCGTAGAAGGCCAGGGACACCACCAGGAAGCGCAGGATCGGGTCGGTGCGCAGCTTATGCCAGGCGCCGGAGAGGGTCATCATGCCGTTGATCATGCCGCCCCAGCTCGGTGCCAGGAGGATCAGCGACATCACCATGCCCAGCGACTGCGCCCAGTCCGGCAGCGCGGTGTAGTGCAGGTGGTGCGGGCCGGCCCAGATGTACAGGGAGATCAGCGCCCAGAAGTGGACGATGGACAGGCGATAGGAATAGACCGGACGCTCGGCCTGCTTGGGCACGAAGTAGTACATCATGCCGAGGAAGCCGGTGGTCAGGAAGAAGCCCACGGCGTTGTGCCCGTACCACCACTGGACCATCGCATCGGTGGCGCCGGAGTAGGCGGAGTAGGACTTGAACCAGCTCACCGGCAGCGACATGTGGTTGACGATATGCAGCATCGCCGTCACCAGGATGAAGGCACCGTAGAACCAGTTGCCCACATAGATGTGCTTGACCTTGCGCTTGACGATGGTGCCGAAGAACACGATCGCGTAGGTGATCCAGACGATCGCCAGGAGGATGGCCAGCGGCCATTCCAGTTCGGCGTATTCCTTGGAGGTGGTGAAACCCTGCGGCAGGGTCAGCACGGCGCCCACGATCACGGCCTGCCAACCCCAGAAGGTGAAGGCCGCCAGCGTGTCTGAAATCAGTCGGGCTTGCGAGGTACGTTGCACCACGTAGTACGAGGTGGCGAAGAGGGCGCACCCACCGAAGGCGAAGATCACCGCGTTGGTGTGCAGGGGGCGAAGGCGGCCGAAGCTCGTCCACGGCAGGTCGAAGTTCAATTCGGGCCATACCAGTTGGGCGGCGATCAGGACACCGAGACCCATTCCAATGACCCCCCAGACCACCGTCATAACGGCGAACTGGCGGACCACCTTATAGTTATAAGCAGTCTGACTGATTGCTGTGCTCATGCTAGGGGTTCCACGGTTAATGGACTTTTTTAGGGACAAAAAATCGGCGGCAAGTATGGAGAAAGCGGGTGGGCATTGCAACGCGCCAGGCCAGGGGCGACGCCAGTTTGATGCCTGCTTCAGAGCGCTTTCCAAGGCGGCCGTATGGCTTTCTGGCGCTATCCGGACGAGTGGGTTCGGCCGGTGAAGTTAGGTGTCCCGTCGCTCTGCCGGAGAGGGACGAATGCAGAGCAGCTTAGACGCGATTGAAAAGGAAGGGTAGGAAAGGCGTCCGCTGGTGCGACACTTCGTCGCGCCGCCTGGGACTAAGGTCTGAGACCGGGGGAAGGACCCGCGCCCGGGAGGGCGCGGGTGGGGGGAGGGGTCAGTTGCTGCCCTGGTTGTGCGACAGGTTGTAGATGTAGGCGGCCAGGATGTGCACCTTTTCCTTGCCCAGGTATGGCTCCTGGGCCGGCATCTGGCCCTGGCGGCCATGGCGGATGGTTTGTTGGAGCTGGGCGTAGCTGGAGCCGTAGATGAACGCGCCGGGGTTGGTCAGGTTCGGCGCGCCGACCAGGGCGGTACCCTTGCCTTCCGGGCCGTGGCAGGCGACGCAGTTGACCGAGAAGATCTGCTTGCCGGCCTCGACGTCGGCCTTGGTGCCTTCCGGCAGCTTCAGCCCGGCGAGTTCGGTGCGGACGTAGGCGGCGACGTTCTTCACCCCGTCTTCGCCGAGGATGTCGCCCCAGGCCGCCATGATCGCGTGGCGACCGCCGAGGATGGTGGTCTCGATGCTCTGCGGGTCACCGCCCCAGCGCCACTCGTTGTCGGCCAGGTTGGGGAAGCCGAGGGCGCCCTTGGCGTCGGAACCGTGGCAGATCGAGCAGTAGGTGGCGAACATGCGGCTGCCCATCTTCATGGCGTGCTCGTCCTTGGCCACTTCCTCGATGGGCATGGCGGCGTACTTGGCGAAGATCGGCCCGTACTTCTCCTGGGCGATGTTCATCTCGCGTTCCCACTGCTTGTCCTGGGTCCAGCCGCCCTCGTAGCCCGGCAGCACGCCTTTCCAGTTACCCAGGCCCGGGTACAGGACCAGGTAGCCGACGGAGAAGACGATGGTGCCGATGTACAGCATGAACCACCACTTCGGCAGCGGGTTGTCGTACTCCTCGATGCCGTCGTAGGAGTGGCCCATGGTCTTTTCGGTAGTACCCTTGGCCTCGCCCTTGCGGGTGGCGAAGACCAGCCAGAGCAGGGCGATCAAGGTACCGACGGTAAGAGCTGTGATGTACAGACTCCAGAAGGTGGTCATTCTTTGTTACTCCTAGAAGCTTGCTCGACGTGCTTTTTGGCTTCGGGATCGTCTGCGAAGGGCAGCATCGTCGCTTCGTCGAAGCTCTTCTTGCGTTTGCCGCTGTAGGCCCAGATCACCAGACCGATGAAGGCGACCATGATCAGCAGCGTGCCGAGTCCTCGCAGCGTCCCGATATCCATTGCCGTCACCGTTTGTTCTTGATCGAGGTGCCGAGCACCTGCAGGTAGGCGACCACGGCGTCCATCTCGGTCTTGCCTTTCAGCGAGTCCTTGGCGCCCTTGATGTCTTCGTCGGTATAGGGCACGCCGAGGGTGCGCATCACTTCGAGCTTCTTCTCGATGTCCTTGCCGTCGAGCTTGTTCTCCACCAGCCATGGGTAGGCCGGCATCTTCGACTCGGGCACCACGTTGCGCGGGTTGAACAGGTGTGCGCGGTGCCAGTCGTCGGAGTAGCGGCTACCGACGCGGGCCAGGTCCGGACCGGTACGCTTGGAACCCCACAGGAAGGGGTGGTCCCAGACGCTCTCGCCGGCCACCGAGTAGTGGCCGTAGCGTTCGGTTTCGGCGCGGAACGGACGGATCATCTGCGAGTGGCAGCCGACGCAGCCTTCGCGGATATAGATGTCGCGGCCTTCCAGTTGCAGCGCGGTATAGGGCTTCATGCCTTCGACCGGGGTGTTGGTCACGTCCTGGAAGAACAGCGGCACGATCTGGGTCAGGCCGCCGATGCTCACGGCCACGGCCATGCATAGCGCCAGCAGGCCGACGTTCTTCTCGAGTATTTCGTGTTTCATGCTCGGCTCCTCAGGCGATCTGTGCGGCGGCTTCGTATTCGGCCGGCTTGGCGGCACTGACGGTGCGCCAGGTGTTGTAGGCCATCAGGAACATGCCGAGCAGGAAGATGAAACCGCCGAGCATGCGCACGATGAAGCCGGGGTGGCCGGCGGCCAGCGCTTCGACGAAGGAGTAGGTCAGGGTGCCGTCCTCGTTGACCGCGCGCCACATCAGGCCCTGGGTGATGCCGTTGACCCACATCGAGGCGATGTAAAGCACGGTACCGATGGTGGCCAGCCAGAAGTGCGCGTTGATCAGGCCCAGGCTGTACATCTTCTCGCGGCCGAAGACCTTCGGGATCAGGTGGTAGAGCGAGCCGATGGAAACCATCGCGACCCAGCCGAGGGCGCCGGCGTGGACGTGGCCGATGGTCCAGTCGGTGTAGTGGGAGAGGGCGTTGACGGTCTTGATCGCCATCATCGGGCCTTCGAAGGTGGACATGCCGTAGAACGCCAGGGACACCACCAGGAAGCGCAGGATCGGGTCGCTGCGCAGCTTATGCCAGGCGCCCGAGAGGGTCATCATGCCGTTGATCATGCCGCCCCAGCTCGGCGCCAGGAGGATCAGCGACATCACCATGCCCAGCGACTGCGCCCAGTCCGGCAGCGCGGTGTAGTGCAGGTGGTGCGGGCCGGCCCAGATGTACACCGCGATCAGCGCCCAGAAGTGGACGATGGACAGGCGGTAGGAGTAGACCGGACGCTCCGCCTGCTTGGGCACGAAGTAGTACATCATGCCGAGGAAGCCGGCGGTGAGGAAGAAGCCCACGGCGTTATGCCCGTACCACCACTGGACCATGGCGTCGGTGGCGCCGGCGTACAGCGAGTAGGACTTGGTGAAGGTCACCGGCAGCTCGAGGTTGTTCACCACGTGGAGCATGGCGACGGTGAGGATGAACCCGCCGAAGAACCAGTTGCCCACATAGATGTGCTTGACCTTGCGCTTGACCAGGGTGCCGAAGAACACCACCGCGTAGGCGACCCAGACCACTGTGATCAGGATGTCGATCGGCCATTCCAGCTCGGCGTACTCCTTGGACGAGGTGTAGCCCAGCGGCAGGCTGATGGCGGCCAGCAGGATCACCAGTTGCCAGCCCCAGAAGGTGAAGGAGGCGAGGGTGTCGGAGAACAGTCGCACCTGGCAGGTGCGCTGCACCGCGTAGTAGCTGGTGGCGAACAGTGCGCAACCGCCGAAGGCGAAGATCACCGCGTTGGTGTGCAGCGGGCGCAGGCGGCCGAAGCTCGTCCACGGCAAGCCGAAGTTCAGGTCGGGCCATACCAGCTGGGCGGCGATCAGGACACCGACGGTCATGCCGACGATGCCCCAGACCACGGTCATGATGGCGAATTGGCGGACCACCTTGTAGTTATAGGCGGACTCTGGGTTAGTGGTGCTCATGCTATGGGCTTCCATCCACGGTTATACGCTATGGCTTTTTCCGGCAGTTGGGATGCCGGGCGTCCCCCCATTGGGGCTGGTCTAATTGGCGTAATTAGCGAGAGGAAGCATGGATAATGGGGCGTTATGAAATATTGATCGGGATCAATTGGCTTCCCGACCCCCACTGCATACGAGGTGTGGCAAGTTGTCGCTGAAATGGAACCGCCCGGCCGGCTCGCTGTCGGCCACCCTGATTCTCGCCCATGGCGCCGGGGCGCCGATGGACAGCCCGTTCATGGAGCGCATCGCCGAACTGCTCGCCGCCCAGGGCATCGCCGTCGCGCGCTTCGAGTTTCCCTACATGGCCCAGCGCCGCGAGGACGGCCGCAAGCGTCCGCCGAATCCGCAGGCGCAGTTGCTCGACTGCTGGCGGCGAGTCCATGCGCAGGTCCGCGAGACCCTGGACGGGCCCTTGGCCCTGGGCGGCAAGTCGATGGGCGGGCGCATGGCCAGCCTGCTGGCCGACGAGCTGGGCGCGGATGCCCTGGTCTGCCTCGGCTACCCGTTCTACGCCGCCGGCAAGCCGGAGAAGCCGCGGGTCGCGCACCTCGCCGGGCTGCGCACGCCGACCCTGATCGTCCAGGGCGAGCGCGACGCCCTGGGCAACCGCGAGGCGGTGGCGGGCTATGCGCTGGCGCCGACGATCCGCCTGCACTGGCTGGCCGCGGCGGACCACGACCTCAAGCCGCTGAAGGCCTCCGGCCTGACCCACGAGCAGCACCTGGCGGCAACGGCGCGGGAGGTGGCCGGCTTCCTTCGCGGGCTCCAGGGCCATTAACGGTTCCTTAAGGCATCCCCTCATAAGCTGCGGCGCAACCACCCTCGCATCGAGGCGTGGGCGACTGACTTCTCTGAGGGGGGAAGACATGAACATGCATGCCGACGGTGAGCAGATCACCGCTATCGATACCCGCGAACGCATCCTGCTGACGGGGGCCACCGGCTTTCTCGGCGGTTCGGTCGCCGCCCAGCTGATCGCCGCCGGGCACGGCGCCAACCTGTCCTTCCTGGTCCGCGCCGAATCCCGCCAGCAGGGGCTCGAACGCCTGCGCGGCAACCTGCTGATGCATGGCGTCGACGAAGCCGACTGCCTGGCACTGCGGGCGGAGCAGATCCTCTGCGGCGATTTCCTCGACACCTCCTGGCTGGCCCGCGAGACGCCGCGCCTGATGCAGGTGGAGCGGGTGATCAATTGCGCCGCCGTGGCGTCGTTCTCGAAGAACCCGACCATCTGGCCGGTCAACGTCGACGGCACTTTCGCCTTCGCCGACGTGCTGAGCCGTTCGAAGCGACTGAAGCGTTTCCTCCACGTCGGTACCGCGATGTGCTGCGGACCGCAGCGAGAGTCGCCGATCAGCGAGTCCTGGGAATTCCCGGCGGCGGAGCAGCAACTGGTGGACTACACCGCGTCCAAGGCGGAAATCGAGCGGCGCATGCGCGAGGAACTGCCGGGCCTGCCCCTGGTGGTGGCGCGGCCATCCATCGTGGTGGGCCACCGTACCCTTGGCTGCCAGGCCTCCGGCAGCATCTTCTGGGTCTTCCGCATGGGCTTCGCCCTGGAAAGCTTCACCTGCGGCCTGGACGAGCAGATCGACGTGATTCCGGTCGACTACTGCGCCGAGGCGCTGATCGGCCTGGCGCTGAAGCCGTGCCTGGGGCACAGCCTCTATCATATCTCCGCCGGCCATCGCGCGGCCTGCACCTTCGGCGAGATCGACGAGGCCTTCGCCCGCGCCAACGGGGCGGCGCCGGTAGGCGAGCGCTACCGCAAGGTGGAGGTGGACGACCTCAAGGAACTGGCGAAGAGCTTCGAGTCGCGCATCGGCCCGGCCAATCCGCGTCTGGTCCTGCGCGCGTTGCGCTTGTACAGCGGCTTTGCCGACCTCAACTACCTGTTCGACAACAGCCGTCTGCTTGAGGAGGGGATCTCCGCGCCGCCGCGCTTCACCGACTACCTCGACGTCTGCGTGCAGTCGTCAAGCGCGGTGAGCATCCCGGCGCAGATGCAATGGGACTTCAAGTGACGGCAGGCGCGGGGAGCTTCCTCCCCGCGGCCTGATCTCAGCGGTTGAAGCGCTCGACCAGGGAATACTGGCTCTGCGCGGTGGTGGTCAGTTCCTCGCTCAGTTTCGCCGTGCGCAGCGCCTCGTCGGAGGTCTGCTCGGCCAGGGCGGCGATGGTGCTGATGTTGCGGTTGATTTCCTCGGCCACCGCGCTCTGTTCCTCCGCGGCGGCGGCGATCTGGGTGGTCATCTCGGTGATGTTGCTGACCGCCTCGCTGATGCCGACCAGCGCGCTGTCGGCTTCCAGCACCCGCTGGACCCCGGCTTCGGCCTGCTGCAGGCCGCTCTCCATGGTATGTACCGCATCGTTGGCGGTGTTCTGCAACTTGGCGATCAGATGGTGGATCTGCTCGGTGGAGGCCGCGGTGCGTTGCGCCAGCGAGCGCACTTCGTCGGCCACCACGGCGAAGCCGCGTCCCTGGTCGCCGGCCCGCGCCGCCTCGATGGCGGCGTTGAGAGCGAGCAGGTTGGTCTGGTCGGCGATGCCCTTGATCACATCGACCACGCCGCCGATCTCGTTGCTGTCCTGGGCCAGGCGACTCACCGCGGCCCCGGTCTCGCCCACCGACTCCGACAGGCGCTGGATGGCGTTGCGCGTCTCCGCGGCGATGTCGCGGCCGCGCGAGGTCAGTTCGTTGGCCTTCTGTGTGGCGTCGGCGGTCAACTGGACATTGTTCGCCACTTCCTGGGTGGTGGCGGCCATCTCGTTGACCGCGGTGGCCACCTGTTCGGTCTCTGCGCGCTGCTGTTCCAGACCGGCGGAGCTGTGGTGGGCCAGGGTGTCGGCCTGGCGCGCCTGTTCGGTGAGGTATTCGGCGGTGTCCTGCAGGCGCGTCAGGCAGGTCTTCAGGCGCGCGTCCTGGCTGAGGATGGCCATTTCCAGGCGCGCCTGGTCGCCGCGGCTGTCGGTGTACATCTGCGCGATCAGCGGGTCGGAGGTGGTCTGTTCGGCGAGCCGCATCAGGCGCTTCAGCCCGCGCTTCTGCCAGCACAGTCCGGCCAGGCCGAGCGGAACGGCGAGCAGGCCGGCGAGGATGAAGCCCCACCAGGAGTTCAGCCAGATACCGATGAGGAAGCCGATCTGGCTGATCAGGATGAACGGCAGCCAGTCGAGCAGTACCGGCAGCCAGCGGTCGCGCCGGGGGATCGCCGGCTTGCCGGCGCCGAGGCGACGGTAGAGGGCCTCGGCGCGCTGGATCTGTTCGGCGGTCGGCTTGACCCGCACCGACTCGTAGCCGACCACCGCGCCCTGGTCGTAGATCGGCGTGACATAGGCGCTGACCCAGTAGTGGTCGCCGTTCTTGCAGCGGTTCTTGACGATCCCCATCCACGGGCGGCCGGCTTTGAGGGTGGTCCACATGTGGGCGAACACCGCCGGCGGGACGTCGGGGTGACGGATCAGGTTGTGCGGCGCGGACATCAGCTCCTCGCGACTGAAGCCGCTGATGTCGATGAAGGCTTCGTTGCAGTAGGTGATGATGCCTTTGAGATTGGTGGTGGTGATCAGGCGTTGTTCCGCCGGATAGACGCGCTCGTGCTGGGTGATGGGCTGATTGTTGCGCATGGGCCTTCCAAAACAAGTGAAGCATTTACCTCTGCATCGGCGAAAACGCCTTTCACATGAGGGATTTGTGAATGCTTTCACGAGGAAAAACAGATAGCTATTGACCCAAAGCATGAGAACCGACCACGTGGTCGGATAGATGGCGGATTCGCTGATGGAGGTCAATGCGTTACGGTTTCGTGTCGTTCCCGGCGGCGCGCATGGGCTGGGGAGGGGCCTGGCGGATAAGCGCGAGGCGGCCATCCGCCGGTCCTGCGGGGTATCGGCGGATGACGCCGGGGCGTCGTTCGCCCTGCGAAGCGCCCGCGGCCCCGGGCGCCGGAATGAAAAAGGGGTGGCCGAAGCCACCCCTCCGCGCGTACCGCCGCTGCCTCAGAGCATGCTGCGCAGCACGTAGTGGAGGATGCCGCCGGCCTTGAAATACTCGACCTCGTTGAGGGTGTCGATGCGGCAGAGGACCTTGAAGCTGTCCTGGCTGCCGTCCTCGCGGGTCACTTCCACGCTGAGCGGCATGTGCGGCTTGAGTTCGCCGCCGAGGCCGCGGATGTTCAGCACCTCCTTGCCGGTCAGCTTCAGGCTCTTGCGGTCCTGGCCGTTCTCGAACTGCAACGGCAGCACGCCCATGCCGACCAGGTTGGAGCGGTGGATGCGCTCGAAGCTCTCCGCGATCACCGCCTTCACGCCCAGCAGGTTGGTACCCTTGGCCGCCCAGTCGCGCGACGAGCCGGTGCCGTATTCCTTGCCGGCGACGATCACCAGCGGGGTGCCGTCCTCCTGGTAACGCATGGCCGCGTCGTAGATCGCCAGTTTCTCGCCGCTGGGCACGTACAGGGTATTGCCGCCTTCCTCGCCGCCGAGCATCTCGTTCTTGATGCGGATGTTGGCGAAGGTGCCGCGCATCATCACCTCATGGTTGCCGCGACGGGAGCCGTAGGAGTTGAAGTCCTTCGGTTCCACGCCGTGCTCGCGCAGGTAGCGGCCGGCCGGGCTGTCGGCCTTGATGTTGCCGGCAGGGGAGATGTGGTCGGTGGTCACCGAGTCGCCCAGCACCGCCAGCACCCGCGCCTGCTCGACGTCGGCGATGGCCGGCGGCGCCTCGGCGATGTGTTCGAAGAAGGGTGGATGCTGGATGTAGGTGGAGTCGGCCTGCCACTCGTAGGTGTCCGACTGCGGCACCTGGATCGCCTGCCATTTCTCGTCGCCGGCGAAGACCTCGGCGTACTCCTTGTGGAACATCTCGGTGTCGACCTTCTGGATCGCCTCGGCGATTTCCTTCTGGCTCGGCCAGATGTCCTTCAGGTAGACCGGCTGGCCGTCCTTGCCGGTGCCCAGCGGTTCCTCGCTGAGGTTGATCCGCACGCTGCCGGCCAGGGCGTAGGCCACCACCAGCGGCGGCGAGGCCAGCCAGTTGGTCTTCACCAACGGGTGCACGCGGCCTTCGAAGTTGCGGTTGCCGGAGAGTACCGAGGCGACGGTCAGGTCGGCCTGCTGGATGGCTTTCTCGATCGGCTCCAGCAGCGGGCCGGAGTTGCCGATGCAGGTGGTGCAGCCGTAGCCGACCAGGTCGAAGCCGAGTTCGTCGAGGTAGCGGGTCAGGCCGGCAGCCTTGAAGTAGTCGGTGACCACCTTGGAGCCCGGCGCCAGCGAACTCTTCACCCAGGGCTTGCGTTGCAGGCCTTTTTCCACCGCCTTCTTCGCCAGCAGGCCGGCGGCCATCATCACGCTGGGGTTGGAGGTGTTGGTGCAGGAGGTGATGGCGGCGATCACCACCGCGCCGTTCTTCAGGCGGTGGGTCTGGCCGTCGTGCTGGTAGTCGATCTCGCCGAAGGCGGCGTTGGCGCCGACCGCGGTGCCGCCGCCGCCCTCGCTGAGCAGGCGGCCTTCTTCGGTGCTGGAGGGATGCAGTTGCAGGCCGAGGAACTCGTTGAAGGCGCTGGCGACGTTCTGCAGGGCCACGCGGTCCTGCGGGCGCTTCGGTCCGGCCAGGCTGGCCTCGACTTCGCCCATGTCCAGGTGCAGGGTGTCGGTGAACACCGGCTCGTGGCCCTTCTCGCGCCACAGGCCCTGTTCCTTGCTGTAGGCCTCGACCAGCTTGACCGTGCTTTCCGGACGTCCGGACAGGCGCAGGTAGCCGAGGGTGATCTCGTCCACCGGGAAGAAGCCGCAGGTGGCGCCGTATTCCGGGGCCATGTTGGCGATGGTGGCGCGGTCCGCCAGGGGCAGGTCGGCCAGGCCGTCGCCGTAGAACTCGACGAATTTCCCCACCACGCCCTTCTTGCGCAGCATCTGCGTGACGGTCAGCACCAGGTCGGTGGCGGTGATGCCCTCGCGCAGCTTGCCGGTGAGCTTGAAGCCGATGACCTCGGGGATCAGCATCGATACCGGCTGGCCGAGCATGGCGGCTTCCGCCTCGATGCCGCCGACGCCCCAGCCGAGCACGCCGAGGCCGTTGATCATGGTGGTGTGGGAGTCGGTGCCGACCAGGGTGTCGGGGAAGGCGTAGGTCCTGCCATCCTCGTCCTTGGTCCAGACCGTGCGGCCCAGGTACTCCAGGTTGACCTGGTGGCAGATGCCGGTGCCCGGCGGTACCACGCTGAAGTTGTCGAAGGCGTTCTGGCCCCAGCGCAGGAAGGCGTAGCGTTCGCCGTTGCGCTGCATCTCGATCTCGACGTTCTGTTCGAAGGCCGATTCGCTGGCGAACTTGTCGACCATCACCGAGTGGTCGATGACCAGGTCCACCGGCGACAGTGGGTTGATCTTCTGCGGGTCGCCGCCGGCCTTGGCCATGGCCGCGCGCATGGCGGCCAGGTCGACCACCGCGGGAACCCCGGTGAAGTCCTGCATCAGGACCCGCGCCGGGCGGTACTGGATCTCGCGGTCGGAACGGCGCTCCCTGAGCCAGCCGGCGAGGGCCTTGAGGTCGTCGCCGGTGACGGTGCTGCCGTCCTCCCAGCGCAGGAGGTTTTCCAGCAGGACCTTCAGCGACATCGGCAGCTTGCCGAGATCGCCCAGGGTCCGGGCGGCTTCCGGGAGGCTGTAGTAGTGGTAGGTCTTGCCGTCCACAGCGAGACTGCGAAGGGTTTTCAGGCTGTCCAAAGCAGGCATTTCTGATTTCCTCACGGCGGGCCCGGGGGCGGCGGGCCTGGCCTCGTCCTGACGCCAGGCCCGTCGTCGAGCCGATAGTGCCTGGCTTCGCCCGGGACCCGCGGCGTCCGCGGACGCCAGGGTGCCGTTACCTCGGTAATGCGCGGTGGCCCGATCCCATCGGTACCGGCCGCTGGCGAGAGTCAGACTTTGGGATAGCGTTGTTCGAAACCTTCAAGCTAGACCGGCTCGAGGGCTCCTGCCATATACACTGGACCGACGAACGGTCGCTGCAGTTCCTTGAGGCATGCCCGGCACTATAGTGCGCGGCCAAGGAGACAACCCCATGAATACCCTGTTGATGCACTGCCGGCCAGGCTTCGAAGGTGAAGTCTGCGCCGAAATCGCCGAGCATGCAGCCACTCTCGAGATTCCCGGCTATGCCAAGAGCAAGCCGGCCAGCGCCCACGTCGAGTTCGTCTGCCAGGACGCCGACGGCGCCGAGCGCCTGATGCGCCGCCTGCGTTTCGCCGACTTGATCTTCCCGCGCCAGTGGGCGCGCGGGCCCGGCTTCATCGAATTGCCGGAAAGCCAGCGCATCGAGGTACTGCTGGCGGAACTGGCGAGTTATCCGGTTTGCGGCAGCCTCTGGCTGGAGGTGCTGGACACCAATGCCGGCAAGGAGGTGTCGACCTTCTGCCGCAAGTTCGAGAAACCGCTGCGCGCGGCGCTGGTGAAGGCCGGGCGCTTGCAGGAGGACCCGGCGCTGCCGCGCCTGCTGCTGACCTTCCGCTCCGGCCGGGAAGTCTTCGTCGGCCTCGCCGAGCCGCGCAACAGCGCGCTCTGGCCGATGGGCATCCCGCGCCTGAAGTTTCCCCGCGAGGCGCCGAGCCGTTCGACGCTGAAGCTGGAGGAAGCCTGGCACCAGTTCATCCCGCGCAGCGAATGGGACAAGCGCCTGGCGCCGGACATGCTCGCCGTGGACCTCGGTGCGGCGCCGGGCGGCTGGACCTGGCAACTGGTTAACCGGGAGATGCGGGTGACCGCCGTGGACAACGGGCCGATGGCGGAGAACCTGATGTATTCCGGGCTGGTCGACCACCAGAAGGTCGACGGCTACCAGTACCGCCCGCGCCAGCGGGTCGACTGGATGGTCTGCGACATCGTCGAGAAGCCGGCACGCACCGGTGCGTTGATCGAGACCTGGATCGGCGAAGGGCTTTGCCGCGAGGCGGTGGTCAACCTCAAGCTGCCGATGAAGCAGCGCTACGCCGAGGTGCGCAAGATCCTCCAGCGCCTGCGTGAGAGCTTCGACGCGCGCGGCCTGAAGGTAGCGATCGGCTGCAAGCAGCTGTATCACGACCGCGAGGAAGTGACCTGCCATCTACGCCGCCTCGAACGCTGAGGGGCGGCGGCATTCCGGCCGGGGACAGGTGACCGGCCGCGCCGCATGCGCGACAATGCGCGGATTCTGTTGCGGAGTTTCCCGATGACCCATTCTGTCGACGCCATTCTCGACGCCACCGGCCTGAACTGTCCCGAGCCGGTGATGATGCTGCACAACAAGGTCCGCGACCTGGCGCCCGGCGGCCTGCTCAAGGTGATCGCCACCGATCCCTCGACCCGCCGCGACATCCCCAAGTTCTGCGTGTTCCTCGGCCACGAGCTGGTCGAGCAGCAGGAAGAGGCGGGCACCTATCTCTACTGGATCCGCAAGAAGGCCGACTAGGCCTTCCGCGGACCCCGCCATCCCTCGCGCTTCAGCGCAGCTTCTCCATGAGCTGGTAGTACCACATCCCGGCGGCCAGCATCGGATTGCCGAAGAGGTCGCCCAGCGGCACCCTGAGGTGCTTGCAACGGGCGAAGGTGTCGAACTGCTCCAGGCTCCCGCTCATCGCCTTGGCCATGATCTCGCCCATGATGTGGCTGGTGGCCACGCCATGCCCCGAGTAGCCCTGGCAGTACCAGACGTTGTCGGAGAGCTTGCCGAGCTGGGGGATCCGGTTCATCACGATGCCCATGGCGCAACTCCACTGGAACTCGATCTCCACGCCCTTCAGGCGCGGGAAGGTGCGCTCGATGCATGGCCGCAGCTCGGCGGCGATGTCCCGCGAGTCGCGGCCCGAGTAATTGGCGCCGCCACCGAACAGCAGGCGGCCGTCGGCGGTGGGGCGGTAGTAATCGAGGACGAAGCGGCAATCGTAGACCGCCAGCCCCTGCGGGTTGATCTCCCGTGCCAGCTCGCCCAGCGGCCGGGTGGTAACGATTCCGCCCATGGCCGGGAAGATCATCCCCTTGAGCTGCCTGCGTTCGAGCTTGTGGTAGACATCGCCGGCAAGCAGGATCTGCTGCGCCTCGATCCTTCCCTCGCGGGTAATCACCGCCGGCCGCGGGCCGTGGACGATATCCAGCACCTCGGAATGTTCGAAGATCAGCGCGCCGAGGCCGGCCGCCGCCCTGGCCTCGCCGATGCACAGGTTGAGCGGGTGCAGGTGCATGTTGCGGGTGTTCTTCAGCGCGCCGCAGTACAGCTCGGTCTCCAGGTGGGCCTGGACGCCGGCCTTGTCCAACAGGACCACCTGGTCGCCCATGCCGCGGCGCACCGCCTCCTCGTAGGAGGCCTGCAGCTCGCCCATGTGGCTGGCCTTCATCGCCGCGTGCAGGTGGCCATGGCGAAGGTCGCAGGCGATGCCGTACTTCTCCACCCGCTGGCGGATGATCTCGTGGCCGCGCCAGCGCAGGTGCCAGATGAAGTCCTCGACCTCGGCGCCCAGCCATTGGCGCATCTGCTTGTGCATCGCCGCGTCGCCGGACAGGCTGCCGGTGACCTGGCCGCCGTTGCGCCCGCTGGCGCCCCAGCCGATGCGATGGGTCTCGACCAGGGCTACCTTGTAGCCACGCTCGGCCAGTTCGACCGCCGTGGCGACGCCGGTGAAGCCGCCGCCGATGATGGCGATGTCGACCGTCACCGCGCCCAGCAGGGTCGGATAGTCGGTTTCCTCGTTGAGCGTGGCGGCGTAGTAGGACGGCGCGCGTTCCGCGGCCGGACGGGGATGGATTGCTGCGTTCATCGGGTATTCCTTGTTCCAGTGCGGCGCGTCCTGCCGGCGCGCCGCCGTATGCGGGCGGGTCCGGGGTGGCTCAGGCCTG
The DNA here is from genome assembly GCF_020405165.1 of Pseudomonas sp. PS1(2021). NCBI lineage: Bacteria > Pseudomonadati > Pseudomonadota > Gammaproteobacteria > Pseudomonadales > Pseudomonadaceae > Pseudomonas > Pseudomonas sp. PS1(2021). The sequence continues at coordinate 2,962,257 of NZ_CP084484.1, read as the reverse complement.
GGTCAGGTACCAGCGCCAGTCCTGCTCGCCGACCTCGCCCATGAATTGCCGGTATTCCGCGCGCTTCACCGCCAGGTAGACGCCGAGGAACGGCTCGCCGAAGGCTTCCCGCGCCCACTCGGAGCCTTGCAGGGCGTCGAGGGCGGTCAGCCAGTCGGTGGGCAGGCGCTTGCCGGCCTGGGCGTAGCCATTGCCCTCCACCGGCGCGCCCGGATCGATGCCTTCGCGGATGCCGCGGTGGACCCCGGCGAGAAGCGCCGCGGCGGCCAGGTAGGGGTTGGCGTCGGCGCCGCAGATGCGGTGCTCGATATGCCGACTGGAGGCCGGGCCGCCCGGCACGCGCAGGCTCACGGTGCGGTTGTCGACGCCCCAGGTCTGCGCCAGCGGCGCGTAGCTGTTGGCCTGGAAGCGCCGGTAGGAGTTGGCGTTGGGACAGAACAGCAGGAGCGAGTCGAGCAGGCTGGCGAGCATGCCGCCGACCGCCTGGCGCAGCAACGGCGTGCCGGCGGGGTCGTCGCTGGCGAACAGGTTGTGGCCTTGTTCGTCGGCCAGGCTGACGTGCAGGTGCATGCCGGTGCCGGCCAGGTCGTCGAACGGCTTGGCCATGAAGCAGGCGAGCATTCCGTGCTTGTGCGCGACGCCCTTGACCAGGCGCTTGTAGCGGATCGCCTGGTCCATGGCGACTAGGGCGTCGCCGTGGTCGAGGGTGATTTCCACCTGGCCCGGGGCGTATTCCGAGATCGCCGTGCGTGCCGGCAGGCCCTGCGCCTTGCAGGCGGCATAGAGGTCGGCGAGGAACGGCTCGATCTGCTCCAGTTCGCGCAGGCCGTAGACCTGGGTCGCCCGCGGGCGGCCGCCATCGGCGTCGCGAGCCGGTTGCGGGCGGCCGTTGGCGTCGCGCTCACGGTCGAGCAGGTAGAACTCCAGCTCGGCGGCCATCACCGGGTGATAGCCCTCGCTCTTCAGCGCGTCGATGGTTCGCACCAGGAGGTGCCGCGGATCGGCGACGCTGGCGGGCAGGCCCTCGCTCGGGTGCATGCTGACCTGCACCGCCGCCGTCGGGATCTGTCGCCAGGGCAGGCGCACCAGGCTGCCGGACAGGGGGTAGGCGCGGCAGTCGATGTCGCCGACGTCCCAGACCAGGCCAGAGTCCTCGACGTCCTCGCCGTTCATCGTCAGCCCGAGGATGGTGCTCGGCAGCGGCCGGCCGCTGCGGTAGACGGCCAGCAGCTCGTCGCGGTGCAGCAGCTTGCCGCGCGGCACGCCGTTGGCGTCGAGAATGAACAGTTCGAAGAGTTCGATGTCGGGGTTGGCGGCCAGGAAATCCTGGGCTTCTTGTTCGCAGGCGAAGTTCATGGGGCTCTCTTGTCGGTCTTGTCCGGTAGCGTCGCGACGCTCGCAGCGGCGCTCCGGCGACGGCAGCGTCGCGGAACGGCATGCAAGCGGCAGGCCGGCCCCGCCGTTGCGCGGGGCCGGAGGGATATCAGGCGTGACGAGCGTCCGGCGGACGCGCGTGGCGGCAATGCCAGAGCGCCCAGAAGGCCAGTTCGAGAGGGAGGGCGAGCGGCTCCAGTTCCAGCCAGCGGCTGTGCTTGCGGGGTAGACGCGCGGGCGTTCCGGCCGGGTTGGCGGAAGGCTGGTAGGGCAGGGTGCGCGTCGTCGGTAGGTGCATGAAGGAAAACTGGGCCAGGGGTTGGAACAGCCTCGCACAGGCTGACGGGTGAATTAAATGCGCTTTTTACGACCTTTGCTTGAGCGAAATCGAAACCGAAGGAAAAAGAAGGGCGCCCCCGAATGGGCTGAAGAGACGCCCGGAAAGCGGCTCAACCCTTGTCGGCCTTGCCCGCGGCGGCGGCGAACCTGGCCAGGCGTACGTCGAGATGACGCGGGCGCCGGCCGGCGTCTTCGGCGTGCTCCTTGCGACGGATCGCGTTGCGCACCATCAGCGAACCGACATAGCGGATCGGCTCCGGCGGGAAGCGGCCGAGCGGCCCCTGGGTCAGCGGCGAACGGGTCCAGGGATTGTCCAGGCCGAGCGCCAGCGAAGAAAGGATCTGCCCGCCCATGTGGCATGGACCGACGCCGCTGCCGGAGTAGCCGAAGCCGTAGAACACATTGTCGCGGCCGTCGAGCCGGCCGAAGAACGGCAGGCCGGTCACCGAGCGATCCGACGGACCGTTCCAGCTGGCCTCGATGGCGACCTCGGCGAACTCGGGGAAGAACTCCCGCAAGCTGCCACGCAGTTGTCCGAGATACGGCGAGGGGCGGTCGAACACCGGCAGCATGCGTCCGCCGTAGGCGAAGGTGTTGCCGCCCTTGCCGAGCATCAGCCGGCCGTCCGGGGTGTTGTGGTAGTAATGCACGAAGATCCGTGAGTCGAGCACGCTGACCCCGCTGGTCAGGCCGATCTCCTGCAACAGGTCCGGTCGTGGCTCGGTGATGAGCATGTCGCTGGAGACGATCGCCACGCTGCGTTCGAACTGCGGGAAGGCCCTCGCCATCCAGGCGTTCAGCGCCAGCACCACGCGGCCGGCGACGACCCGCCCGTGGGGGGTGACCACTTCCGCCGGGCGGCCGTGCTCCAGTCCTCGCATCGGCGTGCCTTCGTACAGGCGTACCCCCAGTTGCAGGGCGACCCGGCGCAGGCCGCGAACCAGCTTGCCTGGTTGCACCGTCGCGGCAGCCGGTGAGAACCAGCCCTCCAGGTGCCTGCGCGAGCCGGCCAGGCGCTGCACGTCGGCCAGCGGGCGCTTGGCGAAGGAGTTGATGCCGTGGCGCTCCAGAGCGGCGATCACGCTGTCGGTGCTGCCGACCTGGGCCGGGTTGGTGGCGGTATAGAGGGTGCCGTCCAGCCGGTAGTCGGCCTCGACGTCGTAGCGCTGGCAGAAGGCGCCGATGGCCCGGATGCTGTCCTCGGAGGCCTTGACCAGGCGGATCGCCTCGGTTAGTCCGAACAGCCGTTCCAGGGTGAAGAACTTGGCCGACCAGGACAGCGCGCAGCCGCCGTTGCGGCCGCTGGCGCCGGCGCCGCAGAGGTCGGCCTCGACCAGCACCACATCGAGCCCGGGATCGTGCTCCTTGAGCATGATGGCGGTCCACAGGCCGGTGTAGCCGCCGCCGACGATGCACACGTCGGCGCGGGTATCCCCGGCCAGCGGCGGGCAGGGTGCCGCATGTTCGGAGCGTAGGGCCTGGTCCAGCCAGAAGGGTCGGAAGGTCATGGCTGTGCTCTCACTGCGGGCGGGCGGCGACGACGATCATTTCCACCCGCCAGCGCGGGTCGATCAACTCGGCCAGGCTACAGGCGCGGGTCGGCGCCCGGCCTTCGGGAAACCACTGGTCCCAGACCTGGTTGAGACCGGCGTAGTCCTCCCGGTGGGCTAGCAGTATGCGTACCGAGAGCACCTGGCCGCGGTCGCTGCCAACGCTCTGGAGCAGCCGGTCGATGTTCTCCAGGATCTGGCGGGTCTGGTCCTGGATGTCACCGCTGGGGTCGTCTGCGACCTGGCCGCCGATGTAGACCGTGTTGCCGTGCAGGGCCATCTCGGCCCGACGCTTGACGACTTCGAAACGTTCGATATGCATGAGGGGGTTCCCGGTTCGTGGAGAAGGACGCGGCGGAGGTTCCCGCCGCGGACGGTCAGGAGCGGATGGGACGGAAGTCCGCCAGGCTGGGGATATTCCGCAGGCTTTCCCGTGCGCCGCCGGGCCGGCTGTTCCAGTGCGGGAGGAGCACCGCGGTGGCGATCAGGGCTGCGATGGTGAAGCCGATGAACACCGTGTAGGTGTCGAAATAGCCGGGCAACAGACCGCCGAGGATCGCGCCCACCGAACCGCAGCCATTGACGAAGCCGGAGGCGGTGCCGGCGGCCTCGCTGGTGCCGAAGTCGATGGCGGCGGAGCCGCAGATCATCGAGTCCGGGCCGTACAGGGTCAGTCCCATCATGAACAGCAGGCCGACCACTATCGGAATGCTGCCGGTGGTCATCGCCGGGACGAACAGCGCCAGGCAGACGGTCAGCGCCAGCAGGCTGATCACGCAGGCCGGCATGCGCCGTGCGCCGAACAGCTTGTCCGAGGCGAAGCCGATCAGGATCGGGCCGAGCAGGCCGGCTACCTCGAAGGCGGTGGGAACGATCGCCGCGCCGACCTTGCCGAGCGCCGGCATGCGTTCGTAGACGATCACCGGTCCCCACAGGAGGATCGCGTAGCGCGCCGGCTTGAGCAGGAAGTAGGCCAGGCCGAGGCAGAGCACCGTGCGGTTGCGCACCACCTTGGCGAGCACCTGCAGGCTGCCGCCGTTGCCGCCTTCCGGCCTGAAGCCGGCATAGCGCACGGCTTCGCTCGCGGCCTGCGGTTCGACGGGAGGATGGCCGACGTCTTCCGGGCGGTTGCGCTGCAACAGCAGGAACAGCAGGGCCACGCCGCCGACCACCGCGGCGCTGGAGTAGAACGCCGCGTGCCAGGTACCGAACACGCTGTACGCCCACCAGCCGGCGAACGGCGAGGCGACCAGGCCGCCGAAGGCGTAGCAGGTGCTCCACAGGCCGAGCACCCGACCGCGTTCGTGGGTGGCGAAGAAACTACCGATGTTCTTGCACAGCCCCGACCAGCCGGTGGACTGCGCCAGTCCCTGGACCACCATGCAGGTGGCGAAGATCGGCAGGGTGGCGAAGGTGCCCATGACCAGCGCGGCCAGTGCGGAGATCAGCAGGCCGCCGAACACCACGATGCGCGGGCCGAAGCGGTCGGCCAGCACGCCCCAGGTGAACTGGCCGACGGCATAGGCGGCGAGATAGATAGCGTCGAGATCGGCCATCGCCATCTTGTCCAACTGGAAGTCCGGATCTTCGGCGATGCCGAGCTTGGCGACGGAAAAGGCCTTGCGGGTGAAATAGAAGGCGGCGTAGGCCAGCCAGGTGATCGCGAATATCTGCAGGCGCCAGCGCTGGAAGCTGGACACGGGAGAGGACGGCAGCGCCGTCCCGGGACGTTGATTCATGGATCTGACCTCGATCTTGTTATCGGTGCCGGCAGGTGTGAGGGGAACACGCCTTGTTGTTGTTCTGATGAGCACTTCCGCACCGCCATGTCGCGGTGCCTGGTCAGAGGTATCTGGAGTCGGCTTCACCTCCTGGGTAAGGGTTGCGGCTGCCCTGGCAGGGGCTGGCTGCCGAGGCGCTGGCGCGCTGTGGTGAAGCGATGGAAACAATTCCGGATAAATAAGTGAAATCGATTTATCAAATTTTAAATATAAGTTTTACTTGTTTGTCCGTAAGCCTGGCGCGGCGTGGGTCGAGGAAGTTGACCGAACGGTCATTCCCGTGTGCGCCGCCCATGGCGCGGAACCCCTTGTCCTGCCTGGAATGGTGAAGGTCCATGTCGGTATCCCATGCACAGTTGAAGGCTTTCCATGCGGTCGCCGTGTACGGCAGCTTCACGCGCGCCGCCGAGCGCCTGTTTCTCACCCAGCCGGCGGTTTCCGACCAGGTGCGCAAGCTGGAGGAGCGTTACGGCGTGCTGCTGTTCCACCGTAACAAGCGCTCGGTGCGCCTGAGCGAACTGGGCGAGCGCCTGCTCGCGGTGACCCAGCGGCTGTTCGCGATCGAGGCCGAGGCGGAGGAGCTGTTGTCCGCCTCCAGCGCCCTGCAGACCGGCACCCTGACCCTGGCGGTGGATGCGCCGGTGCACGTATTGCCGCAGATCGCGCGTTTCTGCGAGCGCTATCCGGGCATCGCGGTGCGGGTGGAGACCGGCAATACCGACGAGTCTCTGCAGCGACTGTTCAGCTACCAGGCCGACCTGGCCCTGTTGGGCCGGGACGTCAGCGACGAGCGGTTGCTTTCGCTGACCCTGCGCAACGACCCGATCGTCGCCTTCGTTTCGCTCAGCCATCCGTGGGCCGGGCGCGAGTCGATCCGGCTCGCCGATCTCGACGACATGCCGCTGGTGCTGCGCGAGCAGGGCTCGGTGACCCGCCAGACCCTGGAGGAGGAGATGAGCCGCGCCGGCCTGCGGATCCGTCCGGCGATCCAGGTCGAGGGCCGCGAGGCCTCGCGCGAGGCGGTGGTGGCGGGGATCGGCGTGGGGGTGGTGTCGGCCGCGGAGTTCGGCGCCGACACGCGGGTCCATGCGCTACCCATCGTCGATTGCCAGCGACGCCTGACCGAGACCCTGGTGTGCCTGCGCGAACAGCGTTCGCGGCGGATCGTCGAGACCTTCCTCGACCTGGTCGGCGAGGACCTGCCGGCGCCGAGCTAGGGCGCGGCTTCGCGCAAGCGAAAAAAAGCCCGGCGGATGCCGGGCTTCGAAGTCGTGCTGGCGGGCGCTCAGGCCTGCTTCTGTTCCTGCTCCAGGGACCTGTCCAGTTCGCGGCAGGCGCGCTGGATCATCACCTCGGTGATCGGGATCTCCCGGCCCTGGGCGTCGATGATGGCGCCACCGGTGTGCTGCTGCGTATTGAAGGGGATCACGCGGCGCTTGGCGGTATCGGTGTGTTGCGAATTCATTGCCCGTCTCCTCATCAGGTTTATCGGCAGTCTAGGGAGCGCAGATGAAACCGCCGTGACAAACGGCGGATGTCGTGCCGCTCCAACGCGAAAGCCATGGACCATAGCAATCTTGCAGTCGGCGTGCCAGCTTGCCGGCTACCGCTGGGTTTTTCTGGTTATAGTGGTCCGACCGGTGTGGGCGTCCTGGAGTTCGCCCGAGGATGAGTATGGACATGTTTCGCCTGGGGTTGGTGGTCAATCCCCTGGCCGGGCTTGGTGGCCCGGTCGCCTTGAAGGGTAGCGACGGGGTGGCCGCCGAGGCCCTGGCCAGAGGCGCCGAACCACGTGCGCTGGAGCGCACCCGGGTAGCCCTGGAGTGCCTGTTGCCGCTGGTCGAGAAGATCGAGTTCCTGACCTTTCCCGGGGCCATGGGTGGCGAGTTGCTCGAGCGCATGGGCTTCCGCCATCGCCTGCTCGGCGAGTGGCAGGGAGCGGTCAGCAGCGCGGCGGATACCCGGTTGGCGATCGAGCGCCTGCAGGAGGCCGGTGTCGCCCTGATCCTGTTCGCCGGTGGTGATGGCACAGCACGGGATGTTGCCGGGGTGGTGCGCGAGCAACAGCCGGTGCTCGGCATTCCGGCCGGGGTGAAGATCCACTCCGGGGTCTATGCCATCAGTCCGCGCGCGGCCGGCGAATTGGCCAGGCGCCTGGTCGAGGGCGGCTTGGTGCGCCTGGCCAGCGGCGAGGTGCGCGACCTCGACGAAGAGGCGCTGCGCGCCGGCCGCGTCGCCGCGCGTTGGTACGGCGAGATGACAGTGCCGGAGGAGGGCCACTTCATGCAGCACGTGAAGCAGGCAGGGATGGAGTCCGAGGAGCTGGTGCTGGTGGACCTCGCCGACTGGCTGGCGGAAAACTGGGAAGACGGCGTGCGCTATGTGCTCGGACCGGGCTCGACCTTGCATGGCCTGGCGCGCAATCTCGGCCTGGAAACCACCCTGCTGGGCGTCGACGTGCTGGAGAATGGCGCGGTGATCGCCCGCGACGTCGACGAGGCGCGGCTGTTCGAACTGGTGGACGGTCATCCGGCGTACCTGCTGGTCACCGCCATCGGCGGCCAGGGCCACGTGATCGGTCGCGGCAACCAGCAGATCAGTCCCCGGGTGTTGCGCGCCATCGGCCTGGAGCGCATGCGGGTGGTCGCCACCAAGCGCAAGCTGGGGACCCTCGGGGGCCGCCCGTTGCTGGTCGACAGCGGCGACCCGGTGCTGGACGACAGCTTCCCGGACGCCATCCGGGTCTGGGCCGGCTACAAGGAAGAACTGCTGTATCCGCTGGGATACGCGAAGGACCAGGACGCGCCCGCGGGCGCTTAGGAGGAAAAGGATGGACAAGGACGTATCCGGCGCGCTGCGCCGCCTGTTGCTGCTCGCCATGCTCGGACTGCCGCTGGTGGCGGCCGCTGCGGTCGAACCGCAGCGACTGGTGGATGCGGCGCGTGCCCAGGTGGGCGTTACCCTGGGCTACGACCCGGCCTACCGGCAACTGGACTATCCGGGCGGCGACGTGCCGCTGCAGACCGGGGTCTGCACCGACGTGGTGGTCCGTGCGCTGCGCGGACAGGGGCTGGATCTACAGAAGGCGGTGCACGAGGACATGCGTCGCCACTTCGCGGCCTACCCGCAGCAATGGGGAATGAAAGGCACCGACCGCAACATCGATCACCGCCGCGTACCGAACCTGATGACCTGGTTCAGCCGCCAGGGCCTGGCCCTGGCGCCTAGCCGCGACGCTTCCGCCTACCGGGCCGGAGACATAGTCGCCTGGCGCCTGGACAACGGCCTGCTGCATATCGGCGTGCTTTCCGATCGCAGGCTGGAGGGCAGGCCGCTGGTGTTGCACAACATCGGTGCCGGCGTGCGGGAAGAGGACCTGCTGTTCCGCTACCAGGTCATCGGCCACTACCGCTTCCCGCAGGGCTGAATGGGCTGGGCAAGCCGCTCCAGCGGCGGATGAGCGCAGCTCGATTCCTCCGCCGCCGCCGCTGGACGGCGGGCAAGAAAAAACCGGCCTGTGGCCGGTTTTCCTGTCTGCCCGGGCTCAGCGGTATTCGCAGAGGTAGGCGGTGTCCTGGGCGACCTTGAGCTGGAACTTGCTGTTCGCCGGGACGGTGAACTGGCTGCCGCTGGCGTATTCCTGCCACTCGTCACTGCCCGGCAGCTTGACCGTCAGCGCGCCGGCGACCACATGCATGATCTCCAGCTGGCTGGTGCCGAACTCGTATTCGCCTGCCGCCATCACGCCGATGGTGGCCGGGCCGGCGGTCATGTCGAAGGCGATGGATTTGACGGTGCCGTCGAAGTATTCGTTGACCTTGAACATGGGCTTCTCCTGAAGGGGTGAACAGGCGGGTTTGAAAAGGCCCGCCAGTATGCCCAAGCCTCGGAAAGGCGTCACTAGGCGGCGCGGGCCTCGTTCAATGCTCCACCGGCAATACCAGCGGCAGCAGCCGTGCGGTATTGCGGGCATCCTCCAGGGCGCGGTGCTGCTGGCCCTGGAAACTCATCCCGGCCAGTTGCAGGGCCGCGTTCAGGCCGACCGGGCGGGGCAACTGGCGGACTTCGCCGAAGCGTTGCTTGAGATTGACGTGCGGCACTTCGCTGAGCTGGCTGGTCAGCCCGTGCTGGCGCCATTCCTGCTCCAGCTGGCGGCGGTCGTAGTCGCCCCAGCTGGCCCAGCCGGCCAGTCGCGGACGATGCTGGGCGAGCCAGCGCTCGAAGGCTTCCCAGACCGTGTCGAGATGGGCGGCGCCATCGACGTTGGCCTGGCTGATATGCGTGAGGTCGCGGCAGAAGTGGGTCAGCAGCGGCCGCCTGACCGGTCGTACGAAACGCTGGAAGTGGTCCAGTTCGCGGGCGTCCGCGGCGGCGACCAGGGTGGCGCCGATCTCGATGATTTCCATTTCCTCCAGGGGCCAGCCGCCTTCCGCGGTAGTGGCCTCCAGATCGATTACCAGCCAGTGAGGCATCGGAGCTATCCATACCAGGGTCCGCGCTGAGTATGGCGGGGCTTCCGGACCTCGGCAAACCGCTGTGCTAGGCTGCGGGATCGGATTTCGAGGAGATGACGGAATGACTGCGGTCGCATTTCTCGGCCTGGGCACGATGGGCTACCCGATGGCCGGGCACCTGCAGCGCGAGGGCTATCACGTCTGCGTCTATAATCGCTCGTCGGCCAAGGCGCTGCGCTGGGTCGAGGAGTACGCCGGACGATACGCCGATACGCCGCGCGAGGCCTGTGCCGGCGCCGAACTGGTGTTCTGCTGCGTCGGTAACGACGACGACCTGCGTGCCGTGGCGCTGGGCGAGCAGGGCGCCTTCGCCGGAATGGCGCCGGGCAGCCTGTTCGTCGACCACACCACCGCTTCGGCGGAAGTCGCCCGCGAGCTGTCGCTGCTGGCTGCCGAGCGTGAGCTGGGCTTTCTCGACGCGCCGGTCTCCGGCGGCCAGGCAGGCGCGGTCAACGGCGCCCTGACGGTGATGGTCGGTGGCGAGGAGGCCTTCTATCGACGCGCCGAACCGCTGTTGCGCAGCTATGCGCGGATGGTCCGGCGAATGGGCGACGTGGGTAGCGGGCAGTTGACCAAGATGGTCAACCAGATCTGCGTCGCGGGGCTGCTCCAGGGCCTGGCCGAGGCGCTGCACTTCGCCCGGTGCGCCGGTCTCGATGGCGAGGCGGCGATGCAGGTGATCGGCAAGGGCGCGGCCCAGTCCTGGCAACTGGAAAACCGCCACCAGAGCATGCTGGCCGGAGAGTTCGACTTCGGCTTCGCCGTGGACTGGATGCGCAAGGACCTGTCGATCCTGCTCGCCGAGGCGCGGCGCAACGGCGCGCAGTTGCCGGTCACGGCGCTGGTCGACCAGTTCTACGCCGAAGTGCAGGCGATGGGCGGCGGTCGTTGGGATACCTCCAGCCTGATCGCCCGGCTGCGTTCGTGACGCGGCTCAGGCGCGGAAGATGAAGTACACCGCGCCGAGCAGGCACAGGCCGGCCCAGAGGTAGTCCAGTTTCAGCGGCTGTTGCATGAAGTAGACGCTGAACGGGACGAAGATCGCCAAGGTGATGACTTCCTGCATGATCTTCAGTTGGCCGACCGAGAGTTCGGTGTAGCCGATGCGATTGGCCGGTACCTGCAGCAGGTATTCGAACAGCGCGATACCCCAACTGATCAGGGCGGCGATGATCCAGGGCTTGCTGTTGAGAGTCTTCAGATGACCATACCAGGCGAAGGTCATGAACAGGTTGGAACAGGCTAGCAACAAGGCGGTTTGCAGCCAGACGGGCATGATGGGTGGGCTCCGGGGGATTGGGACGGCGCCGCAGCCTAATTGGCTGCGGCGATAAATCCAAGTGGGCAGGCATCGACCGGTAGGGGCTGGTGCTCGGAAAAGGATGAAAGGTATGCGGTTGCACAAACGCTCGCTGGTCTGGGGGCTCGCCTTGAGCGGGCTGGCCGTCGTGCTGGCAGCCGCCTGGTGGGCGAGCCAGGCGTCGCGGGAGCCGGCTCTGTGGAGCGAGCTGCGGGTGCCGCCGGCGTTTGCCATCCCGCGCGATTTCGACCTGGGCGAATACCGCTTGAGCTGGGGCGGCAAGAGCCTCGCCCTGTCAGTGGCGGGTAGCGCTCGGCCGCCGTTGTGGGAGAGCGAGGGCGGTTTTCTCGGGGCCGGGCGGGAAAGCGCCGGTCGCCTGCAGTTGCGCTGCCAGGAGCAGAGCCTGGAGAGCTTCGAACTGGTCGGTCGACGCTTGTCCCTGAAGGGGCACCTGCGCTGCGCCGATGGCCGGCTCAGCGCCTACGAGCTGTCGTTCGAGCCGCGCCAGGGCGGCATGGAGGTGCGCGTCGCGCTGGCGGACAGCGAGCTGAACCGGGTCGCCCTGTCCTGGCGGCGTGGAGCGGGGGAGCGCTTGTCCGGTATCGTCGATGACGAGGCGGAAGGTCGCTCCTGGGTCTTGCCGGCCGGGGTCGCCGGCTACTGGAGTTCCGCTGGCAACGCCTTCCTCGGCCACTCGACGGCGGCGCAATCCCTCGACCTGCGCGAGCCGGGCCGCGTGCAATGGCGGGCAGCGACGGAGTCGGCCAGGGCCTGGCTGTTCGCTGCCGGCAACCGCGAGCAGTGGCAGCTTCGCAGCGCGCGTCTCGAGGCGGAAACGCGCCGCTGATCCGCCGGGCTTGGCGGCGGCCTGGCCGGTCCGTATTCTTTGCGCCCGTTTCGGACGGCTGTCCTGGCCGCTCCTCTGCCAACTTTCGGGCGAGATCCTTCCCATGCAATGTAGAGCCGGCTGCGGCGCCTGCTGCATAGCACCGTCGATTTCCTCTCCGCTGCCGGGCATGCCGGCCGGCAAGCCCGCGGGCGTACGCTGCCTGCACCTGGACGAAAACCATCTCTGCGGGCTGTTCGGCCGACCGGAGCGACCGGCCGTATGCGGCCAGTTCGGCGCCGATCCGGAAATCTGCGGCGACAGCCGTGAGCAGGCGCTGGCCCTGATCGCGGAGTGGGAAGTCATCACTGCCGCGTGAACGGGTTGGAAGTCTGGCTGTCTCACGCCATACTGCTGCGCATCCTGCGCCGAAGGCTCAGGATCGCGGCTTGCAGGGCGTCGACCGCCCGGCCGGCGAACCGAAAATAACCATAAAGAGAGGAACAGGAACGATGCGTGGCATTTTGCGTATGACCGTGCTGGCTGCCGCAGTGTTCGGGGTGGCCGGCAATGCGCTGGCCGAAGACTGGAAGCTGGCCAAGGACGAGGATGGCGTGAAGGTCTACCTCAGCAGTGTCCAGGGCTCCAAGTACAAGGCTTATCGCGGCGTTACCGACATCAAGGCCGACGTGGCGACCATCGAGGCGCTGCAGGAGGACGTCAAGGGTTCCTGCAAGTGGATCCATGCCTGCGCCGAGATGAAACTCCTGAAGCAGGAAGGCGCCGACGCCTGGACCTACTCGAAGATCGACATGCCCTGGCCAGTTACCGGTCGCGACGTGGTCATCCATGTCACCACCGAGAAGACTGCGGATGGCACCGTGATCCGTCACCTTAAGGCCGATCCGACCTATATCCCCGAGGAAAAGGGCCAGATCCGCGTGCCCAAGCTGGTCGGCGAGTGGAAGTTGCAGCCGAAGGGGCAGGGCGTGACGGAAGTGACCTACCAGGTGGAAACCGAGCCGGGTGGCAGCATTCCTTCCTGGTTGGCCAACAGCTTCGTGGTCGACGCGCCGCTGAACACCCTCAAGGGCCTGCGTAGCGCCGCCGAGAAGCGCTGAGCGCGCCTTCCTTGCAAAAAGACCGCCTCCGGGGCGGTTTTTTTGTGTCCGGCGGAAAGGGGCGGGCACAAAAAAGGCTGCCGAAGCAGCCTTCCTCGCCGGGCGTGACGGGTTTCAGCCGCGATCCTTGAGGGCGGTGAAGTCGCGCTGGGTGTGGCCGGTATAGAGCTGGCGCGGGCGGCCGATCTTGTAGGGGCCGGAGAGCATTTCCTGCCAGTGCGAGATCCAGCCGACGGTACGCGCCAGGGCGAAGATCACGGTGAACATGCTGGTCGGAATGCCGATCGCCTTGAGGATGATCCCCGAGTAGAAGTCGACGTTCGGGTACAGGTTGCGTTCCACGAAGTAGGGGTCGTGGCGGGCGATTTCTTCCAGCTTCATCGCCAGTTCCAGTTGCGGGTCGTTGATGCCCAGCTCCTGGAGGACCTCGTCGCAGGTCTGCTTCATGACCTTGGCGCGCGGGTCGAAGTTCTTGTAGACACGATGGCCGAAGCCCATCAGCTTGAACGGATCGTTCTTGTCCTTGGCCTTCTCGACGAACTTGTCGATGTTGGACACGTCGCCGATCTCGTCGAGCATACGCAGCACCGCTTCGTTCGCGCCGCCATGGGCCGGTCCCCACAGGGCGGCGATGCCGGAGGCGATGCAGGCGAACGGATTGGCGCCGGAGGAGCCGGCCAGACGCACCGTGGAGGTGGAGGCGTTCTGCTCGTGGTCGGCGTGGAGAATGAAGATGCGGTCCATGGCCTTGGCCAGCACGGGGCTGATCGGCTTGGTCTCGCAGGGGGTGTTGAACATCATGTGGAGGAAGTTTTCCGCGTAGTTCAGGTCGTTACGCGGATACATCATCGGCTCGCCCTTGGAGTACTTGTACACCATGGCGGCGATGGTCGGCATCTTGGCGATCAGGCGATGCGCGGAGACTTCGCGATGCTTCGGGTTATTGATGTCCAGGGAGTCGTGGTAGAAGGCCGAGAGGGCGCCGATCACGCCGCACATCACGGCCATCGGATGGGCGTCGCGGCGGAAGCCGTTGAAGAAGGTCTTCAACTGCTCGTGAACCATGGTGTGGTTCTTGATGGTGCCGACGAACTGTTCCTTCTGCGCGGCGGTGGGCAGCTCGCCGTTCAGCAGCAGGTAGCAGGTTTCCAGGTAGTCGGATTTCTCTGCCAGTTGCTCGATGGGGTAGCCGCGATGAAGGAGGACGCCTTTGTCGCCGTCGATATAGGTGATCTTCGACTCGCAGGAGGCGGTCGACATGAAGCCAGGATCGAAGGTGAAGTGGCCCGTGGCGGTGAGGCCCCGTACATCCACTACATCGGGACCCATGGTACCGGATAGGACGGGCAGTTCGACGGGGGCTGAGCCCTCGATGATCAACTGCGCTTTTTTGTCAGCCATGATGGCCTCCTATTTATGCTTGAAATCATCAGTACCCCCCACGCAGGGCCCGCACCACTATAGAGGGATAAATTCGAAAGTCAATTTGCGCGAATCCATGCCGTAGAGCCTTCCGTGGCGGGGTTTTCGCAGAAAAAGGGGGCTATTTACGCCTTTTATAAAAGGCCCGCAATCAACCATTTGGCGATGGGTGTTTTCGTTGTCATTAGTAGCCTAACTGTCTATACTCGGCGTCCGACCGCAAGGGGTATTCCTGGCCCGCTTTCATAGACGGTCGCCACTCCCTGGTGATGGGTACCTGACAAGTGCACTTCCCGACAACTAGCCCTGTTCGTTAGGGCTCTCAGTGTGAAAAAAGCCGTGAATAGCAAACGACCTGTAAACCTAGACCTAAGGACCATCAAACTCCCTGTCACCGCTTACACGTCCATTCTCCACCGTATCTCTGGCGTCATCCTGTTCCTCGGTATTGCCGTGCTGCTGTTCGCGCTCGACAAGTCGCTGAGTTCGGAAGAAGGCTTCGAGCAGGTGAAGGCGTGCCTGACCAGTCCCCTGGCCAAGCTGGTGATCTGGGGCCTGCTGTCTGCGCTGCTGTACCACCTGGTGGCCGGTGTTCGCCACCTGGTCATGGACGCTGGCGTCGGCGAGACGCTGGAAGGCGGTAAACGTGGCTCCAAAATCGTCATCGCCATCGCGGTGGTGCTGATCGTTCTGGCGGGGGTATGGGTATGGTAACTAACGTCACAAACTTCTCGCGCTCCGGCCTCTACGACTGGATGGCCCAGCGCGTTTCCGCGGTCGTTCTCGCGGCTTATGTCATTTTCCTGCTGGGCTACCTCATTGCTCACCCCAACATTTCCTACGCGGACTGGCACGGCCTGTTCTCGCAGGGTTGGATGCGCATCTTCAGCCTGTTGACCCTGGTTGCCCTGAGCGTCCATGCGTGGGTCGGTATGTGGACCATCTCCACCGACTACCTGACTTCGATGGCTCTCGGCAAGGCGGCGACAGTCGTGCGTTTCCTCTTCCAGGCGGTTTGCGGCATGGCGATGTTCGCATTCTTCGTCTGGGGTGTGCAGATTCTTTGGGGTATGTGATCCATGGCTAGCATTCGTACACTTTCCTTTGACGCCATCATCGTCGGTGGCGGTGGCGCCGGCATGCGTGCCGCGCTGCAACTGGCCCAGGGCGGCCACAAGACCGCCGTGGTGACCAAGGTCTTCCCGACCCGTTCCCACACCGTATCCGCACAGGGTGGCATCACCTGCGCGATCGCTTCGGCCGACCCGAACGACGATTGGCGTTGGCACATGTACGACACCGTCAAGGGCTCCGACTACATCGGTGACCAGGACGCGATCGAATACATGTGTTCCGTCGGCCCCGAGGCCGTGTTCGAGCTCGAGCACATGGGCCTGCCGTTCTCCCGTACCGAAACCGGCCGCATCTACCAGCGTCCGTTCGGCGGCCAGTCCAAGGACTTCGGCAAGGGTGGCCAGGCCGCCCGTACCTGCGCCGCCGCCGACCGTACCGGCCACGCGCTGCTGCACACCCTGTACCAGGCCAACCTGAAGAATGGCACCTCGTTCCTCAACGAGTGGTACGCGGTCGACCTGGTGAAGAACCAGGACGGCGCGGTGGTCGGCATCATCGCCATCTGCATCGAGACCGGCGAGACCGTCTACATCCGTTCCAAGGCCGTGGTCCTGGCCACTGGCGGTGCCGGCCGTATCTACGCCTCCACCACCAATGCGCTGATCAATACCGGTGACGGCGTGGGCATGGCCCTGCGTGCCGGCGTGCCGGTGCAGGACATCGAGATGTGGCAGTTCCACCCGACCGGCATCGCCGGCGCCGGTGTACTGGTCACCGAAGGTTGCCGCGGCGAAGGCGGTTACCTGATCAACGCCCACGGCGAGCGCTTCATGGAGCGTTATGCGCCGAACGCGAAGGACCTTGCCGGCCGCGACGTGGTCGCCCGTTCCATGGTCAAGGAAGTCCTGGCCGGCAACGGCGTGGGCCCGAACAAGGACCACGTGCTGCTGAAGCTCGACCACCTCGGCGAGGAAGTCCTGCACAGCCGCCTGCCCGGCATCTGCGAACTGTCCAAGACCTTCGCCCACGTCGACCCGGTCGTTGCGCCGATCCCGGTGATCCCGACCTGCCACTACATGATGGGTGGCGTTGCCACCAACATCCATGGCCAGGCCATCACCCAGGACGCCAACGGCAACGACCAGATCGTCGAAGGCCTGTTCGCCGTGGGCGAAGTGGCCTGCGTATCGGTACACGGCGCCAACCGCCTGGGCGGCAACTCGCTGCTCGACCTGGTGGTATTCGGCCGTGCCGCCGGTCTGCACCTGGAAAAAGCGCTGAAAGAGGGCATCGACGCCCGCGGCGCTTCCGAGAGCGACCTGGAAGCCTCCTTCAAGCGCCTGAACGGCGTGAACGAGCGCACCAGCGGCGAAGAAGTCGCTCCGCTCAAGCGCGAGCTGCAAAGCTGCATGCAGAACTACTTCGGTGTGTTCCGCACCGGCGAGTACATGCAGAAGGGCATCGCCCAGCTGGCCGACCTGCGCGAGCGTATCGCCAACGTCAAGATCAACGACAAGAGCCAGGCATTCAACACCGCGCGCATCGAAGCGCTGGAACTGCAAAACCTCCTCGAGGTGGCCGAGGCCACCGCGATCGCGGCCGAGCACCGCAAGGAGTCCCGTGGCGCCCACGCCCGTGAAGACTTCGAGGAGCGCGACGACGAGAACTGGCTGTGCCACACCCTGTACTTCCCGGGTGAGAAGCGCGTATCCAAGCGTTCCGTCAACTTCGCGCCGAAGACCGTTCCGGCATTCGAACCCAAGGTTCGGACTTACTAAGGGTGCCCGCCATGTTGCAAGTGAGTGTTTATCGTTACAACCCCGACAAAGATGCTGCGCCGTACATGCAGGATTTCCAGGTCGACACCAACGGCAAGGACGTGATGGTCCTCGACGTGCTGGCGCTGATCAAGGAACAGGACGAGGGCTTCTCCTACCGTCGTTCCTGCCGTGAAGGCGTCTGCGGCTCCGATGGCATGAACATCAACGGCAAGAACGGCCTGGCCTGCATCACCCCGCTGTCGGCCGCCGGCCTGAAGGGCGGCAAGCTGGTGATCCGTCCGCTGCCGGGCCTGCCGGTCATTCGTGACCTGGTCGTGGACATGAGCATCTTCTACAAGCAATACGAGAAGGTGAAGCCGTTCCTGCAGAACGATACGCCGGCCCCGGCCATCGAGCGTCTGCAGACCCCGGAAGAGCGCGAGAAGCTGGACGGTCTGTACGAGTGCATCCTGTGCGCCTGCTGCTCGACCTCCTGCCCGTCCTTCTGGTGGAACCCCGACAAGTTCCTCGGTCCGGCCGCACTGCTGCAAGCCTATCGTTTCCTGGCCGACAGCCGTGACACCAAGACCGAAGAGCGCCTGGCTTCGCTGGACGACCCGTTCAGTGTGTTCCGCTGCCGCGGAATCATGAACTGCGTGAACGTTTGCCCGAAGGGTCTGAACCCGACCAAGGCGATCGGCCACGTGCGTAATATGCTGCTGCAGAGCGGAACCTGATCCTCTCGCAGTTGTTATATGAGTTGTACCTAGCAACACCTGTGGCGCCGGAGTTCTTCCGGCGTCGCAGCAACTAAGCGGGCCAAGCTCACAAAGCCATGGCCCAGATTTGAAAAATATGACCAGCAGGGGCATCCGGGCTGGTACCCGGACTATCTGCGGGATCTGTAGTGGCCATACCGATGTCGCTGCCTGAGGACTTCGGAGCCTTCAAGGTTTCGCCAGGTGGTTGTCCCCTTACCGAGGGTGACCTAGCATGCACGAAAGCGTAATGCAGCGGATGTGGAACAGTGCCCATCTATCCGGTGGTAACGCTGCCTACGTCGAAGAGCTCTACGAGCTCTACCTGCACGACCCTAACGCTGTGCCAGAAGAGTGGCGCACGTATTTCCAGAAGCTTCCCGCCGATGGCAATCCCGCCCCCGACGTCTCGCACTCCACTGTGCGCGATCATTTCGTCCTGCTGGCCAAGAACCAGCGCCGTGCCCAGCCGGTTTCCGCCGGTAGCGTGAGCAGCGAGCACGAGAAGAAGCAGGTCGAAGTCCTTCGTCTCATTCACGCTTACCGTCTCCGCGGCCACCAGGCTTCCACCCTCGACCCGCTCGGCCTGTGGCAGCGTCCCGCGCCTGCCGACCTGTCGATCGACCACTACGGTCTGACGGGTGCCGACCTGGACACCACTTTCCGCACCGGTGAGCTTTACATCGGCAAGGAAGAGGCGACCCTGCGTGAAATCGTCGACAGCCTGAAGAGCACCTACTGCGGTACCTTCGGCGCCGAGTTCATGCACATCGTCGATTCCGAGCAGCGCAAGTGGTTCCTCCAGCGTCTGGAAAGCGTGCGTGGCCGTCCCGGCTTCTCCGCCGAGGCGCGTGCGCACCTGCTCGAGCGCCTGACCGCGGCCGAAGGCCTGGAGAAGTACCTGGGCACCAAGTACCCGGGCACCAAGCGTTTCGGCCTGGAAGGCGGCGAAAGCCTGATCCCGATGGTCGACGAGATCATCCAGCGCTGCGGTTCCTACGGCGCCAAGGAAATCGTCATCGGCATGGCTCACCGCGGTCGCCTGAACGTCCTGGTCAACACCCTGGGCAAGAACCCGCGCGACCTGTTCGACGAGTTCGAAGGCAAGAAGATCGTCGAGCTGGGCTCCGGTGACGTGAAGTACCACCAGGGCTTCTCCTCGAACGTGATGACCAGCGGTGGCGAAGTCCACCTGGCGCTGGCGTTCAACCCGTCGCACCTGGAAATCGTTTCCCCGGTGGTCGAGGGTTCCGTTCGTGCTCGCCAGGACCGTCGCAAGGACAGCTCCGGTGACAAGGTGGTACCGATTTCCATCCACGGCGATGCCGCCTTCGCGGGGCAGGGCGTGGTCATGGAAACCTTCCAGATGTCGCAGACCCGCGCCTACAAGACCGGTGGCACCATCCACCTGGTGATCAACAACCAGGTCGGTTTCACCACCAGCCGCCAGGACGATGCGCGTTCCACCGAGTACGCCACCGACGTGGCGAAGATGATTCAGGCGCCGATCTTCCACGTCAACGGCGACGATCCCGAAGCCGTGCTGTTCGTCACCCAGCTGGCCGTCGACTATCGCATGCAGTTCAAGCGTGACGTGGTCATCGACCTGGTCTGCTACCGTCGCCGCGGCCACAACGAGGCGGACGAGCCGAGCGGCACCCAGCCGCTGATGTACCAGCAGATCGCCAAGCAGCGTACTACCCGCGAGCTGTACGCCGATGCGCTGGTGAACGCCGGCGTGCTCAGCGCCGAGCAGGTTCAGTCGAAGATCGACGACTACCGCGATGCCCTGGACAACGGCCTGCACGTGGTGAAGAGCCTGGTCAAGGAGCCCAACAAGGAACTGTTCGTCGACTGGCGTCCGTACCTGGGCCATGCCTGGACCGCGCGTCACGACACCCGCTTCGACCTGAAGACCCTGCAGGAACTGTCCAGCAAGATGCTGGAAGTGCCGGAAGGCTTCGTGGTTCAGCGCCAGGTTTCGAAGATCTACGAAGATCGCCAGAAGATGGCGGCCGGTGGCCTGCCGATCAACTGGGGCTTCGCCGAGACCCTGGCCTACGCGACCCTGCTGTTCGAAGGCCATCCGGTACGGATGACCGGCCAGGACGTCGGCCGTGGCACCTTCTCGCACCGTCACGCGGTGCTGCACAACCAGAAGGACGACTCGGTCTACGTACCGCTGGCCAATCTGTTCGACGGCCAGCCGCGGCTGGATATCTACGATTCCTTCCTTTCGGAAGAGGCCGTGCTGGCGTTCGAATACGGTTTCGCCACCACCACGCCGAATTCGCTGGTGATCTGGGAAGCCCAGTTCGGCGACTTCGCCAACGGCGCCCAGGTGGTCATCGACCAGTTCATCACCAGTGGCGAAAGCAAATGGGGCCGACTCTGCGGCCTGACCATGCTGCTGCCGCACGGCTATGAGGGGCAGGGTCCGGAGCACTCCTCCGCGCGCCTGGAGCGCTACCTGCAGCTCTGCGCCGAGCAGAACATCCAGGTCTGCGTGCCGACCACCCCGGCTCAGGTCTACCACATGCTCCGCCGTCAGGTGATCCGCCCACTGCGCAAGCCGCTGGTGGTGATGACGCCGAAGTCCCTGCTGCGTCACAAGCTCGCCATCTCGACCCTGGAAGATCTGGCCAACGGTTCCTTCCAGACCGTGATCCCGGAAATCGACAGCCTGGATCCGAAGAAGGTCGACCGCGTCGTGCTGTGCAGCGGCAAGGTGTACTACGACCTGCTGGAGAAGCGTCGCGCGGAAGGCCGCGAAGATACCGCGATCGTCCGTATCGAGCAGCTGTATCCGTTCCCGGAAGACGACCTGGCGGAAGTTCTGGCTCCCTACAAGAACCTCAAGCACATCGTCTGGTGCCAGGAAGAGCCGATGAACCAGGGCGCCTGGTTCTGCAGCCAGCATCACATGCGTCGTGTCATCGCCGCGCACAAGAAGGGCCTCAATCTCGAGTACGCCGGCCGCGAAGGCTCCGCTGCTCCGGCTTGCGGCTACGCCTCGATGCACGCCGAGCAGCAGGAAAAACTGCTGCAAGACGCCTTTACTGTTTAACGCCTACGCGCTGAAGAAACCGAATTTAAGGAAATGCACACAATGGCTATCGAAATCAAAGCCCCAACCTTCCCGGAATCGGTCGCCGACGGCACCGTCGCCACCTGGCACAAGAAGCCGGGCGAAGCGGTCAAGCGCGACGAACTGATCGTCGACATCGAGACCGACAAGGTGGTCATCGAGGTTCTCGCCGAGGCTGACGGCGTGCTGGCCGAGATCATCAAGAACGAAGGCGACACCGTTCTGAGCAACGAGCTGCTCGGCAAGCTGAACGAAGGCGGCGCCGCCGCTCCGGCCGCTCCGGCTGCCGCTGCGCCCGCCGCCGCTCCGGCTGCCCAGGCCGCCGCTCCGGCCGCCGCTGGCGGCGACGACGCCATCCTGTCCCCGGCCGCGCGCAAGCTGGCCGAGGAGGCCGGTATCGATCCGAACAGCATCGCCGGCACCGGCAAGGGCGGTCGCGTGACCAAGGAAGACGTGGTCGCTGCGGTCGAAGCGAAGAAGAACGCCCCGGCCGCCCCGGCCAAGCCTGCCGCCCCGGCTGCCGAGGCGCCGATCTTCGCCGCCGGCGACCGTGTCGAGAAGCGTGTGCCGATGACCCGCCTGCGGGCCAAGGTCGCCGAGCGCCTGGTCGAGGCGCAGTCCGCCATGGCCATGCTGACCACCTTCAACGAGGTCAACATGAAGCCGATCATGGACCTGCGTTCGAAGTACAAGGACCTGTTCGAGAAGAAGCACAACGGCGTGCGCCTGGGCTTCATGTCCTTCTTCGTCAAGGCCGCCACCGAGGCGCTGAAGCGCTTCCCGGGGGTCAACGCTTCCATCGACGGCAACGACATCGTCTACCACGGCTACCAGGACATCGGTGTTGCCGTTTCCAGCGACCGCGGCCTGGTGGTTCCGGTACTGCGTAACGCCGAGTTCATGAGCCTGGCCGAGATCGAGGGCGGCATCGCCAACTTCGGCAAGAAGGCGAAGGAAGGCAAGCTGACTATCGAAGACATGACCGGCGGCACCTTCACCATCTCCAACGGTGGCGTGTTCGGTTCCCTGCTGTCGACCCCGATCGTCAACCCGCCGCAGACCGCCATCCTCGGCATGCACAAGATCCAGGAGCGCCCGATGGCCGTGAACGGCCAAGTGGTGATCCTGCCGATGATGTACCTGGCGCTGTCCTACGACCACCGTCTGATCGACGGCAAGGAAGCGGTGAGCTTCCTGGTGGCGATCAAGGACCTGCTGGAAGATCCGGCTCGCCTGCTGCTGGACGTCTGATTTAGCGTTTCTCTTCACGGCGGCCCCCTCGTGGGGCCGTCCGGTTTCACCCGAATAAGGATTGAGATATGAGCCAGAAATTCGACGTGGTAGTGATTGGTGCCGGCCCCGGCGGTTACGTTGCCGCCATCCGCGCTGCCCAGCTGGGCCTGAAGACCGCCTGCATCGAGAAGTACATCGGCAAGGAAGGCAAGGTGGCGCTCGGCGGTACCTGCCTGAACGTTGGCTGCATCCCGTCCAAGGCGCTGCTGGACAGCTCCTACAAGTACCATGAGGCCAAAGAGGCCTTCAAAGTCCATGGTATCGAAGCCAAGGGCGTCACCATCGACGTTCCGGCGATGGTTGCGCGCAAGGCCAACATCGTCAAGAACCTGACCGGCGGCATCGCTACCCTGTTCAAGGCCAACGGCGTGACCTCCTTCGAAGGCCACGGCAAGCTGCTGGCCAACAAGCAGGTGGAAGTGACCGGTCTGGACGGCAAGACCCAGGTCCTGGAAGCCGAGAACGTGATCATCGCTTCCGGCTCCCGCCCGGTGGAGATCCCGCCGGCCCCGCTGACCGACGACATCATCGTCGACTCCACCGGCGCCCTGGAATTCCAGGCCGTGCCGAAGAAGCTGGGTGTGATCGGCGCCGGCGTCATCGGTCTGGAGCTGGGTTCGGTATGGGCCCGCCTGGGTGCCGAGGTGACCGTGCTGGAAGCCCTGGACAAGTTCCTCCCGGCTGCCGACGAGCAGATCGCCAAGGAAGCCCTGAAGGTCCTGACCAAGCAAGGCCTGAACATTCGCCTGGGTGCCCGCGTGACCGCTTCGGAAGTGAAGAAGAAGCAGGTCACCGTGACCTTCACCGACGCCAACGGCGAGCAGAAGGAAACCTTCGACAAGCTGATCGTCGCGGTCGGCCGTCGCCCGGTGACCACCGACCTGCTGGCCGCCGACAGCGGCGTGACCCTGGACGAGCGTGGCTTCATCTACGTCGACGACCACTGCAAGACCAGCGTTCCGGGCGTCTTCGCCATCGGTGACGTGGTTCGCGGCGCGATGCTCGCGCACAAAGCCTCGGAAGAGGGCGTGATGGTCGCCGAGCGCATCGCCGGCCACAAGGCGCAGATGAACTACGACCTGATTCCGTCGGTCATCTACACCCACCCGGAAATCGCCTGGGTCGGCAAGACCGAGCAGACCCTCAAGGCCGAGGGCGTCGAAGTCAACGTCGGCACCTTCCCTTTCGCCGCCAGCGGTCGCGCGATGGCTGCCAACGACACCACCGGCCTGGTCAAGGTCATCGCCGATGCGAAGACCGACCGCGTCCTGGGCGTCCACGTGATCGGCCCGAGCGCCGCCGAGCTGGTACAGCAAGGCGCGATCGGCATGGAATTCGGCACCAGCGCCGAAGACCTGGGCATGATGGTCTTCTCTCACCCGACGCTGTCCGAAGCCCTGCACGAAGCTGCCCTGGCAGTGAATGGCCATGCCATCCACATCGCCAACCGCAAGAAGCGCTGAGTGATCCGACGCCCCGGTTCACGCCAGGGGCGTCACAGCGACGCGGGACGCGTCGTCCGTCAGGCCAGGACAGGTTCCTGGCCTTGTCGGGTCCGGGTTCTGTAGAATCCACGGTTTGCCGCCTGCGTCGGGATGCCGCAGGCGGCAGACTTTCAGAAGAACCACGGCGGGTGAGCGCCGGCGACCGTTGCGAGGTGGCCGCGGGCGTATGCCGCCGGACTGTTTTTTCGCGAGCCGGGTGGTTCGCGAAACGACGGTCACAGGTGGTGGGGCGCCACGAGCGCTCCGCCGAAATGCGCAATACCTAGACGAATAACGGTAGACAAGCATGAATCTCCACGAATATCAGGGTAAGCAGCTGTTCGCTGAATACGGCCTGCCTGTATCCAAGGGCTTTGCCGTAGACACCCCCGAAGAGGCCGCAGAAGCCTGCGACAAGATCGGCGGCAGCGAGTGGGTCGTCAAAGCTCAGGTGCACGCCGGCGGCCGCGGTAAAGCGGGCGGTGTGAAGCTGGTGAAGAGCAAAGAGGACGCCAAGGCGTTCGCCCAGCAGTGGCTGGGCAAGAACCTGGTGACCTACCAGACCGACGCCAACGGCCAGCCGGTCAGCAAGATCCTGGTGGAGTCCTGCACCGACATCGACAAGGAGCTGTACCTCGGCGCCGTCGTCGATCGTTCCAGCCGCCGCATCGTGTTCATGGCTTCCACCGAAGGTGGCGTGGACATCGAGAAGGTCGCCCACGACACTCCCGAGAAGATCCTCAAGGCTACCATCGACCCGCTGGTCGGCGCGCAGCCGTACCAGGGCCGCGAGCTGGCCTTCCAGCTGGGCCTGAAGGGCGACCAGATCAAGCAGTTCACCCATATCTTCGTCGGCCTGGCGAAGTTGTTCCAGGACTACGACCTGGCCCTGCTGGAAGTGAACCCGCTGGTGATCAAGAAAGACGGCAACCTGCACTGCCTGGATGCCAAGATCAACATCGACAGCAACGCCCTGTACCGTCAGCCGAAGCTGCGCGCCATGCACGACCCGTCCCAGGACGACGCCCGTGAAGCCCATGCGCAGAAGTGGGAGCTGAACTACGTCGCGCTGGAAGGCAACATCGGCTGCATGGTCAACGGCGCCGGCCTGGCCATGGGTACCATGGACATCGTCAACCTGCACGGCGGCAAGCCGGCCAACTTCCTCGACGTTGGCGGCGGTGCGACCAAGGAGCGCGTGACCGAAGCGTTCAAGATCATCCTGTCCGACAGCAACGTGAAGGCTGTCCTGGTGAACATCTTCGGCGGCATCGTGCGTTGCGACATGATCGCCGAAGGCATCATCGGCGCCGTCAAAGAAGTCGGCGTGAAGGTTCCGGTTGTCGTCCGCCTGGAAGGCAACAACGCTGAACTGGGTGCCAAGGTCCTGGCCGAAAGCGGCCTGAACATCATCGCGGCAACCAGCCTGACCGACGCTGCCCAGCAAGTCGTCAAGGCCGCGGAGGGTAAGTAATGAGCGTCCTGATCAACAAAGACACCAAAGTCATCTGCCAAGGCTTCACCGGTAGCCAGGGCACCTTCCACTCCGAACAGGCCATCGCCTATGGCACCAAGATGGTCGGCGGCGTGACCCCCGGCAAGGGCGGCACCACCCACCTCGGCCTGCCGGTGTTCAACACCGTCAAGGAAGCCGTGGAAGCCACCGGCGCCGAAGCCTCGGTCATCTACGTTCCGGCTCCGTTCTGCAAGGACTCGATCCTGGAAGCGGCATTCGGCGGCATCAAGCTGATCGTCTGCATCACCGAAGGCATCCCGACCCTCGACATGCTGGACGCCAAGGTCAAGTGCGACGAGCTGGGCGTACGCCTGATCGGCCCGAACTGCCCGGGCGTGATCACTCCCGGCGAGTGCAAGATCGGCATCATGCCGGGTCACATCCACCTGCCGGGCAAGGTAGGCATCGTGTCGCGTTCCGGCACCCTGACCTACGAAGCCGTGAAGCAGACCACCGACGCCGGCTTCGGCCAGTCCACCTGCGTGGGCATCGGCGGCGACCCGATCCCGGGCTCCAACTTCATCGACATCCTGAAGCTGTTCCAGGAAGATCCGCAGACCGAAGCCATCGTCATGATCGGCGAGATCGGTGGTTCCGCCGAAGAAGAAGCCGCGGCCTTCATCAAGGCCAACGTGACCAAGCCGGTGGTGTCCTACATCGCTGGCGTGACTGCCCCTCCGGGCAAGCGCATGGGCCACGCCGGCGCCATCATCTCCGGCGGCAAGGGCACCGCGGACGAGAAGTTCGCCGCCCTGCAGGACGCCGGTGTGAAGACCGTGCGTTCCCTGGCCGACATCGGCAAGGCCCTGGCCGAGCTGACCGGTTGGGAAGTGAAGAAGGCCTGATTTCCCGGGTTTTCTGAGTTCCAGGACGAAGGCCACCGCCTCACAGCGGTGGCCTTCGTCGTTCTATCGCATCCGTCAAACGAATGTTGCCGCGATGCGCTATCATTGCCAACGGTTCGTGTCCGACAAAACCCCGGGCGCACCACGCATCATCCCGCAGGCCAGCGCGCCTGCAGCTATAGCGCCACATGGCCCTCAAAAGGGGTCGGGCGGCTTGACCGGTCCTCCTCATCCGGAAGGACGATGTTTCCTAACACCCCCAAAGGGAAACCCCGAACAACCGAGACTTCTGCCAGTGGTACATCCTCCTATGACTCATTTGAAAGGGTTCGACCTGCTCGCCCTTGGCTTCATGACGTTCGCGCTTTTTCTCGGCGCGGGTAACATCATCTTTCCTCCCAGTGCCGGCATGGCGGCGGGCGAACACGTATGGAGCGCGGCTTTCGGCTTCCTCCTTACCGGTGTCGGCCTGCCGTTGCTGACGGTGGTCGCCCTGGCCCGGGTCGGAGGCGGTATTGGCCGCCTGACCCAGCCGATCGGGCGGCGCGCGGGAGTGGCGTTCGCCATCGCCGTCTATCTTGCCATCGGCCCGCTGTTCGCCACCCCGCGTACAGCCGTGGTGTCCTTCGAGATGGGCGTCGCGCCTTTCACCGGGGACGGCGGCGCGCCGTTGCTCGTCTATACCGTCGCTTACTTCTCCGTGGTTCTGTTCCTGGTGCTGAACCCGGGTCGCCTTGTCGACCGGGTCGGAAAGGTCATCACGCCGGTGCTGCTGTCGGCCCTGCTGGTCCTTGGCGGCGCGGCGATCTTCGCGCCGGCGGGAGAGATCGGCAGCAGTTCCGGCGAGTACCAGAGCGCGCCCCTGGTGCAGGGCTTCCTGCAGGGCTACCTGACCATGGATACCCTCGGTGCGCTGGTCTTCGGTATCGTCATCGCCACCGCCATTCGCGACCGCGGCATCAGCGACAGCCGGCTGGTCACGCGCTATTCCATGATCGCCGGGGTCATCGCCGCCACCGGCCTGTCCCTGGTCTACCTGGCGCTGTTCTATCTTGGCGCCACCAGCCAGGGCATCGCCGGCGACGCCCAGAATGGCGTACAGATCCTCACCGCCTATGTGCAGCAGACCTTTGGCGTTTCCGGCAGCCTGTTGCTGGCGGTGGTCATCACCCTGGCCTGCCTGACCACGGCGGTAGGGCTGATCACGGCGTGCGGCGAGTTCTTCAGCGACCTGCTGCCGGTTTCGTACAAGACGGTGGTGATCGTGTTCTCGCTGTTCAGCCTGCTGGTCGCCAACCAGGGACTGACCCAGTTGATCAGCCTTTCGGTACCGGTTCTGGTGGGACTCTATCCGCTCGCCATCGTGCTGATCGCCCTGAGCCTGTTCGACCGGCTCTGGGTGTCGGCCCCGCGGGTGTTCGTGCCGGTGATGATCGTCGCGCTGCTCTTCGGCATCGTCGACGGGCTGGGGGCGGCCAAGCTGAACGGGTGGGTGCCGGACGTCTTCGCCAAGCTTCCGCTCGCCGATCAGAGCCTTGGCTGGCTGCTGCCGGTATCCATTGCGCTGGTCCTGGCAGTCGTTTGCGATCGGCTGCTGGGCAAGCCGCGCGAAGCGGTCGCCTGAGACGTCAGGCGAACCCCAGGAAGGCCGCCTCCGGGCGGCCTTTTTCATGAGCCGACGAAAGTCGTGTCCTGGCCGCGGCGAGCGGCGTCCCAACGGCGCGAAACAACGGCGGGGCGATTCCCGGCCGGCTCAAGAGGGAGTTTTCATGACCGCCGAACTCGGCATTTTCAACGGGCACCTGCTGCAACACCTGCTGGCGGCGCTCTGGTTCCTGTTCTGCTGGGTGGGCTACACCCGCTACGCCACCTGGAAGGGTCGCGACACCGCCTGCCTGGCCAGCGTCCTGCACCTCTACCGGGAGGACTGGATGCGCCGGTTGCTGCTGCGCGACAACCGTATCGCCGACGCCAGCGTGATCGGTAACCTGGAGCGTAATGCGTCGTTCTTCGCCTCCAGCACGCTGATCATCCTCGCCGGCATCCTCACCCTGCTGGGCTCCACCGATCGCGCCGTCTCGGTACTGGCCGACCTGCCGTTCGTGGAGGAGGCCAGCCGGGGACTGTCGGAACTGAAGCTGCTGTGCCTGGCAGTGGTCTTCGTCTATGCCTTCTTCACCTTCAGCTGGTGCATGCGCCAATACAACTTCGCGGCGATCCTGGTCGGCTCGGCACCGATGATCGGCGAGCGCAACGTCGGCGAGCTGGAGCGCAAATCCTTTGCCGAGCGTGCCGCCCGGGTCATCTCGCTGGCGGCCAACCAGTTCAACTTCGGCTTGCGCTCGTACTATTTCGGCCTGGCCATGCTCGCCTGGTTCATCAATTCCTGGTTCTTCATGCTGGTGACGGCCGGCGTGGTGCTGGTCCTGTATCGCCGCGAATTCCATTCGGACGTGCTGGAGGTGATGGTCTACACCGAGACCGCAATCGCCGAAAGCCCGCGGGAAGGCGAGGGCGAGGTGCCCAGGGGCTGAATCCCGGGCATGAAAAAGCCCGCTTGCGCGGGCTCTTTCAGGGTACGTCAACGAGAACTTATTGCTGGTTCTGTTGCGGTTGCTCCGGAGTCGGTGCCGGAGTCTGCGGGGTTGCCGGAGTGTCGCTCGACGGCGCCGGGGCGCTGGGCTCGGCAGGGGGAGTAGCCGGAGCGCTCGGCTGGGTCTCGGTAGCCGGAGCTGCCGGGGCCGCTGCCTTGTCTTCCTCTTTCTTGTCGCAAGCGGCCAGGCCAAGGCTGGCAGCGAGCAGCAGGGCAAGAGTTACGGTCTTTTTCATCGTTTAGCCTCCATGTGCGGCTTTCCTCGTTGTAGCCCTTTGAACATTTGCGCTGGCGTGAAGTTCCACACACTTCGACTATTTCGATCGTTATGTCCAAAACCCCGGCTGCCGGGGCTTTGGCGGCAGGGTATGATTCGCCCTCCAGAAAACTCCCAGCAAGGTCGCCGTCATGTCGGAAAATCCTCTCCTCGAGCGCGCCCGGCGCTTTCTCTCGGCCTTGCGTCATTGCCAGGTGCTGGGGTTGACGGTCGAGGCCGCCGACGAGAAAGGACTGACCCTGCGCCTGCCCTACAGCCAGGCGATCATCGGCAACCCGGAAAGCGGGGTCGTCCACGGCGGCGCGATCACCACCCTGATGGACACCACCTGTGGTATTTCCACGGTCTGCGTGCTGCCGGACTTCGAGATCTGCCCGACGCTCGACCTGCGCATCGACTACATGCATCCCGCCGAACCGCACAAGGATGTCTATGGCTTCGCCGAGTGCTACCGGGTCACGCCGAACGTGATCTTCACCCGCGGCTTCGCCTACCAGGACGATCCGGGCCAGCCCATCGCCCATGTCGTCGGCGCTTTCATGCGCATGGGCGGTTCGGCCCGCGCCGGGGCGGCCAGGCCGGCCGCGCAGGGAGGTGCGGCATGAGCCCGACCAGCCTCGAGCAACTGGTCCGCGACGCGCGTCGGAACAACGACTACAGCCCGCTGGTGGAGCTGATCCCGTACGCCAAGCTGCTCGGCATCGAATGCCTGCGCCTGGGCGACGACATGGTCTTCCGCCTGCCGGCGAACAAGGACAACATCGGCAACCCGACCCTGCCGGCCATCCATGGCGGCGTGATCGCCGGCTTCATGGAGCATGCGGCGATGTTGCACCTGCTGACCTTCATGAGCATTCCGCACCTGCCGAAGATCATCGATTTCTCCATCGACTACCTGCGTGCCGGGCACTTCCGCGATACCTACGCGCAATGCCAGGTCTGGCGCCAGGGGCGACGGGTGGCGAACGTCGCGATCAACGCCTGGCAGACCACCCAGGGCGAGCCCATCGCCACTGCGCGGGCGCATTTCAAGGTGGACGAGCCGTGAGCCGTACGCTGCGGAAAGTGGGCTGAGGATATCGCGATGGATGCCTTGCTGATTCTGGGCGGCCTGCTGCTGATGGTCGCCGGCTATATCTGGGTCATCGTCCTGGCCTTCGGTACCGGTCTGCTGTGGGGTTACGGCAGCCTTTTCCCGCCGGTGGCGCTGGCCTACATCGGCGTGCACTGGCGTACGGCGCGCAAGGGCGTCGGGCTGGCCGCGCTGGGTTGCATCCCGCTGGTGGTCGGCCTGGCGCTGCTGGCCAGTCACGACGCTGCGCGGCTGGAGGCGATCCTCAGCCTGCGCTGGCTGAAACCGGAGGCCAGGCCGCCGGCGGAACTGTCCATCGCGCTCAGCGGGGAGTTCAACGGCAAGCCTTTCGCGCCGCAGAGCGGCGAGTTGATCGGCGGCGTGCTGAGCCTGCGCCAGGGGCACGATTTCTACGCCCAGCGCGAGCTGCAGATCCGCCTTCCGGCACAGCCGCTCGGGGCGCTGCGCCTGGATGTGCTGCCCGAGGACGGCGGCGCGTTGCCAGAAGTCGAGCTGAGCTGGCTGCAACCGGATCAGGACCTGCCCGAGGCACGTCGTCTCCTGCGTGGCTATACCTTGCACCTGGACCTGCGGCCCAAGGCGCCGAACCGCCTGGAGGGCGAGTTCCACCTGAGCCTGCCGAGCGACTACCGGACCACCCTCAGCGGCCACGTCGAGCTGTATACCGACCGGCTGCGCTATCGGCACGGCAAGGTCGACCTGGGCTACGACTCCGACGATACCCTGGCCCTGGTCTTGCGCGATTATCTGCAGCGACGTTTCGCCAGCCGCGACGTCAGCCTCGTGCGGGCGCCGTCCTGGCGCGCGGCCAGCCATGCGCGGCCGCTGCGTATCGAGGCCCTGGTGGCCGGCCAGGCTCAGGTGCTGGAGCTGACGCTGGAGAAGAACGCCCGGCGGGAGTGGACGGTGCGCGGCGACGCGTTCCCCGCCTTGCCGGCGGAGCCTGCGACCGTGGCCGCGGCGGCGCCGCCCGAGCCGCAGGCGCTGCCGGCGCCGGGCAACGCCACCCTCGACCTGGAGCTGGTCCAGGTCGAACCGCAGCGCTACAGCCAGCGCCTGGTCAAGGCCACGACGGTACGCGGGCGTATCGCCGAGGGCCGTTTCACCGGCCTCGACAGCGAGGGGCGCCTGGTGATCCGCCGGGAAATGCCCGGTGCGGGGGAGGTGAGCTACCTGTTGCGCCCGGCGGAGATCGCCCGTCTCGAACTGCTCGAACGCTAGTCGTCGCACGACGGTGCGCGGTTTTTTCGCATAAGCGCTTGAAAAGCCGGAAGAAGGCCCCACCTAGGGGACATCCGCCGTGGTACGCGGCTTATGTCATTGATGGAGCTTGGAGCGATGAGCGTGGAAACCCAAAAAGAGACACTGGGCTTTCAGACTGAAGTGAAGCAACTGCTTCACCTGATGATTCATTCTCTCTATTCGAACAAGGAAATCTTCCTCCGCGAACTGATTTCCAACGCCTCGGACGCCGCCGACAAGCTGCGTTTCGAAGCCCTGGCCAATCCCGAGCTGCTCGAGGGCGGCGCCGAGCTGAAGATCCGCGTCAGCTTCGACAAGGAAGCCAACACCGTCACCCTGGAAGACAACGGCATCGGCATGAGCCGCGAGGATGTGGTGACTCACCTGGGCACCATCGCCAAGTCCGGGACCGCCGACTTCCTGAAGAACTTGTCTGGCGACCAGAAGAAGGATTCGCACCTGATCGGCCAGTTCGGCGTCGGTTTCTACAGCGCCTTCATCGTCGCCGACAAGGTCGATGTCTACTCCCGTCGCGCCGACCAGCCGGCCAGCGAAGGGGTGCACTGGTCGTCGAAGGGCGAGGGCGAGTTCGACGTCGCTACCATCGACAAGCCCGAGCGCGGTACCCGCATCGTCCTCCACCTGAAAAAGGGCGAGGAGGAGTTCGCCGATGGCTGGCGCCTGCGCAACGTGATCAAGAAATACTCCGATCACATCGCTTTGCCGATCGAGCTGCCCAAGGAATTCCACGGCGAAGAGGCCGACAAGCCGGCCGAGCCGGAATGGGAAACGGTCAACCGCGCCAGCGCGCTGTGGACCCGTCCGCGCGCCGAGGTGAAGGACGAGGAATACCAGGAGTTCTACAAGCACGTCGCCCATGACTTCGAGAACCCGCTGAGCTGGAGCCACAACAAGGTCGAAGGCAAGCTGGAATACACCTCGCTGCTCTACGTGCCGGGCCGCGCGCCGTTCGACCTGTACCATCGCGAGGCGCCACGAGGCCTGAAGCTGTACGTACAGCGCGTGTTCATCATGGACCAGGCCGACGAGTTCCTGCCGCTGTACCTGCGCTTCATCAAGGGTGTGGTCGACTCCAACGACCTGTCGCTGAACGTCTCCCGGGAAATCCTGCAGAAGGATCCGGTGATCGACTCGATGAAGTCGGCGTTGACCAAGCGCGTGCTGGACATGCTGGAGAAGCTGGCGAAGAACGAGCCGGAGCAGTACAAGACCTTCTGGAAGAACTTCGGCCAGGTCCTCAAGGAAGGCCCGGCGGAAGACTTCGGCAACAAGGAGAAGATCGCCGGCCTGCTGCGCTTCGCCTCCACCGGCGACGATTCGGGCGAGCAGAGCGTAGCGCTGGCCGACTACATCGGTCGGATGAAGGAAGGCCAGGACAAGATCTACTACCTCACCGGCGAGAGCTACTCGCAGGTGAAGAACAGCCCGCACCTGGAAGTCTTCCGCAAGAAGGGCATCGAGGTGCTGCTGCTCACCGATCGCATCGACGAGTGGCTGATGAGCTACCTGCCGGAGTTCGACGGCAAGCAGTTCGTCGATGTCGCCCGCGGCGACCTGGACCTGGGCAGCCTGGACTCGGAAGAGGACAAGAAGGCCCAGGAAGAAGTCGCCAAGAGCAAGGAAGGCCTGATCGAGCGCCTGAAGAAGGTGCTCGACGAGCAGGTCAGCGAAGTCCGCGTCTCCCACCGTCTGACCGACTCGCCGGCGATCCTCGCCATCGGCGAACAGGACCTTGGCCTGCAGATGCGCCAGATCCTCGAGGCCAGCGGGCAGAAAGTGCCGGACTCGAAGCCGATCTTCGAGATCAACCCGCAGCATCCGCTGATCGAGAAGCTGGATGCGGAGCCGGACGAGGACCGCTTCGGCGAGCTGTCGCATATTCTCTTCGACCAGGCCGCCCTGGCCGCGGGGGACAGCCTCAAGGATCCGGGCGCCTACGTACGCCGACTGAACAAGCTGCTGGTGGAGCTGTCCGCTTAAGCAGTAGCCCCGACAAAGCCCGCTTCGGCGGGCTTTGTCTTTTCCAACTCTCGCAGGAGCAGTACCCATGAGTGAGATTCGTGTAGAGCCGGTCGCCTACGACATCGATGGGCAGCCGTACGAAGGTCAACTGGTGTACGACGCCAGCCACGCGGGACCGCGCCCGGGCCTGCTGATGGCGCCGAACTGGATGGGCGTGAGCGCCGCCGCGCTGGACATCGCCCGGCAGGTCGCCGGTCGTGGGCACGTGGTGCTGGTGGCGGACCTCTACGGCAGGGGCGTGCGTCCGCAGAACGGCGACGAGGCGGGCGCGGCGATGATGCCGCTGAAGAACGACCGGGCCCTGCTGCGCAAGCGCATGCAGGCAGCGCTGGCGGCCTTGCGCGGACAGGCGCTCGCGGCTGTCGATACGACCCGCCAGGCCGCCTTCGGTTTCTGCTTCGGCGGTTGCTGCGCGCTGGAGCTGGCTCGCGACGGCGCCGAGCTGAAGGCCTTCGTGTCCTTCCATGGCACCCTGGATACGCCGGACCCGGCGCATGCCAGGAATATCAAGGGCGCGGTACTGGTCCTCGACGGCGCCTCCGATCCGCTGGTGCCGCGCGAGCAGTTGCCGGCCTTCGCCAGGGAGATGACCGATGCCGGCGTCGACTGGCAGCTCACCAGCTACGGCGGCGCGGTGCATTCCTTCACCGATCCGAACGCCAAGGTGCCGGGCAAGATGCACTATGACGCCAGGACCTCCCGGCGTGCCTTCCAGGCGATGGATGACCTGCTGGCGGAAGTCTTCGCCTGAGACCGCCGGCTCACTCGCGCATGGCGAAGCAATGCCTGGCCTCGGGGAAGCGCCTTTCGCGCACGTCCTCGGCGAAGCGCCGGGCCGCCTCGTCGATTTCCCGGTCGAGGCGCGCGTAGCGTTCGACGAAGCGCGGTACCTGTTCGCCGCTTAGCCCGAGCAGGTCCTCGCTGACCAGTACCTGGCCGTCGCAGGCCGGCGAGGCGCCGATACCGATGCAGGGGATCGCCAGTTCTTCGCTAAGGCGACGGGCCAGCGGCTCGCCTACGCCTTCGATGACCACCGCGAAGGCGCCGCCGCGCTGCATGGCGAGGCCGTCGCGGCGTACCCGTTCTGCGCTTTCCGGGTCACGCCCCTGGGCCTTGAAGCCGCCCATGGCGTTGACCTGCTGCGGCATCAGGCCGATATGGGCGAGCACCGGTATGCCACGGCGTACCAGGAAGTCCACGGTTTCTTCCATTTCCTCACCGCCTTCCAGCTTCACCGCCTGGGCGCCGCTGTCGGCCAGCAGGCGTGCGGCGTTGCGGAACGCCTGTCGGGGCGATTCCTGGTAGCTGGCGAACGGCAAGTCGGCCACCACGCAGGCGCGCCGACTGCCGCGCATCACCGCCAGGGTGTGGGCGACCATCATCTCCAGGCTCACTCCCAGGGTGCTGGGCATGCCATAGAGCACCATGCCCAGCGAATCGCCGACCAGCAGCAGGTCGGCATGCGGATCGAGGAGGCGGGCCATGGGCGTGCTGTAGGCGGTCAGCGCCACCAGGCTGCCGGCACCCTTGCGGCGCCGGATATCGGGAACGGACAGGCGATGTTGCGGGCGATGACTGCTCATGGCGTGGCTCCGGTTTGTCTATGGGGAGCCACACGCTACCATCGGCCGCGCACCGCTCACTCGACGGATGGGGACAACCGATGCCGCAAACGGGACAAGAACGCGACCTGCCGCGATTCCGCAGCCTGCCCTGCGCGGTGTACCTGCGCGCCTTCGAGATGCCCGCCGGGCACCGGGTGGAGATGCACGAGCACCCCTGGGGCCAACTGATGTACGCCGCCAGCGGCACCTTGCGCGCCAGCACCGAGCGGCACAGCTATCTGGTGCCGGCGCAGCGGGCGCTGTGGATTCCGCCGGGCGTCCGGCACGCCGCGGAGGCTTGCAACCCTGTGCTGTTCCGCAGTCTCTACCTGGATCGTTCGCTGCCCGGCGGTTGCCGGGTACTGGAGGTGTCCGGCCTGCTGCGCGAACTGTTGCTGCGGGCGGCGGAGTTTCCCCGTGAATATCCGCCGGGTGGCGAGGCCGAGCGTCTCATGCAGGTGGTCGCCGATGAGGTCGGGCGCCTTCGCGAGGCGCCGCTGAACCTGCCGTTGCCTGGCGACCCGCGCTTGCGCCGGATCACCGACGCGCTACAGGCGGATCCCGCCGATCCGCGCGGCATCTCGGATTGGGCGGGACTGGTGGGGGCGTCCCGACGGACCCTGGCGCGGTTGTTCCGCGAGCAGACCCAGTTGTCGTTTCGCGAGTGGCGCCAGCGCCTGCGTCTGCTCAACGCGGTCGCCGCGCTGGAGGAGGGCGCCAGCGTGACGCGGGTGGCCAGCGACCTTGGCTACGACTCCACCTCGGCGTTCATCAGCCTGTTCCAGCGTCATTTCGGCCAGACCCCCGGTTGCTTCGCCCGCTCCCTGCGCTTGCCCAACTGAGCCGCATGCTTCAGGGCGCCGCCTGTTGGCGCAGGCTTGCCGCCTTGGCCGCGAGGTCCGGCCAGGCGGGCTTGCCGGCGAAACGCTCGCGCAGGTAGTTGGCCAGGGCGGCGACTTGCCGGTCGTCGAGGCTATGGCGGAAGCCGGGCATATAGCCGAGGTCGCCGGTGGCCGGGCTGTGGATGCCGTCGAGGATGATCCGCAGCAGGTTGTCCGGGCTGTCCGCATGCACATTGCTGTTCAGCGCCAGGGATGGACGCACGCCGAAGAAGCGCGGTCCGTCGCCGTCATGGTGGCAGGCCAGGCAGGCCCCGGCGAACAGGCGCGCGCCGCTGCCGCTGGGCGGTTGCACGCGGCCGTAGCCCTGCCGGTCGAGGCGTTGCGCCTGTTGCTGATCGGTTTCCCCGGCCGGGGCAGCGGCGTAGGACGCAAGGTAATGGGCCAGGGCCCGCAGGTCCTCGTCCGACTGCTTGGCCAGGCCTTCGCCGACCACTGGCGCCATCGGCCCGCTGGCGACCCCGTGGTAGGCCGAATAGCCGTGGCGGAGGTAGGCGTAGAGGGCCTCCTCGCTCCAGGCGATGGGCGCCGGCGAACTGGCGTTCAAGGCTGGCGCGGTCCAGCCCTCCGCCTCGCCGCCGGCGAAGTGCGCGCTGCCGGACTTTTCCGCGCCGAGCGCATTGCGCGGCGAGTGGCAGGCGCTGCAATGGCCGAGGCCTTCGGCGAGATAGGCGCCGCGGTTCCATTGCTGGTTGCGCGTCGGCTCGTCGCGGTAGGCGCCGGGCTCCAGGAACAGCAGGTTCCAGCCGGCCATCAGCTGGCGTTGGTCGAAGGGGAACGGCAGCTGGTTGGCAGGCGTTTCGCTGTGCACCGCCGGCTGGCTCATCAGGTAGGCGTACAGGGCCTTCAGGTCTTCGTCGCGAGTCCTGGTGAAGGCGGTGTAAGGGAACGCCGGATACAGGTAGCTGCCGTCGCGGGCCACGCCATGCCGCATGGCCCGCTCGAAGGCGGGGTAGGACCAGCCACCGATGCCGCTCGCGCGATCCGGCGTGAGGTTGCTGCTGTAGATCGTCCCGAACGGCGTCGGCAAGGCCCGTCCGCCGGCGTTGCGCGGGCCGCCTTCGCGAGTGTGGCAGACCGCGCAGTCGCCGAGGGCGGCGAGGCGTTCGCCGCGGGCGATCTGCTCGGTGCTGAAGGGACCGGGTGTGCCTTCCAGTGGCCCGATGGCCGGTTGCCAGGCGTAGCCGAGGGCGATGGCGGCGAGCGCGACGAGGCTGCCGGAGGCCCAGAGGCCGATGCGTGTTGCCTTCTTCATCTGTCAGTCATCCACTGCGCGGGGCGCCGCGGCGCCCCGGGGAAAAGGATCAGGCCTGCGCGCTGCGCAGCGCCGCGAGTACGCGTTCCGGAGTGAACGGCACCTGTCGCAGGCGCGCTCCGGTAGCGTCGAAGATCGCATTGACGATGGCCGCGGCGCTGGGCACCGAGGCTGACTCGCCAGCGCCCATCGGTGGCTGCTCGGGGCGGTCGAGCAGCAGTACGTCGATCTCCGGCAGTTCGGGGAAGCCGAGGATCGGGTAGCCGCCCCATTCCAGGCTGGTGACGCCACGGCGGTCGAAGGTGGCGAACTCCTTGAGTACCCGGCTGGTGGACTGGATGACGTTGCCGTGGACCTGGTGCCTGACCCCATCGGGATTGACCATCTGCCCGCAGTCATGGGCGACCCAGACCTTGGCGACGCGCACCGCGCCGTTCTCCGGGTTCACCTCGACGTCGACGATCCAGGCGGCCCAGGCGGCGCCGAAACCGGGAAACTTGCTGTGGAAGTAGCGCGCATAGGCGAAGCCGCGTCCCTTCAGCACGCCGTCCCGGCGCGCCTCTGGGTTGGGGGAGGTGCGTGGCTGCCAGCCGGCGCGGGCGACCAGGGCGTCGATCAGCGCCAGGGCGCGCTGGTCGTCCAGGTAGCGGCGGCGGAAGGCGATGGGGTCGATGCCGGCCAGGTGCGCCAGTTCGTCGGCGTAGGACTCATGGGCGAACACGTTCGGCAGCGCCGAGACGCCGCGCATCCAGGACGCGCGGACGATGGGGGCGGCGTCGTTGGCCACCACCCGCATCCGCGGGTAGCGGTATTGCGGGATCGCGGTGCGGTCGCCCATGTCGGCCACCTGCGGGGTGGCCTGGATCCGCCCGGTGAGGAGCAGGGCCAGGGTCGGCGCACCGTTGGAGGGGTAGCAGGTGGCGAAGTCGTAGGCCGCCACCCGGCCTTGCTCGTCGAGGCCGCCGCGGACCTCGATCAGTTGCGCGGTGCCTTTCGGTTCCCAGCCATGTTCCTGTTCGCGCATCAGTTGTACCCGTACCGGTCGGCCCACTGCCTGCGCCAGGAGCACGGCGTCGGCGCTGACGTCGTCGGCGCCGTTGCGTCCGTAGCAGCCGGCGGCTTCCATGCGGATCACCTCGATGTCCCCGGTCTCGCGCTGCAGCAGCCTGGCCAGGTCGTTGCGCAGGTCGTGCGGGTTCTGCGTGCCGGACCAGACGCGAGCGCGCTGCGCATCGACCTCGGCGAGGGCGCAGGAAGGGCCGATGGAGGCGTGCAACTGGTAGGGCCAGACATAGGTGGCCGACAGCGGCCGGGCGATGCCCGCGAGGTGCTGCTCGAGACCGGGCGAGTCGTGCAGCGTGCGTGGCTTCTTCGGATGCCGGCGAAGCGTGTCCTCGAGCCGGTCGGGTTCCAGCGGCGGCAGGCCCTGCCAGTCCTTCCAGCGCACCTTGAGCTGGCGCGCGGCGCGGATCGCCTGCTCCTCGCGTTCGCAGACCACGCCGACGAAGTCGCCGATCACGACCACCTTGACCAGCCCCGGCAGCCCGGCGACCGAGCTTTCGTCCACCGCCAGCAGGCCGCTGCCGAGCGGGGCGCTGACATCCGCGCCGGTATAGGGCGGGCGTACCACTCGCCCATGCAGCATGCCGGGCAGGCGCATGTCATGGACATAGGTCAGTTGACCGGTCAGCTTCGCCGGGATGTCCACCCGACGCACCGGCTTGCCGACCAGACGGTACTCGCTGCGCGGCTTGAGCGGCGCCTTGCCGTCGATGTTCAGGTTGAAGCGCTGGCCTCGCAGCAACTCGCCGTAGCCGACCCGTCGCTGCGGATTGGCGGCGGCGAAGACCTGGCCGTTTTCGCTGCGCAGGCTGTCCGGATGCACCGGGAAATGGCTTCCGGCCTGGCGCAGGAGGAAGCGCCGGGCTTCGGCGGCGGCCTGGCGCAGCGGCACGGCGCTGACCTGGATGCTGGCGCTGGCGATGGTCGGCCCCTGGTCCGGTGTGCGACGGGTGTCGCCGAGGATCATCTCGACCTGCTCGAACGCGACGTCCAACTCTTCGGCGACGATCTGCGCCAGTGCCGTGCGGATGCCGGTACCAAGGTCGACGTGACCGCAGAAGGCGGTGACCTTGCCGTCCGCGGCGATGGCGATGAACGAGTCGACCTGGTCCAGCGGCAGGTCGGTGGCGCCCTGCTCGGCGAGGGCGAGTAGCGGGGCGGGCAGGTTGACGGTGACCAGCAGCAGGCCGCCGGCCTTGAGGAAGCCGCGTCGCGAGGGATTGGCCAGGCTCATGCCGGGTGCTCCTCCTGACGCTCCTTCAGGCTCTCGGCGGCACGCCGCACGGCCTTGAGAATCTCCACATGGGTGCCGCAGCGACACAGGTTGTAGGCCAATTCCTGGCGGATCTCGCCGTCGCTGGGGTTCGGGTTGCGATCCAGCAACGCCTTGGCGGTCATCACCATGCCGTTGATGCAGTAGCCGCATTGGGCGGCCTGTTCGTCGATGAAGGCCTGTTGCAGCGGATGGGGATGGGCGGCATCGCCGAGTCCTTCGAGGGTAACCACCTGGCGGCCCACGGCAGCCTCCACCGGGGTGATGCAGGAGCGGGTGGCGACGCCATCCATCAGCACGGTGCAGGCCCCGCACTCGCCGAGGCCGCAGCCGAACTTGGGACCGTTCAGTTGCAGGTCGTTGCGCAGGACATAGAGCAGGGGGGTATCGGGGGTGACATCGAGGCGCAGGGACTGACCGTTGACGGTCAGGGCAAGGGCATCGCTCATGGCGGTTTCTCCCCATGCCGGGGGCATGGCTGTTCATCAGGCGGATGTCCCGTCGGCCGTGCCTGGTAGCGTGCGGCTCTGCGGGAATTTGTTTGTATACAAACATGTTATGGATGCCTGCGGCGAACTGTCAATGGCAGGCCGCTACGACGAAAGGCGCAGCTCCGGACGACGTAACGCGGAAAAAAAGGATAGACCGCAATGGCCTCAGGTCAGGCGAGCGAGCAACCCGCGCAGGGTTTCCTGTTCTTGCGGGGAGAGGGGAGCCAAGGCCTGCCGGTTGATCTCGCGGGCGGCCGCCAGGCCGGCCTCGAGTTCGGCGCGTCCGGCAGGACTGAGGCTGACCAGCAGGCGCCGGCCGTCGTCCGGATCGGCGCTGCGCTGGATCAGTCCCCGTTTGTCCAGGCGCTCGACGACGCCCTTGATGGTCGCGGCGTCCATGGCGGTGAGCCGGCCGAGCTGGTTCTGCGGGCAGGGTCCGGTCTCGCCGAGGCGGACCAGGGCGGCCCACTGGGTGGGTGTCAGGCCGTTGCCGATGCCATTGGCGAACAACGCTGCATAGCGCTGGTTGGCCTGGCGCAGGATGAAGCCGATCTGGTCGTCGAGGCGGTACGGGGTGGTACGGGACATGCTGGGCATCGGTGGTGGCGTGAAGGCCTCATTCTAGCTCACGGCCGGTACCAGAGCGCCTCGCGCTGAAAAGGAGTTTTTCCTGGAAGATAGGGGTTTTTCAGCTCGATTATTCTCCGCTGCCGAAGGGCAAGCTTGCCCAGCCGCGTCTTGAAATGTCGCTCGAACAGCCGTTCGAAGCTACCGTCGGCAATCGCCTTCTCCAGGCCCTGGCGAATGGCCTCGGCCAGTTCCGGGCGTTGACGCGAAACGAAGAAATAGAAGGCCGCGGGGTAGTGCAGGGCCACGTGCTGGTCGATCGCCAGGTGCAGCCCGGCGCGGGAGGCGTCCTCCAGTTCTCCGTCGATCACTACGACCTCGCGGGGGAAGACCTCGAAGCGGCCGGCA
Source organism: Pseudomonas sp. PS1(2021) (assembly GCF_020405165.1). Classification (NCBI taxonomy): domain Bacteria; kingdom Pseudomonadati; phylum Pseudomonadota; class Gammaproteobacteria; order Pseudomonadales; family Pseudomonadaceae; genus Pseudomonas; species Pseudomonas sp. PS1(2021). The sequence continues at coordinate 2,921,405 of NZ_CP084484.1, read as the reverse complement.
TCGAGCATGCGGAACAGGCTCTCGTAGTTCTGGCTGGTCTTCACCTCCAGGCCGTTGGCGCGCAGGATCGGTGTGTCGGCCCAGTCCTGGCGCTGGCCGAAGCGCAGGCGGCGGAGATCGTCGAGGGTCCGCGCCGAGGCCAGGATATCCTTGTTGGCGGCGCTGACCAGGGGAATGCGCCAGCCGATCAGGCCGCGATAGATCGGAATGCGGATCGGCAGCAGGGTCTCTTCCAGGTCGTCGCGGGACTGCGCCCACATCACCTGCAGGCCCGGATCGTCCTGCTCCAGGCGCAGTTGCGCACGGGACTGCGGCATGGGCTGCGCGCTGGGCTCCAGGCGGTAGTCGCCGCCGCTCCTGGCCAGCGCCAGTTGCAGCAGCTCGACGACGTAGGGTTCGGGGTTGCGCCCTTCGGAATGGCGCGGATAGATCACCCGTTCGCCAGCCCCGGCATGCCAGGCCAGCAGGCCGAACAGCAGGGCCAGCCAGCGGAGCGGCGAACCCTGGCCGAGCGGCAGCGGTCTATGTTCACTCAGGCCTATCAGGAGGAATGCCATGGCTGGCCCCCGTACGCGTGCCCTGTTTTCGACATTGTTCGCCCTGTCCCTGGTGACATCCTTGACCCATGCCAGGGATTATCGCTACAGCGACGCTCACGTGCACTATGTGGATTTCTTCCAGGAAAGCGAAGGCATGCCGCGGCTGCTGGAGGCGATGGACAAAGGCCGGGTCGACCATTTGATGCTCAGCGGCGTCGCGGTCGCCAAGAAATGGCACGAGGACGAGCCGAAGCGGCCGCGCTACTACGCTGGCGACGATGCCGGAGCCTATTGGTACAGCGCCACCGACGTGATCGTGGCGGCGGCGGTGAAATCCCTGCCAGCCGAGCAGCGGCGGCGCGTGCATCCGTTCCTGACCGGTTTCAACCCGACCGACAAGAACGCCGACGCGCACATCCGTCGCATGCTGGAGCTGGACCCGGGACTCTGGCAGGGCATCGGCGAGATCTTTACCCGGCACGACGACCTCACCGCGCTGACCTACGGCGACGTGCCGAGGGCCAACAACGAGGCGCTGGCGCGGGTCTATCACCTGGCCGCCGAATTCGACCTGCCGGTGTTGCTGCACGCCAACGTCACTTCCAAGCGCGAACGTAACCCGCTGTACCTGGCGGAAATCGAGGAGCCCCTGCGCAATCACCCGCATGTGCGGTTCATCTGGGCCCATGCCGGGACCAGCATGGAGATCCATCGCCACCAGAAGAAACTGGACTTCCTCCTGCCGACCCTTGGGCGTCTGCTGCAGCGTTACCCGAACCTCTACATCGACCTGTCCTGGTCGGTGTTGCGCCCGTACCTGCTGGACGAGCAGGGCAAGCCCGACCCGCAGTGGCTGGCACTGGTCGAGCGGTTTCCGCAACGCTTCATGCTCGGTTCCGATGTGGTCGGCCAGTTCGACAGCCTGCCCGAGTTGATGGCGAGCTTCGATCCGTTCCTCGACGCCTTGCCCGAGCAGGTCGCTCGCCAGGTGGCGCGGGACAACTTCCTGGCGGTGCTGCCGCGCCAGCCCGCCGATCCGCGAGGCGAATAACCCGGATTCGTCATCAGTCTGTCATGCCGGCGTCATAGGCTCGCGCCAGTCCCATCCAGGAGTGAGTCATGTCCTTCATCCGTTCTTGCATCAGTCGTTCCGTCTTCCTGCTCGGCGCCGGCGTCGCCGTGGCGGCGCAGGCCGAGGTGCGTATCGACGGCCCCATCGAATATGGCGTGTTCGAAAGCCGCTACCAGGATTTCCAGCCCGGCGAACGGGTATTGACCCGTAGCGAGCAGAACATCCAGCAGACCACCGAAGTCCCGGCCAAGCTCGGCACCAAGTTCGGCATGCGTTATCAACTCAGCGGCAAGCAGGAAGGCGATACGCCTTTGACGCTGCTCTACCTCACCCCGGGCGTGGTCACTCCGGATGGCCAGCGGCATGACAAGTTCGAAGTGGTGCAGAAGCTGGTGCCGGGCGCGCCGACCGATGTCATGGCCTACGAATTCACCGAGCCGCACGAAGTGGTGAAGGGCGAATGGCGGTTGATGGTGTTCCAGGGCGATCGCCTGCTGGCGGAGAAATCCTTCGACGTGCGCTGAGCGCGAGCCATGCAGAGCGCTGGTTTTCTTGTGTCGCGTGGATAACGCGGGGGCGCCATTCGCTCTACCGGGCAAGGGTTGCCTGCGTGCGGCAGGGCGAATAACCGCCCGCGGTTATCCGCCGTTTTGGCGGCGTACGCGCGGATGCCGATGGTAGCCTGTTCGTCCTTCGATCAGTCCCTGCTGACCCGGGTATCTTCCGCGGCGAGCGGACTGCCGTCGCCGGCGCGTACCTGCAGGCGCGGCACCGGCTGGCCGCTGTCGCGCTCGACCAGGCGGACATGGGATTCGTCCGGGGCGAAGAAATAGTCCTCGCCCCACTGCCGAATCGCCACCAGCAGGGGGAAGAGCGCGCGTCCCTTGTCAGTCAGGCGGTATTCCTGGTGACTGCCGCTTTCGGCCGGGACCGCCACCATCACGCCGTGCTCCACCAGGTTGCGCAGGCGCGCCGCCAGGATGTTCTTGGCCAGGCCGAGGCTCTTCTGGAATTCGCCGAAGCGCGTCAGTCCTTCGAAGGCATCGCGCACGATGAGCATCGACCAGCCGTCGCCGATCACGTCCAGCGGGCGGGCGACTGGACAACTGGCTTGCTTGTGGCTGGTGCGCTTGACCATCTGGGCGGCTCCGGAGGGGGAGAGGATCGGGTTTCATGGTAAAACCCGGGCTTCACGCTGGGCAACCGGAGGAAGTGCGCCGCCGTGAGACGGCGCACGGCATGGTCAGACGACGAAGCGGGTGACCATGTTGTTCAGGTCGATGGCCAGTTGCGACAGTTCCTGGCTGGCGGCGGCGGTCTGGTTGGAGCCGGCGGACGTCTGCAGCGAGATGTCGCGGATGTTCACCAGGTTGCGGTCGACCTCGCGGGCCACCTGGGCCTGCTGCTCGGAGGCGCTGGCGATCACCAGGGTACGCTCGTTGATCTGGCCGACCCGCTCCGCGATCTCGTTGAGCGCCAGGCCGGCGGCTTCGGCGATCTCCAGCATGTTGCGGGCGCGTACGCTGCTGCTGTCCATGGCGCCGACCGCGGCGCCGGTGCCTTCCTGGATGTTGGCGATCATCTGCTCGATCTCGCGGGTGGATTCCTGGGTGCGATGGGCGAGGGCGCGAACCTCGTCGGCGACCACGGCGAAACCGCGGCCCTGCTCGCCGGCGCGAGCCGCCTCGATGGCCGCGTTGAGCGCCAGGAGATTGGTCTGTTCGGCGATACCGCGGATCACGTCGAGGACCTTGGAAATGTCCTGGGCCTTTTCCGCCAGGCCGCCGACCAGCGCCGAGGTATTGTCCACTTCTTCGCTCATCAGGCGGATCGCCTGGACCGTCTCCAGTACCCGCTGGCGTCCGTTCTGCGCCGATTGCTCGGAGGCGGACGAGGCGTCCGAGGTGGAGCTGGCGTTGCGCGCCACTTCCTCGACGGCGGCGGTCATCTCGTTGACCGCGGTGGCGGCCATCTGGATTTCGTCGTTCTGCTGGGTCAGCGAGCGGTTGCCCTGCTCGGTGACGGCGCTGAGTTCCTCCGCGGCGGAGGCCAGTTGGGTCGCCGAGCTGCCGATCTGCTGGATGGTCTGGCGCAGTTGTGCCTGCATGCCCTGGAGGGCGACCAGCAGCTTGGCCGGTTCGTCGCGGCCAGAGGTGTCGATGCGGCTGGTGAGGTCGCCGGAAGCGATCACCTCGGCCACTCGCAGCGCCTCGCCGATCGGTTGGGTGATGCTGCGGGTGAACAGCCAGGCCAGTACCACGGTAGCGAGGCCGGCGACCAGCAGTACGCCGATCACTGCGGCGAAGGCGCTGTCATAGACCTCATCGGCCGTGTGGCTGGCCTGGCTGGCGCCCTTGACGTTGAAGTCGATCAGCGCCTGCAGTTGCTGCTGGGTGGCGCGGTACTGGTCGAGCAAGGTGCTTTCGGTGTACTGGCGGGTCTCTTCCAGCGGCTTGCTGCGCGACATCTGCACCAGGGTCTGCTGGCTTTGCAGGAGCGTCTGCCGGGTAGCCAGGTAGCGCTCGTAGATCGAGCGCTCGTCGGCACCACTGATCAGCCGTTGGTAGGCGCCCTCGCGATCGGTCAGTTCCTTGCCGATTTCTGTCATGCGGCTTTCCAGGAAGCGCTTGCTGCTATCGTCCGCCGCCAGCACATGGGCCAGTTGCACCTGCCGCAGTTCGGCGAGCAGAACGTTCAACTCGGCGCTTTCGCGGACGCTAGGCAGCCAGTTGTCGCTGATGTCCGAAGAGGCTTCGTTGAGCGAACCCATCCGGTTCAGGGAAAAGATGCCGGTGATGACCAGCAGAGCGGTGATCAGGGCGAAACTCAGGGCGGCACGGGTCGCGATGGGCATACTGCGCAAAGACATGATGGCGGATTCCAGGGGGCAGGAAGAGGGACGGGGCTGACCAGTACTATCGGCAGGCAGGGCGGGAGGTTTAGCCCGTTCATGCAGTCCGGGTAAAGAAACGCTGGGTACAAAAAAGCGCCCCGGAGGGCGCTTCATGCGGCGATGGAGGGAATCAACCCTGCCAGCGCTTGAGGACCAGGGTGGCGTTGGTGCCGCCGAAGCCGAAGCTGTTGCTCATGACGGTATCGAGCTTGGCGTTCTCGCGGGTCTCGCGGAGAATCGGTAGGTCGGCCACTTCCGGGTCGAGTTCGTCGATGTTGGCGGAGCCGGCGATGAAGCCGCCCTCCATCATCAGCAGGCAATAGATCGCCTCGTGCACGCCGGCGGCGCCCAGCGAGTGGCCGGACAGGCTCTTCGTCGAGCTGATGGCCGGCGCCTTGTCACCGAACACTTCGCGCACGCCTCGGATCTCGGCGACGTCGCCGACCGGGGTGGAGGTGCCGTGGGTGTTCAGGTAGTCGATCGGCGCGTCGACGGTGGCCAGCGCCTGCTGCATGCAGCGGATCGCGCCTTCGCCGCTCGGGGCGACCATGTCGTAGCCGTCGGAGGTGGCGCCGTAGCCGACGATCTCGGCGTAGATCTTGGCGCCGCGCTTGAGCGCATGCTCCAGCTCCTCGACCACCACCATGCCGCCGCCGCCGGCGATGACGAAGCCGTCACGCTTGGCGTCGTAGGCGCGGGAGGCCTTTTCCGGCGTGTCGTTGTACTGGGTGGAGAGGGCGCCCATGGCGTCGAACAGGCAGCTCTGGCTCCAGTGTTCCTCTTCGCCGCCGCCGGCGAAGACCACGTCCTGCTTGCCCAACTGGATCTGTTCCATGGCCTGGCCGATGCAATGGGCGCTGGTGGCGCAGGCGGAGGAGATCGAGTAGTTGACGCCCTTGATCTGGAACGGTGTGGCCAGGCAGGCCGATACGGTGCTGCCCATGGTGCGGGTCACGCGGTATGGGCCGATGCGCTTGACGCCTTTCTCGCGCAGGGTGTCGATGGCTTCCATCTGGTTCAGGGTGGAAGCGCCGCCGGAGCCGGCGATCAGGCCGGTGCGGGGGTTGGAAATCTGTTCCGGAGTCAGGCCGGAGTCCTTGATCGCCTGCTCCATCGCCAGGTAGGCGTAGGCGGCGGCATCGCCCATGAAGCGGAAGACCTTGCGATCGATCAGCTCTTCGAGGTTCAGGTCGACCGAACCGGAAACGTGGCTGCGCAGGCCCATCTCGGCGTAGGACGGATTGAAGCGAATGCCGGGCCGACCCGCACGGAGGTTGGCGGAAACGGTGTCTTTGTCATTGCCGAGGCAGGAAACGATGCCCAGACCGGTGATAACGACGCGACGCATGCGGATAACCCTTAGAAGCTGTCAGTGGAGGTGAACAGGCCGACGCGGAGGCCTTCGGCACTGTAGATTTCGCGGCCATCGACGCTGACGGTGCCGTCGGCGATGGCCAGGACCAGCGAACGATTGATCGTGCGCTTGATATGAATGTTATACGTGACCTTCTTCGCTGTCGGCAGAACCTGACCGAAGAACTTCACTTCGCCCGAACCCAGGGCGCGGCCGCGGCCGGGGTTGCCCTGCCAGCCGAGGTAGAAACCGACCAGCTGCCACATGGCATCCAGGCCCAGGCAACCGGGCATGACCGGATCGCCTTCGAAGTGACAGGCGAAGAACCACAGGTCCGGGTTGATATCCAGCTCGGCGACCAGCTCGCCCTTGCCATACTTGCCGCCGACATCGCTGATGTGAACGATGCGATCGATCATCAGCATGTTGGGGGCGGGAAGTTGCGCGTTACCCGGGCCGAACAGCTCGCCGCGACTGCAGCGCAGCAGGTCTTCTCGGGTGAAGGCGTGTTGTTTGGTCATGCGAGCTCCTCAAAAATCCCTGAACTGCAGGGTTGTGGCGGTTCGTCCAGCGGCCGTCGCGCCGGGTTATTGTATCGGCGTCGCAGCGGCAGCCTAGTCATAGACTGTTGCGTTGCGGTGAAAGTCACAGTGTCCGGCGAACAGATGTTCACTTTATTCCCGCGTCCGCTTGCCGCCCTTGTCGTAGATCACTCCGGCTCCCCTCGTCCGGTTTCGTTCGATGTCACGGGGAGTTCCGGCTGCGAGCCGATCCAGCGTTGCAGTATGCGTTGCAATTCCGCCCGTTTGAATGGCTTGGCCAGGTAATCGTTCATTCCCGCCTGCAGGCAGTTCTCCCGATCGCCCTGCAGGGCGTTGGCGGTCAGGGCGATGATCGGTACCTGCCGGCCGTTCTCCTGGGCCCTGATTTCCCGTGTCGCCGAGTAGCCGTCGAGCACCGGCAGGCGGCAGTCCATCAGGATCGCGTCGTAGCGCTGGCGCTCGGCGCTGCGTACCGCCTGGATACCGTCGGCGACCAGGGTGACGCGATAGCCGAGGCTGCGCAACATGGCTTCTATGACTGTCTGGTTCACCGGATTGTCCTCGACCAGGAGGATTTCCTGACCGGCGGCGACCGGGGCGGCGTCGCCGGCGGCCTGCTGCCGGTGCGCCGGCGACTGCTGGAAGGGCAGCGGAATCTCCAGGGTGAAGGTCGATCCCGAGCCTTCCTTGCTCTCTGCCTGCAGGGTGCCGCCCATCCGTTCCGCCAGGGTCCTGGCGATCGCCAGGCCGAGCCCGGTGCCGCCGTAGCGTCGGGAAATCGACGAATCCGCCTGCTGGAAGGCGTCGAACATATGTTCCAGGCGTTCCGGCGAGATGCCGATGCCGCTGTCGTGCACCGCGCAGGTCAGCCACAGTACGTCGTGATCGAGAGCCTGCCACTCCAGGCTGAGATGGATGGCGCCTTCCTCGGTGAACTTCAGCGCATTACCCAGCAGATTCACCAGGATCTGTCGGATCCGCGTCGGATCGCCGCAGACCTCGATATTCTCCAGGCCGGCCTGGATCTGCAATTCCAGCGCCAGTCCGCGTTGCTGGGCGCTGTGCTGGAACACCAGGGCGGAGCCTTGCACCAGTTCCAGCAGGTTGAAGGGGATGCACTCCAGTTCAAGCGCGCCGCGTTCGATCCTTGAGAAATCGAGAATGTCGTTGATGACCTTCAGCAGGTGTTCGGTGGACTCGGTGGCCAGCGCCGTGTACTCGGCCTGTTCGCGGGTCTGCTCGGTGGTTTCCAGCAGTTGCAGCATGCCCAGCACGCCATTCATCGGGGTGCGAAGCTCGTGGCTCATCATCGCCAGGAAGTCGGACTTCGCCCGGTTCGCCTGCTCCGCTTCCTCGCGGGCGCTGATCAATTGGCTGATCGCCTGTTCCTGTTCCCGGCTCGCGCGGTCCAGCCCGCTGGCGAGATTGTTGATGTGACGGGCCAGGTCGCCGATCTCGCCGTCGTCGAGGATCGGCAGGCTGGTCTTGTAGTCGCCGCTCTGGATCGCCTCGACCGCCTGGCCCATGGTACTGATCGGCGCCGACAGGCGCTGCGCCAGGCGGCGCGCGACGAGGAAGGTGAGGATCAGGGCGAAGGCGGCCAGCAGGGCGGCCTTCAGGAGGATTTCCTGTTGCCGCTGGCTGAAGGCGTCGTTGGACATGCCGACCACCACCCGGCCGAGGTAGTCCTCGCCGGACTGGCCGTCGCCTTCGCTGGCGCCATCCAGCAGCGGGTCGCTGGCCAGGGCGATACGCTGGCGCTGGATGGTGGAGTGGAAGATGTCGATCGGCGCGGCGTTCTGCAACGCGCCGGGCAACTGTTCGACGTACACCAGGATATTGTCGTTGCGGTCGCGTACCTCGATGAAGCGCACATGCGGGGTGTCGAGGGTGGCCTGCAGCAGCTTCTGCAGCACGGGCGTGTTGCCGGCGATCACGCCGTATTCGGCGGCCGGCGCCAGCTGGTCGGCGATCAACTGGCCGGTATGGGTCAGTTCCTGGCGCAGGTCCTGCAGGCGCGAGTAGGTGAAGTAGGCGGTGAGCAACAGGGTCAGCAGCAGCGCCGGGCCCAGGCTGATCGCCAGCATGCGGGTACGGATGTCCCAGCCGTGGCGCTGGCTCATGGTTCTTCTCCTTCGGCGAGGCGCCGGCCGAGGTCGGCGTCGCTGGCCAGGTCGATACCCAGGGAACGGGCTACCTGCCGATTGCCGAGCACCTTGAAATGCCCTGGATAGAGGCTGAGGGGCCAGTGCCTGGGCGCCTGGCCGAGCAATTCGTCGAGGGTGTCCAGCCAATCCTCCTGGTCGCTGTAGCTGCTCGCCAGGCTGCCGGCCTTGACGAAGGCTGCGGTGGGGCCGAGCAGCGCGCGGTTCTTGGCGTAGCTGCCGAGCAGCAGGCTCTTGATGCTCTGCGAGTTGTACAGCTGTTTGTCGTCGATGCCGAGCAGCAGGTCACTATTGCCGAGCAGGAACTGCAGCGGGCGCGGGTCGTCGTTGCCGCTGCTGCTGGCGACGAACAGCTGGAGCCCCTGGCTGCGGGCCTCGCGGCGAAGCTCGTCGAGGAGGAATTCGCTGTCCTTGCCGTAGAGCACGCCGATGCGCTGGATGCCCGGCAGGATCAGGCGCGCCAGGCGGAGCTGGCGGGACGCCGGCGGGTCGCTCCAGAGTACGCAGAGACCTCCGACGCCGTGTCCGCCATGTCCGTTGGCGCCTGGCAGCAGGCGCTGGCCATCGACCCGGTTGAGCAGCAGCGCCAGGGTCGGCGGCGCCCGGTGCTGGCGCAGGCGCCAGGCCAGGGCCTCGGGGCCGAGCAGGAGCAGGCGGGTGTCGTCGGCGAAGACCACCCCCTCCGCCAGGGCCGCGGGCGTGCGCAGTTCCACCTGGTCCTGCGGCCGTCGCTGCGCCAGGGCATCGCGAAAGGCGTTCACCGCGGCCCCCTGGTTGGCGCTGACCAGGACCAGTTGCGCGGCCTCGCCGACATGCGGGAGACAGCAGAAGACGAGCGCGAGCAGCGCCTGGAAAGCCCGGCGGGCGGGGCGCAAGCGACGCATCTAGAACGTCACCTCGGCGCTGAAGTAGAGCAGGTGGCGGCTGTCGTAGCGGTTGTCGGGAAACGTCAGCGGTTCGTCGTCGAGACGCTGCTGGAGCACGCCGGCCAGTTCCAGGGCGGCCTTGCCCAGGGGAATGCGCTTGGCCAGGCGCAGGTCGACGCGTTCGAAACGATGTCCATTGAGCGAGTCGTCGCCATAATAGAAGAGGGCGCTGGACCAGCCTTGGCCCCAGTCGTGCATCCAGCCGGCCGAGCCGCCGTGGCGGGCGGTCAGGCGCCGGTCGTAGCGACTGGTGGCGTCGTAGTCGAGATAGGCGTAGGTGGCGCGCAGGCGGTCGCGTAGGCCCAGGCGCCAGTCGAGCTGGCCTTCCGCGCCGGAGAAGCGGATGCGATCGCCGTTGTCCGGACTGAAGTCGACGACGCTGAGCGGATCGCTGATCAGTCCGGTGATTTCCTCGTGGAACAGGCGTACATCCACGGCCAGCCCGGTCTCGCGGAAAAAACCGTTGTAGCCGATCTCGCGCGAACGGGTGTGTTCCTTGCCCAGGTCGCCGGGGCCGTGGGCGCTGGCGAAGTAGTAGGCTTCGCTCTGCCCATAGGGCGCCGGTGTCAGGTGGCGGACCCGGTAGCGCCAGTCGACGTCGTTTTCGTACATGCCCGGTGACCGCACTGCCTCCGAATAGACCGCGCGCAGGCTGTGCTGGGGGTTGAACAGGTAGTTCACCGCCAGCCGCGGGCTGAACGAACTGCCGGAGCCCTCGACGTCTTCGAGCATCCCCCCGCCCTGCAGCAGCCAGTGTTCGCCGGCATGCCACTCCAATTGGCTGAACAGCCGCCAGATCTGGCTGCTGACCCTGCCGCCGTAGAAAGTCTCGGAGTTTGCCTGGTCGTAGCGGTAGCTCAGGCCGTTCAGCAGGCGCAGGTTGTCGCCCAGGCTGAGGGTGTCCTGCATCTCCAGGTCGTAGCGGCTTTCCCGGATGTTGCGGTCGACCCGTCCGCAGACCGGACGCAGTCCGCCATTGCGTAGCTGGTCGAGGACCTGGGTCGCCAGTTGCAACTCCTGGGCGCTGCCGGGCGGCAGCCGGGTCGGATCGTCGGCGAACCTGCGCAGGTAGTCCGGGTTCAGTTCCCAGAGCTGCGCCAGTTGCGGGCTGAAGGCAATGGCCGCCTCGCAGGCGTTCCATTCCTGCCGGCGCTCCCAGTGCTGTGCGTAGCCTTGTATATAGAAGCTGTGGCGCGGGTCGAGGTCGACATTCCAGCGCAGCGAACCGGCATAGTCGTGGGCGAGCGTATCGGAGTTGTCGATGTCGTCGGGAACCTGGGGAAACGGCGAGCGGTAGGCGTAGGGGTGCTGGTTCGAGCCTTCCTTGGCCGCCAGTTGCCACTCCAGGCTCTGGTTCGGCGCCAGGCTGTGGCTGGCGTTGAGGTTGAAGCGGCTGAGCCGGCGGCCGTCGCGCAGGGCGTGACCGTCGTGGTCGTGGTCGAAGCCGTCGTCTTCCTGGCCGGACAGCGACAGGCGGAAGTCGCTGTCTTCCAGGGCGATGCTCTGGCTGGCGTACCAGTCGCGGATGCCGCGCTGGCCTGCGGTGTACTTCAGACGCGTGCCGGGCGACTCGCCGGGGGCGCGGGTGATGATGTTGATCACCCCCATCAATGCGTTGGCGCCGTAGCTGACGGTATTCGGCCCACGGAACACTTCGATCCGCTCGACATCCTCGAGGGCCAGCGGCAGGTCGCTCCAGTCGACGCTGGCAAGGCCCGGGCGGTACACCGAGCGGCCGTCGATCAGCACCTGCAGGCGCCGCGCCCCCGACATGCTGGTGCCGTGGTAGTTGACCGTGGGCTGGTTGCCGGACAGGTAGCCGACCATCATGCCCGGGACCAGGCGCATCAGTTCGGGAATGTCGCGGGCGCCGCTGGCGACGATCAGCTCGCGGTCGAGCACGCTGATGCTGCCGGGAACTTCCGCCGGGGATTGTTTCAGGCGTGTCGCGGTCAATACTTCGGGAACGCCGCTGGGATCGTTGAACAGGTCGGCGGCCGCGAGCTTGCCGCCGAACAGCAGGGCCAGCAGGGTCAGGGAGGCGGGAGCACGTGAAGCGATGGGCACGGAACGACCTTGTTCTCGATAGGTATTGTCTGGCCCGGGCATGGTAAACGAGGCGCGGGCTTTTGCCAGCGCCGGCGTCAAGACTGGTCGGCCGGCTGGCCGACCGTATAATGGCGTGATTGCCGCGTGGCGGCCAGAAATGGATGAATCATGACAGAGCAGCAACCGATTGCCGTGCTCGGCGGCGGCAGTTTCGGCACCGCCATCGCCAACCTGCTGGCCGAGAACGGCCAGGCGGTCCGCCAGTGGATGCGCGACCCGGAGCAGGCCGAGGCGATCCGCACACGACGCGAGAACCCGCGCTACCTGAAAGGGGTCAAGGTGCATCCCGGGGTCGAGCCGGTCACCGACCTGGAGCGCACCCTGGCCGATTGCCAACTGATCTTCGTCGCCTTGCCCTCCAGCGCCCTGCGCAAGGTGCTGCAACCACACCAGGCGGCATTGACGGACAAGCTGCTGGTGAGCCTGACCAAGGGCATCGAGGCGCACACCTTCAAGCTGATGAGTGAGATCCTCGAGGAAATCGCCCCGCAAGCCCGCATCGGGGTGATTTCCGGCCCGAACCTGGCGCGCGAGATCGCAGAGCACGAGCTGACCGCCACGGTGGTCGCCAGCGAGGACGACGAGCTGTGCGCCCGCGTCCAGGCGGCCCTGCACGGCCGCACCTTCCGCGTCTACGCCAGCCGCGACCGCTTCGGAGTGGAACTCGGCGGTGCGCTGAAGAACGTCTACGCGATCATGGCCGGCCTGGCCGCGGCGATGGACATGGGCGAGAACACCCGCAGCATGCTGATTACCCGCGCGCTGGCGGAAATGACCCGGTTCGCCGTCAAGCTCGGTGCCAACCCGATGACCTTTCTCGGCCTCGCCGGCGTCGGCGACCTGATCGTCACCTGTTCCTCGCCGAAGAGCCGCAACTACCAGGTCGGCCACGCCCTCGGCGAGGGGCTCAGCCTGGAGGAGGCGGTATCGCGCATGGGCGAGACCGCGGAGGGTGTGAACACTCTCAAGGTACTCAAGGAAAAGTCCGACGAGATGCAGGTGTACATGCCGCTGGTCGCCGGTCTCCATGCGATCCTCTTCGAAGGCCGCACCCTGGCGCAGGTCATCCAGCTGCTGATGCGCGGCGAGCCGAAGACCGACGTCGATTTCATTCCCACCACCGGCTTCTGACGAGGAGACCGCCATGTCCGCAGACCCGCAAGCACGCGAATCGATCGCCATCCGCATCCTCTGGATGCTGCTGTTCGTCCTGGTCTGGCAGGTCGCCGAACTGCTCCTCGGGGCGGTGGTGGTGATCCAACTGGTCTACCGACTGATCTACGGCGCGCCGAACGGCAGCCTGATGGCTTTCGGCGACAGCCTCAGCCAGTACCTGGCGCAGATCGGCCGTTTCGGTACCTTCCACAGCGACGAGAAACCCTGGCCGTTCGCCGACTGGCCGAGCGCCCGCGCCGCCGAGGGCGAGGCCGCCCACAGCGTGCCGCCCGCCGCGCACCCGGCGCGCGACGAAGAGCCGAAGTTGTGAAACTCTGGCTGTTGCGCCACGGCGAGGCCGAACCGCACGCCAGCCGGGATTCCGAGCGGCGCCTGACCGCCCATGGACGCAAGGAGGTGCTGCAGAGCGCCGCGCGGCTGGCCGGGTTGCCGCTGGACGGGATTCTCGCCAGCCCCTACGTGCGCGCCCAGCAGACCGCCGAGCTGGTGCGCGAGGCACTGGGCCTGGTCGAGCCGGTCGGCACCGCGCCCTGGTTGACCCCCGACGACGATCCGCGCGAGGTGCTCGGTTTCCTCGACGAGCGCAGCGAGCGCAATCTCCTGCTGGTCAGCCACCAGCCCCTGGTCGGGGCGCTGGGCGGTCTGCTGGTGCATGGCAACCGGCGCGATCCGTTGCCGATGAGCACTGCCTCGCTGGCCGAGCTGGAAGGCGACTTCGCCGCCGCCGGGCTGATGACCCTGGTCTCGCTGCATCACCCGCGGCACGGCTAGGAAGCGCCTGGCACAACGACTACAAACCGAAACATTTCCCGGCTTGCCTGCGGTTGGCTGTGATGGAATATTCGACCAAGCAAGTGCTTGGTCGATCTCCCAGAACAACAACAACGGAGGCGGTACGTGGTCACTGCAAATCGTCTGCCGCTCGAAGTCTTCTTCGAGCGCGAAAAGCGTCATCCGCAACGGCGTTACCTGGTGCAGCCCATCGGTGGCGGCCGGGTCGAGGAGCTGAGCTGGGGCGAGGTGGGCGACCAGGCGCGGCGTGCAGCCGCCTGGTTGCGCAGCCTGGATCTCCCCGCCGGCAGCCGTATCGCGATCATCTCGAAGAACTGTGCGCACTGGATCGTCATTGACCTGGCGATCTGGATGGCCGGGCACGTTTCCGTCCCCCTCTATCCCAATCTCACCGCCGAGTCGGCGCGCCAGGTGCTGGAGCATTCCGAGTCGGCGGTGGTCTTCGTCGGCAAGCTCGACGACTGGCCGGCGATGGCGCCCGGAGTCCCCGAGGGCATACCGACCGTGGCCATGCCGTTGCACCCGGAAGGGCGTTTCGACCGCCAGTGGAGCGACCTACAGGCCTGCGCGCCGCTCGAAGGCGACACGCCGACCGCTGCCGAGCAACTCGCCACCCTGATCTACACCTCCGGAACCACCGGCGTGCCCAAGGGGGTGATGCACAACTTCAGCAGTTTCGCCTTCGCCGCCAGCCGCGGCGTGGAACTGTTCGGCACCCGCGAAGACGACCGGATGCTCTCCTACCTGCCGCTGTGCCACGTGGCGGAGCGGATGTTCGTCGAGATGGGGTCGCTCTACGGGGGAACCACGGTGTTCTTCGCCGAAAGCCTGGACACCTTCGTCGAGGACATGAAGCGTGCGCGGCCGACCCTGCTGTTCGGCGTGCCGCGCATCTGGACCAAGTTCCAGATGGGGGTGTATTCGAAGATGCCGGCGCAGAAGCTCGACCGCCTGCTGAAGCTGCCGATCCTCGGCCGCATCGTCGGTCGCAAGGTGCTCGCCGGGCTAGGCCTGGACGCGGTGCGCTACGCGCTCTGCGGCGCGGCGCCGGTACCCGAGGCGCTGCTGCTCTGGTATCGCCGCCTGGGCCTGGATGTGCTCGAGGTCTACGGGATGACCGAGAACAGCGGTTACTCCCACGTCTGCCGGCCCGGCAGGCAGAAGACCGGCTGGATCGGCCAGAACAGCCCCGGCGTCGAGGTACGCATCAGCGACGAGGGCGAGGTGCAGGTGCGTAGCGGCGCGACCATGGTCGGCTACTACAAGGAGCCGGAGAAGACCGCAGAGGTGCTCACCGCCGATGGTTTCCTGCGCACCGGCGACAAGGGCGAGCAGGACGCCGAAGGCAACCTGCGCCTGACCGGGCGGATGAAGGAAATCTTCAAGACCAGCAAGGGCAAGTACGTGGCGCCGGCGCCGATCGAGAACCGCCTGGCGGTGCACGATCGCATCGAGCAGGTCTGCGTGGTCGGCGAGGGCCTCAGCGCGCCGCTGGGGCTCTGCGTGCTCTCCGAGGTCGGTCGCCGGGAGGCCCTCAACGGTACCCGCGGGGCGCTGGAAAGCAGCCTGCGGGCGCACCTGGAACAGGTCAACGGTGCGCTCGACAAGCACGAGCGCCTGGTCGGCCTGGTCCTGGTGCAGGAAACCTGGGCGGTGGACAACGGTTTCCTCACGCCGACCTTGAAGATCAAGCGCAATATGGTGGAAGGTGCCTATGGCTCGCGCTTCCACGAATGGGTGGAACGCCGCGAGGCCGTGCTCTGGCACGAATGACTCCCACCGACGGGAAGCCCTTGGCTTCCCCCTTGCGCAAGGAATTCCCATGAGCCTCTGGCGACAAACGCCCGACCTGGAGCAACTGAACGCCTCGCAGAAGAACAGCATCGGCGACCTGCTTGGCATCCGCTTCGAAGCCTTCGACGACGAGTCGCTGACCGCGAGCATGCCGGTCGACTCGCGTACCCACCAGCCGTTCGGCCTGCTGCATGGCGGCGCCTCGGTGGTCCTCGCGGAAAGCCTGGGCTCGATGGCCAGCTACCTGTGCGTCGATACCAGCCAGTACTACTGCGTCGGCCTGGAAGTGAACGCCAACCACCTGCGTGGCCTGCGCAGCGGCCGGGTCACCGCGGTGGCCAGGGCGATCCACCTGGGGCGCACCACCCATGTCTGGGACATCCGCCTCAGTGGCGACGACGGCAAGCCGAGCTGCATCGCCCGCCTGACCATGGCGGTGGTGCCATTGGCGGGCAGGGCGGGCTGAGCGCGGTCCGCAATTTTGTCCAAGATCGTTCCGTCCCGCGGGCGGTAGAGTAGCGGGATGGAACAGATCACCCATCTCAGCAGCGGGATTCCCGGCGTACGCCTGATAGACGCCGAGCACAACCGCTTTTCCTTTCCCCGGCACTTCCACCTGGAGTACCACATCGGCTTGCTGTTGCAGGGCCGGCATCGCTATGCCGCCGGCGGCGAACGGCGCCTGGCCGGGGCCGGCGACGCGTTGCTGATGGCGCCGGAAAGCATCCACGACGGCAGCAGCGCCGGCGAGGAGGGCTACCGTATCCGCGTCCTGGCGCTCGATGCCGACTGGCTGGAGCGCGCCAGCCGTGACTTCAGCGACGGCCGTCGGGGGGCGCCGCGTCTGACCAGTAGCCTGGTCCGCGACGAGCGTCTGCAGCAGCGCCTGCGTCAGTTGCACCTGGGCATGCTCGGCGGAGCGGCGGCGCTGGAGAACCGTCTGGCCCTGGAAGAGCACCTCTGGCAGGCGCTGGCCTGCCTGCTCAGCCTGGGCAGCAGCCTGCGCCTGGAGGAGGGCGACCGGGAAGGCTTCGGCCAGCGCGACTGGACGCGGCTGCGCGACTGGCTGGAGTCGCGCCTGGAGTACCCGCCGAACCTGGAGGAACTGGCCGCCTTCTGCGGCCTGAGCCCCTGGCAGGTGCTGCGGCGCTTCCGCCGTCACTGCGGCCTGCCGCCCCACCAGTGGCTGACCCAACTGCGCCTGGAGCGCGCCTTGCCGCTGGTTCTGCGCGGCGAGCAGCCATTGAGCCAGGTGGCACAGCAGTTCGGTTTCTACGACCAGGCGCACTTCAGCCGTCTGTTCCGGCGCACCTATGGGTTACCGCCGGCGCGCCTGCGCCAGCGCTGATTCGCGTTTTCCTTTCCGATCCCTTTTTCGTGGAGTAGCCATGCAGGAATTGTCTGTCTTGCTGACCCTGGCGGCGGTGTTCGCCATAGCCCTGGTCAGCCCCGGTCCCGATGTCGCCCTGGTGGTGCGCACGACCCTGCACCAGGGGCGGCGGGCCGGCCTGGCCAGCGCGCTGGGGCTGGCCTGCGGGATTCTCCTGCATACCACCCTGGTGCTGACCGGCGTGTCGCTGCTGCTCAGCCGTACGCCTGTGCTGTTCGCCATCCTGCAGGCGCTCGGCGCGCTGTACCTGGCCTGGCTCGGCGTCGGCGCGCTGCGCGCCTGGCTGCGGCGCGGCGACGGCCAGCCGGGCCGGCTCGACGGGGCACTGCCGCCGTCGCCCCTGGGGCCCTGGCTGCGCGGAGTGGCGACCAATCTGTTCAATCCCAAGGCGCTGGTGTTCTTCATCGCCTTGCTCGGCAGCCTGATTCCCGCGCAGATGTCGCTCGGCGGCAAACTGGCGGTGGCGGCGCTGCTGTTCGGCATGGGCGCCTGCTGGTTCGGCCTGCTCAGCCTGACCCTTACCCGCCCGGCCCTGCAGGCACGCCTGTTGCGCGCGGTGCCCTGGCTGGACGCGGCCTGCGGGGTGGTGTTCCTGCTGGTGGCGGCGGCGATCCTCGAGCATCTCGTCCGCTCTGCCTGAGGTTTTGGCCGCTTCGCCGTGCAAGGCAGCCGGCAAAGCCATTGCCGCCTCGGCGAGGCTGCCGGAGAATCCCTGGCATCAGCCCTGTCGAGACGTCGCGCATGTCGCAATCGGTTTTCTTCGCCCACGCCAACGGCTTCCCGTCGGCTACCTACGCCAAGCTGTTCGAGGCGTTGGCGCCGGAGTACCGGGTGGATCACCTGGAAATGCACGGGCACGACCCGCGTTTCCCGGTGAACGACAACTGGGACAACCTGGTGGACGAACTGCTGCACCACCTCGCCAGCCTGGAACAGCCGGTCTGGGGCGTCGGCCATTCCCTCGGCGGCGTGCTGCACTACCACGCGGCGCTGCGCCGGCCGGAACTCTACCGCGGCGTGGTGATGCTCGATTCGCCGGTGCTGACCCTCGCCGACCGCCTGGTGATCCGTGCCGCCAAGCGCTTCGGCTTCATCGACCGGATCACTCCGGCCGGGCGCACCCTGGGGCGTCGCGAGGCGTTCCCCGACCTGGAAGAGGCGCGGGCGTACTTCTCCGGCAAGGCGCTGTTCCGCCGCTTCGACCCCGATTGCCTGGAGGCCTACGTACGCCACGGGCTGGCCGACAGCGGCGGCGGTTCCGGCCTGCGCCTGCGCTTCGATCCGGCCACCGAGATCAGCATCTACCGTAGCGTGCCGCACAGCAGTCCGGGGCGTCCACGACAGTTGCAGGTGCCGCTGGCGATGGTGCGCGGGCGGCACAGCAAGGTGGTGTTGCCGCACCACACCCGGCTGATCCGGGCGATGCCGCGCGGCGAGTTCATGTCGCTGCCCGGCGGCCACATGTTCCCGCTGGAGCGCCCGCGGGAAACCGCCGAACTGCTGAAAGGCGTGTTCGATCGCTGGTCGCGGGCGACCGAGGAGCGTTCGGCATGAGCCTGCAGGTCGAGGAAGTACGCATCAGCCTGCCGCACATCGAACTGGCCGCGCATCTGTTCGGTCCGCCGGACGGCAAGCCGGTGATCGCCCTGCATGGCTGGCTGGACAACGCCATGAGCTTCTCGCGCCTGGCGCCGAAGCTCGCCGGGCTGCGTATCGTCGCCCTTGACTTCGCCGGCCACGGGCATTCCGCGCATCGTGCCGAGGGTGCCAGCTACCTGCTCTGGGACTACGCGCTGGACGTGCTGATGGTGGCCGAGCAACTGGGCTGGGAGCGGTTTTCCCTGTTGGGGCACTCGATGGGCGCCATCGTCTCGGTGCTGCTCGCCGGGGCCTTGCCCGAGCGCATCGAGCGGCTGGCGTTGATCGATGGCCTGATTCCCTACACTGGCGAAGCCGACAAGGCGCCGCAGAAGCTCGGCGAAGCGCTGAAGGCGCAACTGGCGCTACGCCACAAGCGCAAGCCGGTCTATGCCGAGCTGGAAAAAGCCGTGGAAGCGCGGATGCGCGGGGTCGGCGAGATCTCCCGGGAGGCCGCCGAACTGCTCGCCCAGCGCGGCCTGGAACCGGTGCCCGGCGGCTATACCTGGCGCACCGACGCGCGCCTGACCCTACCGTCGCCGCTGCGCCTGACCCAGGCCCACGCGCTGAACTTCGTGCGCAGCGTGGAGTGCCCGGTCAGCCTGGTACTGGCCGAGCAGGGCATGCTGGCGGTGGAGCCGCGCATGCGGGCGCTGCTGGAGACCCTGCCGTTCGAGCGGCACCACCTGCCGGGCGGGCATCACCTGCATCTGGACGACGAGGCCGGGGCGCAGGCGGTGGCCAGGGTCTTCGCGGCCTTCTTCGCGCGCTGAAACACCGGCTTGCCGTTGTTTCCTTGACTATTCCGGGTCCAGCCGTAAGGCTGGACGGATCGTTACGGAGAGTCACCGCATGATCGATCTCTACACCGCCGCCACGCCGAACGGCCACAAGGTTTCCATCGCCCTCGAGGAAATGGGCCTGCCCTACAGGGTGCACGCGCTGTCGTTCGACAAGAAGGAGCAGAAGGCTCCGGAATTCCTCAGGATCAATCCCAACGGCCGCATCCCGGCCATCGTCGACCGCGACAACGACGACTTCGCCGTCTTCGAGTCGGGCGCGATCCTCATCTACCTCGCCGAGAAGACCGGGCAACTGATGCCCGCCGACGTCAAGGGCCGCTCGCGGGTGATCCAGTGGCTGATGTTCCAGATGGGCGGGGTCGGCCCGATGCAGGGGCAGGCCAACGTGTTCTTCCGTTATTTCCCGGAGAAGTTGCAGGGCGCCATCGACCGCTACCAGCATGAGACCCGGCGCCTCTACGAAGTTCTCGACGGTCGCCTGGGCGAGGCCGAGTACCTCGCCGGCGACTACAGCATTGCCGATATCGCCACCTATCCCTGGGTGCGCATCCACGACTGGTCCGGTGTCGCCGTCGACGGGCTGGACAACCTGCAGCGCTGGATCGCCGCCATCGAGGCGCGTCCCGCGGTGCAGCGCGGACTGCTGGTGCCGCGGCGGGAGAAGGAGGGCGACGACGCCATCCGTACCGTCCAGTCGATGCTGACCCGTTGAGGGCCGGTATGCGAGGGTTCCTGTTGCTATCCCTGGGCGTTTTCAGCTTTTCGGCGCTGGCCGCCGACCTTCCCGGCAGCCATGACCTGGACATCCTGCCGCGCTTCCCGCGCGCCGAGATCGTCGACTTCCGTCAGGCGCCGAGTGAGGAACGGATCTACCCGCTAGGGGCGATCAGTCGCATCAGCGGTCGCCTGCGCATGGAGGGCGAGGTGCGCGCCGAAGGCGAGCTGACCGCACTGACCTACCGCTTGCCGCCCGAGCACAGCAGCCAGGAGGCGTTCGCCGCGGCGCGCACCGCGCTGCTCAAGGCCGACGCCACGCCGCTGTTCTGGTGCGAGCGACGCGACTGCGGCTCCAGCAGCCTGCTGGCCAACGCCGTGTTCGGCAATGCCAAGCTGTACGGCCCGGACGAGCAGCAGGCCTACCTGCTGGTGCGTCTGGCGGCGCCGCAGGAGAACAGCCTGGTGGCGGTCTACTCGATCACCCGTGGCAATCGCCGCGCCTACCTGCAGGCCGAGGAACTCAAGGCCGATGCGCCGCTGGCGGAACTGCTGCCGAGCCCGGCGACCCTGCTGCGCCTGCTCAAGGCCAACGGCGAACTGACCCTCAGCCATGTGCCGGCGGAGCCGGCCGGCTCCTGGTTGGAGCTGCTGGTGCGGACCCTGCGCCTGGATACCGGGGTGCGGGTCGAGCTGTCCGGCAAGCACGCCCAGGAGTGGCGCGACGCCCTGCGCGGGCAGGGC
Organism: Pseudomonas sp. PS1(2021); assembly: GCF_020405165.1. Lineage (NCBI taxonomy): Bacteria > Pseudomonadati > Pseudomonadota > Gammaproteobacteria > Pseudomonadales > Pseudomonadaceae > Pseudomonas > Pseudomonas sp. PS1(2021). Next base: position 2,900,754 of record NZ_CP084484.1, on the reverse strand, counting down.
GTGCTGAACAGCCGCATGGAGCTGGGCCAGTCGGAGGTCGAGGGCCTGCACCTCAACTGGCTGCGTTGAACGCGTTCGCCCGGGCCTGCGGGCCCGGGCGATGGCGAAAATGCCTTCGGCAAGGCCGCCCGCCAGAGTAGACTGCCTTTCCCCCGCGCCCCACGCTCCGGCTGGAAACGGCGCACGCCGAGCGCTGTCTATCGGTGTATCCCCCTTTGAGGAAGGCCTGCCTTGATGTTCGATAACGATCGGCTGTTGCTTCGCGTGCTGCTGTTCGGTCTGCTCGGTGCCAGTCTCTGGGTGCTGGCGCCATTCTGGTCGGCGCTGTTCTGGGCCGCGGTGCTGGCTTTCGCCAGTTGGCCGCTGATGCGCATGCTCACGCGCCTGCTCGGTGGCCGCGAGTCGCTGGCGGCGGGCCTGCTGACCCTGGGCTGGATCGTCCTGGTGGCATTGCCGCTGATCTGGCTCGGCTTCGGCCTGGCGGACAACGTTCGCTCGCTGATGGAGCTGCTGAAGAATCTCCAGGTCGAGGGCCTGCCGCCGCCGCCTTCGTGGATGGCCGGCGTACCGCTGATCGGCGACCGCCTGATCGGCTGGTGGGACTCCATCGACCAACAGGGCGTGGCGTTCTTCTACGTGCTCAAGCCCTATGTCGGCGAGGTCGGCAACTGGCTGCTGGCGCGCAGCGCGAAGATCGGCGGAGGGATCCTTGAACTGGTCCTCAGCCTGATCCTGATCTTCTTCTTCTACCGCGACGGGCCGCGCCTGGAGTCCATCGTCCACCGTGCCCTGGAACGCCTGATCGGCAACCGCGCGGAGCACTATCGCGACCTTGTCGCCGGCACCGTACAGCGGGTGGTCAACGGGGTGATCGGTACCGCCGCGGCGCAAGCCCTGCTGGCCTGGATCGGCTTCATGATCGCCGGCGTACCGGGAGCCATGCTGCTCGGCCTGCTGACCTTCGCCTGCAGCCTACTGATGGTCCCGCCGCTGGTCTGGGGTCCGGCCACCGCCTGGCTGTTCTTCAAGGGCGACTATGGCCACGGGGTGTTCCTCGGCCTGTGGGGCTTCTTCATCATCAGCGGGGTGGACAACATCCTCAAACCCTACCTGATCAGCCGTGGCGGCAACCTGCCGCTGGTGGTGGTGCTGCTCGGGGTATTCGGCGGCCTGCTGGCGTTCGGCTTCATGGGCCTGTTCCTCGGCCCGATCCTGCTGGCAGTGGCCTACAACCTGCTCAGCGACTGGATCGCCAGCACGCCGCGGACGCCGCCCGCGGAAGGGCGCGGCCCGGATGCCTGAGTGACGAAGGAGAAAAAGCCCCGCGATGCGGGGCTTTTTGCGTCTGCGGGCTACAGGTGTTCGCTGCGGGCCCCCACGTACTGGCTGCGCCCGGCGCCGAGGCCGAACAGGGTGGCGGCGATGGCGACGCCGATGAAGATATAGCCGACCGCGTTCCAGCCGCCGGTCAGGTCGTGGACCACGCCGACCATGAACGGCCCCATGGCCGCCAGGGTGTAGCCGACGCCCTGGGCCATGCCCGACAGATGCGAGGCGACGTGGGCGTCGCGCGAGCGCAGGACGATCAGCGCCAGGGCGATGCTGAAGGTACCGCCCTGGCCGAGGCCGAGCAGGACCGCCCAGCCCCAGATGGTCTGCAGCGGCGCATAGAGGAAGCCGAGCAGGCCGGCGAGGGTGGTAGCCATCACCAGCACCACCGCCAGGCGCTGGTCCCTGGCGCGAGCGGCGAGCCAGGGCGCGAGCAGGGCGGTGATCAGTTGCAGCATCACCGAGCCGGACAGCACCAGGCCGGCTTCCACCGCAGTCATGCCGCGGTCGATCAGGATCGACGGCAGCCAACCGAAGACGATGTAGGCCAGGGACGATTGCAGGCCCATGTACAGCGTGACCTGCCAGGCCAGCGGGTCGCGCCACAGGCCGACGACACGGAAGGCCTGGCGATGGGCGTGCTGGCCCTGGCGGGTCTGCGGCAGCCAGAAGGCGGCGGCGAGGATCGCCGGCAGCGACCAGAACGCCAGCGCCAGTTCCCAGTTGCCGAAGAGCTTCTCCAGCGGCGCGGTGGCGCCGGCGGCGAGCGCTGCGCCCAGGCACAGGGCCATGGTGTAGACCCCGGTCATCACCCCGGCCTGGCGCGGGAAGTCGCGTTTGACGATGCCCGGCAGGAGCACGCCGATGATGCCGATGCTGGCGCCGGCCAGGACGCTGCCGGCGAACAGGCCGAACACCGGGAACAGGCTGCGCAGGACGATGCCGCCGGCCAGGCAGAAGAGGATCAGCAGCACGCTGCGTTCGGCGCCGATACGCCGGGCCAGGCGCGGCGCGAGCGGCGCGAACAACCCCAGGCAGAGTACCGGCGCGGTGGTCAGCAGGCCGGCGGCGGCGGCCGAGAGGCCGGTATCGTCGCGTACCTGGTTGAGCAGGGGGGCGAGGCTGGACAGCGCCGGGCGCAGGTTCAGCGCCACCAGCACCAGGCCCAGCAGGAGCAGCCAGGGGCGTAGCGGCGGCGCCGGCGGGGCTGGTTCGTCGTCGACTTCGGCATCGATCAGCAGTTCTTCCGGAGGATGGCCGGGGTGCGCTCCCGGCCGGGCATTCAAGGCGTGAGTCATGGGTCTGTCCCGGGTTCAGATCAGCAGTGCGCGGTTGGCCGCGGCGGCAGCGTCCGGGTCTCCGCGTTCTATGGCATCGAGCAGTTGCTGGTGCAGCTCGAAGCAGGGCTGGGCCCTTTGTGGGTCGGCCATGGTGCGTTCCAGCGAGGTCCGGATGACCTGCGAGAAGTAGCGGTAGAGTTCGCTGAGCACCGGATTGTGGGCGGCATCGACCATCCGTTGGTGGAAGCGGACGTCGTGCTCGATGTAGTCCTGCAGGTCGTCGCTGCCGTAGCGCTGGCGCGAAGCGTCGAGATGCTCGCGCAATGCGCTCAGGTCGCTGTCGTCGCGGCGAACGGCAGCCAGGCGCGCCGCCTCGATCTCGATCATCCCGCGTGCCTCCAGGGAGTGCTGCACCGCGCTGCGCGCCAGCACCAGCATGGTTTCCAGCGGATCGGCGCAGGCGCGCACGTAGGTGCCGTCGCCCTGGCGGACTTCCAGCACGCCGGAGAAGGTCAGCACGCGCACCGCTTCGCGCACGGTGTTGCGGCTCATGCCGAGCAGCTCGGCGAGTTCCGGCTCCGGCGGCAGGCGCTGGCCGAGCGGCCAATGGCCGGCGTCGATGCGCTGGCGGATCTGCTCCAGGGCGATGTCCACCAGGGAGCGCTTGAGGGGAATGGTCACGGAAGAAACATCCAATCATCGGATGAATTTGCGCGCAGGATACCTCGGCAGCTGCAAGCCCGGAAAGCGTCGCTCGGGGAAAAAGCGTTGGCCTGGCGGCGAGACGCATGGCGCTGCGTCGCCAGGTCGCCGATGCGTCAGCCTACGGCGGCGGTTTCGCCGGCGCGCAGGGACATGCCCAGTTGCGCTCGTCGGCGCAGCCAGGGACTGGGCCGGTAGCGCGGGTCACCGGTAAGCGCCTGCAGGCGCTGGAGAATGCTCAGCAGGCGCCGCGGGCCGAGGCGGTCGCCCCATTCCAGCGGGCCGTGGGGATAGCCGAGGCCGAGGTGCACCGCCTGGTCGATATCCTCGACGCTGGCAATGCCCTGCTGGGCGATGTCGCAGGCGAGGTTGACGATCATCGCCAGTACCCGCTGGACGACGAAGCCGGGACTGTCGCGCAGCACCGTGACCCCGGCGCCGTCGCCAGCCAGTAGCGCGTGGGCGGCGTCGCGCATGGCCGGGGTAGTCAGCGGCGAGAGCATCAGGCAGCGCCGGCGCTCGAGGTCGCAGAGCAGGTCGATGCCGACGCTGCGCTCGGCGGGACAGGCGAAGCGCTGCACGGCGCTGCTCAGGTCCTCGCCCCAGGCGGCCAGCAGGCAGAGCGCTGCGGCGGAAGGGCGTTCGCCGGTTTCCGGCTCGACGCCGAGGCGATGCAGCAGTTCGGCGAGCGTGCGGCGGTCGTCCTCGTTTTCGCAGCCCAGCCACACCGGTGGTCGGGCGGCGGCCTGCGGCACCGGTTGCGGACCGGGCTTGTCCTGCGGCTGGCCGTCGACGTAGCGATAGAAGCCCTGGCCGCTCTTGCGCCCGAGACGGCCGGCGGCGAGCAACTGGCGGGTCAGCGGGTGCGGGCGGTAGCGCGGTTCCTGGTAGTACTGCTGGTAGATCGATTCCATCACCGGGTGCGACACGTCGAGGCCGGTAAGATCGAGCAGTTCGAACGGCCCCATGCGGAAGCCGGCGCACTCGCGCAGCACACGGTCGATCTCGGCGCATTCGGCGACGCCTTCGCCGAGGATGCGCAGGGCCTCGGTGCCATAGGCGCGGCCGGCATGGTTGACGATGAAGCCGGGGCTGTCCTTGGTCCGTACACCGCGGTGGCCTAGGCGCGCGGCGAGGGCGAGCAGGGCGTCGCCGACTTCCGGAGCGCTGGCCAGGCCGTCGACCACCTCGACCACGCGCATCAGCGGCACCGGGTTGAAGAAGTGAAAGCCGGCGACCCGCTGCGGCCGCTCGCAGGCGGCGGCGATGGCGGTGATCGACAACGACGAGGTATTGCTGGCGAGGATGGTCTCCGGCGCGACTATGGCTTCCAGCCGGCGCAGCAATTCCTGCTTGGCTTCCAGGCGCTCGACGATGGCCTCCACCACCAGTTCGCAGTCGCCGAGTTGTTCCAGGCGTTCCGCCACCCGCAGCCGGTTTTGCGCGGCCTCGGCGTCGGCGGCGCTCAGCTTGCCTTTGCCGCACAGGCTCTCGAAGGTCTGCCGCAGGCGCTGGCGTGCCTCGGCGGCGGCCTCGGCGCGGCTGTCGAACAGCCACACAGTCAGGCCGGCCTGGGCGGCGATCTGGGCGATCCCGGTGCCCATCGCACCGGTACCGACCACGGCGATACAACGAATATCGGGCATCGTCTATTTCCCCTGGTAGTTCGGCGGGCGTTTCTCCAGGAAGGCGTGCATGCCTTCCTTCTGGTCCTGCGAGTCGAACAGCAACTGGAACGCCTTGCGTTCCAGGGCCAGGGCACTGTCCAGCGGCAGGTCGGCACCGGCCAGGACCACCTCCTTGATCTGCGCCAGCGCCAGAGGGGGCAGGCGGGCGATCTCCGTGGCCAGTTCCAGGGCGCGCGCCAGCGTCGACTCGTCCGCCACCACTTCGCTGACCAGGCCCATGGCCAGCGCTTGCGGAGCCTTCACCAGGCAGCCGGTGAACAGCATGCGCAGCGCCTGGAACTTGCCCACCGCCCGTACCAGGCGCTGGGTGCCGCCGGCACCCGGCATCACCCCGACCTTGATCTCCGGCTGGGCGAACTGTGCCGACTCGCCGGCGACGATCAGGTCGCAATGCATCGCCAGTTCGCAGCCGCCGCCCAGGGCGAAGCCGTTGACCGCGGCGATCACCGGCTTCGGGCAGCGCGCGATGGCTTCCCAGTAGCGCTCGCTGTGGCGGCCGTACAGGCCGATCGCCGTGCTCGTCGAGAGATCGCGGAGATCGGCGCCAGCTGCAAAGCAGCGCGAGTCGCCGGTGAGCACGATGACGCGGATCGCCGGATCCGCGCCGAGCGTCTGGAAGTGGCTGGCGAGGCGCTGGCGCACTTCGTCGTTCAGCGCGTTCCTGGCTTGCGGACGATTGAGGCGAAGCAGGGCGACATCGGCTGCGGGAAATTCGAGCAGAACCACGGGCGAAGGATCGGCGGACATGGAAGCTCCGATGAATTGATATTTCGCTATGCGAAATATAGTTTCATGATTTATCGAAAATAATCAGCGCCAGCCGGGGCGTTGTAAATACTCGCGTCGGATTTCGGACGATCTACTTATACAATTTACTGTTTTAAAAGGATTTTATTTTCGTTGTTGAAAGTGCATGGGTTCTTCTATTAGTTTCGCTATGCGAAATATGATTTTGTTTTATTGATTTTTTGAAAAAGAGGTCCCTACTATGCGCGGCAACGACGAGCGCCGGAGTCCGGCGGAAGGTGCCAGTACGGAAGCGGAAGTGTCCGCCTTCGAAGCTGTGCTGATCGACCCGATGCAGGAGAAAGACGAGGAACTCAAGGACCGCCAGTTCGTCACCGCGCTGGCCCGCGGGTTGGAATTGCTGCGCTGTTTCACACCACGGGAAAGCCTGCTGGGCAACCAGGAACTGGCGAAGAAGACCGGCCTGCCGAAGCCGACGGTGTCGCGTCTGACCCACACCCTGACCCGGCTGGGCTATCTGCGTCACCTGCCGCATAGCGGCAAGTACCAGTTGGAAGTGGGCGTGATGTCGTTCGGCTACGCGATGCTCTCGAACCTGTCGATTCGCGCGCTCGCCCGCCCTTTGATGGAAGAGATGGCCGGCTACGCCAAGGCCGCGGTGGCCATGGCGGCCCGCGACCGGCTGAGCATGGTCTACCTCGACGTGGTGCATGGCGAGGCCAACCTGACCATGCGTCGCCAGGTCGGCAGCCACCTCTCGCTGCACCGCAGCGCGATCGGCCGGGCCTGCCTGGCGGCGATGCCGGAGGACGAGCGGGAGTTCATCCTCGGGCACATCCGCAAGCGCCACCCGGAAGACTGGCCGGAAGTGCGCAAGGGGCTGGAGCGGGCCTTCCGCGACTATGCCGACTACGGCTTCTGCCTGTCGCTCGGCGAGTGGCAACGCGACGTCAACGCGGTGGGCGTGGCCTTGCACCACGAGAGCCATGGGCTGCTGGCGTTCAACTGCGGCGGGCCGAGTTTCCACCTCAAGCGCGAGAAACTGGAGGACGACATCGGCCCGCGCCTGCTGCACATGGTCCACAACATCGAGGCCGCCACCCGCTGACCGAGGCCGGTGACGGAATCATGGCAACCGGCCTAAGGGCCTATTGGAGTGAGCATGATTCGTGATCCGGAAACCCTGAACCTGCTGCTGGACAGCATCCGCCAGTTCGTCCGCGAAAGCCTGGTGCCTCATGAGCAGGAGGTGGCGGAAACCGACCGCATCCCCGAGGCGATCATCGCCCGCATGCGCGAGATGGGCCTGTTCGGCCTGTCGATCCCGGAGGCCTACGGCGGCCTCGGGGTGACCATGGAGGAAGAGGTGAGCATCGCCTTCGAACTGGGGCGGACCTCGCCGGCGTTCCGTTCGCTGCTGGGCACCAACAATGGCATCGGCTCCCAGGGCATCGTCATCGACGGCACCGAAGAACAGAAGCGGCGCTACCTGCCGCGCCTGGCGTCGGGCGAACTGCTCAGTTCGTTCTGCCTCACCGAACCGGACTCCGGTTCCGACGCCGCCTCGCTGAAGACCACGGCGGTGCGTGACGGCCAGCACTACGTGCTCAACGGTACCAAGCGCTTCATCACCAACGCCCCGCAGGCCGGCATCTACACCGTGATGGCACGCACCAACCCGGCGATCCGTGGCGCCGGCGGAATCTCCGCTTTCGTCGTCGAGCGCGGTACGCCCGGGCTGTCCCTGGGCAAGCCGGATCGCAAGATGGGACAGAAGGGCGCGCATACCTGTGACGTGATCTTCGACGACTGCCGGGTGCCTGCCAGCCAGTTGATCGGCGGGGTCGAGGGCGTCGGCTTCAAGACCGCGATGAAGGTGCTCGACAAGGGCCGCCTGCACATCGCCGCGGTCTGCGTGGGGGTCGCCGAGCGGATGCTCGAGGATGCGTTGCGCTATGCCCTGGAACGCAAGCAGTTCGGCCAGCCGATCGCCGAGTTCCAGTTGATCCAGGCAATGCTCGCCGACAGCAAGGCCGAAGCCTACGCGGCGCGCTGCATGGTCATCGACGCCGCGCGGCAGCGCGACGAAGGCCGCGATGTCGGTACCGAGGCGTCCTGCGCCAAGCTGTTCGCCTCGGAAATGTGCGGCCGCGTCGCCGACCGCGCGGTGCAGATCTTCGGCGGCGCCGGCTATATCGGCGACTATGGGATCGAGCGCTTCTATCGCGACGTGCGACTGTTCCGCATCTACGAGGGCACCACGCAGATCCAGCAACTGCTGATCGCCCGCAACATGATCCGCGCCGCCCAGGGCTAGCGTCGATCCTTCGCCTTGTCACCGGCCGTGGCGCAGTCCCCGGCCGGTTGCTCTCCCAGGCGCTGTCCGCGCCACTCTTTACGCTTTCTTTATGCCGTCCGACGCGGCCCGGAATCGCTTCTTTACGCCCCCTTTGCGGAGACTTTCCCTCAAGCGGCAGAGGCCGTTCGAAGGAGAGATCGCACACATGACCGTTCTGGATTGGTTGTCCCTGGCCCTGGCCACGGGACTGTTCGTCTATTTGCTGGTGGCGCTGCTACGCGCCGACCGTGCCTAGGGGAGGGCACATGAACAGCCACGAGATTCTCTTGATCCTGGCCTTTTTCGCCCTGGTCCTGGTGCCTGCACCGTTCCTCGGGCGCTACTGCTTCAAGGTGATGGAAGGCCAACGCAATCTCCTCAGCGCGCCGCTGGCGCCACTGGAGCGCGTCTGCTATCGCCTGTTCGGCGTCGATCCGGCGAGCGAGCAGGACTGGAAGACCTACACCCTGGCGCTGCTGGCATTCAACCTGGCCGGCCTGGTCCTGCTGTTCTCGATCCTCATGCTGCAGGGCAGCCTGCCGCTGAACCCGCAGCACCTGCCGGGCCTGGAATGGACCCTGGCGTTCAACACCGCGGTCAGTTTCGTCACCAACACCAACTGGCAGGCCTACAGCGGCGAGGCCTCGCTGAGCTACTTCAGCCAGATGGTCGGCCTTACGGTGCAGAACTTCGTCAGCGCGGCGGTCGGCCTCTGCGTGCTGGTGGCCCTGGCGCGCGGCATCAGCCGCCGCTCCACACGACAGCTGGGCAACTTCTGGGTCGACCTGACCCGCGGCACCCTCTACGTGCTGCTGCCGCTGTGCCTGCTGCTGGCGTTGCTGCTGGTCTGGCAGGGCGTGCCGCAGACCTTCTTCGACTACGTCCATGCCACCACCTTGCAAGGCGCCGAGCAGACCATCCCGCTCGGCCCGGCGGCCAGCCAGATCGCCATCAAGCAACTGGGCACCAACGGCGGCGGCTTCTTCGGCGTCAACTCGACTCATCCGTTCGAGAACCCGAGTGCCTGGAGCAACCTGTTCGAAGTGGCCTCGATCATCCTGATCCCGGCGGCGCTGGTATTCACCTTCGGCCATTACGTGAAGGACCTGCGCCAGAGCCGCGCGATCCTCGGCTGCATGCTGCTGCTGTTCTGCCTCGGCCTGGGCTTGTCGCTGTGGGCCGAATACCAGCCGAACCCGGCGCTGGCGCAGTTGCCGGTCGAGCAGGGCGCACCGATGGAGGGCAAGGAGAGTCGCTTCGGCACCGCCGCCAGCATGCTCTGGGCGATCACCACCACCGCCGCCTCGAACGGCTCGGTGAACGCCATGCACGATAGCCTGAGCCCCCTGGGCGGCATGCTGCCGCTGCTGAACATGATGCTCGGCGAGGTGATCTTCGGCGGCGTCGGCGCCGGCCTCTACGGCATGCTGCTGTTCGTCCTGATCGCGGTGTTCCTCGCCGGCCTGATGGTCGGGCGGACGCCGGAGTACCTGGGCAAGAAGCTCGAGGCGAAGGAGGTCCGCCTGCTGGTCTTCACCCTGCTGGTGATGCCTGTCGGCGTGCTGGTGCTCGGCGCCATTGCCGCCAGCCTGCCGGGACCGGCCTCGGCGGTGACCAACCCCGGCCCGCACGGTTTCAGCCAACTGCTCTACGCCTACACCTCGGGGAGCGCCAACAACGGCTCGGCGTTTGCCGGTTTCGGTGCCAACACGCCGTTCCACAACCTGATGATCGGCCTGGCCATGCTCATCGGCCGCTTCGGCTACATCCTGCCGATCCTCGCCATCGCCGGCAGCCTGGCGGCGAAGAAGGCCAGCCCGGTGGGGCCGAACAGTTTCCCGACCCATGGTCCGCTGTTCGTCAGCCTGCTCACCGTGACCATCCTGCTGGTCGGCGGCCTGACCTTCCTGCCGACCCTGGCCCTCGGCCCGATCGCTGAACAACTGAGCCTCGGCTTCTGAAGGAATCGCACATGAACGCTCAGACCCAGGCGTCCAAGAACGCCTTGCACAAATCGCTCGAACGTCGCCACAACGCGTCCACCAGCCTCGCCGCCTTGTGGCGGCCGGCGCTGCTGCAAGCCTTCGTCAAGCTCGACCCGCGCCAGTTGCTGCGCTCGCCGGTGATGCTGGTGGTCGAACTGACCGCCGTGCTCACCACCTTGCTGTGCTTCGTCCCCGACCAGGCGGTGCCGACCTCGGTGGCGCTGCAGATCGCCCTCTGGCTGTGGTTCACCGTGCTCTTCGCCAACTTCGCCGAAGCGCTAGCCGAGGGGCGTGGCAAGGCCCGCGCGGACAGTCTCAAGGCCGGCAGCCAGGGCCTCTCCGCCAATAAGCGGCGCGCCGACGGCAGTTTCGAGAGCGTCGCTGCCAGCAGCCTGCGCAAGGGCGACGTGGTACGGGTCCAGGCCGGCGAGATGATTCCCGGCGACGGCGAAGTCATCGAAGGCGTGGCGGCGGTCAACGAGGCCGCCATCACCGGTGAATCGGCGCCGGTGATCCGCGAGTCCGGCGGCGACCGCTCAGCGGTGACCGGCAACACCCAGGTGGTGTCCGACTGGCTGCTGGTGCGGATCGGCGCCAACCCGGGCGAGTCGACCCTGGACCGGATGATCGCCCTGGTGGAAGGCGCCAAGCGGCAGAAGACCCCCAACGAAGTGGCGCTGGACATCCTGCTGATCGGCCTGACCCTGATCTTCCTGCTGGTGGTGGTAACCCTCAAGCCGTTCGCCCTGTTCGCCGGCGGCAACCTGCCGCTGGTGTTCCTGGTGGCGCTGCTGGTGACGCTGATCCCGACCACCATCGGCGGCCTGCTCTCGGCCATCGGCATCGCCGGCATGGACCGCCTGGTGCGCCTGAACGTGATCGCCAAGTCCGGTCGCGCGGTGGAGGCGGCCGGCGACGTCCACGTGCTGCTGCTCGACAAGACCGGCACCATCACCTTCGGCAACCGCCGCTGCAGCGCGCTGTACGCCGCGCCGGGGGTGAGCGGCAAGGAACTGGCCGAGGGCGCGTTGCTGGCCTCGCTGGCCGACGACACCCCGGAAGGCAAGTCGATCGTCGAATACCTGCGCATCCTGCATCCGATCGAGGAGCCGCGCCGCGAGGAGCTGACGCCGATCGCCTTCAGCGCGGAAACCCGCCTGTCCGGGGTCGACTGGAACGGCCAGGTGTACCGCAAGGGGGCGGTGGATGCGGCGCTGCGCTTCATCGACCTGCCGCGGGAGAAGATGCCCGAGGTGCTTTCGCGGGAGGTGGACAAGATCGCCCAGAGCGGCGGCACCCCGCTGCTGGTGGTAGCCAACGGCCGGCTGCTCGGCGCCATTCACCTGAAGGACGTGGTCAAGCCGGGCATTCGCGAGCGCTTCGCCGAACTGCGCCGGCTGGGCATCCGCACCGTGATGGTGACCGGCGACAACCCGCTGACCGCCGCTGCCATCGCCGCCGAGGCTGGGGTCGACGACGTGATCGCCGAGGCTACCCCGGAGAAGAAACTGGCGCGGATTCGCCAGGAGCAGGGCGAAGGTCGCCTGGTGGCGATGTGCGGCGACGGTGCCAACGACGCCCCGGCGCTGGCCCAGGCCGACGTCGGCATGGCCATGAACGACGGCACCCAGGCCGCCCGCGAGGCGGCCAACCTGGTCGACCTGGACAGCGACCCGACCAAGCTGCTCGACGTGGTCCAGGTGGGCAAGGAGTTGCTGGTCACCCGCGGCGCGCTGACCACCTTTTCCATCGCCAACGACGTGGCCAAGTACTTCGCCATCCTGCCGGCGCTGTTCGTCGGCATCTACCCGCAGCTCGACGTGCTCAACGTGATGCGCCTGCAAAGCCCGCAGAGCGCGATCCTGTCGGCCATCGTGTTCAACGCGCTGATCATCGTCGCGTTGATCCCATTGGCCTTGCGCGGCGTGCGGGTTCAGGCGGCGGACGCTTCGCAACTGCTGCAGCGCAACCTGCTGATCTATGGCGTCGGCGGCCTGGTGGCGCCGTTCCTCGGGATCAAGGCGATCGACCTGCTGCTGACCGCCGTCGGCCTGGCATGAACAACGGCCCTCGCCGTCGGGCGAGGGCCTGGGACTGAAGAGAGGATCTGCACATGTTCAAGCAACTCCGTCCGGCACTGGCGTCACTGCTGGTGCTCAGCATGGTCACCGGCGTGGCCTATCCGCTGCTGGTCACCGGTATCGCCCAACTGGCGTTCCCCGAGCAGGCCAATGGCAGCCTGCTGCGCGACGCCGAGGGCAAGGTGCTCGGCTCGCGGCTGATCGCGCAGAAGTTCGACGGCGAGGAGTGGTTCCATTCGCGGCCTTCGGCGGGCGACTACGCCACCGTTTCCAGTGCCGCGAGCAACCTGGCGCCGAGCAACCCGGCACTGGCCGAGCGCATCGCCAGGGACGCCGCCCAGGAGCGTATCGCCGACCAGGGGCCGGTGCCGCTGGCGCTGGTCACTACCTCCGGTAGCGGACTCGATCCGCAGCTGCCGCCGCAGGCCGCGCGTTACCAGGCGCTGCGGGTGGCCACGGCGCGCGGGCTGCCGCTGCGGCTGGTGGAAGACCTGGTGGAAAGCCACACCGAGCGGCCGCTGGTGGGGCCGGCGGTGGTCAACGTGCTGGCGCTGAACATGGCGCTGGCGGGGTTGAAGCGCTAGGTTTCCCCAGAGACCCACGCAAGGGCTTGCAATATCGCCGCATCGGCGGATGATCGCCGGCGATCGTCCGCCCTGCGCGGCGCAGAGCAACGGAGTACGACCGATCCATGACCGACACCGCACGCGCCGACGCGCTGCTGGCCGACCTGCCCGCTGACGGGCGCGGCCGCCTGAAAGTCTTTCTCGGCGCGGCGCCGGGGGTGGGCAAGACCTTCGCCATGCTGCAGGCCGCCCAGGCCCAGTTGCGCCAGGGCGTGAAACTGCGCGCCGGGGTGGTCGAGACCCACTCGCGGGCGGAAACCGAGTCCCTCCTCGCAGGCGTGCCGCAGCAGCCGCTGCGCAGCCTCGAGTATCGAGGGATGAAACTGCAGGAAATGGACCTCGACGGTCTCCTCGCCGACCCGCCGGCGCTGGCCCTGGTCGACGAACTGGCCCACAGCAACGTTCCCGGCAGCCGCCACGCCAAGCGCTGGCAGGACATCCAGGAGTTGCTGGCGGCGGGAATCGACGTCTACACAACGGTCAACGTCCAGCACCTGGAGAGCCTCAACGACCAGGTCCGCGACATCACCGGCGTGCAGGTCCGCGAGACGGTGCCGGACTGGGTGTTGCAGGAGGCCTACGAGATCGTCCTCATCGACCTGCCGCCGCGCGAGCTGCTGGAGCGCCTGCGCGAGGGCAAGGTCTACGTGCCGGAACAGGCGCGGGCGGCGATCGATGCGTTCTTCTCGCAGACCAACCTCACCGCGCTGCGTGAACTGGCGATGCAGACCGCCGCCGCGCGGGTCGACGCCGACCTCAACCACCGCTACCGCCAGCGCGGCGAGGAAGCGCCGGCGTTGCGCGGGCGGCTGCTGGTGGGCATCGACGGTGACGAACAGGCCGAACGCCTGGTGCGCCACGCCTGCCGGGTCGCCGAACGTCGGCACCTGCCCTGGAGCGTGGTACACGTCGATACCGGCGGCTTGCGCGGCGAGCAGGCGCGGATGCGCCTGCAGGGTGCGCAGCAACTGGCCGAGCGGCTCGGCGGCGAGATCGTCGTGCTGCGCGCCGGCGAGGTGGCGCGGACCCTCCTGCAACATGCCCGCGAGCGCCGCGCCAGCCTGGTCCTGGTTGGCCAGTCGCGGCGCCGCTGGTACCGCCGGGCCTTCGGCGGTGGTCTCGCCGGGCGTCTGCTGCGCGACGGCCAGGGCCTGGAGATCAGTGCCCTGGACAGCGAGGCCGACCTGCGCCCGGCGGAACCGCGGCCACGCTATCCGGTGGTGTGGAACGACTATCTGCTGGCGCTGCTGGCGACCGCCCTGGCCAGCGGCCTGGCCTGGATCGTGGCGCACCTGCTGGAGCTGCCGAACATCTCCCTGGTGTTCCTGATGGCGGTGCTGCTGGTGGCAGTGCGCAGCAGCCTGATGCCGGCACTGCTGTGCGCGGTGGCGTCGTTCCTGGCCTATGACTTCCTGTTCATCCCGCCGCATTTTTCCTTCGCCATCCATCGCCACGAAGACCTGCTGAGCCTGGCGTTCTTCCTGTTCATGGCCGGCCTCACCGGCAACCTGGCGGCACGCCAGCGGCGCCAGCTGGAGGCGCTGCGCGATACCCAGGAGGAAACCAGCCTGCTGCTGGAGCTGTCGCGCAAGCTCACCGCCGCCACCGACCGCCAGGCGGTGCTGGCCGCCGCCGCCCAGCAGTTCGACGACTGGAAGGACGTCGAGGTCTGCCTGCTCGGTCAGGTCAATGGCGAGTGGAAGACCGAGGCCGGCGTGCAGCGGCAACTCGCCGACCAGGAACGGGTCGCCGCGGACTGGGCCTGGGCCCACGACCAGCCGGCCGGCCTCGGTACTGGCACGCTGCCCGGAGGACGCTGGTGGTGGTGGCCGCTGTCGGCGGAAGAGGGACCGCTGGCACTGCTCGGTGTCGCGCCGCTGGACGGCCAGCCGCTGAGCCCGCAGCGCCGGCGCCTGCTCGCCGCCCTCGGCCAGCCTCTGGCCCAGGCCCTGGCGCGGGCTCGCCTGGCCGAGGACCTGGAGGCCGCGCGCCTGCACGGCGAGACCGAGCAACTGCGCAGCGCCTTGCTCGCCTCGGTCTCCCACGACCTGCGCACGCCGCTGACGGCCATGCGCGGCTCCATCGACAGCCTGCTGGCGCTGGGTGAGGCGATCCCGCCGGCGGATCGTCGCGAACTGCTGGAAAGCACCCGCGACGAGGCCGAGCGACTGGACCGCTATATCCAGAACCTGCTCGACATGACCCGTCTCGGCCACGGTGGCCTGAAGCTGGCGCGCGACTGGGTGGCGCCGGGCGACATCGTCGGCAGCGCGCTGAACCGCCTGCGCGCGGTGCTGGCGCCGTACCGGGTGCAGGCGATCGTGGCCAACGACCTGCCGTTGCTCTACGTGCATGCGGCGCTGATCGAGCAGGCGCTGATCAACGTGCTGGAAAATGCCGCGCGCTTCTCGCCGAACCACGGCCGGTTGCGCATCGAGGTCAGCCAGGATGCCGCCGAGCTGCGTTTCGCGGTGAGCGACGAGGGGCCGGGGATTCCCGAGGCCGAGCGGGAGAAGATCTTCGACATGTTCTACACCGCTGCCCGTGGCGACCGCGGTGGCCAGGGCACCGGCCTGGGCCTGGCGATCTGCCAGGGCATGATCGGCGCCCACGGCGGGCGCATCAGCGTCGGCGAAGGCCTCGACGGTCGCGGCACCACGCTGGTCCTGCACCTGCCGCTGCATCCGCAGCCGGACCTCGGGCAACTGGAGGGCGACGAATGAGCCCGGCGCACTTGCCTGGCGCCTGCGCTCGCGCTATTCCTGCCGTTTCCGCGACGCCGCCGCTGGCCTGTCGCCGTGTTCACCTGCCGTGCCGAGTGCCATGACCCAATTGCAGAACAGCATCCTGCTGATCGACGACGAACCGCAGATCCGCAAGTTCCTCCGTATCAGTCTCAATGCCCAGGGCTACCGGGTGCTCGAGGCCGGCACCGGCGAAGAGGGGCTGGCCCAGGCCGCGCTGAACCGACCGGACCTGGTGGTGCTCGACCTCGGCCTGCCGGACCGCGACGGCCAGGACATCCTTCGCGACCTGCGCGAATGGTCGCAGGTGCCGGTGCTGGTGCTGTCGGTGCGCGCCAGCGAGGGCGAGAAGGTACTGGCCCTGGACGGCGGCGCCAACGACTACGTGACCAAGCCGTTCGGCATCCAGGAGTTCCTCGCCCGCGTGCGCGTCCTGCTGCGCCAGGCGGCGCAGGGCGAAAGCCCGGAGGCGTCGGTAGCGGTCGGCCCGTTGCAGGTGGACTTCGCCTATCGCCGAGTCACCCTGGAGGGTGCGGAAGTGGCGCTGACGCGCAAGGAGTATGCAGTGCTCGCCGCGCTGGCACGCCATCTCGGACGGGTAGTGACCCAGCAGCAACTGCTCAAGGATATCTGGGGTCCGACCCATGTCGAAGACACCCATTACCTGCGGGTCGTGGTCGGCCACCTGCGCCAGAAGCTCGGCGACGATCCGGCCAGCCCGCGCTTCCTGGTGACCGAGGCGGGTGTCGGTTATCGCCTGCGCGACAGCTGACGCGCAGCGCAATTCTGCGCGAGGGGCATGCCTCCCGCGCGTTCATCGCCTATGATGCCGCGCATTCGCGCTGGCCCGGATGCGCCGGGTCGGCGCCCCGGTGTCACGACGAAGGTCATCATGCAGCAACTGTTGAACGAGATTCTCGATGAAGTCCGCCCGCTGATCGGGCGCGGCAAGGTCGCCGACTACATTCCCGCGCTCGCCGGCGTCGAGCCGAACCAACTGGGGATCGCCGTGTACAGCCGCGACGGCGAGCTGTTCCATGCCGGCGACGCCCTGCGGCCGTTTTCCATCCAGAGCATTTCCAAGGTGTTCAGCCTGGTCCAGGCGATCCAGCATTCCGGCGAGGACATCTGGCAACGCCTCGGCCACGAGCCCTCCGGCCAGCCTTTCAACTCCCTGGTGCAGCTGGAGTTCGAGCGCGGTAAGCCGCGCAACCCGTTCATCAATGCCGGCGCCCTGGTGATCTGCGACATCAACCAGTCGCGTTTCGCCGCGCCGGCGCAATCGATGCGCGATTTCGTCCGGCGCCTGTGCGGCAACCCGGAAGTGGTGTCGGACTCGGTGGTGGCGCGCTCGGAGTACCAGCACCGCTCGCGCAACGCGGCGGCGGCCTACCTGATGAAATCGTTCGGTAACTTCCACAACGACGTCGAGGCGGTGCTGCTCAGCTATTTCCATCATTGCGCGCTGCGCATGAGCTGCGTCGACCTGGCGCGGGCGTTCTGCTTCCTCGCCGACAAGGGCTTCTGCAAGCACAGCGGCGAGCAGGTACTCAACGAGCGGCAGACCAAGCAGGTCAACGCGATCATGGCCACCAGCGGGCTCTACGACGAGGCCGGCAACTTTGCCTATCGGGTCGGCCTGCCGGGCAAGAGCGGTGTCGGCGGCGGCATCATCGCGGTAGTGCCGGGGCGCTTCACGGTCTGTGTCTGGTCGCCGGAACTGAACGCCGCGGGCAATTCGCTGGCGGGTATCGCCGCGCTGGAGAAACTCAGCGAGCGGATCGGCTGGTCGATCTTCTGAAACCGCCGCCCGTCGTGGCGGCGCTCGAATTCCCGGCGCCGCTGCGCTATGTTCTGCGGCTACCGCTTGCCGGCGCCGGATGCGCCGGTCCACTCGCCAGGAAGGTCGCCATGTCCCGTCCGATCCCCGTTTCCCGTGTCTTCGCCTGCCTCACCGTTCTCGCCGCCTGCGCGCATGTCGGCGCCGCCGAACCGGACTGGCGTGGCTACACCAGCGAACAGCAGCAGCGCAGCGTGCTGGCCGTCGAGCAGGACGCCGAGGCCATCAACAAGCGCTACTACGACAGTGCCTTCGAGGAATTCCTGCCGGAACTGGAGCAACTGGAACTCAGCCTGGCGCAGCCCGTCGTCGCCGTCGACGAGAAAGGCCTGCTGGGCGACTGGAAGTGCCGCTCGACCCAGGCCGACCAGTACGGCATCTATCGCTATCCGAACTTCCAGTGCCGCATCCGGCGTACCGACCGCGGCCTGTTCCTGGAGAAGACCAGCGGTTCGCAGCGGGTCAGCGGCTACCTGTTCCGCGAAGGCACGCAGCGCTACGTGTTCCTCGGCGGCGCCACGGTCAACGACGAGCCCCAGGTGGCCTTCAGTGGCCTGGCCCACGGCGCGCCGGCTGAGTCCGACGTGGTCGCGCTGCTGCGCCCGCACGCCGGTGGCTTCCTCCTGCTGTTCCCGGAACGGCGCGGCGGCTACGAGGTCCTCGAGTTCAGCCGCTGAGGCTCAGGCGTTGTCTTCCTCGTAGCGGTCCAGGGTGTCGCTGGCGATCTGCCGGCCGAGGGCGATCAATTCCGGCGCCTTGTAGAACTCGAAGAAGCGGCAGACCCGCTTCGGCACGTTGATCAGGATGTCCGGCGGGTAGCCGGCGATCTTGTACTGCGCCAGCGAGGTCTGCATCACCTCGAAGCTCTGGTTGACCAGTTCCAGCAGCGATGCCGGACCGCTGCTTTCCACCACCGTGGTGCCGCTGGCCGACTTCGGCGAGTCCTTGCCTTGCGGCGCCGCGGCCGGCTGTTGCAGTTGCGGCTCGGCGGGCTCCTCGGATTCCGCCGGAACCGGATGGAGCAGGGCGTCGGCGCTCAGCTCCGGCGGGGTATTGTCGTCGCCGTGGCGGCGGAAGAACGAGAGTTTGTGACCGAGGCTCTCGATCATGCTGTCGAAGCGCCCCTTGAGCGCGGCCGGACGCTCGATCACCGGCAGGTGGTACTGCTTCTGGTTGGTGGCGTTGAGATTGACCGCGATGATCAGGTCGCTGTGGGCCGACACCACCGGCACGATCGGCAACGGGTTGAGCAGGCCGCCGTCGACCAGCATGCGGCTGCCCTGCATGACCGGTGTGAACAGGCTGGGGATTGCCGCCGAGGCGCGCATGGCCTGGTGCAGGCAGCCTTCCTGGAACCAGATTTCCTGCTGGTTGGTGAGGTCGGTGGCAACCGCCGTGTAGGGAATCGACAGGTCCTCGATGTTTACCTCGCCGAGGATCTCGTGGATCTTGCCGAACACCCGCTCGCCGCGGATCGCGCCGAGGCGGAAGCTGACGTCGAGCAGGCGCAGCACGTCGAGGTAATCCAGGCTTTCCACCCACTCGCGGTACTCGCGCAGCTTGCCGGCGGCGTAGATGCCGCCGATCACCGAGCCCATGGAACAACCGGCGATGCAGGTGATCTCATAGCCGCGTGCCTCGAGTTCCTCGATCACGCCGATGTGCGCGTAGCCGCGCGCACCGCCGGAGCCCAATACCAGGGCGACCTGTTTGCTCATCTGCAACCCCTTGCCAATACTGCGTGACGAAGCGAAAACGATACGCGTGTCGCCCGGCCGCCGCCAAGTGCGTCGCGGCGATGCGCGGCCCTTTCCCTGTCCGGAGATCGTTCGATGAAAACCTGGATCGTTCTGCCCGTCCTTGCCCTGACCCTGGCCGGCTGCGCCGGCAAGACCGCCTACCGGGAGAACTGCGCCGACCAGTTGGACGCGGCCTGGAAGGAACTCGACCTGGCCAAGGCCGAAGGCTTCGCCGGCACCGTCAGCTACTCGAAGGCCCTGACCCTGCTCACCGGGGCCAAGACCCAGCAGCAGTTCGAGGCCTACGAGGGCTGCACCAGCAAGGCCGAGAAGGCGCGCTTCTATATCCGCGAGTCGCGCGCCGGGCGCTGAGCCGGGCGCGGCGATCGGTCCTCTGGCGGCGGCGCCGGCTTTGCTAGAATGGGCACTTTTCCGACATCCACGGGAGTACACCGATGAGCGAGGCGATCCGCCTGACCCAGTACAGCCACGGCGCCGGCTGCGGCTGCAAGATTTCGCCCAAGGTACTGGAGGTGATCCTCGCCGGCAGCGGCGCGCAGAACCTCGATCCGAAGCTCTGGGTCGGCAACGCCTCGCGCGACGACGCGGCTGTCTACGCCCTCGACGAGGAGCGCGGGGTGGTCTCCACCACCGATTTCTTCATGCCGATCGTCGACGACCCCTTCGATTTCGGCCGTATCGCCGCGACCAACGCCATCAGCGATATCTACGCCATGGGCGGCGACCCGCTGATGGCCATCGCCATCCTCGGCTGGCCGGTCAACGTGCTGGCCGCGGAAGTCGCCCGCGAGGTGATCGCCGGCGGCCGCAAGGTCTGCGAGGAAGCCGGCATCCCGCTGGCCGGCGGACACTCCATCGACGCCCCCGAGCCGATCTTCGGCCTGGCCGTGACCGGCGTGGTGGAGAAGCGCTTCATGAAACGCAACGACACCGCCGAGGCCGGCTGCAGGCTGTACCTGACCAAGCCGCTGGGCATCGGCATCCTCACCACTGCCGAGAAGAAGGCCAGGCTGCGCGCCGAGGACGTCGGCGTGGCGCGTGACTGGATGTGCACCCTGAACAGGCCCGGCGCGCGCTTCGGCCGGTTGGCGGGGGTCAAGGCGATGACCGACGTCACCGGTTTCGGCCTGCTCGGCCACCTGGTGGAAATGGCCGACGGCAGCAAGCTCACCGCACGCGTGGAGTACGCCGCGGTACCGCGCCTGGCCAGTGCCGAATATTACCTGGAGCAGGGCTGCGTGCCTGGCGGCACACTGCGCAACTTCGACAGCTATGGCGAGCGCATCGCGCCACTGCCGGAAGTGCAGAAGCTGTTGCTTTGCGATCCGCAGACCAGCGGCGGCCTGCTGGTGGCGGTGGCTCCGGAAGGCGAGGCGGAGTTCCTCGCCGTGGCGGCGGAACTCGGCCTGCAACTGGCGCCGATCGGCGAGCTGGTCGAGCGACAGAGTCTCGCGGTACAGGTGCTGTAATGCGCGACAACACCCAGCACTACCGCGAACTGTTTCTCGACGATATCCCCCTGATGGATGTGCGCGCCCCGGTGGAGTACCACAAGGGCGCCTTTCCCAACACTGTCAACCGGCCGCTGATGAACGACATCGAGCGGCAGAAGGTCGGCACCAGCTACAAGCAGCACGGCCAGCAGGCCGCCATCGCCCTTGGCCACGAACTGGTCTGCGGGGCGCTCAAGGCCGAACGGCTGGCGGCCTGGAAAGCCTTCGCCGAAGCCAACCCGAACGGCTACCTGTATTGCTTCCGCGGCGGCCTGCGCTCGCAGATCGTCCAGCAGTGGCTGAAGCAGGACGCCGGCATCGACTACCCACGGGTGATCGGCGGCTACAAGGCGTTGCGCAACTTCCTTTTCGAAACCACCCGCGCGGCGGTCGACGAGTGCGATTTCGTGCTGGTCGGCGGCCTTACTGGTTGCGGCAAGACCGAGGTGATCGCGGCGCTGGACAACAGCCTCGATCTCGAAGGCCACGCCAACCATCGCGGCTCCAGCTTTGGCCGGCGAGCCACGCCGCAGCCGGCGCAGATAGACTTCGAGAACCGCCTGGCCATCGACATCCTGAAGAAGCGTCATCGTGGCGTCGGCCAGTTCGTCCTCGAGGACGAGGGGCGGATCGTCGGCAGCTGCTCCTTGCCGCTGGAGCTGTACCAGGGTATGCAGGGCTACCCGCTGGTCTGGCTGGAGGATGCCTTCGAGCAGCGTGTCGAGCGTATCCTCAGGGACTACGTGATCGATCTGCGCAGCGAGTTCGAGCGCGTGGTGGGCGTGGAGGAGGGCTTCGCCGCCTTCTCCGCCTACCTGCAGAAGAGCCTCGCCGGCATCGTCAAGCGCCTCGGCGGCGAGCGCTACCAGCGGCTGGCGGCGATCCTCGTGCAGGCGCTGGAAGAGCAGGGCCGCGACGGCTCGGTGGATACCCATCGCGGCTGGATCGAGGGGCTGCTCAAGGAGTACTACGACCCGATGTACGCCTTCCAGCGGCAGAGCAAGGAAGACCGCGTCGAGTTCCGCGGCAACCAGGCCGAGGTGATCGGCTACCTGCGCCAGCGTCAGGCGTTGCGGCCATCGTAGTGCTGTACCGGGAGCGCGTTGGCGTCGATGTCCTCCAGGCAGCGCGCGTTGACCGCGGCCATCGCCTGGCCGTCCGGACCTATGCCTTCGCTGAACGGCGCGCAGCCGCAGGTGGGGCAGAAGTGATGCTGCAGGCGGTGGGTGTTGAAGGTGTAGGTGTGCATCGCGCTGGCCGGCGTCTTCAGCGCCAGACGGTCGCGCGGGACGAACCACAGCAGCCAGCCGCGCCGGCTGCACAGTGAACAGTTGCACTGGATCACCTGGTCGAGGTCGCCTTCGACTTCGTAGGCGATGGTTCCGCAGTGGCAGCTTCCTCGATAGTTCATGGCAGGGCTCCTGGGTGAGGGTAGGGCAAGTCTAGCCGTTGCCTCCAGGTGGCGCAGGGCTGCGGCGCAGACGGTCGCGAGAGCTGCGGGGCTGCGGCATAATCGGCGTCCCCTCCGTCGATTTCCGCGAGACCGCCATGCAACTGGACTTCACCACCATCGCTCCCGCCGAGGCCTATCGCTGGTTGGCTTCCACCGTCACCCCGCGACCGATTGCCTGGGTCTCGACCCTGTCCGCCGAGGGCGCCAGCAACCTGGCCCCGTTCAGCTTCTTCCAGGTGATCAGCGACGAGCCGCCGACCCTGATGGTTAACGTCAGCCTGCGCGACGACGGCAGCCTCAAGGACACCCTGCGCAACGTCCAGGCCACCGGGCAGTTGGTGATCCACCTGGTCGGCGCCGCCCAGGCCGAGACCATGAACGCCACCTCCGCCTGGCTGCCCCATGGTGTGAGCGAGATCGAGACGGTCGGCATCCCTACCGTGTCCAGCGTACGCGTGGCGCCGCCGCGGATCGCCGCGGCGGCGGTGGCCTTCGAGTGCGAGGTGGCGGAGATCAAGCCGTATCCGGCGGAGAACCCCAATTGCCACCTGATCTTCGCCCGCGTGCTGCTGGCCCATGTCGATGATGCCGTGCTGGCCGACGAGCGCCATGTGGATAGCGCCCGGCTCGACCTGGTCGGTCGCCTGGGCGGCAGCCACTACAGCCATACCCGCGACACGTTCAGCATGATCCGGCCCAGGTAGCCGGGCTCAGTCCGGCGCCCGCAGGCACTCGTCGACCGTGCGCCGGCACACCGGCGCCTGGCCCGCGGCCTGGCGTTCCTGCCACTGGCGATAGGCGAACTGGTAGCTTTCCGGATATACCCCGCCGCGCTTCAGCGGCGCCACGATACTCGCGCGCAGCGCCTGTTCGGTCAGCGCCAGGTGCGCGGCCAGGCGCTGGAACTGCCAGGGCTGCTGGCCCTGGCGGCGCTCCAGGACCTCGACGTGGTACAGGCCGTCGGCCGCCGCGCTCGACAGGTTGTGCACGATCAGCCAGCGCGACAGGCCCGGCGCCGCCGGCAACGACCAGAGCGGCTGCTCGATCGGGCCGCTCCAGTCGGCCAGGGTGGGGGCGCACAGACTCAGCGACAGCAACAGCGGCAATACGGGACGCATGGCAAGCTCCTTTTTCCATGGGGCGCCCAGTATGGCTCCGCGCTCGACCGACGTCAGCCCGGATATCCTGGAAACGACCTGCGCATATCTCTCCTGGCCATTATCGTGCCACTACCTTGCCCGGCCGCTCAGGTTCGGCGAAAAACGCGCGACACAGCGGGAAATGCGCACGCAGACGGCGCGTCACGGGGGAGGGGAGTCATGCTGGGGTTGCTGCGCAGGCGTCTGGCCGATCTCGGCACGGCGAAGAAACTGGCCATCGGTTTTACCCTGGTCCTGCTATTGACCGCGCTGGTGGCCGCGCTCGCGGTGCTCTCGCTGCATGCGCTGGGGCAGCGCTTCGCGCGCCTGCAGGAGATGAGCGCGATCAATCGCGACGTGCTGGAGGTTCGCCAGGCCGAGAAGGAATTTGCCCTGCACGGGGAAAAGAGCGACGCCGAGCGCTTGCGCCAGCGCCTGGCCGCGACCCTTGAACGGGTGGGCCGGCTCAAGGCCGACGGCGACGCCGATCAGGCGCTTGGCATGGCCGAGGTGGAGCAGGTGCTGGCGGCATACCTAGAAGCGTTCGGCCGCTTCGAGCAGTCCATCCAGGGACGCCAATTGGCTTGGGAAAGCGCCAGTTGGTCGCTGAACGGCGCCGCCAACAGCCTCGATATCCTCCAGTCCAGCCTGGCCGAGGATGGCGCCTATGCGCTGAAGGAGAGCCAGGGGCACGACGGCGAGCCGCTGTTGCAGCAGGCGGCCCAGGTCGCCCAGGTCAATCGCCTGGTCCTTCAGGGGCTGGACGAGGCCCGCTCGCGTCTCGAAGCGCGCGCCGCGGATGCGCAGGAGGGGCCGCCGAAATCGCTGCGCGAGGCGCTGGAGCTGGCAGCCCGGCTGGAGCAGGCGATCACCGACGATGCCTACGTGTCGGTGGTCAAGGACGTGCTGACCAATATCCGCGGTTTCGCCGACAAGCTCGCCGAGTACCGCGCCAGTCAGCTCCAGGAGCGGCAGATGTACGCCGCCATGGGCGAGCGCGCCGGGCAGGTGATGGCGCGTGTCGACCGTAGCTGGGAGGCGCAGCAGCAGGCCATGCTCCACAGCCTGCGGACAAACTCCCTGCTGATCGTCGGCGCCGCCGTGCTGGCGCTGCTGGTGGGCCTGGGCGCGGCCTTCGGCATCAGCCTGCTGATCGTCCGTCCGCTGCGCCAGGCGATGGGTGTGGCGCAGCGGATCGCCGAAGGCGACCTTGCGGTACGGGTCGACAGCGAGCGGCGCGACGAGGTTGGCCAACTGATGGCCGCGATGCGCGCCATGACCGGCAGCCTGCGCGGTATCGTCAGCCAGTTGCAGGACGGCGTCGGGCGGATTGCCGGCGCTTCCGAGGCGCTGTCCGGCGTTACCACGCGCACCCGCCTGGGAATCGACAGCCAGCGGGCGGAAACCGAACAGGTGGCCACGGCGATGAACCAGATGGCCGCCACCGTCCATGAAGTGGCGCACAACGCCGAGGAAGCCGCGGGGGCGGCGGAAAGCGCCGACGGCAAGGTCAGCGTCGGCCAGGAGGTGGTACGCCAGACCCTGGAGCGGATCGAGCGACTGGCCGAGGCGGTGCGCGCGGCCACCGCCAGCGTCGAGGCGCTGAGCGCCGACAGCCAGCGCATCGGCAGCGTGCTGGACGTGATCAAGAGCGTGGCCGAGCAGACCAACCTGCTGGCGCTGAACGCCGCCATCGAGGCGGCGCGGGCCGGCGACCAGGGTCGAGGCTTCGCCGTGGTCGCCGACGAGGTGCGGGCGCTGGCGCGGCGCACCCAACAGTCCACGGCCGAGATCGAGACCCTGATCGGTGCCTTGCAGAATGGCACGCAGCAGGCGGTGCAGCGTATGCAGCGCAGCCACCAGTTGGTGGACCAGAGCGTCGACGACGCGTTGCAGACCGAGGCGGCGCTGGGCAACATCGCCACGGCGGTGGCGCTGATCCAGCAGATGAACCAGCAGATCGCCGCGGCCTCCGAGCAGCAGAGCGCGGTCGCCGAGGAGATCAACCGCAGTGTCACGGCGATCCGCGAGGTGGCCGATCAGTCGGCCCAAGCCATGCAGTCGACGGCTTCGTCCAGCGAACAACTGGCGGAGCTGGGCCGCGAACTACAGGGCATGGTCAGGCATTTCCGCTTGTAGCCGCGGCCTGGGCGGCGAGTCTTTCCTGCTGGCGCAGCCAGTAGCGATAGGCACTGACCCCGGAGCGCACCGAGCTGAACACCAGCGGCGGCTTGATCTCGCCGAGCATGCTCGAGCGTTGCAGCAGGTCCAGCGTCTGCCCGGTCACCCGCGCCAGCGACAGGTGCACGCCCTGGGCCTTGAGGATCTGTTGCACCTCGTGGAGGGTGGCCAGGCCGCTGATGTCGAGGTTGGTCATGGCTTCGGCGTTGAGCAGCACCGCATTCGGCCGCTCGCTGCCGTCCACCACGGCAAGCACCCGCTGCTTGAAGTAGTCGGCGTTGAAGAACAGCAGGGGGGCGTCGAAGCGGTAGATCACCAGGCCGGGAAGAGTGGTGGCCTGCGGGTACTTGGCCAGCTCGACCTGGCCGTCGATGCCGTGCATCCAGCCGAGCACCGCGTCGCTCGGGCGATAGGTGTAGTAGAGCAGGCGCAGTACGGCGATGCTGACGGCGACGAAGATTCCCGGCAGCACGCCGACGCTGAGCACGCCGACGGTGGTCAGCAGGCAGAGGCTGAACTCGAAGCGGCTGAGCTTCCAGAAGCCCTTCAGCGCCTGCACGTCGATCAGGCCCCAGCCGGCCAGCAACAGGACCGCACCGAGCGCCGGCATCGGCACCCAGCCCAGGGGCTTGTTCAGCAGCAACAGGGTGGCGGCGATCACCAGCGCGGCGACCACGCCGACCAGTTGGGTCTTGCCGC
Source organism: Pseudomonas sp. PS1(2021) (assembly GCF_020405165.1). NCBI lineage: Bacteria > Pseudomonadati > Pseudomonadota > Gammaproteobacteria > Pseudomonadales > Pseudomonadaceae > Pseudomonas > Pseudomonas sp. PS1(2021). The sequence continues at coordinate 2,874,669 of NZ_CP084484.1, read as the reverse complement.
CGACCATGTCGTTCACCGCGGTGCGTGAGTCGGCGCCGCTGATGGCGAAGCCCTGGGAGACCCCGGCGCCGATGTTGGCCAGGCCGAGGGCGACGAATTCGTGGTTGGCGTTGATGCTGTAGCCGTGACGGGCGGCGAAGCTGCGCGCGGTGAGCATGGCGCTGCAGAAGCTGACCACCGTGATGCCGGTGGCGTCGCGCAGCAGGCTTTTCAGTTCCTCCAGGCTGGTCTGCGGCCAGCTCAGTTGCGGCAGCCCGGCCGGTACCTCGCCAAGCAGTTCCACGCCGTAGCGATCCAGGCCCAGCAGCGCCGCGGCGAGGCTGGCCAGGAGGACGCCGCAGAGCGCCCCGGGCAACTGCGGGAAGCGCCGCGGCAGCAGCACCATCAGCAAGAGCGAGAGGCTGCCGAGGATCAGCGTCGGCCAATGGATGTGCAGCAGGTTCTCCAGCAGCGCGAGGATGCCGGCGACGAAGCCGCTGGTCGCCGCCTCGTAGCCGAACAGCTTGCCCAGTTGCCCGACCAGCAGGCTAAGGCCGATGCCGTTGAGGTAGCCGACCAGGATCGGTCGCGAGAGGAAGCTGGCGATGAACCCGGCGCGGGCCAGGCCGGCGACGATGGAGAACAGCCCGACCATGATCGCGACGATCATCGACAGGTCCACCAGGCGCTGCGGATCGCCCGCCGCCAGCGGGGTGATGGCGGCGGCGACCATCGCCGCGGTCGCCGCGTCGGGGCCTACCATCAACTGCCGCGAGCTGCCGATCAGGGCGTAGATCAGCATCGGCAGGATGCACGCATAGAGGCCTGCCTGGGGCGGGAAGCCGGCGATCTGGGCGTAGGCGATGGCGGTGGGGATCTGGATCGCCGCTACCGACAGCCCGGCCTGGACATCCGGACGGAACCAGGCGCGGCGGTAGTGGAGCAGGCTATCGAGTCCGGGTACCCAGCGGGCGAGTGGCATGCGGCTGATTCCTTGCAGGCGCGGATGCCGCAGCTTAGCCCGAAGGACAGGCTGCAGGATTGCCGGGAATCATTATTTCTTCAGTGCACACGCTCTTCGAGGCGAGGCGCTATCCGCCGCTTCTTCGCGCCGGCGGCGGACCTCAGACCTTCAACACCAACTTGCCGAAGTTTTCCCCGCTGAACAGCTTGAGCAGCGTTTCGGGGAAGGTCTCCAGGCCTTCGACGATGTCCTCGCGCGATTGCAGCTTGCCTTCCGCCAGCCAGGTGGCCATCTCCTTCAGGCCTTCTGGGAAGCGCTGGGCATAGTCCATCACCACCATGCCTTCCATGCGCGCCCGATTGACCAGCAGCGACAGGTAGTTGGCCGGGCCGCGCACCGCTTCCTTGTTGTTGTACTGGCTGATCGCCCCGCAGAGGACGATGCGTGCCTTGAAGGCGATGCGGGTGAGCACTGTGTCGAGGATTTCGCCGCCGACGTTGTCGAAGAACACATCGATACCCTTCGGGCATTCGCGCTTGAGTCCGGCGGCGAGGTCTTCGTTCTTGTAGTCGATGGCGCCGTCGAAGCCCAGTTCTTCGACCAGGAAGCGACATTTCTCGGCGCCGCCGGCGATGCCCACCACCCGGCAGCCCCTGAGCCTGGCGATCTGCCCGGCAACGCTGCCCACCGCACCGGCGGCGCCGGAGATCACCACGGTCTCGCCGTTCTTCGGCTGGCCGACGTCGAGCAACGCGAAGTAGGCGGTCATGCCGGTCATGCCCAGCGCCGAGAGATAGCGTGGCAGCGGCGCGCGGGACGGGTCGACCTTGTAGAAACCCTTGGGCTCGCCGATGAAATAGTCCTGCACGCCGAGGGCGCCGTTGACGTAGTCGCCGGCCTGGAAGCCGGGGTGCTTCGAAACCAGCACCTTGCCGACGCCGAGCGCACGCATCACCTCGCCGATCCCCACCGGCGGGATGTAGGAGCGGGCGTCGTTCATCCAGCCGCGCATCGCCGGGTCCAGCGACAGGTACTCGTTCTTCACCAGGATCTGGCCCTCGGCCGGTTCGCCGAGCGGGGTTTCGACGAAACTGAAGGTGTCGCGGCCGGGCAGCCCGCTGGGACGCTGGGCCAACTGGTATTGCCGATTGATCTGGGAGGTCATGGCAGGGCACTCGAATGTCGGGAAACAGGCCCCTAGGGATAGCTGGCGCCGGCGCCGGCGGCAAGCGAAGGCGAGTGCGGAAATGACCGGTCATCTATGCCGATGATTCGCCGCCATCAGTCTTATCAGCGGGCTGGATGGCCCATCCTCCAGTCCCCTGATAGTGCTATGCCTTGCGCCGGCCCTGGCTAGACTGGCGCGGCCCGGTTCCGTCGCGGTTGGCGGAAGGCGATTTTCCGAGGAGCAGCAGATGAGCAAACTTCTTTCCGGCCAGGTCGCGCTGGTCACTGGCGGTGCGGCGGGCATCGGCCGCGCTACCGCGCTGGCCTTCGCCGCCGCCGGGGTCAAGGTGGTGGTCGCCGACCTGGACAGCGCCGGCGGCGAGGGCACGGTCGAAGCGATCCGCCAGGCAGGTGGCGAAGCCGTCTTCATTCGCTGCGACGTCACCCGCGACGCCGAGGTCAAGGCGCTGGTAGAGGGTTGCGCGGCGGCCTACGGCCGTCTCGACTACGCCTTCAACAACGCCGGTATCGAGATCGAGCAGGGCAAGCTGGCCGACGGCAACGAAGCCGAGTTCGACGCCATCATGGCTGTCAACGTGAAGGGCGTCTGGTTGTGCATGAAGCACCAGATCCCGCTGATGCTGGCCCAGGGCGGTGGCGCGATCGTCAACACCGCCTCGGTCGCCGGGCTCGGCGCGGCGCCGAAGATGAGCATCTACGCTGCTTCCAAGCACGCGGTGATCGGCCTGACCAAATCGGCGGCGATCGAGTACGCGAAGAAGGGCATCCGCGTCAACGCCGTGTGTCCGGCGGTGATCGACACTGACATGTTCCGCCGCGCCTACGAGGCCGATCCGCGCAAGGCCGAGTTCGCCGCCGCGATGCATCCGCTGGGTCGGGTCGGGCGGGTCGAAGAAATCGCCGCCGCGGTGCTCTATCTGTGCAGCGACAACGCAGGCTTCACCACCGGTATCGCCTTGCCGGTGGACGGCGGGGCGACGGCGATCTGAGCGGGCGGCGATACAACCGGGATGCCCCGGCGCGGGGCATTCGCATTCTGTTACAGGTCGGCACGCGGTTTGGCGCGCCAGGCCACTGCCGGGGGACTAACCTGGGTCGAGAATCCGGGGCCTGAGCCCGTCTCCATCGCATCGGAGCAATAACAATAATGACCGCCGATCCCATCCTGACCCTGTTCCTCCCCATCGCACTGGGCATCATCATGCTCGGTCTCGGACTGTCCCTGACCCCGGCCGACTTCCTCCGCGTGGTGCGCTACCCGAAGCCGGTGCTGGTCGGCCTGGTGTGCCAGATCGTCCTGCTGCCCCTGGCCTGTTTCCTGATCGTCCAGGGCTTCGCCCTGGAGGCGGCCCTGGCGGTCGGCATGATGTTGCTGGCGGCCTCGCCCGGCGGCACCACCGCCAACCTCTACAGCCACCTGGCGCATGGCGACGTGGCACTGAACATCACCCTGACCGCGGTGAACTCGGTGATCGCCATCCTCACCATGCCGCTGATCGTCAATCTGTCGCTGCAATACTTCATGGGCGACGGGCAGGCGATTCCCTTGCAGTTCGGCAAGGTCGTGCAGGTCTTCGTCATCGTCCTCGGCCCGGTGGCCATCGGCATGCTGGTGCGCAACCGCCTGCCGGCCGTGGCGGATCGCCTGCAGAAGCCGGTGAAGATCCTTTCCGCGCTGCTGTTGCTGGTGATCATCCTGCTGGCGCTGGCCAAGGACTGGCAGACCTTCGTCACCTACGCGCCGGTGGTCGGGCTGGCCGCGCTGGCCTTCAACCTGCTGAGCCTGGCGGTGGGCTACTGGGTGCCGCGCCTGCTGCGCCTGCCGAAGGCCCAGGCGGTGGCCATCGGCATGGAGATCGGCATCCACAACGGCACCCTGGCGATCGCCCTGGCGCTGAGTCCGAGCCTGCTGAACAACAGCACCATGGCGATTCCGCCGGCGATCTACGGAGTGCTGATGTTCTTCACCGCGGCGGCCTTCGGCTGGTGGGTCAGCCGTGGCCACCAGGCCACGCCGGCGCCCGTGACGGCGCCGGACTGAGGTCGGTCAGCCGCGCCGCCAGTTGAGCACGAACTGAGTCAGCAGGCCGGCCACCAGGCCCCAGAACGCCGAGCCGATGGACAGCAGGGTGAAGCCGGAGGCGGTGACCATGAAGGTCACCAGCGCGGCCTCGCGCTGGCGCTCGTCGGCCATCGAGTTGGCCAGGCCGTTCATGATCGAGCCGAGCAGTGCGATGGCGGCGATGGACAGTACCAGTGCCTTGGGGAACGCCGCGAACAACGCTGCCAGGGTGGCGCCGAAGGTTCCTGCGACGCAGTTGAAGAAGCCGCACCAGAGCGCCGCGGTATAGCGCTTGTGCGGGTCCTCGTGGGCCGAGGGTCCGGTGCAGATCGCCGCGCTGATCGCCGCCAGGTTGATCCCGTGGGAGCCGAACGGTGCCAGCAGGATCGAGGCGATGCCGGTACTCGAGATCAGCGGCGAGGCTGGCACCTGGTAGCCGTCGGCGCGCAGCACGGCGATGCCGGGCATGTTCTGCGAAGCCATGGCGACGATGAACAGCGGGATGCCGATGCTGATGGTGGCGGCCAGGGAGAAGCTCGGCGTGGTCCACTCCGGTACCGCCAGTTCCAGGCGGAACCTGCTGAAGTCCAGTTGGCCCAGTATCCCGGCCAGCAGCACCCCCACCAGTAGCGCAGCGAACACCGCATAGCGCGGCGAGAAGCGTTTGCACAGCAGATAGCTGAAGAACATCGCCAGCACCAGCAGGGTCTGTTGCTCGGCGGCGTTGCAGATCTCGATGCCGATGCGGAACAGCACCCCGGCCAGCAGCGCCGAGGCCAGCGAGGAGGGAACCTGGCGCATCAGGCGTTCGAAGCTGCCGGTGACGCCGCACAGGGTGATCAGGAGGGCGCAGACGATGAAGGCGCCGATCGCCTCGCTGTACGGCACTCCGGGCAGGCTGCTGATCAGCAGCGCCGCGCCGGGGGTGGACCAGGCGATCACGATCGGCACCCGGTAGCGCAGGGTCAGGCCGATGGTCGCCAGGCCCATGCCGATCGACAGGGCCCAGATCCACGAGGAAATCTGCGCGCTGCTGAGACCGGCGTTCTGCCCGGCCTGGAACATCAGTACCAGCGAGCTGGTGTAGCCGGTGAGCATGGCGACGAAGCCGGCCACCACGGCGGCGGGAGAGGAGTCGGCGAACGGACGCAGACGAGGCTGGGGCTGGGTGGTTTCGGTCATGCCGGGTACTTCCATGGAGTGTGCGGGACGACCGGGCACGGCGGTGGGCGGAGCCACGGGGCAGGTTGCGCGAGGCGCGGAGTGCCGATCATCTTTTTCTGTTTTGCGCAGCCTAAACAGCCGGCCAGGGGCTGTCCCGGTACAGCCGCGGACATAGTTGGCCATACAGTCGCAGCTGCCGGAAGCTGGCGGAGCTGGTAACTTCCCGGCATTTGCCGAGGAGCTTCGCCATGGATGCAAACCCCTACGCCACGCCGCGTGTCGAATTGGTCGAGCAGGGCATACCGGATGCTTTCCGCCGGCGCTGGACGCCCGCGCAACTGCGCATCCTCGCCTGGCTCTGCCTGGCCTCGATAGCCGGCGGCGTGGTGCTGATGGTGCTCAGCCTGCTGGAGGCATTCGGCGACGGCGCCGCGTTCAGGGTCTACGCCGACTGGCTGGGCCTGCTCCTCAGCCTGCTCGGCGCCTACCTGCTGCTGCGGCTCAAGCACCTGGTCGAGTCGCGCTTTCGCGGCCCCTCGCTGGCCTGGCCGGTATGGTTGTCGATTCTCCTGACCCTGCTGGGCGAGGGCTGGAGCCTGCTGGCGGTTACCGACGATGCGCTGCAGGGCTGGAACTGGCAGGCGCTGGTGTACTTCGCGCTGCTTGCGCTGATCGGCGCTACCACCCTCTGGCTGGGCCTGCGTCTGCTCAAGCAGGAAAACCTCTATCCGTCGCTGCGGATCATGGCCTGGCTGGACATCGCCGGCGGCGCGATGCTGGCTTCGGTGCTGTTGCTGGTGCTGGCGGTACTGCCGCTGCTGGCCGCCACCGTGGCCATGGCGCTGGCCTGCTGGCGCGCGGCGCGGGAGTTGGAGCGGAGCTAGCGGGCAGCCGGTCGGCTTGTCGAGCGTCCATGCGCCAGGCCCATGGGGCGTCAGTCGGCGGCCTCCGTCGCCGCTTCGCCGCGGCTGCCTGCATGCGCCCGAGCCAGGGTGCGATTGACCGCCAGCCAGCCGGAGACCGCTTCGCCGCCGGCTTCCTCGAAGCAGCGTTGGAGCAGCCGCGACTGCTCGCGACGCAGCGCCTTTTCCAACCGCACGCCCTCGGCGGTGAGGCCGAGGAGGCGTTTGCGCTTGTCGTCGTCGGCGGTGGCGCTGCCGATCAGGTTCATCTCCAGCAACTGGCGCAGCGGGATGTTCAGCGCCTGCTTGGTCACGCCGAGCAGGGCCAGCAGTTCCTTCACGCTGAGGCCCGGATAGCGGGCGATGAAGAACAGCACGCGGTGGTGCACACGTCCCAGGCCGCGGCGGGCGAGCATCTCGTCAGGCTTGGTGGTGAAGGCCTGGTACGCGAAGAAGAAGGCTTCCATCATGGCCTGCTGCTGGACGGCGTGGTTTTTCAGGTCAGGCATATTGACGCTTCCGGGTGCGGCATCGTAGTTTCGGTCAAGCAGTTTGACTCATTTTTCCCCGCCTACGCTACCGGTGATCCCATGGCCTTCTCTGAACGCATCTCCCGCCTGAAAAGCTCCTTGATCCGCGAAATCCTTGCCGCGGCGCAGCGTCCGGAGGTGATGTCGTTCGCCGGCGGGCTGCCGGCCGAGCCGATGCTGCCGAAGGTGCAGTGGGAGCAGATGCCGGCCTCCATGGGCCAGTACGGCATGAGCGAAGGCGAGCCTGCCCTGCGCGAAGCCATCGCCGCCGAAGCGCGTGCCCTCGGCGTCCCCTGCGAGGCGAGCCAGGTGCTGATCGTCAGCGGTTCGCAGCAGACCCTCGACCTGGCCAGCAAGCTGTTCATCGATCCGGGCACCGAGGTGCTGCTCGAGGCGCCGACCTACCTCGCCGCGCTACAGGCCTTCCAATTGTTCGGCGCCGATTGCGTGACCGTGCCGCTGGGTGCCGAGGGCCCCGACCTGGTTGCCCTGCGGCAGCGCCTGGAGCGACACAAGCCGGCCTTCGCCTACCTGATCCCGACTTTCCAGAATCCGTCCGGCGTGCGCTACAGTGAGGAACGCCGCGACGCGGTGGCGGCGCTGCTAGACGAATTCGGCGTGACCCTGATCGAAGACGAACCCTATCGCGAACTGGTGTTCGACGAGGGCCGCGCAACCCCGCTGGTCAGCCGCCTGCGCAAGTCCAGCTGGATCTATACCGGCACGGTGTCGAAGACCCTGCTGCCGGGCCTGCGCGTCGGTTTCCTGATCGCCACCCCGGACCTGTTCCCCCACCTGCTGCGGCTGAAACAGTCGGCCGACCTGCATACCAACCGGGTAGGGCAGTGGCAGGCGCTGCAATGGTTCGGCAGCGAGGCCTACCGCCAGCACCTGGCCGAACTGCGCGAGTTCTACCGGGTCCGCCGCGACGCCATGCAGGAGGCGCTGCTGGAGCACTTCGGTGAGCTGGCCGAATGGAATATCCCGGAGGGCGGGCTGTTCTTCTGGCTGACCCTCAGGCAGCCGCTGGATACCCGCACCCTGCTCCAGCCGGCGCTGGCCGCCGATGTCGCATTCATGCCCGGCGAACCTTTCTTCGCCGAGCCGGAGCAGAACCTCGGGCGTCTGCGGCTGAACTTCAGCCACGTCGCCCCGGAGCGCCTGCACGAAGGCCTGCGGCGCCTGGCCAAGGTCGTCCGCGACGCCCAGGCCGCCGAAGCGGCCTGAACCCTCATCGGCGCTCCTTCCGGGGCGCCGGCCATCCGATCCGAGGAGCGACACGATGTACAAGGTCTACGGTGATTACCGTTCGGGCAACTGCTACAAGATCAAGCTGGCCATGTCGCTGCTCGGCATCGACTACCAGTGGGTACCGGTGGACATTCTCAAGGGCGAGACCCAGACCCCGGAGTTCCTGGCGAAGAACCCCAACGGCAAGATACCGGTGCTGGAGCTGGAGGATGGCAGTTGCCTGTGGGAGTCCAACGCCATCCTCAACTTCCTCGCCGACGGCAGCGCCCTGTTGCCCAGCGAACCGCGCCTGCGCACCCAGGTGCTGCAATGGCAATTCTTCGAGCAATACAGCCATGAGCCCTATGTGGCCGTGGCGCGCTTCATCAAGCTCTACCTCGGCCTCCCGGAAGCCCGCCGCGCCGAGTTCGAAGAGAAGAAGATCGGCGGCTACAAGGCCCTCGACGTCATGGAGAAACAGCTGTCGCGCACGCCATTCCTGGTCGGCGAACAGTTCTCCATCGCCGATATCACCCTCTACGCCTACACCCATGTCGCCCATGAAGGCGGCTTCGACCTGACGGCCTACCCGGCGATCCGCGCGTGGATCAAGCGAGTGGGGGAGGTGCCGGGGTATGTGGGGATGCTGGATTGAGGGGAGCTTCGATCAGCGGTTGGCGAGGCAGTGATTTCTGTCATGAGCGGGAGTTTCGGGTAGAGCGAAATTTTTATGCATCGGGCTGGATGCGCGTTTTTCCTGATTATTCGTAGCTCGCTTTCCTGGCGCTGCTGTTGGTACCCGGCGCTGCGCTGGTGGCGGGTCAGTTACTGGCCGTTGAGGTCGATGCCCAGGAGGGCATCGACCGACTGGCCGCGCTAGCCGACCCGACTACTGTCGGGCAGCTTTCTCGCCAGTAGGCGCACAGCACTGTCGAGCGGGTAAGCGGTGCGCAATTCTCTGTCGTCGCCGTACGCGGCCTACCGCATAAGTTGGTCATCGAGGGCTTGGCGATAGGCGCTGCGGCGGTCATCGAATCCTGCTTTCCTGACTGCTCGGGTCGCTATCGATTTCCGCCCAGCCGGTGCGGTACGGGCGTGCCCAGGGTAAACGCAGCGGTGCGTCCCGCCTGCAGTCGGTCACGGCGCAACTTCCTCGCCGGTGGCCATGGGACCGCCCATCTCGATTAATTTCCCTAACAATTCCCGTGCCAGTCTTTCATGGCTCTTTTAATCAATCTCATCCAATGGCTGATTGTTATCCATGTCTCATTCTGAAAAGAAAAATAACAAGTGAATTGAGCAAGAAGTTGCGCAGTGTTGTGCAACTTTTTGCGCAGTAGTGTTCAGGCCAGTATTTTCAAGGGCTGTGGACTGTTATTGGGGATGTTTCTTGGTTTTCATTGTGCAACTTCTTGCACAATCGCTATTACGCTCTAAATCAGCTGTTGGTCCGCTTGGAAGGCCTATGTTTCGAGGCTCTCCGGAGAAATCCATACTGCCTGCCTTATTTTTTATAAATTGTTAACTACCTGTTTTGGTAGGGTTTTCCAAATGGCCATCAATGTCGTTATGATGGCTATAGCCAAGCCGTAAAGGGCATGGACGCAGACGCCTGACGTTTGGCTGAAAATCTTTCATTGATTCGTATCAATGAATAGGAAAATTCCCAAAGAGGGAATGTCCTGTTGCTTGCCAGTTTTTATGTTGTTTTCATGGAAAAGGCAAAGAGCTCTTCAGACTATTGGGATTTTCGTTCGGTTTTTATGCCAACTAGTTGAATTGTTAAGATATTCATTGGCGCACATGGTGTGCATTGAAGGGTTAGGATGACCTATTCGAGCAAGCTCTCCTCGCATTATCTGGAACTCGCGGAACAGCCGATTTCAAAGGATGTCTTTGCGGGTGAGGATGTGCGTTTTTCCAGCGAATACGAGGCGCTGGAAAATGAGCTGGGCAAGGCGCTCTCGCTCCATGAGAACGGCCAGACCGACTGGTTGAAAATCCTGGAAAACAGCGAAGCGCTGCTTCGTGCCCAATCCAAGGACCTGCGTGTTGCAGCCTGGTTGACCTGGGCCCTCTACCAACGGGAATCCTTTCCCGGTTTGCTGGCCGGACTGGGATTGCTGGAACGTCTGTGCAGCCGGCATTGGGTCGAGATCCATCCGCTCAAGGCGCGCACTCGCGCCGCGGCCATTGCCTGGCTGGTGCCCCGGCTGGAGCAGGCGCTGAACGAGAACGTACCGATCAAGGAGCAACTCCCCCTGTTCCGGCGTCTCGCCGAGCACCTGGAAAAACTCGATACCGCGCTGACCGCGCAACTGGGCGACGACGCGCCCTTGTTGCTGCCGATCAGCCGACGCCTTTCGGGCATGCTCCAGCGCGCCGCCGACAACCAGCCCGAACCTGGCGTGGTCGGCGCCGTGGTGGCCCAGGTCAAGCAGGCGGCCAGCCAGTTGCTGGCGCCGGGTGCGCCCATCGACAACGAGCGCGACGCCCACAAGGCCATGCGCGCCCAGCAGGAGGCCGCACGCCCCCTGTGCGCCTGGTGGCTGAAGCAGAAAGCCACCGATCTGCGCGCGCTGCGCCTCAACCGAACGATGCTCTGGCTGCCCATCGAGTCCATGCCCGAGCGCAATGCCGAACAGGTCACCGCGCTAAGGGGAGTGCCGGCGGACAAGCTGAAAAGCTACCAGGAGCGTTTCGCCCAGGGCCTGTACGCCGATCTCCTGGTGGAGCTGGAGGCGAGCCTGGCACGGGCGCCGTTCTGGTTCGACGGCCAGCGCCTGGTCTGGGAGTGCCTGCAAGGGCTCAACGCCGAGCAGGCGATGCGGGAAGTCGAAATGCATTTCGCCTTGCTCCTGCAGCGTCTGCCGGGGCTGGTGGAGCTGCGTTTCCACGACGGCAGCGCATTCGCCGATGCGGCCACCCGCGGCTGGATCAGCGCCCATGTCATGCCCCATCTCCAGAACGACAGTGCGCCGCGCAAGGTCGAGACCGTGGCCCTGCAGGCCGAATGGGACGTCGCCCTGGACGAGGTCCAGCCGGTGTTGCGCAAGGACGGCCTGAAGGCGGCGGTACAGGTGTTGAAGCAGGGCATGAAGCGCGCCCACGGCGGGCGCGCCCGGTTCTTCTGGCAACTGAGCCTCGCGCGACTGTGCTTCCTGGCGAAGAAGTACGAGCTGGCCAAGACCCAGCTGGAGAGCCTCGACCATCAGTTGCACGAATCGGGATTGCACGCCTGGGAGCCCGATCTGGCGCTGGATGTACTGCACCTGCTGCATAGCTGCTGCGAGCTGTTGCCGCAGAACCACGCCGTGCGAGAACGCAAGGAAGACATTTATCGCAGGCTGTGCCACCTCGATCTCGAGGTGGTGCTCGAATAGGGCTTCGCGCCCTCAATTCTCAAGGAGAAAAAGCCATGGCCAAAGAAGGCTCGGTAGCCCCAAAGGAACGCATCAACGTCACCTTCAAGCCCGCCACTGGCGGTGCCCAGGAAGAAATCGAACTGCCGTTGAAGCTACTGGCGATCGGCGATTACACCCAGCGCACGGATGAGCGCAAGGTGGAGGACCGCAAGCCGATCGGCATCGACAAGATGACCTTCGACGAGGTCCTGGCCAAGCAGGAGCTGGGGCTGACGCTGAGCGTACCCAATCGTCTCCAGGAGGAGGGCGGCAGGGACGAGCTGGCGGTGGGGCTGCAGATCAACTCGATGAAGGACTTCAACCCGGCCAGCATCGTCGAGCAGGTGCCCGAGCTGAAGAAGCTGATGGAGTTGCGCGATGCGTTGGTGGCCCTCAAGGGCCCGCTGGGCAACGCCCCGGCGTTCCGCAAGGCCATCGAAAGCGTACTCGCCGACGACGAGTCCCGTAGCCGTGTGCTGGGCGAGCTGGGGCTGAGCGCCGCCCCCTCCCAGGACGCCTGAGCCACCCCCTAGCCAAGGAAGCAGATACATGAGCACCAGTGCCGCACAGCAAGGCCGGAACCAGAACGGCGAATACAACATTCTCGACAGCATCATCGCCGAGACCCGCCTGAGCCCGGACGACGAGGCCTACGACATCGCCAAGCGCGGCGTCTCCGCCTTCATCGAGGAATTGCTCAAGCCGCAGAACGACGGCGAGCCGGTGAAGAAGGCGATGGTCGACCGGATGATCGCCGAGATCGACGCCAAGCTCAGCACGCAGATGGACGAGATTCTCCATCATCCCGATTTCCAGGCGCTGGAGTCGGCCTGGCGCGGCCTGCAACTGCTGGTCGACCGCACCAACTTCCGCGAGAACATCAAGATCGAGATTCTCAGCGTTTCCAAGCAGGACCTGCTGGACGATTTCGAGGACTCGCCCGAGGTGATGCAGTCCGGCCTGTACAAGCACATCTACACCGCCGAATACGGCCAGTTCGGTGGCCAGCCGGTCGGCGCCATCATCGCCAACTACTACATGTCGCCCAGTTCGCCCGACGTCAAGCTGATGCAATACGTCTCCAGCGTGGCCTGCATGGCCCATGCGCCATTCGTGGCGGCCGCCGGTCCGAAGTTCTTCGGCCTGGAAAGCTTCACCGGCCTGCCGGACCTGAAGGACCTGAAGGATCATTTCGAAGGCCCGCAGTTCGCCAAGTGGCAGAGCTTCCGCCAGTCCGAGGATTCCCGCTACGTGGCGCTGACCGTACCGCGCTTCCTGCTGCGCACGCCCTACGATCCGGAAGAGAATCCGGTCAAGTCGTTCGCCTACAAGGAGACCGTGGCCAACAGCCACGAGCATTACCTGTGGGGCAACACCGCCTATGCCTTCGGCACCAAGCTGACCGACAGCTTCGCCAAGTATCGCTGGTGCCCGAACATCATCGGGCCGCAGAGCGGCGGTGCGGTAGAGGACCTGCCGTTGCACCACTTCGAGAGCATGGGCGAGATCGAGACCAAGATCCCCACCGAGGTGCTGGTGTCCGATCGCCGCGAGTACGAACTGGCCGAGGAAGGCTTCATTTCCCTGACCATGCGCAAGGGCAGCGACAACGCCGCGTTCTTCTCCGCCAGCTCGGTGCAGAAGCCGAAGTTCTTCGGCATCAGCGCCGAAGGCAAGGCCGCGGAGCTGAACTACAAGCTCGGCACCCAGTTGCCGTACATGATGATCGTCAACCGCCTGGCCCATTACCTGAAGGTCCTGCAACGCGAACAGCTGGGGTCGTGGAAGGAGCGTACCGACCTCGAGCTGGAGCTGAACAAGTGGATCCGCCAGTACGTCGCCGACCAGGAAAACCCCAGCGCCGAAGTGCGCGGCCGTCGCCCGCTGCGCGCTGCACAGATCATCGTCAGTGACGTCGAGGGCGAGCCGGGCTGGTACCGCGTCAGCCTGAACGTGCGCCCGCACTTCAAGTACATGGGGGCGGACTTCACTCTGTCGCTGGTCGGCAAGCTGGACAAAGAGTAAGCGGAGCTTTCCATGACCGGATACGGCAGCCTGTTCGAGCGCCTGAACGGCGACGCGGATAAGCGCGTCGGCTGGAGCCGCGAGGTTTCCGCCATGGCGTCGGTGGCTGCCCATCTGGGCAAGATGCTCAGCACCCGGGCGGGCAGCGTGCAGACGCTGTCCGACTACGGGTTGCCCGATCTCAACGACATGCGCCTGAGCCTGCACGACTCCCTGAGCCAGGCCCGCTCGGCCATCGAAGGTTTCATCGAGGCTTACGAACCGCGCTTGAGCGACGTGCGTGTCGTTTCCCTGCCACGCGACAACGACCAGCTCCGCCTGGCCTTCAGCATCGAAGGGTTGCTGGAGGTGGAAGGTTTCAAGCGCCAGGTGAGTTTTTCCGCATGCCTGGATGGCAGCGGCCAGGTGAAGGTCAGCTAAGGAGGTTTCGATGTCCGGCAAACCCGCAGCCCGCGTTTCCGATCCAACCGCTTGTCCGCTCCCCGGGCACGGCAGCAATCCCATCGTCGTCGGTTCCGCCGACGTGTTCTTCGACGGCCTCGCGGCGGCCCGCCAGGGTGACGCCTCGGCCTGGCACTGTACCGCTTCGATGCCTGGTTCGTCCATGAGGTCTTCTGAGATGGGCGCGAATCGGGTCGATTACGGAAAGACAACGGACACCGTGGGTTTCCGATCTTCAGGCCAGAAATGTCATTGCGGTTTTGGCGGCAGCGGTCAGACGACTGCCATCAGTGAAACGATATCCAGCAGGTAAGCCGTGTCCTTCAATCATTACTACCAGAGCGAACTCACCGCACTGCGCCAGCTGGGGCGCCGTTTCGCCGAGCGTAGCCCGGCCCTGGCCCCGTTTCTCGGGCAGGTCGGACGCGATCCGGATGTCGAGCGCCTGCTCGAGGGCTTTGCCTTCCTGACCGGGCGGTTGCGGCAGAAGCTGGACGACGAGTTGCCGGAACTCAGTCACTCGATGATGCACCTGCTGTGGCCGAACTATATGCGCCCGCTGCCGGCTTTCAGCATTCTCCAGTTCGACCCCCTGACCCGCCCGGGCGGGGCGCTGCGCGTGGAGCGCGATACGCCGGTCGAGAGCCGGCCGGTGGGCGAGGTCGCCTGTCGCTTCCGTACCTGCTACGCCACCGAGGTCCTGCCGCTGGTGCTGGAGGCGCTCAACTATTCGGTGACCGGCGAGGGTGCGCTGCTCGGCCTGCGCCTGGCGATGAACTGCGACGGGCATCTCGGCGAGCTGGGCCTGAGTCGGCTGCGCCTGCACCTGGCCGGCGAGCGCTACATCAGCCAGATGCTCTATCTGTGCCTGCTGCGCAACCTGGAGAGCATCCAACTGATTCCGCTGGACCCCCATGGGCGGCCGCTGGATGGCGTGGCCGGCAAGCCGATGTCGTTCCGCCTGACGGGCGAGCGGGTGCAGCCGGTGGGTTTCGCCGAAGACGAGGCGTTGATTCCCTATCCGCTGAATACCTTCCGTGGCTATCGCTACCTGCAGGAGTACTTCGCGTTCCAGGACAAGTTCCTGTTCGTCGACGTGGATGGCCTTGACCTGCTCGGCGCGCTGCCCGAGGAAACCCTCAAGCAGGTCCGCGGCCTCGAGTTGCGCTTCGATATCCGCAAGAGCGGCATCCAGCGCCTGCACCCGACACTGGAGAACGTCAAGCTGTACTGTACGCCGGTGGCCAACCTGTTCCGCCACGATGCGCTGCCGATCCGCCTCGACGGCAAGCAGGACGAGTACCTGCTGATGCCGGCCGAATACAGCCTGGAGGACTGCGGGGTGTTCTCGGTAGAGGGCGTCACTGGCTGGCGGCCGGGCGGGCTCGGCTACCAGGCCTATGTGCCGTTCGAGTCCTTCGAGCACGATCCCAGCTTCGACGTCCCGGAAGCACGGCCCCACTACAGCGTCCGGCAACGGACCTCGTTGCTGCACGATGGCCTGGACACCTACCTGAGCTTCGGCATCCGCCATCCCGAGCAGACCGAGACGCTGTCGGTGGAACTGACCTGCACCAACCAGAACCTGCCCCAACGGCTGCGCCTGGGCGATATCTGCGTCGCCTGCGAAGGCACGCCGGAGTTCCTCGGTTTCCGCAATATCACCCCGCCGACGCCGAGCTACGCGCCGCCGCTGAACCGCGATTTCCTCTGGAAACTGATCAGCAACATGTCGCTCAACTACCTGTCGCTGGCCAACGTCGACGCACTCAAGGTGATCCTCGAAACCTACGACCTGCCGCGCTACTACGACCAGCATGCGGCGAAGGTCAGCAAGCGCCTGCTGGGCGGGCTCAAGGCGGTCCGCCACGAGCATGTCGACCGCCTGCATCGGGGCCTGCCGCTGCGCGGCTTGCGTACCGAGCTGACGATCGATCCGGAAGGCTACATCGGCGAGGGCGACCTGTTCGTGTTCGCTTCGGTTCTGAACGAATTTTTCGCGCTTTACGCCAGCATCAACTCCTACCACGAGTTGCGGGTGAGGAGCACACAGGGAGACGTGTACCAATGGAAACCGCGCATGGGTTTGCAGCCCCTGCTGTAAGCGCGCTGGCCCGGGGCATTCGCGAGTACTCGCTGTTCCAGGCGGTCCTGCTGGTCATGGATCGCCTCCGCGAGGAATATCCCGGCCTGGGAGACGAGGCGCTCTACGATCAGTTGGAATTCCAGGCCAATCCTAGCCTCGGTTTCCCGGGCAGCGATGTCGATCGGGTGGAGTTCTTCGAAGAGCGCGGCATGCTGCGGGCGCGGCTGCGTTTCAACCTGATCGGCTTGTTCGGTGCCAGTTCGCCGTTGCCGGCGTTCTACAGCGAGCAGGCTCTGGGCGACAGCGAGGAGGGCAATCCTACGCGGAACTTCCTCGATCTCTTCCATCACCGCCTGCATCGGCTGCTGTTGCCGATCTGGCGCAAGTACCGCTACCGGGTGAGCTTCCAGAGCGGCGCGAGCGATGCGTTTTCCGCCCAATTGTTCGCCCTCGTCGGATTGGGCGGGGAAGAGATCCGCAAGGCCAGGGAACTGAACTGGAAACGCCTGCTGCCCTACCTGGGCCTGCTCAGCCTGCGGGCGCACTCGGCGGCCTTGATCGAGTCGGTGCTGCGCTACTACTTCAAGCATGCCGAACTGGTCGCCGAGCAGTGTATCGAACGGCGCGTCGCGATCCTCGAAGAGCAGCGCAACCGGCTCGGCCTGTTCAACAGCCAGCTTGGCGAAGACGCGGTGCTGGGCGAACGGGTCCGCGACCGCAGCGGCAAGTTCCGCATTCATATCCGCCAGCTCGACTGGCAGCGCTTCCACGAGTTCCTGCCGATCGGTCCCGGCTACCAGCCGCTTTGCGCGCTGGTTCGCTTCACCCTGCGCGACCCGCTCGACTACGACATCCGGCTGGTCTTGCGCCACGAGGAAATCCGTGAGTTCCGCATCGGCGCGCAGAACGCCTGCCGCCTTGGCTGGACCAGCTGGCTGGGCCGGGAGCGCGCGGATGGCGTGGTGACGCTGGGCAGCAAGATTCATTAAGGATGGATGAGCATGATCAACGTAGACCTGCAACAACTGATTCAGGCGCTGGATGCCGACACCCGGCGCGACCTCGAAGGCTCGGCCGAGCGCTGCGTAGCCCGTGGTGGCAGCAAGGTACTGGTGGAGGACCTGTTGCTGGGCCTGCTGGAGCGTCCCCAGGGACTGCTGGCGCGCGCCCTGCAGGATGCCGCGGTGGACGCCGGCGAACTCAACGCCGCGTTGCAAGCGCGGGGCGAGCATAGTGCCTCGCGCAATCCGGTGTTCGCGCCCGAGCTGGTGCAGTGGCTGCAGGATGCGCTGTTGCTGGCCAACCTCGAACTGGGCCGTAGCCAGATCGACCAGGCGGCATTGATCCTGGCCCTGCTACGCAACCCGTTGCGCTATGCCGGCAGCCGCTACCAGCCGCTGCTGGCGCGGCTCGACATCGAGCGGTTGAAGGATTTCGCGCTCTCGCAGCCGCTGGAGGGCGCGCTCAGCGGCAAGCCGGGCGGCGGCGAGTCCCTGTTGCAGCGTTTCACCCACAACCTTACCCAGCAGGCGCGCGACGGCAAGCTCGATCCGGTGCTCTGTCGCGACGGGGCTATTCGCCAGATGGTCGACATCCTGGCCCGTCGGCGGAAAAACAACCCCATCGTGGTCGGCGAGGCCGGCGTCGGCAAGACCGCCATCGTCGAAGGCCTGGCCTCGCGGATCGCCGCAGGGGAAGTGCCGCCGGCGCTGAGGGACGTCGAGCTGTTGTCCCTCGACATGGGCCTGTTGCAGGCCGGTGCCAGCGTGAAGGGCGAGTTCGAGCGGCGCCTGAAAGGCGTCATCGACGAAGTGAAGGCAGCGCTCAGGCCGACCATCCTGTTCATCGACGAGGCCCATACGCTGATCGGCGCGGGCGGTCAGGCCGGCGGCTCGGATGCCGCCAACCTGCTAAAGCCGGCCCTGGCACGTGGCGAGTTGCGCACCATCGCGGCGACGACCTGGGCCGAATACAAGAAGTATTTCGAGAAGGACCCGGCGCTGGCCCGGCGCTTCCAGCCCGTGCAGTTGCATGAGCCGAGCGTTGCCGAGGCGGTGACGATCCTGCGTGGCCTGGCCCGGGTTTACGAGGAAAGCCACGGTATCTACCTGCGCGACGACGCGGTGGTGGCCGCCGCCGAACTGTCCGCCCGCTACCTGGCGGGTCGCCAGTTGCCGGACAAGGCCGTCGACGTCCTCGACACCGCCTGTGCGCGGGTGCGCATCAGCCTGGCGGCGGCGCCGGAGAGCCTCGAGCGCCTGCGCGGCGAGCTGGCCGAAGGCGAGCGCCAGCGCCAGGCCCTGCGCCGCGATGCCGAGGCAGGCCTGCCGATCGACCACGATGCCCTGCAGGCGCTGGAGGAGCGCCTGGCCCAGGCGGAAAGCGAGCGGCACGTACAGGAGGACCAGTGGAGCCGCCAGCGCGAACTCGCCGAGCGCCTGCTCGCCCTGCGCCAGCAATTGGCCAGGGCCCGCGAGGCGAACCGGGAAGAGCAGGGCGGCGAGGCGGACGCGGAGACTTTCCCGGCCGACGAGCATGGCGGTGTCGAAGCCCTGGAAAAGGCCCTTCACGAAACCCGCCAGGCGCTCGCCGATGCCCAGGCCCAGGGGCGGCTGGTCAGCTTCGAGGTCTGCCCGCGCCTGGTTGCCGAGGTGATCGGCGCCTGGACCGGCGTACCGGTGGAACAACTGGCGCGGGAACACAACGCCAAGGTGATGGGGTTCGCTGACGACCTGCGGGCGCGGATCCGTGGCCAGGAACAGGCGGTCAGCGCCCTGGACCGCGCGATGCGCGCCACCGCGGCTGGGCTGAACAAGCCCGATGCGCCGGTCGGCGTGTTCCTGCTGGTGGGCCCGAGCGGGGTGGGCAAGACCGAGACCGCGCTGGCGCTGGCCGACCTGCTGTATGGCGGCGAGCGTTTCATCACCACCATCAACATGTCCGAGTTCCAGGAGAAGCACACCGTCTCGCGCCTGATCGGCGCGCCGCCCGGCTATGTCGGCTATGGCGAGGGTGGCATGCTCACCGAGGCGGTACGCCAGAAGCCCTATTCGGTGATATTGCTGGACGAGGTGGAGAAGGCCGATCCGGACGTGCTCAACCTGTTCTACCAGATCTTCGACAAGGGCGTGGCCAACGATGGCGAAGGGCGCGAGATCGATTTCCGCAATACCTTGATCCTGATGACCTCCAACCTCGCCAGCGAGCACATCGCCGCGCTTTGCCAGGACGGCGCGCGGCCTTCCGCCGAACTCCTGGAGGAAACCATCCGGCCGGCGCTCAGCCGGCATTTCAAGCCGGCGCTGCTGGCGCGCATGCGCGTGGTGCCTTACTACCCGGTGGGCGGCCCGGTACTGCGCGAGCTGATCGAGATCAAGCTGCAACGCCTCGGCGAGCGCCTGGCGCGCCGTCAACTGGCTTTCGACTACAGCCAGGCGCTGGTGGGCCACCTGGCCGAGCGTTGCACCCAGAGCGACAGCGGCGCACGGTTGATCGACCACCTGCTGGACACGCACCTGCTGCCGCTGGTGGCCGACCGTTTGCTGGAAGCGATGGCGCGCGACGAGCGTCTCGAGCGGGTCCATGCGACGCTGGGCGAGCACGGCCGCGTGCTCTGCGAGTTCGCCTGAGGTGGGTGCGATGTTCAGCCGCGTACCGCAACCCCTGGCCTTCGCCGAAGCCCTGCTCGCTCAGTTCGGCGCGCTGTCGCGGGAAACCGACATCACGGCCCTGCTGGGCGGTTTCGCACGCGCAGTCGGCGAACTCAGCGGCTGCGAGCTGAGCCAGTTGTATCTGCTCGACCAGACCCATACCGCGCTCACCCTCAACGCCGAATGCCGGGACGGCCTGTTGCAGGCGCTGGAGCCGTCGAGCCTGCCGGCGGACTACACCGGCGAGCAGTTGCTGCAGTTCGCCCTGTGCCAGAACCGCGTGGTCAGTCTCGTCGACCTGCCGTCGCGGCTGCACGAGACCGGCTTCCTGCCGGCAGCGGAGCAGCCCTGGCTGTCCCTGCTCTGCGTTCCGCTGGTGAGCCCGGAGAAAACGGTCGAGGGCATGGTGGTCTGCGCTACCCGGCGCCCACTGGACCTGCAGGGATTCGCCCATCCACTGGGCCAGCTGGGCTCGTTCGTGCTGGCCCAGCTGCATCTGCTGCAACGCCTCTCGCAACCTTCCGGCGAGCCGCAGGGACCGTCCAGCGCACCGGTGGTCAGCGGCTACGGGCTGATCGGCAGGAGCGCGGCGATGCGTGAGACCTGCCGCCTGATCAGCAAGGTCCTGCACAACCCCTATACCGTGTTGCTGCAGGGCGAGACCGGCACCGGCAAGGAGGTGGTCGCACGGGCGATCCACGAGTACGGCCCGCGGCGTGCACAGGCGTTCGTGGTGCAGAACTGCGCGGCGTTTCCGGAAAACCTGCTGGAAAGCGAGCTGTTCGGCTACCGCAAGGGCGCCTTTACCGGTGCAGAGCGCGATCGCCCCGGGTTGTTCGATGCCGCGGATGGCGGAACCCTGTTGCTCGACGAAATCGGCGACATGCCCCTCTCGCTCCAGGCCAAGCTGTTGCGCGTGTTGCAGGAAGGCGAGATTCGCCCGCTCGGCGGCAACGACACGCACAAGGTCGATGTACGCATCATCGCCGCTACCCACCGTGACCTCGCCCTGCTGGTACGCGATGGCAAGTTCCGCGAAGACCTCTACTACCGGCTGGCGCAGTTTCCCATCGAGTTGCCGCCGTTGCGCCAGCGCGAGGGCGACGCCCTCGAACTGGCCCGGCATTTCGCCGAGCGCGCCTGCGTGTTCCTGCGCCGCGCGCCGCTGGGCTGGTCCGCGGAAGCGCTGGAACTGCTCGACGGCTATGGCTTTCCCGGTAACGTTCGGGAGCTGAAGGGACTGGTGGAATGCGCGGTACTGCTCTGCGAAGGCGAGGTGCTGCTGGCCGAACACTTTTCCCTGCGCGCGCCCCCGGAAGCGGAGGCGCCGCTCAAGCTGCGCGAGCATCTGGAGCAGATCGAACGGGACCTGCTGCTCGCCTGCCTGCGCAGGAACGCTGGCAACCAGACCCTCGCCGCGCGCGAATTGGGTCTGCCGCGACGAACCCTGATCTATCGCATGGGACGCCTGAACATTCATTTCGGCGATCCCCGGACCTGAAGCCCATGATCGAGATTTCCTTCCAACCAGCCCAGCCGGGCGCGCGCTTGGAGCGCGGCGTCCGCGGCCCTTCCATGGAGACTCCCTGATGCCTGTTCGTCACTGGCCCGCCGTGCTTCTGGCCCTGGCCGTCCTCTGCGGCCTCTCCGGTTGCAGCGGCAACTACAAATTCAACGACGGCGACTATCGCCCGCTTGGCGATCCGCAGGCGGTCAATCGCGGCAAGTGACCGCAAGGAGCGATCTCATGGAACTGGTATTGGAAATGCTCAGCGCCAAGCAATTCGTACCGACGGAGCTATGCAGCAAGACCTTCGGCAGGAACGGCGGCCTCATCGGCCGCGGCGGTGAGTGCGATTGGGCGATTCCCGATCGCAAGCGGCACCTGTCCAAGCAGCATGCGCGGGTCAGCTATCGCAACGGCGCGTTCTACCTGACCGACACCAGCAGCAACGGCATCCGCGCCGGCAACGGCAGCCGCCTGCCGCATGGCGAGCCGCAGCGCATCGAGCAGGACAGCGTCTTCCTGCTCGGCGACTTCGAGATCCGCGCGCGGTTGCTGCGCGAGCCCGACGAGCTCGCCATGGACGTCGGGCGGCCGCAGCCGGCGGGCAGCATCATTCCGGACGATGCCTTCCTGGCCCTCGATCCGTTGCAGGCGCTCGACCAGGACGGTGCAGATGCCTACGAACTCGACGACCTGAGCGCGATCGCCCAGCCCAGCCAGGAGGCCGGGGCGCGTGCGGACTACGCGCGGATCGACATGGAAAGCCTGGTCGTACCGGAGCTGGTGCCCGCCCCGGCGGCTCCGCAGGAACCCGTGGAAAGTCCGCGTCCGGGTCGCGACGAAGCCTTCTGGCAGCGTTTCGGCCAGGCCCTGGGAATGGACCTCGAAGGCCTCGACGGCGCTGCGCGCGAAGCGCTGGCGATCGACGCCGCCGGTTTGCTGCGGCAGTGCATCGGCGGCTTGCAGCAGAGCCTGCGGACCCGCAGCGAACTGAAGAACGAACTGCGCCTGTCGCTGAGCACGTTGCGCGATACCGGCAAGAATCCCTTGCGCTTCAGCGCCGATGCCGGCGAGGCGCTGGGGCATCTGCTACGGGATGGCAAGCCTGGCCAGTTGAGTGGCGAACAGGCCGTCGCACGCAGTTTCCGCGACCTCCAGGCGCACCAGGTGGCGCTGCTCGGCGCCAGCCGGGCGGCGGTGCGCGCGACCCTTGAGCATTTCTCGCCGCAGCAGCTGGCCCTGCGTTTCGAGCGCGACGGTCGCCGGCCGTTGCTGGCCACCTCGGGCAGCCGCTGGCGTGCCTACGGTCGCTACCACCAGTCGCTATGCCAGGACGACGATTGGAGCGAGCGTCTGTTGGCGCGTGATTTCGCCCAGGCCTACGAAGAGCAGGTTCGCCTGATTTCCACCCTCTACACCGAGCACCAAGGATGATCGCCATGTCTCGTCGCCCGATCCCGCCAGCCAGGGCGCTGGCCATGCTCGCCGTCCTGGCGCTGCTGGCCGGCTGTTCCACGCTGTCGCCGTATTCCAGACTGACCAAGCTCGACCTCGCCCTGAGCGCCGGCGAGCGGGTCAATCCCGACCTCAATGGCCGGCCGTCGCCGGTGGTAGTGCGGCTGTTCGAGCTGAAACACCCGGTGGCGTTCGAGAACGCCGACTTCTTCAGCCTCTACGAACGTCCCAAGGAGACCCTGGACCCCGACCTGGTGACCAGCGAGGAGCTGGAGCTGCGTCCCGGCGAGCGGGTCGAACTCAAACTCAGCGTGGAGGAGGGGAGCCGCTACGTGGGCGTGCTCGCCGCCTACCGCGATCTCGGCGAGGCAAGCTGGCGCTACGTGGTGCCGGTCACGGCGAAAGAGCTGACCCGGGTAGAGCTGAAGCTGGGCCAGAAGGGCATCCAGAATGCCGGCGAATTGCTCGGCAAGGCGGGTGACGCGCGATGAACGTGCACAAGATCGTCTGGCAGGAAGGCATGCTGCTGCGCCCGCAGCACCTGCAACACAACGACCGCTACTACGACAACCAGATGAAGGCCCGGACCCAGTTGCTGGGCAGCTACAACTGGGGCTTCCTCGCCCTGGAGCTGGACCGCCAGTTCCTCAACATGGGCAAGCTGGTGATCAGCCAGGCCTCCGGCGTACTGCCCGACGGCAGCCTGTTCGAACTCGGCGGCAACACCGAGCCGCTCGCCCTCGACGTGCCGCCCAATACCTCGAACGTGCCGATCTACCTGGCCCTGCCGCTGGTCACCGGCAACCACATCGAGGCGCGCCGGCCGGAGCAGGCCGAGGTCCTGGCGCGCTATACCGCCTACGACCTGGAGGTGGCGGACTCCAACGCCGGCGAGGATTCCATGGTACAGGTCAGCTGCGCGCGGCCGGATTTTCGCCTGCTGCTCGGCGAGCAGCAGAGCGACCAGGCCTACGTCAAACTGAAGGTGGCGGTGGTGCTGGATACCACGCCGGACGGGGTGATCAGCCTCGATCCCGACTTCGTGCCGAGCTACCTCCACGCCCACGCATCCGCCTACCTGCTGTCCTGCCTGAAGGAAGTGATCAGCATGCTCGGCCATCGCGGCGACACCATCGCCGAGCGTATCCGGTCCAATGGCAAGGTCGGCGGCGCGGAGGTCGGCGATTTCATGATGCTGCAACTGATCAATCGCACCGAGTTGCTGCTGCGCCACTACCTGGGATTGGAGCAGGTGCATCCGGAGCAGTTGTACCGGGTGCTGCTGACCATGCTCGGCGACCTCGCCACCTTCGGCAGCGAGAGCAAGCGTCCGCGCCTGGACAGCCGTTACCAGCACAGCGACCAGGGCGCCAGCTTCCGCAGGCTGATGGAGGCGATCCGCCAGGTCCTGTCGATGGTGCTCGAGCAGCATGCCATCGAACTGCCTCTCCAGGCCCGCCAGTACGGCATCCTGGTCTCGCCCCTGCACGACCACAAGCTGCTCGGCAGCGCCTCGTTCGTGCTCGCCGCCAGTGCCAATTGCGAGTCGGAGGAACTGCGCCAGCGGCTGCCCGCGCATCTCAAGGTGGGTGCGGTCGAGCACATTCGCCAACTGGTCAACCTGCACCTGCCGGGGATCCGGGTCAAGCCGCTGCCGGTGGCGCCGCGGCAGATCCCGTTCCACTCCAACAAGACCTATTTCATTCTCGAACCCAACGCCGAGGACATGGCCCAGCTGGAGCGCTCCGGCGGTTTCGCGTTCCACGTATCCGGCGAGTTCTCCGAGCTTGAACTGAAATTCTGGGCCATCAGGAACTGAACATGATCAAGGAAAGGGAATACCACGAGGACGAGAAGACCGTCCTCCTCGATCACCAGGGACAGGTACCGGCCCAGGGGCCGCTGACCGATTTCGCCGAACCGCCGCGCTTCGAGCAGCTCGAGGAGCGGATGATCTACGCGGCGCGCCTGCGTCCGGGCGAGGCCTTCAACGTCAGCCTGAACCCGCTGGTGGCGGCGGCTTCCGAACTGCTTTCGGAAGTGGTCCGGCTCAAGCACAGCACCGTGCTGGAGAACCTTGCGGCGCTCAAGGAGCGGTTGACCTCCGCCATGAAGCTCTTCGAATTCCGCGCCGTGCAGGATGGCGTGGAAAACAGCCAGGTCATGGCGGCGCGCTACGTGCTGTGCACGGTGGTCGACGAGGCGGTGGTGACCACCCCGTGGGGCAACGAAAGCGAATGGTCGAAGATCAGCCTGCTGAGCAGCTTCCATAACGAGACCTTCGGCGGCGAGAAGTTCTTCCAGTTGCTCGACCGGCTGTCGAAGAACCCGGTCAAGCACCTGCCGATGCTGGAGCTGATGTACCTCTGCCTGGCCCTCGGCTTCGAGGGCAAGTACCGGGTGATGGCTCGCGGCGTGCTCGACCTGGACGGTATTTCCGATGCGCTCTACCGGCAGATCCGCCAGTTGCGCGGCGACGTGCCGCGCGAACTGTCGCCGCACTGGCAGGGGCTCAGCGACCAGCGTCGCGGCCTGGTGCGGATCGTGCCCTGGTGGATGGTGGCGCTGTTCACCCTGGTCTGCCTGGTGGTGATGTATTCGGGATTCGCCTGGGTTCTCGGCGAACAACGCGACACGGTGCTGCAGCCTTACCAGTCGCTCGATGCGGCGGCAGGACAGCCCGGTTCGTAAACACAGGGACGCGAAATGAAAAACTTCTTCAAGAAAGTCGGCGCCTTCCTGCGCAAGACGTGGGTCTGGACGCTGTTGCTGGTACTCCTGGCGGCATTGCTGGTGTGGTTCGTCGGGCCGCTGCTGGCGGTCGCCGACTACAAGTTCTGGGAAAGCCCGACCTCGCGGTTGCTGAGCATCAGCCTGATGTTCCTGGTCTGGGGGCTGGCGATGGTCTTCGTCAGCTGGCGCGCCGGAGTGCGGCGCAAGGCCGTCGAGGACAGCGACGAGGGCCAGGAGCGCCTGCGCCGCGACGGTCTGATCGAAGACGAACAGAAGGAATTGCGCAGCCGCTTCAAGGACGCCTTGCGCACCCTGAAGACCTCCAGCCTGTACCGCGGTCGCAGCGAGCGCTGGCGCAACGAGCTGCCCTGGTACCTGCTGATCGGCCCGCAGGGAAGCGGCAAGACCAGCCTGCTGGACTTTTCCGGACTGGAATTCCCGATCAACCGGATCGACCGCAAGCTGACCCGCGACACCGCCGGCACGCGCTACTGCGACTGGTACTTCGCCGACCACGGCGTCCTGATCGACACCGCCGGGCGCTACCTGACCCAAGCCGACGGCGAGGTCGACGGGGGCGCCTGGGCGACCCTGCTCGGCCTGTTGCGCAAGCGCCGCCGCGCACGGCCGCTGAATGGCGTGATGGTGTCGATTCCGGTAGAAACGTTGCTCAGTGACGACGAGATGGCGCTGGATACGCTGGCTCGCCAGGTGCGTGCGCGCCTGCAGGAAATCCAGCAGACCCTGCACCTCGATCTGCCGGTCTACCTGGTGCTGAGCAAGGCCGACCAGTTGCTCGGCTTCGACGAGTTCTTCGACCAGTTGAGCCGCGAGGAGAGCGACCAGGTTCTGGGCACCAGCTTCGGCAAGGAGCAGAACGGCACCGATGTGACGGTCCTGCGCCAGGCGTTCGAGGACCTTCTGCGACGCCTGAACAGCCAGGTGATCATGCGCATCCACCAGGAGCGCGATACCCTGCGTCGCGGTCGCATCCTGGACTTCCCGCACCAGCTTGGCCAGATCGGCGAGCGGTTGTGCCTGTTCGTCGAACTCGCCTTCACCGGCAACCGCTACCAGCGCGCCAGCCGCCTGCGCGGCTTCTACCTGACCAGCGCGCCGCACCTGGCCCAGCAGCTGGACGAGGACACCGCCGGCATCGGCGCCAACCTGGGGATCGCCAGCGGCCTGCTGCCGACCCTGCGCAACGGGCGCTCGCGCTTCATCCATCACCTGCTGAGCCAGGTGATCTTCCCCGAGGCCAACCTGGCAGGTCTCGATCGCCGCGAACGCACGCGCATCCACTGGGGCCAGCGAGCCCTGTACGTCGGTTCGCTGGCGCTCCTTCTGCTATTCGGCCTGCTCTGGGCTGGCGGTTTCTCGGCCAACCACGAGCGCCTGGAGCGGGTCCGCGAGCTGGCGCAGCAATGGGCCCAGCAGCGCCAGGCGCTTGGCGAGCGCGACGACGCCATGGCGGCGCTGAAGACGCTGGATAGCAGCTATGCGGCGACCACCGTGTTTCCGCCCAAAGGGGAAGTCTCGCTGCACGAGCGCGCCGGGCTGTACCAGGGCAACGAGGTCAACCCGCCGCTGGCCGCTGCCTATCGCCGCGAGCTGGAGACGCAACTGCTGCCGCGCGTGGCGCGGATGCTCGAAGCGCAGATCCGCGGCAACATGCAGAATCGCGAACGCCTGCTCAACAGCCTGCGGGCCTACCTGATGCTGAATCTGCGCGAGCGCCGCGAGAACGGATGGCTCAAGGACTGGGTGGCTACCGACTGGTCGCAGCGCTATGCCGGCAACGGCACCGTGCAGAATGGCCTGAACACGCATTTCGCCCGTCTGCTCGAGCAACCGTTCAGCTATCCGCTGAACGAGACCCTGGTGGCCCAGGCACGCCAGGTGCTGCGCAGCGAGTCCCTGGCCAACGTGGTCTACCGGGTGCTGCGCGAACAGGCGCGAAGCCTGCCCGAGTATCGCTTCGGCCAGCACCTGGGGCCGCAGGCCGGTCTGTTCGTCGGCACCGACTACGTGATCCCGGGGTTCTACACCCAGCAGGGCTACCAGCAATACTTCGTGGTCCAGGGCGCCAGCCTGGTCAACGACATCCTTCGCGACAACTGGGTCCTGGGCGAGGGCAGCGGGATCAGCGACATGGACCTGCGGCGCCTGATGGTCGAACTCGAGCAGCTGTATTTCCGCGACTACGCGAACTTCTGGAGCGAGGCGGTCGGACGCCTGGGCCTGCTGCCGTTCAACGATGCCGGCGAGGGCGCCGACCAGGTTTCCGGGCTGCTCGCCGCCAACTCGCCGATCCTCCAGTTGTTGCTGGAGGTCCGTGAGAACACCCGTTTCCCGGTCCTGGCGGAGAGCGCCGAGGCGCTGGCAGAGGCCAGCGACAAGGCCGCGGAAAAGGGCGGCAAGCTGGGCAAGGCGGCCGCCGCGGCGGCCGGCAAGGCCAGGGACGCGTTGGCGAAGAACCTGCCGGATACCGCGAAGAAGTCCCTGCAACGCCGCTTCGAGCCCCTGCATCGCCTGCTCGACGATAACAACGGCCCGGCGGCCGACCTCACCCCGCTGTTGCAGGCGCTCAACGAGTTGCAGTTGCAACTCGCCGGACTGGCGCGCGCCAGCCAGCCGGAGCAGGCGGCTTTCGACATGGCGAAGAGCCGCATGGGCGGCCAGCGCGATGCCCTGAGCAACCTGCGCAACGCCTCCGCGCGACTGCCGCGACCGCTCGGCGGATGGTTCAGCGTGCTGGCCGAAGACGCCTGGCGGCTGGTCCTCGGCGATGCCTACCTGTACCTCAACCAGCGCTACCAGAGCGAGCTGTACGGTTTCTACAGCAAGGCGATCAACAAGCGCTACCCGTTCAACGCGCACAGCGCCAGCGATGTCGCGGTCAGCGATTTCCGCGAGTTCTTCAAGGCGCAGGGCGTCGCCGAACGCTTCTTCGAAACCTACATGCGGCCCTTCGTCAGCGGCGACCCGGGCAGTTACCGCCTGCGCAGCGTGGACGGTTACAGCCTGCCGATGTCCAAAGTCTATCTCGACCAGATGGGCACGGCCCAGGTGATCCGCCAGAGCTTCTTCGCCGAGAACCCGGCCGAGCCACAGGTGCGCTTCCGCCTGGAGCCCTATACCCTCGATCCTGGCGTCAGCCGCGCCGAGTTCCGTTTCGACGGTCAGTCCATGGAGTACCGCCACGGCCCGATCGTGCCGATGTCGTTCAAGTGGCCCAGCGACGCCGACGGCGGCCGCACCAGCCTGGTGCTGGAGAAGATGGCCGGACGACCGGTGGGAATCGAACGCAATACCGGGCCCTGGTCGCTGTTCAGGCTGTTCGACCTGATGCAGACCGAGTACCTCAGCGGGCGTGACGTGATGGTGCTCAAGGCCGACCTGGGCGGCCTGCGCGCCAACTACCTGCTGCTCGCCCAGCGCACGCCGAATCCGTTCGATCTCGCGGTCCTGCGCAGCTTCCGCATGCCGGTGCAGCTCTGATGCAACGCACCGAGCCCTGGCGCAGCGCGGCGCGCACGGATCGCGGCAAGGTCCGCGCGCGCAACGAGGATGCCTTCCTGGACTGCCCGGATCGCGGGCTCTGGGCGGTCGCCGATGGCATGGGCGGGCACCAGGCCGGCGACCTGGCCAGCCGGATGATCGTCACCAGCCTGGCGGAACTGCCGGCCCGGGCGGGATTCGACGAGCGCCTGAACGCGATGCGCCAGTGCCTGCACTGGCTCAACCGGCGCCTGGGCGAGGAACTCACCCTCAGCGCCGAACGCGGCGACAGGATCATCGGCAGTACGGTGGTGGCGCTGGTCGTGGAGGGGTCGCGGGCGGCCTGCGTGTGGGTCGGCGACAGCCGCTGCTACCTGTGGCGCGGCCAGCGGCTGTACCAGCTGTCCCGCGACCACTCGCTGTTGCAGCGACTGGTCGACGAACGGCGGATGGATATCGAGCAGGCCCGCGCCTATCCCTCGGCGCGCGCGCTGACCCGTGCCGTCGGCGCCAGCGAACAACTGGTGCTGGACGTGTTGGAACTGGAGGTGCATCCCGGTGATGTCTTCCTGCTCTGCAGCGACGGGCTCTACGAAGAGCTGAGCGCCGATGCGCTGGGTCGCGCGTTGAGCCTGGCATCGCCGCAGGTGGCGGTGGAGCGGCTGTTCGACGGTGCCCTGAGCGGCGCCGCACGGGACAACCTGACGGCCGTGGTGATCCGCCAATGAACGAACCGCTGTCGTCGCTGGAGCTGCTGCCGGAGGAGGAGGGCGGCGCGAACCTGACCTATTTCGCCTTCGCCGCCCCGACCGCCTCGGCGCCGGACCTGCCGGCGGTGTTGCCCGGTCCGCTGCCGGACGTTCTTTCCGGGCGCTACCGTCTGGAGCGGATGCTCGGCGCCGGCGGCATGGGGACGGTCTACCGTGCCCGGGACCTGCTCCATGAGCAGTTCGGCGACCCGGCGCCGCTGGTAGCGCTGAAGCTGCTCAACGAGTCGGTCGCCGAGTCACCCGACGCCAGCGCCTTGCTCTATAGCGAGTTCGCCCTGACCCGGCGCTTGCGCCATCCGAACGTCGTGCGTCTGTTCACCTTCGACGTCGACACCGCATGCCAGCGCGCCTACATCGTCATGGAACTCATGCCTGGCCTGCCGCTCGACCGCCTGCTCTGCGAGCGTCCCGAAGGCCTGCCCTGGTCCGAGCTGAGCGCGATCGCCCGGCCGTTGCTGGATGTTCTGGCCTACGTCCACGAACAAGGAGTACTGCATGGCGACCTGAAGCCGAGCAACGTGATGCTCGGCGAAGAGGGCGTGCGGCTCTTCGACTTCGGCCTCGGCCAGGCGCAGGCAGGCATCCTGGATGGCCTGCCGCAGCTCAGCCGGGGCCGCATCGACGCCTGGACTCCGGGCTACGCCGCTCCCGAACTGCTCGAGGGCGCGCCATTGTCGCCGGCGGCCGACCTGTATGCGCTGGCCTGCGTCCTCTACGAACTGGCCGACGGTCGCCATCCGTTCCGCCGCCTGCCCTCGAACCAGGCCCGGGAGCAGGGGCTGGAGCGCCAGCTGCGCGCGCCCGGACACCTGCCTCGGCGCTGCTGGCCGGCGCTGCGTACCGCCCTGAGCCTCGACCCCGAACGGCGCTGCATCGGCGTCCGCGAATTGCAGGAAGCGCTGGGCGCGCGGCGTTCCTGGCTGGCCGGCGTTCTTGCCCGTTGAGCCGGCGGCGCTCGGTTTGCAGGACCTCTACGGCCGCTCTCCGCAAGCGCTCTGCAGGGCGATACGATTGCCTTCGCTGTCCCTGATCTCGGCGATGAACACGCCGTCGCCAAGCGGCGTCTTCGGGAAGAGGATTTCGCTGCCTTCGCCGAGGGCCCGGGCAATGACGGCATCCAGGTCCGCGACATTCAGGTAGATGATCGCCCCATGTAGCGTAGGCACGTAGACGTCGCCCTCGGCGAGTGCGCCGCTGGCACCGTCACGGCCTTCCTCGAAGGGGAAATGCGCCATTCTGCTTCCGTGCAGGGTGGCTACCTCGCCGAACGCCACTCCGAACACCGAGGCGTAGAAACGCATCGCCCTCTCCAGGTCGGACACCGGTATTTCCACGTGCGCGATCAGGTTCATTTCCTTCCTGTCCTGTCGGGACCACTGGTGACGCCGCTTTCCGGCGACGATGGCGGATGTTCAGCCGCGCGAAACCGAGCGGATCGAGCGGGCATGCCGCCGCGAGGGGGGCGAATGAATTCATGCGAAATTCATTAACATCTTGTCCCGCTTGACCGGCGTCAATACCCGTACTGCGTCACAAAAATACCCTGGCCCCAGGCCGTTCGGAAAGGCCGTTCGCTGTTCGCTTGGGGGAAGTCATCATGGCGCATCTGGTCTGGCAGGATGACCTGAATACCGGTATTCAGGTCATCGACAATCAACACAAACGCATCGTCGAGATGATCAATCACCTGCACGACGCCCAGCAAGGCAAGGAACACGCGGCGATCGCCGAGGTGATCGAGGAGCTGGTGGACTACACGCTGTCGCACTTCGCCTTCGAGGAAACCCTGATGGAGGACGCCGGCTACCAGTTTTCCCGGGCGCACAAGAAGATCCACGAGCTGTTCATCCGCCGGGTCTCCGAATACCGGGTGCGCTTCCAGGCCGGCGAGGATGTCGGCGACGAACTCAAGGGCTTGCTCTCGCGCTGGCTGTTCAACCACATCCGCAACGACGACGCCGGATATGTGGATGCGGTACGCCACAGCATGTCCGAACTGGTCAAGGACAAGAGCGAGGGCGGTTGGTTGTCGCGCTCGATGAAGCGCTTCTTCGGCTGATCGCCGGGGAAGGAAACGCAAAACCGGCCCAGTGGGGCCGGTTCTTTCGCCAGCGGACCTGGCCTCAGCGGATCAGGCTGAGGAATTCGCTGCGGGTGGCGGCGTTGTCGCGGAATTCGCCGAGCATCACCGAAGTGACCATGGACGAGTTCTGCTTTTCCACGCCGCGCATCATCATGCACATGTGCTGGGCCTGGATCACCACCGCGACGCCGAGGGCGCCGGTGACCTGCTGGACCGCCTCGGCGATCTGCCGGCTCATGTTCTCCTGGATCTGCAGGCGGCGGGCGTACATGTCGACGATCCGCGCGACCTTCGACAGGCCGAGCACCTTGCCGTTCGGGATATAGGCCACGTGGGCCTTGCCGATGAAGGGCAGCAGGTGGTGCTCGCAGAGCGAGTACAGCTCGATGTCCTTGACCAATACCATTTCGCTGTTGTCGGAGCTGAACAGGGCACCGTTGACGACTTCTTCCAGGCTCTGTTGGTAGCCGCGGCACAGGTACTTCATGGCCTTGGCGGCACGCTTGGGCGTGTCCAGCAGACCTTCGCGGTTAACGTCCTCGCCGAGCTGGGTGAGGATCGAGGAGTAGTGTTGTTCCAGGGACATGGGCGTTCCAGTCAGACGATTACCAGCGCGGAGGGTAGGACGTCGCCGGGCCGCTGGCAAGACTCGGCGCTTGCCGGCTACTCGTCGCGGCCTTCGAGCATGGTCCTGCGCAGCATCACGTAGACCGAGCCGGTGCCGCCGTGGCGTGGCAGGCAGGAGGTGAAACCGAGCACCTGCGGGTGCTGGCGCAACCAGGTATTGACGTGGCTTTTCACCAGCGGGCTGCGTCCGTCCTTGCGCGCGGCCTTGCCATGGGTCACGCGCACGCAGCGGATTTCCAGGCGGGTGGCCTCGGCAAGGAAGTCCCATAGCGTCTGCCGGGCCTTCTCCACGCTCATGCCGTGCAGGTCGAGGCTACCGTCGAAGGGCACCAGGCCCTGCTTGAGCTTGCGCAACTGGCTTTCCTGGACGCCGTCGCGGGCCCAGGACAGCTCGTCCTCGGGGCCGACGTCGATGACGAACTGGTCGGACAGGCCATCGACGCGGATTTCGTCGTTGCGCACGCTGGCATTGAGCTGGCGCTGCTTGAGTTGCTGGCGGTCGTTGCGAGGTTTGCCGGTATCGGCTCGATCGACCGAGATGCGCTTGACGCCGCGCATCTCGCTCTTGAACAGGGAAAAGTCGTCGTCTTGCATGGGAGCCTCCGCGAAGCGGCGCAGTTTACCGGATCGGCCGGACGCCGGCAGCCCGCTCAGTCGCGCTTTTTCATCAGGTTCGGCGACAGGCTCAGGTCGCTGTTGCGGCGGCTGCGGCGGCGGCTGAAACGCCAGAAGAACACGCCGAGGCAGAGCGACAGCAGGCCAAGGGCCAGCAAGACGCCGCCAGCGGCGGGTTCGATATGCAGCATGCCGACAGCCGGCTGGCGGCCGATCAAGGCCGAGGTGCCGGCCAGCGACAGCAGCACGCCCAGGCTCGCCACCAGGGCCGCGAACGCCGCCGCCAGGCGCCAGCGCCAGACTCTCGGCCGGCGCGGGCGCAGCCGGCGCGCATCGAAACTATCGGACAACTTCATCCCGACTTCCTCGTGTGTCATCGGGGCTAGGACCGGAACCTTCCGGCCGGGTTCCCGGATTCCCGGGAGCCGTGGGCAAACCGTGCGCCACTCGTCTTCTCGCCGCAAGCCATGGCCCTGCAGGCAGACTAGTCCTCCGCAGGGCGGGACGGGAGGGCGGCTGGATGGGCGGTCAGAGCAGTTCCCGGGCCTGGGCGACGATCGCCGCGAAGTTGTCGCCGAGGGCGGCGATCTCGGCGCGTTGCAGGTCCGCGGCGCTCAGGACCCCGCCGTTCAGGGTGGGTATGTCGCGGGTGGCGCAGGCGCTATCGGCGAGGGTGCAGCGGTAGCCGTAGTCCTTGGCCGCGCGCACGGTGGTGCTGACGCTGGAATGGGTCATGAAGCCGCAGACGATCAGGTCGAGACGGCCGTGGTTCTGCAGCAGGTCGTGCAGCTCGGTGCCGGAGAAGGCATTGGGCAGGCGTTTCTCCACGACCTTTTCCCCGGCTTCCGGTTGCAGTTCCGGGAGGAACTGGCCGCGCGGCCCTTGCGGATCGAACAGGCCGCCCTGGATACCCAGGTGGCGTACATGCACGATGGGCGTACCGCTGGCGCGGGCCGCCTGCACCAGCACGCCGATCTCCGCGGCGGCGGCGTCGAGGCCTGGCAGGCGCAGGGCGCCGCTGCGGTACTCTTCCTGGGCATCGATGATCAGCAAGGTGCTCTGCCGAAGGGGGGCTGGCGGGTAGCCGCGTCCGCTGATCTGCAAAAGGGTGAGCGGATGAGGCATGTCACTACTCCTGAGAAGGCACATGCCTTTCATTCTGGCCCCTATCGGCGAGCCTGTGAACCTTTGCCGCATGCGCACTAAAGTGGTATGGACTTCCCGCGCTGGAGGCCAGCTCCGGCGCGATCGGCTAGAATGTCGCCCTTTTGTGCGTTGCGAGGAGCAATTCCGTCATGTCCGAGTCCCGTCTGCTCACCCTGCGCGACTACATCCGCTGGGCTGTCAGCCGTTTCCACGCCGCCGGCCTGTTCTTCGGTCACGGCACCGACAATGCCTGGGACGAGGCGCGCCACCTGGTTCTGGGCTCCCTGCACCTTCCCTGGGAAATTTCTGACAGCTACCTGGATTGTCGCCTGGAAGACGATGAACGCGCCGAGTTGGCGGAGATCCTCCGGCGGCGCATCGAGGAACGGATTCCGGCGGCCTACCTGCTGGGCGAAGCCTGGTTCTGCGGGATTCCCTTCAGCGTCGACGAACGCGTGCTGGTGCCGCGCTCGCCTATCGCCGAACTTATCGAACAGCGCTTCGCGCCCTGGCTGCCGGCCGAGCCGGCGCGAATCCTCGACCTCTGCACCGGTTCCGGCTGCATCGGCATCGCCTGCGCCTATGCGTTCGAGCAGGCGGAGGTGGTGCTCGCCGACCTGTCCTTCGATGCGCTGGAGGTGGCCAACGTCAATATCGAGCGCCACGACCTCGGCGAGCGGGTCTACACCGTCCAGGGCGACGGTTTCGCCGGGCTTCCCGGCCAGCGCTTCGACCTGATCGTGTCCAATCCGCCCTACGTGGATGCCGAGGATTTCGCCGACATGCCGGCGGAGTTCCATCATGAGCCTGAACTCGGCCTGGCCTGCGGCGACGACGGCCTGGACCTGGTGCGACGGATGCTCGCCGAGGCGGCCGACCACCTCAGCGAGAAAGGCCTGCTGATCGTCGAGGTGGGCAACAGCGAGGTCCATGTGCAGGCGCTGTATCCGGAAGTGGACTTCACCTGGCTGGAGTTCGAGCACGGCGGCCACGGGGTGTTCATGCTGTCCGCCGCGCAGTGCCGCGAGCACCGGGAACTGTTCCGTTCGCGCTTGGAAAAGTGATCGGAGGCGGCTGGTGCCGCCGGTTCAGTGAGTGGCGATCCAGATCAGCAGGCCGGCCTGGAACACCGCGAAGGCGGTCAGGCAGGCGATGGTGAAGCGCAAGCTGGTGTCGTCGCGGCGGTAGTGGTTGATGCGCTGTTCCAGTTGGCGGATCTCCGCATCCTGGGCCTGCAGGGTCTGCTCGGCCTGTTCCAGCATCGCCGCGGCGTCCAGCAGCGGCACGATCTGCACCTTGTCCTTGTGCCAATCGCTGTGCAGCTCACTGACCCGGCCGGCGCTGTAGCGGGCCTTGAGCAACCGCTGGTCCTCATAGCTGACGTCGAAGCCCTGGGCGCGGATGAAATGGTCGCGGCGCAGGCGTGCGTCTTCGGTCAGGCCATCCTTCAGCGCCAGTGCGCCGCCTTCCACCTTGTAGTGGGCCCAGCGTCGTTGCGCCCAGGCGATCGCCTGGGCCAGCAGGAAGCGGCCCAGCCCGCGGTTCAAGGGTTCCAGGCTGAGCCCGGCGTCCGAACCGAAACGTACTTCCTTGTTGCGATGATCGGCCCAGACCTCCAGCAGGTTCTGCTCCTTGCGCAGCATCAGGCCTGGCACCTGGATGCTCAGGCGCAGCAGGCTCTGGTCCGCGCTGTGCCGTTCGACCCTGCCGAGCTGGACGAAGCGCAGGGGGCGAGCGCCGGTCGCGCGGTCGGTGGGCAGCGGCGCCAGGCGGAGCAGGCGGAAATGCTCCGGGGCCAGTTCGGCCCAGGGGTGCGGCGGTTTCTTCTCGGCTTCTTCTGCGGCCGGTTGGGTATCGCTATCGATCATCGGACATCCTCTGGCCGGCCGCCTTCACGGGCCGGCTTTCAGAACTTGTCGGCGCGGGAAGCGATTTCTGTAGCGGCTCAGCGGCCTTTTTCCGCGTCTGCGCCGCGCAGGATGAAGCGGCTGACCGCCTCGACCAGTTGCCGGGCCAGCGGCAGGTTCGGGTCGTTGTAGGCGGAAAGCTGCTGCAGACCGGTGCTCGGGGCGATCCGCAGGATGTGGTTCATGCCGTCGATGAGCACCAGTTGCGAGTCGGGCTTGGCCCGCTGGAGCGCCTTGGCGTCGGCGACGCCGACCTGGATGTCATTGCGGCCCTGGACGATCAGGGTCGGGATGCGCAGGCGGCCGAACGCGCGGGCCGGGTCTTCGCGGAACAGCGAGATCAGGTACGGCTGCACGCTGGGGCGGAGCAGGCTGGAGAGCGCCGGCGGGATATCGCTGCGGGTCTCGCCGGCCTTCAGCGAAGCCAGCACCGAGTCGGCCTGGCGCAGTTGCGCCGGCGGCAGGCGACCGCGCAGTTGCTCGCGCAACACCCGGTCGATGGGTTGGCCGCTGCCGGCGATGGCGATCAATTCCTCGGCCGGCGTGCGAGGCGCCGCCAGGCTGGCGATCAGCGCGCCTTCGCTATGTCCGACCAGGATCAGCCGGGAGAAGCGCGGGTCGCGGGCCAGCCGCTCGCTCCAGGCGACCACGTCGTCGACATAGACGCCGACGCTGAGGTCTTCCTCGCGCGGCGCCGCCGCCAGGCTGCGGGCGACTCCCCGCTTGTCGTAGCGCACGCTGGCGATTCCGCGTTCGGCCAGGGCCTCGGCGAGACGCAACAGGTAGCGGTTGTTGCCGCCGAAGGGGTTGTTGCCGTCGCGATCGGTGGGACCGGAGCCGGCGACCAGCAGGACCACCGGCGGCGGCACGGCGCTGCGCGGCAGCAGCAAGGAGCCGCGCAGCACGCCGTGCCCGGTGTCCAGGTCGTAGGGGCGGTGCAGGATGCTGTTGGGAGCGGCGTGGGCCAGGCTGGCGAGCAGGCAGAACAGGGCGAGGAGGGCGCGCGGCATGGAGGTCTTCATGGGCCGATGATAGCGCTTTGATCGCGTCCTCCGGGGAAGGTTCGCAGGCCCGTCCTTGACGGGTATACTCCGATGTCTTTCCCTCTCGTCCTCACGCGGAGCCTCGCATGTCCGGCAACACCTACGGCAAGCTCTTCACCGTCACCACCGCAGGCGAAAGCCACGGCCCGGCGCTGGTCGCCATCGTCGATGGGTGCCCCCGGGGCTGGAACTGTCCGCCCGGGACCTGCAACGCGACCTCGACCGGCGCAAGCCCGGCACCAGCCGGCACACCACCCAGCGCCAGGAAGCCGACGAGGTGGAGATTCTTTCCGGGGTGTTCGAGGGCAAGACCACCGGCACGCCGATCGGCCTGCTGATCCGCAACACCGACCAGAAGTCCAAGGACTACTCGGCGATCAAGGACCTGTTCCGCCCGGCCCATGCCGACTACACCTACCACCACAAGTACGGCGTGCGCGACTACCGCGGCGGCGGCCGTTCCTCGGCGCGCGAGACCGCCATGCGTGTGGCCGCCGGGGCTATCGCCAAGAAATACCTGGCGGGCCTGGGCATCCAGGTGCGCGGCTACATGAGCCAGCTCGGGCCGATCGAGATTCCGTTCAGGAGCTGGGACAGCGTCGAGCAGAATGCCTTCTTCAGCCCCGACCCGGACAAGGTGCCGGAGCTGGAGGCCTACATGGACCAATTGCGCCGCGACCAGGATTCGGTCGGGGCGAAGATCACCGTGGTTGCCGAAGGCGTGCCGCCGGGCCTGGGCGAGCCGATCTTCGACCGCCTGGACGCCGAACTGGCGCATGCGCTGATGAGCATCAACGCGGTGAAGGGCGTGGAGATCGGCGCCGGCTTCGCCAGCATCGCCCAGCGCGGCACCGAGCACCGCGACGAACTGACCCCGCAAGGCTTCCTGTCGAACAATGCCGGCGGCATCCTCGGCGGGATCTCCTCCGGCCAGCCGATCGTCGCCCACCTGGCGCTGAAGCCGACCTCCAGCATCACCACTCCCGGGCGCTCGATCGATACCGCCGGCGAGCCGGTGGACATGATCACCAAGGGCCGTCACGACCCGTGCGTCGGCATCCGCGCCACGCCGATCGCCGAGGCGATGATGGCCATCGTCCTGCTCGACCAGTTGCTGCGCCAGCGTGGGCAGAACGCCGACGTGCGCGTCGACACGCCGGTCCTGCCGCAGCTGTGAGGGCTGTGGCAGGCAGCGATGCGGGACGGGTGAACGGCGGATCGTGACCAGCGCGGTTCCCTACTGGCGCCTGTCCAGCTTCTATTTCTTCTATTTCAGCCTGCTCGGCGCCACGGCGCCGTTCCTCGCCCTGTATTTCCATCACCTGGGCTTCCCCAGCCCGCGCATCGGCGAGCTGGTGGCGATTCCCATGCTGATGCGTTGCGTCGCGCCCAACCTGTGGGGCTGGCTGGGCGACCGCAGCGGCCAGCGCCTGGCCATCGTGCGCTTCGGCGCGGTATGCACGGCGCTGGGCTTCTCGCTGATCTTCGTCAGCCACAGCTACGCCTGGCTGGCCTTGGTGATGGCGTTGCACGCGTTCTTCTGGCACGCCGTGCTGCCGCAGTTCGAGGTCATCACCCTGGCCCACCTGCGCGAGCGCAGCGCCAGCTACAGCCGGATTCGCCTGTGGGGCTCGATCGGTTTCATCTGCACCGTGGTCGGTCTCGGCGCGCTGTTCGAGCGCCTGAGCCTGGATGTCTACCCGGCGACGCTGCTGGGTATCATGCTCGGCATCGTGCTGTGCAGCTGGTGGGTGCCCAATGCCCAGCCGGCCCATCGCGAACCGCGCGAAGGCGAGGGCGGCTTCCTCGCCCAGTTGCGCCAGCCGGGCGTGCTGGCGTTCTACCTGTGCGTGTGCCTGATGCAGCTGTCCCATGGGCCGTACTACACCTTCCTGACCCTGCACCTGGAATCGCTGGGCTACAGCCGGGCGCTGATCGGTCTGCTCTGGGCGCTGGGGGTGGTCGCCGAGGTCATGTTGTTCCTCGCCATGCCACGCCTGCTGCAACGCTTCAGCCTGCGCCAGGTGCTGGCCGCGAGCTTCCTGCTGGCGTCGTTGCGCTGGCTGCTTCTCGGCAACCTGGCCGACAGCCTGGCGCTGCTGGTCTTTGCCCAGACGCTGCATGCCGCCACCTTCGGCAGTTTTCATGCGGCTGCCATCCATTTCGTGCAGCGTAGCTTCGGCCCGCGCCAGCAGGGCCAGGGCCAGGCCCTGTATGCTGCGCTGGCCGGTACCGGCGGAGCCCTGGGCGCGCTGTATTCCGGCTATAGCTGGAACAGCCTGGGCCCTGCCTGGACCTTCGCCATCGCCAGCCTGGCAGCCTTGCTGGCAGCCGCTATCATCAGTACCCGTTTGCAAGAGGTGCGGGCATGAACGACAACCGTGAACAGCTGACCCAGCAGATCATCGACGCCGGCCGGTTCCTCTACGGCCGCGGCTGGTCGCCGGCAACCAGCAGCAACTACTCCGCGCGCCTGGACGAACAGCGCGCGCTGCTCACCGTCTCGGGCAAGCACAAGGGCCAGTTGGGCTTCGACGACGTGCTGGCCACCGACCTGGCCGGCAACAGCCTGGAACCGGGCAAGAAACCCTCGGCGGAGACCCTCCTGCACACCCAGCTGTATGCCTGGAACCCGGCGATCGGCGCGGTGCTGCATACCCACTCGGTGAATGCCACCGTGCTTTCCCGCCTGGTCCGCGGCGACCGCCTGGTGCTGCAGGACTACGAACTGCAGAAGGCCTTCGCCGGGGTCACCACCCACGAAGGCCAGGTCGAGGTGCCGATCTTCGACAACGACCAGGACATCGCCCGCCTGGCCAGCCGCGTGCAGCCCTGGCTGGAGGCGCATCCGCACTGCCCGGGGTATTTGATCCGCGGCCACGGGCTGTACACTTGGGGCGCGCGCATGAGCGATGCCCTGCGTCAGGTGGAAGCTTTCGAGTTTCTGTTCGAGTGTGAACTGAAAGTACTGAGTCTGAGCCGATGAGCAGCCTTACCGTCTATCACGAGAACCAGCCGGAGCAGCCGCTGAAGCTGCTGACCGATGCCGAGGACATCGCTTCGACCCTGGCCGAGGTCGGCGTCCGTTTCGAACGCTGGGAAGCCGCCGCGCCGATCGCCGCCGGCGCCAGCCAGGACGAGGTGATCGCCGCCTACGCCCACGAGATCGAGCGGCTCAAGCGCGAGCGCGGCTACATCACCGTGGACGTGGTCAGCCTGAACAGCGACCACCCGCAGAAGGCCGAATTGCGCGCCAAGTTCCTCGACGAGCACCGCCATGGCGAAGACGAGGTGCGCTTCTTCGTCGCCGGGCGCGGCCTGTTCGTCCTGCATATCGAGGAGCATGTCTACGCCGTGCTCTGCGAGCGCAACGACCTGATCTCTGTGCCGGCCGGCACCCGCCACTGGTTCGACATGGGCGAGCACCCGCATTTCGTCGCCGTGCGCCTGTTCAACAACCCGGAGGGCTGGGTCGCCCAGTTCACCGGCGACGACATCGCCAGCCGCTTCCCCCTGCTGGAAGACTGAGCGAGGCACCGTCCCATCCGTCACCATCCGCGCCCCCGGTCCTGCCGGGGGCGGTTTCATCCGGAGTCCGCATGACCATCAAAGCCATCCTCACCGACATCGAAGGCACCACCAGCGCGGTCAGCTTCGTTTTCGACGTGCTGTTTCCCTATGCCGCCCGGCACCTGCCGGACTTCGTCCGCGAACACGCCGGAGAGACCGAGGTAGCCGCACAGTTGGCGGCGGTGCGTGCCGAGAGCGGTGAGGCGGACGCCGATGTCGAGCGGGTGATCGCGATCCTCCTGCAATGGATCGCCGAGGACCGCAAGGCGACGCCGCTGAAGGCCCTGCAAGGCATGGTCTGGGCCCAGGGCTACCGCGACGGTCAGTTGAAGGGCCACGTCTACCCGGACGCGGTGCAGGCGCTGCGCGAGTGGAAGGCCCGTGGGCTGGACCTGTACGTCTATTCCTCCGGCTCGATCCAGGCGCAGAAGCTGATCTTCGGCTGTTCCGAGGCCGGCGACCTGGGCTCGCTGTTTTCCGGCTACTTCGACACTACCAGCGGGCCGAAGCGGGAAAGCGCCTCCTATGCGCGGATCGCCGGGGCCATCGGCCTGCCGGCCGCGGAAATCCTTTTCCTTTCCGACGTGGTGCAGGAACTGGATGCCGCGCGCGACGCGGGCATGCGCACGCTCGGCCTGGCCCGCGAAGGCGGCAGCCTGGACGGCCATCCGACGGTGGCCAGCTTCGCCGACATCCTCGTGGAGTGAACGCGCCGGCTATCCTGAGGGAACACTCTTGCTCGGGAGCATCGCGCCATGGGTTCCACCCTCAGCGGGCTGATCAGCCTGGTCATCCTGGCCCTGGATATCTGGGCCATCGTCAACATCCTGAAAAGCGCTGCGGAAACCGGGATGAAGATCATCTGGGTCCTGGTGATCATCGTCCTGCCGGTGCTCGGCCTGATCATCTGGGCCATCGCCGGCCCGCGCGGCAACGTCAGGCTGTAGCCTCCCGCCGCGGCGTTAGCCGCCTGCGGCGTAGTGGTTCCACAGGTGGATCGCGGCGTAGGCGCGCCAAGGCCGCCAGGCCTCGGCGCGGGCCTTCAGGCTGCGCGCATCGATGCCTTGCGGCCCCCAGACCGTGGATTTCAGCAGGCCGAGGTCGGCGGCGGGGAAGGCGTCGGCTTCGCCCATGGCACGCAGGGCTATGTATTCGGCGGTCCAGGGGCCGATGCCGGGCAACGCGCAGAGGCGCTCCACCAGGGCCTCGGGGCCGTCCGCCAGGTCCAGGCTCAGCTCTCCCGAGGCGATCGCCGCGGCGAAGCGTTGCAGCGTCTGTACCCGCTTGCCGGGCATGCCGATGCCGTCGAGGTTGGCTTGCGCCAGCGCGGCGGGCGTCGGGAACAGGTGGCTGATGCCGTCGTAGCCGAGATCTTCCAGCGGCTCGCCGAGGCGCTGGATCAGGCGCCCGGTGATGGTCACCGCGGCCTTCACCGTGACCTGCTGGCCGACGATGGCGCGCACCGCCTGTTCGAAGGGGTCGAAGGCCACCGGCAGGCGCAGTCCCGGATTGGCGGCCACCAGCGGGCCGAGCAGGGGATCCCCGGCGAAATGCCGGGCGATGGCGGCCGGGTCGCTGTCCAGGTCGAACATCCGGCGGACCCGTGCCTCGAGTTCGGCGGCCAGGGCATGGGCGGACGGGCTGAGGCTCAGCGCCAGGACCTGGCGTTCCGCCAGCGGTCGCACCTCGAACCAGGCCGGGCGACCGTTGGCCCGGAAGCTGCGGGCATAGTGGTCGTCACCCAGGCTTTCGACACCGGAGAGCAGGCGCAGGGCGAAATGCTGGTGGAACTGGCGCCATTCCCAGGGTGACTGGTAGGGCAGGTGCAGGACGAGGGGAGAGGTAGGCTGGCTCATGGGCAGACGATACCTGTCCGGCGCAGCCGGCGCCATCCGCCGGCGGGGTTCGACCTGTCATTGCCGCCAGCGTAGAATGCGCGCCTTTCTTCGCGGCGCGGGCAAGTCCCGCTGCCAGATTGCAGCCTTACCAGGGAGATCCCGGCCCATGAGCGATTATCAGGAAACTCTGTACCAGGGCTACGGCCAGCGCTTCAGCATCGACAACATGCTGCATGAGGTGCGCACCGAGCACCAGCACCTGGTGATTTT
This sequence comes from Pseudomonas sp. PS1(2021), assembly GCF_020405165.1. Classification (NCBI taxonomy): domain Bacteria; kingdom Pseudomonadati; phylum Pseudomonadota; class Gammaproteobacteria; order Pseudomonadales; family Pseudomonadaceae; genus Pseudomonas; species Pseudomonas sp. PS1(2021). The sequence continues at coordinate 2,831,979 of NZ_CP084484.1, read as the reverse complement.
CGAAAACGCCCGGATGGGCCGGGTGATGGCGCTCGATGGAGTGATCCAGACCACCGAGGCCGACGAGTTCATCTACCACGAGATGCTCACCCACGTGCCGATCCTCGCCCACGGCGCGGCCCGGCGCGTGCTGATCATCGGCGGCGGCGACGGTGGCATGCTGCGCGAGGTGGCCAAGCACAAGAGCGTCGAGCGGATCACCATGGTCGAGATCGACGGCACCGTGGTCGACATGTGCAAGGCGTTCCTGCCCAACCACTCCCAGGGCGCCTTCGACGACCCGCGGCTGAACCTGGTGATCGACGACGGCATGCGCTTCGTGGCTACCACGGAAGAACGCTTCGACGTGATCATCTCCGACTCCACCGACCCGATCGGCCCTGGCGAGGTGCTGTTCTCCGAGAACTTCTACCAGGCCTGCCGGCGCTGCCTGAACGAGGGTGGCATCCTGGTCACCCAGAACGGCACGCCGTTCATGCAACTGGAGGAAGTGCGCACCACCGCCGCACGTACCGACGGGCTGTTCGCCGACTGGCATTTCTACCAGGCGGCGGTGCCGACCTATATCGGCGGCGCCATGACCTTCGCCTGGGGTTCGACCCGCGAAGGCCTGCGTCGCCTTCTGCTGGAAACGCTGCGCCAGCGCTTCCGCGACAGCGGCATCGCCACCCGCTACTACAACGCCGATATCCACCTGGGCGCGTTTGCTCTGCCGCAGTACGTGCTGCAGGCCATCGGCAAGCAGGACAACGACTGACGCTTCACCAAGAAGGGCCGCAAGGCCCTTTTTCATGCGTCGCTCCGACATCCCCTGTTACTGCCAGCTAACATTTTTTTCACAATCGATCCGGGAAAATCTGCGCGCTTTTTTCCGTTGCCATGGCTATAAATGGCAGTTTTGTCCTTGAGTGCATCGAATGCTGACCAAACGATTGCGCCAGAGCGGCGTAGTAGTCTCCTGCCTGCTCGGTAGCGTCCTCTTCATCGCCCTGGCCTTCCTCGGCTGGCAGCGTTTCGCCCCGGCAGCCACCGTATCCGGCTGGACCTACCGGGTAGTGCTCGAGGACATTCCCCACGTCAGCGCCCTGGCCCGCGACCCGGACGGCCTGCTCTACGTGAGCCAGGAGTTGCAGGACGGCAAGGGCCTGGTGTTCCGCATCGCCGCCGATGGCAGCCGCGATACGGTGCTCGACGGGCTGTCCAAGCCCGACGGCATGGCCAGCTTCCGCGACGGCATCGCGATCAGCCAGGAGCAGGGCGCCTCGCCGGTGTTCTGGTGGCATGCCCAGCAGGCCCGGCCGCTGTTCGACGGCATCCAGGTGGAGGGCGTCGCCAGCGACGGCCGCTACCTGTACGCCGCCGAGGATCGCGACCTGGACGGGCGGATTCTCCGCTACGACCCGGAGACCGGCGGACTGACGGTACTGCGCGAGGGATTGCAGCGCTCCGAAGGGGTGGCCGCCTGCCCGGACGGAAGCGTCTTCTACACGGAAAAGAAACGTGGCCACGTCATGCGTCTGCATGAGGGGGCCGAGGACGAGGTGGTGCTGAACGGACTGAATGCACCGAGCTTTTTGCTGTGCGACAGCGAAGGCCTGTGGATCACCGAGGACTCGACGCATAACGCGCGAGCCTTGCTGCTGCCGCCCGACGGGCCGCTGCAGGTGATCGTACGGCGCCTGCGTTCCGCACAGCCCCTACTGCCCATCGGGCCCGGCCGCTACCTGCTGGCCGAGCAGGGGCGGGACCGCATTCTCGAAATCGAACGACAGAAGAGCGAATTGTAAACATGGACCAAACGGAAGTCCGAACCACCCAATCGCCCCCACGGCTGTTCCAGCCCACCATCCGCAGCCACCTGGCGTTCACCGCGCTCAGCGCGCTGGTGCTGCTGGTCATGTTCAGCCTGCTGCGCCTGGCCTTGCTGATCTACAACCGCGAACTGATCGGCGCGACCCCGGCGAGCACCTTCCTCGAGGCGTTCGGCAACGGCGTGCGTTTCGACCTGCGGGTCGTCGTCTATGCCGTGGCGCCGCTGGTGCTGTCGTTGTTCGCGGTACGCGCGATGGCCGCTCGCGGCCTGTTCCGTACATGGTTGACGCTGTTCGCCAGCATCACCCTGTTCCTCGGCGTACTCGAACTGGACTTCTACCGCGAGTTCCACCAGCGCCTGAACAGCCTGGTCTTCCAGTACATGTCGGAAGACCCGAAGACCGTCATGAGCATGCTCTGGTACGGCTTCCCGGTGGTCCGCTACCTGCTGGCCTGGGCCTTCGCCACCTGGGTGCTGTACCGGGTGTTCAAGGCCATCGACCTGGCGACCCGCCCGAGCCAGCGCAAGCCGCGCGAAGACAGCGTGATCGCCCGGCCGAGCGCTGCCGCGCCCTGGTACGTGCGCGGCGTGGTGCTGTTCCTCTGCGTGCTGGTCTGCGTCCTCGCCGCCCGCGGCACCCTGCGCCAGGGCCCGCCGCTGCGCTGGGGCGATGCCTTCACCACCGAGTCCATGTTCGCCAACCAGTTGGGCCTGAACGGCACCCTGACCCTGGTCAAGGCGGCCAAGGAGCGCTTCTCCGAAGACCGCGCGAACATCTGGAAGGCCACCCTGGACGACAAGGTCGCCCTGGAGACCACCCGGCAGATGTTGCTGACCCCCAACGACAAGCTGGTGGACGCCGATGAGGCCGCGGTGCGCCGCGAGTTCACCCCGCCGGCGGCGAATACCCTGCCGATCCGCAACGTGGTGGTGGTCCTGCTGGAAAGCTTCGCCGGCCACTATGTCGGCGCCCTGGGCGCGCCGGGCAACATCACGCCGTATTTCGACAAGCTGTCGAAGGAAGGCCTGCTGTTCACCCAGTTCTTCTCCAACGGCACCCATACCCACCAGGGCATGTTCGCCACCATGGCCTGCTTCCCCAACCTGCCGGGCTTCGAATACCTGATGCAAACCCCGGAGGGCGGCCACAAGTTCTCCGGCCTGCCGCAGTTGCTCAGCGCCCGCCAGTACGAGGACGTCTACGTCTACAACGGCGATTTCGCCTGGGACAACCAGTCCGGCTTCTTCAGCAACCAGGGCATGACCACCTTCATCGGCCGCAACGACTATGTCGACCCGGTGTTCTCCGATCCGACCTGGGGCGTCTCCGACCAGGACATGTTCGCCCGTGGCAACGAGGAACTGGACAAGCTGGCGAGCACCGGCAAGCCGTTCTATGCGCTGTTGCAGAGCCTCTCCAACCACGTGCCCTATGCGTTGCCGAAGGACCTGCCGGTGGAGCGCGTGACCGGCTACGGTTCGCTCGACGAGCACCTGACCGCCATGCGCTATTCCGACTGGGCGCTGGGCCAGTTCTTCGAGAAGGCGAAGAAGTCGCCGTACTACAAGGACACCCTTTTCGTGGTGGTCGGCGACCATGGCTTCGGCAGCCCCGAGCAGCTCACCGAGATGGACCTGCACCGCTTCAACGTGCCGCTGCTGCTGATCGCCCCCGGCATCCAGGAGAAGTTCGGTACCCACCTGCCGACCGTCGGTACCCAGGTCGACATCGTGCCGACCATCATGGGCCTGCTCGGCGGCGAGACCGTCCACCAGTGCTGGGGCCGCGACCTGCTGAACCTGCCGGAAGGCGACAAGGGCTTCGGCGTGATCAAGCCGTCGGGCAGCGAGCAGAACGTCGCCATCGTCTCCGGCAACCGCATCCTGGTGCGGCCGAAGGACGGTGACGTGCGCGTCTACGATTACCAACTGGGCGGCGATGCCAAGGCGGTGATCACCAAGGAAGTGCCGGACCAGGCCGAGCTGCAGAAGAAGCTGGAGTCGTTCATCCAGACCGCGACCAAGAGCCTGCTGGAGAATACCGCGGGCGTGGTACACGGGATCCCGGACAAGGACTGACCCGTAGCAAGCATGTGAAAGGGGCCTTCGGGCCCCTTTTTTTCGGCGCCAGGTCGCAGCGTCTTTCGTCGCCGGTGCCGCGGCGGCTGCCCTGCCCGATAGCGATCAGGGCGTATCCGTCTGCTGGCTTTCCAGCCAGCGCAGGACTTCGGCGGTGGCCTGGATCAGGTCCGCCGGTATGTACTGGTCGACATTGCCGTCGCGCAGCAGCGCCCGTGCCAGCGGAATTCGTTGCAGCACCGGGATTCCTTCTTCCTCGGCGATGCGCCGGACCCTCAGGGCCAGGGCGTCGGTGTGCTTCAGGGTGACCAGCGGCAGGGGCGTTTCGCCGCGTCGATAGCGTATGCCGATGGCGACGTGGGTCGGGTTGGCGACGATCACCGAGGAGCGCCGGACATCCGCGCGCAGGTTGCTCGATTGCAGTTCCTGATGGAATTGCCGGCGCTTGCTCTTGATCTCCGGACTGCCCTCCATCTCCTTGTACTCGCGCTTCACTTCGTCCTTGCTCATGCGCAACTGCTTGTAGTGCTGGTGGCGTTCGAAGGCGTAGTCGGCGACGGCAATCGCCAGGAAGCCGACCGCGCAGACCAGCATCAGTTGCCTGAGCATCAGCCCGCTCACCGGTGCCACGCAGTCCAGCCCGCAGGCGGGAATCCGCAGGAGGCTGGCCAGGTTGCCCTGCAAGGTCAACCAGACCAGCAGGGAGAGCAGGGCGACCTTCAGGGTCGACTTGAGGAACTCCACCAGGCTCCGGATCGAGAAGATCTTCTTCGCGCCCTCCACCGGGTTGATCTTCTTCAGGTCCGGCTTGACGCTGTCGAGGCTGAGCAGGAAACCGTACTGGCCGACATGGCTGAGCACCACCACCAGCGCCGCGACCAGCAGGACCGGCGCCAGCAGGTAGAGGAGCTCCTGGAGAAGGTTCTCCAGGATGGTCTCCAGCGCCTGGCGAAACGGCAGGTCGATGTACTCGGCGGGCAGCAGGAGCAGCTTGCCGAGATGCTCCAGGTAGTAGTCGGAAAAGCCCATCAGCAGCGCCACCAGCGACAGGATCAACGCGCTGGAGACAATTTCCTTGCTCTTCACCACCTGGCCTTGCCGGCGGGCGTCGCGCAACTTCTTCGCCGTGGGCTGCTCGGTCTTCTCGGCGCTCATGGCGTCTCCAGCACGGGACGCAGCAGGTGCAGCGGGTCGACGGCGAGCAGCAGGGCATCGTAGGCGTGCTCCATGAGGATGCCCAGGTAGAGCACCAGCAGCAGGCTGGCCACCAGGCTCTTGATCGGCATGGCGAGGATGAACACGTTCAGCGACGGGGCGAAGCGGCTGACCAGCGCCAGGCCGAACTCGGCGAGGAACATGGCGATCAGCAGCGGCGCGGCGAACAGCGCGCAGAGCATCAGCATCTGCGAGAACTGCGCGTAGAAGAATGCCACCCATTGGCTGCCGAGCTGCGGGAAGAAACTGCTCACCGGCCAACTGGCATAGCTCCTGAACAGCGAGCCGACCAGCGCGAGGAAGGCGCCGCCGGAGAAGAACAGGGTGATCAGCGTCTGCGTCAGCAACAGCCCGGTGGGGCTGGTCTGGCTGCCCAGGCTGGGGTTGAAGGTCGAGGCGAGTGCCGCGCCACGCTGGTTGTCGATGATGAAGCCGGTCGCTTCCATGGCCCAGAAGGGAATGGTGGCGACGAAGCCGATGAGCAGGCCGAGCAGCACTTCCTTGCCGATCAGCAGGGCGATGTCCAGCGCGCCGAGGGCCGGCGGCAGGCTGCCGGCGACGATCGGGTAGGCGAACAGCGCCAGCGAGCAGGCCACGCCGTTGCGCACCAGGCCGCCGCCCAGGGTTTGCTTGGCCAGCACCGGTAGGACCACGAAGCAACTGATGATCCGCGGCAGCAGCAGGCTGTAGGTCAGCAGCAGTTGCTGCAGGTCCTGGACGCTCATCGCACCAGCGGCACCTTCAGCAGGGTCATTTCGGCGAAACGGTACAGCTCGCCGCCCAGCCAGCCGCTGGTGGCGAACAGTACCACCACCACGGCCACCAGCTTGGCGACGAAGCCGAGGGTCTGCTCCTGGATCTGGGTGAGTGCCTGGACCAGCGATACCAGGGTGCCGATCAGGGCCGCGACCAGTACCGGCGGCAGCGACAGGACCAGCACCAGCCACAGGGTCTGGTTGGTGAAGTGGAGGATGTCGGTGCTGCTCATGGTCAGCCTCCGTAGCTGATGACCAGGCCGTGGGTCAGCCGCGCCCAGCCGTCGAGGAGGACGAACAGGAGCAGCTTGAACGGCAGGGAAATGGTCATCGGCGACACCATCATCATGCCCATCGCCAGGAGGATGTTGGAGATGATCAGGTCGATGGCGATGAAGGGCAGGTAGATCAGGAAGCCGATCTCGAACGCACGGGTCAGTTCGCTGACGGTGAAGGCCGGCAGCAGGATCAGCAGGCTGTCCGGGTCGAGCCGCTCGGCGTATTCGCTGGGCCAGACCTGGCGGGTGCTTTCCATGAAGAAGGTGTGTTCGCGCTCCTGGATCTGCCGCTTGAGGAAGTTCCGGTAGGGCGCCATGCCCTCGTCGAGAAAGCGTTCCACCGATGCCGAGTCGCTCAGGCTGACGTCGTGGTTGCGCAGGTAGTCGCGGGTGGCGAAGCCGACCGGTGCCATCACGTACAGGCTGAGGATGATCGCCAGCCCGTACATCGCCATGTTCGGCGGAATCTGCTGGACGCCCAGGGCGTTGCGCAGCAGCGAGAAGACCACGGTCATCTTGATGAAGGAGGTCGCCATCACCGCGATGAACGGGACCAGCGCGAGCAGGGCCAGGCCGAGGATCAGGCCGAGCTCGTCGGGCAACTGGATCATGCTTCGTCGTGTCCGAACAGACGGGTTACGCGCACCCCGAGCCGGTCCTGGAGCCTGACCAGTTCGCCGATACCGAGGCAGCGCTGGTTGGCGAGGATGCGCACTTCGCCGTCCAGGGCACTGTCGAGATCGAGCAGCGAGCCTGGCTGCAGGGTGGAGAGGGTATGCAGGTCCAGGGTGCGGCGGCCGACCTCGAAGCTGACCGGGATCGGCAGTTGGTCGAGTTCGTGCAGGTCCTCGCTGTCGGCGAGGGAGGGGGTGTCGTGCATGTCGAGCAGTTCCAGTTGCGTGGAGTGGAGTTGGCAGCGCGCCCAGGGGCGTCCTTCGAGAACCCCCAGCAGCGCTGCGTCGGGGCGATGACCGGCAGGCAGCAGCAACAGGTCGCCGGGCTCCAGGGTGCGCAGCTCGCTGGCGTCCAGCGGCAGGCCGGGCCATTGCAGCGACAGGCGCAGCGGTATGGCCAGGCGTTGCGTCGAGGGGCGCGGCGGCAGGCGTGCCAGCAGCGTCGCGGGATCGCCGTCGAGCCAGAGCGCCAGGCGCTGGTCGTCGCGTTCCAGGCTCAGGCGCAGGCCCATCGCAGCGCGTGGTTGCGCCGGGCTCAGGCCGTACCAGACCAGGCCGGGAAAGACGTTGCCTTCGCGCTCCAGCAAGGCCAGTTGCAGGGCCGCCGGCAGGCTGGCGAAGGCTGCCTCCTGCAGGTTCGGCGCGAGCCAGCGGGCCAGCGCCGGGGCCTGGCAGAGAAAGCGCAGGGGCAGGCCGTCCCACGCCAGGCTCAGTTCGAGATCGACGTCGGGGGCGGCCTGGGCGATGTCCAGGCGCGCTTGCAAAGCGTTGCCGACATAGTGGCGACGGCAACGTGCGAGACGTCGCTGGAGATCCAGTTCGGCGCGGCTGGCGAGCGGCAGGTCGAGGTCCGCACCGTTCATTCGGCTTGCCACTCTTCATGCAGGTAGCGACGTTGCCGCGAGCGCTGACCGCTGTCCTGCTGCTGATTGAAGGTGAGTTGCACCGGTTGTTCCGGATGCAGCCGTTGCAGGCGTTCGAGCAACTCGCCACGGGCTTGCTGGAGCAACGCCAGGCTGCCGGGGCTGGCACTGATCTCGATCTGCAACTGGCCATGGCCATGCAGGACCTGCACCTCCACGGCGCCGAGCTGGGGCAGTTGTACCTGCAGGCGCGCCGCATGGCTTTCGGCTGCGCTGGCGACCTGGATGCGCCCCTGCACGGCATCGAGCAGGCGCGCGAGATCGGCCAGCGGCAGTGGCCGGCTCCCGCTCGATGCCAGCAGGCGTGCCAGCAGGCGGTCGCCGGGGGTTTGCATGGCAGGCAGTGGCACAGGCGCTTGGTCGTCGGGGGGCAGTGCGGATGGATCGGTTTCTCCGGGTTGCCGACGCTCCTCTCCGCGGCCTTCGCCGCCCGCTGTCGGCGCGGGCGGCGAAGCCTGGGCACTGGCCTGCGCCGTGGGCGCGACCTCGGCTGCGGCTTTCGCCGGGAAGCCGGGGCCGGGCTGCGGCCGCTCATGCGTCCGACCTGCGATTTGCGGGTGGGAGGACACCGGCACCAGCGGCGGTTCGTCGACCGGAGGCGCCGAAACGCTGGCCGGCTCCCGGGCTTGCGTGGACGCCGCGACGCGCGCGGAGACCGCCGGCGCTTGCCGTGCTACCGATCCGGACGGAGACACTGTTGGCGTTGGCGTTGGCGTTGGCGTTGGCGTTGGCGTTGGCGTTGGCGTTGGCGTTGCGTCCGCGGCAACTGGCACGGGGGCTTGCCGAGTGGTCGGCGGCCGGTCGGCGGCAGGCGCCGCGGGCTGGTCGGCGAGAGGCGTCGAGGTCGGCGCGTCGGCTGTCGCGGCGGGCTCTTCGGCCTCTGTCGTTTCGTCGCCCTTGTCGAACGGTGGCCTGGGCGCCGGCGGTCGGTGCGCGGGCAGGGCCTGTTCGAAGGCGATCTGCTGCGCGCGCAGCGGCGGAAGGGGGGCAGGGGTGTCGGACGACACGAGCGGAGCCGTATCCACGGCGTTCAGCTTGAGCATGGCCAGGTCTCGTGGCGGGTGAATTCTTCCAGTTCGCCTTCCTCGCTGCGTTCGCGCAGCCCCTGGCGCTCGGCGTCGACGTGGCGCTCCAGTTCGGCGAACTTCTCCAGTTGCCGCTGGCGTTCCAGCAGTTCTCGCCGGCACTGCCGCAGGCGCTCGCGCTCCCCTTCGAGGCGCTGCGCGGTCTCGGCGCAGTCCTGTTCCAGGCCGGCTTCCTTTTCCCGCAGCAGTCCTACCTGCTGCTGCCAGGCTTCCAGGCGCCGGCGGTCGAGCATGGCCGCCTGGCAGGCGAGAAACAGCCGTTGCTCTTCGGCCAGTCGCCAGTCGCGGTAGTCCCGTTGCGCCGCCTGGCGCTCGGTGTGTTCCTGCGCCGCGGCGCGAACCCGTAGCAATTGGCGGCCCTGGGCGCGCTCGGCCCGGTCCAGGCGCAGGCGTCGGACGCGCAACAGCAGCGCCAGGCTCATGCGCAGAGGCTCCGCAACTGCGCGCAGGCCTGTGCGTAATCGCTGGTTTCGTGGGTACCCTGGCGCAGCCACTGGCGGATCGCCCCGATCTTCTCGATGGCCTGGTCGGCTTCGCTGTCCTGGCCTTTCTGGTATTCGCCGATCTTCAGCAGCAACTCGACTTCCTCGTACTTCGCCAGCCATTCGCGCAAGCGTCCGGCCGCATGGCGCTGATCGTCGTCGACGATCTGGTTCATGACCCGGCTCACCGAGTGCAGCACGTCGATGGCCGGATAGTGGTTGGCGGCGGCCAGCTTGCGCGACAGCACGATGTGCCCGTCGAGAATCGAGCGGGTCTCGTCGGCCACCGGCTCGCTCATGTCGTCGCCTTCCACCAGTACGGTGTAGAGCGCGGTGATCGAGCCCCGCTCGGATTGCCCGGCACGCTCCATCAGGCGTGGCAGCGCGGCGAACACCGAGGGCGGGTAGCCGCGGCGGGTGGGCGGTTCACCGGCCGCCAGGCCGATTTCGCGCTGGGCCCTGGCGAAGCGGGTCAGCGAGTCCATCAGCAGCAGGACGCGGCGACCCTGATCGCGGAAATACTCGGCGATGCTGGTGGCGACGAAACCGGCCTTGGCGCGTTCCATCGCCGGTCGGTCGGAGGTGGCGACCACCAGCACCGAGCGGCGCAGCCCCTGTTCGCCGAGGTCGCTTTCGATGAACTCGCGGACTTCGCGACCGCGTTCGCCGACCAGGGCGAGTACCGTCACATCCACCTCGGCATTGCGCACCAGGCTGGCCAGCAGGGTGCTCTTGCCGCCGCCGGCGGCAGCGAAAATGCCCATGCGCTGGCCTTCGCCGCAGGTCAGCAGGCCGTCGATGGCGCGCACACCCAGCGATAGCGGCCGCTCTATCAGGCGCCGGCTCATCGGCGGCGGGGCATCCCGGTAGACCGGATACCAGGCCGCCGGCTCGGCCGGCGGGCTGCCGTCGAAGGGGCGGCCGAGGCCGTCGAGCACCTGCCCGAGCAGGTGCTCGCCGACCGCCACGCGATGCATGCCGCCGGTAGGGCTGACTTCGGTGTTGGAGGAAACCCCGAGCATCTCGCCGAGCGGGGTGAGCAGCGCCTGGTGCTGCTGGAAGCCGATGACCTCGGCGAGCAGCGCCAGGCTCTGGTCGGGATTGCGCAACTGGCAGAGTTCGCCGATGCGCACGCCGGGCACCACGGCCTTGAGCAGGGTTCCGGTGACCTGGGTGACCCGCCCGCGGATCTGGATCGGCCGGCAGCCTTCGATGGCGTGGCGCATCCGGACGATGAGAGGAGAGAGAGGCGCGGGCATGGCGGGTCGGTTCGGCTGGAGTCGGCGCGCACTATAGAGAAAGCCTCGCGCGACGAATTTCAGTGCCAGCCGGGAGTTTTTAGAAATCGGTTGCCGCCGCGGCTAAAAAAAACCGGCCGATATTGGCATCGGCGGCACCGGGCCGGTTCCTATACTGCGCCGCCTTTGCAGACCAGGAACCACAGCCACGATGGACATCCTCCAGAGTTCCTCCGCCGCGCCCCTCGCGCCGCGGGAAGCGGCCAACGCCCCCGCGCAGCAGGCCGGCGGCAGCTTCCAGGGCGAGCGCGTCCACTACGTCTCCGTTTCGCAGTCGCTGGCCGATGCCGCGGAAGAGCTGACCTTCGCCTTTTCCGAGCGCGCCGAGAAATCCCTGGCCAAGCGCCGCCTGAGCGACGCCCATGCGCGCCTGAGCGAAGTCCAGGCCATGCTGCAGGAGTACTGGAAGCGCATTCCGGACCTGGAAAGCCAGCAGAAGCTCGAGGCGCTGATCGCCCACCTGGGCAGCGGTCAACTGAGCAGCCTGGCGCAGCTCAGCGCTTACCTGGAGGGCTTCTCCAGCGAGATCAGCCAGCGCTTCCTGGCGCTGTCGCGGGCGCGCGACGTCCTGGCCGGGCGGCCGGAGGCGCGGGCGATGCTGGCGCTGGTCGACCAGGCGTTGCTGCGGATGGCCGACGAGCAGGGCCTGGAGATCGAACTCGGCCTGCGCATCGAGCCGCTGGCCGCCGAGGCTTCCGCCGCCGGTGTCGGCGATATCCAGGCGCTGCGCGATACCTACCGTGACGCAGTACTCGACTACCGGGGCCTGTCGGCGGCCTGGCAGGACATCCAGGCGCGCTTCGCCGCGACGCCGCTGGAGCGGGTCGTGGCCTTCCTGCAGAAAGCCCTGAGCGCCGACCTGGACAGTCAGTCGAGCCGGCTCGATCCGGTGAAGCTGGAGCGGGTCATGAGCGACATGCACAAGCTGCGCGTGCTCGGCGGCCTGGCGGAGCAGGTGGGGGCGCTCTGGCAGGTGCTGGTGACGGGGGAGCGGGGCCATGGCATACGGGCCTTCTGAATTGACCGGCGCAGTCATCGCCTTGCTCGAGAAGCGCTGGGTCGGCGTCGCCGAGGTGCAGGCGTTGCTCGAGCCGTTGCCGCTGGCCGACGTCGCCCGGCAGATCCATTTCTTCCGCGAACTGAAGCGTCTCTACCGCCTGTTGCCGGTCGAAGTGTTCGGCGACGACGAGCAGCGCCAGAATCTTTTGAATGCCTGCCAGATGGCACTCGACCTGGCGATCGAGCGCGAAGAGGAGCAGCAGCATGGACTGGGTTGAGCTGGCCGTCGCGCAGTTCTGCCAGGACCTGCGGGTGAGCGTACCGGCGCCGTTGGCGCGCGTGGTGCAACTGGATTTCGAGGACAGCGGCACCTTGCAGCTGGAACGCCATGGCGAACAGTTGTCGCTCTGGCTGGCCTGTGACCTGGCCTGGCACCAGGCCTATCGCGGCACCCTGCGGGCGTTGCGCCTGTGCCATGCGCGCGCGGCCGGGAGCCTGCCGCTGCGTTGCGCCTGGAGCGGCGAATCGCGCCTGCTGCTGTGCATCACCCTGGAAGCCCGGCAGGTCGGCATGCCGACGCTGCACCAGGCCTTGCAGGCGCTGCGCTCGGCGCGCAGCGAAGTGCTCGCCGCATGAGCCGGGTCGGTGCCTGGCACATCGGCATCGAACGGCTCGACCTGGCGCATGCCGAGCCGTTCGCACCGCCCCTGCCGGAGCGCCATCTGCTGGCGCCCGACGGCCGGCCGGTGGAGACCCACGTCGCCAGCCTGTATCCCGCGCAGCAGGCGCAACAGCGCCTGTTCGACTACGCCCGGCCACAGCTGGAGTTGCACGGCCTGCTGCGCCCCGGCGACTTCCGCCGGGCGCTGCGCGATCTCCGCCTGGCCCTCACGCTGCCCCGCCAGCCGGCCCTGCAGGCCGCGGCCTGCCTGCTCGGCGAGCGCGATGAAGACGAGCGACTGCTGCAAATGGCCCTGAACCTGTTGCACAAGGTATGAATCGATGACGTTGAAACCGACGCAACAGCGCCTGTTGCTGATGCTGGGCTGGTTGCACCTGCAATGCGGCCAGCCGCGACGCGCCCAGGTGTTGCTGGAGGCCTTGCTGAGCGTTGCGCCGGAGCGCCGCGACGGGCGCCGTGCCTTGCTCCTGGCGTTGCTCCAGCAAGGCCTCGGCGAGCCCGCCGTGCGCCTGTGCCGGCAGTTGCAGGAGGATGGCGAGGAGGAGCCCGGTCTGTGGCGTTGCCTGAGCCGTGCCGAACAGCTCGCCGGGCGTCTCGACGCGGCGCGTGCCGCGCACGCCCGGGCGCTGGAGCTGGAGGCGCGGGAATGAACGACCTGAGCGGGCTTCTCGGCCGGGTCGGCGAGCGCAAGGACATCCTGCTGGTGGTGTTGCTGCTGGCGGTGGTGTTCATGATGGTGCTGCCGCTGCCACCGCTGCTGCTGGACATCCTCATCGCCGTCAACATCACCATCTCCGTGGTCCTGCTGATGATGTCGGTGTACATCGGCTCGCCGTTGCAGTTCTCGGTGTTCCCGGCGGTGCTGCTGATCACCACGCTGTTCCGCCTGGCGCTGTCGGTGAGCACCACGCGGATGATCCTGCTGCAGGCCGACGCGGGGCAGATCGTCAACACCTTCGGCAGCTTCGTGGTCGGCGGCAACCTGGTGGTGGGCATCATCATCTTCCTGATCATCACCATCGTGCAGTTCCTGGTGATCACCAAGGGTGCCGAGCGGGTCGCCGAGGTCAGCGCGCGCTTTTCCCTGGATGCCATGCCGGGCAAGCAGATGAGCATCGACGGCGACATGCGTGCCGGCGTGATCGATGTCAACGAGGCGCGGGCGCGGCGCGCGGTGATCGAAAAGGAAAGCCAGATGTTCGGCTCCATGGACGGCGCGATGAAGTTCGTCAAGGGCGACGCCATCGCCGGGCTGATCATCATCGTCGTCAACATCCTCGGCGGCATCGCCATCGGCGTCACGCAGAAGGGCCTGAGCACCGCCGACGCGCTGCAACTGTACGCGGTGCTGACCGTCGGCGATGGCATGGTCTCGCAGGTGCCGGCGTTGCTGATCGCCATCACCGCCGGGATCATCGTCACCCGGGTGTCTTCCGACGAATCGGCGGACCTCGGCAGCGACATCGGCGAACAGGTGGTGGCGCAGCCCAAGGCGCTGCTGATCGGCGGCCTGTTGCTGGTGCTGTTCGGCCTGATTCCCGGTTTCCCGACCCTGACCTTCCTGGTTCTCGCGCTGCTGGTCGGCGGCGGCGGCTACTTCATGCTCTGGCGCCAGCGGGCCCAGGCCAGCGCCGGTTCCCGCGACCTGCCGGCGCTGCTCGCGCAGGGCGCCGGAGCGCCATCGGCCAAGGCGCGTGGCAAGGCTGGCGGCGGCAAGCCGAAGGCCGGGCGTCTCGCCGAGCAGGAAGAATTCGCCCTCACCGTGCCGTTGCTGATCGACGTCGATGCCAGCCTCCAGGAACGTCTCGAGGCGATGTCGCTGAACGAGGAGCTGGTGCGGGTACGACGCGCGCTGTACCTGGATTTCGGCGTGCCGTTCCCGGGTATCCACTTGCGCTTCAACGAAGCGATGGGCGATGGCGAATACCTGGTGCAGCTACAGGAGGTCCCGGTCGCGCGCGGATGCCTGCGGCCGGGCTGGTTGCTGGTGCGCGAACGCGCCGCGCAGCTGGAACTGCTCGCGGTCCCCCACGAGCCGGCAGAGCTGCAGGTGCCGGGAGAAGAGGCGAGCTGGGTGGAGCAGGCGCATCAGGATCGCCTGGAGCGTTCCGGCTGTGCCTGCCTGGGCCTGGAGCAGGTGCTCACCTGGCACCTGTCCCATGTGCTGCGGGAGTACGCCGAGGATTTCATCGGCATCCAGGAGACGCGCTACCTGCTGGAGCAGATGGAGCAGGGTTACGGCGAGCTGGTGAAGGAGGCGCAGCGGATCGTTCCCCTGCAGCGGATGACCGAGATTCTCCAGCGCCTGGTCGGCGAGGACATCTCGATCCGCAACATGCGGGCGATCCTCGAGGCGATGGTGGAGTGGGGGCAGAAGGAGAAGGACGTGGTGCAGCTCACCGAGTACATCCGCAGCAGCCTCAAGCGCTACATCTGCTACAAGTACTCCAGCGGCAACAATATCCTTCCCGCCTATCTGCTGGACCAGGCGGTGGAGGAGCAGATCCGCGGTGGCATCCGCCAGACCAGCGCCGGCAGCTACCTGGCCCTCGACCCGGCGATAACCCAGGCCTTCCTCGAGCGCGTGCGGCAGACCGTCGGCGATCTCGCGCAGATGCAGAACCGGCCGGTGCTGATCGTTTCCATGGATATCCGCCGCTACGTGCGCAAGTTGGTGGAGAGCGACTATGCCGGGCTGCCGGTGCTGTCCTACCAGGAGCTGACCCAGCAGATCAACATCCAGCCGCTTGGCAGGATCGTGTTGTGAGCGCCGATCCGCTGATTCCCTGGTTTCTCGCCCGCGGCCTGGCGGTGCGTCCGCATTGCCTGCGCGACACCTCGATCGCGCTCGGCTGGCAGGTCCTGGCCCATGGCTGCGAACTGGCCTGGCGCTGCGACGGCGAGCGGGTCTGGATCGTGATGTTGCGTCGGCGGCAGGCGCGCAGCGGATTGGCCAATCCATTCGCCGCGCTGTACCTGCTGGCGGAGGCCACGCTCGATACGCTGGGGCCGCGCCAGCGTCTCTACGGCAAGGTCCTGGCGCTGGCCGGCAGCCCACTGCCTGGCGAGCGCATGGCGCGCTTCTATCGCCGCTGGACCGGCGCCGCCGAGCCCGCCGACGGCTGGTTCGAGCTGGAGGCCGGGCGGGTGGTGACGCAGCGAAGCCTGCGAAAACGACAAAAACCCGACCGTGCCTGACAGGCTCCGGCAACGTCGATCCCTACCATGGGCGACATGAACGAATACACCGAAGACACCCTGCGGGCGACCGTCCAGGCCGCCGAACTGGCGATTCGCGACAGCGAGGAACGCGGCCGCCTGCTGGCGGAAATGTGGCAAGGCCTGGGGCTTGCCGCGGACGCCGGCGAGCTGCTGTTCCAGGCGCCGGAGCGAGAGCTGGCGCGAGCTGCCGAAGAGGAGCTGCTGGCCGAACTGCGGCGCATGCGCAGTTCCCAGCCGACGCAGGGCGAGCAGGGTACCCGGCCGCGGCGTCCGACGCCGATGCGTGGCTTGTTGATCTGAGGAATCACGATGGAAGTCAGAAACCTTAATGCCGCTCGCGAGCTGTTCCTGGACGAGCTCCTGGCCGCGTCGGCGGCGCCTGCCAGTGCCGAGCAGGAGGAACTGCTGGCCCTGTTGCGCAGCGAGCGGATCGTGCTGGCCCACGCCGGCCAGCCGCTGAGCGAGGCGCAAGTGCTCAAGGCGCTCGCCTGGTTGCTCGCGGCCAATCCGTCCGCGCCTCCGGGGCAGGGCCTCGAGGTACTCCGCGAAGTCCTGCAGGCACGTCGGCAGCCCGGTGCGCAGTGGGATCTGCGCGAGTTCCTGGTGTCGGCCTATTTCAGCCTGCACGGGCGTCTCGACGAGGATGTCATCGGTGTCTACAAGGATGTCCTGCAGACCCAGGACGGCAAGCGCAAGGCGCTGCTCGACGAGCTCAAGGCGCTGACCGCGGAGTTGAAGGTCTACAGCGTGATCCAGTCGCAGATCAACGCCGCGCTGTCGGCCAAGCAGGGCATCAGGATCGACGCTGGCGGTATCGATCTGGTCGACCCCACGCTCTATGGCTATGCCGTCGGCGATCCCAGGTGGAAGGACAGCCCCGAGTATGCGCTGCTGAGCAATCTGGATACCTTCAGCGGCAAGCTGTCGATCAAGGATTTTCTCAGCGGCTCGCCGAAGCAGAGCGGGGAGCTCAAGGGCCTCAGCGATGAGTACCCCTTCGAGAAGGACAACAACCCGGTCGGCAATTTCGCCACCACGGTGAGCGACCGCTCGCGTCCGCTGAACGACAAGGTCAACGAGAAGACCACCCTGCTCAACGACACCAGCTCCCGCTACAACTCGGCGGTCGAGGCGCTCAACCGCTTCATCCAGAAATACGACAGCGTCCTGCGCGACATTCTCAGCGCGATCTAGAGGTATCCATGAACCAGCAAGCGACCCCTTCCGACACCGACCAGCAACAGGCGCTGGAGGCCTTCCTGCGCGACGGCGGCACCCTGGCGATGCTTCGCGGACTCAGCGAGGACACCCTGGAGCAGCTCTATGCGCTGGGCTTCAACCAGTACCAGGCGGGCAAGTGGGACGACGCGCAGAAGATCTTCCAGGCACTGTGCATGCTCGACCACTACGACGCCCGCTACTTTCTCGGTCTGGGCGCCTGCCGCCAGTCCCTCGGTCTCTATGAGCAGGCCCTGCAGAGCTACAGCTACGGCGCGCTGATGGACATCAACGAGCCGCGCTTTCCCTTCCATGCCGCCGAGTGCCACCTGCAACTGGGTGATCTCGACGGAGCCGAGAGTGGCTTCTACTCGGCCCGGGCCCTGGCCGCGGCACAGCCGGTGCACGAGGCCCTGGCCGCGCGTGCCGGCGCCATGTTGGAAGCCGTAACCGCGAGAAAGGATCGAACATATGAATCCGATAACGCTTGAACGCGCCGGACTGCCCTACGGGGTGGCCGACGCCGGGGATATCCCGGCGCTCGGCAGGCCGGTCGCGAGGGATGTCGAGAGTCTGCGGGTGGAGCGCCTGGCGGCGCCGGCTGCGGCTTCCGCGAGCGGCACGGGGGTGGCGCTGACGCCGCCGTCCGCAGCCAGCCAGCAGCGCCTGGAGGTCGCCAATCGTGCGGAGATCGCCAGCCTGGTGCAAGCAGTGGGCGAGGATGTCGGACTGGCGCGGCAGGTTGTGCTGGCCGGCGCTTCGACGCTGTTGTCCGCCGGCCTGATGTCGCCGCAGGCGTTCGAGATCGAGCTGGCGAAAATCACCGGCGAAGTCGAGAACCAGCAGAAGAAACTCAAGCTGACCGAAATCGAGCAGGCGCGAAAGCAGAACCTGCAGAAGATGGAGGACAACCAGCAGAAGATCAGGGAATCGGAAGAAGCCGCGAAAGAAGCCCAGAAGTCCGGTCTGGCAGCCAAAATCTTTGGTTGGATCAGTGCAATAGCTTCGATCATCGTCGGCGCAATCATGGTGGCAACCGGCGTCGGCGCGGCCGCGGGTGCACTGATGATCGCGGGCGGTGTCATGGGAGTGGTCTCCCAGTCGGTACAGCAGGCAGCCGCGGACGGATTGATCAGCAAGGAAGTGATGGAAAAGCTCGGCCCGGCACTGATGGGTATCGAGATCGCCGTCGCGCTGCTGGCGGCGGTGGTCAGCTTCGGCGGCTCAGCGGTCGGCGGGCTGGCCAGACTGGGAGCGAAGATCGGCGGCAAGGCGGCCGAGATGACCGCCAGCCTGGCGAGCAAGGTCGCCGACCTGGGCGGCAAGTTCGGCAGTTTGGCCGGCCAATCGCTGTCGCACTCGCTGAAACTCGGCGTGCAGGTTTCCGACCTGACCCTGGACGTCGCCAACGGCGCGGCCCAGGCCACTCATTCGGGATTCCAGGCGAAGGCCGCGAACCGCCAGGCCGACGTGCAGGAATCGCGTGCCGACCTGACCACCCTGCAGGGCGTGATCGAGCGCCTGAAGGAAGAGCTGAGCCGCATGCTGGAAGCATTCCAGGAAATCATGGAGCGGATCTTCGCCATGCTCCAGGCCAAGGGTGAAACCCTGCACAACCTGTCCAGCCGACCGGCAGCGATCTGAGGAGACGTCACATGATCGACACGCAATATTCCCTGGCGGCTACCCAGGCCGCGATCCCCTCCGAGCCGATCGCTCCCGGCGCCGCCGGGCGTTCCGTCGGCACGCCGCAAGCGGCTGCGGACCTGCCGCAGGTGCCGGCCGCGCGGGCCGACCGGGTCGAACTGAACGCTCCGCGCCAGGTGCTCGACCCGGTGCGCATGGAAGCGGCCGGCAGCGAGCTGGACAGCAGCGTCGAGCTTCTGCTGATTCTCTTCCGCATCGCGCAGAAAGCGCGCGAGCTGGGCGTGCTCCAGCGCGACAACGAGAACCAGTCGATCATCCACGCGCAGAAGGCGCAGGTGGACGAGATGCGCAGCGGCGCCACGCTGATGATCGCCATGGCGGTGATCGCTGGCGTCGGCGCATTGGCCTCGGCGGTGGTCGGCAGCCTCGGCGCGTTGAAGAACGGCAAGGCCATCAGTCAGGAGAAGACCCTGCAGAAGAACATCGATGGGCGCAACGAACTGATCGACGCGAAGATGCAGGCGCTTGGCAAGACCTCCGACGAGGATCGCAAGATCGTCGGCAAGGTCTGGGCGGCGGACCAGGTGCAGGACAGTGTGGCTTTGCGTGCGGCGGGCCGTGCCTTCGAGAGCCGCAACGGCGCCCTGCAGGTGGCCAACACGGTGATCCAGTCCTTCGTCCAGATGGCCAACGCCTCGGTCCAGGTGCGCCAGGGCGAATCGCAGGCGAGCGCCCGGGAAGGAGAGGTCAACGCCACCATCGGGCAGAGCCAGAAGCAGAAGGTCGAGGACCAGATGAGCTTCGATGCCGGCTTCATGAAGGACGTCCTGCAGCTCATCCAGCAGTACACCCAGAGCCATAACCAGGCCTGGCGTGCGGCGGCCGGAGTGGTCTGAGCCGTCTCCGCGCGGGAGGAAAAGGCCACAGCGATGTGGCTTTTTTCTTAAAAGAAAAGTCTCTCAGTGACAAAAGCGATGCATAGCCCGGTGCTAGCATGCGCTGAGCTTTAGGAGGCGCCCCCATGGATTTAACGAGCAAGGTCAACCGACTGCTTGCCGAGTTCGCAGGCCGTATCGGTTTGCCTTCCCTGTCCCTCGACGAGGAGGGCATGGCGAGCCTCCTGTTCGACGAACAGGTGGGCGTCACCCTGTTGCTGCTCGCCGAGCGCGAGCGTCTGTTGCTGGAGGCCGATGTGGCGGGCATCGATGTGCTGGGCGAGGGGATCTTTCGCCAGCTCGCCAGCTTCAACCGCCATTGGCACCGTTTCGATCTGCATTTCGGCTTCGACGAGCTGACCGGGAAGGTCCAGTTGTATGCGCAGATTCTCGCAGCGCAACTGACCCTCGAATGCTTCGAGGCGACCCTGGCCAACCTGCTCGACCACGCCGAGTTCTGGCAACGCCTGCTGCCGTGCGACAGCGATCGCGAGGCGGTCGCTGCGGTCGGCATGAGGGTTTGAGTGGCCCCATGAAAATCGAATCGATTTCGCCGGTGCAGCCGTCCCAAGACGCAGGAGCCGAGACGGTGGGGCATTTCGAGGGGCGTTCGGTGACCCGCGCGGCCGTTCGCGGCGACGACCGTTCCAGCGTGGCCGGGCTGGCGCGCTGGCTGGCGCGCAACGTGGCTGGCGATCCGCGCAGCGAGCAGGCCTTGCAGCGCCTCGCCGACGGCGACGGCACGCCGCTGGAGGCGCGCACGGTCCGGCGCAGGTGAGGTGCTGGATGCTGTTGCCGCTGGCGTTGCTGCTCGGCGGTTGCGTCAGCCAGCCCGCGCCGATGTCGCCGAAGGTGACGGTGGGCGGTTCGGTGGGCGGCGTTTCCCTGCAGGCGCGCCAGGCGCAACTCAGGCTGCACCTGTATGCCGTCGTTCAGGGAAGGATGCAAACGATTGCCGAGCGGCGCTACCGGGTGTCCGGGTTGCCGTTGCGCTATGCGTTCGATCTGGAGGTCGACAGGTTGGAGGGCGAGGCATTGTACCTACGCACCGAGCTTTCCTGGGTGGGCGTCGCGGCGGTCCAGGCGAGCGCCTGGCAGCGGGTGGCGGCGGGCGTCGATGAGCGGGTCCGGCTGGTTCGGCGCGACTGTTTTCCGAATTGTACGGCCGCTCGCCCGGAAGAAAGATCTGGCAACGATTGATACATTGCCTGCTGTTTCGGAAAGTGCGTATGGAGATTAAAGAAGTGCAAGTCTCGTTCGTTGTCAGGGAAGGTCTCGAATAATAAAACTGGTACTTTTGTTCCGCTTCTAAAGAAGGCTGGATTAATTGGCGGAAGCCGACTCGCTCTGCGAATCAGCGCACGTCGGATAATCCTGATTATTATAAAATCGACTCCGTGCTCATGGCTTTGAAAATCAATAAAACGGAGCGTATTCATGCCTCTCCGCTAGGCGGGGCATTCAAGGTACGACGGGAAGTGTTGGGGTTCTTATAATATGCAAGGAGCCAAATCTCTTGGCCGAAAGCAGATAACGTCTTGTCATTGGAACATTCCAACTTTCGAATACAGGGTAAACAAGGAAGAGGGCGTATATGTTCTGCTCGAGGGCGAACTGACCGTCCAGGACATCGATTCCACTTTTTGCCTGGCGCCTGGCGAGTTGCTTTTCGTCCGCCGCGGAAGCTATGTCGTAAGTACCAAGGGAAAGGACAGCCGAATACTCTGGATTCCATTATCTGCCCAGTTTCTACAAGGCTTCGTCCAGCGCTTCGGCGCGCTGTTGAGTGAAGTCGAGCGTTGCGACGAGCCCGTGCCGGGCATCATCGCGTTCGCTGCCACGCCTCTGCTGGCCGGTTGCGTCAAGGGGTTGAAGGAATTGCTTGTGCATGAGCATCCGCCGATGCTCGCCTGCCTGAAGATCGAGGAGTTGCTGATGCTCTTCGCGTTCAGTCCGCAGGGGCCGCTGCTGATGTCGGTCCTGCGGCAACTGAGCAACCGGCATGTCGAGCGTCTGCAGCTATTCATGGAGAAGCACTACCTCAACGAGTGGAAGCTGTCCGACTTCTCCCGCGAGTTCGGCATGGGGCTGACCACCTTCAAGGAGCTGTTCGGCAGTGTCTACGGGGTTTCGCCGCGCGCCTGGATCAGCGAGCGGAGAATCCTCTATGCCCATCAGTTGCTGCTCAACAGCGACATGAGCATCGTCGACATCGCCATGGAGGCGGGCTTTTCCAGCCAGTCCTATTTCACCCAGAGCTATCGCCGCCGTTTCGGCTGCACACCGAGCCGCTCGCGGCAGGGGAAGGACGAATGCCGGGCTAAAAATAACTGACGTTTTTTGAAAGCCCGGTAGCGGCTGCATGAGTAGAATCGGCCCAAATTGCAGGCTCTGACGAGCGCGCAATGTAGTGAGGAAGCCAAGGCAGAGAATGGAGCAGGAAGACGATAAGCAGTACTCCCGAGAAGCGGTGTTCGCCGGCAGGCGGGTATCCGTGGTGGGCTCGGACGCCCGCTCGCGGGGTCGGGTGCCGGGTTACGCATCGAGCAGTTTGTATCGTGAGTCCGGAATCATCAGTGCGCGGCAACTGGCGTTGCTGCAGCGGATGCTGCCGCGCCTGCGGCTGGAGCAACTGTTCCGCTGCGAGTGGTTGCAGCAGCGCCTGGCGCGCGGCCTGGCGCTGGGGCGCGAAGAGGTGCGGCAGATTCTCCTCTGCGCGGCGCAGGACGACGACGGCTGGTGCGCCGAACTGGGCGACCGGGTCAACCTCGCCGTGCCGCAGTCGATGATCGATTGGGTCCTGCTGCCGGTCTATGGCTGGTGGGAAAGCCTGCTCGACCAGGCGATCCCCGGCTGGCGCCTGTCGCTGGTGGAGCTGGAGACCCAGTCCCGGCAACTGCGAGTCAAGTCCGAATTCTGGTCCCGCGTGGCCGAGCTGGAGCCGGAGCAGGCCCGCGAGGAACTGGCCAGGGTCGCCAAGTGCCAGGCGCGCACCCAGGAACAGGTGGCCGAACTGGCCGGCAAGCTGGAGACGGCTTCGGCACTGGCGAAGAGCGCCTGGCCGAACTGGCAGCGGGGCATGGCGACGCTGCTCGCCAGCGGCGGGCTGGCCGGCTTCGAGCCGATCCCCGAGGTCCTCGAATGCCTCTGGCAACCTCTCTGCCGGCTGGACGACGACGTCGGCGCGGCGGACGCCGTCCAGGCCTGGCTGCACGAACGCAACCTGTGCCAGGCACAGGATCACTTCTACTGGCAGAGCTGAGCGGCCGGCGAAAGCCGGCCCTACCGAGGAATCATGGATCATCTGTTGAGCGGATTGGCCACTCGCCTGGGCCAAGGGCCCTTTGTTGCCGATCGGACGGGTTCGTACCACCTGCGCATCGACGGACAGAGCGTCCTGTTGCTGCGCCAGGGCGACGACCTGCTGCTGGAAAGCCCGCTGGAGCACGCCCCCCTGGACCCGCAGCGCGACCAGCAGGGGTTGCTGCGGGCGCTGTTGTCGCGGGTCGCCAGTTGGAGTCGGCGCTATCCCCAGGCCATTGTCCTGACGCGGACGGGCGCCTGCTGTTGCAGGCGCGGCTGGGCCTCGACGGCCTCGATCCCGAGCGACTCGAACGGGCCCTGGCCGCCCAGGTGGGGCTGCTCGAGGCGCTGGCGCCGGAGCTGGAACCGCTGCCCCGCGGGTTGCCGCCGCAGGCTCCGGTGTGGCGTCCCTGATGCGCCGCCTGCTGATCGGCGGACTGCTGGCGCTGCTGCCTGGCGCGGTCTTGCGCGCGCAGCCGCTGGACTGGCCCAGCCTGCCTTACGACTATGTGGCGCAGGGCGAAAGCCTGCGCGACGTGCTGGCCAACTTCGGCGCCAACTACGATGCCTCGGTGATCGTCAGCGACAAGGTCAACGACCAGGTCAGCGGTCGCTTCGACCTGGAAAGCCCGCAGGCCTTCCTGCAGTTGATGGCCTCCCTCTACAACCTCGGCTGGTACTACGACGGCACCGTGCTGTACGTATTCAAGACCACCGAGATGCAATCGCGGCTGGTGAGGCTGGAGCAGGTCGGCGAGGCCGAGCTGAAGCGCGCGCTGACCGCCGCCGGTATCTGGGAGGCGCGCTTCGGCTGGCGTGCCGACCCTTCCGGGCGGCTGGTGCACGTGTCCGGTCCGGGGCGCTATCTCGAACTGGTCGAGCAGACCGCCCAGGTGCTGGAGCAGCAATACACCCTGCGCAGCGAAAAGACCGGCGACCTCAGCGTGGAGATCTTCCCGCTGCGCTATGCGGTCGCCGAGGACCGCAAGATCGAGTACCGCGACGACGAGATCGAGGCGCCGGGCATCGCCAGCATCCTCTCGCGGGTGCTCAGCGATGCCAACGTGGTTGCGGTGGGCGACGAGCCGGGCAAGCTGCGCCCGGGACCGCAATCGAGCCATGCGGTGGTCCAGGCGGAACCGTCGCTGAACGCGGTGGTGGTGCGCGACCACAAGGACCGGTTGCCCATGTATCGCCGCCTGATCGAAGCCCTCGACCGGCCCTCGGCGCGGATCGAGGTCGGCTTGTCGATCATCGACATCAATGCCGAGAACCTCGCCCAGCTGGGCGTCGACTGGAGCGCCGGGATTCGCCTGGGCAACAACAAGTCGATCCAGATCCGCACCACCGGCCAGGATAGCGAGGAGGGCGGCGGCGCCGGTAACGGGGCGGTCGGCAGCCTGGTGGACAGTCGCGGGCTGGATTTCCTGCTGGCCAAGGTCACCCTGTTGCAGAGCCAGGGACAGGCGCAGATCGGATCCCGGCCGACCCTGCTGACCCAGGAGAATACCCAGGCGGTGCTCGACCAGAGCGAAACCTACTATGTGCGGGTCACGGGCGAGCGGGTGGCCGAGCTGAAGGCGATCACCTACGGCACCATGCTGAAAATGACGCCGCGAGTGGTGACTCTCGGCGATACGCCGGAGATCAGCCTCAGCCTGCACATCGAGGACGGCAGCCAGAAACCCAATAGCGCCGGCCTGGACAAGATCCCCACGATCAACCGCACGGTGATCGATACCATCGCCCGCGTGGGCCATGGCCAGAGCCTGCTGATCGGCGGCATCTACCGCGACGAACTGAGCCAGAGCCAGCGCAAGGTACCCTGGCTCGGCGACATTCCCTATCTCGGCGCGCTGTTCCGCACTACCGCGGACACCGTGCGCCGCTCGGTGCGGCTGTTCCTCATCGAGCCGCGGCTGATCGACGATGGCGTCGGCCATTACCTGGCGCTGAACAACCGTCGCGACCTGCGCGGCGGCCTGCTTGAAATCGACGAGTTGTCGAACCAGAGCCTGTCGTTGCGCAAGCTGCTCGGTAGCGCCCGCTGCCAGGCGCTGGCGCCGGCCAGGGCCGAACAGGAGCGCTTGCGCCAGGCCGGCCAGGGTTCGTTCCTCACGCCCTGCCGGATGGGTGCGCAGGAGGGCTGGCGGGTGACCGACGGCGCCTGTCCCAAGGACGGCGCCTGGTGCGTCGGCGCGGAGCGCGGGAATTAGCATGGCCTGGAAGATCCGCTTCTACAGCGGGCTGAACCAGGGCGCCGAAGTCTCGCTCGGAGAGGGCCGGGTGGCGCTTGGCAGCGATCCGTTGCAGGCCGACCTGGTGTTGCTCGACGAGGGCATCGCGGCAGTCCACCTGGTGCTCGAGGTCGATGCCCAGGGCGTGCGCCTGCTGGAGTGGGCGGAGGGCTGCGAGCCTCGCCAGGACGGCCAGGCGCAAGTCGCCGGAGCGATCCTGCAGGCGCTTGCCGGGCAGACCTGCGGCCCGCTGCGCTGGGCATTCTGCGACCCGCAGCGGAGTTTTCCCGAGCGTTTCCCCGAAGCCGAGGTGCAGACCGCGCCAGTGCGCCGCAAGTCGTCCGCCCGTGCCGGCGGGGCCTGGCTGCTCGGCGTCAGCCTGGCGCTGGCGCTGTGTCTGCTGGGCATGCTCGTCGAACCCTGGTCGGCCCGCCAGCACGGCATGGCCGGCGAGGAGCCCCTGGCGAAGGTGCGCGCCTACCTGCGCGAGCAGGGCATGAGCGAGGTGGATGTGCAGCGCCAGGGCGACAGTCTCCTGCTCGGTGGCTACCTGGAGGACAACGCCCGGCGCCTGGCGCTACAGCGCTACCTCGATGGCAGCGGCGTGGACTACCGACTAGAAGCACGGAGCATGGAAGACATTCGCCAGGGCGTGGATTTCATCCTGCAGAAATTCGGCTATCGGCAGATCCTCAGCAGCAACGCGGACAAGCCTGGCTGGGTCCGGCTCAACGGCGAACTGGCGGAACAGGACGAACGCTGGGCGCGGATCGACGCATTGCTGGAGTCCGAGGTGCCGGGCCTGCTCGGGGTGGAAAACCAGGTCCGGGTGGCCGGCTCGCACCTGCGCCGCCTCGAGCGCCTGCTGGCGGACGCCGGCCTCGACCGGCAACTGAGTTTCCGCGAGCGCGGCGAGCGCATCGAGTTGAGCGGCACGCTCGACGAGGTCCAGCTCAGCGCCTTCTACCGCCTGCAGCGCGAGTTCCAGCAGGAATTCGGCAACCGCCCGAGCCTGGAGCTGCTCAGTCGCGGCAAGCGCGCCAGCGGCGACGAACTGGAGTTCACGATTCGCTCGGTGTCGCTGGGGCGGGTGCCCTATGTAGTGCTTGGCGACGGCCAGAAATACCCGGTGGGCGCCTCGACATCCCGCGGTGTGCGAATCCTCGCCATCGAGCCGGAGTCGATCCTGGTGGCCCGCGGCAAGCAGCGTTTCATCATCAATCTCAAAGGGGAGGTGCTCCATGATGACAGCCTTGGAAACGCGACTGTCGGTCGCTGACGGCACGCATGCCGCAGCGCTCCGGCAGCGTCTGCAGGCGGCGCTGGCGGAGTGTCGCCGGGAACTGGCCAGAGGCGCCGGCCCGGAGCGCTTCCAGTTCCTGCAACAGCAGGCCCGGGCCCTCGAAGGCGGTCTCGGCATTCTTTCGCAGCTCACAGAGGACTAAGCATGGCGCAGATATTCAACCCCAACCCGGGGAATACCCTCGATACCGTGGCCAATGCCCTGAAGGAGCAGGCCAACGCAGCGAACAAGGACGTCAACGAAGCGATCAAGGCCTTGCAGGGGACCGACAATGCCGATAACCCGGCGCTGCTGGCCGAGCTGCAACACAAGATCAACAAGTGGTCGGTCATCTACAACATCAACTCGACGGTGACCCGTGCGCTGCGCGACCTGATGCAAGGCATCCTGCAGAAGATCTGAACATGGACACTTCACTGATACGCGAATTGGCGGAACTGGCGCTGGCCGGCAGCGGGCAGCACTGCCACGAAGAGGCGCTGTGCATCGCCGAGTGGCTGGAGCGCCTCGGACAGGACGAAGCGGCGCGGCTGATCCGGATTTCCAGCCTGGCCAACCAGGGGCGCTATCAGGAAGCCCTGGCCTTCGCCCATGGCAATCCCTGGCCGGCGCTGGAGCCCTGGTTCGCCTTGTGCGAGTGGCACCTGGGGCTGGGCGCCGCGCTGGACCGCAGGCTGGCCGGGCTGGGCGGCAGCAGCGATCCTGCCCTGGCCGACTTCGCCGCCGGCATGCGCGCCCAGGTGCGGACATGAGCCGCATCGACACGCCGCCGGGATTCGCCGTCTATCCGTCGGCCAGTCCAAAGGCGGCGAACCTGCCGGCTGTCGATCAGGTGCTGGCTTTCGAGCAGGCCCTCGGCGGCGAGCCGCCGGCGGCCGGACGCCGCCTGGCCGGGTTGGAGAACGGCGCTCTCGGCGAGCGCCTGCTGCAGCGCTTTGCCCAGCCGCTGCAAGGGTTGGAGGCGGACCGCCTGGAGCTGAAGGCGATGCTCCGTGCGGAACTGCCGCTGGGACGCCAGCAGCAAACCTTTCTCCTCCAGTTGCTCGGTGCAGTCGAGCATGCGCCGGGCGGCGAATACCTGGCGCAACTGGCGCGTCGAGAATTGCAGGTGCTGATCCCGCTCAACGGCATGCTCGACAACCTCGTGCGCAACAGCCACAAACTCGACCTGGAGTCATGATGGATATCTCTCGGATGGGCGCCCAGGCGCAGATCACCAGTCTCGAAGAACTCTCCGGCGGCCCGGCCGGCGCGGCCCACGTCGCCGAGTTCGAACGGGCGATGGGCGGTGCCGGCAGCCTGGGCGGCGACCTGCTCAGCGAACTGGGGCAGATCAGGGAGCGTTTCAGCCAGGCCAAGCAGGAGTTGCAGGTGGAGCTGTCGACGCCCGGCGACGATCCCAACAGCCTGATGCAGATGCAGTGGTCGCTGATGCGCATCACCATGCAGGAAGAGCTGATCGCCAAGACCGTCGGGCGCATGAGCCAGAACGTCGAAACCCTGATGAAGACCCAATGAGGCGAACGGTGAAAGGTCTGTCGCGCATGGCGCTCCTGGCGCTGGTCCTGGCGTTGGGCGGGTGCAAGGTCGAACTCTATACCGGGATCAGCCAGAAGGAAGGTAACGAGATGCTGGCGCTGTTGCGTTCGGAGGGTGTTTCCGCGGACAAGCAGGCGGACAAGGATGGCACCGTGCGCCTGCTGGTGGAGGAATCGGATATCGCCGAGGCGGTGGAGGTGCTCAAGCGCAAGGGCTATCCGCGGGAGAACTTCTCCACACTGAAGGATGTGTTTCCCAAGGACGGGCTGATTTCCTCGCCCATCGAAGAGCGCGCGCGGCTCAACTACGCCAAGGCCCAGGAGATTTCCCATACCCTTTCCGAGATCGATGGCGTGCTGGTGGCGCGGGTCCATGTGGTGCTGCCCGAGGAGCGCGACGGACTGGGCAGGAAGTCCTCGCCGGCATCGGCCTCGGTGTTCATCAAGCACGCCGCCGACGTGCAACTGGATGCCTACGTGCCGCAGATCAAGCAACTGGTGAACAACGGCATCGAAGGACTCAGCTACGACCGCATCAGCGTGGTGCTGGTGCCGTCGGCCGGGGTCCGCCAGGTCCCGCTGGCGCCACGCTTCGAGAGTGTCTTCTCGATCCAGGTGGCGGAGCACTCGCGCGGACGCCTGCTCGGTCTGTTCGGCCTGCTGCTGGCGTTGCTGCTGGCGAGCAACCTGGCGCAGTTCTTCTGGCGCCGGCAACGGGGCTGAGCGGCGCGATGCCATTGACGGCCTACCAGTTGCGCTTCTGCCCGGCCCGCTACATCCACGAGTCGCACCTGCCCGCGGTATTGCTGCGGTTGCTGCCGGCGCTGCCGGACTGGCGGCGACAGAGCGTTCTCAACGCCTGGCTGCTGGAGCAACTGGAATTGGACTGCGCGTTCCGCATGCCCGCGCAACTGGGCGGGCTGGCCCTTTACCCGCAGGCGGCGCTGGAACGGACCCTGGGCTGGCTCGGCGCGTTGCTGCACGGCCAGGCCTTGCGGCAGGTGCTGGACGGTGCGCGGGTACGGCGCATCCGCGCGCAGATCGGCGAACAGGGCCAGCGTTTCTGCCTGGAGCAGCTCGACCTGCTCATCGGTCGCTGGCCACCCGGCTGGCAGCGGGCCTTGCCGGAAAACCCGGAAGAAGGCTATTTCCGGCGCTGCGGCCTGGCTTTCTGGCTGGCCGCCTGTAGCGATGCCGACTGCGGTTTCTCGCGGCGCCTGCGCCTGCGCCTGGAGGCCATGCCGGCCCCGGCGGACTGGACCTTCGACGAACAACGGCGATCCCTGGCGCGGACCCTGTGCCTGAAGGTCGCCCGACAAGCGAGCGATGAATGCTTCCATTTGTTGAACTAGACGCCAGTCGCGTACGGCTGGCCCCCGGGCAGGCCCTGTTGCGCGCCCGCGACTACCAGGACTACCTCAGCGCCAACCGCCTGGTGGAAGCGGCCCGCGAGCGTGCCGCCGAAATCGAGCGCGAGGCCCACGAGGTTTACCAGGAGCAGAAGCGCCTGGGCTGGGAGGCCGGACTGGAGGAGGCGCGTCTGCGCCAGGCCGGGCTGATCCAGGAAACGCTACTGCGCTGCAATCGCTACTACCGGCAGGTCGATCGCCAGCTTGGCGAGGTGGTGCTGCAGGCGGTGCGCAAGGTGTTGCGCCACTACGACGCTGTCGAGCTGACCCTGGCGGCCACGCGCGAGGCACTGGCATTGGTGAGCAACCAGAAGCAGGTGATCCTGCACGTCCAGCCGGAACAACTGGCCGCGGTGCGCGAGCAGGTCGCCCGGGTGCTCAAGGATTTCCCCGAGGTGGGCTACCTGGAAGTGGTCGGCGATGCCCGGCTGGACCAGGGCGGTTGCATCCTGGAAACCGAGATCGGGATCATCGACGCTTCGCTCGACAGCCAGTTGGCGGCGTTGCAGGCCGCATTGACGGAGAGCGTGGCGCGGAGCGGCGAGGAGGAAGGGGACGCCGGTTGAGGGAACCAGGCGCCGCCCCCGGCCCGGGCGTTGGCTCCGGGCCGAGGGCTGAGACGCTGCCGTTCGCCCGCGGCGGCGACGCTGGCGGTGCGGTCGGCGCCTTCAGAGCAGGGTGAAGCTGCGGCTTTCGGTTTGCGCCGAATCCAGGCCGACGAAGACCTTGAACTCGCCCGGCTCGGCCGTGTGCCTGAGCTGACTGTCGTAGAACTTCAGGTCTGCCTCGCCGAGGCGGAAGACGATCTCCCGCGATTCGCCGGGCTCCAGCATCACCTTGCGGAACCCGCGCAGTTCCTTCACCGGACGGCTGAGGCTGGCGACCGGGTCCTGCAGATAAAGCTGGACCACCGTGGCGCCGGCGCGCTTGCCGCTGTTACTGAGCGTGACCCGCGCTTCCAGGGTAGCGCCGCGGGCCAGCCGTTCGCTGGACAGGCGCAGGGGCGAGAGACTGAACTCGGTGTAGCTGAGGCCGTAGCCGAACGGGTAGAGCGGGCCGTTGGCTTCGTCGAAATAGCGCGAGGTGTATTTGCCGGGGTTGTCGTGGTCCATCGGCCGGCCGGTGTTCAGGTGGTTGTAGTAGACCGGAACCTGGCCCACCGAGCGCGGGAAGGACATGGTCAGCTTGCCGCTGGGGTTGTGCTCGCCGAACAGCACGTCGGCGATGGCGTTGCCGCCTTCGGTGCCACTGAACCAGGTTTCCAGGATCGCGTCGGCGTTTTCCTGCTCCCAGCCCAGCGACAGCGGTCGGCCGTTCATCAGCACCAGCACCAGCGGCTTGCCGGTGGCCTTCAGTGCCTTCAGCAGCCGCCGCTGGCTGGCCGGGATGCGCAGGTCGGTGCGACTGGAGGCCTCGTGGGCCATGCCCTGCGATTCGCCGACCACGGCGACCACCAGGTCGGCGTCGCGCGCGGTGCGCAAGGCCTCCTCGAGCATCGCCTCGGCGGAGCGCGGATCGACCTCGACTTCCGGGTTGTAGCTGTTCAGGTAGTCGAGGATCGCCTGGTCGCCACTGACGTTGGCACCCTTGGCGTAGAGCAGGGTGGCACGCTCGCCGACGGCATTGGCCAGGCCCTGGTAGACGGTTACCGCCTGGCGTGGCACGCCGGCTGCCGACCAACTGCCGATGACGTCGCGCTGGCTCTTGGCCAGGGGGCCGATCACGGCGATCCGCCCCTGTTTCTTCAGCGGCAGCAGACCGTCGCGGTTCTTCAGCAGGACCAGTCCTTCGCGAGCCACCTCGCGGGCGGCCTGGCGGTGCAGGCGGCTCTCGGCGTTGGTGTCGAACGGCGGGTCGTCCGGCTTGCCCAGGCGCCGGTAGGGATCGGCGAACAGGCCGAGGTCGTACTTCGCCGCCAGCACGTCGCGGCAGGCGCGATCGATGTCGGCCTGGTCGATCTCGCCGGCCGCCAGCAGCTTCGGTAGCCAGGTCGAGTAGAGATCGTCGTTCATGTTCATGTCGACACCGGCCTGGATCGCCAGGCGCGTGGCGTCCCGCTCGTTGCCGGCGAGGCCGTGCTTGATCAGTTCCTTCACCGCGCCGTGGTCACTGATGGTCAGCCCCTTGAAGCCCCACTGCTGGCGCAACAGGTCGGTCAGCAGCCAGCGGTTGGCGGTGGCGGGCACGCCGTTGATGGTGTTCAGCGAGACCATCACCGCGCCGGCGCCGGCGTCCACCGCGGCCTTGTAGGGCGGCAGGTAGTCCTGGAACATGCGCGGCAGGCTCATGTCCACGGTGTTGTAGTCGCGGCCGCCTTCGGCCGCGCCGTACAGGGCGAAGTGCTTGACCGCCGCCATGATGCTGTCCGGGGCGGCCAGGTTGGAGCCCTGGTAGGCACGGACCATCACGCCGGACAGCAGCGAGGTCAGGTAGGTGTCTTCGCCGAAGCCTTCCGAGACCCGCCCCCAGCGCGCGTCGCGGGTGATGTCGACCATCGGCGAGAAGCTCATGTCGAGCCCGTCGGCGCTGGCTTCCAGGGCGGAGATCCGCGCGCTGCGGGCGACCACCTCGGGGTCCCAGCTGGCGGCGAGGCCGAGGCTGATGGGAAAGATGGTGCGGTGGCCGTGGGCCACGTCGTAGGCATGGAACAGCGGGATCTTCAGGCGGCTATGGCGGACCTGGTCCTGCATGGCGCGAATGTCCGGGCGGGTCACGGTATTGAATATGGCGCCGACCTTGCCGGCGCGGATATCCGCCATCAGCGCTTCCTTGGGATGGTCGGCGCCGACGCTGACCAGGCGTAGCTGGCCGATCTTTTCCGCGTTGCTCATGCGAGCCATCAGGCTGGCGATGAAACGCTCCTTGTCGGTGGCCGGCGGATTGCCGGATTCGCCCTGGCCAGCCGCCAGTGCCGGGCTCCCGCTCAGCCCGATGAGAAGCCCCAGTACACACAGCCTGTTCATGCATGTTTTCTCGTTATTGGATAGACGCTCGTCGTGGCGGCGTGACATGTCGCGGCATGCCGCCCGGCGGGCGCGACATAAGGTGTTCGCAGCGCGGGCGGAAGTCAACGAGACGGCGATGGGCGAATCTGCCGGTTCTGACAGGTCCCGTGGCGCGCCGCTGGCGGCGCTCAGGCGACGCTGGCGAGCAACTGCTCGGCCGGCATCGGCCTGCCGAGCAGGAAGCCTTGCAGCGAATTGCAGCCGAGGCGGGTCAGGAACTCCTGCTGGGCCTCGGTTTCCACGCCCTCGGCGACGATCTTCAGGTTCAGCGTGCGGCCGAGGGCGACGATCGCCGAGACGATCGCGGCGTCGTCGCTGTCGTGGGCCAGCTCGTTGATGAAGCCACGGTCGATCTTCAGTTCGCTCGCCGGCAGGCGTTTGAGATACAGCAGGCTGGAGTAGCCGGTGCCGAAGTCGTCGATGGAGATGCCGACGCCCATCGCCGACAACTGCTCGAGGATCACCAGGCTGGCATCGGCATCGCGCATGGCGGTCGATTCGGTCACCTCGAGGATCAGGTGGCTGGGCTCCAGGCTGTGGCGCAGGAGTGCGTTGCGTACCGAGTCGACCAGGCCGGCATGGGCGAACTGCAGGGCCGAAAGGTTCACCGCGATGTTCCAGTCCGCATGTCCGCCGTCCAGCCAGAGGCGCATCTGCCGACAGGCTTCGTCGAGCACCCACTCGCCGATCTGCACGATCAGGCCGGTCTTTTCCGCCAGCGGCAGGAACTGGCCGGGGGTGATCAGCCCGTGTTGCGGATGCTCCCAGCGCAGCAGCGCTTCCACGCCGATCATCGGTCCGTTCGGCGCCAGTACCTTGGGCTGGTAGTGCAAGACCAGTTGCCGGCGCTCCAGGGCCTGGCGCAGGTCATGCAGTAGTTGCAACTGTTCCTGGGCGTTGGCGTTCATCGAACTCTCGAAGAAGCAGTAGCCGTTCCGTCCCTGGTCCTTGGCGTGATACATCGCCGCGTCGGCATTGATCATCAGCTCGTGGCGGGTCTGCCCGTCGCCGGGGTAGAGCGCGATGCCGATGCTCGCCGAGATCCGCACCTCGTGGCGGGATATCTGGTACGGCTGGCTGATCCGCTTCACCAGCTTCTCGGCCAGGGTCGCGGCGTCGGCGGGCTCTCGGGCCTCGATCAGCAGGACGAACTCGTCGCCGCCGAGGCGGGCGATGGTGTCCTGGGCGCGGACGTTGGCGCGGATACGCTCGGCGACTTCGATCAGCAACAGGTCGCCGAGGTGATGGCCGTAGGCATCGTTGACCGCCTTGAAGCCGTCCAGGTCCATGAACAGCACGGCGAACCGGCGATCGTCGCGGATCGCCTGCTGGATCGCCTGCTCCAGGCGGTCGTCGAGGAGCATGCGGTTGGGCAGCTTGGTCAGGTTGTCGTGCAGGGCCAACTGGATCAGCTCGCGGTTGGCTCGTGCGAGGGAGGTGGCGAGCACCGAGGTACGTGCCTCGAGGCGCGAGTCCAGCACCGAGACGATCAGGGCGATGGCGATCACCGCCAGGGTGATCACGATGACCAGCACCGCCAGCCAGCCGTTGTCGATGCCTCGGCCGGCGGCGCCGCAGAAGCTGCCCAGGGGGAACTGCGCGGCGGCCATCCCGGTGTAGTGCATGCCGACGATGGCGCAGCCCATCACCAGGGCGGCGCCGGCGCGGACCAGGACGATGCGCCGGCTGCCATGGCGCAGGCGGAAGGCGATCCACAGCGCGGCGCCGGAGGCGATCACCGCGATCAGGATGGAGAGGCCGAGCCACAGCGGGTCGTAGACGATCCCCGGCATCATCAGCAGGGCGGCCATCCCGGTGTAGTGCATGGCGGCGATGCCGCTGCCCATCAGCAGGGCGCCCAGCGCCAGGCGTTGCCAGGGGAGTTCCGCCTGGCACACCAGCCAGAGGGCGAAGGCCGAACTGCCGACGGCCAGCAGCAGCGACAGCAGGGTCAGGCCCAGGTCGTAGCCGAGCGGGATCGGCAGGCTGAAGGCGAGCATTCCGACGAAATGCATCGACCAGATGCCGAAGCCCATGGCGAAAGCGCCGCCGATCAGCCAGGAGAGCGCCTCGCGGCCTTTCGCCAGGGTCACCCGGCCGGCCATGTCGAGAGCGGTGTAGGACGCCAGGATGGCCACAATCAGGGAAAAGGCGACAAGAACCTGGTTGTAGCTGCTGATAAGCATGAAAGCGTCCGAACGGGATAGCGGGAGAGAAGTGGTTGATATCAACCTGATATTATTGCACGAGTCGCTTTCGCCAATGCCATCGGGCAGGACCAACGGTCGCCGGCGCAGGCGGAATCTTGCTCAACGGCCGGGCCTTTTGTACAGCGCTTTGTCTGCCGCCGGTCGCCGCCCGCCGGGGCAGGCGGCGGAAAGCTCGGCAGCGCTGGCAGGTTGACGCTACCCTGAAAGAAGCCATGGTCGTCCGATCTTCCTCTGGCTTGATCAAAAAACTCTCATGATCGCCGACGATGGCTTCAGCTGAATGGGGAATCGGTGAACTTTCTGAATGTCTCGACAGGAGGTGCGTCTCATGGAAAAGCCCTTCTCGGATGATGTCAGCGTGAATGTCCTGCGTCGCATGAAAGAAGGCGGCTTCGACTTCGCGCGCATCCATCCCATCGACTTCTTCGCCATCTTTCCCAGTGAGCGGGAGGCCCGCCAGGCCGCGGGCCAGTTTCGCGGCGAGTCGCTCAGGGCCCAGGTCGTCGCTCGCGACGATGGCTCCTGGAACCTGCAGGTCAGCAAGGTGATGTACGCCACCCATGCCGCCATCGGTGCCTTCGAACACGACCTGGAGGAAGTCGTGGTGCCGCTGGGCGGCGTGCTGGACGGGTGGGGCGTGACCCAGGAGGTCACTTCGCTGCGTCCGTGACGGCGGCGGGACCCCGGCCGCGATCCCGGGCCGGGGCTCCTGCGTCGGGCTTTCCTTCCTCGAAGGCTTTCCTTCAGACTGGGGAAGGAGGTAAGCCATGAGCGATATTCTGATCCTGACCCATGCCGAGTTCTGTCCGCCAGGCCATCTGGGTGCCGTGCTGGCGGAGCGCGGCCTGGACTTCCGCGTGATCCGCGCCGACCTCGGCGAACTCGCCGGTCTCGACGCCGAACGCCCGCGAGCGGTGGCGATCATGGGTGGGCCGATGAGCGTCAACGACGACCTGCCCTGGTTGCGCGACGAACTGGCGCTGCTGCGTCGCTTCATCGAGCGGCGCATCCCGCTGATCGGCCATTGCCTCGGCGGCCAGTTGCTGGCCCGCGCCCTGGGCGCGACGGTGCGGCAACAGCCCTACACCGAAATGGGCTGGCAGCCCATGCAGCGGGAAAGCCGCGACAGTCCATGGCTGGCCGGGCTGCCGGAGCGCTTCTCGATCTTCCAGTGGCATGGCGATGCCTTCGACCTGCCGCAGGGCGCCGAGCGCCTGCTGTCCAGCCCGTGGTGCGAGAACCAGGGGTTTTCCTGGGGTGGTCACGTACTCGGCCTGCAAGGCCATCCGGAAATGACCGAGGAACTGGTGCGGCGCTGGATCGCCGGCTGGCCGCACCTGCTCGATCCCTCCCAGCCCAGCCAGCAATCCGCCGAGGACATGCTGGCCGGGTTGCCTGCCAGGATTGCCGGGCTGAATCGGGTGGCCGAGGGTTTCTACCGTCATTGGCTGTCGCTGATCGATTGACCTTCCCGGCCGCGGGCGCCCCCCTGGCACTACCGCCGGTCCGCTTTATCGCTCGTTCGAGCGAGACGGCTGTCTGCATGGAAGGGAGGGGATAAGCCGTCTCCCTTCCGGGTCTGTTCTAGACTTATCGGTCCCACAGGTCGCTTCGCGATCGGCAGGTCGATGCCGGTCCGTGGCCGCGGGGCGCGCATGCCGTCGAACGGGGCGCCCTTCCTCTCCTTGTGGGCAGGATGCACCAGACTGGGGCGAACCCGCCGCGCCGACCCTGCGAATCGCCGACGAGCCGTGATCCGCGCGCTGGCACGGGCTTTGCGAGTTCCCCATCGTTCGTGACGACAAGGAGTCCGGCATGGCACGCATGTTTTACGACGAGATGCACGATGCTGGCGGCGAATGCCGCTCGCATTATCGGGAATTCGCTCGCTGGCTGGCCGACACCCCTGAAGAGCAACTGCTGCAACGCCGGCGTGAAGCCGACCTGCTGTTCCACCGCGCCGGCATCACCTTCACTCTGTACGGCGACGAGCAGGGCACCGAGCGCCTGATCCCCTTCGACACCATCCCGCGCAGCATTCCCGCGGCGGAGTGGGCGCACATCGAGGCCGGCTGCATCCAGCGCGTCCAGGCGCTGAACCTGTTCCTCGCCGACCTCTACCACGAACAGCGCATCCTCAAGGCCGGGGTGATTCCTGCCGAGCAGGTCCTGGCCAACGACCAGTACCAACTGGCGATGCAGGGACTGGACCTGCCGGGCAACGTCTACGCGCACATTGCCGGGGTCGACCTGGTCCGCGACGGCAGCGGCAACTACTACGTGCTGGAGGACAACCTGCGCACGCCCAGCGGTGTTTCCTACATGCTGGAAAACCGCAAGATGATGATGCGCCTGTTCCCCGAGCTGTTCGTCCGCCAGCGCGTGGCGCCGATCGACCACTACCCGGACCTGCTGCTCGACACCCTAAAGCGGGCCAGTGACGTCGAATCGCCGAGCGTGGTGGTATTGACGCCGGGACGTTTCAACAGCGCCTACTTCGAACACGCCTTCCTCGCCCGCGAGATGGGCGTGGAACTGGTCGAAGGCGCCGATCTGTTCGTCCGCGACGAGCGGGTCTACATGCGCACGACGGCCGGACCGCAACCGGTGGACGTGATCTACCGAAGGATCGACGACGCTTTCCTCGACCCGCTGGCGTTCAACCCGGATTCGCTGCTCGGCGTGCCCGGCCTGCTGGCCGCCTACCGGGCCGGCAACCTGGTGCTGGCCAACGCGATCGGTACCGGGGTGGCCGACGACAAGTCGATCTATCCCTACGTGCCGGACATGATCCGCTTCTACCTCGGCGAAGACCCGCTACTGCACAACGTGCCGACCTGGCAATGTCGCAAGCCGAAGGAACTGGCGCACGTCCTGGCGCACCTGCCGGAGCTGGTGGTGAAGGAGACCCAGGGTTCCGGCGGCTACGGCATGCTGGTCGGACCGGCGGCCAGCCGGGAGGAAATCGAGCTGTTCCGCGAGCGCCTGAAGGCTCGCCCGGAGGCCTATATCGCGCAACCGACGCTGTCCCTGTCGACCTGCCCGACCTTCGTCGAGAGCGGCGTCGCGCCGCGCCATATCGACCTGCGGCCGTTCGTCCTGTCGGCGCCGGATCGGGTTCGCCTGGTGCCTGGCGGGTTGACCCGGGTGGCGTTGCGCGAAGGCTCGCTGGTGGTCAATTCGTCCCAGGGCGGCGGCACCAAGGACACCTGGGTGGTGGAGGAATAAGCATGCTCAGCCGGACCGCTTCCGACCTGTACTGGATGTCGCGCTACCTGGAACGCGCGGAGAACCTCGCCCGCATGCTCGACGTCAGCTACTCGCTGTCGCTGTTGCCGCAGGACCGCAACGGCGGCGGCCTGGACGAACTGGCCATGCCGCTGCTGATCACCGGCACCCTCGACGCCTACCTGGAGCGCCACGGCGAACTGGCCGCCGAGCGCCTGCTGAGTTTCTTCGCCCTCGACCCGGACAACCCGGTGAGCATCTACAGCTGCCTGGCCGCAGCGCGCGCCAGTGCCCATGCGGTACGCGGGCGGATCACCCTGGACATGTGGGAGAACATCAACGCCACCTGGCTGGAAATGCGCGGCATCGCCGCCGAGGGCATCCTGCGCTATGGCATCAGTCGTTTCTGCGAATGGGTGAAGGACCGCTCGCACCTGTTCCGCGGCGCGACCTTCGCCACCAGCATGCGCAACGATGCGTTCCGCTTCATCCGTCTCGGAACCTTCATCGAACGCGCCGACAATACCTTGCGCCTGCTCGATGCGCGCTACCAGACCCAGGGCGAAGCGGCGCTCGCCGGGGCGGACGAGGGCACCGCGCGCGGCTACTACCAGTGGAGCGCGCTGCTGCGGGCGCTATCCGCCTTCGAGGGCTACACCGAGCTGTACCGCGCCTCGCCCAACGCGCGCAACATCGCCGAATTGCTGCTGTTGCGCGAGGACGTGCCACGTTCGCTGCTGTCCTGCATCGAGGAACTGAGCGAGATCCTTTCCGGCCTGCCCGGCGTCAACGGCCGGCCGGCGCAGCGCCTGGCCGCCGAGCTGGAGGCACGGGTGCGCTACACCGGCATCGACGAGGTGCTGGAACAGGGCCTGCATACCTGGATCACCGACTACATCCTGCTGGTTCGCCAGTTGGCCAACGCCATTCACAGCTCCTACCTGGAGGCCGCATGAGACTCTCGATCACCCACGACACCACCTATCGCTACGAAGACCGGGTGCGCGCCAGCATCCAGTACCTGCGCCTGACCCCGCAGGACAGCGAGCGCCAGCACGTGGTCGATTGGCGCCTGGACCTGCCGCGCCCGGCGCGGCCGCTGCGCGATCCGTACGGCAACATCCTGCACGTCCTGACCCTGGACGAACCGCATGAGTCGGTCCTGATCGCCGCCCACGGCCTGGTCGAGATCGACGAGGAGCGCGAGGTGGAGCACGATCGCCAGTCGCCGTTGCCGTTCCTGCGCAGCACCCGCCTGACCGGCGCCGATGCCGAGATGCGCGCCTTCGCCGAACGCGCCATGGGCGGCCGCAAGGACCGCGGCGGCCTGCTCGACCTGATGCATGCGCTGCACGAGCATATCCTCTACCAGCCGGGGGCGACCCGCGTCGACAGCACCGCCATCGAGGCTTTCGGCGCACGCGCCGGGGTCTGCCAGGACCATGCGCATGCCTTCCTCGCCTGCGTCCGCAGCCAGGGCGTGCCGGGGCGCTACGTCTCCGGCTACCTCTACACCGAGGACGATACGCACCTGGCCAGCCATGCCTGGGCCGAGGCCTGGCTCGGCGACGGCTGGTACAGCTTCGACGTGACCAACCGGCTCGGCCGTCCGGAGCGCCATCTCAAGCTGGCCGTCGGCCTCGACTACCTCGATGCCTGCCCGGTGCGCGGCTTGCGCCGTGGCGGCGGTTGCGAGCAGATGCATGCGAGGGTGCTGGTCAGCGCGCCGCTGCTGCAGGTGCAGCAACAGTGACGATCCATTGCGCGCCTGGCGTTATCGGCGATTGCCTTTACGCTTGAGGGGCGGGGACGGACGGAATAAGGAAGATTCGAGATGACCTACTGTGTCGCGATGCACCTGGCCGATGGGTTGGTGTTCGCCTCCGATTCGCGGACCAACGCCGGGATCGACCATATCGCCACCTTCCGCAAGCTGTTCACCTTCGGCACGCCCGGCGAGCGCCTGCTGGTGGTGCAGACGGCCGGCAACCTGGCGACCTCGCAATCGGTGATCAACCTGCTGCAGCAGCGCATCCGCCGGGACGGCGCCAGCCTGCTCAACGTGCCCTCGGTCTACGACGCCACGGCGCTGGTCGCCGAGACCACCCGCGAGGTGCTGGCCCGCGACAGCGGCAATCTGGCCGGCAATACCGACCTGAGCTGTTCCTTCCTGGTCGGCGGGCAGATCGCCGGCGGACCGCCGGCGCTGTACAGCATCTATCCCCAGGGCAACTTCATCCAGGCCACGCCGGACACGCCTTTCCTGCAACTGGGCGAAAGCAAGTACGGCAAGCCGATCCTCGACCGCAACCTGACTTTCGACACGCCGCTGGAGCAGGCCCTGCGCTGCGCGCTGGTGTCGTTCGACTCGACCATCCGCAGCAACCTCTCGGTGGGCATGCCGCTGGACCTGCTGGTCTACCACCGCGACAGCCTGATCCTGCCGGAGGGCTACCGGGTCACCGAGGACGACGCCTATTTCAGCGCCATCCGCCGCCAGTGGAGCGCCGGCCTGCACGACTTGCTGGAGCGCCTGCCGTCGCCGCCCTCGGCGTACAACATCTGACGCCGCTTCAGCCGGCCGCGCCCGCCTTGCGGCCGGCCATGTGGCGCAGGTAGCCGATCAACTGGCGCAACTCCTGGTCGTCGATCACCCGTTCCGGGAACGCCGGCATCTTCGCCTGCGGCCATTGCCGCAGCGCCTGCGGGTCGCGGATGTAGCGGGCGAGGAATTGCGGCTGGAAGTACTCGGTGGGGTTGTACGGCAGGTTCAGGTCCGGGCCGAACTGGGCGTCGCCGGCACCGTTGAGACGGTGGCAGGCCAGGCAGTTCTTCTGGAACACGGCGAAGCCGGCGCGCACCTCCGCGCTGGCGTCAGCGGCCGGCAGCAGGGCCGGGAAGCGTTCGGCCAGAGGGGACTGGTAGCGGATGCGGACGACCTGGAAGGGCCATTGCTCCGGACCGATGCGTTTTTCCTCGGGTTTGCTCCAGACCAGATAGAACGGCCCGGCGGACGGCTTGCCCGCGCCCAGCGGCGGCCAGGGGCGCTGCGGATCCTCTATCGCCAGCCAGGCTTGCGAGCCCTGTTCGGCGAGCAGCGGGGCGGCCGGCAACTCGGCGGCGAAGCCGTCGCTGGCCACGGCCTGCAAATGGTCTTCGGGATGCACGCCTTTCAACAACGCCGCCAGTGGCACGGCGCGGTAGCGCATGTTCCGGCGGTAGGCGACGTCGGCCGGGATGTCCAGGTCGCGGGCCTGCGGATGCCTGAGCAGTTCTTCGCTGCTCCAGGTCTGCGTGCCCCCCGGCAGTTCCAGGCGGAGCTCGGCGGCCCAGGCGGCAGCCACAGGGAAGAGCAGGGCACCTAGCAACGCCAGGCGCGGGAGAGTGACAGGCATGCGGGTTCCTCGTGCATCCGCCGGTTATGGCATGGAGCGAGAGATTGGCACGGAACGGGGGCCTCGCGGTAGCATGCGGGCCATTGCATAGCTGGCTAACCAAGGGGTTCCCGTGCTCGCCGAGTTGTTCGCCGTGATGGCGCCCGTGCTGTTCGGCGCCGGTGTCGGTTACGTCTGGGTCCGTCTCGGACACGCCTATCCGACCGAGTTCGTTTCGCGCATCGTGTTCAACATCGGTTCGCCATGCCTGATCCTCGCCACCCTGGCGCATACCCGGGTGAACCTGCACAGTTTCGGCCGGATGGCCCTGGCCAGCGCGCTGATCTGCGTCTGCATGGCTGCGCTGGGCTGGGCGGCGGCGCGCCTCGGGCGCCAGGAGTGGCAGGTGCTGGTGCCGGCCTACAGCTTCCCGAATGTCGGCAACATGGGCCTGCCGGTGTGCCTGTATGCGTTCGGCGAGGCGGGGATGACCCTGGCGGTGGCGTTCTACCTGATCATGTCGATCGGCAACTTCAGCCTCGGCGTGTTCTGGATGAGCGGCGAGCGCTCCTGGCGCTCGCTGCTGGGCAATCCGATCCTGCTCAGCGTGCTGCTGGCCTTGTTGTTGATGGGGCTCGACCTGCAACTGCCACGCTGGATGGCGAATACCGTCGACCTGATGGCCGGGCTGACCATTCCGCTGATGCTGATCACCCTCGGCGTGTCCCTGGCCAGCATCCGCCCGCGGCAACTGGGCAATGGCTTCTTCTATGGCGGCCTGCGTCTTCTGCTGGGGGCGCTGGTGGGCTGGTCGGTGGCGCTGGCGTTGCAATTGCCGCCGCTGGCGCAGGGGGTGCTGGTGGTGCAGTCGTCGATGCCGGTGGCGGTGTTCAACTATCTCTACGCCTTGCGCGGCAATCGTTCGCCGGATCAGGTCGCCAGCCTGGTGCTGTGTTCGACCCTGCTGTCGTTCGCCTTCATTCCGCTGCTGCTGACCTGGTGGCTGCCTGCGCTGCGCTGACCGCGAGGCGGTGCGCAGCGTGCAGGCAGCGGGTGCCCTAGCGGATCAGACTGTTAAGGTTGGGAAGGATCAGGATGACTGTGGTGGCGAAGACGATGAGGCTCGCTTGCCGCCATCTTTTTGGCTGCTCGTTCAACATGGCCTGTCTGCCTTTCTTGTTGTCGGGTGGCTGCCTGCTCCGCGCTACGGCCCGGCGGAACGGCTTGCCACGCAGTGGCGTACTCTTCGGTCGGCCCGGCATCCCCGGCGTCGACCTCCCTTTCGAACGCTTGCATGAATCAGTCTAAGCCCCGGCCTGCGCGGGCTTAGACCACTTGGATACAAGCTGCTGCGGTCTAGACATATTCCCTCTATATGACAGCGTGGTGACGGCTCTGGCGTGCGTCTCGACCGTTCGTCCGGTGTCCGGGTTTCCGGTCGAAAGATGGCACGGTGCTATCTTCCCGGCGTTGCAGGCTGAGCTGGGCGGTCAATCAGCCTGAGCGGTTCGGTCATTGTCCCGCCGGCGAGCCTGTTTAAGGTAGGCGGAGGCCCGCTCGGCCGGACGAGAACAGGATAAGAGAGACCGCCATGACCGACGCATTCATTTACGACGCCGTGCGTACTCCCCGCGGCAAGGGCAAGAAGGATGGCGCGCTGCACAGCGTCAAGCCGGTGAACCTGATGGCCGGGCTGTTGCGCGCGGTCCAGCGGCGCAACGACCTGGATACCGCCCAGGTCGACGATATCGTGCTCGGCTGCGTGACGCCGGTGGGCGACCAGGGCGCCGATATCGCCAAGACCGCGGCGCTGGTGGCCGACTGGGACGAACAGGTTGCCGGCGTGCAGATCAACCGTTTCTGCGCCTCCGGCCTGGAGGCGGTGAACCTGGGGGCGATGAAGGTACGCTCCGGCTTCGAGGACCTGGTCCTGGTCGGCGGCGTCGAGTCCATGTCACGCGTGCCGATGGGCTCCGACGGCGGCGCCTGGGCACTGGATCCGGAAACCAACCTGCACACCAGCTTCGTCCCGCAAGGGATCGGCGCCGACCTGATCGCCACCCTGGAAGGCTTCAGTCGCGCCGATGTCGATGCCTTCGCCCTGCGCTCCCAGCAGAAGGCCGCCAAGGCCCGCGCCGAAGGGCTGTTCGGCAAGTCGCTGGTGCCGGTCGCCGACCAGAATGGCATCGTCCTGCTCGACCACGATGAGTTCATTCGCGCCGACTCCACCCTGGAAGGGCTCGCCGCGCTCAAACCGAGTTTCGAGATGATGGGGCAGATGGGCTTCGACGCCACCGCGCTGCGCAAGTACAGCCAGGTCGAGCGCATCGAGCACGTGCATACGCCGGGCAACAGCTCGGGGATCGTCGACGGCGCCAGCGCCATGCTCATTGGCTCCGAGGCCAAGGGCCGCGAACTGGGCCTGAAGGCGCGGGCGCGGATCGTCGCTACCGCGGTGACCTCCACCGACCCCACCATCATGCTTACCGGCCCCGCGCCGGCGACCCGCAAGGCCCTGGCCAAGGCCGGTCTGAAGGTGGAAGACATCGACCTGTTCGAAGTCAACGAGGCGTTCGCTTCGGTGGTGATGAAGTTCATGAAGGACATGGGCGTGGCGGAAAGCAAGGTCAACGTCAACGGCGGCGCCATCGCCATGGGCCACCCGCTCGGCGCCACCGGCTGCATCATCCTCGGCACGCTGCTCGACGAACTGGAGCGGCGCAACCTGCGCTACGGCCTGGCCACCCTCTGCGTAGGCGGTGGCATGGGCATCGCCACCATCATCGAGCGCGTGTGAAGGGAGAACCGGAATGACTGACGCTATCCGTTACGAAAAAGGCCAGGACAACGTCGTCGTCCTGACCATGGACATGCCCGGGCAGAGCGCCAACACCATGAACGGTGTCTACCGCGAGGCGATGGCGAAGACCATCGCGCGGCTGGAGGCGGAGAAAGAGGGGATCGCCGGCGTGGTGCTGACCTCGGCGAAGAAGACCTTCTTCGCCGGCGGCGATCTCAACGAGCTGATCAAGGTCACCAAGGCCGACGCCCCGGCCTTCTACCAGGGCATCCTCGAACTCAAGGGCCAACTGCGGCGCCTGGAGACCCTCGGCAAGCCGGTGGTCGCCGCGATCAACGGCGCTGCGCTGGGCGGCGGCTGGGAGATCTGCCTGGCCTGCCACCACCGCATCGCCCTGGACAATCCCGGCGTGCAGCTCGGCCTGCCGGAGGTGACTCTCGGCCTGTTGCCGGGCGGCGGCGGGATCGTGCGCATGGTGCGACTGCTTGGCCTGGAGAAAGCCCTGCCGTACCTCGCCGAAGGCAAGAAGGTGCGTCCGGCGGAAGCGCTCAAGGCCGGGCTGATCCACGAACTGGCCGACAGCCCCGAGGAAATGCTGGAGAAGGCCCGCGCCTGGATCCTCGCCAACCCGGCGGCGAAGCAGCCCTGGGACAGCGCCGGCTACAAGATTCCCGGCGGTACGCCTGC
The DNA here is from genome assembly GCF_020405165.1 of Pseudomonas sp. PS1(2021). Taxonomy (NCBI): domain Bacteria; kingdom Pseudomonadati; phylum Pseudomonadota; class Gammaproteobacteria; order Pseudomonadales; family Pseudomonadaceae; genus Pseudomonas; species Pseudomonas sp. PS1(2021). The sequence goes on along the minus strand of NZ_CP084484.1, from coordinate 2,787,580 downwards.
CAGTCCCAACGTGGCGCAGATGCTGGCCATCGCACCGTCGGTGCTGCGCGACAAGACCAAGGGTTGCTTCCCGGCGCCCGAGAAGATCATGTGCGCGGCAGTGGAGGGCGCCCAGGTCGATTTCGACACCGCGCAACTGATCGAGGCGCGCTATTTCACCGAGCTGACCACCGGCCAGGTGGCGAAGAACATGATCGGCACCTTCTGGTTCCAGCTCAACGAGATCAACGCCGGCAAGTCGCGGCCGCAGGGGTATCCGGTGCGGGCGACGAAAAAGGTCGGCGTGCTCGGCGCCGGGATGATGGGCGCGGGCATCGCCTACGTATCGGCGGCGGCCGGCATCGAGGTGGTGCTCAAGGACGTCTCGCTGGAAGCGGCGGAGAAGGGCAAGGCTTATTCGGCCAGGCTGCTGGACAAGAAAGTTGCGCGCGGGCACCTGTCCGCCGAGAAGCGCGACGCCTTCCTCGCGCGGGTCGTGCCGAGCGTCAGCGAAGCCGACTTCGAAGGCTGCGACCTGATCATCGAGGCGGTCTTCGAGGACCGCGCGCTGAAAGGCAAGGTCACCGCCGAGGCCGAGAAGCATGCCCTGGCCGATGCGGTAGTGGCGTCCAATACCTCGACCCTGCCGATCACCGGTCTGGCCCAGGCGGTGGCGCGGCCGGAGAAGTTCATCGGCCTGCACTTCTTCAGCCCGGTGGACAAGATGCCGCTGGTGGAGATCATCCGCGGCGAAAAGACCAGCGACGAAACCCTGGCGCGCGGTTTCGACTACGTACTGCAGATCAAGAAAACGCCGATCGTGGTCAACGACAGCCGCGGCTTCTTCACCTCGCGGGTATTCGGCACCTTCACCAACGAAGGCATCGCCATGCTCGGCGAAGGCGTGAGCGCCGCGATGATCGACAACCAGGCGCGCCAGGCCGGTATGCCGGTGGGGCCGCTGGCGATTTCCGACGAAGTCTCCCTGAGCCTGATGACCCACATCCGCAACCAGACCGCCCGCGACCTCGAGGCCGAGGGCAAGGCTCTGCCGACGCACCCTGCGTTCGCCGTGATCGACCTGATGGTCAATGAGTACAAGCGCCCGGGCAAGGCGGCCGGCGCCGGCTTCTACGACTACCCGGCGAACGGCAGGAAACATCTCTGGGCGGAACTCAAGAGCCGCTTCGAGAAGCCCGATGCGCAAATATCCGCCGAGGACGTACGCGACCGCCTGCTGTTCATCCAGGCCATCGAGACCGTGCGTTGCGTGGAGGAGGGGGTATTGCACTCCACCGCCGACGCGAACATCGGCTCGATCTTCGGTATCGGTTTCGCCGCCTGGAGCGGGGGCGCCTTGCAGTTCATCAACCAGTACGGCCTGAAGGACTTCATCGCCCGCGCCCAATACCTGGTCGAACAGTACGGCGAGCGCTTCGAGCCGCCGGCGCTGTTGCTGGAGAAGGCGGCGAAGGGCGAGCTGTTCTGAGTCCTGGCGTCGCATGGAGAGCCGGCCTTCGGGCCGGCTTTCTCGTGGTCGTGTACCGCGGCGGATGACGCCACCCCGGTATCCCCTGGTTCTTGCCAGCCAGGCCGCCAGGGGTAGGGCGAATAGCGCCATGGGCGCTATCCGCCGATATGCCGAGGTTCGGCGGATAACCGCGATGCGGTTATCCGCCCTACGCCGCGCGTCGGTACAGGCCCTTGCCTCCAGCCGCCATTGGTAGGGCGAATAGCGCCACAGGCGCTATCCGCCGATATACCGAGATTCGGCGGATAACCGCGATGCGGTTATCCGCCCTACGCCGTGCGTCGATACAGGCCAGCCTCCATGCTTGCCTCCAGGCCGCCACGGGCGCTTCCGCCGATGTGCCTACGCGGGACCTGGGTGTTCCTCGCCGGGGTAGCGCAGCAGGTCGATCACGGCGCTCAACGCCGCCGGGTGGTTGCGGCGGTTCGGATAATAGAGATGGAAACCGGGAAAGGGGGCGCACCAATCCGCCAGGACCCGTTCCAGGCGGCCGGCGGCGAGGTGCTCGGCGACTTCCTCCTCGATGGCGAAGGCAATCCCGACATCGGCCAGCGCCGCCTGTAGCATCAGGCGCGGGTCGTCGAGGACCAGCGGTCCGCTCACGGCCACCGAAAGCGCTTTCGTGCCCTTGCTGAATTGCCATTTGTAAAGCTCTCCGGAAGACACCTTGCGCCAGCCGATGCAACGGTGGCCGAGCAATTCCTCCGGGCTACCCGGCCTGCCTTTCCGTCGGAAGTAGGCCGGGGTCGCGACGATGGCCAAGCGCAGGTCCGGGCCGACCCGCACGGCGCGCATGCCGTGCTGGAGGTCTTCGCCGAGGCGGATGCCGGCGTCGAAACCGGCTTCGACGATATTGGCGAAACCCTCGTCCGCCACCACTTCCAGGGTGATGCCGGGATAGTCGCGGGCCAGTTCGCCGAAACGTGGCGCGAGGACGAGACCGATGGCGTTTCGCGGTGCGTTGATTCGTACCAGGCCGTGAGGCGTTTCCCGAAAGCGGTTAAGGCTGTCCAGCGCGGCGGCGATGTCTTCGAACGCCGGGTCCAGGTGTGCCAGCAGGTGCTCGCCGGCCTCGGTCGGCGAGACGTTGCGAGTGGTGCGGTTGAGCAGGCGGATACCGACCTGGGTTTCCAGTTCGCGCAGGGTGTGGCTGAGCGTCGGCGGGGTTACGCCGAGGGTGGCGGCGGCGCGGCGGAAACTGCGTTCGCGAGCGATGGCGACGAAGGCGGCGAGACCGGCGAGATCGGGCTTTTTCATTGGATTATTAAAATAACTCGATCAGTGAAAGAGATTTTTCCAGGATAGTTAGCTATTCGGCAGCAATATAGCATCGTCGGGAAACCTGGCTCATGAACAGGGTGGACCGGGGAAACCGCTCTTTTCAGAGCCTTCCGACGAGGTCGTACGATGCAGCATGTCCGTCTTGGCAATAGCGGCCTGAAAGTCTCCCGGCTCTGCCTGGGGTGCATGACCTATGGCGATCCGGCGTGGCGTCCATGGGTGCTGGACGAGGAACGGGCGCGTCCGTTCATTCGCGAGGCGCTGGAAGCCGGGATCGACTTCTTCGACAGTGCCGATATCTATTCCACCGGCGAGAGTGAGCGGATCCTCGGACGCGCGCTCAGGGACTTCGCGCAGCGCGAGGACCTGGTAATCGCCACCAAGGCGTTCTTTCCCATGAGCGACAGGCCCAACGCCTGCGGCTTGTCGCGCAAGCATCTGCTTGCCAGCGTGGATGCCTCGCTGCGGCGGTTGGGTACGGACTACCTGGATCTCTTCGTGATCCATCGCTTCGATCCGGAAACCCCGATCGAGGAAACCTGCGAAACCCTCGACAGCCTGGTGCGTGCCGGCAAGGTCCGTTACCTCGGCGCCTCGTCGATGCCGGCCTGGCGCTTCATGAAGATGCTCGCCTTCCAGCGCCACCACGGCCTGGCGCAATTCATCTCGATGCAGAGCCAGTACAACCTGATCGTTCGCGAGGACGAGGAGGACCTCGTGCCGCTGTGCCGGGAAGAGGGGATCGCGTTGACGCCCTGGTCGCCGCTGGCGCGTGGGCTGCTGGCCGGAGCGCGAAGCGCCGGCACGCTGCGGACCCGGACGGACGAACAGGCCCCGCGCTGGTACGGCGGCAGGGAGGAAGTCGAGTCGACCCTTGGCGCGTTGGAGAAACTCGCCGCTGCCCGCGGGCTTCCACCGGCGCAACTCGCCCTGGCCTGGCTGCTTGGCCGGAACGGTGTCGCCGCGCCGATCGTCGGCCTGTCCAGGCCGCATCACCTCGAGGATGCCCTCGCGGCGCTGACGCTGGACCTCGCCGAAGAGGAGTGCGCCACGCTGGAGGCGCCGCTCACGGTGCGCGCCCGGACCCCGCGCTGGTAGGGCGCACATCGACGGAGAAAGCATGATGAGACGACAGGCTTCCGTGTTGCTGCTGGTATCCATGGTATCGGCGACCGTCTTGCCGGTTTTCGCCCGTGCGCCGGGCGAGCGCGAGCCGTCCTGCGCCGCGACGAGCATCGTCCTGCCAGCGGGGGCCCGGTATCCCAACGGCATCGCCCATGCCGCCGATGGAACGCTGTACGTCGGCCTGGTCACCAGCGGGCGCATCCTGCGCAAGCCTCCCGGGGGCGAGTGGGAAACCTTCTTCGCCGGCAGCCTGGCGATCTTCGCTGCCACCGCGCTGCGGCTGGACGAGCCGCGTGGCCTGCTCTGGGGCAATTCGCCGGACTTCCTACCCGCTGGCCGGCGCCGGCCGCATGGGGTGTTCGCCCTGGATCTCGCGACCGGTGCCGTGCGCCGATATCTGACCCTGCCCGGCGACGGGATGGGCAACGATCTCGCGGTGGCGCCCGACGGAACGGTCTACCTGAGCGAAACCCGGGATGGCAGCCTGATGCGGTTGCGGCCCGGGGAACCGGCGTTCCAGGTGTTGCTGCGCGACAGCCGCCTGGCCGGCCCCGGCGGCCTGGGCGCGGCGGGCATCGTCCGGGTGGACGACGACACCCTGCTGGTCGGCAACTTCGGTAGCGGGGCGATCCATGTCGTCGAAGGGGTCGCCTCGCGTCCGCGGCTGCGCGAGATGGAGCTGCCCCGAACGCTGGAGAATCCGGACGGCATGGCGCTGGCTCCGGACGGCTCGCTGATCGTGCTGGAGAACGCCATCCGCAGCGGCGCCGGCAAGGTGCTGCGGATCGCCGAGCCGCTCGCTCCAGGGCGGCGCGGCATCGAAGTGATACGCGAGGGCCTGGAGTCGCCGGTCAACCTGACCGTCACCGGACAGGGTTGCGCCTATGTCAGCGAGTCCCGCATTCGCCACCGCCTGTTGCCGGGGCGCGAGGGCGAGGTGCCGGCGCGTTTCCTGATCCACCGGCTGCCCCTGGACGCGGCCGGGGGCCGTTGATCGGCCGCTCAGGCGTTGGCGAAACGACCTTCCAGATAGGCGATGATCTCGCTGGATTCGTACATCCAGCGCACCTGGCCGTTTTCCTCGATGCGCAGGCACGGCACCTTGACCTTGCCGCCGCCTTCCAGCAAAGCCTGGCGGGCCTGCGGATCGTTCATTGCGTCCTTGAGTTGCATCGGCAGGTTCAGCCGGTGCATGGCGCGGCGTGTCTTCACGCAGAACGGACAGGCGCGGAACTGGTAGAGCGACAGGTTCCGCAGCGCCCGCTCGACCTCGGCCTGAGCCTCGGCGCTGCGCTGCAGCTTGCGGGGGCGGCTGACGAAGTCGGCGAGGATAATCGCCTGACCCAGTCCGTTACGTACTGCCTTGAGCAACATGGCGTGTGCCTCGCGGGAAAACCGCCAGTTTACGTGGCGGTTCCGGGCATGGGGAGTCCTTCCGTCTCCTGTGCAGATTTCTTTACGGCTGGGCGTCTCGGGAATCTTTCTGCCGGCTGCTTGTTTTTTGGCGAATCGTCCGGATATTCCTTTCGAGGCCAGGGCGACGGTTCCCTTGCCCGCGCTCCTGTGTTAATTAAATCAAACGAAAACGACAATAACCCCACTTCTTCAGAGAGTCTTTATGTCGCTCCGCATCTGTATCCTGGAAACCGATATCCTTCGTCCCGAGCTGATCGAGCGCTACGAAGGCTACGGCCGGATGTTCCAGCAACTGTTCGCCAAGCAACCGATCGCCGCTGAATTCGTCATCTACAACGTGGTGGAGGGGCGCTATCCGGCGGACGACGAGCGCTTCGACGCCTACCTGGTGACCGGCAGCAAGGCCGACTCCTTCGGTCCCGACCCGTGGATCCAGACCCTGAAGACCTTCCTCCTGGACCGCTACGAGCGCGGCGACAAGCTCCTCGGCGTGTGTTTCGGCCACCAGTTGCTGGCCCTGCTGCTCGGTGGCAAGGCCGAGCGCGCCAGCCAGGGCTGGGGCATGGGCATCCACCAGTACCAGTTGAACGAACGGGCCGACTGGATGAGCCCGGCGCTGCCGGACCTGACCCTGTTGATCAGCCACCAGGACCAGGTCACCCGGCTGCCGGAAAACGCGCGGGTGATCGCTTCCAGCGACTTCTGTCCCTATGCCGCCTACGCCATCGGCGACCAGGTGCTGTGCTTCCAGGGGCATCCCGAGTTCGTCCACGACTATTCCCGCGAACTGCTCGAACTGCGCCAGCAGCACCTGGGCGAGGAACTCTATCGCAAGGGGGTCGATAGCCTGGCGAGGGATCACCAGGGCACCGTCGTCGCCGAATGGATGATGCGTTTCGTCGCGCGCCAGCCGACCGGCGCCTGAGCCGGCCCCGCGCCATGCGAGCGCCGCCAGCCTCCCGGGGTTGGCGGCGTTTTCGTTTCAGGCCGGGCAGTCGAGGATGAAGCGCTCCGGGATCCAGCGCTGCGGGCGTGCCGGCGGGGTGCCGCTCTGCAGCTTCAGCGCCAGGTTGGCCGCCAGCGCGCGGACCATCGCCTGGTTGCATTCGATGGTGCGCGCCAGTGCGCCTGCCGAGCCTTGGGCGAGGCCGAGTAGCGAGTAGCCATTGGTCAATATCGCCAGGGCGGCGACGATCCAGAATTTCCGTGTTTGCCTTCTCATGCTGTTTCCCGGGAAAGAAGCCGGCGTTCAACCGGCGCGTCGACTGTTCAACCCCGAGAGCAGGCCTGGCAGGGCCTGGCCGATCTGGTTGGAGAAGGTCGTGGCGGTGTCGTTGTCCGGTGTGGCGTTCCTGGCGCTTTCGGCGCCGGCGACGAGGCTCAGCACGACCAGCATGAGGATGGCGTACAGACCCAGGGTGGCCAGGGCGGTGTTGCGGGCGTAATGGCGTGGGCTGCGACGTTTCATGGCGGCTTCCGTGATCGATACCTCGGATGGGCATAGGATCGCGGAGAAGAATTCGATTGGATAACGAATTGTCGCGCTATTAACTATCGACAGAAATGATGCTTTGGCCGAACGACCGGTACGGGTTGCGGGGCCCGGGTTCGGGCCCGATGGATCAGGACGAAGTCGGCGCGAGCAGGCGATCGACCACCTGCCGGGCTCGCTCGAAGGAGGGGTAGCCGCTGCGCGCGACCGGCAGCTCGGCGTAGGCCTGGCGATAGGTCTCGGCCTTGGGAATATCGGCGCGCGGCAACAGGAAGGGCTCGGCGTAGATCTTGTAGAGCATCGCGTTGGCCAGCGGGTAGCGTCGCTCGGCGGAACGTTCGAGGAGGCGGGTGATGCGCTCGCAATCGCTGGCCTGGCCGTCGCGGCGAGCGATCAGCACGGCCTGGTAGAAGTCCGCCTCGCCGCTGCGGTCGTCGCGCGCTGCGCGCTCCAGCAGGGCCTGGGCCAGCGGCAGGCGATCGCGGTCGTTGGCGACGATGATCAGTTTCGCCTGCAGCATGTCGTTCTCGTACAGCAGTTTTTCCCTGTCGCTGTCCTGGCGGCAGGTGGCGCAGCTTGCCAACAGCGGGATCAGGCAAAGTGCAATCCATTTCGGCATGGCGGTTGTTTCCTTGTCATGGATGAGACGGCACGAGGCTGGAATCCAATGGAGAGGCGAGGCGCCTCCAAGGTTCCCTCGCATGCAGTCTAGTCGGCCCGTAGCGGATGGGACCGGCCGTTCTTGATACGCATCAACTGGCGCCGGCGGGCAAGGCGTACGGTGAAAGATGCAGGGCGGCGCACGAAGCGCCTGTCCCGAAGCCAAGAAGGAAACGCTCATGATTCGTGAAGTTGAAGGTGACATTCTGCTTTCCGGGGCCCAGGTGATAGCCCACGGCATCGCGCCCCAGGACCATTTCGACAGCGGCCTGGCCCTCGCCTTGCGCGAACGCTGGCCGTCGATGGTTCGCGACTACCGGCATGCCGCCCATGCCAGAGCGCCCGAGCCGGGCGGCATCTGGGTCTGGGCCGGGGTCGACGAGCAGGGCAAGACCCAGTGCATCGTCAACCTGATCACCCAGGGCATGCTGCACAGCGGTCGCAGCGCCAAGCCGGGCAAGGCGAGCCTGGAGGATGTCGGCCATGCCCTGCGCGAGCTGGCCCGCTATGTGCGCAGCGAAGGGGTGAGCAGCCTGGCTCTGCCCTGCGTGGCGACGGGAGTGGGCGGGCTGGACTGGTCCGAGGTCAAGCCGCTGGTGGTTCGCCACCTGGGCGACCTGGAGATCCCGGTGATTCTCTACGAGGTCTATCGCAAGGGCGTGGCGGCCGAGGAAAAGCTGGCCTGAACGAAAAGCCCGGCGTGAGCCGGGCTTTTCAGGGTTGCGGGGAAAAGAAAAACGTTCCTGGCAGGCGGCGTTCAACCCTGCGCATCGGTGTCGCTCGCGGTTGGCGCCGTAGCCTGTTGCTGCTGGGCCTGCTCGATGGCGTGCTGGTTCAGTTGGACCATGCGGTTTTCCATCAGGCTGGATTCGTCGGCGAAGCTGGCTTGCACTGCGAGGGTGGTAGCCATGCCGAGGAGAATGGCGGCGAAGACGTTGCGTTTCATGATGACCTCCGGTTTTCCTTGGGAATGTCATCAGGATAATTCGTAATAATTTTTTAAAAATAGCAGTTATGGAGAGTTACCTTTGCGTAATAAGTAATTATTGGGCGCAAAAAAAGCCCGGTATCAACCGGGCTTTCGCTGGAGCGGGCCTTAGCCCAGGTGCTTCTTGTCCAGCTCGATCGCCTGGTCGAGGGTTTCCAGCAGTGCCTTGCGCACCTTGAGCTTGGTATTGCGGTGCGCGGTCATGTTGAGTTTCTTCAACTGCTGGGCCGCTGCACGCGCGCTTTCCTGCAACTGGTCGGCGCTGACCAGGGTGTCGAGGAAGCCGGCATCCACCGCAGCGGCCGGACTGAACATCTCGGCATTGATGACCGAGCGGGTGAACGCCGACTTGCGCAGGCGATCGCGGGCCAGTTCGATGCCGACATGGTGCATGGTCATGCCGATGGCGACTTCGTTCAGGCCGATCTGGAACGGCCCGTCGACGCCGATCCGGTAGTCGGCCGAGAGCAGCAGGAAGGCGCCCTTGGCTACCGCGTGCCCGGGGCAGGCGACGATCACCGGATAGGGATGGGAGAGCAGGCGGCGAGCCAGGGTCGAGCCGGCGGCGACCAGGTTGACGGCATTCTCCGGGCCGGAGGTCATGACCTTCAGGTCGTAGCCACCGGAGAGGATGCCCGGCTGGCCGGTGACGATGACCACGGCCTTGTCCTGCAGGGCCTGGTCGAGAGCCTGGTTGAAGGCGTCGATCACCGCCGGGGAGATGGCGTTCACCTTGCCGTTGTTGAGGGTCAGGGTGGCGATGCCGTCTTCGAACTGGTAGCTGATCAACTCGCTCATGGCAGGATTCCTTTTGGTGGAGTGGCGCAGACCTTACTGATGGGCGTCGTCGGCGTAAAGCGCTTTGGCTGACCCGCGGGTCATGCGCGATTGTGCTTGCGCGGGCCTCCCGAGCAGGGCTCCAGTGACGCCTGCGCGTTCCTGGCAGAAGAAACGGTTGAGTCTGGCCGGGGAAGACAGCAATATGGGCCCTATCGTTAGTCCGGCCTTGCATGCGGTGCAGGTCACCCGTTTCGAGGATGTCCGCCAGGCGCGCTCAGCCGCCGGGACGAGAACGGACGAAGTTATCCGGCGGCCTGCTGAAGGCCGGTACGCGGGGGCATCCTCGCGAGGAACCCTATCAATCAGGCGCGGGTCGGGTTACGAACCCGTTGAGGAGATCCAAAGTGAGCGAGTCCCTGTCCATCCATCATGACGTGGGCGGCCATCAGTTCGAGACGACGGTGGATGGCCATCGTGCCTATCTGGCGTATATGGACCTGGGCAAGCAGACGCTGGACATCTACCGGACCTTCGTACCGGATTCGCTGCGGGGTCGCGGTATCGCCGCCGCGCTGACCGAACACGCCCTGCAGTACGCCGACCGCATGGGCTACAGCGTGATCCCGTCCTGCTCCTACGTGGAGCGTTACATCGAGCGTCGCCAGCGTCAGGCCGATCCGGCCGCCTGAGCAGGCGCGCAATGAAAAACGCCGGGCATCAGCCCGGCGTTTTCGTTTCCGCCTCGCTCAGCCGCGCTGGCGTTTCGGCAGCACGTCCTTGAGCTTGGCGTGCATGCTGCGGATGCTCTTCTCGGTGGTCGCCCAGTCGATGCAGGCGTCGGTGATGGAGACGCCGTACTGAAGTTGGTCGAGATCCTTCGGAATCGGCTGGCTGCCCCAGCCCAAGTGGCTTTCCACCATCAGGCCGACGATCGAGTTGTTGCCTTCGACGATCTGGTTGCTGACGTTGTCCATCACCAGCGGTTGCAGGGCCGGGTCCTTGTTGGAGTTGGCGTGGCTGCAGTCGACCATGATGTTCAGCGGGATTTTCGCCTTGTTCAGGTCCTGCTCGCAGAGCGCGACGCTGACCGAATCGTAGTTCGGCTTGCCGTTGCCGCCGCGCAACACCACGTGACCGTAGCGGTTGCCCTTGGTGGTGACGATGGATACGCCGCCCTGCTGGTTGATGCCGAGGAAACGATGCGGGCTGGAGACCGACTGCAGGGCATTGATCGCCACGGTCAGGCTGCCATCGGTGCCGTTCTTGAAGCCGACCGCGGAAGACAGGCCGGAGGCCATCTCGCGGTGGGTCTGCGATTCGGTGGTACGGGCGCCGATCGCCGACCAGCTGATCAGGTCCTGCAGGTACTGCGGGGAAATCGGGTCGAGCGCTTCGGTGGCGGTGGGCAAGCCTTTCTCGGCGAGGTCGCGGAGCAGTTGGCGGCCGATGTGCAGGCCATCCTGGATCTTGAACGAGTCGTCCAGGTACGGATCGTTGATCAGGCCTTTCCAGCCCACCGTGGTACGCGGCTTCTCGAAGTACACGCGCATCACCAGGAACAGCGTATCCGCCACTTCGGCCGCGAGCGCCTTGAGGCGGTCGGCGTATTCGTGGGCGGCCTTGATGTCGTGGATGGAGCAGGGGCCGATCACCACGAACAGACGGTGGTCCTTGCCATCCAGAATGTCGCGCACCACCTGGCGACCATGGGCCACGGTCTGCAGCGCCTTGTCGGTCAGGGGAATTTCACGCTTGAGCTGCTCCGGCGTGATCAGGGTCTCGTTGGAGGCAACGTTAAGGTCGTCGATCTGTAAATCAGCCATCGTGGTACTCAATCAGGTCACGGGCGCCGGCCGCCGGGAGGCCCCCTGCGAAAGGGCGCAGGCATGAAGTTCGCAAACGGGGAGACGAACCTTAACGTGTCGGGCCGGGCCTAGACAATGGGCGGGACGCGGTTCGCCGGTGTTTTCCCCGCTCTGCGCACGTTTTCTTCGTTGCTCCGGGCCAAGGCTGCCAGCGGAGTTGCAGGCGAGGCCGCCGCGGACGATATTGTGCAGGTGCTGCGGAGGGGCGGGCCCTGCCCGGATCCGCTGGCCGAGGAGGGCGCCAGCGCTATCGCAGGAGCCGAAGCATACGGATGATGGTCGGGCCCCATTTCTTCCTTTCTATCGAGGTCAGCAGCGTGCCGTCCCTGGAACTCACCGATCTGGACGCCGACCGGCAGTTGCTTGCCCTGGAAGGGGTTTCGCTGTTGGTATTCACCAGCGAAGGCTGCGCGTCGTGCCGCTGGGCCCGGCGCCATCTCCCCGCGATGGACCTGCCCATCGAGCGCCTGTGCTGGGTGGACGCCGGCCGCAATGGCGGCCTGGTGGAACGCTACGGCGTTTTTCACCTGCCGGCCCTGTTCATGGTCCGCGACGGCCGCTTCCATGGCGCACTGAACGTTCCGCTGCACCAGGAAGCCTTGCGGGGTGCGGTGCTGGCGGGGTCGACCGCTTTACCTGAGGAGTTGCCCTGATGGATTCAAAGCAGCAACGGATCGGCGTCATCGGTACGGGAGCCATCGGCGGCTTCTATGGATTGATGCTGGCGCATGCCGGCCACGACGTGCATTTTCTCCTGCGCAGCGAGTTCGAGGCGGTCAATCGCGCCGGACTCAGCCTGAATAGTGCGGTGCATGGCTTCCGGCGCCTGGCGCCGGTCCAGGCCTACCATTCGGCGCAGGACATGCCGCCCTGCGACTGGTTGCTGGTGGGCGCCAAGACCACCGGCAATGACGAACTGGCACCCCTGATCCGCGCAGCGGCGGCGCCGGGTGCCAAGGTTCTGCTGCTGCAGAACGGTCTGGGCGTGGAGGAGCGGCTGCGGCCGTTGCTGCCGGAAAGCCTGCATCTGTTGGGCGGCCTCTGCTTCATCTGTGTGCATCGCGGCGAACCGGGCGTGATCGAGCACCAGGCCTACGGCGGAGTGAATCTCGGCTATCATTCCGGACCGGCCGACGAGCGACGCCGGCGCGAGATCGTCGAGGAGGGTGCCGCGCTGTTCCGCGAGTCCGGGCTGGAGTCCACGGCGATGCCCGACCTGGAGCAGGCGCGCTGGCAGAAGCTGGTCTGGAACATCCCCTACAACGGGCTGTCGGTATTGCTGAAGAGCAGCACCGCGCCGCTGATGGCCAACGCGGACAGTCGGTCGCTGATCGAGGCGATCATGGAGGAAGTCATCGGGGCTGCCGGCGCCTGCGGCTTCATCCTGCCTGAGGGCTATGCGGACCAACTGTTGGCGGCGACCGAGCGGATGCCCGACTATCGGCCGAGCATGTACCACGACTTCGCCCATGGGCGGCCACTGGAGCTGGCGGCGATCTATGCCGCGCCCCTGGCCCGCGCTGCTGCTGCGGGCTACCGGATGCCCAGGGTCGAGGCGCTGCACCAGGCGTTGCGCTTCCTCGAAGCGCAACCGCGCTGAAGGGCCGAGCGCGGCGACCAGCCGGCGCCGCGCTCGCAGGGAGAAAAGGGATTTACCCCAACGGGCCGGAAAAAGCCCGAAACAGCAGGGAACGCTAGGAGAATGGATGCTTGCTGCTAATCTGCTAATGAGGCCCGCCGCGCAGGCTGTCGAGGAGGCCGCATGATTCGTTCGATTCTCTATGCCACCGATCTGGGGCTCTATGCTCCCTATGTCCTGCAACACGCCCTGTCGCTGACCCGCGCCTACAACGCCGAGCTCTATGTCGTCCATGTGGTGGAGCCCCTCGGGCTGTTCGCCGAGTCAGTCCTGCAGACCTACCTTGACACCGAGCGTCTCCAGGACCTGCGGGCGCAAGGGCTGGACAACGTCATGGAAAGCATCGAGAAACGGGTCCTGGAAGGGTTTCGCGATGAACTCGGCGAGTTGCCCCAGGATGCGGCGCTGGTCAAGAGCGTGCGGGTGGTGCAGGGCGACCCGCCGCAGATGATCCTCGATGAGGCGGAAAAGCTGGCCGTGGACCTGATCGTCGCCGGCAGCCATAGCCACGGCACCCAGCTCGACACGCCGCTGGGCCGGACTGCCGCGCGTCTGGTGCAACTGGCGGAGGTACCGGTGTACCTGGTGCCGATGTTGCAGCACCGTAGTCGCGACCTGTAGGCCAGCAGTCGGCTGGTGAAAAAGCGTGCAAAATCAAAAAAAACGTCTAATTTTATTCCTCAAACCATTAATATGGTTATATACCTTCGGTTCTTGATCGCCGGTCGCGACAACCTTTTCGAGGAATCTCCATGAAGCTTCAGCAATTGCGCTATATCTGGGAGGTTGCGCACCACGACCTCAACGTCTCCGCCACGGCGCAGAGCCTCTATACTTCGCAGCCGGGCATCAGCAAGCAGATCCGCCTGCTGGAGGACGAACTGGGCGTCGAGGTGTTCGCTCGCAGCGGCAAGCACCTGACCCGTGTGACGCCGGCGGGGGAGCGGATCATCCATACCGCCGGCGAGATCCTGCGCAAGGTCGAGAGCATCAAGCAGATCGCCCAGGAATTCTCCAACGAGAAGAAGGGCACGCTGTCCATCGCCACTACCCACACCCAGGCGCGCTATGCGCTGCCCAACGTGATCAGCGGCTTCATCAAGCAGTACCCGGACGTCTCCCTGCACATGCACCAGGGCACGCCGATGCAGATCGCCGAAATGGCCGCCGACGGCACCGTCGACTTCGCCATCGCCACCGAGGCGCTGGAGTTGTTCGGCGACCTGATCATGATGCCCTGCTACCGCTGGAATCGCTGCGTCATCGTGCCCCACGGGCATCCGCTGACCAAGCTGCCGAAACTGACCCTGGAAGCCCTGGCCGAGCAGCCGATCGTCACCTACGTGTTCGGCTTCACCGGCCGCTCCAAGCTCGACGAAGCCTTCAGCCAGCGCGGCCTGGTGCCCAAGGTGGTATTCACCGCGGCCGATGCCGACGTGATCAAGACCTACGTGCGGTTGGGCCTGGGGGTCGGCATCGTGGCGCACATGGCGGTCGATCCGAAGCTCGACAACGACCTGGTGATCCTCGACGCCAGCCACCTGTTCGAGTCCAGCGTGACCAAGATCGGCTTCCGCCGCGGCACCTTCCTGCGCGGCTTCATGTGCGACTTCATCGAGAAATTCGCTCCGCACCTGACCCGCGAGCTGCTGGCCAAGGCCGTGCAATGCCACAACAAGGCCGAGCTGGACGAGTTGTTCGACGGCATCGAACTGCCGGTCTACTGATCGCCTCGGCCCATGAAAAAGCCCGGCCTGGTGCCGGGCTTTTTCATGGCTGGCCCTCAGAGCATGTCGAGATTGTCGCGTCCGGCCAGCCTGGCCAGCGCTTCGCGATCAGCGTCCGCGGACTGCTCGGCTCGCGGTTCGAGGACTTCATGGAGGAAGCTCATGAACACGGTGTAGACCTGTTCGCGCCCGTCGTCGTGGCGAACCACGAAGAACGGCGCGGTCTCTACGCCATATTGGGCGGCGACCATCCAGCCTGCGCTGTTCGGGTCGCGTTCGTCGGCCACCAGGGTGCGATGGATGCGCGGCAGGTAGCCGCCTTGTTCCAGGCGTTGCCGGACTTCCTTGCACTTGCGGCAGTCCTCGCCGTTGGCGAGGACTTTCTTGACCATGGTGATGCGCATGCTGGGTCTCCGCTCGGGGTTCGACCTGCACTTTACCCCGATTGCATACGCTCTATCGACGGTTTCAGGCCTTGCTGATCAGGTTGCCGGCGTGCAGCCCGCACTCCTTGTGGGTGGCTTCCTCCCACCACCAGCGGCCCTCGCGCTCGTGCTGGTTGGGCAGCACCGGACGGGTGCAGGGTTCGCAGCCGATGCTGATATAGCCGCGTTCGTGCAGGCTGTTGTAGGGCAGTTCGAGCATGCGGATATAGCCCCAGACCTCCTCGCTGGTCATGGACGACAGCGGGTTGAATTTGTACAGCGGCTTTTCCGGCGTGGAAAAGGCACCGTCGATTTCCAGCACCGCCACCTGGCTGCGCGTGCCGGGGCTCTGGTCGCGGCGTTGGCCGGTGGCCCAGGCGCGCACGCCGGCGAGCTTGCGCTTGAGCGGTTCGATCTTGCGGATGCCGCAGCACTCGCCGTGGCCGTCCCGATAGAAGCTGAACAGGCCCTTTTCCTTCACCAGGGGTTCGAGCAGGCGCGGGTCGGGGGAAAGCACGTCGATGGCGATGCCGTAGTGTTCGCGGACCTGGTCGATGAAACGATAGGTTTCCGGGTGCAGGCGACCGGTGTCGAGGCTGAACACCTTCACGTTGCGGTTGAGCTTCCAGGCCATGTCTACCAGGACGACGTCCTCGGCGCCGCTGAAGGAGATCCACAGCTCGTCGCCGAAGTGCTCGAAGGCGGCTTTCAGGATGTCCTGGGGGGATTTGTCGGCAAGGCTGGAGGCGAGGGCGGGAAGGTCGAAAGGCTGGCTCATCGGGCTGGGGTCCTGGTGCTGGGCGGCGCTGTTGCGCTCTGTGGCGGGAATGGTAGCAAAGGGCGGCATATGGCCCTAAATAACCATTTACCCCTGTCGACCTTGATTCCAGGAATAAGCCGGCGTTGCCTTGCCCTCGGCGAGGGGCTAGAGTGCCGCGTCCGTCGTCACCCCATCGTTCAGAGAATTTCGAGGAGAGTCCTGTGGAAATTGCCTGTCTTGACCTGGAAGGCGTGCTGGTTCCGGAAATCTGGATCGCGTTCGCGGAAAAAACCGGTATCGACGCCTTGAAGGCGACCACCCGGGACATTCCGGACTACGACGTGCTGATGAAGCAGCGCCTGCGCATCCTCGACGAACATGGCCTGAAGCTGGGCGACATCCAGGAGGTGATCGCCACCCTGAAGCCGCTGGAGGGGGCGGTGGAATTCGTCGACTGGCTGCGCGAGCGCTTCCAGGTGGTGATCCTCTCCGACACCTTCTACGAGTTCTCCCAGCCGCTGATGCGCCAGCTGGGCTTCCCGACCCTGTTGTGCCACAAGCTGGAGATCGACGACAGCGACCGGGTGGTCGGCTATCAATTGCGCCAGAAGGATCCCAAGCGGCAGTCGGTGATCGCCTTCAAGAGCCTCTACTACCGGGTGATCGCCGCAGGCGACTCCTACAACGACACCACCATGCTTTCCGAGGCCCACGCCGGCATCCTGTTCCATGCCCCGGAAAACGTGATCCGCGAGTTTCCCCAGTTCCCCGCAGTGCATACCTACGAAGACCTCAAGCGCGAGTTCCTCAAGGCTTCCAGCCGTTCGCTGAGCCTGTAGCCGCGCCGCCGATGAAAGAGCCCGCGGAACGCGGGCTCTTTTCTATTCCGGGGACGCTGTCCCGGCCATTCCTTCCAGGGTTTCCAGTAGCACCCGGACCTTGTCCAGGGTTTCCTGGTACTCGTCCTCCCAGTGCGAGTCGGCGACGATGCCGCCGCCGCCCCAGCAACTGACCTGGCCGTCCCTGACCAGCAGGGTGCGGATGGCGATCGAGCTGTCCATCTCGCCGCGCACGTCGAGGTAGAACAGGCTGCCGCAGTAGATGCCGCGTCGGCTCGGTTCCAGCTCGTCGATGATCTGCATGGCGCGAATCTTCGGCGCGCCGGTGATCGAGCCGCCGGGGAAGCTGCCTTCCAGCAGGTCGAGGGCGTCCTTGCCCGGCGCCAGTTCGCCGGTGACGCTGCTCACCAGGTGATGCACGTTGGGATAGCTTTCCAGGGCAAACAGCTCCGGTACCCGTACGCTGCCAGGTTGGCAACTGCGTCCGATGTCGTTGCGCAGCAGGTCGACGATCATCAGGTTTTCCGCGCGGTCCTTGGGGCTGGCCAGCAGCGACGCCGCCAGCGCCATGTCCTCCTCGGGCGTCTTGCCGCGCGGGCGGGTGCCCTTGATCGGCCGGGTTTCCACCTTGCCCTTGCCGAGCTTGAGGAAGCGCTCCGGCGACAGGCTGAGGATCGCGCCGTCGGCCAGTCGCAGGTAGCCGGAGAACGGCGTCGGGCAGGCCTCGCGCAGGGCGCGATAGGCCGGCCACGGCGAGCCGCTGCAAGCGGCCTGGAAGCGCTGGCTATAGTTCACCTGGTAGCAGTCGCCTGCCTGGATGTAGTCCTGGATGCGGCGGATCGCCTGCCGATAGTCGGATGCGCTGATGCTCCGTCGGAATTTTCCCAGAAGCTTGAAGTTGCCGGCCGTGCCTTGCGCTTCCTCGCTGAACAGGGCGATCAGGCGCTGGCGTTCGCGCTCGTCCAATCGCGGGTGGAATACCAGTTGGCTGGTGCCGGCCTGGTGGTCGCTGATCAGCGCCCAGGCATACAGGCCGACGGAGGCCAGCGGCAGGCCCAGGTCATCGCGGGCGTGTTCGCCGATGCGCTCGATGCGCCGACCCAGGTCGTAGGATAAATAGCCCAGCAGACCGCCGGCGAAGGGCAGTTCGTACGGCGCTGGCAGCTGCGCGGGGCCCAGGCTTCCGGCCGCTTCGCGTAGGCGGGCGAAGAAGCGGTTGGCCGATTCGTCGGGCAGCGGCGCCAGTTCTGCCAATGGCCAGGCGCTCATAAGGTCATAGCGTCCACGGGTAGCGATGGGGCGACCCGAATCGAGCATCACCGCACCGGGCGCCTCATGGATGATGGCAAAGAGACAGCTTGGATCGCTATGGTAGGGCAGGGGGTGAACATGACAACTGGGCATGGAAAGTGGGGGTAGTGGGACAGTCAGGAATTCTAGTTCGCCGGAATCGTCGATCCTAGATCCATTTCTTCAGTTTACGTAAGAAGGGTGATCTGCTAATTATGGAAATATCCCACGGAGATTTGGCTCCGTACCACAATGATAATGACACAGGGATACAGGCCGTGGATGCAGTACAGAATCCAGCAGCCGGCAGCCTTTCGCGCTCCAGAATAGTGCCGCCTCAGGTGCCAGCCGAATATTCTCTTCGCCCCGCGATCCGCAACCTGCTGGATCGCAATCCCCATTCACGCGTTCTGATGTTTTCCGCACCTGCCGGCTTCGGCAAGACCTGCGCGCTCGCCGCCCTGGCCAGGGAGCGCACTGTAGCAGACCAGGCGGTGGCCTGGCTCTCGCTTGCCGAAGAAGACGACGACCCCGCCCGTTTCTGCCGGCAGCTGATCGAGGCGCTGGGCGAAGCCGTGCCGCAGCTTGGCGACGATGCCCAGACCTACCTGCAGAACACCATGCGGGTCCCGGTGGTGGCGGTGATTGAAAGCCTGCTCGGCGATCTCGATCGCTATGCGCGGCCGTTGCTGCTGGTGCTCGACGACCTGCACCTGGTTAGCAACCCGGACATCTTCACCGGCCTCAACCGCCTGGTGCAGTACGCGCCGCCCGGGCTGGTCCTGGCCCTGGGCACGCGTTCGCAGCCGGCGCTGAGCCTGGCTACCTGGCGGGCCAAGGGGCTGTTGCTGGAAATCGGCCTCGAGGAGCTGCGCCTCGGCTTCGAGGAAACCCGCGAATACCTCGAGCGCAGCGGTCTCTATCTGGACGAGCCCTGCCTGAAGGCGCTCTATGGCCAGACCGAAGGCTGGGTGGTGGGCGTGCATCTCGTCAGCCTGTGGCTGCGCCAGCAACCGCAGGTGCAGGAAATGGCCCTGCTCGACGGCGACAAGCAGGCGGTCAGCGCCTATCTGCTGGCGGCGGTCTTCGAACGCTTGCCTGGCGACCTGCAGGAAGCGCTGCTGGCCCTTGGCGTTGCCAGCCAATTGAGCGGCGACCTGGCCAACGCCCTGACCGGGCGCCAGGACGGCCAGGCGCTGCTGGAGCGCCTGGAGTCCATGCAATTGTTCCTCCTGCCGCTGGATCGCGAACGCCAGTGGTATCGCTTCCACCTGCTGTTCGCCGATTTCCTCCGCAACCGCCTGCGCGACTCCGATCCGGACCGTTTCAAGCAACTGCATTTCAACGCCAGCCTGTGGTTCACCAACCACCACATGCCGACGTTCGCCATCGAGCATGCCTGTGCGGCGGAAGACCCGGAGATGATCGCCGCGCTGGTCGACGGATGCGGACTGGAGCTGATCAACCGCGGCCAGCTCAGCCTGATCTACCGTTGGCGCAAGCATGTGCCGGACGAAATCGCCGAGCGCTATCCGATCCTGGTCCTTACCGATGTCTGGTCGCGGGCCAGCGACCTCAGCCTGGGCGAGGCCAACCGGATCATCGACGAACTGCTGGCGCGCTGGGGGGAGAGCCGCGGCGATGGGCCGATGGGCGACCAGTACCTCTCCGCGCTGGCGGTGAAGGCGGTGGTGGCGTTGCAGAAGGACGATCTGGAACTGTGCATCGCCCTGGCTCGCCGGGTCGAGGTCCAGCTCGGGCAGAACGCTGCCTTCCTCGAAGTGGCGGTGTTGATCACCGCCGCGCTGGCCCAGGTGGTCCGTGGCCAGGGCGACCAGGCGCGGCGCCTGCTGGGGCTGGCGCAGCAGCGCAATCATTTCCTCGAAGGGCGCTACCTGGACATGCAACTGGCCAACGTCGAGGTGATCCTCGCACTCGAGCAGGGCCAGGTGAAGCAGGCGCAACTGCTCATCGAGCGGCTCCGCCAGCGCGCCCGGCCGCTGTTCGAGAAGTCCAGGAGCGCGCTGGCGCTGCCGACCATCACCGAGGCCCTGACCGCCTACTACAGGATCGAGCTGGACGGGCTGGAAGAGCGCCTGGGCTGGGCGCTCGGGCATGTGGATGTGATCAATCCGATCGATTTCTATGCCCAGGGACAGATCTGCCTGGCGCGCACCCAGCGCCTGCTGGGACGGCCGAAGGAGGCGCTGGCCAGCCTGGCGGCGATGCAGGCCCTGGCCTCGCGCAATCAGTCGTGGCGCTTCTTCGCCCAGGCCATGGCCGAAGAGATCAACCTGATCCTCCAGGACAGCGGCCCCGACCGCCTGAAGCGCGCCGAGCAGCGGTTGAAGAGCGTGGACTGGAACAAGATGGCGGCACACTACCGCAACATGGCCTTCAACCCGGTCAACTGGTCGCTGGGCGTGAGCCGCGTGCGCCTGTTGCAGGGGCGAGGACATTTCAGCGAGGCGCTGCACGAGATCACTCAGTTGCGCGGCACCTTGCAGCCCGGCTGGCACGGCCTGCAGCGCCTGCGCCTGGATATCCTGGCGGCGCTCAGCTATCAGCGCCTGGGCTACCAGGAACGGGCCAACAGCCTGCTCGGCGAATGCCTGATCAATGCCGAACGGGAAGGGGTGCGCAGCCTCTTCATCGAGGAAGGCGACGGCATTCGCCAGTTGCTCCAGCAACTCGAATCCACCGAGCGCCAGCCGGCGCTACAGACCTTCATTCGCGGCCTGCTCGGCATCTGGCCCGGGCAGGGCGTGCGCAAGCCCCAGGATGCGCTCGAGGAAGGCCTGACGGAGCGCGAGCGCGAAGTGGTCTGCCTGGCCGCACAGGGCCTATCCAACGAAGAAATCGGCCAGCGCCTGTCGCTGGCCCTGGGGACCGTCAAATGGCATCTGCACAACATCTACGAAAAGCTCAAGGTGCGCAATCGCACCCAGGCGATCCGGCGAGCCCGCGAGCTGAGCCTGCTCTGACCATGGGCCATCGCGACGGGGTTCCCGCCAGCACCATCCCGCTGTTGCAGACCAAGCTGTTCCCGCCAGGCGCCGGAGGGTTGCCGCTGCTTCCCCGCCAGGCGCTGATCGACCGCCTGTACGAGGCCCGCGGGCGACGCGCGATGGTGCTCAGCGCGCCGGCCGGCTTCGGCAAGAGCACCATCCTCTGCCAGTTGCGCCTGCGCCTGCTGGAGCAGGGCGCGGCGGTGGCATGGTTGTCCTGCGACGAGACCGACAGCGAACCGCAGCGTCTGATCCAGTACCTGCTGGCGAGCATCCAGCGAGTGGTCCCGGCATTCGGCGGCAATACCGCCAATCTGCTCGGCACCGACGTCGCGGTGCCGCTGGAGGGTATCCTGGATGCCTTCCTCGCCGACCTGCGTCGCCTGGAAGGCCCCTTGTACCTGTTCCTCGACGATTTCCACCGCATCCGCCACGCCGCCTTGCCGCATGGGGTTCGCTACCTGATCGAGAACCTGCCCGATCACGTGCGGGTGGTGGCCTCGACCCGCTTCCGCCCGCGCTTCCTGGTCGACGAGCCGACCCTCAAGCCCTGGACCTTCTGTCTGAGCGCGGAAGACCTGCGGCTATCGCGCGAGGAGAGCGATGCGTTTCTCCTCGACCTCAAGGGGCTGGAGCTGGGCGAGCGCGAGCTGAAGCTGCTGTTCAAGCGCACCGAAGGCTGGATCACGGCGTTGCACCTGGCGGCCCTGGCCCTCAGTCGCAATACCGACCGGGAAGGTTTCCTCCGCGGGCTCTCCGGGACCGAACGGAACATCGCCGACTACCTGGCGGAAGACGTGCTGGCCAGCCTGCCCGCCGACCTGCAGCTGTTCCTCGACCAGACCTCGGTGCTCGACGAGTTCAATGCGGAACTGTGCAATGCGCTGACCGGGCGTCGCGACGGCCTGGACATGCTCATGCGCCTGCAGAACGAGCAGTTGTTCGTCATCGCCCTGGACGACCAGCGCGAATGGTTCCGCTACCACCATCTGTTCGCCGAGTTCCTCCAGGGGCGGCTGTCCCGGCATGCCGATCCGACCCCGTTGCTGCATGCGGCGGCGCGCTGGTGCGAGGGGCGCGACCTGGCCGACCGGGCGATCAAGTACGCCCTTCGCGCCCGCGACTACCTGTTCGCCGCCGAGTTGCTGGAGCGCCAGGGCGCGCGCCTGATCGCCGGTAACCGGGTGTACGGCATCCTCGGCATGCTCAACGGCATTCCCGCCGAGGTGATCCGCGAGCATCCGGTGTTCCAGATCTTCTACGCCTGGCAACTGGCGTTCGAGCAACGCTTCGCCGAGGCCGAGGCGTTGATCGAGGAGGTCAGCCACCGCCTCTTGCAGGGGCGCGGCAAGGTCATGCACTTCGGGCTCGGCGAGTTGCTCGCCGCCGCCCAGGTGCTCAAGGCCCTGGTGTTGCTCTACCAGGACAAGCTCGAAGCCTGCCTGAAGGTCGCCCGCCACTGGCTGTCCATGGTCCCGAGCAACCAGCCGGTGTTCCGCGCCAGCCTGCTCTGCGTGCAGGCTTCGGCGCATGCGCTGCTCGGCGACTACGCCGAGGCCGCCGGCGCCATCGGTTCCGCGCGGGAGGACCTGAAAGTCGCCGACAGCGAGTACCTGCAGGTGGTGACCAGCCTGATCGAATCCCTGATCTGCAAGGAGAGTGGCGACCTGGAGCGGGGCAGGGCGATCGCCGAGTCGGCGCGCAACCGGGTCGAGCAGGTATTCGGCCGGCGCAGCCGGGTCGGCGGGCCCTTGTCGCTGGCCTATGCCGACCTGCTCTACGAGCAGGACCGGCATGCCGGCGTGCTCGCCGAACTACCGCTGGCGACGGTCTGGCGGGATGTCGCGACGCCGGTGGAACTGCTCAGTCGCGGCCAGTTGGTCATGGCCAAGGCGCGCTTCTTCTCCGGCGCCGCCGAGCAGGGGCTGGCGCAACTCGACGAATGGCTGAGCGGTCTGCTCTCGCCCGGCTACGAGCGTGTCTATGCTCACGCCATGAGCTGCAAGGTGCAGTTCCTGCTGTGGCTGCGCCGTCCGAACGAAGCCGAACGGGTCTGCCTGCAACTGGAGCGGCATCTTGCCGGGCTCTCCGGCGAGCGGCATGCCGACGCACAGACCGCCCTGGTCCTGGCGGAGGCTCGGCTGGCATTGTCCGAGCGTCACGCGGAACGCGCGCAGAGCAAGCTGGAAAGCTGTCTGGCCGGCTACTCTTCCGCTTACCAGAGGGATCGGCGGCTGCGTTTGTCCTTGTTACTTTCTGTGGCGTATTGGCAGAAAGGTAACAGCGAAAAAGCCATCGGCCTGTTCCTCGCCACGCTCGAGGAAGCCTGGAATCTCGGCTACCGCCGGCTGTTCCAGGACGACGCGTTGTGGCTGTTGCCGATGTGGGAAAGCTGGAGGGAAGCGGAACCCAAGCGTGCCGCGGCCTGGCAGGGGCTGGCCGACCTGCTCCGCGAACAGTGCCGGAAGCTCTCCGTGGACCCGGAAAGTTTCGATGAAAATCAGGATGTTAGCCATCGCGAACGGGAAATCCTGCGGCTGGTGGCGGCGGGCTTGTCGAACCGCGATATCGCGCAGGCGGTGCACCTGTCGGAAGCCACCATCAAGTGGCACCTGCACAACCTGTTCGCCAAGCTGGGTGTGAAGAGCAGAACGCAAGCCGTACTAAAGGGTAAAAGCCTGGGACTGCTGAGCGAGGCGTGAGCGGCAGCCGCCATCGCTCCATCCCTTGGATGGGCTGGCGGCGGAAGGGGTGGCCCAGTAGCTTGGAATCCAGGACGAGAGAGCATGAGGCTCTACCGAATCCATGTCCGGGACGCCTAGGGAAGCAGTACCGGACCTGGAGACCGGCGAGATGCCGGTCGATCTGCCGGGGACAGGATGCAAACGGCAGTGCCCTGGGGCAAACCACACCTGAACACTGGAGAAATAACAATGAAAAAGCACCTGTTCCTTGCAACTGCTGTTCTGGCTGCTCCCTTGCTGGCGCATGCCGACCTGAAAGCCATGGACGATGGCGCGCTGTCCGACGTGACCGGCCAGGCAGGCATCAGCATTTCCGGTACTTTCCAGGGCTCCGTCGGGGCCGTGACCTACACCGATACCGACACCAACGGCGGCTCCCTGCGGCTGGAGAACATCAGCCTGCCGGCGCTGACCATCGACGATACCAAGCCGCTGACCATCGACGTCGTCACCACCGATATCGGCGGCAAGTCGACCCAGCAACTGGCCATCGGCCTGCCGGCCATCACCGGCGACGTGACCGTTGGCGCCATCAAGGTGGGCGACACCAGCGCCGCCAGCATCGGCTCGCTGACCGTCTCCGGGCTGAACATGGCCGGTTCCACCATCAAGGTCTGGGGTCACTGATCCAGGAACCGAGTCGAGACGCGAAGACCTCGCCGAGGCATCGGCGGGGTCTTTCTCCGAAAGAGGTACGACGGGGCGATGTTCGAGATTTTGCTGGGAAGTCTGATCGGGCTGTTCGGGTTCACCCAGACGGTCGATACCAAGCCGCAACCGCAGGGCACGGTCAACCTCAGCCAGCCTCTGACCCCCAATGGACCCTACCGCGAATCGGTGCAGCTGGAGCCGATGAGCCAGTTGCAGTTCCGCAACGTCATCCGCCAGGCCTATGACTACAGCTGCGGCTCGGCGGCGCTTACCACGCTGCTGGACTACTACCTCGGGCGCAACCTCGAGGAACGCCAGGTCATGGAAGGGCTGCTGCGCTATGGCGAGGCCGATAAGATCGTGCAGCGCCGCGGTTTCTCGCTGCTCGACATGAAGCGCTACGCCGCTGCGCTGGGCTACAAGAGCGGTGGTTTTCGCGCCGAGTTCAGCGACCTGGACGCTCTCGAGCATCCGGCGCTGGTCCCCATCCACTATGCCGGCTTCAAGCATTTCGTGGTGGTGCGCGATGTCTACAACGATCACGTCTTCGTCGCCGATCCGGCCTTGGGCAACATCAGCTTCACCCGGACGCGCTTCGAGGAAATCTGGGACCAGAACGTCCTGTTCGTGATCTTCCCGAGTGGGCAGGAGCCCCGCAACGCGCTGGCGCTGAACGATCGCGACATGCGCCTGGTGGACGACCGCACCGTCAGCCTGCTGGCGTTCCGCGAGTTTCCGCAGATCAACAAGATCACTGAAAACCAGGTCCGTGAGCTGGGCACTGGTGGCGACGTCATACACCTGCGCACCAAGTAGCAGATACCCAAAAACAAGAACAATCTCTGGGGATAGCGCCATGAGAATCAGGGGGTACACATGCGCGGCGGCGCTGATGCTGTCTATCAGCGGTTTGTCCGTTGCCGAGGAAGCCTCGGTCGACCAGGCCCGTGACGCGCTGGCCAAGAAGAATGACGATGCCGACAGCGCCAAGGCGCTGGAGGAGGTCTTCCAGGCCGCCGAGAAGAGCTACACCTTGCTGAAGAAGGGCGAGCGGACCCTGACCTACGGTTTCGACTACGCGCTGGTGCGCGACCAGCGGCTGACCCTGGTGCCGCTGACCAAGACCAGTGGCGGCACGCAGATCTACGGCCTCGCCGGCCGGCAGAGCCAGTCCCAGCACACCTTCACCAACTCCTTCACCTTCGACTACGGGATCTGGGACAACCTCACCTTCAGTTTCCGCCTGCCGCTGGTAGCCAAGTACGACACCGAGATGGATACCCACGCCTACAGCCTCGGCGACGTTTCCGCGACCTTGCGCTGGCAGCCCTGGGCGGCGGTGCGCGGGCGGCCGGTCACCACGCTGTATACCACCATCGGCCTGCCGACCGGCGACAGTCCCTACAAGACCAACCTGGACAAGGACATCTCCACCGGCAACGGCTACTACAGCCTGGGCTTCGGCGCGAACATGTCCTATGTGATCGACCCGGTGGTCCTCTACGGCTCGCTCGGCTACACCTGGAACCTGCCGGTGGACGACGTGCACCAGACCCTGGCCGACAACTCCCAGCTGGAGAAGGTCTCGCCCGGCAACACGATCAACTTCAACATGGGCATGGCCTACGCGCTGTCCTACGACGTCTCGCTGGCGACTTCGTACCAGATGGCCTACACGCTGAAGAACCGCTACCACACCACTGCCGGTACGTTCGAGTCGTCCGAACAGACCAGTAGCATCATGAACTTCTCGCTCGGCTTGCGGACGTCACCGGACTACATCGTCAACGTCAACGCCGGTTTCGGCCTCACGGAAGACTCGCCGGATGTACTGCTGGGGTTATCCGTACCCCTCGATATCAAAGGGCTGAAGGCCCAGTAACCCGCGAGCGAGGCCTGTTATGAAGATGCGCATTGCGCCGCTCTGGCTGGCGCTGGCAGGGGTGTGCCTGGCCTGGATTCCGCCGGCCGGCGCGCAGATGGCCAACGACCTGACCATCGGCAACCCGAAAGCCATGGCCCTCGGCAACGCCGTGACCGCCGACGAGACCGGCATCGATTCGGTGCACTACAACCCGGCGGCGCTGACCAGGATGAAGGGCCGCCAGGCGACCGTGAAGCTGCTCACCGGGGTGATGGACATCCGCGCCGGCTTCAAGGCGCCGCCGAACTACGGCGAAGGCACCTTCGGCCTGCGCGACGACCCGGTCGCCAACAGCCACAGCCGGACCCTGACCCCGACCATGTACCTGCCCGGTCTCGGCGGCATGACCGACGTGCCGTTGCTGGTGGCGCCGCTGGCCGGAATCTCGATCAACCCGCCGGGCTCCAAGTTCACCTTCGCCACCAACGTCTACACCCCGCAAGCGCTGGGCTACAGCCGCGATTCCGATAGCGATCCGGCGCGCTACCAGGGACGCGAGGTGTCGTTGCAGCGGCTCACCTACTTCTCGCCGACCCTGGCCTACCAGGTCAACGACGAGCTGTCGGTCGGCCTGTCTGTGGGTTTCTCCCACCAGGCAGTAGCGTTGAACGAGGATTTCCGGGCGCCGAACCAGTTGCTCGGGCTGTTGCAGCAGACCAAGGAGATCGGTTGCCTGCCGGGAATGCAGGAGATCCTCGAGGTGTTCTTCAACGTCTGCGGCGGCAATATCGGTCCGTTCCAGAACCTGGCCAATATCGACCTGGACATGCAACAGTCGCTTTCGCCCAGCTTCAACCTCGGCGTGCTCTGGGAGCCCACCGACTGGTTCGCCTGGGGCGCGACCTACCAGAGCGAGTCGCGGATGAAGCTCAAGGGCAAGTACCGGGTCGACTACGGCCAGGGCTGGCAGGGTTTCTGGACCGGGGTGCACAAGTCGCTCGGCGGTGCGATCCTCGGCCAGATGTTCCCCTACGGGAACGTCGACGAAGAGCATGGCAACGCCACGATGAACATGGTCTATCCGGATGCCTTCTCCACCGGCGTGAAGCTGCGCCCGTTCAAGAAGTGGCAATTCAACTTCGACCTGAAATGGAACGGCTACAGCGACTGGAACGAGTTCAAGATCGAGTTCGACCGCGAGCTCGACCTGCTGCGCATCGCCAAGTACCTCGACTCGAAGGACGCCACCAGCCACAGCATCACCCTCGACCGCGGCTACCGCGATACCTGGAGCTGGGCCATGGGCGTGCAGTACGACGTCAACGACCGTTTGCAGCTGCGCGCCGGCTACGAATACCGGCCTTCGGCGATCCCCAAGGGCCAGGCGGATATCCTGGTGCCGATCGGCGATGCCAATCTCTACGGCCTGGGGCTGGGCTACCAGTGGGACAAGGACACGGTGATCGATGTCGGTTTCAACTACTTCGTCACCAAGCAGAGCGTCAAGGCCGATACCAGCTGCAACCTGAACTGCACCGGGCTCGACAACCTGGTGTACAACCCCTACGCGGGACTGGACGTGGACACCACGGTGAAAGCCTATATTTTCGCCATGACCTACCGTACGACCTTCTGAGGGCTGGAGCATGATGCGCGCATCCATCGTACTTTGCGTCTTCTCCCTGGCGCTGCCGGCATCTTCGCCGGGCTGGGCCTCCGGCGGGCGCTACCTGACCTGGGTGGACGACAATGGCGGGGTGCACAACACCTTCGTCGACGGCCAGTTCGACCGCCAGCAGCGCCAGGCGCGACAGCGCATCGGCCAGAGCGACCAGGCGCGGGTGCTGAACAAGGCGGACAACGCCACGCAGTGGCCGGGGAACAGCAGCGGAGGGGAGAGCAAGCGTCGCTACTACACCTGGATCGATGCTAACGGCAACGTGCAGAACAGCTTCTATGCCGGCGCCCAGGTCGCCGGCCAGCGCGCCGACTACGTCCTGCCCAACGGCGAACACTCCGCCGAATACATCGACGCCGAGGCCTTCGAGGGCAAGGGTTTCGTTCGCAGCGAGAACGGCAGTCCCTACTACACCTGGGTGGACGAGAAGGGCCGCATGCACAACTCGCAGATCCCGCCCGAGGAGCGCGCGGCGCGCTTCAAGCGGGAGGCGGCGCCTTCGTCGCAGATCGCCTTCACCGAGGGCCGGCAGATCGAGTTCAAGCAGCGTCCGGCGGCGTTGCCCGGCCTGGATGGCGCCGGCCAGCAGAGCGATGCGCTGAAGGCTTTGCTCAAGGGCACCGAGATGACCATCGACGATCTCTACCAGGACCTGCAACGGCGCTGCTGCGAGCAGATCGCCGAGAGCGACTTCACCGAACTGGATGCCGACGAACCGCGCTACGAGGAGTTGAACCGCTTCTCGCCGAGCTTCGACTTTCCCATGGGCAGGAGCTTCTACGCGGCGATCCGGCTGCCGCGCTCCCAGGGGGTCTACGGCCTGCGCATCCGCAGTTTCGCCAACCGCCAGGTGGTCTACCCGTCGCTGCTGTTCCTCGACGAGCACAAGCGGCCGACCCGGCTGGTCAGCGACGCGGTGTACAAGCTGAACCCGGAAACCTGGTATCGCTACGCTTTCATCGAGGGTACGGTGCCGGTGCGAGCCAATCGCGGCGAGCGCTACGTGCTGCTGCTGACCACCGACGAGGACCGCTCGCTGCAAACCCTCGACAACAAGCCGTTCAAGCGTCCGCTACAGGGCCTGGCGGTGAACGAGGCGGGTATGCAGGTGCATGAGCACGCCCGGCAGGGCGGCTTCGAGCTGGCCGTGGTGCGTTGAAATCCGAGACATGAAAAAGCCCGGCCGGAGCCGGGCTTCTTCATACCGGAAGCACGTCAGCCCTGGTGCTGCTGGACGTGGCCGAACAGCTGCTGGGAGAAGCGTACGCGCTCTTCCGCGGACTCTTCGATGCCTTTCGCCTTGAGTTCTTCCAGTCGCGCCTCGACGGCGTGGCAGCGGTGCACCAGGCCGCTGTCGTTGGCGATCTGGATGTTCAGGCCCGGGCGGGCGTTGAGTTCTAGGATCAGCGGGCCTTTCTCCTGGTCGAGAACCATGTCCACGCCGATGTAGCCGAGGCCCGACAACTCGTAGCAACCGGCCGCCAGCTTCATGAAGCCGTCCCAGTTCGGCAGTTGCACACCGTCCACCGCGTTGGTGGTGTCCGGGTGCTTGGCGATCTTGTTGTTCAGCCAGGTGCCGCGCAGGGTGACGCCGGTGGCCAGGTCGACGCCCACGCCGATGGCGCCCTGGTGCAGGTTGGCCTTGCCGCCCGACTGCCGGGTCGGCAGGCGCAGCATGGCCATCACCGGGTAGCCCATCAGCACGATGATGCGGATGTCCGGCACACCTTCGTAGCTGATGCTCTTGAAGATCTGGTCGGGGGTCACCCGGTACTCGATCAGTACGCGGTCGCGATGACCGCCGAGGGAGTAGAGGCCGGAGAGGATGCTCGAGATGTGGTGCTCGATCTCCTCGTGGCTGACGATCTTCCCCGACACGGTCTTGTAGCGGCCCTCGAAGCGGTCGGCGATCACCATGATGCCGTCGCCGCCGGCGCCCTGCGCCGGCTTGATGACGAAATCGTTGTGCTCGCCGATGATCTCGTTGAGCTTGTCGATGCCTTTCTCGGTCTCGATGATGCCGTACATCTCCGGCACGTGGATGCCGGCCTCGAGCGCGCGTTCCTTGGTGATGATCTTGTCGTCCACCACCGGATACAGGTGCCGCTTGTTGTACTTCAGGACGTAATCGGCATTGCGTCGGTTGATGCCCATCACGCCTTTCGCGGTCAGGTCTTTCCAGGTCTTCCAGATCGACATGGTTCAGTCCTTGAGCAGGGCCTTGAAGCGGAACAGCTCGGTCAGGCGGTAGCCGCGGTAGCGGCCCATGGCGAGCATGAAGGCGACCAGGATCAGCAGCACGGCCGGGAAGGTGAAGATGAAGTACACCAGTTCCGGGATGCGCATAAGGATGTGCGCCAGCGATGCCGCGAAAAGGGTGCCGATGGCCACCTTCATCGCATGGCCGCCGCCGCGCTCTTCCCAGGTGATCGACAGGCGTTCGATGGTCATGGTCAGGATCACCATCGGGAACAGGGCGATCGACAGGCCGCTCTCGAAGCCGAGCTTGTGGCTGAACAGGCTGATCACCGCGATCATCACCACCACGAAGGTCAGCACCACCGAGAGGCGCGGCAGCATCTGCAGCTTCAGGTGCTCGAGATAGGAGCGCAGCGACAGGCCCAGGGCGGTGATCACGGTGAACAGGGCGATACCCCATTGCAGGCCGGTCTCGCGGAAGGCCAGGGCGATCAGCACCGGGGTGAAGGTGCCGAGGGTCTGCAGGCCGATCAGGTTGCGCAGGATCAGGATCACCAGCACGCCGATCGGGATCATGATCATGATCTGGAAGGTCTGCTGGGTGGACAGCGGCAGGCCGTACAGGGAGTACTCGAGGAAGGCCGCCTCGGTGTTCTCGTCGGACAGCTTGGCCAGGCGGATGGCGTTCATCTCGCTGCTGTTCAGGCTGAAGCTGACCTGGGCCTTCTTGCCGCCGTCGATGGTCATCAGCGGCTCATCGCCAAGCCACCAGATCAGGCGATCGGAGGGCAGGCCCTGTTCGCCGGTGACCACGTTGAAATACAGCCAGTTCTCGCCGTTGAAGCTGCGCAGCCACAGTTCCGGGCTCTGTTGCAGGTCGGCGACCAGGCGGATGGTATGGACCCGCTCCATCGGCACGTGGGCGATGGACAGCAGGGTTTCGACGATATGCGCTTTCTTTTCCAGGCTGGTGTCGCCGGCCATCAGCAGCTTGACGTTGTCGTCGTTGCCGTTGTTGGCGCGCTTGATGGCTTCGCTGACGAAGGTCTCGACGTCGGCCGAGTGCTGGCGAATGGGGGCCAGCAGGGCTTCTGCGGCGATCTTCTCCGGGCCTTCCAGAGGCAGGCTGTCGCGGAAGATCGGACCTTTCTCCTTGGTCTTCTCGCCGGTGTAGCGCTTGGTCAGCACCAGGCGGTAGTACAGGGTCTGCTTGCCGTTGGCGCGGCGGGCGGACCAGGTCACCTTGCGATTGCCGTCGGCGCGATTGATGCTGACGCCGTAATTGTTGGAGACGAAGCTTTCGTTGAGGCTGACGTAGTCCTGGCTCAACGGCGGAACGAACATCTGCACCTTGACCGGGGTTTTCGGCGTGGCGACGAAGTCGACCTTGGCATCGATGTTCCAGAGGTCATCGGTTTCGGCTTCGGTAACGGGAATACCCTGGACGAAAATCTGATAGGCGGTGATCGCCACACCCAGGGTCAGCAGGATGGCGATCAGGACTTTCAGATGCAGGTTGAGAGAGCGCATGTCGTTTACTCAGCAGGTTTTGCATCAGGTTTGCAGCCGGGTTTCCCGGCCGAGTATTTCAAACTCGGATCGACCAGTGCGTCGAATTTCTTCAAGGCCTCCGAGCCGATCAAAAGCGGGTATTGGAATGCACTTCGGTCGGTCAGGTTCACTTCGATGGTGCGAATCGCCTTGCCCATGCAGACCTGCAGCTCGATCACCGGACGGGCGGTATAGGCCTTGCCCTCGTCGGGGTTGAAGTCGCCGTGGCGGCGCTTGATCTTGCTGATCCGCGCCAGGGGCTTCTCGATCGGGGTGTCGTCGGCGTTGTCGGTGGCCAGGTAGAAGCGCACCCAGGTTTCGCCGTCGCGCTTGAAACGCTTGATGTCGCGGGCGCTGAGGGAGGCGGTCTTGGCGCCGGTGTCGAGCTTGGCGGCCAGCTGGATGTCCGGGTCGTTGATGCGCGCGTATTCGTTCAGGCCGTAGACCGTCTTTTCGGCGGCTACGCTCAGGCCTGGTACGGCGATGAATAGGCAGAGCAGGGGAGCTAAGGGCTTGAGTTTCATAAGTCCTGGTTGGTGTCGCGTTCGGCGGGTCGATCTTGCGATCGCTGTCCAGTCCGTGACGGAAAACCCTGCGTCATCGACCTGCGCTCGGCAGGCCGGGCATGCCGGGCGCCCCGCCAGGCGCATGCGGGCCGCATTCTATCACGCGGTTTTTCGGCAGCGACAGCCGCTTATACCACTTGGTCGGGGTTTTGCCCCTGGGATGAAACGAAATTCCATCCAGGGGCTCGAAGCGTTACCGGAAGCGGGCAAGGGACCTTGGCGGTGCCGAGCCGCTGGCCCCGGAGCGGTTATTTGAAGCGCCGTTCCACGCCTTTTTCGACGAGGATCTTTGCGGAAATCTCCTCTACCGAGAAATGCGTGGAGTTGATGTAGGCGATGTTTTCGCGGCGGAACAGGCTTTCGACCTCGCGTACCTCGAATTCGCACTGGGCGAAGCTGGCGTAGCGACTGTTGGGCTTACGCTCGTTGCGGATCGCGGTGAGGCGATCGGGGTCGATGGTCAGGCCGAACAGCTTGTGCTTGTACTGCTTGAGGGCGTTCGGCAGTTGCAGGCGCTCCATGTCCTCTTCCGTCAACGGGTAGTTGGCGGCGCGGATGCCATACTGCAGGGCCATGTACAGGCAGGTGGGCGTCTTGCCGCAGCGCGAGACGCCGACCAGGATCAGGTCGGCCTTGTCGTAGTAGTGGGTGCGGGCGCCGTCGTCGTTGTCGAGGGCGAAGTTCACCGCCTCGATGCGATCCATGTAGTTGGAGTTGTGGCCGATGGAGTGGGACTTGCCGACCGAATAGGACGAGTCGGCCGAAAGCTCCTGTTCCAGAGGCGAAAGAAAGGTGGCGAAGATATCGATCATGAAACCGTTGGATTGCGCCAGGACCGCCCGGATGTCGCGGTTCACGATGGTATCGAAGATGATCGGGCGGGCCCCGTCCGACTCGGCAGCATTATTGATTTGCTGTACCATGGCGCGCGCTTTTTCTTCGGTATCGATGTACGGTCTCGTCAGTTTGACGAAGCTGATGTTCTCGAACTGTGCCAGAAGGCTTTGGCCCAGGGTTTCGGCGGTGATACCGGTGCCGTCCGAGATGAAGAATGCGGTTCGTTTCATTTGCACCGAAAGCCTTAAGGTAGGAACGATTCTTGGCTATGATAGGCCGCGCGTTGTCAGAGGCCTTTCTGTCGCAGCATTGTCACTTATTTCTAAGGGCCAGGCCAGAATCCAGCGGAGCTGCTCCTGGCCCCGCTTGAGCTTTTCCAATTCAATAGTGGAGAGATCACCTTGGTAGAGTACGTAGTTTCCCTCGATAAGCTCGGCGTCCATGATGTAGAGCATGTGGGGGGCAAGAACGCATCCCTCGGCGAGATGATCAGCAACCTGGCCGGTGCCGGCGTTTCCGTACCCGGCGGATTTGCCACCACCGCCCAGGCCTACCGTGACTTCCTCGAGCAGAGTGGCCTCAACGACCGTATCCACGCGGCCCTGGACGCCCTGGACGTCGACGACGTCAACGCCCTGGCCAAGACCGGCGCGCAGATCCGCCAGTGGGTGATGGAAGCCGAGTTCCCGGCCCGTCTCGACAGCGAGATCCGCCAGGCCTTCGCCGCCCTGGCCAACGGCAACGACAACCTCGCCGTGGCAGTGCGTTCCTCCGCTACCGCCGAAGACCTTCCGGACGCCTCGTTCGCCGGCCAGCAGGAAACCTTCCTCAATATCCGCGGCGTGGACAATGTGATCCGCGCAGCAAAAGAGGTCTTCGCCTCCCTGTTCAACGACCGCGCCATCGCCTACCGCGTGCACCAGGGCTTCGATCACAAGCTGGTCGCCTTGTCCGCCGGCGTGCAGCGCATGGTCCGCTCGGAAACCGGCACCGCCGGGGTGATGTTCACCCTGGACACCGAATCCGGCTTCCGCGACGTGGTCTTCATCACCGGTGCCTACGGCCTGGGCGAGACCGTGGTCCAGGGCGCGGTGAACCCCGACGAGTTCTACGTCCACAAGCCGACCCTGGAAGCCGGGCGTCCGGCCATCCTGCGCCGCAACCTGGGTAGCAAGGCGATCAAGATGATCTACGGCGACGAAGCCAAGGCCGGTCGCTCGGTCAAGGTAGTGGACGTCGATCGCGCCGATCGCGCCCGCTTCGCCCTGAGCGACGCCGAGGTCACCGAGCTGGCCAAGCAGGCCATGATCATCGAGAAGCACTATGGCCGCCCGATGGACATCGAATGGGCCAAGGACGGTGACGACGGCAAGCTGTACATCGTCCAGGCACGCCCGGAAACCGTGAAGAGCCGCGCCAGCGCCACGGTCATGGAGCGCTACCTGCTGAAAGAGAAGGGGACCGTCCTGGTGGAAGGGCGTGCCATCGGCCAGCGCATCGGTGCCGGTCCGGTCAAGGTGATCAACGACGTGTCGGAAATGGACAAGGTCCAACCGGGTGACGTCCTGGTCTCCGACATGACCGACCCGGACTGGGAGCCGGTGATGAAGCGCGCCAGCGCCATCGTCACCAACCGCGGCGGGCGTACCTGCCACGCGGCGATCATCGCTCGCGAACTGGGCATCCCGGCGGTGGTCGGTTGCGGCAACGCCACCCAGATCCTGCAGGATGGCCAGGGGGTGACCGTTTCCTGTGCCGAAGGCGATACCGGCTTCATCTTCGAAGGCGAACTCGGTTTCGATGTGCGCAAGAACTCGGTCGACGCCATGCCCGACCTTCCGTTCAAGATCATGATGAACGTCGGCAATCCCGATCGCGCTTTCGATTTCGCCCAGTTGCCGAACGAAGGCGTGGGCCTGGCCCGCCTCGAATTCATCATCAACCGCATGATCGGCGTGCATCCCAAGGCGTTGCTGAACTTCGCCGGCCTGCCGGCGGACATCAAGGAAAGCGTGGAGAAGCGCATCGCCGGCTATCCCGATCCGGTCGGCTTCTACGTCGAGAAACTGGTGGAGGGCATCAGCACCCTGGCCGCGGCGTTCTGGCCGAAGAAGGTCATCGTGCGCCTGTCCGACTTCAAGTCCAATGAGTACGCCAACCTGATCGGCGGCAAGCTCTACGAGCCGGAAGAAGAGAACCCGATGCTCGGCTTCCGTGGCGCCTCGCGCTACATCAGCGAGTCGTTCCGCGACTGCTTCGAGCTGGAGTGCCGTGCGCTGAAGAAGGTCCGCAACGAAATGGGCCTGACCAACGTCGAGATCATGGTGCCCTTCGTGCGCACCCTGGGCGAGGCGAGCCAGGTCGTCGAGCTGCTGGCCGGGAACGGCCTGAAGCGCGGCGAGAACGGCCTGAAGGTCATCATGATGTGCGAACTGCCGTCGAACGCCCTGCTGGCCGACGAGTTCCTCGAGTTCTTCGATGGCTTCTCCATCGGTTCCAACGACCTGACCCAGCTGACCCTGGGCCTGGATCGCGATTCCGGCATCGTTGCCCACCTGTTCGACGAGCGCAATCCGGCGGTGAAGAAGCTGCTGGCCAACGCCATCGCTGCCTGCAACAAGGCCGGCAAGTACATCGGCATCTGCGGCCAGGGTCCGTCGGACCACCCGGACCTGGCCCGCTGGCTGATGGAGCAGGGCATCGAGAGCGTCTCGCTGAACCCCGACTCGGTGCTGGATACCTGGTTCTTCCTTGCCGAGGGGCAAGACCAGGCCTGATCGGTCCTCGCTGTATCCGGAAAGGGCGGGTAACACCGCCCTTTTTCGTGCCTCCTGTACAAGACAAGCATGCAAAGCAGTAGTCGCCTCTTTCCTGTCGCCCTGGTCAGCGCCGAGTTGCGCGCCGACCTTACCGAAGACATCTACCGCCTGAAGCCCGGCAACAGCCCCGATGCCAGCGTCGAGCTGGTCGTAACCCGGCTTGGACAGCAGGCCGCCGGCGAGCGGCGCGGACCGCCTGTGATCCTCCTGCACGGGAGTTTTTCCAACCGCCGCTTCTGGTACTCGCCGCGTGCGCTCGGACTAGGTCCTTACCTGGCGCGGGCGGGGTTCGATGTCTGGCTGCCGGAAATGCGCGGCCATGGCCTGTCGATTCGCAACGATGGTTACCGGGACAACCGGGTCGCCGACTACGCGCGCTACGACCTGCCGGCGCTGGCCTCCTTCATCCACGAGCAGTGCGGGCAGCCGGCGCACTGGATTGGCCACTCCCTCGGTGGGGTGGTGCTGGCGGCGGGACTGGGCGGGGGCTACCTGGACCAGGCGCGGATCGCTTCCGTGGCGTTGTTCGGTAGCCAGGTCAGCACCGCGCACTGGCTGTTCAGGTTGCCCATGGCAGGCATCCTCGCGCGCCTGCTGCTGCGCCGCGTCGATGCGCTGTCCGGAAGCCGTTGGCGGCAGGGGCCGGAAGACGAGCCGGTCGGCCTGGCGCTGGAGGTCCTGCGTTGGCATGGGCTGTTCGGCCGCTTCGGCGAGCCGGGCAACGACTGGTGGAAGGGGCTCGCCGCAGTCGACGTACCGCTATTGGCGGTCGCCGGGGCTGGGGACCGGCAGGACCCGTCCTGGGCCTGTCGCAAGTTGTTCGAGCAGTTCGCCTCGTCCGAGCGCGAATACCTGTTGCTCGGACGCGAGGCTGGCTACGCCGAGGACTACGGGCATATCGAGATGCTGATCGGCAAGGCGGCCCAGCTAGAGGTCTGGCCCTTGGTGGAGCGCTGGCTGCGCCAGCGATCGCCAGCGGGCGACGAATCCGCGTGGAGCGAGGCGCTAGACGTATCGGAAGCCGGAATCAGCGGCTAACATGTGACGCAAATGGCGGCTCCGGTCACGCCGGCGCCGCCGGGGCGGGCGGCCGATGTTCCTCCGGAGCTGCCCGAGCCGATCCCTTCACCCACAGGAGCTTCCCATGCATTACGTCACTCCCGATCTGTGCGATGCCTATCCTGAGCTGGTCCAGGTCGTCGAACCCATGTTCAGCAACTTCGGCGGCCGCGACTCCTTCGGCGGCGAGATCGTCACCATCAAGTGCTTCGAAGACAATTCGCTGGTCAAGGAGCAGGTCGACAAGGACGGCAAGGGCAAGGTCCTGGTCGTCGATGGCGGTGGTTCGCTGCGCCGCGCCCTGCTGGGCGACATGCTGGCCGAGAAAGCGGCGAAGAACGGCTGGGAAGGGATCGTCGTGTATGGCTGCATCCGTGACGTCGACGTGATCGCCCAGACCGACCTCGGCGTCCAGGCCCTGGCCAGTCATCCGCTGAAGACCGACAAGCGCGGCATCGGCGATCTGAACGTCGCCGTGACCTTCGGCGGCGTCACCTTCCGCCCCGGCGAGTTCGTGTATGCCGACAACAACGGCATCATCGTTTCTCCGCAGGCCTTGAAGATGCCCGAATAGGGCTTTTTAACAGCCGTTCCGGCCCCGGTGACGCAGGCAGCGTCCCGGGGCTTTTTGCTGGAATGAACCCGGGGTGCGCATACGGGTCTCAGGACTGGCTTTAAGGTTGTGCCGCAAGTCCATGAATTGACTGGTACCGGACTTGTGTTTTTACTGTCGAAATGGTCGTTTTACCAAGGGAAGCGCAATGCAAGCGTACGAGTCGGGTGACGAGCGCGGCCTGATCTATGGCTACGTCCTCAACGGGCGCGGCGGCGGACGCCGTGTCGGACGCAACCAGATAGCGGTGCTCGACCTGCTGCCGGAGGAAAGCCTTTGGCTGCACTGGGACCGCGGCGTGCCGGAAGCGCAGGCCTGGCTGCGGGATTCCGCGGGGCTCAGCGAGTTCGCCTGCGATCTGCTGCTGGAGGAGGCGACCCGCCCCCGTTTGCTCGATCTCGGGGCCGAAAGCCTGCTGGTGTTCCTCCGTGGAGTGAACCTGAATCCGGGCGCGGAGCCGGAAGACATGGTTTCGCTGCGGGTATTCGCCGACGCGCGCCGGGTGATCTCGCTGCGCCTGCGGCCGCTGAAGGCGGTGGCCGATCTGCTCGAGGACCTGGAGGCGGGGAAAGGGCCGAAGACAGCATCCGAGGTCGTGTACTACCTCGCGCACTACCTGACCGATCGCGTCGACACGCTGATCAGCGGGATAGCCGACCAGCTCGATGCTGTCGAGGAGCTGGTCGAGGCGGACGAGCGCGCCAGTCCCGACCAGCACCAGTTGCGTACCCTGCGCCGCCGGTCGGCGGGGTTGCGGCGCTACCTGGCGCCGCAGCGGGACATCTACTCGCAACTGGCGCGCTACAAGCTGTCCTGGTTTGTCGAGGACGACGCCGATTACTGGAACGAGCTGAACAACCGGCTGACGCGGAATCTCGAAGAACTCGAGTTGATACGGGAGCGCATCAGCGTCCTGCAGGAAGCCGAGTCGCGGCGAATCACCGAACGGATGAACCGCACCATGTATCTCCTTGGTATAATCACCGGCTTTTTCCTGCCGATGAGCTTCGTCACCGGCCTGCTGGGAATCAATGTCGGCGGCATTCCAGGGGCGGATGCACCGCATGGGTTCTGGCTGGCCTGCCTGCTGATCGGCGGGGTCGCCACCTTCTAGTGGTGGGTATTTCGTCGGCTGCGCTGGCTCTGACGTGACCTGGAGTGAGGAGAGGGCGTCACTCCCTCGTACAGACATGAGGTGCGCATGCACGATCCGTTCGAAGAGTCCCTGCGGGACCTGCTCAAGGCTTCGGCTCCCCAGCCGGACGACGACGCGCGTCTGGGACGGGTGCTGAAGACCGCCAATCGCCAGGTCGGCGCCGGTGACCTGTTCAGCCTCATGGGGCACTGGCTGCAGGCGCTGATGATCGGCATCAACAACGGTTCGCCGCATCTGGCGCCGGTTTCCCGTATTTCCGCGAAAAACGCATCTTCTGCTGACAAGGCTGAGTGAACATGCAATTCGATATCTGGACCCAGAGCTTGCTGACCGCGATGAACACCCTGTGGGGCAAGCTGGCAGGCTTCATCCCCAACCTGCTCGGCGCCCTGGTGGTCGTTCTGCTCGGCTTCGTCATCGCCAAGCTGCTCGATGCGCTGCTTTCCAAGCTGCTGGCCAAGCTGGGCCTGGACCGGCTGATGGGTGGCACCGGCCTGACCAAGCTGCTGGCCCGGGTCGGCATCCAGGTTCCGGTCTCGACGCTGGTCGGCAAGATCGTCTACTGGTTCGTACTGCTCGTCTTCCTCGTATCCGCCGCCGAGTCGCTCGGCCTGCAGCGGGTATCCGCCACGCTGGACGTCCTCGCCCTGTACCTGCCCAAGGTGTTCGGCGCGGCCCTGGTGCTGATCGTCGGCGTGCTCCTGGCGCAACTGGTGAACAGCGTCGTGCGCGGCGCGGCGGACGGCGTCGGTCTCGAATACGCGAACGGCCTGGGGCGGATCGCCCAGTGGCTGGTCATCATCATCAGCATCTCGGTGGCGGTGGGGCAGCTCGAGGTCAAGACCGACCTGCTCAACTACATCATCGCCATCGTCCTGATCACCGTCGGCCTGGCCGCTGCGCTGGCCCTGGGCCTGGGCAGCCGCGAGGTCGCCGGGCAGATCATTGCAGGAATCTACGTCCGCGAGCTGTATCAGGTCGGACAACAGGTGAAAGTGGGTGACGTTGAAGGCACTATTGAAGAGATAGGTACGGTCAAGACCATCCTGCTGACGGAAGAGGGAGAGCTTGTGTCGCTGGCCAACCGTCTACTGCTCGATCAGCGAGTTACCAGCCGCTGATCCGGGAGAGATAATGGACGTGGCTGCTCTGCAGGGCGGCCCGGCTTACGATATGACTGGCCTGATCTCACTTGAATAAGCCTCACCCCCTGTCACAGCGGTATGACCCACGCCAGCTTTCCGATGAAGAGCTGGTCGAGCGTGCGCACTCGGAGCTGTTCCACGTGACGCGCGCCTATGAAGAATTGATGCGGCGTTACCAGCGCACGCTGTTCAACGTCTGTGCCCGCTACCTGGGCAACGACCGCGACGCGGACGACGTGTGCCAGGAGGTGATGCTGAAAGTTTTGTACGGGTTGAAGAACTTTGAGGGCAAGTCGAAGTTCAAAACGTGGCTATATAGCATCACGTACAACGAGTGCATCACGCAGTACCGCAAGGAGCGCCGCAAGCGCCGATTGATGGATGCGCTCAGCCTCGACCCGCTGGAGGAGGCTTCCGAGGAGAAGTCGCCGAAGGTTGAGGAGCGGGGCGGATTGGATCGTTGGCTCGTCCATGTCAATCCGATAGATCGGGAGATTCTGGTTCTTCGCTTCGTCGCGGAACTGGAGTTTCAGGAGATAGCGGATATCATGCACATGGGTCTGAGTGCGACGAAAATGCGCTACAAGCGGGCACTGGACCGCCTGCGCGAAAAGTTTTCAGATGCGACCGAAACATAGTTGGGTAAATATTGTCTCTCTATGCGGGAAGTTCTGATAAACTTGCCACCCAAGTTGTGCGGCTGATTGTTGGACAACTAACTGACCATCAAGATGGGGATTTAACGGATGAAACTGAAGAACACCTTAGGCGTTGTCATCGGCTCGCTGGTTGCCGCTTCGGCAATGAACGCCTTTGCCCAGGGCCAGAACTCGGTAGAGATCGAAGCCTTCGGCAAGCGCTACTTCACCGACAGCGTTCGCAACATGAAGAACGCGGACCTGTACGGCGGCTCGATCGGTTACTTCCTGACCGACGACGTCGAGCTGGCGCTGTCCTACGGTGAGTACCATGACGTTCGTGGCACCTACGAAACCGGCAACAAGAAGGTCCACGGCAACCTGACCTCCCTGGACGCCATCTACCACTTCGGTACCCCGGGCGTAGGTCTGCGTCCGTACGTGTCGGCTGGTCTGGCTCACCAGAACATCACCAACATCAACAGCGACAGCCAAGGCCGTCAGCAGATGACCATGGCCAACATCGGCGCTGGTCTGAAGTACTACTTCACCGAGAACTTCTTCGCCAAGGCCAGCCTCGACGGCCAGTACGGTCTGGAGAAGCGTGACAACGGTCACCAGGGCGAGTGGATGGCTGGCCTGGGCGTCGGCTTCAACTTCGGTGGTTCGAAAGCCGCTCCGGCTCCGGAACCGGTTGCCGACGTTTGCTCCGACTCCGACAACGACGGCGTTTGCGACAACGTCGACAAGTGCCCGGATACCCCGGCCAACGTCACCGTTGACGCCAACGGCTGCCCGGCTGTCGCCGAAGTCGTACGCGTACAGCTGGACGTGAAGTTCGACTTCGACAAGTCCAAGGTCAAAGAGAACAGCTACGCTGACATCAAGAACCTGGCTGACTTCATGAAGCAGTACCCGTCCACTTCCACCACCGTTGAAGGTCACACCGACTCCGTCGGCACCGACGCTTACAACCAGAAGCTGTCCGAGCGTCGTGCCAACGCCGTTCGTGACGTACTGGTCAACGAGTACGGTGTAGAAGGTGGTCGCGTGAACGCTGTTGGTTACGGCGAGTCCCGCCCGGTTGCCGACAACGCCACCGCTGAAGGCCGCGCTATCAACCGTCGCGTTGAAGCCGAAGTAGAAGCTGAAGCCAAGTAATCGGCTGAGCCTCTAAGGAAAAACCCGGCTCAGGCCGGGTTTTTCTTTGCCTGGAAAAAGACCGCTCGTCAGGCGCTCAGGGAAATCGGTTGCGACACGATGTCGCGGGTTACTTCGCCGATCACCAGGATCGCCGGGCTTTTCAAGGCGAAACGTCCGGCGTCCCGCAGTAGCTCGCCGAGGTTGCTGCGGCATTCGCGCTGGTTGCCCAAGGTGGCGTTCTCGATCATCGCCAGCGGCGTATCCTCGGCCATGCCTCCAGCCAGCAGCCCGGCCTGGATCTCTGCGAGACGGGCGACGCCCATGTAGACCACCAGCGTGGTACCGCTGCGTGCCAGGGCTTCCCAGGCCAGCCGGCTGTCGTCCTGGGTATGCGCGGTCACCAGGGTCACGCCGCGGCTGATGCCGCGGTAGGTAAGCGGTATACCGCAGGCAGTGGCGCCAGCCAGCCCGGCGGTGATGCCGTTCACTATCTCGCTGTCTATCCCGTGCCGGGCCAGCCATTCGGCTTCTTCGCCGGCGCGGCCGAAGATGCATGGATCGCCGCCTTTCAGGCGCACCACGCTGCGTCCCTGGCGGGCATGCCGCAGCATCAGGCGCTGGATGAAGTCCTGCGGTGTGGAGCGGCAGCCGCCGCGTTTGCCGACCCGGACCAGCCGGGCGGACGGACAGTGCTCCAGTATGCTCGGGTTGACCAGATCGTCGACCATCACCACATCCGCGTCCTGCAGGGCGCGAACTGCCTTCAGGGTCAACAGTTCCGGATCGCCGGGACCCGCACCCACCAGCCAGACCTTACCGCTCATCGTCGTTCTCCTCAGGCATTCGCCGCCATGGGCCGGGGGGCCGCCAGCAGTCTCTTGATTTCCGGTACGCAGGAGCCGCAGCCGGTGCCGCAGCCGAACTCGCGCTTCAATCCGTCCAGGTCCAATCCGCGGGCGATGCCGCCGAGCACCGTTTGCTGGCTGACGTTCTGGCAACTGCACAGGGTCTTGCCGCCCGCACCCTGGCTGGGTCGTCCCGGTGCCGCGCCGAGTGGGGCGAGCAGCCAGCGGCGTAGCTCGCTATCGGCCCGGCCGGTAAGCCAGAGCTCTTTCAACCAGTCTCGGGCGAGGGTTTCGCCGGCGAGCCGGACGGCGACGATGCGCCCGTCTTCGAGGCGCACGCGTTTGCCGATGGCGCGCCGTGGGTCGTCGTAGGCGAGGATCGGCCCGTCGAGCAATTCGAGTTGGCGATCTATCCGCTCCAGCAGGTCTGCGCCAGGTGCCTCATGGTGTGCGGCGCTGACCAGCAGGGCGGGGCGCTCGCGTCCGGCGAGGCTGAAGCTGGCGTGGTCGAAGACTTCGCACAGCGCACGGAGGGCCTCGAAACGCGCCTGGATATCGGTTTCCACCAGCGCGAACAGGCGCCAGGGCAGTTCGACGGACTCGACCTGAACCCCGGCGTGCTTGAGTTCGGGTTGTTTCGACAGGGGGTCGAACGCCGGCAGGGTCAGGACATTGCAGCCCAGGCCCTTGAGGAAGCGATCGCCCCAGTGCATCGGCAGGAAGGCCTGGCCGGGGCGCACCGAGTCGTCTGCGCTCACCGGCAGGACCAGCGCGCCACGCCGGCTCTTCAGGCGCACGAGCTGCCCGTCCCGCAGTTGGCGGCGGCGCAGTTCCTCGGGATGCAGGTGCACCAGGGCCTCCTCTTCATGGCCGAACAGGCGTGCGCAGGTGCCGGTCCGGCTCATGCCGTGCCACTGGTCGCGCAAGCGTCCGGTATTGAGGGTCAGCGGGTAGCGCGCGTCGCGTTTTTCCTGGGCGGCGCGGTAGGGTTCGGCGACCAGTTGCGCGCGTCCCGAGGCGGTAGGGAAGCGGCCGTCTGCATAGAGCCGTGCGGTGCCTTGCTCCGCGCCAGTGGGAAATGGCCATTGCTGCGGCCCCAGGCGGTCGAGCAGTGCGTAGCTGAGGCCGGAAAGATCGAGGTCGCGCCCGGCGGTGAGCAGCTTGTATTCGTCGAACAGGCTGCGGCTGTCGGCAAAGGCGAACAGGCCGGGTTTAGCGGGCCGCAGGTGCCCTTCCAGGCGGCGCGCGAAGTCGCAGACGATGTTCCAGTCCTGGCGTGCTTCCCCGGGGGGCGGAACGGCCCGACGGACATGACTGACCCGCCGTTCCGAATTGGTCACGGAGCCTTCCTTTTCTCCCCAGGATGCGGCTGGAAGCAAAAGGTCGGCGTATTGGCAGGTTTCCGTGCCGGCGAAGGCTTCCTGGACCACCACGAAGGGACAGCGGGCAAGGGCCTCGTGGATCTTGCGCTGGTCCGGCAGCGATTGCGCGGGGTTGGTACAGGCGATCCAGAGCGCCTTGATCCGGCCGTCGTGGACCGCATCGAACAGCTCGATGGCGCTGAGACCGGGGGACGTGGGCAACTGTTCCACACCCCAGTAGTGCGCCACCTCGGCGCGATGGCCGGGATCGGCGGCTTCGCGGTGGCCGGGCAGCAGGTTGGCCAGGCTGCCGGTCTCGCGACCGCCCATGGCGTTCGGCTGGCCGGTGAGGGAAAACGGTCCGCATCCGGCGCGGCCGATCTTGCCGGTGGCCAGGTGCAGGTTGATCAGTGCGCTGTTCTTGGCGCTGCCGGCGCTGGACTGGTTGAGCCCCATGCACCAGAGCGAAAGGAAGCGCGGCGAACGGCCGATCCATTCGGCGCAGCGCTGCAGGTCGGCGCGGTCGATGCCGCAGATGTCGGCGACGGCGGCCGGGGTGTAGTCGCGCACCAGTTCCTTCAGGTCGGCGAAACCCTCGGTATGCTCGGCGATGAACGAACGGTCGATCCAGTCCTCCCAGAGCAGGATATGCAGGATGCCGTGGAACAGTGCGACGTCGGTACCGGGCAGCAGCGCCAGGTGCAGGTCGGCCAGCTCGCAGGTGTCGGTGCGCCGCGGGTCGATCACCACGATGCGCATCTCCGGCCGAGCGGCCTTGGCGGCTTCCAGGCGACGGAACAGGACCGGGTGGGCGAAGGCCATGTTGCTGCCGGCGATCAGCACGCAATCGGCGCAGTCGAGGTCTTCGTAGCTGCACGGCGGTGCGTCGGCGCCCAGGCTGCGCTTGTAGCCGACCACCGCCGAGGACATGCACAGGCGCGAATTGCTGTCGATGTTGTTGGTGCCGACCAGGGCCCGCGCCAGCTTGTTGAAGGCGTAGTAGTCCTCGGTCAGCAACTGGCCGGAGATATAGAAGGCCACGCTGTCCGGCCCGTGTTCGCGAATGGTCTCGGCGAAACGCCCGGCGGCATGTTCCAGGGCACTCTCCCAGTCGCTGCGAGCCCGCGCCAGTTGCTTGCCGAGGCGCAGTTGGGGGTACAGCGCGCGGGCCTGGAGGTCGCCGGTCAGGTGCAGGCTGGCGCCTTTGCTGCAGAGTCTGCCGAAGTTGGCCGGGTGCCGAGGA
Organism: Pseudomonas sp. PS1(2021); assembly: GCF_020405165.1. NCBI lineage: Bacteria > Pseudomonadati > Pseudomonadota > Gammaproteobacteria > Pseudomonadales > Pseudomonadaceae > Pseudomonas > Pseudomonas sp. PS1(2021). The sequence goes on along the minus strand of NZ_CP084484.1, from coordinate 2,742,663 downwards.
TCGCCTTGCACGCCGAGGATGCGTTCGCCGTCGTGTTCGATCAGGACGCCACAACCCACGCCGCAGTAGCAGCAGGTCGAAGCGGTGGTGCGCAGCGGGGAATCTGTCGACATGCTCGGCTCCTGTTATCGGCGAGAGATCAGGCGCACAGCGCCACGCTGTCCAGGCCGAGCAGCACCCGCCCGTTCTCCACCCGCACCGGGTGGCGATGGGCGCAGCCCTGGTCCGGGGCCACGGCTTCGCCGCTCTCCAGTTCGATCTGCCAGTTGTGCAACGGACAGGCCACTCGCTTGCCGTAGATCAGGCCCTGGGACAGCGGGCCGCCCTTGTGCGGGCAGCGGTCATCGAGGGCGAAGACCTGGTCGTCGGCGGCGCGGAAGATGGCGATGTCGCCTTTCGGGCCGGCGACCACGCGCGAGCCCAGCGGGTTGATTTCATCGAGGGAGCAGATATCCAGCCAGTTCATCGGTTCACTCCGGTAGGGGGAGGGCCGCCGTGGGACGGCCCGGGCAAGGGATTCAGACGTTTTCCAGTTGCTTGAGCGGAATCCGTTCGAACTCCTTCTTCAATTGCGGCTGTTCGATGCGCTGCTTCCATGGGTCCTGCTCGAAGGACAGGGCGAATTGCAGGCGGTCGTTGAGCGCCTTGCGGTTTTCCGCGTCCTCGACCACCGTCTTGCGGATGTGCTCCATGCCGACCCGCTGCAGGTAATGCACCGTGCGCTCCAGGTAGAAGGCTTCCTCGCGGTAGAGCTGGAGGAAGGCGCCGTTGTATTCGCGCACTTCTTCGGCGGTCTTGAGCTTGACGAAGAACTCCGCGACCTCGGTCTTGATCCCGCCGTTGCCGCCGATGTACATCTCCCAGCCGGAGTCCACGCCGATGATGCCGACGTCCTTGATCCCGGCCTCGGCGCAGTTGCGCGGGCAGCCGGAGACCGCCAGCTTGACCTTGTGCGGCGACCACATGTTGAACAGGTCGTGTTCCAGATCGATGCCCAGCTGCGTCGAGTTCTGCGTGCCGAAGCGGCAGAACTCGCTGCCGACGCAGGTCTTCACGGTGCGGATGGATTTGCCGTAGGCATGTCCGGAGGGCATGTCGAGGTCTTTCCAGATGGCCGGCAGGTCGTCCTTCTTCACCCCCAGCAGGTCGATGCGCTGGCCACCGGTGACCTTGACCATCGGCACCTGGTACTTGTCGGCGACGTCGGCGATGCGCCGCAACTCGGCGGCGTTGGTCACGCCGCCCCACATCCGCGGTACCACCGAGTAGGTGCCGTCCTTCTGGATGTTGGCGTGGGCGCGTTCGTTGATCAGGCGCGACTGCGGATCGTCCTTGGCTTCTCCCGGCCAGGTCGAGATCAGGTAGTAGTTCAGGGCCGGGCGGCAGGTGGCACAGCCGTTCGGGGTCTTCCAGTCCATGAAGCGCATGGCGGCGTCGAGACTGGTCAGCCGGTGTTCGCGAATGGCCTTGCGGATCTGCCCGTGGTTGAGGTCGCTGCAGCCGCAGATGGCCTTCTCGCTCTTCGGCTTGACGTCGGCGGCGCCGCCGACGGTGCTGATCAGGATCTGTTCCACCAATCCCGCGCAGGAGCCGCAGGAGCTGGCGGCCTTGGTGTGTTTCTTGACTTCGTCGACGCTGAACAGGCCGTGTTCTTGTATGGCCTTGACGATGGTGCCCTTGCAGACGCCGTTGCAGCCGCATACTTCGGCCGTGTCGGGCATGCTCGCGGCGCTGTTCTGGCCCTGGTGGCCGACATCGCCGAGGGCGTTCTCGCCGAACATCAGGTGGTCGCGGATCTGCGCGACGTTGTGGTTCTCGCGGATCTGCCGGAAGTACCAGCCGCCGTCGGCGGTGTCGCCGTAGAGACAGGCGCCGACCAGTACATCGTCCTTGATCACCAGTTTCTTGTAGACGCCGCCGATGGGGTCGGAAAGGGTGATGGTCTCGCTGCCTTCGCCGCCGATGAAGTCGCCGGCGGAGAACAGGTCGATACCGGTCACCTTGAGCTTGGTCGAGGTCACCGAGCCCTGGTAGCGGGCGTAGCCGAGATGAGCCAGGTGGTTGGCGCAGACCTTGGCCTGCTCGAACAGCGGCGCAACCAGGCCGTAGGCGATGCCACGGTGGTTGGCGCATTCGCCGACCGCATAGATGCGTGGGTCGTAGGTCTGCAGGGTGTCGTTGACCAGGATGCCGCGGTTGCAGGGGATGCCCGCGCTTTCGGCCAGCTCGGTATTGGGGCGGATGCCGGCGGCCATTACCACCAGGTCGGCGGGAATCACGTCGCCGTCGTTGAACTGCACGGCACAGACCCGGCCGCTGCCGTTGTCCATCAGTTCCTGGGTCTGGGTGTTCAGGCGGAAGCGGATGCCGCGGGCTTCCAGCGCGCCTTGCAGGAGTTTGCCGGCGGTGCGGTCCAGTTGGCGTTCCAGCAGCCAGTCGGAGAGGTGCACGACGGTCACGTCCATGCCGCGTTGCTTGAGGCCGTTGGCCGCCTCCAGGCCGAGCAGGCCGCCGCCGATCACCACCGCGTGGCTGTGGGTCCGGGCGCAGTCGATCATGGCCTGGGTGTCGGCGATGTCGCGGTAGCCGATCACGCCCTGCAGGCGATTGCCGGGTATCGGCAGGATGAAGGGGAGCGAGCCGGTGGCCAGCAGCAGGCGGTCGTACTCGGCCTCGCTGCCGTCCGCGGCGACCACCCTGCGGCGAAGCCGGTCGATCTGCACCACCTTGCGGTCGAGGAGGAGCTTGATGCCGTTTTCCGCATACCAGTTGAGGTCGTTGAGGACGATTTCCTCGAAGGTCTGCTCGCCGGCCAGCACCGGGGACAGCAGGATGCGGTTGTAGTTGGGATGGGGCTCGGCGCCGAACACCGTGATGTCGTAGAAGTCCGAGTTGAGCTTGAGCAGTTCTTCCAGGGTACGGACCCCGGCCATGCCGTTGCCGACCATCACCAGCTTGATCTTCTTCATGCGGAGGAGCTCCTGCATAAGGTTGGCGCAAACAAAAAAGGCGTCCCGCTGTTGCCAGCAGGACGCCTTTGTCCAGGTCCCGTTCGGTCGGGAAACGCCGCCTCGTCGTTGAGGCAGGCGCTTTGTTGTCGATTGTCGGGAGAACCAAAGCAGGCGCCGTGCCAACTTGCGCTATTGCCTATCTCCATGGCCTTGCAGGGATAACGCGGGGGCTCCCCACGGTCTTTCTGCTCCGTGCCGGGGCGTGTCGCACCGGGCTGGTGCCACTCAGCCCTTCAGCCAGACCAGGAGTAGCGCCAGGTTGGCGGCCAGGGACAGCAGGGCGATGGCGCGCCAGGTCTGCAGCGGTTCGCGCTCCAGCAATGGGCGGGGCGCCGCGACCGGCAACGCTTCTCCCTGTTGCAGCGAGAGCAGCCATTCCTCGGCGGTCTCGAAGCGCTGTGCGGGGTCGCAGGCGACGGCGCGCAGCAGCAGGTCGTCGATCCAGGCCGGCAGGTCGGGGCGATAGCGGCTGGGCGGGACGGGGCGACCGAAGCGCGGGTGCTGGAAGGCTTCGATCTCGCCATAGGGATAGCGCCCGGTCAGCGCCTGGTAGAGGCAGACGCCGGTGGCGTAGAGATCCTGGCGCACCGAGGGCGAGGTGCCGGAGAAGCACTCCGGCGCCAGGTAGCTGGGCGTACCCGGTAGCAGATGGGGGTCTTCGCGCGACAATCCCGGACACCAGGCCAGGCCGAAATCCAGCAGGCGCAGCTCGCCGTCGCGGCCGAGGTGGAGATTTTCCGGCTTGAGGTCGCGGTGCAGCAGGTTGCGTCGATGCAACTGGCCAAGCCCGCGCAGCAGCTGGTTGGCCAGCCCCAGCCACTCCGGCAGCGACAGCGGGCCATGGTTGCGCAAGCGCTCGGCGAGAGTCTCTCCAGGGTGCTCGCGCATCAGGTAATACAGATGCTGGCGTTGCGCCAATCCGTGCAGCTCGGGGAAATGCCGGCCCTGGACGCGGCGCAGGAACCATTCCTCGAGCAGCAGGGCCTGGGTTGCCAGCGGATCGTCGGCACGTGCGGCGGGAAGGGTCTTCAGCAGCCAGGGTTGGCCCTGGCCATCCTCGACCCGGTAGAGCAGGGACTGGCGGGTTTCGCCCAGCAACTGCCGGACCCGCCAGCCTTCGAAGAGCTGGCCGGGCTTCAGCGGCGGCGGCAGTGGCCAGTGGCCCAGTTGCGCGAGGGCGTCGCCGAGGCTGCCTGCGGGCACGGCTTCCACGCGCACCAGCAGGGCGCTGGCGTTGTCCTGGCTGCCTGCCAGGTGGGCGGCGCGAACCAGAGCCTCGGCGCTGCGCTGCGGCTCTTCGGCGTTGCGCAGGATGCTGCGGATGCCGCTGTCGCCCAGCGTCGCCCAGACGCCGTCGCTGACCAGTAGCCACTGGCTGCCGGGCTCCAGATCGCCTTCCAGATAGTCGACCACCAGATGCTGGTCCAGTCCCAGGGCGCGGGTCAGCACGTGTTGCATGTGCGGCTGTTCCCAGACGTGGTCGCTGGTCTGCCGGAGCAACTCGCCGTCGCGCCACAGGTAGGCCCGGCAATCGCCGACGTGGGCCAGGGTGTAGCGGGTGCCGCGCAGCACCAGGGCGGTGAGGGTGGTGAGCAGCGGCTGGCCGCCGCCGTTGGCCTGTAGCCAGCGGTTCTGCGCCAGCAGCAGGCGGTCCAGGGACTGCACGATGGCCCAGGTTTCCGGAGTCGCATAGTAATCCAGGGCCAGCGCTTGCAGGCTGCTGCGCGCCGCCAGGCCGCCATCGGCGCACTGGCTGACACCGTCGGCGATGGCCAGCAGGTGTCCCTTGCTGGCGGCCAGGGCCGGCGCCGGGGTGACCACCCGCAGCGCATCCTGGTTTTCCGTGCGAGGCCCGCAGGCGCTGGCCTCGCCAATGCTCAGTCGCAGCCCCACGCTCAGACCCGCGCGGCGGTGACCGCGGCCGAGCCCCAGGTGGTGCGCCAGCGCCGCTTCACCCCGTGGAGGCCGAACCAGGCCAGCACGCCGAGACTGGCGAACAGCCACAGGCCGAGCTGGTAGTCGCCGGTGCTTTGCTTGATCGCGCCGAGGCCGGCAGTCAGGCAGAAGCCGCCGATGCCGCCGGCCATGCCGATCAGCCCGGTCATCACGCCGATTTCCTTGTGGAAGCGCTGCGGTACCAACTGGAACACCGCGCCATTGCCGGCACCGAGACTGAGCATGGCGACCACGAACAGGCCGAGGGCGGCCATCGCGCTGGACAAGTGGAAACCGACCGCGGCGATGCAGATGGCGGCCAGGGTGTACACCATCAGCAGGCTGCGGATGCCGCCGATGCGATCGGCGAGGGCGCCACCGAGCGGGCGCATCAGGCTGCCGGCGAAGACGCAGGCGGCGGTGTAGTAGCCGGCGGTCACCGGGTTCAGGCCGTACTGGTCGTGGAAATAGCCGGGCAGGGTGCTGGCCAGGCCGAGGAAGCCGCCGAAGGTGACGCTGTAGAAGAACATGAACCACCAGCTGTCGCGGTCGCCGAGGGCTTTCAGGTAATCGCCCATGGCCTTGGGCGCCGGCCGCTGCGGGGCGTTGCGCGCGACCATGGCGAACACCAGGAGGGTCAGGACGAGCGGCAGCAGGGCGAAGCCGAACACGTTGTTCCAGCCGAACGCGGCGGCCAGGCCGGGGGCGAAGAGGGCGGCGAGCACGGTGCCGGAGTTGCCCGCGCCGGCGATGCCCATGGCCTTGCCCTGGTGTTGCGGCGGGTACCATTGCGATGCGAGCGGCAGGGCCACGGCGAAGGATGCCCCGGCGAAGCCGAGGAACAACCCCAGCAGCAGTGCCTGCTCATAGCTGTTCACGCCCAGCAGCCAGGCGGCCGCGAGGGCGGCGATGACGATGACCTGGGCGAGGATGCCGGCGCTCTTCGGCGACCAGCGATCGGCCAGCAGGCCGAGCAGGAAGCGCAGTACGGCGCCGGCGAGGATCGGCGTGGCGACCATCATCGCGCGCTGCTGGGTGCTCAGTTGCAGGTCGCCGGCAATCTGCACCCCCAGCGGGCCGAGCACGTACCAGACCATGAAGCTCAGGTCGAAATAGAGAAACGCCGCGAACAGGGTCGGCGCATGGCCGGCCTTCCAGAAGCTGTTGTTCATCGAACACCTCGTATCCAGCGGAATCGGGGCGGAACGGCCGCCCGGCGGAAGTTGCATCGCTACAAGGTGAGCGTCCGACAGCGGACCACCCACCCGCCCCGACGCTGGGGCGAAACGACGAAGACGCCACGGGCCTCTGCCGGGAAGGAGAGGCCGCGCGACGTCTTTGTCGGGGATGGGTAACCGCCGTTGGCTACCGTCTGGCAGGACGTAGCAAGCTCTTTGCCAAGTTGTCGAAAGCGCGGCGTAGAGCGGTTGCAGGGACAACCATGGCGTCGGGCGTGCACGCCGCGGTGGCAGGCGTCGGGGGCTTGCACAGGGCTGGGGCGGCGCGTCCGTGCGCCGTCGGCGGTTCAGCGATGGGCGGTGTTCAGGTGGTAGATGGTCACGCGGCTGCCTTCGCCGCTGTCGCCGGCGTTGTCGTTCACGTAGGCGCCGGCCTTGAAATAGAGCAACTGGTCGTTCCAGGCGCTGCCGAGGGTCTGGTAGTAAGCGTCCTCTTCGCCGTCCTGGCTGCGTGCGCGCACCGCCAACTCGCCGCTGGAGGTGACGCGCAGGCTGTAGTTGAAGCGCTCGCCCAGGCGTACCTGCTCGAGGATCGACACGTTGCGGCTATAGGAATCGTCCGGGTGGTTGCGTACCAGCGCCTCGACCCGGCCGAGGCCTTCCTCGGGCTTGTAGTAGTACTGCAGCTTCACCAGAGGTTCGCCGTCGTCGGTCTGTGGCGACTTGCTGTGGATCTGGCCGATGATCACCTTGTTCTTCGAGGGGACCTTCTCGACGCTCATGGTCACCCGCAATTCGTTGTCGGCCTGCCAGTAGTACCAGTTGTCGAGGCTGCCGTCGGCCTGGGTTTCGCGCAGTTCGGTGCGAGGATAGGTGCTGTCCTCGGTGTGCGAGCCGTCGATGGGCACCCAGAAGACCAGGCCGCCATCGTTGCCTTGCTGGAAGTACCGGCTCTGGTAGCCGTTGTTGAGTTGCTGGGTGGTGATCACCTGCGGGGTGGGTTCGGTGGGAATGGTAAGGTTCCAGGTGCTGAGATCGATCATGCTGAGCATCTCCTGACCGCTGAGTCGGCGGTGCGGTTCGGGCGGACGCCTGCGGCTCCTAGCCCTGGGCGTCCACTGCGGGCCTCCCTGGTCATGCTAGTCGAGGGTGGCGAGGGGGTAGCTCCCAGAACGGATAGGGCCGTTCCGGGCGCACGAGCATAGCCGCGCCGCTCTGCGCCGGGGGCCAGCAGGGTGGCTGGCGATATGATCGCCAGCTGCCCAGCCGGATTCAGCCGCCGAGCATGTCGTGCATGGCGATGATCTGCTCGGCGACCTGGATCAGCTTCTGCTGGCGGCTCATGGCCTGGCGCCGCATCAGCGTGTAGGCCTCCTCCTCGCCGCAATGCTTCATCTTCATCAGCAGGCCCTTGGCCAACTCTATGCGCTTGCGCTCGGCCAGCTGCGCCTCGCGCGCCTGCAGTTGAGCGCGCAGCGCCTGGTCGCTCTCGAAGCGCGCCATGGCGACGTCGAGGATCGGTTGCAGGCGGCTGGCCTGGATGCCTTCGACGATGTAGGCGCTGACCCCGGACTGGATGGCGCGGCGCATCACTCCCGGATCGTGCTCGTCGGTGAACATCACGATCGGGCGCGGCTGGTCGCGGCTGACCAGGCAGACCTGCTCCATCACGTCGCGGCCGGGAGACTCCGTGTCGATCAGGATCACGTCGGGACGCAGCGCTTCGACGCGCGCCGGCAGGTCGATGGTCAGCCCCGACTCGTCCACCACTTCGAAACCGCTCTCGAGCAGGGCGGCCCTGAGGCGTCCGACTTTCTTCGGCGTGTCGTCGATCAGCAGGATACGCAGCATGGCGGGCGCACCAGGGTCAGGGGGCGATGCCCTGGCCGGTTTCGGCCAGGGCGTGGATCGGGAAGCTGCGGGCGTAGCCGGCGGGGTCGCTGCCGTCCCAGGTGCGCCCGTCGATCAGTGTCGAGCGGCGCATGTCGGCGCCGTCCAGGCACAGGCCAAGGGCCGTCGCGGCATCGCGGTACAGCGCGGTCTGCTGGACCCTGCGGGCGATGCCCAGGTAGTCCGGGTCTTCGCGCAGCAGGCCCCAGCGGCGGAATTGGGTCATGAACCACATGCCATCCGAGAGCCAGGGCCGGTTGACTTCGCCGTCGGCATAGAAACGCAGCGGATGCGGGTCCTGCCAGGCGTTGCCGAGGCCGTCCTGGTAGCGGCCGAAGAAGCGCGGCTGGATCGCGCCGAGCGGAGCGTCGACATAGTCGCGGCCGCTGATCAGTTGCGCGGTGCCCAGGCGGTTCTCGGCGTTCTGTTCGATGAAGCGGCTGGCGTCGAGGACCGCCATGACCAGCGCGCGGGCGGTGTTCGGGTAGGCGTCGACGAAGGCGCGGGTAGTGCCGAGGACCTTTTCCGGGTGGTCCGGCCAGATCGCCTGGCTGGTGGCGATGGTGAAGCCCTGGCCCTGGTCCACGGCCAGGGCGCCCCAGGGTCCGCCGGCGCAGAACCCGTCGATGCGCCCGGCCTGGAGATGGCCGACCATCTGCGCCGGTGGAACCACCACGCTGTGCACGTCGTGCAGCGGATGCAGACCGATGCTCGCCAGCCAGTAGTTCAGCCAGAGCGCGTGGGTACCGGTGGGAAAGGTCTGCGCCAGGGTCAGGCGTGCACCATTCTGGCGCCGATGCCGGAGCAGTGCCTCCGCACTGGTCACGCCAGCCTGCTTCAGCGGTTCGGAAAGATTGATCGCCTGGCCGTTCTGGCACAGTCCCATGAGCACCGCCATCTCGCTTGCCGCGCTGCCGCCGAGGCCGAGCTGGACGCCGTAGACCAGCCCGTACAGGCACTGCGCGGCATCCAGCTCGCCGCTGAGCAGCTTGTCGCGCAAGGTGGCCCAGGACGGTTGGCGCCTGAGATTGAGCGTGAGGCCGTAGGGCTGGGCGAAGCCCTGGGTGGCGGCCACGATCAGCGAGGCCGAATCGGTCAGCGCCATGAAACCGATGTCCAGGGCGCTCTTTTCCGGTGCGTCGGAACCGCCGGCCCAGGCCTGGCTGCGTATTGCTCTGTCTGTCATCACCACCTCGAGTGCGGGAGGGCGGCGCGGGCCGTCCCGTTTTCCAGTGCGCAGGCGCCGTCGTCGGCGCGCTTTTCCATAGCTGCCACAGCAAGCGCTATGCCAGGCGGCGCGGGGGTTTTCGCCGGGCAAGAAAAAGCCCCGCACGGGGCGGGGCTTGTTCGACGCGTCGCTGGATCAGGCCTGGACGACCGGGATCTTGGCGTTCGCAGCCGCTTCGCGGAACTCGGCGATCTGGTCGAAGCTCAGGTAGCGGTAGACGTCGGCAGCCATGCTGTCGATGTCCTTCGCGTAGGCCATGTACTCCTCCACGGTCGGCAGTTTGCCGAGGATCGAGGAGACCGCCGCCAGCTCGGCCGATGCCAGGAACACATCGGTGGCATCGCCCAGACGGTTCGGGAAGTTACGGGTCGAAGTGGAGACCACGGTGGAACCGGTCTGGACGCGAGCCTGGTTGCCCATGCACAGCGAGCAGCCCGGCATTTCCATGCGCGCGCCAGCCTTGCCGTAGATGCCGTAGTAGCCTTCCTCGGTCAACTGGTGGGCGTCCATCTTGGTCGGCGGAGCCAGCCACAGACGGGTCGGGATACCGCCCTTGACCTTGTCCAGCAGCTTGCCGGCGGCGCGGAAGTGACCGATGTTGGTCATGCAGGAGCCGATGAACACTTCATCGATCTTGCGGCCCTGTACGCTCGACAGCAGACGCGCGTCGTCCGGATCGTTCGGCGCGCAGAGCACCGGCTCCTTGACGTCGGCCAGGTCGATCTCGATCACCGCGGCGTACTCGGCGTCCTTGTCGGCTTCCAGCAGCTCCGGCTTGGCCAGCCAGGCTTCCATCGCCTGGGCGCGACGCTCCAGGGTGCGCGGGTCGCCGTAGCCTTCGCCGATCATCCAGCGCAGCAGGGTGATGTTGGACTTCAGGTACTCGGCGATCGCCTGTTCCGGCAGCTTGATGGTGCAGCCGGCGGCGGAACGCTCGGCCGAGGCGTCGGACAGCTCGAAGGCCTGCTCCACGGTCAGGTCGTTGAGGCCTTCGATCTCGAGGATGCGGCCGGAGAAGATGTTCTTCTTGCCTTTCTTCTCGACGGTCAGCAGGCCCTGCTGGATCGCGTAGTAAGGGATCGCATGGACCAGGTCACGCAGGGTGATGCCCGGTTGCAGCTTGCCCTTGAAGCGCACCAGCACCGACTCCGGCATGTCCAGCGGCATCACGCCGGTGGCGGCGGCGAAGGCCACCAGGCCGGAGCCGGCCGGGAACGAGATGCCGATCGGGAAGCGGGTGTGCGAGTCGCCGCCGGTACCAACGGTATCGGGCAGCAGCATGCGGTTCAGCCAGCTGTGGATGATGCCGTCGCCCGGGCGCAGCGACACGCCGCCACGGGTCATGATGAAGTCGGGCAGGGTGTGGTGGGTCTTGACGTCGATCGGCTTCGGATAGGCCGCGGTGTGGCAGAAGGACTGCATCACCAGGTCGGCGGAGAAGCCGAGGCAGGCGAGGTCCTTCAGTTCGTCGCGGGTCATCGGGCCGGTGGTGTCCTGGGAACCGACGGTGGTCATCTTCGGTTCGCAGTAGGTGCCCGGGCGCACGCCCTGGCCTTCCGGCAGACCGCAGGCGCGGCCGACCATTTTCTGTGCCAGGGTGAAGCCCTTGCCGCTATCGGCCGGTGCTTCCGGCTTGCGGAACAGGTCGGAGGCGCCCAGGCCCAGCTCGGCGCGGGCCTTCTCGGTCAGGCCACGGCCGACGATCAGCGGGATACGGCCGCCGGCGCGGACTTCGTCGAGCAGGACTGGGGTCTTCAGCTCGAAGGTGGTGACCACTTCGCCGCTGTCGTGGCGAACGACCTTGCCTTCATAGGGGTATACGTCGATGACGTCGCCCATGGCCAGGTTGGTGCAGTCGAACTCGATCGGCAGGGCGCCGGCATCTTCCATGGTGTTGTAGAAGATCGGTGCGATCTTGGTGCCGAAGCAGAAGCCGCCGGCACGCTTGTTCGGCACGAACGGAATGTCGTCGCCGAAGAACCACAGCACCGAGTTGGTGGCGGATTTGCGCGAGGAACCGGTGCCGACCACGTCGCCGACGTAGGCGACCGGGAAGCCCTTGGCCTTGACCGCTTCGATCTGCTTCAGCGGACCGACCGAACCCGGCTGGACCGGCTCGATGCCGTCGCGGGCCATCTTCAGCATGGCCAGGGCGTGCAGCGGGATGTCCGGGCGCGACCAGGCGTCGGGGGCCGGGGAGAGGTCGTCGGTGTTGGTTTCGCCGGGGACCTTGAATACGGTGAGAGTCAGCTTTTCCGGGACTTCCGGCTTGGCCTTGAACCACTCGCCATCGGCCCAGGATTGCAGCACGGACTTGGCCGCGGCATTGCCCTTCTTGGCGCGCTCGGCGACGTCGTGGAAGGCGTCGAACATCAGCAGGGTGTGCTTCAGCTGTTCGGCGGCGGTGTTGGCCAGTTCGGCGTCGTCCAGCAGCTCGACCAGGGTGGCGATGTTGTAGCCGCCCTGCATGGTGCCCAGCAGCTCGGCGGCACGTTGCTTGTCGATAAGGGGGGAGGTGGCTTCGCCCTTGACGATGGCGGAAAGGAAACCGGCCTTGACGTAGGCGGCTTCGTCGACGCCCGGCGGTACGCGGTTGGTGATCAGGTCAAGGAGGAATTCTTCTTCGCCGGCCGGCGGGTTCTTCAGCAGCTCGACCAGGCCTGCGGTCTGTTCGGCGTTCAGCGGTTGGGGCACGACACCCTGGGCGGCACGCTCTTCTACGTGTTTGCGGTAGGCTTCAAGCACAGTATTTCCCTCATCAGTGGTCCCGGGGGACACGTATCCAGGAACCGACGCAGATCCGCTCGTCAGGCCCAGGTGGACGGTAATCCACCAACCTACGAGGGCATCGGCAGGTTCCAGACAGAAGCTGTTTTCAAAGTTTTACGCCGGCGGGCTGGGGTGGGGCTGGCGAGACGCTTGAGGGAGGCGCCGTCGCCAGCGTACCTGCCGGAAACTGTGCTCGTGACGCTTTGAAAACAGCTTCTAACGGACATTGGCGCCTAAAAAGGCGGGCCAATGTTACTGGAAACTCGACGCAAAGTTAAGTCGGAAACCCTAGGAACCACGGGGTGAACTTGATTAGACAAAGGGCTAAGATGCCGCTTTGTTTTCGTTGTCCCGGCCATGTCTTCGCAAAGAATCAAAACCCCCTGCGTAGGGCTTTGCTCCACGGTATACGGCGACCTGGTATGCCGTGGCTGCAAGCGTTTCCACCATGAGGTGGTCAACTGGAACCTCTACGACGCCGAGGAAAAGCGGGCTGTCTGGAGTCGCCTTGAGCAGTTGCTGGCCCAGGTGATGGCCGCCAAGCTGGAAGTCTTCGACGCCGCGCGCCTGCGCCTGCAACTGGAGCAGCGGCAGATCCGTTTCGTCCCCGAGCAGTCCCCCTATTGCTGGGCCTACCAGTTGATCGCCCGCGGTTCCCGGCTGATCAACCAGATCGAAGCCTACGGCGTGGCACTGCTGCCGGAATTCCGCGACTGGAGCCTGCCGGACCTGCGCGATGCCATCGACCGGGAATTCTTCCTGCTGTCGGAAGCGCATTACCAGCGCTACATCGCGCCCTCGTTCCTGCAGGCGATCGACAGATAGGCGGTGTCTCCAGCGAAAAAGCCGCCCTTGGGCGGCTTTTTCGTCCGACCAGCGGTCACTCCTTGCTGGCCAGCTCCTCCAGGTGGGCGATGATGTCGTCCGGCTTCAACACCAGCACGTCGCTTTCCAGGGTATCCAGCACCACTTCCGCGGTATTGCCGATCAGCGCGCCGGACAACCCTGTGCGCGCCACGGTGCCGATCACGGTGACCACCGCGTCGAGCTTCTGCGCGGTGCGCGGGATCAGCACGTCGGCCGGACCTTCCTCGATGTGCAATTGTTCGTCGCTGAAACCGTACTCGGCCTGGAAGGTGCGGCAGGCCTCGCGATAGCGGGCCTCGATGGTTTCGCTGAGCTGGAAGGTCGGGTCGGCAGAGGAGAGCATCGGCGAGGGGTGGGCGCTGATCACGTGCAGCGTGGCCTTGGCCAGGCCGGCGATGTCGTAGGCATGGCTGATGATCCCGGCGTGCAGGGAGCGGTGCTCGCCGTCGTTGTTGCCGACGTCGACCGCGGCGAGGATCTTTCCTCCCGTCCAGGGCCGGGCGGTCTTGGTCATCAGTACCGGACAGGGCGCGAAGCGCAGCAGCTTCCAGTCGTCCGGGGTGAGGATGGCCTTTTTCAGCGGGTTGTCGGGAAAGTGCTGCTTGATGATCAACCCGCAGCCTTCGGCCTGTTGCTCGGCGATGATGGTCTGGTGCAGGGAGTCCTTCCAGGCCTGGTTGGTCGAGACGCTGTAGCCTTCCTCGCGCAGCTCCTGGGCCAGGTCGTTGAGAGCGGCGCTGTGGTCGCGGCGCTTCTCGCAGACCAGCAGGTGCAGGTGCGACTGGGTCACGCCGGCGATCAGTTGTGCCCGTTTCAGGGCGAGACCTTCCAGCTGGTCCGGTTCAATCACCACGAGGATGCTGCGAATGGCTTGCATGATCGTCTCCCTGAGTGCTTGTGGTTATCGCTGAAACAACTCTAGACGCAATCCAGCCGCTGCTCTTGATGCATATCAAACGGGTCGGCCTGCCCGACCGCCGCAGCTTCCGTATAATGCTCCGCCTTTCCTGCCCCGACCAGCGTCATGGCAGGCCCTTTCCAGAATGAGTGACCTGCACCATGTTGCCCGAGATCGACCAATTCCTTGCCTGTTCCACTCCCGCCGCCTGGGTCGAGGCGGCCCTGGAGCGCCAGGACGTCATGCTGCTGGACCACAAGGCCTGCGAGATGAAGGCCGCGGCGACGGCGATGCAACTGATCGGCAAGTACTCCGGCCGCCTGGACCTGGTGAACAAGATGAGCCGCCTGGCGCGCGAGGAGCTGCGCCACTTCGAGCAGGTGCTGGCGATCCTGAAGAAACGCGGTATCCGGGTGGTCAATGTCAGCGCCTCCCGCTACGCCTCGGCGCTGCGCGACCTGGTGCGCAAGCAGGAGCCGCAGCGGCTGACCGATACGCTGGTGGTCGGCGCCTTCATCGAGGCGCGTTCCTGCGAGCGCTTCGCCGCCCTGGTGCCGCACCTGGACGCGGAGCTGGCGAAATTCTACGGCGGTTTGCTGAAGTCCGAGTCGCGGCATTTCCAGGACTACCTGAAGCTGGCCTACCAGTACGGCGACGAGGCCGACGTGGAGCGGACGATCGAGGTGGTGCGGGCCAAGGAGGCCGAGCTGATCAGCAGTCCGGACAACGAATTCCGCTTCCACAGCGGCCTCCCGGTGGACCTGGTGGCCTGAGTCGGAAACAAGAAAGCGCCCCGCGGGGCGCTTTTTTTGCTGCCTGGATCAGTCCTTGACCTTGAGGTCGAGGGCCAGGTCGCGGGCGGCCTTGGTCGCCAGAACGCCCATCAGCTGGCCGATCTCGTCCTGGCGGCTCGCCGCGCCGTTGGCGCCGGCGCCCATCATTACGCTGGGGACGGGGGCCTGGGCGGCGGCTTCGGCCCAGACCTTGTTGATCGCGATCAGCGCGTCGAGCTTCGGCTGCAACGCGCCGTCCGCCTTGATCACCGCTTCGCGGGCGTAAGCCTCGGCGTCGGCGGTGATCTTGGTGGCCTGGGCGGTCACCGTGGCCTTGTCGCGCAGCAGTTCGGCGGTCTGCTTCTCGATCTCGGCGCGCTGCTTCTCGCGCTCGGCGTTGATCACCGCCAATTGCTTGTCGGTTTCCGCCTGGGTGGTGCGTTCGATCTGGTCGCGCAGGGTTTCCTGGCGCTTGGCCTCGACTTCCTTCTCGCCGCGGGCGGTGACCAGCAGCTTTTCCTCTTCTTCCTTCAGGCGGTTCTGCCGCGCCACCGCCAGCTCGGCGAGCGCCTGCTGGACCTTGACCATGCGCTGCTTGTACTGCGGGTTGGGATCGACGTTGGTGATCCGCGCTTCCACCACCTCGACGCCGAACTTGCGGAACTGCTGTTGCTTGCGTACCGGGATGCCCTTGGCATCGGTGACCTTCTCGGTGACGAACTGGCTGGCGTTGTTGTCGCCGAACGCTCCCTGCTCGGTGCCGGCCTGGAGGATCGCGGTCTGGTGCGGAATGGCGCCGCGCGGCCCGCGGACTTCCTTGCGCTTGATCAGGTACAGGCCGTCGTTGAGCTGGTTCTCGAACTCGGCGGCGAATTCGCTGCGGGCTCCGGCGTAGTAGTCGTCGGCGCTCATCAGCGAAGCGGTGGCCTGGAGGGTTTCCTTGATCGCCGGCACCAGTGCGGTGCGGATGAAATTGTCCGGGTTGCGGTATTCCTGGGCCATCTTCAGGAACGGCTCGCCGCCGGGTAGGCGAAAGCGCGCGGAAGATTCGACCTTGGCGTCGACGTTGCCGAGGAACACGATCGGGAAAGCCTCGATGGTGGCGCCGAGGCCGTCGTTGTCCGGATTGGTGTCGTTATCGTCCATGACCAGCACGGACTGCACGCTGATGGCCTTCTTCCAGGTGGTGGCGCGACCGAACCACTTGGTCGCGTAGCCGACGTCATCGACGATCTTCTCGTCGCCGAAGATGGTCCTTACGTGGGTCATGAAGCCGGCTTCGTTATAGAAGAACACGCCGTTGAACAGGCCGAAGCCGAGGGCGAGCATGCCGAGGGGGGCGGCGACGAACTTGATCAGGTTTCCCTTCGAGATGATCACGATCATTCCTTGATGCGGGGTGGGGGAGCGCGATCCTGCTGAAAGGTGGCCCGCGACGTCAAGATGGACAGCGGAAAAAATGCGAATCGCATAATGCTTCGCTGAAAGGCCCGCATGGCGGGCCTGGGGTGGGTCAGAGCGGGAAGGGCGCCTGGCGATGGCCGTTGGCGTCGATCTCCAGGGCCCAGCCCTGGCGGTCCCAGTCGCCGAGCACGATGCGCCGGGCGGGCTGGCCGTCGATGTCCAGCGGGTGTTCGGCCGGCCGATGAGTGTGGCCGTGGATCAGGGTACGCACGCCATGCCCGCGCATGACCCGGGGCACTTCTTCGGGCGTGACATCGATGATGTCGACGGCTTTCATGCGGGTCTGCGCGCGGCTTTCCTTGCGCAGCTTGCGTGCCAGCTTGTGCCGGGTGGCCAGTGGCAGGTGGCGCAGTACCCAGAGCGTGAGCGGGTTGCGCAGCCAGCGGCGCAGGCGCATGTAGGCCTCGTCTCGGGTGCACAGGCTGTCCCCGTGCATCAGCAATACCGGCTCGCCGTACAGGTCGATCACGCTCGGGTCGGGCAGCAGCGTGCATCCGGCCTCGCGGCAGAACGCCTTGCCAATGAGGAAGTCGCGATTGCCGTGCATCAGGTAGATGCGCGTACCGCCGTCGGCCACCTGGCGCAGGGACTGGGCGATGGAGCGCTGGAAGGCGTCCATGCCGTCGTCGCCGATCCAGGCTTCGAAGAAGTCGCCGAGGATGTACAGGGCCTCGGCCCGGCGGGCGCGCTCATCGAGGAAAGACAGAAACGCCCGGGTGATGTCCGGGCGTTCCGCTTCGAGATGCAGGTCCGAGATGAACAGGACGCTCATCGCTTCATTCTTCGACGATTTCGGCCTTCTCGATGATCACGTCCTCGGCCGGCACGTCCTGGTGGCCGCTGCGCATGGTGGTGGCCACGCCCTTGATCTTGTTGACCACGTCCATGCCCTCGACCACTTCGCCGAAGACGGCATAGCCCCAGCCCTGGGTGGTGGGGGCGGTATGGTTGAGGAAATCGTTGTCGGCGACGTTGATGAAGAACTGCGCGCTGGCCGAATGCGGGTCCATGGTACGAGCCATGGCGATGCTGCCGACCTTGTTGGTCAGGCCGTTGTTGGCTTCGTTCTTGATCGGTGCGCGAGTGGGCTTCTGCTTCATGCCCGGCTCGAAACCGCCGCCCTGGATCATGAAGTTGTTGATCACGCGGTGGAAGACGGTGTTGTCGTAGTGGCCGCTTTTCACGTACTCCTTGAAGTTCGCCGCGGTTTCCGGGGCTTTCTCTTCATCGAGCTTCAGGGTGATGACGCCATGGTTGGTATGCAGCTTGATCATGTGGGTAATCCGCTTTGTCGTGAAAATCGAAGGCCTGTCAGGGGGTTGACAGCTTCGGCTATGATAAGCGCTTTGATTTGCCCGGCCTACCCTGGTCGGGCGAGAGCATGACCAAGGATCCCATGAGCAAGCCAGAGACCACCGCCGCCCCGAACTTCCTGCGCCAGATCGTTCAAGCCGACCTGGATGCCGGCAAGCACGCGAAGATCGTCACCCGTTTCCCCCCGGAGCCCAACGGTTACCTGCACATCGGCCACGCCAAGTCGATCTGCCTGAACTTCGGCCTGGCCCAGGAATTCGCTGGCGATTGCCATCTGCGCTTCGATGACACCAACCCGGCCAAGGAAGACCAGGAGTACATCGATGCCATCGAGGCCGACATCAAGTGGCTGGGCTTCCAGTGGTCCGGCGAGGTCTGCTATGCCTCCAACTATTTCGACCAGTTGCATGCCTGGGCCATCGAGCTGATCAAGGCCGGCAAGGCGTTCGTCTGCGACCTCGGTCCCGAGGAAATGCGCGAATACCGCGGCACCCTCACCGAGCCGGGCCGCAACAGCCCTTACCGTGACCGTTCGGTGGAGGAGAACCTCGACCTGTTCGCCCGCATGAAGGCCGGTGAGTTCCCCGACGGCGCCCGTTCGCTGCGGGCGAAGATCGACATGGGTTCGCCGAACATGAACCTGCGCGATCCGATCCTGTACCGCATCCGCCATGCGCATCACCACCAGACCGGCGACAAGTGGTGCATCTACCCGAGCTACGACTTCACCCACGGTCAGTCGGACGCCATCGAGGGCATCACCCATTCGATCTGCACCCTGGAATTCGAAGACCATCGTCCGCTCTACGAGTGGTTCCTGGCCAACCTGCCGGTACCTGCGCAACCGCGCCAGTACGAATTCTCCCGGCTCAACCTGAACTACACCGTGACCAGCAAGCGCAAGCTCAAGCAATTGGTCGACGAAGGCCATGTCAGCGGCTGGGACGATCCGCGCATGTCGACCCTGTCCGGCTATCGCCGCCGCGGCTACACCCCGGAGTCGATCCGCAACTTCTGCGAGATGATCGGGGTGAACCGTGCCAGCGGCGTGGTCGACATCGGCATGCTCGAGTTCAGCATCCGCGACCACCTGGACGCCACCGCGCCGCGTGCCATGTGCGTGCTGAAACCGCTCAAGGTGGTGATCACCAACTACCCCGAAGGGCAGGTGGAGAACCTCGAGTTGCCGCGTCATCCGAAGGAAGACATGGGAGTGCGCGTACTGCCGTTCGGTCGCGAGCTGTTCATCGATGCCGGTGACTTCGAGGAAGTCCCGCCGGCCGGCTACAAGCGCCTGATCCCCGGTGGCGAGGTGCGTCTGCGCGGCAGCTACGTGATCCGTGCCGACGAAGCGATCAAGGATGCCGACGGCAATATCGTCGAACTGCGCTGCAGCTACGATCCGGACACCCTGGGCAAGAACCCGGAAGGCCGCAAGGTCAAGGGCGTGATCCACTGGGTGCCGGCCGAGGGCAGCGTCGAGTGCGAAGTGCGCCTGTACGATCGGCTGTTCCGCTCGGCCAATCCGGAGAAGGCGGAAGAGGGCGGCAGCTTCCTCGACAACATCAACGCCGACTCCCTGCAGGTACTGGCCGGCTGTCGCGCCGAGCCGTCGCTGGGCCAGGCGAACCCGGAGGATCGCTTCCAGTTCGAGCGCGAAGGCTATTTCGTCGCCGACCTGAAGGACTCCAGGCCGGGCAAGCCGGTGTTCAACCGTACCGTCACCCTGCGTGACTCCTGGGGACAGGGCTGAGGAAAGACCGTGCTGCAGATCTACAACACGCTGAGCAAGACCAAAGAAGTCTTCACGCCGCTGGTCGGCAACCAGGTACGCATGTACGTGTGCGGCATGACCGTGTACGACTACTGCCATCTGGGCCACGGCCGCAGCATGGTGGCGTTCGACGTGATCACCCGCTGGTTGCGCCACCGTGGCTACGACCTGACGTACGTGCGCAACATCACCGATATCGATGACAAGATCATCAATCGCGCCAACGAGAACGGCGAGCCGTTCGATGTGCTGACCGAGCGCATGATCGCGGCGATGCACGAGGACGAGGCCCGGCTGAACATCCTCAAGCCGGACCAGGAGCCACGCGCCACCGATCACATCGCCGGCATGCACGCGATGATCCAGACCCTGATCGACAAGGGCTATGCCTACGCGCCGGGCAACGGGGACGTGTACTACCGGGTCGGCAAGTTCGCTGGCTACGGCAAGTTGTCGCGGCGGCGGGTCGAGGACCTGCGCATCGGTGCGCGGATCGAGCCGGGCGAAGCGAAGGAGGATCCGCTCGATTTCGTGCTCTGGAAGGGCGCCAAGCCTGGCGAACCGAGCTGGTCGTCGCCCTGGGGCGAGGGGCGCCCGGGCTGGCACATCGAATGCTCGGTGATGTCCACCTGCTGCCTGGGCGATTCCTTCGACATCCATGGCGGTGGCAACGACCTGGAGTTCCCTCATCACGAGAACGAGATCGCCCAGAGCGAGGCCGCGACCGGCAAGCCCTACGCCAAGTCCTGGCTGCACTGCGGGATGATCACCATCAACGGCGAGAAGATGTCCAAGTCGCTGGGCAATTTCTTCACCATCCGCGAAGTGCTGGAGAAATATCACCCCGAAGTGGTGCGTTACCTGCTGATCGCCAGCCATTACCGCAGTCCGATCAACTACTCGGAGGAGAACCTGCGCGAGGCCAAGGCGGCCCTGGACCGTTTCTACAACGCGCTCAAGGGGCTGCCCGAGGCGGCGCCGGCGGAAGCGGCGGAGTATGTCGAGCGCTTCGCCGCGGCGATGGACGACGACTTCAATACCGCGGGTGCCTGCTCGGTGCTGTTCGAGCTGGCGCGGGAGGTCAATCGTCTGCGCGAAAGCGACCTGTCGGCGGCGGCCGCGCTGGCCGCGCGCCTGAAGCAGTTGGCTGGCCTGCTGGGGGTGCTGCAACTGGAGCCGGAAGCCTTCCTGCAGGCGGGCGCCGAGGGCAAGGT
Source organism: Pseudomonas sp. PS1(2021) (assembly GCF_020405165.1). NCBI lineage: Bacteria > Pseudomonadati > Pseudomonadota > Gammaproteobacteria > Pseudomonadales > Pseudomonadaceae > Pseudomonas > Pseudomonas sp. PS1(2021). The sequence continues at coordinate 2,722,348 of NZ_CP084484.1, read as the reverse complement.
CGATGCGGCCGAGGTCGAGGCGCTGATCCAGGCGCGCCTGGAGGCGCGGGCGGCGAAGAACTGGGCGGAGTCCGACCGGATTCGCGATCGGCTCACCGCCATGGGCGTCGTGCTGGAGGATGGCAAGGGCGGCACTACCTGGCGCCTGGCCGACTGAACCCGCAGCGATAAATGAAAAGCCCCGCGAACGCGGGGCTTTTCATTACCGGCGACCTCAGTCGTGCAGGTGTTCGGCGGCGTGCAGGGTATTTTCCAGCAGGCAGGCGCGGGTCATCGGCCCGACGCCGCCCGGCACCGGGGTGATCCAGCTGGCGCGTTGCGCTGCCACTTCGTATTCCACGTCGCCGACCAGGCGGCCGTCGGCCTGGCGGTTGATGCCGACGTCGATGACGATGGCGCCTTCCTTGATCCACTCGCCCTTGACCAGTCCCGGCTTGCCGGCAGCGACCACCACCAGGTCGGCGCGCGACACATGGTCGGCCAGGTCGCGGGTGAAGCGGTGGGTCACGGTGACGGTGCAGCCACCCAGCAGCAACTCCAGAGCCATGGGCCGGCCGACGATGTTCGAGGCGCCGACCACGACCGCATCCATGCCGTACAGGTCGGCGCCGGTGCTGGCGAGCAGGGTCATGATGCCTTTCGGGGTGCAGGGGCGCAGGAGGGGCATGCGCTGGGCCAGGCGGCCGATGTTGTAGGGATGGAAACCGTCCACGTCCTTGTCCGGGTGGATGCGCTCCAGCAGCAGGGAGGCGTCCAGGTGGGCGGGCAGGGGTAGCTGGACCAGGATGCCGTCGATGGCGGGGTCGTCGTTCAGGCGGTCGATCAGGGCCAGCAGGTCGTCCTGGCTGGTTTCGGCGGGAAGATCGTAGGCCTGGGAGAGAAAGCCGACTTCCTCGCAGTCCTTGCGCTTGTGCGCCACATAGACCTGAGAGGCCGGATCGGTGCCGACCAGGATCACCGCCAGGCCGGGAACGCGCAGGCCTTGCTGGCGGCGCTCGGTCACGCGTTGGGCTATCTGCTGGCGAAGGTTGGCGGCGATCGCTTTGCCGTCGATCAGTTGTGCGGTCATGTCGGAAGGGTAACCATCGAATCGGGTGGAAAAAGGACGCGCATTTTCGCATGGACGCCGCCCGGGGCAAAGGAGGCGACCCGTGGATTTGCCGTAACTCCTTTATATAGCTGAATTTTTTTAAAAAACCCGTTGACGGCCTTTCGCCCCCTGTATAACATGCGCCCCGCTTGCCGAGCACAGCCGGACGCAGGGTATGAGGTAAAGCAAGTCGGTTGCTGACTTTGTGATTGCCAGAGCTTAAAGTTTGCGCTCAGCATTGAATGCAGATGAATAAAGCGCCCGTAGCTCAGCTGGATAGAGCATCCGCCTTCTAAGCGGATGGTCGCAGGTTCGAGTCCTGCCGGGTGCGCCATTCGGCGAATCGGCAAGAAGCAGGCGATGTTTTACCGCAAGTCGTAATATGGTGGGCGTAGCTCAGTTGGTAGAGCACAGGATTGTGGCTCCTGGTGTCGTGGGTTCGATTCCCATCGTCCACCCCATATTCCGAAGCGCCAGGCCCGGGGCCTGGCGTTTTCATTTCCAAGCAGTGTCCCGCGGACGTGGTGGAATTGGTAGACACACTGGATTTAGGTTCCAGCGCCGCAAGGCGTGAGAGTTCGAGTCTCTCCGTCCGCACCACCTTCTAAATCAAGTGTTTACGAGCTTCAGCGGCCCTCCATGTAGATGCGCTGGATTATCAGCGTGAACAGAACGTGAAATGCGGCCTTCACGGACTTGATCAAGAACCCCTACAGCATCCCTTACTCTGGCCGGAGCAAGGTGGGCATATCGTTCAGTCATCGCGACTGTCGAGTGTCCGAGCAGATCCCGAACATCCGCCAACGGAACGCCGGCGCTTACCAGCCATGCCGCGCAGGTGTGGCGCAGGTCGTGAATCGTAAAGTCCACAATCTTCGCTGCCTGGCAGGCCTGCTTGAAGCCGGCTGATAGCGAAACCACTCGATCTCCGTTGGCTCTGGCAAAAACCCAGGGGCATTCCGGACTGGTCTCGGATCTGAATGCCATTCGTCGCTTTAACGCTGCCATCGCACCTTCGTTGATCGGTATGCTCCGGCGCTTGCCTGCCTTCGTGTGGGATGCCTCCAAGTAGATCAGTCGATTGGCGAAATCCACTCTGCGCCACTCCAGGCCAAGCATTTCCTCCCGCCGGCATCCGGTGTTTACCGCTAGGCGGATGAAATCCTCGAGCATCGGGCCAAACTTCTGGACGCGCGCGGCGCGGCACAGGGCCTCGACCTCTGCCCTGGTCAGCCAACGATCACGTCCCTCCGCCTCGCGCATCTTCCGCCCCTTCACCGGGTTAGGAAGGTCCCACTCCAGTTCCGTGTTGCAGTGGTTGATCGCCGCGGACAGTGCTGCGAGTTCTCGGTTGATAGTTGCCGGGGATGCGCCGGCATCCAGCCTGTGCTCTCCGTATCCCCGTATGTCCTGGCCCCCTAGATCGTTGACCACGCGTCCGGCAAAATACTCGCGCAGCGGCTTTATGCGGTGCACGGTCGTTTCGTAGCTGCGCTGATGCTGGCGAGCGTGTTGCAGGTACGGAATGATCACCTCCTCAAAGGTCCTGGGCGGATTCACGCCCATTTCCTTTTCCTTCCACGCTTTCGCGCGCTCCTGTTGCTCTAGTGCTTTCGCCGCCGAGTAGTCGGCAGTTCCAGAAGAGCGTCTAACAAGCTTTCCTGTTGCTGATTTGAAAGAGATCCACCAGTAGGCGGAGTCGTTTCTCTTGTACGGCATACTTCCTCCGGTACGCCGACCGCGTCGCGCATGCTAGCAGCGGCTTCCTCTTCAAGCATCTGTTCGAGCTTTTCCTTGTGTATCCGGATGGTCTTTTTGAACCTGACCACCGGGATCAGCTTTTCGTCCGCGTAGCGGTACGCGGTCCTGCGGCTCACGCCGAGAATGCCGGCGGCCGCCTCAACTGAAATCAAAGACATAGCGAGACCTTGGCCGATCAACGGCATCGGGTTGGCGGGTAGAATTCGTGGAGGCTTGGCCGGGCAGGGCGCCCGCATCGGGCAATATGGGGGTTAACTGCTCGGTCAGGCCTTCTGGTAGGATTTGTTGCCCAGCCGGGCGGGCCTCAGGACGAGGCCCTAGTGGGCTCGGCTGGGCTACTTCGGTTGTTTCTGCTTGTTGCGGCGAGCGATGATCAGTTGCTTGGACGCCGTGGCAACTCCCTTTACAACGTCTTCCGGGAGAAGCGCCTCATTGCAGTGCGGGCAAAGCGGAGCCATCTTCGTACTGCGCCACGCTTCGTCGATCACCTTGGCTGCCCGGCTGCGGATTGCAAACTGCTCTGCCTCATGAAGTTCTCGGCGGCGCCTGTTCAAGTCCTTCAAGCCGCCGTCGAATACCTGCACCAGGTGCATGAAGGCATCAAACGGCTCGACCTCCGTTTCACAATCGCTGCACCAGATGCGGCGCTCCTTTTCGTCGTAGACCATTTTCCTGTGACGGCAGGATGAAACGGGGCGTCGGGTAAGCCCTCGTGCCACCCGCAAGTCCTCGATCTGGACGACCTTTACGCCGTAGAGGTATTCATGGGGTTCAATGGGTGCGTCGCTCACTCCCAACCTCCCATAGACTTGCCGATCTCGGCGGCGGCCTCGGTGATTGCCAGCCTGGTTGCTGCCATCTCGCCTAGCTGATCCCAATAGATCGCGCAGTATTCATGACCTGCTGAGTTCGATACCAGAGTCCGCTGGTTATCTCGGTCTGGGGTGACTACGAGTCCGAGCCTCACAGCCAGCCGCAGCGCATGACTGTCATCGGTGAGAGAATTCCAGGCGGTACAGCCACCAAGAAGGCAAAGGCTTGCGGTAGCAGGGTCAACTATAGAGTCGCGTTCGGACTGGAATTTTTCATTGACCCTGTACCTCGCCGCCCGCGCCGCCAGTTCGAGTAGTTCGCGGTCGTTCATTGCGTTGCTCCTTCTAGGGCTGCGTCGATATTTGTGTCAAGTTTGCTAGGGGAGACAAAGCCTTGGCGATAAAAACGATACCGCTCTGCGTCCTTCCGCATGGACTCATAGTCTTCAGCGAAGAACGGCAGTAGTGTTTCGTGCCGTAGTGGCACCCCATTGGCCGCATCGGAAGCGTTGTCCAGAACGTTCTCTGGGGCGTCCAGAGCGCCGAGCACTTGATATGCCTCGCCGGCGAACCTGCGCAGTGCCTCAATTTCCGCCTTGATCTGGTCTTTCTCTCGCGTCCATTCCAGCCATGCGTCTAGGTCGAAATCGCCTTTTAGTCCGATGCGCAGGCGTTCCACCTCGGCAATCAGCTTGAGAATGGCTTGTGGATTGGCGGCGGCGATGAAGGATGCCTTGATCGGATCATCCTCGCCCGTCTCACAAACGAAATCGTTCGCGCAATCGCGCACTTGGTCGATTCCGTTCTCCACGAACCATTCCCCTGGTGCAAATGGAAGAGCACGCACCGCCAGTTCCCTCAGCTTGTTGATATCGGTCATGGCTTGTCTCCTTCCAGGGCTGCTCCGATGATCCTTTCGATCTCGTCGCAGTGTTCGTAGATGTCATTCGGGTGGCTGCCGTTCTTTAATCCGCTAACCATGTTCACGAGGTCGCGGGTAAGTGGGCGGAGATTCCCGTCGACTTCGGCTTCCACGGCCTGTAGCGCTCCCCTCAGCGCATCGTTCTCCGCCTTGAGCTGATCGCGTTCTTCAGTTCTACGCTTGGCTGCCTCGCGCCAATACCCACATCCGCCCGGATGTTCGGTGCATGCGGATAGCTCGTCGAGCAGACTTTCGTTCTCCGCCTTGAGCCTGTCGATATCGTCCAGCAGGGCGAGGACGGTCTTGGGGTTGGCGGCTGCGATGTAATCCACGTCTCCACCTGCGTGCTCGCAGACAACGAATTCGCCGGACAAAACGCAGTCAGGAAGCGAATCGTCGCCGTCCCCGGTTCGCCATTCCCCAGGCGTTGCCACCTCAGCCAGCCTCCGCAGCTCTGCGTGGTCGGTCATGGCTTAACCCTCATTTTCTTCTCAGGCCGCATCCCCTCTTCGCGCAGTACCCGCATTGCCCTGGCCTGGGCTCGCGGAGATGGATTCTGCATGTCGCGCAGGAGACGCCGCGCTCTTTTGCTACCGTGATACAGGTCTATTCCAAGCTCGCAGCAATTAATCGCAACGGGCTCCCAGCCAACGCCGTTGTCCACATAATGGAACGGGTCGCACTTGCAGAATGGGCATTTCATGGCATCTCCCTGATCGCATTCTCGGTGTAAGCGGGTTGCGCGTATCCGGAGACAGTAAATGCCTGCGCTCCCTCTCCGGCGCGTTGAACCATCACAACAACACACCCACCATCGGCAATCGGGTATTCGGCGTTCTGTCGTTCATACCGCTCCGCCCATTCCCTGGCCGCTGCGGCATGGTCATAAGCGTCGCGGATGTGCATCGCGTCGTCTTCTTCATGACCGTAGTCAGGGCACCAAACTCGAAAGTCGCTCATTCACTTCACCTCGATTCCGGCTTGCTGGAGGATGACCTTGATCATCGACGCGTTGTAGATCGGCGTATCCTCGAATAGGTCGCCGGCATTCAGCTCAGGAGGCAACTCCACCCTCAAAGCCGCGCGGCTGGCTTGCCAGGTTTCCCAGCGCTGCGAGCATTGGCCTTGCCCATAGGCACCTTCGCCCAGGTCCTCGTTTCCCCGGGTGATATAGCCATGCTTGGCCAGATGCCACGCTTCAAACTCTTCTCGAATGTCGGTCATGGCCGAATCTCCAGGGCACCCTTGAGCAGCCAGCGGGCCAGACGCTCACGCCAAGTCATGAACCTGGACTTGCCGCGCGCATTGATGATCAGCAGGCCATCGCGCTTCTGGTGTACGCGAACCGCGTGGCTGTCCAGCATGTGCGATGCCTCATGCAGGACGTGCTTCGCCTCGGCCTCATGCTTCGGGCCGTTGTAGCTCAGGCACCGGGCGACTCCCTGGCACTTGCTTGCCAGCCTCGATTCGTAGTGTTCCTCACTCATGACCTACCTCCTTGCCGGCCGCGGCCGCGCGGTCCAGGCGCTCGATCTCGGCCAGGATCAAGGCGCCGGCACGCACGTAGTTGGATCGCGCGTCTCTCGGCTTCCACCACTTCGCCGAGAACGGCCAGATAGCTGGCGCCTCGTCGTTGGCTCCGTTGAGAATGTATGCCGCTGCGGCTCGCGGAAGTTCGGCGGCGCAATAGAGGTCGTCGTGCTCCGGTGTCCAGCCCTCGGCGGTGATCTGCCGGCGTCGCTCTGCCTGCACGTCGAGCCATGCTTGCGGCACTTCTTTTCCTGATACGAAGTCCTCAGCTCGAACCAGAAGCTCCGGCACGCAGTGCTGAGCCTGGGTGGTTTGTGCAGCCAGTTCCACGGCAGTGTCACACCCTGGTTCAGTGGTGAAGACTGCATTCTGCGCAGCTTTCAGCCTCTCCATTGCGAGAGAAATGGACCGGTCATAAATTTCTTTGTTGTCTGACTTGTCGCGGTCGCTGCGCATCCTATCAATGTCGCGTTCTACATAACAAAGAAGCGAATTCAGCAATGACCTAAGTCCTGCGACTTCGGCCAGGGCGGCGTCATGTGCCTCGCACTTTTCCAGCATGTAGCGCAGCGAATCCAGCAACTCTTCTTTGTCAGGGTTTATTCCGGTGTCATGGCCGATGGCTTCCCACGCCTCCAGAACGGTGATCACCTCGGAGCGGAACCCGGAATACCAGAGCTTTACCGCTTCTTCCTTGTGCAGCGGGTAGCCGAGCCCGGCTGCTTCAAGCTCGTCCTCGGTTGGCCCCTCCGGCCGCTCCGCCTCTGCCTGTTCCGCTTGCTCTGCCTGCCCTGGCGTTTCGAGCTGCTGGAGAGTCCGTTCGAATCGCTGCCATGCTTTTTCTATCATGCTATCCGGCACTTCGATTTCTGGAACATCAAGGCCAAGCAAGTCTTCACCCTGCTGGCTGATTTCCCAAAGTGCGGGGCTGCGCTGAACCCGGTTGAGAAGCCCTAGTTGGGTAAGTAGATCGAGCCAGTGCCTGCCGATATCGACGCCGCCAGAGTCGGAGTCCTCGGCGCACTCGTTGAAGCGGCGAAGCTTGGCCAGCACCTTCTCCGCGAAAGGCGGTAGCGTCGGGGAGGGTTGCGCTTGCGCAGTGACGCGCATATTTGGGCAAGGTAATCCGCTATTGCCGTGATAGCCTCCGCACGCAAGACAACGCATAGGGGAGGGTTGCGCCAGGGCGGCGCGGGCACGGGAAGCGTCGGCAGCGCATTCCGAGCAGAGCCCAGGTCCGCCGCACCGCATTTTCACTCCGTCAGCCCGTGGGAATACGTGGCCGTGCCCGACGTTTGTGCCCACCTGCTCTACCGGTGCCGGATGCGCCGGAGAGGGTTGCGCCAGGGCGGCGCGGGCTTGCCACCCCGCCCATGCATCATTGGTGAACTTGGCGTCCCAGTTCACAGCGATATGCGCCGGCATGCCGCAGTGCTTGCGCACGAAGAGTTCGAACGTCGCGCGCTCATCCACGCCTACCTGCTCTACCGCAGGATGTGCCGGGCACGGATGGACGAGGGAGCCGTCGCCAGAAGGGCAGGTGCATTCATTTGCTTTGTTCATGGGAGCTTTCTCCAGGCCTCGGTTTCGAGGTCAGAAACGGTTATCAGTCGGCGCCGGCGCTCGATGTTTTCGAGTTGCAGGACATTGCCCAGGCTGTCGATGACGACCCAGTGAATGCCGGTGGGAATGTGCAGGTAGCGTGCTGGCGCGGGGGAGCAGAGGGCGTTTATGCGGCGGACTGCGGGGCTTTCGTCGAATGGCATGGCTCATCCTCCGGGTAGACCCGAACGCCATCGGCGCCCTGGGCTTGGTTGATCGCTATCTGCCTCACCGCTCTCGCGAATAGCAGAATGTCGTCTGGGGTCATAAGCTGGCTTTCTTCAGGCCAGCCGGTGACCGTCACACCGCAAGGGCGGTGATTCGCTGTTAGCTGGTGCATGGGGTTATTCCTGTTTTGAGGGCGGCGCTAACGATGCCCAAATTTGATGCCGTGTTCGGCGGCGATCTTGCGGACAGTGGCGCGGTCGAGGTCCATTGCATCTGCGGTGGCAGAGATAGTCATGCCCTTATCCGCGCAGTAACGGACTGTTTGCGATAGCAGCCTGCGATTCTCTCGGCGGTTGCGTTCGAATGCGGAGTGTGCGGCGTCGGTCTGACCCGGCTTAGCTTTTCGTGCCGGTCTGCTGTTCGGCTGGGCGCCCCTGTCTCCCGACATGCCGATTGGGATAGATGCGATCTTTCCGCCGCCCGCCAGGAACGCATCTACCTGGCTGGCTATTTCGTCTCGATGCACATCTACAGGATGACGGCTGAAGTCGATCTGGCTCATGCCGCCTTCTCCCGAAGCTTTGCCTCGTACTCGTCGACCAGCAGCTTGAACTGCCACAGGTCTTCCTCCAGAGCTTCGATGTAGTCGTCGTCGCGCTTGAACTCTCGCCACCAGAGTTGACGGCCTACAGGCTCCAGTGCAGGGCAGTACATGCCGACGTGCCAGAACTTGCGGCCAGTGATCCACATGCATCCTTGAACCTGATCCATGATTCCGCTGGCGTCGTTGTCGATGTGGAAGGCGCGTAGCTTCTCGGGAGCGAGAAAGCACTTGTACTCGCTGCCGCCATCCTCGCCGATCAGTCCGTCAGCACTGGCGCCGAAACAGCCGTCGTCGGTTGTCACGAAGCCGGCGCGCTGGATGATCAGGCCTGTCTGAATCTCGTGCTCCATGCGGGCCTCTGGTTCCAGTTCGTGACCACGCTTCATCTGCCAGGTCTCGAATCCTCCATCTAGCGGCTGCCCGCTGATACGCTCAACGGCCAGCTTGAAGGCGTAATCCAGAGCGGCGGAAGTCGGCTGGCCTTTGTTGGCGCCAGATTTAAGCCTTGCGCGGGCATCGCCGAACATACTGGCGGTGATGCACCCGGCCCTGGCCTGGTGCCATTCGGGGCTTCCTTGGTCGCAGGTGATAATAATCATTTCTCTGTCCCCTCAAGAGCCTTGCCACGTTCGGCCGCAGCCGCTTTAACGCGCTCATAGCCAGTCGTGTCGCCGGCCGCGCGAAGCACCCCGACAGCCGCCTTCCAGATCGCGGCGAGTTCGTCCTTATCCTTGGCCTCGTCAATGCGCTCCAGAATGTCGATAACGACCTGCTGATCCAGAGCGGGCTGCTGCGATACGGCGTTGAACGCGTCATCGTCTTCGCCGTGGGTTGTGTAGTTGAGCAGGGCGCCTGCTGTGTAGCGCTTGCCGTAGCTGACCGAACTGGCCACAGCCTGGACGGCGTTCTTGTTGCCGCTGGTGTCTGCCGGAAGCAGCATCGAGGTGCGCTCGCTGTGACCGCCGCGGTGACTGAGGACGCCTTCAACTTCGACGCCTTTCTCATTGCGCGGGGTGCGGAATGTCAGGGCAAATCCGTGCTTGGCCAGGATCGGCTTTAGGCGCTCGTTGATGTCCTCCCAGAGCGCGTAGCTGTAGCGGCCATTCGCGTCTCCACGCTCCGCAATTGCGGGCAGTTCTTGCTGCATTGCAGCTAGCGCCTCGGTGTACTGCTGCTCTGCCTGTCTGGCCTGGAATCGCTCGTGCATCTGCATCAGCCGCTCCATCTTCTCGATGTCGCACGCAGGGTCAGCAGCGGCACGCTGGATAACCTGCAAGATGGTGGCAGACTCTCCTGCCTGAACGATTGGCGCCGACTCTTGGCGTTTGGCGATCTGGTTCATGTCGACCTCATTAGGAAGTTAAATATGAATTTGCGTATCTAGTCCGCAGTGCACGAGCTACGATGGGGTTTTTCTCAATCGAGGCGTACTCGCATGCCAGCTCATTCTTTCTAGCCTTCCATGCTGAGTGAGCTTCGTGTTCACTGTCGAAGTAACCGAGATTTTCAGTCTTCCCGCTGAATGGGTTTTTGCAGCGCGCATGGAATTTTTTTCGCCACTTATTCCAGCAAACACCTACCGCCCAGGGTCCTCGGCTTGATTTGTTTTCGGTCAGAAATGAGTTGACTTCGGAAGGCAGAAACACACATGTGTCTGGCCCATATATCTTGTTTCCAGGGACAAGAAGATCTTTATCTAGCTGCTTCCCTGCGTAGTCCTGCGTCATCATCCATGACCGGAACCCTGAGAAAACTTTCCATTCGGGAACAACCTCACAGCCCGCGTATGTCGGACATCTCTTCTGGAACTCCCTGCTGTAGCAGCGCTCGATAACATGCTTCCATGTCGAATAAATCGGGCAAACCCACACCTGTTTTTTTCGACCAGAGACCGTTTCATTTATCGTTACTGTGTAATCGGCGTCGTTTATTCCTACTCCGCTAACCAGAACAGATCTGTTGTTCATTCGCGACCTCAATAATAAATGTGGACGCCAGGAATTTTCCGTTGGGCTATCAATGTGACCGCCCGTCTCGCGGATGACTCATCCATGCCACCAGCGACGAACGCCGCCAGCGCTTCGTTGTTGATGGCTTTCTTGTGGGCCTTGTCGGCTTCTCGGGCTGCTGCCTCGCGCTCGATCCTGACCTGCTCGTCTGCCTGCCGTTGGCGCTCTGCGGCAGCGGCTTCTTCGGCGCGCCGATGTGCATCACGCTCTGCTTGTTCTGCGCGCTGCTTGGCTTCAATGGCTTCGCGTTCGGCGCGCTCGGCGGCAAGCTTAAGTTCAAGTTCGCGGCGCTCTGCTGCGGCCTGTGCTTCGGCTTCACGGCGTACTGCGGCGTCGCGTTCTGCCTGGGCCTTGGCCTCTTCCTGACGCCGTGCCTGCTCTGCTGCTTCGCGGGCAATGCGCTCCTCGCGCTCTTTCTGCTCGCGTGCTGCTGCTTCGGCGCGCAGGCGTTCCAGTTCGGCCTGCTCGGCTTCGAACTTCTCACGGGCAACCAGGGATTCTCGGAGAGCGATCAAAGCCTCATCTTTGGCGCGAGCAGCCTCTGCCTCGAACTCTTCCCAGGCTTCGCTGATGGCCAGGCCTTCCAGCCAAGCTATGTTGGCCTTGAGTTCGGCCGAGTCCAGGTCGCGGCATTCCAGGCGCAGGTTGATCTTGTCGATCTCGCCCTGATGGCGAGCAACCCGCGCCGCTTCCGCCTCTTCCCACTCTGTCAGCGGCTTGCGAACCTCAGCCTGCCAGCTGTCCAGCAGATCGCGCATCCGCTTACGCTCGGCATCGATCTTCTTCGGAACCTCCTTCAGCTCAGCGACCAATTCCTTGCCCACGTTGTCCAGCGCCGTCTTGGAGCGGGCTACCTTGTAGGCGATGGAAGCGATGGCTTCTCGACCCTTGCGAGTGCTTACGTCCGGCACGAATGAGTCGATCTCTTCGCGAATCTTGGCCAGGAAAGGATCCAGGCCATTGGCTGCCGAGTAGACTTGCAGAGCGGTTTCTTTGGCCGGCACTTCGACCAGTTGGGTTTCTGCGGACATGAGTGATCCTCGCCGCGCATGCGCAGCCAGTGAAGGGAGGGTTAGGCGGTTGGTGTTTCTGGCTTGCTGAAGGTGCGGATAGTCACGGTCTTCTGTTCCTCAACGCAGTCAAGGAAGTAAGCCTTATCCATCCAGTCGATGGCCTCTGGCTCGCCGTGCTTTCCGCCACCATACCAGTAGGTCCAGCCGACCCATTGGCCATTGACCTGAGTGGCGACTGATTTCGACTCGTAGTGACGCGAGTAATCAGGCTCGATGTTCGTCTCGACGTCACCCACACGAACTTCGCTTCTGGCATCCCAGTGGGCGTCTTGTTCGACGAGGGCGTCATAGCGCGCTTCAACCTCATCAGGCGAAAGATCGCTCTGGAGTTCGGCGTTGTCCCAGCGTGCAGTGGTTTGGAGGATGGCGAGTTTGATGAACTGTTCGGGAGTCATATCGTTCTCCAGGTAGAAGGGGAAAGGCGCTTACGGCGCCACTCGGCAGCGTCACCCCTGCGGGATAGTTGCTTGCGCTAGAAGCCGCTGCTGCGGGTGTTTTCTTCATGCCGCCCACCGCCCGCTGGGGAAGCCGCAGTTATCCCCTATGGGCCTGCTGCGGACAGGTGCGTAGCTTCTGCGGTGATGATGCCGCCCCAGATCGGGCCGGCTGCCAGGATGAAGAGGTACAGCAGTCCGCCGAAGAGGCTGCCGAGCCAGATTGCTGTGCGTCGTGGGTTCATTCCTCTTCCTCCTCAAGCTTTGTCAGCCGAGCCAGCATTTCACTGGTTAGCTGCTCATGGTCCTCTTGGCTAAGGACAGGCATGGGCACGAACAGAACGCCCGTATTTTTGAGCACCTGGGCGGCCTCTATGGCCTTGCGAAGTAAATCGACTGGTGCGCGCTTCATAGTCCCGCTACCTCAACAAACGCCACTGCGAAGGCCAGAATGCTGCCCAAGAAAAAGGCCGCGAAGAACGTTGTCTTGGCGGCCTTGGTCAGATCGATGGTGATCGTCATGTGCGTCTCTCCCTAACCATTCGTTCAGCGTTCTCGATAAGCTTGGATTCGAATGCGCGGAACCAGATGCGTTGTGCCAGTTCCAGATCGCCACGGCGCACTGCAAGCAGTAGCTGAGTCATCGGGCACTCTTTGCTGTCGACCTCTGCAAGCCACTCAGGGACGAATCCGGCGAATCCGTAGACCGTAAACTCAGGTCCGATAAAGGGCCTTTCTTTCCGATCATGGAACGGCACGCAATCACCGTCCTCGCAGTTCAACAGCTTGCCGACTTGCTCAGTGACATACTCGCGGTCGCCTTCATCGTCGGGCGGTAGCGCGTTGTCCCAGCGTTCCTGGGCGTATTTCAATGCGGTGTTCATGTTTCACCTCGCGTTCGCGTGCATGCGGCTGCCCTGGTCTTGGATGGATACCCACCTACACAGCCGGATTAGGTGGCAATCAGTGGGCGCCAGGGCATGCGCATACAGGCGATGGAAAGTGAAAGCCCGGCAACGTCTGCGCCGGGCTTTCTGATTGGCGTGTTGTTTTTGGCGGGAAGCGATGCACCGGATTGCATTTGGCTCCCCGGTGGTACATCGCCCTAACCAATGCCGACGCATCGGCCTGCCAGCGGTTCGGGTACGCCATTCAGGTTGCGCCGATTCCGGCAGCGCAAATGAAAGCGTGATCCCGATCAGGATGATCAGAAGCATGTCGATTCCTTGGCGAAAAAATGCCCGGACTTGCCGGGCTAAGAGGGGTAGGGTGGGGATGCCGGAGCTGATCCCGGCCTCTGCGTGGTCCGCAAATTGCAGGTGCGTTGAACAGTCGGTGAAGTGCCGAAGCATCTAGAGCCCGACTCCCGCAGTGCTCTAGGGACTGCCCGCCTGCACGGGTTCCCTATCGTTAGCTTGTCAGCACCAAGCGTACATCCCCATTGAAGGGTGGCGTTAGGCGGTGGCCTTTGCGATTGCGGCTCGGGCTTGATCGGGAACATCGTCCGCAGAACAGAGCGCCGTGATCTGCTGGATGCAGGATTGAAGAGCCTCAAGCAGCTCGGGCGCGGCCTGCATCAGTTGTGCAACAGCTTCAAGTTCAGACTTTGGCGTGTGAGCGCCATGAATCTGAGCAGAAAACCGGTTGAAGTTGTGAGGGTTCAAGGCATAAACGGTCGTTCCGTCTCGATACCAAGGACCTGGCGTATGCTTGCTCATTCTGTTCTCCTGCCTGTCAGGCGTTTAGGTCTGGTAGGCTCATCCAGCGAAAAGGAACTTTCATGTCGTAGTCGTAACTATCAACAACCCATCCTTTTCTGTTATCCCAGTATAGAGCTGAGGTAGCGAACCCCCACCTTAGGCCATGATTTGCCAGCCCCAATACGCCGACACCTGCGCGTTCAGATCCATCAACTAAGACAGGAACATCGGGTTCTGGAAGTTCTTCTTTACAATCGATCCACTCACTCATCTCTCACCTCACCAATACATAGTCAGAAACAGAACCACGAACAGCGCTGCGAACTCGCCAAGGTCTGGCATGGATTCCTCTCTTACCCGGGGCTTGTGATTGGCTGTATGGGGGAGTGGTCTGGCCGGTGCTGATATCCGGCATTGGTCGGCTCAGTACTGAGGCATACAGGTGCCGATTCCATGAGCATGCGCATCAGCCTGCGCATTCAGACCGCTCCCCTCATGACTCCAAGTGAATGCCCTGCGGGAGGGGCGCATCTCAACGATTTAGCGGTAATTTCGGAATTTCCGAATTTCCTGCTGTGCCACACAAAAGTCTGTTTCAGCTTGACTTCTGGTAGCCCTGATAGGGGCATCATCCGCATGGGTAGATGTAAATCCGACTGGTCCTAGTGGGTTGAATCGCCCAACCGCAATGGCAGCATTTGAAGGGTGTGTCTGTAGGCATTCGGGGCAAATTTTTGTTGCCATGGCTTGCTCCTGGTTGTCATCCCAAAACGCCCGATCTCTCAGGCGCTTCAGCGATGCTTTCCCGCCGCGCTCAGCAATCTGGCGTCTCGCGCGGCGTAGTGCTGTCCTCACCACTACCGATGGCAGCTCGGACTCGATGTGTTTGGCCTTGGGCTTCCCTCGCAGCGCCTTCAATCGGCATACAGCGCTGGTCATGGGGTATCAGTGTTACTCCGCGCTTGAGTGCAGCCCGGCGGCCCGTTGAGTAGGGCACGTACGCGCGGATTGCCGACCCGTGTCGTCGGCTGGGCTTAGTGCTTCATGGGCTGGTTCCTCCTATTGGTGTCATCTCGGTCGCTTCTCCTTGTCGGGGTTCGTTCCCACTCCTGCGTTCGCCTGCTGGGCTTCTACAACCCGCGGGTGGTGCTGTCCTCACCACTGCCGATAGCAGCTCGGACTTGATGTGTTTGGCCTTGGGCTTCCCTCGCAACGCCTTCAATCGGCATACAGCGCTGGTCGTCGGGGACGGTGTTTCACTCCACGCTTGACTACAGCCCGGTGGCCTGGTGAGTAGGGCAGGTATGCGTGGGTTGCCGATCCGAACATCGGCTGGGCTTAGTGCTTCATGGGCTGTTTCCTCCTATTGGTTGTGTTCACCGCAAGCCTTTGCGAGGCCTGTCCGCTGTGCCCAGGAATGCGCCAATTCATGGCCCGAGCAGGGAGCGTTAGCAGTGCAACCCTCAGCCCGCTTTGCGCTATCTGCTCGATGTTCTGAGCTGAGGGAGCGCGACGCCTGGCGTTGAGTTGGCCGGGATTACCCGGCATCAGCAGTCGTGTTTATCCACCGTCGCTCAGTCGCGGTGACCTGCGGCTGTCGGGACTGCGGTGGGGTCTGACTTGTTAAAGAGCGGTCGGCTCGGTGGCCTGGCCAGCGGTGTTGCGCCTTCGCTGTATTGCTTGTGCTGTTCGCAAGCCGGCTTGCATTTATAAAAGCATGCTTGTTTTTAGAATGCAAGCAATCTTGTGATGATTTTTAATACTGTATGAATGAACAGTATAAGGAGGGGCTTATGGCCAAGCAGAAGAAAGCGCAGCAACTCCAGCAGGAACTCACGGCTGCGGATCGCCTAGGACTGAGGGTATCGGCAATGATCAATGCGCCGAAGGCGCAGCTAGAACGCGCGGTGACTGTTCACCGGCTAGATACTGATACGGACGAGGCGTGGGAGGCCGTGATGGAGCTGATTGCGGAGGAGGATGGAGTTGAGCTGATTTTCAACGATGATGGCTCAGTGACCTTGCGGTGGGCGCTTAGGAACGAGGGTGAGCATCAAGCTATCTGTCCCGAGGTTGAGCCTGTGGAAGAGGGCGCGGAAGAGGATGAGACCCCATTCTGATTCCATGAAAAAGCCCGCGCTAAGCGGGCTGCGCGATCACGTTCAGGGGAGGCTAGAGCTTGGAGGCATCACTCTTGGTTTTTTCAGCGGCGGCCCGAGAGTTGGCCTCTGCGGCCGGCTTGTTGAGCACTATTGCGCCGAAGGTATTTATGTCTGTCGAGAATCGCTCAAGCGTAATGCTGACGCGCGCACCATCCCATACCAGAGTGTCGTTGGTGAAGGATGCCCCGGCCTTGGTTTTCACTGATGGTGCGGTGCGGGATGTGGGCTTTCCGTATTTCTCGGTGAAAAGCTCGGTCACTTTATCGAAATCATCGGTATTACCCGTAAGCATGAAGTATTCCACCTGGCTTTCGTTCAGCTTGGCGGAAAGGTGGTAGTTGTATCGAAGACCGATCGAGGGCTTTCCCTCAATCGTGTAAAGATTGCCATATGGTTTTTCCCGGCAAAGCTGTGTCTGCTGGAAACCAATCACGCCTGGCGCGCACTGAGGGAGCGCCATGATGCTGCTACTTTCGAAGGTCAGACCAAGGAAACTTGATGGCTCATGGGTCCATGCCTTTGCGGATGGCTTTGCGGCAAAGGCCGAACCTGATGCGAGGATAACTGCAAGGATGACTGCTGACTTCATAGGTACCTCCCTGTGAATTGAACCGCCATCCTACCACCCTGGCTCGTCGCCATCACGCGGGCGCGGACCTGCTCAGGTAGGCTCAGGATTCGGTGTCAGGCGGGAGGGCAGCGCTGGGGCGAGTTCAGCGCCTGGGCATGGCTATCGTCAGCTCAGCGCAGAGCCGGGAGGGAAGGGCAGGAACGAAAAGGCCGCGCCGGGGAAGGTTCCGGCGCGGCCTGGTCGTTTCGGTGTTGTGCCTTCAAGGACGCCTGAATGTATCAAATGTGCGGATGATGTGAAAAGGCCGCACTGGAATCGAGGTGCGCCCCGTGCCGGACTGCTGCCTTGCCAGGGCGGCGGAGGGAATCTGTCAAAGGCTTCGGAGCCGTAAAGCCCCGCAGGTGCGAGGCTAAGTCAAAACATTGAAACCCCTGGGAGCCCAGTGGATGGGCGTTCGATTCGCACAGAATGCAGACCGGCTATTGGATAAAAATCACTAACAGCTGTCATTGCAAGTTCTTGCTTCCTCGCTTTATTCCTAGAGTCAAGAGTAATTAAAATATCTGACTTTACAACCATTGCAGATGTGACATGGATAGCGTCAGCAGGACTGATAATATATTTTTCTAGGCCGCGTGACTTTCCATTGGTGTAGCAATGCTTGCGCAGGATTGCTGCGCTCCTTGCAACTCCCTCATTCGCGTTAACGAGCTGGAAGTTGCTACGCTTGATCATGCTCTCAAAGCGATCTCTGACGGCGTCTGATATTTCTGCCGACAAGACCTCCATAATGCCGATTGTCGAAGTGACAAGCGTAATTTCAGCTCTGTCAAATGCGCCAGCTTGAGAAACCAGAGCGTCAAGTACTCCTGGTCCATGATTTTCAGACTTCAGAAGTGCTAAAAACGCCGATGAATCCCAGTACACGATCGACTGCTTACCAGCCACTACGCAGCTCCCTTACATAGTCTTCGGCGCTCTGATCACCTGTAGCATCAGGCGCGGATCCCTTCATTTCCGCGAGCGATGGCAGGTCGCAGTCTTTTGGATGGATCTTGATGTCCTTGACTTTTATTTCAAAAGGCCAGAAGTCGTCGTTATAATACTTAAGCTCGCCTTCAACGGTAGCATTATGCTCAACTGCTGCTGCCGCTTTTTCTAGAAGCTCTTGCGTAAATATGCACTTAATTTCGATACCGCCAATAGGCGGGACTATCTTGAAGTAGTATCTATTATTTATGGCGGAATATTGTTTTACTATGCCTTTTAGGCTTCCAGTCTCGCGCCTGGTATTTGGCATGGCATCTTCGAATGCTTGGGCGGTGTTCGCATCCAGATGTATAGTCTTAATGCCGATGCCATCAAGCCATATCCTTGTGAAGCGCTCACCGATACCGCTTGCAAGCTTCTTCAAGTGTGCAATTAGCTTGGCCTTTTCAGAAGTTACTATTTCTGTTCCAGACCTGACTCCGTCAATGAAGCGTGTTAGCTCATCAATGACGCTCTCTGCGTTTATGGCGCTATCTACTTCGCCAACCCCGCGCAGGCCTATCATGGCAGGGCTGTTATGGCTGAGTTCGCTCACAACAAAATCAAGCTTGCTTCGCTTACCGTGAGCTAGCAGGTGCTCGGTTTCGCTAAGCGCAGCCTTCAAGCATGCAAGCTTTTCGATGAACGAGCCAAGGCGGACGTCCCCGCTTAGGTCGTCAATTCCTTCCATGTGTAACCTGAGCACCTTTCCAGGGGCTGCTTGGTCAAGGCTGTTTCTGTCCATGTGCTGATTCTATCGCACCAAGCCCTTGGCTCCCATAGCTGGCTCATTCCCCCATGATCCGCCCATAGCTACAGATCCCCACCCCTCCAGATGACCTTGCCTATGATGCGGTGCCTCTGCCCATCACAGCCTTTTCGCGTTCCAGACCAGCAACACTCTGGCCTGGATGTAGGTTTCATCCACTCGAATATCCTCTGGAGGGTGGCTTGTATTGTCCGAGATCATCTTGAAGTGGTCTGACCCTTTCAACTGTAGGCGCTTGATATAGAAGAGTCCCTGCCAGGTGAACGCGTAGATACCGTCGCCGGTGAACTCGCGAATGCTGGCATCGACGATTAGCGGATCTAGGTTCTGGATGGTCGGGGCCATCGACTGTCCGTCGCCAGTGATTATCTTCAGATGTGATGGATCCTTGTACTTAACGCCAAGTTCGCGCAGATGCTGCTGGCTGACCGTGACATCGCGGAACATCTCTGGGAAATCTTGAACAACCTTTCCATTGCCCATCGCCCCCTGAACATCGTAATGAGCGATGCGAATCTCATCGCCCACCAGTGGCTTGCGGGAGAAGTCGGCGATGATCACATTGTCTGCGGCCTCCACCACGGGCTGATCATCCAGAGTGTCTAGCACTGCCTGCTCCAAGCGCTGCTGCTGATCGGGACGAAGCTTTTTGCCTTGCAACATTTGAAGGAACTTCTCTGCCGCACTGCTCGTTGCTTTTCGTCTAGGTGGCTCTCCTGAACCAGATAGAAGCCAGTCCACCGTCGTGTCATAGCCCTCGGCCAGAGCGGTCAAATTTTCATTTCTGATGTTTTCAGTGTCGCCGGCAAACCATTGCCTCACGGCCTCATAGCTGATGCCGCACGTGTTGGCGATATCTCGCTTTACCCCGCGGGGGCCGATCTCCGGCTTTCTGGCGAGTACGAGCTTGGTAATCCGGTCTGTGGTTTTCATGTTGAGAAATCTACAAGGTAGCTTGCCAAGCATGCTTGCTTTGTAATTGCAAGCATGCTTGAATTGGTGCGAGTGAACTGGAGTCGCCTATGACCAAGACCCAAGTGATCAGCCACTTCCGCGGCGTTTCGAAGGTAGCCAAAGCCCTCGGCATTACCTATGAGGCGGTGCGCCAGTGGCCAGAAGAAATTCCAAAACTCCGCCAGTACGAGATTGAGCGCATTACGAAAGGCGCCCTGAAGGTCGCTACTGAGCAGTCCGCCGCCTAACCCGATCCAATCTACCGGCCGGGAGGCCAGCCATGACCGAATTCATGCAAATCCTGATCTTTGGGACCTCGTTGGCGATGGCCTACTTCCTGGGCGCCACCTCGTCGAGGAAGAGCTCCAGTGAAATCCGGCTGATCGACAAGTGGCCAACGGCCTACATCCAGTTCGACTCAGGCATGAGCCAAGAGGATGCGCTGCGCTTCCTTGAGCTGGCCCGCGAAATGGTTCTGGCCGGGCCAGAGAAAGTGACTGCCGAGAATGCGCTGAAGGATGACGAGGAGAGCCGAGACGCTTTCTGGGCGCAGTCTCTCAAGACTGGTTTGGCCTCGTTCGAATCGCGTTCCAAGTCTTCACATAGCCCTCGAGACCCCCAATGACTTCGTCCGGCAGTTGCGAGTACGCCAAGAACGATCGCATGTGCGCAATTTCGTTATCGAACCCGTCGAGAACCCTCCCGAGTTCCGCAGGTGTTAGCGAGCGTGCCATTGCCATAAGGAAGGCGTTGATGCCCATCAGTTCGCCTTTCTGCGCGTTGATCGTCGCAACGATCTTGTCGATTTCGTCAGTCATGTCCGGCCTCCGCGGCCTTTTCGTGTGGAAGCAAAAAGCTACCACGGTTGCGCCGGACTCCACATTCGAAGCGCTGGCTTTCGCCGTCCCCTCAATTCACGGCTGACAGCGTATAGCACCGACCTCAAGGGAAGAACTAGAGCATGAAAACGCCCGTACTAGAGACCCGCAGAAAGGTAATGACCACGGTAGCCAATGCCTATCCGGGAGGTCGCGATTGCGCTGCTGCGCGTCTGGGGATTCCGCTCAAGCGCCTGGAAAACCAGATGTACGAAACGGCGGGCGTGAAGCCCCTGAGCGACGGCGACCTGCACGTCCTGGAGCAGGAGATGGGGACTTCCTATCTGCCGGACTACATCTGCGCGATGTACGGGGGAGTGTTTGTGCGGACGCCGGAAGCGGGCGATCTGGACAACGTAGACCTGCACCACCGTTCGCTGCGTACAGCGGTTAAGCGTGGCCGGGTTGATCAGATGATCGCTCTGGCCCTGGAGGACGGGGAGATCAGCGCTGACGAAGCGAAAGAGATTTTGGCCTTGCATGCCAAGCACATGGCCGCCAGGCATGAAGAGGTTCGGGCCGTGCTCGAACTGCACAGGGCGAAGTGACTATGCGCTCTCGTCTCACGAGCTCTGACTACGCCGCAATGGCTAACGCTGCTGAAGAGCTGGCGGATATGGGTTCGAGTGAGTGGAGGCGCAGATACAACAAAGCCCTGAGCGACTACTACAGGGCTTTGTCGGTGCGTGGATCGGTGGCAGCCGAATCACGCGTGGGAAATAGCAAACGGACGGACCGAGTATGAGCAATATCGTTTCTTTACGCAACACCGGGGGGTTTACCCGGATGGAAAACAGCTTGATGGAGTCGCTGGCCAAGGTTGACTTGCCTGCCCGCGAGTTCCGCGTACTTTTCGCGATATGCCGCCAGACGATTGGGTATCAAGTTGAGGCAAAGCGCCTAACCGCCGACGAGATTGGCGCGCTGACCAACATGCGCCGCGACGTTGTGTCCAAGGCGATCAGCCATCTGCTGGAGAGGCGCATCCTGTTCCGCATCGGAGGAAGCCGTGGCGAGCTTGGTGTTTCTCCTTCCAGCGAATGGGTATTCCACGAACAGAAGAAAGACAGTCTCAGTGAGACCAAATCATCTCACTCAGACAATGTGATCTCAATCGGCGGAAAGGTGAGTGAGACCAAAATTGCTCACTCCCTTCTCTATACAAAGAAAAAAGATCTACCCCCTGAAACTGTTCCTTCGGAACAGATTTCCGCCCCCCAGGGGGCCGATCACCAGCCCGTCGAGAAGTCCAATGGGGTTTCGTTCGATGGTGAGGACTTTCAAGTCGAACCAGCCCTGATTACCAAATGGGCTAAAGCGTATTCTCCGGTTGACGTTGAGGCGGAGATTGCTCGGGCTGCTGTGTGGGCCGCTGCAAATCCCCGCAAGGCCAAGAAGAACTGGCGCATGTTCCTGGTCAAATGGCTGGCAAGGAGCGCCGAAAAGGCCGTGAGCGAGGCTGGCGTTCCTGTCGACAAGATCATCGACCTGTACCACCGCTCCTGTCCGAACCTGCCGGCCGTTTCGGTGGCTGGTGACAAGGTTCTCCGCGCCCTGATCGTCGAGCGCTGGAACGAGAGCGATAAGCACCAGGCGAGCCCGCTGTGGAAGACCGTGTTCGAGCGGGCCAATCGCTTGAGCCAGGTCTGGTATCGCGGAGCCAATGTCATGCCGCGCCTTGAGGTGATCTGCTCGCGTGCCGTGTTCCGACAGTTGGAGGAGCAGGCATGATCGAACTTCACAGCCTGGAGGCGGAGCACGGCGTGCTTGGCGCCATGCTCAAGCAGCCTCATCTGATCAGCGTTTTGTCGGAAGAGCTTTCCCCTGATGCGTTCGCATACAGCGTCAACGCAGACCTGTACCGGCTGATTCTTGATCTCGAGTCCGCCGGCACGCCGATTGACATCATCACCCTCGCAGAGGCCAAAGAGTTCCTTTGCGACGACACGCGCACGATGGCTTACGTCGGAGAAATTCTAACCAACATCGTCAGCGTGGCGAATGCCAAAGAGTACGCGCGGATCGTTCGTGAGCGAGCTATCTCGCGCCAGATAGTTGATGTAGCCAGCGGGATCGAGGAGGTTGCCCATCAGAATTGCTCAATCGAAGACAAGATCGCTCAGGCTCAGGCCCTTGTACTCGGTTTGGATGCGGGTGGTACTACCGGTGAGTGCCAAATGGTTGGAGACATTCTGCGCGACCACGTAGAGGTACTTCAGGAGCGCCATGACCGAGCGCAGAAAGGCGATATGTTGGACGGTTTGAGCACTGGGATTCCCGACCTAGACCAATATACGCAAGGCCTGAAGTCTGGACAGATGATTGTCATTGCTGGCCGCCCTGCAATGGGTAAAACCACCCTGGCAATGAATATCGCAGCAGACGTGGCCATCAAGCAGGGAAGGCCTGTTCTGGTGGTCAGCCTTGAGATGACAAAGGCTCAATTGATGGATCGCCTGATCGCGGCTGTCGGAGGCATCTCTCTGCAAAACCTGAAAGATGGTTCCTGCACTCACAAAGATTACACCGAGCTCAACGCGGCAGTCCTCAAGCTCCGGGACGCAAAGATCGCCGTGAGCGACGTGCCTGTAATGACGATGCCACGCATACGGTCCATCGCCCGCCGACAGAAGCATCGCATGGGCGACCTGGGGCTGATCGTCATCGACTACCTAGGACTCGTAGAGGGCGATGGCAAGGGTCGTGTAGATGACGTAACCACCATGTCGCGTCAGATGAAGCTGTTGGCAAGGGAGATTGGGTGTCCTGTGCTTCCCCTCTGCCAGCTCAACCGAGGGTGCGAGTCTCGCCCCGACAAGCGTCCGGTCCTCAGCGACCTGCGCGAGTCCGGCGCCATTGAGCAAGACGCCGACATCGTCATGTTCGTGTACCGCGATGAAGTCTATTTCCCGAACAGCGACAGGAAGGGTATCGGCGAAATCCTGATCCGGAAGAACCGGGACGGAGAGATCGGCAGCGTATTCACCTCCTTCCAGGGTAGCAAATCCCGATTCGTCCCGCTTGCAAGCCACTACCGCGAACAGCCCGAGCAGAAGGAGGACTGGTGATGAAAGGTGATGAAAGGCGGCGGACTATCTATCAGCACCAGGGATACAAACTGCGCTCCTACACCGAGTTGATGTGGGCTCGACTCATGGACGCGGCGGACATCTTCTATCTCTACGAGCCGCATCTTATTCAAGTCGAGGGATGCAAGTACTTGCCGGATTTCTACCTTCCAGCGGCAGATATCTATCTCGAGGTCAAAGGCACGCGACCGACCGAGATTGAGGTGGCCAAAGCAGATCAGACGCGCAAGTCCACGGGGCGCCCAGTGGTATTTCTGGTTTCCAGGCCACAGAGCGACACGCGCGGGTTCATGAATTGTTACCTGCTGGTTCCGCGCAACGAGGAGTGGGTGGAAATGTCGCTTGATTGGTTAGGTCAGATATTTCTTACAGCCGCGGGGGAGGGCGCATGGCTCAAGGCAATTCTATCGGTCCGTGAAGACATTCTGGATTGCCTGCGTCCAGCTAGCGAAGTCGTTGATGAGGTCCTGCTCGAAATGATGGGCAGGAGTGAGGCGGAGGACTACCTCCGGCTTACCCATAGGCGAACCAACGATGATCGTTGCTCGGTTGATCGCGAGCTGTCTATGTCAGATCGAGGCATCGCTTGGTGGCGCAACCGTTACTTCCCGGCCGTTATGGAGTGCGCAGAGTCCGATCCAGAAGAGATGAGGGCCTCCAAATGAAACGCTCTTGGACCGTAATCGTAGGCGCCAAGCGCTTCACGATGATCTTGATGGAAGACTGCGACCCGGTTGATGTCGTGAAGAGCATTTGGCCGGAGGGGAGGGTTGAACAGTGACTCCCGCAAAACAGGAATCCCTCATGCAGGGCCAGACCGGAATCGCGAAGAAGGTCTACGAGTGCGTACCGATCTCTGAGCCCTGGCGTTCGTTCCAGGTGCTCACCGCACTTCGCAACATGACCGGAAGCACGCCGGACGTTCGGATTGTCCAGGGCTGCCTGCGCGATCTAGTCGATTCCGGACTGATCCGCCGCACTGGTACTGACCACTACCAACGAATCCAAGTCGAGAAAAAGACCAAGCATCAGGAGCCGAAGATGGCGGAGCCCGCGAAGAAGATCGAAACCCAGTCCGAGCCGAAGCGCTCCGCCTCCCCGCTGGAGATGCTAGGCGAACTGGCAAACGAGCTCGCCGGCATGGCCGAGCACATGAAGCGCCTGTCTGATCGCATCGAGGACGTCGCGCTGGCAGTCGAGCAGGAGCGCGAATCGAGCGCCAAGTCGATGGAAAGCTATCGCCAACTCAAGGCACTGCTGAAGAGCCTGCAAGGGGAGGGCGAGTGACATGGATATCGTAGACATCGCCAACGATTACGCCGAGCGTGAACTCGCTGAACGCCTGTACTCCCGAGTCAAGTACGTCGGCGAGAGCCTGTCCGAATGTGAAGACTGCGGCGAGGAGATCCCGGTAGCGCGGCGTTCGATCATCCCTGGCGTTCGTAAATGCCGGGACTGCGCTGAACGGGCTGAGCGGAGGGCTGTGTAATGAGCGAGAAAACTCACTATTGCTCGTTCTGCGGAGAGTCCGAGCACGACCTCAAGGCTCTCATCAAAGGCCCATCGGCGCTTATCTGCGATGCGTGCGTCGCGCTGTGCGTGGACCTGCTCGAGGACAAGGGGCACTGGCCGCCAGCTGCTTGCAGTTCTGAGGTTCCCGGCGCCAAGCCGGAGGAGGTCGAGTGATGCCGAACTATCGCAAGCCGGACATGTACTCGGACGCCGATTGGGAAATGGTTCAGGGCTACATGGCCGGCAAGGACGGCCTGCGCGCCCAGCGCTCGACGGCTGCCTACATGCATGGCTATCGCAACGGGGTTTCTGATCGGACCGGAGTCCCGCATGAGCGGGCAGAAGTTCTTCGCCGTCGCGCAGAGATGATCCCTGGCATCACGCCCGATAAAGTTTGGTTCCAGGGGAGGGTAGGCCGTGGCTGAACTCGCCCTTATCCGTACCGCCCAGGGATTGGTTCCGGCCACCGAGGCTGACCGTGAAACTGTCCAGAAGTGGAAGGCCGGCCAGGTCGTCCATGGAAAATTCACTCGGATGCGCAACGCCAAATTCCACGGGAAGTTCTTCGCGATGCTGGATTTGGCGTGGGAGTACTGGGAGCCGAAAGGCGGGCTGGTGCCGCGCCAGGAGATGCGCGGTATCCGCGGGCTTGCCAAGTACTTCGAGGATCTGAATGGCCGCCCTGGCCAGTTGCAGAACGCCGTCGCTGCGTATATCGCCAAGCTTGAGGCTGATCGCGCCGACCGCTTCCCCGCAGTCGAGAAGAGCCGAGAGGCTTTCCGGGAGTGGATCACCATCGAGGCCGGGCACTTCCACCTGATCCACACGCCTGACGGCGTTCGCAAGGAAGCCAAGTCGATCAGCTGGGCCAGCATGGACGATACGGCCTTTGAGCCTCTCTATCGGGATGTGTTCGCGGCCTGCTGGCGGCTGGTCCTTTCCTCTCACTTCGAAACCGAGGCTGACGCCATGGCGGCGGCTGATCAGATGGGGACTTTCGCATGAGCAAGTTCAAGGCAGGAGACCTGGCGCTTGTGATCAATCACACCTTCCCTCCGGTGGTTGGAACCTGCGTTGAACTGATCAGCCGCCATTTGGTTGGGCCGGTTGATCGTAGCGATCCGATGGACCCAGGAGTTTATGAAACCCCTGACGGCGAGCCGGTGTGGGTAGTGGACGATCAAGGCGCCATCGTTTGGGAGAAGTGGCTCATGCCGCTTCGGGGAGACTTCCAGCCCGAGCAGAAGAAGGCGAAGGAGGTGGAGGCATGAGCAAGTTCAAGCCTGGCGATCTCGCTCTTAATCTGCAAGACATCCCCAGCTGCATCAGTGCGGGAGTGGTAGTCGAGTTGATGTCTCGACTTGCCCCTGGTGATCTGTTTGCCGAAGACGGCCAGACCTTTCGGGTGATTCGGCCAGCTTGGTGGGTGCTCCATGAAGGAGACCGGCTCTACATACCTGAACGGTATCTCATGCCCCTGCGCGGCTACTTCCAGCCCGAGCAGCAGAAGGCGAAGGAGGAGGTGGCTTGAATACTTTCATCGGCATCTGCCTAGGCTTTTTCCTGTGCATGTTCTTGAACGCTGCCATGCGCAATGAACGTGACAGCACCGATGCGCCTGGTGGGCGCAGTGGAATGCGCCTGCACACCGACCACGCTACTGGCTTGCAGTATCTCAGCGTTCCAGGCGGCGGTATTACCCCTCGTCTCGGACTGGATGGGAAGCAGATGCGCGCGGATGGTGCCGAATGACGCCCTCCACCCGTCAGCGCAAGCCCAGGAAGTGCCAGAACCCTGCATGCAGCCAGGAGTTCACCCCTCGCTTCAGCAGCACGCAAAAGGTCTGCTCGCCAGCCTGCGCCCTGGCCATCAAGGACAAGCACGCCAAGCCGGCACGGAAGGCCATCGCTGACCGCGAGCGGAGGGAGATCAAGGTTCGGAAGGAGAGGCTGAAGACGCACAGCGACCACATCAAAGATGCAGAGAAGGCCGTTCGGGACTACCGGCGAACCTACGAACTTTCCATCGGCAGCGGCTGCATAAGCTGCGGCAAGTCTCAGGCCGAGGTACTGGCCGAACAAGGCTGGAAGACTGGAGGTGCATTCGACGCAGGGCATTTTCTCGGCAAGGGGGCAAGGCCCGAGCACCGCCTGGAGCCATCCAACATATGGCTTCAATGCAAGGCCTGTAACGCCGGCTCCAGCAAGTACGCCAGGAAGGGGCTTACCGTTTCCCAGGGCTTCCGTGAGGGCTTGATCGAACGCATCGGCCTGGAAGCTGTAGAGGCTCTGGAAACCGATCACCGTCCCCGCAAGTACACCAACGACGAACTGAAGGCGATCACCGCCGAGTACCGCGCCAAGCTGCGCGAGCTGAAAAAGAGGACTGCCTGATGAAAACCACCATCTCGATCATCATCAGCATGACGCTGAGCCTTTCCCTGCTGTCCGGCATCGGCCAGCTATCGCAGTTCGCCTTCTACGTCTGCGTCATCATGAACGTTCTTTCCTGGATCGGGATGCTCCTCGGCATGGTCAAGGACGAGGTCAGTGCGCGCATCCGCCGGACCTTCTGGATTCAGCTCCTACCATCCATCTTCTACGTCTATGCCCTGATCTTCAGCGGGCATCCAATGCTTGGCGCCTCCGCCTTCATGGTGCAGTTCCTGATCGTCGCCACCGCCTTCTGCAAGGAGGCAAAGCCGGCATGACGCTAGCCGAATACATCGCCCAGCAGTGGGCAATCCTTCGTGAATACGGGCTGATTAAGGGGGAAGGGAAATGAATCTGAACAGCGCACGCATTGCCTGGCACGATGCGTTCTATACCCCTTGGAACAGCGGCATGGCTGAGGCGGCGGAGCGAGCTGCTCTTGGAATTGTCGAGGCTGGCGGATATGTCCGGCGCCGTATCACCGAGATCGATGATGATGGGGAGGCTGTCTCCTACAGCCAGCACGCCTTCGTGCCAGGAATCCACCAGACCAGAACTGAGCGCGACATTAGCACTCCTCGGGCTGTTCATCAGGCGCTCGCCGGCGTGATTCAAAAGGCGATCGATACCCTCCCGGCGCATCTGAAGGTGTTCGGCAATCACATGTACAGCCCTATGGCTGGCGAAGACGACAAGGAGGCTGCGGAAGAGATCGTGTTCAGGGTCGCTTACGAAACCGGCCCAAGGATGTACACGAAGAAATTCGAGAAGGCGCGCTATGTCGCTGCGGGAGTCTTGTTCCGGTACCGTCGCATGCACCAAGGCGGCCAGAGCGAAGGCGTTGATCCCTGTCCAAGCCCTGAGTCGTTCCGCGCATGGCTGCTCCAGATTCACGGACTTGAGCTGTCGTCAGAGCAATGGACCAGGGAGTGGGAGGGATTCATTCAGTCCTGTTTTGATGCCTGCAATGACCTCGACAAGGCAGCGCTTGTGCCTGTCTCTTCGGCGATAAAAATGATGAAAAATGCTGCTTGACGACAAATGTCCGGCTGAGGCAGACTTATCTCCATCGTGACAAATTCGCCTCTGGCGAAAGTCACCACCGAAGCCCTGGCATCTGCCGGGGCTTTTTGTTTCGACGCAGGGTGGAGAAGCGGTAGATGGAGAAGGAGTGCACCAAGTGCGGCACCCTAAAACCATTGGCCCAATTCCCTCTCAGAGGTGAAGGTCGTCGGCATTCCCAATGCAACGCCTGTAAGGCTTTCGCTACAAAGCTGCACTACCAGAGAAATAAAGAGGCGTATGTGCGACGGGCGAAAGCCAGAAAGTCAGCACTCAAGGATGATTTTAGAAAGCTGGTTGACGACCTTAAAAGCCATCCGTGCGGCGATTGCGGCCATAGCTTCCCGCCATTCGTGATGGACTTCGATCACCGCGAAGGTGAGTTGAAGATTGATAATGTTGCGAATCTTGTTGCCAGCCCTCACAGCATGAAAAAGCTGTTAGAGGAAATAGCGAAATGCGATCTAGTCTGTGCAAACTGCCACCGAATCAGGACGCATGCGCGCCGCCACAAACCAGCACCTAGCGCATAAGTCAGCCCTTGCTACCAAATCCTTCTGGGTTGCGACTACGCGGCCGGGATCGCCTTGGACACGCAGGCGTTAAAGTGAAGTGGGAGCCGGTGGAAGCCCGGCACGGAGTGAATGCGCAGGCTGATGCGCAGCAAGGAATACCCGACTGGATACGATGCTATCCGACACCGCCTTAAGTGGGGGTGACAGCAGGGCCAGTCATGCCGGAGATCAGCACCGGCCACTCCAATAATTCAGAGCCCAGCCTAGCGCTGGGCTTTTCATTTCAGCGGCTAGGGTCATTCCCGAAAAGCAGACTGCTCCACTGCCTGCCGCACCTACCCTGGAGCATTTCGGAGCAAGACATGAGCGACAAGGTTGAAGAGGCCGTGAAGGCCGTTATCAATGGCGTTATCGGTGGTGATGCGGTTGCTTTCGCGCGCGGCTTGCGGAAGCTGTCGGAGGCAAGCCCACGCCGGTTCCTCGAGGTCGGCTCTAAGGTTCTCAATCCGTCACGGAATGAGTACGTTCACTTCCCGGAAGTTGACCCCCTGTTCGCATTCGACGATACGAAGGTATACGGAGCAGTGCTCACTCCCGTGCCGGATGACTCATTTATTTTATTTTCAATGAAGGTTCATCTCTCTGGCTCAGGCCTTGACCTGGACGTGGCCCAAGAGATGGTTCGCAAAGAGCGGGCCGAACTCGACGCGCGAGGCGCTGCCGTGATCGAGAATACGAAGGTGGCGATCGACTCGGCACTGGAAGTGCTATCGGGTCATTCCAATGTTGATCGCAAAGCGCTTGCATATGCGCGAGACGAACTCGAACGAGGTATTGTCATGCTGAGGGGCGCAGTCGCCGCGAAGTAACCCTAGAGCCCGCTCATGGGCGGGGCTTTTCGTTTCCGCCCGGCTCCTTGCTCTGCGGGCGTGACGCCGGCTAGTCCGGCACCTATTCCGCGGCTCTAGCTCAACTGGCAGAGCGCTGTCCTTCCAAGCCAGATGTTGCGGGTTCAAGTCCCGCGAGCCGCTCCATGCACATAGATGTCAGGGTGACATATCATGGCCATTCTCGTTGATCTGCTAGAGGATGGCGTGATGACTGATTTTCTCGAAATACGTGAGGCATACACGAAGTACAAGGCCGCTCAGGACGCCTACTGGTCTGACCTTCAGAAGAAGGCGTGGGCCATCTATATTGGATTCGAGCGGCATCTCCGTCTTGACCAGCACAAGGTGACGGTTCCCGGCGAGGATGCGCAGCCTTATGTCCAAGTCGGCAGCATGGATGGAGACCGCTTCGTAAGGGCTCTGGCCCCTCAGTTCAGCGGAGCGGATGGAAAGGTGGAATTCACGATCAGCCTGTTGGTTGACGAACACCCCAGCTCCTACCCCAAAAAGAGAATCCTTATTCAGGCCTCTATCGGAAAAGAGTCGGGCCGGTACATGGTGGAGATTAAAGGCAGGTCGGGGCCTATCACTGTTTCCATTGGGCCTGATTTCCCAAGCGATCAGCTTGGCGATTTGTACGAAATGATCGCTAGAGACGTGATCGCGTCGATGGACCCATCGGCATTCGCCTAGGTTACATCTGAAATTCTAAGGCCCAGGCAATGACCTGGGCTTTTCTGCATCTGGAGTACGTGAATATGGCCGAGCCGAGTGGTGCGGTAGCAGTCGCCGGCTTGGTCGGTATTGGTGCGTCCGCGTTGATCCCTGGCATTGATGCCAATGCAGTGATCGGGGCTTTTGCTGGGGCTATCTTCTTCGTGGTGTACGCCAAGGACATTTCGGCCTGGGCGCGCCTCGGTTACTTCGTCGTGTCCTGGATCGTTGGCTACTACGTCGCCGGCGAAGTCATCGGGCGAGAATGGGCCAGAACATCGGGCCTGGTCGCCTTTGGCGGGGCATTGTTCTGCGTCGCAGTGGGCACCAGCTTGCTGGAGTGGGTGCAGGGGGGGAAGACGCCTGGTTGGCTCCGCTTCATAGCGGACCGCTTTGGAGGTCGTAATGGTTGACCCTTGGACTCTGGTAGCCGCGATGATTTGCGGCGCCATCTGCATGCGGCTGGCGACATACCGCCGGCAAGGCGCGAGGTATCGCCGGGGAGTGTCCTGGCTCGCATACCTGCTGTGCGTTGGCAGCGGGTGTTTCGCCCTGAGCGTGATGCTCGATGCACTCCACGGCTACAGACTGAATCCTGTCTCCCCCTGGCTGACCCTGGTCCTGGCAATCCTGCTCGGCCTTGTCTGTCGCGCTCGGGGGAACCTGGCCCACATTCTGAGGGTGTACTGATGGATGCTCCGCTTCTGCTGAAGAACACTGGCACATGCCTGATTTTGTGTGACAGCAACGGGAAGCCGCTCCCTGGACAGCTTTCGTTGAGCGTCAGCAACGACGGCCCTATTCCAACCGTCACGGTCACGTTCGCACTCGTTAACAAGCGGGTAAGGCTTTGCGGCGAAGAGATGGAGTCGCGCATCTCATACGATGCATATCTTGAGACAATTAAGGGAAGGCGCAGCTGATGACCAAGTGCACCTTCTGCAACAAGACACGCGAATGGGCGAAGAAGTGGGCGCGGGTTGCCGTAGAGCGGGCGGCCTCTGCTATGGCCAGTAACCCAAAGCGACCGGAGGTGCGTGATGACTGATACCGGCGAAGAGGCTCGAGTCATCCTACGCAACCTGCTCGAAGAACAGCGAAAGACCAACCAACTGTTGCATCTGCTGATCCAGGCCCTCGCCGAGGATGGTGATGATCCTGAAGCCGTGCCCACCAGCTACCTGAGTGGAGAGCCGATCTGATGTCGGCATTTATGGGATCCGCCAGGGAGACCCAGATAGCTTCTGTCCGGGTGCGCCGCGGCTGGTTTGGCAAGCTGGTTGTCCAGGTTCGCTACAAGATCGAGCGGCCCGAAAGCCCGCTCCCTGGACGGGAGTTGATCTACCACGTATGCGGGCTATCCCGTTGGCGAGATGCCAACGCAAATGATTTCGCCGAAGCCCTGATGGTCGCGAAGCTCATCGGGATGTCTGATGAAGGAAAGCCGACATGAAGAACCGTCCAATTCCTGCTGGCGTCGAGATCAACCCCGGTCGTGCCTGGGCCCGCGATGACGTAACCGGATACAGCGAAGAAGTAGAGAGCGCGATAAAGATTCTGGAACCCCTACTGCGATCTGGCCTCCTGGCTCTCCATCCTGATGAATGGCAGGGTGGCAAGCTCTCATTCCTCAGGCCAGCACAAGCCAGGCTTCAAGGTTGGACTCCGCCGAATCGGGAGCGCCTCAATGCCTGACCTCCCTCAGCGTCACACCAAGCCAAAGGCCAAGGGAGTGACCAAGCACGAGGTAGAGGACAAAGCATGGGGGAATGGGCGCGGTGGCAGGCCGTGGCGCCGCAAGCGTGAGCGCATCCTCAAGCGAGATGGCTACATGTGCCAGTGCTCAGAGTGCAAGGGAGTGAAGAGGATCGCCACAGAGGTGGACCACATCATCCCGCTGAGCCAAGGCGGCACTGATGATGACTCGAACCTGATGGCTATTGCTGGCCACCCATGTCATGCGAGGAAGACGGCGAGGGAGTCGGCGGCATCTAGGAGATAGTCGGGTTCCATAAGCGATTGTGCACGACGATTCGAGATATTTACGAATAATGGCAGTGGTTTTCACTGGATTCGTGCGGTTTTACCGAAAAATCGAGTTAAATGAGAAAAAGTCTCATTTATAGGGGTGGGGCGGGTCAAAACCTTAGAACCTTTCGTTAGGACACCGCGCCCCCAAGTCTTTTTCCATTTCCACAGAATTTAGGTTCCCGAATGGCCCGTCACAAGCAGCCTGCCGAGGTCGCAAAGTTCAAGGGCGCGGACAAGAAGAACCCTCAGCGCTACCGGCAGGAGCCAGCAAAGGGCGAGGGGGATGTCGGCGAAGCGCCCATCCATCTGCAAGGCCCCGCTCGTCTCGCATGGAAAGAGTTGTGCGCTCAGTCGATCAAGGGCGTTCTGACGGGATCGGACCGGATCATCCTCGAGGTCACCGCGAACCTGCTTGCTGAATACCGCGCCAATCCGACTGAGTTCGCGGTTGGCAAGTACACCCACCTAATCGGAAACCTGGCCCGGCTTGGACTAACGCCGTCCGACCGCCAGAAGTTCGGCCTGGAAAAGCCGAAGGAGAAGGACGAGTTCGAGGATTTCTGAGATGACCCCCAGCGACATTGCGCGACAGTACGTTAGCGATGTCGTGGGTGGGGGCATCGTTGCGTGCCGGTATGTGAAGCTTGCATGCCAGCGTTTCCTGAATGACTTGGACCGCCAGGGCGATGACGATTGGCCATACGTTTTCGATGAGTCCAAGGCAGATCGTGCTGTCAAGTTCATGCAGCTCATGCCTCACACCAAAGGCAAATGGAGCGCTTCGAAGTCGAAGCTAGTGTTCGAGCCTTGGCAGGTATTCATCGAGGCCAACATCTTCGGCTGGGTGAAGAAGGACACCGGCAAGCGCAGGTTCCGCGAGGCCTACGAAGAGATTCCCAGGAAGAACGGGAAGTCGGCCCGTCTTGCCGCACGAGGCATTTACCTATTCGCCGCAGATGGCGAGTCGGGAGCCGAGGTCTACTCCGGCGCCACCACCGAGAAGCAGGCCTTCGAGGTTTTCCGTCCAGCGTGGATGATGGCGCACAAGCTGGAGAACCTGCGTAGCCGATTCGGTATCGAGCTTTCTGGCAACCAGAAGAACCCTGGCCCCATGTTCGTCATGGAGGACATGTCGAAGTTCGAGACGGTGATCGGCAACCCAGGGGACGGTGCAAGTCCCCATGCGGCCCTGGTGGACGAGTACCACGAACACGACACGGATGCCCTGGTTGACACCATGCAGACCGGCATGGGGGCACGAGAACAGCCATTGCTGTCGATCATCACGACGGCGGGATCGAATCTCGGCGGACCCTGCTACGAGAAGCGACGGGATGTGATCCGCATTCTCGAGGGTCAGACGATCGATGAGACGATTTTCGGGATCATCTACACGATCGACGAGGATGACCCGTGGGATGACCCGGCCAGCCTGATCAAGGCCAATCCTAATTACGGAGTGTCGGTCTTCCCTGACTTCCTCCTAGCCCAGCTCCAGCAGGCCAAGCGTTCGGCGTCGAAGCAGAACGCCTTCCGCACCAAGCACCTGAACCAGTGGGTGGGGGCTAGGACGGTCTGGATGAACATGCTGGCCTGGCAGCGGCAGAAGCGCGACTTCACGATTGCGGACATGGCCGGATGTCGCTGCTGGATGGCTTTGGACCTTGCCAGCAAGAAAGACGTGGCCGCCCTGGTAATGCTGTTCGAGAAAGCTGGTCAGTTCTACTGCATTCCCCGCTTCTACGCTCCAGAGGCTGCCGCCGAGGAAAACGAGAAGTATCAGAACTTCGCGCTCGAGGGCCATCTGACCCTGACGCCAGGGAGCATGACGGACTACGCATTCATCGAGGCAGACATCCTTGATCTGGCAAAACAGGTCGACCTGCAAGATGTTGCCTTCGACGACTGGCAGGCCAACTACCTGATTACCCGACTCTCCAACACATCCATCCCGGTCGTGGACTTCAACCAGACGGTGAAGAACATGAGCGACCCGATGAAGGAGGTGGAGGCGAGGGTAATAGCGCGGACGCTCTGGCATGACGGGAACCCAGTCATGGCCTGGATGATGGGCAACGTGGCGGCAAAGATCGACGCCAAGGAAAACATCTACCCGCGCAAGGAAAACGACAACGACCCCAACTGCAAGATCGATGGTCCAGTGACCTTGATCATGGCTATGGGGCGCGCCCTGGTTGCCGGCGTTGATGACGGCGACGACTTCATGAATGCCATACGGAATCCCATCATCGCATGAACATCGCAACTGGCCTCTACCTCTTCTTCGGCGTCCTTGGTCTGGCTCTTTTCGTAGCCGGAACCTTCGTGCTGCTGGGGCTCGGCTGGGCGCTCATTTCCGGTGCAGCGTCAGCATTCGCTATCGCGGCGTTCATTCGCAAGGGGCTGACCAGTGAGTAAGAGTCTCGGAAAAGTCCTGAGCAGTGCTACGTCTGCGCCCAGGTCTTCATTGTTCGGTTGGGGGGATAAGACCATCCGCCTGACTGATGGCGCGTTCTGGTCGCAGTTCTTGGGGCGAGAGTCCTCAAGCGGGAAGAAGGTCACTGTCGACAAGGCAATGAAGCTGTCCGCGGTATGGGCTTGCGTTCGCTTGATCTCTACTTCTGTCGCCGGCCTGCCGCTTGGAGTGTACGAGCGGAAAGCGGACGGGAGCAGAGTCGATGCTCGGTCGTTCCCGCTCTACGATGTTGTTCACAACAGCCCCAATGACGACATGACGGCCTTCCAGTTCTGGCAAGCCATGGTCGCATCGATGTTGCTTTGGGGGAACGCATACGCGGAGATTCGTCGTGCTGCCGGTAGGCCTGCTGCGCTGGACTTCCTGCTTCCGTCGAGGGTCGACCTGGAGTGTGATGACAACGGTCGGCTGAAGTACTTCTACACGCCAAAGAAGGGTGCCCGTAGAGAGATCGAGCGCGCAAACATGCTGCACATCCCGGCGTTTACGCTGGACGGCAGAGTCGGTCTCTCTGCCATCCGGTATGGCGTCGATGTCTTCGGCTCGGTCATGTCGGCGGAGGATGCCGCCAACGGCACATTCAAGAACGGACTGCTCCCCACGGTCGCATTCAAGGTCGACCGCATTCTCCAGCCTGCGCAGAGGGAGGAGTTCAGGGAGTACGTGAAGTCCGTATCTGGCGCCATGAACGCCGGGAGGTCCCCTGTACTGGAGCAGGGTATTACCCCTGAGACTATCGGCATCAACCCAGTTGATGCTCAGTTGCTGGAGACGCGAGAGCATGGGGTGATCGAGATTTGCAGATGGTTCGGGGTACCGCCCTGGATGATTGGCCAGACCGACAAAGGGAGTAACTGGGGGACCGGGCTTGAACAGCAGATGCTCGCGTTCCTGACATTCTCGATCAGTTCGATCACCAATCAGATTCAGCAGTGCGTCAACAAGCGGCTGCTAACTGCGCCCGAGCGGATTCGCTATTACGCCGAGTTCTCCCTTGAGGGATTCCTGAAAGCTGATAGCGCGGGTCGCGCTGCCTGGTACAGCACCATGGCGCAAAACGGATTCATGACCCGCAACGAAGGTCGCCGGAAAGAGAACCTTCCAGAGCTTCCCGGCGGCGACATCCTGACTGTGCAATCCAACCTAGTCCCCCTGGATCAACTGGGGGGGGCAACGA
The DNA here is from genome assembly GCF_020405165.1 of Pseudomonas sp. PS1(2021). NCBI lineage: Bacteria > Pseudomonadati > Pseudomonadota > Gammaproteobacteria > Pseudomonadales > Pseudomonadaceae > Pseudomonas > Pseudomonas sp. PS1(2021). The sequence goes on along the minus strand of NZ_CP084484.1, from coordinate 2,686,382 downwards.
AAGAAAGCTCTCCGCCGTAGAGGCGGTCCAAAAGGCCTATCTCGGCGTTGGGAAGATGATCACCGCCGACGAAGCGCGACAACTCGTAAACCAGCATGGCGCAGGACTGAAAGTTCCCGGGCCCGACTTCGAAGAAACACAGGAGTAACCCATGACTCTGCGAAATCTTCCGGCAGCGCCGGAGGCTCGCCCGCGCTCGGGCGTCCAGTGCGACCTGGCGCCAAAAGCGCTGGATGCATGGCGTCCTGAGCTTCGCGCCGCGGCCGGCGATAACCCCGACACCACCATCACCATCTACGAACCCATCGGTTACGACTGGTGGACCGGCGAGGGCGTAACCGCGAAACGCATTGCCGGTGCGCTGCGCGCCATCGGCGGCGATGTCGATGTGACCGTGAATATCAATAGTCCGGGTGGCGACGTGTTCGAGGGGCTGGCCATTTACAACCTGCTGCGCGAGCACAAGGGCAAGGTCACGGTGAACATCATCGGATTGGCTGCCTCTGCCGCCTCTTTCATCGCCATGGCGGGGGATGAGATCCGCATTGGCCGCGCCGCCTTCCTGATGATCCACAACGCCTGGCTGATCGCCATGGGTAATCGGAATGATCTCCGCGAGATAGCCGATTGGCTGGAGCCATTCGACATGACGCTGGCTGACATTTACGCGCAGCGCACCGGCATCGATATCGACGACATCGTGAAGCAGATGGACGCCGAGATCTGGATCGGCGGGCGCGAAGCCGTCGACAAGGGGTGGGCAGATGCCTTCCTGGAATCCGACGAGATCTCCAGCGCTCCCAGCAACCGCAGCGAAGCCATCTTGGCCAAGCGCCGGATGGATGCCGCTCTGGCTCGCAGCGGCATGCCGCGAAGCCAGCGCAATGAACTCATCAATGACTTCAAGACCAGCATGCTTGGCGCTGCTGGCGGGGGTGGTGACACCCCGACCGATATGCCTGGCGCTGTCGCTCCTGACCTCTCCGCTGCACTACGGGCAGCACAAGACATCACTAAATTCCTCCAAGGAGAATCGCAATGAGCGACTTCGAGAAACAAATCGGCGAACTGAACACCAGCCTCAAGCAGGTCGGCGATCAGATCAAGGCCCAGGCCGAACAGGTCAACACCCAAATCGCCAACTTCGGCGAGATGAACAAGGAAACCCGAGCCAAGGTCGACGAACTGCTGACCGCTCAGGGCGAACTGCAAGCACGGCTGAGCGCCGCAGAACAAGCCATGCTGGCCAACGAGAAGCGTGACGGCGGCGAGGAAGCACCGAAGACCGCCGGCCAAATGGTCGCAGAGAGCCTGAAAGAGCAGGGTGTAACCAGCTCCCTGCGCGGTTCGCATCGCGTATCCATGCCGCGCTCGGCCATCACCTCCATCGACAGCTCTGGCGGTGCCCTGGTTGCTCCTGATCGTCGCCCCGGTGTCGTTGCCGCTCCGCAGCGTCGACTGACCATCCGCGACCTGGTTGCGCCGGGCACCACTGAATCGAACTCCGTCGAGTACGTTCGCGAGACCGGCTTCGTCAACAATGCCGCTCCTGTTTCGGAAAGCACCCAGAAGCCGTACTCCGACCTCACCTTCGAACTGGAAAACGCGCCGGTTCGCACCATCGCACACCTGTTCAAGGCAAGTCGCCAGATCCTGGACGACGCTTCGGCCTTGCAGAGCTACATCGATGCGCGCGCTCGTTACGGCCTGATGCTGGTCGAAGAAGGTCAACTGCTCTACGGGAACGGGACCGGCGCCAACCTGCACGGCATCATTCCGCAGGCACAGGCCTACGCTCCGCCGAGCGGCGTAGTGGTGACTGCCGAGCAGCGAATCGACCGCATCCGCCTGGCGATCCTTCAGGCGCAACTGGCCGAGTTCCCGGCCAGCGGTATCGTGCTCAACCCCATCGACTGGGCGCTGATCGAGCTGACCAAGGACGCCGAGAACCGTTACATCATCGGTAGCCCGCAGAACGGCACCACTCCGACCCTCTGGCGTCTGCCGGTGGTGGAAACCCAGGCCATCACTCAGGACGAGTTCCTGACCGGTGCGTTCTCTCTCGGCGCCCAGATCTTCGACCGCATGGACATCGAGGTTCTGGTTTCCACCGAGAACGACAAGGACTTCGAGAACAACATGGTCACCATCCGCGCTGAGGAGCGGCTGGCCTTCGCGGTCTATCGCCCCGAGGCTTTCGTGGCTGGTTCGCTGACCGCCAGCTGACTGGAAGGGGCCGGGAGACCGGCCCCTCTTTCTTTGAGGTGGTTATGCCTGACGTAATGATCAAGCCAATTCGCTCATACCTGGACGGCGGTCGCGTGAGAAAGGCTGGTGGTGATGCATACCTTGCATCCGAGCATCTGGCTCGCCAGTTGGCGGCGCGCGGTCTTTGCCAGATTGTGGAATCAGAGATCCCAAAGCCTGTGGCTGGCGAGTCGCTGTCTGCCTCGCAAGTGGCCCCAGCCTCACAGCAGAAGACTGCGAACGAGTCAGAGAATGGCGGGACTCCTCGCCGCAGAGGGCGGCCATCTGCACGAACACAACGTTCCGACTGACCCCATGGGCTGATGCACTGTGGGCAATGGATAAGGCCTGGTGGGAGAGATACGCCGCCGAGGCTAAAGCAAACTTCTGTGGTGAGCTTCTGACACTGAGCGCCAATCCCTTCGGAATAAAGACGGCGCGCATCGAGCACTACAGGAACTCAGGCGGCGGCGCAGTTTCCTTGGCCATCGCCAGGGGTGCTAAACGCATCATCCTGCTGGGCTATGACATGCAGAAAACCAATGGGCAATCGCACTGGCACGGCGACCACCCGAAAGGGCTCGGGAGCGCCGGCAAGATCGCCGAATGGCCGTCCGAGTTCGAGCGCCTGAAGCGCAACAACCCGACAATCGAGATCATCAATTGCACTCGCGAAACAGCGCTGACCTGCTTCGCTCGACGCCCGCTGGAGGAAGTGCTGAATGAGCATGATCCCGCTTGATACAGCAAAGTCCTTCCTTGATGTGATCCACGACTGGGATGACGCCAAGCTCCAATTGCTGCTGGACGGGGCCGAAGACGAGGCCTGCCAATTCATGTGGCGCCAGTCTCTTGATGGCCTTTGCAATTGCGAAGAGAGCAGTGAGGTAGTCAGCAGCGAGCCAGGCATTCCGCCTAGCGTGGTCATCGGAGTGCTTCTCTTGCTTCAGGCCAGCTATCAGGCTGCTCCAGAAGAAATCGCAACTCTGCGCAAGGCGGCCGAAGTGAAGCTGATGCCGTACAGATGCGGCTTGGGGGTTTGAATGCTGGCCTACCGTATGCGCCACCGCATTCAGTTCCAGCGGCAGGTACAAACACAAGACCCTGATACGGGGGAAATGGTGACGACCTGGGAGACCGTTCTGTTCTCCGGTCGCGCCGACCTGCCCGCCGAGGTTCTGACTGGCCCAGGTCGCGAGTTGATCGCTGCCGATGCTACGCAGGCGGAGACCACTGCCAGGATCAATTGTCGATGGTTCCCCGTTGAGCGGCTGGAACTCTACACCTGGCGGGTCATCTGGGATGGACGGGTCTACAACATCACCAGCGCGGAGACCGATGTCACAGCTCGGCGTGAATGGAGACTGCGCTGCTCTGATGGATTGACGGACGGACGCTAGGAGGTCACTTGTTCATCCGCGGAATGCTTGGCCTTGGTGACAATATCTACGCCCGCGCGTTCGTGAAGAAGCACCTTGGAGCCTATCTCGAAACGCCGTGGCCCCAGCTCTATGCAGACATCGATGTGAAATGCGTGCGTCCGAGCACGCAGCTCCGCACGCAAGCGAAGAACGTCCAGCGCCCGGCGCAGTGGCATAAGCCATTCGGTGGCGGCCAGCTCCGAATCGCCTACGGCCAGATGCCGATCATCCAGGGCTTGCGCCAAGCGTTCCGGTGCGAGCCCGGTGTGTTTGATTTGCCCCACTTCGGCCCGTCGCCGGTCAATGGCCGCTATGTGCTGGTTCGCCCAGCCACGGTTCGCGCTGAGTGGCGTGCAGACACGCGCAACCCACTGCCTGAGTACATCGCCAGCGCTGCCGAAGAGATGCGCCGCAGGGGCTGGAAAGTGGTTTCCGTGGCGGACCTGGAGCCGGGAAAGGAGTGGGCGCTCGATCCACTTCCGCCGGCTGACATCCAGTTCCACAAGGGCGAACTTCCGGTTGAACAACTGCTGGCGCTGCTCCAGCACGCAGATGCCGTGATTGGCGGCATCGGCTGGATTGTTCCGGCCAGCATCGCCGCCAAGGTTCCGGCCTGGATCATCTGCGGCGGTCAGGGCGGCTACAACTCGCCTGAACACATCACCGACAAATGCATGGACCTGTCCCGCATCACCTTCGCGGTTCCCGACAGGTTCTGCCGCTGCACCATGAAACAGCACAACTGCGACAAAAGGATCACCGATCATGACCAACGCTTTGCCGCCTGGGCTGACCGACTGCCTGCTCTGGTCTGAAGAGCTTGGCATGGGCTTCCACCCGCGTCCTCCGATGGACTATAGCGGGCCGTATTTCGAGAAGTACCAGCTGCTTGACGCTACCCCGATGGGCGCTGCGCTGACCCAGGCCCGTATTGATCTGGTGCGCAAGCACTTCGCCGGCGGCGTGGTGGACATCGGCATCGGTGGCGGCCGGTTTGTACTGGAGTGCGAGGGATCGGCCGGTTTCGACGTTAATCCCGAGGCCGTCGCCTGGCTGGATTCGCGCGGCCTACTCTACGACATCAACGCGCTTCCCTTGCGAGCGATCACCTGCTGGGACAGCCTGGAGCACATCCCAGACCCCGAGGCGCTGGTGGCCAAGGTCAGCGAGTGGGTATTCGTCTCCATGCCCGTCTACAAGGACCAGGTCGATTGCCTGAGGTCGAAGCACTTCAAACCTGGTGAGCACCTGCACTATTGGAGCGTTCGGGGTCTAGTCGGGTGGTTTGCAAAGATGAACTTCGGCTGCGTCGAGATCAACGAGCGAGAATCAGAACTCGGTCGTGAGGGTATCACCAGCTTTGCGTTCCGGAGAGTCCATGGCTGACGGCGTTGAGTTCAGCATCACCGGGCTTGAAGGCGTGCTCGAGAAACTCAGAACTCTTGGCCCGCGCCTCCAAAAGAACGGCCTGAGAAAAGCAGCCCGCAGGGCGATGAACATTGTCAGGGATGCCGCACGAGAAAAGGCGCGACTTGTCGATGATCCCGAAACACCAGAGAAAATCTGGAAGAACATCATCACTCAAGAGTCCGCCAAGCAGGGGCGGCGTGAAGGGGGGGTGGTGATGAAGGTTGGAGTGCGCGGCGGCGCTGGTCGAAACCAGTACAGCAAGGATGCAAGCGGAAATCCTGGTGGCGACACCAGGCACTGGCGCTATCTGGAGTTCGGCACCAAGTACTCGCCGGCGAAGCCATTCATGCGGCCTGCTCTGTCTCAAAACATTGAGCCCGTTACTGAAAAATTCATATCCGAGCTTGATGGCGAAATAGACAAGGCTCTAAGGGGGAGGTGATGCATCCGCCAATCTTTAAGGTCTGCTCAAGTAGTCCCGCTGTTACCGCGATTCTCGGTGCGTCCCCGCTGAGGATGTATCAGTTTGGCCTGGCCCCCCAGCTCGTCGTCAAGCCGTACGCAACATGGCAGACCATATCTGGATCGCCGGAGAACTACCTATGGGGGCGCCCTGACGCCGATGGGTTCACCCTCCAGGTGGACATTTTCTCAGCCACCGCTGCGGAAGCCAGAGATGCAGCAAAGGCCATCAGGGATGCAATTGAGCTTTCAGCCTATGTAGTCCGCTGGGGAGGGGAATCTGTTGATCCTGATACCAAGACCTACCGAGTCAGCTATGACATCGACTGGATAGTCCAGCGATAGACACCTAAACCAATCAGCCCGCCACCGCGCGGGTTTTTATTGCCTGCTACAGGAGAAGACGTTATGTCGATGCTTACCCAAGGAACTCAGGTCTATGCCCTTGTTCCGCCCCGCTCTGGATCTGGTCCTTTTACGGTGATGGAGATCGAGTGCGCAACCTCCTTCAACCCCGGAGGAAACCCGGCGGATCAGATCGAGGACCCGTGCTTGAGCGAGACCTCGCGCAAATACAAGAAGGGCATGCGTACCCCTGGTCAAGCCACTCTCGGACTGAATGCAGATCCGCGGAATGCGAGCCATGTTCGGCTCTTTCAGCTCTCAGAGGATGACAGTGACCAGGATATTGTCTTTGCTGTCGGCTGGTCAGATGGTGTCGGTGTAAGCCCGTCCGCAGACCAAGACAGCAATGGAGACTGGGACTTTGATCTTCCGCCGACGCGTACATGGTTCGTTTTCCGTGGTTACGTCAGCGACTTCCCGTTCGATTTTGCAGCCAACACCCTGGTCGCCACCCAGGCCACGATCCAGCGCTCTGGCGCAGGGCAGTGGATTCCGAAAACCGCGTAAGGAGCAGACATGAAACTAGCCGATCTGGTGGCCGCTGGCGCGGTCCTGGGCGATGGACTGGTGAAGAAAAGCATCACCTGGACGCACACTCCGCCGGGTAAGAAAAAGGCGGTCACGGACACCTTCGATGTATTCATCAAGCGCAGCAGTTTCGGCGCCATGGAACGCCTGTTCGCTCAAGACGACGACAAGAAGAGCCAGAATGCGCGTTACCTGGCTGAGAGCGTCAGACTGGGCGAGGGTGGCGAGGAAGAGATTCCCTACGAAACTGCGTTCAACCTCGACCCTGCGTTGGGCTTCCTGCTCTTGCAGGCTGTCGCGGAGGTCAATGGCACTGCGCCTGGTGACGAAAAAAACTGACGCCCGCCGATGAGGTTTGGCATGAACTCGTGCTGAACGGCATCGGCGGTTGCACCATTCGCGAGGCGAAGGAGCGCATCGACTACGATGAGTACAGGGCGTGGGTTGCCTACCTGAAAAAGCGTGGCTCCCTCAACGGGAGCTATCGCCTGGAGTGGGTGCTGGCTCAGTTAGCCGCGATTCAGGCCAAGGTAGGGGGTGTGAAGTGCGAACCCGACGACTTCCGTCCCCATGTTCGGGGGCCGGTAGAGCCGGTGGGTATCTCGCTCGAGCAAGCCATGGCCGCATGGGTTTGACCTGGCAAGGATGCTGGGTTCCTGTGCTGGCGCTCCGGTTGGCCAGGATGCTGGCTCCGTGCTAGATTCCGAGCGATCACCACCGGGAGGGTTGTTAATGCGTAAGATATTGGTTGCTTCAATAGTTCTAACTGCTGTTTTAAGTGGATGCGCCTCTAGTGGAAAAGAGATTACGCAGGAGCAGGTGGATAGAATTGTGCAGGGACAAACAACTCAGGATCAGTTGATTTCGATTTTTGGCAAGCCCATGGCGGAACAATACAATTCAGATGGGAGCCGTGTACTTACCTGGGGGTATGCCTATGTTGGGTTTATGGGGGCTGGCACCGAAACCCAGGGGCTTTCGGTAATTCTTGGTCCAGATGGAAAGGTTACAGGGTATAGCAGGGCAGGTTCCTCTCCATCCCCTGCAAGATTTGGTCGGTAAGCTGTTTTAGTTTCTGATTTAATCGGCAGGTAAGATATGTTTGAGGAAGTTTATAATAATTGGGTTTCTATTTTGTTTTTCGGGGTTTGGTTGGCGTCAATCTCTGCGTATCTGGCAGCATCTCGCAGAAGAAGTATAGCCCTATGGTTTGTCTTTGGTTTCTTCGCTCCGATAATCGCCATACCTCTTATATTTATTCTAGGGGAAGATAAGCAAGCATCTGAACGCTCGTCTCGTCAGGCTGCAGTGGATGTCGGTATATCGAATGGTTTTAAGAAATGCCCATATTGCGCGGAAGCCGTCAGAGAGGAGGCTAAGCTATGCCGACATTGTCGGTCTGAGATATGAGATATGGGCATGTCTGTACTGGCATCGGCCAAACTAAAATTGGCCGAAAATCATATTCAATGGGGATGATTATCTGAAGAAGTAGAAAATCCCTATGCAAGCCGCCTTCGGGCGGTTTTTTATTGTCCGGAGAAAAGCTAAATGGCCTCTCGCTCGCTTGGTGTGCTGACGCTCGACCTCATTGCGCGCATTGGGGGATTCCAGCAGAACATGAGTCGAGCCGCCCAAGACACTGCGCGCAGTATGGGGCGGATCGAGCAAAGCACGCAGCGGGCGAGTTCGACAGCAGTTAGCGCTATCAAGTCTATTGGTGTTGCGGCGGCTGCTTATCTGAGCGCCCGAGAGCTTGTTGGATATTCGCAAGCCTGGGTCTCTATTGAGAACCGCATCAAGCAGGTCAGCGAAAGTCAGGCTCAGTTCAGTCAGTCGATGGATGCAGTGTATTCCGTCGCTCAGAATGCGCAGTCATCCTTGGAGGGCACTGCGGAGCTGTACCAGAGGATTGCCGCTTCGACTGGTGAGCTCGGCGTAAATCAACAGCAAGTTGTCCAGGTTACCCAGAACATCAGCAAGGCTATGTCGGCCAGTGGTGTTTCCGCTGCCGCTGCGGAAGGTGCGCTGGTGCAACTCGCACAGGCCTTTGCCTCTGGCGTGCTCCGAGGCCAGGAGTTGAACTCGGTACTCGAGCAGGCTCCGGGCTTGGCCCAGGCCATCGCAAACGGTCTCGGGGTTGCGGTTGGAGACCTTCGAAAGCTTGGCGAACAGGGCAAGCTGACCTCCAAGCAGGTCTTTGAGGCGATCCTGTCTCAAACACGCGCTATTGATGACCAGTTTGCGCGCGCCCAGACCACTATCGCTGGCGCGTTTCAAGTGTTGGAGAACAGCGCGACCAAAGCGATCGGCAGCCTGGATAGCACTCTCGGGGTGTCCAAGGCCTTTACGGAAATCATGGTTTCCTTGTCGAAGTCGCTTGACTCTACGGGCGTGCAGGCCTTCGTCCAGGTCCTGAATACTGGGCTATATCTGGCGATCGGACGTACTGCTGGCGCTCTGGTAAGCGCGACGGCTGCCAAGATCGCAGACGTCAAGGCGACCCAGGAGCAGACCTATGCTGCGTCGGTTGCTGCGGCCGGAGAGGTGCGACGCGCCCAGGCGGTGAAGGCTGAGGCCGTTGCCGAGTTAGACAGAGCACGCCAGGCCGTGGCTTCTGCTCGTGCGCAGGTGGCTGCTGACCGGGAGCGACAAGCCTCCGAAATCTCTCGTTTGCGGGCGGTGCAGGCATCGCTTGTGGCTGAGCGCGAACTCGAAGGCCAGCGGCTGAAGGCCCAAATCACAGAGATTGGCCGACAGCAGTCTGTCGCTCGAATGGCCGAGTTACGGCTAGCCGAAACGGCCATCATCAAGCAGCTTCAGGCTGCGGAGGCGCAATTGACGGCCACCACCGTGGCGGGCTCGCAGGCGGTTACTGCAGCCCTTGCTCAGCGAGTGTCTGCAACCGAAGCGCTTTCTGCGGCGAACTTGCAACTTACCGCAGCTCAAACTGCCTCGACGGCCGCAATGGGCCGATGGTTCGCGGCCAGCACAGCTTTGGGGGCAGGGTTAAATGCCCTGAGAACAGCAGGCGCGGGGATTCTCAGGATTGCTGCTGGATGGCCGGGGCTGATCATCTCGCTGGGGATGGTAGCCTTGTCCTTCGTCGACTTCGGGGACAAGGCCGAGAGTAATGCTGGTCGTGCGGCCAATGCTTTCGAAGACGCCTCCACCCGCATCCGCCAGGCCGCTCGGACGATGATTCCGGAGGATCTTTCCGGGCTCAGCTATGACCAGTTGAAGCAGCAGTTGGCGGGCCTTCAGGATCAATTGAAGGATGCTGAGGCGCTTCAAGAGCGGTTCCAGAAGGGCGTTGACGACAATACCGACATTCCGTTTGGTCCTTCGCTGGACGAGGCAAAGGAGAAAGCAGAGTCCTTGCGCCTTGCCATCCAGAAGACACAGCGAGAACTGGACGGTGCAAGGTTCGCTTCGGAAAAGGCTGGCGCGAGCTATCTGGATAATTTGCAGAAACAGAGCGTTGTCGCCGGCAAGCTGACCGAGGTAGAGAAGCTCCGCGCCCAGATCAACGCTGGAATCCTGAAGCTAAGTCCTGACGATGAAAAGCGCGCCCTGGCCTATGCCGCAGCCGTGGACAAGGCGAATGCCTCGACCAAGTCCCAGAAGGACCTGTTGAAGGACTCTACGAAGGGGCTGAAGCAGGCTGAGGAGCGGTATCGGGACCTCAAGAAGGAGATCGACCCTACCGCGACTGCGACGGACGAGTACAGGAAGAACATCGAGGCCCTCAACACCCTGAAGGACAGGGGAAAGATCACGAGCCAGGAGTATGCGAAGGGAATCGAGTGGGCGGCCAAGTCGTTCAACTCCGCAGTGGACGCGGCCAATCCGTTCGTGAAGCGGCTCAGAGAGATCAAGTCCGCGATGGACGAGAGCCTGGGCAATCTCAAGCTCGAAGGGCAGCGCGAAATCCTCGGGATGGGGATGAGCGATAGCCAGAGGGGGCTGTTCGACAAGCTGAACGAGGAGAATGACCGTTACGCCAAGGCCCGCAGGGATCTTGCCGACCGCTATGCAGACAGATCGGTCGGGATGAGCGACGACGAGTACCAGCAAGAGCTCCAGGCTCAACAGAAGCACCATGAGCAAATGCTGGAGCAGTTGCAGGCAAACTACGATGCTCGACTTGAGGCCCAGGGGGACTGGGTGTCCGGAGCCCGCTCCGCATGGGAAACCTACGTGGAGGATGCGCAGAATTACTCGAAGCAGGCCTCTGACTTCGTATCTGGTGCACTTGGCGATGCTACCAACGGCTTGGGCGATGCAATCACCGATATCGTCACGCGGACCAAGAGTCTCGGAGATGCGTTCGGTGACATGGCTGCGGACCTGGCTAAGTCGGTCATCAAGGCCCTGGCTGACATGGCCGCCCAGTGGCTTGTCTACCAGGCGGTGCAGTTGGTCGTAGGGAAGACGGCTCAATCGACTGCGGCAATCGGGCTGGTCGCCAATGCTCAGGCAACGGCGTTTCAGGCACAGCTAGCAGCGTTTGCCTCGACGGCTGCCATCCCGATTGTTGGCCCTGGCCTGGCTGCTGGTGCTGCTGCGGCTGCCGCCGCAGCTACCGCGCCAATGGTTGCTGGAGTTTCTTCGGCGGCCTTCGCGGGCATCGCGCACGGCGGCATCGACAACATCCCGAAGGAGAGTACCTGGCTGCTTGATGCTGGTGAGCGGGTGCTCAGTCCGAATCAAAACAGGGACCTGACTGCTTTCCTCAGCAGGGAAGGCGGCGCGAGTGCTGGGGCTGGACAGGCGCCGTCGATCACTATCAACGCTCCGGTCACGGTTAATGCCCAGCCCGGCATGAGCCAAGAGGAAGCTCGAATGCAGGGAGAGGCTGCCGGGCTGGCCTTGCGGGAGGAGGTCCGGAGCGTCATTCGGGAAGAGATGGGGCAGAACGGTCTGCTTTGGAGACGATAAGTGGCTGAGACCTTTTCTTACTGTACGCGCCTTGGAGCTACCGGCGAGACTGCTCAACGCACCTGGCAGAACGACTTCGGGGATGGATACGTTCAGTCCGGCGGAACGGGGATCAACACCAGATCCGAGACCTGGGATGGAATGACGATCATCGGGCGCCTGGAGGCTGGTGATGATCTCCTGGGCGCCCGCGCATTTTTGGACCGGCACGAGGGGTATAAGTCGTTCCTATGGACACCCCCTGGCGGCGTACAGGGTCGATACCGGTGCAATGGATACAAACTGAGGCCGTTGGGGGGAGGCCTGTACGAACTGGGCTTCACGTTCGTTCAGGTCTTCTACCCGTAACAACCAACCATGAGCGGCTATGCCGCGGGAGAAAATTATGAGCAGAGAAGCAGGAAAAACCGAAAAGGATGGCAAAGAAAAGAAGCTTCAATATCGCATCCTTTTCGATAAGTCAGGGAGATATATGGCCGGTATTAAGCTTATCTCTCAATAGCTTCTATGAAGTTGTCGATTAGTTGGTTGTAATGCTCTTGGCTTCCGCCTTCGATGCTTACCGATCGAGCATCAAGCAGCCCCTTCTTAAGTGATGCCGCCTCGAATCCTGGAATTTCCTTCACGGCACTGATGAGCTCGATAATCGCATTAGTGTTGGCTGAGGCATGCGTGGCAAAAACGGCCTCAATTGCTGCTATACGTTGTTCCAGATTAACGCTCATTTCGACCTCCTAGGTCTTTAACCGCGCCGACATTGGCGCCTCCCGATCCCTGGGCCGGCACGCTCAGGGTCGGGAAACCCTTGCATGAAGGCACGACGCTACTACCCCGGTAGGGCGGTTGCCACTGGCATTTCATCCACGCTGTACAACCTTCCAGCCCGCCTCGCGCGGGCTTTTTCATATCTGGAGAACGCATGGCCTTCAATGCTGATGTGCAGAAGCTTGAGCCGGGGAACCTGATCCGGCTGTTTGAGGTGGATGCGACGCGCCTTGGCGGAAATCTCTGGCGATTCCATGGTCACGCCCAGGAAGGGGAAATCATCTGGCAGGGCAATGTGTACGAGCCGATCCAAATCACCGCAAAAGGCTTTGATATCCGCGGCGATGGTCGACCCGCGTCGCCGACCCTCCAACTGGCAAACGAGCTCGCCGGCATTCGAGGAGCGATATCGGCCATCTGCCTTCAGTTGCGAGACCTCTGTGGCGCCAGGGTGCGGGTGATCGAGACGTGGCGGCACTATCTGGATGCCGCAAACTTCCCTGATGGCAACCCCGATGCAGCCGACGAGGCTCGGGTGGGGATCTGGTTCATTGAGCAGAAGACCGAGGAAACCCGGGAGCAGGTCACCTTCGCGCTCAGCAGCCCTATCGACATGGAGGGGCAGATGCTACCGGCCCAGCAGATCACCAAGCTTTGCCGGTGGGCGTGCCGAGGTCAGTACCGTGGAGAGGCTTGTGGTTATACCGGCGCCGCCCTCTTCACGAAGAAAGACGAGCCTACCGACAACCCAGCTCTCGACCGGTGTGGTGGCCGCTGGAGCAGTTGCAAGCTGCGTGGCAATACCAACCGCTTCGGCGGTTCCTTGGGGGCAAGTTTGATCGTTTCGTCGAGGTAAGCATGCGCATCAGTCAAAAGCTGCAGTGTCAGATCCTGGCGCACGCCGAAAGCGTCTACCCAAGCGAGGCGTGTGGTGTATTGCTCAAGACCGACAGCGGCCGAGAATACGTGCCTTGTGGCAACCTGGCGGTCAGTGATCGCGAAAACTTCGTCATGGATCACCGGGACTACGCGGCAGCAGAGGACCGCGGCGAAGTGATTGCCGTCATTCATAGCCATCCGGACAAGGCTCCCACCCCGAGCATGGCTGACAGGGTCAGTTGTGAGCTTCACGGATTGCCGTGGGGCATCATCGGTCTGCCGGGCGGGGAGATGCTTTGGTTCAGGCCCTCCGGTTATCGTGCTCCGTTGCTTGGTCGAGAGTTTTCCCACGGCTTGCTCGACTGCTGGGGGGCCTGCAGGGATTGGTACGAGCGAGAAGCTGGGTTGGCGCTGCCGAACTTTGAGCGCAAGGACCTTTGGTGGGAGGACAAGGAAGGCTCAAGCCTGTACGAGGACAATTACGAGAGGGCCGGCTTCTATCGCGTTGACGACCTGCGGCGAGGGGACATGTTGGTGTTTCAAGTGCCAACTCCGGGGCGGCCTTGCTATCACCCGAACCATGCCGCGATCTACCTTGGTGCCGAGCCTCATTTGCGAAGCGAAGAGGCCCCGGCGCTGGGCGGATCAGGGCCGTTCATCTATCACCACATGGCGGGTCGCGCGGCTGCACGCGAAATCTATGGCTGGTCCATGGCCAACAGGCTCCGGCTGATCCTTCGTCACAAGGACTTCTCCGAATGAAGACCATCCGACTGTATGGCGCGTTGCGCCGCGAATTTGGCCGTGAGTATGTGCTCGATGTATCAGGGCCGCGAGAGGCCACCATTGCCCTGGCCAGCATGGTGGATGGTTTCGAGAAGTTCATGCGAACAGCAGAAGAGCGTGGGATGCGGTTCGCGGTCTTCGTAGGAAGGCGAAATCTTCGCGAAGAGGAGCTTGACCTGGCCGGAGCCGGCGAGTCGGTCATCCGCATCGTGCCAGTCATCCAAGGCAGCAAGAGTTCCGGGATTTTTCAGACGGTCCTAGGGGCGGCGTTGGTCGTTGCGGGCTATTTCACGTTCGGCACCACTTCGGCAATAGGCGTTGCAATGATGGCTGGCGGCGCCGGCCTGGCACTTGGTGGCGTTGCCCAGATGCTGGCCCCGTCAACTCAGGCTTCCGCCGCGAAGAACGAGGATGGGAATAACCCGAGCTATGGATTCGGTGGTGCCATGACCACTATCGCTCAGGGCAACCCATACCCAGTGCTTTACGGCGAGCGAGAGATCGGCGGCGCCGTCGAGTCGGGCGGGGTTTACACGGAAGACCAGCTCTAGCACGACTGCTGCCAGACCCCGCTTCGGCGGGGTTTCTTGTTTCTGGAGATCGAAAATGTCTGTTGTGACCAAAAAGCGCCATCAGCCTTTGCGTGGAAGCAAGGGGGGCAGTTCCAAGCCGAAGCAGCCGCACATTGCCCAGAACGGCGTTGCCTCCCTGTCCACTGCTCGGATCGTGTATCTCCTGAGCTGGGGGCCGATTGTTGGGCCAGTCAATGGACTCAAGTCGATCAAGCTTGACGGTACTCCGATCCAGGCAGAAGACGGCACGCTGAACTACCCCGACGTGAAGTGGCAGTTTCGTCCAGGTGAGTTAAATCAGGAGCGACTAGAGGGCGTAGCGGAATCCAGCAATGAGATTGCGGTGGGTCAGACCTTGCTCAGCACGCAGCCCTACATCTACACCGTCACGAACGCTACGGCGGATGCGGTACGCGTGCGCCTGTCCTGGCCCAACCTGCAGGCGCAGGACTCGTCCGGGAACATCAATGGGGTGCGCATTGAGTACGCGATCGATGTCGCCACGGATGGTGCTCCTTACCAGACTGTACTCAGCACGTTTGTCGACCGGAAGAACGTTACGACCTACTACCGATCCCACCGGATCAACCTGCCGGCAGGAGGGCACTGGGCGGTACGCGTGCGGAGGATCACGCCGGAGGCGAACAGCTCTCTGGTCCAGGACACCATGGTGCTGACTGCGATAGCTGAAGTTGTCGACAGCAACCAGGAGTTTCCGCTCACCGCCCTTGGCTGCGTGGAATATGACGCCCAGCAGTTCGGGGGTGACTTTCCGAAGTTCTCTGCGCTCATGCGCGGGCGGATCGTGCGGGTTCCGATGAACTATGACCCTGAGACTCGGACCTATTTTACCGGCGGCCCCGGTACCACGAATGGCGTTTGGGACGGCACCTTCAAGGAGGCTTATTCCAACAATCCGGCCTGGGTTTTCTATGACCTGGTGTTGAACCCCTATTACGGCCTGGGTGAGCGCATCGACCAGAGCATGGTCAACCGTTGGGCCCTCTATCGCATTGCGCAGTACTGCGACCAGTTGGTTCCGGATGGGAAGGGCGGTCAAGAGCCTAGGTTCACTTGCAACCTCTATCTTCAGAAGCAAGAGGAGGCGTATGCCGTTCTTCAGGATCTCGCTGCAATCTTTCATGGGTTGGCGTTCTGGGATGGTAGCCAGATCACTGTCAACGCCGACATGCCTCAGGACCCGGTTTACACCTATACCACGTCGCAGATTCTGAACGATGGTGTGGTTGCGTATTCGGGGACACGGACGCGAGACCGCCATTCGCTGGCGATGGTCTCTTGGGACAACCCGGCCAATGCGTTCGAGACAGACAAGGAGCCGGTCTTCGACGAGGATGCGATTATCGAGCTTGGCGGGATCGTCAGGGAGGTATCGGTCGGGGCTCTCGGCTGCACCAGCCAGGGTCAGGCGCAGCGGGCGGGGCAGTGGGCGCTTATGACTGAGCAGTTGCAGACTCGTGGGGCCGTCTGGAAGGTTGGCCTGGATGGATTCATCCCTCGCCCTGGGCAGGTGGTGGCTCTGGCAGACCCCATGCTTGCCGGTCGTGCGAACGGCGGCAGGATCTCGGCGGTGTCTGGACGAGCAATCACCGTTGATCGAGATGTGGATATCCCGCTCGGCGCGCGACTGCGGGTCAACTTGCCCAGCGGGCGCTCGGAAGCCAGAGCGATTCAAGGCCTGGATGGGCGCGTCATAACAGTGGTGGCCGACTTCAGCGAAGAGCCTTCCCCTGAGAGCGGGTGGGCGATCGACTACGACGACCTGGCCCTGATGCAGTTCTATGTCAAGAATGTGACCAGGCCAAGCTGGGAGCAATTTCAGCTTGAGGTCATCCAGCACGAGCCCGGCAAGTTTGATGCGATTGATCACGGGGCGATCATCGACTCTCGACCGATCAGCGTCCTCCCATCCGGCGTGCAAGATCCGCCTGCACGCGTATTGATCTCGCAGCACATCGCGGTCGAGCAAGGCCTGGCGGTCACGATCATGACCATCGCCTGGGACGCGGCACCGGACGCGGTAGCGTACGACGTAGAGTGGCGCTGGGGCTCGCGCGAGTGGGTCAGGGTTCCGCGTACGGGGGAGCTGATGGTGGAAGTGCGTGGGGTATACACCGGCCAGTACCTTGCGCGCGTGCGGGCTGTGAACTCCATGAACGTGTCGTCGATCCCAGCGAACTCGGTGTTGACCAACATCACCGGCAAGACCGGCGCGCCGCCGGCGCTGGCGTTCCTGCGTACCACCAGCGGACCGTGGAAGATCGGCCTGGAGTGGGGATTCCCGGCCAGTGGCGCGGCGGACACCGCCTACACCGAGATCCAGCAGTCGGTCACCCCGGGCGGCAGCGAACAGAACGCAACTGCCATGGGCTTGTTCGCATACCCGACCGACACCCACACGCTGACCTCGCTGGCGGCCGGCGCTCGCTTGGCCTTCCGCGGGCGGCTGATCGACCGGACCGGCAACGTCGGCCCATGGTCGGCCTGGGTCGACGGCATCAGCTCGACGGATGCGAGCGAGTACAACGAGCTGATCACCAAGGAGTACGTCGAGTCCGCGCTGGGCGAGCAGTTCTTCGCCGACATCGATCAGATGCAGGTCGATATCACTGGCTTGCAGGACCAGATCGACAATCTGACCGATGTGCTGGCCTACGACCCGACGAAGACCTACGCGAAGAACGATATCGTGCGTGTTGGCAGCCGGCTGTATCAAGCGAAGCAGGCGGTGCCGCTCAACGCCTCTCCGCCGAATGCGACCTACTGGGCCGACATCGGACAATCGATCGAGACGGCCAACGGTTTGGCCCAGCAGGTGGCCACCAACACCGCGGATATCACCGAGCTCGACGGCAAGGTCGAGGCGGCGGCTTCGAGCCTGGATGTTCTGCAGGCTGCCGCCCGCCGGGAGCCGGCGACCGGAGAGAAGGCCGATGCGCTGAAGGGCTGGGACACCATTGCTCGAGCCGCCACCGAAGTCACCGTGCGGGCGAACGAGGATGAAGCGCAGGCGAAGCGGACGAGCTTGCTTGAAGCGCGTACCGGGACCGCGGAGGGCAGGATCGCCACCGTGGAGTCGGTCGTTGCGTCGAACAATGCCGTGACCGTCCAGCGGCTGGATCAGCTCACCGGCCAGGTTGCGAGCAATGCCTCGGCGATCAGCACCGAACAGACCGTCCGCGCCAACGCAGACAGCGCCCTGGGGCAGCGGGTGGATACCGTCAGCGCGCGCACCGATACCAACGAGGCGAACATCCAGACCACATCTCAAGCGGTTACCTCGCTGGATGGAAACGTCAAGGCGCTCTACAGCGTGAAGCTCCAGGCGCATGCCAATGGCCAGAAGTACGCCGCTGGCTGGCAACTGGGCTTCGACAGCGGCACGAGCGTGACGACCATGGCGTTTCAGGCTGATCGGTTCCTCTGGTTCAACAGTTCCAGCGGGCAGACCGTGGCGCCGGTCTCGATCGTCGGCGGACAGATGTTCATCAACAACGCGATGATCCAGGACGGATCGATCACCAACGCGAAGATCGGCAACGTGATCCAGTCGACAGCCCTAGGTGCCAACGGTGAGCCGCTCTGGAAGCTGGATAAAGCGGGGAGCTTGACGATGAACAGTTCCACTAGCGGAGGTTTTATGCGGCAAACGGCAGAGGCGATCAAAGTGTATGACGGAAACTTAGTTCTACGCGTCCAGATTGGGAATCTGGATGTATGAGTTTCGGGATTCGGCAGCGCAACGCTAGCGGTAGCATTGTGTTCGATAGTTCCTCGTACGCCATGCGCATGGTGTATCGACTGGTTATAGGAAGTATTTCGCAAGGTATGTCGGTTGCTGTGCCGGGGTTCGATTCATCAAGGGGAGTGCTGTTCTTAACGGTCGAGGGGAATCCCTATGCATATATACCGTCATACACAATATCTGGATCCACTATAACATTTATGCGAAATGGTTCGTCTAACTCTATATATACATTATATGCGGTGATGTTCTCATGAGTTACGGTGTGAAGTTTGTAGGTGATTACGGTCAGGTAATAATCGATCAAGATCACCCATGCATGCATGTCGTTGCAGAAGGAACATACAGCGGAGGGAGTGTCACGTATCCCGCACCTATAGCTAGCGTAGTTCCTCCGTTTGTATTCTTCTCGCCAAACGGTTCCCATCTAATATCTTTTTTTAAGCATGTGGGAGTTCCCGGTAGGTGGACCGGGTTCACGTTCTCTCAACTTGTGTTCTCGGCAATGACTGGAGTTGCGTATGGCGGTAAGTGGAAAGCCTGCGCCGTGTATTTGCCTAGAACCTCTGGATGGGGAATGCAGGTGTTCGATAATGAGTCACGGGTTGTATTTGATAGCAATCGTCAAATTGCTCGATATTTAGGTGGAAGCCAGAATTGGAACTACGCTGGTAGGGATACAGGAGCGTTGCCTGGCTACACTTTGAACACTTGGGCTACTCCGTGGACGTGGGGTGGGGCATATTTTTTAGTTAGTCATTTCAATGCGCAAACGGGCCATACGCCTGATCCTTCTGACGTAGGGATAGGGTTTGTATTCTCAGGGAATTCACGCATATACGTGACAGCCTACATGCCGGGGGGTGGTCAACCTGCTATCCCGGTTCCGTTTAACACTCCGCTTTTAGTCATGGCGTGATTACAAGGAGGCAGTATGGCTTGGTATTCCAGTGGCACAGTAACTGTGACCGCAAATAGCCCGACCGTTACCGGTGCCGGCACACAGTTCTCGTCCAATGCCCGAGTCGGCGATGCATTTCGCGGACCCGATGGACGTTGGTACGAGGTCACAAACGTCGCCAGTTCGACGGTCATCTCGATCAAGCCCAACTACCAGGGCAGCACGGCCAGCGGCCAGGCCTATGCGGTGGCGCCGATCCTGGGCTACGACAAGGACCTGTCGGATCGATTCAACTTGATCGCCAACCAGTGGGGGGCAACCCTGGCGGGGATAAAGCCCTGGGCGCTCTCTGCAAATGCGGCAGCAGCGCGGGGGGATCTCGGCCTCGGCAGTGCGGCTGTACGGGAGGCGCTCGGTAGTTCGGGCGCGCTGTACTCTCGAGACAGCATTCTGGGCGCCGTTTCGCAGTCGAGCGACGTACCGACCGGCGCGGTGATCCAGCGGGGTAGTAATGCGAACGGTGAGTTCGTGCGGTTCGCTGATGGGACGCAAATATGCTGGCACCGGTACGCTGCTGCGGTAGACGTAACCGGCGTATCCGGAAGCCTGTTCGTAACAGGCGGCACGACTCTGACATTCCCGGCCGCGTTCGTTAGCGCGCCCGTAGCCTCCGACACTACGATCAGAAATACCGGATACTATGGGCGTGGTTGGGGAGCTATATACTGGGCGAGCGCGTCAAGTTGTGAGTGGTACGGATTTTCGACAACATCTGCGCTTGCGGCATTGCTGCCGGGCTTTATCGCTACGGGGAGGTGGTTCTGATGATTATCAAGTTGTCGCCGTACGTTCCGTTACCGGGAAGCGGCGAGCGCTTAGTGCTGAGCAGGGCTGGCGATGTACTCACCGTGAACGGCCAGGCGTTCGACTTCACTCCGCTCCCGGAGGGCGGCGAGTTGCCGACCGAGGCCATTGGATCGGAGTTATTCGCTGGTCCTGTGGCGCGAAGGGATGGACGGCTGGAACTAACCCTGCGGTTCCCGCTGGCCGCTGATGCCAGTGCCGCTGCTCGCTTCCCTGAACCGTTGCTGATCGAGGCCGACGGCCCGGTGGAGTTACCGCGATGATCGACTGGGGCCAGGTAAAGACCGCTGAACAGCAGGCGCAAGAACGCTGGCAGGCTGAATACGATGCTGCAGCCATGGCTCGGGCAAATGCCTACCGGCTGGAGAGTGACCCGCTCAAGACCGAGGCCGAGTTCGACGCTATCAAGGCCGGCGTGGAACCGGACTACAGTGCTTGGGTAGCCAAGGTCGAGGAGATCAAGGCCAGGTATCCGCTGCCGGAGGCGGGCGGCGTGTAGACTACCCATTTTGAATGGGAGCATGGCCGTGCTGGTGGTGATCCTGGCCGGTAGCTGACCCGAACACCTTTCCGACGAAGATAGGCCCGCCATTGAGCGGGCTTCGTCGTTTCTGGAGACCCGTAAATGCGTACTTCCCAACGAGGCATAGACCTCATCAAATCGTTCGAGGGCCTGCGCTTGTCCGCCTATCAGGACTCGGTGGGTGTCTGGACCATCGGCTATGGCACTACGCGGGGCGTGACCCGCTACATGACGATCACCGTTGAGCAGGCCGAGCGGATGTTGGCCAATGACATTCAGCGCTTCGAGCCTGAACTGGACAAGCTGGTGAAAGTGCCGCTGAACCAGAATCAGTGGGATGCCCTGATGAGCTTCGTCTACAACCTGGGATCGGCCAATCTTGCGTCGTCCACGCTGCTCAAGCTACTGAACAAGGGTGACTACCGGGGGGCGGCGGACCAGTTCCCGCGCTGGGTGAATGCGGGAGGTAAGCGCCTGGAGGGACTGGTTAAGCGTCGAACGGCGGAACGGGCGCTGTTCCTGGAGCCGCTGTCGTGATCTCGTCCCGTGTTGTCTCGATCGCGCTGGCCTGCCTGCTACTGCTCGGCCTCGGCGCCGCCGGCGGATTCTGGATCGGCGCGCGGCACTACCGGCCGCAGTTGGATGCCGCGAGCGCGGATCTGGCTGCCTGCCGTGCCTCCCGGGGAGAGTTGGAGTCCGCAGTGGCAGAGCAGGTCCGGCAGGTTGCCGCGCTGCGCATGGCCGACGAGCAGCGCGCCAGGGAGGCAGCCCTTGCGGTGGAGCAGGGGCGGCAGCAGGCCGCGGAGCAGTATGCCGGAGCCCAACGCCTGCTGAGTCAGCGAACCGCCGGTGAGCAGTGTGCGGCCGCCGAGGCGGTCATCGATCAGGAGCTGGGTCTATGAGGGTGGCGCTGATGCTGATGATTGTCGCGCTGGTGGGATGCGCCGGCCGGCAGGAAGCCGAGCCGCGCACGGTGCGCGTAGAAGTTCCGGTGGCGGTGCCGTGCCGAGCGCCCGCGGTCGAGGTGCCGGCCTGGGCAGCGGCTGGGCTGAAGAAGAGCGACGACCTACAGACCAAGGTCCGCGCGCTGCTGGCAGAGCGTCGGCAGCGGATCGGTTACGAGGCGCAGCTACTGGCTGCGAACCAGGCCTGTCAGGATTAGGAGTAGACTACGGCCTTTTCCTACGGAGCAGGGCGATGCTGGTGATTCGATTCAAGGGCTGGTCGGTGAAACTCGACCACCAGGTGGGCAGCGCTGGGAAACATGGCATCTGGTCGTTCCACGGCTCGGAGAGCAGCTACGTCCCAGACATGCAGACGATTCTCCGGCATGCAGCTATTCGGCCTGCGGAGCCGAAAGAAGGCGGGGAGGTCGAGGTATTCATCTGTGATGCACGGATGGCGCAGGACGAATGGCGGGCGGTAGGGACCGGCGTTGCGGCCTATGAGTCGGACCGCTGAATATTGACCGTGACGGAAACGTGAAGCACGGAAATGGAAAACGTGAAAAGGAATTTCACGATTGGCACAGTTTAAGTGATTGCGGTCGGCGTAAACTGTTGTAATATAAGCGCTTCCGAGGTGCGAGACAGGATTTAGGTTCCAGCGCCGCAAGGCGTGAGAGTTCGAGTCTCTCCGTCCGCACCACCTTCAGGCTCGGCTTGTCCGGCCGCTGCGGTTGAAGCCGGAACGTCCGGCACGATTCACGATATGGTGGGCGTAGCTCAGTTGGTAGAGCACAGGATTGTGGCTCCTGGTGTCGTGGGTTCGATTCCCATCGTCCACCCCATATTTCGAAGCGCCAGGCCTTGTGCCTGGCGTTTTCGTTTGCGCTTCACGATCTCTTCTCCGCTTGCCTTTCCGGTACCCAATCCGCCCTCATGGGCGCGACGGCAGGTTGAACTTGTTCCGGGTCCGGCGCTCTTAAGCGAGCCTGTCGTTCCTGGCGGGTCCGTATATGCAGTCTGGGTGAAGCGACATGTCGATGAAATGGACCGAGCAGCGCTTGCGCAAGGCTCTCAAGCAGATGGCGAACAATCATGAATCGGCTGCGGTCGAGGTCATGCGCGCCGTCGAGCGGGCGAACGATCCGAAGCTGGCGCAGCGCCTGCTCGAGGTGATCGAGCAGATGCACCAGGATGCCGATGCGCTGCGCTCCATCGACGACGAAATCGCCAGCGGCGTGATCCGTTGCCAATGAGGCCGTAGACGCTCCGCAGTTCAGGACTTCCCGGCGGAAGCCGGCGCATCCGGCCGGTTCGCCAGTTTCGGGCGCAAGGTCGCGCCCTGGGCTGTGTTCCGGCGAACGGTATAAGGTTGGCGGCCGCGGAAGGCGAAGGCGGTGAACATGTTCGTATTCTCTCTCGGTGTGTTTCAGAAACGGTATTCCACCAGGGCGCTCGGGCCGATGCTGTCATGCCACTCTTCGGCGACAGCGGCGGAGCAGAGGCTGGCGAGCGTGCCGGCGAGGCACAGGGAGGGGCTTCTCATGGGGACTCCTTCCGTTGCAGCCAGGGACGTGCCTTGGTGTCTTGCTGGGCGAAGCGGTAGCCGAGCGCGTTCAGACCGTCGAAGTCGCGACTGAAGGTGTCTCCCAGGCCCTGGCCGCTGCCGGCCAGGACGGCGTGTGCGCTGTCGATGGGTTGCAGGATGAACTCGCCGGAGCGGGTTCCTCCGGCTTGCCCGCGCACCAGCAGGAAGCCGTCTTCGATCCTGATGCTCAGGCCGTTCAGGTAGCTGTGCCGGCCCGTGCTGGCGACGCGGTAGGTGCCGACGGCTTCGGTCCAGGCCTGGGGCAGGGGTGTCGGCTCGATGCGCTCGCCGAGGTAGGCGGCCTGGCCGTGGCGGCGGGACACCAGGATTCGGCGTTGGCCGTAGCTGACCACGTCCAGTTGCAACTGTCCGGCGCTGTCCACGCCGACGGGCCAGAATCCCAGCAGTCTTTTTCTCATCTGCAGCCAGCCCGAGGTGTCGCGCAACAATTCCACGCGTTGTTCGCCGAAATCCGCGTACAGGCGACCCCTGCGCTCGTACAGGCGAACCTGGCCTTGGCGGGTTGCGTAACGACCGTATAGCTGTCGCCGGTCCTCCGGGCTCGGCACCTTCAGTGCGGGGGCGCGCGCGGGGGTGGGCTGTACGGCGGGGCGACGAGCGCCCTGCCTGACCTGCAGCATGAGCGACGCCGCTTGCCGGGCCAGGGAGGCGGTGAGCGAACCGCGGTCATCGGCGTTGCTCATGACAATGGCGGCGAGGCGCTGTTCCGGCAGCAGAACCAGGTGGGCGCTGAATCCTGGGGTGGCGCTGGCGTACTCATAGTGACGGATGCCCCCTTCCAGCGGCGCGGAGCCGCACGGGCTGAGGAACCAGGCCAGGCCCACCTGGCAGTCGAAGTCCAGGGCATTGCCGGCGTTCTGCTGGCGGAACATCTCCTCGACGGAGTGTTTCCTGAGAAGCTGGCGCTCCTTGTGGCGCCCGTTGGCGAACAGCATGCGGACGAAGCGGCTGAGGTCGACCGGGCTGCTCCACAGATCGTTGACCGGGAGGTCGCTGGCGGAGCCGGGGCGACCGCCGCCGCTGTAGCCTTGGGCGCGTTGCGCCTGGGGCAGGGCGTTCCTGGCGAAGCTGGAGCGAGTCATCTGCAAAGGGTCCAGCAGGTGCTCGCGCATGTGCTGCTCGAAGTGCTTTCCGGTGTTGCGCTCGATGGCCGCGCCGACCAGTTCGTAGCCAAGGTTGGAATGGGCGACCTGGGTTCCCGGCGGATTGCTCAGCCAGACACCGGATACTTTCGCCGGCAGTTGGCCGAGTGAGTTCGGGCGTTCGCCGAACAGGGGCGGCAGGTGTTCGCCAGGAAGGCCGGACTGATGGCTGAGCAGCCGGCGGAAAGTGATCGCGCGATCCGCCTCGCTCTGGTCGGCATGGAAGCGTGAGCGTACGTAGAACTCGCGCAAGGTGTCCTGGAGCGGAGCGTCGAGAGAGAGTTGGCCGCGTTCGGCCAGTTGCAGGGTCGCGCTGGCGATCAGTAGCTTGGACAGGTCGCCGGCGTGGAATGCGGTGTGCTCGCTGGCGTTGATCCTGTGCTGTCGGTCGGCATAGCCGAAACCGCGAGCCCAGACCAGTTGCTGGTCGTCGACCAATGCCAGGGCCAGGCCGGGCACGTCCTGCCTTTCCATTTCCCGGCGGATGTGGCGTTGCAGATAGTCGATGACCTCGCCGTAGTTGCCCACGGCGGCGCTCGGCGCTGGCGGGGCGGGTGGCAGGCCGTGGCAGCCGCTGGTGCCGAGCAGGCAGCCGAGAAGGGGAAGGTGCATGGCGCGAAACATGGAAAACCTGGCGGAAAGGCGAGGTGTCCCATGCTAGGGCGGGCCTGGCTGGCAATCCTTACGGCTTTGTCAGCAATCTGTGAAAGATTGTTAAGCCTCCGCTGTCAACGGGGCCGCTCCCAGGTCAGGCGGAAGGAGGCGCCTCCCTGCGGCGTTTCCAGCGCTTCCGCATAGCCGCCGTGCCATTGCGCGACCCGGCGGACGATCGCCAGGCCCAGGCCGAAGCCGCCGGTGCTGCGATCGCGGCTGTCGTCCAGGCGCGAAAAGGGTTCGAAGATCTTCTGCCGGGCGTCCGCCGGTATCCCGGGGCCGTCGTCGTTGACCCGTATCTGACAGCTGTCGCCTTGATCGAGGAGGGCGATTTCGACGCGCGAGTGTGCGTGGCGAATGGCGTTGCGCAGCAGGTTGATCACGGCGCGCGCCATGAAGCGAGGCTCGATGCGGATCTGTTCGACCTGGCAGGCGCTGATCTCGCAGGTGACTCCGGCGGCTTCGGCTTCCAGGGCGACGTCGGCGACGACGCTATCCAGCCAGCTCGCGGCGTCGACGATTTCCCGGTGGCTCCCGACGTTGCCGTGCTCCAGGCGGGCGTAGGTCAGCAGTTCGGAGACCATTTCCTCCAGTTCGCCGAGGTCGGCGCGCATGTCCTCTATCAGGTCGTGGCGTACTTCGGCGTCGACCTGCTTGTTCAATTGCTCGAGTTCGAAGGACAGGCGGGAGATCGGCGTGCGCAATTCGTGGGATACCGCGTTGGTCAGTTCGCGCTGGTTGCTGATCAGGCTTTCGATGCGGTCGGCCATCTGGTTGAAGTGCTGGGCCAGGGTGCGGATATCGGAGCGTCGGAAAATGCGCGTGCGCGATGACAGGTCGCCATCGCCGAAGCGTTGCGCGGCCAGGCGCAGGGTCTCGAGGTCGCGCCAGTGCGGGCGGACCCATACCAGCAGGGCGATGCCGACCAGCACGCCGAGCAGGATGTAGGCCAGCACGGTGAACAGTGGGGTCAGCGAGGGTTCCGGCGGCAGCTTGATGTCGAGCAGCTGCGGACCCGCGTCGATGCGGCTGATGAATTCCGTAAAGTCCTCGCGTACCACCAGCAGGTTCTTGTCGAGGAGGGCCTGCTCTTCCTGCGTCAGCTTCGCCTGCCTGGCATCCGTCAGGCTCAGCTCGAGCCCGTAGTGGGGACGCCAGTCTTCGAGCTGTCGCTGGCGTCCGGCCTGGTCCAGCGGGGCCAGCTTTTCCACCAGCGAATAGGCCTGGCCGCGAACGGCGTCGCGGTGATAGTTCTCGACGATGCTGTCGTAGAACGCGTCGATGACATGGTCGACCACGAAGATCGCGGCAGCGAACCCCAGGGCCAGCAGCAGGTAGAGGCGCAGGAACAGGCGCAGCATTCAGAGTTCCCAGCCCAGCGGGTTGAACAGGTAGCCCTTGCCCCAGACGGTCTTGATCCGGACCGGCTCGCGCGGATTGTCCTTCAGTTTATTGCGCAGCTTGCTGATGCAGACGTCGACGCTGCGGTTCAGGCCGTCGAAGCCGATGCCGCGGATCTGGTTGAGGATCTCGTCGCGGGAAAGTATTTCCCCTGCCTGGTTGGCCAGCAGCCAGAGCAGCTCGAACTCCATCGTGGTCAGTTCTATGCCGCGGCCTTCGAGTTCCGCTTCGCGCCGCCGTCGGTCGATGTTCAGCTTGCCGAATGTCAGGCTTTCCGGGGAGGCGGGAAGGGGCGCGTGCCGGCGCATCAGGGCGCGCAGGCGGGCGAGCAGCACCGGTGGCTCGATCGGCTTGATCACGTAGTCGTCGGCGCCGGACTCCAGGCCGAGGATGTGATCAAGATCGTCCTCCTGGGCGGTGAGTATGAGGATCGGCAGGTTCGCGACCCGGCGGATCTCCCGGCACACCTGCAGACCATTCTGTCCGGGGAGCATGCGGTCGAGAACCACCACTTGCGGCTTGAAGTCGAGGAAAGCGGCGAACGCGGCATCACCGCGATGCACCTGGCGCACTTCGAAACCATGCTGGGAAAGGAAGCTGGCAATCAGGCGGGCGAGCTTCTGGTCGTCTTCGACGAGCAATACCTTGCTGAGGGTAGGGCAGTCCATAGGGATGGTCTGAAGTAGCCACGTATTTCTGGCCGACTACAGACCTCGCTGTTTTTTGAAGCGATCCATCGATCAAAAAGCGCTCAGATCGTCGTCTTATGTAGGGTTTTTAGCCGCTACGCGTACCCCGTAGCGGCTATTCGCCGTGTTACAGGCGCACCTCTCCTGTGTTCGCGAGTAAATGCCGCCGCGCCATCCACAGATTCGACAGCGCAAACAGCGTAATCAGTTGTGCGGTGTTCTTGGCCAGGCCACGGAAGCGCACCTTGGTGTAACCAAACTGGCGCTTGATCACCCGGAATGGATGTTCGACCTTGGCACGTACCTGCGCCTTGGCCTTCTCGATTTTGCGCTTGGCCTTGTACAGCGGGCTGCGCTTGCTCAGTTGCTGGTAAGTGCTGCGCCGCGCCGCAATCTGCCAGATGACCGAGCGGCCTGCATGCTCGGCACGCTTCTCGACGCCGGTATAGCCGGCATCGCCGCTGACCAGGTTCTCTTCGCCGTGCAGCAGCTTGTCCACCTGGGTGACATCGGCCACGTTGGCCGCCGTGCCCACCACGCTGTGTACCAGGCCGGATTCGCTGTCGGCGCCGATGTGCGCCTTCATGCCGAAGTAGTACTGGTTGCCCTTCTTGGTCTGGTGCATCTCGGGATCGCGCTTGCCGTCCTTGTTCTTGGTCGAGCTCGGCGCATGGATCAGCGTGGCGTCGACGATGGTGCCCTGGCGCAGCGACAGGCCACGGTCGCCCAGGTAGCCATTGATCACCGCCAGAATCCCGGCCGCCAGCTCGTGGCGCTCCAGCAGGCGACGGAAGTTGAGGATGGTGGTTTCGTCGGGGATACGCTCCAGGCTCAGCCCGGCGAACTGGCGCAGGATGGTCGTCTCGTACAGCGCTTCCTCCATCGCCGGGTCGCTGTAGCCGAACCAGTTCTGCAACAGATGCACGCGCAGCATCGCCATCAGCGGATAGGCGGGACGACCGCCTTCACCCTTCGGGTAGTGCGGCTCGATCAGGGCGATCAGGCCCTGCCACGGCACCACCTGTTCCATTTCGATCAGGAACAGTTCCTTGCGGGTCTGCTTGCGCTTGCCGGCGTACTCGGCGTCGGCGAAGGTCATCTGCTTCATCGGAAAGCTCTGCGGGTGAAGTCGGCGGATTTTGCCAAATCAGGAAGTCTTTTTCAGAGTTTCCATAGGGTTTCATCGGTCGGAGCGGAATCGGCTGGCATTATATGCACCCGCTTCCGGCGAAGCTCCAGCGACTCGTTCGAGACCGGGCTGCGATCGGCGGAAGCGGCCGGAAACACCCCGGGGATCCGCCTGCACCCTGGCGGGTGACTTCTGCTTTTCCCTCTACTAGAATGCATGCCCTTGGTGCGACACGCGTGGCGTGTCTCCTAAACTTCGAGGTGTAGAGTCATCTTGAAGGGTTTTCGAAAGAGAACCGAGAGCTTGGGTGCCCAATCCCAAGAAACAAAACCCTCCCAGAAGTCCAATGCCTTCAAGGACTTGCCGCAGCGGCGGTGGCAGACCCAAGGTCGATTAGCGCTCGGTGGCTCGACCACAGTACTGGATTTCCGGTATTGGAGTGCCTACTACATAACAGCCCTATTCAGGGCTAAACCCATGCGGGAGAGAATCCCCGCTGGGGTTCCCTCCTGCTTTTGAAACAGGAGGTAACAATTCTTTGAGCATGCTGCCTCGGCAGTCCCTGTTCACATCAAACCGGAGACATGAGCGAAAGCTCTGTCTGTCATTGTCCAACCATTGCCTGTTTGGAGTGGCAGCGGACTCGTTGTGCGACCAACGATAGCCTAGGAAGACATGCGTCACTGGTAACGGTGGGGTGTGAAGCTCTTCCAACAATGTAGCCCCCTGTATGGGTGCGTCTTCGCCGTGAGGCGGAGCGCAGATGCTCGGAGCAGTACCGGGTTGAGGCGCTAGGCTGGCTGGTATGGGTAACACAAGTGAACTGCTAATAAACGTCGTCAGCATTACGGTGCCTAATCTGCTGATAGGCATTAACCAAAAAGGTGATGCGACCGGTTGTTCTGGTCAAGGGTCGGAACACGTCGTCACAAAAGGTCGCCGGCGAATAGGCAGACTCTAACCCAGTCGTGTGACAGGCAGGGAACGTGGTAAGCCCGTATAGCTGCCTTCGGGCAGGTGAGCCGCAAGGTGATCCGTTGGCTGTGCGGGTATGGGATCGCAGAGAAAGCGAAAGCCGGGCTGTAATGGCCCGGATAGGGGCTGGAACATTGCTCCACGGGAAACCGGGCAGACTTCTGCGTGGTCTTTCGTCGCATGAACTCTGAGTGAACCTGTCTCAATAAACCTAGAGATCCAGTTGTAACGGATCTTCTATTAATCCAACCCTGGCGGGAGCGTCCATTCCCGTCAGGGGATGTGTGCGTCTTTCGCTTGGGGCAACTTGAGAGGAAGGCAGCATGTTAGAACATAGCCAATTGGCCGTGTCTGCGCCTTCCGGCGCTCCGCAACAATGGCATGACATCGATTGGTGGCGTGTTCAGCGGAATGTCCGGGCGATGCAGATACGGATTGCGAAGGCTTGTCGGGAAGGCAACTGGCGCAGGGTGAAAGCCTTGCAGCGGATGCTGACCCGCTCACGCTCGGCCAGATACTTGGCCGTACGGCGAGTCACTGAAAACCAGGGTAAGCGCACGGCGGGAGTCGACCGCGTGCTCTGGGATACACCCGATGCCAAATGGAAGGCGGCAAATGGGTTGAAGCGCCACGGTTATAAGCCACGGCCTTTACGACGTGTGTTTATTCCGAAGTCAAATGGAAAGGAGCGCCCTCTGGGCATTCCGACCATGACGGACAGGGCAATGCAGGCGTTGTATTTGCTTGCTCTGGCACCCATTGCAGAAACCACCGGCGATCCAAACAGCTACGGCTTTAGGATCGAGCGATCTACGGCGGATGCAATGGGGCAGTTGTTCGTATGCCTATCCAAGAAGGTTTCGGCCCAATGGGTTTTGGAGGCGGACATCAAAGGCTGCTTTGACCATATCAATCATGATTGGCTTATCACCAACGTCCCAACGGATAAGGTGATTCTCCGAAAATGGTTGAAAGCTGGCGTGATTCATAAAGGCCAGCTACAGGCAACGGATGCCGGTACGCCACAGGGCGGGATTGTCTCGCCCAGCTTGGCGAATCTGGTGCTGGATGGGCTGGAGTCACAACTTAAGCAACATCTGGGTGTGACCAAGGCCAAGAAGCTGAAAATCAATGTGGTGCGTTACGCGGATGACTTTGTGATAACCGGAACCTCGCGAGAGGTGCTGGAAACTGAAGTCAGACCTTGGGTAGAGCAGTTCCTAGCAGTGCGGGGGCTGCAGTTGTCACTCGAGAAGACGCGTGTCGTCCATATAAAGGAAGGCTTTGACTTTCTAGGTTGGAATTTCCGCAAGTACGATGGGAAGCTTCTGATCAAGCCAAGCAAGAAAAACGTGAAAGCGTTCTATAGCAAGGTAAGGGAGGTCATCAGTACCAGCAAAACGGTAAGGCAGGAGGATCTGATCCGACAGCTGAATCCGATACTGCGTGGCTGGGCGTTCTATCACCAGCCTGTGGTAGCCAAGAAAGCGTATAGCCGCATGGATTACATGATCTTTCTGGCTCTATGGCGTTGGGCAAAACGGCGACACCCTAAGAAAACACTCCAGTGGATCGGAGCAAAATACTTTAAACCCATGAAGGGGCGGAAAGGGGTGTTTGCTACCGCGACGATGAATGACAAGGGAGAGATGCGAACGATCGAGTTGTACTCGCTAGCGAGCACTCCGATCGAACGACACAAGAAGGTGAGTGGGGAGTACAACCCCTTCGATCCTTCTATGGAGGAAATGGGTGAGAAAAGGCGTATGGAACAGATGCTCAAAAGGCTGGCGTACCGTAAGCAAATTTTGAGCCTTTTCCAGAGTCAGAAAGGATTGTGTCCAATGTGTAAGTTACCGATTACGAAGGAGACGGGGTGGCATGATCACCACATTCTGTACCGCACAAAAGGCGGTGGAGACTCCCTAAATAACCGGGTACTATTGCACCCCCTTTGTCACCAGCGGCTACACGCTCGCGGATTGACAGTGAACAAACCGGCTCCCCTTACCGGGGGTTTTGATTAGGCCCGAGCCGTATGCGGGGAAACTCGCACGTACGGTTCTTAGGGGGAGGTGGGCCAGTAATGGCCCATCTCTACCCGACATTCTGGGAGCCGGAAGGACCGGCTTACGTCTGTGCAACGAGGAATATCCATGCAAGTTTCTGTTGAAAGCACTTCCGCTCTTGAGCGCCGCATGACCGTTGGTGTGCCTGCCGAGCGTATCGAGACCGAAGTCAACAAGCGTCTGCAGCAGACCGCCCGTCGTGCCAAGATTCCAGGTTTCCGCCCCGGCAAGGTGCCGATGAGTGTCATTCGTCAGCGCTACGAAGCTTCCGCGCGCCAGGAAGCCATGGGCGATCTGATCCAGGAAACCTTCTACGAAGCCGTGGTCGAGCAGAAGCTGAATCCGGCCGGTTCGCCGTCGGTAGAGCCCAAGTCCTTCGAGAAAGGCAAGGACCTGGAATACATCGCAACCTTCGAAGTCTTCCCGGAATTTACCGTTTCCGGCCTGGAAGACATCAAGGTCGAGCGCCTGCAGGCCGAAGTTTCCGATGCTGATGTCGACAACATGCTCGATGTCCTGCGCAAGCAGAACACCCGTTTCGAAGTGGTCGAGCGTGCCGCCCAGAACGATGACCAGTTGAACATCGACTTCGTCGGCAAGATCGACGGCGAAGCCTTCGCCGGCGGTTCCGCCAAGGGCACCCTGCTGGTGCTGGGCTCCGGTCGCATGATCGCCGGCTTCGAAGAAGGGCTGGTGGGGGCGAAGGCCGGTGAAGAGCGCGTGCTCAACCTGACCTTCCCCGAGGACTACCAGAACCTGGACCTGGCCAACAAGGCTGCCGAGTTCACCGTTACCGTCAATAGCGTAGCCGAGCCCAAGCTGCCGGAACTGAACGAAGAGTTCTTCGCTCTGTTCGGCGTGAAGGAAACCGGTCTCGATGGCTTCCGCGCCGAAGTGCAGAAGAACATGGAGCGCGAGCTGCGCCAGGCGATCAAGTCCAAGGTCAAGAACCAGGTCATGGAAGGTCTGCTGCAGGCCAACCCGATCGAAGTGCCCAAGGCCCTGATCGGCAACGAAGTGAACCGTCTGCGCGTGCAGGCCGTCCAGCAGTTCGGTGGCAACATCAAGCCTGACCAACTGCCGGCCGAGCTGTTCGAAGAGCAGGCCAAGCGCCGTGTGGTGCTGGGCCTGATCGTCGCCGAAGTGGTCAAGCAGCACGAGCTGAAGGCCGACGAAGGTCGCGTTCGCGAAATGATCGAGGAAATGGCCTCGGCCTACCAGGAGCCCGAGCAGGTCGTCGCCTGGTACTTCAAGAACGAGCCCCAGCTGAACGAAGTCCGTTCTGTTGTACTGGAAGAACAAGTCGTAGATACTGTCCTGCAAAAGGCCACTGTGACCGATAAGCAGGTATCCTACGAAGAAGCGGTCAAGCCGGCCGAAGCTCCGCAAGCGGCCTGATTCGTTCCTCTCGTTCGAATCCCACAAGCCAGCCTTAGTGCTGGCTTGTGCGTCTTTGAGGCTTCACTATCTGTTAGGGAGTGATCGCAAGACATGTCTCGCAACTCTTTTATTCCGCACGTTCCCGATATCCAGGCCGCCGGTGGCCTGGTGCCCATGGTGGTGGAGCAGTCCGCCCGCGGCGAGCGAGCCTACGACATCTATTCGCGCCTGCTGAAGGAGCGGATCATCTTCCTGGTCGGCCAGGTCGAGGACTACATGGCCAACCTGGTGGTTGCCCAGTTGCTGTTCCTGGAGGCTGAAAATCCCGAGAAGGACATTCATCTCTACATCAACTCGCCGGGTGGTTCGGTGACTGCCGGGATGTCCATCTACGACACCATGCAGTTCATCAAGCCCAACGTCTCGACCACCTGTATCGGCCAGGCGTGCAGCATGGGTGCCCTGCTGCTTGCGGGCGGTGCCGCCGGCAAGCGCTACTGCCTGCCGCATTCGCGGATGATGATCCACCAGCCGCTGGGCGGTTTCCAGGGCCAGGCCTCGGATATCGAGATCCATGCCAAGGAAATCCTCTTCATCAAGGAGCGTCTGAACCAGATCCTGGCGCACCACACCGGCCAGCCCCTGGACGTCATTGCCCGCGATACCGATCGTGACCGCTTCATGAGCGGTGACGAAGCCGTCAAGTATGGCCTGATCGACAAGGTCATGACCCAGCGCGACCTGGCCGTCTAAGGCTCCGCAATACTGGCGGTCGAGACATTCGGCCGCCTCGTGGGCTTGAAAATGCCCACAATTGCCTTCATCTTGTGTTTGAAGCTACCCATTGGATCGATCGAATGACTGATACCCGCAACGGCGAGGACAACGGCAAGCTGCTGTATTGCTCCTTCTGCGGCAAGAGCCAGCACGAAGTGCGCAAGTTGATTGCCGGCCCCTCGGTCTTTATCTGCGACGAGTGTGTCGACCTGTGCAATGACATCATCCGCGAGGAGGTGCAGGAAGCGCAGGCGGAAAGTAGTGGGCACAAACTTCCGGCGCCGAAAGAGATCCGCACCATCCTCGATCAGTACGTGATCGGGCAGGAGCGGGCCAAGAAGGTTCTGGCGGTAGCGGTATACAACCACTACAAGCGCCTCAACCAGCGTGACAAGAAGGACGATATCGAGCTCGGCAAGAGCAACATTCTGATGATCGGCCCAACCGGCTCGGGCAAGACCCTGCTGGCCGAGACCCTCGCACGTCTGCTGAACGTGCCGTTCACCATCGCCGATGCGACCACGCTGACGGAAGCGGGCTACGTGGGCGAGGATGTCGAGAACATCATCCAGAAACTCTTGCAGAAGTGCGATTACGATGTGGAGAAGGCCCAGATGGGCATCGTCTACATCGACGAGATCGACAAGATTTCCCGGAAATCGGACAACCCCTCCATCACTCGCGACGTCTCCGGCGAGGGTGTGCAGCAGGCCCTGCTGAAGCTCATCGAGGGTACCGTTGCCTCGGTACCGCCGCAGGGCGGTCGCAAGCATCCGCAGCAGGAGTTCCTGCAGGTCGATACGCGCAACATCCTGTTCATCTGCGGCGGCGCTTTCGCCGGTCTGGAGCGGGTCATCCAGAACCGTTCCGCGCGCGGCGGCATCGGTTTCAATGCCGAAGTGCGCAGTCAGGAGATGGGCAAGAAGGTCGGCGAGGCGTTCAAGGAAGTCGAACCGGAAGATCTCGTCAAGTTCGGTCTTATTCCCGAGTTTGTAGGGCGTTTGCCGGTGATCGCGACTCTTGATGAGCTCGACGAGGCTGCGCTCATGCAGATCCTGACCGAGCCGAAGAACGCTCTCACCAAGCAGTACGCCAAGCTGTTCGAAATGGAAGGCGTCGATCTCGAATTCCGTCCGGACGCACTCAAGGCGGTTGCCCGCAAGGCGCTCGAACGCAAGACCGGTGCACGTGGCTTGCGTTCAATTCTCGAAGGTATCCTTCTCGATACCATGTACGAGATTCCCTCCCAGCAGGATGTCAGCAAGGTGGTCATCGATGAGAGTGTCATCGATGGCTCGTCGCAACCCCTGATGATCTACGAGAACAGCGAAAAGCCAGCCAAGGCTGCGCCTGAGGCATGAAAGAGCAGGGGCCTTCGGGCCCCTTTTCTTTTCCGACTGGCACGCTTGTTTTTTCCCGGGCCTAACCCCATCTTAGGCTGAAAGGTCTTCCTATCTGTTTCGTGGCCAAGTGCCGCTGTAGAGCCGACATTATGAAAACACTCGTCGAATTGCCCTTGCTGCCGCTACGTGACGTGGTGGTGTACCCGCACATGGTCATCCCGTTGTTCGTCGGTCGGGAAAAGTCCATCGAGGCCCTGGAGGCAGCGATGACCGGCGACAAGCAAATCCTCCTGCTGGCGCAGAAAAACCCCGCGGACGATGATCCGGGCGAAGATGGCCTGTACCGCATGGGTACGGTCGCTACCGTGCTGCAGTTGCTCAAGCTGCCGGATGGCACCGTCAAGGTGCTGGTCGAAGGCGAGCAGCGCGGCCAGGTCGAGCGCTTCATCGAGGAGGAAGGGCACATTCGTGCCGCGGTCCAGGCCATCGACGACGCCAATGTCGGCGAGCGCGAGGCCGAGGTCTTCACTCGCAGCCTGCTGAGCCAGTTCGAGCAATACGTCCAGTTGGGCAAGAAAGTCCCCGCCGAGGTGCTTTCCTCGCTGAACAGCATCGACGAGCCGAGCAGGCTGGTCGATACCATGGCCGCGCACATGGCGCTGAAGATCGAGCAGAAGCAGGACATCCTGGAGATCACCGACCTGTCGTCGCGGGTTGAGCATGTCCTGGCGCTGCTGGATGCCGAGATCGACCTGCTGCAGGTGGAAAAGCGCATCCGCGGCCGGGTCAAGAAGCAGATGGAGCGCAGCCAGCGCGAGTACTACCTGAATGAGCAGATGAAGGCCATTCAGAAGGAACTCGGCGATATCGACGAAGGGCACAACGAAGTCGAGGAGCTGAAGAAGCGCATCGACGCCGCCGGCCTGACCAAGGAGGCGCACACCAAGGCCACTGCCGAGCTGAACAAGCTCAAGCAGATGTCGCCGATGTCGGCGGAAGCCACCGTGGTGCGTTCCTACATAGACTGGCTGCTGAACGTGCCGTGGAAGGCCGAGAGCAAGGTGCGCCATGATCTCGCCAAGGCGGAAGACATCCTCGATGCCGACCATTACGGCCTGGAAGAGGTCAAGGAGCGCATTCTCGAGTATCTCGCCGTGCAAAAGCGGGTGAAGAAGCTCAAGGGCCCAGTCCTTTGCCTGGTGGGGCCGCCCGGCGTGGGCAAGACCTCCCTGGCCGAATCCATCGCTCGCGCCACCAATCGCAAGTTCGTGCGCATGGCGCTCGGCGGCGTGCGTGACGAGGCCGAGATCCGCGGTCACCGTCGTACCTATATCGGCTCCATGCCGGGCCGCCTGATCCAGAAGATGACCAAGGTCGGCGTGCGCAACCCGCTGTTCCTTCTCGACGAAATCGACAAGATGGGCAGCGACATGCGCGGGGATCCCGCCTCGGCGCTGCTCGAGGTGCTCGACCCGGAGCAGAACCACAACTTCAACGATCACTACCTGGAGGTCGACTACGACCTGTCCGACGTGATGTTCCTCTGCACCGCAAACTCGATGAACATCCCAGCGCCCCTGCTGGATCGGATGGAAGTCATCCGCCTGCCGGGCTACACCGAGGACGAGAAGGTCAATATCGCCGCCAAGTACCTGATTCCAAAGCAGGTCCAGGCCAACGGCCTGAAGAAGGGCGAGCTGACCTTCGAGGAAGGCGCCCTGCGCGACATCATTCGCTACTACACCCGCGAAGCCGGGGTGCGCAGCCTCGAGCGGCAGATCGCCAAGGTCTGCCGCAAGGCGGTGAAGGAGCATGCCAAGCTCAAGCGTATCCAGGCGGTGGTGTCCAGCGAGACGCTGGAGAACTACCTCGGCGTGCGCAAGTTCCGTTATGGCCTCGCCGAACAGCAGGACCAGATCGGCCAGGTGACCGGGCTGGCCTGGACCCAGGTCGGCGGCGAGCTGCTTACCATCGAGGCGGCCGTGGTACCCGGCAAGGGCCAGTTGACCAAGACCGGATCGCTGGGCGACGTGATGGCGGAATCGATCACCGCGGCGTTGACCGTGGTGCGCAGCCGCGCCCAGAGCCTAGGAATCGCGGCGGACTTCCACGAGAAGCGTGACATCCATATCCACGTTCCGGAAGGCGCTACGCCGAAGGATGGCCCGAGCGCAGGCATCGGCATGTGCACGGCGCTGGTTTCGGCGATCACGCAGATCCCGGTGCGCGCCGACGTGGCAATGACCGGGGAGATCACCCTGCGTGGGCAGGTGCTGGCGATCGGCGGGCTGAAAGAAAAACTTTTGGCGGCGCACCGCGGCGGGATCAAGACGGTGATCATTCCCGAGGAAAATGTTCGCGACCTGAAGGAAATTCCGGACAATATTAAGAGTGATCTGGTTATTAAACCGGTTAAATGGATTGACGAAGTCCTGCAAATTGCGCTGCAATACGCCCCGGAGCCCTTGCCCGATGCGGCTCCGGAGATGGTTGCAAAGGATGAAAAACGCGAGCCTGATTCCAAGGAGCGAATTAGCACGCATTAGTCGGTAGGTATTCTTGACACTGTTTTTGGGCCCTTGTTATAAAGCGGCACTTGCTGAGTCAGTTGGCCTACCAGCGCAGAATTTCCTTACACCTAACACATAGAAACATACTCAACAGAAATAAGGGGACTTAGAGTGAACAAGTCGGAACTGATCGATGCAATTGCCGCATCTGCTGATATCCCGAAAGCTGTTGCCGGTCGCGCACTGGACGCAGTGATCGAGTCCGTCACTGGCGCCCTGAAGGCTGGTGACTCCGTCGTGCTGGTTGGTTTCGGCACCTTCGCTGTCAAAGAGCGCGCTGCTCGCACCGGTCGCAACCCGCAAACTGGCAAGCCGATCAAGATCGCCGCTGCCAAGATCCCGGGCTTCAAAGCCGGTAAAGCCCTGAAGGATGCTGTCAACTAAGCGTCTTTTTGGACTCGATCTACCCAGGTCGGCCAAGGCTGGCCTGGCTGCGGAGCGGTAGTTCAGTCGGTTAGAATACCGGCCTGTCACGCCGGGGGTCGCGGGTTCGAGTCCCGTCCGCTCCGCCAGTTACGAGAAGGCGCATCCTCGGATGCGCCTTTCTTATATCCGCATCTCTTACCCACGCCGCGCCGCCCAAGACGGCTGGTCGTGGCAGTTTTTGGGGGCTGCATGCTGCAGAACATCAGGGATAATTCCCAGGGCTGGATCGCCAAGACCATCATTGGCGTGATCATCGTTCTCCTGTCGCTGACCGGCTTCGACGCGATCATCCGGGCCACCGACCACTCCAACGTGGCCGCCAAGGTCAACGGCGACGATATCAGTCTCAATGAAGTCCAACAGGCCGTGGACATGCAGCGTCGCCAGCTGCTGCAACGCCTGGGCAAGGATTTCGATCCATCCATGCTGGATGACAAGCTGCTCAAGGAAGCGGCCCTGAAGGGGTTGATCGAGCGTACCCTGCTGCTCCAGGCCGCCAAGGACGACAAGTTCGCCTTCTCCGACCAGGCGCTGGACCAGTTGATCCTGCAAACTCCCGAGTTCCAGGTCGACGGCAAGTTCAACGCGGATCGCTTCGACCAGGTCATCCGCCAGATGAACTACAGCCGCATGCAGTTCCGCCAGATGCTCGGCCAGGAAATGCTCATCGGCCAGCTTCGCGCCGGCCTGGCGGGCACCGGTTTCGTCACCGACAACGAATTGCAGTCCTTCGCTCGCCTCGAGAAGCAGACCCGCGACTTCGCCACCCTGGCGATCAAGGCCGACGCCTCCAAGAGCAGCGTGAGCGACGACGAGGTGAAGGCCTTCTACGAAGGCCACAAGAGCGAGTTCATGACTCCCGAGCAGGTGGTCGTCGAATACGTGGAGCTGAAGAAGTCCTCCTTCTTCGACCAGGTCAAGGTGAAGCAGGAAGACCTCGAGGCGCTGTACCAGAAGGAAATCGCCAACCTTTCCGAGCAGCGCGATGCCGCACACATCCTGATCGAGGTGAACGACAAGGTCGGCGACGAGCAGGCCAAGGCGAAGATCGACGAGATCAAGGCTCGCCTGGCCAAGGGCGAGGATTTCGCCGCGCTGGCCAAGGAGTTCTCCCAGGATATCGGCTCGGCCGCCACCGGCGGTGACCTGGGCTACGCCGGTCGCGGCGTGTACGACCCCGCGTTCGAGGAGGCGCTGTATGCGCTGAAGCAAGGTGAGGTATCCGCCCCGGTGAAGACTCCGTACGGCTACCACCTGATCAAGCTGCTGGGCGTGCAGGCGCCGGAAGTACCGAGCCTGGAAAGCCTCAAGCCGAAGCTCGAGGACGAACTGAAGAAGCAGATGGTCGAGCAGCGTTTCGTCGAGGCTACCAAGGACTTGGAAAGCTCCGCCTACGAAGCCGCCGACCTGAGCCAGCCGGCGCAGGAAATGGGCCTGAAGGTCCAGACCAGCCAGCCGTTCGGACGTTCGGGGGGCGACGGCATCGCTGCCAACCGCCAGATCGTGCAGACCGCGTTCAGCCCCGAGGTGCTGGAAGAAGCGGCCAACAGTGGCGCCATCGAGCTGGATCCGGACACCGTGGTGGTGCTGCGGGTCAAGGAACACAACAAGCCGAAGGAGCAACCGCTGGAGCAGGTCGCGGCGAACATCCGCGAGCGCCTGGCCGCCGAAAAGGCCGCCGAGGAGGCGCAGAAGCGTGGCGAGGCCCTGATTGCAGAGCTGCGTGAAGGCCGTACCTCTTCCGCAGCGGGTGAGTCGTGGAAAGTGGTCGAGGCGGCCTCCCGCGGCCAGGAAGGCGTCGATCCGAAACTGCTCCAGGCGGTGTTCCGCATGCAGCGTCCGGAGGCCAAGGACAAGCCTTCGCTCTCTGGCGTGACCCTGGCCAATGGCGATTACGTGGTGATCCGCCTGAATGGCGTCAGCGAGCCGGAGGAGGCTATCTCCGACGACGAGAAGGCCATGTACCGCCGCTTCCTGGCTTCGCGCAGCGGACAGGCAGACTTCGCCGCCTTCCGCCGTCAGTTGCAGGACAAGGCGGAAGTCGAGAAATACTGAGACCGAGATGCAGAGAAAAGGCCGCTTACGCGGCCTTTTCTTTATTCCTCCCATGAAAAATGGCCGCTCGAAGCGGCCATTTTTCATGGGCGGGGTGATCAGTCGTCGTCCAGCGGGCCCATGGCGGTAGTGTTGAAGCCGCCATCGACGTAGAGGATCTCGCCACTGATACCGCTGGCCAGGTCCGAACAGAGGAAGGCGCCGGCATTGCCGACTTCCTCGATGGTGACGTTGCGCCGCAGCGGCGTCTGCCGCTCGTTGGCGGCCAGCATCTTGCGGAAACTCTTGATCCCGGAGGCGGCGAGCGTTCGGATCGGCCCGGCGGAAACCGCATTGACCCGGGTGCCTTCCGCGCCCAGGCTGCCGGCCAGGTAGCGGACCCCGGCCTCCAGGCTGGCCTTGGCCATGCCCATTACGTTGTAGTTCGGCATGGTCCGTTCGGCGCCCAGGTAGGAGAGGGTCAGCAGGCTGCCGTTGCGGCCCTTCATCATTTCCCGTCCGGCCTTGGCCAGGGCGATGAAGCTGTAGGCGCTGATGTCGTGGGCGATGCGGAAGCCCTCGCGGGTGGTCACCGCGGTGAAGTCGCCGTCGAGCTGATCGCCTGGAGCGAATCCGACGGAGTGGACGATGATGTCCAGGCCGTCCCAGTGCTTGCCCAGGGCGGCGAACACCGCTTCGATCTGGCTGTCGTCGGCCACGTCACAGGGGAAGCACAGCTCCGGCCGCGAGCCCCAGCCACTGGCGAACTCCTCCACCCGGCCCCTGAGCTTGTCGTTCTGGTAGGTGAAGGCCAGTTCGGCGCCTTCCCGGTGCATGGCGGCGGCGATGCCGGAAGCGATGGAGAGCTTGCTGGCGACTCCGACGATCAGGGCGCGTTTTCCTGTGAGAAATCCCATTGTCCGTTCCTTGTCTGCTACTCAGTTTTCCGCGCTTGCCGGGGCCATGAAGGCAGCCTCCAGCAATTGCTGCGTATAGGGATGTTGCGGCGAGGCGAAAACCGCTTCGGCGCTGCCCTGTTCCACTACCTTGCCATGTCGAACCACCATCAGCTGGTGGCTGAGCGCCTTGACCACCGCCAGGTCGTGGCTGATGAACAGGTAGGTGAGGTTGTACTTGCCCTGCAGTTGCCGCAGCAATTCCACGACCTGGCGCTGCACGGTGCGGTCGAGCGCCGAGGTCGGTTCGTCGAGCAGGATCAGTGCCGGTTTCAGCACCAGTGCCCGGGCGATGGCGATGCGCTGGCGCTGGCCGCCGGAGAATTCGTGGGGGTAACGGTAGCGGGTCTGCGGATCGAGCCCGACCTCCACCAGCGCGTCGATGATCGCCTGCTCCTGTTCGGCCTCGCTGCCGATCCTATGGATGCGCAGGCCTTCGCCGACGATCTCGCCGACACACATGCGTGGGCTGAGGCTGCCATACGGGTCCTGGAACACCACCTGCATCTCGCGGCGCAGCGGGCGCACGTCATGTTGCGCGAGACCGTCCAGCCGGGTGCCTTCGAAGCGGATGCCGCCCTGGCTTTCCAGCAGCCGCAGGATCGCCAGGCCAAGGGTCGACTTGCCCGAGCCGCTTTCGCCAACGATGCCCAGCGTCTGCCCGCGGGGTAGTTCGAAATTGACCCCGTCGACCGCCTTGACGTGGTCCACGGTGCGGCGGAACACGCCTTTGCGGATCGGGAACCAGACCCGCAGGTCGTCCACCGCCAACAGGGTTTCACCCGGCGGGTTGCTTGCCGGCGCACCGCTGGGCTCGGCGTTGAGCAGCTCGCGGGTATAGGGGTGTCGCGGGGCTGCGAAGAGTTCCTGGCAGGAAGCCTGCTCGACGATCCGCCCTTGTTGCATGACGCAGACGCGGTGGGCGATGCGCCGGACCAGGTTGAGGTCGTGGGTGATCAGCAGCAGGGACATGCCCAGGCGTGCCTGCAGGTCCTTGAGCAGATCGAGGATCTTCAACTGGACGGTGACGTCGAGCGCGGTGGTCGGTTCGTCGGCGATCAGCAGTTGCGGCTCGCAGGCCAGGGCCATGGCGATCATCACGCGCTGCCGCTGGCCGCCGGAGAGTTCGTGTGGATAGGCTTTCAGGCGCTTGGCCGGCTCGGGGATGCCGACCAGCTCGAGCAGTTCGAGAATTCTCGCGCTGGCCTTGGCGCCACCCAGGCCCTTGTGCAGGGCGAGGACCTCGGCGAGCTGCTTCTCGATGGTATGCAGCGGATTGAGCGAGGTCATGGGTTCCTGGAAGACCATGGCGATGCGGTTGCCGCGGATCCCGCGTAGGCGCCGTTCCGGGAGCTTGAGCAGATCCTCGCCCTGGTAGTGGATGCTGCCTGCTGGGTGGCTGGCGACGGAGTAGGGCAGCAGGCGCAGGATCGAGTGGGCGGTCACCGACTTACCCGAGCCGCTTTCGCCGACCAGGGCCAGGGTCTCGCCCTGGCGGATGTCGAAGCTGACGCCTTCGACCACCCGCTGGCGTTGCTCGCCGGAGAGGAATTCGACGGCGAGGTCGCGGATTTCCAGAATGTTCTCGCTCATCTCATTTCCTCGGGTCGAAAGCGTCGCGGGCGGCTTCGCCGATGAACACCAGCAGGCTCAGCATGACCGCCAGCACCACGAAGGCGGAAATGCCCAGCCAGGGTGCCTGGAGGTTGGACTTGCCCTGGGCGACCAACTCGCCCAGCGACGGCGCGCCAGGCGGCAGGCCGAAGCCGAGGAAGTCCAAGGAGGTGAGGGTGCCGATGGCGCCGGTGAGGATGAACGGCATGAAGGTCAGGGTCGAGATCATCGCGTTCGGCAGGATGTGACGGAACATGATGGCGCTGTTGCGCATGCCGAGGGCCCGGGCGGCGCGGACGTATTCCAGGTTGCGCCCGCGGAGGAACTCGGCGCGGACCACGTCCACCAGGCTCATCCAGGAAAACAGCAGCATGATGCCCAGCAGCCACCAGAAGTTCGGCTGGACGAAGCTGGCCAGGATGATCAGCAGGTAGAGCACCGGCAGCCCCGACCAGACTTCCAGGAAACGCTGGCCGAGCAGGTCGACCCAGCCGCCGTAGTAGCCTTGCAGGGCGCCGACGGTGACGCCGATCAGAGAACTGAGCACGGTCAGGGTCAGGGCGAAGAGGATCGACACGCGGAAGCCGTAGATCACCCGGGCGAGCACGTCGCGGGCCTGGTCGTCGGTGCCCAGCCAGTTTTCCGCCGACGGCGGGGCGGGGGCGGGAACCTTCAGCTCGTAGTTGATGGTGTCGTAGCTGTAGGGGATCGGCGGCCAAAGCACCCAGCCGTCCTTCTCGGCGATCAGTTGGCTGATGTAGGGGCTCTTGTAGTTGGCTTCCAGGGGGAATTCGCCGCCGAAGGTGGTTTCCGGGTAGCGTTTGAAGACCGGGAAATACCAGCCGCCGTCGTAATGCACGACCAGCGGTTTGTCGTTGGCGATCAGTTCGGCGCCGAGGCTGCCGACGAACAGGATGAGGAACAGCCAGAGCGACCACCAGCCACGCTTGTTGCTCTTGAAGCGGGCCCAGCGGCGCTGGTTGATGGGAGACAGGCGCATCGGATTACTCCCGGTTCTCGAAGTCGATGCGCGGATCGACCAGGGTGTAGACGATATCGCTGATCAGCTTCATGACCAGCCCGAACAGGGTGAAGATGAACAGCGTGCCGAAGACCACCGGGTAGTCGCGGTTCATCGCCGCTTCGAAGCTGAGCAGG
Organism: Pseudomonas sp. PS1(2021); assembly: GCF_020405165.1. Classification (NCBI taxonomy): domain Bacteria; kingdom Pseudomonadati; phylum Pseudomonadota; class Gammaproteobacteria; order Pseudomonadales; family Pseudomonadaceae; genus Pseudomonas; species Pseudomonas sp. PS1(2021). The sequence goes on along the minus strand of NZ_CP084484.1, from coordinate 2,643,042 downwards.
CCGAGGCCGTCGAGGGAGAAGATCACCTCGATCAACAGCGAACCGGTGAAGAAGATCCCCAGCAGCGCAGCCGGCAGGCCGGCAATCACCAGCAGCATGGCGTTGCGGAATACGTGCCCGTAGAGCACGCGGCGTTCGGTCAGGCCCTTGGCGCGGGCGGTGACCACGTATTGCTTGCCGATCTCGTCGAGGAAGCTGTTCTTGGTCAGCAGCGTGATGGTGGCGAAGTTGCCGATCACCAGGGCGGTTACCGGCAAGGCCAGGTGCCAGAAATAGTCGAGCACCTTGCCGCCGAGGCTGAGCTGGTCGAAGTTGTTCGAGGTCAGGCCGCGCAGGGGGAACCAGTCCCAGTAGCTGCCGCCGGCGAACAGCACCACCAGCAGGATGGCGAAGAGGAAGGCGGGAATGGCGTAGCCGACGATGATCGCCGAGCTGGTCCAGATGTCGAAGACGCTACCATGGCGGACCGCCTTGGCGATCCCCAGCGGGATCGACACCAGGTACATGATCAGCGTGCTCCAGAGCCCGAGCGAGATCGACACCGGCAATTTCTCGATGATCAGGTCGGTGACCTTGGCGTCGCGGAAGAAGCTCTGCCCGAAGTCCAGGTGCAGGTAGTTCTTCAGCATGATCATGAAGCGCTCGGGGGCCGACTTGTCGAAGCCGTACATGCGCTCGATCTCTTTCACCAGCTCCGGGTCCAGGCCTTGCGCGCCGCGGTATTGCGAGCCGGCCACGGCGACTTCGCCGCCGCCGCCGGAGATGCGCCCGGTGGCGCCGCCGGAAGCGGCGTCGAAGCCTTCCAGCTTGGCGATCATCTGCTCCACCGGACCGCCGGGAGCGGCCTGGATGATGATGAAGTTGATCAGCAGGATGCCGAACAGGGTAGGGACGATCAGCAGCAGGCGCCGCAGGATATAGGAGAGCATGCGGCGTTACTCCCGTTCCGGCTCGGCGTCTTGCGTGGCTTCGGCTTGCGCCTTGCTCGGCAGCGCCTTGTCGCTGGTCTGCCACCAGGTCATCAGGCCCCAGTCGTAGAGTGGCGTCACCTTCGGCCGGCCGAAACGGTTCCAGTAGGCGACCCGCCAGGTATCGACGTAGTAGTTGGGAACCACGTAGTAGCCCCACGACAGTACGCGGTCGAGGGCGCGGGTATGGTCGATCAGGCTTTGCCGCGAGTCGGACTGGATCAGGCTTTCCACCAGGCTGTCGATGGCCGGGTCCTTGAGGCCGATGAAGTTGCGGCTGCCGGCCTTGTCGGCGCTGCTGGAATGCCAGAACTCTCGCTGTTCGTTGCCTGGCGAGTTGGATTGCGGCCAGGTCGCCGAGGTCATGTCGAAATCCCGCGAGCGCAGGCGGTTGACGAACTGCGAGACGTCGACGCGACGGATCTGCATGTCGATGCCAAGTTCGGCCAGGTTGCGCTTGAACGGCAGGATGACCCGTTCCATGTTGGCCTGGAACAGCATGAACTCGAAGCTCAGTGGCTGGCCGTCGGGACCTACCATGCGGTTGTTCTCGATCCTGTAGCCGGCCTCGGTGAGCAACTGGTAGGCCTTGCGCCGCTGCTCGCGGATCACCCCGCTGCCATCATTGACCGGATTCTGGAAGACCTGGTCGAAGGCCTCGTCGGGAATCTTGCCGCGCAGCGGTTCGAGGATCTTCAGCTCGGCTTCGCTGGGCAACTGGTGGGCGGCCATCTCCGAGTTCTCGAAATAGCTGTTGGTGCGCTTGTAGGAGCTGAAGAACAGCTGCTTGTTCGACCATTCGAAGTCGAACAGCAGGCTGATCGCCTGGCGTACCCGGCGGTCCTGGAACACCGGGCGGCGGATATTGAAGGCGAAGCCCTGCATCCCCACCGGGTTGTGGTTGTGGATGCTGGCCTTGATGAAGCGCCCGTCGCGCAATGCCGGCGACTCGTAGCCGGTGGCCCAGTCCTTCGCCGAATATTCGAGGTTGACGTCGTACTGGCCGGCCTTGAAGGCTTCCAGGGCGACCGACATGTCGCGATAGGAGTCGATGGTGATGGTGTCGAAGTTATAGAGTCCGCGGGAGACCGGAAGGTCCTTGGCCCACCAGTCCTTGACTCGCTCGTAGCTGATGGAGCGTCCCGGATCGACCTTGGCGATGCGGTAGGGACCGCTGCCTACCGGGATTTCCATGCCGGTCTTGGAAAAGTCGCGGTCGGCCCACCAGTGTTTCGGCAGGATCGCGATCTGCCCGAGGATCAGCGGCAGTTCGCGGTTGCCGGCGTGCTTGAAGTCGAAGCGCACGCGAAGCTTGTCCTCGGCGACCACCTTGTCGACGTCCGCATAGTAGTTGCGGTACATCGGGTCGCCCTTGCTCACCAGCGTCTCGAAGGTGAACACCACGTCTTCGGCGGTGACCGGCGTGCCATCGCTGAAACGGGCCTGGGGGCGCAGGTAGAAGCGCACGTAGCTGTTGTCCGGTGCCTTCTCGATCTTCTCCGCGAGCAGGCCGTATTCGGTGAACGGCTCGTCCTGCGACTGGAAGGCCAGGGTGTCGTAGATCAGGCCCAGCGAAGGGGCCGAGACGCCCTTGCCGATGAACGGGTTGAGGCTGTCGAAGCCGCCGAAGTCGGCCTGGCGGAGGATGCCGCCTTTTGGCGCATCCGGATTCACGTAGTCGAAATGCTTGAAATCGGCGGGATACTTCGGAGGCTCATCGTAGAGCGTCAGTGCATGTTTCGGGGCGGCGAGGAGCGGGCCGCAGCAGCCGAGCAGCAGGGCTGCCAGCAGAGGGGTGAAGCGGGGACGGATCATCGGGACGTCTCCAGGTTTTTCTGCCACCACGCGCGCAGGCCCAGGGTGTAGGGCGGGGTGGCGACGAAGGCGAAGCGGTTGCGGTACGCCAGACGGTGCGAATTGAGGTACCAGTTGGGAATGCTGTAGTACTGCCAGAGCAAGGTCCGGTCCAGGGCGCGCGCGGCGGCGACCTGTTCGTCGCGGCTGTGGGCGCCGAGCAGGCGGTTGAGCATGGCGTCGACCACCGGGTTGGCGATGCCCGCGTAATTCTTGCTGCCCTTGACATTCACCTGGCTGGAGTGGAAGTACTGCCACTGTTCCAGGCCGGGACTGAGGGTCTGCGGCAGGGTCATGAGGATCATGTCGTAGTCGAACTGGTCCAGGCGCTGCTTGTATTGGGCGCGGTCGACGGTGCGCAGGCGCGCGTCGATGCCGATGCTGGCGAGGTTTTCGCGATAGGGCTGGAGAATACGCTCCAGGCTCGGATTGACCAGCAGGATTTCGAAGCGCAGCGGTTCGCCCTTTTTATTCAGCAGTCGGTCGCCGGACAGCTTCCAGCCGGCATCGGCCAGTAGACCGAGTGCATGCCTGAGGGTTTCACGGGGAATGCCGCGCCCCTCGGTGGTCGGCAGGCTGAACGGCTGTTTGAACAACTGCGCCGGCAATTGCTTGCGGTACGGCGACAGGTACAGCCATTCCTGGCCCTCCGGGACGCCGCTGGCGGCGAATTCGCTGTTCGGGTAGTAGCTGCGCGAGCGCAGGTAGGAATTGCTGAAGAGGGCGCGATTGGTCCATTCGAAGTCGAACATCTCGCCCAGCGCCTGGCGTAGCGCGCGCTCCTTGAACACGGCGCGACGGGTGTTCATGAACAACGCCTGGGTCTGGCTGGGGATCTGGTGCGGGATTTCCGTGCGGATCACATCGCCGCGCAGAACCGCGGGGAAGCGATAGTTGTTCAGCCAGTTCTTCGCCTGGTGCTCGATGTAGAAGTCGAACTCGCCGGCCTTGAAGGCTTCGAAGGCGACGCCGTTGTCCCGGTAGAAGTCCACCACGACCCGGTCGAAATTGTATTTGCCGCGGTTCACCGGCAGTTTTTCGCCCCACCAGCCCTTCACGCGTTCGAACACCAGGCGGCGCCCGGGATCGACCTCGACGATGCGATAGGGACCGCTGCCCAGCGGCGCGGTGAAGGTGGTGGCGCGGAAGTCGCGATCCTTCCAGTAATGCTGCGGCAGCACCGGAAGCTCGCCCAGGCGCAGGATCAGCAGCGGGTTGCCGGAGCGCCGCAGGACGAAACGCACCCGGTGGGGGGTGAGGATATCGACCCGCTTCACCTCCTGCAGGTAGGTGCGGTACATCGGGTGCCCCTGCTTGACCAGGGTGCGATAGGAAAAGGCCACGTCGCTGGCGGTGATCGGCCTGCCGTCGTGGAAGCGTGCTTCCGGCCGCAGGTTGAATACCACCCAGCTGCGGTTTTCCGCGTATTCCACGCTCTTCGCGATCAGGCCATAGCTGGAGGCTGGTTCGTCGCCGGACGGGTCGTACAGGCCGGTGCCCACCATCAACGGTTCGTTCAGCTCGTTGACGCCGTACTGGAGGAAATCGCCGGTGCCGATCGGGCTGGTGCCTTTCAGGGTGTAGGGGTTGAGCGTGTCGAAGCTGCCCGAGGCCATCAGGCGCAAGGTGCCGCCTTTGGGGGCGTCGGGATTGGTCCAGTCGAAGTGCTGGAAATTGGCCGGATACTTGAGCGTGCCGAATTGGGCATAACCATGGCTCTGGGTAATCGCGGCGAAGCTGGGCAGGCTCACGGCCAGGCCGAGGATCAGGAAGGAGAGGCGACGCATCAGGCGTGTGTCCGGGTCCTTGGCTATTTTTGACAACGAATCGTCAGGCAACAGTAACACCTTGCCCGCACAGGAAAAAAGAGGGAGCGCGGGCCTGTCCGGCCTAGGGTCCGGGGTTCTGGCCGCGCTTGCGAAAACGCCACGCCGGCAGGAGCGGGCGTGGCGTTTCGGGACGGCCTGCAATGGGCTGTCAGCGGCTCGCGGTGTCCAGGTAGAGGGTCAGGGTCTGGCCGGGCTTGAGCGCCTGCTTGCTGCGCGGGTTCCAGCGCTGCAGGTGCTTCATTTCGACATTGAAGCGCTTGGCGATCAGGTACATCGAGTCGCCTTGCTTGACCTTATAGTAGGTGGCGCTGTCGCGCTTGCCGGCGGCGTTTCCCTTGCGGGCCGCCAGGGCCTGGGTGCCGCCTTGCAGCTTGAGGGTCTGGCCGACCTTCAGGGCGTGCTTGTCCAGGCCGTTCCAGCGCTTCAGGTCGTTGACGTCGACGCCGTTGTTGCGGGCGATCTGCCACAGGCTGTCGCCGTTCTTGACCTTATAGGAGCGGGTCCTGGCCGGGGTGGAAGCCTGTCGGGCGAGTTGCTGGTAGACCGGCTTGACGGCGCCGCCGGCGATCTGCCCGGGGATGCTCAGTTGCTGGCCCTTGCGCAGGTGGTTGCTGGACAGGCGGTTGGCGCTCTTGAGCTCCGCTACGGTGATCCGATAGCGGTTGGCGATGCTGTGCAGGCTGTCGCCGCTACGCACCCGGTATTGCTGCCAGGCGGTGACTTCCTTCGGCTTGAGGGTGTCCAGCGAGGCGGTCAGGAACGCCGCTTTCTCCATCGGCACCAACAGTTGCTGGGGGCCGTCCATGGTCACGCGGCGCTTGTAGGCCGGGTTCAGCTGGTACAGCTCGTCCTCGTCCAGGTTCGCCAGCGCGGCGACGCTGGACAGGTCGATCCCGCGCTTGACCCGGACGGCCTGGAAGTAGGGCTCGTTGTTGATCGGGTTCAGGCTGATGCCGTAGGAATCCGGCGCCATGACGATCTGTGAGAGGGCGAGCAGCTTGGGTACGTAGTCCTGGGTTTCCTGCGGCAGCGGCAGGTTCCAGTAGTCGGTCGGCAGGCCCAGTTTCTCGTTGCGTTCGATGGCGCGGCTGACAGTGCCTTCGCCGGCGTTGTAGGCCGCCAGGGCGAGCATCCAGTCGCCGTTGAACATGTCGTGCAGGCGCTCGAGATAGGTCAGGGCGGCATTGGTCGAGGCGGTGATGTCGCGGCGACCGTCGTAGAAATTGGTCTGGCGCAGGTTGAAATGCTGGCCGGTGGCGGGAATGAACTGCCAGAGGCCGGCGGCGTTGCTGCGCGACAGGGCGAAGGGGTTATAGGCGCTTTCGATGACCGGCAGCAGCGCCAGTTCGAGCGGCATGTTGCGTTCTTCCAGGCGCTCGACCACGTAGTGCATGTAGAGGCTGCCGCGCGCGCTCGATTGTTCGAGGAACGACTGGTTGCTGAGGAACCAGAGGCGCTGGCGTTCGATGCGCGGGTTGGTGCTGATCGCATCCTGGAGCTGGAAACCGTCGCGCATGCGGTCCCAGATGTCGTTGTAGGCGGCGTTCTGGCCGGGCTGGGTATGCAGCCAGGAGGGATTGAACTGGACGTCGACGGCTCGGGCGCCGGGACGTGCTGCTTTGGCCTGGGCCTCCCCCTTGATCTGGCCGCTGCCCTGGCAGCCGGCGAGCGCACCGGCGATGAGCAGGATGGACACCCGGACGGCGCGAGCCAGGGCGTCTAGATCGGGGGTTTTACGTGTCTGTGGCGGCATCGGCTGAGTGCTGTTCCGGGCAAAAATTCAGCCGATTCTAGAAATGACCTCAAGAGTGGTCAAGATTTCGCCAACCTTCAGAACTGGTCCTTCCAGGCCCTCAGGACGGCGAAAACCTCCTCCGGGGTGCGGTTTTGCTGGCCGCTCCGCTGGTCGGCTTTTTTCTTAACAGAATTTTCCGAAACGCGAAGAAATGGATTGGTCGACAATTCCAGCGAGATTTCCGACGGCAGGGTGATGCGATCCCGTTCGCGCAACCGGGTCGCTTCCTCGAAGCGTTCCCGCAGCGCCGCGTTGTCGGGCTCCACCGCCAGCGCGAAGCGCAGGTTGCTCAGCGTGTACTCGTGGGTGCAGTAGACCCGGGTGTTGGCCGGCAGCGCGGCCAGTCGCGCCAGGGAATGATGCATCTGCGCCGGGGTGCCTTCGAAGAGACGGCCGCAGCCGGCGGCGAACAGGGTGTCGCCGCAGAACAGCAGCGGCGTCTCCGCCGGGTGGTAGTAGGCGATATGGCCGAGGGTATGGCCGGGCACGTGGAAGATCTCGAAGACCAGGCCGAGCACCTCGACCCGTTCGCCGTCTTCCAGCGCCAGGTCGCGGGCCGGGATCTTCTCGTTGGCCGGGCCGAGAACCCGCGCGCCGGTCAGTTCCTTCAGGGCCGCGACGCCGCCGACGTGGTCGTGATGGTGGTGGGTCACCAGGATATCGCTCAACCGCCAGTCGGGATGGGCGGCCAGCCAGGCTTCCACCGGCTTGGCATCGCCGGGGTCGACCACCGCGCAGCGACGGCTTGTCGCATCTTGCAACAGCCAGATGTAGTTGTCGTTGAAGGCGGGCAGGGCGTCGATCTGTATCATGGGTCGATGTCGCTAAGCAGAAGTCATTGGCGCATAGTATTGCTTATTTTCCCGTCGTGCCGGCGTCCGTCGCCGCGAAGGGGAAGACGCTGGAGGTACGCATGAACGAACCGCAAGCCTTCGCCCAGACCGATGCCGAGTGGCTGGCATCGATCAACCGGGCGCGCGACTGGTTCCAGGGCCCGCTGGGCAGCCTGATGCTGGCCGAGGAGCGACGCCTGTTGTGCGACGAGCTGACCCGTTACTTCGGTGGCTACCTGGTGCACTACGGGCCGCATGCCGAACTACCGCCGAGCACCGGGCAGATTCAGCGCGGCGTGCGCCTGGGGCCGCCGCTGCCGGGCGTGGACATCGCCTGCGAAGAGGGCGCCTGGCCGCTCAGCGAACATGCCGCGGACGTGGTCCTGCTGCAACACGGCCTGGATTTCTGCCTGTCGCCTCACCGTCTCCTGCGCGAAGCCGCGCGTACCGTTCGTCCGGGCGGCCACCTGCTGCTGATCGGCATCAACCCATGGAGCCTGTGGGGCATCCGTCATTATTTCGCCGGGGATGCCTTGCGCCAGGCCCGCTGCATTCCTCCGTCGCGGGCCTGCGATTGGCTCAACCTGCTGGGCTTCGCGCTGGAGAAACGGCGCTTCGGGTGCTATCGTCCGCCGCTTGCGTCGGCAGCCTGGCAATCGCGCCTGGCTCGCCTGGAGCGCTGGGGCGACGCCTGGCAGTCTTCGGGCGCCGGCTTCTATCTATTGGTGGCACGCAAGCTGGTCGTGGGGTTGCGCCCGTTGCGCCAGAGCAAGCGCGAACCGCGCGGTCAGCTGGTGCCCATGCCGGTGGCGAAAGTCAGCCGGCGAGATTCCGAAATTTAGGCATGACAGATAAAGAACAGGTAGTGATCTATACCGACGGCGCCTGCAAGGGCAACCCTGGGCGCGGCGGCTGGGGGGCGTTGCTCCTCTACAAGGGCGCCGAGCGAGAGCTTTGGGGCGGCGAGCCGGACACCACCAACAACCGCATGGAGCTGATGGCGGCGATCCAGGCGCTGGCGGCACTCAAGCGTTCCTGTCCGATCCGTCTGATCACCGACTCGGAATACGTGATGCGCGGCATCACCGAATGGTTGCCGAACTGGAAGAAGCGCGGCTGGAAGACCGCCAGCAAGCAGCCTGTCAAGAATGCCGACCTCTGGCAGGCCCTGGATGAACAGGTCGCCCGGCACCAGGTGGAGTGGCAGTGGGTCCGCGGGCATACCGGCGACCCCGGCAACGAGCGGGCCGACCAGTTGGCCAACCGTGGCGTCGCCGAATTGCCGCGCTGAGCGGCCACACCGAAACAAGCGTTCAGCAGCCACGGCTGCAGCGAAACAGAGAAAGGCTCTATAGATGCGTAGCGTCGTACTGGATACCGAAACCACCGGCATGCCGGTGACCGATGGTCACCGGATCATCGAGATCGGCTGTGTCGAGCTGGAGGGGCGCCGCCTGACCGGTCGCCACTTCCACGTCTACCTGCAACCCGATCGCGAGGTCGACGAAGGGGCGATCGCCGTCCACGGCATCACCAACGAATACCTGAAGGACAAGCCGCGCTTCCGCGAGGTCGCCAACGATTTCTTCGAATTCATCCGCGGCGCCCAGCTGATCATCCACAACGCGGCGTTCGATATCGGCTTCATCAACAACGAGTTCGCCCTGCTGGGCCAGCAGGACCGCTCGGACGTGACCGAGTACTGCTCGGTGCTGGATACCCTGCTGATGGCCCGCGAGCGCCATCCGGGCCAGCGCAACAACCTCGATGCGTTGTGCAAGCGCTACGGCGTGGACAACTCCGGCCGCGACCTGCACGGCGCGTTGCTCGACGCCGAGATCCTCGCCGACGTCTACCTGGCGATGACCGGCGGCCAGACCAGCCTGTCGCTGGCCGGCAGCGGCGCGGAAGGCGACGGCAGCGGCCGGCCGATGGTCAGCCCGATCCGTCGGCTCGATCCGGCGCGGGTCGCCACCCCGGTGCTGCGCGCCAACGCCGAAGAGCTGGCTGCGCATGCGGCGCGGCTGGCGGTGATCGAGAAGTCGGCAGGTGGTCCGTCGCTCTGGGCGCAACTGGAAGCGCCGGTCGGCGAATAGCCTGCCCATGCACCACGGGCGCCGCGTTCAGCGCGTCGCCCGCTCCACCAGCAAGGTGTCGCAGAACTGCTCGAAACGGCGGATCCTGCCGTCCTCCACCGTCCATACGTGTGCCACGCGCGCTTCGAACGACTTGCCGCTGCGACGGTGGGTCGCTGCATATCGACCGACGGCGACCACGCTGTCGCCGCCGTCGATCAGGCGCTCGATCTCGACCCTGAAGCCCTCCCAGTCCCGCTGCAAGGCCTGGAACACACCGGCGCCGATGGCGGCCGCGCCGACATAGGTGCCGGCCAGCGGGAAACCGGCCATTTCCGTCCATTCGGTGCGTTCGTCCATGTCCGCCAGCATTCCGGCGAGGTCCCCACGGCTAGAGGCCGCATAGTGATCGCTGACGATCCGATAAGCGCTGCGCATCGTTGTCGCTCCGTAGCAGGGCAGAGAGGTCCATGCTCCTCGCTGGCGGGAGCGGAGGCAAGCGCGGCGCGCCGACTTGTGTTGCCGCGACCTTTTCTTACAAGGGCAAGCCGCCGGGGGTTACGCGCGTGCCGGCAAGTCTCTACCCTGAGCCGACCGGCGGGGTTCGCCCGCCTGCTGCTCGGGATCAACAATGTATAAAGACCTCAAATTTCCCGTCCTCATCGTCCATCGCGACATCAAGGCCGACACCGTTGCCGGCGAACGCGTGCGGGGCATCGCCCACGAACTGGAGCAGGACGGCTTCAGCATTCTCTCCACCGCCAGCTCCGCCGAGGGGCGCATCGTCGCTTCCACCCACCACGGCCTGGCCTGCATCCTGGTCGCCGCCGAAGGTGCCGGGGAAAACCAGCGCCTGCTGCAGGATGTGGTCGAACTGATCCGCGTGGCCCGCGTGCGGGCGCCGCAATTGCCGATCTTCGCCCTCGGCGAGCAGGTGACCATCGAGAACGCGCCGGCCGAGTCCATGGCCGACCTGCACCAGTTGCGCGGCATCCTCTACCTGTTCGAAGACACCGTGCCGTTCCTCGCCCGCCAGGTCGCCCGGGCGGCGCGCAACTACCTGGCCGGGCTGCTGCCGCCATTCTTCCGTGCGCTGGTCGAGCACACCGCGCAGTCCAACTATTCCTGGCATACGCCGGGCCACGGCGGCGGTGTCGCCTATCGCAAGAGTCCGGTGGGACAGGCGTTCCACCAGTTCTTCGGGGAGAACACGCTGCGTTCCGACCTGTCGGTCTCGGTCCCCGAGCTGGGCTCGCTGCTCGACCATACCGGCCCCCTGGCCGAGGCCGAGGACCGTGCCGCGCGCAATTTCGGCGCCGACCATACCTTCTTCGTGATCAATGGCACTTCCACCGCGAACAAGATCGTCTGGCACTCCATGGTCGGTCGCGAAGACCTGGTGCTGGTGGACCGCAACTGCCACAAGTCGATCCTCCACTCGATCATCATGACCGGGGCGATACCGCTCTACCTGACTCCGGAACGCAACGAACTGGGGATCATCGGGCCGATCCCGCTGAGCGAATTCAGCAAGGAGTCGATTGCCGCGAAGATCGCCGCCAGTCCGCTGGCGCGCGGTCGCGAGCCGAAGGTGAAGCTGGCGGTGGTGACCAACTCCACCTACGACGGCCTGTGCTACAACGCCGAGCTGATCAAGCAGACCCTCGGCGACAGCGTCGAGGTGCTGCACTTCGACGAGGCCTGGTACGCCTATGCCGCGTTCCACGAGTTCTACGACGGACGCTATGGCATGGGCACCTCGCGCAGCGAGGAGGGCCCCCTGGTGTTCGCCACCCACTCCACGCACAAGATGCTCGCCGCCTTCAGCCAGGCCTCGATGATCCACGTGCAGGATGGCGGGACCCGGAAGCTGGACGTGGCGCGCTTCAACGAAGCCTTCATGATGCACATCTCGACCTCGCCACAGTACGGCATCATCGCTTCGCTGGACGTGGCTTCGGCGATGATGGAAGGGCCCGCCGGGCGTTCGCTGATCCAGGAGACCTTCGACGAGGCCCTCAGCTTCCGCCGGGCCCTGGCCAACGTACGGCAGAACCTGGACCGGAACGACTGGTGGTTCGGCGTCTGGCAGCCGGAGCAGGTGGAGGGCACCGATCAGGTCGGCACCCATGACTGGGTGCTGGAGCCGAGCGCCGACTGGCACGGCTTCGGCGATATCGCCGAAGACTACGTGCTGCTCGATCCGATCAAGGTCACCCTGACCACCCCGGGCTTGAGCGCCGGCGGCAAGCTCAGCGAGCAGGGGATTCCGGCTGCCATCGTCAGCCGCTTCCTCTGGGAGCGCGGGCTGGTGGTGGAGAAAACCGGTCTCTACTCCTTCCTGGTGCTGTTCTCGATGGGCATCACCAAGGGCAAGTGGAGCACCCTGGTCACCGAACTGCTCGAATTCAAGCGCTGTTACGACGCCAACCTGCCGCTGCTCGACGTCTTGCCCTCCGTGGCCCAGGCCGGCGGCAAGCGCTACAACGGAGTGGGCCTGCGCGACCTCAGCGACGCCATGCACGCCAGCTACCGCGACAACGCCACGGCGAAGGCCATGAAGCGCATGTACACGGTGCTGCCGGAGGTCGCGATGCGGCCGTCCGAGGCCTACGACAAGCTGGTGCGCGGCGAGGTCGAGGCGGTACCGATCGCTCGGTTGGAAGGGCGCATCGCGGCCGTCATGCTGGTACCCTATCCGCCGGGTATCCCGCTGATCATGCCGGGTGAGCGCTTCACCGAGGCGACCCGCTCGATCCTCGACTATCTCGAGTTCGCGCGGACCTTCGAGCGCGCCTTCCCTGGTTTCGACTCCGATGTGCATGGCCTGCAGCATCAGGACGGACCGTCCGGGCGCTGCTATACCGTTGAATGCATAAAGGAATGAAGCCGACAGGCTAAGGGGTGTCGATGGCGGGGGGAGAGAAGGCCGGCAAGCGCGGCATGGGGTTCTGGACCTGCAGCGCGCTGGTGATCGGCAACATGGTCGGTTCGGGAGTCTTCCTGCTTCCCTCCAGCCTGGCGGCGTTCGGCGGGCTCAGCCTGTTCGGCTGGCTGGTGTCGAGCACCGGCGCGGTGCTGCTGGCGCTGACCTTCGCCCGCCTGGCGCGGGTCAACCCCGGCGCCGGCGGCCCCTACGCCTATACCCGCGACGGTTTCGGCAGCTTCGCCGGCTACCTGTGCGCCTGGACCTACTGGAAAGCCGCCTGGATCGGCAACGCGGCGATCGCCGTGACCCTGGTCGGCTACCTGCGGGTGTTCATCCCGGCGCTGGCGGATCCGCTGCTGATGGTCTGCGTGGCCATCGCCGCGATCTGGCTGTGCACCCTGATCAACCTGCGAGGCATCGGCACCTTCAGCGTGGTGCAGAACCTGCTGACCATCCTCAAGCTGCTGCCGTTGTTGCTGGTCGGTATCCTCGGCTGGTTCCACTTCAATCCCGAGCACCTGGCGATCCCGGCGCGCAGCGAGCTGCCGAACATGGGCTATGCCCAGGCGATCGCCACCACCGCGGCGCTGACCCTGTGGTCGTTCATCGGCCTGGAGTCGGCCACCGTGCCGGCCGACGACGTCGAGGACCCGCGCCGCACCATTCCCCGCGCGACCCTGTTCGGCACGCTGGCCGCGGCGGCCCTCTACATCCTCTCTATCACTGCGGTGCAGGGCCTGATGCCGCCGGAGGTGCTGGCCCGCTCCACCTCGCCGTTCGCCGACGCGGCACGGATCCTGATGGGCGACTGGGGCTACTACCTGGTGGCTGCCGGGGCGGTGATCGCCTGCCTGGGCGCGCTCAATGGCTGGGTCCTGTTGCAGGGCCAGATCCCGGTGGCTCCGGCGCGCGACGGGCTGTTCCCTGAGTCGCTCGGCCAGCTCAACAAGAACGGCGCGCCGGCCCACGGCCTGCTGGCCTCGGGGCTGCTGGTGACGGCGCTGGTGATGGTCGACGGGCATGGCGACCTGGTCGATGTGTTCAACGTGATCATCCTGCTCGGCACCATGACCGGGGTGGTCCCCTACGCGTTCTGCACCGCCGCGCTGTTGCAACTGCTGGCGGTGCGACCGGACGAGTTCTCGCCGCGTTCACGCCGGCAATTGCTGGTGATCGGCTCGCTGGGCTTCGCCTACTCGCTATGGGCGCTGTATGGCACCGGCCAGCAGGCGATCTTCTGGGGCTTCCTGGTGCTGATGGCCGGTATCCCGATGTACACCTGGCGGCAATGGCGCAACCAGGTCAACGGAGTGCCGACGCTCAAAGCCAATGACTGACCGCCCACCAGCCCAGGCCGCCCATCACCAGGGTGTAGGGTAGCGCCATCCAGACCATGCGGCCGTACGACAGGCGCACCAGCGGGGCGATGGAGGAGGTCAGCAGGAAGAGGAACGCCGCCTGGCCGTTGGGCGTCGCTACGCTGGGCAGGTTGGTGCCGGTATTGATCGCCACCGCCAGGGTATCGAAATGCTCGCGGCTCATGTGGCCGGCATCCAGCGCCTGTTTCACCTCGGTGATGTAGATGGTGGCGACGAATACGTTGTCGCTGATCGCCGAGAGCAGGCCGTTGGCGATGAACAGCATGCCCGGCTGGCGTTCCGCCGGCAGCGCCAGCACCGCCTGGATGATCGGGGTGAACAGGTGCTGCTGGTGGATCACCGCGACCACCGCGAAGAACACCACCAGCAGCGCAGTGAACGGCAGGGCCTCCTGGAAGGCGCGGCCGATCTGGTGTTCGTCGGTGACGCCGGTGAAGGCAGTGATCAGCACGATCACCAACAGGCCGATCAGGCCGACCTCGGCGACATGCAGGGCCAGCCCGACGATCAGTACCAGCGCCGCCAGGGCCTGCACCAGCAGCGCGGCCTTCTGCTGCGCTCCGCGTTTGCGGCTTTCGCTGGCGGCGTACTCGGCGAGCACCTGGCGCACCGCCGCCGGCAACTGGGCGCCATAGCCGAAGCGGCGGCTCTTCTCCAGCAGCACGCAGGTCAGCAGGCCGGCCGCCAGTACCGGCATGGATACCGGCGCGACCTGGCGGAAGAACTCGACGAAATGCCAGCCGGCCTCGTGGCCGATCAGCAGGTTCTGCGGCTCTCCCACCAGGGTGCAGACGCCGCCCAGCGCGGTGCCGACCGCCGCGTGCATGAGCAGGCTGCGGAGGAAGGCGCGGAATTCCTCGAGATGGGCCCGGTGCAGCTCGGGGACCTGGCGGTCGGTGGCGGGATCGTAGTCCTCGCTGGCGCGCTGCCCCGAAGCGACCCGGTGATACACGGCGAAGAATGCCACCGCCACGCTGATCACCACGGCGGTCACGGTGAGGGCGTCGAGGAAGGCCGAGAGGAGGGCGGCCAGCAGGCAGAACAGGAGCGATAGCAGGGTCTTCGAGCGCACGCCGAGCAGCAGGCGGGAAAACAGCAGGAGCAGCAGGTCCTTCATGAAGTAGATGCCGGCGACCATGAACATCAGCAGCAGGAGCACCGGGAAGTTGTGCTGCAATTCCGCATAGAGCGCCTCGGGGGTAGCCAGGCCAAGCAGCAGCGCCTCCAGCACCAACAGGCCACCCGGCTGTAGCGGATAGCATTTCAGCGCCATGGCCAGGGTGAAGATGAACTCGCCGACCAGCACCCAGGCGCTTGTCACCGGCCCGGCCAGCCATAGCAGCAGGGGGTTGAGCAAGAGGAAGGCGAGCACCGTCAGCTTGTACCAGCGCGGCGAATGCCCGAGGAAGTTCTGTGCGAAAGCCTGGCTCAGGGGACTGCTCACGATGGACTCCACGGCAAGGAAAAGACTGAAAATGCCAGCAGGACTTTCGTTGGATCAAGCGTTTAGCGCAATCATCGAAGAGATTGCGGTATCAATGGGCGTGCCGTGCATCACATAGTGCAGCATCGACATTTGGCTCGCCCTTGTTATAGTTGCGGGATTTTCCGCACAACAAAAATCTCTGCGTTCTGACAGCGCAGTTGCTCTGCCGAGGACTATCGCCGTGACCGAGTACAACGCATTCCGTGTGGAGCTGGCAGACAAGATCGCCCACGTCCAGATCAACCGTCCGGACAAGATCAATGCCATGAACCAGGACTTCTGGCGCGAGATCATCGAGATCTTCCGCTGGGTCGACGATACCGACGAAGTGCGGGTGGTCGTGCTGTCCGGGGCGGGCAAGCATTTTTCCTCGGGGATCGACCTGATGCTGCTGGCCCAGGTCGGCAGCCAACTGGGCAAGGACGTCGGCCGCAACGCCGACGCCTTGCGTCGCAAGATTCTCGAGCTGCAGGCCTCGTTCAACGCGGTCGACAACTGCCGCAAGCCGGTGCTCGCGGCGATCCAGGGCTACTGCCTGGGCGGCGCCATCGACCTGGTCTCGGCCTGCGACATGCGCTACTCGACCGCCGACGCGCAGTTCTCGATCAAGGAGATCGACATCGGCATGGCCGCCGACGTCGGCACCCTGCAGCGCCTGCCGCGGATCATCGGCGATGGCATGATGCGCGAGCTGGCCTACACCGGGCGCATGGTCGACGGCGAAGAGGCACGGAGCATCGGCCTGGTCAATCGTACCTACGCGGACCAGGCCGCATTGATGGATGGGGTCTTCGAACTGGCGCGGCAGATCGCCGCGAAGTCGCCGATCGCCATCCGTGGTACCAAGGAAATGATCCGCTATATGCGCGACCACCGGGTCGACGACGGCCTCGAGTACGTCGCTACCTGGAACGCCGCCATGCTCCAGTCCGCCGACCTGCGGGTGGCGATGGCCGCGCATATGGCCAAGCAGAAGCCGGAATTCGCTGATTGATGCCGTTGTATATTCTTGCGCGGGAGGCGCACTAGACCGATGGTCACAGGAGCCACGTCCCTCAGTCTGGTGCGCGACGAGTTGTTCGCCACCATGGAACAGGCCGAACAGGGTCTTGAGCAGTTCATTGCCGAGCGGCAGAACGGCAGCCTGCTGCAGCACGCCGTCGAATGCCTGCAACAGATCCGCGGCACCCTCAACCTGATCGAGCTGGCCGGCGCCGAGCTGCTGGCCCAGGAGGCCCTGCAGCTGGCGACCGACATTCCCACCGGCGTCAGCGAGGAGCGCGACGGCCAGCTGGCAGCCCTGGGCAACGCCCTGTACGTGCTGCGCCGCTACCTGGAGAACGTCGAGGCCAATCGCCAGGAGATCCCCGAGCTGCTCTTGCCGGCGATCAACGAAGTGCGCTGTGCCGCAGGGCAGCCGGCGCTGCCGGAAAGCTTCTTCTTCAGCGCCCGCCTGGATATCCCGCGGCCGCCGAGCACCGCCATCGACCACCTGCCTTCCGAAGCCGAACTGGGCGAGGAAAGCCGGCGGATGCGCCACATGTACCAGATCGGCCTGCTCGGCCTGATCCGCGAACAGAACCTCTATCCCAGCCTCAAGCTGATGGGCCGCGCGCTGGCGCGCCTCGACAGCCTGCACGGCGGGGTGGCCCGTTCGCGGCTGTGCTGGATCGGCGCCGCGGCGATCGAGTCGATCGTCGACGGCCAACTGTTGCCGCGCAAGTCGCGCAAGCAACTGTTCTCGCGCATCGACCGCGAGCTCAAGCAATTGCTGATCGGCCCGGCCTACGAGGCGCCGCGCCATCTGCTCAAGGAACTGCTTTACCTGGTGGCGCTGTCCGACGGCCAGGGCCCGCGTTCGCGCGAGGTCCGCGAACTGCATGGGCTGGCGCCGCTGCCGTTCACCGACCACCTGCTGGAAGAGGAATCGCAGCGCCTGTCCGGCCCCGGCCAGTCGGTGATGCGTTCGCTGTCCACGGCGATCCGCGAGGAACTCGCCGGGGTCAAGGACATGCTCGACCTGATCGAGCGCGGCGTGGCCCAGCCGGATAGCCTGACCAACCTGCATGCGCAACTGGGCAAGCTGAGCAAGACCCTCGGCATGGTCGGCCTGAACTCGGCCGGCACCGCCCTGCAGACCCAGCTACCCACCGTGGCCGCCTGGGCTGCCAGCGGCGTCGCCGATTCGCCGCCGGCGTTGCTGCGCCTGGCCGATGCGGTGCTCTACGTGGAAAGCATGGTCGGCAACCTCGAGCGCGGCGAGCGCCGCATCATCCGGCCGACTCCGGCGGAGCCCGGGCAGGAAGCCGATGCGTTCGCCGTGCACCAGTTGGCCGAGGCGCGCATCGTGGTGATCGAGGAGGCCAAGGCCGGCCTGGCCCTGGCCAAGCGTGCGATCACCGCGTACCTGGAATCCAATGGCGACAAGCTCAACCTGGCCAACGTCCCGGCCAGCCTGCAGGCGGTCCGGGGCGGTCTCTGGTTCCTCGGTCAGGAGCGCGCCGCGCTGCTGGTCGGCGGCTGCGCCGACTACATCCAGCAGCGCATGATCGAGACCGCGCAGATGCCTTCGGAACAGATGCTGGAAACCCTCGCCGACGCCCTGACCAGTCTCGAATACTATCTCGAGGGCGGTGCCGTGCTGCGTCCGCAGGGCCAGCCGGACGTCCTCGACCTGGCCAGCGCCAGCGTCAAGGCGCTCGGACTGCCGGTGGCCGCCTGATGGTCGGCGAGTTCCGCTGGCAGGCAGGTCGGCCGGCTACCGCCCAGGTTGGCGGCTGGGTGCTCGCGCACTGTCAGCAGCGCTTCCTCCAGGACGACAACGGCCTGCTGTTCCCCCGCGAATGGCTGAAGCGCCAGGAACTCCCGCTGCTCGCCGAACATGGGGTCGGCCATTGGCAGGGCGAGCCGGTCTACGTGCTGGAACTGGACGAGCCGATCGAGCTGCCGGGCATGGCCTGGGCGCCGTTGCGGCAGTTCATGCTGCACGGCGATTTCGATCAGTTCTGCATGCTCGGCTATGCCAGCCAGATCGGCATCTGGGCACGTCACAACCGGTTCTGTGGCAACTGCGGCACACGCATGCAGGCGCAGGACCACGAGCGGGTGATGCAGTGTCCGCAGTGCGGGCTGCACCAGTACCCGCGCCTGTCGCCGAGCATGATCGTCCTGGTGACCCGGGGCGACGAGGTGTTGCTGGCGCGTTCGCCGCGCTTCGTGCCGGGGGTCTACAGTACCCTGGCCGGCTTCGTCGAGGCCGGCGAGTCGGTGGAGCAGTGCGTGGTCCGCGAGGTGCGCGAAGAGGTCGGGGTGGAGGTCGCCAATCTCGAATACATCGGCAGCCAGAACTGGCCGTTCCCGCATTCGCTGATGCTCGGTTTCCACGCCGAGTACGTGTCCGGCGAGATCGTCCCGCAGGAGGACGAGATCGAGGACGCCCAGTGGTTCTCCCTCGATGCCTTGCCGCCGCTACCGGCGCAGCGCTCGATCGCCCGGCACCTGATCGACCTGTACCTGGCGCGCCGCTCAGGCGCCGCTGAACCAGTGCTGCCAGGCTAGCCGCGCGGTCAGCGCCAGGACCACCAGGATGAACACCGGGCGAATGAACTTCGCCCCGCCGCCGATGGCGGTGCGCGCGCCGAAATAGGCGCCGACCATCAGCGACGCACCCATGCACAGGCCGAGCAACCAGATCACCTGGCCGGAGGCGATGAACACCGCCAGCGCCACTATGTTGCTGACGAAGTTCATGCTCCGCGCCACACCGCTGGCGCGGACCAGGTCCAGCGGGTACATGAGCAGCGAGCTGACGGTCCAGAACGCTCCGGTGCCCGGTCCCGCCACGCCGTCGTAGAAGCCCAGGGCGAGGCCCTGCGGCCACTGGCGCTTGCGTCCGAGCGGCGCATCGGCGTCCAGCGGCGCCTTCGGCGTGCCGCCGAAGAGCATGTAGAGGCCGCAGGTGAATACCACCACCGGGAGCATCCGGTTCAGCCACTCGGCGGGCAGCAGGTGAGCCGCCCAGGCGCCTATGGCGGCGCCGATCGCGGTGGCGAGCAGACCGTTGCGCCACTTCCCGGGATGGAACAGCTTGCGCCGGTAGAAGGTGTAGCTGGCGGTCGCCGCACCGAAGGTCGAGCTCAGCTTGTTGGTACCCAGCGCCAGGTGCGGCGGGACCCCGGCGGTGAGCAGCGCAGGGATGGTCAACAGGCCGCCGCCGCCGGCGATGGCGTCGATGAAGCCGGCGAGAAAGGCCACCACGGCCAGGATGATCAGGGTGCTGGGGTCTATCGCGAGTTCGAAGGGCATGAAAAACCGGACCTGCTTCCAATCGGGAAACGGCCTCGCTGGCCGTCGGGAGGAGGGGTGCGCATAATGCCCGCAATTTCACGCAGAAGGAATCGCTTGCATGCAGTACGACGGTCTGGCCTGGGCATTCGCGTTACTGGCCTTGCTGGCCGCCCTGGTCGCGGTGCGCATCCTCTTCGAACGCACCTGGTTCCTCGGCTGGCTGCGCGGCACCTGCGGCTTGGCCTTCGTCGCCGTGGCGGCGCTGCTGCTGGTGCTCGCCTGGGACCTGCGCAGCTATTCGCTGCTCAAGCCCGAGCAGCCGATGGCCACCCTGAGCTTCCAGGCCGAAGGGCCGCAGCGCTACCGGGTGCTGATCCAGGAGGGCGCCAACGAGCGCAGCGTGGTGCTGGACGGCGAACTCTGGCAACTGGACGCGCGGATTTTCCGCTGGAAGGGGCTGGCCGCGTTGATCGGTCTGGCGCCGGGCTATCGCCTCGACGCGCTCAGCGGCCGCTTCCTGGCTCTCGAGCAGCAGTCCCGGGGCCGCCGCCTGGGCTTGTCGCAGAGTCCGCTGGGGGTCGATCTCTGGCGCTGGCTGCGGGCCGGCGAGCACGACCTGTTCCTGTTCGAGCCGCTGGCGGGGCGGGTGACTTTCCTGCCGATGGCGGACAAGGCGGTGTTCGCGGTGAACTACGGCGTCGCCGGGCTGCTTGCCGAGCCGATGAACCTGGCGGCCGAGGAGGCGCTCAGGGACTGGCGCTAGGCCATGCGAAAAGTCGGGGCGGCGGCGATCGCCTGGGCGGTTTCGCGAAAGCGTTCGATGAGTTCCGACGGCGTGCGGTAGGCCAGCGCCAGCCGATAGGGAATTCGCGCCCGCCGCCCTTGCAGGGGACGAAAGGTGACCCCCGGCGGGCGCAACGGTTGTAGCAGCGAAGGCACTAGCGCGACGCCGATGCCGCCGGCCACCAGCCCGGCGATGGTCTGCATCTGCCGCGCCTCCTGCACCATCTCCGGGACGAAGCCGGCTGCCGCGCAGGCGGCGACGATCAGGTCGTGCATGCCCGGCCCATAGTGCCGTGGAAACAGCAGCCAGGGTTCTCCGGCCAGTTGTTCCAGGCGCAGGCGCGCATGGCGTGCCAGCCGATGCCCTTCGGGCAATGCCACGCGCATGTCGCCGTCCACCAGTAGATGTGTGTACAGGCCGGGCTGGCGGTCGACCGGCAGGACGATCAGGCCGGCATCGATGCGGTCTTCGCGCAACGCCTCCAGTTGCCCCGCAGTGGTGTCTTCCTGGAGCTGGAAGTCCAGCGCGCCATGCTGGTGGCGGAACGCCTGGAGTATGCGCGGTAGCAGAATATTGATGGTGCTGTCGACGAACGCCAGGCGCAACGTTCTGCGTCCGCTGGCGGCGCTGCGCGCGGCCGCCAGGGTGCGTTCGGCCTGGGCCAGGGTGCGCCGGGCTTCGTCGAGGAACGCGCGGCCTGCCGGTGTCAGGCGGTGGATACGGTTGTCACGCTCCAGCAGGCTGGCGCCGACTTCTTCTTCCAGCCGCCGGATCGCAGTGGTCAGCGGTGGCTGGGCCATGTGCAGGCGCTCAGCGGCGCGGCGGAAGCTCAGCTCCTCGGCAACCGCGACGAACTGGCGGAACTGGCGTAAGTCGGCCATTGCGATATCTCCCGGATATGGTGAGTTAAGAAAGACAGTATTGGATATATCGCGGCGGATCCGTCGAAAATCCATCCGTACGCTCGCTCTGGCCAGACGAGGCGTTCCATCCATTACAGAGGAAGCCCGTCATGCACACTCATTCTCCAATCCCCCGTACCGCCCTGGTCACCGGCGGCTCGTCGGGCATCGGCCTGGCCATCGCCCGGCGCCTTCGGCAACAGGGTTATCGGATCGCCCTGGTGGCCCGTGATTCCCAGCGCCTGCAACGCGCTGCCGCCGAGTTGGGCGGTGTGCCCTGGATGGCCGCCGATCTTTCCCGCCGCGAAGCTGTCGAGGCGGTGGCCGCCTGGGTTGGCGACACCTTCCAGGGGCTCGACGTGCTGGTGAACAACGCCGGGTTCACCCGAAAGATCGCCGCCACCACTCCGCTGGCTGAGGCCGAGCGGGAATGGGATGCGCTGCTGGACGGCAACCTGAAAAGCGCGTTCCTCATGTCGCTGGCGGTGTTGCCGCATTTCGCGGAAGAGGGCGGGCGGATCATCCATATCGGATCGATCGCTGCGCAGACCGGTAGCGGCAGTCCTGGTGCGCTGGGCTATGCGGCAGCCAAGGCCGGCCTGCATGGCTTCGGCGTGGCCCTGGCGCGGGAACTCGGTTCGCGCGGGATCACGGTGAACAGCGTGGCGCCGGGTTACATCGCCGACACCCGGTTCTTTCCCGGCGGCCTCGATCCGCAACGGGTCGCCGCCATCGTCGGCGAGACCCCGCTGGGCAGGACCGGCCGGGTCGAGGACATCGCCGCGGCGGTGGCCTGGCTGGCCTCGCCCGAGGCGGGGTTCGTCACCGGAACGGTGGTGTCGGTGAACGGTGGCTGGCGGGTCGGCAACTGAAGTGGAAGCGGCGGGTAACGCCTATGGGGGTACTCGTCCGGCTACCCGAGAACGCAGGTGAATAGCCGCGGGGCGCCTGTCCCGCGCTGGTGCGAGGCATTGGCAATCCTGAAATGAAAAGAGGGAGCCCTGGCTCCCTCTTCGCGCGTTCGCCGTTCCGTCAGGAAAGGAAGCCGCCGTCGACGTTCAGCGCCACGCCGGTGGTGTAGCTGGACGCTTCGCTAGCCAGGTAGAGCACGGCGCCTGCCATTTCGCTCGGCTCGGCCACGCGCTTGAGCGGGATGCGCTGCAGGGCGAGGTTGCGGATCGCGTCGTTCTTCACCAGCGCCGAAGCGAACTTGGTGTCGGTCAACCCTGGCAGGAGGGCGTTGCAGCGGATGCCGAACTGCGCGCATTCCTTGGCGAAGACCTTGGTCATGCTGATCACGGCGGCCTTGGTCACCGAGTAGATGCCCTGGAACTCGCCGGGCGATACGCCGTTGATCGAGGCCACGTTGATGATGCTGCCGCCGCCGTGTTCCTTCATCAGCTTGCCGCCCTCGATGGACATGAAGTAGTAGCCGCGGATGTTGACGTCGACGGTCTTCTGGAAGGCGCCGAGGTCGGTTTCCAGTACGTTGCAGAACTGCGGGTTGGTGGCGGCGTTGTTGACCAGGATGTCGAGGCGGCCGAACTGCTCGCGGATCTGTGCGAAGACGTTCTGGATCTGCTCCATCTCGCCGATGTGGCAGGCGATCGCGGTGGCCTTGCCGCCCTCCGCGGTGATCGCGTCGGCGACCGCCTGGCAGCCATCGATCTTGCGGCTCGAGACGATCACGTGGGCGCCTTGCTGGGCCAGCAGCTTGGCTATCGCCTCGCCGATGCCGCGGCTGGCGCCGGAAACGAAGGCGATCTTGCCGTCGAGGTCGAACAGGTGGGTCTTGGACATGGGCTATCCCCTTGTAGTGGTCGGTTACAGGCGGGAGCGCTCGATGGCCTGCAGGCTCATCTGCTCCAGCAGCTTGTTCATCTGCACGAACTGGGCGAAACGCTTGTCCTGGGTCTGCCCGTGGTAGTAGCGGTAGTAGATCTGCTGGACGATGCCGGCAAGACGGAACAGGCCATAGGTGTAGTAGAAGTCCAGGTTGTCGATCGGTGGGATCCCGGCCCGCTCGGCGTAGTAGTCGGCGAACTCTCGGCGGGTCAGCATGCCCGGCAGGTGGCTGGGCTGGCGGCGGGTCAGCTGCACCGGAGCCGGGTCGCCGGCTTCCACCCAGTAGGCGAGGGTATTGCCGAGGTCCATCAGCGGATCGCCGAGGGTGGCCAGTTCCCAGTCCAGCACGCCGATGATCTGCATCGGGTTTTCCGGGTCGAGGATCACGTTGTCGAAGCGGTAGTCGTTGTGCACGATGCCCGGCTTGTGGTGATCGGCCGGCTGCTTGTCCTTGAGCCAGGCCTTGACCGGTTCCCAGAGCGGCGCGTCGGGGGTCAGGGCCTTCTCGTAGCGGTCGGTCCAGCCGGCGATCTGGCGCTGCACGTAGCCGTCCGGGCGGCCCAGGTCGGCCAGTCCGCAGGCGGCGTAGTCGACGTTGTGCAGTTCGACGAACTTGTCGATGAAGCTCTTGCACAGGCTGCGGGTCTGTTGTTCGTCGAGATTCAGCTCAGGCGGCAGTTCGGCGCGCAGGATGATGCCCTTGACCCGTTCCATGACGTAGAACTCGGCGCCGATCACCGACTCGTCGGTGCAGTAGAGGTAGGCTTTCGGGCAGTAGGGGAAGCCTGCGTTCAACTGGTTCAGGATGCGGTATTCGCGGCCCATGTCGTGGGCCGACTTGGCCTTGTGGCCGAATGGCGGGCGACGCAGGACGAACTCTTGGCGCGGATACTCGATCAGGTAGGTCAGGTTGGACGCGCCACCGGGGAACTGGCTGATCTTCGGGGTGCCTTCGAGGCCGGGGATATGGGCTTTCAGGTACGGGTCGATGACGGCGGCGTCGAGTTCTTCGCCGGCGCGGATGCGAGTGGATTGGTCGGTCAGCGACATGGGGTTCCCTTCTCGTGGTGCCACGGCGGAGCCGCGGGAGCCGGTGCGCGCATCAGGCTGCGCAATGATGGTGACCGGCGATAATTGGCTAATCTAATGCCCTGTCCCGGCCCTCACAAGCCGCCGCCAGGCGTTATGGGCAAGCGTGTTGCCGCTCCATCACGGTCCCTGATCGTCGGCCTGGAGGAATGCCGGACGAAAAAAAACCGGAGCCGCGAGGGACTCCGGTTTTCCTTCTGGCATGGCGCCGGAAACGGTCAGACCGGGAACAGTTCGCCCAGCTTCATCGCCAGCATCATGTCGCCTTCGGCGCGCAGCTTGCCGGCCATGAAGGCCTGCATGCCGTCGGTCTCGCCGCTGGTGATGCCCTTCAGGGTTTCGCTGTCCATGATCAGGGTGACGTTGGGGTTCTCGGCGTCGCCCTGTACCACTTCGCAGGTACCATCCTTGACGACCAGGTAGTGGTTGTCGCCGTCTTCGATGTTGAACTGGAACACCAGATCCAGGCCGGCGGCCGCGCTGGCGTTGAACTTGCTTTTCATGGTGGAGACGATGTCAGCAACGGTGGTCATGGGTTCTATTCCTTTCTTCTAGGGTTTTTTCGGCGACCGGAACGGTCGCGGTAGGCCGGCTCATCGATAGGTGATGAGTTCCGGCGCCTTCAACAGTTCCAGGTGCACGTGACTGTTGAAGGAAGCCAGGGACACTTCCTCGCCGCGGAATTTCAGGCGAGTCAGCGAGGTATTGACGATCTGCCAGTTCAGCTCGAAGGCCTTGAGCGGCGGAACGCCGACGATCAGCTGGAGCAGGGCGGTAATGGTACCGCCGGAGGTGAACACGGCGACCCTGTCCTTGCCGCTGGCCTGCGCCAGCAGACGACGAAGACCGTCATGGACCTTATCGAGGAATTCCTGCCAGCTTTCCAGCCCATCTTTCTCATGGTTGCCGGAAACCCAGCGCGCGATGATGGTGGAGAACAGGCGCTGGAACTCGGCCCGATGCTCGGCCGCATGGCGAAGGATGTGCAAGGCTTCCGGCTGCTCATCGAGCAGGTCCGGCAGGTGCGCGCGGATCACCGCGTCGGCTTCGAATTCGTTGAACGCCGGATCGACTTCCAGCTCCGGCGTGGCCAGCCCGGAGGACTCCAGGCGTTCGAGGGCGGCGCGGGCGGTGTGCTGCTGGCGGCGCAAGCCGCCGCTGAGGACGCGGTCGAAACGGACGCCGAGGTTCAGCAGGTGGTCGCCGAGGATTTCCGCCTGGCGGATGCCGGTCGGCGACAGCACGTCGTAGTCGTCGGCACCGAACGACGCCTGGCCATGTCGAATCAGGTAGATGCTGCCCACGGGCGGACCTCGGCGGGTGAAAGTTCCGCGAGGGTATGAGGATCACCCAGGGCTGTCAACGAAAAAACATACGCTTGTTTGAATGTCATTCGCTGCCTTTATCGGCTGCTCCGGGCGCGCCCTGCAAAGGCTCTCCAGGCAGTGGCATCGCTGGCCGCCCGTCGGTGGCCTGGGTATGCTTGCGCAATCGTGTCGCCCGTAGACGGGTGCGTCAACAGTAGAGAGGGGGTTGTGTGGAGTTCATTGCCGAATATGCGGGCTTTCTGGCCAGGACCGTGACCGTGCTGGCGGCGATCATCGTGGTGCTGGTGGTGATCGTCGCCCTGCGCGGCCGCGGCCGGCGCGGCGCAGGCGGGCACCTCGACGTGCAGAAGCTCAACGATTTCTACAAGGACCTGCGCGAGCGGGTCCGCCACAGCGTCCTCGACAAGACCAGCCTCAAGGCCTTGCGCAAGGAGGAGAGCAAGGCGGCGAAGCAGGCGAAGAAACATCCTGAACAGAAGTCGCGGGTCTACGTGCTCGATTTCGACGGCGACATCAAGGCCTCGGCTACCGAGCAACTGCGCCACGAAGTGACTGCGGTGCTGAGCATGGCGGGCAAGGACGACGAGGTGGTGCTGCGCCTGGAAAGCGGCGGTGGCATGGTCCATGGCTACGGCCTGGCGGCCTCGCAACTGGCGCGCATCCGCCAGGCCGGCGTGCCGCTGACCGTGTGCGTCGACAAGGTGGCGGCCAGCGGCGGCTACATGATGGCCTGCATCGGCGATCGGATCCTTTCCGCGCCCTTCGCCATCCTCGGCTCGATCGGCGTGGTGGCGCAGTTGCCCAACGTCCACCGGCTGTTGAAGAAGCACGATATTGACTTCGAGGTGCTTACCGCCGGCGAATACAAGCGTACGCTGACGGTATTCGGCGAGAACACCGAGAAGGGCCGGGAAAAGTTCCAGGAGGACCTGGAGGTGACCCACGAACTGTTCAAGAACTTCGTGGCCCACTACCGGCCGCAACTGAACATGGACGAGATCGCCACCGGCGAGGTCTGGCTGGGCCAGGCCGCACTGGGCAAGCTGCTGGTGGACGAACTCAAGACCAGCGACGAGTACCTGGCCGAGCAGGCCAGGGAGCGCGATGTCTACCAGGTGCAATTCGTCGAGCGCAAGAGCCTGCAGGAACGCGTCGGCCTGGCCGCCAGCGTGGTTATCGACCGCGTGCTGGTGACCTGGTGGGGGCGGCTCAACCAGCAGAAGTTCTGGCAATAGGCCGGCGCCGACAGGGACGAACACGCTGTCTTCAGGGTTTTCACGAGAGGAGGTCGAAATGGCTGTATTCAAGGCGTTGTGGGTGACGGAAGCGCCCCACGGCGTTTACGAAACGCAGGTGGTCGAGCGCGATACCGGCGACCTACCGGCGGGCGACGTACTGATCCGCGTGCAGTATTCCTCGCTGAACTACAAGGATGCGCTGTCCGCCAGCGGCAACCGCGGGGTGACCCGCAAGTACCCGCATACCCCCGGCATCGATGCCGCCGGTGTGGTCGCCGAGTCCTCGGTGGCCGAGTTCGCGGCCGGCGACGAGGTGATCGTCACCGGCTACGACCTGGGCATGAACACCGCCGGTGGTTTCGGCCAGTACATCCGCGTGCCCGCGGCCTGGGTGATCAAGCGCCCGCAAGGCCTGAGCCTGCGCGAGGCGATGATCCTCGGCACCGCCGGCCTGACCGCGGCGCTCTGCGTCGAAAAGCTGGAGCGCAGCGGCCTGCGCCCCGACCATGGCTCGGTGCTGGTCACCGGCGCCAGCGGTGGGGTCGGCAGTATCGCCGTGGAACTGCTGGCCAAGCTCGGCTACACCGTGGCGGCCGCCACCGGCAAGCTGGAGCAGGCCGAGTTCCTCAACCGCCTGGGGGCCAAGCAGATCCTCGATCGCGCCACCGTGGCCGATGGCGTCGACAAGCCGTTGCTCAAGGAACAGTGGGCCGGCGCGGTGGACACCGTCGGCGGCGACATCCTCTTCAACGTGGTCAAGTCGTTGCAGTACGGCGGCAGCGTCGCCTGCTGCGGCCTGACCGCCGGCGCCGGCTTCAAGGCCTCGGTGCTGCCGTTCATCCTGCGCGGGGTCAACCTGCTCGGGGTGGACTCGGTGGAGCTGCCGCTGGTGGTCAAGGCATCCATGTGGGACAAGCTGTCGCTGCAATGGAAGCTCGACAACCTCGAAGAGGTGGCGCGCGAGATCGCCCTCGAAGAGCTGCCGGGGGCGATCAACCAGATCCTCGCCGGCAAGCTGGTCGGCCGGGTGCTGGTCAACCTCGGCTGAGGGCGTTGCCGGAGCCCAGCTCCGGCAACAGGTAGCCCGCCCAGAGCGATTCGGCGAACTGCGGCCGGAAGAAGCCGAAATGGCCGATGTGGCGGGCGCCGATTTCCTCGGGAGCGATGCGCCAGGCGGTTTTCGGCGCTTCGCGGTAGAAGCCCAGCAGCGACTCGATGCTGCGTCGGGACATCATTTCATCGTCGGTGAACGACAGCGACACGATGGGCGTGCGTACGGCGGAGAAGGCGCGGCGGATGGCCTCGCCATCCGCGAGGGCGTACTGCGGATGCAGGCACCAGCGTCGCCATTGTTCGATCACCCCGCGCGGCAGGTCGCCGACCATGCCCAGGCGGCGCCCGGGAAAATAGCCGAGCAGCGGCGTCAGCAGGGGCGCGACGAGGTACCAGAACAACCAGACCTTGTTGCGCAACCGCGGGCTGTTTTCCTTCCAGTAGCCACTGCCGCTGGCGATGCTGAAGACCCTATCGATACGCTCGCGCCCTTCGACGAAGGGCAGGATCTGGCCGCCCAGGCTATGGCCGATCCAGTACAGGGGCTTGCTCCCGCTCTCGGCGAGCGCGGCGGCGAGCATGGCGCTGCAGTCATGACGGGCCCAGCCCAGCACATCGACCTCGAGACCGCGCAGCGAGCCGTTGCGCGATTGCCCCATGCCCAGGTAGTCGAAGGTGATGGCCAGGTAGCCGCGCTCTGCCAGCCAGGCGGCGAAGGGCGCGTAGAAGCGCTGTTCCACTCCCATCGCCGGGACGATCAGGAGATAGCCGCGCGGCTCCCCGGCAGGCCGGTACCAATGGCTGACCAGCGGATGGCCGTTGCCGTTATCGATGAGGCGTGGTTGCGGAGGGTTCATGCCGGTCTCCGTGGTCTGCTCATGGCTTCGAGAATAGAGCTGGCCGCCAGGGCGCCTCCAGCCGGCCGAAAGCACGGCCGGGACGCCTTGGCGGTCAGGCCTGGCTGACGTACATGGTGATCTCGGCGCGGAATACCGGCTTGTCGTCGACATAGGCGACCACCGGCACCACCAGGTTGCCGGTGGCTTGCCAGTCGATCTGGCTGCCGTCGGCCACCGCGCGCACGTCGCCAGTGGCCTTGGCCAGGTACTCGACGGTCATGCCGCGCGGAATCCAGCGATGGCCGGCGGGAATCGAGGCGTCGGTCATGGTCCCGGCGGCCAGTTCGGCGGCATTGCACAGGGCGATGGCATGCACCGTGCCGATATGGTTCAGCACCTCGCGGCGCTTGGGGAAGGTGACTTCGGCATAGCCGGGACGCAGTTCGACGAACTGCGGGGCGATGCTGGCGAAATAGGGTGCGAACTGGCCGATCATGGCGCTGAACTGGGCCGGGCCGACCTGCTGGTACATCTGCATCATCTGACTCATGGAAAACTCCGGGCGTTTCAGGATTGAAGATGTGTGCGCACCGGGGCAGTATACGAAGGTTAGAAATTTATTCTAGAAAAATATTCTAGTCAGCGTTTCGACGATTAACGACAAGGACCGACATGGGCCGTTCTTCCCGCAAAGACGAGATTCTCCAGGCCGCCCTGGCCTGCTTCAGCGAGCATGGCGTAGACGCCACCACCATCGAGATGATCCGCGACCGTTCCGGAGCGAGCATCGGTAGCCTCTACCACCATTTCGGCAACAAGGAACGCATCCATGGCGAACTCTACCTGGCCGGGATCGGCCAGTACGCGGCGTTGCTCGAAGCCGGCTTCGCCAGGGCGCGTAGCGCCGAGGAAACGGTCAGGTTGCTGGTCACCAGCTACATCGACTGGGTCGTGGCGAATCCCGACTGGGCACGCTTCATCCTGCACAGCCGCGGGCGGGTGGAGGCGGGGGAGCTGGGCGAGCGCCTGCGGGCCGACAACCAGGCGCACTTCGCACGGATCCATGCGGCGCTGGCGGGATATCGGGCCGAGGGCCTGTTCCGCGAGATGCCGGACGACTGCTTTGCTTCGGTGGTGATCGGCCCGGCCCACGACCTTGCCCGCCAGTGGCTGGCCGGGCGAACCCGGGTGGCGTTGGCCGACTGTCGCGAACTGCTGGCGCAGGTGGCGTGGGACAGCGTGCGGGCGGCCTGAGGCGTCCGTGGCCTCGGGAATGAAAAAGCCCCGCGGCTGCGGGGCTTTTCCGTCAGGGCGGGGGTCAGCCGCGGCGGCGGAACAGCGGTAGAGGCTGCTCCACCGAGGTCTGGTAGACCTCGCTGAAGTCGTCCAGGCTGGCCAGGGCGTCTTCCGGGCTGCGGTCGGCACGGATGGCATAGGCGTCGAAGCCGCAGCGGCGCATGAAGAACAACTGGTCGCGCAGCACGTCGCCGATCGCGCGGATCTCGCCCTTGTAGCCGTAGCGCTCGCGCAGCAGGCGCGCGCTGCTGAAGCCGCGGCCATCGGTAAAGGCGGGGAAGTTCACCGCGATCACCTGGAACCTGTCGAGGTCGCCGGCGATGCTTTCCGGCTCCTCGTCCGCGTCCAGCCAGACCCCCAGGCCGCCGTCGCGGCCGCGCAGGGCCGGGCCGTGCTCGAGCCACAGGGCCAGCGGGATGATCACGTCGTCGCTGTTGGGTACGCTTTCCAGGGTCGCGTCCTTGGGCAGCAAGTGCCAGCGGTCGTCGACCACCTGGCGGTCCTTAATGATTCGCTGCATATACGCGCTCCTTGAACGGGTCGATACCGATACGGCGGAAGGTGTCGATGAAGGGTTCTTCCTCGGTCCGGCGTTCCACGTAGACCTGGATGATCTTGTCGATCACGTCGGCCATCTGCTCCTGGGCGAAGGACGGGCCGAGGATCTGCCCGAGGCTGGCGTCGCGCGCCGAGCTGCCGCCGAGGGAGACCTGGTAGAACTCCGCGCCTTTCTTGTCGACCCCGAGGATGCCGATGTGGCCGACATGGTGATGGCCGCAGGCGTTCATGCAACCGGAGATGTTCAGGTCGATGTCGCCGATGTCGAATAGATAGTCGAGATTGTCGAAGCGGCGCTGGATGGCTTCGGCGATCGGGATCGACTTGGCGTTGGCCAGGGAGCAGAAGTCGCCGCCGGGGCAGCAGATGATGTCGGTCAGCAGGCCGACGTTGGGGGTGGCGAAGCCCAGTTCGCGGAGTTCGCCCCAGAGGGCGAAGAGTTCGCCCTGCTCGACGTCGGCGAGAATGATGTTCTGGTTATGGCTGTTGCGCACCTCGCCGAAGCTGTAGCGGTCGGCGAGATCGGCGATGGCCTCCAGCTGTTTGTCGGTGACGTCTCCCGGCGCGGTGCCGGTGGGCTTCAGCGAGAGCGTCACGGCGACGTAGCCGGGCTTCTTGTGGGCGAAGGTGTTGCGTGCGCGCCAGCGGGCGAAGCCGGGGTGCTCTGCGTCGAGCCGGGCGAGGGACTCGTCGAGGTCGTCGAGGGCCTTGTAGGCCGGATCGACGAAATGCGCGGCGACGCGCTGGACTTCCGCCTCGGTGAGGGTGCTCGGTCCGTCCTTGAGGTTGGCCCATTCGGCCTCGACGCGCTCGGCGAAGACTTCCGGGGTCAGCGCCTTGACCAGGATCTTGATCCGCGCCTTGTACTTGTTGTCGCGCCGGCCATAGCGGTTGTAGACGCGCAGGATGGCATCCAGGTAGCCGAGCAGGTGCTGCCAGGGCAGGAATTCATTGATGAAGCTGCCGACGATGGGGGTTCGGCCCAGGCCGCCGCCGACCGAGACGCGGAAGCCGAGCTCGCCGGCCTCGTTCTTCACCGCCTCCAGGCCGATGTCGTGCACTTCGATGGCGGCACGGTCGCTCACCGCGCCGTTCACCGCGATCTTGAACTTGCGCGGCAGGTGGGCGAACTCGGGGTGGAAGGTCGACCATTGGCGGATGATCTCGCACCAGGGGCGCGGGTCCACCAGCTCGTCGCGGGCGACGCCGGCGAACTGGTCGGTGGTGGTGTTGCGGATGCAGTTGCCGCTGGTCTGAATCGCGTGCATCTGCACGGTGGCCAGCTCGGCGAGGATTTCCGGCACGTCTTCCAGCTCCGGCCAGTTGAACTGCACGTTCTGCCGGGTGCTGATGTGGGCGTAGCCCTTGTCGTAGTCGCGGGCGATCTGCGCCAGCTTGCGCAGTTGGCGCGAGGAGAGCAGGCCATAGGGAACGGCGATGCGCAGCATCGGGGCATAGCGCTGGATATAGAGACCGTTCTGCAGGCGCAGCGGGCGGAACTCCTCACCGGTCAATTCACCCGCCAGGTAACGGCGGGTCTGGTCGCGGAACTGCTTGACGCGGTCCTCGACGATCCGTTGGTCGTACTCGTCGTATACGTACATGAATATTCCTGCTGTCAGGCTATGCGGCTTACTGCGTTAACCAGCGCGCACGGCTACGCGCTCCACGCGGAGTGGGCGCACGATACCAGTTCATATTTATGCGTAAAAGTGATGTTTGAGTATATGGTAAGAACCAAAAAGACTAAGTCGCCAGGCAAGCATAACCGCTTCGCAACGGCGCCTTTCTTGAGCGATGGGCGGCGCTGGTCTTAACTGGAGAGTGCCTTTCGATGTCTTCGTCCCGATACCCACAAGAAACAGGGGGAGTCATGAGCGAGCCGAGCAAAACCCAGGAAAACCGCGACAGCGTGGTCGACGCCCGCGCGGCCTTCGTCCTGATCCTGCTGGTGGTGGCTACCGCGGTGTTCTGGGTCAGCCACCAGTGAAAGCCCGCCTCGGCGGCGCAGAGGTCACAGGCCGCTGAGGCTCAGCACCAGTTTCACGATCCCGGCCAGCAACAGCACGAACACCAGGGTGAAGAGCAGGCCCAGCATGATGAAGTGCACGGGCTTGCCGTGGGTGAAGTCGCGGGCGCGGTTTCGCCCGCTCTGTACGCCGAAGGCGGCAGCCATCACGCTATGCAGCATCTGCCAGAAGGTCGGCGGCTTCTGGTTCGGTTCTTCCGTCTCGATACCCATCGGTGGTCCTCCCTTTTCCATACCTGCCCTGAGAGTCTAGACCCTTGGCGGGAGGAGGGTGGCTTCAGGCCTGGCGGGCGGGGATGCGCCGTTCCACCGTGCCCTGCGTGGCTCTGGCGCGCAGTTGCCCGCAGCCGCCGTCGATGTCCTGGCCGGCCGAGTTGCGCACCTTGGTCAGCACGCCGCGGCTGTGCAGGTAGCGCACCAGCTCGACGATCCGCTCCCCGCTCGGGCGCCGGTAGGCGTCGCCGTCCATGCTGTTGTAGGGGATCAGGTTCATCACCGCGAAGCGGCCCTTGAGCAGGCGCAGGATGCCGTCCATTTCCTCCAGGCTGTCGTTGATCCCTTCGAGCAGGGTCCATTGGTACTGGATCGGATAGTCGACCCGGCGGGCGTAGGCCTCGCCGGCTTCCACCAGTTCTTCCGGGCTCAGCGGCGGCGCCTTGGGCAACAGTTGCCGGCGCAGTTCGGCGCGGGTGCTGTGCAGGGACAGGGCGAGGGCGGGCTTCACCCGTTGCCGGGGCAGGCGCTCGAACACGCGGGGATCGCCGACGGTGGAGAACACCAGGTTCTTGTGGCCGATGCCGCCATCGGTGCCGAGCAGGTCGATGGCTTCGAGGACGTTGTCGAGGTTGTGCGCCGGCTCGCCCATGCCCATGAACACCACTTTCTTCACCGCTCGCCGACGGCGCGCCAGGACCACCTGGGCGACCATCTCCAGGCTGCCGACCTGGCGCAGCAGGCCGCTGCGGCCGGTCATGCAGAACACGCAGCCGACCGCGCAGCCGACCTGGGTCGAGACGCACAGCCCACCGCGCGGCAGCAGCACGCTTTCCACCATCTGCCGGTCGGCCAGTTCCACCAGCAGGCGCGACGAGCCGTCGCTCGCCGGATGCTCGCTGTGCAGGCGGGCGATGCCTTCCAGTTCCGCTGCTACCTGGGGCAGACCATGGCGTACGCCCAGCGGCAGGAAGTCCTCGGCCCGCTGGCGGGCGGTGCAGGCATCGAGGGCGCGGCCCTGCAGCCAGGCGCGGACGATCCTCCCGCAATGCAGGGGCTTGGCGCCGAGATCGGCGAGGCGCTGGTGGAGGTCTTGGCTACGCATGGGGCGCGCATCCTACCATTGCCCGTCATGAGGCGGTATGGCCGGCGCCGACGTGCTATCGTTGCGCTCCGCTCCACCGCAGCAACGGAACCGTTCCATGAAATTCGTCCACCAGCGCGAACACCTCAACGAAGACGACATCGTGGTCATCGAGTGCTCGCAGCAATGCAATATCCGCCTGATGAACGACGCCAATTTCCGCAGTTTCAAGAATGGCGGGCGGCATAGCTACCATGGCGGCGCCTTCGACCGCTTCCCGGCGAAGATCAAGGTGCCCAGCACCGGGTTCTGGAACATCACCATCGATACCGTGACGCGGCGCCCGATCAGCGTGACGCGCAAGCCGAACTTCAAGTGGTCGATCAAGTTCGTGCGCCGTTCCGGTTCGCAGTTCACCTGAGGGCGCGCGTCCCATGAGTGCGAAAATGGACGAGCAGGCGCTTCTGGCGTTGCTCCGCGAGCTGGCCATCGACAGCCAGCGGGTCGAGCATCCCGCGATCTCCTCCATCGAGGAATATTACGCGCAGGGCATCGAATTGCCCGACCAGGGCATCAAGAACCTGTTCCTGCGCAACCGCAAGGGTACTCGCCACTACCTGGTGCTGCTCGACGAGCGCAAGGAGGCCGACCTGCCGGGCATCGCCGAACAGATCGGCGAAAGCCGCCTGTCGTTCGCCTCGGTCGAGCGCCTGCGCGAATACCTCGGCGTTGAACTGGGCTGCGTGACGCCTTTCGCGCTGGTCAACGATCCGCAGCACAGGGTCGAGGTGTTGCTCGACGATGCCATCCGCCAGGACCAGTTGCTCGGTTTCCACCCGTTGGTGAATACCGCCACCGAGTGCATCCGCTACGCAGACCTGCTGGCTTTCCTCGCCCACACGGGGCATGAACCGCGCCTGATCCGGGTGTAGGTCGCAGCTTCGCGCCTGCCGGCGCCAGGCCAGGTCATGCCGGCGCCGGTTTCACTCGAAGAAGTTGTGCCAGCAGTCGCTCAACGGGCCGACCTCGAAGGTCTTGCACCAGGGTTGGGCTTCCAGCCACAGGCGGGCGCTTTCCCGGTCCGCCTCGTCCAGGCTGCCGACCCGCGCCAGGCACAGGTAGCCGCTGATCTCCGCCTGTTCCGGCGAGCCGCCACCGCCGAACACCCAGCCCTGGGCCTCGACGAAGTCGATCAGATGGTCCAGCGCATCGTCGTGGGAGAGGGCGTTGCGGTCGTAGGTCAGTTCGAAGCTGAAGCCGAACTCCTGGAACTCGCCCAGGCGCAGTTTCTTGCGCAGGCGGCGCTTGCGCGGCTTTTCCATCTGCTCGGGAGTGAGGAATTTCATCGTCGCCTTCCTGGTCAGTCATCGTAGCCAAGGTTCGGCGCCAGCCAGCGCTCGCTGACGCTGGCTTCCTGGCCCTTGCGCTGGCTGTAGCGTTCCACCTGGTCCTTGTCGATCTTGCCGACCGCGAAGTACTGCGCCTGCGGGTGGGCGAAATACCAACCGCTGACCGCCGCGGCCGGGAACATCGCGTAGTGCTCGGTCAGGCTGACGCCGGACAGGCCCTGCGGATCGAGCAGTTCGAACAGAGTGCCTTTCTCGGTATGGTCGGGGCAGGCCGGGTAGCCCGGTGCCGGGCGGATGCCGACGTATTGCTCCTTGATCAAGGCCTCGTTGTCGAGGTGTTCGTCGCGGGCGTAGCCCCAGTACTCCTTGCGCACCCGCTCGTGCAACCACTCGGCGCAGGCTTCGGCGAGGCGGTCGGCGAGCGCCTTGACCATGATGCTGTTGTAGTCGTCGCCCTTGGCTTCGTACGCCTTGGCCACTTCCTCGGCGCCGATCCCGGCGGTGGTGATGAAGCCGCCGATGTAGTCGCGCACGCCGCTTTCCTTCGGCGCGACGAAATCGGCCAGCGACAGGTTCGGCTTGCCGTCCGGCTTGATCGTCTGCTGCCGCAGGTGGTGCAGGGTGGCGAGGGTCTCGCCATCGGCGCCGTAGACCTCCAGGTCGTCGTGCTCGACCTGGTTGGCCGGCCAGAAGCCGAACACCGCACGGGCCTTGATCAGCTTCTCGTCGATCAGCTTCTTCAGCATCGCCTGGGCGTCGTTGAACAACGAGGTGGCGGCCTCGCCGACCACCTCGTCGGTGAGGATGCGCGGGTACTTGCCGGCCAGGTCCCAGGAAATGAAGAACGGCGTCCAGTCGATGTACTCGGCGAGCACCGCGAGGTCGATCTCGTCGAGCACCCTGACGCCGGTGAAGGAAGGCGTCGGCGCCTGGTAGCCGGCCCAGTCGAACGCCGGCTTGTTGGCGATCGCCTGTTCGTAGCTCAGCCGCTCGGTGCGGGCGCTGCGGTTGGCCGTGCGTTCGCGGACCACCGCGTAGTCGGCGCGGGTGCGGGCCACGTAGTCGGCCTTCAGCTCCTTGGACAGCAGGCTGGTGGCCACGCCTACCGCGCGCGAGGCGTCGGTGACGTAGACCACCGCGTCGTTGCTGTACTGCGGATCGATCTTCACCGCGGTATGCGCCTTCGAGGTAGTGGCGCCGCCGATCATCAGCGGCAACTGGAAATTCTGCCGCTGCATTTCCTTGGCGACGTGGACCATCTCGTCCAGCGACGGCGTGATCAGGCCAGACAGGCCGATGATGTCGCATTTCTCGGCGATGGCGGTCTGCAGGATCTTCTCCGCCGGCACCATCACGCCGAGGTCGACCACGTCATAGCCGTTGCAGCCGAGCACCACGCCGACGATGTTCTTGCCGATGTCGTGCACGTCGCCCTTCACCGTGGCCATCAGGATCTTGCCCTTGGCTTCCGGCTTGTCGCCTTTCTCCGCCTCGATGAAGGGAATCAGGTGGGCCACCGCCTGCTTCATCACTCGCGCGGACTTGACCACCTGCGGGAGGAACATCTTGCCGGCGCCGAACAGGTCGCCGACCACGTTCATCCCGGACATCAGCGGACCTTCGATGACCTCGATGGGACGCGCACACTGCTGGCGGCATTCCTCGGTGTCCTCGACGATCCAGGTGGTGATGCCCTTGACCAGCGCATGCTCGAGGCGCTTCTCGACGCTGTAGCTGCGCCATTCCTCGTCCTCGGCCTCCTTGACCGCGCCGCCGCCCTTGTAGTCGTCGGCGATCGCCAGCAGGGCCTCGGTGGCCTCGGGCGTGCGGTTGAGCACCACGTCCTCGACCCGGTCGCGCAGCGCTTTCGGAATCTCGTCGTAGATTTCCAGCTGGCCGGCGTTGACGATGCCCATGGTCAGGCCGTTGCGGATCGCGTAGTAGAGGAACACCGAGTGGATCGCCTCGCGTACCGGGTTGTTGCCGCGGAACGAGAAGGACACGTTGGACACCCCGCCCGAGCTCAGGGCGTAGGGCAGGTGGTCGCGGATGTAGGCGCAGGCGTTGATGAAATCGACCGCGTAGTTGTTGTGTTCCTCGATGCCGGTGGCGATGGCGAAGATGTTCGCATCGAAGATGATGTCTTCCGGTGGGAAGCCGACTTCGTCGACCAGGATGTCGTAGGAGCGCTTGCAGATTTCTTCCTTGCGCGCCTGGGTGTCGGCCTGGCCGTCCTCGTCGAAGGCCATCACCACCACCGCGGCGCCGTAGCGCTTGCACAGGCGGGCATGGTGCTTGAAGGCCTCGACGCCTTCCTTCATCGAGATCGAGTTGACGATGCCCTTGCCCTGGATGCACTTCAGGCCGGCCTCGATCACTTCCCACTTGGAGGAGTCGATCATGATCGGCACGCGCGAGATGTCGGGCTCGGAGGCGATCAGGTTGAGGAAGGTGACCATGGCCGCCTTCGAGTCCAGCATGCCTTCGTCCATGTTGATGTCGATCACCTGGGCGCCGGCTTCCACCTGCTGCTGGGCGACCTCGAGAGCTTCCGCGTAGTTTTCCTCGCGGATCAGCCGGGCGAACTTGGCCGAACCGGTGATGTTGGTGCGCTCGCCGACGTTGACGAACAGCGAGCTGCGGTCGATGGTGAACGGCTCCAGGCCGGACAGGCGACAGGCCCGGGGAATCTCCGGGATGGCCCGCGGCGGGTACTTGGCCACTGCCTTGGCGATCGCCTCGATGTGCGCCGGGGTGGTGCCGCAGCAGCCGCCGACGATATTGAGGAAGCCGGCGGCGGCGAATTCCTCGACCACCACGGCCATTTCCGCCGGCGATTCGTCGTATTCGCCGAAGGCGTTCGGCAGGCCGGCGTTGGGGTGGGCCGAGACATGAGTGTCGGCCTTGGTCGACAGTTCCTCGATGTACGGCCGCAATTCCTTGGCGCCGAGGGCGCAGTTCAGGCCTACCGAGATCGGCCGGGCATGCCGCACCGAGTTCCAGAAGGCCTCGGTGGTCTGGCCCGACAGGGTGCGGCCGGAGGCGTCGGTGATGGTTCCGGAGATCATGATCGGCAGCTCCACGCCGAGTTCCTCGAACACGCCCTGGACGGCGAAGATCGCCGCCTTGGCGTTGAGGGTGTCGAAGATGGTCTCGATCAGGATCAGGTCGGCGCCGCCTTCGATCAGGCCGCGGGTCGCCTCGACGTAGTTCTCCACCAGTTCGTCGAAGGTGACGTTGCGGTAGCCGGGGTTGTTCACGTCCGGGGAAATCGAGCAGGTGCGGCTGGTCGGGCCGAGCACGCCGGCGACGAAACGCGGCTTGTCCGGGGTCTCGGCGGTCTTCGCGTCCGCCACCTGGCGGGCCAGGCGCGCCCCTTCGACGTTGAGTTCGTAGGCCAGCGACTGCATGCCGTAGTCGGCCTGGGACACCTGGGTGGCGTTGAAGGTGTTGGTCTCGAGGATGTCGGCGCCGGCGTCGAGGTAGGCCTTCTCGATGGCCTGGATCACGTCCGGGCGGCTCAGCAGCAAGAGGTCGTTGTTGCCTTTCACGTCGCTCGGCCAGTCGGCGAAGCGCTCGCCGCGGTAGTCGGCCTCTTCCAGCTTGTAGCTCTGGATCATGGTGCCCATGCCGCCATCGAGGATCAGGATACGTTCCCTGAGGGCGTGCTGGAGGGCTTGCAGGCGGGCGCTGCGATCGGTGAGCGGGCTGGACATGGATGGACCTGGCGTCAGTGGGCGGAAAGGTGAAAAGCATAACAAAGGCAGGGGCTTTCCGGCCGGGGGTGGTCGGACCATGAATTTCATTCAAGTTGAAGGATGTTCATTCGCGGGCCGGAAAAATCCCTGGCGCCGTTTTGTCGCAGTATACGGGCGGAATGCGGAGGTCGGAGTGCGCAGGCGGGCGGCGAAGGGACGGCCGAGTGGAGTCGGGATGCTCGTGGGGAATCGTGCTGCGAATGAGTCTGGCTCATTCGCAGCACGGCCTGAATCAACTGGCCCTGGGCAGGCTGCAACTGGCCAGGGAGTAGACGTAGTAGTTGAGGCGGTCGCGGTCGGTGCGATTCCACACCTGGCCGACCGACTTCAGGCCCTGGCTCTGGCCGACCGCGCCGGCGATGCTGCCGCACCAGCACATCGGGTACTTCTGCCGATACAGCGGACCGCTGATGACCACCGCGACGTGCCCGTAGGTGCGGCCCTTCAGGCCGGCGATCACCAGGAAGCCCTGGGCCGCCTTCTGCGCGGCCTCGGCGCCGGAGGCGAGCTTGGTCCAGCTCTGCTCCAGGCCGTCGACCATGGCGTTGGCGTTGCCGCGGGGCATCGGTACGCCCAGCTCGGCGGCCACCGACTGGACGAAGCCGGAACAGTTGTCCTTGTTCGGGGTGCCGGCCAGGTAGCTCTTGTCCCAGCTGTTCTTGCAGGCGTTGACGATGCATTGATCGAGACTGTCCATGTATCACCTATGCGTGTCGATAAGGGGCGCTCCGGCCCGGATCATTTCTTTGCGGTCTGGCAGAACGGCGCGAGCGAACGCTTCACGATCTTCGCGCAGCTGTCGACGGATTCGCCCGAGCATTTCTGACCCAGGCGCAGCCCGTCCTTGTCCACCGCCCAGCGCTGGCCGGAGATGTCCTCGCGGTGCACCACCTTGCAGGTGGCGCTGTCGTAGGACACCAGCTCGGCGCTGGAGCCGCTGAATTCATGCATCAGCACGCGCCGACCGTCCTGGCTCAGGAACACGCCGCCGCGCGACCAGATGCCGCCGTCCTCTATGCGGCAATCGTTGCCGCTGTCGCGGTCGGCCAGGTAGACCGGCGGTTCGGGAAAGGCATCGGGGTTGTCGTCGTTGGGATCCTCGTTGCTGAACATCACGCGGACGTGCTCGTCCTCGCCGCCGAACATGTTCGGCGAGCCGAACTGGGGCACGATTTCCAGCTGGGTGAAAGTACAGTCCGCCGCCTGGGCCGAAAGGCTCAGGAAGAGAGCGGCGAAGCTGCCGGCGAGCAGTTTCATGGGGCGGGTTCTCCGTTGGGCCGCCAGGGCGGCGAAAGGATGGACCAGGCCGCGCCGGGCGCGAACGGAAGCGCCGCCTGACGACAGCAGGCGGAAAGCGGCGAAGAGGGGACGTGGGGCGCACGCGAACCGGCGCGGATGGGGCGCGGCGAGTCGAAACATATCCCTGTTTCCTCGAAGTCATCGTCCTTGATCGCCAGGGCGGGCCTGGGAGCCCGGCTAGCATACGTGGCGGCCGAAGCCGGTGGAATGCTGGCGAAATGGCGGCTCATGTCCGGGGCGCGTTCGCCCGCCGTTGTGAAAGTGCGGCGTAGAGAGGCGGGTTTGCTAGAATCGCCCGTCGCCGAGTGAGGAGTGGTTCATGTTGCCAAGACCGTTGGTTGGGTTGGCCTTCGTTTTGTCGTCTTTTATCCAGTCTGTTTCCGCTGCTGAAATTTCCTATAGCCGTGACGTCCAGCCGATCTTTACCGCCAAATGCGTCGCCTGCCACGCCTGCTACGATTCGCCCTGCCAGCTCAACCTGAGCAGCGCCGAGGGCGCGCAGCGCGGCGCCAACCAACTGCCGGTCTACGACGGCACGCGGACCAAGGCGCAGGAAACCACCCGCCTGTACCTCGATGCGCACGGTGCCGACGCCTGGCGGCGCAAGGACTTCTGGTCGGTGCTCGAACCGCAGGACGGCCAGGCCGCACTGATGGCGCGGATGCTCGAGCTTGGCCACAGCCAGCCGTTGCAGCCGAATGCGAAGATCCCCGAAGGCCTGGACATTTCGATCAGCCGCGCCAACCAGTGCCCGACGCCGGCCAGCATCGATGCGTTCATCCGCAAGAACCCAGGTTCCGGCATGCCTTTCGCGGTGGCCGGGCTGAGCGACGACGAATACGCCACCTTGCAGAAGTGGCTGGCCGCGGGCGCCCCGGTCGACCAGCAGCCGTTGCGGCCGACCGCCGCCGAGGCGCGCCAGGTGGCCAGCTGGGAGCGTTTCCTCAACCAGCCTGGGGCCAAGCAGAGCCTGGTCTCGCGCTGGCTCTACGAGCACCTGTTCCTGGCGCACCTGTATTTCCCGGAGCAGGGCGCGCCCGGCCACTTCTTCCAGCTGGTGCGTTCGCGCACGCCCAGCGGCCAGCCGATCGACCCGATCCCGACCCGGCGTCCCAACGACGATCCGGGCAACAGCTTCTATTACCGCCTCTGGCCGATCCAGGGCGTGATCGTCCACAAGACGCACATCACCTATCCGCTGACGGCGAAGAAGCTGGAACGCGTCCAGGAGCTGTTCTTCGGCACCCAGTGGAACACCGACAAGGTTCCCGGCTACGGCGTGCAGAGCCGCGCCAACCCGTTCGTCACCTTCGCCGCGATCCCGCCACGGGCGCGCTACCAGTTCATGCTGGACAACGCCGAATACTTCACCCGTACCTTCATCCGCGGGCCGGTGTGCCGTGGACAGATCGCTACCGACGTGATCCGCGACAACTTCTGGGTGGTATTCCAGGACCCCGAGCAGGACCTGTTCGTCACCGACGCCAACTTCCGCGCGCAGAGCGAGCCGCTGCTGGCCTTGCCGGGGCAGATCGACGAGCTGAAGAACCTGCTCGGCCTGTGGAGCGCCTACCGGGACAAGCGCAACGAGTACGAAGACCTGCGCCAGGACGTCTACGCCGACGCGCCGCCGCCGACCTGGAACACGATCTGGCACGGCAACGACAACGCCCTGCTGAGCATCTTCCGCCAGTTCGACAGCGCCTCGGTGCGCAAGGGCCTGCTTGGCGAGGTACCGCAGACCCTGTGGCTGATGGACTACCCGCTGTTCGAGCGAACCTACTACGGGCTGGTGGTGAACTTCGATGTCTTCGGCAACGTCTCGCACCAGGCGCAGACGCGCCTGTACTTCGACCTGATCCGCAACGGCGCCGAGCAGAACTTCCTCCGCTTGATGCCGGTCGACGCGCGCCAGCCGTTGCTTGACGACTGGTACCAGAACAGCGGCAAGCTGAAGATGTGGATGGACTACCAGGCCTTCGACGATGACACGCCGAGCGCGCTGGGATTGCCGGAGAAGCAGCCGAAGAAGGCCTTCGCCGAAGAACTGCTGCGTCGCTACGGCGACCTCAATGCGCGCCCCGACCCGATCAACCGCTGCCTGGACGGCAACTGCTATCGACCGGGCATCGACCGCGAACTGCAGGACGCCGAGCAGGCCTTCAGTCGCCTGGTCAGCCGGCCGGCGGCCGGCCTCAAGGTCATCGAGCGCTTCCCCGAGGCGACCATGCTGCGGATACGTACGTCCAGCGGCAAGCGCGAGGTCTATACCGTGCTGCGCAACCGCGCGCACAGCAATGTCGCCTTCATGCTCGGCGAGTCGCTGCGCTACCAGCCGGGCCTGGACACCCTGACGATCTACCCGGGCGTGCTGTCCAGCTACCCGAACTTCATGTTCGATCTGCCGGCGACGGATGCCGAGGCCTTCGTCGGCGCCCTGGAGGCGGCGAAGAGTAGCGAGGACTTCGACAAGGTGGTCGAACGCTGGGGCGTGCGCCGCAGCAATCCGCGGTTCTGGAGCTACTTCCACGATCTCGAGGCGTACCTCCGCGAAACCGAGCCGGTCGAGGCGGGCGCGCTGGACATGAATCGCTACGAGAACCTCTGAGTCTCGCGACCCGCTCCGCAAGGGGCGGGTCGGTTATCGCGAATTATTCCTACTAATTTACTAGGGCTTTATCCGCAAGTACCGATTGGCGTAAACTGTCGGCATATTTGCGAGGAGTTGCCATGAGCGCCATCACCATTACCGAAGCTGCCCAAGCGTATCTGGCCGAGTTGCTGGAGAAGCAGAGCACCCCGGGTATCGGCATTCGTATCTTCATCACCCAGCCGGGTACCCAGTACGCGGAAACCTGCATCGCCTACTGCAAGCCGGGCGAGGAAAAGGTCGAGGACACCGCCATCGCCCTGAAGGACTTCACTGCCTGGATCGATGCGGTCAGCGAGCCCTTCCTCGAAGACGCGGTGGTGGACTACGCCACCGACCGCATGGGCGGCCAGTTGACCATCAAGGCGCCGAACGCCAAGGTGCCGATGGTCAACGAGGACAGCCCGATCACCGAACGCATCAACTACTACCTGCAGACCGAGATCAATCCCGGCCTGGCCAGCCACGGCGGACAGGTGAGCCTGGTCGACGTGGTCGAGGACAACATCGCCGTGTTGCGTTTTGGCGGCGGTTGCCAGGGCTGCGGGATGGTCGACATGACCCTCAAGGATGGCGTCGAGAAGACCCTGATCGAGCGTATTCCCGAACTGAAGGGCGTGCGCGACGTGACCGACCACAGCAACAAGGAGAACGCCTACTACTGAGGCGTTTCCGTAAAGCAGAAGAGGCGACCGCAAGGTCGCCTTTTTCGTTGCCGGCGTTTCAGCGCGACAGCGTCCGCGTTCGCCGTACCGGCCAGAGCAGTGCCAGCGCCACCAGCAGCGCCGGCCAGACCAGCAGGTTCACCGCGTTCCAGCCAAGGCTGGTGATCAGGGCGCCGGAGCCGAACGACATCAGCGCCGCCACCAGGCTGTTGCCTTGCTCCATCAATCCTT
This sequence comes from Pseudomonas sp. PS1(2021), assembly GCF_020405165.1. Taxonomy (NCBI): domain Bacteria; kingdom Pseudomonadati; phylum Pseudomonadota; class Gammaproteobacteria; order Pseudomonadales; family Pseudomonadaceae; genus Pseudomonas; species Pseudomonas sp. PS1(2021). Next base: position 2,599,397 of record NZ_CP084484.1, on the reverse strand, counting down.
GCGCGGCGCCGCGCTCGCTTTCGGCGTGGCCCTCGCCGAGCAGGGTGGTGCCGGCGATGAGCATCAGGTTCCAGCCGCTGCCCAGGGCCAGCGAACTGAGCAGAAAATGCATGACCGACTGCCCGCCCAGGGCGATGCCGGCACTTGCGGCGAGCAGGAACGCGCCGAGCAGGGCGACGCGACGGTTGCCGATGCGGTCGACCAGCGCTCCGGCGAAGAACGCCGGAAGGAACATTCCCAGCACGTGCCACTGGATGACCCGACTCGACTGTTCCAGCGGCAGGCCGCAGAAGCTCATGGCCAGCGGCGTGGCGTTCATGATCAGGATCATCAACCCGTGTCCGGCCGCGGTGCAGGCGATGGCCGCGCGGACCACCGGCCGCCGCAACAGGCCGCCTATGTCGCGCCAGGCGAGCCGTGCCGGGCGTGGCGCCTGGCCTTCGCGGAGCAGGGCCATCAGCAGCAGGCCGGCGAGGGCCAGCACGGCGATCAGCAGATAGGCGCCGACGAAGGGCTGGGCCAGCGCGTTGCGCGACCACAGCGCCAGGCTCGGCGCCAGCAGCGCGGCGAGTACTCCGCCGGCGAGCACGTAGGCGCTGGCGCGGCCTTTCCGCCCGGCATCCACCGCCTCCAGCGCGGCGAACCGGTAGTACATGGCCGAGGCCTGGTAGACCCCGATGCCCAGCGCGCCGAGACAGAACCAGAGGAAATCGCCAGTCCAGACACCGGCGGCGCAGACCAGGCCGCCGAGCACGCCGCCGCCGGCGCCGAGCATCAGCCCGGGACGTCGGCCGTGGCGCTGCATGAAGTGCGACAACGGCTGCACCGCCAGCAGGTTGCCCAGCACCAGCAGGGCCAGGGGCAGGGTGGCCAGGCTGTTCAACGGCGCCAGCTGGACGCCGACCAGGGCGGTCAGGGTTATGCCGATCAGCGAACAGGACCAGTACAGGGCCTGGCCGCAGAACAGCAGGAGCAGGGTCGGGTTGCGTAGCAGCATGGCGTCACTCCGGACAACCGCCGGGCCTGACGACGCGCCGGCTGGAGGCGGGCTGACGGACCAGCGCATCCCGCGGACGCCTTGGCCGGGCCAGCAGTTCGCCGCCGCAGTTCGGGCATTGGCCGCCCAGGCGGGTCGTCGCGCAGTCGCGGCAGAAGGTGCACTCGAAGGTGCAGATCAGCGCGTCGCCGCTGTCGCCGGGCAGGTCGCGGTCGCAGCACTCGCAGTTGGGGCGCAGTTCCAGCATGGGAAGGTCCTCGATGGGAGCGTCAGGCCAGCATGCCGAAGCGTTCGGCGTATTCCTGGGGGCTGACCGAAAGATGCTTGTGGAACGTCCGCCGGAGGTTTTCCGGATGGCCGAAGCCGCACAGCCGGGACACCGTGGCGATCGATGCCTGGGCGTCCTGCAGCAGGGCGCGCGCGGCCTCCAGGCGAACCCGCTCGACGTAGCGACCGGGCGCCACGCCCAGTTCCTGGAGAAATACCCGGGACAGCGTACGCGGGCTCATGCAGGCCCGGTCGGCGAGGGCTTCCAGGGACAGGTCGCCGGCGAGGTTGGCGGGAATCCACTCCAGCAGCGCGGCCAGGCGCGGGGTGCGGCTCGGTTCCGGGGTCAGCCAGGCGCTGAACTGGGCCTGGCCGCCAGGACGCTTGAGGAACATCACCAGGCGTCGCGCGACGCTGAGCGCCAGGCTGCGGCCGAGGTCGGCCTCGACCAGCGCCAGGGCCAGGTCGATTCCCGCCGTGACGCCGGCCGAGGTGAAGATGTGGGCGTCGCCGTCGCGGCACCGCGGGTCGTAGGTGTGCAGGCGGTCGCCTTGCACATGGACGCCGGGAAACCCCTGGCGCAGCGTCGCCACGTCGGCCCAGTGGGTGGTCGCCGGGTGCCCGTCGAGAACCCCGGCGGCGGCCAGGATCAGCGCTCCCGAACACACCGAGCCGAGCCGCCGTATGCGCGGTTCGGCGGCTTTCAGCCAGGCGAGCAGGTCGGCGTTGCGGGTCTGCGCCTCGACACCGAGGCCGCCGGGCACCAACAGGGTGTCCAGGCTTTCCGGCGGACAGTCGCGCCAGGCGAGGTCGGCGCAGATGCGGATGCCCGCGGAACTGGGCACCGCTTCGCTACGCTCGCCGAGCACCTGTATCCGGTAGAAAGGCGGCAGACCCTGGCGCTGGCGTTCGACGTTGGCCGAGGCGAATACCTGCAGCGGTCCGGTCACGTCCAGGCTCATCACGTCGGGATAGATCAGGCAGGCAATCAGGCGTGGTTCGGGCATGGCATGACCTCATGGCGATGGCGGCAGTCTGGCGTCCTTCGGACCTGGCCGCAATGCCAGTTGGCCCACGGATCTTGCCATTCGCTCGCCGGGGCGTCCCGCTGCGCCGATGGCTGGTATCGCCTCGGCACGCCGCATGCCCTATTGTCTGGTAACGGGTGATGGCTTTTTGACTCATCGCTGTAGAGGCGCCAGGGTATTGTCGTCCAGGCCTGTTCCAGCGTTCGGTCCGAGGTAGGGGAGTCAGCATGCTTGCACGCGACGGCCTGGTACAGGCTGGTCTGCCGGATAATCCGTATGCGCGCCAGTTGCGCAACGGTTTTCGTTGGTTGCGGTTCGAAAAGGAGCTGGAAAACGAGTTTCGCGAGTTTCTCAGTTGGAACTCGCTGATGCAGCGGCGTGCTGCCATCGGGGTGGCGTTCCTGATCTGGACGCTGTTCATCGTGGCCGACTGGTTGATGGTGGACATCCGCCTGCATCCCAACCTGTTCGAGCAACTGCTGGGCGTGCGCCTGGGAATGATCGGCCTGCTGCTGGTGGTCTGGCCGGCGGCCTTCCTGCCCAGCCTGCGCAAGGTCGGCGATGCCATCGCGCCCTACTGCCTGCTGCTGATCAACCTGGCGGTGCTGGCCTGCGACGTGCTGTTCGAGTGGCATGGGGTGCCACGCTTCACCCAGTTGGGCGCGACCCTGGGCATCCTCGCGGTGTTCTTCCCGCTCGGCCTGGCGTTCTGGGCCTGCGTGCGCCTGGCGTTGCTGTGCCTGGCCCTGAACCTGGCGGTATTCCTGCTCTTCGGCGGCGAAGAGAACCTGCGCACCAACCTGCTGAATACGCTCTACAACGGCCTGGTGGTCTTGATCTGTTCGTTCGCCCTGTACCTGCAGGACTACGCCCAGCGCGAGCAGTTCCTCGGCCGGCGGCTGCTGGGCATGATGGCCGAACAGGACAGCCTCACCGGCCTGGTCAACCGGCGCTACTACGAGCTGCTCGCCCAGCGGGCCCTGGAGCAGGGCGCCCGCGAGGAAAAGGGGGTGGCGCTGATCCTGGTGGATGTCGACGACTTCAAGGCTTACAACGACCACTACGGGCATCCGGCCGGCGATGCCGCCCTGCGCCAGCTTGGCGTCGTGCTCCGGCAGGGCGCGCGGCGGCCGCTGGATATCGCCGCGCGCCTGGGCGGGGAGGAGTTCGCCGTGTTGCTCTACGACAGCGAGGAGGGCAACACCCTGGCCATCGCCGAGCGCCTGCGGCAGGCGGTGGAGGCGCTGGGCATCGAGCACCTGGGCTCCAGCGCCGGCCCCTACCTGACCATCAGCCTGGGGGTGGCCTATTCGACCTCCGGCATGGGCCTGGACGCGCTCTATCGCGAGGCCGATCGCGCGCTCTACGAGGCCAAGGATGCAGGGCGCAACGCGGTGCGCGTGGCGTTCCGGCAGCACGACCGCCTCGAATAGAGGAAACGAAAAAAGGCGCCCGTGGGCGCCTTTCGTCGTATGGAACGGCTCAGCCTTGGCTGGGCATACTCCAGTCCTGCAGGTTGTAGCCGTTGTGGCTGAGTTCTTCGCGTGCCTGTTGCAGCAGGCCGGCAAGCTGCTCCGGATCGGAGTAGGCGGAGCTCGGAATGCGCGCACGGCCCAGCAGGCGGGTGCCGGTGCGATCGACTACGGACAGGCTCAGGCCGCCGTCACTGCCTAGCTCGGACCAGGCAACGCACTGGTATGGCTGGAAGGCGCGCCCGGTGATCAGCAAAGCCTCGTTGAAACGGAGCGTAGCGTTCATGGGAGTCGGTCTCTCTCGTTCATGTCTGTGTGGAACATGGGTGGCGCTTCCCGGCTCCACCGTGTTCGGTCACGCTAACTGATGCTTTCGAAAGCGAAAAAGTCACGGCGTGGCGCGTTTGTGCAACAGGTTGTCGCTTTTTCGAAGGGTTTAGGCGTGCCGAAGCGGCTAGGCGCGGTGTTTTGTCGCAGATTTCCAGGAGGGCGGCCAGGCCGCCTTGCGCTCGCCGCCCGCGCCTGCACAGCCTAGAATGGCGGCCCACCTGTGGCAGCGGACCGCTTCGCATGGATATCGACCTCGCCCGTACCTTCCTGGAGATCGCCCGCAGCGGTAGCTTCGTCGCTGCCGCGGAACGCCTGCACCTGACCCAGACCGCCGTCACCGCGCGCATCCAGAACCTCGAAGGGCAACTCGGCTGCCGGCTGTTCGTGCGCAACCGCGCGGGCGCGCGCCTGACCGCCGACGGCGAGCACTTCCTCGGCTACGCCAGCCAACTGGTGCAGACCTGGGATGCGGCGCGACGCGACCTGCCGCTGCCGGACGGCTTCCGCAACCTGCTCAACCTCGGCGGCGAGGTCAGCCTGTGCAATCCGCTGCTGCTGAACTGGATGCGGCGCCTGCGCGAGGCGATTCCCGGCCACGCCGTGCGGGTCGAGATCGGCCAGGGTGCCGACCTGCTCAAGCAACTGGAGCAGGGCGCGCTGGACGCCGCGCTGGTCTACCAGCCGGAATACTGGCCGGGGCTGCAGGTCGAGCAGTTGCTGGAGGAAAAGCTGGTGATGGTGCGTTCCGTGCTATCCGCGGAGCCTTATCTGTATGTCGACTGGGGCCCGGATTTCCGCAGCCAGCACGATGCCGCGCTGCCGGACCGGGCCAAGGCCGCGCTGGCCTGCAACCTCGGTCCGCTGGCCCTGCAGTACATCATGCAGAACGGCGGCAGCGGTTATTTCCGTACCCGGGTGGTGAGCAGCTACCTGGATGGCGGCACCCTGCAACGGGTCGAGCAGGCGCCGGAGTTCGCCTACCCGACCTACCTGGTGTACTCCCGCGAGCGCCTGTCGCCGACCCTGCGCCATGCGTTCCAGTTGCTGCGCGAAGTGGTCCGCGAGGACAGCGACTGGTCGCAGCGCTGGGACTACGTGATCTGATCGGCCTGGCCCAGGTGCTGCAGCCAGTTGCGGTAGAGCGCGGCGATCAGGTCGGTCTGGCTGACGATGCCGACCAGGTAGCCGGCCTCGTTGAGCACCGGCAGGCAGTGCAGGCCTTCGTCGGATAGCAGCGAGACCAGTTCGACGGCGTGGGTGTCGGCCTGTACGCAGACCACCGGGGTGGTCATGATCGTCTTCAGCTTGGTCCCGCGCAGGAAGCGCAGGCGCTTGAACGGGCTGCCGTCGGGGCGGAAGTGCTTGAGCAGGTCGCTCTGGGTGACGATGCCGGCCAGCCGCCGATGCTCGTCGAGCACCGGCAGGGCCTTCAGACGGTGTTCCTGCAACTGCTTCCAGGCGTCGTCGATGAAGGTCTCGGTGCTGGCGGTCTGCACGTCGCGGGACATGATCCGTGCCGCGGTCAGCTCGCCCATGCGCCGGCGCAAGGCGTAGCGCTCGGTATGGTGGATCAGTCGCTCGAGATCGTCGCGGGTGATGTCGACGTATTCGCCGAAATCCTGCAGCGCCTGGTCCAGGTCCCGGGCGGAGAAGTCCGTACGCGCGCTCGGCGCCAGGTCGCGGGTGCCATGGAGATTGGCCCGCGGCGACTGGTAGGGGCGCGGGTAGGGAGAGCGCATCAGGTTGTTGTAGAGCAGCGCGCAGCCGATCAGCACCAGGGTGGAGAGCAGGATCGGCCAGACCACGTCGATGCCGAGTTCGCTCAGGGACGGGTTGAGGGCCACGCTCAGGGCCAGCGCGCAGCTCGGCGGATGCAGGCAGCGCAGGGCGAACATCAGCAGCATGCCGAGGGCCATGCCGACCAGGGCCGGGGCCAGATCGTGTCCGAACCAATAGGCGCTGAGGCCGCCGGCCAGGGCGGCGACCAGGTTGCCGCCGAGCATCGACCAGGGTTGCGCCAGGGGGCTGGAGGCGAGGGCGAACAGTAGTACGGCGGATGCGCCGAGCGGCGCTGCCAGGCGCAGCGCCAGTTCGCTGCCGAACAACGCCTGGCAGGCGAATACCGCGGCGAGCGCGCCGATGCAGGCACCGAGTCCGGCGCGCAGGCAGTCGCGCGGTCGAGCGTTCAGGGTCAGGGGGCGGAAGCCTTTCAGCCAGGTGCGTACGGCGGTGCTGGGGGAGTCGTTCATGGAACTCTTCGAAGCGAAAGAAAGGGGCCGTTGCCGGCCCCGTAAGGCACTTTCGTGCTGGAGGCATCCATCCCTGGATGATGGAGTCGGTTCAGGCGAGGAACGGCGGGCCGGCGGCCTCGCGGGATTCCTCGAGGGGGCGGACCACCTGCCGGCAGATCTTGCCGGTATCCCGGGCGACCCGGCGGGCGGCCTCGGGATCGTCGGCGAATGGCAGCAGGGCGGCCTGTTCGCGTTCCTCGCGGGTACTGCCGACGAGGCTGAGCGCGAGGCCGAGCACCAGGGTGGAGAGGCACAGCAGGGACAACAGCATGTTCAGGCCCCCTGGCCGGCCGCCAGGACCGGCTGCCGCTGGTCCTGCGCGCTGCGCAGGGTCCGCCAGGTGTTGTAGGCCATCAGCAGCATGCCGCTGGCGAAGGTGGCGCCGCCGAGCAGGCGCACCACGTAGCCCGGATGGCTGGCCACCAGCGCCTCGACGAACGAGTAGGTGAGCGTGCCGTCCTCGTTGACCGCCCGCCACATCAGGCCCTGGGTGATGCCGTTGACCCACATCGAGGCGATGTACAGCACGGTGCCGATGGTGGCCAGCCACAAGTGCGCGTTGATCAGGCCGACGCTGTGCATCCGCTCGCGGCCCCAGAGTTTCGGGATCATGTGGTAGAGCGTGCCGATGGAGATCATCGCCACCCAGCCGAGGGCGCCGGCGTGGACATGGCCGATGGTCCAGTCGGTGTAGTGGGACAGCGAGTTGACCGTCTTGATCGCCATCATCGGGCCTTCGAAGGTGGACATGCCGTAGAACGCCAGGGACACCACCAGGAAGCGCAGGATCGGGTCGTCGCGCAACTTATGCCAGGCCCCGGAGAGGGTCATCATGCCGTTGATCATGCCGCCCCAGCTCGGTGCCAGGAGGATCAGCGACATCACCATGCCGAGCGACTGCGCCCAGTCCGGCAGCGCGGTGTAGTGCAGGTGGTGCGGACCGGCCCAGATGTAGATCGAGATGATCGCCCAGAAATGCACGATGGACAGGCGATAGGAGTAGATCGGTCGCCCGGCCTGCTTGGGCACGAAGTAGTACATCATGCCGAGGAAGCCGACCGAGAGGATGAAGCCGACCACGCTGTGCCCGTACCACCACTGGATCATCGCGTCGGTGGCGCCGGAATAGGCCGAGTAGGACTTGCCCAGGCTCACCGGCAGCAATGCGTGGTTCACCATATGGACCATCGCGGTGACGATGATGAAGGCGCCGTAGAACCAGTTGCCGACGTAGATGTGCTTCACCTTGCGACGGGCGATGGTGCCGAAGAACAGGTAGGCATAGACCACCCAGACGATCGCCATCCACAGCGCCAGCGGCCATTCCATCTCGGCGTATTCCTTGGAGGTGGTATAGCCCAGCGGGTAGCTGACGATCATCCCCACGATCGCCGCCTGCCAGCCCCAGAACACGAAGCGCGCCAGGGCATCGGAGATCAGCCGCACGCCGCTGGTGCGCTGCACCACGTAGAAGGAGGTGGCGAACAACGCGCTGCCGCCGAAGGCGAAGATCACCAGGCTGGTGTGGATCGGGCGGATGCGGCCGAAGCTGGTCCAGGGCAGGTCGAGGTTGAGCGCCGGCCAGACCAGTTGGGCGGCGATGAACACCCCCAGGCCCATGCCGAGGATGCCCCAGACCAGGGTCATCAGGGTGAACTGGCGGACGACGTCGTAGTTGTAGCCGTCCGGATCTTTTCTGCTATCCGTATCGTTCATGGTCGCTGGCACGCCGGGCCCCGGGGTCCGGCCGGCTGGCGAGCAGGCGCGACCCTCGGGTCCTCGTTGGGTTATCGGTATTTTTCTGGGTATCCCGTTGCCGGGTCGATGGAGTGCGGAGGTCGGATCTTCGTCTGGAAGGCTCGGAACAGACGGCTCATGGCACTGGTGGCCATTCTAGGAGGGGAGCTTTATTCGTCTCCAACGAATAATGTTGCTATTACAGTGCAAAATTATTGAATTGAAACGGAGGAGGACTTCCGGGGCAGGGCGCACAACCGCTTCGTGGGATGTGCGCCAGGGCGGCTATCCGCCCTCCGCGATGGCAGGCTCAGCCAGTCTTTTTCTTCTTCGGCAGCAGGCGCTTGACCAGCAGCACCCCCGCCAGGACCACCGCGCCGGCGACGATGCCGAACAGGAAGTTCAGCAGGGTCGGGGTGATCGCCGCCAGCAGCGGGCCCAGCGTGGCGATGCCGGCGACGCTCTGCGCGGCCTGTTCGATGGCGTGGTGGACCACCGGGATACCGTGAGTGAGGATGCCGCCGCCGACCATGAACATCGCCGCCATGCCGACCACCGAAAGGCCTTTCATCAGGTATGGCGCGGTGCGCAGGATGGCGCCGCCGAGCCCTTGGGCAAAGCCGCTGTCGCGCCTGGACAGGTAGAGGCCGGCGTCGTCCAGCTTGACGATGCCGGCGACCAGGCCGTAGACGCCGATGGTCATCACCAGGGCGATGCCGACCAGCACCAGTACCTGGGTGGTGAAGCTGGACTCGGCGACGGTACCCAGGGTGATGGCGATGATTTCCGCGGAGAGGATGAAGTCGGTACGGATCGCGCCGCCGATCTTCTGCTTTTCCAGGGCGGCCACGTCGACATTGGCCGCCAACGCTGCCTCGTCGGCGTGCTCGTCGTCATGGGGCAGATACTTGTGGGCGATCTTCTCGAAGCCCTCGAAGCACAGGTAGGCGCCGCCGAGCATCAGCAGCGGGATCACCGCCCAGGGCGCGAAGGCGCTGATCAGCAGGGCGGCGGGAACGAGGATCGCCTTGTTCCGCAGCGAGCCCTTGGCCACCGCCCAGACCACCGGCAGTTCGCGGTCGGCGTTGACCCCGGTGACCTGCTGGGCGTTGAGGGCCAGGTCGTCGCCGAGGACACCGGCGGTCTTCTTCGCGGCGACCTTGGTCATCAGCGAGACGTCGTCGAGCACCGCGGCAATATCGTCGAGGAGGGTGAGGAGGCTGGCTCCGGCCATCTTGGGTTTCCTTACTGGGTGGTGGGCACCGCCATCTTGGCGGGGTGTGTATTTGACACCGGATCGCGGCGGCGGAACAGTGCCTCGCGTTGGAGCGCGGGAGCCGCCGCACAGTTCATTGCGCAGGCGTTCGAGCGAGGTTTGCCAGGGCCAGGCGGGCGATGGCCAGCTCGGCTTCGGTCTCCTCGCGGCTGCCGTCCTCGTCGAACCAGGCCGCCGAGAGTCCGGTCCAGGCCAGGATCCACAGCAGCAGGCGGCGGCGTTGCAGGCCGCTGGCGGCGACGACGATCTCCAACTGGCGCTCGAAACGGCCGGGCGCCTGGGCGGTCTTCGCGTCGGGATTGGTGAACAGGTTGGCGTAGTCGTAGCCGCGCTCGCCGTAGAGCCGCTTGGGGTCGATGACTTGCCAGCCGCGCTCGCCGAAGTCGAGCACATTGCCGTGGTGGATGTCGCCATGCAGCGGGCGCTGTTCGCGAGCGGTCTCCAGCAGGTAGCGGGCGGCGTTCGCGCAGTCGACGTAGAGCCCGCCGTAGCGGCGCTCGGCGGCATACAGCGAGTCGAACCAGCGCTCCAGCGGGGTCAGTTCCGGCAACGGACCCGGGCGCGGGGCATGGATGCGTTCGATGGCCTGGCAGAGGATACGCGTAGCCTCGTCGTCGTCGCCGCGCTTGACCATCTCCAGCAGCGAGCGCCCGCCGGTGGCACGCTCCATCAGCAGCGCCTGGTGGTCGTAGGCCAGCACCCTGGCCGCGCCCTGGCCGTCCCACCAGTTGAGCAGTACGTGGCCGAAACGCTCTTCTTCGGCACTGGATATCTTCAGCATCGCCGCTGCGCCGCGATGGCGCACCGGCAGCAGGCGGCTGCTGTGGGTGGCGAAGGGCTCGCCGTCGGGTTGCAACGCCCAGCGCTCGAGGTAGGGCGAGAAATCGAGGGATTCGTTCACGGTCGGTCTCAGGCGCCCAGGCGCTGCTGGATGAAGTCGAGGAAGCACTGGATGCGCAGCGCCAGTTGCGAGTTGCGATAGTAGACGGCGTGGATCGGTTGCCGGTATTCGCTCATCTGTTCGGCGAACAGCGGCACCAGGCGCCCATCCTGGATATCGCGGTCGGTCATGAAGCTGGCCAGGCAGGCGATGCCCTGGTGGCTCAGGGCCAGTTGGCGGAGCGTCTCGCCGCTGGAGGCAGAGATATCCGGCTGGATCTCCAGGCGATCGCCGTCGGCGTGCACCACCGGCCAGCGGTTGAGGTGCTCGGGCTGGGTGAAGCCGAGCAGGGTGTGCCCTCGCAGCCCCTCGATGCTCGCCGGCGTGCCGTGGCGGGCCAGGTACTCCGGGCTGGCGAGGATGTGCAGGCGGCTGGCGCCCAGCGGCCGCGCGTGCAGGGTGGAGTCGCTGAGCGCGCCGATGCGGATCGCCACGTCGGTGCGTTGCTCCAACAGGTCGATGATCAGGTCGTTGGTGTTGAGTTCGAGCTGGATGTCCGGGTACAGCCGGCGGAACTCGCCGATGTGCGGCACCACCGCGTGCAGCATGAAGGGCGAGGCGGCGTTGATCCGCAGGCGCCCGGCGGGGCTCTGCCGGCGCAGGGCCAGGCGTTCCTCGAGCGCCTCCATCTGCTGCAGGATCTGCCGTGCCTGGTCGAGGAAGTAGCGGCCTTCCTCGGTCAGCTCCATGCGCCGGGTGGTGCGGTTGAGCAGGGTGGTGCCGAGCTTGTGCTCGAGGCGCGAGAGGGTCCGGCTGACGGCCGAGGCGGTCAGTCCCATCTGTTCCGCGGCGGCGCTGATGGAACCGCTGTCGACTACACTGACGAAGCTTTGCAGTTCATCGGAGTTGGCTTTCATTCGTGACTCCAGGGCAATCATTGCCGAAGCATAGCGATGTTTTCGGCAAGGACTGAAGAGGCACGCGTGCCCGCAGGAGGTTTTCATGCCCGGCCACCGCATTACCCTCACCGGAGAAAAGCAGACGCTCCTGATCACCCTCTACGCCAAGGCGCTGGATAGCCGCCTGGACGATTCCATCCTCCATGACCGTTTCGCCGAGGCGGCGGTGCGGCAGATCGACTTCGACTTCTCCAGGGTCGCCCTCGGCAAGGGCAACGAACGGGCCCTGGCCATGCGCTCGCATTACTTCGACCAGGCCTGCCGCGAGTTCCTCGACCACCATCCCGAGGGGCAGGTGCTCAACCTCGGTTGCGGCCTGGACAGCCGTATCTACCGGGTCGACCCGCCGGCCGAGCTGCCCTGGTTCGACCTCGACTATCCGGAAGTCATGGACCTGCGCGATCGGCTCTACCCGCCGCGCGCCGGCGCCTATCGGGCGCTGCGCCACTCGGTGGACGACGACGGCTGGCTGCAAGGGGTGCCGCGCGAGCGGCCCGCCCTGGTCCTGGCCGAGGGGCTGATGCCTTATCTGCGGGAGTCCCAGGTGCGACGCCTGGTGGAACGCCTGGTCGACCACCTGGGTAGCGGCGAGCTGCTGTTCGACGGCTACGGCCGCCTCGGCATCATGCTGCTGCGCCTGTATCCGCCGCTGCGCGAGACCGGGGCGCAGGTGCATTGGAGCATCGACGACCCGCGCGAACTCGAGCGGTGGCATCCGGCCCTGCGCTTCATCGAGGAGGTCACCGACTATGACCCGCAGGACGTCGCCAAGCTGCCGCAGTCGTCGCGGCTGATGCTGCCGATCTACAACGGCTTCGCCTTCCTGCGGCGGATGGGCCGGCTGATCCGCTACCGTTGGCCCAGGGTCTAGGCGCCGCAGGCGAGGCCGGGGTCAGGCGAGCACCGCCACCGACTTGATCTGCGCCCACAACAGCTGGCCGGGTCGTAGTTGCAACTGGTCCCGCGAGTAACGGGTGATCCGCGCCAGCAGCGGATTGCCGCCGGCATCCAGGCGCACCAGGACGTGGGCCGCGGTGTCGGTATCGACCAATTCCAGGACCCGTACCGGCAGGCGGTTGAGGATGCTGCTCTGGGCGTCGTCGCGCAGGTTCAGGCTGACGTCGCGCGCCTGTACCTTGAAGCGCAGGCGCTTGCCGGGGGCCAGCGGGGCGTGGGCGACGCGCATTTGCAGCGCACTGCCGGGCAGGACCAGGGTCAGCAGGCCGTAGGCCGGGTCGTGGTCGCTGACCGTGCCCTCGATCACCACCCCGGCATCGTCGTCCAGCGCCAGCGGCAGGTCGACTCGCGCCAGGGTTTCGCCGATCGGCCCGCTGGCGCGGACCTTGCCGTTCTCCAGCAGCACCAGGTGATCGGCCAGGCGCGCCACTTCGTCTGGCGAGTGGCTGACATAGAGCACCGGGATGTCCAGTTCCTCGTGCAGGCGCTCGAGATAGGGCAGGATCTCGCCCTTGCGCTTCAGGTCGAGGGATGCCAGAGGCTCGTCCATCAGCAGCAGGCGCGGGCTGGTGAGGAGGGCCCGGGCGATGCCGACGCGTTGCTGCTCGCCGCCGGAGAGGCGTTCCGGCATGCGTTCCAGCAGGTGCTCGATGCCCAGCAGGGCGCAGGCCTGTTCCAGCTCGACGCGGCGTTCGGCGGCGGCGATGCGCTTGAGACCGAAGGCCAGGTTGCGCCGCACCGTCAGGTGGCGGAACAGGTTGGCATCCTGGAACACGTAGCCGAGGGCACGCCGGTGGGGCGCGACGAAGAGGTTGCGGCGGCTGTCCTGCCAGGTCTCGCCGTTGATCGTCACCTCGCCCTCGGCGGCCTTTTCCAGGCCGGCGATACAGCGCAGGCAAGTACTCTTGCCGGAGCCTGAATGGCCGAACAGAGCGGTCACGCCACGACCGGGAAGAGCCAGGTCGATGTCCAGTTCGAAGCCGGGGTAGGCGCGGCGGAAGTGCAGGCGCAGGCCGTCCATCTCAGGCCCAGCCCGGCCGGCGGCGCCGGCCCGAATAGAGGGCGAGGAGGACGACGAAGGAGAACGCCACCATGCCGCCGGCCAGCCAGTGGGCCTGGGCGTATTCCATGGCTTCGACGTGATCGAATATCTGCACCGAGACCACGCGGGTTTTCTCCGGGATGTTGCCGCCGATCATCAGCACCACGCCGAACTCGCCGACGGTATGGGCGAAGCCGAGGATCGCGGCGGTGACGAAACCCGGCCGGGCCAGCGGCAGGACCACGCTGAAGAAACGGTCGGCGGGGCTCGCGCGCAGGGTCGCGGCAGCCTCCAGCGGTTTCTCGCCGATCGCCTCGAAGGCGTTCTGCAACGGTTGCACGACGAAGGGCAGCGAGTAGAACACCGAGCCGACCACCAGACCGGCGAAGGTGAAGGGCAGGGTGCCGAGACCGAGGCTCTGGGTGAGCTGGCCGATGAAACCGTTGGGACCCATGCTGACCAGCAGGTAGAAGCCGATCACCGTCGGCGGCAGCACCAGCGGCAGGGCCACCACCGCGCCGATCGGCCCCTTCAGCCAGGAGCGGGTGCGCGCCAGCCACCAGGCGATGGGCGTGCCGATCAGCAGCAGGAGGAGGGTGGTGAGCGAAGCCAGCTCGATGGTCAGCCAGATGGCCGCCAGGTCCGTACTGTCGAGTGGCAACGCCATGCAGGTCCCGCCTTAGAGTTCGTAGCCGTAGGACTTGATCAGCGCGGCGGCCTTGGCGCCCTTCAGGTAGTCGACCAGGGCCTTGGCGGCGGCGTTGTCCTTGCCCTTGTTGAGGATGACCGCGTCCTGGCGGATCGGGTCGTGCAGCTCGGCGGGAACGATCCAGGCCGAGCCGGTTGCGACTTTACCATCCTTGTAGATCTGCGACAGGGCGACGAAGCCCAGTTCGGCGTTGCCGCTGGAAACGAACTGGTAGGCCTGGCTGATGTTCTGGCCTTCCACCAGCTTCGGCCCGAGCGTGGCGGCGAGGCCGAGCTTGTCCATCGCCTGGGTGGCGGCGAGGCCGTAGGGCGCGGTCTTCGGGTTGGCGATGGACAGGTGCCTGAAGCTGCCACTCTTCAGCACCTCACCCTTGGCGTCGACGTAGCCGGCCTTGGGCGACCAGAGTGCCAGGGTGCCGATGGCATAGGTGAAGCGCGAGCCGGGCACGATCTCGCCTTCCTGCTCCAGTTTCGCCGGAGTGCTGTCGTCGGCGGAGAGGAAAACCTGGAACGGCGCGCCGTTCTTGATCTGCGTATAGAACTGGCCGGTGGCGCCGTAGGCGGCGACCAGCCTGTGCCCGGTGTCTTTCTCGAATTCCTTGGCGATGGCCTGGATCGGCGCGGTGAAGTTGGCCGCGACGGCGACCTGCACCTCGTCGGCGCTGGCGGCCAGGGATACGGCGCTGGCGAGGAGGGCGAGCAATAGCTGGGGCAGGCGGGTGGTCATGGAGTGCTCCTGTGGGGGCGAACGAAGTTGGCGGACGGGGCTGGCGCAAGCTTAGGGGTTCGCTATGGCTTTTGGAATATAGCGCTACGCGGAAATTGATCCGGCGCAAGTCGCTCAGCCGGCCAGCGCGCGGAAACGCCGACGCGGCGCGGCCTCGCCGGGGAGTGCCAGGCAGCCGGCGCAGACCAGGCGGACGATGTTTTCCGCCGCCTGCCGGTAGTCGCTGGCGTCCAGCCCGGCCTGGCCGGTGAGGCGCGCCAGTTGCCAGCCGCCAAGGGCATAGGACTCGGTCATCGCCCACAGGTTGAGCAGCAGGTGGTACGGATCCAGCGGCGCCAGCAGGCCTTCGTCGATCCACTGGCGGATGCGCTCGGCGTTGCGTTCCGCCTGGGCGTCGAGGCGTTCCAGCAGCGGCGCCGGCATGCGCGGCGCGCCGCGCATGATCTCGCAGGAGAAGACCCTGGCCGCGTGCGGCCGCTCGGCGCCGATGCGCATCTTGTTGTCGACGTAGGCGCGTAGCGCCTCGGCGGGCGGCTGGTCGCCGGCGAATGGCCGGGAGGCTTCCAGCAGGGGCTCGACGATGCTGTCCAGCACCGCCTCGTAGAGTTGCGCCTTGGAGCGGTAGTAATAGAGCACGTTGGCCTTCGCCACGCCGGCGCGCTCGGCGACGTCGCTGAGCCGGGCGGCGCTGAAGCCGCAGTCGGCGAAGACTTCGCAGGCGGCGTCGAGGATCAGTTGCAGGTTGCGTTGGCGGATCTTCTTCATCGGGACCGATACGGGGCAGGTTTCGTTGTTAATATTTTTATATAACGAACGCCTTGTGCCTGGATAGTCGTCGTCAGGCCGGCGACGCTTGATCGGATGCGCATTGCCAAGCCGTGGGGGCGCTGGTATCTGTATGCATGAACAGTACCAGGCTCCGCTTCCCGTGAATTCCCCAGCGCTTCCCGAACCCTTCTACTACCTGCACAACTTCCGCGCGGTACTCGCCTGGATCGGCGAACGCTATGCCGATCTGCTCGACGATCAGGAACGTGCCTTCATCGCCGCGTTCGCCGAGCTGCCCGAGGCCAGCCAGGCCCTGCTGGTGCGCATGGTGATGCGCAAGGGCACGCTGTTCCGCGAAGGCAAGCTGGCCTATGCCGAGATCGGCGACACGCGCGCCGCCGTGCAACCGCTGTTGGCATTGGGCTGGGTGGACGCGCAGCCGACCCTGGAACTGGCGCAACTGTTCGGCTTGCTGAAGAAGGACGAATTGTCGCAGCTGTTCAGGGACCATCTCGGGCGCGCGAACCTGCGCAAGGATGCGCTGCTGGAACGGCTCCAGCCGTTGTTCCCCGAGGCGCGGCGGCTCGCCGAGTGGCAGGCCGACTTCGCCGAACCGGTCTACGAGTTGCGCTGCATGGCGCTCTGCGACCGCTTGCGGTTGATGTATTTCGGCAACCTGTGGCAGGACTGGTCGGAGTTCGTCCTTGCCGACCTGGGTATCTATCGTTACGAAAGCGTCGAGTTTTCCGCCGACTCTCGCGGCTTTCGCCTGCGCGCCGACGTCGACGCCTATCTCCACCTGTTCGACTGCCGCCAGCGCTTCGACCTCGGCGAGCCGCTGGAGGAACTGCTCGCCGGCCTGCCGGGCGAACCCTACGCCAATCCCTGGCTGGAAGGGCGGCGGGTCAAGCTGCTGTTCCAGTTCGCCCAGCACTGCGAAAAGCAGCGGGATTTCGACCTGGCCCAGCGGCTCTATCGCCAATCCAGCCACCCCGGCGCGCGCCTGCGGGCGATTCGCAGCCTGGAACGCGGCGAGCGCTTCGCCGAAGCCCATGCATTGGCGCGGGAGGCCAGCTGTGCGCCGGAAAGCGACGCCGAACGCCAGGGCCTGGCCCGATTGCTGCCGCGCCTGCAAGGCAAGCTCGGCCTGCCGCGACAGGCGCGGGCGGCGGCTCCGGAAATCGACCGCCTGGACCTGTGCCTGGCGTTCCCGAGCGAACCCTGTAGCGTCGAGTGGGCGGTCCGCGAGCACCTGGAAGAGCCCGATTGCGCGGTGCACTACGTCGAGAACGGCCTGATCAATTCGCTGTTCGGACTGCTCTGCTGGGAGGCGATCTTCGCCGCCATTCCCGGGGCGTTCTTCCATCCCTTCCACAGCGCGCCGGCGGACCTGCACAGCGCCGACTTCCGCCAGCGCCGCGCCGCCCTGTTCGAGGCCTGCCTGGGACGGCTGGAGGACGGCAGCTACCGCGACGCGATCCGCTGTCGCTACCGCGACAAGTTCGGCCTGCAGTCGCCCTTCGTCTACTGGGAACTGCTTGGCGAGGAACTGCTCGAACAGGCGCTCGATTGCCTACCGGCGGCCCACCTGCGCGCCTGGTTCGAACGCCTGCTGGAGGATATCCCGGGCAACCGCGCCGGCCTGCCGGACCTGATCCAGTTCTGGCCGGCGCAGCGGCGCTACCGGATGGTCGAGGTCAAGGGACCGGGCGACCGCCTGCAGGACAACCAGTTGCGCTGGCTGCAATTCTGCCGCGAGCGGGAGATGCCGGTGGCGGTCTGCTACGTGCGCTGGCATATCGATGACTGAGCAGGGCGGCGAGGCGCTGTACCAGGTGGCGGTGCGCGCGCTTTGCGAGTTCAGCGCCAAGCGCGGCGACCTCGACCTGCGCTTCACCCCGTCGCCCAGCGCCCTGGAAGGCATCGCCGGACATACCCTGGTGACCTCCCGGCGCCCCGCTCACTACCAGCGCGAAGTGGCGCTGGACGGACGCTATCGTCACTTGCAGGTGCGCGGCCGGGCGGATGGCTACGATCCGCAGGCGAACTGCCTGGAGGAAATCAAGACCCACCGCGGCGACCTCGCCCTGCAACCGGCCAACCACCGGCACCTGCACTGGGCCCAGGCCAGGGTCTACGGCTGGCTGCTCTGCGCCGAACGGAAGCTGGAGGAAGTCGAACTGGCGCTGGTCTACCTGGAGGTCGGCAGCCAGAAGGAGACCCGCTTCGTCGAGCGGGTGCGGGCCGACGAGCTGCGGCTGTTCTTCGAGAGCCAGTGCCAGGCGTTTCTCGCCTGGGCCGAGCAGGAACTGGCGCACCGCCAGCGGCGCGACCGCGAACTGGCCGCGTTACGCTTTCCCCACGCCGAATTCCGCCACGGCCAGCGGCAACTGGCGGAGGCGGTGTACAAGGCCGCCTCCGCCGGTTGTTGCCTGATGGCCCAGGCGCCGACCGGGATCGGCAAGACCATCGGCACGCTGTTCCCGCAACTCAAGGCGATGCCCGGGCAGCGCCTGGACCGGCTGTTCTTCCTGGCCGCCAAGACCCCGGGCCGGGCCCTCGCGCTGCATGCCCTGCGTAGCCTGGAAGGGGAGACCGGCGGACTGCCGGTGCGGGTGCTGGAACTGGTGGCGCGGGACAAGGCCTGCGAGCACCCGGACAAGGCCTGCCACGGCGAGTCCTGTCCCCTGGCCCAGGGCTTCTACGAACGCCTGCCGGCGGCCCGCGCCGCCGCCGTGGAGGCGCGCTGGCTGGACCAGGCGCGGTTGCGCGAGGTGGCGCTGGCGCACCGGGTCTGTCCCTACTACCTGGGCCAGGAACTGGCGCGCTGGTGCGACCTGGCGGTGGGCGACTACAACTACTACTTCGATCTCGGCGCCATGCTCCATGGCCTGGCCCAGGTCAACCAGTGGCGGGTGGCGGTACTGGTGGACGAGGCGCACAACCTGGTGGAGCGCGGCCGGCGGATGTATTCCGCCGAACTCGACCAGGGCGATTTCCTCGGTGTGCGCAAAACCGCCCCGGAGGCCCTGAGGAAACCGCTGGAGCGCATCCAGCGTGCCTGGAACGAACTGGCCAAGACCCAGGCGGACGACTACCAGGCCTACGACGAGCCTCCGCAGAAGCTGCTCCTGGCCTTGCAGAACGCGGTGGCGGCGATCAACGACCTGCTCGCCGAGCAACCGCAGGCGCTGGAGCCGGCGTTGCAGGAGTTCTACTTCGCGATCCTGCAGTTCGGCCGTCTCGCCGAGCTGTTCGGCGAGCATTCGCTGTTCGACATCGAGAAGCGCCCAGGCCGCAACGGCCGCAGCCTGGCCCGGCTGTGCCTGCGCAACGTGGTGCCGGCGGCGTTTCTCGCCGAGCGCTTCGCCGCCAGCCGCTCCACCGTGCTGTTCTCCGCTACCCTCGGGCCGCGCGACTATTACGCCGACCTGCTCGGCCTGCCGGCGGGCACGCCCTGGCTGGAAGTGGACTCGCCATTCAGCGCCGAGCAACTGGAGGTGCACATACAGCGTCGGGTTTCCACGCGCTATGCGCAGCGCCAGGCATCCCTGACGCCCATCGCAGCGATTCTCGGCGAGCAGTTTCGCCAGCGGCCGGGCAACTACCTGGCCTTCTTCAGCAGCTTCGATTACTTGCAGCAGGCGCTGGACGTCTTCCGCCAGGCATACCCGTGGGTGCCGTGCTGGAGCCAGACGCCACGGATGGACGAGGCGGAGCGCCGGGTCTTCCTCGAGCGCTTCGTCGCGGGCGGCGAGGGCATCGGCTTCGCCGTGCTCGGCGGTGCCTTCGGCGAAGGCATCGACCTGCCTGGCGAGCGCCTGATCGGCGCCTTCATCGCCACCCTCGGGTTGCCCCAGGTGAATCCGGTGAACGAGCAGATCCGCCTGCGCATGCAGCGCCTGTTCGGTGACGGCTACGACTACACCTACCTGTATCCGGGACTGCAGAAGGTGGTCCAGGCCGCCGGGAGGGTGATCCGCAGCCGCAGCGATCGCGGCGTGGTGCACCTGATCGACGACCGTTTCGCCCAGGCCAAGGTGCGCCGGTTGCTACCGGGCTGGTGGCAACTGCGTTGACCCGTGGCGATACGCCGGCAGGTGCTGCCGGACAGCCGGGCAGCCATGTATAATCGCGTCCCCACGATTTCCCCCGATCCGGATACGCCATGGCTTCCGCTCCCGACGCTCTTCCCCAGGCCCTTTCCTCCGACGACGCTCCGGCCCAGGCCGCGCCGAGCGACGCCAGCGCGTTGCTGAAGGCCGCCCTGGCGAAGAAGAACCAGGCCCAGCTCTATCCGCAGCGGAAGATCCACGACAAGGGCCAGCGTCCCGGCATGGCGCCGCGCGGTACCCGTCGTTCGATGGGCAAGCGCTGAGGCCTTTCCCGCGCCTGGCGTTTTGTGGGCCAGTTCCCGCCACGAAGGATCAAAGCGGGCAGCCTTAACAGTTTTGCCCTTTCGCGGCCGTAGGCCGCAGCCCCATCCCTTATGCTCGCCGCCCCTGGGCGAGCCGCGTCGATGCAGCGCGCCCGTTTGCCGGAATCCGCCTGCTGCATGTCGCGTCACCTTCCATCGTCTTTCGTTTCCCTGCGCAGCCTGGCCGGGCATGCGCCCGCTGTGCTTTGCGTGCTGCTGCTGGCGTTGCTCAGCGCCAGCCTGGCCAGCCAGACGCGCTCGCTGCGCCGCGAGCTGGCGGAATTGCCCGCCGCAGCGGCCCCGGCGCCGCCAGCCAACCCTTCAGCGGCCCCGCGCGCGGCGTTAGCCGGCTTGTTCGGTGGCGCTCCGTCGCCGCGCGGCGCGACGGCGGGCGAGCGTCTGCAATTGCGCCTGCTGGCCTGCTTCCTGGCGCGTCGCGAGGACCGCTCGGCGGCGCTGATCGCGGTGGCCGGGCGCTCGCAGCGCTTCCTGCCGGGCGCCGAAGTGCGCCCCGGCACCGTGCTGCTGGCGGTTCATCGCGACCATGTGGTGCTGCGCGACCAGGGTTATGAAGAACGTCTGTATTTCCCCAAAGCCGAAGGGGCAGAAACCACCCATGCCACGTTGTAGTACCCGTTCCGCCCAGCGCCTGTCTCCGCTGTTCCTGGTCCTGTCGCTGGCCGTCCTCGGCCTGGCGCCGCCGGTCCATCCGGCACCTGCCGAGACTGCCGCCGCGCAAGAGGAAGAGCAGTGGACGATCAACATGAAGGATGCCGAGATCGGCGACTTCATCGAGCAGGTATCGAGCATCAGCGGCCAGACCTTCGTCGTCGATCCGCGGGTGAAGGGGCGGGTCACGGTGGTATCCCAGGCGCGGCTCAGCCTGGCGGAGGTCTACCAACTATTCCTTTCGGTGCTCGCCACCCACGGCTACGCGGTGCTGCCGCAGGGCGACCAGGCGCGTATCGTGCCGAACATGGAGGCACGCCAGGACGCCGCGCAGAAGACCGTCCGCGATGGGCCGGGCAGCCTGGAGACGCGGGTGGTCCAGGCGCAGCAGACCTCGGTGGCGGAACTGATCCCGATGATCCGGCCGCTGGTCCCGGCCCATGGCCATCTGGCCGCCGTACCGTCGGCCAACGCGCTGATCGTCAGCGACCGCCGCGCCAACATCGAGCGCATCGAGGCGATCGTGCGCAGCCTCGACCGGGCCGGCGAACATGACTACAGCATCTACGACATGCGCCATGCCTGGGTCGCGGAAATCGCCGAGGTGCTCGATCGCAGCGTCACCCCGGCCGCCGGGAAGAGCGCCGCCACCGTCCAGGTCCTTGCCGACAGCCGCAGCAACCGCCTGGTCCTGCTCGGTCCGCCGCAGGCGCGAGCGCGCTTGCTGCGGCTGGCGCAGTCGCTCGACGTCCCCTCGTCGCGGTCGGCGAACAGCCGGGTGATCCGCCTGCGCCATGGCGACGCCAAGACCCTTGCCGCCACCCTCGGGGAGATCGGCGAATCGCTGCACGGCGAGCGGGGCCAGGATGGCCGGGGAAGCGGCAAGCGCGGCCTGCTGGTGCGCGCCGACGAATCGCTGAATGCCCTGGTGATCCTCGCCGACCCGGAGGATGTCGGCCTGCTCGAGGACATCGTCCGCCAGCTCGACGTGCCGCGCGCGCAACTGCTGGTGGAGGCGGCGATCGTCGAGCTGTCCGGCGAGATCGGCGACGCCCTCGGGGTGCAATGGGCGCTGCGTAGCGGGCATGTCGCCGGCGGCGCTGGCTTCGCCGACAGCGGGTTGTCCATCGGCACCCTGCTGGGCGCGTTGCAGGCCGGCAAGCCGCCGGCAGAGCTGCCCGACGGTGCGATAGTCGGCCTCGGCAGTCGCGATTTCGGCGCGCTGGTCACCGCGCTGAGCCGCAATAGCCGCAGCAACCTGCTGTCGACGCCGAGCCTGCTGACCCTGGACAACCAGAAGGCGGAAATCCTGGTCGGCCAGAACGTGCCGTTCCAGACCGGCAGCTACACCACCAGCGTCAGCGGTTCGAGCAATCCGTTCACCACTGTCGAGCGCAAGGATATCGGGGTGACCCTCAAGGTCACGCCGCACATCGGCGAGGACCGCATGCTGCGCCTGGAGATCGAGCAGGAAATATCCTCCATCGCGCCAACCGCCACCCTGGCGGCGAAGGCGGTGGACCTGGTGACCAACAAGCGCTCGATCAAGAGCACCGTACTGGCCGACGACGGCCAGGTCATCGTCCTCGGTGGATTGATCCAGGACGACCTGCTGCGCAGCGATTCGCGGGTACCGCTGCTGGGCGACATCCCCGGCGTCGGCCGGCTGTTCCGCTCGTCCCGCGAGACCCGGGTGAAGCGCAACCTGATGGTCTTCCTGCGCCCGAGCATCGTCCGCGATGCCGCCGGCCTGGAGCGCATCAGCCATGGCCGTTACCGTTCCATCCAGTTGCTGCGCGGTGTCGCCGGCGAACCGGCGCGCCCGCTGTTCGAGGATGCCGGCGCCATCGACCTGCGTCCCGCCGCCCAGGTCGCACCGGCACCTATTGGCTCGCCGCGCAGCTATCCGGCTCCAGCCCCGGTGCTGATGGAGAAGCCGCGCCTGGCGGACCCGGCGTCCCTGGGCGACGGTCGCGGCGGCGAGGTACCGGAGGTTCGCCAGGGCACGCACGCGCCGCAGCCGCCGTCACCCCAGCGCTACGCCGTGCGATTGGTCGAGGGCAGCAGCGAAGCCTTCATGCGCGCGCTGATCGAGCGGCATCCGGGTCTGTCGTTGCGTTTGCGCCGCGAACTGCGCGATGGCCAGGAGCTGTTCGCGGTGGAACGGGGCGACTACCTCGACCCGGAGCAGGCACGCCGGGCCCTGGCGGAACTGCCCGAAAGCCTGCCGCGAGGGAAGGCGCGGGTGATTGCGCATACGCCGGGAAGCGCCCTGTGACGGACTTCGAATCCTCGCGTCGCGCTCCGTCCACCGGATTGTCCGGCGCGCTGCGGCGGCCGCGCTCCAGCGCAGCGCCACTGCCAGATCTGGCAGTTGTCGCTGGCGGGGACGGAGGCTTTAGTAGCCGCACTTTTTTCCAGGGCCGGGCAGTGGGACCGCAATGCATGGACGACATCGAGACCAGAGTGAGGAAACTGGTAGCCGCCCGGTTCGGCGTGGAGGAATGCGACATCCGGTTGGACAGCGACTTCCGTAACGACTTCGGTGCCGAGTCGCTCGAGGTGGTCGAACTGGTCATGGCCCTGGAAACGGAGTTCGGCGTCGAGATCGCCGATGACGATGCGGAACGGATCGAGACCGTGCGCCAGGCCATCGACTATCTCGAGGAAGCCGTGCCGACCTGACTCCCCCTGGACCACCGGCCGATGCCGTGGTCATTCCCTGCGAAACGCTGTGCGCCACCTCCCGCCCGTGCCGGCGGCAAGGTGCGCGACGTCCCGCGCTTCGATTACGCCGGATCGTCCAGCCCGCCCCGGGCCGATCCGGCTTTTTTTTGCCCGCCACCGCGGTAGCGAGGCAGCCGCCGTCGGTTGGATTTCCTGAATCTTCCGGCGCCTCGCCGGTCGACCGGACAGGGGCGATGCGCCATTCGCGGTGCGCGCCCGCCATTCGTAACGGAGGTCGCCATGGCTACACGACGGAAAACCACACCCCAGGAAATCGACGACATTCAGGACCGCATGGGTTCGATACGCGAACTCGATTTCGACGAGCGCCGCCAGGCGCGCAAGGCACGGATCGGCGACGAGCGGCCCGAGGCCGAGGTGGAAGCCGAGTTTTCCCCGCGGCGGGTACGCGAGGCGGGCCACGCCGGCGGGCAGCCAGACGAGGACGACGGTTACCAGGATAACGTCGGCATGGACGATCTGGCGCCGGAAACCCTGATCGACGAAAGCGGCGCCCGCTCGCCGGCCGAGCGCGGTGGCGAATCGCCCGCGGACAAGCGCCTGAGGGTCGTGCATGGCAACGAGATCGGCGCTGGCCACGGCCTCGACGAAGCCGAGCTGGCACGTCGCGATCCGCTCGACGGCTCCTCCACCGAGGAACGCTGAGCGCGCGCAGACTGTATCGAAGTATTTCCGACGCCTGGCGTTCTGTGATCGATTCGGCTCGGTTGGAGTGCGCTGCCGCACGCTTTACAGCCGGACGGAGCGGGGCACCGGATCTACTGCAAAAGCTGATAGTTGTCTTCCCGGGTGACGGCGTTGCACGGTCCTGCGGCGTGCAACCCGGCCTGGGCGAAATACCGGCGGAGCGGACCAGGCTATCCCGTCGGAGGCGATGTCGCCGGGCTGCTGGCTTTCAAGGTTTCCCTTCGATGACCAGGAGCTACCCATGCAGCACAAAAGATCCCGCGCGATGGCGAGTCCGCGCTCGCCGTTCCTCTTCGTCTTGCTGGCGCTCGCCGTGGGCGGTACGGCCAATGCCCATGACGATGGCCTGCCGGCCTTCCGCTATTCGGCGGAGTTACTCGGCCAGTTGCAACTGCCCAGCGTGGCCCTGCCGCTGAATGACGACCTGTTCCTCTACGGTCGCGACGCCGAGGCGTTCGACCTCGAGGCCTACCTGGCGATGAATGCGCCGGCGCTGCGCGACAAGAGCGAATACCTGGAGCACTGGAGCGGCTACTACAGCATCAACCCGAAAGTGTTGCTGACCCTGATGGTCATGCAATCCGGGCCGTTGGGGGCGCCGGACGAGCGCGCCTTGGCGGCGCCGCTGGGACGGCTGTCGGCGAAACGCGGCTTCGATGCCCAGGTCCGCGACGTGTTGCAGCAGTTGTCGCGGCGCTACTACGGTTTCGAGGAATACCAGTTGCGCCAGGCGGCTGCGCGCAAGGCCGTCGGCGAGGACGGCCTGAACGCGGCATCGGCCGCGCTGCTCGGTCTGTTGCGAGAGGGGGCGAAGGCCTCCGCCGTGCAAGGCGGCAATCCGCTCGGCGCCTACGCTCAGACCTTCCAGCGCCTGTTCGGCACCCCGGCCGCGGAACTCCTGCAGCCGCGCAACCGCGTGGCCCGGCAACTCCAGGCGAAGGCCGCGCTGGCGCCGCCATCCAACCTGATGCAATTGCCCTGGCGCCAGGGCTATTCCTGGCAGCCCAACGGAGCGCATTCGAACACCGGCTCGGGCTATCCGTACTCGTCCTTCGATGCGTCCTACGACTGGCCGCGCTGGGGCAGTGCGACCTACAGCGTGGTCGCCGCCCACGCCGGTACGGTACGGGTGCTGTCGCGCTGCCAGGTACGGGTGACCCACCCCAGCGGCTGGGCGACCAACTACTACCATATGGACCAGATCCAGGTGAGCAACGGCCAGCAGGTCAGCGCCGACACCAAGCTCGGCGTCTATGCCGGCAACATCAACACCGCGCTCTGCGAGGGTGGCAGCTCCACCGGACCGCACCTGCATTTCTCGCTGCTCTACAACGGCGCCTTCGTTTCCCTGCAGGGAGCCAGCTTCGGTCCGTACCGGATCAACGTCGGCACCAGCAACTACGACAACGACTGTCGCCGCTACTATTTCTACAACCAGAGCGCCGGCACCACCCATTGCGCTTTCCGTCCGTTGTACAACCCCGGCCTGGCGCTCTGAGTCGGCGCGGGGCCCGGCTCCAGCCGGGCTCCGCCGCGAGCGAAACGGCGCTGAACAGCTGGCGCGTCGCTGCCGCCGCGCCCGGCGCCAGGCTGACCGCGTGGGCCGGCATGCTCAGCCGCGCCGGGGCAGCAGGGCGTAGGCGTCGCGAACCACATCCTTGCCGTAGTGGCGTTCCAGGCGGCGGACGACGAAGTGACCGCGCGCCATGGCCTGGAAATGGTTCATGAACACCGTGTTGATCGCCGCGCCGCCGAGGGCACCGACGATGGGCACGATCTGCGCCGCAAGCTTTTCCGAATACTGCACGCCCAGGCGCTCGGCGACCTTGCGCACCAGGGCCAGGAGCATCGGCGCGGCCTTCTTGCTGCCGGCGTCCTTGCCGAGGAAGTCGGCGGCCGCCTTGACCTGCTGGGCCAGCGCCGTACGCACCGCGTAGTAGCCGGACTCCGACGCGTCGTCCGAGGCGGATTTGCCGCCGAGGGCGAAGACTTCGATACAGGCCATCAGGGTGTCCATGTCCCTGATCGACTCGCCCTCGCTGCGCGCGATGTCGGCGATGGAACGGAAGATGATGCCGGTGGTGACCGGCACCTCGACCAGCATCGCCAGCGGCCCGAAGAAGCCGCCGACGCCACCGGAAACGGCGGCGCCGAGGGTATGCAGGCGGTTCGCCGGCTGACCGCTGGCGTTTTCCTGGAGGGTGGCGGTGGCCGAGCGGGCGACTTTCAGCAGCGCTCCCTCGATCACCGAACCGAGCTTCTCGTTGACCTTCCGCGGCAACTTCTTCAGGCCATATTCGATCGGCGTGCCCAGCAGGCTGGTGAGTTGCGCGGTGAGTCCAGGGTTTTCCAGCAGGTTCTTGGCGGCCTGGAGTTGCTTGAGATCGGCGGGGGAAAGGCTCATGGAAGGTCCGGCTGACGGTGGTCGGTCAACCTAACCACTGTCCACCGGCGTTGTCCACGCTCAATAGTCGCCACGCTTGCGGAAGGCCCAGCGGCCGGCAAGGAAGGTGAAGCTGGCGACCAGCACGAGCATGATCCAGAAGCCTTCAGGATCGTCGGCGAAGGGAATCCCGCCGACGTTCATGCCGAAGAAGCCGGCGACGATGTTGATCGGCAGGGCCAGCACCGTGACCATGGTCAGGGTGAAGAGGATGCGGTTGTTCTGTTCGTTGAGCTTGGCCGCGATCTCTTCCTGCAGCAGCTTGATCCGTTCGCCCAGGGCGGTCAGGTCGCTGATCACCAGGGAGAACTCCTCGGTGGCTTCGCGCAGCTCACGCAGGTCGGCATCCTGTAGCCATTCCGGCGGTCGGTTGAGCAGGCGCAGCAGCGAACCGGGCTCCAGCGCCAGCAGGCGTTGCAGGCGTACCAGCACGCGCCGCATGGCGCCGAGGTCGGCGCGGTTGGCGGAGAGGCGCAGGGCCAGTAGCTGGTCCTCGATGCGGTCCACTGCGACGCTGGTTTCGCGGACGATCTGGGTCAGCACGTCGCCCTGGTCGCGCAACAGGTGGATCAGCAACTGCAGGGGCGAACGGAAAGGTTCGCCGTGCTTCACCGAAGAGCGCAGCTTGTCCACCGAGCGCAGCGGTTGCGCTCGTGCACTGACCAGCAGCCGGCCACGGGCGCAGACCCACAGGGTGGCGACGTCCGAAGAGACCAGGCCGAAGTTGAAGACCACGTCGTTGACCACTGCCAGCAGCGCCGAGTCGACGTGTTCGATGCGCGTCGAGCGCGACCCCTCGCGCAGGCTTTCGAAGAAATAATCCGGCAGTTCCAGATGCTTCTTCATCCAGCGCTCGCAGGCGGCATGGGCGAGGTTCAGGTGCAGCCAGAGGAACTCGTCCGGCGCCTCCTCGCGAGCCTGCCGCAGGCAGGCGAGGGCGGTAACCGAGTCGATTTCCCGCCCCGCTTCGCCGGGGCGGAAACGGAAACCGTAGATCAGGCCGAACAGGTCGGCGTCCTGGGGCGGGGAGATACCGTGATGCATGGTCGCTCGCGGGAGAGGATCGGTTGGATAACTTGGCATCGTGACGATGACGCTTTGATTGCAGGACGATGAAGGCCGCTTCGCGGGATGCCCGGCGATGCTTTCCGTTGGAACTGTCGGGGTCGTCTTGCCGTCGCCTCGCGCCGACGAACTACGAGGTGCCGGGAAGTGCTATTTCATTTCTCCCGGTTTTTTATGAAATACGCATCGTAGAGTTCTGATATTTGCCCGCTGGGTTATTTAGTCGATTTGCCGTGCCAGGTGATGGGGGTTGTTTATAAAGTATTATAACTTTTTGATTATATATTGTTTATCAATTAGATAGGCGTGTGATGGCTAAATGGCTGCATGTTTTACAGGGGTTATCTAAATTGAATTTTTCATGGGGGTTTTCTTAGTCGTTATATATAAAGTCAGACTCGCCTTTTATTTAAAAGCTGCTATTTCTGGATTACATGGTGCGGCCGTTCGGTCGCTGCTTGACAAGAGGAATGTCGGAAATGTCGATCCAGGCGAAAGTTACCCCTATCGATCAGAGTATTTCTTCTGCGGCTGCCGTCGAGGTTCCGGAAAACGGGATACTCAAACTCTCCCAGAGCAGTAATGTCGCGCTCGATGTCGCACCGGAGTCGGTGGCGGGATACTCGAAGAGCGGTTCGGACCTGATCGTCCAGCTGAAGACCGGGGAAAGCGTACGCATCGCCAACTTCTATGCGGAAGGCCAGCCTTCCAGCCAGCTGTTCCTGGCCGACAAGGACAAGCTGGTGGCGGTAGACCTGCCGCCGGTCGCCGCCGACGGGCCGCTGATGGCCGGCTACATCCCGCAGGAAAGCCTGGCCGGTTTCGAGTCGCTGACCGGCGCCGGTGTGCTCGGTGGCATGAGCGCAGGGACTGCGCTGCTGGTCGGTGCGGCGGCCATCGGCGCCGGGGTGGCGATTTCCAACAGCAGCGGCGGCGGTGGCGGCGGCGGTTCTTCGGTGCCCCCGGACACCACTCCGCCGAAGGCGGCCAGCGGCCTGAAGATAGCGCCTGACGGCAGCAGCATCAGCGGCCAGGCCGAGGCCGGCGCGAGCGTCGGCATCGATACCAATGGCGACGGCAAGCCGGACCTCACCGTGATCGCCGATGCCAACGGCAATTTCACCGCTCCGCTGAACCCGCCGCTGACCAATGGCCAGACGGTCACCGTGGTGGTCACCGACCCGGCTGGCAACGCCAGCCCGCCGGCCCAGGTCACCGCTCCGGACACTACCGCCCCGGCGCCGGCTACCGACGTGCAGGTGGCGCCGGACGGCAGCAGCGTCACCGGCAAGGCCGAACCCGGCTCGACGGTGGGCGTCGATACCGACGGCGACGGCCAGCCGGACACCACCGTGGTGGTCGGCCCCGGCGGCAGCTTCGAGGTTCCGCTGAACCCGCCGCTGACCAATGGCGAGACGGTGACGGTGATCGTTACCGACCCGGCCGGCAACAACAGCACCCCGGTGACCGTCGAGGCGCCGGACACCACCGCCCCGGCGCCGGCCACCGACGTGCAGGTGGCGCCGGACGGCAGCAGCGTCACCGGCAACGCAGAGCCGGGCGCCACCGTCGGTGTCGACACTGACGGCGACGGCCAGCCGGACACCACCGTGGTGGTCGGTCCCGGCGGCAGCTTCGAGGTTCCGCTGAACCCGCCGCTGACCAATGGCGAGACGGTGACGGTGATCGTTACCGACCCGGCCGGCAACAGCAGCACCCCGGTCACCGCCGAAGCCCCCGACTTCCCCGACGCGCCCCAGGTCAATGCCAGCAACGGCAGCGTCCTCAGTGGTACGGCGGAAGCGGGCGTGACCATCGTGATCACCGACGGCAACGGCAATCCGATCGGCCAGACCAGCGCCGATGCCAACGGCAACTGGAGCTTCACCCCCGGTAGCCAACTGCCGGATGGCACCGTGGTCAATGTGGTGGCCAGGGACGCCGCCGGCAACAGCAGCCCGGCGACCTCCATCACCGTCGACGGCGTGGCGCCGAGCGCGCCGGTGGTCGAGCCGAGCAACGGCAGCGAACTCAGCGGGACTGCCGAACCGGGCAGCAGCGTGACCCTGACCGACGGCAATGGCAATCCGATCGGCCAGACCACCGCCGATGCCAACGGCAACTGGTCTTTCACGCCGTCCACCCCGCTGCCGGACGGTACCGTGGTCAACGTGGTGGCCAGGGATGCCGCCGGCAACAGCAGTCCGCCGGCCAGCGTTACCGTGGATGCCGTCGCGCCGGCCACGCCCACCGTCGATCCGAGCAACGGTACGACCCTCAGCGGCACCGCCGAGCCGGGCGCTACCGTGACCCTGACCGACGGCAACGGCAACCCGATTGGCCAGGTCACCGCCGACGGCAGCGGCAACTGGACCTTCACCCCGAGCACGCCGTTGCCCAACGGCACGGTGGTCAACGCCACGGCTACCGACCCGTCCGGCAACGCCAGTTCGCCGGCCAGCGTCACCGTGGACGCCGTGGCACCGGCCACGCCAGTGGTCAACCCGAGCAACGGCACCACGCTCAGCGGCACCGCCGAGCCGGGCGCCACCGTGACCCTGACCGATGGCAACGGCAATCCCATCGGGCAGGTCACCGCCGATGGCAGCGGCAACTGGAGCTTCACTCCGACCACGCCGTTGCCCAACGGCACCGTGGTCAACGCCACGGCCACCGACGCCTCCGGCAACACCAGTGCAGGCAGCAGTGTCACCGTGGACTCGGTAGCCCCGGCCACGCCAGTGATCAACCCCAGCAACGGCACCACGCTCAGCGGCACCGCCGAGCCGGGCAGCAGCGTGACCCTGACCGATGGCAACGGCAACCCGATCGGGCAGGTCACCGCCGACGGCAGCGGCAACTGGAGCTTCACCCCGTCCACGCCGCTGGCGGATGGAACCGTGGTCAACGCCACGGCCACCGATCCGGCGGGCAACACCAGCGGCCAGGGCAGCACCACCGTCGATGGCGTGGCGCCGACCACGCCGACCGTCAACCTGAGCAACGGCAGCAGCCTCAGCGGCACTGCGGAACCGGGTAGCACGGTGATCCTCACCGACGGCAACGGCAATCCGATCGCCGAGGTCACCGCCGACGGCAGCGGCAACTGGACCTACACCCCGTCCACGCCGATCGCCAACGGCACCGTGGTCAACGTGGTGGCCCAGGACGCCGCCGGCAATAGCAGCCCGGGCGCCAGCGTCACCGTGGACTCGCAAGCCCCGGCGGCGCCGGTGCTCAACCCGAGCAACGGCACCACGCTCAGCGGCACCGCCGAGCCGGGCGCTACCGTGAGCCTGACCGACGGCAACGGCAACCCGATAGGCCAGGTCACCGCCGACGGCAGTGGCAACTGGAGCTTCACGCCGGGCACGCCGCTGGCTAACGGCACCGTGGTCAACGCCACGGCCAGCGACCCGACCGGCAATACCAGCGCTCCGGCCAGCACCACCGTGGACTCGGTGGCGCCGGCCGCGCCGGTGGTCAATCCGAGCAACGGCGCGGAGATCAGCGGCACCGCCGAACCGGGCGCCACCGTGACCCTGACCGATGGCAGCGGCAATCCGATCGGGCAGGTCACCGCCGACGGCAGCGGCAACTGGAGCTTCACCCCGTCCACGCCGCTGGCGGATGGAACCGTGGTCAACGCCACCGCTACCGACCCGGCCGGCAATACCGGCGGCCAGGGCAGCACTACCGTGGACGCCATCGCGCCGGCCACGCCGACCGTCAACCTGAGCAATGGCAGCAGCCTCAGCGGCACTGCGGAACCGGGCAGCACGGTGATCCTCACCGACGGCAACGGCAATCCGATCGCCGAGGTCACCGCCGACGGCAGCGGCAACTGGACCTACACCCCGTCCACGCCGATCGCCAACGGTACTGTGGTCAACGTGGTGGCCGAGGACGCCGCCGGTAACAGCAGCCCGCCGGCGACGGTGACCGTCGATTCCAGCGCGCCGCCGGCGCCGGTGATCAACCCGAGCAACGGCGTCGTCATCAGCGGCACCGCCGAGGCCGGTGCCACCGTGACCCTCACCGATGCCGGCGGCAACCCGATAGGGCAGGTCACCGCCGACGGCAGCGGCAACTGGAGCTTCACGCCGGGCACGCCGCTGGCCAACGGCACGGTGATCGTCGCCACGGCCACCGACCCGACCGGCAATACCGGCCCGCAGGCCGCCACCACGGTGGACGCGGTGGCGCCGCCGGCGCCGGTGATCGATCCGAGCAACGGCACGACCATCAGCGGCACCGCGGAGGCCGGGGCCAAGGTGATCCTCACCGACGGCAACGGCAACCCGATCGGCGAAACCACCGCCGACGGCAGCGGCAACTGGACCTTCACGCCCGCCACGCCGCTGGCCAACGGCACGGTGGTCAACGCCGTGGCCCAGGACCCTGCGGGCAATACCGGCCCGCAGGGCAGCACTACCGTGGACGCGGTGGCGCCGAACACGCCTGTGGTCAATCCGAGCAACGGCAACCTGCTCAACGGTACCGCCGAGCCGGGCAGCACCGTGACCTTGACCGACGGCAACGGCAACCCGATCGGCCAGACCACCGCCGATGGCAGCGGCAACTGGAGCTTCACGCCCGGCTCGCAACTACCCAACGGCACCGTGGTCAACGTGACCGCGAGCGACGCCGCCGGCAATACCAGCGCTCCCGCTACCACGACGGTGGATTCCTCGCTGCCGTCGATCCCGCAGGTGGATCCGAGCAACGGTTCGGTGATCAGCGGCACCGCGGACGCCGGCAACACCATCATCATCACCGATGGCAACGGCAACCCGATTGGCCAGGTCACCGCCGACGGCAGCGGCAACTGGTCCTTCACTCCAGGCATCCCGCTGCCGGATGGCACGGTGGTCAACGTGGTGGCGCGCAGCCCAAGCAATGTCGACAGTGCGCCGGCGGTGATCACGGTGGATGGCGTGGCCCCGGCGGCGCCGGTGATCGATCCGAGCAACGGCACCGAGATAAGCGGTACCGCGGAGGCTGGCGCGACGGTGATCCTCACCGATGGCGGAGGCAACCCGATTGGCCAGGCTACCGCCGACGGCAGCGGCAACTGGACGTTCACCCCGGGCACCCCGCTGGCCAACGGCACCGTGATCAACGCCGTGGCCCAGGACCCGGCCGGCAACACCAGCGGTCCGGCCAGCGTCACCGTCGATGCCATCGCCCCGCCGGCGCCGGTGATCGATCCGAGCAACGGAGTCGTCATCAGCGGTACGGCGGAAGCCGGGGCCACGGTGATCCTCACCGACGGCAACGGCAACCCGATCGGCCAGGTCACCGCCGACGGCAGCGGCAACTGGGCCTTCACGCCCGCTACGCCGTTGGCCAATGGCACGGTGATCAATGCGCTAGCCCAGGACGCCGCCGGCAACAACAGCAGTCCCACCAGCGCCACCGTCGACTCGCTGGCGCCAGCAGCCCCGGTGATCGATCCGAGCAACGGTAGCGTGATCGCCGGTACCGCCGAGGCTGGTGCCACGGTGATCCTCACCGACGGCAACGGCAACCCGATCGGCCAGGTCACCGCCGATGGCAGCGGCAACTGGAGCTTCACGCCCGGCACGCCGCTGGCCAATGGCACGGTGGTCAATGCGGTGGCCCAGGACGCTGCCGGCAACACCAGCGGCCCGGCCAGCACCACGGTGGACTCGGTGGCGCCGGCCGCGCCGGTGATCGACCCGAGCAACGGCAGCGTGATCGCCGGTACCGCGGAAGCCGGTGCGACGGTGATCCTCACCGATGGCGGCGGCAACCCGATCGGCCAGGCCACCGCCGACGGCAGCGGCAACTGGACGTTCACCCCGAGCACCCCGCTGGCCAACGGCACCGTGATCAACGCCGTGGCCCAGGACCCGGCCGGCAATACCAGCGGTCCGGCCAGCGTCACCGTCGATGCCATCGCCCCGCCGGCGCCGGTGATCGATCCGAGCAATGGAGTCGTCATCAGCGGTACGGCGGAAGCCGGGGCCACGGTGATCCTCACCGACGGCAACGGCAACCCGATCGGCCAGGTCACCGCCGACGGCAGCGGCAACTGGAGCTTCACGCCCGGCACGCCGCTGGCCAACGGCTCGGTGATCAATGCGCTGGCCCAGGACGCCGCCGGCAACGCCAGCGGCCCGGCCAGCACCACGGTGGACTCGGTAGCCCCGGCCACCCCGGTGCTCGATCCGAGCAACGGTACGGTGATCAGCGGTACCGCCGAAGCCGGGGCCACGGTGATCCTCACCGACGGCGGCGGCAACCCGATAGGGCAGGCCACCGCCGATGGCAGCGGCAACTGGAGCTTCACTCCGGGCACACCGCTGACCAACGGCACGGTGATCAATGCGGTGGCCCAGGACGCCGCCGGCAACACCAGCGGTCCGGTCAGCACCACGGTGGACGCGGTGGCCCCGGCCACCCCGGTGATCGACCCGAGCAATGGTGTCGAACTCAGCGGCACCGCCGAACCCGGCGTCCGGGTGATCCTCACCGATGGCAATGGCAACCCGATCGGCCAGACCCTCGCCGACGGTAGCGGCAACTGGACCTTCACACCGGGCACGCCGCTGGCCAACGGCACGGTGGTCAACGCCGTGGCCCAGGACCCGGCCGGCAATACCAGCGGTCCGGCCAGCACCACGGTGGATACGGTGGCGCCGGCCACGCCGGTGATCAATGCCAGCAACGGCAGCGTGATCACCGGCACCGCCGAGGTCGGCGCCAAAGTGATCCTCACCGACGGCAACGGCAACCCGATCGGCGAGACCACCGCCGACGGCAGTGGCAACTGGACCTTCACCCCCGGCACGCCGCTGGCCAACGGTACGGTGATCAACGCCGTCGCCGAAGACGCCGCGGGCAACGCCAGCGGTCCGGCCAGCACCACGGTGGACTCGGTGGCGCCGTCCGCTCCGCTGCTGAGCATCAGCGCCGACGGCGCGCTGCTGACCGGCACCGCCGAGCCGAACAGTCAGGTGCGTATCGTGGTCAACGGCGACACCGCCAACCCGATCACGGTCACCGTCGACGGCGCCGGCAACTTCAGCCTGCCGTTCGCGCCGCCGCTGATCACCGGCGAACTGATCGCCGGGGTTGCCGTGGACGCCGCCGGCAACGTCAGCGGGCCGGCCACCATCAACGCGCCGGACCTGGCGCCGCCGACCATCAGCGTGCCGGAAGCCGCCGATACCTGGATCAACGCCGCGGAGATCGGCGACGGCATCCAGGTCGATGTGACGGTCCGTCCGACCATGCAGGTCGGCCAGGTGGTCACGGTCAAGTTCGCCGGGCAGAACGGCTACGAGGCCGAGGTCAGCCATACCCTCACCGCCGGCGACATCGCCGCCGGCAACCTGACCCTGACCCTGACGCCTCCCGGCGGCATGGGCCCGTTCCCGGAGGGCGCCTCGACCGTCACCGCCGACATCAACGGCGGCACCGCGTCGACCCCGGTGCCGTTCACCATCGACACCATTCCGCCGGCGACCCCGGTGCTGTCCCTGGTCGGCAACATCCTGACCATCTCGGCGGAGCCAGGGACCGAGTTGACGGTGACCGTCGACGTCGGCGGGGTGACCGCCACCGCCACGGTGACCGCCGACAACAGCGGGCTGGCGTCGCTGAACCTGCTCACCGACCTGGACATCGACTTCAGTTGGGACCAGTTGCTCAATGCCCAGGTGTCGGTGGTCGGACGCGACCCGGCCGGCAACCCGAGCAACACGGCGAGCATCGGCGTCGGCACCAGCATCGAGCAACCGGTGACCATCGGCAACTTCGGCCTCGACGTCAGCCTCAACCCGCTGAACCCGCGTTTCGGTTTCAGCGGAACCACCGAGCCTGACTCCAGCGTGGTGATCCGGGTCATCACCCCGGCGTTGAACGTCGAATTGCTGCCGATCCAGGCGGATTCGTCCGGAAACTTCTCGCTGAACCTGCTGAGCCCGACCATCCTCACCCAGTTGGGGCTGAACATCACCGACATCCTCAACCTCGGCTCGCAGATCTCGTTCAACCTGGTGTCCACCGACTCCAATGGCAACGACAGCGCCGCCTACGGGATCACCCTGACCCCCAACGGACTGTCGCTCAATATCGGCCAGATCGATGTCAACGGTACTTCCGGCGACGACGTGCTGTCCGGCGCCAACGGCAGTTCGGAGTACATCAACGGCGGCGACGGCAGCGACCTGATCTTCAACGTGGGCACCGGCGATCACGTGGTGGCCGGCAACGGCAACGACACCATCCAGATCACCGCGACCGATTTCGTCAGCATCGATGGCGGCGCCGGGTTCGACACCCTGGTCCTGGCCAACGGCATCGACCTCGACTACAACGCCGTCGGCGTCGGCACGCTCAGCAACCTCGAGCGCATCGACCTCGGCAAGGGCGATTCGGGTAGCGTGCTGACCCTGACCGCGGCGGAGGTGGATGCCATCACCGATGCCAACAACACGTTGCAGATCACCGGCGAGAACAACGACACCCTGAACGTGGTGGGCGCGGTGAATACCGGTACCACGCAACTGATCAACGGCATTACCTACGACGTCTACACCTTCGGCAGTACCACCCTGCTGATCGAGGACAACACGGTACAGGTCGTGGTCTGATGCGCGGGCGCAGGCAGTACGCGCGCAAGGGACGGCGGCATGGGAAGGGAGCCATCTGGCTCCTTTCCCTGGGTCTGCCGATGTTCGCGTCGGCCATGCCCCTCGACCAGGCGGTCAGGGCAGGGCTGGCGATCCACCCGGAAGTACGATCCGCGATGGCCGAAGCGGACCGTGCAGGCACCGAGGTGGAGATGGCCAAAGGGGGGTACTACCCCTCCGTGACGATGTCCGGGGGGCCGCAGGAGTTCGACTTCGGCGAGATCGTCTACGATCTCACCGCGTCGCAGATGCTGTACGACTGGGGTCGGGTGACGAGCAAGGTCGACAGCGCCAGCGCGACCCAGCGCAAGCTGTCCGAGGCGGTGCTGGTGGCGCGCGACGATGCGGCGCTGGATATCGTCGAGACCTACCTCGACGTGCTTGCCTCGGAGCGCCGGGTGGAGGCGGTGCGCGAACACATCCAGCGCCTCGACGGCATCCGCGAGATGACCCAGGCGCGCGGCGGCGACGGCTACGCCGACCGCAGCGAGCTGGATCGCGCCAATCTGGAACTGTCGCGGGCCCAGGAGCAGTTGTCGCTGGAGAAGGGCAACCTGCAGGACGCGCGCAACCAGTACGCGATCCTGGTCGGCCAGGAGCCCGCCGACCTGGTGGAGCCCGAGCCGATGTCGCTGCAACGCTACCTGGCGGCCAGCGATATGGCGCGGGTGATCCGCGAATCGCCTTTGCAGCGCAAGGCCCTGGAGGACGCCAATGTCGCCGAGGCCGAGGTCCGCGAGGCCAAGGCGTCGCTGCTGCCGCAACTGAACCTGGAGGCCAGCGCGCTGCGCCGGGAGATCGGCGGGCATCCGGAAAGCGACTCGGTGGTATCCCTGCGCTTCCGCATGGACACCTTCCAGGGGCTTTCCAACTTCCGCCGGCCGACCGCCGCGCAGCAGCGCCTGGAGTCGGCGCAATGGACCGCCGACGCGATGCAGCGCGACATCCGCCGGCAACTGCAGAACCTCTTCGACAACGGCGACACGCTGCGCTGGCGGGAACAGTCGCTGACCCAGCAGGTGACCGAGTCGGAGCAGGTCGGCGAGTTGTATCGCGAACAGTTCGAGGTTGGCCGGCGCGACGTGATCGACCTGCTCAACGTGCAGCGCGAGCGGTTCGAGGCAGAGCGGCAACTGATCAACCTGCGGATCGAACGCAAGCGCATCGAGTATCGGGCGGCCGCGCAAGTCGGCCTGTTGGGTCCGCTATTGGAGAACCGGCTGAATCATGGAAGCTGAGAAAACCCCGGATAACGTCGTGATCCTCAACCACGACCCCATCGTCGACCCGTTGCGCCAGGGCTTGTTGCTGCTCTGCCGGCAGCTTGGCCGACCGCTCGGTGACGCCGAACTGGTGGACGGCATGCCGCTGGAGCACGGTCGCCTGCCGTTGCACCTGGTGGCCCGCGCGTTGCGCCGCGCCGACATCACCGCCCAGGTCACCCGCCAGCCGTTGCGCCGGATCGATCGCTACCTGCTGCCGGCCCTGCTGCTGCTCGACGACGGCCGCGCCCTGGTGCTGGTGGGCAACGACGGCGAGCACGCCGAGGTGCTGGTACCGCAGAGCGACGGCGGAAGCCAGAGGATGCCGCTGGCCGAGCTGGAAGCGCTGTACAGCGGCACGGCGGTCTTCGCCAAGTGCCGCTACCGCCCGGACGGGCGGGTCGGCGACTACGCCAGCGCCTTGCCCGAACACTGGTTCTTCGGCCCGCTCAAGCGGCTCTGGCGTTCCTACGCCGAGGTCACCGCCGCGGCGTTGGTGGCCAACGTCCTGGCGGTCGCCTCGGCACTGTTCGCCATGCAGGTCTACGACCGCGTGGTGCCCAACGCGGCGTTCGACACCCTGTGGATCCTCGCCAGCGGCGTGGCCCTGGCGATCGTCCTCGACGGTGTCCTGCGGATCATGCGCGGCCACCTGCTCAACGTGCTCGGCAAGCGCCTCGACCTGCAACTCTCGACCCTGCTGTTCTCCCGCGTGCTGAGCACCCGGGTCGCCGCCAAGCCGGCGTCGATGGGCGCCTTCAGTACCCAGGTGCGGGAGTTCGAGTCGGTGCGCGAGTTCTTTACCTCGTCCAGCGCGGCGCTGATCAGCGACCTGCCGTTCGTGGCGATCTTCCTGCTGATCATCGCCGTGATCGGCGGCCATGTGGTCTGGGTGCCGCTGGTGGCCTGCGTGCTGATGATCCTGCCGGGGCTGCTGACCCAGCGCCTGCTCGGCCACCTGTCGCGGCAGAACCTGCGCGAAGGGGCGATGAAGAACGGCGTGCTGCTGGAAGCCTTCGAGCACCTGGAGACGGTCAAGGCGACCCGCGCCGAAGGCCGCTGCCTGCACCAGTGGGAAACCCTGACCGGCGAACTGGCCGGTACGGCGATGAAGACCCATACCCTGGCCTCGACCCTGAGCTACTCGGCGAGCATCGTCCAGCAGCTCTGCTACGTCGGCGTGGTGGTCTTCGGCGTCTATCGGATCAGCGAGGGCGCGATGACCGTCGGCGGCCTGGTGGCCTGCTCGATCCTCGCCTCTCGGGCCATCGCACCGCTGTCGCAGGCGGCCGGCATCCTCGGTCGCTGGCAGCACACCAAGGTGGCGATGGAAGGCCTCGACCAACTGATGAGCGCCGAGCAGGAGCGACCCCAGGGCAAGCGCTTCGTGCACAAGGAGCGCCTGCAGGGACATTACTGCCTGGAGGGCGTGCGCCTGGCCCACGGCGACAGCCCGCCGGTGGTCGACGTGCAGGCCCTGAACATCCGCGCCGGCGAGCGGGTGGCGCTGCTCGGCGGCAACGGCGCCGGCAAGTCGACCCTGCTGCGCCTGCTCAGCGGCCTGCTCGACGCGCAGGCGGGACGCCTGCTGCTGGACGACGTCAGCCTGACCCAGATCGACCCGGCCGACCGCCAGCGCGGTATCGGCTACCTGCCGCAGGACGTGGCGCTGTTCCATGGCAGTCTGCGCGACAACCTCAACCTGGAGAACGCCGCGCTGGGCGACGAGGAACTGCTGGAGACCCTCGACGGGGTCGGCCTGGGCGCTTTCGTCCGCGGCCACCCGCTGGGGCTGGACATGCCGATCCAGGGCAACGCCAGCCTGTCCGGCGGCCAGCGCCAGGCCGTCGGGCTGGCCCGGGTGCTGCTACAGGACCCTCCGATCCTGCTGCTCGACGAGCCGACCGCGGCCTTCGACCAGGGCAGCGAGAAACAGGTCATCGACTACCTGCAGCAATGGTTGGGCAAGCGCACCCTGGTCATCACCACCCACAAGAAAAGCATGCTCGCCCTGGTCGAGCGTGCGGTGGTCCTGCGCCAGGGCAGGGTGATCATGGACGGCCCGCTGGAGCAGGTGGTGCAGGGCAACCAGGTACAGGCACCGCAGGCCGCCGAAGGAGGCAACCATGGACTCTGACCGCGACGCCGCCGCCCTGCGCCGGCAACTGGCCGACCCGTTGCTGGCGGCTACCCACCCGGTCTACCGGCCGCTGCTCTGGACCCTGCTCGGTTGCGTGCTGCTGTTCATCGGCTGGGCGGCCTGGGCGCAACTGGACGAGGTGACCCGCGGCGACGGTCGGGTCGTGCCGTTCAGCCGCATCCAGAAGATCCAGAGCCTGGAGGGCGGCATCCTCGACCGCCTGCTGGTGAAGGAGGGCGACCTGGTGGAAGTCGGCCAGCCGCTGGTGCGCCTCGACGAGACGCGCTTCCTCACCAACTTCCAGGAGTCGGCGAACCAGGCCAGCGTGCTGCGCGCGGCCATTGCCCGGCTCGACGCCGAGGTGCTAGGCAAGAAGAGCATCGAGTTCCCGCCGGACGTCGATCCCGAGGGGCCGCTGGCGCGTTCCGAACGCGAGCTGTTCAAGTCGCGCCGCGACAAACTGGTGGAGGGCACCCAGGCGATCCAGCGGCAGATTCACCTGGCGCAGAGCCAGCTCGACCTGGTTCGCCCGCTGGTGGCCAAGCGTGCGGTGAGCCAGATGGAGGCGCTCAAGCTGAGCCAGGACATCGCCACCCTCAGCGGCAAGCTGACCGAGCTGAAAAGCACCTATTTCCAGGATGCCTATACCGAGCGCGCCCAGCGCAAGGCCGATCTCAGCGCCCTGGAACCGATCGTCCAGCAGCGCCAGGACCAGTTGCGCCGCACCGAGATCCTGTCGCCAGTGCGCGGGCGGGTGAACACCGTGCTGATCAACACCCGCGGCGGGGTGATCCAGCCCGGCGAGCCGATCATGGAAGTGATCCCGGTAGAGGAGCGTCTGCTGGTGGAGGCGAAGATCAAGCCGCGCGACGTGGCCTTCCTGGTTCCCGGCATGCCGGCCAAGGTGAAGATCACCGCCTACGACTACACCATCTACGGCGACCTCAAGGGCACCCTGGAGCAGATCAGTGCCGACACCATCGAGGAGGACACCCCGCATGGCAAGGAGTCCTACTACCAGGTGCTGATCAAGACCGATGGCAGCCAGTTGAAGCGCGGCGAGGAGGTGTTGCCGATCATTCCGGGGATGGTCGCCGAGGTGGACATCCTCAGCGGCAAGCGCAGCGTGCTCAACTACCTGCTGCGGCCGCTGATCAAGGCGCGCCTTTACTGAGGCGTGCAGGACAGGCCCGGTCGGTGGAAACGTGCCAGCCGCTTCCCTGTAGCCATGGCGAGCTACGTAGGCGGTGGCGCTGGTAACGCTGCCCGGGCGGGCGCACGCTAGGCGTCGCGCCGAACTGCGAGGCGCTGTCGGGTCCTGGCGTCGAGTAGCTCGCGCAGGGTCTTGAACAGCGGTGCGCGGTCGGTATAGCGACGGCCGTAGTCGAGGTTGAAGGCATAGTCGAAGTCCGCCGGATTGTCGCCCTGGGTGTGCTGGAGCAGGGTTTCCAGCTTGTCCAGGGCCTTCACTGCCAGGGCTTCGGCGGACTCGCCGCGCTCGTATTCGTCCCACAGGGCGAGCAGGCGGTCGCGCAGCGGCGCGTCGAGGTGACGGGTCAGCTGCAACAGGTCGGCGCGTTCCTGTTCGCCTTTGTCCGGGTGCGCGGCCTGCTCGACGGCGGGGATGTCGCCGTGGATCGCTTCGCCGAGGTCGTGGACCACGCACATGCGCAGGACCTTGCCGAGGTCCAGGCCGGCCAGTTGG
Source organism: Pseudomonas sp. PS1(2021) (assembly GCF_020405165.1). Taxonomy (NCBI): domain Bacteria; kingdom Pseudomonadati; phylum Pseudomonadota; class Gammaproteobacteria; order Pseudomonadales; family Pseudomonadaceae; genus Pseudomonas; species Pseudomonas sp. PS1(2021). The sequence continues at coordinate 2,558,159 of NZ_CP084484.1, read as the reverse complement.
TCCTCGAAGGCCAGTGCCATCAGGCACAGCCGCCAGCTATGTTCGGCGGTGCTTTCCGGGCGGCCGGAGGAGGTGTGCGCGGAGCGCAGGACGTCTTTCAGGCGTTCGGCTTCGCGGAGGAATTCGAGGCGGTTGCTCAGCAGTTCGAGGGACATGGCGCGGGCTCCGCTACCGGTGAAACGAGCCTGCAAGCCTAGGCGCGGCGGTGCTGAAGGTCCATGGATAAAATATCCGCGGCGACGTTCAGAGGGTTTCCACCAGGCGCACCGCGCGTCCGTCCGAGAGGGTCATGCGGGTCCAGCGGCAACGGCTGCGCCGGATCGGCACGATGGCCGAGGCGTTCGCTCCGCTGGCGAACTCCAGCGCCGGCGGTGCCAGCAGTTCGCGCCAGCCGAGTTCCTCGAGGGTGGCTTCCTGGCGGAGGATTTCCTCGCTGCAATAGGGCCACAGCGAACGGTCGAGCAGTTCGCCGAGAGGCACGCCGAATTGCGCGGCGCGTGCCGGCGAACAGGCCAACAGGCGATGGGTGAGGTCGCAGATCAGGTGCACGGGTTGCGGGTTGGCCTCGACCAGGCGGGCCAGTGCCTGGTCGGCGGCGGCTTCCAGGCGGGCGCCGAGCAGACGCTCCAGGCGTGCCCGTTCCTCCACCAGCAGCGCCTGGGTACCGGACTCCCAGCGCGAGATGGTCGATTGCGCCACGCCGAGCAATTCGGCGGCATGCGTTTGCTTGACCCGGTGCAGCAGGCGCCAGCGACGCAGGGCGGGGCCCAGGGACGAAGAAGGGAGAGGCTCGGTCATGCTTGGCTACGCGGGCGAATGGAGGCTGAAGTCTGCGCCCGACGCCGGGCGGAGGCAAATCGGCGCGACACCGGGGGGACCCGTATGGTCGGCGGCGAACCTCGGAGGGCCGCCCGCGCCGCGCCGGCAGCCGTGGAGCTGCCGGCGGGCGTCTCGCTCAGGCCTTGGCGAAGGAGGTGGGGAAGGGCAGGTTGTACAGGCGTTGCCCGGTGGCGGCGAAGATCGCATTGGCCAGCGCCGGGCCGATGGGCGCCACACCGGGTTCGCCGACCCCGGTGGGCGCTTCGCCGGAGGGCACGATGTGCACTTCGACCTTGGGCATCTCGGCGATCCGCAGCACCTGGTAGCCGTCGAAGTTGTTCTGCTCGACCTTGCCGTCCTTCAGGGTGATCGCGCTGTGCAGGATCGCGCCGAGGCCGAAGCCGATGCCGCCCTCCATCTGCGCGGCGATCACGTCCGGGTTGATCGGGATGCCACAGTCCACCGCACAGACCACCCGCTCGACCTTCAGCTTGCCGTCCTTGTCCACCGAGACCTCGACCACCTGGGCGACGAAGGTCTTGAATGCCTCGGTCACCGCGATCCCGCGCCCGCGCCCGGCGGGCAGCGGCCTGGACGGGTCCCAGCCGGCCTTTTCCGCAGCCAGTTCGAGCACGCCGCGCAGGCGCGGCTGCTCTGCCAGCAGGTCGCGGCGGAACAGGTAGGGGTCCTTGCCGGCGGCCTGCGCCGCCTCGTCGATGAACGCCTCCACCGCGTAGACCGTGTGCGAGCTGCCGACCACCCGCCACCACAGGACCGGCACGCCGACCTGGGTGGTGCTCAGCTCGACCGAGACATTGGGCACCGCATAGGGCAGGTTGGCGGCGCCTTCCACCGAGGTGGCGTCGACGCCGTCCTTGACCATCACCGCGGCGAACGGCGTGCCTTCCAGGATCGACTGGCCGACGATGCGATGTTGCCAGCCGACCAGCTTGCCGTCGGCGTCGAGCCCGGCTTCGAGCCGGTGGTAGTACATCGGCCGGTAGAAACCGCCGTGGATGTCGTCCTCGCGGGTCCATTGCAGCTTCACCGGCACGCCGTTGGCGCCCAGCGCCTTGGCGATCGATACCGCCTCGACGATATAGTCCGACCAGGCGTTGGCGCGCCGGCCGAAGCTGCCGCCGGCGTAGAGCGTATTGATCTTCACCTGCTCCGGCTTCAGCCCGGCGGTGCGCGCCGCGTTGCCCTGGTCGACGGTCTGGAACTGGTCGCCGGCCCAGATCTCGCAGCTGTCGGCGGTCAGCCTGACCACCGCGTCCAGCGGCTCCATCGGCGCATGGGCGAGGAACGGGAACTCGTAGCTGGCGGCGATCCTGCGGGTCGCCCCGGCCACCGCCTTGGCGGCGTCGCCGTCCCTGCGCGCGGGCTTGCCGGGTTGCTCGGCGAGCTTGCGGTACTCCGCCATCAGCGCCTCGGAACCACGCTTCTCGGCCTTGCTCTCGTCCCACTCGACCTTGAGCGCGTCGCGGCCTTGCTTCGCCGCCCAGAAGCCCTTGGCGACCACCGCCACGCCGTGCGGCACCTGGACCACCTCGACCACCCCCGGAATCGCCCTGGTCGCCGTGGCGTCGAACGATTTCACCGTGGCGCCGAACAGCGGCGGGCGCTGGAGCAGGGCGACCAGCATGCCGGGCAGGCTGACGTCGAGGGTGAATTGCGCACTGCCGTCGGTCTTGCCGGGAACGTCGACGCGCGGCGCCTGGTGACCGATCAGGCGGAAGTCCTTGGGATCCTTCAATTGCACGTTTTCCGGCACCGGCAGTTCCGCCGCCGCAGCGGCCAGCGAACCGTAGCTGGCCTTGCGCTGGCTGGCCGGATGTTCGACGAAGCCGTCGCGGGTGCGCAGTTCGGTGGCCGGCACTCGCCACTGGCGGGCGGCGGCCTCGACCAGCATCGCGCGCGCCTTGGCCCCGGCCTCGCGCAATTGCATCCAGGAGTTGGCCATCGCCGAACTGCCGCCGGTGCCCTGCATGGTGCCGAAGGCCAGGTTGGCGTAGCGCTTGGCGTCGGCGGGCGCGCTTTCCACGCGGACCTTGCTCCAGTCCGCGTCGAGTTCCTCGGCGACGATGGTGGCGATACCGGTATAGGCGCCCTGGCCCATCTCCACGTGCTTGGCGATCACCGTGACACTGTCGTCCGGAGCGATCCGCAGGAAGGCGTTGGGCGCGAAGCCGGCGTCCGGCAGGGCCGCGGCGAGGGCACGCCGGGCTCCGCTCCACTGGAAGCCGATGGTCAGGCCGACCACCGCGGCGCCTTTGAGGAAGCCGCGGCGCGAGCCGGGCAGGGCGTTGCTCAGATCGATCTTGCTGTTCATGGCGTCAGGCCTTCAGGGTGTCGGCGGCTTCGTGGATGGCGGCGCGGATCCGCACATAGGCGGCGCAGCGGCAGATGTTGCCGTTCATCGCGGCATCGATGTCGGCGTCGCTGGGGCTGGCGTTCTGCTCCAGCAGCGCTGTGGCGGACATGATCTGGCCGGACTGGCAGTAGCCGCACTGCGGTACCTGGAGCTTGACCCAGGCGTCCTGCACGGCCTTGCCGGGCTTGCTCTGGATACCCTCGATGGTGGTGACGCGCTTGCCGGCGACCGCGGAGACCGGCAGCACGCAGGAACGTACCGCGGTGCCGTCCAGCTGCACGGTGCAGGCGCCGCACTGGGCCATGCCGCAGCCGAACTTGGTGCCGTGCAGGCCGGCGCTTTCCCGGATGGCCCAGAGCAGGGGCATGTTGGGATCGACGTCGAGGGTGACGTTCTTGCCGTTCAGGACGAGCGAGGTGGGCATGCTGATTCTCCACGGAAAGGCCCGGGCAGGGCGTTATCTCTTATCAGGCAGGGATGCATCGGGCGAAGTGTGCGCGAAGGACGAAACGGACGCCTTGCACGATCCTGCGAAAGTCTAGATCAATCCTGCCGAGCGTCCCGGCGGGCGCGGCGCGGAAACGCGGCGAAACAACTCCGTCGGCGCAGGCGTTCACCCGGCATCGGCAACGCGCTAGGATCGCTGCCGTCGGTGACTGACGCCCGCCCGGGCGGCACGCACTTTCAGCCGGAAGCGGGACGACCCGTTTTCCCTCTTTCATTGCGCGGGGACGACCCTGCAGAGAGGCTGAAAATGGCGTGGATCTATCTCTTGCTCGCCGGTGTCTTCGAAATCGTCTGGGCCACGGCCATGAAGGAGTCGGCCGGCTTCACCCGCCTGTGGCCAAGCCTGGTCACCCTGCTGTTCATGATCCTCAGCTTCGGCCTGCTGGCCGTTTCCATGAAAACCCTGCCCCTCGGCACGGCCTACACCATCTGGGTCGGCATCGGTGCGGTCGGCGCCTTCGCCCTGGGCATCCTGCTCTTCGGCGAAAGCCCGAGCCCGTTGCGGCTGCTGGCGGTGGGGCTGATCGTGGCCGGCATCGTCATTCTCAAGCTGGCGACCCGTCAGGGCTGAGGGGCGACCATCATGTACGCATCCTTCGCTCCCGCGACCTGGGCCTTGCTCGCCTACCTCTTCGGCGCGCTCGCCCTTTGCCTGCTCATGCTGGGGTTGGGCCGGGTGCTGGGCGGCCGATCGCATGGCCGGGCGAAGAACCTGCCGTTCGAGTCGGGGGTGGATTCCACCGGCTCGTCGCGCTTGCGCTTCTCGGTCAAGTACGCGTTGGTCGCCATGCTGTTCGTGATCTTCGGCATCGAGATGCCGTTCCTCTACCTCTGGGCGGTGTCGCTGCGGGAGAATGGCTGGGCGGGTTTCGTCGAGGCGACGCTGTTCGTCTCCCTGCTGCTGGTCGGACTGTTCTACCTGCACCGGGTCGGCGCCCTCGACTGGTCGCCGGAGCGCCGGCGGAAAAAGCCGCACGACTAGTCGTGGAGGATCACCAGCAGGTAGCGGCAGGCTTGCCCGGCGGTGGCGAAGGTCACCGCGCGGTCGACGCCGAAGTCCAGGCGGTCGCCGCGTTGCAGGTGGAACGACTGCTCGCCGTAATCCACCCGCAGCGCACCCTCGACCAGCCACAGGCGCTGTCGGTAGGGCCGGCCGCCCCAGCGAGGATAGTCGAGGCGGGCGTTCGCCGGGATCTCCACTTCCACCATCTCGCAGCCGCTGCGCGGATCGCGAGCGCCGACCTGGCGGCGGCGGTAGCCGCTGGCCGGGTCTTCCCACACTTCCTGCTGCGCGCGCCGGCAGAGCGGTTCGGCCGGTGCCTGCGCGTCGCCGAGCAGCTCGGAGAGGGCGACCCCCAGGCCGCCGGCGAGACGGCCGAGGACGCTGGCGGTGGGGCTGCTTTGGTTGCGCTCGATGCGCGAGATCATCGCCTTGCTCACCGCGCAGCGTTCGGCCAGTTGGGCGAGGGTCAGCTCGCGCTCCTTGCGCAGGGCGGCTAGGCGTCGGGCAATCAGTTCGTCGATATCCATGAGTGGCCCTGGCGGATTTTTCTCGTCCATGATAGTCACTGTCCAATATATTGGAAATTCGCCCTTGCATTGGAGCTTGCCCGCGATGACCGAACCGACGATTCGCCGCCTGGCTGGCGAGGAGATCCTGGCGCGCCTGGACGAACTGGCCGAGGTACTGCTGGACTGCGTGGAAGGCGGGGCTTCGGTCAGCTTCATGTGGCCGTTGCCGCGGGAGCGGGCGCTGGCCTTCTGGCGCGGCGTCGGCGAGAGCGTGGCGGGCGATGAACGCCTGCTGTTGGTGGCGGAAGCGGAGGGGCGGATCGTCGGTACCGTGCAACTGCTCCTCGACCAACCGCCGAACCAGCCGCACCGCGCCGACGTGGCGAAGATGCTGGTGCACCGGCGTGCGCGTCGGCGCGGCATCGGCGAGGCGCTGATGGGCGAGCTGGACCGGCTCGCCCGGGCCTGCGGCAAGTCCCTGCTGGTGCTGGACACGGTCAGCGGCAGCGCCGCCGAACGGCTGTACCTGAAGACCGGCTGGACACGGGTCGGGGAAATTCCGGACTACGCCCTGATGCCGGACGGCACGCCCTGTCCCACCACCTATTTCTACAAGCGCCTGGCTGCTGCCGGCTGACCGAAGATGCCAGCGTTCCCAAGGCAGGCCGGGTAGAATCGGCGGATGCGAGAGATTCGGGGTCGATGGTGGAGTTACTGCAAGGGTTCGTCCTGACCCGGCACTGGCGCGATACGCCGGCCGGCGCGGAAGTCGCGTTCTGGCTGGCGACCGAGCAGGGCCCGCGGCAGGTGCGGCTGCCGCCGCAGCCGTCGGTGGCGTTCGTCCTCGCCGAGCAGCGCGGGCGCGTCGAGTCCCTGCTCGCCGGGGAGACTGGCGCCGAGCTGCGGCCGCTGGCGCTGCGCGACTTCCAGCAGCGGCCGGTGCTCGGCCTGTACTGCCAGCAGCATCGCCAACTGATGAATCTGGAGAAACGCTTGCGCCAGGCCGGCGTCGAGGTGTTCGAGGCCGATATCCGGCCGCCGGAGCGCTACCTGATGGAGCGCTTCATCACCGCGCCGGTCAGCCTGGAGGCGAGTGTCGAGGCTGACGGCAGCCTGCTCGCCCGGCGCCTGAAGCCGGCTCCGGACTATCGCCCGCGCCTGCGCCTGGTGTCGCTGGACATCGAGACCAACGCCCGCGGCGATCTCTACTCCATCGCCCTGGAAGGCTGCGGCCAGCGCCAGGTATACATGCTCGGCCCGGCCAACGGCGATGCCGCGGCCGTGGATTTCCGCCTCGACTATTGCGACAGCCGTGCCGGGCTGCTGGAACGTCTCAACCAGTGGCTGGCCGAGCACGATCCCGACGCCATCATCGGCTGGAACCTGGTGCAGTTCGACCTGCGCGTCCTGCATGAGCATGCCCAGCGCCTGAAGGTGCCGCTGCGCCTGGGGCGTGGCGGCGACGAAATGGGCTGGCGCGAGCACGGCAGCCGCAACAACCACTTTTTCGCCGCGGCGGCCGGCCGCCTGATCATCGATGGCATCGAGGCGCTGCGCTCGGCGACCTGGAGCTTCCCCTCGTTCAGCCTGGAGAACGTCGCCCGGACCCTGCTCGGCGAAGGCAAGGCGATCGACAATCCATACCAGCGGATGGACGAGATCGATCGCATGTTCGCCGAGGACAAGCCGGCCCTCGCGCACTACAACCTGAAGGACTGCGAACTGGTGACGCGGATCTTCGCCCGTACCGAACTGCTCGACTTCCTCCTCGAACGGGCCACCGTCACCGGCCTGCCGGCGGACCGCAGCGGCGGCTCGGTGGCGGCCTTCACCCACCTGTACATGCCGTTGATGCACCGCGCCGGCTTCGTCGCCCCGAACCTCGGCGAGAAGCGCCCGGAAGCCAGTCCCGGCGGCTTCGTCATGGACTCGCGGCCGGGCCTCTACGAATCGGTGCTGGTGCTCGACTACAAGAGCCTGTATCCGTCGATCATCCGTACCTTCCTGATCGACCCGGTCGGCCTGGTGGAAGGCCTGCGCCAGCCGGACGACGAGCACTCGGTGGAAGGTTTTCGCGGCGCCCGCTTCTCGCGTACCCGGCATTGCCTGCCGGCCATCGTCGCACGGGTCTGGGAGGGCCGCGAGGCGGCCAAGCGCGAACGCAACCAGCCGCTCTCGCAGGCGTTGAAGATCATCATGAACGCCTTCTACGGGGTGCTGGGTTCCAGCGGCTGCCGCTTCTTCGACCCGCGCCTGGCCTCGTCCATCACCCTGCGCGGGCATCGGATCATGCGCCGTACCCGCGAGCTGATCGAGGCCGAGGGCTATACGGTGATCTATGGCGATACCGACTCCACCTTCGTCTGGCTCGGCAGCCCCCGCGCCGAGGAGGAGGCCGCGGCCATCGGCCGGGCGCTGGTGGCGCGGGTCAACGACTGGTGGCGCGAGCACCTGAAAGAAGAATTCGGCCTCGACAGCGCCCTCGAGCTGCAATTCGAGACCCATTACCGGCGTTTTCTCATGCCCACCGTGCGCGGCGCCGAGGAGGGCAGCAAGAAACGCTACGCCGGCCTGGTGCGCCGCGCCGACGGTGGCGAGGAGATGGTCTTCAAGGGCCTGGAGACCGTGCGCACCGACTGGTCGCCGCTGGCCCAGCGCTTCCAGCAGGAACTCTACCTGCGCATCTTCAACCGCCAGCCCTACCAGGACTACGTGCGCGATTACGTACGACGGACCCTGGCCGGCGAGCTGGACGACCTGCTGGTCTACCGCAAGCGCCTGCGCCGGCACCTCGACGATTACCAGCGCAACGTGCCGCCGCATGTGCGCGCGGCGCGCATCGCCGACGACTACAACCTCGAGCGCGGGCGCCCGCGGCAGTACCAGAGCGGCGGCTGGATCAGCTACGTGATCAGCGTCGCCGGTCCCGAGCCGCTCGAGGCGCGGCGTTCGGCCATCGACTACGAGCACTACGTGGGCAAGCAGTTGCAGCCGGTGGCCGACGCCATCCTGCCGTTCGTCGGCGATGATTTCGCCACTTTGGTCGACCGGCAGATGGCACTATTCTGAGGCTCATTGGCGGATGAGCCGCTGGTCCAGCTGGCGCAGCCGTTCCCGGTCGAGGTTGCGCGGCAGGACGAGAGTGTCCGAGCCGTTGGTCAACGGCGATTCCACGGGCCTGTTGAGTGGGATGACGATACGCTCGGCGTCGTAACGGATTTCCTTGGCGTCGGTCAGGCCCTGCTTCTGTAGCTGATGGATGGCTTCGAGGCGGGCGTCGGCGTCGGCTGCGCTGGGCGCCGATTGCATGACCTTCAGGTAGATGTCCAGTGCCTCCCGGCCATTGAACGGACCTTGCCCCAGGTGCTTCACGAATACCCGGTAGACGCCTCCCACCGCGCGGCACAGGCGGCTGTTGCCGTTCTGTGCGGCGATGTCGGCCTGCAGCCTGGCGTCGCACTGCTGCTTGCTCATGTTGCGGGCTTCGGACTTTTCGCTTTGCGCGCAGTAGGCGCTGCCGTAGAGGTCGCCGTCCTTGTCGCAGCGGCCGTAGCAGATATCGTGCAGGCGGCAGGCCTCGCTGAGCGAGCAGCCCGCGACGTCGTCCGGAACCAGATACTGGGTGAAGCCGGAGCCGCAATAGGTGGCCTTGTCTTCGGCGGCGCTGGCGGCGGGCGCCATCCGCGGGGCGAGCAGAACGACGGCGAAGCCGATCAGGAGCAGGCTAGAGAGGGTTTTCATAGAGGACGTCCTGTTCGCTGCGGGTGCCGGGTTCCGAGAGTTGCCGTTGCAGCCGCCGGTGCATGGCCGTGGCTTTGAGGTAGTGGAAGTCGAAGCACTTGCCGAACGAGAAGTTCTTCCGCACCGGGTCGTGGCACTCCCGGTAGTAGGAGGCGCCAGCCGTACGTTCGTAGATGGCCTTGCTGACGGCGGTGGCCATGAAGGCGATCACCTGGTCGTTGAAGATATCGTTGTGGTCGGCGATGAAGGACTGCGAGGTGTAGATGAAGTTGACCGGCTCGTTGCTGTAGCAGGGCATGCGCGGCAGCGCCGGATCGGCGTTGCCGCCGTCCGCGCTGCAGAAGCTCCTGAAGCGCCATTTGCCGATATCGGTGTCGTCGATCACCCGTGGTTCGGGCGGTCTTGGCGCGCAGTTGTCGCTGCCATCCGGCAGCGGGCACTCGCGGTCGATCAGCAGGGCGGTCCGATACAGGCTGTAGTTGCCGAGGGCGGTGGTATCCAGGTCTTCTTCCCGGAGGCGATAGCGGGTTCCGTTGTAGGTCCTGTCCAGGTCCACCTGGCTCCAGGTGAGGTTGACGCCGACCCATTGGCCGAGCGGGAAGGCGAAGTGGGTGGCGCTGTCGCCGTGCGAACTGATGACGTACAGCAGCGGCGGCGGCTGGGTTCCCAGGGCGCCGACCTTGAGGCTGTTCTCCTTAAGCAGCAGGCCCTGATTGGCCTCTATCGCCGGATTCAGCATGATTACCGCGTCGCCGAAGGCGCGTATCCGCTGACCGTCCTGGAGAGCCAGCAGGCGTTCGAGCAACGGGTCGTGAAGTGCGCCGAGGGTGATTGCGCCGCCGAAGCTGTGGCCGACGATCACCAGATAGTTCCTGTCCTTGCGATCGATCCGTTCCAACTGGGCGAGCAACTCGGCGACGCCACCCCGGCCGACTTCCTCGGCGACGGCCTTCCTGTCCCAGTAGGTCAAGTTCTCGCTATACAGGCCATGCATCGACTTGCCCCGCCAGCCAACATAGAGGCCGACCAGCCTGCGTTTGCCCAGCACCCCGGAGGAGGCGAGATTGGCGAGTGCCTTGTTGAAGCTGGCGACGTTGCCGTCGTCCCGTCCCGCGTTGTGCTTCCAACCGTGAATGAACACCACCATGGCGATGTCCCCCCGGGCGGAGTAGCGCTTTAGCTGGTCGATCAGGCGTTGCGTTCTGGCAGGCGCGAAGTCGTTGCCGCGCTCGCTGTATTCGACGAAGCCGATCTCGTAGTTCGGATGGCGTTCGTAGTAGCTGTCGCTGCAAGGCCGCATGTCGGCGCAGGTCGATTCGCTGTCATCGCGCAGCGGGGCGTTGGCGGCGCAGCCTGCCAGCAGGCAGGCTGCGAGAAGGGCGAGTATTTTCATGACGATTCCCGCGTGGAGATTCTTTTCCGGCGCGCCAGAACTCGACCGGTCGCTACCCGTTACGCAGGCCGGTCGGTACGCTCTGGCGCTGTCGGTGCCCGTGTCGCCGGCCGGGTGCTGTCATGGGGGATGGGAGAGCGCAGGCGGAGAAGTCGTCCCGCGAAAGGCTGGGGAGGCGTGTGTCCTGGTCCCCTGGAAGCGGGCCTGGGATATCCCGGAAAGGCTCGTCGTGGGGCGAACTGTCGAAGACGTTGACATGCTGAACCACCACTTCCGTGTCTGTTCTGCAACTGTCTATAGACCGCCGGGGGATGGGTGTCAAAGTGCCACTTCGCAGCCTTCCGCATGGTGGATGGCTGCGAAGGAGAGTCGATCAGGCCAGTTGCGCCGGGTCGAGCATGTCGCTTTCGAAGGTCATCCAGCCGCCGTTCTCGCTGGCCGCGCCGTCGAGGATCGGGCCGTAGTAGGTGAGGCCGATGGTCAGGCTGAAGCAGATGTGGGTAGCGTTCTCCGGGGCGTCCAGCTGGCCTTCGAAGTGCAGCTTGAGCACGCCCGGCTCGACGCTTTCCAGGCCGATGGCGACGTTCGGGTTGTCCACGGCCTCGCTTTCGCGGCCGCGTTGCTCGGCGCTGACGGTGAGGGTCACGGTGTCTCGGTACATGTCTTGCTCCAGTTGGCGTGGGGCCGGCGTCGCCAGCGCGGCGGACAGACTACTGGCAGACGCGCCGGCTGGCCAGTGCTGGCTGCGGTAGGCGCCGCGCGGGGCCTGGGAATCATTCGCCGGCGGCGCAGTCCAACTGCGCATCACCAACCGACCCCCGAGGGGATGATGAAGCTACCCGTGCTCGCTGTATTGGGCGCCGCGCTGCTGTTGAGCGCCTGCGCGAAGAAGGAGGCCGAGGCCTGTGCCTCGCCGGACGTGAAAGACCAACTGATGCGGATCTTCCTCCAGGGCGCGATCACCGAGCGCTCGCCGGAGTTCAAGGACAGCGCGTTGCGCGACGTGGCGATCCTCGAGAAGGATCCCGACAGCGGCGTGCTGTCCTGCGTCGGCACCCTCAGCGTGCCGGCCGGCCAGCAGGTGGTCGAGGGCGTCCTGCAATACCGCATCGCCCCGGTGGCCAAGTCCGACTACGACTACCTGCTGCTGGATACCGCCGGCGCCAACACCACCGCCCTGGCGCAGCGCCTGAACAAGGCGCTCGGCCAGTAATCGCGCGCCTCGCTCAGGGTACGCCGTTGCGGCCGTGGGCGAGGAAGCCGGGACGGGCGCCGAGGCGCTCGTAATAGGCGCGCACCGCTGGCAGCGACGGATGCTCGAACGGCGTCTCGTACCAGCGGTTGACCGACAGGCCGATGGCGATGTCGGCCAGGCTGAAGGTCTCGCCGGCGACATAGGCGCCGGTGCGTAGCAGTTGTCCCTCGAGGATTTCCATGAAGCCCGTCCAGCCGCGCAACGAAGCCTCCACCTGGGCCGCGTCGCGGTGCGCCGGCGACTGCCGGACCAGGCTCATGAAGGCATAGCTCCACGAGCGGTTGAGGTCGGAGGCCTGCCAGTCCAGCCACTGATCGACCCGCGCGCGCGGCGCCGCCTGCTGCGGATAGAGGCGTTCGCCGGCATAGCGGTTGGCCAGGTAGCGGATGATGCTGTTGGATTCCCAGAGCACCAGTTCGCCGTCGCGCAGCACCGGCACCATGGCGTTCGGGTTGAGGGCGAGGAATTCCGCCGCGTGGGTGTCGCGGAAGCCGCTGCCCCAGTCTTCGCGGCGGTAGGGCAGGTCCAGTTCGGCGCAGGTCCAGAGCACCTTGCGCACGTTGATCGAAGAGGCCTTTCCGAGAATCTCCAGCATGGCGATGGCGCGTCCTTGGGCGGATAGGAAGGCTCCGAGTATACGGGCCGATCCCGCCGACGGGGAGCGGCTCGAGCGGGGGCGCCGGCTAGGCTCCGCTGGCTTGCCGGCGGCCCGGGCGGCGGCGCGCCCAGAGGGCGAAGTAGAGCCAGCCGATGACGAACGATGGCGCCACGCTCGCCAATGGATGCGGCGTGCCCGAGAGCCAGTGCAGCGCGGCCATCGGCGCGGTCAGCAGGAGCACCACCAGCAGGGGCGCCTGGCGTTGCGCAAGGCCGTGGCGGCGGCCGAGACATTGCAACAGGTACAGGCCGAAGCGCGTCGCCAGGAGACTCGCGGCGCCCTGGAGCAGGGCGGCGACGCCCATCCCGGCCAGGCCGCCGTCCTGGTTGGCATAGGCCGCCCAGGCGCCGTAGAGCACCGCGGCCGGCAGCGCCGCCAGCCACGGGTCGTCGGAGCGCTGCGCGAGTCCGCTCACCGGATGATCCTCTGCTGCACGTAGGGTTCGGCACCGGGCGCGAGGCGGACCATGCAGAGGATCTGGTCGCTGCTGCCGACGTGGGCGACGAAGTGGTCGTTGGTCCTGGCGTGGCTGGACATCGCCATGCGCGGGAAGAAATCCGGGGCGACGCTGCGTTGCCCGCCGGGTATCAGGCCGGTTTCCGCATCCAGACGCAGGTTGGCGGACAGCGTGCCGACCACGTCGAGGGCCAGGTCGACCATGTCCGGGTTCTGGCGCGGCGCTTCCAGGTCCGGGTACAGCGTCGCTCCCGGAATCCGCGCGCTGAGGGCGCGGAACATGTTGTAGACCACCGGGTTGTAGGTCTTCGCCACGATCAGCGGCGGCAGCCCGCCGTTGCGCTCGCTGACCTGGCGCAGGAAGAACTGGTTGATCCGCTTGAACAGGCTGGTGCGGTGGTAGCGGTCGACCACCATCGCCGTCCACAGGTAGAGGAAGCGCGTCGAGCCGCGGACGAAGTCCTTCGCGCCCAGGATGCCAATGATCCGTTCGCCCTCCGGGTCGGTCGCCAATACCAGGTGGTCGTAGGTCTCGAAGATATCCGGCTGGTTGCCGAAGTATTGCAGCACGTCGAACTGCGGCATTCCCTCTTGCAGGTCGGCGACTATCTTGCGCTTGAAGCCCTCGGGGAACTGCCGTTCGCGGCTGGAGTAGTCGAGGTCGAAGGCGTTTTTCTGCGGATCGCTGGTCATGGTCGTGGCTCGCCGGAGGAAGGGGCTGAAGGGCGCAGGACCAACTGGCGGTCCGTCGCGTCGGGGGCGTCGTCGGCGATACGGATGTACGCGCCGCGGGCCCAGAGTTCGTTGAGGTCGGTGGCGCCGTCGAACGGCAGCCCGGAGTTGCGGGTGGACAGCGCGTAGCGCGAGTTGTCGAAGTCCGCCAGGTCGATGACCATCCGCAGGGTCGCGGCGATCCGGGTGTTGAACGGGTTGGCCGGGTCGCTGTAGTCGAAGCGCCCGACGTTGACGCTGAAGTTGTCGCCGCCCTTGTTGTTCTTCAGGTCGAACAGCGCGCGCAGCGGGGTCTTGTGGAAGGGCACGTGCTCGGCGAGGGCGGCGTGCGCCTCGCCCCACTTCCAGCCGTCCGGCGCGCTTCCGTGGGCGGCTCGCAGTTCGTCGAGGGCGCGGCGCAGCGACTGGTTCAGCTTGAGGTCGCAGCCTTGTTCCTGGCCGCACCAGAAGCGCAGGTCGGCCTGGCCGTCGAGGATCAGCCGGAGGAATCCGTCGTAGTTGCGCTGGTTCCAGCCGCTGGCCAGCAACTGCGTGCCGATCCTCGGTTGCAGCAGCTCGCGGGTGAAGGCGCGTACCCAGTAGCCGGCGATCAGTGGCGCGGCCAGGTCGGCGGCGGCCTGGTGGTTCCAGCCCTGGAGCAGGGCGAAGGCCTCGCTGGCGCGCAGTTCGGGGTCGCTGACCTGCTCCAGCATCTTCGGCAACAGGCTCGCCATCACGCTGGAGAACTCGTCGTTCTGCAACTCCAGGCTGTCTTCCAGGGTGCGCTGGCCGGGGCCGCCGAGCCACTCGCGGATGCGGTCGTAGCGGTAGGGCAGGACCCAGTCGTGGCCGAAGTCGAAGGCATTGTCGGGCGGCACGATGCGCTGGTTCGCCGTGGCGATGAACCCTTCGCGCGGGTTGAGGCTGCGTGGCTTGGCGCTTTCCGGAACGTAGCCGACCCAGTCGTAGCGGCTCTCCCAGCCGGGCGAGGGGGCCAGGCCATGGAGGTCGTCGTCGGCGCCGCGGAGCGGTACGCGACCGGCGGAGACGTAGCCGATGTTGCCCTCGACGTCGGCATAGACCATGTTCTGCGGCGGTACGCCGAAGTCGGCGGCGGCGTCGAGGAACTGCTCCCAGCCTTCGGCCCGGTTGATCGCCAGCAGGCTCGGGAAGGTCTTGTCGTGATGGTCGAGGCCGGTCCAGGCGAGGGCGATCACCAGCCGGTCGCGCTGCGCCTGCGGCAGCCGCGCCGGTTCGTAGATGTCGCTGATCACCGGGCCGTGGCGGGTGCTGCGGACCTCCAGCGAGACCGGCTCGCCGTCGCGCACGGCGATGCGTTCCAGGCGCGTCTCGAAGGGCCGGTAGCCGTCCGGGGTCAGGTAGCGCCGCGGGTCCTGGGGATCGATGCGCTCCAGGTAGGCGTCCTGGATGTGCGAGCCGGTATTGGTGTAGCCCCAGGCGATGCGCTGGTTATGGCCGATGACGAACAGCGGGGCGCCGGCAAAGTTGGCGCCGGTGAGGCTCAGGCCGGGGATCTTCAGGCTGGCCAGGTAGAAGGCCGCCGGGTTGGTCAGGCGCAGGTGCGGATCGTTGGCCAGCAGCGGCTTGCCGGTGGCGCTGCGGCTGGCGGAGACCACCCAGTTGTTCGAACCGATGCCCTCGACGTTGGAACCGGGCAGTTGCCCCAGCAGCTTGCCGGCGTCCGGCGTGCCGCGCAGGGAGCGGTACAGGCTGGCGTAGTCGCGGGTGGCCGGGGGCCGCTCGCCCGGATAGGGGGCGAACACCTCGTTGATCCGCGCCAGGTCCAGGTGCTCGGCCAGCGCCAGGCGCTGCAACTGCATGCCCAGGTTGGCGCTCAGGGTCCAGGAATAGAGCAGGTGCAGGGACAGGCTGTCCACCGGCCCCCAAGGCCCCGGCCGTTCGTGGCGCACCAGGCTGAATTCCAGCGGCAGCGCCGCCGGGGCCAGCTCCAGGTAGGCGTTGATCCCGTCGCTGTAGCGTTGCAACAGGACGCGCGTGGGCGCGTCCAGGTTGGCGTAGATGCCTTCGGCGGTGCGTCGGAAGCCCAGGGTGCGGGCGAACCTGTCCATCGGCAGGGTCTTGGCGCCGAACACTTCGGAGAGCGTCCCGCCGGCATAGCGGCGGGCGAACTCCATCTGCCACAGGCGATCCCTGGCGTGGCTGTAGCCGAGCAGGAAATAGCCGTCCTCCAGGCTCTGCGCGCGGATATGCGGGACGCCGGCGGCGTCCCAGGCGATCCGCCCCTCGTGTTCCAGGCCATGGCCGACCTGGATCTCGCCGTACTTGAAGCCCAGCGGGACGGCCAGCAGGTAGACCGCGCAGGCCACTAGCCCCAGCAGCAGGCCGCCGAGGGACAGGCGCCAGGCGTAACGTGCGTTCTTCGACATCGCTTCGAGTCTCCACGCCGACGGGTCAATAGACCCGCCGGTTCCGGTCCGCATGGCGACTGACGAAGAACACCAGCGAGACGCGCTCGCCGGCGGTCACCCGCTGGACCTCGTGGGGATAGCTGCAATCGCTGATGATCACCGAGCGCGGCTCCGGCTTGATGTCGTTGCGCAGGTTGCCATCGCGGTCGTAGACCACGAACTGGCCGCCGGCGAAGTAGGTGCCGAGCTGCAGGACGATGGAGTACTGGTAGTCCGGGTTGCTGTCGGTATCCAGGTGCCGGCCGATGAACGAGCCGGCCTTCATCCGGTTCACCTGCATGCGCCGCACGTAGAAGGCGTCGTCGCCCATCAGCTTGCGGAACAGGCTCATCACGTTGTCGTTGCAGACGCGCGGGATGATCAGCTCCGACAGCGCATGGTTGACCACCGTGGGACGGTCGCGGTCGGTCATGAAACGGGCCACGTAGAGGTCGTTCTCCTCGTCGGCGTCGCCGATCAGGATCTTCTCCCACGGCAGGGTCGAGTTGGCCAGGACCTGGTTCATCAGTTCCCAGTCCTGCTCGTCGTAGAGCGCGTCGCTGGGGGTGATATAGGCGCAGCCGTTGGCTGCCAGGCTCTGGGTGATCTGGGCAATCTGAGTATTCATGGGGTTTCCTGTGTGATCAGGCGGTAGCCTGGGATGCGGGTTGGTTGGTGTGGGGCTGGTTGGCGGCATCGGTCTCCGGAGCGAGCCGGGCATGGTTCTCGCGGTACCAGTCGACGATTCCGAACGGGTCCGACTGGCCGCGGCAGAGGTGGTCGCGCAGGATCAGGAAGTTCTCCCACATGCCCCAGGTCTCGGTCATCGGGCCGAACTTCGAGGGGCGCGCCTCGTTGGCCGCGCGCTCCGGCGCGATGCGCCAGAAGTTCACTCCCGGCTTGCGATGGTGGAAGTCGTGGCTGGGCAGGTCCTGCATGAAGGAGAACACCCGCAGCGGGATGTCGATCAGCAGCACGCCCAGGCTCCAGCGAACGAACGCCAGGGCGAAGGCCAGGCCCTGCTTGTCGGCCGGGTAGGGGCGGCCGAGGAAGCGTCCCCAGCTCAGCGAGCCGTAGTGCAGGAAGCGCGGCAGGCCGTGCTCGTTGCGGGCGAACCAGAGGTGCTCGGAGACGTGCTGGATCCACGACGAGTACTGGGTGAGGATGAAGATCGGGAACAGGTAGAACAGCGCGAACGCCTCCAGGTAGCCGCTGGCGTACACCAGGCCGAGCAGCGCGGCCCAGTAGAGCGCCCGGCTGACGCGCTCGTGGCGCGGGGCGGAGACGAAGCTGACGTCGAAGCGGAACTTCAGGTGCTCGAGGATCCGCGCCGGATGGAAGGGCGCGAGCACCAGGCGGGTCCAGAAGGCGCTCTCGGACATGCCCTTGTAGAAGCCGTGCTGCTTCATGAAGACCAGGTCGACGTCGTGCTCGGTATTGAAGGTGCGTACGCTGTGGTGTTCGTTCACGTGCAGCTTCACGTACTCGTCGCGCGGGGTGTGCAGGATCGGGATCGACAGGATCCACTTGCAGGTGAAGCGGGCCAGCGCCTTGTTCTCCAGGCTGGCGCCATGGGTGGTGTAGTGGAAGGTATGGAGGAAGCCGCGCTGGCGGTTGACCACCAGGCACATGATCAACGCGCCCAGCAGGCACTTCAGCCACAGTGGCTGCTGCGAGGCGAGCAGTTGCTGGCCGTAGATCACCGCGAGGAAGAACACCGCGTAGCCCCAACTGATGTGCAGGTAGAGCTGCCAGGGCTTGAGCAGGGTGTCTTTCGGCCGTCGCGGCGGGCGGTCGTTCAGCGACTTGCCGGTGACCCAGGTCCAGAACGGCTGGCAGGGCAGGTCCTTGTAGGTACGGCGCACGTCGATGCCGTATCCGTACTTGGAGTATCGGGTCTTGAACAGTTCATCTTGCATGGCGCAGGCGCTCCCTGGTTACAGGTAGTCGGTTCGGATGTAGAGCGTCGGGACGGTCGCGAAGAACGAGTAGAACGGCTCCATCCGGTAGTGATCGACGGCCAGCACGACGAAGTTGTCGAAGCGCTCGCCGAAGAGTTTTCCCATCAATGCGTACTCGGCGGCCTGGGAGACGAAGCTGGCCCAGATCTGCTCGCGCGACTGGCTGGCGAACCATTTCTCGTAGAGCGGCAGGCGCGACAGGAAGATCGATTCCAGGGCCGGGTAGTCCAGCCCGGTCTGGCCGTAGTCGCCCTGTTCCAGGCGCTGGACGATCTCGCCGTGGGCCCGGTGCCAGCCGTCCTCGCCGCCGCACATCTCGAAGAACGAGCAGGTCGCGGCCGGGCAGGGCAGGGCCCCGGCGATCCGCTCGAGCTGGCGCTCGACCTTGCCGAGGAAACCCTCGCGGGTCTCGCCGGTGGCGGGGTTGCGGTTGAACGATAGGTACTCGAACTCGCCGCCGAGGATCGCGTGGCGGATTTCCACCTGGCGCGCCCTGGCCAGCTCCGCCACCGCCTGGCCGGCGCTGACCAGCTTGGCGCCGGCCAGGCCGGGCTGGTCGCCGACTCGCTCGAAGGTGTAGCGTGGCTTGCCCTCGGCATCGCTGGAGTGCGAGTAGTCCGGGCATACCGCGCTCACCAGGTGCAACGGACGGCCTTCGCCAGCGGCGCGCTCCAGCGCCTCAACCAGGCCGCGCAGGGCCCGCTCGCTGGGCGGCATGACGTTGCCGGCGGCCAGCCAGCGCTCGATGTCGCGAGCGTGGCGGTCGAGCTGCGGGATGTCCGGATGCTTGAGCTCCAGCTCGCTCTTGGCGTTGACCGCATCGGCCAGGAGCAGGGTGGTCAGGGACGGGATGCGTCCCTTGCTCTTGAATCGGTGGATGTTGGTGACCACCGAGTTGCCCTGGCGCAGCTTGAAGTCGAATTCCTGGTGGCGCGACTGGAGGATCAGGTAGAACAGGTAGTTGCTGAACGGCAGCTCGCGCGCGCCGTGGGAGATGCGCAGCTCCAGATACCTGCGTTTCAGTTCGCCGAGGCGCGTTTCCAGTTGCGCATAGGTATGGTCGGGGACCACTTCGGCGAGGGGGAGGCCATACGAGATGGATTTCAATATGTTCCGGCTGAGACGGGAATCGATGTCTGGAATCATGGCGTTCACCTGACGTCGGGCTTGACCAGGACGGGAGCGGGCTGGGTTTTTCCGGGGAGGCTGTGCACGTCGCGGAACAGCAGCATGTCGACGAACTGCTGCTCCTTGTCGCCGGCGAAGCCCTGCGGCTCGTCGATGCGGCGGGGGTTCTCGTAGGTGCCGAACAACATGTCCCAGATCGGGAAGTCGCTGTAGTTGCACTCGTGGCGGTCGCGCTGGTGGTGGATGCGGTGCATCTCCGGGCGCTGGAACAGGTAGCCGAGGACGTGCGGGGTGCGCAGGTTCGAGTGGTAGAACATCTCGCCGAGCGCGGCGAACATGATGTAGTAGGCGCCGGCCTCGATGCTGATGCCCATCACCACGTAGGCGACGAAGCTGCCCAGCAGCGAGTTGAAGACCATCTCGGTCGGATGCTTGTAGAAGGAGGTGAATACCTCGATGCGTTGCGGCGCGTGGTGCAACTGGTGGAACAGCCGCCAGAGCGTGTCGTTGGCGTGGCGCGCGCGATGCCACCAGTAGGTGACGAAGGTGTTGACGAAGTAGGCGGCGAAGCCGGCCAGCAGTGGTGGCAGGGCATCCGAGGTGTGCAGCAGGCTGTGCCCCATCATCCATTTGTTCCAGGTGATGCCGGCGAGCAGGGCGATCGACACCTGGACGATGTTGAGGAAGATCACCCGGGCCACCCAGGTGCTCACCTTGGGCAATTTCCAGCCGGGAACCAACTGTTCCAGCATGAAGATGAATAGCGCCACTCCGATCAAGTAATAAATCATATTTATCTCCTCTTCCTTAGGGGCGGACGCCATGCGGAACTTTCATCGATACGAAAGGCCAGCGTCCTGTTTATTGTCTGAAGCACTTCTCGGCAGGCTGCGGTTATCGCTTCGCTATATTCGGAAGGCGATCTCGGTCAGGCGTGGATAGCTTGTCCATGGTCGAATGGAGCGCTCTTTTTAATTGCCTCAGAATGCGCTTCGTGAAAATCGGCACGGACAATGAAATGCCTGGTCGAATTAAATTGTCACAGCCCGGCAGGGACAACCTGCCCTTCCGGGCAGGTATCTGCGGAGAGATAGGGGGGGAAGTATGTAGTTGCCATTTCTGGTCCCCGGGGAGCCTCGTCGACGAGGCCCGCCATGGGCCAAGGTTTGTTGTCGGGAGGCTCTCCCGACGACGATGGAGCGTGCGAGAAGAACAATGAGAAAGACCGCCGTGAGGCCCATCGGAGAGCCGTTCTACGGTTTCCGCAAAGATCCGGGGCGCCGTCCCCTCCAGCCCAGCGCAGTTCCTGCGCGGCGCCTCGTGTCCGTGCTCATCGAGAAGTTCTCTTCAGCCTCGTTTCGTCGTCGCCCGGCGGGCGGCGAATGGGCTCGACCTCGTCCGGAACACCCGCACAGGGCCGGTGGCGATATGTACTTCCAGGTCCGGCTTGATAAAGGGAATTGTCATGAGTGGATAAGACGGAAACAAAAAAGAATAAAAACGCTGAAGAACCGAATCCTGCCGGGATCGATTGTTGACTGGTGAAGCTGGCATGCATGATGAGAGAGAGGGATATCTCGAGATTTTGTCAAGAATAACAACCGAGGAAGAGTTCTTCTCCCTGGTTCTCGAGATATGCGGTAATTATGGATTCGAATTCTTTTCATTCGGTGCGCGGGCGCCTTTCCCGCTGACCGCACCTAAATATCATTTCCTGTCCAATTACCCAGGGGAATGGAAAAGCAGATATATCTCCGAAGACTACACATCCATCGACCCGATCGTGCGCCATGGTCTCCTGGAATACACCCCGCTGATCTGGAATGGCGAAGACTTCCAGGAGAACCGTTTCTTCTGGGAGGAAGCGCTGCATCACGGCATCCGTCACGGCTGGTCGATCCCGGTCCGCGGCAAGTACGGGCTGATCAGCATGCTGTCCCTGGTGCGTTCCAGCGAGAGCATCGCCGCCACGGAAATCCTGGAGAAGGAATCCTTCCTGCTCTGGATCACCAGCATGCTGCAGGCTACCTTCGGCGACCTGCTGGCGCCGCGCATCGTCCCGGAAAGCAATGTGCGCCTGACCGCCAGGGAAACCGAGATGCTCAAGTGGACCGCGGTGGGCAAGACCTACGGCGAGATCGGCCTGATCCTGTCGATCGACCAGCGCACGGTGAAGTTCCATATCGTCAATGCGATGCGCAAGCTCAACTCCAGCAACAAGGCGGAGGCCACCATGAAGGCTTACGCCATCGGCCTGCTCAACTGAATCGACGCCTCGTCGCCTAGCGAGGCCGCCGCGCAAGCGTCCGGCCATTCACCGAATGGCCGGATAGCGTTTGCGCCGGTCGCCTGAGCGCAGCCTTCCCACCGGCAGCGTTTCCCCGCTGCCCCCTTCGCCATTGCGCCCGTCCTCCTGTTGTCCGGCACGCTAGTGCAACTTTCCGGGCGCTTGGCAAACCGGCCAAAGAATAGAACGGAATCGATGCCCCACACCTGTAATTTTTAAGGGGTTATGGCTATTGCAAAAAAGCGTTTATAAGTTTGTCCCCTGTCAAATCTGGTTACAACTGGGTTTCAGGCGAAACATTCGGTCATGGCAATTCGGCATTAGTTGAAACTTTGGAGACGCTCCGAAGCGGGCAACTTTTGCCCGGAAAAAGCTTCACGGCAATTTCTCCGGCCTGTCATCCCGATGTCTTCTTTCCGGTATGGATGCCAGTCGATTCGAACTGGCGGAGATTCGCACCATGCGAGAGTACCAACGGTTGAAAGGGTTTACCGACAACCTGGAATTGCGTCGGCGCAACCGTGCCACGGTCGAGCACTACATGCGCATGAAGGGGGCCGAACGGTTGCAGCGGCACAGCCTGTTCGTCGAGGACGGCTGCGCCGGCAACTGGACCACGGAAAGCGGCGAACCCCTGGTTTTCCGGGGCCATGAGAGCCTCAGGCGGCTCGCCGAGTGGCTCGAGCGCTGCTTCCCCGACTGGGAGTGGCACAACGTGCGGATCTTCGAGACCGAGGATCCGAACCACTTCTGGGTCGAGTGCGACGGGCGCGGCAAGGCGCTGGTCCCGGGGTATCCGGAGGGCTATTGCGAGAACCACTACATCCATTCCTTCGAACTCGAGAACGGCCGGATAAAACGCAATCGCGAGTTCATGAACCCGATGCAGAAATTGCGTGCATTGGGAATAGCCGTTCCACAAATAAAACGTGACGGTATTCCCACCTGATTAATGTTTATTCCAATTCAAGAGGAGATATGACGATGCTCGATAATGCCATTCCCCAAGGTTTCGAAGACGCCGTGGAGTTGCGCAGGAAGAATCGCGAGACGGTGGTCAAGTATATGAACACCAAAGGCCAGGATCGCCTGCGCCGCCATGAACTTTTCGTCGAGGACGGCTGTGGCGGTTTATGGACCACCGATACCGGCTCGCCCATCGTCATTCGTGGCAAGGACAAGCTGGCCGAGCACGCGGTGTGGTCGCTGAAATGCTTCCCGGATTGGGAGTGGTACAACATCAAGGTCTTCGAGACCGACGATCCCAATCATTTCTGGGTCGAGTGCGACGGCCACGGCAAGATCCTCTTCCCCGGCTATCCCGAGGGCTACTACGAGAACCACTTCCTGCATTCCTTCGAGCTGGACGACGGCAAGATCAAGCGCAACCGCGAATTCATGAACGTCTTCCAGCAATTGCGCGCCCTGAGCATTCCGGTCCCGCAGATCAAACGCGAAGGCATTCCCACTTGATCGAAACGATATCTCCTGCCGAAGGGGGACCCACCATGGACGATCTATTGCAACGCGTACGGCGCTGCGAAGCGCTGCAGCAACCCGAATGGGGCGATCCGTCGCGCCTGCGCGACGTGCAGGCGTACCTGCGCGGCAGTCCGGCGCTGATCCGCGCCGGCGACATCCTGGCCCTGCGCGCGACCCTGGCGCGGGTCGCCCGCGGCGAGGCGCTGGTGGTGCAGTGCGGCGACTGCGCCGAGGACATGGACGACCACCATGCCGAGAACGTGGCGCGCAAGGCCGCCGTGCTGGAACTGCTGGCCGGCGCCCTGCGCCTGGCCGGCCGGCGGCCGGTGATCCGCGTCGGGCGCATCGCCGGGCAGTACGCCAAGCCGCGTTCCAAGCCGCACGAGCAGGTCGGCGAGCAGACCCTGCCGGTCTATCGCGGCGACATGGTCAACGGCCGCGAGGCCCATGCCGAGCAGCGCCGGGCCGATCCGCAGCGGATCCTCAAGGGCTATGCGGCGGCGCGCAACATCATGCGCCACCTGGGCTGGGACGCCGCGTCCGGGCAGGAGGCGAATGCCTCGCCGGTCTGGACCAGCCACGAGATGCTGCTGCTCGACTACGAGCTGTCGATGCTGCGCGAGGACGAGCAGCGCCGGGTCTACCTCGGTTCGACCCACTGGCCGTGGATCGGCGAGCGCACCCGCCAGGTCGACGGTGCCCATGTGGCGCTGCTGGCCGAGGTGCTCAACCCGGTGGCCTGCAAGGTCGGCCCGGAGATCGGCCGCGACCAGTTGCTGGCGCTCTGCGAGCGCCTCGATCCGCGCCGCGAGCCGGGGCGCCTGACGCTGATCGCGCGGATGGGCGCGCAGAAGGTCGGCGAGCGCCTGCCGCCGCTGGTGGAGGCGGTGCGCGCGGCCGGGCACCCGGTGATCTGGCTGAGCGACCCGATGCACGGCAACACCATCGTCGCGCCCTGCGGCAACAAGACCCGCCTGGTGCGCAGCATCGCCGAGGAGGTGGCGGCGTTCCGCCTGGCGGTGTCCGGCTCCGGCGGCGTGGCCGCCGGGCTGCACCTGGAGACCACCCCGGACGACGTCACCGAGTGCGTCGCCGATTCCAGCGGCCTGCACCAGGTCAGCCGGCACTACACCAGCCTCTGCGATCCGCGGCTGAACCCCTGGCAGGCGCTCAGCGCGGTGATGGCCTGGTCCGGCGCAGAAGCGATCCCGAGCGCAACCTTCCCCTGGAGACCGTGGCATGAGCGGCATTCCCGAAATCACCGCCTATCCCTTGCCGACTGCCCAGCAGTTGCCGGCCAACCTGGCGCGCTGGAGCCTGGAGCCGCGGCGCGCGGTGCTGCTGGTGCACGACATGCAGCGCTACTTCCTGCGCCCGCTGCCCGAGAGCCTGCGCGCCGGGCTGGTGGCCAACGCCGCGCGGCTGCGCCGCTGGTGCGTCGAGCAGGGCGTGCAGATCGCCTACACCGCCCAGCCGGGCAGCATGACCGAGGAGCAGCGCGGCCTGCTCAAGGACTTCTGGGGGCCGGGCATGCGCGCCAGTCCGGCCGACCGCGAGGTGGTCGAGGAGCTGGCGCCGGGGCCGGACGACTGGCTGCTGACCAAGTGGCGCTACAGCGCCTTCTTCCACTCCGACCTGCTCCAGCGGATGCGCGCCGCCGGCCGCGACCAGTTGGTGCTGTGCGGCGTATACGCCCACGTCGGGGTGCTGATCTCCACGGTCGACGCCTACTCCAACGACATCCAGCCGTTCCTGGTGGCCGACGCCATCGCCGACTTCAGCGAGGCGCACCACCGCATGGCCCTGGAATACGCCGCCAGCCGCTGCGCGATGGTGGTCACCACCGACGAGGTGCTGGAATGAACGCCCTGCCCACATCGCTGTTGCAGCGCCTGCTCGAACGGCCGGCGCCGTTCGCCTTGCTCTACCGCCCGGAAAGCAATGGCCCGGGCCTGCTCGACGTGATCCGCGGCGAGGCGCTCGAACTTCACGGCCTGGCCGACCTGCCGCTGGACGAGCCCGGCCCGGGCCTGCCGCGCCATGACCTGCTGGCGCTGATTCCCTACCGGCAGATCGCCGAGCGCGGCTTCGAGGCGCTCGACGACGGCACGCCGCTGCTGGCGCTGAAGGTCCTGGAGCAGGAACTGCTGCCGCTGGAGCAGGCCCTGGCGCTGCTGCCGAACCAGGCGCTGGAACTGAGCGAGGAAGCTTTCGACCTCGACGACGAGGCCTACGCCGAAGTGGTCGGGCGGGTCATCGCCGACGAGATCGGTCGCGGCGAAGGCGCCAACTTCGTGATCAAGCGGCGCTTCCAGGCGCGCATCGACGGCTACGCCACGGCCAGCGCGCTGAGTTTCTTCCGCCAGTTGCTGCTGCGCGAGAAGGGCACCTACTGGACCTTCATCGTCCACACCGGCGAACGCACACCTGGTCGGCGCCTCGCCCGAGCGACACATCAGCGTGCGCGACGGCCTGGCGGTGATGAACCCGATCAGCGGCACCTACCGCTACCCGCCGGCCGGGCCGAACCTGGCCGAGGTCATGGAATTCCTCGACAACCGCAAGGAAGCCGACGAGCTGTACATGGTGGTGGACGAGGAGCTGAAGATGATGGCGCGGATCTGCGAGGACGGCGGCCGGGTGCTCGGACCCTACCTCAAGGAGATGGCGCACCTGGCGCACACCGAGTACTTCATCGAGGGCCAGACCAGCCGCGACGTGCGCGAGGTGCTGCGCGAGACGCTGTTCGCCCCGACCGTCACCGGCAGCCCGCTGGAAAGCGCCTGCCGGGTGATCCGCCGCTACGAGCCGCAGGGTCGCGGCTACTACAGCGGGGTGGCGGCGCTGATCGGCGGTGACGGCCAGGGCGGGCGCACGCTGGACTCGGCGATCCTGATCCGCACCGCCGAGATCGAGGGCGACGGCCACTGCGCATCGGCGTCGGCTCGACCATCGTGCGTCACTCCGATCCCCTGGGCGAGGCGGCGGAAAGCCGGGCCAAGGCTTCCGGGCTGATCGCCGCGCTGAAGAGCCAGGCGCCGCAGCGCCTGGGCTCGCACCCGCACGTGGTGGCGGCGCTGGCCAGCCGCAACGCGCCGATCGCCGACTTCTGGCTGCGCGGCGCCAGCGAGCGCCAGCAGTTGCAGGCCGACCTGTCCGGACGCGAGGTGCTGATCGTCGATGCCGAGGACACCTTCACCTCGATGATCGCCAAGCAGCTCAAGTCGCTGGGCCTGACGGTGACCGTGCGCGGCTTCCAGGAGCCGTACTCGTTCGACGGCTACGACCTGGTGATCATGGGCCCCGGCCCGGGCAACCCCACCGAGATCGGCCAGCCGAAGATCGGCCACCTGCACCTGGCCATCCGTTCGCTGCTCAGCGAGCGCCGGCCGTTCCTCGCCGTGTGCCTGAGCCACCAGGTGCTGCTGAGCCTGTGCCTGGGCCTGGACCTGCAACGCCGGCAGGAGCCCAACCAGGGCGTGCAGAAACAGATCGACCTGTTCGGCGCCGCCGAGCGCGTCGGCTTCTACAACACCTTCGCCGCGCGCGCCCTGCAGGACCGCATCGAGATTCCCGAGGTCGGCCCGATCGAGATCAGCCGCGACCGCGAGACCGGCGAGGTCCATGCCCTGCGCGGGCCGCGCTTCGCCTCCATGCAATTCCACCCCGAATCGGTGCTGACCCGCGAGGGTCCGCGCATCATCGCCGACCTGCTGCGTCACGCGCTGGTCGAGCGGCGGCCCTGAGCCAGGAGAGCCCATGCACAGATATGTCGTGATAGACGCCTTCGCCAGCGAACCGCTGCAAGGCAACCCGGTGGCGGTGTTCTTCGACTGCGACGACCTCAGCGGCGAGCGCATGCAGCGCATGGCGCGGGAGATGAACCTGTCGGAGAGCACCTTCGTGCTCCGCCCGCAACAGGACGGCGACGCGCGCATCCGCATCTTCACCCCGGTCAACGAACTGCCGTTCGCCGGCCACCCGCTGCTGGGCACCGCCATCGCCCTGGGCGCCGAGACCGACAAGGACAGGCTGTTCCTGGAGACCAGGATGGGCACCGTGCCCTTCGCCCTGGAGCGCCAGGACGGCAAGGTGGTGGCCTGCAGCATGCAGCAGCCGATCCCCACCTGGGAGCACTTCAGCCGCCCGGCCGAGCTGCTCGCCGCCCTCGGCCTGAAGGGCTCGACCTTTCCCATCGAGGTCTACCGCAACGGCCCGCGCCACGTGTTCGTCGGCCTGGAGAGCGTCGCCGCGCTGTCCGCGCTGCACCCCGACCACCGCGCGCTGTGCGACTTCCCGGACCTGGCGGTGAACTGCTTCGCCGGCGCCGGGCGGCACTGGCGCAGCCGCATGTTCTCGCCGGCCTACGGCGTGGTCGAGGACGCCGCCACCGGCTCCGCCGCCGGGCCGCTGGCGATCCACCTGGCGCGCCACCGGCAGATTCCCTACGGGCAGCAGATCGAGATCCTCCAGGGCGTCGAGATCGGCCGGCCGTCGCGCATGTACGCCCGCGCCGAGGGCGCCGGCGAGCGGGTCTCGGCGGTGGAAGTGTCGGGCAACGGCGCGGCCTTCGCCGAAGGCCGGGCCTACCTGTGAACGGGCAGAACGGAGGAACGCCATGATGGGCGTCAACGCGAACATTTCCGAGTCCCTCACCGGGACCATCGAAGCCCCTTTCCCGGAGTTCGAGGCGCCGCCGGCGAACCCCATGGAGGTGCTGCGCAACTGGCTGGAACGCGCCCGCCGCTATGGCGTGCGCGAGCCGCGGGCACTGGCCCTGGCCACGGTCGACGGGCAGGGCCGGCCGTCGACGCGGATCGTGGTGATCGCCGAGCTGGGCGAGCGCGGGGTGGTGTTCGCCACCCACGCCGATAGCCAGAAGGGCCGCGAACTGGCGCAGAACCCCTGGGCCTCGGGGGTGCTGTACTGGCGCGAGAGCAGCCAGCAGATCATCCTCAACGGCCGCGCCGAACGCCTGCCCGACGAGCGCGCCGACGCCCAGTGGCTGAGCCGCCCGTACCAGACCCACCCGATGTCGATCGCCTCGCGGCAGAGCGAAACCCTCGCCGACATCCACGCCCTGCGCGCCGAAGCCCGGCGCCTGGCGGAAACCGACGGCCCGCTGCCGCGCCCGCCGGGCTACTGCCTGTTCGAACTGTGCCTGGAGTCGGTGGAGTTCTGGGGCAACGGCACCGAGCGGCTGCACGAGCGCCTGCGCTACGACCGCGACGAAGGAGGCTGGAAGCACCGCTACCTGCAACCGTGACGACACCGCTGCGCCGGCGTTTCACGGCGGATATGCGTCCCGCGGCCCCGGAGCCGGGCCGTAGGGCGAATAACGCCACCGGCGTTATCCGCCGCTGCGCTGGCGTTTCATGGCGGATAACCGCAAGCGGTTATTCGCCCTACGCGGCCTCGAAGCCCACCCGTTTCATGGTGGGTAATCGCACGCGGTTATTCATCCCACACGGCCTTGTAGCGCGGCGCGAAATTTGGCGCGGATTTGCGCAATAAATGACGCGCCCTAACCGTTTCGCCAGCGGCAAAAGAATTTCAAAAGATCAGCACAGCACGACGATATCGCCATCGGCTACCCGCTCAGACAGAGCGGTCAGCTTGCCGATGCCCTCCCGCAGGAATCGGCCGAGCTGCTCGATGCATTCGCGCTGGTCCTCGGTGAGGCTGAACTCGGCCTCCATCGCTTCCATCAGATCAAGGCAGCACTGGTTGAGAAACCCCACCTCCAGCAGCTCCGCCCGCAGCCTCCGTCTAAGCACCTCGTCCATACCAACATCCCTATCTACTCCGCACATCAGCTAGGGACCGTAGCAAAAGGAGACGTTGGTCACAATTATCAAAACGCTTAGGACTGGGGGAGCGGATAGCGTTCTTTGATCGCCTGCACGGCCGCGACCCATGCCTCCAGGTCCGGCTCTGTACCGGTAGCGATGGCGTCAAACTCGGCCTCCAGGCGCAGCGGGTCGGACTCGGTGCGATAGGCCTGGCGGCGAAGCTCCTGGACCTCTGCGAGGAGGTCGTCGGGATGGAACGCCAGGTCGCCGACCGGGACGCCAGCGAGTGCGGCGGCCTCGTCCAGCGTGCCATCCCATTCCGCGAAGAACTCGCCTTTCAGTAGAACTCGTTTCATGGTCATGCACTCTGTGAGTTGACGGTTGCAATGGGCGCGAAGTGGATTCCGGGGTCAACTAGCCCCCCGAAGAAAGCGGGACACGCCATAGCCGCAACCCCGCCTAGAGTCATGTGGAAGTACGGAAAACCGTTGTCGTACCCTTGCGCGGATCGCTTCGAAAGGCGGACATGCTTCCATCCATCAGCGGGGGTTAGTACCTGCCCCGGTAGTACGGGTTCGCCGTTAAGCCATATCCGGTAATCTGTCGTCGGAACCCCCGCCGGCATGAAATGGAGCGATCCGGTTTCAGCGCGCACCCACATCACCGCCGTACTCCATCCATCGGCGATGAACAGCGCTCGCGATACGTTGGTCATTTGAAGATAGCGGGTAGTCCCGTCGAGCCCAGAGGAACCCGTTGTCGCGTTCGGCCCTGCTGTCACCAGGGCGGTATAGAACTCCACCCCGTAGCGGGCAAGGCTACCGCTCGGCCGTCCCATCGCCACTAGCAAATCTTGGACGCGCTGGTTGATGTTGCCCGCCGTCCCGCCGTTTGTGGTGTTGTCGTAAATATACTTCCCGCCGTCCGTAATCGTCGCCCCGTTCCACGGCGAGAGGAACGTGCTGGAAAACGACCCGGTGAAGCGCAGAATCAGCGGATTGATGATGCCGGCGAATCGTCCGCTGTCGGGCATCAGATTGAGAAACGGCATGCCGTTGAGGTCTGCCACGGCAGCGGTCCCAAGTTTCCCCACGCCCCGTTGTTGCGTGCGTAGTTGCTGCCGTCGCTGGGCGCGTCCGACATACCGCCCACCAGCTCGACCCACGCCGTGCCGGAATACTCATACGTCTTGACCTGGCCGCTCGGCGTCGTCTCGTTTGCGACCTGGACACGCCAGCCCAGCCGTGGCGGCATGTACTCCCAAATTGCCGTGGTGGCGCCCGTTGCCCACCAGCGCGCTAGGCGGTTCTGATTGGAGCCGGAGCCAGTGAAAATGTACGTGTCCCCCTCGGCCTGGCCGCTGGTCGGGAGCGCGGCGACGCGCCCCTGACGACCGGCTGCCTCAGAAAGTCATCCCAGCGCCACATCCGAATCAGATCGCTGTAATGCCCTTCTCCCGGCAAGCCGTTGATCAGCAGGCCGGTGTTAGGCCCCATATAGAGAGTCATGCGGAAACGCCTCCAAGGTCTTCGCCCAAGCGGAAGCCCAGGCCGTGTCGTTCGATGGTGATGTCGTGTTGCTGCCAGGATTGGATTCCGTCGCGGACGCTGCGCAGGACTAGGCGCACGTCCTGGAGCGGGCCGTCAGCGACGTCTTCGGCCAGCGGATAGGACCAGTTACTGGATGTGAGGCCGGCATAGGTGCGCTTCAGCGTCGTGCCGCTGTAGACCTGGAGCGTCACCGTCGCCCCATCTTCGGGCCCGATGTTGCCGACAGTGGTATCGATCAACTGGTCGGCCTGGCCGATCCGGTCGCGCTTCGCCCAGCTCACCGACAGCGCCCCGTAGACCTTCGTTGGGTACGCGCTGCCGTTGATGCGGAACTGGCCGGGCGGGTACGGCTTACCTTGGCGCCCGGTCAGCGTCAGGCTGTCGGTGGCGGCCAGCGCCGGGGCCAGTTGGCCCTCGCTGGTGTTGGTCAGCAGCCGGGCCTGGAGCGTCACGCCCTGGCTGTATACCGTCTCGTCCACCGCTTCGAACGTGTCGTAGAACCAGACCCGAGCCCCGGCCAAGTGCTTGGCCGGCACGGTATCGGCGCAGCCGCGCGCCAGGGTGACGGTGCCACTGGCATAGTTGACGGCATCGACCCGGACTATCTCGTCGTCAACCACAGCGGCCTGGCCGACAGTGACGTCCTCCAGCCGACTGGCGTTGGTCAGCGTGACCACGTTCGGCCCGGCCGCCAGCGGCAGCTCGGCGGCGAGCAGGCCGGTCGGGCACCAATCCCCGGTTCCTCGATCAACGAACGCGCCAGAGCTGCCGACGCGGTCGGTCAGGGTGTAGCTCTGCGACAAGCTTGTCGGCGCCTCGGCCAGCGCAGCGAGGTAGGATGCGGACACGTCCAGGAGCTGGAGATTCGCCGGATCGATCACGCCGGCCAGTTCGCGATATGGCGCCTCGATCAGTCGGCGCACAGTGATCGCCCGAGGCGTCCGGTCGGGCGGAATCCAGCCCGGTGGCGGTGGCGCCACGCCGGTTGTCGCCGGCAGATTAAACTGGTCCTGGACGACGGTCAGAGTGATCTTGCCGTCGCCGAGGAAGTTGTCCTCGATCCGGCCGACCCTGACGACGGTTTCAGGGATGCCGCGTCGGGTCGAGCGGATGAGGAACGGTTGGCCGGGGTTCAGGCTGCGGGCGCGGCGGTCGAATACGCCTTTATAGCGCTTCAGGCCGGTTGTCTTCAGACGCATTTCCCGCTCCCCGACTCGCCCGGCCAGCTCGCCAGTCGGCACGCCCAGGAACTCGACTTCCTCGGACGACCGCCGCCCCTGCGAAGCGGCGACCGCGTTGTTGTTGACGATGACCTGGCGCTGCGCGCCGTCGGTCTGGTCGATGTACTTGACGATAAGCTGGCTCGGCGCGAGCGAGGTCGAGCCGGTCTTCTCCTGGGTGATCTCCAGGAGGCCGCTGTCCTCGTCGAACAGCGGCAAGTCTGCAACGCTGTAGTCGTCCCGCAGGAGGCGGATGCTGATTTGTCCAGTCTGTCGGTTCGGGTAAACCTCGGCGCCGATATGCGATTTCACCGTCTCGCAGAAGTTCTTGAAGCTGTCGGACCGGGTCCACTCAAAGCACAGCCCGAAGCCTTCGGCATACAACGTGTCGGCAGCAGCCCGCCAGCTCGCCTCGTCCATTCTTGTGCGGGCCAGCCCCGGAAGTCCCGGCCGGTGTAGACGAGATAGAGGATATGCGCCGGGTTCATCGCTTTGATCTGACCGTCCGCTAGCCAGACAAACTGCTTTTCGGGATACCAGGGTTGCCGTCCCACAAGCGGTTCCCGCCTCGGCGCAGAATCTCCCACTTCTTCGGGTACGGGTTAACCGAAGTCACCAGGCCGGAATAGAAGCACGTGGTAACGCCCCCGGAATGCCGGCACCAGGCCGCCGAGCATCGCCGCCAGGCGCGGCAGGACGCCCTGGTCCTCTTCACCGAACAGGACATCCAGCGTCCCATCGAGCCCGCCTTCGCCCTTGTCACCGCCGAACAGCTCAGGCGCGTTGATGCGGACCTGGCCATTGCTGGTGATTGACCCTTTCCATGCAGTCTTACCACTCGCCCGGATAGCACAGACTTCATCGACCTTCTTGCCCAGGGCGAAATGGATGTCGAAGTAATAGCGCCACCCGACCACCTGAGCCTTGGGTTTAGCGCCCATCAGCCACCTCCCGGCGCGCGTGCTCAACCAGTTTGAGCGCGAGCGCGTCGCCAGTCGCGATCAACAGGTCAGAGTCGATGCCGTCCTGCAAGAACGCCATCCAGTCCAGGCCGTGGCGCTTGAAGAATTCCCGCGCCCGGCCGTGGCAGTAGCCCTGCCGGGTAGTCCAAGTCGGGACGGTGTGCAGGTGCTGTACAGTCACGATCATTTCTTGCTCGCCTTGGTTTTGATGGCCTTCATGCGGCGGCGCTCTACCGTCAGCACCATCCACGACTTCGACCAGCACTGGCCGAACACCACCGCTTGATCTTCCCCTTCCTCGCATAGCGGGAAGTCAGCGGCATCGAATGCTGCTGGCTTGGGTTTCTGCGGTTTCGGCGCCAGGACGCTGGATAGGATGTACGACGCCGCCAGGATGGCGAGATTGATTGTGATCGGGTCCATGGCCTACCTCACCAGACCTGGTCGCCGTCGAACGGCGACCTGCCTTGCAGCTTGTTGAAGCCCCGGAAGTTCAGGATGTTGCCGAATTTGCTGTCGCAGGTTTCCGCGAGCCCGTCGCAACCCGGATACACCCGCAGCTGGCTCCCCGCCGGAATGCCCTCGGTGCCGCCCAGGATGTGCAGATCGGCCCCGGCGTGCTGCTCGATGAAGCGGCGGTCGTAGTTATCGCCGTCCACCTGCCACTCCACATAGCCCCGGTAAACCACCCATCGGCGTAGCCGGCGACCACGCCGCTGGAGATCACCCAGCCGCTGATGCTCTGCGGCGTCAGCGTCACGCGATACGGGACGAGGTTGACCTTGCAACGGTGGTCGCCAACGATGGCCGTGCAGGTGCGGCAGTAGGTGTCGATCAAGCCCGGCTGGTCCATCAGCTCGTCTTCGGACACGCACGTTATGCGGCAGCTATCCATGGTCGGCCAGTCCACATCGCCAATCTGGCCTACCCAGGAAACCGCTGCCTCGGCGTCGCCGTAGTGCATGTCGTAGACGACTAGGTCGATGGCATCACTCGGCGACCGGGTCTTGTACAGCAGCGCGACATCGAGGTCGGCCGGCGCGGTGATGACGAACTGGTCGGACTGCGGATCGCCGGAACAGATGATCCCGTTGTCGGTGATGCCGCCCTGGACCGTGCGGAAAATCTGGTTCTGGTAGGTGATGTCCCGGTCGCTGCTGTTGTAGCTCCAGCGGATCGCGCCACGGCTGAACTGGTACAGCCGCACCGGCTGCCCATCCGCGAGCGAGCTTTCGCGGCTGTTAAAACTCATCGTCACGAACCCCCTTGAACGTCAGGGCGGCAGTGGCGACGCCCTCGCTGTCGGTGACGTGCTCAATCTCGACCACGTCGCTTGCGGCGCTACAGAGCGCCATGAAACAAATGCGCGCCACGTCGCCAGGCTCGACCAGCCGGCCCAGGGCGGCGTCGATGGCCAGGCGCTCGGTGTCGGCGTCCAGCTCGGTGCTGGTAAGGATGCGTCGGTGATAGACGGTGCCGTCGTACAGCTCGATGCGGATATCGCGACGGCCCGGCCGACCATTGGCGAAACGGGCATAGCCGATATTGCGCACGTCCAGCGCGGTGGACAGCTGCGAGACGGTGGCGACCAGGGTCAGGTCGTCGGCGTGGGTCGGCACCCACAGCGGCTTCTGCTGACCGCGTAGCGCATAGACCAGGCTGCGGAACGCCGACCGTTCGGCTCGGCCCATGCCGATCCAGCGATGACCGATGACGGGCAGCGCCATGCCGGCGACGTCGGTCACGCGGGGAATGGCGCTGCCGTTATCCAGGGTGGACAGCAGGCGCTGATAGCTCGACGTCAGGTCTTCGCTTTCGTCGGGGCGCTGTTCCAGGACAGGACGCCCCCGGTACATCGTCGCCGGCATCACCTCGGGCCAACTGCTGGGTTCCATCACAGGAACGACACCCGCGCAGACTGCGCGGTATCGGTCAGCCGGGTCAGCGTGGGCTGTTCGGTCAGCTGCGCGGTGCGCACTGGGTACAGTCGCGAGCCAGTTCCCCACGCGGCCTGGACGGGCCGCACCAGGTCCAGGCCGCTGGCGGTCACCGTCTTGACCTCGACGACCTCGTAAGTAAAGCGTCCTCGCCGCGCAGCATCGCCAGACCGCCGTCGCGGAAGTCGAGGCCGGCCGTGTCGCACGGAATGCTCAGCGACCCGGCCGCCAGCGGCTGGTGGAGCAGCTGGATATCAGGCCAGATCGGCAGCGCCCAAATGCGCGCACCCCAGCCGAACAGCGTCATGTCCAGCAACTGCCGCTCGCGATCCACCGCGTACATGTTCGCTTCGAACTCTCGGCGCGGCGCCAGGCGCATGGCTCGGCGCTGGGTCACGGCCGATTCGCTTTGCAGGATATTTGTCGATGCGCTCAGGCGTTCGACGATGCTGTCGCCCCAGTCCGGCGCGAACGTCCAGGCGATGATGCGATTGCCAGTGATGACCAGGGCCAGGTCCGGCTCGCCCTGGAGCCTCCAGATGATCCGGGCATTGACTACGGGCGGGCCGTCGGTGCCAATGCTGACCGTCCAGGTGCGTTCCTCCAGGGCGGCAAAACCCAGCGGCGGCGAAGCCTGGCCGGACAGCGTAATGCCGTCTGCGGCTTCGCGGTCGATAGCGGTCAGCATGCGCGGGCTGAAATAAGCGTTCCAGACTGATGCCGGTCGTATCTGGGTGCTGACGACGTTGCCCAGTTCCATTGCGGTCGGAATCAACCAGAGGCGGTTGTAGTAGTTCTCTTCCAGAGCGCTTTGGTGGACAGCCTGGTAGGTCGAATGGATCACCTCTACCGGCTGATGCGCCCCATAGGCGCCGGCCCAGGTCGAGGCCGCGACCGCTGCAAGGCTGATGTCCTGGTTCAGCTCCAGGGCGTCGATATTCGGCGTGATGCCGGCAACGATCCCCTCCACAGGCTTCGGCACCTGGAACCCTGGAAACGTCGCCATCACTCGACCACCCGGAAGCAATAGCCGACCCAGGCGCTGGCGCTGTCGAAGTCGGTAGCGGTTCCGCGTTGGAGCAACGGATAGACGCGCCAAGTGTCGCTACCGACGACAAGCGGATCACCAGGCGCGAGGAAGGCCATGTTGCATATGCCAAAGTCCGGCACTTCGCCCACGTAGCGCGAGCGCTGCTGAGCGCCGAACGCATAGATGGCGCACGGCACAGTGGTGGTCGAGCTGTTCAGCTCGTTTGCGCTGGCGTCGATCAGTCCGACGTCAGGATGGTACTGACTTCTGTAGTTTCCACGGCCTGGCCCGATGACCCGCCGGGGATGGTCGTCGTGTAGTCGAATGGCAGCCAGTCGGGCGAGGGGCCGCCATCCAGGCCATCCACACGCAGTACGCAACCACCGTCGCTATAGCGAACGTGATAGCCGTCGAACGGATGACAGGACCAGCTCGATGTCAGCATCTGGCCCGTATGATAGATTACGGAGCCGCATACGTACTGGCCGCCGCTGTATTCGACTCCGCGCTTGTTGAGCGAGCCAATCATCACCGGCCGGAACTGACCGGCCGCAATCTCGACGTGCAGGTGCAGATAGGCCGCCGTGGCAAACAGGTGGTAGCGCGTGAACGGCCCACCGCTCAGCTGTGCGACGGTCGGTCCCTTCGACGAATAAGGGTTGTTCTGCACCGAGTTACCGGGCTGCGCGTTCCACGCCAGGCTGTTATCGAACCCCGTATTGCCCGCCATCTGGAACTGATTGGCTCCGGCATTGAATGACCAGTACCCATCAGCGTTGTGACAAAGCCATTCCGATGCCGAGGCGCGGTCGGTGACCCAGCCGAGCGACTCGGCGTGGACGCGCACCTTGGCGAGCAAGTCGGCCGGGTTGTTCGCTGTTCCTGTGAAATAGGCCATGTCAGTCCTTCCTGATCGCGTAGAGCCAGGGGTTGCCCGAGCGCCAGGCGGTTTGGAAAACAACGTGGTCCACTCCGTCCTCGACAATCACGTCCTCGGCGCCGGAGTTGAGCGTTGGCACGTAGAAAGCGCCGTCGAAGTCGCCCAGGTTTCGGCGACCCTCGGTTTCGCGGGTGACGAACGACAGCGCCTTGAGCGGGAACTTCCCGAATGAATCCCGCAGTTGTTTGACCACGGTGTCACTGCTGCCCGCATAACGGCCGCAGCCCAGCGGGAGGAGCGTCCGATTGTTGTAGTCGGACTCGTTGGCAGCCCCTCCGTCTACAGTGAAACCGAGCCAGCGCCCGGCAGGATCGCGGAGATAGCAGCTTCGCTCGTAGGGGCTGCTGATGCCTCGGTGCCGGTCGCTGACGTCTGACCAGCGAGTTGCAACGTCACCACGGTAGGAGCCCACGACGGCAAGCGGGTACGGATACTGCGACGGCGGACAGGGTGGCAGGATGAAGCCGGCGCCGGCCGACTCGTAGATCGTCGAGACTTTCACGACGATCCAGAAGCGTCGGCCGTTAGCGAAGAACCAGTACGGCATGGGCTGGTTCCACAGCAGCGCCTGAACCCGTGGGCTGTAGTTGGCAAACGCGGTCCAGTAGTCGCCACCGGGCGGGATCGCTCCAGGATTAAACGCCGTGCCGCCCATCAGGCGCAGGTTGTAGTAGTCCAGCGCCGTATCGCCATAACTCTGAATCCCCATGTAGATGGCGTCGGTGCCGCCCAGGCCTGGGGCGCGCAGTGTCACCTGGCGCACGGCGATGGCCGTGCCGGACGCGGGGATGGTGTTGTCGAAAACCTTTTCGTAGGCCTGCCCAGCCGCGACCAGGTCCGGGCTCACGGTGAGGAACTGGACCAGGCGCTCGACCAGGTCGGCGTGGTTGACGGCGGTGCCGAATTCGGTGGCCATGGGACTCCTAGATAATCTGCTTGACGGCCTGGCGGTTCTTGTTCAGCCAGACCAGGAAGTGTTCGCCGCCTTTGCCGGCCCACATGTCGGCCGCCATCTGATCCGTGTCCTGAACGGCGTGCAGGTAGATCGAGTTGGCGACCGAGGTACTGAAGTTCTTGGATGGTTCGGGCAGGTTCGCGCCGACACGGACGGGGGCCGGCAGGTTGGGGGCGGGAATGCCGGCACGTCCGCCCGTTGCGTGACGAACAGGATTCGCCCAGCCGGCCAGTGCGGCCATGCCGTAACGGTTGAACTGTTCGAGAAATGCCAGAGCGCCAGGTTGCTTCACGACGGCGGCACGGGTGACGTACTCCCAGTCCGACAGGCGAGCTGGAATGCTGTCACTGGTGGACGTACCGGGGCCGCGTACATGGCCGCCGCTGGCAAAACCGAACGCTCCAGCGATGGAGGACCACCAACTGCCGCCACCCGCCGCTGCTCCGGCCGCACCCGCCGCGCCACCGGCTGCGCCCAGGCCCTGGACGCCGTTAGCAGCGGCCAGGGATGCGGCGGCGGCCTGGATTGCGGCAGCCCCAGTCAGCAACGACGCCCCAGCGGTCGAAAGCGCGCCGGCCGACGCGGTAACAGCCGCCGCGCCGGTCGTCATACTGGTGTCCTGCTGGCCGCCACCAAACAGCCCCATGATGCCGCTGGACAGCGATTGCGCGAGGTTCTGCGCCGCCATGTTCACCAGGGCATTTAGTACAGCCTCGCCCAGCGACGTGATGGCGTCGCGCAAGTCCATGGTCCCGGAAGCCAGTCCCTTAATAGCGTCGGTAAAGCCGGTAGTGAGCCCGTCCCGCAAGGTGGTTTCGAGCAGCGTCGTGGTCTGCTGGAGTCGCTCCGCTTCAGCTTCCAGCTGGGCGAGCGATTCAGCAGCAGCTCGGCCGACCTCGCCAGGCTGGCGGGCCATCTGTTCCAGGATCGGCCGAATCTGCTGGAGCTTCTCGTAAGTCGCTCGGTGAATGTCCAGGATTCGCTGCCGAGCGTCCATTTCGTTGATAACGCCGGCATCCTGCTGGACGTTGACGGATGACTCAGCTCGCTGTTGCTCGGCCAGTAAGTCGTCCATCTTCTGCTTGACGTCATCCAGACGGACCTTGGCCTCGGCGACGGGGATTAGCTTGTCGATCCAGGCCAGGCCGGCGTCGTTGCCCGCCTTTTCGAAGTCCCGACGCATCGCGTCAAATTTCGTCCGAATCTCCAGCAGCCCCGCGTCAACGGTGCGCCCGGTCGCCCGCAGATACTCGGCCTGGAGGTCGGCATTGGCGCTTGCATTGGCATCGGCTTGGCGCCTCTTCTCGTCGGCATCGATAGCAGCCAGGGCAGCTTCTGCCCTGGCCCTTAGCGCTCCGGTAAGTCCTTTCTCGGCCAGCTCGTAGGCGCGAACCTCGGCGCTATTCATACCCAGCAGGGCCGCCTGGCGTTCCAGCTGGGTGACGTAGCCCTCTTGGCTCTTGCGCAGTTGTTCCGACGTCTGAGCGCTCTTGCGCGCCGCCGCTTCAGACTGGCGTTTGGACTCGGCTTCGGCCTTGTTGGTGGCGTCCAGCTTCTGGTTGGCGGCGGCCTGATCCAGGATCTTCCTACCCAGCTCCGACGTGGCGTCGATACCTTCCTTGCGCAGGTAGTTCAGGGCTTCTTCTGTCGCGGTGAGGTTCTGTAGGCGTTCGTTCTGGCGCTCCAGGTTCTCCAGGTACTGCTTGCCCTCGCGCACGTTCTTGAAGCGGTCGCCGGCTCGTTCTGCCTCAAGCCTGCGCAGGGCTCCGGTCAGCGCCTGTACCCGTTCGTTGGCTTCGTCCAGGCTCGGGAGGTCCATGCCCGGCA
The DNA here is from genome assembly GCF_020405165.1 of Pseudomonas sp. PS1(2021). Lineage (NCBI taxonomy): Bacteria > Pseudomonadati > Pseudomonadota > Gammaproteobacteria > Pseudomonadales > Pseudomonadaceae > Pseudomonas > Pseudomonas sp. PS1(2021). The sequence continues at coordinate 2,519,233 of NZ_CP084484.1, read as the reverse complement.
CCGTAGGAACGTCCGTGTCCTGGAGGGCCTCGGCACGCTGCTGTATCTGCTCGGCCTCGGCCAGTTGCTGCTTGATCTGCTCGATGCTCTTGCCGAGCTGGTCGTAGTTGGCCGTCTTCAGGTCACCCAGGTTCAGCGCCTGGATGATGTTCCGCGAGGCGTTGCGGATGCGGACGCTAGCCGACTCGGTTGCATTGGCGGCACGGTCCATGCCGGACTCGGCGTCACTACCGAAGTCCAGGAACGCCGTGGCCGCAATGGCAATCATCGAGATAACGCCGATGGGACCGCCCAGGAACCCCAGCAGCCGGCCACCGACCGCCGTCACTGTTCCCATGCCGCGAGCCAGGAAGCTGGATGCCGCAGCGGCGGCCGCAGAGGCGATATTCGCGTTGTTCGTGGCGACCGTCAGGGCCTGTTGTGCCGAAGCGGCGGCCGCGACTGCGGCGGTCCTACGCTGATAGGCGGCGGTGACGGCGGCCGAAGACGCCAGCGTCGTGGATGCGAGCGCCGCCTCTGCGGCCTGGACCTGCCTGATAATGGCCACTTCGGACAGGCGCAGCTCAGCCAGGCGAGCGAGGGACTGTTGCCGGCCAATATCGGTGATCTGCGCCTGAAGGCGGGCCTGCTCCAGCGTGCGCTCCGCGACCAGGGCGGCCTGGACGTCCCGAAGGTTCTGGAGGCTGGCGGTCTGGCGGGCGCGGCTGGCCGCCACCTCGGCCTCTGCCGAGGCGACAGCGGCCTTGGCCCGTTGCAGCTCCTGGGCAGCGGCTCGCTGTGCCGCCACGGCGGCGCCTTCGTCGGCCGTGGCTTTCTGAGCGGCGGCGATGGCAGCGGCGCGGCTGGCCGCCGCGTTGCTGAGCCAGGTAGTGGTCAGCCCGGTGATGGCCGCCACCGCTCGCCCGGCTGCCGTCACCATCACGGCATCCAGGGCGGTGCCCAGTAGCTCGGCGTTATCGCTCAGGCCGTCCATGACATTGGCGACCCCGGAAATGGCACCGGCCAGCGCTTCGCCCGCACCTCGGCCATTGGTGAACTCACCTACCAGGCGAGTGAACGCATTCTCCAGTTCCTGGACTGCCATCGAAACGGTCTTGATGCGGGTGGCGAACTGATCGTTCACGCCGGCCGCCGCATTGCTCAAGGCGTCCACCAGGACATCAGCTGTCAACTGGCCTTCGTTCGCCATCTTGCGAAGCTCGCCGATATTGACGTTGAGGCCATCGGCAATTGCTTTCAGCAGCGCGGGCGCCTGCTCGCTGACCGAGTTGAATTCCTCACCGCGCAGAACGCCCGACGCCAGAGCCTGGCCGAACTGGACCAGGGCCGCCTCGGCGCTCTGCGCACTGGCGCCTGAAATCGCGATGGACTTGGCCACCGTGTCAGTCAGCGATGCGACTTGCCGCTGGCTGATGTTCAGCCGGTCGGCGTTCTGCGCGAAACGCTGGTAGACGGTGGCGGTAGAGTCCAGCGCTGAGCTGGTCAGCTGAGCGATGCGGTATACGTCAGCGGTCACCGCCGCCAGTTGAGCCTGGGTGCTGGTGACCAGGCGCAGCCGGTTCTGGAGGTTGGTCCAGGCGTCGGTGGTCTGGATGATCTCCCGAATGCTGAACAGCGCCCCAGCCCCAGCGCAGCGGCCTTGATGGAGGCAGCAGGGGCCGTCATGCCGCCACCGATACGCTGGGTGGCGGCATTCAGTTGATCAGCATCCCGCGCCGCTGTCCTGGTGCTCTGGCCCAGTTCATCGACATTACCGTTCAGACGACGCAGGGCGTCCTGGGCGTCGTTCAGATCGGCGCGGATGCGGAGGGCCAGTGTCAGTTGCTGATTGTTCGCCATTTCAGGATTCCAACTGTCGGAGCAAGGCGGTGGCGTCCGTGCCTCCCACCATTCCGTACATCACCGCGTTAATGTCTCGGGCCTGCTCGCGGCGCTCAGCCGCTTGCGCCTCTTCCCAAAAGAGAATCAGCTGTCGCCGGGTGTAGTTGTTGAGGGCGTCGCGGTGGTGGCCGGCGCGAATGAGGTCGGCGAAGACTCGGCTCCAGAGCGCTGCGCGGCCAGTGCCATTTCCAGGAGGCGCGGACGCCAGAGCCGTCGGACGAAAAAACCGCTGTTCACCTCCCACCAGGTCAGCACCAGGGCTTCACCTTCGTCTGGCGGCAAAGTGTCCACCCAGTCCACAGACTGGCCGCAGCTGATCGCGATCAGCTCGCGCAGCGCGTCAGCGTGCAAGGCCAGGGCGTCGAAGATGACGTTGATCGACTCCGGGCTGTCCATCTTCTGCGGGGGAATAGCGGCCAGGCTGTCGCCAAGCGGCGCGAGTAGATGGTTGTGGCGCAGTTGCTCGCTGAAACTCAGCTCGCGGACGGTCACCTCGACGCCCCCGACCGTCAGTTGACGGTCGGGAAACAGAACCTCCAGGCTGCCATCGGGAGCAGCCGCTTTCGCCTTCGGCTTCGCCATGGCTTAGCCCACCTGGATAATGCGGCCGAACTGCCCCAACGGACCATTGGCCGGCTTGGAGGTATCCAGGAGCGCGGAAAAGCTCACAGGCATACCCGCCACGTCGTTGCCGTCGGTGATCAGCGACAGTTCCTGGAGCAGCCCTGGGGAGAGTTTGTAAATCTCCACGATGATCGGCGCGCCGTCCTCAGCCAGGTTGATGCCTTCGTAACGCAGGGCCACATTGGAGCGCTTAGCCGCCGACAGCAACGTAACCTGCTTTACTGGCCATGTACTCATAGGCGGCAATGAACGGCTGGGTCGGAGCCGGCGACGTCGGCAGACTGAGGATTTCCAGCGCCCCAAACGCGGGCTCCAGCAAATAGTGATCCTCGGTCAGCGTGACGGGCGTACCCGCGCTATCGGTGATCACCAGGTCGCTGACGCCAGGGTTCTCCAATACAACCTGGTCACCTGCCTCCAGGCCGGCCGGCAGCAACTCACCGGTCACAGTACCGGCTGCGGCGGTGCTGGCGGTTCCTGGGAAAACAGGGCGACGTTGTCCACGTCCAGGCTGTGCAGGGTTGCGGTCATGTTCAACGAGGGGAAATGCCCCACTCGCGCACCTTTACCTTCTTGCCAGAGTACGATTCGCGGTGACTCATCGACTCTTCTTCCATCGCACCGCTGAGCGCGGACACGTCGCCCAGCCAGCGCCACGGAGTCAGCCCGGCAGCGGTATGGATGGCCAGCTTCAGCTTACCCTGGCCGTAGTAGTACGTTTCGACTTGGGCCATATCGGCACCCTCCTAGTTCGGTGGCTTATTTGTCGCTGTCGGCAACGGCCGAGCCTTGCGCTGATTTCGGAATCTTTTCGATCAGCTTCTTACGCAGCAGCAGTTGGGCCGCAGCGCGGGTGACTTCGATTTCGTCGCCCTTGGCCACCGGCTTGCCCGCGTGGGTGTGGTTGGGGTTCTCAGCAATGATCGTGACTTTTACGGTTTCCATGACTTGACCCTCGGGTAGACGAACCTGGCGGTGAACACCAGGGGGAAATAGAAGTAGCCGCTGGCGTAGGTGACAGGAGACTGTCGGGCGCTGCGCGCCAACGGCGCCACATCGATGGCTGGAGCCCATCCGGTCAGTGCCTTGACCAGCCGTCCCAGCAGCGGTCCTGCCTCTCGGCGCGCTCCTTCGCCGGAGTTCGACGAGTCGGCGTAATGCACCACCAGCACAACCGCCCATTGCTGGCCGATGGCCTGAATGGCGCGCCTGCCCCCTTGGTAATCCGCTCCGGTGCCTATTTCGTCGCCGAGATAGACGACATAGACGCTGGGGGCGGGCTGGTCCTGCTCACTCAAGGCCGCCAGATCGGGCACCCCGGAAACGATGGCCAGCCCAGGAACCTCTGAGCGGATACGCTCGATCAGCAACGGTTCCAGGAACAGGTAGTCGAACGGGTCGCTCACCAGTCGGCCCCCAGTCGTTACGGCCTTCGCTTATCTGCACCGTGTTGGCTACGGGCGCCGGCTTGCCGTCAGCATCCAGGGCCAGACTCAACTTGCCGTTGGCGATGCCCGACAGCAGCTTTCGCAGATGCTCGGCCGTTTTGTAGACCGGGTTCTCTTCCTTTAGAACGATGTGCAGATTGGCGTAGGCCAGGCCACAGGCAATGCGCTTGAGCGCCGTTGGCACGCTGGCGAGCGGCAACTGGTATCGGCCGTGCAGATGCAGGTCGATTTCTGAGTCGGCGTCGGCGATGGCGCGATCCACGATAACCGTGTCGATGGTTGTGGCCGGTTTATTGACGCGGTCACTCACCTCGCGGATTTTTGCTCGCTGTACTGCTCGATCAGGTCGGCCAGCGTGCAGTAGCTCACAGCGGCGACTCCAATTGTTCCAGGACGTCGAGCGCCTCGCGGCAGTCGGCGGCAACCTGGTGCTGCAACTCGGCCTGAGCGGCGTCACCCTGAGCCTCGCTGATTGGAGCGTTGTGCTCGGCGATCTGCGCGGCGATATCCAACTGGGCAATGGCGTGATTCATCACTCGCCCACCTGGTTGCCGGAAAAGGTGCAGCGCTCGACCTTGAGCAGCGGGTCCGACTCCAGAGCCTCCAGCTGCTCGTCGCTCAGCACGCCGTCAGCGAAGCCTTGGCCTTCCTTGTCGAAGCAGAAGCCCGCTCGGCAACGGCGCTCGACGGTGGCCCGAACAAAGACGCCCTCGACCTCGTCCGAGGCGCTGGCTGGCTTGGTGGCGGGCGTCTCGGATGCGGTGGACGAAGCGTCGTCCATAGAGTCCGGCAGAGTGTCGTCCTCGGGCTTCTCGGTCGCCGGAGCAGTTTGGGGCTTGGCGGCGGATGCCTCGGGTGCGGTGGACGAAGTGGCGTCCGTGGAGCCCGGCAGAGTTTCGTCCTTGGGCTTTTCGGTCGCCGGATCGGTCTTGGATTTTGCGGTGGTCTTGGCCGCAGAGTTCTGGCGTGCCATGTCGTGTCTCCTGTAGCTGGAAGAAGGTGGCCATCCTTGGCCTGGCAGGCGTTCCGTCTGGGGCTATCAGTTGAGCCAGGCGGTATCGAGTACCTGGACCAGTTCAGAAGTTGGGGTTGTCCGCGCCATTGGCCAGGCGCTGCACCCCGACCACTTCCTTGGCCTTGGAGCGCAGAGTGGTCGGCACCACCAGCAGGTTCGGACGAATGTCCAGCGGACGACCGCCGTCGGCCTTCTGGTTGCGCATGGCGTCGTAAACTTTCTCGAAGTTGACCTGGTTCAGTTCTTCGGTGGACATCGCCGCCAGTTGCCAGAAGCCGAAGCCGACATTGCAGCGGGAGCGCACGCCGTAGACGTACTCGTCGGCCATGAAGACCTGCTCGTTGTCTTCCTTGGTCAACGAAGTGAACGACGGCTTCATGCGCTCCTGGTAGATCAACGGCTTGAGGCTGCGGCTGGTGTCGAGCAGATACCAGGCCGCCCCGGATCAGCGGCCGGCGCGAACAGGTTGCTAACGGTGGTCGCCGTGCCGGTGCCATCCACGTTCGGATAGACCGGGTGATCGGTGTCGAAGAAGTTTTGACCGTCGTAGCAGAGATTGGCGTTGCCGGCCTTGAGCAGGGCGAAGACCAGTTCGTCGGGATGCGCGCCGGCAGCACGCCCCATTTCCTGCATGAGCGGTCCGTAGACGCCGAGGTTGTCGTCCTCGATGTCGGTACGTTTTACGCCCACGGTCGATTCGAAGAGCTTGTTGGTGATCTGGTAGCCCTGGGCCGCCATGTCCTTGATGACACGCTGACCGATCCACTCGCGCAGCTTGGGGAACTGCCCCAGCCAGCCATAGGTGTTACTGGCGGTGGTGGACGGAATCACCGTAGCAACCTGAAGGTAGGTGCTGGGTGCCGTCGCCAGGGCGTCCTGGAAGTGCTTCTGGAACGAGGTTTTCAGTGCGCTAATCAGCGCCGGAGTAATGATGGCCATGGGTCAGGCTCCTTTTGCCTTGGCGTAGTCGGCGGGGCTGATCCCGGTCAGACGGGCGGCCTCCATCTCGGCGTCGGTGAGGTTGTGGGTGTCGCCCTCCGGCTGGCGGCCTTGCAGGCGGGTCAGCGCGGCAATCGGCGCGGCCTTGTCCAGGTACGCCTTGAGCTGGACGATGTCCTTACCGCCCAGGTCGCGTGCCCACTGCTCCAGGGAGGGCAGCAGGCGACCGTCCTGGAGCGCAGCACCGACCAGCCTGTCCAGCTCGCCACCATTGAGGCGTGCGGTCAGAGCGGCGATTTGCTCCTGGAGGTCCGTCACAGCTTCCAAGGGCACGAACTTGGCCGGGTCGGGTTTCTGACTCGGGTCGGCCTTTTTCAGTTGGCTGGTGGCGGCGGCGATCTGCTCGACGCTGGCGTCCTGGCCAAGCCGAGGGTTTCGCGCAGCGTGGCCAGGCTGGCCGCCTGTGCGTCCAAGGCCGGCTTGAGCGCGGTCAGGGCGGCGATGGCTTCGGCCTCGGTCGCCCCTTCCTTGAGCGACAGCGCCTCGATGATGGCTTTCAGGAGTTCATCCACGGAGGTTTCCTCTTGGGTGGGGTAAAGGCCAAAGGTGGCCGCCGCTCGGCGGGCGAGCGGCTCCATGCCATCAATGGCGGGGTCGTTGGTGATGGCGCCCATCAGAATCGACAGGACCGTGCCGTCCGGGGCGTAGCTGAAGACCGGCGAGAAGTAGAGGTACTCACCGTCCTCGATCATCCGTGCGGCGCGGGCGGTGTATTCGACACGGCCCCACAGGCCGGAGCCTTCGCGCCATTCGAAATCGAGGAAGCGGCCGGCAGCAGGCGCCGGCTGGCCGTTTTCCTCTTTCTTGAGGGTCTGGTGCTCATAGTCCAGGACAGGCGGTGTCTTGCGTGCCCTGGCCCGGTCGATCACGGCGGCGGCGCTGGCGGCATCGATCCGCCAGGCCGGCACGTCCATGGGGCGCCCGTCCGTGGGCCGGAACTCACCAGCTGGAGTGACTTGAATCCAGGCGCTGCCATCCTCCAGCTGGGGAAGCTGGAACGAGCAGGCGGCGATGGCAACGAGTAGGCGGTTCTTTTCCATGCCGCCAATGGTGGCGACGGTCGAGCGCGGCGGTTACGGGAAGGGGTTCAACGACTGCGGAAACCGTCCGGCGCCATCTTCTGGCCAAACCCTGGCACACGAATGGCGCTGGAGCGATTTCTAACGGGGTTCTAACGGGGTTAACGCACCGACTCTGATGCGAGGTAGCGACTAACCCCGTTTCGGCGCGTGTAGCGCGTTTGCGGGCGGATCAGGTGATCACGCAGATGGCGGGTCGTTCGCCAGGCACTCCAGGGCGAACTGGACGGTATACGGCGCGGGGCGGTAGCCCTCCTTGATGTCCTCGCTCAGGTAATAGCGCATGACCCTATCACCGAGGCCGAGCAGCTCGGCTGCGCGCCGCTGGCTGATGCCGGCTTTCTTGAGCAGCCCGCGCAGGTAGCGCGGGTCTGGATTGTGGTTGGAGGCGTCAGGCGTCAGCATTCCTCATCCTCATAATGCTGTTGGAACCTGTCCTGAAAAATAGCCATTAAACGACCATGGACATGGCTTCCCCAGGCGACGCCTACGTTCTGCGAGGCAGTGGCCAGCATCACGTTGGCGATGCGATACCACCATCCCCAATCGGCAAACGGGTTGCTCGTTACTCGTCCATCTGCGTTGAGCAGCGCCTCTTCCCAGGCCTGGAACTCGCGATATTCGTCACGATTGGACTCGTCCACCAGTCGTTGCAGGACGGTAGCCTGAAGCCCCTCATGGAGCCTGGCGGCGAAACTAGAAGCGGCCAGAACCTGGCTTTCAGTCAGGTTGTCGGGGTCCGCATCTTCCCAGGACTGAATGAATCGAGCCGCTTCAATAACCGAGCGGGAGATGATGCGGTCTGAAATCGTGCTGCTCATGGTGTCTATCCTTGTTTGCGCCTCGCCGTTGCGGCTGGCGTGGGTTTAGATTCGGCTCAGAGTTCCATTACATGAAACGGATAGCCAACGGTCGTCTCCGTGCGGTTAGTGCCGTGCAGGTGGTGGTAGGCCTGGAACATGCCACTTCCGTTACTCTCCCCGGTTTCACGGTATACGAGGCCCTCGAATTCCTCGCCAAGAATCTGTTGGGCTGCGCTCTTCGCGGCGGCTGTAATGTCGACAGCGTCAACCGTGAAGCGCTCGCCGGAGTTGTCGTTGTTTTTGCGGGGGTCGATGAGATAGGTATTCATTTGGTCATTTCCCTGTGCTCGCCTCGCCGTTGTGGCTGGCATGAGGCTAGATTAGGCACATTGTGCCTAATGCGCAATAGGCACAATGTGCCGCTTGTCCGAAAGTGGCCCACTACCGATTTCGGCTCAGGGCTGTTAGGACGACCTCCAGAATGGACTGCCGAGCGCCGGCCGCCAGTTGGCCGTTTTCGTCGAACGGCAGATACCGCCGTGCAGGAATTTCGACCTGGTGACCCCGGCCGGCGTCACCACCAAATTGGTGGATGGCCGCATAGACCAAGTTGGACCCGATTCCCGCCTCGTTGCGATCCGCCCAGGTCGTGACCGAGCGAGCCAGGGCGTTTGTGACCTGGAGGATCGGGTGGGGACCACGCCCCTTCGCCTCGCGAGCGGCGACGGTCGCGGGGCTGAGCTGCGGCCAGCCCGGCCCCTCGTCCATAAAGGCGAACTCAGTTTCCGCGAGCAGCTCGGCAGCGATGCCACGCATCACCGGCAGCGTATCGGTCACCGAGCGCATCAGCACCGCCAGGCGCTGGCGAACCTCCTGGTCGTCCAGCTCGACGTCGATCCTAGTTGTCATTAGCGCACTCTCCTGTAGCGGCCCGTCGCCAGGCCATCCTGGATGCTATCCATGGTGATCTCCATAACCTGGCCGACATTTTCCAGTTGGCCGGGTCCGTATATCTCGCCGCGCAGACGGATAGCCAGGGCGGCACCATCGGCCTGGACGACGTAGACCAACGACTCGGTGCCGCGCTCCCACAGCACCAGGTCAGGCCGGGCGAAGCGCTGCGGCAGGTTGGCGAGCTGCTCGCGAGCGACGGCGCTGCTACGAATCGCGGTATCGCTGGTGGCGACCACGCCAGCGCGCAGTTGGGCGCCCTGGGCGACGGCGTAGGTGACATCGGTCGGATCGAGCACGCCGATGGACATGGTCTGTCCCTGGGGACGCGGCGCGATCTACGAAGGCCTCCCAGGCGCGCTGGCGGACCGGGTCCAGCAGCACACCCGTACCTCGTCGATAGCAGCCGGTGCCCCAGGGTACGCTCGGCGGTGTCGTACAGCACCTGGTCCATCAGGTGACTCTGTACGGGACTGCCGTCAAAGCCGGCATCGGGACGGAATTGGATCTTCCGCCCGGCCCGGTCGGTCGTCTCCAGGGTTGTCAGGGTCTGTTCCCGAATCTCCCCGTCCGCTTGTCAACCCCAGTTTCGACGGTGACCTGCCCCGTCCGGCCGAGGCTGGATTCGACGGTCAGGCCTCGACGGCGGACAGCGGCCACCGTCAAGGCAACGATCCGGCACCGGCAGTTGTAGCCATTGGGCGGGGTGATGTGCTGCCAGATCGGATCGTCCCACCTGAACACTTTCCCATGCAGGGCGGCATGGCTGGCCCGGTAACGCCATCCATCACCGCCACATACATCCAGTAAGGGTGGGTTTCCCTGGCTTCGTAGGCGGCCGCGTAGCGCCCCGCCATGTAGGCCGACTGCATGTTGGTCTGGTAGATGGTATCCAGGCGGCGCGGGCTGCCCAGTTGTGCAACCTCGGCGCCGCCATCTGGCGCGACTACCACCTGGCGACCCCACCAGCCTTTCGCCTCCAGGGTCGGCCGCAGGTTTCGCTTGAAGTCTCGTAGCGTCTCGCCGCGCTCCAGGTTCTCGACCAGGGCGTCGCGAATGTCCTGGAGCACGTCCAGGCGTGCTGCTCTGGCAACGGTCAGAGCGCGGGCGTGGGTGGCCGCGTCAACGTCATGCCAGTTCCAGGTGATCGCGAAGCCCTTGCGCTCCAGGTACTCGATGGCGGCGGCCGGCCGCAGGGCGAAGATGGCCCGCAGATCGGCCTCGGTCGGAGCGGCCATCAGTCGATCCGGTCCAGGTTGCCGTGGAGACGGCCCCAGGTATCGGCGGCGAACAGCAGCCGGTGGAGCGCGTCCGTTAGGGCGCTGTCATCCATGTCCGGGAACGCTTCGGCGAGGGCGCCGAGTAGTTCGGTTTCGCTGTCTCCGCGGTTGACCGCGTCCAGGAGCGGGGCGAGCAGGTCGTTGGCCTGGTTTTGCATGTCCTTGGCCGGCAGGTCGGCCAGCGCCTTGTCCAGGGCCTGCTGATCGCCATAGCGCGGGCCAACGATGGTGGCCAAGGCCGCCACCCGTTGTCCATGCTGGCGGCTCAGGATTGCAGGCTGCGCAGCCGGACGCAGAACTGGCTCATTCTTGGCAGGCTGCGGGATGCCGAGCTTGTCATAGACCCAGGCGCTGGGAATCTCCAGCCCCACGTTGACCAGTGCCGGAATCGACTGGGCCATGCTGGTGATGTCGGCTTGCTCGCGCAGGTCGAAGACTAGGCGCGGCGCCCGGCGCACGTCGGGACTGCCAGGACGGTTCAGTACCAGGAGCGGCCAGAGCAGATCGCGGGACAACGTGGCCGCCAGTTGGCGGGCATCGGATGCCAGTATGTCGTGCCGAACCTCGTTATGCACCTGGCCCAGGGCAAAAGCGCCGCCGCCTGACTGGCTGGTGGTGCTGGTCAGGGTGCCGCCCAGGACCGCCTTGGATATGGCGTCTTCGCTTTGCCGCATCATCGCCAGGAACGGCTCGCTGCTACCCTGCGCGGCCTGCTGGAAGTCGATGGCCATGGTTTCGGGGATGATCCCTGCGGCAGCATGGCCCAGGCCGGTAACGGCCCGCAGCAAGGTTGCCTTTTCCTCGTCGGCAGTACCTGGCGGATATTTCCCCAGCCGGATCGGTAGGCCATAGATTTCCAGCATTTCCGCCAGGTCGGAGGTGGCGTAGTGGCGAAACAGGTACGGCCAGGCCAGCACGCGAAACAGGCCGCTGCGGGCCACATAGCCGGAGCGCGCACGCGGCCGGTGAATGATCCAGCCGAAGGGCTGCAAGGCTTCGCCGGCCGGGCTGTTGTCGCGCAGCCGCAGCTCGTTCTGGTCTTCGGGGTTGAGCTGGAACCAGCTCTGCGGTCGGTGGTGGAACGCCAACGGCATCCACTCGCGCCCCTGTAGCGCCCACTCCAGTTCAATGCAGCTGTAGCCGTGGCCGATGCCGTCCAACGCATCGAGCAGCAAGTCCTCCAGCCCTTCCAGGTCGAGCAATAGCTCGTGCAAGTAGTCGGCATCGGCTTTCTCGGCCGCCGAGGCGTTACGCGGGGGTTCGACCGCCCAATCCAGGCCAAGGATTGCGCGCTTTCGCTTGCTCATTTCGGCGAACAGGTGGGCGTCGCGTTCCTCCATGTCCATGAACAATTCGGCCTGGGCTTGGAGGTTGCCCTGTTCGGCCTCGACCAGGATGCGAGCCAGCTTGGCCGGCGTCAGCCCCTTGGCCGGGTGCTGGGCGAACTCCTTCGCCAGGCCGGCCAGGCGCGAAGTCTGCGGCTCGCGCAACTGCTGGGGTCGGATCGGGTTGCCGTAGACGTCAACGATTTGTGCCATGTGTCGTACCTACCATGCGCCGCCGAAGCGGCCGCCAGTGTCAAAAGAATCGTCAAGGCCGCCAGCTTCTAGGGCGTTCCGGCGGTTCGGCACCGCTGTGAATTCAAAAGAGCCTGCGCGAGTGCTGGCGATCATCCAGAGGATTGACAAGGCACAAAGCCCGTCGTAGTGGTGCCCGGTCTGCGGTTCTGGCCAGCTGTCCAGCTCGTCGAGCAGGGCGACCAATCCAGGCGAAAACAGAATCCGTGGCGCAAATGCGTCGTTGATGAACGGCTCCATGGCATCGATTCGAACGGACTGGTCCGCCATGCTGGTGACGCCGATCAGAGGGAGCGCTACGCGCTGCATCAGCGCAGCCTTGGCGATGTTCTGCCGCTGGATTTCGAATGCCCCGTTGTTCTCGAAACCGATAGCGCGCATCTGGTACTCCCTTTGCGCCTTGATCAGGTCCGATTCCAGTTTCGAGGGGACGCGCCGCTTGATGGCCGCCTCTATGACGTTAAGTACCTGTTTCTCGGTGTCCCAGCCCCCCACGATGATCGCCGACGGGTCAGACTGTGCGCTCGCCCCGACAGAGGGGTCGCATGCGCCAAACATCTGCCAACGCCCGGAGCGCATGACCCAAAAGCGCGGGTTGGTAAACGTCTTGTCTTCATCGGATCGCGGGTCGCCTTGCAGCTCGGTCGCGAACGCGGCTTTGTTCTTCGCCCGCTGACGCATCAGCCAGTAGAGCGACCGGACACCTGGCCAACTGGTGACGGCCCCCAGCTCCATCTGCTCGCGGTTGTCCTGGTAGAACTGAAACGACGGCAGAGCGCTATCGGGCGCGACGCTACCGCGCTCGGCGTATTGCTCCATCACGGGCTTATCGTCGTTGAGCATCACCTCTTCGCAATGTGCCCATAGGTCCATGTGGGTGGGGAACGTCTCGATAGCGCGGAAGTGGTGGACCAGGTGCCCGACCGTGCGTTTGGCTCGGCTGATCGGATCATCCTTATTCAGCACTGTGCCCACGCCTAGATATTTTACGGAGCCATCCGGTGGGCCGAGATAGTCGATAGCCTTTTCCAGCCAGTCCCATCGGTTGTTGCGCTCGGTCGGGGACTTGGCCTCTTTGTCGGTGATCAGGTCATCGCCCAGGAGCAGCTTGGGGCGGCTCGCGCCGTGGAATGTGCCCCGGATCGCTTGTTCAGCGCCGAAGGCCTCCAGCTTGACCCCGGAGAGGGAAACAAACTCGCCGATCTTCCAGACGCTTCCCTTGCCGCAGACTTCGGGGAAGTCCAGGGACAGGGAGGCGTTTACCAGTAGCTCGGTCTTGACTACTTCCAGGAGCTTGGTTGGCAAGCGCGTTTCGGCGCCTAGGAGCGTGATGTAGTCGACGAAGTACGGCGCCGGGCCGGTCATGCCCAGTTCGGCCCGAATCTCCGGTCGCTGGAGCAGCCCCTGGACAACGACATAGCACGGCCCGACCTTGGTCAGCAGTGAGGACTTCGCCTCGCCACGCGGAGCTACCCACCATTCCTTGAGGCCGCTGGAGCTGCTGATGAGCTGGGGAAAGCGCTTGAAGAAATGCGCATGGAACAACGAGGCAGGCGGCCGGATGTGGTGCGGAAAGTAGGTATACGCGAAGAACTCGAAATCGCGATCTACCAGTACGCGACGACGCCGCTCGGCCCGAGCTTCCGGGGAGCTATCGAGGCCGATCTGTTGCGCCTCGATGTCGCGGCGCAGCTGCTGCGCCATGGCGGATAGTTCCCGTAGGAACTCTTTTTCCTCGGCGTTCATTTCAGCCCCTTAGCGATTACTTCCCCGAACGGCTCCAGAATCTCGGCGAAGGCCTGGACGTGCTGCGGGAACTGTTCACGGATGAAGGCCGCCAGGCGCTGGATGACTTCCATTGCGGTGGCCAGGCTGGAGGTTTCCGGTAGTACCCGCTTCGATGCGCTGATCGACTTGTTGTAGGCGTCGGCCAGGCTGGCGAGCAGCTGCACCTTCACGGCGGGCTTGATGTCCGCGTCTACCTGGACGGCTTCCATGGTGGCCTGGAACTGGGTCACCAGACCGGCCAGCACCTGGCGCGCCACGTCCTCCAGTCCACCACCGGCCAGCAACTGCGCCGATTGCGCCTTGTCCCAGTCGTCCCCCTCGGCTTCCGCCTGCTGTTTCCAGCGGCGGGCGGTGCCGTAGGAGACGCCGAACATGGCGGCCGCGACCTCCAGGGACTGGCGGTCGAGGACGTAGGCGCGGCGCAGGGCGTCGCGGGTTTCCTTCGGGTGCGCCATGGACTACCTCAGATACCGAGCTTGATACGCGCCGCGAGCAGGCCGCAGGCAACCAGGCCACCCGCCAGCGCGCCGGCCGCCGAGCCGTACAGCACGGCCTTGCGTTCGATCTGCGGGAATCGGTCTTCGAAGCGCTCCAGGCGGCCGTCGATGCGTTGCAGCAGTTCGAACTCAGGAGAGGCTTTCTTTTCGGTCATCGGATCAGTCCTTTTGAAAGTGCCGCACGGTGTCCCAGTGCAGGCCGGCGCAGGCGCCGTATTGGTCGTAGAGTTGTTTGAGGGCAATTGCGGCGGCATCGGGGCTGTCATCAGTCATCGCCACCGGGGTCGGGCACGGTTGAGCCAAGGCCGCCGGTAGTGGCCTGGGAGGCACGTTGACGGGCGGTTTCGAGCTGCTGCATGACGCCAGCAGGAAAGCGGCAGGCAGCGCGATCAGCAGCGGTTTCGGCCAGGGCATGGCGAAGCTCCCGAGTAGTTTGTTGGTCGCTGTCGGCCCGCTGGGCCAGGCGCTGGAAAAGAGCCGCGCTGGTGTCCTGGACCGTCTTCAGTTGTGCCGCCGATTGCTCCAGGACGTCGCGATATGCGCGGGTCTGTGCGTCGGCGCAGGCAGCGCGCCCATCGGCCAGGCCAGCCTCGCGACCGCCCCACCAGCCGGCCGTCCAGACCATCACCAGGAGCACAAAGACAACCAGGCCGACGCGCCAGGTCATGGCGATTTCTCGACGCTGAGCTGGACCTGGTAGGACGCAACGGTCTGCATGAAGCCGTAGGCGAACGCCCCGCCCAGGCCATAGGCGAGGCCTGCGGCACCAATTGCCATGAAGGCCAGAATCACGACGCGGGCCAGCAGGTCGCGGAGATAGAGGCGTATCCAGAGCCATCGGTTGGCCGGGTCTTCACGGCAGATCGCGAACAGATCGCTGAGGCTGATTCCGCTGGGGCGCTGCATCACAGCACCTCCCGCACGGCCTGGGCGATCTGCTCGGCGCTGTAGGGCTGCTGCCCGTTTTCCTGGTGAATGATGGCGGTCACCAGAGCGACCAGGGTGGCCTGGTCCAGGTGCAGGCTGGCCTGCGGCGGAACTCCCATCGCTCGGGCCACGGCCGAGGCATACGCGCGGGTGTTGTTCTCGTTCGACGGCGCCCAGCGTGCGATCAGCGATTCGACGGTGCGCAGGCCATAGACCTTGCGGTAGTTCAGCAGCAGCTTGGCCAATGCGCGGGTGCCGTTATGCGCCGTGTCGAAACGACAGAAGCGCGGTTCGATCTGCGGGTCGTGGGGGAGTTGACCCTGCCAGTTGTTGCGTGCCGACCAAACGATGTTGCCGGGGTTGTTGTTGCGGATGCCGCGAGGTTGAAGGGCCATCAGTTGTTCTCCAGTTTGCGTTTTACCCACTGGGCGAACGCGCCCAGCCATGAATCGCCGTCCCGCTCAAACAGGCGCAGGGCCGCCCCGATCAGCCACCAGGCGGGCAGACCGGCAATCACCAGGAGCGGAGCGGAAACGAACAGCAGGCCGACCGCTGGCTCCAGTTGGTAGAGCCCGGCCACCACCTGGGCCGACTCGAACAGCTCGGGGCGGTTGGAGTGCAGGTAGACCACCAGAATCGGCCCAAAGACGCTGGACGCGACGATGGTGCAGAACAGCCGGGCGAACCCCTCTTTCATGGTTCGGGGCCACAGGACCAGGAAGCCCAGGGCGGCAGCCAGGGCGCCCGCGCTGATGTGGATGCCGAACATTTTCAGCAGCGCGGCGCTGCCGGCCGAGGTGGATGCGGGATCAGGCATTTGGTGCTTCCGTTGCGAGCGCTGCCCGAATTGCGGATAGGTGCGCATTGCCTACCTCCGGGGCGGACTTGGTGTAGTTGGATATGCGGAAATCGGTGTCGGTGACGCGGGGAGCAGGAGGCGGGCCGCGCCGGATCGACTCGGCGCGGTTGTCCATCATCTGGCGATACGCCTTGACCTTCGCGAAGGCGTCCTCGACGTGCGCCCGAACGAGCGGCTGCCAGTTGACCGGGCAGGCTTCCAGCAGAGCGTTACGACGCTCGCGGCTGGGCTCGGCCAGGATGGCGGCGGCGTAGTCGCGTGGGCTGCGCGGTGGATGCGGGGCGTTGAACTCTTTCATGCCGCCATCGTGGCGGCGACATGCTAGGGGGAATTAGATGATTGACTTCAACGGCTGAGATAGGATCGGCGCGGAGACGCCGGCCGGGGCGTTGCGCCCCGGCTTAGTGGAACAGGGTGGATTGCTGCGGTGCCGGCTCGCTCGGCCGGTTGACAATCTCCCATATCCAGCGGTCGGACAGGTTGTACTTGCGGGCAAGATCGCTGAGCAGGCTACGGGCGGTTTGCCCATCACGCAAGCCCTGCTCGAAGCGTTCGACGATCTCCAGGTCGCGCCACCGTACCAGCGCCTTGTGGCAGCGGGCCACGTAAATTTCTTCGCCCCGATAGTGCGTGTGGAGCTGCTCCTCGATGTCGCTGCCCAACAGCTCGGCCAGCGCAGCCCGGCGCGCTTCGCCCCTCCGCGCCCGGCCCTCGGCTATCCGCCAGGACGTGCCGCCGAGCTGCTCGACTACTACCAGCGTGGCCGGCAGGCCGATGCGTCCGGCCATGTCGCGGACGGTATCCGGCAGCATGTCCTGGACCTCCCGAAGATCGACTTCAGACCTACTCATGGCGGCTCCTGTCAATGATAAGCGCCTGCATCAGCCGGTAGAGCTGGCTGTCGTCCAGCCACTCGACCCGCTCGACCTGGAACATGCGCCGGGCCATGTGGTCGGCGTAGCTCCAGGGGCGATGGGCGCTGGCCAGGAGCGCGGTGATTTTGCGCAGCACGGTTTGCCGGTTTTGCGGCACTTTTGGCGTCGCCCGGCCTTGCCGATTGCTCTTCGGTTTCCAGCCCAAGCGCTGGAGTTCGACCAGCACCTGATCGACCTGGCGCGGCCCTAAGTCCTTGGCCGAGCGCACGCCCGCGACGCGAGCGAGCAATGCGCGATAGGTGTCATCGTCCATGCCGAGCTGGGTCTTGGCGATGTGGATTTTTGCGAGGTTGACGGCGCGTAGGCTCATCGCTTGGTCCTCCTGGATGGCTTCTCTTTTGGATCAATTCGGCAAAACGTGACGCGTCACGCTCAGCAATTTCGGCAACGTTGTGTAGGAGCAAGGTGACCGCCTCGGCCGGCTCGGCGAAGCCACCGGCCGCGCAGATCAGATCGAGTGCATCAGCCGTTCCCTGGTACATGTCCATGTTGAAGCGGCGACCGCCCAGCGCAGCGCGGCGCAGGGCATCGCGCTCGCGCTTCGCCCGTTGGCGTTCTCGCGCCAGGCGGCGCTGGCGGTCCGTCTTAGTTTCGTTCGTCATGGGTGGCTGCTCATCAGTACCGGACCACCACGTCCGGCAGACCGTCCCGGCCAGGCCGGGGCGGTTTCGCTCAGTGGACGGTGCGGTTCTTGGCCGTGGTGTAGTGGATTTCCTGCTGCGGTTCCTCACCGCGAGCGCGCCGTGCCAGGCACTCGTCGCAGGCGCAGGAAACGGCGTTACCAACTCCGTTCTGCTTTGCGAGTTCTCGGCCGAGGGACATGGTCGATTGCATAAGGGCGTAGGCGATCTTCGATGCTTCGAGTCGTGCAGCGGCGGGCCTTGCATGGAGAAATCTATTCCGCCTTCGGTGTCGCTTAGGGTGATGGTGTATACGGCCATGGCTATGCCTCCTTCTGTGCGGATGCCTGCTTTTCCAGCTGGCGGATGCGGGTGCGAATTTTCTGCTCGACGATCTTCTGGAGGCCGGTGACCGCGAGCGCGGCGCGGCATTGCTCCAGGTCGAAGCCGGCAACGGCGCGGAGTCGGCTATCGACGTCTACGGCGCCGTAGCTCTGTCCGGGGTGATTGAAGGGGTTGGACTGCTGCATTTCACACCCCCAGCGCACGGAAGCCGGGCCGATCCTGCTGGCCCAGGGTCTGGATGTACCGGGCGATGGAGCCCAGGTTTTCGCGGTCGGTGGCGTCGGGGCTCACACCCGGCACGCGCCGGGCGACTTTCTTGCCGACCTGGTGCGGCTCAGCGGTTGCAAAGACCGCCGCCCGCACGCTGGCCAAGTCGCCCACGGCAAGGGCGAAGTAGCCCTCGCCTGGGTGTTCCTCCCGCAGCTCGATCAGGCCGTCGATGCGGCACATGGCGAACGTCTTGGTCATGATCAGAGCCCCTCCAGCAGCCGAATGGCATCGTGCGTGACCTGGGCCGGAGACTTCCGGCGAGCGCGTGGTGTAGCTGGGGCCGGCTCGGCCTGCGGCATGACCAATTGACTGGGGCGTACTATCGTCAACTCGACTTCCGGCACTTCGCCGACGGTGTACTTGAACCCAGCTCCAGAGGCGTAGTCGGCCTGAACCTCTGCGGCTCGACTCATGATGTCTATCAGCTTGAGTGCATCAGCCTGGGGTAACAGGAAGCGCTGATAATCCAAGGTGACGATGCACAGCTGTTGCGCGCGGTTGCGGGCCATGTCACACCTCCTGTTTGGTGAGCGATAGCGGGAGTGTGCCAAGCCACTGGCGGGCCACTCGTAGGCCGATTCGGAAGCCGATGGCTTGGGAACCAGTGAGCCTGGCCGAGCCAATCCGAACCTCGGCCGTATCCGGCGCATTCAGCGCCTGATCAATCTTGCCCATCCCGTTCTGGTGCCAAGAGGTGAGCAGCTCAGCCACGCGCAGGAGGTCAGTGTTCGAACAGAAGTCCTCCAGCATTTCGCGCAGTTCAGCCTTGGCTTCCTCAGCGTTCTCGATGGCGTGGCCGTCGTCGAATGTGCCCCCGACCAGCGCCCAAGCACTGGCGAATACCTGGGCCTGCGACATGATGGTGTCGATGCTGATTTCCTCGGCCATGTCACTGCACCTCCGCTTCGAAAGGCACGATGGCGAAGTCTTCGATGCCCGTGTTCAGGGTCAGCCCCGGCAGCCCCTGGACGGCCTCGGGTTCGTTGAGGATCGCTTCCTTGTTCACCTCTTCCTTGGTGCGGATGAAGCGGATTAGCCCCTTGCTGCGCAGTAGCTCCAGGACCGCATCGGCGCCGCGCACAGTCACGGACGGGGACGGATGCGCCACTGGACCTCGCCGGTCGTGAGGTTCGCGTACTTGACCTTGTTGTTGTCGGTCAGCTCGGCACGGTTGGCCTCGCACCAGGACTGGACTCCGCCCTGGAGGACCGCCAGGCGCTTCTTCAGGTCTTCGGCCGGCTCCGAATAGCGCTCGGTGATCTGGCCGATTTCATCGTTCATTGCGGTTTCCAGACGGGCCAGCTCGCGCTGGAGGTCGCCGATGTTCTTGATATCGCTGATGACCTGCTCGCGGGTCTGCGGGACGTAGACGGCGGCAGCGGATTTCAGACGTTTCTTCGGTGCCATGTTGGCGTTCTCCTGTTCAGTGAATTACGGGTTTGCTGCCGGCGAAGTCGCGGTAGCTGATCGGTTCGCTCCAGGCCAGGGGTGATGCCCTGGAAGCGGGTGATGTAACGGGTGCTGCCGGCCGAGGCCTCGCGCTGGAAACCCAGCAGGAGCCCCTTCTCCAGGAGCTGGCGGGCGTCATCTGCGGCGATGGTCACGCGCCCTCTGTCGGCTCCAGGCGATGAAGGCGAACCCCATGCGCTGGAGCAACCGGGCGGCATCGTTGAAGGTGCGCAGGCTCAGGGCCAGGTCAGGCGTCAAGACTTTCAAGGGCAATGCGGTTC
Organism: Pseudomonas sp. PS1(2021); assembly: GCF_020405165.1. NCBI lineage: Bacteria > Pseudomonadati > Pseudomonadota > Gammaproteobacteria > Pseudomonadales > Pseudomonadaceae > Pseudomonas > Pseudomonas sp. PS1(2021). The sequence goes on along the minus strand of NZ_CP084484.1, from coordinate 2,499,605 downwards.
TCATGGCCTTGTTCCTCTCGTTTCATGGGGGCGGTATGCGGGTTGCGTGGACAGGCGCGGCACGCTTTCCAGCAGCGCATCGCGACGGGGTTGTTCAGCGGCGCCGGCCGCTGGAGGTACTCGCTGCACTCGACCGAGGTCACCGCCTCGCCCAAGGCCGGGCACTCAATACGGCTCAGCGCGGCCAGGACGCGGCGCTCGACGCGGATCGTCGAGGGCGACGGGTAGCGGTTGGCGAGGATGGTGCTGACGGTCGAACGGCTCATGCCGATTGCCTCGCCGGCCTTCGTCTGGCTGCTGCGGGCCACCTCGGCGGCCAGCAACTGGACGAAGACAGGCGGACGCTCACCCCAGGCCGACAGATCGATTGCGCGTTCCATCAGCACCCCCACTGCCAGGCAATGAGGCGGCGGCCGAGCATCAGAGCATCACCGGCCAGGATCAGCAGCAGGCCGAGGGCCAGGAAGATGCCGATGGGGATCAGTGTTCGGCGCATGGCGGCACCTCCTGTTCTGATTTCTTGGAGCGACTCCGGTTGTGCTGGTACTCGCCGTGCGAACTCCACATGACCTGATCAAGGTTCGGGTCGTAGACCTGGCGGCGCGTCTCGCGCTGGACGATGGGCGGCCGAGGGCCGGTGTAGCGGCCTGGCTTGAGGGCGTAATGGCGGCCGTTGCGGGTCAGGTATCCGGCGTTTTGGAGGTCGATGAAGTAGCGCTGAACGGTGCTGGGCGACACGGTCGTGCCCGAGGCCGCCACCGATGCGGCGATCTGCTCCGGGGTCGCTGGACCGAGGATTCGCAACGTCCGCCAGACCGCCTCGGTGGTGTATCCCTGCTGGGATGGCTTGCCATCGGCGTTCAGGTTCGGTGCCTCGACGCCGTTGTCGCGGACCAGTTGGAAAACGACCTCTTCGCCGCGCTTGAATCCGCGGATCGCCTCGACGTAGCCGCCCAGGCGCAGGCAGGCGACATACTTCTCGACGGTCTTGTCGTGTTGGTTGGAGCGGCGCGCCACGCGGTAGACGGTGAACTCTTCGCGGTTGGCCCGGATGACTTCCCACATCTGCTGGCGGGGCTCTTGCCCCGACCATGCAGAGATGAGCCGGGTTCTTGCCGAGGCTCATTTCGAAGTCCTCGGGCTCGGGGCCGCACCGGTGTACAGCTCCAGGTTCAGGCGCTGGAGGTCGGCCAGTTCCAGCTCGCGCCGGCCCTGAACGGTGGCGGCCTCGGCCAACTGCTCCAGGTTCACCGCGACGCGACGGACAGAGCCCAGGGATTTCTTCACCAGGTGCGCGAGCAGATCGTCAGCGATAGCCACTCCGGGGCTGTAGACCGGCGCCAGGTTGCGGGCGTCTTCCAGGGACACTGGCTGGGCCGGAACCCAGCTCAGAACGCGGCCATGGAAGCGTTCGTACTTCTTGAGCTTGGTCGGCAGCATTTCCTCGCCGATCAGCAAGATGGAGGCTTGGCTGGACTCGTACAGATCACGAATCAGCTCGACCTGGCCAGCGGCGACCGGGTGGTCCATTTCGTCGATGATCAGCGGGCGGCCGCTGGCGGCCAGTTCCTCGGCGATCTGGTCGGCCATTTCCGGGATGGTGCCGGCCGGCTTGATGCCCATTTCACCCAGGATCGACTTCAGCGTGTGCTTGCGGGTCCAGACGCTTTTGGCCTGGACGTAGTAGGCGCGGCGGCGATTGGCGACCCAGGCGGCCGAAACGGATTTGCCGAAGCCGGACGGGCCGTAGAAGCAGACCAGGCCGGGCAAGGTGGAGGTACGCGACAGCGCTTTCTCCAGGGCGATATCGCAAAGGGCGATGTTGGCGATGTCGGCCATGCCGCTGGCCAGTTGGGTGGTTTTCGGGGTGGTCATGAATACAGCTCCTTTCATGCTTGCCGCTGCTGGGCGGCGAATTCTTTGGATTTGGGGTAAACCTCGAACCACTGGGCGGCGTCCGGCTCGATGGGTTGGCCGGAGCGCTGCCGCTCGGCCAGCTCGCACCACTGCCGGTAGCGCTGGGCGGGAGCGGTCGGCAGGGTGAAGACCTGGGCGGTGGTGGCTTGGGCGGTGGCTGCGGCCGGGCGCGGTTCGTCGATCCGCTCGGCCTGCATTTCGAGGTCGCGGCGCTGCGCGACCGGAGTTGCTCAGGGGTGATCGTGCCGAGGCCGGGGATGGACAGCGGCGCATCCATTTCCAGGGCATACCCGCCGTCACGCTCGGCGCGAATCTCGTCGAGGTGAGCCAGGGCGCGCTTCTCGCGGGCCTCTGCGCGTTTCTCGCGGGCACGCTCGACATACGAAGCCGGCATGTAGTCGCGGCTGTTGCCGTTCAGCTCTGCGGTGCAAAGGAAGCGGCCCTCGCCGTCGTAGACCCACACCTTGCTGGCGTCGTGGATGTCGTAGCCCACGGCCACCTGGTCGCCGTGGAATTCCTCCAGCTCGCGGGCGAAGTAGCGGTTGCCGATGAACTCCAGTTCGCAGCGGCGGACGGTGCGCAGCACCTGGGGTCGGAACAGCGGCCGGGCCTCGTCGTCGGTGACCCGCATCGGGCTGAAGCCATCGGCTTCGTGCAGCGCCCACGCTTCGTTGGGGTCATGTGCCGGCGGCGACCGGTGTTCGGGTCAACGATGCGCGGCAAGCTGCTGTGCGGCCGGTCGTTGTACTCGGCAATCTGCTGCTCGCAGAACGCGACAAAAGATTCCCAGGACATCAGCGGCATGGTGCCGCCCTTGGCAATGGCCCGGCGAGTCAGCTTGAAGGTGGCCAGCTTGGCCTGGCGGTCCATGTCGGCGCCGATGTATCCGGGCAGTTCCTTGGCGGCCCGAATCCACAGGCTCTGGTGGACGCGCTCAATCACGCCCCGCGCCTGGCTGTTGTAGGGCAGGCTGTTTTTCATGTCGATGCCCAGGCGGCCCATAAGGCCGACCGCCTCGTCGCGCATCATGTGGTTGATGTAGCCCGAGCCGTTGTCCACGTAGAAGATGGCCGGAATGCCGCCCTTGGTGCAGGCGTCGCGCAGGGCATCGACCACCACCAGGGCCGACTCAGCCAAGCCGGTGGACCATCCCGGAATTCGACGGGTACGGATGTCGATGATGGTGGTGATTTCCGGCCGGAAGGGCCGGCCGTGCATCGGGTGCTGGACCTCGGCGTCGAACGTGTGGCCGTCGCATGAATAGACGTCGGTCGGGAGCAGCTTGGTGAAGTCGCGGCGAATGAACGGGCGCAGCGCCTTGATTTCATGCTCACCCATGCGCCCGACCTCGCGGCTGACGTTGCCGACCTTGCGCAGGAACGCATAGACCTGGTCCAGGCTGGGCATTTGCCCCTGCCAGTGCTTCTCCAGCAGTGCATGGGCAGCGCGGGCGCTGCGCTTCTCCGGCCCTTGGTAGATCGTCATGAAGGCAGGCGCCCAGTCGGGAACGCTCATGTCCGGGCGGCGGACCTTCGGCACCAGGGCGCCACGCTCGGCCTGGTCAGGAAGCGCTCCAGGCTGCGCACGCTCGGCAGGCCATCCGCGCTCGGGCGGCCGCGAGGATCGCGGGCCATCTTGAGCATGGCGAGCAGTTGCGGCTCGACCTGGCCGAGGCGCGCCATGTCCAGCATCAGGGTAATGGAGCGCTTCCGGCTGTAGCCGGTGCGGGCCATCAGCAGGTCTAGGGCGTGCAGCACCCCTGGCGGGCGTCGGCGACCAGCTGCTGGCGGTTGGTTTCGACCAGGGCCAGTTGCGTCTCCTGGCGGACCACCTTGGTGGCCACCTCGCCCAGGGCGGCGTTCAGCAGTGCGGCGCGGGTTTCCTCGGGAGGCTGGAAATGTGGTACTCACGCCCACCGCCTCTACCCATGTGCTTTCTTTGCTGCCATGAGTCGCGGATGGCGCGACTATTGATGCCTTGAACCGTGCCAGGCAGTCCGGGCAGGCCGGCCAGTTTCTGTGCGGAGAACCATTCACTCATGGTCGCCCCCGACAGCTTTGCGCTGGGCGATCAGGGCGTCACCGAGGGCCAAGGCCGCCGATTCGAGCCAGTCGAGTGCGTCCCGGTAGGAGCGGTTGTGAACGGTGCTTTCGTCCGTAGCGCTGGCCTCTTTGACCAGGTTCCAGAACTCGGTAGCGTTCCGCAGGTTGTCGAGCAGCGGTTTGAGGTCGGTGTTTGTCATCACGGCTCCCCAGGATTCGTTTCAGCTCACGCGCCTGTCGACCCGCTTCCTCGCGGGTCCGCTCCAGGCGGCCCAGTTCGGCGAGCAGTGCGTCTCGGCCATAGGCCACGCGGCCGCCACGCACATCGACCAGCCAGTTGGTCAGCAGGTGGCTCGCACAGACGTCCTCCAGGAGGGCGGCGCGGTAGAAAGGCAAGTTGTGATCAACTCGGGCGGGACTCGACCAGGCGTCGAGCATGTTCTTGCTCACGTCATCGCCGGAGAGGCGCGACATGCGGGCGGCAATCTCGTAACGGTCGAGGTTGGCGGCCTTCAGAATTTCGCTGACCAGCTCGCTGACCTGGGCGGCATAGTTGCACTCGCCGGGTATAGCGCGGGCTGGCTGCGGAACATCGAAGATGTCCAGGGTGCGGTCGTCTTTGCGGCGGGCCATGTTCAAGCCCCCGCGTCGGCTTTACGCTGCGCTTGGTCAGCGTATCTGGTATTTTCCTCAGCACCTGGCATATGTCTGACATATGCCTGCAAGGTCTCCGAGCGATTGGGCCGTTGCCGCTTCGGATTCTCGTCGTCGAGCCAGCGCTCAGGCCACAGCACTAGGGGCTGAGGTCGAGCACAGCAGCGATGGCGCGCTCTACCCGAGGGTAGGGGTTCAGCTTGGCGTTTTTGACTGCCGGGCTGGATACGTCGAGGGAGCGGGCCACCTCGGCCAGGGACGACCCCCTGGCGCGGAGCTGGTATTTGATCCACTCCCAGCGGACGTTGTTGTCGCGGGGGATTTCGGTTCTGTTCATGCCTACGTTCCATCTCAACCACCTGGCAGGGTGGTTTTTTAGGGGTGTCTAACGTGACTTAGGGCATAAACATAGCGCTATAGAAGTTGAAAAACAAGCTCTATAGCGGTTTTCAAGTTCTATAGGAGGCAGATTTCGACCTCTATAGAATTAATATCAATTAAATCAAATAGTTAGGTTTACATGAAAACGCGTAGTGAGCGCACCGCCAGCCTTTCAAGTTCCGCAACCGAACCTGAAAATGACGCTGCCTTCATCGAAAGGCTGCGCTCAATTGTCGCTATAGCAGGGAGTGCAAGCGCTTTAGCGAGGAATGCTGGAATATCCCAAGGCGGGTTGCAGAGGTACTTGAAAGGCGGGGAACCCACCCGGAGAGTGCTCATTTCCTTGGCCAAGGGCGGCAGGCGTGAGCCTGGGCTGGCTTATGACCGGTGAGGGCAGTAAGAAGCCGGAAGAGCAGGAGGCTACGGGATCGGACCAATACGTCTACGTCCCCCCCTATGACGCGAGGGTCAGCGCGGGACATGGAAGCTGGAGCGAAGGCGCACACGTTCTTACGCAGCTTGCCTTTACGCGCTACAGCTTGAGCAAGAAGGGGTTAGAGCCAACCAGGATGTCGGCAGTAAGGGTCGGGGCGACTCCATGGAACCCCTCCTGTCGGATGGCGACGCCGTTGTTATCGACCATGACCTTAGAACCGTGCGGGATGAAGCGATCTATGTGATTCGGGTCGGGGATCAGCTCTACGCCAAGCGCTTACAACGGCAGTTCGATGGCTCTATCGCGATCATCAGCGAAAACAAGGCGTATAAGGACATGGTCGTCCCCAAGGACCAGCTTTCTGACTTGGATATCATTGGGCGCGTTGTCTGGCTTGGGCGATGGATGGTTTAGCGCTCATTCCGTGCCAATTAACGATCAATATTTTGCATTCCTTGCTCAATCCTGATCGATATTTTCCAAACACCCGCACGGTCCCTCTCCGGCTGGAGCCCTAGTGTTATAGGGGCTCTAGCCTATCCATCCCTCTTTTGGCATGTGTCAAAACAGTCACCTCCCCACAGGCCTTGGAACCCATCCGTTTCACGGTGGATAACCGCACGCGGTCATGCGCCCTGCGCGGGCTCGGAGTCCGGCCCAGACGATGTTCGGGGTTGGACGCCGTAGCCGAATGCCCGGCGCAATCCGGCGATCGCCTGTTGCCGATCCATGCCGCGCACGGCCGGCGGATCGGCGCGTTCGCAGAATTCGCGCCAGACGAACAGGGTCAGCTCGGCGCCATCGGTAAGGGGGTCGGCGGTCGGCACGCCGAACTGCTGGAGCGTCCGGTAGCGCGTGTCCTCCCAGAACAATTCCTCGACCCAGTCGTACAGTGGAATCAGGTGGAAATACACCGGCAGGCCGGGCATGTGGCCGTAGCGGCCGACATAGATGCGTCGCGGCCGCAGCAGCGTGTCCATTTCGCGTTCGACCCTGGCCAGCAGCGGCCCGAATTCGGCGAGGGCCTGTTCCGGCAACTGGTGGAAGGCCGTCGCCGGTTGCCGCGAGCCGAGCATGCAGTAGCCGGGCAGGGCCGAGTCGATCCGCTGGTTCAGCGTCCAGTGGCGGGTCTGGTGGATGATCAGCTCGGGCGGGATATGCATGGACGGCGCTCCGCAGATGGGGCGCCCACTGTAACCCGTCGTCAGGGAAGATCCAGCCCGGTCTTGCGCCGTTTCATTTCGTCGATGCGTTGTCGCAGCGCCAGGCGCTGGGCTTCCGGCTTGGCCAGCCACCAGTCGCGCACCGCCGAGTTGTCGTAGCGCGTCAGCCAGGCGGGGAAGCGCGCCATCTGCGCTTGCGGAAAGTCGTTGGCGCGGCCGCGCAGGTAGTGATCGAAGAAACCCAGCACCAGGGCGTTGGGAGCCTGGATGAGGACTTCCGTCGGTGCCGAGCCGAGCAGCCCGTCGCGCAGCGGCCGGCGGATGAACAGCGGATTGTCGGTAAGCCCGGCATGGGCCGAATCGCGCAGTACCAGGCGATGAATGTCCTGGCGTTGGCCGGCGTGCTCGAAGCGTTCGTAGGAAAAGTCGTTGAAGCTTCTCGGGCGGGCCGGCGGTTCGATGCCGAACAGCCGGTAGAAGTTGCCAAGGTCGGCGTGCAGCATCAGCAGCGGTGCCGGGAGATCGCTATCGAAGGGCGCGAAGTCGAAGTCGCCGCCATCGAGGTTGACGGCCGCCGCGCAGCGTCGGTCGACCATGCAGACCGCGCCGGTGGTCGAGCCGCCGAAGGACATGCCCATCTCGCCGGTGTGCGCGAAGTCGCTGGCGGCCACCAGGTCGGCGACCCTGTCCGGGACCTCGCCGGCCTGCAGGCGGTCATGGACGAACAGGCGGTCGGCCAGCCATACCGGCGCGCTGAGGTTGATGGCGCGGTTGGCCGGGGCGGGCAGGTCGAGGGCGGTGTGCAACTGGCCGTCGAGGCGCTGGTCGAGATCGTCGCTGACATAGCCCTGGCGCATGGCCTGCGGCAAGCCGTCGTGGGCGGCCCGGCGCAGGTGTTCGACCAGCCCGGGGTCCATGGGCAGCAGCGTGCCATCGGGCAGGCGGGTCGGCGACGCGTCGCCGCTGTGCTGGATGGCGTAGACCGCGTAGCCGTGGCTGGCCAGTTCTTCCATCAGGGTCCAGTTGCCGCCGGCGAAGGCGCTGTAGCCATGGCTGTAGAACACCACCGGCAGGCGAGCGGAATCGTCGCGCAGCGGGGCGTCCGGATAGGAATTGGTGCGCAGGTGCTTGAGGTAGGCGAGCAACGGCGGAAAGCCGAGTATTTCACCGAAGCCCCGCGCGGTGCTGCGCGCCTCGCCTGGATCGAAATAGTGACGCGGCGCGGCGCCGGCGATCGGGCGTGCCGGGTACCAGGCGCGTACCAGCAGGCGCCGCGGCTGCCCGGCCGGGGTGCCGAGCAGGCCGGGCCGGCTGGGGTCATCCAGTTCGAAATCGCGCACGCCGACCGCATAGGGGCCGCTCGGCGCCGGCAGCGGCGCGACCGGGAACAGGTACAGCGCGGCGATTGCCAGCAGCACCAGCAGGCCGTACAGCGAACCGGTCCGGAACGGCAGGCCGCGCTCGGGCTTCCGGCGCAGGCAGGCGCCGAGCAGCAGGGAGAAACCGGCGAAGGCGCCGACGCCGGCTTGCCAGCGGTCGTCCCATGCAGCGTACAGGCCGGCGCCGAGCGCCAGCGTCGAGGCGAGCGCCAGCAGGCCACGGTGGCCGGGCAGGGCGGGTATCCACCAGGCGAGCAGGGCCGCCAGCAGGGTCGCGACCAGCAGCAGGTCGACAGCGGTCATGGTGCTTCGCTCCTCGTTTCCACGGGGCGCGTCGGTTGGCTCGGCCAGAACGCCGCCAGCGCCAGCAGCAGACCGACCAGCGCGTAGGGGGCGCGGCTGTCCAATTGGTGGAGCAGCGCGCCGAGCAGCGGCCCGCTGATCAGGCCGAAGCCATGCACGGCCACCAGGGTGCCGGCGGCGGCACCCTGTTCCTCGGCGCGCACGGCATTGGCGTTGAGCGCCGAGACTGCCGGGAACACCCAACCCATGCCCGCCGCGGCGACGAAGAAGGCCAGCCAGAGCAGCGGCGGCGAGTCGGCGAAGCACACGGCGGCGAAACCGATGGCGGCGACCAGCCCGCCGACCCGGATCAGTCGCGGCGGTGGCCAGTCCAGGCGGCGCACCAGGAGCTGGGCCAGGATCAGCGCGACGCCCACGGCGGTCAGGGCGATGCCGGCCACCCGCGCGGCGTCGGCGGAATCCAGGCGCAGCCGGTCGAGGGCGAAGAAGCCCACGGTGATCTGCGCCACGGTGACGCTGAACATCGCCACGAAGCCCACCGCCAGCGGCCGCCGCAGGCGGCGGTCGCCGATCGCCAGGGCGGCGCCGCGGTTCGGCTGGCGACGCTCCTCGCGCGGCAGCCAGCGCCAGAGCGCCAGCAGGGCGACCAGGGGCAGCGCGCCGGTGACCAGCAACGGCAGGACCAGCCCGTGAGTCGCCAGCAGTCCGGCCAGCCCCGGCCCGATCACCATGCCTATCGCGCTGGCCGCGCCGAGTCCGGCCAGCGCCGCGGCGCGTCGTTGCGCCTCGACGTGATCGGCCACCAGTGCCGCCGTGCAGGCCGGCACCGCGGCGTAGAAACCGCCGGCGAGGCCGCGCAGGAGAACAATACCGGCGAAGGCGAACAGGGTCGGCAACGTCCAGTGCAGGGCGAGCACGATGAACAGGCAGAGCGAGCCGTAGGAAAGGGCGAAGCCGGCCAGCCCGCCGAGCAGTATCCGCCGTCGCCCATGCCGGTCGCTGGCGATGCCCCAGGGCCGCGCCGCGAGCATCCAGGCGATGCCGCCGACGGTCACCGCGGCGCCGGCCTGCCAGGGCGCCAGGCCGAGCTTGCGGGCGAGCGGGCCGACCAGGGCGACGAAGGACATCACCGCGAGGGTGCAGACGAAGGTCTCGAACATCAGCGGACGCAGGTCCAGGGTGTTGGCGGAGGACGGCGGGGTGGTCATCTCAGGGGTTCCTTCGGGGTCGCGGCAGGCGCAGCCAGACCCAGCCGACCAGCACCAGCGGAGTGCCCAGGGCGAGCCAGGAGAGCAGGTCGTAGAGGCCGTCGCCGAGCAGCGCCGAGAGCAGCCCGAAGAGGCCGAGCAGGGCCAGTAGCAGGGGCCAGCGGAAGATCATCCAGAGACCGCGCCTCATGCCTTGCCCTCCGTCGCCAGGCTGCCGTCCGGCAGTTCCGCCAGGCGCTTCTCCAATGGCGTCTTGCGTCGGCCGAGCCAGAGGTAGAGACCGCTGGCGAGGATGACGATGCTGATGAGGTCGAGCAGCGCCCAGACGATCTTCAGCGGCATGCCGCCGTAGTCGCCGAAGTGCAGCGGCTGCGACAGCAGGAGCGTCTTCACGTACAGCGGCATCTCGCGCATGTCGGTGAGTTCGCCGCTCTGCGCGTCGATCAGTGCCGGCTTCAGCAGGCGCTCGGTGAGCGGCGTGTTGCCGCGCATGAACACCGCATAGTGATGCTGGCTGCTGAACTGGGTGCCGGGGAAGCCGACGAAGCTGACCTCCATGTCCGGCGCCGCCCGGCGTGCCGTGGCCAGGGCCGCGTCGAGCGAGCCGAGGCGCTGTAGCGGCGGCGCGTCCTTGTAGGGCGCGGTCATTTCCGCCAACTGCCCGCCTTGCCAGAGCATCAGAATCGGCAGGGCCAGGGTGTTGATCACTCCGGTCACGCCGACCACCAGTACCCAGGACAGGGTGACGATGCCCAGCAGGTTGTGCAGGTCCAGCCACTTCAGGCGACGGCTGCGTTCGGCGCGTACCGTGGCGAAGTCCAGCTTGCGCATGAACGGCGTGTATACCACCACCCCGGACACCAGCGAGGCCACCAGCAGCAGGCCCATCAGGCCGAGGAACAGGTAGCCGGGCAGGCCGAGGAACAGGTCGGTGTGCAGCTTCAGCATCAGGTACATGAAGCCGCCCGGCGGCGGCAGTGCGTCGAAGAATTCCCCGGTGCGCGCGTCGAACGGCTGCATGTGGCCGTTCTCCGGCGGCGGTACCAGGCTCGGCGCGCTGATCACCAGGCCCAGCGGGTCGTCCTTTTCGAATACCAGGAAGCGCACCACTTCGCCCGGCCGGGCGGCCAGGGCGCGGGCGATCACGTCGTCGTAGTCGATGCGCGGCGACTCGGCGGTGAGCGGCTCGAGCTGCGGATGCGGCTCGAAGTAGTGCTCGATCTCCTCGTGGAAGATCAGCGGCAACCCGGTGAGGCAAAGCATCAGCAGGAAGATCGTGGAGATCAGGCTGGTCCATTTGTGCACCAGGTACCAGGTGCGCAGGGTTTTCGCGGTCATTGGCTGGTCATCGGCGGTTTCTGGTTATGGTGGGGCGGACTCAGAAGTCCGCCGTGAGGGAAAGGGAAAGGGTGCGCGGCGAGCTGATCGACAGGTAGCCGTTGGCTGCGGTCCAGTAGTCCTTGCCCAGTGCGTTCTCCAGGTTGGCGCGCGCCACCAGCGGCTTGCCGGCGACCTGGAAGGCGTAGGCGGCGCCGAGGTCGACGCGGTTCCAGTGCGGCACGGCGAGGGCGTTGGCGCTGTCCACATAGGCCGAGCCGGTGTAGATCCAGCGGCTGTCGAGGGTCAGTCCGTCGACGAACGGGGTGTCCCAGCTGACCCCCAGGTTGGCCTGGCGGCGGGCCACGCCGGGCGCGTCCTTGCCTTCGCTGGCAGGGTCGCCGGTCTTGTTCTGCTCGGGCTTGATGTAGGTGGCGCCGGCCATCACCCGCACGCCGTCCAGCGGTTCGCCATAGAGGCTCAGCTCCACGCCGCGGTTGCGTTGCTCGCCGTCGGCGCGGAAGACGTTGCTGGCGTCGGTATAGGCGTTCGGTTTCCTGATCTCGAACAGCGCCAGGGTGGTGGTGAAGCCGCCCAGGTCGTACTTGGCGCCGATCTCGTATTGCTCGGCCTTGTACGGTGCCAGCACCTGGCCGGCGTTGGCCGCGGTCATCGGCGCCGCCTCGCCCTGGCTGAGGCCCTGGATGTAGTTGGCGTACAGCGACAGGTCCTGCAGCGGCTTGACCAGCACGCTGGCCATCGGCGTCCACACGTGCCGCTTGTCGTGGCTGGTGCGCGCGCCGCTGGTCTGGTCGTAGTTGCGCGACTCGATCTGCTGGCGGCGCACGCCCAGGGTGACCTGCACGCGATCCTCGAGGAACGACAGCCTGTCGGCCAGCGCCACGCCGCCGAGGTCGGTTTCATTGGTCTTCGGAATGCTCCCGTCGAGGCTGGAGAAGTCCGGCAGCGGCGTATGCGGCGAGGTCTGGTAGAGGTTGCCCGGCTGCATCCCGGTGAAGGCATAGACCATGCCCAGCCGTTCGTGCAGGCGGTTGGCGCTGAGCGTCCAGTCGTGGCGGAGCGGGCCGGTGTCGAAGTTGCCGCGCAGGCCGACCTCGGCGGAATAGGTGCGGCGGTCGCCGCGCTGGCGTGCCAGGCTGTTGACGATATCGCCCTGGTTGCCGACGAGGATGCTGTTGGCGGCGATGGTTTCGTAGTTGCTCTGGCGGCCGCCGATGCTGGCGAACGCCGTCAGGTTGTCGGCGAGGTCGTACTCGCCGCGGTTGACCATGGAGTAATCCTCCTGGTCCAGGTAGGAATCGCGCAGGCCGAAGCGTGTCTTCGAGTCCGGGGCGTGGGGGATGTGGGTGGTTCCCGGGCCGGTCAGCAGCGGGCGCACCACGCCTTCCAGGCTTTCCTTCTGGTACAGCAGGTCGCTGGACAGGCGCAGGCGCTCGCCACGGAAGTCCAGGCCCAGGGAGAGCATGGGAAACTCGCGGCTCTGATGGTCGACGGCGGTATCGCCGTTGCGGTAGACGCCGTTGAAGCGCACGCCGAAGGCGTTGTTCTCGCCGAAGCGCCGGCCGATGTCGAGGTGAGTGCCGAGCTGGCCGCGCTGGGTCCAGTCGACGCTGACGCGGGTCAGCGGCTGGTCGTCGGCGCGCTTGGGCACCAGGTTGATGGTGCCGCCGACGCTGCCGCCGGGGGAAATCCCGCCGAGCAGGGCGTTCGGTCCCTTGAGCACTTCCACGCGCTCGGCGAATTCGATCGGTACCCGCCAGAACGGCAGCAGGCCATAGAGGCCGTTGAAGGCGACGTCGGCGTTCTGCACGCTGAAGCCGCGAATCGTGTAGCTGTCCACCAGGTCGCCGCGCCCGCCGACCACCCGCACCGACGGATCGTTGGCCTGTAGCAGGTCGGCGACGCTGCGCGCCTGCTGCTGCTCGATGGTCCTGGCGGTGTAGCTGGTGATGCTGAATGGCGCATCCATCACGTCGGCGTTGCCCAGCATGCCCAGGCGCGCGCCACGGGCCACCTGGCCGCCGGCGTACTCGGCGGGCAGGGTCTCGGCACCGGCGGCCTGGGCGGTGATCAGCGAGGATTGCAGTTCCAGCGCGCCATCGGTGGCTGCCGGCACCAGGGTGTAGCTGCCATCGCTGCGCTGCTGCAACTCCAGGCCGCTGCCCAGCAGCAGGCGGTGCAGCGCCTCGACCGGCGCGTAGCGGCCGCGCAGGGCGGCGCTGCGGCGACCCTCGGTGAGCGCCGGGTCGAACGCCAGGGATACCCCGTTGTCGCTGGCGAAGGCCGACAGGGTACGGCCGAGCGGGCCGGGGGCGATGTCATAGCTGCGCGCCGAGCTGGCGGCGGGCGCCTCGGCGGCAAGCAGGGCGGGGGCCGCGCCGGCGAGGGCGAGGGTCATGGCGGCGGCGTGGATGGCCAGGGACAGCGAACGGGGGCGAAGCGTGCGTACGGGCATGTACAGGGTTCCTCGTGGTCTCTGCGGACCTTGGGTCGGGGCGGATTCCTCTACTTGCCAGCCGAGAAGGAAAAAGGTCTCAGGTCGAGGCGGTTATTTTTCTGCGGAGCACGGTATGTCGATGGCAACGCCTGTTCCGGCGCAACGGCGGACGGCCTGCCGGGGTGGACGCGAGGGGGCGGTTGCCACGGGGATGGCGGCCGCGCCGTCACGCCGGCACCAGGCTGATCCAGTAGTCGGTCACCCCGCGCACCTTCAGCGGATAGGTGGCCTGCAGCATGCCCAGCGTGCGCCGCAGGTCCAGCAGCGGATAGGCGCCCGACACCGCCAGCCTGGCCAGTTGCGGGTCGCAGCGCAGTACGCCGCGACGGTAGCGGGCGAGTTCGGCGAGCACCTCGGCCAGCGGCATCCGGTCGGCCATCAGCATGCCGCGGGTCCAGGCGTCCGGCAGGCCGTCGAAGGCCAGCCGGCGCGCTTCGCCGTCGGCGCCCAGGCGCACCGATTCGCCGCTTTCCAGCCAGCGCCCGCGTCCGTGGAGCGGGCTCAGTTCGACCCGCCCGGCGAGTACCGCGACCCGGGTCGCGGCCATCTCCTGGCGTACGTAGAAGCGGGCGGCACCGGCATGCAGCCGCGCTTCGGCGGTGGCGACGCGGAACGGACGCGGGTCGGCGCGGCTATCGACGAAGATCTCGCCGCGCAGCAGGCGTACCAGCCGCTGGCTGGCGTCGAAGGCCAGGTCCACGGCGCTGTCGGTGTTCAGGGTCAGCAGGCTGCCGTCGGGCAGGGTCAGGCGGCGCTGTTCGCCGACGCCGGTGCGCTGGTCGGCCAGCCAGTCGCGCAACGGTTCGGCCTGCCAGGTGGCGAGCCCCAGCGAGGCGCCGCCGAGGACCAGGGCGAGGTGCTTGATCGCGCGCCGCCGGTCCAGCCCGTGCTCGCGGCCGAGGGTCGGCAGGGCCAGCGCCGGCGGCAGTCGGCCGAGGCATTGCAGCAGGCGCTCGGCGCGCTCCCAGGCATGGGCGTGCTGCGGGCTGCGCTGCCGCCACTGGGCGCAGGCCTGGCGCGTGTCGTCGGTGCAGCCGCTGTCCTGCAGGCGCACCAGCCACTCGGCGGCCTCGTCGAGGATCGGCGAGGGAATCCGGCCTTCGTCCGCGGCGTTCATTCCATCAGCTCCAGGCACTGGCGGAAGGCCTGCTGCATGTAGCGCTTGACCGAACCCAGGGACACGCCCAGGCGCTCGGCGATGGCTTCGTACTTCAGGCCTTCGATCTGCGCCAGGAGAAACGCCTGGCGGACCCTGTCCGGCAGGCTGCCGAGCAGGGCGTCTACTTCATGCAGGGTTTCCAGCACCATCAACCGCTGTTCCGGCGGCGGCGCGAGGTCTTCCGGGAGGTTGGCCAGGGCATCGAGGTAGGCGCGCTCCAGCGACTGGCGCTGGAACCAGTTGATCATCAGCCCCTTGGCGACGGTGGTCAGGTAGGCGCGCGGTTCGCGCGCATCCAGTACCCGGCGCGAGGCGAGCAGGCGGGCGAAGGTGTCCTGGGCCAGGTCGGCGGCGTTTTCCGCGCAGCCCAGGCGTCGCCGCAACCAGCCTTGCAGCCAGCCATGGTGGTCCTGGTAGAGATGGCTCACAGCGTCGTGCAGGGAGGCGTCGGCCGGCGGCATGGAGGGGATCGCTGTTGTAATTGAGAATGAGTCTCATACTACTTACAGCGAGGGCATGCCTACAAGTCCCCCGGATCGGCGGCGCAGCGCCTCAAGCGTTTTCCAGGCCGTACTGGAAGAAAGCCATGTCGGCCAGGCGCCCGGTGGGGTAGAGGAGCCCCTTGCGGGCGGTCTCCAGGCGCGGGAACGACAGCCTTTCTTCGCCGATCAGGCGGTGCAGCGCGGTGAGGGTCCCGCCGTTGACGCTCGTCAGGCCCCGGCGTGGATACAGCGCGCGACAGGCGGCCACGTAGTGGCGGTCGAGGGCGGGAAACTCGCCCCAGACGCCGAGCAGGATCTTGCTCTTCAGGGTGTCGGTCCAGCTCACCCGGCTGCTGAGGGCGTCCATCGACCCGAGTACCGTTTCCAGCAGCTTGCGGTTGTGCGCCAGGCGCGCGCCGTTGCCGGCGAAATCCACCAGGGACAGCTCGAAGAGTTCCGGTCCGGCACCGCTGAAGAGCTGCCGGGCCAGCGCTTTCATCAGGTCCAGGTTGCTGTTCTGCAGCAGTCCCGAGGAGCCACGGAACATGCCCCAGTTGGCCAGGTAGAAACCCAGGTGCAGGGCGGTGGTGTCGAGCTGTTCGGGGGCGGTCAGGTCGTCCCAGCTGCGACTGGGGTCCCAGACATACTCCCAGAGGTACTCCCAGGCCCTCAGGCGCGGGTATTCGTTGCCCGGGGCGGGCGCCAGGCTGGCGTAGTAGCGGTGGACATAGCGGGCGGCATCGAAAGCCATGCGTTCGTTCCCTGGCGGCTTGGAAAGACGGCATGGTAGAACGCGTGATGTCAAAAGGCCATATCGCTGTTCGCAGGGGACGCCGTAGCGCCCCCGCGGAGCGGCCTCAGGTGTTATTGCAGCCCTTGGCGATGGAGTCCTCGTTGGAGGTGTACGGCCGCGAGGGTTCCAGGTTCCACTCGGGCTTGTTGCGGGCGACGTTGAAGTGGCAGACCAGTTGTCGGCGCATGCTGCCGATATTGCTGTCGCGGTTGTCCGGGTTGTCCTTCCATTCGCTGTCCAGGTAGTGGTCGACCACCAGCTCGTTGAAGAAATTGTTGGTCTGGTTGTCCTGGATCTTGCGCCCGCAATCGGTCGGTACCACTTCCAGGGTCATGATCTTCTTCCTGAAGCCCGGATCGTCGCGCTCCACCCAGGTGGCGCTTTCCACATAGCGCTCGCAGGCATTCTTCTCGCTGGTCGGGTAGATCGCCTGCTTACGCCCGTCGTAGGCGAACTGCACGTCCTGCTGGCGGGTCTGCGGCAGTCGCATGTTGATGATCGGGAGGAATGCCTGGACCGACTGATACCACTGGATCTGGTTGAGCCGAGCGCCCTCCAGGCCGGCGTCCTCGGTGTAGAACGCGGCGAGGATCGACGGCGACTTCGGCGGGTTTTCCTCCCACTTGGCCAGGCGCAGTTCGTTCTGGGTGGTGAAGGATTCGTCGGCGATCTGCGCCATCGCCCGGATGCTCTGGTAGAAGGCCGGGCCGGCGGCGGTATTGCGCTCGTCGCGGACGTCGAAGGAGCACTGCCGCGAATGGTCGCCGCGGTTCTGCCGGTAGTTCGCCGCCCACTGCTCGGCGGTGCTGACGTTGATGTCCTGGCAGGACTTCTCGACGCTGTTCGGCGTGCGCCGCGAATCGGTGCAACCCTGCTGGGCGCGGTCGTCGGTGGCGGCGTCGATGGGGAAGGAACAGAGCACCGCATAGTCCTGGTGGTCCTTCGGATTACCGAAGATGGTGTCGAAGATGAAGCCACTCTTCAGGCCATAGGCGAGCTTGCGGTACTTGGCGTCCTTGCGCAGGTAGGAGGCGGAGACGCCGCCGCTTTTCTGGCTCTTCGGACTGATGCTGTAGAACATGTAGTCGGTCGAAGGCCAGGTGGCGCGGAACAGCACGCCGGAACAGAGGAATGCCGGCTTCGACGGTCCGCCGCAATCCTGGCGGGTGTCGTTGTACAACTGGTTGAGCCGGGCGACCACGTCGTTGCCCCGGTCGGCCTGGGCCGCGGGTGTCAGCGCCAGGCCGGCGGCGGCGAGAAGGTAGAGAAAGGTGGATCTGCTTCCGTTCATGGGATGGACTCCACGCAGGTTCGAAGGAGCGGGCCGGGGGCGGCCCGGTTGGTCCCGATGGGGACGAGCGCGACGGGCGGATCGCGGGGGATGAAGCGCTTGCGACGGCATGGCCGTCGGCGTTGGGACGTCAGTGGGACGTGGTGGCGCCAGTCTGCAACCGGGCGCTGCCGGGAATGCCGGGCGACCCCGGCGGGCGCTGGGCGGCGGGGGCCTGTCGAGCGTGTGGGGGAAGTCGCTCGAGGGAGGCAGTGAAGACCGCCGGCGGAGATACGAACAGGGTGGGTAGCGGGGCGGATACAGCGTCGATTCCGTTACGCATCGCAGGCCTCCTTTGCGCCGCGCCGATGGGCTTCCGTCTTACCGTTCGAGCCTAGAAGCGCGGGCCGCGCCGCTCCAGCGGCGGGGTGGCTAGCTAGCAAGGGGGATTAATGCATTCGCAACGGCGCTCGCTGCGATGCACCGTGGTCCGGCATCCACAGGCCACGCCCCTGCCGGGCAACCGTTCCTGGCCGCGCCTGTTGGCGGCGGCGTCGCCCTGCAAGCGCCAGGTATCGGGCTCCGCCGTCAGTCCATGTCGCCGCCATGGTGCGCGGACTGTTCCAGGAGGCTGCTCCTCGCCGTCCTGCCCCTCGCTTCCGGCGACAGCCGGGTTGCCTGCAAGGCGAACCAGAGGGTCGCCACATCGGCGGTGCTGTCCAGCGAGCGACCGCTGATTTCCTCGATGCGGCGTATCCGGTAGACCAGGCTCTGCTTGTGTATGTGTAGCCGCTGCGCGGCGTTCAACCAGGACCTGTTTTCCTCGAGAAAGACCTGCAGCGTGTATAGCAGTGCGGAGCCATTGGCCGCGTCATAGTCGTGGAGGGCGCCGAGGACCAGACGGAACGCCCGCTCGGCCTCGGCGAGGCTTCTGGGTAGCCAGGGCGCCTCGTCGTCCAGTTCCGCGTAGCGACACAACGGTCGCCGGGAATGGCTGTGGGCCAGGGCCAGACGCGCTTCGCGCAAGGCCTCGGCGCAACGTTCGGCACGACGGAGCGGGGCGCTCACGCCCAGCGAGCTGTCCAGGGCTTCCTGCAGTGTCGAGGCGAGGCCGGCCTGGTGCAGCAGAATGATTTCCTGGCCTTGCGCGCGAACCAGCAGGCGTGAGTCGTGGCCCCGGAAAAGACCGATAGGGTCGGTCGCGAGCCCCTCGGAACTTGTCACGGAAACGACTGCATCGTCGAGATCGAGCCCGGGCAGCAGTTCCTCCAGCCGCTCCTCGGCTTGTTCCCGGTATAGCCGTCGTTGCAGCAGGTCGTCGAGCAATTCCGAACCCAGGCGCAGGTGGCGTTCGCTTTCGACGCGCAGCCGTTCGATCTCTATGCCGAGCACTGCCGTCAGGTGGTGCAGGAGACTGTAGTCCGGCAGCCGCTCGCCCAGGGCTATCAGCAGGCAGTTCCGGTCGGAAGGAATGCCGATGCTGAGCGCTTCGCCTTCCGCGAGCGGATGGCGAAGGACCATTGGCTGCGGCTCCGCCTGCTCGCGACGGCGGTTGCGCAGCGCGTCGGCCAACTCCGCGGGCAGCCCTGGCAGGCCTGGCTGCCAGGCCGCCAGGGTGTCGGGAACAATGAGGTAGAGGCTGCTCCGCACGTCCTTGCCGAGGCGTTGCAGCAGCGCCGGCAGGCCCAGTCCCTGCATGCTCAATCGGGCGCTTTCGTATATCCGGGCCAGGGCGTTGCGGCGCTCGTATTCGTCTTTCTGCCCCGCATCGACGATGGCCCGGGTCACGGCGGCGAAAGGGACGCCGTAGTGGGTGAGAATCAACGGGAAGCCCAGGGCCTCGGCCGTCTCGCGCAGGGCATCGAGGTCGCTCGGGGCTTCCATGTTCTCGCCGATCATCATGCCTGCCAGGCCGGCCTCGGCCAGTCTTCGGACGTAACGCCGTTGCCGCTCGGCGTCGCTCGGTATGCCCAGCCCGGTGGTCATCAGCAGGTCACCCTCGCCGAGCCATTCGGTGGGGTCGTCGAGTTCGCAGACATGCGCCCAGCGAACCGGGCGGTCGAGGCCGCCGGCTCCGCTCAGCAGGCGTGAACGGAGTTCGGGGAGGGCGATCAGGTGGCGGATGCTCTGCGGCATGTCCAGGAAACTCCAGGCATGGGCCTTCAGTGTAATCGCCCCGGGCGCAGGCAGCGCGCCCTGTCACCAACTGGCGGGCAGCATCCCCAGTGCCGAGGCGATCGCGTAGACCCCGCTGGAGGCGAACACCAGGACGATCAGCCCCTGTATCAGCGGATGGGCATACCAGCCGCAGCTGAATGCCGGCAGTTGGTCGCCGTGGCGCCGCGCCGCGTTGAGCAGGAGGATGGGGATGATGCCCATCAGTACGCCGCCGAAGGTACCGGCGAAGTACAGCGCGTTCACGAAGCCGCCGAGCCCCGCATAGGCCAGCAGGAACGGCGGGACCGAGACCGCGGCGAGCACCGCCAGGCGTTTGCGCCGGTTGGTTTCGCTGCCCAGGCGGAAGTGGTCGAAGATATTGGTGAACAGGCACCCACCGAGTCCCCAGTAGGAGGTCAGCATCGCCAGCAAGGCGAAGGTGTTCGCCACGTAGTAGGCCCATTGGCCGAGGGAGCGTCCCCAGCTCAAGGTCGCCACCTCGCTGAGGTTGTCGGGGCCGACCAGGGCGATGACCGAGGCAGGAATGGCCGCCACCAGCAGGAAGGTCAGCAGCATGCCGACCACGATCAGGCGCGGCACGCGCGCGGGGGTTGCCAGGTTGCCGCGCACCAGCTCCGGAACCAGGAACTGCGCGCCGAACACGAAGACCGCCAGGTTGAACACTGGAACCACGTATTGCCACTGGCTCTGCCAAAGGTGGGCGAGACGGGCGTCGTCGTGCATCAGGGTCGCGCCGATGAGGATGCAGACGATGGCCACCATGCCGGCGCTGATCAGCTTCTCGCCCACGCCGAGCGCCTTCAGGCCCAGGTAGAGCACCAGCGCCGAGGGGACGAAGAAGATCAGGCTGCCGACCTCGCGCGTGAGGCCGTACTGGCCGAAGAACTCGAGCATGATGTTGCCGCTGCCGGTCATGTAGGCGACCAGGGCCCCGTAGCTGTTGGCCGCCACCGCGATGAAGATCAGCCAGCCGCCGAGCGGGCCCAGGTAACGCCGGGAGAGGCCGCTGAGCTGGTTGTTGCCGCGGGTTCTCAGGCAGGCTTCGGTCACGTAGAGCATGGTGACGATGCAGAAGAGGCAGGTCAGGGCCAGGCATACCAGCAACGGCACGTAGCCGACCTTGCGGGCGGCGTAGGCCATGCTCAGCACGCCGGCGCCGATGTTGGTGCCGATGATGATCGCGATCGTCTCGAGCGAGCCCAGGGGATGGGCCTTGAGGCCCGATGCGTTGTCGTTCGCTTCTCGCATACCCATTTCTTGTTTCCTCTGTCAGGGCGGTGGAGTTCGGTTCTTCGGGGTCAGTCGAAGATCAGGTAGGTCTTGCGCACGGTCTGGCGGATGTCCCAGGTGCCCTGGGTGGCAGCGGCGAAATAGAGCGCGTCGCCGGCGCGAAACTCCACGGCCTGGCCTTCGTCGGGGGTGAAGCGACCTTCACCGCTGACGATGTAGCTGTACTCGGCCTGCTCGACCTGTCGGCGGAAGCGCCCCGGGGTGCATTCCCAGATGCCGGTCACGCCGTTGCCGTCGGCGAGAGGGCGGTGGGCCGCGGTACGGGTCAGGGCTACCGGTTCGCCCAGGGGCTGGCCGACGGGCGTGGGCGAGGTGAAAGGACTTTCGTCGTCGAGACGGATGAGCGAAGGGTTCATGCCATGGGCTCCTCAGGATTTGTCTTCAAGGCCGGCGGGGGCGAAGCGCGCGAGAAAGCGGTCGGTGGCCGAGGGCGCGGTACCGGCGAGTTCCGCGCGTTCCTTGCGCAGGACGGCGTTGCGCACCAGGGAGCCACCCAGGTAGCGCAGCGGCTCGGGGGGGAAGCTCCGGCAGCGGCGTTCTACCAGCGGACAACGGCTCCACGGGTCGTCGCGGCCGAGGGCGAGGCTGGCGAGGATCCGCCCGCCCAGGCGGCTCGGTCCCACGCCGTTGCCGCTCCAGCCGATGCCGTAGTGGATGTTCTCGTGCAGGCGGCCGAAGACCGGCAGGCTGTCGTAGGTACGGTCGATGGGGCCGGACCAGCCGTCGACCAGCGGGATGTCGCCTAGCGAGGGATAGGTGCGGCGGAAGTCGGCCTCGGTCAGGGCCAGGCTCTCCCGGTCGACGTCGAATACCCGGCCGATGCGCGAGCCGTAGCTGATGGCGCCGGTGCCCTTGCCGAAGGCGATGCGCCCGTCGCGGGTGGTGCGGTAGTAGTCCACCATCAGTTGGGAATCGGTGATGGCTTCCCCGCCGGTCCAGCCGATTCGCTCCAGCCGTTGCGGTATCGCCTCGGTAACCGCGATGGAACTGTTCACCGGCACGATCAGCCTGGAGAGCCTGGGCAGGGCGGCCGACCAGGCGTTGGTCGCGAGAACCACCGCCTTGGCCTGAACCCGGGCCCCGGCGCTCAGCAGCTGTGCCGGCTGGCCGGGAACGATCTGGCTGACGCCACAACGCTCGTGGATTTCCACGCCGAGGGCCAGCGCCACGCGGCGCATGCCTTGCACCAGCAAGGCTGGTTGCACGGTGGCATTGCTGCGCTCGAAGACCCCGGCGAGATGCACCGGCGAACCGGTCCGGCGTGCCACTTCGCTGGCGTCGAGGCGTTCGAAGGGACTGACGCCGAGCCGTTCGCAGGCGGCGAGGGTATCGTTCCAGGCGTCGAGGTGGTGCGCCGTGGTGGCGGTCCACAGCCAGCCCTTCTGCTGGAAGTGCGCATCGATGTCATGCCGCGCGCAGAACTCCCCGAGTTCCTGGATCGCCCGCTCCGCGCTTTCGCCAAGGAAGCGCGCCTGCGCCTCGCTGCAGAAGCCCAGCAAGGTGCCGGTCTTCGGCCACCAGGACATCACGAAACCACCGTTCCTGCCGGAAGCGCCGCCGCCGCAGACGTCCTGCTCCAGCAGCAGGACCCGTGCGTCCGGCTCCAGTTGCTTGAGGGTGATGGCGGTCCAGAGCCCGACGAAACCGCCGCCGACTATCGCCACGTCCGCCGAGTGGGTGCCGACGAGGGGGGCGCTGGCGGCGTCGGCCAGGTCGGTCGAGCGCATCCAGTGGCTGGGGGTCAGGGGAGGGGTGAGCGTGAGTTTCATGGCGCGGGTCCGGGGTCGCTGAATCTGGAGCAAGGGTGGCGAGCGGCGCCGTCCGCGACAATTGGACGCAACTAGGAATCGAGGAGGTGCTCTCGTACGATCGTATGAGTCTTGTGAAGGACAGGCCTGGTCGGGACTGCCCGCCCTGTCCGAGCGAGCTGGCAGGCCCGAGCGGCGCCGCTGAACCGGAGGCTCAGGCGTCGCGCAGTTCGAAGGCGGGAAACAGCTCTTCCAGTTCTCGCCATAGCTGCGCAGCGCCCTGCGGCGCGGGCTTCGCGAGAAGCTGCGGATCGAGCTGGCGGGCCGGGCGCGCCAGTTGTACGGCGAAGCGCTCCACGCCCATCTCGCGCAGGCGCGTCGCCAGGCGCCAGAGGCGTTCGCTATCGAACAAGCGCCAGTGCACCGTGGTCCGGCATTCGTAGGCCACGCCGCTGTCCAGCAGGCATTCCAGGCTGCGCCAGTTGGCCGCGCCGCTGCCGTCCACGCCGGTAATGGCGGCGACGTCCTCGGCCGGCGCCTTGACGTCGAAGCCCACCCAGTCGCTCTGCGCCAGCACCCGGGCGAAGGCGCGGGGGTTGATGCCGGCGCTGTGCAGGCCGACGCGGAAGCCCAGTTCGCGGACCGTGCGCATGGCGTCGCCGAGGGCCGCCTGCAGGGTCGCCTCGCCGCCGCTGAAGACCACCGCCTGCAACAGGCCTTGGCGTCGGCGGAGGAAGTCGAGCAGGCGTGGCCAGGGGATTTCCTCCGCGCCGCGCGGCGCGATCAGTTCCGGGTTGTGGCAGTAGCGGCAGCGCCAGGCGCAGCCCTGGCAGAACAGCACGCAGGCGAGCAGGCCGGGGTAGTCGAGGGTGGTCAGGGGCACCAGGCCCCCGACCCTGAGCGTGGCGCTCATCGCGTCTCGCGGAAATGGCGGCGTTCGCGATGCTCGGACTGCTTGCCGGCATTGAACGCTGCCACGGGACGGTGGTAGCCCATCACGCGGGTCCAGACTTCGCAGCGCTGGCGCTGGTCTTCGGGCAACTGGTTGGGGTTCATCGGTGGTACTCCTTGCTGGTGGATGAAAGGAACGACAGGCGACTCAACCGCCGCAGCCGCCGCAACAGCTCTTGGGCGTGGAGCGTTGCAGCAGCTCCTCGTCGCACTTCGGGCAGAACTCGTGCTCGCCGGCCAGGTAGCCGTGCCGCGGGCAGATCGAGAAGGTGGGGGTGACGGTCAGGTACGGCAGGCGGAAGCGACCGAGGGCGGTGCGCACCAGGGTCTTGCAGGCTTCGGCGGAGGAAATCCGCTCGGCCATGTAGAGATGCAGCACGGTGCCGCCGGTGTACTTGCATTGCAGGGCGTCCTGCAGCTCCAGCGCCTCGAACGGGTCGTCGGTGAAGCCCACCGGCAGTTGCGAGGAGTTGGTGTAGTAGGGCGCCTCCGGCGTGCCGGCCTGGAGGATGCGCGGATAGCGCTTGCGGTCCTCGCGGGCGAAGCGATAGGTGGTGCCCTCGGCGGGCGTGGCTTCCAGGTTGTAGAGGTGCCCGCTGTCCTCCTGGAAACCCACCAGCCGCGCGCGCACGTGATCGAGCAGGGCCAGGGCCATCTCGCGCCCGGCTTCGCTGTGCAGTCCCTCGCGGTCGTCGCTGAAGTTGCGCACCATCTCGTGCAGGCCGTTCACGCCGATGGTGGAGAAATGGTTGCGCAGGGTACCCAGGTAGCGTCGGGTGTAGGGATAGAGGCCGGCATCCATGTGCTGCTGGATCACCTTGCGCTTCAGCTCCAGGCTGGCGAAGGCGAGTTCGAGCAGGTGGTCGAGCTGGCGGTAGAGGCCGGCGGCGTCGCCACGGTGGCGATAGCCCAGGCGCGCGCAGTTGATCGTCACCACGCCCAGCGAGCCGGTCTGCTCCGCCGAGCCGAACAGGCCGTTGCCGCGCTTGAGCAGTTCGCGCACGTCCAGTTGCAGGCGGCAGCACATCGAGCGCACCTGGTTGGGCTGCATGTCCGAGTTGAGGAAGTTCTGGAAGTAGGGCAGGCCGTAGCGCGCGGTCATCTCGAACAGGCGCGTGGCGTTGTCGCTGTCCCAGGGGAAGTCGTGGGTGATGTTGTAGGTCGGGATCGGGAAGGTGAATACCCGGCCGTGGGCATCGCCGGCCTGCATCACCTCGATGTAGGCGCGGTTGATCAGGTCCATCTCGGCCTGCAGCTCGCCGTAGGCGAAGGGCATCTCCTCGCCGCCGATGCGCGGCACCTGGTCGCGCAGGTCGTCCGGGCAGACCCAGTCGAAGGTCAGGTTGGTGAAGGGTGTCTGGGTGCCCCAGCGCGACGGCACGTTGAGGTTGTAGATGAACTCCTGGAGGGCCTGGCGTACGCTGGCGTAGTCGAGGCGGTCCTTGCGCACGTAGGGCGCCAGGTAGGTATCGAAGGAGCTGAAGGCCTGGGCCCCGGCCCACTCGTTCTGCAGGGTGCCGAGGAAGTTGACCATCTGCCCCAGGGCGCTGCCCAGGTGCTTCGGCGGACCGGCCTCGACCCGCCCCGGCACGCCGTTCAGGCCTTCGTTCAGCAAGGTGCGCAGCGACCAGCCGGCGCAATAGCCGGCGAGCATGTCGAGGTCGTGGATATGCAGGTCGGCGTCGCGGTGGGCGGCGGCGATGTCGGCATCGTAGACCTCATCCAGCCAGTAGTTCGCGGTGACCTTGCCGGATACGTTGAGGATCAGCCCGCCGAGGGAATAGCCCTGGTTGGCGTTGGCGCGCACCCGCCAATCCTCGCGGGACAGGTATTCGTTCATCGACGCGGCGACGTCCACCAGGGTCTTGCGCTCGCGGCGCAGCCGGCCGTGGCGTTCGCGGTAGACCACGTAGGCGCGCGCCGTGGGGTAGTGGCCGGCCTCCATCAGCACCCGTTCGACCAGGTCCTGGACCCGTTCGATATCCAGGCAGGCGCGCTCCGGCAGGCGTTCCACCACGCGTTCGGCGAGCGCCTGCGCCTGCTGCGGGTCGAACTCGCCGGTGGCCTGGCCGGCGGCGGCGATGGCGCGTTCGATCTTGCCGGGATCGAAGGGGACTTCACGTCCGTTGCGCTTGAGCAGGGTGGCCGGCCAGGTAGCCTTCCGGGGCTGGGTCATTTCAATTTCTCCACAACATGATGTGTTTTGATTTTGCAAAACAACAAGATGTTGTGGATTCTGGCGAGCGACGCCGAGCCGGCGTTGATCTGCGTCAACGTCCGGCGGATTGCCCGGGTTCCATTGGAGGTATTCCCCGCGCCCGGGTGACGGCGTATCAGGCCTGGGCGAGGCGGGCGAAGACCACGTAGTTGTCCAACTGCTGCCAGACCGTGGCGGCCTCGGCGAAACCCGCCTGGCGCAGGGCGGCGAGATGGAAATCGAGCGAGCAGTCTTCGTCTTCGCTGGCGCGCCTGAGCGGGCGCCGCGCGAAATGGGCGTCGCGCTGCGCCTTCAGCGGGGCCAGCCGGGGGATCTGCGCGGCGCGTTGCCACCAGTCTTCCCAACTGTCCGCGCCGCTGGCCACGGAAGCCTGGAGGACCCGCTCGCGGTGCTTCCGGGACAATTCCGCGAGTCCCGGCCAGCGTCGGTCGTAGCGCATGTGGTCGGCGTTCAGCAGCACGCCGCCGGGGGCGAGCAGTTCGCCGGCCTGGGCGTAGAACCCGGCGAGTTCGGCGGGCGACAGCCAGTGCAACGCGGTGGAAGAGAGCAGCGCCGCGGGCCGTTCGCCGGCGAGGGACTCGCGCGCTTCGGCGACCCGTTCGGTCCAGCCTGGATCGGTGAGGTCGCACTCCACCACGCGGACCCGTTCGGCGAAGCCGGCCAGCGCCGTACGCGCGATCTCCAGCAGCATGACGTCGGCGTCCAGCGCCACCACCCGCGCCGCCGGGAAGCGTTCGAGCAGGCGCCGGCCGAGGGAGCCCGGGCCGCAGGCGGCGTCGATGGCGGTGAAGCGCCCGTCGCGGCCGAAGAGGTCTTCGAGCAACTGGAACATCGCCTCGTAGCGCTCCTCGCGTTGGCGGATGTAGCCCTCCTGCTGGCGGTCCCAGCGTTCGAGGAGCGCCATGATCTGCTCGGTTGCGGTCATCTTTCCTCCTGGGGGGCATGCCCGGTTGAGAGTGGGGTCCTGTGCTTCGAGGGATACGGCGAGCGAGACGTTCCCTCGCCTCGATGAAGAAGAAACGGCGGGCATTCTTCATTCGAAGAAATGTTATGTTATAACTTATAAGTATTCATAATTCATACCTGCCGACCATGACCCCCCATTCCTCCCCGCACCGTCTTCCTCCGCTGCGGCTGGCCCGCGCCGTGCCGTTCCTCTACCTGCTTCCCTGCCTGGCGCTGGCCGCGCCGGTCGACCTGGAGCCGACCGTGGTCAGCGCCACCACTACCGAGCGCAAGCTGCGCGACGCCCCGGCCAGCGTTTCGCTGATCGCCGCCGAGGACCTGCGGCGGCGCCCGGTGCGCGACCTGCAGGAAGCCCTGCGCGGTTCGGAAAGCCTGCAGTTCAACGGCGTCGGCATGTCCCGGCGGGGCATCAGCGTTCGCGGCATGTCCAGCGAGCACACCCTGGTGCTGGTGGACGGCCAGCGGATCTCCACCTCGTCCGGGGCCATCGCCCATTCCGACTTCGACCTCGGCTGGGTGCCGGTGGAGAGCATCGAGCGTATCGAGGTGGTACGCGGGCCGATGTCCTCGCTCTACGGTTCGGAAGCTCTCGGCGGGGTGGTGAACGTGATCACCCGGCGCGCCACCGATACCTGGACGGGCAGCGGTCTGCTCGATGGCGGCGTGCGCGAGGACGGCCTCGGCGGGCAGAGCCACCAGCTCGGCGCCTATCTCGCCGGGCCGCTGGTGCCCGGCAAGCTGGGCCTCGCCCTGAACGGCGAGAGCCGCCGCCAGCAGGAAACCCCGGACGCCGACGAGCGCCGGCTCTCCGAGCTGGAAGGCGTCAACGCCGACAGCGGCGGGCTGAACCTCAGCTGGACCCCGGACGACGCCCAGCGCATCGACCTCGGCCACCAGCGCGGGCGCGAACGACGCTGGCGCAACAGCGAGACCGGGGGGCCGCGCTCGCGCTACTACGAGTCGCGCGACGTGATCGAACGCGAGCGCTGGTCGCTCGCCCACAATGGCCAGTGGGACTGGGGCAGCAGCCAGCTGCGCACCTACCGCAACCGCCTGGAGCGGCACAACGCGCGTTCCGACGGACAACCGCCGAGCAACCCGCAGCGGCTTACCGACAGCGTGGTCGACGGCCACCTCAGCGTGCCGGCCTTCGAGCGACATCTCTTCACCCTCGGCGGCGAATGGCGCAAGGAAGAACTGGAGGATCGCTCGGTGAATACCGCCGGCGACGCCAGCGCGCGACACAAGGCGCTGTTCCTGCAGGACGAGATCGCCTTCGGCCCGGACTGGTCGCTGACCCTCGGCAGCCGCTTCGACAAGCACGAGGCGTTCGGCTGGGAAAGCAGTCCGCGCCTGTACCTGCTGCACCACCTTTCCGATGCGCTGACCCTGCGCGCCGGCGTCGGCCGCGGCTACAAGGCGCCGAGCCTGAAGCAGCTATCGCCGGAGTATGCGGCGGTCGGTGGCGGCGGGCGCTTCACCATCTACGGCAATCCCGACCTGAAGCCGGAGACCAATACGTCCTACGAACTGGGCGCCGACTACCAGGGCGATGGCTGGTCGCTGAAGGGCACGGTGTTCGAGAACGATGTCCGCGACCTGATCCAGACCGTCTGCGTAGCGCGCTGCGGGGTGCGCGGCGGCGAGATACGCAACTACGAGAACGTCGACAGGGCACGGATCCGCGGCCTCGAGCTGGGCGGCGGCGTGGACCTGCCGGCGGACCTGCGCTGGGAACTCAACTACACCTACCTCGACGCGCGCAACCGCACCGCCGGCCAGCGCCTCGGCGATCGCTCCCGGCACCTCGCCAACAGCCAATTGCGCTGGAGCCCCAATGCCCGCTTCAGCGCCCAGTTGCGCACCGAATACGTCGGCAGCCAGGTGGCCTACAGCAGCAACGTCGGCTATGCCCTGCCGGCCTACAGCCTGTGGCACCTGGAGCTGAGCCAGAAACTCAACGAGAACCTGACACTGCGCGGCGGCATCGAGAACCTCGGCGACCAGCGCCTGGCCGACGACGACACGCACTTCACCTATGCCGAACCTGGGCGGACCTTCCATCTCGGCCTGGTGGCGAGCTTCTGATGCGCCGTTCGCTACTCTTCTGCGGCGCGCTGCTGGCCAGTCTCTGTGCCTGGGCGGAGCCGGCCCAGGTGCGTCTGCTCAGCAGCGATTTCGTCCTCCCGGGCAAGCACCAGCGCCTAGCCGGTTGGGCGCGCGAGGCCGGTGTCGAGTTGCGCGGCCTGCGCCTCGGCGTCGGCGAGGCGCCGCCCGGCGAGTGGCTGGACGGCGGCGACCTGCTGATCCTCGACACGCCGCGGCCGACCGATCGCGCCCAGGTCGAGCGGGCGCTGGGCGAGCGCTTGCAAGGCGGGACGCAACCCTGGATCCGCGTCGGCGGCGGTCCGCCGGGTTTCGGCAACCTGCCGGCGGCGCTGGGCGGGCGCCTGGTCGGCTACTACGCGAACGGCGGCGAAGCCAACCTGCGCCGGCTGTTCGAGGCGGTCCGACGCTGGCATGCCGGCCTGCCCGTCGACGCGTTGCCGGCGCCGCAGCCCCTGGCGCAGGCCGGCTTCTATCATCCCGACGCACCGGCGCCGTTCGCCGGCCTCGCCGACTACCTCGCCTGGGGCGTCTCGCGCTGGGCCAGCGATGCCCCGCGCATCGCCTTCCTGATCCCGCGCGGCGCCATCGCCGACGCCCAGACCGGCGCCATCGACGAACTGTTGCGGCGTAGCGAGCGGCACGGCCAGGCGCCGCTGGCGGTGTGGTTCGACGACAGCGATCCGGAGGCGTTGAGGAAGTCCTTCGCTGGCGCCGATGTCCAGGCGCTGGTCAACCTGCAGCACCTGCAGAACGGCCCGGCGCGCCGTGCCGAGTTCCTCGCGCTGGACGTGCCGGTATTGCAGACCCTCGGCTACCGCGACGGCAACGAGGCCGACTGGCTGGCCGCCGCCAGCGGGGTGGCGCCGCGTACCGTGGCGGCCTTCCTCGGCATGCCGGAAACCTGGGGAATGAGCGATCCGCTGGTGATCAGCGCCCTGGAGAACGGCGAGCCGAAGCTGATGGCCGGGCAGGCCGAGGCCCTGCTGGACAAGCTCGACCGGCTGCTGCGCCTGCGTCGCCTGCCGGCGGCGGACAAGCACCTGGCGCTGATGTTCTGGAACCACCCGGAGGGCGAGAAGAACGTCGCCGCCTCGCATCTCAATGTACCGGCCAGCCTGGCCCGTCTCGGCGAAGCGCTGCGGGCGGCCGGCTACCGGGTTGCGACGAGCGACGAAAGCGCGCTGATCGATACCGCCCAGCGCCTGCTCGGCGGCTACTACCGGCCGCAGACCCTGGACGCGCTGCATCGCGACGGCCTCGCCGCGAGCCTGCCGCTGGACGCCTACCTGCACTGGTTCGAGGCGCTGCCGGCGGATCTGCGCGAGGAGATGCGCGCGCGCTGGGGCGACCCGCGTCGACATTGGGCCTTGCGCGATATCGACGGCCAGCGACGCTTCGTGTTCCCGGCGGCGCGCCTGGGTAATCTGCTGCTGTTGCCGCAGCCGCCGCGTGCCGGCCGTCCGGGCGAGGCCTACCACGACAGCGCGGTGCCGCCGGACCATCTCTACCTGGCGGTCTACCAGTTCGTCCGCGAGGGTTTCGGCGCCGACGCGCTGATCCATTTCGGCACCCATGGCACCCAGGAATGGCTACCCGGCAAGGACCGCGGGCTGGCGGTGGGCGACTACCCGCTGCGGGCGCTCGGCGACCTGCCGGTGTTCTACCCGTACATCCAGGACAACGTTGGCGAGGCGATCCAGGCGCGCCGGCGCGGGCGCGCGGTCACCGTCAGCCACCAGACGCCGTCGTTCGCCCCGGCCGGGCTGTACGACGAACTGCGCGACCTGCACCAGCTGATCCACGAATACCAGCAACTGGACGAGGGCGCGGTGCGCGAACGCAGCGCCGAGCAGATCCGCGCGGCGGTGCGGGCGGCGCACATGAACGACGACCTGGGCTGGAGCGAGGCAGCGATGCGCGAGGATTTCCCGGCGTTCCTCGGTGTGCTCCACGACCACCTGCACCGACTGGCCGGCTCGGCGATGCCGCTGGGGCTGCACACCTTCGGTGTCGCCGCCTCGCCGGAGCTGCGCCTGGGCACCGTCATGCAGCAGCTCGGCGAGCCCTACTACCGCGCGCTCGGTCTCGACCCCGACGAACTGTTCGCCGCCGATTTCAGGGCGCTGCGGGAAGGTCGTGCCTACCGCACGCTGCAACGCTACCTGCGCGACGGCGGCGAGATCGCCAAGGTGGCCGATCCGCGCCTGCGCGAGCAGTTGCTGCGCGCCCGCGAACTGGACCGCCAGCTCGCCGACACCGGCGAACTGGAGGCGCTGCTCGCCGGCCTCGCCGGGCGCTTCGTCGCGCCCGGGCCGGGCGGCGATCCGATCCGCAATCCACAGGTACCCAGCGGGCGCAACCTGTTCGCCTTCGAGGCCGACAAGGTACCGACCCGCGCCGCCTACGAAGCCGGCGCCGAGGCCTTCGGCCAACTGCTGGAAAGCTACCGCGCCGAGCACCAGGGCAGGGCGCCGGAAAAGCTCGCCTTCAGCCTCTGGTCGTCGGAAACCATGCGCCACCTGGGCATCGTCGAAAGCCAGGCGCTGCACGCCCT
Source organism: Pseudomonas sp. PS1(2021) (assembly GCF_020405165.1). Classification (NCBI taxonomy): domain Bacteria; kingdom Pseudomonadati; phylum Pseudomonadota; class Gammaproteobacteria; order Pseudomonadales; family Pseudomonadaceae; genus Pseudomonas; species Pseudomonas sp. PS1(2021). The sequence goes on along the minus strand of NZ_CP084484.1, from coordinate 2,468,569 downwards.
CGGCCTGCGCCCGCGCTGGGACGCCGGTGGCCGCCTGCTGGCGCTGGACATCGTGCCGGCGGCGGAACTGGGGCGTCCACGGGTGGACGTGGTGCTACAGGTGACCAGTGTCTACCGCGACCAGTTCGACGGCTTCATGCGCCTGCTCGCCGAGGCCATCGAGCGCCTCGCCGCGCTGGACGAGCCGGGCAACCCGCTGGCGCGCAACAGCCAGGCGCTGGAGCGGCGCCTGCGCGAACGCGGCGTCGAAGCGCCACTGGCGCAGCGCCTGTCGCGCCTGCGGCTGTTCGGCAATGCGCCGGGCGACTACGGCACCGGGGTAACGCAACTGACCCTCGATTCCACCCGCTGGGACGATGACTCGGCGCTCGCCGAGCAGTTCCTCGGGCGCTTGCAGTACGCCTACGGCAGTCGCGACTGGGGCGTGAAGCTGGATGGCGGCAACCTGTTCGCCGAACAGTTGAAGGGTGTACAGGCGGCGATCCTCTCGCGCTCCTCGACGCTCAACGGCGTGCTCTCCACCGACCACCCGTTCGAGTACCTCGGCGGCCTGTCGCTGGCGGTACGCCACCTCGACGGCGCCAGCCCGGCGCTGTACATCGCCGACCTGCGCCAGCGCCAGCCGCGCACCACGGCCGCCGCGCAGTTCCTCGCCAGCGAGCTGCGCGGGCGCTACCTCAGCCCGCAGTGGATCGCCGCGATGCAGCGCGAGGGCTACGCCGGCAGCCTGGAAATGCTCGACCTGGCCAACAACCTGTGGGGCTGGCAGGCGGCGGATCGCACCATGGTCCGCGCCGACCAGTGGCAGGCGTTGCACGACACCTTCGTCATGGACCGCCGCGAGCTGGGTCTCGCCGAGTGGTTCGAAACGCACAATCCGACCGCCCAGGCGCAGATCATCGCGCGCATGGCCGAGGCCATCCGCAAGGGCTACTGGGACGCCAGCGAGCAGACCCGCCGCGAACTGGCCGAGCGCTGGCGGCAACTGGCGGCCGCCGGCGCCGGCGAGGTCGGCGCGGCGACCACCCGTGAATTCATCGAACGGATGGCCGGCGGTTTCGGCGAGGCCGCGGCGCAGGCAGAGGGCGCGGCCGCGTCCGGTGCCGGCGAAACGGTCAGCGGCCGCGTCCTCGAAGAAGTCGCGCCGCCGCCGTCCGGCGAGCCGCAGCCGTGGCTCCGGCTGGCCGCCGCCGTGCTGCTCGCGCTGTTCGCCGCCGGCGCCGTCCGGCAATCCGTAGTCAATCGTCGTCCGATGGAAAATCGCTCATGAATGGTCTGGAAACCAGCCTCTACGAACTCACCCGCCTGTTCCTGCTGCCGGTGCTGCTGTTGATCCTCGCCGCGCTGGCCTACGCCTTCGTCGCCCTCGGCGGCTTCGCCATGGAAGCCTGGCAGCGCCGTCGCGGGCGCTACCGCTCGCGCCTGGCGGCCTGGCAGGCGCTGCATGGCGGCAACAGCGACGACCTCGAACTGTGGATCATGCAGCGCCTGGAATGGCTGCGGATCACCTCGCGCAGCGCGCCGATGCTCGGCCTGGTGGCGACCATGATCCCCATGGGACCGGCACTGCTGGCGCTGACCCGCAACGACGCCCAGGGGATCGGCGAGAACCTGGTGGTGGCGTTTTCCGCGGTGATCCTGGCCCTGGTCGCCGCCAGCATCACCTTCTTCATCCTTACCGTGCGTCGCCGCTGGCTGCTCCAGGAACTGCGCGCCGTCGAACGTGCGCGGGAGGCCGGCTGATGCGCTTCCTCGAACACGACGAGGCGGACGACCCGATCCTCTCGATGGTCAACCTGATCGACCTGTTCCTGGTGGTGATCGGCATCCTCCTGATCGTCATCGTGCAGAACCCGCTCAACCCATTCAGCCAGGACAAGGTGGTGGTGGTCGAGAACCCCGGCGAGGCGGACATGCGCATGCTGGTCAAGGACGGCAAGGAGCTGAAGCGCTACCAGGCCAGCGGCGAGATCGGCGAAGGGCAGGGCAGCCGCGCCGGAGTGACCTACCGCTTGGCCGACGGACGGATGATCTACGTGCCGGAGAGCGGCGGGGAGGCCGGCAAGTAGCGACGCGTACGGCGGAGAGCTGGGACTTTTGCCCAGAGTTCCCGGATAATGGCCGGTTTCCGTTTCTCTTGGTGCTCGCCGTGGAAGTAAAGGTCAATTTTCTCGATAACCTTCGACTGGAAGCCAGGTTCGATGATTTCACGGTGATCGCCGACCAGCCGATCCGCTACAAGGGCGACGGCTCCGCGCCGGGGCCGTTCGACTACTTCCTGGCGTCGTCGGCGCTGTGTGCCGCCTACTTCGTCAAGCTGTACTGCCAGACGCGCAACATCCCCACCGACAACATACGCCTGTCGCAGAACAACATCGTCGACCCGGAGAACCGCTACCGGCAGATCTTCAAGATCCAGGTGGAACTGCCGGCCGACATCTCGGAGAAGGACCGCCAGGGCATCCTCCGCTCCATCGACCGTTGCACGGTGAAGAAGGTGGTGCAGACCGGACCCGAGTTCGTCATCGAGGAGGTCGACAACCTCGATGCCGACGCCCAGGCGCTGCTGATGCCCGGCACCGATGCAGCCGGCTGCACGCGCATCCCGGGCAAGGACCTGCCGCTGGAGCAGACTATCGCCAACCTGTCGGCCATCCTCGCCGGCCTCGGCATGAAGATCGAGATCGCCTCCTGGCGCAACATCGTGCCCAACGTCTGGTCGCTGCACATCCGCGATGCGCAGTCGCCGATGTGCTTCACCAACGGCAAGGGCGCGAGCAAGGAAAGCGCGCTGGCCTCGGCGCTGGGCGAATTCATCGAGCGGCTGAACTGCAACTTCTTCTACAACGACCAGTACTGGGGAGAAGAGATCGCCAATGCGGCGTTCGTCCATTACCCGGACGAACGCTGGTTCAAGCCCGGCCGCGACGATGCGCTGCCGCTGGGACTGCTCGACGGCCATTGCCTGGCGATCTACGACCCCGACGGCGAGCTGCGCGGCTCGCACCTGTACGACACCAACTCGGGCAACGTGCAGCGCGGTATCTGCGCCTTGCCCTTCGTGCGCCAGTCCGACGGCCAGGTGGTGTATTTCCCCTCCAACCTGATCGAGAACCTCTACCTCAGCAACGGCATGAGCGCCGGCAATACCCTGGCCGAGGCGCAGGTGCAGTGCCTGTCGGAGATCTTCGAGCGCGCGGTCAAGCGGCAAATCCTCGAAGGCGAGCTGGCGCTGCCGGACGTGCCGCCGGAGGTGCTGGCCAAGTACCCGGGCATCCTCGCCGGGATCCGCGGCCTGGAAGAGCAGGGCTTCCCGGTACTGGTCAAGGACGCCTCGCTGGGCGGCGAATTCCCGGTGATGTGCGTGACCCTGATGAATCCGCGCACCGGCGGCGTGTTCGCTTCCTTCGGCGCCCACCCGAGCTTCGAGGTGGCCCTGGAGCGCAGCCTGACCGAACTGCTCCAGGGGCGCAGCTTCGAAGGCCTGAACGACCTGCCCCAGCCGACCTTCGAAAGCCATGCGCTGACCGAGCCGTACAACTTCGTCGAGCATTTCATCGATTCCAGCGGCGTGGTGTCCTGGCGCTTCTTCAGCGCCAAGGCCGATTTCCCGTTCGTCGAGTGGGACTTCACCCGGCAGGGCGAGGCTGCCAACGCCGAGGAAGCCGCGACCCTGTTCGGCATCCTCGAAGCCATGGGCAAGCAGGTCTACATGGCGGTGTACGAGCACCTCGGCGCTACGGCCTGCCGGATCCTGGTGCCGGGCTACTCGGAAATCTATCCGGTGGAAGACCTGATCTGGGACAACACCAACAAGGCCCTGGCGTTCCGCGAGGACATCCTCAACCTGCACCGCCTCGACGACGCCGCGCTCGGGGCGTTGCTGGAGCGCCTGGAAGACTGCGAGGTGGACGACTACACCGACATCACCACGCTGATCGGCGTCGAGTTCGACGACAACACGGTCTGGGGCCAACTGACCATCCTCGAGCTGAAAGTGCTCATCGGCCTCGCCCTGAAGCGCTTCGAAGACGCCAAGGAAGGCGTGGAGGCGTTCCTCCAGTACAACGACAACAGCGTCGAGCGCGGCCTGTTCTACCAGGCGCTGAACGTGGTGCTGGAGGTCGTCCTCGACGACGAGCTGGAGATCGCCGACTACGAGGCCAATTTCCGCCGCATGTTCGGCGACGCGCGGATGGACGCCGCGCTGGGCTCGGTGGACGGCAGCGTGCGCTTCTTCGGCCTGACGCCGACCAGCATGAAGCTGGAAGGGCTCGACCGGCACCTGCGGCTGATCGACAGCTACAAGAAGCTGCACGCGGCGCGAGCCAGGATGCAGCCCGTGGTCGACGGCGAGGCCGGCGCTGCCGCGGCTGGCGGTCTCAAGCCTCGGCGCATGGCGATCCGCAAGCGCAAGTGAGGAGGGCGCCGAGGTCAGGGCGCGAGGATGATCATGAGGGAAACTTGATTTCATCACGAAGAAATTGAGTTTGTCTCATGGCATGAGCCTCACGAGAATCCCTCCATCGACCTTTCGACTGGAGGAACACCCATGGCCCTGGCCCACACTCTCGGCTTCCCACGCATCGGACGCGATCGCGAACTGAAAAAAGCCCAGGAAGCGTTCTGGAAGGGCGAGCTGGACGAGGCCGGCCTGCGGGCCGTCGGTCGGCAGCTGCGCGCTGCCCACTGGCAGGTACAGAAGGATGCCGGCATCCAGTTGCTGCCGGTCGGCGATTTCGCCTGGTATGACCAGGTGCTGACCCATTCGCTGACCTTCGGCGTGATCCCCGAGCGCTTCCGGGCGCACGGCGAGGCCGGGCCGACCCTGCATACCCTGTTCGGCATGGCCCGTGGCGTCAGCGACGACAGTTGTTGCGGCGGTGCCCATGCCCAGGAAATGACCAAGTGGTTCGACACCAACTATCACTACCTGGTCCCCGAGTTCAGCGCCGATCAGCAGTTCCAGCTGAGCTGGGAACAACTGTTCGAGGAGGTCGACGAGGCCAGGGCCCTCGGCCACCAGGTGAAGCCGGTGCTGATCGGTCCGCTGACCTACCTGTGGCTGGGCAAGGCCAAGGGCGCCGAGTTCGACAGGCTCGACCTGCTGGACCGCCTGCTGCCGCTCTACGGCCAGATCTTGCGCCGTCTCGCCGGCCAGGGCGTGGAGTGGGTGCAGATCGACGAGCCGATCCTGGTCCTCGACCTGCCGCAGGCATGGAAGAACGCCTTCGAGCGCGCCTACAACCTGCTACAGGGCGAGCCGCTGAAGAAGCTGGTCGCCACCTACTTCGGCGGCCTGGAAGACAACCTGGGCCTGGCCGCCAACCTCCCGGTGGACGGCCTGCACATCGACCTGGTGCGAGCGCCGGAACAGTATCCGAGCATCCTCGACCGCCTGCCGGCCTACAAGGTCGTCTCGCTGGGCCTGGTCAACGGGCGCAACGTCTGGCGCTGCGACCTGGAGAAAGCCCTGGAGGTGGTGCGCCATGCCCGGGAGCGCCTGGGCGAGCGGCTGTGGGTCGCGCCGTCCTGCTCGCTGCTGCACAGCCCGGTGGACCTGGAGCGCGAAGACGGGCTGGACGCCGAGCTGAAGAGCTGGCTGGCCTTCGCCGTGCAGAAGTGCCGCGAAGTCGCGGTGCTGGCCCGTGCCGCCATTGAGCCGGAAGCCGCCGAGGTGCTTGCCGCCCTGGAAGAGAGCCGTGCGGTCCAGGCCAGCCGCGCTTCTTCGCCGCGAATCCACAAGCCGGCCGTGCAGGCGCGCCTGGCCGCGATCAAGGCCTGCGACGCCCAGCGCCGCTCGCCGTTCGCCGAACGCATCGCCAGGCAGCGCGCCGGACTCGACCTGCCGGCGTTCCCGACCACCACCATCGGCTCCTTCCCGCAGACCTCGTCGATCCGCCTGGCCCGCCAGTCGTTCAAGCAGGGCAAGCTGAGCGAGGCCGAGTACATCGAGGCGATGCACAGCGAGATCCGCCATGCGGTGCAGATCCAGGAACAACTGGGGCTGGATGTGCTGGTGCACGGCGAAGCCGAGCGCAACGACATGGTCGAGTACTTCGCCGAGCAACTGGACGGCTACGTCTTCACCCGCTTCGGCTGGGTGCAGAGCTACGGCTCGCGCTGCGTGAAGCCGGCGGTGATCTATGGCGACCTGAGCCGTCCGCGGGCCATGACCGTGGAGTGGATCAGGTACGCCCAGAGCCTTACCGACAAGGTGATGAAGGGCATGCTGACCGGCCCGGTGACCATGCTGATGTGGTCCTTCCCGCGCGAGGACGTGTCTCGCGAGGTGCAGGCGCGCCAGTTGGCCCTGGCGATCCGCGACGAAGTGGTCGACCTGGAGGCCGCCGGCATCAGGATCGTGCAGATCGACGAGGCGGCTTTCCGCGAAGGCCTGCCGCTGCGCCGCAACGCCTGGCCGCACTATCTGGAGTGGGCCACCGAGGCCTTCCGCCTGTGCGCCTCCGGAGTCCGCGACGAAACCCAGATCCATACGCACATGTGCTACAGCGAGTTCAACGATGTGATCGAGTCCATCGCCGCCATGGACGCCGACGTGATCACCATCGAGACCTCGCGTTCGGACATGGAGCTGCTGGAGGCTTTCGAGCAGTTCGACTACCCGAACGAGATCGGTCCGGGCGTCTACGACATCCACTCGCCACGCGTGCCGAGCCGGGAAGAGATCGTCGCGCTGCTGCGCAAGGCAGCCCGGCGGATACCCGCCGAGCGGCTCTGGGTCAACCCGGACTGCGGCCTGAAGACCCGCGCCTGGCCGGAAACCGAGGCAGCGCTGGTGAACATGGTCGCCGCCGCCCGCGAACTGCGTGGCGACCTCGCCCGCGGCTGACCGGCAGGCCTGGTGAGCAGAACGGGACGCCAGGCGTCCCGTTCTGCATTTGCACGTCGGTTCAGCGCGGAGCGTCCACCAGCGCCCGTAGCACATGGTCTTCCCAGACCCCGGCGATCTTCAGGTAGGCGCGGGCGTAGCCTTCCTTCTCGAAGCCGAGGCTTTCCAGCAGGCGCTCGCTGCGTGCGTTGCGCGGCAGGTGGCTGGCCATGATCCGGTGCAGGCCGAGCTGCTCGAAGCAATACCGGTTGGCTACCCGCAGGGCTCGTGCCATCAGGCCGCGGCCCTGCGCCGCAGCGGCCAGGGAAAAGCCCAGGTGGCAGGCCTGGAATACCCCGCGGACGATATTGGTGTAGCTGCAGCGCCCCAGCACCTCGCCGTCGTCGGGATCGAGCAACAGCAGGAGAAGCGCCTCGCCTTCGTCCATGCTCGCCACCTGTAGCAGGGTGCGGGCGCGGGCGTTGTCCACGGAAAAATACCCCGGGTCGCGCAGCGGCTCCCATGGCGCCAGGTGCTCGCGGTTGGCGTTCTCGTAGCGGCTGGTCCGGACGAAATCGTCGGGTTGCAGCGCGCGCAGGAGGAAGTCCGCGTCGCGATGCAATATCGGCACCTGCCGCCGGTTGTCCGGCAAGACCCTCGGGTAGTCGGGCGGGAAGGGCGCCAGGGCAGACTTGAAGTCATTCATAGAACTTGCCCGCCAGCATCAGCTGCGCCGCGCGCCGCCAGGCATTCTCCGGCCTGGAATAGCCCGGCAGGCCGTCGCGGGAGTCCTCGCCCCAGGTCGCGGCGGCATCGAGGAAGCCACCGATGCTGCCGTTCTCCCAACCCAGCGGGCTGGGGCCGAATGGTTTCGGCGGGTTGGCGGCGGCGAGGCGGCGGTCTTCCTCCCAGTCCGCCGCCAGCGCGGCGAGGAAGTGCAGGAAACCCGCTTCGTCCTCGACCTGTTCGGCCAGCGCGTAGAGATCGGTTGCCATGTGCTTCCTCTTGGAAGTGGGTTTCGGGATACGACGGCGCGAGGTCGGAGCGCGGTCAGTCCGGGCGCAGTGATCATAGCGCGGACCGGCGCTGGCATGGCTCGCAGCCTGGCTGATGCGCGGGCGCGGGGCGATTGTCTGGGCGTACCAATGCCTGCCTCAACAAGAGCGTCTCGGTAGTCGGGCTGGCCGGCCTGGCGATCCTGGCATCGCGCGCCCCGCTGGGCCCCGCCCGCTAGGGGACGGACGGCGATGCGGGCACCGAGGAAAGTTGCCGGAGCCCGATCTACACTGGCGTTTAGCGGTAGGACGGCTATCTCCGGTTCTCCACTCCCTCGCGATGGACAGGTGCCATCAAGGAGTCGTGCGCGATGCTCTTCGGCAGAAAAAGCAGGGCGGTGGAAAGCGCCGCCAAGGATGAAGACCTGGCGTGGCGACTCGAGGCCATCGGGCAGAACGTCGCCACCATCCGTTTCACTCCCGATGGCCAGATACTGTCCGCCAACCCGCTGTTCCTCGCGGTGGTCGGCTACTCGGCGGACGAGCTGGTCGGCAAGCACCATCGGATCTTCTGCGAAGAGGACTTCCAGGCCTCCGCCGCCTACGTGCGCTTCTGGAAGGAACTGGCCAGCGGCACGCCCCAGCGCGGCGTGTTCAAGCGCCTGCGGCGCGATGGTACGCCGGTCTGGCTGGAGGCCACCTATTTCCCGGTGAAGAATGCCGAAGGGGCGGTCGTCGAGGTGCTGAAGATCGCCGCCGACGTGACCCGCAACCATTCCGAACTGCTCCTGCTCAACGCGATCAACGACGCCATACGCCAGTCCATGGCGGTCATCGAGTTCACCCCGGACGGCGAGATACTCGATGCCAACGAGAACTTCCTGCGTCTCTTCGGCTACAGCCTCAAGTCGCTCAAGGGCCAGCACCACCGCATGCTCTGCTTCGACGAGTTCTATCGGGAGAACCCGGATTTCTGGGCTCGGCTGCGGCACGGCGAATTCTCCCGCGGGCATTTCGAGCGCCGCAGCGCCGCCGGCGAGCGGGTACATATCGAAGCCACCTACAACCCGGTCAAGGACAGTTCGGGGCGGATAATCAAGGTCATCAAGTTCGCCATCGACGTTACCGAGCAGGTCAATCGCAACGAGGAGGTACGGCGCGCCGCCGAGCTGTCGTTCTCCACCGCGGAAGAGACCGCGCAGATTTCCACCCGCGGCATCGACTCCCTCGACCAGTCCGTCGCCCTGTCGGCCAAGACCCTGTCGATGGTCAACACCGCCGTCGGCCTGATTTCCCAGCTCACCCACCAGACCAAGGACATCGAGAACATCGTCACCACCATCCAGAGCGTCGCCGAACAGACCAACTTGCTGGCCCTCAACGCCGCCATCGAGGCGGCTCGCGCCGGCGACATGGGGCGCGGCTTCGCGGTGGTCGCCGACGAGGTGCGGCAACTGGCGGCGCGCACCAGCGGCGCCACGGTGGAGATCAAGAACGTGGTCACCGAGAACGTCAAGCTGACCCAGCAGATCAACCACAACATGCAGACCATCGAGTCCAGCGCCCAGGAGAACAACAACCAGATCACCACCGTGGCCGGCATCATGCAGGAGATCAGCAAGGGCGCCGAGCACGTGGCGCGGGTGGTGTCGAGCCTGTTCAAGTGACCTCGGCGCAGGGCTCCGGCGGCCGATAGCGGCGCAGGCGTCGAGCATCCGCCCGCCTTTGTGGCATGGCCATGGCCGTCATTTACTTTGAACGTATCTTCGAGCCGTTCGGTCGGACCTGAAAAAGCGGCATCCGCCGCGCCGATGCACCGACCGTGAGGCTTGTACCATGACCAATCCGGAGCCGGCGGACCTGCCGATCAGCCTGCTGATCAATGGCCAGCGCCGAGAGCTGAGAGTACCCCCGTGGCTGACGCTGCTCGACCTGCTGCGCGAGCGGCTCGACCTGGTGGGCAGCAAGAAGGGCTGCGACCACGGCCAATGCGGCGCTTGCACGGTGTTGCGCAACGGTCGCCGGATCAACGCCTGCCTGACGCTGGCGGTGATGTGCGACGGCGATGCACTGACTACCATCGAAGGTCTGGCCGAGGGTGATCGCCTGCATCCCCTGCAACAGGCGTTCATCCGCCATGATGCCTTCCAGTGCGGCTACTGCACGCCCGGACAGATCTGTTCGGCCCTTGGCCTGGCGAGCGAGGGGCGGGCGCGCTCGCGGGCGGAGATCGGCGAGGGCATGAGCGGCAACCTGTGCCGCTGCGGCGCCTACGGCAATATCCTCGACGCCGTGGAAGACGCCTTGCCGCTGCTCGATCGCGACGGACAGGGAGGGCAGCGCGCATGACGCCCTTCGCCTATGCCAAGCCGGCCGACATCGAGCAGGCGCTGGGCCTCGCCGGCCCGGAGTCGCGCTACATCGCCGGCGGCACCAACCTGCTCGACCTGATGAAGGAAAACGTTGCCAGGCCCCGGCGACTCATCGACATCTCCGGCCTCCCGCTGCGCGACATCCGCCGGACGCCCACCGGCGGCCTGCTGGTCGGAGCCCTGGTCAGCAACGCCGAACTGGCCTGGAATCCCGCCGTGGAGGCGGACTATCCCTTGCTAGCCCAGGCGATCCTCGCCGGCGCCTCGCCGCAGTTGCGCAACATGGCCAGCACCGGCGGCAACCTGTTGCAGCGTACCCGCTGCCAGTATTTCTACGACACCGGCACGCCATGCAACAAGCGCGAGCCGGGCAGCGGATGCCCCGCGCGCAGCGGGCTGAACCGCAACCATGCGATCCTCGGCGCCAGCGAACACTGCGTGGCGGTACATCCATCCGACCTGTGCGTGGCGCTGGCGGCGCTGGAGGCTCAGGTACTGGTGCGCGGCCGCGCTGGCGAGCGGCGGGTCGCTTTCGCCGACTTCCATCGCCTGCCGGCGGACACGCCCGAGCGCGACAACTGCCTGGCCGTCGACGAACTGGTCACCGCCATCGAGCTGCCAGCGCCGCGCTTCGCGCGGCATTGCCACTACCTGAAGGTGCGCGACCGGGCCTCCTACGCCTTCGCCCTGGTCTCGGTGGCGGCGGCCCTGGAACCGGACGGCGAGCGCATTGGCGAACTGCGCCTGGCGCTCGGCGGCGTGGCCCACAAGCCATGGCGCGTCGCAGAGCTGGAGGAACGTTTCAGGGGCCATCCGGCGAACCGGGACAGCTATGTCCGCTTCGCCGAAGCGCTGCTGCGTGACGCCAGGCCGCTGGCCCACAACGCCTTCAAGATCGGATTGGCGCGCAACGCCATCGTTCGCGCACTGGAAGAAGCCCACTCGGGAGGGGTCGGCCAATGAGCAGCCTGCCACACAGCACCGGGCAAGCCCTGGATCGCGTCGACGGGCCAGCCAAGGTCACCGGCCAGGCTCGCTACGCCGCCGAATATCCTGCCGCCGACCTGCTCCACGGCAGCGTGGTCAGCAGCGACGTCGCCCGCGGCCGGGTGCGCGGCATCGACTGTGCGGCGGCCCTGGCGGTACCCGGGGTGGTCGCGGTACTGCATCACCTGAACCGGCCGCCGATGGCGGGCGACGACGAGCCCTACAAGGACGCTGATGCCGCCGAAGGCGAACCCTTCCGCCCGCTGTTCGACGACCGCGTCCTGTACAGCGGCCAGCCCCTTGCCCTGGTCCTGGCACGGAGCCTGGAACTGGCCCGCTACGCGGGCTCGCTGCTGCGCATCGATATCGAGCCCGAGCCGCACCAGACCGACCTGCTGGCCGCCCTCGACCAGGCCCATGAGGCTCCCGCCGAACTGCCCGCCGAGCGCGGCGACTTCTACACCGCCTACCGCGCCGCGCCGATTCGGGTCGAGGCCAGCTACAGCACGCCGATCGAGCACCACAATCCCATGGAACCGCACGCGTCCACGGTCATCGTCCAGCCCGACGGCAGCCTGCTGGTGCACGACAAGACCCAGGGGACGCAGAACAGCCAGGCCTACCTGCAAAAGGTCTTCGGCCTGCCCGCCGACAAGGTAAGGGTCTGTGCCGCCTACGTCGGCGGCGCCTTCGGCTCCGGCCTGCGTCCGCAATACCAGTTGGCCCTGGCGGTGATGGCGGCGCTGCAACTGCGGCGGTCGGTGCGCGTAGTGCTGACCCGCCAGCAGATGTTCACCTTCGGCTACCGGCCGCGCACCCTGCAGCGCCTGCAACTGGGCGCCGATGCCGAGGGGCGCCTGCTTGCGCTGGGCCACCAGGCGACAGCGCAGACCTCGCGCTTCGAAGACTTCACCGAGCACGTGGTGGAGTGGAGCGGCATGCTCTATCGCTGCGAGAACCTTTCCCTGGCCTACCGTCTGGTGCCGCTGGACGTCTATACCCCGCTGGACATGCGCGCCCCCGGCGCGGCGCTGGGACTGATCGGGCTGGAATGCGCGATGGACGAACTGGCGGTGCGGCTCGGCATGGACCCCATCGCGCTGCGCCGGTTCAACTTCGCCGAGCGCAACGGCAACGAGGACAAGCCGTACTCCAGCAAGGCGCTGCTGGCCTGCTACGAGGAGGGCGCCCGGCGCTTCGGTTGGCAGGCCCGCGACCCACGGCCACGGAGCATGAGCGAAGGGCGTCAGCTGCTCGGCTGGGGCATGGCCGGCGGCGTCTGGGAGGCCATGCAGAGCAAGGCCAGCGCGAGGGCGCGACTGGAGGCGGACGGCCTGCTGCGGGTGGCCAGCGCGACCACGGATATCGGCACCGGCACCTACACGGTGATGACCCAGATCGCCGCCGACGCCGCTGGCATGGCGCCGGAAGAGGTGCGCTTCCAGCTTGGCGACAGTGCGTTGCCCAAGGCTCCATTGCAGGGCGGCTCGTTCACCGTCTCGTCGGTCGGTTCCGCCGTCCGCCTGGCCTGCCTGCGCCTGCGCCAGGCCCTGGTTGCCCATGCCAGGGCCCGCCATCCGGAGCTGGCCGGCACCGCCGAAGAACGCTTCCGCATATGCCGTGGCCATCTGGAAGCGGGCGATACGCGATACGCCCTGGCCGACCTGCTGCAAGGGCTGCCGGAAGACGCGTTGCAGGTGGAGGTGGAAGCTGAACCCTCGGCGCGGCGCAAAGGCTACGCCACCGCGACCCATTCGGCGGTATTCGTCGAGGTGCGGATCGACGAAGCCCTCGGTACCCTGCGTGTGAGCCGGGTGGTCAGCGCGGTCGCGGCGGGGCGGGTGATCAACCCGAAGACCGCTCGCAGCCAGATACTCGGCGGGGTGGTCTGGGGCCTGGGCATGGCCTTGCAGGAGGAAACCCAGGTCGACCATGCGCTGGGCCGCTGCATGAACCACAACCTCGCCGAGTACCACATCCCGGTTAACGCCGATATTGGCGATATCGAGGTGATCTTCGTCGACGAACCCGACGATATCGTTAACGAACTGGGCTCCAAGGGCGTCGGCGAAATAGGCATCGTCGGCGTCGCCGCCGCAGTGGCGAATGCCGTGTACCACGCCACCGGCCGCCGCCTGCGCGACTTCCCGCTGACCGTCGACAAGTTGCTCGGCTGAGCCCGGCAGCCTGCGCAAGCGGCTTGGCGGCCACCTGCCGGGTCGCCGGGCTGGACTCTCCCCCAAGGGAAGATCGCAGGCCCCGCTCGCCACCCGCAACGGAGTCGAACACGACATGCCGCCGACAGCCTCGGTGGCGCCCTCGCCGAGCGCTACCGCGATGCCGGTCCAGGCGCACTTGTTGCATCGCGGCCACGCCGAAGCGGACCTGCCCGGCGCCCATTGGGCCATCGCCTGGGCCGAGCGTCCGGCCTGTGGTTGCAAGCGTTCGAGGGCAACCTGGCGGGCGCGAGGACCGTGTGGGTTGGAAGACCGGCGTTCCGCGTAGCGAGCGGTTTTCGCCTGGAAGCACGGTTGCGGGAAAAGTTCCGCTGGAAACCCTCCGACTTGCAGAACACGAGGCAGCCCGCATTCCTTGGCACTGCGCTTGATCGCGGCGAAAAGACCCACGGAAAATCACCGGGTCGTTCAGTCTTTGCCAAAGGAAATCAGTATGAAGAACGCAATGGCCCTGACCCTGGCCGGCCTGCTGGCCGCTCCTTCCCTCGGCTTCGCCGCCGCGCCGGATGCAGTGATGGTCTTCGCCCGCCAGGGCGACAAGGGCAGCGTATCCGTCGGCGACAAGCATTTCCGCACCCAGGCCTTCAAGGTCCGCCTGGTGAATGCGGCGAAGAGCGAGATCAGCCTGAAGAACAGCTGCCTGGTGGCGCTGTCCGCCGCCGGCCAGTCCTTCAGGCTGGATACCGTGGACGAGGAACTCACCGCCGAGACCCTCAAGCCGGGCGCCTCCGTCGAAGGCGACGCGATCTTCGCCTCCGAAGACGACGCGGTGTACGGCGCATCGCTGGTCAGGCTGAGCGACCGGTGCAAGTAGGCGACTAGCCGTTGCGCAGCGAAAGCCGCAGGGCAGCCTCGGCGGCTTTCGGGTGCGAGGAAACGGCTTTCGAAGGTTTCGGCGCGAATCTGAAATCATTCAGGGCGCGTTTCCGGCGCTTCTGGTTGCCTGGGCTGGGGGCCGAATTCTAGATACCCGGGGCCTAGAGGAGGGTAGACATCATTCCTTGTCGGCAGATAATTCCTTCAGCAGCTTACGCGGCGCGGTGGAAACGCGAAATGAGACTAGGAGAAAAGGCGACATGGTTTGCAAGGAAGTTACGAACTCATTAGCAGAGTGTCCATGACCTGTTTTTGGTCGGCTACTGCTGCTCGTGACGAGGCCATAGCTATCTCTCTAGGGTCGCTTCAGACAGCTCCCTGCTTGTTTTCAGAGGCAGCTCCCAGCCAGACGCTGCCATTTGATGAGGAAATGCAATACCGCGAAGCCGGTGGTCTGGCCATTCGCTGAATGGGCCAGAGCTCAGGGGACTTTTTAGTGGCTACCGCTGTGCAACGGTTGAAGCTCTTGCTTCGATCGCCGCAAGGGCGTTGCGAGCATTCCATGAGAGTTCCACTTGATCTACAAAAGTACGAAGCAGCGGCAAGTCGTCTGCCCCCCCGTAAGAACCAATCATGGAGATCGCAAATCGCTCGGCATCTCTGCGCTCGAAGAAGTGCGGGCCGGAAAAGTATCCTTCCATAGGGCCTCCTTGCTGGAGGGCTACGCGAGCAAGCATGACCATACGGGCGGGAAAGGCTGTAACCAACAACGTGCCGCGCGGGTCATGGCCAATGATCGACTGGGAGATCTCGCATAGCACACCAATCGCGCGCGATGGATCGGCAGAAAGAGCCTCCAGAGCAGCCATAACTGGCGGTTCCGCCTCTGCTGCTTCAAAGGTACGCCGCTGCAGCCAGTAGTAGATCATCCCGCATGCGGACA
Source organism: Pseudomonas sp. PS1(2021) (assembly GCF_020405165.1). Lineage (NCBI taxonomy): Bacteria > Pseudomonadati > Pseudomonadota > Gammaproteobacteria > Pseudomonadales > Pseudomonadaceae > Pseudomonas > Pseudomonas sp. PS1(2021). Next base: position 2,453,387 of record NZ_CP084484.1, on the reverse strand, counting down.
TCGCATCTTCACGGGGGCCGAGCCCCATTGGGCACGACTCCACCGGTAGATCTGATTGAAGTTTCCCCAAGGCCATCAGCGCGGAAATATAGATTTCAACTGCGTTCTGACGTACTGGACTGGTCGGATCTGGCAAGCGTGCCCAGCGCGAGATCGCCGGAACCGCGAGGGCATCACCTTCACCAGCAAGCTTGTCCATTAGCGACCCCACAAAGAAACTGTACTCGGACGCTCCCATGCAGGCCAATCGCATCAGTGTCAGTTGCTGCTCGTTTGAAAGGTTGTCGACAACGTTGATGTAGGCCATGTCGAAGGGGTGATCGAATTGCCCGCTATAGATCTCCCAGGCGATTTCCGCCGCACCCTCCGCACCAGGGTCAACGAGGACCTCGGCAACTTGTAGTCGAATCTGTGTCTCGTGCCCCTTAACCTCGTCATCCAGCGCTCCCAAACTGCTGAGGGCTTCGAGGGCAGTGGTTTGCAGAATCGGATTTAGCACGGGGAGCAGGCTTTCGAGTGCCTTCGACAGCTTTTCTTGCTGGGTCAAGTCATCCCGTGGAAGAAAGTGCACGAAATGCATGAGATCTAATTGAACGTGATAAGGCAGATACTTCCAGCGCTCAATTTCGAACAGCGGCAGCGTTTGGTCGATCGCCAGGTTAAGAATGCTTCGCTCCAGCCTGTAGGTATCACGCGACAACGCCAGCGCAAAGTAGAACTGTCCTGGCGTAGCTACATTGAGCCATACGTCTCTCAGGGGCGCTTGCCGCTCAGAATGTAGGGCTAAGCGCTCTAAACCCCCGCCGTGGAGAGCCGATATGACAAGTGAAACTCCAAGGTCGTGCTGACCGAATACGTAGGCAGCTGCAAATAAGCTGGTCCTCAGCAGCTTGAAGCCCTGCTCAACCGCCTCACTTTGAAGCCGTGCTCGCTCCTCGATTAGCCGCTTATCGAGCAGTCGGAAAACATCGAGCAACTCCAGTGAGTATTGACCGAGCGCCAATGCAGCAGGCAATGCAGACAGCATTGCTCTTTCATGCTCTGTCCAGAGCATGCGACTAGCGGGCTCAACGCCAATATGCCAGTGCTGGTCAGGAGCGATGAAGAAACGGACTGTTTCAACTTCAACCCGTAATCGGCCCATTACGGCATTCAAGTCATGGGCCACGAACCTCTTAGCGGCGCTGCCACATTCTCCTTTTATGATGGCCTTCAGCAACTGCGCATCTGTGGTCGAGCTGAGCAAGCGAGCGAGCAACTCCATATCCTCGATAGCGCCAACCACAAATGTCCGCAGTTCATGGAATCGGGGTAGCGCCAACGCCCGAGTCATAGCGTCGAAGTCGGAACCAAACTGCCGCAGGATAGCCTCGGCCGCAAAGGCATTGAGGTACATTTCATGGACGAAACTTAGGCGCTCTCCTCGCTGGATCAGCAGCCGCATCCGAAGTGCCTCTTGGAGCACCTCAGCCCCAAGCCGTTCTCTAACTAGGATGCGGTCAAGCTCGCGTATGGATAAGCTGAAAGTCATGCGCTCGAACAGCAGTCCAGCGACGTGACATAAGAGCGTTATGCCCTCGCTTGCATTAGAACCAAGGCGCCGCCGAACAAAGCCGTCAAACAGTGCGGATCTGCTAGAAACTAGGTTCACTTCGCGCCCCATTTGACCAACAAGGCTGGCCTCAATACCGGTAGCGATTGTCTGTAGCAGAGGAGCCAGCAACTCCGTGGAGGCGGTATCAAGGGACGCTATCTCAACCTTGAGGTCGTGGCTGGGAGCGGAAACGGTGACCTTCCGAAGCGGAAGCAAATCCGCCCTGTCGGTCTCGATTTGCGAACTCACGACAATCGCTGCGTCATACCTGATCGAAGCGGCGCGGAGCGCCCGGATCAATTTAAACCTCAAGTCGGAAGGGCACTCGTTATACCCATCCACGATTATGGCAATCGGTCGCGATAGCGTACGAACTGCAGCCAATAGCTTCTTGGCTGATAGTACGTCCAGTAGAGCTGCTTCACGATCCAGCGCCGGGCCAAGCTGTCCCTCAAATAGCTTTCCCTCCACGATGATCGGTATCACATCTTTAGCGCACAACCGGTTTGCTAACACCACCGACAGCAATGACTTACCGCAGCCTGAAGGACCTTGGATTAGAAGGTCCGTGCGAGCCTCCTGCAACAGATGCTCGAGACATGGCAAATCTACGAGCTCCCCGTCGACGTCGTAGAGGTCCGTCTTGTACTCAGCTGCTGCCGAAGCATACGTAGCGGTGAAAGCGGCGATATACGTTGCAAGTGTTCGCTGCGCTTCGAGCGAGCGAGGGTCCAGAGCGCTGGAAAGATCGAACACCTGCTCAAGGCTATGCTGGATTGCAAACGCGCGCCATTGATCGGTAGTGCAGCGGAGTTCGGTGCGCTTGGCCAGTTGTATAGCGAGCCCGTCTATCCCGCCATAGGTGACCTTGAAGTCAAACAACAACTCTGAGCCCGCAGCCAGCTCGGGGACGAACACCACATGAGCATCCGGATATCCTTCAACACTACCTAAAAAGTCTCGGAGAGCGTCGCAGAGAGCGTTTTTTTCGCCCAAGGCCTGGGCGTAGGCATTGCCCGTGGCTCTCGAACGCCCTGAACGGGGATGCGCGGTCCATGGGCCATTTGTCGTCCCGCTGAGCGGCACCGTACAGGCTTTGGCTTCAAGGACCAAAGTTAGACGATCCGTCCCGAGCACTAAGTCTAGCTGCCGCCCCTTCAGATTTATGTTGACCAAAACCGTAGCTGTTTCGCCGGACATCTCGAGCAATCTCAGCAGCTTGAGGAGTACAGCCCGCTCCGACTCATGCTCAATCGGAGAACCTATAAAAAGTGCAATTTGACTAGGGATCATGGGAGCGAGACGAAATATTCGAGGGTTGGCCGTCCGGCTATCATAGCTGTAAACCAAACTGGGAAATCGAGAGTCCACCGGGTACACGTCAGGCCGATAGGCCTTTCCTCATGGTGAGGTTTGGCGTCTTCTGTGCAAGTGAGGCCCATCTCTGAAGCAACTGTTCATGTACCAAGGATCGGTATCTTAGATCAGACTGATGCGGGCACTACGTGGTAGCGCTCGATGGCTGCTTCTGGCCGTTTCCTGCCAGTCCAAATTGGCGAAATCAATACCAAGAGAGACGCCATACGCCGCTACCTTCCACCTTCCCAACCCCTCACCCATTCCTCCCCAACCTATACCCACTGACCGCCTCGTAAACCGCCTTCCGCAACCGGTTGATCCCGCCGATCGGCCGATGCTCCGGCAGCGCGTGCCAGGGGTTGAACGAAAGGTTGTCACAGAACAGGTTCTGTTCCCGGCTATCGAAATCCTGAGCTGGCACAATGATGTCGGCTATGGTAGCGAAGGGCGCGTCCGACTCCTTCCATTCGACGCTGGTGTCTTCGATGGGCATGTACTTGGCCGGGTCCTGGCGCTGCACCTGGAAGGCGTAGCAGGCGGGGGCGCGGTCGATGGAGAGTTGCTGGTACAGGGCGGCGCGGAGGAAGTTGGGCAGGTCCTGGTTCTGCTTCGGCAGCTCGTAGGCCGGGCACTTCTCCGGGGCGGGGACGACGCGGAACTTGATGTTGTGTTCGCCCAGCTTGTACGGCGAGATGCCGTTGTAGCCGGCGTGCAGCGGGCTGTCCGGGGCGGGGGCGAGGGTGCGCAGGGCGATCAGCAGGTGGCGCAGTTCCCAGCTGGCGGGGTTCCAGTTGGGGAAGAAGGCCAGGGCTTTCTTGCCGTCGGCCTGGGCGGCGAAGTTCTGCCGGTATTCGGCGATGTCGCGGATGAAGAACACCGGCTGGTTGAACATGACGAAGTCCTGCTCGCCGTCATGGCCGCGGCCGGGCAGGAGTTTTTCGCCGGGCACGTCGAGCAGCTTGATGGCCATGCCGCGCGCGTCGTTCTTGCTGTCGAACTGCGGGTAGGCGTTGCCGTTGGAGAAGCGCACCCAGGCGTTCCAGCTCTTGCCCGCTTCGGCGAACACGCCGCGACGCAGGGTTGGGTCGAGGTCGGCGCGTACCTTGAATTCGGCCTTCACGCAGCCGTGGGCCTTGGCGTGGGCATCGCGCAGGACGCGGGTGTTGTCGCGGTGCTGTTCGACCACGCGGATGGCGTCCTGGATGATCGCCTGGGTGATGCGGGCTTCGTCCGGGGCGATCTGCTCTTCCGCGGACACCGGGCCGGAGAATTTCCAGGCGTAGTAGAGGCTGCCGATGGCCCAGCCGCCGAGGCCGACGGCCAGCAGGAGGAGGAGCAGGCGGCCGAGCCATTTGCCGAGGAACAGCCAGGCGTGGGTGAGGAGTGCGCGCATGGAGTGGGTGTCCTTGGTGGTGTGCGTTGGCTGTGGGCTTTTATTCTTCTTGGGCGGGGAGTGCGCCACGATTGCTTCTCCCCGTCCTCTGGCTAGGCGTCCCCCCTGAAGGGAGAGGGGCTGCTAGGGGTGGAGAGGGGCGGCGGCGCCATGCCTCGCGCTTCTCCATTTCCCAGGTTCAGCGTTGCGCGGTCCGTTGCTCCGGCGCCGGGCATTTCGGGCCGGGCGTCCAGGGTGGGGTCTGGGCCGGGACCAGGCGGCGCTCGAATTCGGGGTTGCCGAGCACCTTCAGGTATTCCACCAGCGCCCAGCGTTCTTCCGGGCTGAGGGCGCGGCCGATCACGCCGTTCTGCCGGCAGCCGTCGCGGAATTCGTGGCCGCTGTTGCGGTTGCCGGTGAGACGGGTGTCGAGGAGGAAGCCGCCGGGGAATTTCTCGGTGCGGAATCCAACGAATTTCGGATCGAATTCGAAGGTGCCGACGTAGAACTGCGGCGAGCGTTCGGCGGCCGGGGAGAGCAGTTGGAACAGGTTGGGCACCGAGCCGTTGTGCAGGAACGGCGGGGTCGCCCAGACGCCGTCCAGCGGGCGTGCCTTGTAGGCGCGCAGTTCCTGTACGCCGATCGGCAGGTCGAAGCCGTTCATGGTCTTCTGCTGTTCCGGCGGGATGCCGGCGTCCCGGTAGGCGCGCTGCTCGACGAAGGCGGTGATGTAGGCCAGGCCCTTGGCCGAGGACAGTTGCGAGAGGTCGAGTTGCTGCGGATCGGCGCCGATCAGCTGGACGTTCATCCGCGCCAGTTCGTCGACGCTCCAGCCGAGCTTGCGCAGGTCGTAGCGGTGGTCGGCGATGTTGTCGGCGGTGGTCGGATCGGTGCCGATCACCTCGGTCGGCACCATGTGCATGCGCCACTCGGGATTGCGTCCGGGGGCGGCGTATTCCGCCGGTTGCACCTTGGGTGCATGGCAGAAGGCGCAGTTGGCTTCGAACAGGGCGCGGCCCTGGGAGGCGCGTTGCAAGTCGATGCGGCCGAAGAGGTCTTCCGGCCAGGTCGGCGGTTTCAGTTGTTGCAGGGTTTCTTCCAGGGCGTGCAGGTCGTGCAGGCGTACGCTGGAGGCGTAGCGCTGCTCGCCCCGCAGCGGCTGGCCGTGCTCGTCGAAGATCTGCAGGCGCGCGCCGACGCCGAGGGCCTCGCCGATATTGCGCGCCATCGGCTGCATGGCCGAGCCGTTCCATTGCACCCAGTCGAATTTCCAGATGTCCCAGACCTGCGGATAGCTCACCGGGGCGTTGGCGACGCGGTAGTTGCCCGGGTCGATGGCATCGCCGAAGACGCTGTTGGCGATGCGCCCGAAGGCGTCGGTGCGGCCGGGGCCTTCCTCGGTGGGGTAGAGGTGGCGGCGGGTGTCGTTCCAGGCGGTGCGCAGGAGGGTGTCGAGCACGGCCTTGAAGTCGGCGCGCAGTTGCGACTTGTCCTGTTCGTAGCGTTCGCCGAGGACTTTCCTGGCGAAGCGGTTGAACTTGAACGGGTTGTAGTAGGTGGCGGCCATGCTCGCGCCGAGCGCCTGGCCGAAGGCGCCGCCACGCAGGGTCGGCACGGTGGCGGCGATGGAATGCATGGCGGCACCGCCGTCGATGCGTAGCGACTTGCCCTGGTAGCGCAGTTCGCCGGTGTGGCAGGCGGCGCAGGTGATGTCCAGGTAGCGGGTGCCGGTCTTCTCGTCGCGGTGCTGGCTGAAGCCCACCGGCAGGTTGCCGGGGTTGAGGTCGCTGGCCTTCTGCTGCGGATCGACGAGGAAGCCGAAGCGGGCGAGGTATTCGGGGGCGGCGAAGGGTTCTTCGGAGAAGGGCAGTTCGAGGGCGGTGAACCAGTCGTAGTGCAGGCCCTTCACCAGGGTGCCCTGGGGCGTGTAGTAGAAGCGCTGGCGGGCCTCGTCCTGCCATTGCGGCAGGTAGCGTACCTCGCTCGGCGCCTGGTAGTGGGGCAGGTTGGGATTGGCGATGTAGTAGACCACCACCCCGACGACCGCCAGCACGATCACGCCGACAACCAGCAGAGCCTTTTTCACGGTGCGCATCAGGAACGTCCTTGTAGGCCTTTTTTGGGCACCGTTATGCCAAGGCGTTGGCATATTGGCAAGCTGCTATCAGCTTTTTTGACAAGGTTTTCTTGACAGCGAACGGGTGAAACGTTTGCGCAGGCCTCGCCTGGCGATGTTGGCGACGAAAGCTCGGTATTTCACCGGAGAAAGGCGGGACGCCGGAGCGTCTTGGAATGGCAGGGCGAGGCGCCAGCGGCCTGCCGGTCAGAGACCGGAGAAGGCCAGCCAGGCGATGATTGCGGCGTAGAGCATCCAGGTGGGATCGGTACGGCGGTCGAGCAGGGCTTTCATTTCTTCGCCTCCGCGCTCCAGAAGCCCTGGGCGTTGCGGAAGGGCTGGCGGGCCAGTTGTTCCAGGCGGGTGATGCCGTCGGCGCGCATGGCATTGATCAGGGCCGAGAAGGATTTGGCGGAGTAGCTCATGGTGTCGTCTCCAGTTCCGTTCTGGTTATTCGGGGATCTGGCGACTATGTAAACATCGGCGTTGGCGAATGAAAAATGGATAGTCTCACTAGCCACTATCGATGGAATTGATTGATAGGTGAGAACATCTCCCGCCGCAGGGCGGGGCGATGCGGATCATTCCGGGTTGAACAGGATCACCGCCGCGCGCAGCTTGCTGCGGCCGAAGCGGCTCATCTTGTCGAACTCGGCGTGGCTTACCGGGATGTGTTGGCAATCCAGCGGCTGGCGGTGCTGGCTGTGGTCGACGTCGGGATCGTGGAGGTAGACGAAGTCCTCGTCGTAGTGGGTGACCAGCACCCAGTGCGGGGCCTTGGAGCGGGTCAGGCGGTAGCTGCTGATCAGCACCAGCGGCTGGCCGCCCCTGGCCAGCTGGCGTGGGATGTCGAGCCTGGCCGAGCGCTTCTGCTCGACGCCCGAGGCGTCCAGTTCCTCGCAGAAGTCCTCGTGGACCAGGCGCATCACCGCCTTCTTGTCTTCGTTGCGTACGCCGTCGAGGAACAGCGGGCCGCTGGCGGACAGCACCAGCTTGACCCGGAAGCCGCGCCGCCAGGCGGCCAGCGCCAGGCCCTGGGGGCTACAGCCGCCGTGCCCGGCGGTCATGTAGATGGTGGTCGCCTCGCGCCACAGGCGCAGTTCCTCGCGGCGGGTCAACTGGCGTTCTGGTTGCAGCGCGCCCATGGCCATCAGCAGGCAGGCCGGGCCGCAGGTGAAATCGGTGGTCTGCCGGTAGAAGGGCACGTGGCGGCGCTGGTCGTGGCCGGGGTTGCGGATGCGTTTCTCGAAGCGCAGCGCTTCGCTGTGGTCCTCGTAGTAGTCGCGCACGGTGGCGAAGGGACGGTAGCCGTTGCGCTCGTAGAGGGCGATGGCGCCACGGTTGTCCGGGCGCACTTCCAGGCGCATGTAGGCGCGGTCGTTGTCCCGCGCGGCCTGCTCGGCGGCTTCCAGCAGCTTCTGGCCGAGGCCGATGCCGCGGGCGCGCGGGTCGATGGCGATGGAGTAGAGGCGGGCCAGCGAGGTGCCTTCGTGGAACAGCACCAGGGCGTAGCCGAGCACGCCGCCGTCGCCCTCGGCTACCGTCAGGCTGGCGTGGGCGCGGGTGAGCATCCACTGGAAGTTGCGGCGGGACAGGCGATCGTAGTCGAAGCAGCGGTTTTCCAGCTCGACCAGGGCGGACAGGTCGTCCGCGCCGGCCGGGCGGAGGGTCAGGTTCATAGCGGTCTCCACGGCCGCGGGCGGGAACTTCCGCGCGGGCGTGCTGTAATGGGTGCTGTACGCTTCGGTTTGCTGGCAGGCGCCATAGAGCGGTTTCGCAAGGGATTCCCGCCGAGTATTGGCCGGGATGCGTGCGCCGGCAAGCCGGTTCCGAATGCGCCGTGGTTTCGCTGTCACCCCGGGAGGTGTCGTGAGCAAGCTGTTCATCATCGTGGAACGCAAGGAAGACTGGACGTCCTATTACCCCAGCGAGGATGTGGTCACCGCCCAGGAATACCTGGAACTGCCCATCGACGACGACACTGGCAAGCGGGTCCAGGTGATCAACCTGTGCCGGCACTACAAGTACCTGCGCCATGGCTACTACTGCTCGCTGCTCGCCGAGGCGCGCGGGCACAAGGTGATCCCCTCGGTGCGGACGATCAGCGAGCTGGCCAGGAAGTCGCTGTACAGCCTGGTCCTGGAAGATCTGGATCGCACCCTGGACAAGGCCCTGGCCGCGCACCCCTACGGCAGCACCGATGGTTTCACCCTGACCCTGTATTTCGGCCGTACCGACATCGAGCCGCTGCAGGACCTGGCGCGACAGTTGTTCGAGGCGTTTCCCTGCCCGTTGCTGCTGGTGGAGTTCAAGCGCAACCGCACCTGGCACATCGAGGGCATCAAGCCCGGCGCCATCCACAAGCTGCGCGAGGACCAGGAAGACCTCTTCGCCAACGCCCTGGACAGCTTCAGCCGGCAGATCTGGCGCAAGCCGCGTTCGCGCAAGCCGTTCCGCTACGACCTGGCGATCCTCCACGACCCCGGCGAGGCGTTCCCGCCCTCCGACGCCAAGGCGCTGAAGAACTTCGTGCGGGTCGGCCGCAGCCTCGGCATCGACGTCGACCTGATCGAGCGCAAGGACTATTCGCGGATCGCCGAGTACGACGCGCTGTTCATCCGCGAGACCACCAATGTCGCCGACCACACCTACCGTTTCGCCAAGAAGGCCGAGAGCGAAGGGTTGGTGGTGATGGACGACCCGGTGTCGATCCTGCGCTGCACCAACAAGGTGTACCTGGCCGATCTGCTGCGCAGCCACAAGCTGGGCATGCCGGCCACCGAGATTCTCTACAAGGAGAACCCGCAGGAACTGGAGAAGGTCGGCGAGCGCCTGGGCTTCCCGCTGGTGCTGAAGATTCCCGACGGCAGCTTCTCGCGCGGGGTGATCAAGGTGGAGGACCAGGAGCAGTTGCTGGCGGCCAGCGCCGAGCTGTTCGAGCGCTCGGTGCTGATCCTTGCCCAGGAGTTCTTCTATACCGAGTACGACTGGCGTATCGGCGTGCTCAACCGCAAGCCGATCTTCGCCTGCCAGTACTTTATGTCCAAGGGCCACTGGCAGATCTACGACCACAGCCCGGACGCCGAGGAGGTCAGCGGCGATTTCCGCACCATGCCCGTGCACGAGGCGCCGCGCAAGGTGGTGGAGCTGGCGGTGAAGACCGCCAACCTGATCGGCGACGGCCTCTACGGGGTAGACCTGAAGCAGGCCGGCGACAAGGTGGTGGTGATCGAGGTGAACGACAACCCGAACATCGACTGCGGGGTGGAGGATGTCTACCTCGGCGACGACCTCTACAAGCTGGTCCTGGAGGAGTTCGTCCGGCGCCTGGAAGTCAAGCGTCGCGGCTACGACTGATAAGACGATTTCGGCATTGGCGATATAAACAAAGATTCACTTTCGCGCGTCAAAAAATTGCTAGATTTTCCTTTCAGAGCGCCAACATGCCGTTTTTATGACGGTTCAAAGAATTGGCGCCGCAAAGGAGCACACATGTTAGATGCATCGAACCTCCGCCGTCTGCTGGTGGTGGACCCGTGCGACGATTGCCGGCGCCTGTTGCCGGGCCTTCGCGAGGCGGGTTGGGCAGTGGACAGCTGCGCGCTGGAAACGGCGCGCGAACGCGCTTGCGACGTCGGCCTGCTGCGCCTGCGGCCGTTCCACCTGGAGCGGCCGGAGACGGTGAAGGACCTGATCAGCCGCAGCGGCACCGAGTGGATCGCCGTGCTCAGCCCGGACACCTTGCCGCTGAATGGCGTCGGCGATTTCGTCTGCGAATGGTTCTTCGACTTCCATACCTTGCCGTTCGACATGGCGCGGGTGCAGGTGACCCTCGGCCGCGCCTTTGGCATGGCCCGCCTGCGCGGGCGCGGCACGGTGCCCGGCGATGCCGAGGGCGAGCACGAACTGCTCGGCGAGAGCCTGGCCGTACGCGACCTGCGCCGGCTGCTGGCGAAGCTGGCGCCGACCGACTCGCCGGTACTGATCCGTGGCGAGAGCGGCACCGGCAAGGAACTGGTCGCGCGTACCCTGCACCGGCAGTCGCGGCGCGCGGACAAGCCGTTCGTCGCGATCAACTGCGGGGCGATTCCCGAGCACCTGATCCAGTCCGAGCTGTTCGGCCACGAGAAGGGCGCCTTCACCGGCGCGCACCAGCGCAAGGTCGGACGGATCGAGGCGGCCGACGGCGGCACTCTGTTCCTCGACGAGATCGGCGACCTGCCGCTGGAGTTGCAGGCCAACCTGTTGCGCTTTCTCCAGGAACAGCAGATCGAGCGGGTCGGCGGTAACCGGCCGGTCGAGGTGGACGTGCGGGTGCTGGCGGCGACCCATGTCGACCTGGAGGCGGCGATCGACGCCGGGACCTTCCGCGAGGACCTCTACTACCGGCTCAACGTCCTGCAGGTCGGCACCGCGCCGTTGCGCGAACGGAGCGAGGACCTGCCGCTGCTGGCCAATCATTTCTCCCGGCTCTACAGCCTGGAGACCGGCCGCCGCCCGCGCCGCTTCAGCGAGGACGCGCTGGCGGCGATGGCGATGCACGCCTGGCCGGGCAACGTCCGCGAACTGGCCAACCGGGTGCGTCGCGGGTTGGTCCTGGCGGAGGGGCGGCAGATCGAGGCCCAGGACCTCGGCCTGGAATGCGCGCGCGGCGACGGCCCGCCGTTGTCCAGCCTGGAGGTCTACAAGCTCTGCGCCGAGCGCCAGGCGATGTGCGACGCGCTGGCCCGTTACGGCGACAACCTCAGCGTGGCCGCGCGGATGCTCGGGGTGTCGCGGCCGACCTTCTACCGCCTGTTGCACAAGCACCGGTTGCGCTGAGTGGGCGGCGGGAGATCTGCCGGCCAGGCAAAATATCCTGCGTTTCCCAGCCGTAGCGAACTAGAATCCAACCGATCCCGACCGGTTCGCGACAGTTGCTCGTGGCGATTGACAGAATCTGTCAGATCGACGCATATTCACCTAACGCAAACGTTTGCGTCTGGATAATCTCCTGGAAAAGCCACAATACAACGATAAGAAAAGCTGGAGGATACACCATGAAGCGGGTCGCTTCCCGGCGCCTGTTGGCTGCCGTTGTGCTGACTGCCTGTTCCTCGTTCCTGCCCCTGTCCGCCGTCCACGCGGAAACTCCCGAGAAGCCCAGGATCGCGCTGGTGATGAAGTCGCTGGCGAACGAGTTCTTCCTGACCATGGAGGACGGCGCCAAGGCCTACCAGAAGGAGCATGCCGACCGGTTCGAACTGGTTTCCAACGGCATCAAGGACGAGACCGATACCTCCAGCCAGATCCGCATCGTCGAGCAGATGATCGTGTCCGGGGTCGACGCACTGGTGATCGCGCCGGCCGATTCCAAGGCGCTGGTGCCGGTGGTGAAGAAAGCGCTGGACGCCGGCATCGTGGTGGTCAACATCGACAACCGCTTCGACCCGCAGGTGCTGCAGGCGAAGAAGATCGGCGTGCCCTTCGTCGGGCCCGACAACCGCAAGGGTGCGCGGCTGGTCGGCGAGTACCTGGCGAAGCGACTGAAGGCCGGCGACGAGGTCGGCATCATCGAAGGGGTCTCCACGACCACCAATGCTCAGCAGCGCACCGCCGGCTTCAGGGATGCGATGGACGCGGCGGGGATGAAGATCGTCTCCTTGCAGTCGGGCAACTGGGAAATCGAGAAGGGCAACGCGGTGGCTTCGGCGATGCTCAACGAGCATCCGGACCTCAAGGCGCTGCTCGCCGGCAACGACAGCATGGCCCTCGGCGCGGTATCGGCGGTGCGCGCGGCGGGCCGCGCCGGGCAGGTGAAGGTGGTCGGCTACGACAATATCCAGGCGATCAAGCCGATGCTCAAGGATGGCCGGGTGCTGGCCACTGCCGACCAGTTCGCCGCGAAGCAGGCGGTGTTCGGTATCCAGACCGCGCTCAAGCTGCTCGCCGGGCAAACCCCGGAACATGAGAAGGACGGCGTGGTCGAGACGCCTGTCGAGTTGGTGACTGCGCCCTGAGCCGTCCGATGGAGCCTTCCCATGTCTAGCGACGCATTGCCGCTGCTGAGCATCCGCGGGGTCGGCAAGACCTACGCGCAGCCGGTGCTGGCGGAGATCGACCTGCAACTGTTCGGCGGCGAGGTGCTGGCCCTGACCGGCGAGAACGGTGCCGGCAAGAGCACCTTGTCGAAGATCGTCGGCGGCCTGGAACGTCCCGGCGCCGGCAGCCTGGAGCTCCTCGGCCGGCCTTACGCCCCCGCTAGCCGCCGCGAGGCCGAGGCGCTGGGCGTGCGCATGGTGATGCAGGAACTGAACCTGCTGCCGACCCTGTCGGTGGCGGAGAACCTGTTCCTCCACGACCTGCCCCGGCGCGCCGGCTGGATCGACCGTCGGCGCCTGCGCGCGGCGGCCCGCGAGGCGATGGCCCAGGTCGGCCTGGAGGCGATCGATCCCGACACGCTGGTCGGCGACCTCGGCATCGGCCACCAGCAGATGGTCGAGATCGCCCGCAACCTGATCGGCGACTGCCGTTTGCTGATCCTCGACGAACCCACGGCGATGCTTACCGCGCGCGAAGTGGACATGCTCTTCGAGCAGGTCGAGCGGCTGCGCGAACGCGGCGTGGCGATCGTCTACATCTCCCATCGACTGGAGGAACTGGCGCGGATTTCGCAGCGCATCGCGGTGTTGCGCGATGGCCACCTGGTCTGCGTCGAGCCGATCGAGCGCTACGACGCCGACCAACTGGTGACCCTGATGGTCGGCCGCGAGCTGGGCGAGCGCTTCGACCTGGGTACACGGCAGATCGGCGCGCCGTTGCTGCGGGTGGAGCGGTTGAGCCGGCGCGGCAAGGTGCATGAGGTGTCGTTCGAGGTGCGCGCGGGGGAGATCTTCGGCATTTCCGGACTGATCGGCTCCGGGCGCACCGAATTGTTGCGCCTGATCTACGGCGCCGACCGCGCCGACGGTGGGCAGGTCCTGCTCGGCGATCCGCCGCAGCGCCTGAGCCTGCGTTCGCCGGCCGACTCGGTGCGCCAGGGGGTGGCGCTGATCACCGAGGACCGCAAGGGGGAGGGCCTGCTGCTGGACCAGTCGATCAGCGCCAACCTGGCCCTGGGCAACCTGCCGGCGCTGGCGCGCCACGGGGTGATCGACCGGCGCCGCGAGGAAGCCCTGGCGCGGCGTCAGGTGGAGGCGCTGCGGGTGCGCTGCGCGGACACCGCGCAGGCGGTGGGCGAACTGTCCGGCGGCAACCAGCAGAAGGTGGTGATCGGCCGCTGGCTGGAGCGCGACTGCCAGGTGCTGCTGTTCGACGAGCCGACCCGTGGCATCGATGTCGGCGCGAAGTTCGATATCTATGCCTTGCTCGCCGAGTTGACCCGCCGGGGCAAGGCGCTGGTGGTGGTGTCCAGCGACCTGCGCGAGCTGATGCTGATCTGCGATCGCATCGGCGTGCTCTCGGCGGGACGTATGGTGGACACCTTCGAGCGCGACGCCTGGACCCAGGACGCGCTGCTGGCGGCGGCCTTCGCCGGTTACAAGAAACGCGACGCGCTGCTGGCGACGTCGTGAACACGCAACGCAAGGAACCAGAAATGAGCGACCCGACGTCTTCCGCTACCGCCGCCGCAGCGCCAACCCTGCGACGCGGCAACTATTTCGGCCTGGGCACCTACCTCGGCCTGGCCGGCGCGCTGCTGGCGATGATCGCGCTGTTCTCGGCGCTGAGCAGCCACTTCCTCAGCTATGGCACCTTCCTCGCCATCGCCAACCAGATCCCCGACCTGGTGGTGCTGGCGGTGGGCATGACCTTCATTCTGATCGTCGGCGGCATCGATCTCTCGGTAGGTTCGGTGCTGGCCCTGGCGGCCTCGGCGGTAAGCCTGGCGACGCTCGGCTGGGGCTGGGGCGTGCTGCCGGCGGCAATGCTCGGGATGGCCTGCGCGACCCTGGCCGGCTGCGTCACCGGTTCGATCACGGTGGCCTGGCGGATTCCCTCGTTCATCGTGTCCCTCGGGGTGCTGGAGATGGCCCGTGGGCTGGCCTACCAGATGACCGACTCGCGCACGGCCTATATCGGCGACGCCTATGCCTGGCTGTCCAATCCGCTGGCGTTCGGCATCTCGCCGGCCTTCGTGATCGCCCTGCTGGTGATGTTCGCCGCCCAGGCGGTGCTCACCCGCACGGTGTTCGGCCGCTACCTGATCGGCATCGGCACTAACGAAGAAGCGGTGCGATTGGCCGGTGTGAACCCGAAACCCTATAAGATTGCAGTATTCGCCCTGATGGGGCTGCTCGCCGGGTTGGCCGCGCTGTTCCAGATCTCGCGTCTGGAAGCGGCCGATCCCAACGCCGGGGTCGGCCTGGAACTCCAGGTCATCGCCGCGGTGGTGATCGGCGGCACCAGCCTGATGGGCGGGCGAGGTTCGGTGGTCATCACCTTCTTCGGCGTGCTGATCATTTCCGTATTGGCGGCGGGGCTGGCGCAGATCGGTGCGTCGGAGCCGACCAAACGAATCATTACCGGGGCGGTGATCGTGGTAGCGGTGGTGCTGGATACCTACCGCAGCCATCGCGCCCGCAGACAGGGCTGAACGATGGCGACAATGAAGGACGTGGCGGCGATGGCGGGGGTTTCCTTCACCACCGTATCGCATGTGGTGAACAGGACGCGGCCGGTCAGCGACGCGGTGCGCAAGAAGGTCGAGGACGCCATCGCGCAGCTGCACTACGTGCCCAGCGCGGTGGCGCGCTCGCTGAAGGTGCGCACCACCTCGATCATCGGCCTGCTGGTGCCGAACAGTACCAACCCGTATTTCGCCGAGCTGTCGCGCGGCATCGAGGATTGCTGCGAGCGCAACGGCTACTGCGTGATCCTCTGCAACTCCGACGACAACCCGCAGAAGCAGGCCAACTACCTGCGCGTGCTCCAGGAGAAACGCATCGACGGCCTGGTCCTGGCGTCCGCCGGCGGCGACGGCGCGCTGGCCAAGGGACTGGCGAACATGCGCACGCCGACCGTGATCGTCGACCGCGAGGTGGAAGGCGTGGAAGCCGACCGGGTGCAGATCGACCATGAGATGGGCGCCTACCTGGCGACCCGCCACCTGCTCGAACTGGGCCATCGCGACATCGCCTGCATCGGCGGGCCGCTGTCGACCAAGGTCTCGACGCTGCGGGTCGAGGGCTACCGGCGGGCGATGGCCAAGGCCGGCCTGGAGGTGCGCCCGCAGTGGCTGCTGGAAAGCGAGTTCAGCAGCCCCGGCGGCTACCACGCGGCGCTCGGCCTGCTGGGCGGCGAGGGCGAGCGACCGACGGCGATCGTCGCCGGCAACGACATGATCGGCATCGGCGTGCTGCGCGCCGCGGCCGAGCTGAATATCAGGGTGCCGCACGAACTGTCGGTGATCGGCTTCGACGATATCGAGCTGAGCCGCTTCGTGTTTCCCGCCTTGACCACCGTGGGCCAGTCGATCCGCCTGCTTGGCGAGATCGCTGCGCAATTGCTGCTGCAACGCATCGCCGAGCGCGAGGAGCCGATGCAGCGGCGGGTGGTGGCGCCGGCGCTGGTCCTGCGCGAATCCACCGCGCCGCCGCTGGTGCGGGTCTGAACCGGGCGCCGGGGGCGCCCTCGCTAGAGAGAGGCTGGAACAAGGACGCAACGATGCAAGCGAAAGTACTGGTGGTGGGCAGCCTGAACATGGA
The DNA here is from genome assembly GCF_020405165.1 of Pseudomonas sp. PS1(2021). Taxonomy (NCBI): domain Bacteria; kingdom Pseudomonadati; phylum Pseudomonadota; class Gammaproteobacteria; order Pseudomonadales; family Pseudomonadaceae; genus Pseudomonas; species Pseudomonas sp. PS1(2021). The sequence goes on along the minus strand of NZ_CP084484.1, from coordinate 2,437,260 downwards.
CCTGGTGGTGCGCGCGCCGCGCCTGCCACGGGGCGGCGAGACCCTCGCCGGGCAGTCCTTCATCACCGTTCCCGGCGGCAAGGGAGCCAACCAGGCGGTCGCCGCGGCGCGTCTCGGCGCGGAGGTGGCGATGATCGGCTGCCTTGGCGACGATGCCTACGGCGACCAGTTGTACCGTGCGCTACAGGCCGAGGGCATCGACTGCCAGGGCGTCGAGCGGGTGGCCGGGGAGTCCAGCGGAGTGGCGCTGATCGTGGTCGACGACAGCAGCCAGAACGCCATCGTCATCGTCGCCGGCGGCAACGGCCACCTGTCGCCGGCCGTGCTGGCACGCCACGAACACTTGCTGGAGCAGGCGCAGGTGGTGGTCTGCCAGCTGGAAAGCCCGCTGGAGACGGTTGGCCATGTGCTGCGCCGGGCCCATGCGCTGGGCAAGACGGTGATCCTCAACCCGGCGCCGGCCACCCGCGACGTGCCGGCGGAGTGGCTGCCGCTGGTGGACTATCTGGTCCCCAACGAGACCGAAAGCGAACTGCTCTGCCGCCTGCCGGTGGACTCCCTGGAGAGCGCCGGGCGTGCCGCCGAGCGCCTGCGCGAAATGGGCGCCGGCAGGGTGATCGTCACCCTCGGCGCACAGGGCGCCCTGCTGGTGGGCGAGGGGCGGGTCGAGCATTTCCCGGTGGCGCGGGTCAAGGCGCTGGATACCACGGCGGCCGGGGACACCTTCGTCGGCGGCTTCGCCGCGGCCCTTGCGCGCGGCCTCGACGAGGCGGCGGCGATCCGCTTCGGCCAGGCCGCCGCGGCGATCTCGGTGACCCGCCTCGGCGCGCAGACCTCGATCCCCTCGCGCGAGGAAGTCGAGCGGGCGCTCGCTGGCGAGGCTTGAGAAGGACGGTGCCGTTGCTACCGGCGGATAACGCCTGCGGCGTTATCCGCCCTGCGCAGCTAGGCGAGGACCGCTCCCAGGCTCACGCATCCCTTCGAGGGGTAAGGCATGCCCAGGCTCGAACGGTGGCCCCTCAGAAGTAGTAGGGGAATTTCACGCCGAAGGTGAAGTCCGGCGCGTCCGGAGTGATGCCGATGGACAGGCTGGGCACGATGCTGAACCTGTTGCTCACCGCATAGGTCATGCCCAGGCCGAAGTAGCCGGCGTTGGCGTCGCTGCCGCTGACGGTCTGCCAGCTCTGGCCGTCCTGCTTGACCTTGCTCTTCTGGCTGATCAGTTCGGAGAAGGAGAACGACATGCTCATCTTCTCGTTCAGCGCGAAGGCCACGCCGACGCCGAGTTGGAACCAGTTGCCGAGCTTGACCTTGCCGCCGGTCTTCACGCCTTGCTGCGGGTTGATGTCGTCGAACGACTCTTCGAAGTTGTAGGTATACGACAGGCTGCCGAACAGCACCGCCGGGTCCACCGTCTTCACCAGCGAGATGCCCGGGGTGATCGACCAGACGCCGTTGCCGGTGGGCAGGTCGTCGGGCACGTTGAGGTTGTTGTTGCCCGGTACCTGCTTCAGCTTGATGCCGTAGGGATCCTTGCCGGTGGGCGCCTTGACCCGCAGGCTGACCACCGCGTCCGGGGTGCTCTCGCTTTCGTCGAGGAACTTGTAGGCGACGCCGAAGCTGACGTCGCCCAGGCGTGGGTCGCCGGTCACCGATTTCTCGGTGATCTGCGAGGTCGAGCCGCCGGCGCCGGCGGACTGGTAGGTCGATTCGCGATAGACCACCGGGGCGTTGATATCCACCTGCCAGCGCTGGTTCCAGTTGTAGCGGCCGGTCAGGTCGAGGGTCCAGATGTCGGCATCGATCTGGTCCACGCCGATGTTGCCGAGGAAGATCGAGTCCAGCGCCAGGAAGCCGTTGAGGAACAACTGGCGGGTGTCGTAGTGGCTGTAGGTGAGGCCGGTCTCCAGGCTGAAGGTGCCGCCGCCGAAGAAGCCGCTGGCGTCCTGGTAGATGTTTTCCACGCTGGGCGCGGGCGCGCCATCGTCCTTGAGGCTGGCGCCGTAGGTGCCGGCGACCGCGTTGGCGTCGTTGCGCGCCTGCGCCGGCGGCTGGATCGACTTGACCAGGCGTTGCGGCTGCGGCGCCTGGGGTTGCGCCTCGACCTGGCGCACGCGCTGTTCGAGGACCATCAGGGCGTTCTGCTGGGCCTCGTAGCGTTGGCGCAGCTCCAGGAGTTCCTTCTTCAGCGCCTCGACCTCGGACTCCGTCGCGGCCTGCGCCAGGAACGGGGAAACCAGGGTGGTGGCGCAGAGGACAGCTCGCAGCGAGAGTGTCTGGGTCATGTTTGCCGTTCCGTTTTTATGGCCTTCCGATAGCACAGTGATTTCAGACTAGATCAACTTTCAGTAGCCGCTGGGGCGCAGCGCGCGCAATTGCTCCCAGGCGCAATTCAGTGCCGGATCGGCGCCCGGCCGGTCCTTGAGCATCACCTCGAGCGCCGCCAGGTTCTGCACCAGGTTGCGGTTTCCGCTGAGCGCCACGCTCTGCACCAGGCCGCCGGCGCCGAGGCTTTGCAGGCTGGCGCCCTGGCCGCTGGCCTGGATCGCCAGTTGCAGGGCGCCGCCGTTCGGCGTGACCTTCACCGTGCCGGCCTCGCCGCTGAGGGCGAGCGCACCTTCCAGCGGCGTGCCGCCCGGCAGTGGCGGCGGCGCGTCGCCGTGGCGGACCTCGATGCTGACGCCATTGCTGGCGCTGTTGTGGTCGCCGGCGGTGCGGATGCTCTGGCTGACCCCTTGGGTCTGTGCCAGTCCGGCGCCGCCGAGGACCTGGCCGTTGCCGGCGGCGGGTGGTGGGGCGTCGCCTGGCCGATCGACCAGGGTGACGTTGAGGACCGGGCGCGCCAGGTTCTGCCGCACCTGCAGGTCGACGCGCGCGCCGAGGACCTGGCCGCTGGCGTTCTGCCAGGTGCTGCTCATGGTCACTCCGAAGCTGACGATCCGCCCCGGCAGCACATAGCGCCCGCGCAGATGGGAAAGCTCCTGGTCGCTCAGTTCGGCGGGGGCGAACAGGTCGCTGGCGGGGGCGGGCAGCGCAGCGCCGAGGCAGCAGGCGAGGACGAAGCAGTGGTGCGTGTACATGGCGTGCTCCCGGAGCATCCGGCTCCTGCGATCAGAAGAAATCGCTCTGGATGAAGCCGAATTCCATCAGTTCGGCGTCCCTGACCGGTTTGAAGCGGTCCAGGCGATTGCGCGCGGTCAGCGGCTCGGGCGGCGTCAGCAGCGGATTGCCGCGGTCGTATCCCTGGCCGATCACGGCGAAGACGATGCCGTTCCAGCCCTTGGCGAACTCTGTCAGCGCGTAGCGTTTGTGCCCCAGCGCCGGGTCACCCACGTACACGTACTCGCCCTGGGTGCGTTGCAGGACGACGAAGTGCTTGTAGCCGCGGATTTCCATCAGCACGATGGCGGGGATCTTCAGTTGCTCCAGTTGCGCCGCCTCGATCCGGTAGCCGCGCGCGCGCATGCCCATGGATTCGACGTAGCGCTTCATGTCGAGCATGGAGAAGCCCTGGGTGCGGACGATCTCCGGGTCGGCGTGGGCGAGCATGCCCTGGATCACCGCCTGCTCGTCGAGCGGGGCGCCGTAGGCCTTCTCCAGGATGGTCGCGAGGGCCGCGGCGCCGCAGCTGAAATCGGTCTTCTGCTCGACCAGGTCGGCGAAGCGCCGCTCGCGGATGCTCTGCACCTGCTTGTAGACCAGGCCGCCGCCGGGCAGGGCGGGAAAGCCGAGGGTCGCCGCCTGGGCGGTGAGGTCGACGAGCAGCAGCAGGGAAAGGATGAGCGTGCGCATGGCCGGTTCCTGTGTCGGATGGAAAAGGGTTCCGGCTGGCGCCGGAACCCCTGGGCCAGGATCAGAAGCCAAGGCTCTCGCCACCGGCCGGGCAGCTGCTGCAACCGGCGGCGATGGACAGGGAGTTGCTCTGCTGGTTGCCGCCACCGGCGGCGATGTTCACCCCGACGTTGCCCGAGACGTTCTGCAACGAGTTGCTCAGGCTGGCGTTGTTGGTGACCGGGGTCTTGAAGCCGACGATCGCCGGGATGAAGCCGGACACCGTGCCTTTCAGGTCGACGTCGCCCTTTTCCTTGAAGGCGAACGCGCCGCCGTCGTGGTTCAGGTCCTTGGCGCCCTGGGCCTGGCTGTCCACGTCGATGTGGCCGGTATTGCTGCCGCCCGGATGGGTCTGGCCTTCCCAGGTGTCGAGGTAGACGTCGCCGATCTGGTCGGAGGTGCCCTTGTAGCTGCCGTCGGCGTTCAGCTTCAGCGACACGTAGGTGCCGCCATAGGCGTAGTTGGCGCTGTTGACGGTGGTGTTGCCGGTGGAGGTCTGCGACGCGGCGCTACCGGCAGTGCTGTACTGGCCGTTGGAGACGGCGGCGGCCAGGTCGTTCTTCTGCTGGTTGAAGTTGCCGGCGGCGACGTTCACGCCCAGGTTGCCCGAGACGTTGTTGGCCGAGTTGCTCAGCGATGCGGTGTTGGGGTTGGAGTAGTTGTTCAGCGTATTGCCGTAGCCGCTCTGCAGCACGCTGGTGCTGGCGGTCGCGGTGCCGAACACGAAGCTGGCGTCGGCGCTGGCCAGCGCGGCGGCGTTGGCCTGCTGGTTGTTGTCGCCGGCGGCGACGTTGACCCCGACGTTGCCCGAGGCATCCTTGATCGAGCCGCTCACCGAGGCATTGTTCACCGTGCCGAAGTTGCTGACCTTGTTGTTGTAGTTCTGCTGCGTATCCACCACCAGGGCCGTGGCTCCGCCCTTGTTGTTCGACTGCGGGTTGGGTTTCGGCGGGTGCCAGCCACCTTCGTTTCCGGCGTAGGCCGATACCGACAGCACTGCAGCCATTGCCAGGGCCAGCGGGGTCAGGACCATAGTCGCTTTCATGGCGTTTCTCCTTGCATTTCTGTGCTTAGTGTTGGGCTTGTGTTGGCTTGGCAGAGTCATTCCATGACCCTGACGCTGAGGGTGTTCATCGACTGATTGCCCACCCCAGCGCTCTGGTTCACCTGCACCACGCCGCTGCTCCCGGCGAAGGCGCGATCGTCCGTCGAGACGCTGCGTCCTCCCGGGACCGGAGTGGCCGAACCGGAGACTTTGGTCAGCGCCACGCTTTGCGCGAGAACGCTGTCATCCAGGCTTTCCGGGCCGTTGCTGACGCTCAGCCGGAAGGCGTTGATCTGTTGGTTGCCGAGGCCGGCGCCCTGGTTGACGCCGAGGATGCCGCTGCCGCGTAGCGCCGCCCCCGAGATGCTGGCGCTGGCCGCGATCGGCTGGCTGGCGTCGAGTTGCAGATGCTGGCGCTGGTCGCTGCCGACGAGGGCCGCGGAGCCGACCGCGACGACACGAACGTTGCTCTGTTGCTGGGCGTCGCCGGCGGCCTGGTTGAGGGCGAAGTTGCCGCGGTAGGTGCCGCTGGCATCGATGCTGGCGCGATTGCGTGAGGCCAGCGGGTCGGCCTGGAGCGACGCGATACAGGCGAAGGCGAGGAGGAGGGCGGACAGGCGCTTCATTGTCCACCCCCGAGCATCTGCAGCGGCGCCAGGCCCTGCTTGAGGCTGCCGTTGATCTGCCCGGCGAGGCCGGCGCCGGCGCCGCCTCCCGCGCCGTGGGTGGTGCCGACGTTACCGACGGCCTGGACTGTCGCCGGGTTCGCCGGCTGGTTGGCGAAACCCGGCAGGGCGCCACCGGGGAGAATCATGCTGCGAATCCCGGAACCGCTGGTCACGATGGCGAAGTCGGCATCGCCCAGTTCGCGGCTCACGGTATTGCCGCTGGCCGCCCCGTTGGCGAGGGCGTTGACCTCGGCGGAGACGTTGGTGTCGACGACGGTGGGATGTGGGTCGGGCACCATGCTCGGACGGTAGGCGACCCGTGGCTGGACCTGGCGCTGGACGACGATCGTACCGTCCGCCGCATGCGCGGGGAGGCTCACCGGCACGGAGCCGACGATGACCAGCAGCGCTGGAACGACGATGCGTAGCGAACTCCCCGACATGATGGCGCTTCCTTCGTTGGCGCTGAGCCCTAATCAGCGTTGGCAGGGAGCGAGCATGGGGCGTGCCGGTTTTGCGTTTTCCTTGTCCATCAAGGGCTTGGAGGTGAGCGCCGGGGGAACCTGGCGGACAGTGTTGCATCCGTGCAACAGCAGGCCCGCCAACCAGGGGGCGAAGCCTGCCGGGGACGCGCCTGGAGCTGTTTCAGCGCCGAGACAGCTTTCCGCGGCGCCGTCGCGAAACGCTCTGCGCCAAGGCCCGGACCGCGCTGGCGGTGTATCGGCGGCGTGACAGGGCCGGCCCGTCAGCCGTCCCGGAGCAGCCCTTGCACTGCGGCGAAAGCCTGGCGCCGGCGCTCGGCCCAGTCGCCGGCGATGGCGCGGTAGGGCTGCCGATGGCGCTCCAGCCAGGCTTGGCATTCGCGGTGGAAGGCCTGGCGCTGCGCCAGTTCCGGCTGGCAGCGCTGGCCGTCGGCGCTCCAGGCTACGCCTTCCGGCGAGAGCAGCAGGTGCAGGTCGTAGCGCCGCCGCAGCAGGGCGGGTTCGAGCCAGTCCGGACAGTCGCCGAAGAGAATCCGGCTCCAGAGGATGTTGCTCAGCAGGTGGGTATCGAGGATCAGCAGCGCCGGCCGTTCTGCGCGAGCGGCGTCCTCCCAGGCCAGTTGCCCGCGGGCGATGGCGGGGATGTCGGCGTAGCAGGTGTCGCGGCGCTGTTCGTCGATGAAGTGGCGGACGTACTCGCCGACCACCCGGCCGCCGAAGCGGGCCTGGAGCTGCTCCGCAAGCCAGCTCTTGCCGCTGGATTCGGGCCCGGTGAGTACCAGCACCTTCATGCGGCGACGCCCTCGCGCAATGCCGGGTCGCGGCGCCAGGTCCGCCAGCCGTGGATCGCCAGCAGGGTGAAGAGGGCGTAGAGGGCGGCGGTCAGGTACAGCGCCTTGCTGGCGAAGAGCGCCACGAACAGCACGTCCACGGCGATCCACAGGGCCCAGCATTCCAGGCGCTTCTGCGCCATCCAGCATTGCGCCACCAGGCTGAAGGCGGTCAATCCGGCGTCCCACCAGGGACTGGCGGCATCGGTGTGGTTGGCCATCAGGTAACCGAGCGCGACGCTGCCGACCAGGCCCGCACCGAGCCCGTAGAGGCGCTGCGCGGCGTTCAGGCGGCTCACCGAGCGGCCGTCGTGGTCCTGCCCGCCGCGGGTCCACTGCCACCAGCCATAGAGCTGTAGCGCCGCGTAGACCATTTGCAGGAGCATGTCCGAATAAAGCTTCACCTCGAAGAATATCCAGGCGTAGAGCGCCACCATCACCAGTCCGATGGGCCAGCACCAGGGATTCTGGCGGACGGTCAGGTAGACGGCGATGGCGCCGAGCGAAGCGGCGAAGAGTTCAAGGGGTGACACGGAAGGCCCTCATGCGACGAGGACGCATTGTAGCGAATGTATCCGGCGCTTCGCGAAGACCAGGGCGGAGGGGACGGGCGCGGACAGATTTGTTCAGACGCCGGCTGGCAAGAATTCCAAGATTCCTGGCCGGCCGCTCTGGTAGCATGCCCGCCGGTTTCGACTTCGGCAGTGGGGGAACTGGTCGGGTTCTTCGGAGTCGTAAGGCCTTCATAAAAGACGGCGAGTGTATCGCCGAGAACAACGAAAGCTCGTTCGGGACAGTAGTAGAAGGGGGAGAAACATGGAGTGGTGGACTGCTTTCCAGGCGTTCATCCTGGGCGTCGTGGAGGGGCTGACCGAGTTCCTGCCGATTTCCAGCACCGGGCACCAGATCATCGTCGCCGACCTCATCGGCTTCGGCGGCGAACGCGCCAAGGCGTTCAACATCATCATCCAGCTGGCGGCGATCCTCGCTGTCGTCTGGGAATTTCGGGGAAAGATCTTTCAAGTCGTCCGTGACCTGCCGAGCCAGCGCCAGGCCCAGCGTTTCACCGCCAACCTGCTGATCGCGTTCTTCCCGGCGGTAGTCCTCGGCGTCCTGTTCGCCGACCTGATCCACGAGTGGCTGTTCAATCCGATCACCGTCGCCCTGGCGCTGGTGGTGGGCGGGGTGGTCATGCTCTGGGCCGAGCGCCGGAAGCATGTGATCCGCGCCGAACACGTCGACGACATGACCTGGAAGGACGCCCTGAAGATCGGCTGTGCCCAGTGCCTGGCGATGATCCCCGGCACCTCGCGGTCCGGCGCGACCATCATCGGCGGCCTGCTGTTCGGCCTTTCGCGCAAGGCGGCCACCGAGTTCTCGTTCTTCCTGGCGATGCCGACCATGGTCGGCGCGGCGGTCTATTCCGGATACGTGTACCGCGACCTGTTCCGCCCCGAGGACCTGCCGGTGTTCGCCGTCGGCTTCGTCACCTCGTTCGTCTTCGCCATGCTGGCGGTGCGTGCCTTGCTGAAGTTCATCGGCAACCACAGCTACGCGGCTTTCGCCTGGTATCGGATCGCCTTCGGCCTGCTGATCCTGGCGACCTGGCAATTCCACCTGATCGACTGGAGCACCGCCGGCGAGGTGTGAGGCCCGGGAACAGGCAAGAGGCGCGGCGCGAGCCGCGCCTTTTTTCGTCTGGCCGCCGCGGGTGGCTAGAATGCAGCGCGAAACGGGTAGCGAGCGAGTGGATGTGGATATGGAAAAGCCGGGCATGATCAGCCGCTGGTATGACGACAAGGGCTTCGGCTTCATCCTGCCGAAGACCGGCGGGGAAGAAGTCTTCCTGCATATCTCCGCGTTCCGCGGCGACCGCCGTCCCCGCCAGGGCGACCAGGTGTGGTTTCTCGCCAGCCAGGATGCCCAGGGCCGCCTGCGCGCCGAGAGGGCGCGGCTGGACGCGCTGACCATCGATCCGCCGACTGTCCGCCGTGGCGCCCAGGCGCCGGTGACGCGGGCCCAGGCACGGCCGGCGCCGACTCCGCCGAGCGCGTTGCAGCGCCCGTTGGCGAAGCTGCTGGTCCTGCTGATCCTCTGCGTGCTGCCGGCCGCTGGCGCCTGGCGGATGTACCTGGACGGACAGGCCCTCTGGCCGCTGCTGGCCTATCCGCTGGCCAGCCTGCTCGCATTCGCCCTCTACTGGCGGGACAAGCGCAGCGCCGCACGCGGCGACTGGCGTACCCCGGAGGTCCGCCTGCACCTGTTCGAGCTGCTCGGCGGCTGGCCTGGCGCGCTGGTCGCGCAGCAGGTATTCCGCCACAAGACCCGCAAGCTCTCGTTCCAACTGGTGTTCTGGGGCATCGTCCTGCTGCACCAGCTGTTCTGGCTCGACAGCCTGCTCGGCGGGCGCCTGTCCGCCGCGCTGTTGCAGCGGATCGGCTGAACGGCGCGGCTCACTCGCGGGCGCGGCGGTAGGCCGGGCCGGTCTCGCCCGAGGGGCGTTGCAGGGCTTCCACGAGAAAGTCGATCAAAGCACGGATCGCCGGAATCTGGCTGCTGCGCGGCAGGTAGGCGGCCTGCATGGTGCTTTTCGGCAAGGTCCACTGCGGCAGGATGCGCACCAGGCTGCCATCGGCCAGTTCCCTGTCGCAGTAGCCTTCGGGCAGCAGGGTGACGCCGAGGCCGGCCACGGCGGCTTTCTTGCGCAGGACGAAGTCGTCGACGCCCAGGCGCGGTTCGCGTTCCAACTGGTAGCGGCTGCCATCCGGCCCGATCAGGGTCGCGTGGACCTTGCGGTCGTTATGAATAGCGCCGAGGAAGGGCAGGTCTTCGAGGTCTTCCGGATGTTCCAGGCGACGCCCGGCGATCAGCGACGGGGCGGCGAGGATCTGCGTGGTCGCCGGAGCCAGGCGCCGGCAGACCAGCGCAGGGTCCTCGTCGCCGAGTTCGCGCACGCGCAGTGCCACGTCCACCCCCTCGTTGAGCAGGTCGACCCGGCGGTTGGTCAGGAGGATTTCCAGCTGGACCTGCGGGTGTCGTTCGAGAAACCGCGGCAACAGGTCGGCCAGGTTGCTCGAAGCCATGGCCACCGGTGCGGAAAGGCGCAGCCGGCCACGCGGCTCGACGCTCAGCTCGGCGATCACCTGTTCGGCCATCTCCGCTTCCAGCAGCAGGTTGCGGCAGTGCTGCAGGTAGCGTTCGCCGACCTCCGTGAGCGCCAGCTTGCGTGTCGTGCGGTGCAGCAGGCGCACCTGAAGGCGCTCCTCCAGCTCGGCGATGCGCCGCGACAGGCGCGACTTGGGAATCCCCGTCTCGCGTCCGGCCGCGGCGAAGCCGCCGCATTCCACCACCTTGGCGAAGTAGTAGAGGTCGTTGAGGTCGTGGGGCATGCAGGCGCTCCGCTGGGGGGAAAAACAGATTGTCCTATGTGTGGGACGAATAGTCATGTTTCTACCGACTAATCGTCGATTGGCCTTGCCGGTAGGATGCAAACCACTCGATCGCCACACTGCGATCCCCCACTTTCAGGAGCGAGACATGAAACTTTTGCATATCGATTCCAGCATCCTCGGCGACGCCTCCGCTTCCCGCCAACTGAGCGCCGAGCTGGTCCAGGCCTGGCGGCAGAACGAAGACGGGCTTGACGTCACCTACCGCGACCTGGCCGCCGACGCGGTGGCGCATTTCTCCGCCCTGACCCTGGCCGCCGGCAGCACCCCGGCGGAGCTGCGCGATGCCGCGCTGAAGCATGAAGTCGCGGTGGGTGAAGAAGTGCTGGAAGAGTTCCTCGCCGCCGACGTCGTGGTAATCGGCGCGCCGATGTACAACTTCACCATCTCCAGCCAGCTCAAGGCCTGGATCGATCGCATCGCGGTCGCCGGCAAGACCTTCCGCTACACCGAGAACGGCCCGGTTGGCCTGGCCGGCGACAAGAAAGTGGTGATCGTCTCCACCGCCGGTGGCGTGCATGCCGGCCAGCCGACCGGCGCGGCCCACGAAGGCTACCTGCGCACCGTGCTGGGTTTCTTCGGCATCACCGATATCGAAGTGGTTCGCGCCGAAGGCCTGGCCTATGGCGAGGAGCCCCGCGCCCAGGCCATCGCCGCCGCCCGCCGGCAGATCGCCGGGCAGTTCGCCGCGGCCTGATCCCCGCGTCATCGGAAAACCCCGCTTCGGCGGGGTTTTCGCGTTGTGCGCAGCGGCGCGCTGCGTGTAGATTGGCCGGACAATTACAAGCACAAGGAACCGGCCTGTGAGCGCGTGTTACTGCCGCAACTGCGGCGCCCGAGCGACCCGTCTCGTCGAGAACGGCATCTGCGAAGCCTGCAAGCGGCGCTCGGACATCAATCCGAAGAACGTCCTGATCGCCGCCGCCCTGATCGTCTACATCGGGGTGAACGTGGCTGCCTACATCAAGGACCACCCGCCCCGCGAGCTGACCGCCGAACAGCGCGAGAAGATCGCCGAGGGCCAGCGCCTGGCGACCCGCGCGGCGATGATGGCCGGCTACGTCGACTGAGTCGCGCTCCCCATAGGCCCTGCGCGTCCATGCCGGAATGAAAAAGCCCCGCGGATGCGGGGCTTTTGCGTTGCGCGACGGGGACTCAGACGATCACGCCCTGGCTGCGCAGGTAGTCGTCATAGCTGCCGCTGAAGTCGGTCACGCCGTTCTCGCCCAGCTCGATGATGCGGGTAGCCAGTGAGGAAACGAATTCGCGGTCGTGGCTGACGAAGATCAGCGTGCCCGGATAGTTGTCCAGCGCCAGGTTCAGCGCCTCGATGGACTCCATGTCCAGGTGGTTGGTCGGCTCGTCCATCACCAGCACGTTGGGGCGCTTGAGGATCAGCCGGCCGAACAGCATGCGGCCCTGCTCGCCGCCGGAGATCACTTTCACCGACTTCTTGATCTCGTCGTTGGAGAACAGCATGCGGCCGAGGGTGCCGCGCACCAGTTGTTCGCCGCCCTGGGTCCACTGGGCCATCCAGTCGAACAGGCTCATGTCGTCGGCGAAGTCGTCGGCATGGTCCTGGGCGAAATAGCCGACGTCGGCGCTGTCGGTCCATTTCACCTCGCCGCCGTCCACCGGCAGGTCGCCGACCAGGCAGCGCAACAGGGTGGTCTTGCCGATGCCGTTGGGGCCGATGATGGCGACGCGCTCGCCGGCCTCGACCTGCAGGCTCAGGCCCTTGAACAGCGGCTTGCCGTCATAGCCCTTGCTGATGTTTTCCACGGTCACCGCCTGGCGGTGCAGCTTCTTGTATTGCTCGAAGCGGATGAACGGGCTGACCCGGCTGGACGGCTTGACCTCTTCCAACTGGATCTTGTCGATCTGCCGGGCGCGGCTGGTGGCCTGCTTGGCCTTGGAGGCGTTGGCCGAGAAGCGGCTGACGAAGGATTGCAGCTCGGCGATCTGCGCCTTCTTCTTGGCGTTGTCCGACAGCAGGCGCTCGCGGGCCTGTTCGGCGGCGGTCATGTACTCGTCGTAGTTGCCCGGGAACAGGCGCAGCTCGCCGTAGTCCAGGTCGGCCATGTGGGTGCAGACGCTGTTCAGGAAGTGGCGATCGTGGGAAATGATGATCATGGTGCTGTTGCGCGCGGTGAGCACGCCTTCCAGCCAGCGGATGGTGTTGATGTCCAGGTGGTTGGTCGGTTCGTCGAGCAGCAGCACGTCCGGGTCCGAGAACAGCGCCTGGGCCAGCAGTACGCGCAGCTTCCAGCCGGGAGCGACGGCGCTCATCGGGCCGAAGTGCTGCTCCAGCGGGATGCCCAGGCCGAGCAGCAGCTCGCCGGCGCGGGACTCGGCGGTGTAGCCGTCGAACTCGGCGAACTGGACTTCCAGCTCGGCCACCGCCATGCCATCTGCCTCGCTCATTTCCGGCAGGGAGTAGATGCGGTCGCGTTCGGCCTTCACCGCCCAGAGTTCCTCGTGGCCCATGATCACCGTATCGATGACGCTGAAGTCCTCGTAGGCGAACTGGTCCTGGCGCAGCTTGCCCAGGCGCACGTTGGGTTCCAGCATGACCTGGCCGGCGCTCGGCTCCAGGTCGTTGCCGAGGATCTTCATGAAGGTCGACTTGCCGCAACCGTTGGCGCCGATCAGGCCGTAGCGGTTGCCGTTGCCGAACTTGACGGAAACGTTCTCGAACAGCGGCTTGGCGCCGAACTGCATGGTGATATTCGCGGTGGAGATCAACTTCTTTACCTATAGAGGACTTACGCACGCCTGGACCATGGCGATACCGGTCTGCTACCGGTCTCGGCTTTCCGCTGCGCTCCATCTGGAGCATGGGGCGATCCTGCGGGCATTCGTGGAGTGCCGCAGCCAGCGTCATGACGTGGCTGTAGCGCGATGAAGGCGGGGTGTGATGCCTGGCATTCGGCGAATTGTCTCACAGGTGCGCCTGCCGTTGCATGACAGCGTACGCCGAAGCGGTTTTTCCCGCCGCCCGGCAGGTGGTAGAGTCCCGTCTTCCGCTCATCCGCAAAGGACTCCCCGATGAAGCCCGCTGTTCTCCCCGCGTTGTTGGTTCTGTCGCTGCTGGGCGGTTGCGGGGATTCATCGTCGGACGGAAAGGCCGCTTCCGGGCCGCTGGCGTTGCACTGTGGAGACTTCGGCAAACTCGAGGTGATCGACGGTTTCGCCAGTCTAAAGCTGCCCGACGGCAGCAGCGTCCAGTCGCTGGGCGGCGATGTCCGCAGCCTCGCCGATGGCCAGGCGCTGAGCGCGATTTCCTATAGCGACGGTTCGGTCCTGTACCGCCAGGCGGGCGACACGCCCGGCTACCTGTACACGCCGGCCAAAGGCCAGCGGCAGGCCTGCGAGACGCGCTGAACGATCCCGCCGGAGGGAATGCCCATGCCCGGTGCCGCCGATATTGTCCGTCATCACGACAGCGACCCGCTGGAAAATCCCTGGGTCGACGGCCAGCCGCCAAGCGCGGCGAGCAACGGGTGGCGGACTACAACCGGTGCAAGGAGCCGCTGATCCGCGCCATCTACGCGCGGGTTTTCGCGGCCGCCGGGTTGATCTGAGCCACGCAGGCGCAGGCCGGCTGTCGCATCGCTCGTCGAGCCGCTAGAATCCCGCTCCCCATTCCCCGCAAGGCCCGCCAGCATGCCGCATCTCGTCATCGAAGCCACTGCCAACCTCCGCCTCGAAACGTCCCCCGGCGAACTGCTGGAGCAGGCCAATGCCGCGCTGTTCGCTTCCGGGCAATTCGGCGAGGCGGACATCAAGTCGCGCTTCGTTACCCTGGAGGCCTACCGGCAGGGAACCGCGGCGGCCGAGCGCGCCTACCTGCATGCCTGCCTGTCGATCCTCGACGGGCGCGACGCGGCGACCCGCCAGGCGCTGGGCGAGTCGCTCTGCGAGGTGCTCGCCGGAGCGGTGGCGGGCGGCGGCGAGGAGGGCGTGCAGGTCAGCGTCGAAGTGCGCGAGATGGAGCGCGCCAGCTACGCCAAGCGCGTCGTCGCCCGGCAGCGCTGAGAGACTGGCGCGCGCCTGGCTCAGATCCAGGCGTTCAGCGTCGCGCGGGCCTGCGTCGGGTCCTCTTGCCGTCCCGGCGCCTGGCCGTTCTGCATGGCGATCATCTCGCGCATGCGTTCGCCGATGCCTTTCTCCACCTGTTCGCGTTTCTCCGGCGGCATCGCGTCCAGTTCCTCCTCGGTCAGGCCGAGGCTCTTCAGGACCTGCTCGCGCATCCGCTCGGCAGGCGATTTCTGCATGTACTCCTTGAACTCGTCATAGGCCGACTTGCCTTCGCTGGCGCCGGCAGGGGCATTCGCCTGGTTCTGCTTCAGTGTCAGGTTCAGCTTCGCAAAACCCTCGTCCATGGCCTGGCGGGCGGACTCCGTGGCGGGATCGACGGCCTCGTTGCGCAATGGCGTGCCGAGGGCGGGGCGCGCTTTCAGCAGATCGCCGTTGCCGATCTCGGTGTTGGCTTGCCGCTGGTTGTTCAGGTAACGCGCAGACCAGCCGGAAAGGCTGGCGGGACCTATGCTGTTCATGACCTGCTTCCATGGAAATGAATGACCGCCGCTCCGTCGCAAGGGCCGTGCCAGGTCGCCGAACCCCGCGCCAGAGGGCTCGGCGCATGGCGCAGGGCGGGGCGGAGGCAAGCGCTTGCCGCGAACGGCAACGGCGTTCCGCGGTTAGAATGTCCGACTTGTGCAGCAGGTTGCGAAGAGAGCCATGACCGACACTCCCGACGATCGAACCGGAGATGCCTCCGGTCTGTCGAAGCGCCAGGCATTCCATCGGCAGCACCGGCAACGGGCGGAGGAAGAGGCGCGGCGCCTGCTCGACGCCCGCGCCGAACAGGGCGGCCGCTGGCTGGACTGGGTCGCGGGCCAGCTCTACCTCCTGCGTCCGCCGGAATACGCGGCCATGGTGCGTCGCGAACTGCAGCGCCTGAGCGGCGACTGAAGCTGGCGAATTTGTCAGCGCGGATTGCAGTTTCGCCAGGAAACCCATGCCACTGGTAAGGTGGCGATCCCAGAAGATCAGAGGAGGCGGTATGCCTTTGAAGCAGTTTTCCAGTGCACTCGTTCTCGCGGTCCTGCTCGCCGGTTGCAGCAGCAACGGCGACGGCCCGTCCACCGAAGGCGCCAGCGTAGCCACCGGCAGCGCCAGCGCGCCCGCGGCCACCCCGGCAGCGGATGGCCGTTGCGACGCCAACGCGGTGCAGGCCTATGTCGGCAAGCAGGCTTCCGCGGCCATCGTCGAGGAGGCCCGCCGCGCCGCCGGAGCGGAAGTCGCCCGGGCGCTGCGCCCGCACGATGCGGTGACCATGGACTACAACCCGCGCCGGCTGAACATCGATGTCGACGACACGCTGGTGATCAAGCGCCTGTCCTGCGGCTGACCGCCCAGCCCCGAATACGAAGAAGCCCCGCATCGCGGGGCTTTCTCTTGGCCGTTCGACGAGGCCTCAGATGGCGGTACTGCGTAGGGCGGCGTTGGACTGGCTGACGGCGGTTTGCGGTTTTTCCTCGAGAATTGCCTGACGCTTGGCCTGGTATTCCTCGAACGACAGGCTGCGCCGGGCCAGGTCCTCCAGCGCCAGTTGCCTGACCTCGTCGCTGCTGTACGGGCGAGAGGGGTTGTAGTCGCTGGCGCAGCCGGCGAGGGCGAGGGAGAACAACAGTACGCTGATGAGTGCCTTGGCCATGACCGGCTCCTGGATTCGCTTTCCTGGGGGAATGGTCGAAAGGCTAACAACCGCGCCGCTGCGCTAGAAATCATCCTGCTCGATAGTGCTTATTCGTTCGGCTGAACGCGGGAAGAAGCGCTGCCGGCGGCGCCAGCCGGGCCGTGGGGTGGACGACGCGATTGGCGCCGCCCGCCGGCATGTCCCGCGCTCGGCCGGGAGAACAAGCGGCAGGCCGCTGGGGCCTGCTCAGGCGGCGACTTGCGCAGGCTTGCCCAGCAGGCGGTCGACCAGGCTGCAGGCGGCGAGAGTGGCGACCGAGGGGATCAACCAGGCCAGGCCCTGTTCGGCCAGCGGCAGGTGCAGCAGCCATTGCGGGAAGTCCTGGCCCAGGCCCGCCGCCTTCAGGGCATCGAGCACGCCGAACGCCAGGGAAACCAGCATCACCGGGGCGAGGATGCGCGTCGCCGAATGCCAGAGGCCGATGCAGAAGCTCAGCGCCACCAGCACGATGCACGGCGGATAGATCGCGGTGAGCACCGGGATCGAGACCTGGATCAGCTTGGTCAGGCCGAGGTTGGAAACGATGAAGGAGAACCCTGCCAGGATGATCACCAGGCTGCGGTAGGACAGCGGCAGGCGCTGGCAGAAGTACTCGGCGCAGGCGCAGGTCAGGCCGACCGCGGTGACCAGGCAGGCCAGCGCGATAAGTCCCGCCAGGAACGAGCTGCCGAGGCTGCCGAAGGTATGTTGCACGTAGGCATGCAGGACCGCCGCGCCGTTGCTGGCGTCGGCGGCGATGGCATGGCTGCCGGCGCCGAGCCGGAACAGGCTGACGTAGACCAGCACTAGGCCGACACCGGCGATCAGCCCGGCGACGATGGCATAGCGGGTGATCAGCCGCGGCGACTGCACGCCGCGGGAACGGATGGCGTTGACGATGACGATGCCGAAGACCAGCGCGGCGAGGGTGTCCATGGTCAGGTAGCCGTTGACGAAACCCTGGGAGAACGCGGCCTGGGTGTACTCCGGCTGGGCCGTGCCGATCGGGCCGGCAGGCCAGAGGAAGGCGGCGACGCCGAGAATCGCCAGGGCGAGGATCTTCAGCGGGGCGAGGAAGCGTCCGACGGTGTCCAGCAGGCGACCGGGGTAGAGGGAGATGGCCAGGGCCAGAAGGAAGTACGCCAGGCTGTAGACGAACAGCGCCGTGCCGCTTTCGCCGAGCAGCGGCACCACGCCGACCTCGAAGGACACCGTGGCGGTGCGCGGAATGGCGAACAGCGGGCCGACC
The DNA here is from genome assembly GCF_020405165.1 of Pseudomonas sp. PS1(2021). NCBI lineage: Bacteria > Pseudomonadati > Pseudomonadota > Gammaproteobacteria > Pseudomonadales > Pseudomonadaceae > Pseudomonas > Pseudomonas sp. PS1(2021). Next base: position 2,419,963 of record NZ_CP084484.1, on the reverse strand, counting down.
GCCAGGTAGCAGACCGCCGCCAGCAGGCCGCCGGCATACCTGCCGATCGGATGGCTGAGGGCGTCGACCGAACCGCCGACCTTGGCCAGGGCGATCACGGTGATCACCGGCAGCCCCACCGCGGTGATCAGGAAGCCCAGCGCCGCCAGCCACACATGGGGGCCGGACTGCAAGCCGACGATGGGCGGGAAGATGATGTTGCCGGCCCCGACGAACAGGGCAAAGGTCATAAAACCAAGCGCCAGGATGTCCCGGCCTTTCAAAGCGTTCATGCTGGAGAGGTACCGCGCTGCTCGAGGAAATTCACAGAAGGGTTTCCCGGGGGGGTAGGGGAAACGGCACTCATCTGGATGGGACGAGCAGGGGAGGCGGCCGCCGTCCTTGTGGGAACCGGGCCGTAAGCTTGGCATGCTAACGAAAATGCCGGGGTCGCGGGATAGACATTGGTCTGGCTGTCCTTTTGTTGAAAAACGACGTCGCAATCAGAACAGTCCGTAGGCACTGGCGCCGGAGCGCTCCGCGTTCCTTGCCGCTTGCTGTCTTCCGCCCGCATCGGCGGCGCCATGCGGGGGGATGCCGGCGAACCCGGAGAGCTCCCGGAAAGCTTCCCGCGAACTTTTTGCAATCCGGCTGAAAGCCCCGGAATACAAGGGTTGCGGCGCTTTCGGAGGGTTACGTTTTCTGTAGGTATTCTTCACGAAAGATTGACGGATCGCCGAGCAGACTGCCGCCGTCGTCGAGTGCTGCCAGGGGCAACGCTGCGCACGGCAACCCGGAAGTCAGTGAAGATCCGTGCCCATGTCGAAAGCCCGCGCCGTCCGTCCCGAACTGCTGACCCTGCTGGTCAGCCTCGCCTTCCTGCTGTTCTACAACCTGCCGCTGTGGCAACGCCTGCTGGCGATCACCCCGGGGGGCTGGCAGGGCCTCGGCATGATGCTGGCGGTCGGCCTGATGATCGCCGCGATCTTCAACCTGGCGCTGACCCTGCTGGCGTTCCGCTGGCTGCTCAAGCCGGCGCTGACCCTGCTGATCCTGGCGGCCGCCGGTACCACCTACTTCATGACCCAGTACGGCGTGCTGATGGACGTCGGCATGCTGCGCAACGTCATGCAGACCAACCCGGCCGAGGTCGCCGACCTGCTTTCGCCGAAGCTCGCCGTCTACCTGGTGTTGCTTGGTGCGCTGCCGGTCTGGCTGCTGTGGCGCACCCCGGTGCGCTACCGGCCGTGGCCACGCGAGCTGCTGAGCAAGCTGCTGGTGGCGCTCGCCTGCCTGGCCCTGCTCGCCGGGGTGGCGCTGGCCAATTACCAGGGGCTGTCCTCGCTGTTCCGCAACAACAAGGAACTGCGCCTGCAGGTCACCCCGAGCAACCTGGTCGGCGCCGCCATCGGCTACGCCAAGGGCCAGGCCCAGGCCGCCAGCCAGCCGCTGCGGCCGATCGCCGTCGATGCCCGGCGCGCCGCCCTGTGGCAGGGCCATGCGCGCAAGTCGCTGACCGTGCTGGTGGTGGGCGAGAGCGCGCGGGCACAGAACTTCGGCCTCAACGGCTACGCTCGCGAGACCAACCCGCGGCTGAAGGCCGAGGAGGGCCTGATCAACTTCTCCAACGTGCACTCCTGCGGTACCGAGACCGCGGTGTCGGTGCCCTGCATGTTCTCCAACCTGGGCCGCGCGGACTACAGCGACGCTCGCGCGCGCACCCAGGAAGGCCTTCTCGATGTGTTGCAGCGCGCAGGCCTGCGGGTCCTGTGGCGGGACAACCAGTCCGGCTGCAAGGGCACCTGCGACCGCGTCGCCTTCCAGGACCTGAGCGAGAGCAAGGATCCGGCCCTGTGCGACGGCGGCGAGTGCCATGACGAGATCCTCCTGCGTGACTTGCAGGCCTTCATCGACGGGCTGCAACAGGACACCGTGCTGGTCCTGCACCAGATGGGCAGCCACGGCCCGGCCTACTTCAAGCGCTATCCCAGAGAGTACGAGAAGTTCACCCCGGTCTGCGCCAGCAACGACTTCAGCGCCTGCTCGCGGGACAGCATCATCAACGGCTACGACAACACCCTGCTGTACACCGACCACGTGCTGGCCAGCCTGATCGACCTGCTGCGCAAGAACGAAGAGCGCATCGATACCGGCATGCTCTACCTCTCCGACCATGGCGAGTCGCTCGGCGAGTACAACCTCTACCTGCATGGCACGCCTTACCTGCTGGCGCCGGACCAGCAGAAGCACGTCGGCATGCTGGCCTGGTTCTCGCCCGGCTACCAGAGCGCCTTCGGCCTCGACAGTGGCTGCCTGCGCCAGCGCAGCAACGAGGAGCTGTCCCAGGACAACCTGTTCCACTCGATGCTCGGCCTGCTGGAAGTGCGCACCGGCGCCTACGATCCCGGCCTCGACCTGTTCGCCCCGTGCCGTGCGCCCGAGGTCCTGCAGGCGCTCAAGGCCGACGGCGGACGGGCGCTGTACTCCGAGGAAGCGTCTGGCCAGGAGCCGCCGGCTTCCTGATACGACCCGGCGAAAGGACTATTTCCTTCGCCTCGCGGAAGGGTAAGGTTCAGCCTCGGAACCCGCGAGGACGCCCATGGATCGCCACGCCCAACACCACCCCAGGAGCCGCGCCTGCGTGCTGCCCAACGGCCTGCGCCTGCACCTGGCGCATGATCCGGCGGCATCGCGCGCCGCTGCCTGGCTGCGGGTGGCGGCGGGCAGCCACGACGAGCCGAGCGCGCATCCCGGCCTGGCCCACTTCCTCGAGCACCTGTCGTTTCTCGGCGGCGCGGCGTTTCCCGGCGACGAGCGCCTGATGGCGTGGTTGCAGGTGCGCGGCGGCCAGGTCAACGCCAGCACCCGGGGCAGGACCACCGACTATTTCTTCGAGGTGACGGCGGAGCACCTTGGCGCCGGTCTGGCACGGCTGATCGACATGCTCGCCCGCCCCTTGCTGGACATCGATGCGCAACGGCGCGAGCGCGAAGTACTCGAGGCCGAATACCTGGCGCGCTCGGCCGACGAGCAGACCCTGATCGACGCAGCGCTGGCCCTCGGCCTGCCCGCCGGACACCCCCTGCGGCGTTTCGCTGCCGGGCGCCGCGACAGCCTGGCCCTGGAGAACGATGCGTTCCAGCGGGCCCTGCGCGAATTCCATGCCGCCCACTATCACGCCGGCAATTGCCAGCTATGGCTGCAAGGGCCGCAGGCACTGGACGAGCTGGAGAGGCTGGCGCAGCGTGCCTGCGCCGACCTGCCGGGGCGCGCGCCAGGCGCGAGTCCGCCGCCGCCGCCGTTGCTGCCCTTCGCCGGCGAAGCGCTGGCGCTGCGCCTGCCGGGACCGCCGCGGCTGGTGCTGGGCTTTGCCCTCGACGCTTTGCGGGAGGCCGACGAACAGACCCTGCAGGCGTTCGCCGAATTGCTCGGCGATCGCTCGCCGGGCGGGTTGCTGGCAGCACTCGGCGAACAGGGCCTGGGCGAATCGGCGGCGCTGCGGGTGGTTCACCGGGATGCGCGGCAGGCGCTCCTGGCGTTGACCTTCGAACTGTTCGACGGCAGCGCGGCGGCGGCGCTGGAGGCGGCCTTTTTCGACTGGCTGGGCGCCCTGCGCGACGATGCCGCCAGCCTGCTGGCGGCGCGCCGGCCGTTGCTGGCGGAGCCCACTGCACCGCTGGAGCGACTACGCCAGCGCGTTCTTGGCCTGCCAGCGGAGATTCGCCCGGCCTGCCTGGACGCGCTGCGCGCCGACCGTTGCCTGCGGCTGCACCTGGACAGCGAACTCGACGGCGCCGAAGCGCGCTGGTCGGCGGGCTTCCGCCTGAGTGTGGCGCCGGTTGCCGCAGCGCCGCCGCTGACCGCGCAGCGGCATGCCTGGCGCTTCGAACTGCCGTTGCCGCCCAGTGCCGCCGCCGAGGGCGCGCTGTTCCTGCGCTGGCGCTTTCCCGGCGTGCCCGTACGGTCACGCTTTCTGGCGCTGCGCCAGGCGTTGCGTCCGCTGTGCGGCCAGGCACGCCTGGGGGGGGTGGAGATGGGCCTGGAGGCGCTCGGCGAGGACTGGTCGCTGAGCCTGCTCGGTCCGCGCGATCGCCTCGAGGCCGCCGTGCGCCCGGCCCTGGCCCGGCTCCTCGCGGCGCCGCCCGACTGGCGCGCGAGCGGCGAGCGTCTGTCCTCCGCCGAGCGGCGCCGCAGCGCCACTGGCCTGCCGATCCGGCAATTGCTGGACGCCTTGCCCGGCGTATTCGGCGAGCCGCTGGCGGAGGTCGACGACTGGCGGCGGACGCGCTGGGACGCCTTGGTCATGCAGGCCGCGATGCCAGATCCCCGATGGATGCCCGGCCAGGCTGCCGGCGAGCGCCTGGAGCCTCTGCCGCCGAGGCCCGGACGGCATCGCCGCGAACTGGCCGTGGACGGCGAGTCGGCGTTGCTGCTGTTCTGTCCGCTGCCCACGCAGGAGGTGCCGATGGAGGCGGCCTGGCGCTTGCTGGCGCGCCTGCACGAACCGGCCTTCCAGCGGCGCCTGCGCGACGAGCTGCAACTGGGCTACGCGTTGTTCTGCGGCTTCCGCGAGGTCGGCGCCCGGCGCGGCCTGCTGTTCGCCGCGCAATCTCCGCGTGCCTGCCCGGAACGCCTGCTGGAGCATATGGAGACCTTCCTCCAGCGCTCCGCCGAGGCGCTCGCGCAACTGCCGGCGCGACGCCTGGCCGGCCTGCGCGAAGCCCTCGCCGACGACCTGCGCCGAGCACCGGGTAGCTTCGCCGAGCGAGCACGGCGCGCCTGGGCGGAGCACCTTGGCGGTGGCGCCGGTCGCTCCCGGCTGCTCGCCGAGGCCGCCCTCGGCCTGAGCGGCGACGACCTGCTCGCGGCCCAGGCCCGGTTGCTGGAGGCGCGCGGCGGCTGGTGGGTGCTTTCCAGCCGGCGCTGAAGCGAGCCACGCGGTAACTCGACGACAGCCTTGCCGGCGTTACTGCGGCGTTAGGTCGAAAGCCGCGCTGCTTCGGTGGCGCTCCCGCCGCGACCAAGGTTGCGCTACCGCCGGAGGAGCGCTGCCCGCGCCTTGCGCAGCGGCACCCACGCCCACCATGAAGAAGCGTCGAAGCAGGCCCAAGGAAGCGTATGGCAGGGCTTTCCCGGTTTCGATAATCGGCTCCGCCACGACCGGCCCGGTCGTTTCACCTCGCGGAGTGCGCCATGAACAAGAACAACACCGCCGTTCGCCGAATCCTGCCGCTGACCCTGGCCTCGCTGGGTGCCCTGGGCGGCCTGCAACCGGCCGCCGCCGATATCCTGCTGTACGACAAGGACGAGACCACCTTTTCCACCGACGGCTACTTCAACGCCTTCTACGTCAACAGCGACGTCGACCGCCAGGGCGAGACCTACGATCGCCGCCAGTCGCGGGTGAAGATGGGATTCTTGCCGAACTACATCGGCTTCAACTTCGGCAGGAAGGTCGACGAGCTGAGCCTCGGTGGTCGCGCTTCCTTCTGGGTGACCATCAACGACAGCGAGACCGACGGCACCGATACCGCCATCGACGTCCGTCAGTTCTACGGCACGGTCGCCGGCGACTGGGGCGAGGTGCTGATCGGCAAGGACTTCGGCCTGTTCTCGCGCTCGAACATCTTCCTCGACGAACTGCTGGCCGGTTTCGGCAACCCCAGCGACACCCTCGGCCTGGTGGACGGCAAGGGCGTCTCCTTCGGCAACATCGGCACCGGCTATCCGTATCCGTTCCCCACCTCGCAGATCACCTACCGCAACAACAACCTGCTGCCCGGCCTGCGCATCGCCGTGGGCATCCTCGACCCGATCGACTCCAACCAGATCGACAAAGATGCCAGCGACGGCCTCGACGACAAGGCCTACCAGGACAACCCGCGCTACGAGAGCGAGGTCAGCTACCAGTTCGACCTGGCCGGGGCGCAGGTCTACAGCTGGATCAACGGCGGCTACCAGACTTCGAAGAACACCAGCGACAGCGTCGACAGCGTGACTTCCAAGGGGGTCGGCTATGGCTTGCAGGTGAAGATGGGCGGCTTCTCCGTGACCGGTTCGGGGTTCACCGCCAAGGGCATCAATCCCTTCTTCACCAACAACGCCGGCGAAGCCGCGCTGCGCGAGGTGGACAGCCGCGGCGCATTGCTGCAGGGCTCGTATTCATGGGGCAAGAACCGCCTGGCGCTGTCCTACGGCAAGACCGTCGACGACGGCAACGGCCTGGGTTCCGCGGCCGACTACGAGAGTCGCGGCATCGCCTATTTCCGCACGATCAACGACAACCTCAAGCTGGTCGCCGAGCTGAACCGCTACCGGATCGAGGGGCGCGACGGTGCCGCGCTCGACGAGGACACCGACACCGTGGCCCTCGGCGCCGTACTGAACTGGTGATACCGCTACTTTCGAAGGACCCCGCCGCGACCCAAGTAGGATAGGGGCCGCGGCGGCGCCCTTCGTAGAATGCTGGCGAGGCGGAACGACGGGGGAGCGGGCATGTACGAAGGGCAGGGGGAAGGGGTCAGCAGGGGCATGTCCAGCGCGCGCGACGTCGAAGTGGTGGCCCAGGACCTGGCGCGCCAGCTTATCCATCCGCACCTGGGCTTCGTACTGTTCTTCTGTTCCGCGGAATACGACCTGCCGGCCCTTGCCGAGATGCTCGAACGCTACTTCGGCGGCATCGACCTGGTCGGCTGCACCACAGCCGGCGAGATCACTCCGGCGGGCTACGGGCGCGGCTGCGTCAGCGCGGTGGGCTTCGACGTGCGCAGCTTCGCCATCAGCAGCGCGCTGATCGACGAAATGGAGCGCTTCAGCCTGCTGGACGCGCAGCAGATGGTCGAGACCCTGGTGGCCGGCTGTCGCCGCGGCGGCCTGGCGCCGATCAAGGACCACAGCTTCGCCCTGACCTTGCTCGACGGCCTGTCCAGCCGCGAAGAGGTGGTGCTCGCCGCGCTTCGCGCGGCGCTCGGCGCGATCCCGCATTTCGGTGGCTCGGCCGGCGACGACCGGCACCTGACCCACACCCATGTCTACCACCAGGGCCAGTTCCATACCGGGGCGGCAGTGGTGGTGCTGGTCAACACCTGGCTGGACTTCGAGGTCTTCACCACCCATCACGTGGTGCCGCGCGCCGAAAAGTTGGTGGTGACCCGCGCCGACAGCGGCAGCCGGCGGGTCCACGAACTCAACGCCGAGCCGGCGGCGCTGGAATACGCCCGGCTGGTCGGGGTGGTACCGCAGGCGCTGGATTTCGCCCTGTTCTCCGCGCATCCGCTGGCGGTGCGGGTCGACGAACGCTATTACGTGCGCTCGATCCAGCAGGCCAACGAGGACCTGAGCCTGACGTTCTACTGTGCGGTGGAGAACGGCATCGTTCTCACGGCGATGAGCACCGGTCCGCTGTTGCCCAACCTGGAGGCGCAGTTCCGCCGCCTCCACGAGCGCCTCGGACCGCCGTTGCTGACCATCGGTTGCGACTGCTTCCTGCGGCGCCTGGAGCTGGAGGTCGGCGGTGACACGCAAGCGACCGCCGCGTTTCTCCGCAGCCAGCAGGTGATCGGCTTCAACACCTACGGAGAGCAATTCAATGGCATGCATATCAACCAGACCTTCACCGGGGTCGCCATTGGCCGACCCCGCGGAGGTGTCCGTCGCTGAGCTGCAGGCGCGGGTCGTCGCCCTCGAAGAAGAGCGGCACAAGTTGCAGCGGATCAACCAGGCGCTGATCGGACGCATCGAGTCGAGCGCCGCGCAGAGCGACGAGGCCTACGGCGCCTTCCAGTATTCCGTGGTGCTGGCCGAGCAGGTCCGCGAGCGCACCGACGCGCTGAGCCAGACGATGCTCGAACTGAAGGCCAGCAACCAGTTGCTCAGCGACGCTCGCCTGCGTGCCGAGACCGCCCACCAGCATCTGCTCGACGCCATCGAAAGCATCTCCGACGCCTTCGTCCTGTTCGATCCGCAGCAACGCATCGTGTTGTTCAACGAGCGCTTCCGCGCGCTGTGGATCGACAGCCGGGCGCGGATCGGTCCTGGCATGCGTCGCGCCGAACTGCACCGGCTGGCGCGTAGCGGCGGGCTGATCGTCGAGGAGCAGCGTGGCGGCGACCAGCAGACCCTGTACCGCCTGCGCGACGAGCGCTGGCTGCGGATGAGCGAGCGACCGACCCGCGACGGCGGGCTGGCGGTGCTCTACAGCGACGTCACCGAGATCAAGCTCAGCGAGACCGCGCGCCGCGAGCAGGCGCTGGCGCAGAAGTCGCACCTGTTGCAGCGGGCGGTGGACAATCTCTCCCAGGGCGTGGCGATGGTCGGTGCCGACGGCGTGCTGGAGTTGTGGAACCGGCGCTTCCTGGAGCTCTGCGGGCTGGCCCCGATCGCCGGGCACCGGGCCTTCGCCGAAGTCATGGCGGAGAGCGAATTGCCGTTGCTCACGCCGCGCAGCCAGGACTCCCAGGGGAGTCCGCTGAGCGCCCGCGAGCAGCGCCTGTTCGATGGCCGGGTGCTGGAGATCCGTACCCATGCGCTGCCCACCGGCGGCTTCGTCAACACCTTCACCGACATCACCGAACGCTATCGCCACGCCGAGGCGTTGCGTGCCAGCGAGCGCTGGATCCGCCTGATCACCGACCAGGTGCCGGCGCTGATCGCCTATCTCAGCGACGAACTGGTCTACGAATTCACCAACAAGGTCTACGAGGAGTGGTACCGCTGGCCCAGCGGCTCGATGCTCGGCCGCTGCCTGCGCGACGTGCATGGCGCCGAGCACTGCCGGCGCCTGGAGCCGTACTTCGAGCGGGCCCTGGCCGGCGAAAGCGTGACCTTCGAGATCGCCGAGACCGCGTTGTCCGGCGAGGAGCGCTACATGCAGCGCTCCTACGTGCCGAACCGCCAGGCCGACGGCCGGGTCGCCGGGCTGTTCGTGCTGATTCGGGATATCACCGAGCGCCGGCGGACCGCCGAGGCGCTGCACCAGGCCTACCAGAACCTCGAACAGCGGGTGCGCGAGCGGACCGCCGAGCTGACCACCCTCAACGACCAGTTCAAGCGCGAGATCCACGAGCGCAGCCAGGTCGAGGCGCGCCTGCGCGAGGCCAAGCGCGAGGCGGAACAGGCCAACCTGTCGAAGACCAAGTTCCTCGCGGCGGTCAGCCACGACCTGCTGCAACCGCTGAACGCCGCGCGGCTGTTCACCAGCGCCTTGCAGGAGCGCGGCAGCGCGGCGCGGGATAACGAGGCGCTGGTGAACAACATCAGCCATTCGCTGGAGGACGTGGAGAACCTGCTCGGCACCCTGGTGGACATTTCCAAGCTGGACGCCGGCGTGATCACCCCGGACATCGCCCCGTTCGAGCTTGGCGAACTGCTCGGCAACCTGGCCGCGGAGTACCGCCAGGTAGCCGCCAGCGAAGGGCTACGCCTGGACTTCGTGGCCTGCGGGGCGCTGGTCCGCAGCGACCAGCAACTGCTCGCGCGAATCCTTCGCAACCTGCTTTCCAACGCCATCCGCTATACCCCGCGAGGGCGCGTGCTGCTGGGTTGCCGCCGGCATCGGCAGCGCCTGTCGATCGAGGTCTGGGACACCGGGGTGGGCATCGCCGCCGACAAGCTCGGCGAGATTTTCCAGGAATTCAAGCGCGGCGAGTCACAGCGTTGTCACCAGGACCGCGGGCTCGGCCTGGGATTGGCGATCGTCGACAAGATCGCCCGCATGCTCGGCCACCGGGTCCGGGTCGGCTCGCTGCCGGGCAAGGGCTCATGCTTCGCCATCGAGGTACCGCTGGCCCGCCATGCCCCGCGCAGTCGCGCCGAGCCGCTGGCCAGCGCGGACGACCTGCGCGAGCGCCTGCGTGGTTCGCGGGTGTGGGTGCTGGACAACGATGCGGCGATCTGCGCAGGCATGCGCACGTTGCTCGAAGCCTGGGGCTGCCGGGTAGTGACGGCGCTGTCGGAGGAAGACCTGGCGCGACAGGTCGACAACTACCATGCCGAGGCCGACCTGCTGATCGTCGACTATCACCTCGACGACCAGCGCAACGGCGTCGACGCGGTCGCCGCGATCAACGCCCGGCGCGGCTCGCCGCTGCCGGCGCTGATGATCACCGCCAACTACAGCAACGAGCTCAAGCAGCAGGTCCGCGAGCTTGGCCACACCCTGATGCACAAGCCGGTGCGGCCGATGAAGCTGAAGACCGCGCTCTGCCACTTGCTGGAGCGCGAAGCCTCGGTCTGATTCAGGCGCCTTCGCGCGCCGCGCGGCCCAGGCGCGGGGCGAGGATCAGGGCGATCCCGCCGAGCACCGCCAGGGTCGCCGGCGGCAATCGCGGGGCGAGCGGCTCGCCGAGCAGCAGGGCGCCGCAGAGGGCGGCGAGCACCGGCACGCTGAGCTGCACCGAGGCGCCCTGGATCGCCGTCAGCCCCGGCAGTGCGCTGTACCAGACGGCGTAGCCGAGGCCGGAGGCGAGGGCGCCGGAAAGCAGGGCATAGGCCAGCCCGGCGCCGTCCAGCCGCAACTGCCCGTGGAATGCCAGGAGCAGCAGGGCGGCGAAGGCAAGGGCACGCAGGAAGTTGCCCGCGCTGACCGCCAGCGGATCGCCGCCGCCGCGGCCGAGCAGGGTATAGAGGCCCCAGGCGAGGCCGGACAGGAGCATCAGCAGGGCACCGCCCAGCGGCGGCGCGCTGGCTCCGGGGAGCAACAGGAACAGCAGGCCGCCCAGGGCCAGCAGGAAACCGAGCAGCGCCTGTCCGCCCAGCCGTTCGCCGCGCAGCAGGCCGGCCAGCAGCAGGGTGACCTGTACCGCGCCGAATAGCAGCAGCGCGCCGGTGCCGGCGTCCAGCTGCACGTAGGCGTAGGAGAACGCGGCCGCGTAGACGAACAGCGCCGCCGCCCCGCGCCAGCCGCCGCGCGCGGGCGTGGCCGGGCGCCGGCGCAGATGCAGCAGGACGGCGAGCATGAGGGCGCCGGAGAAGAGACGCAGGGCGGTGAAACTGACCGCGTCGATGGCGGTGTCCTTCAGCGCCGCGCGGCAGAGCAGCGAATTGCCGGCGAAGGCCAGCATCGCCAGGACAGTGAGCAGCAGGGTACGGCGGTCGGGCATCGGCGGGTCTCAGCGGCGCAGGTAGGCGGCGAAGTCGATGTCGCCGGCGCTGAGGATCGCCTGGACCCGGTTGTGTACCTTGAGCTTGCGCAGGATCGCCGAGACGTGCGCCTTCACCGTGGTCTCGGCGATGTCCAGGTTGTAGGCGATCTGCTTGTTCGACTCGCCCTTGGTCATCCGCTCCAGCACCAGCAGCTGCTTGCGGGTCAGGGCCTGGAGCAGTTCCGGGGAGATGCCGTGTTCTTCGTGGCCGCTGCGTCGCGGCGAACTCTTCTGGGTGCGGATCACGTCCGAGGGCAGGTAGACGTTGCCGTTGAGGATCTGCTCGATGGCTTCGGTCATCTGCGCGCGTGGCGAGGACTTGGTGATGAAGCCCACCGCGCCGTAGGTGATGGCCTGTAGCACCACCTGCTTGTCCTGCTCGGCGGAGACGATAACCACGGGAATGGTCGGGGCCTCGTTGCGCAGGTTCATCAGGCCGTTGAGGCCGTGCATGCCGGGCATGTTCAGGTCGAGCAGGATCAGGTCGAGGTCGTCGTGTTCCTGGGTCAGGCCCAGGGCGCTGTCGAGGTCGGCGGTTTCCATCACTTCGCTGCCGGGGAATCCGTCGGCGATGACATTGTGGATGGCCTCGCGGAACAGCGGGTGGTCGTCGGCGATCAGGATCTTGTACATGGCCTGCACCTCGTTATTGTCGTTATGGGCGGCTGGTGGCGGCTCGGGGCACGCGGGCGGATGCGAATGCGCTCACGGTAGCAGTCGTGGGCGCGATAGCCCAGCGGGTGGGCGTTCCGCCGCGCGCTGCCGGGGACGCGTCGCGGACGGTCGGCAGCCGGGTAGGCGGAGAAGGCGAACTCGGTACTGCGGCGGGACCGCCGCAGGGTAGTCGGGCGCTACGCGGGGCAAGGCAAGGCGGGGCATGGCGGCTTCTCGTCGTTTCTTCTTGTATGCGTCATTACAGGGCAGGCGCGCTGCTTTGGAAATTCGACGTCCGGAGGGGTGAACCAGTACCAAAGTAGCAGGACCAGGCGCTTGCGCAGCGCTCCTGCTGCATCGGCGGCGCCCGCAAGGGCGGCTGGAGGCGGGTGGCCGCGCAAAAGTAGCGGCCCGGCAGTACCAAGGTAGTAGCACGCCGTGGCTCCGCGCGTCCTAGCATGTCTCGACAACGACAATGGACAGGAGTCGCCGCCATGCGCATCGCCGTCACCCTGGTGTTGCCCATCCTGCTGATCCTCAGCCTGCTCGGGTTCGATTTCCTCTATTCCCGCCACCTCGGCCAGGAAAGACCTGCCGCCTGCGCCGTCGGACAGGCCTGTCGGATCGCCCCCTGAGCCACGCCATGGATGACCTGCGACCCGCCGGCCCGGCGGAGTACCGCTGGCTGCTCGCCGTGCAGGAGCGCGAGCGGCGCTTGCTGGCCCAGGCGGTGCATGACGATATCGGCCAGTACCTGACGGGCATCCGCACCCAACTGTTGTTGCTGCGCTGCACGGCAGGCGACGGGCAGCCGGCGCTGGCACGCCTGGAGCGCTACTGCCAGGGGCTGGACGACAGCTTCCGCGCGCTGCTGCGCGGTCTACCGCCGCCGGCCCTGCAACGCCAGTCGCTGGACGAGGCGCTGCGCGCCTGCGTGGCGGACTGGCAGGAAGGCCAGGGCATCGCCTGCGAGCTGCGCCTGGGCGGTCCGCTGCCGCCCCTGGATGCGGCGGCCGGGACCCATCTCTACCGCCTGTTGCAGGAGGCGCTGAACAACGTCGCCCGGCATGCCGGCGCCAGCCGCGTGCGGATCCGCCTGCAATGCCGTGGCGGCTTTCTCTACCTGAGCGTACGCGACGACGGTCGCGGCTGCGCGGCGGACCCGGCACCCGGCTTCGGCCTGGACTCGATGCGCCAGCGCGCGCGCTGCCTGGGCGCTGAACTGAGCCTGCGCAGCCGTCCCGGACAGGGCCTGGCGTTGCGCCTGCGGATGCCGCTGGAACGCGATGACTGAGAGGAGAGGACGATGAAGGTCCTGCTGGTGGACGATCATTTCGTGGTCCGCGAAGGGCTGGCCGCGCTGTTGCGCGGGCTGCTCCCCGACGTGGAGGTGAACGAGGCCGGCGACGGCGAAGAAGCCTTGCAGGCGGTGCAGCGGGAAATTCCTTCGCTGGTCATCGTCGATCTCGGCCTGCCGGGCATCAGCGGCCTGGAACTGACTCGCCGGCTGCGCCAGCGCCTGCCGCAGTTGCGTGTGCTGTTCTTCAGCCTCCACGACGAACTGGCCCTGGTGCGCCAGGCGCTGGATGCCGGTGCCCGCGGCTACGTGACCAAGCGAGCGGCGCCGACGGTGCTGCTGGAGGCGATACGGCGAGTGCTCGCCGGCCAGCTCTATCTGGAGCAGCCCCTGGCCACGCGCCTGGCCTGCCAGTCGTGGGAAGAGCAGGGCGGGGCAGCGTTGCGCGGGCTGACCCGTCGCGAGTTCGAGATCTTCCGCCTGCTCGCGCGTGGCCTGGCCCTGCGCGAGGTGGCCGAGCACCTGGGGGTAAGCGCCAAGACCGTGTCCAACCATGTCAGCCTGCTCAAGCAGAAGTTGCAGGTGAGTACCCAGGCGGAACTGGTGCACCGGGCCATCGACAGCGGCGTGCTGCGGCTGGGCCTGCCGCTGCCGCTCGCCGAGGAGGCTCGCGGCAGCCTCGGCTAGGGGGCCGTCGCTGCTGTCCGGCGCTTCACTGCCAGCCCGCGGGGCAATCCTTGCAACCCTGCATGTTGCTGCCCTGGAAGTTGCCGAAGCGCACCTTGCTGCCGCGCAGGTCGGCATCTTCCAGGTTGGCCTCGGCCAGCTTGACTTCCTGCAGGTTGGCGTCGCGCAGGTCGGCGCCCTTGAGATCGGCGCGGGACAGCCAGGTCATCTCCAGGTCGGCGGCGCGCAGCGTGGCCTGGTGCAGGCGGCCGCCGCTGAGACGGGCGAACTCCAGGTAGGCGGCGGTGAGGTCGGCGCCTTGCCACTGGGCGCCCTGGGCGAACAGGCCCCAGGCCTGGATCGCCACCGCCCTGGCGCCGGAGAGGTCGGCGCCGCGCAGGTTGGCTTGCTGCAGGCTGGCGCGGGTGAGGTCGGCACCACGCAGGTTGGCTTTTTCCAGGTTGGCCAGGTCGAGCCTGGCGTGACGCAGGTCGGCGCCGGAGAGATCGGCGCCGGCCAGGTCGATGCGGCCGAGGTCGAGGTTGCGCAGGTCGGCGCCGCGCAAGTCGGCCTTGGCGCAGCGCGCGCCGGGCTCCAGGCGGCAGCCGGCGATGACGCGGACGTCGTCGATGTCGTCGGCGGCCTGGGCCAGGCCGGCGCCGAGCAGGGCGGCGCAGAGGAGGAAGGTCTTCATCGGGATACTCCGCAGGCGGGGAAAGCCGCGCCTCGCAGGGCGCGGCGCGGGGATCAGCGGCTGGCGGTGCGGTTGTCCCAGCTGGGCAGCTTGAATACCCAGAAGGAACCGCCCTGGGCCACCGGCCGGGTCAGGTCGGCCATGTCGCCGCCCCACAGCGGCACGGCGCCGCCGTAGCCGACGGTCACGCCGAGGTACTGCTCGCCGTCCTGTTCCCAGGTGATCGGTGGCGAGACGATGCCGCTGCCGGTCTGGAATTTCCACAGCTCCTTGCCGCTCTTCGCGTCGAAGGCCTTGAAGTAGCCGTCGCCGGTGCCGGTGAACACCAGGTTGCCGGCGGTGGCCAGCACCCCGGCCCAGAGCGGCAGGTGTTCCTTGTGTTCCCAGACCACCTTGCCGCTGACCGGGTCCATGGCGCGCAGGCTGCCGACGTGGTCGTCGTACATGCGCTTGATCCGGAAGCCCATGCCAAGGTAGGCGCTGCCCTTCGTATAGCTGACCTCCTCGGTCCAGTAGTCTTCCTTCCAGTGGTTGGCCGGCACGTAGAACAGGCCGGTGTCCTGGCTGTAGGCCATCGGGTTCCAGTTCTTGCCGCCGAGGAACGGCGGCGATACTTCCACCGCCTTGCCATGCTTCTGCCCCGGTTCCGGCAGCGGCGGGCGCTGGCCCTCGCGCTCCACCGGGCGGCCGGTCTTCAGGTCGATGTGGCTGGCCCAGGTGATGTTGTCGACGAAGGGGAAGGCGTTCTGCAACTTGCCGTTGCTGCGGTCGACCACATAGAAGAAGCCGTTGCGGTCGGCGTGGGCGGTGGCCTTGACGATCTTGCCGTCCTTGGCCTTGTAGTCGAACAGCACCAGTTCGTTGTTGCCGGAGAAGTCCCAGGCGTCGTTGGGGGTGTGCTGGTAGAACCACTTCACCTCGCCGCTGCTCGGGTCCACCCCGACCTGGCCGGAGGTGTAGAGGCTGTCGTAGTCGTGCGGGTTGCCGCCCTTGGCGGTGCGCGCCCAGGTGTTCCACGGGCCGGGGTTGCCGGCGCCGACGATGATGGTGTTGGTCTCGGCGTCGAAGCTGGCGCTCTGCCAGGGAGCGCCGCCGCCGTGGCTCCACGACTCGACCTTGCCGGTCGGCGAGTTGCGATCGTCCGGCCAGGAGGGCGCCTTGACGTCGCCGGTCACCGTGCTGTCCTTGCCGTTCAGGCGGCCCATGTGGCCTTCGACGAAGGGACGCATCCAGATTTCCTCGCCGGTATCCGGATCGCGGGCGAACAGGCGGCCGACCACGCCGAACTCGTCGCCCGAACTGCCGTGGATCAGCAGGACCTTGCCGGTCTTGCCGTCCTTCACGATGGTCGGCGCGCCAGTCATGGTGTAGCCGGCGCCGTGATCGGCGAACTTCTTCTTCCACACCACCTTGCCGGTGTTCTTGTTCAGCGCCACCACCGAGGCGTCGAGGGTGCCGAAGAACACCTTGTCGCCATAGATCGCGGCGCCGCGGTTGACCACGTCGCAGCACGGGCGGATGTCGTCGGGCAGGCGGTGGTTGTAGGTCCACAGGCGCTTGCCGGTCTTCGCATCGAGGGCGAACAGCCGCGAGTAGGAGGCGGTCACGTAGATCACGCCGTCGCTGACGATGGCCTGGGACTCCTGGCCGCGCTGTTTCTCGTCGCCGAAGGAGTACGACCAGGCCGGGGTCAGCTTGAACACGTTGTCGGCGTTGACCTGCTTGAGCGGGCTCCAGCGCTGGGCGTGGGTGCCCATGCCGTACTGCAGCACGTCGCCGGTGGTCTTGTCGTCGTTGGCGATGTCCTCCCAGGTCACATCCTTGGCCAGCGCGGCGCCAGCGCTGCCCAGGGCGACGGCGAAGGCGAGGCAGTGCAGGCTCGGGCGCAGGAGGCCGGCAGGGGCGGGTGAGGTTCTTGTTGTCATGATCGGGTTCCCGTTTGGAGTGAGGGTCGAGAAACGGCAGGCCGCTGCTCGGGCCGCGGCGGCTTCATGGTGGAAGCGGGGCGCGCCGACGGGAACGGAAGATCGCCCGATTCGTCCGGGAAGACTTCCCGGACGGGGCATGACTTGGACTTGCTGCCAAAGCCCCGCGTAAGGCCTTCCGAGGCTCTACTCCGAAGGGAGTAGGCGAGGACGCCCAAAGCAGGATTCGGGCGCGCGGCGGAGCTTCCTAGGATGGCGATGAGCGCCGTTTGGCGCCCGTGCCTTGTCCTGTCTCCCCGGAGGAATGAAGTGATGAACAAGAACAACGCCTTGCGCGGCCTGCTGGTGCTGGCCGGTCTCAGCCTCTCGAGCCTGGCGCTGGCCCACGGCGATGTGACCCCCCAGGCAGTGGACACCAAGGGACTCGAGCCGCTGGGCAAGGAATGGCGCGACACCAACCCCTACCGCAAGCCCTACGCCAAGCACGACCTCGCCGTCGAGATCGGCGCCTCCGCCTACAACCAGAACTGCGCGCGCTGCCACGGCCTGGAAGCCAAGTCCGGCGGCATCGCCCCGGACCTGCGCCTGCTGGAGACCGGCGCCGAGGGCGACGAATGGTTCAAGGAGCGGGTCATCAACGGCGCGGTGCGCGATGGCGCGGTGTACATGCCGAAGATGGCCGACTTCATCAGCCAGGAAGGCCTCTGGGCGATCCGCAGCTATCTGGAAAGCGTGCACGTCGACGAGTGACGCGCCCGACCCTTCGCCGCCGACCGCGGCGCCCTTGCACGAGTCCGCCGCGCCACGGCGGAACGACCACACAGGAGAGCTTCGCCATGATCTACGCAGCGCCCGGAACCCCCGGTGCCGTCGTCACCTTCAAGCCTCGCTACGGCAACTACATCGGCGGCGAGTTCGTGCCTCCGGTCAAGGGCCAGTACTTCACCAACACCTCGCCGGTGAACGGCCAGCCGATCGCCGAGTTCCCCCGTTCCACCGCCGAGGACATCGACAAGGCCCTCGACGCCGCCCACGCCGCCGCCGACGCCTGGGGCCGCACCTCGGTGCAGGAGCGCTCGAACATCCTGCTGAAGATCGCCGACCGCATCGAGCAGAACCTGGAACTGCTCGCCGTCACCGAGACCTGGGACAACGGCAAGGCCGTGCGCGAGACCCTCAACGCCGACATCCCCCTGGCCGCCGACCACTTCCGCTACTTCGCCGGCTGCATCCGCGCCCAGGAAGGCTCCGCTGCCGAGATCAACGACAGCACCGTGGCCTACCACATCCATGAGCCGCTGGGCGTGGTCGGGCAGATCATCCCGTGGAACTTCCCGCTGCTGATGGCCGCCTGGAAGCTGGCCCCGGCGCTGGCCGCCGGCAACTGCGTGGTGCTCAAGCCGGCCGAGCAGACCCCGCTGGGCATCTGCGTGCTGCTGGAACTCATCGGCGACCTGCTGCCGCCGGGCGTGCTCAACGTCGTCCAGGGCTTCGGCAGGGAGGCCGGCGAGGCCCTGGCCACCAGCAAGCGCATCGCCAAGATCGCCTTCACCGGTTCCACCCCGGTCGGCTCGCACATCCTCAAGTGCGCGGCGGAGAACATCATTCCCTCCACCGTCGAGCTGGGCGGCAAGAGCCCGAACATCTATTTCGAAGACATCATGCAGGCCGAGCCGGCGTTCATCGAGAAGGCCGCCGAGGGCCTGGTGCTGGCCTTCTTCAACCAGGGCGAGGTGTGCACCTGCCCGTCCCGCGCGCTGGTCCAGGAGTCGATCTACCCGGCGTTCATGGAGGAGGTGCTGAAAAAGGTCAGGGCGATCAAGCGCGGCGACCCGCTGGACACCGAGACCATGGTCGGCGCCCAGGCTTCCCAGCAGCAGTACGAGAAGATCCTCTCCTACCTCGACATCGCCCAGCAGGAAGGCGCCGAGCTGCTCGCCGGCGGCAGCGTCGAGAAGCTCGAAGGCAACCTGGCCAGCGGCTACTACATCCAGCCGACCCTGCTCAAGGGGCACAACGGCATGCGCGTGTTCCAGGAGGAAATATTCGGCCCGGTGGTCGGCGTCACCACCTTCAAGGACGAAGCCGAGGCCCTGGCCATCGCCAACGACACCGAGTACGGCCTCGGCGCCGGCCTCTGGACCCGCGACATCAACCGCGCCTACCGCATGGGCCGCGGGATCAAGGCCGGTCGCGTGTGGACCAACTGCTACCACCTGTATCCGGCCCACGCCGCGTTCGGCGGCTACAAGAAGTCCGGCGTCGGTCGCGAGACGCACAAGATGATGCTCGACCACTACCAGCAGACCAAGAACCTGCTGGTGAGCTACGACATCAACCCGCTGGGCTTCTTCTGAGCGGTCCTCAGCCGCCGCGGATCGCTCCGACCCGCGGCCTTTCCGCCAAGGCACCTGCGGGTGCGCTCGTCCCGCGTCCCGACGCGGCTTTCCCCATGGCGGGTTCTGGCGCGACGCGGCCCTGGCCGCGTCTTTTTCGCCTCGCCGCCGCCCCTGCATGGACTAGGCTTCTGCCCTGCACCAGGGCGAACCAGGGGGGCGCAACGGCGTTCTCCCGGCGAACCTTGGGCGGGACAGGCAGTCCCTACCAAATCAGGGGGAAAACTCCTTCGAAAGTCTCATTCGGAGCGAGCCCCGCTGATGTTTAACTCGACCTGCCGGAATCGCCCGGCCCCACCAGAGAGGATCGACCCCATGTGGACCAAGCCCAGCTTCACCGACCTGCGTCTCGGTTTCGAAGTGACCCTCTACTTCGCCAACCGCTGATCCGTTCGGCCCCGGTCTTCCGGGGCCTCCCTCCAGCCCGCGGGGCAGACCCATGCACATCCGTATTCTCGGTTCGGCCGCCGGCGGCGGCTTCCCCCAGTGGAACTGCAACTGCCGCAACTGTCGCGGAGTCCGCGACGGCAGCGTAGCGGCCCAGCCACGCATGCAATCCTCCATCGCCCTGTCCGACGACGGCGAGCGCTGGATCCTCTGCAACGCCTCGCCCGACATCCGTGCCCAGATCGCCGCCTTCCCGGCCCTCCAGCCGGCGCGTCGGCCGCGCGATACGGCGATCGGCGCGATCGTCCTGCTCGACAGCCAGATCGACCACACCACCGGCCTGCTCAGCCTGCGCGAAGGCTGCCCGCACGAAGTCTGGTGCACGCAGATGGTCCACCAGGACCTCAGCGAAGGCTTCCCGCTGTTCCCTATGCTTTCCCACTGGAACGGCGGCCTGCGCCATCGGCCGATCGCCCTCGATGGCGAGCCTTTCGCCATTCCGGCCTGTCCGCGCCTGCGCTTCACCGCGATCCCCCTGCGCAGCAGCGCGCCGCCGTATTCCCCGCATCGCGGCGACCCCCATCCGGGCGACAACATCGGCCTGTTCGTCGAGGACCTCGATAGCGCCGGTACCCTGTTCTATGCGCCGGGCCTCGGCGAGGTGGACGAGGCGCTGCTCGAATGGATGCGCCGCGCCGACTGCCTGCTGGTGGACGGTACGCTCTGGCGCGATGACGAGATGCTGGTCTGCGAGGTCGGCGACAAGCTCGGCCGGCAGATGGGGCACCTGGCGCAGAGCGGGCCGGGCGGCATGCTCGAGGTGCTGGCGAAGGTGCCGGCCGCGCGCAAGGTGCTCATCCACATCAACAACACCAATCCCATCCTCGACACCGCTTCGGCAGAACGCGCCGAACTGGATGCCAGTGGCATCGAAGTGGCCTGGGATGGCATGCACATCCAGCTGTAGGGGGCCAACATGAGCCGTGCCGCCATGGATCGCGCCGAATTCGAACGGGCGCTGCGCGACAAGGGACGCTACTACCATATCCACCATCCGTTCCATGTCGCGATGTACGAGGGCCGTGCCAGTCGCGAACAGATCCAGGGCTGGGTGGCGAACCGTTTCTACTACCAGGTCAACATCCCGCTGAAGGACGCGGCGATCCTGGCCAACTGTCCCGACCGCGAGGTCCGCCGCGAGTGGATCCAGCGTATCCTCGACCACGACGGCGCCCCCGGCGAGGCGGGCGGCATCGAGGCCTGGCTGCGTCTGGCGGAAGCGGTGGGCCTGGAGCGCGAGCAGGTGCTGTCCGAGGAGCGGGTGCTGCCCGGCGTGCGCTTCGCCGTCGACGCCTACGTCAACTTCGCCCGTCGCGCCAGTTGGCAGGAGGCGGCGAGCAGTTCGCTGACCGAACTCTTCGCCCCGCAGATCCACCAGTCGCGGCTGGACAGCTGGCCGCGCCACTATCCGTGGATCGAGGCGGCCGGCTACGAGTATTTCCGCAGTCGCCTGGCCCAGGCCCGGCGCGACGTCGAGCACGGCCTGCGGATCACCCTGGAGCACTATCGGACCCGCGAGGCACAGGAACGCATGCTGGATATCCTGCAATTCAAGCTGGACGTGTTGTGGAGCATGCTCGACGCGATGAGCATGGCCTACGAACTCGAACGCCCGCCGTACCACACGGTGACCCGCGAGCGGGTCTGGCATCGGGGGCTGGCATCATGAGCCTGCCGTCGCTCGACAGCGTGCCGATGCTGCGCCGGGGCTTCCGCTTCCAGTTCGAACCGGCCCAGGACTGCCATGTGCTGCTCTACCCCGAAGGCATGGTCAAGCTCAACGACAGCGCCGGGGAAATCCTCAAGCTGGTCGATGGCCGCCGCGACGTGGCGGCCATCGTCGCGGCGCTGCGCGAGCGTTTCCCCGAAGTCCCCGGCATAGACGAAGACATCCTGGCGTTCCTCGAGGTGGCCCATGCGCAATTCTGGATCGAGCTGCAGTGAAAGCGTGGGGCCGCCGCTCTGGCTGCTGGCCGAGCTGACCTATCGCTGTCCGTTGCAGTGCCCGTACTGCTCGAACCCGCTGGAATTCGCCCGCGAGGGCGCCGAGCTGAGTACCGCGGAATGGATCGAGGTGTTCCGCCAGGCCCGCGAGCTGGGCGCCGCACAGCTCGGTTTCTCCGGCGGCGAGCCGCTGCTGCGCCAGGACCTCGCCGAACTGATCGAGGCAGGGCGCGGCCTGGGCTTCTACACCAACCTGATCACCTCCGGCATCGGCCTCGACGAGGCACGCCTGGCGCGCTTCGCCGAGGCCGGGCTGGACCACGTGCAGATCAGCTTCCAGGCCGCCGACGAAGAAGTGAACAACCTGCTCGCCGGCTCACGCAAGGCCTTCGCCCAGAAACTGGCGATGGCCCGCGCGGTGAAGGCGCACGGCTATCCGATGGTGCTCAACTTCGTCACCCACCGGCACAACATCGACAACATCGAGCGGATCATCCAGCTGTGCATCGAGCTGGAAGCCGATTACGTCGAACTCGCCACTTGCCAGTTCTACGGCTGGGCCGCGCTGAACCGTGCCGGGCTGCTGCCGACCCGCGCCCAACTGGAGCGCGCCGAGCGGATCACCGCCGAATACCGCCAGCGGCTGGCCGCCGAAGGCAACCCGTGCAAGCTGATCTTCGTCACCCCCGACTACTACGAGGAACGGCCGAAGGCCTGCATGGGCGGCTGGGCCAGCGTATTCCTCGACATCACCCCCGACGGCACCGCGCTGCCGTGTCACAGCGCGCGGCAATTGCCGGTGCAGTTTCCCAACGTGCGCGAGCACAGCCTGCGCCACATCTGGTACGAATCGTTCGGCTTCAACCGTTACCGCGGCGACGCCTGGATGCCCGAACCCTGCCGTTCCTGCGAGGAGAAGGAGAGGGACCACGGCGGCTGCCGCTGCCAGGCGTTCCTCCTCACCGGCGATGCCGACGCCACCGACCCGGTCTGCGCCAAGTCGGCACGGCACGACCTGATCCTCGCGGCCCGTCGCCAGGCCGAGGAGGCGCCGCTTGGCCTGGACGCGCTGACCTGGCGCAACCAGCGCGTGTCACGCCTGATCTGCAAGGCCTGAGGCAATGGTCGACTACGGCGACTGGCCGAGCGACTGGAGCGCCGAGCGCGCGGTGGCCGCCGGGCGCGATTTCAGCGAGCTGAAGGCGGCCCATGGCGGGCTGGCCTGGGTGGAATTCGATCCGGCCAGCGCGCGCTCGCGCCTGTACCTGTGGCGCGACGGCGTGCTGGAGGAGCCCACCGCGCCGGACGGCTCGGTGCGCAGCCGGGTCTACGAGTACGGCGGCGGCGCCTGCTGCGTGACGCTCGACGGGCTGGCCTGGGTCGACGAAACCGACCAGCAGGTACGCCGCTGGCGAGCGGGCCGCGCAGCCCAAGTGCTGGGCGGCGGGGCGCAGTGTCGCTACGGCGACCTGGCCTACGTCGATGCCTGGGATGCCCTGCTGGCGGTGGAAGAGAGCCATGGGCCGACCGGGGTCGTGCATCGCATCGTGCGCCTGGACGCCGATGGCGCGCGCCGGGTGCTGGTCGAGGGCGCCGATTTCTACGCCGCGCCGCGTGCCGCCGGCCAGGGGCGGCGGCTGGCCTGGATCGAATGGGACCGTCCGCACCAGCCCTGGACCGAGACCCGCCTGGGCCTGGCGGAGAATGGGCGTACGCGCTGCCTGGCCGGAGCCGGAGGCGGCGAGTCGATCCAGCAACCACGCTTCGATCCCGCCGGCCGCCTTCACTGGCTGAGCGACCGCGACGGCTGGTGGCGTCCCTGCGCCGAGGTAGCGTTGGCCGGCCGCTTCGCCGATGCCGACCACGCTGGCGCGCCCTGGCAATTGGGCGCTTGCAGCTACCTGCCGCTGGGAGAGGGAAGGCTGCTGCTCAGTCGCGTCGAGGCCGGCGGCGGGCAACTGTTCCTGCGTGAAGCGGACGGCAGCGAGCGGCGCCTGGCCGCGGACTGGAACCGGTTCGCCGGACTGGCCGCGGATGCCCGGGCGTTCTACTGCATCGCGGCGGCGGCCGGGCGCCTGCCGGCGCTGCTGGCGATCCATCGCGACGAGCTGCGTGTCGAGGTGCTGCGTGGCGGCGAGCGACCGCTGGCGGAGGACGACCTGTCGCATCCGCAGGCCTTCGTCTATGGGCTGGGCAACGGCGAAAACGGCCACGGTTTCTTCTATCCGCCGCGCAATGCCCGCCGCCGCGTCGATCCCCGACGACCACCGCCGCTGCTGGTGTGGCTGCATGGCGGACCGACCTCGATGCATTCGCCGGCGTTCGATGCCGGCCTGCAGTTCTGGACCCAGCGCGGTTTCGCCGTGGCGGCGCTGAACTACCGGGGCAGCAGCGGCTACGGCCGCGCCTATCGGCAGCGCTTGCGCGGCCAGTGGGGGCGCCTGGAGTTGCGCGATATCGAGGCCGCGCTGGCGCAGCTGGACGCGGAGGGATGGATCGACCGCGCCCGGGTCTTCGTCCGTGGCGCCAGCGCCGGAGGCTACAGCGCGTTGCGCGCCCTGGCTTGCCTCGATGGCCTGCGCGGCGGCGCCAGTCTCTATGGGGTCAGCGATCCGTTGGCACTGGCGCGTTGCACCCACAAGTTCGAGGGTGACTACCTCGACTGGCTGATTGGCGACCCGCTGCGCCAGCGCCGTCGCTACCTGGTGCGCAGCCCGGTGCTTCAGGTCGGGCGTATCCGCGCGCCGGTAGTGTTCTTCCAGGGCGGGCTCGACGCGGTGGTGGTGCCGGAGCAGACCGAGGCGATGGTCGCCGGCCTGCGGCGCAGCGGCGTGCGCGTGGAGTGCCACCGCTATCCGCAGGAGCGCCACGGTTTCCGCCAGCCGGCCAATCGCGCCCATGCGCTGCTGGCGGAATGGCGCTTCTACCTGGGCCTGCTGGAGGATTGAAAGGGCCGCCAAGGTCGCATTGCAATAACCGACGAATGCAGTAGGCTGCCGGCAATGTCCGATAACAATAAGAATGGTCTGTCAGATGAGCCACGACCTCAGCCAACTGCGTAAATTCGTCTCGCCCGAGATCATCTTCGGCGCCGGCTGCCGGCACAGCGTCGCCAACTACGTGAAGACCTTCGGTGCGCGCAAGGTCCTGCTGGTCTCCGACCCCGGCGTGCTCGCCGCCGGCTGGGTCGCCGACATCCAGGCAAGCCTGGAGGGACAGGGCATCGACTACTGCCTGTATACCGACGTTTCGCCCAACCCCCGGGTCGACGAGGTGATGCTCGGCGCCGAGTTCTATCGCAGCGAGGGCTGCAACGTGATCGTCGCGGTGGGCGGCGGCAGCCCGATGGATTGCGCCAAGGGCATCGGCATCGTCGCCGCCCATGGCCGCAGCATCCTCGAGTTCGAAGGCGTCGACCGGCTGCGGGTGCCGAGTCCGCCGCTGATCCTGATCCCGACCACCGCCGGGACTTCGGCGGACGTCTCGCAGTTCGTGATCATTTCCAACCAGGACGAGCGCATGAAGTTCTCCGTGGTGAGCAAGGCGGTTGTGCCTGACGTCTCGCTGATCGACCCGGAAACCACGTTGACCATGGATCCCTTCCTTTCGGTCTGTACCGGCATCGATGCACTGGTACACGCCATCGAGGCGTTCGTCTCCACCGGCCACGGGCCGCTGACCGATCCCCACGCGCTGGAAGCGATGCGCCTGATCGATGGCAATCTGGTACAGATGATCGCCAACCCCGGCGACATCGCCCTGCGCGAGAAGATCATGCTCGGGAGCATGCAGGCCGGGCTGGCCTTCTCCAACGCCATCCTCGGCGCGGTGCATGCCATGTCGCACAGCCTCGGCGGCTATCTCGACCTGCCCCACGGCCTGTGCAACGCGGCGCTGGTCGAACACGTGGTGGCGTTCAACTACAGCGCCGCGCCGGAACGCTTCAAGGTGATCGCCGAGACCTTCGGCATCGATTGCCGCGGTCTGACCCAGGGGCAGGTCCGCCAGCGCCTGGTGGACCACCTGATCGCCTTCAAGCACGCCGTGGGTTTCCACGAGAGCCTCGCCCTGCACGGGGTCGGCAGCTCCGACATTCCTTTCCTCTCGCGCCACGCGATGCAGGACCCGTGCATCCTTACCAACCCGCGCGAGTCGAGCCAGCGCGATGTCGAGGTGGTCTATGGCGAGGCCCTCTGAGCAGCAGCAGGAGGCCCTGGCCGGGTTACTCGGCCTGGGCAGCCACTCCGCGCGCAAGAGCCACTACCCGGAGCTGCTGGCGCGCCTGGAGGAGCTGGAGGCCGAGCGCAACCGCTACAAATGGCTGTTCGAGCACGCGGTGCACGGCATCTTCCAGGCCAGCCTCGGCCAGGGGCTGCGCGCCGCCAATCCGGCGCTGGCGCAGATGCTCGGCTACGACGATCCGCAACAGGTGCTCTGGTCGCTGGAGGACATGGCCGGGCAACTGTTCGTCGGCGGCGAGGCCGAGATGCGACGGATCCGCGCGCTGCTGCGCGAGCGCGGCGGCCTGTTCGGCTACGAGACGCGCCTCTGGCGCAGGGACGGCAGTCACATCGAGGTATTGATGAACCTGCTGCTCAGGCACGACGAGGAAGAATTGGTCGAAGGTTTCGTCGCCGACATCACCGAGCGGGTCCAGGCCCAGCAGCGCCTGCAGACCATGAACGAGGAGCTGGAGCGGCGGGTAGCCGAGCGCACCCACGAGCTGGAAGAGCTCAACCGCCAGTTGCGCCAGGCGCGCGACGCCGCCGAAGCCGCCAACCACAGCAAGGACAAGTACCTCGCCGCCGCCAGCCACGACCTGCTGCAACCGCTCAACGCGGCGCGGCTGCTGGTCGACACCCTGCGCGAACGGGGCCTGCCGGCCGCCGAACTGCAACTGGTGGAGCGCACCCACCTGGCCCTGGAAGGTGCCGAGACCTTGCTCACCGACCTGCTGGAAATCGCCCGGCTCGACCAGAGCGCGATCCGTCCGGACCTGGACGACTATTCCCTCGACGAACTGCTCGCTCCGCTGGCCTCGGAGTTCGAGGAAGTCGCGCGTGCCGCCGGCCTGGCCCTGCGTGCGCGGATCCCGCGACTGGCAGTGCGCACCGATGCGCGCCTGCTGTCGCGGATCCTGCGCAACTTGCTCAGCAACGCCTGCCGCTACACCGAGCGCGGCAGCGTGCTGCTGGGGGCGCGCCGGCGTGGCGGCAAGGTACGCCTGGAGGTGTGGGACACTGGCCGGGGCATCCCCGCCGACCAGTTGCAGGCGATCTTCCTCGAGTTCAACCAACTGGACGCCGGGCGCGCTTCCGAGCGCCGTGGCGTCGGACTCGGGCTGGCCATCGTCGACCGTATCGCCGGCATCCTCGGCTACCGCATCGAGGTGCATTCGACTCCCGGCCGAGGCTCGCTGTTCGCCATCGAGGTGCCGCTGGTCCGCAAGCCGGCGCGGCCAGCACCCGGCGAGGCGATTGCGCGGGTTTCGGCTGGTGATCCGCTGCCGGGACGGCGGCTGCTGGTGGTGGACAACGAGACCGAGATTCTCTTCAGCATGTCCGCGCTGCTCGGCCAGTGGGGCTGCGAGGTGCTTACCGCCACCGACCTGGAAGGCGCGCGCAAGGCGCTCGATGGCCGCGCGCCGGATGCGATCCTGGTCGACTACCACCTGGACCACGGCGCTACCGGTTGCCAGTTGCTGGGCGCCTTGCGCGAGGACTACGGCGCGGAGATCGCCGCGGTGATGATCACCGCCGACCGCAGCGACGATTGCCGTCGCGCGCTGGCCCGCCTGGGCGTGCCGCTGCTCAACAAGCCGCTGAAGCCCGGCAAGCTGCGCGCGGCCCTGAGCGCCTTGCTCGGCGAGCTCTAGAACGCGTACCGCCGCCTGGGACGGTGCACGCCCTAGCCAGGCCGGCGGCTGCGCCGGTGCAGTGCGACGGCCAGGGCCAGCCCGCCGAGCGAGGCCAGGCAGGCGAAGAGGAACATCGAGCGGAAGCCGAACAGGTTGGCGACGAAGCCCACCAGCGGCCCGGTGATGCCCAGCGACAGGTCGACGAACAGCGAGTAGGCGCCCAGCGCCGCGCCACGGTTGGAAGCCGGTACCAGGTTCACCGCTTCCACGCCGAACGCCGGGAACACCAGGGAGAAGCCGAAGCCGGTGAGGGCCGCGCCGGCCAGGCCGACCCAGGGATTCGGCGCGCTCCACAGCAGCAGCAGGCCGAGGCTTTCGACGCCGAGGCAGATGATCGCCACGCGGAAGCCGCCGAGCCGGTTGATGCTATTGGCGAACAACAGCCGGGCGCCGATGAAGCAACCGCCGAAGGCACTCAGGCAGAGCACTGCGTTGGCCCAGCCACGGCTGGCGTAGTAAAGGGTGATGAAGGTGGCGATGGTGCCGAAGCCGATCGCCCCCAGCGCCAGGCCCATACCGTGCGGGGTGACCCGGCCGAGCACATGGTGGAACGGCAGTCGCTCGCCGTGCACCAGCGGCGCCGGCAACTTCGGCCAGGCCAGGGCGAAGCCGAGCGCCCCGAGCAGGACGATGGACGCGCCCATGCTCCACAGCCCCAGCCACTGCACCAGCAGCACCCCTAGCGGCGCCCCGAGGGCGATGGCGCCGTAGCTGGCGATGCCGTTCCAGGAAATCACCTTGGCGGTGTGCGGCGCGCCGACCCGGCCGATGCCCCAGCCGATCGCCGCCGAGCCGACCAGGCTTTCCGCCGCGCCGAGTACCAGGCGGCCGACCAGCAGGCTGGCCAGGCTCAGCGCCGGCCAGCCCTGGATCGCCACCGAGAGCAGCATGAACAGCCCGCTCGCGGCGCTGCCGGCCATGCCGTAGAGCACCGCGCGCTTCGGCCCGAGGCCGTCGATGACGCGCCCGGCGTAGGGCCGGGCGAGCAGGGTGGCGAGGTACTGCAGGCTGATCACCAGGCCGGCCAGCACCGAGCCGTAGCCGAGGTCGTCGTGCACGTAGCCGGGCAGCACCGCCAGCGGGATGCCGATGGTCAGGTAGCCGATGAAGGTGAACATCACCACCGAGACGATCTGCAGGGTGACGTTCTGCCGGGCGCTGTCCTGCGCCGGCGGGGTGGGGCGGATATCGACGGACATGTGGGAAACGCGGTCGCAGTGGGTTGTCGCGGTCCGCCATGATGACCGTTGCAGATGACGAATGAAAGCAGGCTAACGGATTCGCCGGGCTATCGGCGACGCGCGGTGCCCGGCGCTAGCGCGTTCAGAGACGCTGGAAGAGACCCGGGTAATCGATCACCAGGCCCTGTTCGTCCACCAGCAGTACCGCTTTGAACGCGCTGCCTTCGAGGTTCTCGTAGAGGTAGTGGCTGGCGTCCAGACGGGTGTATGCCTGGCGCATGCTACGCGGCTCCAGGGCCGGGGCCTCGATGTAGAGCGCGCGGATTTCCGCGCGCTGGCCATCGGCCAGGCCCAGGCGGCGGATCGGGAAGGTGTTGGTGAAGGGGCTTGGCCAAATATCGATGTCCAGGCAACCGTCGAATGCCGGTAGCGCTTCGCCGTCGCCGTCCTGCCAGTGGCCGCGGCCATCGGCGAGCAGGTGCAGCTTGCGCACCCCGGTTTCGCTTTCGACGTGGAACACCGCCTCACGCAGATGCCAGTCGGCGTCCCAGCGCAGCCGGTAGTCCAATTGGTAGGGCAGGCCGCTGCGTTCGTCCGGCGCGCGCAACTGGCTTTCCGCCTGGTCGTCCTCCAGGCGCAGGGCCTCCCAGCTGGACGACGGCGAGCGCCACAGGCCGGCCCAGGTGTACAGACGGTCGCGACTCATGCGTCGAGTACCAGGCCGAGGCGCTGGCGCTTGGGCAGGCGCGCCACCACCAGTTGATGGGAACGGACCAGGGCCTCGCGCAACTCCGCCGCCTTCATCGGGTAGGGGCGGGCCATGACGATCCAGTGCGCGCGCGCCAGGTAGGGCGCCGGACGGATGCCGGGGCGGTCGACATAGCCGAGGAACAGCTCGCTGCCGACCTTGAAGGCCAGGCCGCCGTCCTTGTCGACGAAGTCGAGGATGGCGAACATCTTGTTGCCGGCCACCGAGAACACCCGGTTCGAACCCCACTTGAGGTCTTCCCGGGCGCCGGGCAGTTGCAGGCAGAAGGCGGCGATCTGGTCGGCGGTCATGGACGCTCCGGTGGCGGTTCAGTCGCGGAAATACACTTCCAGGAGATGGTAGCCGAACTGGCTCTTCAGCGGACCCTGGAGCACGCCCACGGGTTTCCTGAAGATGGCATTGTCGATGGACCTGACCATCTGCCCCGGACGCACCTCGCCGAGGTCGCCGCCGCGCTTGCCGGACGGGCAGGTCGAATGCTTCTTCGCCAGTGTGGCGAAGTCCTCGCCCTTGGCCAGGCGCTGCTTCAGTTGCGCGGCCTCGGCTTCGGTCTTGACCAGGATGTGGCGGGCCATGGCGACGGGCATGGGATTACCTTTTGCGGTAGCACGGAACGCGCATTCTAGCCCAGGCTCGCCGCGGCTTCAGTCGCGCAGTTCGGCGAGGTCGCGATAAAGCTCCAGCGCCTGCGGGTTGGCCAGGGCGTCGGTGTTCTTCACCGGGCGGCCGTGGATCACGTTGCGCACCGCAAGCTCGACGATCTTGCCGCTCAGGGTGCGCGGGATATCGGCGACCTGGATGATCTTCGCCGGTATGTGGCGCGGCGTGGCGTTGGCGCGGATGGTCTGGCGGATGCGTTCACGCAGCGGCTCGTCGAGTCGCACGCCGTCGCGCAGGCGGACGAACAGCAGCACACGCACATCGCCCTGCCAGTCCTGGCCGATGGCGATGGACTCGAGGACTTCCTCGACCTTTTCCACCTGGCGGTAGATTTCCGCGGTGCCGATGCGCACGCCGCCGGGATTGAGCACCGCGTCGGAGCGGCCGTGGATGACCAGCCCGCCGTGGGCGGTTTCCTCGGCGTAGTCGCCATGGGCCCAGACGCCGGGAAAGCTGGCGAAGTAGGCGTCGTGGAACCTGGAGCCATCCGGGTCGTTCCAGAAGCCCAGCGGGATCGACGGGAAATGCCGGGTGCAGACCAGCTCGCCCTTGCCGCTGGCGAGGCGGCGGCCGTCGTCGTCCCAGATTTCCACGGCCATGCCCAGCGCCTTGCATTGCAGTTCGCCGCGCCACACCGGCAGCACCGGGTTGCCGATGGCGAAGCAGGAAACGATGTCGGTGCCGCCGGAGATCGACGACAGGCAGAGGTCGCTCTTCAGCTCGCGATAGACGTAGTCGAAGCTTTCGTGGGCCAGCGGCGAACCGGTGGAGAGCAGTGTCCTCAGGCTGTCCAGGCGGTGGCTGTGGCGCGGGCGCACGCCGGCCTTCTCGAGCGCCGCCAGGTACTTGGCGCTGGCGCCGAACACGGCGATGTCCTCGGCGTCGATGAGGTCCAGCAGGCGCTCGGGGCCGGGGTGGAACGGCGAGCCGTCGTAGAGCACCAGGCTGGCGCCCACCGCCAGACCGGAGGCCAGCCAGTTCCACATCATCCAGCCGCAGGTGGTGTAGTAGAACAGCCGGTCGCCGTCGCCCAGATCGGTGTGCAGGCCGTGCTCCTTGAGATGTTGCAGGAGCACGCCGCCGGTGGCATGGACGATGCACTTGGGGACTCCGGTGGTGCCCGACGAATAGAGGATGTACAGCGGCTGCTCGAAGGGCACCGGGGTGAAGACCGGCTCGCCCTCGGCCTGGTAGAACCCGTCCCACAGCGCGACCTGCGCCTGGCAGCGGTAGTCCTGCGGCTGCGCCTGCGGACGGTCGTAGGGCACCACCAGCAGTTGCTCCAGGCCGGGCAGGTCGGCGAGCACCTCGTTGAGCTTGGCGGTGAGGTCCAGCGACTTGCCGGCGTAGCGGTAGCCGGCACAGGCGATCAGCACGCGCGGTTCGATCTGGCCGAAGCGGTCGATCACGCCCTGGGTACCGAAGTCCGGCGAGCAGCTCGACCAGGTCGCGCCGAGGCTGGCGGTGGCGAGCATGCCGACCACGGTCTGCCAGGTGTTCGGCATCAGCGCGGCGACCCGGTCGCCGGGGCCTATGCCCAGGGCGGCGAGGCGCTTCTGCAGGCCCGCCACGTGACGGGCCAGTTCGGCGTGGCTGAGCACCTCGCGGCGACCGTCTTCGCTCACCGCGATCAGCGCCGGGGCATCATCGCGGCGGCGCAGCAGGTGTTCGGCGAAATTCAGCGTGGCGCCGGGGAACCAGCGCGCCGAGGGCATCTGCGCGCCTTCCTCGAGGACCGCACGCGGCGGTTGCTGGAAGCGCACCTCGAAGAAGTCGACGATGGCCTGCCAGAACGCCTCGCGCCGCTCCACGCTCCAGGCATGCAGCGCCGGGTAGTCGGCCAGACCGAGGGCATGGCGCTGGTTGACGAAGCGCCGGAAGGCCTCCATGCGACTGGCGGCGATGCGTTCGGCGGAAGGGCTCCAGAGCGGTGCGGGCATGGCGTGTCCGTCCTTGTTGTTGTTCCGGGACATGCAGGAAGCATAACCGGACCCGCCGCTGCCTGCCTCACTCCGTGGACTGGTCCTGCGGCAGCGCCAGCGAGCGCCAGTCGGTGCCATGCAGCAGCACGTCGCTGAGAGCCTGGGCGGCGGTGGACAGCTTGTGCTCGCTCAGCCGCAGCAGGCCGACCCGTCGCTGCACCTGCGGCGCGTAGAGCGGCAGGCAGCGCGCGCCGAGTTCCTGCATCTGCTGGATGCACAGGGTCGGCACGGCGCTGACACCCAGTCCCTGGGCGACCATCCGCCCGACCGTGACCAGTTGGTGGCTCTCGAACGCCACCGGCAAGCGGCCGTGCTCGGCGGCCACGCTTTCTTCCAGGAGCAGGCGCACCGCCGAGGGGCGTTGCAGGGTAATGAAGGGCTCGCCGAGCAGTTCGCGCCAACTGATCCGCTCCTGCCCGGACAGCGGCGAGCCGGTCGGCACCACGGCGACGAAGCGGTCGCTGTAGAACGGGGTGAACTCGAGGTTTTCCAGGGACTCCGGCTCGAAGGCGATGCCCAGCTCGACGCGTCGGTTGCGGACCATCTCCAGCACCTGCTCGTTGATCACGTCGTGCACCGCCACGTTGACCCGCGGGTGGCGTTCGCGAAAGGTCTTCAAGACCAGCGGCAGCAGGTTGCCGGCGAAGGAGGGCATGGCGGCGATGGAGACCTTGCCCAGTTGCAGGGTGAAGTGCTGGCGCAGCAATTCCTCGGTATTGTCCCAGTCGGCCAGCAGGCGCAGCGCCAGCGGCAGCAGGGTCTCGCCCTCGGGGGTGAGGCTGACGCTGCGGGTGGTACGTTCCAGCAGCGGACCGCCGAGGCTTTCCTCCAGGCTCTTGATCGCCAGGCTCAGGGCCGGCTGGGAGAGGTGCAGGCGTTCGCCGGCCTGGGCGAAGCTGAGGCTCTGCGCCACGGCGAGGAAGGCGCGCAACTGCTTGACGGTCATTTATTTGTTTTTCTCATCAATGGATTGGAAAAACAAACTTAACAAATCAGTCCGCAGCGGAGAAGCTCTGTGCGACCCGGCAGTCAGACTGCCGCACGCACAATCACAAGAGCCGGAAGAGGCACAGCAGCATGAGCGGACTCGACAAGCGAGTAGGCAGTTACGAAGAGGCCCTCGAAGGCCTGACCGACGGCATGACCGTCCTCGCCGGGGGCTTCGGCCTCTGCGGGATTCCCGAGAACCTGATCGCGGAAATCCGCCGGCGCGGGGTCAGGGACCTCACGGTGGTCTCGAACAACTGCGGCGTCGACGGTTTCGGCCTCGGCGTGCTGCTGGAAGACCGGCAGATCCGCAAGATGATCGCCTCCTACGTCGGCGAGAACGCCCTGTTCGAGCAACAACTGCTCAGTGGCGAGCTGGAAGTCGAACTGACCCCGCAAGGCTCGCTGGCCGAGAAGATCCGCGCCGGCGGCGCCGGCATCCCGGCCTTCTTCACCGCCACCGGCTACGGCACCCCGGTCGCCGAGGGCAAGGAGGCGCGCGAGTTCAATGGCCGCCACTACATCCTCGAACCGGCCATCACCGGCGACTTCGCCATCGTCAAGGGCTGGAAGGCCGACCATTTCGGCAACGTCGTCTATCGCCACACCGCGCAGAACTTCAACCCGCTGGTCGCCACCGCCGGGCGCATCACGGTGGTCGAGGTGGAGGAGATCGTCGAGCCCGGCGAACTGGACCCGACGCAGATCCACACCCCCGGCATCTACGTCGACCGGATCATCCAGGGTCGCTTCGAGAAACGCATCGAGAAACGCACGCTGCGCGCCTGACGGCGGCCGCTACAACGACAAGAGGTTTCCCCAGATGGCACTTACCCGCGAACAGATGGCGCAGCGCGTGGCGCGCGAATTGAAGGACGGCTACTACGTCAACCTCGGCATTGGCATCCCGACCCTGGTGGCCAACTACGTACCGGAGGGCATCGACGTCATGCTCCAGTCGGAGAACGGCCTGCTCGGCATGGGCGCGT
Source organism: Pseudomonas sp. PS1(2021) (assembly GCF_020405165.1). Taxonomy (NCBI): domain Bacteria; kingdom Pseudomonadati; phylum Pseudomonadota; class Gammaproteobacteria; order Pseudomonadales; family Pseudomonadaceae; genus Pseudomonas; species Pseudomonas sp. PS1(2021). The sequence continues at coordinate 2,386,335 of NZ_CP084484.1, read as the reverse complement.
TCCCCAGCGAGGCGGAAGTCGACGCCGACATGATCAACGCCGGCAAGCAGACCGTGACCGCCCGCGTCGGCGCGTCGATCTTCGACTCGGCGCAGTCCTTCGCCATGATCCGTGGCGGCCACGTCGACCTCACCGTGCTCGGTGCCTTCGAGGTGGACGTGCGCGGCAACATCGCCTCCTGGATGATCCCCGGCAAGCTGGTCAAGGGCATGGGCGGCGCCATGGACCTGGTGGCCGGCGCCGAGAACATCATCGTCACCATGACCCACGCCTCCAAGGACGGCGAGTCCAAGCTGCTGCCGTACTGCACCCTGCCGCTGACCGGTTGCGGCTGCATTCGCAAGGTGCTCACCGACCTGGCCTACCTGGAGATCGAGGACGGCGCCTTCATCCTCCGCGAGCGCGCCCCCGGGGTCAGCGTCGAGGAGATCGTGGCGAAGACCGCCGGCAAGCTGATCGTCCCCGAGCACGTGCCGGAAATGAGTTTCTGAATCGCGGCCCGCGCGGCCGGCGCCTCCACGCAAGGCGCCGGCCGCGCGGACCGTCCTTTCCAGAGGGCGTAGGATAGGAGGCTGTCGCACCGTCTACGTCCACCCGCAGCGATTCGGCCCGGCCACGGGCGAATCCAGGAGAACCATCCATGCAAGACGTCGTCATCGTCGCCGCTACCCGTACCGCCGTCGGCAGCTTCCAGGGCTCGCTGGCCGGCATTCCCGCCCCGAGCTGGGCGCCGCGGTGATCCGCCGCCTGCTCGAACAGACCAGTCTCGATGCCGGCCAGGTCGACGAAGTGATCCTCGGCCAGGTGCTCACCGCCGGTTCCGGGCAGAACCCGGCGCGCCAGGCGGCGATCAAGGCCGGCCTGTCGGTCGGCGTGCCGGCCATGACCCTGAACAAGGTCTGCGGCTCCGGCCTCAAGGCCCTGCACCTAGGCGCCCAGGCGATCCGCTGCGGCGACGCCGAGGTGATCGTCGCCGGCGGCCAGGAGAACATGAGCCTGGCGCCCTACGTCATGCCCGGCGCCCGCACCGGCCTGCGCATGGGCCATGCGAAGCTGGTCGACAGCATGATCGAGGACGGCCTGTGGGACGCCTTCAACGACTACCACATGGGCATCACCGCCGAGAACCTGGCGGAGAAGTACGGCCTGACCCGCGAGGAGCAGGACGCCTTCGCCGCCGCTTCGCAGCAGAAGGCCATCGCCGCCATCGAGGGCGGGCGCTTCCGCGACGAGATCACGCCGATCCAGGTCCCGCAGCGCAAGGGCGAGCCGCTGAGCTTCGATACCGACGAGCAGCCGCGCGCCGGCACCACCGTCGAGGCCCTGGCCAAGCTCAAGCCGGCCTTCAGGAAGGACGGCAGCGTCACCGCCGGCAACGCCTCCAGCCTCAACGACGGCGCCGCCGCGGTATTGCTGATGAGCGCAGCCAAGGCCAAGGCCCTGGGCCTGCCGGTGCTGGCGCGGATCGCCAGCTACGCCAGCGCCGGGGTCGACCCGGCGATCATGGGCATCGGCCCGGTCTCCGCCACCCGTCGCGCGCTCGACAAGGCCGGCTGGAGCCTGGAGCAACTGGACCTGATCGAGGCCAACGAGGCCTTCGCCGCGCAGTCCCTGGCGGTGGGTCGGGAACTGGGCTGGGATGCCGCCAGGGTCAACGTCAACGGCGGCGCCATCGCCCTTGGCCACCCGATCGGCGCGTCCGGCTGCCGGGTGCTGGTGACCCTGCTGCACGAGATGATCCGTCGCGACGCGAAGAAGGGCCTCGCCACCCTGTGCATCGGCGGCGGGCAGGGCGTCGCCCTGACCCTGGCCCGCGACTGATCCATCGACCTGCCGCTCGCGGCGTGATCGCGCCATGTCCTTTCGCGGGGGCATGGCGCGCTCGTGTCCAGGGAACGAGCGGCGGACGGCCTTGACCGTCCGACCGGCCCCGTACCGTTCCGCCCCTCGGGACGGCCGGGTGCCCAGGGAGCCGTAGCACACACAGGCGGCCCCGTAGTCGCCGAATAACAATAAAACCGAGAGAATCCGCGATGACCGCTATCCTTCCCATCCAAGAAAGCCGCTCCGCGCGCTTCGCCATGCGTTGCTCGAACTGGGCCGAGCGCTGGTTTCCCGACTCCTGGGTGTTCGCCGCCCTGGCCATCCTCATCGTCAGCCTGGCCGCGCTGGCCATGGGCGCCGGACCGACCGCCACGGCGAAAGCCTTCGGCGACGGTTTCTGGAGCCTGATCCCGTTCACCATGCAGATGGCCTTCGTGGTCATCGGCGGCTATGTGGTGGCCAGTTCAGGCCCCGCCTCGCGTCTCATCGACCTGCTCGCGCGGGTGCCGAAGAATGGCCGCTCGGCGGTCTGCTGGGTGGCGCTGGTGTCGATGCTCGCCTCGCTGCTCAACTGGGGCCTCAGCCTGGTCTTCGGCGGCCTGCTGGTACGCGCCCTGGCGCGCCGCAGCGACCTGCGCATGGACTACCGCGCCGCCGGCGCCGCGGCCTACCTCGGGCTGGGCGCGGTGTGGGCGCTGGGCCTGTCGTCGTTGGCCGCGCAGTTGCAGGCCAACCCGGCCAGCCTGCCACCGTCGATCCTGGCGATCACCGGGGTGATCCCGTTCACCGAGACCATCTTCCTCTGGCAGTCCGGGGTCATGCTGCTGGCGCTGATCCTGGTCTCGCTGGTGATCGCCTACATGACCGCGCCGAGCGCCGCCAGCGCCCGCGACGCCAAGGATTGCGGGGTCGACGTGAGCTTCACCGCTCCGGCCAGGCTGGCGCCGACCCGGCCCGGCGAGTGGCTGGAGCACAGCCCGTTGCTGATCATCCTGCTGGTACTGCTGGCCGGCGGCTGGCTGGTACACGAGTTCTCGACCAAGCCGGCGATCCTGGCGATCTCCGGGTTGAACACCTATAACCTGCTGTTCCTGATGCTCGGCGCGTTGCTGCACTGGCGCCCGCGCAGCTTCCTCGACGCGGTGGCGCGCGCGGTGCCGACCACCACCGGGGTGCTGATCCAGTTCCCGCTGTACGGCTCGATCGCGGCGATCATGACCACGGTCAACGGCAGCGACGGCGAGACCCTGGCCCACCATATCTCGACCTTCTTCGTACAGATCGCCTCCCACGACACCTACGCGCTGCTGATGGGCGTGTACTCGGCGGTGCTGGGCTTCTTCATTCCCTCCGGCGGCGGCAAGTGGATCATCGAGGCGCCGTACGTGATGCAGGTGGCCAACGAGCTGCAATACCACCTCGGCTGGGCGGTGCAGATCTACAACGCCGCCGAGGCGCTGCCGAACCTGATCAACCCGTTCTACATGCTGCCGTTGCTCGGCGTGCTGGGGCTGAAGGCGCGCGACCTGATCGGCTTCTCGTTCGTCCAGTTGCTGGTGCACATCCCGCTGGTGCTGGTGCTGCTCTGGGCCCTGGGCAGCACCCTGGCGTACATCCCGCCGGTGATGCCGTAGCGCATCGGCGGACCGACCTGGCCCCGATAACTTCCTCTCCCTGAAGGGAGAAGGTTGGGGAGAGGGTAGCCGCGCCGGGAAACGAGGTATCGGCGGATAACGCCTGTGGCGTTATCCGCCCTACGCAATGGGGCGGGCGAACTCCGGATGGTTCCCTCTCCCTTCAGGGAGAGGGTCTGGGGAGAGGCTGGCCGCCCCGGCTACTGCGCCACCCAGCCGCCATCCATGTTCCAGGCCGCGCCGCGCACCTGGTCGGCGGCTTCGCTGCAAAGGAACAGCGTCAGTCCGCCGAGTTGCTCGGGGGTGACGAAGGCCAGCGAGGGTTGCTTTTCCGCCAGCAGGTCATGTTCCGCCTGTTCGGGCGAGACGCCCTCGGCGGTGCGCGCGTCGATCTGCTTCTGCACCAACGGGGTCAGCACCCAGCCGGGGCAGATGGCGTTGCAGGTCACCGGCGTGCGCGCCGTTTCCAGCGCCACACTCTTGGTCAGGCCGAGCACGCCATGCTTGGCGGCGACGTAGGCGCTCTTCCCGGCCGAGGCGACCAGGCCGTGGGTCGAGGCGATGTTGACGATCCGCCCCCAGCCGCGCGCGAGCATGCCCGGCAGGGCCAGGCGGGTGGTATGGAACACCGAGGACAGGTTGATCGCGATGATCGCGTCCCAGCGTTCCGTGGGGAATTCCTGCACCGGCGCCACGTACTGGATGCCGGCGTTGTTGACGAGGATGTCGACGCCGCCGAAGGTCCGCTCGGCGAAGGCCATCAGTTCGCCGATCTGCTCCGGGCTGGAGAGGTCGGCCGGGTGGTGCTCTGCGCGCACGCCGCGGGCGCGGACCTGCGCCAGTGCCGCGTCGACCTCGCCGAAGCCGTTGAGGAGCAGGTCGGCGCCGGCCTCGGCCAGGCTCAGGGCGATGCCCAGGCCGATGCCGCTGGTGGAACCGGTGACCAGGGCGGTCTTGCCTTTCAGGGTCATGCTGTTTCTCCCGCTGGATGAAAAAAGGGCGGATCAGACCAGGCCGGTGGCGTAGAACAGCCCGATGACGAAGAACACCGCCAGGGTCTTGATCAGGGTAATACCGAAAATGTCCTTGTACGCCTCCCGATGGGTCAGGCCGGTGACCGCCAGGAGGGTGATCACCGCGCCGTTGTGCGGCAGGGTATCCATCCCGCCGCTGGCCATGGCGGCGACCCGGTGGAGGACTTCCAGGGGGATCTGCGCGGCGTTGGCGGCGGCGATGAAGGTATCGGACATCGCCGCCAGGGCGATGCTCATGCCGCCCGACGCGGAACCGGTGATGCCGGCCAGCAGGGTGACGGTGATCGCTTCGTTGACCAGCGGATTGGGAATGCTCTTGAGCGCGTCGGCCAGCACCAGGAAGCCCGGCAGCGAGGCGATCACCGCACCGAAGCCGTATTCCGAGGCGGTGTTCATCGCCGCCAGCAGCGAGCCGGCCACCGCGCTGCGGGTGCCTTCGGCGAGGCGGCTGCGGATCGCCGCGAAGCCGCTCGCCAGCACCAGCAGGATGCCCAGCAGCAGGGCCGCCTGCACTGCCCAGATCGCGGTGAGCTTGCCGACCTCGGTTTGCAACGGCGTGGCCATGCCGGCCAGTTGCAGGGTATGGACCTGGCCGTACCATTGCGGGATCCAGTGGGTGAACAGCAGGTTGGCGACCCCGACCAGCACCAGCGGCGAGAGCGCCAGCCAGGGATTCGGCAGGCGCAGGTCATCGGCGGTCTCCGGCTCGTTGCGCAGGTCGCTGCCGTAGCCTTCGCCGTTGCGCCGCGCCTTGTTCGCCTGGCGTCGCAGGTAGAGCATGCCCACGGCGAAGACGAACAGCGCGCCGAGGGTGCCGAGCCAGGGCGCGGCCCAGGCGTGGGTGCCGAAGAAGGTCGAGGGGATGATGTTCTGGATCTGCGGGGTGCCGGGCAGCGCGTCCATGGTGAAGGAAAACGCGCCGAGGGCGATGGTCGCCGGAATCAACCGCTTGGGGATGTCGCTCTGGCGGAACATCTCCGCGGCGAACGGGTAGACCGCGAACACCACCACGAACAGCGAGACGCCGCCGTAGGTGAGCAGCGCGCAGACCAGTACGATCACCAGCATCGCCTGGCGGGTGCCGAGCAGGCGGATCGCCGCCGCGACGATGGAACGGGAGAAGCCGGCCAGCTCGATCAGCTTGCCGAACACCGCGCCAAGCAGGAATACCGGGAAGTAAAGCTTGATGAAACCGACCATCTTCTCCATGAACACCCCGGTGAAGGTCGGCGCGACCGCGCTGGGATCGGTGAGCAGGACGGCGCCGAGGGCGGCGAGGGGGGCGAACAGGATGACGCTGTAGCCCCGGTAGGCGGCCAGCATCAGCAGGCCCAGGGCGGCAAGGGCGATGATCACGCTCATCGGGCATATCTCCACGGCGCTGCGGGGCGCGCTTCGCATGGGGAAGGCGCTCCGGGCCTGTTTCTTGTTGTCGAACGGTGCGGGCACCGGCGTGACGGCCTGGAACGGGGCAGGGCCGTCGGAAAGGCACGTTGCGATAACCGTGCCAGGCCCCAGAATCGCGGTTTTCGCGGGCTGCGGCGAGACGAAGGGGAGCGTGGGGAATAGCGTTGTCTCAAAATGGAGACGTAATCGAGCGAAAGTTCAGTGGCTATGCAGGTCTCAGTTCGTCTCTATTTCGAGACGAGTCCCGCTGTCGAGACGAATGCCCAGCGCCACGATCTTCTTGTACAGGGTCGAGCGACCCAGGCCCAGGCGTTTCGCCGCTTCCACCACATTGCCGGCACTCTGCGCCAGGGCCCGTCCGATCAGGTCGCGCTCGAAGGCTTCGCGGGCCTGTTGGAAATCCCCGACCGGCCTGTCGTCCGCCGCTCGAGGCAGCTCCGGCAGCGGTTGCAGGGGCCCCAGCGCCGCGCCGAGGGCGGCGGCGTCCAGCAACCGTTGGTCGGCCAGCAGCAGCGCGCGTTCCAGCACGTTGCGCAGTTCGCGGACGTTGCCCGGCCAGGCATGCCGGGCGAGCAGCGCCAGGGCGTCGCCGCCGAGTTCGTGGAGACGGCCGTGGTCGAGGCTGTCGAGGATCGACTCGCAGAGCGCCGGGAGGTCGTCCAGGCGCTGGCGCAACGGCGGGATCTCGATCGGCAGGACGTTCAGCCGGTAGTAGAGGTCAGCGCGGAAACGGCCTTCGCGCATCGCCTGCTGCAGGTCGATGGAAGTGGCGGCGACCAGGCGGATGTCGCTGCGGATCACTTCGTTGGAACCCACCGCTTCGAACTCTTTCTCCTGTAGCACGCGCAACAGCTTACCTTGCAAGGCCAGCGGCATGTCGCCGATCTCGTCGAGGAACAACGTGCCGCCCTGGGCCACCTGCAACTTGCCTGGCCGGCCCTTGCGCTCGGCACCGGTGAAGGCCCCCGGGGCGGTACCGAAGAATTCGGCCTCCAGCAGGCTTTCCGGGATCGCCGCGGCGTTCACGCTGACGAAGGCCTTGTGCGCCCGCGGCGAAGCGCTGTGGATGGCGTGGGCGAGCAGTTCCTTGCCGGTGCCGGTCTCGCCGAGCAACAGCACCGGCGCTTCGCTGGCCGCGCCACGACGGGCGCGGCGCTTGACTTCCAGGCTGGCCGGACTGGTGCCGACGAAGTGGCTGAAGCTGTACTTGGCCTGGCGCGCCTGCAATTGCGAGCGGGTCGAGGCCAGTTCGCGCTGCATGCTCAGGTAGCGGGTCACCAGCGGCGACAGCGAACGCAGTTCGTCGAGCAGGGCGAAGCCGATGGCGCCGATCACTTCGCCGGCGTCGTCGTGGATCGGCAGGCGCATCACCACCAGCGGGTCCTTCGCGCTGTCCATCATGTCCAGCAGGATCGGCTTGCCGCTGCCTACCACTTCGCGCAGCAGGCTACCGGGGATCACGCTTTCGCAGGGCCGGCCGATGGCCTGCGCCGGGTCGGCGAGGCCGAAACGCTGGGCGTAGCGCTGGTTGATCCAGACGATGCGGGCCTCGCGGTCGACGATCACCGTGCCTTCGCTGGAGCCTTCGACGATCTCGAACAGCGAACGGATCGCCTGCTGGCGCACGCGTTGGTAATCCTGGAGGCTGTCGGCGTCGTTCATCGGCGGCTCCTGCGGCGGACGGCGAAACGGCCCGCCACTGTAGCCGGGAAGCCGCTCGCGGTGAAGGCTCAGGATTCCTCGACGGCCAGCGCGGCGGCGCTTTCCCGCTGCGCCTGGGCGGCGGGCGAGCGGACCTGGAGGATCAGTAGCGCGGCGAGCCCGGCGGGAATCGCCGCAAGCATGAAGATGTTCTCCACGGATATGTGCATGCCCAGCAGCAGGCTGCCGAACAGTGGGCCGAGGATCGAACCGAAGCGGCCCACGCCCAGCGCCCAGCCGGTGCCGGTGGCGCGTACCTGGGCCGGGTAGAAGTTGCTGGCGAAGGCGTTCAGGGTCAACTGCCCGCCGATGATGCAGAAGCCGGCGGCGAAGACGAACGCCAGCAGCCAGCGCGGCTGGTCGTGGTTGAGGCCGAGGAGCAGGGTGAACAGCGCGGCGCCGGCGAGAATCGCCGCCAGCAGGCGGACCTTGCTGCGCAGGCGGTCGGCGAGCCAGGCCAGGAGCATCGCGCCGAGGGTGCCGGCGAAGAGGAACATCGAGGTCGCCAGGTTCGCCGCATTGCGTGTCAGGCCGCTTTCCTGGAGCAGCGAGGGCAGCCAGCTGACCATGAAGTAGAGCAGGATCAGGCTGACGAAGAAGGTCGCCCAGAGCAGCAGGGTCGGCCGCGCGTAACCGTGGCGGAACAGCTCCAGCACGGTCAGGCTTGCCGCCGGCTCGGCGTCGGCCTGTGCCGGCGGCGGCTGCCAGCCCGGCGCCATACGCTTGCTGAGCTGGCGCAGGCGGGCATAGGGCGGTGCGTCGCGGAGCAGGCGCGGCAGCGACTCCGGGAGGAACAGGAGGAGGAAGGGGAACAGCAGCAACGGGGTGACGCCGCCGGCGAGGAACACCGCCTGCCAGCCGAAGCCGTCCATGAAGGCGGCGGCGACGAAACCGCCGGCGGCGCCGCCGAAGGAGAAACCGCAGGCCGCCAGGGTGACCATCAGGGTACGCAGGCGCGGTGGCGAATACTCGGCCATCAGCGCCATGGCACTGGGCATCGCCCCGCCCATTCCGATGCCGCAGACGAAGCGCGCCAGCATCAGGCTTTCCAGGGAACCGGCGAAGACCATCAGGACGGTCAGGCTGGCGTAGATCAGCACGCAGCAAAGCAGCACCCGGCGGATGCCGAAGCGGTCCGCCAGCGGCGTCACCAGCAGCGAACCGACGGTCAGGCCGAACAGGTTGGCGCTGAACACCGGGCCGAACGCGGCCTTGTCCAGGCCCCATTCCTGGGCCAGGGTCGGCACCACGTAGCCGAGCACCTGGGCATCGTAGCCATCGGTGACCAGCAACAGGGCGAGGAGCAGCAGCAACAGCCACTGGTAGCGGGACACGGGGCGCGCGTCGAGCGCCGCGCGAAAGCTGGCGATCTGGTTGTGCATCGCAAGGTACCTGAGGTTCTTATTGGTGATGGGGCGTCCGGCGGACGCCCCCCTTTATCTTCAGGAGCGGGACTCTGCGGTCCCTCAGGCGGCCGGGGTGTCCGGCTGGTTGGCCGGATGGGCCTGGCGGAACGCCGGATGGGCGGCGGCCAGGTCGGCGACCCGGCGGATCCGTGGCCAGGCGTCCAGCGCCACGCCGAAGCGCTCGGCGGCGTAGAGCTGCGGGACCAGGTAGACGTCGGCCAGGCCCGGCCGGTCGCCGAAGCACCAGCCCTGGTCGCCGATCAGTTGCTCGACGGCGGCGAGACCCTGGCCGACCCAGTGGCCGATCCACTGCCGGACCTGCTCTTCGTCGTGGCCCCACTGACGCAGCAGGTTGAGCACGCTGGCGTTGTGCAACGGGTGGATGTCGCAGCCGACCAGCGCCGCGACTCCGCGCTCGCGGGCGCGGCGCAGCGGATCGCTGGAGAGCAGGGCGGGTTGCGGGTAGCGCTCCTCGAGGTACTCGATGATCGCCGGCGACTGGATCAGCAGCTCGCCCTCGTCGACCTGCAGGGCCGGTACGCGGCCCTGCGGGTTGAGCGCCAGGTAGGCGGGTTGGCGGTGTTCGCCGCCGTCGCGGACCAGGTTGACCGGCAGCGACTGGTAGTCCAGCCCCTTCAGCGCCAGGGCGATGCGCACCCGGTAGGAGGAGGTGGAACGGTAGTAGGTATAGAGCTTCATCCGCGCGCCCCCGGAAGGGCCGCGAGCACCTTGCCGCGACATTCGCCGAAACCGATCGAGACATGTCCCTCGCGCTTGCAGCGGGCGCGGAGGATGACCTCGTCGCCGTCCTCGAGGAAGCGCCGGGTCTCGCCGGAGGCCAGTTGCACCGGCTGCTTGCCGCCAGCGGTGATCTCCAGCAGCGAGCCGAACTGGCCGGGCTCGGCGCCGGACAGGGTGCCGGAGCCGAACAGGTCGCCGGGCTGCAACTGGCAGCCATTGACGCTGTGGTGGGCGACCATCTGCGCCACCGTCCAGTACATGCTCAGGCTGTTGCTCAGGGTCAGGCGCTGCGGCGGCAGGCCTTTCTCGCGCAGGCCCTCGGTGAGCAGCAGGACCTCCAGCTCGATGTCGAAGGCGCCGTGGGCCTGGTCGTTGTCGTCGTAGAGATACGGCAGCGGCCGCGGGTCGCCTTCGGGGCGCGCTGGCTGGGCGCGGCGGAACGGCTCCAGGGCTTCGGCGGTGACCACCCAGGGCGAGACGCTGGTAATGAAGCTCTTCGACAGGAACGGGCCGAGCGGTTGGTATTCCCAGGCCTGGATGTCGCGCGCCGACCAGTCGTTGAGCAGGCAGAAGCCGGCGATGTGCTCGGCGGCGCGGGAAACCGGGATGGCTTCGCCGAGGGCGTTGCCCTGGCCGATCCAGATGCCCAGCTCCAGTTCGTAGTCCAGGCGCGCGCAGGGGCCGAACACCGGCTCGCTGGCGCCGGCCGGCAGGGTCTGGCCGTTGGGCCGGCGCACTTCGCTGCCGGAGACGCGCACGGTCGAGGCGCGGCCGTGGTAGCCGATGGGCACGTGCTTGTAGTTGGGCAGCAGTGGGTTGTCCGGGCGGAACAGCTTGCCGACGTTCTCGGCATGGCGGATGCCGACGTAGAAGTCGGTGTAGTCGCCGATCCTGGCCGGTAGGTGCATTTGGCACTCGGCGGCCGGATGGAGCAGTTCCGGGCGCTCCGCGGCGCCTTCGCCGAGCAGCTCCAGCAGGCGCTGGCGCAGCGCCACGCGGGCCGGCTTGCCGAGGGCGAAGAAGGCGTTCAGCGCGCCGCCGCGGGTGGCTTCGGCGGCTTCGCCGGCGGCACCCTCGAACAGCCCGGCGGCCAGCGCCGCGTCCAGGTCGAGGATCGAGTCGCCGATGGCCACGCCGCAACGCGGGCTCAGGCCGGCACGGCTGAAGATGCCCAGCGGCAGGTTTTGCAGGGGAAAGTCGGCATGCCCATTGGCGGAGGCGACCCAGCTACGAGTGGGGGTTGGCTGGTTCATGGGGTTATCTCCGTTGCGGGTTGAAGGTGGATACGAGCGACGCCCAGCAGGCATCGTAGTCATTCTGCAGGGCCGGCGTCTCGAGGGCGGCACGGCTCGGCCGGAGTACCTGGCTGGTCTCGAACATGAAGGCCATGGTCTGGTCGATCCTGTGCGGCTTGAGGTCGGCGGCGATGGCCTTGTCGCAGCTTTCCGCGTCCGGGCCGTGGGCGCTCATGCAACTGTGCAGCGAGGCGCCGCCGGGCACGAAGCCGCCGGCCTTGGCGTCATAGGCGCCCTGGATCAGGCCCATGAATTCGTTCATCAGGTTGCGGTGGAACCATGGCGGACGGAAGGTGTTCTCGGCCACCATCCAGCGCGGCGGGAAGATCACGAAGTCGATGTTGGCCAGGCCGGGGACGCTGGTGGGGGAGGTCAGCACGGTGAAGATCGACGGGTCCGGGTGGTCGAAGCTGACCGTGCCGATGGTGTTGAAGCGGCGCAGGTCGTACTTGTAGGGCACGTTGTTGCCGTGCCAGGCGACCACGTCCAGCGGCGAGTGGTCAAGCTCGCAGGCCCACAGTTCGCCGAGGTATTTCTGCACCAGTTGCAGCGGCTGGCGGCTGTCCTCGTAGCGCGCCACCGGGGTCAGGAAGTCGCGCGGATTGGCCAGGCCATTGCTGCCGATCGGGCCGAGGTCGGGCAGGCGCAGCGGCGCGCCGTGGTTCTCGGCGATATAGCCGCGTGCCTCCCCGTCGAGCAGCTCGACGCGGAACTTCATCCCGCGCGGGATCACCGCGATCTCCAGCGGTTCGACTTGCAGCGCGCCGAGTTCGGTGCACAGGCGCAGACGGCCCAATTGCGGGACCAGCAGCAGTTCGCCGTCGGCGTCGTAGAAGCAACGCTCCATCGAGCGGTTGGCCAGGTACTGGTAGATGCTCACGCCGGCGGGCTTGTCGCCGGGCGCGTTGGCGGCCATGCGCAGCAGGCCGTCGAGGAAGTCGGTGGGCTGCTCGGGCAGTGCCAGCGGGTCCCAGCGCAGGCGGTTGGGAGTCGGCGCATCCAGTTCGGCACCGGCGATCTGTCGTTCCAGGCGGCGGAACGGCGGATGCTTGGCCGACGGCGTGATGCGGTACAGCCAGGTGCGCCGGGCCTCGCTGCGAGCCATGGTGAAGGCGGTGCCGGAGAGCAGTTCGGCGTACAGGCCGTAGGGCGCTTTCTGCGGGGAGTTCTGGCCGACCGGCAGGGCGCCGGGGAGCGCTTCGCTGCTGAATTCGTTGCCGAAGCCCGATTGATAGGCGAGGGCAGTGGAGTCGAGGTTCATCTGAGGCCTCCGGGGAGTGGGGGCAGCTTGCCGCCGATCCGCCGGGGACCTGGCACGCTGGCTGCGTTATTTTTATCGTAATTCAATTACGCATAACGTAATTTGAGTGGAAGGCAGCGTCAAGCTATAACGTCGGCCCCGCCCGCAGGAACCCGCGTCCATGGAAAAGAACAGCAGTCCCGCCGAAACCTCCGGCAAGCAGAAGGTCCGCTCCGCCGAAGTCGGTACCGATATCCTCAAGGCCCTCGCCGAACTCTCCCCGGCGACCTCGCTGTCGCGCCTGGCGGAGCATGTGGGGATGCCGGCGAGCAAGGTCCATCGCTACCTGCAGGCATTGATCGCCAGCGGCTTCGCGGTCCAGGACGCCTCCACCAATCATTACTCGCTGGGGCGCGAGGCCCTGCGCGTGGGCCTGGCGGCGCTGGACAGCATGGACGTGCTGAAGAGCGCCGCCGCGCCGCTGGCCGAGCTGCGCGACGTGCTCAACGAGACCTGCTTCCTCGCCGTCTGGGGCAACCGTGGCGCCACCGTGGTACAGGTGGAACAGGCGGTGCGCGCGGTGACGGTGGTCACCCAGGTCGGCTCGGTGCTGCCGCTGCTCGGTTCGTCCACCGGCCTGGTGTTCGCCGCGTTCCTGCCGGAACGCGAGGTGGCCGAGCTGCGCGAGGAAGAGTTGGCCGGGCGCGCCGACCATCCGCTGGCCGACCCGGCGGCCTACGCGGTGCTGCTGGAGGGCATCCGCGCGCGCGGCCTGCATGCGATCCATGGGCTGCTGATGCCTGGGGTGGAGGCGCTCTCGGCACCGGTGTTCGACGCCCGCGGGCGGGTGGCGGCGGTGCTCACGGTGGTCGGCCCGGCGAGCATCTTCCAGGCCGAGGAGCAGGGGCCGGCGGCGGAACGGCTGCTTGCGACGACTCGGGCTATCAGTTGGCGGATGGGGTATGACGGCACCCAGGGTGGATGACGCAGTCTCCGAGCCTGGGCGTGATGCCGGGTAGGGCGGATAACCGCTCGCGGTTATCCGCCGCTTCTCAGGCCTTGGCCAGCAACGCTTTCGCCGCTCGCGACCCGTTGCTCTTGCCGAGCACCGCGCAGATACGCTGGCCGGCGTCGACCAGGGCGTGCATGTCGACCCCGGTATGGATCTCCAGGCCGTTCAGCAGGTAGAGGACGTCTTCGCTGGCGACGTTGCCGGTGGCGCCCTTGGCGTAGGGACAACCGCCGAGGCCGGCCACCGAGCTGTCGAATACCGCGATGCCTTCCAGCAGGCTGGCGTAGATGTTCGCCAGGGCTTGCCCGTAGGTGTCGTGGAAGTGCCCGGCGAGGCGCTCGCGGGGAACCTCGCTGGCCACCGCCTCGATCAGCCGGCGGGTGGCGCCGGCGGTGCCGACGCCGATGGTGTCGCCCAGGGACACCTCGTAGCAGCCCATCTGCTGCAGTTCGCGGGCGACCCAGGCGACCTGGCGCGGATCGACATCGCCGTCGTAGGGACAGCCGAGCACGCAGGAAATGTAGCCGCGCACCCGCACCTGGTGCTGGCGCGCCGCCTCCAGCACCGGTACGAAGCGCTCCAGGCTGTCCCTGATCGAGCAGTTGATGTTGCGCTGGGAGAAGGCTTCCGATGCGGCGGCGAACACCGCCACTTCCTTCACCCCCGACTCCAGCGCCGCCTCGAAGCCTTTCAGGTTCGGCGCCAGCGCCGCGTAGGTCACGCCGGGACGCTGGCGGATGCCGGCGAACACCTCGGCCGAGCCGGCCATCTGCGGCACCCACTTGGGCGAGACGAAGCTGCCCACTTCGATGTAGTCCAGGCCGGCGGCGCTCAGGTCATCGACCAGGCGGATCTTGTCGGCCACCTCGATCGGCTGTTTCTCGTTCTGCAGTCCGTCGCGCGGACCGACTTCCACCAGGCGGACCTTCTTCGGCAGGTTCATGCTGTTCCTCGTCTTGGCTGTCAGGCCTGGTTCTCGTCCAGCTCCACCAGCGGCGTGCCTTCCTCGACCAGTTCGCCCTCGCTGCAATACAGCGCCTTCACTACCCCGGCGTGGGGCGCGCGGATGCTGTGCTCCATCTTCATCGCCTCCAGCACCACCAGGGTGGCGCCGGCTTCGACCGTCTGGCCGGGCTCGACCAGGACCCGCACGATACTGCCGTTCATCGGCGCGCTCAAACCACCCTGGAGGGCATGGGCGGCCTCGGCCTCGGCGATCGGGTCGACGGCTTCGATGGCCAGCAGTTCGCCCTCCCATTCGAGGAACAACTGGCGTCCGCGGCGCAACGCCGCCGAGCGACGGGTGACACCGTCCACCCGGCTGACCAGGTCGTCGCCGTCCAGGCGATACTGGCTGGGGCTGGCGTGGCGCAGGCGGACGCAGCGGCGTTCGTCGCGGCAGCGCAGCATCAGGTCGGACTCCCGCGCCAGGGCGCTGCGCCAGCCGTCGTTGCGGCTCCACGGCGAATGCGGGTCGTCGTCGCGACGGTGGCCCGGTTCGCTCTGCAGCCAGGCTTCGGCGGCGGCTTGCCAGAAATGCTCCGGCAGCGCTTGCGGCGCCGGCAGCAGGTCGTCTTGGTGGCGCGCGATGAAACCGGTGTCCAGTTCGGCGGCGGCGAACGCCGGATGGCCGAGGATGCGGCGGAGGAACGCCAGGTTGGTGCGCAGGCCGCCGACCGAGGTTTCCGCCAGCATCGCCAGCAGGCGTTGGCGGGCTTCCTCGCGGGTTTCGCCCCAGGCGATCAGCTTGGCCAGCATCGGGTCGTAGAACGGCGAGACCTCGTCGCCTTCGCGTACCCCGCTGTCGACCCGCCGGCCGGGGCCGGCGGGCGCTTCGCGGTACAGCGCCAGGCGGCCGCTGGCGGGGAGGAAGCCGCCCTCGGGGTCTTCCGCGTAGAGCCGCACTTCGATGG
Organism: Pseudomonas sp. PS1(2021); assembly: GCF_020405165.1. Lineage (NCBI taxonomy): Bacteria > Pseudomonadati > Pseudomonadota > Gammaproteobacteria > Pseudomonadales > Pseudomonadaceae > Pseudomonas > Pseudomonas sp. PS1(2021). Next base: position 2,371,128 of record NZ_CP084484.1, on the reverse strand, counting down.
CGTGGCCGTTCAGCGGCACCTGTTCCTGTGTCAGCGGTAACGCCTCGCCGCGAGCGACGCGGATCTGCCAGGCGACCAGGTCGAGGCCGGTGATGGCCTCGGTGACCGGGTGTTCCACCTGCAGGCGGGTGTTCATTTCCATGAAGAAGAACTGGCCGCGTTCGTCGAGGAGGAATTCGACGGTACCGGCGCCGACGTAGCCGATCGCCTGCGCCGCGCGTACCGCGGCCTCGCCCATGGCCCGGCGCAGTTCCGCGCCGAGACCGGGGGCGGGGGCTTCCTCGACGACCTTCTGGTGGCGGCGCTGGATCGAACAGTCGCGTTCGTTGAGGTACAGGCAGTGGCCATGGCGATCGGCGAATACCTGGATCTCCACGTGGCGCGGCTTCAGCAGGTATTTCTCCACCAGCATCCGCGCGTCGCCGAAGGCGGCCTTGGCCTCGCGCTGGGCGGAGGAAAGGGCCTCGGCCAGCTCGGCCTCGCGCTCCACCACCTTCATGCCCTTGCCGCCGCCGCCAGCGGCGGCCTTGAGCAGCACCGGGTAGCCGATGCGCCCGGCTTCCCGGCGGAAAGTCTCGAGGTCCTGGGCTTCGCCGTGATAGCCGGGCACCAGCGGCACGCCGGCTTCTTCCATCAGCGCCTTGGCGGCCGACTTGCTGCCCATGGCGTCGATGGCCGCCGCCGGCGGTCCGAGGAAGAGCAGGCCGGCTTCCTCGCAGGCGCGGGCGAAGTCGGCGTTCTCCGAGAGGAAGCCGTAGCCGGGGTGGATCGCCTGGGCGCCGCTGGCGAGGGCGGCGGCGATGATCCTGTCGCCGCGCAGGTAGCTGTCGACGGGCTTGGCGCCGCCCAGGTCGACGGCGATGTCGGCTTCGGCGACGTGGCGGGCGTGGCGGTCGATGTCGCTGTGCACGGCGACGCTGCCGATGCCGAGGGCGCGCGCGCTGCGCATCACCCGGCAGGCGATCTCGCCGCGGTTGGCGACCAGGAGGCGCTGGATGCTGCGGTAGTCCGGGTTCATGCGTCGTTTCTCCAGGCGGGCGTGCGTTTCTCCAGGAAGGCGCGCAGGCCTTCCTGGCCTTCCGGGCTGATGCGGATGCGGGCGATGGCCGCCTCGGTGTAGCGGCGCAGCGCCGGGCTCAGCTCGGCGGCCTCGACCTCATGGTAGAGCGCCTTGCAGGCGACCAGGGCGCGCGGGCTGTTTTGCAGCAGGTTGGCGATCCAGGCCTCGGCCTGGCTTTCCAGTTCGGCGGCGGGACAGCTTTCGCTGAGCAGGCCCAGTTCGCTGGCGCGGCGTCCGTCGAAGCGCTCGGCGGTCAGCGAATAGCGCCGCGCGGCGCGCTGGCCGATGGCCTTGACCACGAACGGGGCGATGGTCGCCGGGATCAGGCCGATGCGTACCTCGGACAGGCAGAAGGTCGCGTCGTCGCTGCCGATGGCCATATCGCAGCAACTGACCAGGCCGACCCCGCCGCCGAACACCGCGCCCTGGACCACCGCCAGGGTCGGCTTGGGCAGGTTGTAGAGATGGGTCATGAGTTCGGCGATGCGCTGGGCGTCGGCCAGGTTGCCCTGGTAGTCGAGGTCCACCGACTGCTGCATCCAGGCCAGGTCGGCACCGCCGCAGAAGTGCCGGCCACGGCCGCGCAGCACCAGCAGGCGGACCTGCGGGTCGCTGCCGACGCGATCGATGGCCTGCAACAGTTCGTCGATCACGACGGCATTGAAGGCGTTGTTCTTTTCCGCCCGGTCCAGCCACAGGGTGGCTACGCCGCGCGGGTCGATCTCAAGCTGGATGGTCTGGAATTCGCTCATGCTGGTCTACTCGTCACATGCGGAACACGCCGAAGGCGGTCGGCTCGATGGGGGCGTTGAGGGCGGCGGAAAGCGCCAGGGCGAGGACCTCGCGGGTCTGCGCCGGATCGATCACGCCGTCGTCCCACAGTCGCGCGCTGGAGTAGTAGGGATGGCCCTGGTGCTCGTACTGCTCGAGGATCGGCGCCTTGATCTTCGCCTCCTCTTCGACGCCGAGCTGCTGGCCGGCGCGCTCGGCCTGCTCGCGCTTGACCTGGGCGAGCACCCCGGCGGCCTGTTCGCCGCCCATCACGCCGATCCTCGCGTTCGGCCACATCCACAGGAAGCGCGGGTCGTAGGCGCGTCCGCACATGCCGTAGTTGCCGGCGCCGAAGCTGCCGCCGATCAGCACGGTGAACTTCGGCACCCGCGCGCAGGCCACCGCGGTCACCAGCTTGGCGCCGTGCTTGGCGATGCCGCCAGCCTCGTACTTCTGGCCGACCATGAAACCGGTGATGTTCTGCAGGAACAGCAGCGGGATGCCACGCTGGCAGGCCAACTCGATGAAGTGCGCGCCTTTCTGCGCGGCCTCGGCGAAGAGGATCCCGTTGTTGGCCAGGATGGCGATCGGATAGCCGTGCAGGTGGGCGAAGCCGCAGACCAGGGTGGTGCCGAACAGCGCCTTGAATTCGTCGAACTCGGAGCCGTCCACCAGCCGTGCGATCACTTCGCGCACGTCGTAGGGCTGCTTGCTGTCGGCGGGAATCACCCCGTACAGCTCCTCGGCGGGGTACAGCGGCGCGCGCGGTGCACGGCATTGCAGCTGGCCCTGCTTGCGCCAGTTGAGGTTGGCGACGCAGCGGCGGGCGATGGCCAGGGCATGGTCATCGTCCTCGGCATAGTGGTCGGCGACCCCTGAGACCTTGCAGTGCACGTCGGCGCCGCCAAGTTCCTCGGCGCTGACCACCTCGCCGGTAGCGGCCTTCACCAGCGGCGGCCCGGCGAGGAAGATGGTGGCCTGTTCGCGCACCATCACGGTTTCGTCGGACATCGCCGGCACGTAGGCCCCGCCGGCGGTGCAGGAGCCCATGACCACGGCGATCTGCGGGATGCCGCGGGCACTCATGTTGGCCTGGTTGAAGAAGATCCGGCCGAAGTGCTCGCGGTCGGGGAACACCTCGTCCTGGCGCGGCAGGTTGGCGCCGCCAGAGTCCACCAGGTAGATGCATGGCAGGCGGTTCTCCAGGGCGATGGCCTGGGCCCGCAGGTGCTTCTTCACGGTCAGCGGATAGTAGGTGCCGCCCTTCACCGTGGCATCGTTGCCGACGATCATGCATTCCACCCCTTCGACCCGGCCGATCCCGGCGACGATGCCGGCGGCGGCGACCTCTTCGCCGTAGACTTCGTGGGCGGCGAGGGCGGAAAGCTCGAGGAACGGCGAGCCGGGGTCGAGCAGGCGGTTGATGCGTTCGCGCACCAGCAGCTTGCCGCGCGCGCTGTGCCGGGCCTGGGCGGCGCTACCGCCGCCTTCGTGGATGCGGCCGAGGAGGGTGCGCAGGGCGTTGACCTGTTCCAGCATGGTCGCGGCGTTGGCCGCGAACTCGGCGGAGCGTGGATTGATCTGGGTGTGCAGGATGGCCATGGCGGTGGCTCCGTGTCGAGGTGGGCGGAAGCGGTTGGCGCCCGCTCCCGACCTGGCGATGCGCCTGTCGATGCAATGGAATGCCCTCTCCCTGGCGGCAAAGGGCCGGGAAGAGCGAGGCTTCAGCGGGTTTCGTTGAACAGCTCGCGGCCGATCAGCATGCGGCGGATCTCGCTGGTGCCGGCGCCGATCTCGTAGAGCTTGGCGTCGCGCAACAGGCGGCCGGTGGGAAACTCGTTGATGTAGCCGTTGCCGCCGAGGATCTGGATCGCGTCCAGGGCCATCTGGGTGGCGCGCTCGGCGCTGTAGAGGATCACCCCGGCGGCGTCCTTGCGGGTCGTCTCGCCGCGGTCGCAGGCGGCGGCCACGGCGTACAGGTAGGCGCGGCTGGCGTTGAGGGCGGTGTACATGTCGGCCACCTTGCCCTGGACCAGCTGGAATTCGCCGATGCTCTGGCCGAACTGGCGGCGGTCATGGATGTACGGCACCACCACGTCCATGCACGCCTGCATGATTCCCACCGGGCCGCCGGAAAGCACCACGCGCTCGTAGTCGAGGCCGCTCATCAGTACCTTGACCCCGCCGTTGACCGCGCCGAGGACGTTCTCCTCGGGTACCTCGACGTCCTGGAAGATCAGTTCGCAGGTGTTCGAGCCGCGCATGCCCAGCTTGTCCAGCTTCGGCCCGCGACTGAAGCCTTTCCAGTCGCGCTCGACGATGAACGCGGTGATCCCGTGCGCGCCCTTGTCCGCGTCGGTCTTGGCGTAGATCACATAGGTATGGGCATCGGGACCGTTGGTGATCCACATCTTGCTGCCGTTGAGAACGAAGCGGTCGCCGACCCGGTCCGCGCGCAGCTTCATCGAGACCACGTCGGAGCCGGCGTTGGGTTCGCTCATCGCCAGCGCACCGATGTGTTCGCCGGATACCAGGGCCGGCAGGTAGCGGGCCTTCTGTTCGGCGTTGCCGTTGCGCTTGATCTGGTTGACGCAGAGGTTGGAATGCGCGCCATAGGAGAGCGCCACCGAGGCCGAGGCCCGGCTGATCTCTTCCATGACCACGGCGTGGGCCAGGTAGCCCAGCGCCGAACCGCCGTACTCCTCGTCGACGGTGATGCCGAGCAGGCCCATCTCGCCGAACTTGCGCCACATGTCCATGGGGAACTGGTTGTCCTGGTCGATCTGCGCGGCGCGCGGCTGCAGTTCGGCGGCGACGAAGCCGCGCACCTGGTCGCGGAGCATGTCGATGGTTTCGCCGAGGGCGAAGTTGAGGCTGGGATAGGTCATGCTTTCACCTGTAATTGTGCTTGTCCGGTTTAAAGCTTTGAATGAGGTTTATGTTTCAACTGTCTGTTTGTTATAGCTTTTGATAAGCGCCGCTCGACAGCGCTCCTCGGCAGTATCCAGTTCCAGCTGCATCTGTTCGATGTCCAGCAACTGTTGTTCCAGCTGGGCGCGGCGCTCGGCGATCTTCTCCAGCATGGTGTTCAACTGCTTCTGGTTGCCGCTGCTCGGGTCCGGGTCGTAGAGCTCGATCAGTTCGCGGCATTCGGCGAGGGAAAAACCGATGCGCTTGCCGCGCAGGATCAGCTTCAGGCTGACCTTGTCGCGCGGCGAATAGATGCGTTCCTGGCCGCGTCGCTCGGGGGAGAGCAGGCCTTGCTCCTCGTAGAAGCGGATGGCGCGGGTGGTGATGTCCAGTTCGCGGGCGAGATCGGAGATGGTGTAGGTGGTGGACATACGCTGGCACCTGCTTGTTTACCTTTACGTTAACGTAAAGCTGCGCCGAAATCCTGTCAACGCCTGGAACGGAGGAAAAATGACAGCCGTGAAAGATGCTTGTCAGAAAGATTTAATCGGCGCCTCATGAAAGGGCGCGGATGGCTCTGTTCTGCTTCGCCGAACACTGTGTTTCTCGGAGGAGTCGTAACGATGAGTCGGCTGATGACCTACAGGACGCTGCTGGCTTGCCTGCTCGCCGCGTTGCTTGCGCTGCTGGTGGCGGGCCAGCAGCAGCGCGCGTTCGAGCGAATCTGGTTCAAGCTGGAGCAGCGCTACGGCGGCGATGTTGCGCGCGAGAACGCCCTGCGCCTGGCCGACTATCGGGTCGATATCGAAGCCCGCGTGCTGGGCGCGGAGTCCAACGTGTCGGCGCTGTCCTTCGACCCCAGCCGGCGCAGCCTGGTCAGCGTGACCAACCAGGACCCGCATTTCCTCGAGCTGTCGCTGGACGGCGAATTGCTGCGACGCATCCCCCTGCGCGGTTTCCAGGATCCGGAGGCTATCGAGTACATCCGGCCCGGCGTCTACGTGGTCGCCGAGGAGCGTCGCCAACGCCTGGTGGAGATCCATGTCGACGCCGACACCCGGGTGATCGACATCGACGATCCGCGCAACGCCCGGAAGTTCTCCCTGGGCAGTGCAAACAAGCGCAACAAGGGCTTCGAGGGGTTGGCCTACGACCCGCTGCGCGAGCGCCTGTTCGTGGCCCGGGAAAAGGCGCCGGTGGGCATCATCGAGGTAAACGGCTTCTTCAACGACCGCGGCGAGGCGCTCGACCTGAGCGTCGGCGGCGACCCGCAGCGCGATCGCGGGTTGTTCCTCACCGATCTGTCGAGCCTCTACTACGACAAGGCCAGCGATCACCTGCTGGTGCTTTCCGACGAGTCGCGGGTGGTCATCGAACTGGATCGCGCCGGGGATCCGCTCGGCAGCCTGACCCTGCGTGGCGGCAACCATGGCCTGACGGACGACGTGCCGCAGGCCGAAGGGTTGGCGATGGACGACCGGGGCAGCCTGTACGTGGTCAGCGAGCCGAACCTGTTCTACCGCTTCAGCCGAGCGCTGCCAGCGGCCGACTAGGGTGGGAAAAGGACGGCGGAATTCAGGCTTGCGCGCCGGATAGCGCCGGCGCGTAGCCGATCATCTGTCGCAGCAGCGGGTCGGTGAACTGCTGTTGCCAGTCGTCCAGCTTGCCCCGAAGGTCGGGGCCGTTGGCCGGAACGATGGGGGCCGCGCGCGGCTGGCGAGGCGTCGGCGAGCAGGCGCCGAGCAGCCCGACGCACAGTGCCAGGGTGGGGAGCGAGAGTTTCGCTAGGGGCATCAGGCTTGCTCCGTGGGGATCTGGGGCGAGTTGCCGGTGCGCGGCGCCTTGCGCAACCGGAACAGGCGCCCGACCACCAGGAAGAACAGCGGTACCAGGAACACCGCGAGTACCGTGGCGGTGACGATCCCGCCGAGCACCCCGGTGCCGATGGCGACCTGGGCGCCGGAACCGGCGCCGCTGGAGAGCGCCAGCGGGACCACGCCGAAACCGAACGCCAGCGAGGTCATGACGATCGGTCGCAGGCGCAGGCGCGCGGCCTCCAGGGTCGCCTGCAGCAGGCTCATGCCTTCCTGGTAATGGTCCTTGGCCACCTCGATGATGAGGATGGCGTTCTTCGCCGAGAGGCCGATGATGGTGATCAGGCCGACCTTGAAGTAGATGTCGTTGGGCAGACCGCGCAGGCTCACCCCGAGCAGTGCGCCGAGTACGCCCAGCGGCACCACCAGGATCACCGCCAGCGGGATCGACCAGCTTTCGTAGAGGGCGGCCAGGGCGAGGAACACGATCAACACCGAGAGGGCGAACAGCGCCGGCGCCTGGGCGCCGGACAGGCGTTCTTCGAAGGACTGGCCGGACCACTCGTGGGCGATGCCCTCGGGCAGGCCCTGCATCAATTCCTCCATCGCCTGCATGGCTTCGCCGCTGCTGTAGCCCGGCGCGGCCTGGCCCTCGAGGTTGAACGAGGGATAGCCGTTGTAGCGGGTCAGTTGCGGCGGGCCGAGGGTCCAGGCGGCCTTGGCGAACGTCGCCAGCGGCACCATCTCGCCCTGCTCGTTGCGCACGTGAAGCCGGCCGATGTCGTCGATGCCCAGGCGCTTGGCGCCGTCGGCCTGGACCACCACCTTGCGCACCTGGCTGCCGTGCATGAAGTCGCCGATGTAGTCCGAGCCGAACATCACCGCCAGGGTGGTGTTGATCTCGTCCATGCTCACGCCGAGGGTCTCCGCCTTGCGCCGGTCGATGTCCAGGCGGATCTGCGGCGCCTCGCCCTGGCCGGCGAACATCACGTTGGCCAGACGCGGGTCCTCGGCGGCGCGCGCCAGCAACTGGTCGCGGGCCTTGACCAGGGCCTCGTAGCCAACCCCGCCACGGTCCTGCAGGCGGAAGTCGAAGCCGCTGGTGGAACCCAGGTCCGGCAGCGGCGGCGAGTTCATCGCATACACCGTACGGTTGGGCAGGCCGGCGAAGCGCTGGTTGATGCGCTCGACGATGGCGCCGACGTGCTGGCTGGCCTCCCGGCGTTCCGACCAGTCCTTCAGGGTGGCGAAGATCATCGCCGAGCTGGTGCCGTCGCCGTACAGGCTGAAGCCGCCGACCGCATAGGCGTAGGCCACCGGTTCGTGCTCCGCCAGGTAGCGCTCGACGTCGCCGACGTTGGCCATGGTCTCCGCCATCGGCGTGCCTTCGGGCTGCATCACCATGATCATGAAGTCGCCCTGGTCCTCTTCCGGCAGGAACGCCTGCGGCAGGCGCACGAAGAGCAGGGCGACCACGCCGATGACCAGGGCGTAGACCAACATCCAGCGGATCGGCCGGGCGAGGATGCCGGCCACCGCGTTGCGGTAGCGTCCGGTCAGGCGCAGGAAGGCGCGGTTGAACCAGCCGAAGAAGCCGCGCTTCTCATGGTGGTCGGCGTCGATCGGGCGCAGCAGGGTGGCGCACAGGGCCGGGGTCAGCGACAGCGCGAGGAACGCCGAGAAGCCGATGGAGACCGCCAGGGTCACCGCGAACTGGCGGTAGATGTTGCCCACCGCGCCGCTGAAGAACGCCATCGGCACGAACACCGAGACCAGCACCACGGTGATGCCGACGATGGCCCCGCTGATCTGGCGCATCGCCTTGACCGTGGCGTCGTGCGGCGACAGGCCTTCCTCGGCCATCAGCCGCTCGACGTTCTCCACCACGATGATCGCGTCGTCCACCAGGATGCCGATCGCCAGGACCATGCCGAACATGGTCAGCACGTTGATCGAGAAGCCCAGGCCGAGCATCACCGTGAAGGTGCCGAGCAGGGCCACCGGCACCACCAGCGTCGGGATCAGGGTGGCGCGGAAGTTCTGCATGAACAGGTACATCACGGCGAACACCAGCAGCATCGCCTCGAGCAGGGTGCTGACCACCTTCCTGATCGAGATCTCGACGAACGCCGAGGTGTCATAGGGGATGTTGTAGCTCACGCCCTCCGGGAAGTAGCGCGACAGCTCGTCGAGGGTGGCGCGGATGCGCTTGGCGGTGGCCACCGCGTTGGAGCCGGGCGCCATCTTCACCGCCAGGCCGGTGGCGGTCATCTGGTTGACCCGCGAGACGAAGCCGTACTCGCTCTGGCCGAACTCGACGCGGGCCACGTCGCGCAGGCGGATCGCGCCGCCGTCGGCGCGGATGCGCAGCGGAATCTCGCCGAACTGCTCGGGCGTCACCAGGGTGTCGTCGACCTTCACCGTGGCGCTGATCGGCGCCGAGTCGGGGACCCCGAGGTTGCCGATGTCGCCCACGGTGAGGCGGGCGTTGTGCCGGCGCACGGCGTTGACCAGGTCGCTGGCGCTGAGGTTCATCGAGGTCAGCTTGGCCGGGTCGGGCCAGATGCGCATGGCGTACTCGGCGCCCCAGGTCTCGACCTTGCCCACGCCCTCCACCCGGCGCAGCGCCTGCAACACGTTGGACGAGGCGATCTCGCCCAGCTCCATGGCGTCGTAGCGGCCGCTGGAGGAGGTAAGGGTAACGATCAGCTGGATGCTGTCCGCCGCCTTCTCCACGTAGATGCCGTCGCGCCGCACCGATTCGGGCAGGCGCGACTCGACGATCTTCAGGCGGTTCTGCACTTCCACCGCGGCGAGGTCGGCGTTCACGCCCTGGCGGAAAGTCAGGGTCAGGGAGGCCTGGCCGGTGCTGCTGGTGGCCTTGGTGTAGAGCAGGCCGGGCGCGCCGTTCATCTCGCGCTCGATGATCGCGGTCACCGCTTCCTCGACCACCTTGGCCGAGGCGCCGGGATAGCTGGCGCTGACGTTGACCACCGGCGGCGCGATGTCCGGGTACTGGGCGACCGGCAGGAAGCGGATCGCCAGGACCCCGGCGAGCACGATCAGCAGGGAGATCACCCAGGCGAAGACCGGCCGGTCAATGAAGAAACGAGCCATTCGTAGCGTTCTCCGTCACTGGCCCGCCGGCGAGGCGGCCAGCGGTGAGGGGGCGTCGGCGCTGGCCGGCTGGCGGACCACCGCCTGGACGCTGGAGCCGGCGGCATGCTGGGCGGCGTTCTCGACGATCACCCGCTCGCCGCCCTTGAGCCCGCGGCTGATGATCCAGTGGCGGCCCTGCAGGGTGTCGGCGCGGACCTCCACGTCTTCCACCACGCCCTGTGGGTTGACCACCTTGACCACGGCGGACTGGGCGGTACGGATCAGCGCGTCGCGCGGGACGGTGATCGCCTGCGGGTTCACCGCGCGTTGCAAGCGCACCTGCACGTAGCCGCCGGGCAGCAATTCGCGATGCGGATTGCGGAACAGGGCACGCATGGCGATGGTGTCGGTGCCGGGGTCGACCGCCAGGTCGGAGAACAGCAGCTCGCCGGCCAGCGGGTACTCGCTGCCGTCGGCCAGGACCAGGCGCACGGCGATGTCCTTGTCGGCGACGCCCTTCACCTGGCCTTCGCGGATTGCCCGCTGCATGGCGGCGACTTCGCCGGCCGGCTGGGAGAAGTTCACGTAGATCGGATCGATCTGCTCGACGCGGGTCAGCGGTGTCGGCGAGTCCTCGCCGACCAGCGCGCCTTCGGTGACCAGCGCGCGCCGCGCGCGGCCGTCGATCGGCGCGGTGACCGTGGCGTAGCCCAGGCGCAGGCGGGCCTGCTCCAGTTCGGCCTTGGCCGAGGCGATCTGCGCCAGGGCCTGGCGCGCGTCGGTCTGCGCTTCGGTGTACTCGCGTTCGCTGATGGCGCGGTCCTTGATCAGGTCGGCGTAGCGCTTGAGCTTGTCGGCCGCCGCCGCGTGGCTGGCCTCGGCCCGGGCCAGGGCGCCGCGGCTGATGTCCAGGGCCGCCTTCAAGGGCGCAGGGTCGATCTGGAACAGCACGGTGCCGGCGCGGACGTCCTGGCCTTCCTCGTACAGGCGACGGGTGACGATGCCGGCGACGCGCGCCCGCACTTCAGCCTGGCGGTACGCTTCCAGGCGTCCGGGCAGCTCGCTGGTGATGCCGATAGGCGCCGGCCTGGCGACGATCACGCCGACCTCGGCGGGGGCCTCCGCAGTCTTCCCGGCGTCCGCTGCTTCTTCGCAGCCCAGCAGGAATAGGGCGACCAGGGCCGCCAGCAGCCCGCGCAGCGAGCCGGTCCATTGGATGTGCATGGGTGTCCCTCGATTCGTGAACTCGCGAGCTTGCCCGGGAAAGGGCACCGCAACTCACGAGCGGCGCGACAGTAGCATATAATCAATCATGAGTGATTAATTAATTGGCGTTTCTGTAACATATCCTTATGATCTGCGGCGCCTTTCCCTTGTGAGGACGTTCAGTGGCCAGGAAAACCAAAGAGGAATCCCAGAAAACCCGCGACGGCATACTCGATGCCGCCGAGCGGGTTTTCCTGGAAAAGGGCGTGGGCACTACTGCCATGGCCGACCTGGCGGACGCCGCCGGGGTTTCTCGCGGTGCGGTCTACGGCCACTACAAGAACAAGATCGAGGTCTGCCTGGCGATGTGCGACCGCGCCTTCGGCCAGATCGAGGTACCCGACGAAAACGCCAGGGTGCCGGCGCTGGATATCCTCCTGCGCGCCGGCATGGGCTTTCTCCGCCAGTGCTGCGAGCCCGGTTCGGTGCAGCGGGTGCTGGAGATCCTCTACCTCAAGTGCGAACGCAGCGACGAGAACGAGCCGCTGTTGCGCCGCCGCGAGCTGCTCGAGAAGCAGGGGCAACGCTTCGGCCTCCGGCAGATCCGCCGGGCGGTGGAGCGCGGCGAACTGCCGGCGCGGCTGGACGTCGAGCTGGCCAGCATCTATCTGCAATCGCTCTGGGACGGCATCTGCGGCACCCTGGCCTGGACCGAGCGCCTGCGCGACGATCCCTGGAACCGCGCCGAACGCATGTTCCGCGCCGGCCTCGACAGCCTGCGCAGTTCTCCCTACCTGTTGCTGGCGGACGCCTGAGGGCGTCAATCGTCCGCCATCAGGTGCCTGCGCTGGTCCTCGGCGCCGGCGACCACCAGCCGCTGGGCGTCTTCCTCGCTGATGTGCAGGCGCTTGCCGTCGATGTAGAGCACCGACAGGCGCGCCTCGGCGTCGGTACCGATGCGCAGGCTGTCGACCGGCGCGCGATGCCGGCTGCCTTCGATCTCCACGCTGCAGATGCCTTGTTCCGAATCGATTTCGATGGACATGGGAACCTCCCGTTTTCTCCGCCTACCTTGGGTGGACCCCGGGCATCCGCGCGGGTTCTGTCACGGTAGCTTCACGCCAGCGTCACGCGCCTGCCACCGCGCTTGGCTGCAATCGTCCGCAGAGAGAGGGCGAGGCCAGCGGAGGACGACGCCATGCGGCTATGCGTGATTGGTGCGGGCTATGTGGGACTGGTGACGGCGGCCTGTTTCGCCGAGATGGGCAACCAGGTGCGTTGCGTGGAGCGTGACCGCGAGCGGGTCGCGCGGCTGAGACGCGGCGAGATGCCGATCTACGAACCGGGCCTGGAAAGCATCCTGCGCGATCAGCTGGACGCCGCCCGCCTGACCTTCACCGCCAGCCTGGCGGAAGGCCTGGCCGACGCCGAAGTGGTGTTCATCGCCGTCGGCACGCCGTGCGGCGAGGACGGCTCGGCCGACCTCAGCCACGTGATGGCGGTCGCCGATCAACTTGGCGCGCAACTGCGCCAGGCCTGCATCGTGGTCAACAAGTCGACCGTGCCGGTGGGCACCGCCGAACGGGTCGAAGAGATCATCCGCCTGGGCCTGGCGCGCCGGCGCAAGCGCTTCCGGGTAGCGGTGGCGAGCAATCCGGAGTTCCTCAAGGAAGGCTCGGCGGTGGACGATTTCAGGCGCCCGGACCGGGTCATCATCGGCAGCGCCGAGGCGCAGGCCGGGGAAACCCTGCGCCAGCTCTACGCGCCGTTCCTGCGCAATCACGAGCGGGTCCTGCTGATGGGGCGTCGCGAGGCCGAGTTCAGCAAGTACGCGGCCAATGCCTTCCTCGCCACCAAGATTTCCTTCATGAACGAGATGGCCGGGCTGTGCGCCCTCACCGGCGTCGACATCGAGGACGTGCGCCGCGGCATGGGTAGCGACAAGCGCATCGGCACCCATTTCATCTACGCCGGCTGCGGCTACGGCGGCTCGTGCTTTCCCAAGGACGTCCGCGCGCTGATCCGCAGCGCCGAGCAGCAGGGCTACGACAGCCAGATACTGCGCGCGGTGGAAGCGCGCAACGCGCGGCAGAAGGAGCTGCTCTTCGAGACCCTCGGCGAGCTGTTCCAGGGACGCTGGCAAGGGCGCACGGTGGCGCTCTGGGGGCTGGCCTTCAAGCCGGGTACCGACGACCTGCGCGAGGCGCCGAGCCTGGTCCTGCTGGAGGCGCTGCTGCGCCACGGGGTGCGGGTCAGGGCCCATGATCCGGTGGCCAACGCCGGGGTCGCGGCACGCTATCCGGAAGCTATGGCCTGCGCCCGATTGACGCTCCACGACTCGCCCTACGCCGCCGTCGAGGGCGCCGATGCCCTGGTGCTGGTGACCGAGTGGAAACAGTTCCGCCAGCCGGACTTCCAGAAAATCCGTGGATCCATGCGAACTCCCCTGTTGGTCGACGGTCGGAATCTCTACGCACCGGCGCGGATGGCGGAACTGGGCTTCATCTACCAGGGCATAGGACGTCCAAGGGCCGGGCATTGTAAGGCGAGCGCAGCCTGATTAGACTGCGCGCCATCCGCATACTTCGTCCATGTCGAAGGATTCTCATGATCAAGAAATGTCTTTTCCCGGCCGCCGGTTACGGCACTCGTTTCCTCCCGGCCACCAAGGCCATGCCCAAGGAAATGCTGCCGGTGGTGAACAAGCCGCTGATCCAGTACGCGGTGGAGGAGGCGCTGGAAGCCGGCCTTTCCGAGATCGGCATCGTCACCGGCCGCGGCAAGCGTTCGCTGGAAGACCACTTCGACATCAGCTACGAGCTGGAACACCAGATCCGCAACACCGACAAGGAAAAGTACCTGGTCGGCATCCGTCGGCTGATCGACGAGTGCACCTTCGCCTACACCCGCCAGGTGGAGATGAAGGGCCTCGGCCACGCCATCCTCACCGGTCGTCCGCTGATCGGCGACGAGCCGTTCGCCGTGGTCCTGGCCGACGACCTGTGCCTGAACCTCGAAGGCGACAGCGTGCTGAAGCAGATGGTCAAGCTGTACAACCAGTTCCGCTGCTCCATCGTGGCGATCCAGGAAGTGCCGCCGGAAGAGACCAACAAGTACGGCGTGATCGCCGGCGAGATGATCCGCGACGATATCTTCCGGGTGAACACCATGGTCGAGAAGCCGAAGCCGGAAGAGGCGCCGTCGAACCTGGCGATCATCGGCCGCTACATCCTGACCCCGGACATCTTCGACCTGATCGAGCAGACTGAACCGGGCAAGGGCGGCGAGATCCAGATCACCGATGCCCTGATGAAGCAGGCTCAGGACGGCTGCGTGCTGGCCTACAAGTTCAAGGGCAAGCGTTTCGACTGCGGCAGCGCCGAGGGCTACATCGAGGCGACCAACTTCTGCTACGAAAACCTCTACAAGACCGGCAAGGCTCACTGAGCCTCGCCGTTCCCGATGAAGAACGCCGCGTCCCCGATGGGGGCGCGGCGTTTTTCGTATGGGGCGAACGGCCATGGGGGTATCCGCCCTACCTGAGCTGTCGGCGGGCGTGGCGTTGTTGGCGTCGGGCGAATAACCCCGCCAGCCTGGCCTGGGCCACGCGGCGCCTCCGTGCCCGGTCAGGGAATCGGCAGCGCCTCGGAACCCGGGCCCAGCGGCTGGCCGTAGCTGAACTCCACATAGTTGCCCGCGGGATCGCGCAGGCCGCAGTAGTAGCCGACCGGATAGGGCTCGTCGCGCGGCGCCCAGACCAGGCAGCCGGCGGCCTCGGCGCGGCGCGCCAGATCGTCTACCGCGGCGCGGCTGGAGAGGGCGAAGCCGAAATGACTGTAATCGTCGCTGGCCAGGTTGCGCGGCTGGCCGCCGGGCATGATGACGAAGATGAAGCGTTGTTCCTGGCCGGGTTCGGCCATCCAGACGATCTGCGAGCCTTTGCCGGGGCGCCGGTGGATCACCCGCATGCCGCAGAAGGTTTCGTAGAAGGCGATGCAGGCGTCGAGGTCGGGGACGTGCAGCGCCAGGTGGGTGAGGGTGGGGGACATCGCGCTTACCTCCACGGACAAGCATAGCCCATCGCCTGCCAGGCCCTGCGCTGAGCCGTTTCGACAGGTTTCTGCGTCGATCCGGCGGGAGCCGACGCTGGTGAATGGGTTATGCTGGAACGCATCTGATCCAGGAGTAGGAACATGTCTTTCGATTTCGATCTGTTCGTCATCGGCGCCGGCTCAGGGGGCGTACGCGCCGCCCGCTTCGCCGCCGGCTTCGGTGCCCGTGTCGCGGTGGCGGAGAGTCGCTACCTGGGTGGCACCTGCGTCAACGTCGGCTGCGTGCCGAAGAAGCTGCTGGTCTATGGCGCGCATTTCAGCGAGGACTTCGAGCAGGCCCGGGCCTATGGCTGGAGCGCCGGCGAGGCGCAGTTCGACTGGGCGACCCTGATCGGCAACAAGAACCGCGAGATCCAGCGGCTCAACGGGATCTACCGCAACCTGCTGGTGAACAGCGGGGTGACCTTGCTCGAAGGTCACGCCCGTCTGCTCGATGCGCACAGCGTCGAGGTGGACGGCCAGCGCTTCAGCGCCAAGCACATTCTCGTTGCCACCGGTGGCTGGCCGCAGGTGCCGGACATTCCCGGCAAGGAACACGCGATCACCTCCAACGAAGCGTTCTTCCTCGAGCGCCTGCCGCGCCGCGTGCTGGTGGTCGGCGGCGGCTACATCGCCGTCGAGTTCGCCTCGATCTTCAACGGGCTCGGCGCCGAGACCACCTTGCTCTACCGTCGCGACCTGTTCCTGCGCGGCTTCGACCGCAGCGTCCGCGAGCATCTGCGCGACGAATTGGGCAAGAAGGGCCTGGACCTGCAGTTCAACAGCGACATCGCCCGTATCGACAAACAGGCCGATGGCAGCCTGGCCGCGACCCTCAAGGACGGCCGGGTGCTGGAGGCGGACTGCGTGTTCTATGCCACCGGGCGGCGGCCGATGCTGGATGACCTTGGCCTGGAAAACACCGGAGTGAAGCTGACCGACAAGGGCTTCATCGCGGTCGACGAGCATTACCAGACCAGCGAGCCGTCGATCCTCGCCCTCGGTGACGTGATCGGTCGCGTCCAGTTGACCCCCGTGGCGCTGGCCGAGGGCATGGCGGTGGCACGGCGATTGTTCAAGCCGGAGGAGTATCGCCCGGTGGACTACAAGTTGATTCCCACCGCGGTGTTCAGCCTGCCCAACATCGGCACCGTCGGCCTGACCGAGGAGGAGGCGCTGAGCGCCGGGCACAAGGTGAAGATCTTCGAGAGCCGCTTCCGGCCGATGAAGCTGACCCTTACCGACGACCAGGAAAAGACCCTGATGAAGCTGGTCGTGGATGCCCACGACGACAGGGTGCTGGGTTGCCACATGGTCGGCGCCGAGGCCGGCGAGATCCTCCAGGGTATTGCGGTGGCGATGAAGGCCGGGGCGACCAAGCAGGCGTTCGACGAGACCATCGGCATCCACCCGACCGCGGCGGAAGAGTTCGTCACCCTGCGCACGCCGACGCGCTGAGCCGCGTCTGAACGAAGAAGCCGGCCCCTGGGCCGGCTTCTTTCATTTTCGCGCTCAGCGCGAGGGGGCCTCGGCCAGCGCCGCCGCTGCGTCGTCGCGGCGCCTGGCGTAGCGTTGCGCGAGTACCGCGCAGACCATCAGCTGGATCTGGTGGAACAGCATCAGCGGCAACACCATCGGTCCCACCGCACTGGTGGCGAACAGCACCTTGGCCATGGGCACGCCGGTGGCCAGGCTCTTCTTCGAACCGCAGAAGACGATGGTGATCTCGTCTTCCTTGCTGAAGCCCAGGCGTCGCGCCAGCACCGTGGTCAGCACCAGGGCCAGGGCGAGGATCACGCAGCAGGCGACGGTCAGGCCGAGCAGCGCCAGCCAGGGTACTTCGTGCCACAGGCCCTGGATCACCGCGGCGCTGAAGGCGGTGTAGACCACCAGCAGGATCGAGCCCTGGTCGACATAGCGCAGCACCGGCTTGTTGCGCTCCACCCAGGTGCCGATCCAGCGCCGCAGGACCTGGCCAGCGATGAAGGGTACCAGCAGTTGCAGGGTGATCTTGCCGATGGCGTCCAGCGCGTTGCCGGTCTCGCCTTCGGCGCCGAGCAGCAGCTTGACCAGCAGCGGGGTAAGGAATACGCCGAGCAGGCTCGACACGGAAGCGCTGCATACCGCTGCCGGCACGTTGCCGCGCGCCAGCGAGGTGAAGGCGATGGAGGATTGCACCGTGGCCGGCAGGGCGCAGAGGAACAGGATGCCGAGGTACAGCTCCGGGGTGACCATCGGCGACAGTGCCGGTTTCAGCGCCAGGCCGAGCAGCGGGAACATCACGAAGGTGCAGGCGAACACCAGCAGGTGCAGGCGCCAGTGGGTCATGCCGGCGATGATCGCCTGGCGCGACAGCTTGGCGCCGTGGAGGAAGAACAGCAGGCCGATGCCGATGTTGGTCACCCATTCGAAGACCACGGCGGTCTGGCCGCTGCAGGGCAGGAAAGTGGCGAGAAGGACGGTGGCGATCAGCGCCAGGGTGAAGTTATCCGGAAGGAAACGCGGTCGGGACATGGGCACGCTCTGCAGGATCGGGGGAACACATGGCAGTCTTCTGGCTGCCTGGCGAACCTGCACTGTAGCCATGGGCTGGGCGACCGGCTAACGCCAGAAGGCCAGCCGATGACGCCGAATGGACAGGGCGGCCGCCGCGCCGCCCCGAGGGGCTCAGACGACGCTGGCCAGCAGCGGCTCGCTGACGCTGGGACGGACCTTGCCGGCATGGGGAGAGAACTCCAGGCGGACGGCGAGCACGGTGACCAGCGAGCGCAGCTTCTCCGCGATCACGCTGGCGCGGTGCTGGCTGAGGCCGGGGAAGGTCAGCAGCAGGCGGATCTTGTGGTCCTCGCGGTCGGCGCGAACCCGCTCCGGGGTGAAGGATTGCACGGCGAACAGGTTGAGCACCCGGCACAGCAGGTCCGGATCGGCCATGCCCTCGATATGGAAGATCGACAGGGTCTCGGTATCTGCGCAGGAGGTTTCCCAGACGTTCGGGCGGATCACCTGGCGTTCTTCGCCGTCAGGGTGTTTGGCCAGGAAAAGGGGGGCGAGGGTTGACATGTGACGCTCCAGGCAGTGTTTCGACGAGAGAAATTCTCCCAGAGGCGTGCCGGATTTTTTCTCCTGTTTTTGCGTGATTTTGCGCTATATGTGCATACTTGATTCCTATATTTTTCTTTGTAGGGAATATTTATGTCCATTCCATTGGATATCTACGATCAGCGTATTCTTGCGTTGCTGCAGGAGGAATCCTCGCTTTCCACCGCCGAGATCGCCGAGCGCATCGGACTTTCCCAGTCGCCCTGCTGGCGGCGCATCCAGCGCCTGAAGGAGGAGGGGGTGATCCGCAAGCAGGTGACCCTGCTCGACCGCAAGAAGATCGGCCTGAATACCCAGGTATTCGCCCAGATCAAGCTCAACGCCCATGGGCGCAAGAACCTCACCGATTTCGCCGAGGCGATGCACCAGTTTCCCGAGGTGCTGGAGTGCCACGTACTGATGGGCGCGGTGGACTTCATGCTGCGTATCGTCACCCGCGATATCGAATCCTACGAACGCTTTTTCTTCGAGAAACTGTCGGCGGTGCCGGGCATCCAGGAAGTGAACTCCATCGTCGCCTTGTCGGAAATCAAATCCACCACTACCTTGCCCCTGCTCGCTCCCTGAGCCTTCCCGGAGAACGCCTGCCCATGACCATCAGCAAGACCAAGTCCAGCTTCTACCGCCGCCTCTACGTCGCCTACCTGATCGACAGCGGCACCGCCAGCGTGCCGGAGATCATGGCCGCCACCGGCATGCCCCGGCGTACCGCACAGGACACCATCGCCGCGCTGGAGGAACTGGACATCGTCTGCGAGTTCGAGCAGCGGGAGGGTGCGCGCAACCACCAGGGCGGCTATGTCATCCGCGACTGGGGGGCGGTACGGCGGGAGTGGGTGGTCGAGCAGCATCGGCGAATCGCGGCGGCGCTGGAGTATCCGGCGGAATGAGCCACGCGCTGGCGGCCACAGGCATATAAAAGAAGGAGGGGCTCAAACTGCCTCCCCTCCCGAGCATGCGTTCTTCAGATGCCGCGCTGTTCCAGGGTGGCCTGGCGGGCGCGCTGGGCCAGCTCCTCGGCGGGCTGGACGCTGCTGCCGGCGGTAGGCGGCGGTGCCGGCATATGCGGCTTGAGGTAGGCCGCCAGGCTGACGCCGCAGTAGACCAGCAGGGCCATGGCGATCAGCGCCTTGTATGGGTCGATGTCGGATCGGCGCTTGCAGACCATACAGATATGCCCTTCGCTGGCTGGGCGTTCGCCACAGTTGCGACAGCGGATCATGCCTTCCTCCCGCCGGATTTTCCCGCCTGCCAGAACGCCAGCGAGGCTTCCTCGCGGGCCTGCTCGGCGCTCAGGCCGATATCCTTCAGTTCCGCCGCTTCCAGGTCCAGCAGCGCGCGCCGGGTCAGCTGGCGTTGCCGGGCCAGGCGATAGCCGCGACGCAGGGCCTGCGCCAGGTTGTCCATCGCGGCGAGTGGGAAGGGGCCATCGAGGCGTTGGCGGCGCTCGGATTTCGCACTGAGTCGCGTCATGCTGCGTACTCCATATTGATCGGCTGGACGACGGAGATAGAATGGCCATCGCGCGCTGTTCCGTACAGGTCCAGAAAAGGTGGGTTGACTGCATACAGATCAAGCGCTCCCCGGCCTGAATGGTGGATTTCGCCACCATCTGTACCGGTCCCGCTTTCGCTCACCCTGGAGTCCCGCTCATGACCCTTTATCTGCAACTCGCCGAGACCCTCGGTTCGCGCATCGAACAGGGCCTCTACCGTCCGGGCGACCGGCTGCCCTCGGTGCGGGCCATGAGCATCGAGCACGGCGTCAGCCTGAGCACCGTGCAACAGGCATACAGGCTGCTGGAAGATCGCGGGCTGGCCGAGCCGCGGCCGAAGTCCGGCTATTTCGTACCGGTCGCGCGACAGATGCCGCCGCTGCCGGCGATCGCCCGCCTGGCCCAGCGGCCGGTGGAAATCTCGCAATGGGAGCAGGTGCTGGCCCTGGTCAGCACGGTACCGCGGCCGGACGTGGTCCAGCTCGGCCGCGGCATGCCGGACATCTCCAGCCCTTCGCTGAAACCGCTGACCCGCAGCCTGGCCCGGCTCAACCGCCACGCCGACGCCCGTGCGCTGGCCTACGACGGGATCCACGGCTCGCCGTTGCTGCGCGAGGAAGTCGCCCGCCTGTTGGTGGACTCCGGCTGTCGGGCCACCGCCAGCGACGTGGTGATCACCACCGGCTGCCACGAGGCCCTGTCGGTGAGCATCCGCGCGGTGTGCGAACCGGGCGACATCGTCGCGGTGGAGTCGCCGAGCTTCCATGGCGCCATGCAATCGCTGAAAGGCCTCGGCATGAAGGCCCTGGAGATCCCCACCGATCCGGTCAACGGCATCAGCCTGGAAGCCCTCGAACTGGCGCTGGAACAGTGGCCGATCAAGGCCATCCAGGTGACCCCGAACTGCAACAACCCGCTCGGCTACATCATGCCCGAGTCGCGCAAGCGGGCGCTGCTGGCCCTGGCCCAGCGCTACGACGTGGCGATCATCGAGGACGATGTCTATGGCGACCTGGCCTACACCTATCCGCGCCCGCGCACCATCAAGTCGTACGACGACGATGGCCGGGTGCTGCTCTGCGGGTCGTTCTCCAAGGTCCTGGCGCCGGGCCTGCGGATCGGCTGGATGGTACCCGGGCGCTACGCCGACCGCGTGCTGCACATGAAGTACATCAGTACCGGCGCCAGCGCCCTGCAACCGCAACTGGCGATCGCCGAATTCATCGGCAACGGCCACTACGAGCCGCACTTGCGGCGCATGCGCGCCCAGTACCAGCGCGGACGCGACCTGATGATCGACTGGGTGGCGCGCTATTTCCCGGAGGGCACCCGCGCCAGCCGGCCCCAGGGCGGTTTCCTGCTCTGGGTCGAACTGGACGAGGCGTTCGACACCCTGCGCCTGGACAAGGCCTTGCGCAACCGCGGCGTACAAGTCGCGGTGGGCTGCATCTTTTCCGCTTCCGGCAAGTATCGGAACTGCCTGCGGATGAACTACGCGGCGTTGCCGACCCCGGCCATCGAGCAGGCGGTCAGGCGAGTAGGGGAGAGCGCTTGCGAGCTGCTGGAGCCTTGCGAGGCCTGAGCGACAGTCGTGCTTTCGACGCAGTCGACGATTGCGCAAATAGCAAATGCTAATCATTCGCATTGTTTGCTAGAGTTGTCTGACGCATGCATCCGCCGGCTCCACTGGGCGCCGGTCACCAGGAGACCATCGTCATGTCGCAACCCGCCTATCGTCTGTTCAATGTCGAACTCAAGCGCCGTGAGCAACTCAGCCCGGCGCTGACCCGCTTCGTCTTCGGCGGTCCGGAGGTCGCCGAGATGAAGACCCTTGCCGCCGACCAGCGGATCAAGATCTTCTTCCCCGATGCCAGCGGCCAGCCGCCCAGCCTGCCCGGCGGCAGCGAGTGGTACCAGGCCTATCGCAGCGTCGAGCCGGCCCGCCGGCCGCCGATGCGTACCTACACCATCCGTGCGCTGCGCGCCGAGCAGGAAGAGGTCGACGTGGAGTTCGTCCTCCACGGCGAGAACGGCCCGGCCTCGGCCTGGGCGACCCACGCGCGGATCGGCGACCGCCTGCAACTGGCCGCGCCCAACCGGCAATACGGCGATGACCCCGGCGGCTACGAATGGAAACCGCCGGCTGGCGTCCGCCATATCCTGCTGATCGCCGACGAAACCGCCTTGCCCGCGGTGGCGGGAATTCTCGAGGAGCTGGCCGGCGAAACCGAGCCGCCGGTGGTCGAGGCCTTTCTCGAAGTGCCGGGAGAAGCCGACATCCTCGACCTGCCGGCGATTCCCGCTGCGCGCCTGCACTGGCTGCCGCGCCACCAGGCCGGTATCCATTCGCGCAACGGCGAGCGGATGATCGAGGCGGCGCGCCAGGCGCGGCTGCCGGAACGCGAGGTGGCGGGTGGTGCGGCCCAGGAACTGGAGGACATCGATATCGACGAGGAGATCCTCTGGGAACTGGCGAGCCCCGAGAGCGGCAGTTTCTACGCCTGGGTCGCCGGCGAGTCGGCGGCGGTGATGGCGATCCGGCGCTACCTGGTGCAGGAGCGCGGTATCGACAAGCGTCATCTGACCCTGATGGGCTATTGGCGCCTGGGCAAGGTGTTCGACTGATGGGCCGCTTCGTCGGGAAACAGGCGGACGGCTACGAGACGCGGATCGGCCGCCTGTTGCCGGGCTACGAGTTGCTGCACCTGCTCAGTCGCGCGCAGTTGCTGGCCCGTCTGCCGGAACGGGCGCGCCTGCTCAGCGTCGGCTGCGGCGCCGGCGGCGAACTGGCGGAGCTGGCCGGGTTGCGTCCAGGCTGGCGTTTCGTCGCGGCGGACCTGTCGGCCGACATGCTCGCCCTGGCCCGCCAGCGCTGCGCCAGGCTCGGCCTGCTGGAGCGGATCGAGCTGCACTGCGGCGACGTCGCCGGGCTACCGCCTGCGCCGCCTTGCGATGCGGCGCTGGTTCTGCTGGTGCTGCATTTCCTGCGCGGCGACCAGGCCAAGCGGCGCTTTCTCGAGGCGGTCGCCGAGCGTCTGGCGCCAGCGGCGCCGTTGCTGCTGGCCAACCTGATGGAAGCCCGGGACGCCTTCGAACGTCCGGTGCAGGCCGAGGCCTGCCGCTTGGCCGGGCTTTCCCCGGAGGACAGCGACGGCATGCTGCAACGCTTGCGCGAGGATTTCGATCCGTTGTCCGAGCAGCGCCTCGGCGAACTGCTGGAAGACACCGGCTTCGTCCTGCCCAGCCGCTATTTCCAGGCCGTGGGCTACCAGGCCTGGATCGCCTTCCGCGCCGGCTGAGGATGCCTCAGGCGAGGCGCGCCTGCGGCGTGATCTGGCGTGGGTCGGTCAGCAGCTCCAGCAGCGCCGGGCGTCCGCTTTCGCGGGCGCGGCGGAACGCGGCGGGGAAGTCGGCGCTGCATTCCACTCGTTCGGCGTGGGCGCCGAAGGCTCGCGCCAGGGCGACGAAGTCGGGGTTGTCCAGGCGGGTGGCGGATACCCGCCCGGGATATTCGCGTTCCTGATGCATGCGGATGGTGCCGAGCATGCCGTTGTTGACCACGATCACCACCGGCGTCGCGCCGAACTGCGCGGCGGTCGCCAGCTCCTGCGGATACATCATGAAACAGCCGTCGCCGGCGAAGCACACCACGCTGCGCTGCGGATCGCGCAGGCTGGCGGCGATCGCGGCGGGCAGGCCGTAGCCCATGGCGCCGTTGGTCGGCGCCAACTGCGTGCGGGCCTGGCGATAGCGGTAGAAGCGATGCACCCAGACGGCATAGTTGCCGGCACCGTTGGCGATCACCGCGTCGTCCGGCAGGTTTTCGCTGAGGTACGCGACCACGGACGCCAGGTCGACGCCCTGGACGGCGGGGTCGCTCGCGGCCGGGGTCGAGTAGGCCAGGTAATCGGCATGGGCGGCTTCGCGCCAGTCCTGCCAAGTGCTCGAGGGCAACGGCGCGAGGTCGGCCAGGGCCTCGGCGAAGGCACACGGGGTGGCCTGGATCGGCAGTCGCGCCAGGTAGACGCGGTTCAGTTCCGCGCTGTCCGGATGCACGTGGATCAGCGTCTGCGCGGGGGCCGGACTACGCACCAGGCTGTAGCCAGCGCTCGGCGTTTCGCCCAGGCGCGCCCCGACCACCAGCAGCAGGTCGGCCTGGCGCAGCCGCTCCAATAGCGCCGGCGCCGCGCCGAAGCCCAGTTGTCCGGCGTAGTGCGGGTCACGGTTGTCGAACAGGTCCTGGCGACGGAACGAGGTGGCCACCGGCAGGCCATTGGCCTCGACGAAGGCGCCTAGCCGTTTCCTGGCGGCACTGTCCCAGCCGCTGCCGCCAAGTACCAGCAGGGGGCGCCTGGCGTTCGCCAGCAGTTCGCGCAGTTCCGCCATCGCCGTGGCGCCCGGCCGCCCCGGAAGCACCCTTGGCTCCGGCGCATCGGCGACCTGCGCGAAACCGAAGAGGATTTCCTCGGGCAGGGCGACCACGACCGGGCCCGGTCGGCCCGAGGTGGCGACGCTGAAGGCGCGGCCGACGATCTCCGGGATGCGTTCGATACGGTCGATTTCCACGGCCCACTTGGCCAGGCCCGAGAACATCTGCACGTAGTCGACTTCCTGGAACGCCTCGCGGCCCTTGAAGGCGCTTTCCACCTGGCCGACGAACAGGATCATCGGCGTCGAGTCCTGCTGCGCCGTGTGCACGCCATTCGCCGCATGGGTGGCACCGGGGCCGCGGGTGACGAAGCAGATGCCTGGTCGGCCGGTCAGCTTGCCGTAGGCATCGGCCATGTTCGAGGCGGCACCCTCGTGGCGGGTGACGATGGTGCGGATGCCGTCGGCGTCGTGCAGCGCATCGAGCACCGGCAGGTAGCTTTCCCCGGGGATGCAGTAGACGGTATCGACGGCATTGCGCCGCAATGCCTCTACCAGGATCTGCCCGCCGTTGCGCTGGGGAAGGGAGTCGGACATGAGGGCCTCGCTGCGCACGTTGTGGTTGCCCCGATCTTCGGCCCAAAGCGCGCCAGCGCCAAGCGACCTTTCTTCGCGAGTTCATTCCCGTGGCGCATGAACCTGGCATTCCTCTGTTGCGAAGGCATACAGGAAGTTCGGCAGCCAGGCGAGGCGTCGGGAGCTTTCGTCTACCGCACTCGTCGCTGCGGACTTCTATATGGATTCCTCCCGACTATCCACGTGGCTGCTATGGAGTCCACTCAGACCAACCACTTGAACAGGAAGAAGAACGCCATGCCCAGCAGCATGCTCGCCAGGGTATTGCGGGTATAGAGCACCAGCGCCACGGTGACTGCGCCGCTGACCAGGTAGGGATTGTCGTAGCCGAGGTCGATGCGGCCCTCGGGCATGAACACGATGGGGCCGCAGATCGCCGTGAGCATTCCCGGCACGGCGAAACCGAGGAACTGCCGCAGGTTGCTGCCGAGACGGATCGGCAGGCGCGGTTCGAGGAACAGGTAGCGGTTGAGGAAGACGATCGCGCCCATCCCGAAGATCACTGCCCAGACCATGGCGCCTCCCGATACAGCTTGTTGCAGATGAAACCGGCGGCCATCCCGGCGAGACCGGCGAGGACCAGCGCCGAACTCCATTGCCAGTGGCTGAACAGCACCGAGCAGAACAGCGAGGTGGCCACGCAGACCAGTGTCGGTACGTTGCGCACCAGCGGCGCGACCAGCGCGATGAAGGTGGCGGCGATGGAGAAATCCAGGCCCAGGTGTTCGAGACCGGGAATGCTGCGGCCAAGCAGGATGCCGGCGAGGGTGAACAGGTTCCAGGCGATATAGAAGGTCAGGCCGACGCCGAGGGCGTACCAGCGGTTGAAGTTGCGCCGGTCGTGCTGGCTGGCGAGGGCGAAGAACTCGTCGGTGAGCAGGAAGCCCAGGCCGATCCGCCAGCGTCCCGGCAGAGGTGACAGGACCGGCCGCAAGCTCATGCCGTAGAGCAGGTGCTGCGAGGTCAGGAGGAGGGTGGTGAAGATGACCGAAAAGAACCCGGCACCGCCCTTGAGCATGCCGATCGCCACCAACTGGGCGGCGCCGGCGAAGACGATGGCGGACAGGCCCTGGCCCTCGGCCGGGGTGAGGTTGGCTTCGATGGCCATCGATCCCGCCAGCAGCCCCCAGGGCGCGACGGCCAGGGACAATGGGAGGATGGCGACGGCGCCGCGGAGAAAGGCTTGGCGGGGCAGGTCGTGGGCAGTCATGGGGGCATGGCGGTGGTGAACGTCGGTCCAGCATGCCAGCAGGCGCATCGGGCTGGCTTGAACGATCTTGCTCTTCGTATCCGTTATCCACGCAGGCGAAAGCGGCCGGTGTCCTTCCTTATATAAGGAGGACGGGCAGGGCAGGCGGCGGACGAGCGAGGGCCGCTCGAGGGCGCTGCGAAGAATCGAGGGAGAGAAGAACCGGAGCGGAGCTAACGCGGATGCTGACCGATCTTGTGGCCGCGGAACTTGGCGCCGAGGGACGGCTGGTAGGACATGGAACACCCGGTTTATTGCTGTTGTAGGGTTGGCACAGCTTAGCCTTGTTCAATTTTTCGTACAACGGAGCCTGTAAAATATCTGCTGCACCAGGTTGAACACCTTGCCTGGCCTGGCTTTGGCCGCTTTCGCGATGCGCTGGAAGGCCCTGTCTACGGCCATTTCGCCGTCCGCGAGGGCGACGAGAGGGCTATTGACAACAAATTGGCTTTCCGATTGACTCTGGCTCCAGCCCCCGCATGATTGAAATTTTTAACAAAAAAGGTGTTGCATCATGTCGGTACCCCTGCGTGCCGTTCAGCTCACTGAGCCGAGCCTGTTCCTTCAGGAACATCCCGAGGTCCAGTTCGTCGACCTTCTGATTTCAGACATGAATGGCGTGGTTCGCGGCAAGCGAATCGAACGCAACAGTCTGCCCAAAGTCTTCGAAAAAGGTATCAACCTTCCCGCTTCCCTGTTCGCCCTCGATATCACCGGCTCCACCGTAGAGAGTACCGGCCTGGGTCTCGACATCGGCGACGCCGACCGGATCTGCTACCCGATCCCCGGCACCCTCTCCATGGAACCCTGGCAGAAGCGCCCGACCGCGCAACTGCTGATGACCATGCATGAGCTGGAAGGTGATCCCTTCTTCGCCGACCCCCGCGAAGTCCTGCGCCAGGTGGTGGCCAGGTTCACCGAGATGGAACTGACCATCGTCGCCGCCTTCGAGCTGGAGTTCTACCTGATCGACCAGGAGAACGTGAACGGCCGGCCGCAGCCGCCGCGCTCGCCGATCTCCGGCAAGCGTCCGCAGTCGGTGCAGGTGTACTCCATCGACGACCTCGACGAATACGTCGAGTGCCTCCAGGACATCATCGACGGCGCCCGCGCCCAGGGCATCCCGGCCGACGCCATCGTCGCCGAATCCGCACCGGCGCAGTTCGAGGTCAACCTGCATCACGTCGCCGACCCGATGAAGGCCTGCGACTATGCGGTGCTGCTCAAGCGCCTGATCAAGAACATCGCCTACGACCACGAGATGGACACCACCTTCATGGCCAAGCCCTATCCGGGCCAGGCCGGGAACGGACTGCACGTACACATCTCGCTGCTCGACAAGCACGGCAACAACATCTTCACCAGCGAGGATCCCGAGCAGAACGCCGCATTGCGCCATGCGATCGGCGGCGTGCTCGAGACCCTGCCGGCCTCCATGGCCTTCCTCTGCCCGAACGTCAACTCCTACCGCCGCTTCGGTTCGCAGTTCTACGTGCCGAACGCGCCGAGCTGGGGCCTGGACAACCGCACCGTGGCCCTGCGCGTGCCCACCGGCAGCCCGGACGCGGTACGCCTGGAACATCGCGTCGCCGGCGCCGACGCCAACCCCTACCTGCTGCTGGCCTCGGTGCTTGCCGGGGTGCACCACGGGCTGACCAACAAGGTCGAGCCGGGTGCCCCGATCGAAGGCAACTCCTACGAGCAGTTGGAGCCGAGCCTGCCGAACAACCTGCGCGACGCCCTGCGCGAACTGGACGACAGCGAGATCCTGGCGAAGTACATCGATCCGAAGTACATCGACATCTTCGTCGCCTGCAAGGAAAGCGAGCTGGAGGAGTTCGAGTACTCGATCTCCGACCTCGAGTACAACTGGTACCTGCACACCGTGTGAGCATGGGCGGGCGGCTCCGATCCGGCGCCGCCCGCCCGTTCTTCCGTCGAGGTTCCCACCCTTGCTGAAGGTAGACGGCGGCAAGCCTGCGGTTTCCGCCCGTCCGCCTTCCTTTGCTGTGCATTAGAAAAAGAAGAAATCGAGGCAAGCATACCCATGTCGAATCCTCCCCCCACCGCAGAACGAACCCAGCTTCGCAAGTCCCTCAAGCTGTGGCAGATCGTCATGATCGGGTTGGCCTACCTGACCCCGATGACCGTCTTCGACACCTTCGGCATCGTATCCGGGATTTCCCAGGGACACGTGCCCACCGCCTACCTGCTGGCCCTCGCCGGCGTGCTGTTCACCGCGATCAGCTACGGCAAGCTGGTCCGCCAGTTCCCCACCGCAGGCTCGGCCTATACCTACGCGCAACGAGCGATCAATCCCCATGTCGGCTTCATGGTCGGCTGGTCGTCGCTGCTGGACTACCTGTTCCTGCCGATGATCAACGCACTGCTGGCGAAGATATACCTGACCGCATTGTTCCCCGAGGTCGCCCCGTGGATCTGGGTGGTGATGTTCGTGCTGATCATGACCCTCATCAACATCAAGAGCGTGAACCTGGTCGCCAATTTCAACACCGTCTTCGTGCTGGTCCAACTGGCGATCATCGTGGTCTTCATCGGCCTGGTGATTCACGGCCTGAACAACGGGGAGGGGACCGCCACGGTGCTCAGTACCCAGCCGTTCTTCTCCGAGCACGCGCATCTCTCGGCGATGGTGGCGGGGGCGACGATCCTCTGCTTTTCCTTCCTCGGTTTCGACGCGGTGACTACTCTGTCCGAGGAAACCCGCGACGCCGGCAGGGTGATCCCGCGGGCGATCTTCCTCACCGCGCTGTACGGCGGGGTGATCTTCATCACCGTGTCGTATTTCCTGCAGTCCTATTTCCCGACCAACGTACGCTTCAAGGAACCCGACGCGGCGCTGCCGGAAATCGCCCTGTACGTCGGCGGCAAGCTGTTCCAGTCGATCTTCCTCTGCGCCACCTTCATCAATACCCTGGCGTCGGGCCTGGCCTCCCAGGCCAGCGTGTCGCGCCTGCTGTACGTGATGGGGCGGGACAACGTGCTGCCGGAGCGGATCTTCGGCTTCGTCCATCCGAAATGGCGTACGCCGTCGATCAACGTGCTCATCGTGGGCATGGTGGCGCTCTCGGCGATCTCCTTCGACCTGGTGACCGCGACCGCGCTGATCAATTTCGGCGCCCTGGTGGCCTTCACCTTCGTCAATCTCTCGGTGATCGTGCATTTCTATGTGCGCGGCGGGCGCAACCGCAGCCTCAAGGAGCATTTCCACTACCTGGTCCTGCCATTGCTCGGCGCGGCCATCGTCGCGGTGCTCTGGCTCAACCTGGAAAGCACCTCGCTGGTGATGGGGCTGATCTGGGCCGGACTGGGCTTCGGCTACCTGTTCTACCTGACTCGCAGCTTCAGCCGTCCGCCGCCGCGCTTCCAGGAGAGCGAGCTGAGCCCGACCCAGTGAGGCGAGCGGTGAATGGATTCAGCGGAAATGTGAAGGAAAAAGATTGGTAATCTTCACGAAATTTTCACGGTGACGGGTCAATCATAGACCCATGGCTAACGGACTAGCCCCCCATCTGAAGCCCGCCTCATGGCGGGCTTTGGCTATCTGCAGACAGCGAATTTCGCGTTTTCCCTCCTTTTCACAGGGATTTCCGGCCTCCCGGCTGGCAATGCGCCTGCGACGACATGTCCGAATCCAGACAGAATTGGACGCCCCCAAAAAGCGCAGACACGGCTAGAATCCACGCCGTCCCGATCCGGTTCGATGGCCGTGGCGGGGGAGCCCGGTATCCGCTGGTCGGTGTTTCCTGTGGTGCTGCGCGTCCTTCCCTAGACTACCCGGCTCGCTCGAACCATCCCTTCGCGGGGGCGGAACGGCACAGGGTCGTTCGGCATGGAAGCTGCCTGGGCCGGCCTTCGACACACCTATAAGAGTAGAAATCTGCATGACATACCCTGAACGTCCCCTGCTTCATCTGCTGACGCGTACCAGCCTGGTGGGCCAGATCATCGTCGGCCTGATCGCCGGCCTGCTGCTCGCCAGCTTCTTCCCGGCCGCCGCGCTCAAGGTCGGCTTCATCGGCAAGGTCTTCGTTTCCGCGCTGAAGGCCGTCGCGCCGGTACTGGTGTTCGTCCTGGTGATGGCATCCATCGCCAACCACAAGCAAGGCCAGCAGACCCATATCCGGCCGATCCTGCTGCTGTACCTGGTCGGCACCTTCAGCGCCGCGGTGGTGGCGGTGATCGCCAGCTTCGCCTTCCCCTCGAGCCTGGTGCTGGCCAGCCATCCGGGCGAGATGTCGCCTCCGGGCGGCATCGCCGAGGTGCTCCAGTCCCTGCTGCTGAGCGTGGTGGACAACCCGGTCAACGCCCTGATCTCGGCCAACTTCATCGGCATCCTGGCCTGGGCCATCGGCCTCGGCATCGCCTTCCGCCACGCCAGCGATACCACCCGCAACCTGCTCTCCGAGCTGTCCAACGGCGTCTCGCTGATCGTCAAGGTGGTGATTCGCTTCGCCCCGCTGGGCATCTTCGGCCTGGTCGCCTCGACCTTCGCCGAGTCCGGCGTCGAGGCCCTGAAAGGCTATGCCCACCTGCTGGTGGTGTTGCTCGGCTGCATGCTGTTCGTGGCCTTCGTGGTCAACCCGCTGATCGTGTTCCTGAAGATCCGCCGCAATCCCTATCCGCTGGTGCTGACCTGCCTGCGCGAAAGCGGCATGACCGCGTTCTTCACCCGCAGCTCGGCAGCCAATATCCCGGTCAACCTGCAGCTCTGCGAGCGCCTTGGCCTGCACGAAGACACCTATTCGGTATCGATCCCGCTGGGCGCGACCATCAACATGGCTGGCGCGGCGATCACCATCACCGTGCTGACCCTGGCAGCGGTGCATACCCTGGGCATCGCCGTGGACGTACCGACCGCGATCCTGCTCAGCGTGGTGGCGTCGATCTGCGCCTGCGGCGCGTCCGGCGTGGCCGGCGGTTCGCTGCTGCTGATCCCGCTGGCCTGCAGCCTGTTCGGGATTCCCAGCGAGGTGGCGATGCAGGTGGTGGCGGTAGGCTTCATCATCGCGATCCTCCAGGACTCCGCGGAGACCGCGCTGAACTCCTCGACCGACGTGCTGTTCACCGCAGCCGCCTGCGAGGCGGAAGAGCGCAAGGCGAGCGCCGCCTGATTCGATCCCTGGGTCACGGAAGAAACCGCCTTCGGGCGGTTTCTTCGTTTCGCCCCGGCGTGCTTTGACCTGTGCGCCGCGCTGCGGCCTAATGGTCGCCCGTCCTTCCCGAGTTGCCGCATGTCGTCTCCTTCCTTGCCCGATGCCAGTCTCCGCGCCAGCACCCTGCATCTGCCGGCCGGTCCCTGGAGCACCGTGCTCGACTGTCTCTGCGCGCGTTTCCCGGCCATCGACCGCGACACCTGGCTGGCGCGCATGCAGCGGGGCCGGGTGCTGGACGCCGAGGGGCGTGCGCTGGGCCCGCAGGCGGCATATCGCGAAGGCCTGCGTGTGCACTACTTCCGCGAGTTGCCGGTGGAGGCACCGATTCCTTTCGAGGCGCGCATCCTGTACCGCGACGAGCATCTGCTGGTGGCGGACAAGCCGCACTTCCTGCCGGTGATGCCGGCCGGCGGCTACGTCGAGCAGACGCTCCTGGCGCGGCTGGCCCGCAGCACCGGCAATCGCGACCTGGTGCCGCTGCACCGGATCGACCGGCATACCGCCGGGCTGGTGCTGTTCTCGACCAATCCCGGCAGCCGCGGGCGCTACCAGGCGCTGTTCCGCGAGCGGCGCATCGACAAGTGCTACGAAGCGATCGCTCCGGCCTTGCCGCAACTGGACTTCCCGTTGCTGCGCAGGACCCGCCTGGTGCCCGGCGAGCCGTTCTTCCGCATGCGCGAAGGCGAGGGCGAGCCGAACAGCGAGACGCGCATCGAGGTCGTCGAGCGCAACGGCCGCTGGTGGCGCTACCGGCTGTATCCGGTGACCGGCAAGAAGCACCAGCTGCGCGTGCACCTTGCGGCACTCGGCGCGGGTATCCAGAACGATGGGTTCTATCCCGAGCTGCTGGACGCCGAGGGCAGCCCCGACGACTACCTGCGGCCGCTCAAGCTGCTGGCCAGGGGGCTGCGCTTCGACGACCCGCTGAGCGGGGAGAGGCGTACGTTCGAATCCGGGCTGCGGCTCGATTGGCAGGTGTAGGCGACAGGCTCGCCAGCGGAATGCTGGCGTACGTCGCCGACCCGGAGCGCATGGCGCGTTTCTATGAACAGGCGCTCGGCCTGGAGGGGCTGCGCGGGCGAGTAGAAGAATCGCCCGCTGGTGCGGCTGGACGCGCCCGCCGGAGCGGGCGCGGGTCGCTCAGGGACGCTTGTCCAGCTTGACCACCAGGCGCAGTTGCTCGACGCAACCGCGGCTCTGCTCGATCAGCTTGCCGAACTCGGCGCTGTTGATCTCGTCGTGGTTGAGCCAACTGGTCTTCTGCACTTCCCGATAACGATAGTGGTAGCCGCCATCCTTGGCCGGTTCGGCCTGCAGGTCGATGTCGAACCAGGGACTGCGGATCTCGCAACTGTGCGCCGGCTCGTCAGTCTTGCCGCCGGACAGGCTGATGTCGTAGGACGTGATCTGCGGTTCGCCCAGGTACAGCTCGGCCAACTGGCCTTCGCTACGGTACTTGGCGAAGGCATCCCACTGGCTGGCCAGGTCCTGGCGGTTGTAGAAATACTCTCCGCCGAGCCGGTCGAGGGCGCGGCGGTCGGTAAGCCTGGCACTGATCGTATAGCTGGGCGGCAGCACGAACTGGCTGTCGTCGCGCTCCAGCACGCAGTCGCTGCCTTCCTTGGCGAAGTTGCGGCACAGGTCCTGGTCGGTGCTGGTGCGGCCGCGCTGGCGATCGGCGACGCTGAGCTGCATCAGCGGCGCATTGGAAAGCTCCACGCGCGACTCGACCCGGGCTTCGCCGTCATGGGTGTAATGCTCGCTGCGGGTCACGCGCAGGGTGTCGCCGGGCGCTTCCAGGGGAATCTCGTTGCGCCGCACCTTGCCGTCGGCGCCCAGCACCAGCGCCCAGCGCTGCTGGATGTCGGGCATGATGCGGCCGGGAGCGAACACCGGGTTGGTCGGGTCCAGCCACCAGGTCTTGCCGTCCACCTCGGCGCGGACGATGGCATGGTTCGGCGCGTACATGCCGGGCACCAGCAGGTCCCAGACCACGTCGCCGCGGCTGACCAGGGTCGGTTCGGCCTTGATCCCGGCGGCCTTGAGCATGGCGGCGAGGAGGATCGCCAGGTCCTTGCAGTCGCCGTAGCCATTGCGCTCGATCTCCGCCAGGGAGAAGGGCACGTAGCCGCGCTCGCTGGCGCGCCAGTCGCCCAGGTAGCGGTAGGTGTCGTTGATGTACTGCATCAGGCCGGCGACCTGCTCGCGGGCCGGCTTGCCCTTCACCGCGGCGACGGCCGCCGCGGCGCCCTTGGGCAGCTCCGCGGCGAGGATCTCGTTGTAGCGCGCGGCGAACGGGCCGAAGTTGTCCTGCAGGTCCAGCGAACTGCCCAGCTCCAGGCGCGGGGTATGGCGCAGGTAGGCGTTGCCGGCTTCGTTGATGTAGTTGGTGTATTGCGGCTTTTTCAGGCTGACCTTGAGGGTCTTCTTGTCGGCGCTCTGTTCGATGCGATAGGCGTCCATCAGCTCGCTGCGCACGAAGATCGGCCGCTCGGCCTTGAACTCGGCGACGAAGCGGTCGTCGCGCACCGGCATCGGTGGGCGGCTGAGAATGTAGTGGAACTGGGTGCTCAGCGGCTTGGCGGTGAAGTGCTCGCGCAGGGTGTAGCTGATACGGGTGCCGACGCGCAGGTTGGGGAACGCCAGGGAGGTCTGACGTTCGCGCAGGAAGCCCTGGTCCGGGTTCGGCGCGGTGCGCGTATCGATCTGCGACTGGTCCAGCGGCACCGGCTTGCCGCCGGGCTGGGTCAGCTCGGCCTTCTCCACGATCAGGCTGTCGGTCTCCGCGTAGCTGCGATCGATGCGCGAGAGCATCTCGCGGCCGCTCGGCTTGAGGATGGTGAAGCTGTAGGTGCTCACGCAATCGGTGCTGTTGTCGGCGTTGAACTGGCAGCGGAACTCGGTTTCGCCGGCCAGCGGCGCCTCGGCGATCGGTTGCAGCGCGGCGAGGGCCGGGGTGGCGGCGCAGAAGACGCTGGCGGCGAGGAAGGAAGGGGAGAAGGGATGACGGGGCATCGGTGCCTCAGGATGAAACGTTTGAGCGGAGCTCCCAGGCGTCGCCTGGCGCATGGGGACGCCGGGCGATAGCCGGGGAGATGGACCCTGAATGATATGTTTTATCAATTCCGCATGTCGACCGGCGGGTCCGGTTATGTGCGGAATGTCGCCGTTGCGATCTTTTCGCCGGCTTCATTTGCCGGGCTTTGCCGTTCTGTGGCAGGCGCACGCCTGTTCCTGGCGCTCCGGAACCGGGTCGTAGCCGCCGGGGTGCCAGGGGTGGCAGCGCAGCAGCCGGCGCGCGCCGAGGTAGCCGCCTCGCAGCGCGCCATGCACGCGGATGGCTTCCAGGGTGTAGTGCGAGCAACTGGGGTAGAAGCGGCAGCGGGGACCGATCAGCGGGCTGATTGCGTACTGGTAGAAGCGGATCAGCCCGATCAGCAGGAACTTCATGGCGAGCCCTCGGCGGGGTTGCGGCGGCGAGCGGGCATTGTAGCGCCGTTGTCGGTCCTCAAGGAGCATTCTCCGCCGCGCAATAAAGGGTCCGCCCGTCGACGAGGCTGCGAGCAGTCGCCAGGCGGCCGCGCAGGCCGGGTTCTTCCGGCGCCAGCGTGCCTTCGCGCCAATCGCCTCCGCGCAACGGAATCAGCGCCGAACGGCCGTAGCCCGGGCAGTACGCCTCGGCGTCGCCCTCCAGATAGTCGACGCCGTCCAGGGTCAGCTCGCCGACATTCCAGCGCGCGCCGAGGTAGGCCTGGCGGAACGGCCCGTCGGCAAGGACGTAGAAGCCCCCGCGCACCTCGCTGGCCGCCGTGGCGAAGCCGATGGTGCGTCGCGGTTGCGGGATCACCAGTAGCGGTCGCCGTGGGTCGGCGAAGGCCTCCTGCAACTCGACCAGGCGCTGGCGGGTGGCGCCCATCTCGCGCCGGTAGCGCTCGCCGCGCGCCCGCGCGTCGTCGGGGAGTTCGCTCCAGGCCGGAGGCTGGTCGCGCAGCAGGTAGTCCAGCGGCCAGGTGCCGGCCGTCGCGGCTTCCTTCCAGTCCGCGTCGTCGTCGCGCAGGTCCAGCAGCACTCCGGCCAGCGCGCCGATCTCGTAGGCTTCGCTGTCGACGCCGACGCCGATCTCGTTGGCATCGTAGAAGGCCAGGGCGTACTCCCGCAGCGCCTGCCGATAGCGTTGCGGATCCTCGGCGAAATCGGTGCGGTAGCGCGCGGCGGCGGCCATCTCGATGTAGCGCGCGGTGCCTTCGCTGAGATCGACCTGCGCCGCCAGCCGGCTTTCCTCGGGAGCCGCTTCGCGCCAGCGGCGCAGCCAGCCCTGGGCGTCGCTCAGGTAGCTGTCGCGCTGCCCGGGCGTGCGCAGGGCCTGGAGCAGCGACTGGAACAGGGCATAGCGGTATTCCCGCGGGCGCGGGTCGAGCGTGGCCAGGTCGCCGCGATAGCCACCGGGCTTGCGCAGGCCCGGCCAGTCTTCCTGGGCGTAGCGATGGAAGGCTTCGTGCGGGCCGATGGCGGCCAGCGTCTCGCTATTGCCGGTATTGCTCCGCAGGTGCGCGGCGCTGATCTGCAGCAGCACCGCCGGACGGCCCCGGTAACGCGGAAAGGCATAGCTCAGGTCGAGATCCGGGTCGCTGTCGCCCGCCGCCGTGGTGCGCTGCGCGCGGCCTTCGGCATCGGCGACCCAGGTACTGCGGCCATCGCTGTAGAGGAAGGCCTTGTCGGCCATCCGCCAGCCGGGCCAGAGTCGTTCGCTGTGCTGGCCGACGGCATGGACATAGGCCAGGTAGCGGCGGGCGAACGACTCGCTGTCCGTCGCCGCGGCGGGAAGGGACAGGGCAAGCAGGAGCAGGGGCAGGGCTCGGGTCATGGCGGGTACGGTTGCGCAAGGTCGGTCGGGGCGACGAAGGTATGCCGCCGCTTCCCGATTGACCGTCGCGGCCGCTGCCGCGTTCCCCTAGGCGGTGTTGCGCGCCCGCGCCAGGTCGCGCAGCGGCGGGGCGCCGAACAGCCGGCTGTACTCGCGACTGAACTGCGATGGGCTTTCGTAGCCGACCCGGTAGCCGGCGGCGGCCACTTCCAGGCCCTCGCTGAAGATCAGCCGGCGCGCTTCCTGCAAGCGCAGCTGCTTCTGGTACTGCAACGGGCTCATCGCGGTCACGGCCTTGAAGCGGTGGTGCAGGGTCGAGGGGCTGAGGTTGACCACCTGGGCCAGTTGCTCGATGCGCAGCGGCTTGCCGTAGTTCTGGTTGATCCAGTCGATGGCGCGGGTGATGCGGTGGGCCTGGCTGTCGGCGATGGCGATCTCGTGCAGGCGCTGGCCCTGGCCGCTGCGCAGCAGCCGGTAGAAAATCTCGCGGAGGATCAGCGGCGCCAGCATCGGGATGTCGCGCGGGCTGTCCAGCAGATGGATCAGGCGCAGCACCGCATCCAGCAGGCTGGCGTCGATACGGTCGACGTAGAGGCCACGGTCGCCGCGCCGGCTGGCCACTTCCATGGGCCCGGCGTCAGAGATCAGTTGGGTGATTTCCGCAGGGTCGATATCCAGCCGGACGCAGAGGTAGGGGGCGTCCGGCGAGGCGTCGATCACCTGGCCGGCCAGCGGCAGGGTGACCGAGACCACCAGGTAGTGCAGCGGATCGTAGATATAGCGTTCCTCGGCCAACTGCACCTCCTTGCGGCCCTGGGCGATGATGCACAGGGCAGGTTTGTGCATGCCGCGCGCCGGCAGGGTGGGGCCGTCGGCGCGAATCAGGGCGAGGGGGTCGACGGCGGTGCCGTAGACACCGTCGCTGGGACAGTGCTTGAGCAGCAACTGCGCCAGTTCGCTCTGGCGCTGGCGCAGTTCGGCGGGGAGATCGACGGAAAGAAGCGGGGTGTTTTCGCTCATGCGGGGACTCGCGGGGGAAACCTTCCCAAGACTAGCGCGCGCCGCGGCGGCAGGCACTCATCGCGATGCGCGTTGGCAGGATCAGGCAAGCATTCGCCAGGAACAGGCAAGCCAGCTAGTCGCACGGGGCGCAAGCGGATGAGAAAAAACCGGAACGCGGCAGTTTCAGGCAAGAACCCGACAGTATCCGTCTACCGATTCCCCGCGCCATCCCCCTAATCTGGCTGGCATGGCGGAATCTCCGTCATGCCGATGGGAAACACATGCAGGGGGACACACCTATGTCAAATCAACAGGCCAGACTGTCATCGGGCGGCATGTCGCCGGAGCGCGCGCCGGGTGCCTTCCGTTCGCGGCCGGTGCGCGACGGCGCGCTGGTCCCCGAGGCGCCTTCCCGTTCGCCTTCCGGCCCTGCCGCGGGCGGCACGCTGGCGCGGCGGACCCATCCCGGCAACTGGTAATCGGAGGCAGGGCACATGCGTCACCCTTACACCCCACAGCGGCCGGCCGGCGTCTTGGCGCCGCCGGCCCTTCCACTTCTGGTGCCGCTTGCGCAGCGGCGAATCCATGTCGAGGAGGCAGAGAGCATGCCAGCGTTCAATCGGGCCAGTCACCTGGTCAGCATTCGCGCCCGCAGCGGCCAGTCGCACCGCCTCGGCCTGCGCCTGCAAGAGCTGGCGCAGGCGGGCCAGGCCGCGCCCGGTTGCCTGCGCTACGAACTGCGCCAGGCGGACGGGGACTCCGACCTGTGGTTGTTGCACAGCGAGTGGAGCGATGACGCGGCCATGCAGGCGTACCTGGCCGGCGACGCCCAGCGGGTCTTCGCCGAGGTGCTCTGGCAAGCGCTGGCGGCGACCCTGGACGTGCAGGAGCGGCCTTTCTGAAATCGGGCGGGCGGATGATGCGGCGCGGCGTCCGCCCGTCCCCCTTGTTCTGGCCTCTCAGCGACCCGGCGTGACCGGCGACTGGTCCGCTCGTTCGTCTTCGACGTCGCGATGTCGCTCGAAGGCGGTCGCCGGCGAGCCATCGGCATTGACCTGCAACACCGCGCGCGGACGGCCGTCCTCGCCAATGAATACCTGGCCGATCCCGGCGCTGTTCCACAGGCGCTCGCCGGCCTGGCTGTGCTGCGGAACGCGCGGGCGGATTTCCAGACTGCGCCGCTGGGTCAGCCAGTTCAGCGGCGACCAGGGCGCATAGAGCCAGCGATTGAGGCGGTCGAACCAGTCCAGCAGGCGTCGCGGGAATTCGTTCTTGATCCCGCTGCTGGTGATCTGCCAGAGCCGGGGCCCGCGCTCGCGATGGCGAATCCGGATGTCGTAGACGAAGGAGTAATGCACGTCGCCGGAAAGGATCAGGTAGTTACCCGGCGTACGCGAGTGGCGGAAGATGTTCATCATCACCGAGGCCGCGCCGCGATGGGCCATCCAGTTTTCCGCATCGACCAGCAGCGGCTGGCCGATCCAACTGAAAAGCTTCTGTACGCCCTCGATCAGCTTGACCCCGAACATCGGCGCCGGCGACACGATGATCGCCGCCTTTTCGCCGAGCAGGTCCTGCTGGAATTCACTCAGTGCCTCCCAGTCCATCAGCCCGGAGGGCCGGCCCAGGTTGCGCTCGCTACGCCAGCGGCGGGTGCGCGTGTCGAGGACGATCAGGGTCGGGCTGCCAGGCAACCGGTAGTGCCAGTGCTGGAAGTCGAGCAGGGCATCGAGCAGGCGGTCCTGCTCGGCGCAGGGCAGCCGGCCGTCTGCCGCGGCACCCTCCATCAGGGCCGCGACCGGCGCCAGCCATTCGCCGCAATGCTGCGGGTCGTTGCCCCAGCCCTGGCAGAGCAGGTAGGCGAGCAGGGCGTTGCCGATGATCCGCCGGGAGAACGGATGGCCGTAGGCGGTCAGCTCCCAGCGTGCTGAAAGGTTCCAGTCGTCGGTGATGTCGTGGTCGTCGAAGATCATCAGCGACGAGATATGCGCCAGCGCCCGCGCCACGCGGGGCAGGCCATCGCGGAAGGCTTCGATGTGCCGGCGCTCGCCGGCGAAGCGCTGCGCGTGCCGCGCATCCAGCCCCGGCGGCGGTTCCAGCCTGACCAGGCGCCAGGGCGCCGGCGACCAGACCAGCAGGTACATCGCCAGCACCTCGGCCAGGCCGACCAGATGGTTGTGGGCGTTGGCCGAGGTGAAGATCGGCTTCTTCACCCCGCCGAAGAAGCGCTCGCGCAGGGCTTCGTTGGACTCGAAGGCGGGCAGCAGGTCCTCGCGCCGGTAGTAGGTGGCCGGGTGCGCGTAGAGTGCCTCGCTGTCGTTCACCAGTGCGCCTTCCAGGTGTTCGCCGTACAGGCCGAGGCGGTGGATCAACCCATGGATGGCCACCAGCATCGGCCCGGCGACGTCGTCGGCGTAGACCTGGTCGCCGCTCATCATCAGCAACGCCGGGCGGCTTTCGGCCTGCAGCAGGTTTTCCTCCAGCAGCCGGTCGACCTGCAGCAGGCCATCGGCCGCTGGGTGATGCGGCTTGCGGCAGGAGCCGTGGAGCAACTGGTCGAGACGTGGCTTGAGCACCAGGCTGGCGCGCTGGCGACCGGGGTAGAGCAGATGCGGCGCCCATTCGGCGATTCCCGCAGGCTCCCGGCCGTCGGCGGCGAGGCGCAGGTCGTAGTCGACCAGGCGGGCGCAGGGCAACGGCGGGTCGAGCGCGACATCCAGCAGGTGCAGCCAGGCATGGGTGCCGATGCGGATGGCCGAGTGGGTTCCTTCCGCGAGGCGGACCCGACGCTCCGCCTCGCCTTCGCTGGCGAGGATCAGTTCGATGGTCGTCGGGCATGACGTGGCCAGCCAGAACACCAGGCGTCCGGGCTCTGCGCGGCGCAGCAGGGGACCGGCCAGGACCAGGGGCAGGGCTTCGTCAGGCGGGGTGTCGTTGGGGAGCGAGGCGGACATTGGTACGGGCGTTGTCGACGCGGCGAAACAAGCTGACGAGTATGCCGCTTTCGGCGGATCGCGGCGTTGCCATTTCGTAAGGAATGACGACAGTCGTCGCGGGATGGCGATCTTCTAATGCCAAAAAGTTAAGTACACCTTAATTAATATTCTTTTTTGCGTTCGGGCTTCTGCGGCATATTGCCTTCCGCGCAGGCCCGGCGGCCTGCCATCGCTGTTTGCGGGAGGGACACGTGCAATCCGACGTCGGCGCCGCCTCCCGCCGATCAAGGTTTCGCCTGCCACCCCGACGCCCGGTGGCGCAGGCCCGTAGCACGAGAGTGCGGAATGGGCATGGATCAGACACGCAATCGCCTCGTCGGCCTGATGTTCCAGAACGACTATTCCTGGCTGAGCGGGCGCCTGCGGCGCTACCTCGGCTGCCCCCACAGCGCCGAGGACATCGCCTCGGAAACCTTCCTCAAGGTCCTTGCCCTGCCGGACCCGGCAAGCATCCGCGAGCCGCGCGCGCTGCTCACCACCATCGCCCGCCGGCTGATGTACGACGGCTGGCGGCGCCAGGACCTGGAACGCGCCTACCTGGAAAGCCTGGCCGGGCTTCCGGAGGCCCTCGCGCCGTCCGCCGAGGAGCAGGCCCAGGTGGTGGAAACCCTGCTGCGCCTGGAGCGCATGCTCGCCGGGCTGTCGCCGAAGGCCCGCGCCGCCTTCATCCATAGCCAGATCGGCGGACTGACCTACGTGGAGATCGCCGGCTTGCTGGAGGTTTCCGTCAGCCGCATCCACCAGTACATGGTCGAGGGCTTCAAGCAGTGCTACCAGGTGCTTGCCGAATGAGCCAGGGAAGGCGAGAACGCATCCTCGACGAAGCGGCGCAGTGGATGGCGCTGCTGCAATCCGGCCATGCCGGCGCCGAGGAGCGCCTGGCGTTCCAGCAGTGGCGCCAGGCCGATGCCGAGCACGGTGCGGTGTTCGACCGGCTCAGCCTGGGCTTGCAGTCGTTTCGCGACGAGCCCCTGCACGGCTTGCGCGCCGAGCAATTGATCGGAGCCCTCGAGGCGCCGTCCGCCCGTCGCCGGTTTCTCCAGCGCAGCCTCGCCCTGGCGGCGTTCGGCGTGGCGACGCTGGCGCTTGGGCGGATCGGCATCGTCGGCTTCCCCTGGCCCGGCGACCTGTACACCGGCACCGGACAACGCCAGAGCTTCCGCCTGGAGGATGGCAGCCAACTGGTGCTGGACGCGCGCAGCCGGGTACGCCCCGAATTCGATGGCTACCGGCGTCGCCTGCGCTTACGCGAGGGCCGCCTGCTGGTTGACGTGGCACGGGATCCGGCGCGGCCTTTCGTCGTCGACACCGGGCGTGGCCAGGTCGAGGCGCAGGGAACCCGCTTCCAGGTCAGCGATGACGGCGCCAGCTCGCGAGTGGTGGTGCTCGAGTCGCGGGTGCGGATCACCACTGCCGACGGACGGCAATGCCTGTTGGAGCGCGGCCAGAGCGCCCGTTTCGACGCCTCGGCGATTCTCGCCCGAGGTCCTGCCGAAGGCGGCGAGAGCGCCTGGCTGGATGGCCGGCTGGAGGTCCGCGACCGCCCGCTGGGGGAGGTGCTGGAAGCGTTGCGCGCCTATCGCCGCGGCATCATCAGCGTCGCCGACGACGCGGCGGCGCTGCGCGTCAGTGGCATCTACCCGCTGGACGACAGCGGCGCGGCGCTGGCATTGCTGGAGCAGAGCCTACCGATCCGGCTCGACTACCACGGGCCCTACTGGGTCAGCATCGCCAGCCGCTGAGGCGCGCGCCCGGCGGCGAGCCGGGCGGCGCGACGCTTCAGAACGGCTTGGTCGGCAGGTACTTGCCGTCGAGGGTGATCACCGCCCGCGAGCCGCCTTCCGGGTCCTCGACCTTCTTGATGTCCAGCTTGAAGTTGATCGCGCTGATGATGCCGTCGCCGAACTGTTCGTGGACCAGCGCCTTCAGGGTGCTGCCGTAGACTTGCAGCATCTCGTAGAAGCGATAGATGGTCGGGTCGCTGGGAATGCCGCCGGGAATGCTGCCGCGCAGCGGGATGCTTTGCAGCAGGAGCACCGCGTCGTCGTCCAGGCCGAGTTGGGCGGCGACCTTGCGCGCCGCCGCCTCTGGCAGGGCATGCTGGCCGAGCAGGGCGGCGGTGACGAAGGTCAGGGCGAGACCGGTGCCGTCGGCCAGGTCCTGCCAGGACAGGCCCAGGCGGGCCTTGTTCAGGACCACGGTCTCGGCCAGTTGCTGGCGCGCGTTGGGGGACACTTGGCTGTGTTGCATGAGATGACTCTCCTTGCGGGTGGTTGTGAGGAAAGGGATTCAGGCGACCGCCTGCCCGGGTTCGCCGCCTACCGCGCGCACTTCGGGATGCTCGGCGAGGGAGACGAAACGCCGGCTGGCGCCGTCGAGGGCGTCGATGCGGCCGCTTTCGATGTCGTAGACCCAGCCGTGCAGGTTCAGCCGACCCTGCTCCAGGGCGCGGGCGACGCAGGGGTGGGTGCGCAGGTTGGCCAGTTGGGCGATCACGTTGTGCCGCACCAGGGCGTCCAGCCGCGCCGCCTCGGAGGCGTGTTCGTGGGCGCTGTTCATCGCCCGTGCGGCCTCGGCGTGGTGCAACCAGCCGGCCACCGCCGGCAGCTGGTCGAGACAGGCGCAGGACGCGATGGCGCCCATCGCGCCGCAGTCCGAGTGGCCGCAGACCACGATGTCGCCGACCCCGAGCACCGCCACCGCGTATTCCACCGAGGCGCTGACCCCGCCGGGCTGCGGCCCGTAGCCGGGGACGATGTTGCCGGCATTACGGATCACGAAGAGTTCGCCGGGCTCGCGCTGGGTCAGCAGTTCGGGGACCACCCGGCTGTCCGAGCAGGCGATGAACAGTGCCTTGGGGGCTTGCCGGGTGGCCAGGGACTTGAACAGTTGCGAGCGCGCCGGGTAGGCGTCGCGCTGGAAGCGGAGAAAGCCGTCGATGATGTCACGCATGGCGCTGGGCTCCTGGCCGTCGAATGGTGGGGCCAGGATGCGCGGATTGAGCCATAGGGTCCAAGACCGGTTTATTATTCCAGTCATTGGTCTGGTCTATAGTTGGATGTTTCCATGCTGCTTCGCCACCTGCGCTACCTGCTCGCTGTCGCCGAGCATCGCAACTTCACCCGCGCCGCCGAGGCGCTGCACGTTTCGCAGCCGACCCTGTCGCAGCAGGTGCGGCAACTGGAAGAGCAACTGCGCGTGCAATTGCTCGACCGCTCCGGCAGGAGCGTGCGTCCCACCGATGCCGGCGAGCTGTACCTGCTTCATGCGCGGCGTGCCTTGCGCGAGCTGGAAGCGGCGCAACGGGCGATCCACGAGGTGCGCGACCTCAGTCGCGGCCGCCTGCGCCTGGGCATGACGCCGACCTTCACCTGCTATCTGGTGGGCGCCCTGGTGGATCCGTTCAATCAGCGCTATCCGGGCATCGAGTTGAGCCTCGAGGAGTTGCCCCAGGACGCCCTGGAGGCGGCGCTGATCGACGATCGCCTGGACCTTGGCGTGGCCTTCAGCGAGCCGGGTTCGGTGGAGATCGACAGCCAGCCGCTCTACCTGGAGCGCCTGGGCCTGGTGCTGGGGGCGGAACACCCGGCGGCGGACGCGCCGCTGGCCGCCGCAGCGCTGGCGGAGTTGCCGTTGGCGTTGTTGCGCGACGACTTCGCCACGCGCCGGCACATCGACGCTTACCTGCGCCAGCAAGGGGTGACGGCGCGGGTGGCGCTGGAGGCGAACTCGATCAGCGCCATCGTCGACGTGGTTCGCCGCGGAAGACTGGCCAGCATCCTGCCGGAGGCGGTGGCGCGCCAGCAGGCCGGGTTGCGCTGCGTGGCGCTGCGGCCGGCGTTGCCGACCCGCCAGGTAGCGCTGTTCTGGCGCCAGGGCAGCCACCCCGGTGCCGCGCGCCTGGCCTTCCAGGCCCTGGCGCTGGAACTCGGCGCCGAGCTGGGCGACGCCTGAGCGGGATCAGCCGCGACTCGGCTGCAACGCCGCGGGTTCCTCACGGCGCAGCCGCAAGGCCAGGGCGGCGCCGAACAGGGCGAGCAGGGCGCTGAGCG
Source organism: Pseudomonas sp. PS1(2021) (assembly GCF_020405165.1). Classification (NCBI taxonomy): domain Bacteria; kingdom Pseudomonadati; phylum Pseudomonadota; class Gammaproteobacteria; order Pseudomonadales; family Pseudomonadaceae; genus Pseudomonas; species Pseudomonas sp. PS1(2021). The sequence continues at coordinate 2,327,239 of NZ_CP084484.1, read as the reverse complement.
CGGTCACCCATTCGATGCCGCGCGCCTGGCTGGCCAGCAGGCTGGCGGCATCGGCGCCGCGCACCTGGGCGTTGGCCAGCGCCACCAGCAGGGCCAGGCCGAGCGCGCCGCCGATCTGCTGGGTCATCGAGGCCATCCCCGAGGCGACGCCCTGTTCGGCGGGATCGACGCCGCTGGCGGCGCTCACCCACATGGCGGTCCAGGTCATGCCCTGGCCGATGCTGAGGATCACGATGGCTGGCAGCAGCGCCAGGAAGCCGCGCCCCAGCGGCAGGCACGCTGCCAGCAGGCCGAGCCCGAGTGCGCCCAGCAGCAGGCCGGCGACCAGCGTCGCGCGTGCCCCGTGGCGGGCCAGCAGGCGCTCGGCGACGCGGATACCGAGGGTGCAGAGCAGAGTCGCCGGGAGGAACGCCAGGCCGGTCTGCAACACGCTGTAGCCGTACACCGACTGGAAGTAGATGGCCAGGAAGTAGTACTGCACGCCGTAGCTGCTCATGAAGATCGCGGTCAGCAGCATCGCCACCTGCAGGTTGCGGTTGCCCAGCAGGCGCAGCGGCATCAGCGGGTCGCGGCTGTAGTGTTCGATGGCGAGGAACGCCAGTAGCAGCGGGACGGAAAGGTAAAGTCCGAAACGTACCGAGGGCGCATCCCAGCCCGACTCGGGGCCCTGGACCAGGGCGAAGACCAGCAGGGTGGCGCCGGCGGTGACCGTCAGCGCGCCGGCCAGGTCGAAGCGCCGACCGCGCTGGCGCCGGGTGTCGGCCGGGATCAGGCGCAGGGCGAGCAGCGCCGCGGCGCCGGCCAGCGGCACGTTGACCAGGAAGATCGAGGCCCAGCCGAACAGCTCGGTGAGCGCGCCGCCGAGCGCCGAGCCGAGCGCCAGGCCGAACGCCGAGGCGATGCTCCAGATCGCCAGGGCACGATTGCGCGCCGGGCCCTCGGCGAAGTGATTGCCGATCAGCGCCAGGGTCGCCGGGAACAGCAGCGCGCCACCCAGGCCCTGCACGGCGCGGGCGAGGATCAACGGCAACTCGCTCTGGGCCAGGCCGCCCGCGAGGGAGGCGAGGGCGTACAGGCTTTGCCCGAGGACGTACATGCGGCGCCGGCCGAGCAGGTCGGTGGCGCGCCCGCCGAGCAGGAGGAAGCCGCCGAAGGCCACCGTATAGGCGCTCACCACCCATTGCAGGCGTTGCGCCGAAAAATCCAGCGCCCGGCTGATTTCCGGCAGAGCGACGAACACGATGGTGGCGTCGAGGGCGATGATCAGTTGCGCGCAGGCGAGCAGGGCGAGCATCCAGTTGGAAGGGGCGGCACGGTCCGTCACGGCGGGACTCCTGGTCTGGGTTGGGCGCGGCCAGTGTTTCTCATGCTGGAATCGTGATAAATAGCCTCTCCGTCCTTTCACTGATGAAAATAATCATCGATGAGATCGCCATGGACCTGAATGCCGTCAAGTTGCTCGCCCGCGTGGCCGAGACCCGTAGCTTCACCCAGGCCGCCGTTTCTCTCGGTCTGACCCAGTCCGGCCTGTCGCGCGCCATCGGCCGGCTGGAAGCCGAACTCGGCGTGCGTCTGCTGCACCGCACCACCCGCAGCGTCAGCCTGACCCCGGACGGCCAGCTGTTCTACGAGCGCTGCGCACCCTTGCTGGCGGAACTGGAGGAAGTCGAGAAGTTGCTGGTGGACCGCCAGTGCGCGCCGAGCGGTCCGCTGAAGATCACCACCCCGCAGGCGCTCGGGCGGATCGTGATCATGCCGGTGCTGCGCGAACTGACGCGGCGCTACCCGCAATTGCAGATCGAGGCGGCGATGACCGATCGCCTGGTCGACCTCACCGAGGAAGGCTTCGACGCCGCCGTGCGTCTCGGTCGGGTCGGCGACGTGCGCCTGATCGCCCGGCCATTGGCGGCGTTGCGCTGGGTCACGGTGGCGTCGCCGGAATACCTGCGCAGTCACGGCACGCCGGAGCGCCTGGAGCAACTCGCCGGGCACAACTGCCCGACGGTGCGCGACCTGCACACCGGCAAGCTGCTGGAATGGCAGTTCCAGCGCGACGGCCAGCCGCTGAGCCTGGCGGTGCGCGGCGACCTGGTGCTGGACGTGGCCGACGCGCTGGTCGACGCGGCGCTGGTCGGCCAGGGCATCGTCCAGGTGATGGGCTTCATGGCCGAGGAGGCGATCCGCCGGCGTCGACTGGTACGCATCCTCCAGCCCTTCGAACCGCCGCTGTGCCCGGTGTCGCTGATCTACCCGCCGTCGCGGCAGTGCTCGCTGAAGATCGGCGCGCTCTACGAGGAACTGAAGAGCGCGCACTGGTGCGGGGCGCTGACGTACTGACCCGAGGGCGGCAGGGCGGATAACGCCGTGTTCGGACCGGCGGATAGCCGCAAGCGGCTATTCGCCCTACACGGGGCAAGGCCGGTAGCCGAGCTTGGGGAAGATTGTCGGGTAGGGCGAATAACGCCGGAGGCGTTATCCGCCGCTATGCCTATTCGCCCGCGCTTATAAGCTCAGAACAAAGCGTTCCAAGCCTGCCCTGCAAATCTCCCGCGCTCATCGCTCATCCCCTGGAAACCATGTTTTCGGGGGGAACCGAACGATGCCGCACCATGCTCCATCCACACGCCTGCCTTCCAGCCTGGCCCTGGCCGCGCTGCTCGCGGCGGCCTACGCCGCGCCGCCGGAGGCACGTGCGGAGACGCCCGCGCCCGCCGCCAAGGCGCTCACCTTCGACGTCGCCGCCGGCCCGCTGGACCAGGTGCTGCTAGGCATCTCGCGGCAGAGCGGCTTGCTGATCTCCTTCGAGCAGTCGCTGGTGCGCGGCCGGCAGGCGCCGGCGGTGCGCGGTCCGCTGAGTGTCGACCAGGCCCTGGAACAGGCCCTGCGCGGTAGCGGCCTGCAGTTCCGCCGTTCCGAGCGCGGCGCGGTGATTTCCGCCGCGCCGCTGCGCGCGGCCGTACCGGCGGCGAAGGTGCAGCCGCTGGCGGCGAAAGCGGAGCAGACCCTGGAGCGGGTGGTGGTGACCGGCTCGCGGATTCCCCGCGCCCAGCAGGAAGGGCCGTCGCCGGTCACGGTGATCAGCAGCGAGGAAATCCAGAACCGTGGCTACCGCAACGTCTTCGAGGCCTTGCAGACGCAGACCCAGAACACCGGCATGACCCAGGGCGAGGACTACGGCAACACCTGGCAACCGGCGGCCAACGCCCTCAACCTGCGCGATCTCGGCCCCAACCACACGCTGGTGCTGATCAACGGCCGGCGCGTCGCCGACTACCCGACCGCCTATGGCGGCTCGGTGAACTTCACCAACCTGGCGAACATCCCGGCGGTCATGATCGACCGCATCGAGATCCTCAGCGGCGGCGCCTCGGCCATCTACGGCTCGGATGCCATCGCCGGGGTGGTCAATATCGTCCTGAAGAAGAAATTCGATGGCGTCGACGTCAACCTGCGCGCCGGCACCACCGAGCGCGGCGGCGGCGACAACCAGCGCCTGCAACTGGTCGGCGGCGGCGCGACGGGCGACTTCGAAGGCCTGTTCGGCCTGCAGGTCGAGCAGCGCCAGCCGGTCTGGGCCAACCAGCGCGGTTTCATGGACAGCTACCCGGACGGCAACAACGTCGGCTACCGGCTGAACCCGCAGAGCGGACGCTACCTCGGCGACGCCTCCTGCGCCGGCCTCGGCGGCCTGTTCGGCGGCAACGTGGCGCCGGTGCCGGGCGCCAGGGGTGGCTATCGCTGCATGACCGACCAGTACTACAACAACTACTGGACCCTACAGACCAAGAAGGAAAACTACGACGGCTACGCCGGCGGCACCTGGCACCTGAGCGACAGCGGCAAGCTGTTCGCCGACCTGCTGTTCGGCTTCGACCACCTGCAGAACAATACCCGCGGGCCGTCCTTCACCTCGCCGGACTTCATCAATGCCTCCAGCGGCGACCTGGAGCGCTGGTACCGGCTGTTCTCGCCCGAGGAGATCGGCGGCAAGAGCAGCAACAACAGCAAGTGGCGCGAGGTGTCCTGGACCGGCACCCTCGGCTACAGCGACCGCGTCGCCAATACTTCCTGGGAATACGAACTGGCCGCGACCCGCTCCGAGTACCGCAGCGACCGCACTACCCGCTACACCCCGGCGGCCGGGATCCTCGACCTGTACCTGGGCCGCAAGCTCGGCGAACGCGACGGCTACCCGGTCTACGATCCCGATCCGGCGCGCCTCGGACGTCCGCTGAGCGAGGAAGAGTGGCGCAGCCTGCGGCGCAACGTGACCCAGCACAGCGAGTCCTACTCGCAGACCTACAGCTTCACCGGCAACGGCGAGCTGTTCGACCTGCCGGCCGGCCCGGTGGCCTTCGCCGGCGTGCTGGAGGTGGGCAAGCAGGGCTACAGGATCCGTCCCGACTCGCAATACAACGACGGCTCTCTCTACAACGTCTCCAAGGCCAGCAGCTCCGGCGGCTCGCGCGACCGTTACGCCGCCGGCGGCGAATTCAGCATCCCGCTGCACGACACGCTGCTGGCGTCCGCCGCCGGCCGCTGGGACCAGTACAGGTTCAGCGGTCGCACCGAGGAGCAGACCACCTACAACCTGGGGCTGGAGTGGCGCCCGCTGACCAGCCTGCTGCTACGCGGCAGCTACGGCACCAGCTTCCGCGCGCCGGACCTGAACTACATCTACCAGGCCGACGCCAACGGCTACTACCCGGCGCAGAAGGACTACTACGGTTGCGAGAAAGGCGTCGACGGCGCCTGCAAGAACGGCCGGGTCGACTACGTGCAGAGCGGCACGCCCGACCTGAAGTCCGAGCGCGGGCGCTACTGGAGCTACGGCTTCGTCTGGTCGCCGTCGAGCAGGTTCGACTTTTCCGCCGACTACTACCACATCCAGATCGATGACCTGCTGACCACCCTCGATCCGGACAAACTGCTGCGCGACGAGGCGGCCTGCCGTAGCGGCGGGCTCGATCCGGACTCGGCGCAGTGCCGCGACACCCTGGCGCGGGTCGAGCGCAACGCCGGCGACGCCAGCGTCGACCCGAATCGCCTGAACAAGGTCTACGTCAATGCCATCAACGCGGCCAAGGAGCGCACCAGCGGCATCGACCTGCGCAGCAACATCCGCTGGGGCGCCGGCGACTACGGCGCCTTCTCCTCGACCCTCGGCTACACCCTGGTGTTGTCCCACGACTACAAGCAGTCCGACGACTACCCCAGCGAGAACCAGCGCGACAGCCTCGACTCCCACGACTGGCGCAGCAAACTCAACGCCAGCCTGACCTGGGACTACGCACAGTTCACCTCGACGCTCTTCGCGGTGCGCTACGGCAGCGTTACCAACGCCGCTGGCAGCGGGCGCCTGAGCCCGTGGACGGTGTTCAACGCCAGCGCCCGCTACCGGCTCAACGAACGCGCCAGCGTCGGCCTGACGGTGAACAACCTGCTCGACCAGATCAAGGAGGACGACTCCGATGGCTGGCCGTACTATCCCACCGGCAACTACGACGCCATGGGCCGCCAATGGTGGCTGGACTTCAGCTATCACTTCGGTGGTTGAGCCATGCCCGGACGCATCCTGGTCTTCGCTTGCTGCCTGCTCGCCAGCCTGGCCCGCAGCGAGCCGCGCCATGCCATCACGCTCTACGACGAGCCGGCGAAATATCCGCCGGGTTTCCAGCACTTCGACTTCGTCGACCCGCAGGCGCCCAAGGGCGGCAGCCTGCGGCGGATGGAAAGCGGCAGCTTCGACACGCTGAACCCCTTCGCCAACCGCGGCACGCCGATCAGCATGACCCAGGCCGCGCTGATCTACGAAACCCTCGGCTTCCAGTCACTGGACGAGCCGTTCACCGAATACGGCTACCTGGCGCGCTACATCGAGAAAGCCCCGGACAACAGCTGGGTGCGTTTCCATATCGATCCGCGGGCGCGCTTCAGCGACGGCGTGGCGGTCACCGCCGAGGACGTGAAGTTTTCCTTCGATAGCCTGGTCGAGCAGGGCAGCCCGTTCTGGCGCGCCTACTACAAGGAGGTCCGCGAGCCGGTGGTGGAGGATCGCCTGCGCATCCGCTTCGATTTCCGTCATGCCGGCAACCGCGAACTGCCGCTGGTGCTGGCCCAGCTCTACGTGCTGCCCAGGCATTGGTGGCAGGGACGCGACTTCAACCGCAGCAGCATGCAGCCGCCGCTGGGCAGCGGACCTTACCGGCTGGAGAAGGCCGAGGCGGGGCGTTCGGTGAGCTACCGGCGCAACCCCGACTGGTGGGCTCGCGACTTGCCGGTCGGGCGTGGCCTGTACAACTTCGAGCGGATCCGTTTCGACTACTACCGCGACAGCGGCGTGGCCTTGCAGGCGTTCAAGGCCGGGCAGGCCGACATCAATGTCGAGACCAGCGTCAAGGCCTGGAGCAGCGGCTACGACTCGCCGGCCCTGCGCGATGGCCGGTTGCGCCAGGAGAGCTTTCCCTACCCGTACCCGGCCAGCCTCCAGGGCCTGGTGTTCAACCTGCGCCGGCCGCTGTTCGAGGACCGCCGGGTACGCCAGGCGCTGAGCCTGTTGTTCGACTTCGAATGGACCAACCGGCAGCTCTTCGGCGGTCGCTACAAGCGCCTGCGCAGCTATTTCGACAACTCGGAGATGGCCGCCCGCGGCCTGCCCGGCGCCGACGAGCAGGCCTTGCTGGAGCCGCTGCGCGGGCAAATCCCCGAGGAGGTCTTCGGCCAGGCCTACGCTCCGCCGGTGAACGACGGCAGCGGCGATATCCACGAGCGCCTGGTGCAGGCCTACCGCCTGCTCGGCGAGGCCGGCTGGCATGCCGTCGACGGGCGCCTGCTGGATACCGCCGGACGGCCGCTGCGCTTCGACCTCCTGCTCCAGGGCAAGGGCCTGGAGCGCGCGCTGCTGCCGTTCCAGCGCAACCTGGCGCGGATCGGCATCGATATGCGCCTGCGCCAGGTGGACGCTTCGCAATACATCGAGCGCATACGTGCGCGGGACTACGACATGATCGTTTCGAGTTTCTCCCAGTCCAATTCGCCGGGCAACGAGCAGTACAGCTTCTGGCATTCCTCCAGCTACGCCGATCCCGGCGGCTACAACCGCATCGGCCTGAAGGACCCGGCCATCGACCGGCTGGTCCAGGCGGTGGTCGAGGCCGACTCGCGGGCCGCCCTGGAAACCGCCGTGCGCGCCCTCGACCGGGTGCTGCAATGGGGCTACTACCTGATCCCGACCTGGTATTCCGACGAGATCTGGATCGCCAGCTGGAATCGCTTCGGCCGACCGCCGCAGGCGCCGCGCTACAGCCTGGGGCTGAACACCTGGTGGGAAGTCCGCGAGCGGGCCGCGCCGAGCCGGGAGGCGCAGTGACATGGGCGGCTACCTGTTGCGCCGCCTGGCGCTGATCCTGCCGACCCTGCTGGGCATCCTGCTGATCAACTTCGCCATCGTCCAGGCCGCACCCGGCGGGCCGGTGGATCAGGCCATCGCGCGCCTGCAGGGCGTCGACGGCGGCGGCCCGCTGGGGCGTGGCGGGGAGGGTGGGCATGGCGCTCTGGAACCGCAGCGCCACGGCGAGACCGGCATCGATCCGCAGCTGGTGGCCGCCCTGGAGCGCCAGTACGGCTTCGACAAGCCGCCGCTGCAACGGCTCTGGCTGATGCTGTCGAGCTACGCCCGGCTGGATTTCGGCGAGAGCTTCTACCGCGACGCGCGGGTCATCGACCTGATCGCCGAGAAGCTGCCGGTCTCGCTGTCCCTGGGCTTGTGGGCGACACTGATCACCTACCTGGTGTCGATTCCCCTGGGGGTGGCCAAGGCGGTGCGCCACGGCAGCGCCTTCGACCTGTGGAGCAGCGCGCTGGTGGTGGTCGGCTATGCGGTGCCCGGCTTCCTCTTCGCCATCGTCCTGATCGTGCTGTTCGCCGGCGGCAGCTACCTGGACTGGTTCCCCCTGCGCGGCCTGGCTTCCGAGGGCGCCGAGCGCCTCGGCCCGCTGGCGCGCTTCGCCGATTACCTCTGGCACCTGGCGCTGCCGGTGGGTTCGCTGGTGGTCGGCGGTTTCGCCACCCTGACCCTGCTGACCAAGAACAGCTTCCTCGACGAGATATCCAGGCAGTACGTCGCTACCGCTCGCGCCAAAGGGCTCAGCGAGCGCCGGGTGCTCTACGGCCATGTGTTCCGCAACGCCATGTTGCTGGTGGTGGCCGGGCTGCCGGCGGCGCTGGTCTCGGTGTTCTTCACCGGGTCGCTGCTGATCGAGGTGCTGTTCTCCCTCGACGGCCTCGGCCTGATGGGCTACGAAGCGGCGCTCGGCCGCGACTACCCGGTGGTGTTCGGCAGCCTGTTCATCTTCACCCTGCTCGGGTTGCTGGTGAAGCTGGCCGGCGACCTGGCCTACAGCCTGGTCGACCCGCGCATCGACTTCGCCGCGAGGAAACAGTGAGATGGCCATCGTCCTTTCCCCGCTGCACCGCCGCCGCCTCGCCGCGTTCCGCGCCAACCGCCGCGGGCGCCTGGCGCTACGGCTGTTCCTCGCGCTGTTCGTCACCTGCCTGTTCGCCGAGCTGATCGCCAACGACCGCCCGCTGCTGCTGGAATACCGTGGCCAGTGGTTCCTGCCGGTGCTGCGGGACTATCCGGAAACCGCCTTCGGCGGCGAGCTGCCGTTCCCGCCGGACTACCGCGGTCGCTTCATGAGCGAACGCATCGCCCGCGACGGCTGGGCGCTGTGGCCGCCGATCCGCTTCGACGCGCGCAGCATCAACTACGCGCGCCCGGCGCCGGCGCCGCCCTCGGCGGAGAACTGGCTGGGTACCGACGACCAGGGCCGCGACGTGCTCGCGCGGGTGATCTACGGCCTGCGCCTGTCGATTCTCTTCGCCCTCGGCCTGACCCTGGCCTCGTCGTTGCTGGGAATCTGCGCAGGCGCGGTGCAGGGCTACTACGGCGGCTGGATCGACCTGTTCGGCCAGCGCTTCATCGAGGTCTGGTCGGGTCTGCCGATGCTTTACCTGCTGATCATCCTCGCCAGCCTGGTGCAGCCCGGGGTCGGCTGGCTGCTGGCGATCATGCTGCTGTTCTCCTGGACCAGCCTGGTCGACGTGGTTCGCGCCGAGTTCCTTCGCGGTCGTCACCTGGAGTACGTCAAGGCGGCGCGGACCCTCGGCCTCGGCGACGCCGGGGTGATGTTCCGGCACATCCTGCCCAACGCCATGGTCGCGACCCTGACCTTCCTGCCGTTCCTGCTCTGCGGCGCGGTGACTACCCTGACCGCCCTGGACTTCCTCGGTTTCGGCCTGCCGCCCGGCTCGCCGAGCCTTGGCGAACTGGTCGGGCAAGGCCGCGACAACCTCCAGGCGCCCTGGCTCGGGCTGACCGTGTTCGTGGTCCTGGCGACCTTGCTCAGCCTGCTGGTGTTCATCGGCGATGCGGTGCGCGACGCCTTCGATCCGAGGACATGAGATGAACCGGGAACTGTTGCGAGTGGAAAACCTGAGCGTCGCCTATGGCGACACGCAGGTCGTGAAGGGGATCGACTTCAGCCTGCGCGCCGGCGAGACCCTGGCCCTGGTCGGCGAGTCCGGCTCCGGCAAGTCGCAGACCGCCCACGCCCTGCTGCGCCTGCTGCCGGGCGCGGCGCGCCTGGGCGGCAGCGTGCGCCTGGACGGCGAGGAACTGCTCGCCCTGTCGCCGCAGGCATTGCTGGCGATTCGTGGGCAGCGCATCGGCATGGTGTTCCAGGAGCCGATGACCTCGCTCAATCCGTTGCAGCGCATCGGCCGCCAGGTCGGCGAGGGCCTGCGCCTGCATCGCCGCCTGCGTGGCGCCGCGCTGCGCGAGCGGGTACTGGAACTGCTCGAACTGGCCGGCCTGGAACAGCCGCGACGCCTGCTCGAGGCCTATCCGCACCAGCTCTCCGGCGGCCAGCGACAGCGGGTGATGCTGGCCATGGCGCTGGCCTGCGAGCCGCAACTGCTGATCGCCGACGAACCGACCACGGCCCTCGACGTCACCGTGCAGAAACGCCTCCTGGAGCTGCTGCAAAGCTTGCAGCGACGGCTGGGCATGGCGATCCTGCTGATCAGCCACGACCTCAACCTGGTGCGCCGGGTCGCCGATCGGGTCTGCGTGATGCGCGATGGCCAGATCGTCGAGGAGAACGCCTGCGAGACGCTGTTCCGCTCGCCCCGGCATCCCTACACGCGCCTGCTGATCGAGGCCGAGCCGGGTGGGCTGGCGGAGCCGGTGGCGTACCGCGAGACCTGCCTGGAGGTGCGCGCGCTGAGCCTCGACTACCCCGCGCCCGGCGGCTGGCTGCGCCGGCGCGCGGGACTGCGCGCGGTGCACGAGGTCAGCCTGCGGCTGCGCCGTGGCAGCACCCTGGGGATCGTCGGCGAAAGCGGTTCGGGCAAGTCCTCCCTCGGCCAGGCGCTGCTGCGCCTGTTGCCGGCCGAAGGGCAGATCCTGTTCCAGGGCGAGCGCCTCGACCGGCTGCACGGCAAGCGCCTGTTGCCATTGCGCCGGCAGTTCCAGGCGGTGTTCCAGGACCCCTACGGCAGCCTCAACCCGCGCCTTAGCGTGGAACAGATCGTCGGCGAAGGCCTGCGTATCCATGGCATCGGCGATGCCGGCGAACGCCGCGCGCGGGTGCTGGAGGCACTGCGCGAGGTCGGTCTCGACGAGCCTTGCCTGGAACGCTATCCCCACGAGTTTTCCGGCGGCCAGCGCCAGCGCATCGCCATCGCCCGCGCGCTGGTGCTGAAGCCGGCGCTGATCCTGCTCGACGAACCGACCTCGGCGCTCGACCGCAGCGTGCAGTGCCAGGTGGTCGAGCTGCTGCGTCGGTTGCAGCGTCGCCACGGGCTGAGCTACCTGTTCATCAGCCACGACCTGGCCGTGGTACGCGCCCTGGCCCACGACATCCTGGTGCTCAAGGACGGCCGGGTGGTGGAGCAGGGCAGCGCCGCTGCGCTGTTCAGCCAGCCGCGCCACCCCTATACCCGCGAGTTGCTCGGAGCGATACCCGCGCTGCGCCTGGAAGAGCACCTGCGGGTGGCCGGGCTGGGAATCTGAGGCGGGAAACCATGCTGACTCTAAGGATGTTCCGAAAGGTTCTTTCCAGACGCCCCGGCGCTTTTCTTAAGATCGGCCTGCGGGCCCGTCAGGGACAAGGAGCCATGTCGGCTTCCGGGTCCGTCCGATCGATTGGGGGAATGCGATGAGTTCGTTACCGTTGTACTTCGATTACGCCGCCACCACGCCCGTGGACGAGCGCGTGATCCGGGCCATGGTGGAGTGTCTCGGCTACCAGGCGTGTTTTGGCAATCCCGCGTCGAATTCCCATGCCTACGGCCGCCAGGCGCGGCGGGCAGTGGAGCGGGCCAGGGAGCAGGTGGCCGCGCTGGTCGGCGCCAGCGCCGGGCAGATCGTCTGGACTTCCGGCGCCACCGAATCCAACAACCTGGCCCTCAAGGGCGTGGCCCAGGCGCTGGACGCACCCGGCCACCTGATCACCAGTCGCCTGGAGCACAAGGCGGTGCTGGACACCGTGCAGCAACTCGCCGATGACGGCTGGAGCGTGACCTGGCTGGCGCCCGGCACCGATGGCCTGATCCGGCCGGAACAGGTGGAGGCGGCCTGGCGCGCCGATACCCGTCTGGTGTCGCTGATGCGGGTCAACAACGAACTCGGCACCCTGACCGACATCGCCGCCATCGGCGAACGGGTGCGCGAGCGCGGCGCGCTGTTCCACGTCGACGCGGCGCAGGCCAGCGGCAAGGTGGCGATCGACCTGGGCCGCCTGGCGGTGGACCTGATGTCGTTCTCCGCACACAAGACCTACGGGCCCAAGGGCATCGGCGCGTTGTACGTCGGGCCGCGCGCCGAGCGGCGGCTGAAGGCGCAGATCCACGGCGGCGGACACGAGCAGGGCCTGCGTTCCGGGACCCTGGCGACCCACCAGATCGTCGGTATGGGCGAGGCCTTCGCCCTCGCCGGCGAGCTTTTCGAGGAGGAGGGCAGGCGCATCGCCGGACTCCAGCGGCGTCTGCTGGAGGGGCTGGCGCAGATCGACGGCTGGCGCCTGAACGGCAGCGCCGACGCACGCATCGCGCATACCCTGAACCTGACCTTCGACAACCCGGCCTTTGTCCCCCAGGCACTGGAGTCCAGCCTGGCGGTGTCCAGCACCTCGGCCTGCAACTCGGCGCGGCCGGCGCCGTCCCACGTGCTTCTCGCCCTCGGCCACGATGCCGCCAGCGCTGGCCGCAGCGTGCGCCTGAGCCTCGGTCGCTACACCCGCGAGGCCGACGTCGACGCGGCGGTGGCCGCCCTCAAGGCCGCGGCGGATAGTGGCGCGCCGGCGTGGCAGCCGTTCCTCGGGGTATCCAGGGCAGGCTGAGCGGCCGGCTCGACCCGCCCTCGCCGAAGCCAGGGGCTGCGGATAACCGCGAAGCGGTTATTCGCCCTGCGGCTCCAGGGGCTTTTCGTCTTTGCCGCCATTTCCCGGCAATGTGCGCTTGGCGGATCATCCAGGTTGGGTATCATGCGTCGCCATTCCCATCCACCGCCGACGGAAGTCAGGCTTTGCCTGCGTGAGCCCAATGGACGATCTCTCCCCCGATTCCGCCTTGCCGCCTGCCGGCAGCGCCCAGGACAACGACGCGCCGCGCCAGTTGGTGGTCTGCATCGACGGAACCTCGAACCGCTTCGGCGACCAGCCGACCAACGTGGTGCGCCTGTACCGCTCGCTGTCGCGCGATCCGCGCAGGGTGCTGGCCTACTACGACCAGGGCGTCGGCACCTTCGGCCTGAAGGAAACCCTGTTCGAGTGGCAGAAGTTTCCCTCGCGGATCGCCGGCCTGGCCTTCGGCTGGGGGCTCAAGCGCAACGTCGAGGGCGCCTATCGCTTCCTCGCCGAGCACTACCGGCCCGGCGACCAGATATTCCTCTTCGGCTTTTCCCGCGGGGCCTACGCGGTGCGGGTGCTGGCCGCGATGCTGCGCGCGGTGGGCCTGATCGATGCGCACCAGCCGCACCTCTTCGACTACGCCTGGACCCTGCTCACCACCCGCATGCCGCCCCGCGACGAAGACAAGCGGGCCGGCACGCGTCGCCGCGGACCGGACTTCGGCCTGCTGGGACGCTTCCGCAAGGTCTTCGGCCGGCAGGTGAAGGTGCACTTCCTCGGCCTGTTCGACACCGTGACCTCGGTGGGCTGGGTCTACGACCCGCTGACCGTGCCGTATTCCTCGAACAACGAAATGGTCGACGTGGTCCGCCAGGCCCTGGCCATCGACGAATGCCGCTGCTTCTTCCGGCAGAACCTCTGGTTCGGCGAGAAGGACCGCAAGTCCGACGTGTTGCAGGTGTGGTTCCCCGGTATGCACTCCGATGTCGGCGGTGGCTATGCGCCGAAGGACTCGCGGCTGGCTCTGGTGGCCTTTACCTGGATGCTCGGCGAGGCGCTGGAGGCCGGTCTGCATGTCGACCCGGCGCGCAGCCGCGACCAGTTGCGCGCACGTTCGAAGCAGGGCCCGGACCCGACCGCGCCGATCCTGCCGGTGATGACCCGGCCCTGGCGCCTGGCCGAGTGGCTGCCGCTGCTGGTCTGGGACCGCCGCAGCGGCAACCGCGCCTGGCGCTGGTCGCGTGGCCGGCCGCGCTCGCGGCCGCTGGAACCGGTCGGGCAGGAAACCCGGGTCAAGCTGCACCGTTCGGTGCAGCGGCGGCTGGACGAATGCCCCGACTACCGGCCGTGCAACCTGCCAGCGCTGGAACGCTGCGACCTCATCGACGATTCGCCGTTGCTCGACGGCTACCGCTAGCGGCTGGCCGCGATCGCGTTCAGAACCACATGCGGATACCGGCGACGAAGCGCGCCTCGTCGTCGTCCTCGCCCTCGGCGCGGGCCAGGTCGGCGCTGTTGCCGTAGGAGCGGTTCCAGGTCACCCCGATGTAGGGCGCGAACTCGCGACGGATCTCATAGCGCAGGCGCAGGCCCAGCTCGCTATCGGCAAGGCCCGAACCGATGCCGCGGGCGGGATCGTTCCTGCCGTACAGGTTGACCTCGGCGCTGGGCTGGAGGATCAGCCGGTTGGTCAACAGGATGTCGTACTCGCCCTCCAGGCGCAGCGCGCTCTGGCCGTTCTCGCCGAGGAAGGCGGTGACTTCCGCCTCGAAGTCGTAGAGCGCCAGGCCCTGCACGCCGAACGCCGCCCAGGTCTGCGGCGAGCCGGGCTTGAAATCCTGGCGCACGCCGGCGACCAGGTCCCACCAGGGACCGATGGCGTGCCCGAACAGCGCCTGGACCTCGGCGTCCTCGGTCTTGCCGTCGAGCCGTTCGCCTTCGCTGCGCAGCCACAGGCGGTTGATGTCGCCGCCGATCCAGCCGCTGGCGTCCCAGGCCAGCGCGCTGCCGTCGTCGGCGTCCTGGTATTCCAACTGGTCGAGCAGGAAGAAGCTGTTCAGCGCGCTGTCGTGCACCTTGTGCCCCTCCAGCGGCGGAAAGGCGGCACGGCGGTCGGCCTCGGTCGGCACCGGGATCGGCGTACGGCTCTGGCTGGGCGCGGCCTGCGCCGGAGGTTGCCGCGCAGCGCGGCTCATCCCCGGCATCCGGCCATGGTCCATTCCCTGGTGGTCCATGGGCTGTGCCGGGGCGGGCGATGCGGTGCCGTGGTCCATCCCCGGCATCCGGCCATGCCCCATCCCCTGGTGGTCCATGGGTTTCGCCGGGGCGGAGGTCCTCTGGCCGTGGTCCATGCCAGGCATCGCGCCGTGGTCCATGGCCGAGTGGTCCATGCCATTGTCCTGCGCGGCCTCGACGGGATTCGGCAGGCCCAGCAGCAGACCCAGGGCGAGGGCACCGCCGGCCAGGCGGGCGGGTTTCGGCTGGCGGCTCATGTGTTGTCTCCTTCGTCTACCCGCACTTCGCGGAACATGCCCATCTCCATGTGGAACAGCAGGTGGCAGTGATAGGCCCAGCGTCCCAGGGCGTCGGCGGTGACCCGGTAGCTGCGGCGGGTGCCCGGCGGCATGTCGATGGTGTGCTTGCGCACCAGGAAGTTGCCTTGCTCGTCCTCCAGGTCGCTCCACATGCCGTGCAGGTGGATCGGGTGGGTCATCATGGTGTCGTTGACCAGGACGATCCGCAGGCGCTCGCCGTAGGTCAGGCGCAGCGGCTCGGCGTCGGAGAACTTGATGCCGTCGAAGGACCAGGCGAACTTCTCCATGTGCCCGGTCAGGTGCAGCTCGATGGTGCGCCCCGGCTCGCGGCCGTCCGGGTCGGCGAAGCGGCTGCGCAGGTCGGCGTAGGTCAGCACCCGCCGCCCGTTGTCGCGCAGGCCGAGGCCGGGGTCGGCGAGCTTCGGTGTCGGCGTCATGGTCTGCATGTCGACCAGCGGGTTGCCGTCCTCCGAAGCCGGATGGGACTGCATCGGCATGGTGTCCATGCCCATCCTGGAGTGGTCCATGCCGGCCATCTTGGAGTGGTCCATGCCGTTCATGTCCATGCCGGCCATCTTCGAATGGTCCATGCCATTCATGTCCATGCCCGACATCTTCGAATGGTCCATCTCGCTGGCGGGCCTCGTCGCCGCGCCATGCCCCATGGCGCCGTGGTCCATGCCGCCCATGCCCATGTCGTCCATGCCGATCAGCGGGCGCGGATCGGGCGTCGGCACCGGCGCGCTAAGCCCTTCGGCCAGCGCCAGGGTGCCGCGGGCGTAGCCGCTGCGGTCCATGGACTGGGCGAAGAGGGTATAGGCGCGCTCGCCGCCCGGTTCGACGATCACGTCGTAGGTCTCGGCCACGGCGATGCGCAACTCGTCGACGCTGACCGGCTCGACGTGCTGTCCGTCGGCGGCCACCACGGTCATCTTCAGGCCGGGAATGCGGACGTCGAAATAGCTCATCGCCGAGGCGTTGACGAAGCGTAGGCGGAGCTTTTCGCCGGGGCGGAACAGGCCGGTCCAGTTGCCGTCCGGCGGCTGTCCGTTGAGCAGGTAGGTATAGGTGTAGCCGCTGACGTCGGCGAGATCGGTGGGACTCATCTTCATCTCGGCCCACATCTTGCGGTCGGCCAGGGTCGCGGCCCAGCCGTTGGCGCTGACGTCGTCGATGAAGTCGCCGACGGTGCGCTTGTGGAAGTTGTAGTAGTCGGACTGCTTCTTCAGCTTGGCGAGGATGCGCTGCGGCTTCTCGTCCGACCAGTCGCTGAGCAGCACCACGTAGTCGCGGTCGTAGCTGAACGGTTCCGGCTCGCGGGCGTCGATCACCAGGGCGCCGTAGACCCCGGCCTGCTCCTGTAGCCCCGAGTGGCTGTGGTACCAGTAGGTGCCGTTCTGCCGGACCTTGAAGCGGTATTCGTAGAGACCGCCGGGAGCGATGCCCTCGAAGCTGAGGCCCGGCACGCCATCCATGTTGGCCGGCAGGATGATGCCGTGCCAGTGGATCGAGGTGTCCTCGGCGAGGCGGTTGCGCACCCGCAGGGTCACGTTGTCGCCTTCGCGCCAGCGCAGGGTCGGGCCGGGCAGCGAACCGTTGATGGTCATGGCGGTGGCCGGCGAGCCGCTGAGGTTCACCGGGGTCTCGCCGATGAACAGGTCGAAACTGTCGCCGGCGAGCAGGTTCTGCTGGCCCGGCCCGGCCAGGGCCCAGGCCGGGGCGCGCCAGAGACCCAGTCCGCCGAGCAGACCGGTGGCGGCGAGGCCTTTGACGAAGGTGCGTCGCGAAGTTCTGTGCATCCGCTGGTTTCCACGCAGGTGGCAGGACGGACTGCGCGAGCCTGCGCAGCCGGGAGGTCGCGGCCCCGCCAGGGCGGTGCGGCGATGCGGACACCCTAGCGGCGCGCGCCTGTCGGCAAGCTGTGGGGAAGATTACAGTGCTGTCAGCTCAGCGCGGCGGGTTCACCAGGTGGCGGTCGAAACCGCGCGCCACCAGGCGTTCCCAGGCGTCCATGACCTGCGCCGGGATCGGGCAGGCGACCTGGAAGCCCAGCGCCGGGTAACGCATGATGCGGTCAAGGTCGCCGACCATCTCGTCGATCACCCCGAGTACGCCGACCAGGTTCGAGATGCCGTCGGGAAATGCGTAGTCGGGCGCATCCACGTGTCCCTCCAGACCCGGCCAGCGGACCGGCAGGGTCAGCGCCACGCGGCGGATCGAGTTGGGCTTGGTGACGAAGGTCGCGCGGCGCAGGTCGGGGAACAGCTCGCGGGCGAAGGCGATGTTCTCGGCGAAGTTGGTCGCCCGCGGCTCGATCACGATGAGGCTGTCGCTTACCCCGCGTGCCCTGGCATGGCGGGCGAACAGCTCGGCTTCCGGCTCGACCCAGAGATGGCGCGTCCAGTGCCCGGTGTTGCCGGTGAACAGCAGGCGTTCGGCGAGGCCGCGTTCGAGCAGTTCGCAGGCGTGGTCGCAGACCCGCAGGTCGTAGGAGCCGCATACCACCAGCAGTTCGCAGGGCACATGGCAGCGGCCCTGGCCGAGGAATTCCCAGAGCAGCCGGGCATCTTGCAGGGTCGGGCTCATGGGACGCCAACGCTCCTCTCGCTGCCGGTCGTGGCGGGGTGCCGATGCTGGCAGTACAGCCGGTCGTCTTCGCGGACGATCCGTAGCTCGCGGAAATCCCGGACCGACCAGCGCGCGCCGGCGGCGAGCAGGCCGCTCTCCTCGCCGATCGCCACGCAGGTCGCGTCGGCGGCACAGGCGGCCTGCACGCCGCTGAGGGAGTCTTCGAACACCAGGCAGCGCGACGGTGCCACGCCGAGCCTGGCCGCGGCCAGGCGATAGCCATCCGGAGCCGGCTTGCCGTGGACCACGTCGTCGCGGCTGACCAGGGTGCGGAACGCCGCCTGCAGGTCGTGCTGGCGCAGCACGTGGTCGATGCGTGCCGGCCAACTGCTGGTGACCAGCGCCAAGGGCACGTCCAGCCAACGCAGCTGGCGGATCACCGCGGCGACGCCGGGCAGCAGGGGACAGTCGGCGCCTTCCTCCAGCGCATCGACCCGTTGCTTGAGGATCCGCCGGCGCTCCATCGGCAGGTGGCCGAACAGATAGTCCAGGGTGTAGCCGCCCGGGCGACCGTGCACGTGGTCGCGCAGGCAGTCCGGGCCGAGCGCCACGCCCTGTTCGCCGGCGACCCGGCTCCAGGCCGCGGCGATGGCTTCGCGGGAGCTGATCAGGACGCCGTCCATGTCAAACAGAACGGCTGAAAACGCTAGTCGATGCATCTCGGGCACTCTGTAGGGCAAGCCAGACCAGGACCGCGCCGCCGAGGGCGAACAGCGCCATGATCAGATAGGACCACTGCGGCAGGCCTTCGTACAGCCAGCCGGCGGCCGGACTGGCGAGGCCCATGGGCAGCGCTACCGCCAGAGAGTAGTAGATCCCCTGGGTCAGTACCCGCGCGCTTTCCGGCGCGTGGTCGCGGATGTAACGCATCACCGCGGCGTGGTAGGCGGCGAAGCTGAGGGCGTGCAGGCACTGGCCGAGGAGGATCGCGGCGAGGTGTTCGCTGCCGGCCAGCAGGCCCCAGCGCAGCGCCGCGCAAAGGCTGGAGAAGAGCATCACCTGGAGCGCCGGGTGGCGGTCCAGGATGCGGTTGGAGACGGCGAAGAAGCTGATCTCGGCGATCACCGCCAGGCCCCAGAAGGCGCCGACCGAGAACGACGAGTAGCCCAGCGTCTGCCAGCCCAGCGAGGCGGTGGTGAAGTACAGCGAGTGGCTCAGTTGGATCATTCCCGCCGCGGCGATGGCCAGCAGCAGGGGGCGTTGCCGGAGGATCCCGCGCAGGTCGGGACGGCGCCTGGCGCCCGGCAGCGGCGAGTCCGGACGGCGCAGGCTGCGGCGACGGAGGAACAGGCAGGCCAGCGCGGTGAGCAGCATCGTCAGGCCGACCAGGGCGGGCACCAGTTGCTGGCCGAACCGACCGAGCAGCAGGCCGCCCAGGGTCGCGGTGAGGATGAAGGCCAGCGAACCGACTGCGCGTACCCGCCCGTAGTTCTGCAGGGCGGCCTTGTCGCGCTTGAGCAGGTAGGATTCGGTGAGCGGCAGCACGCTGGTCCAGAATGCGCCGTAGAGCACGCTCAGGGCGATGAACAGGGGCAGGCCCTCGGCCAGCTGGAACAGCAGGGCGCAGGCGCCGGCCAGGGCCGCCAGCAGGGTCGCCAGGCGCAACTGGTCGATGCGCCAGTCGGCCACGTAGGTCAGCGCCACCCCGGCGATCACCTGCGGCCAGTAGGCCGCGGCGATCAACAGGCCGATCTGGCTGGCGCCGAAGCCCAGGCTGGCCAGCCAGGTCGGCCAGAACGGATAGATCAGCCCCTCGGCGGCGAAGTAGCCGGAAAAGATCAGGTACATGCCGGTTCCCGCGTCGCCGTGCCGGTTCGCTGCGGTTTGCGCCTCACTCGAAGCGCGCCCTGGCGAAGGCGTTCTCGCCCTTGCGCCAGACCAGCAGGGACTCGCCCAGCACCACCAGGTCGACCATGCCGTCCTCCAGCGCGCCGAGGGCGTCCTGCGGGGCGCAGACGATCGGTTCCTCGTGGCGGTTGAAGGAGGTGTTGATCAGCGCCGGCTGGCCGCTGCGGGCATGCCAGGCATGCAGCAGGGCGTGCATGAACGGATCGGCCTGCGGCCGGATGATCTGCGGCCGGGCGGTGCCGTCGACATGCACCACTGCCGGGCAGCGCTCGCGGAAATCCGCATGGCAGTCGTAGGTCATGGTCATGTAGTCGGCCGCCACCTGGTCTTCACGCCAGCCAACGTAGCAAGCCTCGGCGTGTTCTACCGCGGTGACCGGGGCGAATGGCATGAACTCGGTGCGTTCCATGCGCTGATTGAGCCAGTCGTTGGCGCTGGCATCGCCGGGATGGTAGACGATGCTGCGGTTGCACAAGGCGCGCGGACCGAACTCCATGCGGCCCTTGAACATGCCCAGCACCTGGTTTTCCCGCAGCGCTTCGACCAGCGTCTCGATCAGGTTGGCCGGCCGGCTGTAGGCCAGCTGCGGGTACTGGCTGGCGATCAGCTCGGCATTCTGCGCGGCGCTGCGCGCGTCCGGCCCGAGGGCCATGCTCGGCGCCGGGAAGCGCGTACCGTTCTCGCGATAGGCCACCGCCACCGCCGCGGCCAGGGCCAGGCCGCCGTCGCCCATGCAGGGCAGCACGTAGACATCGCGGACCCCGGGGATCTCGCGCAGGCGCTGGTTCAGCTTGACGTTGCCGAACACCCCGCCGGCCAGGCACAGGTTGGCGCAGCCGGTGCGCGCCACGTGCTCCCGGGCGATGGCCACCAGCAGGTCTTCGGAGTGCCTTTGCGCGGCGGCGGCGACATCCGCCGGGCGTTCCGCCGCGCAGCGTTGCAGCAGCGGATCGCTGTAGCCGTCGTAGGAGGGCAGGTACAGTTCGCCGCAGCGGGCGCGCAGGCGGCCGTTCTCCAGGCGGATCATGTCGTTCATCAGCGGCAGCAGCTTTTCCGCGTCGCCGAACGCCGCCAGGCCGGTGATCTTGCCTTCGTGGCGGTTCGGCTTGAAGCCGAGCAGGCGGGTGATGCGCCCGTAGAAGTAGCCCAGGCTGTCGACGCTGGTCTCGCGTTGCAGGACCGTCTCGCCGCCGTCGGCGCGGTAGTGGGTGACGGTGAGCGACTGGAAGTCGCCGCGGCCGTCGCAGGTGAGGGTCAGCGCCTCGTCGAACGGCGAGCAGACGAACGCGCCGAGGGCGTGGCATTCGTGATGGTCGATGTACTCGACCTTGCCGCGCAGGCCGTTGGCGCGGACGAAGGCAACGAATTCGCCGCGCTTGGCCTTGTCGTTGGCCATTTCGTCGGCGATCCGCTTGCGCAGGTGCGGCAGGCCCTCGGGACGCTCGCGGGCTTCCTCGAGGACCCGGTCCAGATAGAGGTCGAGGTGCCGCCCGGCGTCGAACCCGGCGTTCCAGCCGTAGGCGATGCGGTCGATGTCGGCCAGGTCGATGCCGGCCTCGCCGAGCACATAGTCGATGGAGCGGCTCGGCCAGGCCTTGTGGTCCTTCTGGCGGGTGAAGCGCTCCTCGCTGGCGGCGGCGACGATCCCGCCGTCGCGCACCAGGCAGGCGCCGGCCAGGTCGTTGTTGGTGATCCCGAGAATGATCATGCGGTGTCCTCTTGCGCGAACGGGTGGGGGGCGAGAGGCGTAATAGGTTGCATGGCACCGGGAGCCCAACAACCTGCCAGATCTGGTCGCCTGCGAAATCTGGCAGGGCTACCGGATCTGGTAGCTGGACAGCCGTCGACGGGCTTGCCGGCCATACCGGCCGGGCGCCCGCGCCGGCATCAGAAGCTGTAGCTGAGGCGGCCGAACAGGATGCGCCCGTAGGGATCGGTGTAGCGCGGGTCGTAGCCGCTCTGGAAGGTGTAGGTCTGGTTGCTGAACGGCGGTTCGCGGTCGAACAGGTTCTTCACCCCGAGGGTCAGCCCCAGCGCGTGGCTGAGGCGGTAGCTGCCGGCCAGGTCCCAGAGGTTCCACGAGCCGACCTTGCCGTGGCTGGCGCGGTTGTAGTCGTTGTAGCCGCTGGTGTAGCGGTTGCTCAGGGTGGCCTGCCAGGCGTCGCGGCTCCAGGTGGCGTTGGCGACGTGCTTCCAGCGGGCGATCACGCCGACGCCCTGGAAGTCGCCGACGTTGTCCAGGTACTGGCCGCCGATCTGCTGCTGGAAGTCGTAGCGGGACACGTAGGTGCCTTGCAGGTCGAGCCCGAACTGCCCGTAGCGGCTGGCCGGGAAACGATAATCGAGGCTCAGGTCGACGCCGCTGGTCTTTACCTTGCCGAGGTTGGCCAGTCCGGTGACGACGTGATCGATCGAGCCGTCGGCCTTGCGCACGATGCGTCCGGCGTAGGCCTGCGGGTCGGCGAAGATCGCCGCTTCGGGAAACTCGGCGATCTGGTTGGCGATCCTGATCCACCAGAAGTCCAGGCCGACGGAAAGGTCGCGCAGCGGCTGGTAGACCAGGCCCAGGGTAACGTTGCGCGCGGTTTCCGGTCGCAGGTCGGTATTGCCGCCGGTGGCGTTGTAGAACTGCTGGGCGCAGTCGCGGTTGGCGATGCCGCCCTGGCTCGGCTGGCCGCCGGCGCACAGGCGCGGGTCGTCGTAGTTGGCGCTGGTATAGGTGGTGAAGGTCGGGTTGTACAGTTCGTACAGCGACGGCGCACGGAAACCTTCGCTGTAGGCGCCGCGCAGGACCAACTGGCGGAACGGCTGGAAGCGGAACGAATATTTCGGGTTGCTGGTGCTGCCGAAGTCGCTGTACTTGTCGTGGCGGATCGCCGCGCTGAGTTCCAGGCTGTCCAGCACCGGCACGTTGAGTTCGGCGTACTGCGCCTTCAGGTTGCGCTCGCCGCTGACCGTGGCGGCGGGATCGACGCCGAGGCTCTGCACGTTGCCGGCGAAGTCCTGGATGTCCTGGTGGAACGCTTCCTTGCGGAACTCGCCGCCCAGCGCCAGGGCCGCCGGCCCGGCGCCGAACCAGTCGCCGATCTCCCGGCTGGCGCGGGCGTCCAGGCCCTTGACGCGGCCGACCGAGGTACGGAAGTCGCCGCTCAGGGCATGGCTGCCGAGGTAGGCGAGGCCGGCGTCGGTCTGCGGCCCGAACGGGTTCAGCGTCCCGTTGGCGATGCCGAGGGCGGCGGCGCGATCATCGACGTAGCCGCTGTGGATATGGTCGACCACCTTGTTCTGGTTGTACGAGGCGCCGATATCGTAGTCCCAGTCGGCGAACCGGCCGTCGAAGCCGAGCAGCAGGCGCTGGCCGGTGTTCTGCGAGGATTGCAGGCGCGGCCCGAGCACGCTCTGTCGCCAGTTGACCTCCACCGGCCGGCTCGGGTCGAGGGCGAAGCCGCCGGGTCCGGGAGTGATGCCGTTGCCGGGATAGAAGGCGGTGCCGGGATCGATCTGCAGGCCGGTTAGGGTCCCTGGGCCGACCTGGGTAGCGTTGTCGTTGCGCGACCAGAAGTACTCCAGGCTGACGTTGTGCTCGTCGGCCAGCTTGCCGGTGGCGCGGCTGAACACCGAGGTCTTCTCGGTTTCCGGCACCAGGTCGAGGTAGCGCCACAGGCTCTGCCGGCAGATGCCGTTGCGCGGAATCAGGTCGGCGCCCTTGCAACCGCCGGCGGCCAGCGGATTGCTGGCGTTGGCGCCCTGGCTCCAGTTGCCGGGGAAGGCGGTGCCGGAGCTGTAGTCGAGGCCGCGTCCCGGCTGGTAGTTGTAGGTGTAGCCGCGGTCCTTGGCGCCGAGGCGCTCCTGCTTGTCGTAGTTGGCCACCGCGAAGACATTGAAGCGATCCTCCTCCAGCTCGCCGAAGCCCCAGCTAGCGCTGACGTTGCGCTGGTTGCCGCCGCCGTCGTGGGTGGGGGAGGCGTAGCCGCTGTCGAAGCGGCCTTCGTTCAGGCTCTTGCGGGTGATGAAGTTGATCACCCCGCCGATGGCATCGGTGCCGTACAGCGCGGAGGCGCCGTCGCGCAGCACCTCGACCCGGTCGATGGCGGCGAAGGGAATGGTGTTGAGATCCACCGCGGAGCCGTCGATGGCATTGTTCGCCAGGCGCCGGCCGTTGAGCAGCACCAGGGTCTTGTTCGCGCCGATTCCGCGCAGGTCGGCGAACGAGGCGCCGCCGGTGGCGCTGCCGACCGAGCGACTGGAGTTGTATACGCCCTGGTTGCCGGAAAGCCGGCCGATCAGTTCCTCGGTGCTGGTCACGCCCTGTTGGCGCAGCTCCTCGGCGCGCAGGACGCTGATCGGCACCGCGGTTTCCGCATCGACCCGGCGGATCGCGCTGCCGGTCACCTCGATTCGTTGCAACTGGACCGTGGGCGGGTCGACAGGCGCCTGATCCTCCGCCGCGGCGGCGCTGCCGGGAGCGAGCTGCAGGGCCAGCAGCAGGGCGGCGCCCAGCGGCGCGTCGGTGTGGAGCGATCGGTGCATGGTCGGGGCATCCCTTGTTCCGGTGTGTCCAGGGATGTCCGTCGAGCCGGGGGATTTTCCAGGGACGGCTTAGACCTTTGCGCCATGAGTTTATGTCCGCTGGGAACAAGCCCTGCCGTCGCGCCTTTCGTCGGCGGGCCGGAGCGGCAGAACCAGTCCCCTCTGCCGAGGTCGAAAAGCAGGCGTCGCGGCGGTGCTGCGGCGTCCTTTCTTCAGCTACATTTTTCTTTCAGCAGTCGTTCCCATCATCCAGGGCAGCACCCAAGGGGCAGATCATGGCTCGCACCACTCCCATCGAGCTTTATCGCAACATCGGCATCGTCGCCCACGTCGACGCCGGCAAGACCACGACGACCGAGCGGATCCTCTTCTACACCGGCGTCAACCACAAGATGGGCGAGGTCCATGACGGCGCGGCGACCATGGACTGGATGGTCCAGGAGCAGGAGCGCGGCATCACCATCACCTCGGCGGCGACCACGGCCTTCTGGCAGGGCTCGACCAAGCAGTTCCCGCACCGCTATCGCTTCAACATCATCGACACCCCCGGCCACGTCGACTTCACCATCGAGGTGGAGCGCTCGCTGCGCGTGCTCGATGGCGCGGTGGTGGTGTTCAGCGGCGCCGACGGAGTCGAGCCGCAGTCCGAGACGGTCTGGCGCCAGGCCAACAAGTACCATGTGCCGCGCCTGGCCTACGTCAACAAAATGGATCGCCAGGGCGCCGATTTCCTCCGTGTGGTCGCGCAGATCAAGCAACGCCTGGGCCATGTCCCGGTGCCGATCCAACTGGCGATCGGCGCGGAGGAAAACTTCAGCGGGCAGATCGACCTGGTGAAGATGAAGGCCATCTACTGGAACGATGCCGACCAGGGCACCAGCTACCGCGAGGAGGAGATCCCGGCGGAGCTGCGGGCGCTGGCCGAGGAGTGGCGGGCGCACATGGTCGAGGCCGCTGCCGAGGCCAACGACGAACTGATGAACAAGTATCTGGAAGGCGAGGAACTGAGCATCGAGGAGATCAAGGCCGGGCTGCGCCAGCGGACCCTGGCCAACCAGATCGTACCGGCGGTGCTCGGCTCCTCGTTCAAGAACAAGGGCGTGCCGCTGGTGCTCGACGCGGTGATCGACTATCTCCCGGCTCCGTCGGAAATCCCGGCGATCAGGGGCACCGACCCGGACGACGAAGAGAAGCACGACGAGCGCCATGCGGACGACGACGAGCCTTTCTCGGCGCTGGCGTTCAAGATCGCCACCGACCCCTTCGTCGGCACCCTGACCTTCGCCCGCGTGTATTCCGGGGTGCTGACTTCCGGCGACGCGGTGCTTAACTCGGTGAAAGGCAAGAAGGAGCGGGTCGGGCGGATGGTGCAGATGCACGCCAACCAGCGCGACGAGATCAAGGAAGTGCGCGCCGGCGACATCGCCGCGCTGATCGGCATGAAGGACGTGACCACCGGCGACACCCTGTGCGCCATCGACAAGCCGATCATCCTCGAACGCATGGACTTCCCCGATCCGGTGATCTCGGTGGCGGTGGAACCGAAGACCAAGGCCG
Source organism: Pseudomonas sp. PS1(2021) (assembly GCF_020405165.1). Lineage (NCBI taxonomy): Bacteria > Pseudomonadati > Pseudomonadota > Gammaproteobacteria > Pseudomonadales > Pseudomonadaceae > Pseudomonas > Pseudomonas sp. PS1(2021). The sequence goes on along the minus strand of NZ_CP084484.1, from coordinate 2,301,732 downwards.
ACCAGGAGAAGATGGGCATCGCCCTGAGCAAGCTGGCCCAGGAAGACCCGTCGTTCCGGGTGAAGACCGACGAGGAGACCGCGCAAACCATCATTTCCGGGATGGGCGAGTTGCACCTGGACATCATCGTCGACCGCATGCGCCGCGAGTTCGGCGTCGAAGCCAATATCGGCAAGCCGCAGGTGGCCTATCGCGAGACCATCCGCAACACCTGCGAGATCGAGGGCAAGTTCGTCCGCCAGTCCGGCGGCCGCGGCCAGTTCGGCCATTGCTGGATCCGCTTCGCTCCGGCCGACGAGGGGCAGGAAGGCCTGGAGTTCCACAACGAGGTGGTCGGCGGGGTGATTCCCCGCGAATTCATCCCGGCGATCCAGAAGGGCATCGAGGACCAGATGCAGAACGGCGTGCTCGCCGGCTACCCGCTGATCGGCCTGAAGGCGACGGTGTACGACGGCTCCTACCATGACGTCGACTCCAGCGAGATGGCGTTCAAGATCGCCGCCTCGATGGCCACCAAGCAACTCTCGCAGAAGGGCGGAGCGGTGCTCCTGGAGCCGGTGATGAAGGTCGAGGTGGTGACCCCGGAGGACTACATGGGCGACGTGATGGGCGACCTCAACCGCCGGCGTGGCCTGATCCAGGGCATGGAGGATACCCCGGCGGGGAAGGTGATCCGTGCCGAGGTCCCGCTGGGCGAAATGTTCGGCTATGCCACCGACGTGCGCTCGATGTCCCAGGGGCGCGCGAGCTACTCGATGGAGTTCGTCCGCTATGCCGAGGTACCGGCCAGCGTGGCCGAGGCGATCGTCGCCAGGCAGGGCCGCTGAGAGCCGCCGCGCGCCGCCGAGGCCAGCGGCGGCGCGCGCCTTTGCGGGAGCGGCAGCCGCATCTTCGGCGCCGATGCGCTTGCCAAGCGGGGTTTTTGACGCCCCTGGATGCTTAACTATAAGACAGTGACCAAGGCCCGCACCTATACGGTCACAAGGATGGCGAATCGATGCTTGCTTCAGCGATTGCCAGCGGTACCGCAGTCTCCCAGGTCTCCAAGCATCTCCTAATGTTCCTGGCCGCCCTTTTCCTCGCCCTCGGTGCATGCGGCTGGGCGATCCTGCACATCGCCAGGCACCAGGACGACATCGCCATCGAGCAGAGCCATTTCTACGTGGAAAAGGCGCTGCAGAATCGCCGGGAAAATTCCGAGCAGTTCTCCACCACCTATTCCTTCTGGACCGATGCTTACGTCTATCTGGGAAACCGGGTCGATGTGGACTGGGCCTTCACCAAGAACAACCTCGGCTCGGTGCTCTACACCACCAACGGCTACGACGGCGTCTTCGTCATCGACGACCGTGGCACTCGCTACGCCATGCTCGAGGGCGAGCTTTCCGAACGCTCGCTGGCCGACTCGCTGAACGCCGACACCGGGGACATCCTCCGCTCCGCACGCCGTGCCGCGGTGGACGAAGCGGCGATCAGCCGCTACGTCGACTTCGACGGCGCACCGGCGATCCTGGTCGCCTCGGCGATCAAGCCCACCAGCGATCATGCGCCCATCGACCTGGCCAAGGCCTCGGTGATGGTCTTCGTCGACCGGCTGACCCCGGCGAAGCTGGCCAAGCTCGGCGGCGACTACGGCATCGCCAACCTGCACCTGCTGGCCGGCGGCGCGGCGGGCGACAAGGAAAGCCTTGCCCTGGAGGGCACTCCCCATCGCCTGGCCTGGGTGTCGTCGCGTCCGGGTAGCGCCATGCTGCGGGAGACCGCGTTGCCGCTGCTGGGAATCTTCGTGCTCGCCGCCGGGCTGCTGTTCTGGCTGAGCCGCAGCGCCGTGCTCAACGCCCGCGCGGTGGATCGCCAGCAGAAGGTCCTGAAACGCAGCAACCAGGCCCTGCTGGCCAGCGAGGAACGTTTCAAGTCGATAGCCGAGGCGGCCTCGGACTGGATCTGGGAAGTCGACGGGCATTTCGTCTTCACCTATCTCTCCGTGCGCTTCCGCGACGTCACCGGCTACCAGCCGGAGGCCTGGATCGGGCGGCGGCTGGACGAGTTGCTGGATAGCGATACGGTGAACATCGTCAAGTGGCTGGAAGGGCTGCCCGATGCCGGTGCGCCGTCCAGCCTGGTCTGCGCTTTCCGCGACAGCCAGGGCCAGGCGCGGGTCGGCAAGCTGAGCGCCAGCGCGATCCGCAACGGCGTCGCCAGCGGCTATCGCGGCACGGCGGCCGACATCACCGACGAGGTCGAAGCCCATGCGAAGATCCAGCATCTGTCCCTGCACGATGCCCTGACCGGCCTGCCGAACCGCAACAAGCTGTTCCAGTTCCTCGAACGCCTGCTGGCGGAAAAGGCTGGCAAGTCGCCGGTAGCGGTACTGATGCTCGACCTCGACCGCTTCAAGCCGATCAACGACCAGCACGGCCATCCCGCCGGCGATGCGGTGCTCTACGCCATCGCCGAACGGCTGCGCGCCTCGACCCGCGACCAGGACATGGTTGCCCGGCTCGGCGGCGACGAGTTCGTGGTGGTCAGTACCCACGTGTCGTCGAAGCTGGAAATCGAGAAGTTCTGTAGCCGGCTGATCGACGTGATCAACCGCGAGGTCGCCTACGAAGGGCACAGCTTCCATGTCGGCGCCAGCATCGGCGTGGCCCTGGCGCCGGAGCACGGCGGCGATCCGCGGGGCCTGCTGCGTTGCGCCGACGTGGCGATGTACGAGGCCAAGGCCGCGGGGCGCAATACCTGGCGTTTCTACTTGGAAGCGATGGACTCCCATCTCGCCGAGAAGAAGCTGCGCGAGACCGAGTTGCGCGCCGCCTTGCAGAACGGCGAGTTCGAGTTGTACTACCAGCCGCGTTTCCTGGCGCAGGAACAGACGATCGCCTCGGCGGAGGCGTTGATCCGCTGGAACCATCCGCGCCGCGGGCTGATCGGCCCGGACGAGTTCATCGGCCTGGCGGAAGAAAGCGACCTGATCGTGCAGATCGGCAACTGGGTGCTGCGCGAGGCCTGCGCCACCGCCGCCAGCTGGCCAGGCGAGGTGATGGTCTCGGTGAACGTGTCGCCGGCGCAGTTCATGACCGGCGATATCGTCTGGCAGGTGCGCGAGGCCCTGCGCCTGGCCCGCCTGGATGCTCGCCGGCTGGAGCTGGAGGTGACCGAGAACGTCATGCTCAACGATGTCGATGGCGCGCTGCGGACCATGACGGCCCTCAAGGAGCTGGGCGTCCGCCTCAACATGGACGACTTCGGTACCGGCTATTCCTCGCTCGGCTACCTGCGCACCTATCCCTTCGACAGCATCAAGATCGACAAGCGCTTCGTCGCCAGCATGGAGAAGACCGGGCGCGACCGTTCGATCGTGCAGGCCATCATCAATCTCGGCAACGCCCTGAACCTGCGGGTCACCGCCGAGGGCGTGGAGACCGAAGGGCAGATGCATATCCTGCGCGACGAGCAATGCCACGAACTGCAAGGGTTCCTGCTCAGCCGGCCGCTGGATGCGCAGCGCCTGCGCGATCTGCTGGAGCGCGAGGCGGGGCAGACCCAGGCGCCCCAGGTTTCCGCCGAAGGCCATGCTGCGCGCCGGCCTTGAGCGGGCGTCAGAAGGGCGCACGCGGTGCCTCGGCGGCCCTCGGTTCAGCGATCGCCCTGCGTATGGTTCAGAAAATGCTGAACTGATTATTTGACCTGACTGATTCCCTTCCCGTCTTCGCTTGCCGACACTCCGTCCTTCCCATGGCCTTGTGCCAGGGACAGCGCCGGTGGTCGCTACCCGCTTCGGGCGAATCGCGGTGATGGTCTGCTACGATTTGGAGTTTCCCGAATGGGTGCGCCTGCCGGCGCTGTCCGGCGCACAACTGCTCTGCGCACCGGTGAACTGGCCGGCGGCACCGCGTCCCGAGGGCGAGCGGCCAGGCGCGGCTGGGCGAATGAAAAAGGGCGCGGGCCAGTATCGGCGCCGCGCCCTTTTGCCGGAGGAGAACCTTATTCCAGTTCGGCTGCGCTCTCTTCCTGGCGCTTCAACCCGGTATGACTGATGGCGTGCAGAGCGGTATTGAACTGTACGGTCTCGTTGAAACCCTTGACGATCTGCGCCAGCTTCTCGCGGGCGCTTTCCAGCTTCTTGAAGCGCTCGCCGAGTTCCAGGCTGCGCTGCTGGACGCTGGCTTCGCGCTTTTCCAGTTCGGCCTGGCGCAGGTTCTGCTGGCTGCGCAACTCTTCGAGGCGTTCCTGCTCGATCTGCAGTACTTCGGCTCGCCGCGCGCTGCTGCGCTCGCGGGCTTCGACGCTTTCCGCGAGTTGTTGCAGGGCCGCGCTGCGCTCGGCGAGGAGACGGTTGCTCTGCTCGGTTTCCCGCTCCAGCGCCTGGCGGTCGTCCTGCAGGCGCTTGTGCCACTGCCGGAGCTGCTTTTCCTTTTCCTGCAATTGCCGCTCCTTCTCGTGCAGTTGCGTCTGGAGCGACTCCAGCGACTCCTGCTGCTTGAGCGCTTCCTGCTTCTGCTGGCTCAGTTGCTGGGCCATGCCGGCGAGGTCGGCCAGGGTGCCCTGCACGTCCTGTAGCAGATGCTCGGTATCGTTGCCGATATCGAGCGCGGTATCCGTATCCACGTGGGCTTCATCCTCGGGTTGGCGAATGACGGCGGCGGCCTGGGTGGGCGCCTCTCTGGCGTTGGCCCCGCCCTCGGCGCCGGCCAGGCGTGCGGGCGGCACCCGGAGGCGCAGCGACAGGCTGGGGACCCTGGCCGATACCGGTTCCGGCGCGGGTGCGGCGAGGGGGGAGGGGCTCGGGGGCATGGAGGATTCCTCGGCGGCGTCTGGAGACGGAAGGTTGGCGCTGCCCGTGGCGTCGGCGGCGTGCAGCGCGGGGTGGAGCATCTGCGCCAGGTCGGCAAGCTCCTCGCGAAGATGACTGGCGTTGTCGACGAAGGCGCCGATGGCCTCGGCATCCGCTACCTTGGCGGACTGCTCCGCTTTCGCCGCGAACTCGGCTGGCGCCCCACCCTCGGGCGCTGCCGTTTCCGCATCCGGCCGCGGCTCGGGCTCGACGCATCCGGCCTCGGTGACGGTTTCGTCTTCCGCCGCCTCGGGCTCGTCGATGGGCTCCGCCGGCCCGTCCGTGGTCTCGTCCGCATCGTCTTCGGCGAGGACATCGGGAGCGGCGTCTTCGAAAAGGGCCTCCTGGACGAGCGGCGGGACTTCCGCGCAGGGTTCCTCGCCATCCAGGGCGGGGCCGTAGCCATGGGGGGACTCGAAGGTGACGAGCTTCATCACCCATTCGCGTTCGAGCACCAGGGAGCGGTGTTCTTCCCGCCGCGAGGGGGCGATGGCCGCGTCCTGCAGGTCGATGAGGTGGTAGGCCAGATCGCTGGTCCGGCGGTTGCCGGTGGTGGCTTCGCGGACCAGTTGGCGGAACACCTGGATGGCCGCCTCGCAGGCCTCGTCGGTGTCGAGACGGCCCAGGCGGAAGCCGTCGTCGGTCTTGAACAGGGAGGCGATGTAGACGCGCGAGTCGTTTTCGTCGACCTGTTCGTTGAGGCTGTAGGCGATGAAGTTGCGGTCGCTGGCGGGAATGGCGAAACCACACAACAAGGCCGCATTCAGTTCCGTCTGCTCGGCAGTTTCCACACTGATGGTTCGAAGAAGCATAAGCCCTGGAGATCCCGTTGGTGCTTGAAAGGTGTAACGGGCGAGGGTACCGGGAGCTATGGGCGAGGTAACTTGGACGAGTCCTATTGCCTTGTAAGAAAAATCTTGAAGATTTTACTGCGTGCCGTGCCCAGCGCACCGCGCAGGCTCGTCCGCTCGTACGGGGCCGGCGCGCTTCAGCGATCCGCCATCAGGACGACGATGGCCTCGGCGACGAAGTCGGCGTTGCGCTCCAGGGTCTGCAGGTGGTTCATGACGACATCGTAGGTTTCGCCGCCTTCATGGCGCTTCGCCCAGATCGCCAGCTCCTCCAGGGCCATGCCGAGGGCACTCTGGTTCTGGTTGAGACGGCAGAGCAGGGCGACAGTCAGGTCGTGATCCAGCATGGCGGTACTCCTGATCCTGAAAAACTCAGCGTAGCCCCCCTGGCGCTCCGCCGACACGGAAGCGGTTCACGAAAAGACGAAACGGTTCAGCCGCTGCCGACGGGGTGGCCTGCGTTCGTGGCCGGTGCCCACGGCGCAGCGCTTTCGATAGCCCCCCGGCAGCTTCGGACCGACCTGGCAAGGGGACCTATCCGAACGGCGAGGGTGGCCCGCGGTGGTGGCGCGCCGCATGGCCAGTTCCCCATGCCGCCTGGCTATACTGGCGGCGCGGGAACAAGACGCCGTCCATGAAGAGCGTCCCGGACCCGAACGTCGCGCTTCCTGTCATCTCCGCTACCTATCTTTCGTTCTTCTGCCGCGAAACGGCTTTCGGAAGCAGGCTGCCGGCGGTCGTTCGTCGCGCCGTCCCGGGGTTTCCCTGCCCGTGCCGATCCGACCCGTGTTGCCAGCGAGGGGTATGTACGCAATGTCCGTGACCGATGCCAGTTTCCCGATCATCAACTGGTCGAAGGCGATGCCTTCGTTGCGCCAGCTGATGTATTTCGCCTGTGTCGCCGAGTACGGCAGCATCGGCCAGGCCGCCGAGGTGCTGCACGTTTCGCAGCCGTCGCTGTCGCGGCAGATCCAGGCGCTCGAAGCGCACATCGGCGAGGCGCTGTTCGTCCGCGGTCCGGCCGGGGTGAGCCTGACCGAGGTGGGCAGGGTGGTGCATTGCCGCGCGGTGAAGATCATCGCCGAGGCCAAGGCGCTGACCCGCGACATCGGCGACGGCGACGACCGCCAGTTGCACATCGGTTTCAGCCGCTACCTCGATCCCGGCTGGTCCGGCGAGCTGGCCCGGCAACTGAAGGAAGCGCGGGTGTGCAGCGCCGTTTCGCCATCCTGGGCGCCATCGCTGGACCTGCTCAGCCTGGTCCGCGAGTCGTCCCTGGACGCGGCGATCATCGGCGCGCCGCCGAAGGTGGTGCGCGAATACGAGCTGATGGAGATCGGCAGCTACGAGCACGTCATCGCCCTGTCGGAAACCCTGCACCGGCGACTGGCGCCCGACTGGTCGCTGAACGACCTGATTGGCGAGCCGCTACTGGTACCGAAGGACTCGCTGTTTCCCGCCTACAGCCAGTTCATGAACGATGCGATGGATGCCGCTGCCTTCGCGCCCCGGCGCAGCGTGCGGCCGAACGACCTGAGCATTCTCCTGGCCCAGGTCGCCAGCGGCGACGGCTTCGCCTTCCTGCCGTTGTCGCTGACCAAGTTCGCCTATCCGGGGGTGGCCTTCACCGCTCTGCCGGCGGCGGTCAACGAAGGCTTCCGCCTGCCGGTGGGGCTGGCGGTGTCGCCGACTTCGCGGCTTCGCGCCAGCGACACCCAGTTCGAATGCTTCGTCGAGACCGCGCGGCGGGTCGCCGCCGGTTGAGGGACGCGGCCGGGAGCGCCGGCCGCGCGAGGGGCTTCAGAGGGTCTTCATGTACTCGACCAGGGCGCGGCGCTGCTGCTCGTTGAACTGCGCGTTGCCGTAGTCGTGGCCGCCATTGGCGTTGCCCGGCTTGCCGCTGTCGAAGAGGAAGCGGTTGGCGCCGCCGGCATCGGTGATGTAGCCGACGTTGACCGGGTCGAACTCGACGCTGCCGGTATAGAAGGTCCGCGGCCGCAGGTCCGGCGGCAGCAGCAGATCGTAGAGGGTCGCCACCGAGCCGTTGTGCAGGTAGGGCGGGCTGGCCCAGATACCGTTCAGCGGGCGCGCCTTGTAGGCCATCAGGTCGCTGGTCATCGCCAGGCACTGCTCCAGGCGCCGGGCCTTGTCGCTGCCGGCCGCGACGTTTTCGGCCAGGAGCAGGGCGCCTGGCGCGTCCGCGGCGGTCGCTTCGGCGCTGTCGGCGTCGGGGCTGTCCGGCACCGGACTGATCAGCGGCGGCAACTGCCCGTCGAAGATGCCCAGGGCGGCGGTCTGGAAGGCACCCAGGGCGACGCTCAGGCCGCGCGCGGCCAGGGCCTGGACCACCACTTCCTGGAGCACGTCCACCGCATAGGCCTGCTTGCCGTAGAAACCGCGCTGGCCGGTGCCGACGAAGGACAGGTAGGGCTTGCCGCGCACGTAGCCGGTCTTCAGCTGGGCGATGCTGTTGCAGGCGGTCCACGGGTCGGTACCGATCGGCGCGACCTCGCCGCGCGCCTGCAGGTGGGTGAGCACGGTCTTCACCGGGGTCCGCAGGTCGTTGCGGTCCAGCGGCGTGTGGCAACTGGAGCAATGTTGCCGGTACAGCTCGCGGCCCTCGGCGACCCTGGTCGGCTCCGGGGCGCCGAACAGCTGGTTCGGCCAGGCCGGCGGCTTCAGTTGGCCGAGCTGGTCTTCGATGCGGATCAGGTTGTCGACGTTGATGCTCGACGGGTAGCCGATGTGCAGCGCCGACTGGATCGGGCTGAGCACCTTGACGTCGGCGAATACCCCGACCGCCTCGCCGGCGTTGCGCGCCAGGGCGCCGACGTCGAACTTGCGGTTGTCGATGTCGACCACGTTGATGTGGTTCGGGTTGAAGCCGGTCCACTGCACGCGGTCCAGCTGCGGTACGTTCCACAGGAACGGATAGCTCACGGGGGCGTCCTCGGCGCCGTAGATCTGCTCGTCGGCGTGCAGTTCGTAGCCCACCGAGTTGAAGATCGAACCGATGGCGTCCAGGCGGCCCGGGCCGAACTCGGGATCGTGCGGCAGGTTGAAGTGCGAGCCGTCGCGCAGGCGCACGATGGTGGCGTCCAGGGCTGCCTGCAGGCGCGCCTTGTTGGCGTCGTTGTAGCCGCTGACCAGGCCGTCGGCGCCGAGCACCTTGCGGGCGAAGCGCTCGAACTTGGCGGTGTCGGCGCGGGTGCTCTGCAGGGCGCCGAGGATCTCCAGCTGGAAGCCGGCGAGGTCGCCCATGGTCTGCCCGCCGTAGACGGTCAACTGGGTGCCCTGGTAGCTGATGTGCGAGGTGTGGCACATGCTGCAGGTCGGTCCGACCCAGGGTTCCCTGGAGCCCTGCAGGGCTTTCCAGCGCAGCTTGGTGAAGGTCAGGTCGCTGTCGTCGCTGCGGTCGACCGCGTAGCCCTGCACCACCTTCACGCTGGAACCGCCGAGGGTGTGCGGGACATAGCCGTACTGGCGGATCAGCGCATCGGACATCAGCGGTTCTTCGCTGGCGCGCTGCTCCAGCGCCACCAGCCAGGCCAGCGGCAGCATCCGCGAGCCCTGGCCGGCTTCCAGCCAGGCGGTCTTCTGGGTCTGGTTCCAGCCCTGGTCGAGGTCGACGCCGCTGTCGTCGGCGAATGCCGGGGCACCGGCGAGGACGGAAAGGATGGCAAGGCTGAGTCGCGATAGGGTCATCGGGCGGTTCTCTCTATTGGGCATGTGGGCGGGGCCGGCTCACAGGGTCTTGAGGTATTCGAGCAGCGCCAGGCGCTGGCTTTCGTCGTACTCGCGGGCGAAGTCGTGGCCGGCGTTGGAGTTGCCTTCCAGATGGGTGTCGAAAAGGAAGGCGTTGTCCGGGCCGGGCGCGGTGAGGTAGCCGACCCGGCTCGGATCGAACTCGTGGCTGCCGGTGTAGAAGGTGGCCGGCCGTTGCTCCTGGGGCAGCAGCAGGTCGTACAGCGACGGCACCGAACCGTTGTGCAGGTAGGGTGCGGTGGCCCAGATGCCGTTCAGCGGGCGAGCGATGTAGCCGAGGAATGGATGCTCGGTATTCAGGCAGTAGTCCTTGCGCGCACTCTTGTCGGTGGGGACTTCGCCGGCGGTGACGCTCTGCGCCTGGCTGTCGGCAGGGGCGGCGCCGGCCAGCAGCAATTGTCCGGCGGGCACCGCTTGCAGGCTGTCGGAGCCGGGCAGGGTCTGCTGCCCGGTGACGATGGCGTGGATGATCTCGGCGATGCCGTCGGCCAGCTGGCCTTTCTTGCCGAGCATGATCTGGAACACCTCGGGGACCTGCATGTCGGCGATCTTCGAAGTCCGCCCGACGATGCCGACGCCGCTGGGGGTGCCGAGGGACGGTCGGAACAGGCCGAAGTAGTTGCCGCTGGGGCTGCTGAAGGTGAAGGTGTTGCAGGCCATCCACGGGTCGGTGCCGATCGGCGCGTCGTCGCCATGGGCCTTCAGGCGCACCTGGCGGACCTTGATCGGGGTTTGCAGGTCGTCGCGGCCGATGCTCGCATGGCAGGCCGCGCAGTTCTCCTCGTAGAGGCGCTTGCCCTGGACCAGCCTGGCGCTGTCCGGGGCGCCGAACAGCTGGCTCGGCCAGGCCGGCGCCTTGAGCTTGTGGATCAGGCCCTCGACACGGGTCAGGTTGTCCACGCGGATGCTCGATATATAGCCCTCCAGGCCGGACAGCGGATGGCTGACCACGTCGCCGTAGTCGCCCTGGACCACACCGATGTCGCCGGCCAGGTAGCCGAGGTCGAAGACCTGGCCGTTGAGATCGAGGACCTTGACGTTGGGCACGAATCCGCTGGATTGCAGCTTGTCCATCTGCAACGTGTGCCACAGTGCCGGGAAGCTGGTCGGCGCGTCGGTCGGGTTCGCTTGCAGATGGCGGGCGCCGGAGTTGATTGCCGCGCGGTTGAGTGACTGGCCGGTGGCGTCGAGGCGCCCCGGGCCGGGTTGCAGGTCGGTCGCGGACATGCTCAGCAGGGTGTCGATCAGCGCCGCGCGTTTGACCAGGGCGGCCTTCAGCAGCTCGCGGTTGGCCGGGCTGTCCTCGCTGCCGAGGACGTTGCCGGCGAAGCGCGCGAACTTGTCGCCGTCGTCGCTGGTGCGGCGCAGCGCGGCGAGCACTTCGTCGAAGATCGCCTGGACGTTGGCCAGGGTGGCGCCGGCGTCGACGGTCAGTTCGCTGCCGCGGTAACTGATGTCGGTGGAGTGGCAGCCGGCGCAATTCAGCCCGACCCAGGGTTCGCTGGACGACTGGCGGGCTTTCCAGCGCAGGCGGGTGTCGGAGAACTGGCTGTCGTCCTGCTGGTCGAGGGCGAAGCCGCGCGGCAGGCGCAGTTCGCCGCCTTGCCAGTTGCGCAGGGGAAAGCCGAGGCGCCGGGCGTTGTCTTCGGAGAACAGGCGTTCCTCGCTGTTCGGACGTTCCAGCGCCTGGGCCCAGGCCAGCGGCAGCAGCCGCGAACCGAGCGAGGCGTCGTACCAGGAGGCGCGCTGCTCGGCGTTCCAGCCTTGCTCGAGCTGGATTTCGGTGGCGACGGCAGGGTTGCCGGCGGCGGCCAGTGCGGCGGCCAGCAGGACCCGCGAAAAGGTCGGATGCATCGTGTTCCCCTCATGGCTGACGACGTCTGCGTCCCCACAGGGCAGAGCGATGCAGTGCGCTCGATGGCTGGGCGTGCCGCCACTTCGTCCCTGACGGGAGCGCGCCGGCCGCGGCGCGCCGCGGGCCGGAACGTCCGGTTGGGCACTACGCTACGGAGTCGCGGCGGCCGGCGGGTAATGCTTTTTGTGCGACGGAAAAGGTATGGGAAACGGAACCGCCCGGTCCGGAAAGGGCGCGCCGGTCGGGCTTCGCCGGGCGCGCCAGGTTCGCAGGGCGGAGAGCGCCTAGGGCGTTGCCCGTTCTATCGGACAATCCCTGCCGGGCTTGCGGACGAAGACCAGGTAGAGTGCGCTGAGCAGCGCGAGGAACGGCACGCCGAAGACCAGGGTCATGCGGAACGCCTCGGTGAAGAAGGTGGTGACCAGGATCGCCGCCATCAGCGCCAGGCCGAGCAATGTCGACCAGGGCGCCAGGCGCATGCGGAAGACCAGCGGCGCGCCGCCGTGGCGGGCGCGGTGGCGGCGGAAGCAGAGGTGGGTGAAGAAGATCATCAGCCAGGTGAAGAGGGCGCCGAACATCGACACCGCCATCATCAGGGTGAAGGACTGCTCGGGGTAGACCAGGTTGAGCAGGGTCGCCAGGGCGATACCGACGCTCGACAGCAGCAGCGCGTTCAGCGGCACGCCCTGGCGGCTCAGTTCGCCGAGGCCCTTCGGCGCGTGCCCCGCGCGCGACAGGCTGAACATCATCCGGGTGGTGATGTAGAGCTGGCTGTTCATCGCCGACAGCGCGGCCACCAGCACCACGAAGTTCATCACCCCGGTGGCGCCGGGCAGGCCAATCGCCTGCATCACCGTGACGAACGGGCTCTGGCTCTGCCCGGCCTGGTCCCAGGGGACGATGGCGAGCATCAGCGCCAGGGTCAGCAGGTAGAACACCACCAGGCGCACGATGGTCGAGCGGAACGCCGACTTCACCGCCTGTTCCGGATGCTCGGCCTCGGCGGCGGCGACCGCGATCATCTCCACGCTGAGATAGCTGAAGATCGACACCACCACGGCGATCCACATGCCTTTCAGGCCGTGCGGGAAGAAGCCGCCGTGGGCGCTGTAGTTGTGCACGCCGTAGGCCGGGTTGGCGGAGCCGAACACCAGGTAGGCGCCGAGCAGGATGAAGGCGACGATGGCGGCGATCTTCAGTGTCGAGAAGCAGTATTCGAAGTTGCCGAAGGCTTTCACGCTGCTGGCGTTCAGGCCGATCAGCAGGGTCGAGAAGGAGATGATCCAGACCCATTCCGGGATACCGGCGAACCAGTACTTCATGTACATGGCCACCGCCGTGACCTCGGTGCCCACCGCCAGGACGATGGCCGCCCAATAGGCGTAGCGCACCAGGAACCCGGCCAGCGGGCCGACGTAGTGCTCGGCGAAGGCGCCGAACGAGCCGGGGGTGGCATGGGCCACGGTCATTTCCGCCAGGCAGCCCATCAGCAGCAAGGTGATCAGCGCGCCGATGGCATAGCTGAGCAGGACGCTGGGGCCTGCGAAACCGATGGCGAAGGCGCTGCCCATGAACAGGCCGGTGCCGATGGCGCCGCCGATGGCGATCATGCTCATCTGCGCGGCCGAGAGCCGCCGTTGCAGGCCCTGTTCGCGGCGCGAGATGGCCTCGAAGCCCTGGGGGTCGTTCATCTGGATGTCCTCTGGAATCTTATTGGGGTTCTTATGAATTGCCGAGGGAACGTCGGTGGCGATGTGCGGGTGCCGGTCGCGGGCTCCTGTGCGCGAGAGCGGTGGGTGTTCGCGGGCCGCCCCGGGAATACCGGCGCGGCCCGCGCGAGCGGGGCTCAGGTCACCTTGTGCCGGACCTGGTAGCGCGGCTCTTTCCAGGCTTCGCTCTGGAGGATTTCCAGCAACGCCTGCACCGCATCCCAGACCTCGACGAAGCGGGTGTAAAGCGGGGTGAAGCCGAAGCGCAGGATGCCCGGCTCGCGGTAGTCGCCGATTACCCCCCGGTCGATCAGAGCCTGGACGATGGCGTAGCCCTGGGCATGCTCGAAGCTGACATGGCTGCCGCGCCGGGCATGCTCGCGCGGGGTCACCAGGGTCAGGCCGAAGCGTTCGCAACGGCTTTCCACCAATTCGATGAACAGATCGGCGAGGGCCAGCGACTTGTCGCGCAGGCGCTGCATGTCGGTCCGGGCGAAGATATCCAGGCCGCATTCGACCAGGGCCAGCGAGGTGATCGGCTGGGTGCCGCAGAGGAACCGGGTGATGCCTTCGCCGGGCTGGTAGCGCGGCTCCATGGCGAACTGGCGGGAATGACCGAACCAGCCGGACAGCGGTTGCCAGACACGCTCGCGCAGGCGCGGCGCGACCCACACGTAGGCCGGCGAGCCGGGGCCGCCGTTGAGGTACTTGTAGGTGCAGCCGATGGCGTAGTCGGCGTCGGCCGCGTGCAGGTCCAGCGGCAGCGCGCCGGCCGAGTGGGCCAGGTCCCAGATCGCCAGGGCGCCGTTTTCGTGGACCAGGCGGGTGACCTCGCGCATGTCGTGCAGGTAGCCGGTCTTGTAGTTGACATGGCTGAGCATCACCACCGCGGTATCCGCGTCGATCGCCGCCGGCAATTGCTCCGGGTCATCTACCAGGCGTAGCCGGTAGCCGCGCTGGAGCATGTCGGTAAGGCCCTCGGCGATGTACAGATCAGTGGGGAAGTTGCTCGATTCGGAAACGATCACCTTGCGCCCTGGCGCGTCTTCCTCCTGGATCCGCAGGGCGGCGCTGAGCACCTTGAACAGGTTGATCGATGTGGTGTCGGTGATCACCACTTCGCCGGCGCGCGCGCCGATCAGGGGCGCCAGCTTGTCGCCGAGGCGCTCCGGCAGGCCGCGCCAGTCGGCGCTGTTCCAGCTGCGGATGAGCCCCTCGCCCCATTCCGCGGCGACCACTTCGGCGGCGCGCTCCACGGCGGCCCGGGGGCGGGCGCCGAGGGAGTTGCCGTCGAGGTAGATCACGCCGTCGGGCAGGGCGAACAGTTGGCGCAGGTCGGCCAGGGGATCGCCGGCGTCGAGCGCCAGGCAGTCGTCACGAGTGGTCATCGGTTACTCCGCGGTAGGCAGGGCGCGCAGCACGGCACGCACCGGGCTGGCATCGAGGTGGGTGAATTTCAGCGGCAGGGCGAGTAGTTCGTAGTCGCCGGCGGGCACGTCGTCGAGGACCACGCCTTCGAGGATCGCCATGCCGTGGCGGCCCACCGCGTGGTGGGCGCCGAGGGTCTTGGAGTGCTGGGGGTCGAGCGACGGGGTGTCGATGCCGACCAGCCTGACGCCGCGCTCGGCGAGGCACTCGATGGTGGCCGGAGCGATAGCGCAGAAGCCTTCCGGCCAGTTCGCCGGGACCCGTTCGAAGGTCCGTAGCAGCACGCGCGAGGGCAGGTCGTCGAGCTGGCCGGCGAGGTGTTCGGGGGTCACCAGCGGGTTAGCGCCGATACAGTGGATCACCCGGCACGGTCCCATGTAGATGTCCAGCGGCACCTGGCCGATGGGCAGGCCGTCGGTGCGGTAGTGCAGGGGGCCGTCGACGTGGGCGCCGGTATGCGGCGAAAGGGTGATCCGGCCGACGTTGACCGGGCACTGCTCGTCCAGCCGCGCCGCCCATTCCTGCTGGAACGGCGTGTCGCCGGGCCAGGTCGGCGTGTTCGGGTCGAGGGCGGGACTGATGTCCCAGTAGCGGAGCGAAGTCATTGTTTTTCTCCGGAAGTCCAGCGAATGATAATGAACGAGATTTCGGAGAATTTTCGTGCGAAATGCAAGGTCGCATGGCAGTCTGTTCGCACAAAATTCGAAGATAGCTATTCATTCTGATAGGAATTGCACATGTCGCTGGACGCCATCGATCTGCGCATTCTCCGTCACCTGCAGCAGGACGGGCGGATGAGCAACCAGGACCTGGCGGAGAAGGTCTCCCTCTCGCCATCCGCCTGCCTGCGCCGGCTGCGCCTGCTGGAAAGCGAGGGGATCATCCGCGGCTACTCGGTGGAACTGGATGCCGAGCGACTGGGCGTGGAGCTGGAAGCCATCGTCCATGTGTCGCTGCGCCAGGACGTCGAGGGTTGGCACGAGGCGTTCATCGCCAGGGTCCGGGACTGGCCGGAGGTGGTCACCGCCTATGTGGTGACCGGCGCCACCAACTATGTGCTACGGGTCCGGGCGCGCAACCTCAAGCACTATTCGGACTTCATCGTGAACAAACTGAACCGCGCCGCCGGCGTCACCGATATCCGCTCGGAAATCGTCCTGCAGGAGATCAAGGCCGGTGCCGACCTGCTCGACCTGGTGAACCTGAAGAGTTGAACGGGGCGACCCCTCATAAAAGCATGAGTGCAATGAGCGGGAGGAATTTTCAGTCGTCGAGGGAAATAATTATTTTGTCTTTTTTCATGGGGTTACGAGTTATTAGCTAATGAATAAATAGTCTGCCGGAATTGATTTTCCCCGTGCTAGGTTTCCTCCGTCCCCGTTGCCGGGTTGTCAACGTTACACGGAGGTTAGGCGGTGAGTGAATATATCGAGACCGACGACGCAAGTTACTTCCGGGTCAGGCGCCAGGCCTATGTTTCCGCGGAACTGCACCGGCGCGAACTGCACGAGATATTCGACGACAGCTGGCTGTATGCCGCCCACCTCAGCGAACTGCGCGAGCCCGGCGACTTCATCACCCGCGACGTCGGCGGGCGCAACCTGATCATCCAGCGTCGCGCCGATGGCGAGCCGGCGGTCTACCTGAACGCCTGCGCGCACCGTGGGGCCAAGGTCTGCGCCGAGCGCCAGGGCAACAGCCAGCGTTTCACCTGTCCCTACCATGGCTGGACCTACGACAGCCACGGCAGCCTGATCGGCCTGCCGGACAAGGCCGCCTACCAGCATGCCGGGCAATGCCATCCGGAGCTGTCCCTGACACGGGTGAAACACGCGGTCTACCGCAACTTCCTGTTCATCCACTACGCCGCCCGGCAACCGTCCCTGGAAACCTACCTGGGCCAGGCGAAGGACTATATCGACCTGATCTGCGACCAGTCCGAGGCGGAACTGGAGATCATCCCCGGCGGCTTCGAGCATTCGATCAAGGCCAACTGGAAGCTGCTCGCGGAAAACGGCGTGGACGCCTACCACCTGCCGTTCGCCCACAAGCGCTACCTGGAATACCTGAATACCCTCGGCACCGATCCGGAGTCGCACAAGCGCCACGGTCGCGGCGAGGCGCTGGGCAACGGCCACGCGCTGATCATCAGCGGCCCGCCGTCCACCGGACGGCCGATCGCCTACTGGAGCCCGTTGTTCCCGGAAGCGCTCAAGCCGTCCATCGCCGCCAAGTTCGAACGCCTGGTGGAACGCTTCGGGCAGGCGCGGGCAGAGGACATCGCCCACACCAACAAAAGCCTGTTCATCTTTCCCAACCTGGTGATCAACGACATCCTCGGCCTGAACATCCGCTCGTTCTTCCCGACTGCCGCCGATGAGGTCAGCGTCACCGTATGGGGCGCCGGCTTCGCCGATGAGACCCGCGAGGAGCGGGCGGCGCGGATCAATGGGTTGATCTCGTTCATCGGCCCGGGCGGTTTCGGCACCCCCGACGACGTCGAGATCCTCGAATCCTGTCAGCGCGCCTACGCCCACGCCGCCCTCGGCTACAGCGATTTTTCCCGCGGCATGGGACCGGCAACCCGCCGCCACGTCGACGAGGAGCAGAACCGCGGCTTCTGGCGCGAGTGGAGCCGCCGGCTCGGGCAGCAGCCCGCCGCCCTGCGGCGTCTCGCCGTGGCCGTCTGAGCCGTCTTCAACCATCGCTCCCTGCAGATCCCTGCGCGCCGCCCTGGCTACGCGGGGAATAAAGGGTCACTGCAAGGAACGTCATCCATGTGTGGAATCACCGGCTGGACCGACTGGAGCCGCGACCTCGGCGAGCAGCGCAGCATCCTCGAACGCATGACCCGTACCCTGGCCCCGCGCGGGCCGGACGCCGAAGGCCTGTGGCTGTCGCGGCACGCGCTGCTCGGCCATCGGCGCCTGGCGATCATCGACCTGGAGAACGGCGCTCAACCGATGCTTGCCGAGGCTGGCGGGCGGGTGGCGCTGACCTACAGCGGCGAGGTCTACAACTTCCGCGAGCTGCGCGCCGAGCTGGAGACGCTGGGCCAGGTCTTCCGCACCCGCTCGGACACCGAAGTGGTGCTGCGCGCCTATCTGCAATGGGGCGAGGCTTCCTTCGCCCGGCTCCGCGGCATCTACGGCTTCGCCCTGTGGGACGAGCGCGAGCAGAGCCTGTGGCTGGTGCGCGATCGCTTCGGGGTCAAGCCGCTGTACTACTACCCGACCGCCGGAGGCGTGCTGTTCGCCTCGGAACCCAAGGCGATCTTCGCCAACCCCGAGGCCAACCCGGTGCTCGACGCCAGCGGCATCGCCGAGCTGTTCGCCCTGACCACCGCGCCGACTCCCGGCCACGGCCTGTACAAGGGCCTGCGCCAGGTCCGGCCGGGCCAGGCGCTGCGCTTCGACCGCAATGGTGTGCGCGAGTTGGTCTACTGGGCGCTGCGCGCGGAACGTCACGAAGAGGGCGCCGAGGACAGCGCCGAACGCGCCGGCCAGTTGCTCCGCGAGGCGGTGGCCGAGCAACTGGTGGCCGACGTCCCGCTGGGCAGCCTGCTTTCCGGCGGGCTCGACTCCAGCGCCATCAGTGCCTTCGCGGTGGCCGCGCTGGATGGCGACGCGCGGCGCCTGCCGACCTTCTCCGTGGACTTCCCCGGCGAAGGCCGCGGCTTCGTCCCGACGCCCTGGCAAAGCAGCTGGGACGAACCCTATGCGCAGCTGGCGGCGAACTTCCTCGGTACGCCGCACCGTACCGTGCTGGTCGCCCCGGAAGAGGTGCTGGAACAGGACGAGGCGGTGCTCCAGGCCCGCGACCTGCCCGGCTGGGGCGAGCTGGACGCCTCGCTCTACCTGCTGTTCCGCCAGGTCCGCGAGCACACCACGGTGGCACTGTCGGGCGAGTCGGCCGACGAGGTGTTCGGCGGCTACCCGTTCTTCCACGACCCGAGCGCCCTCGCACACGACGGCTTCCCCTGGCTGGCCGGCAAGAGCGGGCCCTGGCAACTGCTGCGGCGGGAGGTCGCCGAACGGGTGGCGGCGCCGGAATACATCCGGGCGCGCTACCGCGAGGCCCTCGCCGAAGTGCCGCGGCTGGATGGCGAGGATGCCGCCCAGCGACGCCAGCGCGAGGTCGCCTACCTGGCGCTGAGCCGCTGGCTGCCGGCGATGCTCGAACGCAAGGACCGGATGAGCATGGCGGTCGGCCTGGAAGTGCGCGTGCCGTTCTGCGACCACCGCCTGGTGGAGTACGTATGGAACCTGCCCTGGGCGCTGAAGAGCGTCGCCGGGGAAAGCAAGAGCCTGCTGCGCCGGGCCCTGCGCGGGCACCTGCCGCAGGCGATCCTGGAGCGGCGCAAGAGCGGTTTCCCGGCCAACCCCGACCCACGTTACCTGGCGCTGCTGCGCGAGCGGGTCGGCCGCCTGCTCGACGACGGCCGCTCGCCGCTGTTCGAACTGGTGGACGCCGGGCGGGTCCGCCAGGCTCTCGAACAGGGCACGCCGCTGCCCAGCCCGCGTGCCTCGGCGAGCCCGACCGCCGGCCTGGCCTACCTGCTGAACCTGGACCGCTGGCTGACCCGCCATGGGGTCGACATCAGCCTCTGAGCGGCACTTTCTTAGCGGAGGATACTCATGAGCCTTGCCTTGTCCCGTCCCGACAGCGACCTGCTGGCGCGGGTCAGCGATTTCCTCGTCGCCGAAGCCGAGCTGCTCGACGACCGCCTGCTGGATACCTGGTTCGCGCTGTTCGAGCGCGCCGCACGCTACCGGGTGCTGCCCTTGCAGGAGCAACTGGCCGGCCAGGCGCCGGAGGACAGCCTGTACATCATCGACGACGACCACGTGCGCCTGCGCGAGCGGGTCGACAGCATCCTCGGCGGGCATACCTGGATGGAGCAGCCGCGCTCGCGCACCCGCCGCCTGGTGGGCAACGTGCGGCTGAAGCGGGTCGAGGGCGAACTGGTCAGCAGCCGCAGCAACTTCGTCGTCCATCAGTTCCGCAACCGCGAGGCCTGGAGCTTCGTCGGCGAAGCCAGTCATGTCCTGCGCGACGGCCCCGAGGGCTTGCGCATCGTCTCGCGGGAGATCCGCCTGGACCACGAGACCATCAGCGCCCAGCGGCGCATCAGCATCATCCTGTGAGGCGCCGCCCATGAATACCGATCCGTTGCTGCCCGGCTTCGACTACCTGACCCTGCACACCTTCGCCGCGCGCCTCCGCGTCGCCGTGAAGGGCAGCGGCCCGCCGCTGCTGCTGTTGCATGGCTATCCGCAGACCCACCTGGCCTGGCATCGCATCGCTCCGCGCCTGGCCGAGGACTACAGCGTGGTCCTCGCCGACCTGCGCGGCTATGGCGAATCGCGGGCGCTGGACGAGGAGGGCGCCGACTATTCCAAGGCCGCGCTGGCCCGCGACCAACTGGAAACGATGGGCCAGCTAGGCTTCGAACGCTTCGCGGTGATCGGCCACGACCGCGGCGCGCGGGTCGGCTATCGCCTGGCGCTGGACCATCCGCAAGCGGTCGCGGCCTTCGTCTCGCTGACCGTGGTGCCGATCCTCGACAACTGGGCCGCGGTGAACAAGGCCTTCGCCCTCAACGCCTACCACTGGTTCCTCCTCGCCCAGCCGTACGACCTGCCGGAGCGCCTGATCGGCGCCGATCCGGAGCACTTCCTCGACTACACCCTGCGACGCATGGCCCAGGGCCGCGACATCTACCACCCGCAGGCGCTGGAAAGTTACCGCCGGGCGTTCCGCGACCCCGCCGTGCGCCATGCGATGTGCGAGGACTACCGGGCCGCGGTGGGCGTCGATGCCGACGCCGACCAGGCCGATCGCGACGCCGGCCGGCGCCTGCAATGCCCGGTCCAGGTGCTCTGGCAGGAGCGCCCCTACGCCGCCGGGCAGCATCCGCTGGAAATCTGGAAGACCTGGGCCGGGCAGGTCGAGGGCGCCGCCATCGGCGCCAGCCACATGCTTCCCGAGGACGCGCCGGACGCCGTGCTGGAGCACCTGCTGGGGTTTCTCGCCAGCCACCGGGAGGCGCTCCGATGAGCGCCGTCGAACGCGATCCGGCGGCGCAGGCGACGCTCTGGCGACAGCGGGTGTTCGAGGTGCACGCGGCGATGTCCGCCTACGTCGCCGAGCGCCATCGGCGTGAAGACCTGGGGGACTGGGTGGCGACCAGCGCGCGGATATTCGCCGATCTGCCGGCGACCGACGACCTGCGCGCCGAAGCCTGGCAGGCGGTGTTCTTCCGCGCCCAGGCGCTGATCGAACAGTTCATCGTCGCGCGCCCGGCGGATTACCGGCTCGACGACTGGGCGCGCGCCACCGCGCGGATCTATCGCGCGCTGGAACCGGCGGGGCGGGGCGATCCGGCCAGCGCCGCCGGCCGTCTGGCACGCCAGGCCGCGCTCTACGGTTCGCGTTTCGAGGTGCAGGCCGAGGCTGACGGGCGCGCGGTATTCCACAACCGTCACTGCGCGATCTGGGACTACCGCGAGCGCGCCCGCGCCCGAGGCGTGCCGATCACCCTGGAGTCGGTCTGCACCTATTGCACCAAGCTGCTGTCGGCGTTCGTCGCCGCCAGCGATTGCCGCGCCGACTGGCGGCTCTACGAAGAGCCGCAAGGCCACGGCTGCGTATGGACCATCACGGCGGACAGCCTCAACCAAGGAGCAGGCGTACATGAACGCGATCATTGAACAGGCGCGCAGCCTGGACGGCTACCAGGATTCCAGCGAACTGCTGCAACGTCGCGACCAGGACTGGGTGCTCGACCGCGCCGGCATCGAGCCGCGCAGCCTGCTCGATCTCGGCTGCGGCATCGGCTCGCTGCTGCTCGGCGGCGCCCGGCGCTGGCCCGGCCTGCAACGGTTGTGGGGCATCGAACGTTCGCCGCTGCGCCTGGAGCAGGCGCGCGCGCAGTTGCGCGGGGCTGGCGTCGAGGCGCGTCTGCTGGAGGGCGACCTGCTCGACCTGCCGCCGCTGGCGGAACGCTTCGAGCTGATCAGCATGACCGCCGTGCTGCACTGGCTGTATCCCGATGAAGAGCGGCTGTTCCGGTGGGTCGCGCGGCACCTCGAGGCGCAGGGGGTATTCCTGTTCACCTCGCACCATCCGTTCGCCGAGGATGGCCTCGGCGGCGAGGACGACCTGGTCGCCCAGGCCCTGGTCGAGATGGGCCTGGCTGCGCCGGAACGGGTGGCGGCGCTCTACGCGGAAGCCGGGCTGCTGCCGATGGGAACCCGCACCCGTGGCCGGGAGGCGTTGCGCGAACGCGTCGAACGACACTTCCGGGTCGACTCCATCGTCTCCCGCCCGGCGGTCCTGCGTGTCGCCGACTCCGCCGAATACCAGCGTTTCCACGCCGCCACCTTCGGCACCTATTTCGCACCGCTGGTGCCGGCGACGCGCCTGGAGGAATTCTTCGTCCGCCTCGGGCGGATCGCCGAGCGGCGCATGCAGGCCGACGGACAGGTCAGCGAAATCCCGGTCAGTGTCTGGCGCTGCCGGGCTCGGGAGGGCGAGGCATAACCTTATGCGCAATCGGTCTGCCGCGCGGCTGAAAATCGGTACGGGCAATTGCACTCGGTGGCATCCGCAACCGATCAAGGATGAACCGACCATGTCCAACCCGCGTTCGCCACGTCTTCGACTTGTCCCCGTGCTCTGCGCGGTCGGCCTGGCCTGCCTTGGCCAGCCCGGCGAGTCGGCGGCAGAGGAGGTCCGCGCCACCAGCAGCGCCGAGATCCAGCGCTTCGACATCCCGGCCGGCGAACTGGCCCAGGTACTGCTGAGCATAGTCCGCCAGAGTCGCACCCCGATCGCCTTCGACCAGCACCTGGTGGAGGGCCTGCCGGCACCGGCGATCCAGGGCTCCTACAGCGTCGAGCAGGCGCTGCAGCGGGCCTTGCAGGGCAGCGGCCTGGAATACAGCCGCAGCGCCGCCGGCGTGCTCAGCCTGCAACGCGCCACGGCGCCGGATGCCGCGCTGCCGGCGGCGAAGCCCGCCGGGACCCTGGCCACGGTGGTGGTCACCGGCACCCGCAAGGCCGATGTCAAGGCCGGCGAGAGCCTGGCACCGATCGATGTGGTCAGCGCCGAGCAATTGCGCGACAGTGGCAGCGGCGACCTGCGCGACGCCCTGGTGCGCCTGCTGCCCTCGCTGTCGCGCCAGGCCCAGGCCTACAACGCTTCGGCGCTGACCAACGCGCAGTCGCTGCGCGGCCTGAGTCCCAACCACGTGCTGGTGCTGGTGAACGGCAAGCGCCGTCACGAGACCGCCAACATCAATGTCAGCGGCGGGCTGCAGAGCGGCTCCACCGGGGTCGACCTGGATACCATCCCGCTCGCCGCCATCGAGCGCATCGAGGTGCTGCGCGACGGCGCCTCGGCGCAGTACGGCTCGGACGCCATCGCCGGGGTGATCAACGTCATCCTCAAGTCGGCCGACCACGGCGGCCGGCTCGCCTACGACAACGGTCGCTACGGCGATGGCGACGGCCTGACCCAGAACGGCGGGGTGAATGGCGGCCTGCGTTTCGGCGAGAGCGGTTTCCTCAACCTCAGCGCGCAGTTCCGCGAACAGGCGCGGACCATCCGCGCCGGCATCGACCAGCGTACCGGGCACTACGGCAACCCGTCCATCGGCGACCCTTCGCTGCACCGCCAGGCGCTGGCCTACAACGCCGGCGTGGCGCTGGACGACAACGTCGAGCTGTACAGCTTCGCCACCTATACCCATCGCTCGGTGTCCTCGGCGCAGATCTACCAGTTGCCGTCCCTGGCGCCGCGACTCTATCCGAACGGCTTCACCCCGCGCATCACCAGCGACGAGGACGACTATTCGCTGACCCTCGGCGCCCGTGGCGGCGAGCTGTTCGGCGCCTGGGACTGGGACCTCAGTTCGACCTACGGTGCCGACCGCCCGGAGATCGGCATGGACCATTCGATCAACCTCGCCCTCTACGGCGAGACCGGCGATTCGCCGCGCTCCTTCGACCTGGCGCGCTACAAGGCCACCCAGTGGACCAACAATCTCGACCTGCGCCGCGACTTCGACCTCGCCTGGCTGCCGGCGCCGCTGAATTTCTCCTGGGGCCTGGAGCAGCGCCGCGAGCTCTACGAGGTCGAGGCCGGCGATCCCTGGTCCTACTACAACGGCGGTTCCAAGGCACTCCCCGGGCAGGCGCCGGCCACCGCCGGACAGTGGAGCCGCGACGTGCTCGGCGCCTATCTCGACCTGTCCATCGCCCTCGACGAGCGCTGGCAACTGGAGACGGCGGCGCGCTACGAGCACTACAGCGACTTCGGCAGCACCACCAACGGCAAGCTCGCCAGCCGCTACCGCTTCAGCCCCGAGGTATCGGCGCGGGCCAGTCTCAGCAGCGGCTTCCGCGCGCCGTCGCTGGCCCAGGAGAACTACACCAGCCTGGGCGTCTCGCTGACCATCGCCAGCGGCCTGCTGGCGGTCAACTCGCCGGCGGCCAGGCTGCTCGGCGCCGAAGACCTGGAGCCGGAAAAATCGATCAGCTACAACCTCGGCCTGGTGCTCGATCCCTTGCCGGACCTGAACCTGGCCATCGACGCCTATCGCATCGAGATCCGCGACCGCATCGTCGACGGTGCCACCTATTCCGGACAGCCGGCGATCGATGCGCTGCGCGCCGGCGGGATCAGCATCCCGGCCGGACTGACCCAGGTCAGCACCCACTACATGACCAACGGCGCCGACACCCGTACCCACGGCCTCGACCTCACCGCCAGCTACCTGACCCGGCTCGGCGAGTGGGGCCGGATCGACTGGCGCCTGGGCGCCAACGTCAATCGCACGAAGCTGGTCAGGAATCATCGCGGGCGCAACGGCCAGCCGCTGCTCAACGACCAGCAGCAGGCCTGGATCACCAGCTCCACGCCGCGCAGCCAGGTCAGCCTGCAGGCCGACTGGAGCTACCGGCGCTGGGGCCTGACCCTGCGCGAAACGCGCTACAGCAAGACGGTTTCCGAACTGGACTACTACACCGGCGAGCATGCCTATTCGACCACGGTCTTCAACCGCTTCGAGAACTCGCCCAAGTACATCACCGACGTTGCCCTGCGCTATGCGGCGAGCCGCAACCTGACCCTGAGCGCCGGGGCCAACAATCTGTTCGACGTGAAGCCCGACAAGCTGCCGGCCGAGAGCGCCTACCTCGGCTTCAACCAGTACGACACCTATGCCTCGCAGATCAGCTTCAACGGCGCCTTCTACTACCTCGGCGCGGCCTACACCTTCTAAGGAGGACGAACCATGAGCATCGAACTGCGCGGCGGCGTGCGCGCCTCCGCAGTCATCGGCGACAGTGCCTTCGCCCGCCAGGCCGCGCGTTTCCTGCCGGACACCCGCAGTCGCGCGGTGAGCGCCTTCGACATCCAGCAGAAGGCCCGCCTGGAAGAGGCGGACGGCCTCGACGGCGCGCTGTTCACCGTTTCCGCTGCCTGGCCCGACCCCTGGCTGGTCGCCGGCTGGGCTTTGGCCGCGGCGCCGCGCCTGCGCGCCACCGTCGCGCACCGACCGGGGAGCGCCCAGCCGACCGTTGCCGCGCGCGCCCTGGCCACTCTCGACGGCCTGTCCAACGGGCGCGCCGGCGTACACCTGGTGATCGGCTCCAGCGACGCCGACGTGCGCCGCGACGGCGACTTCGCCGACAAGGACGAACGCTACCGGCGCGCCGTGGAGTACCTGGAGGTCTTCACCCGCGCCCTGGAAAGCCGCGAACCCTTCGACTACCACGGCGAGTTCTACCGGCTGGAGGACGCCGGCAGCGGCTTCCTGCCGATCCAGCGGCCGCGCCCGCCGCTATCCGTTGGCGGCTCCTCGGCGCAGGCACAACGCCTGGCGGTGCGCTTCGCCGACGTCTACGCCGGCCACTTCGCCAGCCCCACGCAGACCGCGGAGCTCAAGCGCAGGCTGAACGAGGAGGCGGCGGAGCAGGGACGGCGGCTGAAGTTCTGGAAGCACTTCCAGGTGATCCTCGGCGACAGTCCGGCGGCGGCCCTGGACATCGCCGAGCACTACCGCCAGGCCGCTTTCGAACTGCTTCTGGCACGGCCCCTCGACGAACTGGCGGCATCGCCGCAGGTCGCCCGCGACGGCGAGCGCGACCGGCTCGCCCGGCTGGAGCCGGAGGCCTTGCGCGAATGGGTGGCGAATACCGTGCAGCGCAGCTTCGCCGGGGTGCTGGTGGGCAGCGTCGGCGAGGTGGCGGAACAGATCCTGGCCTTTCATCGCGCCGGCATCGAGATCGTCCAGCTCGAGGCCACCACCGAGAACGCCGAGGACATCCGCTTGCGCCGCCAACTGATCGAGCGCCTGAGGCGCGACGCATGAGCGGCGTCGCCCGCGAGGCCATGGAGGACGTCGCGCCGGCGCCTGGCGTCGGCGAGTTCGGCGTGGCCAGTTGTGGGGTGCTGCTGGCCTCGGTAGTGGGGGTGATCTTCGGCCCCACCGGGCTGGTGATCAGCAGCTTCTCGCTGTTCATCGAGCCGATCGCCGCCGACCTGGACTGGGACCGCGGCCAGTCGGCGCTGCCGGTGACCCTGCTGGGCCTGGCGGTAGCCCTGAGCAGCCCGCTGAAGGGCTGGCTGGTGGATCGCTGGGGCGCGCGCGCCCTGGTCCTGCCGCTGACCGCCGCGCTGGCCCTGTGCCTGGCCAGCCTGGCGCTGGCGCGCAGCGGCTGGCAGCTATACCTGCTGTTCGCGCTGCTCGGCCTGCTGACGCCGGGCAACATTCCCTATGCGCGGATTCTCGGCGGCTGGTTCGAGCGTCGTCGCGGCGCGGCCTACGGCATCCTCGGACTCGGCTTCGGCGTCGGCGGGCCGCTGGCGCTGTACCTGGGCAGCGCCTGCATCGACGCCTTCGGCTGGCGCGCCACCTTCCTCGTCTATGGCCTGCTCGAAGGCCTCCTGGCGCTGCCGCTGCTCTATGCGTTGTTCCGCGAGCGACCCGGCGACCTGCCGCAGGCGCGGCGCCCGCCAGCCGACGCGCTGCCCGGAGCGACGCCAGGCCAGGCCTGGCGCTCGGCGGACTTCTGGCTGATCGTCGGCAACCTGATCCTCGGCGTGTTCGCCGTCACTGGCGTGATGGTGCATGGCGTGCCGCTGTTGCAGGAGCGCGGCCTGTCGCGGGAAGTCGCCACCGACGTGCTGGCGGCGCTGTGGGTCGGCATGATCGTTTCGCAACCGGCGCTGGGCTACCTGCTGGACCGCTACGACACCCCGCGCATCGCCTTGCCGTTCGCCCTGCTGGCGGCGCTCGGGCTGCTGCTCCTGCTCCTTGGCGGACCGCCGGCGCTGCTCTGGGGCGCGGTGTTCCTGATCGGCCTGGGCGCCGGCGGCGAGACCGGCACCACCCAGTACTTCGTCAGCCGCTACTTCGGCCTGCGCCATTTCAGCGTGATCTATGGCTCGATCCAGCCCTTCACCTTCGCCATCGCCATCAGCCTGGGGTCCTGGCTGCTGGGTTACTTCTACGACCGCGCGGGCTCCTACGCGGGCTCGACGCTGGTCCTGCTCGGCGCGTTCGGCGTGGCGGCAGGGCTGCTGGTCATGCTCGGGCGCTATCGCTACGCCATCGACGGGGAGGCACGCAGCCATGGGCGAGACTGAACGGAGCAGGGCGGAGGTCGGCGTCTGGCTGCTGGCCGGACTGGCCTTCGTGGTCGGCACGGTGGAACTGGTGGTGGCCGGGGTGCTCGACGAACTGGCCGCCAGTTTCGCCGTCAGCCAGGGCCGGGCCGGGTTGCTGATGAGCCTGTACGCGCTGGTCTATGCGCTGCTCGGCCCGCTGCTGGTCTACCTCAGCGCCGGTATCGAGCGCCGCCGCCTGCTGGCCGGCGCGCTGCTGGCGTTCATCGGCGCCAACCTGGCCAGCGCCGCCGCGCCGAGCTTCGCCCTGTTGCTGGCGAGCCGGCTGCTGGTGGCGGCCAGCGCCTCGGTCATCGTGGTGGTGGCGATCACCCTGGCGGTGGCCATTGTCGCGCCGGAACGGCGCGGCCGGGCGATCGGTCTGGTGTTCGCCGGCATCGTCGCCTCGCTGGTGCTGGGCGTACCGCTGGGCACCCTGATCGGCGAGTTCTGGGGCTGGCGTAGCCTGTTCCTGCTGCTCGCCGGGGTCGCGTTGCTCGGCCTGCCGCTGCTCCTGCGCCTGCTGCCGGCCATCCCCGGCGCGCCCGGCATCGCCCCGGCGGAGCAACTGCGGGCGCTGGCCCGGGGCCGGGTGCCGTTCGCCCACCTGGCATCGCTGTTGCAGATGACCGGCCAGTTCACCGTCTACACCTACATCGTGCCGTTCCTGGTCGGCAGCATGGCCCTCGACAAACCGACCATCAGCCTGGTCCTGCTGGTCTACGGGGGCGGCGGCATCCTCGGCGCGCTGCTCGGCGGACGCGCCGCCGACCGCTGGCCGGGGCCGGCCACCTTCGTCGCCTTCCTGCTCCTGCACGCACTGGCCCTGGTCCTGCTGCCGTTCGCCACCGGCGGCCTGCCGCTGCTGCTGGGCGCGGTGGTGTTCTGGTGCGTGTTCAACATGGCGCCGGGGCCGGCGATCCAGAAATACCTGGTGGAACTCAGCCCGGACACCGCGGCGATCCAGATCAGCCTCAACACCAGCGCGATCCAGCTCGGCGTGGCCCTGGGCGCCTTCATCGGCGCGATCCTGGTGGACCAGGTGGCGGTGCGCGCGCTCCCCTGGTGGGGCGCCGCGCTGATCCTCGGCGCCGCCGCCTGCGGCTGGCTGTCCGCGCAGCGGCCGGCGGCGGGCACGGCGGACTGCCGGGAGCGCCTCGATTGATTCCCTACCGCGCGCCACGGGAACAGCCCCGGGCGCCGTTCCTCAACCTCCAGGCTCACTACCGCTATCCGTGGCGTGGCCTGCCAGCAGCGAACGCTTACCATGGATAGCCAAGGCTCCATCAAGAACACCCTGATCGCCCAGTTGTTCCAGCAGAACTACGACTGGCTGTGCAAGAAGCTGTCCTACCAGACCGGCTGTAGCCACAGCGCCGAAGACCTCGCCGCCGAGGCCTTCCTGCAGGTCTGGATGCTCCCCGACCCGGCGTCGATCCGCTCGCCGCGGGCGTTCCTCGCGACCATCGCGCAACGCCTGATGTACGAGAGCTGGCGGCGCAAGGACCTGGAGCGCGCCTACCTGCAGATCCTCGCCGAGGCGCCGGAGGCGGTGCAGCCATCGCCTCACGAGCAGTGGATGCTGATCGAGAGCCTGCAAGCCATCGACCGCCTGCTCGACGGCCTGTCCGGGCAGGCCAGGGCAGTGTTCCTGATGAGCCAGCTGGAAGGCCTGACCTACGTGCAGATCGGCGAACGCCTCGGATTGTCCCTGGGGCGCATCCACCAGTTGATGAAGGATGCCTTGCACTGCTGCTACCGGGGATTCCAGGAATGAGCGAGAAGCCGGAACGGCAACGCATCGTCGAGGAGGCCATCGAATGGATGGTGCGCCTGCAATCCGGCGACTTCAGCGCCGCCGAGGGCGATGCCCTGGAACGCTGGAAGGCGCTGTCGAGCGAGCATGCCGAGGTGTTCCGGCAACTGCTTGGCAGCCTCGCGCCGCTACAGGACTCGCCCTGGCGCGGCCAGCCGAGCGCTACCGTGCTGCGCGCCCTGGAGCAGCCGTCGAGCCGCCGGCGCTTCGTCGGCGGCGCCCTCGGGCTGTTCGTCCTGCTCGCCGGCGGCGCCGGCCTGGAGCGCTGGGTCCAGGCCGGCATGGGTCTGCCCGGCGAACTGGCGACCGGCACCGGCGAGCGCCGCGACTGGTTGCTGGCCGACGGCAGCCGCCTGCGCCTGAACGCGCGGAGCAAGGCGCGACCGCTGCTCGACGGCGCCCAGCGGCGCCTGGAGCTGCGGCGCGGCGCGATGCGCCTGGAAGTGAAGGAGGACCCGCGCGGCGCCTTCGCCCTCGACTGCGCCGCCGGACGGGTGGACTGCGCCAGCGGCAGCCTGCTGCTGGCCGAGGAGCGCGGGGCGATCCGCCTGGTGACCCTGCGCGGCAGCGCGCGGCTGACCACCGGTGAGGGACGCCAGCTGGCGGTGGCGGCACGACGTAGTCTGCTGTTCGATGCCGGCGGCCTGCTCGAACAGGGCCCGATGCAGGCCGGAGAGGATGCCTGGGCCAGCGGCTGGCTGGAGGTCCACGACCGCTCCCTGGCCTGGGTCGCGGAGGCCTTCCGGCCCTATCTGCCAGGCATCCTCCAGCTCGACGCGGAGATCGCCGGCAACCGCGTCAGCGGTCTGTTCCCGCTGGACGACATGCACACGTCCCTGGACATGCTCGGACGCAGCCTGCCGATCCGCGTGCTGCGATACAGCGACTACTGGATCAGCCTGCGCCCCGCCTGACTCATTCGTCGAAGAACAGCAGGCAACGCAGTTCGATACTCTGCCGCGGCGGCGCATCGGCCGGGGTGCAGGGATCGTCGAAGGCGGTGTGCGCGCCGAGGCGGGCCTGCGCGTCCTCCCGCGAATCGTAGATCTTCAGCAGCAGCGCTTCCTCCGGCAGCAGGCGCGGGTAGTAGTACCAGCGGTGCTCCGGGTTGGGCTTGACCGAGTAGGTTTCGCCCACCTTGTCGCGGTACACCAGGTCACTGGCCACCAGGTCGTCGAACGCCAGGCTGCGGGCGTCCAGCAACGCCAGCGGCGCGCGCTGCGCCGGGTGGCCGAACGGACGCCACAGGTTGACGATCTGGAAGCGTCCGGCCAGGCGCCGTTCGGCGCGTTCCGCCGGCAGGTGGTCGCGGACCCGGCGCGGCGCCGAGCGCAGGGTCTGGTCGTTGTGCACGTAGCGCACCGGTTCGCGCAGGCCGCGTTCTTCGCGCCCGGCCTGGTCGACGCGCAGCGTGTGGTCGAAGATCACCGCCTCGGCGGCGCCGGTCAGGCGGCGGAGCAGGGCGATGCTTTCCGGGTAGTAGCGTTCACGAACCTGGGCTTCATCCTCGAAATCGCCCACCGCGCTCGCCTCGCGCACCAGTTGGAAACCCTCGCGCTCCAGGCTGGCCGGTTGCGCCAGCAGACGCGCATTGCGGATCGCCACCCGGGTCGGCTGCAACAGCGCGCTGCGCTGCGGCGTCCCGGCGGGGGCCGGATAGGTGTAGGCGACCGGCCGTTGGCCGTTGTCGCGGATATAGTTGACCTCGGCCTCGACCTGCTCCGGCGCGTGCGCCGGCCATGCGTGTTGCTGGCAACCCATGTGTCGTTCTCCCGTTGCCAGCGGAGATGCCTCCGCTGCCGCGCCGCCGGATGCCGCGCGTGAACGGCCAATCTAGCCGCTGGCAGGCGGCGGCGAAACGAACATCGAGCGCTGGCGTCCTGCCTTCGTGGAATAAGCCCGGAGCGGCTCAGGACATCGCGTCGAGTCGTCGCCGCTGGCGATACTGGCGCGGCGTCATGCCTTTCCAGCGCCTGAAGGCATGGATGAAGTTGGACACCTCGCCGTAGCCGAGGCGCTCGGCGATCTCCTCCAGGCGAATCGCGCCGGTGGCCAGCAGCTCTTCGGCGAGGGCCTGGCGCACCTCGTCGAGCAACAGGCGGTAGCTGCTGCCCTCGTCGTCCAGGCGGCGACGCAGGGTACGCACGGTGAGGTGCAGTTCCATGGCCAGGGTCTGCATGTCCGGCAAGTGGCCGGGCGTCCTCAGCAGGCGGTCGCGGATGCGTCCGGCGAGACCGCCGCGCACCTGGCGGCGGGCGAGCAGGGCGCGGCACTGCTCCTCGCAGGCGCGCGCCACCTCTGGATTGGCGCCGGGCAGCGGGAGGTCGAGGAAGCGCCGTTCGAAGACCACCCGGTTGTCCGCCTGGCCGAACGCCGGGCACAGGCCCAGCTCGCGCACGTAGGGCGCGGGATCGGCGGGCGGTGGGCGGCGGAAGCCGGCGCGGAGGATCGGCAGGCGCTGCCCGGTGAGGTCGCGCTGGATGCGCAGCACGCCACCGGCGTCGCGTTCGAGGAGGAAAATCCGCAGGTCCTCGGGAATGCCGGCGTCGTCGAGCACCAGGTGCGCTTCGTCGTCGTGTACCTCCAGGCGGATGCCATGGAAGGCGAAGGTCAGGTCGAGGTAGCGCAGGCCCAGTTGCGCGGCGCTGAGGAAGGTCGGGCTGCTGAGCAGGGCGAAGCCCCAGATGCCGTAGGCGTTGAGGTGATAGCGCAGGCCTGCCGCCAGGCCCGGTGCGCAGGCGTCGCCCAGGTGCCGGACCAGGTTGCGCACTACGCTCAGTTCCTGGGCCGCGTCGATTTCCCCGGAGGGATCGCCGAGCAGGCGGATATCCAGGCCGCTACCTGCCAGGCACTGCTCCAGGCCGAGGCCGCGGTCGATGCCGAACTGGATCAGCAGGTGCGCGCTGATGGCGCTGCGGCGGGGAGACCAGGGCGGAGTGGGCATGGTGGCGTCCGAGGTTGACCGAAAATCACAACTTTATGTCCGGCCCGGCCATAACGCCAGTCGCCCCGGCGAACTAGGATGCTGCCATCCGCCGCTGGGCGGAATCGCGCCGGACGGCGTGGCAAGCAACAAACGGGAGCACAACAATGCACAACGAGTCCCGCCCTGAAGCCCCCTTGCGGGTGCTGGTGGTCGGCGCCGGCTTCGCCGGTCTCGGCCTGGCGATCCGCCTGCGACAGGCAGGCATCGACGATTACCTGATCCTGGAAAAGGCCGCCGACGTCGGCGGTTGCTGGCGGGAAAACCGCTACCCGGGCGCCGCCTGCGACGTCCCCTCGCATCTTTATTCGTTTTCCTTCGAGCCGAAGGCCGACTGGTCGCGCAAGTTCGCCCCACAGGCGGAAATCCTCGACTACCTGCGGCATTGCGCGGACAAGTACCGTCTGCGCGGGAAGATCCGTTTCCACTGCGAGGTGGAGGAGGCCCGCTTCGACGCCGGCAGCGGCGAATGGCAGGTGCGCTGCGCCGACGGCCAGACGCTGCGCGCACGGGCCCTGGTCTGCGCCACCGGCCAGTTGAGCCGGCCGCTGCTGCCGCGCCTGCCCGGCCTGGAGCGCTTCCAGGGTCCGGCGTTCCACTCGGCGAACTGGGACGCCGAGGTCGAGCTGGCCGGCAAGCGGGTCGCGGTGATCGGCACCGGAGCCAGCGCCATCCAGTTCGTCCCGCGGATCGCCCCGCAGGTGCAACGCCTGTCGCTGTTCCAGCGCAGCGCGCCCTACGTGATCGCCAAGCCGGACCGCGCCTACGCCGACTGGGAACGCCGCCTGAAGGGGCGCTGGCCGTGGCTGCAACGTCTGGATCGGGGGCTCAAGTACCTGCACCACGAATCGCGGATGCTCGCCTTCGCGACCTTCCCGGCGCTGATGAAGGTGATGCGGCTGAGCTTCCATCGTCACCTGCACCGGCAGATCGCCGATCCGCAACTGCGCGCGCGGC
Organism: Pseudomonas sp. PS1(2021); assembly: GCF_020405165.1. NCBI lineage: Bacteria > Pseudomonadati > Pseudomonadota > Gammaproteobacteria > Pseudomonadales > Pseudomonadaceae > Pseudomonas > Pseudomonas sp. PS1(2021). The sequence goes on along the minus strand of NZ_CP084484.1, from coordinate 2,268,859 downwards.
TGGTTCCCGACTACCCTCTGGGTTGCAAGCGCATCCTGATCAGCAACGACTATTACCCGGCGCTGGCCAGGAGCAATGTCGAACTGGTCGACACGGGCATTCGCGAAGTCACCGAAGACGCCGTGGTTGGCCGTGACGGCCGCCGGCACGAGGTCGACGCGATCATCTTCGGTACCGGCTTCGCCGCCACCGAGTTCCTCGCCCCGATGCGCATCCTCGGCCTCGACGGACGCGACCTGCGGCAGGCCTGGGCGGATGGCGCGGAAGCCTACAAGGGCATCAGCGTCAGCGGCTTCCCCAACCTGTTCATCCTTTACGGGCCGAACACCAACCTCGGTCACAACTCCATCGTCTACATGCTGGAAAGCCAGTTCCCCTACGTGCTCGGCTGCCTGCGCCAGCTCCAGGCGCAGGGCTTGCGCTACCTCGACGTGAAGCCCGAGGTCCAGCGGCGCTTCAACCTGGAGGTGCAACAGGGGTTGCGCCATACCGTCTGGGAGCGTGGCTGCGACAGCTGGTACAAGACTGCCGCCGGCAAGAACACCAACAACTGGCCGGGCTACACCTTCGTCTATCGCTGGCGTACGCGCCGGCCGGAGCTTGCCGACTATGACCTGGCCCGCTGAAGCGCCCCTGATGTCGCCGCCGCAACGCCTGCGCGCCGGTCTCCTGCGCGGCTGCCTGCGCCTGTTGTTCCGCGGGCTGGTCCGTCCGCCCATGCCAGTGGCGCTGCAACGCGGCGTGCTGCGCGGGCTGAGCCTGGCGACGCTGGGCGCCGGCGGCGTCGTTCGCGAGCGCCGCAGCCTCGCCGGCGTGCCCTGCGAGTGGTTGCGGCCGCGCGGGGTGGAGGCGCGGCGCCGGGTGCTCTACCTGCACGGCGGCGCCTACCTGATCGGCTCGCCGGCGACCCACCGGGCGATCACCACGCACCTGGCCCGGCGCTGCGCCGCCGAGGTTTGCGCGGTGGACTACCGGCGTGCCCCGGAACATCCGTTCCCCGCCGCCCGCGACGACGCCCTGGCGGTCTACCTGGCATTGCTGGAGGCCGGCCATTCGCCGCGCCGGCTGCTGCTCGCCGGTGACTCGGCGGGCGGCCACCTGGCGCTGTCCCTGGCCCTGGAGCTGAAGGCGCGCGGCTTGCCGTTGCCGGCCGGGTTGCTGCTGTTCTCGCCCTGGACCGACCTCAGCTGCCAGCGCCTGCACACGCCGGCGGCCGGCGACCCGCTGCTGTCGAGGGCCTGGCTGGAAAGCGCGGTGCGCCTGCTGCTGCCGGCCGACGCGGAGCCAGGCTCGGCCGCCCTGTCGCCGCTGCATGCCGACCTGGCGGGGCTGCCGCCGCTGCTGGTACAGGTCGGCGAGGACGAACTGCTGCGCGACGACAGCCTGCGCCTGGCGCAACGGGCCGGTGAGCAGGGCGTCGCGGTGCGATTGCAGCGCTACGCCGGTTGCTGGCACGTGTTCCAGGCCCATGCCGGCGTGCTGGCCAGCGCCGACCGGGCGTTGGACGAGGCGGCGGCGTTCGTCGTCGAATGCAGCGCGGAGGGCGGCCAGTGCAGAACATCCTGATCAGCGGTGCCGCCTCCGGGATCGGCGCCGCCAGCGCGCGGCTGTTCCACCGCCGGGGCTGGCGGGTCGGTTTGCTGGACATCGATGCCGAGGCGTTGCGCGGCTTGGCCGCGGAACTGCCGGGCGCCTGGCAGCGTGCCGTGGACGTCAGCGAGCCCGACGCGGTCGGCGAGGCGCTTGCGCAGTTCTGTGCCGATGGCCGCCTGCGCCTGCTATTCAACTGCGCCGGCGTCCTGCGTTTCGGCCGCTTCGAAGAGGTCGCCCTGGAGGACCACGCGCGGTTGCTGGCGATCAACCTGCAAGGCGTCCTCAACTGCTGTCACGCGGCCTTTCCGTTCCTGCGCGCGACGCCGCAGGCGCAGGTGCTCAACATGGGCTCGGCATCGGGGCTGTATGGCGTACCGGAGATGGCCGTCTACTCGGCCTCGAAGTTCGCCGTGCGCGGGCTCACCGAGGCGCTGGAGCTGGAATGGCGCCGCCACGGGATTCGCGTCGCCGACCTGATGCCGCCGTTCGTCCGCACGCCGATGGTCGCCGGGCAGACCTACCGACCGCCGGTGTTGCGTCGCCTGGGGCTGAGACTGGACGCCGAGGATATCGCCGAGGCGGCCTGGCGGCAGGCGCACAGCCGGCGGGTACACCGGCCGGTGGGCGGGTTGTTCACGGCGCTGTACTGGGCTGGGCAGTTGTCTCCGCCGTGGGTGAACCGAGCGGTGATGGCGTGGTTGTCGCGGGACGAATAGGCACTTGCGTTTATCCGCCGCTTATCCGGGTGTGGGGAGGTGACTGTTTTGACACATGCCAAAAGAGGGATGGATAGGCTAGAGCCCCTATAACACTAGGGCTCCAGCCGGAGAGGGACCGTGCGGGTGTTTGGAAAATATCGATCAGGATTGAGCAAGGAATGCAAAATATTGATCGTTAATTGGCACGGAATGAGCGCTAAACCATCCATCGCCCAAGCCAGACAACGCGCCCAATGATATCCAAGTCAGAAAGCTGGTCCTTGGGGACGACCATGTCCTTATACGCCTTGTTTTCGCTGATGATCGCGATAGAGCCATCGAACTGCCGTTGTAAGCGCTTGGCGTAGAGCTGATCCCCGACCCGAATCACATAGATCGCTTCATCCCGCACGGTTCTAAGGTCATGGTCGATAACAACGGCGTCGCCATCCGACAGGAGGGGTTCCATGGAGTCGCCCCCGACCCTTACTGCCGACATCCTGGTTGGCTCTAACCCCTTCTTGCTCAAGCTGTAGCGCGTAAAGGCAAGCTGCGTAAGAACGTGTGCGCCTTCGCTCCAGCTTCCATGTCCCGCGCTGACCCTCGCGTCATACAGGGGGACGTAGACGTATTGGTCCGATCCCGTAGCCTCCTGCTCTTCCGGCTTCTTACTGCCCTCACCGGTCATAAGCCAGCCCAGGCTCACGCCTGCCGCCTTGGCCAAGGAAATGAGCACTCTCCGGGTGGGTTCCCCGCCTTTCAAGTACCTCTGCAACCCGCCTTGGGATATTCCAGCATTCCTCGCTAAAGCGCTTGCACTCCCTGCTATAGCGACAATTGAGCGCAGCCTTTCGATGAAGGCAGCGTCATTTTCAGGTTCGGTTGCGGAACTTGAAAGGCTGGCGGTGCGCTCACTACGCGTTTTCATGTAAACCTAACTATTTGATTTAATTGATATTAATTCTATAGAGGTCGAAATCTGCCTCCTATAGAACTTGAAAACCGCTATAGAGCTTGTTTTTCAACTTCTATAGCGCTATGTTTATGCCCTAAGTCACGTTAGACACCCCTAAAAAACCACCCTGCCAGGTGGTTGAGATGGAACGTAGGCATGAACAGAACCGAAATCCCCCGCGACAACAACGTCCGCTGGGAGTGGATCAAATACCAGCTCCGCGCCAGGGGGTCGTCCCTGGCCGAGGTGGCCCGCTCCCTCGACGTATCCAGCCCGGCAGTCAAAAACGCCAAGCTGAACCCCTACCCTCGGGTAGAGCGCGCCATCGCTGCTGTGCTCGACCTCAGCCCCCTAGTGCTGTGGCCTGAGCGCTGGCTCGACGACGAGAATCCGAAGCGGCAACGGCCCAATCGCTCGGAGACCTTGCAGGCATATGTCAGACATATGCCAGGTGCTGAGGAAAATACCAGATACGCTGACCAAGCGCAGCGTAAAGCCGACGCGGGGGCTTGAACATGGCCCGCCGCAAAGACGACCGCACCCTGGACATCTTCGATGTTCCGCAGCCAGCCCGCGCTATACCCGGCGAGTGCAACTATGCCGCCCAGGTCAGCGAGCTGGTCAGCGAAATTCTGAAGGCCGCCAACCTCGACCGTTACGAGATTGCCGCCCGCATGTCGCGCCTCTCCGGCGATGACGTGAGCAAGAACATGCTCGACGCCTGGTCGAGTCCCGCCCGAGTTGATCACAACTTGCCTTTCTACCGCGCCGCCCTCCTGGAGGACGTCTGTGCGAGCCACCTGCTGACCAACTGGCTGGTCGATGTGCGTGGCGGCCGCGTGGCCTATGGCCGAGACGCACTGCTCGCCGAACTGGGCCGCCTGGAGCGGACCCGCGAGGAAGCGGGTCGACAGGCGCGTGAGCTGAAACGAATCCTGGGGGAGCCGTGATGACAAACACCGACCTCAAACCGCTGCTCGACAACCTGCGGAACGCTACCGAGTTCTGGAACCTGGTCAAAGAGGCCAGCGCTACGGACGAAAGCACCGTTCACAACCGCTCCTACCGGGACGCACTCGACTGGCTCGAATCGGCGGCCTTGGCCCTCGGTGACGCCCTGATCGCCCAGCGCAAAGCTGTCGGGGGCGACCATGAGTGAATGGTTCTCCGCACAGAAACTGGCCGGCCTGCCCGGACTGCCTGGCACGGTTCAAGGCATCAATAGTCGCGCCATCCGCGACTCATGGCAGCAAAGAAAGCACATGGGTAGAGGCGGTGGGCGTGAGTACCACATTTCCAGCCTCCCCGAGGAAACCCGCGCCGCACTGCTGAACGCCGCCCTGGGCGAGGTGGCCACCAAGGTGGTCCGCCAGGAGACGCAACTGGCCCTGGTCGAAACCAACCGCCAGCAGCTGGTCGCCGACGCCCGCCAGGGGGTGCTGCACGCCCTAGACCTGCTGATGGCCCGCACCGGCTACAGCCGGAAGCGCTCCATTACCCTGATGCTGGACATGGCGCGCCTCGGCCAGGTCGAGCCGCAACTGCTCGCCATGCTCAAGATGGCCCGCGATCCTCGCGGCCGCCCGAGCGCGGATGGCCTGCCGAGCGTGCGCAGCCTGGAGCGCTTCCTGGACCAGGCCGAGCGTGGCGCCCTGGTGCCGAAGGTCCGCCGCCCGGACATGAGCGTTCCCGACTGGGCGCCTGCCTTCATGACGATCTACCAAGGGCCGGAGAAGCGCAGCGCCCGCGCTGCCCATGCACTGCTGGAGAAGCACTGGCAGGGGCAAATGCCCAGCCTGGACCAGGTCTATGCGTTCCTGCGCAAGGTCGGCAACGTCAGCCGCGAGGTCGGGCGCATGGGTGAGCATGAAATCAAGGCGCTGCGCCCGTTCATTCGCCGCGACTTCACCAAGCTGCTCCCGACCGACGTCTATTCATGCGACGGCCACACGTTCGACGCCGAGGTCCAGCACCCGATGCACGGCCGGCCCTTCCGGCCGGAAATCACCACCATCATCGACATCCGTACCCGTCGAATTCCGGGATGGTCCACCGGCTTGGCTGAGTCGGCCCTGGTGGTGGTCGATGCCCTGCGCGACGCCTGCACCAAGGGCGGCATTCCGGCCATCTTCTACGTGGACAACGGCTCGGGCTACATCAACCACATGATGCGCGACGAGGCGGTCGGCCTTATGGGCCGCCTGGGCATCGACATGAAAAACAGCCTGCCCTACAACAGCCAGGCGCGGGGCGTGATTGAGCGCGTCCACCAGAGCCTGTGGATTCGGGCCGCCAAGGAACTGCCCGGATACATCGGCGCCGACATGGACCGCCAGGCCAAGCTGGCCACCTTCAAGCTGACTCGCCGGGCCATTGCCAAGGGCGGCACCATGCCGCTGATGTCCTGGGAATCTTTTGTCGCGTTCTGCGAGCAGCAGATTGCCGAGTACAACGACCGGCCGCACAGCAGCTTGCCGCGCATCGTTGACCCGAACACCGGTCGCCGCCGGCACATGACCCCCAACGAAGCGTGGGCGCTGCACGAAGCCGATGGCTTCAGCCCGATGCGGGTCACCGACGACGAGGCCCGGCCGCTGTTCCGACCCCAGGTGCTGCGCACCGTCCGCCGCTGCGAACTGGAGTTCATCGGCAACCGCTACTTCGCCCGCGAGCTGGAGGAATTCCACGGCGACCAGGTGGCCGTGGGCTACGACATCCACGACGCCAGCAAGGTGTGGGTCTACGACGGCGAGGGCCGCTTCCTTTGCACCGCAGAGCTGAACGGCAACAGCCGCGACTACATGCCGGCTTCGTATGTCGAGCGTGCCCGCGAGAAACGCGCAGAGGCCCGCGAGAAGCGCGCCCTGGCTCACCTCGACGAGATTCGCGCCGAGCGTGACGGCGGGTATGCCCTGGAAATGGATGCGCCGCTGTCCATCCCCGGCCTCGGCACGATCACCCCTGAGCAACTCCGGTCGCGCAGCGCCGCGACCCTCGAAATGCAGGCCGAGCGGATCGACGAACCGCGCCCGGCCGCAGCCACCGCCCAAGCCACCACCGCCCAGGTCTTCACCCTGCCGACCGCTCCCGCCCAGCGCTACCGGCAGTGGTGCGAGCTGGCCGAGCGGCAGCGCTCCGGCCAACCCATCGAGCCGGACGCCGCCCAGTGGTTCGAGGTTTACCCCAAATCCAAAGAATTCGCCGCCCAGCAGCGGCAAGCATGAAAGGAGCTGTATTCATGACCACCCCGAAAACCACCCAACTGGCCAGCGGCATGGCCGACATCGCCAACATCGCCCTTTGCGATATCGCCCTGGAGAAAGCGCTGTCGCGTACCTCCACCTTGCCCGGCCTGGTCTGCTTCTACGGCCCGTCCGGCTTCGGCAAATCCGTTTCGGCCGCCTGGGTCGCCAATCGCCGCCGCGCCTACTACGTCCAGGCCAAAAGCGTCTGGACCCGCAAGCACACGCTGAAGTCGATCCTGGGTGAAATGGGCATCAAGCCGGCCGGCACCATCCCGGAAATGGCCGACCAGATCGCCGAGGAACTGGCCGCCAGCGGCCGCCCGCTGATCATCGACGAAATGGACCACCTGGTCGCCGCTGGCCAGGTCGAGCTGATTCGTGATCTGTACGAGTCCAGCCAAGCCTCCATCTTGCTGATCGGCGAGGAAATGCTGCCGACCAAGCTCAAGAAGTACGAACGCTTCCATGGCCGCGTTCTGAGCTGGGTTCCGGCCCAGCCAGTGTCCCTGGAAGACGCCCGCAACCTGGCGCCGGTCTACAGCCCCGGAGTGGCTATCGCTGACGATCTGCTCGCGCACCTGGTGAAGAAATCCCTGGGCTCTGTCCGTCGCGTCGCGGTGAACCTGGAGCAGTTGGCCGAGGCCGCCACCGTTCAGGGCCGGCGCGAGCTGGAACTGGCCGACCTCCAGCGCCTGAACCTGGAGCTGTACACCGGTGCGGCCCCGAGCCCGAGGACTTCGAAATGAGCCTCGGCAAGAACCCGGCTCATCTCTGCATGGTCGGGGGCAAGAGCCCCCGCCAGCAGATGTGGGAAGTCATCCGGGCCAACCGCGAAGAGTTCACCGTCTACCGCGTGGCGCGCCGCTCCAACCAACACGACAAGACCGTCGAGAAGTATGTCGCCTGCCTGCGCCTGGGCGGCTACGTCGAGGCGATCCGCGGATTCAAGCGCGGCGAAGAGGTCGTTTTCCAACTGGTCCGCGACAACGGCGTCGAGGCACCGAACCTGAACGCCGATGGCAAGCCATCCCAGCAGGGATACACCACCGAGGCGGTCTGGCGGACGTTGCGAATCCTCGGTCCAGCGACCCCGGAGCAGATCGCCGCATCGGTGGCGGCCTCGGGCACGACCGTGTCGCCCAGCACCGTTCAGCGCTACTTCATCGACCTCCAAAACGCCGGATACCTGACCCGCAACGGCCGCCATTACGCCCTCAAGCCAGGCCGCTACACCGGCCCTCGGCCGCCCATCGTCCAGCGCGAGACGCGCCGCCAGGTCTACGACCCGAACCTTGATCAGGTCATGTGGAGTTCGCACGGCGAGTACCAGCACAACCGGAGTCGCTCCAAGAAATCAGAACAGGAGGTGCCGCCATGCGCCGAACACTGATCCCCATCGGCATCTTCCTGGCCCTCGGCCTGCTGCTGATCCTGGCCGGTGATGCTCTGATGCTCGGCCGCCGCCTCATTGCCTGGCAGTGGGGTGCTGATGGAACGCGCAATCGATCTGTCGGCCTGGGGTGAGCGTCCGCCTGTCTTCGTCCAGTTGCTGGCCGCCGAGGTGGCCCGCAGCAGCCAGACGAAGGCCGGCGAGGCAATCGGCATGAGCCGTTCGACCGTCAGCACCATCCTCGCCAACCGCTACCCGTCGCCCTCGACGATCCGCGTCGAGCGCCGCGTCCTGGCCGCGCTGAGCCGTATTGAGTGCCCGGCCTTGGGCGAGGCGGTGACCTCGGTCGAGTGCAGCGAGTACCTCCAGCGGCCGGCGCCGCTGAACAACCCCGTCGCGATGCGCTGCTGGAAAGCGTGCCGCGCCTGTCCACGCAACCCGCATACCGCCCCCATGAAACGAGAGGAACAAGGCCATGAGAACCGCATTGCCCTTGAAAGTCTTGACGCCTGACCTGGCCCTGAGCCTGCGCACCTTCAACGATGCCGCCCGGTTGCTCCAGCGCATGGGGGTTCGCCTTCATCGCCTGGAGCCGACAGAGGGGCGCGTGACCATCGCCGCAGATGACGCCCGCCAGCTCCTGGAGAAGGGGCTCCTGCTGGGTTTCCAGCGCGAGGCCTCGGCCGGCAGCACCCGTTACATCACCCGCTTCCAGGGCATCACCCTGGCCTGGAGCGAACCGATCAGCTACCGCGACTTCGCCGGCAGCAAACCCGTAATTCACTGAACAGGAGAACGCCAACATGGCACCGAAGAAACGTCTGAAATCCGCTGCCGCCGTCTACGTCCCGCAGACCCGCGAGCAGGTCATCAGCGATATCAAGAACATCGGCGACCTCCAGCGCGAGCTGGCCCGTCTGGAAACCGCAATGAACGATGAAATCGGCCAGATCACCGAGCGCTATTCGGAGCCGGCCGAAGACCTGAAGAAGCGCCTGGCGGTCCTCCAGGGCGGAGTCCAGTCCTGGTGCGAGGCCAACCGTGCCGAGCTGACCGACAACAACAAGGTCAAGTACGCGAACCTCACGACCGGCGAGGTCCAGTGGCGCATCCGTCCCCCGTCCGTGACTGTGCGCGGCGCCGATGCGGTCCTGGAGCTACTGCGCAGCAAGGGGCTAATCCGCTTCATCCGCACCAAGGAAGAGGTGAACAAGGAAGCGATCCTCAACGAACCCGAGGCCGTCCAGGGGCTGCCGGGGCTGACCCTGAACACGGGCATCGAAGACTTCGCCATCGTGCCTTTCGAAGCGGAGGTGCAGTGACATGGCCGAGGAAATCAGCATCGACACCATCATGTCGCAGGCCCAGGTATTCGCCAGTGCTTGGGCGCTGGTCGGGGGCACATTCGACGACGGCCACGCCATCGAGAACGCTGAGGAAGCCAAGGCTGAACTGCGCGAAATGCTGGAGGACTTCTGTTCGAACACTGACCTCCTGCGCGTGGCTGAGCTGCTCACCTCTTGGCACCAGAACGGGATGGGCAAGATTGATCAGGCGCTGAATGCGCCGGATACGGCCGAGGTTCGGATTGGCTCGGCCAGGCTCACTGGTTCCCAAGCCATCGGCTTCCGAATCGGCCTACGAGTGGCCCGCCAGTGGCTTGGCACACTCCCGCTATCGCTCACCAAACAGGAGGTGTGACATGGCCCGCAACCGCGCGCAACAGCTGTGCATCGTCACCTTGGATTATCAGCGCTTCCTGTTACCCCAGGCTGATGCACTCAAGCTGATAGACATCATGAGTCGAGCCGCAGAGGTTCAGGCCGACTACGCCTCTGGAGCTGGGTTCAAGTACACCGTCGGCGAAGTGCCGGAAGTCGAGTTGACGATAGTACGCCCCAGTCAATTGGTCATGCCGCAGGCCGAGCCGGCCCCAGCTACACCACGCGCTCGCCGGAAGTCTCCGGCCCAGGTCACGCACGATGCCATTCGGCTGCTGGAGGGCTCTGATCATGACCAAGACGTTCGCCATGTGCCGCATCGACGGCCTGATCGAGCTGCGGGAGGAACACCCAGGCGAGGGCTACTTCGCCCTTGCCGTGGGCGACTTGGCCAGCGTGCGGGCGGCGGTCTTTGCAACCGCTGAGCCGCACCAGGTCGGCAAGAAAGTCGCCCGGCGCGTGCCGGGTGTGAGCCCCGACGCCACCGACCGCGAAAACCTGGGCTCCATCGCCCGGTACATCCAGACCCTGGGCCAGCAGGATCGGCCCGGCTTCCGTGCGCTGGGGTGTGTGAAATGCAGCAGTCCAACCCCTTCAATCACCCCGGACAGAGCTACGGCGCCGTAGACGTCGATAGCCGACTCCGCGCCGTTGCCGGCTTCGACCTGGAGCAATGCCGCGCCGCGCTCGCGGTCACCGGCCTCCAGAAGATCGTCGAGCAGAAAATTCGCACCCGCATCCGCCAGCTGGAAAAGCAGGCATCCGCACAGAAGGAGGCATAGCCATGGCCGTATACACCATCACCCTAAGCGACACCGAAGGCGGAATAGATTTCTCCATGCAAGGCCCGCCGCTGCACGACTCCGAAGCATCGAAGATCGCCTACGCCCTTATGCAATCGACCATGTCCCTCGGCCGAGAACTCGCAAAGCAGAACGGAGTTGGTAACGCCGTTTCCTGCGCCTGCGACGAGTGCCTGGCACGGCGCGCTCGCGGTGAGGAACCGCAGCAGGAAATCCACTACACCACGGCCAAGAACCGCACCGTCCACTGAGCGAAACCGCCCCGGCCTGGCCGGGACGGTCTGCCGGACGTGGTGGTCCGGTACTGATGAGCAGCCACCCATGACGAACGAAACTAAGACGGACCGCCAGCGCCGCCTGGCGCGAGAACGCCAACGGGCGAAGCGCGAGCGCGATGCCCTGCGCCGCGCTGCGCTGGGCGGTCGCCGCTTCAACATGGACATGTACCAGGGAACGGCTGATGCACTCGATCTGATCTGCGCGGCCGGTGGCTTCGCCGAGCCGGCCGAGGCGGTCACCTTGCTCCTACACAACGTTGCCGAAATTGCTGAGCGTGACGCGTCACGTTTTGCCGAATTGATCCAAAAGAGAAGCCATCCAGGGAGGACCAAGCGATGAGCCTACGCGCCGTCAACCTCGCAAAAATCCACATCGCCAAGACCCAGCTCGGCATGGACGATGACACCTATCGCGCATTGCTCGCTCGCGTCGCGGGCGTGCGCTCGGCCAAGGACTTAGGGCCGCGCCAGGTCGATCAGGTGCTGGTCGAACTCCAGCGCTTGGGCTGGAAACCGAAGAGCAATCGGCAAGGCCGGGCGACGCCAAAAGTGCCGCAAAACCGGCAAACCGTGCTGCGCAAAATCACCGCGCTCCTGGCCAGCGCCCATCGCCCCTGGAGCTACGCCGACCACATGGCCCGGCGCATGTTCCAGGTCGAGCGGGTCGAGTGGCTGGACGACAGCCAGCTCTACCGGCTGATGCAGGCGCTTATCATTGACAGGAGCCGCCATGAGTAGGTCTGAAGTCGATCTTCGGGAGGTCCAGGACATGCTGCCGGATACCGTCCGCGACATGGCCGGACGCATCGGCCTGCCGGCCACGCTGGTAGTAGTCGAGCAGCTCGGCGGCACGTCCTGGCGGATAGCCGAGGGCCGGGCGCGGAGGGGCGAAGCGCGCCGGGCTGCGCTGGCCGAGCTGTTGGGCAGCGACATCGAGGAGCAGCTCCACACGCACTATCGGGGCGAAGAAATTTACGTGGCCCGCTGCCACAAGGCGCTGGTACGGTGGCGCGACCTGGAGATCGTCGAACGCTTCGAGCAGGGCTTGCGTGATGGGCAAACCGCCCGTAGCCTGCTCAGCGATCTTGCCCGCAAGTACAACCTGTCCGACCGACTGCTGGATATGGGAGATTGTCAACCGGCCGAGCGAGCCGGCACCGCAGCAATCCACCCTGTTCCACTAAGCCGGGGCGCAACGCCCCGGCCGGCGTCTCCGCGCCGATCCTATCTCAGCCGTTGAAGTCAATCATCTAATTCCCCTAGCATGTCGCCGCCACGATGGCGGCATGAAAGAGTTCAACGCCCCGCATCCACCGCGCAGCCCACGCGACTACGCCGCCGCCATCCTGGCCGAGCCCAGCCGCGAGCGTCGTAACGCTCTGCTGGAAGCCTGCCCGGTCAACTGGCAGCCGCTCGTTCGGGCGCACGTCGAGGACGCCTTCGCGAAGGTCAAGGCGTATCGCCAGATGATGGACAACCGCGCCGAGTCGATCCCGGCGCGGCCCGCCTCCTGCTCCCCGCGTCACCGACACCGATTTCCGCATATCCAACTACACCAAGTCCGCCCCGGAGGTAGGCAATGCGCACCTATCCGCAATTCGGGCAGCGCTCGCAACGGAAGCACCAAATGCCTGATCCCGCATCCACCTCGGCCGGCAGCGCCGCGCTGCTGAAAATGTTCGGCATCCACATCAGCGCGGGCGCCCTGGCTGCCGCCCTGGGCTTCCTGGTCCTGTGGCCCCGAACCATGAAAGAGGGGTTCGCCCGGCTGTTCTGCACCATCGTCGCGTCCAGCGTCTTTGGGCCGATTCTGGTGGTCTACCTGCACTCCAACCGCCCCGAGCTGTTCGAGTCGGCCCAGGTGGTGGCCGGGCTCTACCAACTGGAGCCAGCGGTCGGCCTGCTGTTCGTTTCCGCTCCGCTCCTGGTGATTGCCGGTCTGCCCGCCTGGTGGCTGATCGGGGCGGCCCTGCGCCTGTTTGAGCGGGACGGCGATTCATGGCTGGGCGCGTTCGCCCAGTGGGTAAAACGCAAACTGGAGAACAACTGATGGCCCTTCAACCTCGCGGCATCCGCAACAACAACCCCGGCAACATCGTTTGGTCGGCACGCAACAACTGGCAGGGTCAACTCCCCACGACCCGCAGATCGAACCGCGCTTCTGTCGTTTCGACACGGCGCATAACGGCACCCGCGCATTGGCCAAGCTGCTGCTGAACTACCGCAAGGTCTATGGCCTGCGCACCGTCGAATCGCTGATCGCACGCTGGGCGCCGTCGAACGAGAACAACACCCGCGCGTATGCCTCGGCCGTGGCCCGAGCGATGGGAGTTCCGCCGCAGGCCAGCCTGCACCTGGACCAGGCCACCCTGGTCGCTCTGGTGACCGCCATCATTCACCAGGAAAACGGGCAGCAGCCCTACAGCGCCGAGCAGATCGCCCAGGCCGTGCGGGAGGTGCTGTGATGCAGCGCCCCAGCGGAATCAGCCTCAGCGATCTGTTCGCGATCTGCCGTGAAGACCCGGCCAACCGATGGCTCTGGATACGCCTCTATCTCCGCGACCTGCTGGCCCGCGTCGTGATTCTGGCCTTCATGGCACTGGTGCCGCAGGCCTCGCCTATGGCCTGGGCGGGGCGTTCGCCTACGGCTTCATGCAGACCGTTGCGTCCTACCAGGTCCAGCTCAGCGTCGAGAAATCGCCATGACCTGGCGCGTCGGCCTGGTTGTCTTTGTGCTCCTGGTGATGGTCTGGACGGCCGGCTGGTGGGGCGGTCGCGAGGCTGGCCTGGCCGATGGGCGCGCTGCCTGCGCCGACGCACAGACCCGCGCATATCGCGACGTCCTGGAGCAATCGGCGGCACAACTGAAGACGGTCCAGGACACCAGCGCGGCTCTTTTCCAGCGCCTGGCCCAGCGGGCCGACAGCGACCAACAAACTACTCGGGAGCTTCGCCATGCCCTGGCCGAAACCGCTGCTGATCGCGCTGCCTGCCGCTTTCCTGCTGGCGTCATGCAGCAGCTCGAAACCGCCCGTCAACGTGCCTCCCAGGCCACTACCGGCGGCCTTGGCTCAACCGTGCCCGACCCCGGTGGCGATGACTGATGACAGCCCCGATGCCGCCGCAATTGCCCTCAAACAACTCTACGACCAATACGGCGCCTGCGCCGGCCTGCACTGGGACACCGTGCGGCACTTTCAAAAGGACTGATCCGATGACCGAAAAGAAAGCCTCTCCTGAGTTCGAACTGCTGCAACGCATCGACGGCCGCCTGGAGCGCTTCGAAGACCGATTCCCGCAGATCGAACGCAAGGCCGTGCTGTACGGCTCGGCGGCCGGCGCGCTGGCGGGTGGCCTGGTTGCCTGCGGCCTGCTCGCGGCGCGTATCAAGCTCGGTATCTGAGGTAGTCCATGGCGCACCCGAAGGAAACCCGCGACGCCCTGCGCCGCGCCTACGTCCTCGACCGCCAGTCCCTGGAGGTCGCGGCCGCCATGTTCGGCGTCTCCTACGGCACCGCCCGCCGCTGGAAACAGCAGGCGGAAGCCGAGGGGACGACTGGGACAAGGCGCAATCGGCGCAGTTGCTGGCCGGTGGTGGACTGGAGGACGTGGCGCGCCAGGTGCTGGCCGGTCTGGTGACCCAGTTCCAGGCCACCATGGAAGCCGTCCAGGTAGACGCGGACATCAAGCCCGCCGTGAAGGTGCAGCTGCTCGCCAGCCTGGCCGACGCCTACAACAAGTCGATCAGCGCATCGAAGCGGGTACTACCGGAAACCTCCAGCCTGGCCACCGCAATGGAAGTCATCCAGCGCCTGGCGGCCTTCATCCGTGAACAGTTCCCGCAGCACGTCCAGGCCTTCGCCGAGATTCTGGAGCCGTTCGGGGAAGTAATCGCTAAGGGGCTGAAATGAACGCCGAGGAAAAAGAGTTCCTACGGGAACTATCCGCCATGGCGCAGCAGCTGCGCCGCGACATCGAGGCGCAACAGATCGGCGGCTCGATAGCTCCCCGGAAGCTCGGGCCGAGCGGCGTCGTCGCGTACTGGTAGATCGCGATTTCGAGTTCTTCGCGTATACCTACTTTCCGCACCACATCCGGCCGCCTGCCTCGTTGTTCCATGCGCATTTCTTCAAGCGCTTTCCCCAGCTCATCAGCAGCTCCAGCGGCCTCAAGGAATGGTGGGTAGCTCCGCGTGGCGAGGCGAAGTCCTCACTGCTGACCAAGGTCGGGCCGTGCTATGTCGTTGTCCAGGGGCTGCTCCAGCGACCGGAGATTCGGGCCGAACTGGGCATGACCGGCCCGGCGCCGTACTTCGTCGACTACATCACGCTCCTAGGCGCCGAAACGCGCTTGCCAACCAAGCTCCTGGAAGTAGTCAAGACCGAGCTACTGGTAAACGCCTCCCTGTCCCTGGACTTCCCCGAAGTCTGCGGCAAGGGAAGCGTCTGGAAGATCGGCGAGTTTGTTTCCCTCTCCGGGGTCAAGCTGGAGGCCTTCGGCGCTGAACAAGCGATCCGGGGCACATTCCACGGCGCGAGCCGCCCCAAGCTGCTCCTGGGCGATGACCTGATCACCGACAAAGAGGCCAAGTCCCCGACCGAGCGCAACAACCGATGGGACTGGCTGGAAAAGGCTATCGACTATCTCGGCCCACCGGATGGCTCCGTAAAATATCTAGGCGTGGGCACAGTGCTGAATAAGGATGATCCGATCAGCCGAGCCAAACGCACGGTCGGGCACCTGGTCCACCACTTCCGCGCTATCGAGACGTTCCCCACCCACATGGACCTATGGGCACATTGCGAAGAGGTGATGCTCAACGACGATAAGCCCGTGATGGAGCAATACGCCGAGCGCGGTAGCGTCGCGCCCGATAGCGCTCTGCCGTCGTTTCAGTTCTACCAGGACAACCGCGAGCAGATGGAGCTGGGGGCCGTCACCAGTTGGCCAGGTGTCCGGTCGCTCTACTGGCTGATGCGTCAGCGGGCGAAGAACAAAGCCGCGTTCGCGACCGAGCTGCAAGGCGACCCGCGATCCGATGAAGACAAGACGTTTACCAACCCGCGCTTTTGGGTCATGCGCTCCGGGCGTTGGCAGATGTTTGGCGCATGCGACCCCTCTGTCGGGGCGAGCGCACAGTCTGACCCGTCGGCGATCATCGTGGGGGGCTGGGACACCGAGAAACAGGTACTTAACGTCATAGAGGCGGCCATCAAGCGGCGCGTCCCCTCGAAACTGGAATCGGACCTGATCAAGGCGCAAAGGGAGTACCAGATGCGCGCTATCGGTTTCGAGAACAACGGGGCATTCGAAATCCAGCGGCAGAACATCGCCAAGGCTGCGCTGATGCAGCGCGTAGCGCTCCTCTGATCGGCGTCACCAGCATGGCGGACCAGTCCGTTCGAATCGATGCCATGGAGCCGTTCATCAACGACGCATTTGCGCCACGGATTCTGTTTTCGCCTGGATTGGTCGCCCTGCTCGACGAGCTGGACAGCTGGCCAGAACCGCAGACCGGGCACCACTACGACGGGCTTTGTGCCTTGTCAATCCTCTGGATGATCGCCAGCACTCGCGCAGGCTCTTTTGAATTCACAGCGGTGCCGAACCGCCGGAACGCCCTAGAAGCTGGCGGCCTTGACGATTCTTTTGACACTGGCGGCCGCTTCGGCGGCGCATGGTAGGTACGACACATGGCACAAATCGTTGACGTCTACGGCAACCCGATCCGACCCCAGCAGTTGCGCGAGCCGCAGACTTCGCGCCTGGCCGGCCTGGCGAAGGAGTTCGCCCAGCACCCGGCCAAGGGGCTGACGCCGGCCAAGCTGGCTCGCATCCTGGTCGAGGCCGAACAGGGCAACCTCCAGCCCAGGCCGAATTGTTCATGGACATGGAGGAACGCGACGCCCACCTGTTCGCCGAAATGAGCAAGCGAAAGCGCGCAATCCTTGGCCTGGATTGGGCGGTCGAACCCCCGCGTAACGCCTCGGCGGCCGAGAAAGCCGATGCCGACTACTTGCACGAGCTATTGCTCGACCTGGAAGGGCTGGAGGACTTGCTGCTCGATGCGTTGGACGGCATCGGCCACGGCTACAGCTGCATTGAACTGGAGTGGGCGCTACAGGGGCGCGAGTGGATGCCGTTGGCGTTCCACCACCGACCGCAGAGCTGGTTCCAGCTCAACCCCGAAGACCAGAACGAGCTGCGGCTGCGCGACAACAGCCCGGCCGGCGAAGCCTTGCAGCCCTTCGGCTGGATCATTCACCGGCCGCGTGCGCGCTCCGGCTATGTGGCCCGCAGCGGCCTGTTTCGCGTGCTGGCCTGGCCGTACCTGTTTCGCCACTACGCCACCTCCGACCTGGCGGAAATGCTGGAAATCTATGGCCTACCGATCCGGCTGGGGAAATATCCGCCAGGTACTGCCGACGAGGAAAAGGCAACCTTGCTGCGGGCCGTTACCGGCCTGGGCCATGCTGCCGCAGGGATCATCCCCGAAACCATGGCCATCGACTTCCAGCAGGCCGCGCAGGGTAGCAGCGAGCCGTTCCTGGCGATGATGCGGCAAAGCGAAGACGCCATATCCAAGGCGGTCCTGGGCGGCACCTGACCAGCACCACCAGCCAGTCAGGCGGCGGCGCTTTGCCCTGGGCCAGGTGCATAACGAGGTTCGGCACGACATACTGGCATCCGATGCCCGCCAACTGGCGGCCACGTTGTCCCGCGATCTGCTCTGGCCGCTCCTGGTACTGAACCGTCCTGGCAGTCCCGACGTGCGCCGGGCGCCGCGCCTAGTCTTCGACCTGCGCGAGCAAGCCGACATCACCAGCATGGCCCAGTCGATTCCGGCACTGGTCAACGTGGGGCTGGAGATTCCCAGCGCCTGGGTCTATGACAAGCTCGGCATCCCGCAGCCTGCCAAGAATGAGCCAGTTCTGCGTCCGGCTGCGCAGCCTGCAATCCTGAGCCGCCAGCATGGACAACGGGTGGCGGCCTTGGCCACATCGTTGGCCCGCGCTATGGCGATCAGCAGGCCCTGGACAAGGCGCTGGCCGACCTGCCGGCCAAGGACATGCAAAAACCAGGCCAACGACCTGCTCGCCCCGCTCCTGGACGCGGTCAACCGCGGAGACAGCGAAACCGAACTACTCGGCGCCCTCGCCGAAGCGTTCCCGGACATGGATGACAGCGCCCTAACGGACGCGCTCCACCGGCTGCTGTTCGCCGCCGATACCTGGGGCCGTCTCCACGGCAACCTGGACCGGATCGACTGATGGCCGCTCCGACCGAGGCCGATCTGCGGGCCATCTTCGCCCTGCGGCCGGCCGCCGCCATCGAGTACCTGGAGCGCAAGGGCTTCGCGATCACCTGGAACTGGCATGACGTTGACGCGGCCACCCACGCCCGCGCTCTGACCGTTGCCAGAGCAGCACGCCTGGACGTGCTCCAGGACATTCGCGACGCCCTGGTCGAGAACCTGGAGCGCGGCGAGACGCTACGAGACTTCAAGCGAAACCTGCGGCCGACCCTGGAGGCGAAAGGCTGGTGGGGTCGCCAGGTGGTAGTCGCGCCAGATGGCGGCGCCGAGGTTGCACAACTGGGCAGCCCGCGCCGCCTGGATACCATCTACCAGACCAACATGCAGTCGGCCTACATGGCAGGGCGCTACGCGGCCGCCTACGAAGCCAGGGAAACCCACCCTTACTGGATGTATGTGGCGGTGATGGATGGCGTTACCCGGGCCAGCCATGCCGCCCTGCATGGGAAAGTGTTCAGGTGGGACGATCCGATCTGGCAGCACATCACCCCGCCCAATGGCTACAACTGCCGGTGCCGGATCGTTGCCTTGACGGTGGCCGCTGTCCGCCGTCGAGGCCTGACCGTCGAATCCAGCCTCGGCCGGACGGGGCAGGTCACCGTCGAAACTGGGGTTGACAAGCGGACGGGGGAGATTCGGGAACAGACCCTGACAACCCTGGAGACGACCGACCGGGCCGGGCGGAAGATCCAATTCCGTCCCGATGCCGGCTTTGACGGCAGTCCCGTACAGAGTCACCTGATGGACCAGGTGCTGTACGACAAAGCCGAGCGTACCCTGGGGGCACCGGCTGCTATCGACGAGGTACGGGGTGTGCTGCTGGACCCGGTCCGCCAGCGCGCCTGGGAGGCCTTCGTAGATCGCGCCGCGTCCCCCCAGGGACAGACCATGTCCATCGGCGTGCTCGATCCGACCGATGTCACCTACGCCGTCGCCCAGGGCGCCCAACTGCGCGCTGGCGTGGTCGCCACCAGCGATACCGCGATTCGTAGCAGCGCCGTCGCTCGCGAGCAGCTCGCCAACCTGCCGCAGCGCTTCGCCCGGCCTGACCTGGTGCTGTGGGAGCGCGGCACCGAGTCGTTGGTCTACGTCGTCCAGGCCGATGGTGCCGCCCTGGCTATCCGTCTGCGCGGCGAGATATACGGACCCGGCCAACTGGAAAATGTCGGCCAGGTTATGGAGATCACCATGGATAGCATCCAGGATGGCCTGGCGACGGGCCGCTACAGGAGAGTGCGCTAATGACAACTAGGATCGACGTCGAGCTGGACGACCAGGAGGTTCGCCAGCGCCTGGCGGTGCTGATGCGCTCGGTGACCGATACGCTGCCGGTGATGCGTGGCATCGCTGCCGAGCTGCTCGCGGAAACTGAGTTCGCCTTTATGGACGAGGGGCCGGGCTGGCCGCAGCTCAGCCCCGCGACCGTCGCCGCTCGCGAGGCGAAGGGGCGTGGTCCCCACCCGATCCTCCAGGTCACAAACGCCCTGGCTCGCTCGGTCACGACCTGGGCGGATCGCAACGAGGCGGGAATCGGGTCCAACTTGGTCTATGCGGCCATCCACCAATTTGGTGGTGACGCCGGCCGGGGTCACCAGGTCGAAATTCCTGCACGGCGGTATCTGCCGTTCGACGAAAACGGCCAACTGGCGGCCGGCGCTCGGCAGTCCATTCTGGAGGTCGTCCTAACAGCCCTGAGCCGAAATCGGTAGTGGGCCACTTTCGGACAAGCGGCACATTGTGCCTATTGCGCATTAGGCACAATGTGCCTAATCTAGCCTCATGCCAGCCACAACGGCGAGGCGAGCACAGGGAAATGACCAAATGAATACCTATCTCATCGACCCCCGCAAAAACAACGACAACTCCGGCGAGCGCTTCACGGTTGACGCTGTCGACATTACAGCCGCCGCGAAGAGCGCAGCCCAACAGATTCTTGGCGAGGAATTCGAGGGCCTCGTATACCGTGAAACCGGGGAGAGTAACGGAAGTGGCATGTTCCAGGCCTACCACCACCTGCACGGCACTAACCGCACGGAGACGACCGTTGGCTATCCGTTTCATGTAATGGAACTCTGAGCCGAATCTAAACCCACGCCAGCCGCAACGGCGAGGCGCAAACAAGGATAGACACCATGAGCAGCACGATTTCAGACCGCATCATCTCCCGCTCGGTTATTGAAGGCTCTCGATTCATTCAGTCCTGGGAAGATGCGGACCCCGACAACCTGACTGAAAGCCAGGTTCTGGCCGCTTCTAGTTTCGCCGCCAGGCTCCATGAGGGGCTTCAGGCTACCGTCCTGCAACGACTGGTGGACGAGTCCAATCGTGACGAATATCGCGAGTTCCAGGCCTGGGAAGAGGCGCTGCTCAACGCAGATGGACGAGTAACGAGCAACCCGTTTGCCGATTGGGGATGGTGGTATCGCATCGCCAACGTGATGCTGGCCACTGCCTCGCAGAACGTAGGCGTCGCCTGGGGAAGCCATGTCCATGGTCGTTTAATGGCTATTTTTCAGGACAGGTTCCAACAGCATTATGAGGATGAGGAATGCTGACGCCTGACGCCTCCAACCACAATCCAGACCCGCGCTACCTGCGCGGGCTGCTCAAGAAAGCCGGCATCAGCCAGCGGCGCGCAGCCGAGCTGCTCGGCCTCGGTGATAGGGTCATGCGCTATTACCTGAGCGAGGACATCAAGGAGGGCTACCGCCCCGCGCCGTATACCGTCCAGTTCGCCCTGGAGTGCCTGGCGAACGACCCGCCATCTGCGTGATCACCTGATCCGCCCGCAAACGCGCTACACGCGCCGAAACGGGGTTAGTCGCTACCTCGCATCAGAGTCGGTGCGTTAACCCCGTTAGAACCCCGTTAGAAATCGCTCCAGCGCCATTCGTGTGCCAGGGTTTGGCCAGAAGATGGCGCCGGACGGTTTCCGCAGTCGTTGAACCCCTTCCCGTAACCGCCGCGCTCGACCGTCGCCACCATTGGCGGCATGGAAAAGAACCGCCTACTCGTTGCCATCGCCGCCTGCTCGTTCCAGCTTCCCCAGCTGGAGGATGGCAGCGCCTGGATTCAAGTCACTCCAGCTGGTGAGTTCCGGCCCACGGACGGGCGCCCCATGGACGTGCCGGCCTGGCGGATCGATGCCGCCAGCGCCGCCGCCGTGATCGACCGGGCCAGGGCACGCAGACACCGCCTGTCCTGGACTATGAGCACCAGACCCTCAAGAAAGAGGAAAACGGCCAGCCGGCGCCTGCTGCCGGCCGCTTCCTCGATTTCGAATGGCGCGAAGGCTCCGGCCTGTGGGGCCGTGTCGAATACACCGCCCGCGCCGCACGGATGATCGAGGACGGTGAGTACCTCTACTTCTCGCCGGTCTTCAGCTACGCCCCGGACGGCACGGTCCTGTCGATTCTGATGGGCGCCATCACCAACGACCCCGCCATTGATGGCATGGAGCCGCTCGCCCGCCGAGCGGCGGCCACCTTTGGCCTTTACCCCACCCAAGAGGAAACCTCCGTGGATGAACTCCTGAAAGCCATCATCGAGGCGCTGTCGCTCAAGGAAGGGGCGACCGAGGCCGAAGCCATCGCCGCCCTGACCGCGCTCAAGCCGGCCTTGGACGCACAGGCGGCCAGCCTGGCCACGCTGCGCGAAACCCTCGGCTTGGCCAAGGACGCTAGCGTCGAGCAGATCGCCGCCGCCACCAGCCAACTGAAAAAGGCCGACCCGAGTCAGAAACCCGACCCGGCCAAGTTCGTGCCCTTGGAAGCTGTGACGGACCTCCAGGAGCAAATCGCCGCTCTGACCGCACGCCTCAATGGTGGCGAGCTGGACAGGCTGGTCGGTGCTGCGCTCCAGGACGGTCGCCTGCTGCCCTCCCTGGAGCAGTGGGCACGCGACCTGGGCGGTAAGGACATCGTCCAGCTCAAGGCGTACCTGGACAAGGCCGCGCCGATTGCCGCGCTGACCCGCCTGCAAGGCCGCCAGCCGGAGGGCGACACCCACAACCTCACCGACGCCGAGATGGAGGCCGCCCGTCTGACCGGGATCAGCCCCGCCGACTACGCCAAGGCAAAAGGAGCCTGACCCATGGCCATCATTACTCCGGCGCTGATTAGCGCACTGAAAACCTCGTTCCAGAAGCACTTCCAGGACGCCCTGGCGACGGCACCCAGCACCTACCTTCAGGTTGCTACGGTGATTCCGTCCACCACCGCCAGTAACACCTATGGCTGGCTGGGGCAGTTCCCAAGCTGCGCGAGTGGATCGGTCAGCGTGTCATCAAGGACATGGCGGCCCAGGGCTACCAGATCACCAACAAGCTCTTCGAATCGACCGTGGGCGTAAAACGTACCGACATCGAGGACGACAACCTCGGCGTCTACGGACCGCTCATGCAGGAAATGGGGCGTGCTGCCGGCGCGCATCCCGACGAACTGGTCTTCGCCCTGCTCAAGGCCGGCAACGCCAATCTCTGCTACGACGGTCAAAACTTCTTCGACACCGATCACCCGGTCTATCCGAACGTGGATGGCACCGGCACGGCGACCACCGTTAGCAACCTGTTCGCGCCGGCCGCTGATCCGGGGGCGGCCTGGTATCTGCTCGACACCAGCCGCAGCCTCAAGCCGTTGATCTACCAGGAGCGCATGAAGCCGTCGTTCACTTCGTTGACCAAGGAAGACAACGAGCAGGTCTTCATGGCCGACGAGTACGTCTACGGCGTGCGCTCCCGCTGCAATGTCGGCTTCGGCTTCTGGCAACTGGCGGCGATGTCCACCGAAGAACTGAACCAGGTCAACTTCGAGAAAGTTTACGACGCCATGCGCAACCAGAAGGCCGACGGCGGTCGTCCGCTGGACATTCGTCCGAACCTGCTGGTGGTGCCGACCACTCTGCGCTCAAGGCCAAGGAAGTGGTCGGGGTGCAGCGCCTGGCCAATGGCGCGGACAACCCCAACTTCGAACTGGTCCAGGTACTCGATACCGCCTGGCTCAACTGATAGCCCCAGACGGAACGCCTGCCAGGCCAAGGATGGCCACCTTCTTCCAGCTACAGGAGACACGACATGGCACGCCAGAACTCTGCGGCCAAGACCACCGCAAAATCCAAGACCGATCCGGCGACCGAAAAGCCCAAGGACGAAACTCTGCCGGGCTCCACGGACGCCACTTCGTCCACCGCACCCGAGGCATCCGCCGCCAAGCCCCAAACTGCTCCGGCGACCGAGAAGCCCGAGGACGACACTCTGCCGGACTCTATGGACGACGCTTCGTCCACCGCATCCGAGACGCCCGCCACCAAGCCAGCCAGCGCCTCGGACGAGGTCGAGGGCGTCTTTGTTCGGGCCACCGTCGAGCGCCGTTGCCGAGCGGGCTTCTGCTTCGACAAGGAAGGCCAAGGCTTCGCTGACGGCGTGCTGAGCGACGAGCAGCTGGAGGCTCTGGAGTCGGACCCGCTGCTCAAGGTCGAGCGCTGCACCTTTTCCGGCAACCAGGTGGGCGAGTGATGAATCACGCCATTGCCCAGTTGGATATCGCCGCGCAGATCGCCGAGCACAACGCTCCAATCAGCGAGGCTCAGGGTGACGCCGCTCAGGCCGAGTTGCAGCACCAGGTTGCCGCCGACTGCCGCGAGGCGCTCGACGTCCTGGAACAATTGGAGTCGCCGCTGTGAGCTACTGCACGCTGGCCGACCTGATCGAGCAGTACAGCGAGCAAAAAATCCGCGAGGTGAGTGACCGCGTCAATAAACCGGCCACAACCATCGACACGGTTATCGTGGATCGCGCCATCGCCGACGCCGACTCAGAAATCGACCTGCATCTGCACGGCCGATACCAGTTGCCGCTCGCCAGCGTGCCAACGGCGCTCAAGCGCATTGCCTGTGGCCTGGCCTACGCCAATCTGCACATCGTTCTAAAGGAAGAGAACCCGGTCTACAAAACGGCCGAGCATCTGCGAAAGCTGCTGTCGGGCATCGCCAACGGCAAGTTGAGTCTGGCCCTGGATGCTGACGGCAAGCCGGCGCCCGTAGCCAACACGGTGCAGATAAGCGAAGGCCGTAACGACTGGGGGGCCGACTGGTGAGCGACCCGTTCGACTACCTGTTCCTGGAACCGTTGCTGATCGAGCGTATCCGCTCAGAGGTTCCTGGGCTGGCCATCGTTTCCGGGGTGCCCGATCTGGCGGCCTTGAGTGAGCAGGACCAGCCCGCCCCCAGCGTCTATGTCGTCTATCTCGGCGACGAAATAGGCACCGGAGCGGATTACCAAGGGGGCAGGCGCGCCATTCAGGCCATCGGCCAGCAATGGGCGGTTGTGCTGGTGGTGCATTACGCCGACTCGTCGAACTCCGGCGAAGGAGCGCGCCGAGAGGCAGGACCGCTGCTGGGACGGCTGGTCAAGGCACTGACCGGATGGGCTCCAGCCATCGATGTGGCGCCGTTGGCGCGCAGCGCCCGACAGTCTCCTGTCACCTACGCCAGCGGCTACTTCTATTTCCCCTGGTGTTCACCGCCAGGTTCGTCTACCCGAGGGTCAAGTCATGGAAACCGTAAAAGTCACGATCATTGCTGAGAACCCCAACCACACCCACGCGGGCAAGCCGGTGGCCAAGGGCGACGAAATCGAAGTCACCGCGCTGCGGCCCAACTGCTGCTGCGTAAGAAGCTGATCGAAAAGATTCCGAAATCAGCGCAAGGCTCGGCCGTTGCCGACAGCGACAAATAAGCCACCGAACTAGGAGGGTGCCGATATGGCCCAAGTCGAAACGTACTACTACGGCCAGGGTAAGCTGAAGCTGGCCATCCATACCGCTGCCGGGCTGACTCCGTGGCGCTGGCTGGGCGACGTGTCCGCGCTCAGCGGTGCGATGGAAGAAGAGTCGATGAGTCACCGCGAATCGTACTCTGGCAAGAAGGTAAAGGTGCGCGAGTGGGGCATTTCCCCCTCGTTGAACATGACCGCAACCCTGCACAGCCTGGACGTGGACAACGTCGCCCTGTTTTCCCAGGGAACCGCCAGCACCGCCGCAGCCGGTACTGTGACCGGTGAGTTGCTGCCGGCCGGCCTGGAGGCAGGTGACCAGGTTGTATTGGAGAACCCTGGCGTCAGCGACCTGGTGATCACCGATAGCGCGGGTACGCCCGTCACGCTGACCGAGGATCACTATTTGCTGGAGCCCGCGTTTGGGGCGCTGGAAATCCTCAGTCTGCCGACGTCGCCGGCTCCGACCCAGCCGTTCATTGCCGCCTATGAGTACATGGCCAGTAAGCAGGTTACGTTGCTGTCGGCGGCTAAGCGCTCCAATGTGGCCCTGCGTTACGAAGGCATCAACCTGGCTGAGGACGGCGCGCCGATCATCGTGGAGATTTACAAACTCTCCCCAGGGCTGCTCCAGGAACTGTCGCTGATCACCGACGGCAACGACGTGGCGGGTATGCCTGTGAGCTTTTCCGCGCTCCTGGATACCTCCAAGCCGGCCAATGGTCCGTTGGGGCAGTTCGGCCGCATTATCCAGGTGGGCTAAGCCATGGCGAAGCCGAAGGCGAAAGCGGCTGCTCCCGATGGCAGCCTGGAGGTTCTGTTTCCCGACCGTCAACTGACGGTCGGGGGCGTCGAGGTGACCGTCCGCGAGCTGAGTTTCAGCGAGCAACTGCGCCACAACCATCTACTCGCGCCGCTTGGCGACAGCCTGGCCGCTATTCCCCGCAGAAGATGGACAGCCCGGAGTCGATCAACGTCATCTTCTGACGCCCTGGCCTTGCACGCTGACGCGCTGCGCGAGCTGATCGCGATCAGCTGCGGCCAGTCTGTGGACTGGGTGGACACTTTGCCGCCAGACGAAGGTGAAGCCCTGGTGCTGACCTGGTGGGAGGTGAACAGCGGTTTTTCGTCCGACGGCTCTGGCGTCCGCGCCTCCTGGAAATGGCACTGGCCGCGCAGCGCTCTGGAGCCGAGTCTTCGCCGACCTCATTCGCGCCGGCCACCACCGCGACGCCCTCAACAACTACACCCGGCGACAGCTGATTCTCTTTTGGGAAGAGGCGCAAGCGGCTGAGCGCCGCGAGCAGGCCCGAGACATTAACGCGGTGATGTACGGAATGGTGGGAGGCACGGACGCCACCGCCTTGCTCCGACAGTTGGAATCCTGAAATGGCGAACAATCAGCAACTGACACTGGCCCTCCGCATCCGCGCCGATCTGAACGACGCCCAGGACGCCCTGCGTCGTCTGAACGGTAATGTCGATGAACTGGGCCAGAGCACCAGGACAGCGGCGCGGGATGCTGATCAACTGAATGCCGCCACCCAGCGTATCGGTGGCGGCATGACGGCCCTTGCTGCCTCCATCAAGGCCGCTGCGCTGGGGCTGGGGGCGCTGTTCAGCATTCGGGAGATCATCCAGACCACCGACGCCTGGACCAACCTCCAGAACCGGCTGCGCCTGGTCACCAGCACCCAGGCTCAACTGGCGGCGGTGACCGCTGACGTATACCGCATCGCTCAGCTGACCAGCTCAGCGCTGGACTCTACCGCCACCGTCTACCAGCGTTTCGCGCAGAACGCCGACCGGCTGAACATCAGCCAGCGGCAAGTCGCATCGCTGACTGACACGGTGGCCAAGTCCATCGCGATTTCAGGCGCCAGTGCGCAGAGCGCCGAGGCGGCCCTGGTCCAGTTCGGCCAGGCTCTGGCGTCGGGCGTTCTGCGCGGTGAGGAATTCAACTCGGTCAGCGAGCAGGCGCCCGCGCTGCTGAAAGCAATTGCCGATGGCCTCAACGTCAATATCGGCGAGCTTCGCAAGATGGCGAACGAAGGCCAGTTGACAGCTGATGTCCTGGTGGACGCCTTGAGCAATGCGGCGGCCGGCGTGAACGATCAGTTCGCCACCCGCATCAAGACCGTTTCGATGGCAGTCCAGGAACTGGAGAATGCGTTCACTCGCCTGGTAGGTGAGTTCACCAATGGCCGAGGTGCGGGCGAAGCGCTGGCCGGTGCCATTTCCGGGGTCGCCAATGTCATGGACGGCCTGAGCGATAACGCCGAGCTACTGGGCACCGCCCTGGATGCCGTGATGGTGACGGCAGCCGGGCGAGCGGTGGCGGCCATCACCGGGCTGACCACTACCTGGCTCAGCAACGCGGCGGCCAGCCGCGCCGCTGCCATCGCCGCCGCTCAGAAAGCCACGGCCGACGAAGGCGCCGCCGTGGCGGCACAGCGAGCCGCTGCCCAGGAGCTGCAACGGGCCAAGGCCGCTGTCGCCTCGGCAGAGGCCGAGGTGGCGGCCAGCCGCGCCCGCCAGACCGCCAGCCTCCAGAACCTTCGGGACGTCCAGGCCGCCCTGGTCGCGGAGCGCACGCTGGAGCAGGCCCGCCTTCAGGCGCAGATCACCGATATTGGCCGGCAACAGTCCCTCGCTCGCCTGGCTGAGCTGCGCCTGTCCGAAGTGGCCATTATCAGGCAGGTCCAGGCCGCAGAGGCGGCGCTCGCATCCACGACGCTGGCGTCTTCGGCCGCCGTCACCGCCGCCTATCAGCGTAGGACCGCCGCAGTCGCGGCCGCCGCTTCGGCACAACAGGCCCTGACGGTCGCCACGAACAACGCGAATATCGCCTCTGCGGCCGCCGCTGCGGCATCCAGCTTCCTGGCTCGCGGCATGGGAACAGTGACGGCGGTCGGTGGCCGGCTGCTGGGGTTCCTGGGCGGTCCCATCGGCGTTATCTCGATGATTGCCATTGCGGCCACGGCGTTCCTGGACTTCGGTAGTGACGCCGAGTCCGGCATGGACCGTGCCGCCAATGCAACCGAGTCGGCTAGCGTCCGCATCCGCAACGCCTCGCGGAACATCATCCAGGCGCTGAACCTGGGTGACCTGAAGACGGCCAACTACGACCAGCTCGGCAAGAGCATCGAGCAGATCAAGCAGCAACTGGCCGAGGCCGAGCAGATACAGCAGCGTGCCGAGGCCCTCCAGGACACGGACGTTCCTACGGTGCCGGGCATGGACCTCCCGAGCCTGGACGAAGCCAACGAACGGGTACAGGCGCTGACCGGAGCCCTGCGCAGGCTTGAGGCAGAACGAGCCGGCGACCGCTTCAAGAACGTGCGCGAGGGCAAGCAGTACCTGGAGAACCTGGAGCGCCAGAACGAACGCCTACAGAACCTCACCGCGACAGAAGAAGCCCTGAACTACCTGCGCAAGGAAGGTATCGACGCCACGTCGGAGCTGGGTAGGAAGATCCTGGATCAGGCCGCCGCCAACCAGAAGCTGGACGCCACCAACAAGGCCGAAGCCGAGTCCAAACGCCAGTCTGAAGCGGCGGCGCGCAAGAGCGCTCAGACGTCGGAACAACTGCGCAAGAGCCAAGAGGGCTACGTCACCCAGCTGGAACGCCAGGCGGCCCTGCTGGGTATGAATAGCGCCGAGGTTCGCGCCTACGAGCTGGCCGAGAAAGGACTTACCGGAGCGCTAAGGGCCAGGGCAGAAGCTGCCCTGGCTGCTATCGATGCCGACGAGAAGAGGCGCCAAGCCGATGCCAATGCAAGCGCCAATGCCGACCTCCAGGCCGAGTATCTGCGGGCGACCGGGCGCACCGTTGACGCGGGGCTGCTGGAGATTCGGACGAAATTTGACGCGATGCGTCGGGACTTCGAAAAGGCGGGCAACGACGCCGGCCTGGCCTGGATCGACAAGCTAATCCCCGTCGCCGAGGCCAAGGTCCGTCTGGATGACGTCAAGCAGAAGATGGACGACTTACTGGCCGAGCAACAGCGAGCTGAGTCATCCGTCAACGTCCAGCAGGATGCCGGCGTTATCAACGAAATGGACGCTCGGCAGCGAATCCTGGACATTCACCGAGCGACTTACGAGAAGCTCCAGCAGATTCGGCCGATCCTGGAACAGATGGCCCGCCAGCCTGGCGAGGTCGGCCGAGCTGCTGCTGAATCGCTCGCCCAGCTGGAAGCTGAAGCGGAGCGACTCCAGCAGACCACGACGCTGCTCGAAACCACCTTGCGGGACGGGCTCACTACCGGCTTTACCGACGCTATTAAGGGACTGGCTTCCGGGACCATGGACTTGCGCGACGCCATCACGTCGCTGGGCGAGGCTGTACTAAATGCCCTGGTGAACATGGCGGCGCAGAACCTCGCGCAATCGCTGTCCAGCGGCATCATGGGGCTGTTTGGTGGCGGCCAGCAGGACACCAGTATGACGACCGGCGCGGCGGCTGTTACCGCGTCGGCCGGCGCGCTTTCGACCGCTGGGGCGTCGTTGCTGACTGGGGCTGCCGCAATCCAGGCCGCCGCCGCATCCCTGGCCGCTGCTAACGGCGTCCAGGGCCTGGGCGCAGCCGGTGGCGCGGCGGGTGCGGCCGGAGCAGCGGCGGGTGGCGGCAGTTGGTGGTCCTCCATCGCTGGAGCGTTCGGTTTTGCCAGCGGCGGCCATGTACGCGGCCCCGGTACGTCCACCAGTGACAGCATTCCAGCTCGCCTGTCGGACTGGGAGTACGTCACCCGTGCCGCCGTCGTGAAGCAACCTGGCGCTCTGGCATTTCTCGAACAGTTCAACCGTTACGGCATGGCCGCACTGGCCGGCTGGGCGAATCCTGTTCGTCACGCAACGGGCGGACGTGCCGGCATTCCCGCCCCCAACCTGCCGGCCCCCGTCCGTGTCGGCGCGAAACTGCCCGAACCATCCAAGAACTTCAGTACCTCGGTCGCCAACTCGATCTACCTGCACGCCGTTCAGGACACGGATCAGATGGCGGCCGACATGTGGGCCGGCAAAGGCGGCGAACACTTCCTGGTCTGGCTGAACAAGAACCGCCAGGCCGTCAAGCAGATTATCTAGGAGTCCCATGGCCACCGAATTCGGCACCGCCGTCAACCACGCCGACCTGGTCGAGCGCCTGGTCCAGTTCCTCACCGTGAGCCCGGACCTGGTCGCGGCTGGGCAGGCCTACGAAAAGGTTTTCGACAACACCATCCCCGCGTCCGGCACGGCCATCGCCGTGCGCCAGGTGACACTGCGCGCCCCAGGCCTGGGCGGCACCGACGCCATCTACATGGGGATTCAGAGTTATGGCGATACGGCGCTGGACTACTACAACCTGCGCCTGATGGGCGGCACGGCGTTTAATCCTGGAGCGATCCCGCCCGGTGGCGACTACTGGACCGCGTTTGCCAACTACAGCCCACGGGTTCAGGCGCTGCTGTGGAACCAGCCCATGCCGTACTGGTTCTTCGCTAACGGCCGACGCTTCTGGATCGTCGTGAAAGTCTCGACGATCTACGAGTCGGCCGGCGCCGGCTTCATCCTGCCACCCTGTCCGCCGTCGCAGTATCCGTACCCGCTTGCCGTCGTGGGCTCCTACCGTGGTGACGTTGCAACTCGCTGGTCAGACGTCAGCGACCGGCACCGAGGCATCAGCAGCCCCTACGAGCGAAGCTGCTATCTCCGCGATCCTGCCGGGCGCTGGCTCGGTTTCACTGTAGACGGAGGGGCTGCCAACGAGTCCGACTACAACAATCGGACGCTCCTCCCGCTGGGCTGCGGCCGTTATGCGGGCAGCAGTGACACCGTGGTCAAACAACTGCGGGATTCATTCGGGAAGTTCCCGCTCAAGGCGCTGTCGTTCGTCACCCGCGAAACCGAGGGTCGCCGAAACCTGGGCGACTTCGACGGCGCTTTCTACGTGCCAACGCTCAACTCCGGCGCCGAGGACGTGATTGTCGAGGACGGAGTGGACCACGTTGTTTTCCAAACCGCCTGGCGCTCGGGCAACCCCTGGCTCTACGCGATCAGGAAGGACTGACATGGCCTATTTCACAGGAACAGCGAACAACCCGGCCGACTTGCTCGCCAAGGTGCGCGTCCACGCCGAGTCGCTCGGCTGGGTCACCGACCGCGCCTCGGCATCGGAATGGCTTTGTCACAACGCTGATGGGTACTGGTCATTCAATGCCGGAGCCAATCAGTTCCAGATGGCGGGCAATACGGGGTTCGATAACAGCCTGGCGTGGAACGCGCAGCCCGGTAACTCGGTGCAGAACAACCCTTATTCGTCGAAGGGACCGACCGTCGCACAGCTGAGCGGTGGGCCGTTCACGCGCTACCACCTGTTTGCCACGGCGGCCTATCTGCACCTGCACGTCGAGATTGCGGCCGGTCAGTTCCGGCCGGTGATGATTGGCTCGCTCAACAAGCGCGGAGTCGAATACAGCGGCGGCCAGTACGTATGCGGCTCCGTAATCTATCATACGGGCCAGATGCTGACATCGAGCTGGTCCTGTCATCCGTTCGACGGCTATCACGTTCGCTATAGCGACGGTGGTTGCGTACTGCGTGTGGATGGCCTGGATGGCGGCCCCTCGCCCGACTGGCTGCCATTCGACTACACGACGACCATCCCCGGCGGGTCATCGGGCCAGGCCGTGGAAACTACAGAAGTCAGTACCATCCTGACGTCGGACTGATCGACGCCAGCGCAAACGAGCTGAACAGCTCGACCACCACTGTGCCGTGCGCCATCTATGCGTTCGGCGCTCAGCAGCGCTCGCGCTACGTGGGCGAAGTGCCGGACTTTGGCATATGCAACATGGCCTTCCTCGCGCCTGGTGATCCGCTTGTCGTCGGTAGCGACACTTGGCGCGTCTATCCGTTGCTCCAACGCGGAACCGCTACCGACTTCGACAGCGCCAGCGCCTGGGTCGGCTATTGCTTCCGGGTGGTCGAGTGATGGCGACGTTTCCAGGGTTCCAGGTGCCGAAGCCTGTGGAGGGGATCGTTGCCGGCATCACGCCGAATATCGACGCCCTGGAGCTGAACCAGGACATCAGCCTTGCAGCGGTCGCGGCCTCGACCTGGGCCGGCGCCTATGGGGCGCATCAGCCGGTAGAGGTGATCCATTCGACCTACCAGGCTGTCCACCAAAGCGCTCTGGAAGAGAACTACTACAACCGCCTCTGGTTGATTCCGACCGCAATGGAACTGGGCAACGTCGTCAGCACCCAGATACGACCGGCATCAGTCTGGAACGCTTATTTCAGCCCGCGCATGCTGACCGCTATCGACCGCGAAGCCGCAGACGGCATTACGCTGTCCGGCCAGGCTTCGCCGCCGCTGGGTTTTGCCGCCCTGGAGGAACGCACCTGGACGGTCAGCATTGGCACCGACGGCCCGCCCGTAGTCAATGCCCGGATCATCTGGAGGCTCCAGGGCGAGCCGGACCTGGCCCTGGTCATCACTGGCAATCGCATCATCGCCTGGACGTTCGCGCCGGACTGGGGCGACAGCATCGTCGAACGCCTGAGCGCATCGACAAATATCCTGCAAAGCGAATCGGCCGTGACCCAGCGCCGAGCCATGCGCCTGGCGCCGCGCCGAGAGTTCGAAGCGAACATGTACGCGGTGGATCGCGAGCGGCAGTTGCTGGACATGACGCTGTTCGGCTGGGGTGCGCGCATTTGGGCGCTGCCGATCTGGCCTGATATCCAGCTGCTCCACCAGCCGCTGGCGGCCGGGTCGCTGAGCATTCCGTGCGACACGGCCGGCCTCGACTTCCGCGACGGCGGTCTGGCGATGCTGCGCGGCGAGGACGCTTTTACTTACGAGGTCGTCGAGGTCAAGACGGTGACCGCCAGCGGCCTGGACCTGGTGCGGCCCGTCCAGGCCGCGTGGGGAACTGGCTCGCGACTGTACCCAGTGCGCACCGCGCAGCTGACCGAACAGCCCACGCTGACCCGGCTGACCGATACCGCGCAGTCTGCGCGGGTGTCGTTCCTTGTGATGGAACCCAGCAGTTGGCCCGAGGTGATGCCGGCGACGATGTACCGGGGGCGTCCTGTCCTGGAACAGCGCCCCGACGAAAGCGAAGACCTGACGTCGAGCTATCAGCGCCTGCTGTCCACCCTGGATAACGGCAGCGCCATTCCCCGCGTGACCGACGTCGCCGGCATGGCGCTGCCCGTCATCGGTCATCGCTGGATCGGCATGGGCCGAGCCGAACGGTCGGCGTTCCGCAGCCTGGTCTATGCGCTACGCGGTCAGCAGAAGCCGCTGTGGGTGCCGACCCACGCCGACGACCTGACCCTGGTCGCCACCGTCTCGCAGCTGTCCACCGCGCTGGACGTGCGCAATATCGGCTATGCCCGTTTCGCCAATGGTCGGCCGGGCCGTCGCGCGATATCCGCATCGAGCTGTACGACGGCACCGTCTATCACCGACGCATCCTTACCAGCACCGAGCTGGACGCCGACACCGAGCGCCTGGCCATCGACGCCGCCCTGGGCCGGCTGGTCGAGCCTGGCGACGTGGCGCGCATTTGTTTCATGGCGCTCTGTAGCGCCGCAAGCGACGTGGTCGAGATTGAGCACGTCACCGACAGCGAGGGCGTCGCCACTGCCGCCCTGACGTTCAAGGGGTTCGTGACGATGAGTTTTAACAGCCGCGAAAGCTCGCTCGCGGATGGGCAGCCGGTGCGGCTGTACCAGTTCAGCCGTGGCGCGATCCGCTGGAGCTACAACAGCAGCGACCGGGACATCACCTACCAGAACCAGATTTTCCGCACGGTCCAGGGCGGCATCACCGACAACGGGATCATCTGTTCCGGCGATCCGCAGTCCGACCAGTTCGTCATCACCGCGCCGGCCGACCTCGATGTCGCGCTGCTGTACAAGACCCGGTCGCCGAGTGATGCCATCGACCTAGTCGTCTACGACATGCACTACGGCGACGCCGAGGCAGCGGTTTCCTGGGTAGGCCAGATTGGCGATGTGGACTGGCCGACCATGGATAGCTGCCGCATAACGTGCGTGTCCGAAGACGAGCTGATGGACCAGCCGGGCTTGATCGACACCTACTGCCGCACCTGCACGGCCATCGTTGGCGACCACCGTTGCAAGGTCAACCTCGTCCCGTATCGCGTGACGCTGACGCCGCAGAGCATCAGCGGCTGGGTGATCTCCAGCGGCGTGGTCGCCGGCTACGCCGATGGGTGGTTTACCGGGGCTATGTGGAGTGGCAGGTGGACGGCGATAACTACGACCGCCGCTTCATCGAGCAGCACGCCGGGGCCGATCTGCACATCCTGGGCGGCACCGAGGGCATTCCGGCGGGGAGCCAGCTGCGGGTGTATCCGGGTTGCGACGGGCTCGCGGAAACCTGCGACAGCAAATTCGGCAACATCCTGAACTTCCGGGGCTTCAACAAGCTGCAAGGCAGGTCGCCGTTCGACGGCGACCAGGTCTGGTGAGGTAGGCCATGGACCCGATCACAATCAATCTCGCCATCCTGGCGGCGTCGTACATCCTATCCAGCGTCCTGGCGCCGAAACCGCAGAAACCCAAGCCAGCAGCATTCGATGCCGCTGACTTCCCGCTATGCGAGGAAGGGGAAGATCAAGCGGTGGTGTTCGGCCAGTGCTGGTCGAAGTCGTGGATGGTGCTGACGGTAGAGCGCCGCCGCATGAAGGCCATCAAAACCAAGGCGAGCAAGAAATGATCGTGACTGTACAGCACCTGCACACCGTCCCGACTTGGACTACCCGGCAGGGCTACTGCCACGGCCGGGCGCGGGAATTCTTCAAGCGCCACGGCCTGGACTGGATGGCGTTCTTGCAGGACGGCATCGACTCTGACCTGTTGATCGCGACTGGCGACGCGCTCGCGCTCAAACTGGTTGAGCACGCGCGCCGGGAGGTGGCTGATGGGCGCTAAACCCAAGGCTCAGGTGGTCGGGTGGCGCTATTACTTCGACATCCATTTCGCCCTGGGCAAGAAGGTCGATGAAGTCTGTGCTATCCGGGCGAGTGGTAAGACTGCATGGAAAGGGTCAATCACCAGCAATGGCCAGGTCCGCATCAACGCGCCTGAGCTGTTCGGCGGTGACAAGGGCGAAGGCGGGCTCGATGGGACGCTGGATGTCCTGTTCGGTGAAGAGGACCAGGGCGTCCTGCCGCGCCTGGCGGCGATGCTCGGCGGCCTGGTGCCGGCATTCCGGGGCGTTACCACGTGCTTCTATTCCGGCCTGGTGACTTCGGTTAACCCGTACCCGAAGAAGTGGGAGATTCTGCGCCGAGGCGGGAACCGCTTGTGGGACGGCAACCCCTGGTATCCCGAAAAGCAGTTTGTCTGGCTAGCGGACGGTCAGATCAAAGCGATGAACCCGGCGCATATCCTCTATCTCGTCTACACCGGCCGGGACTTCCGGGGGCTGGCCCGCACAAGAATGGACGAGGCGAGCTGGCGGGCTGCTGCCGACACGTTGTATGCCGAAGGCTTCGGGCTGTGCTTTGAGTGGACCCGGTCCGACAGCTTCAAGAACTTCTGCGAGACGGTGAAATCGCATATCGGCGCCGAGGTTTACCCGAACCGACAGACCGGACAAATCAGCATCCGCCTCCTGCGGGACGACTACAGCGTTGCAGACTTGCCGCTGTTCGACGAGGACAGCGGCCTCCTGGAGATCACCCAGGAGAAGACCGGCTCGACCTCGCTCGCGCCGAGCCAGCTTATCGTCAAGTACATCGACCAGACCGACGGCGCGCAGCGCCAGGTCATCGTCAACAACAACGCGGTCGCCGCTTCGCAGGGGCGGCGGTCGTCCGAGGAAGTCGAGTTCCTGGGCGTGCCGACTGGCGAGCTGGCCGGGCGAGTCGGGGAGCGGGAAATGCGTCTGAAGACAACCGGCCTGAAGCGCTATAAAGGCGTATTCGACCGCCGCGCCCGCAGCCTGAACCCCGGCCAACCGTTCCTCATCCGCTCGACCCGACGCGGCATCCCTGAAACCGTCGTCAGGGTCGGCCGGATCGAGGACAACTTCCTCGGCGACGGCAAGATCACTCTGACCGTCGTCCAGGACCAGTTTAATCTGCCGGCGACAACCGGCGTGGCGCCACCGCCACCGGGCTGGATTCCGCCCGACCGGACGCCTCGGGCGATCACTGTGCGCCGACTGATCGAGGCGCCATATCGCGAACTGGCCGGCGTGATCGATCCGGCGAATCTCCAGCTCCTGGACGTGTCCGCATCCTACCTCGCTGCGCTGGCCGAGGCGCCGACAAGCTTGTCGCAGAGCTACACCCTGACCGACCGCGTCGGCAGCTCTGGCGCGTTCGTTGATCGAGGAACCGGGGATTGGTGCCCGACCGGCCTGCTCGCCGCCGAGCTGCCGCTGGCGGCCGGGCCGAACGTGGTCACGCTGACCAACGCCAGTCGGCTGGAGGACGTCACTGTCGGCCAGGCCGCTGTGGTTGACGACGAGATAGTCCGGGTCGATGCCGTCAACTATGCCAGTGGCACCGTCACCCTGGCGCGCGGCTGCGCCGATACCGTGCCGGCCAAGCACACTTGGCCGGGGCTCGGGTCTGGTTCTACGACACGTTCGAAGCGGTGGACGAGACGGTATACAGCCAGGGCGTGACGCTCCAGGCCCGGCTGCTGACCAACACCAGCGAGGGCCAACTGGCCCCGGCGCTGGCCGCCACCGACAGCCTGACGCTGACCGGGCGCCAAGGTAAGCCGTACCCGCCCGGCCAGTTCCGCATCAACGGCAGCGCGTACCCAACGAAGGTCTACGGGGCGCTGTCGGTGAGCTGGGCGAAGCGCGACCGGATCGGCCAGGCCGACCAGTTGATCGATACCACTGTCGGCAACATCGGGCCCGAAGATGGGGCGACGGTGACGCTCCAGGTCTACAGCGGCACGACGCTGAAGCGCACCTATGCCGGCCTCACATCCAGTAACTGGTCCTATCCGCTGGCCGAAGACGTCGCTGACGGCCCGCTCCAGGACGTGCGCCTAGTCCTGCGCAGCGTCCGCGACGGAATCCAATCCTGGCAGCAACACGACATCACCATCGAACGACACGGCCTGGGCTTCCGCTTGGGCGAAGACCTTGGAGGCGTTTCCGCATGACTCTCTATATGGGGCCTAACACCGGCCTGCTGATCAACGGCTTGCCGGGAGAAGGGCATTACAGCGATCTGATTCGGATGTGGCGCTGGGATGACTTTCTGAGGCAGCCGGTCGTCAAGGGCGCGTCGCCGCGCTCCCGACCAGCGGCCAGGCCGAGGGGGACACGTACATTTTCACTGGCTCCGGCTCCAATCAGAACCGCCTAGCGCGCTGGTGGGCAACGGGCGCCACCACGGCAATTTGGGAGTACATGCCGCCACGGCTGGGCTGGCGTGTCCAGGTCGCAAACGAGACGACGCCGAGCGGCCAGGTCAAGACGTATGAGTATTCCGGCACGGCGTGGGTCGAGCTGGTGGGCGGTATGTCGGACGCGCCCAGCGACGGCAGCAACTACGCACGCAACAACGGGGCGTGGGGAAACTTGGGACCGCTGCCGTGGCAGACCTCAACGGCATGCCGTTTCTCAATCTGATGCCCGACAGCGGACGATTCGCCGGCATCATCAATCCGCTGATTCTGCGCTTCACCGGGTCGTTTTCCAGCACGTTCCTCTCGCCGTGGAACGGGGCGACGATTACGGACGGCGGGAAGTATATTTACGACAACACCACAAACGGCGGGACGGCGGGCAACATCAACCAGCGCGTCCAAGATTTGCTAGTGGCGATGGGACGGCCGAGCGGTAGCCTTGCCCGCTACGGGGTGGAGTTCTATACCGCCCTGGTGACAGCAGGGCCGAACGCGACAACGGGTTCCTCTGGGCTCGACGGGACTACCCGCTATCTTCAAATGACCAACGTATCGCGAGCGCTGTTCATCGCCGATGGATGGAGTACGGCGGTGATGTGGGTGCGCGCTGAAACCGGATCGCTCCATTTCATGCCGGCGGGGGTTCCGACGACAGATTACCGGATATGGCTTAACGGCGAACCCGTACTACCGGGGCAGGTACTAACCCCGCTGATGGATGGAAGCATGTCCGCCTTTCGAAGCGATCCGCGCAAGGGTACGACAACGGTTTTCCGTACTTCCACATGACTCTAGGCGGGGTTGCGGCTATGGCGTGTCCCGCTTTCTTCGGGGGCTAGTTGACCCCGGAATCCACTTCGCGCCCATTGCAACCGTCAACTCACAGAGTGCATGACCATGAAACGAGTTCTACTGAAAGGCGAGTTCTTCGCGGAATGGGATGGCACGCTGGACGAGGCCGCCGCACTCGCTGGCGTCCCGGTCGGCGACCTGGCGTTCCATCCCGACGACCTCCTCGCAGAGGTCCAGGAGCTTCGCCGCCAGGCCTATCGCACCGAGTCCGACCCGCTGCGCCTGGAGGCCGAGTTTGACGCCATCGCTACCGGTACAGAGCCGGACCTGGAGGCATGGGTCGCGGCCGTGCAGGCGATCAAAGAACGCTATCCGCTCCCCAGTCCTAAGCGTTTTGATAATTGTGACCAACGTCTCCTTTGCTACGGTCCCTAGCTGATGTGCGGAGTAGATAGGGATGTTGGTATGGACGAGGTGCTTAGACGGAGGCTGCGGGCGGAGCTGCTGGAGGTGGGGTTTCTCAACCAGTGCTGCCTTGATCTGATGGAAGCGATGGAGGCCGAGTTCAGCCTCACCGAGGACCAGCGCGAATGCATCGAGCAGCTCGGCCGATTCCTGCGGGAGG
This sequence comes from Pseudomonas sp. PS1(2021), assembly GCF_020405165.1. Classification (NCBI taxonomy): domain Bacteria; kingdom Pseudomonadati; phylum Pseudomonadota; class Gammaproteobacteria; order Pseudomonadales; family Pseudomonadaceae; genus Pseudomonas; species Pseudomonas sp. PS1(2021). Next base: position 2,230,274 of record NZ_CP084484.1, on the reverse strand, counting down.
GCATCGGCAAGCTGACCGCTCTGTCTGAGCGGGTAGCCGATGGCGATATCGTCGTGCTGTGCTGATCTTTTGAAATTCTTTTGCCGCTGGCGAAACGGTTAGGGCGCGTCATTTATTGCGCAAATCCGCGCCAAATTTCGCGCCGCGCTACACCGGGGTATTGGCGGATACCGCCTGTGGCGGTATTCGCCCTACAGGCCTGCGGAAACGCCGGCTGCCGCTCCAGCTCCGTAGGGCGAATAACCGCTCGCGGTTATCCGCCGCTTATCCGCGACATCGGCGGATAACGCCCGTGGCGTTATTCGCCCTACGGATCAGGACTTCGAAATGAACACCTCTCTCAGGCTCATGGCGTCTCTCGTGGTCTTTCTCCGGCAACTCCGCACACCTGTCCGCTATGTCTCCGGTCCGTACAGACGCTTGCAAAAGGGGCTCGCCTGGGAAGGCGAAACGAGAAGCCGGGGCAGGCAAGGAAATCAGCTTGCCCAGCACATTCAGACTCAAGACCACGACGGCAGAAATGGCCAGCCTCAGGCCGGCAACAATGGCCGGCAGGCCTCGACGAAGCGCCGGCAGGCACCCGCACATTCGCGCTCCAGCGGCTCGTCGCCATCGCAACGCTCGGCGCATGCCAGGGCATAGCGCGCCGCCAGCTCGCAGGCGGCCGGCGCCCATGGGCTGCGGCGCTCCAGCAGCAGGGCGGCGAGGCGGCAGAGGTCGGCGCAGTCGCCGGCGTGCTGGCGTTGTTCCCTGCTGGACTCGGTGCAGAGCGCCAGGTAGCGCTCGCACGCGCGGATGCAGTCCTGGGACGCGAGCCGGCAGCGCTCTTCCGGCGCCTGGACGGCGGCACCGCCGAGCAGGGCGTCGGCGTCGGTTTCCAGCAGGGAGCCGGGGTCTTCGTTTCCGGGATCGTTGATGGCGCGGGTCATGGCGGCACCTCCTGGCGATTGCGCCCATGCGGGCCCTGTTCCTTGGGCCGGTCGACGATGCCGACAGTTCAGTCGATTTCGCCGTCGGCACCGCCGCTCGATTGCCTTGAACCCTCGCCCGCGGCGCCAGTCCTCACTGGTACGACCCCAGACACGACCAGGAGGCGAGAATGTCCAGCACGGTTGCCGATCAATTGCTCGAACGCTTGAGCCAGTGGGGGGTGAAGCGCGTCTTCGGCTACCCCGGCGATGGCATCAACGGGATCATGGGCGCCATGGGCCGGCGCGCCGAGGCATTCGACTATATCCGCGTGCGCCACGAGGAGATGGCGGCCTTCATGGCCGGCGCCCACGCCAAGTTTACCGGAGAGGTCGGGGTGTGCCTGGCCACCTCGGGGCCGGGCGCGATCCACCTGCTGAACGGGCTCTACGACGCGCGCATGGATCATCAGCCGGTGCTGGCCATCGTCGGCCAGCAGGCGGCTACCGCGTTGGGCAGCGACTACCAGCAGGAAGTCGATCTGCAGAGCTTGTTCAAGGACGTTTCCGCCTATGTCGAGACCGTGGTCAGCCCGGCACAACTGCTCCATGTGCTGGACCGAGCCCTGCGCGTGGCGGTCGGCGAGCGGCAGGTGGCGACGGTGATCGTGCCCAACGACGTGCAACAGATGGCGGCCCCGAAGCGCCAGCCCCACGAGCACGGCCACGTGATGTCGGCGGTGGGCTTCGTCCAGCCGCGACCCTACGCGCGCGACGCCGACCTGGAAGCCGCCGCGGCGATCCTCAATCGCGGCCGGCGCGTGGCGATCCTCGCCGGTGCCGGGGCCCTGGGCGCGCACCGGCAACTGGAAGCGGTCGCCGAGCGCCTGGCCGCCGGAGTGGCCAAGGCGCTCCTGGGCAAGGCGGCGGTTTCCGACGACCTGCCGTACGTGACCGGCTCCATCGGCCTGCTCGGCACCCGCGCCAGCAGCATGCTGATGGAGCATTGCGACACCCTGCTGATCGTCGGCAGCACTTTCCCCTACAGCGAGTTCCTACCCAAGGCCGGCCAGGCGCGGGCGGTGCAGATCGACCTGTATCCGCGCAACATCGGTATCCGCTATCCGATCGACCAGGCCTTGCTCGGCGATGCAGGGGAAACCCTGGAGCGCCTGCTGCCGCTGCTCGAGCAGAAAAAGCACGGTGCCTGGCGCCGCCGGGTCGAGCGGGCGGTGACGGCCAGTCGCGAGGAAGCCCGGCGCCAGGCCGAAGAGCCAGCCGACCCGATCAACCCGCAGCGGGTATTCCGTTCCTTGTCGGAGCAACTGCCGGACGATGCGATTCTCTGCGGCGACAGCGGCTCGCATACCAACTGGTACGCCCGCGACATCCGCATGCGCCCGGGCATGCTCGGCTCGCTGTCGGGCAAGCTGGCGACCATGGGCAGCGGCGTGCCCTACGCCATCGCCGCCAAGCTCGCCTATCCGCAGCGGCCGGTGGTGGCGATGGTCGGCGACGGCGCCATGCAGATGAACGGCAACGCCGAACTGGTCACCGTGCAGCAGTACTGGCAGCGCTGGGACTCGCCGACCTTCATCGTGCTGGTGCTGAACAACGGCGATCTCAACCAGGTGACCTGGGAGCAGCGTGCCCTGGCCGGCGACCCGGAGTTCAGCCCGGCGCAGGAAGTGATCGATTTCCCCTACGCGCGTTATGCGGACATGCTCGGCTTCAAGGGCATCCGCGTGGATCGCCCGGAGGACATCGACGCCGCCTGGGCCGAGGCCTTCGCCGCCGACCGCCCGGTGCTGCTGGAGGTGGTCACCGACCCGAACGTGCCGCCGCTGCCGCCGCACATCAGCTTCGAGCAGGCCAAGCACCTGCTTGGCGCCATGCTGCAGGACGATCCCAAGCGCTGGGGGGTGATTCGCCAGAGCGCCCGGCAGGTCCTCGCGCGGCACTGAGCAAGGCGGTCGCGGCGCTCAGTCGGCGCGGCCGCTACGCAACTGGTCGGCCAGTTCGCGGTGGTGGTAGAAGCGCGCCAGCCATTCGTCGGCGAAGCGGCGCAGGTCGGGATCGGCGGAGTCCCGGGCGATTCCCTCGAAGCGTGCGACCAGACGGTCCTGCTGGCGAATCTGCGCGTCGAGGAAACCGCGCTCGTCGAAGCCGCCGGGAGCGGCGGCCTGCCGTTCGGTCTGGCGCGGCGAGGGCAGCGCCAAGGCCTTTTCCCCGGCCAGGGCGCGCAACTGATGGTCGAACTCCTGCTGTTCGGTGAGTACGCGCTTGGCATAGAGCTGCACCGCCTTGTTTTCGGAACGGCGCATGGCTTGCTCGGCTGCCTCCACCTGGGCCTGGCTGTCGGCCAGGCTGTCGGCGAGCAGGGCGCGGGTATCAGCGGGTTCGGCCTGGACGGCCAGGGGCAACAGCAGGGCGGCGATCAGTGACAGGCGACTGGGCATGGCGAACCTCCGGACGGGACGAGTGTGCGGTGGACGCTCGCCATACGGCGCCGTTCAAAAAAGTTCCGGTGTCAAGCGTGTTGTGAAAACAGCCTGATGGCCGAAAGTCTAAATGTGGCGCGGGTTTAGCTCTACTTTGGGCCGCTTTGCAGGATGGCGGCATCGTGGGCTGGGAGCCACATAGGAGCGTCGCGATAGAAAGCCGGAGCGTGCTGCATCAGAGACGATTGCCAGCAGACGGCGGCCACATTTCATCATCATAGCCCGACCGGCTACCGTCCTCCAGAACGAAGAACGCGCAGCTTCGGGCTGCGCGTTCCAGAGATGGCCGCCAGCGGAAACCGGCATCATCAGCTCGGCGTTGGAGGTGCGGCCTTGCCCGCACCTCCCTTCCTGAATCCCCGATCCCCGGCCATGAATGCCGCCAACATATGCGGGATCAGCGTGGCCGCATCGACCATCTCGCCATAGGTCTGCGCGTGCAGCGCCGCGTAGCAGTCGAGGTCGGCTTTCAGGCTGGTCGGGCAGGAAAAGGTCAGCTTCGTCATGTCATGGCGCGGCAAAGGGCCAAGCCGTAGTTTCTTGGTCGTGCTCATCGTGAAGTCCCCTGTTGAAGAAAAGCGGCTGGTATGGCCGCAGCACCAGATCGCGGTTGACGATGATGCGTACCGGCAAGCCGGGGCGCTGGGTCAAGGTGGGCTGGATGTTGAGGTTGCGCCGGGTCATCTCCTGGCCGACCTGATTGATGCTGTCCTGAGCGCTGTCGCGCCCGGCGATGATGATGCGGTCGCCGTCCTGCCGGTTCTCTGGCGCGGCCAGCTCGGCACCGACACCCAGCAGCGTTGTCAGCGCCGCTCCGGCGAAGATGCGGCCCCAGTGGTAATCCACGTCGTCTTCCAGCCCGGCATAGCCGGCAGGGTCGGTGCCGGCCAGGTTGTCGAGCGTGAGCGAAGACGTATCCGGCAGGATGACCCGGTTCCACACCACCTGCACGCGGCTCTGTCCGTAACTGACCTGGTTGTTGTATTTGCCCAGGATGCGCGAACCCTGCGGGATCAGCAGGAACTTGCCCGTGGCGGTGTCATAGACCGGTTCCGTCACCGTGGCGATCACGTCGCCCGGCAAGTCCGACTTGATGCCCGTCACCAGCGCCCCGGCGACCACCGTTCCGGCCATGACCTGATACGGCGAATCCGGCAGCGTCAGGTTGCCGGAATTGCGGGTTTCCGTGGTTCCGGCCTTCTGGAACGCCTCTTTCTGGTCTTGCCGGTTCTGCACGGCGGTCGGGTCGGCAGGCTGGGCCGCCGTCGAGGCAGGCCCGGCCGCCAGCGGGTCGAACGCCGCATTGGCGGCGAAGCCCGGCGCGGCGGCGGCCTGCGTCTGCGCCACCGGCGCGGCCTTCTGCGAACCCGTGCGGAAGAACACCGACGATGCCGCCGCCGATTCGGCTTCCTTGCGTAGCGCGTCGTTCGGGTCGTGGCCGGGGGCCGCGTAGGCGGCCGTCACCGGCTGCTGCGACTTCACGATGACCGGGCCAAGATCGCCCGGCAGCGGCGGCCCCAACTCCGGCACGGATGCCGGCAAAGGGGGCGGCAACTTCGAGTAGTCCGCTGGCAGCGCGTCCAGCCCTTCCGTCTTCGACACACGATCGACGTTGTAAAGCTCGGTCTGCTCGCCAGCGCCGCGCCGCTGCGGTTGCAGCGACCACATCAGCGCGCCAAGCACGGCGACCGACAGGGAGCCTACGAGGATGGCCAGCATGCGCCGATTCAGGCGCGTGACCGGGCGCGGCTGTGCGCGCAGCGCCACCGCCTCGGGCGCTAACTTGTCCGCCTGTGGCGTGGCGAGGTCGGGAGTGTCGTCCTGGCTCATGGTCAGTTCCTCCGCGCCACGCCATCGGTACGCTCGATCCGCACCACGTCACCGCCATCGCCGCCCAGGCGCAGTTCGGCCGCGCCGAACAGCCGATCCACGATGTAGTACGGCGATCGGAAGCGGTAGTTCACCAGTTGCCCGTCGCCCTGCGCGCCGATCACGAACAGCGGTGGCAGCTCGCCTTGCGCGATGCCCGGCGGGAACTGGATATAGACCTTCTCGCCGTCATCAAAGGCGCGCAGCGGCTTCCACGGCGGATTGCTGCCGCTGACCGTGTAGCGAAAGCGGATCTTCTCCAGCGACAGGCCGGTATCGACCGGCGCGGCGGCGCTGGCCGCCTGCGCCTGGCGCTGCAAAGCCAGCATCCGGTCTTTCGGGTAGTCCCAGGACACCGAGGCCATCCACGCTTTATCCGTCGAAGTCAGCTCCAGCAGGTACGTCCTGCGGCTGGTAGTGATGACCAAATTCGTTTTGAGGCCCGAGCGGATGGGTTTGACCAGCACATTGACGCGCAGCGCCTCACCGCTGCCGCTGGACGTGTCGCCCACAATCCACCGGACGGTATCGCCTGCGGCCACCGTCACCAGTTCTTCGCCCGGCTGGAGCGAAACCACCGTCACGCGCCCCGGCGCGGCATAGACCTGATAGAGCGCGCCGTCCGTGAAGGGCCATACCTGAATCGCATTGACGTAGCCTTCGCGGGTCGGCGCGATGCGCGCCTCGGCATTGGCGCGCGAAACGCGCACCTTCTCGTCGGCCGGCTCCGGCGCGGCCGGGGCCGTGTCCACCTCGGGCAGCGGCTTCAACTGTGCTGGCAGCGCCAGTGGCTCGGGCACGGCCACGACTTCGACCGGCTTGGGCGGCGCGGGCAGCGGTTGCGCCTGCACCGGCTCATCGAGCGAAATGGTCGGCGGCGGCTTGCCCTGCGAGGCGCAGCCCGAGAACAGGACAGTCGAGGCCAGCAGGATCAACGGCAAAACGGATTTACGGAAAAGTGCATTCATGGCTTGGCTCCTTCGGAAGAATCCAGTTCGCGGCTCCACGCCAGGCCATTGACGTAGATACCCAGTGGGTTCTTACGCAGGCGCTGTTCGGTACGCGGTGTTTGCAGGACGCTGGAAAGCACGGCATTCCAGCGTTCGGTGCCAGCAGGCGCACCATTGACGAACCGCTGTTCCGTCCAGCGCACGTTGAACGACGTGTCGCTGGCGCGGACAACGCTGGTGATCTGCACCGTGACCGATTCCTTGCCGATTCGGGCGAATGGATCATTGGTGCTGGCATAGGCGTTGAGCGCGGCCGCGCCCTTGTCGGTGGTGTAGTCGTAGGCATCCAGCCAGTTCTGCCGCACCACGATGGGGTCGATGGACAGCGAGCGCACCAGCGTCACGAAGCGCGCCAGGTGGTGCGCGATCTGCGCATCGGCGGGCCGGTACGGCGTCGCCGCCTCGCCCACGGCGCGCACCTGCCCCGACTGATCGACCTCGATGACATAAGGCGTGACGATGGACTGCGCGGAACGCCACACCAGGCCGCCGGCCATCAACAGCGCGAGGGTGAGGCAACCGAAGGCCATGAATCGCCAGTTCTTGGCCTGGACGCGAGCCGAGCCGATGCGGTCGTCCCACACCTGCGCGGCAGATTGATATGGGGTGGCAGGCTGCGGCGTATCGGCGTAGCGCACCTGCGGTCGCTTGAATCGCATAGGGTTCTCCTTGGTGGTCAGGTATCGGAATCGCGCAGGCTCGGGCCTTGCCCCGAGCCGCCGCCGTCGCCACCGCGCAGCGTGTGGGCGGCGGTGGTCGCGGCATGGGTGATCTGCTGGCGGCGGTGCATCCGCTTGGCCCAGGCGGGTTGCTCTTGCTTAGGTGCGCTGGCGGCGCCGTCCGCGCCTTCGCCTGCGGCGGCCTGGCCGGAACCGGCAGCGCCGGCGCCAGCATCGGTGCCGTTCCAGCCAGCCCGGAAGGAATCGGCCATCTTCTGCTCGGCAGCGGAAGCGCCGGACGAGGCGCGGCGGCCTGCTGCCTGCGCGCCGGTCTTGGCGACATTGCCGAGGCCAGCCGCCGCGCCCTTGGCCCCGCCGCCCGCAGCGGCGGAACCGGTCTGGAAAGCGGACTTGGCGCTGCTGGCCGCCGACGTGGCGGCGCGTGCGCCACTGCCGGCCAGCTTGGCGGCGGCCGGGGCCATGCGTGCGCCCGCCATGACCGCGCCGCCCACGCCGGTCGCGGCGGCACCAATGGCAACACCCGTGCCAACCGCACCAACGGCAGCGCCGGCCATCGCGCCCGCGCCAAGCTGCGGCGCACCGGACACGAGGCCCGTGGCGATGCCGGGGCCGAAGATGCCCAGCGCCAGCAAGGCGAGCGAGGCCAGCATCACGACCAGCGCGTGGTCGATGGAAGGCTCGTCGGGGTGCACCTGGAACTCCGCGAACAGGCCCGAGCCGATGCCGACGATGACCGCCAGCACCAAGACCTTGATGCCCGACGACACCACGTTGCCGAGCACCTTTTCCGCCAGGAAACTCGTCTTGTTCCAAAGGGCGAATGGGATCAAGACGAAACCGGCCAGCGTCGTCAGCTTGAACTCGATCAACGTGATGAAAAGCTGCACCGCCAGCACGAAGAAGCAGAGGATCACCACCAGCCAGGCGAGGAACAGCACCACGATGGGATCAAGGTTGGTGAAGACCTCGGGGAAGCCGGCCATGTCGCCGATCTGCTCCAAGATCGGCGCGCCCGCGTCGATGCCGGTCTTTGCCAGCCGGCCCGGTTTCAGGAAGTTATCCATGCTCAACGTCGAGCCGGTGGCCGTCAGGCCCAGGCCGGCGAACGACCGGAAGACGATGCCGGCCAGCCAGTTGAAGTTGTTGATGATGTAGGCGAAGGCGCCGACGTAGAGCACCTTGCGCAGCAGCTTGGCGATCACGTCCTCGCCCTGGCCTGTGGCATGGCTCATGGCCCAATACAGGCCGGCGATGGTCATGTCAATGACGATCAGCGTGGCCGTCAGGAACGCCACTTCGCCTTGCAGCAGCCCGAAACCGGAGTCGATGTAGCGCGAGAACGTATCGAGGAATTTGTCGATGATGGTCACGTCGTTCATGGCGTGTCCTCCGTAGCCGAGAGCGGTGCATCGCCGGCCTCATCGGTGGGCGTGTCGAAACTCGCCGGGATCGGTGGCAGGTCGGCCAGCGAGCCGTATTCGTCCGGGCCGGTCTGGCCGGCGAAGAAGCGCCGCCGGAAGGCTTCGGCGGCGGCGCGGCAGTCGTCTTCGCCTGCGGCTTGCCGGTCGGTTGCGCATTGGGCGCGCAGCGCCTTAAGTCGCACGGGATCGGCGGCCAAGGTGGCGGCCACGTCTTCGGCCCTTTGTTGGGCGGACGACTGGCCGCAAGCGGTCAGCAGCATGGCCAGCAGCGAAACCGACAGAACGGGAACGCATCGCATGGCCGCCTCCCGTCAGTTGTTGTAGAAGTTGACGGACTGCGGCGTGTACGGCGTGCCGGTGCCCAGGAAGCGCCGCCGCACTTCGCGGGCGCGCTCCGTGGCCGCCGCCTGCCGTGCCAGTTCCAGCGATGCCGCCCGGTCTTGTGTGATCTGGAGCTGCTGCGCCTGGATGGACTGCTTGGCCTGCAAGGCGAGAAGCTGGTTCGTCGCCTGCATCGCTTGCAGCGCGCCGGTGGCGGACTGGCTCTGGCTGACCAGATCGGCCAGCGCGCTTTCGTCTTGGGTCAGGTTCTGCGACACCTGCGCCTGCATCCGCATCGCGGTGTGCAGGCCGTTAAGCGTGTTTTTCCAACGCTCCTGCGCATCGCGGAACATCTGATCGCCACTGACGGTTGCGGCGTATTGCTCGGGGTACAGGCGTGCGAACTCCCGATCCATGTTCGTCACGTCGTAGGCCAGCCCCTGCGCTTCGGCGATCAGGCGCTCGGTGGTGGCGAGCGTCGAGCGCAGCCGGTTGACGATGTTGAAGTCCAGATTCGCCAGGTTGCGCGCCTGGTTCATCAGCATCTGGGCTTCGTTCTGGAGCTGGTTGATCTGGTTGTTGATCTGCTCCAATGTGCGGATGGCGGTCAGCGTGTTCTGCACCAAGTTGACGGGATCAACGAAGGTGAGTGCCGCCGCCGGCTGGGCGAGCATCAGCGAGCCGGCCAGCGCGACGGCGAGCGAAACGGAAAGCACACGGGTCTTCATGGCAGGTTCTCCTGTCGTGGTTGGGAAAGGAAAGAAGCCGCCGCCGGCGAGGACGGCAGCAGGTCGGCGGCCCAATCGAGGCCGCGATGGCGCAGCCACGCACCGGCGAAGCCGGGTGCGCCGGCTTGCGTCAGCACGCGGTCGATGTCGCGTTGGTCTTGCGGTGTGGATGCGCCCGCGAACGCGAGCGCGGCCGGCCCCAGGTCGAGGTCGAACAGGCGATTGCCCAGGCGCGATTGGTAGTAGTAGTCGCGCTTGGGCTGCGCGGTGGCGACGATCTCGATTTGCCGACTGTTGAGGCCGAAGCCCTCGTAAATCGTGCGAATCTGTGGCTCGGTGGCCTGCGGGTTAGGGAGAAAGATCCTGCTCGCGCAGCTTTCGATGACTGCCGGTGCGATGGATGACTCTTTGACGTCGGCGAGCGACTGCGTATCGAAGACGACGGAAACCTGCTTTTTCGCAAGGTCTTGAGCCACTGCCGAAGCCGGGCTGCGAATATGGGATCGTCCAGAAAGACCCATGCCTCCCCAAGAAAAAGCATCGTTGGCGAGCCATCGAATCGTTCTTCCAGGCGGGCAAAGAGGTAGTTCAGAACGGCCAGCACGGCGGCCTTGCTGTGCATGAGTTCTTCCATCTCGAAGCACTGCACATCCGCGCTACCCAGCCGGTCGTGGTCTGCATCCAGCAACTTGCCGTGCGCGCCACCGAGGACATAGGGCGCGAGCGCCTGGCGCAGCACGTTCGATTGCAGCAGGACGGACAGGCCGGTCAGCGTGCGCTGCTCCACGGGCGCACCGGCCAGGCTGCCGAGCGCCGACCAGATGGCAGCCTTCTCGTCGGGGCCGACGGTCACGCCTTCGTGCAGCAAGCGCCCTTCGATCCATTCGGCGGCCCAGGTGCGGTAGCCCTCGCGGTCGATGCGGGCGAGCGGCTGAAAGGCAATCTCGCCATCCGCACTGAGGTCGTAGTGCTCGCCACCCAGGCCCAAAGTAGCGGCGCGTATGGATCGCCCCACGTCAAAGACAAAGACGCGCGAACCGCGATAGCGGCGGAACTGCATGGCCATCATGGCGACCAAGACCGACTTGCCCATGCCGGTCGGGCCGACGATCATCGTGTGCCCCACGTCGCCGATGTGCGTCACCAGCCGGAACGGCGTCGCGCCATCGGTGCGCGTGACGATCAGCGGCGGGCCATCCAGATGCTTGTTGCGCTCGGGGCCGGCCCACACGGCAGATACCGGCATCATGTGCGCCAGGTTCAGCGTGGAGATGATGGGCTGGCGCACATTCGCATAGGCATTGCCCGGAATGGACGACAGCCACGCATCTACGGCGTTGAGCGTTTCGGGGATGGTGACGAAGCCTCGCCCTTGGATGACCCGCTCCACCATGCGCAGCTTTTCGTCGGCCACGGCCGGGTCGGCATCGAGCACCGTCACCGTGGCGGTGAGGTAGCCGAAGGCGACTTGATCGCTGCCAAGCTCCTGCAAGGCTGCGTCCGCGTCGGCCGCCTTGTTGCTGGCATCCGTGTCCACCAAGGGCGATTCCTGCTGGAAGATCGTTTCGCGCAGCAGCGCGATGACGTTCTTGCGCTTGGCGAACCACTGGCGGCGCAGGCGGCCCAGCTCCTTTTCCGCCTCGGCTTTGTCGAGGCAGAGGAACCGGGTTGACCAGCGATAGGCAAAGCCGAGGCGGTTGAGGTCATCCAGCAGGCCCGGCCAGGTCGAAGTCGGGAAGCCCCGCACCGACACCACGCGCAGATGCTGGTCGCCCAGCATCGGCGCGAGGCCGCCTACCAAGGCGGAATCGGCCAGCAGCGCGTCGAGGTGGAAAGGCACCTCGGGCACGCCCACACGGTAGCGCCGCGTCGAAACCGTGGCGTGCAGGTAGGTCAGCGTCTGCGCGTCATCGAGCCAGGCGATTTCCGGCATCACGCCATCGAGCAGGTCGAACACCCGATCCGTTTCCGCGACGAAGGCATCCAGCCGACCGCGCCAGTCCACACCGTCGCCGGGCGCGTGCTCGTAGAGCAGCTTGGCCGCACGAGCGCGGGATTCCTCCGGCGGCAGGTAGGCCAGCGTCAGGTGATAGGCGCTCTCGAAGTGGTTGCCCGATTCCTCGAAGGCGGCGCGGCGTTCCTCGTCCACCAGCCAGGACAGTGGTTCGGGAAACTCCGAGTGCGGATAGTCTGCGGCCGGCCGGCGCTCGGCCTCGATGAACAGCGCCCAGCCCGATCCCAGCCGGCGCAGCGCGTTGTTCAGCCGCGCCGTGGTGGCGATCAGCTCGCCCTGCGTGGCACTGTCCAGATCCGGCCCACGAAAGCGCGCCGTGCGCTGAAACGAACCATCCTTGTTCAGCACCACGCCTGGCGCGATCAGCCCGGCCCAAGGCAACCAGTCGGCCAGCAGTGCGGGCCGCTGGCGGTATTCGGCAAGGTTCAGCATGGCATCCCTCTCACACGTCCAGCAGCGGCTTGTGCTTGATGTGCCGGGCAAAGACCTGCATGAACTGCGGATCGACGCGCGCGCCCCACACCGCCAGCGAGTGACCGACGATCCAGAGCACGACACCGGGAATCCAGAGTTGCAGGCCCAGCCCGACGGCGGCTGCCAGCGTGCCGTTGGCGATCGCCACGGTGCGCGGTGCGCCGCCCATCAAGAGCGGTTCGGTCAGCGAACGATGCAGCGGCACCTCGAAGCCGGCCGCGAAGCTGTCCCACCCGCTCATACGACGGCCCCGCCGGAGAAGCTGAAGAACGACAGGAAGAAGCTCGAAGCCGCAAACGCGATGGACAGGCCGAAGACGATCTGGATCAGCTTGCGAAAGCCGCCCGACGTGTCGCCGAAGGCCAGCGCGAGGCCCGTGGCGATGATGATGATGACCGCGACGATGCGCGCCACCGGCCCCTGGATCGACTCCAGGATGGATTGCAGCGGGCCTTCCCACGGCATCGAGGAACCGGCGGCCTGCGCAGTTCCGGCGATGAACAGCAGCAGCGCGGCCAGCAGCAGACCACGCCCCGCCGGGCGGGCCAGGCTGCGCAGCCGCGCAAGGCTGGACAGGCGGGGAAGCGGATTTACGGAAAAGCGGAAAGCAGGAACGTGCATCTGCGTCATGGCAGTTCTCCAGGTTGGTCAGGGGACGGGAAAGGCGCAGCGGCATCGGCTGCGAGAGGAACCGGCGGCAGCTCGGGAAACGGCGTTTCCATTGCGTCCGCCAGGCGATAGCCGGTGCCGTCGAAGCCGACGACACGGGCGATGCTTTCGACGCGGCGCTTGCGGCCTCGTCCGGCGATGTAGATGACGACGTTGACCGCCTCGGCGATCAGCGCACGCGGCGGGTTCACCGCCACTTCGAGAATCAGTTGCTCCAGGCGCAGCAGCGCGCCCAGCGCGGAACCGGCATGGATGGTGGCGATGCCGCCGGGGTGTCCCGTGCCCCACACTTTGATGAGGTCGAGGGCTTCGCCGCCGCGCACTTCGCCCACGATCACGCGGTCGGGTCGAAGGCGCATCGTGGCGCGTACCAGTTCCTGCATCGACACCACGCCGGCGCGGGTGCGCAGCGGCACATGGTCGCGGGCTGCGCATTGCAGCTCGATGGTGTCTTCGAGCACCAGCACGCGGTCGCCGGTGGCGGCGATTTCCGCAAGCAAGGCATTGGCGAGTGTGGTCTTGCCGCTGCTCGTCGCTCCGGCGATCAGGATGTTCTGGCGCTCGCGCACCGCGCGGCGCAGGAAGTCCGCCTGGCCTGTGGTCATGATGCCGTCGGCGACGTAGCGATCCAGGCCGATGATGCTCACGGCGCGCTTGCGCAGCGCGAAGGCCGGGCCGGGTGCGGCCGGGGGCAGGATGCCCTCGAACCGCTCGCCGGTTTCGGGCAGCTCGGCGGTCAGCAATGGTCGGCCGCGATGCACTTCCGCGCCGACGTGGGCCGCGACCAGCCGGATGATGCGTTCGCCATCGGCTTCGGGCAGCTCCACGCCCAACGGCGTGCGGCCCGACGACAACCGATCCACCCATAGGGTGCGGTCGGGGTTGAGCATGATTTCCACCACGTCCGGGTCGGCCAGCGCGGCAGCGATGACTGGCCCCATAGCCGTGCGCAGCATCTGGATCCGGCGATCCAGCGAAGCCGCGGCCGACGAACGCGGTTCGGGCGGGATCTGTGGAACGGCGCTCATGAGGCACGCTCCGCAGCACGTTCATGCGCTTCGCCCAGCGCCGCCGCGTCATCCATCCGCATCGGGTCTGCGTGCAGTTCCTCCACCACGTCGCGCACCAGGCTCCGACCGCGTAGCAGGTGGCGGCCCAACTGTTCAACGAACTGCTCGAAGCGTGCCTTGCCCTGGGCGCGGGCCGCCTCCTGATGGGCCTCTGGAACCGGCGTACTGACGGTCAGGAAGTAGCGGATGAACAGCGCCAGCGTTTCGATCTGGATGTTCTGGTCGCGCTCCAGGCGCTCGGCCTGCCGCGACAGGCGATCCAGCCGCTTGGCGATAGCAGCCTCGCGCTGGTCGCCGGCATCGGGCGACAGCCACGATGCGAGAGCCGCTGCGACGATGGACGACTTGGACACGCCTTTCTTGGCGGCCAGCTCGTCGAGACGCTTGGCGTGCTCGTGCTGGATGAACAGATTGAGGCGGTATTGGCTCATAAGTCGATTCCGTCGTTGGGGTCGAGGGAAGCCAGCCGGGCCGTGCGCTGCATGGCCTGATCGAACAGACCGGGGAGAGCGGCCGCATAAGGCAGCGGCAGGTCGTCGTCATCGAGCAGCCCCAGGTCGTTGCCTGCGGACAGCGGTTCGGGGCTGTACTCGGTGATTTCGGATAGCTCGGGCTGGCGGCGTGGGCCGCCGTCATCGGAACCGCCCAGGTCGTCGGCGGATGCCGGGGCCGGTGCTGCGAGTACAGCGGGAATCGCCAGGTCGCTCCAATCGTCGGGGCGGGCCGGCGGCACATCGGCATAGCGTCCGGCCGAAAGCGCAGGCGGCGGCAGTACGCGCCGGGTGAAGTTCTCGTCCTCGTAGTAGCGCAGCTTCCGCGCCTTGATCGGCGGATGGCCGGAGATCATTACCACCGCCTCGTCGGGTGGAAGCTGCATGACTTCGCCCGGTGTCAACAGTGGTCGAGCCATCTCTTGACGCGACACCATGAGATGCCCGAGCCAAGGGGCCAATCTGTGCCCGGCATAGTTGCGCTGCGCGCGCAACTCGGTGGCGGTGCCGAGCATTTCGGAAATGCGCTTGGCCGTGCGCTCATCATTGGTGGCATACGCCACCCGCACATGGCAGTTGTCCAAAATGGAATTGTTCGGGCCGTAAGCCTTCTCGATCTGGTTGAGCGATTGCGCGATGAGGAAGCTGCGGATGCCGTAGCCAGCCATAAAGGCGAGCGCCGTCTCAAAGAAATCCAGCCGGCCGAGTGCAGGGAACTCATCGAGCATCAGCAGCAATTCGCGCTTGCGCTCGATGCCATCGGAACCATCAAGGGACTCGGTGAGCCGGCGGCCGATCTGGTTGAGGATCAGGCGCACGAGTGGCTTGGTCCGGCTTATGTCCGAAGGCGGCACCACCAGGTACAACGACACCGGCCGTTCAGCGGAAATCAGATCGGCGATGCGCCAGTCGCAGCGCGACGTGACCGCGGCTACCGTGGGGTCGCGGTAGAGGCCCAAGAACGACATGGCGGTGGACAACACGCCCGACCGCTCGTTGTCCGACTTGTTGAGCACTTCGCGCGCGGCTGAGGCGACGACGGGATGCGGCGCATCCCCTTGGTGTTTCGTCGTCATCATCCGGTGCAACGTCAGCTCGAATGGGCAAGCCGGGTCGGACAGGAAGTTGGCGACACCGCGCAGCGTCTTGTCTTCGCCTGCATAGAGCACATGCAGGATCGCGCCGACCAGCAGTGCATGGCTGGTCTTCTCCCAATGGTTGCGTTTCTCCAACGCACCTTCGGGATCGACCAAGATATCCGCAATGTTTTGCACGTCGCGGACTTCATGCACGCCGCGTCGCACTTCCAGCAGCGGGTTGTAGGCGGCGGATGCCGGGTCAGTGGGGTTGAACAGCAGGCAATGGGAGAACAGCGAGCGCCAGCCGGCGGTCAGCTTCCAGTTCTCGCCCTTGATGTCGTGAATGACTACCGACGAAAGCCAGGACAGCAGCGTCGGGATCACCATGCTGACCCCCTTGCCGGTGCGCGTAGGGGCAAACGCGATGATGTGTTCGGGGCCGAGGTGCCGCAGGTAGTAGCGAAGCCTGCCCAGCATCCGGCCCAGGAAGACGCCTGCGGTCTGCGTCAAACCGGCGTGCTTGATTTCCTCGTCAGTCGCCCAGCGTGCCGAACCGTAGGTCGTGACCAGGCGCGATTGCCGCGAGCGCCACACCGACATGGCGATGGCGACGGCCACGGCCACCAAACCACTGCCGCCAGCGATGGCCCCACCGATGTCGAAGACATGCGGCGCATAGGCATCGAAGAAGAACCACCACTCGAACAGCCGCCAGGGGTGATAGACCGGCGTTCCAAAGAGGTCAAACCACGGCGAGCCAAGGCGTACTTGATAGCCCAGGGCGGCGGCTGTCCATTGCGTTGCACTCCATACGCCGGCGATCACGATGCCGAAGACGGCGGTGATCTGCCCAAACAGCACGCCCTGAGCTTGCATTGACTGGCCTCCGATGTTCCTGCGCTATTCCTCTTTCAGAAACGGCACAAGGACGTGCCGCATAGCGCGAGGATCAGTGCCGGGTCAGTGCCGGTCAAAGCCTGTTATCGGAAGCAAGGTGATGAAAAAAGCAATGTTTCGGGCTACGAAGAACCCAGTAAAAACGCCGCAGGCGCGAGCGGGCTGCGGCGTGTTGACAAAGAAGGACAGGACTTTTTGCCGAAGGACTACCGATCAGAATTTCGGCGATGTTTCCGATGGCGTGTAGGGCGTCTTTCCATCGCCATAGAACCGCCGGCGCGTGGCTTCAGCGACTCGATTGCAAAGCACGTCACCAAGCGTCACGCGGTCGGTCTTGCATTGCTGTCTCAGTTCCTTCAACCATACCGGATCGGCAGCCAGTTCATCCACGGTGGGCACGCTGGCCTGCTTGGGTGTGTCCGACGGGCCGCAAGCAGTCAACAGCAGAACCAGCAGGAGCCAGAAAGATTTCTTCATAGCTCGATTTCCTCCTGGGGATCAGGTTCGGGCGGCAAAGCGGGCCTAGTGCCTTCGGGCAAGTCGATGGCCTGCACCCGCTCGATGAACCGGGACAGCACTTCCGAAACTTCGCCTTCGCGCCGCAGCAGGTAGGTCGTCAGCATAGGCGAACGTCCGACCAAGGGACGGGCTACCACGCCAGACTCCCGACTTGCCGTGATGTGCGGGCCGCCGGCCAGCCCCAAGGCGAAGCCGGCCGACACTACGATCATCATCAGCTCGAACGAAGCGACGCGCTCAACCACCAGTGGTTCTCTGTCAGAGCGACGTAGCACACGTTCGACCTGCCGCGCGTGACCTTCGCATGTCAATGGATCGCATAACACCAATGGGAATTGCAGAACTTCGTCCAGTGGGATGCGCTTGTGCTTGAGCAGATGGTGCCGGGCGGGAACTGCCACCATCAACGGATCACTCCATACAGCTTCTGCAGCCACGCCTTCACCCACTTCATCCGACTGCGCGAAGCCTACGTCGTACAGATCGTCTTGCAGCCCCTTTATCTGCTGCGATAGCGGCACCTGGAACAGCCGAATATCTACCTCGGGTTCCTCCTGCCGGCACATTGCCAATAAGGCCGGCAGGCGCGACGGCGTGATGCCGTCGGACAATGCAATGCGCAACTGCCCATGGAAGCCATTGGCCGCTGCTTTCACGCTGTCGCGGGCTTGCTGCAAGGCCGTGAAAACGCGAGGCACATGCTCAAGAAAAAGCTTCCCCGCCGGTGTCAGTCGTGTGCTTCGGCTGGTGCGGACGAACAATTTTTCACCGAGGTCATCTTCCAACTCCTTAATGGTGCGCGATAGCGGAGATTGCTCAATGTGCAGTCGCTCGGCAGCGCGGGCGAAGTGGAGTTCTTCCGCCACCGCCAGAAAACAGCGCAAATGACGTAATTCCATAGCTGACCGCCTTGATAATTCATGCACTCGATGATGAATCAACTGTTCATCACGGTTCGCCTTCCGCGATCACCTCATCGATTTTTTCGCGATCATTTCTTGCTGGAAGTTCCCGGTTGACGAGCCAAAGCGCGAGGCCGATCAGTACTCCTCCCGCAGCCTGCATCCAGGAAATTGCCGTGCCCAAGATGAAATACGCAAGGATGACCGTGAAGAGCGGGGCCAGGAACAGAAATCCGCTAGTCCTCGTTGCTCCACCTCTTTTCAGAGCCACGAACCAGAGGCCAAATGAGCCTGTTGACGCGGGGATGGAAAGCCAGAGAAACCAAGCCCATTGCTCTCGCGTCACACCGCTCGGCCATTGTTCGCCATCGAGATAGGCGATGGCCAAGATGGCGATCGCGCCCACCAGCATTTGCCAGAAACTCAAGGCCCAGGATGAGAGCGGCAACGCTGCCCGCTTATTGATGAGCGTCGCGCTTGCCCAGCAAAGCGCAGAGACGATGCCGATGATCTCGCCAGCCAGCGTCATCCCGCCAGAAAACATGGATGGGCTGACACCAATGGCAAGCGCAACACCGACAACGCCAAGAAGCAACCCGACGAGCCTCGCTCGGTGCAGGCTTTCGCCAAGAAAGATGCGACCCAGGACAGCAACCCAGATGGGATTGGTGAAAAGCAGGATGGCCGCGGTCGATGCGGAGATGAACTGCATGGCCCAGAACAGCAGCCCCATGACGGCGGCTGTCTGAAGCAAGCCAATCAGGATCACCAGTGCAACATCACGCAGCCCTGCTTTGGCTGGCAGGAGCGCGGCAACAATATTTCGCTCGCCCGCCAGCACCAGCGGCAAGGTCGCCAAGGCTGCGACAAGGAAGCGCCACCCGACCAGGATCATCGGCGTGAAGCCCTGCTGTAGCAGAATTTTTCCTGCGACGAAGCTGGACCCCATCAAGAAGGTCGATGCGAAAAGCGTGACAAGAAAGCCAGCCTGGCTGGATGCAGGAGCGTGTGAATTTCGTGCCATCAGCGTGTCCCCTGTTGGGAGCTTGTAAATTCCGAGATACGGGAAGCCAATGCTTCCGGCACATCCTCTGGCAGGAAATGCCCAGCCTCATCGAATACTTTGATTTGGGCATTGGGCATCTTTCCGCTCAATCGCTCTGCAAAGTGCAACGGCTGGAATGAGTCGAGCCTGCCCCAGACAAGGAGCGTGGGCACGGCCAACTTCTCGACGTCTTCCATGCGCGAGGAAAGCTCTTCTGTCCTCAACGCCCGGGCTGCACGCAGGTATGCGTGCCTCCCGTCGATGCCATGGAACGGACGCTCATAGGCATCAACCAGTTCAGCGGTAACTCGATCGGTATGGAACATGCCTCGTGAAAAGCCTTTCGCCAGGCCTTTCTTCAGATCGAAATCTGCTGCGCGAAGGATTTCGTCCCAAGCCGGCTCCTTCAAGCGGGCAATCCCTGGCTCTGGAAACGAGTCATAGAGGATGGAGTCGATCAAAACGAGGCGATTCAGAATTTCGGGATGGTTGATGGCCACGAGCTGGGCAATCCCACCTCCGATGTCGTGGCCCACTATGGTCGCGCGCTTCCACCCCAGGGCCGAAAGCGCCTGAAAGATGATTTCGGACTGCGCCTGGATTCCAAGGTCCGCGTCCGAAGGCTTGTCGGAATCGCCATAGCCGAGAAGGTCGATCGCAAGCACTTCATGGCCTGATGCGGCGAGAAGCGGCATGACGTTGCGCCAAAGATGGCGGCTCGTGGGAATGCCGTGAACAAGGGCGATGGCACTCCCGTGGCCCTGGCGCGTGTAGGCGATGCGGTAACCGGCCACGTCAAGAAAGCCATTTTCAAGATTTTCGTTATTCATGGCGCTGCGCCCCATCCGCATGAACCGCAAGGATTTCGCAAACCACTGAATTTCGCGGAGTGGGCACGCCGAGCCGTCGGCCTCTGCTGCTGACGTCGCCGCTGAGCCACTGCACTTCCAGCCGGTTTCCGCGTTCCAGGTCGCGCAGCATGGAAGCGGTCATGTCGGCGGGTAGCTGGTCGCAGAAGCGAAGTCGGTCCAGGGCAAAGTCGGCGGCGAGGTTGACGCCTTCGGCCCGGCCGACGTCCACCACCTCCTGCATGACGCCTTCGAGCAACTTGCGGGAGGCCAAATTACTGCGCACCACGCCTATCGGGCACCGCGTGGACGCGGTGGTCGCCGACAGCCCAACCAGGAAGACGAACTTCTCCCAGATCACTCTGGCGATGTCGTCGCTGATTTCGGCATCAATCCCCGACTGGATGCAGGCCCGATGGAAGCGCTCGATACGCGCGCTGCGATGGCCGCCGTACTCGCCAAAGACCAGCTTCTGCAAGTTGTTGGCATGACCGATGACGCCCGGGGCCTCGATGGTTGCCGCGATGTAGCAGACGCCACCTGCTACCGGCCTTTCTCCGAGCGTGGCTCTCAGCAATTCGTCCTTGATCACCCCGTTCTGGAACGAGATCACCATCGTTTCGGGGCCGATCAGCGGCTTGATCGCTTTGGCGGCCGTCTCGGTATCCCAAAGCTTGACACCGAACAGAACGACATCGACTAGCCCGACGTCCGACGGCGTGTCGGTTGCTCTGGGCGTGGGGACATGCATGTTCCCAAGCGGACTATGCACAGTGAGGCCTTGGGACTTGAAGGCAGCTAGGTGAGCCCCTCTGGCAATGAAGCTGACGTCGTTGCCTCCGAGGGCCAGTTTGGCCCCGAAATAGCCACCTACGCCTCCGGTGCCCATGATCGCGATCTTCATCCACGGCTCCATTGTTGAATATGAATTCAAGAAAATTCTAGCTTTAATAACCATCCATGGCAATGTATGCTTGAGTCTTGTGAGAATTCTTGATTGATGAATCATCAATAAGCCATGGGCCGAATACGAAACTTTGACCGCGATGCGGTGCTTGAGAGCGCGGTGGATGTCTTCTGGGAGCGGGGCTATGACGGGGCAGGCATGCAGGAGATCTGCCGGGTCACCGGGCTCAACCCGGGCAGCGTCTACGCCGCCTTCGGTGACAAGCACGGCCTCTTCATCGAGGCTTTGAAGAGCTACATGACGTCCATGTCGCGAGAGACGATCGCGCGCCTGAACAGCAATCCGTCCGGCCGGGCCGGGATTGCCGACTACTACGCGGCGCTCATCGAGGCGATGCTGGGCGGCAAACGGCGCTGGGGATGCCTTGTGACGAACTCGATCGTCGAGTTCGCCATGAACGATCCGCAGATCAGCGAAGCCTTCCAACTCCACCTGGCCAGGCTAGAAACGGCCTTATCTGGTGCGATCGAGCGGGCAAAGCAAGCGGGAGAACTATCGCGGGACGTCGATGCGGCCGAAGCGGCCGTATTTCTCGTATGCACGACGCAAGGACTCAATGTCCTGGCCAAGACCCGGCCCGACCGGCGCACGCTGGAGGCGATCACGCGGCATGCGTTCGCGGCGGTTGGATTCAAGGCCTGAATAGCCATCGGCCCAAGTCGCAGTAGGTGCGCTGCCGCGAGTTCGGCACACCGAGATCGAGGGATAGGCATGTCCCGGTAGGGCGCTCAATGCGGTGACGGGGAACCCGAATCCCAGCCCACGCGCAATCCTCCCCAGAACGCCTTGCTCATGCTGCCGTCGAAAACATCAAAAACTAATCGCCGCGATCCCTGTTAGTACGATCACCGCTCCGACTATGCGGCGTGCGAGATGACCCTCACGAAAGAGCCTGTACGCGAAGAGAGAGCCGATGATGATGGACGACTCACGCAGAGGGGCGACCAGCGCGAGCGGTGCCGTCAGCATGGCGGTTAGCACGAGGATGTAGGCCAGAGGAGAGAATACGGCCACTATAAAAATAGGCACGGCATCAGCACGGATAACTGTGTGAATGTGATGCCACCGGCGCAGTGCGCTTGGAGTCAGGATCAGGGTTTGCAGAAGCAGTGTGCCAGCGTAGTAGCTCACGGGCGCCAAATGCAGCGACGTGACCGCGTAGCTGTCCCAGACGGTATAGCTTGCGATGGTGGCCCCCGTAGCACCTCCCCAAAACATCCCCTGGAGCGGGCGGCGGCTTCCGCTTCCAAAAGGGTTGCCGGTAACGACGAGGATGCCTGAGACGACGAGGAGCGCGCCGAAAAGCGCGACGAAGGAGAGCCGCTCCCCCAAAAGAAAAATCGCAAACAGCATCGTCAGTACCGGCCCTGTGCCACGGGCGATCGGGTAAACCACCCCGAGTTCGGCACGATCGTAGCCAGCCTGCAAGGTCAGGGAATACGCAATGTGCAATGCCGCCGAAACGGCCGCTCCCACCCCGAGCCGCCAATCGATCGCCCCTTGGTCCTGAACCATAAGAACGAGACCGACCGGGACCCACAGCAGCGTCGAAGCACAGCTATAAGCCCAGACGAACAGTAAAGTGTCTCCCCGCTTGTACTTCGATGCCAGGTTCCACACCGCATGGGCTACCGCTGCGGCGAGAACCATTGCGATGGTGCCGGGCTGCATCAGGAAATGTCGGGAAGATCGATGCCCGCCCGCTCCGCCAAGCGGGTCCGCTCTTGATCGCGCAGCGCCAGGGATGCGACCAACGCATCGATAACGACGAGCTGAGCCAATCGACTGCCCGCAGCGGCCATCTGTGCCGGTAGTGGTACGCCGCCGACGACAAGCGCGACGTCGGCGAGGGTCGCCAGGGGCGTGTCGTACTGATTGGTGACGGCGATCAGCGAGGCGCCAGCCGAGGATGCCGCATCGGCGACGGCTAGCGTTGAAGACGTGCGGCCGGTCGAGCTGACCGCGATGACGACGTCTTCTGCGCCCAGGAGCCGTGCCGCGATCATGGCCGACAAATGATCCGTGATGCCCACGGTCATCACGCCGATCGTACGCAGACGGAAGACCGCATCGGCGGCAACCGTCGAGGAAGGTCCAGCACCGAAGGCAAACACCTGGCGCGCGCGCTGGATCAAGCCGACGGCTTTATCAAGCGCAGAGAGTTCGATGGCCCCACTGAGCGCGGTCAGTGCATCGGTACCAGCACGAATGGATGTTTCGAGCACTGAGGCTGACGTCGCATCCTCGGCGAGTGCTTCAGGAGGCGCGAAGAACCGGGCTGTGCCGCGAGCACGCGCGATCTCGATCTTCAGCTCGGTAAACCCGCTGAACCCGAGCGCACGCGCAGCGCGGATCACTGTCGGCGGAGAAACGCCGGCACGGGCGGCAACCTCGGCGGTCGTGCTTGCTCCAAAAAACAAAGGATCGGTGAGCAGGAGATCGACAACTTTCGCCTCGCTTGCGGCTAGGTCGCCGCTTCGGGCTTGAATGCTGCCGATCCATTGCCGCAACCGGTGCTCGCTCTCTGAAACGCTATTACCAAATTCATTTTTCATGTGTAATATATTACATTCGCCACGTGGAGGGCACAACCACCACGTGGGCAGATGCTGTTAAAGGAGTCCGCTTTCATGAATCCCGAAATCAACCCTGGCGTCGCTGTCGTCGGTCCCGGTGCCATTGGCACCACGATCGCAGCGGCGCTACACGAGGTCGGCCGCACGCCGTTGCTGTGTGGACGTAGCCCCCGCGATCACCTGACCCTGCAAGATGGCGACCGCTTTATCACCGTACCTGGCCCGGTTCGGACGAATCCGACACAAATCGCTCGCACGGCTGATCTTGTCTTTTTGGCAGTCAAGGCAACACAAATCGAGGCGGCAGCAGCATGGCTCGCGGTGTTGGTCGGGCCGGAAACAGTGGTGTGCGTTTTGCAGAACGGGATCGAACAGTTGGATAGAGTTCGCCCATACTCGCCACACGGGCAAATCGTTCCTGCCGTCGTGTGGTTCCCTGCGCAGGCGCAATCCGACGGCTCGGTCCGAGGGTGTGCAGAATTTTGTGTAAACGGACAATCCAACGCCGACGCAAGTCGGCCTGTCCGTAAGCACCATGAGTACCAAGAAACACGACGTACCCGAAGAACTGCTGTCTGGCCTGCTGGCCAGCTACAAGAAGCCCGAAGACCTGATTGGCGAGAACGGACTGCTCAAGCAGTTGACCAAGCTGCTGGTCGAGCGAGCTTTGGACGCTGAGCTGACTGAGCACCTGGGCCATGAACGCAACGAGGCAGTGGCCAACCCCAGCGGGAACACCCGCAACGGCAAGAGCAAGAAGACCCTCAAGGGCGATTTCGGCGAGTTGCCCATTGAGGTGCCCCGCGACCGCCATGGCAGCTTCGAGCCCCAGCTCATCCCCAAGCACCAGACCCGCTGGGCCGGCTTCGACGACAAAATCATCTCGCTGTACGCCCGTGGCATGACGGTGCGCGAGATACAGGCCCACCTCGAAGAGATGTACGGCACCGAGGTCTCACCCAGCCTGATTTCCTCGGTGACAGATGCCGTGGCCGACGAGGTCAAGGCCTGGCAGGCCAGACCGCTGGAGCCGATTTACCCCATCGTCTACCTGGACTGCATCCATGTGAAGGTGCGCGAGGGCGCGGTGCGGGTCAAGGCGGTGTACCTGGCCATCGGCATCACCATGACGGGCGACAAGGAGGTGCTGGGCCTGTGGCTGGCCCAGACCGAGGGCGCCAAGTTCTGGCTGCAGGTGGTCACCGAGTTGCGCAACCGGGGCGTGCAGGACATCTTCATCGCCTGTGTCGATGGGCTCAAGGGCTTCCCTGACGCCATTGAGGCCGTCTTTCCCAAGGCGGTGGTGCAACTATGCATCGTTCACATGGTGCGCCACAGCCTGAACTACGTCTCATGGAAGCGCCGCAAAGAGGTGGCTGCCGACCTGCGCCGCATCTACACGGCCACCACCGCCGAAGAGGCCGAGCTGATGCTCGGTGAATTCGAGGCCCGCTGGGATGCCGAGTACCTGCCCATCGGCCAGTCCTGGCGCAGGAACTGGAGCCGCTTGACCCCGTTCTTTGACTACCCGCCGGAAATCCGCAAGGTCATCTACACCACCAATGCCATCGAGTCGGTAAACATGAGCCTACGCAAGCTGACCAAGAACCGGGGCTCGTTCCCCAGCGACGAGGCGCTGACCAAGCTGTTCTACCTGGCGCTGCGCAACATCAGCCAGAAGTGGACCATGCCCATCCGGGATTGGAAGGCCGCGCTGACCCGATTTACCATTCAGTTCGGAGACCGCATCTCCGTCAATTGAAGTCCGAACCGTTTACACAAAAATTCGGACACGCCCCTCGGTCCGCTTGCGTGGCGAAGCGCGCCTCAGCCTGCCAGACACGTCAGCTTCCCGCGTAGTGGCCGCAGCGCTGCAAGGCACACGGTGCGCCGTAGATTTGGCCGCGAACTTCAGCTCGCTGGCTTGGCGCAAGCTGATGCAAAACGCGGTGGCTGGCCTCATGGCACTCACGCACCGTCGTTCAGGCATGTTCGGTCGCGCTGATATCGCCAGACTTACGCTGGCTTATTTGCAGGAATGCCTGACCGTGGCACGTGCCGAGGGCGCTGAACTCGGCGACGAAGTGCCGCAAGAGATCCTCGGCAAGTTCCGGGCGGCGCCCACAGACATGAGCACCTCCATCCTCACGGATCGAGAAGCTGGCCGACCGCTCGAATGGGATATCCGCAACGGCGTCATTGCGCGTCGCGGCCAGGTTCACGGCATTCCGACCCCGATCAGCGACATCCTGGTGCCACTTCTTGCGGCTGCGAGCGACGGCCCAGGTTGACCCTAGAGTCGATGATCGCGCTGTTATTTCTCTTCTTTCTCGCCCTCGGTGCTGGCGTGCTCAGCGGCGTCGTCGGCACCGGCTCGTCGCTCATCATGCTGCCCGTCCTCGTCACGCTGTACGGGCCACGGATCGCTGTACCTGTTATGGCGATTGCGTCCTTGTTCGGCAACATCGGGCGGGTGATTGCCTGGTGGCACGAGATCCGTTGGCGGCCGGTGTTCGCCTATTCGTTGGCGGGAGTTCCTGCGGCTGTGCTCGGGGCGCATACGCTGCTGACGATTTCTCCTGCCACTGTGGACGTGGTTCTGGCAGCTTTCTTCCTTGCGATGATCCCGCTGCGTCGCCTCATCAGACGATCGAACCTCCATCTGAACCTCTGGCACATGAGTTTTGCCGGGGCAATTGTCGGGTTCCTGACCGGATTCGTGCTGTCCACCGGGCCGCTCAGCGTGCCGGTATTCACCGGGTACGGAATGAGTGGCGGTGCATTTCTGGGATCGGAGGCGGCAAGCGCTATCCTGCTCTATGCCGGCAAGCTTGGTACGTTTGGTGCGTCAGGCGTACTTACGCGGCCCGTCATCGCACGTGGACTTGCCATCGGCATCGCATTGCTCGTCGGTTCAATGATTGCGAAACGTCTCGTCCAGCGACTCCAGACGCATACATTCGAGCTTCTCATCGATGCGGTTCTCGTCGCTGGGGCGGCAGGAATGATCCTCTCCCTCAACGGATGAGCGGAAGCGGAAAAGGTGTAATCGCTCGCTTAAATTCACGCCGTTTCAACCAACAGTTGGCCCACGTTGCCGCCCGATCTCCCACGACACGCCACCGCTGCGTACTGTTGCGGCAAGCTGCTGCCCTAGCCGCTGCTCAATCACCGGCCGCCACGGCACCAGGCTGAAACTCTTGCCCTCATCGAGCATCGCATAGCGCCCGCTCGCCAGCATGACCGAGCGCCGGTAGATGCCAGCCACGCGCTGCCCGTCCGCCGACGGGCGATGCTCCAGGCCGGTTTCGGTGGCAATGTCCTTGGCGGCTTGTGCCAGTTCCCGATTGCGCAGCGTGCCCAGCAGGTTCCGGGCGAGGATCACACGCTGCCCGCGCCGCTCGGCCAGCCCCTGTTCGGCCAGAAAGTCTGCGCGCTGTTGCAGGGTGTTCTTGACCTCGCCACCAAATCCCAGGTCGCCCAGCCCTCGGCTGCCGCCGATCAATTGCTGGTCAAGCCAGGTCGCACCGATGACGCGGGCCTGCCGCTCGATGGGCAGGTGCGATTTCAGCTCCACCGCCACGCCACCCAGGCGCTGCGCGTCGTACTGGCGGCCACGCTCGGCCAGGTCGTCCGGCACCTTCCATAGCCCTTCGGCCACGCGCTCGACGATGCCGGCCCGGCGCAGGGCTTCCAGCCGCCGGACGTGGGCTGCGACGACTTCCTGCGGGTCGCGTCCGGGCTTGGCCCGGCCCTGTTCGATGGCCAGGTGATGATCGGCGCGGTACAGGCCATCGCTCGCCAGCGCGGCAATGTTCTTGTCGGCGGCGCGCACGTCGGCTGAACCCTTCACTTCCACCACCGCACCCGTGGGGTAGTTCGCCAGCTCGTCGCGGGCATTGAGCCCGACATAGTGGGCCTTGCCGTCCACGCCGTCGATGACCAGATAGCCCCGGTCGCGCAACTCGTCGGCCAGGCCCTTCGCAGCCACGCGGCCGAGGATGCTGCGGCCACTTCCATCGTCATTCTGGCCCGGCTCGAACACCGCCAGCTCGCGCGGCTCGCCGCGCATGGCGCGCTGCATGGTGCGGATGATGTCGCCGCGCTCGCCCAAGGCGCGCAAGGTCTTCTCGGCGTCCGTATGGACGGCCCAGGTGCCGGGCTGGGTCTCGTCGGCAAGGCCCAGGCGCTGCAAGCGTTGCAGACGGCCGATCAGCAGCAGGCGCTGGCGTTGCAGTCGGGGCTCGTTGAAGCGTTCGATCTGCATCCGGCCATCCTCGCCGGCCTCACGTTGCAGCGTGCGGTCGAGGCTCGTCCACCGCTCCTGTTCCACCTCGCGCCCCAAGATCTGCTGGATCTCCAGTTCGGTGCGCGGCCCCAGCCATTCCGTCGCCAACTCGGCGGCCCGATGGCGGAAGCCGTGGGCGATGTAGTCGCCGGCGATGATGAGGTCTTTGCCGGCGTCGTCGCGCCCGCGCACGATCAGGTGGGTGTGCGGGTTGTCGGTGTTCCAGTGATCGACCGCCACCCAATCCAGGCGCGTGCCCAGGTCGGCTTCCATCCGGTTCACCAGATGCCGGGTATAGGTGCGCAGATCGTCCAGCTCGGCGCCGTCCTCCGGGGAGACGATGAAGCGGAAATGGTGCCGGTTGTCGGCAGCTCGCTCCTTGAAGGCATCCAGGTCGGCTTCGTCGGTCTGCGGCCCATAGGCCCGGCCCGGTTCGCCATCGCGCCCGGCGCCGTCGCGCTCGATGTAGCGCAGATGCTTGGCGAGCGATTGCGGGCTGGCGTTGCGTTGATTGACGAGCAGGGTCTTGATCGTCACGCGCCGCGACATGGGCGTCAGCTTCCCCCCGGCGAAGCGCGCTGCCGTGTGGCCGCGCCCTAGGCGCGAGCCCGGACGCTGGCCGGCGCGTGCGGCGTTGCCACCGGCTGAGGAATGGCGCATCGAGGGCTTGCCGCCGCTGGCCTTGCTAGCCTGCTTGAGCACCTTGGAAAAGAAGCTCTGGCCCTGGCCTTGGCCCCGGTTCTTCGGGGCGCTGGGGCGCGCGCGGAAATCGTCATCGCGGCGGTCGCTCATGGCTGCGCTCCCTGCAAGCTCTGCTGTATCCGGTCGTGCGAAGCACGCGGACACGCCTGCATTGGCGCGACCTTCGCGCCCCACGCGGCACGGGGGCCCATCCGCTCCGTGCCGCGCCACCCCCATGTGCAGACAGGCTTTCGACGCGGCCCGGTGCCGCGTCCTTTTGTCTTGCCTTCCGCCTTTGCCCTTCGCTGTCGCTCCGGGCGTCGGCGGCCCGGCGGCGCTGCGCTGCTTGCAACCCGCCCGCCGGCGAACGCGCCAATGGCTGCAGGCCGGGCGCGTTCGAGGCAAGACGCCTGCACGTTGGACGGCTGCGCCGGATGTTGCGCGAGGCGCGGCGCGGATGCGCCCGCGCTGCACGCGCGACGACACGGCGGCAGCCACCGGAACGACATGCCCGATGGCACGATGAGATGCACGGCAACGTGCAGCGAATCGGCGGCCATCATGGGCGTGTTTCCAGCCAGACCGGATACGCGACGCCGATCACGGCGGATGCGCTGACCGGCCCGAAATAGCGGCTGTCGAACGACGCTGGATTGGTCACGCTCAACAGGAACAGCTCGCCCGATTCGAGGCGGCGGCAAAGCTGCAAGGATGGCAGCGGCCGGCCCAGCCGGTCGGCAGGCAGCGCGGCGGCCGCAGGCACGCCGTCGATGCGTACCTGCCCGGCGACGATGCAAACGTGTTGCGGCGCGACCGCGCCCACACGTTTGAGCAGCGGAACGCGGGTCGGCAGGTAGCCGCGCTGCGCAGCCAGCATGGCGGCCCTGTCGGGCAGCGGCACCAGCACGATGCTGTCCACGGACAACGGACGTGGCAGCGAGGCGGTGCGCGGGTCGAACGGTTCGATGCGATACCAGCCGACCGCCACGCTGTCGGACGGGTTGTAGGTCAGACGCGGCAGCGGCGACACGAAAGCCGCCCAGGCCAGCGCAGCGAGGCCGACGGCGGCGAAGCCCGCCAGCACGATGCGAACGCGCAGGCGCGAGCGAGGTTGCGGCGCGACTTCGTGCGTGCATGGGGTGTTGGATTGGGTCGTCATGGCAGCGCCTTTCCGGCCAGCCAGGCGGCGTGCCGCTCGGCGGTGTATTCGGGCAGCGCCAGGCGGGCCGCCAGACGGTTGCCCAGCGTGCGCCAGTACGCTGGCGACACGTCGATGGCGGCGATGCCTTGCCCTTCGATGCCGTCGATGCGTTCCAGCACGGCACGCACCGCGTTTTCGCCTTCGGCGTGCAGCAGCAGGCGTGCGCCGGGCCGCACGCCGGGGATGCGCTGCATGTCGTCCAGCGGCGTGGCGGCTTGCATCACCATGAGCTGCCAGCGCACGGTGCCGTAGTCGTTGGCCTGCCAGCGGATGCGGCAGAACACGGCGCCCGGCAGGAACACCGCACAGCGCCGCCAGCGGTCGAGCCGCAGCGTGCGTGCCGGTTCGCCGAAGCGCAGATAGAGCTTGAATTGCGGCTCGATGTAGGCGAGCGATACGCGAGTCAGCGGCACGTTGCCGGGTTGGCCGGCGAGTGTTGGAAGCGAATGCAACGGCGCAGCCGTGGTCGCGTTCGCGGCGGTCGCGAGGGATGCGTTCATGGCGTGTTCTCCATGCGGTTCTCGGGGAACTCCCGTTCCAGCAGGCCGCGCAGCAGTTCGGCCACGGTCACGCCCTGGCCGAAGGCGGCGATCTTGATGCGCGCGCGCAGCGCGGGCGTCACGTCGAGTGTCAGGCGAGCCGTGTAAAGGTCGCCCTTGTTGAGCGCATCGGCATCGCCCAGGCGAATCCACGCCTCAGCGTGCGGATTCGCGGGCGGACGTGCGCCGATGCCGACGCGCTTGCTGCGCGGGCTGCTCATGTCGGCCACCGCAGCAGTTCATCGGTGAGCACGGCGATCTCGCGTGCGGCGGCGCTGTCGGGCGCGGTTTCGCGGGCGAGCCGGCCAGCGGCCACGCTGTCGGCGAAGACAATGCGCTGGCGCACTTCGCTGCGCAGCGCCGGCAGCGGCTGTTCGGCCAGCGATTGCCGTGCTTCTCTGCCGATGATGGTGGTACTGACGCGCCGATTGATGACGAAGGCCGCGCGCAGCGCAGGCCGGAACACCTGTGCCTCGCGGATCAGCGCCACCATCTCGGCGCTGGCCCACAGGTCATACGGGCTGGGCTGCACGGGAATCAGCACGCGCTCGGCCGCCAGCAGCGCGGAACGCGCCAGGGCGGCGATACGCGGCGGGCCGTCGATGATGATGTGATCGGCGCGGCGGGCCAGCTCCGGTGCTTCCTGATGCAGCGTTTCGCGGGCGAGGCCCACGGTGCTGAACAGCCGTGGCAAGCTCTGCTGGCTTCTGCGCTGCGTCCAGTCCAGCGATGAACCCTGCGGGTCGGCATCCAGCAGGATGACGTGCTGGCCGCGCATCGCCAACTCGCCGGCGATGTGCGTGGCGAGCGTGGTCTTGCCGACGCCGCCTTTCTGGTTGAGCAAGGCAACGATCATGGCGCGGCCCTCCAAGCTGGAAAGCCGGGCTGCGGTTCGCCTGCAAAACCTGCTTTTTGCTGGCTGGAATCGCCTGCCGTTTGTGGCCGCGTGGCGGTTGTCCACCGCAGCGGCGCTTCTCTACTAAAAGTTAGAGATTTAAAAGTTAGGTAGTTAGAGGGCGTGAAAACCCAATGCTGGCGCGGGTTTGCGGCCGATTGGCACGCCTGATAGCACGATAGTGCCACGCCTGATAGCACGATACCCCGCACGCCTGATAGCACGACATCATTCACAGCTTGTCCCGGAGTTATCCCCGTGCCGTGGGCGGCACGGGCCGGAAGGTCAGCAGTTCCGTTCCGTCGTCCGGCATCCGCTCGATGCCCAGGACGTAGCCGGGCAGCGATTGCCGCGCGACGAGCGCGCGCAGGTCGCAGGCGAAGTCGTAGGGCTTGGCGGTGCTGCCGGATTTCTGATGCAGGTAGCGGAAGTCGAACTGCCAGCCGTATTCCTGCTTGCCGCCGTGCTTGCGCACCAGGCGGTACAGCCAGCGTTCGATGCCGCCCGTGAGCCTGAAATAGGCCGGGTCGATGGTCAGCACCAGGGCGGCGTCGAGCACGCCCGCATAGAACCAATCCGGCAGGATCAGCTCGATGCCCAGCGGCGTGCCGCGGGCATCGGCCAGCTCCTTCCATTCGTTGATCCACGAGAAGCGGTGCAGGCGCCGCCCCGTCGTCTCGCGGATGGACGTGGCCACCGTGGTCGATTGCAGCCGGTCGAGCGCGGCCTTGAGGCGCTGGTAGTCGCGCAGCGACTTGCCGCGCCCGATGAAGCGCAGGATCTCGTAGGGCGTGGCGTGCATCAGCCGCGACGGCCGCAGACCCGCGTCCTTCGCCTCCACGATCTGCGAGGCCGCCCAGATCAGCACGTCCGCATCCCAGATCGTGGCGATGCCGTGCTCCTGAGTGCCTTCCACGCGGATCGTCACGTTGCCCGCGCGAAAGTCGATCGGCGCCGTGCGCCGCGACTTCGCCAGCGAGAAGAACGGATAGGCCATCAAGTCCTGGCTGTCGCGCGGCGCCATGTCGCCAGGCAAGGCGCGGAACAGGTCGAGCTGTTCGCGCTCCTGCACCGGCCGCTGCCGCATTGGTAGCGCGGGACTGGACATGACGGCGGCCTGCCGCGCGCCGCCGATCAGCGGCGATCACGGTAGTCACCCGCATGGCGCTCGGCGTACTCCGGGTCGGACGTGGCATCGAAACTGCGCGCATCGGCCCAGGCGTCGAGGTCGGCCACCGCATACATG
This sequence comes from Pseudomonas sp. PS1(2021), assembly GCF_020405165.1. Taxonomy (NCBI): domain Bacteria; kingdom Pseudomonadati; phylum Pseudomonadota; class Gammaproteobacteria; order Pseudomonadales; family Pseudomonadaceae; genus Pseudomonas; species Pseudomonas sp. PS1(2021). Next base: position 2,198,435 of record NZ_CP084484.1, on the reverse strand, counting down.
ACGCGCCGGCCGAACTTGCGGAACTTCGGCCCGCCGCCAATCACGCGCTGTTTCTCCAGCGTGCGCGGGCTGAGGCGCAGATACTCGGCGGCCTCGTCGTTGGTCAGGTAGCGTTGGGGCTGCGCGGGGGCAGCGACGGCAGCGGCGGCAGGCCGCAAGGGAGCGGGTCGCATGAGATGAACCTCCATCGGTCGGCAAAGCCCGGCCACACAGCGCGACCGGATGGAGTCAGTCTCAAGAAAGCGAGGCTTCCTGCTAAGGGACGACTTGCAGGGGGCGCGAAACGTCCCCCCTAATGCGGTGCAACTGGCGGAAGCTGCGCCAGGCTGCGATAGCCGCCGCGCATCAGCGCCTCGCCACGACGCACCAATCGCCGCACACGGGCACGCAAGGCGCTGTCTTTGTGCCAGTCGGCCGCGACGGCATCGGCGCCGAACAGCCCTTCGGCGACCTCGCGCAAGGACGCGCCCGCCAGGGTCGCGTCGAGCGCCTGGAGCGTATGCAGCTCCAGCAGCGCGGCGGGTGTGGGCCGGGAACGGGCCGTTGCCACAGGCGCGGCCACGGTCGCGGCGGACAGCGCATCCAGCTCGGCCGCGAGCGTGCGATAGCGCGCGCAGGGCGTGGCGCAGGCGCGGGTGGCGTAGAGGTAGGCCATGCCGTCTTCCAGGCCCGGCGCCAGCGCGAGCCGCATGCAGCAGCCGGGCCAGCGCGACACCAGCACCAGGCGCTTGCCGTCATGGATCAGGTGCTTGCGGCCGGGGACACGCCAGAATTCGAAGGCGTAGGCTTCGGGCGGTGGGTCGGCATCGGGATAAATCTGCACCACGGCATCATGGTCAGGGAACCAGGCCGGATGCGCGTCGCGCGCATCCAGGGCCGGGTCTTCCAGCAGGCGCAGGCCCCAGGCGTGCGCCGCGTCCGGCCGGCGGCGACGGCGCAGCCAGTCGCGCCGGTAGTCGGGGTTGCGGCGCAGATATTCCCAGGCCAGCGCGGGGCCATCGAGGTGCAGCGTGTAGAGATACGCGGCGGTCGGATACCAGTGTTCAACGCTCGGGTCGGCCATGACGATGCCTCCTGACGGTCAGCAGGAACGTCGCCACGGTTTTCGTGGTGCGGGGAGCTATCGTTTCAACATCAAAGCGTCATCATGGTCGGGTAAGGTGTTGCTGCTGGCGTCAAGACTGATTGGCTCCGGTGCATTGCGAAAATCGTCTGAATGCGACGGCTGCACCGCCAGGAATTGGCGGTCAGCATCGGACACCGTGCCGCAATCCGCGCCGAAGACCATGACTATTTGCAGCAGGGTCGCACCGCTTCGGTGCAAGAGTGCGGATTCAGACCGGCACGGTCTTGAGTGAGACTGAAATAGTCACAATGCGCTGCGCTTGGCCTCGCTGCGTGGGCCTGCGTCAGTCCGTGATCGAACCGTTTTCCTGCGCCAGCCGGACGTACTCCGACAGCGGCCGCGTGGGCTGAAAGTAGCGATCACGCATCACCGGCTGCTTGTTCGGCCCGACGATGGACGCCAGATCGGACAGCTTCACCGTCCCCAGCACCGGCAGGCCCAGCCCCAAGTCGATCAGTCCCCAGGCCGTATCGCCATCGGTCGGGTCGAGCGCGGCCAGCAGCCAAGTGGCGTGGGCGTCCGGGGTAAACAGTCGCAGGACGGGCAGCGGATCGTCGGCGCGGGCCTGGGCGTTGGCGAGCAGCCGACCGCGTTCCTCATCGGTGATGAGCGCGTTCATGGCTGACCTCTCTCCTCAAAGGAACGAAGCCGCCGAACCGCATCCCCGCTTGCGCACGAAACAACAGATACGCAAGCCCGCGAATCCGCAGAAGCACAAAGGCACGAACGTGCAAGGGCGCAAGTCAGTAGAGGCACGAATGCGGTTCCCTGGATTTGGAGCAATCCGCAGATGCGGATTTCCGTAAAGGCACGAAATCGTAGAACAACACCAAATGAACACTATAGATTGTAGCCCTATAGGGCGCAATGGGCTGTCATCTTGGTTTTTGCGAGGAAACCATAGGTGGCGGCAGCGTACTCGTTGGCGAAGGCATTGAAGACGGTCAGGAAAGCGCGTGGCTTGAGCCAGGAAGCGTTCTCCGACGTGTCGAGCCGTACCTACATGAGTACGCTGGAGCGCGACCTGAAAAGCCCGACCATCAGCAAGTTGGCCGAGCTGTGCGAGGTGATGGAAGTCCATCCGTTGACGCTGTTGACGCTGGCCTATGCCGGCGACAGCACGCGCAAGACCGATCAGCTTCTGGCGCAGGTGCGCCAGGAACTGCACGAGATTGGTCAAGATGGTTCTGAATAAACGATCGGCAAGGAACGAACGTTCAACGCCATCCCCACGAAGTGATGGACTAGTCTGGACGTGCAAATGAAATGGAAAAGCAGGAACCTCAGAGAACTCGCCCACATTGTTTGTGGTGATACTGACAATTTTCGTTATCGTTCCAGCAGCTACATCACTGAATTTTTCCAGGATTGCGACCTAGATTATGTCCATGACGGGTCAACCCGATGGGCATGGGTTGCGAGCAGGCTGGAAGAAGTGTTGTCACTACCACATCCTAGCCCATCGGTTCCGCCAGACGCCTTCATCCGAATCGTCCGTGCCACCCTCGATAAAGGCGACGCGCAAGACGGTGACCCCGATCGAAGCAAGGCACTTGCTGCGTTGAACATCGTACTAGCACGCGAAGGTTGGGAAGCGTTCTACGACGAGCAAGGCGTCGGGCAACTTCGTCACATTGCCACGAATACCGTTGCGCAGATGGCAAACCCGCATCGCCCGCTGACTCCAGCGGAAGTCGAGCGTCGGGAGCAACTCACTGCCTACTTAAACAAATGCTCCGAAGATGAACTGATCGAGGAAGTGTTACTACCACTGTTCCGTCAGCTCGGATTTCACCGCATTACGGCAGCCGGTCATAAAGACAAGGCGCTGGAGTACGGCAAGGACGTGTGGATGAAGTACACCCTGCCGACCCTTCATGTTCTCTACTTTGGTATCCAAGCTAAGAGAGGAAAGCTGGACTCATCAGGTGTCGGCAAGGCTGGCTCCGCCAATGTCGCCGAGATACACAATCAGGTAAACATGATGCTCGGGCACGAGATATTCGATTCGGAACTGAACCGCCGCGTGCTGGTCGATCATGCTTTCATCATCGCCGGCGGCGAGATAACGAAGCAGGCGAGAAACTGGCTTGGAAACAAGCTTGACGCTACGAAACGTTCGCAGATTTTGTTCATGGATAGGGATGACATCCTCAACCTATTCATCGTTACGAATCTACCGCTGCCGAAGGGAGCGCTACCTCCCGAGAAGACTGTAGATCAATTCGATGACGACATCCCGTTCTAGCAGCCGAGTACCCGACCGAGAAGCACGATCACATGTCCCGCCCAATGCCGGAATGGTTCACGATCTCCGAAGACGCCACGCGGAAGGTGATGGAGCGCGTCGGTAGCGCCGTCACCGCCAATGCAATGGTGCCGCAGGTGAAATCGGCTCCAATGCTGGCGCACTGGTTCGTACTGGATTCCCTGCTGCTGGCAAATCAGGCCAATCGCGACGGAATGCACGCCAATGCCCTTGCGTTGACGCGGCAATGCGTAGAGGCCATCAGCATCATCGAGTTGGGGATATGCGGACATCCCGATGCCGAAGCAACACTGCTTAACTGGGATGCCGATGAACTGACACCGGGCAAGCTGCGGGCATGGCTGCAAGCGAATGTCTGGCAGGGGTATGGGGTGGGCCTTTGGAGCGAGTCTTGGTCCACCTTCATGCGCGAGTTCGCTGGCGCTGTTCAGCCCTATGCTCACTATGGTCGCGCTCTTGCGCAATGGCAGCTACGTCTTCTTCGCTTCCACGATGCAGGCCAGCCCGATGCCGACTCGCATGCCATCATTGAGATGCGTCCGCACGCCTACGATGCGCAAAAGGCGACTCGCATCACCCTGTTTCACGCCTTGCTTTCCTACGTACTCGGGCGAACTTGGGCGGCGGCGAACCCTGCCGACGCGGAGTTCGCCGCTCTGATCGCGCGACTTGGCTTGGCACTGGGCAAGTCGCGTTATCTCGATGGGCATCAAACCGACTGGGGCCAGCAGTTCTGGGCGATGGTCTGGGAGCGAGGCGGCGGAACGATCCTAGAATAGTCGCCGCGCCTCATAACAATAGTTAGCCATTGCACTGTCTGGAGAGATCCTTGAAACTGCATCTGTTAATAGATACATGCGTTTGGCTGGATTTGGCCAAAGACTATCGGCAGTTGCCGCTTCTTGATGCGCTGGTCGCCATGAAAGAGGCCGGCGAGCTTGAAATAGTGCTCCCAGAAACCGTGGTAGAGGAATTCAACCGCAACAAGGAGCGAGTCATCTCGGAAAGCAAGCGCAGCCTTTCAAGCCACTTCAGGCTAGTGCGCGAAGCGATGCTAAAGTTCGCGCCCCAAGATGGACGCGATACCGCGATTCAAAGATTGAATGAAGTTGATCATCGAATTGCCGTTGGTGGCGAGGCGGTGAACGATGCGGTCGAGATCATCGAAAAAATGTTCGCATCAGTGACTCATATCGCATTGACCGATACTATTAAGGCTCGGGCCGCAGATAGAGCCATCGCAAAGGTTGCGCCGTTTCATCGTCAACGCAATGGGATAGATGATGCAATCCTCATCGAGACCTACATTGATGTGATTGAGGCCAAGTCCAGTACAGACGACGTGTACGGCTTTGTGACCCATAACACTCACGACTTCAGCGATCGTAGCGGTGACACACGTTTGCCGCACCCCGACCTAGCTGCACTGTTCGATAACAGCGGTTCCCGCTATGCGACGAACCTTGGCCCACTATTGGGTGAGTTCGCCGAAGACCTGCTGGACGAAGTAAAGTTTGAGCGAGAATTTGGTCAAGAGCCACGCAAACTATCCGAACTGCTAGAGGCCGAACACAGGCTTTTCAAGCAGGTCTGGTACAACCGGCATTGGAATCTGCGCACCGCCATAGAACGCGGAAAGCACAGGCTAGTCAGCCGAGAGGAGTGGGAGCAGATGCCCTCCAAGGAATGGAATGATGTGACCATCGATACCGTCTGGGAAGGAGCTCTTGCGTCAGCCAAGCGAACCGAGGATGAGCTTGGCCCGGACGAAATTGGCCCGTGGGATGATTTTGAGTGGGGAATGATAAATGGCAAGCTGTCTGCCATCCGGTGGATGTTAGGCGACGATTGGGACATGCTCGACACATAATGTCGTTTCATTGAAACGACAAAACATTGGGCGTAGTCAGATAACAGAACGAGAGCGTGTTCTGAACTTTGAGCGCCGCAATAGCAGTGAGGCTAGAGTGCGGTGATGCCCCGCAAGGCGATACCGCGTTGGGCGCTGGTTTGGAAGTAGGGGCCACAGACGTGCAAGCTTGGCTCTCAAACGGCACTCCAACGGTGGGCTTGGCCGGCCGGCTTTTGAAGGATAGGCGGTGACGCGATGAAGCTAAACAAGGCTTGGTGGGAGCATCTCGCGCCGAAGTCGATGATTGCACGGCGGCGCGAGGTTGAGCAGCTGCTTGAAGACTTCGTGCGGTCCTCCGACTACGGGCGGGAATGGGCGCGGGTGGCTGCGAATCCCCACGGTGTGTTTAGGCTCAAGCCAGGCCAAGTGATACCCGTGGTGCGCATGATTTTCATGGGCGACCGTCCGGGGTTCATATCTCCGTTCCGGAAGCTCATGGATGGGCACAGAACGGTGGACCGCAAGCTAGAGTACGGTCTTGGCGCCCTGGGCGAAGGCGAGTTAGCTATCCAGCCTACGATTTCGGTGGAAGTCGTTACTGACCCCGCGTACTTGGCTGCGGCCATGCGCGGAGCTACGCAGATTGACGAAAGCACCATCAGGAGCCCTAGCCTTATATTTTCGGTGCCCGCGCACTTCCTGCTATCGCCCAAGCACTACCCCGAACGCGCATACGTCCTCTACCAGCACATCTTCGGCGCTGGTGCGTCGTACCCCGACGACGGGTCCTTTTATGTGGGTGTGTCCACCCGTAGCTGGCAAAAGCGTTGGTCCGAGCACCGTCGTGCGATTGAGACGGGCAGTCCATTGCTTTTCCATCGCCGATTTCGAGAAGAGCAAGAGGGTGGGCGTCTCACGTACGTGCACCACAAGGTGATGGCTATCACCGACGATCTGGAGCAGCTCTACGAGGCGGAAGAGTTCTTGGTAGAAGGGCATTGGGATGACGAACGCCGGCTCAACATGGTGCCGGGCGGAAAGAGCGGCCTGCGCTACCTGCGCGAAAACGGATTGCTTTCGAAAGGCGTCGTTCCTCTGCCCGATGACCGCGACAAGATTCTGCACAAGTGGCTGAATGACCATCCCCGCTTGGGATTACCGGCGCCATGGGTCGCCGAAAAGTGGAAGGACAACGACTGGGCGATAGCGCAGATTTGCGGGCGGGACGGGCGCTTATCCGTGGTCCAAGTGAAGGCAATACGCGAGCTCGCCAAAGACCACACGCCCGAGGAAATTTACGTGCGCATCGGAGCGAAAGACGTGGACCAAGTGAAACGAGTCTTGGATGGAAAAACCTACGCACGAATAGCCTGATCTCCCAAGTGCTGTACCAAGCCACCACGGTTCGCACGGACTGCACTTCCTCGTCTTTGCCGTGCTCAAACTGCCCAATGCCGCACGACTGCTGGCTTCTGCCAGTAGTTGATAACAAGCTCTAGGCGCAGCAAAAAGGGGCCGAAGCCCCCAAAATCAAAGCAAGCCGCGCTCTGCGAACGATGTGGCAACGGCGCCTGCGACGATGACGTGATCCATCACGCGCACGTCCACCAGCGTCAATGCCTGCTTGAGCTGCTGGGTCAGTGCCCGGTCGGCGCCGCTCGGCTCCGGGTTCCCGCTCGGATGGTTGTGGCTGACGATGACCGCCGCCGCATTGAGCCGCAGCGCCTGCTTGACCACTTCGCGCGGATGCACTTCGGCCGAGTCGATCGTGCCGTGGAACATCTCCACGTAGTCGATCAGCCGATGGCGCGTGTCCATGAACAGCACCGCGAAGACTTCGTGCTCGAAGCCGGCCAGCTTGGCACGCAGGTAGTCCTTCACCGCCGCCGGCGACGTGAACGCATCGCCGCGCTGCATCTTCTGTTCGATGACCTGGCGCGCGGCTTCCAGAATCTGGTCGGCGTCCGCCGGCCGGTAACGACCGCGGCCATCGCGCACCATCAGCGGCGTATCGAGAGAGAGGGTCAGTTGCGACATGATCGTGCTCCGGTTGCTCGGGCGGAATTGCCCGGAACCGGCGCTTCACGGCGCAGCGCAAGCCGTCACAGGAGCGCAGCCGGCCACGGCCGCAAGCGTGCGAGCACGCGCAGTCCTTGCACGGCGAGAACGCCGTGATACGGTGAAAGAGACAGCAAGACCGCCCACACCCGCCTACTGCACATACCCGCCTTTGGGCAAGCGGAGCGCGCAGGCCCGGATCAACAGGCCGGGCCGAAGGCGTCAGGGGGCAGCGCTGAATGGCCGCGATTCGGCACGAAGCGCGGGGCGCAGCCCGCGAACCCGACGGCGGCACGCCGGGACGTACCGATAGCACCCCAAATTCCTCGCCAAGCTACCGCTGTTCGATGTTAGGTGCTCGGCAAGAAATACCAAGCCCGTCGAAGTTTTTGTTGAACCGCCAACGATTGCAGCCAAGCCAAGGTTATCGAGGGTATGCCGCCCACTTTCCTCTGCGCTATTCCATGAGACGCAACTGGCATCAGCCGAGACGCCGGGCTAAGCCGGGGAAAAGATTTCCTTCAGCGATCCAGCCTAACCCGCAATCGGCGTGCGCGCTCGCGAAAAGCTTCCTCGCCGCCTTCTAAGATGTCGCAAACGGCTGTGCGGATGGCCGCGTTTTCGAGACCGCCAGCCATGTATTTGATAGGGGGCAGCCCCCCGGCAGGATGAGGGCCAGCATCGGCGACGATGATCTGATCTGCGTCCGTATTGATGACCAGGTTCGCATTGTGCGTGACCATGATTACTTGGCGCTTTGCCTTGGCGGCGATAAATAGCGCAACCAGCTCATCGAATACGGACTTCGGATCAAGATTCTCTTCTGGCTGATCGATGATGAGCGGCCTGTCGTCAGCATCGTCTAACGCAAGATAGAGCAAAAGCAGCACGATGCCTCGCGTGCCGGGCGAGAGCTTGCGAATATCTATGCCGTCGTAGACGATTTCGTAGCGGACTGAGATATGGGCGGTGTTGAAGAGCCAATGCGCGAACTGTTTCAGCCAGCTTCGGAACTCCGCCTGCTGACTTTGCGCATAGGGCGCATGGCCGATCAAGTCCCGCATATAGAGCGAGATGAAACTCGCCATAGCCGCTTGCACGTCAGACGCTGATCCTGTTTCCCAGGCAGGCCGAAGAGTGGTTTCCGCCAGGGACGTCAAGGCCCCACGCCCCTGGAACGGCCCGGCCTTTCGTCTGTCGAGAAGCTCCTCCTCGGCCACGGCCGCCCAGGCTCCGACATCGACGACGCGCCGGACGGAGAAGCCGAGCTTGCGCAACGTGCCGGTTGATGCCGTGAGGCGCGCCATCAAGGGCGCGTAAAGATCGGCAAGCGCCGTCTGTTCATTGATGATCGCCTGGAAGACCCGGCTGTAGGTTGCATCGCGTTCTGCCTGCAAATCCTTGCGACGGGCGGCGGCGCCCTGAGCGTCGGTCAATCGCGACTGGAGCGTCTGAAGGGCAGTGTTTTCCTGGGCGATGCGTTGCGAGAGGGCCGAATACTGCTTTCGCACGAGATTGTCGGCGCTGACCAAGGCTTCAAGTCTGGTCATCTCAGCCTGAAGCGTGTTCAGGGTGAGTGTCGTCAGGTCAACCGTGTCGGGGAAGAACGGCGTATTAGGATCGCCCGCGGGAACGGACGGGCCGGTAAGGGTCGCGATCTGCTTGTCGGCCCAAGCCACGTAGCCGGCCAGGCTCTTGTCCACGTCGCCTTTGTAGATGAGCAGGAATTCGTCCCATTGCTGCGGGTTTAGTCCACTGTGCTGGTGGCGCTCCTTGGCCTGGCGCAAGAGTTCCGGGGCCTTGGTTGCGCGCGTGCTGGCGACTTCGTCCTGCAAGGCAAGAAAGGTCCGGCGCTGGTTGCCGTAGGCCTGAATCGTCCCGCGGATCGCCTGGACGGCCTGGCCTAGCTGCGTGTGCCGCTGGGCTTGAGCTTCGGTGCCTTTGACTACGAGCTTGGCTAGGTCTTGGTTGTAGCTCTTGATTTGTCCGGCCTTCTGCGCGACTTGGGCCGTGAGGTGAGCAATCGACGCCTCTTTCTCGAACTCCGCGGCGATGCGATCGGAAACGTCCGCGATCGCATCGGCCTCTCGCTCGCGCGCCTGCTGGAAGCGGGCGGTGCGATAGTCGCGCAACTCGGCGAAATCGATGGCGCCTTCGCGGTCGTCCTGCGGATGAGCCTCGAATATGACCCGTTCGATTTCAGCGATAAGTCCGTCCGACACTCCATTCGCAGAGCACAGCTCTTCGACAAATTGTTGTGAGAGATAGCGCGCGCGTGGAAAGGACAGGTGGCTGTTCGCGTCGCGACCGTCGAGAAAGCGCGTGACCTTCGCGCCGCCGCCCCAGGTCAGCGTGGCGGACGCTTCGCCTAGTAGCTTGCGAGCACGGACCAAGAACGAGGGGCTGGCGTTCTCGTTCGCGCGCCATGCCACGGGCGTTATCGCATCGCATCCTGCTGCAATCATGTCAGCAAGAGCGGTCTTGCCGGAGCCACGCGCGCCGATAATGGCGACAAGGCCCGGGTTTAGCGGGATGTCAGGAGTGGTCGCCCAGTCCCCATCGGCGATCGTTACATGCGAGATTACCTGCGACGGAAGCGCAGTGCGCGGCGGCTCCGTACCGACATGGGCGCGGCCTTCGGGGTCGATGCAGGCTTGGCGCAGGGCATCGAATTCGAGGCCACCCTTGAGCCACGAAAAGCGATCTTCGACGGGTCGGCCGACCGTCTTCTGGTCGTGAGCGTCACTTCCATGCAGGCACGGCTTGCATCCGCCAAATCGCTCGCGGAGTTGATCGAGCGTCAGGCTCCGACGTCCGGACCAGAACTCCCGTTGCGCTGGACTGCTTGAGAAGATGACGTGTGCGAACTTCTCGATTTCTTCGCGCATCGTCGTATCGGACGCCTGACGCAGTCCCGATGTGCCGTCGCCGGCGGCGCCCGCTACGGCGATGAGGATGTTCGCTTTCGCCCACTCGCTTTCGCGCACGACACGGCGGAGTTGGTCGAAATTGACTTTGAACTGAGTGGCGCCATGTGCAAGGGCCGCGCGATCATCGGTGATGCTCGTGTCGGCCTTCTTGCCGAGTGAGATCAGGTCGGCTCGGGTGCAGTTGAAGGTGTCGCCATGCGCCTGAAACTGGAGCCGTTGAAGAATGCGATGCAGCTCAGCGACGTGATTTGAGTCTTCGGGGCTGACGAGAAGGTGCAAATTGACAAAGCCAGTCTTGGCGGCGACATCTAGGCGCAGTTCAACATTTGGGAAGATGAGCTGCACATTGGGCAAACGGCCCGCCGCTTTGTGCGACAAGACCTCTTCGTAGGTGTCTGTGAGATAGTAGTCCGTTACCGCAAGCGCCTCGATCTTCGGCGTCGCGGCCTCAAGGCTTTCGAGGTAAGTGTCCCAAGCAGAGCCACCACCGAATTGATTGTTGAGAACGGTGCCCGGCGCATGGATATGCGGTTCCCAACGACGCCATTCAGATCCACGACCGATCATTCGTCTCCCCCTTCGTTATTGCCGGTCGTAGACCGTCCTGATGGCCTTACTCCAGTTCATGACTTTCCGCCTTGAACCAGAAGGCTTTTTGCCATTCTAGAAGTTTTTGCTAGTCCCAGCACGTGCAGTCAGCGACAACATGCCCCCCCTCCAACTGCATAATTTTCGCCTTTTGGGGAGTCGAAGCACGCGGTTCCAAGACCGGCGAGCTGGGAGAGAGGCGTCAGGGGTCAGCGCCGGAATAGACCCGATTCGGCACGAAGCGCGGGGCGCAGCCCGCGAACCCGACGGCGGCACGCCGGGACGCCCGGTTATCGCTTGCGCTTCTTGGAAACGATCGTTCCGCGAGATTCGATCAGACGCCGCGTGTTCTCCAGTTCCTTTTGCAGCACTTCGGCATCCGGCAGCACCATCCGGTAATTCGCTGCCATTACTTTGCTGGGCAAGCCCTCCAGCGCGTACCGCGCCAGGGCGTGGCCCTTGTCCGCACACAAGATCAGGCCCACGGGCGGGTTCTCGTCGGCGAACGTCCAGTGCTCCTTCGCGTAGTTGCAATACAGGTGCATCTGGCCCACGTCGGCATGTGTCAGCGCACCGAGCTTCAAGTCGATGATGACCAGGCAGCGCAACCGACGATGGAAGAACAGCAGATCGACCCGATACCAGGTCTGGTCAATGCGCAACCGACGTTGCCGCCCGACGAAGGCGAACCCATCGCCCAGTTCGAGCAGGAAATCCTCCAGCCGCCGGATCAGGGCTTGCTCAAGGTCGGATTCCGAATACTCGTCCTTGAGGTCGAGGAACTCCAGCACATACGGGTCTTTGATCGCGTCGTCGGGGGTGACGGCATCCTCGGGCTTCGGCACGGCGCCCTTGACCAGCATCGCCGCCTTGTTCTTCGATAGCGCCGTGCGTTCGTAGAACTGGCTGTTGATCTGGCGATCGAGCTGGCGCACGCTCCAGCCGCCGCGCAGGGCTTCGGCCTCGTAGAACTGGCGGGCATGGCCGTCCTTGACCGACAGCAGCCGGACGTAGGCCGACCACGGCAGCGTGAAGACCTGGGCCAGCTCATCGAGGTGCCAGGGACGCGCCACCGGCGCCGGGGAAGATTCGCTAGACACTGTCTGGCGAATTGGCCAGGTCAGGAAGAACGACCGCATCTGCTGCAAGTTCGGGCGGCTGAACCCGCGCCCGAACTGCGCGGTCAGGTCGGCCGACAGCCGTTCGATCAACTGTTCGCCGTACCCGGCGCGCCGCTTGCCCTGCTGCTCGGCTTCCACGATCCGACGGCCAATCTCCCAATAGCTGGCGGTCATCAGCGCATTGACGCTGCGTGCCGCCGCATGGCGGGCAGCATCGAGGACTTCCACAATGCCGCTGTGGATGCCGGCGTAGCCGGCCGGCAGGGCGGCGGGGGTGTCCCCCGCCGCCGGAAGCGTCTTCTTGCTCATGCCATCGCCTCCGCAGGGCGGCGCGTGCCCGTGATGGCCTGCCGCCGGCTCGCCACCAGCTCGGCCGCATCGCGCACCGGCTTGTCCTCGGTGTGGACGTAGTGCATGAACATCGCCACGGTCTTGTGGCCCGTCAGCTTCATGCCCACTTTGGTCGGCACGCCCGAATTGGCGATGTCGGTCGTGGCCCGATGGCGGATGCCGTGCGTGCCGACATGCGGCACCCCGGCGGCCTTGAGCACGCGCTTCCAGCCGCCATAGTGTTCGCCATGCGTCAGATGCCGGGCCGGGTCGTTGGGCGACGGCAGGACGTAGGGGGAGCCCTCCCGGCGCGGCGCCGTCGAAAGCAGCCGATAGGCTTCCTCGCTCATGGGCTTGGAAATGCCGCCGGTCTTGCTGTCAGGCCAGACCACCCGGCGCTTTTCCAGATCAACCCAGCCCCATTCCAGCGGGCAGATTTCGGAGCGGCGGGCGGCAAACTCGAATTGCAGGCGGATCGCCAGCGGGATGACGTAGTTCTCCAGTCCCTCGGCTTCCAAGTGCTCCAGGTGACGGAAGATCCGCACCAGTTCATCGTCCACGATGAGCCGGGTTTCCTTGCCGGGCGGAAACATCGGGACGTGCCGGCAAGGGTTGGTGCCGTCCGGGCGCAGCCCCCACACTTCGGCCAGGTTGAACATCTTGCGCAGCACGCCAAAGGCACGGTTCGCCTCGGCCGGCTTGTGAGCCAGTTTCTTCATCAGCGCGGCCACGTCCGGGCGCTTCACGTCCTGCACCTTCATCCGCCCCATGATGGGGATGATGCAGCGGTCGATGACGCCCTGATAGCCGCGCTGCGTGCTGGGCTTGTTGCGCTGCTTGGAGTAGTCCTCCATGAAGGTGTGGCAAAACTCCGTCATGGTCGGCGCCTTGCGGGCGGCATTCTTGGCCGCGCTGGGGTCGCCGCCCCGGCGAACCTCGGCCAGCCACTCCTGCGCCATGACGCGGGCCTGCTCGACGGTCAGTTCCCCGTACTGGCCCAGGGCGGGCTTGCGGCGCTCGCCGGCGTTCGTGCGGTACTGGAGCATGAACACCTTGCGGCCGGCCGGGGTGATCTTGCACAGGAAGCCGGGCACCACAGTGTCCCGGAGTTCGACGGCCTTCGCCTGGGGCTTGGCGGCATCGACGGTGGACTTGGTGAGCTTGATTCTTGCCATGATGACTCCTCGGAAACCTCGGTTTCCAAGAGCCACATGGGAGCCACGCGACCGGAAGCCGGGTCAAGTTTCGGAAAGCACCGGCATATGATGGATGCGCCTAAGTCCTTGATAAACCTGCTGTAGCGGGCTTGGGCGCAGTCCAGCGAAGTACCGGGCTGGAGTCATCGTCAAACAAAAAAAACGCCTATGCGTCCCAGGCCGCCAGCACGCGTCGATGCTCGCGGTGCGCCGCCTCCTGCACCGTCGGCAGCAGCCGCACCCGCTGGCCTGGCAGGCATTGCGCCAGGCGCGCCAGCGCCAGCGGGGCGAGGGCGCCGAGACGGGGGTAGCCGCCGATGGTCTGGCGGTCGTTGAGCAGGACGATCGGCTGACCGTCCGGCGGCACCTGCACCGCGCCGAGGGCGATGCCTTCGGAAATCATCGACTGCTGCCGGCATTCCAGGCGCGGGCCGAGCAGACGTACGCCCATGCGGTCGGCGCGGGTATCCACCTGCCAGTCGCCGTTGAACGCATCGAACAGGCTCATGGCCGGGAAGTCGCCGATCTGCGCGCCGAGGATCAGCTCCAGGCGCGCTTCGCCGGTGCAGTCCATGATCCGTTCGCTGGGCAGGGGCAGCGCGCGCGGTCGCGCGCCATCGGCCAGCCAGCCGAGGCTGTCGCCTGCGGCCAGGGCCTTGCCGTCGGCGCGGGGGCCGCCCAGGCCTTCGCGGGCCACCGTGGCCAGGCTGCCCAACTGGCGCTCGCCGGCGAAGCCGCCGGGCGCCGCCAGGTAGGCGCGGGCGCCCTGGCGCGGGTGGGCGAAGGCCAGGCGCTGGCCGCCGCGCACGGCGAACGCGCCCCAGGCCGGTAGCGGCTGGCCATCGAGGGTCGCGCCGAGATCGCCGCCGGCCAGGGCCAACCAGCCGTCGGCACGGCATTCGGCGACGAAACCGCCGAGGGCGATCTCGATCACCGCGGCGTCCAGGGGATTGCCCAGCAGCCAGTTGGCCCAGCCCATGGACAGCCAGTCGAGGGCGCCGCCCTGGGTCACGCCGAGATGGCGGCAACCGAAGCGGCCGCGATCCTGCAACTGGACCAGCGGGGTGCTCTGGCACACCCGCAGGCCGCCGTGGATGGAGTCGTTCATGCCTGGACCTCCAGGGGCGTGTCGTCGCCGCCGAGGCGGACGAATTCGGCGTGTCCGATGGGTTCGAAACGCACCCGGTCGCCGGCGCGCAGCAGGCTGTAGCCGTCCAGGGTGAGGTCGAACAGGCGCACCGGGCAGCGCCCGAGCAGGTTCCAGCCGCCTGGCGAGGCCTGCGGATAGACCGCCGTCTGGCGCTCGGCGATGCCGACGCTGCCGGCGGCGATGCGTTGCCGGGGAGTCGCCAGGCGGGGTGCCGCCAGGGCTTCCTCGACCAGCCCCATGAAGGCGAAGCCGGGGCTGAAACCGAGGGCGAAGACCCGGTACTCGCGCTGGCTGTGGCGGCGGATCAGCTCGGCGACGCCGAGCTGCTTGCGCCGCGCCAGGGGTTCCAGGTCGGGGCCGACCCGCGGGTCGTACCAGGTCGGCAGGATGTGCAGACGGCCGCCGTCCTGGCGTTTCGGGCGCAAGTCGGACAGCGCCGCGGCGATCCGCACGCGGGCCTCGCCAGGGTCGAGCTGGAGCAGGTCGTATTGCAGGAGCAGGGTGGTGTAGGACGGCACCAGGTCGAGCAGGGCGGCGCCGAACGCCGCCCGCAGGTTTTCCTCCGCCGCCAGCAGCCAGGGCATGTTGGCTTCGTCGATGCGCTCGAACAGGCGCAGGACGAAGCTGTCGATGGCGGCCACCTCGATGCGCGGTTGCGGTTGGCTCATGCCGCCTCCAGGGCGTCGCGGATGCGCCGCACCGCAGCCAGCGAGGCGGGATTGTCGCCGTGTACGCAGAGGGTCTGCGCCTCCAGCGCCAGGGCGCTGCCGTCGCTGGCTCGCAGCGCCCCGCCACGGGCCAGCAGGAGGGCCTGGGCGAGCACCGTCTCGGCGTCGTGGTGTACCGCGCCGGGCTGGCTGCGCGAGACCAGGTAGCCGGCGCCGTCGTAGGCGCGGTCGGCGAACGCCTCGAACCACAGCTCGATGCCGTGGGCCTCGCCCAGCGCGCGCGCCGCGGTGTTGTCGCGGGTGCTCATCAGCATCAGCGGCAGGGTGCGGTCGTAGGCCGCCAGTGCGCGCAGCACGGCGGCGAGGATCGCCGGGTCGCGCATCATGTCCTGGTACAGCGCGCCATGCGGCTTGACGTAGCGTACCCGCGTGCCCTGGGCGCGGCAGAGTCCGTCGAGGGCGCCGATCTGGTAGAGCAGCAGGTCTTCCACTTCCTGCGCCGAGCAGGCCAGCGAGCGCCGGCCGAAGCCGACCAGGTCGGGGTAGCCGGGGTGCGCGCCGATGCGCACGCCATGCTCCACCGCCAGGGCCACGGTGCGGCGCATGGTGCCGGGATCGCCGGCGTGGAAGCCGCAGGCGATGTTGGCGCAATCGATCAGCGGCATCACCTCGGCGTCCAGGCCCATGCGCCAGGCACCGAAGCTCTCGCCGATATCGCAGTTCAACAACAGGTTGTTCATGCAGGTTCCTTCAGGTCATTGCTCGCCGGACCTCACCACAGCGCCAGGCTGTAGCTGAGGATCAGGCGATTTTCGTCGAGGTCGTTGGCGAAATTCGAACGCACCGTGGCGTTGCGCCATTTCACCCCGAGGTTCTTCAGCGGCCCGCTCTGCACCACGTAGCCGAGGTCGGTGTTGCGTTCCCATTCCTTGCCGTCGTTGGCCGCGCCGCGGGCGACGTTGTCGCCGGAGACGTAGCGGCTCATGAAGCTCAGGCCGGGCAGGCCGAGCGCGCCGAAATCGTAGTCGTAGCGCAGTTGCCAGGAACGCTCGTCGACGTTGCCGAAGTCGCCGATCTGGATGAAGTTGACCAGGTACGGGTCGCTGCCGGCGATGTAGGGATAGGGATCGTCGCCACTGATCCGCTGGTAGCCGGCGGCCACCGCGTGGGCGCCCAGGCGCAGGCTGAAGAGGGCGCCGAAGGCGCGGTTGTCCAGTTCGCGGAAGCCGCCGTCCTCGCTGGCCCGGGCGAAGCGCAGGTCGCTCTTGAGCGAACGCTGTCCGCCGAGGTCGAGGGTGTGTACCAGGCCGGCGAAGGTCTGCCGGTAGATGTCCCTGAGCCGACCCTGGTGCAGGCTGGCGGTCAGCGCCGGGGTCAGGCGATAGTCGCCGCCGGCGAAGTCGAAGGCATCGCTGCGCCCGCCGATGCGGTTGGCGCTGAACACCTGGTAGTCGCTGGAGCTGTTCAGCTTGTTGCGGTCCAGGTGCGCGCCGCGCAGGGTCAGGCCGTCGATCTCCTGCACGTCGAGCAGCGCGCCGCGGAACAGTTCCGGCAGCAGGCGGGTGTCGTTGGCCGAGACCAGCGGGCTCTTGAAGTGCAGCGCGCCGACCTTGAGCAGGCTGTTGGAGACCCGCGCCTTGGCGGTCAGGCCGAGCTTGGCGTAGTCATCCTGGGAGCCGCCGGCGGAGCCGTCGGCCGGCAGCAGCCCGGTTCCTCCGCTGCCGCTGCCGGAGTCGAGCTTGAAGCCGAGCAGGCCGATGGCGTCGACGCCGAAGCCGACGGTGCCTTCGCTGAAGCCGGACTCCAGGCGCAGGAGGAAGCCCTGCGCCCATTCGTCGGCGTTGTCGCGCGCGCCGCTCTGGCGGAAGTCGCGATTGAAGTAGAAGTTGCGCAGTTCGAGGCTGGCGTGGCTGTCCTCGACCAGGTCGGCCTGGGCGAGCAGCGGCCAGCCCAGCCCGCTGCCGGCGAGCAGCGCGGCAGCCAGGCGGGGAGTGGGATGCATGCTGGGATTTCCTCGGTCGACGGCTCAGAGTTCCAGTTGCTTGCCGCGGGTTTCCGGCAGGCTGAGGGCGGCGAGGATCACCACGCCGTAGGAGACCGCGGCGAAGGCGCCGATCCCCAGGCCCAGCGAGAGCTTCTGGCCGAGCATGCCGATCAGCATCGGGAACAGCGCGGCGATGGCGCGCCCGGCGTTGTAGCAGAAGCCCTGGCCGGAGCCGCGGATGCGGGTTGGGAACAGTTCGGTGAGGAACGAGCCCATGCCGCTGAAGATGCCCGAGGCGAAGAAGCCGAGCGGGAAGCCGAGCCAGAGCATGGCGCCGTTGCTCACCGGCAACTGGGTGTAGAGCAGGACCACGGTGAAGGAGCCGACGGCGAACAGGACGAAGTTCTTCTTGCGCCCGATCAGGTCGGTGAGGAAGGCACTGACCACGTAGCCGACGTAGGAGCCGAGGATCACCATCGCCAGGTAGCCGCTGGTGCCGAGCACGGTCAGCCCGCGTTCGGTCTTGAGGAAGGTCGGCAGCCAGGCGGTGATGGCGTAGTAGCCGCCGAGCGCGCCGGTGGTCAGCAGCGAGGCGCGCAGGGTGATGCTGAGCATCCCGGGAGCGAAGATCTCGTAGAAGCTGACCTTGTCGGCGCCCTGGTTGCGTTGCCTGGCCTCGCGGTAGATCTCCGGTTCCTTGACCAGCCGGCGTACCACCAGGACGAACAGCGCCGGCAACAGGCCGAGCATGAACAGCGCGCGCCAGGCCTCTTCCGGCGGCAGCAGGCTGAACATCAGCGAGTATAGGATGGCGGTGAGGCCCCAGCCGATGGCCCAGCCGGACTGCACCAGGCCGACCGCCTTGCCGCGGTCGCGGGCCTTGATCACTTCGCCGATGAGTACCGCGCCGGCGGTCCATTCGCCACCGAAGCCGAAGCCCATCAGGGTCCGTGCGACCAGCAACTGCTCGTAGTTCTGCGCGAGGCCGCAGAGGAAGGTGAAGAAGGCGAACCAGAGCACCGTCAGTTGCAGGGTCAGCACCCGGCCGATGCGGTCGGAGAGGATCCCGGCGATCCAGCCGCCGGCGGCGGAGGCGAGCAGGGTCATGGTGTGGATGAAGCCGGCTTCGCCGGTGCCGATCCCCCACAGGGCGATCAGGGTAGGGATCACGAAGCTGAGCATCTGGGTGTCCATGCCGTCCAGGCCGTAGCCGATCTTGCAGCTCCAGAAGGCCCGGCGTTCCTGCTTGTCGAGGGCGCGATACCAGCCGAAATGACCGTCCCGGGAAGCGTCCGGGCCGGCGTCGAGGGTCATGTGTTTTTCCATGGGGGCACCGATCGTCGTTATTGGTGTTATGAAGATTCGGTGGGCGCCGTCGCACCCGGTGGTCGCATTCTTCGAGGCTGGCCAGCGAGCGTCCAACTAATTTATGCGGCCGCCGGGGATAAGAAATTTCGATGGCGGAGCAGGCCGTCATGCGTCGATCATGTGCCGCCGGAAGGTGGGCGCTGGCATGGAAGCTGCTCGCTCCCGCCACCTTGTGTCCCTTGCCCGTCGGTACCCGCCACATGAACCTGAAATTCCTCGAGACCTTCGTCTGGGTCGCGCGCCTGAAGAGCTTCCGCCTCACCGCGGAGAAGCTGTTCAGCACCCAGGCTTCCATTTCCAGCCGGATCGCCGTGCTGGAGGACGAACTCGGCGTGAAACTGTTCGTCCGCGACTCGCGCGGCGTGACCCTGACCCCGGAAGGCGACAAGGTACTGGCCTACGCCGAGCGGATGATGGACACCATGCACGCGCTGAAGCAGTCGCTCGACACCGGCGCCAGCACCCAGGGACGGATTCGTATCGGCGCCATGGACACGGTCATCCACACCTGGCTGAGCCCGTTGGTGGCCAGGGTCACGGAAACTTTCCCGGCGGTGGAGATCGAGCTGATGGCGGACACCGCGCGCAACCTCTCCGAGCAGTTGCAGAAGGGCTACCTGGACCTGATCTTCCAGACCGACTCGCTGCGCCACGAGTCGGTGCTGAACCTCGAACTGGGCAGCTATCCGCTGCGCTGGATCGTTTCCACCGGCTCGATCTACCACCGCGACTACGCCTCGCTGGCGGACCTGGCGCGGGAGCGGGTGGTGACCTTCTCCAAGCACTCGCGGCCGCACCAGGACGTGCTCGGCCTGCTGCACGCCAACGGCGTCGCGGCGCCGCGCCTGAACTGCGTGAACTCGGTGGCGGCGATGACCCGCCTGCTGCGCGACGGCTTCGGCGTCGGCGCCTTGCCGCCGGCGCTGGTCAGCCAGGAACTGGAACGCGGCGAACTGACCCTGCTGCGCCTCGGCCCGCCGCCGCCGAACCTGCCGGTGGTGGTGTCCTGGCGCGGCGGCACCGGCCTGGAGCTGGTGGACGAAGTGGTGGAGTTGAGCAAGACGGTGCTGGCCGACTACGCGGCCAACGTCGGCCCGGAGTGCATGCTCCTGGCGCCGCTGAAGAAAGGAGTGGGGCGGCTGCGTTCGCGCTGATTCGGATTTTCCGATCGCCCCCGGCGGAAAAATCTCGTTGGACGCTGACCGCCGTCCGCTTCTACAAACCTGCCAACAACGACGTCCGCCAGCGCACGGAGCCGCCATGCCCGAACCGACCTTCCACGAACTCGCGCAACTGCCGCCGCCGGTCCTGCGCCAACTGATCCGCCGCGGCGACTACACCGGCCATACCAGCGGCCTCGGCCAGCGCCACTTGCAGGCCAACCTGGTGATCCTGCAGAAATCCTGGGCCGACGAGTTCCTTCGCTTCTGTGCCCTGAACCCCCGGGCCTGCCCGCTGCTCGACGTCAGCGAACCCGGCTCGCCGCACTTCGCCAGGCTCGGCGCGGATATCGACGTGCGCAGCGACCTGCCGCGCTACAGGGTGCATCGACGCGGTCAGGAGCCCGTCGAGGTGAGCGACATCGGCACCTTCTGGGAGGCGGATTTCGTCGCCTTCGCCATCGGCTGCTCGTTCTCCTTCGAACAGGCGTTGCTCGACGCCGGCATCGGCCTGCGCCACCTCGAGCTGGGGCGCAACGTGGCGATGTACCGCAGCTCCATCGCTACCCGGCCGAGCGGTCGCCTGGCCGGGCCCACGGTGGTATCGATGCGGCCGTTGAAGGCCGCCGAGGCGATCCGGGCGATCCAGGTCACCAGCCGCTTCCCTATGACCCATGGCGCACCGCTGCACCTGGGCGATCCGGCGCTGATCGGCATCCGCGATCTGGCGCGGCCCGACTACGGCGACCCGGTGCCGCTCGCGGCGGACGAGATCCCGCTGTTCTGGGCCTGCGGGGTCACGCCCCAGGCGGTGCTCGCCGAGGTTCAGCCGGAGCTGTACATCAGTCACGCGCCGGGGCACATGCTGGTCAGCGACCGACTCTACGACGAGCTCTGAGGGGCGTCGTCCTTCGCCGGACCGGGGATGATCGCCAGGTGGCGCAGGGCATCCGGCTCCAGGCTGTAGCTCTTGCCGCTCGGCGCTTCGATGAGCCGCCCGAGGGCGTAGAGGGTGAAGTAGCGCACCGTTTCGGCGCAACCGAGGATGTCTTCGAGGTAGCGCCGATGCGGATAGCCCTGCAAGGTTTCCGGAGCGACGTAGAGGAATACCGGCTTGCCGTCGATGCGGTCGCGGAACTTGAAGCGGAAGCCCTGCGGCCGGCTCGGCGCACCGTAGCGCCGGACCAGGTCGGCGCCGCCGTAGAATACCTTGCCGGCGCTGCCCGGGGTGGCATAGCCGATGTGCTGGAAATAGGCGCGCAGCGGTATCCGGCCGAGGCCGCTGATGCGGATGTCCAGTTGCTTGAACTCTTCCGCCGGCAGCTCGGCGCGGGCCTGGCGGAAGGTGTCGACGAGCAGTTCGAAATCGCGGGTGCGCCGTGGCCGTTGCGTTCTCTGCCGAGGCGCGGCGGGAGCGTCGGTGCGCACTGCGGCGGAGGCCGGCGGGTGTTCCTCGGTGTCCGGGTCCGCTTGCGGCGGCGCGGCCTCCTCGGCAATGGCCGGGTCGAACTCCTCGACGTAGGCATCCAGCTTGTCGCGGATGCGCCGCTGGCCGGCCTCCTCGGCGGATTCGCCCGGGCGCAGAGCGTCCTCGTCCTCCTCGACGAACCATTCGCAATCCGACAGATGGGTGGAGTGCGGGAACTTGCTGAAGTGCGCGGCCTTGCGGGTGTCCTGCGGCAGCTTGTCGTAGTTGCTCGCCGATACCTTGATCCCCTGTGCCCGGCACCCTTCGCTGGAGCAGAGGAAATCGAAGCGTTTGCGCGGCTCGGCCTGGGAGAAGTATTCGCGGCGGGCGCTGGCGATGGAGATCACCCGATCCAGTTGCACGCAGTAGGCCAGTGCTATCCGTTTGAACGCCATGTTCCCAATCCTTCCGCCGGTTCGAGCGGGCCATTATGGCGCCTGGCGATGGGTAGGCAAGCCGACGGCCTTCCGCACCTGCCGAAGCCGGGCACATGGCCTTGCTCGAATTCAAGCGCAAGAACCGGAGTTCTTGCGCTTGAATGGCGAATTAGTCTGCGGGCATCATCCGCTCCCACAGGGGAAACGCCATGAGCCAGCAGCTCGATCCTTGCAACGCCTACCACACCGACGAACAGCGCTGGGCCGCCGTGCTGGCGCGCGACGCGGCGGCGGACGGGGCGTTCGTCTATGCGGTGAAGACCACCGGGGTCTATTGCCGCCCGAGTTCCTCGGCGCGTCGGCCCAGGCGCGAGAACGTCGAGTTCTTCGCCACTGCCGAGGCCGCCGAGGCCGCCGGCTATCGGCCCAGCCGGCGCGCCGCCGGCGACCGCAGCCTGGCGGCGGAGCAGCGCGCCGAGCGGGTGGCGCAGGCCTGCCGGATGATCGAGACGGCGGAGACGCCGCCGGCACTAGAGGCGCTGGCCGCCCGACTGGGCATGAGTCCGTTCCACTTCCATCGTCTGTTCAAGGCCGAAACCGGCCTGACGCCCAAGGCCTACGCCTCGGCCTATCGTGCCCGGCGCCTGCGCGAGCGCCTGGGCCAGGCGTCCGCCTCGGTGACCGAGGCGATCTACGACTCCGGTTTCAACTCCAACAGCCGCTTCTACGAGTCCTCGTCGCAACGCCTCGGCATGCGCCCGCGCGATTACCGCGATGGCGGCGCCGGCGCGGCGATCCGTTTCGCCATCGGCCAGTGCTCGCTGGGCGCGATCCTGGTGGCGCAGAGCCAGCGCGGCATCTGCGCGATCCTCCTCGGCAAGGAGCCGGAGCCATTGCTGCGCGAGTTGCAGGACCAGTTCCCGCGCGCCCAGCTACTCGGCGGCGACGCCGACTTCGAACGGCTGGTGGCGCAGGTGGTGGGCTTCGTCGAGTCGCCTCAACTGGGACTGGACCTGCCGCTGGACGTACGCGGTACGGCGTTCCAGGAACGGGTCTGGCAGGCACTGCGGGAAATACCGCCGGGCAGCACGGCGAGCTACGCGCAGATCGCCGAACGGATCGGCGCGCCGCGAGCGGTGCGCGCGGTGGCGCAGGCCTGCGCGGCGAACCGGATCGCGGTGGCGATTCCCTGCCACCGGGTGGTACGTCGCGACGGCGACATTTCCGGCTACCGCTGGGGCGTGGAGCGCAAGCGCGAACTGCTGCGCAGGGAAGAGCGGGATTGAACCCAAGGCCAGGCGATACGCGGCCCGGAATGCAAAAAGCCCACTCGATGGTGGGCTCTATGCAATGGGGCGCTGGTCCTTCAGCTGGTTCCAGTATCCATGTCAGCGGTGAAAATTTCGTGAAATGAAACGACAACCCTGACCGTTCGTCCTTTCCTCCGTCGTTTCATTCGTCGCTGCACGCACGCGCCTGCTTCAGGTAGTGCAACACCTGGCGCTCGCCGTGGGAGTCCAGGTACACCAGGGTGGCGCGCACCACCTGGCAGGTATCGCTGGGCGCCTCGTCGACGCTCAGCACCCTGGCCACGTCCAGCGGCATGCCGTAGACGTAGTCGGCAGTCGCCGCACCGGCGATGGCCGGCACCAGCAGTAGTGCGACGCAGCAGAGGTAGAGCTTGGCTCGGTTCATGGACGGTATCTCTCCATCCCCCCGCGAAGCGACGGCGCAAGGGCGCCGCCGACGCCATGGGTGGAACCCGCTTCGTCGGTCGCGACGGGTTCGCCACCTCCGTCCAGCAGTATAGGATGACGGTCTCAGTGCGGCTTGATCGCCACCTTCAGTACGTTGTCACGCTGGTTGGCGAACAGGTCGTAAGCGGCGACGATGTCGTCGAGGCGGTATTCGTGGCTGACCAAAGGCCCGAGGTTGACCCGGCCCGAAGCCACGATATTGAGCAGTCGGCGCATGCGCTCCTTGCCGCCGGGGCACAGCGCGGTATTGATCCGGTGGTCGCCGAGGCCGGCGGCGAAGGCCGACAACGGAATCGTCAGGTCTTCCGAATAGACCCCGAGGCTGGAAAGGGTGCCGCCGGGCTTGAGCACCCTCAGGGCGGTCTCGAAGGTCGATTGCGTACCGAGTGCCTCGATCGAAGCATCCACGCCGCGCCCGCCGGTGAGTTTGAGAATTTCCTCGATCACGTCGCACTCCCTGAAGTTCAGCGTGACGTCGGCGCCCATTCCACGGGCGATATCGAGGCGATGGGCGTTGCCGTCGATGGCGATGATCGTGCTGGCGCCCAGCAGCCGGGCGCCGGCGGTGGCGCACAGGCCTATGGGACCCTGGGCGAAGATCGCCACGCTATCGCCGATGCGGATGTTGGCGTTCTCCGCGCCCTTGAAGCCCGTGGACATGATGTCCGGACACATCAGCACCTGTTCGTCGCTGAGACCATCGGGTATGGGGGCAAGGTTGGCCTGAGCGTCGGGAACCAGCACATACTCGGCCTGGGTGCCGTCGATCAGGTTGCCGAAGCGCCAACCGGCGGTCGCCTTGTAGCCATGGCAGGCGCAACGGCCGGATTCCACCAGGTAGCTGCCGTCCTGCGACGGTACGCCGTCCTGGGCGGCATAGGAGTTGAAGTTGGGGCAGATGGCACCGGCGATCACGCGTTGGCCTTCGCGGTAGCCGACCACCGCGCTGCCGAGCTTTTCGATGATCCCGACCGGCTCGTGGCCCACCGTCAGGCCGGGCGCGACCGGATACTCGCCCTTGAGGATGTGCACGTCGGTGCCGCAGAGCGTGGTGGTGGTGATGCGCACCAATGCATCGTTCGGCCCCACGTCGGGAATCGGCTTGTCGACCAGCTCGATACGGCCGGGCTGGATGAATACGGCGGCTTTCATCATCTTGCTCATGGAGCATCCTCACGGGTGGAGGCCCTGGGGCGGCACGGGGCAGGAAAGAACGGACGGATGCCAGGACAGTGGCGGAATTGCCGTCCGATGTCCTTGATATGGGTCATGGCCGCGATGGACGCGGGTTCGCGAAGTACCGACCTGGCGTTTTTGCTGGGAAATGTCCTCGCCCGGTTCGCTGCGGAACTACCCAAGCCCCTTCGCTGTGGCTTGGGTCGACGCTGAACGCGGGAGGGCGGGGGCGTTGCACCCATGTCGGGAGTTCGCCGCGGCGGGCCGACGCTGCGCTCTTGGCAAGGCAGCGTCGGGCCTTGGCCCAAAGGCTATCGCCTCAGGCCTTGCTCGCGGCCAGATAGGAGGCCAGGCGCCGGCCCATTTCCTCGCCGAGGGCCTGGAGGCCGCTCATGGGACGGACCATCACTTCGAAGTCGACGATCCGGCCGTCGTCGTCGAAGCGGATCATGTCGATGCCTTTCAGTTCGCGTTCGCCGACCCGCGCGCTGAACTCCAGCACCACGCTGCGGCCGTCGGCGCTGGCCAACTGGCGGTGATAGGCGAAATCCTCGAAGACCGTGAGCACGGTATTCAGGATCATCGAGACCACCGGTGCGCCGGCATACGGCTTGTGCGCCATCGGCGAGCGGAACACGGCGTCGGGGTGCAGCAGGCGCGGCAACCCGGAGAGGTCGCGGCGGGCGATCAGCCCGTGCCATTCGGCGAGGGTGGCGGCGGCGTTGGCTTCGAGCGGCAGGCTGGTCATACGGTGGCTCCTCTGGCGGGTGCTGGACTGTATCCCCGGGGCGGCCGGGGACCGGCAGCGGGGCGCAGCCTCACCATAGGTCGCGGGAAAGGCCTCGCTCAATGATCGAAAGTGACGGAAGACTGATCCTGGCGCGCAACCTGCGACTCAGCCCTGTTCGATCTGCACGATCTGCTCGCGCAGCCATTGCAGGCCGGGCGTCGCTTCCTGCTGGCGATGCCAGATCAGGTTGACCTGCACCGGGGCCATCTCGAAGGGGACGTCCGCCAGTTGCAGACCATGGCTGCCGGCGAAACGCTCGGCCAGGCGGCGTGGCACGGTGCCGAGCAGCTCGGTGCTGGCGACGATGGCCGGGATGGTCAGGTAGTGAGGCACCAGCAATTGCACCTGGCGCTGTACCCTGGCCGAGCCGAGGACGATCTCCAGCGGACTGCCGCGCCCGACCCGCGGCAGGATCGAGACGTGCTGCGCGGCCTCGTAGGCGGCGCGGTCGAGGCCGCCGCGGAAGGCCGGATGGCCCTGCCGGCCGATCACCACCAGGCGTTCCTCGCCGACCGGCCGGTAGGCCAGCTCGGGCTCGTCGAAGTACAGGTAGTCGATCGCCAGGTCGAGTTCGCCGCTGGCCAGTTGCGCCGGGATCGAGGCGCCTTCGTCGGGACGTACCTCCAGCGTCACCCGCGGGGCCAGGGTCTTCAAGCGGGTCACCAGGCCCGGCAGCAGGCGCAACTGGGCATAGTCGTTCATCGTCAGGCGAAAGGTCCGCGCAGTGTGCGGATCGAAGGTTTCCTGGGAGCCAAGGCCGGCCTGCAGCAGATGCAGGGCCTGGCGCACCGGCACGTACAGGGCGAGGGCGGCGGCGGTGGGTTCCAGGCCCTTGGCGGTGCGCCGGAACAGCGGCTGGTCGAGCTGCTCGCGCAGGCGGGCGAGGGCGTTGCTCACCGCCGGCTGGCTGCGATGCAGGCGGATCGCCGCGCGCGACAGGTTGCGTTCGCGCATCAGGGCATCGAAGACCAGAAGCAGGTTGAGGTCGAGCTGCTGCAAGTTCAGCTTCATGAATAATCCTCATTCTATTTATCCATTACCCTGATAAGACTGGCATCGCTACACTCGAATGCAAGCCCTTCCGCCCCGGCGGATCGGCCCGGTTCGCGGCCCAGCCAATAACAATCACACGCGAGATGCCGACCATGTCCTTCGATCCCCAACCCTTTCGCCAGCAGTACCGCGCGGCCATCCGGCCCGGCTACAACCCCTGGCTGCACGCCGGCTTCGTCCTCGCCTACGGCGGCGCCTGGATCGTCTTCTTCCTCTCCCGACTCGAGCAGCCGAGCCTGCTGGAATGGCTGACGGTGCCGGCCGCGCTGGTGTTCTTCAACTGGGGCGAGTACCGCATCCACAAGTCCCTCGGCCACCACAAGCACCCGCTGGGGCGGATGTTCTACAAGCGCCATACCGGCGACCACCACAGCTTCTTCGTCGCCGGCCAGATGCGCTACGAACAGGCCCGCGACTGGCGGGTGATCCTGTTCCCGGCCTGGCTGGTGGTGGTCTTCAGCCTCGGCGCGCTGCTCGCCTGGAGCCTGCTTGGCCTGCTGAACGACAACCTCGCCGCGCTGTTCGCCGCGACCCTGCTGCTGGGCTACCTCAGCTACGAGATCTTCCACGCCTGCGAACACCTGCCGCCGGAGCATCCGCTCAGCCGTCTGCCGTGGATCCGCCACATGCGCCGCCTGCACGAACTGCATCACCGTCGCGAGCTGATGCAGACGCACAACTTCAACCTGGTCTTCCCGTTGATGGACTGGTGCTACGGTACCCTCCACTGGGAAGCGGAAACCGCCGAGGAGCACGCCATGACCCGCATGCAGCACCGAATCGAGATCGCCCGCGAGCCCGAGGCGACCCTCGCCTACGCCGCCAGCCCGGGGCTCTGGCCGGAATGGCATCCCTCGTCGTTGCGGGTCGACGGCGCCGCTGGCCCGCTGCCGGCCGGCGCGCGCTTCGAGGAGGACATCCACGCCGGCGGCCGCGCCGGGCACTTGTCCTGGACGGTGGTCGAGTACCAGCCGGGACACCTGTGGCGCGCCAACGCCCGTGGCGACCGGGGGCTGCACCTGCGCCTGAGCTACGAATGCCAGCCGAGCGCGGCCGGCACCCGCTTCGTGCGCACCCTGGAATACCGCTTCGACGGCTGGTCGATGCGCCTGGCCAACCTGTTCCTGCTGCGCCGTCGCATCGAACGCGAGTCGGAGGAGTCCATGCACCGCCTGCGTCGGGTCGCCGAGGCGCGGATAGCGGCGGCGGAAAGCGTATGATCGGGGTCCGCGGGGGCGGATCGCAGAAGGACACCGATGAACAAGTTTGCCGAAATGACCACCTTCGTCAGCGTGGTCGACGCCCATAGCTTCTCCGAGGCCGCCCGCCGCCTGGGCACCACCAAGTCGCAAGTCAGCCAGCGTATCCAGCAACTGGAGAGGCGCCTGGGCCGGGTGCTGCTGAACCGCACCCGGCCGCTGAGCCTCACCGACCCCGGTCGCACCTACTACGAACATGCCTGCCGCCTGCTACAGGAGCTGGAGCAGGCGGAAGCCTCGGTGCTCGACGCCGACGACGACCTGCGCGGCCAGTTGCGCCTCTCCGCGCCGCTGGCCTTCACTCCGCGCTACCTGGCGCCGCTGCTGGCGCGCTTCGCCGAGCGCCATCCGCAATTGCGGGTGGACGTGCAGGCCGACGATCGTTTCGTCAACCTCCAGGAACCGCGCTTCGACATGGCCCTGCGCATGGGCCGGCTGGACGACTCCTGCCTGGTGGCGCGGCCGATCACCGCCAACCGCCACCTGCTCTGCGCCAGTCCCGACTACCTGGCGCGGCATGGCGTGCCGCAGCATCCCGAGGAATTACAGGCGCACGACGGGCTGGTCTACTACAACCGCGAGCCCGGCGGCATGCTCTGTCTGCCGGTGGACGGCGAACCGGCCTCGTTCCGCATCCGGGTGAGGATGCGCACCGACTCCGGGCACCAGTTGCTCGAAGGTGCGCGCGCCGGGCTCGGCCTGGCGATCCTGCCGAGCTTCCTGGCCGCCGATGCCTTGCTGGCCGGCGAGCTGCTGCCGGTCCTGCCTGGCTACTCGCCGGACGGCGGGCAGGTTTCCGTGGTCTACCGCAAGACCCAACGGACGCCCCGGAAGATCCTCGTCCTCGGCCAGTTCCTCGAAGAGGAAATCGGCGATCCGGCGCCCTGGGACCGCGCGCTCATCGAGCGTGGCCTGTTGCCGCCGGGCTGAGTTCGGAAAAACCGAACCAGCGGTTCGCCTTCCGCTGTCTGTCGCCGAGGGCGCGCCGGGCATAGCGTTGCTCCCGTCAATCGATCTGGATACGGGAGAACCCCATGCACCAACCCGAAAACCCGGCGCGCCGCACCTTGCTGGCGCAGACCGTCGCCGGCTCCGCCGCGCTCGCCCTGGGCTCGCTGCTCGGCGGCGCGCCCGGCGTGGCCAGCGCCACGGCGGAAACGCCCCGCAAGGCCTTCGATGGCGGCAGGATCGATGTGCTGATCGTCGGCGGCGGCTCCGCCGGCGCGGTCCTCGCCCGGCGCCTGAGCGAGCGCGGCGACCGCCGGGTACTGTTGCTGGAAGCCGGCCAGGCCTATCCGGCCTGGGACTACCCCAGGATCATCGCCAGCAGCGACAGCGTCGGCGGCGACCCCTCCAGCGACTGGGGCTACCAGTCCCAACCGGGGGCGATCGGGCACCCGATCCATGCGATCCGCGGCAAGGTCCTCGGCGGCAGCTCGGCGATCAACGGCGCGGTGGCGATCCGCGCGCGGCGCGAAGACTTCGCCCGCTGGAACCTGCCGGGCTGGTCCTACGACGACCTGCTGCCGGCGTTCCGCCGCCTGGAGACCCGCCAGGGCGGCGACCCGGCCCTGCACGGCGGGGACGGACCGCTGCCGGTGCGGCAACTGAGCCGCGCCGATCTCTCGCCGATGCAGAGGGCCTTCGTCGACGCCACCCTGGCCAACGGTTTCAAGGCCATCGCCGATTTCGACGGCGCCGACGCCAACGGCGTCGGGCCGTACCCGATGAATGTCGTCAACGGTGTGCGCGTCAACACCGGCATGGCCTATCTCGACAACGCCGTGCGCGCTCGCGCCAACCTGTCGATCCGCGGCGACGCGCTGGTCGACCGGGTGCTCTTCGAAGGCAAGCGCGCGGTGGGCGTGCGCCTGGCCTCCGGCGAGGAAATCCACGCCGGCGAAGTGATCCTCAGCGCCGGCGCCTACGGCAGCCCGGCGATCCTGCTGCGCTCCGGTGTCGGCCCGGCCGACGAGCTGAAGGCGCTGTCGATCCCGTTGCTTGCCGACTTGCCGGTGGGCCGCCGGCTCAAGGACCATCCGTTCTACTACAACGCCTATGCCGCCCGGCCGGAGCGCATCGGCGCGCAGTCGCCGGTGATCGGTGCCAAGCTCTGGACCCATAGCTCGCGGGCGCAGAACGGCGAGCTGGACCTGCACATCACCGCCACCCACCTGTTCCCCGCCGAGATGAGCCCGACCGGGGTCGGCTTCGTCCTCGCCGTGGCCCTGACCCGGCCGCAATCGCTGGGCAGCGTGCGTCTGGCCAGCCGCGACCCGGCCGTCGCGCCGCTGATCGACCTGAACTTCCTCGCCGAGGCCGAAGACCGCGCGCGGTTGCTGGAAGGGGTCAAGCTGGCGCGCCGGATAGGCCGCAGCGAACCGCTCGCCGGGCTGATCCACGCCGAACTCGGACCAGGGCCCGAGGCACGCAGCGATGCGCAGATCGAAGCGGCGATCCGCGCCACCCTCGATACCTACCACCACCCGACCTCCAGCGCGCCGATGGGCCGTGCCGGCGAGCGCTGGGCGGTGGTCGACCTGGAGGGCAGGGTGCATGGCCTGCAAGGATTGCGGGTGATCGACGCCTCGATCTTCCCCGATGCCATTTCGGTGGCCACCAACATCACCACCATCGCCGTTGCCGAGCACCTCGCGCAGCGCATCGCCTGACCGACCCAGGAGAACTTGCAGATGAACGGACACGCCAGACACTGGATCGACGGCGCATGGCTCGATTCCGCGCAGCGGGGACAATCCTTCGACCCGGCCAGCGGCCAGCCGATCGGCACCTACGCCGACGGCGGGCGGGCCGAGGCCGATGCGGCGATCGCCGCCGCTGTGCGCGCCTTCGAAGATGGTCCCTGGAAGGACGACCACGCGCTGCGCGCGAAAGCCCTGGAGGAAATCGCCGCGGCCTTCGAGCGGCATGCCGATGCGCTCATCGACCTGCTTGCCCTGGAGAACGGCAAGATCAAGCCCGAGGCTGCCTTCGAGGTCGGCATGGTGCCGGGCAAGCTGCGCTACTACGCCGGCCTGGCGCGCAGCGAACGGGGCGCCAGCGGCACGCCGCGCCCCGACGTGGTGTCGCTGGTGCTGCGCGAGCCGATGGGCGTCGCCGGCATCATCGTGCCGTGGAATTCACCGGTGGTGCTGATGATCCGCTCCCTGGCGCCGGCGCTGGCCGCCGGTACCACCACGGTGGTGAAGATGCCGGGGCAGACCGCGCAGACCAACGCCATGGTCGCGCGGATCATCGCCGAAGCGCCGTCGCTGCCTGCCGGGGCGGTGAACATCTTCAGCGAATCGGGTTCCGAAGGCGCCCGGCGATTGATCGACGCGGCCGAGGTGCCGGTGATCAGCTTCACCGGCTCGAGCGCCACCGGCCGAGCGATTTCCGCCGCCGGCGCGCGGCACCTGAAGCGCTTCGGCCTGGAACTGGGCGGCAAGACACCGCACCTGATGTTCGACGACGCCGACCTGGACGCCGCCTTGCCCGTGCTGGAGAAGTCGCTGACGGTGTTCGCCGGGCAGTTCTGCATGACCGGTTCGCGCCTGCTGGTGCAGCGCGGCGTTGCCGAACGGCTACGCGAACGCCTGGCGCAGCGCCTGGAAAACCTGCGCGTGGGGCCGGCGGCGGACCCGCGCAGCGACATGGGGCCGCTGATCGACAAGGCCAACGTCGAGCGCGTCGAGCGAGCCGTACGCCAGGCCATCGCCGCCGGCGCGCGGGTGGTGGTCCGCGGCGGCCCGGTAACCGAGGGCGAGCTGGCGGCCGGCGCCTTCTACCGTCCGACCCTGCTGGAGGTCGATGATCCGGACCTGGACATCGTGCAACAGGAAACCTTCGGACCGGTGCTGACCCTGCAGGTATTCGAGCACGAGGAGGAGGGCGTCGCCCTGGCCAACCGCAGCGAGTACGGGCTGGCGGCCGGGGTCTGGACCCGCGATGTCGCGCGTGCCTTCCGGGTGGCGCGGAAGATTCGCGCCGGCACCGTGTGGATCAACGACTGGGCCAAGGTCTACGACGAATTCGAGGAGGGCGGCTACCGCCAGTCCGGCCTCGGCCGGCTGAACGGGGTCGCCGCCCTGGACGACTTCGTCGAATACAAGCACATCAGCCTGACCACCGGCGCGGCCTGAGCCTGGGCGAGCGGTGCGGCCGACGGCGCCGCCCGCTACTCCCAGGAGCGGGAATACACGTGTTCGCGGAACAGCTCGGGCAATCCGGAAACCTGCTTGAAACGCAGCACCTCGTCATTGTCCATGCCCAGTTCGCGGGCCACGTCGGCCTCGCTCCAGCCGGCCTTGAGCAGGGTCACCACGATCGCCGTCATCGGCAATACGCCGTGCACGCCGCGTGCTCGGTTGTGGCGGATGGTGGCGGCGATGCGCTCGCTGTCGCCTTCACGCCCGGCGCGTATCGCGGCGATCGGCAGGTAGCCGTGCAGACGCTGGCGCAGCGCGCCCTTGGCGCTGCCCACGCGCAGGCGGTGAAAGCCGTCGACCACCTCGTAGCGCCCGTCGGCCTGCGGATAGGCGACGATGGGCTGGGTGAATCCGTCGGACTCGATGGACAGCCTCAGCAGTCGCATCTCCGGCGGCGCGACGGTATTGGGGTTGTAGTCGTTGCCGGCGACGCGCTCGGCACGCACCCACTGCACGCAATCGACCGGCTCTTCGGCGAACGGACTGTGCGCGTGGAGCAGCCGGCGGATCCGGTTGATGGCTTCAATCCGCTCGGCAAGCGGCAACCCGTGCAGTTCGCCGAACAGCGCCTCGGCTCGCTCCGTCAGTGTCTTTGTCTGTGCCATGGGCTTTCCTCATGAGCGTCACCCAGCTACCCCGGGTGGAATGCACGGCGAAGCCGTGCGGTTCGAGAAGGCGCGCGCAGGCCTGGGGCGCGCGGGTGGTACAGGCCAGCCCGAGTTGGTCGACATGCCCGAGGACCCGCTCGCGCAGGGTGCGGAACAGCCCGCGACCGCGCGCTTCCGCACGCAGGTAGGCATCGCGCAGGCGAACCACGTCGGGATGTTGCTCCAGGCTGACGAACCCCAGTATCCGCGTGTCCCCCTGGCGGCGGAGCACGAACCAGCGGTGGTAGGGACCGTCGCTCAGCGGGTAGCCGCCGCATTCGCGGCGCACCCGGGCGCTGGCGAAGAAGCGGCCCATGCTGGCGAAGAAGGCGGCCTCGTCGTCGAACGAGCGCCACTGCAGGATCTCGCAGTCTTGCGGGCGGATCACGAGCGCTTCTCCCGACCGGGGACCAGTCTGTCGATATCGGCCTGGGAGAAGCCGAAGGACAGCGAGCGGGCCATGTCCTGCTTCAGCAGGGATAGCGCGATACGCCGCCAGGACGGCTGCTTGCGACGATTCTCCAGGGCCGGGATCCCCGCGTCCGGCCAGATGGCAAGGGGATAGTCGTGCTGCTTCCACCAGAGGATGAAACGCTCGATGCGCCGCTGGTAGATGCCGCGCAGAGGCGGCGGCATGCTGCGCAGGAGGAACTGGCTGTACTCGCGCCAGGTGCCGAAGGAGGGCGGCAGGCCAAGGCCGCCACGGTAGCCGAGGAAGCGCTGGCGACAATAGCGCGCCCCATAGTTGGCGCCGGCGACGCGCCGGACTACCTTGAACCAGGTGCGTGGCTCGATCCGGTGGAACAGGTCGAGGCCCTTGCGCTGGTCGTCGCCATAGGGCTGGCAGATGCGCATCTGCGAGAACGGCACGCCGGCGCGGTACATCTGGTCGTAGAGGCGGTTATAGGCGTAGCCGTGGTCGGCGACGCAACGCCAGAGATCCTCGAAACGCCAGTCGTAGATCGGGAAGAAGCTCACCGCCTGCGGGTTGGCCCGGTCGCGCGCGCTCCAGGCCAGCGGCGCGGAGCCGCCCGGCGGCGTCCAGGCGCATTGTTTCGCCCGGCTCCTGCGCTTGACCGCCAGGTAGCGATTGAGCGATTCGTCCGAACGGATGCCGACCAGGAACGCGGTAGGCTCTTCCCTGGCCAGCCAGGCGTTGAAGCCGGCGACGAACTCCTCGAACTCCATGCGGTAGCGGTAGAAGGGGAAGAACGCCGGGTCGCTGATCACCCCTCGCTGCTTCGGTAGCGGGCGCACCCAGTCGGCCTCGGCGCCGGGCTCCCAGCAGCACCAGTAGGGTTCCTCCAGGCTGGAGGCGTTGCGCAGGTTGAGTGGCAGGCAGACCCACCAGGGGCGTACGTCGGGACGCCCGAGCATCTCGCTGACGTGATCGATGGTGGCCTGGTACTGCCCCTCCAGGTCGATGAACAGTACGTCCACCGGGCTGCGTCCCAACTCGCGTGCCACGTCCAGCGCCAATTGCAGGGTGACCGAGCTGTCCTTGCCACCGGAGAAGGCGACACAGACGCGCTCGAAGTTCCGGAATACCAGTCGGAGGCGGGATAGGGTTGCGGCATGCACATCGGCATCCTGGTAATGCTTGCCTGCCATGGGTGCGAACCTCTTCTTTTAATAACTATTGAGGGAGACCGTTGCGACGACGGTCCATGTGCAATGTTTGTTTCGGAGTTTCTCCAGGCTATTTTTTCGAGAGTCGCGGCAGCCGGCACGTTCGGCGAAGTTGGACTCCGAATCAGTGGATAACGGAAATATGTCCAGGCACTTGGCAGAGCGACGACCAACAGGCCCGACAACTGTCGTGCAGGAACTTTTTCAATGCTAGGCGAAGCCGTGGTTCGAGTTGTTGACTTGTCGCAAGACGGATTCTCCGAACAGCATCGGCGCAGCGCCCACTTGCAACGAGAGTGCGCACGCCGCCGTTGGCACTCGTCTGCGCACCGGACTTCTGAGCGGCGGCGGAAAAAGCTTGCTGCGCAAGGAGAAGCGCCTGCGGGTGAACATGGAAATTGCCCGGGAAAAGTCGACGGTAATTATTCGTTGAATAACAGGGAAGTGCATACTTCCAACTTGGAAGTTAACTGCATGGCACCATCCATGCATTACACGGATGACGGTTTTTATTATAAGTCCAAACTGGCGAAGACAAGCAAGAGAGGCCGGGATGCCAGAGTTCCATAGTCGGAAATACAAGCGTTGCAATGTCGACGGATAGCACGAAGAGGCGGCGGTACCCTGCGAAACGAGGCAATTCCCCGAATGGCGGGCACTCGAACGGATTTATAAGTCCGCCGTTCGGCGTTCACCTCGACGCCTGTGCACGGGATACTTATACCGGTGGTTCGCACCACTGATTATCGATTTGAACTCGTTCGAGTCTTTACCGCGTTCCCGGCCGAAATAAAAGGCGGGTGGACGATTATTGCCTCACACAAGGAACATAGGCATGACCAGAACTTCGAACCCATGCGCAGTGGTATTGGCCTTTGCGGCAATTGCCGCTTCGGGAACCGCGATGGCGGCAAACACTATCACATTCAGCGGCGAAGTGACCGACCAGACCTGCCAGGTCGCGGTCAACGGCTTCACCGACCCCACGGTGATCCTCGACAGCGTACCGGTGAGCGCCCTCGATGGCGCAGTGGGCCGCAGCGCCGGCGAAACCGCCTTCACCCTGCAACTCACCGATTGCGTCGCGCCGACGGCCGACGAGCATTTCACCACCCTGTTCCAGGCCACCAACCCCAGCGCCGCCGGGAACCTGGTGAACACCGCCGCCAGCGGCGCGACGGGCGTGGCGCTGCAATTGCTCGATAGCGTCGGCGGCAACCCGGTCGACCTGGCCGGCGGCGCGGCGGTGCCCGCCGGCGACATCGTGCTCGCCAACGGAGCCACCAGCACCAGCTACGACTACGCGGTGCAGTACGTCTCCGAAGCGGCGACCGTGACGCCCGGTCCGGTACTCGGCGCCGTGACCTACACGCTGCGTTACGAGTGAATGCCGGCGGCGCATGCGCCGCCCCTTCCTTTTCCCAGCACTAAAGCCGGGCCCGGTCGCTGGACCGTGCCCGGCCAGGTAAGCCGCATGCCCAGACATTCGTACCGATCCGGCAGGACATCGGCGCTTCTGCTCGTCCTGCTGGCGAGCATCGCCCAGGCGCGGGCAAGCGTGGTGGTGACCGGGACCCGGGTGATCTATCCCGGCGAGGCACGGGAGAAGACCGTGCAACTGAGCAATCGCGATGCGTTTCCCAACGTCGTCCAGGCCTGGGTCGACATCGACGCCCCGGACGCGCCGCCGGACCAGGCGGACGCGCCGTTCCTGGTCAACCCGGCGGTATTCCGCATGGCCCCGGACAGCGGCCAGACGCTGCGCATCGTCTACACCGGGCAGGGCCTGCCGGGCGATCGCGAATCGCTGTTCCATCTCAACGTCCTGCAGATCCCGCCACGCAACAGCAGCCATGCGGATCGGAACCAGATGCTGCTGATGCTGCGCAATCGCCTGAAGCTGTTCTACCGTCCGGCGGGCATCCAGGGCCGTCCCGAGGACCTGCCCGGGCAACTGCGTTTCGCACTGGTCCGGCGCAGCGCCGGCTGGGCGGTGCGGGTGGACAACCCGAGCGGCTACTACGCCTCGTTCGCCAGCGCCACGCTCAGCGTCGGCCAGCGCCGCTGGCGCTTGCGCAGCGGCATGCTGGAGCCGCGCAGCCATGCCGAATGGCAGGCCGAAACCCGAGAAGCCCTGCCGCCGGGACGCGTGCGCCTGCACGCGCTGCTGATCAACGACTACGGCGCCCATATGGATATCCGTCATGACCTATCGCCATGAACGCCGCTGCCGCACCGGCACGGCCCTGATGGCGGGCGGCATGGCGCTGGCGGCGAGCGCCTTCGGTCATGCCCAGCCCGGCTACGAATTCGATGATCGCCTGTTGCTCGGCTCTTCCCTGGGCGGCGGCGACCTGTCGCGCTTCAACCAGGACGGTCGGATCGATCCGGGTCGCTATCACGTCGATGTCTACCTCAACGAGCGCTTCGCCAGCCGCAGCGAAGTGAGTTTCCGCGCCAACCCCGCCAGCGGCGCGGTGGAGCCCTGCCTCGACGAAGACTTCCTGCGCCAGCGCCTCGGCGCCAAGCCTGGTGACGATCCGCGCAAGAGCGGCGACGGGCGCCACTGCGCCTTTCTCGGTGCACGCCTGCCCGGCTCGCGGTTCAGCCTGGACGTCGCCCGCCTGCGCCTGGATCTCTCGGTGCCGCAAGCCTTGCTCGACCTCAAGCCGCGCGGCTACGTCAGCCCCGAGGAGTGGGACGCCGGCGACAGCATGGGCTTCGTCAACTACGACACCAACCTCTATCGCTCCGAATACCGCGGCGGCGAATCGGGACGATCGGACTACGCCTATGTCGGCCTGAACAGCGGCATCAACCTCGGCCTGTGGCGTTTGCGCCACCAGTCCAACTACACCTATTCCCGCTACAACGGGCAGGCCAGGCGCAAGTGGAACAGCATCCGCACCTATGCCCAGCGCGCCTTGCCGGCCTGGCGCAGCGAACTGACGGCGGGGGAGAGCTACACCGCCGGCAACCTGCTCGGCAGCATCGGCTACCGCGGCCTGAGCCTAGCTACCGACGACCGCATGCTGCCCGAGTCCCTGCGCCGCTATGCGCCGCAGGTGCGCGGCACCGCGGCCACCGCGGCGCGGGTGGTGATCAGCCAGAACGGCAGGAAGATCCGCGAGGTGAATGTCGCCCCCGGTCCGTTCGTCATCGACGATCTCTACGACAGCGCCTATGCCGGCGATCTGGATGTCCAGGTGTTCGAAGCCGATGGCAGCGTATCGAGCTTCAGCGTGCCGTTCGCCTCGGTCCCGGAGTCCATGCGTCCCGGCCTGTCGCGCTACAGCTTCACCCTGGGCCAGGCGCGCCAGTATGGCGACGGCGACGACCTGTTCGCCGACTTCACCTACCAGCGCGGCATGAGCAACGCCCTGACCGCCAACCTGGGACTGCGTGTCGCCGACGACTACCTGGCCATGCTGGGCGGCGGCGTCCTCGCCACCCGCTTCGGCGCCTTCGGCCTGAACAGCACCTATTCCAGCGCACGCGTCGAGGATGGCGCGCGCAAGCAGGGCTGGCGCATCGGGCTCGACTACAGCCGGACCTTCCAGCCCACCGGCACTACCCTGACCCTGGCCGGCTACCGCTATTCCACCGAAGGCTACCGCGAACTCGGCGACGTGCTCGGCTCGCGCGACGCACTGCGCCACGGGGACACCTGGGATTCCGGCAGCTACAAGCAGCGCAACCAGTTCAACCTGCTGGTGAGCCAGGCCCTCGGCGGTTACGGCAACCTCTATCTTTCCGGCTCCTCCAGCGATTTCTACGACGGCAAGAGCCGCGACACCCAATTGCAGTTCGGCTACTCCAATACCTGGGGGCAGTTGAGCTACAACCTCGCCTGGTCGCGGCAGACCACCACCTACTACCAGGAGCAGGGCGACCAGGACCCTGGCGTCGAGCTGCTCCGGCGCGACCGGCGCAGCGGCCAGCGCAACGACACCCTGACCCTCAGCGTCTCCATGCCGCTGGGTTCTTCCAGTCGGGCGCCGACGCTCAGCGCCATGGCTACCCGGCGCTCCGGCGACAGCCGTGGCGGCAGCCTGCAAACCGGGCTGAACGGTACGCTGGGCGACGAGCGTACCTGGAGCTACGCGCTGTCCGCCAACCGCGACAGCGAGGTCGCCGACACCACCTGGAACGGCACGTTGCAGAAGCAGGCGGCGCTGGCCACCGTGAATGCCGGCTATGCCCAGGGCGATCGCTACCGGCAATACAGCGGCGGCATCCGTGGCGCGCTGGTCGCCCACCGCGACGGGCTGACCCTTGGCCCCAGCGTCGGCGATACCTTCGCCCTGGTCGAGGCCAAGGGCGCCAGCGGTGCCGCGATACGCGGCGGGCAGGGCGCGCGCATCGACGGCAACGGCTATGCGCTGGCCCCCTCGCTGTCGCCCTATCGCTACAACCCGATCTCACTCGATCCCGTTGGCATCGATCCCGACGCCGAACTGCTGGAAACCGAGCGCAAGGTCGCGCCCTACGCCGGTGCCAGCGTGCGCGTGACGTTCAGGACGCTGACCGGCCATCCGCTGCTGATCCAGGCGCGGCGCGAGGACGGCAGTGTGCTGCCGCTCGGCGCCGTGGTGGTCGACGACGGCGGGGCGGCCATCGGCATGGTCGGGCAGGGCGGCCAGGTCTATGCGCGCGCGGAAAACCAGCGGGGCAGGTTGCTGGTGCAATGGGGAACGGCGCGCAAGGAGCGTTGCGAGTTGCCCTACGACCTGGCCGGTGTGTCTCGCGACCAGGCGCTGATCCGCCTGCGCGGCACCTGCCGGGCAGCCACCACCGACTCCAACCTGGAGAACGCCAGATGAACCGCACGCTTCCCCTGCTGCCCGCGCTGGCCCTCGGCGTGTTGCTGGGGCTTCCCGCCAGTGGCCAGGCGACTTGCTACCGGGTCACCTCGGTAGGCAGCGAGACGACCACCTCGAACACCCAGATCCGCCCAGGCGAAGGTACCGCCGGCAGCTGGACCGGCGCCTGCGACACCTGCAATGGCTCGCTCGGCCTGCCCAGCGTGGTCAACGTCAGCGACGAGAGTTTCCAGCCCTATCCGACGCTCATCGCCAGCGCGGTGGCGCCGCTGACCCAGTACGGCGCCACCGGCGGCTACGACCCCGAACGGGTGTTCTTCCGCTGTAGCGCCGGGGACGCCGTCTACGAGATGTTTTCTACCAACGGCGACGATCTCTATAGCGGCTACTACACCGGCGCCGACACGGTGGGCAACGACATCGGCCTGCAGGATGCCTACCGGACCGCCTGGCCCAACGTGCTGCTGCGCCTGACCAACGTCGAGACGGGGGAAACCATCACGCCGATCTGGAAGGAGCGCCAGCTCTCCGGGCTGGACATAGACTCGCGCGGCTTCCAGCTGGTCAAGGCGAAGAACCTCGCAGCGGTACGCGCCGAGCTGTACAGCGCGCCGCTGGAGGCGATCCGCTACTACTCGCCGACGATCCTCTCGCAGCCCTATTCCTACACCCAGCCGGCGGCCTACATCGCCATCAAGGGGCCGGGCCTGACCGCGCCGACCGTCGGCCAGGCGCACGTGGGCGGCAACTGGGGCGGCTGGTACAGCAACTGGCCGGGTGCCATCGGGCTGTACCGCTACGTGACCCTGAAACGCTATCCCACTTGCGCGGTGATGACGGTCACCCCGCACGTGCAGTTCCCGTCCATCACCCTGGCCGAGATCGATAGCGGCGGCGTGCGCGAGGCGCCCTTCGAACTCACCTTCAAGTGCCAGAGCGGCATGACCAACGGCACCGGGGCCGGCGCCACGGCGCTGGGCATCCGCGTGTCCAGCGGGGCCCTGGCGGCCAGCCCGGCGCTGGGCCTGGTCAACGCCAGTGGCGGACTGTCCTACCTGCTCTCCGACCGTTACGGGGAGCCGGGCATTGCCCGTGGGGTCGGCATCCGCATCTACCGCGACGGCACGCCGATGACGCTCCTGGCCAACGAGAACTCCGCCGGCGGCAGCAACGCCGAGGCTACCGGCTGGTACCCCGCCATCGGTGGCGCGACCCAGGCCAACGGCGGTAGCGGCGGCA
The DNA here is from genome assembly GCF_020405165.1 of Pseudomonas sp. PS1(2021). Classification (NCBI taxonomy): domain Bacteria; kingdom Pseudomonadati; phylum Pseudomonadota; class Gammaproteobacteria; order Pseudomonadales; family Pseudomonadaceae; genus Pseudomonas; species Pseudomonas sp. PS1(2021). The sequence goes on along the minus strand of NZ_CP084484.1, from coordinate 2,158,209 downwards.
TCGACCTGTACCGCGAAACCTTCCGCGCGCGCCTGGAGAAACTCGCGCTCGGCAGCCAGCCCGGCGTCACGGCGGGGCGAGTCGAGGCCACGGCGCAGGTGGTTATCCGTGTCCAGTAGGCGCGCGCTCGCGCTGCTGGCCATGCTTTGCCTCGCGCCGACGAGCGAGGCCGGAGTGACCGCGGAGCGCACCCGCCTGGTGTTCGTGGAGGGCCAGCGCGAGGCCTCGTTGCTGCTGGTCAACCAGAATCCCTACCCGGTGCTGGTGCAGGCGTGGGTCGATGACGGCGCCCTCGACGGCGAACCGGATACCGCGCTGGCTCCGTTCCTGCCGCTGCCGCCCGTATTCCGCCTGGAGCCGGGACGCCAGCGCAGCCTGCGCCTGCTGGCTACCGGCCAGGCCCAGGCACGGGATCGCGAATCGCTGTACTGGCTGAACATCTACGAGATCCCCCCGCAAGCCACCGCCGAGGCCGCTGGCCGGCCCCGGCTCACGGTCACCCTGCGAACCCAGATGAAGGTGCTGTACCGCCCGCACGGCCTGCATCCGCACGCCGAGGACGCGGCCGCCGAACTGGGCTTCGCGCTGCGCGACGAGACCCTGCGGGTGGACAACCCGACGCCGTACTTCGTGTCCCTGGCGGGGCTGGCGCTGGAGATAGGGGAGACGCGCCTGGATCTGCCCGGAACGCTGCTGGCTCCGCGCTCGCAACGACGCCTCGGCCTGCCGCGGCGGGTGGACGGCGGGACGCGCGGCGAGGTGGCGTTCGACTGGATCGACGACAACGGCGTCAGCCGCCAGGAAAGGAAAGCTCTACAGTGAACGGTTCCCCACAGGCTCGCCAGCACGAGCACCCACCGGCCGTTGCCGCCTCCCTGGCCGGCGACCTGCGCCTCGCCCGGCGTTTCCAGGCCGCCCTGGCGCGCGGTCGGGTGCGCCTGGACTGGCAGGCCGTACGGCATGCCGGGCATCCGGAATGGGAGCCGCTCTACCGGGAAACCCTGCTCAGGGTTACGGCCGCCAGCGGCGAGCCGCCGTTGCCGACCCAGGAACTGATCCTGGCGCTGGAGCGGCTCGGCCTGGTACGCCTGCTCGATCGCTGCGTGCTGGGCACGGTCCTCGACCGGCTGAACGCCGAGCCTACCTTGCGCCTGGCCTGCAACCTATCGCGCCAGAGCGCGGCGATGGATGCCTGGTGGGAAGCGGTCTGCCGATGGCTGGCCGCCCGTCCGCAGGTGGCACGGAGGCTGACGCTGGAGCTGACCGAGACCGCCGTGGGCGAGAGAGTCGCGACCCGGGAGTTCATCCGACGCCTGCGCGAACATGGCGTGCGCATCGCGATAGACGACTTCGGCGCGGCGCACAACAACCTGGACTTCGTTCTCGATGCCCGTCCCGATGTGATCAAAATCGATTGCCGGTATACCCGCGAAGCACGTCGCTCGGCGAAGGGCGCCGAAGTGCTGCGCCATCTGCTGGCCCTGTGCCGCGAACTGGCGCCCTGCGTGGTCCTGGAAGGTCTCGAGGAGGACGATGCGTTCGCCCGGCTGCCGACCGGGGACGTCTATCTCCAGGGCAACGCGATCGCGCCGCCGATGCGGGTCGAACCGCCGCTGTCCGTACGCCGGCCGAAGAGCCGGGCGCGGATCGAGGCGCTGGCGAGCCGCCCGGGGTGACCGGGGAGGGCGCCCGGCCTGGCACGGTCGGCGAAAAATCTGAACGGTCGGCCGGCGGCGCCGTCACAGCAGCGACGATGCCGAGGTGCGTTGTGCCGAAGTCCCGGCATTTTTTCCCTGTCACGCCAACGGAGTCGACCATGAACAGAGCAATCAGCCTTCCCCTCAAGGGAGCCGCCTGGCTCCTGCTGGTCCTGGCCCTGCCTTTCGCCAACGCCCAGGACATGAACAAGACCGCGCCACAGACCTTCGTCAGCGAGGCCTCGGCGGCCGGCGTAGCGGAAATCGAAGCCGGCAAGATGGCGCTGGAAAAGAGCACTGCCGCCGATGTGAAGGTATTCGCCAAGCAGATGATCGACGACCACGGCAAGGTCAACGCCGAACTGCGCAGCCTGGCCGAGCGCAAGAAACTGGAGGTCGAAGACGACGCCAGCCTGACCGACAAGGCCAAGGCGACCCTGCTCGACCTGCGCGACGCCTCCTTCGACCCGGCCTACGCCAATAACCAGGTGGCGGCTCACGAAAAAGCCGTGGAACTGTTCACCCAGGCCGCGGACAACCTGACCGACCCGGAACTGCAGGCATTCGCCAAGACCCATCTGCCGGCCCTGAAGCATCACCTGGAGATGGCCCGCGCGCTGGCCAAGGCGCACCCATCCAAGTAACGCCCCCGCGGGCGGAGCCTGGCCAGGCATGAGTTTCAGCCTGTGGTTGCTGGTACTGGGCTGCATCCTGCTGACGCTCGGCCTGGCTTCGGCCTACCTGCGCCTGCTGCCGGTCAGCACCTCGTTCATCTACCTGCTGTTCGGCCTGGCCATCGGCCCGGCCGGGCTGCACGCCTGGCGCAGCGGCCTGGCGGACATCAGCGGCTGGTTCGAACACCTCAGCGAGGCGGCGTTGCTGATCTCGCTGTTCATCGGCGGCCTCAAGCTGCGCCTGCCGTTGCGCTCGCCGGCCTGGACCGCTGCCTGGCTGCTGGCCGGACCAGTCCTGCTCGGCTGTATCCTCGGCCTTACCCTGGGCGCGCATTTCCTGTTCGGCCTGGACTGGGGGCTGGCCTTGCTGGTCGCGGCGATCCTCGCGCCCACCGATCCGGTGCTGGCCAGCGACATCCAGGTCAACCACGCCGGCGACGACGACCGCCTGCGCTACGCCGTATCCGGCGAGGCGGGACTCAACGACGGCATCGCCTTCCCCTTCGTCATCGCCGCCCTGCTGCTGATCGGTCAGGGCGGCGGCCTGCCCGGGGAGTTCGACCGCAGCGGCCTGGACTGGCTGCTGCGCGACGTGCTCTGGGCGATTCCGCTCGGCCTGCTGGTGGGCTATTGCCTGGGCCATGGTCTCGGCCGCCTGGCCATCCACCTGCGGGCGCGGCACACCGACACCTCGGTGTCGGCCAACGACTTCCTCGCCCTGGCGCTGATCGCGCTGTCCTATGTCGGCGCCGACGCACTGGGCGGCTGGGGCTTCCTCGCCAGCTTCGCCGCCGGGATCGGCCTGCGCCACGCCGAGGTGGCGACGCTGGGGCGCGCCTCGGCACCGGCCGAGGCGCAGGCGGCCGCCGCCGACGTGCGCGAGGCAGGGCAGGCCAGCGGCGCCATCGAGTACGGCGCCGACCGCAGCGAACACCCGAAGGTGGCGGCCGGCGCGGTGATGCTCGACGTGCTCTCCTTCGGCAACCTGCTGGAGCGCTCGCTGGAAGTGCTGCTGGTGACCCTGCTCGGCGCCATGCTCTACCAGCACTGGGACTGGCGCGCGCTGCCGCTGGCGCTGCTGCTGTTCTGCGTGTGCCGGCCGGCGATGGTCTGGCTGCTGGTCGGCCGGCGGCTGATGCACCCGGCGCAGCGGCGCCTGCTCGGCTGGTTCGGCATCCGCGGCATCGGCAGCCTGTACTACCTCAGCTACGCGCTGAACCAGGGGCTGCCTACGGCGCTCGCGCATACCGCCAGCGACCTGGTGCTGAGCCTCGTCGCCCTGAGCATCTGCGTGCACGGCCTGAGCATCCAGCCGCTGCTGATGCGCCACGCGCGCAGCGTCAGTCGCCGCGATCGGGAATGATCGAGATCTTGCCGTTCTTCTCGAGGATGGCGAAGCGGATCTGCTCCATGCGTTCCAGGCCCTGGGTCTCGCGGGCGGCCAGGAGAATGTCTTCCTCGCGCAGGCGGGCCTCGGCCAGGCGTGCGTGCAATGGCCTGCCGTACTCGACGATGAGCGTCGGGGAGCCCTCGATCAGGGTGTCGAGCTTCGGATGGCGCAGCTTGAGCAGGGACAGACCGACGTCGATGACGATCAGGGTGATGATCACCAGTACCGCGTTGACCAGCGAGAAGTCGTCGCCCAGCAGCGCCTGCTGGGTGGCTTCGCCGATGATCATCAGCAGCAGCAGGTCGAAGGTGGTGATGTCGGTCAGTGAACGCCGCCCGGCGATGCGGAAGAGTACCAGCAGGACCAGGTAGAGCGCGGCGGCTCGCAGTATGGAATCCATCGTGCGCCTCCTCGGAACGGATGACTCAGGGGTAGATGAACTGGTCGAAGGCCAGGCTCTCGCCGGCGAACTCCAGTCGACTGGCGACTTCGCCGAGCTGGTTCGGCAACAACGTCAGGAACAGGCTCAGGCGACCGTCTTCGTCGAGCCTTCCCTCCAGTTCCAGGCCACCCCGCCAGCTGTGACTGCGCAGCGGTTGCGGTTGCAGGCTCTGGATGCTGTGCGCCTGTAGCAGTCCGCCGCCCAGGCGCACGCCAACTTCGGTGCCCGGCGCGCCGCGCAGATCGATGCGCAGGCGGCTGGCGGCGCCGCTGCGTTCGAAACGCTCGTAGGCCAGGGTCAGCCTGCCGCTGTCGCTGACCAGCGTCCGCGAACTCAGAGGCCCGCCGGCGAACACCCCGGTCAGCGCCAGGAGGATCACCCCGAGCAGGACCCACAGGCCCGCCCGTTCGAAACGCCAGGCGCGGCGCTGGCTTTCCAGGCGCTCCGGGATCGGATACTCGCGCTGGTCGAACGCATCGTCTGCGGCGTCTTCTGGGGCAGGGCGCATGGCTGGCTCCTTCGCTCGCGGTCTCTCAGGCTGGACCCCGGTCGACGTGGTTGGTGCCGGCGGGCTTACCAGCGGTCCGCGCGGGTCGGGCAATCTGCACGATGAACAGGCGCCTTCCGGGCACTCTGCTGATCGCACTTTGCGATCAGTCCGCGCCCAATCGCCGTGGTCACGCTGCTCCGGCGCAAGCGGGGCGGACGGCGCGAACCTTGCAGCGAAGCCTTCCTGACAATCCGACAGGGAGAACCATGGTGAACGGAGAAAACAAGATCGTCCTGGTCCTCGAAGAACACGCCGACCAGCTCTGGCGGATCGAGGAATTCCTCCTCGATCGAGGCTACGCGGTGCTCAGCGCGGCGAGTCGCGACGAAGCCCTCGACCACCTGGCCTCGGACGCGGTGATCGACCTGTTCCTGCTCAGCGAGCAGCTCGAAGGTCCTCTGAGCGGCAGCATGCTCATCGAAACCAGCCTGCCGGTGCGCCCGCGGATGCGGGTGATCCTGCTCAGCGACAGCGCTCGCGTCGGCATCGACCCGGCGGCACCCTATCCGGTGCTGCTCAAACCGGTGACCCTGGAGGAACTGGGGAAAGCCATCGACATGGTCCTGCACAGCGCGCCGGTCTGCCCCGGCGTCTGACCACCGAGGAGCCCACCATGCCCAGCAGCAAGCCGCTCGCCGAGTACGCCCGCAAGCGCGATTTCCGCCAGACCCCGGAGCCCAGTGGCCGCAAGCCTCGCAAGGACAGCACCGGGCTGCTCCGCTATTGCGTCCAGAAGCACGACGCCAGCCGCCTGCACTACGACTTCCGCCTGGAGCTGGATGGCACCCTGAAGAGCTGGGCGGTGCCCAAGGGGCCGTGCCTCGACCCGGCGGTGAAGCGGCTCGCGGTGCAGGTTGAGGACCATCCGCTGGACTATGCCGATTTCGAAGGCAGCATCCCCCAGGGGCACTACGGCGCCGGCGATGTCATCGTCTGGGACCGAGGCGCCTGGACGCCTCTGGACGATCCGCGCGAGGGCCTGGAAAAGGGCCATCTCAGCTTCGCCCTGGATGGCGAGAAACTCTCCGGGCGTTGGCACCTGATCCGCACCAACCTGCGCGGCAAGCAGCCCCAGTGGTTCCTGGTCAAGGCCAAGGACGGCGAGGCGCGCAGCCTGGATCGCTTCGACGTGCTGAAGGAGCGTCCCGACAGCGTGCTCAGCGAGCGTACGCTGCTGCCCCGCCATGGCGAAGCCGCCACGCCCGCGGCCAGGCCGGCGCGACGCGGCAAGAGCGGGGGGAAGACGCCGATGCCCGAATGGATCGCCCCCGAGCTGGCCAGCCTGGTCGAGCAGCCTCCGCGAGGGGAGTGGGCCTACGAACTCAAGCTGGACGGCTATCGGCTGATGAGCCGCATCGAAGACGGCCACGTGCGCCTGCTGACCCGCAACGGCCATGACTGGACCGAACGCCTGCCGCACCTGGAGAAGGCCTTGGCCGGGCTCGGTCTGCAGCGCAGTTGGCTGGACGGCGAACTGGTCGTCCTCGACGAGGAGGGTCGACCGGACTTCCAGGCCCTGCAGAACGCCTTCGAGGAAGGTCGCGGCGAGAACATCCTGTACGTCCTCTTCGACCTGCCGTACCACGAAGGCGAGGACCTGCGCGATGTCGCCCTGGAGGAGCGCCGCGCGCGCCTGGAGGCGCTGCTGGAAGGGCGAGACGAAGACCCGCTGCGGTTCTCCGCGACGCTCGCGGAAGACCCCCGCGACCTGCTGGCCAGCGCCTGCAAGCTCGGTCTCGAAGGCGTGATCGGCAAGCGTCTGGGCAGCGCCTACCGTTCGCGCCGCAGCAACGACTGGATCAAGCTGAAGTGCCAGTTGCGCCAGGAGTTCGTGATCGTCGGCTATACCGAGCCGAAGGGCTCTCGCCGGCATATCGGCGCCTTGCTGCTCGGCCTCTACAGCCCTGACGAGGAGCGCCGGCTGCGCTATGCCGGCAAGGTCGGCAGCGGCTTCACCGCGGCCAGCCTGAAGAAGGTCCGTGAGCGCCTGGAACCCCTCGCGGTCCGCTCCAGCCCATTGGCGAAGGTGCCGCCGGCGCGCGAGACCGGGTCGGTGCAGTGGGTGCGCCCGCAACAGCTGTGCGAGGTTTCCTATGCGCAGATGACCCCTGGCGGGATCATCCGCCAGGCAGTGTTCCACGGCTTGCGCGAAGACAAGCCGGCGCGCGAGGTGACCGGCGAGCGTCCCGCCGGCCCGCCGCCGCTGCGCGGCGCGCGCAAGGCCGGCGCCGGTGCGTCGCGGGCGGCCACCGCCGGCGTGCGCATCAGCCATCCGCAGCGGCTGATCGACCCGTCGATCCAGGCCAGCAAGCTGGAACTCGCCGAGTTCCATGCGCGCTACGCCGACCTGCTCCTGCGCGACCTGCGCGAGCGCCCGGTGTCGCTGGTGCGCGGCCCCGACGGAATCGGCGGCGAACTGTTCTTCCAGAAGCACGCGGCGCGCCTGAAGATCCCCGGCATCGTCCAGCTCGACCCGGCGCTCGATCCCGGTCATCCGCCGCTGCTGCAAATCCGCAGCGCCGAGGCGCTGGTCGGCGCGGTGCAGATGGGCAGCATCGAATTCCATACCTGGAACGCCAGCCTGGCCAACCTGGAGCGGCCCGACCGTTTCGTCCTCGACCTCGACCCGGACCCGGCGCTGCCGTGGAAGCGCATGCTCGAAGCGACCCAGCTGAGCCTGACGTTGCTCGACGAGCTGGGCCTGCGCGCCTTCCTCAAGACCAGCGGCGGCAAGGGCATGCACCTGCTGGTGCCGCTGGAGCGCCGGCATGGCTGGGACGAGGTCAAGGATTTCGCCCAGGCCATCTCCCAGCACTTGGCGCGCCTGATGCCGGAGCGTTTCTCGGCGGTTTCCGGGCCGCGCAACCGGGTCGGCAAGATCTTCGTCGACTACCTGCGCAACAGCCGCGGCGCCAGCACCGTGGCCGCCTACTCGGTGCGCGCCCGCGAAGGGTTGCCGGTGTCGGTACCGGTGTTCCGCGAGGAACTCGACTCGCTGCAGGGCGCCAACCAATGGAACCTGCGCAGTCTGCCGCAGCGCCTCGACGAACTCGCCGGCGACGATCCCTGGGCCGACTACGCCGGCACCCGCCAGCGCATCAGCGCGGCTATGCGGCGCCAGCTCGGGCGCGGCTGACCGTCCGCGAAAAAGGCGGAACTCCCCCGGCGCACAGGGCCTCCACCGTGCAACGAGATGCCGAGGAGGCCCCGATGGATACCGCCTACCTGATCCTCGCGCTGCTGGTCCTGTTGCTCCTGGTGGATGCCTGGGCCATCAACAGCGTGCTCCGCAGCGACAGCTCCGCCAGTCGCAAGCTCGGCTGGTCGCTGCTGATCCTGCTCCTGCCCGTGCTCGGCCTGGTCCTCTGGGGCTGGACCGGCCCCCGTGGCTTACGCCCGGTGACCTCGCCGGAACACAGCAAGTGAATCCCACTGGAGACTGCCCATGAACAGCGAAACCTGTGCCTGTCCCAAATGCACCTGCCAGCCCGGCGCCGATGCCGTCGAACGCGACGGCCAGCACTATTGCTGCGCGGCCTGCGCCAGCGGCCACCCCCAGGGCGAGCCGTGTCGCGACGCCGATTGCCCCTGTGGCGGCACCACCCGGCCCCAGGTGGCGGAGGATCGCCAGCTGGACGACGCGTTGAAGGAGACCTTTCCCGCCAGCGACCCGATCTCGCCCTGAGGAGCGTGCCATGCCCGACCTGCAACTCGCGGACGAGGCCTCTCGCCTGGTGGCCTACCTGCGTAGCGCCGACCTCAGCCTGATCACTGCGGAATCCTGTACTGCCGGGCAGATCAGCGCCGAACTGTCGGCGGTGGCCGGCAGCGGCAAGGTGATGGAAGGCGGCTTCGTCGTCTATTCGCCGGCGGCCAAGCTTGCCCTGCTGGGGCTCGACCCGAACTGGCTGGAGCGTTTCAACCTGACCAGCGTGGAGGTCGCCGAGGCCATGGCCAGGGCGGCCCTGCAACGCAGTCCGGCGAGCGCCGCGCTGGCGGTCACGGGGTTGCTCGGCAGTGAAGCGAAGGACGGCATCCCGCCCGGTACCGTGTGCTTCGCCTGGGCCTTCCGGTTGCCCGCCGGCCTCGCCCTGTTCTCGCGCCGCGAGCGCTTCCACGGCGACCCCGCGCGGATGCGCCGGGAAGCCACCCGCTGGGCGCTGCGGCGCCTGCCCGAATTCCATCAACGCGCCTTGCGCGGCGAACGCGCCTGAGGCGTCCGACAGAGAGGAAACCACCATGAGCGAACAGCGACAGACCCTGCCGGCGCAGCACCAGGACCAACGTCCCGGCCACGAAAGCGAGATGCAGCCGAAGCCGGAGTTCGTTTCCGCCGATTACCGTCCGGCGGCCAAGCTGGAGGGTAAGGTGGCCCTGGTCACCGGCGGCGACAGTGGTATCGGCCGCGCGGTGGCGGTGGCTTTCGCCCGCGAGAAGGCGGATGTGGTGCTGGTCTACCTGGATGAGAACGAAGACGCGGCGAAGACCCGCGAGATCATCGAGTCGCTCGGCCGCCAGTGCCTGGCGTTCGCCGGCGACGTCGCCGACGCCGGCTTCTGCCGCCAGGTGGTGGACACGCTAAGGCAGAAATGGGGGCGCCTCGACGTGCTGGTCAACAACGCCGGCGAGCAGCATCCGCAGGCGCGCCTGGAGGACATCAGCGAAGAGCAGTGGGAGAAGACCTTCCGCACCAACATCTTCGGCATGTTCCAGTTGACCAAGGCGGCCCTGCCGCTGATGGGCAAGGGCGGGGCGATCATCAACACCACCTCGATCACCGCCTACAAGGGCAACCCCCAGCTGATCGACTATTCCTCGACCAAAGGCGCGATCACCTCGTTCACCCGGTCGCTGTCGATGAACCTGGTCAACCGCGGCATCCGCGTCAACGCCGTGGCCCCGGGCCCGATCTGGACGCCGCTGATCCCGTCCACCTTCAGCGCCGAGAAGGTCGCCCACTTCGGCGCGGATACGCCGATGGGCCGGCCCGGCCAGCCGGAAGAGCTGGCCGCCAGCTACGTCTACCTGGCCTGTAACGACTCGTCCTACGTCAGCGGCCAGGTGCTGCACGTCAACGGCGGTACGGTAGTCAACGGCTGAGGCGCCCCGGCGGCCGCGTTCACTCGCGTGCCGCCGCCGGCAGCAGGGGGTAGACCCGTACCGCGCTCAGACGCTGCGGGAACAGCAGGGGATAGCAGAGTTGCAGGCGAACGTGCGCCTCGCTGGTGCTGAGGGTTGGCGCGAAAGTGGTGAGCACGGTCCGGCCGGGTTGTCCGGCGTCTGAGAAATGAACCATGAAAGCCTGCATCGGAGCGCTCCTGCCGGGATACGGGAAAGGTCACTGCTCAGTGAAGCTGCGCTCCAGCTCTCGCGCCAGTCCGCACACCGACCGTTGGCAACGGCATTCCTCCCGACTGACGCCGGCGCCCGGCGGTTCCGTCGTGCGGACAGGCGGGCCGCCGGCGAAAAAGAATGAACCATCGCGGCCGCCGCGACTCCGCTTCTAGGTAGCCGGAACGGCCGGCCGCGACGCAGACAAGGAGCATGCCGATGAAACGCGACTGGGGGTTGATCAGGGATCTGCTGGAGCATCTGGAAAGCCTTGGCTTCGGCCAGCACTGGGAAGCACGCGAGCTACCCGGTCATCGCCGCGAGGCGGTGGCCTACCACTTGCAGTTGCTCAACCAGGCGCAACTGCTCTGCGGCAGCGTCCAGCATTCCTGGACCGGCCAGGAGCAATGGGTGGTCCACCACCTGACCCTGGCCGGCCACGACCTGCTCGACCGCCTGCGCCAGGAAAGCGCGGCGGCCGCCGTGCCGGTACGCAAGAGCGCCTGAGAAAACCCCGCAAGCACCGGCCTGCAGCGGCGGGCCGGAAGGAAGCCCGGCGATGCCCGACAGCCAAGACCAGACCCCAAGTGCGGTCCAGACCCTGAAAGCCAGCATCCTCGCCAAACTGCGCTACAGCGTCGGCCGCGCCCCATCCACCGCCTGCCCGCACGACTGGTTCGAAGCGGTGGCCCTGGCGGTGCGCGACCACATCATCGACCACTGGGAGGAGGCCACCCCGCAAGGTGAAGCGCCCGCGCGCAAGCGGGTCTACTACCTGTCCCTGGAGTTCCTCATCGGTCGCCTGTTGCTGGACAACCTCGGCAACCTCGGGCTGCTCGAGGAAACCCGCCAGGCCCTTGCCGAGCTGGGCGTCGACCTGCAGCGGATCGTTGCCCTGGAGCCGGACGCGGCGCTCGGCAACGGCGGCCTCGGACGCCTGGCGGCATGCTTCATGGAAAGCATGGCCAGCCTCGACATTCCCGCGCATGGCTATGGCATCCGCTACGAGCATGGCCTGTTCCGCCAGGTGCTGACCGACGGCTGGCAGCAGGAGCAGACCGAGACCTGGCTGGATTTCGGCAATCCCTGGGAGTTCGAACGACCCGAGGTCAGCTACTACATCGACTTCGGCGGCAGCGTGCAGGTCGACAGCGAGCACAGTGGCCGAGCCATCTGGCGGCCGGACGAGCGGATCCGGGCGATCGCCTACGACACGCCGATCGTCGGCTGGCGGCGTGCCAGCGTCAATACCCTGCGCCTGTGGCGCGCTCGCGCCGAGGAAGACCTGCAACTGGACCGTTTCAACGCCGGCGACCATATCGGCGCGGTGGTCGACGTGGTCAAGGCGGAGAGCATCTCGCGGGTGCTGTATCCGGCAGACAGCACCGAGGCCGGTCAGGAACTGCGCCTGCGCCAGGAGTACTTCTTCGTCTCAGCCTCGCTGCAGGACCTGCTCGACCGCCACCTGCGCCATCATCACGACCTGCGTAGCCTGCCGGAACAGGTGGCGATCCAGCTCAACGACACCCACCCGGCGATCGCCGTCGCCGAGCTGATGCGGCAACTGGTGGACGTGCACCAACTGGCCTGGCCGGACGCCTGGGCGCTGAGCGTGGCGACCTTGTCCTACACCAACCACACGCTGCTCCCGGAAGCCCTGGAATCCTGGCCGGTGGCGCTGATGGAGCGCCTGTTGCCGCGCCACATGCAGATCATCTACCTGATCAATGCCTTCCATATAGACGCGCTGCGTGCCCAGGACATCCACGACTTCGACCTGTTGCGTTCGGTCAGCCTGATCGAGGAGGGCCACGGCCGACGGGTGCGCATGGGCAACCTGGCGTTCCTCGGTTCGCACCAGATCAACGGGGTATCGGCATTGCACACCGAGCTGATGCGCGAAACCGTGTTCCATGACCTGCATCGCCTCTATCCGCAGCGCATCAGCAACAAGACCAACGGCGTGTCGTTCCGCCGCTGGCTGTTCCAGGCCAACCCGGGGTTGACCGAGCTGCTGGTGGAGACCCTCGGCGCCGACCTGCTGGACACCCCGGAACGGCGCCTGCCGGACCTCGAGGAGCACGTCGAGGACGCCAGGCTGCGGGCGCGCTTCGCCGAGCAGCGCCGGCAGAACAAGACCGCCCTGGCGCGCCTGGTGCTGGACAGCCTCGGCGTGGCGATCGAACCGGAAGCGCTGTTCGATGTGCATATCAAGCGTATCCACGAATACAAGCGGCAGTTGCTCAACCTGCTGCACACCGTGGCGCTGTACCAGGAGATCCGCAACGACCCGACCGCCGACCGCGTGCCGCGGGTGAAGATCTTCGCCGGCAAGGCTGCCGCCAGCTACCACCAGGCCAAGCTGATCATCAAGCTGGCCAACGACATCGCCCGCACCATCAACGACGACCCCACCGTGCGCGGCCTGCTCAAGCTGGTGTTCCTGCCCAACTACAACGTCAGCCTGGCCGAGGCGATCATTCCCGCGGCGGACCTCTCCGAGCAGATTTCCACCGCCGGGCTCGAGGCCTCCGGGACCAGCAACATGAAGTTCGCCCTCAACGGCGCGCTGACCATCGGCACCCTGGACGGCGCCAATGTCGAGATGAGCCAGCGGATCGGCCTGGAACACATGTTCATCTTCGGCCTCAGCGCCCAGCAGGTGGAGCAGCGCCGGCAGGCCGGGGAGCTGGAGATGGGCGGGGTGATCGCGGCCTCGCCGCGGCTGGAGGAAGCCCTGGAGGCGATCCGCAGCGGGCTGTTCTCGGCCGACGACCGCAGCCGCTACGAAGGGCTGGTGGACGGCCTGGTGCACGACGACCGCTTCATGCTCTGCGCCGACTTCGAGGCCTACTGGCATGCGCAGTGCCGGGTCGAGGAAGTCTGGCGCGAGCCCGATCGCTGGTGGCGCTCGGCGTTGCTCAACGTGGCGCGGATCGGCTGGTTCAGCGCCGACCGGACGATCAGCGAATACGCCCGGGATATCTGGAAGCTATGAAGGGCCTTACCAGAAGCCGGCCGGGTGACGGCGTTCGGGGCCCTCCAGGCGAAGGTCGAAGGCGCGGCGGAAGAATACCGCCAGCTCGCTGTCCAGCACCATCGGGTTGATCGACGCCAGCTCGGCCGGCAGGCTGTGCCATTCCTGGGCCCCGGCCAGGTACTGGCGATGGATGACCCGCTCGCCGGGAATCGCCAGCAGGCTGTAGTGGCTTTTCTCGCCTCCCGGCTCGCCGACTTCCAGGCGCAGGCGAGGATGGCCGTCCTCGTCGAGGTCGAGGTCCACGTTGCAGTCCAGGCCGTAGCTGCGCGCCTCTTCGCAGGAGTCGACGAAAAGCGGTTTCGCCACCTGTTCGACGAGAGAAATGAAATAGTGCTGGAATCGCACTTCGTCACTGTTTTCCATGGCGAGTTCCATTTGTTTTAAAGTTCGACGATTAATTATTGAATGGGTCTATCGGAATGTCAGGGGTTGCAATAGAAAAGAATAATTAAGTGCCTCCGCCTGGGCATTCTTCGGTATTCGCTCCATGATATTTGGGGTAGGGTTCCTGATCACTGTCTCCCGGTTCGAAATTCCATTCATGGCAATCGCGATCGGGTTCTTCGTTGCTTACCACGGGATCGCTGTAGGCCGGATGCTCGTAGGGTTTCATGGTGCTCCTCCGAGATGTGCGGGCTTTCATCTGACGCAATTCGGGGATTCCTGTCAATGCTGGCAATGGAATAAGGCAAGGATCTTTGAACCCTATGGATTGCGCTCGAAACATGCTGGCAAAGCGCTTCGCTTTCATTCGCTGAAAATAATCTGAACCACTGGCGAAACACCCTCTCAGAGTTAGGGCATGCGCAACGCATGCGTCCATGAAATCTGTTCTGAAGAGATTATTCGGAGGAAATAGAAATGGCACAACATCAAGGTGGTAAAGGCAACTTCGCGGAAGACCCGAAACGTGCTTCGGAGGCCGGCAAGAAGGGCGGCCAGGCCAGCGGCGGCAACTTCAAGAACGATCCGCAGCGGGCCTCCGAGGCTGGCAAGAAAGGTGGCCAGCGCAGCCACGGCGGGAACTGATAACCGCGCAGTGAAGTGAATGGGGCGGAGCAGGGAGGCATCCGCCCCATTTTCATGCCCAGGATGAGGAGAGGAAACCGATGAGCGAGCAGAATAACGAGCAGCGCAGCCAGGCGGCCGGCACCGACACCGTCGACCGTGGCAACAGCAACGCCAAGCTGGAACAGCTGGAGGCCTATCGCGAGGACGCCACCGGAGAGGCCCTGAGCACCAATACCGGCACCCGCATCGCCGATAACCAGAACACCCTGAAGGCCGGCGAGCGCGGACCGTCGTTGCTCGAAGACTTCATCATGCGCGAGAAGATCACCCACTTCGACCACGAGCGCATTCCCGAGCGCGTGGTCCACGCTCGTGGCTCGGCGGCGCATGGCTACTTCGAGGCCTACGAGGACCTCAGCGACCTGACCAAGGCCGGCTTCCTCGCCGAGGCGGGCAAGCGTACCCCGGTCTTCGTGCGTTTCTCCACCGTGCAGGGGCCGCGCGGGTCCGCGGATACGGTGCGTGACGTACGCGGCTTCGCCGTGAAGTTCTATACCGACGAAGGCAACTTCGACCTGGTCGGCAACAACATGCCGGTGTTCTTCATCCAGGATGCGATCAAGTTCCCGGACTTCGTCCATGCGGTGAAACCCGAACCGCACAACGAGATTCCCACCGGAGCGTCTGCCCACGACACCTTCTGGGACTTCGTTTCGCTGACCCCGGAGTCGGCGCACATGGTCATGTGGCTGATGTCCGATCGCGCCATTCCGATCGCCTACCGCAACATGCAGGGCTTCGGCGTGCACACCTTCCGCCTGGTCAACGCGGCCGGCGAGAGCGTGCTGGTCAAGTTCCACTGGCGACCGAAGTCCGGGACCTGCTCGCTGGTCTGGGACGAGGCGCAGAAGCTCGCCGGCAAGGACCCCGACTTCAACCGGCGGACCCTCTGGGAGGACATCGAGAAGGGCGACTATCCCGAATGGGAGCTGGGCCTGCAGGTGATCCCGGAGAACCAGCAGGACAGCTTCGACTTCGACCTGCTCGACCCCACCAAGCTGGTGCCCGAGGAGTTGGTGCCGGTAAGGGTGGTGGGGCGGATGGTACTCAACCGCAACCCCGACAATTTCTTCGCCGAGACCGAACAGGTGGCGTTCCACGTCGGCCACGTGGTCCCCGGAATCGACTTCACCAACGACCCGCTGTTGCAGGGTCGGCTGTTCTCCTATACCGACACCCAACTGCTGCGCCTGAGCGGGCCGAACTTCAACGAAATCCCGATCAACCGCCCGCTGTGTCCGTTCCACAACAACCAGCGCGACGCGCCGCACCGGCAGACCATCAACCGCGGCCGGGCTTCCTATGAACCGAACTCGATCGACGGCGGCTGGCCGAAGGAAACCCCGCCGGCGGCGCGCAACGGCGGCTTCTCCACCTACCACGAGCCGGTCAGCGGCAGCAAGCTGCGCAAGCGCGCCGACTCCTTCGCCGATCATTTCAGCCAGGCCGCATTGTTCTGGCACAGCATGAGCGAGGCCGAGCAGGCGCATATCGTCGCCGCCTACAGCTTCGAACTGTCCAAGGTCGAGCGGCAATCGATCCGTGAGCGCGAAGTCAACCAGATACTCCTCAACATCGATCCGCAACTGGCCGCCAGGGTCGCGGCGAACGTCGGTGTGCAGCTCGCCGCGCCGGCCAACCCGGCACCGCAGCCGAAGCCGTCGCCGGCGCTGAGCCAGATGAACCTGCTGTCCGGCGACATCCGTTCGCGCAAGGTGGCGATCCTGATCGCCGACGGCGTCGCCGAGAGCGACGTCAGCGACCTACGCGACGCGCTCCGCCAGGAGGGCGCGGACGCCAAGCTGATCGCGCCCAGCGCTTCGCCGGTGCAGGCCGAAAACGGTGCCGAACTGATCCCGGAGGGAACCTGGGACGGCCTGCCGTCGGTAGCCTTCGACGCGGTCTTCGTGCCTGGTGGCGCGGCCAGCAGCCAGGCCATCGGCGCGGACGGACGCGGCCTGCACTACCTGCTGGAAGCCTACAAGCACCTGAAGCCAGTGGCCTTCGCTGGCGATGCCCAGGCGCTGGCCAGCCAGCTTTCGTTGCCTGGCGACCCCGGCGTGGTGCTCGGCGCCACGGCCACCGATGTCTTCCCCGGTCTGCGCCAGGCATTGATGCAGCACCGGATCTGGCAGCGCGAGGCGGCGACCAAGGCGATCCCCGCCTGAGGAGCGCCGCTGGCGAATCCGATCGCACCTTCCCGTCGTCTCGTCGGTCACAGCTGGAAAGGGCGGCTGGCCGAGCGATTCGGCGGGAGGACCCGGATGACCTTGCGTTGCCTGATAGGCGGTTGCGACTGGTGCCGGCAACCGGCGTTGCGACTGGGTGAGGAAACCTTCGACTGCGAGCGCTGCCTGCGTTGCGGTGCCCTGCGCTACAGCGAGATACAACGCCGATGAGCGCCTGGGAGACGTTGTGGAAGATCCTCGGCGAGGAGTTCGCCGATCTCGCCGACTTCGAGCAGACCGCCCGCGCCGCGTTGCGCCTGCTGCTGGCGGCGGCGCTCGGCGCGGTACTCGGCTACGAGCGCGAGCAGAGCGGCAAGGCCGCCGGCCTGCGCACGCACATGCTGGTAACCCTCGGCGCGGCGCTGTTCGTCATGCCGCTGCAATTGCAGAGTGGCGGGGCGGACGCGCTGAGCCGGGTGATCCAGGGCACCGTCGCCGGCATCGGCTTCCTCTGCGCCGGCACCATCCTCAAGGCAGGTCGGGAAAGCCGGGTCAGGGGCCTGACCACCGCGGCGGGTCTCTGGGCCAGCACCGCCATAGGCGTCGCGGTCGGACTTGGTCACCAGGGTACCGCGGTGCTCGGGACGGTCCTGGCGCTACTGGTGCTGCATGTCCTGGCCTGCCTGAACCGTTCGCCGCCATCTTCCGATAGCCATTGAGGAGAGTTCCGTCATGTTCAAGGACTTCGACGCCTGTACCGCCTGGACCGACGCGATGCAGGAGCGCTGCCAGCCGGTCGGCCTGATCCTCTATCAGCCCAAGCGGCGTGGCGCGGCGGTACGCATGCTGTGGGTAGTGACCCCGGGTTGCAGTTGCCTGAGCGACGCCGAGACCGCCGCCGACAACCTGCTCCAGCGCATCACCGACATCGCCGCCGACGGCCGCGTGCGTTACGCGGACGGCGGCACGCTGTAACCATCAAGAGGAGGAAACCGGCATGGCGCGTGCGATCTGGAAAGGCGCGATCAGCTTCGGCCTGGTGCATATACCGGTGAGCCTGTCGGCGGCGACCTCGTCGCAGGGCATCGATTTCGACTGGCTCGACCAGCGCAGCATGGAGCCGGTCGGCTACAAGCGGGTGAACAAGGTCACCGGCAAGGAGATCGAGCGCGAGAACATCGTCAAGGGCGTGGAGTACGAAAAGGGCCGCTACGTGGTGCTGAGCGAGGAAGAAATCCGCGCGGCGCATCCCAAGTCGACCCAGACCATCGAGATCTTCGCTTTCGTCGATAGCCAGGAAATTCCCCTGCAGCACTTCGATACCCCGTACTACCTGGCCCCCGACCGGCGCGGAGGCAAGGTCTACGCGCTGCTCCGGGAGACCCTGGAGCGCACCGGCAAGGTCGCCCTGGCCAACGTCGTCCTGCACACCCGCCAGCACCTGGCGCTCCTGCGGCCTCTGCAGGACGCCCTGGTGCTGATCACCCTGCGCTGGCCGTCGCAGGTGCGCAGCCTGGATGGCCTGGAGCTGGACGAAAGCGTCACCGAGGCGAAACTCGACAAGCGCGAGCTGGAGATGGCCAAGCGCCTGGTGGAGGACATGGCCTCCCACTGGGAGCCGGACGAATACAAGGACAGCTTCAGCGAAAAGATCATGAAGCTGGTCGAGGAAAAGGCCGCCAAGGGCCAGCTGCACGCGGTGGAGGAAGAGGAGGAGGTGGCTGGCAAGGGCGCCGACATCATCGATCTCACCGACCTGCTCAAGCGCAGCCTGCGTTCCCGCGCCGGCGGCGGCAAGGACAAGGGCAGCGAAAAGGCCGGGGCCGACGCGAAGGGTCGCGCCAAGTCCGGTGCCTCGCGTTCGCGGCGCAAGGCCTGAGGCGAGCCGCTGGGTAAATCAACCTGAACCAATCGGTCGCCGGCGGGCTCGGAATCAATGACCGTCCGCGCCGCCGGCCATTCGAGGCCGGCGGAAGCCTCGCGACCCATCGCCGAACCCACGTCCCGGAGGAGCGCGCCTCGATGAGTTCGATTGTCCGCAACAGCGACGATGATCCGCTGGTCATCGCCATCCAGCAGCCCCGTATCGCCATCGAGTCGGTCAGCCCTGTGGTGGAAGAGGGTGCCTATCCCGCGAAGACCGAGAGCGACCGCGACCTGCGCCTGGCCGCGCGAATCTTCGCCGATGGCCATGAGGTACTCGGTGCCGAGGTGGTCTGGCGGCGTGTCGGGGAAACCGCGGAGCGGCGCCTGCCGCTGCTGCCCGAAGGCAACGATTTCTGGAGCGCGCAGTTGCGCACGCCGCCCTGCGGCCGCCTGTACTTCCGTATCGAGGCCTGGATCGACCGTTTTGCCGGCTACCGCCGCGAATTGCGTGCCAAGCATGGCGCACGCCTGCCGCTGGACCTGGAGCTGCGCGAGGGCGACGAACTGCTGCAGCGCTGCGCCGAGCGCGGCGGTCCGGAGATCGCCGCCGCCTGTGCGCCGCTGGCCGAACGCCTGCAGGCCTGCCAGAGCGTCGAGGAGCGGGTGGCGCTGTGGCTGGCGGCGCAGACCGGCGAACTGTTGCGTCTGGTCGGCCCGCGCGAGCACCTGGTGCGCAGCCGCGAATACCCGGTGGAGGTGGAGCGACCGCTGGCGCGCTTCGCCAGTTGGTACGAGCTGTTCCCTCGCTCGGAAAGCGGCGACCCGACACGCCACGGTACCTTCGACGACGTGATCCGGCGCCTGCCGCAGATCGCCGCGATGGGCTTCGACGTTCTCTATTTCCCGCCGATCCACCCCATCGGCCGCACCCATCGCAAGGGCCGCAACAATTCCTTGCGTGCCGAGGCCGGCGACCCCGGCAGCCCGTATGCGATCGGCAGCGAGGATGGCGGCCACGAGGCGATCCATCCCGAACTGGGCGACCGCGAGGATTTCCGCCGGCTGCTCGTTGCGGTGCGCGAGCACGGCATGGAACTGGCGCTGGACTTCGCCATCCAGTGCTCCCCCGACCACCCCTGGCTGCGCGAGCATCCCGGCTGGTTCGCCTGGCGTCCGGACGGTAGCTTGCGCTACGCGGAGAACCCGCCGAAGAAGTACGAGGACATCGTCAACGTCGACTTCTACGCCGAACAGGCCCTGCCGAGCCTGTGGGAAGCCTTGCGCGACGTGGTGCTGGGCTGGGTCGAGCAGGGCGTGACGCTGTTTCGCGTCGACAACCCGCACACCAAGCCACTGCCGTTCTGGGAGTGGCTGATCGCCGAGGTGCGCGGCCGCCATCCGCAGGTGATCTTCCTTTCCGAGGCGTTCACCCGCCCGGCGATGATGGCGCGCCTGGGCAAGGTCGGCTTCAGCCAGAGCTACACCTATTTCACCTGGCGCAACGACAAGCAGGAACTGGCGGAGTACTTCGCCGAACTCAACCAGCCACCCTGGCGCGACTGCTACCGGCCGAACTTCTTCGTCAACACCCCGGACATCAATCCCTGGTTCCTGCAACGCTCCGGCCGCCCCGGCTTCCTCATCCGTGCCGCCCTGGCGACCATGGGGTCGGGGCTGTGGGGCATGTACTCCGGCTTCGAGCTGTGCGAGGCGGCGGCCTTGCCGGGCAAGGAGGAGTACCTCGACTCGGAGAAATACCAATTGCGTCCGCGCGACTACCAGGCGCCGGGCAACATCGTCGCCGAGATCGCCCGGCTCAACCGCATCCGCCGGGAAAACCCGGCATTGCAGACGCACCTCGGGTTCCAGGCCTACAACGCCTGGAACGACCGCATCCTGTATTTCGGCAAGCGCACCGCGGACCTCGCCAACTTCGTCCTGGTGGCGGTCTGCCTGGACCCGCACGAAGCCCAGGAGGCGCATTTCGAACTGCCGCTGTGGGAGTTCGGCCTGCCCGACGACGCCAGCCTCCAGGGCGAGGACCTGATGAACGGGCATCGCTGGGTCTGGCACGGCAAGGTCCAGTGGATGCGCATCGAACCCTGGCACCTGCCGTTCGGCATCTGGCGCGTGCGGCGCGTCGACGCATAAGGAGAAACCCATGGCCAGACGCGAGAAACCGGTCTTTCTCAACGACCCGCAATGGTACAAGGACGCGGTGATCTACCAGGTCCACGTGAAATCCTTCTACGACGCCAACAACGATGGCATCGGCGACTTCGCCGGGCTGATCGAGAAGCTCGACTACATCGCCGACCTCGGCGTGAACACTCTCTGGCTGCTGCCGTTCTACCCGTCGCCACGCCGCGACGACGGCTACGACATCGCCCAGTACCGTGGCGTGCACAGCGACTACGGCAGCCTCGCCGACGCCCGCCGGTTCATCGCCGAGGCCCATCGACGCGGTCTGCGGGTGATTACCGAGCTGGTGATCAACCACACCTCCGACCAGCATCCCTGGTTCATCCGCGCCCGCCACGCGAAGAAGGGATCGCGCGCCCGCGACTACTACGTCTGGTCGGACAGCGACGAGAAATACCAGGGTACGCGGATCATCTTCATCGACACCGAGCAGTCCAACTGGACCTGGGACCCGGTAGCCCAACAGTACTACTGGCACCGCTTCTATTCCCACCAGCCGGACCTGAACTTCGACAACCCGCAGGTCCTGCGCGAGGTGCTCGGGGTGATGCGCTACTGGCTGGACATGGGCGTCGACGGCCTGCGCCTGGACGCGATTCCCTACCTGATCGAACGCGACGGCACCAGCAGCGAGAACCTGCCGGAGACCCACCAGGTGCTCAAGCGCATCCGCGCCGAGCTGGACGCGCACTATCCCGACCGCATGCTGCTGGCCGAGGCCAACCAGTGGCCGGAAGACACCCGGCCGTACTTCGGCGGCGAGGATGGCGGCGAGGGCGACGAATGCCACATGGCCTTCCACTTCCCGCTGATGCCGCGCATGTACATGGCCATCGCCCAGGAGGATCGCTATCCGATCACCGACATCCTGCGCCAGACCCCGGACATCCCGGCCAATTGCCAATGGGCGATCTTCCTGCGCAACCACGACGAGCTGACCCTGGAGATGGTCACCGACGACGAGCGCGACTATCTCTGGAACCACTATGCCGCCGACCGCCGCGCGCGCCTCAACCTGGGCATCCGCCGGCGCCTGGCGCCGCTGGTGGAGCGTGACCGGCGGCGCATCGAGCTGCTGCACAGCCTGCTGTTGTCGATGCCGGGCACGCCGACCCTGTACTACGGCGACGAGATCGGCATGGGCGACAACATCTACCTCGGCGACCGCGACGGCGTGCGGACCCCGATGCAGTGGTCGGTGGACCGCAACGGCGGCTTCTCCCGCGCCGACCCGGCGAAGCTGGTGCTGCCGCCGATTCTCGACCCGCTGTACGGCTACCAGACGATCAACGTCGAGGCGCAGGCGCGCGACCCGCATTCGCTGCTCAACTGGATGCGCCGCCTGCTCGCCGTGCGCAGCCAGCAGAAGGCCTTCGGCCGCGGCAGCCTGAAGATGCTCGCGCCGAGCAACCGACGGATCCTCGCCTACCTGCGCGAATACGCCGAGGGCGAACGGCAGGACAGCATCCTCTGCGTGGCCAACCTGTCGCGCGCGGCCCAGGCGGTGGAACTGGACCTCGCCAGCCATGCCGGCAAGGTGCCGGTGGAGATGATCGGCGGCATGTCGTTCCCGCCGATCGGCGAGCTGACCTACCTGCTGACCCTGCCGCCCTACGGCTTCTACTGGTTCTACCTGGCCGACGCGACGCAGATGCCGAGCTGGCACGTGGCCGCCGACGAGCGCCTGCCGGAACTGCCGACCCTGGTGGTCAAGCAGCGCCTCGGCGAGCTGCTGCAGGGCGCATCGCGGAACATCCTGGAAGGCGAGACGCTGCCGGCCTACCTGCCGAAGCGCCGCTGGTTCGCCGGCGAGAAAGGCCAGCCACGGCTCTGCTACATCGTTCCGCTGGACGAGGCGGAGCCGCGCTGTGCGTTGTGCGAAGTGGAGATCGACGGGCTGCGCTACCAGTTGCCGTTGGGCTTCCTCGACGCCGACCAGCGCGGCGACAGCCTGCCTCAGTTGCTGGCCCTGGCGCGCCTGCGGCGCGGTCGCAAGGTCGGCCTGCTGACCGACGCCGCCAGCCTGCCGCTGTTCGCCCGCAAGGTCCTCGCGCAACTCCGCGCCGAGGCGGTGATCGCCCACGGCGACGGCGAGATCCAGTTCATCCCGGCGGCGGGACTGGCGGAAATGGACGACATCGCCGACGAAGACGTCCTGCCGTTCTCGGTGGAGCAGTCCAACAGCTCGATCCGCTTCGGCGAGCGCATGGTCCTCAAGGTGCTGCGCAAGATCCTTCCGGGGCTGCACCCGGAAATCGAGGTCGGCGGCTACCTGACCCGCCACGGCTACCCCGGCATCGCCCCGTTGCTCGGCGAGGTACGGCGGGTCGGCGCGGATGGCGAGCCGCACACGCTGATGATCCTGCAGGGCTACCTGAACAACCAGGGCGACGCCTGGAACTGGACCCTGGACAACCTGGAGCGAGCCGTGCGCGACGAGATATCCGCGGCCAGCGAGGCGCTCGAAGGGCAATACGACAGCCTCGCCGAACTGCGCGGCTTCGCCGCCAACCTCGGCGCCCGGCTCGGCGAGATGCACAGCGTACTGGCCGGCGAGTCGGACGATCCGGCCTTCGGCAGCCGCGAGAGCGACGAAGCCAGCGTCCAGGCCTGGGCGCTGCGCATCGCCGAACAGTTGCGCGAAGCCGGCAAACGCCTGAGCGAGCCGCCACGGCCGTTGCAGGGCGAGGCGGCGGAACAGGCGCGGCGCCTGCTGGAACGCCTGCCGGCGCTGCTCGAACGCCTGCCGCTGCTGGCCCGGCAGGCAGCCGGCGGGCTGCTGATCAGGGTTCACGGCGACCTGCACCTGGGCCAGGTGCTGATGGTCCAGGGCGACGCACGCTTCATCGACTTCGAGGGCGAGCCGGCGCGCAGCCTGGAAGAGCGCCGCCAGCGTCACAGTCCGATGAAGGACGTCGGCGGCATGCTGCGCTCGTTCGACTACGCGGCGGCGATGGTCCTGCGCAACGCGCAGAGCACCGATAGCTCGGAACAGGCCGACAGCGCCCGGCGCAAGGTCGCCATGCGCTATCGCAGCGAAGCCCGCGATGCCTTCCTGGCCGGCTATCGGGCCGCCGCGGCGGGTCTCATGCACGCCTGGCACGGTCGCGAAGGCGAAGGGGCGGCGCTGGCCCTGGCCTGCCTGGAAAAGGCCGCCTACGAACTGCTCTACGAAGCCGACTACCGCCCCGACTGGCTGGAAGTGCCTCTCGCCGGTCTGGCCGAACTCACCGAACACCTCCTGAAGGGCAAGAACCGATGAGCGAACCGATGTCCGAACGCGAACGCTGGCAACTGGAGCTGGACAAGCTGCAGCGCGGCCTGCAGGGCGATCCATTCGCCTTCCTCGGCCCGCAGCGCGACCCCGGCGGCGAAGGCGGCGTGCTGCGCGCCTACCTGCCCGGCGCGCAGCGCGTCGAGCTGCTCGACGAAGACGGCGCGACGCTCGCCGAACTGGAGCAGAGCGACCCCGGCAGCGGCTTGTTCCAGCGCCACCTGGAGCGCCTGCCACCGCGCTACCGCCTGCGCGTGCACTGGCCGGACGGCGTGCAGGAAAGCGAAGACCCCTATGCCTTCGGGCCGTTGCTCGGCGAACTCGACCTCTACCTGTTCGCCGAAGGCAACCACCGCCAACTGGCCTCCTGCCTGGGCGCGCAACTGACCCGTCACGAAGGCGTGGAGGGCGTGCGCTTCGCAGTCTGGGCGCCGAACGCCGTGCGCGTCTCGGTGGTCGGCGATTTCAACGGCTGGGACGGGCGCCGTCACCCGATGCGACGACGCTATCCATCCGGCGTCTGGGAACTGTTCGTCCCGCGCCTCGGCGAGGGCGAACTGTACAAGTACGAGTTGCAGGGCCACGACGGCCTCCTGCCGCTGAAGGCCGACCCCCTGGCGCTGGCCTGCGAGACGCCGCCCGGGACTGCTTCGAAGACCTGCGCGGCGTTGCGCCACGAGTGGCGCGACCAGGACTGGCTGGCCCGGCGCGCGGAGCGCCAGGGCTATGCGGCACCGCTGTCGATCTACGAAGTCCACGCCGGCTCCTGGCGCCACCGCGACGGCCGGCCGCCGCACTGGTCGGAACTGGCGGAGGAGCTGATTCCCTACGTGCGCCAGCTCGGCTTCACCCATATCGAGCTGATGCCGGTGATGGAACATCCCTTCGGCGGCTCCTGGGGCTACCAGCCGCTCGGGTTGTTCGCCCCCACCGCGCGCTACGGCACGCCGGAGGACTTCGCCGCGTTCGTCGACGCCTGCCACCAGGCCGGCATCGGCGTGATCCTCGACTGGGTGCCGGCGCATTTTCCCACCGACGCCCACGGCCTGGGCCGTTTCGACGGCACGGCGCTGTACGAGTACGAACATCCCTTCGAAGGCTTCCACCAGGACTGGGATACCTACATCTACAACCTTGGCCGCAGCGAGGTGCACGGCTTCATGCTGGCCTCGGCGCTGCACTGGCTGCGCACCTACCACGTCGACGGCCTGCGGGTGGATGCGGTGGCCTCGATGCTCTATCGCGACTATTCGCGCAAGGAAGGCGAATGGCTGCCGAACCGCCATGGCGGCCGGGAGAACCTGGAGGCCATCGACTTCCTCCATCACCTCAACCAGGTGGTCGCCAGCGAAACCCCCGGCGCGCTGGTGATCGCCGAGGAATCCACCGCCTGGCCCGGCGTCAGCCGTCCGGTGGCGGAGGGCGGCCTGGGCTTCAGCCATAAGTGGAACATGGGCTGGATGCACGACAGCCTGGCGTACATCGGCGAAGACCCGCTGCACCGGCGCTATCACCACCACCAGTTGACCTTCGGCCTGCTCTACGCCTTCTCCGAGCATTTCATCCTGCCGATCTCCCACGACGAGGTGGTACATGGCAAGCACTCGCTACTGGACAAGATGCCCGGCGACCGCTGGCAGAAGTTCGCCAACCTGCGCCTGTACCTGAGCTTCATGTGGTCGCACCCGGGCAAGAAGCTGCTGTTCATGGGATGCGAGTTCGGCCAGTGGCGCGAGTGGAACCACGACGGCGAACTGGACTGGTACCTGCTGCGCTATCCGGAGCATCAGGGCGTACAGGACCTGGTGGCGGCCCTCAACCGGCTGTACCGCGAACTCCCCGCACTGCATGCGCGCGACGGCGAGGCGCTCGGCTTCGAATGGCTGATCGGCGACGACCAGGCGAACAGTGTCTACGCCTGGCTGCGCCACGCGGCCGGCGAGCCATCGCTGCTGGCGGTACACAATTTCACCCCGGTGCCGCGCCAGGGCTATCGGATCGGCGTACCGCAAGGCGGCGACTGGGACGTGCTGCTCAATAGCGACGCCCAGGCGTTCGCCGGTTCCGGCGCAGGCAGCCAGGGCCGCGTCTCCAGCGAGTCGTGCGGCGCCCATGGCCAGGCGCAGTCGCTGGTGCTCGACCTGCCGCCGCTGGGCACGCTGCTGCTGCGTCCGGCCGGCTGATTCAGGCCTGGCCCTGGCGCAGGCGGCGCTGTTTGCGGCGCAGGCGGATCGCCCGGCGCTCCAACAGCAGGTAGACCACGCAGGCCAGCGCCAGGGGTAGGAGGAAATACAGCACCCGGTAGCCGATCAACGCGGCCAGCAGCACGCCCTGGGACAGGCGTCCCTGGAGCAGGGCGATGAACACCGCTTCGAGCACCCCGAGCCCGGCCGGGATATGGGTGATGACCCCGGCGATGCTGCTGATCAGGAGGATCGCCAGGACGCTCGGGTAATCCACGCTGTGCGGCAGCAGGCTGTACAGCAGCAGCGCCATCAGCGACCAGTTGCTCGCTCCGAGCAGGCCTTGCAGGGCCGCCAGCCGCCAGGACGGCAGGGTCAGCCGATGCTCGCGCCAGCCCCAGGCGCGGCGTCGGGCGAAACGGCAGGCCAGCAGGTAGCCGGCGGCCAGCGCCAGGAGCAGGGCGCCGATCAGGCGTAGGCCGTCGCTGCCGAGCTTCCAGCCTGGCGGCAAGGCCGGCAGGCCGCAGCTGAACAGGATGCCGGCGAGCAGCAGGTAGCCGAACCAATTGGTCACCAGGCTGAAGGTGAGGATCCGGGTGATGTCGGCGATACCCAGGCCGAGCCGGCTGTACAGGCGATAGCGCAGCGCCACGGCGCCGACCCAGGAACTCAGGTTGAGGTTGAACGCATTGCACACGAACGCCACGGTGAAGACCCGCCGCTTGGGCAGCGAGTGGCCGATGTAGTAGCGGCTGAGCAGGTCGAAACTGCTGAACACCGTATAGCCGGCGGCCGCCAGCAGCAGTCCGAGGAACAGGGTCGCGGGGCGATACTCGCCGAGGGCGTGGCGGACTTCCTGCCAGTCGAGATTCTTCACCAGCAGGAACAGCAGCACCGGGACCAGCACGAAGAACGCCAGGGTCAGCAGCCTGCGCAGCCAGCGCCAGTGAGAGCGGCGCGGCGGCGTCGAGGTGGCTTCGTGACCGCTGCCGTTCATGGGTTGCCCCGCTGGCCCTGGCGTTCCTGCCAGCGCCGCGACGGACGCGGCTCCAGCGATTTCAGGCGTGGCAGATGGGCGGGTACCCAACCGGCGATAGCCGGAAAGTGCCTGGAAAAGTGGAAGCCGAGGAAGATCAGCGGCGCTCGCCACCAGTAGCCGCGCCTCGCGTGGCGGCGGCTGATGCGCCGGCAGTGGCGGCGCGCCAGCTCGCGCAGGTGCTGGTAGAGCTGGCCGTTGAAGGCGACGTCGCGGATCACCAGGTTGGCCTCCAGGTTCAGCGACAGGCTGAGGGGATCGAGATTGCTCGAGCCGATGGTCGACCAGTCGTCGTCGATCACCGCGACCTTGCCGTGCAGCGGACGCTGGCAGTATTCGTGGATACGCACGCCCTCGCGCAGCAGGTAGTCGTAGAGCAGCCGGCTGCACAGGCGCACCAGCGGCATGTCCGGCATGCCCTGTAGTACCAGGTCGACGCGCACGCCGCGGCGCGCCGCATCGCGCAGCTCGCGAAGCAGGCGGTAGCCGGGGAAGAAATAGGCGTTGGCGATCAGCAGGCGTCGCCGCGCCTGGCGGATCGCCTGCAGGTACTCGCGCTCGATGTCGTCGCTGGACTGGTCGTTGTCGCGGATCACCAGGCGCACCCGCGCCGGCTGCCCGGCGCCCGACGGCCGCAACGGCGGGTAGTCGGCGTCCGGTTCGAGCAGCGCCAGGCAGGCCTGGCGGATATCGCGCACCACCGGGCCCTCGACGCGCACCGCGTAGTCCTGCTTGGCCATGTTGCCGCGACGTACCAGGTGGTCCTCGCCGTAATTGATGCCGCCGACGAAGGCCTGCCGGCGATCGATCACCACCAGCTTGCGGTGCAACCGGCGAAACAGGTTGGTGCGCATGCCGAGCAGGCGCGGGCGCGGGTCGAACAGGTGCACGCGAACCCCGGAGGCGGTCAGCCTGGCCAGGTAGTCCGGGCTGAGCGAGGCGGTGCCGTAGCCGTCCACCGTGACCTGCACCTCGACACCGCGCTCGGCGGCGGCGCTGAGGGCTTCCTGCAACTGCCGGCCGACCTCGTCCTCGAAGATGATGAAGGTTTCCAGGAGGATCTCCCGGCGCGCCTCGGCGATGCACTGGAACAGGCGCGGAAAGTACTCTTCGCCGTTGATCAGCAGTTCTACGCGGTTGCCGTCGCGCCAGGGGAAGTTCATGGCTCCACCTCCACCGCCAGCGGCAGGTGGTCGGACAGGTGCGACCAGGGCCGCCGCGAGAGGATGCGCGGCTGGCGCCCGCGGGCATTGCGCAGGTAAATGCGGTCCAGCGGCAGCACCGGCCAGCGCGCCGGGAAGCTGCGCGCCGGCCGGCCCTGGGCGCCGACGAAGACTTCGCGGAGGCCGCAACCGGCGAGCAGTTGGTCAGCGCGCTGGCGCCAGTCGTTGAAGTCGCCGGCGACCACCACCGGCTCGCGCTCCGGCAGGCCCGCCACCAGTTCGCAGAGCAGTTGCAACTGGCGCTGGCGCTGCGCCTCGCGCAATCCCAGGTGCACGCAGACCGCGTGCAGCGGACGGCCGATGTCGATCACCGCATGCAACAGGCCGCGTTCCTCGTTGCCCGCCACCGAGACGTCGAGGTTGCGGTGAGCGAGGATCGGATGCTTGGAGAGCACGGCATTGCCATGGTGGCCTTCGGGATACACCGCGTTGCGCCCGTAGGCGAACTGCGGCCACATGCTGTCGGCCAGATACTCGTATTGCGGCGCCGGCGGCCAGGACGGCAGGCGCGCGGCGTGCAGGCTATGGGAGCCGAGGACCTCCTGGAGGAACACCAGGTCGGCACCGACGCTGCGCACCGCTTCGCGCAACTCCGGCAGGATGAAGCGCCGATTGAACGGGTTGAAACCCTTGTGGGTGTTCACCGTCAGCACCTGCAGGCGCGGCAGGATCATGCGGCACTCTCCCGCAGGTCATCGGGCAACTGTCCGGGCACCGTGCGCAGGCCGCCGTCGAGTTCCAGCAGCTGCAGGAGGCGCCGGGCGTCGTAGGGTGCGCGCACCTTGACGTCGTTGTCGAAGTAGCAGTACAGGTCGCGCGCCGTCGCCGTCGCCGTCGCCGGGGCGTCCTGGCTGGCCCGGCGCAGGTCGTCGGTCTGGCCGCCGCCGGCCCAGGCGCGGATCCGTGCCTGCCACTGGCCCAGGGCCGCTTCCGAATAGCCGCTGCGGTAGAGCTCCTTGTCGCCATGCAGGCGCAGGTAGAGGAAGTCGGCGCAGACGTCGCCGAGCAGCGGCCACTTGCCGGCGGTATCGGCCACCACCAGGGCAACCCGGTATTCGCGCAGCAGCTCGATGAACGTCGGGTCGACGAAGCTCTCATGGCGGATTTCCACGGCATGCCGCAGGCGCTGCGCCGGATCGCCGTCGAGGTAGCCCTCGCGGTGCAGGCGCGCGGCGCTGTGCCGGGCGAGCTTCTGCGCGGCGGCGCCGTCGCGCGGCAGGCGGGCGAGGAAATCGGCGAACAGCTCGCGGTCGAAGCGCATGCTCGGCGGGAACTGCCAGAGGAACGGGCCGAGGCGCTGGCGCAGGGCGAGGGGGCCGGAGGCGAAGAAGTTCGCCAGCGGCTCGTCGATCTCGCGCAGGCGCCGCACGTGGGTGATGTAACGCGGGGCCTTGACGCTGAAAACGAAGTCCTCGGGGGTGTCCTCGGCCCAGCCGCGGAAGCGCTCGGGCGTCTGCAGGGCGTAGAAGGTGCCGTTGATCTCGATGCTGTTCACCGCCCGCGAGGCGAAGCGCAGTTCGTCCTTCTGGCGCAGCCCCTCGGGATAGAAGTCACCTCTCCAGGGGGCGTAGCGCCAGCCGGAAATGCCGATGCGCAGGCGTGCCGGTGCGCTCATGCATCACCCCCGGGCGCCGCTTTCCGGCGTCGGCCGGCGCGCCAGTTCGTCCACCGCGCGTTCGTCGAGGCGTTCCTCGCTGCCCTCGACCTGGCGCTTCTGCGGCACCAGTTCGACCTTGATCCAGCCGGTCTCGCGGCGGTCGAAGGCTTCGAAGGCCTCGATGGCGTCGCCGATCGGCTTCACCTGGGTGAGGATCTTCGCCGGGTCGATGCGTCCGCTGAGCACATGTTCGAGCAGCAGCGGAATGTACTTGCGGTGGTGGCAGTTGCCCATGCGGATGGTCAGGTTGCGGTTCATCGCCAGGCCGATGGGAAACTGCCGCGAGTCTTCGGCGTAGACGCCGATGATCGACAGGGTGCCGGCCTTGGCCAGGCCCTGCACCGCCCACTCCAGGGCCTGTGCGGGGGCGTTGCCGGGACTCCAGCTGGTGCCCTCCTGGCGCGGCGCCGGGGTGGCGGTGCCATGGCTGTGCTCGGCGTCCACGCCGACGGCGTCGATGGCGCGGTCCACGCCGATCCCGGCGGTCAGCCAGCGCAGGGCCTGGACCGGATCCTCGCGCTCGAAGTCGATCACTTCGGCGCCTTGCTGGCGGGCCATGTGCAGGCGGTCCGGGTGGCGGTCGATGGCGAACACCCGGGCGGCGCCGAGGAGCAACGCGCTGGCGATGGCGAACTGGCCCACCGGACCGCAGCCGAACACGGCGACGGTGTTGCCGGGGGCGATACCGGCCAGTTCGGCGCCGAAGTAACCGGTGGGGAAGATGTCCGACAGGAGTATCGCCTGGTCGTCGCTGATGCTGCTGGGCAGGCGGATCAGGCCGATGTTGGCATAGGGAATCCGCGCTTTCTCGGCTTGCAGCCCATGGAAGCCGCCGTTGGCCCGGGGGCCGCCGAAGAACGCGGTGCCGGCCTGGCTGCCGCCGGGGTTGGCGACGTCGCACTGGGCGTAGTAGCCGGCTCGGCAATACACGCAATTGCCGCAGGCGATGGTCGAGGGAATCACCACCCGGTCGCCGACCTGCAGGTTGCGCACTTCGTCGCCGAGCGCCTCGACGATGCCCACGCCCTCATGGCCGAGGATGGTTCCCGGACGCATGCCGCCGACGCTGCCACGGACGAAGTGCAGGTCGGTGCCGCAGATCGCCGAGGCGGTCAGCCGCACGATGGCGTCGGTGGGTTCCTGCAGGCGCGGCTCCGCCACGTCTTCCAGGCGGATGTCGCCGATGTCATGGAATACCACGGCTTTCATGGCGTTCTCCCGGTTGGGGCCCGGCCTCGGCCGGAACGGCAAAGGCGGGCCGGGTGGAAGAAAGGCTCAGTAGTGGGCCTGGGCGACGCCCTGCAGGACGGTGGCGCTGGAGGCCTGGTCGCGGCAGCTGGCGATGTTGCCCAGGGAAACCACGCCGACCAGCCGCTTCTCGCGGTTGAGCACCGGCAGGCGGCGCATCTGGATGTCGGCCATGTTGCGGGCCACGTGCTGGACGTCTTCGTCTTCGAAGCAATAGTGGATGTCGCCGCTCATGATGCGGCCCAGCGGGGTATCCCCGGACAGGCCGCCGGCCACCGCGCGGATGGCGATGTCGCGATCGGTGATCATCCCGACCAGGCGGTCGCCTTCGCCGACCAGCAGGGCGCCGCTGTCGATCCTCGCCATGGTGGCGGCCGCCTCGCGGATGCTCTGCTGCGGGTCGGCGACCTGGACGTTGCGGGTCATGATGTCGCTGATCTTCATGCTGTCCTCCTGTGTAGGGTGGATGTGCGGGCGCCGCGTGCGGCACCTACAGGTTCCGACTGGAGGTGCCGGGGGCGGTTCAGCTTTTTTCCCCGCCGTTCATCCTTCCGCTCCGGCGCCCGGCGGTTGTAGCTCGAACAGCAGGAAACTGCGGCCGCCGACCAGGAACTCGCTGGCGAACGGGTAGCGTTCGCCGAGCGGGTCCTCCGGCCGTTGGGTATCCAGCAGGCAGGTCCAGCCGCTGCCCTCGGCCACCTCGGGAAGACGGAAGGACACCGCGTCGTGGTAGGCATTGAGGATCAGCAGCAGGGTGGCATCCTCACCGCTGCGCAGGATCCCGGTGGGTTGCGCGCGGCCATCGAGGAGCACGCCGAGACAGCGGGCATGCTCGTCGTGCCAATGTTCCTCGGTCATCTCCTCGCCGCCGGGCGCCAGCCAGGTGACGTCCTTGACACCCAGCGCCTCGTTGTACTCGCCGACCAGGAAGCGCCCCCTGCGCAGGATCGGATAGCGTTGGCGCAGGGCCAGCAGGCGCTGGGTGAAGGCCAGCAGCGAACGGCCCTCGTCGTCCAGCCGCCAGTCGATCCAGCCCAGTTCGTTGTCCTGGCAATAGACATTGTTGTTGCCTTGCTGGGTGCGGCTGAACTCGTCGCCGGCGACCAGCATCGGGGTGCCCTGGGACAGCAGCAGGGTGGACAGCAGGTTGCGCATCTGGCGCAGGCGCAGGGCGCGGATCTCCGGGTCGTCGGTGGGGCCCTCGCAGCCGTGGTTCCAGGACAGGTTGTGGTCGCTGCCGTCGGCGTTGTTCTCGCCGTTGGCCTCGTTGTGCTTGTGATCGTAGGAAACCACGTCGCGCAGGGTGAAACCGTCGTGGGCGGTGACGAAGTTCACCGACGCGTAGGGCCGCCGTCCACGCTGGTCGTAGAGATCGCCGGAGGCGGTTAGGCGTCGCGCCAGTTCCGGCAGCATGCCGTCGTCGCCGCGCCAGTAGGCGCGCACGCAATCGCGGAAACGGTCGTTCCATTCCGCCCAGCCGGGCGGGAAGCCGCCTACCTGGTAGCCGCCGGGGCCGCAATCCCAGGGTTCGGCGATCAGCTTGCACTTGCTCAGCACCGGGTCCTGGCGGCAGGCGACGAGGAAGCCGTGGCGCTCGTCGAAACCGTCCGGATGGCGGCCGAGGATGGTCGCCAGGTCGAAGCGGAAGCCGTCCACGCGCATCTCCGTGGCCCAGTAGCGCAGCGAGTCGGTGACCATCTGCAACACGCAGGGGTGGCTGAGGTCGAGGGTGTTGCCGGTGCCGGAATCGTTGATGTAGTAGCGGCGCTGGTCGGGCATCAGGCGGTAGTACGAGGCGTTGTCGATGCCGCGCATGCACAGGGTCGGACCCAGCTCGTTGCCTTCCGCGGTGTGGTTGTAGACCACGTCGAGGATCAGCTCCAGTCCGGCGTCGTGGAGGTGCGCGACCATCTCCTTGAACTCGTTGACCTGGCCGCTGGCGAGGTAGGCCGGGTGCGGGGCGAAGAAGGCGATGCTGTTGTAGCCCCAGTAGTTGCTCATGCCGTTTTCCAGCAGGTGCTTGTCGTCGACGAAGCCGTGGATCGGCAGCAGCTCGACGCTGGTCACCCCGAGCCGGCGGATGTGCGCCAGCAGGTCGGCGTTCATCAGCCCGGCGAAGGTCCCGCGAACCGCCTCCGGGACCTGTGGATGGCGCATGCTGAGGCCGCGCAGGTGGGCTTCGTAGATCACCGTGCGGTCCCAGGGGACGCGTACCGGCGGGCGCTCGGCCCAGGTGAAGGCCGGATCGATGACCTTCGACTTGGGCACGAAGGGCGCGCTGTCGCGCTCGTCGAAGCTGAGGTCGGCGTCGGCCGAGCCGATGGTGTAGCCGAACAGCGCCTCGGACCAGCGCAGGCGGCCGACCAACTGCTTGGCGTAGGGATCGAGGAGCAATTTGTTGGGATTGAAGCGGTGGCCGGCATCCGGCTCGTAGGGACCGTGCACCCGGTAGCCGTAGATCTGCCCCGGGTGGGCGTCGGGCAGGTAGCCGTGCCAGATCTCGTCGGTGTACTCGGGCAATTCGATGCGCTCGATCTCCTTTTCCCCGCGCGCGTCGAACAGGCACAGCTCGACCTTGGTCGCGTGGGCCGAGAACAGCGCGAAATTGACGCCGAGGCCGTCCCAGGTGGCGCCAAGGGGGAAGGGGTGCCCTTCGCTGATCCGCGAAGGGGCGGGGCTACGCTTTCTGCTCATGCACTGGACTCCTCATTCGCCCGCTTCGGGCTTGCGGCGGCTGCGCGGCTTGGCCGCCGCCGGTTTTTCGCTGGCGGGCCGCGCCGGGGACGCGGCCCTCGGCTTGCGCGGCTTGGCGGCCGGCGCTTGCAGCAGGGCCGGGGTTTCCTTGGCGGCCTTGGCCCGACCGCGGGTCTTCTTCGGTGCCGCCGCGGCGGCTTCCGCTTCGGCCAGTTGCCGGGCCATGGCCCAGTGGCGTTCGGCCTGGCCGTCGGGGCAGCCCTCGGATTCCCAGATCTGGTAGGCGAACTCTCGTATGCGTTTTTCGTCGGCGCTCATGGGGTGTCCTCCTGGGCGAGGCGGTAAAGCAGGTTGACGGGAAAGTCGGCGAGCACTTCGGACAGGCTCAGGTGCCCGTCGCTGGGCAGCGGCATGGTGGAAAACAGGCCGCTGTAGGTGCATTCGGAGAGACTCGGCGGCAGCAGCAGGCAGGTGTCGCCCCAGGCCTCGGCCGGCACCTGCGGCTGCGTGGCGTGGCCGAGCAGGGCGCAGGCCAGGCGCGGGACCACCACCAGCAGGCAACCGTGACGACTGCGCCGGGCGAAGGCCAGGACCCGCTCGGCATGCTCGCCGCTGACCTCCAGGGGCAGGTAGTCGCCGTCGCGGAACAGGCCCGGCTGCATCCGCCGCAGCCCCAGCACGCGGGCGATCAGGGTCTGCTTGATGCGACCGTCGCGCCAGTGCTCCAGCAGTTCCGGGAAGGGCGTCGGCGCGGCCAGGGCGGCGGCGTGCCGGGCGAAGTCCACCGGCCTCCGGTTGTCCGGGTCGACCAGGCTGAAGTCCCAGTCCTCGCGCCCCTGGTAGAGATCGGGGATACCCGGGCAGGTCAGGCGCAGCAGGCATTGGGCGAGGCCATTCAGGGCCCCGGCCGGCATCAGTCGCGCCGCCGCGTTGCCCAGCGACTGGCGCAGGGCCTGGGCCAGCGGCGCGCGCAGGAGCTGTTCCAGATAGTCGGCGCAGGCGCGCTCGTAGTCTTCGTCGGGCGCGGTCCAGCGCGTGCGCAGCTTGGCTTCGCGCAAGGCCTTGCATTGCCATTCGCGCATCCGCGCGAGGAACGCTTGGTCCAGGGCGGCGCCGTCGCAAGGCGCGTCGAGCGGCCAACTGCCGAGCAGGGCCTGGAACAGGATCAGCTCGTCGCCGGGACTCGGCGCCGGCCCCTCGGCGAGGTCGCGGCGCAACGGCGTGGCCAGGCTTTGCCAGTGCTCGACGTTACGCGCGAACCAGGGCGCCAGTTCACTGAGCGCCGCAAGACGGGCGCGGGCGTCCTCGCCGCGCTTGTGGTCATGGCTGGCGGTGGCCAGCAGGGCGCGCGGGCTGGCCAGGCGCCTGGCTTCGCAGGCGGCATGGAATTCCTCGGCGGAAGCGGCGAAGCGCTGCGGGTCGAAGCCGACGTCGTTGCGCGAGAGCAGGGCCGCCGAGCGATAGCAGGCGGTATCCTCCACGGCCTTGGCTGCGGTCGGCGAACTCAACTGCTGGAAGCGCGCCAGCAACTCGCCGCGCAGGCGCCGCAGCGGACCGGGCGGCAGCTCGCGCAGCGGCTGCCCGCCGAGCCAGCGTTCGAGATGGTCGAGGACCGCCCGGTCGGCTTCGTCGAGATCCTCGCGGGCCGCCTCTGCGGCATAGCGGAACACCTCGCGATCCTGCACCGAGCGACCGCAGGCCCCGGCGTAGGTACGGTAGACCGGAAAGCGCGCGAGCAACTGGAACAGCGCGCGGCGGATACCGCCCAGGGTCAGGTCGCGGCTGGCCAGGTCGGCCCGCGCCACCCGCAAAAGACCCTGGGCGAGGTTCTCCAGGTCACCGGCGAGGCTTCCCGCCAGGACCAGTTGGCGAGCCTGGTAGACCTCGTCGAGAAACGCCTCCGGGCGTCCGCTGACCCGCTGCCAGAGTTCGCGCAACGGTCGTTCGCCGCGCGGATCGTGCTGCAACAGGCTGACCTGGTTCATGAAGTCGTAGCCGGTGGTGCCGTCGCACAGCCAATCCTCGGGCAGGCGCTCCTCGCCACCGAGGATCTTCTCAACGTACAGCAGCATCGGCGCGCCGCCGCGACGGGCGCGGATCCGCTCGCTGCGGCGGCGCAGGCGTCGGCAATAGCCGCGCGGATCGGCCAGGCCGTCGACGTGATCGATGCGCAGGCCATCGAGCAGACCGTCCTCGAGCAACTGGAAGACCTTGCCGTGCACGGCCTCGAACACCTCGCCGCGCTCGACCCGCAGGCCGACCAGTTCGCTGATGTCGAAGAAACGGCGCCAGTTGATGTCGTCCGCCGCGGTGCGCCAACTGGCCAGGCGGTAGTGCTGCGCCTCGAGCAGGCGGTGCAGGCGTTGGCGAGCCTCCTCGTGGCGTTCCTGGAGTTCGCCCAGCGTGCGCTGGAGGGCTGCGCGCGGAGCGCTCTCGGCGAGCGCAGCCGCCAGTTGACGCTGCATCTCGCGCAAGGCCTCGCGGTCCTGCCGGCACTCGCGGAAACCGCCGGCCAGGGCTGACAGGCGCGGCTCGCCGCTGTCTTCCAGCAGCTCCGGGTAACTGCCCGGCCAGAGGGGGAAGCGCTGCTCGCCGTGGCTCGCCAGCAGGCGGCCGGCCTCGCGGTCCAGGCTCAGGCCGATCTCCCCGGCAGCCAGGACCTCGCCGTAGTCGCTGCGCAGGAACGGCAGCAGCACCTGGCCGCGCAACGCGGCGTCGTGGGATTCCCACTGAATGTCGAAGAAACTCGCGTAGGGACTCTCGCGCCCCCATTCGAGCACGTCCTGCCACCAGGGATTGGCGCCGCCGCCGATGCCCATGTGGTTCGGCACTATGTCCATGAGCAGGCCCATGCCGCGTTGCCGCAGCCCCTGGATCAGGCGCAGCAGCGCCGGCTCGCCGCCCAGTTCCGGATTGATCCGGGTCGGGTCGACCACGTCGTAGCCGTGGCTGGAGCCGGGCCGCGCGCGGAACAGCGGCGAGGCGTAGAGATGGCTGATGCCCAGGTCGGCGAAATAGTCCAGCCAGGGCAGGGCATCGTCGAGGGTGAAGCCGGCGTGGAATTGCAGGCGCAGGGTAGCGCGGGGCTCAATCATGGGCGGCCTCCTCGGCATCCCGGCGGCTGCGTTCGAGCAGGCGCAGGCGCCGGTCGACCTGCGGCGTTCCGAGCATCTGCGCGGCGTTTTCCGGCCAGCGCCGCCGCCAGTTCGGGTGGGCGTCGCCGGGGCCGGGCAGGTTCGGCTGCTCCAGGCTGCCCAGGGCGTCCTCCAGGGGCAGTAGCACCAACGGCGCGGGGGTTGCCCCGACATAGCCGATGCAGGCGTCCAGCGGTACTTCGGCGGCGGGGTCGGGATCGACCGGCGGTTCAAGGCTGGCGGCCAGGGCCCGGCGCTCCTCGGCGCGCAGTTCCAGGTCGGCCGCGCATTCCTCGGCGCTGCGGTGTCCGGCGCGGCCGCGCCAGTGGATGTCCCGGCCCCGCCACCAGCCGGACAGGCTCGGCAGGTCGTGGGTGCTGGTGGTGGCCATGGCGTCCGCCGGCCATTGCGCCGGGGGCACGAAGCGTTCGCCGCGCCGCTCGAAGAGCAGCACGCGGGTACCCAGCACTTGGCGGCGTGCCAGTTCCTCGCGCAGGCCTTCGGGCACGGTGCCGAGGTCCTCGCCGATGACCAGCGCCGAGGCGCGACTGGCCTCCAGCGCCAGCAGGCGCAGCAGCTCGCGTTGCGGGTAGCGCAGGTAGGCGCCGGCGTGGGGCGGCTGGCCGCGCGGGATTAGCCAGAGACGTTGCAGGCCCATCACATGGTCGATGCGTAGCCCTCCGGGCCAGGCCAGGTTGGCCCGCAGCATCTCGCGGAATGCCCGGTAGCCGTGGCGGCGCAGGCCTTCGGGATTGAACGCGGAAACGTCCCAGTCCTGTCCGGACTGGTTGAGGATGTCCGGCGGCGCGCCGACATTCACTTCGGCGAGCAGCTCTTCCTGCCGCGACCAGGCCTGGCTGCCGCCGCCATCGGCGCCCACCGCCAGGTCGGCGACCAGGCCGATGGCCATCCCGGCCTCGCGCGCCTGGCGCTGGGCATGTTGCAGGCAGCGTTGGGTCAGCCACTGGCCGAAGGCGCGGAAGTCCACTTCCTCGGCGTGATCGGCGCAGAACGCGGCCACCGCCGGCTCGCCGGGGCGGCGCAGCGGCTCCGGCCAGCGTCTCCAGTCGGGGCCGGCGCCCAGGTGCGCCTGCAGGGTCTCGAAGCGGCAGTGGTGCAGCAGGGCCTCGCCGGCTTCGCGGCGGAATTCGGCGAGGTCGTGGCGCAAGGGACTGGCGCGCTCGGTGAAGTCGCGGTGGAGTTGGCGCAGCAGGCGCATGCGCAGGTCCGCCGCCGCTGTCCAGTCGATCAGCTCCAGGCTCTCCAGGCGGGCCATCTCCG
Source organism: Pseudomonas sp. PS1(2021) (assembly GCF_020405165.1). NCBI lineage: Bacteria > Pseudomonadati > Pseudomonadota > Gammaproteobacteria > Pseudomonadales > Pseudomonadaceae > Pseudomonas > Pseudomonas sp. PS1(2021). The sequence goes on along the minus strand of NZ_CP084484.1, from coordinate 2,120,048 downwards.
CGGCCAGGCCGGCGCGACGGATCGCCTGTTCCACCGCCGCCGCGCCGAGAATGGTCGCCGGCGCGGCGTGCAGGACATTGAAGAACAGCCGGCTGGACGGCGAGTAGGGGCTGTAGGCATGTCCGTTGGCCTCGGCCAGGGCGTGCAGCGGGCTGATCGCCAGCGCGTCGGCGCCATGCCGCGCGGCGCTGCGCAGCAGGTCCTCGAGGGCGGCGCTGTCGCCCAGGCCGCCGTCGCCGGGGCGGCGCAGGGCATAGACCTGGGCGGCCAGACCCCAGCGACGCGAGCGACCCGGGGCGAGGCTGGCCAGGGACGGGCAGCTCGGCGGTGCCATCGCCACCGCCCATTCCCGTTGCTCCAGCGACAGCTGCGCATAGCCGCTGCGGGCCTGCGCCGGCAGGCGGCCTTCGGCGTCCAGGCGCAGGGCGATCCGCGTGCCGTCCTCGTAGACCAGTTCGCCCGGGGTGCCGGCGGGGCCGAGCGCTTGCTCCAGCGGCTGGCCGCATTCGCCGACCAGCAGTCCGAGGTTGGCGCTGTCCTCGCGCAGCCGGGCCAGCGCGGCCAGGCTCTGTTCGATCTGTTGCGGACTCTGCGCCGGATAGCCGAGTGCTTCCAGCAGGCCGCGCTGGACCTCCGGGTCGACCCGCTGCGGCCGTCCGTTGGCGTCCTGCCAGTCGAGTTGCAGGCCCACGGCGGCGGCCAGTTCGGCCAGGCGTGCGTCACTCATGGGCGGGCTCCAGGCTGACCGCGATGCTGCGGGGACTTAGGCGGCCGCGGCGATACTCGGCACAGGCGAGGTTGTCGAGGAACAGCACCCAGGTGGCGGCCGCCGGCGGCTCGACTTCCGCTTCGAGCGGAGAAGGGTTGAAGTCGATTCGCCAGTCACTGCCGTCACCGAGTCGCCAGCGCGCCGACAGCGCGGCGCCGGCGATGGTGGTAACGCCCAGCGAACGGGCGCCGCGCAGGCGCGGGATCAGGTGTTCATGACGGATTTCCAGCAGTTGCCGGTAGAAGCCGCGCCAGGCCGGGTCGCAATCGGCCAGGCCGGGACGCGAGCGCTCGAAGGTCTCCACCGCGTTTGGGTCGGGGAGCGAAGCCAGGGTGGCGCCCTCGCCGAAGCGGCCGAACTCGCCGAACTCCTTGCGTCGTCCCTCGCGGACCGCGTCCGCCAGTTCGCCCTGGTGATCGGTGAAATACAGGAACGGTTCGCGCGCGGCGCATTCCTCGCCCATGAACAGCAGCGGAATCATCGGCGCGAGCAGTTGCAGCGCTATCGCCAGGCGCAACGCCTGGGGTTCGGCGAGGACGCTGAGACGCTCGCCGAAGGCGCGGTTGCCGACCTGGTCGTGGTTTTGCAGAAACAGCACGAAGGCGTCCGGCGCCAGGTCGGCACTCGGTTCGCCGCGCGGCCGGCCGTGGCGGTTGGCTTCGCCCTGGTAGACGAAGCCTTCGGCCAGGCAGCGCGCCAGGCAGCGTAGCGGCTCGGGGTAGTCCTGGTAGTAGCCGTCGTTCTCGCCGGTGAGCAGGACGTGCAGCGCATGGTGGCCATCGTCGTTCCACTGTGCGTCGTAGCCCTGGCGCAGCAGGCTGGCGCGGTTGTCGTCGTTCTCCAGGACCAGGTGCACATGGCGCTCGGGGCCGGCGGCGCCGCGCAGGCGGCGGGCCATCTCGACGAGGAACGCGCTATCGGGAATCGCGTGCACGGCATCGAAGCGCAGGCCGTCGACGCGATAGTCGAGCAGCCACATCAGGGCGTTCTCATAGAAGAACTCGCGGACTTCGCCGCGACGGAAATCGATGGCCTGGCCCCAGGGCGTCTGCCGGTCGTCGCGGAAGAACGCGGCGGCGTACTGCGCGAGGTAGTTGCCGTCCGGGCCGAAGTGGTTGTAGATCACGTCGACGAAGACCATCAGGCCCATGCCGTGAGCGCTGTCGATCAGATGCTTGAGTTGCTCGGGCGTGCCGTAGGCCGACGCCGGGGCGAACGGCAGCACGCCGTCGTAGCCCCAGTTGCGGCGACCGGGAAACTCGCCCAGTGGCATCAGCTCCACGGCGGTCACGCCCAGTTCCACCAGGCGCGGAAGGAAGTGCTCGACCTCGGCGTAGGAGCCGAACAGGCCGACGTGCAGCTCGTAGATCACCGCTTCGTGCCAGGGCCGCCCGCGCCACTCGTCGACGCGCCAGGCGTAGGCGCCATGGTCCAGCACCTGGCTGTGTCCATGCACGCCGTCGGGCTGGAACTGCGAGGCCGGGTCCGGCACCCCGGGGCGACCATCGATGCGGTAACGGTAGCGGGTGCCGGGCGGACAGGGCAGGGTCGCCTCGAACCAGCCGCTGTCGCTGCCTTCCAGCGGCCAGTCGCGGCCGTCGGCGGTCTCGACCCGGACCTCACGGGCGTCCGGAGCCCAGAGGCCGAAGCAGGTCCGGCCGTTGCCTTGGAACTGGGCGCCGAAGCGGCGCCGGATCGCCATCACTGGCGTACCCCGCGCAGGGCCGGAGCGGTATTCCTCAACAGGCGCCGGTACAGGCGGTTGTAAGGCTCCACCGAGTCGCTCCAGAACATCGGCGCGGCCATCGCCTTGCAGCGCATGGCGTTGAGCAGCGAGGGACAGTGGTAGACGTTGATCGCGCGCATCACCGCATCGAGGTAGCTCTGCGCGGTTTCCTCACGGAACAGGAAGCCGGTGACGCCGTCGACGATGGTATCGGCGAGGCCGCCGGTGCAGCGCGCGATCGGCAGCGAGCCGAAGCATTGCGCATAGAGCTGACTGAGCCCGCAGGGCTCATAACGCGAGGGCATGAGCAGGAAGTCGCTGCCGGCGTAGATACGGCGGGCCTCGGTCTCGTCGAAACCGATGTGCACGCCGACCTGGCCGGGATGACGCCGGGCGAGTTCGAGCATGGCCTTCTCCAGGTTCGGCTCGCCACGGCCGATGCTGACCAGACGGCCGCCGGCCTGGAGCAGGGCATCGCTGATCTCCAGGGTCAGGTCGATGCCTTTCTGCTGCACCAGGCGCGAGACCACCGCGAACAGCGGCCCCTTGCCCGGCTCCAGGCCGAAACGCTCCTCCACGTAGCGCGTGTTGGCGCGCTTGCCGGCCCATTGGCGGGCGCTGAAGCAGGCCACCAGGTGCGGATCGCAGTGCGGCTGCCAGCTATCGTCGATACCGTTGACGATGCCGCTGAGCTGACGCTTCTCGACCTTGTACTTGAGGATGCCGTGCAGGCCGCAGCCGTATTCCGGGGTAGTGATTTCCTGGGCGTAGGTCTCGCTCACCGTGGTGATGTGGTGGGCATGGGCGATGCCGGCCTTGAGGAACGACAGGCGCCCGTGGAACTCCATGCTTTCGTGGCTCAGCGCTTCGTCGGGGAGGCCCAGTTCGGCGCTGCATTGCAGGTCGCAGAGGCCCTGGTAGGCGAGGTTGTGGATGGTAAACAGGCTCGGCGTGCGCACGCCGTTCCAGGCCATGTAGGCCGGCGTCAGCGCCGACGGCCAGTCGTTGGCGTGCACCAGGCCCGGTTGCCAGCCCTGGGCGCCGCGTCCACCGGCGATCTCGGCGGCGGCCAGGCACAGGCGGGCGAAGCGCAGGTGGTTGTCCGGCCAGTCGTTGCCCTGGTCGTCCATGTACGGCGTACCCTCGCGCTCGTAGAGCAGCGGGCAGAGCACCAGCATGACTTCCAGGCCGTCGTCGAGGGTCACCAGGCCGATCTCGCAGGGCGGGATCGCCGCCCGGCCGGGCAGGCTGCCGATGATCCGCAAGTCGCGGCAGCGCTCCAGCACCTGGCGATAGCCGGGCAGCAGGACTCGCACCGAATGCTCGCGCTTGAGGACCCTCGGCAGCGCGGCGGAAAAGTCGCCGAGTCCGCCGACCTTGACGAAATCGCTGAGCTCGGCGGTAACGAAGAGTATCCGATCCCTCTGTTGCGGCGGGTCCTGCGGGTGCAGCAGCGACGGAAAAGCGGTCAGTACCGCGGGTTCTTCCAGGCAAACGCCTGCAACAGAATGTCCCATGTCATCCTCCGGTCGTACGTTGTCCTTGGCGTTGGTCGATCGGACTCCGTCGCGCCGTGGCATGGGCGAAGTCCTTGCTAGGGGTGACCGGAGGGGAGCGCCGGAAGTTTAGTTTTTTTTACCGGTGGCTCGGCTTGCGAGAAGCCGCGCCAGGGGGTTGCCGGCGAGACGACGGGCGCAACGGGTTGCCGAATGCAAGGCTCGGCAGGGGCTTTCTTGCAAATTGCAAATATCAATTCGCCGCTTTGTTTTTCAACCTATTGATTTATAAGAAATTAATTTTCAAGAAGAATTGGTACGCCTTCTGCTCGAAAGGGATGCGCCTGATTACCGGCGTCAAAGAATCTGATGAGACAGGAGGCCAGCAATGCTAGACACCGATGAAAACGTGGTTGAGTACCTGGAAGAGCATTTCAAGGATGTGCGCGTCAGTTGCGAACCTCGCCCTGACGGCGCGTTGCTGGTGACCTTGCGTAATAACCAGGGCAAGCGCCTGATGAGCCGGGCGATCTCCGGCCAGGAGCAGAGCAGCCCGCTGTTGCTGAACCAGGTGCTGGAACGCATCCGCCGGGACCTGATCATCGACCAGGGGCCGTTGCAGACGCGCGACAGCGACTATTTCCGCAAGCGCATCGACCTGCTCACGTTCCGCGACAGCGACAACCAGCATCTCACTCATCGCAAGGTCCTGGTCGCCGGCGGCAAGCTGCGTACCATGAGCCTGGCTCGCTGAGCAGGCTGTTTCAGCTCCGGGTCGGTCAGTCGCCGACCCGGCCTTCCGACGCATGGTCCGAACCAAATCCGTCTTCGCCCCCTCCATCTAGAAGTCATCCCTACGATGGAGGCGGACATGCGTTTTCCCACTTCTGCATCATCGGGCGCGACAGCGACCACTCCACGCAACCCCTCGAGGGATCCGGACGAATATCCGGTTCCTGACCACGAAAGCCACGTCCCCCAGGAATTCCCGGAAGAGATTCCGATGGAACAGCCCAACGAAGAGCCCCTCTCGCCCATACCGGAGCCCTGAATGCCCGGTTTCCATCCAGGAGGAGCGGAACATGAGCGCAGACCCTCGGCAGAGACTGGTGGTGGCCCATAGTGTCGATCCCGCGGCCGCCGAACACGAAGTGCAGGGCAACCTGGCCCTGGCGCGCTGGCTGGCGGAAGTCCAGAAGCTGGAGTTCGGCGGCCGCTACGAACCCGAATTGCACCAGCGAGGCCCCCTCTACCTGGTCCCGACCCGCACCCTGGTCGGCAGGGAGACCGCCGTGCGCCTGGGCGTGAACAGTGACGAAGATCTGCTCGGCGGTTTCGTCGAGCACGCGTTCATCGCCGGCAAGGCCATCGTCCATCCGCTGCCGCGCGGCGGCGTGGCGCCGGAAGGCTGGAACCCGCTGTTCGCGGAGAAGGTCCGCGACGTCGTGCTCAACGGCGTCAGCGTCTTCAGCCTGGCCGACGCACACCGCGCCGGCGCTCGCATGCTCGCCGAAGGACCGGTGCGGGCCAAGCTGGCGGAGGCCTGTGGCGGCCTCGGCCAGTACGTGGCGCACGACCTCGACGAACTGGACGCTTGGCTCGGCGGGCTGGAGGAGCGTCAGTTGGCGCAGGGCCTGGTACTGGAAGCCAACCTGGAGAGCATCGTCACCCACAGCGTCGGCCAGCTCCGGGTCAACGGTTTCCTGCTGAGCTACCACGGTCACCAGCACCAGACCCGCAACGCGCGCGGCGAACTGGTCTATGCCGGCTCCGACCTGCTGGTGGCGCGCGGTGGCTACGCCGAGCTGCTGGCCCTGGACCTGGCCCGTGAGGTGCGCCAGGCCATCGAGTACGCGCGGATCTTCGACACCGCCGCGGCGATCTTCTTCCCCGGCTGCTTCGCCTCGCGGCGCAACTACGACATTGCCCAGGGCCGGGACGGCAACGGTCGGGAGCGCTTCGGCGTGCTCGAGCAGTCCTGGCGGGTCGGCGGCGCGAGCAGCGCCGAGATCGCCGCGCTGGAAGCCTTCCGCGCCGATCCGGGGCTGCCCGCGGTGCGCGCCGCGTCGTTCGAGATCCACGAAGACAAGCGCCTGCCGGACAACAGCCGGGTGATCTACCGCGGTCCCGACGAACACGGCGACTTCCTGCTCAAGTATGCGATGACGGGGGAGGCATGACGGCGAACAGCGAACGCATCCGCATCGGGGTCGGCGACGACCGGATCGAAGGCACCTTCCTCAGCCCCCGGGCGAAGGTTCCCGGCGTGCTCTTCGTGCACGGCTGGGGCGGCAGCCAGCAGCGCGACCTGAAGCGCGCCCAGGGCATCGCCGGGCTCGGCTGCGTGTGCCTGACCTTCGACCTGCGCGGCCACGGCGCGGAAAGCGGGCGCCAGGCGCTGGTGACGCGCGAGGACAACCTGCAGGACCTGCTCGCCGCCTACGACCGGCTGGTGGCCCACCCGGCCATCGACAGCGAGGCGATCGCGGTGGTCGGCACCAGCTATGGCGGCTACCTGGCGGCGATCCTCAGCCAGTTGCGCGCGGTGCGCTGGCTGGCCTTGCGGGTGCCGGCGATCTACCGCGACGAGGATTGGCTGACGCCCAAGCTGCTGCTCGACCGCGAGGATCTCAGCGAATACCGCAGCAGCCTGATCCCGGCCGCCAGCAACCGAGCCCTGCAGGCCTGCGCGGGATTCCGCGGCGATGTGCTGCTGGTGGAGTCGGAGTTCGACAGCTATGTGCCGCACTCGACCATCATGAGTTTCCGCGCCGCCTTCCAGCAGACCCATTCGCTGACCCACCGGATCATCGACCACGCCGACCATGCGCTCAGCAGCGAGGCGGCGCAGGACGCCTATACCTCGATCCTGGTGGACTGGATCACCGAGATGGTGGTCGGCGAACGTCTCAGCATCACCCCGGCCTACGCCACCATCCATCCGGCTTTCTGAACGCTCCGCGACGGCGAGCCTCCCACCTTCCGTGGGTGCTGGTTGCTGCCCACGTTCCGTGCCGGCAGGCGCCGGCGCCGACAGACGCGAGAAATCCCGGACAGCTCCGGGCCAAGGAGAGCGAAATGAACCAGACCAACCTCGACGACACCCTCGACGTACTCAACGACCTGCTGCAAACCAGCAAGGATGGCGAGGCCGGTTTCCACGCCTGCGCCGAGGACCTGCGCGACCCGCAGTTGAAGGCGGCGATGCTGGAGCAGAGCCGCGACTGCGCCGCGGCCGCCGACGAGCTGGAGCGGATCGTCCTGGAACTGGGTGGCAAACCCAAGGACAGCACCAGTTTCGCCGGTGACCTGCATCGGCGCTGGGTCGACCTGAAGTCACTGGTCACCGGCAAGGACGAAGAGGCGGTGCTCAACGAATGCGAGCGCGGCGAGGATGTCGCCAAGCACCGCTACCAGGCGGCGCTGGAAAAATCGCTGCCGGCGGAGATCCACCAGGTGATCGAGCGCCAATACCAGGGCGTACTCCGTCACCACGACCGGGTCCGAGCCCTGCGCGACGCCCGCGCCTGAGCCGACCCCGCGAGGAGGAGCGCGCCATGAGCCAGTCCCTGGCTTTCCTGCTCATCGGCCTGGCCACGCTGGTGGGTTTCTACGACCTGTGGGCCTTCGTCAGCGTGTTCCGCAGCGATCGCAGCGTGAATTCGAAAGCCCTGTGGTCGTTGCTGATCGCGGTGCTGCCGGTGCTCGGCGTGCTGATCTGGGCGGTCGCCGGCCCGCGTGCGGCGACCGCCCGTCCTCGCGACTGAACTCGGCGGAGGAACGCGCGCTCAGCCAGAGAGAGTGCCGGAGCACTCGGATAACAAACCGATGAGGAGCGACCATGAACGCCATCGAATTGCTGGTCCATGACCACGAGACCGTGAAGAAACTGCTCAACGAACTCAGCGAGACCACCGAACGGGCGCTGAAGAAGCGCAGCGAGCTGCTGGGCAGGCTGGAGCTGGAACTGGTGCTGCACACCGCCATCGAGGAAGACATCTTCTATCCGGCGATCAGGGAAAGCGGCGGCAAGGAAGAGCTGAAAATGTACTACGAGGCCAAGGAGGAACACCGCACGGTGGATTCCCTGGTCCTTCCCGACCTCAAGCGCACCCGCCCGGATACCGTGCAGTTCGCCGGCCGGGTCAAGGTGCTCAAGGAACTCCTCGAACACCACATCGAGGAGGAAGAGGGCGAACTATTCCCGCGCGCCCGGCAATTGCTCGACGCCGCCGCCCTCAAGCAACTCGGCCAGGCCATGCAGCAGCACAAGAAAGAGCTGAAAGCGCGCCTGGAAAAACGGGCGGCCTGAGGCATGCGCGAAGAAGACCGCGCCTTGCTCGAGGAACTCCTGCTGGCACGTGGCCCCGGTGGCCAGGAAGACGAGGTCAGGGCCATCTGCCAGCGGGAACTCGAGGGCTGTTGCGACGAGGTCGGCAGCGATGCCGCCGGCAACCTGGTCGCGCGCATCAGCCCGCCGCACCTGCCGCGCGAGCAGGCGCGGCGGGCCGCGGTGCGGCTGCTCGCGCACCTCGACGAGATCGCCATGATCGTCAAGCGCGTCGAGGCCGACGGTACCCTGCGCGTAGTGGCGCTCGGCGGCGCCCAGCCGGTGAGCTTCGGCGTCTGTCCGGTACAGATCCTGGCCGGCGAGGCGGTACTCGACGGCGTGCTGTCCTACGGCAGCATGCATGCTACCGGCGAGTCGCCGCAGGGCTCCGACGTGCTCTCGGGCGCGGTGCACTGGCGCGACGTACACGTGGTCACCCGGCGCAGCGCCGAGGAGCTGGCGAACCTGGGCGTGCGACCGGGTACCCGCGTGGTGCTCAACCGTCTGTGGCGGCGCCCGTTGTACTTCCAGGATTGCGTCGCCGCGCACTTCCTCGACGACCGCGCACCGCTGCTCGCCGTGCTCGGCGTGGCTCGCGAGATCGCCCGGCGCCGCGATGAGTTGCACGGCGACCTCTACCTGGTGCTCACCACCATGGAGGAGGAGAGTAACGCCGGCGCGCTGTTCACCGCGCGCCGACTGCCGGGCGACATCAGCATCGCGGTGGAAGTCGGCCCAACGGTAGCCGAATACGGCACCCGGCTGTGCCGCGACCCGATCGTCAACAGCGGCGACTCCAAGGGTTATTACAGCCGCCATGTCACCGACCGCCTGTTGCGCGCCGCCGAACGCTGCCAGTACCAGCCGCAGGCGGCGCTGCTGGTGGACTTCGCCTCGGACGCCAGCGCGCTGCTGAGCCACGGCGAGGCCGCGCAGGTCGGCTGCATCGGCATTCCGACCGAGAACACCCACGGTTTCGAGATCGTCCTGGAAGAGGGCATCGAGGCTTGCCGGCGGACGCTGGTCGAGTTCCTCGTGCAACCGCCGGACGACGAAGCCTGACCGATAACCGACGCAAGGAGAATTCCATGAACGAATACCTGCCGACTTCGACGGCCAATGGCCTGCCGCACAACCTGCAGCGCGGCGAGCGACTCGCTTCCATCGGCGCCGGACTGGTCCTGGCCGGCTTCGGCCTGGCCCGCGGTGGCTTGCCCGGCGCCTGCAAGGCGGTCGCCGGCGGCCTGCTGGTCAGCCGCGGGTTGAGTGGGCATTGCCATGTCAAGGGCCTGCTCAATCAACCGCGAGAAGAGTTGCAGTTGCTGCGCGAAGAGGTGCAGCACCTGACCCGCCGCCTGCAGCGCCTGCAGGAGCGCCAGCGCGACGACTCGCGGCAGGACGCTGCGCTGGACGCCGAACTGCCGCCGAACCTGCCGTGATAGCCATGGGCCCTGCGCCTGGCGCAGGGCCCATCGAAGAGAGGAGGGCGAGACGATGGCCAGCCATCTGTTCCTGATCAGCTACATCCTCGACGACCAGCCGATGACCTGCGAATTGCACAGCGAGGCGGATACCCTCCGCCGCGAGGAGGCCCGCCGCCACTTGGAGGCACTGCATCGACCGCACGACGCCGAGGCGATCAGCGATATCCAGGTCAGCAAGGTGGAGCGTACCCATGAACCGGGCACCACGCCGGGACACTACCAGCAGCCCTGACGGCGGGAGGGGGAAAAAGAAGGGGGGAGGGGCTCAGCCGGTGCCGGTCTGGAGTTCCGCCTCGAACTCGCCGAAGCGCCTGATTTCCTCGCGCAGGTTGAGGATGAAGGCGCTGAGGTCGCTGAAGCTGCTGCTCTTCAGGAAGTCGCTGTTGGGCACGATGTAGAGCGCGCCGTGGGGGCCGTCGACGCGGCAACTGATGGTCACCGTGAAGTCGGGGTTCAGTTGGCACTGGCAGTCGTGGTCGCGCAGTTCCTCCTCGAGGATCTTCTTCAGGTACAGGTAGGAAAGGTTCATCTGGTCAGGTCTCCCCAGTTCGCGAAGCGCAAGAAAAAGATCCACTCCGTCCCTGGAGCGGGATTAGCCTGAATCAGAGAGAAACCGTCGATACGTATAACGGTAGGGATAACTATAGGCGCCGCGCCGATGAAATACCGGCCACATCCAGAATCTGCGGGATAAGCTGTATCCCGCATGAGGCGCGGGATGCAGAATGCAAGAAGTCGTGCAGAACGCTCATGTCGGAGTGCGATCATGACGGGCGAAAAGCCCGTTCGGCGCTCCTTATGGGCATTCGAAAGAGCTTTTCGCCCATATGGTTATATGGATTTTCTCGATATTTCCTCTAGGAACCTCGCCGGCTCGTTGGCGAAGAAGCCGATCTTTTTTGCCGGGTTTCCCGCATCGCCCGCCGCAATCCCCTTGCCACCCCGTAGCCAAGCAGGCAGCCGAGCAGGGTAGCGCCGACCTGCAAGACCAACCCCAGGGCATTGGCCAGGCTCGGCGAGCGTGCGAGTACGCCGGCTTCGGGCCAGAACGCCAGCCATACCGCGACGAAGGCGAGCACCAGGTCGTACCAGGCGCCGCTGACCCCGCCCGGGCGGTAGCCGCGAACGAAAACGATGAAGGCGCTGAAGGCCAGGGCCAGCAGCAGGGTGCCGAAGGCCTGGCTGAGGGTATCGGGTCCGGACATGGCGGGTTCTCCTCAGGGCGCCAGGCGCAGGCACTGGCGCTTGTGCAGGCCGAGACGGACTTCGTCGAGCAGCGCTTCGGCGCAGGCGAACACCCTGGCGGCCTCCACTTCCGCGACGTCGCCGGCGCGGCTGAAATCGTCGATGCGCAGGCCGGCGGGCAGGCTCGGGACCTCCACCAGCGTCCAGTCCAGGCCGCTGACCGTGAGGCTGCGCTCGAGCCCGGCACCCAATTGCTCCTCGCCGGCATCGCGCGGCGCCACTAGCCATTGCCAATGGCCAAGCAGGAACAGGCGCGGTACCTCGGCGCGCAGGGCGCCATCGATCAGCGCGGCGCAGATCGGCGGCAAGGCTTCGGCGGCGTAGTCGGACAACGGCGCGAACAGCAGGTCGAGACCGGCCGCCGCCTGGCTGACCTCGATCGACGACGCCAGGCTGGCTGGCTTGCAGCGCAGCCCGGGGCGCGCCTGCAGGCTGTTGAGGTCGGCTTGCAAGGCGCTGACTTCGATCTGCCGCTGCAAGGCGGCGGCGATCAGCGCCTGGCTCAGGCTGTCGTGGGGATGGAATATCCCCAGCTTCAGGGTTGCGGTTTCCAGATTGCGCATGGGAACTCCGGGGTCGGTGCGGTGGAAAGGAGATGTCCCTACCTGCATATCGAAAGCCATACTCCGGACAAGGTTCCGGCGAATGGAATTCGCCGGCCGCGCCGGGGTCTTCCGAAAGGTCGGCCAAGTTCCTGGGGCGAGCCAGCGAGCGGCCGGAAGACGTTCTTCGTACTACCTTGCTGGGTGTGCCTTGCAGCCCGGGTCGAGCAGCCGACGAGTGAACACGTCCATGAAAACCACAAGAAAACCGAAAGTCCCCTTGAACCAGGCCACGCGCAACCGCCTGCTCGACGAAGCGGTCGACGACTACGCGATCCACACCCTGGACAGCGCTGGCCGTATCGCCAGCTGGAGCGCCGGCGCGGCGCGCCTGTTCGGCCACGACGCGAGCAAGATCCTCGGCCGCGACTACGCCTGCTTTCATACCCGCAAGGACCGCGACGCCGGCGTTCCGCAACAGGCGCTGCGCCAGGCGGATGCCGAGGGCCGCTTCGAGACCGAGGGCTGGCGGGTGCGCAGCAACGGCAAGCGCTTCTGGGCGCAGGTGGTGATCGACGCCATCCGCGACAGCCAGGGCCAGTTGCTCGGCTTCGCCCAGCTGATCCACGACCTCAGCGAAGGGCGCGCGGCCAAGGAGGCGCTGCGGCGCAGCCAGGAGCAGTTCCGCCTGCTGGTGCAGAGCGTTACCGACTACGCCATCTACATGCTCGACCACCGCGGGCGGATCACCAACTGGAACCTCGGCGCCCAGCGGATCAAGGGCTACCTGCCGGAAGAGGTGATCGGCCGGCACTTCTCCTGCTTCTACACCCCCGAAGACCGCGAGGCCGGCGAACCGGCCCGCGGCCTGGCCGCCGCCGAACGCGAAGGACGTTTCGAGAAGGAAGGCTGGCGGGTGCGCAAGGACGGCAGTCGCTTCTGGGCCAACGTGGTGATCGATCCGATCCGCGACAGCGATGGCCGGCTGATCGGCTTCGCCAAGGTAACCCGTGACATCACCCACCGGATCGAAGCCGAACGCGAACTGGAACGGGCCCGCCAGGAGCTGTTCCAGGCCCAGAAGATGGAGTCCCTGGGGCACCTCACCGGCGGCGTGGCCCACGACTTCAACAACCTGCTGACGGTAATCATCGGCAGCCTCGGGCTGCTGAAGAAACGCCTGCCCGGCGACCAGCGCACCGCCGACCTCTTGCAGAACGCCCTGGAGGCCGCCCAGCGCGGCGCCAACCTGACCCAGCGGATGCTTTCCTTCGCCCGCAAGCAACGTCTCGATCCGCAGCCCTGCGCGATCCCCGACCTGTTGCGCGGGATGACCGACCTGCTGATCCATTCCCTGGGACCGAGCGTATCGATCGAGACGCGCTTTCCCCTGGATCTCGACCTCGGCCTGACCGACGCCAACCAGCTCGAACTGTCCATCATCAACCTTGCCACCAACGCCCGCGACGCCATGCCCAACGGCGGGCGCATCGTCTTTTCCGCGAGCAACCAGCGGGTGCCGGCGGACAATCCCCATCGCCTCGCACCGGGCAACTATATCTGCCTGAGCATCAGCGACACCGGCAGCGGCATGGACGAGGAAACCCTGCGCCGTGCGGTGGAACCCTTCTACACCACCAAGGGAATTGGGCGTGGCACCGGGCTGGGCCTGTCGATCGTCGACGGCCTCGCCGAGCAGCTCGGCGGCCGGCTCACCCTGGAGAGCCAGCCGGGCGTCGGCACCACCGCGAACATCTGGATACCCGCCGTCCCGCGAACCCCGGAAAGCGCCCGTACGGGCAATGGCGCGACGCCGCAGGCGCCCAGCGAAAGCGAGCGGGTGCGCTTGTCCTGTCGAGTACTGGTGGTGGACGACGACCCGCTGGTGTTGAACAACACCGCGGCGATGCTGGAGGACCTCGGTTGCTCGGTACTCAAGGCCGACTCCGGCAGCCTGGCCCTGGAGATTCTCACGGCGACGCCGGAGCTGGACATCCTCCTGACCGACCAGGCGATGCCACGGATGAACGGCAGCCAGTTGGTGGAGCGGGTCATGGCCCAGGGCCGGCCGCTGAAGATGGCCCTGGCCACCGGCTTCGCGGAAAAGATCGAAGGCGCGGCGGCACAGTTGCCCAAGCTGGCCAAGCCGTTCGGCCAGGAAGAGTTGTACCTGTTCCTGACCGGCACGCTGAAGGCCGGCTGAGCCTCAGCGCAGGTACTCGCCGCTGCCGGCCAGGCTTTGCCCCCAGAACTCGATGAAGATGAAGGCGGTGGTCAGCAGGGTCAGGAAGCCGACGCCGAGGATGCAGAAGGCGTAGAACAATGTCTGCCGCTCCTGCATGCGCATGAACAGCGGCAGGCCGGTGAACAGCAGGCGTACCGAGTAGGCGCAGGCAGCCGCCGCGGCCAGCAGCAGGAGGATCCGCCAGGGCACCAGGGCGACGATCCCGGCGAGCATCAAGGGCACGGCGATCGCCGTGGTGAAGGTCAGGCTGCCCGGTACGCTGGGGCGCGACGGCGTGCGGAACAGCACCCAGCGTACGAATAAGCCCATGATCACCACGCCGGCGACGAAGCCCAGGTAACACATCGTCGCCAGCAGCAGGGCGCTGCCGCTGGAGAGGTGTTGCACGCTGTCGTTGCCCGGCAGCGACCAGCCGACCTGGGTAGTGCCGATGAACAGGCAGGCCGCCGGCAGCAGCGGCAATAGCAACAGCGGAACGAGGAAGGCGAAAGGGTGATGGTCGTAGTCCTGGCGCAGACGAGGCCAGGCATTGGAGGGACTGATCAGTAGCCGAGCCATTTCGCGGGTCATGACGGGCACCTCTTTTCTGTGGCGTTCAGGAGTCTGGACCGGCCCGGCGCGAGGGGGTTCAGGTGGCGTGCCGGGCGGTCCGCGACCGCCCATCCAGGGCCTTGAACCGGAAGACGCGGGGAGCGCCGAAAGACAAACGTCCCTGTCTTCCGGAGGAGCCATGACCACCTACGAAATCCAGCACATGCGCGGCTGGCGGCGTTTCGCCCGCACCGTGCGCGCCGCCAGCCGGGCCGAGGCGGAACGCCTGTGCCTGCCCTGGGAGTGGGTGGATGACGAGGTCCTCGCGGTGATTCCGGCCGAGGCCGAGGTGGCCGAGCGCTGGCAGCGCCTGAACGAGGATCTGGTGGGGAGCCTGGAAGGCCTGGAGCGCCTCAGGCGGGACGAGTGACCCGCAGGCCGACCACGGCGATCCGCTCGGCTTCGCGGTAGGCGGGGCTGTCCAACTCTTCGGCGAACACGTCCGGGTCCAGTTCCTGGTAGTCCCAGTCCCACTCCCGAGACGCCAGGCGTTCGCGGATGCGGGCGAGGAACGGATCGCCGCCTTCGACCATCGCCACGCCGGTATACAGCAGCAGGCTGCCGCCGGCTTCCAGGCGCTCGAGGGCGGCATCGACGATTGCCAGCGAGAGCCCGGCGCCGAGCATCCCGCCACCATGCCGGTAGGCGCGCTCCGATGCATCCAGGAGATAGGGCGGGTTGGCCACGATCAGGTCGAAGCGACCGGGCGCCTGGCTCAGCAGGTCGCTACGCGCCAGGGTCAGGTTACCGACCCCCGCCAGCGCCGCGTTGACCCGCGCCAGGTCGAGCGCCGCCGGATTGATATCCAGCCCGTGTACTTCGGCGTCCGGGCAGGCCATGGCGATGCGGATCGCGCCGGGGCCGGCGCCGCAGCCGATATCCGCCGCACGGCGGATGCGTGCCGGATCGGACGATGCCAGGTGGCTGCGGATCAGCCGGTCGAAGCGGTAGGTGTCGGGGCCGAAGAACACCGCGTCGGCGGCCAGGGTAGGGAAGGCCGAATGGACGAACAGTTGCTCGCCGAGGCTGGAGACGCGCACCTGGCTGCGCCAGCCGTCCGCCTCGCGGCGGATCAGGTCGGCGCCGGCAAGAAGGGTCAGCCAGTCGGCCGGCAGGCTTTCCCCGGCGAATGCCCGGCTCCAGCCGAAGATACCGGCCAGGTCCCGGGCCATGCGGTTTTCCGGGCGGGCGTTGACGCGCTCATGGGTAGCCGGGGTGACGGTGACGAAACGGTAGTCCTGGCCTCGCAACCAGTTGCCGAGGCTGACCAGGACGTCCAGGCGCGGATCATGCAGGCTGGGCATGGGCGGCCCTCCAGCGCTGGCTGAACATCCGCGTGGCAAGGAGACCGGCGGGCCCGTGGTGGAGGTGCGGGGCCATCAGTTCGAGAAGGCGTGCGACGCCCTGCTCGGGGGATAGCCGCAGCAGCTCGCGCCGCAGCGCGACCTGCTCGGCGTCCACGTCTCCGCCCGCCGTCGCCGGCTCCGCCAGCGGCGCAAGCGGGTCCCTGTCCGCCGGAGCGGGTGCTTGCCAGTCGCCAGCGATCCAGTCGTACAGCAACTGCTGCTCGTAGGGAGTGAAGACTCCGAACATTGCCGCCCGGTCGCCCTCGATCAGGTTCCAGAAGCGGCTACCGCGCGGATCGGCATGGCGCCGGATCCAGCCCTCTTCCTCCAGGCAGGCGAGAAACGCCGGGAACCGCCCGGGCACCGCCAGCCACTGGTTCACCGTGCGCCCGCCGATCCGGCAACGATCCGAATGCATACCGGCGGCGTAGGGGCGCTTGCGCTCGAACATGGCCAGCAATTCTTCCTCGAGATCGAAGCCGTCGATTACCTGCGTAGTGCTCAGGCCGACCTCGTTCAGGCGGTAGCCGTTCCTCACCCGTTCGAGGAAGGCCGCGCGCCCGCCAAGCTGCGGCAGGTTGTCGTAGAGCGCGCGCAGGGCCTTGCGCGCATGCCCGCTGGCGGCGTTGTCGATGGTCACGTGCAACTGGAAGTAGTAGGAGTCGAAGCCCAGCTCGCGCAGCTCCTGAGTGGTGATCAACAGGTGCAGCGGCGGTTGCTCGTAGCCGAGGTTGTAGCCGATCACTTCGGGCAGGTAGTCCGCGGCGAGGTGGCCGAGGGCGAGTTGCTGGGTGCCCTGCAGGTAGTGGAGGTCGCTGAGGCCTTCGACTTCCTCGCTGCCGATGCTGGCCAGCAGGCGCCGGTAGAGCAGGACGTGGTTGCGTGCCGGGACGCCGTCGCCGAGTTCTTCGAGGAAGGTCTCCAGCAGCGGCCGCAGGCGTTCCTCGCCATGATGCGGCAACAGCCCATAGAGCCAGGCGCCGTCGACCAGCTTGGTCGGGGCCACGCTGCGAATGAAGTGCATCGCCTGGGAGGGAACCTGGAAGTAGCGTCGCCCTTCGCCGCGCCGACGTGCCCGGAGGTATTCGGCATGCGCCTCGGCGGTGCGCCGGGCCCCGGCGTCGAGCCAGGCCGGCCAATCGGCGGGGTCCTCCGGCAGGTCGTCGTCATGGGTGGCGGCCAGGCTCAATTGCTGGTCGAGGAACTCGCCGGCGGCTTCGAGGTGCTCGCGGGGCTCGTCGAGCAGGGCGTGGTACAGGTCGCGGACCCTGGGCGAAGGGCTTGCACCGGAGGCAGGGAGGGGCGAAGACAGGCTCATGTCGCATTCCTTGTCGTGGGTTTGCGGGGGCGGCCGGGGCGACCACACATATGGGTGCGAGTGACACCAGGGGAAAAAGGTTTCACTGGCAGGATCGGCGGCGCGCCGGGGAACCTCACGGCGGAAAAAACGAACCTCGACGGCACTCCGGCGTCTTCCCGAGACAAACCCCGGGAGCTGCGCCGATGACCCACGACCTGGCCGCCAGCGGCCTTCGCTTCGGCATCGAGGAAGAATTCTTCCTGCTCGATGCCTCCGACCTGGACATCGTCCGCTCCGCACCCGCCGGATTCGTCGCGGCCTGCCGCGACACGCTCGGCGAGCATTTCGCCGAGGAGATGTTCGAATGCCAGGTCGAGGTGGCCAGCCCGGTGTTCTCCACCCTGGCCGAGGCCGCGCGCTTCCACGGTCAGGCCCGGCAACGCCTGGCGCATCTGGCCATGGACTTCGGCCTGCGCTCGCTCTGCGTCGGCACCCATCCCTTCGCCGACTGGCGGCGGGCGCGAAGCAACCCGGCGGCGCACTTCGCCCGCCTGTTCGAGGACCAGGGGCGGGTGGCCCGGCGCAGCCTGGTCTGCGGCCTGCACGTGCATGTGGAGATACCGCCGAGCCACGACCGTATGGCTGTGCTCCAGCGCGTGTTGCCGTGGCTGCCGCTGCTGCTGGCGTTGAGCGCATCCTCGCCGTTCCGCGGCGGCCGGCGCAGCGGCCTGGCGAGCTATCGACGGGCACTCTGCGGCGAGTGGCCGAGGATGAACATTCCTCCTGCCTTGCCCGACGAGGACGCCTATCGCCGCCACCTGGCGCTGCTGCGCGAGACCGGCTGCATCCGCGAGGATGGCCAGGTCTGGTGGATGATCCGGCCGTCATCCCATGTGCCGACCCTGGAGCTGCGTATCTGCGACGCCTGCCCGCGCCTGGCCGACGCGCTGAGCCTGGCCGGGCTGTTCAGGGCGCTGGTGGGCGAAGCGCTGGACGCGGAGCCGCGTGCGTTGCCGGTCGCGCGCGACGCCTGCCTGGAGGAAAACTACTGGCAGGCGCTGCGTTACGGTTGCGCCGGCCGCTATCTCGTCGAAGGCCGCTGCGTAGGTGCCGGGGACTGGCTGGAAATGGCCTGGCGACAGTGCCGGCCGCAGGCCCGCCAGGGCAACGAATGGGCCTACCAGCATGCCTGCGGGTTACTCGAAGAGACCTCCGCCGCCCGCCAGTTGCGGCGTTACCGGAAGTTGCGCGAAGCGGGCCAGGAGCGCCATCCGGCACTGCGCCGGCTGGTGGAGGAGCTGCTGGAGGAAAATCTCCAGCCGGCCTTGGCCGGCTAGCGCGCCGTTCATCATTCCCTTCATCCTCGGCTACACCGCCTGCAGCTACTACGTATTTCGCGGCAAGAGCGCCGATGCCGGCTATCACTGAGCCGGGCCGCTCAGGAACAGGCGCGCCCGATCCGCGGCGTACGGCGGGCACCGGCGAGGAGCAGGGCGAACTCGTCGTGAAGGACTTCGCTCATCCGGCGTACCGCCTCGTCACTGGCCAGGAGATCGAGGGCGATTCCTGGAATGGTGATGTTTTCTTGCGGATTGACATGGCTGCTGAATTGCAAGGTGACTTCATGGGTATCGCTGATGGAAACCAGGCAGTCGTAGCCAGCCAGGTAATTTCGGAAACTGTTGGCAATCATGCGGGGCGTAGTCATGGCTGATACTCCAGGGTGGATCGTTACTCTGACCTTAGCCGCGACGATACCGGCGAGCGAAACATGCAACGATGGACGGGCGCCTCTTCCAGGCAGGCGAAACGAAACGGCAAAGGCCTCGCTTTCTCCATCGCGAACCGACGATTTCGACGGAATTGCCGAAACGCGGGTGAGGCCAGGAAACCTTCTTTCCAAGGAGACGC
Source organism: Pseudomonas sp. PS1(2021) (assembly GCF_020405165.1). Lineage (NCBI taxonomy): Bacteria > Pseudomonadati > Pseudomonadota > Gammaproteobacteria > Pseudomonadales > Pseudomonadaceae > Pseudomonas > Pseudomonas sp. PS1(2021). Next base: position 2,101,063 of record NZ_CP084484.1, on the reverse strand, counting down.
GCCTACGGACACGCGAGACCCTCGTCGCTCCTCGAACCACCGGCTTGCTGCGCCCGATGGCGGCTTTCGTCGCCCTCGAAGCGCGCCGGCTCAGTCGCGGCGTTCCGACGGCACCAGATTGCCGTGGCCGTGTCCGCTCTCCCGGCGCGGCCGGGCGCCGAAGCGCTGCCAGACACGCTCGTGGAAATAGAACGCCACGGTGTTGCAACTGGGTTCGATCAGCGCGATCAGGCCGCCGGTCAGCACCGAGCCGGTCAGCGTGTAGGCCACGCCGAAGGCGATGCTGAAGTGCAGTATGGCGAAAGTCAGGGTCTTGAGCAGGGGCGCCTGCGGGTCCGATCGCCCGCAGCACGCCCCGATCACCCTTGGGTTCATCGCTTGGCCTCGGTGTCCGGCTGAGAGTCGCGGGCAAGGAAGGCCTGGGTGAGTTCCGGCAGATGGTCGCGCAACCAGTCCGCCATGGCTTGTTCCTGGGGCAGGATGCGTTCCAGCGCGGCAAGGGTTTCGGCGTCGCCGACCTCGCGGGCGGCGGCGATCAGCACGGTGTAGGCGGCGATCTCCATGTTTTCGAACACATAGCCGCTCATGGCGCCCTTGACCACTTCGTCGCTGACTGTCATGCCAGCCACCGCCTGGCCGAAGGCCATCAGCTTGGCGCCGATGTCCTTCAGCGTCGACGGACTGCTGTCCAGGCGCTTCAGACACTCCTCGAGCAGACGCTGCTGGCCATGGGTTTCCTCGATGTGCTGTTCGATCCGCGTCTTCAGTTGCGGATAGTGTTCCAGCCGCGCGGCTTGCGCTTTCAGCATCTGCTCGGCCTGTTGCTCCATGGCGTGGGCATCGCGCAGCCAGTCCAGCAGGTTTTCCTGTTTGCTCGTCATCGCGGTTCTCCTCGGTGTGTATGTGTCTGCTCAGAGGTGGCCGCCGGGCGCAGCGTTCAGTTTCTTTTCCGACCGGTAGCAGTCAGCGCAGCGGCGCCGTTGCGCCAGGCGAGACGCGTTGGGGAAAAGTTCTGAACCATCGCCCGCTGCGGGATTCCGAGCTTCCGTGCGCAGGATGAAAGCGCCGCTTCGAATAGCCGTTGTTCGAATGTCCGTCGGAGGGAAGGTCCACGAACCCACAGAGGAACGAACCATGTTCGTACATGACAAGCGACTGCAGTACACCGTCAGGGTCGCCGCGCCCGATCCTGGCCTGGCCAACCTGCTGCTGGAGCAGTTCGGCGGGCCGCAGGGCGAGCTGGCCGCCGCCATGCGCTATTTCACCCAGGGCCTCGGCGAGTGCGATCCCGGTCGCAAGGACCTGCTGATGGACATCGCCACCGAGGAACTCAGCCACCTGGAAATCATCGGTTCGATCGTCGGCATGCTCAACAAGGGCGCCAAGGGGCGTCTGGCCGAAGCGGTGGAGGAGGAGGCCGAGCTGTACCGTTCGTTGACCGGAGGCGGCAACGACTCGCATATCACCTCGCTGCTTTACGGCGGCGGGCCCGCCCTGGTGAACTCCGGTGGCGTACCCTGGAGCGCGGCCTACATCGATACCATCGGCGAGCCGACCGCGGACCTGCGTTCCAACATCGCCGCCGAGGCGCGTGCGAAGATCGTTTACGAACGACTGATCAACCTCACCGACGATCCCGGCATCAAGGATGCGCTGACCTTCCTCATGACCCGCGAGCTGGCGCACCAGCTTTCCTTCGAAAAGGCCCTGCACTCGATCCAGCCGAACTTCCCGCAAGGCAAGCTGCAAGGGATGCCGGAGTTCGCCCGGCGTTACCTGAACATGTCGCGCGGCGAGGGCGACACGCGCGGTTCCTGGAACGAGGGTGATGGCTGGGAATACGTGGAGGCGCCACAGCCGGCCCTGGATGGAGGCGACGGCACGGCCAGCGTGAACCTGTCCGAGACTGAGCAGGAGGTGTTGCAGCGAATGGCAGACCGCACCCGCTCCGACCCCATGACCGATCCGCTGACAGGTGCGGACCTGGGCGCTGGCGCGGCTGCCGACAAAGCGCCTTGAGCGCGGATGCCCGACGTCGGCGGGCGAGTCCCGGCCTCCACGCCCGGCACCTTAGCGTGGAGGCACGGGAGAGGAGCCTCGAGATGACCGCCAAGCGCGAAACACCCGAGACAGAAAACACCCCGCTGAGCCCCGCCTCGCCGACGCTACGTCCCGAGCGGGGCAAGCGCGACCAGGCGAGCGAGGCGCAACCGGAATTCGCCCCGGACGATCCCGACGTAGCGGGCCCCGGCGAAGCCCGTCGTCCCGCCTGAAGTCGCCGGCGCCCGCAGGGCGCCGGTCATTTCGTCCGGTCGTTGGAAAGCCCGGCGGGGCGGGCGGTCATCAGTAGGGAGAATGCAGCAGGGAGTCCGCCGCCATGAGTTTTTCCCGTTTCGCCCAACGCCTGTCCAACTGGGCCGGCCGCCCGCCAACCTTCGTCGTTGCCCTCGGATTGATCCTGTTGTGGGCGATCAGCGGGCCGCTCTTCGACTTCAACGATACCTGGCAACTGGTGATCAATACCTCGACCACCATTGTCACCTTCCTCATGGTCTTCCTCATCCAGAACACCCAGAACCGCGATACCGACGCGCTGCATATCAAGATCGACGAACTGTTGCGCAGCACCCGACGTGCCCACAATGCGCTGCTCGGTCTGGACGACCTGGACGCCGATACCCTTCGCGAACTGCGTCAGCGCTACCAGCACATGGGCGAGCAGGACGGCGAGACGCCGGAAAGCGTCGCCGCCGAGGAAGAGCGCCAGTGCGGATGCGGCGAGGAGCGACGGCGCGACGACTGAACCGCCGCGCCGCGATGGCTCATGGGCGCAGGACGACCTTGCGGCAATCCTCGCGTTTTTCGTCGAACAGGGCGTAGCCCTCCGGTGCGTCGTCCAGACGCAGGCGGTGGCTGATGATCGCCTCGGGATGCAGGTCGCCGTTGCCGATGTGTTCGAGCAAGGCCGGCAGCAGTGCCTGTACATGGGTCTGGCCCATCTTGAAGGTCAAGCCCTTGTCGAAGGCATCGCCGAACAGGAAGCCATGGATGAAGCCGGCATACACGCCCGGCACGCTCACTGTGCCACCCCGCCGGACAGCCGCGATGCACTGGCGTAGTGCCTTGCCGCTGCTGGCTTCGAGCTTGAGCGCGGTGAGCACGGTTTCGGTGACGCTGCCCTTGGCCTCGAAGCCCACCGCGTCGATCACCGCGTCGACGCCGCGGTGCCCGTCGGTGCGCTCGATGATCGCCGCGGCGGGATCGTCCTCCTGGTCGAAGTCGATGGGAATCGCACCGTAGGTGCGCGCGGCGAAGTCCAGCCGGTAGGGATGGTGGTCGACGATGAAGATCCGCTCGGCGCCCAACATCCGCGCGCAGGCGGCGGCCATCAGGCCGACCGGGCCGGCGCCGTAGATTGCCACGCTACTGCCCTGGCGGATGCCGGCATTGCGCACCGCCTGGTAGCCGGTGGGGAGGATGTCGCTGAGGAACAGCACGCGTTCGTCTTCCATTACGTCGGGAATCACGAAAGGCCCGCTGTTGGCCTTGGGCACCCGAACGTATTCGGCCTGGCCACCCGGCACGCCGCCGTACAGGTGGCTGTAGCCATAGAGCGCCGCGCCCGGCGGAATCTGCTTCTTGTTGAGGATCGCGCCGCGCCCCGGGTTGGTGGTCTCGCAGGCGGCGTGCAGGTTCAGGCGGCAGAAGAAGCACTCGCCGCAGGCGATGACGAAGGGCACCACCACCCGGTCGCCCGGACGCACCGCGGTCACGGCCGAGCCGACTTCCTCGACGACGCCCATGAACTCGTGGCCGAGGATGTCGCCCTGCTCGACCATCGGGATCTTGCCCCGGTAGAGATGCAGGTCGGAGCCGCAGATGGCGGTGGCGGTCACGCGAAGCAGCAGGTCGTCGGGTTCCTGCAGGCGCGGTTCGGCAACCCGATCGATACGGACATCGTGGCTGCCGTGGAAGGTGAGGGCGCGCATGGCATTGCTCCTGGCTGTGGGTCGTGCAGGTGGGGCGTGCGCAGCAGCACCGGAGTTCATTCGGCGGGATGGGTGGCGCTCGATACCGGCCCCCGGAGGCCACTGCACGCACGTTGAGTCGTGGAGGCCGGCGAGGAACGCAGGCCCTCGCTCCCTGGGTGCCATTCGTCGCGACGATGGCTCACGGCGGACGTACGGCAATCCTCTGTAGGGAAGCATTGCAGACCGTCGAGGAACCGATACGGAAAGAGAGGCGAGCATGTCCAAGCAGCACATCATCCATTTCACCGGGCCGATCAATTCGTCCACCTGCGGCAATCTGATCAACACTTGCGCCAAGGTCCTGCAACAGGAGGCCGAGGAGTTGCGGATCAACATCGCCACCATGGGCGGGGAGTGCAGCTACGGCTTTACCCTGTACAACTTCCTGCGCGCGCTGCCGGTGCCGATACATACCCACAACCTGGGTACCGTCGAGTCGATGGGCAACATCCTGTTCCTCGCCGGCGAGCGACGCAGCGCCAGTGCCCACAGCAAGTTCCTGTTCCATCCTTTCCACTGGACCCTGCATGGCGCGGTGGACCATGCGCGGATGGCGGAATATGCGATGAGCCTCGACTACGACCTGGAGCTTTACGCCCGGATCGTCGCCGAGAACACCCGTGATGCGCCGGAACGCCTGGACATCCCGCGCTACCTGATGGCCTATCCGCGCATCCTCGGTCCGGAAGACGCCCTGGCTTGCGGACTGATCCATACGGTGGACGATTCGCCTATACCCGCTGCCGCCTGCCAGTGGAGTATCCATTCTTAGTTTCCCGCGCCGCCCAGCATATTCCGGCAAGCGGAAGGCCTTGGATCGGCTAATGATTTTTTCGTCCCAGGGCGCCCGCAAAGAGTTTGAACGATCCATCGCGCAAGCCTTCGGAGTAAGTGCACGCGGCGAAAAACGCCGCATCCCTTTCAACCCTCGAGAGGAGGACACGAGCATGACCGACAAACGACAAGGCATGAGCACCAGCGAAGCCGGGCAGAAAGGCGGCGCAGCTACCTCCAGGAGCCACGGCAAGGAGTTCTACCAGGAGATCGGCCACAAGGGTGGCCAGGCCAGCGGCGGCAACTTCGCCAATGACCCGCAGCGCGCCGCCGAAGCCGGGCGCAAGGGTGGCCAGCAGAGCGGAGGCAATTTCGCCAATGACCCGGAAAGAGCCGCCGAGGCGGGCCGCAAGGGCGGCCAGCAGAGCGGCGGGAACTTCGCCAACGATCGGGAAAAGGCCTCCGAGGCAGGACGCAAGGGTGGCCAGCACAGCCACGGCGGCGGACGCTCGTCCTGACCGTGCCGAACCGCTGAAGCGTACGGCGCATCCCCAACGGGATGCGCCGTTTTCACATCGGCCGAAGAGAGCCGGTCCGGGGCTTCGGAAAGTCCCGTTCGAACAGGCGGCAGGATGCCCATGCCGCCGGGGAAAGCGGGCTTTGCCAACGACCTTCGCGCATCAGACCTTACGTTGGAAAAAGTCGAGCGCCTCCTGGAAGCCGGGCCGCAGCGGCACGTTCCAGTCGGGATGGGCGGTGAAGTGATAGCCGTTGCCCTTGATGCACTCGACCAGCAAGGAAAAGCTCTTCCGATCCGCCACCACGCAGACCTCGTCGAAGCGAACGGACTCTTCTCCGACCCGATGCTCCATGGCCCGGGGAAGGTAGAAGGTGGCCGGGAAGTTGTCACCCATATGGGAGCCTGGGTTGCCCGCATCGTCGCTGTGGTGAAACATCTCCCTGTGCTCCCCCCGGCCCAGGCAGTCATTGAGGGCGTCCACCAGTTGCCGCGTGCGCGGAGTGATGTTTCCCCTGGCCATATCCTCCCTGCCATAGAATCCGTCCTCGCTCAGGGGATCCTTTGCACCGAGGGGGGTGTATCTGACCGCGGTATTCCTTCTTGCATCGAGACCACCACTGCCATGCGCCTCGATCGAGGGCGCTACCAGGAAGAGGTCATAATCGGCGGTCATCGCCAGCCCGCAAGCCAGGCTGGCCAGTACCTGCACCGCTTCCGACCGCCCCAGGCGGCTGATCCTATAGAGACCGTCCGGCTCCTGGCGGGCTTCGAACTCATAGCGTTTGCCGCTGGGGCCCTGCGCGGTCAGGAGGCGAACCGGCCCGACACCGTCTGCCACCAGGCCGAAATTCCGCACCAGCTCCGCAAGGCGTTGCCGAGAGATCCGCAGGTCGGTCTGGGTATAGGCTCCGCCATCCATTCCCTTCGCCACAGCCAGGTTCAGCTTGCGTATTTCCGCCGTGTCGCGGTCTTCCCGCTTGCTGAGATGCTGGTCGACACAGATGAACCCCGCCTGCGGACCCCAGTTCGAGCTTTTCCCCTTCACCGAGAAGCCCTTGGTCGGGAAACCCTCTTCGATCAGCGTGGTGACGATTCTTTCAACCGGGCGAATGCCAAAGACGGTATTCGTCTGCCTGGCCACCGCCTGCATGCGCAAGGCATGTTCGACGGGAACCCCCACCCCCTGCGCATCGAACAGGTCCTGTAGAGCCCGTGCCTGCATATCCGCAGGGCGCAGTAGCGGTCCGGGCTGTGCCGTTGCGTTAGAAACCACCTGACGATGACCGTCGATACGCATGGTTCGTTTTCCCGCATATGCCAAAGAAGGAGTCGAGAATAAGAATCCGGGCAGCGGCGAGATATCAGAAAACGCGGGCAAATTTTTTGTTTTCCGCACGCTGCCCGCGCGAGCGCTAGGTAGATGACTGCGACGCCGGGAAGAAACTTCGAACTCCCCGTATGCGGGCGATTCACAAGCAGGGAGAGCCGCGCCGAAAACGGCGCGCCGGAAGAAGGAGACAGAACGATGAAAGTCCGTGAAATCATGAGTCGCGAAGTACGTACCGTCACCCCCCAGACCACCCTCGGCGAGGCGGCGCTGCTGATGCGCCAAGCCGATATCGGCGCCTTGCTGGTCAACGAGGGCGAGCGCCTGACCGGCGTGGTCACCGACCGCGACCTGGCGGTGCGCGGCCTCGCCGATGGACTCGGAGCCGACCGCCCGGTGCGCGAGGTGATGAGCGGGGAACTGCGCTACTGCTTCGAGGACGAGGAAGTGGACCATGTGGCGAAGAACATGGCGCAACTGGAGAAGCGCCGCTTGCCGGTAATGGATCGCAACAAGCGCCTGGTAGGCATCGTCTCGCTGGCCAACATCGCGACCTGCAACGCCGACAAGCTCAGCGCCAACCTCTTGCGCGGCGTGGCCCGCGCGCACTGAGTCAGACATCACGGAACGACGGGTGGTGGCGATCTGCGGCGGCAGCGCCGGGGTCGGGCGAGCGATACACCGGTGACGGCCAGAGGGCGTCGCCGCCAAGGCGGCGCAGGTGGTCCAGGCGCGCGACCAGGCCGGGCAGGTCACCGTCGCTGTCGGTGAACGAACGCGGGTAGACCTGGTAGATCACCGCGCGTTTCCACCAGGGCGGCTGGAAGGATTGCAGCATGGGGCCTCCACGGGTGAGCCGGCTTTGCTGCTTGGCACCCTGGGGTAGGCGCGGGTTCGACTTTTCCGCGCGAACGCCTGCACCCCACCTACCAGAATTGGCAGGGGAAGATACCCACCTGTCATGGATCAATGTCCGCGCCCGGCCCGACTCCTAGTGTCGCCGGCTCCCGACTCTCTCTCACGGATGAAAGGGCAATGCACCTTCTTGAACGTCAACACGATATCCAGCCCCTCTCGCGGGCAGACATGACCATCCACCTCAATGGCCAGCCCGTCGCGGCGGCTGCCGGTGAGACCGTGCTCAACGTGCTCAATGCCGTGGGCCTGCGCCGGCTCGCGCGCAACGACCATGGCCAGGCCAGCGGCGCCTTCTGCGGCATGGGCGTATGCCACTGCTGCCTGGTCGCCATCGACGGCCGGCCCAAGCGCCGCGCCTGCCAGACCGTCGTCCGGCCGGGCATGCGGGTGGAAACCGAAAGCAACCGCTTCGACCAGGAGGAACGGCCATGAACCTGCGCCCGGTGATCGTCGGCGGCGGCTCGGCCGGCATGGCCGCAGCCATCGAGCTGGCCAGGCGCGGGGTCCCCTGCGTCCTCTTCGACGAGGCCTCGCGTCCCGGCGGGGTGGTCTATCGCGGCCCCTTGCGGGCCGGCGTCGATCCGGCCTACCTCGGCGCGCGCTACACCCGGATGCTGGAAAAACTGCGGCGCGATTTCTCCGCCTGCGCCGGGCACATCGACCTGCGCCTGAACAGCCGCGTGGTCGGTGGCGACGGCCAGCGCCTGATGGTCCTCGACGAGGCGGAACAGCTGCACGAGGTGGAGTATTCGCACCTGCTCCTGGCCACCGGCTGCCATGAGCGCAGCGTGCCGTTCCCCGGCTGGACCCTGCCCGGGGTGATGCTCCTCGGCGGCCTGCAATTGCAGATCAAGAGCGGCGTGGTGAAGCCCCTGGGCGATACCCTGATCGCCGGCAGCGGCCCGCTGCTGCCACTGGTGGCCTGCCAGCTGCATGCGGCCGGGGTACGTGTCGCCGGGGTCTACGAGGCCTGCGCGTTCGGCCGCATGGCCAGGGAAAGCCTGGCGCTGCTGAACAAGCCGCAACTGTTCCTCGACGGCCTGAGCATGCTCGGCTATCTCAAGCTCAACGGCATTCCGCTGCACTATGGCTGGGGCGTGGTGGAGGCCAGCGGCGAGGGGGAACTGACGGAAGTGACGGTAGCGCCCTACGACGAAGAGTGGCGGCCCGACCTGGAAAACGCGCGACCGGTGAAGGCCAGCACCCTGGCGGTCGGCTATGGCTTCATCCCGCGCACCCAGCTCAGCCAGCAGTTGGGTCTGGAGCACGGCTTCAGCGACGACGGATACCTGCGCGCGGAATGCAACGTCTGGCAGCAGAGCAGCCAACCGCACATCCACCTGGCCGGCGACATGGCGGGTATCCGCGGCGGCGAGGCGGCGATGATCGGCGGGCGCATCGCGGCCTTGTCGATCCTCCTGCAACGCGAGGCCATCGCGCCCGCCGAGGCCATCGAACGCCGAGAATCCCATCTCGCCCGCCTGGAGGCGATCAAGCGCTTCCGCGCCGGAGTCGAGCGCTACACCCAGCGCGGCGCCCGCCAGGTCGAACTGGCGCGGGCCGATACGGTGATCTGCCGCTGCGAACAGGTCACCCGTGGCGACATCGAGCGCGCGCTCGAACAGGGCGTGCAGGACATCGCCGGGCTGAAGATGCGCACCCGCGCCGGCATGGGCGACTGCCAGGGGCGGATGTGCATCGGCTACTGCAGCGATCGCCTGCGCCGCGCCACCGGACGCCACGACGTCGGCTGGCTGCGGCCGCGTTTCCCGATCGATCCGATCCCGTTTTCCGCATTCCAGAACCTCGGTACGGAAGCCTGAACATGAACAGAACCTATGACATCGTGATTGCCGGCGGCGGCGTGATCGGCGCGTCCTGCGCCTACCAACTGTCCAGGCGCGGCAACCTGCGCATCGCCGTGGTCGACGACAAGCGCCCGGGCAACGCCACCCGCGCCTCGGCCGGCGGCCTCTGGGCCATCGGCGAATCGGTGGGACTGGGCTGCGGGGTGATCTTCTTCCGCATGATGTCCTCCCGCAACCGGCGCGAGGCCCAGGGCGCGGCGGTGGCGGTGGACGCGAGCACGCCGCACATCCTGCCGCCGGCGTTCTTCGACCTCGCCCTGCAATCCAACGCGCTGTACCCGGAACTGCACCGAGAACTGATCGAACGCCACGGGATGGACTTCAAGTTCGAGCGCACCGGGCTGAAATACGTGATCCAGGACGACGAGGATCGCCAGTACGCCGAGCACATCGTGGCGCAGATCCCGCATCTGGCCGAGCAGGTGCGCTGGCTGGACCGCGAGGAACTGCGTCGTGCCGAGCCGGCGGTCAGCCACGCGGCCCACGGCGCGCTGGAATTCCTCTGCGACCACCAGGTCAGCCCGTTCCGCCTGGCCGACGCCTACCTGGAGGCGGCGCGCCAGAACGGCGTCGAGCTGTTGCCGGGAACCAACGTCACCGGCGTGCTGCGCCAGGGCCGGCGGATCAGCGGGGTGCGCACGGACAATGCCGGGGTGCTGCATTGCCGGACCCTGATCAATGCCGCCGGCGCCTGGGCCGCGGAACTCAGCGAAATGGCCACCGGCCGGCGCATCCCGGTGAAGCCGGTGAAGGGCCAGATCGTCCTCACCGAGCGCATGCCACGACTGCTGAACGGTTGCCTGACCACCAGCGACTGCTACATGGCGCAGAAGGACAATGGCGAGATCCTGATCGGCAGCACCACCGAGGACAAGGGCTTCGACGTCAGCAACACCTTCCCGGAAATCGCCGGCCTGGTGCAGGGCGCGGTGCGTTGCGTGCCGGAGCTGCAACAGGTCAACCTCAAGCGCACCTGGGCCGGCCTACGCCCGGGCTCGCCGGACGAACTGCCGATTCTCGGTCCGGTGGCTGAAGTGGAGGGCTACCTGAATGCCTGCGGGCATTTCCGCACCGGCATCCTCACGTCGGCGATCACCGGGGTGCTGCTCGACCGGCTGGTCCACGAAGAGACGCTGCCGCTGGACATCGCGCCGTTCCTCGCCGCGCGCTTCCAGCCGGAGCCTGCCGCCGTGGCGGTCGCGGCCTGCTAGGTCCGCGAGGGGTAAATCCGCGGAGCGGGGCGGGCGCCGGACCGGCGTCCGTTCCGCACGGTTCCCGACAGCGGCGCAGTTGCCGTCGGCGCTATACTCATGGCTTCGAATTGTTTCTAGACGACTGGTCTAATTCAAGCTAACGTGCGCCCCATGAAAACCAGCTACGACGACACCCGCCAGCATCTGCTCGATACCGGATACCGGATCATGGCGGTCAAAGGCTTCTCCGGAGTCGGCCTCAACGAAATCCTGCAGACCGCGGGCGTTCCCAAGGGCTCGTTCTACCATTACTTCAAATCCAAGGAACAGTTCGGCCAGGCCCTGCTGGAGGACTACTTCCGCGTCTACCTGGCGGACATGGACCAACGCTTCTCCGCGCCAGGGCTGAATGCCCGCGAACGACTGATGAGCTACTGGCAGAAGTGGCTGGACAACGCCTGCCCGCCCTGCGACGAGCAGCGCTGCCTGGTGGTCAAGCTCAGCGCCGAGGTCGCGGACCTTTCGGAAAGCATGCGCATCACCCTGCGCGACGGCTCCGACGGGATCATCGAACGCCTGGTCGGCTGCCTCGGGCAGGGCCACGACGACGGCTCCCTCGCGCCCTGCGATGCCCGGCACATGGCCAGCGCGCTGTACCAGTTGTGGCTCGGCGCGAGCCTGCTGAGCAAGCTGCACCGCAGCCCGGGACCGCTGGAGACAGCCATGCAGACCACCCGCAGCCTGCTGGAAATCTGAGGTACCGCCAGGAAATACCCGCCCCGCGAGAGGCGGGTATTTTTTCGACCCGTCAGTAGTTGACTGGTCTAATTTGCCCGGCGCACGGTATGAGCCGTTCGCCACATTCGTCAGACAGAGGAGTCTGGAAATGTCCCAATCCACGCAGGTCAACCGCCGCATCGTCCTCGCCTCGCGCCCCCACGGCGCCCCGACCCGGGATAACTTCCGCATCGAGCAGGTTCCGCTTCCTGAGCCCGGCGCGGGCCAGGTGCTGCTGCGCACCGTCTACCTGTCGCTCGATCCCTACATGCGCGGACGGATGAGCGACGCGCCGTCCTACGCGCCGCCGGTGGAACTCGGCGCGGTCATGGTCGGCGGCACGGTCAGCCGGGTGGAAGCCTCGAACCATCCCGGGTTCAAGGTCGGCGACTGGGTGCTCTCGGCCAACGGCTGGCAGGACTACGCGCTATCCGACGGCAGCGGCCTGGCGCGCCTGGGCGAGTCGCCGGAGCATCCGTCCTACGCCCTGGGCCTGCTCGGCATGCCCGGCTTCACCGCCTACATGGGCCTGCTCGACATCGGCAAGCCCCAGGCCGGCGAGACCCTGGTGGTGGCCGCCGCCACCGGGCCGGTCGGCGCCACCGTCGGACAGATCGGCAAGCTCAAGGGCTGCCGAGTGGTCGGCGTCGCCGGCGGTGCGGAAAAATGCCGCCACGCCGTGCAGGTGCTCGGCTTCGATGCCTGCCTCGACCACCATGCCGCGGACTTCGCCGAACGACTGGCCGAGGCCTGCCCGGACGGCATCGACATCTATTACGAGAACGTCGGCGGCAAGGTCTTCGACGCCGTCTTCCCGCTGCTCAACGCCAAGGCCCGGATCCCGGTCTGCGGCATCGTCGCCCACTACAACGACACCGAGCTGCCACCCGGGCCGGACCGCTTGCCGGCGCTGATGGGCACGATCCTGCGCAAGCGCATCAAGGTGCAGGGCTTCATCATCTTCGACGACTACGGCCATCGCTACGATGAATTCCAGCGCGACATGTCGAAGTGGTTCGCCGACGGCCTCATCCAGTACCGCGAAGAGCGGGTCGACGGCCTGGAGAATGCCCCCGAGGCCTTCTTCGGCCTGCTCCAGGGACGCAATTTCGGCAAGCTGGTGGTGCGCGTCGGAGCCGACGCATGAACCAGGCGGTCCGTGTGGTAGCGCTGTTGCAGGCGCGCGAGGGCAGGGCGGCGGAGGTCGAGCGGCTGCTGCTGGCCTGCGTGCAGCCGTCGCGGGCCGAGGACGGCTGCCTGTCCTATGTCCTGCACCGGAGCCTCGACGAGGCCGGGCGCTTCGTCTTCGTCGAGCGCTGGGCCGACCGCGACGCCATCGAGCGGCACCGACGGATGCCGCACTACAGGGCGATGGCCGATGCCGTCGCCGATCTCCTGGCGGACCGCCAGGTGTTCCTCCTCGAGGAACTGCCAGCGGCCAGCCTGTCTCCGGTAGATCCGGAACCTACAAGACCCCATGAGGAGTGAAACGGATGAAAGTCGGATTTCTGGGCCTGGGCGGCATGGGCGCCGCCATGGCCACCCGCCTGGTGCAGGCGGGACTCGAAGTGACGGTGTGGAACCGTTCCGCGGCGGCCTGCGAGCCCCTGGTGGCGCTGGGCGCTGCCAGGGCGGAGGAGGTCGGCGAGCTGTTCGGCCTCGACGTGGTCATCAGCATGCTGGCGGACGACCAGGCGATTCGCGGCGTGCTGCTCGACAGCGGCGCGCTCGAACGGGCGAGGCCGGGTCTCATCCACCTGAGCATGTCGACCCTGTCGCTCGATTGCGTCGAGGCGCTCGACCAGGCGCACCAGCGCCAGGGCCTCGCGTTCGTCGCCGCGCCGGTGTTCGGCCGCACCGACGTGGCGGAGGCCGGCAAGCTGAACATCGTCGTCGGCGGTCCGGAGGAAGCCATCGAGCAAGTCAAGGCGCTGCTGGAAATTATGGGACAGAAGACATGGTTTTTCGGAAAAGACCCGCGCGGGGCAATGGCGGTGAAGATCTCTGGTAACTTCATGATCGCCAGCGCCATCGAAAGCATGGGCGAAAGCGTCGCCCTGGTGAAGCGCCTGGGCGTCGAGCCCGGCCGGTTCATGGAACTCATGTCCTCGACGCTTTTCGATGCGCCTGTCTATCGCAACTACGGCCCGCAGATCGTCGAGCAGCGTTTTACCCCGGCCAGGTTCCGCCTGGTCCTCGGGTTGAAGGATGTCGACCTGGCGCTGTCCGCCGGCAAGCGCCACAACGTGCCGCTGCCGCTGGCCAGCCTGTTGCACGACGTGTTGCTCGAAGCCATCGCCCATGGCGACGGGGAGTCGGACTGGACGGCGCTGGCGAAGGTAGCGTTGTCACGATCGGGACAAATCTGAAAAGGTTCTGCGCACGGCCCGGCAGGGCCCGTGAAGCTGTTCGGCAATCTGGCGTGCTTTCCATGGATTCATTAGGCGGAAGAAGGTATGTCCGAGCGTGGAACGGCTGCAGAAGGCCGGATCAACTGGCGACGCATCCTGCCGATACTGCTCACCACCACCCTGGTGGGCGGTATCTGTGGGATCTTCGTCATCAACGAACTGGATCGCCAGCACGACGGCGCGCACCTGCGCTCGTACACCGAGAGGGCGCTGGAGCGGGCACTGGAGATTTCCTCCGCGGCGGACCAGATGCTCCGCGAGATGAACGCCGGCAGCGCGCCGGCCTGCAGCGACCAGGACCTGGAAATGCTGCGTTCCATCGTGCTCGAGTCGCGCTTCATGAGCGACGTTGGCAGGATCAGCGGCGACCGGGTCATGTGCACGGGCGTCCGGGGCCGGCTGCGCGCGCCCTGGGGATTGTCCGCGCCCGACCGGGTAGATGCCGCCGGCACCCGCTTCTGGTCGGAGGGCATGCCCCTGCCGTTGCAGGCGCTGCCCACCGGGCTGGTCAGTCGCGGCAACGCCGTCGTATTCATTGCCCCGCACGCCTATTTCGATGTCGACCACCCGGACCCGGGCATCTCGGCGGCGGCCGTCAGCAGTGGCGGCGACTACATCTACCACCGTTTTGCCTGGGACGACGACCAGCCCCTCGAGGCGCTCGACCGGCCCGGCTGGCCGCGCTTCATCGGCGCCCGGCAGATAAGCCTGTGCGACCCGACGCAGGACATCTGCGTGGTCTCCCTTCTCCGCGAACGCGGCCTGCTTGGCACCGAGCCCGGACGCGCGGCCATGGCCGCGGCGATCGGCGGCGGGCTGTTGTTCGGCGTCATGCTGCTGCTCAGCTACCTGTTCGGCTTCCTCAACGACGAAAAACTGCCGGCCAGGCTGCTGCGCGCGTTGAAGCGCGAGGCCCTGGAGGTGCACTACCAGCCCATCGTGCGCCTGGCCAGCGGCCGCTGCGCCGGGGTCGAGGCCCTGGCGCGCTGGACCGATAGCAGCCTGGGGCGGGTTTCCCCGGATGTCTTCATCGGCGCCCTGGAGGAGAGCGGCGACATCGAACTGCTGACCCGTTTCGTCTTCCGCCGCGCCCTGAAGCAGCTCGGGCCGTTGCTGAGGGAACAGCGGAGCTTCTACGTCAGCGTCAACGTCACCGGCAAGGACATCGCCGACCCCGGTTTCATTGATTTCGCCATGCGCCAGATGGCCAGGGAAAGCGTGCGCCCGGAACAGGTCGCGCTGGAACTGACCGAGCGCACCACCGAGGCCCAGGGCTGCCTGCTGGCCGGGATGAACCGCCTGCGCGAACTCGGCCTGAAGATCTACGTGGACGATTTCGGCACCGGTCATTCGAACCTGGTCTACCTGGCCAACCTGCCGGTAGACGCGATCAAGATCGACAAGGTCTTCACTCAGTCCATCGGCGACAGCAGCGCCGTCGAACTGATCTTCGACAAGCTCTGCTCGATGGCCGAGCACCTGGAGATCGGCGTGGTCGTCGAAGGGATCGAGACACAGGCCCAGGCCGACCACGTGCTGCGCCGCTCGCCCGAGGCCCTCGGCCAGGGCTGGCATTTCGGCAAGGCACTGCCGCTGGAGGCCTTCCTCGACTACTACCGGAACCAGCCGGCGGGCCGCTAGAACGGACCTTCCGCGGGGCACCACGCTGCGCTAGCATCGGCCGTCCATACCGGATGCGGCCTGGACGGCCGCACTCCGGATCGCACGGAACGGCCGGAAACGGCCGCGATCACCACAGGCCGCCATGCACGCATTCCCCCTCACCCTGGACAACCGACTCGCCGAAGCCCTGCCGCTATGGCGCAACCTGGCCCGCACCGACCGGGCGCCGCGAAGGAACATCGACCTCGCCGACTGGAAAGCCGACTGGCGCGAACTGATCGCCGCGCTCGACAGGTTTTCCCGGAGCCACGGCTATCGCCAGCCGTTCGCCGCGCAAGGGCACGCAGCCCTGGAAAACGCCTGGGCCTGGGGCCAGGCCGCGGAAAACGCCAGTACGCTGCTGCTCAAGGCCATCGACCGGGGCCTGGCCGGCGCCGAACTGCGCTCCATCTACCTGGAGACCGCCGCGCTGTGGCTGGACTACAGCCGGCTGCTCGGCGCCGCCCGCGACAGCCTGCGCGAGCAGGGCGAGGTCGACTTCGAGACGGCGCCGGCCCTGGCGCCGCGCACAGGCCAGTATCCGTTCGCGCTGCAACTGCTCGCCATGGGCGTGCTGCTCGATGCCCAGGAGCTCATCCCGGCGCTGGTCGAGGAGGTCCTGCAGTTCGATACCGACCGCCTGCTCGACTATCTCGGCGCGGCCGCCCTCGGCCTGACTTCCGCCAGCGAGGAAACCTTCCATCCAAGGCCGTTCGGGCAGTTGCGGGCGTTCTTCGAAGAGGCGGACGGCAGCGACGCCCAGGCGCTGGCGCCTTACCTGCAAAGCCAGTACCGGGAGTTCTTCCAGCTTTCCCCCAAGGCGCAGAAGAAGACCCGCCGCCTGACCGGCCCCTACGCCTGGGGCTGGTGGGCCATGGAGGTGTCGGCGCTGGGCGTGCTCTACGGCTGGGACGATGGCGTCCTGCGCGCCTCGCCGCATTACCTCGGCGACCTGGTCGACTACGCGCGGGCGCGCGGCGACGCCTGAGCCACCGGCCGCCGCTCAGGCCCGCCGGCGGCGGGCGAGGAACGCGGCGGCCAGGTCGAGGCTGGTGCAGAGCAGGAAGTAGAGCAGGGCGACGAACAGGAAGATCTCCGTCGGGTGGACCATCACCCGGTTGCTCACCTGGGTGGCGACGAAGGACAGCTCGCCGACGCCGATCACGTAGGCCAGGGAAGTGTCCTTGATCAGCGACACCCACTGGTTGAGGAAGGATGGCAGCATCACCGGCAGCGCCTGCGGCAGGATCACCAGGCGCAATACCTGCCACGGCCGCAGTCCGAGCGCGCGGGCGGCCGCCCACTGCCCGGCGGGGAGGCTGTGGATGCCGGCGTACACCGAGTGGGCGAGGTAGGCGCCGCCGATCAGCGACAGCGCGCAGACCACGGTGGCCAGCGCCGGTACGTCGACATGGAAGACGATCGGCAGCAGGAAGTAGGTCCAGAAGATCAGCATCAGCACCGGGATCGCGCGGAAGAAGCCGAGCAGCGCCACCAGCAGCAGGCGCGGCTTGCCGGGCAGCACCGCGAGGGCCACGCCGAGGACCAGGCCGAGCACCGCCGAAGCCAGTCCGGAGAGCGACGCCAGCAGCAGGGTCAGCGCCGCTCCGCCGAGCGGGCCGTCCGGGTAGGCGCCGAGCAGCAGGTAGGACAGGTTGTCCGAGATGACCGAGAAATCCATCTCAGGCACCTCCCTGGCGGTAGCGGCGGGTCTGCTGCAACGCCTGGCCGAAGGCTTCGATCAGGGCGATGGCGCCGATGTAGAGGAGGGTGGCGATGCCGAAGGCCTGGAAGGTCTTGAAGGTCTCGGTTTCCACCTGGCGCGAAGCGTAGGACAGCTCGGCCAGGCCGATGGCCATCGCCAGCGAGGAGTTCTTCAGCGCATTCATGTACTGCCCGAGCAGCGGCGGCAGAGCCGTGCGCAGGGCCTGCGGCAGCACCACCACGCGCCATACCTGGCGCTGGGTCAGCCCCAGGGCGAGGCCGGCGGCGCGCTGCTCGGGGCGTACCGAGGCGATGCCGGCGCGGAACTCCTCGGCGACGAAAGCCGAGGTATAGAGGGTCAGCCCCCAGGCACCGGCGAGGAACTCGAAGGACGGCCAGTCGAGCAAGGGCGTCTCGTGCGGCGTGTTCAGCCAGCTCACCAGCGCCTCCGGCAGCAGCGCGGGAACGCCGAAGTACCAGAAGAACAGCTGCACCAGCAGCGGGGTATTGCGGAACAGCGCCAGGTAGGCGCGCGCCGGCCAGGACAGCAGGTGCCGGCGCGACAGCCGGGCGATGGCCAGGGGGGCGCCGATCAGGGTGGCGAGCAGGCAACTGAGCAGGGCAAGACCGAGGGTCAGCAGGAAGCCGTCGAGCAACCAGCGCAGGTACTGCGGGGCGAGAAGTTCGCCGAACATGTGCGGGATTCCGTCGGGTAGAACGAAAAACGCGCCTCAGCGAAGTGAGGCGCGCGGGTCGTGCGGGCGAAGCGGGCCGCTCAGCTCTTGTCGCCGATCTTGTACAGGCGCGCCAGCGGGGTCTTGGTCTGCGGACCGAACCAGGTGTCGTAGATCTTCTGCGCCTGGCCGTCCTGCTCCAGCTCGCGCAGGCTCTTGTCGACGAACTCGGTCAGGGCCTTCTCGCCCTTGGGAATACCGACGCCGATCAGGTCGTTGGAAATGGTGAAGGGCGGCACTTCGTACTTGTCGCGGTCGGGCACGTTGGCCAGCAGGCCGATCAGCTTCGGACCGTCCTGGGTGATGGCCTGGACCTGGCCGTTGCGCAGGGCGGTGAAAGCGAAGGGCGTGTCGTCGTAGGCGATGACCTTGGCGCCGGGGAACTTCTCGCGCAGCACGCCTTCGTTGACCGTGCCCTTGTCCACGCCGACCCGCCACTTGTTGAGGACTTCCGGCGAGGTCAGGGTGCCTTTCTTGACGATGAACTGCTGGCCGGAGGAGAAGTAGGGGATGCTGAAGTCCACCTGCTGCGCACGCTCCGGGGTGATGGTGAAGTTGGCCAGGACCAGGTCGACCTTGTTCGCCGTCAGCAGCGGGATGCGGTTGGCCGGGTTGGTCGGCAGCACTTGCAGCCGGACGCCCAGCTTGTCGGCCAGGGCCTTGGCATAGTCGACGTCGAGGCCTTCGATCTGCTTGCTCTTGGCGTCGACGAAGCCGAACGGCGGGTTGCTGTCGAAGGACGCGACGCGCAATACGCCGGCCTTGCGGATGTCCTCCAGGCGGTCGGCCTGGGCCAGGCCGGAGATCAGGGCGAGAGCGAGGGCGGTGATGGCGGGGAGTTTCTTCATGAAAGTTCCAGCTCCTTGTCGGCCGCGATCGACGATCAGGGCCTTGCAATGTGGGGCGGACATTCCGGATGGGAATGCCGCCATGTCGGCGCGGGGGTATCCCGTGGCGAAGGGAGTTTGGCAGGGGCCAAGGGTCGGGAGAAAAGAATGAATCGATCTATCTTATTTCCAGACGAAATAAGAGGTATGAAAACAAGGATTCAAGGAAATAAAAAACGATAGCGTAACGCCATTGTCCGCAGGGCTTCCGCGTCGGGGGTTCGTCGTCGAGAAGGAAGGCCGGGGCCCGGCGGCCCCGTCAGCGGCTGTCCCGGCAGTCGATCACGCTGGCGTTGGTGATGATGTCCCGGCTGTCGGTGTACAGGGTGATGCTGCAGAAATAGTCGAGGATGGTCTCGTTCTCGTAGTAGCCGGTCTTGCGATAGACCGCCTCGCTACTCACCGGCGCCATGCCGGCGACCCCCTGGCCACCGACGCCGACCCAGGTCTCGCGCTGGCCGACGTACTCGGTGCCGGTCTGTATGAAGACCTTGTCCGGCCCCATGTGGGTCCGCACGCGGTTCCAGGCGTAGAAGCCGCCGCTACCGTAGGACGAAGGGCCGAGGCCCTGGTCGGGCTTGCCGAACAGTTCGAAGGCCTTGCCGGCGGGCTGGCCGATGAGCTTCTGCGCGGCGACCTTGACCTCGTTGTCGCGATTCCCCGACTGACCGAGGGAGGCGCAGGCGCTGAGACCGAGGACGAGCAGGGCGAGACCGAAGGGCTTGATCGAGGGCATGGCATTCACTCCGTTGAAATGCCGCAGGATGTTAGAGGTCCAGCCGGCTCGCGGCTATTAGCTCATTTGTGCTAGTGCCGCTCACTTCGCCAGGTGCCGCGCCTGTTCGGCATGTACGCTGGCCATGAAGGTCTGCATGGCCGAGGAGTGGACCCGGTTGCGTCGGGTGATCAGGCCGTAGGGCGGCAGGCGCGGCTCCAGCTGGATCGGCAGGATCGCCAGCAGGTGCTTGCCCGGGTAGTCCTCGATCACCGAGCGTGGAGTGATGCCGATCATGTCGGTCTGTTGCAGCAGGGAGAGCAGGGTCATGATCGAGGTGGTCTCGACGATACTGCTCGGCAGGTCGATGCGCGCATTGTGGAAGGCCTGGTTGACGATCCCGCGCATCGGGCTGGGGTGCTGCTGCAACACCCAGGTCAGCTCCTGCAACTCGCCCCAGTCCAGCTTGCGTGCCTGCGACAACGGGTTCTGCGCGCCGACCACCACGCAGAGTTCTTCCTCGCCGAGGCTGTCGAACACCAGGTCGTCGGTGCGCGCGCCGCTGGGGATGCGTCCGAGCACCACGTCCAGCTGGTCCTGTTGCAGGGCCTGGACCAGCACGTCGCTGGTGTCCACCTGGATGCTCATCGACAGCCGTGGATGACTCTGCTTCAGGGTGGCGATGGTGCGCGTCAGCAGGCTCGAGGCCAGCGCCGGGATCGCTCCGACGGTGACCCGGCCGAGGTTGCCGGATTCCAGCGCGACCAGTTCCTCGCGCATCCCGGACAGCTCGGCGAAGATCATCCGCGAGTAATAGATCAGCGTCTCGCCGAAAGGCGTCGCGCGCATGCCGCGCGGCAAACGCTCGAACAACTCGACGCCGAGCAGGTCTTCGGCCTCGTGGAGCATCTTGGTCGCCGCCGGCTGGGTCATGCCGATCTCGTCGGCGGCGCGGCGCAGCGAGCCGAGTTCCTCCAGGGCCAGCATCAGGCGCAACTGGCGCAGGCGCAGGCGGCTGTGGATGATGCTGGCGTCGGGAATCCGGGACATGGCGTATCTCGCTGGCGGCGGGGAGACCCAGGGTGACAAGAAATCCACCCCGCCGCCAGACGCAGGCTCAGGCGGCATGCCGGAGACTCCGCCGGCCACGCCGGAACAGCGCCCCGGCGCACCGCGCCAGCAACGGCCAGAGCAGCATCGCCAGCGCCGCGCCGGTCAGGCTGGCCACCAGCGGGTTGGACCAGAACACCGAGAGTTGCCCGTCGGAGAACAGCATCGACTGGCGGAACGCGTCCTCGGCCTTGTCGCCGAGCACCGCGGCGAGCACCAGCGGGGCGATGGGGTAGCCGAGTTTCTTGAACAGGTAGCCGAGCGCGCCGAACAGCAGCATCAGGACCACGTCGAGCATGGCGTTGTGCACCGAGTAGGCGCCGATGGCGCAGACCATGACGATGATCGGTGCGACGATGGCGAACGGAATCCGCAGGATCGAGGCGAACAGCGGCACGGTCGCCAGTACCACGATCAGGCTGACCACGTTGCCCAGGTACATGCTGGCGATCAGGCCCCAGACGAAGTCGTGCTGTTCGACGAACAGCGTCGGCCCGGGATGCAGCCCCCAGATCATCAGGCCACCGAGCATCACCGCGGCGGTCGCCGAGCCGGGGATGCCGAGCGTCAGCATCGGCAGCAGGGCGCTGGTGCCGGCGCTGTGGTCGGCTGTCTCCGGAGCGATCACGCCTTCCACCTCGCCGTTGCCGAAGTTCTCGCGGTTCTTCGAGAAGCGCCGCGCCAGGCTGTAGCTCATGAACGAGGCGGCGGTGGGGCCGCCCGGAGTGACGCCCATCCAGCAGCCGACCAGCGCGCTGCGCAGCCAGGTCAGCCAGTAGCGCGGCAGCCTGGCCCAGGTACGCAGGATCACCATCGGCGTGATGCGTGCGCGCTCGCCGCGAAACACCAGGCCTTCCTCCACCGTGCAGAGGATCTCGCCGATGCCGAACAGGCCGATCACCGCCACCTCGAAACTCAGCCCGGAAAGCAGCCAGGGCTGGTCGAAGGTCAGGCGCAGGTCGCCGGACACGGTATCCATGCCCACGGCGGCCATGGCGAAGCCGATGGTCATCGCCACCAGGGTCTTCAATGGCGGGTTGCGGCTCATGCCGATGAAGGTGCAGAACGCCAGCAGGTAGACGGCGAAGAACTCGGGCGAGCTGAACGCCAGGGCGAAGCGAGCGATATGGGTGGACAGGAAGGTCAGCAGCAGCACGCCGACCAGCGCCCCGAGGAGCGCCGAGGTGAAGGCGGCGGTCAGCGCTTCGCCGGCCTGGCCGTTGCGCGCCATCGGGTAGCCGTCGAAGGTGGTGGCCACCGACGACGGCTCGCCGGGGATGTTGAACAGGATCGAGGTGATCGAGCCGCCGAACAACGCGCCCCAATACATGCAGGAAAGCAGGATGATCGCCGACACCGGCGACATGCTGAAGGTCAGCGGCAGCAGCAGCGCCACCCCGTTCGGCGCACCGAGGCCCGGCAGCACGCCGACCAGGATGCCGAGCAGCACGCCGATCACCATCAGGCCGAGGTGATGGGCGCTGAGGACCAGGCTCATGCCCTGCATCAGGGAATCGAATTCGCTCATGGCCTGGCGCTCCCGACGAAGGCCGCAAGGTCGACCAGTATTCCGGCATCCAGCGGGACCTTGAACCAGACGGCGAAGACCAGGTAGCTGGCCAGCGCCGCGCCGCAGGACAGCGTGACGATCAGCGGCACGCCGTAGGGTTTGTCGCGGCTACGGTCGCGCCACATGAACCAGGCGATGAACAACGCGGAGGCGAGGTAGATCCCGGCGAACGGCATGGCCGCCACGTAGGCGGCGATCGGCAGGAACACCGCAAGCACCCGGCGAAAGGCCGTGCGGGCGACGAACGAGGTACCCAGCGCCCGCCAGCGGCACAGGGCCAAGAGCAGGTTGCCGAGGCTGGCGGCACTCAGCAGCAGGCCGATGTAGAAGGGGAAATAGCCGGCCTCGGGGCCGCTGTCGCCCCAGCCGATGCCGATATCCTGGCTGCCGTACATGACGATCGCGCCGAGCGCGGCGGTGAACAGCGCCAGGCCGATCTCCACCCAGCGGGTGGCGACCAGCGGCGCATTGGATGAGCTGGACATGTTCGTCTCCTGGTCGCGCTACGCGGCTTACTGGCGAAGCCAGCCGGCTTCCTGGAACAGCGGGATGACGCGCTGGCGGTCCTTCTCGATGTAGCTCACCAGGTCCTCGCCAGCGAGGAAGGTCGGCGCCAGCGCCGAGCGTTCGACATAGTCCCTGAACTCGGCGGTCTGGCTGACCTTGCGCATCAACTCGACGTAGAAGGCGCGCTGCTCGTCGCTGACTCCGCCGGGCAGGAACACGGTGCGCGGGAAGCGGTACTGGTTGATGCCCAGGCCCTGCTCGTGGCAGGTGGGGATGTCCGCCCAGGACTGCTCGGCAGCGACCTTGGCGGTGTAGATCATGCGCTCGTGGCTGAACACGCAGAGCGGCCGGACCTGGCCGCCGCGCCACTGGCTGAGGCTTTCCGCCGGGTTGTTGAGGTTGGCGGCGATGTGCCTGCCGGCCAACTGGATGGACGCCTCGCTGCCGCTCTTGAAGGGGATGTAGGTCAGCTTGCCGCCGACCTGCTTGCCGAGCAGCAGGCTTAGAGTCTGGTCGACGTCCTTCGACTGGCTGCCGCCGAAGCGCATGCCTGTCGCGTCCTTCTTCAGATCGGCGAGGAACGCCGCGGCGTCCGCCCACGGCGCCGCCTGGTAGGTCCAGAGGATGAAGTCGTCCTCGGCCACCGCCGCCACCGGCGTCAGGTCGGTCCATTGGTAGCCCAGCCGGGCCACCAGCGGCAGCAGGTAGACATTGTTGGTGCCGATCACCAGCTTGTGCGCGTTGCCCTTGGCCAGCTTCAGGTCGAGGAAGGCTTCGGCGCCGTTGCCGCCGCCCTTGTTCAGCACCACGGTGTTGACGTCGAGCAGCTTGTTCTGGCTGATCGCCGACTGGACCAGGCGGGCGAGTTGGTCGGTGCCGCCACCGGGACCGCCGGCGACGACGATCTCCAGGTTCTCTTCGGGTTTCCAGGCAGCCGCCAGGGCGGGCAGGGTGGTGCAGCAGAGCAGGGCGCAAGCGGCCAGGAAGGAGGGGACGGAGCGCGCATATGCGGTACGCATGGAGGACCTCTGGTTGTCATTGTTGTTATGGGTAGAGCGGAGTGTGCGAAGCGCACCGATAAGCGTCCACTCAAAATAAGGCATACACCGATAGCCTGGGGTTATGAGTGGAAGCGGATGTCGGATACCTGGAGCGATAACCGTAGGAAATGGCCGTATGAGCAGCTTTGATTAGACGGTTATCGATGGAAAGCCGGATAGTGGGCCTGCCGGACCTGCCAACCCAGTTCCGCAGCACAAGAACAACAATAAAAGAGGTACGACCCATGGCTCAGGCACAGACCGCCGTGCTCCAGGCTGATCCTGCCCAGGACAAGGCCACTGCCGCAAAACCCAGCAACGTCCGCTGGCGCATCTTCGCCATCGTCTTCGCCCTGACGGTGATCAACCTGGTCGACCGGGTCTCGCTGTCCATCGCCATGCCCACCATCGCCGGTGAATTCCAGCTCACGCCGAGCATGCAGGGGCTGATCCTCAGCAGCTTCTTCTGGGCCTACGCGCTGTTGCAGATTCCCGGCGGCTGGCTGATCGACCGCTACGGCCCGCGCCGGGTGATCGGCTGGTCCACCGGTCTCTGGGGAGCCTTCCAGACCCTCGCGGCCTTCGCCAGCGGCGGCCTGTCGCTGATGTTCGCCCGGGTCGCCCTGGGCGCGGCGGAAGCGCCGCTGTTCCCCTCCGGCGGCAAGCTCAACTCGCTGTGGCTGGGCTCCAGCGAACGCAGCCGCGGCGCCGTGCTGATGGACTGCGGAGGGCCGCTGGGCGTCGCTCTCGGCGGACTGGTCATCGCCTACCTGATCGCCGTGCTCGGCTCCTGGCGCAGCGCCTTCTTCATCGCCGGCATCGCCACCCTGGCCATGGCCTGGCTGGCCTGGCACTACCTGCGCGACGACCCGGCCGAGCATCCCGGGGTCAACGCCGCCGAGCTGGGCCGGATCAACGCCGACCGCACCACCCCGCTCGCCGAAGCGGACTGCCAGGCCGGCGGAAGACTGGGCATCGCCGGCCGCTCCCTGGTCGGTATCGTCCTCGGCCGCGCCAGTTGGGCCATGGTGTTCTTCGGCCTGCTGACCTGGGGTCCTAGCTACCTGGCGCAGGCGCGCGGCTTCGATATCAAGGGTATCGGCGCCGCGACCTTCGTCATCTTCCTCTGCGGCGCCGTCGGTTCCCTGGTCGGCGGCTTCCTCTGCGACCTGCTGATCCGCAAGGGCGTGCGCCGCGGCCTGGCGGCCAAGGGCCTGCTGACGGTCTCGGGCCTCGCGGCGCTGGTCGCCTTCCTGCTGTTGCCGAGCCTGGAAGATGCCTATGCCGCCGTGACCCTGCTGGCGCTGACCGCCTTCTTCCTGATGTGGGGCAGCCTGTACTGGAGCTTTCCGGCCTTGCTCGCCGCTCCGGCCCGGGTCGGCCTGGTCGGCGGGGTGATGAACATGGCCGGCAGCCTCGGCGGCATCGCCGTGCCGATCCTGGTCGGGCTGCTGCTGCAACACCTGGGCGGATATGCCGCGGTGCTGGGCTTCTTCGCCCTCTGCTCGGCAGCCTTCATCGCCGGCACCCTGCTGATTTCCCTGGACAAGACCGAGGCAAAGCATGGCTGAGCTGTACGACGGGCCGATCGTCGACGCCCATCATCATTTCTGGGACCCGCAGGCGAACTACCACCCCTGGCTCGCGGAGGACGCCAAGATTCCGTTCCGCTACGGCGACTACAGCGCGATCAAGCGCCGCTACCTGCCGGCGGACTACTTCGGCGACGTCGGCGCACACCGGGTGGTCGAGACGGTCTACGTGGAAACCGAGTGGGACCCGCGCGATCCGCTCGGCGAAACCCGCTTCGTGCATCACCTCGCCGAACGCCATGGCGCGCCCCACGCAGTGGTGGCGCAGGCCTGGCTGGACGCGCCGGACGCCGCCGAGGTGCTGGCGGCGCAGGCGGGCTTCGCACGGGTCCGCAGCGTCCGCCACAAGCCCGGCGGTCCGCAACGCCCGCAACAGGTCGGCGAGCTGCGCAGCCTGATGAGCGACGAGCGCTGGCGTCGCGGCTATGCCGAGCTGGCCCGGCACGGCCTGCACTTCGACCTGCAGACACCCTGGTGGAACCTCGCCGAGGCCGCATGCCTGGCGCGCGACTTCCCCGATACGCTGATCGTGCTCAACCACGCCGGCCTGCCGTCCGATCGCAGCGAGGAGGGGCTGGCCGCCTGGCAACGGGCCATGGCGCGCTTCGCCGAATGCCCCAACGTGGCGTTGAAGATCTCCGGCATCGGCCAGGCCGGCCGGCGCTGGAGCGTCGAGGACAACGCCTGGATCGTCCGCGAAAGCATCGCCCTGTTCGGCGTCGAGCGGGCGATGTTCGCCAGCAACTTCCCGGTGGACAGCCTGTGCGGCTCGTTCGACGACATCTATGGCGGTTTCAAACGCATCGTCGCCGACCTGCCGTACGCCGACCAGGAACGGCTTTTCCATAGCAACGCGCGGCGCATCTACCGCACCGTACCCGACACCGTGCGCCTGCAGCAGGCGTCGCTCGAC
Organism: Pseudomonas sp. PS1(2021); assembly: GCF_020405165.1. Classification (NCBI taxonomy): domain Bacteria; kingdom Pseudomonadati; phylum Pseudomonadota; class Gammaproteobacteria; order Pseudomonadales; family Pseudomonadaceae; genus Pseudomonas; species Pseudomonas sp. PS1(2021). The sequence continues at coordinate 2,074,810 of NZ_CP084484.1, read as the reverse complement.
CCGAGGACTTCCCCATGAACGCTCCATCCCTACCGCGACTGGCCATGGTCCTGGGCGATCCGGCCGGCATCGGCCCGGAACTGATCGCCCGCCTGCTGGCCGACACCGAGGTGCGCGAGAAGGCGCACATCGTGCTGATCGCCGACGAAGCGGAAATGCGCCGCGGCATGCGCATCGCCGGCTGCGAATTCCCCTACCGGCGCATCGACGCGCTGGAGACCCTGGATTTCGCCGACGCCACGCCACTGCTGCATCCCTGGCTCAGCCAGGGCGGGGACGAGTTCCCACGCAGCGAAGCGAGCGCCGTCGGTGGCCGCTACAGCCTGGAAACCCTCGCGCTGGCCCTCGAACTGACCCGCAGCGGCAGGACCGACGCGATCCTCTTCGGCCCGCTGAACAAGACCTCGCTGCACATGGCCGGCATGGACCACAGCGACGAGTTGCACTGGTTCGCCGAGCGCCTGGGGTTCGGCGGCCCGTTCTGCGAGTTCAACGTCCTCGACGACCTCTGGACCTCGCGGGTGACCTCCCACGTAGCCCTGGCCGAGGTGCCGGGCCTGCTCAGCCAGGAGCGGGTAGGGGAGGCGATCCGCCTGATCGACGACGCGCTGCGCCGCAGCGGCCTGGCGCGGCCGCGCATCGGCGTCTGCGGACTGAACCCGCACAACGGCGACAACGGCAGCTTCGGCCGCGAGGAGCTGGACATCATCGCTCCGGCGGTGCAGAAGGCGCGCGAACAGGGGATCGCCGCCGACGGCCCGTATCCCGCCGACACCATTTTCCTCAAGGTGCAGGGCGACGCCCGTGCCTTCGACGCGGTGGTGACCATGTACCACGACCAGGGGCAGATCGCGATCAAGCTGATGGGCTTCTCCCGCGGCGTAACCGTCCAGGGCGGCCTGCCGATCCCCATCGCTACGCCGGCCCACGGTACCGCCTTCGATATCGCCGGGCAGGGAAGGGCCGACGTCGGCGCCACCCGCCAGGCGTTCGAGATCGCCTGCCGGATGGGCAGGCGCAAAGCCTGATCGCCTGCATGCGACACGACAACCAGAGCGCCGCCCCTTCGTAACGCGCTCCCTGGCGCCTCCCTGTACCGTCGCGGCGGGGCAGGAGGCGTCGCACCTTCGACGAGAGACACATCGCCTGGAGCCGCAGCGCTCCACGGCTCGCTTCGGCCTGGGAAAAGGAAAAACAACAATGACCCGTTCCGCTCCGAACCTGCTGAAATCCGCCTCGCTCACCCCGGTCCTGCTGGCCGGCCTGCCGTCGCTCGCCGGCGCCGAGGGCTTTATCGAAGACGCCAGCGTCAGCCTCGGCCTGCGCAATCTCTATTTCAATCGCGACTTCCGCCAGCCCGGCGCGGCGCAGTCGAAACAGGAGGAGTGGGCCCAAGGCTTTCTCCTACAGGCGAAGTCCGGCTATACCCAGGGCACCCTGGGCCTCGGCGTCGAGCTGCTCGGCCAGCTCGGCCTGAAGCTCGACAGCAGCCCTGATCGTGCCGGCTCCGGGCTGCTGCCACGCCACGCCGACGGACGCGCAGCGGACGACTACGCGCGACTGGGCGTGGCGCCGAAGCTGAAGCTGTCGAATACCGAGCTGAAGCTCGGCGAACTGCTGCCGGAACTGCCAATCCTCCTGCGCAACGACGGCCGCCTGCTGCCACAGACCTTCCAGGGCGGCATGCTGACCTCCAGGGAAATCGCCGGCCTGACCCTGCACGGCGGGCAGATGCGTTCGCTCAGCCAGCGCAACTCCAGCGACCACCAGGACCTCTCGGTGGATGGGCGCGGCGGGGCGTTCTCCGACCGTTTCGACTACCTGGGCGCGGAGTACCGCTTCAATGCCGAGCGCAGCCAGGTCGGGCTGTGGCAGGCGCGACTGCAAGACATCTACCGGCAGGACTACTACAGCTTGAGCCACAAGCAGAGCTTCGGCGGCTGGCGCCTGGGCGCCAGCGTCGGGCTCTTCGACACGCGCGACGAAGGTGCCGCGAAGCTCGGGGAACTGGAGAATCGCGCGCTGACCGGTTTCTTCAGCGCGACCCGCGGCGGCCACAGCCTCGGCGCCGGCTACCAGCGCATGTACGGCGACGACGGGATGCTCTACATCGCCGGCACCAGCACGCCGTTGGTCAACGACATCCAGGTGCGCAACTTCACCAGCGCCGGCGAGCGCTCCTGGCAACTGCGCTACGACTACGACTTTGTCGCCCTGGGCATTCCCGGGCTGACCGCCATGGCCCGCTACGCCAGCGGCGCCCATGCCCGGACGAAGGCGATGGACGACGGCCGCGCCTGGGAACGCGACGTGGACGTCGCCTACGTGATCCAGAGCGGCCCGCTGAAGAACCTCGGCCTGCGTTGGCGCAACGCCATGCTGCGGTCCAACCATGCCGCCGATGTCGACGAGAACCGCCTGATCCTCTCGTATTCCCTGCCGCTGCTCTGAGCGCAGGGCCGTTCTCGCTGCTGCCCGATAACCGGCGATTGTCTGATTGGTGAAAAGGTATTGCCTGGGGTTATCGATGAATGCGCAGAAGTGATTATCCGCGCGGGAGCAGCCTGGCTACAGTCGGCCCAACGCAAGCGGCCATGCCGCCTCCGCGTCGAACAACAACAAGAAGGAAGCCCTCCATGAGCGCCATGAACGACCACGCCAGGCTGCTGTCCTCGGCGATCGCCACCAGCCGCCTGCGGCTCCTGCCTTTCCTGGTCCTGATGTATGTACTGGCTTTCATCGACCGGGCCAACGTCGGCTACGCGCGGGCCTTCCTGCAAGCCGACACCGGCCTCGGCGATGCCGCCTTCGCGTTCGGCGCGAGCATCTTCTTCATCGGCTATGCCTGCTTCGAGGTGCCCAGCAACCTGATGCTGCACCGCCTCGGCGCCAGGGTCTGGCTGTGCAGGATCATGGTCACCTGGGGCCTGGTCTCGGCGGCGATGATGTTCGCCGACGACGCCATGACTTTCTATGTCCTGCGCTTCCTGCTGGGCGTCGCCGAGGCGGGCTTCTTCCCCGGCATCATCCTCTACCTCACCTACTGGTTCCCGCAGCGCAGCCGTGCCCAGGCGCTCGGCCTGTTCTATTTCGGCCTGCCGCTGGCGCTGGTGCTGGGCGGTCCGCTGTCCGGCTGGCTGCTGGAGTTCCACGGCATCTTCGGCCTGGCCAACTGGCAGTGGCTGTTCGTCACCGAGGGCCTGCTGGCCTCGCTGGTCGGCATTGCCGCCTACTTCTACCTGGTCGACCGCCCGCGCGATGCCGGCTGGCTGAGCGACGAGCAGAAGCGGGCGCTGGAAGGCGAGCTGGCCGAAGAAGACACCCGCAAACAGGCACGCGGCCCGCACGGCTTCCTTAGCGCCCTGCGCAGCGGCCAGGTGCTGAAGTTCTGCCTGGTCTACTTCACCATCCAGATGAGCGTGTACGGCGTGGTGTTCTACCTGCCGACCCGCATCGCCAGCTTCCTCGACGGCCAGGTCGGCCTGAACGTCGGCCTGATCACCGCGATTCCCTGGGTCTGCGCCCTGGTGGTAACGCGCCTGGTGACCCGCCAGGCCGACCGCAGCGGCCAGCATCGCCAGCTCGCGGTGGCCATGCTGGGCATGGCCGCAGCCGGTATCGCCGCCTCGGCGCTGGCCGGCAACCTGGGCCTGGCGGTGATCGCCTTCTGCTTCGCCGCGTCCGGCTTCGTCTCGGTGCAGCCGCTGTTCTGGACCCTTCCCACCGGCTACCTGAGCGGTGCGGCCGCGGCCAGCGGCATCGCCCTGATCAACTCCCTGGGCAACCTCGGCGGCTTCGTCGCGCCGAACCTCAAGACCCTCATGGAAAGCCAGTTCGCCGACCCGCGCGCCGGCATGTTCGCCCTGGCCGCCGTCGGCCTGCTCGGCGCCTGCCTGCTGGCCCGGCTGAAGACCTCCGGATCGTCGTCCGCCCCGCTGCGAGCGCGGCAGGCCGGCTGACCCACACTACGCACCGATAGGAGCTGCGACATGAAAATCAAATCCGTCCGTACCCGCGTCTTCGAATGGAAGGGCAAGGTCGTCCCGCCGCAGGCGCACTTCTGCACCAATGCCAGCGACATCCTGTTCGAGAAGGGAGACGCCATGGGCTCGTTCCGCTTCCACGGCTGGCTGGTGGTGGAGATCGAGACCGACGACGGCCTCGTCGGCATCGGCAACTGCGCCCTGGCGCCGCGCGTGGCGAAGGAAATCGTCGACCTCTACCTGGCGCCGATCTGCATCGGCGAAGACCCGTTCGACAACGAGTACATCTGGCAGAAGATGTATCGCCGCACCCACGCCTGGGGCCGCAAGGGCATCGGCATGGCAGCCATCTCGGCGGTGGACCTGGCGATCTGGGACATCATGGGCAAGGCGGTGAACAAGCCGGTGTTCAAGCTGCTCGGCGGCCGCACCAAGGAGAAGATTTGGACCTACGCCTCGAAGCTCTACGCCAACGACAACCTCGACGCCTTCCTCGAAGAGGCCCAGGGCTACCTGAACCAGGGCTTCACCGCGCTGAAGATGCGCTTCGGCTATGGCCCCAAGGACGGCCCGACGGGCATGCGCAGGAACATCGAGCAGGTCCGCGCGCTACGCGAACTGGCCGGGCCGGACATCGACATCATGCTCGAATGCTACATGGGCTGGACCCTGGAATACGCCCGGCGGATGCTGCCGAAGCTCGCCGAGTTCGAACCGCGCTGGCTGGAGGAGCCGGTGATCGCCGATGACATCGAGGGCTACGTCGAGCTGAAGAAGATGGGGATCATGCCGATCTCCGGCGGCGAGCACGAATTCACCGGCCACGGCTTCAAGGACCTGCTGGAGCGCCGCGCGGTGGACGTCATCCAGTACGACACCAACCGCGTCGGCGGGATCACCGCCGCGCGCAAGATCAACGCCATGGCCGAGGCCTGGTCGGTGCCGGTGATCCCGCACGCCGGACAGTTGCACAACTATCACCTGACCATGGCCAGCACCGCCTCGCCGATGGCCGAGTTCTTCCCGGTGTTCGACGTCGAGGTCGGCAACGAGCTGTTCTATTACGTGTTCAAGGGCGAGCCGCAGCCGGTCGACGGCTATATCCAGCTGGACGACCACAAGCCCGGCCTGGGCCTGGAGATATCCGAAGAGCACCTCAAGGATTTCATCATCATCGAGTGATAGTCGGAGCCCACAGGAGGAGCCGAGATGCGGCTGATTCAATTCGAGGACCGGGCAGGGCAGCGCCGGGTCGGCGTCGTCGAAGGCGCCGGGATACAGGTGCTGCGCGGCGTGCGCAGCACGCGCGAACTGGGGCTGGCGGCGATTCGCGCGGGCAGCGGCCTGCACGACGAGGTGCTGCGCCGAGGCAGCGAGCCAGGCCCGGACTATGCCGGGTTGCTGGAGGAGGGAAGGGTGCTGCCGCCGCTGGATCATGACGACCCGGCCCATTGCCTGGTCAGCGGCACCGGCCTGACCCACCTGGGCAGCGCCGCGACGCGCGACCGCATGCACCAGCAGAACCAGGGCGACGAGACCGCGCTGACCGACACCATGCGCATCTTCAGGTGGGGCCTGGAGGGCGGCAAGCCACCGGCGGGCCAGGTCGGCGCGCAGCCTGAATGGTTCTACAAGGGCGACGGCGGCATCGTCGTGCGCCCCGGCGCGGACTTCCCGCTACCGGCCTTCGCCGAGGACGCCGGCGAGGAACCGGAGCTGGTCGGGCTCTACCTGATCGGCGATGACCGCCGGCCTTACCGGCTCGGCTACGCCCTGGGCAACGAGTTCTCCGACCACCTGATGGAGCGCCGCAACTACCTGTACCTGGCGCATTCCAAGCTACGCGCCTGCTGCTACGGGCCGGAGCTGCGAGTCGGCGAACTGCCGCGCCACCTGCAGGGCGAGAGCCGGATCCTGCGCGACGGCGAAGTGCTCTGGCAGCAGGCGTTCCTTTCCGGCGAGGACAACATGTGCCACAGCCTGGAGAACCTCGAGTACCACCATTTCAAGTACGCGCAGTTCCTCCGTCCGGGCGACGTCCACGTGCATTACTTCGGTACCGCCACGCTGTCCTTCGCCGACGGGATCAAGGCTGCTCCGGGGGATGTCTTCGAGATCGCCATGGCCGAGTTCGGCGCGCCGCTGCGCAATGGCATCGCCGCCGTCGAGACCGCACTGACGCCGGGGCGGGTGGTAGCGCTCTGAAGCCCCACCGCCGTGCATAGGCCGGAGCTCCACGAGAGACCCGCGGCACGGTTTCCTTCATTCCTGCGGAGCCTTGGCTCCAACCCCGCCGGCCATCCCCGGCGGGGCTTCCCCTGTATGAGGTCGACATGACAGCCATCCTCGGACACAACTTCATCGGCGGCGCCCGCAGCGCGGCCGGCACGCTCTTCCTGCAAAGCCTCGACGCCGCCAGCGGTGAGGCGCTGCCGTACCGCTTCGTGCAAGCCACCCCGGAAGAAGTGGACGCCGCCGCCGAAGCCGCCGCCAGCGCCTACCCGCACTACCGGCAACTGCCGGCCAGCCGCCGCGCGGAATTCCTCGATACCATCGCCGCCGAACTCGACGCGCTGGACGATGATTTCGTCGCCATCGTCTGCCGTGAAACCGCGCTACCGGCCACGCGCATCCAGGGCGAACGCAGCCGCACCAGCGGCCAGCTGCGCCTGTTCGCCGAAGTCCTGCGGCGCGGCGACTTCCATGGCGCGCGCATCGACCGCGCCCGGCCCGAACGCAAGCCGCTGCCACGCGTCGACCTGCGCCAGTGCCGGATCGGCCTCGGCCCGGTGGCGGTGTTCGGCGCGAGCAACTTCCCCCTGGCGTTCTCCACCGCCGGCGGCGATACCGCCGCGGCCCTGGCCGCCGGCTGCCCGGTGGTGTTCAAGGCGCACAGCGGACACATGGCCACCGCCGAACGGGTCGCCGCGGCGATCCTCCGCGCGGCCGAGCGCACCGGCATGCCGGCGGGCGTGTTCAACATGATCTACGGCGGCGGAGTAGGGGAGCGGCTGGTACGCCACCCCGCGATCCAGGCGGTCGGCTTCACCGGTTCGCTGAAGGGCGGCCGCGCCCTCTGCGACATGGCGGCCGCCCGGGCGCAGCCGATCCCGGTGTTCGCCGAGATGAGCAGCATCAACCCGGTGGTGCTGCTGCCGGCGGCGCTGAAGAAGCGCGGCGAGGCCGTGGCCGACGAACTGAGTGCCTCGGTGGTGCTCGGCTGCGGCCAGTTCTGTACCAATCCCGGGCTGGTCATCGGCATCCGCTCTGCGCAATTCTCGGCGTTCCTCGAACGCTTCGCCGCCCGCATGGACGACCAGCCGGCGCAGACCATGCTCAACGCCGGCACGCTGGCCAGCTATGAAAAAGGCCTGGCGGCGCTGCACGCCCACCCGCGCGTCCGCCATCTCGCCGGGCAACCGCAGGAGGGCCGCCAGGCCCGGCCGCAACTGTTCCAGGCGGACGTCAGCCTGCTGCTGGAGGGCGACGAGTTGCTGCAGGAAGAAGTCTTCGGCCCGGCCAGCGTGGTCGTCGAGGTCGCCGACCACGCCGAACTGAAGCGCGCGCTGCATGGGCTGCACGGGCAGCTCACCGCGACCCTGATCGCCGAAGCGGAAGACCTGGCGTCCTTCGCCGACCTGGTACCGCTCCTGGAACAGAAGGCAGGACGCCTGCTGCTCAACGGCTACCCGACCGGCGTGGAAGTCTGCGACGCGATGGTCCGCGGCGGCCCGTACCCGGCCACTTCGGACGCCCGCGGCACCTCGGTGGGCACCCTGGCCATCGACCGTTTCCTGCGCCCGGTGTGCTACCAGAACTACCCGGACGCGTGGCTGCCGGAAGCGCTGAAGGATGGCAACCCATTGGGGATTGCGCGGTTGGTGGACGGGGTTGGGACGCGGGCGGCGATTGACTGAAAGAGGAACCGGGCAAAGACGAGGTTCGGAGGATATCGGAGCCTCAGAGGTGTGCAGCAGGACACTGGAGGAGCCCCGGAAGAGGCCCGCCAGTGTTCCTGCCTGTAAAGCGAGTATCGATCCAGGGCTACCCGAGTGCTCCTATCGTCCCATGCCTGGACGCGGAAAAGCCGCTTCTCGGTGTCGAGGGATTCTCGGCCGATACCGCCACTTGCATCGGCATGAGACAGGAGGCGCGCCACAATCTCTTCGGGGGTCCTTCCTTCCGTGGCGAATGCCATGATGCCTCCCTGGCAGGATCGCCGCTTGGCTCCGTATAGCGCGATGGAGAAAAACACATGAGACAATATTGACTCATGTGAACTATATAAGCATCATGCGATCCCAGCGCTCGATCATCGTCCAAGCGGCATGAATAGCGAGTCCGGCCCAGCCTGGCCAGATCGAGCCGAGCGGACAACTGATGCGCATGAGTGGCCGAACCCATGCCATCGCTGTAACGCCCCGGACAGAATCGTCTTCCGACGGCAGCCTCCCCCGACAGGTGGTTTCCCCGTGCCCATTCCCTGCCGGGCAAGGCACAGGTTGGCCGCCGCGCTGGACGACGACAAACCATCACCGTCCCGGCAGAGATCCTGGAGAACGACAATGCGTGCGATCGATGCCGGCATTCTGGTCTGCGGCGAGTGCCACCAGTTGAATCGCGCCGACGGGGACGAGCATCCGCGTTGCAGTCGCTGCGGCGCGAAGCTGCATCCTCGGCGGCCGAACAGCATTGCCCGTACCTGGGCGTTGCTGATCTCGGCGATGATTCTCTACGTTCCCGCCAACCTGTTGCCGATCATGACCGTCAACATGCTCGGCAAGGGCTCCCCGGCGACCATCATGGGCGGGGTCGTGACCCTGATCCAGGCCGACATGTTTCCCATCGCCCTGGTGGTGTTCGTCGCCAGTATCGTCGTCCCCACCTTCAAGCTGGTCGGCATCGCCCTGCTGCTCTATTCGGTGCAGCGGCACCAGCCGATGTCGGCCCGCCAGCGAATCATGATGTACCGCTTCATCGAATGGGTCGGGCGCTGGTCGATGCTCGATATCTTCGTCATCGCCATCCTCGTGGCGCTGGTCAATTTCGGCAACCTGGCGAGCATCGAGGCCAATCTCGGCGCCGCCGCCTTCGCCAGCGTGGTGGTGCTCACCATGCTCGCCGCCGTGACGTTCGACCCCCGGCTTATCTGGGACAACACCAATCTGGACGACGAGAATGAGTGATTTGCCAAGCCCGAAGAAACACAAGACCTCGAACTGGTCGGCGATCTGGGTGCTGCCGCTGGTGGCCCTGGCTATCGGGGCCTGGCTGGGCTGGCGCGCCTACGACCAGGCAGGGGTGCTGATCCAGGTGCGCTTCGAGAGCAGCGATGGCATCCAGGCGAAGAAGACCGAGGTGCTGTACAAGGGCATCGCGGTCGGCAAGGTCGTCGCGCTGGATGTCAGCGAAGATATCAAGGGCGTGGTGGCTACCATCGAAATGGACAAGGAGGCGCGCCAGTACCTGAGCAAGGGTACCCGCTTCTGGCTGGTCAAGCCGCGGGTTTCCCTGGCTGGCGTCACCGGCCTGGAAACCCTGGTCTCCGGCGTCTACATCGCGGTCGATCCGGTGAAGGGCGAGAAGGAAGAACGCTACTTCACCGCGTTGAAGGAGCCGCCACCCCTTTCCGACAAGCTGCCCGGCCTGCACCTGACCCTCAAGGCCGATCGCCTGGGCTCCCTGGAGCAGGGCAGCCCGGTGTTCTACCGGCAGATCCAGGTCGGCCAGGTGAAGAGCTTCCAGTTGGGCGATGACCAGAGGACCATCGAGATCAAGGTGCACATCGAGCCGGCCTACGCCGACCTGGTGCGCAAGCACACGCGATTCTGGAACGCCAGCGGCATCTCCATTTCCGGCGGCCTGTCCGGCTTCAAGGTGCGTAGCGAATCGTTGCTGACCCTGGCGGCCGGCGGCATCGCTTTCGCTACTTCCGATAGTCGAGGCGACAGCCCGCCGACCGATCCGAGCAAGCCGTTCCGTCTGTACGACGACTACGACGCGGCCCAGGCCGGTCTGCGCGTGAAGCTGAAGATGAACGACGTCAGTGGTATCGATCCGGGCCGCACCCCGGTGATGTTCAACGGCGTGCAGGTCGGCCTGGTCAAGTCGATCGACATGGGCAAGGACTACAGCAGCGCCACTGCCGACCTGGCGATGGATCCGCGGGTCGAGGACATGCTGCTGGAAGGCACCGAATTCTGGACCGTCAAGCCAAGCATCTCCCTGGCCGGCATCACCGGCCTCGAGGCCCTGGTGAAAGGTAACTACATCGACGTGCGCTTCGCCAAGAGCGGCGCGCCGAGTCGCGAGTTCACCATCCGCCCGAAAGCGCCGCCGCTGAACACCGACGCGCCCGGCCTGCACCTGGTGCTGACCAGCGACAAGCTCGGCTCGATCGATATCGGCGCGCCGATCCTCTACCGCCAGGTCCGCGTCGGCAGCGTGCAGAGCTACCAGCTGTCGCGCGACCGCCAGCGAGTGGTGGTGGGTGTGCACATCGAGCCGGAGTACGCGCACCTGGTGAATACCTCGACGCGCTTCTGGAACTCCAGCGGGATCACCCTGACCGGCAACCTCAGCGGCGTGCAGGTGAAGAGCGAGTCGCTACAGACCCTGATCACCGGCGGGATTTCCTTCGACACCCTCGATCCGAAGGCGCCGACCGTGACCAAGGTGCGTCGCTTCACCCTCTTCGACAGCGAGGAGGCGGCGATGGCCCGTGGCGTGGAAATCCAGCTGAGCATCGACAATGCCGACGGCCTGCGCGAAGGCACGCCGATCCGCTTCAAGGGCCTGGACATCGGCAAGATCGAAAGCGTCGAGCTGAACCCGGACCTCTCCGGGGTACTGATGAAGGCCCGCCTGACTTCCGCCGGCGAGCGCGTCGCCCGCAGCGGAACCCGCTTCTGGGTGGTGCGTCCGGCGCTCGGCCTGCTGCGTACCGAGAACCTCGGAACCCTGGTCAGCGGCCCCTACATCGAGGCGCTGCCGTCGAGCACGCCGGGCGAGCGCCAGGCACGCTTCCAGACTCTCGCCGAAGCGCCCAACCTGCTGGGCCGGGAAAGCGGCCTGCGGCTGACCCTCAGTGCGCCGCGCAAGGGCTCGATCAAGCCGGGCAACCTGGTGACCTACCGGCAGATCCCGGTGGGCAAGGTCGTCGACCTGGCCTTGGGCGAACAGGCCGACCGGGTGCTGATCAGCATCCTCATCGAACCGCGCTACGTACCGCTGGTGCGTACCGGCAGCCGTTTCTGGAATGCCAGCGGCTTCGGCGTCGACGCCAGCCTGTTCAAAGGCCTGTCGCTACGCACCGAGTCGATGGAGGCGCTGATGGAGGGCGGCATTGCCTTCGCCACCCCGAACAATGCGCAGATGGGCGAGCCCGCCAAGCCGGGGCAGACCTTCGCCCTGTTCGATTCGGCCAATGACGAATGGCTGGAGTGGGCGCCCAGGATCGCCCTGAGGAGCGGGGCCCGTTGATGTCGCATCGCACCGCGGCAGCATGAATCCATTCGATCAACCCAGAAGGAGAACGCCGATGTCCAGGCGCTTGCTTTTCGTGGCCACCCTGGTCGCGACCCTTTCCCTTGCCGCTCATGCCGACGAACCCCTGCCATCGGTCGAGCAGGTGATGAACGAGCACAAGGAAAAGATCAGGAACCAGCTGGAAACCATCAACTACAAGCGCAAACGGATGGTCGAGGCAAACATGGCGCTGGACGGCACCGAAGCCGAGACGTTCTGGCCGATCTATTCACGCTACCGAGGCGAGACGGACAGCCTGCACAAGGAGACATTCCAGCTCCTGCTCGAATATGCCCGCGCCTATGGTTCCGGCAGCATTACCGACGCGGAAGCTTCGAGGATGGTCGACCTCTATCGGGGATTGCAGGAGAAACAGCTGGCCGTGCTGCACCGGTACGTGCAGGAAGTGGCCGAGAAGATGTCACCTCGGCGGGCCATGCGCTTCCTGCAGATCGAAGCGCAACTGGACGCGCTGGAGGCGTTGCAGATCGGCAAGCAGGTTCCGCTGATCAATTGAGTTTCACGGCACCGGCCGCGTCCATGCCTGGGCGAGTTCCGCATCGCCCAGGCGCATCGTTTTGCTCAGCGTGCCGAACGAAGCCGCCGCCACAGCGTGGTCCGGCTGATCCCGAGCCGACGCGCAGCCTCGTCAAGGCTGCCCTGGCAGCTGTCCAGCGTCTCCTGTATGTAGCGCAACTGCGCGGTTTTGCCGATGGCGTGCAAATCCTTTGTGCGCGATGGCTCTTTCCGGGACCTGGGCTGAGGCTGGCCTTCGAATAGCTCGGGCAGCACGCGAGCCAGGTAATGCTCATCCACGCCGTGCTCATGGAAGATTTCGCTGGCGGAGAGCATCGCCCGTTCGATGACATTCTCCAGTTCCCTGACGTTTCCGGGCCAGGAATGGCGGACGAGGTAGGGTAGCAGGAGCGTCGTTATGCCTGCGGCACCCGGTGGCTGGCCCTGGACCAGCAGGCGCTGGCTGATTCCCTGGCAAATCAGAGGGATGTCCTCGGGCCGCTCGCGCAGGGGCGTGGTCTGCAAGCGCAGGATATTCAGCCGGTAATACAGGTCGGTGCGAAACTCGCGATCCTTCATGGCGCCCCCCAGGTCCTTGTGGGTGGCGGCGACGATGCGCACGTCGATGGAGATCGGCTCGGTGCCGCCCAGGCGCAAGACCTCTCGCTCCTGCAATACACGAAGGAGGCGAGTCTGCAGCGACACAGGCATGTCGCCGATCTCGTCGAGGAACAGCGTGCCACGGTGCGCCGCCTCGAACAGGCCGGGCTTGCCGCCTTTGCGCGAACCGCTGAAGGCGCCTTCCTCGTAGCCGAACAGTTCGCTTTCCAGTAGCGACTCGGGAAACGCCGCGCAGTTGATGGCGACGAAAGGCCCGTGCCGGCGAGGGCTCTCGTTATGGATCCCTTGGGCGAGCAGTTCCTTGCCGGTGCCGCTTTCGCCAGTGATCAGGATGGTCGAATGGCTGGCGGCAAAGCGCTTGGCCAGTTGCAACATCTCACGGTTGGCCTTGCTCGCGCCGTTGAGTTGTTCGAGCCGGTAACGCGCGGTGAAGGCACCTGGACGGCGAGTGGAGCGGATGCGTTGATCCGCGCGCTGCACGGCGGTGATGTCCTGGCAGGTGAGCACCAGGCCGGTACGCTCGCCATTCTCCAGGATCGGCAGGAGATTGCTGACCACGGCGTGCGAGCCCAGCCGGATCACCCGGTTTTCCTCGCCACCGCCATCCTCTAGCGCCTGCTGCAGGTCAAGCTCCGGGCATAGCTGCTGTAACGGTCGACCCAGAGCCGAGCTGACCGGCAACTCCAGCAACTGGGCAAGGGCAGGGTTGAGCGATTGCACCACACCCTGGTTGTCGACCGCTGCCACACCGCTTGGAATGTGTTGCAGCACCGCGTCCAGATGCCGCCGCTTGGCGATCTCCAGGCGCTGGCTGTCGAGGACTCCCATGGCTTCCTCGAGCGCCTTGCGCGCAGTGTCTTCGCTCAGCGACAGCACGCCGTGCAGGCCTGCCTGTTCCGCCAGCTCCACCACCGTCGACGAACCGATGATGCTGCGGCAACCCAGGCGGGATACCTCCAGGACAGCCTGGCGAGCCTCTTCCAGGGTGGTGTAGGCGACCTGGTGAACCTGCACCGTGAACAGCGTTCGCATGGCTTGCAGGTCCCGGTCGATGCGGTTGTAGCTGAGCAGGGCGACATGGGAGGAGTGTTCGCGGGCTTGCTCCAGCGCACGCAACAGGTCTCCGCCGCCAACGCGCATCGTCAGAACCGGACGTGCCAGGTGTCTACGCAGGTAGGCGGCAGTGGCGCCAGCACAGACGAACACGTCGGCCTTGCCGCGCTGTTCGAGATCGCGGGCGGTTTGCAGGGCTTCGGATACCGAGGTGTCGAGCACCTCGATATGGACGTCCGGGTAGCCCGCCGCCAGGCCGGCCACCAGGCTGGCGAGGCGACTGCGCTGCCGAGGTCGTTGAAGGTGACTGACCAGCACGACGACCTGGGAAAGGGGAGGACGCATGTCGAGACCTGTTCAGGATTGAATTGTTTCGATACTGAATCAGTTCGTTGCAAAAGTGAAACCCGGATTGCTTCGTCGAGCGCCATGGAAAAACCTGGCGCCAGAGAGAGCGCGGGTTACAGGCATATCCCGAAAATTGGCCCAGGCGTTGCTAAAGCTGTCTGACAACATGACTACAGGCAGGCCCTACAACCCCATGAGCACTCCTCCTACGACCGTACGGGACGGCGAGACATTCGTGGCCCCGGACGACCAGCCACTGGTCGAGTTCATCCGCGAGCACGCCGCAGCGAAGCGGGTGGTCATCCAGGCACGCCAGCGCCTGAGCGGCGGCGCCATCCAGGAAAACTGGCTGCTGGACCTGCTGATCGAAGGCGGCCCCTGGGCTGGCGCCCGGCGTTGGGTGCTGCGCAGCGATGCGCTTTCCGCGCTACCCGCCAGCCTTGACCGAGAACAGGAGTTCGCGGTGCTGCAAGTGGTTCATCAGGCCGGTGTGAAAGTACCGCGCCCGCTGTGGCTGTGCCGCGATATGCGCGTGCATGGGCGGGTGTTCTTCCTGATGGAGTACGTGCCGGGTGTCGCCGCCGGTCGCTTGCTCAGCGCTGGCGCCGGCACCCAGGGCCGGGCGCAGCTGGCGGCGCAGCTTGGCGCCAACCTGGCGCGCCTGCATCAGGTTCGCCCGCCGTGCGCCGCGCTGGATTTCCTGCCGATGCCAACCCGCTCACCGGCCTTGGCGACCATCGACGCCTATCGCCACTACCTCGACACCCTCGCCGATGCCTATCCGGTGCTGGAGTGGGGCCTGCGCTGGTGCGAGCTGCACGCACCGCGCAACAGCATCCTGTGTCTGTTGCACCGTGACTACCGCACCGGCAACTACCTGGCCAGCGAACAGGGACTCGAAGCCGTACTCGACTGGGAGTTCACCGGCTGGGGCGACCCTTGCGAGGACCTCGGCTGGTTCACCGCCCGCTGCTGGCGCTTCACCCGCCCAGACCTCGAGGCCGGCGGTATCGGCCAACTGGAGGACTTCCTGGGGGGCTACCACGAGGTGTCTCCGCTGCGTATCGAGCGCAGCCAACTGCACTACTGGCAGGTCATGGCCACCCTGCGCTGGGCGGTGATCGCCCTGCAGCAAGGCCAGCGCCACCTGTCCGGCGAAGAGCCGTCCATTGAGCTGGCACTGACCGCACGACTGCTGCCGGAGCTTGAGCTCGACATCCTGCACATGACCGGAGCCGAAGCGCCATGACCCAGCCCGATGCCCATGAACTGCTCGACATCGCTCGCTCGACGCTTCTGGAGCAACTGCTGCCAGCGCTGCCCGGCGAGCTGCGTTACCCGGCCCTGATGATCGCCAATGCCATGGCCATCGCAGCCCGCGAAAGCCGCCTGGGGGCTCTGGCCGAGGACCAGGAGCGGACACGTCTGGCCGCCTTGGTCGACGAGGCGCCCGCAGCCTTGCCCGACCTGCGCCGCCAACTGGCACGGGCCATTCGCCTGGGCAGCCATGACGCCCCGCAAAACCATAGAACCCTGGTCGAGACATTGCGCCAGGTCACCCTCGCCCGATTGGCCATCAGCAATCCCAAGGCCTTGCCCTGAACGGCGTCAGCCATCTCATTCCCGACAGACAAGCACCCAGAAGGACAACCATGAACTTCACCCTCCCGGACGAACTGCTCGCCTTGCAGGCCAAGACCCGAGACTTCATCGCCGAACAGGTCATCCCGCTCGAGAACGACCCCCGCCAGGACAGCCACGGCCCCAGCGACGCCCTGCGCCAGGACCTGGTGGCCCGCGCCCGCGCGGCCGGCTTGCTGACGCCCCACGCCAGCCGCGAAATGGGTGGCCTGGCGCTGAGCCACGTGGCCAAGGCGATCGTCTTCGAAGAGGCCGGCTACTCGCCGCTGGGCCCGGTGGCGCTGAACATCCATGCCCCGGACGAAGGCAACATCCACCTGATGGACGTGGTCGCCACCGAGGCGCAGAAAGACCGCTGGTTGCGCCCGCTGGTCCAGGGCCATGCCCGTTCCTGCTTCGCCATGACCGAGCCTGCGCCAGGCTCCGGCTCGGACCCTTCGATGCTGCGCACCACCGCCACCCGCGATGGCGACGACTACCTGATCAATGGCCGCAAGTGGCTGATCACCGGCGCAGAAGGCGCCGACTTCGGCATCGTCATGGCGCGCATGGAGGATGGTACGGCGACCATGTTCCTGACCGACATGAAACGCGACGGCATCATCCATGAGCGTCAGCTGGACTCGCTGGACAGCTGCTTCACCGGTGGCCACGGGCAGCTGCGTTTCGACAACCTGCGTATTCCGGCGAGCGATGTGCTCGGCGAGATCGGCAAGGGGTTCCGGTATGCCCAGGTGCGCCTGGCGCCGGCGCGGCTCACCCACTGCATGCGCTGGCTGGGCGCCGCGCGTCGCGCCCACGACATCGCCTGCGACTATGCGCGCACCCGCGACGCCTTCGGCAAGCCGCTGGGCGAGCACCAGGGTGTGGGCTTCATGCTGGCCGACAACATGATGGACCTGCATGTGGTGCGCCTGGCGGTGTGGCACTGCGCCTGGGTGCTCGACCAGGGCCGGCGGGCCAATGTCGACTCCAGCATGGCCAAGGTGATCAGCGCCGAGGCGTTGTGGCGGGTGGTCGATCGTTGCGTCCAGGTACTGGGCGGGCGCGGGGTGACCGGAGACACCGTGGTGGAGCGGATCTTCCGCGACATTCGCCCGTTCCGCATCTATGACGGCCCGAGCGAGGTGCACCGCATGAGCCTGGCGAAGAAACTGCTCGACCAGCGCCTGGAGGCCCGCTGATGCAGCCGAACCTGACCCGACTGTTCGCCCTCGACGGGCGCCGCGCCCTGGTGACCGGAGCCTCCAGCGGCCTGGGCCGCCACTTCGCCATGACCCTGGCCGCCGCAGGCGCCGAGGTGGTGGTGACTGCCAGGCGCCAGGCGCCGCTGCAGGCACTGGTGGAGGCCATCGAGGTGGCGGGAGGGCGGGCGCAGGCCTTTGCCCTCGATGTGACCTGCCGTGAGGATATCTGCCGGGTGCTCGATGCCGCCGGCCCGCTGGATGTGCTGGTCAACAATGCGGGGGTGAGCGACAGCCAGCCCTTGCTGGCCTGCGACGATCAAAGCTGGGACCGCGTGCTCGACACCAACCTCAAGGGCGCCTGGGCGGTGGCCCAGGAAAGCGCCAGGCGCATGGTCGCGGCGGGGAAGGGCGGCAGCCTGATCAATGTCACTTCGATCCTCGCCAGCCGTGTGGCCGGCGCCGTCGGCCCCTACCTGGCGGCCAAGGCCGGCCTGGCCCACCTGACCCGCGCCATGGCGCTGGAGTTGGCGCGCCATGGCATCCGGGTGAACGCCCTGGCGCCCGGCTACGTGATGACCGACCTGAACGAGGCCTTCCTGGCCAGCGAGGCCGGCGACAAGTTGCGCTCGCGTATCCCCAGCCGCCGCTTCAGCGTGCCGGCGGACCTGGACGGCGCCTTGCTGCTGCTCGCCAGCGATGCCGGGCGGGCCATGAGCGGCGCCGAGATCGTGGTCGATGGCGGCCACCTGTGCAGCAGCCTGTAACGCGCCCTGGCGCAATAACAACAAGAACAGGAGGTATGTATGTGCGTGCAAGACCCGAGCAATGTGTCGATGAGGTGGCTGCCATGATGGTTCCGACCCTCGAGCACGAGCTTGCTCCCAACGAAGCCAACCATGTCCCGCTGTCGCCGCTGTCGTTCCTCAAGCGTGCCGCGCAGGTGTACCCGCAGCGCGATGCGGTGGTCTATGGCGCAAGGCGCTACAGCTACCGCCAGTTGCACGAGCGCAGTTGCGCCCTGGCCAGTGCCCTGGAGCGGGTCGGCGTACAAGCGGGCGAGCGGGTGGCGATACTGGCGCCGAATATCCCGGAAATGCTCGAGGCCCACTATGGCGTACCCGGTGCCGGGGCGGTGCTGGTATGCATCAACATTCGCCTGGAGGCACGCAGCATCGCCTTCATCCTGCGCCACTGCGCGGCCAGGGTGCTGATCTGCGACCGTGAGTTCGGTGCCGTGGCCCAGCAGGCGCTGGCCATGCTCGATGCGCCGCCCTTGCTGGTGGGCATCGACGATGATCAGGCCGAGCGAGCCGACCTCGCCCACGACCTGGACTATGAGGCGTTTCTGGCCCAGGGCGACCCGGGGCGGCCGCTGAGTGCGCCGCAGAACGAATGGCAGTCGATCGCCATCAACTACACCTCCGGCACCACGGGGGATCCCAAGGGCGTGGTCCTGCATCACCGCGGCGCCTACCTCAACGCCTGCGCCGGCGCGCTGATCTTCCAGTTGGGGCCGCGCAGCGTCTACCTGTGGACCTTGCCGATGTTCCACTGCAACGGCTGGAGCCATACCTGGGCGGTGACGCTGTCCGGTGGCACGCACGTATGCCTGCGCAAGGTCCAGCCAGATGCGATCCACGCCGCCATTGCCGAGCATGCGGTGACCCACCTGAGCGCCGCGCCGGTGGTGATGTCGATGCTGATCCATGCCGAGCATGCCAGCGTCCCTGCCGTGCCGGTATCGGTGATCACCGGCGGCGCCGCGCCGCCCAGCGCGGTCATCGCCGCCATGGAAGCACGCGGCTTCAGCATCACCCACGCCTACGGCATGACCGAAAGCTACGGCCCCAGCACCCTGTGCCTGTGGCAGCCGGGGGTCGACGAATTGCCGCTGGAGGCCCGGGCCCAGTTCATGAGCCGCCAGGGCGTCGCCCACCCGATGCTCGAGGAGGCCACGGTGCTGGATACCGACACCGGCCGTCCGGTCCCGGCCGACGGCCGCACCCTTGGCGAACTGGTAGTGCGGGGCAACACCGTGATGAAAGGCTACCTGCACAACCCCGAGGCCACCCGTGCCGCGTTGGCCGACGGCTGGTTGCACACCGGCGACCTGGCCGTGCTGCACCCGGACGGCTACGTGGAAATCAAGGACCGGGCCAAGGACATCATCATTTCCGGCGGCGAGAACATCAGCTCGCTGGAGATCGAGGAAGTGCTCTACCAGCACCCCGAGGTGGTCGAGGCCGCGGTGGTGGCGCGCCCGGATTCGCGCTGGGGCGAGACACCCCACGCGTTCGTCGCCTTGCGGGCGGATGCCTTACCCAGAACCACGGGTGACGATCTGGTCCGCTGGTGCCGCGAGCGCCTGGCGCACTTCAAGGCACCGCGGCATGTGACGCTTACCGAACTGCCCAAGACCGCCACCGGCAAGATCCAGAAGTTCGTCCTGCGCGAGTGGGCCCGGCAGGAGGAGGAGGCCGGCGACGCCGGCCGCTGATGGCGCTGCCGCACCCGCATATTCCATAACAATAACTAGGTTGCCCGAGGTGTCCCATGTCCAGCCTGCTATACGCGCGTATCCGCGCCAGTGCCCGGTTCCAGCAACTGGTGGCGCGCCGAAACCGTTTCACCCTGAGCCTGCTCCTGCTGATCCTGGCCACGTTCCACGGCTACATCGCGCTGGTATCGTTCTGCCCCGAGCTGATTGCCAGGCGTCTGGCGCAGGGCTCGAACATGACCTTCGGCGTCGCGGCCGGCGTGTTCCTGTTCGTGTTCTTCTGTGCCTTGTCGGCGCTCTATGTGTACCGCGCCAACGGTGAATTCGATCGCCTGACCCAGGCTCTGGTCGCTGGGCTGGAAGAGGAGCAGGGCGCATGAAGAAGCTCCTTCCCCTGGCGTTGTCGCTGCACTCCGGCCTGCTGTTGGCCTCGCCCGCGTTGGACGCTGGCCAGCGCCAGCCGCTCAACCTGCATGCCATCGGCATGTTCATGGTGTTCGTGCTGTTCACCCTGTGCATCACCTGGTGGGCGGCGCGACGGACCCATTCGACGGCGGATTTCTATAGCGCCGGTGGCGGTATCCGGGGCTGGCAGAACGGCCTGGCGCTGGCCGGCGACTACATGTCCGCCTCCACGCTGCTGGGAATCACCGCGCTCATCTACAGCTCCGGGATGGATGGCTACATCTATCTCATCGCCTTCTTCGCGGGCTGGCCGGTACTGCTGCTATTGATGACCGAGCGGCTGCGCAACCTGGGCCGCGTCACCTTCGCCGACATCACCTCGTACCGTCTCGACCAGGGCAAGGTGCGCACCATGGCCGCCATCGGATCGCTGACCGTGGTGTGTTTCTACCTGGTGGCGCAGATGGTCGGGGCCGGGCAGTTGATCAGGCTGCTGTTCGGCCTGGACTACCAGATCGCCCTGGTGATCGTCGGTGCGCTGATGATGCTGTATGTGACCTTCGGCGGTATGGTGGCAACCACCTGGGTGCAGATCGTCAAGGCATTCCTGCTGCTGGTCGGCGGCTCGCTGGTGCTGTTCCTGGCGATGCGCGAATTCGACTTCAGCTATGACAGGCTGGTCAGCCAGGCGATGGATAGCCATGCCCTGGGCGAACGCCTGCTGGCCCCTGGTGGCTTGCTGGCCGACCCGTTGACCGCGCTATCGCTGAGCCTGGGGCTGGTGTTCGGCACCGCCGGGCTGCCGCACATCCTGATGCGTTTCTTCACCGTCGGCGATGCCCGGGAGGCGCGCAAGTCGGTGCTCTACGCCACCGGGTTCATCGGCTACTTCTTCAATGTCATTTTCCTGCTGGGCCTGGCGTCGATCGTGATCGTCAGCCAGCAGCCCCGGTTCTTCGAGGGCGGGGAAGCGGGAGGCAAGCTGCTGGGCGGGGGCAACATGGTGGTCATGCACCTGGCCCAGGCAGTGGGTGGCAACCTGCTGCTGGGCTTCCTCTCCGCCGTGACCTTCGCCACCATCCTGGCCGTGGTGTCAGGCCTGGCCCTGGCCGGGGCGTCCGCCATCGCCCATGACCTGTATGCGCGGGTGATCATGAAGGGCGCGGCCAGCGAGGCGCAGGAGCTGCGGGTAACCAAGCTGGCAACCCTGGGCCTTGGCTTGGTGGCGATAGCCCTGGGCATCGTGTTCGAGAACATCAACGTGGCCTTCATGGTCGCCCTGGCCTTTGGCATCGCCGCTTCGGCCAACTTCCCGGTGCTGTTCCTGTCGATGTTCTGGTCGGGGCTGACCACCCGTGGCGCGTTGGCCGGTGGCTACGTCGGGTTGCTCAGCGCCATGGGCTTCGTGGTTTTCTCCAGGCTGGTGTGGGTGGATGTGTTGCACTTCGCCGAGCCGCTGTTCCCCTATACCCAGCCTGCGCTGTTCTCCATGCCGTTGGCGTTCCTGGTGGCGTATGGCGTTTCCCGCCTGGACCGGACCAAGCGGGCCATGGCTGAAAGGGAAGCCTTCGCCGACCAGTACGTACGAGGCCAGACCGGCCTTGGCGCCAGCGGAGCCATAGACCACTGAGGCGCACACGGTCGCTGTCGAACGGGTGGCAGCGACCGCATGGCAGGCTTCGAGGCTGTCTGTCGCCCGAGGCCTGGCTAGTGCCCCCGGAAGATGTCTCCGATACCGACGGTGGGGTAGTGCTCCATGCGCTGAGCCGTCCCGCGGTTGACGACGGAAGGCTTCGAAAACAGTGCACTCAGGAAGATGACC
Source organism: Pseudomonas sp. PS1(2021) (assembly GCF_020405165.1). Classification (NCBI taxonomy): domain Bacteria; kingdom Pseudomonadati; phylum Pseudomonadota; class Gammaproteobacteria; order Pseudomonadales; family Pseudomonadaceae; genus Pseudomonas; species Pseudomonas sp. PS1(2021). Next base: position 2,053,210 of record NZ_CP084484.1, on the reverse strand, counting down.
AGTACAAGGACAGCCAGTAGAAAACCGAATCGGCGCATATGATTCTCCAGCGATTTTTTATAGTTGTTGTCTTCGGGCGCTATCCACGCGGACCTTAGAAGCGCAGCGCAGTCACTGTCCCGCCGCGCTTGCGGTGTCGCATTCGCGGGCGAACAGGCGGGTGACGGCTACGATGTCCTGGTCGCCATAGCCCATGGCTGCCGCGCGTTGCACGGCCTGGCACAGCGCGTCGAAGACCGGCGTCCAGGCCCCTTGTGCGTGCAGGGCTCCGGCGATATGGGCGAAGGCCTGGGCATGCACATCGAGCCTCGCCTGATCGCCTGCGAAATCCTGCGCTTCCAGCCGACGGACCGCTTCCTCGAGTGCATCGGCGACGAAAAAGCGCGACGTGTCGAGCATGAGCCGAGCGGTCTTCGAAGGCGGCAGGCCGAAGTGGACACCAGCCCCCACGGCCTCGAAGAAAGCCACCATCGCGGCAAACGCATGCGCGTGGAGCACGGTGGCGAAGGCCAATGCTTCGTCCCAGGGGAGGAACGTCGTATGACCGGCAAGCCCCTCAAGCAGCGCCCGATGCCGTTCGAAGGCCTCAGGATCACCGGTATGAATGCTGTGGCTTTCGCGACGACCAACGTTGCGCGGGTAGGCCACGATCATCCCTTTGACGTAATGGCCGCCCGCGCGGTTGACGAGACTCTGAAGCGCCAGGCCCTCGTCCCGGGCGTTGGTCGTGTAATCGACGATCGTACGGTTGGCCAGCGCCTGCATCACACCTGGCATCCCGAGCACCTCGTGGGTCGCCTGGTTGTCCAGGAGCACGAAGATCGTGGCCGGGCTTGCAGCCAGCGCGGCTTCGGCGCTCTCGCACAGGTGAGCGCCAGCGGCGACGAGCGCCGCGGCCTTGCCGGGTGAGCGGTTCCAGATCGCCACGCGCCTGCCTTGCCTGAGCAACGCTTGGGCCATGATGGTTCCCATGGCTCCGAGCCCGATCACGGACACTTCGAACTCGAAGCTTTCATCATTGTGTTCACGCACGCTCGAGGTCTCCTGATTATTGTTCTGGCTGATGTCCAACAGGTCTCCGGCCTGCGCTTCAACACAGGCCGAAGGGTGACCGTGGCAGCTATTCTCCCAGCGCTGCCGCGACCGATTCGCCGAAGGCCCTGAGGCCGCCTTCGAGTTGGTCGGTCGGAGTGTTCAGCGGTGGCATCAGCTTGATGATTTCGCCATTCGGGCCGCAGCGGTCGACCAGCACGCCCGCTTGCAGCACGCGCTGCTGGGCGTCCTTGGCGACCTCGACGTTGCCGCGGCCGAAATCGATGCCGGCGATCATGCCGCGACAACGCGCGGACGCGACGCCTGGAATTTCCGCAAAGCCGGCAACTGCGCGCTCCATGGCCGCGCAGTTGTCGGCCAGCAATTTCAGGAACTGCTCATCGTGCCAATAGCTGAGCGCGATGCGGGCGGTCAGGAACGCCAACTGGTTGCCGCGGAAGGTGCCGATGTGATCGCCCGGTTGCCATACATCCAGCCCGGCACGAAGCAACACGATCGCCATCGGCAGGCCGAAGCCGCCGATCGATTTGGCGCAGGTGATCAGGTCCGGCACCACCCCGGAGCGCTCGAAGCCGAAGAAGTCGCCGGTGCGACCGCAACCGGCCTGGATCTCGTCGCAGATAAGCAGCACGCCGTGGTCGGTGGTCCACTTGCGCAAGCGTTGCAGCCATTGGTTGGAAGCCGGGTAGACGCCGGCCTGGATCTGCACCGACTCGACGATCACCGCCGCCGGCAGCTCCGAGCCGCTGCCCTGGTCGTTGGCCAGGCGCTCGAGGAAGCCAATGCTGTCGAATTCGCCATAGGGGCTGTCTTCGTAGGGCACGAACACCACGTCGGTGGAAAGCCCGGGGCCACGGCGAGTGCGGTTGCCGGTGACGGCCAGGGCGCCGGCGGTCATGCCGTGGTAAGCCCCGTAGAACGATACGACCTTGGTACGCCCGGTCGCCTTGCGCGCCAGCTTCAACGCCGCCTCGACGGCGTCGGCACCGGTCGGGCCGGTGAACTGGACCTTGTAGTCCCAGCCGCGTGGCTTGAACAGGTCGCGCTCGATCGCTTCCAGGAACTGGCGCTTGGTGGTGGTGTGCAGGTCGAGGGCGTGGGTCACGCCGTTGGCCGACAGATACGCGATCAGCGCATCGCGCATGCGCGGGTCGTTGTGGCCATAGTTCAGGGCGCCGGCGCCGGCGAAGAAGTCCAGGTATTCGCGGCCATCTTCGCCGCGGATCCTGCTGCCTTGGGCGGTATCGAACACCAGGGGCAAGTCGCGGCAGTACATCCGCACGTTGGACTCGAGCCTTTCGAACGTCTCGATGTTGTTCATGCAAACCTCTTGAAAAATGATCTGGGTAGTCCGGGGTGTGGGCGGTCAGTGCTTGAACATCACGTGGCGCACCACGGTGTAGTCTTCCAGGCCGTACATCGACAGGTCCTTGCCGTAGCCGGACAGCTTGACCCCGCCGTGGGGCATTTCGCTGACCAGCATGAAGTGGGTGTTGACCCAGGTGCAGCCGTATTGCAGGCGGGCGGCCAGGCGATGAGCGCGCCCAACATCGGCGGTCCATACCGAAGACGCCAGGCCGTAATCGGAGTCGTTCGCCCAAGCCAGCGCCTGGGCTTCATCCTCGAACGACGAGACGGTCACCACCGGGCCGAAGATCTCGCGGCGCACCACCTCATCCTCCTGCGTAGCGCCGGCCAGGACCGTCGGCTCGAAGAAGAAGCCGGCACCCTCGGCGCGCTTGCCGCCGGTGACCACTTCGATGTGCGGCAACTCCCTGGCCCGGTTCACGAACCCCTCGACACGCTCCAGATGCTCCTTGGTGATCAGCGGTCCCATCTCGGTCGCCGGATCGTCCGGCAGCCCGCACCGGATGTTGGATACGGCCTCGCCGAGCTTGCGAACGAACTCCTGGTAGACCCCTTTCTGCACATAGAGGCGGCACGCGGCGGTACAGTCCTGGCCGGCGTTGTAGAAGCCGAAGGCGCGGATGCCTTCGACGGCGGCATCGATGTCGGCATCGTCGAAGATCAGTACAGGAGCCTTGCCCCCCAACTCCATGTGCATGCGTTTCACGCTCTCGGCCGTACCTTCGATGATCCGGCTGCCGGTGCGCACGGAGCCGGTCAGCGACACCATGCGCACCTGGGCATGGCTGGTCAGCGGCTCACCCACCGAGGCACCTCGACCGTGGACGATGTTGACCACGCCGGCGGGGAAGATCTCGGCAAGCAGCTCGCCCAGTTTCAAGGTACTCAGCGGCGTGTGCTCCGACGGTTTCAGCACCACGGTGTTGCCGCCGGCCAATGCCGGGCCGAGTTTCCACGCTGCCATCAACAACGGATAGTTCCACGGCGCGATGGAGGCGACCACGCCCACCGCGTCGCGGCGGATCATCGAGGTATGCCCCGCGACGTACTCTCCCGCCGCCGAGCCCTGCAGGCAGCGCACGGCGCCGGCGAAGAAACGGAACACGTCCGATACGGCGGGCAGTTCGTCCAGCAGCACGGCGTTGAAAGGCTTGCCGCAGTTGTCCGCCTCCAGGCGAGCGAACACGTGCGCCTGGGCATCGATGCGCTCGGCAAGCTTGAGCAGCAGGGCCGCGCGATCCTTGGGCGGCGTTTGCGACCAGGCGTCGAAGGCCGCATCCGCGCTCTGCACCGCGGCATGGACCTGGGCGCCGCTGGCCTCGGTAATTCGCACCAGGACGTTGCCTTGGGACGGGTTGTACACCGCGTGGCTCTCGCCTTCGCCGGCCACCAGGGCACCATTGATCAGAAGTTTGGTTTGCATATCGATTCTCGCCATTGAAGGGCAGGCTCGAAGCCGGCCTTGTGGTTGTTGTCAGAGCGTTCGATAGAAGGGTGGTCACTACGCCAGCGCGTCGGGCACCGGGTTGCGGAAGAAGCTGGTCCGGCAAGCGAGATAGACCGCCCCCAGGCCCAGCCAGCTACAGCCCATGATCAGCGCGTCTTTATCCAGGCTGACCAGCATCCACCCGGCCGTGACCAGGCCAACGAGCGGGCAGAGCACCCCGCGCAACAAGCCCGCCCCGTCTCCGAGGCGGGTATCGAAGGAGAGCCGCAACGCGCAAAGGTTGACTGCGCTGAAGGCGAGAAACGCGCCGAAATTGACCAGGGACGTCGCGGTGGCGATCGTCAGGGCAAAACCCGCGCAGCCGAAAATGCCGCAGAGCAGAATGTTGAAGGCCGGGGTCTTGTAGCGAGGATGCAGGACACCGAACAGCTTGCGCGGCAGTTGGTTGTCCCGCCCCAGGGCGTACGTAAGCGTTCATTCCACGACGTACTGGACTTACTTTACGTCCCGAAGGGGCCTTAGCAATTCCGGTGAGACCTTGTACTGTTTCGTGCCGTTCTCGGCCAGGACGATCACGCTCTTGCGGTTGATCTTGGTGACGATCCCCATAGTCAAGCCAGTTCGGCTTTCGAAGGTCACCTTCAGCCCCACGTGCAGCCGACTCAGCGCCTGCAGGTTTTCTTGATCTTGCAGTTCATCAATGCGCCGGCAGATCATTCGGTTCAGCTCCAATAGCTGATCGATGCTCATGTCTTCAATGCGCATGGAGGGTGCCCTTTGGCTGTGCGGTCTGTCGATCAGAATGGCGCGGATCGATCAGCGAGCGTAACGGATTATCGGCGAACCGGGTCTTCCAGAGCCGAGGCGTCAGGTCAGCGACCTTGCTGGCCGGGTGCTGACTGATGCGCTGCAGCACGTCCACCAGATAGGTGTACGGGTTGATGTCGTGCAGTTTGCACGTAGTGATCAGGCTCTGGATGATGCCCACGTGTTCCGCGCCGAGTTCAGTCCAGCAGAACAGCCAGTTCTTGCGTCCCATGGGAATGGGGCGCAGGGCCCGTTCCAGGTGGTTGGTGTCTGGCTGGACGTCTGGGTCTTCCAGGAAGACGGTCAGGCTGGCTTCACGGCTGAGCACGTAGTTCAGTGCTTTGGTCAATAAATCACTGGGCAGCAGACCGCCCTGTGCCAGTTGATCCCGGCACCATTGGAAGAAGTCGCTGACCACCGGCTTTGAGTGGAGCAGCCGGTACTGGCGTTTCTTTTCGCCGGTCAGTTGCTGGACGCGGATCTCTTCTTCGTTGGTGTATAGCTTGGCAATCTGCTGAAGGGCTTCGGTGGCAGTTATCGGGTGGTCCTTCTGCGCCTCAATGAAGTAACGACGACTGTGCACCCAGCACTGCGCGTGGATGATGTTCTGCTGTGCGGCGGCATAGCGGGCATAAGCAGCATAGCCGTCACTGATCAGAGTTCCGCTGAACTGTTCGTTCAGTACCTGCTCGATATGGGCTCGGCCTCGACTGTTCGAGTAAGTGAACACCACTTCATCGGCATCGCCGTATAACGGCCAGAACCAGCCGGATTTCATCTTGCCTTTTTGTGGGCCTGCCCGACCCTGGTGGCCAGCTTTAATCGGCGTCTCATCCATCGCCAACACCCGGCTGCGCAGAACATTGTCGGTCTGGGCATCCACGATCGGCCGCAGCAGATCAATAGATCGCTTGATCAGATTGGTGAGGGTGCTGCGGCTGAGGGTAATACCCGCTTGCTGGATGCGTTGGTGTTGGCGATACAGCGGTAGGTGAAACTGGAACTTGTCGACCATCAGACCCGCCAACAAGCTGACGTCGGCCAGGCTGTTGTCCAGTACGTTGGACGGGGCCGGCGTGGTCACGGGCTTGTCGCTGCCCTTGCGCCGAAATACGGGGCGTTCCACTTGCAACACCACGTAACTGGACGTCCGCTGGGCCAGCCGATAGGTCGTTTTGGTGCCAAGGATGTCGTACTGGTCGGCGTCGGGGCCGCTTAGCTCCGGCGGCAGGTGTTCAACAACTTCCACTGGCACGTCCGCTGTAAAACGCAGACCCGTATCGTTCAGGCAGTCGTCGTCCCGCTGTTTCTTTCCGGTGCCTCGCTGATAAGCCCGAACCGGGCGTTTCTCCGCATCGAGAGGCTTCTCCGGGCTAGCCGCATCATTCGATTGGAACAGGCCGCCCTGCTCCGGGAGGTCATACACCTGCTTCTCGGACTTGGGGCCGAACAGCTGCTTCTTGAACCAGTCCAACTGCCGCTGCATGACCTGTAGCTGCTCACGCAACAGGGCATTCTCCTCGGCCAGTACCGAGTAGGAAGGGGCGTTGGAATAGGACGCGGAAGCCATTGAATTCATGGCCGATATTATACCGGAACACAACCCGCTACGTGCCCCGAAAACGCTTGAACTGACGGTACTTTTGCACCTCGATACCGTCAATCAGCAACTGGAGATCAGTCAGGTTTAAGGGGCGCTGTCCCGAAGAAGACGGCCGTACCCGGAACTGCCCCTGCTCCAGTCGCTTGGCCCACAGGCAGTAGCCCGTGGGCGTGAAATACAACATCTTCATTTGGGTCTTGCGACGGTTAACGAAGACAAAATACTGCCCGCTGAGCGGATCTTGCTTGAGTTGATTGCGGACCAGAGCGCTCAGCCCCCGGAAGGATTTACGCATATCCGTGGGCTCGGTGCACAGCCAGATCCGGGCCTGGCTATCCAGACCGATCATCTGATCTGGCTCAGCCTTAGCTCAACACCATTACCCAGGCTCAGCACGATATTCCAGCCGCTTCCGGGAGAGGCCGAGTCATCCATCAGCGATGACAGATCCAGGAAGCTGGCATAACCAGAATCCGCAGCCTCACCGACCGGCTGACTCAACAGGCGCTTGCGCCAACTACAGAAGCTGGCATAACCGAGTTTGTGCTCCTTGCAGAACTGCGTGGCCGACAGGCCGCTGTCACGCTGCTGACCGATTAGGACTTGCCACTGTTCTGCGGTGCGGTGTTTTCTCATGGAAATAACCTCGCGTTGTTGAATGCGAGGTCACTCTAGGGCGGAAGTCAGCGGGATGGCAGGATGTCTTGGAATGAACGCTTACGGGCGTACAGCAGCCGGCCCACGCTGGCCTGGAACGACATGCCTGCGGCGAAGTGGGCGATGATGATCCCCGCCAGGACCACGGCGAAGAACAGGTCGCCGCCGATCATGCGGGCGATCTCGAAGGCGGCGCCGTCCACATGCTCGAAGGCGGGGGAGGGGTGCGCCAGGTACATGAAGTACGACGAGCCGACGTAGACCGAACCGCCGATCAATGCGACCAGCAGGATCGCGCGCGGCAGTGTCCGGCCCGGGTCGCGGGTCTCCTCGCTGAGCGTGGACAGCGCGTCGAAGCCCAGGAACGAGTACGCGGCAATGGCAGCGCCGGCCATGCTGGTGGCGAAGGACACGTCCGGGTTAAAGAACGGCTTGGCCGACAGCAGCCCGCCAGGGCCGTTGGCCGCGACGATGTAGTGCACGCACAGGCCGATGAACACGACGATGATGGCCAGCTGCGCGACCATCAACAGCACGTTGAAGCGGTTGGCGACCTGGATGCCCAGGATATTAAGCAGCGAGGTGGAGACGATGAAGCCGATGATCCACACCCATTGCGGCACCTCTGGAAAGGCCATGTTGAGGTAGCTGGCGCCGAGCAGCCAGATCAGCATCGGGATGAAGAAGTAATCGAGCAGGGCGGCCCAGCCCACCATGAAGCCGAGGTTCGCGCTAAGCATCTTGCGAGTATAGGTGTAGGCCGAACCGGCGACCGGGAACACCCTGACCAGCCGGCCATAGCTCAAGGCCGTGAACACCACGCCGATTGCCGCGATCAGGTAGGCCATCGCAGTGGTGTTGCCGCTGGCCTGCGTGATCACGCCATAGGTGCCGAACACGATCAACGGAGCGAGGAACGCCAGACCGAACAGCAGAACGGAAAACGGACCCAGCGTGCGCTTCAATGAAGCGCCGGCGATTGATTCGCTCATGACTGGCCTCCTTCACGCTACGTAGTGGTAAGCGGCGGCGACGATTTCACGGTAGGTTTCCACCGTCATTTGCTTGGCATTGCTGCCGTCGGAGAAATTCTTCTTCGACTTTTCGGCGATGCTCAGGAAGTCTTCCTCGCGCACGCCTTTCACCTCGGCGAAGCGGGGGATGCCCAGGTCCTTGCTCATCTGGAACAGGTAGCCAACGGCGGCCTCGGCGGCCTCGGCCGGCGAGAGGTTGGGGTCGATACCCAATGCGTAGGCGACCTGCGCGTGGCGGGTGATGTCGGCGTCGCGGTTATGGCCGAACACGAAGGGCAGGAAGATCGCGTTGCCCACGCCGTGTGGCGTGTCGTACATGCCACCGATGGCTTCGGAAATGCAGTGCACGCTGCCGACGTCCGCGTTACCGAAGGCCATGCCGGCGATCAGGCTGGCCACCAGCATTTGCTCACGTGCATGCAGGTTGCCCGGCTCCAGTACGGCGGGCCTGAGGTATTGGCTGATCAGGCGGATGGCATGCAGCGCCAGCCCGTCGCTGATCGGATTCGACACACGGCAGGTGTAGGCTTCGATGGCGTGGGTGAGGGCATCCATGCCGGTTGCGGCGGCAATCGATGCAGGCAGCGTGTCGAGAATGCGGGAGTCGAGCAATGCCAGAACGGGGCCCACCCGGTAGTCCTGGACGCTCATCTTGAAATGCCGGGCGGTATCGGTGATCACCGAGAAACAGGTCACTTCGCTGCCGGTTCCGGCGGTGGTCGGGATGGCGACGATAGGCGGGATGGCGTGCCTGAGGGTGAAAGAGCCCTCGTAGTCTTCGATCCGGCCCTCGTGGGTCAGCAGCAGACTGATCGCCTTGGCCGCGTCCATCGCGCTGCCGCCGCCGATGGCCAGCAGGCCTTGGATACCTTTGCCGCGATACAGCTGCGCCGCCTGGTTGATGTCTTCGCTGCGAGGGTTTGCCTTGACCTCCGATATCTCGTCGAACGCGATCTCCCACTCATTCAGGCTGGCATACACGCCATTCAACAGGCCTGCGGCCTTTACCCCGGCGTCCGTCACGATCAGCACATGCGCCATGCCGAGTTCCCGCAGGTATTCGCCGGTGCGCTCACGCAGGTCGGGTCCCATCACGACTTTGGCGGGGAGTAAGAACTTGAATTCCATACGTACCTCTTGCTCGATTTTTGTCGTTGTTGAACGGCAGTGGAGGAATTCACGCGCAGGGCGAACCAACGGCTCCGGCGTGTGATGCATGGCTCTGCGGTCGAGAATCAACCGGGAACCTTTTTGTCTTATGTGGGCCTGGATAAGCACGAACTTCGAAAAGCCCCATGCAAGTCCCGAGGTGTAAAAAGAGGGGCGGCACCCACCCACCCGCCCCTGAAGGGATGTTCCGTACTAATGCATTTGGCCTGCGAGCAGGGAAAGCAGCGTTCCTGTCAGGCAGGCGGGGAAGTCATGCCCCATTCCCGGCAACAGCACCAAGCGTGCCCTGGGAATGGCCGCCGCCGTGGCGAAGCCTCCGCTGGTGGCGACCATGAGGTCTTTCTCAGCATGGATGACCAGCGTGTTGCAGCGAATTCGCTGGAGTTCCTGCGTTCGGTCGCCCGAGTTGATGATGGCGCCGATCTGCCTCGCCATCCCGAGGTTGCTCGCTTCCCCGCCGCCTCGCTCCCAGGCTTGCATGGCGTAGTCGCGATGGGCCTGCTCGTCCCATTCCAGCGTCGTACCGACGGAACGCATGATCTCCACATAGTCGCGAACGCTCTCCCGCTGGTTCCGGGGAGGACGCCGGAGAAGCTGCAAGATGGTCTTGAACGCTGGCTGGCCTACTCGCAGCGATCCTGTCGTCGAGAAGATGGACGCCAGGCTCATGACTCGCTGCGGATAACGAGCGGCAAGTGTCTGGGCGATCATGCCGCCCATCGACATCCCTACGACGTGCGCCGCACCCAGGCGCAGGCCATCCATGAGGCCGATCACATCGTCGGCCATGTCGCCCAGGTCATACCCCGCAGTCGGTTTGCGGAAGAACTGTTGCAGGGTCGAGGGCGGGGTAACCTCGGTGAAGAAAGACCTGCCCGAGTCACGGTTGTCCAGCGTGATCACGCGCAGGCCCCGCTCGACCAGGCCGGCGATGAGCGCTTCAGGCCAGTAGATCAATTGCAGCCCCAGGCCGACGATGAGGATGACCGCAGGCGCGGTTTCCGGACCGTGGCTGCGATAGCAGAGGCTACGCTTGCCCGGTAGCTCGCAGAACCGATCCGCAGTCATCGCCTGCCGCCCTGAGTCTGAAGCGCCACGCTTCTGTGCAGGTAGGCGTCAGGCACCGTGCTGAACCGGAGGCATTCGTCGGCGACCTTCCCTCGGCGCAAAAGCTTGATGTCACGGAAGTAATCCATCGACATCACCCAGGGCTCGCGAGGCCCCTGGCGCGGCATGCTATCCAATGCCCGCTGGACATATCCGGCCCCGAAATCCAGCAGGGGACGGGTTTCGACACCATCCGGCGCCTTCGGCTCGCAGACGTTATGGCCCTGGCTGTCCATGAAGCCCAGCAAGCGACAGAAGTGGTCGCACAGCAGGCATACTTTCAGCGTCCAGGATGAGTTGGTATAGCCCACCGCAAAGGCAAAATTGGGTACGCCGGAAAGCATCGTGCCCTTGTACGCCAGCGTCTGGCTCAACACTACCGGCTCGCCATCCTTGTGCAGGGCGATACCGCCGAACAACTGCACGTTCAGACCGGTGGCCGTGATGATGATATCGGCCTTCAGTTCCGTGCCGGACTTGAGCAAGACACCGGACTCGGTAAAGCGCTCGATATGGTCGGTAACGACCGAGGCTTTACCTGCACTGATGGCCTTGAAAAGATCGCCTTCGGGAACCGAGCACAAGCGTTGGTCCCAGGGCTTGTAGGGCGGGTTGAAATGAACGTCGACCGGATAGCCCTTCGGTAATTCTCTACGGGTCAGCCATATGAGCAGCTTGCGGGCGAGCCCGGGGAAGCGCTGGCAGAATCGCCAGAAGACCAGGGTGATCTTGGCATTCTTGTAGCGCGTCAGTGAGTAGGCGGTTTGCGCCGGCAGAATCTTGCGAAGAAAAGCGGCAACGGAATCGTTGGCGGGCTGGTTGACGATATAGGAGGGCGTCCGCTGCAACATGGTGATGCTGGCGACCTCGTCGGCCATGGCGGGAATCAGGGTCACCGCCGTTGCGCCGCTGCCGATGACCACCACATGCTTGCCCCGATAGTCCAAGCGCTCGGGCCAGTGTTGCGGGTGGATGATTTGCCCCTTGAACTGCTCCGCGCCCTCGAAGCGTGGGCTGAAGCCTTGGTCATAACGGTAGTAGCCGCCTGCGCTGAACAGCCAGCGGCATTCGATGGTGCGGGTTTCTGCCGTGTGGCCGTCCTCGACGCATACTGCCCACAGCCCTTTGTCGCTCTGCCAATTCGCCGAGACCACTTTCTGCCGGTACTGGATGAAGGGGTCCAACTGGTATTCAGCGACGGCTTCTCGCAGGTATTCGAGAATGTCGGCGGCATCCGCCAGAGATTTCGCCTTGGTCCAAGGCTTGAAGTCGAAGCCGAAGGTGTACAGGTCCGAGTCGGAGCGTATGCCGGGATAGCGGAACAGGTCCCAGGTGCCGCCCATTCGCTCCCGGGACTCGAGAATCGCAAACACCTTGTGCGGCTGGTGACGTCGAAGGTAAGCCGCAGCGCCGATGCCAGACACACCGGCTCCTATGATCAGAACATCGAGCGGCTCAATTGGAAGAGCAGTGTGAGAGGACATGTCGCCTCCTATTGTTGTGTTATAGAGACTTGATCTTTTGACTTGATCGCTTGACCAGAATAGGCGCGAGCGAGGTGCTGGTACAAGGTGCGAAATGCACCAGGTTTCCATCGGTTTGGGTTTATTTGCACCTAGGTGCCGCAGCCAGTTCCCGCCAGGCCATGGCGGAAGGCCTGTTGCATGGACGAGAAGCGCACAGTCAACTTGCAGGACTATGAGGGGGAAGGACCGGCGAGATAGCCGCCCAGGATTCCGCTGGAAGCGGAGGCGGGGAGAGGAGAACTAGAAGAGGCGCTGCACCTGAACTGGCAAGAGGCCCGAAGAGCAGGGGCACGGCGAACCGTGTCACCATGCCCCTCTCTAGAGATGCGCCTTCGAAAAGATCAGAAGCTGGCCACCAACAGCTTCACAGCCTGGCAGGCGGCTTCGGTCTCGGCATTCAGCCGCTCCTGGTCACCATGGGCGGACCAGGCCAGAAGCAAGCCATCGAACAGGTTGATGAGCAAGCGACTGACAGTGGCCAGCGCTTCCTGGTCCAGCACCGAGCCAGCGACCTGTTCAATGGCCTGCTTCGTCGCTTCGACGGAATCGGTGTAGATCTTGCTCGCCATAGCGGGGTTGTTACGCAGATTCCAGAAAAACAGCTCGAACTGCGTAGTCGCCAGTTCCGGATGCGCGGTGAACCACCCGACCAACTGGCGCAATATCTCTGCTACCGAGTCTGCCGCCGTGGCTCCCGCCGTAACATGCAGCAAGGACTGCTGTGGCTTGTCTATCAGGGATTCATAGACCGCGTCGAACAATTCGTCCTTGGTGTGGAAGACATAGTGCAGGGAGGCCAATGGAGAATTCGCCGCGGCCGCGATGCGACGGGTAGTGGCATTCGCCACACCATATTCCGCGATCACCTTCACGGCGGCCTCAATAAAGTCTTGCCTGCGCACTTCGGCGCCCACTCGAGCCATTCAGCTTCTCCTTCTTCGGTGTTGCCGCCAGGCGACTGGTCCGCTGTCGACCGGGACGAATGCTAACGCATGGCCGTCCCCCAATCCATGAGTCGACACGCTTGAGGACCGAGGCAGCGACCCTTTGTCTCTCCAGATGTTTCGCTCCGACCGCCGGCGATGCGTAGCCGAAGCGAAACAGGATCGAGCCTGGGCAATCCGCTATCGCCAGCGCGAACCCGCGTAGAGCCGGATCTTGATTCGGCTGGCCTTTCCTGAGCGCCGAGATGCCACGCAGAATTATTAATCGTTTGACTTGATCACATGATCATGTCGTATGATCAAACCTCCTTTCCGCGCCAGGCGCAAGGAGAGGGCGGTCTGACCGCATGAGAGTGAACGCTCATGGGCTGAGGTTGATTGCGGAAGCCCTGCAGAACAATGACAACACCACACAGGTAGGCATCAGATGAGTACGCGAAGATTGACGACAGTCAGCTGCGACACCCCGATCGAGCAGGTAGTGGAAATCATCAGGCGTGATGGCGCTGTCGCTATTTGCAACTTCGTCTCGGAAGAAACCTTGAAGTCTCTTACCGAGGACCTGGACAGCTATCTGGGCGTTACCCCCTGCGGCATGGACCCTTACTTCGCCGGCACCCAGACTCGACGTACCGCGCGGATCCTGGCGAAAAGCGACTCCGCCGTGGAAGTGGCACTGAACCCCCTGTTCCTCGAGACGGCAAAGCAGGTATTGCAGACTCCCACCCATGTCTGGGTAGGGAACGATCGGGTCGAGATCACGCCCGATATCCAACTGAGCATGACCCAGGCGATACAGATCGGGCCTGGACAAGGTCTTCAACCCCTGCATCGCGACGATGCCACTTCGCTCTGGCGGCATCCGCAGTATGGTCGCGAGGCTCGCTTGCAGCTCATGCTGGCGATTACCGACTTCACCGAAGAGAACGGCGCGACGCGGGTCATTCCTGGCAGTCATCAATGGGATGACGAACGGATGCCCACCCAGGAAGAAACCATCGGCGCAGAAATGAAGGCAGGCACTGCGCTTCTCTGGCTGGGATCGGTATATCACGGCGGTGGCGCCAACAGATCCGACGCTCCTCGCACAGGCCTGACCATGGCCTATGACCTGGCCTTCCTGCGCCTGGAAGAAAACCACTTCCTTTCCATACCCGTCGAGCGCGTTCGGCAGCTCCCCTCGCAAATGCAGCGTCTGCTGGGGTGGAGTGCCAGTTCCACGCTACTGGGTTGGGTGGAGATCGATGGTCAGATGCGTGACCCGCAAGAGCTGTTGGGCATGCCCTCCTTTTCCGAGGCGGGGAAGGGGTTCTAGCGGCACTGCCATGGATCGGCCCATGAGAGGAACAACGTCCGGCAACCCGGGAGTGATGTGAATGAATGCCTTCAACGGAGCGGCACGCAACAATGCAGAACCCATGAGATTCCGCAGCCTTGGCGGATGGGTGGAGCAGCCAGACGACCTGCAGCCGGCGCTGAAAGGCCACGAGCACGCAGACGTAGTCGTGGTCGGCGCCGGGTTCGCCGGCCTGTCAACGGCGCTGGAACTAAGGGCGCGTGGAGCGAACGTCATCGTTCTGGAACAGCAGTTCGCAGGCTTCGGGGCCAGCGGGCGCAATGCCGGCTATCTGCTCGGCAGTATGGGCATAGAATGCGAGGTTTTCGTCAAGCGAGTGGGGCTTGAGCAGGCACGTAAGTTCGTCGGTTTCTATGACGAGGCCGTCACCTATGTGGAAGAGCGTTTGGCTGCGCTGGACATCGATTGCGATTACACGCCCTCGGGAATCATCCGGGCCGCCGTCCATCCCAGCCAGGAAAAGCGACTGCGAGCGAACATGGAGCTTGGCCACGCGCTGGGCTCTGTCACGCGCTTCGTGGATAGCGCCGAGATGCGCGCGCGAGGCATACCGCCCGCATTCCTGTTTGGCAGCGAGCAGCGTGGCGGCACCTTGAATCCGGGAAAGTACGTCAACGGCCTGCGTCGTGCGGCAATCAAGGCTGGCGTTAAATTGTACGAACGCACGCCGGTGCTTTCCTACTGTGAAGGGCAGGTGATTACCTGCAATACGGCCCAGGGTATCGCCACCGCCCCTGTAATGGTTCTGGCGACCAACGCCTACACGCCTCAGCTGGGAGTGCTACGCAACAAGGTTGCACCGATCCGGGTTTCGGCAATCGAAACCCAGCCACTATCGGCGGAGCAACTGGCGTCCCTGGGTTGGCAAGAGCGTGAAGGCCTCATTACGCCGCACTACACCATGGAAAGTCATCGCCTGACGGCCCATGACACCCTGCTGCTGACCGTGAAGCAATTGGGTTATGCCTACGGCTCGAAGACACCCAATGTTCCGGACCACGCCGCCTACGCCGCGTTGTCGAGAGTGTTGCGCGAGCGTTTTCCTTCCTTGCAGGGCCTTGCCATTCGGCATTGCTGGAGCGGGTATATCAGCGGGGCCTACGACTTCCTCCCCGTGGTCGGGGTGACAGGGGCCAGGCAGAACATCTTCTATACGGCGGGATGTTCAGGGCATGGCCTTGCCACTCAATCGCTCATGGGCGCGCTTTTCGCCGAGCGAATCGGCGGTGGAGAGCCTCCGCTGCTAGCGGCGCTGGAACACAAGACGCCATCCATGCTACCCGAGCCACTTCAATGGTGCGCCATAAAGACGGCCTTTGCGGCCGCCAGGCTACTGGATGCATGGACCGACAAGAAAGTGCGCAAAGACAAAGCCTTGAACGGCTGATAACGATGCGGGGAGTTAATGGGGTTATGCCCGTACTCCCTTGCACCGATTAGACACAAGGCATCGATACAACTCTATCTGAAGGGGCAGTTAACGTGGAACCGAGAGACTTGTTCGCTCTGCTCTCATGTATTCTCCTGGTGATTTCCGGATTGTTTTATGGCGCTGCATTCATCAGGCGGAAAAACTATTTGCTTGGTCTGGAGTTCTTGATCGTAGGTATCTCGGCATCGAACTTCACTACATTCATAGCCACCGGCTGGCAAGCCAACTACAACATCGCGATCTTTCTCGACGCCTTTTCGCGAGGGGTGGGAGTGCCAGTTATCGCTACGCTCGGGCTAATGGCAGTTACCCACGATTACAAACCGTCGCCCGCCAAGGATATCCTCATTTTTGTAGCTGGCTTTGCCGCTACCGGCGTCTACTTCCTGTCTGGAATCATCGAGGGATTCCTCCCTTATTTCTATGTATTCATGTGGTCAGCCTATACCTTGTATCTTTGCTACTTCACCTTGCAACTGGCTCGTGCAGGCGAAGCCCTCCATACTCTGGCCACCATCGCTGGCGGGCTGGCGGGCCTGGTAGTAGCGCTCAGGTATGACTTCTTCCCGATTCCGGGAGACGACACGAAGATGGTCTTCATGACCATGGCCTTCCTGGCTTGGTCCTATTCCATGGTGCAGTTGTACTATGCCTATGGTGCGCTGGAGCGTTCGAACAAGGTATACGGCCAAGCGTTTCCTCGTCCACGATAAACAATACGGCGCGACAAGTTTTTCTTTCTGACCCGATAACCTGGCAGAACTGTTCTGCTGTAACTCCATGGCAGGCCCTGGCCCTGCCTTTTACCGCCCTTCGGGGCGGTTTTTTTTGCAGGCATTACATCCGCTATAGTCCCGCTCCGCCGCGGAGCGTGCATTGTCGGATAAAGTTGCTCGATTCATGACCGGTCATATCCGATCGCTCCCTCTGACCCGAGGCGAAACGACAATTGAAAATGCCCGAGCCGATATCTACGAAAGTTCCCCTCAAGCTCTCTTGTGCCCTGTTACCAAGCATCTCCAGGTAACACATGTTTCTTTACTTCCCAAGGTGGTGCACAGGGCACTGGGCCTGGAACAGAACTTTTTCCATAACCGCCTGATTTATAACAATTAAAAAAACATGAAAGAGAACTGGCATATGGTTTGCCTCATGATCGTCCGACATGGTCAATTGATCAGGTCAAATGATCATTATCGACAGGAGCCGACTTCTTCCCCTTGGGAGGTCGAGCAACCGGTCCATGCCCTGTGTGAGGAGCCATCCAATGAAAGATGTAACTGAACGGCTGGAAGGTGAAGCGCCCACCCGTCGTGTTTTCCAGCAGCAGTTGTTCATGACCCTCGCGGTATCGACCGTGCTCTGTTCGGTCCAGGCTGCGCCCCAGGGCCCCGAGGCGCTGGGGTCGAAACTAACCCCCTTGGGCGGGGAGATCGCAGCGAGTGCAAGCGGGGATATTCCTGCCTGGACGCAGCCTGGACAGCAGGACGAGGGATGGAGCTACGGCCAGGTGCGAGGAGAGCACTGGAAGTTCAAGGGCGACAAGCCGCTCTACAGCATCGACGCGAACAATCTCGCGCAACACTCGAGCAAGCTGTCCCCCGGACAGGTCGAGCTGTTCAAGAGGATTCCCGGCTATCGCATGGATGTGTATCCGACCCGTCGGACCTGTAGCGCTCCGGACTTCGTGGTCGAGAACACCCGGCAGAACGTTGGTTTCGCCAAGCTCGATGCTGCCGGCCTCGCTCTGGACGAGGCTCACGTTCCGGGCATCCCGTTCCCCATGCCGAGTACCGGTGCCGAGGTGATGTGGAACATGAAGATGCGCTACCGCGGCGTTGGCGTCGAAATTCCCCGGACCATTTCCGGAATTTCTCCACGCAAAGGGGGGGAATGGTTACGTCAGTCGACAGATACCTTCTTCTTCACGCCCTGGGGGAAAAAGGGGAGTGCGCTCTTCTCGTCAGTTGGCCGCCTGGAGAATGCGACCTTCTTCAACTACCTCGAGCCGGCTGCTCTGGCCGGCCAGTCCGCGGTACAGACTGCCGTGGCCGGCGAACAGGCCACGACCTTCTACTACTTCCCCGGCCAGCGCCGCGTGCGGCGAATGCCGTCGTACTCCTACGATGCGCCACAGATCGGCCTGGATAACCAGTACACCGTCGACGAGGCGAACGTCTTCTTCGGCACCATGGACCGTTTCGACTGGAAGCTGATCGGCAAGCAGGAGTTGCTGGTGCCTTACAACGATTTCGGTGCCTACGACACTGGCGCCAAGGTGGAGACGTTTGCCGGCAACGACTCGATCGCGCCGCAGTCGCGTCGCTATGAGCTGCATCGGGTCTGGGTCGTCGAGGCCAATGTCCGTCAAGGCATGCGCCATCAGGCGCCGAAGCGCATGTTCTACATCGACGAGGACAGCTGGAACCCGTTGCTGGCGGTGGACTACGACAAGCAAGGGCAGATCTGGAAAGTGCGCGAAGGGTTCTCGATTCCCGTGTACGAGACAGGCGCCTGCGACGTCCAGGCCCAGGTCCAGTACAACCTGGCGGATGGCCGCTACCTCTTCGACATGACCTCGATCGGTGCGGGCAAGAACGATATTCGCTGGCTCACCGAAGACAACGGCTCCCCCCGCCTGAAGCGTGACTTCTTCACCTCCGACAATCTGCGAGCCATCAGCGAGCGCTAACCGACGCCAGATCGAGAGCCAGCATGAAAAAAATAATTACGAAAGCCTCAGGCCTTGTCATCGCGTGCACAACCCCACTGGCAATGGGATTCACGTTCGAAACCGAAACCCTCAATGGCTCCTTCGACTCCACGATCACCGCAGGCATGGGTCTGCGTACCGAGTCACGGGGCTGCAACCTGATCAACCAGGGACCGACCGGGCACAACGCGCCCTCCGGCTGCCTGGCGCAGAGCTCCGGCGTGGCCGACCAGGGCGACCTGAACTACGACCGCGGCGACATGTTCACCAACTACCTCAAGGGCACCCATGAGCTGTTGCTGAAGATGCCCGAGGACATCACCTTCATGGCGCGCGGCACCTGGATCCGCGACTTCGCTGCCACCGATACCACCGGCACGCTGTCGTTCAACACCCCGGAGAGCGTCGGCAGCAACGGGCTGAGCGACGACGCCCGCGATGAACTCGCGTTCAAGGCCCGCCTGCTGGACCTGTGGGTGAGCAAAGGCTTCGACGTGGGCGGGCAGCGGGTCCGCGCACGCCTGGGCAACCAGGTGATCAACTGGGGCGAAAGCCTGTTCGTGGCCGGTGGCATCAACAATACCAACGCCTACGATTACCAGGCCTTGGCGCGCCCCGGCGTGCAGCTCAAGGAGGCCGTGCTGCCGGCGCCGATGCTCAGTGTCGCGTCGGGCCTGGGCTCGGGTGTCAACGTCGAGGCCTACTATCAATTCCGCTGGAACAAGAGCGAATTGCCGCCGGTGGGCAGCTACTGGTCCACCACCAACGCGCTGGGTGAGGGCAGGGGGGACTACGGATTCTCCGAAAAGGACGCCCGCGACAGCGGCCAGTGGGGCCTTTCGCTGCGCTGGCAGCCGGAGGACAGCGACGTCGCCTATGGCTTCTACGTGATGCGTTGTCACGACAAGTTGCCATCGTTGCGTGTCGCCATTCTCGACCCGAACACCTTCGCGGCGGCACCGACCTGGGAGTACCAGGAAGACCGGATGATGTACGGCATCAGTGCCAACATGCCGATCGGTGACTGGGCCGTCGGTACGGAGCTGTCGTACCGGCCGAAGGACTCGGTCATGCTCAACCCGGTCATCGACCTGTGTACCGGCAACGGCGGCAAATGCTGGAAGGACGAGAAGAAATTCCAGTGGCACCTGACAGGCCTGTACAGCTTCACGCCGTCCAATTCCCCGACGCTTCTGGATTTCAGCGGGGCCAGCACGGGCAGCTTGCTGACCGAACTGGTGGTCATCAAGTACCCGGGGCTGCATGACGAGGTCAATGGCGAACCGCTCGCCGCGGGACTCAATGCCTGGCAGCTGGATCCTGCCAGAGCGCCGAAGTCCCGTGGCGACAAGACCTCTTCAGGGATCAACCTGGACTTCAGCCTGACCTATGACGGCACCTTGTTGCCGGGCTGGCAGGTCACGCCGGGCGTCTTCTATGCACGGTCGCTGGGAGGACGGACACCGAACCTCAGCGCAACCTTCACCGAGGACGCGAGCAGCATGAACCTGTACCTGAACTTCGTGCGGAACCCGGCCAGTTGGCAGATTTCCCTCAACTACGCGAAGTTCATGGGCGGTGAGACGCCCTACGACCAGCTTTATCGTGACCGCGATTATGTCGGCATCGCGATCTCCCGCACCTTGTGAGGCTTGCCGTGAACGGTTCTGTAAAGCTACCTGAGGCCCCGACACGTGGCCTGTTGTCATATGTCGAAGGTGTGTTGTTCAGGCATCGCCGGCTGGTGCTGGCGAGCCTGGCGGTATTCACGCTGATCATGGGCTGGTTCGCCGTACAGCTGCGCATGGATGCCGGCTTCGAAAAGCAATTGCCGGTAGGCCACGAATACATCGAGACATTCGAGGCCTACCGCAATGACCTGCTGGGGGCGAACCGACTGACCATCGTGGTCAAGGCCCGAGAGGGCGATATCTGGAGCGCCCCGGGCCTGAAGCGGCTGTATGACGTCACCCAGGCGGTGACCTTCCTCCCGGGAGTATCGCGCAGCAGCGTGCGCTCCCTGTGGACGCCCAACGCCTTCGTCAACGAAATCACCGAGGAAGGTTTTCGTGCTGATCCGCTGGTACCCGGAACGGTTTCTCCCGAGCACCTGGATGACCGGATCATCGCGAAGATCGCCAATTCCACTGCCCAGGGCGGCTTCATCGGTACGCTGGTTTCCCGGGACCAGAGCAGCGCGATGATCACGGTGGAACTCAACGAGTACGATAGCCAGGGCGCCCATCTGGACTACGTAACCTTCAACCATCGGCTGGAGAAAGAGATCCGCCAGCGCTTCGAAGACGGCGATTTCGAAATCCAGATCATCGGTTTCGCCAAGCAGATCGGCGACATCGCCGACGGAGCTTCAGCCGTGCTGGAGTTCTGTTTGCTGGCGTTGCTGCTGACGGCGGGGGCGGTGTACTGGTATTGCCACTCGCTGCGTTTCACCTTGCTGGCATTGGTCTGTTCGCTGGCCTCGCTGGTCTGGCAGTTCGGCAGCCTGCGCCTGTTGGGCTACGGGCTCGATCCGCTGGCAGTGCTGGTGCCCTTCCTGGTGTTCGCCATCGGGGTTTCCCATGGCGTGCAGCAAATCAACTTCATCGTGCGCGAGATCGCCATCGGCAAGAGCGCCGAAGAGGCGGCACGCTCGAGCTTCACCGGGTTGCTGGTTCCCGGGACGCTGGCGCTGGTGACCGCGCTGGTTTCCTTCGTGACGCTGCTGTTGATCCCGATCCCGATGGTGCGGGAACTGGCGATCACGGCTTCGCTTGGCGTGGCCTACAAGATCGTCACCAACCTGGTGATGTTGCCGTTGATGGCGTCGTTGCTGCGCGTCGACGACAAGTACGCAGCCGCCCAGGAGGTTTCCCGGCAGCGTCGCAGCCGTTGGCTGCGGGGCCTGGCCCGGCTCGCCGAGCCACGCAAGGCGCAGTGGGTGCTCGGCGCGGCCTTGGCGGTGTTCCTGGCGGCGATCTGGCAAAGCCATGACCGCGTCGTCGGCACGCTGCAGGCGGGTGCGCCGGAGTTGCGCGAGGACTCGCGCTTCAATCGCGACGCGGTCTCCATCGCCAGCAACTACGACATTGGCCTGGACTGGCTCAGCGTGGTGTTCGAAGTCGACAAGGCTCCTTCCGAGGTGGCCTGCGAGGATGTTGCCCTGGGCCAGTACCAGGATCGTTTCGTGTGGGCCATGCAGGGGGTGCCCGGCGTCCTCTCGGTCGCGTCCTTTTCCACCACCATGCGTCAGTTCAACGAGGGCTACAACGAAGGCAACCCGAAGATGGCGGCGGTGCCCATCGACCCGATGAACTACGCCGCGCTGGCCACCGAGGTTGCGCGAACCCCTGGGCTGATGCGCACCGATTGCAGCATGTCGGCCGTGCACCTGTACCTGGCCGATCACAAGGCCACGACCATCAACCGAGTGGTGGACGCCGCCAAGGCGTTCCGCAGCGAGTATCCGATGTCAGGCATTTCGATCCGCCTCGCCTCCGGCAACGCCGGCGTCCTGGCAGCGATCAACGAAGAGGTGGAGAAGAGCGAGACCCCCATGCTGCTTTACGTCTATGCCGCCATCGCCTTGCTGGTGTTCGTGGTCTATCGCGACTTGCGGGCGGTCCTGGTGTGTTGCCTGCCGCTGACCATCGGCACCTTCATTGGCTACTGGTTCATGAAGGAGCTGCAGATCGGCCTGACCATCGCCACCTTGCCGGTGATGGTGCTGGCAGTGGGCATTGGCGTCGATTACGCCTTCTACATCTACAACCGCCTGCAACTGCACCTGGCCCATGGCCAGACGATCACCAAGGCGGTGGAGTACGCGCTGCTCGAGGTGGGCGTCGCCACCATTTTCACCGCCATCACCCTGGCCGTTGGCGTGGCCACCTGGGCCTTCTCGGAGCTCAAGTTCCAGGCCGACATGGGCAAGCTGCTGGCCTTCATGTTCATCGTCAACATGGTCATGGCCATGACCGTGCTGCCGGCCTTCGCCGTGTGGCTGGAGCGGGCGTTCCCGCGCAAACGTCCCGTGCGCATGATCGGCGCGCTGGTGCATTGAGGAGAGAAGCATGAAGTTCAGGGTTTCATTCACCGCGGCCTTGCTCGCAGCAGGATTGCCGCTGATGTCTCTCCAGGCCGCGCCGTTGCAGGCCATGCCGGCCGTGCAGGCGGGCAATGCCACGCAGGCCACCATGCTGGCCGCCGGCTGGGCCGGAGAGCGGGTGGTTGCCGTGGGCGACCACGGTGTCGTGTTGTTGTCCGACGACCAGGGCAGGCAGTGGCGCCAGGCACGCTCGGTCCCACTATCCACGCCATTGACGGGTGTGTCCTTCGTGGATGCCGGGCACGGCTGGGCAGTGGGTCACTGGGGGGCGATCCTGTCCACCGCCGACGGCGGGGAGTCCTGGCAGGTCCAGCACCTGTCGAGCGAAGAAGACCGGCCGCTGTTCGCCGTGCACTTTTTCGATGCCCGGCAGGGCGTTGCGGTAGGGCTCTGGTCGTTGGTGCTGACCACCGAGGATGGCGGCAAGACATGGACGGAGCAGCCGTTGCAAGCGCCTCCAGGAGCCAAGCGGGCCGACCTCAACCTGATGGGGCTGTTTGCCGACAACCACGGCACCCTGTACGCCACGGCCGAGCATGGGCAGGTGCTGCGCTCCGACGACCAGGGGAAGAACTGGCGTTACCTGGATACCGGCTATGAGGGCACCCTGTGGTCTGGCGCGGTGCTGGCCGATGGGCGTCTGCTGCTGGGTGGTCAGCGTGGCACCCTGTTGCAGGGCTCTGCCGATGGCAAGGCTTTTCGCAGAGTGCCAACGCAAGGCAAGGGCTCGGTCACATCCATAGCAGTGGCTGGCGCTCGGGTATTGGCGGTCGGGCTTGACGGACTGAAGGTACGGAGCAGGGATGGTGGAAACAGTTTCCAGGAAGCACCGTCGGCTGACGGCCTTTCGCTGACGGCGGCGCTGTTCAACGCCGACGGCACGCCGCTGCTGTTTTCACGTCGCGGAGTAATGCCCCGCCAGGAATGAAAGTGTTCACCGGCCTCTTTGCTTGTCCGGGGACGCGGTTGGGCCTGGCGCCTTCGGGGCCAGGCCGGCCAGCGTGGAAGGCTTCTAGAGCTGGAGATAGTCGGCCAGGTCTGCGTAGTTATGTTGCCACAGGCCTGGGCTGCCATTGGGGTACTGGGAGCGGAAGCCGAGGATCTTCTGAACGCGCGGAGCAAGCGTTCTGACCAGTTCGAGCGGCACGATCAACGGGTAGGCCTCTTCAGGCGTGATGATCGAAGCCTGCATCGGGATGGTGAGCCCGCGACGGTAGAAGTCAGCGGTCACGTTGGCCCCGCCGCCATGAACGACTTTCCCGCCGAACAGCACGGCATCTCCTGCTTTCAACAGGGCAGGGATCGTCATTTCTGGGGTTCCTACATCGTCGAAGTCATCCCAGTCCTGGCTCCCGGGGATCAAGCGCGTGGCACCGTTTTCCTCGGTGAAATCGGTCAGCGCCAGCATCAGGTTGGTGATGGTGCGCGGCGCATGTTTATTCATGGCCACGAACGGTTGGTACTGCGCCATGTCGCGGTGCAGCATTTGCGCTTTGTTGCCTGGGCCGATCTCGATCAACTGGGCCGTGGTCAGCCACCAGTCACCGCACTCCGCGGCGTAGAGCACGTTCCCCAGGTCGTGAAAGAGGTCGTCATCGAGGATCTCCTCGCGAAAGGTCTTGCTGTGGGTGACGAGGTTGGTGAGCCGTTTGGTCTGGCGGCCATGGAACTCGGCGATCAGCTCGTGCTGGTGCTTGGAGCCGGCCTCGAGCGCGGCCAGGGGAGCGTCCAGTTCGTTGTTGATCCGTGCGACTTGTTCGGGGGTCATGAAGTTGCGGATGATCACCGCACCTGCCTGGTCGCTCAGCAGTGCAATCTCTTGCGCTGGAGTCGAGCGGGTTACGACGGGCAGGCTGAAGGTATCGCGAGAGGCTGACATTGAAAGAACTCCGGATTGAAGGAACGGTTGGCGCAGGCGGGTCGCTGCCCGGGCAACGGGCACCGGCGAACAAGCCCGCTTGCCACTGCGCTAAACCCCAAAAAAAGAACATGGAGCGTCACGGCGCCTCCTTGTATTTTTTGTTCAGGCAGTGAGTTCATGCTAGGTTTCCCCCAACCTTGCGCCAAGGTACGAACTGCACCATTTCCTCTGTGATTTTTGAGTGATTTGCACCGCCCATGACCAGTACGCCATCCTCCTGGCCACGCCCATCGGAAGCCGTTCGTGAACTCATGCGCAAAGGCGCCGAGCTCGCTCAGACGCTGCCGCCGGAGTGGGTCGAGCGCCTCAATCAGGCGCTGTTCTCTTCACCGGAAGATGCCAAGCTGCTGGAGGACCCGGTCATCCTCGCGGCGTGCCGGCGCGCCAACCGCGCAGAGTTGCTGCATTGGGCGAACGCC
The DNA here is from genome assembly GCF_020405165.1 of Pseudomonas sp. PS1(2021). Lineage (NCBI taxonomy): Bacteria > Pseudomonadati > Pseudomonadota > Gammaproteobacteria > Pseudomonadales > Pseudomonadaceae > Pseudomonas > Pseudomonas sp. PS1(2021). The sequence goes on along the minus strand of NZ_CP084484.1, from coordinate 2,028,547 downwards.
AATCTGCAGCGCCCCGGAGAACCGGTGCAACCCTACGTCTCGGCCGACATGGTGGACACGGCCAGGGAACTCGCCCGCAGAGGGCTGTCCGAGCTGCTGATGAATGTCGCGAGGTCGACACAGAACACCGCCTGGGAGCTATGGATGAAGATGGCCTTCAACCTGACGCAGGATCCCAGGGTGCTTGAGGAATTCCTGGAGGTCTCGTCGCGGTCCATCTCGGAGTTCATCGACAGCAACATGCGTGTGGTGACCCAGATCATCCTCGAAGAAAAGAGCGCCCAGGCCCATGACGACCCGATCGACAAACGAAGCCTGGTCAGTCGGCTGCTCGAGGGCAGGGATGTGGATACGGAGCAATTCGGCAGGCGGCTGGGCTACAGCCTTTTCCAGAAGCACTACGCCGGCCTGGTCTGGTGCGAAAGCCCGGACGCCGAGATCCGCCTTCTGGAGGATGTGGCGCGTACCCTGGCGCAACTCACGGGCACGGCGGCGCCGTTGATCGTATTCGCCGGCCCCGCGACCCTGTGGGTCTGGAGCCATGCGGCGAAACCGCTGGACCTGAACCTGCTGCAAGGCATCGCACTGCGGTTTTCAGGGATTCGCGCGGCAATCGGCTCGCCGGGCACGGGAGTCAATGGCTTCCGTCGCTCGCATCTGGAGGCCCTGACGACGCAAAGGCTGATGGGCCGCCTGGCGGGCGCACCCGCCGTTGCCACCATCGACCAGGTGAGGATGGTGTCGCTGATGACCCAGGACGACCGCGCGGCCAGGCAGTTCGTCTTGAGCACCCTGGGGCGGCTGGCGACGGAGCCTTCGGTGCTTCAGCGCTCGCTGCACGCCTTCCTGGCCAATGGCTGCAATGTCACCCAGACCGCAGAAGCGCTGGGCACGCATCGCAACACATTGCTGCGCCGGCTGGAGCGTGCCCAGGACCTGTTGCCCGTCCGGCTTGCCGATCATCGCATTCAGATCGCCGCGGCCCTTGAACTGGTGATCTGGAGTACTCCCCTGATCGATGATGATAAATAACCATAAAGACCGAACGCGCTCTTCACAGTAAAAAGGATGCCCCGGTCAGGAAAAGACCGCCAATAAGGAAGAGGGTGATCAGACGAGTGCTGAGCCTGAGAGGAGGCTGATGCTCGACAGTCTTGTCCAGGGCGAAATAAAGCTTTCTGAGTATTTGCCGCTCATCGATATCGTCTGCATCGAATATTGAATCGATCACCGAGTCCGCGCTTGGAAATGGGTTATGCAAGAGCGGAGCGACATCGAATGCACTTTTCTGGAGCGCACGCGCGGAAAGCAGAGCCGAAGTGACCAGGGCCGCAAGCGCTGCGATAGCAAGAACCACCTCCAGGGGAGTAATCATGCTGATACTGGCCGAAGTGCCAAAGCGAAGCATGGTCCCATATAGAGTTATCACGCCGGCGAGGGCACCGAGTGACAACGTGAACATGAGGCGAAGGTAGACCGTCACCAGGTTCCTTGAGGAAGAAACCTGCTCAAGATAGATTTTCACCAGTGCTTCAATGGTCAGTCGGCGCGCTTCGAATACAAGCCGACGCTCGTCGGGGGAGGGGCTAGGTGACATCCGTCGTCCTTCTGCTATGGTTGCCTGCTCGTTTCATCTTCGAATAGAAAGATGAGTCCCGCCAGAGCACTTTTTGAATATTCAATGCAGGACGGCGCTTGCTGCAGCAGCGCCGTCATCGTCAATGGAACATACCTACAATTTCATCTTCATGTCATGTTCCGGTTTCGACTCAAGACAGCGGACGTCGTCCCAATGCATTCAACGTCGATCTATCCATTCGACTGTTGATTGCCAATCCATTGTCCAGACGGAGTGCCAGAGCAGCCGGCAGGCTGCGAGTACGTGGCACAGGGTGAAAATGGGGCCAATGAGCCGCGGTACAGATGCAGCTTCATGGCTGCGCGATATTCAGCGTGCGGACGGGCATTTGCTCATGTCGGGTCCGTGTCGGGCGATACCGCATTGTTGCAATCGGCTCCGTGCGAAGGAGGTAGCAGAGGTCTTGTGCGGGTGCTGCCAAATCTGTCCGGGATTTAACCTGGGCAGCAAGCCGTCGAGGTGTGGGACTCGACTGAAGGCTTCAAACCAAGCATGGAAGCGGGAACGGAGCGCAAAAGAGCAAGGGTCTAATAAACGATTTACATAATTTAACAAGTGGGCGATGTCATATGTTCATAAGCAGCTCACGGACCTGATGTTGCTGACTCAATGCTCTCGAAATGAATGCAGCTGTTCATCGATTGATGTTCATAGACCTAGTTTTTCCCCAATGTCATCAACTTAAGGAATTTTTCCTATAAATATCATATAATTAGCGCTAAATTCAGCGCATAGGAGAAACCCTTTTGGCCCCTCATTCCACACCGTTTGACACCGCCCAGCAAACCCTGGCTTGAAAATTGTACAAAAAATAACCAGTCAGCTCGATTGTCCCGACTTCATCGATACCCACCGCCAGCGCCCTCACGACTTTACCCGCCGACGCCAACTGACCTTCAAGAACCTCGTCCTGTTTTTGCTCAATCAGCCACGCACCGCCCTGCAAACCGAGCTCGATCAGTTCTATCGCGTGCTCAACCAGGCCTCGGCCGAGACCCAGGTGGTCACCGCGCAGGCCTTCAGCAAGGCGCGCGGCAAGCTCAAGCCCGAGGTCTTCGAGAGCCTCAACCAAACCCTTCAGCAACAGCTCGACAGCCTCGGGCTGCGCCAGACGTGGCGCGGGTTACGGGTACTCGCCGTGGACGGCTCGACCGTCCATTTACCGCTGGAGTCGGTCATGACGCGCTTTTTCGGCTGCCATAGCGAGTTTCCCGTTGCCCGTCTGTCCATGCTCTACGACGTCGCCGACGGCCAGACGCTACACAGCCTGATCGTGCCATCCGCAGTCGGCGAGCGCGATTGCGCCCATCTGCACCTCGAGCATCTGCCCGCTGACAGCCTGACGTTGTTTGATCGCGGCTACCCCGGACACTGGCTGTTTGCGCTGTTCGAGCAGCACCGGCGACATTTCCTGATGCGCCTGCCGTGTGGCTACAACGCGCAGGTCAAACAGTTTCTCCGCTCGGGGCAGACAGAAGACACGCAGTTCTTCTCTGCCAGTCATCCCGAGGCGCGCCTGTTCTGTACCGAGGCCGGCGTCGATCCCGCGGGCCGGGTCGAATTGCGCCTGATCCGGGTCGAGCTAGCCAGCGGTGAAAGCGAAGTGCTGCTGACCTCCCTGCTGGATCGACAGGCCTTCCCGGCCGAGGTGTTCGCGGATCTTTACCACCGCCGCTGGGGCATCGAAACGGACTACCGCCGCCTCAAGCAGACCCTCTGCCTCGACAACTTTAGCGGCCGTAGCGTGACGGCCGTGAAGCAGGACTTTCATGCCGGGCAACTGCTGAAAAACCTAGCGCTGCTGATGCAACATCTGCTGCAACCGGTCATCGAGCAGCGCCACAAAGGCCGCAAGCTGCGCTGGAAGGTCAACTTCACCCAAGGTGTCACGCCTCAAGAACACCCTGGTCGACCTGCTGGTACGCCCCGGTGTGCAGGGGCTGGCCAACGTGATGGAGTTGATGGCCAACAGCCTCAGCGCTGTGCGCCCGGGCCGCAGCTTCCCGCGCCAGCGTATGCGCCTGGCCAGTCGCGGCTGCGAGGGCTACAAACCGACGCGCTAAGAACAAGCAGCACCCGAACTGCACCGCAAAAAAGCTGGCCAGACAGCGGCCGGCACGCGCTCGCCCGGAAAACGAGAAATCCCGCCCGCCGAGGCGAACCGGCATCCATTAAGCTGGCGTCTGGGTCGCACATGCGCTGAACTGGGGAGCAAAACCAGTGAAGGCACTGCTGCAACCGCGCGTCCAAGCCCCGGGATTTCTTGCCCCGGCCAGGGCTGGGGGCTTAAGTTGATGACATTGAGTTTTTCCCGGCCCGTCTTAGCCTCGCCGCCCAAACCGCTGATGGTCCCAATCCAGAGGATGAGGGATGCTGGTTTTCAAAAAGCATGCGTTGGGTTCTGGATTGGAAAACGATGTTGCAGGGCATACGGCGTGGCTTTGTGCGGACGACGGTGATCGGCAAGTCTGTATGTCCGCTAGATCGTGTCCAGCGCCAGTTTAGGGGCGGGCAATCAGTCCGGCCTGTTGTCTGGGGAAGCCAAGCCGCAGTTTTGCTCAAGTAAACCCATCATGTCGGGGCCCAAGAGCGACCGCGAAATGTAATGGGCAGATAGCTGGGATGGCTGTGGGAATAAAGGGGAGGGATGGCGAGAGCTGCACGGAAGCTTGATCGGAATTTACGGTTCGAGCCCGAGCGCTTGCCTCAGTCGGATTATCGCCATATCCGCCTCGCCATTGGGCAGCGTCTCCGCCCTGTAGGGGACGTCTACGCGGGAGCCTGGCGGTAGTTGACTCAGGGTGATGTCGATTCCCGCTGTCTGCAGCGCGTTCACAATTACATCAACGATTGAATCAAGACTGGCAAGGCCATCCCACGATTCTCGAGTTTCCCACGCATCTCTGAGTGCACCCAGTAGTTGGGGTCATGCCGAGATAAAGGAAAATTAGGACATACGCGCTGCAACTGATTGTATTTAAATATCTTTCTAGCGTCGCTAAGTTACTCAGGATGGGCTTTATAGGATTTTATAGTCAATTATAGAATCGGCTCTGAACGCCTGATTGAAGTTATGCCGAGGTAAGGGGGGAATCAGGGGTATGCCGAGATGAGGCAAAAATTAGTGCATTCGTTCTGTAACTTGCTGTATTTAAACGAACAGAATGGAAGTCCTGCTCAAGCGAAGGCGCGCTTAGGGATGCTCCGATCAACTTGTCGTGCAGCCGCGGCAAGTTGCAATTTTCCAGGCACCTACAGCGTCATTGGACGAAAAGTGACCGAAAAATCATGTACGGAGAGCTTTTTCGACCGGTTCTCCGTGTTAAACGCGAACCTCACCCATACCCATGAGCTGTTTTCGAACCCTCCACAGGTTTGCCAGGGCGAACAGCGTGGTCAACTGAGCCGTGTTTTTCATCAGCCCACGAAAACGTATTTTCACGTAACCAAACTGCCGCTTGATCACGCGAAACGGATGCTCGACCTTGGCCCGTGTCTGAGCCTTGCAGAACTCGATCTTGCGCTTGGCTTTGTACAGTACGCTGCGCTGGTTCAGCTTGGAATAGGTGCTGCGACGCGCTGCAATCTGCCAGATCACCCCCGATTTTCATGCTCTTCGCGCCTTTCGACACCGGTGTAACCGGCATCTGCATACACGGCGTTTTCTTCGCCATGCAGCAGTTCAGCCACCTGCGTGACATCGGCCACATTGGCAGCGGTGCCATGGACGTGATGCACCAGGCCGGACTCGACATCGGCACCGATGTGCGCCTTCATCCCGAAGAAATACTGACCGCCTTTCTTGGTCTGGTGCATCTCGGGATCACGCTTGCCTTCTTTATTTTTGGTCGAGCTGGGGCATGAATAATGGTGGCATCGACGATGGTGCCTTGGCGCAGCGACAGGCCTTTTTCCTGCAGATAACCATTGATGACCGCAAGGATTGCCGGTGCGAGCTGATGCTTCCAGCAAGTGCCGGAAGTTCATGATCGTGGTGTCTTCGGGGATTGGCGCGCTCAGCGTCAGGCGTGCGAACTGGCGCATGGGCGTGATTTCGTAGAGCGCTTCCTCCATGGCCGGGTCGCTCAGGGAGAACCAGTTCTGCAACAGATGGATGCGCAGCATGGTTTCCAGAGGATAGGGTTTTCTACCGCCGCCGGCCTTGGGGTAGAACGGTTCGATCAGCTCCAGCAGGCCTGCCCAGGGCACCACCTGATCCATTTCGGCGAGGAAGCGCTCTCGGCGGGTTTGCTTGCGCTTGCCGGCGTACTCAAAGTCGGAAAAGCTCATCTGGCTCATGGGCGGCTCGGATCAGGTGTTGCGGGGATTCTCGCATAACTGAAGGCTTGTTCGGAGATTCCTTAGCGCAATGGCTTCAGCCTGATACCGCTGAGGATCAGTTCGGCCTGCTGCGAATTAAGTAGGCCGATCTGGAGTTGGCAAAGGCACCGGGGTGTCGGTATCAAGGCTCTGAGCCCAGGTCTCGACCAATGCGTGATCGATCACCAAACCCTCGCTCACGTCGGCTAATGCCTCGCGTGTTAGATCAGCGAGTCGTTGGTCGTCATTTGTTGAGTTGGCCATTCCGCGTCCATTTTGCCGTGCCCTGCTGCTAGCTTACGGGCGTTGGCTCTGAATAGCCCGTCTTCACGCCCTGGGTGGCGGCGTAATGGCGGGTTTGGAAAGCCAGGACATCCTGCATCTGCTTGCTGACGTCCTCTTCAAGCCCCCATTCATAGGCCAGCTTGTCGAGTTGGTAGCGAGAGACAAGCTGGGTCGCACGAGGTGAGCGTTCTGCTGGTTTCAGGTTCGACCAACTGCTGACAAAGCCTTTTAGGCGCGCGGCTTTGTCCGTTGATACACAGGGAAAGCGACGCAGCAGGTCGACGAGATAGAGGGCACGCAGCTTCTGTTCAGGCTCGCGCAGCTTGCTTGCCACTTCACGCTGCAGTACTGGCACGAGGTCGCGCTCTTCGTACCACAACTGCTTGGCAAGCTCCACAAGAGCATCGGACGCAACTTGGCTAAGACGCTGCTGGGTGACAGTCTCCAGGAGCGTGCCAAAGCTTTGTTTACGATCCAGACGTGGCATCTCGCCCATCCTCCAGGTACTTCGCTATGACCAGTTTCAGGCAGCCTAGCATTGCGCTTCGGTTGCCCACGGCATAATCGATTGCCTCTGTTGCCAGTGTAACAAACTGGCCGACATCGACACGGCCACATTCGATGAGCTGTTCGATATCATATTGATCGTTTTCCGTAAAGCGGCCGAGCTTGGAGATGGCCAGATCCACGCCGGCGGCAACGAAGATATGCAGCGGCTGCTCACCCTCGAAACCCTCCATCGGGATGGCGCGCTCGCGGTAGTCCTCGTGCAGTGGCCCGAGGGCATTGGTGTAGTTCTGGTCCAGGTACACCTGCAAGTCGCGGCCGTCGCCGTCCTCATAACCCTCTGGCGGTGTGTAGACGGCCATGATCTCGTCCTTACGCAGCACGCGGGCCGCCTCGATCTCCGCATCGATGTCCGCACTACCACGCGCATGGGTGAGCAGGTGCACCGCGCAGCCGCCGAAGACGAAGACTTTGAGCGAGCCTGGCGGATTGCCATCCAGTAGCGGCAAGGCCCGGGCGAACAGATTACCAATGGCCTGGCCCAGTGGCGTAGTCAAACGGACAGGTTCCGCAGCCCCCTCATTGGTAGTCTCAAGTAGTGTCATCTTCACCTCCGCTCAGCGCATAGGCTCAGTGTGCCGGTTCATGTGCTACATGCGCCATCGCTGTTCGCAAGCGGTGCCCCGAGTAGCTTCAGCTGTGTAGTGGCTTCGACCAAGCGCTTCTGCAGGCCCTGCGTCTGCTGCGCCTGAAGCGCGGAGGCTTCGCTCAGCCGGGACACCTCCTCCTGCAATGTGCGACAACGCTGATCAAGGGCTTCATTCGTGCGTTCGGAGCCGGCCAGCGTGCTCTGCAGAGCCTCCAGGGCCTGAGTTTTCTGCGCCACTAGCTGTTGCTGTGCATGTCGCTCTTTTTGCAACTGCCGCGCCTCGGTGAGCAAGCGTGCATTGTCGCGGTTCAGTTGCGTCAGCTCGTCCTGCTTGATTATCAAGGTCTGCTGCAGTTGCCGCAGTTCTAGTTGCAGTTGTTGTACCTGCGACTCGTGTCGGCGTTGTTCCTGCTCACGCTGTTCCTTGCTGGCCTGTCGGTAGTGCTCCAGGGTGTCGCGCGCATGTCGGTGTTTTTCCTCCAGCGAGTGGATCTGTGCGTCGCGATCCTTGTGCCGCTCCTCGAGGTCACGATTAGCCTGCTGTAGGCGGGCGTTCTCGATCTCGGCCTGTTGCCGTTGCTCGCGTGCCTGCTGCAACTCGTGATGAGTGGTCTGAAGCCGTTCCGCGTCGAGCGCGGTCTGGCCTTCCAGTTGTTGGATGCGGCTTTCGGCCTGTCGAAACCGATGCTGGTAATCGAGCCGTTCGCGGGTCAGTTGTTCGCGCTCCAGGGCCACCGCGGCCTGCGCCTCCTCCTCTAGCTGATCTGCCAGTTGGCTGACCAGATTGGCCAGCTGTTCGCTGAGCGGGATCGAAGCCGCATCCCGGCCGCGCTCGGCGTCTTCGAGCTCTTTCAGGTAGCGGTGAATGGTGGTCTTTGAACCGGTGTTGCCCAGCTCGATGCGCACCGCATCAATACTGGGGTGGGCGCCGCGGGCGAGGAGGGCATGCCTGGCTTTCTGCACGACAGCTTTGTTGATTCCACCACGGGCCATGACGGAGCCTCCTAACGATTTCGTTCTGTGGTACATACCATGTAGATACATAGCACTTTATCAAGAATTTCCCTTATTTTCTACCAATAATCTAGAATTGGGTAATCATGAATTATTCAATATGATTGGCAAAAACGGCTGCTTCGCGGTCGTTTCCCAGTACACAAAGGGCACGCACGGGCGATGAAGGACGTCGAGCGCTACCTGCAAGCCGGCACGCGGGAAAACACCCGGCGTAGCTACCAGTCGGCCGTCGAACATTTCGAGGTGACCTGGGGCGGCTTCTTGCCGGCCACGAGTGACTCCATCGTGCGTTACCTGGTGGACTACGCCGACACGCTGAGCCTCAACACGCTAAAGCAGCGCCTCGCCGCCCTCGCGCAGTGGCATATCAGGCACGGCTTCCCCGATCCCACCAAGACCCCGACCGTACACCAGGTACTGAAGGGAATTCGCACCCTGCACCCGAGCCAGACAAAGCAGGCCGCGCCGCTGCAATTACAGCATCTGGAGCATGCGGTTGAGTGGTTGGAGCAGGAGGCTATGTGTCTGTTTCAAGCCGAAGACCTGGCGGGATATTTGCGCTGTCGGCGGGATACGGCATTGCTACTAATCGGCTTCTGGCGAGGCTTTCGTAGCGATGAACTGTGCCGCTTGCAGGTGGAGCACATTCAAGCCGAAGCCGGTGCTGGCATGACGCTGTTTTTGCCTTGGAGCAAGGGTGACCGGGACAACCTTGGCACCACTCACTACGTACCTGCGCTGAGGCGGCTGTGCCCAGTACAGGCCTATCTCGACTGGATCGGTGCAGCAGGGATTGCTCGAGGGATGGTTTTTCGTCGGCTGGACCGTTGGGGCAACTTGAACGAGGCTGGCTTGAATCCTGGCAGTCTGATCGTCCTACTGCGGCAGATACTCCAGCGTGCGGGGATCCAGGCTGACCTTTATACCAGCCACTCATTGCGTCGAGGCTTCGCCACCTGGGCCACGGCCAATGGCTGGGACATTAAGGCGTTAATGACCTACGTGGGGTGGAAGGACATCAAATCGGCGATGCGCTACATCGACCCTGCCATCTCCTTTGGCGGCCTCGCTGCGAGGCCTGCTCTCGAACTAAATGCCAGCACTTTGACTCAAGTGCCAGCTTCTCACTAACATCGACGCACGACAGGAGTGACGGTGCAATGAGTACGCAGACCAGCATCGAATGGACGGAAATGACCTGGAACCCGGTGGTGGGTTGCACCAAGGTGTCGCCGGGCTGCAAACACTGCTATGCCGAGAACATGGCGCGTCGCTTGCAGGCCATGGGCACGCCCGGCTACGAGAACGGCTTTCGCCTCAGCCTGCGCCCAGAGAAACTGCAGGAGCCTCTGCAGCGCAAGAAGCCGACCATCTACTTTGTCAATTCCATGTCTGACCTGTTCCATGAGCAGGTGCCGGACACCTACATCGACCAGGTGTTCGCGGTTATCCACCAGGCCTCACAGCACACCTTCCAGATCCTCACTAAGCGGGCCGAGCGCCTGGCCGACTATTTCAGCCAGCGCACACCGCCGGCCAACGCTTGGCTGGGGGTCTCGGTCGAGGACCGGGAGTACGGCGTGCCCAGAATCGACTGCCTGCGTGGCATCAACGCCGCGATCCGTTTCCTCTCCGCGGAACCCTTACTAGAAGACTTGGGTGAACTGAACCTGACTGACATCCATTGGGTCATCGTCGGCGGCGAGTCCGGCGCCAAGGCCCGGCCAATGAAGCAGGAGTGGGTGGATAACATCCACCGCCAGTGCGATGCCTTTGGCGCTGCTTTCTTTTTCAAACAATGGGGCGGCTGGGGCTCCGATGGCGTGAAGCGTTCAAAGAAAGCTAATGGCCGGCTGCTGAAGGGCCAGACCTGGGATGAAATTCCGCTGCTGACCCTCGCCTGATACCAAAACAAGGACGACCCGATGGCCAAGGATGACGAGAAGTACCGCTGGGACTGGGCAACCCAAACCTTTCCCACCATCGATCCACACAGCAAGATCAAGCACCAGATCATCGACGACTACATCCAGGCCTACATCGATGTCCTGATGCGGAATCAGCAAATGCCACTGCTTGGCCTATCAATTGTCGATGGCTTCAGCGGTGGAGGTATATATAACGACAGCGCAGGCGGTCACCACTTCGGCTCCCCGGTGATCGCCCTGGAAGCAATCCAGGAGTCGGAAGTGCGCAACAACGTGGGGCGCATCAAGCATCGACCGATCTGCTCGCAGCATCACTTTGTGGATGTGAAGCCGAAGAATACTGCTTGCTTGCACGCCGTCCTGGCCAGCCGCGGACATCAGGCCCGCATTGGACAGGACATTCACCTGCATACCGCCGAGTTCACCAAAGCTCTTCCGGCCATTGCGCAAAGCCTCAAGGCCTTTGGAAAAAGCGAGCGCGTTCTGTTTCTGCTCGATCAGTACGGCTACGGCGACGTGCCATTCGGCCAGATCAAATGGATCTTCCAGCACCTCAGCAATGCTGAGGTCCTGCTGACCTTCAATGTCGACTTTCTAATCACGTACTTAGCGGACCGCCACGCCAACCGCAAGGCTATTGCCAGTATCGGTCTAGAACAGTATGTCCCCTGGGAACAGCTACGGCACTTAAAAGCACATAGCTCCCAGGATTGGCAGTACCTGATCCAGCGCTATCTGTCGGACGGGATCAAGCAGGAAAGCGGCGCGCAGTTCATGACGGTGTTCTTCATTCGCCCACACGGCACCAACCCCATGGCCTACTGGTTCATCCACCTGGCGAACAGCTACCGCGCCAACGACGTGATGAAAGCCATACACTGGAAGTACGGCAACAATTTCTCCCACCTGTTATCACCGTCCTGCTTCTTTGGTTACGACGCTAACCGGGATGTGGGGGTGACCGGCCAGCCGGACCTACTCTGCGAAGGAGAACACCAGTTCGACCAAGTGACTGATACCCGGATTCGTGGGGAACTGTCCGAGCTGCTACCCAAACAGGTATTCGAAGTCGAGCGTCGTCCCTTCATCCAGCTCATGACGGAGCTCACCAACTTCACCATGGCAGACGAAAGTCGCGTGAAGCTGGCCCTGGATGTCGCGGTGGCCAACGGCGATATCCAGGCAGTGGACAAGGAAGGCAAGAGCAGGCGGCGCAAAGGCACGAGCATCAAGTCCACCGATATCCTGATCGCGCCGCCGCAGAAGACGTTTTTCTTCTTTCCCCAACAGAAGAAGACGTCCAGGGACACATGACCATCAACACCGCTGCCGCCAACAGTGTTAGATCTGATCCTGGCCTTGTCGACCGAAACGCTGGTCAAGCGCTCCACTGCGGTTAAGGCCTGGCCCCTTCTCTGGGCCTGGCTGCCAGTCTTGATTGCAAGCTCCAACGAGTGCGGCGATAAGAAGGGAGTTTCAAGCGGGCAAGCCCAAAAACTGCATAGTGCGTGATGTGCAAGTGAAAATCATTGTCACTTGCCACGGAGCTGACTAAAACCTGCCCAGTTGGCACCTCCCTCCCCGAAGTTAACTATCGATTAAGTATTTGATTTAAAAAGAAAATATAGGCGATCCAGAAAAATAATTTGACATGCCAGCCAAGTTCAAAGTAGACATGCAGGCATAGGGAAACAGATTTTCATAATAGACAGTAAGGATGCTTGAATGGATTTTTCAATTAATCCCCCCCAGCGAATTGTCTTTGTGGGACTAGGAACGATTGCCCAGTCCTTCCTTCCTCTCCTTTCTAAGGTTCACGACTTATCTACTTTAGAAATCTACGCGATCGATCCAAAAACACCACCGCTTATTGAGTACTTTGCTAACAGTTTTGGCTTAAAATTTATCAACTCTGCAATTGATCAAATCAACTATCGCGACATTCTTGTGCCGATTCTTGGTGAAGGGACGGTTCTAATAAATCTATCAACCGATGTCTCAAGTCTTGCCCTGATAGAATTATGCCGCTCCGCAGGGGCTCTTTATTTAGACACATGCATTGAGCCGTGGAAGGGCGGATATGATGACCCAACCATACCACTGCATAAGCGAACTAACTATCACTTAAGAGAACAAATGCTGTCTCTGAAAAAGAGGCTAGGCTCAGGGGTGACGGCTCTCGTGGCGCATGGCGCGAATCCTGGGTTGGTATCCCACTTCGTTAAACGTGCTCTTTTAGATTTAGCGGAAGAGATATTGGGTGATTGTAAAAAGCCCTCTAATAAAGAGCAGTGGGCTATCCTAAGCCAAAGATTGGGTGTCAAAGTAATCCATGTCGCAGAGTACGACTCGCAAATTTCTCAGAAATCTAGGGAGAGGGGTGAGTTCGTAAATACTTGGTCAGTGCATGGGTTCATAAGTGAGTCGCAACAACCGGCAGAGTTGGGCTGGGGAAGTCACGAGCGAAGTCTACCCACGGATGCGTCAATGCATACAGATGGATGCGGAGCAGCAATCTATATTGAGAAGCCAGGGGCCTCTGTTAGAGTTAAGACATGGACGCCATTTAACGGCCCTAGCTTAGGTTATTTGGTAACTCATCACGAGGCAATTTCAATTGCTGACTTTTTGACGCTCAGAACTGCCGATGAGACATATAGACCAACTGTCCATTATGCCTATCGCCCAAGCGATGAAGCAATTCTCTCTGTACATGAATGGTTCGGCAATGATTGCATGACTCCAGAAAAGACAAAAGTACTTCGTCCTGGTGATATCTTGTCGGGTTCTGATTACCTCGGTGTTCTTCTTATGGGGCACGAAAAATCTAGTTATTGGTATGGATCTATCTTAAGCATCGAAAAGGCCAAGGAACTTGCCACTCTCAACACTGCAACAACGTTACAGGTAGCAGCCGGAGTTCTTTCCGGTTACTTATGGATCCTGAGCCATCCGTCGGCAGGAATAATTGAAGCCGAAGACATGGATCATGAAGTGGCACTATCTTATATTTCACAGTATCTAGGCGAACTAAAAGGGGTTTATTCGGACTGGAATCCTACCAAAAACAACCCAGGCACCTTTTCGGCCATAGATAGCGACTCTCCCTGGCTGTTCTCAAATTTTGTCCTCTGAACAAGGAGCGTTCAAGTGTCAAATGTTAAGTCGGGTATTGGTCTTAAAAGCTACGAATGGTCATCCCTGGAGTTGCTGAAGGGTTTGTCAATTGAACAGATAAAGTCGAATCCCTCAAAGCTCGAGGAGCGTCGGCCTTTCTTTTGGCATGACATGAGCTCTGAATTTGATTCAATAAACTTCTTGCGCTACTTGTTTGGCCGTCGCGACATTCAATTTAGCAATGAATTTATCGAGTTCGTATGCCTGTGGCATCTCGATGAGCAAAATCATTATCGCGGACTGAGAAAGATTAATAGCGTACTTTACTCCATGCCGGAAGACATGATTGATCGCGAGATTAGATCGAACTCTCCGGACTTTTCTCATATCGAAGACTTCATGAAGGATGAATTCACAATTCTTCTCTCTATCGCATTTGATGAAGTGACCAGCACAAGAGCCTACAAGCAAGATGTAAGCTTCTTTGACTCGTTTGAAAACGAGTCTCTTTCAACCTGGATTAGATATGCTGCCCGTGATGAGGCAGCCCATTACGGTAATGCAATGAAAATTCTTCGCCTTAATCACTCTCATCGCTTTGATGAGGTTGAGGCGATTCTAGACAAGATTGTGGAATTCGAAACTTCAGAGAGCTTCGACTATCAGCGAACCTTTATATTTGACCATGACACCGACGACTTTTCTCATGTTTTATTGAAGGATAGTCGCGATACCATATTAGAGGTACTTCGAGGAAAATGACCTGGTTAGTTATGGCACTTATGGCTCCACTGCTGTGGAGCCTTTCAAATATCCTGGACAAGCTGGCAGTGATCCATCATGCGAATCACTGGACTACATTTATATTTCTCCTGAGCATTGGAAATCTTCTTTATTCTGCGCTGATTTTTCTTCTCTTTACACCATCTGACTTTGACACAACCTCAGCGCTTCTGAACCTGCTGTCAGGATTATGCATTTTTGGAATGTATTTCCTATACGCAATGCCGCTGAAGTCGGTCGATATCTCTACTGCGATTGCGCTTCATCAGTTAACTCCTTTGCTGGTGCTTGTCGTATCGATCCTCTTGCTTGGTTATTCGCCAACAGGGATTGAGCTGCTCGGCATTGCCTTGGTTTTTGTCGGGGTTTACTTTGCTGTGGCAATCGGCAAAGGGAGACCAGGCTCGATAAGTTTATCAGCAGTATTGCTTCTAATAGGTTCAGCAGTTTTTGGGGCGGTGGCTACGCTACTATACGATCACCTGCTCCTGAGTCACAGCCTGCCCTCGGTTCTTATGTTTAACTATGCAGGCTACGGTCTTGGCGGGACTCTGATGCTGCTGGTTCCGAAATGGCGCCATTCCATCGCAAAGGATGTCTCCGAAATGCCACCAAAGGGCTGGGCGGTGTATGCGCTGAGCAATCTCTTCGACGCCGGTGGATACGCGCTTTTTATTGGCGCATTATCTGCTGGTGGAAACGTTGCGGTGGTCTCGGTTTTGGTCAGTCTTCACCCGGTATATGTGCTAGCCTTAAGTCATTGGCTAGCAATAGTTAACCCAAAGATACTCAGCGAAAACTTTAGCTCGTCGGACGCATATAAGCGCATGAGCGCCATAGTCGTAATCGTTGCCGGCGTAATAATGATGACCAAGATCTGAAGATGCCATGAGCAAAAATTCAAATATCAAGTTGATCTCAGCCTCAATAGATGATGAGCTCTTACTCGTGGAGCTAATGAAAAAATACCACCTATACGATGGTATTGAGATGACTGACGAAGACAGGCTGGCTGCACTTCGCCCTCTCTTGTCATCTTCAGAAAAGGGCAACGTTTGGATTATTTGTCTTGGCAGCAAGCAGATTGGATATATTGCTACTTGCAATTGCTACAGTATCGAGTTCAGGGGGATTGAGGTCTGGATTGATGAATTTTATATCGATGAACAGTGCCGAGGACAGGGATTTGGCAGTGAGATTCTAGAAAAGGTCAAGTCCTTCTTGAAGTCTCAAGGTGCCGCAATAGTTCATCTAGAAGTGGACGAAAATAATCCTAAAGCAGTAAGCTTTTATAAGAAGTCAGGTTTCGAATTTCGCGAGCGATTCGTTATGATGAGTCATAGTCTCAAGTAAAGATATACATTTTGAGTGGTACCTATGATTACGCAGCCCCTTGTCAAATTGGCTGCTGAACTGGTCGACGTTCGGGCAATGCCGGCGTTTCTTTGTCGTGATCGCTCAGCGGCTACCGAATCGCTAGGTCACTGATCAAGCCGGGCTGATTCCGGCTCGGCTTGATACGGTTTAACGAGCTACTGCTGATGCTCAGGCTCAAGACTGGTCAAGGGAGTTAGGAAGCCCTGAGCGGAGCGAATCCACGTCGCCAGCGCTTCTAGGCCCAACTGCACAGATTCTGCTTCAGCCCAGATACACGCGTTCTCGGTGGGTGCAGCCGGGGCAGTCCCCTCGACGATAGTCAGTGCCATTGCGTGCAATTTCAGCAGTTCGTCACGCAAGGCGGTGATACCACCCATTTCCGAGAGGCATGCATCCAGACCTTCAACTAGCCGTAGAAGTTGGGATGTATCGAATCCGGCTCGCATTCTGTCCAGTGCTGCGATGTCCACCTCACCGTAGGGTGTGACTCGAAAAGACGCTGACGCAATCTCGATCATATTGCCTCCTCGGCCGCGGCCTTACTGGTCGAGTTGACTCGCAACGAGCCGGCAGCCTGTTGGAATACCGAATCCTTGATCCAGGGCTCCGGCGGTCGGTTGAGCTTAAGGTTGAACTCGCCGAAACGCTTGACGTTACTGGTCAGGTAGGGGCTAAGAAAGGACACGTCCTCATCGGTAAACTGCCACCCTTCGCGGGCTAGTTTCTGCAAGATGCGCATCATGTCCACGGTGTTCTGCAGAATCACCGACGAAGCCACCATGTCGTTGTAACGCAGACGTTTCTGCTGCTCGTCCGGATCGTTTTCGGCAATTACATCGCCGCCGAAAGAGAGCCACTTGGAGAAGCCGTTGTAGGACTCGATCTTGTTGGTGTTCGCAGTGACCTCCTGGCGCAGCTCTCGGCTGCCAATCCAATTGAGCAGGAAAATCGTGCGGATAACACTGCCCAGCGTCTGTGCTGCGAGGTAGAGCTTGTTGCGCCGGCTGTAAGAGCCAAGTTTACGTAGCAGCATGGGCGAGGAAATCTTGCCGGCCTGGATCGACAGCGCAATCTGCATCAGATCCTGCCAGTGAGTTTCGATCAGGTGCCAGTCGGCAGTGTCGGTGAACAGTCGGTTTATGTGCTTGTACGATACGCCTCGATCCGGTCGGCACATCACTAGGTCGCGCCAGTTGCGGATACGCGGCATCAGATTGATACCCAGGAGATGAGTGAAGGCGAATACTGTGGCCGACTGGCCCTGGGTGTCGGAGTAGACCGTATCGGGCTCGACGCTAAGGCTGACTTTGAGCAGTCCCTCTATCACATAGATCGCCTCCCAGATGCCTGGCGGGATGAAGTGCTGGAACACTGCAATGTAGTTGTTGGCCACGTGTCGGTACGCCACGGCCCCCATCTTGCGATAGCGGAAGTGGTAGCCGGCCAGTAGGTTGTCGTCATAGAAGTCGAACTGGGTACCGTCTGCGGCCACTGCTTTGCCATCGCCCCAAAGCTTGGGCAGGTCAAGTTGCAGATAGAGCTCCACCAACTCGCGATTAGCCTTGTCCAGTTTCTCCAGCGAGAGGTGGCGGCGATTGGTATAGGACAGCATATGCGGTGTGACATTACCGGCCAGATGCCGCGCGGCCTGGCTGGGACCGAGATTGCAGCCCATGGCGAAGATCGTCATCAGGTAGCGCTCGGCCGGCTCTTTGAGCTTTGGCTCGTTGCCGGACATCGGTCCGAAATGCCGCGTGAACTGAATCCAGTGCTCAATGTTGGCCATAATGTCCAGCACGTGCCTGGCTGGCATACGCTGCATAAGCGCCGTCTGTAGCGAGATGGCTGAAGGCGGGATGTCCCGCGCCATCACCCGCCGCAGTACCGGCTCGCCTGCATCGTTGATCGACACATCCCCTCGACAGGAAGGGAACTTGTCATCTAACTGTTGCGCGGTTTCCTCCAACTGGCTCTTGAGCGAGGCGACAAACTCCTTCGCTGTGGTAGGAAGGCCCACCTTCTCGCAGTATGCCGGTAGCCGCTGGAGACACTCTTCCCAAGGCAGCAACTGTTTACGGTAGTCGGCGAAGGATTCCGATCCCTGCACGCACAGATCACCCGAGCGCAGTTCACTGGCCAGGTAGGAGAACACGCAGACCTCCAGATAACGTCGGTTGGTAGGCGGCCCTTCACTGGTAGGGCGACGCACGATCTTCACCCAGCGATCTGATGCAAACGACAAGTCGACATGCTCATCGATCCATTCACGGTGCAGATTCTCACTGTCCTGAATGAGCTGAAGCGCCTGGATAAGTGAGCGATCCTGGGTGGTGGGCTCCAACTGGAGAAGGTGGCTGAGGCGAAACAGCAGTGAACGATGGGACTTGAAGTGCCTCCAGATCAGCGGCAAGTAGTTATTACCTCCTGTGGCCTGAACTTCAGCACAAACCTCTCGCAACCGATCCATGTTGCCATCGGGGGAGAGGTATTCTCGAATCAGGCTACCAGCCTCCTGGTCATCCGGCTCTTGAACCAGAATCTGCACCACGCCGTCCAGGGTGGCCGCCAGTTGTTCCAACTTCTGACGTTGACGTGCCTGGATTTGCTCCAGCTCCTCCTTGGCGCGTTTGTGGATCGTGGAGATTCTTCGGATGAACATCTCGGCCAGGTGATCTCGGGTTCGCACCCGCATACGGTAGATCAAAGCAAGCATCAGCGTGTAACGCTTCGGCAGCGAGCAGTCCTTCAGTTCAGATACATCCGACGCCGCAGCTTGGGCAGCAAAGTGGCGAATTTTCGTATCGACGATCCCATCAAAAATGGCATCCAGTTTCCCGAAACTCTCTAGCCAGGCTAGGTGGTCGATCAGTACCTCCAGATGCTTGCGCGAGGGTTTCTTGGGTGCCTGTTTGAGTGTGTTGAAGTCACTCTGCCGACGCCCGAAGTCCGTGTCGAGAAGATCCCTTAGCTTATAGATCACCTTGATTGGAGCTCTGGCTACCACAAGGTTGAAGATTTTCTCTTGTGCTTCTGCACGAGCGGCTTCTGCTAGGTCATTCAAGGTCGAATAGGCGGGCAGCTCGTAGTTTTGGCGCAGCAACTCGTCAATGATCGCATTAATAATGTCAGCGCGCTGTTCGAGGAGGGGAGCCATCAACTGTGCATGCGTGGATGCTATGTCTTGACCATCCGAGCCGTAGAACGGTCGAACCCCAAGTTTTTCCCGAACGGCACTCATATGGCGGTAAAGCTGCATCCACTTGTAGGGTGATAGCGCAACCTTGCTGCGTAGACCTATTTGTGTGCGGATGAAATCGACAACTGGCTCCGGCACTTCAGCGATTTCTGGAAAGTATCGGAGTACCTGAAAAGTCTTGAACAGAACAGCGAGATTCAGTCGGAATGCTGCATTAGAGCGACTTTTGACCCACGTGACTTCTTCCTCGGAGAAGCTGAATTCACGCTGAAGCTCGGCCCTCGAATAGGAGCGCGACAATACAGGGTAGGCGGTACGTTCGAGGGATGCCATGTGTCAATGTCATCAACTTAAGCCCCCAGCCCTGGCCGGGGCAAGAAATCCCGGGGCTTGGACGCGCGGTTGCAGCAGTGCCTTCACTGGTTTTGCTCCCCAGTTCAGCGCATGTGCGACCCAGACGCCAGCTTAATGGATGCCGGTTCGCCTCGGCGGGCGGGATTTCTCGTTTTCCGGGCGAGCGCGTGCCGGCCGCTGTCTGGCCAGCTTTTTTGCGGTGCAGTTCGGGTGCTGCTTGTTCTTAGCGCGTCGGTTTGTAGCCCTCGCAGCCGCGACTGGCCAGGCGCATACGCTGGCGCGGGAAGCTGCGGCCCGGGCGCACAGCGCTGAGGCTGTTGGCCATCAACTCCATCACGTTGGCCAGCCCCTGCACACCGGGGCGTACCAGCAGGTCGACCAGGGTGTTCTTGAGGCGTGACACCCCTTGGGTGAAGTTGACCTTCCAGCGCAGCTTGCGGCCTTTGTGGCGCTGCTCGATGACCGGTTGCAGCAGATGTTGCATCAGCAGCGCTAGGTTTTTCAGCAGTTGCCCGGCATGAAAGTCCTGCTTCACGGCCGTCACGCTACGGCCGCTAAAGTTGTCGAGGCAGAGGGTCTGCTTGAGGCGGCGGTAGTCCGTTTCGATGCCCCAGCGGCGGTGGTAAAGATCCGCGAACACCTCGGCCGGGAAGGCCTGTCGATCCAGCAGGGAGGTCAGCAGCACTTCGCTTTCACCGCTGGCTAGCTCGACCCGGATCAGGCGCAATTCGACCCGGCCCGCGGGATCGACGCCGGCCTCGGTACAGAACAGGCGCGCCTCGGGATGACTGGCAGAGAAGAACTGCGTGTCTTCTGTCTGCCCCGAGCGGAGAAACTGTTTGACCTGCGCGTTGTAGCCACACGGCAGGCGCATCAGGAAATGTCGCCGGTGCTGCTCGAACAGCGCAAACAGCCAGTGTCCGGGGTAGCCGCGATCAAACAACGTCAGGCTGTCAGCGGGCAGATGCTCGAGGTGCAGATGGGCGCAATCGCGCTCGCCGACTGCGGATGGCACGATCAGGCTGTGTAGCGTCTGGCCGTCGGCGACGTCGTAGAGCATGGACAGACGGGCAACGGGAAACTCGCTATGGCAGCCGAAAAAGCGCGTCATGACCGACTCCAGCGGTAAATGGACGGTCGAGCCGTCCACGGCGAGTACCCGTAACCCGCGCCACGTCTGGCGCAGCCCGAGGCTGTCGAGCTGTTGCTGAAGGGTTTGGTTGAGGCTCTCGAAGACCTCGGGCTTGAGCTTGCCGCGCGCCTTGCTGAAGGCCTGCGCGGTGACCACCTGGGTCTCGGCCGAGGCCTGGTTGAGCACGCGATAGAACTGATCGAGCTCGGTTTGCAGGGCGGTGCGTGGCTGATTGAGCAAAAACAGGACGAGGTTCTTGAAGGTCAGTTGGCGTCGGCGGGTAAAGTCGTGAGGGCGCTGGCGGTGGGTATCGATGAAGTCGGGACAATCGAGCTGACTGGTTATTTTTTGTACAATTTTCAAGCCAGGGTTTGCTGGGCGGTGTCAAACGGTGTGGAATGAGGGGCCAAAAGGGTTTCTCCTATGCGCTGAATTTAGCGCTAATTATATGATATTTATAGGAAAAATTCCTTAAGTTGATGACATTGTGCCATGTGTCACTCCTTTCCTTGAACCAGACGGAAAAGATAGACCATGAGTTGCAAGCCAGCGCTTGCCGGATAGAAAGCCTTTCAGAGCAATGGCTTACATTCCAAATGAATGAATTTTCCCCTTATCTCGGCATGACCCCTACAAGGCTCATGAACATTTCTGACATAGCATCTAGTTTAACATAATATACATTATGCGAAGCCATGGATAAGAACCCCTGAGCCGAGAGGCTCACATCGCTCATAGCGTCCTGGGCGTCCTGCTGCTATCCGGCACGATGGTTACTCGTGTCGAGAACGCATCCCCCGGCGTCGGCGATGTCGCTGCGCGCCCTCGCTCAATCGCCGTCGCCGGGTCAACTGACGGACTGGTGATCAAGCCTCGCGTGCTGTTGCCACTGGCATAAGTCGGTGGCATCCGCGTGTCGTCGAAATAGCCGTTGTTCACCACGTCCATGCAGAACTCGAACGTCGTGTGCATCCGCGTGACCTGTTGCGTGTAGCACTGGCAGACCATCACCCGGCCATTGTACGTGCCCATCGGAATTCGCCGCTCAGGAGCCTTGCCGATCAAGTTCGGGTCCGAGCTGGCCGCACAAACCGGCCGAGGAAATCCCTGGGCTTGTTCAGATCGTCATAGCGCGGCGCCGAGGCCACCAGATCGGGCACCCTGGGCGACATATCACCGATGAACTCATCGGCCGATTTCGGCCCACTGGAGGCCCTAGGGGCTGCCTGAACAGCATTTCCAGCCCCAGGCAGAACACCCGCTGACGCCTCAGCCGCATGACTCCTCGCAAGAGCCGCCTCTTTCTCCTCATCACCCTGTTGCATGGCGGTCACGACCAGCCCAACAAGCACACCGATCGGAATCAACATCAGCGCGATGATCAGCGGGATTTTCTTCATGTAGCTGGGCGTGATCGGCTTGTGCGTGTGCACCGTCGACGACTTGTAGACGCCGAAATACGCCTTATCCAGCGTGACCCGCTCTTCCTGGGCCTGCTTGAAGTTGCTGCGCCGCTCCGGGTTGTCGATGCAGAACTCGTACTCATGCCGGAAGATGCCTTTCTCCCGACCATAGGGCCGAATGAAGTTGATGTGCTTGCCGACAAGCTTGCGCACTGGCGTGCACAGCAAGCTGGGATGCTGAGTGATCAAGTGAATGTCCAGGCCCTGGTGCCGGTGCGTCTCGAAGCGCGTGACTTTCTCCGGGCGCGCCCTGGAGCCATCGTTACCGAACACCCGTTGCGCTTCGTCGATCACGATCACCGAGCCATCAGGCAGGTTGTACCACTCTTCGGGCGTATCGAACTCGACCCACTTCGACTTGAGCCGATCCAGCTTCATATCCGGGATGCCGTAGTAGTAGATCGTCCTGGGCGGCAGGTCCGGATTGTCCGGGTCCTTGTGCAGCCGCTTGGTCGGGTCGTCCGGGTCCGGCTGGTGTTCAATGTCGATTTCCCGAATCGCGTTCAAAGTCTTGCCAGCACCTGGCAGACCGGTGCGCAGATAGAGCATGTTGGTCCCCTCCTCGCTTACTTCGGCCCGGTCCAGCGCATGCCGGACTTGCCGCCAGACTTGTCCATACCCCACAGCACAGCTCGGGCGATGTACGCGGAGAACAGGATGTTGATGCACACGTCAACTTGCAGAAGCCCCAGGACTTGAAGCCACTGCGCAGGCACGCCACCCAGGTTGCTGAATACGTAGTCCTTGGCCTGATCCATCACCGCCTTGACGCCGACGAAGGCAACAGCGGTGAATCCCAAGCCGCGCAGCAGCTTCCAACCCAGCGGGATCAGCGACCAGCCGATGGCCCGCAGTAGTACCCCGATCAGTAACGGCATCAGTTCAACCCTCGCGCAATGATTTCAGCCGCGGCGCGCATGGCGAACGCGACAAGCAGATACCCGAACCACTGGAGATACGTGCACAGATCGGACGACACGCTACTGAGCGACACCGTCTGAGTACTGCCGAACCAGGGGAACGAGACGTCAGGAATAACCGGGCAGGCCTTGGAGAAGCGCCCGCTAGTGTCGAGCAGCTTCGACAGGTCATGGGTGTTCTCGCCGGTGGCCTTGATGG
Source organism: Pseudomonas sp. PS1(2021) (assembly GCF_020405165.1). NCBI lineage: Bacteria > Pseudomonadati > Pseudomonadota > Gammaproteobacteria > Pseudomonadales > Pseudomonadaceae > Pseudomonas > Pseudomonas sp. PS1(2021). The sequence continues at coordinate 2,005,661 of NZ_CP084484.1, read as the reverse complement.
GTTCGTACTCAGGCCCGGAGAACTCACCGGCCAGCGTGTTCTTCAGGTCCTGAATCTTCTTGTCATCGACCGTACGGAACTCTTCATCCGCGCAGCGTGCGAGCTTTCCTGGCGAACAATGGCGCACTGGATTGCGTCGCCGTTGCACTGAATCGCCACCTTGCAGTCACCGTCGCCGGAGATCGAGGAGCCACTGCCGCATTTGTTCGGGTCCTTGGCCGGATCGCACTGCCCGTCTCCCCCGCCATCACCACCACCACCCGTGCCGCCGCCATCGCCATCACCGCCGCCAGTTCCACCGTTTCCGTCTCCCCGCCGGTGCCGCCATCGCCGCCGCCCGTTCCGCCATCACCGCCACCGCCTGTACCGCCACCAGTCCCGCCACCATCGCCACCACCAGTTCCACCACCATCACCACCAGGGTCTTTCGGGTCGGTCGGGTCTGTGGGATCGGTCGGCGTCTTCACGCACGTGGTGCCTGACCAGCTGTAGCCCTTCGGACAGCCCGGGTCATTCGGGTCCGAAGGCGGGTCGGTCACTGGCGGCTGATTCGGTTCGCTGAGCGAAGGACCGGTGCCGCCCAGGTTGCCGGAATCTGCCGAGCAGTTCTGGCCGTTGCTCTTGAGCGTGTAGTTGCAGAACCCCTCAGTTGTGGAGCCTGGAGTGCGATAACAAGATGTTGGCCGAGAACTATCAGCCTCATAAGCGCACCCATTCAAACAGCCAGACGGCGGCGGAGAACTAGGAACTGTGTTCTTTCCATTAATTACGATAATTGGATAGTTAGAACTCCTGAACAAGTTCGGCACTCCAGATTCGCACTCGGGAGGCGGAGGCTTGCACAAGCCATCTTTTAAATCGAGAGACTGCCCTTCGGGACACCTATCGCCTTTCAAAACAACAGTCGTATTAAAAAGAACCCAATCACCAGAACGAACCACACAATAGAAAACCTTGCCCGCCTCACTTGGATTTGAAGAAGGCTCCATAACAAAAACCCGCCCTGGATCGCGAGATATACCAGTGAAATAAAGATCGCAACCCGCCGAGGGCGACGAAACTTTCTTATCAAAATGACCCATGTACCAATAATAATATTCAGCCCTAGCGCCCTGAGCAAAGAATAACGATGGCAATAAGCACGCCATAAAAAGCGATATCTTCAGGGCTGATATACATTTCTTAATCCTCATTTATCCTTTCTCCGGGCAATAAAAAGCCGGGGCGGAGTGACCGCCACCGGCTTGACTGAGGGTCGATTAGGTCCCTGCGCGCTGGGCTTTCTTGGCGGCACCGATCAGGGCCACCAGGCCGAACATGGCACCGGTCACAGCCGCCGCCGCAGTCAGGCCGCCCGCGATATAGGCCAGGGCCTTGGTAGTGTCGATATCGCCCTCAGCGGCCATCGAAAGGCCGGACGTCATCAGCAACGAGCCACCGATAACGGCTTCACGCTTGCCCAGGGAGAACAGTTGTTTCAGTTGTTTCATGGAACTTACTCCATTAGTGTGGAATTGATGTGCGCATCTTCTTAAACACCCAGACCGCGACAAACAACGTCAACAGACCGCCGGTGATTTGAGCTTTCTGCGCAATTGTCATTGCAGGAGTTAGAAACTCCCGCATTTCCTGGACCGTAAACGTCTTCATTTGGCCCTGGCAGATAGTTGAACCATCTTCCCTAGCCAACCAAACACCGTCACAGCCCAAAAAATTCATGCTTATCCCCTACCCGTCCTTTTTCGCCGAAAAAGGCCGGGACCCTTAAGCGGCTTTCTCCTGAACGGTTTGAAGTTTCAACGGCATGCCGTCGCCCGACAGCCAATAATCGAATCCGGCGTTACCGGACTTACTCGCCCAGGCCTGGATAAATACCGGGACGGACACCGTCTTGCCCTTCTCCATCTTCCAGACATTATTGAGCCCGCCATCCATATGCCGTTTCGAAATACGGACCTGGACAACCTTGGTTTCCGGCATGCCGAACTTATTGGTTTGCTCAACCTGGACGAGCACCGAGTGTTCAACAATCTGCGAAGGACCGTTGGCGGTATTGACGTTGCGAGTATCGGAGTAATAGCCCTGGCACAGGCCGATGAGAGCGAGCATATGATTTACCTCAGGGGTTCAACTTGTGGGCTTGTGCCCGGTTCACGAAATGCCCATGCGGGCGGCGTCACGCTCCGGCCGCGCCGGAACGTCTTGAAGTCTCGGTTGATGCGCTGCCGGCGAACGGCCTCGGCGGCCTGTTCCTGGACGACTCGGCGCATGACCAGGTCCAGGACCTGGCGCACCAGGTGCTCGTCCTCGACGAGGTGGGAAAGGTCTTGCTCCAGGTCCCAGCGGAGCGACTGGTGGGCCCACCTTATCCATCGCTGCGCGCCCACACGCCCACGGCGTGGATGACGGTAGCCGCAAAGGCCAACAGAGCCAGAGTTTCCAAGGTGGCTACCAGCATCACGCGGCCTCCACGGTCGGCTCGACGTACCAGTCGGGGCGCTGGGCGCTGAAATCGACCTGGACGAACCGCAGCAGCGGTACGACGTTGTTCGCCCGGTCCGCTTCGTGGAGCTTCTGCAGGGCGGCTTTCGACAGGCCGGCCTCGCAGATTTCCTTGATATGCCGGTAGAACGTCGGGCGAGACATGGAGTCCATCGTTTCCTGCCACCCGTAGTCCTTGAGGCTGCGGTACGTCCGAAACAGGTTTCGAGCGTGGCTATCGTTGGGCTTGCCCTTACGGTCGTACTTCAGGTGTCGCTCAGTCAGTGCGGCCAGCACTTTTTCATCATCAATCACACGCATCTGGATACCCTCAAAGGCCGCGAAAAGGTCCGCTGTAACCGCTTGCCAGCACTCCTGAATCAGGCAGCGCCCCTCTTCTTGGAGCCGCTGCTGGTAGGCGATCAGATCAACAAGCCGAGACGGGATGCCCCGGCGTTCCAGCCACCGGTGCATTACCGTGGCCTCCATGCGGAGCAGGTAGCGCACCCACTCCTGCAACCGTGGGTCAGACATGACCCGAGCAGACCGAGCAGCCGACAGATCGGCCCGCCCTGCCCGCTTCAATTCGTCCAACTGGGCCTGAAACTCGGTGTGCTTGAGATACGCCTTCAGGCGCTTTAGGCGGGATTCTTTCGCGCCCCAGTACGCGGACGTCTGGTAGTTGTCGCCGCGACTCTTGGTGTGGCCGTTGCTGACGTTGGTCAGCGCCTGGATGACCTGGAGCGCCGTGCGTTCGTCCGGCAGCCGGCTGGAATACGTGCAGTCCAGGGTGTAGACCTGCGTCGCTGACACATCGAGCTTCGCGAAGAGGTCCGGGTAGCTTCCGGCTAGCCACTTGAACATCACCTCGGCCCCCTTCTGGATGCAGGTTGGGCCAAACACGTTGTGCCCCTGGAGCAACTTCGCCGGGCTGGCCTTCAGCTCTACACCGGGCATCAGGCGCTTACCCAAGGACTGGTGAAACACCTTGAACGCCAAAGGCGTGAAGCCCGTACTCAGTGACTCCCAGGTGTGCCGCAAGTAATCCGCCTGTAGCTCTCCGCCCTCCCCTCGGCTGATCTGCCCTTGGAGCGGCACGCCCAGGCTTTCCAGATCCACGACGTGCACCGGATCCGCACGCCCTTCCACCCCGAGCAGTTCGATGTGCTCGAGGCGGAACGGAACGAAGAGGTGCAACTTGTCGAGCATTGAAGAAATCCCTGTCAATATCGGCATGCCGATACTTATTGGACGGGATCATAAGACTTGCCGCTACCGACAATCAACAACTTTTGTACCGTTATTCCGGTACTGTATGGAACAACAGTGCATAGGATCGAGTCATGAGCACCACCAACCAGGAACGAGCCATGACCATTGCCCTCAACCTGAAGCGTTTCAGGAAGCGAAGAAGCTCACCCAGCGGGAAGTGTGGGAAGCCGCAGGTATCAGCAAGTCCAGCTACACCTCATACGAAGCCGGCCGCTCAGACCCTACAGGCGAGATCATCGTGCGCCTTGCAAAAGCGCTTGGGGTGAGCACGGACGAGTTGCTGCTTACCGAGCAAGAAAGGACGGTATCCGAAGACCTGGCGCCTATCCTGCGCCGCTTTGACGCCTTACCGCCGGATATCAGGAACCAGGCACGCATTGCCTTGAAAGGCGTTCTCTTCGGTTACGAGCAGGAAGCACTTCGATAACTCGAAAAGTCTCACCATGAGACAAAAGTCCACCATTAGAGATGGTGGACCCGGCTGCGCCGGGATCGCTCCCGGCCACCCCGTGCAACACCCACAAAGGACTCCCATGAAACGGATTTTCCTTCTCCCCTTCTCCCTCTCGCGCTGGGCGCAGCAACGGTCGACAAGACGCGAGCGATGGCCATGGCCGTACGAGCGCAGGACGACCAGGAGGCACTGGAGTGGTGCAAGAAAGCCGCTCCTGACGACTATCAGTGGATCCTGGAACAGTGCATGCAGATCCGCGCCGACAGCATCAGCCAAGCCGATGACATGGTGCTCCAGGAGAAGCTGATGAAGCGCCTTAACGAGATCGAGCAGACCCTGACGCAGTATCCCGAGACTGAACGCCGAAAACTCGCCCTGGAACAACTCCAGCGCGAAGCACAGACCCGTAAACACCAAGGGCTCTGCCCTTGTCATCCCGCTCTTGCCGCCGAGGGCTCGGGAGGCAGGGGAGATAAAGCTTCCCCTCCCTCCTTTGCGGAGGCTGTTGGCCGAGGTGGGTTCAAGGGTGCGCTCCGCCCGGGACTCCGTTCGCCGGATCGTTGATCCGACGAGCCGGGGTCGCGGCCCTTGACCTGCCGGGGCTTCAGAGGGCTGGAGGCTAAAAAGCAAAAACCCCGCAGTGGATCCACGCGGGGTTCTTTCAAAAGCAAAGGATTAGGCGAAAACGACTGCACCTCTGCCAGCAGCAGCAATGCGAATCAGATCATCGGTGTGCCGGGTTTCCATCCCAGTGAAGGTCACTCGCCCTCCCTTTGCTGCTGCTGCCGCCGCCGCCGCAATACGCACAAGATCATCGGTATGTCTCTTACTGGCGTCCATAACGAAGCCACCTCCCGCAGCAGCGATGCGGACAAGGTCATCAGTATGTCTTTTCTCAAACATGGCATTTCCTATGCGTTGTTGTAGGCCAGAAGATAATGGCACAAGGCCTCGCATAATGGGCGTTACGTGTAAATGCTCGCCCGGCGCGGGGCGATTTTCCGGGCTTCGCATTCGGCCTGCGGCCGCCGCAGGTAACGTAACGCCGAGGTCATTATGCGAAGCCATGGATAAGAACCCCTGAGCCGAGAGGCTCACATCGCTCATAGCGTCCTGGGCGTCCTGCTGCTATCCGGCACGATGGTTACTCGTGTCGAGAACGCATCCCCCGGCGTCGGCGATGTCGCTGCGCGCCCTCGCTCAATCGCCGTCGCCGGGTCAACTGACGGACTGGTGATCAAGCCTCGCGTGCTGTTGCCACTGGCATAAGTCGGTGGCATCCGCGTGTCGTCGAAATAGCCGTTGTTCACCACGTCCATGCAGAACTCGAACGTCGTGTGCATCCGCGTGACCTGTTGCGTGTAGCACTGGCAGACCATCACCCGGCCATTGTACGTGCCCATCGGAATTCGCCGCTCAGGAGCCTTGCCGATCAAGTTCGGGTCCGAGCTGGCCGCACAAACCGGCCGAGGGAAATCCCTGGGCTTGTTCAGATCGTCATAGCGCGGCGCCGAGGCCACCAGATCGGGCACCCTGGGCGACATATCACCGATGAACTCATCGGCCGATTTCGGCCCACTGGAGGCCCTGGGGCTGCCTGAACAGCATTTCCAGCCCCAGGCAGAACACCCGCTGACGCCTCAGCCGCATGACTCCTCGCAAGAGCCGCCTCTTTCTCCTCATCACCCTGTTGCATGGCGGTCACGACCAGCCCAACAAGCACACCGATCGGAATCAACATCAGCGCGATGATCAGCGGGATTTTCTTCATGTAGCTGGGCGTGATCGGCTTGTGCGTGTGCACCGTCGACGACTTGTAGACGCCGAAATACGCCTTATCCAGCGTGACCCGCTCTTCCTGGGCCTGCTTGAAGTTGCTGCGCCGCTCCGGGTTGTCGATGCAGAACTCGTACTCATGCCGGAAGATGCCTTTCTCCCGACCATAGGGCCGAATGAAGTTGATGTGCTTGCCGACAAGCTTGCGCACTGGCGTGCACAGCAAGCTGGGATGCTGAGTGATCAAGTGAATGTCCAGGCCCTGGTGCCGGTGCGTCTCGAAGCGCGTGACTTTCTCCGGGCGCGCCCTGGAGCCATCGTTACCGAACACCCGTTGCGCTTCGTCGATCACGATCACCGAGCCATCAGGCAGGTTGTACCACTCTTCGGGCGTATCGAACTCGACCCACTTCGACTTGAGCCGATCCAGCTTCATATCCGGGATGCCGTAGTAGTAGATCGTCCTGGGCGGCAGGTCCGGATTGTCCGGGTCCTTGTGCAGCCGCTTGGTCGGGTCGTCCGGGTCCGGCTGGTGTTCAATGTCGATTTCCCGAATCGCGTTCAAAGTCTTGCCAGCACCTGGCAGACCGGTGCGCAGATAGAGCATGTTGGTCCCCTCCTCGCTTACTTCGGCCCGGTCCAGCGCATGCCGGACTTGCCGCCAGACTTGTCCATACCCCACAGCACAGCTCGGGCGATGTACGCGGAGAACAGGATGTTGATGCACACGTCAACTTGCAGAAGCCCCAGGACTTGAAGCCACTGCGCAGGCACGCCACCCAGGTTGCTGAATACGTAGTCCTTGGCCTGATCCATCACCGCCTTGACGCCGACGAAGGCAACAGCGGTGAATCCCAAGCCGCGCAGCAGCTTCCAACCCAGCGGGATCAGCGACCAGCCGATGGCCCGCAGTAGTACCCCGATCAGTAACGGCATCAGTTCAACCCTCGCGCAATGATTTCAGCCGCGGCGCGCATGGCGAACGCGACAAGCAGATACCCGAACCACTGGAGATACGTGCACAGATCGGACGACACGCTACTGAGCGACACCGTCTGAGTACTGCCGAACCAGGGAACGAGACGTCAGGAATAACCGGGCAGGCCTTGGAGAAGCGCCCGCTAGTGTCGAGCAGCTTCGACAGGTCATGGGTGTTCTCGCCGGTGGCCTTGATGGGTTCGTACTCAGGCCCGGAGAACTCACCGGCCAGCGTGTTCTTCAGGTCCTGAATCTTCTTGTCATCGACCGTACGGAACTCTTCATCCGCGCAGCGTGCGAGCTTTTCCTGGCGAACAATGGCGCACTGGATTGCGTCGCCGTTGCACTGAATCGCCACCTTGCAGTCACCGTCGCCGGAGATCGAGGAGCCACTGCCGCATTTGTTCGGGTCCTTGGCCGGATCGCACTGCCCGTCTCCCCCGCCATCACCACCACCACCCGTGCCGCCGCCATCGCCATCACCGCCGCCAGTTCCACCGTTTCCGTCTCCCCCGCCGGTGCCGCCATCGCCGCCGCCCGTTCCGCCATCACCGCCACCGCCTGTACCGCCACCAGTCCCGCCACCATCGCCACCACCAGTTCCACCACCATCACCACCAGGGTCTTTCGGGTCGGTCGGGTCTGTGGGATCGGTCGGCGTCTTCACGCACGTGGTGCCTGACCAGCTGTAGCCCTTCGGACAGCCCGGGTCATTCGGGTCCGAAGGCGGGTCGGTCACTGGCGGCTGATTCGGTTCGCTGAGCGAAGGACCGGTGCCGCCCAGGTTGCCGGAATCTGCCGAGCAGTTCTGGCCGTTGCTCTTGAGCGTGTAGTTGCAGAACCCCTCAGTTGTGGAGCCTGGAGTGCGATAACAAGATGTTGGCCGAGAACTATCAGCCTCATAAGCGCACCCATTCAAACAGCCAGACGGCGGAGAACTAGGAACTGTGTTCTTTCCATTAATTACGATAATTGGATAGTTAGAACTCCTGAACAAGTTCGGCACTCCAGATTCGCACTCGGGAGGCGGAGGCTTGCACAAGCCATCTTTTAAATCGAGAGACTGCCCTTCGGGACACCTATCGCCTTTCAAAACAACAGTCGTATTAAAAAGAACCCAATCACCAGAACGAACCACACAATAGAAAACCTTGCCCGCCTCACTTGGATTTGAAGAAGGCTCCATAACAAAAACCCGCCCTGGATCGCGAGATATACCAGTGAAATAAAGATCGCAACCCGCCGAGGGCGACGAAACTTTCTTATCAAAATGACCCATGTACCAATAATAATATTCAGCCCTAGCGCCCTGAGCAAAGAATAACGATGGCAATAAGCACGCCATAAAAAGCGATATCTTCAGGGCTGATATACATTTCTTAATCCTCATTTATCCTTTCTCCGGGCAATAAAAAAGCCGGGGCGGAGTGACCGCCACCGGCTTGACTGAGGGTCGATTAGGTCCCTGCGCGCTGGGCTTTCTTGGCGGCACCGATCAGGGCCACCAGGCCGAACATGGCACCGGTCACAGCCGCCGCCGCAGTCAGGCCGCCCGCGATATAGGCCAGGGCCTTGGTAGTGTCGATATCGCCCTCAGCGGCCATCGAAAGGCCGGACGTCATCAGCAACGAGCCACCGATAACGGCTTCACGCTTGCCCAGGGAGAACAGTTGTTTCAGTTGTTTCATGGAACTTACTCCATTAGTGTGGAATTGATGTGCGCATCTTCTTAAACACCCAGACCGCGACAAACAACGTCAACAGACCGCCGGTGATTTGAGCTTTCTGCGCAATTGTCATTGCAGGAGTTAGAAACTCCCGCATTTCCTGGACCGTAAACGTCTTCATTTGGCCCTGGCAGATAGTTGAACCATCTTCCTAGCCAACCAAACACCGTCACAGCCCAAAAATTCATGCTTATCCCCTACCCGTCCTTTTTCGCCGAAAAAGGCCGGGACCCTTAAGCGGCTTTCTCTGAACGGTTTGAAGTTTCAACGGCATGCCGTCGCCCGACAGCCAATAATCGAATCCGGCGTTACCGGACTTACTCGCCCAGGCCTGGATAAATACCGGGACGGACACCGTCTTGCCCTTCTCCATCTTCCAGACATTATTGAGCCCGCCATCCATATGCCGTTTCGAAATACGGACCTGGACAACCTTGGTTTCCGGCATGCCGAACTTATTGGTTTGCTCAACCTGGACGAGCACCGAGTGTTCAACAATCTGCGAAGGACCGTTGGCGGTATTGACGTTGCGAGTATCGGAGTAATAGCCCTGGCACAGGCCGATGAGAGCGAGCATATGATTTACCTCAGGGGTTCAACTTGTGGGCTTGTGCCCGGTTCACGAAATGCCCATGCGGGCGGCGTCACGCTCCGGCCGCGCCGGAACGTCTTGAAGTCTCGGTTGATGCGCTGCCGGCGAACGGCCTCGGCGGCCTGTTCCTGGACGACTCGGCGCATGACCAGGTCCAGGACCTGGCGCACCAGGTGCTCGTCCTCGACGAGGTGGGAAAGGTCTTGCTCCAGGTCCCAGCGGAGCGACTGGTGGGCCACCTTATCCATCGCTGCGCGCCCACACGCCCACGGCGTGGATGACGGTAGCCGCAAAGGCCAACAGAGCCAGAGTTTCCAAGGTGGCTACCAGCATCACGCGGCCTCCACGGTCGGCTCGACGTACCAGTCGGGGCGCTGGGCGCTGAAATCGACCTGGACGAACCGCAGCAGCGGTACGACGTTGTTCGCCCGGTCCGCTTCGTGGAGCTTCTGCAGGGCGGCTTTCGACAGGCCGGCCTCGCAGATTTCCTTGATATGCCGGTAGAACGTCGGGCGAGACATGGAGTCCATCGTTTCCTGCCACCCGTAGTCCTTGAGGCTGCGGTACGTCCGAAACAGGTTTCGAGCGTGGCTATCGTTGGGCTTGCCCTTACGGTCGTACTTCAGGTGTCGCTCAGTCAGTGCGGCCAGCACTTTTCATCATCAATCACACGCATCTGGATACCCTCAAAGGCCGCGAAAAGGTCCGCTGTAACCGCTTGCCAGCACTCCTGAATCAGGCAGCGCCCCTCTTCTTGGAGCCGCTGCTGGTAGGCGATCAGATCAACAAGCCGAGACGGGATGCCCCGGCGTTCCAGCCACCGGTGCATTACCGTGGCCTCCATGCGGAGCAGGTAGCGCACCCACTCCTGCAACCGTGGGTCAGACATGACCCGAGCAGACCGAGCAGCCGACAGATCGGCCCGCCCTGCCCGCTTCAATTCGTCCAACTGGGCCTGAAACTCGGTGTGCTTGAGATACGCCTTCAGGCGCTTTAGGCGGGATTCTTTCGCGCCCCAGTACGCGGACGTCTGGTAGTTGTCGCCGCGACTCTTGGTGTGGCCGTTGCTGACGTTGGTCAGCGCCTGGATGACCTGGAGCGCCGTGCGTTCGTCCGGCAGCCGGCTGGAATACGTGCAGTCCAGGGTGTAGACCTGCGTCGCTGACACATCGAGCTTCGCGAAGAGGTCCGGGTAGCTTCCGGCTAGCCACTTGAACATCACCTCGGCCCCTTCTGGATGCAGGTTGGGCCAAACACGTTGTGCCCTGGAGCAACTTCGCCGGGCTGGCCTTCAGCTCTACACCGGGCATCAGGCGCTTACCCAAGGACTGGTGAAACACCTTGAACGCCAAAGGCGTGAAGCCCGTACTCAGTGACTCCCAGGTGTGCCGCAAGTAATCCGCCTGTAGCTCTCCGCCCTCCCCTCGGCTGATCTGCCCTTGGAGCGGCACGCCCAGGCTTTCCAGATCCACGACGTGCACCGGATCCGCACGCCCTTCCACCCCGAGCAGTTCGATGTGCTCGAGGCGGAACGGAACGAAGAGGTGCAACTTGTCGAGCATTGAAGAAATCCCTGTCAATATCGGCATGCCGATACTTATTGGACGGGATCATAAGACTTGCCGCTACCGACAATCAACAACTTTTGTACCGTTATTCCGGTACTGTATGGAACAACAGTGCATAGGATCGAGTCATGAGCACCACCAACCAGGAACGAGCCATGACCATTGCCCTCAACCTGAAGCGTTTCAGGGAAGCGAAGAAGCTCACCCAGCGGGAAGTGTGGAAGCCGCAGGTATCAGCAAGTCCAGCTACACCTCATACGAAGCCGGCCGCTCAGACCCTACAGGCGAGATCATCGTGCGCCTTGCAAAAGCGCTTGGGGTGAGCACGGACGAGTTGCTGCTTACCGAGCAAGAAAGGACGGTATCCGAAGACCTGGCGCCTATCCTGCGCCGCTTTGACGCCTTACCGCCGGATATCAGGAACCAGGCACGCATTGCCTTGAAAGGCGTTCTCTTCGGTTACGAGCAGGAAGCACTTCGATAACTCGAAAAGTCTCACCATGAGACAAAAGTCCACCATTAGAGATGGTGGACCCGGCTGCGCCGGGATCGCTCCCGGCCACCCCGTGCAACACCCACAAAGGACTCCCATGAAACGGATTTTCCTTCTCCCCCTTCTCCCTCTCGCGCTGGGCGCAGCAACGGTCGACAAGACGCGAGCGATGGCCATGGCCGTACGAGCGCAGGACGACCAGGAGGCACTGGAGTGGTGCAAGAAAGCCGCTCCTGACGACTATCAGTGGATCCTGGAACAGTGCATGCAGATCCGCGCCGACAGCATCAGCCAAGCCGATGACATGGTGCTCCAGGAGAAGCTGATGAAGCGCCTTAACGAGATCGAGCAGACCCTGACGCAGTATCCCGAGACTGAACGCCGAAAACTCGCCCTGGAACAACTCCAGCGCGAAGCACAGACCCCGTAAACACCAAGGGCTCTGCCCTTGTCATCCCGCTCTTGCCGCCGAGGGCTCGGGAGGCAGGGGAGATAAAGCTTCCCCTCCCTCCCTTGCGGAGGCTGTTGGCCGAGGTGGGTTCAAGGGTGCGCTCCGCCCGGGACTCCGTTCGCCGGATCGTTGATCCGACGAGCCGGGGTCGCGGCCCTTGACCTGCCGGGGCTTCAGAGGGCTGGAGGCTAAAAAGCAAAAAACCCCGCAGTGGATCCACGCGGGGTTCTTTCAAAAGCAAAGGATTAGGCGAAAACGACTGCACCTCTGCCAGCAGCAGCAATGCGAATCAGATCATCGGTGTGCCGGGTTTCCATCCCAGTGAAGGTCACTCGCCCTCCCTTTGCTGCTGCTGCCGCCGCCGCCGCAATACGCACAAGATCATCGGTATGTCTCTTACTGGCGTCCATAACGAAGCCACCTCCCGCAGCAGCGATGCGGACAAGGTCATCAGTATGTCTTTTCTCAAACATGGCATTTCCTATGCGTTGTTGTAGGCCAGAAGATAATGGCACAAGGCCTCGCATAATGGGCGTTACGTGTAAATGCTCGCCCGGCGCGGGGCGATTTTCCGGGCTTCGCATTCGGCCTGCGGCCGCCGCAGGTAACGTAACGCCGAGGTCATTATGCGAAGCCAGGATGTTACGGCCAAATAGTAATTCTCGATCTAGCCAAATAGAAATGTCCCAAATCGGCGTCTAGGGTTTCCCTCCTGCATCACAGGAGGCACGCCATGACTGCGGCAACTTGCGGATGGGTCACAATGAGCATGCGGGAGCTGGATCGCCTCAAGGTCATCGAGACAATCATCGAGGGTCGGTTGAAACCTGCCGCCGCGGCGCAGCGTCTGCGCCTGACGACACGTCAGGTGCACCGGCTGGTTCTGCGTTATCGCGAGGATGGCCCAACCGGCCTAACATCTCGTCGACGTGATCAGCCGAGTAACCGGCAGCTGTCGCCAGGTCTGGAGAATCGCGCCATTAGCTTGATTCGACGGAACTATAGCGACTTTGGTCCAACTCTGGCCCAGGAAAAACTGGTCGAGTGCCACGGCCTTAAGCTGGCCAAAGAAACGGTACGACGGATCATGGTTGATGCCGGCATGTGGGTACCGCGCAAGCAACGGCCGCCCAAGGTCTATCAGCCACGCAACCGGCGTGCCTGTTGCGGCGAACTGATCCAGATCGATGGCAGCGATCATCGCTGGTTCGAGGATCATGGACCGGCCTGCACGCTGCTGGTCTTCATTGATGATGCAACCAGCCAGCTGATGCACCTGCATTTCACCGAAGCCGAATCGACCTTCAGCTACTTCACCGCCACCCGCGCCTACCTGGAGCGGCATGGAAAGCCGCTGGCCTTCTACAGCGACAAAGCCAGCGTGTTCCGCAGTAACCACAAGGCGCCTCAGGGCGGCGACGGCTATACCCAGTGCGGCCGAGCGATGTACGAGTTGAACATCGAGAGCATTTGCGCCAACAGCAGCCAGGCCAAAGGTCGTGTGGAGCGTGCGAACCTCACTCTGCAGGATCGCCTGGTCAAGGAGCTGCGGCTTCGCGGAATCAGCAACATGCCCGACGCCAATGCCTTTGCAGCCCACTTTATGGCCAGCTACAACGCGCGTTTTGCCAAGCCGCCGCGCTCTGAGCATGACTGCCATCGCCCGCTGCACAGTGATGAAGATTTGGATCTGATCTTCGCCTGGCGAGAAGCGCGGCGAGTTTCGCAGCGGTTGACCGTGCAGTACGACAAGGTGCTGTATCTGCTAGCGGACACTCCGCAGTCCCGTCGCCTGGCGGGTGATCATGTCGAGATCTACCACTACCCGGATGGCCGCATCGAGCCCAGGGTGGACGGCACCGCCCTCCCCTTTACCACCTACGACAAACTCTGCGAGATAGACCAGGGTGCCATCGTCAAGAACAAGCGCTTGGGTCATGTGCTGCAAGTCGCCCAGCTCGTCCAAGCGCAGCGCGACAGTCGGCGCTCGCAATCGGTACCGGGAAATCCGCGGCAGTCAACGCAAGGCAAGATGCTGTCGAAGAAGGCGCAGCGAGAACTGATGCCGGAAGATATCGCCGCCGCCCTGGATAACACGCCACCATCGAGGCGAAGTCGCCATGCGTGAGTCAATCAGCGCCGAGGCACTGAAGATACTAGTGGTTGCCGGAGCTGCGCGGTACTTACGTGCTATTCCGGCGCCTTCCGGCCACGGTTGGCAGCTCCAAGTGCGCTACAGTCCCGATGGTCAATATTACCCGCTACGTTCTCGACGTGAACTTGTGCGCGTATTTGGGTCACTGGACTCGCTTAATCGGTACGCAAATCGTTTGGGCATCCACACGTATAGCGTGGAGTTATAACTGTGACACGAATTTCCCCATGTGGGGAGTCGACAGGTTTCTAGAAAAATAGTTCGATAAATGTAGCGACTTTCGTTTGCAAACCGCTACAAATAGCGCTGCGGGCCAACCAGCTGAGGTTTTCCAACACCTGATAGTGTGGAATAACGCTTCTCCGAGTTCCGGAATTAAGGGCGATGGTATCCACATATGATTTAGCGGGCGTGATAATTTTTATCTGGCCCTCTTTAACGAAGGAGAGGGCTAGATAACACTAGATCGCTGCAAAATAGGCCAGCAGCAAGGCTACTGCGGTCGTATAGCGGAGACCCGACTTGATCGTATTGAATACGTCGCTGAAGTTGGGAGCGTCCAGACGTAAACCAACACCAGGTCCGACTAACGCTTTGATATCCTCAGGGAGCGTCATTGCCTGCCAAGTACCAGGAGTCAGTGTCCTCAGATTCACACCGTAGGAAACCAGTAGTCCGGATTCCTGCGAAATGCCTCCGGATGCATCCGTAGAGAAACTAACGTCGGTTGGATAGACGTTCGGACTGCCCTTGAAGCGGTCAAGATATCCACTGCCGAAACGGGCTTTTATTCGATCAAGATTCTGCGCCATGGAGGTGAGCAAAGGAAGTATCTCAACGTTGCAAACACGTTCCTTTTCATTGACCATCCTGAAACCAATGGTTACGCCGTTGGCTAGTTCTTGGGCAAGCAACGTCGAATACTGCTGATCCGCTTTGCTGATGTCTCCGCCCGGGACGAATTCCGGGTGTAGCTTCAGCGGAATGTCCCATGCCTCTATAGTCTGTGCTTCGGGGAAGACAAAGCCAGGATTGCATTGACGGGCAAAACCCTTATAGATATTAGCCAGGGATTGACCAGGGTTCTGGTAGATATTGATCTCGGCCATGGCTGCCTCCTCTAGAGTCCCAGGGATCGTTGGAGATAGTCCGCGCGATTGTTCAATCGCCTGGCTATGCCATCGCTCGGATCGGTACTGTTGGGAGTACCATTCCAGTTCCTCAACTCCCTAATGGCGGCTGGCCAGTCGCTCTGGGAAATAGCAGTCTCAAAGTTTGGGAACGAGGAATACTCACCATAGTGGTAATACAGGTCTGTCACTATGGTTTTGACCGCCGGAGGTAAGGTGCTCCACTGCTGGAACTTCACCTTCATCCGATCAGTGACCTTGATCATCTTGGCGGTAAAGAGGGACAGCCCGTCTTCATCTGTGAGTACCGGGATGAGTTGGGCTAATGCCTGGAAGGTCGCGGTGTTCGCTCCTTTCAAGCCGAGGGCGGGGCGAATTTTTTTGCGCGTGGATTCAGCGATGTTCAGAGCCTGAATGCCGGATTCATCGTGCTGGCCGACATCGAAGCCATAGCCAATCGTTACACCTGATTCACCGTTGGGGTCAGAGGTCGGAATAGTAGCTCTGTTGCCTCGCCCACCAGGTGGAAGCTCATGACGGGCGGTGAAATCGATATTAATACCCATTTCAATCAGATAGGAAATATTGGACTGGAGGCGGCTGACCTTATCGGCTTTGTCACCATCGATTCGGTCTTGGATAAAGGTATTGATCTGCTGGTTCAATTGCACCTGGAGGTCGCTCACCGAAATACTGTTGGCTCCTCCGGTTTCGGCGACCGTACGAATAGTGACCTCATGAACCTTGAAGTAGTCGTCGAACACTAGCACGGGCCGCCCGGCAGTCTGGCTTATGACCTGCGTCAGTTGCCCCGTCAACCCACCTTGTGCTGAGTAGCTGGGGGATGACAGCCAGTCGGTATAGAGGTCAGGAATTCCGTGAGTAATTCGGATCGGCTCTGGTTCCGCTGCGAGCAGAACACGCTGTGCCTCCTCTCGTTCTGGATTTTCTAAGTAATTGTATAGTCGCTCCAGATTGCGCTGAAGGGTCTGATCCAATTCTCTATCCACCTTAGTCTCCTCCGCTTAGTGAAGCCAATTTGTTATTTCATTGATTGTTCGCACTCGCTTTCTAGACGATTGAACTCAGTAGAATACTTGTCATATTCATTTTGCATTTTTTCCGGCAAATACTCTCGCTTCAGGTCTCTGAAGAAGCTGCCCTTCTCTAGTATCTTCTTGCATTGGTGGTTTTTGGCAGACAAGGAGAGATGTGCCGTATGAAAAACACGAGAGAGATAACCAAAACCTTCAAACATATCCCTACACTCTGTTATCAGTTTTCGAGAAATCCAGTAGGCCTTCTCTGTCTCGTTATTCTTCAGTGCTTTCTTCACTTGCTTGTCGTTGAATTTTATAGAGGCGGGCTCGCAGATTGAGGAAGGCTTCCAATACGTGCCAGTAAAACCTGCTGCCGCCCCGCAGAAGCCCTGACAGTCCCTACTTGCGACTCCTTTCTCGATGGTAATTCTGTCATCATTCAGTTTGAAAACGACATCGCACGACATATCGCCGATGCCACGGACGTCGACCTGCACATGACCTGACTCTATAGTTCCATTCAATCCGCAAGCATGGGCATTGTGCCCAGTGCTTCGTATCCGAAACTTTTGAAGTCCTTCGAATAACGGAGATATCGTCAGCAGCCCACTATTTCCAGTCCTATAGTAATCCCCGGGTGGGAAGTAGCTCTTTGGTTCTTCAGCGACACAAAGAGTGATATTGTAGCAAAGGGCGAGTATGGCAAAAATGCTAATGCTTTTGAGCTTCATGTTTATGCCCTGCATGAAAGCAGCTAGGTGGGGCGCTGGGTGATCCCATATAGGATTGTTTTTTTGCTGGTCAGATCGACTGATCTATAAGTTCCGTCGAGCAGGCTAGTCCTCCCAAAAAACACAAGCAGACTTGTAAGAGTCATTCTGTTTTACCAGCACTTCATGCTCAACATCACTAAAGTTTAGACGTCATTGAGCATGAGCTGGAAAAAGTTGCGGCAACGACCCTAGACGCTGAACGCTGCTCACCTGGGGCGTTCCACTTCCTTGCGAAACATCACTCTCTGCTTGAAGCCGAAACCTCCACCACCATCCAGCAGAGCGGGCGGAGCAACCGGTAGATCGGGCTCGCGGCAGGTGGCTATCACGCGCCTGGCGAAGACTTCATCGAGCGTACTGCGGCTCTTAACATTCCCCTCTCCGTACTGTACCCGGCAACTGCTTATGCGCCCCGACGAGCTTGCGAAGCGGAAAAACACCACAACATCGGCCTCGGGGATCTCATCTCCCGGTGCGAACAGCGGGTAACGAAGCCTCTTGGCGAATTCCTGGCGGAATTCCTGGATAAAAATGGCCTCTTGCTCTGCTCGCTCCTGCAAAGTGACTGAATGGGAGCAGCCGCCGATCATACTCAGCAATACCAATAGGCAAACTATCCTCAACGCTCTTCCTCCTTGAAAAAGAGGCAATCTTTTATTTTAGTATCTAAAAATGACTCTTGACGTCTAAGCCAAGAACTGCAAGAGCTTCCAGCGCCAGGTTTTGACCTTCTGCAATGCCCGAATTATGTGCAAACTCGACAAGTCGCTCGATTACTCCGACGCTACCCTGATCTGGCTCGACAAATTCCGATATATTATCCATAGCAACTGAGGCGTCCCACGCAGCCTGACTAAGCAGCTCTTTATACAATGCATCAGCGCTAGATATATTACGAATATTTGCGAGATTAAGCCTGGTTCGATCCAAGGCTTCGTGCGCGATCTGAAGTAGCAAATATGGAAATGGATTCTTTTGAGTTCGACGTTTCCTGCATGAGTCGCTAATTAGTCCAGCAAGCATTGCTGATCCTTCGGCCTCAATGCGAAGGGAATCATCAGCAATCGAGATTGTCCGCGCCTTCGCAATATAGCCCAAAACGTAAGCATCGAACTGAGTCTCGGCAACCATAGACAGAATCTGATTATTACGATTATTGAAATTCATAAGATGCTCCTTGCCCAATCTCAAACTAGATAGATCAGTGGAAACTGTTTCTGAATTCTGTAGTAGACTGCCCGGTCCAACGTCTGAATGCATGTCTAAAACTCGCTGTTTCCGAGTACCCCAGAATATCGCTAATACGATCAACTGGTATAGATGAATTCAGTAGCAGTGCAATTGCTCGTTCTTTGCGGGCCTTATCTACAATCTGGCGATAAGTGCAGCCCTCGTCCGCCAGGCGACGTCTTACCGTCCGCTCATTCATGCGTAAATACTTTGCGGTAGTCACCAAGCTAGGGTATTGATCTGGTATGGACTCAAGGAATAACTCGATTCGCTGACGGAGCCCTCCCATCTCTACTTCCAACAGAGCATTGAAACTCTCACCTGCCATAGTCAGGGCTGACTGAAATACCGCCGGATTGGCAGTCACCAGTGTTCTATTCAACTGATGAGCTGGAAAGCTAAACATTATGTCACTTCCTTCATGCTTCACAGGCAAAGAAAAGAAACCTTCATAGATTGTTTTATCTGCGCCGTGCACAGGTACTGTCAATGCAGAGATGGGAAAGTCATTACCTAACAGGTCCATAATGAGCTTGTAGGTTGCAGAGGCTATAACATTTACATGAAACTGACGGGATGCGTCATTCCACTCTGGCTTAAAGTTAACTGAAATATGGATTTCTACTTCGTAATTCTCCCTAGGCTTGACATCAACATTAGCTATATCACGATTGAACAACTTGACATAGGCCTTTATGACTTTCAAAATATCACCTACGTTCTCAGCGCATAGCAACGCCAATCCTATCACGCCATAATCAGATATATGGTAATAAGTACCAAGATTCAGTCCTTCTTTTCCTGAATACCCCTTGCTAACTATCCAGTTGTAAAGTGCGTCACTTCTTGACTCTTGATCTGCCGCAAAGGGTGGTATTGCGATATCTCGATCACGAAGATAGTTCTGCAGAGGGCGCCATTCAAAATCAAATATGTGTTCGGTCACCATGTCTATATTCACCTCACCCCTACTGTTCTTGATATAGCCCTGAACGCTGCAAGTGCCTCATGCTCCATACGGATGCCGTCAACGTTGTAGTCGACATACGCGGAGGTCTTTGCAATCACCACACGCCTAAGTGGATTTACATAAATAAACTGCCCGTACACTCCGATAGCCAAGAACTCCCCTTCTTTGCCTTCTGGAATCCACCACTGGTAACCATACCCAAGATTTGGCTCACCATCCTCGATGTAACGTCCAGGACGCAAGTGAGCACTCCGAGGTTTGGTTGATGCCTTGACCCACTCAGCACTTACAATTTGACTTCCAGTCAGGCTGCGACCGCCATGAAGAAATAATAGACCAATGCGTGCAAAGTCTCTTAGGCAAAGGTTCACCCCACCGAATGCTAGCTCTGTGCCCCGATCGTCTGTTAACCATGCACCTTCACATTCGGCACCCAGTTGGGGCCAAAGTCTTTGATTCATAAACTGTGAGGGGCCCATACCAGTCGCGCCCAATAAAACCATACCAAGCACCTGGGTATCTACGCTAACGTAGTGGTGCACTCTCCCCGGGGCATCCTCTCTTCTCAATGAACTCACTTTTTCATTTACTGATCCACCAAGCGCTATAGTCCTACCTAGCTGGTTGATATCGGAGTCCGAATTCCCGTAGTCCTCACTGAAAGCTATTCCTGATGACATCTCAAGCACATCTCTCAAAGAAACACCCGCATATCCGCCAGCAGAAAGCTGTGGGGCGTACAGGTTCACAGGATCTAGCAGACTGTGTATTGATCCTTCATCAACTGCCATTCCAATCAAGAGGGACATTAATGATTTGCTTAGCGACCAGCCAATAGCAAGGCTTTTCGCACTATTGCCCAGGTAGTATTCCTCAAAGGCAATGCGATCGTCACTGAGAACTATAAGGCCGGTGGTATTGCTGCTCGCCAACCAGTCTTTAAAGCCAACCTCGTGACCTTGAAAGCTAAATGAGCCAGGCATATCCCTTAGGTTTTTTTCAAAAAAATGAGCCGCTCCGCTCTTCTTTATTGGGACCGAGTTAAACAGTCTCGGCATTGCTCGAAAATTTTCAACAATTTTCCCCGAGTCAAACAAAGTGTAAAAATTCCACACTCTCACACCTGCACTACCAATGCAGGCGATGATAAAAAAGATGAGAATCATTGAGAGGAAAATAGCATTTCTCTTATTTATCATTCTTGTCGATCTCTCAGTTTGTGCTAGCTCGTCTCGACCCTGCTAACAGCCAGTGACTATCCGGTAGCGGAGCAAGGTTAAGTCCTTAAGGACTTTTCTCTTAACCGTGAAGATCAAGAGCGTTTCACCATCTACTGATATTTACTTTTAACTCGCTTAACACTACTCCGCACGCATGCCATGCACTACTATTATCTGAGTCGCGAAGGTATCCGCCTCTCTTGGACTATGTTTTCAATTTAGCAACACGAAACACTGCAGTATGATCGATATCGCCCTTAGATGAAGCGGCAGACTCATCAATAGACGCCCGCAATAAAAAACCCAACATCACCGCATATCCCGGAGGATCAGCAACAGGATAGATTCGGTCTTTTCATTGTTTCCATCCGCCGCCTCATGCGTACTACTAGCCCGGAAGCTGATAAAACCAGCATGAAGCATCTTTTTGCTAGAGTATCTTCGGACAAATGCCGGATATTTTCGGACACCCTCTTCGGCAGGTCCTTAGCGGCACCATGTCTTATCTGCGTTTTACTTCATTAAACACCCCATGGAGAGTACTAATGACATGTCGCCCAGATTGTAACTATCGTAGATGAGTCGACTAGAAGTACTCGCTACAATTTATAGATTCGAAAATCCATTTCATGCTTGGAGATATCGAGTGAACACTTGCTTGTGTTACTTCTGCGCTAGGTTCCGTACGCAAAGTAATGTCGTAAGCACCGTAGCGTGCAAGCCAGCGTGACCATTACGGCAAAACTCTTGACGAGCTTCAGAATCCCACGGCCAGCTCAGCTAGGTCCTGGGGACTGGACGCGGTGAACCCCCGCCCACCGAGGCTATCGACGCATCCGGAGGGTCTGGCGGCTTGACAGCGGGCGAAGGCTTGGCGGACTCTATATTGTATTTAGTCGACACTATCCTGTGACTTAGAGAACCCTCCCATGCCCCTGCCTGCCCTACCCCTGGATGCCCTTCTCACCGGCCGCGCCCGGCCCTTCACCCGCCCCGGCTCGCGCAGCGGCATCGCCAAATCTCCGCGCGACGGTGCGCTCAGGGTCACCCCTGTCGGCCTGGAGGGCGACGAACAGGGGGACCTGCGCGTCCATGGCGGCGTCGAGAAAGCGATCCACCATTACCCACGCGAACACTACGCCGCCTGGATCGCCGAACTGGGCGAACACCCCCTGCTGATGCAGGCGGGCGCCTTCGGCGAGAACTTCAGCACCAGCGGCTGGAGCGAAGCCGACGTCTGCCTCGGCGACCGCGTGCGGGCCGGGACCGCGCTGCTGGAGGTGTCCCAGGGGCGCATGCCCTGCTGGAAGCTCAACGACCGCTTCGAGGTCGCCGGGATGTCCCTGAGGGTGCAGGAGACCGGGCGCACCGGCTGGTACTACCGGATGCTGGAGGAAGGCGTGGTGGCGGCTGGCGATATCCTGCAACTGGTCGAGCGGCGCCATCCGGACTGGTCGCTGTTGCGCCTGTCCGAGGTGCTGTTCGACAGGCGGGCCGACGCCGAGTTGCTGCGCCAATGCCTGGCGCTGCCGCTGACGCCATCCTGGCGGCGCACCCTGGAGCGGCGCCTGGAAAAAGGCCAGGTCGAGGACTGGGGGCCGCGCCTGGAGGGAGCCCCCAGCCAGGCCGAGACGCCCAGGCCGACCTGAGGAAGCGCCGACGCCCCCGCAGGCAGGGAATCGGCCTGGGGATGCATGGAGTGCCGGAAAGCGGGTATAAAGCGCCAGCGTTAAGCGACCCAGACGTCTGCCAAAGGACCCCTTTCATGCTGCGGCTCTCGATGCCGGCCCTGCTCCTGGCTCTTGCCGGCTGCGCCACCAAGCCCCCCGCCAATCCCGATAACCTCTGCGAGATCTTCCGCGAAAAACCGAAATGGCACGAGGCGGCGCTGAAGATGCAGCAGCGCTGGGGCGCGCCGGTCCAGGTGCCGATGGCGATGATGTACCAGGAATCGTCCTTCAAGCACGACGCCCTGCCGCCGCGCTACTACTTCCTCGGTTTCATTCCCTGGGGCCGGGTCAGTTCCGCCTACGGCTACGCCCAGGCCAAGGACGAGACCTGGGCCGACTACAAGCGCGAGGCCGGCGGCTGGGGCGCCAGCCGCGACGACTTCGCCGACGCCCTGGACTTCATGGGCTGGTACATCCAGAAGAGCCAACGGGTCAACGGCGTCTCCAAGTGGGACGCCTACGGCCAGTACCTGAACTACCACGAGGGCTGGGGCGGCTACCGCAACCGCAGCTACGACGCCAAGCCATGGCTGAAGAACGTCTCGCAGAAGGTCCAGTCCCGCGCCTCGCTGTTCGGCGCCCAGTACCGCAGTTGCCAGCAGGAGCTGTCGCGCGGCGGCTGGTTCTGGTAGCCCGGTCCGCGCACGCCACGGGCTCGAACCTCTTCCGCCTTCGACGAGGGTAGCGTCCGCCAAGACGACCCCAAGCCGGATCGGCACGCTCGAACGGCCATCCTGCGTCATGGAACCGCAGGCGCATCCTTCCCAGGCGGCCCGCAGCGCCAGTGAACAGGCGGGTCGTCGAACCGGCGGCTGGCCACCTGGCCGAGCGGCCTGCCCTCACCTTTCACCCCGCTTCGCTTCCCAGGCCAGAGCGCTCGCGGATTGGCAGCGTCAGATTTCCTCGTCTACTGTTTGGATAAAAGTTTGGCGCCAGAAATACGTCAATAAATTGACTAAAAAAACTTACCCAGACTACGGATATTTCCCTGGGAATGCTAAGATAGCTATCACAAAGCCACTATCGACGAATGAACCTATTCGACGGGAAAATGACTAAACCGCGTGGCAAATGAAAAATAGTCACTAAATTGACGCTTCACCGCCTTGCTCTTCCCTATCCACTCAATGGACTGCCCGTGATCGGCAGAGCAAACAACATGCATTCGAAGTCGGTAGATAGCCTGTCGCTGACACGGGCTGGATTCATCGAGTACTTCCTGGTCGCGACCAAGCTGGTACACGCGCTCACCGCCATCGCCCCGGCGCTGTTCCTGCTGTACTACCCCGGCCTGGTTCCCGTGGAGCTGCGCAGCAACATGCTCGGGCTGCTGCTGTTCTTCGGCGCGCTCACGGTGATCATGTTCCAGGCACTGGACGTCTACTCCGACGATATCTTCAGCAACCGCCTGCGCTTCCGCATCATGTTCTTCGCCTGGGCCTCGGCGTTCTGCCTGCTGTTGTTCATGTACCAGGGCCTGGGCCTGTTTCCCTACCTCAGCAGCAAGCTGGTGATCTTCTGGTTCACTGGCAGCCTGCTGCTGTTCGGCGTGCAGCGCCTGCTGGTGCTGCGCCTGTACCGGGCCTGGATGAAACGCGGCATGTACCTGCAACGCACGGTGATCCTCGGCTTCACCGAGAGCGGCATGCACCTGGCCGAATACCTGGTACGCAACCACGACATCCGCTCCGGCATCATCGGCTTCATCGACGACCGCTCCGAGCGGGTCCCGGAGAACTACAACTCGCTGCCGCTGCTGGGCAACACCAAGGACCTGGAGAAGCTGATCCGCCAGGAACAGGTCGACCAGGTGCTGGTCGCCCTGCCCTGGTTCGCCGAGGGGCGCATCGGCGCCATCGTCCACCGCCTGCGGCAATTGCCGGTGAACGTCCTGCTGGTGCCGGACATGGCTGCCTTCCGGCATGCCCACAACCGCATCGTCGACGTTTCCGGGATCCCCATGTTCAACGCGTCCGAGCTGCCGCTGCGCGGCTGGTCGCCGCTGATCAAGCGCTGCGA
The DNA here is from genome assembly GCF_020405165.1 of Pseudomonas sp. PS1(2021). Taxonomy (NCBI): domain Bacteria; kingdom Pseudomonadati; phylum Pseudomonadota; class Gammaproteobacteria; order Pseudomonadales; family Pseudomonadaceae; genus Pseudomonas; species Pseudomonas sp. PS1(2021). Next base: position 1,981,602 of record NZ_CP084484.1, on the reverse strand, counting down.
GGACCTGGTCCTGGCGAGCATCGCGCTGGTCCTCTTCGCCCCGCTGATGGCCCTGGTGGCCCTGGCGATCAGGCTCGACTCCAAGGGGCCGGTGCTGTTCCGGCAGAAACGCTACGGCTACAACAACCGGCTGATCTGGGTCTTCAAGTTCCGCTCGATGTACACGGAAAGGACCGACGCCAACGCCGAACGCCAGACCACCCGCGACGACGACCGCATCACCCGGGTCGGCCGCTTCATCCGCAAGACCAGCATCGACGAGCTGCCGCAGCTGTTCAACGTGCTCGCCGGCAGCATGTCGATGGTCGGTCCGCGCCCCCACGCCACGGCGACCAAGGCCGCCGGCATTCCCTTCGAGGAAGCGGTCAGCGAATACAGCTCGCGCCACCGGGTCAAGCCCGGCATCACCGGCTGGGCGCAGATCAACGGCTACCGCGGTGAGACCGACACCCTGCACAAGATCAAGAAACGCGTGGAATACGACCTCGAATACATCGCCAAGTGGTCGGTGTGGTTCGACCTCTACATCCTGTTCCGTACGGTGCCAGCCGTACTCCTGACCAAGGAAGTCTACTGATGAACGCCGTCGCCCCGCTGATCCCCTGCATCGTTTCCGGCGGTTCCGGGACCCGCCTGTGGCCGGTTTCCCGGGAGAGCATGCCGAAACCCTTCATGCGCCTGGCCGATGACCAGAGCCTGTTGCAGAAGACCTTCCTGCGTATCGCCGGGCTGCCGGACGTCGCCCGCCTGCTTACGGTGACCAACCGCGACCTGCTGTTCCGCACCCTGGACGACTACCGCGCGGTCAACCGCAGCGGCCTGGCCCAGGACCTGCTGCTGGAGCCGGTGGGACGCAATACCGCGCCGGCCATCGCCGCCGCCGCGCTGCATGTGCAGGAGCACTTCGGCGACCAGGCGCAGTTGCTGATCCTTCCCGCCGACCACCTGATCCGCGACGAGCAGGCCTTCGCCGCGGCGGTGGCCGAGGCTCGCGAACTCGCGGCGCAGGGTTACCTGGTGACCTTCGGCATCACCCCGGAGCGCGCCGAGACCGGCTTCGGCTATATCGAACAGGGCGCCCCGCTGGGCAACGGTTTCCGAGTCGCGCGCTTCGTCGAGAAACCCGACCAGGCCACCGCCCAGTCCTACCTGGACAGCGGCAAGTACCTGTGGAACGCCGGCATGTTCTGCTTCCAGGCCGCCACCGTGTTGCAGGAACTGGAGCGCCACGCGCCGGAGGTGCTGATCGCCGCCCGCGCCGCCCTGGCCGACGGCAGCAGCCTGGAGAACGGCCAGTGCCGCCAGCGCGAGCTGGCCGCCGGGGCCTTCGCCGAGGCGCCGGACATCTCCGTCGACTACGCGCTGATGGAGCGCTCGGACAAGGTCGCCGTGGTGCCCTGCTCCATCGGCTGGAGCGACATCGGCTCCTGGCAGGCGCTGCGCGAACTCAGCGCGGCGGACGAGAACGGCAACCAGGTGCGCGGCGAAAGCGTGCTGCACGACGTCAGCAACTGCTACATCGATTCGCCGAAGCGCCTGGTCGGCGCCGTCGGCGTGCACGACCTGATCATCGTCGACACCCCCGACGCCCTGCTGGTGGCCGACGCGGCGCGCAGCCAGGACGTCAAGTTCGTCGCCCAGGAACTCAAGCGTCGCGGCCACGACGCCTTCCGCCTGCACCGCACGGTCAGCCGGCCCTGGGGCACCTACACCGTGCTCGAGGAAGGCCGCCGCTTCAAGATCAAGCGCATCGTGGTGCGCCCCAAGGCTTCGCTGTCGTTGCAGATGCACCACCATCGCAGCGAGCACTGGATCGTGGTCAGCGGCATGGCGCTGGTGGAGAACGGCGAGCGCGAGTTCCTCCTCAACACCAACGAATCCACCTTCATCCCCGCCGGGCATAGCCACCGCCTGAGCAACCCGGGGATCATCGACCTGGTGATGATCGAGGTGCAGAGCGGCGAGTACCTCGGCGAGGACGACATCGTCCGCTTCAACGACATCTACGGTCGCGCCCCCGCCAGCGACGAGAAGAAAGCCTGATGCGCTGCGCCCTGGTCATTCCCACGCGCAACGCCGGCGCGCACCTGGACCGGCTGCTGCCGGCCCTGGCCGCGCAACGGCGGCAGCCGGACAGCATTCTGGTGGTGGACAGCCGCTCCAGCGACGACACGGTGGAGCGCTTCCGCGCCTTCGGCGCGCGGGTCGAGGTCATCGAGCCGGCCAGCTTCAACCACGGCGGGACGCGGCGCTGGGCCAGCCAGCAGGTCGAGGCCGACGCGCTGATCTACCTGACCCAGGACGCCATTCCCGCCTCGCCCGACAGTTTCGCCAACCTGCTCGACGAACTCTATGCCGAGGCCGACATCGGCGTGGCCTACGGCCGCCAGTTGCCGCACCCCGGCGCCGGCCTGCTCGGCGCCCAGGCGCGGCGCTTCAACTACCCGCCGGAAAGCCGCAGCAAGCGCCTGGCTGACGCCTCGGAACTGGGGATCAAGACCTGCTTCAGTTCCGACTCGTTCTCCGCCTACCGTAGCGACGCCCTGGCGGCCGTCGGCGGCTTCCCCGAAGACGTCATCGGCAGCGAGGACGCCTACGTCGCCGCGCGCCTGCTGCAGGCCGGCTACGCGGTGCGCTACGCGGCCAGCGCCGAGGTCTACCATTCCCACGATTACCGCTTGCTGGAAGAGTTCCGCCGCTATTTCGACATCGGCGTGTTCTACGGCCGCGAGCGTTGGATACGTGCCGCCTTCGGCGGCGCGGGTGGCGAGGGCAAGCGCTATGTCCTCGCCGAGATACAGGCCTTGCGTGCCGCCGGTGCCCTGTATCGCGTACCTGAAATAGCGCTGCGTAGCGCGTTCAAGCTGCTCGGCTACCGCCTTGGCCAGTTGGAACGCCACCTGCCGGTCGCCCTCAAGCGCCGCATCAGCATGTTTCCAGGCTACTGGAAGTGAACATCATGACCTACAGGAAGTGCTCCCTCATGAAACGCACCCTCCTCATGCTCGCCATGCTCGCCCTGGCCGCATGCAACACCCCCGCACGGATTCCCGCACCGGACAGCGACACCGTGGACAGCGGCAAGCGTGCCCTGGAAGAACTCGCCAGGCTACCGCCGGCGATGGAGCGGGTGCGCGTCGGGGACACCCTGCGGATCGTCCGCGACGCCGGTGAGATGCCGACCCTCTCGGCGTTCAACGTCGCCACCATCTACGAACTGACGCTGTACACCGTGCTCAACGACGGCAGCATCTACTATCCGTTCATCGGCCGCATCCAGGCCGCGCACCGCACGCCGCAGGAAATCGCCAGCGAGCTGACCACCAAGCTCGCGCCGATCTACCGCGAGCCACGGGTCACGGTGAACATCAACCAGGCGCCGGGCAACACAGTGTTCGTCGGCGGCGCGGTGCGCAACCCGTCGGCCGTGCCGATCCCCGCCGCCAACAACATGGAGCAGGCGATCCTCGGCGCCGGCGGCATCCTGCCGGTGGGCGACGCCCGCCGCGTGGCGCTCATGCGCGAGGACTCGGAAGGCCGCTACCACGCCTACTTCCTCGACTTCAGCCAGTTGATGAAGATCGGGCCGGAAGGCCGCAAGCCCCTGGCCATGCAGCGTGGCGACATCGTCTTCGTGCCCAAGTCGATGGTCGGCGACCGTATCGAGGGCGTCGACGTCTACCTGAACCAGTTGCTGCCCTTCGCCAAGTCCATCGGCGTCGGCGTCAGCTACACCGTCAACAACGATCGCTGAGGAGCGACATCGCCATGATAGAAATTCGTTCCTTGCGTGATCTGTTGCGCCTGCTGTTCATCTACCAGCGCGAGTTCAAGCTGGCGGCCCTCAGCGCGGTGGTGATCATCGTCCTCGGCGCCTTCCTGCTGCCGGCCAAGTACGAGTCCAACGCACGCCTGCTGGTCAAGCCGGGTCGTGACTCGACCCTGCCGATCGAGATCAGCAACCGCCAGGCGCTGGTGATGCCGAGCACCCAGCGCGACCCTATCGTCGACGAAGAACGCCTGCTCACCGGCCGGCCGATCGTCCGCCAGGTGGCCGAACGCTACCTCGAGGTGCTGGCCAACCGGCCGCCGCCGGAGGGCCTGTGGAAGCGCACCAAGTTCTATGTGAAGAAGGCCATCGGCGCGGTGTTCGACGGGATTCGCGTGACCCTGGAAACCTTCGGCGTGATCGAGGAAACCACCGCGGTCGAGCGCCTGGCCAAGGACCTGGAGAAGAAGTTCGAGGTCACCCACGCGGCCGGCTCGACGGTGATGGAGATCAGCTTCACCTGGAGCGAGCCGGAGGTCGCCCAGGAAGTGGTCAAGGCCTGGATCGAGATCTACATGGACGAGCGCACCCAGGCGCTCGGCCGCAAGAGCCTGTACGCCTTCTACGAGGCGCAGACCGCCGACAGCGCGGCGCAGATCAAGAGCTACAAGGCGCAGATCCTCAAGCACCTCAACGAGATCGGCGCATCCAGCATCGAGGACCGCCTGCAGGACCTGTCCGAGCGGATCAACGTGCTGCGCGGCGAGCGTTTCAACTCGATCCGCCTGATCGCCTCCTCCGACAGCGCCCTGGAATCCACCCGCCAGCAACTCAAGGGGCTGCCCAGGGAGATCGTCACGGTGCGGCAGATCGCGCTGAACCCGGCGCAGCAGGACCTGCGCCGGCTGCTCAACCAGAAGCGCCTGGAACGCGCCGACATGATGCGCACCTACACCGACGACGCGCCGCCGGTGAAGGCCCTGGACGCCTCGATCCGTGCCCTGGAGAAGGAAGTCCAGGACGAAGGCGCCACCGTGCAGAGTTCCGAGGACCGCGCGCCGAACACCCTGACCACTCACCTGGAACGGGTCCTGCTGGACGAGACCAGCAACAACGCGGCCCTGCGCACCCAGCTCGCGGAGCAGGAAAAGCAGCTCGCCGAACTCGAGGCGCAACGGCGCGAAGCGCTGGACATCGAGCCGACCCTGGCGCGCCTGCAGCGCGAGCTGAACGCCACCGAGCGCAACTACGCGCTGTACGTCGACAGCCTGGAGAAATCGCGGATCGACCGTGAACTGGACAAGAGCCAGATCAGCAACATCTCGGTGATCGAGGAAGCCACCTACAACCCCGGGCGGATCTTCCCGAAAACCCTGCTGATGCTGTTCCTCGCCGTGCCCTTCGGCCTCGCCGTCGGCCTGCTGGTGGTCTATCTCTGCTACCTGCTCGACCAGCGCATCCACGACGGCGGCCTGGTCGAGGAGAAATTCGGCCTGCCGCTGTGGACCACCCTGCCGGAGCTGAGCAACAGCACCGCGGAGAGCAGCAACGCCTTCACCGCCAGCATCTACCGGCTGTACGGGCTGCTGCCCTACGCGCGCATCGAGGAAAAGGGCCTGACCCTGGGCCTGACCTCGGCGCGCCACGGCGAAGGCGTGACCTTCATCATCGAGCAACTGCGCCGCCTGCTCGAGGAAAACGGCGTGCGCGTGCGGGTCGGCGGCGAGCCGGCCCAGCCGGGCGAAGTGGTATTGCTCGACGCGCCGGCCCTGCTGGACAGTCGCGAGGCCTTCATCGCCCTGCGCCGCGCCGACCTGATCGCCCTGGTGGTGGAGGCGCAGAAGAGCACCGTGCCGGTGGTCGAGCATGCGCTGACCATCCTCACCACGGCGTTCGGCAAGGTCGACGGGATCATCATCAACCGGCGCCGCTTCGAGGTGCCGAGCAAGGTCCTGCAGACCATCGCCCGCTACCGGAGCGCGTTCTGATGCGGATCGCCCTCCTCGCGCCCCTGCCGCCGGAAAAGAATGGCATCGCCGACTATGCCAGTCATTTCCGCAACGCCCTGCAGGGTCTCGGCATCGAAGTAGCCACGCCGCTCGCCGGCGTGGCGGCCGACAGCGCGAATATCGCCAGCCGGCTGGACAGCGTCGACTGGAACGCCTTCGACCTGGTCCATGCCGAACTCGGCGGCGGCCGCCTGGGCGAGTTCATCGCCCTGCGCGAGCTGCGCAAGCGCTTCCCGCGCCTGCCGCTGAGCGCCACCGTGCACGATCCGGAGCGCATGGTCTGGCGCCGCGAGCGCCTGCCCTGGCCGCTGAACCTGCTGGAACGCCTGCCCTCCCCCCTGCCCCAGGCCGCCGTGGTGCTCGCCGACCCGCTGACCCTGCGCGAAGAGCGTGCCGTGGCCCAGGGCCTGACGCGCCTGGTGACCCTCACCGGCCTGGGCGGCGAGTGCCTGGCCCGGCGGATGCGCCTGCCGCCCGGGCGGGTCGAGGTGATCAACCACGGCAACCTGGAGATCGCCGCGGTGCCGCTGCCGTCGCTGGATACCCTGCGCCTGCTGTACTTCGGATTCATCTATCGCGGCAAAGGCATCGAGGACCTGCTCGAGGCCCTCGCCGACCTGTTCGCCAGCGCGCCGGAGATGCGCCAGCGCGTGCGCCTGACCCTGGCCGGCGGCACCGCCGCGGAAATGGCCTTCGGCGCCGGCGGCAACTACCTCGACCAGTTGAAGGCACAGATCGCCGAGCTTGGCCTGGCCGATGCCATCGACTGGAACCTGAACCTGGCCGCCGCGGACATCCCGCGCACCATCCAGGCCCACCACGTGATGGTCCTGCCGTACCGCGAGTCGAAGAAACTCGGCCTGCTCGGCCAGCAGCGCGGCACCAGCGGCGCCCTGTCCTGGGCGGCAGCCTGCGGGCGCGGCGCGATCACCTCGGACGCTCGCGCGTTCGCCGAGGAAGTCGCCAGCGGCAACGGCGCCATCTACCCTCAGGGAGACGTGGCAGCCCTCTCCGAACAGTTGTTGAACCTCGCTCGCGAACCCCGCCTGGCACAGGCCTGGGCCGAGCGCGCCGGAGCGATCGGCCATGCGCGGACCTGGCCGCGCACCGCGCTGCGCTTCCAGGCACTGTTCAACGACATGGTGGGAACCGTTCATGGCACGTAAGGGACTCTATCTGGGCGGCAGCGCGCTGCTGCTCGCCGTGGTACTGCTGCTGGTGTTCTGGGGGCGTCCCGCGGACGCCGAGATCCAGGTACTGAAGGCGCCTCGCGCGGTGGTCTGGAAAGACTTCCTCGGGGTCAACGCGCAGTTCCTCTGGTTCAGCCCGGAGCGCTACCACAAGCAGATCGACCGCCTGCAGGACCTGGGGCTGGAGTGGGTGCGCCTGGACCTGCACTGGGACCGCCTGGAAACCGCCGAGGACCAGTACCAGCTGGCCTCCCTCGACCAGTTGGTCAAGGATCTCGAGGCGCGCCAGCTGAAGTCGGTGTTCTACCTGGTCGGCTCGGCCCGCTTCATCACCACCGCGCCGTTCTACTCGCCCTTCCAGGACCAGTATCCGCCGCGCGACCCGGAAGTCTTCGCCCGGCGCATGGCGATGCTCTCGCAGCGCTACCCGAGCGTGGCCGCCTGGCAGGTATGGAACGAGCCCAACCTGATCGGCTTCTGGCGGCCCAAGGCCGATCCGGAAGGCTACGCCAAGCTGCTCCAGGCCAGCACCATCGCCCTGCGCATGGTCGACCCGGAGAAGCCGGTGGTTTCCGCCGGCATGGCCTTCTTCAGCGAGATGCCGGACGGCCGCACCATGTTCGATGCCCTCGGCCACCTGGGCGTGGAGAGCCTCGGCACCATCGCCACCTACCACCCCTATACCCAGTTGCCGGAAGGCAACTACCCGTGGAACCTGGACTTCGTCTCCCACGCCAACCAGATCAACCGCGCCCTGCGCAACGCCGGCGTGCCGGCGATCTGGAGCACCGAGTGGGGCTGGTCGGCCTACAAGGGGCCGAAGGAGTTGCAGGACATCATTGGCGTCGAAGGCCAGGCCGACTACGTGCTGCGTCGCCTGGCGCTGATGAGTGCGCTGGACTACGACCGGATCTTCCTCTTCACCCTCAGCGATCTCGACCAGCGCGCCAGCGTGCGCGACCGTGACTACGGCCTGCTCGACCTGGACGCCAACCCCAAGCCGGTCTACCTGGCCCTGCAACGCTTCCTCAAGGTCACCGGGCCGAAGCTGCGCCCGGCCGACCCGCCGGTCACCGAGGACCTGCCCGACGGTTCCTTCAGCATCGGCTGGACCCGCGAGGACGGCCGCAACGTCTGGCTGTTCTGGTCGGCCCGCGGCGGCAACGTGCGCCTGCCGAAGCTCAAGGAGGCCACCCTGCACGATCCGCTCAGCGGCAAGGTCACGCCCTTGAGCGGCAGCGACGGCCTGGAAGTCCCGGTGAAGTCCAGCCTGCAGATGCTGGTCTGGGAGTGAAGCCACCCATGCGTATTCTCTGGATCCTGCCCTACTCGCCCTGGCCCACCACCAGCGGCGGCAAGACCCGCCAGTACCACCTGCTGCGCAGCCTCGCGGCACGCGGCCACCGGATCACTGTGCTGCTGCACAGCAAGCAGCCGGTGAGCGCCGAGGACCGCCAGGCCCTGGAGCCCTTCCTCGAACGCCTGGTCGTGCTGCCGCGCCGACCGCTGCGCAGCCTCTCCACGCTGCTCGCCGCGCTGTTCGCGCCCTACCCGCTGCTGGCCAGCGTCAACGGCCTGTCGGCGGAGCTGCAACGCACCGCCACGGAGTTGCTGCGCGAGCCCTGGGACGTGGTCCAGGTCGAGCACAGCTATAGCTTCCAGCCCTACGAGCAACCGCTGCGCGACGCCGGCCAGCCGTTCGTGCTCACCGAGCACAACGTCGAGTCGTCCCTCGGTGCCGCCACCTACGACCGCCTGCCGGGCTGGGCGCTGCCCTTCGTGCGCTACGACCAGTGGCGCTACCGTCGCTGGGAACGCCGGGTGATGAGCCAGGCGGCGGCGGTCGTCGCCGTGACCGAGAAGGATGCGCGGCAGCTCGGCGCGATGCTCGGGCGCCCGGTGCCAGTGGTGGTCAACGGGGTCGATTGCGAGCACTTCGCCGCCGCCCGGCCGACGCCCGAAGCGCAGCGCGTGCTGTTCCTCGGCAACTACGAATACGCACCGAACGTCGATGCCGTGGAATGGATGCTCGACGAAATCCTGCCGCGGGTCTGGGCACACTGCCCCGAGGCGCGCATCAGCGTCTGCGGCTATGCGCTGCCGGCGGACTGGGCGCAACGCTGGAGCGATCCGCGCATCGAATGGCAGGGCTTCGTTCCCGACCTGCTGCAACTGCAATCGAGCAGTTCGGTGTTCCTCGCCGCGCTGCGCCATGGCGGCGGTTCGAAGCTGAAGGTGCTCGAGGCCCTGGCCGCCGGGCTGCCGCTGGCGAGTACCGCGCAGGGCGTTTCCGGCCTGGAACTGCGGGACGGCGAGGACTACCTCGGCGGCGAATCCGCCGAGCAGCTCGCCAACGCCGTGGTGCGCCTGTTGCAGGACCCGGCGCGGGCCCGCGTGCTGGGCGAGAACGGCCGCGCCTACGCGCGCCGCGCGCACGACTGGAGCGTCGCCGCCAGCCAACTGGAACAGGTCTACGCCGGCCTCGCCGAAGGAGCGCCGGCATGCGCATAGGACTCGACTACCGCACCGTCGGCAGCTCGCCGCACTCGGGCATCAGCCGCCAGGTCTATGCCATGGAGCAGGCCCTGGAAAGCCTGCCCGGCACGCAGGTGACCCGCTTCACCGTGGCCCCTCTCGACGACCCGCTGCGCCAGCAGGCGGTCTGCCCGCCGTGGGGCTGCCCGCGCACCGCGATGCACCAGCCGCACCAGCGCCTGCGCTTCGAAGCCGGGTTCCTCCCGCGCGCCTTGCGCGAGCAGGGCATCGACCTGTACATCAGCACCTTCAACATGGGCCTGCCGCTACCGCCGCGTCCGCCGGGCGTGCGCTATGCGCTGCTGATCCACGACCTGTTCCAGATCACCCTGAAGAACTACCACGCCAACCGCCTGAAGGCGCTGGTCTATCGAGTCAGCGACTACCTGTCGATCGCCTATGCGCTGCGTGTCGCCGACCGTGTCTGGACCCCTTCGCAGTACAGCGCTGACGAGGCTGTGCGGCTGTTTCCCGGGGTCGCCGGGAAAGTCCGGGTGCTGCCCAACCAGGTCGACGGCTTCGCCGGCGAACCCGCCGACCTCTCGGCACGCGGCCTGCCGCCACGCTACTGGCTGCTGGTGGGTACCCGCGAACTGCGCAAGAACGTGCCCTGGTTCGTCAGCGCCTGGGCCCGGGCGCGCGCCCAGGCGCCCGGCGTGCCGCCGCTGGTGCTGGTCGGCAGCCTCGACCACCTGCCCGAGGAACAACGCGGCTTGCCCGGCCTGCACGCGCTCGGCGGGCTCGACGACGCCGAACTGCACGCGCTGTACCGCCAGGCCGAGCGGCTCTGGCAACCGTCCTACGCGGAAGGCTTCGGCCTGCCGGTGGTCGAGGCGCTGAGCGTCGGCACGCCGGTGGCGGTGGCCAGCGGCACCTCGCTGGACGAAGTCACCCCGCCGTCGGCGCCGCGCTTCTCGCCCAGCGACGGCGCCGCCCTGGAACGCCTGATGCTGCGCCTGGCCGATGCGCCGCGCGAAGCCTCGGCGGAAGAACTCATCGCCTGGGCCGCGCGCTTCAACCGCGAAGCCTACCGGCAACGGCTGGCCGCACTGATCGAGGAACTGAGTTGAGAATGTCGTTGGGAAACCTCGTCGCTGTCGTCTTCGGCCTGGCCTTCGGCGGAGCGCTGCTGATGCTCAGCCCGGCCAAGGCCGGCGCCGCCATGGTCGGCCTGGCGGCCGCGGTCACCATCCTGCGCTTCCCGTTCTGGGGCTGCTGCTGTTCGCCCTGGTGGCGACCTTCATGCCCTACTCCACGGTCAACGTGGGGATCCGTTCGACGGTCAGCGAAGCGATTCTCGCCCTGACCTGGGGCGCGGTGCTCTGGCACATCTTCCTCTCGCGCCTGCCGCCGGCGCCGGCGCTGCGCTACCGCTCCACCGAGCGCATGCTGCTGTGGCTGATGCTGTTCACCGTGCTGCCGTTCGTGGTCGGCCAGGTCAGCATCAAGGCCGAGGCCAGCGGCCTGTCGAACTGGCTGCGCTGGCTGCTCAACCTGTCCATCGTGTTCCTCGCCGGACGCCTGCTGGTGGAACGCAAGAACCGCGAGACACTGGTCATCGCCCTGCTGCTGGGCACCCTGGCGATGCTGCTGATGTCCATCGCGGTGTTCATCCGCTACCGCTCAGCGTCGGGGATGGCGCCGATCCTGGCGATGTTCAACTACGCCAACCTGGACACCCTCAAGTTCGGCCTGGAGGCGCTTTCCTCGCGAATGGGCTCGCCATGGATGCACCCCAACGCCACCGGCGGGATCATGGCCCTGCTGCTGCCCCTGGCGTTCTGCTACGGGGTCGCCAACCAGGGCTGGCGGCGCGGCCTGGGCCTCGCCGTGGCGGTCCTCGGCGCCGCCGCGATCCTCCTCGCCAGTTCCCGCGGGGCGATGCTCAGCCTGGCGGTGGTGCTGTTCTGGATGTCCCTGCGCAAGGTGCCCTACACCGGCCGCCTGCTGTTGCTCGGGGTCGGCCTGGTGGTGGTCCTGGTGCTCAGCTACCCGCCGTTGCAGGAGCGCCTGGCGACCATCTTCTCGCCGCAGAACGCCAGTACCGAGGTGCGCTTCGACGAGTATCGGATGTTCCCCAAGGCCGTCGCCCGCTATCCGCTGGGAATCGGCTTCAAGGTCGACCCGCCGGTGCCGGGCACCGACCTCCTGGGCATCTCCAACCTGTGGCTGAACTTCATGTACAAGGTCGGCCTCGGCGGCATGCTGCTGTTCATCGCGGTGACCTGGCGCTGGTGGCGCGAAGCCCGTCCGGAGAAAGGCCCGATCCGCCTGACCCGCGACAACGCGATCTGGCTGGGCAGCACCGGCGGCATCCTGGCGGCGCTGGTCAGCGGCCTGTTCGACCACTACTTCAGCTTTGCCGTGGTGATGATCGGCCTGTTCTGGCTGCTGGTCGGGATCAACCTGCTGGAAGCCCGCCGGCTATTCCCGGAACGCCAGCCGCAACCGCGGGCGGTGGGTTATCGCAAGCTCAAGCGACAGCTCGAGCGCGGGGCCGAGGCCTGAGATGCTCGGCTCCGCCTTCTGGCTGACCCTGGCCACCCTGCTCGGCCTGTGCCTAGGCTTCGCCCGCGAATGGCTGCTGGTGGCCTCCTGGGGTGCCGGCGAGCGCAGCGACGCCTTCCTCATCGCCCTGTTCCTGCCCGAGGCCCTGCGCATGTCGCTGGCCGGCGGCGTGCTCAGCGCGGCGGCCCTGCCACTGTTCCTCGAACGCCAGGGAGAACGTCGCCTCGACTGGCTGGCGGCGATCCTCCCGGCGCTGCTCGGTATCGCCGTAGCGCTCAGTCTCCTGCTGCTGACGGCGGCGCCCTGGCTGGTGCGCTTGCTCGGCCCGGGCCTGGCCGAGACGGCCAGCGCCCAGGCCGCGGCCAACTTGCGGATCCTCGCCTGGTGCGTGCCGGGGCTGATGCTCCATGCGCTGTTCAGCATTCCCCTGCAGGCCGCCGAGCGCTTCGTCCTGGCCGGACTCGGCTCGCTGCTGTTCAACCTGCCGCCGGTGCTCTACCTGGCCTTGCACGGCCAGGCCAGCCAGCCCGAACAGTTGGCCCTGGCCTGCCTGCTCGGCAGCCTGCTGATGCCGCTGGTGTTGCTGCCTTCGCTGTGGATCGAGGGCTGGCGGCCCTGGCACTGGCGCCTGTCCGGCACCGAACTGGGCGAGCTTGGCGGGCGCATCGCTCCGCTGCTGCTGAGCAACGCCGCCAGCCAGGGCCTGGCGCTGGTCGAGCGGCTGGTGGCCTCGCTGCTCGGCGAAGGCGCGGTGACCTGGGTCAACCTGGCGCGCAAGCTGATGAACCTGCCGCTGATCGCCCTGATGAGCCTCAACCAGGTGTTGCTCGGCATGATGAGCCGACGCCAGGGTGGCGAGCGTCTGGCCCTGCTTCGCCGCGGCCTGGAGACCGCCAGCCTGCTGACCCTGCCGGCCGGGGTCGGGCTGGTCGCCGCCGCACCCGGCCTGGTGGCCCTGTTGCTGCCGCAGCAGACCGCCGGCTCGCCGTTGCCGGCGCTGCTGGCCTGGTTCGCCGTGCCACTGGTGTTCGGCGCCTGGAATGCCTTGCTGGCGCGTTACGCCTACGCCGCCGGCGATACCCGCCTGCCGCTGCGCTGCGAGCTGCTCGGCAGCGCGCTGAACGCCGCGCTGCTGGCGGTCCTGCCGTTGATTTTCGGACTGCCGGGGATTCCCCTCGCGGCCCTTGGCGGGGTGCTCTGCACCGCGCTGCTGCTGATGCGTCGCCAGGCCCTGCTCGGCGCCCTGCCCTGGGCCCGGCTGTGGTTGCTGAGCGCCCTGGCCATGGCGCTCGCCGCCGGCCTGCTGTTCCGCATCGACGGCATCTGGCTGCAATTGGGCCTGGGCACCGTCGCCGGTTGCCTGGCGCTGCTCGGCATGGCGCTCTGGCTGCGGCCCTGGCGCACCGATTGACCCACGGCTCCGGGTAGGGAGCCTGGCCCTGGGGGCCTTCGAACAACCACTGTGAGTTAGCGCGTCAAGCGGGAGTTGCAAAGTGAAAAAACGCTGGATTCAGATGGATGTGACCCGCGGCGTGGGCATCCTGATCATCGTCTTCGGACACAGCTGGTTCGTCGCCAGTTCGCCGACCGTGCTCTATCCGTTGCTCTCTCCGTTCATCCTGCCGCTGTTCTTCTTCATTTCCGGGGTGTTCTTCAGGACCGAGCAACCCTTCGGCGAGATGGCCCTGCGCAAGGCCGACGCCCTGCTCAAGCCGTTCTTCGTGACCATGCTCGGCTACGTCATCCTCCGCGACCTGCTGCGCGGCCAGCCGCTGCTGCCGGACATCGGCGGAGTGCTGTACGCCTCGGTCGACACCCTGCCCTGGCAGGCGCTCTGGTACCTGCCGCACTTCTGGGTAGCGACCCTGTTCGCCTGGTTCATGCTGCGCGTCATCCAGCGTCTCGGCCTGTCCCTCGCCGCCAGTTGCGTGCTGCTGGCCGTGCAACTGGGCCTGGGCATCCTGTTCCTCAAGACGTTCTGGCAGATCCCGGTGGAGTTCGGCGGCGAACAGTACCTGCTGCCGGGCCTGCCGTTCAGCCTGGACATCACCCTGATCAGCAGCGCCCACTTCATGTTCGGCTATGTCCTGCGCGACGTCCTGCGTCGCCACCAGAGTTCGTTGCTGACCCTGTGCATCGCCCTTGCCGTGACCACCGCCAGCTTCCTCTACTACCCGACGGTGGTGGACATGGCGCAGCGCCGCTACGACCACTGGTTCTGGGCCACCGTCCAGGCGGTGAGCGGCGTCTACCTGTGCTGGGCGCTGTCCGGGCTGATGATGAAGATCGACTGGCTGGGCAAGGCGATGACCTACATCGGCCAGTCGACCCTGATCCTGCTGATCTTCCACGGCGAGATCCAGCACAAGACCTTCAACCTGCTGGTCCACCTGGGCCTGTCGGAACCGGCCTCCGCCAGCGTCGCCCTGGTGATCTCGGTGATCGCCTCGCTGCTGATCGGCGAAGTGATCAAGCGCGTCGCGCTGCTGCGCGCCCTCTACTTCCCCTTCCCGGTGCGCAAGAAGGCCACCGCGGTCCAGGGCGGCGGCGAAGCGCGCTGACGTCCTCGGCCCGGCGCGCCTGCGCCGGGCCTTTCCCCTACCGTCTCCCTCTTCCCTGGCGGGCCCCGGCCGCGCGGCGACCTGGCCGATGATCGCCCGCTCCTTGCGCCGAGCGGCTTGGTGCCCAGGCACTGCCTCCCTAGAATATGGAACATCGTTCCGAAATCTTGAAAAAGGGAGAAAGCATGACCTCTGCGGCTGTCGAGACCACCCCGCTAACCTGCGACCTGCTGGTCGTCGGCTCCGGCGCCGCCGGGCTGGCGGCGGCGGTGACCGCGGCCTGGCACGGGCGCCGGGTAGTCCTGGTGGAGAAAGACCCGGTGTTCGGCGGCGCCAGCGCCTGGTCCGGCGGCTGGGCCTGGTTGCCGCGCAACCCGCTGGCGCGTCGCGCCGGCATCGAGGAGGACATCGAACAACCGCGTACCTACCTGCGCCACGAACTGGGCGAGCGTTACGACGCCGCGCGGATCGACGCCTTCCTCGAAGCCTGCCCGCACATGGTGGCCTTCTTCGAGCGTCACACCCACCTGCGGTTCGTCGACGGCAACGGCATCCCGGATATGCATGGCGACACGCCGGGCGCCGCCGAGGGCGGCCACCAGTTGGTCGCCGCGCCCTACGACGCGCGACAACTGGGCCCGCTGCTGCCGCGCCTGCGCAAGACCCTGCGGGAGACCTCGTTCATGGGCATGCCGATCATGGCCGGTGCCGACCTCGCCGCCTTCCTCGACCTGACCCGCTCGCTGCCAGCCTTCCTGCATGTCGCCCGGCGCCTTTCCAGCCACCTCTGGCACCTGCTGCGCTACGGTCGCGCCATGCACCTGGTCAATGGCGTGGCGCTGGTGGCGCGCCTGGCCAAGTCCGCCGAAGCCCTGGGTGTGCGTCTGATCGAATCGGCGCCGGCCCGCGAACTGCTGCTGCGTGACGGCAAGGTGGTCGGCGCGCTGGTCGAGAGCGCCGAGGGACTCCTGCGCATCAAGGCAGGCGCCGTGGTCCTGGCCTGCGGCGGCTTTCCCCATGATCCGCAGCGCCGCGCCGAGCTGGCCCCTACCCTGAACACCCTGCTGCCGCTGCCGCCGCCGGGCTGCAACGGCGACGGCTTGCGCCTGGGGGAAAGCGCCGGCGGCCGGGTGGCCGACGACCTGCGCTCGCCGATCGCCTGGGCGCCGGTCTCGCGAGTTCCCCACGGCGATGGCGAGACCGGGCACTTCCCGCACATCATCGAGCGCGGCAAGCCCGGGGTGATCGGCGTGCTGGCCAACGGCAGGCGCTTCGTCAATGAGGCGCACGGTTACCACGACTATGTCGCCGCCCTGCTCGAGGCCACCCCGCCCGGGCAGCCGGCACGCTCCTGGCTGGTCTGCGACCGGCGCTTCCTGCGCCGCTACGGCCTCGGCTACGTGCGTCCGGCGCCGCTGCCGATCGCCGCGCACCTGCGCAGCGGCTATCTCAAGCGCGGGGCCAGCCTGGATCAGTTGGCAAGGAGCTGCGGCATCGACCCGTCCGGCCTGGCCGCCACCGTCGCCGAATACAACCGCCACGCCCGCGAGGGCCGCGACCCGGCGTTCGGCCGCGGCGGCACGGCATTCAACCGCAAGCAGGGCGACCCGGCGTATCCGGGGCCGAATCCCTGCGTCGCCCCCATCGAACGCGGACCGTACTACGCGGTGCAGGTCGAGCCCGGCTGCTTCGGTACCTTCGCCGGGCTGAAGACCGACGCCCAGGCCCGCGTGCTGGACGGCGGCGGCCAGCCGATCCCCGGCCTGTACGCGGCGGGCGCGGACATGGCGAGTCTGTTCGCCGGCCACTATCCCTCCGGCGGCATCAACCTGGGACCAGCGCTGACCTTCGGCTACATCGCCGGACGCCACATCGCCGGCGCCATCGGCTACGAGCAGGAGCAAGCGCAGCGCGGTTGAACGTTCCAACGGGCGCAGCGGCCTAAACAGGCAAGCTTTCCTTCGGAACCCAAGCATGAGCGCAGCGCCACCGGAGATCCCCGCCCTGCCCGCCGGCCTCTGCTACGTCGACGACCGCCAGCCGGGCATCCGTCGACGCCGGCAGGGCAAGCGCTTCGTCTATTTCGACACCGACGGCCAGCGCATCGGCGACGCCGAGGAAATCCGCCGGCTGGACAAGCTGGCCATTCCGCCGGCCTATCGCGAGGTCTGGATCTGTCCCGACCCCAACGGCCATCTCCAGGCCACCGGCCGCGATGCCCGTGGGCGCAAGCAGTACCGCTACCACCCGCGCTGGCGCGAGGTACGCGATGCCGACAAGTACGAGCGCCTGCTGCGCTTCGGCCAGGCGCTGCCGGGGCTGCGCCGGCACATCGACGCCCAGTTGCGCCTGCCCGGCCTCGGTCGCGACAAGGTGGTGGCCCTGGCGGTGGCGCTGCTCGACGCCACCCTGATCCGCGTCGGCAACCACCGCTACGCCCGCGACAACCGCTCCTACGGCCTGACCACCCTGCGTACCCGGCACGTCGACGTGAACGGCAGTCGCATCCGGTTCCGCTTCAAGGGCAAGAGCGGCATCGAGCACGACGTCAGCCTGGAGCATCCGCGCCTGGCGCGGGTGCTGCGGCGCTGCCTGGAACTGCCCGGCCAGGACCTGTTGCAGTACCTGGACGAGGACGGCCAGCCGCACCGCATAGGCTCCCACGACATCAACGAGTACCTGCGCCGGCACACCGGCGAGGATTTCAGCGCCAAGGACTACCGTACCTGGGCCGGCAGCGCGCTGGCGCTGGAGCGCCTGCGGCGTGCCGAAGCCGACGGGCTCGGCGCGGTGGTGGCGGAGGTCGCCGCCGAATTGGGCAACAGCGTGGCGATCTGCCGGCAATGCTACATCCACCCGGCGATCATCGAGGCCTACCAGGCCGGGCAACTGGGCCAGCTCAGGCGCGCCCGCAAGCGCCGCTGGCTGAGCGCCGAGGAAGCGACCCTGCTGGCCTTCCTCGACACGCCCGGCTGATCAGTTGCCCGGGTGCGGATCGATGCCGTGCCGGCGCAGCAGGCCGAGCAGGCGGCCAATCTCGGTCTGGCAGGCTTCCAGTTCCTTGCGCAGGGTGTGTTCGCGGCGCTGCTGCTCCAGCTTCACGCGTTCGAGTTCGGCGCGCGCCTCACGGCGGATCTGCCGCTCGCGCTCCTTGTCGGAATGCTCGGCGCCGAGGGCCTCTTCGGCCTTGCGCGCGCGGTACTCGCGCATCCGCTGGGCGGCCGACTTGGCCTTGCCGCTCGGCTTGGGGCCGGGTTTGCTGGCTTTCATGAACGCCTCCATCTGCGTAACGTTACGCAATCAGAATAGCGTAACGTTACGCAGATAAACAGGGTCTATGCTTAGAGCGGCGGGGCCGAGCGCAGCATCACCGACTTCAGTGCGAAGGCCGACTTGATGCCAGCCACGCCGGGAATGCAGGTCAGGGTATTGGTGAGGAACGCTTGGTAGGCGGCGAGATCCTTGACCACCACCCGCAGCATGTAGTCGGCATCGCCGGTCATCTGGAAACAGCTCATGACCTGCGGCGCATCGACGATGCGTTCCTCGAAGCGCGCGAGGTAGTCGCCGGTCTGCTTTTCCAGGGACACCGAGACGAACACGCTCATCGCCCCGGACAGGCGCTCCTCGTCGAGCCGGGCGAAGTAGCCCTGGATGTAGTGTTCCTCTTCCAGGCGGCGTACCCGGCGCAGCGTCGGCGTCAGCGACAGGCCGACCTTCTGGGCGAGATCGCGCCAGCTCAGGCGGCCGTCGTCGGCCAGGGCGCGGAGGATTTTCAGGTCGATGCGGTCGAGTTCAGCCATGGTGCGTTGTTTCTCTTGTTAGCGATTCTTGTAGTTCAAACAACCCAATACTGTCGGAATACCTTAGTCAATTTGGAGCAAAAAACTAGCACCCGAAGCCTATACTGAAATTACAAAAACAAAACCCGAGGGCCTCACCATGAGTGACGTCACCCAGTACCACCGCGCCTGCCATACCCCGGCACGCCTGCAACCCGCCCCCACCCACAGGACGGGAACCCGCCATCCGCCCAGTCCGCCGCTTCGAGCGCCGTTCGCCCGTTTCTGATCTCTCCAACCGTTTGGCCCGGACCGGGCCGGAGGCCTGTCATGAGTGATTACGAGCCGTTGCGTCTGCATGTCCCGGAGCCCACCGGGCGTCCTGGCTGCAAGACCGACTTTTCCTATCTGCACCTGTCCCCCGCCGGCGAGGTACGCAAGCCGCCGGTGGATGTCGAGCCCGCCGAGACCAGCGACCTGGCCTACAGCCTGGTACGCGTGCTCGACGACGACGGCCACGCCGTCGGTCCCTGGAACCCGCAGCTCAGCAACGAACAACTGCTGCGCGGCATGCGGGCGATGCTCAAGACCCGTCTGTTCGACGCGCGCATGCTCACCGCGCAACGGCAGAAAAAGCTTTCCTTCTATATGCAGTGCCTCGGCGAGGAAGCCATCGCCACCGCCCATACCCTGGCCCTGCGCGACGGCGACATGTGCTTCCCGACCTATCGCCAGCAAGGCATCCTGATCACCCGCGAATACCCGCTGGTGGACATGATCTGCCAGCTTCTCTCCAACGAGGCCGACCCGCTCAAGGGCCGCCAGCTGCCGATCATGTACTCGAGCAAGGAGGCCGGTTTCTTCTCCATCTCCGGCAACCTCGCCACCCAGTTCATCCAGGCGGTCGGCTGGGGCATGGCCTCGGCGATCAAGGGCGACACGCGCATCGCCTCGGCCTGGATCGGCGACGGCGCCACCGCCGAGTCGGACTTCCACACCGCCCTCACCTTCGCCCATGTCTACCGCGCGCCGGTAATCCTCAACGTGGTCAACAACCAGTGGGCGATCTCCACCTTCCAGGCCATCGCCGGCGGCGAAGGCACCACCTTCGCCAACCGTGGCGTGGGCTGCGGGATCGCCTCGCTGCGGGTCGACGGCAATGACTTCCTGGCGGTCTACGCCGCCTCCGAGTGGGCCGCCGAGCGCGCCCGGCGCAACCTCGGGCCGAGCCTGATCGAATGGGTCACCTACCGCGCCGGCCCGCACTCGACTTCGGACGACCCGTCCAAGTACCGCCCCGCCGACGACTGGACCAACTTCCCGCTGGGCGACCCGATCGCCCGCCTGAAGCGGCACATGATCGGCCTCGGCATCTGGTCGGAGGAACAGCACGAAGCCACCCACAAGGCCCTCGAAGCCGAAGTGCTGGCCGCGCAGAAACAGGCGGAGAGCCACGGCACCCTGATCGACGGCCGGGTGCCGAGCGCCGCCAGCATGTTCGAGGACGTCTATGCAGAACTGCCGGAGCACCTGCGCCGGCAACGCCAGGAGCTCGGGGTATGAATGCCATGAACCCGCAACACGAGAACGCCCAGACGGTCACCAGCATGACCATGATCCAGGCGCTGCGCTCGGCGATGGACATCATGCTCGAGCGCGACGACGACGTGGTGGTGTTCGGCCAGGACGTCGGCTACTTCGGCGGCGTGTTCCGCTGCACCGAAGGCCTGCAGAAGAAATACGGCACCTCGCGGGTGTTCGATGCGCCGATCTCCGAGAGCGGCATCATCGGCGCCGCGGTCGGCATGGGTGCCTACGGCCTGCGCCCGGTGGTGGAGATCCAGTTCGCCGACTACGTCTACCCGGCCTCCGACCAGTTGATCTCCGAGGCGGCGCGCCTGCGCTATCGCTCGGCCGGCGACTTCATCGTGCCGATGACCGTACGCATGCCCTGTGGCGGCGGCATCTACGGCGGGCAGACGCACAGCCAGAGCCCGGAGGCGATGTTCACCCAGGTCTGCGGCCTGCGCACGGTGATGCCGTCCAACCCCTACGACGCCAAGGGCCTGCTGATCGCCTGCATCGAGAACGACGACCCGGTGATCTTCCTCGAGCCCAAGCGCCTCTACAACGGCCCGTTCGATGGCCACCACGATCGCCCGGTGACGCCCTGGTCCAAGCACCCGGCGAGCCAGGTGCCGGACGGCTACTACAAGGTGCCGCTGGACAAGGCGGCGATCGTCCGTCCCGGCGCGGCGCTGACCGTGCTGACCTACGGCACCATGGTCTACGTGGCCCAGGCCGCGGCCGACGAGACCGGCCTGGACGCCGAGATCATCGACCTGCGCAGCCTCTGGCCGCTGGACCTGGAAACCATCGTCGCCTCGGTGAAGAAGACCGGCCGCTGCGTCATCGCCCACGAGGCGACCCGCACCTGCGGGTTCGGCGCCGAACTGATGTCGCTGGTGCAGGAGCACTGCTTCCACCACCTGGAGGCGCCGATCGAGCGCGTCACCGGTTGGGACACCCCCTACCCGCATGCCCAGGAGTGGGCGTATTTCCCCGGCCCCGCGCGCGTCGGCGCGGCATTCAAGCGTGTGATGGAGGTCTGAATGGGTACCCATGTGATCAAGATGCCGGACATCGGGGAAGGCATCGCCGAGGTCGAACTGGTGGAGTGGCATGTCCAGGTCGGCGATTCGGTCAATGA
Organism: Pseudomonas sp. PS1(2021); assembly: GCF_020405165.1. Classification (NCBI taxonomy): domain Bacteria; kingdom Pseudomonadati; phylum Pseudomonadota; class Gammaproteobacteria; order Pseudomonadales; family Pseudomonadaceae; genus Pseudomonas; species Pseudomonas sp. PS1(2021). Next base: position 1,960,538 of record NZ_CP084484.1, on the reverse strand, counting down.
AGACCAGGTTCTCGCCGAGGTGATGACCGACAAGGCCACGGTGGAGATTCCCTCGCCGGTGGCCGGACGCATCCTCGCCCTCGGCGGCCAGCCGGGCCAGGTGATGGCGGTGGGCGGCGAACTGATCCGCCTGGAGGTGGAAGGCGCCGGCAACCTCGCCAAGAGCCCGGTCGCGGCGACGCCGGCCGCGCCCGTCGCCGCCACCCCAGAGGAACCGAAGGAAGCCCCGGTCGCGGCGCCGAAAGCCGCCGCCGAAGCGCCGCGCGCCTTGCGCGACAGCGAGGCGCCACGGCAGCGGCGCCAGCCCGGCGAACGCCCGCTGGCCTCCCCCGCGGTGCGCCAGCGCGCCCGCGACCTGGGCATCGAGTTGCAGTTCGTGCAGGGCAGCGGTCCCGCCGGACGCGTCCTCCACGAGGACCTCGATGCCTACCTGACCCAGGACGGCAGCGTCGCGCGCAGCGGCGCCGTCGCGCAGGGTATGCCGAGCGACACGACGAACAGGCGGTGCCGGTGATCGGCCTGCGTCGCAAGATCGCCCAGAAGATGCAGGACGCCAAGCGACGCATCCCGCACTTCAGCTATGTCGAGGAAATCGACGTCACCGACCTGGAGGCCCTGCGCGCCCATCTCAACCAGAAATGGGGCGGCCAGCGCGGCAAGCTGACCCTGCTGCCGTTCCTGGTCCGCGCCATGGTCGTGGCGCTGCGCGACTTCCCGCAGTTGAACGCGCGCTACGACGACGAAGCCGAGGTGGTCACCCGCTACGGCGCGGTGCACGTCGGCATCGCCACCCAGAGCGACAACGGCCTGATGGTGCCGGTGCTGCGCCACGCCGAATCGCGCGACCTCTGGGGCAACGCCAGCGAAGTGGCGCGCCTGGCCGAAGCCGCGCGCAGCGGCAAGGCGCAACGCCAGGAGCTGTCCGGCTCGACCATCACCCTGAGCAGCCTCGGCGCGCTCGGCGGGATCGTCAGCACACCGGTGATCAACCATCCGGAGGTGGCCATCGTCGGCGTCAACCGCATCGTCGAGCGACCGATGGTGGTCGGCGGCAACATCGTCGTGCGCAAGATGATGAACCTCTCCTCCTCTTTCGACCACCGGGTGGTCGACGGGATGGACGCGGCGGCCTTCATCCAGGCCGTGCGCGGCCTGCTCGAACATCCCGCCACCCTGTTCCTGGAGTAAGCGATGAGCCAGATCCTGAAGACTTCCCTGCTGATCGTCGGCGGCGGTCCCGGCGGCTACGTCGCGGCGATCCGTGCCGGGCAACTGGGCATTCCCACCGTACTGGTGGAGGGCGCCGCCCTCGGCGGCACCTGCCTGAACGTCGGCTGCATCCCGTCGAAGGCGCTGATCCACGCCGCCGAGGAATACCTCAAGGCCCGCCACTATGCCGGCCGGTCGGCGCTGGGCATCCAGGTACAGGCGCCGAGCATCGACATCGCCCGCACCGTGGAATGGAAGGACGCCATCGTCGACCGCCTCACCAGCGGCGTCGCCGCGCTGCTGAAGAAACACGGGGTCGATGTCGTCCAGGGCTGGGCGAGGATCCTCGACGGCAAAAGCGTGGCGGTCGAACTCGCCGGCGGCGGCAGCCAACGCATCGAGTGCGAGCACCTGCTGCTGGCCGCCGGCTCGCAGAGCGTCGAGCTACCGATCCTGCCGCTGGGCGGCAAGGTGATCTCCTCCACCGAGGCGCTGGCGCCCGGCAGCCTGCCCAAGCGCCTGGTGGTGGTCGGCGGCGGCTACATCGGCCTGGAGCTGGGTACCGCCTACCGCAAGCTCGGCGTCGAGGTGGCGGTGGTGGAAGCGCAACCGCGCATCCTGCCGAGCTACGACGAAGAATTGACCAAGCCGGTGGCCCAGGCCTTGCGCAAGCTGGGCGTCGAGCTGTACCTCGGGCACAGCCTGCTGGGCCCGAGCGAGAACGGCGTGCGGGTCCGCGACGGCGCCGGCGAGGAGCGCGAGATCGCCGCCGACCAGGTACTGGTGGCGGTCGGCCGCAAGCCGCGCAGCGAAGGCTGGAACCTGGAAAGCCTGGGCCTGGACATGAACGGCCGGGCGGTGAAGGTCGACGACCAGTGCCGCACCTCGATGCGCAATGTCTGGGCCATCGGCGATCTTGCCGGCGAGCCGATGCTCGCGCACCGGGCCATGGCCCAGGGCGAGATGGTCGCCGAGCTGATCGCCGGCAAGCGTCGCCAGTTCGCCCCGGTGGCGATCCCCGCGGTGTGCTTCACCGATCCGGAAGTGGTGGTCGCCGGGTTGTCCCCGGAGCAGGCGAAGGATGCCGGCCTGGACTGCCTGGTGGCGAGCTTCCCGTTCGCCGCCAACGGCCGCGCCATGACCCTGGAGGCCAACGAAGGCTTCGTCCGCGTGGTGGCGCGTCGCGACAACCACCTGGTCGTCGGCTGGCAGGCGGTGGGCAAGGCGGTCTCGGAACTGTCCACGGCCTTCGCCCAGTCGCTGGAGATGGGCGCCCGCCTGGAAGACATCGCCGGCACCATCCACGCCCATCCGACCCTCGGCGAAGCGGTCCAGGAAGCCGCCCTGCGCGCGCTGGGACACGCCCTGCACATCTGATTCCCGCGAACCTCGGTAGCCGGCCAACCACCGGCGCACATTACCCCCTTGCCCGTCGGGCAAGGGGGCTTTTTTACCAAGTTACCCGACTAACTGCTCCAACCATCAGAGTCCTTCCGCCCATTGCGGGTTATCCAGCCGCCACTGAGCAAGTTTCAACTCCTCTGGGGAAAAAAGATCACGAAATCTATCTAGCAACACCGCGTACTCCACGGTGAGTTCCCGACGATTCAGCTTCATAACCCGCTGAAACCCTGTTTGTCCTTCTTTAGTTGATGGAACAAGCAAACGTTTAGCGGCTGCTAAGCCTCCCCATGTATTGAGCATCCTCTCAAATTCAGTCGGCGAATAACCCAGTTTACGGCACTCCTGTATGGAATCCCGAAGGTGGGTAGTAAAATCAGCTTCTAACGATATGTTCATGACCGTTCGTCCCTGTCGGAAAGTAGTCCTATCAATTTAGAAGCAGCTATCAGGTAACGCCACCATAAATCAAAAAATGACCAAATGCCGATGCAGGTGCGCTAGGCGTTAAGACACTTATTCCCAGACGACTCAGCAGTACACCGGGTGCGGTTGGAAATGAACCTATGATCTTGCCCAGTAGTCGTGGACACGGGTTTAAGCACTCATCCGTCCCTCGAAGGCCTCCGGGCTGATGTGCCCCAGCGTGCTGTGTCGCCGCTGACGGTTGTAATCGGTTTCGACGTATTCAAACACGGTTTCACGCATCTGGGCACGGCTCGTGAAGCGCTCGCCGTGGATGCACTCGACCTTCAGACTGTGGAAGAAGCTCTCTGCACAGGCATTGTCGTAGCAGTTGCCTTTGGCGCTCATGCTGCATCGCAAGTGATGGGTGCGGCAGCGAGTGCTGGGAATTGGTCGTGGCCTTGAACTTCTTGGCGGCCTTGGCGCGCAGTCCTTGCCGTTGCATCGAGGCGGCTACTGTCTTGCGATTGCAGGGTAGCCCGACCTCCCACAAGTCGTGACACAGCCGTGAAGCCCCGCTGCGGCCCTTGCGTGCGTTGTATGCCTGAGCGACCTGCCCATCCAGCTCGGCTCTTCGCCGGTGGCGCATTGACGTCCTGCGAGAGCACCAGGCGTAGTAGCCGCTGCGGCGTTTTAATACAACAGGGATTTCCCGACGGCCGACTAGGTAGACGGTCAGAACCCAGTCTTCACACCTCAGGGCTTTTTAGTCTGTACCTTGTCGAAGCGCTCATAGTACTTAAGCGTTTCGTCCCAGTGTGTCGTAGTATATTTATGAAAGTTGCTGCCTAGCTCTTTGGCCAGATCAGCGTAATAATGCGCTTTTGCTGTATCCTTCGAGATATCATCATAGCCAATCATATATATTTCGAACAGCCGATGAGCTGCAACACCATTTCCGCTGCGTGCAGCCCGGTCAAAGTAGTGGACCGCTTTCTTCATGTCCTTTGGAACTACCCTTCCCATTTCATAGTTTATTCCAGCTCTATTGAGTGCTAATGGATGGGCAGGATTTATATCTAGAGAGCGCTGAAGGAAACGCAGACTTTCACTAGCTCGCCTTTTGCTTTCGACCTCAGAGACCAGGTCGGAATTATAATATGCATTGAACTCCGTTTCCAGTATATACAGATCAGAAAGCAAATAGTTGCTATCAGCGCCTCCCTCATCAGCCCTCCTATGAAGAGCCTCAAACTCTTGCTGAGTTCTGGGCTCAGGAGCATTGTTGCGGATATCCTTGCAAAATAGAATGTCTGTTTTTGAGTAAGTATACTCAAGCATTCTTTTGCTGGCTTGAATCGGCCCGGCCGCTGTTGCGATTTCTGCGCTGACTATCATCATGGTCGTTGCAATCAAGAGAAGAGGTTTAAGAAATTTCATCACATGTGTATCCCCATGGTTTCGTCTAGCATAGGGCTTTGTCCAATCAGATCAACAGTGGGGAAAATACTCGGAACATCCATACCGGATTGGTCACTAGACAGTTTTTCTGATTGTTGGTGCAGTAGTACATCAACCATATCACCCTCTCTGCCATCTGCCCACTGGAAGGACGCAATCAGCTGGTGGATATTACCACTATCATCAAACGCCCCAACCCGCGTTGCATTTAGCGAGATCGAAGCAATACCTAATGTATCGAGCGAAGTCAGCTCATTCTGCTGACTTACGCCATCGGAGTTCCTGTCCTGCCAGATCTGGAGGCTTTGCCAGACACTGTCCGCCGCATTGATGAAGCCGTCTCCGTTGGCGTCGTAGAGAGATAGTGCTTCAAATCCATCCTTAGCCAGGCCACCTTCTTTACCAGAACTATTACTGCCAAACAATTCAGCCCCCACATTGATGACTCCATCGGCATTCTTATCAAGCACGAGGAGTCCATCGTCAGGATGGGCCCAGCCAGTTTTACTTTTTTGCCCATGGCCATCGAAATCGAAGCTCACCCCATGGCCACTATCCAGAGTGTGTACACCATCGCCATTTAGGTCGAGAATCAGAGGTGTTACATAACTATCCGCAGAGTGCTCAAGGTTCTTCTCTGCACCATCAGGTGTCAGCCCCAACTTAATTCCTTTTATTCCAGCACTTTCCAATAAATCTTGCGCAAACTGGATGCAGTTATTCAGTAGTAGATTATAGTTTGGCGGTTCTTTCTTTCCAGATTTGTAGTCCATGATGCTGTCAAACAGGTTTCCCACATTCCGATGATGCGGAAATCCGCCACCTTCAACTGTTATTGTAGAGGCGTCCGGATACCGTAGGTTGTCGTTGAATGACAGGTTGTCCTTGCTTGTACTCCAGTCAGCACCTGGGCTTAGGCCGATGCTTGTAGTCTTAAAAATACCCGTATTGTGGTCAAACTGCCTAACGCTTAAGAAAACGTGACCGGTCGAAGAGTTTCCAGCATCTATACCTTGGTCGTTAACTATTCTGCTGCCGGCCGGGGCGGCATGGATGGTAAAAGAAGAGACATTCTGATTCAGCGAGTTCATCGTTCTATCTCCCCCGTAATACAGGGGGTCAGGTACGCGCCCAGACTGCATCAGAACACCTTCCTCTCCCACAAGGCGATAGTAGTGTATTTTCTCACCCATAATCAGTTCTCCATGCTCAATCACTTCGGTTCCATCGACAGGCTAGTTACGGTAGGGTCGCCGGTAGCCAGAGACGCTACTTTTTTAGCCATAATTCTATTTATAACGATGTTCTCAGCATGATCTTTAGAGACGCTACTCTTTATGTGGCTATCACTGGGGCTTGCTCGGCCAGCAGCCGCTTGAGTCGGACGTTCTCGTCGGCCAGCGACTGCTCGCGGACGCCAATTCGCTCGGCCAAAGCCAGCGCTTCGTCCTTGTAGGCTTGGGAATGGCGGGGGCGGGTCTGTTTCATCAGAGATGCTGGTCTTGCCATGGTTCACCTCGTGCAGTGTATCGCTTAACGGGGTGTCCACTGGGACTGGGCAAGATCACTATTCACAACGTTGTCAGTCAGGAAAACTACATCGGCGCGCCGGAAGCCTGACGCTGGAGAATAGCGAAGTACTACCGAACAACCTGTAAACCTAAGCGCAGACGCCCTCCCCAGCGAGCGGCGCCTGCGCCACAATGGCGTCCCCTCTTCGCACGTCCGTCGCGAAAAGGCCCGACACAAGGATTACGGATGCTCCCAGTCAAGAACCTCTTCGTGCTCTACACCGGCGGTACCATCGGCATGTTGCAGACCCCGCAGGGCCTGGCCCCGGCCGGCGGCTTCGAAGCGCGCATGCGCGACCACCTGCAAAGCCTCGGCGACGCCCCGGACCTGCGCTGGCGCTTCGCCGAACTGCAACCGCCGCTGGACAGCGCCAACATGACCCAGGGCAACTGGCTGGCGATGCGCGACGCCATCGTCGCCGCGCTCGACGCCGGCCACGACGGCGTGCTCCTCCTGCACGGCACCGACACCCTGGCCTACAGCGCCGCGGCGCTGTCCTTCCTGCTCCTCGATCTGCCGATCCCGGTGCTGCTGACCGGCTCCATGCTGCCGGCCGGCGCGCCGGGTAGCGATGCCTGGGACAACCTGGTCGGCGCCCTGCGCGTCCTCCAGGAGGGCCACGCGCGCGGCGTACAGGTCTATTTCAACGATGCCCTGCTGCACGGCGCGCGGGTCAGCAAGCTGCGCAGCGATGCGTTCGACGCCTTCGCCGAACTGCCGCGACCGCGCCACGCCGAGCATGCGCCGGTGCCCGCGGCGCTCGGCTACCGCCAGCCGCGCCGGGAAGTGAACCTCGCCGTGCTGCCGCTCTATCCAGGGCTGCGCGCCGCGCACCTGCGCGGACTGCTCGACAGCGGCGTGGAAGCGCTGCTGCTGGAATGCTATGGCAGCGGCACCGGCCCGTCCGACGACGAGGAGCTGCTGGCGACCCTGCGTGAAGCCCACGCCCGCGGCGTGCTGCTCGCCGCGGTCAGCCAGTGCGCCTACGGCCAGGTCGAGTTCGGCGTCTACGCCGCCGGCAGCCGCCTGCGCGACGCCGGCCTGCTCTCGGCTGGCGGAATGACCCGCGAGGCGGCCCTGGGCAAGCTCTTCGGCCTGCTCGGCGCCGGCCTCGGACGCGACGAAGCGCAACGCTGGTTCGCCCTCGACCTGTGCGGCGAGAACGCCGACTGACCGCCCTGCGGCCGCCCGCCGGCGGCCGCTTCCTTCCGCCCTCCCCGCGATACGCGACAACGCCCGCGGCCCGCCCGTGCCCGTCGCCCATCGTCAAGCTTCAGCGAACAGTGTTTCCGGCCTTCCCCGGTTTATCCCCCGGCGGCGAGTCCACAGGATGTCGCCTTCCGCTGCCGGCCCCGCCGGCATCCGCCCACAAGGAGGAAACACCTGCATGTACGCCATCGCCGAAGACACCCTTCCCGCACGCGTATTGAAAGAACTGCTGCTCTATCGCCGCCGTTACCCCGAGCATCGCCAGGGCGCCAGCGAAGCGGACGAGGTCCGCCGCATCGAACAGGTCCAGTTGCCGCGCATCGCCGCCTTCATCGAAGCCGGCGAGCCCATCGAGTTCGTCCTGCCGGCGTTTCCGGCCAAGTCGCCGAACCCCGGCAAGGTCCTCGACAGCCGTCCGGACATGGCCGAGCGCCTGTCGCTGTCGTTCCTCAACCACCTGTGCCAGCGCATCCAGCTGTTCTATGCGCCGGGCGCGAAGATCACCGTCTGCTCCGACGGCCGGGTGTTCGGCGACCTGGTGAGGATCGGCGATGCGCACATCAGCGCCTACCAGGATGCCTTGCGCCTGATGATCGAGGAGATCGGCGCCACCCATATCGGCGTGTTCAACCTGGAGGACGTACGCGCCTTCGAGGCCCAGCGCGACAACCACGAGCAGCTCCGCCAGTTGCTGATCGACGGCTACGCCGAGCCGCTGGAAAGCATCCGCGAGACCCTGCTGGCCGGCGAAGAAGGCCTGCTGCTGTACCGCGCCATCACCCGCTTCCTCTACGAGGACGGCCTGACCCCCGACTACCAGGGCTCGAAGACCGCCCTGCAACGCGACGCCAAGGAGCGCGCCTACGGGGTGATCCAGCGCAGCTGGGCCTGGGGCGCGCTGCTGGCCGACCAGTTCCCCCACGCGATCCGCCTGTCCATCCATCCGCAGCCGGCGGACAGCCTGAAGTTCGGCATCCACATGATGCCGACCCGCGACGACTGGCTGACGCCCTGGCACGGCGTGGCGGTGAACACCGAGGACCGCTTCGTGCTGATGAAGCGCAGCGAGGTGCTGGAACTCGGCGGCGAACTGGTGCAGATCAACGGCCAGCCCAGTCACTACCGCCTGCCGGCCAGGGCCGCCCGGCGCGCCGCCGTGGCCTGAGCCCGAGGAGCCAGACGATGAACGCCTATCTCAGCGATCAACCGGTACGTCTCTCGCCGCTGCGCGACGAACAGGGCAACCAGCCGCGCTTCGGCCTGCTGCTGGAGCCCGGCCGCCCCGGCATGCACGTCGGCGAGCTGCCGGCGCAGTGGCTCAAGGGCCTGGCGCGCAGCCACCACCTGCTGCTCCTGCGCGGCTTCGCCGCCTTCGCCGACGCCGAGAGCCTGACCCGCTACTGCCACGACTTCGGCGAAGTCATGCTGTGGCCGTTCGGCGCGGTGCTCGAGCTGGTGGAACAGGAAGGCGCCGAGGACCACATCTTCGCCAACAACTACGTGCCGCTGCACTGGGACGGCATGTACCTGGAGACGGTGCCGGAATTCCAGGTGTTCCACTGTGTCGACGCGCCCGGCGACAGCGACGGCGGCCGCACCACCTTCAGCTCGACCCCGGCGGCGCTGCAACTGGCCGACAGTAGCGAGCTGGAACTCTGGCGCCGCGCCGGCGGCCGGTACCAGCGCAGCGCGGCGCACTACAGCAGCCGCTCGGCGGCGCCGATAGTCGAGCGCCACCCGCGCCGCGAATTCCCCATCCTGCGTTTCTGCGAACCGCCGGTCGAGGGCGACGCCAGCTTCATCAACCCCTCCGAGTTCCACTACGACGGCATCGCCCCGGAACAGCGCGGTGAACTGCTCGCCAGCCTGCGCCGCTGCCTGTACCACCCACAGGCGCACTACGCCCACCGCTGGCGCAGCGACGACCTGGTGATCGCCGACAACCTGACCCTGTTGCACGGTCGCGAGGCCTTCGCCCACCGCGCGCCGCGCCACCTGCGGCGGGTGCATATCCACGCCGAGCCGGCGCTGCGCAACCCGCACCTGCAGCGCGACTGACCGCCCCGCCGGCCGTGCGCGCCACGGCCGGTGTCCCGACAAGGAACCAGCATGAGCCATTCCGTCCCCAACGCGCTGATGACCGGCGCCGACTATCTCGACAGCCTGCGCGACGGTCGCCAGGTCTACCTCAACGGCGAACGGGTCGCCGACGTCACCCGGCACAGGGCGTTCCGCAACGCCTGCCGCAGCATCGCCGGGCTCTACGACGGCCTCCACGGCGAGCAGCGCGACGTCCTCACCCGGGTCGATGCCCAGGGCCGCCGCAGCCACCGCTTCTTCACCCCCGCGCAGAACGCCGAGGACCTGCTCGGCGCGCGCGAGGCGATCGGCTGCTGGTCGCGCATGACCTACGGCTTCATGGGGCGTACCCCGGACTACAAGGCGGCGTTCATGTCCGGGCTGGAGGCCGGCGCCGGCTTCTACGGCGACTACCGGCAGAACGCCTGCGCCTGGCACCGCGCCTTCGCCGACCGCGGGCTGTTCCTCAACCATGCGATCATCAATCCGCCGCTGGACCGCAGCAAGGCGATCCACGAGATGCGCGACGTGTTCGTCCATGTCGAACGCGAGACCGACCAGGGCATCGTCGTCAGCGGGGCGAAGATGCTCGCCACCGGCAGCGCCATCACCAACGCCACCTTCGTCGCCCCGGTCGCCTCGGCGCAGATGGAGGCCGGCAAGGCCGAGGACTTCGCCGTTGTGTTCTTCGCCCGCATGGACAACCCCGGCCTGCGCCTGATGTGCCGGCCATCCTACGAGGAGCGCGCGAGCAGCCCCTTCGACTACCCGCTGTCCAGTCGTTTCGACGAGAACGACAGCGTGCTGCTGTTCGACAAGGCGCTGATTCCCTGGGAGGACGTCCTGGTCTACCGCGACCTGCGCCGCGCCACCGGCTTCTATGCCGAGTCGGGCTTCGCCAACCTGTACAACTTCCAGTCCGGCATCCGCCTCGGGGTGAAGCTGGAACTGATGATCGGCCTGCTTTCCCTCGGCGTGCGCGCCAATGGCACCCAGGGCTTCCGCGGGATACAGGCGGCCCTCGGCGAGCTGATCGCCCTGCAGCACCTGCTGCAGGCGCTGACCACCGCCATGGCCCGCGACCCGGAGCGCAACGCCGCCGGTTCGGCGGTGCCGCGCCTGGAGTACGCCAATGCCCTGCGCATCCAGGTGCCGCAGATCTGGAAGCGTGTCCGCGAGTTGCTGGAAAGCGCCCTCGGCGGCGCCCCGCTGGTCACCGTCTCGGGCGCCGCCGACCTGCGCGACGGCGAGGCGCGGCGGCTGGTGGACAGCTACTACCGCGGTGCCGAGCTGGAGCCGGAGCAGCGCCTGAAGCTGTTCAAGCTGATCTGGGACGCCACCGGCAGCGAGTTCGGCGCGCGCCACGCGGTCTATGAGAGCCATTATTCCGGCAATGCCGAGCAGATCCGCCTCGACTCGCTGGCCTGGGCCAGCCGTCGCGGGCACCTGGCCTACTGCGAGGCGATGGTCCAGCGCTGCATGGCCGACTACGACATCCACGGCTGGCTACGGGGGCCCTGGCAGCATGACTGAGCGTAAACGCTGGCTGGCCGGCTGCCTCTCGGCCCTGCTTTCCCTGCCGCTGGCCGCCGCCGTGCCGGGCCCGGACGCGCCGGCCGACCTGGCGCGCGGCAAGGCGATGGCGCAGAAAATGTGCTCGCGCTGCCACGACGACGACGGCAACGGCGGGCCACGACCGAACCGCAGCTACCCGAAGCTCGCCGGGCTCGACCGGGAATACCTGTACAAGCAGATCTACGACCTCAAGACCCAGCGCCGGCGCAACCCGGCCACCAACGGTCGCGGCGAGGAGCTGAGCGCGGCGGACGTGGTCAACGTCTCCGCCTGGTTCGCCGCCCAGCGCATGAGTGCCGGCGAGCAGACCCTGGCCGACCCGGCGCAACGCGAACGCGGTCGCCAGCTCTTCGAGGGCGGCCTGGCGCAGCGCGGCGTACCGCCCTGCGTCACCTGCCACGGCCCCGCCGCCCAGGGCCTGGCGGCGCTGAAGGCGCCGCGCCTGGCCGGGCAATGGGCGGAATACCTGGCAACCCAGTTGCACGGCTTCCGCGACGGCAAGCGCGGCAACAGCGCGACCATGCGCGCGGTCGCCGGCGGCCTGGAGGATAGCGACATCCAGGCGCTCGCCGGCTACCTGGGCAGCCTGGGGCCGTAAGGCGAATAACCGCTCGCGGTTATCCGCCGCCTATCCGTGACGTCGGCGGCGAATAACGCCTGTGGCGTTATTCGCCCTACCCCCAGGCACGGATGCCCGGCGTCATTCGCCCTGCGCCAGGCGGAACGGCTCGCGACCGAGATGCTCGCGCAGCGACTCGATGAACGCCCTGACCCGCACCGGCATGTAGCGCGCCGAGGGGTACAGGGCGTAGATGCCGCCCTGCGGCAGGTGCCAGCCAGGTAGCAGCCGGACCAGCCGCCCGCGGGCGATCTCGCGGGCCACCAGGAAGCTCGGCAGCACGCTGACGCCGGCACCGTCGAGCACCAGGCGGTACACCGCCAGGGTGTTGTTCGCCAGCAGGCGCCCTCGGGTCTGTACCGTGGCACGCTCGCGCTGGCGTTCGAAGGTCCAGGTCCAGGGCGTGCTCAGGCGGGTATGGCCGATCCATTCGCAGCGCGCCAGGTCGTGCGGCTGGAGCACCGGCGACAAGCCGGCGAGGTCTCCCGGCGTCGCCACGGCAACCTGCTGGAAGTCGCACAGCTTGCTGGCATGCAGGCCGGAATCGCGCGGCCAGCCGATACGCACCGCGAGGTCGATGCGCTGGCCGACCAGATCGCTGAACTGGTCGTCGGCCAGCATTTCCACCTGGACCTTGGGAAACTGCCGGATGAACGCCGCGGAAACGCTGCTGATGTGCCATTTGACGAAATCCTGCGGCGCGGTGATGCGCAGCCGGCCGCTGGGCTCGCCCTGCAGGTCGCGCACATCGGAGAGCGCGCCGTCCAGCTCGCCGAGCATGCGCTGGGCCACGCCGAACAGCAGTTCGCCGCGATCGGTAAGGGTCATGCGACGGGTGGTACGGGTCAGCAACTGGATCCCGAGGTCGGCCTCCAGGCGTCGCAACTGCTCGCTGAGTAGCGATTTCGACAAGCCCAGGGCCTCCGCCGCGGCGGTGAAGCTGTTGTGTTCGGCGACGGCGACGAAGGCATACAAGTGATTCAGGTTCAGATGATTCAATCGCTCCAGGGCGGCGCTCATCCTGTCATTCCTTAGCCGGGAAGTGGGTCCGGACGGGTCTTGTCGAAAAAATCCTGCTGCGACGGAACGGCGGCATTCGACAGGACCCGCAACGATCGGTGAGCGTGATGACGCGACCGGGCGGTCAGGTCGTCGTTAAAGACCGCCAGGCGCGCATAAGTTTCAGCGCGCCACCTTCGTTTTCCGATAAGTGAGAACTGCTTCAGACGGTCGGCCGGGTGCTTTCATGTCAGCGAGCCCCGCCTGATTGATCGCTTTCTACCGACAAACCACTCTTAAAGTAGTTTCTCAAGTATTGGACAAACTTCCTTTTTATTTATGGAGATACGGCACATTCATCCCATTCGACATTAATAATCGAAAGCCATCATGCGAAACGATTATTCGTTTTTCATGAACAGCCTCCTGGCTGTCATGCCTGGCCGACCCTCGGTAGGCGTTTTTTTCCGTTGACGGGCATCGGCCTTCTGGTATTTTCTGAAACCGGTTTCAGCTCCTGGCATCCGCTGGCGAAGACCAGCCGGACACACCAATAAGAACAGCACCAAGAGGTACCAGGTCCGTGAATGGTTCAGTACTGCCCAGCCGTGGCCGCGTCACCATCAACCAGGTGGCCGAGGCCGCCGGCGTCTCCAAGGCCAGCGTGTCGCGCTATATCGGCGGCGACCGCCAGTTGCTCGCCGATGCCACCGCCCGGCGCATCGAGCGCGCCATCGACCAGCTCGACTACCGCCCCAACCAGATGGCCCGAGGCCTCAAGCGCGGGCGCACACGGCTGATCGGAATGCTGGTGGCGGACATCCTCAACCCCTACTCCGTAGCCGTCATGCATGGCGTGGAAACCGCCTGCCGCGAACACGGCTACAGCCTGGTGGTGTGCAATACCGACCGCGACGACGAGCAGGAACGTCATCACCTGGCCGCCCTGCAGTCCTACAACGTCGAAGGACTGATCGTGAATACCCTCGGCCACCATCCCGGCGAACTGCGCGCCCTGCACCGCGAACTGCCGATGGTGCTGGTGGACCGCCAGTTGGCCGAGCTGGATACCGACCTGGTCGGCCTGGACAACGCCGACGCCGTCGAACAGGCCCTGGACCACCTTCAACAACGCGGCTTCCGCGACATCCTGCTGGTCACCGAACCGCTCGACGGCACCAGCTCGCGGATCGAGCGGGTCCAGGCCTTCAATGCCTCCATCGGCCGGCGACCGGCGCTCAAGGGCCAGGTCCTGCAGACCGACGACTTCTTCCGCGACGGCCTGCGCGCCTTCCTTTCGGCCAGCGGCCCCGGGCCGAAGGCGCTGTTCACCTGCAACGGCGTCGCCACCCTCTGCGCCACCCGCCAACTGCGCGACCTCGGCTGCCGGCTGTTCGACGAGGTCGGCCTGCTGGCCCTAGACGAACTCGACTGGTACCCGCTGGTGGGCAGCGGCATCACCGCCCTCGCCCAACCCACCGACGAAATCGGCCGCACCGCCTTCGAGCGCCTTCTGGCGCGACTCGAAGGCGACCGCGAGCCGGCGCGCCGGGTGACCTTCCCGGCGCAACTGATCGTTCGCGGCTCGACCCATCCACGCGGCTAGCGGCCTGCCGCCGGCGCGTTGCCGGCGGCTTTCGCACGGCCTGAAATGAAACCGGTTTCAGAGGATCGCCAATGTCCCTTCACCCTGTCTCCATCAGTCTTTCCAGCTACGGCGCGGACCTCGTTCGCAGTCGCGGCCAGGCCAGCTTCCTGCCCCTGCTGGGGATGGCCGGCGCGCAGCGCGTGGAACTGCGCGAGGAACTCTTCGCCGGCCCGCCGGATACCGAGGCGCTGACCGCCGCCATCCAGTTGCAGGGGCTGGAATGCGTGTTCTCCTCGCCCCTCGAGCTGTGGCGCGAAGACGGCCAGTTGAACCCCGAGCTGGAGCCGACCCTGCGCCGCGCCGAAGCCTGCGGAGCCGGATGGCTCAAGGTCTCGCTCGGTCATCTGCCGGAACAGCCCGACCTCGCCGCCCTCGCCCGGCGCCTGGCGCGCCACGGCTTGCAACTGCTGGTGGAGAACGACCAGACGCCCCAGGGTGGCCGGATCGAGGTGCTGGAACGCTTCTTCCGCCTCGCCGAGCGCCAGCAACTGGACCTGGCGATGACCTTCGACATCGGCAACTGGCGCTGGCAGGAGCAGGCGGTGGACGATGCCGCCCTGCGCCTGGGCCGCTACGTCGGCTACGTGCACTGCAAGGCGGTGATCCGCAACCGCGACGGCAAGCTGGTCGCGGTGCCGCCGTCGGCCGCCGACCTGCAGTACTGGCAGCGTCTGTTGCAGCATTTTCCGGAAGGCGTGGCGCGGGCCATCGAATACCCGCTGCAGGGCGACGACCTGCTCAGTCTCAGCCGCCGGCACATCGCCGCCCTCGCCCGCCTCGGCCATCCCCAGGAGGAACGCCAGCATGGCTGACTTCGAGATCCTCTGCTTCGGCGAGACCATGGCCATGTTCGTCGCCGAACAGCCCGGCGAACTGGACCGTGTCGAGCAGTTCGGCAAGCGCATCGCCGGCGCCGACAGCAACGTCGCCATCGGCCTCGCCCGCCTCGGCTTCGCGGTGGCCTGGCTGAGCCGGGTCGGCGACGACTCGCTCGGCCGTTTCGTACTCGACAGCCTGACCCGCGAGGGTCTCGACTGCCGCTTCGTCGAGGTCGACGCGCAAGCGCCCACCGGGTTCCAGATGAAGTCCCGCGAGGTCGATGGCGCCGACCCGCGGGTCGAGTACTTCCGCCGCGGCTCGGCGGCCAGCCGGCTGGGCCTCGCCCACATCCGCGAAGAAATGCTCGGCGCCCGCCACCTGCACGCCACCGGCATTCCGCCGGCACTCTCGGCGAGTGCCTGCGAACTGTCCCACGAACTGATGCGGCGCATGCGCGGCAAGGGCGCCAGCCTGTCCTTCGACCCCAACCTGCGGCCCTCGCTGTGGCCCAGCGAGCGCCGCATGATCGCCGAGATCAACGCCCTCGCCGCGCATGCCCACTGGGTCCTGCCGGGCCTGGAGGAAGGCCGCCTGCTCAGCGGCTGGCAGGAACCCGCGGATATCGCCGCGTTCTACCTGGACATGGGCGTCGACGCGGTGGCGATCAAGCTCGGCCCGAGCGGCGCCTACTATCGCGATGCCCACGGCGAAGGGCTGGTCCCCGGCGTACCGGTGGCGACCGTGGTGGACACCGTGGGCGCCGGCGACGGCTTCGCGGTCGGGGTGGTCAGCGCGCTGCTGGAAGGCCTGCCGCTGCCCGACGCGGTGGCGCGCGGCAACTGGATCGGCAGCCGCGCGGTACAAGTCCGCGGCGACATGGAGGGGCTGCCGAAACGCAGCCAACTGCTCGACCGCGAGCGCCGCAAGAGCGCCTGAACCCGCCGCCCACGCGGCACCTGTTGCGACAAGAACAAGACAAGCTCAGGAGATACCCGACCATGACCATGCCTCGCCTCGCCAGCAGCCGCTGGTGGTACATCATGCCGATCGTTTTCGTCACCTACAGCCTGGCCTACCTGGACCGCGCCAACTACGGCTTCGCCGCCGCCTCCGGGATGGCCGACGACCTGCGGATCACCCCCGGGCTGTCCTCGCTGCTGGGCGCGCTGTTCTTCCTCGGTTACTTCTTCTTCCAGGTGCCGGGGGCGATCTACGCGGAAAAGCGCAGCGTCAAGAAGCTGATCTTCGTCAGCCTGATCCTCTGGGGCGGGCTGGCCACCCTGACCGGGATGGTCGCCAACGTCTACCTGCTGATCGGCATCCGCTTCCTCCTCGGCGTGGTCGAGGCGGCGGTGATGCCAGCGATGCTGGTCTACCTCTGCCACTGGTTCACCCGCGCCGAGCGCTCGCGGGCGAACACCTTCCTGATCCTCGGCAACCCGGTGACCATCCTCTGGATGTCGGTGGTCTCCGGCTACCTGGTGGAGCATTTCAGCTGGCGCTGGATGTTCATCATCGAAGGCCTGCCGGCGGTGATCTGGGCCTTCATCTGGTGGCGCCTGGTGGATGACCGCCCGCGCCAGGCCGCCTGGCTGAGCGGCTCGGAAAAACGCGCCCTGGAAGACGCCCTGGCCGCCGAGCAGCAGGGCATCAAGCCGGTGAAGAACTACCGCGAGGCGTTCCGTTCGCCAAAGGTCATCGTCCTCTCGCTGCAGTATTTCTGCTGGAGCATCGGCGTCTACGGCTTCGTCCTCTGGTTGCCGTCGATCCTCAAGCACGGCGCCAACATCGACATCATCGAAGCCGGCTGGCTGTCGGCGCTGCCCTACCTGGCGGCGGTGATCGCCATGCTCGGGGTGTCCTGGGCCTCGGACCGGTTGCAGAAACGCAAGCGTTTCGTCTGGCCGCCGCTGCTCATCGCGTCCATCGCCTTCTACGGTTCCTACGCCCTCGGCAGCGAGCACTTCTGGCTGTCCTACGCCCTGCTGGTGCTGGCCGGGGCCTGCATGTACGCGCCCTACGGACCGTTCTTCGCCATCGTCCCGGAAGTCCTCCCGGCCAACGTCGCCGGCGGCGCCATGGCGCTGATCAACAGCATGGGTGCGCTGGGCTCGTTCTCCGGCTCCTGGCTGGTCGGCTACCTGAACGGCATCACCGGCGGGCCCGGGGCTTCCTATCTGTTCATGAGCGGAGCGCTGCTGCTGTCGGTGCTGCTCACCGTGTTCCTCAACCCGCACGCCGACAAGCGCGAGCCCGATGCCGCTCGCGCGCACGCCTCGCGGCGGGCGGCGCCGGCCCACCCCTGACCGACTCCGGAGCATCCGATGAAGAAAGTGGTTCTCTACAAACGTCTCTCCGCGCCCCTGATGGAACGCCTGCGCGAACGGGTCGAGGTGCTCCTGGTCGAGGAGCCCGGCCGCGACGGCCTGGCCCGCCTGCGCGATGCCCTGCCCGAGGCCCACGGCCTGCTCGGCGCCAGCCTGCGCCTGGACGCCGGACTGCTCGACCTGGCACCGCGACTGGAAGCCATCGCCAGCGTCTCGGTGGGCGTCGACAACTATGACATCGACTACCTCGACCGCCGCGGCATCCTCCTCAGCAATACCCCCGACGTGCTCACCGAGACCACCGCCGACACCGGCTTCGCGCTGATCCTGGCGACAGCCCGGCGGGTAGTGGAACTGGCCGGCTGGGTGCGCGCCGGGGAATGGAAGAAGAGCGTCGGCGCCGCCCAGTTCGGTACCGACGTGCATGGCAAGACCCTCGGTATCGTCGGCATGGGCCGCATCGGCGAGGCCCTGGCCCGGCGCGGGCACCACGGCTTCGGCATGCGCGTGCTGTACCACAGCCATAGCCCGAAGCCCCACGTCGAAGAACGCTACGCAGCGAGCTACCGCCCCCTCGACGCGCTGCTCGAGGAATCCGACTTCGTCTGCCTGACCCTGCCGCTGACCGCCGCCACCGAAGGCCTGATCGGTGCCGCGCAGTTCGCCCGGATGCGCCCGCAGGCGATCTTCATCAACATCTCCCGTGGCCGGGTGGTCGACGAGGCGGCCCTGATCGAGGCCCTGGCCCAGCGGCGGATCCGCGCCGCCGGCCTCGACGTGTTCGAGCGCGAGCCGCTGTCTCCCGACTCGCCGCTGCTGCGCCTGCCGAACGTGGTGGCCACCCCGCACATCGGCTCGGCCACCGAGGAAACCCGCGAAGCCATGGCCCGCTGCGCGGTGGACAACCTGCTGGCCGCCCTCGCCGGCGAGCGGCCGCTGAACCTGGTCAATCCTTCGGCCTGGGCGCGACGGCGAGGCGCCTGAAGGCCGCGCCGGGCCGACGCCCGGCGCGCCGTTCTGCTTCACTTGCCGGTATTGGCCCGCCTGGCTCCTTGCTGAAACGTTTTTTCAGCGTGACACATGAACTTATAATTAGCCTGCTAATCATTATCAGAAAGACGAAACCGTGATGATCCAGAGAGGACCCCACCATGCCCGATGACAAGGCCGTCAACGGCCGCCGCGACTTCCTGCGCAAGACCCTGACCGTGATCCCGGCGGTGACCCTGGCCGGCTATGGCGTCGGCCATGCCGTGCAGACGCCCGCCGCCGAGCAGGACAAACCCCGCGAACGCTACCAGCCTCGCTTCTTCACCAGCGCCGAATGGACTTTCGTCAACGCCGCGGTGGCGCGACTGATCCCCAGCGACGACAACGGCCCCGGCGCCATCGAGGCCGGGGTGCCGGAGTTCATCGACCGACAGCTGGAAACCCCCTACGGGCACGGCGCCCTCTGGTACATGCAGGGGCCGTTCGTCACCGACGCCGCGCCGGAGTTCGGCCATCAGTTGAAGCTGGTGCCACGCGACATCTACCGGGTCGGCATCGCCGCCCTGGAACGCTGGAGCAAGGCCAACCAGGGCAAGCCGTTCGCCGAGCTGGAGCCATCGGCGCAGGACGACATCCTGCAACGCCTGGAAGCCGGCCAGATCGACCTGCAGGACCTGCCGGCCAAGCTGCTCTTCGGCCAGTTGCTGCAGAACACCCGCGAAGGCTTCTTCTCCGATCCGCAGCACGGCGGCAATCGCGGCCTGGTGGGCTGGAAGCTGGTCGGTTTCCCCGGCGCCCGCGCCGACTTCATGGACTGGGCCGACCGTGGCGAGAAGTATCCCTTCCCGCCGGTGGCGATTTCCGGCGAGAGGGGCTGAACATGGCGACGACACTCAAACCGGTGGACGCGGTGGTGGTCGGCTTCGGCTGGACCGGAGCGATCCTGGCCAAGGAGCTGACCGAGGCCGGGCTCAACGTGGTGGCGCTGGAGCGCGGCGAGAACCGCGATACCTATCCCGACGGCGCCTACCCGAACACCCTCGACGAGCTGACCTACAACACCCGCGGCAAGCTGTTCCAGAATCTCTCCAAGAGCACCGTGAGCATCCGCCACGGGATCAACGACACCGCGCTGCCCTACCGCCAGCTCTCCGCCTTCCTTCCCGGCGACGGCGTCGGTGGCGCCGGCCTGCACTGGTCCGGCGTGCATTTCCGGATCATGCCCGAGGAACTGCGCCTGCGCAGCCATTACGAGGAACGCTACGGCAAGCAGTTCATCCCCGAAGGCATGACCATCCAGGACTACGGGGTCAGCTACGAAGAGCTGGAACCGCACTTCGATTTCGCCGAGAAGGTCTTCGGCACCTCCGGCACCGCGCATACGGTCAAGGGCCAGGTGGTCGGCAAGGGCAATCCGTTCGCCGCCGACCGCTCGGACGACTTCCCGCTGCCGGCACTGCGCCAGGTGTACTCCGCGCAACTGTTCCGCAAGGCCGCCGAGGAACTCGGCCTGCACCCCTACGACCTGCCGGCGGCCAACGCTTCGGGGCCCTGGACCAACCCCTACGGGGTGCAGATGGGGCCGTGCAACTTCTGCGGCTTCTGCAGCGGCTACGCCTGCTACATGTATTCCAAGGCCTCGCCGAACCTGAACATCCTCCCGGCGCTGCGCCAGACCCCGCTGTTCGAACTGCGCGCCAACTGCAACGTGCTCAAGGTCAACCTCGACAGCGACGGCAGGCAAGCCACCGGCGTGACCTACGTCGACGCCCAGGGGCGCGAGATCGTGCAGCCGGCGAAGCTGGTGATCATCAGCGCCTTCCAGTTCCACAACGTGCGCCTGCTGCTGCTCTCCGGCATCGGCAAGCCCTATGACCCGCGCACCGGCGAGGGCGTGGTGGGGAAGAACTTCGCCTACCAGAACATGGCCACCATCAAGGCGTTCTTCGACAAGGACGTGCATACCAACCCCTTCGTCGGCACCGGCGGCGGCGGCGTGGCGGTGGACGACTTCAACGCCGACAACTTCGACCACGGACCGCTGGGCTTCGTCGGCGGCTCGCCGATGTGGGTCAACCAGGCCGGCTCCAAGCCGATCGGCGGCCTCGCCGTGCCGCCCGGCACGCCGAGCTGGGGCAGCGGCTGGAAACAGGCGGTCAAGGACGCCTACACGCACACCGTGTCGATGGACGCCCACGGCAGCAACATGACCTACCGCGACAACTACCTCGACCTCGACCCGACCTACAAGGACGCCTACGGCCAGCCGCTGCTGCGCATGACCTTCGACTGGAAGGACAACGAGATCCGCATGAGCCGCTACGTCACCGAGCACATGCGCAAGATCGCCGAGGCGATGAACCCGAAGGCCATCTCGGTGAGCGTCAAGAACTTCGGCGACCACTTCAATACACGGGTCTACCAGACCACCCACCTGCTCGGCGGGGCGATCATGGGCAGCGATCCGAAGACCAGCGTGCTCAACCGCTACCTGCAGAGCTGGGACGTGCACAACGTCTTCGTCATGGGCGCCTCGGCCTTCCCCCAGGGCACCGGCTACAACCCCACAGGGCTGGTGGCGGCGCTGGCCTACTGGTCGGCCAAGGCGATCCGCGAGCAATACCTGAAGAACCCCGGTCCGCTGGTGCAGGCATGAGGAGCGCAACGATGAAACCGACAGCCTTCCTCGCCCTCTCCGCCTTCGCCTGCGGCATCGCCCAGGCCGCCGCAGCGCCGGACCCGGCCCTGGTCAGGCAGGGCGAATACCTGGCCCGCGCCGGCGATTGCGTGGCCTGCCACACCGCCAAGGACGGCAAGCCGTTCGCCGGGGGCCTGCCGATGGAAACGCCGATCGGCGCGGTGTACTCGACCAACATCACCCCGGACCGCAAGACCGGCATCGGCGACTACAGCTTCGAGGACTTCGACCGCGCCGTGCGCCACGGCGTGGCCAGGTCCGGCGACACCCTCTACCCGGCGATGCCCTACCCGTCCTACGCGCGAGTCAGCGAAGCGGACATGCGCGCCCTCTACGCCTACTTCATGCATGGCGTGGAGCCGGTGGAGCAGCCCAACAAGGCCAGCGACATCCCCTGGCCGCTGTCGATGCGCTGGCCGCTGGCATTCTGGCGCTGGACCTTCGCTCCCGAGGTGAAGGACTTCCAGGCCACCGCCGGGCAGGACCCGGTGCTGGCGCGCGGCGCCTACCTGGTCGAAGGCCTCGGCCACTGTGGCGCCTGCCATACCCCGCGTGGGCTGGGCATGCAGGAGAAGGCCCTGGCGGCGAGCGATGGCGCGGCCTACCTGTCCGGCAGCGCGCCGCTGGAGAACTGGATCGCCAAGAGCCTGCGCGGCGACCACCGGACCGGACTGGGCAGTTGGAGCGAAGCCGACCTGGTCAGCTTCCTGCGCACCGGCCGCAGCGAGCGCAGCGCGGTGTTCGGCGGCATGTCCGACGTGGTGGTGCACAGCATGCAGTACATGACCGACGCCGACCTCACCGCCATCGCCCGCTACCTCAAGTCGCTGCCACCGGCGGACCCCGCCGACCAGCCGCACGTCTACGACGAGAGCGTGGCCCAGGCACTGTTCCACGGCGACGACAGCAAGACCGGCGCGGCGCTCTACGTCGACAACTGCGGGGCCTGCCACCGCACCGACGGCAAGGGCTATGCGCGGGTCTTCCCGGCCCTGGCCGGCAACCCGGTGGTGACCGGCAGCGACCCGACCTCCCTGGTGCACATCGTGCTCAAGGGCGGCACCCTGCCGGCCACCCACCAGGCACCGTCGAGCTTCACCATGCCGCCGTTCGGCTGGCGGATGAACGACCAGGAGATCGCCGACGTGGTCAACTTCATCCGCACCAGTTGGGGCAACCAGGCGCCAAGCGTTAGCGTCGACGAGGTCAAGCGCCTGCGCAAGGACACCGGCGCGGCGGCGGTGGGCGACATTCCGCCGCCAGGACCGGCCGCGGTGGATCGCGGCTGAGCGCCAGGCCTCTGGCGAAACGCCATTCCAGCCCCTCTCCCGCTCGCGGGAGAGGGTTGGGGAGCGGGAGCGGGAGCGCGCCGTACCGGGCACGGCCCTCCCCCTTCACTCATCGCCCAAGCGCACATGCCGCCCCAGCTCGTCGAACAACGCGACCACCGAGCGCAACGCCCGGCAGTCCGGACGGGTCAGCAGCCACAGGGCGCTGGCGCAGCCCTCGAGGTCGGCGTCCAGTACCCGCAGGCCGTCGCCGTCGCGTAGCAGGTAGGCGGGGATCGCCGCCAGGCCGAGGCCGGCGCGGGCCATCTCGGCTACCGCCAGCACGCCGTTGCAGCGATAGGCCGGCAGCACCCCGGGGTAGTGTCGACGACGCCAGACCACGCTCGGGTGGTCGGGAAGGAAATCGTCCGGGGCGATCCAGTGCAGCATGGCGGGCTCCGTCGCGTCGCGGCCCTCCAGGTAGCGTTCGCTGGCGCAGAGCACGTAGCGCACCTCGCCGAGGTTGCGCCCGACCAGGTGTTCCGGCGGCGTGCGGGTCATGCGCAGGGCGATGTCGGCGTCGCGCCGGCTGAGGTTGGCGAAGTCGTTGGAGGTCGCCAGCTCCAGTTGCAGGGCCGGATAGCCAGGCATGAAGCGCGCCAGCGCCGGCAGCAGCAGGCCATGCAGGACGGCGTCGGAGCAGGTCAGGCGCACGGTACCGCTGAGCACCTCGCGCTCCAGTTCGAGGCCGATGCGCGCCGCCTCCAGCGCCTGTTCCGCCAGTTCCGCCTGCTGCGCCAGGCGGCGGGCGGTCTGGTTCGCCAGGTAGCCGCTGCGGCTCTTGTCGAACAACGCCTTGCCGAGGTTCTTCTCCAGCCGGCGGATGGCCCGGAAGACCGTCGACACATCGACCCTGAGCAACTCCGCGGTCCGCGCCAGGCTGCCGCCGCGAACCAGGGCGAGGACCAGGGCAAGATCGGCATGGTCCAGGCGATATTGCAGCGGTGCATTCATCTTTTGCATTGGCGCCGATATCGAGTGCGGAAACGCAACTATAGAGTGAGCGCCAGGGCCCGCCAACCGGCGTGGCGAAACTGGAGCGAAAACGGATGTCCACCCCTCCCGCGGCGCCGCTGCGCATTGCCCTGGTCGGCGACCACGACCCGCACATCACCGCCCACCGGGCGATTCCCCTGGCCCTGCGCCTGGCCGGCGAGGCACTCGGCCTGGAGATCGCATTCGACTGGCTGGCCAGCGACCGCCTGCCCGCCGAACCGGCGCTGGAGCGCTATGACGGGTTCTGGTGCGTGCCGGGCAGCCCCTATCGCGACGCCGACGCGGTGCTGCGCCTGATCGCCCATGCCCGGGGCCGGCGCCGGCCGTTCCTCGGTACCTGCGCCGGCTTCCAGCACACGATCCTCGAGTTCGCCCGCAACGCCCTCGGCTGGCAGGCGGCGACCCATGGCGAGGAGCATCCGCACAGCGACCAGGCGGTGATCGCCGCCCTGCCCTGCGCCCTGCTCGAAGCCCGCGAGGAAGTCCGCCTGCTGCGCGGCTCGCGCCTGGCCCTGGCGTATGCCGCTAACTGGATCGAGGCGGACTACCACTGCCGCTACGCAATCGCCCCGCGCTTCGCCGCGGAACTTACCGGCGGCGCACTGCGGGCCAGCGCCTGGAGCGCCGACGGGGCGATCCGCGCGGTGGAGCTGGAACAGCATCCGTTCTTCGTCGCCACCCTGTTCCAACCCGAGCGGGCAGCCCTGGCCGGCGTCCTGCCACCACTGCCGAAGGCATTCGTCGAGGCGTGCCGGACGCAGCGCCGCGACCGCCCGCGGCGCGGCCCTACGCCCTATTACGCAGTGATCTTCAGCTCCAGCCGCAGCGCCGTCGACGACGGCTACGCCGAAGCGGCCGAGCGCATGCTGGAACTGGCCAGCCGCCAGCCGGGCTATCTCGGCGTGGAGTCGGCCCGCGGCGCCGACGGTTTCGGCATCACCGTCTCCTACTGGGACAGCGAGGCGGCGATCCGTGCCTGGAGCCGCCACGCGGAGCACCGCGACGCCCAAGCGCGCGGCCGGCGCGACTGGTACGCCGGTTTCAGCGCGCGGATCGCCCGGGTCGAACGCGAATACGCCTTCCCGGCTCAGCCGGACACCGCGCAGTCGCCGGCCTCGTCCTGAGCCAGCACCCGGAAGCAGGCCAGGGCCAGCAGCCAGGCCAGCCAGCCGGCGCCGACCGCGACGAGGAAACCGCTGGCGGCGCCGTAGCCCTCCACCACCCAACCGGCCAGCGCCGAGCCCAGGGCCATGCCGATGCCCAGCCCGGTGATGGCCCAGGTCAGGCCTTCGGTGAGGCGCGCCGGGTCCACCGCGCGCTCGACCAGGCCCATGGCCAGGATCATCGTCGGCGCCACGCTGAAACCGGCCACCAGCACGGTCAGGGCAAGCGCGAGGAGGCTCTCCACCCCTAGCAGCGGCATCAGGCTCAGGGCCATCAGCGTAACCATGCAGAGCAGTTGCCGGGAAAGCGCCAGGCGCCAGCGCAGCAGCCCGAACAGCAATCCCGCGAGACATGAGCCGACGGCATAGACCGACAACACCAGGCTTGCCGCAGCCTTGTTGCCGTGCGCCTCGGCGAAGGCCACGCTGACCACTTCCACCGCGCCGAAGATCACCCCGATGGCGGCCAGCACCAGCGCCAGCACGCGTACCGCCGGATAGGCCAGCGCGCTGCCGGCGCGGCGCCGCGGATGGGCATGCAGCGGCGGTTCGGTGCCGCGTTGCAGGCTGAACAGGCTCACCCCGGCGACCAGGAACAGCGTCGCCAGCAGCGGCCCCGCCTCGGCGAACCAGCCGACGCTGAGGCTCACCGCCAGCACCGGCCCGATGATGTAGCACACCTCGTCCATCACCGATTCGAAGGAAAACGCCGTGTGCAGCTTCGGCGAGCCCCGGTACAGCTCGGTCCAGCGCGCCCGCACCATGGCCGGCATGCTCGGCATCGCCCCGGCGAGCAAGGCGAACAGGTAGAGCCAGGCATTCGGCGCTCGATAGTGCGTACACAGCAACAGCGCGCTCATCGCCAGGGCGCTGGCCAGCGCGGCCGGGAGCAGCACCCGGCCCTGGCCGAAGCGGTCCACCAGGCGCGATACCTGCGGCGCGAGCAAGGCATTGCAGAACACGAAGGTGGCCGCCACGGTACCGGCCAGCCAATAGTCGGCATGCACCTGGGAAAGCATGGTGACGATGCCCAGGCCGGTCATCGACAGGGGCATCCGCGCCAGCAGGCCGGCGGCTGAAAAGCCCTTGGCGCCGGGCGCGGCGAACAGTTCGAGATAGGGGTTGCTCATGGAAAGCCTCGGCTGGCCGGCTCCAGCGGAACCGGCGACGACGGGAGAAGACGAAATTCACATACGCTGCGTATGTCAAAAATCATGGAGACATACGCAGCGTATGTCAATTATCCTGAAGCCCCTTCGCCACCCGGAGACCTCGCATGGCCCGCAAGCCTCGCGCCGAGATGATCGAGGAAACCCGCGCCAAGCTGATCGACGCCGCGCGCCGAGCGTTCGCCGACAACGGCTACGCCGGCGCCTCGATGGACGAACTGACCGCCAGCGCCGGCCTCACCCGCGGCGCGCTGTATCACCACTTCGGCGACAAGAAAGGCCTGCTGGCCGCGGTGGTGCAGCAGATCGACGACGAGATGAACCTTCGCCTCGGCGCCATCCTGGCTGCCGGCGAGGACCTCTGGAGCGGCTTCCGTGCCTACAACCGGGCCTACCTGGAAATGGCCCTGGAAGCGGAAATCCAGCGCATCGTCCTGCGCGATGCCCCGGCCATCCTCGGCAGCCCCAGCAGCGAGGCCAGCCAACTGCGCTGCCTAAGCTCGATGACCGGGCAACTGCGCGAACTGATGGACAGCGGGCGGGTCCGCCGCACCGACGCCGAGGCCCTGGCCTGGTTGCTCAACGGCGCGCTGGTGGACGCCGCCCTGCGTATCGCCAACGCCGAACACCCGCCGGAGAGCCTGGCCAGGGCCTGCCAGGCCCTGGACGTGCTGCTCGACGGCCTGCTCATGGAGTGAAAAGCCAATGGACTACCGCATCAGAACCAGCCGCGACGAGGACGCCGCGCTGCTCCCGGCCATCGAGCGCTCAGCCGGGGAAAGCTTCCGCCTGCTGCCCGAGCTGGCCTGGATCGCCGACGCCGGGGTCGCCGGGGTGGACTTCCATCGCCGCCTGATCGAGCGCGGCAGCCACTGGCTGGCGGAAGACGCCGATGGCCAGCCGGTCGGCTTCCTCGCCGCCGAACGCTGCGCCGACGAGTTGCACATCGCCGAGTTATCCATCGCCCAGGCCCACCAGCAACAGGGCCTGGGCCGCCGCCTGCTGGAGCGCGCGGTGACCTACGCCCACGCCAGCCACTGCCGGGCGCTGACCCTGACGACCTTCTGCGACGTGCCCTGGAACGCGCCGTTCTACGCACGCCTGGGCTTCCAGCGGCTGACCTGGCAGGAAGCCGGCGAGCGCCTGCGCGCGATCCTCGGCCACGAGCAGGAGATCGGCTTCGCCGCCGACAGCCGCTGCGCGATGCGCCTGCTGCTCTAGACGGCGGCAAAGGGCTTGACCGGCAGGTGGCGGATGGCGGTACAGTTGCCAACTGCAACAGGATGTTTCAGCGCTGCCCCGGACGGGCTTCCGCTCTCCCTCTTCCCCAGTGTGCCCTTGCATGAGCAGCCAACGCCGAAACTACCGCTTCATCCTTGTCGTCACCCTGTTCGTCCTCGCCTCCCTGGCCGTCTCCGGACGGTTGGTCTATCTCCAGGTCCACGACCACGAATTCCTCGCCGACCAGGGCGACCTCCGCTCGATCCGCGACCTGCCGATCCCGGTCACCCGCGGCATGATCACCGACCGCAACGGCGAGCCGCTGGCGGTATCCACCGAAGTCGCGTCGATCTGGTGCAACCCCAAGGAAATGGCCGACCACCTCGACGAGGTGCCGCGCCTGGCCGGGGCCCTGCACCGCCCCGCGGCGCCGCTGCTGGCCCAGCTCCAGGCCAACCCGAACAAGCGCTTCCTCTACCTCGAGCGCGGCCTGTCGCCGATCGAGGCCAGCGAGGTGATGGCCCTGGGCATAACGGGGGTACACCAGATCAAGGAATACAAGCGTTTCTACCCCAGTTCCGAGCTGACCGCGCAGTTGATCGGCCTGGTCAACATCGACGGCCGCGGCCAGGAAGGCACCGAACTGGGCTTCAACGACTGGCTGAGCGGCAAGGACGGGGTACGCGAGGTGGCGATCAACCCGCGCGGCTCGCTGGTCAACAGCATCAAGGTGCTGAAGACCCCCAAGGCCAGCCAGGACGTGGCCCTGAGCATCGACCTGCGACTACAGTTCATCGCCTACAAGGCGCTGGAAAAGGCCGTGCTCAAGTTCGGTGCGCACTCCGGCTCGGCGGTCCTGGTGAACCCGAAGAGCGGGCAGATCCTGGCGATGGCCAACTTCCCCTCCTACAACCCGAACAACCGCGCCAGCTTCGCCCCGGCCTTCATGCGCAACCGCACCCTCACCGATACCTTCGAGCCGGGCTCGGTGATCAAGCCGTTCAGCATGTCGGCGGCGCTGGCCTCCGGCAAGTTCGACGAGAACAGCCAAGTCAGCGTGGCACCGGGCTGGATGACCATCGACGGGCACACCATCCACGACGTCGCCCGGCGCGACGTACTGACCATGACCGGGGTGCTGATCAACTCCTCGAACATCGGCATGAGCAAGGTCGCCCTGCAGATCGGACCCAAGCCGATCCTCGAACAGCTCGGCCGGGTCGGTTTCGGCGCGCCGCTGTCGCTGGGCTTCCCCGGCGAGAACCCGGGCTACCTGCCGTTCCACGAGAAATGGTCGAACATCGCCACCGCCAGCATGTCGTTCGGCTACAGCCTGGCGGTGAACACCGCCGAGCTGGCCCAGGCCTACTCGGTGTTCGCCAACGACGGCAAGCTGGTGCCGCTCAGCCTGCTCCGCGACAACCCGCAGAACCAGGTGCGCCAGGCGATGGACCCGCAGATCGCACGGCGCATCCGGGCGATGCTGCAAACCGTGGTGGAAGACCCGAAGGGCGTGGTCCGCGCCCGCGTGCCGGGCTACCACGTGGCGGGCAAGAGCGGCACCGCGCGCAAGGCCTCGGGCCGGGGCTACGCGGACAAGTCCTACCGTTCGCTGTTCGTCGGCATGGCGCCGGCGTCCGACCCGCAACTGGTGCTGGCGGTGATGATCGATTCGCCGACCAGGATCGGCTACTTCGGCGGCCTGGTCTCGGCGCCCACCTTCAGCGACATCATGGCCGGATCGCTACGCGCCCTGGCGATCCCGCCGGACAACCTGCAGGACAGCCCAGCCGTCGCCGACCGCGAGCACCACGGCTGACCGCCGCCTAGCCGTCGTGCTCGCGGCCCTCGGCGTCCAGCCAGTGCGCTCCCGGCCCCTCGGCGGACAGCTGGTCGCCGGGGTTGCGCAACGGGCAGGCCTGGAGCGACAGGCAGCCGCAACCGATGCAGCCGTCCAGTTGGTCGCGCAACAGCAGCAGCTTGTCGATGCGCTCGGTGAGATCCTCCTTCCACTGCGCCGACAGGCGCGCCCAGTCCGCCGCGCTAGGGCTGCGCCCGGCCGGCAGGGTCTGCAGGGCGCGAGCGATCTCCGCGAGGGGAATGCCGACCCGCTGGGCGACCTTGATCACCACCACCCGGCGTAGCGTCTCGCGACTGAAGCGCCGCTGGTTGCCGGCGTTGCGCTGGCTGCTGATCAGCCCCTTGGTTTCGTAGAAATGCAGGGCGGAGACCGCCACGCCGGCACGCCTGGCCAGTTCACCGACGCTCAGTTCGCGGGATGCGCAGGAATTCTTCATGATTGGCTTGACCTCAAGTTTGCTTGAGGTTTTACCCTGGGCCGGCCCTCGACACAAGTCACCCGGAGTAACCCGCCATGCTCATCCCCTCCTCCTACTGCTGCACCGACGACCAGTGCCCGGCCGCTAGCGAGCGGTCGCCGTGCTACGCGCAACTCATCGATATCGAGGTGGAACCCGCCAGCCAGTTGTCGCTGGCGCTGGAACAGAACGCGCACCTGCAACGCCTGGAACGCTGCTTCAGGAACTGCCCGGGCTACCTGTCCGCCAGCCTGCACCCCAGCGAGGACGGCCAGCACGTGCTGAACTACACCTGCTGGCGTTCACGCGAGGACTGCGAACGCGCCTGGCAGGCCCGGGAGGACGCGCAAGGCCCGCTGAGCGCGGGCGTCTGGCGGCTGGGGGCGAAAAGCGTGCGCTTCGAGACCTTCCTGGTCGACGCCGAGGGCTGCTGAGCCCGCCGGCGCCGACGGCCCGTCTCAGAAGGACTTCGGCAGGGAGGCCATGTCGATCACGAAGCGATACTTCACGTCGCTGGCCAGCATCCGCTCGTAGGCCTGGTTGATCTGCTGGATCTCGATCATCTCGATGTCGCAGGCGATCCCGTGGGTCGCGCAGAAATCCAGCATTTCCTGGGTCTCGGCGATGCCGCCGATGGCC
This sequence comes from Pseudomonas sp. PS1(2021), assembly GCF_020405165.1. NCBI lineage: Bacteria > Pseudomonadati > Pseudomonadota > Gammaproteobacteria > Pseudomonadales > Pseudomonadaceae > Pseudomonas > Pseudomonas sp. PS1(2021). The sequence goes on along the minus strand of NZ_CP084484.1, from coordinate 1,930,693 downwards.
GAGCCGGCGATCGAGCGGCGTCCCATCACCAGTTGCGCACCGTGCACCGCCGGCTCCAGCGGCTCGAGCAGGCCGACCAGTACGAGGGTGCCGTCGCGCTTGAGGGTCGCCAGGTAGGGATTGAGGTCGTGCTGGTGCGGCACGGTGTCCAGAATCAGGTCGAAGCGCCCGGCGACGGCGGCCATCCGCTGTGGGTCGGTGGAAAGGATCACCTGGTCGGCGCCGAGCCGCCGCGCTTCCTCCTCCTTGGCCGGCGAGCGGGTGAACAGGGCCACCTCGGCACCGAGCGCCCTGGCGAACTTCAGGCCCATGTGACCGAGGCCGCCCAGGCCGACCACCGCCACCCGGCTACCGGGGCCGATCTTCCAGTGACGCAGTGGCGAGTAGGACGTGATCCCGGCGCACAGCAGCGGCGCCGCCGCCTTCGGGTCGAGCCCCTGGGGAATGCGCAGGACGAACCTGGAGGAGACCACGATGCGCTCCGAGTAGCCGCCGAAGGTTGGCAGGCCGTCGTGGCGGTCGCGGCCGTTGTAGGTCAGGGTCGGGTATTCCGCGCAATACTGCTCCAGGCCCTCGGCGCAGGCGGCGCAGTGCCGGCAGGAGTCGACCATGCAGCCGACGCCGACCAGTTCGCCGACCGCGAACCCGCTCACCGCCTCGCCGACGCTGGCGACCCGGCCGATGATCTCGTGGCCCGGCACCAGCGGGTACAGGCTGTTGTGCCATTCGTTGCGCGCCTGATGGAGGTCCGAGTGGCAGACGCCGCAGTAGAGGATGTCGATCACCAGGTCGTCGGCGCGCGGCGCGCGGCGTTCGAAGCGATGGGCGGCCAGCGGGGCGCTGGCGGACTGGGCGGCGTAGCCGCGGATCTGTAGGGTCATCGGTGTGTCCTCTGCGCAGGATGGCGGGCCGCGACGGCTTGCTGGCGGCGGTCCGTTCGGGGGGCAATTGTTCGCCGGATGGGCGCCGCCGCAGAATGTCCATTCCTGTCGAAGCCTTGCCCATTCGTGCCGATGTTGCGTGCCGCCACTGCCCAGGCGCGCGCGGGGTTGCTACGTTTGCCTCCCCTCCTGGAGAAACAGCCAAGGCATGAGCACTACTTCCACCGACATGGCGTCGCTGATCGCCACCCTGCAAGGCGAACCGGGTTTCGACGCCACCCGCATCCCCGGCGTCCGCCTGATGCGCGCCGAACAGGCCTATCCGCGCAGCCCGGTGTTCTACGAACCGCGCATCTGCATCCTCGCCCAGGGCCAGAAGATCGGTTTCCTCGGTGGCGAAACCTACCGCTACGACGCCGAACGCTACCTGGTGATGTCGGTGCCCCTGCCGTTCGAATGCGAAACCCACGCCTCCGCCGTCGAGCCCTTGCTGGGAGTGAGCGTCGACGTGGAAATCGGCACCTTGAAGGAACTGCTGCTACAGATGGAAGAGGCTCCCGGCAGCGACGACGACAACGAACTCGCGCCCAGCGCGCCGATGGCTTCGGTACCGCTGGACGCGGGCATGGCCGATGCGGTGATGCGCCTGCTGCGTTGCCTGCAGAGCCCGCTGGACAGCCATATCCTCGGCCCGCAACTGGTCCGCGAGATCATCTTCCGCGCCCTGCGCAGCGAGCAGGGCAACGCCCTACGTGCGGTGGCCGGCCGGCACAGCGGCTACGGGCGCATGGCCAGGGCCCTGCGGCGCATCCACACCGACTACGCCAGTGCGCTGGACATCGACACCCTGGCTCGCGAGGCGAACATGAGCGTGTCGACCTTCCACCACAACTTCAAGGCAATGACCTTCACCTCGCCCCTCCAGTACCTGAAGAGCGTGCGCCTGTACAAGGCCTGGAGCCTGATGGTGCAGGACGGGCTGAACGCCAGTACCGCCGCCAACCAGGTCGGCTACGAGAGCCCCTCGCAGTTCAGCCGCGAGTTCAAGCGCTACTTCGGGCGCACGCCGAGCGAGGAAGTCCAGGCCGCCCGCCGCTAGCCGGCAGGATCGGGGGCGCTTGCAATACATGCGGATATCCGTATATTCGGCTTTCCATATATTTAGGAAGGCCCAGCGATGCCCAGCCCCGCCGAAGTGTTCAAGTGCCTGGCCGACGAGACGCGCGTTCGCGCCACCCTGCTGATCGTCGACCAGGGCGAACTGTGCGTCTGCGAACTGATGTGCGCCCTCGCCGACAGCCAGCCGAAGATCAGCCGCCACCTGGCCCAGTTGCGCAGTGCCGGGCTGCTCCTCGACCGTCGCCAGGGCCAGTGGGTGTATTACCGCCTGAACCCTGCGCTGCCGGCCTGGATCCACGAAGTCCTGCAAGTGACCCTGCGGGCCAACGGCGACTGGCTGCAAGCCGACGCCGCGCGCCTGCGCGACATGGACGGCCGCCCGCAGCGCGCCTCCGCCTGCTGCCAATAGCGCGAGCCGCCCCATGCTGATCGCCTTCGCCATCTTCCTGTTCACCCTGGTCCTGGTCATCTGGCAGCCCAGGGGCCTCGGCATCGGCTGGAGCGCCAGCATCGGCGCCCTGCTCGCTCTGGCGCTGGGCAGCGTCGCGCCGGGCGACATCCCGACCGTCTGGAACATCGTCTGGAATGCCACCGCCACCTTCATCGCGGTGATCGTCATCAGCCTGTTGCTGGACGAGGCCGGCTTCTTCGAATGGGCCGCGCTGCACGTCGCGCGCTGGGCTGGCGGCGACGGCCGGCGCCTGTTCGCCTTCTGCGTGCTGCTCGGCGCGGCGGTCTCGGCGCTGTTCGCCAACGACGGCGCGGCGCTGATCCTCACGCCCATCGTGATGTCGATGCTGCTGGCCCTGCGCTTCAGCCCGGCGGCGACCCTGGCCTTCGTCATGGCGGCGGGCTTCATCGCCGACAGCGCCAGCCTGCCGCTGGTGGTCTCGAACCTGGTGAACATCGTCTCGGCCGACTACTTCGGGCTCGGCTTCGGCGAGTACGCCGCGGTCATGCTGCCGGTAAACCTGGTGAGCGTCGCGACCTCCCTGCTGGTGCTGTTCCTCTATTTCCGCCGCGACCTGCCGCCGGTCTATGCGCTGGAGCAATTGAAGCCGCCGCGGGCGGCGATCCGCGACCGCGCGACCTTCGTCGTCGGCGGCTGGATGCTGCTGGTCCTGCTCGCCGGGCTGTTCGCCCTGGAGCCGCTGGGCGTCCCCGTCAGCGCGGTGGCCGCGGCCTGCGCGGCGCTGCTGCTGGCGGTGGCCGGGCGCGGACGGGTGATCTCGACCCGGCGGGTGCTGCGCGAAGCGCCCTGGCAGATCGTGGTCTTCTCGCTGGGCATGTACCTGGTGGTCTACGGCCTGAAGAACGCCGGTCTCACCGACCTCCTGGCGCAGCTCCTGAACCGCCTGGCCGAGCACGGCGTATGGGCGGCCGCGCTGGGTACCGGACTGCTTTCCGCCGCCCTCTCGTCGGTAATGAACAACATGCCCAGCGTGCTGCTCGGCGCCCTGTCGATCCAGGCCAGCGACACCGCCGGCGCGGTGCGCGAAGCGATGATCTACGCCAACGTCATCGGCTGCGACCTGGGGCCGAAGATCACCCCTATCGGCAGCCTGGCGACGCTCCTCTGGCTGCATGTGCTGGCGCGCAAAGGCATGCGCATCACCTGGGGCTACTACTTCAGGGTCGGCGCCCTGCTGACCCTGCCGGTCCTGCTGGCGACCCTTTCGGCCCTGGCCCTGCGCCTGGCCATCTGACGGCCGCCGGCGACGGCGGCAGGAGCATCCCATGCGAGTCCTGTTCATGTGCACGGCCAACAGTTGCCGCAGCATTCTTTCCGAAGCCATGTTCAACCACCTGGCCCCGCCGGGTTTCGAGGCATGCAGCGCCGGCAGCCAGCCCAGCGGGCGGGTGCATCCGCGCAGCCTGGCGACCCTCGAACAGGCCGGCATCGCCACCCACGGCCTGTACAGCAAGGGCAGCGAAGCCTTCGAAGGCGCACCGCCGGACATCGTCATCACCGTTTGCGACGCCGCCGCGGGGGAAGCCTGCCCGCTGTATCTCGGCGCAGCGCTGAAGGCCCATTGGGGCCTGGCCGATCCCTCCGCCCTGGATGGCGACGAAGCCCTGCGGGATGCGGCGTTCCGCGCCACCCTGGCACGCATCGAACAGCGTTGCCGGGCCTTCCTCGGCCTGCCCTTCGCCACCCTGGATCGCGACCAGCTCAAGCGCGAGCTGGAGCGCATCGGCTCGCTCTGACCGGAGGCAACATGCCCGAACGACTACCCAACCTCGATCCCGCACTGCTCGGCGACCTGCCCCCCGTCTCCGGGCACAGGCCGCGCATCCTCCTGCTCTACGGCTCGACCCGCGAGCGCTCCTTCAGCCGCCTGCTGGTGCTGGAGGCCGCACGCCTGCTCGAGCGCTTCGGCGCCGAAACGCGGATTTTCGACCCTTCCGGGCTGCCATTGCCCGACGATGCACCGCTGGAGCATCGCAAGATCCGCGAGTTGCGCGACCTGGTGCTGTGGTCGGAAGGCCAGGTCTGGTGCTCGCCCGAACGCCACGGTGCGCTGTCCGCGGTATTCAAGGCGCAGATCGACTGGATTCCCCTGGCGCTCGGGGCGGTGCGTCCGACCCAGGGCAAGACCCTGGCGCTGATGCAGGTCTGCGGCGGCTCGCAGTCGTTCAACGTGGTCAACCAGTTGCGCGTGCTGGGTCGCTGGATGCGCATGTTCACCATCCCCAACCAGTCCTCGGTTCCCAAGGCCTACCTGGAGTTCGACGAAGCGGGCCGGATGAAGCCATCGCCCTACTACGACCGGGTGGTCGACGTGATGGAGGAGTTGTTCAAGTTCACCCTGCTCCTGCGCGAACGCACGGAGTTCCTGGTGGACCGCTATTCGGAGCGCAAGGAAAGCGCCGCGCAGCTTGCCGCGCGGGTCGACCAGCGTTCGCTCTGAGCCGCGTCCGCCTCACTCGCGCCCCGGCGGATGGCCGAAGCGCGCGCGGTAGGCATGGGTGAAGTTTTCCGGACTGGAGTAGCCCAGGCGATAGGCGATCTGCGCGATCTGCCAGCGACCCTCGCGGATCATCTGCCGGCCGATCTCGAGACGCCGGTCGCGGACGTACTGCAACATCGAGCGACCGAACTCGTTCTTGAAAATCCGCCGCAAGGTGGTTTCGCCGACCCCCAGTTGGCGCGCCAGTTCGAGGCTGGCAGGCGGCTCACCGAGGTTCGCCTCCAGCAGGCGGCGCGCTTCGTGGGCCAGGTCGCGCTGGGCGCGTGGGGTGCGCGCGCGACGAAGGTCCGCGCCGCCCAGGTAGGCGGCCAGCTCCACCAGCAGGCCCAAGGTCAGGCTCTCTTCGTGCAGGCGTCCGAGGGCGCCGCGGTATGGATTCTGGTAGAGGCGCTCGAACAGGGCGCTGATGGCGCCGCAACGGGACAACTGGGTGAAGCTCGCGCCGTCGCCCTTCAGCCGCGCCAGCGGCCGCAGGGCGCCGTCGCCGGTTTCCAGTTCTTCCTCCAGGTAGCTGGCGGCGATCCGCAGCCCGCCCAGGCGCACGCGGCTGCCCGCCGGCAGGATGTCGAAGGCCTCCATCGGCTCGCCGGTGCCGAGCACCGAAGGACCACCCAGGTTGTAGAGATAAGGCTCGCCGCCGTCGACGCTGTGCCGCCACTGGCCGTCGAACATCTGCACGATGCACAGGCCTTCCGGCAGCACCTTGTGGGTTCGCAGCGGCTCGGTGAAGCTCAGGTCGCAATCGAAATACTGCATCGACGGGCGCACCGTCCGCGCCTGGTAGTGACCGGTGGCGCTGCCGAGCATTTCGCGCGCGTCGAGGATCTGCGACTGGCACAGGGGCGAAGGAGCGTCGAAATAAAGCTCCGTGTCGTGGTAGGGATTCCAGCTTTCCATGGCGTAGGTATCGGTGGGACGCAACCATCTGAACCGGTTCAGGCAGCGGCTTTCCAGGATGGTTCCGTGCGCTGATCGAACCGAACCTGTGGGCGACGACGCTTTTCCTGTGAGCGGCGGCCGCCTCGGTTGTTCATGGTCCGAGCCTGTATTAATAGATGCGCCCCTTTTACATCGCGTTGCCAAAGGGGGCGAGAATGATAGCAAAGTGGACTGCGGCGCTGCTGATGGGCGCGCTGGCCTGGGGATCCTGCACGGCGCAGGCCGAACAGGCGCGGCCGCCAGTCGCCGACAAGGTGGTGGCCTACCAGGGCCAGCAGGGGCTCAAGGTCTGGACCCTGCGTATCGGCGAAGCGGCGGCCGGCGAAGCGCTGTTGCAGGTCGAAGGTCTGGACCACGACTGGGACCGCCTGATCCACAAGGTAAAGGTGGAAAAGAGCGCCAGGGACAGTCGCTACTCCACCGAACTGAACGGCAGCAAGTACGTGATCCTGATCGTGCGCGACGGCTGGGGCGAACTCTACCTGCCCGGCGAACAGCAGACGCGGCAGGTCGCCTATAGCGAGTCGTTGTCGTCCGCAGGCGAGCCCCAGGCGTTCCTGACCGACTACCTCGAGCAGAAATAAACGCGGATGAGCCACGATACGCTGCGGGTAAGGCTGCTCGCATTCCTCTTCCTGATTCCCCTGGCGCTCTACGCCTGGTCCGCCGTGCAGGCCTTCCGGGTCGACTCGACCCTGCGCGACGAACAGTTCATGCGCGACTGGAGCGCCTCGGTGCGCAACGACCCGGACGCCGCCGGCGCCATTCCCCGTCACCTGTTCCGTCCGGCCTATGGCGTCGAAGGTCATCTTCACCAGTTCGCCGAAGACGCCGAGGCCATCCGCCGCGACCATCCTTGGCTGGCCCTGCGTGGCTGGCTGGCCGCTTTCGGCAAGCTCTGCGCGCTGGCGTCGGCACTGGTTGCGGCCGCCTTGCTGGCGAAACTGGAATACGACGGGCGCCGCTCGATGCGCTCGCAAGCCTACCTGCTCGGCCACCTCGCGCCGGCCTGGCGGCGCCTCGGTCGACTGGTCCCGTTGCACGCCGGCCTGCTGGTCGCCGCCCTGGCCAGCCAGTTGCTCTACGAAGCGCTGTGGAGCTACAGCCACTGGCACAGTCACGGTTTCGTCGCCCTGCTCTTCTCGCTGCCGCTGTGGCTGCTGTTCCTCGGCGGCCTGCTCATGCTGCGGCGCCTGCGCGGCGAACTGCTGCCGCTGGAGGAACCGGTGCTCCACCTGCTCGGCCGCGAACTCGACCGGGTCGCCGCGCCCGGCCTCTGGCAATGGCTGGGACAGATCGCCGACCGCGCCGGAGCGCCGCTGCCGGACCATGTCGTCACCGGCATCGAGCACTGCTACTTCGTCACCCAGGCCAAGATCCTGCTGGCCCCCCGCGGCATTCCGCTGGAGGGGCGTACCCTGTACATCCCGCTGACCTACGCCACGGTCATGAGCGAGGCCGAAAGCGCCGCGATCATCGGCCACGAACTGGGCCACTTCGCCGCCGGCGACACCGCCCACGGCGCCTCCCTGTCGCTCCTGCAGCGGCAGGTGCGCCTGCGCATCGAACGCATCGCCGCACCCGAGGATGGGCGTGTCGGCCTGCTCGGCAAGCCGGGCCTGTGGGCCGCGCTGTACTTCCTCGATCGCTTCGAGCGCGCCTACCTGCACTGGAATCGCCGCCAGGAACTGGCCGCCGACAAGGTCGGGGCGCGGGTAGCCGGCGCGCGGGTCTTCGCCATCGCGCTGCTACGCACCTGCGCCCTTGCAGGACTGATCGAACGCCTGCTGGCCAGCCCGCAGACGCGCAACCTGGTGCATGCGCTGACCGACCATCTGCGCGGGCACTCCCTGGAACTGGACGAACAGGACAGCGCGCGCCGCCTGGAACACCCCTTCGACAGCCACCCGCCGACCTACCAGCGGATCGCGGACCTTTCCCTGGCGCTCGACGACGATCTGCTGCGGCAGGCAAGGCGCATCGTCAGCGCCGACGACACGCAGTGGCTCAACCGCCTGCTCGATGCAGGCCACGGGGAAAGCCGATGATCCCGCCGGGCGCGCAAGCACCCTGCCCCGCCGGGGCAAGGGACGACGAAGCCACGCGGTTGCGGCGCTTCGTCGCCAGCGTTCCCAACCGGATAAGCATCGGCGCCGCCCGTGGCGCGGCGCCGCTGTCCGCCCTGCTCGGTCTGCTGCTGCTCGGCGGCGCCTGGACCTTGCGCGACCACCCCGGACCCGGGCATGAGGCGGCGGCGCTGTGCCTGCTGGCGGCGGCCGCCCTCCTCATGTGCCTGGCCTGCCTGCAGCGCAACGCCAGGAACGCGCCGTTCCTCGTCCTCGGCCAGGGGCGCCTGCGCGCCCGCAGCCTGTCGGCGCCGCTGGACCTGCTGGAGGTCGCCGACCTGCGCCTGGAGGACGGGGTCTGGTTCTCCGCGATAGTCCTCGAACTGCACGGCAAGGCGCTACCGGCGCCATCCACGCGCCCACTCGATCCGTTCGCCGCGCGTGCCGTCAGCGAATGCCGGGACGGCCCACAGGTTCGCCTGCTGTCCCCCGGCTGGCGCCTCAACGGTCGCAACCTGTCGCTACTGGAAGCCGCGGAGGTCATCGACCTCTACCTGGACATCGCCCGCGCCCAGGCCCGGCTCCGCCAACTGGGCGAGATCCCGCCCAGTGTTTCCTCTTCACTCCCAACTCCAAGGATATTTCCATGAGCAACCAGGAACCCCGGGACCTCGTCTCCAACCTCGCCGAAACCCTCGGCGCCGAACACGAAGAACTGAACCAGGAGAAGACCGCCGAGGTCATCGCCCATCTGGAGCGGGTGATCGCCAACGTGCCGCCGGCCACCGAGTTCACCAATACCCGCAAGTACGTGGTGCTGGGTCCGCTGCTGAGCATCGTGCCCTTCATCATGAGCGGCATGTGGTTCACCCAGGGCAAGCCGGGGGTCGGCGTCGTCGGCTTGCTGCTCGGCCTGTTCGGGCTGTTCCTCGGCTACCAGCATCGCAACTCCGGCAAGACCCCCTTCATGCGCCTGACCCGTACCCAGCTCTGGGCCGACAGCCTGTCGGCTCCGGTCGAGCTGGCCGACGTCATCGATTTCAGCGTCAAGGCCGACATGCTGCAAACCACCCAGACCCTCCACCTGCGGCCCGAAACGCCCCTGCCGACCCATCGCGCCGTACGCCAGGTGTTCGCCTCCCAGGCCATGGCCTTCAAAGGCAAGGACCCGCGCATCACCATCATGTCGGCCGGCCTGCAGAGCGACGGCAAGAAGCTGGACTGCGACGACATGGCGGCGATCCTCGACGCCTACATCCAGGCCGCCCACGCCCAGCGCTACCTGCAACAACTGCGCAGCCAGGGCTGAGTGAAGGGCACGGTCCATCCGCGAAGGCTGCTGCTTTGCCTGGTGCTGGCTCCAGCGCTGCTGGCGGGGCTCGGCGCCTGGCAGTCCTGGCGCGCCGAGCAGCAGGCCGAGCGACTGGGCGCCGCGCAGCAGCGGGTCGAGCGCGCGCTCGCCGAAGCGCGGGCGCTGCCGCCGAGGGCCAGCGTCCGGGTGGACGGCCGGGCCTATGTGCGCGACCTGGCCCTGGCGCGGCTCGACGAGCAACTCGCCGACACGCGAAGCGCACAGCGCCTGAATCGCTTCGCCGCCGTCCTCGCCGATAGCGGAGCCTGCCTGGCGGCGCTGGTCGCCGTACTGGGAGCCGTCTCCCTGGCCGGCATCGCCGGCGCCGCACGCAGCGCACTGCGCTCGCGTCGCTGCCTGCTCCTGTGGTTCGAGCTGGGCCGGCGCCTGCTGCCCTGCCTGCTCCTCGCCCAGATCGGCCTGCTCGCCCTGGCCCTGGTCTGTGCCGGAACGTTCGAGATCCTCGGGCTGTGGCGGGTCGGCCAGGTTCCGGTCAGCGAAGGACGCACCCAGCTGAGCGTGGCGCTGATCCTTCTCGGCCTGCTGGCGTCGGCGTGGCAAATGCTGGCGAAGATCAGCCGCTTGCGACTGCGCCCGGCGCCGGCCCTGGATGTCATCGGCCGCCGGCTGGGCGAAGAGGATGCACCGGAACTCTGGACGCTACTGCGCGAGCTGGCGGCGCGCCTCGACACGCCAGCCCCGCAGCACCTGTTGGTAGGTCTCTGCGACGGCTTCTACGTGACCGCCAACCGCGTCTGCCTGCAACCTTCCGGCGAGCATCTGGAAGGACGCAGCCTATACCTCTCGCTACCGTTGCTGGGCCTGCTGGACCGCGCCGAACTGAGTGCCGTGATCGCTCACGAACTGGCCCACTTCGCCGGCCGCGACGCTCATTACAGCCTGCGCTTCCTGCCGATCTACCAGGGCGCCGCGAGCCAACTGGCCGCCATCGAGGAGCAGGAAGCCAACGTCTTCGAACGTGCGGCACTGGAACCGGCGCGACTGCTGGCCGGGTACTTCCTCGAACGTTTCGCCCTCGCCGTGAACCACTGGAGCCGCCTGCGCGAATTCGCCGCCGACCGCCGCGCCGCGCAACTGGCCGGTGCGCCGGCGATGGCCTCGGCCCTGCTGCGCAGCGCAGCGGCCGGCGCGCCGATACGGGCGTTCCTCGAACACTGCCTGCTCGCTCCGGCGCACGCGCCGGACAACCTGGTGGACGCCATCCACGTCTACCTGGGCCAGTCCGGCCTGGAAGCACCGGACCCCGGGGCGGAGGGACTCCAGGTCCATCCGCAGGATACCCACCCTCCGCTGGGCCTGCGCTGTACGGCGCTGGGAGAGGGCTTCGAACGCACCTGGGCCGGGACCGCTGGCCGGGCCGTTCCGACACGACCGCCGAGCCAGGCGCTGAGCGTCTGGTTCGGCGCCCCCCTGGCGTTGAGCCGAGCGCTCAGCGCCGACCTGCTCGGCAAGACCTGTGAGAACCCCCATGCAAGAAACTGACGAAACCCTCGACGAACTGCCGCCGCTGGAAGCCCGCTGCGAGATCCGCGAGGTCTCGCGGGGCACCGCCTGCGTCGCCCTGCTCGCTGGCCTGGTGGCTGGCGCCACCGGTCTCTGGCTCGCTTCGCTGCCCCACGCCTGGCGTCTGGCCAGTGGCCAATGGCTGTTCTGGCTGCCAGCCGCGCTGCTGCTGGGCGGCGGCCTGTACGCCTGCCTGGCGGGCGTGTTCCTCTACCGGCGCCACGGCCAGGTCGCGCTCACCCTGACCCCGGAGAGCATCGCCTTCGCCAACGCGCCGCAGGTGCCGATGTACACCTTCCAGTCGCTGGAGATCGAGCGCGGGCGCTGGTTGGAACTCACCTTCGCGACCACCTTCGATTGCACGGCACCGCGCTTCGACAGCCATGCCCGTTTCGACCCGCGGGCTTTCGCCCGCCCCGAAGCCCGTGCGGTGGCCGGCGGCAAGCGGGTCAAGCTGGCACTCTGCGGCGCCGCGCTGGACGGCCAGAAAATGGAACTGGAGCCACTCGCACGACTGATCTACCGGTACATCCTCGCCGGCCATCGCCAGCGCGCCCTGCAACATCATCGCGCGCCCGGGAGCGACGGCAGCGGGGCCTGAAGCGAGCAACGCTCAGGCTGCGCGCTGGCGCTGCCAGTCCACCGCGGCTTTCAGGCGCGCCACCACCTTGCGCACGAAGAGCGGGTCGTCCGCCACGCAGAGTTCCGCGCTGACCCACTCCGGCCAGCCGGCCCCCTGGCGTTCGCGGGCACCCAGCAGGCGCTCGACTTCGTCGCGCACGGCGCGCTCCAGGCGTTCGCTGGCACGATTGCGGGACAGGTGGAGGCGCAGGCAGGCCTGTTTCTCGCGCTCCAGGGCGCGGCGTCGGGACAGCGGCAGTTCGGCAAGGTTGTGGCTCATGATCGGTACTCCTTGTCGCGCAGGCAGGCGATTTCCGATTACTGTACATTCATACAGTAATCGGAATTGACGACGCTGACAAGGGCTGGCCGGGTAGCTCGAACAAGCGCGCCCGGCACTTCAGAACTGGTATTCGACCCCGGCTCCCGCGTACCAGGACAGCCCGGGGGCCGCTTCGTAGTAACGCCGGTTGCCGTCGCCGACGATGACCGAGCCGACGTACTGGCGGTCGAACAGGTTGTCCAGGCGCACCAGCTGGTGGAAGGTCCAGGCCCCCAGGCGCTGTTCGAAGCGGGTGCGCCAGTTGAATACCGCATAGCTCGGCGCGGCCTTTTCGCTGTTGCTGTCCTCGACGTAGACCTGGCTGCGGTACATGCCTTCCCAGCCCATGCTGATGCCCTCCGCGGGCTTCCATACCAGTTCGCCGAACAGGCTGCTTTCCGGCACGCCCGGCAGGTGCTTGCCCTTGCCGATGGTCTTGCCGCCGGCCTCGAAATCCGAATCGTAGGTGGCGGATAGCCGGGTATAGGCCAGGTTGGCGTTCCAGTGCTCGCTCAGTTCGCTCTCCAGGCCCAGTTCGAAGCCGCGGCGCAGGGTCTTGCCGGCGTTCTGGTAGCTGGTGCGACCGCCGAGGGAGCTGGCGACGACGATCTCGTCCTCGGTGCGGATCTGGAAGATCGCCGCGTTGACCCGCGTATTGCCCCACAGGCGCGCCTTCAGCCCGGCTTCGTACTGGCTGCTGGTGGCCGGCTTGAGGCCGAAGTTGAAGACGTCCGGCGCGTTCGCCGCCACCGGCGCATAGGCCATCTCCGCCTGGGTCGGGGTCTCGAAGCCCTTGCCGGCGCTGAGGTAGCCGTGCAGGTCGGGGGTGAAGGCGTACATCACCGAGAACGACGGGGTGTTCTTCCGGTAGCGCCGCGAGCCGCTGGCATCGCCGTTGCTCAGGTAGCGGTCGTCGACCTCCATCTTCATGGTGCTGTGGCGCACCCCGGCCTGCAGGGTCCAGGCGTCGATGGCCCAGCTCGCCTGCAGGTAGGGATCGAGGCTGGTGGCGGTGTCCACCTCGTCGCGACGCAACTCGCCCTTCACGCCGAGTTGGTCGCCGTTGAAGTTCTGGTAGCCGCGACGGTCGTCGCGGCTCTGGTCGTAGTCGAGGCCGACGGTCAGGTTCAGCTCGCCCGGCGCCTGGCGTACCGGTTGCAGCCAGCGCACGGTGCCACCGTGGAAGTCGCGGTCGAAGTCCACCACGCCGCCGCCACGCTGACTGTTGGAGGCTACCCCCCTGGGGATCGACAGGTACTGCACGACACTGCGCTTGCCCACGTAGGCGTTGACCTGCAAGGTCGCCTCGCCGAAGTAGCGCTCGTAGTTCATCCCGGCCTGCTGGTGGTCGATGCTCTTGCGCGTGTCGTACAGCTCGGCGTTGGCGGTGACGGAGCGCGGGTCGTGCTTGTAGGCGTCCCAGGTCTGCCCCAGCGGATCTTCAGTGTCGTTCTGCTCCAGGCTGCTGTAGATCAGCGCCAGGCGGCTGTCGGCGTCGGGCCTGAAGTTGAGCTTGGCGAAGGTCTGGTCGCGGCGCGCGGCGCTGTGGTCGCGGTAGCCGTCGGTGTCCATCCGCGAAGCATCCACCAGGAAACCGACCCCGTCGCCCTCGCCTTCCGTGTACAGGTGGTTGCGGCTCAGGCCATCGCTGCCGACGGTGGTTTCCGCGCCGACCCGCGGGGCGCCCTGGCCGTCGCGGGAGAACATCTGGATCACCCCGCCGGCGTTGCTGCCGTAGATCGTCGAGGCCGGCCCGCGCAGTACCTCGATGCGCTCGGCGACATCGAGGTTGAGGGTCGCGGCCTGGCCCTGGCCATCCGGCGTGCTGGCCGGGATGCCGTCGGCGAGCAGCTTCAGCCCGCGGATACCGAAGGCCGAGCGGGCGCCGTAGCCGCGCGAGGAGATTTGCAGGTCCTGGGCGTAGTTCTGGCGGTTCTGCACCACCAGGCCGGGTACCCGCGGCAGGACTTCGGAGAGGTTGATGCCGAGCTGGCCGTCGGCGATCTGCCGGCGCTCGATGCTATCCACCGAGAACGGCAGGTCGAAGGTATCGCTGGGGTTGTAGCTGCCGGTCACCACCATGGGTTCGAGGCTGCGTCGCTCCTCGCCCTGGGCGGCGCAGGCGATGGCCAGGCCGCAGAGCGCGAGGGAGCCGGGCAACAGGTGGGAGACGAAGCTGGGACGGGGTCGGGACGGCATGCAGGGTTCCGCGGGTCGCAAGGTATCGAAGGGGCTTTGCCAAGGGCGGGAACGCGCCTCCCCTTGGCAAAGCCCCTTCCGGGCCGAAGCCCGGAAGGCCGGGAGCCGGCTGTGGGCTCCCGGTGGGCGGGTCATTGCCTGGGCAGGGCGTAGGCGATGATGTAGTCGCCCATGCGGGTGCCGAAGGAGCCGTGTCCGCCAGCGACGATCAGCACGTACTGGCGACCGTCCTTGCCGGTGTAGCTCATCGGCGTGGCCTGGCCGCCGGCCGGCAGGCGCGCCTGCCAGAGCTGCTTGCCGTCCTTCACGTCATAGGCGCGCAGGTACTGGTCGAGCGTGCCGCTGAGGAAGGCCACGCCGCCGGCGGTGGTGATCGAGCCGCCCATGCTCGGTACGCCGACGGTGAGGCCGATCGGCACCGGGGTGTTGTCGCGGCTGGTGCCGTTCTTGTGCTGCCAGACGACCTTGGCGGTGGTCAGGTCGATACCCGCCACGTCACCCCAGGACGGCGCCTGGCACGGCAGGCCGATGGGCGACATGAACGGATGCATGATCACCGCGTAGGGCGCGCCGGTGTTCGGCTGCACGCCGCTGGTCTCGCCCTCGCGCTTGCTTCCGCTGGGCACCTTGTCGCGCGGCACCATCTGCGAGACGAAGGCCATGTAGTTGGGACTGGTGAAGAGGATCTGGCGCACCGGGTCGACCGACACCCCGCCCCAGTTGAACACCCCGACGTTGCCCGGATAGATCAGGCTGCCCTGCTCCGACGGCGGGGTGTACTGGCCCTCGTAGCGCAGCGAGCGGAACTGGATACGGCAGAGCATCTGGTCGAACGGGCTGCTGCCCCACATGTCGCGCTCGGTCAGCGGCGGGCGCAGCAGGTTGAGGTCGGAACGCGCCTGGGTCGGCGCGGTATGGTCGCCCTCCACCGCGCCCTGCGGCGCCGGCACTTCGCGGATCGGCACGATCGGCGTGCCGTCGCGGCGGTCCAGCACGTACAGGCTGCCCTGCTTGGTCGGCGCGATCAGCGCCGGCTTGACGCCATCGGCGGTCTTCAGGTCGAGCAGGGTCGGCTGGCTGCCGACGTCCATGTCCCACAGGTCGTGGTGGGTGAACTGGTAGTTCCAGCGCAGCTTGCCGGTGTTCAGGTCGAGGGCCACCAGGCCGGCGCTGAACTTCTCGGCACCGGGGGTGCGGTTGCCGCCCCACTGGTCGGGCATCTGGTTGCCGAGCGGCAGGTAGACCTGGCCGAGCTTCTCGTCGACGCTGGCCAGCGACCACATGTTCGGCGAGTTGCGGGTATAGAACTTGCCGGGGGCCAGGGGCTCGGTCTCGTCCGGGTTGCCGCT
The DNA here is from genome assembly GCF_020405165.1 of Pseudomonas sp. PS1(2021). Taxonomy (NCBI): domain Bacteria; kingdom Pseudomonadati; phylum Pseudomonadota; class Gammaproteobacteria; order Pseudomonadales; family Pseudomonadaceae; genus Pseudomonas; species Pseudomonas sp. PS1(2021). The sequence continues at coordinate 1,915,350 of NZ_CP084484.1, read as the reverse complement.
GTCCCAGTTCCACACCAGCTTGCCGTCGTGCACGTCGAAGGCGCGGATCACCCCGGACGGCTCGTTGGTCGACTCGTTGTCGGTGACGTGGCCGCCGATGATCACCAGGTTGCGGGTGACCGCCGCCGGCGAGGTGGAGTAGTAGCCGCCCGGGGTGAACGGACCGATGCCGGCCGTCAGGTCGACCGCGCCCTTGACCCCGAAGTCCTCGCAGACCTTGCCGTTGTCGGCGTTGATCGCGATCAGGCGGGCGTCGGCGGTGGGCAGGAACAGGCGCCGCGGGCAACTGGCGGCGACCGCCTTGCCGGCCTCGGAGAGCGCGGCCGGCGGCGCGCCGACGTCGCTCCTGGCGTACTGCTCTTCGTCGTAGTAGGAGACGCCACGGCAAGTCATGTGGGCGAAGCCCTTGAAGCCTACCGGGCTCTGGATCTGCGGATCGAAGCGCCAGATTTCCGCGCCGGTGTCCGGGTCGAGGGCCAGCACCTTGCTGTGCGCGGTGCAGGCGTAGAGCATGCCGTTGACCTTCAGCGGGGTGTTCTCGTTGGTCAGTTCCAGCGGATCGTCGGCGGTCGGCAGGTCGCCGGTACGGATGCGCCAGGCTTCCTCGAGCTGGCCGACGTTGGCCGGGGTGATCTGCTTCAACGGCGAGTAGCGGTCGCCGAACTCGGTGCGGCCGTAGGCCTGCCAGTCGCCGTCCGGCATCGCCGGGGCGGTGCTGGTCATGCCGCTGTCGCGGTCGATGCGACCGACGATCTGCCCCGGATTGGTGAACTGGCTGCCCACCGCGGCGGCGCCGGCCAGGACCACCGCCACGCCCAGCGCCGCGGTGCCCAGCGGCGCCGGCCCCTCGGCCAGCAGCGGACGACGGAACCAGGGCAGCCAGAGCAGCAGGCCGAAGACGAACCACAGGGCCAGGCGCGGCACCAGTTGCCACCAGTCCAGGCCGACTTCCCACAGCGCCCAGACGGTGCTGGCGAACAGCACCAGGGCGTACAGGCCTAGCGCCGCACGCTTGCCCAGCAGCAGCAACAGCCCGCTCAGGGCCAGGCCGATGCCGGCCAGCAGGTAGTACAGCGAGCCGCCCAGGCTCGCCAGCTTGATGCCGCCGGCCAGCAGCGCCAGGCCGGACAGCAGGATCAACAGGCCGAGCAGGCTCGGCAGCAGGCGCGATCGACTGTGGTTACCTTCGCTCATCGTCCGGTACTCCCTTCGGGGTTGATGACAGGCATTGCTTACTCTCCTATTACGTTCTGCACGCCGGGCTGTTCAGCCCGCCGCGCCGCGTTGGGCGGCGCTGAAGAAATGGCCGCTGGCCATGACCGAATCGCGGTTGTCCGAAGCAACAGCCTAGAACACCGTCTGGATCTTGATCCCCGCCACCAGCGCGTTGTCGACCTCGTCGACCCCGCCCGGCTGCTTGATGTACTGCAGGTTCGGCCGCACCGTCAGCCAGTCGGTCACATGCACCCCGTAGTACAGCTCGGCGTTGTACTCGGTGTCCTGCAGCGGCTGGTACAGCGGGTTGTCGTAGTCGTCGATGCCGTTCACCTGGTTCACCAGGCGCTGGCGCTTCTTCACATCGTCGTTGACATGGATGCGCGCGATGCCCAGGCCGATGTCGTCCTTCGGCCGCGCGTCGAACGGCCCCTTGTAGACCACCCCGAGCTGCTGGTAGTTGTCCACCACGTTGGTCGCCTTGTCGTGGACCGTCAGGTTGGCGAACAGGCTCAACCCGCGCGAGGCATCGCCGTTGTGCGAAGTGACCTGCTGCTGCGCCACCACCCACCAGCCATGCTTGCTGCCGCGCGACTTGAAGTCGTTGCCGGTCAGCCCCTGCGGCTGGCCGTCGACGTCGTCGTAGACGTCATCGGCCTTCGCCGTGCTGTAGTAGTAGCCCAGCCGGTACTCGCCCGGCAGTTGCTCGGCGCCGACCTTCGGCTGCCAGATCAGCTCCACCGGCAGCAGCGCGCCCTTGGTCCCGCTGCCGCTCATCTTGAAGCCGTTGCCGGTCTCCAGGTTCGACGGGTTCTGCTCGTAGGCGCCGACCTGCACGTACCAGTCCGGCGCGAAGTTGTACTTCACCCGCAACGCCCACTGGCTGACCGGCCAGTTGTACCAGATGCTCCCCGCCCAGTTGCCCACCTGCGAGCCGCAGAAGGCCAGGTTCTGGAAATCGCAGGGGAAGCTGTTGAAGTCCTCGCCCTCGCCGAAACGGCCGAATTTCACGTCCAGCGCGCCGTCGAAGTACTGCTGCTTGAGCCACAGCTGGGTCAGCCGCCAGGTCTGCCCGCGGCCCCATACCTCCTGCACCGAGCTGATGTGCCCGGCACGCGGGTCGCCGATGCGGTCGTTGGAAAGGTTCTTGCCATTGCGCTCGGTGACGGTGAACTGGAACTCGGTGGCCTTCCAGCCGAGGATCTTCTCCAGGTCCATGTGCACGCCCAGGGCGAACTGGTCGGTGTAACGCCCGGTCTTGTCGTCGTCATAGCCGCCGTCGAGGTTGGCCGCCGCCTCGCCGACGTACTCCAGCTTGAAGTCGTAGCCCTTCTCCAGCAGCTCGGTGCGCTTGCCGCCCCAGTCGCCGAGCATCCATTTCGAGTTCGGCGAGAACGCCTCGGCGGCGTGCGCCGCGTTGCACAGCAGGGAGGCGGACAGCAGGCTGCCCGCCACGGGGCGCAGGGCCGGACGGAGAAGATGGGATTTCACGCGAACGCTTCCTCGTTGCGAATGGTCGACTGGCCGCATGCAGCGACCGTTCTACTCCCTCGATACCCTTGCCAGGAACAAGGGTATATGAAGAGGGCTCATGATCTGAGCCAAGCAGAACAATGGTTAATTTGCGAATGATAAGGACTTTGCGGGCAAAGCTGAAACGTTTCAGGCTGGAAAACACTGTTACGTAAACGACAACGAAGCCAGGCCCTGGCGCTCTCGCTCCGGACGACCGAGGCGCAGAGCGGCTACGGTGAAGATCGCGGAGCGCGGAAACAACCTGATACCCATGAGCGCGCTTCACGTTGTTTCCGATAGCGAAACAATCCTCCGCTCAGAGTTCGTCGCGTAGATAGGACCAGGGGTAGATACCGCGCTCGTGACCATCGTCGAACACCAACTGCACGCCGTAGCCCTGCAGGCGGATATCGCGCAGGCGCACGCCCTGCTCCGCCGCGTCGATCCGTCCGCGCAGGCGCTGCGCCCGGCATTGCGCACAGGGACAGGCGGCGCGCAAGCGGGCATGGTCGATCCGGCTGACCGTGCCGTCCGCCCATTCGAGAATCAGCCAGCCGTCCCTGGCGGCATTGCGCAGGCGCAGCGGCGGCTGGGTCATGCCGGCACCCGCAGTTGCGCCAGGGCGATGCGCACCGCCTTGCGCACCTCGGGATCGCCGTCGCCTGCGGCGACCCGCAAGGCCTGGGCCGAGGCCGGGTCCGCCAGTTCGCCGAGGGCCAGGGCGGCCTCCTTGCGCAGGTTGCCGATGGGATGGCCGAGCAATGCTTCCAGCGCCTCCCGCGCCGGGCGGTGGCGCAAGCGCCCGAGCGCCCGCGCGGCGCGCAGGCGGACCTGCCAGTAGTCGTCCGCCAGGGCCTTCAGCAGCGGCTCGCCGGCCTCCTCCCGGCCCAGCTTGCCAAGGGTCGTCGCCGCCTCTTCGCGAACCTGCCATTGGGCGTCCGCCAGCGCCGCGCAGAGCGCCGGCAGCACCGCCGCCTCGCGGCTCAGGCCGAGGGCGCCGGTGGCCGCCCGGCGTACCTCCGGGTCAACATCGGCGCTGGCCAGCCTGGCCAGTTCGGCCAGGGCCGGCTGGTGGCGGAGCCAGCCGAGCACCGCCACCGCCTCGCGGCGCACCGCCGCCTGCGGGTCGCCGAGGGCGGCCAGGGCCGGTGCGGCGCTTTCCTCCAGGCGCAGTTCGCGCAACGCACGCAATACGCTGGCGCGGACGAAGGCATCGGCATGCTCGAGCCACGGCAGCAGGCGCCGCCCGGCGGCCGGTTCCTTGAGTTCGCCAAGGCTCTGCGCGGCGGCCTCGGCCACCGCCGGCAGCGGATCGGCCAGGGCCGCGCAGAGCGCATCGACCACCGCGTCTTCCTCCCAGGCCTCCAGCAGGCGCGCGGCCTCGCCGCGCACGCCGGGGTCGGGATCGCCGCGCAGGGCCGCAACCAGCAACGGCAGCGCCTCCGGCAGCTCCAGGTCGGCCAGTTCGATCAGCGCCAGGCGACGCACGCCGGGATCGGCGTCCTCCAGGCGCGGCGACAGTTCGAGGATTTCGGGCAGTGTGGCGTTTTCACAGGTCATATGGCGATCCGCAGTCGGTCCGGGGTAATGCCCGGCGGTAGGCCGAGCGGGGTCAGGCGCGGCCACTGGCGGCCGTCGTCGTGGTCGAGCAGTTCCAGGCAGTGGCGCTTCAGGTGCACGAAGTCGGCGCTGTTCACCAGCCGGGCGTCGCGAGGGCGCGGGAAATCCAGCGCCAGGCTGGCCAGGATTGCACGCAGTCGCATGGGGATTCCCCTCGAATCAGGGTCATGGGAATCGTCTCCGCCACCCGGACGGTGGTGGGAAACGAGGGGTGTTTCAGGGTGGCGTCCGGGAGTGGCCGGATGGCAGGTTGTGCCTCGCTTGCCGGAAGCGGGCGTCAGCGCAGCAGGTAGGGAATCTCCACCTTCACCGCGCCGGTCGGGCAGTCCTTTTCGCAAGGCATGCAGTACCAGCACTCGTCGTAGGCCATGTAGGCCTTGCGGGTCGTCGGATCGATGGCCAGCAGGTCCATCGGGCAGACCTCGACGCAGACGGTGCAGCCCTTGTCGGCGATGCAGCGGTCTTCGTCGATGGTCACCGGGGCGCTGCTGCGGAAGAAGATATCCTGGGGTCGGTAGGCCATGGCACGCGGTCCTCGTGGTTCGATCTGGCCCGCTTTCGTGGCGGCGGGCTCGGTGTCTAGCAGTACTACGCCGGGGCGCGGGGCCCTAGGCGGCGTCGTTCCTCAGCCGCAGGCGCTGGTAGGCCTGCTGTTCGCCCTCGTCGATGGCGAACAGGTAGGGTTCGACCGGTTTCCTGAAGCTGGCCATGCGCCCCTGTTCGTCCTTCTTCAGGTGCGCGTGGCAGAACCAGGCCTCGTCGTCGCGCCGCGGATAGTCCACCCGATGGTGGTACAGGCCCCAGCGGCTCTCGGTGCGGAACAGCGAGGCGCGCGCGGCCATCTCCGCGCAGTCGCGGATCGCGCTGACCTCCAGGGCGCGCATCAGCTCGTGGGGGTTGTCCGCCTTGATCCGCTCCAGGTCCTCGGCGATGGCCTGGATGCGTTGCAGGCCCAATTCCATCTTGCGGGTCACCTTGGGCGGTTGCAGGTAGTCGTTGACCAGCCGGCGCAGCTTGTACTCCACCTGCGCCGCCGGCAGGCCATGCTCGCGCAGCAGCGGCGCCTCGATCCGCGCACGCTCGCGCTCGACCTGGGCGCGGTCGACCGCGCTGAAGGCGCGCCCGGCGACGTATTCGGCGGCGTTGCGCCCGGCGAACCAGCCATAGGTGAAGGCGCCGAGCATGTAGTTGTGCGGCACCGCGGCCATGTCGCCGGCGGCGTAGAGGCCCTTCACGCTGGTCTCGGCCTTCTCGTTGACCCACACGCCGGAGGCCGAGTGGCCGGAGCAGAAGCCGATCTCGGAAATGTGCATCTCGACCATCTGCTGGCGGTAGTCGGTGCCGCGCCCGGCGTGGAACTGCCCGCGACTGGGGCGTTCGTTGCCATGGAGGATGTCCTCGATGGTCTGGATGGTTTCCTCCGCCAGGTGGTCGAGCTTGAGGAACACCGGGCCGTTGCCGCCTTCGAGTTCCTGGTGGAACTCCCACATCATCTGCCCGCTCCAGTAGTCGCATTCGATAAAGCGCTCACCCCTGGCGTTGGCGGTATAGCCACCCAGCGGGCCGGTGACGTAGGCACAGGCCGGGCCGTTGTAGTCCTTGATCAGCGGGTTGATCTGGAAGCATTCCAGGTTGGCCAGCTCGGCGCCGGCATGATAGGCCATGGCGTAGCCGTCGCCGGCGTTGGTCGGGTTCTCGTAGGTACCCATCAGGTAGCCCGAGGACGGCAGGCCCAGGCGGCCCGCCGCGCCGCAGCAAAGGATCACCGCCTTGGCGCGGATCACATGGAAGTCGCCGCTGCGGCAGTCGAAACCGAGTACGCCGTTCACCGCGCCCTCGGCATCGGTGAGCAGGCGAGTGCAGACCAGGCGGTTGGCGATGGGGATCCGCGCACGCTTGAGCTGGCGGTAGAGCACCTTCTTGATGTCGTGCCCTTCCGGCATCGGCAGCACGTAGGCGCCCATGTGGTGGACCTTCTTCACCGCATAGTCGCCGGTCTCGTCCTTTTCGAACCTGACGCCCCAGCGATCCAGTTGCCGCAGGGTCTCGAAGCTGTGGCTGGCATAGGCGTAGACCGCCGCCTGGTTGACGATGCCGTCGTTGGCCACGGTGATTTCCCGGGTGTACTGCTCAGCCGTGGCGTGGCCGGGGACGATGGCGTTGTTCAGCCCGTCCATGCCCATGCTGATGGCGCCGCTGCGCTTGACGTTGGCCTTGTCCACCAGCAGCACGCGCAGTTCGCGGTAGTGTTCCTTGGCCTTGATCGCCGCCATCGGCCCGGCGGTGCCGCCGCCGATCACCACGATGTCGTATTCCTGCTCCAGGGTGTTCATGCCCGCTCTCCCTTCTGCCGATCGATGCGCAGGCGATACTGGAAAGCGTCGCCGCGGTAGTAGAGGTATTCGAAGTCCAGCGGCGCGCCGTCGGCGGCATGGGTCAGGCGCTCGATGCGCATGATCGGCGCGCCCTCCTCGACCGCCAGGGCGCGGGTCAGGTCGGCATCGGCGAGCACCGCGTCGATGGCCAGGTCGGCATGGCCGAGGGGAATGCCGCAATCGTTCTCGAGGATCAGGAAGATGTCGCGGGTCACCAGGTCGGCCTTCTCCAGGCGCTCGCCGAGTGCCTGCGGCAGGTAGGTGACTTCCAGCGAAACCGGCTCGCGGTTGACCAGGCGCACCCGCTTGATCTCGCACACAGGGCTGCCCTCTTCCACCCGCAGGCGCTCGGCCACCCGCGCGCCGGCCGGCACGTAGCGCAGGCCGTGCAGGCGGTTGATGACCTCGTAGCCCATCTGCGTCATGGACTCGCCCAGGCCTTGCAGGGTGCTGACGTTCTGGAACGCCTTCGGTCGGGCGACGAAGGTGCCCTTGCCGTGGATCTTGAAGATCAGCCCTTCCTTCTGCAGGTCGCCGAGCGCCTGGCGCACGGTGATGCGGCTGACGTCGAAGGCCTTGCCCAGCTCGTTCTCCGAAGGCATGCGGCTGAGCGGCGGGTAGACGCCGTCGAGGATGCGCCCGCGCAGCAGCTCCTTGAGCTGGCTGTACAGCGGCACGGGAGAAAGCGGGAGCAGTTTGCCCATGGTCGGATTCGCTCGTCGGAGTGGCTCGGACACTTGTTATAACAAGTTATGCCGTGATGGTAAACGCCATGAACGATCAAGCGGAAATACCGAAAACGCATATGGATAGGCCGCCGCCCCGTGCGTGGTTCTCGCCGGCCAAAGGGCCGGCCCGCGGCGCGGACCGGCCCGCCCCCTCAGCGCAGCGGCCGCCAGAGGGTGAAGGCTACCGGCGGCGTCCAGCCGCTGTTGGAGGTGTGCGCCTGCAGGCAGAGATAGCGCAGCCCCTCGTAGGTCACCCCATCGTCGACCCGGTAGGCCTGGTTCTCCCGCCACTGCGGGAATTGCGGATCCACCGCCCCGCCGCTGGTGCTGACCTCCAGGCCTTCGCTGGGCAGCGACTGGTTGCCCTGGGTATCGGTGGCGGTGACGAAATAGCTGTAGCGGGTGTCCGCCGTCAGGCCGCTGTCGGTGGAACCCAGCGCGGCGCTCTGGCCAACCATGGCGCCGTCGCGATAGAGGCTGTAGTAATCGATCGGACGCTGCCCGCTGGAGGCGTTCCAGGCCAGCACCAGGCTGGTCTCGCCGCGCTCCAGCAGACGCAGGCCCTGCGGCGCCGCCGGGCGCTGGTCGCCGCCCTCGCCGTCATGGATCAGGCTGGCGTAGCGCTTGCGGAACTCCCAGTTGTAGCGTTCGCCGCGCTTGTTCAGGCCATCGTCCCAGTTCACCGACCAGGTCATCAGGCCCTTGATCGCATGACCGGCGGCCTCCAGGCGGCGAAACGCATTGCTCACCGCGGCGGGATCGATCACGTAGCCGGTGGCCGCCGCATCGACGTTGCTCGGCAGGCCGATGGCCAGGCGCTGCGCCGGGATCCGCACGAAGTCGCGGCTGCCGGTGGCCAGGCTCTCGGTGAGGTAGTAGAGGAAGTCTTCTTTCATCGCGTCGTTGTTCTGCGCGATCCAGGCGCCCTTGCCGCCGTTCGCCTCCTGGACCCACAGGCCGTCGCCGCCCTGGTTGTAGTACTGCGGCGCGATGAAGTCGTAGACGCCTTCCAGGGCCTGCAGATAAGGCACGTACTTGCCGTTCTTGTGCAGATAGGGGAACTCCGGGGCCATGCTGACGATGAAGTGCTTGCCCTGCCCGGCGTAGTGCTCGCGCACCAGCTTGAGGGCCGCCGGCAGCACCCGCTGGTTGTCGGCCAGGTCGATGGCGCTCTGCTCGAGGTCGATGTCCAGGCCGTCGAAACCGTAGGTTTCCACCAGGCGGACGATCTCGGCGGCCAGCGCCTGCTCCTGCCCGGCGTGCAGCTCGATGTGCGCGTCGGCGCCCCCCAGCGAGATCAGCACCGCGCGGCCCTGGGCGTTGAGCACGCCGACCTGCCGGCGGAACTCCGCGTCGGACAGGTTGTATGGCTGGAAGGTCGGGATGCCGCGCCCTTTCATGAAGGCCACGGCGACCACGTTGTACTCGCTCGGCACGTCTTCCAGCGCGATGTTGGCGAACGAGCCCTGCTGGTAGCCGTCGGCGGCGCCGGCCGGCCAGTTGTGCCAGAAGCCCATGAGAATCTTCTTGCCGGCGATGCTCGGCATGGCCGCCGCGGCATCTTCGCGGGCCTGGTGCAACTGGGAAAAGTCGATCCTGATCATTTACCGCTCCTCGGATGAAGGTAGGAAACGCATCCGGAGGGGCTGTCCGACGAACCGCCGCCGTGGCCGCCGCGAACGCCTCGAAACACAGGCGCGAACGTCTACCGCAGGGCATTCCGGCGTTTGTCGCGATCAGGGCGGGGGCATGGTTGCAGAGACGGCGGAAGGCTTCACCTACCACAATTGGCAGAGTCGCGGCGGGTTCAACCGGCTTCGCTGAGTTCGGCGACCACCACTCCGGGAAGGTCTTTCAGCAGTGCCGGGGACAGCAGCAGCTTGGTCTCGCGGACCCCGGCGCCCATCACCACCAACGGCCGTTCGAAGACCGCCGCGTCGACCAGCAGCGGCATGCCTTCGGGCAAGCCGAACGCGGTGATGCCGCCGAACTGCATGCCGGTCAGCTCGGTGGCGACCTCGCGGGCGGCGAAGGACAGCCGGCGGGCCCCGAGCAGCGCCTTGACCGCGCCGTTCACGTCGAGCCGCCGCGAGCCCAGGTTGACCACCGCGGCATAGCCTTCGGCGCCGTCGCGCTTGTAGCGCAGGACCAGGGTGTTGGCGCAGTCCTCCAGGCCAAAGCCGTAGCGTTCGCTGAACGCCGCGGTGTCGGAATGCTCGTCGGCGACGCGGAACACCACCAGCTCGGCGGAAGGCAGGCCGCGCGCGACCTGCTCCGGCAGATGGCGGTGGTAGTCGGCCGGGGCGACGGCGTCGAGCCGGTGGCGTTGGGTGTATTCGCGCAGCACCATGGGCAACCTCGAATGAAGACGGACGGCACCGGCCCCTGCCGCCAGGCGGGCGGCAGGGGCCGGCGGTTCAGGTTGCCAGGTTCGCCGGCACGCCGCCAGGCACATCGGCCGCCAGGCGCTGCCGCAGGATCGCGCAGACCTCCTCCGCCGCCGTCACCACCAGGCCGTGGCCGCCGGCCAGGGTCTCCAGCTCGTAGCGGCTGGCGTGCCGCCGCCAGCCGTCGATGGCCGCCCTGGAGACGCCCGGGTCCTGCTCGCCAAGGATCGCGGTGATCGGTATGGCCAACGGCTCGCGCGGCCGGTAGCGATAGTCGGCGGCCAGGCGCGAATCGGCGCGCAGGGTGGCCAGGCTGATCTCGCGCAGCTCCGGGTCGTCGAGCACTTCCAGCGGCAGCACGTCGTACTCGCGCAGGGTTCGCAGCAACTCGGCGTCGCCCATCGCATGGAAGCGCGGGTATTCCAGGTCCGGCCCCGGAGCGCGGCTGCTGATCACGAACAACTGCCTGGCGCGCAGGCCGTGCAGGCTTTCCAGGCGTGCCGCCAGTTCGTAGGCGAGCATGCCGCCGAGGCTGGCGCCGACCAGGGCGAACGGACGGTCGAGCAATGGCAGGAGCGCGTCGTCGATGGCACAGAGCATGGCCTCTACATCGGTGACGAACGGCTCGTCCTGGCGTTCCTGGCGCCCCGGATACTGGATCGCCAGCAGCTCCACGTCCGCCGGCAGGCGCGCGTCCCAACCGCGGAAAGTGCCGGCGTTGCCGCCCGCGGGCGGCAGCGCGATCAGGCGCAGGCGCGGCTGCGCGCTCCCGCTGCGCTGCAACCACAGGGCCCGGGCGCGCTCGGTGGCGGGCGGCAACGGCGGCGCGTCGGCGGCATGGCAGCGGCGCACCACTTCGCGGGCATCCGGATCGCCCTGCAACAGCCCCAGGCTCAGTTGCCTGCCGGTCAGCCGGCGCAATTCGGCGATCGCCTGCACGCCCAGCAGCGAATGCCCGCCGGCGCTGGCGAAGCCCTGGTCGGCCGCCAGCGGCCGGCCGAGCACCCGGGATAACACCTTGAGCACCCGCCGCAGCTCCACGCTGTCCTCGGACTGGGCTGCCGCGGGCGGCTGCACCGGGTCCTCGAGCAGCGCCAGCAACGCCTCGCGGTAGGCGTCGGCCAATGCCTCGGCGCGCTCGGCGGGGAAACGTCCGGCGGCGTACTGGAAGCCCACCTCGAGGCGTTCGCCGGCCACCTCGAAGTCCACCGCCAGCGGCACGTCGACGTCCACCACCACCTGGTCGAGGATGCCGCCGTGCCTTACTCCCGCCACCGGCGCGGCGTCGTCCTGGTGGAAATCGACGAAGTTGAACAGGCTGTCCAGGCGCAACTCGCGGTTGCGCCTGCGAATCGCCGCCAGCGGATGGCGCCGATGCTCCAGGCTCGCGCGCTCGTAGTCGAATGCGCGACGGGCGCTGTCGAGCAGATCGACGGAAGCCGACAGCCGGCACGGCAGGGTATTCAGGAACAGGCCGAGCAGGCGGTCCGCTCCCGGCTCCTCGGGGCGCCCGTGGCTGACGAAGCCGCTGACCACTTCGTCGGCATCGCTGAAGCGGCACAACGCCCGGCCATGCGCCGCCAGCAGCAACGAACGCAAGGGCAGGCCGCTGCGTTCGGCCAGGGCGCGCAAGCGCGGCAGGCTGTCGGCCGGCACGTCCACGCGGACCGCCGCCATCCGCCGGGGCCCCTCCTCCGCCAGGCCGGGCAACGGCCGGTAACGGGCGCCGGCCAGGTAGTCGAGCCAGAACAGCGCCGAGCCGGCGTTGGCCTCGGCCTCGCGCTCCAGCGCCACGTAGTCGCGGAAACCTACCGCCGGCGCTTCCGCTTCCCGCGCGACGACACCGGCGAAGAGGTCGGCGTAGACCGCCAGCAGCTCGTCCACCAGGCTTTGCAGGCTCCAGCCGTCCAGCACGCTATGGTGTTCGGCGACGCCCAGGGCGAAGCGCCGCTCGTCCAGCGCCAGCGCGGCGAGGCGCACCAGCGGTGGGCGGCTCCAGTCGAACGGGGTGGCCTGCTCTTCCTCGATCCAGGCACGCAGGCGCAGGCGCCGGGCTTCCTCATCGAGGCCGCGCAGGTCGTGCACCGGCACTTCGGCGGCGACCGCCGTGGCCGGGTGGACCCATTGCAAGGGCGCCTGGCCGCCGTGCAGGTCGAAGCCGGTACGCAGGATCGCGTGGCGGCCGATCAGGATCGCCCAGGCGCGCGCCAGCAACTCGCTGTCCAGGCGTCCATGCACCTCGTGCAGGACGACGTTGTGCAACAGCCGTGGATCGCCGCTGGCCTCGCTTTGCAGGAGCATGCCCTGTTGCAGGCTGGTCATCGGATAGGCGTCGTCGAGCCCCTCCGGCAGGCGCTTGCGTTCCGCCGCCGACAACAGGGCGAACGGCTCCAGCGCCCGCGGCGCCGAGGTCGCGGCCGCATCCGCCGGACTCGCCGGAGCGGCCAGCAGGCGCGCCAGTTCGCGGATGCTCTGGTGGTTGAACACGTCGCGCAGGGTAAAGGCAAGCCCCGCCTGGCGCGCCATGACCTGCATCTGGATCAGGCGGATGGAGTCGCCGCCCACCTGGAAGAAATTGTCGCTGACGCCGATCGCCGGGCGTTTCAGCACGCTCTTCCAGATCTCCAGGAGGGCCGCCTCGGTGGCATTGGCCGGCGCTTCCAGGGGCTGCGCGGCCGCCTCGGCGGCCAGCGCCGCCAACAGCGCGCGACGGTCGAGCTTGCCTTCGGCGGTCAGCGGCAGGCGTTCGACCCGGGCGATCCGGCTCGGCAGCATGTAGGCCGGCAGGCGCGCCTCGAGGAAGCCGCGCAGGGCCTGCTCGCTCAGTTCGCCGCCGAGGGCCGCGGCGGGGCGCGGCGCGAGCGCGCGCCAGTCGATGCGCTCGGCCAGCGACTCGGCATAGCCCGGGCGCACCGCGTAGCAGTTGTAACGGTCGGTACCCTCCAGCAGCGCGTCCTGACGGATGCTCACCTCGAAGCCATGGCGGCGCAGCAGGTCGCTCAAGGCATCGGCGCGGCCGGCGGTGGCACCGTCGCGCTTGTCATGGACCTCCAGGACGATCTGCCGGACCTTGGCCAGCGCCGCGTCGTCGAGACCGAGCAGCACATCCATTTCCGCGCGCTGCACGTCGATCTTCAGCAGGTCGATACGCTCCAGGCCCAGTTCGCCGATCACCTGGTCGAGGCGGCGCAGGCGGCAGCGGTGGGCTTCGGCGCGCAGACGGTCGTCGAGGATTTCGTCGATGTTGTCCAGCAGCAGGTTGGCCCCGCCCTCCTCGCCCTGGTTGCTCAGGTAGCGTCGGATGACGTCGCGTTCGCCGCTGGCGTCGGCGTACTCGGCGATCCCGGAGAAGGTCGAGTAGCCCGGATAGTAGGTGAAGGTTTCCTCGCGCTCGGCGTCGGACAGGCCGATGCCGAATACCTCGACCTGCGGTGCGTAGCGTCCGAGGTTGGCCTCCAGGCGCCGGCGGATCGGCGCCAGCGGCTCGAAGGCGACCACTCGCGCGCGCGGCGCGCGGCTGGCGATGTACAACGAGAACAGGCCGATGTTGGCACCGACGTCGAGGACCACCGCGTCCGGCGGCAGGACGATGCCGTCGCGGCTGTAGACCTCGTCGACGAAGATTTCCTGGTAGACGTACTCGGTTTCGTTGAGGTTCAGTCCGGCGACCCGGTGCCCGCTGGGCAGGTCGACTTCCAGCCAGGACTCGTCCGCGGTCTCCCCGGCGGCGGTGACGAAGGCGACGATCCGGCGATCCGCGCCCGGCTCGGCCGCATCGGCCTCGTCGGTGAGTACCGCCGCCTCGCCCACTGCCGGGTGTTCCAGCAACGCGCTGCGGATCTCGCCCAGTTCGATGCGGTAGCCGTTGATCTTCACCTGTTCGTCGATCCGCCCGAGGAACTCCAGGCAACCGTCGGCGCGCCAGCGCACCAGGTCGCCGCTGCGGTACAGGCGGCCGCTGCCCGGCCAGCCCTCCTCGAGGAAGCGCCCGGCCGCCTCGCCGGCGTCGCCGGCATAGCCGCGCGCCACCCCGGCGCCGCCGATCCACAGTTCGCCGCTGGCGCCACGGGTCTTGCGACGACCGAGGCCATCGACCACATGCAGGTCGACGTTGGCCAGGGCACGGCCGATGGTCGGCCGCGCATGCTCGGCGACCCGCGCCAGGCTGGCGTTCACCGTGGCTTCGGTAGGACCGTAGAGATTGAACACCTGACAGCGGCGCCAACCGGCGGCGACCTCCCAGGACGCTTCGTCGAAGCGCTCGCCCCCTACCAGGATGCGCCCGGGCAGCGCCGGGTGGGCATCGTCGAGGCCGGCCTGGAGCAGCAGGCGGAACAGCGACGGGGTGCAGTCGAGCACGTCGATGCGCCGTTCTTCGAGGAACCCCAGCATCCGCTGCGGATCGCTGCGCACCTCCTGCGGCACCGGGACCAGGCAATGGCCGGAGAGCAGTTGGAGAATCTGCTTGATCGAGGAATCGAAGGAGAACGGCGCGTTGACCGTCACCCGCAGGCCCTCGCCCACCACGTTCGCGTATACCGTGCGCGCCAGGGCCTGGGACAGGTTGAGCGCGCTGGCGTGCTCGACCACCACGCCCTTGGGCTGGCCGCTGGTGCCCGAGGTGAAGATCATGTAGGCCGCATCGCGCCCGCCCGGCGCCGGCAGGCTCATGCCGCTGCCGGCAAGCGGCAGCGTCGACAGGTCCAGGCAGGCCCCGGCGAAGGCCTCGCGGGCGCGCCCGGCGCACTCGGCATCGGCAAGGGCGAAGACGATCCCGCCCGCTTCGCGCATCCGCTCCACCCGCGCCGCCGGAAACTCCGGATTGACCGGGGTGTACACCGCCGCCGCGCGCATCACCCCGAGCAGGGCGACGATCGCCTCGCGGTTGCGCCCGGTCATCACCGCCACCGCCTGGCCGGGCCGCACGCCGGCAGCCAGCAGCGCTTCGGCGACCGCTTCGCTGCGCGCGCGCAGCGCGGCGAAATCCAGGCTGCCGTGGGCATCCAGCAACGCCGGCGCCTGCGGCTGCAGGGCAGCGCGCAGATCGAACGCGGCCACCAGGGATTCCACCGGCGCGGGCTCCACGCGCTCGCCCTGCCAGGCCTGGTAGCGCTCGCGCTCGGCCGCGCCGATCAACGGCAGCCCAGCCAGTGGCAGTTGCCTGTCGGCGGCGATGCTTTCCAGGCATTCGACCCAGGCGTCGAGCAAGCGCCCGGCCAGCGTTCCGTCATGGTCGCGGCGGACCCGCAGGCTGGCCAGCCTGCCTTCGCCGTGGGGCAGCACCTGCAACTCGAGGAACCCGCCCAGCGGCGGCTGCCGGCAATCCAGCTCGGCCACCCCGGCGCCATCCAGTTCGCCCGCCAGCCAGGCGAAGCCCAACTCGGCGAGCGGCCAGTCGGGGGCAAAGGGATCGCGCAGGGCCGCCGCCTCCTCCTGGGCGAGGATCGCCGCCTGGAGGGCGTCGAGCCGCTCGCCGACGCTGCCCGCGCGGACATTCTCCAGGCACAGCGGCGCGACCCCGGCGAACGGTCCGGCCAGCTCGGCGAACTCGTTGAACAGGCGCCCCGAGACCAGTCGCGCCATTTCCAGCGGCAGTCCCTCGTCGCCCTGGAACTGCCCGGCGACCTGGGTCCAGGCCAGCAAGGCGGCCGCCTCCGGCAAGCCGTTGGCGGCCAGGCGTTCGAGCAGCGCGCGCGGCAGCAGGCGCCGCGCCGTCCACTCGCCTTCGCCGAGGTCGTCCGCCAGCGCCAGCGGATTCTCCGCCGCAGCGGACGCCTGCTCGCGCCAGTAGCCGCTGGCGCTTTCGCCGTCTTCGCCGGCCAGCGCCTCGTTGGCCCATTCGGAGAAATGCTGGAACAGCAGCGCCTCGGCCCCCTCGTCCGCGCTCGCCGGGCCGGCCTGCCCCAGGCCGCGGCGCAGCAGCGCCGCCAGGCTGGCCGCATCGACGACGAACGCCGGCGCCGCTAGCAACAGCCCCTGGAGCGTCTCTCCGGCGGCGTCCAGCAGCAGGCCGAGCGCCAGCACCGGCTGGCCTTCCCCGCCCAGGGGCGCAGCGGCGAGACGCGTGCTTTCGCGCGCGAAGCGCCCGGCCCAGTCGCCGTCTCCCGGCAGGCGCTCGACCAGCAGATCGGCCGCGCGTCCATCCAGTACCTGCACCGGCAGGCTCATGCCCGGCATCGTCCGGTAGGCCACGCGCAGTTGCGCCTCGCCGTCCAGCGCCCGGCGCAGCCGCTCCAGCGTCGCCGCGGGATCGGCCGGGGCGTGCAGGCGCACGCCGACAACGGTATTTTCCGGCCGCTCGGCATGACGGCGCCAGGCGCGGGTCTGCAAGGGGGACAGCGGGAATCCTTCGAGCGCTTCGCTCGCGGCCGGTTGCACAGCGGATTGCAGGTCTTCTGACGCACTCATGGCTATCCCTCGCACGGGTTCAGGGTTGGTGGACATGCAGGTCGGTCATCGCCACCAGCACCTTGCGCTCGCCGGTGTACGGCTCGCGGCCGTGGACGCTGATGAAGTTGTCGAGCATCAGGACATCGCCGCGCTCCCAGGCGAACGCGCGGGTTTCCTCGCGGTAGGCGGCGCGGATGGTGTCCAGCACCTCCGCCTCGATCGGGCTGCCGTCGCCGTAGTAGGCGTTGCGCGGCAGCCCCTGTTCGCCGACCTCGTCGAGCAAGGCCCGGGCCAGGGCCGGCGGCATGTTGGAGACATGGAACATGTGCGCGTGGTTGAACCACAGCGGCTCGCCGCTGAGCGGGTGGCGCACCATCGCCTGGCGCACCTGGCGGGTATTCAGGCGCTGGTCGTCGAGCCAGGTCCATTGGGTACCGGTCTGCCGGCAGTAGGCCTCGACCTCGGCGCGGCTGTCGGTCTGGAAGCCTTCCTGCCAGGTCAGGTCGATCTCCGGCCCGTAGTTGCGCACGTAGCACACCCCATGGCGGAGGAAGCGCTGCCTGATCGCCTCGGGTATCCGGGCGCTGACCCGGCGCTCGTCGGCCAGGGGCGTGCGGCCCTGGGTGGCGGGCGGCGTCTGGCAGTAGAAGTGGATGTAGCTCGGCCAGTTGTGCGAGTAGGACATTTCGTGGTGCGGCGGAATCCAGCCATCCGGCGAGAACTCGGTGGAAGTGAACACCCGGTGCGCCACTTCCTGGCGCGCCGCCGCGCGCTCCAGGTAGTCGAGCATGTTCGGCGAAAAGCCTTGCACGGCCTGGGAGAAGCCCTCCGCGCCGTCCACCGCGAAGCCACGGAACAGGATGCCGCCGTGCCGCAGCAGGCTGTCGCGCAGCCCTGCGCCGGCGGCGGCGATCCATTGCCGCAGGTCCATGCCCGGCTGGCGCGCACGGACGATGCGCAGGTAGCCGTTGGCCGGGTCGAGCAGGCTCTCCTCCACCAGGTCGCCGGCCGAGAGCTGCCGGGGGCGCAGGCGCGGCGCGCTGAACGAGGCGCTCATGCGGCACCTCCGAGCGCCAGGCGCGAAGGTGTCGGCGGGACATCGGCGGAGGCCAGGCCGGAATACGGCGTGGACATGATGGTGAGGATCCGGCGCGGCCCGCGGAACGGCTCGCGGCCGTGCTGGGCGAGCATGTTGTCGAGGATCAGCACGTCGCCCACGCGCCAGTCGAAGCGCCGCGTCTCGCGGTCTATGGCGCTGCGGATGGTCGCCAGGGTCTGCGCCTCGATCGGGCTGCCATCGCCGTAGTAGGTCTGGTACGGCAGGTCTTCCTCGGCGACGCTGCGCAACAGCGCATCGCGCAGGCCCGGCTCGAGACTGCTGGCATGGAAGAACATGCCGTGGTTGAACCACAGGCGCTCGCCGGTATGCGGGTGGCGCTGGAACGCCGCGCGCCTCTGCCAGGTGCGCAGGTGCTCGTCGCCGATCCAGGCATGGGCGATCCGGTGCTCAGCGCAGAACGCCTCGACCTCGGCGCGGCTGTCGGTCTGGAACGCTTCGCGCCAGGACAGGCCGAGGCCGGCGCGGTAGTTGCGCACGTAGAGGATGCCCAGGCGCCCGAAGCGCTCCAGCAATTCGTCCGGCAGGTGGCGGAGCACCAACCGGTTGGCCGCCACCGGGGTGGCGCCGCCTTCGAGCGGCGCGACCTGGCAATGGAACATGATGTACAGCGGCCAGTCGGCGGTATAGGACTGCTCGTTATGCAGGAAGATCGGCTGGTCCAGCGGATGCTCGGTGGAGGTGTAGACCTCGCCGCTGACCTGGCTGCGCGGCGAGGAACGCTCCTTGTAGTCGAGCAGTTGCGGAGCGAAGGCGGCGGCGGCGGCGCGGAAGCGCTCTGCCGAGTCGACCTCGAAGCCTCTCAGCAACAGGCCGCCAGCCAGGTTCAGGTCGTCGTGCAGGGACTGGCCCTGCTCGCGGATCCAGTCGGCCAGGGACAGGCCGGGAGCCTGCGCCTCGATCAGCAGCGGCAGGCCGTCGCGCTCCGCCGCCGGGCGCCGCACCAGCGCCTCGCTGCTGCGCGGGGTGAGATTGCGCGGCCGGGCGAAGCCGCGACCGGTGAGACTGGGAGCTGTTCGTTCCATCGCTGTTCTCCGTGGGGGGCTCGAGTCGTCAGGAAGCGTTGCAGCCCTCCGGCGACATGCGTTTCGAGGTAGGTTCGCCGGCGTTCGCCAGCAGGCGCCGCTCCCAGGCCTGGTGCAGGCGCTCGATGCGGTCCAGGTCGAAGATCGCGCTGGCCCCGGTCCAGACCGCCAGCCAGCCCTGCGGCTGCTCTTCCAGCCAGAGCGTCAGGTCCAGGCGCGCACCGGGCACCGGGATGAAGTCGGCTTCGACGCGCACCCCGGCATCCACCGCTGGGGCCGTCCGACCGTTGTGCGCGCCGCAAGCGATGCGGATCGGCAGGCCGCTGGCGCCGCGCTGGCGCAGGGCCTGGGTCACGCATTCGAGGGGCACGTCCTGGTGTTCGAGCAGTTCCAGCAGGTCATGGCCGACCTGGCGCAGGCGCCACTCCGCGGACTGCCCCGGACGCAGGCCGACCGCCAGCGGCAGGAGGTTGACGAAGCAGCCGACCAGCCCCTGCATTTCCAGGCGCGAACGCCCGGCCAGGGCCACGCCGACGAGCAGGTCGTCGACGCCCAGTTCGGCGCCGAGCACTTCGGCGAAGGCTTGCAGCGCAGCGCTGAACGGGCTTACCGAGGCGCGTTCGGCCAGCGTCCGGCAGGCGGCATGGGCGGCGGCGGAAACCGGCAGGGCAAGGCGCTGGCCGGCGCGCCCGCCGCGCTCCTCCCGGCGCGCCGCCGCGGCGCCGGGAGCCTTCGCCAGCGGCAACAGACGCTCCGCCCAGCGCTCGGCGACGCGCTCCAGGCGGCCCGAGGCCAACGCCGCGCGCTCGCGGGCGGCGACCTGTTCCGGCGTGCTGGCGAGCGCGGCCAGGCGGCCGCCATCGAGCAGCGCCTTCAGCTCCGCGGCGAAGACCGCCAGCGACACATCGTCGAAGGCGTAGTGATGGACGCTGAGCAGGAGGTCGGCGCGCGCGCTGTCGCGGGTGACGACCAGCAGCAGGCGCACCGGCGCCTCGTGGGCGAGGTCGAAGACTCGCGCGCCCTCACGGCGCACGCCATCCTCCAGCAGCCGCTCGGCGTGGGCGGCGTCGCTCGCCAGCAGGCGTTGCAGGGGCACCGCATGCGCCGCCAGCGCATGCGGCTGCGGCCCGTCGACGCCCGTTTCGACACGCCGGCGCAGCGCCACATGCCGTTCCAGCAACTGGCGCAAGGCCTGTTCGATGGCGTCGGCCGTGGCGCCGACTATGCGCAGGTGGGCCAGCAGGTTGTAGGAGGTGTCCTCCGGCGCCAGTTGCTGGGCCACCCACAGGCGCCGTTCGGCGAGGCTCAGCCCGGCGGCGCCGGCGCTCGGCTCCGGCTCGTCGCCCTCGGGCGCGGCCTGGCGCAGCAGTTCCAGCAGGGCCTCGGGGGTCGCCGGGCCGCCGGCGAACGCCTGCAACGGTACGCGTCGGGACAGTCGCTGGCGCAGCGTCGCGAGCAGGTGCACCGCCCGCAGGGAATCGCCGCCGGCGGCGTAGAAACCCTGCCCGGCGCGCGGCGGCGCGCCAAGCTGCGCCTGCCAGGCCTGGTGCAGCGCCTGTTCCAGCGGATCGCCGGGCAGCGCCTGCGGCTCGGCGTCGGTCGCCTGGGGACGCGGCAGGGCCTTGCGGTCGATCTTGCCGTTGAGCGTCTTGGGCAGCTCCGCCAGGACCACGAACGCCGACGGCAACATGTAGTGCGGCAGGCTTTGCCCAAGGTGCTCGTTCAGCGCCTGGAGCGGCGGGGCGAACGGCGCCGCCAGGTAGCCGACCAGCCGACGCAGGCCGGCGCTGTCCTCGGTGAGCATGGCGCAGGCTTCGCTCACCCCGGGAAAACTCGCCAGGCACGAGGCGATCTCGCCCAGCTCGATGCGGAAGCCGTTGAACTTGACCTGGTCGTCGAGTCGGCCGAGGTGTTCCAGCACACCGTCCTCGCGCATGCGTACGCGGTCGCCAGTGCGATAGCGGCGCTCGCCGCTGCCCGGATCGACACGGAAACGCTCGGCGGTCTGCTCCGGCTTGCCGAAATAGCCACGCGCCAGGCCGATGCCGCCGAGGTACAGCTCCCCGGCCACGCCCAGCGGCAGCGGCGCCTCGAAGCCGTCGAGCACCTCCACCGTGGTGCCGGGCAGCGGTCGGCCGATGGGCGGCTCGTCGAGCGCTTCGGCGTGCAGGTCCAGTTCGTGCACCGTCGAATAGGTGGTGTCCTCGGTCGGCCCGTAGAGATTGACCAGGCGCCGTACCTGGGGTTGGCCACGAATCTGTCGCACCAGGTGGCCGCGCAGCGGTTCGCCGGCCAGGTTCAGCGTGCGCACTCCGCCCGGCAGGTCGCCGAGGGCGAGCAGCGCGGCGCACACCGAGGGCACGGTATTGAGCAGGCTGATCTCGTCGCGGCGCGGGTAGTCCGGCAGGCTGAACAGGTTCTCCACCAGGTGCAGCGTGCCGCCTTCGGCCAGGGTGCCGAACAGCTCGTAGACCGACAGGTCGAAGCACACCGAGGTCGCCGCCAGCACCCCGCTCCACTCTTCGGCGGCGTAGTACTGGCCGGCCCAGCGCAGGAAGGCATGGGCGCTGCCGTGCTCGATGGCGACGCCCTTGGGGCGTCCCGTGGAACCGGAGGTATAGATGATGTAGGCGAGGTGCTCGGCGCCGACCTCGCTCGCGGGCGACGCCAGCTCGTTCGCCTGGTCGCCGCCCTCCTCCAGCGCCAGGCATGGCCGGCCCAGCGCGGCGACCCGCTCGCGGGTGCTGGCGTCGACCAGCACCAGCAGGCAGTCGGCGTCGTCGAGCATGTAGGCCACCCGTTCCTCCGGGTAGGCCGGGTCCAGCGGGACGTAGCAACCGCCGGCGCGGAGCACGCCGAGCAGACCGACCAGCAGGCCGCTGTCGCGCCGCAGGCAGACCCCGACCCGCTGCTCCGGAGCCACCCCGGCGGCGCGCAGGCGCGCGGCGAGCGCGGCGCTTTCGCGCTCCAGCTCGGCATAGCTGAGGCTGCGGTCGGCGGCGTGCACGGCGATGCGCTGCGGCGTGCGCCGCGCCTGGGCCTCGAACAGATGGTGGAGTACGCCGCGCGGCGGCGCGGCCTGGGGCTCGCTGCGCAGGGCCTGCAAACGGCGCTCTTCGTCGGCGTCCAGCCAGGGCAGCCGGCCGACGCAGGCCTGGGCGTCGACCAGGCCGCGCGCCAGGCGCGCGAGATGGCCGGCGATGCGCCGCAATCCGTCGTACTGGGGATCGCGCAGAGCCAGGCCGACGCTGCCGTCCGCCGCCAGCACCAGGGCCAGCCAGCCGGGGCTGCTCGCCGTCGGTCGCGCCGCCAGCACCTGGACCGAGCAGCGCCCGGCCAGGGCGACACGCTCCTGGCCCTCGGCGGAGAGCTGCCGCCGGGCATCGTCGAGTTCTTCCGCCAGCCGCGCGCTACGTTCGGCGGACGACTCCAGCGCCCGGTAGGCGGAACGCAGCAGCGCGGGCGCCTGCCGCCCGCGCACCGTGATCGGTTCGGGAAAACCCAGGGTGATCTCTTCGTTGCCGTAGCGTCCCAGCAGTACCAGGAACGCCGCCAGCCAGTGCGCCGCCGGGAACGCTTGCGCGGCCGCCTCCGGCTCGACCCACTGCCAGGCGCAATGCGGGTCGCGCAAGGCGATCCGCCCCGGCAGTTCCAGCCCCAGCGGGG
The DNA here is from genome assembly GCF_020405165.1 of Pseudomonas sp. PS1(2021). NCBI lineage: Bacteria > Pseudomonadati > Pseudomonadota > Gammaproteobacteria > Pseudomonadales > Pseudomonadaceae > Pseudomonas > Pseudomonas sp. PS1(2021). The sequence goes on along the minus strand of NZ_CP084484.1, from coordinate 1,893,312 downwards.
CGCCTTGCAGGTAGCGTCGCTCCTGCGCAACCTCCGGGCGCGCTGCGCGTCCCGCGGTCAGCGCCTTGCCCGACGAAAAGCTGCGTAACGGTAAGCCATGTCGCTCCTGCATCGCTCTCCCCCTTCCGAGGCTGGGCACCGAGCGAAAAACTCTTCACGAAATGGCGACGAGTTACGAGCTAATACAACTGATAGGGTGGTGACAGGTCAGGCCGAATGATTTTCCGCCAGGATCGGGTACAGCGACGCGACCAACAGCAGCGCCATCCCTACGTTGAACACCCGCAGCCAGCGCGGATCGCGCAGCACGTTGCGCAGCATGCTGCCGAAACCGGCCCAGATTCCGATGGTCGGCGCGTTGATCAGGGCGAAGACCGTCGAGATCACCACCACGTTGGTGAAGTAGCCCTGCAACGGGGTGTAGGTGCTGATGGCGCCGACCGCCATCACCCAGGCCTTCGGGTTGACCCACTGGAACGCCGCCGCGCCCCAGTAGCTCAACGGCTTGCCACGTCCCTCCGGGTCGTTGCCGGCCGGGCCGGAGGTGGCGATCTTCCAGGCCAGGTACAGCAGGTAGGCCGCGCCGACGTAGCGCAGGATGGTGTACAGCACCGGGTAGGCCTCGAACACCGTGCCCAGGCCGAAGCCCACCGCCATCACCATGATGAAGAAGCCGCAACTGATCCCGAGGATGTGCGGGATGGAGCGGACGAAACCGAAGTTGACCCCCGAGGCCAGCAGCATGGTGTTGTTCGGACCGGGCGTGACGGAGGTGACGAAGGCGAACAGGGAGAACGCCAGCAGCAGATCCACGGAGAGCGACATTCGTTCCATCCTTTGAAGTGGGTGCGGGCAAGACGTTACTCCGCTTTGCCGCCGCGCCAGCGCAACAGTTGCCGAGAAAGTTGCCGTAACACTCCACCCGTCCGCCGCCCTAGCGTTGCACTCCCCAGCGCTTCACCGTGAGGCGCTCGATGCTGCCGAACACCAGGTTCTCCACCAGCAGGCCGATCAGCACCACCACCGCCAGGCCGGCGAATACCTTGTCGGTGTACAGCTCGTTGCGGTTCTGAAAAATGTACCAGCCGAGCCCGCCCTTGCCGCTGCTCGCGCCGAACACCAGTTCCGCGGCGATCAGCGTGCGCCAGGCGAAGGCCCAGCCGATCTTCAGCCCGGCGAGGATCGACGGCAGCGCCGCCGGCACCAGGATCAGCAGGACGAAGCGCAGGCCGCGCAGGCCGTAGTTGCGCCCGGCCATGCGCAGGGTCTCCGAGACACCGAGGAAACCGGCATAGGTGTTCAGCGCCAGCGCCCAGAGCACCGAATGCACCAGCACGAAGATCAGGCTGTTCTGGCCCAGGCCGAACCAGAGCAGCGCCAGCGGCAGCAGCGCGATCGCCGGCAGCGGGTTGAACATCGCCGTGAGGGTGCCGAGCAGGTCGCGGCCCAACTGCGTGGAGACCGCCAGGCTGGTCAGAACGAAGGCCAGGACGATCCCCAGCAGGTAGCCCTTGAACAGCACCAGCAGGGAGATCCCCGCCTTGGCCGGCAGTTCGCCGCTGGCCAGGCCCTCGCCGAGGGCCCTGGCCGTCTGCAGGAAGCCTGGCAGCAGCAGGTCGTTGCCCTGGACCCGCGCCGCCAGCTCCCAGGCCAGCGCCAGCAGCGCCAGGATCAGCCCCTTGCGCAGCCAGCCCTGTTGCCAGAGACGCTGGCCCAGGGGCAGGCGCCGCTCCAGGGGGACCTCCAGCAGGGGTTCGAGCTGGATTTCGTATTCTTCGCGGACGCGCGTGACTCGACTCATCGATCGGTTCCTCTGCTCAGTGGGCCAGCCGGATATCGGCGAAGTCGAGCGTCTCGGCCGCCGTCGGTTCGCCGCCCTCGTCGAACAGCAAGCGGTGGATGCGTCGCGCCGCGGCTTGCAGCGGCTCGCCGCCAAGGCTGTGCAGCCCGAACGGGTGGCCATGCACTTCGGCCCGGACCCGCCCCGGGTGCGGCGAGAGCAGCAGGATGCGGTTGCCCACCACCAACGCCTCCTCGATGGAATGGGTGACGAACAGCAGGGTGAAACGCACCTCTTCCCACAGGCGCAGCAGTTCTTCCTGCATCTTTCGCCGGGTCAGCGCGTCCAGCGCGGCGAACGGCTCGTCCATCAGCAGGATCTTCGGCTGCATCGCCAGCGCCCGGGCGATCGCCACCCGCGCCTTCATGCCCCCGGACAGCGTGTGCGGGTAGGCCTCGGCGAAGCCCGCCAGGCCGACCTTCTCGAGGCATTCGTCGGCGCGTCGCTCGGCCTCGTCGCGCGCCACCTGACCGGACACCCGCAAGGGAAACAGCACGTTCTGCCGTACGGTCTTCCATGGCGGCAACTGGTCGAACTCCTGGAACACCACGATACGGTCGGGTCCGGGCGCCCTGACCGCCTGTCCCTGAAGGCGGATCTCGCCCTCGCTGGGCGGGATGAAGCCAGCCACCGCCTTGAGCAGGGTCGACTTGCCGCAGCCGGACGGGCCGAGCAGGACGAAGCGATCGGCGGGGTCGACTTCGAAGCTGACCCGCTGGGTGGCCCGCACCACGCGCGAGCGGGTGCGGTATTCGAGGCTGACTCCGTCCACCGCCAGCAGGGCGTCGGCGGGGAGCGTGGAGGGTTGGCGGGAGGCGGCGTTCATCGGCGTCTCAACTCCCCTGCAACGGCGCGCCGTCCTGGAAGAAATAGTCCTGCCAGGAGGCCGGCTTGTTGCGGATCGCACCGACCCGGTAGAGGAACTCCGCCAGCGGATAGGTGTTCTTCGGCGTGACGCTGAACTCCACCTGCGGATTGGCGATGATCTTCAGCAGCGCGGCGCGGTCGATCTTCGCCCCGGTCACCCGGATATAGGTATCGGCGGCCGCCGCCTTGTCGTTCTGGGCGAAGGCCGCCGCTTCCTTCAGCGCCTCGACGAAGGCCCGGTAGGTCTTCGGGTTGTCCTGGCGGAACTTCTCCGTGGCGAACAGCACGGTCGGCGAGTTCGGCCCCAGCAGCTCGTAGCTGTCGAGCACCACGTGGACCTTCGGGTTGGCCAGCGCCTGGTCCTGGAACGGCGGGTTGGAGAAATGCCCGGTCAGCTCGGTGCCGCCGGCCACCAGCGCGGCGGTGGCGTCCGGATGCGGCAGCGCCACGGTGTACTTGTCGAGGCGGTCGAACTGCTTGTCGCCCCACTGCTTCGCCGCGGCGTACTGAAGGAAGCGCGACTGCACCGAAACCCCCACCGCCGGCACGGCGATGCGATCCCCGGCGCCGAAGTCGGCGATGCTCCTGACCCGCGGGTCGTTGCTCAGCAGGTAGTAGGGGAAGTTGCCCAGCGAGGCCACCGCCTTGACGTTCTGGCGCCCGCGGGTACGGTCCCAGATGGTCAGCAGCGGACCGACGCCGGCACCGGCGATATCGATCGCCCCGGACAGCAGCGCATCGTTGACCGCCGCGCCGCCGGACAGTTGGGTCCAGTCGACCTTGATTTGCAGGCCCTCGGCCTGGCCGTGCTTTTCGATCAGGCGCTGGTCGCGGACCACGTTGAGCAGCAGGTAGACGATGCCGAACTGCTCGGCGATGCGGATCTCGCCCTCGGCCTGCGCCGGCCGGCTGGCCAGCAGCGTGGTGGCGAGGCTCAGGCCCAGGCCCAGGCCGAGCGCGGCGACCAGGCGGGTGAAACGGGGAATGCGGTTCATGGAAACGCTCCTGGCGAAAAGGGGGAAGCGCGCGCCGTCGTCAGAACGGCGCGTCGCCCTGGATGGTGGTGCGGTAGAGCTTGCGCCGCAGGTGGGCCGGGCAACCGCCGGCGAGATGGATCAGCGAGCGGTTGTCCCAGAACACCAGGTCATGCGCCTGCCAGCGATGCCGGTAGATGTGCTCGGGGCGCACGCTGTGCGCATACAGCTCGGCGAGCAGTTGGGCGCTCTCGTCGGCCGGCAGGCCGACGATGCGGGTGGTGAAACCTTCGCTGACGAACAGCGCCTTGCGCCCGTTTTCCGGGTGGGTGCGCACGATCGGATGGACCACTTCGCGCACCTCGGCGAGCTGGGCGGCGCTCAGGGTCGGCCGCCAGTTGCCCTCGAAGCGCGGCTCGCTGTAGCGGGCGGTATAGGAATGCGCCGCCGTGCGTCCCTCGATGGCCTTGCGCAGGGCTTCCGGCAGGCTGTCCCAGGCCTTGTGCATGTCGGCGAACAGAGTATCGCCGCCCTCCTCCGGCAGCTCCTGGGCATGCAGCATCGAGCCGAGGCTCGGCAGCTCCTTATAGGAAAGGTCGGAGTGCCAGAACTTGCCGGCATCGCCGAGACCGACGGGCTGGCCGTTCTCGACGATGTTGGAAACGATGAGGATCTCCGGATGCCCTGGGAGCAGGAACTGCTTCAGCACATGGATCTGCAACTCACCGAAGCGCCGGCTGAAGGCGATCTGCTGCGCCGGGGTGATGCGCTGCTCGCGGAACACCAGCACATGGTGGTCCAGGTGTGCCCGGTGGATACGGCGGAAGTCCTCGGCGGCCAGGGGCAACCCGAGGTCGAGGCCGAGCACCTCGGCGCCGAACGCGGCATCGAGGGCACGGATCTGCAAGGGAACGTCGGCGCGCGCTGGCGCCGGAAAGGAAACGGACATCGCTGACTCCCACGCAAGCCCGGACACGCCGGGCACGAGATACCGCGCAAGGCGGCATGGATTCGGTGCGGCGCGCCGATTGGTCGGCAGGTACGCGAGAGCCTTTAATTTATTGGAATAAGAAAATTAATTTAAATACCTTTAAAGAATATAAATATGCTGCTCGGTACGGTTCGGCGTCCCTTGTAAGCACAAAAGTGAATTAATAAATAAAAACTTAGTATTTATGGCTCTAAGCGGCGAAGGGATAGTCTGGCTGCCATCGAACCCGCCGCCCGAGGAATGCCTCATGGACCGCACCGACAACGTCATCGATTTCGCCCGCTACCGCTCGCGCCGCCAGGCACGCCGCCTGGGCGAAATGATGTGGGCGGTGTACGCCTGGCGGGCCGGCTACGCCGTGCCGCAACCGCCAGCCAGGCACGACGAGCGCAGCCGCCGGGCCTGACCGATGAACCTGCCCGCCAGCGATGGCGTTGCCCACCTGGAACTGGCCGCCGGCGTGCATACCGAACCCGATGATCTGATTGGCCAGCGCGTCGCCCACAACCTGCTGCGCCTGCGCGGCAAGCGCAATCTCTCGCTGGACGCCCTGGCGCGGATTTCCGGTGTCAGCCGGGCGATGCTGGCGCAGATCGAGTCCGGGCGCAGCGTGCCGTCGATCAAGGTGCTGTGCAAGATTGCCCAGGGCCTCAAGGTGTCGGTGGCAGCCTTCCTCGACGATCGCGCCTTCGCCGGCGTCGCCGTGCTGCCGGCGCAACAGAGCAAGCGCCTGGTCAGCGCCGACGGCGCCTTCACCAGCCGCGCGCTGTTCCCCTTCGATGTGGCGCGTCAGGTGGAGTTCTACGAACTGCGCCTGCGCGGCCTCGGCCAGGAAGACGCCGAGGCCCACGCCCCCGGCACCCAGGAGAACCTGGTGGTGGCGCAAGGGGTACTGGAAGTGCGGGTCAACGAAGAGCGCTTCCTGCTCGCCACCGGCGACTCGATCCTGTTCTACGCCGACCAGCCGCACAGCTACCGCAATCCCGCCGATAGCGAAGCCCTGGCATACCTGGTGATGACCTACCCGGAGCGCCTGGACTGACCCCGGCCTTGCTGCCATGGACGAAGAGAGGCCCGCCCGGTCATCCCGGGCGGGCCTTTTCCATCCGGCGACGGATCAGCAGGTGCAGCACATCATCGGCATGCCGTTGCAACTCATCATCATCGGCATGCCGCACTCCATCATCTTCGCCATCAGCATGCAGCAATTCTTGAACATCTCCATGTCCATGCCCTGCATCGGCATCATCCTGCAATGCATGGCGTCGCCCTGCATGGAGCACTCCATCATGCACTTCATCGGAGCCATGCCCATCATCGGCATGCCCATCCCCATGCCCATCGTCGGCATCATCACCATGCAGGCCTGGGACATGCCCATCATCGCCAGGTTGCCGCACTGCATCATCATGGGCATGCCGCAGTTCATCATCATCGCCATCATCTCGGCGCTGTTGCGGAACTGGCCCATGTCCATGCCCATCGCCGGCATCATCTTGCACAGCATGCCGTCGTCCATCGTTTCGCACTGCATGCTCGCCATCATCATCGGCATGCCCATCATGGGCATCATCGGCATGGCGGCATTCATGTTCATCGGCATCTGCATGGCATTCATCATGGCGGTAACTCCTGTAGGCGAAGCGGGGGTAAGTGCGACTGGGGCCGATTCTAGGCAGCGCCGGCGCACCGGCAAGATGCCGGTGCAACAGCCGCGCCGGGCGCTGCATGGCGGCTACCGGCGAGGCAGCGAAGGCGTTCGGCGCAATGACAGCGGATTCCGCTGCATGACGGAGGAGCGCATCGTCGCGGCAGGTATTTCGACGCGATGGATATTCGAATCGGGCCTATCCAAATAACCCAAGTGAATAAACGTTCTAAGACCCGTCGCGTTTTTTGCCTTGCCCGGCGCCGCCCCTCTATTCCGCCGCTTTCCGGCGTTCGGACGATGCCCTGGGGAAACCGCGCGGGCCGACGCGGAACGCGTGCGCGGCATTGCCCCAGGCCAGCGCCGCGGCCAGGCCGATCAGCGGCAGCAGGGTCCAGGGCAGCATCTCGCTGCCCCAGCGCTGCAACACCATGCCGCCCAACGCTCCGCCGCCGGCGATGGCCAGGTTCCAGGCCACCACGATCATCGACTGGGCCAGGTCGGCGCCCTCCCCGGCGGCGTCCGCCGAAGCGGTCTGCAGCAGCGTCGCCGCGCCACCGAACGTCAGCCCCCAGAGGGCCAGGCCGGCGAACGCCAGCCAGCTCCAGCGAGCGCCCAGGCACAGCGCCAGCGCCGCCACGGCGAACAGCGCCAGGCTGGCCAGGACCATCCGCCGCAGGTGTCGGTCGACCAGCGCGCCGACCAGCCAGATTCCCACCACCGCGGCGCTGCCGAATACCAGCAGGGCCAGGTCCACCGAGGCGCCCAGGCCGACCTTGGCGAGGAACGGCGCGATATAGGTGTAGAGGATGTTGTGCGCCAGCACCCAGGCGACGATCACCAGCAATACCGGACGCACGCCCGGCGTGCGCAGCACCCCGAGCAGGCGCAGGCGCCGCTCGGCCGGCTGGCCAGGGAAGTCCGGCACGCTGTGCAGCACCCAGCCGACCAGCAACAGCGCGATCAGCGACAACAGGCCGAAGGCCCAGCGCCAGCCGAGCAGGCCGCCCAGCCAGGTGCCCAGCGGAACGCCGAGCGACAACGCCAGCGGCGCACCGAGCATGGCCACCGCCAGCGCCCGCCCTTGCTGCTCCGGCGGCACCAGGCGCCGCGCGTAGCCGGCCAGCAGGCCCCAGGCGAGGCCGGCGGCGACGCCGCTGCCGAAGCGCGCCAGCAGGGTCAGGCGGTAATCCGAGGAAACGGCGGTGAAGCTGTTGCAGACGAAGAAGATCAGCAGCGCCAGCAGCAGCACCCGGCGGCGCCGCCAGCCCTGGGTCAGGCTCGCCGCCGGCAACGCGGCCAGTAGCGAACCCAGGGCGTAGACGCTGACCAGTTGCCCGGCCAGCGCCTCGCTGACCGCCAGCCCCGCGCCGATTTGCGGCAGCAGGCCGGCCGGCAGGGTTTCGCTGAGAATGGCGACGAAGCCGGACATCGCCATCGCCAGCAACGCGCTCAGCGGCAGCCGCGGCGCCACGGCCGACGCAGCGGCCCCGGCGTTCTCCGGAAATGCTTCGCGGCGTCCCATCAGCGCACCTCCGCGGAACGGTAGACGGCGTCGCGCAGGTCGTTGACGAAGCGTCCCGACATGCCCTCGAACAGGGTGTTGGTGAGCGCCACCACCGACAGTTCGCGGGCCCGGTCGACGAACCAGGAATGCCCGTAGGCGCCGCCCCAGCGCCAGGTGCCGGGAGACTCCGGCGACTGCGCGATGGCCGGGTCGCGCAGCACGGAGAAGCCCAGGCCGAAGCCGAAACCGGGATTGGCCGGCAGTTCCAGGCCGGGTACCTGGTCGCGGCCCATCTCCTCCACCAGGCCAGGCGTCAGCAACGGCGCGCCGCCCTGGCGAAGGATTTCCAAAAGGCGCAGCACGTCGCCGGCGCTGCCGATCATCCCCGCCCCGCCGGACGCATAGGCAGACGGTTCGAAGGCCCGACTCGGCTCGAAGCGAATGCCGACGCTGTCCTCGAACGGCGTGACGGTCTCCCGCTCGGCCATCCGCCGCGGGCGTGGCCGGTCGCTGACGTAGACCGCCGCCAGGCGTTGCGCGTCGGCGCAGAGGAAGCCGCTGTCGCGCATGCCGGCCGGAATCCCGACCCGCTGCCGCAGCGCTTCCGCCAGCGGCCGCCCGTCGACCCGCGCCACCAGCGCGCCGAGCACGTCGGTGGCCAGCGAATAGCCCCAGGCGCGGCCGGGCTCGTAGAGCAAGGGCACGGAGGCCAGGCGACGGAGATTCTCGGCCAGGTCGAAACCCGGCAGGTCCATGCCGTCGGAAATCCCGGCGCGGGCATAGGGGCCGTCTGCGTCGGCTTCGAGGAAGCGATAACCGAGGCCGGCGCTGTGACTCAGCAACTGCCGCGGCGTGATGCGCGCCTCGCGGCCGTCGGCCAGGCGCGGACGGAACGCCGGCAACCAGTCGGCGATCGGCTCGTCGAGGGCCAGCCGGCCCTCGTCCACCAGGCTCAGGGCGGCGACGCTGACGATCGGCTTGCTCACCGAGGCCAGGCGGAACAGGCTGTCCTCGCCCATTGTCCGGCCGGCCTCGCGGTCGGCCAGGCCGGCAGCCCGTCGATAGAGCCACTGCCCCCGGTGCGCCACCAGTACCACCGCTCCCACCAGGCGCTGGTCGGCGAATGCCGCCTCGATCGCCTGATCGACATGTTCCGCCAGGCTGCGCCCTGGCCCTCGTTCGAAACCTGACATGCGAGACTCTCCGCGGACGATGAAGGATGCGGACAGGCTAAGAGCGCTGCAAAAGCGGAAAAAGACGGATAGAGTTCCGCTCTATCCGGACCTTCATGTCCGTAATCGGAGCCTTGCATGGACAGCCTCAGCGGTTTCACCGTCTTCGTCCGCGTCGCCGAGACCCGCAGCATCGTCGGCGCCGCCCGGACCCTCGGCGTCAGCGCCTCGGCGGTGGGCAAGCGGGTCGCCCGCCTGGAAGAGAAGCTCGGCGTGCGCCTGTTCCACCGCAGCACCCGCAGCATCACCCTGACCGCCGAAGGCAGCCTGTTCCTCGAGCGCAGCCGGCGCATCCTGGCCGAGATCGAAGCCACCGAGCTGGAGCTGTCGCAAAGCCGCGAGACCCCGCGCGGGCGCCTGCGGGTCAGCCTGCCGCTGGTCAGCGGGCTGGTCCTGCCGACGCTCGCCGATTTCATGCAGGCCTATCCGGACATCGAGCTAGACCTCGACTTCAGCGATCGCGTGGTGGATGTCGTCGACGAAGGCTTCGACGTGGTCCTGCGCACCGGCCAGCCGGTGGATTCGCGGCTGTCCATGCGCGAACTGGGCGAGTTCCAGTTGAAGCTGGTCGGCTCGCCGGCCTACTTCGCCCGCCACGGCACGCCACGCTGCCCGGAAGACCTGCTGCGGCACACCTGCCTGCACTACCGCTTCTCCAACACCGGCCGCCTCGAGGAATGGCCGCTGCGCCGCGCGGACGGCGAAGCCCCGCCGCAGATCCCGGTGTCGATGGTCTGCAACAACATCGAGACCCGCGTCTGCTTCGCCCTGCGCGACCAGGGCATCGCCTGCCTGCCGGACTTCTCGATCCGCGAGGCGCTGCGCGAAGGGCGCCTGGTCAGCGTCCTCGACGCCTTCTGCGAGCGCCGCGCGCGATTCTTCCTGCTCTGGCCGTCCGGCCGCCAGGTCTCGCCCAAGCTGCGCGCCTTCATCGACTTCGTCGCGCCACGGGTGATCGCCACGCTGGGCTGAAGCGCGCCTGGCAGGGCCGGTCAAGCCGGCGGCAGACAGGAACAAGACCGCGGCGGCCACGGAGCGTCTAATAGGTACATCCACCCCTTGCCAGGCCGCATCCATGATCAACATCGAGACGCCGACCTACTACACGGCGACCAAGAAGTACGAGCTGTCCTTCCCCTCCCTGGAAACCGACCTGGACGCCGACGTGGTGGTGATCGGCGGCGGCTTCTCCGGCATCAACACCGCGCTGGAACTGGCCGAGCACGGTATCACCGACATCGTCGTGCTGGAGGCCCGCCACCTCGGCTTCGGCGGTACCGGGCGCAACGGCGGGCAGATCATGGCCGGCATCGGCCACGACCTGGAGAAGATCCGCAAGGACGTCGGCGAGGACGGCCTGCGGGCGATCTTCGAGATCAGCGACCTCGGCGCCGACATCATCAAGGGCCGCATCGAGAAGTACGCCATCGACGCCGACTTCTGCCACGGCTACGGCTACATGGGCTTCAACGCGCGCCAGGCGAAGACCCTGCAGGCCTGGGAAAAGGAGTTCCGGTCGCTCGGCTCGCCCCATGAGATCCGTTACCTGCACGGTGCCGAGGTGCGCCAGATCATCGGCTCGGACGCCTACGGCAGCGCCCTGCTGCACATGGGCGGCGGCCATGTGCACTCGCTCAACCTGCTGCTCGGCGAAGCCAAGGCGCTGGCCGGCCTCGGCGCACGGATATTCGAATACAGCCCGGCGCTGGAGGTGCAATACGGCGAGCGCATCCGCGTGCGCACGGCCAAGGGCTCGGTCACCGCGAACAAGCTGCTCTGGGCCTGCGACAGCTTCCTCAACCGGCTCGAACCCGAGCTGCACCGCACTACCATCAATACCTACGCGTTCCAGATGATGACCGAGCCGCTGCCGGACGAACTGATCCAGCGGATCAGCCCGATCCGCGGCGCCTACAGCGACATCCGCCCGGTCATCGACTACTACCGGGTGACCAACGAGAACCGCCTGCTGTTCGGCGCCGCCACGCCCTTCGTCGAACGCATCCCCGGCGACCTCAAGGCCTGGAACCGCAAGCTGATGCTGAAGATCTTCCCCTACCTGGAGCACGTCCGCATCGATCTCGCCTGGGGTGGGCCGATGGCTTGCAGCGCCAACCTGTTCCCGCAGATCGGCAGCCTCTCGGGGCGGCCCAACGCGTTCTTCGTCCAGGGTTATTCCGGGTTCGGCGTGACCCCCAGCCACATCGTCTGCAAGGTCCTCGCCGAAGGCATGAGCGAAGGCTCGGCGCGCTACGACCTGCTCAGCTCGGTGCGCCGCATCCCGATCCACGGCAAGGACCACTTCCTCCCGCTGCTGCTCAGCGCGGGCAAGACCTGGCACCAGCTCTCCGGCTACTGGAACGGCCGGCGCTGAAACCTACCGATCACTCTACAAGGAGCATTCCCATGGCCATTACCGCCATCCGCCACGGCATCACCCTCGACGAACTGGACGCCTGGGGCAGCGTCGCCGACCTCGGCTCGGAGATCCTCGAAGGCGAGGTGAAAGCCTTCGGCAAGATGACCGCCGGAGCCCCCACCGACCCGGTCAGCGCCGCCTACTTCGGCACCACCGCCGGCAAGTTTCGCATGACCTATCCGTTCAGCGAACAGGCCACGGTGGTCAGCGGCGAGGTCCGCCTCACCGACGAGTCCACCGGCCAGAGCACGCTCTACAAGGCCGGCGACAGCTGGTTCGTCAGCAAGGGCACCCCGGTGCTCTGGGAGGTTGCCGACGGCGGCTTCGTCAAGCATTACTACGCGGTGGCTTGAGACACCGGCGTAACGGCGAGCCATTACGCCCGGAGGCGCTGCCAGCCCTCGACACGCCCCCGTAGGGCGAATAACCGCTCGCGGTTATCCGCCGTGAAACCCGGCGTAACGGCGGATAGCGCCTGCGGCGCTATTCGCCCTACCCGGCAAGCCGTTACGCCCGACGACGCTGCCCAACCCTCGACATGTCCCTGAACGGCCGCACCGTCGGGCCGCGGGTTCAGGTGCTCTCCCGCGCCATCAGCTCGAACCCCATGTCCAGCGCGCTATCGCGCACCTCCTTGCCGGCGATCAGCGCCAGCAACTGCTCCGCCGCGCGCCGGCCGATGGCTTCGCGCGGGGTGCGGATGCTGCTCAGGCGCGGGACCGTGCAGTCCGAACCCGGCAGGTCGTTGAAACCGAGCACGGCGATCTGTTCCGGCACCTTGACCCCACGGCGCAGGGCCTCCAGCAGCGCGCCCTGGGCCAGGTCGTCGTTGCAGAAGAACACCCCGTCGACCTGCGGCTGACTGGCCAGCAACTGCACGAAGAGTTCGCCGCCGAGGGCCACCGAGGACGGCCGCGGCGTAAGGATTTCCAGCCCCGGGTCGTAGCAGCCGGCCTTTTGCAAGGCGCGGCGGAACCCCTCGCCGCGCAGCAGGGTGCGCTGGTCGAGCTGGGCGCCGATGTAGGCCAGGCGCCTGCGGCCGCGTGCCAGCAGGTGCTCGGCGGCGGCCTCGCCGGCGCGCAACTGGGAGAAGCCGACGCAATTGAGCCCGGCGCCGGAGTCCAGGTCCATCATGTACACGCAGGGAATGCCGCTGGCCTCGATCATCCGCCGGGCGCTCTCGGTGCGCTCGAAGCCGGTCAGCAGCAGGCCGCGTGGCTGGTAGGCCAGGTAGTTGCGGATCAGGTCCTCTTCCTCGTTGCGCGAGTAGTGGAAGTTGCCGATCAGCACTTCCAGGCCCTGCGGCCGCAGTACCGCGTGGATCGCCTCGAGGGTCTCGATGAACAGCAGGTTGGCCAGCGACGGCACCAGCACCGCCACGCTGTGGCTTTGCGCCGAGGCCAGCGCGCGCGCCGCGGGGTTGGCCACGTAGCCGAGTTCGCGGGCGGCGTCGCGGACCTTCTGCGCCAGTTCTTCGGCGACGCTGGCGACGCCGCGCAACGCGCGCGACGCGGTGATCGGGCTGACCCCGGCGCGGCGCGCGACTTCGTTGAGGGTGGGACGTCCGGTGGTTCGCGTGTTCTTGTCGTTCTTGGTGATGCTCATCGTGGCCTGCTTGCCAAACAAAATTCCAGGCACTAAGGTAGCGCTGTCTCGCGACCTGGGCAATCGCCTGAGGCGGCCTGTCCGCCACTGCCCGCGCGGGATTCGACAGACCACAACGACAAGAAGGCGGAGCCAGGCTCGCGCGATTTTTTCCAGGTCGCAAAGACAGCGCTGTCTCACGCTTGAGGTGTTCCATGCATCCACCCCTCCAAGCCCTGGTCATCATGGGTGTCGCCGGTTGCGGCAAGTCCAGCGTCAGCCAGGCCCTCTGCCAGCGCAGCGGCGCCCACGGCATCGAAGGCGACAGCTTCCATCCCGCCGCCAACATCCGCAAGATGAGCGCCGGCATCCCCCTCACCGACGACGACCGCGCCGGCTGGCTGGACACCCTCGCCGAGCAGCTGCGCCAGGCGGTGGCCGCCGGCAAGCTGCCGGTACTGACCTGCTCCGCCCTCAAGCGCGCCTACCGCGACCGGTTGCGCCGCGCGGTGCCCGGCCTCGGCATCGTCTACCTGGAACTGACCCCGGCGGTCGCCGCCGAGCGCGTCGCCCAGCGCCCCGGCCACTTCATGCCGGCGACCCTGATCGACAGCCAGTTCGCCGCCCTCGAGCCGCCGCTCGACGAACCCCTGACCCTGCGCCTGGACGCCACCCTGCCGGTGGAATGCCTGGCGCAGGCCGCCCACGCCTGGTGGCTGGAGCACGCCGCCGCCTGAAGTCTTTCGCTTGTCCGACAAAGATAGCGCTACCCCGAAAAAGCGCTTCAATGAAACAGCAACTCCGGTAGAACAACGACAAAAGGAGAGCCCTCCATGTTCGGCATGTCACACGATGCCTACCTGCTCCTCGACGCCCTGGTGACCATCATCGGCCTGATCGTGCTGATCACCCGCTTCAAGGTGCATCCCTTCATCGCCCTGATCATCGCCGCCGGCTTCCTCGGCCTGACCTCGGGGATGCCGGTGGAGAAGATCGTCAAATCCTTCCAGGACGGCTTCGGCGGCGTGCTCGGCTTCGTCGGCGTGATCCTCGCCCTGGGCACCATGCTCGGCAAGCTGATGGCCGATTCCGGCGGCGCCGACCAGATCGCCCGCACCCTGATCCGCGCCTTCGGCAAGGAGCGGGTGCACTGGTCGATGATGCTCGCCGCGTTCCTGGTGGGCATCCCGCTGTTCTTCGAGATCGGCTTCATCCTGCTGATCCCGCTGGTATTCATCGTCGCCCGGCGCAGCGGCGTGTCCCTGATCAAGATCGGCATCCCGTTGCTCGCCGGCCTTTCCGCGGTGCACGGTCTGGTGCCGCCGCATCCCGGCCCGCTGCTGGCGATCGGCGTGTTCGGCGCCGACATCGGCAAGACCATCCTCTACGGCCTGATCGTCGCCCTGCCCACCGCCGCCATCGCCGGCCCACTGTTCGGCGCGCTGGTCTCGCGCTACATCCCCGGCACGCCATCGGCGGAACTGGTCGAGCAGATCGCCCACGAGCCCGAGACCCAGGACCTGCCCAGCTTCGGCGTGACCCTGGCGACCGTGCTGCTGCCGGTGTTCCTGATGCTGCTGAAGACCTTCGCCGATGTCGCCTTCCCCGATGGCCACGCGTTCCGCGCCTGGATGGACATGATCGGCCATCCGATCAGCGCCCTGCTCCTGGCCCTGCTGGTGGCGCTCTATACCTTCGGCTACGCCCGCGGCTTCGACTCGAAGAAGATCCTCAGGCTGCTCGACCAGAGCCTGGCGCCGACCGCCGCCATCGTGATGATCATCGGCGCCGGCGGCGGCTTCAAGCAGATGCTGGTGGCCAGCGGGGTCGGCGACGTCATCGGCCATCTCGCGGTGAACGCGCAGATCTCGCCGATCCTGCTGGCCTGGCTGGTGGCCGCGCTGATCCGCATCGCCACCGGCTCGGCCACCGTCGCCACCATCACCGGGGCCGGCATCGTGGTGCCGGTGATCGACCTGATTCCCGGCGTCAACCGCGAGTTGCTGGTGCTCGCCACCGGCGCCGGTTCGCTGATCCTCTCCCATGTCAACGACGCCGGGTTCTGGCTGGTCAAGCAGTACTTCAACATGAGCGTCAGCGAGACCTTCAAGACCTGGACCGCGATGGAGACCATCCTCTCCGTGGTCGGCCTGGTCTTCATCCTGTTGCTGTCGCTGGTGCTCTGAGCACCAGCCCGACCGGAGTCCAGCCATGACCGAACCGATGCAACGCCCCGACCACGAAGCCTCGCGCTGGCCGCGCGACTTCGATATCCGCCAGCGCTATGCCGAGCAGCAGGAATTGCTTGAGCCGCCGCCGGCGCAGCCCCGCGAAGAGCCTACCGCCGACGCCTGAAGCCAGACGGTGCCGTGCCTTTGCTCCCGCCTCCCCGCGAAGCGGAGCAAAGGCTGACTTCCGGCAAGGACACGACGGTTTTCCTGCTGAAACGATTTACCTTCGCCCCGGACCGCGCTACAACAGTCCCATGCCTTTCACCCACGTCATTCGAGGACCCGCCATGACCGCCCCGCTCCACCTCGATTCGCTGTTTCCCAGCCTCGACGCCATTCCCGAGCAGTACCGCCCCGACGCCCCCATCGAGCAGCGCGACTACCTGGTCGACGGCCAACTGCGACATTGGGACGGCCCGCTGGCGCCGGTACGCAGCCCGGTATTCCTCGCCGAGGCCGACGGCGAGCGCCAGGTGATCCTCGGCAGCACCCCGCTGCTCGACGCCGACGCCGCGCTCGCCGCCCTCGACGCCGCGGTGCGGGCCTACGACCACGGCCAGGGCCTGTGGCCGAACCTGCGGGTGGCCGAGCGCATCCAGCACGTCGAACGCTTCCTGGCGCGGATGCGCGAGCAACGCGAGGCGGTGGTCAAGCTGCTGATGTGGGAAATCGGCAAGAACCTCAAGGACTCCGAAAAAGAGTTCGACCGTACCTGCGACTACATCGTCGACACCATCGAAGCGCTGAAGGAACTCGACCGCCGCTCCAGCCGTTTCGAGCTGGAACAGGGCACCCTCGGCCAGATCCGCCGGGTGCCGCTGGGCGTGGCGCTGTGCATGGGGCCGTACAACTACCCGCTGAACGAAACCTTCACCACCCTGATCCCGGCGCTGATCATGGGCAACACCGTGGTGTTCAAGCCGGCCAAGTTCGGCGTGCTGCTGATCCGCCCGCTGCTGGAAGCCTTCCGCGACAGCTTCCCGCCGGGAGTGATCAACGTCATCTACGGGCGCGGCCGGGAAACCGTGTCGGCGCTGATGGCCAGCGGCAAGGTCGACGTGTTCGCCTTCATCGGCACCCATTCCGGCGCCAGCGACCTGAAGAAGCTGCACCCCCGCCCGCACCGCCTGCGCGCCGCCCTCGGCCTGGACGCGAAGAACCCGGGCATCGTCCTACCGCAGGTCGACCTGGACAACGCGGTGAACGAGGCGGTCACCGGCGCGCTGTCCTTCAACGGCCAGCGCTGCACCGCGCTGAAGATCCTGTTCGTCCACGAAAGCATGCTGCAACCGTTCCTCGACAAGTTCAGCGCGCGCCTGGCCAGCCTCAAGCCGGGCATGCCCTGGGAACCCGGAGTGGCGCTGACGCCGCTGCCGGAGCCGGGCAAGGTCGACTACCTCGAAGGCCTGCTGAACGACGCCCTGGCCAAGGGCGCGCGGGTGGTCAATGCGGGCGGCGGCGAGCATCGGCAGAGCTTCTTCTACCCCGCCCTGCTGAGTCCGGTGAGCCCGGACATGCGCCTCTACCACGAGGAGCAGTTCGGCCCGCTGGTGCCGGTGGTGCCCTATCGCGAACTGGACGAGGTGATCGACTACGTCCTGCGCTCCGACTACGGCCAGCAGTTGAGCCTGTTCGGCAACGACCCGGCGCAGATCGGCCGGCTGGTCGATGCCTTCGCCAACCAGGTCGGCAGGATCAACGTCAACGCCCAGTGCCAGCGCGGCCCGGACAGCTACCCGTTCAACGGCCGGAAGAACTCGGCGGAAGGCACCCTGTCGGTCCATGACGCGCTGCGGGTGTTCTCCATCCGCACCCTGGTGGCGACCCGCGACACCGAGGCGAACAAGACCCTGGTCAGCGAGATCATCCGCAACCGCGCGTCGAACTTCCTCACCACCGACTACATCTTCTGAAGCGCCTGTCCCTCTCCCGCCGGGAGAGGGACCTGCCGCCACCTCCCCGACTGTCCGCCAGGCAGCAGCCGCGCAACAGGCTGCCGCCCCGGCAACACCTCCTGCTCGCGCGAACCCGCGCAACCAGTGGCCTGCGCGGTTCGGCACAGGCTGTGCAACGGCCCGGACTCCAGGGTAGCCGTCGA
Organism: Pseudomonas sp. PS1(2021); assembly: GCF_020405165.1. Lineage (NCBI taxonomy): Bacteria > Pseudomonadati > Pseudomonadota > Gammaproteobacteria > Pseudomonadales > Pseudomonadaceae > Pseudomonas > Pseudomonas sp. PS1(2021). The sequence continues at coordinate 1,875,921 of NZ_CP084484.1, read as the reverse complement.
CCGGACGGCCCCGCTGCCTACCAGGAGCCCGCATGAACGCCCGCGTCCATCCCGAAGCCACCGCCGCCAGTCTCTCCGAAGGCGCCGACTACGAACTGCTCGCCCAGCGTTTCCGACCGATCTTCGCGCGCATCGCCGAAGGCGCCGTCGAGCGCGAACGGCAACGCGAACTGCCCCACGAAGCGATCGTCTGGCTCAAGCAGGCCGGCTTCGGCGCCGTGCGCGTGCCGCGCGAGCACGGCGGCGCCGGCGCCTCGCTGCCGCAACTGGTGCAGTTGCTGATCGAACTGGCCGAGGCCGACTCCAACATCACCCAGGCCCTGCGCGGCCACTTCGCCTTCGTCGAGGACCGTCTCAATGCCGAGCCCGGCCCTGGCCGCGACCGTTGGCTGCGGCGCTTCGTCGAGGGCGACCTGGTCGGCTGCGCCTGGACCGAGGTCGGTTCGGTACGGCTGGGCGAAGTGCTCACCCGCGTCTCGCGCAAGGACGACGGTCGCTGGGTGGTGAACGGCAGCAAGTACTACAGCACCGGTAGCCTCTTCTCCGACTGGATCGATCTGTATGCCCAGCGCGACGACACCGGCGCCGACGTGATCGCGGCGATCCGCACCGACCAGCCCGGCGTGCGCCAGAGCGACGACTGGGACGGCTTCGGCCAGCGCACCACCGGCAGCGGCACGTCGCGGTTCGAGGACGCCGAGGTGGAGGAAGAGAACCTCATCGACTTCGCCAGCCGCTTCAAGTACCAGACCGCGTTCTACCAGTTGGTCCTGCTCGCGGTGCTGGCCGGCACCGGCCGCGCCGCCTTGCGCGACGTCGCCGCCGAGGTGCGCGGGCGGACCCGCATCTACAGCCACGGCAATGCCCCGCGAGTCAGCCAGGATCCCCAGGTGCAGCAGGTGGTCGGGCGCATCGCCGCGCGCGTCTACGCCGCCGAGGCGGCCACCCTGCGCGCCGCCGAAGCGGCCCAGCGCGCCTACCTGGCGCGCTTCGTAGGCGACCCGCAGGCGGAGAAGGAGGCCAATGTCGCCGCCGAGATCGAATCGGCCAAGGCCCAGGCGATCGTCGCCGAACTGGTGTTGCAGGCCACCAGCGAGCTGTTCGACGCCAGCGGCGCTTCCGCCGTCGGCCGCGGCAAGCAGCTCGACCGCCACTGGCGCAATGCGCGTACCGCCGCCTCGCACAATCCCCTGATCTACAAGCAACGGATCGTCGGCGACTGGGAGATCAACGGCAGCGAGCCGCCCTACGTCTGGCAGATCGGCAGCGGTCCGGCCACGGCGTCCCGCTGAACCTCGCCCATCCCATCGCAAGGAGTCGCCATGAGCGCACTGGAAAAGAACGCCGCCGATCCCTATCGGCAACCGCTGCCACGGACCCCGGCCCGGCGCATCGCCGACGACGCCGAGGCGATCCGCGTCGCCCGCGAACTGGCCGGGCTGTTCGCCGAGGAAGCCTCGCTGCGCGACCGCCAGCGCCGGCTGCCGGTGGCCGAACTGGAAGCCTTCTCGCAGAGCGGCCTGTGGGGCATCAGCGTACCGCGCGCCTACGGCGGCGCCGAGGTCGGCTACCGGACCCTGGCCGAAGTACTGAAGACCATCGCCGCGGTAGACCCGTCCCTGGCGCAGTTGCCGCAGAACCACCTGGCGGTGCTCGACCATTTGCGCCTGGACGGCAGCGAGGAGCAGAAACGCTTCTTCTACGGCCTGGTGCTAGACGGCGTGCGCTTCGGCAACGCCTTCTCCGAACGCCATAGCCGTACCGTCGCCGAATTCCAGACACGAGTGCTGGCGGATGGCGACGGGTTCCGCATCGACGGCCGCAAGTTCTATTCGAGCGGCGCCCTGCTCGCCCACTGGGTACCGGCCGTCGGCCTCGACGCCGAGCAGCGCGCGCACCTGGCGTTCATCCCGCGCGACGCGCCGGGGCTGACGGTGATCGACGACTGGTCCGGCTTCGGCCAGCGCACCACCGCCAGCGGCACCGTCATCCTGGACAACGTGCGGGTGCCGGCCAAGCACGTCATCCCGGTGCACCGCGCCTTCGACCGCCCCACCGCCGCCGGCGCCGTATCGCAGTTCATCCAGGCCGCCATCGACGCCGGCATCGCCCGTGGCATCCTCGCCGAGACCGTGCAGCAGGTGCGCCGCCACGCGCGGCCATGGATAGACGCCAACCAGCAGCATGCCTGGGAAGACCCCTACACCATCCAGCAGGTCGGCGACCTGCGCATCCGCGTGCGCGCCGCAGAAGCCGTGCTCGACCTGGCGGCCGACGCCATCGAAGCGGCGCTCGCCGCCCCCGACGAGGAGAGCGTGGCCGCCGCCTCGATCGCCGTGGCCGAGGCCAAGGTGCTCACCACCGAAGCCGCCCTGCTCGCCGCCAACCGGCTGTTCGAGCTGGCCGGCACGCGCTCGACCCTGGAGGAACTCAATCTCGACCGCCACTGGCGCAACGCCCGCACCCATACCCTGCACGATCCGGTGCGCTGGAAGTACCACGCCATCGGCAACTACCAGTTGAATGGGGTGAAGCCACCGCGGCACGCCTGGCTCTAGGAGCCGTCCCGGGCCTTGGGGGCGGATAGCGCCACCGGCGTCATCCGCCGTCCGCCGTCCGCCCAGGTCAGGCCGGCAGCGCGTTGCGCCCGGCCTCCTTCTCCCAAAGCGCCCGCAGGTCGCGATAGCCGGCCGCCGGATGGGAATCCGGCAGACGCGGGCCGTCGCCGAACAACTTCTCGCGCAGGGTTCCCGGCGCGTATTCGGTCTTGTACACCCCGCGCTTCTGCAACTCCGGCACCAGCAATTCGACCACGTCGCTGAAGGTTTCGTGGGCCAGCGCATAGGCCAGATTGAAGCCATCCACGTCGGTGTCCTCCACCCACTCCTGCAACAGGTCGGCGACGGTCGCCGGGCTGCCGACGAACAGCGGGCCGAAGCCGCCGATACCGACCCAGTCGGCCAGCTCGCGGACCGTCCAGGTGCGCGTCGGATCGGCGCTGGAAAACGCTTCCACCGCCGATTGGATCGCATTGGTATGGATATGCCGCAGCACCTGGTCCGGCCGATACTGGCCGAAGTCGATCCCGGTCCAGCCGGAGATCAGCGCCAGGGCGCCTTCGTAGCTGGCGAAAGCGCGGTATTCGTCGAACTTGGCCCTGGCCTTGGCGTCGGTCTCGCCGAGCACCACCGTCTGCAGGTTGAACACCAGTACCTTGCGCGGATCGCGACCGGCCTCGGCGACGCGCTGGCGGATGTCGGCGACCGCCTGCTTGAGCACGGTCTTCGACGGCGCGGCGACGAACACGCATTCGGCGTGCTCGGCGGCGAAGCGCTTGCCGCGACTCGACGCGCCGGCCTGGTAGAGCACCGGCGTGCGCTGCGGCGATGGTTCGCAGAGATGGATGCCGGGTACCTGGAAGTGCTCGCCGACATGGCGGATCTCGTGGATCTTGCCCGGGTCGCTGAAGATCCGTCGGCGACGGTCGCGGAGCACCGCGCCGTCCTCCCAACTGCCTTCGAAGAGCTTGTAGAGCACCTGTAGGTATTCGTCGGCATAGTCGTAGCGGCGGTCGTGGTCGAGCTGGGCCTGCTGGCCGAGGTTGCGCGCGCCGCTTTCCAGGTAGGAGGTCACTACGTTCCAGCCGATCCGACCCTTGGTCAGGTGGTCCAGGGTCGAGAGTCGGCGGGCGAAGGGATAGGGATGCTCGAAGGACAGCGAGGCGGTCAGGCCGAAGCCCAGGTGGCGAGTCACCGCGGCCATCGGCGTGATCAGCGCCAGCGGGTCGTTCACCGGTACCTGGGCGGCCTGGCGGATCGCCGCGTCGCCATTGCCGTCGAGCACGTCGTAGATGCCCAGCACGTCGGCGATGAACAGTCCGTCGAAACGGCCGCGTTCGAGCAACCGCGCCAGGTCGGTCCAGTACTCCAGGTCCTTGTACTGCGAGGAGCGGTCGCGCGGATGCGCCCAGAGGCCGGGCGACTGGTGGCCGACACAGTTCATTTCGAAGGCGTTGAGACGGATTTCGCGCGGCATGGGGACTCCTTGGCTTGCCTGTACATCCGGCACCCCGTGCACAGCCCGTGCCGGGCCGCGGGGCCGCGCCGGGCAAGGCCTGGGTGGCAAGCCCCTGTCGCTGGGCGGGCGCAACTGCTGGGCAAGTGTTGGCGGATCAACACATTCGCCCGCCCCACCCGAGCCCCGAACCCCGAACCCCGAACCCCGTAGGGCGAATAGCGCCCCAGCGCTATCCGCCAGCGCACCGGAACCCCGTCCGGCGGATAGCCGCAAGCGGCTATTCGCCCTACCCGAGCATCCCCATTACCCGTAGGGCGAATAGCGCCCCGGCGCTATCCGCCAGCGCACCGGTACCCCGTCCGGCGGATAGCCGCGAGCGGCTATTCGCCCTACCCGAGCGCCCCATTGACCCGTAGGGCGAATAGCGCCCCGGCCCTATCCGCCAACGCACAGGTACCCCGTCCGGCGGATAGCCGCGAGCGGCTATTCGCCCTACCCGAGCGCCCCATTACCCCGTAGGGCGAATAGCGCCCCGGCGCTATCCGCCAACGCACCGGAACCCCGTCCTACCCGAGCGCTCCGTGCGCCCAGCGCCGGTAGAGTCCGCGCGCCGCCGCGTCGAGCAGGTAGCCGAGCAGGCCGATCAGCAGCACCATCGCCATCAGCTCGGAGTACGCCAGGCGGTCGCGGGTGTCGAGGATGTAGTAGCCGAGCCCGGCGCTGACGCCGAGCATCTCGCAGGGCACCAGGACGATCCAGAGGATGCCGATGGCCAGGCGCACGCCGGTCAGCACATGGCCGAGGATGCCCGGCAGGATCACCCGGCGCAGGGTTTCCCAGGGCGTGGCGGCGAGGCTGCGGCTCAGTTGCAGCCAGCGCGGGTCGAGCTGGCGCACGCCGGCGGCGGTATTCAGCAGGATCGGCCAGAGCGCGGCGAAGGCCAGCAGGAAATAGATCGGCTGGTCGCCCACGCCCATCAGCATCACCGCGATGGGCATCCACGACAGCGGCGAGATCATCCGCAGGAACTGGAACGCCGGAGTGGTCGCCGCTTCCAGGTTGCGCGAGGCGCCCACCAGCAGCCCCAGCGGCACTCCCACCAGCAGCGCCAGGAACAAGCCCAGCAGGACCCGTTTCAGGCTCACCAGCACGTGCTCGTAGAGTTCGCGGCGTTCCAGCAGTTCACCCAGGCTGAGCAACGTCGCCTGCGGCGAGAAGCGTGCCGAAAGGCCGTCGGCGGCGCCGAACAGGGCCACGCCGAGCCACCACAGGGCGAACAGCGCCAGCAGCCCGGCGACGCCTAGCGCGCCCTGGCGCAGCGTCTGCCTCACGGGCTGATCTCCTCGCTGCGCTGGAAGCCCTCGGCGAGGCCGAACGCCTGCAACCCGCCGACCTCTGCCAGGGCCTGGCGGACGAAGCGGTCGTCCACCAGGTCACTGGCCACCTGGCGCGGATCGAGACTGGCGAGGAAGGCATTATTGCCTTCGATCAGGGTGTCCTTCAGCCGCCGCACCAGTTCCTCGGTGTAGCTCGGATAGGGATAGGGCTGGAAGTCGATGCGCCGCTCCTGCCAGTCGGCGTGGCGGATCGCGCCGCTGGCGAGATAGGCCTGCTGCTCCTCGGCGCCCGGCGCCAGCACCCGGCCGAGGACCTCCGGCGCGTGCGGCGTGTAGCGGTTGGCTCCGGCCTTGGACAGCAACTGTGCGGCCTCGGCGCGGTGCTCGCGAGTCCATAGCTGGGCCTTGACGATGGCGTTGACCACCTTTTGCGACCACTGCGGCCGCCGCTCCAGGTCGTGTTCGTGCATGAACACCACGCAGCAGGCGTGGTTGCGCCAGACATCGCCGGTGAAGCGCTGCACCCGGCCGACCTTGAGGTTCTCCGCCAGGGCGTTGAACGGCTCGGCGACGATGTAGCCGTGGATGCGCTTGCTGGCCAGCGCCGGCGGCATGTCCGAAGGCGGCAGCACCACCAGGTTGACCTCGTCGGCGGCCAGCGCCGCGCCCACCGCACGGCTCACCGCGCGCAGGCCGTTGTCGCGCAGCAGTTGCTGCAACACCACGTTGTGGATCGAGTACCAGAACGGGATCGCCACGCTCTTGCCGCCGAGCTGGCGTACGTCGGCGATCTCCGGAGCCACCGTGAGCCCCGAGCCGCCGACGTGGTTCCAGGCCACCACCTTGGCCGGCACCTTGCTGCCGTAGCGGGCCCAGACGGTCATCGGCGACAGCAGGTGGATGACGTTGACCTGGCCGGAGATGAACGCCTCGATCAGCTGCGCCCAGCTACGCAACAGCACCGGCCGTTCGGCCTGGATGCCCTCGGCCTCGAACAGGCCGTTGGCATGGGCCACCAGCAAGGGCGTGGCGTCGGTGATCGGCAGGTAGCCGATGCGCACCGGCGCGTCGGGTTCGGCGGCGGCACGCGCCTGCAAGCTGCTCAGCAGCGGCAACGCGCCGGCAGCGCTGAGCAGCGCGGCGAGCTTGAGGATGTCACGTCGGGAATGGGTCGGGTCGTCCAGGCACATGGGAGGCCTCCGGCTGAGCGATGGGATGGGCATGGGTGCGGCTCGCCCGCCGTAGGGTTTTCAGGATCTCGATGCGCAACGCGCCCAGTTCCTCGACCAGCTCCGCGCGTGGCTGCGGCAGGTCGATGCGCCACTCGCCGAGGGTCCGCGCCGGGCTGTCACCCAGTAGCAGGATGCGTTCGGAGAGCAGCAGGGCCTCGTCGATATCGTGGGTGATCAGGACCACGGCGGTGCCGCGCTCGTGGATCGCCCGCAGCAGCAGTTGCTGCATGTCGGCGCGGGTCACTTCGTCCAGCGCGCCGAAAGGTTCGTCGAGCAGCAGCACCTTCGGCTGCCGTGCCAGGCAGCGGGCCAGCGCGGTGCGCTGGGCCATGCCGCCGGAGAGTTGTGCCGGGTAGCGGGCACGGGCGTGCTCCAGGCCGACCGCGGCGATCGCCTGGTCGACGCGGGCCTGGCGGGTCGCCGCGTCGAGGTGCGGCTGGCGGGCGAAATCGAGGCCGAAGGCGACGTTCTTCTCCAGGTTCAGCCAAGGCAACAGGCTGGGGTCCTGGAACGCCACCGCGACGCCCGGATGCGGGCCGCGCAGGGGCTCGCCGAGTACCCGCACGCTGCCGGCGGCCGGCTCCTGCAGGCCAGCCAGCACGCGCAGCAGGCTGGACTTGCCGACCCCGCTGGGACCGAGGATCGAGACCACCTCGCCGGCGCCCAGGCGCAGGTCGAAATCGCCGAGCACCGCCTGCCAGCCGGCACCGCGCGGATAGCCGAGGGCGATCCCGCGAGCGTCGAGGAGCGCCTCGCTCATGCCTTGGCCTCGGCCTGGCGTTGCAATTCGGCGCGCAGTTGCACCAGGCTCGGCGTGACGATCGGGACGAACGCCGACTCGCGCCAGCGGCGGGCGAAACCGGCGCCGTGCTCGCTCAGGTAGGCCTTGCCGCCGCTGGCCTGCAACTCCAGTTGCACGGCATTGGCGGCGGCTTCGGCGAGCCCGATGCGGATGCGGAACAGGCGTGCCGGCTGGCTGGCGAACTCGCCGCTGGCCAGTCCGGCGTGCAGCGCCGCCACGTGTCCGTCGAGGGTTTCGCGCTGTGCCGCCAGCTCACCATCCAGCAGCGAACGACTGCCGCCCAGGTGCCGCTGCACTTCGTCCAGTGCGCGGCGCGCCAGGCCGATGGCCATGCCGCATTGCAGGCCGAGGAAGGCCGGGCGCACCCGTGGCAGGAACTGCCGGGCGTCGTCGTGCAACAGCCAGTCGCGCCCGACCGCCACCGCGCGCAGATCGAGGGCGGCGGTGTTGCTGCATTGCAGGCCGAGCAGGCGCAGGTCCGCCGAGCGCTGCAAGCCGGCGAGTCCCTCGGGAATCGCCAGGACGAAGGGACTGCCGCCCTCCCCGCGTTCGATCGCCGCCGCCACAACGAAATCGCCGCGGCGCAGGTTGGTCACCCACGGCAGGCGACCGTCCAGGCGCCAGCCGGCCTCCTCCGCGTGCGCCACCACCTGCAGCGCCTCGATCCCGGAAAGGAACTTCATCGCGTTGGACAGCCCGGTGGCGCCGGCCAGACGGCCGGCCAGCAGGTCGCCGAGCAGGCGCTGGCGCAGTTCCTGGTTGGGACTCTGCAACAGGTACTCGATGAAAGCGCGCTGGCCCCAGAAGACGAACGCCGCGGTCAGCGAGCGCGCCGCCACCGCGGCCACCCGCTCCACCGCGTCGGCGAGCGTGCCGCCGGCGCCGCCGAGGCGTTCCTCCACCGCCACGCCGAGCACGCCGGCGGCGGCCAGGCGCGGCAGCAGCGCGGCGGGATCGGCGTCACCGCGGTCGAGGGCGTCGGCCTGGCGGTCGAGCCAGTCGCTCAGGGTCGGGTCAAGCATGGTCGTCACTCCTTGCGCCGGCGCGGCATGCCGCCCGGCAAGCGCAGGCTCAGGCCTGCGGGTTGGTCCAGCGATATTGCTCCAGCTCGGCATTGAGCGGCGTGCGGGCGAACACGTTGGCGAAGTTGCAGAGCGTCGCCAGGCTCACCCCGAGGATCACTTCCAGGGCCTGGGCCTGGTCGAAACCAGCGGCGCGGAAGGCTTCGAACTGCTCGTCGGTGACCGCACCGCGGCTGGCGATCACCGCGCGGGTGAAGTCGGCCAGGGCTTCGTAGCGGGCATCGGGCAGTTCGCCGCGGGCGCGCAGGGCCTCGATCACCGGCTCCGGCAGGCGCGCCTTGTTGCGCGCCACCGCGGTGTGCCCGGCAACGCAGAAGTCGCAGCCATGGGTGGTGGCCGCCACCAGTTGCACCACTTCCCGCTCGGGCAGGCCGAGGCTGGCCTTGGCGTTCAGCCCGGACACGGTGAGGTAGGTTTCCAGGGCGGCCGGCGCATTGGCCAGCACGCCGAGCAGATTCGGGATATAACCCGAGTTGTTCAGCGCGGTCTGGAGGAACGGACGCGCCGCCTCGGGGGCGTTTTCCAGGGTGAGCACGGGAACGCGTGACATGCTTTCGACTCCGGTGGTTGAGGTGTCGAAGAAGTCTCTTGGTAATAAGAAATCCATTCAATATTCTAAAGTCGCTATCACTTGCTCTTGAGTCTTTCCCTTAGATGAATTCGTCCAACCCGCTTGTCGATTGGTTATTAGACAGCCTCGAAGTCGACACCAGCCTGTTCCATGTCGGCCGCTACTGCGGCGGCTGGCATGCCTCCACCCACGGCCTGGCGCGTGCCAGCTTCCACCTGGTGGTGCAGGGACACTGCTGGGCGCACGTCGCCGGAAGCGCCCGGGGCTGGCGACTGGACAGCGGCGACGCGCTGTTCTTCCTGCGCGACGTCGAGTTCCGCCTGTCCAGCGAGGCCACCGCCGAGGCCGCGCGCTGCCAGCCACGCGGCGAAATGCAGGCGCTGGAGTGGAACGCGGCGGACGGTGCCGGCCTGGTCTGCGGGTTCTTCCACTTCCATTCGGGATTGTCCGGGCTGATCGTCGACGCCCTGCCCGACTGGCTGATCCTGCGCGCCGGCGATCCGGCGCTGGACGCGGCGCGACGCCTGTTCGCCCTGATCGTCGACGAGTGCCGCCGCCAGCCGGCGCCGTCGCCGGTGCTGCTGGAGCGCCTCAGCCACCTGCTGTTCCTCTACGTGTTGCGCCAGCAGGTGCTCGACAACCCGACCCTCGGCGGCCTGGTGGCACTGGCCCGCCAGCCGCAGTTCGCCGGCCTGCTGGAAGCGCTGATCGAGGCACCCGAACAGCCCTGGAGCCTGGAACAGATGGCCGAACGCACCGGACTCTCGCGCTCGGCCTTCTTCAAGCGCTTCAACGAACTCAGCGGTCAGTCGCCGGGGCAGGTCCTGCTGGCCCTGCGCATGCACCGCGCCTGCGCCCTGCTGCGCGCCGACGCCAGCGTCGCCGAGGTCGCGGCGGCGGTCGGCTACCAGTCCACCGCCGCCTTCACCCGTGCCTTCCACAAGGCCACCGGGCAGCAGCCGGGGGCCTATCGCAAGGCCAGCCGCTGATCGCCGGAGGCCGATCGGCAGCGAGCAGGCCAACGGCGCTGAAGCGGGGTCGAAGAGCGCGCGCCTCGTCAAGCGCCCGGTCCGCAACGGCAACCCGGAACACGCCACGCCCCGGCCTTGGGGTGGATGGCGGCGGACAGCGCCACGGCCGCTGCCCGCCCCTGCACAGCCCCGCCGCTTCGGGCTAGGATGTGCCTTCGTTCCCCCGGTCGGCCCGCGCCCATGCCCAGAGCCAGCAAAGTCACCGATCCGTCCTACGAGCTGATGGACGACCACGAAGGCCATTCGCTGATCTACCGCCAGCACGGCTTCCCCAGCCCGCTGGTGCGCTGGCACTTCCACAAGGAATACGAACTGCACCTGATCGTCGCCAGCTCCGGCAAGGTATTCATCGGCGACTACATCGGCAACTTCGCCCCCGACACCCTGTTCCTCACCGGCCCCAACCTGCCGCACAACTGGATCAGCCAGGTCGAGCCCGACGAGGTGGTGGCCCGGCGCGACATGCTGGTGAACTTCACCGACGAGGTGCTGGAGGACGGCAGCGGCGTATTCTCCGAGCTGAACCGCCTGGCCCCGCTGCTGGCGCGGGCGCGCTACGGCATCGAGTTTCGCGACCCGGCGCTGATCGGCGAAAGCCGGCGACTGTTGCAACGCATCGCCGACAGCGGCGGCATGACCCGCCTGGGATACTTTTTTATCCTCATGGAACAGCTCGCCGAATGCGAGGACTACCAGTTGCTCTCCACCGTCACTTCCTCGCAACTGGCCGACGAGCACAACGTCGAACGGATCAACCGGGCGGTGGACTACATCTTCCAGCACTACGCCCAGGACCTCACCCAGGAGCAGGTCGCCGCCCACCTGGGCATGACCCCCACCTACTTCTCGCGCTTCTTCAAGCAGGCCGCCGGGCGCGGCTTCGTCGAGTTCGTCAACCGCCTGCGCATCAGCAAGTCCTGCGAGCTGCTGGCCCGCAGCGAGCTGCCGGTGACCGAGGTGTGCTTCGAGTCGGGCTTCAGCAACCTGTCCAATTTCAACCGGCGCTTCCAGCAGCTCAAGGGCATGACGCCCACCGGCTACCGGCGCCTGGTGACCCAGCGGCTGACCGAGCAGAACCTGCTCTGAGCCTCCAGCGCCCCACCCCGGCGGTGCAAAAAAGTATCGGTCGAAGTGCAGTCGAGGCTTTGTCGGTTGCGTGACGCGCCTGTGTAATCGGCAGCGAGCGACACAAAAACAATAATGTCTTCCGCGCCGCCCGCCGGCTCGGAAGAGGAGTTCACCGATGAACGACTCGATCAAGGCCTGCCTGGCCGCCGCCTGCCTCGCCCTGCCGCTGCTGGCCCAGGGCGCCGAGACCCTGACCATCGCCACGGTCAACAACAACGACATGATCCGCATGCAGCGCCTGTCCAAGGTGTTCGAGGAAAGCCACCCGGACATCGCGCTGAAATGGGTGGTGCTCGAAGAGAACGTCCTGCGCCAGCGCCTGACCACCGACATCGCCACCCAGGGCGGACAGTTCGACCTGCTCACCATCGGCATGTACGAAGCCGCGCTGTGGGGCGCCAAGGGCTGGCTGGAGCCGATGAGCGGGCTGCCCGCCGACTACGCCCTGGACGACCTGTTGCCCTCGGTGCGCGACGGTCTCTCCGTCAAGGGCACGCTGTACGCCCTGCCGTTCTACGCCGAAGCCTCGATCACCTACTACCGCAAGGACCTGTTCCAGCAGGCCGGGCTGCGGATGCCCGAGCAACCGACCTGGACCCAGCTCGGCGAGTTCGCCGCCAGGCTCAACCGCCCGGACCAGGGCCAGTACGGCATCTGCCTGCGCGGCAAGGCCGGCTGGGGCGAGAACATGGCGTTGATCGGCACCCTGGCCAACGCCTTCGGCGCACGCTGGTTCGACGAGCGATGGCAGCCCGAATTCAGCGGCGGCGAATGGAAGAAGGCTCTCGACTTCTATGTCTCCACCCTCAAGCGGTACGGCCCGCCCGGCGCCTCCAGCAACGGTTTCAACGAGAACCTGGCGCTGTTCAACAGCGGCAAGTGCGCGATCTGGGTGGACGCCAGCGTCGCCGGTTCGTTCGTCACCGACAAGAGCCAGAGCAAGGTCGCCGACGCCACCGGCTTCGCCTTCGCCCCCCGGGAAGTCACCGACAAGGGCGCCTCCTGGCTGTATTCCTGGGCCCTGGCGATTCCCGCCAGCTCGCGCGCCAAGGACGCGGCGAAGGCCTTCGCCACCTGGGCCACCTCGCAGGCGTACGGCAAGCTGGTGGCGGACAGGGAAGGCGTGGCCAACGTGCCGCCCGGCACCCGCGCCTCGACCTACAGCGAGGCCTACCTGGCCGCCGCGCCGTTCGCGCGGGTCACCCTGGAATCGCTGAAGCGCGTCGATCCCAACCATCCGACGCTGAAGCCGGTGCCCTATGTCGGCATCCAGTTGGTCACCATCCCCGAGTTCCAGGCCATCGGCACCCAGGTCGGCAAGCTGTTCTCCGCCGCCCTCACCGGGCAGATGAGCAGCGACCAGGCGCTCGCCGCCGCGCAGCAGAGCACCGCCCGCGAGATGAAGCGCGCCGGCTATCCGAAGTAGTCCGCCGCCGGGCGCAGCCGCGCCCGGCGCGGCGCTGCTCGAGCGCTTGCCCTTGAAGATCCAGACGGAGTCGCCATGAACACCTCGGCCCTCGATACCCCGCTCCCGGCCCGTCCCGCCCACCGTCGCCTCCAGCGCCGCCGGCGCGGACCCGGCTGGCTCCTGGTCAGCCCCTCGGTGGCGCTGCTGCTGTTGTGGATGATCGTGCCCCTGGGCATGACCCTGTATTTCTCGCTGATCCGCTACAACCTGCTGTATCCCGGCGAGAATGCCTTCGTCGGCGTGGAGAACTTCACCTTCTTCGTCACCGACGCCGGCTTCCTGCCCGGCGCGCTGAACACCCTGCTGCTGGTGGGCAGCGTGCTGGCGATCAGCGTGGTGTTCGGCGTGCTCATCGCCGCGCTGCTGGAAGCCGGCGAGTTCTTTGGTCGCGGCGCGGTGCGGGTGTTGCTGATCTCGCCGTTCTTCATCATGCCGACGGTGAGCGCGCTGCTCTGGAAGAACCTGATCTTCCACCCGGTCTCGGGCATCCTCGCCGCCGTCTGGCGCCTGTTCGGCGCCGAGCCGGTGGATTGGCTGGCGCACTATCCGCTGCTGTCGGTCATCCTCATCGTCTCCTGGCAATGGCTGCCCTTCGCCATCCTGATCCTGATGACCGCCATGCAGTCCCTCGACCAGGAGCAGAAGGAGGCCGCCCGCCTCGACGGCGCCGGTCCGCTGGCGATCTTCTGGCACCTGACCCTGCCGCACCTGGCGCGGCCCATCGCGGTGGTGCTGATGATCGAGACGATCTTCCTGCTCTCGGTGTTCGCCGAGATCTTCACCACCACCAGCGGCGGCCCCGGCTACGAATCGACCAACCTCGCCTACCTGATCTACAACCAGGCGCTGCTGCAGTTCGATGTCGGCATGGCCTCGGCCGGGGGCCTGATCGCGGTGCTGATCGCCAATATCGCCGCCATCGTGCTGGTGCGGATGATCGGCAAGAACCTTACCGAGCGCAGCTGAGGAACCCGCCATGCTGACACTCAAGCAATCCCGCCGCCTGCGCAACGCCCTGCTCGGCCTGCTCTGCTGGGGCATCGCCCTGCTGCTGTTCTTCCCGATCTTCTGGATGCTGCTGACCAGCTTCAAGAGCGAGATCGACGCCTTCGCCACGCCGCCGCAGTTCATCTTCCAGCCGACCCTGGAGAACTACCTGCACATCAACGAGCGCAGCGACTACTTCGCCTATGCCTGGAACTCGCTGCTGATCTCCTCCTCGGCGACCCTCCTGTGCATGCTCGTCGCGGTGCCGGCGGCCTACTCCATGGCCTTCTTCGAGACCCGCCACACCAAGCGCACGCTGCTCTGGATGCTGTCGACCAAGATGCTTCCGCCGGTCGGCGTACTGATGCCGATCTACCTGCTGGCCAAGCAGTTCGGCCTGCTCGATTCGCGGCTGGCGCTGATCATCGTCTACACCCTGATCAACCTGCCGATCGTGGTCTGGATGGTGTACACCTACTTCAAGGACATCCCCGTGGACATCCTCGAAGCGGCGCGCCTGGACGGCGCCGGCACCTGGCAGGAGATCGTCCGCGTGCTGCTGCCGATCGCCCGCGGCGGGCTCGCCTCGACCCTGCTGCTGTCGCTGATCCTGTGCTGGAACGAGGCCTTCTGGTCGCTCAACCTGACCTCCTCGGCCGCCGCCCCGCTGACCGCCCTGGTCGCCTCCTATTCCAGCCCCGAAGGACTGTTCTGGGCCAAGCTCTCGGCCGTCTCCACCCTCGCCTGCGCGCCGATCCTGGTCTTCGGCTGGATCAGCCAGAAGCAGCTGGTACGCGGCCTTTCCTTCGGCGCCGTGAAATGAAGCGCATCCCCATCCTTTCGTCCACGGAGGTATTCCGCCATGGCTGATCTCAAGATCCGCAACCTGCAGAAAGGCTTCGACGGCCAGGCCATCATCAAGGGCATCGACCTCGACGTCCGCGACCGCGAGTTCGTAGTCTTCGTCGGCCCCTCCGGCTGCGGCAAGTCGACCCTGCTGCGCCTGATCGCCGGCCTCGAAGAGGCCAGCGGCGGCAGCATCGCCCTCGACGGCACGGACATCACCGACACCCCGCCGGCGAAGCGCGACCTGGCGATGGTCTTCCAGACCTACGCGCTGTACCCGCACATGACGGTGCGCAGGAACCTCTCCTTCGCCCTCGACCTGGCCGGCGTCGACAAGCGCGAGGTCGCCGCCAAGGTCGACGCCGCCGCACGCATCCTCGAACTGCAAGCGCTGCTGGAGCGCAAGCCACGCCAGCTTTCCGGCGGCCAGCGGCAGCGAGTGGCGATCGGCCGGGCGATCGTGCGCAACCCGAAGATATTCCTCTTCGACGAACCGCTGTCCAACCTCGACGCCGCCCTGCGCGTGCAGATGCGCCTGGAACTGGCGCGGCTGCACCAGGAACTGGCGGCGACCATGATCTACGTGACCCACGACCAGGTCGAGGCGATGACCCTGGCGGACAAGGTCGTGGTGCTCAACGGCGGGCGCGTCGAGCAGGTCGGCTCGCCGCTGGAGCTTTACCACCATCCGGCCAACCTGTTCGTCGCCGGCTTCCTCGGCACGCCGAAGATGGGCTTCCTGCGCGGCCATCTCAGCCGCAACCAGGGCGAGCGCTGCGAGGTCGCCCTCGAATGCGGCGCGCGCGTCGGCCTGCCGCTATGCGCCGGCGAGCTGGCCACCGGCAGCCCGGTGACCCTCGGCATCCGCCCGGAACACCTGAACATCGCCCGCCCGGGCCATGCCTTCCAGGGCCTGCTGCGGGTCGCCGCCGACGTCAGCGAGCGCCTGGGCAGCGACAGCTTCTGCCATGTCCGCGCCGACTCGGGAGAAATGCTCACCCTGCGCGTGCGCGGCGATTTCGCACCGGACTACGGCGCAACCCTGGAGCTAGGCTTCGATCCGGCGCACTGCCATCTGTTCGACAGCAACGGCCAGGCCCTCGACAAACGACTGCAACAGGCGGCCTGAAGCCGCCAGCGGGAACCCACCGATGAAACTCAACCGGCAGCACCTCCCCCTGCTGGCGACCGCTGTCGCCCGCCCGTCCTACGACCCCGCGCAACTGCGCCAGGGCATCGTCCACATCGGTGTCGGCGGCTTCCACCGCGCGCACCAGGCGGCCTACACCGACGCCCTGATGAACCGCGGCGAAGCCCTCGACTGGGCGATCTGCGGCGCCGGCCTGCGCAGCGACGACCGCGCCATGCGCGACGCCCTGGCCGCCCAGGACTACCTCTACACCCTCTACGAGCTGGGCGACCAGCCGGACACCGAGGTCCGCGTGATCGGCGCCATCAGCGGCATGCTGCTCGCCGAGGACGGCGCCGAGGCGCTGCTGGAAAAGCTTGCCGAGCCGGCCATCCGCATCGTCTCGCTGACCATCACCGAAGGCGGCTACTGCATCGACGACGGCAGCGGCGAGTTCCTCGCCGAGTTGCCGCTGGTGCGCCACGACCTGGCCAACCCGCGGACCCCGCGCGGGGTCTTCGGCTTTCTCTGCGAGGCTCTGCGGCGGCGCCGCGACACAGGCGTGCCGGCGTTCACCGTGATGTCCTGCGACAACCTCCCGCACAACGGCGAGGTGGCGCGCAAGGCGCTGCTGGCCTTCGCCGAACGGCTCGACCCGGGGCTGGCGCGCTGGATCGCGGCGCACGTCAGCTTTCCCAACGCCATGGTCGACCGCATCACCCCGATGACCAGCCCCGCCCACCGCCGCCAACTGGCCCAACGGCACGGCGTGGAAGACGCCTGGCCGGTGGTCTGCGAACCCTTCGTGCAATGGGTGCTGGAAGATCGTTTCAGCGCCGGGCGTCCGGCCTGGGAAAAGGTCGGCGTGCAGTTCACCGACGACGTCACGCCCTACGAGGAGATGAAGATCGGCCTGCTCAACGGCAGCCACCTGGCGCTCACCTACCTGGGCTTCCTGCGCGGCTACCGCTTCGTCCACGAGACCCTCGGCGACCCGCTGCTGCGCCGCTACGTGCGGGCCTTCATGGACCGCGACGTGGCCCCGCTGCTGGCGCCGGTACCGGGGATCGACCTGGAACGCTACAAGGACAGCCTGGTCGAGCGCTTCGCCAACCGCGCCATCGCCGACCAACTGGAACGGGTCTGCTCGGACGGCTCGTCGAAGTTTCCCAAGTTCATCGTCCCCACCGCCAATCGGCTGATCGCCGCCGGCCGGCCGCTGGAACGGGTGGCCCTGGTGGTGGCGGCCTGGGCGCTGTACCTGGGCGGGGTCGACGAGCATGGCGAGCACTACCCGATTCCCGATCCGCGCGCCGCCGAATGCCAGGCGCTGGTTGCCGAACGCCACGGCCTGGGCCGGCGCCTGCTCGGCGTGGAGACCGTGTTCGGCCCGGCGATCCCGGCCTCGGCGGCCTTCGTCGAGGCCTTCGAGCGGCTCTACGACAGCCTGCGCCGGCACGGCGTCAGCGAAACCCTGCGCCAGGTACTCGGCGAATGACTCCGGAGGGCCGCATGCACGGATTGTTCCTCGGCATCGATTGCGGCACCCAAGGCAGCAAGGCGCTGCTGCTCGACGCCGGCAGCGGCCGCACGCTGGGCCTGGGCAGCGCCGCGCAGCGCCCGCCGGAAGGCCGCGACGGACGCCGCGAGCAGGACCCGGCGGACTGGCTGGAAGCCATGGCCAGCGCGGTACGCATGGCCCTGGAAGAAGCCGCGGTGGACGGCCGCGAGGTCCGCGCCCTGGCGGTTTCCGCCCAGCAGCATGGGCTGCTCCTGCTCGACGCCGAGGGCCGGGCGCTGCGTCCGGCCAAGCTCTGGTGCGACACCGAGAGCGCGGCGGAGAACCGCGAGCTGCTGGAAGCCCTCGGCGGCCCGGCCGGCTCGCTGGAACGCCTGGGGCTGGTGCTCGCGCCGGGCTACACGCTGTCCAAGCTGCTCTGGAGCAAGCGCCGCTTTCCCGAGCTGTTCGCCCGCGTCGCGCATATCCTCCTGCCCCACGACTACCTCAACCACTGGCTCACCGGCCGCGTCTGCAGCGAAGCGGGCGACGCCTCCGGTAGCGGCTACTTCGACGTGCGCCGGCGCACCTGGGCCAGCGACGTGCTGGAGCTGGTCGAGCCGGGCGGACGCCTGGCGGCGGCGCTGCCGGAGCTGATCGAGCCCGGCGCCTGCATCGGCAACCTGCGCCCCGAAGCGGCCGCCGCCCTTAGCCTGGCTCCCCACACGCGGGTGGCCGGCGGCGGCGGCGACAACATGCTCGCCGCCATCGGCACCGGCAACATCCGCCCCGGCCTGCTCACCGCCAGCCTGGGCACCTCCGGCACCCTGGCCGCCTATGCCGAGCGGCCGCTGGTCAGTCCGCACGGCGAGCTGGCGACCTTCTGCGCCTCGTCCGGCGGCTGGCTGCCGCTGGCCTGCACGATGAACCTCACCGGCGCCTGCGGCCTGGTACAGGACCTGCTGCACCTCGATCTCGACGAATTCTCCCGGCTGGCCGCCCAGGCGCCGGTCGGCGCCGAAGGTCTGCTGATGCTGCCGTTCTTCGACGGCGAGCGGGTTCCGGCGCTACCGCACGCCAGCGCCAGCCTGCATGGCATGACCGCGGCCAACCTGAGCCGTGCCAATCTTTGCCGGGCGGTGCTCGAAGGCACCGCCTTCGGCCTGCGCTACGGCCTCGACCTGCTGCGCGCCAGCGGCCTGCCGGGCGAGGAAATCCGCCTGGTCGGCGGCGCGGCGAAGAGCCCGCTGTGGCGGCGGACGCTCGCCGACCTGCTCGGCCTGCCGCTGGTCTGTCCACGGCAGACCGAGGCCGCCGCCCTTGGCGCGGCGCTCCAGGCGGCCTGGAGCCTGGGCCGCGAAAGCGGCGCCGGTGAAAGCCTGGAAGCCCTGTGCCGGCGCTGCGTGGCGCTCGACGAGGCGACCCGCACCCAGCCCCAGGCGCGACAACAGGCTGCCTACGAACAGGCCTACCGGCGTTACCTGGAGCACCTGCCTCCGCGATAATGGCCGGCTTTCCTTCCTCTTCTGGCGTTTTGGAGATCTGCATGTACCTGGTGTGTGGCGAGGCCCTTTTCGATGTCTTCAGCCTGGAAAGCGCTGCGCGCAGCAACGAGCTGGGCTTCACCGCGATCGCCGGCGGCTCGCCGTTCAACGTCGCCGTCGGCCTGCGCCGGCTGGGCGTGGAGGCGGCGCTGTTCGGCGGGCTGTCCAGCGACTACCTGGGCGCGCGGCTGCGCCGGGTGCTCGAAGAAGAAGGCGTGGACTGCGGCTTCCTGGTGCCCAGCGACGCCCCGACCACCCTGGCGATGGTCGGCCTCGACGCCAGCGGCTCGGCGCAATACCAGTTCCGCGGCGAGGGCTGCGCCGACCGCCAGGTGCGCCTGGAACACCTGCCGACGCTGGATGGGCGGATACGCGGGCTGCACGTCGGCTCCTACACCCTGGTGGTGACGCCGGTGGCCGACACCCTGCTGGCGCTGGTCCGGCGCGAGAGCGGCCGTCGCCTGGTCAGCCTGGACCCCAACGTGCGCCTCGACCCGCAGCCGGACATCGACCTCTGGCGGCGCCGGGTCGAGGCCTTCGCCAGTCATGCGCACCTGATCAAGGCCAGCGAGGAAGACCTGGCCCTGCTCTACCCCGGCCGCGATCCCGGCGAGGTGGCCCGCGGCTGGCTGAACCCGCGCTGCCGGCTGGTCTTCGTCACCCACGGCGGCGTCGGCGCCAGCGTGCACTGCACCCACGGCAGCTGGAGTCGCCCGGCGGATACCGCCCTGGCGCTGCGCGATACGGTCGGCGCCGGCGATACCTTCCAGGCGGCGACCCTCGCCTACCTCCGCCGCCTCGACGCCGACAGCCCGGCCGGGCTAGTCGCGCTGTCGCGGGAAGCGATCGACGCGATGCTCGCCTTCGCCATCCGCGCGGCGGCGGTCACTTGCTCGCGGGTGGGGCCGGACCTGCCGTTCGCCCACGAGCTTTGAGGGCGGCCGTGCGGAGAGTCAGGCCGAGGGCTGCCGCCCGGTCTAGCGCCCCGGCCGCGCCAGCCACTCCCGGCCCTTGAGCATGGCGTTCCAGTACACCCAGGGCAGTACGTGGCGCTTGAGCAGCCAGGCGAAGCGGCTGGCCGCGGTGGGCTCCAGCGGGAAGGTCGGCAGCAGCTTGCCGGCATAGCCGAACTCCGCCAGCACCACCCGGCCGCGCTCGACGGTCAGCGGGCAACCGCCGTAGCCGTCGTAGCGCAGCGGCAGGCCACGGCCGCTGCGCAGGCCGAGAAGGTTTTCGGCCACCACCACGATCTGCTTGCGCGCCGCCGCCGCGGTCTTCGCGTTGGCGGTGCCGCAGACATCGCCGAGGGCGAAGATCTCGCCATGGCGGACATGTTGCAGGGTCGCCGGGTCGACTTCGCACCAGCCGGCCGCGTCGCCCAGGCCGCTGGCGGCGACGAAGGTCGGCGGCAGTTGCGGCGGCACCACGTGCAGCAGGTCGAAGTCCTTTTCCGCCAGATTGGTGTTGCCGTCGGCGTCCTTCACCTCGAACCAGGCCTTGCGCGCCGCGCCGTCGACCTTCACCAGGTTGGAATTGAACGCCAGCTCGGCCGAATACTTGCGCACGTACTCCATCAGCGGCGGAACGAAATCGGCGACACCGAACAACGCCGCGCCGGCCAGGTCGAACTCGACCTCGATGTCTTGCAGCACGCCCTCCCGCAGCCAGTGGTCGCAGGACAGGTACATGGCCTTCTGCGGCGCCCCGGCGCACTTGATCGGCATCGCCGGCTGGGTGAACAGCGCCTTGCCGCCGCGCAGGCTGCGCACCAGCTCCCAGGTGTAGGGCGCCAGGTCGTAGCGGTAGTTGGAGGTGACACCGTTGCGCCCGAGGGTCTCCTCCAGGCCCTCGATGCGCTCCCAGGCCAGGCGCAGGCCGGGGCAGACGATCAGGTTGCGGTATTCCAGGCTGCCGCCGCTCTCCAGCAGTAGCCGGCGCGCCTCGGGGTCGACCCGCTCGACACGGGTGCGCAGCCACTCCACGCCGGCCGGGACCAGCCCGGCCATCGGCCGCGCGGTGTCGCCCTGGGCGTAGGCGCCGCCACCGACCAGGGTCCAGCCCGGTTGGTAGTAGTGGGTGTCCGCCGGCTCGATCAGGCTGATACGCAACCCCGGCGAACGTTTCAGCAGGCTGGCGATCACGCCGATGCCGGCCGCGCCGCCGCCGATCACGGCGATGTCGGTGGTGAGTTCTGAAGCGTTAGCGCTCTGCATGGGAGTTCCTTCGACGATCCGAGTGGGTGGGCGCGCGCCAGGCCGCCGCGCGCGAAACCCTATCACCCTAGCAGCACGGCGCCGGCGCGCGGCATCCGGCTGTAATCCGCCGGTAACTGTTGCCCTGGCAACAGTGGAGCAACAGGCAGCGCCCGCGGACCAGCAGAAACTGTTGGAGCAAACCGCCAACTCTTTGATTTTTCTATTGATTAGCAAACGGCACGGCTTGTGCAAACAGACCTGGCAGAGGCTTGGCGATCGCGCCAGCCACCTATCCGAACTGCCAGAGGTGCCCAGCGAGCATGTCGTTACCGCCTGTTTCCCCTCCCTCCTCCAGGCGTTCCACCCGCACCACCGAACCCGCGAGCCGCGCCACACCGATGCCGCTGGCGGAACCACCACGCTGCAAGGCTGAACCATGACCGACGAAACCGCACCCAAGGATCTTCGTGACCAGGCGCCCCGGCTACTCCCGGCACGCCTCATCGAGAACGACGCCCAGGCGCTGCAGGCCACCCACGAGGTAGCCGGACTGGCCCGTCGCGAAGCGGCGCTACGCGACCGCGAACGACGCCTGCCCTGGCAGGAACTGGAACTCTTCACCCGCCTCGGCCTGGGCGGCATCGGCATTCCCCGCGCCTATGGCGGCGCGCAGGTTTCCCACGTGACCCTGGCCGAGGTGTTCCGCGTCATCTGTGCCGCCGACCCGGCCCTCGGACAGATTCCGCAGAACCAGTTCGGCCTGCTCAGCGTGATCGACAACGTCGCCAGCCCGGCGCAGAAACGCAAGCTGTTCCGTGGCATCCTCGACGGCCGCCGGCTGGCCAACGCCGGCCCGGAGCGCAATACCCGCCACACCCTGGAGCTGAAGGCGCGGGTCCGTCGCGACGGCGACGGCTACCGGGTCAGCGGCGAGAAGTTCTACTCCACCGGCGCCTTGTTCGCCCACTGGGTGGCGGTCAAGGCCATCGACGAGGAAGAGCGCGCGGTGATGCTCTTCGTCGAGCGCGGCGCTCCCGGCCTGCGCATCGTCGACGACTGGTCCGGCTTCGGCCAGCGCACCACCGCCAGCGGCACGGTACTGCTGGACGAGGTTCCGGTAGCCGGCGACATGCTGATCCACAACGGCCTGCTGGCCGAGATCCCGAGCCTCCAGGGCGCCGTCTCGCAACTGATCCAGGCCGCCATCGACGCCGGCATCGCCCAGGCGGCGCTGGACGACGCCCAGGCGTTCGTCCGCGAACGCAGCCGGCCCTGGATCGACGCCCAGGTCGAACGCGCCAGCGACGAGCTTTACAGCATCGCCGAGGTCGGCCGCCTGCAAATCGAGCTGCACGCCGCCAACGCCCTGCTGGAGAAGGCCGGGCAGGTCCTCGACGAGGTGGCCGCACGGCCGGTGGACGCCGAGTCGGCGGCACGCGCCTCGATCGCCGTGGCCGAGGCCAAGGTGCTGAGCACCGAGATCAGCCTGGCCGCCAGCGAGAAGCTCTTCGAGCTGGCCGGCAGCCGTGCCACGCTCGCCGAGTTCAACCTCGACCGGCACTGGCGCAACGCCCGCACCCACACCCTGCACGACCCGGTGCGCTGGAAGGTCCACGCGGTCGGCGACTACTACCTGAACGGCGCCCGTCCGGCGCGTCACTCATGGATCTGAGGAGCGCCCGATGAGCCTCGCACACGCTACGCGCGACAATCCCACGGCCGCTGCCCATCGCATCGGCAGCGACGACGAAGCCCTGGAAACGGCCCGCGAGCTGGCCGCCCTGTTCGCCCGCGAAAGCATCCAGCGCGACCGCGAGCGGCGCCTGCCGCTGGAAGAACTGGAACTGTTCTCCCGCTCCGGCCTGTGGGGCATCGCGGTGCCCCGCGAATACGGCGGGGCCGGCGTCTCGCGGGTGACCCTGGCGAAGGTGGTGGCGATCGTCAGCGCCGCCGACAGTTCCCTGGGGCAGATTCCGCAGAACCATTTCTACGCCCTCGAAGTGCTGCGGGTGAACGGCTCGCCGGCGCAGAAAGGTCGCCTGTTCGGCGCCGCCCTGGCCGGCGAGCGTTTCGGCAACGCCCTGGCCGAGATCGGCACGCGTACCGCCAGCGAGCGCCGTACCCGCCTACGCGCCGACGGCGACGGCTACCGCCT
The DNA here is from genome assembly GCF_020405165.1 of Pseudomonas sp. PS1(2021). Lineage (NCBI taxonomy): Bacteria > Pseudomonadati > Pseudomonadota > Gammaproteobacteria > Pseudomonadales > Pseudomonadaceae > Pseudomonas > Pseudomonas sp. PS1(2021). The sequence continues at coordinate 1,852,899 of NZ_CP084484.1, read as the reverse complement.
GGACGGGCGCAAGTTCTACTGCACCGGCGCACTCTACGCGCAGCGGGTGCCGACCCTGGCGGTGGACGACGAGGGCCGCCAGCAACTGGCCTTCGTCCCGCGCGACAGCGCCGGGCTGGAAATCGTCGACGACTGGTCCGGCTTCGGTCAACGCACCACCGGCAGCGGTTCGGCGCTGTTCGACCGGGTAGCGGTGGCCGCCGAGGACGTGGTCTCGTTCCAGGACGCCTTCGAGCGCCCGACCACCGTCGGCCCGCTGGCGCAGATCCTCCACGCGGCGATCGACGCCGGGATCGCCCGCGGCGCCTTCGAGGACACCCTGCGTTTCGTCCGCGAGCGCGCTCGGCCCTGGGTCGACTCCGGCGTCGACAAGGCCAGCGACGACCCACTGACCATCCATGAGATCGGCCGCCTGGCGATCCGCCTGCACGCCGCCGAAGCGCTGCTGGAGCGTGCCGGGCGGGTGCTCGACCGGGCCACCGCCGAGCCGGACGCGGAAAGCGTGGCGGCCGCCTCGATCGCCGTCGCCGAAGCCCGCGCGCTGACCACCGAGGTCGCCCTGCTGGCCGGCAGCAAGCTGATCGAGCTTGGCGGCAGCCGCGCCTGTCTCGCCGAACTCGGTCTCGACCGTCACTGGCGCAACGCCCGCGTACACACCCTGCATGACCCGGTGCGCTGGAAGTACCACGCGGTCGGCGACTACTACCTCAACGGCCGCCTGCCGCCACGCCGCGGCACGCTCTGAACGCCGAAGGAACCGCCATGAGCAAGAAGCAGATTCTCCTAAACGCCTTCAGCATGAATTGCGTCGGCCATATCAACCACGGCCTCTGGACCCACCCGCGCGACCGCTCCAGCGACTACCGCAAACTGCGCCACTGGACCGAGCTGGCCCGGCTGCTGGAGCGCGGCCTGTTCGACGGCCTGTTCATCGCCGATATCCTCGGCGTCTACGACGTCTACCAGGGCGGCATCGAGGTGACCGCCCGCGAAGCCGTCCAGTTGCCGGTGAACGACCCGCTGATGCTGGTCTCGGCCATGGCCGGGGTCACCGAGCACCTGGGTTTCGGCGTCACCGCCAACCTCACCTACGAGGCGCCCTACCCGTTCGCCCGGCGGCTCTCGACCCTCGACCACCTGAGCGACGGGCGGATCGGCTGGAACATCGTCACCGGCTACCTGGAAAGCGCGGCCAAGGCCATGGGCCAGTCCGCGCAGATCGAGCACGACCGCCGCTACGACCGCGCCGACGAGTACCTGGAGGTCCTCTACAAGCTCTGGGAAGGCAGCTGGGAAGACGACGCGGTGCTCGCCGACCGCCAGCGACGGGTCTACGCGCAGCCGGAGAAGATCCACAAGGTCCGCCACCATGGCGAGTTCTACCAGGTCGAGGGCTACCACCTCGCCGAGCCCTCTCCACAGCGCACCCCGGTGCTGTTCCAGGCCGGCTCCTCGGAGCGTGGCCTGGCCTTCGCCGCGCGCCACGCCGAATGCGTGTTCGTCTCCGGACAGACCCGCGAGGCCACCCGCCAACTGGTGCAGCGCATCCGCGCGGCGGTGGTCGGCGCCGGCCGTCGCGCCGAGGACATCAGGATCTTCATGGGCATCAACGTGATCGTCGCCGCCACCGCGGCCGAGGCCCGCGACAAGCATGCCGAGTACCGCCGCTACGCCAGCCCCGAGGCCGGCCTGGCGCACTTCGCCAGCTCCAGCGGCATCGACCTGTCGCGCTACGGGCTCGACGAACCGATCCGCTACGAGAAGAACAACGCCATCGAGTCGGTGGTGAAGAACCTCACCGTGGCGCGCACCGACTCCACCGTGCGCAAGCTCCTCGACCAGTTGGCCCTGGGCGGCCGCTACGTGCCCCTGGTAGGCGACCCGCGCCAGGTCGCCGACGATCTCGAAGGCTGGATCGCCGATACCGGCCTGGACGGCTTCAACCTGACCCGCACCGTGGAGCCGGAGAGCTACGCCGACTTCATCGACCTGGTGGTGCCCGAGTTGCAGGCACGCGGCAGCTACAAGACCGCCTACGCCCCCGGCACCCTGCGGGAGAAGCTCTTCGGCGGCGGCCGCGCGCGCCTGCAGGCGGAACACGCCGGCGCCGCCTTCCGCCAGCACCCGGCCGCGCGCCAGCGCCAGGCCTGACCCCAGTTTCCCTTTCGTTCAGGAGCCCACCATGCTGAACACCCTGAAAACCCTGAGCCTGGCCGTCCTCCTCGGCAGCGGCCCGGCCCAGGCCGCCGACGCCCCGCTGAAGATCGGCACCACCGCCGCCTTCGCCCCGCCGCTGGAAGTCGCCGTGAGCGAAGCCGGCAAGCAGGGACTGAAGGTCGAACTGGTCGAGTTCAGCGACTGGAACGCCCCCAACATCACCCTCGCCCAGGGCGACATCGACGCCAACTACTTCCAGCACGTGCCCTTCCTGGAAAACGCCAACCGCGAAGGCGGCTTCCAGTTGAAGCCGTTCGCGCCGGGGATCATCAACAACGTCGGGCTCTATTCGAAGCGCTACGCCAGCCTCGCAGAGTTGCCGGAAGGCGCCAGCGTGGCCATCGCCAACGACCCGATCAATGGCGGCCGCGGCCTGCAACTGCTACAGAAGGCCGGCCTGCTGAAGCTCAGGGACGGCGTCGGCTACAAGGCGACCCTCGACGATATCGTCGACAACCCGAAGGACATCCGCATCACCGAGCTGGAGGCGGTGCAACTGGCGCGCGCCCTCGACGATTTCGACCTGGCCCAGGGTTACCCGCACTACCTGCGCCTGGCCGGGACCATCGACCCGACCCGGGCGCTGCTGTTCGACGGGATCGACAACCGGGAATACGTGATCCAGTTCGTCACCCGCGGCGACTACCAGGACCGCGACGGCCGCCTGGCGCGCTTCGTTGACATCTACCAGCATTCGCCGGTGGTCCGCGCCGCACTGGACAAGGCCCATGGCACGCTGTACCAGCCGGGCTGGGAGTGACGACCATGACCGTTCCCCCGAGCCTGCTGCCCCTCGAACCGTTCCCGACGGCGCCCGACACGCGCGCCTCCACGCCGCACATCCGCCTCCACGGCCTGGGCAAGCGCTACCCCGGCGGGGTCCAGGCCCTGCGGGAGATCGACCTGGAAATCCGCCGCGGCGAAGTGTTCGGCATCATCGGCCGCAGCGGCGCCGGCAAGTCCTCGCTGATCCGCACCCTCAATCGCCTGGAGCGTCCCAGCGAGGGGCAGGTGCTGATCGACGGCGAGGACATCGGCGGCTACGACGGCCAGCGTCTGGTCGCCCTGCGCCGACGCATCGGCATGATCTTCCAGCACTTCAACCTGATGTCGGCCAAGACCGTGTGGCAGAACATCGCCCTGCCGCTGCGGGTGGCCGGGGTGCCCCGGGCACGGATCGAGGAGCGGGTCGCCGGGCTGCTGCAACTGGTCGGCCTGGAGGAAAAACGCGACGCCTACCCGGCGCAGCTCTCCGGCGGGCAGAAACAGCGCGTCGGCATCGCCCGCGCGCTGGTGCACCAGCCGCAGATCCTGCTCTGCGACGAAGCCACCTCGGCGCTGGACCCGGAGAGCACCCAGGCGATCCTCGCGCTGCTGCGCGACATCAACCGCCGGCTGGGCCTGACCATCGTCCTGATCACCCACGAGATGGCGGTCATCCGCGAGATCTGCGACCGCGTGGTGGTCCTCGAATGCGGCCGCATCGTCGAACAGGGCGAAGTCTGGGAAGTCTTCGGCGATCCGCGCCATGCCGTCACCCGAAGCCTGCTCGGCAGCCTGCGCGCCGCCCTCCCGGCCGACCTCCAGGCGCGCCTGCGCCAGGCTCCCGGCGCCGGCGACCCGGTGCTGCTCGATCTCCAGTACACCGGCGCCAGCCGACGGGTGCCGGACCTGCTGGCCATCGCCAGGGCCATCGGCCAGCGCGTCGACCTGCTCCACGGCGGCATAGAGCGGATCCAGGGCCGCGCCCTGGGGCGCCTGCTGCTACAGGTCGGCGCGCCGCCCGGCGAACTGCCCGGCGTGCTGGCGAAGGCCGCGCTGGTGGCGGACAAGGTGGAGGTGCTCGGCCATGTCGCCCATGCTTGAACGGCTCTGGCAAGGTTTCCTCGATACGCTGCTGATGATCGGCGCGTCCTCCGCCATCGTCCTGCTGGTGGGTATCCCGCTGGCCCTGGTACTGGTCACCACCGGGCCGGGCGGGATCTTCGAGGCGCGCCTGCTCAATCGCATCCTGGGTGGTCTGGTCAACGTGCTGCGTTCGGTGCCGTTCCTGATCCTGATGGTGGCGCTGATTCCCTTTACCCGGATGATCGTCGGCACCAGCTATGGGGTCTGGGCCGCGGTGGTGCCGCTGACCATCGCCGCCACGCCGTTCTTCGCGCGGATCGCCGAGGTCAGCCTGCGCGAAGTCGACCACGGCCTGGTGGAGGCGGCCCAGGCGATGGGCTGCGAACGCCGCCACATCATCTGCAACGTACTGTTGCCGGAGGCGCGACCGGGCATCGTCGGCGGCTTCACCATCACCCTGGTGACCATGATCAACTCCTCGGCCATGGCCGGCGCGATCGGTGCCGGCGGCCTGGGGGACCTGGCCTACCGCTACGGCTACCAGCGCTTCGACACCCAGGTGATGCTCACCGTGATCATCGTCCTTGTGCTGCTGGTCACGTTGATCCAGTTCGGCGGCGACCGCCTGGCCCGCCTGCTGAACAAACGCCTGTAGAATCCGCCCTCCCGGCCTGGGAGGGCTGGCGCTTTGCCGAGGGCGACAGGAACCAGCGTCGCCGCGACAGCGCATCTTTCCCCGCACCGGACAGACCTGTATCTGTCGTCCTGCGGTCATCCGGCGACGCCAGACTGGTCGGCAATCCCGTGAAAAAGAAAGAAGGAAAGGCGCCTCATGCGGCAAAGATTCTGGCAAGGAACATTCAAGACCCTGGGCCTCCTCGGCCTGACGGCGGGGCTCGCCGCCCAGGCCGCGGAGCCGTCCGGCAAGGCCCTCAGCGCCGCCGCCGGCGTGCCCTGGCCGGCGGTCATCGCCCACCGCGGCGCCTCGTACGACGCCCCCGAGGAAACCGCCGCGGCCTACCTGCTGGCCCGCGACCTCGGCGCCGACTACCTGGAAGCCGACGTGCAGCGCAGCCGCGACGGCGTGCTGGTCGCCCTCCACGACGACACCCTGGAGCGCACCACCGACGTCGCCGAGGTCTTTCCGGGGCGCGCCAAGGACCCGGTGAGCAGCTTCACTCTCGCCGAACTCAAGCGCCTGGACGCCGGCTCCTGGTTCAATCGCGCCTTCCCCGAGCGCGCCCGGCCCGGCTTCGTCGGCCTGCGCATCCTCACCCTCGACGAGATGCTCGACATCGCCGAGGGCGGCGCCAACAAGCCGGGCCTGTACCTGGAAACCAAGGTACCGGCGCAATTCCCCGGCATCGAAGACGACCTGCGCAAGCTGCTGGAACGCCGCGGCTGGCTGCAACCCCGCGAGCGTGCCGCCGCCGGGCATGTCGACGTGGCCCACGGCAATGGCCGGGTGATCCTGCAGACCTTCGAGAAGAGCAGCCTGGAACTGCTGCAAGAAAGCATGCCGCAAGTGCCGAAGATTCTCCTGCTGTGGCTCGGCGACGGCTACCTGGAAGCCCGCTCGCCAGTGACTTTCAAGGAATCCGGGGAAACCGACAAGGCAGCCTTCTACGCCAGGCAGGAAGTGAAGTCCGAAGCCGAGTTCGGCGCCTGGCTGGACTGGGCCAAGGCCCACGGTGCGCTGGGCACCGGGCCCTCGGCGACCCTCAGCGAACGCGGCGAACAGAGCTACGCCGACCTGGTGAAACCCTGGATGAACCGCATGACCCACGCGCGCGGGCTGTTCATCCATGCCTACTCGGTGGACTCGGCGGAAGACTTCAAGGCCCTAGGCGCGGCCGGCGTCGACGGTTTCTTCACCAACCGCACCTCGGAACTGCTGAAGTTCCAGGGCCGCCCGGCGGCGCAAGACATGGACGCGCTGCTGCGCCGGCACGGCTATTGAGCCTCGGCCTGGCCGGCGGATGAGCGCGGGCGGCCATCCGTAGTTCCCGCTTCGGCGGCGCGGCGCTAGCCGGCGCTGTCGCTGCCGAAGCGTGCCAGCTGCATCTCGCGCAGCCGGCTGAGGGTGCGACGGAAGGCGAAGGCCAGGTAGCCCTCGGTATAAAGTGCCTCCAACGGCACCCTGGCCTCCAGGTAGAGCGGCACCTTGCGGTCGTAGCATTCGTCCACCAGGGCGATGAAGCGCCGCACGCCGTCGTCGTGCACCGACAGCTGCGGCAATTCGCGATCCCCCGCCTCCACCAGTTGCGCGCCGTCCTCGGTGCCACGGGCTATGCGGCCTTCGCGCTGGCTGGCGCTCAGGCACGGCAGGTCGTCCATCAGGATCGCCCGGTAGCGGTCGCAAAGGCCGATGAAATCCAGCGCCGACAGCGGTACCTCGCAGAGCTGCGCATAGCTGCACCAGAGCACCGACTCGCTGTGCCGGCGCACCGCCAGCGGGCGGTGCCCCAGCTCGATGGGCTGCGCGGACACCACTTCGCCGGCGCTCAGGCGCGCGAAGAGTTCGGCGAAACCGCCCGCCTGCCCCGCCTCCACCACCCAGTAGCGTTGCTCGGCCCGGCCGGGATGCAGGCGGTGGTCCTGGCCGCCATCCACCGCGACCACCGCCATGTGCCGCTGGATCGCCTCGATCGCCGGGAGGAAGCGTTCGCGGTTGAAGCCGTCGGCGTACAACTGCTCCGGCGGCTGGTTGGAAGTGGCGACCAGCACCACGCCCTCCTCGAACATGATGCGCAGCAGGCTGCCGAGCAGGATGGCGTCGCCGATGTCGCTGACGAACAGCTCGTCGAAGCACAGCACCCGCACGTCCCGCGCCAACTCGCGGGCCAGGGCGCGCAGCGGGTCGGCGGTGCCGGTCAGTTCGAACTGGCGCTGGTGCACCCACTGCATGAAGTGGTGGAAGTGCTGGCGCCGCGCGGGCACGCGCAGGCACTGGTAGAAGTGGTCCATCAGCCAGGTCTTGCCGCGCCCCACCGGCCCCCACAGGTAGACGCCCTGGATCGCGCCGTGGCGGTGCGGCTCGTGCAGGGCCTGGAAACAACGCTCCAGCGCCTCGGCGGCGCGCCGCTGCGCCTCGTCGGGAGCGAAACCGCGCTGTTCCACGGCCTGACGATAGGCGGCGAGCGGCGACATGGCCGGCAGATCGGGAGAGGTATCGGGCATCGGGCGGTTCCACCTGGCGCAGAGCGCGGAGCCAGACGCTCCGCAAAGCGCCGAGTCTACTGCGCCCGGCTGGGTTTGGGCGAATGCCGCAGCGCCGGCACGGCGGATAGTCGCGGGAGGTTGGGCGAATAACCGCTTGCGCTTATCCGCCGCGATCCCGAGCGCCTGAACTCAGATCGACAACCGCACCGCCCGCTCGCCATCGATCCGCTGGCCACCGCGCTTGTTCACCACCAGCTCGCCGATGGCGATCAGCCGCGTGCGCGTGACGTTGCGGCTGAGTCCCAGCAGGTTGGCGGTATGCACCTGGTTGCCGTGGCAGAAACGGTACGCCGCGCGCAGCAGGGCATCCTCGACCCGCCCATGGAGGTTCTCGCCCTGCTCTTCGAACAGACGCTGGAAAGCCTGCTGCAACAGGTGCTCGACGGCGCCGCTCGCCGGGCCCCCGCGCGCCAGCTCATCGCCACGCTCCAGGCGCAGGTTGGACAGGTGCAGGTCATCGGTGCGGATCAGCCCGTCGCGGCAGATCAGCAAGGTATGGTGGATGACGTTCTCCAGCTCGCGGATGTTCCCCGGCCAGGAATAGGCGCGCAACTTCTGCGCCGCCTCCGGGCTCAACTGGCTCTGGCCGTAGCCCAGGCGACGGCTGTACTCGGCGATGAAGTGGCGGGTCAGCGGCAGGATGTCGCCGGGTCGCTCGCGCAACGGCGACAGCTCCAGGCTGACGACATTGAGCCGGTAGTACAGGTCCTCGCGGAAGTGCCCGGCGTTGATCGCCCGCTCCAGTTGCACGTTGGTCGCCGCCAGCACGCGCACGTCGATGGGGATGCTCTTGCGCGAACCCAGGCGCACCACCTCGCGCTCCTGCAACACACGCAGCAGCTTGACCTGGATCGGCATCGGCAGGTCGCCGATCTCGTCGAGGAACAGGGTGCCGCCGTTGGCTTCCTCGAACCAGCCGGCCTTGGCCGCCAGGGCGCCGGTGAAGGCGCCCTTCTCGTGGCCGAACAGCTCGGCTTCCACCAGCGACTCGGAGAAAGCCCCGCAGTTGACCGCCACGAACGGGCCGTTGCGCCGCGCGCTGAGGTTGTGGATATGCCGCGCCACCAGTTCCTTGCCGGTGCCGGTCTCGCCGATCACCAGCACGCTGGCCTCGCTCGGCGCCACCTGGCGCAGGTGTTCGAGCAGGGCCTGGGACTTCGGGTCCTCGAAGACCTGGGCGGTGGCGCGGATCGAGGTCGCCAGGTTCGGCGAACGTGGCAGCGTCAGCAGCCGGTCGGGAGTATGGGTAGAAGCGTTCATGAGTAGAAGGTCGGTTGCGGCGGTGACTGGTTCAGCGCCCAGTCGCCCAGCTCGCGGATCTTGTAGTCCAGCGGGTCGTGCAGGGTCTGGGTGCGCAGGTTGCGCCAGTAGCGGTCCAGGCGCAGGGCGGCGTGAGTGGAGCGGGCGCCGGTGACTTCGAACATGCGGTTGCACAGGTCGAGGCCGTTGCGCGTCGCGGCGACCTTGGCGGCGGCGATGGCCAGGGCCAACTGGCCGCGCTCGCTGGCGTCCAGCGCCGGGCCCTTGGACCAGGCGGCGTCGAGGCGCTGCGCGGCGCGCTCGACCAGCGCCCGGGTGCTTTCCAGGCCGACCCAGAATTCGCCGTAGCGCGCCAGCACATAGGGGTCGGCATTGGCCTCGGCGACCTCGGAGCGGAACCACGGTCGCGCTTCGCGCAGGGTGTACTGGCGAGCCTCCTCGAAGGCGCCTTCGGCGATGCCGAGGAACACCTCGGTGAAGATCAACTGGGCGATCAGCGGCCGCAGGCAGGCGAACGGCGTGCTCAGCGGCCCGGGATCGAGCAGCAACTCGCTCTCCTCCACCCGCACCCGCTCGAAGATCGCGCTGCCGCTGTCGGTCTGCCGCTGGCCCATGTTGTCCCAATCCTGGCCCAGGCTGATACCGCTGCGCGCGGTGGGGATGGCGGCGATCAGCAGCGGCCCGCCCTCGCCGTCCAGCGCCGAGGCGATGAGCATCTCCGAATCGCGGGCGCCGGAGCAGAAGCTCTTCTTCCCGGAGAACTCGCGCCAGCCGTCGAAGCGCCGGGCCGCGGTACGGTTGTCCAGCGGGTTCAGCGCGTTGCCCCAGAACCAGCGGTTGCGCGCGGTCAGCTCGAACCACGGCTGCCATTGCTCGGGCCGCGAGAACAGGCGCACGGTGGCCAGCATCAGGTGCTGGAAGCCGTAGACGTGGGCGATCGAGCTGTCGACCCGGGCCAGTTCGCGCACGGTTTGCAGGGTTTCGCTCCAGCTCGCCCCCAGGCCGCCGTATTCGCGCGGGATGATCAGCGACAACAGGCCGCTGCGGCGCAACGCGTCGCGCTCGGCCTTCGGGGTGCCGCCGGCGACGTCGCGCTCGGCGGCGTTCTCGGCGAAATCGGCGGCCAGGCGCCGGGCGATCTGCAACGGCGTTTGCGCCTCGGGGCGGGTCTTCGCATTCACAGGGCGTTTCTCCTCGGGGGCCCGGCTGCTCAAGCGCCGGCGCTAACCGGCAGCACGTCGTTGGCGATCATTTCGCCGAACGGCCCGGTCAGGTTGGTCAGCCCACGGCCGGCCAGGCTGGCGTAGGGTTCGGGCAGCAGCGGGAAGACCAGTTCGGCGAAGCGGTAGGCCTCTTCCAGGTGCGGATAGCCGGAGAAGATGAAGCTGTCGATGCCAAGCTCGGCGTACTCCCCGATGCGCTCCGCCACCTGCCGCGGATCGCCGACCAGCGCGGTGCCGGCGCCGCCGCGCACCAGGCCGACCCCGGCCCAGAGGTTCGGCTGGATCTCCAGGCGATCGCGGCGGCCGCCGTGCAGCGCGGCCATGCGCCGCTGGCCTTCGGAGTCGAAACGGGCGAAGGACTGCTGCGCGGCGGCGATGGTCTCGTCGGAGATGTGCTCGATCAGCCTGTCCGCGGCGTGCCAGGCCTCTTCGGCGGTTTCGCGGACGATCACATGCAGGCGGATGCCGAACTTCACCGTACGCCCATGGCGAGCCGCCCGCTGGCGCACGTCGGCGATCTTCGCCGCCACCGCCGGCAACGGCTCGCCCCAGGTCAGGTAGACGTCCACCTGTTCGCCGGCCAGTTCGTGGGCGGCCTCCGAGGAGCCGCCGAAGTACAGTGGCGGATACGGCCGTTGCAGCGGCGGATAGAGCGCCTTGGCGTTCTCCACGTGGATGTGTTTGCCGTGGAAGTCCACCGCCTCGCCCTGCAGGACGCGCCGCCAGACCCGAAGGAACTCGTCGGTGACCTCGTAGCGCTCGGCGTGGCCAAGATGGATGCCGTCACCGCGGTTCTCGTCGGGATCGCCGCCGGTGACCACGTTGATCAGCAGGCGCCCGCCGGACAGGCGGTCGAGGGTCGCCGCCATCCGCGCCGAGACGGTCGGCGAAACGATTCCCGGACGGATCGCCACCAGGTAGCGCAGGCGCTCGGTCAGCGGCGCCAGCGCCGAGGCCACCACCCAGGAGTCCTCGCAGGAGCGTCCGGTGGGGATCAGCACGCCGTGGTAGCCGAGGCTGTCGGCCGCCTGAGCCACCTGCTTCAGGTAAGGCAGCGAGACCGGCCGCGCGCCCTGGCTGGTGCCGAGGAAGTGGCCATCGCCGTGGGTCGGGAGGAACCAGAACACGTTCATCGGCGCACCTCAGGCGATCTTCAACAGTTCGGAGCGTCCGCCGAACAGCGGCGCGGCGCGCTCGGCGGCGAGGCGGATGCGCGCCTTCAGCGGCTCGCTGACGATCCGGTAGTTGTCGAAGTCGGCCTCGCTGGCGTAGACCCCGATGGGCAGGGTGATCGCCTGGAAGAAGCTGAACAGCGGGCGCAACTGGTGGTCGAGGACCAGCGCGTGGCGCTCGGTGCCGCCAGTGGCGGCGAGCAGCACCGGGGTGTCGATCAAGGCGTTGAGGTCGATCAGGTCGAACAGGTGCTTGAGCAGGCCCGGATAGGAGCCACGGTAGACCGGCGAGGCGACCAGCAGCAGGTCGGCGCTTTCGATCTCGTCGAGCACCGCCTGCAGTTCCGCCGGCGCCTGGTTGCGCGCCAGGGTAGCGCCCAGCGGCGCGGCGATGTCGGTCAGCTCGATGACCCGGCTGTCGATCGGCAGCGACTGGCCAAGCTCGGCGATCAGGGCCTGGGTGAGTACCAGGGTGCGGGACGGGCGATAGGTGCCGCCGGAGACGGCGACGACTTTGAAGGGGCTGGTCATGGGATTTCCCTGTGGACTGTTGCGCTAGGTGCAGTGCCCTGGAGCAAGGGCCGTACCAACGGGGAAATGTGCGTTTTCCGGGCAGTTGCGGCGGGTTTCCGGCCTCGACCTGTCAGCCACGCAACAGCGCTGCTGTCCGACTGTTGCCCGGGCAACAGTTCAGTTCAGCTTGTAGGCCTGGAGCAGGAATATCTGGAATGCCCGCGCCGAATGCTGGTCGCCCGGCGGCAGGACGAACGGCGGCAGGCGCCCCTTGCGGCGCTTGACGTCGGCCCAGCGCTGGCCATTGCGCGAATGGAACTGGCAGAACGGCTGGTCGCCCAGGTAGAACACCCCCGGCCGCGGCTCGCGGATGCGCGGCCAGCGGCGCAGGCAATCCAGCAGCGGGCCGAGGTCGGCGAGTTGTTCCGGCGAACAATACGGCATGCAGCGATCCTCTTCGCCGGGTCGGGAAACCAAGGTTGCTGTGACTGGAGGGCCGGGCGGACTCGGCGCGGCCAGGAAAGCGGCTACCGGGAGCGAGCGACACGGGCGAGCGGAGCGAGCGACACGGGCGAGCGGAGCGAGCGACACGGGCGAGCGGAGCGAGGCATGGCGACGTCCCTGGTCCAGCCAACGAGATTCACCGCTCCGTTGTAGAACAGCCGCCGTCCGGGTTCTTGCCGGTTTTGTGGGGGAATTGTGAAAGACTGTAAAGCACCACGCTCACTTGCCCACCAGCGAGACCACGTTGTGTCGTGGCGAGGTTTCCAGCTCGCCGATCTTCTCCAGGCGGGCGCGCACGATGTTGCGGCTGATCCCCAGCAGGCGTCCGGTCTGCAACTGGTTGCCGTGGCAGAAGCGATAGGCGGCGCGGAACACGGTTTCCTCGATGTGCTCGTAGAGATCCTCGCGGTTTTCCTCGAACAGCGCCTGCAGCGCCGCTTCCAGCGCCGAGCCGGCGGCGCTCTCGGGAGCACGGCGCAAGCCGCTCGGCTCCTGGCGCGCACGCATGTCGATGAGGTGCAGGTCGGCCGGCTGGATCAGGCGGTTGCGGCAGACCAGCAGCGCATGGTGGATGGCGTTCTCCAGCTCGCGGATATTGCCCGCCCAGGAGTGCCCGAGCAGCTTGCGCTCGGCTTCCGGGCTCAGGCTCGCGCTGGTGTAGCCGAGGCGCCGGCAGTGCTCGACGATGAAGTACTCGGCCAGCGGCAGGATATCGCCGCGGCGCTCGCGCAACGGCGGCAGTTGGATGGTCGCCACGTGCAGGCGGTAGAACAGGTCCTCGCGGAAGTGCCCGGCGACCACCGCGTCGGCCAGGTCGACGTTGGTCGCCGCCACCAGCCGCACGTCGATGGGGATCGGCTGGCGCGAACCGAGCCGCACCACCTCGCGCTCCTGCAGCACGCGCAGCAGCTTGACCTGGATGCTCGGCGGCAGGTCGCCGATCTCGTCGAGGAACAGGGTGCCGCCGTTGGCCGCCTCGAACCAGCCGGCCTTGCTCTGCAACGCGCCGGTGAAGGCGCCCTTCTCGTGGCCGAACAGCTCGCTCTCCACCAGGCTCTCGGCGAAAGCACCGCAGTTGACCGCGACGAACGGGCCGCCGCTGCGTCCGCTGAGGGCATGGATATGGCGCGCCACCAGCTCCTTGCCGGTGCCGGTCTCGCCGATGACCAGCGCGTTGGCCTCGCTGGGCGCCAGGCGCTCGATGCGCTCCAGCAGCTCGCGGGAACGGGGGTCGTTGAACACCAGCACGGTGGCGCGCACCGATTTGGTCAGCTCGCGGGCGTGGGGATGGGTGATGACGGACATGCTGGGTTCCGAGCCAGGAAATGTGCGCCCATCTTGCCCCAGGAACCCATAGATTAAAAAATTCTGAATTCGTATTTATATATTCGAATAAAAGATATAGCCCCACCTCCTAGGGCAGTACGCCAAGCAGCGACCAGACCCGGCGCGCCTCCGAGTCCGCATTGATCAGCTCCGCCAGCAGCTCGCTCAGCGGCTTGTTGCCCCATTCCACCGCGCGCTTGATCAGGTAGGGAACCGGGCTGTGCGGCTCGGTGCGCGCCAGGTAGTCGGCGATCAGCAGCAGTTGCCGGTAGGCGTCCTCGCGACTGGTCGGCGCGCCAGCCGGCCCGCTCGGCGCGCTCGCCGGGACGCTTTCCTCGCCGTCCGCGTCGCCTTCGGCAGCGTCCGCCTCCGCGACCGGTGGCTGTTCTTCGGGCAGCGGCGCTTGCGGGTGCATGGCGATGAACTCCTTGAGCAAGGCCAGCCATTGCGCGATGACCCCGCGCAGCGGCTGGCAACTGGGGGCGAGTTCGCCCAGGCAGCGGTCGCACCACTGTTCCAGGCGTTGCAGTTGCTGCTGGCAGGCGAGCAGGCTGGCCTGCTTGCGCTGCCATTGCACCAGGGGCTCCGCGCGCAACGCTTCGTCGAGCTTCTTCTGCTGAAGTTGCGCCGCTTCCAGCGCCGCCTTGGCGCTCTTGCTGTCGCCGCTGGCGACCTGCTGGCGCTGCAACCTCTGCCAGGCATAGAGGGTGATCTCGGCGAACGCGCCCTGCCCCATCAGCGGCAGGCGCGTGTGCAGCAGCTCGGCATAGCGGCGCAACAGCCAGTCGATGGGCGGCACCCGCCACGACTGGTCGCCGTCCTGGGCTTGCGGATGCACCTCCTCGGGGTAGCGCTCGCAGAGTTCCGCCAGCAGCACCAGCGCGCGCTGCAATCCGCCCAGCCCGCCGCGTTGCAGCCAGGCCTCGCCGAGCCAGGCGGCGAGCATCAGGTCCTTGCTGCGCCGCTGCAACAGTTCGCTGGCCAACTGCTCCACCGCGGCCCAGTCGGCGCGCTTGGCTTCCGCCTGCCAGACGCCGGTCGGCAGGCTGCTGTCGTCCTCCCGGCGCAACTCGCGCAGGCGGTCGTAGTCCAGGTCGTAGCGCAGGCTGGGGCCGCACGGCTGTTCTGGGGCGATGGGTTCGAGCAGCACTTCCAGGGACAGGGCGTTGCCGGAAAGAGGCAGGGTCATGGGATACCTCCGGTGCTGGCGACGGTAGCCGGCAACAGCGTCGCGAACGGCGATTGCGGCGCGCGCACCGGCAGCGGCTGGATGGACAGCGGGGTCTTGCCGCCCAGGCTCATCAACGACAGGCGGAGGAACATCCGCGCCTCGTTTTCCGGGCTGTAGGGCGCATACACCGGCAGTTGCAGGACCAGCGGAAACTCCGTGTAGTCGACGTTCGGCGGGCGCTGCCGGGAGAAGTGCGCACGCATCATGCGCAGCAGCGCCCAGGAGCCCTGGTAGCTCCAGCCGGCCTCGAGGTCGGCCACCGCCAGGCTGGCCTGGCGCGGGTCGTCTGCCGGACGCTGCGAGCCGTTCTTCGCCCAGCGCAGCATGATCTTCAGCGGATCGCCGACGTTCCAGGTCAGGCCCTTGTCCTGCGCGCCGGGGAACCGGCTTTCCTGGTCGCCCGAGTACAGGCTCCAGGCGATCACCTGGTCGGCGCCGCGTTCCAGGCTGCGGTCGCTGCGCCAGTCGATGTCCAGGGCGACGCCGAGCAGGCCCGACTTGTCGCGCTCGAACAGCGGGCCGAGCCAGCGCTGCGCCTGCTCCAGGCGGCGGACGAAGTCCTCGGCGGCCGGCAGGTCCGGCGAGCGAACCTGGGCCAGCCCTTCGCGCACCTGCGGCAAGCGCGTCTCCATCAGTTTCAGCAGGTGCCGCACCCGCCCCGGCTCGGCATCGGCCGCTTCCAGGCTGTAGGCGAACGGGAAGCGTCCGGCGAGGTACTGGTTGAAGTAGTCGGCGAGGTCCTTCCAGGCCTGCGCCGCCTGCTGCTGTTGCAGCGACTGGCAGCGCCCGAGCGCGCCCTGGCGCAGGTCCACCAGGCGCGTCGCCAGGTCGCTGCGACTGGACGGCAGGAGCACGCCGTTGAGAATGTCGGCGCAACTGCCGATGTCCATCTGGTTGAAATCGTTACCCACCAGCTTCGCCAGCTGCGCCGCGGTGCTCGCCGGGTTGTCGGCCTTGAATTTCTGCAGTTCGGCGTTGAGCGCGCTGAAGCGCACGAACGCGTTGTAGTCGGCGGTGGCCAGGCTGGACTGCTGCGCCTGCAGCCACTCCAGCGCCGGGGCGTGGCGCTCGGCGACCGCGGCCATGGCATTGAACTGGCTGGTCAGGCTCTGCTTCAGCTCGGCGCTGTCCTGGGCGCGGAACGCCTGCAGGCCGAAATTCGGCGCGCCCGACCAGCGACTGAAATCGACCGGCTCGCGCAGCACCGCCTGCTCGTCGATGTCGCGCAGGGCCTGGCCGATATCGGCCACGGCCAGCGCGTTGAGGCTGGCCAGCAGGCGCGCGCCGGCCTGCATGTCCTGCAACTCCAGCAGCGCCGCCTGCAATGCCTGGACCTGCTTGACCTGCACGTCGAAGCGCGAGGCATTGCGGCTGGTCAGGCTGCGACTGCGCGGCCCGAGGCTCTGCCACATGGCCTCGGTCGTCGCGCTGGCGGCGGCGTGCAGGACCGAGTAGCGATAGCGCGGGTTGAGCGACGGCAGGGTGCTCTCGTAGTAGCCGCTGAAGTCGTTGAAGAAGCTCAACGCCTGGGTCACGCCGATGTCGTCGATGCTCAGCAGGGAGTGCTCCGCCAGCGTCTTGCCGGCCAGGGCCACGGAGACGAAGTCCTTGGTCTTCAGGTCATCGATGGCGCGTTTCAGGCCGAGCAGGTCATCGGCCAGCTTGAGCGTCGCCCCCTGCTTCACCAGCAGGCCGTCGCCGGCAGCCTCCGGAGGCGCGATCCATTCGCTGCGGAACTGCTGCTGCAACTGCACCGTGAGGTTCTGCAGTTCCTCCACGCGGTCTCCCAGCAGGCTGCTTTGCTGGGCGCTCTTGAGCAGGTTCTGGTAGCCAGGGACGAGATCCTGGCCGACGCCATTGCCCCAGATCAGGTTGATGCGGTTGACCTGCTGCTGCAGGTGGTTGATCAATTCGCCGACCCCCAGCAACTGGGCCGCCGTGGCATCTCGTTCCTGGCCGAGCTGCGCGAGTTCCTGGGTCAGGGCATTGCCGGTGCGTTCCAGGCTGTCGGTGAGAAAGTAGGCGTTCAGCCAGCGTGCCATCAGGTCATGGAAGTTATCCGCCGCCGTGGCGCCGACCCGGCCCAGGTCGAGGGCGGCGAGATCGGCCGGACGCTCGGCGAACAGCGTGCGGTTGTAGTAGGCCAGGCGCGCCAGGCTGCCGCCGTTGTAGCTGCTGCCCAGGGCGTCGTTGCTCAGTTGCAGGAGATCGTCGAGCGGCGTCTTGCGGTTGTCGATGGCCTGGGCGAACAGGCGATTGTGGCGCTCCAGGGTAGTGGCGCGGGCGACCAGGTCCTTCGCCGCCAGGTAGTCCTTCCACTGGCTGGGGTCGTCGCCCTCCTTCAGGCCGGGTTGGCCGTCGCTGCGGATCGCCCGCAGGTCGCTCGCCTCGCCTTCCAGCAGGCTGCGCAGCGGGCGTACCAGCAGGCGCTCGGAAACGCGGCGATACGCGCTGTCGATGCGTGCGTCCAGGGAGGAAAACCAGGAACTGGGGAATGCCAGCGAGGTGAAGCGCCAGCGCGGCGCCTGTGCCACCAGTTGCCACCAGGCCTGGACGTTCTGCCGGACCTGGGCGGCGCGCCGGGTGTCGTCGTCGAGCGGCTGGTAGCGCTCGCTGGCGCCATGCAGCAGTTGCGACAGTTCGCCGGCGTCGCGCAGCGCGTCGCGCCAGACCCAGGTCATCAGGCCGCCCCAGAGCAGGCACAGGCACAGCGCAGCGAGGCCGATACCGCGCTGCCAGCGCTGGCGCAGCTGGAGGATGCGCGGCACCGCCTGGGCCAGGCCTTCCTCGGCAAGGATCCGCCGTGCCCACAGTTGGCTGGCGAAGCTGCTGCGCCGACGCGGCGCGTCGACCGCCGGCAGGGCTTCGTCGCTTGCCGCCCCCGCCGCCTCGCTGCCGCTCAGGTAGAGACCGCGAAAGCGCGGCGCCTCGCCCCTGGCGTTGCCCTGGAAGACCGGTTCGAGCAGCGCCTGCAACGAACCGCGGAGGCTTTCCAGGCGTGGCGGCAGGCAATACAGGTCGTTGTTCACCTGGCCGCGCAAGGTACCGAGTTCGACGATCGACTCGGTCAGGGTGACGGTGATTTCCTCCAGCGCCTGCTCGCACCAGCGCGACTGCCAGGCCGCCTCGGCGGCGAACGGCGAGGACCAGCCGAGGGCGCGCTCGCGCGCCTCCTCGGGCAGCGCCGCGAGAAGTTCCTGGAAACCCGGCAGGTCTTCCAGGCCAGTGATCACCACGTACACCGGCAGGCTCAGGCCAAGGCGCTGGGTCAGCTCCACGTAGCGACGACGGGCGGCGAGGCCGAGGGCGGCCGCCTGCTCGCCATCCTGCAACCGCGCCAGCGGAATGTTCCAGACCACCCCGTCCAGCGCGCGCCTGCCGCGCAGGCGCAGGAACAGACGCAACAGGCGCAGCCAGGCGCCGCTTTGCCGGCGCAGGCCCTCGTCGGGCAGGAACACCGACTCCGGCACCAGCAGGATCGCCCCCTCGCCGTCCGACCACCAGCGGCCGAACCAGGCCGGACGCGCCACCGGCAGCAGGCGCCAGGTGGCGCACAACTGCTCGCCCTCGGTCTCGTTGCCGAGCATCAGCAGCCAGGGCGCTTCGTAGCGGCCCTGCCAGCCCTGCTCGCGCTCCATCTGCCGGACCGCCGCGTAGAAGCTGCGGATCTCCGTACCGCCCCGGGTCCGCCACCACCAGCCCAGCGCCCCCAGCAGCAGCGCCAGCAGCAGCAGGAGGAGAACCAGCATGAACAGCGTCGCGCCGCTCATGGCGCCTGCTCCGCATCGGCCAGGTGGGTCACCGCCGCCATTTCATGCTGGATGTCGCGCCAGAACAGGTGCCCGATGCCGCTCATCAGCAGCACCAGGCCGAGCACCGCCAGGCCCAGGCGGAAACCGTCCGGCAACGCCGCGCGCACCGGCAGGCGCCGTGGCGGCGCGGCGGCAGGCTGCTCAAGGCGACGGCCGAGGTCGGCGGCGTCCGCCTCGCGCTGCCAGGCGAAGGCGAACAGCGCCTGCCGCCACTTCTCGTGCAGCGCCTCGCCGCGCGGCCCGCGCAGGCGACCGCGGAAGCCGAGGATCAGACATTGCAGGTAAACGTTGGCCAGGTCGCGACTGGCCGGGGCGCGTTCGTCGAGCAGGCGCTTGATCGCCAGCGGCAGGTATTCGCCCGCCTGGCGACTGCCGTAGAGATGCGACTCCAGCGGTTTTTCCTGCCAGGCGCCCTGTCCCGGCCAGGCGCTGAAGACCAGAGTCTCGTCGACCAGGGCGACGAAGGCATAGACCATCGCCTTGACCTGCACGCCCGCCGCGTCGCCGACGCTGGCGAAGGCGCTGCGCCACAGACGCCGGGTGATGCGGGTGGACAGTTCGAGGGCGCGCTCGACCATCCGCGGCACATCCTGGGCGTCGCGGTCGAGGGCGCCCCAGGCCTCCAGCCATTCCTGCCAGGCCTGGCGGAATGCCGTGCTGAGCGGCTGCTCCTGGTACGCCTGGGAAAAAAGCCCTGCACTCCCTTCGGGCATTGGCGGCTCCTTCCTGTCTAGGTGTTGTCGCTGCCGTCGGCGACGAACAGCACGATCTGCCAGGGACTGCTGGCGACCCCGCTGACCGGCGCGACGATGCGCAGCGGCTGGCCGGCATCGAACCAGTCGCCGGCGCCCTGCACGACGAACAAACGGGTGTCGTCGCCGACGCTGTAGGCCACCTGTTCCTGGCGATTCATCGGCTGCCGCGCCAGCCCGCTCATGCGCTGCCGGGCGAGCAACGGCAGGTGCGGATCGGAGGCGACGATGGCGCGCTCCAGCCAGTCAGCCGCCGCCTGTTCGCCGGCGCCGGCGGGCATCCGCAGGCCGACCACCAGGCGCTGACGCGGCGCCGGATCGGGCAGGCGTACGGAAAACACCTGTTCCTCCTGCTCGAACGGCAGGCAGCGGTAGCCCGCGCGGATCGACTCGATGGCCCGCTCCAGCCAGTCCAGCAGCGGCTCGTAGCCACGCCGCAGGTCGAGGAAGTCGAGCGCTTCGAAGGCCGGCACGCCGGCCAGCGGATCGAGCGCCGCCCAGGCCCCGGCCAGGCCCAGCAGGCTGCCGTGCAGGGCCAGCGGCGAGGCCGCGCGGCTTGCCAGCAGGCCTTCCACCTCCGGCAGGCGGGTCCAGAGCGCGGCGAGCTGGCGACGGACTTCCACCGCGTCGTCCTGGTTACCCGCCTGCTGCGCCAGGCGCAGGCGCCCGCCGAGGAACAGCGCCTTCTCCCGGGCCCGCGCGCAGAGCGACTGCACGCGCCTGCCCAGGGGCGATTCCGGCAGCACCAATGGCGTCGGCGGGACGTAGGGCAGGCTGACGTAGGCGCCGCCCTCCTTCGCCACGCGCAGCAACGGCAGACACACGGAGTCGGCCTTGCCGTCGTCGCCGACCAGCCGCAGCGACGCTCGCCAGACGGTGATCGGCTCGGGGTGCTCGCCGCTGGCCAGGTCCGGCAGCGGCGCGCCGACCCGCGATTGCAGACGGCCCTTCAGCGGCAGCAACTGACCCGCCCGCCACAGCGGACTGACCGCCAGGTGGACGTTCAGCAGCGGCCCTTCGGCGGCCGCCAGCGCTGTCTCCAGGTCGAACTCCAGCGGCGCGTCGACACCAGCCTGCACGCTCACCGGCAGGCCGTCGGGCAGGATCGCTTCGAGGTGCAGGACCCGCACTTGGCCGGCGCACAACGCCGAGGGGTCCAGTTCCAGGGCGGTCACGCCCCAGAACCAAGGGTTGCAGGCCTGTCCGGTGCGCGCCGCCAGCGCCTCGGCACGCAATCCCTGCAACTGGAAATGCTGGGGAAGCAGTTGCATCCCTTCGTGCCAGCACACCGCGTCAGGCAGAACACTCATACGACTCCCCTTCGACGTCCTACGTTGTCGTGCACGACGGTCGCTCGCCTGCCCCTTCGCTAGGGCGCGGCGGGATCGTTGACCAGTCGCATTTCCCGGGTATCCAGACGCAGCCAGACGCGCTGCTGCTGGTCGAGGCGCAAGCGGTGCGCGCCGGGTGTGTTATAGCCGGCGAAGACCAAAAGTCCAGTTGCGCGGTCGCCGCGCAAGGGGAACGACTCCGACTCGATGAACTGCCCCGGGACCAGCTCCAGGCTCCATACCGCGAACTGCTGCCGGTAGTCGCGGCGGTACTGCTCGCGATTGGCGAACCACTGGCTGGCCGGCAGTCCGGCCAGCTCCTTGAACAGCTCCGCATCCTTCACCGCGACGAAGTCCACGGCGATCGGCGAGTCGTCGTTGGCGCGCGCGGCGACATCCAGGGTCAGCCGCTGCAACTCGACCCGCGGCGCGAAGAAATACGAGCAGCCGGCCAGCGCCAGGATCGCCAGCGCCAGGGAGAATTTCCGACATATGGTGAAACATCCGTGCTTCATGGGAGTCCAACGAAAATTTTATTTTGCAAATCCATAGACCTGTTCTAGCGTCTTTTGTAGTTCGTCGCCAGTGACGGACCAGAGGGATCGCCAAGGACAGGTTCTGCGCCGTTTTCCCTGTCATGCCTGTGATCCAGCAAGGGACTGCGATGATCAGGGCATCCCCCGATGCATTGCGCCCCCACCATTGCATCGGAGTCAGCCGCCATGGCCGAGAGTACGCAGCACAAGCTGGACCGGGTGCGCCCGCCGCGCGTGCAGATCACCTACGACGTCGAGATCGGCAACGCCATCGAGAAGAAGGAGCTGCCCCTGGTGGTCGGCATCCTCGCCGACCTCTCCGGCAAGCCGGATACCCCGCCGGCGAAGCTGGTCGAACGGCGTTTCGTCGACATCGACCGCGACAACTTCAACGAGATCCTCTCCTCCATCTCTCCCCGCGCCACCCTGCAGGTCGACAACACCATCAGCGGCGACGACAGCAAGCTGAACGTCGAGCTGCGCTTCAACCACATCGAGGACTTCGACCCGGTCAACCTGGTGAAGCAGGTGGTCCCGTTGCGTCGCCTGTTCGAAGCGCGCCAGCGCCTGCGCGACCTGCTGACCAAGCTCGACGGCAACGACGACCTCGACCAGCTGCTGCAGGACGTGGTGGCCAACACCGAAGGCCTGCAGGAAATCAAAGCGGCCCGCCCGGAAGCCGAAGCGGCCCCGGCCGGCGACAGCGAACCCCCGGCCGACCAGCCGGCCTGACCCTCTTCCCGGAGAAGCCGCCATGCCCAAGTCATCCGCCGCCGAACAATCCGGCGAGAGTTCGACCCAGACCCTGTCCCTGCTCGACGAGATCATCGCCAAGGGCCGCATGGCCCACGACGACAGCCAGCAGGACTACGCCCGCGACATGCTCGCGGAATTCGCCACCCAGGTCCTCGACGAGGGCATGGCCGTCGACAAGGACACCGTGGCGATGATCAACGACCGCATCAGCCAGATCGATGCGCTGATCAGCGACCAGCTCAACCAGATCATCCACCACCCCGAGTTGCAGAAGCTGGAAGCCTCCTGGCGCGGCCTGCACCAACTGGTGAGCAACACCGAGACCAGCGCGCGGCTCAAGCTGCGCCTGCTGAACGTCGGCAAGAACGAACTGCAGAACGACCTGGAGAAGGCGGTCGAGTTCGACCAGAGCGCACTGTTCAAGAAGATCTACGAAGAGGAATACGGCACCTTCGGCGGACACCCCTTCAGCCTGCTGATCGGCGACTTCACCTTCGGCCGCCATCCGCAGGACATCGGCCTGCTGGAGAAGCTGTCGAACGTCGCCGCGGCTGCCCACGCGCCGTTCATCGCCGCCGCCAGCCCACGCCTGTTCGACATGAACAGCTTCACCGAACTGGCCGTGCCGCGCGACCTGACCAAGATCTTCGAGAGCCTGGAACTGATCAAGTGGCGCGCCTTCCGCGAGAGCGAGGATTCGCGCTACGTGTCCCTGGTGCTGCCGAACTTCCTCCTGCGCCTGCCCTACGGCCCGGAGACGCGACCGGTGGAAGGCATGAACTATGTCGAGGACGTCAACGGCACCGACCACTCCAAGTACCTCTGGGGCAACGCCGCCTGGGTCCTGGCGCAGCGCATCACCGAGGCCTTCGCCAAGTACGGCTGGTGCGCGGCGATCCGCGGCGCGGAAGGCGGCGGCGCGGTCGAGGGCCTGCCGGCGCACACGTTCCGCACCAGCTCCGGCGACCTGTCGCTGAAGTGCCCGACCGAGGTGGCGATCACCGACCGCCGCGAGAAGGAACTCAACGATCTCGGCTTCATTTCCCTGTGCCACAAGAAGAACAGCGACGTGGCGGTGTTCTTCGGCGGCCAGACCACCAACAAGGCCAGGCTCTACAACACCAACGAGGCCAACGCCAACGCGCGCCTGTCGGCGATGCTGCCGTACGTGCTGGCGGCATCGCGCTTCGCCCACTACCTGAAGGTGATCATGCGCGACAAGGTCGGCAGCTTCATGACCCGCGACAACGTGCAGACCTACCTGAACAACTGGATCGCCGACTACGTGCTGATCAACGACAACGCACCGCAGGAAATCAAGGCACAGTACCCGCTGCGCGAGGCGCGGGTGGATGTCAGCGAGGTGGCCGGCAAACCGGGGGCCTACCGCGCCACGGTGTTCCTCCGGCCGCACTTCCAGCTCGAGGAACTCAGCGCGTCGATCCGCCTGGTCGCCAACCTGCCGCCGCCGGTAGCGGCGTGAGTCCGCCCCCGCCGGCAGCGCCGGCGGGGCGCCCTTCCCGTTCCAGACAGCCCCTCTCCAGGAGTCAGATGCGATGGATGCGATCATTCTCGATTTCGGCAGCGACATCAAAGGCGACAGCCTGCTCGTCGGCTACGAAAACAAGATCGAAATCATGTCCTACAGCCACAACGTGGCGATGCAGGTCACCAACGACGTCAGCAACTCGGAGCGCACCTCCGGCAAACCCCACGTCGGCGAATTCACCCTCACCAAGTTCATCGACACCTCGACCCCGACCCTCAACGAGTATTGCTGCGCCGGCAAGCCGATCGCCGAGGCGACCATCACCATCGGCCGCAACGCCGCCGAGGGCAACGGGCAGATCATGCCCTTCATCGTCTACACCCTGAACAACGTGGTGCTCTCCAACGTCAGCGTCAGCGGCGGCGCCGGCGGCAAGCCGGTGGAGACCCTGTCGCTGAACTTCACCAAGATCAAGTGGGAGCTGACCGCGCAGAAGGACGACGGCACCAAGGAAGGCACGGCCGCCTCGACCTGGGACCTGGCCGCCAACCAGTTGGTCAAGTGACCGGGCGCCGACATGTCCGGAGCCCTGCCGCCGCTGTTCGAGCGCCTCAGCGCCGAGGCCGACGAACGTCCCGCGTTCGACGACCGGGCGCTGGCCGAGTCGGTCCGCGGCGAGCTGCTGCGCCTGCTCAACACACGGCGCCCGGCGCATGCGCGCAGCGGCATCCTCGCCTACGGGCTCGCCGACTGGACCGCCGTGCAACGCCTGCGCGCCGAGGACCGGCGCCAGCTGGCACGCGAGGTGCGGGCGGCGGTCGAGCATTTCGAGCCGCGCCTGCAACTGGCCGAGGTCGAGGTCGAACCTGACCCGGACAATCCGCAGCGCCTGCGTATCCAGCTCGGTGGCCGCCTGCGCAGCGGGTCGCGCCTGATGCCTGCGCTATTCGTCATCGAACAGGGCAACGATGGCCTCGAGGTGCGCCATGAGCGATTCGATTGATGCCGACCTGCTCGACTACTACCAGCGCGAGCTGACCTGGCTGCGGCATGCCGGCGGCGCCTTCGCCGAGCGCTATCCGAAGGTCGCCCGGCGCCTGCAACTGGCCCCCGGCGAATGCCCCGACCCGCATGTCGAGCGTCTGCTGGAAGGCTTCTCGCTGCTCACCGCGCGCCTGCAACGGCGCCTCGACGACGACTACGCGGAGTTCAGCGACGCCCTCCTCGAACAGCTCTACCCCCTGGCGCTGCGCCCGCTGCCGTCCTGCGCGATCGTCCAGTTCGAACCGGACCCGACCCAGGGCAACCTCGCCGAGGGCTACCGGCTGCCGCGCGACACCGCACTGTTCGTCACCACCCGCGGCGGCGACAGCGTGCATTTCCGCAGCAGCGCCGAGGCGACCCTGTGGCCGCTGGCGATCGACGAAGCGACCCTGCTCGGCGGCGAGGAGGCGCAAGCCCTGACCGGAGTCGGCGCCGCCCGCTCGGCGTTGCGCCTGAGCCTGCGCTGCCTGGGCGAGTACCGCTGGGACGAACTGTCGATCGAGCGCCTGCGCATCCACCTGGCGGCTTCGCCGATGGGCTGTGCGATCCTCTACGACCTGCTCGCCGCGCATGCCGTGCAGGTCATGGCGGGGGCGCCCGGCACGCCGCCGGCGGCGCTCTGCGGACTGCCGGAGATCGTCGGCTTCGCCGCCGACGAGGCGCTGCTGCCGGAGGAAGACGGCGGACATCCGGGCCTGCGCCTGCTCGCCGAGTACTTCGCCTTCCCCGACAAGTTCCACTTCTTCGACCTGCCGCTGTCCGGCGCGCTCGCCGACGGACAGACGCTCTACCTGTACCTGGTCTTCGATCGCGCACCGACGGCACGCCTGCATTTGCAGGCGGAAGACTTCCAGCTCGGCTGCACGCCGGCGATCAACCTCTTTCCGCGGACCTCGGAGCCGCTGCGCCCGGACGGCACCCGCAGCGAGTACCGCCTGGTCGCCGACAGTCACCGCGAGAACAGCGTGGAAATCCATAGCATCCGCGCCGTGCGCTCGGTTGCCGGGAGCACCGTGCAGCCAGTCCCGGCCTACTATGGCTGCCGCCACGACAGCCACCTCGGCACGCTCTACTGGCACGCCCGGCGCATCGCCGGGCTGACCCCGAACCGGCTGGGCAGCGACCTGCTGCTGAGCCTGGTGGATACCGGCTTCGACCCGTTGCGCGAGGCCCCGGCCTTCAGCCTGACCGCCGAGCTGCTATGCACCAATCGCTATCTGGCCGAGCGCCTGGGTGCCGGCACCGCGCTGGGCTTCGAACGGCCCGGGCCGGTCGCCGCCGCACGCCTGCGCAACGCGCCCAGCGCGCAGAGCCAGCCGCGCCTGGACGGCCAGTCGCGCTGGAGACTGGTCTCGCAGCTGACCCTCAACCACCTGTCGCTGGTGGAAGGCCCGCGCGCCCTCGAAGCCCTGCGGGAAATCCTCGCCCTGCACAACCTGCGCGACGACGCCAGCGCCCGCCGGCAGATAGAAGGGCTGAGGCAACTCGACTGCCAGCGGGTGGTGGCGCATGTCGGCGAGGATGCCTGGCGCGGCTGGCGCAATGGCCTGGAAATCCGCCTGCGACTCGATCCGCAACACTTCGTCGGCGCCAGCGGCGTGCTGTTCTCCGCCGTGCTGGCGCAGTTCTTCTCGCTGTATGCCACCGCCAACCGTTTCGTGCGCACGGTCCTGGTGGAAGCCGACAAGGAGGTGAAGACATGGCAACCCCAGGCCGGCTCGCCGCTCTCCCTCTGAGTCAGCGGCTGCGCCGCACGCCGCAGCGCTTCGAACTGTTGCAGGCGCTGCTGCTGCTCGAACGCGAGCGTCCCCAGGCGTTGCCGCTGGGCACCGGCAACGCGCCGCGGGCGGAGGCCCTGCGCCTGCGCGGGCCGCTGTTGCCGCTGTTCGCCTCGAGCGAGGTGGAAAGCCTGCTCGACGACCCGCAGCAACCGGTGCTGTCCACCCCGGTGTTCGGCCTCGGCGGACCCGACGGCCCGTTGCCCTATGCCTACCAGGAATGGCTGCAACAACGCGCCCGGCAGAAGGACCATGCCCCCGCCGAGTTCCTCGACCTGTTCCAGCACCGCCTGCTCAGCCTGCTCTACCGGGTGCTGCGCAAGCATCGCGTGGCGCTCGGTTTCGCGGTGCCGGCGGCGACCCCGGTGCAGGCGCAGCTACGCGCCCTCAGCGGCCTGTTGCCGAAAGCCCTGCAAGAGCGCCTGGCGCTGCCGGACAGCGCGGTACTGGCACGCACCGCGCTGTTCGCCGGCGGGCGTCGCTCCCTGGCCGGCTTCGCCGGCCTGGTGCGCCAGCATTTCGGCGTGGAGGCACGGCTGGACGCCTACCAGGGCGCCTGGAAGGAAATCCCCGCGGCCAGCCGCAGCCGCCTGCAACGCGGCGGACGCAACCTGCGCCTGGGTCGCGACGCCATAGCCGGCACGCGCACCTGGGACGAGCACGCCGGCATCGCCCTCAGTCTCGGTCCGCTGGATGCCCGCGAAGCCGCCCGCTTCTTCCCCGACGGTGACGCCCATGGCCAGTTGGCCAGCCTCGCCGCGCTGTACTTCGGCCCCGACCTGGATTGTCGCCTGAGCCTGCTGGTGAGCGGCGGCGCGCCGCTGCGCCTGGAGCGCGGTGCACCGCCCAGGCTGAGCTGGAACACCGGCCTGCGGCGCGTCGAAGACGGCCAGCGGCAGCGCATCGATCTCGACCTGCGGCAGCCGGAGGTAGCCTGAAATGGAACTCGCCGCCCTGATCGGCCGCCTCAACCCGGACTGTCGCCGCGCCCTGGAGCGCGCCGCGCAACGCTGCCTGCAACGCACCCATCATTACGTAGAGATCGAGCACCTGCTGCTGGAGCTGCTGGACATCGACGGCGGCGACTTCGCCTGCCTGCTGCCGCGCTTCGGCCTGGAGCGCGACGCCCTGGTCGCCGAGATCAACCTGTCGCTGGAGCTGTTCAAGGCCGGCAATACCCGCACTCCGGCGCTGTCCGCGCACACCATCGGCCTGCTCGAAGACGCCGTGGTCCACGCCAGCGTGCTCGGCCAGGCGCAGATCCGTTCCGGCCTGCTGCTGCTCGCCCTGCTCGACCGCGAGGAGCGCCGCGCCCTGCTGCTGAACAGCGCGTCGTCGCTGCTGCGGATTCCCCACGAGGCCTTGCAGGCCAACCTGCTGGAGTGGATCCAGGCCTCCCGCGAACAGCCGGCCGCGCCGAACCGCCCGGCGGCAGGCGGCGACAAGCCGGAAAGCGCCCAGGACCCGCTGCTCGACCAGTACACCCAGGACCTCACCGCCGAAGCCCGCGCCGGGCGCATCGACCCCATAGTCGGGCGCGACGGGGAGATCCGCCAGTGCGTCGACATCCTCCTGCGCCGGCGGCAGAACAACCCGATCCTGGTCGGCGCGCCGGGCGTCGGCAAGACCGCGGTGGTCGAGGGCCTGGCCCTGCGCATCGCCGCCGGCGAGGTGCCGCCGTCGTTGCAGGAGGTGATCCTGCGGGTGCTCGACCTCGGCCTGTTGCAGGCCGGCGCCAGCATGAAGGGCGAGTTCGAGCAGCGCCTCAAGGGCGTGATCGACGCCGTGCGCAACAGCGCGCAGCCGATCATCCTGTTCATCGACGAGGCGCACACGCTGATCGGCGCCGGCGGCGCGGAAGGCGGCAGCGACGCCGCCAACCTGCTCAAGCCGGCCCTGGCGCGCGGCGAGTTGCGCACCCTGGCGGCCACCACCTGGCTGGAATACAAGAAATACTTCGAGAAGGACCCGGCGCTGACCCGGCGCTTCCAGTTGGTCCAGGTCGAGGAGCCGGACGAGGCCACCGCCGTGGAGATGCTGCGCGGCGTCGCCGGCAAGCTGGAACTGCATCACGGCGTGCAGATCATGGACGCGGCCATCGTCGATGCGGTGAAGCTGTCGCATCGCTACATTTCCGGCCGCCAGTTGCCGGACAAGGCGATCAGCGTGCTCGACACCGCCTGCGCGCGGGTCGCCCTCGGCCAGCACGACGTGCCGCCGCCGCTGGAAAGCCTGCGCCACCGCGAGCAGGCCCTGGAAGAGGAATTGCAGCGGCTGCGCCGGGAACAGGCCACCGGCCTCGACCACAGCGCGCGTATCACCGCCCTGGAAAGCGAGTCGGGCGATAACCGCCGGACCATCCGCGAGCTGGAGACCCGCTGGGACGAGGAACGCGAAGCGGTGCGCGAACTGCTCGACACCCGCCGCGAACTGCTGGCCCTCAGCGAAAGCGCCGACGCGGCCAAGCCCGACGAGGAACTGGACGGTCGCATCGACCACCTGGCCGCCGAACTGGCGCGCCTGGCGGCCGGCCTCGAAGCCATCCGCCAGGACGACCCGCTGGTTCCCGAGCAGGTGGACTCGCGTACCGTGGCCGCGGTGATCGCCGGCTGGACCGGCATCCCGGTGGGCAAGATGCTCGCCGACGAAGCCCACGCCATCCGTTCCCTGGCGCAACGAATGGGCCAGCGGGTGATGGGCCAGGAGGCCGCCCTGGGCGCCATCGCCCAGCGCATCCAGGCCTATCGCGCCGGACTCAGCGACCCGGCCAAGCCGGTCGGCGTATTCCTCCTGCCCGGCCCCACCGGCGTGGGCAAGACCGAGACCGCCTACGCCCTGGCCGACGCCCTCTACGGCGGCGAACGCAACCTGATCAGCATCAACCTCTCCGAGTACCAGGAGGCCCATACCGTCAGCCAGCTCAAGGGCGCCCCGCCCGGCTACGTCGGCTACGGCAGCGGCGGCGTGCTCACCGAAGCGGTGCGCCGCAAGCCCTATTCGGTGGTGCTGCTGGACGAGATCGAGAAAGCCCATCCGGACGTGCTGGGAGCCTTCTACAACGTGTTCGACAAGGGCGTGATGGAAGACGGCACCGGCCTGGTGGTGGACTTCAGGAACACCGTGATCCTCGCCACCAGCAACGTCGGCGCCGAACTGCTGCTGGACAGCCCGGCCGAACAGGTCGCCACCCCAGCCTTCGACGAGCGCCTGCGCAAAGTCCTGCTGCAAACCTTCCGCCCGGCGTTCCTCGCGCGCATGACCGTGGTGCCTTACCGGCCGCTGGAGGAAGCCACCCTGGAAGGCATCGTCGTGGCCAAGCTGGAAAAACTGCGGGAACGCTACAAGGCCGCTACCGGCAAACAGTTCGACTTCGACCCGGCCATCGTCAAGGCCGTGCTCGCCAAGTGCAGTTCGGCGGGCGCGCGGGATATCGAGAATGTGTTGATGGCGGAGGTGACGGGGAAGTTGGCGGAGTGGGTGTTGGAGTAGCTACAAGCATCACCACTCCGTTACTTGGTCAAGCAGCAACTGTCTGGCACGCGCACTGAAGTTATTCAGAAGCATCAATTAGGAGGAGCTGTGTCGATCACTAAGAGCGGATCTTTCAGCGGAGTGAAGCCCAATGAGCGTGACAGCGTTCCATTCCACTGGAAGCGCACGCAGTTGGTCCCGGACATTTCGTGGAAGTATCACCACATCATCCCCTGGCAGACACTGCGCGATACTTGGCAAGCCTTGCTGATGTGCGACTACTGGAAAGGGTGCGTGCTCTACGTAAAAGTCATCGGAGTGGTTTCGTGGGGGCCCTTGATTTCCAGGCTGATGAATGCCCAGATGACCCAAGAGGACTGCGATGAGCTTTACGCCAAACTCTCCTGGCCTGCCTGGAACATTGTCGAAGGGCCCGCCGACAGGGACGATGAGGGTGGCACCGACCTAGATCTTTTCAGGCACGGCCTTCAGGGGACAGAGCCGGCAAGAATGCAGGCGTTGCAGCGGCTGTATGACGCCATGGAAGACTTTCTCTCACTATTCAACCGGAGAGAATTTGAGGCTACACGGCTGACAGTCTACAACCCCCGAGGGGGAGCACCAGCAGTCGACGAAGCTCGCCGCGAGGCCCTACACACCGCGCTACAAGGCATGCTGCCGTACAAGGATCAGGCCTTCATTCCCTATCGGCCAGAGATGTGGATCGTGACTTTGGAAGGGCGCGAGCATCGCAAGTATCCAACTTGGCTGCGGACGCCCAGATACAAAAAAGCCGACGGCTCCCCACCTAAAGCAGCACCGCACGCTGTCGAGCAAACTGGCCTGACGCAATGCCCCAAATGCGGCAATAAATTCCGTACAAATACTGCTGTCCAGATATTCGCCGAGCACCGCTCCTGCCCCAGGTGTGGCACTGCGGTGTATGTGGCGAAACATGCCTTTAAGGACCCTACCTTCCCCTGAACAATCCAGATAAAGGTAGGGTTGCCATTTCTACATGGCAGCCCCCAGAAGCACAAGGATGTAAAAAGCATGCCCTCCATCAGAATCCTGACCTGGAATAGTACTGGCGAAAGCTTTCCGAAGGCGGCAAGTCTGGCTGCCGAGGCTGCCACCCATGCCGCTCACGCCACACACCCGGTGATCGATATTTACCTCATTCAGGAGGCTCAACAAGGTGCAGGAGGCGCCATCAGTAACTATCTGACTGGCCTCGCTGGCTACACCGTGCATCACATCCATGAAAATCTTGGAGGTGGGGGCAAGGGTTATATCTGTGCTACGCGCAATGCGAGTGTGACTGTGTCCACTCCCCTTGCACTCTGGAACTATGCAGCCGATCCGGGATTCATGGCCTGGGCAGGCCATACTGCCTTACAGGCATCCAGTTGGACGCCACCTGCCAGAACACCCGCCTATAGCCTTCTGCAGGTCGGCGGCAGCAACATCCTGCTAATCACCTGGCATGCCCCCCTTGGCGTGTCCTTGCTACCGATCATCGTGGGCTCGATGAGCGGTGGAGCCTTGATCGACGCTTATCTGGCGCTGGATCAAAGCGGACTGCTCAACAACCCGATGCTCGCGATCGGCGTCGTCCCGGACTTCATCGTCATCGCAGGCGACATGAACGCCAAGCCGGCAGCACTGGGCAAGAGCTATGCCGGCTATACCCCACTGGACAACTTCACCGGGGTTGCCAATAACCTCGACCACATTATGGCGACATCGCCGCCACATACCGCATTCAACTTTTCCGAGGACTACAGCACCGCCACTGCTAGTACCCACGACATTCTCTGCGCCCGAATGAACTGGTGACCGACCATGTCTCGCGGCACTGATACCAGCAGCCTCTCATTAGTCGCCGAGTTGTTGAGCGACCTAAATCTGGAAACCCTAGCCGGAGGCGAGAGGCTGAATACATTGGACAGCATGTCTCTCCAGGGCAACAGCTCCACGTCGCTGACACTATCCAACACCGTCGCCTCGCACCTCAGCGCCACCCTGCACAACGACTCCCAGCAACGCCCCCTCGACGCCCTGGTCGCCGAAATCCACCAGCTCCCCGCCGACGCAACTGCCGACCGTTTTCAACTCGTACTCAGACCATGGCTCTGGTGGCTGACCCTGGCCAGCAACAACCGCGTGTTCCAGAACCTCGCCACCAGCGACATCGTCACCACGATCTTCAAGGCCCACGGCTTCACCGACTTCAAGCTGTCGCTGACCGGCAGCTACGAGCCCCGTGAATACTGCGTGCAGTACGGCGAGACCGACTTCGCCTTCGTCTCGCGCCTGCTGGAGGAGGAAGGCATCTTCTGGTTCTTCATCCACGAAGTGGGCAAGCACACGTTGGTGCTGGCGGACAGCAACGACGCCTTCCCGCCGATCCCCAACGGGCCCAAGGTGCCATACCTGGACCAGGAGATCGGCGTGCGCGAACTGCACGGCATCCGTTCGGCGCAGTACTGCCTGCAGGCGGTCGCCGGGACCTACAGCGCCACCGACTACGAGTTCACCACACCCAGTACTTCGCTCTATTCCCAGGCACAGGCCGAGGCCGGGCCGCGCGCACGGTACGAACACCCCGGCGGCTACACCGCCAAGGGCCGCGGCGATGCGCTGACCAAGCAGCGCGTGGACGGCCTGCGCAGCCAGGAAAAGCGCCTGATCGGCGAGAGCGACTGCCGCTGGCTGGTGCCCGGCCACTGGTTCACCCTCAGCGGGCATGACGACGATTCGCTGAATATCGACTGGGTGCTGACCTCGGTCACCCATGACGCCAGTCACGCGCACTACCGCAACCGCTTCGAGGCGATCCCCAAGGCCACCGCCTACCGCCCCGCGCGGGTCACGCCCAAGCCACGCATGCACACCCAGACCGCCCTGGTGGTGGGCAAGGCCGGCGAGGAGATCTGGACCGACCAGTACGGCCGGATCAAGATCCAGTTCCCCTGGGACCGCGACGGCAAGAACGACGAGACCTCGTCCTGCTGGGTGCGCGTGGTGCTGCCCTGGAGCGGCAAGGGCTTCGGCATGCAGTTCGTGCCGCGCATCGGCCAGGAAGTGATCGTCACCTTCATCGACGGCGACCCGGACCGCCCGCTGGTCACCGGCTGCGTCTACAACGGCGACAACACCCTGCCCTACGCGCTGCCGGACAACCAGACGCAGTCCGGGATCAAGACCAACTCGTCGAAGGGCGGCGGCGGTTTCAACGAGCTGCGCTTCGAGGACAAGAAGGACGCCGAGGAAGTCTTCCTCCAGGCGCAGAAGGACTTCAATGTCAACGTGCTCAACGACAGCACCGCCAGCATCGGCCACGACGAGACCCTGACGGTGCAGAACGCCCGCACCCGCACGGTGAAGGAAGGCGACGAGACCGTCACCCTGGAGAAAGGCAAGCGCACGGTGACCATCCAGACCGGCAGCGACAGCCTGGATGTGAAGGACACGCGCACGGTGACGGTGGGCGCCGACCAGACCCACAGCACCGGCGGCAACTACAGCCACAAGGTCAGCGGCAACTTCGAGCTGACGGTGGACGGCAACCTGACCATCAAGGTCAGCGGCACCCTCGCCCTGCAGAGCGGCGGCAGCCTGACCCTGAAGAGCGACGCCGACCTCGCCGCCCAGGCCGGCACCTCGCTGACCAGCAAGGCCGGGACGTCGCTGACCAACCAGGCCGGCACCTCCCTCACCAACAAGGCCGGCACCAGCCTGACCAACGATGCCGGCGTCAGCCTGACCAACAAGGCCGGCGCCGAACAGACGGTGGACGGCGGCGGCATGCTGACCATCAAGGGCGGCCTGGTAAAGGTCAACTGAGGAGAAGCGCATGGCGGCATCCGGCAAGCTCGACCTGGTTCGTGGCGACAGCCATCTCGCTGGTAACCTGCTCGACGGCAGCCTGGAAGGTCCGTTGCGCATCGACGAGCACGACAGGCCGCAGGCCAGCCTCGGCTACCGGCAGGGCCAGTTGCACGGCGCCAGCACCCTGTTCCATCCCAACGGCAAGGTCTCCGCGCAACTCGCCTTCGTCGACGGCAAGCTGCACGGGCCGGTCAGTTTCCATGCCGCGGAAGGCTGGTTGCAGCGCAAGGCGCACTACCGCAACGGGCTGCTCCACGGCGAAGCGCTCAACTATTTCGCCAACGGCCAGGTGGCCGAGCGCGAGCATTACCGCGACGGCGTGCGCGACGGGGTCTACCAGCGCTTCCATGGCAATGGCCAACTGGCCTTCGACGGACGCTACCTGAACGGCCAGCTACTGGACGGCGCCCAGCCGTTCGCCGATGACGGCCGGCCGCTGGACAGCGAGGGCAAGCCCATGGCGCGCTGGCGCTGGTGGTGGATCAGGCTGGCGGAGCCCTAGGCGCGCATCGGCCAGGCGGCGCTCAGGGAATCAGCATCTGCACCTGTCCCGGCACGCTGATCTTGATCACCCCGCCCCAGGTGCAGATCAGCGTGCCGTTGGCGTCCAGCGCGGGCATCCCGCCCAGCAGCAGGGTCGGCGGACCGCCGGGGATCCACGGGCTGGCGGTGGCGGGAATGCACGGCATCGGCGTCAGTACGCCGAGGGCGGCGGCGGTGGCGGCGGCCACCACGGGGTTGGCCGGACTCTGGCAGAGGCCGAAGGTGGGAATGTTCAGCAGCGGGATGTGGTCCATGATGTTCGCCGCCGGCATCCCGCTGGTCAGGGTGCGGTTCTGCGGCAACACGTTGAGCACCGTCGGCGCCGCCCCGAAGCTGCATTGCAGGGTGGCGCCGGCGCAGACCTGCGGGCAGCCCATGCCGTCCTCCCGAGCGCGATGGCGTTGTAGCAGGATAGACCAGCCCATCGCGCTCGCCGTGGGCTGGCTTGCTGTTTTTCTGACGAATGCCCGACATGCGTGTCGCCAGCGGCGCTAGAATTCCGCTGTCATGCGGGGCGGAGCCCCGCGACAGGGATCGACGAAAAAGGATTTTCGGCGGATCGAACGGTGCCCGCAGCGCCCTCGCCGGCCGGCCTGCGGCCGGTCGATGCAGGGGTTGCCGCACCCTGGCCGCCCCCAAGGACGGGACGACAATGCCTCGCACAAGAAGCCTCCCCGCACGGGTCATCGTCGCCGATGACTATCCCCTGTTCCGCGATGGCCTGAGACGGGTCGTTCGCCGCTACCTCCCGCAAGCCGCCGTGAGCGAAGCGGGCAGCTTCGACGAGGTGCTGCGCCTGGCCTCGAGCGTCTCGCCGGAACCTCCCGCCCTCTTCCTCCTCGACCTGCTGCTCCCGGCTTCGCCGCCTCCCAGTCCATCGAGCGCTTGCGTCGCGCCTATCGGCACAGCGCAATCGTCATCGTCTCGATGCTCGACGACCCGCGTCTGGTGGACGAGGTGCTGGCCGCCGGCGCCGACGGCTACCTCGGCAAATCCCTGGAGGCCGGGGAGATCGGCACGGCGTTGCAGACGCTCGGCAGCGGCGAACCGGTGGTGCGCCTGCGCGGCGGCGGGTCGAGCGCCGGCAGTCGGCAACGCGCCCTCCTGGACGCACTGACCCCACGGCAGCAAGCGGTACTGCGGCTGATCGCCGATGGCCTGTCGAACAAGGAAATCGGCCGCACGCTGTCGATCTCGCCGTTCACCGTGCGCGTGCACGTTTCCTCGCTGCTGCGCGCCCTGGAAGTGAACACGCGGACGGCCGCTGCGGCGCTGGCGGCGAAGGCCGGCTTCTAGGCAGGCTCTACGCGGCCGTACCCGGAGTTCCCGCGCAAGCATCCGAGAATGCCGAAACGAGAAGTCTGCCGCGATTTTCCGCGAAGTCTCCTCGCGGCGCTGAAGCCCGGCGCAGTGGACCAGTCCCATCCATGAGGGGCGCGCCTGCGCGCCGGCCTCACCGGGAGCGGCGACGCTCGTTTTCAGCAGAGGAACGGCACATGATCGACAGGGTGAAGCCGCTGATGGCGGCATGGGTTCTGGTCTTCGCATCTTCTTCGTTCGCCGGCGAAACGGCGGGAAAATTGCCACGAAAGCCAGCTCTAGGGCCGGAAACCTCGGGGGCGACCCTGGTCATTCCCGGCGAGACCGACAGGCTCGCGTCGCTCTACGCCCGCGCACGGGGCGAAGGCGGCAAGGTGGTGCTCTGGGCCGGCGGCGACGCGCCGAACCAGATGGACTGGTTGAAGACGGCCTTCGAGAGCCGCTTTCCCGGCGTGATCCTGGACGTCACGGTGGACCTCTCCAAGTTCCACGACCTGCGCATCGACCAGGAACTCGCCACCGGCACCCTGACGCCGGACGTGGCGATGCTGCAAACCACCTTCGATTTCGACAAATGGAAGGCCCGCGACGTGCTGCTGCGCTACAAGCCGGTCGGCTTCGCCCGGCAGAAGAAAGGCTACGCCGATCCCGACGGCGCCTATGTCACGGCCTACAACAACGCCTTCGTGCCGACCTACGCTTCCGTCCGGCTGCCAGCGGAGCACTATCCGACGCGCTTCGCCGATTACCTGAAGCCGGCCTTCAAGGGCAAGCTGGTGCTGACCTATCCCCATGACGACGATGCGGTGCTGTACGTCTACGACAAGCTGGAACGGCGCTACGGCAGCGGTTTCCTGCGCGCCCTGGCGGCGCAGAAGCCGAACTTCCTGCGCGGCACGGCGGCGCCGGCGGCCTCGGTGGGCACCGACTCCATCGGTTCGCTGGGCAACCTGACCGGCTATGCGACCGACAGCGATACGCCGACCGGCTACTTCATCCCGACCGACGAGCCGTTCATCGTCTGGAACCAACGCGCGGCGATCTTCAAGGCCGCCCGTCATCCGGCCACGGCCAAGCTGCTGCTGTCCTACCTGGGCTCGGCCGAGTTCCAGTCCAGCTACGGCGGCTGGCGCGCCCGCGCCGACGTCGGCGAAGCGCCTGGGCTGCCGCCACTGGAGTCGCTGAAGAACGTCGATGTGCACGATTTCACCCGCTGGATGGCCGATCGCCAACGGGTGGCCAGCCTGCGCAGGCACATGGAGGAAATCTTCGGCCCGGTACGCGGCGAGTCGCCGTTGCGCGACCCGGCGCTGATGAGCCTGCTGGGGCTGACGGCGAACGACATCGTCGCCCTGCCCGAACCGGACCTGCCGATCTACTGAACCGCCATGACGGCCTCGCGCACGGACGACGCGGGGTCGTCGATCCTGGAGAATTGCGCATCCGGTTTCGACGGCAAGCAGGCGGCCTGGAGCGGCTGGGAAGACCCCCGCTCCTTATAAAACACTTTTAATAAACAATTTATCCTATTGATTAATAAGATAAATAAAATACTAGAATTCACTTTAAGTTGAGACGACAAGGCGGCGCATAACGCTACCCGTTGTCCGCCCTGGCATCCGCTTACCGCCTTCGCTGCGCAGGGCGAACGAGGCCACGCGCGTTATCCGCCGACAGGCCTCTGCCAGGGAGGGACGGCGGCACGGAAAACTCTTCTTCGACAACGACTTCCGCGTAGAACCTGATCCATCGCCTGCGCTCGCGCGAACTCACGCAGGCGACGATCAGGACCTAGGACCTAGGCCTTCCGCCACCCCTGCAACTGATTGCGGATCGGCAACTCGCGGATGCGCTTGCCGGTGGCGGCGAAGATCGCGTTGCACAGCGCCGGCGCTATCGGCGGCACGCCAGGCTCGCCGACCCCGCCCAACGGCAGGTCGCCATCCGGCTCGAGCAGATGCACCGACACCGCCTTGGGCGCCAGCGGCATGCGTGCCAGCTCGTACTGGTGGAAATTGTCCTGCTGGACCTTGCCATCCTTGAAGCTGATCTCGCCCAGCGCCGCCAGGCCCAGGCCCATCACGCAGGCGCCTTCGAGCTGCGAGCGGATGCGCTCGGGGTTGATCTGCGGACCGCAGTCGGCGGCGATGGTGGCCTTGTGCACCAGCAGCGCGCCGTCGTCCTTCACCTCCACCTCGATCACCACCGCCACGTAGGTGACGAAGCTGTAGTGCGCGGCGATTCCCCGCGCCCTGCCCCTGGGCAGCTCGCCGCCCCAGCCGGACTGGCGCGCCGCCTCCTCGATCACCCCGCGCAGGCGGCCGACATCGAGTGGGTAGCGCTCCGGCGACTCGCCGTAGTTCCAGCTGTCGCCGAGTTCGGCGGTGTCGATCCGCCGCGCCGGGCCGAGCAGCTTGAGCAGGTAGTCCTTCGGGTCCTGGCCGGCCTTCGCCGCCAGTTCGCCGACGAAGCTCTGGATGGCGAAGGCGTGGGGGATGTTGGAGACCGAGCGGAACCAGCCGACCCGGGTGTGCGCCGGGGCCTCGGGGTTCTCCAGGCGCACGTTGGGGATGGCGAACGGCAGGTTGGTCAGGCCCATGCCCAGTTCGAAGGCGCCCTGGTGCTTGCTGTCCGGGCCGAACAGTGCGGTGATGCTCGGCGCCACCGAGCGATGCAGCCAGGCCTGCGGCAGCCCGTCGGCGCCGAGCACGGCCTGCAGGCGCTCCACCGAGACCGTGTGGAAATAGGAGAAATGCAGGTCGTCCTCGCGGGTCCACTGCACGCGCAGGTGGCGACCGGGGAACGCCTTGGCCAGGATCGCCGCTTCCAGCACGAAGTCGGGCTTGGACTTGCGGCCGAAACCGCCGCCGAGCAGGGTCACGTTGACCGTGACCTTGTCGAACGGCAGTTTCAGGCGCTCGGCGATGCGCTCGCGAGTCACTTGCGGCGCCTGGGTCGGGGCCCAGACCTCGCAGGCGCCGTCCTTGTACCAGGCGGTGGAGACCGGCGGTTCCATCGGCGCCTGGGCCAGGTGCGGCAGGTAGTACTCGGCCTCGACGATATCCCCGCCCTTGGCGAACAGCGCCGCGGCATCGCCGCTGTCGCGCACCACCTTGCCCGGCTTGCGCGCGGCCTCTTCCAGTTGCTTGCGGTAGGCCACCGAGTCGTAGCCGCCGTTGACCCCGGCGTCCCACTCGACCACCAGCGCCTCGCGCCCCTTGATCGCCGCCCAGGTGTTCTGCGCCACCACGGCGACCCCGCCCAGCGGCTGGAACTCGGACGGGATCGGCCGGCCCTCGATCTCGATCACCTTGACCACCCCCGGCACCTTCAGCGCCGCGGCGGCGTCGTAGCGCTTGAGCTTGCCGCCGTAGACCGGCGGCCGGGCGACCACGGCGTAGAGCATGTCGTCGAAGCGCGCGTCGAAGCCGAAGCCGGCGCGGCCATTGACGATATCGGCGCCGTCGATGGCGCGCGCCACGTCCTTGCCGATGTAGCGGAACTGCTCGGGCTTCTTCAGCAGCAGCTTGTCGCGCGCCGGCACTTCGAGACCCGCGGCGGCCTCGGCCAGTTCGCCGAAGGACAGCGAACGGCCGCTGGGCGCATGCAGCACCTTGTTCTGTTCGGCGCGGCACTCGCCCAGCGGGACCTTCCACTGGTTGGCCGCGGCCTGTTCGAGCATCTGTCGCGCCGCCGCACCGCAGCGGCGCATGGGTTCGAACCAATGGCGCATGCTGCGCGAGCCATCGGTGTCCTGGTTGCCGTAGCGCGCTTCGTCGCCGGGCGCCTGGATCACCTTGACCCGGCTCCAGTCGGCCTCCAGCTCGTCGGCCACCACCATCGCCAGGCTGGTGCGCACGCCCTGGCCCATTTCCGAGCGGTTGCAGACGATGCCGACCGTGCCGTCCCGGTCGATGCTCACGTAGATCTTCGGGTTGTCCACCCAGCCGTGGGGCATGGCGTCGGCGCCGAAGGCCTTCTTCTCGGCGGCCAGGGCGTCGCGCCAGCCCCAGTTGGCAGCCACCAGCAGCACGCCGGTGGCGCCGACGCCCTTGAGAAAACCGCGGCGGCTGAGATTGCCGATGACCAGATCGTCGGGGTACGAGCGCTTCATGCCTTGGCCTCCTGCAACTTGGCGGAGGCGTTGTGGATCGCCGTCTTGATCCGGTTGTAGGTGCCGCAGCGGCAGATGTTGCCGGCCATGGCCGCCTCGATCTGCTCGTCGCTGGGCGCGGGGTTGCTCTTCAGCAACGCCGTGGCCGACATGATCTGCCCGCCCTGGCAGTAGCCGCACTGCGCCACGCCGATGTCCAGCCAGGCCTGCTGGACGACTTCGCCGACCTTGTCGGTGTGCAGGTGGTCGATGGTGGTGACCTTCCTGCCCTGCGCCAGGCTCACCGGCGTGATGCAGGAACGGGTGGCCTGGCCGTCGATATGGATGGTGCAGGAGCCGCACAGGCCCATGCCGCAGCCGAACTTGGTCCCGGTATAGCCGACGACGTCGCGGATGGCCCAGAGCAAGGGCATATCCTCGGTGACATCGAGCTGATGATCCTTGCCATTGAGGTTCAGGGTAATCATCGGTGCACGCCTTTTCTGGTTTCTGGTTATGGAGTCGCACGGCGACTGCGCCGCCCCCATGGGCGCGGCGAGTCTCTCATCGGACTGAAGGGAGATTATTGGCGAGAGGACTGCGGCGGATAACCTGGCAGAACTGAACGTATCGTTGAATGGAATTCAACGATACCCAAGCCGGGCGGAAATCGCCCGGGCGAGGCCGCGTTCCCGGTGGCCCGCTCCTCGCCGCTTCGCCGGAAAGCGAGCGGCTCGGCCAGGGGCAACGGCGCTAGCCGCGCCGCACGCGCAGGCGCTCGGCGTGGTAGATCAACGGCCCATGCTGGTCCTCGGCACCGCTGGGGTCGTCCAACAGCACGCCGGTGATGCGGCCCTGGCGGAACAGCAGGCGGATCGCCAGCAGGTTGGCCCTGGGGTCGCCCTTGAGATCATGGAGGGAACGCGGGGTGTCGGCATCCAGCTGACAAAACACCGATTCGAGCAAAACATCGGAAGGTTCTAACGCCATGCAGTCGTATCCGTCGAGAAGTACCGGTCACCTTGCCTTGCACTGGGTGCCGGTCAAAGCCCATCCCTGGAAAAACGCCTTTCCGCGAATTGAAACAATGCGCAACGATTTTCCTCGCGACGCAGTGTCGCCTACCGCCAGAGCC
Source organism: Pseudomonas sp. PS1(2021) (assembly GCF_020405165.1). Taxonomy (NCBI): domain Bacteria; kingdom Pseudomonadati; phylum Pseudomonadota; class Gammaproteobacteria; order Pseudomonadales; family Pseudomonadaceae; genus Pseudomonas; species Pseudomonas sp. PS1(2021). The sequence goes on along the minus strand of NZ_CP084484.1, from coordinate 1,812,429 downwards.
GTTGCCAAGAGCCGTACATCCCTGCGGCGCGCCCCTGCGACAACGTTGCAATACTTTCTTCACACGAGTTCCGCTACAAAGGTATCTCGCCGGAACCGAGGGTTCCTTTGTCCACCCACCCATAACCGAGAAAGCAAGCGGAGGCACCCATGAACCACACTGCATCGATCCCCGCCCTGCCCACGGCCTATGACCTGCTGAACACCCGCATCCAGCGCATCATCCACGCCCCGGCCGCGCAACAGGCCTGCCAGGCCTGCATTTCCCGATTGCCCGGCGAAGACGAGGGCGACTGGGCCCACCTGCTGGAAAGCTTCGACCGTTCCAACCAGTGGCTGCTCGACCCGCAGCGCGACGGCAGCATCGTCCTGCGCTGGAGTTCCGCCGCCTGATCCTGTTTGCCGCGCGGCCGTCGAGCCGCGCGGCTTGCGCTCTTCCCTCCCCTTCGCCGTTCGCGGCTATCGCGGATAGCTTCCCGGCAACAGGATGTCCCGGCCGACCTCGCGGATGTCGGTATGGCCGCAGAAGGCCATGGTCAGGTCCAGCTCACGAGCGATGATCTCCAGCGCCCGCGTCACGCCGGCCTGCCCCAGCGCGCCCAGCCCGTAGAGATAGGGACGGCCGATCATGGTCCCGCGCGCACCGAGGGCGATGGCCTTGAGCACGTCCTGCCCGGAACGGATGCCGCTGTCGAGCCAGACCTCGATGCGCTCGCCCACCGCCTCGACGATCGCCGGCAGCGCGCTGATGGTCGAGGGCGCGCCATCCAGTTGGCGTCCGCCATGGTTGCTGACGACCAGCGCATCGGCGCCGGAGTCGGCGGCCAACCGCGCATCCTCGGCATCGAGAATGCCCTTGAGCACCAGCTTGCCGCCCCAGCGGCGCTTGATCCATTCGACGTCGCCCCAGTTCAGCCGCGGGTCGAACTGGCGGGCGGTCCACTCGGACAGCGAGCCCATGTCGTCGACGCCCTTGACGTGCCCGACGATGTTGCCGAAACCGCGACGCCGGGTGCCGAGCATGCCCAGCGCCCAGCGCGGCTTGGTGGCGATGTTCAGCAGGTTGGCCAGGGTCGGCCGCGGCGGCGCCGAGAGACCGTTCTTCAGGTCCTTGTGGCGCTGGCCGATGATCTGCAGGTCGAGGGTCAGCACCAGCGCGTCGCAGCCGGCGGCCTTGGCGCGGTCGATCAGGCGTTCGATGAAATCGCGGTCGCGCATCACGTAGAGCTGGAACCAGAACGGCTGGCCGACTTCCGTGGCGATGTCCTCCAGGGAACAGATGCTCATGGTCGACAGGGTGTAGCGCACGCCGAACTCGGCGGCGGCGCGGGCGGCGAGGATCTCGCCGTCGGCATGCTGCATGCCGGCCAGCCCGGTGGGCGCGATGGCCACCGGCATGGCCATCTCCTGGCCGAGCATGCGGGTGCGCAGCGAGCGGTTCTCGATGTTCCGCGCGACCCGCTGGCGCAGCTTGATCGCGGCGAAGTCGTCCTGGTTGGCGCGGTAGGTGCCTTCGCTCCAGGAGCCGGAGTCGGCGTAGTCGTAGAACATCCGCGGCACGCGCTTGCGCGCCAGGCGGCGCAGGTCTTCGATATCGGTGATGACGCTCATGCAGTCCACTCCTTCGGGGGTGGCTGGATGGTAGAGCGCGACGTACCGCCGCAGGCGGAATAATTGTCGGCATCGGCGGAAGGAAATTCCGCCGTTTCAGTCGTCCGCCGCCGGAAGGAATTCCCTGCCCTGGACCACCGCCTCGCGGCAGATCGCCGCCAGCCAGGCAGCGAAACGCTGGCTGGCCGGCGAGGCCTGGTGGCTGCGCAGGTGGTAATGGTGGGTCGGCGCCGAACGCAGCGGGAACAGCACCACCAGCCGCCCCTCGGCAAGCCAGGCGCGCGCCAGCGAGGGTCGCGCGAGGGCCACGCCCTGGCCGTTGGCGGCGGCTTCCAGGGTCATGCCCAAATCGAGCAGGCGCGGCCCGGCGCAGGGCTCCGGCCAGTCCAGCCCGGCCACGCGGAACCACGGCTGCCAGGGCTCCAGCGGCGAGCGCAGCAACGGCAGGCCGGCGAGCATGGCTGGCGTCCAGGGCCGCGGCAGGCCGAGCAGCAGCCCCGGCGCGGCCATCGGCAGCACGCGCTCCTCCAGCAGCCGCTCGCCGGCCGCCACGCCATGGCTGTCGCCGCGCACCTCGACATCGGCCAGCGGCAGGTCCTGGCCGTCCGAAGGACTCGACAGGAGAATCTCCAGCTCGATTTCCGGACAGGCCTCGGCGAAGGACGCCAGGCGCGGAATCAGGATCTGCCGGGCGAAGGTCGGCGGCGTGCGCAGGGTCAGCCGCTGCTGGCGCTGGACCTGGCGACGATGCAGCGGAACCGCCGCGAGCTGGGCGAGGATCGGCGCGATCTGTTCGAGGTACTCGCGGCCGTGGGAGGTCAGCGCCAGCGAGCGGCCGTCGCGCTGCAACAGGCTCACCCCGAGCATCCCCTCGAGACCGGAAACCCGCTTGCTGGCGGCGCTGCCGGTGATCGACAGGAGTTCGGCGGCGCGCTCGAAGGTACCCAGCCGGGCAGCCGCTTCGAACGCCTGCAACGCTTCGATGGAAGGAAAACGGAAATCGTCGGGATTGAGCATGGGGCAGACTTTACCCGCTGCCCGAGATCAGGGATACCGCGTCAGAGCCGCTGCTCGTTGGCCGCGGCGCGGCGCTCGGGCGCCGCGGAACCGGCGGCACCGCCCCAGGAAGCCTTGCCGGGGCTGTAGACATCCTGTTCGTCGAGGGTCACCAGGCCGCTTTCCACCAGGCGCCCGAGGACCTGGCGGATGCTCACCAGGGACAACGGCGTACCGGTTTCGGAGAGACGCCGGTGCAGGGTGCGGATCGGCACCCGGCCCTGCTCCCCCGAGGCTTCCCAGAGCGCATCGATCACTTTCAGCCGGGCCAGGCTCATCTTCAGGCCGGCCTCCTTCAACATCTGTTTGACGGGCGAATGGGTCATCGTGACGCTCCTTTCGTGGACGAGTGGGTAGCGGGTCCCCGCCGAAGCCGAGCATCCCTGCTCGCTGCCTGCACGTGTTCCCTGAAACCGGGCGGCTGTGGGCCGCCTCTATGGTTAAAGACGAACGAGCGCGGAAAAACCGTCAGTTTTTTTCCCATCAGATCTGATAGGCATTGCTTATCATTCGCGAATGCTTAGCCGTTGCAGTTGCGGGTCGGCGTCGATCTGCCTGTCGCTGAACGGCAAGGTCTGCCATTGCTGGCGGGAAAACAGCTCGGTCTGGTCGCGGTAGTGCGGCGAGCGCGGATCGCTGGACTGGGAGAAAGCCAGCAACCCGCGAGCCTTGGGCCCTTCCTCGGGGAAGGTCACCAGCTGGATGTAGCTGGTACCGCCGACCACCTCCAGGTGGTCGCCCTTGCGGACGCTCTGGATCGCGTTGTAGACCCCGAAATGGCCATCGCCGCCGGGAATCGCGATGCGTTCCTGGCCACGGGTGCTCACTTGCAGGTCGCCCCAGCGCGCGCCGTCGGGAATCCCGCTCTTCTCCACCTCCGCCGCCGCGTCCGCCAGCGCCTGGCGCACCTGGGCCGCCACCTGCGGCCGGTCGAGGGCGATGCCTTGCGGCGTATCCAGGGGACGTTGCGCATCGAACGGTTCCTTCCACGCGCCGTCGAGTTCGGCGAAGCGTTGCATGAAGCGCTGGAAGTAGACGAAACCGCTGCCGCTGTCGAGGTTGGCGCCACGGTCCCACTGCGCCAGGGCCGCGCAGGCGCGGGCAAGGGACTTCTCGCCCTGGTTGTCGCGGCACAGGCGGAGCAGGTCCGGCAGCACCTGGTCGGCGCTGAAGACATGGTTGGCGGTGACCATTTCCTCGAGCGTCTTCGCCTCCAGCGGCTGCTTGCCCTGTAGCCGGCTCAGGGCGTAGCGCGCCCGCGGACCGATGGGTTTTTCCTGGCTGACCAGGGGCGAAAAGCCCTGCAACGGGCTCGCCGGGTTGGTCAGCCAGGCGCTGTCGTTGGAGTTCTGCACGAAGTCCCTGCGCAACAGCACCGGCAGTTGCGCCGCCGGGGTGATGCCAGCCTGGGCCGCGGCCGGGTCGCGGCTCCAGGCACAGCGGCTGTCCTGCCCCTGGAGGGCCGGCAGGCCTTCGGCGACCAGTTGCGGAATGGCGCAGGCGGGAATCAGTTCCGGCTTCAGGTAGGGCACCACCGACTGGTTCATGTACAGGGCGTTGCCCTGCTCGTCCGCGGCCAGGGTGTTGACCCAGGGGATGCCCTGTAGCGCCTCGACGCGCCGGCGCAGGTCGGCGACGTCGCTGGCCTGGTTGATCGAGTACCACTGCTGCAGTACCCGGGTGTTCTCCAGGTTGGCATCGCGCAGCGCATAAGCCTCGTTGCGGTTCCAGTCCAGCTTGCCGGGCCAGACCACCAGCGGGCCGTAGATCGACTGGTAGACCTTGTGCTCGACGCGCGACAGCTTGCCGTCGGCGCCGCGCACCTCGATCGCGACGGATTTCTCCTCCAGCGGCAGCGAACGACCGTCGACCAGGTAGCGCCGCGCGTCCTTCGGGTCCAGCGCCAGGCGATACAGGGTGAAGTGGCTGGAGGTATCCACCGTGTGGGTCCAGGCCAGGTGGCGGCTGAAGCCGATGTTGACCACCGGCAGGCCGGGCAGCGAGGCTCCCATCACGTCGAGCCGGCCGGGAATGGTCAGGTGCATCTGGTAGAAACGCATCGCGCCGTTCCAGGGGAAGTGCGGGTTGGCCAGGAGCATGCCCTTGCCGTCCGCCGAACGTTCGCTGCCAACGGCAATGGCGTTGCTGCCGCGCTCCAGGCGGAAGCGCTGGCGCCGCTGCTCGGCGACCTGGAACGCCTGCTCGCCGCTCAGGGCGACCTTCTCCGTGCCGGGCGGCGCGGCGGCCACCAGCGCGTCGGCGAACTGGCCGACCCCACCTTCCACCAGCAGGCGCCGGGTCAGGCGCAGCAGGTCATCGGTCGCGATGGCCCGCAGCCAGGGCTGGCCAAGGCAACTGGTGGTCTTGCCGTCGGCCTCGCGGAGGAAGCGGTTGAAACCGGCGGCGTAGCCTTCGAGCAACTGGCGCACCGCGGGCGTCTGCGCCTGCCAGAAGGCTTGCAGCGCCTCGGGTTGGTTGAGCCAGGCGTAGAAGATGTCGGACGGCAGGTTGTCCAGCTCCGCCGACGACTTGCCCTCGCTGCCGAAATAGCGCGCCCGCTCGCCGCGCGCGGTGACGATCTCCTCGGCCAGCAGGCAGGCGTTGTCGCGCGCGTAGGCGTAGCCGATGCCATAGCCCAGGCCGCGCTCATCCTTGGCCCGGATGTGCGGCACGCCATAGGCGGTCCAGCGGATATCCGCGGCCAGCCCGGTCGGCCGCGGCATATCGGCCTGGACCGGCATCATCGAACCCAACAGCATGCCGGCCAGGCCGGTCAGTACGGTACGCATCCCCATCGATGTCGTTTCTCTGCAAAGTGGTGGCCGGAACGGCCGGGACATGCAACGAAAACGCCCTGCGTGCCGGGCATCCCCTGGCGGGGAAACGGGCAACACAGGGCGTGGCGGCGTGGCGCCGATCAGCTGGCCAGGGCGTGCTCGTGCAGGGCGCGGGCCGCAGTACCGGGCTTCAGGTGCTGGTACAGGGAGCCGGAGATTTCCTCGGCACGCACCGGCAGCACCGACAGCAGGGTGTCGCTGAGGCCGTGGCTGGCCTGGCTGAAGCCCTGCGCGTAGATCGCCACCTTGCAGCGCTCGTCGGTCTGCAGGCGGTAGTCGCGGCCGATCTCGTGGTCGCCGAGGTACTCCGCCAGCGGTTCGAGCAGTTGGCGGTGCAACTGGCGCTCATAGCCGGTGGCCAGGATCACTGCGTCGTAGGTCTCTACGCTTAGCTCGCCGCTACCGGCGTCGCGCAACGCCAGCTCGATGCCCTGGGCGGTGGCGGTCGCGCGCTCCACGGTGGTCATGCAACGGAAGGCGTGGCGCGGGATGCCGGAGACTTTCTGGCGGTAGAAGACGCCGTAGATGCGCTCGATCAGGTCGGTATCCACCACCGAATAGTTGGTGTTGTGGTATTCGCGCAGCAAACGCTCGCGTTCGGCATGCTCGCGGCTGTAGATGAGATCGGTGAACTTCGGCGCGAACACTTCGTTGACGAACGGGCTATCGTCCGCCGGCTTGAGCGCCGAGGCACGCAGGATCATGTCGGCCTGCACCGACGGGTAGCTGTCGTTGAGGTCGATGAAGGCCTCCGCCGCGCTCTGCCCGCCGCCGATGATGGCGATCTTCATCGGCTTGCCGCTGCTGCAGGGCTGCTTGGCCATGTGTTCCAGGTACTGGCTGTGGTGGAACACCCGGCCGTCGCCCTTGAGCGCACGGAACACCTGCGGGATACGCGGGGTGCCGCCGGGACTGACCACCAGGGCGCGGGTGGTGCGCACCAGTTCCTCGCCGTCGGCGTTGCGCGAGATCACCCGCAGCGCCTCGACCTGGCCGGCGCTCAGCATCGGCTCGATGCGCAGGACCTCTTCGCCGTAGCGGCTCTGCTCCTGGAAGTGGCTGGCGACCCAGCGCAGGTAGTCGTTGAACTCCATCCGGCAGGGATAGAAGGTGCCCAGGTTGATGAAGTCGACCAGGCGATCGTGCTTGTGCAGGTAGTTGACGAAGGAATACGGGCTGGTGGGGTTGCGCAGGGACACCAGGTCCTTGAGGAAGGAGATCTGCAACTCGCTCTGCGACACCAGGGTGTTGCCGTGCCAGCGGTAGTCGCCCTGCTTGTCCAGGAACAGCACTTCCAGGGCGCCCTGCGCCTGGGCCCGTTCCTGGAGGGCAATCGCCAGGGCGATATTGGAAGGGCCGAAGCCGACACCGATGAGATCGTGAACCACGGCGGTTGCAGTTGCCTGAGTCATTTCCAGTTCCTCTGGATTGGCCCCCTTTCAAGCGGGAGCGATAAGTCGAGAGCAGCCCTGGAGGGCCATCTGTTGACTAGGAACGAGGACAGGGAAATGAAATTTAAGCGTTGCCGAACACGAATAGCGAAATCAGTCGGCTTCCCATTCGCGCATGCGCACCCGGCAATGCTTCATCGCGTTGACGATGTGCTTTTCCACCAGGCTGCGGGAAATATTGAGATGTTCGGCGATCTGCGAATGGGACAGGCCGTCCAGCTTGCGCAACAGGAAGGAACTGCGGCAGATGGCCGGCAACTCGGCCAGGGCGCGCTGCAGGTTGTCCAGGCGCTGCCCCTGGTCGACCACCGTCTGCGGCGAGGGACTGGCCAGGCCCTCCTCGTCATCCAGGACCTCCAGGGGTTCCGCCCGGCGCACTCGGCTGCGACGGTGCTCGTCCACCGCCAGGTTGAGCGCCGTCCGGTACAGAAAAGCCTTCGGATGCTCGATCTGCGCTTGACTGGAGCGCTCCAGAACGCGCAAATACGCGTCGTGGGCGACATCCGCCGCTGCGTGTCGATCCCCGAGCCTGGCACTGAGGAATCGCAGCAGCTCCCGATAATGGTTTTCCAAGACGACTCCTGCTCGCTGCCTCTACGGCACTGTCCTTCCAAGGGCGGGATCGCCTGCCGGCGACGTTGGCAGTATGAAATCATTAAATTTATAATAATTCTCATCAAGCTTTAAAGCCTTGTTTCGCTCGCAGCGCAATCCGAAGGCATAACTGGAACCCTCGATGAAGACACCCTCTCCCGCCGACAGCGACACCCTTGTGCAGGACGCCGCGCATTGGTGCATGCGCCTGCACGCCGAGGACTTCTCCGAGGAAGAGCGTGGCGAGTTCCAGCGCTGGCTGGCAGCCGATCCCCGGCACGCCGCCGAATACGCAGAAATGGAGGAGATCTGGGCGCTCAGCGAACTGCTGCCGCGAACGCCGGCGCCCGAGCTTCGCAACCACGCCGCAACCCGCCCGTTCGGCCGTCGCCGCAGGGGCTGGAAGAGCCAGGCACGCGCCGCCGCCCTCGCCCTGCTTATGTTGCCGACGGCCGGCTACCTCGGCTGGCTGCAAGGCTGGATTCCTTCCAGCTACCAGCGCTACGAGGCCGAGGGCAACGTCAGGCATGCCGTTCTTCCCGACGGCAGCGAGGTCGAACTGGACCTCAATACGCAGCTGAGCTTCGCCAATTTCAAGGACATCCGCCGGGTTTCCCTGGACAGGGGCGAGGCCTACTTCCATGTCACCCACGACAGCGCGCACCCCTTCGTGGTCAAGGCCGGCAACGGCTCGATCACCGTCACCGGCACCCGCTTCAACGTCTGGAAGTACCAGGACAACGTGGTAGTCACCGTCACCGAGGGCTCGGTGAAGGTCCGCAGCGAAGGCTCGGGCAACGACAGCAGCCTGACTCCCGGCATGCAGGCCAGCTACTATCCGGGCCTGCTGCAACCGTTGGTCGAGGCCGTGGATACCCGCCAGACGCTAGCCTGGCGCGAGGGCCGCCTGGTACTCGACGACCTGCCCCTGTCCAAGGCCCTGCCGCTGATCAACCGCTACCTCGACGCTCCGCTGGTCCTGGGCGACAGGAGCGCTGCGAAACTGCGCATTGGCGGGATCTACAGCACCCGCGACATCCGCAGCCTGGTCGACGCCCTGCCGAAAGTCCTGCCCGTGGACCTGGAACATCGCGAGGACGGCAGCATCCGCATCAGCAGCCGTTACGCCCAGCTCTGAACCCAGGTTAAATTTAGCCGCCCTGGCCTCGTATATCTGGCAGTGCCCAGCCTGCCGATCCAGCGGCGGCGGTCTCTCCACGCACCGGCCGGATTCCCGAATGAGACGAACCCGTAGTACTCGTCGCGCACTGCTCGTCGCAGTCTGCCTCAGCCCCCTGATCGCCCTGGCCGCCTGGCAGGCCTATCCGTTCCGCAGCAACAGCTTCGATACCGTGAGCGTCAGCCGCGGCAGCATCGAGAGCAGCGTCTCGGCGCTCGGCACCCTGCAACCGCGGCGCTACGTCGACGTCGGCGCCCAGGCCTCCGGGCAGATCCGCAAGTTGCACGTCGAGGCCGGGGACGATGTGACGGAAGGCCAGTTGCTGGTCGAGATCGACCCCTCCACCCAGCAGGCCAAGGTCGATGCCGGCCGCTATTCGATCGAGATGCTCAAGGCCCAGTTGGCCGAGCAACGTGCCCAGTACACCCTCGCCCGCCAGCAGTACCAGCGCCAGCAGCGGCTGGCCGCCGGCGGCGCGACGCGTACCGAGGACGTGCAGAGCGCCCAGGCGCAGATGCTCGCCACCCAGGCGCGGATCGAGATGTACCAGGCGCAGATCCGCCAGGCCCAGGCCTCGTTGCGCAGCGACGAAGCCGAACTCGGCTATACCCGCATCTACGCGCCGATGTCCGGCACGGTGGTGGCGGTCGATGCGCGCGAAGGCCAGACCCTCAATGCCCAGCAGCAGACCCCGTTGATCCTGCGGATCGCCAAATTGTCGCCGATGACCGTCTGGGCCCAGGTTTCGGAAGCCGACATCGGCCGGGTCAAGCCCGGCATGCCGGCCTACTTCACGACCCTCAGCGGCGAAGGCCGGCGCTGGACCGGCAAGGTCCGGCAGATCCTCCCGGTGCCGCCCAAGCCGCTGGACCAGAGCAACCAGGGCGGCGGCAGCCCTACCAGCGGCAGCGGCGGGCAGAGCGGCAGCGGCCGGGTGGTGCTGTATACCGTGCTGGTCGACGTGGACAACGGCGACCACCAACTGATGGCGGAAATGACCGCCCAGGTGTTCTTCGTCGCCGCCACCGCGGAAAACATCCTCACCGCGCCGGTCGCCGCCATTCATGACGACGGCAAGGGCGGCCAGGTCGCCTGGGTGGTCGGCAGCAACGGCAAGCCGCAGAGCCGCCAGATCAGGACCGGCATCAGCGACCGCCTGCGGGTACAGGTGCTTGCCGGCCTGGAGGAAGGCGACCGCCTGCTGATGGCCGCTCCCGACGGCAGCGACAGTTGATGGAAAACGCCACGCACCCCGTCCCCCTGATCGAACTGCGCGACATCCGCAAGCGCTACGGCGGCAATGGCACCCCGGAAGTCGAGGTACTCAAGGGCGTATCGCTGTCGATCCACGCCGGCGAGTTCGTCGCCATCGTCGGCGCCTCCGGCTCCGGCAAGTCGACCCTGATGAACATCCTCGGCTGCCTCGACCGGCCCAGCTCCGGCAGTTACCACTTCGCCGGCCACGACGTCGCCGAACTGGACAGCGACGAGCAGGCCTGGCTGCGCCGCGAGGCATTCGGCTTCGTGTTCCAGGGCTATCACCTGATCCCCTCCGCCTCGGCCCAGGAAAACGTCGAGATGCCGGCGATCTACGCCGGCACCCCGGCGAGCGAGCGGCACACCCGTGCGCGGGCCCTGCTCGAACGCCTGGGCCTGGCCGAGCGCACCGCCAACCGTCCGCACCAGTTGTCCGGCGGCCAGCAACAGCGGGTGTCGATCGCCCGCGCGCTGATGAACGGCGGCCATATCATCCTCGCCGACGAACCCACCGGCGCCCTCGACAGCCACAGCGGCGCGGAAGTCATGGCGCTGCTCGACGAGCTGGCCAGCCAGGGCCACGTGGTGATCCTGATCACCCACGACCGCGACGTCGCCGCCCGCGCCAAGCGCATCATCGAGGTGCGCGACGGCGAGATCGTCAGCGACAGCGCCAACGACGAACGCCCGGCGCACCCGAGCGCCGGCGTCGAGCGCCACCTGCAGGCCGACGATCTCAGCCAGCGCCTCGCCGAGGGCAGCAGCGAACCCTCGGGGGCCTGGCGCGCCGAACTGCTGGAGGCGGTGCGCGCCGCCTGGCGGGTGATGTGGATCAATCGGTTCCGCACCGCGCTGACCCTGCTCGGGATCATCATCGGCGTCGCCTCGGTGGTGGTCATGCTCGCCGTCGGCGAGGGCAGCAAGCGCCAGGTGATGGCGCAGATGGGCGCGTTCGGCTCGAACATCATCTATCTCAGCGGCTACTCGCCGAACCCGCGCGCGCCGATGGGCATCGTCAGCAGCGACGACGTCGCCGCCATCGCCACCCTGCCCCAGGTGAAGAAGGTCATGCCGGTGAACGGCGGCGAGCTGGTGGTGCGCTACGGCAACATCGACTACCACGCCTACGTCGGCGGCAACAACACCGACTTCCCGGAAATCCTCAACTGGCCGGTGGCCGAGGGCAGCTACTTCACCGAGCGCGACGAAGACGCCGCTACCACGGTCGCGGTGATCGGCTACAAGGTGCGCAAGAAGCTGTTCGGCAGCGCCAACCCGATCGGCCGCTACATCCTCATCGAGAACGTGCCGTTCCAGGTCATCGGCGTGCTCGCCGAGAAAGGCTCCAGTTCCGGCGACAAGGATGCCGACAACCGCATCGCCATCCCCTACTCCGCTGCCAGCATCCGCCTGTTCGGCACGCGCAACCCCGAGTACGTGATCATCGCCGCCGCCGACGCCCAGCGCGTGCACCAGGCCGAACGCGCCATCGACCAGTTGATGCTGCGCCTGCACCGCGGCCAGCGCGACTACGAGCTGACCAACAACGCGGCGATGATCCAGGCCGAGGCGAAGACCCAGAACACCCTGTCGCTGATGCTCGGCTCGATCGCCGCGATCTCCCTGCTGGTAGGCGGGATCGGCGTGATGAACATCATGCTCATGACCGTGCGCGAACGCACCCGCGAGATCGGCATCCGCATGGCCACCGGCGCCCGCCAGGGCGATATCCTCCGCCAGTTCCTCACCGAGGCGGCGATGCTCTCGGTGGTCGGCGGCCTGGCCGGGATCGCCCTGGCCCTATGCATCGGCGGCGTGCTGCTGCTCGGCCAGGTCGCGGTGGCCTTTTCCCTGTCGGCCATCGTCGGCGCCTTCAGTTGCGCGCTGGTCACCGGACTGGTGTTCGGCTTCATGCCGGCGCGCAAGGCCGCCCAGCTGGACCCGGTGGCCGCCCTGGCCAGCCAATGACGGACATGTCCATGAAGAATCTTTCCCTGATTTCCGCCTGCCTGCTGCTCGGCGCCTGCGGCAGCACGCCGGCCCCCCTCGACAGCGGCCTGGCCGCGCCCCCTCAGTGGCGCTACCTGGCGGCCGGGCGCAGCGATGCCAGCGACATCCGCCAGTGGTGGAAGGCCTTCGGCGCGCCGGAACTGGACAGCCTGCTGCAACGCGCCCTGCTGAACAGCCAGGACCTCGGCGCGGCGGTGGCCCGCGTGCGCCAGGCCCAGGCCTCGGCGGTGATCGCCGGCGCGCCGCTGCTGCCGGAGCTGAATGCGACGCTCGGCGCCAGCCGGCAGAAACTCCTGCGCGGCTCGGGCTATAGCGGTACCGACGCGACCTCCGACAACGATGCCGTCGACTCCTTCTCCGCCGGCCTCAGCGCCAGCTACGAAGTGGACTTCTGGGGCGGTCGCCGGGCTGCCTACCGCAGTGCCCTGGAAAGCCTCAAGGCCAGCGAGTACGACCGCGCCACGGTAGAGCTGACCCTGCTCTCCGGCGTCGCCAACAGCTACCTGCAGGTATTGGCGCTGCGCGAACAGCAGCGCATCGCCAGGCTCAACCTGGACAACGCCGAGCACGTCCTGCGCCTGGTGGAGACCCGCCATGCCGCGGGCTCGGCCACCGCCCTGGAGGTCGCCCAACAGAGCAGCCTGGTCGCCAGCCAGCGCAAGCAGCTACCGCTGCTCGAGCAGCAGGCCCATGAGGCGCTGATTACCCTGGCCACCCTGATCGGCGAGCCGGTGCAGGCGCTACAGGTGGCCGAGCGACCTTTCGACAGCCTGCGCTGGCCGGAGACCGGAACGGGCCTGCCGAGCGAACTGCTCAGCCGCCGTCCCGATATCGCCAACGCCGAAGCGCAACTGGCCGCGGCCCAGGCCGACGTGCAGGTGGCGCGCGCGGCGCTGTTCCCCAAGCTGACCCTGAGCGCCTCGCTGTCGTCCGGCGCCAACCGCGCCGCCGACACTTTCCGCAACCCCTATTACAACCTGGGCGCCAACCTGCTCGCCCCGATCTTCAACCACGGCCGCCTGCGCGCCGAGCGCGACCGCAGCCTGGCGCGCCAGGAAGAACTGCTGGAAACCTACCGCAAGGCGATCCTCACCGCCTTTGCCGACACCGAACGCTCGCTGAACAGCATCGACGGCCTCGACCGCCAGTTGCACTGGCAGCAGCAGGAGCTGGAGCAGGCGCAGCGCGCCTTCGATCTCTCCGACAGCCGCTACCAGGCCGGCGCGGAAACCCTGCTGACGGTCCTCGAAACGCAACGCACGCTGTACGCGGCGCAGGATGCCGCCGTGCAACTGCGACTGGCCCGCCTGCAGGCCTCGGTCGGCCTGTACAAGGCCCTCGGCGGCGGCTGGCAGAGCGACCGCCAGGGTCTCGCGCGGAAAGACTGAGGCCCGCGTTGCGCGGGCCTCCTCCATCCTTACTCGCTCTTTCGCCGTTCAGCGCCTGAGCTGGTCGCGCGCCAGCTTCAGGTTGCGCGCGTACCAGGGCCGCCGCGGCGCACGCTTGAGCCAGCCGCTCAGCTGATCTTCTTCGCTGAAGATGATGCGCAAAGCCAGCTTCATGGTTTCCACGTCCAGCTCCACCGAGTTGCTGCTCGCCTGGACATCCGAAAGCCCGCATCCATGGGTCGCCGGGCCCAGCCAGGGATCGCCGACCTCGACCCATCGACCGGGCGCGAACCATTGGATGCCCTCCACTTCGCGGCGCTGCACTTCGCCAGGATGGAAACGCTCGTGGGCGCGATACCAGTCCTCGATGCGGTCGTCGATCCAGCCGTGGAACGACCAGAACACCGGATTCACATGGGAGGAAAACGGGTCGCCGAGGAAGTCGTTCTCCGGGCGGAACCAGCGCGGGGCGAAATCGGCCGGAAAACGGTCGGTCATGACCGGGGCGCCGTTGGAGGGGTCCCTCGTCACCGAGGCCCAGCGCATATGCAGCCAGTCATGCATGCCCAGCTCCAGCTCCGAACCGAACTGGCCGAGGGTCAGCTTCGCCAGGTACGCCGGGTCCTGGTACTGCGATTCCCAGACCAGGAAATTGGCATGGTAGGCCTCGGCGCTTTTCAGGCCATGCAGCCACTCGCTGTACTCGTCGTCATCCACTGCCACCCAGGCCGGAGGCACGGAAAACCCGTCCGGATTGTCGAAGTAACGGATGAAGCCGGGACGATCGTACTCCAGCGGCACCACAGGTCGCGGCAGACGCTCCCAGGACGGCAGGTCCTGCATGGAACGCGCGGTATGCAGCATGTGCCGGTGCATGAAAAAGAAGTCGATACCCGAGGCGTTGCGATCCTTGCGCGGCCCTCGTGCATCGCGTTCGCGGTCCAGCGGGCCGGGCTGCCAACCGACTCCGCGCAGCGCATTGCGTTGTTTTTCCGAAAGCCGATGCCATTTGTCCCGCGAAGCGTGCCATAGCTGGTGGAACAGTCGGTGCTGCGGCGACACCAGCCAACCGAGAAGTTTCTCGTTGAGCACGATGCGCTCATGGGCCAGAGGGAAGTGGCGCTTTACCGCAACGAAGCGAAAATCCTCGTTCGGCGACAGCGGCGAACGCTCCAGGCGCTGTATGCGTCCGCTCAGGGTTCCGTCGCCCGCGTTCGCATAGTCTGCCCAGACCTCGTCGAACACCGCCGAGCAATCGTGAGTCGGCGCCACGGAACCGCTCGCCTGGTCCACCAAACGCCAGCGGATGCTTGCAGAACTGGCTCCGAGCAAGTCGCCAAGCACACGAAAGCGCGGCGGCTCCGCCGCGAGGAGACGTTCAGGAGTATCCAGGTAGCCAATCAGGCCGCGCCCCTTGGGTGCCACGTCCAGCACCAGTTGCAAGCCCTCCCGAGGCAGCCCGGGCAGTTCGGCATCGCCGCCTACCAGGCGCAGGTCCCATAGACCGCGCAGGCGGTCGCCCAGTCGTATGCCATCGGTAGCCGCCAGGTCGAGCGAAGCCTCGTCAGGCGTCTGCGGCTCCTCTTCGCGGGTCAGATGACGATGTGTGTAGTAAGCCACCGGCAGCGCCGCCGCCCCGGTAAGGGCCAGGCCCGCCATGAATCCGCGTCGAGAAACCGTCATCGTCCTACCTGTATCAACCGTGAAGCTCGCTTTATCCAGCTAGAACGTTCCTTCCGTCGGCAAATTTACCGCCCACATGCCGTTCCACAGGCAACTCGACAATCCCTCCCGCGGCGCTAAATTTTCCCGCTCCGGCCTCGTCCCACCCTGACAGGTGAGTCCGCTTCGGCAGACGCTCATCCGCGCTTTCGATCTCGAACCTGACTGGGACGGCAATGACTAGAACACGCACACGCAAGGCCCTCTACCTCGGCTTGCCGATCTTCCTCATCCTCGTCGGCGGCGGCCTGCTGGCCTGGAAGACCTTCGGCCCGAGCGAAGCGGGCTACCCGCGCAAGGTCATGAAGCACGCCGAGGAGTTGCATGAGCGCATCCTCTCCTTCGATAGCCGGATCACCATCCCGCCGGACTTCGGCACCGAAGGCAACGAGTTCGACAAGGACGGACCGAACCAGCTCGACCTGGTCAAGGCGGGCCGCGGGCGCCTGTCCGGCGCTGCCCTGGCGATCTTCGGCTGGCCGGAGATGTGGAACGGCCCGAACGCGCCGCACAAGCCGACCCCAGGATTCGTCGACGAGGCTCGTCACCAGCAGGAAATTCGTTACAAGATTCTCACCGGCATGGTCCGCGACTTTCCCAACCAGGTCGGCATCGCCTACTCCCCCGAGGACTTTCGCCGCCTGGCCATGGAAGGCAAGTTCGCCATCGTCATGAGCATGCTCAACGCCTACCCGCTGGGCGACGACCTGTCCCAGCTGGACAAATGGGCCGCCCGCGGCGTGCGCATGTTCGGCTTCAATTATGTCGGCAACAACGACTGGTCCGACTCTTCCCGTCCCTTGCCGTTCTTCAACGACACGGCGGATGCCCTGGGCGGCCTCTCCCCGCTAGGCAAGCAGGCGGTCGAACGGCTCAACGATCTCGGGGTGATCATCGACGTCTCGCAGATGTCGACCAAGGCCCTGGAACAGGTCGCCGCCCTCAGCCGAGCGCCCATCGTCGCCTCGCACTCCGCGCCACGTGCCCTGGTGGACATCAAGCGCAACCTCAGCGACCACGAGATGCAACTGATCAAGGACAGCGGCGGCGTGATCCAGGTGGTCGGCTTCCCCGCCTACCTGCGTCCGCTGAGCAAACCGACCCTGGACAAGCTCAACGCCCTGCGCGCGCGCTTCGACCTGCCGCCCCTGGAAGGCCTGGACTATGCGCTGATGCCGGGCGATCCGATCATCACCATCTGGCCGGAACAACGCTTCGGTGAATACGCCAGCGCCCTCTACGGCATCCTGGAGGAGGAGCCCAAGGCCGGCCTCAAGGAACTGGTGGACGCCATCGACTACACGGTGAAGAAGGTCGGCATCGACCACGTAGGCATCAGCTCGGACTTCAACGACGGTGGCGGCGTGGACGGCTGGAAGGATGTCAGCGAAATCCGCAACGTCACTGCCGAACTGATCACCCGCGGTTATTCCGATGCCGACATCGCCAAGCTCTGGGGAGGCAACTTCCTGCGCGCCTGGGGCGAAGTGCAAAAACGCGCCAAGCCGACAGCTACCCCCTGACCACGCCGCAACGGACCTCCCGATGAACGACCGTCGTACCTTTCTCAAGCAGGCCGGCATTCTCGCCGCCGGCCTGCCGCTGCTTTCCGCTGCCCAGTCGCTCCGCGCCGAAGGCGCACCGAGCGACGCCGGCAATAAATGGAAAGCGCTGCGCCAGCAATTCGATCTCGACCCGCAGTATCTGCACTTCGCCAACTTCCTCCTCACCTCCCACCCTCGGCCGGTGCGGGAGGCCATCGAGCGCCTGCGGGTCCGCTTCGACCGCAACCCGGGCGAAGCGGTGGACTGGCATCGCGAGGAAATCTGGAAATACGAGGACGAGGCTCGCGCCTGGGCAGGTCGCTACTTCGCCGTGCAACCTGGCCAGGTGGCGCTCACCGGCAGCACCACCGACGGCCTGGCGGCGATCTACGGCGGCCTGCTGGTGCAGCCGGGCAAGGAGATCCTGACCTCCTCCCACGAGCACTACTCCACCTACACCACCCTGGAATACCGGCACAAGCGCATGGGTACCCAGGTCCGCGAGTTCCCGCTGTTCAAGGACCCGCATCGGGTTTCCGCCGACGAGATCCTGTCCAGCATCGCCGCTCAGATCCGCCCGCAGACCCGGGTGCTGGGCATGACCTGGGTGCAGTCGGGCAGCGGCGTGAAGCTGCCGATCCGCGAGATCGGCAAGCTGGTGCGCGAACTCAACCAGAAGCGCGACGAACAGGACCGGATCATCTACGTGGTCGACGGCGTGCACGGTTTCGGCGTGGAAGACGTCAGCTTCGCCGACTTCGACTGCGACTACTTCATCGCCGGCACCCACAAGTGGCTGTTCGGCCCGCGCGGCACCGGGGTCATCATCGCCCGCTCGGAACAGCTCCAGGAGCACCTGGTGCCGAGCATCCCGACCTTCTCCCGCGCCGACAACTTCGGCACCCTGATGACCCCTGGCGGCTACCACGCCTTCGAACATCGCCTGGCCCTGGGCACGGCCTTCGAGCTGCACCTGCAGTTGGGCAAGGCCGAGGTCCAGGCGCGTATCCACCAGCTCAACGCCTACCTCAAGCAGCGCCTGGGCGAGCATCCCAAGGTCCGCCTGGTCACGCCGACCAGCCCCGAGCTGTCCTCGGGCTTCACCTTCTTCCGCGTCGAAGGCCGCGATTGCGAGGCGGTCGCCAAACACCTGATGGCGCACCGGGTAATCAGCGACGCCGTGGATCGCGATGTCGGCCCGGTGGTGCGCCTGGCGCCGAGCCTGCTGAACGACGAGGCGGAGATCGACCGGGTGCTGGAAATCCTCGCCCCGCAACTCGCCTGACCCCTTTCGCCACTCAACGAGAACCGCCATGCACGCATTATCGCCCCTGGCCCTGGCCGCACTGATCATCGCCACCGCCCCCGCCTTCGCCGACGAAGCGAAGAAGCCCGGCACGGTATTCAAGGATTGCAAGGACTGCCCGGAGATGGTCGTGCTGCCCGCCGGCAGCTTCACCATGGGCACTCCGGACGACGAGGTCGGCCGCCAGCCCGACGAGGGCCCGCTGCACGACGTGACCTTCGCCAAGCCGTTCGCCATCAGCCGCTACCAGGTCACCGCCGGCGAACTGGACGCCTACCTGAAGGCCACCGGCGTCAAGCTGGCCGACGGCGATACCCGCCCCGGCCGCGAATGCATCGCCGGCAAGCCGCGCTACCAGCAAGGCCCTCGCCAGCCGGCGGTGTGCGTCGACTACAACGACGTGAAGAACTACGCCGCCTGGCTGTCGAAGAAGACCGGCAAGCACTACCGCATGCTCAGCGAGGCCGAGCGCGAGTACGGCGCCCGCGCCGGCAGCGCCGGCCCCTTCCCCTTCCCGTTCGACGAAGGCAAGGAATACAGCATCGCCAAGCACGCCAACACCTACGGCGCCAGCGATGGCTACAACTTCACCTCGCCGGTGGGCAGCTTCCCGCCCAACGCCTTCGGCGTCTACGACATGCACGGCAACGTCTACGAGTGGGTCGCCGATTGCTGGCACGACCACTACAACGGCGCGCCGAGCGACGGCAGCGCGTGGATGGAGGACAAGTGCGAGCTGGTGCAGATCCGCGGCAACGACTGGGGCGAGCCGCCGATCTTCTCGCGCTCGGGCAACCGCAACAATGCGGCCCCCAGCGACCGCGGCGACTGGATCGGCTTCCGCGTGGCGCGCGAACTCTGATTCAGAATGAAGAAGGCCGGAGCGACGACACCGCTCCGGCCTTTTCGAACCCCTCGAAGGAACCGGGTTCAGAGCTTCTCGGCGAGCAGCACCAGCCCTTCGTGCAAGGCCGGGAACAGGCTGTTGTTGAAGTTGTTCCAGCGCAGCTCGAGGATGGTGTCGTCGGGTGAAATCTCCGTTTTCAGCACATCATGGAACACTTCGCCGGAATCGATGCCATTGTCCACATAGTGGAACGATGCTCCGGTCCAGTACAGCGGCTCGACCGCGACCTTTTCCATGGTCGCCCAATCCACCACCTTCTCGCCCCGCGCTCCATACAACGCGTCCAGGGTCGCATAGGCGCCACGACGCTCGTAAGGCGAGTCCTCGCGCGTCACGCCAGGATGGATATTCATGATCCGCCGTGCGAACGGAGCGCCCGGGCGTACCAGCTCATCGAGGATGACCAGGAGCCCGTCCAATACCACTACATCGGCGCCCAGCTCCACCAGGGTGTCATGCAGGCGTCGCTCGAAATCGCTCTTGCCGGCCACATGCTCGGGCGTACCCCGCGGGTACCGACGGTAGGTGGACGGCACGCTGAGCAAGAGGTCGTTCAGGGTCTTGCCTTGCACCTGCAGGTCTGCCGGATAGAACCATTGCTGCCCGGGACGATAGGCGAAACCGTAGTCCTTGATTTTTCCCTGGTCGCGAGGCAGCTCCGCGTCGTCGTCGTAGATCACGCCCACGAGCTCGTAGGCATCGCCCAGCGCAGTCTGGTTCAGCGCCTCCACCAAGGACTCCAGTACCGACTTCATGTACCGCTGTTCGCCCTTGTACGGCACGTACTGGCCGGCCTTGTCGGCCGCGGCGTTTCTCAGGGACCAGATATAGGCCAGTTTCCTTTTCGTCATTTCATCATTCCCAGGAGTGGATCGAGCGCCAGAGGAAGGCAGCGCCATGTCGAATCGAGGCGCGCGTCGACCTGCAACGGGCGGGCGCGACACCTCTTCCTGATCTGCAACGAACGGCATCGCCTGCAATTTACGTGGAAGAACCTACGCCCCGCCGAACGCCGCTAAATACCGGGCATCCTGCTTCGTCTGTCTGCAAGGAGGCCGAGACGGGTGACGCATGCTCCTGGAGCCGGTCGCCGTCCGCATTCGCAGTGCCGCAACGAAAGCCTGCGCCAGGCCACCCCACTCAACCGTCCCATGCCTACCGGCCCAGCCGGGAGCGGCCATGGAACGATCCTGGGACCCCACCGACCTAGTACATCCGGGAAGCAACTATGACCAATCCCAAGCGCGGCGCCATTCGCGAACTGCTCGCCCTGCTCAGGCCCTTTCGAGCGATCGTGGCCGTCTCCATAGCACTGGGCATGGCCGGCGGCCTTGCCATCACCCTGCTGCTGGCCAGCATCAACAACGCCTTGCACTCGGAAAACGGCCTCGGCCAAGGCGTACTGCTGTCGTTCGGCGGACTCTGCCTGCTGGCATTGGTCAGTTCGATCGTCTCCGACATCGGTACCAGCTACGTCGGCCAACACATCATCGCGAAGCTGCGCAAGGAACTCGGCGAGAAAGTCCTCTCGGCGCCCATCGAGCAGATCGAGCGCTACCGGACCCACCGTCTCATTCCGGTACTGACACACGACATTGACACCATCAGCGACTTCTCCTTTTCCTTCACCCCACTGGCCATCGCCCTGACCATCACTTTCGGTTGCCTGGGTTACCTCGCCTACCTATCGGTCCCGATGTTCCTGCTGACAGTCGTCGCCATCGTCATCGGCACGGCAGCCCAGTACCTGGCGCGCTCCCGCGGTTTCAAAGGGTTCTATGCCGCCCGCGATCTCGAAGACGAATTGCAGAAGCACTACACCGCCATCGCTTCGGGCGCGAAGGAACTGCGCATCCACCGCCCCCGTCGCTATCGCATGCACACCGGCCGCATCAGCGAAACCGCGAACAACATCCGCGACCTCCACATCAGCTCCATCAATATATTCATCCTGGCCAAGACCTTCGGCTCGATGCTGTTCTTCGTGGTGATCGGTCTGGCGCTTACGCTCCAGGCCTACTGGCCTTCGTCCAATCCGGCCGCCATCACTGGCTTCGTGATGGTCCTGCTGTACATGAAGGGACCACTCGAACAGGTGGTGACCATCCTTCCCATCGTCAGCCGCGCCCAGGTCGCCTTCCAGCGGGTCGCCGAACTTTCCGAGCGTTTTTCCTCTCCCGAACCCCATCTTCTGCTCAGCGAACAGGAGGCCCCGGACAAGACCGTCGACAGCCTGGAACTGCGCGACGTTCGCTACAGCCCCCCCGCCGTCGAAGGCAGCGAACCGTTCCATCTGGGCCCTATCAATCTGCGTATCGCCCAAGGTGACATCGTCTTCATCGTCGGCGAGAACGGCTGCGGCAAGACGACCTTGATCAAGCTGCTGCTCGGCCTCTATCGCCCGCAGTCCGGCGAGATCCTTCTCAACGGAGAACCGGTCAGCGCGGAGACCCGCGACGATTACCGCCAGCTCTTCAGCACCATCTTCGCCGACTACTACCTCTTCGACGACCTGGTCCAGGGCAAGCAGGCTTCGTTGCAGAACGCGACCCAATATCTGCAACGCCTGGAAATCGCCCACAAGGTCAGCGTCATGGACGGAAACTTCAGCACCACCGATCTCTCCACCGGGCAGCGCAAGCGCCTTGCGCTGATCAATGCCTGGCTCGAAGAGCGGCCGGTCCTGGTCTTCGACGAATGGGCCGCAGACCAGGACCCGGCTTTCCGCAGGGTCTTCTACACCGAACTGTTGCCGGACCTGAAGCGCCAGGGCAAGACCATCATCGTGATCAGCCACGATGATCGCTATTTCGAAATGGCGGACCAGTTGATAAGGCTCTCGGCAGGCAAGGTCGTCAAGGAAACCGAGACGGCGTGAAACTTTTTCATCCGGTTTTCCGTGGGTAAAACGTCATACTAAGAGAATTGAGAAGCGATCTCATTTATTCGCAACTTGCCAACCTAAGAAGAGCAATCACCCATGCCAGCACCACACGGTCTCAGTCCTCTGAGTAAGGCGTTTTTGATGCGCCGTGCCTTCCAACGCAGGATGCTTCCCCACTCGCTCGCCATGGCCCTGAGCCTGCCGCTGGCGGGATATGTCCAGGCGCAGGAAGTCGAGTTCGACATCCCTCCCCAGGCGCTGGGCAGCGCACTCCAGGAGTTCGGCCGCCAGGCGGATATCCAGGTGCTGTATCGCCCGGAAGAGGTCCGGAACAAGCGTAGCAGTGCGATCAAAGGCAAGCTGGAGCCGAACCAGGCGATTACCGAGCTGCTTCGTGGCACCGGCGCATCGGTGGACTTCCAGGGCAATGCGATAACCATCAGCGTCGCCGAGGCGGCGGACAGCAGCGTCGATCTCGGCGCCACCATGATCACCTCCAACCAGTTGGGCACCATCACCGAGGACAGCGGCTCCTATACGCCAGGCACTATCGCCACGGCGACCCGCCTGGTCCTGACTCCGCGCGAGACGCCCCAGTCGATCACCGTGGTCACCCGCCAGAACATGGACGACTTCGGCCTCAACAACATCGACGACGTCATGCGCCATACGCCGGGCATCACCGTCTCGGCCTACGACACTGACCGCAACAACTACTATGCCCGCGGCTTCTCGATCAACAACTTCCAGTACGACGGGATTCCCTCGACGGCCCGCAACGTCGGCTACTCCGCGGGCAATACGCTCAGTGACATGGCCATCTACGACCGGGTGGAAGTACTCAAGGGGGCGACCGGCCTGCTCACCGGTGCGGGGTCCCTCGGCGCCACGATCAACCTGATCCGCAAGAAACCTACCCATGAATTCAAGGGCCATGTCGAACTGGGCGCGGGCAGTTGGGACAATTACCGCTCCGAACTGGACGTCAGCGGCCCGCTGACCGAGTCCGGCAACGTCCGCGGCCGGGCGGTAGCCGCCTACCAGGACAAGCACTCGTTCATGGATCACTACGAGCGCAAAACCAGCGTCTACTACGGCATCCTCGAGTTCGATCTGAATCCCGACACCATGCTTACCGTCGGCGCCGACTATCAGGACAACGATCCCAAGGGATCGGGCTGGTCGGGCAGCTTCCCGCTCTTCGACAGCCAGGGCAACCGCAACGACGTCTCCCGCTCCTTCAACAACGGAGCCAAGTGGAGCAGTTGGGAACAGTACACCCGCACCGTCTTCGCCAACCTCGAGCACAATTTCGCCAACGGCTGGGTCGGCAAGGTGCAGCTCGATCACAAGATCAACGGCTACCACGCGCCCCTCGGCGCGATCATGGGCGACTGGCCAGCACCGGACAACAGCGCCAAGATCGTTGCGCAGAAGTACACCGGCGAAACCAAGAGCAACTCGCTGGATATCTATCTCACCGGCCCCTTCCAGTTCCTCGGTCGCGAGCACGAGCTGGTGGTCGGCACCTCGGCTTCCTTCTCCCACTGGGAGGGCAAGAGCTACTGGAACCTGCGCAACTACGACAACACCACCGACGACTTCATCAACTGGGACGGCGATATAGGCAAGCCCGACTGGGGTACCCCCTCCCAGTACATCGATGACAAGACCCGCCAGTTGGGCAGCTACATGACCGCCCGCTTCAATGTGACCGATGACCTGAACCTGTTCCTAGGTGGACGCGTGGTCGACTACCGGGTAACCGGCCTGAATCCGACCATTCGCGAGTCCGGACGCTTCATTCCCTACGTCGGCGCGGTCTACGACCTGAACGATACCTACTCCGTCTACGCCAGCTATACCGACATCTTCATGCCGCAGGACAGTTGGTATCGCGACAGCAGCAACAAACTGCTCGAACCCGACGAAGGCCAGAACTACGAGATCGGCATCAAGGGCGAATATCTCGACGGACGACTCAATACCAGTCTCGCCTACTTCGAGATTCATGAGGAAAACCGCGCGGAGGAAGACGCCCTCTACAACAGCAAACCGACCAACCCCGCCATCACCTACGCCTACAAGGGAATCAAGGCCAAGACCAAGGGCTACGAGGCGGAAATCTCGGGTGAACTGGCGCCAGGCTGGCAGGTTCAGGCTGGCTATACCCACAAGATCATTCGCGACGACAGTGGCAAGAAGGTTTCCACCTGGGAGCCTCAGGACCAGTTGAGCCTCTACACCAGCTACAAGTTCAAGGGCGCCCTGGACAAGCTCACGGTCGGCGGCGGCGCCCGCTGGCAGGGCAAGAGCTGGCAGATGGTCTACAACAATCCCCGCAGCCGCTGGGAAAAGTTCTCCCAGGAAGACTACTGGCTGGTGGACCTGATGGCCCGCTACCAGATCACCGACAAGCTGTCGGCCAGCGTCAACGTCAACAACGTCTTCGACAAGACCTACTACACCAACATCGGCTTCTACACCTCGGCATCCTATGGCGATCCACGGAACCTGATGTTCAGCACTCGCTGGGACTTCTGAGCCCGGCTGCGAAAAAGAACGCCCCGCAATGCGGGGCGTTCTGCTTCTCGGCTACCCCACGCGCCCCATCGCCGAAGACGCCTGTCGGCACGACACCAAATGATTCCTGTACAGAAACAAAGAGCCCGCCTGAAGGCGGGCTTTGAACGGAACGGACCTGAGATCAGCGCCCGGCATACTCCAGGGCGGCCCGGAAGCTCTGCACAAACTCAGGGTGGTCGATGATCTTGTCGTGCCGGGTATCCAGCACCCGCACCGGTTCGACACGCTCAGCCCCGATCGCCTCGGCCATCGAGCGCTCCACCGCGCTCCGCTGGATGGCATTGGTGCTGCGCGCGGCCCACCAGAGGCTGACCTTCGCCGTCAGACGCGGGTAATCCATCGCTTTCAGGCGCTCGTCGAGGATCTGTTTCAACTCCCAGGACACTTCCAGTTCGTTGCTCTGTGCGATTTCGCTGCGCAGTGTCGCGAACTCGGCGCCGATCTCCGCTTCCGCCCAGTCGCTCATCCTCGTCCAGCGCTGCTCATCGTCCGTCGTGGCGGAGCAGATCGATGACCAGGCCCGTTCGATATGCTCGGCCCGCTCCGGAAACATGACACCGAGCAGTTCCACCCGCATCTCGGCCACGGATGGGTTCGGGACTGCCTCCGGCGTCGGCCCGATCTCGTTCCAGAACGCTTCGACCCTGACCGGTGCCGGCGCATCGATCCAGCCGACGAAGGCCACCTGCCGCCCACGCTGCTCCAGCCGGGCCGCGACATCCATCGCCAGGTTGCCGCCGAGCGACCATCCCGCCAGGTTGAAAGCCCCTTCGGGGTGCTCCTGCAGCAATTGCTCGGCGTATTCCGCAACCATATCGTCCCACTCCGGCACCTCGCGACCAGCGCCCAGCAGGGCACGGCAGACAACACCCTTGACCGGATGGCGATCCCGCAGCGCCATGGCGAGGGTCTTGTAACAGTGCACAGAGCCGAAACTCGGATGGAACATGAACAGCGGCGAACCTTCGCGCCTGCCGTTGAGCGGCACCAGCAACGACTCACGCGCCTGCCCCTCGATGCATGCCGCCTGTTCCGCGACGCTGGCATGGGTCATCAGTTGGCTGATGCTCAGCGTAGCCTGGCAGGTATCGCCGATCCGCTCCTTGAGCATCAGCAGCAACAACGAATGACCGCCCAGTTCGAAGAAGTTGTCGTCCAGGCCGACCCGTTCCACTCCCAGGATCTCCGCCCAGATCGCTGCGATGCGCTGCTCCAGCTCGCTACCGGGCGCTCGATAGGCCTGTTGCGACAGGCTCGCATCCGGTTGCGGCAACGCCTGCCGGTCGAGCTTGCCATTGACCGTCAGCGGCATCCGCTCCAGCAGCATCAGGTGCGCCGGCACCATGTAGTCCGGCAGGTGCCGCTTCAGCGACTCCCGCAGCGACTCCCGCAGACGCTCGGCATCCTCCGCCGAGTCCGCCACCACGTATCCCACCAGTTGCGTGCCGCCGACCCCGTCATGGGCCAGCACCACGGCATCGCGTACCCCGGCCAGACCGGCGAGCGCCGCTTCGATCTCACCCAGTTCGATACGGAAGCCGCGAACCTTCACCTGGTGGTCGATACGCCCGATGTACTCGATATTGCCATCCACCTGGAACCGCGCCAGGTCGCCGGTACGGTACAGCCGCTCGCCGGCGCCGCCGGGGAACGGGTTCGGCACGAAGCGGGTGGCACTCAACCCGGGCCGCCTCAGGTAACCGCGCGCCAAACCGGCGCGACCGATGTACAGCTCGCCCACCGCGCCGCGCGGCACCGGGTTCAGGTCACGGTCGAGGATGTACCAGGACAGGTCCGGGATGGTCCCGCCAATCGGACTGACCAGGCCACCCTCCAGGTCGGCTTCGCTCACCGGACGGTAGGTTACGTGCACCGTGGTCTCGGTGATGCCGTACATGTTCACCAGTTGCGGCTGGCGATCGCCGAAGCGCTGGAACCACGGCCGCAGGCTCTGCAGATCCAGCGCCTCGCCACCGAAGATCACGTAGCGCAGCGCCGGCTGCTGCGTCGCCATGTCGGCGGAACAGGCCACCGCCATCAGTTGCTTGAACGCCGACGGCGTCTGGTTGAGCACCGTCACGCCTTCGCGGCACAGCAGACGGTAGAAGTCTTCCGGCGAACGGCTCACCCATTGCGGCACGATCACCAGGCGCCCGCCATAGAGCAGCGCGCCGAAGATTTCCCAGACCGAGAAATCGAAGGCGTAGGAATGGAACAACGTCCACACGTCCCGCTCGTCGAAGCCGAACCAGGCCTCGGTGGCGCTGAACAGGCGCAGCGCGTTGCGGTGGGTGAGCAATGTGCCCTTGGGCTTGCCGGTCGAGCCCGAGGTATAGATCACGTAGGCCAGGTTGTCCGCCGATAGCGTCGGGAGCGGATCGCTCTCGGCATAGCCATCCAGCACCAGTCCGTCGATGGCCAGCACCTCCACCCCCGCCTGCCGTGGCAGGCGCTCGAGCAGATGCCCCTGGGTCAGCAGCAGCCGTACCCCACTGTCGTCGAGGATATGCGCCAGGCGCTCCTCTGGCGCCGCCGGGTCCAACGGCAGGTAGGCGCCGCCGGCCTTGAGGATCGCCAGCAAGCCGACCAGCATGTCCAGCGAACGCTCCAGCGCCAGCCCGACCGGCACGTCCGCGCCAACGCCGCGGGCGATCAGGCAGTGCGCCAGGCGATTGGCCCGCGCATTCAGTTCGCCGTAGCTCAGCCGTTGTTCGTCGAGGATCAGCGCAACCGCCTGCGGCCGTTGCCGCGCCTGTTCCTCGAAACGCTGCTGCAAGGTGCCCTGCACCACGCACTCGCGCTGGGCCGGGTTCCATTCGGAGAGGGTCTGCCGGCGCTCCGGCGCATCCAGCAGCGGCAACTCGCCGAGCCGCTGTCGTGGGTTGGCGACGATGCCGCGCAACAGGTTGCGCCAATGGCCGGCCAGGCGTTCCACGGTGGAGGCGTCGAACAGGTCGGTGGCATAGTCGAAGGAGGCCCAGATGCCGTTTTCGTCTTCCTGAATATCCAGCGTCAGGTCGAACTGCGCAGTCTGGCCGTCCCAGGCCAGGCCTTCCAGACGCAGGTCCTCCAACTGAACCTCGGGCGTCACCGAGCGTATCTCGCTCTGATGGTTGAACAGCACCTGGAACAGTGGGTTATGGCTGGCATTGCGCTCCGGCTGCAAGGCTTCCACCAGTTGCTCGAACGGCAGGTCCTGGTGCGCCTGAGCCTCCAGCGCGCGTTGGCGGGCCTGGGCCAGCAGCTCGTCGAAGCCCATCCGACCGTCCAGGTCGGCCTTGAGCACCTGGGTATTGACGAAGAAGCCGATCAGCCGCTCGGTCTCCACGCGGTTGCGATTGGCGATCGGCACGCCGACACGGATATCCGCCTGCCCGCTGTAGCGATACAACAGCGTCTGGAACGAGGCCAGCAACAGCATGAAACTACTGGCGCCTTCACGCTGGGCCAAGGCTCTCACGGCCTCGACCAGTTCCCGCGGTAGCTCGAAACCCAACTGCGCGCCACGATGGCTCTGCCGGGCCGGACGCGGCCGATCGAACGGCAACTCCAGCACCGGCTGCTCGCCGCCCAGCAGGCCGGTCCAGTACGCCAACTGGCGCTCCTTTTCCCCCGCCTCCATCCAGCTGCGCTGCCACAGGGCGTAGTCCGCGTACTGGATCGGCAGGGCCGGCAACACCACGTCGAGCCCTCGACTATAAGCGGCATAGAGCTGGACCAGTTCCTCGACCATCACCTGCATCGACCAACCATCGGACACGATGTGGTGCTGGACCAGCACCAGTACATGGTCGTCCTCGGCCAGTTGCAACAGGTTCACCCGCAGCAGCGGCTCCCGTTCCAGGTCGAATGGCTGCACAACGATGGCCTGTATCCGTTCGATCAGGCCTTCCTCACCGAACTGTTCCCGCTCGATGGAAACGCTAACCGCAGGTTGTACCTGCTGGTACGAACGCCCTCCCTCCAGCCGGAAGCGGGTACGCAAGGTTTCATGCCGCGCGACCAGGCTGTCGAAGCTGCGTTGCAAGGCATCCACGTCCAGCCGCCCGCGTAGGCGCAAGGCACTCGGAATATGGTAGGCCGCGCTTTCCGGCTCCAGTTGCCAGAGGAACCACTGACGCTCCTGAGCGAAGGACAGTGCCAACGGTTGCTGCCGATCGGCAAGCGGTATCGTCGAGACCGCATCCGTCGTGCGTTCCAATCCCTGGGCGAACGCTTCCAGAACCGGCCGCTCGAACAACGCCTTCAGGCTTGCGTCCAACTGCTGCTCCTGGCGAACCCGAGAAATCACCCGGGTAGCCAGCAACGAATGACCGCCCAGTTCGAAGAAGTTGTCGTCCAGGCCGACCCGTTCCACTCCCAGGATCTCCGCCCAGATCGCTGCGATGCGCTGCTCCAGCTCGCTACCGGGCGCTCGATAGGCCTGTTGCGACAGGCTCGCATCCGGTTGCGGCAACGCCTGCCGGTCGAGCTTGCCATTGACCGTCAGCGGCATCCGCTCCAGCAGCATCAGGTGCGCCGGCACCATGTAGTCCGGCAGGTGCCGCTTCAGCGACTCCCGCAGCGACTCCCGCAGACGCTCGGCATCCTCCGCCGAGTCCGCCACCACGTATCCCACCAGTTGCGTGCCGCCGACCCCGTCATGGGCCAGCACCACGGCATCGCGTACCCCGGCCAGACCGGCGAGCGCCGCTTCGATCTCACCCAGTTCGATACGGAAGCCGCGAACCTTCACCTGGTGGTCGATACGCCCGATGTACTCGATATTGCCATCCACCTGGAACCGCGCCAGGTCGCCGGTACGGTACAGCCGCTCGCCGGCGCCGCCGGGGAACGGGTTCGGCACGAAGCGGGTGGCACTCAACCCGGGCCGCCTCAGGTAACCGCGCGCCAAACCGGCGCGACCGATGTACAGCTCGCCCACCGCGCCGCGCGGCACCGGGTTCAGGTCACGGTCGAGGATGTACCAGGACAGGTCCGGGATGGTCCCGCCAATCGGACTGACCAGGCCACCCTCCAGGTCGGCTTCGCTCACCGGACGGTAGGTTACGTGCACCGTGGTCTCGGTGATGCCGTACATGTTCACCAGTTGCGGCTGGCGATCGCCGAAGCGCTGGAACCACGGCCGCAGGCTCTGCAGATCCAGCGCCTCGCCACCGAAGATCACGTAGCGCAGCGCCGGCTGCTGCGTCGCCATGTCGGCGGAACAGGCCACCGCCATCAGTTGCTTGAACGCCGACGGCGTCTGGTTGAGCACCGTCACGCCTTCGCGGCACAGCAGACGGTAGAAGTCTTCCGGCGAACGGCTCACCCATTGCGGCACGATCACCAGGCGCCCGCCATAGAGCAGCGCGCCGAAGATTTCCCAGACTGAGAAATCGAAGGCGTAGGAATGGAACAATGTCCACACGTCCCGCTCGTCGAAGCCGAACCAGGCCTCGGTGGCGCTGAACAGGCGCAGCGCGTTGCGGTGGGTGAGCAACGTGCCCTTGGGCTTGCCGGTCGAGCCCGAGGTATAGATCACGTAGGCCAGGTTGTCCGCAGATAGCGTCGGGAGCGGATCGCTCTCGGCGTAGCCATCCAGCACCAGTCCGTCGATGGCCAGCACCTCCACCCCCGCCTGCCGTGGCAGGCGCTCGAGCAGATGCCCCTGGGTCAGCAGCAGCCGTACCCCACTGTCGTCGAGGATATGCGCCAGGCGCTCCTCTGGCGCCGCCGGGTCCAACGGCAGGTAGGCGCCGCCGGCCTTGAGGATCGCCAGCAAGCCGACCAGCATGTCCAGCGAACGCTCCAGCGCCAGCCCGACCGGCACGTCCGCGCCAACGCCGCGGGCGATCAGGCAGTGCGCCAAGCGATTGGCCCGCGCATTCAGTTCGCCGTAGCTCAACCGTTGTTCGTCGAGGATCAGCGCAACCGCCTGTGGCCGTTGCCGCGCCTGCTCCTCGAAACGCTGCTGCAAGGTGCCCTGCACCACGCACTCGCACTGGGCCGGGTTCCATTCGGAGAGGGTCTGCCGGCGCTCCGGCGCATCCAGCAGCGGCAACTCGCCGAGCCGCTGTCGTGGGTTGGCGACGATGCCGCGCAACAGGTTGCGCCAATGGCCGGCCAGGCGTTCCACGGTGGAGGCGTCGAACAGGTCGGTGGCGTAGTCGAAAACGGCGCAAAAACGCTGCTCTTCGTCCGTCAGGTCCAACGTCAAGTCGAACTGCGCCGTCCGGCTGTCGAACTGCACGCTTTCCATCTGTAACTCATCGAAGCGGAATGCCTGGCCGTTGCCACGGGCTTCGCTCTGGTAGTTGAACAGCACCTGGAACAGTGGGTTGTGGCTAAGACTGCGCTCCGGCTGCAAGGCCTCCACCAGTTGCTCGAACGGCAGGTCCTGGTGCGCCTGGGCTTCCAGCGCGCGTTGGCGGGCCTGGGCCAGCAGCTCGTCGAAGCCCATCCGACCGTCCAGGTCGGCCTTGAGCACCTGGGTGTTGACGAAGAAGCCGATCAGTCGCTCGGTCTCCACGCGGTTGCGATTGGCGATCGGCACGCCGACACGGATATCCGCCTGCCCGCTGTAGCGATACAGCAGCGCCTGGAAGGAAGCCAGCAACAGGGCGAAGGCAGTAGCCCCCTCCTGCTGGGCCACGCGCCTGAGCGCCTGGGACAGATCAATATCCAGTTCCAGGATGAACTGGGCACCACGATGGCTTTGCCGAACCGGGCGCGGCCGGTCGAACGGCAACTCCAGCACCGGCTGCTCGCCGCCCAGCAGGCCGGTCCAGTACGCCAACTGGCGCTCCTTTTCCCCGGCCTCCATCCAGCTGCGCTGCCACAGGGCGTAGTCCGCGTACTGGATCGGCAAAGCCGGCAGCGCTACCTCGAGCCCTCGACTATAGGCGGCATAGAGCTGGACCAGTTCCTCGACCATCACCTGCATCGACCAACCGTCGGACACGATGTGATGCTGGACCAGCACCAGCACATGGTCGTCCTCGGCCAGCCGCAACAGGCTCACCCGCAGCAGCGGCCCACGCTCCAGGTCGAACGGCCGCGCGATCGTCGTCTCGACCTGCCGAGCGAGGGCGCCCTCCTCGAGCGGCCCCAACGCGACGATATCCAGCGGCAATGCCATGGATGCGGCGATCTCCTGGCGCGCCTCGTCGCCGTCGAGGCGAAAACGGGTGCGTAGGGTCTCGTGCCGCGCAACCAGGCTGTCGAAGCTGCGTTGCAGGGCATCCAGGTCCAGCCGCCCGCGTAGACGCAAGACACTCGGGATATGGTAGGCCGCGCTTTCCGGCTCCAGTTGCCAGAGAAACCACTGTCGCTCCTGGGCATAGGAGAGCCGCAGGGGCTCGCCGTCCTGGCGCTTGAACACTGGCGCGATCTCGAAGAGATTGACACCTTGCTGCTTGAGCAGGACAGCCAATGCCTTCCTTTCCTGGGGGGAAAGGGAGCCCACCTTCTCTATGAGTGCTTGCACGCTACCGCCTCTTAGGAAATCAGTTTTTCAAGTTCATCGGCAGATAGACGTTTGAGCGCCTCCAGGGATTTAGCCAGGGCATCTTCCACCGGCGCGCTCTCGGCCTTGAGGGTCTCGACGCCGTGGCAGAACTCACCCAGTGTCTCCGCGGTGAACATCGACTTGATCGGCACCTCCAGGTGCAGTCGTTCGCGTAGGCGGCCAATGACCTGGGTGGCCAGCAACGAGTGGCCGCCGAGTTCGAAGAAGTTGTCGTCGAGCCCGACCTGTTGCAATTGCAGGACCTCCGCCCAGATCCCCGCGACCTGTTGCTCCAGATCGCTTCGCGGCGCCACGTAGACCTGCTGCAACAGGCTCGCATCCGGCTGTGGCAGGCCCTTGCGGTCCAGCTTGCCGTTCGGCGTCAGCGGCATCCGCGCCAGGAACAACAGGTGCGACGGCACCATGTATTCCGGCAGGCGCTCGCGCAGCGCCGTCTTCAACTGCGCCCGGCACTCCGCCTGCGCTTCC
This sequence comes from Pseudomonas sp. PS1(2021), assembly GCF_020405165.1. Taxonomy (NCBI): domain Bacteria; kingdom Pseudomonadati; phylum Pseudomonadota; class Gammaproteobacteria; order Pseudomonadales; family Pseudomonadaceae; genus Pseudomonas; species Pseudomonas sp. PS1(2021). Next base: position 1,780,119 of record NZ_CP084484.1, on the reverse strand, counting down.
GGCGAATCCGCGACCGCCGGCGCCTGCGCCACCACGTAGCCCACCAACTGCTGGCCCACCGCACCCGGCTGGGCCACCACCACCGCCTCGCGCACCGCCGGATGCTCGCGCAGGCGCGCCTCGATCTCTCCCAGTTCGATGCGGAAGCCTCGGATCTTCACCTGGTGGTCCACCCGTCCGAGGTAGTCCACCACCCCATCCGCACGCCCACGGGTCAGGTCGCCGCTGCGGTACAGCCGGCTGCCCGGCGCGCCAAAGGGATCCGGCACGAAACGCTCGGCGGTCAGCGCCGGACGCTCCAGGTAGCCACGCGCCACCCCTTCCCCGCCCAGGTACAGTTCGCCCGCCACGCCTACCGGCAACAGGTTCAACTGCCCGTCGAGGATGTAGCCGCTACGGTTGCCCAGCAGCGTACCGATCGGCATGTAGGCCGCGCCGCAGGCATCGCCCGCCCGCGCTTTCCACAGCAGCGGCGTCACCACCGTCTCGGTCGGGCCGTAGCCGTTGAACAGGTACTTCGGCTTCAGCGCCCGCCACGCCAGGTCATAGCTGGCCTGCGCCACCGCGTCGCCGCCGAAGCAATAGACCCGTACCGGCGGCGGATTGCCGTCGCGCGCGGCATGCTCGGCCAGTTGCTGCAGGTACACCGGCGGGAACACCCCCACCGTTACCCCGTGGCGATGCATCTCGGCGTAGGTCCGTTCCGGCAGCCACAGGCTGTCGTCGCGGATCAGCACCCGCGCGCCGTTGATCAACGGGTGCATCCAGCCTTCGTGGGAACCGTCGAAGGCGAACGACATGAAGTGCAGCTCGCAGTCCTCCGGGGTCATCTCGTAGCGCTCGCCGGTAGCCACGATATGGGCGATCAGCGGACCGTGGGACACCGCCACGCCCTTGGGCATGCCGGTGGAGCCGGAGGTGTAGATCACATAGGCCAGGTTGTCGCCGTGCAGCGCCACCTCTGGATCATGGGCGGGAAGCCGGCCCACTCCTCCTCGCGATCCACGGACAGGCAGGACAACCCCTCGGGGATCGGCAGACGCTCCAGCAGGTGGCTATGGGTCAGCAGCAGGTGCGCGCGACTGTCCTGCATCATGTACAGCAGGCGCTCGCGCGGGTATTCGATGTCCAGCGGCACGTAGGCGCCGCCGGCCTTCAGTACCGCCAGGAACGCCACCATGATCTCCGCGCTGCGCTGCATGGCGATCGCCACCCGCACCTCGGGGCCGACGCCTCGGGCGATCAACGCATGGGCCAGGCGGTTGGCCCGGCTATCCAGTTCGGCGTAGGTGAGCTTTTCCTCGTCGAAGATCACCGCCACCGCATCCGGCGCCATACGCGCCCGCTCGGCCACTCGCTGGTGTACCAGCGGCGTTGCCGGATAGCCCGAATCGCTGCGGTTCCAGAGCTGCCCGATGACTTCGCGCTCCTCGCGGTCGAGCATGTCCAGCTCCCCCAGGCGAGCGTCAGGCATCGCCAGGATCGCATCCAGCAGGTTCTGCCAATGCCGTACCAGGCGCTCTGCGGTCGAAGCATCGAATAGATCGGTCGCATAGACCAGCGCCGCCCAGATGTCCGACTCGGACTCACAGGTATCCAACACCAGGTCGAACTGCGCCGTATGGCTTTCCCACGCCTGCTCTTCGATGCTCAGTCCCGCGACTTCCGGCAAGCCGTGCTCGCCCCGCTCCGCCTGGTAGTTGAATAGCACCTGGAACAGCGGGCTGTGGCTGAGACTGCGCTCCGGTTGCAAGGCTTCCACCAGCTGCTCGAACGGCAAGTCCTGGTGCGCCTGCGCCTCCAGCGAGCGCTGGCGAACCTGGTGCAGCAATCGGTCGAACCCCATCTGCCCATCGATGTCGGCCTTGAGCACCTGGGTGTTGACGAAGAACCCGATCAGTCGCTCGGTTTCGACCCGGTTGCGATTGGCGACCGGCACGCCGACACGGATATCCGACTGACCGCTGTAGCGATACAGCAGCGCCTGGAACGACGCCAGCAGCAACATGAAGGTACTCGCACCCTGCCGTTGGGCAAGCGCCTTCAGCCGCCTGGCCCGCTCGGCGCCGAGTTCGAACTCCAGCCGCGCGCCGCGAAAGCTCTGCTCCGCAGGACGGGGACGATCGAACGGCAGCTCCAGCACCGGCTGTTCGCCACCCAGCAGGCCGATCCAGTACGCCAACTGGCGCTCCCTCTCTCCGGCCTCCATCCATTCGCGCTGCCAGACGGCATAGTCCGGATACTGTATCGGCAGCGCCGGCAGGGCCGCTTCGCGCCCCTGGCTGTAGGCGGCATAGAGCTGGACCAGCTCTTCGACCATCAACTGCATCGACCAACCGTCGGAGACGATATGGTGCTGGACCATGACCAGCACATGGTCATTCGGAGCCACTTCGAACAGACTGATCCGCAGCAACGCATCCGTCCGTAGGTCGAAGGGCCTGGCCATCTCCGCTTCGACTGCCGCCCTGAGCGACGCGTCATCGACATTCGCCAGGCTATGCCGGGAAACCTGCAACTGCCCATCGGCGTCCACCACCTGAACGGTACGCAGGCCTTCCTGGCGGAAGCGGGTACGCAACGACTCGTGACGCTGTGCGAGGCGCTCGAAACTGCGCTGTAGCGCGACGACATCGAGGCCGCCGCGCAAGCGCAGGGCGGCGGGAATGTGATAGGCCGCGCTCTCCGGTTCCAATTGCCAGAGGAACCACTGGCGCTCCTGTGCATAGGACAACGGCAGCGGCTGCTCGCGGGTAACGGGCATGATCGGCGGAACCTCCGCCGGTTTCTCGCCCAGGCTCTCGACGAATCCCTGCAGGACCGGCTGCTCGAAAAGGCTCTTCAGGCTGACTTCGATACCGAGATCCTGGCGAATCCGCGAGACCAGGCGCGTCGCCAGCAGCGAGTGTCCGCCCAATTCGAAGAAGTTGTCGGTCAGGCCGACCCGTTCGACGCCCAGCAACTCGCCCCATATCGCGGCCACGTCTTTCTCCAGCGCGCTCGCCGGCGCCATGTGGTCGCGTTGCATCAGGCCGGCATCCGGCTTCGGCAGCGCCCGACGGTCCAGCTTGCCATTTGGACTGAGCGGCATCCGCTCGAGGAACAGCAGGTGCGAGGGCACCATGTAGTCCGGTAGCGAGGCCCATAGCGCTGTGCGGATACGCTCGCGCAAAGCCGGCTGGCGAGTTTCGTCCTCGCCCCCCTCAGCCACCAGGTAGGCCACCAGTTGACCGTCCAGCGCAAGAGCCGCCGCTTCGCGTATTCCCTCCAAGTCCAGGAGGCGGGCTTCGACCTCCCCCAGCTCGATGCGGAAGCCGCGGATCTTCACCTGATGGTCGGCACGCCCCATGTACTCGATCACGCCGTCACCGCGTCGGCGCGCCAGGTCGCCGGTCCGGTAGAGCCTCGAGCCCGGTTCGCCGAAGGGGTCGGGCAAGAGGCGCTCGGCGGTCAAGCCGGGCCGATCGTGGTAGGCACGGGCCAGCCCGGCACGGCTGGCAATATAAAGCTCGCCTACCGCCCCTACGGGCAGTAGGCCGAGATGTTCATCCAGCACCAGCAACGTACGGCCGGGTAGCGCCTGGCCGATAGGACTGGCATTGCCCACCCGGGCGTTCTCGGCGGAACAATCGAAGACGCTGGACACCACCGTGGCCTCGGTCGGTCCATAGGTATTGAGCAGCCTCACCCGGCCCATGCCGGCTTGCCGCCAGAGCTTCGGCCCCTCCAGTGGCATGGCTTCGCCACCGATGTGGATCTGCCGCAAGGCACCGTAGGAACGCCGTGGCTCGGCCAGGGCATCGAGCAGGAACAGGTTCCAGTACGCCGTGGGCAGGTCGGCAAGGGTCACGCCCTGCTCGACTATCTGCCGATACAGCTCACCGGTATCCCAGAGGTCGCCGCCACGCAGGACCACGCAGGCACCACGGGTCAGCGCCGGATAGAGCTGTTCGACGAAGCCGTCGAAGCTCAGGGTGGCGAACTGCAATATCCGATCCTCCGGGGTGAGCGCGGAATAACCACTGGCGATACGCGAGAACTGCGCAAGCGCCGCATGGCTGATGGCCACGCCCTTGGGTTTTCCGGTGGAGCCGGAGGTGTAGATCACATAGGCCAGGTTCTCCGGCCGCAGGTTCACCACCGGATCATCCGTAGACACCGATGCGTCCCGTTCCAGGCGGTCGATGGAGAGCACCTCCAGCCCTTCGTGCAAAGGCAGCCCGGGCAGCAAATGCTCCTGGCTGAGCAACAGGCCGACGGCGCTGTCCTCGAGCATGTGACGCAAACGGTCCTGCGGATAGGTCGGGTCCAGCGGCACATAGGCACCACCGGCCTTGAGAATCGCCAGCAGACCGACCACCATGTCCAGCGAGCGCTCGACGGCGATTCCCACCAGCACATCGGGACCGACGCCACGCGCTATCAGGCAGTGAGCCAGACGATTGGCGCGGGCATTGAGCTCGGCGTAGCTCAAGGCCTGCCCCTCCAGCGCCAGTGCTTGCGCCTGCGGACGCAGACGGGCCTGCTCCTGGATCTGCAACTGGACCAGGGGCGGCAACCCACCCTCGTCGGCGTTCTCTGCCCAGGCCCGCAACAGGCAATCGCGCTCCTCGTCCAGCAACAGCGGCAACTCGGCGACCGGCCGGCCCGGTTCGGCCACGATGCCGCGCAGGAGATTCTGCCAGTGCCGAGCCAGGCGCTCGACGGTCGAGGCCTCGAACAGATCCGTGGCATAGCCGAACGATGCCCAGATACCGTCCTCGGCCTCGTGCACGTCCAGCGTCAGGTCGAAGGCCACGGAGCTGCTCCGCCACTCCATCCGCTCCAGCGACAGGCCTGGCAGTTGCACGCCCTGGTTGGCCGAACGAGAGTCGGCCTGGTGATTGAACATGACCTGGAACAACGGATTGTGGCCAAGGCTGCGTTCCGGCTGCAGAGCCTCCACCAGTTGCTCGAACGGCAGGTCCTGGTGCGCCTGGGCCTCCAGCGCGCGCTGGCGGGCCTGGGCCAGCAACTCGTCGAAACCCATCCGGCCATTGATGTCGGCCTTGAGCACCTGGGTGTTGACGAAGAAACCGATCAGCCGCTCGGTTTCAACCCGGTTACGGTTGGCGATCGGCACGCCGACACGGATATCCGCCTGTCCGCTATAGCGATGCAACAGCGCCTGGAAGGAAGCCAGCAACAGCATGAACATGGTCACACCCTTGCGCTGAACCAGCTGTTTCAAGGCAAGGGCCAGGTGTGGCTCCAGTTCCAGGTCCAATTGCGCTCCACGATAGCTGCGCAGCGGCTGCCGCGGGTGATCGAGGGGCAACTCGATCACCGGCTGCTCGCCGCCCAGCAGGCCGGTCCAGTACGCCAATTGGCGCTCCTTTTCCCCCGCCTCCATCCAGCTGCGCTGCCACAGGGCGTAGTCCGCGTACTGGATCGGCAGGGCCGGCAACACCACGTCGAGCCCTTGGCTATAGGCGGCATAGAGCTGGACCAGTTCCTCGACCATCAATTGCATCGACCAACCGTCGGAGACGATATGGTGCTGGACCATGACCAGCACATGCTCGTCGGCGTCCACCTCCAGCAAAGTCACCCGCAGTAACGGTCCCTGTTCGAGATCGAAGGGTCGTGCGATCTCCGCCTCGACCCGCTCCAGCAATCGCTGTTCGTCGAGTCCCCGTTGCACTTCGACTTCGAGCGCCAGCGAGACGTCGGCGGAGACGACCTGCACCCATTCATCACCCATCCGCGCGATCCGCGTGCGCAGGCTTTCGTGCCGCTCGACGAGCGCCGCGAAGCTGCGCTGCAAGGACGCAATGTCCAACCTGCCGCGCAGGCGCAGGGCGGTAGGAATGTGGTAGGCGGAACTCTCCGGCTCCAGCTGCCAGAGGAACCACTGCCGCTCTTGGGCATAGGACAGCGGCAGGTTGTCCATCTCCTGGCGAGTCTGCGGGATCGGCAGGCGGGCGAAGCTCATGCCCTTGGCCTGGACACGCTGATAGAACAATTTCTGCTGCGCCAGAGGCAGGCGAACGAAGCGGGACACGAGGTCCAGATTTGGATTGGAAAGCATGGGTCAGATCGCCTCTAGTTCGCTCATGAATTCACGAAGGTCATCGAAATCGGTGTCATTGCTGGAAGTCTGCGCCGCGGCAAGCTCGGCATAGGCTTGCAGCGACTCGGTCTGGAACAGCGCCGCCAGCGGCAGCTCCACGCCGACCTCGCTCTGCATCCGGGCAGTCACCTGGATCGCCAGCAACGAGTGGCCGCCAAGCTCGAAGAAGTTGTCGTCGAGCCCGACCTGTTGCAATTGCAGGACCTCCGCCCAGATCCCCGCGACCTGTTGCTCCAGATCGCTTCGCGGCGCCACGTAGACCTGCTGCAACAGGCTCGCATCCGGCTGCGGCAGGCCCTTGCGGTCCAGCTTGCCGTTCGGCGTCAGCGGCATCCGCGCCAGGAACAACAGGTGCGACGGCACCATGTATTCCGGCAGGCGCTCGCGCAGCGCCGTCTTCAACTGCGCCCGGCACTCCGCCTGCGCTTCCGGCGAATCCGCGACCGCCGGCGCCTGCGCCACCACGTAGCCCACCAACTGCTGGCCCACCGCGCCCGGCTGGGCCACCACCACCGCCTCGCGCACCGCCGGATGCTCGCGCAGGCGCGCCTCGATCTCTCCCAGTTCGATGCGGAAGCCTCGGATCTTCACCTGGTGGTCCACCCGTCCGAGGTAGTCCACCACCCCATCCGCACGCCCGCGGGTCAGGTCGCCGCTGCGGTACAGCCGGCTGCCCGGAGCGCCAAAGGGATCCGGCACGAAACGCTCGGCGGTCAGCGCCGGACGCTCCAGGTAGCCACGCGCCACCCCTTCCCCGCCCAGGTACAGTTCGCCCGCCACGCCTACCGGCAGCAGGTTCAACTGCCCGTCGAGGATGTAGCCGCTACGGTTGCCCAGCAGCGTACCGATCGGCATGTAGGCCGCGCCGCAGGCATCGCCCGCCCGCGCTTTCCACAGCAGCGGCGTCACCACCGTCTCGGTCGGGCCGTAGCCATTGAACAGGTACTTCGGCTTCAACGCCCGCCACGCCAGGTCATAGCTGGCCTGCGCCACCGCGTCGCCGCCGAAGCAGTAGACCCGTACCGGCGGCGGATTGCCGTCGCGCGCGGCATGCTCGGCCAGTTGCTGCAGGTACACCGGCGGGAACACTCCCACCGTTACCCCGTGGCGATGCATCTCGGCGTAGGTCCGTTCCGGCAGCCACAGGCTGTCGTCGCGGATCAGCACCCGCGCGCCGTTGATCAACGGGTGCATCCAGCCTTCGTGGGAACCGTCGAAGGCGAACGACATGAAGTGCAGCTCGCAGTCCTCCGGGGTCATCTCGTAGCGCTCGCCGGTAGCCACGATATGGGCGATCAGCGGACCGTGGGACACCGCCACGCCCTTGGGCATGCCGGTGGAGCCGGAGGTGTAGATCACATAGGCCAGGTTGTCGCCGTGCAGCGCCACCTCTGGATCATGGGCGGGAAGCCGGCCCACTCCTCCTCGCGATCCACGGACAGGCAGGACAACCCCTCGGGGATCGGCAGACGCTCCAGCAGGTGGCTATGGGTCAGCAGCAGGTGCGCGCGACTGTCCTGCATCATGTACAGCAGGCGCTCGCGCGGGTATTCGATGTCCAGCGGCACGTAGGCGCCGCCGGCCTTCAGTACCGCCAGGAACGCCACCATGATCTCCGCGCTGCGCTGCATGGCGATCGCCACCCGCACCTCGGGGCCGACGCCTCGGGCGATCAACGCATGGGCCAGGCGGTTGGCCCGGCTATCCAGTTCGGCGTAGGTGAGCTTTTCCTCGTCGAAGATCACCGCCACCGCATCCGGCGCCATACGCGCCCGCTCGGCAACTCGCTGGTGTACCAACGGCGTTGCCGGATAGCCCGAGTCGCTGCGGTTCCAGATAGCGCCGATAGCGCTAAGCTCCGCCTTCTCGAGCATCTGCAGATCGACCAGACGTCGCTGCGGATGTTCGGCGAATGCCTCCAGCAGAGTCGTCAGGTGGCGACCCAGGCGCTCGATCGTAGCGGCCGGGAACAGTCCGCGATCGTAGCTGAATTGCAGTGACAAGCTATCCCCGCCACCCAGCGCCAGGGCCAGCGGATAGTTGGTCTGCTCGTGCATCGCTACGGCACCGAAACGCACGCCTCCAGCGGAGGACCGTTCGAGCACCTCGTCCACCGGGTAGTTTTCGAACACCAACAGGTTGTCGAAAACCGCCTCGCCGCCGAACCCCGCCCAGCGCTGCAGTTCGAACAGAGGCGTGTGCTCCTGTTCGCGCAACGCCAGGTTCTGCCGTTGCAGCCCCTGCAGCAGTTCGTCGAGGGTCATCTGTGGAGCCAGCGTTACCACCACCGGCAAGGTATTGATGAACAACCCGACCTGATTCTCGACACCCGGCAGATCGGCAGGACGCCCGGAGACGGTGGCGCCGAAGACCACGGTGTGTTGTCCGGTATAGCGTTGCAGGAGCAGCGCCCAGCCCGCCTGGACCAGGGTATTGAGAGTGACCTGGTGACGCCGGGCGAAATCCCGGAGCCGCGCGGTAGCCGTTGCGTCCACCTCACGCAGGTGCTCTCCGACGCCGTTGTCCGATGTCAGTCCCGGCTGAGCCAGTGCCTCGACCAATCGCGTCGGCTCGTCCAGAGCCGCCATCTGCTCGCGCCAGAATGCCTCGGTAGCTGCCGCGTCCTGCCGCTGCAACCAGGCGATGTAGTCGCTATAGCGGCCATCCCGGGGCTGCTCCGGCGAGCGTCCGGCATAGGACTCCAGCACCTCGCTGAGCAACTGGGCATTGCTCCATCCGTCCAGCAGGATGTGATGATGGGTGTAGATCAGGTGGTGCTCACCTTCGGCAGTCTTCACCAACAGCAGCCGCAACAGTGGCGCACGCTGCAGTTCGAAACCGCGTTCACGCTCGGCCGCAGCCAGCGCGAGCAGCGCGGCGTCCCGATTCGCCGCCTGGCTCAGGTCCTCTTCGGCGAAGGGCAACTGGCGCTGTCGATAGACGATCTGCAAGGGCTGCTGCAGCTCCCCCTGCCAGGCGAAACCACTGCGCAGGATCGCGTGCCGGTCCAGGGCGGACTGCCAGGCTGCGCGGAAGCGCGGGATATCGAGGCCGGACACATCCACACGCATCTGATTGATGTAGTCGCTCGATGCCTGCTCGTACAGCGAATGGAACAGCATGCCCTGCTGCATGGGTGACAGCGGATAGATGTCCTCGACCTCTTCCAGCGCGACCGGCAGGGCATCCAGACGCGCCTGGTCCAACCCCGCCAGCGGGAAATCGGAAGGCGTCGCGCCATGCCGTGGCGAATCGCAGCAGAAGTCGACCAGCGCCGTCAGCTCAGCCACATAGTCATCGGCCAGGCGACGCACCTGGTCCTCGCCGAACATCTGCGAGCTGAAGCTCCAGTCGATACTCAGTTCACCGTCGAACACCCGGCCATTGAGACTCAGCCAGTTGTCCAGCGGAGCGCCGGGGTCCATCTCTGCCCCCGCGCTTTCGCCAGCCGGGTCCAGCAGAGCCATCTCGTCGAACTGAGCGTCGAACTGGCCCAGGTAATTGAAAGTGATCCGCGCCTGCGGCAACCCCGCCAGGACCCGGGCACTTTCCTCTCCAGCCAGATAGCGCAGCAAGCCATAACCCAGGCCCTTGTCGGGAATCGCACGCAACTGTTCCTTGATCGCCTTCAGGGACTCGCCAAGATCCGCGACCGGGCTCAGGCGCACCGGGAACAAACTGGTGAACCAACCCACGGTGCGACTCAGGTCGATATCGGCGAACAGCTCCTCGCGCCCATGCCCTTCCAGCTGTACCAGGCTTGAAGAGGCGCCGCTCCAACGGCAGACCACTCGCGCCAGGGCGGTCAGCAGAAGATCGTTGACCTGGGTCCGGTAGGCTGCCGGCGCCTGCTTCAGCAGGCGTTCGGTCAAGCTGCGGTCGAAGCGACTCTGCACGGAGGTAGCGAAACGCTGCTCCAGAGCGCCTTGCGGATGCTCGCACGGAAGCTCGGCCGGCGCACCTTCCAGCAGCTCGCGCCAAAACTGCAACTGCGCCTTCATCGACTCACCACGGGCATGCTCGCTCACTCGGCCGGCCCAGGCCTTGAACGGGCTGGTCTTGCCAGGCAGCCGCGGAGCTTCCCCACGGAGGCTCTGCTGGTAAGCCCTTTGCAAATCCTCCAGCAGAATGCGCCAGGACACCCCGTCCACCACCAGATGGTGGATCACCAACAACAGACGCTGGCCGCCGTCGGCCATATCCACCAACAGGCTCCGCAACAGTGGGCCGTCGGCCAGGTCCAGGCTGCGCTGCGACTCCTCGCAGAGCGACTCCAGCGCTTGTCGGTCCACCGCCTCGGCACGCCAGAGCAGCGCACCGCCCAGCGTTGCTTCGGCATGTTCGGCATGCCAGGTTCCGTCCGTTTCATGGAAGCGCAGACGCAATGCGTCGTGATGTTCGACCAGGGCCTGCAAGGCCGCTTCGAGTGCCTTCGCATTCAGGGCCTCGCGCGGCTTCAACAGCAATGACTGGTTCCAGTGCTGGCGATTGGGAATCGGCTGTTCGAAGAACAACCGCTGGAACGGCAACAATACCGTCTCGCCGCTCACAGGCCCCTGCTCCATTTGCACCGCAGCCCCTACGCGGGCGACTCGCGCCAGCCCCTGTACGGTCTGTTGTTGGAACAGGTCCTTCGGAGTGAACTGGATGCCCGCCGCACGGCATCGACTCACCACCTGGATCGAAACGATGGAATCGCCACCCAGGGCAAAGAAGTTGTCGGTGGCGCCCACCTCCTCCAGCTTCAGCACGTCCGCCCAGACGGCCGCGATACGTCGCTCCATTTCATTCTGCGGCGCAACATGCGTCTGCCCCGCAGCAGCTTGCGGTCGCGGCAACGCCTTGCGATCCAGCTTGCCGTTCGGACTCAGCGGCATCCGCTCCAGCGCCAGCCACTGCGCCGGCACCATGTATTCCGGCAGGCTCGCCGCCAGGTGCGCGGCCAGGGCTTCGCGCCAGTCGCCGCCCTCGCTCTCCAGCACCACGTAGCCGACCAACTGCTTGCCGTCCACCGCCAGCACCGCCGCCTCGCGCACCCACGGATGCTCCAGCAGGCGCGCCTCGATCTCGCCCAGCTCGATGCGCAGGCCGCGCAGCTTCACCTGGTGGTCGATCCGCCCGGCGTACTCGATCACCCCGTCGGCGCGGTAGCGTGCCAAATCGCCGGTGCGGTACATCCGTTCCCCAGCCACGAACGGGCTGGCGACGAAACGCTCGGCAGTCAGCCCCGGACGCTGGTGGTAGCCACGGGCCAGGCCCTGCCCGGCCAGGTACAGCTCGCCGAGCACGCCCACCGGCACCGGCTCCAGGTTGCCATCGAGGATGTAGCAGCCCAGGTTGGCGATCGGCCGGCCGATCGGCACCGCGTCCTTGCCCTCCTCCACGCAGGTCCAGTGGGTGGCGTCGATGGCCGCCTCGGTCGGGCCATAGAGGTTATAGAGGCCAGCCTGCGGCAGCTTGGCGAACACCTGCTGCTGCGCGTCCGCTGGCAGTGCCTCGCCGCTGCAAACGATGCGTTTCAGGCTGGTGCAGGAGGCGACGTCTTCATCCTGCAGGAACGCCTGCAGCATCGACGGCACGAAGTGCAGCGTGTCGACCCCTTCGCGGTTGATCAGCGCCACCAGCTTCGCCGGGTCGCGATGGTCGCCCGGCGCGGCCACCACCAAACGCGCCCCGCTCATCAGCGGCCAGAAGAACTCCCAGACCGACACGTCGAAGCTGAACGGGGTCTTCTGCAACACCGTGTCGCCGACGCCCAGCCCATAGGCCTGCTGCATCCAGCACAAGCGGTTGCTCAGCGCCGAATGGCGGTTGCCAGCACCCTTGGGCTTGCCGGTGGAGCCGGAGGTGTAGATGACATAGGCGAGGTTCTCGCCATCGAGATGAATATCCGGGTTCGCCTCACTGTAATCCTCGAACCAGGGCGCACCGCGATCCAGGTCGATCCGCTGCACGCCTTGCGCCAGCGGCAGCTTCAGGTGCGACTGGCTGAGCAGCAGCTGCACACCGCTGTCCTCCAGCATGTAGGCCTGGCGCTCCTCGGGATATTCCGGGTCCACCGGCACGTAGGCGCCGCCGGCCTTGAGGATCGCCATCAGGGCCACGACCATCTCGATGGAACGCTCCATGGCCACGCCCACCAGGCGGTCCGCACCGACCCCGCGCTCGATCAGGGCATGCGCCAGGCGGTTGGCCCGGCGGTTCAGCTCGGCGTAGTCCAGGCGCTCCTCGCCGAAGGCCAGCGCCGGCGCCGTCGGCGTGCGCTCGACCTGCTCCTCGAACAACCGGTGCACGCCGCGTTGCAGCGGGTACTCGGCCGCAGTGGCGTTCCAGCCTTCCAGCAACTGGCCGCGCTCCTCGGCATCGAGCATCGGCAGCGAGTCGACGCTGGCCTGCGGGTTCTCCAGCATGCCGCGCAGCAGGTTCTGCCAATGCCGCGCCATGCGCTCGACGGTCCGCGCCTCGAACAAGTCGGTTGCGTAGGTCAGCGCCGCCCCAAGGCCGTCCGGGGTTTCCCAGGTATCGAGGGCAAGGTCGAACTGTGCGGCAGCACCGTCCCAGGCAAAACTCTCGATGTGCAAACCATCGACTTGGGCATCCTGCCGCTCGCCGCTCTGGTGGTTATACATCACCTGGAACAACGGGCTGTGGCTGAGATTGCGTTCGGGCTGCAAGGCATCGACCAATTGCTCGAACGGCAGATCCTGGTGCGCCTGCGCGCCCAGCGCCGCCTCGCGCACGCGGCCCAGTAGATCGCGGAAAGCCAGGCCAGCATCGACCTGGCAACGCAGCACCTGGGTATTGACGAAGAAGCCGATCAGGCGCTCGACCTCGGCGCGGTTGCGGTTGGCGATAGGTACCCCGACGCGAATGTCCGACTGCCCGCTATAGCGCTTCAACAGCACCTGGAACGAGGCCAACAGAAGCATGAACGGGGTGACACCCTCCCGCCGGGCGCAGGCCAGCAGCTCCTCCGATAATGACACCGGCAGCGCCATGTCCAGACGCTGCCCGCGTCCGCTGGCCTGGGCCGGGCGCACCCGGTCGGCGGGCAGTTCCAGGACCGGCTGCTCGGCGCCCAGGCGCTCACGCCAGTAATCCAGCTGCCGCGCGCCCTCGCCGCTGTCCAGCCAGGCGCGATGCCAGGCAGCATAGTCGGCGTACTGCAGCGTCAATGGCGCCAGCGTCGGTTGTTCGCCGCGCCGCGCCGCGGCATAGGCCTGGAGCAGTTCGTCGACCATCACCTGCATCGACCAACCGTCGGACACGATATGGTGCTGGGTGATGACCAACACATGCTCCTGCCCAGCCAGCGCCAGCAGACGCACGCGCAGCAGCGGCCCACGAGCCAGGTCGAATGGCTGGCGGATTTCCTCGGCCACCCGCTGGCGCAACGTTGCTTCGCTCGCCCCGGCGCAATCCTCCAGGACAATGCGCAACGGCATGTTCGCCAGGATCGTCTGGCGCGCCTGACCGTCGACCTCCTCGAAGCGGGTGCGCAAGGTCTCGTGGCGCAGCACCAGCCAATCGAAGGCCTGCTGCAACGCCGCCCGGTCCAGGACGCCACGCACGTGCAGTACGCTGGGGAGATGATAGGCCGCGCTTTCAGGCTCCAGTTTCCAAAGGAACCACATGCGTTGCTGAGCATGCGACAAAGGCAACTCGGCGACTCGCGGCAATACTTGCAGCACAGGGGCAGCGCTCGCCGCCTGGGACTCCAGGGAAGCGGCGAAGTCTGCCAGGACCGGCCGCTCGAACAGGATGCGCAAGGGTACGTCCAGCTCCAGATCCTGGCGCAGGCGCGAGACCACCCGGGTGGCGCTGAGGGAGTGACCGCCGAGTTCGAAGAAGTGCTCGTCGCGGGCGATGCCCTCGACACCGAGCAGCGCCTCCCAGATCGCTGCGACCGAACGTTCGAGCCCCTCCCGCGGAGGCTCTCCGGCCTGGCGGCGGGCAGCCGCGTCCAGCTTCGGCAGCGCCTTGCGATCCAGCTTGCCGTTGGCGTTCAGCGGCAAGCTGGACAGCACCTGCCAAGCCGTCGGTTGCATGTACGCAGGCAAGCGTCCGGACAGCCAGGTGCGCAGCTCCGCCAGGAGGTCCTCACCCCGCATAGCGTCACGCCCCACCAGGTAGGCCGCCAGCAGCGGACCACCGACGCCATCCAGCGCCACGACCGCTGCTTCCGCCACATACGGGTGTGCAAGCAGTTGGCTCTCGATTTCGCCGATCTCGATGCGGAAACCGCGGATCTTGATCTGCTGATCGGCCCGGCCGAGATATTCGACCTGACCGTCGACGCGATAACGCGCCAGGTCCCCGGTGCGATACAGGCGCTCGCCCGAACCTGAGAACGGATCGGCCACGAAACGCTCGGCGGTCTGGCCGGGGCGGCCCAGGTAGCCACGAGCCAGGCACTGGCCGCCGATGTACAGCTCGCCGATCATCCCCGGCGCACATGGCTGCAGGGCTGCGTCCAGTATGCAGGCCCGGCGCGCACCGAGCGCGCGGCCGATAGCGGGAGCACCGCCCTCTTGCGTCCGACAGTGCCAGGCCAGCGGAGTGATCACCGCCTCGGTGGGACCGTAGGCGTTGAACCAGGCTTCAGCCTGCACCGCCTGCTGGGTCAGCAGGCTGGCGTCCCAGGCTTCGCCGCCGAGGATACAGGCGCGTACCGCGATCCGGCGGCCGGCGTGGCGCAACTCCTCCGCCTGTTGCTGAAGATAAGCCGGCGGTAGATCGAGGATAGTCACCGCGTGCCGCTCCACCTCATCCGCCAGATGTTGCGCGCTCCACTGTCCGGCGTCGCCGAGCAGGACCCGGGCTCCTGCCAGCAGGGGTACGAAGAGTTGTTCGGCAGCGGCATCGAAACTGATCGAGGCGAACTGCAATTGGCAGTCGCCAGGGCCGACGCCGTAGGTCCGTGCTGCCGCCTGGCAGTGCGAGACGAGCGCCGCCTGGCTGACCGCCACTCCTTTTGGCTGGCCGGTCGAGCCGGACGTATAGATCACGTAGGCCAGCGTCTCGCCAGCTACCTCCGGCAGCGGCCGCGTATCTGCACTCGCCGGCCAGGCGGCGGTCTCCAGCGGCAGCCGCTCGACCTCTGCCGGGCAGGGCAGCCGCTCCGCCAGGGTTTCCTGGCAGATCAGCCAGCGCGCGCCGCTGTCGCGCAACATGTACGCCAGGCGCTCCGCGGGGTAGTTCGGATCCAGCGGCAGGTAGCCGGCACCGGCCTTGAGGATGCCCAGCAGGCCGACGACCAGGTCGAAGGAGCGCTCGGCAGCGATCGCCACCAGCGCTTCCGCGGCCACGCCGCGCGCCCGCAGGCCACGCGCCAGACGCTCGGCGCGCATATCCAGTTCGGCATAGCTGAGATACTCGTCGCCACATACCAGCGCAATCGCCTCAGGCGCCAACGCTACCTGATGCGCGAAGGCCGCCGCGACGCCGCCCCGCGGCAGCGCCTCGAGCGGTGCCTGCCAATCCCGCAGCGCCTCCTGGCGTTCCCCGGCGTCGAGCAGGGCCAGCTCGCCCAGCGCTGCCTGGGGGGTCTCGGCCATCCGTTGCAGCAGATGCAGCAGGTGACGGTCCAGTTCGGCGATGTCCGCTGCGTCGAAATCGCGCCGCGCATAGACGTACTGCAGGCTCAGGCGCTCACCCAGGGTGACACCCAGCGTCAGGGGGTAGTTGGTCTGCTCGTGGTTGCTTGGCGTGGAGAACTCCAGATCGGCGGGAGCCTGGCGCAGAGCCTCGGCCACGGGGAAGTTCTCGAACACCAGGATGCTATCGAACAGAGCCTCGCCGCCATGCCCGGCCCAGCGCTGGATGTCGTACAGAGGCGTATGCTCGTGTTCGCGCAGCGCCAGGTTGAGCGCCTGCATCCCCTGCAGGTAGTCCGCGACGCTCTGCTGTGGCTGCGGCGCGGCGATCACCGGCAGGGTATTGATAAACAGACCGATCTGCGCCTCGATGCCTGGCAGTTCCGCCGGCCGTCCAGCCACGGTGGCGCCGAAGGCTACCGTCTCCTGCCCGCAGTGCCGCTGCAGGAGCAGCGCCCAGGCCGCTTGCACCAAGGTGTTGAGCGTGACCTTCTGACCTTGGGCGAAGGACGCCAGTTGGCGGGTCGTCTGCGGATCCAGTTCGCGCAGATGCTCACCCTGGCCAGGCTGCTCCGTCCTCGCCTGGCGCGCCAGGCGTGTCGGCATCTCCAGGGAGGCCAGCCGATCGCGCCAGAAGAACTCGGTTGCCATCGCATCGCGGCTCTGCAACCAACCGATGTAGTCGCGGTAACGCCCAACGGTAGCGGCTACCTCCTGCCCCGCATAGCGCTGCAGTACCTCGGCGAGCAGTTGGGCGTTGCTCCAGCCATCCATCAGGATGTGGTGATAGGTATAGATGAGGTGCATCCGCCCATTCGCCAGCGGCACCAACACCAAGCGTTGCAACGGCGCCCTGGCCGGGTCGAAACCGGCTTCGCGCTCAGCCTCTGCCTGCCGTTGCGGATCACTGCCTGGCGGGGCCAGCCGCAGCTCCAGCGTCGCCTGCTCGAATACCACCTGCAACGGCTGAGGCCAGCCGTCCTTCCAGAGGAATCCGCTGCGCAGGATCTCATGGGCATCGAGGGTGGCCTGCCAGGCTGCGCGGAAGCGATCCGGGTCCAATCCGCCGATATCCATGCGCAACTGGTTGACATAGTCGCCTTCCGTTCCATGAAGACTGTGAAACAGCATGCCCTGCTGCATCGGCGACAACGGATAGATGTCCCGCACCGAATCAGGATCCAAGGACAATTCATCGAGCTGCGTCTGGGAAAGCCCGGCCAGCGGGAAGTCCGACGGCGTCACACCCCGATGCCGCGGGTCGAGACAATGCTCGATCAGCGCGTGCAGCTCCCGCGCGTAGTCATCAACCAGGCGCTGGACGGTCGCCTCGGCGAACATTTCCCGGCTGAAGCTCCAGTGCAGGCTCAGCTCGCCGCCGTAGACCTGGCCTTCGATGCTCAACCAGTTGGCCAGCGGGGCGCACGGATCCTGGGCGGCGCCGGCGCTTTCCGTGGCCGGTACCAGCAGCGCCGCTCCATCGAACTGACGGTCGAACCGGCCCAGGTAATTGAAGGTGATCCGCGGCTGCGGCAGCGCGGCCAGGCGGGCCGCAGCCTCCTCTCCAGCCAGGTAGCGCAGCAGGCCGTAGCCGACGCCCTTGTCCGGCACGCCGCGCAGTTGCTCCTTGATCGCCTTCAGCGACTCGCCGAGGTCCGCGGCCGGGGTCAGGCGCAGCGGGAACAGGCTGGTGAACCAGCCCACCGTGCGGCTCAGGTCGATGGCCTCGCCGAGGTCCTCGCGGCCGTGCCCTTCGAGCTGCACCAGCACGCTGGCGTCGCCGCTCCAGCGGCAGGTCGCGCGGGCCAGGGCGGTCAGCAGCAGGTCGTTGACCTGGGTCCGGTAGGCCGCCGGGGCTTCCTGCAGCAACTGCCGGGTACGCTCGGCGTCCAGGGTCAGGACGAGCTTGCGCTCATGGCGGTTTTCCAGGGCTCCGTGCGGGTTTTCGCATGGCAGCGCATGCGGAGCGTCGTGCAGTTGCGCCTGCCAGTAGTCGAGTTCGTCCAGGCGCGCGCCGGCCTGTTCGTGCAGGTGCCGGCTCCAGGCCTGGTAGGAACTGCTACGCGGCCCGAGATCGGCGTCGAGGTCGGCATAGAGACGCTGCAGGTCTTCCAGCAGGATACGCCAGGACACCCCGTCCACCGCCAGGTGGTGGATGACCAGCAGCAGGCGCTGGCTGCCGTCGGGCATGTCCACCAGCAGCGCACGCAGCAGCGGCCCCTGTTCGAGGTCGAGGCTGCGCTGGGCTTCTTCGCAAAGCGCCAGCAATGCCTCCTCGGACCCCGCCTGCCGGCGCCACAGCGGCTCGCCGGCCTGCTCGGCGTAGGCCTGGTGCCAGGCGCCGCGCTCTTCGCGGAAACGCAGGCGCAGGGCATCGTGCTGCGCCTGCAGGCGTTCCAGAGCACGCCCCAGCCGGTCGCCGTCGAGCGGCTGGCGCGCCTGCCACAAGAGAGACTGGTTCCAGTGCTGGCGGTTGGGAATCGCCCGCTCGAAGAACCAGCGCTGTACCGGCGCCAGCGCCACCTCGCCGCTTGCCGGCCCCTGTTCCGTCGTCGCCGCACCCGCCTTGGCCGCCAGGGCCAGGCTGCGGATGTTCTGGTGCTGGAACAGGTCGCGCGGGCTCAGTTGCAATCCGGCCTGGCGCGCTCGACTGACCACCTGGATCGAGACGATCGAGTCGCCGCCGAGGCTGAAGAAGTTGTCGTCCAGGCCGACCCGCTCGACGCCCAGCAGGTCCTGCCAGATTTCCGCCAGGGTTCGCTCCACTGCGTTGCGCGGTGCGCTGTAGCCTGCCTGCGCCACGCTTACTTCAGGCGCCGGTAGCGCCTTGCGATCCAGCTTGCCGTTCGGACTCAGCGGCATCCGCTCCAGCGCCAGCCACTGCGCCGGCACCATGTATTCCGGCAGGCTCGCCGCCAGGTGCGCGGCCAGCGCTTCGCGCCAGTCGCCGCCCTCGCTCTCCAGCACCACGTAGCCGACCAACTGCTTGCCGTCCACCGCCAGCACCGCCGCCTCGCGCACCCACGGATGCTCCAGCAGGCGCGCCTCGATCTCGCCCAGCTCGATGCGCAGGCCGCGCAGCTTCACCTGATGGTCGATCCGCCCGGCGTACTCGATCACCCCATCGGCGCGGTAGCGCGCCAAATCGCCGGTGCGGTACATCCGCTCCCCAGCCACGAACGGGCTGGCGACGAAACGCTCGGCAGTCAGCCCCGGACGCTGGTGGTAGCCACGGGCCAGGCCCTGCCCGGCCAGGTACAGCTCGCCGAGCACGCCCACCGGCACCGGCTCCAGGTTGCCATCGAGGATGTAGCAGCCCAGGTTGGCGATCGGCCGGCCGATCGGCACCGTGTCCTTGCCCTCCTCCACGCAGCTCCAGTGAGTCACGTCGATGGCCGCCTCGGTCGGGCCATAGAGGTTATAGAGGCCAGCCTGCGGCAGCTTGGCGAACACCTGCTGCTGGGCGTCCGCTGGCAGTGCCTCGCCGCTGCAAACGATGCGTTTCAGGCTGGTGCAGGAGGCGACGTCTTCGTCCTGCAGGAACGCCTGCAGCATCGACGGCACGAAGTGCAGCGTATCGACCCCTTCGCGGTTGATCAGCGCCACCAGCTTCGCCGGGTCGCGATGGTCGCCCGGCGCGGCCACCACCAAACGCGCCCCGCTCATCAGCGGCCAGAAGAACTCCCAGACCGATACGTCGAAGCTGAACGGGGTCTTCTGCAACACCGTGTCGCCGACGCCCAGCCCATAGGCCTGCTGCATCCAGCACAAGCGGTTGCTCAGCGCCGAATGGCGGTTGCCGGCGCCCTTGGGCTTGCCGGTGGAGCCGGAGGTGTAGATGACATAGGCAAGATTCTCGCCGTTCAGCTCGATCCCCGGATTGTTCTCGGCATGGTTTTCCAGCCAGGCATCGGCCTGGTCCAGGTCGATCCGCTGCACGCCTTGCGCCAGCGGCAGCTTCAGGTGCGACTGGCTGAGCAGCAGCTGCACACCGCTGTCCTCCAGCATGTAGGCCTGGCGCTCCTCGGGATACTCCGGGTCCACCGGCACGTAGGCGCCGCCGGCCTTGAGGATCGCCATCAGGGCCACGACCATCTCGATGGAACGCTCCATGGCCACGCCCACCAGGCGGTCCGCGCCGACCCCGCGCTCGATCAGGACATGCGCCAGGCGGTTGGCCCGGCGGTTCAGCTCGGCGTAGTCCAGGCGTTCCTCGCCGAAGGCCAGCGCCGGTGCCGTCGGCGTGCGCTCGACCTGCTCCTCGAACAACCGGTGCACGCCGCGTTGCAGCGGATACTCGGCCGCAGTGGCGTTCCAGCCTTCCAGCAACTGGCCGCGCTCCTCGGCATCGAGCATCGGCAGCGAGTCGACGCTGGCCTGCGGGTTTTCCAGCATGCCGCGCAGCAGGTTCTGCCAATGCCGCGCCATGCGCTCGACGGTCCGCGCCTCGAACAGGTCGGTCGCGTAGGTCAGCGCGGCGTACAGGCGGCCGCCCTTCTCGTAGGTATCCAGGCTCAGGTCGAACTGGGTGGTACGGCTCTTCCAGTCGAGCTGGCCGAAGCTCAGGCCGGCCACGCTGTCCAGCGCCTCGATGTCGGCCACCAGCGGCTGGTGGTTGTACATCACCTGGAACAGCGGGCTGTGGCTCAGGCTGCGCTCGACCTTGAACGCCTCGACCAGGCGTTCGAACGGCAGATCCTGATGGGCCTGGGCGCCAAGCACGGTGTCCTTGAGCCCGGCCAGCAGGGTCGCCACCGACGTGCGGCCGTCGAATACCGAGCGCAGCACCTGGGTGTTGACGAACAGGCCTATCAGCCCTTCCACCTCGGCGCGGTTGCGGTTGGCGATGGGGACGCCGACCCGCAGGTCGGTCTGCCCGCTATAGCGTTGCAGGAGGATATTGAAGCCGCCGAGCAACAGCATGAACAGGGTCAGCCCCTGGCGTCGGGCGGTGCCGCGCAGGGCCTCGGCCAGGGCCGGCTCGATGCTGAACTCGTAACGGCTGCCACGGTAGCTGGGAACCGCCGGACGCGGGTGGTCGGTCGGCAACTCCAGGACCGGATGCCGCTCGCCGAGCTTGCCGCGCCAGTACTCCAGCTGGCGCTCCTGCTCGCCGGCCTCCAGCCAGCTGCGCTGCCACAGGGCGTAATCGGCGTACTGGATCGGCAAGGCCGGCAGGCCGGGCTCCGCGCCAGTCGCATAGGCACTGTAGAAACGACTGAATTCTTCGATCAGCACGTTCATCGACCAGCCGTCGGACACGATGTGATGCAGGGTCAACAGCAGCACATGCCGCTCCTCGCCCAGGCGGATCAGGCGGACCCGCAGCAACGGCCCCTCGCACAGGTCGAACGGCTGCAACGACTCGCGCTGCGCCTCCTCGCGCAGGCGGGCTTCCTGCTCGGCCTCGGGCAGGCCGCTGCAATCCTCGAAGGCAACCTCCAGCGGGCGTTGCAGGGGCGCCTGCGCCAGGCTGTCGTCGGCGCCGCGCGGGAACACCGTACGCAGGGTTTCATGACGCTGCACCAGGCTGGCGAAGGCGCGCTCCAGCGCCTGGCGATCCAGCGGTCCGTTCAGGCGCACCGCGCTGGGCAGGTTGTAGGCGCCACTCTGTGGCTCCAGGTGCCAGAGGAACCACATGCGCTGCTGGGCGTAGGACAGGCGGTCGCGCTCGGCCGAAGACACGCCGGCCGGAATCGGGAACAGCGAGAAATCGATTCCCTCCCCTCGCAGGGTTTCGAGGAAGACTCGACGCTTCTCAACGGGTAGTTCGATAAAGCGGCGGGCGAGCTTGAGGGAATCTTCTGCGTTCATCGGTCTTCTTCCGTGCACATGGGCAACGAGCGCGGGGCTCGGTCATTCATGTGAAACGGACGACACATCGTGAAAATTAACCGGACAGCGACTTCCGGTCGCACCTTGGCCGATCGGTTTTTTTGCATAGCCATCAGGCGTTTACGGAAGCCCTCGGACAAGCCGCCGGCATCAGGCTGAAAGCAACTGCGAAACATTTGCTTTCATCTTCCCCTTCAGGTTCTACCGGCCTCATTCGTCCTATATGGATGAACGGGGCGCATCCAGTCCCCGCAACCCATGGTCGGTGCCCACGACCCCTAACCTACCGTTAGCCTCATGTCGAAAAAGTCCCGCTCCAGACTCTGGTTCCTCGTCCACAGCTGGCTGGCCCTGCCCATCTGGTTCTTCGTCCTGATCGTCTGCGTCACCGGCACCCTGGCGGTGGTCAGCCAGGAGATCGTCTGGCTGGCCAACCCTGACGTCCGGGCCAGCAAGCCCTACGAAGATGCCGAGCCGCTCAGCTTCAGCCAGGTCCTGAAGGCGATCAACGAAGCCCAACCGGACCTCCTGGTCGAATCCATCCAGCGCCCCGACGAAGAGCATTTCGCCCTTACTGCCGAGGTCAGCTATCCCGGCGGCAGCGAGGCGACCCTGTACATCAACCCCTACACCGGCGCCATCCAGGGCGAAAGCCCCTCCTTCGACTTTCGTCAGTTCACCCGTGCCCTGCACGGATGGTGGCTGGTTCCGTTCAACAACGGCTACAGCTGGGGCTGGTACATGGTCTCGCTGCTCGGCCTCCCCATGCTGGCATCGCTCATCACCGGGCTGGTGGTCTATAAACGATTCTGGAAGGGCTTTCTCAAACCCAGATTACGCATCAACCAGGGCGCCCGGATCTTCTGGGGCGACTTCCATCGCCTGAGCGGCATCTGGTCGATCTGGTTCATCGCCCTGATTTCCATCACCGGCACCTGGTTCCTGATCCAGGCCATCCTTGCCGACAACCACGTCACCCTGACCAACGACGGCATCCCTCCGGTCATCGCACGCGCCGACGTGCCCCGCGCCGCACCCGGTCAGAAGGTTCCATACATCGAGCTGGACGAGGCGGTGCGGCTCGTCACCGGGCGTATCCCCAGCCTGGAGGCCAGCGCGGTGTTCCTGCCCGGCAACGCCTACAGCCCGATGTTCGTGGCCGGACGCGGCTGGTATCCGCTCATGTTCCAGTCGGCCGCGCTGAACCCTTATACCGGCAAGATCGAAACCACCCGCCTGCTCAGCGACCGTACCCCCCTGCAGTTCGTCACCGAATCCATGCGTCCCCTGCACACCGGCGATTTCGGCGGTATCTGGGTCAAGCTGATCTGGTTCGTCTTCGGCCTGCTGCTGAGCATGATGGTGCTCAGCGGCCTGCTGATCTGGAGTAAGCGCACCGCACAGGCCACCGCCGCGCTGGTCAAGCGCGGCAAGCGCCCGGCGCACCAGCCGAAACCGGCCAAGCCGGCGCCGGTAATGGCCAACCAGACCGCGGAGGGACAGCCATGAGCAAGGCCGCCGTTGCCCAGCCCGTTTCGCCGCTGCGCCAGTTCTGGCTGCGCTGGCGTTTCCACCTGAACGTTCTGCTGATCCTGATCCCGCTCGGTTTCATGCCGCGTTATTTCGCCGACATGGCGTTGTTCTCTGGCAGCAGCGGACTGGGTGAACGCGAGATCGGCGAAGTCCAGGTAGGCCCCTGGAGTCTCAAGCTCGCCGAATGGCGTATCGAACCGCCGCACGACGAAGGCCCCGCCGGCTTCATGAAGGACTTCAATGCCGCCCTCTGCCAGGCCTGCATTCCCCAGGTCAAGGCGACCTACCTGCGCATCGGCAAGCCGCGCAGCCTGCGTGCCGCCGGGGTGATCTTCTTCGGCAGCCCCTACCGCATGGGCACCAGCGTGCCGATCCCGCCGCGCACCCGGCCCGACGCCGAGCTGTGGATCACCATGGAAGGCTGGGACGGCTCCATGCACCAGGCTTCCATTCCCCTGGCCGAGGCATCCCCCGCCACCGTGGCCTGGCTGAACAAACGAGGTAAGCAATGAGCATCCACACCCGCCCCTGGCGCCTGCCCCTGGCCGCCCTGTTGCTCGGCCTGAGCGGCGCGGCCCTGGCGCACAACCCGATCTGCGAATGCGAGGAAGTGCAGGCCGGCGAGATCCGCTGCAAGGGCGGCTTCTCCGACGGCAGCGGCGCCCCCGGCGTAACCCTCGACGTGATCGGCTACGACGAGCAGATCCTGGTTCCCGGCAAGCTCGGCGCCGACTCGACCCTGACCTTCAAGCGTCCCGACGGCGAGTTCTACGTGCTGTTCGACGCCGGCCCCGGCCACGTGGTGGAAATCGACCACGCCGACATCGCCGCGCCATGAGCGTCGAAACCGTCCGCCCGGCCGGCGCCGGCCACGAAACCCTCT
The DNA here is from genome assembly GCF_020405165.1 of Pseudomonas sp. PS1(2021). NCBI lineage: Bacteria > Pseudomonadati > Pseudomonadota > Gammaproteobacteria > Pseudomonadales > Pseudomonadaceae > Pseudomonas > Pseudomonas sp. PS1(2021). Next base: position 1,756,160 of record NZ_CP084484.1, on the reverse strand, counting down.
ACGTACTGCTCGGCAGCGTGCTGATCCTGGCCCTCGCCGCCACGGTGGTCGGGCTGCGCCAGCAGTCCCATGAAGCGCAAGCCCTGGACGCCCACCAGGTGGACGCCCGGCTCGACCTGAATGCCGCCGAACAGGGCATCTATGCCGACCTGCAGGTCGCCGCCGAAGACATCCAGGCGCGCCTGGACGACGGCGAAGCCGCGCCCTCCGTCGACGAACTGGCCGCCGAGGGCTTCCCGCCCTTCGTCGCCGACGTCGCCGCGAGCAGCCGCGGCGAGCACCGCTGGAGCCACGGCGAAAGCGCCGGGCGTCCGAGCTACCTGGGCGTCAGCGGCAAGCCCGAGGTGGCCGGCTCGTTCCTCCTGCTGCTCGGCCCCGCCGAAGTCTGGCTGAAGCCCGCCGCGACCGCTGCCGGCGCCGTACCGGGCGACGCCCGAGCCCTGGCCGACGCCGGCTGGCGCCAGGTGGTCAGCCGCTTCGACGCCGGCGTGACCCGTCAGCACCGCCATTGATCGCACATCGAGTCCACAGAAGGCGTTTTTCCATGCTGTTCTCCCGTCGCTCATCCCGTCCGCGCGGCCTCGCCGCCCTCCTCCCGGGCCGCGCCCTGCTGGCCGCCCTGCTGCTGGCCCTGCTCGCCCCGCTGGCCCAGGCCGAAGACGGCAAGCGCCTGCGCATCGGCATCACCCTGCACCCCTACTACAGCTACGTGAGCAACATCGTCGGCGACAAGGCCGAGGTGGTGCCGCTGATCCCCGCCGGTTTCAACCCGCATGCCTACGAGCCGCGCGCCGAGGACATCAAGCGCATCGGCACGCTCGACGTGGTGGTGCTCAACGGCGTCGGCCACGACGATTTCGCCGAGCGCATGATCGCCTCCAGCGAAAAGCCCGGTATCCCGGTGATCGAGGCCAACGCCAAGGTGCCGCTGCTGGCCGCCACCGGCATGGCCGCGCGCGGCGCCGGCAAGGTGGTCAACCCGCACACCTTCCTGTCCATCAGTGCCTCGATCACCCAGGTCAACACCATCGCCCGCGAACTGGGCAAGCTCGACCCGGCCAACGCCAAGGCCTACACCCGCAACGCCCGGGCCTACGCCAAGCGCCTGCGGGCCCTGCGCGCCGACGCCCTGGCGCAGCTGAACAAGGCCCCGGCCGCCGACTTCCGCGTCGCCACCATCCACGGCGCCTACGACTACCTGCTGCGCGAATTCGGCCTGGAAGTCACCGCCGTGGTCGAACCGGCCCACGGCATCGAGCCGAGTCCGAGCCAGTTGAAGAAGACCATCGACCAGCTCAAGGCGCTGGACGTGAAGGTGATCTTCTCCGAGATCGACTTCCCCTCCACCTACGTCGAGACCATCCAGCGCGAGTCCGGGGTGAAGCTCTATTCGCTGTCGCACATTTCCTATGGCGACTACAGCGCCGGCAAGTACGAGGAAGAAATGGCGCGCAACCTCGACACCGTGGTCCGCGCCATCCAGGAGTCCGGCGCATGACCGTGGCCGAACGGCTTTGCGCCACGCCTTGCGGGCCGGCCATCGACTTCGCCGGGATCGACCTGAGCCTCGGCGGCAGCCGCATCCTCGATGGCGTGCGCCTGCGCGTCGAGGCCGGCAGCGTGCACGCGCTGGTCGGACCGAACGGCGGCGGCAAGAGTTCGCTGGTCAAGACCCTGCTCGGGCAGATGCCGCATCGCGGCGAGCTGCGCCTGGAGTGGCCCGGCGCGCCCGGCTGCATCGGCTACGTGCCGCAGGCGCTGGAGTTCGACCGCGGCCTGCCGCTCACCGTCGACGATTTCATGGCCGCCATGTGCCAGCGCCGTCCGGCCTTCCTCGGCCTGTCGCGCAGCCGGCGCCCGGCGATCGACGCGGCCCTGGAGCGGGTCGGCATGCTGGCCAAGCGCGGTCGGCGCATGGGCGCCCTCTCCGGCGGCGAGCGCCAGCGCGTGCTGCTGGCCCAGGGCCTGGTACCGCCGCCGCAACTGCTGGTGCTGGACGAACCGATGTCGGCCCTCGACGAGGGCGGCATCCAGGTCTTCGAGCGGCTGCTGCTGGACTGGCGCCAGGCCGGCGTCACCGTGCTCTGGATCGAGCACGACCTGGAGGCCGTCGGCCGCCTCGCCGACCGGGTCAGCGGTCTCAACCGCCACCTGCTGTTCGACGGTCCGGCGGCCAGCAGCCTGACCCCGGAACGCCTGCTCACGCTGTTCTCCACCCAGCCCCGGAAGAACGTGGAGGCCAGCCGATGAACGACGCCTACGAACAACTGCGCCAGGCCGTCCAGGCCTGGGCCGCCGCCGGTTACCTGCCGGAGACCCTGGCCTACGGCTTCGTCGTCAACGCGCTCCTCGCCGGCCTGCTGATCGGCCCGGTGCTCGGCGGCCTCGGCACCCTGGTGGTGGTCAAGCGCTTCGCCTTCTTCTCCGAGGCGGTCGGCCACGCCGCGCTCACCGGCGTGGCCATCGGCATCCTGCTCGGCGAGCCCTACACCGGGCCCTACGGCAGCCTGTTCGGCTACTGCCTGCTGTTCGGCGTCCTACTCAACTACCTGCGCAACCGCACCGGCCTGGCCCCGGACACCCTGATCGGGGTGTTCCTCTCGGTGTCCCTGGCGCTCGGCGCCAGCCTGCTGCTGGTGCTGGCGGGCAAGATCAACGTGCATATCCTCGAGAACGTGCTGTTCGGCTCGGTGCTGACCGTGAACGGCCATGACCTCGCGGTGCTGGCGGCGGTCGCCGTGCTGGTGCCGTGCCTGGCCCTGCCGCTGTACAACCGCATCATGCTGGCCAGCTTCAACCCGCAACTGGCGGCGGTGCGCGGGGTCGCGGTGAAGAGCCTGGACTACCTGTTCGTGGCCCTGGTGACCCTGGTCACCGTCGCCGCGGTGAAAGTGATCGGCGCGATCCTGGTCGGTGCCCTGCTGGTGATCCCGGCGGCGGCGGCGCGCCTGGTCAGCCAGTCGCTGAAAGGGTTCTTCTGGCTGGCGGTGCTGATCGCCACCGTCAGCACGCTGGCCGGTATCCTGTTGCCGATCATGTTCGACCTGCCGATTCCCTCCGGCGCCGCGATCATCCTGGTCGCCGGCCTGGCCTTCGGCCTCGCCGCCATCGCTCGCGGCTGCCTGCCGCACCTGAAAGGAACCCCCGGATGAACCTGAAACCCCATTGCCTCGCCCTGGCCCTGGCTTGCGCCGGACTCGCCGGCCCGCTCCCGGCCCTCGCCGCGACGCCGGCCGCGGCTCAGTCCGCGCAAGTCACGGTACTGGCCAGCCTGCCGGTCACCCACGCCCTCGCCGAACGCCTGCTGCGGGACACCGAGGTCAAGCTGCAACGGGTCGCCCCGGCCAACCTGCCGGCCAGCCGCCAGGCCTCGTTCTTCGCCGGGCGCGGCGCCGGCGGCCTGGCCAAGGCCGCCGGGCAGGCCGACGCGGTGATCGACCTGCGCTCGATCTGGAGCGACGACCCGCTCTACCCGCTGGCCCGCCGTAGCAATATCCGTATCGTCGAGATCGACGCCGCGCGTCCGGTGGACGGCGCCCTGCCCGGCATCGCCCTGCGCCCCGGCAGCGACCTGCATGCCTACCCCTGGCTCAACCCGACCAACCTGGGGCGCATGGCCGATGTCCTTGCCAGCGACCTGGAACGCCTGGCGCCCGGCGCCGCAGCGACCATCCAGGCCAACCTGGCGACGCTGAAGAAGCAATTGCTGGAAGCGACCGCCAGTAACGAAACTCGCCTGGCGAAGGCCGACAACCTCAGCGTGATCAGCCTCTCCGAACGCCTCGGCTACCTGCTCGCCGGGCTCAACCTGGACCCGCTGGACGTGGAGATCCAGGCCGACGACGGTTGGACCGAGACCAATATCCAGGCTTTCGCCGAGGAGCTGAAGAGCGAGGACATCGCCCTGGTCCTGCACCATCGCCAACCACCCAAGCCCCTCGCCGATGCCATCGCCGCCAGCGGCGCACGCCTGGTAGTGGTGGACACCGAGGCGGCGGACCCGGTGGCCGGCCTGGAAAGCGACATGAAAGCGATAGTCGAAGGGCTGCTGGCCGGTAAAGGCTGAGCCGCGCGTCGTAACGAAAAAGGCCGGGGAGCAATACTCCCCGGCCTTTTTTTCGTCGACATCGGACCCGCCGCAGGGCCTATGGCGCCCTCGCGGGCATCAGCAGATCGCCGCCGACTCCACCGCCAACGCCGCGGCGCCCTGCCCCGCGCGCCAGGCCTCGACCTGGCGCTCGACGACCGCCAGCACCTCGGCCTCGCGCTGATGGATGAAGAAGTGCCCGCCGTCGAACAGCTCCAGTTCGAAACCGCTGCGGGTTTCCTCGGCCCAGGCCAGCAACTGTTCCTCGCTGGCCTTGTCCTCCCTGCCGCCAAGCGTTCGGATCGGACAGGCCAGCGGCGGGCGCCGCTGGTGACGGTAGCTGCCGCAGAGCAGGAAATCGGCGCGCAGGATCGGCAGGGTCAGGCTCATCAGCTCGCGGTTGCCCAGCACCTCTTCCGGCGTACCTTGCAGGTCGCGCAGGTCGGCGATCAGCTCGGCGTCGCTCTTCGGTTCGGCGAAACCGCGGTCATACTCGGCGCGTCGCGACGGCGCCGCGGTGCCGCAGGCGAAGAACCCCAGCGGCGTCGGGCAACCCAGCTCGCGCAAGGCATACAGCACCTCGCAGGCGAGCAAGGCGCCGAGGCTGTGGCCGAGCATCGCGTAGGGGCCCTGGCGGACCTCGTCGTGCAGCTCGCGCGCCAGTTGCTGCGCCAGGCTCGCCAGGTCGGTCTGCAACGGCTCGGCCATCCGCGCCCCACGCCCCGGCAACTCCACCGGACGCACCGCCAGCCAGGCCGGCAGCTTGCGCCGCCAGCGGCTGTAGGTCATGGCGCTGGCGCCGGAATACGGCAGGCAGAACAGCCGTACGGGCGTACCGCCCACTCAGCCGGCCGCCTTGTCCATGTGCTGGCGCAGGCTCAGCGGGCGCATGTCGGTCCAGACTTCCTCGATGTAGGCCAGGCAGTCCTTCTTCAGGCCGCTCTTGCCGGCCGCCCGCCAGCCCTGGGGAATCTCCTTGTATTCCGGCCAGATGGAATACTGCTCCTCATGGTTGACCACTACCTGGAACTGGATGTCGTCACGGTCGAACACTGAAGTCATTGCTTGCTCCTGATGGGATCGAACGGCCGCGCGCAGCACGGCCCTTGCGTTGGATAACGAAAAGCCCGGCGGGAAAATTAGCCGGCCAGCGCCGCGCCGAGGGCGCGGGCGAAACGCCGGGCCACCTCGTCGATCTGTTCGGCGCCGATGATCAGCGGCGGCAGGAAGCGCACCACGCTGCCGTGGCGGCCGCCCAGTTCGAGGATCAGGCCGCGCCTCAGGCACTCGCGCTGGACCCGCGAGGCCAGGGCGCCGTCGGTCGGCGGATGACCGAGGGCATCCGCCTCGCCCTGCGGGTCGACGATCTCGACCCCGAGCATCAACCCCCGACCGCGGATATCGCCCAGTTGCGGATAGTCGCGCTGGAGGATGCGCAGGTGCTCGGCCAGGCGCTCGCCCATGGCCGCCGCGTGGGCCGCCAGGTCGTGTTCCTTCAGGTAGCGCATCACCGCCGAACCGGCGGCCATGGCCATCTGGTTGCCGCGGAAGGTGCCGGCGTGGGCGCCGGGCTGCCACTTGTCCAGCCATTCGCGGTAGACCACCACCGCCAGCGGCAGGCTGCCGCCGATGGCCTTGGACAGCACCACCACGTCGGGGACGATGCCGGCGTGCTCGAAGGCGAACATCCTGCCGGTACGGGCGAAGCCGCTCTGGATCTCGTCGACGATCAGCGCCACCCCGGCCTGCTCGGTGATCCGCCGCAAGCCGCGCAGCCAGTCGAGATCGGCCGGGACCACGCCGCCCTCGCCCTGGACCACCTCGACGATCACCGCCGCCGGCAACTGCACGCCGCCTTCCGGATCGTTCAGCAGGTTCTCCAGGTAGTGCAGGTTCGCCTTGACCCCCGCCTCGCCGCCGAGACCGAACGGGCAACGGTAATCGTAGGGATACGGCAGGAACTGCACGCCCGTGCTGAGCACCGCGCCCAGCGGCTTCTTCGGTCCGAGATTGCCCATCAGCCCCAGCGCGCCCTGGCTCATGCCGTGGTAGCCGCCCTGGAACGACAGGATGGTGCTGCGCCCGGTGGCGGTGCGTACCAGTTTCAGCGCGGCTTCCACCGCGTCGGTGCCGGTCGGGCCGCAGAACTGGATCTTCGCCTCGGCGGCCAGCGCCGGCGGCAGCAGGTCGAACAGGTCCTGGACGAACTGGTCCTTCACCGGGGTGGTCAGGTCGAGGGTGTGCAGCGGCAGCTCGTCGGCCAGAACCTGGCGGATCGCCTCGATCACCACCGGATGGTTGTGCCCCAGCGCCAGGGTGCCGGCGCCGGCCAGGCAATCGATGAAGGTGCGCCCCTCGACGTCCTCCACCAACAGTCCCCTGGCCTTCTTCAGCGCCAGCGGAATCCGCCGCGGATAGCTGCGCGCGTTGGACTCCTGGCGGCTTTGCCGTTCCAGCAAGGGCGACTGGGAGAATTCGTAGAGCGTTTCGCCCTCCGCCGGGGTGGCGCGGAGCGGCTGGTCTTCGATGACGCTGGTGGCGACGTGCATGTCTTCAACCCTCAAGGCGTGGTGGTGTTCCACTGGCAACCGGCGATCCGGCCGCCAGGGGCGGCATTCGCGGATCGGATGCACAGGAGACGCAGGAGGGACGCACGGATTTACTGCGCCGGACCGCAGCACCGTGCCCGGACCGCCAGCTCCGGCCCGGACACCGTCGAGCGGGCCGCTAGTCGGCGCCCGCGGCGCTCACCCGCCAGATCGCGTTGCCGACGTCGTCGGCGATCAGCAACGCGCCGTCGGCCGCCTGCGCCAACCCCACCGGCGCGCCGAACAACTGCTTCTCGTCCGCGGAGACGAACCCGGTCACCACCGGCTGCGGCGCACCGGCGGGCTTGCCGTCGGCGAACGGCACATGGACCACCTGGAAGCCGCTGACCGGCGATCGGTTCCAACTGCCGTGCTCGCTGACGAAGGCGCCGTTGCGATAGCGCTCGGGCAACTCGTTGCCGGTGTAGAAGAACAGGCCCAGCGCGGCCACGTGGGAACCCAGCGCGTAGTCGGGGACGATGGCCTTCGCCACCAGGTCGGGACGCTGCGGCTTCACCCGCGAATCCAGGTGCTGGCCGAAGTAGCTGTAGGGCCAGCCGTAGAAGCCGCCCTCCCGTACCGAGGTCAGGTAGTCCGGGACCAGGTCGTTGCCGATCTCGTCACGCTCGTTGACGATGGTCCACAGCTTGCCGGAGACCGGTTCCCACTGCAGGCCGGTCGGGTTGCGCAGGCCGGAGGCGTAGATGCGGCTGCCGCGGCTGGCGACGTCCACCTCGAGAATCGCCGCGCGACGGTATTCGATCGCCGCGCCGTTCTCGGTGATGTTGCTGTTCGAACCGACGCCCACGTAGAGCTTGCGCCCGTCGGGACTGGCGAGCAGCGCCTTGGTCCAGTGGTGGTTGATGGTGTCCGGCAGGTCGGTGAACTCCATCCCCGGGTCGGCGACCCGGGTTTCACCCGGCACGTAGCGGTAGCGCATGATATTCCCGGTATTGGCGACATACAGGTAATCCCCCACCCGCTGCACGCCGAACGGCGAGTCCAGCCCTTCCAGGAACACGTACTTCTGCCAGTGGTCTCCGGCGCGGCGCAGCAGGGTGATGCGGTTGCCGCCCTTGCCGGCCTTGCCGGACTTCCCCTTGACCATCCCCGCGATGAGTTGCTTCGGCGTGGTCACCGGCGCGGTGCCGGGCGAGTTGGCCTCCACCACCAGCACATCGCCGTTGGGCAAGACCAGCAGTTGGCGAGGGTGTTGCAAGCCATCGGCGATCTTCTCGATCTTCAGGCCCTGCGCCACCGTCGGCTGGGCCTCTCCCGACCAGCCCACGCCTTCCGGTACCTTCATCGGCGGCAGGAGGAAGTGCTTCGGTTCCGGAAGCGCCGGATTGGCGCCGGTCTGCTGCTGCGGATCGTTCTGCGACCCCTGGTTGCAGCCGGCCAGGACCAGGCCGACGGCAAGCGCGACGGGACGCAGCGAGTGGAGGCTAGCCATGCGCCACCTCCTCCGCGGATACCGCCAGGAGCGCCTCTCCCAGCGCCAGCAGCAGCACCGTCGCGATCGACAGCCATAGCCCGGCCGGCATCACCGCATAGGCGTCGCGGCTGTGCACGAAGGCATTGAAGATGGCCAGGACGATGCCGGCGAACTTCAGCAAGGAGGAAACCCTGGCCGCCGCGACGACCGCCGCGCGCCGCAGCAGCCATACGCGGCACAGGTCGACGATGCAGGGCAGGATGGCGAACAGCAGGCCGAGACTGATCAGCCAGGCCGCGCTCTTGCCCCACATCACCTCCGCCGTGGTGAAATAGATGGCATCGAAGACCAGGGCGGCGACGAAGAAACCGAAGGGAACCGGGTTGAGGACGTTGTAGAAGGCGTCCAGGGGTCTGAAGCGTAGTGCGGTGGCCATTGTGAAACACTCCTCTCGGGAAACGCAGGCTTCCCGACGTGAAGGGACGGGCAGGAGATACGCGCCGCCGAGGCCCTGCACAAAACGCAGGCGGCGGGGAGCGACACGGCGAAACGGCAACTGGGGGCGCTCGCGCCCCTTCTGCGAAGGACCTGCGCGAAACGCTGGAGTTCATCCACAAGGACCTGTCGGAAGCGATAGGTACGTTGGCGACCCTTGCGATGGAACTTCGTGCGCCGCGACTCACCGAAACAGGGGTAGCGCCCTTCCCGGCCCTCCCGCCGGGTTGCCACGCCGCCCCAGGCGCACTCCGCCGGCGACCGATCCGCGCCCGGCGTTTGCCGAAGAGGAGACAGCCGATGCCTGATCGAACCGCTCTGCCCCGCGTCTTGCTCGCGGCCTGGGTCCTGCTCCTCCAGGGCGGCGGTGGCGAGTACCCGCTGCAGGACGGTTTCGGCTGATCCAACGGCGTCACCCTGCAACCGCTCCGACTCTACGGCCCGGGCGCCGGCCGCTGAGCCTCAGCCCGGCGCCAGGTACTGGCGCTGCGCGGTGTCGGCGAAGCCAGCGGCGAGAAAGTCGATCAGCGCGCGGACCGAAGGCAACAGCCCGCGCCGCGAGGGGAACACCGCCACCACCATGCCCTCCACCGGCGTCCACTCCGGCAGCACCCGCACCAACCGGCGCTCGGCCAGGTCGCGACTGACCACGCAGAGCGGCAGGCCGCCGATCCCGACGCCCTCCAGCACCGCCTGGCGCAAGGTGCCGAGGTCGTCGCTGAGCAGTTGCGGGCGCAGGTTGAGGGCGGCGCTGCTGCCATCCGCGCCGACCAGCCGCAGGCTGCCGTCCAGGCGCGAACGCTCCCAGCCGACGTAGGGCATCGCCGACAGGTCGGCCGGCAGCTCCGGCGGGCGGTAGCGGGCCAGCAGCTCCGGGCTGGCCACCAGCACCTGCGGGCTGCGTGCCAGCACCTTCATCACCAGGTCGCTGTCCTCCAGCGGCGGGAAACGCAGCGACAGCGAGACGTCGTAGCCTTCGGCGATCACGTCGACCCGGCGATTGAAGGTCTTCACGTACAGCTCGACGTTCGGGTACTGCGCCATGAAGCGCGCCAGCATCGGCGCCAGTTCGAAGTGCAGCAACGGCGTCGAGCAGGTCAGGCGGACCATTCCGCACGGCTCCGAGCGGTTCTGTTCGATGACGTCCTCGGCGGCCTCCGCTTCCACCGTCATCGCCACGCAATGACGGTAATAGGCCTGGCCGATCTCGGTCACCTGGAATTGCCGCGTCGAGCGCTGCACCAGGCGCACGCCCAGGCGTGCCTCGAGCTGCGCGACCTTGCGGCTGATGGTCGACTTGGGAATTCCCAGCACCCGCCCGGCGGGGGCGAAACCACCGTGCTCGACCACCTTGGCATAGATGAAAAGCGCGTTCAGATCGAACACCAGCTCACCACTCATCGTTCCACCTGCGAGACTCTGAGACTTGATTTGCGGACTACCGGTTCCCACTCCCGGGAACTAGCGTATCGCTCCATCGACTCAATCGAGGAGCACCGACGTGAAAAAGGTCCTGGGAATCTACGGCAACGCCAACCGCCATTGGGTGGGCGACGGATTCCCCGTTCGTTCGCTCTTTTCCTACAACACACTGGGCCAGCATATCAGCCCGTTCCTCTTGCTGGACTACGCCGGGCCTGCTGATTTCCCCCCCGCACAGCAGCGCCGCGGCGTAGGCCAGCATCCTCATCGCGGCTTCGAGACGGTGACCATCGTCTACCAGGGCGAGGTCGAGCACCACGACTCCACCGGCGCCGGCGGACGCATCGGGCCGGGGGATGTGCAGTGGATGACGGCGGCCTCCGGGATCCTCCACGAGGAGTACCACTCGGAACGCTTCCGTAGCACAGGTGGAACGCTGGAAATGGTCCAGCTATGGGTCAACCTGCCCTCCAGCGACAAGATGAACCCGCCGCGCTACCAGACCCTGCTGGATGCCGACATTCCCCGCGTCGGCCTGCCCGACAGGGCCGGCGAACTGCGGGTGATCGCCGGACGCTACGGGCGCCACCAGGGGCCGGCGCTGACCCACTCGCCGCTGGCGGTCTGGGACGTGCAGCTGAAGGCCGGCAAGCACCTCGCCCTCGACCTGCCCAAGGGACATACCTGCGCCGTGGTGGTCCTGCGCGGCACCCTCGCGGTCGGCGACGAGATCGTTCGCGAAGCCCAGGTCGCCCTGCTCGACCGCGACGACCCGCGGCTGGAACTGGAAGCCAACAACGACGTGCAGTTGCTGGTGCTCAGCGGCGAGCCGCTGGACGAGCCGATCATCGGCTATGGCCCCTTCGTGATGAGCAGCCGCGAAGAAATCGACCAGGCCATCGAGGACTTCGAGAACGGGCGCTTCATCCGCGCCCACTGAAGTCCGCCGCCCCTACGACATGGCCCGCGCAGGAAGCGCGGGCCCGGCCGGGCTTTGCCCGAAACTCACGGACGACCACCCTGCAAGAGGAAATGGAAATGAGCGCTCCCGCCAACTTCAACGGCCAGACCCCGAAGATCGATCCGGCCAACGCCGCCATGTTGCTGATCGACCACCAGAGCGGCCTGTTCCAGACGGTCAAGGACATGCCGATGACCGAACTGCGCGCCAACGCCACCACCCTGGCCAAGGTCGCCACCCTGGCGAAGATCCCGGTGATCACCACCGCCTCGGTACCGCAGGGCCCCAACGGCCCGCTGATCCCGGAGATCCACGAGGCCGCGCCGCACGCCCAGTACGTCGCGCGCAAGGGTGAGATCAATGCCTGGGACAACCCGGAATTCGTCGCCGCGGTGAAGGCCACCGGCAAGAAGCAACTGATCATCGCCGGCACCATCACCAGCGTGTGCATGGCCTTCCCCAGCATCGCCGCGGTACACGACGGCTACCAGGTGTTCGCGGTGATCGACGCCTCCGGCACCTACTCCAAGATGGCCCAGGAAGTCACCCTGGCACGGGTGGTCCAGGCCGGCGTGGTGCCGATGGACACCGCCGCGGTCTGCTCGGAAATCCAGCGCACCTGGAACCGCGACGACGCTGTGCAGTTCGCCGAGGCCTACAGCGCGGTCTTCCCGCACTACCAACTGCTGATCGAGAGCTATGCCAAGGCCCAGGCCGTGGTCACCAACCACGAGCAACTGGACTCGCAGCGCAAGTGATCCATGGGAAGGAAGGGGCGGCATGCCCCTTCCTTCCCGAGCGGGTGCTTGGTGGACAGCAACGACTACGGACCGGACCCATGCCTGATTCCTCCACGAAGCGCGGGGCTACGCTCTGCGTTGCCCTTGCCATAGGTCCGGGCTCGCTCCTGGCCGACGACTCCCTGGGCCATCGCGACAACATCAGCACCGGCCTGAACCAGCGGCAGAAAGCCGAAATGAAGGTGCCGCCGGGCTTCGTCGAAGGCTCGACGCTGAACGGTTTCCTCCGCAACTACTATTTCGCCCGCGACAACCACGACACCCCGTCCCGCCGCGACCAGCGCGAATGGGCCCAGGGCCTGATGCTGTCGTTCCGCTCCGGCTATACCGACACGCCGATAGGCATCGGCCTGGATGCGCACGCCTTCTACGGCCTGCGCCTGGACGGCGGTGGCGGCAGCGGCGGCGCCGGCGTGTTGCCGCTGGACTCCGCCGGTCGCCCCGCCGACAGCTTCTCCGCCGCCGGCGCGGCCCTCAAGCTGCGCGGCCTGGACAGCCTGGTGAAGATCGGCGACCAGTTGCTGGAGAACCCGGTGATCGCCAGCGGCGTCAGTCGCATGGTGCCGCAGAGCTACCGTGGCGTGACCCTGAAGAACTACCATTTCCGCGCGTTCGAACTGGACGCCGGCTTCGTCGAAGCCACCCGCCTACGCAACCAGAGCGGCCACAGTCATCTCACCAGCGGCTACGGCAACGGCACCAAGGGCGGTATCGCCGCCGATCGCGAAAGCCCGCACATCGCCTGGCTGGGCGCCAGCTACAGCGCCCCCGGCGGCAGCCAGGTGACGCTCTACAGCGGCCGCCTGGCGGATATCTGGAACCAGCACTACCTCGGCCTCAGCCAGCCGTGGCGGCTTTCCAGCCAATTGACCCTGACGCCCTGGCTGCATTACTACAAGACCCGCGACCAGGGCCGCAGCCAGCTCGGCCGGATCGACAACGACCTCTACAACGCCGGCCTGACCCTGGCCGGCGGCGGCCAGTCGCTGAGCCTCAGCCTGCAAAAGGTCGATGGCGACACCCCGTTCGACTTCATCGCGCAGAACGACCGGACCTTCCTCTACGAAAGCAACGCCATGCAGTACGCCGACTTCAACGGCCCCGGCGAGCGCTCGTGGAAGATCCAGTACCAGGCCAGCCTGGCCTTCCTCGCCGCCCCGGACTGGCAGTTCGGCGCCGCCTACGGCCGTGGCCAGGCCGACCTGACCCGGGTCGACCCGGACAGCGCGGGCTACGGCTACCTCTACAACCCCAATGGCAAGAACGCCCAGCACTGGGAACGCGACCTGTCGCTGCGCTACGCCTTCCCCGCCGGCCCGGCCAAGGGCCTCAGCGTGACCCTGCGCTGGGCCACCCACCGCCCCGGCGAAGGCTACACCGCCCCCGGCAACACCCGCGGCAACTCCAGCTCCGACGAATACCGGGTGGTGGTCGACTACCCGATCAGGTTGCTCTGAACCCACGGAACCAGAAAAAGAGAAATCCCCTCATGCGTGCAGCCCTGCTACCCACCTTCGGCGCCCTCTCCGCCGCGCTCTGCCTGGAGGCCCGCGCCGACGCCGTCGCGCTGCCGCCGCTGGCGCTCGGCAACGCCAGCTTCATGGACGGCGTCAGCCGTCCCGGCATGCTCTTCGAACTGCCCCTGCAATACGTTCGGGCGAACAACGCCAGCGACGCCGGCGGGCATTCGGTTCCCGGTCGGCAACGGGTTCGTAGCACCACACTGTTGCCGCACTTCGCCTACCTCAGCCAGAACACCCTGCTCGGCGCCCACTACGGAGCCGAAGTGCTGCTGCCGCTGGTACGCCTGGACCTCGATATCGACGGCGGCCCGGACGGCCGGCGCACCCGCCAGGGCGACCTGATCGTCAGCCCGCTGATGCTGCAATGGGGGCCCGCTACGCTGTTCGGCCGCCCCTACTGGCAGCGCCTGAACTTCGTCTTCTCCCTGCCCACCGGCGACTACGACAAGGACGCCGCGATCAACACCGGCAGCAACACCTGGATCTTCAACCCGCACTACGCCTTCACCTGGGAACTGGGCGAGCGCCTCGAACTCAGCGGCCGCCTGCACTACGCCTGGATCAGCCGCAACGACGCCCCCTCGCCGCGCCTGGGCGCAAACGACGTACAGCCGGGCCAGGCGCTGCACGCGAACTTCTCGATTTCCTACGCGCTGGACCCGCACTGGCGGATCGGCCTGGCCGGCTACCAGTTGAAACAGATCAGCGCCGACCGCATCGACGGCCACCGGCAGGCCGACTCGCGCGAGCAGGTCTTCGGCATAGGCCCGGGGGTGATGTACAGCCAGGGCAGGCAAACGCTGTTCGCCAACCTCTACGCCGAAAGCGGCGCGCGCAACCGCAGCGAAGGCAACCAACTGACCCTGCGCTACCTGCTGGCGTTCTGAATCGGCGGATAACGCCCTGGAAACGCCGACACCTCCCCGGGTCCGTAGGGCGAATAACCGCTCGCGGTTATCCGCCGCTTATCCGGGGTATCGGCGGATACCGCCTATGGCGGTATTCGCCCTACACACCCCGAAAACACCGGAAAGCGTCCAGGTCCGTAGGGCGGATAACCGGGGTATCGGCGGATACCGCCTGTGGCGGTATTCGCCCTACAGGCCCTGGAAACGCCGGACAGCTCCCCCGGACATTTCCGCAGGCTCTCTCAGAAGCCCGGGAATTGGATAAAAACCCAGTAGGAGGATGAGGGAGGGGCCGGCAAATCCATCCCGCAGGAACAGGACCGAACGGCACTGCCCTCTATTTTCTGAGGGCAAAAAAGACGCGGGCCGCAGGTGCGGGAACACCTACGACCCGCTAACCACAAACCAGCTTATAAAGGAGCTGACCCATGGCTAAGCCGAATGATACGTCCAACCCCGAGCTAACAGAATCGTCCCCCCGCTTCGTCCCGCTGCTCCCCACCTCCCAGGCCGACATGTGTCCGCGTAGCGCCACCCTGTACGTGGACACCCATGCACTCCCCACACACTTGTTCGACAACGCGAAAGTGCGCTTGAGGTCGGCGATCAACATCCTGGCCATGACCCGTTTGCTCGATGAGAAAGAAGAGCCCGGCGGCACCCTGGCCTACATCAACGGTGCGTTGCTGTCGCTGCTCAGCGATGCCTTGTCCGAAATCGAGGCGGGCCACCCGAGCCTGTAGCGCCGCTCCCCGGCGCGACGCCCCCGGCCTGGCCGGGGGCTTTGCGGCATCGCCCATCACAAGACCTTTCGCGCCCGAACGGCACGCTTGATCGCCGTCCCGGTCCTCGCGAAACGGCCGCCAATTGCCCGAAGCTTCCGACCCTTTTTTCGGACGATTTCTTACACCCTTATAAATCAGCAAGTTACGAGACATCGAGAAAGAGGGTTTCTGGCAGGGAAAAACCCGCCGCTCCTGTTTTCCGCCAAATGGCTATAGGTTTTCCGGGCCAGCCCAGTGCCACGCAGGTCACCAGGAAATGCTCAGGGAACGGGTTCGGCTGCGAACAGTTCACCGCCATATAGACAGTGGACAAGAGCCTACCCTCATACGCCTAGCTGTTCAGCGGGCTTGTGCCATCGGAGACTTCGTACAAGGCTTAGCCATTGCCGTCCTACAGGCGCTGTCAGTAGGCTTTTTTCGCCGGCGACTTCGGTTCCCGGCAGGCCACAGCCTGCTGGCCCAACACCCACGAGCGGCCTGTCTCCCTGCCGCGCCGGCAGAAGCCAGGCAGCGGACAGCTCAGAGAAGGATTTCTCCTATGCACGGCCATACCCAGCTTGCCCCGCACTACTTCTTCCGACAGCAGCGATTGCTGCGCGCGCTGCTGATCGACGACCAGGCCTGGTTCGTCCTCGACGACTTCGCCCGGCTCATCGAACACAGCCAGCCCGAACAGATGCTCGCCCGCCTGGACGACGACCAGGCGCGCCGCGAGTCGTTGCGTTCCGAACGTGGCGAAGACCAGGCGCAGTGGCTGATCAGCGAGTCCGGCGCGTATGCCGCGCTGATCTACCAGCAGCGCGGCGATGGCGGCGAATTGCGCCGCTGGCTCAGCGGCGAGGTGGTGCCGGAGTTGCGCAGCGCCACCGACGACAGCGGCGTGCCGCGCTACGTCAAGTTGCGCTGGGAGCGCCAGGTGGTGCACATGCTCGACTGGCAGGGCAAGCTCTGGGTGAATTTCAGCGAGATGCCCGACCTCCTCGAACGCCAGGGCGAGCCCATGGTGCAACTGGGTTGGCGACGCTGGTTGAGCAAGTTGCGGCCGCTCTAGGCGCCGCTCTAGCGTCGTGTTGGGCGGGGCCTGTCAGTTCTGCCAGCTTAAGCGGCGCGGCGCCATCCATTAACAATAGAGCAACGACTCAGGCCTAGCCTCTCCTTTCCCACGGACAGCACGAAACCGCTGGCATGAAGATAACGCGAAACCTTCTGGACGATCTCTACACGGATGACCAGGGCAGCCAGGACCTGACGGGCCTCCGTCAGCCTCGCAAGATGCGTCGTGAAACCAAGGAGAAGCCGCGCAAGCGAACGCTGCGCGACTCCCGGCCGGACCGTCCCCTGTAGGAGCTACGCTCGCCTAGCGGGCGGGTTCGCCGCTCCGAACGCCCCTCTCCCTCAAGGTCAGAGGGCTGGTTTGCCTAGAACGAATTTGTAGAAAGGCCCGCCAAGGACGCCCGGGCGTCTTCGGCGGGCCTTTTTCATGCCTTTCCGCCACGCGCCCCGCACAGGTATCCGGCCTGTGGCGGGGCGCGTGTCTCAGAGCATTTCCAGCTTCGACATCAGGTCGTTCAGGCGCTCGGCCTTCTGCTCGCTGATCTCGCTCGGGGCCAGGGACTCGATGTAGCTGGCCAGCTCTTCCACCGTGGTGCATTCGAACATCGCCCGTAGCGGCACGTTGCGTTGCAGGGCCTTCTGCACCCGCGAGGCGATCTGGGTGGCCAGCAGCGAATGCCCGCCGAGTTCGAAGAAGTTGTCGAACACCCCGACCCGCTCGACCTTCAGCACCTCGGCCCAGATCCGCGCCAGGGTTTCCTCCAGTTCGTTGCGCGGGGCCTGGTAGGCCTGGTTCTGCATCTGGCCGATGTCCAGCGCCGGCAGCGCCTTGCGATCGAGCTTGCCGTTGGCGTTGAGCGGCATCCGGTCCAGCACCAGCCAGTGCAGCGGCACCATGTAGTCCGGCAGGTCGGCGCGCAGTTGCTGCTTGATCCGCTCGAACCAGGCGCCCTGCTCCACCATCAGTCCGGCCGGCGAGTCGGCGCTGGAACGCTGTGTCTCGCCGGGAACCAGGTAGCCCACCAGATACTTGCCGTTCGCCCCTTCCTGGACCGCCACCGCCGCCTCGCGGACGTCGGCGCGTTCGTGCAGGCGCGCCTCGATCTCGCCCAGCTCGATGCGGAAGCCGCGGATCTTCACCTGGTGGTCGATCCGCCCGACATATTCCAGCACCCCGTCGGCGCGCCGCCGCGCCAGGTCACCGGTACGGTACAGGCGCTCGCCCGGCGCGCCGAACGGATGCGGGACGAAGGCCTGGGCGGTGCGCAGCGGGTCGCCGACGTAGCCACGGCCGACGCCGGTGCCGGCCACGCACAGCTCACCCACCGCGCCCAGCGGCACCAGTTCGAAGGCGTCGTCGGCGCCGGCGCCGAGCAGGTACAGGCGGTTGTTGTCGGTGGGACTGCCGATCGGCAGGTAGGTGCTCTCGGTGGAGGCCAGGTCGACGCGGAAGAACGCCACGTCGTCGGAACACTCCGCCGGCCCGTAGGCATTCACCAGGCCGATACGTGGGTAGCGCTTGAGCCACTGGCGCGCCAGTTCCGGCGGCATCGCCTCGCCGGTGGGCAACATCCAGCGCAGGCCGTCGAGGGCCTGGCGCTCTTCGGCGAGCATGCCCTGGATCAGCGACGGCACGCTTTCCAGCACCGTGATGCCCTGTTCGCCGACGTGCGCCAGCAGGCCCTGCGGATCGTGGGCGATGGCGTTCGGTACGATCGCCACGCGGGCGCCGAACAACGGCGCGGCAAGGAACTGCCAGACCGAGATGTCGAAGCTCTGCGAGGCGGTCTGGGCGATCACGTCGTTCTCGTCCAGTTCCAGGTACGGGACCTTGCTCAACTGGTTGTTGAGCATGCCCGCCTGCTCCACCATCACGCCCTTCGGCAGTCCGGTGGAGCCGGAGGTGTAGATCACGTAGGCAAGGTTCTGCGGCCCGCTGTAGACCTGCGGATCATGCTCGGCGCCCTCGCCCTGCTGGATCTCGTCCCACACCAGCAGGCGCGGCCGGTCGACGCAGCCGAGTTCGTCGAACAGCGCCAGCGCCTGCTCGCGGCAGGCCTGGGTGCAGACCAGTACCGGGGTGCGGCTCAGCTCGACGATCCGGGTCAGGCGCTGGGTCGGATGGCCGGGGTCGAGCGGCAGGTAGCCGGCACCGGCCTTGAAGCTGCCGACGATCATGCCGAGCAGGTCGAGGCCGCGCTCGGCCAGCAGTGCCACCGGCTGGTCGATGCCGACGCCGGCGGCGCGCAGGGCGTGGCCGAGGCGGTTGGCCCGGCGGTTCAGCTCGGCGTAGCTCCAGCGCTGCTCCAGGCAACTGGCGGCGATGCGCTGCGGATGGGCCGCCACCTGCGCCTCGAACAGCCGCACGTAGCCTTGCTCCAGCGGGTAGTCGCGGGCGCTGCGGTTGCAGCCGTCAAGGAGGAAGTCGCGCTCGTCCTCGCCGAGCAGCGGCAAGGCCTCCAGTTCGCCGTGGAAACCGTCGGCCAGGGCCAGCAGCAGGCGCTTGAACTCGCCGAGCAGGCGCTCGACGGTCGGCGCCTCGAAGTAGCGCTGGTCGTAGGACAGGTGCAGGCCGAGGTCATCGCCCGGATAGCAGACCACGGTCAACGGGAAGTTGGTGTGGGTACGCCCGGAGTCGGAACTGGCGTTCAGGCTCTGCGCGCGGTCCAGCACCGAGACTTCCACCGGGGCGTTCTCGAACACGAACAGGCTGTCGAACAGCGGCTGGCCCTTGGGCAGCTCGCTGCTTTCCTGGATGGCCACCAGGGGCAGGTGCTCGTGCTCGCGCAACTCCAGGTTGCGCTCGAACAGCCGGTTCAGCCATTCGCGCACCGTGCAGCGCTGGCCGGCGGCCGGCATCTGCACGCGCAATGGGATGCTGTTGATGAACAGGCCGACGGTGCGCTGCATTTCCGGCATGCCCACCGGACGCCCGGCCACGGTGATGCCGAAGAGCACGTCGCGCTCGCCGCTGAAGCGGCGCAGGGTCAGCGCCCAGGCGGCCTGGGCGAAGGTGTTGACGGTGAGCTGGTAGCGCTGCGCCAGTTCGCGCAGGCGCGCGCCGTCGGCGGCGTCCAGGCGCGTGTAGCGGTCACCGACGATCATCCCGCCGCTCTCGCCGGCGTGCTCGCGGAGGAACGGGCGGTCGCTGGGCACCAGGGTCGGCCGCTCGAAGCCGCGCAGGCTCTCGCTCCACCAGCGGCGCGATTGCTCCAGGTCCTGGCGTTGCAGCCAGGCGATGTAGTCGCGGTAGCGCGGCGGCGTCGGCAGGTTCGCCGGGCGGCCTTCGCCGAGGGCGCCGTAGATCTCGAAGAAGTCGTTCATCAGCAGGCCACGGCACCAGGCATCGATGAGGATGTGGTGGTTGCTCATCATGAACCAGTAGCGCGCCTCGCCCAGGCGGATCAGGCGCAGGTGGAACGGCGGCTGTTCGAGCAGGTCGAAGCCGGCCTCGCGCTCGCGCTTGTGCAGCGCTTGCAGGCGTTCCTCGTGGCCTTCCTCCGGCAGTTCGCTCCAGTCGAGGAACTCGATGCGGGTGCGACCGGGCTTGTGGATCACCTGCAGCATCGTTTCGCCGGCATTCCAGACGAACGACGCGCGCAGCGCCTCGTGGCGGGCCACCACCGCCTGCCAGGCAGCGGCGAAGCGCTCGGGATCGAGCGGGCTGTCGATCCGGTAGCGGTCCTGCATGTAGTAGATGCCGGTGCCCGGTTCCAGCAGGGTGTGCAACAGCAACCCTTCCTGCATCGGGGTCAGCGGATAGACGTCCTCGATCTCGCCGGCCGGCACCGCCAGGGCGTCCAGTTGCGCCTGGCTCAGTTGCGCCAGCGGGAAGTCGGACGGGGTCAGGCCGCCGGCGCCGTCTTCCAGGCAATGCTCGATCAGCGCCTGCAGTTCGGCGAGATAGGCCTGCGCCAGCTCGTTCACCGTCCGCGCGTCGTAGCGCTCGCGGCTGTAGGTCCAGCGCAGCACCAGTTCGCCGCCGTAGACCTGGCCATCGACGCTCAGCTCGTTGGGCAACGGCGCCTGCTCGTCGTGGATCGGCCCGGTGGGCTGGTCCAGCGGCTGGAACAGGGCGTCGGCGAAGCTCTGGTCGAACTGTCCGAGGTAGTTGAAGGTGATCGGCGCCGTCGGCAGCGCGGCCATCGTCTGGCGCACCGCCGGATCGGCGAGGTAGCGCAGCACGCCGTAGCCGAGGCCTTTGTGCGGCACCGCGCGGAGCTGTTCCTTGATCGCCTTGATCGACTCGCCCGGGCTCTGCGCCGGGGTCAGGCGCAACGGGTAGGCGCTGGTGAACCAGCCGACGCTGCGGGTCAGGTCGATATCGTCGAACAGTGCCTCGCGGCCATGCCCTTCCAACTGCACCAGCGTCGACGGCTGCCCGCTCCAGCGGCAGAGCACGCGAGCGAGGG
This sequence comes from Pseudomonas sp. PS1(2021), assembly GCF_020405165.1. Classification (NCBI taxonomy): domain Bacteria; kingdom Pseudomonadati; phylum Pseudomonadota; class Gammaproteobacteria; order Pseudomonadales; family Pseudomonadaceae; genus Pseudomonas; species Pseudomonas sp. PS1(2021). The sequence goes on along the minus strand of NZ_CP084484.1, from coordinate 1,735,691 downwards.
CGGCCAGCAGCAGGTCGTTGACCTGGGTGCGGTAGGCCGCCGGCGCCTGTTGCAGCAATTGCCGGGTACGTTGCGGGTCGAGCCGCAGGCTGACACTTTCCGCCAGCGCCTCGCGGTTGTCGCCCTGCGGGCGGTCGCACGGCCACTCGACCGGCTGCCCACCCAGCCGGGCTTGCCACCAGCCCAGCTCCTCGCGCAGCGATTCGCTGCCGGCGTAGGCCTGCAGGCGTCCGGCCCAGTCGCGGAAGGCGCTGGTCTTGGCCGGCAACGCCGGTTCGGCGCCCTCGTCGAGCTGACGGTAGACCTGTTGCAGATCCTCCAGCAGCACCCGCCAGGACACCCCGTCCACCACCAGGTGGTGGATCGCCAGCAGCAGGCGTTGCTCGCCGGCCGGGCCGTCCACCAGCACCGCGCGCAGCAGCGGCCCCTGTTCGAGGTCGAGGCTGCGCTGGGCCTTGGCGAACAGCTCGGCGCATTCGTCGAAGGATTGCACCGGAACGTGCCAGAGCAGTTCCTGTTCGCGCAGCGGACGATGCTGCGCCAGCCATTCGCCGTCGACCTGGCGGAACGCCAGGCGCAGGGCGTCATGCTGTTCGACCAGGCGTTGCAGGGACTTGCGCAGCAGGCCGAGGTCGAGGGCCTGCCGCGGCTGCAACAGCAGCGACTGGTTCCAGTGCTCGCGGCGCGCCAGCGGCAGGTCGAAGAACCAGTGCTGGATCGGCGTCAGCGCGCTGTCGCCCTGCACCGGCCCCTGCTCGGCCTGGCTGGCCTGGCTGTGCCGGGCCACCGCGGCGAGGCTCTGCACGGTCTGGTGCTGGAACAGGTCGCGGGGGCTGAAGTGGATGCCGAGCTGGCGGGCGCGGCTGACCACCTGGATCGACAGGATCGAATCGCCGCCCAGTTCGAAGAAGTTGTCGCCGAGGCCTACCCGCTCGACGTTCAGCACCTCGCGCCAAACCCCGGCCAACTGCTGCTCCAGCACGCTGCGCGGGGCCTCGTAGGCCTGCCGGTTGAGCGCCGGGTCGGGCGCCGGCAGCGCGCGGCGGTCGAGCTTGCCGTTGGCGGTCAGCGGCAGGCTGGCGAGCAACAGCAGGTGGGCCGGCACCATGTAGTCCGGCAATTGCTGCTTGAGATGCGTTTTCAGCGCCTCGCGCAGCGCCGCCTGGGCGTCCTCGTCCTGCTCGGCCACCGCGCTGGCGACATAACCGGCCAACTGCTTGCCGCTCGGGCTGTCGAGCGCCAGGACCAGCGCTTCGCGAACCTGCGGATGCTCCAGCAGGCGCGCCTCGATCTCGCCCAGTTCGATGCGGAAACCACGGATCTTCACCTGGTGGTCGATGCGGCCGACATATTCCACCTGGCCGTTATCGCACAGGCGCACCAGGTCGCCGGTGCGGTACAGGCGGCCGCCCTCGGCAGCGAAGGGATCGGGCACGAAGCGCTCGGCGCTGAGCGCCGGACGCTCATGGTAGCCGCGCGCCAGGCCGGCGCCGCCGACGTAGAGTTCGCCGGTCGCGCCCTGCGGCACCAGGGCCAGGTCGGCATCCAGGATGTAGGCGACCCGCGCACCGACCACGCTGCCGATCGGCACGCTGGCGGCGCCCTCCTCCAGGCGTTCGGGAGCCAGGCAGGCCAGCGGCATGACCACCGTCTCGGTCGGTCCGTAGGCATTGAAGAACGACGCCGGGGCGAAGGCCTGGCGAATCCGCTGCAGGTGCTCGCCGGTCAGCGCCTCGCCGCCGGTGATGCACATGCGCACCGGCAACTGCCGGCCCTGGCTCTCCAGCCACTGGGCGAGCTGGCTGCCGTAGCTCGGGGTGAAGCCGAGGATGCTCACGCCCTCCGCGCGGATCAGCTCGCAGATTTCCTCCGCGCCCCACTGGCCCTGGGCCCGCAGCACCACGCGGGCGCCGCACAGCAACGGGGCCAGCAGGCGCTCACTGGCGGCGTCGAAGTTGATCGAATAGAAGTGCAGTTCGCAATCCTCGGCGCGCATGCCGAAGCGCTCGATCACCGCGGCGCAGTGCATGGCGATCTCGCCGTGGGAGACCGCCACGCCCTTCGGCTTGCCGGTGGAGCCGGAGGTATAGATCAGGTAGGCCTGGTGCTGCGGCCCGCTCAGCGCTGCCAGCGGCGCGGGGTCCTCGGCGTCCAGCGCCGGGCCGTCCTCCTCGAGGCACCAGCGCGCCACGCCCGCCGGTAGCTCGCCGAGGGCCTCGAACAGCGCCGCGTGGCTGAGCAGCAGGCGTACGCCGCTGTCCTCGATCATGTATTGCAGGCGCTCCAGCGGATATTCCGGGTCCAGCGGCACGTAGGCGCCGCCGGCCTTGAGGATCGCCAGCAGGCCGACGACCATCTCCAGCGAACGCTCCAGGGCCAGGCCGACCCGCACTTCCGGGCCGACGCCATGACCGCGCAGGACGCGCGCCAGGCGGTTGGAGCGGGCGTCGAGTTCGGCATAGCTCAGGGTCTGTCCGGCGAAGGTCAGCGCCGGGGCCTGGGGGCTGGCCGCCACGCGGGCGGCGAACAGGCCATGGAGGGTGTCCTGGAGCCCTGCCTCGCCAGCCGTGCCGGCGAGCAGCAGTTGCTTCCGCTCCTCGGCGGCGAACAGCGGCAATTCGGCAATGCGCCGCTGCGGGTCGCCCAGCAGCGCCTCCAGCAGGTTCTGCCAGTGTCCGGCCATCCGCGCGATGCGCGGTTCGTCGAACAGGTCGCGGCTGTAGGTCAGGCAGCAGCCGAGGCGCTGGTCGAGGTCGGTGACCTCCAGGTTGAGGTCGAACTTGGTCGCTCGCGCATCGTTGGCGATGTACTCGACGGTCATCCCGGCCAGTTGCCGGGTCTGCTGGAACTCCCAGCGCTGGACGTTGCACATCACCTGGAACAACGGGTTGTAGGCGGCGCTGCGCGGCGGTTGCAGGGCTTCCACCAGGTGGTCGAACGGCAGGTCCTGGTGCGACTGGCCATCGATCACGGTCTGCCGCACCTGCTCCAGCAGCTCACCGACGCTCATCTGCCCGTCGAGCCGGCAGCGCAGCACCTGGGTATTGAGGAAGGCGCCGATCAGCCCTTCGCTCTCCGGGCGGATGCGGTTCGCCACCGGCGCGCCGATGCGCAGGTCCTGCTGGCCGCTGTAGCGGTAGAGCAAGGCCGCAAGGGTGGCGGTCATGGTCATGAACATGGTCAGTCCGCGGGCGGCGTTGAAGCGCCGCACGCGCTCGGCCAGCTCGGGGCTCAGGTCGAAGCGGTAGAGGTCGCCCTGGTGGCTCTGCACCGGCGGGCGTGGCCGGTCGCCCGGCAGTTCGAGCAGCGGATGCTCGTTGCCCAGCTGGGCCTTCCAGTAGTCGAGCTGGCGCTGGCGCTCGCCGCTCTCCAGCCACTCGCGCTGCCACACGCTGTAGTCCAGGTACTGGACCGGCAACGGCTCCAGCGGCGATTCGCGGTCGTCGAGGAAGGCCTCGTAGAGCGCGCCCAGTTCGCGGGCGAAGATGTCCATCGCCCAGCCTTCGGTGACGATGTGGTGCAGGGTCACCACCAGGTAGTGCTCGCGCTCGGCCATCTTCACCATGCAGACCCGCAGCAACGGCCCGCTCTCAAGGTCGAAGGGACGGTGCGCCTCGCTGTCGGCGAGGGTCTGCAGGTGCTGCTGGCGACTGTCGCGGTCGAGCGCGGAGAAGTCCTGCCAGTCCATGTGCAGGCCGCCATCGCTATGTACGCGCTGTACCGGCACGCCGTCGACGCTGGGGAACGTGGTGCGCAGGGTCTCGTGGCGCTGCACCAGGGCCTGTAGCGCGGCCTCGAAGCGCGCCACGTCCAGCGGCCCGCTCAGGCGCGCCAGGCCGCCGACGTTATAGGCCGGGCTGTCCGGCTCCAGTTGCCAGAGGAACCACATGCGCTGCTGCGAGTAGGACAGCGGCACCGGCTGCTCGCGGTCGATGCGGCGGATCGCGCCGTGGCTGTCGGTACGTCCGGCGGCCTGGGCTGCGCGGACCTGTTCGCAGAAGGCCTCCAGTTCGCTGGCCTCGAACAGCGCGCGCAACGGCAGCTCGACGTCGCAGGCCTGGCGGGTGCGCGAGACGATGCGGGTGGCCAGCAGGGAATGCCCGCCGAGTTCGAAGAAATCGTCGCGCAGGCCGACCCGCGGCAGGCCGAGCACTTCGCTCCAGATCGCGGCGATGCGCCGTTGCAGCTCGGTCCGCGGCTCGACGTGCTCGCGCTGCTGCCAGACCGGCTCCGGCAGCGCCCGCGTATCCAGCTTGCCGCTCGGGCCAAGGGGCATCTGCGCCAGGCGCATCAACTGCGCCGGAACCATGTATTCCGGCAGTTCGGCCTGTAGCGCGGCGCGCAGACGCTGGTTCTGCTCGGCTTCCGCCTCGGCGCCGGCAGCGCCGGTGTAGTAGCCGACCAACTGGCTGCCGGCCACGCCTTCGCGGATCACCACCACCGCCTGGGCCACCCCCGGCTGCGCCAGCAGGCGTGCCTGGATCTCCTCCGGCTCGATGCGGAAGCCACGCAGCTTGACCTGCTGGTCGAGGCGGCCGAGGTATTCCAGCACCCCGTCGGCGTTCCAGCGCGCGCGGTCGCCGGTGCGGTACAGGCGCTCACCGTCGGCCGAGAACGGATCGGCGACGAAGCGCTCGGCGCTCAGCGCCGGGCGCCCCAGGTAGCCGCGGGCCAGGCCCAGGCCGCCGATGCACAGCTCGCCGGCGACGCCGGCCGGCAGCAGGTTGAACTCGGCGTCCAGCACGCGGCAGACCACGTTGCCCAGCGGCCGGCCGATCGGCGAACGCTCGCCGTCTTCCGCGCGGCATTGCCAGTGGGTGACGTTGATGGCGGTCTCGGTCGGTCCGTAGCGGTTATGCAGGGCCACCGCCGGCAGGCGTTGCAACACGCGGTTGCGCAGCTCCGCCGGAAGCGCCTCGCCGCCGGAGAACAGGCGGCGCAGGCTGCCGCAGGCGACGACGCCGGGTTCGTCGATGAACAGTTGCAGCAGCGGCGGCACGAAGTGCAGCGTGGTCACCCCGAACTGCCGCACCAGTTCCACCAGGCGCGCCGGATCGCGGTGCTCGCCGGGGGCGGCGAGGACCAGCCGGCAACCGGTGACCAGCGGCCAGAAGCACTCCCACACCGACACGTCGAAGCTCACCGGCGCCTTCTGCATCAGCACGTCGTCGCCGTCGAGGGCGTAGGTCGCCTGCATCCATTGCAGGCGCTCGGCCAGCGCTGCGTGGGTATTGCCCACGCCCTTCGGCTGGCCGGTGGAACCGGAGGTGTAGATGACGTAGGCGAGATTGTCGCCGTGCAGGTGCAGGCCCGGTACCTGACTCGGCCAGTTGTCGAGCTTGAGGCTGTCCAGGCAGATCGGCGTGACGCCCTCCGCGCCAGGCAGGCGCTCGAACAGATGGGCCTGGGTCAGCAGCAGCTCGACGCCGCTGTCGGCGAGCATGTAGGCCAGGCGTTCGCTGGGGTAGTCCGGGTCCAGCGGCACGTAGGCGCCGCCCGCCTTGACGATCGCCAGCAGACCGACCAGCAGTTGCGGCGAACGCTCGGCGCAGATCGCCACCCGCACGTCCGGGCCGACGCCCTTGTCGCGCAGGTAGTGGGCCAGGCGGTTGGCCCGGGCGTGCAGTTCGGCGTAGCCGAGGCTGCCGCCGTCCCACTCCAGGGCGACGCGTTCGGCGGACTGCGCCAGTTGCCGCTCCAGCAGCTCCGGCAGCCAGGCGCGCGCCGGCTCGCAGGGCGCGCTGCCCCATTCGGCGAGGCGCGCCGCCTGCTCGGCGTCGACCAGGGCGATATCGCCGAGGCAGCGCTGCGGGTCTTCCGCGACCTGGCGCAGCAGCTCCAGGTATTGCGCGGCGAAACGCCGGATGCTGGCCTCGTCGAAGAGGTCCGCGGCGTAGTCGAAGTTCAGGGTCAGGCGACCGCGAGCGTCCTCCTCGCTCTGCAGTTGCAGGTCGAACTTGGCTTCGCGGCTGTGCCAGGGCAACTCGTCGGCGAGCAGGCCGGGCAGCCGGCGCAACGCCGACAGGTCGCGCTGCTGGTGGTTGAACAGCACCTGGAACAACTGGCCGCCCTGGCCGCAGGCCGCGAGCACCTGGTCGAACGGCAAGTCCTGGTTGGCCTGGGCGCCGAGGGTCGCCTCGCGAGCCTCGCCGAGCAACGCGGCGAACGGCTGGCGCGCCCGGGGCGTGCCGCGCAGGACCAGGGTGTTGATGAAGAAGCCGACCAGCCCCTGGGTCTCCAGGCGCTGGCGGTTGGCGCTGGGCACGCCGATGCGGATCTCGCCCTGCCCGCTGTGGCGATGCAGCAGCGCCTGGAACGCCGCCAGCAGCCACATGAAAACACTCGCCTCATGGTCCAGCGCGGCCTCGCGGATGGCCCGCGCCAGGGCTTCGTCGACCCGCAGGCTGTAGCGCGCGGCCGGCGACGCCTGGCGCGCCGTGCGCGGATGGTCGGTGGCCAGTTCCAGCACCGGCGCCGCGTCGCCCAGGCGTTCCCGCCAGTAGGCCAGTTGGCGGGCGCCCTCGCCCGCGTCCAGCCACTGCCGTTGCCAGGCGGCGAATTCGGCGTAGTGCAGTTCCAGCGGCGCCAGGTCGGCCGGCTGGCCGCCGCAGGCTTCGGCGTAGAGCCGCGAGAATTCGTCGAGCAGCAGGTTCAGCGACCAACCATCGGCGACGATGTGATGCAGGGTGACCCAGAGCTGGTGCTCCTGTTCGTCCAGACGCACCAGGCTGACCCGCAGCAGCGGCCCCTTTTCCAGGTCGAACGGCTGCTGCGCCTCGGCTTCGCGGCGCTGCGCGGCAGCCGCGGCGCGTTCGTGCTCGGCCAGCGCGGCGAGGTCGACGAACTGCCAGGCGAACTCGCCCCGCTCATCGATACGCTGCAAGGCCGCGCCGTCGCGCTCGAGGAAACGCGTGCGCAGCGCTTCGTGGCGTTCGACCAGGCGCTGGAAGCTGGCGCGCAGCGCCGTTTCGTCCAGCTCGCCGCGCAGGCGCAGGCCGCCGGGGATGTTGTAGGCGGCGCTCTGCGGATCGATCTGCCAGGTCAGCCAGAGACGCTGCTGCGCCGCCGACTGCGGCAGGTCGACACCGCGCGGCAGGTGCGCCATCGGTGCCTCGGCCGGCAGGCCGGCGGCCAGTTGGCGGGCCACCGTGGCGCTGAAGGCCTGCAGGGTCGGCGCCTCGAACAGTTGGCGCAGGTCGAGGGCAACGCCGAGACTGTCGCGCACCTGGGCGACCACCTGGGCGGCGTCGATGGAATTGCCGCCGAGCAGGAAGAAGTGATCGCGCGGCGCTACCTGCGCCACGCCCAGCCGGGCCTTCCAGATCTCGCCGATGCGTGCCAGCAGTTCGTCGTCGCCTGCCGGCGGCTGCGCCTCCTGCACGGCCTGGAGGCCGGGAAACAGCGCATAGCTGTCCAGGCTGCCGTCTTCCAGGCGCAGGCGGCAGGCGGAACGTTGCAGCTTGCCGCTGGATGTTTTCGGCAAGGCGCCGGGATTGAGCAGCGCCACCACCTTCGGCGCTTCCTGGTAGGCCTCGGCCACCGCCTGGCGGATCGAGTCGATCAGCTCCTGGGCCGGCACCGACTTCTGGACGCCGCGACCGATCTCGGCGGCAATGCCGATGCCTTCCTCGCCATCGACCGTGACCGCGAAGGCCGCGACCCTGCCCTTGCGCGCCGACGGCACCTCGCTCTCGACGGTGCGTTCGATGTCCTGCGGATAGAGGTTGTGGCCGCGGACGATGAGCATGTCCTTCAGGCGCCCGGTGACGAACAGTTCGCCGTCGCGGAGGAAGCCGAGGTCGCCGGTGCGCAGCCAGGTGCACCCGTCACGCTCGACGAAGGTCTTCGCCGAGGCTTCCGGGTTGCGCCAGTAGCCGTGGGCGATGCTCGGCCCGGCGGCCCAGATCTCGCCGACGTTGTCGTCGCCGAGGACCTCGCCGCTCGCCGCGTCGACGATCAGCACGGCGTGTTCCGGCTGGCTGCGGCCGCAGCACATCAGCACGCTGCCTGCGCCTTCGGCGATGCGGTTGCGCGCCAGCGCCTCGCCATCCACCGCCAGGGCGGGAATGCCCTGGCCGCGCTGGCCGCCGGTGACGAACAGGGTCGCCTCGGCGAGGCCGTAGCAGGCGAAGAAACTGGACGCCTCGAAGCGGCTGGCGGCGAATTTCTCGGCGAAGCGTTCCAGGCTGTCCTGGCGGATCGGCTCGGAACCGGAGAAGGCTACCCGCCAGCCGCTCAGGTCGAGACGCTGCAGGGCCGACTCGGCGACCCGCTCGCTGCACAGCCGGTAGGCGAAATCGGGACCGCCGCTGACGGTGCCGCCGTACTGGCTGATGGCTTCCAGCCAGCGCACCGGACGTTCGAGGAAGTAGCGCGGCGACATCAGCACGCAGGGTACGCCGCTGAAGATCGGTTGCAGCAGGCCGCCGATCAGGCCCATGTCGTGGTACAGCGGCAGCCAGCTGACGATCACGTCGTCGGCACCGATGCCGAAGCCTCGGCGGATCAGCACCTCGTTGGCGACCAGGTTGCCATGGCTGACCTGCACGCCCTTGGGCAATGCGGTTGAACCGGAGGTGTACTGGAGGAAGGCAATGTGCTCGGGACGCACTTGCGGCTCGTCCCAGGCCTCGGCAACGGCCGGGTCCAACTGGTCGACGCAGAGCAGTTGCGGGGCGTTGGCGGCGGACAGTTGCGCGTTCATCTGCAGCAATGGCTCGCGCAGGTCAGCGGTGGTCAGGACCAGGCGCGGTTCGGCGTCGGCAATGATCGACAACAGGCGCTCCTGGTGATGGCGGCGCGCCGATTCCGGCGGATAGGCCGGCACCGCGATGACCCCGGCATACAGGCAACCGAAGAACGCCGCGACGTAGTCGGGGCCGCTGGGAAACAGCAGCACCGCGCGATCGCCCAGCTGCGCATGGGCCTGCAGGGCCGCGGCGATGCTCCGCGCGCGCAGGTCGAGATCGCGATAGCTGAGGACCACGCCTTCGCCATCGTCCTCGGCGAGGAAGCGCAGCGCCAGGCGCTCGGGCTCCTGGACGGCGCGGCGACGCAGGGCCTGGACCAGGGTGGTGGGAAGTTCGAAGGCGTCCATCATGTGTTTTCCTGCCTGAATTCGGCTTGCAATCGAGTTCTAGTGAGTCTCCGGAAACAGTCGTCGCGGCCGCCCCTCAACTGGCGGCGCGCATGCTTCCCCGGACCTTGTCCTTGTGCCAGCGCAGCAGATGCTGGCCGGCGTAGCGACGCAGCAGGCGCAGCAACTGCCCCTGCTGTTCGCGGATGAAAAAGTGCTGCCCGTCGAGCAGGTCGAGGGTGAAATCGCCCCCGGCCTCATGCAGCCAGCCGAGCAACTCGGCGCTGCGCAGGCTGTCCTCGCGTCCGCCGAACAGGTGCAGCGCCGCGTCCAGCGGCCCATGCGCCTGGTAGCGGTAACTGCCGGTGACGAGAAAGTCCGCTCGCACCACTGGCAACAGCATCTGCATCAGCGACGGATCGTTGAGGACGGCCTCCGGAGTACCCCGGTAGTCGCGCAACGCGGCGACCAGTTCGGCGTCGGCCTTGGCGCGCCGGTAGCCGCTGACATCGTTTTCGGCGGGCGGGGATACGCCGGAGAGGAATAGCGCCAGCGGCCCTTCGAGGCCGCGCCGGCGCATGGCATGGGCCAGTTCGAAGGCCAGCAGCCCGCCCAGGCTGTGGCCGAAGAAGGCGTAGGGAGAAGCGCTGTCGAGGGTGCCGTGCAGCTCGCCGGCCAATTGCGCGACCAGGCTGGCGGCATCGGTATGCAGGGCCTCGCCGAAGCGAAGGCCGCGCCCCGGCAATTCCAGGGGCAGCAAGCGGATCCAGCTCGGCAGGCTGGGCTGCCAGCGGCGGAACAGCGTGGCGCTGGCCCCCGAATAAGGCAGGCAGAACAATTGCAGGGAAACGGCCGGGCTCACCTGCCGACCTCCTTGCGCCGCTGTCGTGGCCCTCGTCCGGGGCAGAGCGCTTTCCCATGATCGATCGGCATTTCCGTCTCCTGCTGCGCACGCCGGGGCGCCGGGCACCTGCCCGTGCTGTCACAGAGGGGAACGGATAACAACGGCAAATAATTAGCGCATGTAACCGCAATCTCCGGGCAACCGCGGAGCATTGCGCGAAAGGACGCCAACCCCTATCCATTCTGATGGGTTGTGCCCGGCGCTATCGCCGCATCGGCGATAGCGATGTACGACCTGGAGCAGCCGGGGACGGTTGTCGCAGCGCCTTCGCGCAGTTCTTGCGCGGAACGTCGGCAGGAGCCGCGAGGCATTCAATACCGATTTCTAACTAGCTGATTCCTAAAGATTATTAAAAAAATTTCGTCTGCGACGCATGACTGCAACATTGGCGCGGCCATCCTTCTGAAACGCCGAAGAATTTCTCCCCTCCATCATTCGCAGCGGCTATTTGCCAGCATGCGGACCATTCACGAATAAAGGTGAGATTGGTTATTTCTTCGTAATTGACAATCATTATCATTCAACATAATTTGTTGCGCCATGTGTGGGTCTCCCCCACCGCCAGTGCTCTGCAGCCCCCTCCGCAGCAAGGTGATTTCCATGTCGGAACAACTGTCTACCCGCAGATGCGATACCCCGCTCCTCCAGGCTTTCGTCGATAACCGCACGATCCTGGTGAAGATCGCCGCCCGCATTACCGGTTGCCGCTCGCGAGCCGAAGATGTGGTCCAGGATGCGTTCTTCAGGCTCCAGTCGGCGCCGCAGATCACTTCGTCGTTCAAGGCACAGCTCAGCTACCTGTTCCAGATCGTCCGCAACCTGGCCATCGACCACTACCGCAAGCAGGCGCTCGAACAGAAATACTCGGGGCCGGAGGAAGAAGGCCTGAACGTGGTGATCCAGGGCGCCTCGCCGGAAACCTCGCACATCAACTACGCGACCCTCGAACACATCGCGGATGCCCTCACCGAGCTGCCCAAGCGCACCCGCTACGCCTTCGAGATGTACCGCCTGCACGGCGTGCCGCAGAAGGACATCGCCAAGGAACTGGGCGTCTCGCCGACCCTGGTCAACTTCATGATCCGCGACGCCCTGGTGCACTGCCGCAAGGTCACCGCCGAGCGCCAGGGCGACAACGTCACCCATCTCAGCGCCCGCCGCTGACGGCGGCGAGCATTCCTCAGCGCCGGTAGCGGCGCACCGACGCCGCCTGCGCCTCGGCCCTGGCGGCGAAATGGGTTCCCAGCAGCAACAACGCCGCGCGCTTGTGGCGAAAATCGAAGGGTTGGCCGCAGCAGCGGCAAAGGCCCGGCGCGGTTTCGCAGCGCTCCTTTGCCAGCGTTGTCCTCGGCGGCTCAACGGGACCGTCCAGGTAGAAATGGTGGACCAGCGCCGCCAACCACTCCGCCACCCGCTCCGGCTCTCCCCGCTCCCGCGGCCCAAGGGCGTAAAGCAAGCCCGTGGGATCGCCACGTCGGCGCTCCTCCTCGATGAATGCGCAGGTCGCGACAGGTTCAGGACGCTCCTGCGCCGGCTCGTGCGACTCGTTGCACGCAGGCCGCTGCCTGTCGCAGCGGGCATATGGATCGGCCTCGCGGCGCTCGAGGGGCGACGGAAACGACAGGCTGGAGGCTGGGGACGGAAGCATGGCCGGCTACTCGTGGGGCTTGCCTGAGTAACGTCGCATCCCGCCGCGAATTTACCCGTCCAGCCCGGCGTCCGGCCGAACGGCCATCAATAGACTTCCGGCACGATGATCTCGCCGGGCGTCGGATGCCTGACGTAATCGGCGTGGCGCAGGCGCTCCGGCAGGTGTACCGGCGGCTGCGGAACTTCCCGGTAGGGCATCTGCTGCAACAGGTGGTGGATGCAATTCAGCCGCGCGCGCTTCTTGTCGTCGGCCTGTACCACCCACCAGGGCGCCTCGGGGATGTGGGTGCGTTCGAGCATGGTTTCCTTGGCCTTGGTGTAGGCCTCCCAGCGCCGCCGCGACTCCAGGTCCATCGGGCTGAGCTTCCACTGCTTGAGCGGATCGTGGATACGGCTGAGGAAGCGCAGGTGCTGCTCGGCGTCGGAGATGGAGAACCAGTACTTGAGCAACTGGATGCCCGAGCGCGCCAGCATCTTTTCGAACTCCGGCACGCTGCGGAAGAATTCCTCGTATTGTTCGTCGTTGCAGAAACCCATGACCCGCTCGACCCCGGCGCGGTTGTACCAGCTGCGGTCGAACAGGACGATCTCGCCACCGGCCGGCAGGTGCGAGACGTAGCGCTGGAAATACCACTGGGTCTGCTCGCGGTCGTTCGGCGCGGGCAGCGCGGCGACCCGGCAGACCCGCGGGTTGAGGCGCTGGGTGATGCGCTTGATCACGCCGCCCTTGCCCGCCGCGTCGCGCCCCTCGAAGAGAATCACCACCTTGTGCCCGGTGTGCACCACCCAGTTCTGCAGTTTCACCAGTTCCCGTTGCAGGCGGAACAGTTCGCGGAAATAGCGGCGCCGACTCAATTCGCCGGGCGCATCCTCCTGCTCGGGACCGAACAGCTCGTCCAGGTTCAGCTCGTCGTCGAGCAGTTCCTGCTCCAGTTCTTCGTCGTGTCGATCGAGCCAGTCGCGACCGATGCGGCCCGAGGTATCGCCATAGGAGTCCATGCGCTGCTCTCCACGTCATGCCGAAATACCGCGAATGCTAGGCGCGTCTTCATGACGGTTTGGTGACGGTTCGATGAAAACGTAGCGATCGCTCGCCGTCGAAAACAGTCGAAAGGTCACTGAAAGTCAGAAAATTCCCTAATCATTTGAATGACTTGGCCTAAGCTGGCCAGCCTCTCCGCACTTTCCACATGCTCCGCGCACCCCGGCGACCGCCGGGGCGAACCGCGCCCTTGCGGCGCCATTGATCGGAGATCAACCATGCAAGCGTTTTCCAAACAGCAACTCATCGATGCGCTGAACGCCCAGAGCAGCGACCTGGCCACCCTGCAGAGCCTGGTCATGGGCCTCTACCTGTGGATTCGCGACAGCCATGGCCAGGCCAGCGTCGATGCGGCCTTCCAGCGCGCCCGCGAGGAGGCCAGGCAATTCCGCCAGCAGAGCGGCAACCAGGCTGACGAGCGATTGATCCTGCAACTGGCGGAAATCGTCCGCGAACAACCCTGAGCCATGACCGGCACAGACTGACCGGTTCGGCCTGACTCAAGGCCGCACGGCAGTCCCGGGCGCCGCGGAATCGACTTTCGCGGTGTCCTCCGCGGGCAGCACCCGGATGGTCGCGGTCACGCCGGCGCGCAAGGTGTTGCGCTGGCGATAGGCGGGATCGATGGCGATGCGCACCGGAATTCGCTGGGCCAGCTTGACCCAGGTATAGCTCGGGTTGATGTTCGCCAGCAGGCGCGAGCCCTCGGCATTCTCCCGGTCGGTGATGGCATGAGCGATGCTCTGCACGCGCCCGTCGAAGCGCTCGCCGCTCATCAGTTCCACCCGCGCCCGGCTGCCGACGCGGATGCCCGGCAACTTGGTTTCCTCGAAGTATCCGCTGACATAGAACGAATCGCGGTCCACCAGCGCCAGCAATGGCACCCCGGCGTGGGCGTAGTCGCCTTCGCGGGTCTGCAGGTTGGTCACGTAGCCGCTGACCGGGGCGCGCACCTGGGTACGTTCGAGGTCGAGACGGGCCTGCTGCAAGGCGGCTTCGGCAAGCTCCACGTTGGCCTGGGCCAGGCCGAGGCTGGCCTGGTTCCTCAGCAACTCGGCCTGGGCCAGGCTGACGTCGGTCTGGGCCTTTTCGTTCTCTTCCACCGATAGCATCGAGCGCTTCTGCAATGCCGAGCGCCGCTGCGCCTCGCTGCGGCGCTGGCGCAACTGGGCCTGGCTGGCCTCGATCGCCGCGCGCGACTCGCCCAGCGCCGCCCGCGCCACGTTCACCGCGCGCTCGGCGCGCAGCACCGCCAGTTCATAGCGCGCCGGGTCGATGCTGAGCAGCAGCGCGCCCTTCTCCACGGGCTGGTTGTCGCTCAGCGGCAACCGGGTGATCAGCCCGGAAACGTCCGCCGACAGCGTCACCACATCGGCGCGGACCCGCGCGTCACGGGTCCACGGCGTGCGGGTGTAGCGTTCCCAGGCGAGGAACACCAGCGCCGCCGCCACCAGCACCGCCAGCAGGGTGGCCAGGCGCGGCCATTTGCCTTGCAACAGGTTCATCGGGACATCTCCCCCATCCACAGGATCAGACCGGCGCAGATCGCGCAGTACAACGCGCCCTGGAACAGCGCTTCGTGCCAGACCCGCTGCAACACGCCGAAGCGCCGCAACAGCGGGTTGAGCAGCAGCAGGATCAGCCAGGCCAGCAGCAGCGCCTGGGCGATCGGCGGCAGGTAGGCGCCCCCGATCTCGACATCAGCGGGCATGTCCGCCCTCCTCTTCTGGTTCTTCGACGACCGCCGGTGCGCCGCGGTCCTCCTCCAGCAACGTCCGATAGCGTTGCAGCGACTGCTGCAGGATCAGTACCGCGACATTCATGATGAAGCGCTGCCGCGTCGCCCCGAGGTCCTTCGACGGCTGCGCCAGCAAGGCCTCCAGGCCCCTGCCGAAACGCCGCAGGGCGGCCAGGGCGAGATCCTGCCGCGGGGCGTCCGCGCCGCCGGCTATGTAGGCGGCGACCTTGCGCAGCGCCTCGCCCAGCAGCGGCTGCAACTCCAGCGGCACCACCCCGGCGTCATGCAGCGGCTCGCGCAGGCGGTTCAACGCCACGCCCATCACCACGCAGCCCAGGGCGCACTGGAAACGTTCCGCCGAAGCCGGCTCCTGGCTCGCCGGCAGCAGGCCGACCATCACCGCCAGGCGATCGATCATCCGCGTCTCGAAGGCGAAGCGCTGCGCCTCGCTGGCCTCGCAGCGCGACATTTCCGCGACGTCCTGGCGCGACAGGTAGAGCAGCCGGCGCAGGCGCGGGTCGGCGCGGAACGGATAGACCAGGGCGAACACCAGCACGGCGAGGACCGCCGCGGCGAGGAAGCCGCCGACGAACTCGAACCACTGCGAAGCGTTGCTGTAGTAGACCGCGATATTCTGCGGCGCCACCATCAGCAGGGTCTCCAGGCCGATGCCCATGGCGATCCCGGCGCTCAGCGGGCTGCTCAGGCCGACCGCGACCACGTACAGCAGCAACGCCATCCACAGCGCCAGCCACTCGAAGTCGGCGGATGCCGGCAACAGCACGAACAGCAGCGCCGCCGAGATCAGGATCGCCAGCAGCAGCCCGCGCAGGAAGTTCTGCGCCGCCAGCAGCGGACGCGGGAAGGTCGCCATCAGCGAGCACATCACGCCGACCAGCAGCAGGCTGCTGAGGGCGCCGTTCCAGGCGCTGGTGATCCACAGCCAGGCGGCGCAGGACAAGGCGACGAAAGCGCGCACGGCGTTCATCGAGGCCAGCGCCCAGTCCAGGTGCAGCGCCTGCGCCTGGCCACGGCGGTAGAAACTGCTGGCCTGGCGGCCGGACTGGATCGCATCGTTGAGTTCGAGCACTTCGCCCAGGCGCTGGAACAGCCGCGCGTATTCCCAGCGCAGGATCGCCACCTGCGGGCGCAGCGCCGGGCTCAGCGCCTCGTCGTAGGACTCCGCGCGCGTCGCCGCGGCATCGAAGGCCTGGCGCACCGCCTGGAACTCCTCCAGCACCTCGGAGGGTACCGCCCGCCCCTGCTCGGCCAGCGCGTCCAGCACCCGCAACGCGCGATCCAGCAGCGCCTGGATATCCGCCGGCAACGGCCCGACCCAGTGCGCCCGCACCAGCAGGCGATGCTGGCGCAGCAGCAACAGCCGCGAGGCCATCAGCACCAGCAGGTTGCCCAGCAACTGCACCAGGCCATCGGCGCGGCGCAGGTTCGGCGCGTCGAAATAGAGGTGCCGGCGCAGGCCGTCCAGCGCGGTGATGCTGGCGACCAGTTGCATCTGCCGCTGGTTGAACGACTCGTCGCCCTCGTCGCCGCGGATCACCGCCGCGGCGTGCCGCGCGGTACTGCGGATCAGGCCATCGACCTGGGCGAAGTAGCCCTTCGCCACCGCCTGCGGACGCGCGCTGAGCAGGCTGACCAGAGCCACGCAGGCGACGCCCAGCAGGGTCTCGGTGACCCGCACCACGGCGAGCATGAAGGTGTTTTCCGGATCGGGAATCGACAGCACGGCGACGATCACCGCGGTGAAGCCGCTGAGCACGAAGGCGTGCGAATCGGTGTAGCGCAGCAAGGTGCCGCCGGCGGTGCAGAGCGCCAGCCAGAGTCCCAGGGCGACGAAGAACGGCAACGGTTGCTGGGCGAACAGCGCCATGATCAGCACCGCCACCACGGCGCCGGCGAAGGTACCGACGACCTGGGCGAAGCTGCGCTTGAGAGCCATCCCGGCCAGCGGCTGGCTGACGATGACCACGGTCATCAGCGCCCACTTCGGCTGCTCCAGGTCGAAGAGGAAGGCCAGGTAGAGGGTCAGCAGCCCGGCGGCGACGGTGCGCAGGGCGAACAGCAGGGTTTCCCGCGGCGGCCGCCAGAGCAAGCGGGCGTAGAGTTTCAGCCCTTCCATTCCCGGCCCCGCACCTCCAGGCAACGGTTGGCCGCGGACCAGGCGGCGATGAAGCGACTCGACATGCGGGTTTCTCGTTCGGGGTTGATGCGGCGGGTTCGCTTCCAGTCTAGAAGGCGCAAGGAAATCCGTGGCCGCCTACGGGGGCGGGCAGGTGCGGTCGGCCACGGAGCGACGAGTCGCGACTACAGGGTAAAAGCCCCGGCGGCCTTCCCGGTAGCGCGTCCAGGCGAAAACCGTTTTCGCTGAGAACGAACGCTGCGGCGCCTTTCGATTGGGTAAGCTTGCTCAGGGCTGGATCGATTTAGCTTGCGAATCAAGCGGATAGAAAGCCCAAGGAAAACGACCAGGAGGAGCCGAGAATGCGTCGAGCGATTGCCACTGTATCGTGGGCCCACCGATGAGCCTGCGCTTCGACGATATCGAAGCCTTCCTCAACGTCGCCGAACTCAACAGCGTGACGTCGGCGGCCGAGCGCATGAGCCTGTCCAAGTCGGTGATCAGCAAGCGCGTCAGCGATCTCGAACGACGCCTCGGCGTCCGCCTGCTCTATCGCACCACGCGCAACGTCGAGCCGACCGAGGCCGGGCATTTCTTCTACAAGGCCGCCAAGGCCTCGCTGCAGGAACTCAACAACGCCGCGGAGATCGTCGCCCTGCGCGAGAACGACCTGTGCGGCGAATTGCGCATCGTCACCCCGATGAGCTTCGGCACCCTCTGGCTGTCGCCGATCATCGCCGACTTCATGAGCCAGCACCCGCGCCTGGAGATCGTCCTGCAGATGGACGACCGCCTCACCGACTTCGAGAAGGAAGGCTACGACCTGAGCATCCGCGTCACCCGCCTGGACGACAGTTCGCTGATCGCCCGGCCGCTGGCCAACAGCCAGCGGGTGGTCTGCTGCAGCCCCGACTACGCGGAACGCCACGGCACGCTGGACACCCTCGAACAACTGATGCAGCACGAGTGCCTGGGCTACAACAACGCCACGCCGAGCCAGGTCTGGACCTTCGAACCGGCGTTCCCCGGTGCCAAGCCCCGCGCCGTCTCGCCACGCGGACGCTTCAGCAGCAACAACGGCCAGGCCATGCGCGACGCCGCCCTGCGCGGCCAGGGATTGGCGTTGCTGCCGCTGTTCATCGTCGCCGAGGACCTAAAGAACGGCCGCCTGGTGGACGCCGCGCCCGGCCTGCGCCCACTCGACGACGTGATCTACGCGATGTATTCGCGGGCGGCGGCGATGTCGCCGAAGGTCAAGGCGTTCATCCAGCATCTCCAGCAGGCGCTGTCGATCCCGCCCTGGGGCAACGGCTGAGCGACCGAACCATTCCGGCGACGCTCCGGTCAGATACTGGGCATGCGGAGAAGACTCCCAGGAGCCTGTCGTCTCTCCCCCGTCCGGCCACCCGGCCCACAAAGGAGAACTGCCATGATCGTGCGTACCCTGCTCATCGCCGCCGCCCTGCTCGGCGGCACCGCCCAAGCCGCCGAAAGCACCGACCTGTGCGGCGCCAACCTGCAGAAGCTGGACGACATCCTCGCCGTGCGCGGCAAGACCTCGGTCACCGGTGCGCGGGTCACCGAGGTCAAGGAACTCCAGGCCAAGGCCAGGCAGGACCAGGCCAGCGGCGACACCAAGGGCTGCATCACCGCCACCACCCAGGCCCTGCAGATCCTGCAGAACGCCGGGAAGAAATGATCCGCGACAGACGCAAGGCGGATAACCGCAAGCGGTTATCCGCCCTACCCCAATGCAACCCTCCGTAGGGCGAATAGCGCCGCAGGCGTCATCCGCCGACACTCCAGCCCCCGCCCCGACCGCGTCCGATTTCGCTCACTCGAAGCGCAGGCTTTCCCGTACCGCGCGGATTTCCGCCTGGCTGGCGTCGTAGGCCTCGGCCAGGCCGGCATAGGACAGCGAATAGGCCGAGGTCTTGCCGGCCGCGGTGAGCAAGGTCTGCTTCATCACCACGGCGCCGCGCTGGCGAATGGTGCAGGTGGTCTCCAGCGCCGCCAGCCCGCCGGTGGTGGACGGCTGCGGCGAGGTGCAGGCGGTCTGCAGGCCGTTGCGCAGGAACTCGATCTGCACCAGCTTGCGCATGTGCCCGAGGACTTTCTCCAGGTTCACTGCCTGCCCGCTCTGCAAGGGCATCCGCGTCACTTCCATCACCAGTGCCTGGGAGCCGTCTGCCTGCAACTTGACCGCGCGCTGGCGCTGGCCGGCGCCGGCCTGGCCGGGCTGCGCGGCGGGCAGGTCGCTGACCTGCCAGCCCGCCGGCCAGCGCGCCATCGACGCCTCGGCCAGGCTCAGCGCGGACAGCGTGCCGACCGCCAGGGCCAGCCAGCGCCAGCCGTTGCGTCGCGTTTGCGCCTGCCTCACGGTGTACCCTCCTCTTCGCGTCCCTCCACGGCCGGCCGGGGCTGCCCGAGGGGCTCCTCGAAACGCAGCAGGCGTCCGGCATTGCCCAGCACCAGCAAGGTGCTGAGGTTGTGCAGCAGCGCCGCGACCATCGCCCCGGCCGCGCCGAGCAGGCCGAAGGCTGCCGCGGCGACGATCGCCAGGGTCCAGCCGAGGCCGATCGCCACGTTGACCTGCAGGGTCCGCCGGCATTGCCGGCTGAGCCGCACGCAGGTGCCGAGCCGGCGCAGGTCACTGCCGATCAGCACGATATCCGCCGAGGCCAGGGCGATATCGGCGCCGCCGGCACCCATTGCCACCCCGACCACACCGGCCTTCAGCGCCAGCGAATCGTTGATGCCGTCGCCGACCACCATCGGCCGGAAACCGCTGCCGATCTCCGCGCCGACCTGGCGCAACTTGTCCTCCGGCAACGCCTGCGCCACCAACTGGCGAATCCCCACCTGCTTGGCCACGGCGTCGGCCACCGCCTGGCGATCGCCGGTCAGCAACAGTTGCCGGCCCAGACCCAGTTCGCGTAGATCGGCCAGGGCCTCGGCGGCCTCCGCGCGTACGCTGTCGGCCAGCAGCAGCCAGCCGAGGAAGCGCCCGTCCAGGGCGATTCCGGCGATCGGTCCCTCGTGCGCCGGCACCTCGCCGGCGTCGATGCCCAGTTGCTGGAACAGCTCGGGCCGGCCGAGGGCGGCTTCGCCCGCCGCTGTTCGTGCGACCACGCCGAACCCCTGGCGTTCGCGGATATCGCTCAATGGATGATAGGCATCGTGCGCCGCCAGGGCCGCCAGCGCTCGGCTCACCGGATGGCTGCTGGCGGCGCCGAGGCTGGCGGCCAGGCGCAGCACCGACGCCTCCTCGGCGGCATCGGCCAGGCGCAGCGCCTGCAAGCGCAGGCTGCCGTGGGTCAGGGTGCCGGTCTTGTCGACCACCAGCGAAGTCAGGTCCGCCAGCTCCTCGAGGAAGGCCGAGCTGCGGATCAGGATGCCGTGGCGGGCGGCCACGGCGATCCCGGCGATAGCAGTGGCCGGGGCGGACAGCACCAGGGCGCAGGGACAGGCGGCGACCAGCACGGCGAGCATGGCCTGGGCATCGTTGGTGACGAACCAGGTGACCGCGGCGATCAGCAACACCAGCAACATGTACTGCCCGGCGTAGCGCTCCAGCAGGCGGGTGATCGGCGGCTTGGCGCGCTCGGCCTGCTGCATCAGGCCGATCACCTTGCCCAGGGTCGAGGCCTCGCCGGTACGGGTTATCTCGATGCGCAGCAGGCCGTCGAGGTTGATCGCGCCGCCGTAGACCTCCATCCCCGGCGCCACCTCGAGCGGCACCGACTCGCCGGTGATCGGTGCGGTGTCGAGACTGGCCTGGCCTTGCAGGACCCGCCCGTCGGCCGGAACCCGGTCACCGGCGCGCACTTCCACCTGGTCGCCCGCCCGCAGGCTGGCGTTGTCCACCTCGCTCAGGCTGCCGTCGGCCTCGATCCGCCGGGCATGGCTGCGGGTCAGCTCGCCGAGGGCGGCGATGGCCTCCTGGGAGCCGATCACGCTGCGCTCCTCCAGCACGTGGCCGAAGATCATGATGATCGGCAGCAGCGCGGCGGTCAGCAGGTCGCCGCTGGCCCAGGCGCCGAGCATGGCCAGCGCGATCAACTGGTCGGTGACGCCGTGCAGGCTCGGATGCCGCAGGCTGTCCCAGGCCGAGCGGGCCACCGGCAGCGCCACCAGCAGCGATGCGACGCCGAGCAGGATCTGGCTGACCCCGGCCTGGTCCGCCGCCAGCCAGCGCCAGGCCAGGCCGAGCAGCAACAGGCCAAGGGCGAGCATCGCCAGGCTCAGCTGGCGGGCGGCGCGGCGCTGCTCGTCGCGGCTGAGCAGGCCGCCGCCGAACGGCAGGTGATGATGATGATGCGCGCAGCCGCCATGGCTGCCGTGGGCGGTCGGCTCGCTCATGCGCACCTCCCGGGGCGAGCCGCGGCGGCTATTGCGGGAAGCGCGCGTCCGGCCGGCGTACGTAGTCCAGGGCTTCCTTCTCGGTGAGTTCCCAGATCTGCTTGACCTGCCCGTTGTTGTCGCTCTTCAGGCCGACGAAGCTGCCCTCGAGCTGGGGCATGCGGCCGTAGACGATGAACAGGTTCTGCGCCGTGCGGATGCGCACCGACGGCGCCACCGAATAGCTGACGGTCTTCTTCCCCAGCCCCAGGGTGAGCACGCTGCGCAGCAGGCTCTGCTTGGGCTTCTTCAGGGTGATGACCGGGTACTGCGCGCTGGCCACGAAGCCCACCAGCATGTCGCTCGGCAACTGCCGCGCCAGCGCCTCGCCGCCGCACAGCAACAGCGCCAGCCCGCACAGCAGGGCCCTGCCCGGTGATAGCCGCGCACCGTTGCCCGTGAATGGAATACCGCCTGCCGTCATTGCCCGTCCCGTTCGCCTGGTTGTTCGACTCGGCGCCGCGTTCCGCTGGCGGAAGCGCGTACCGAAGGTTGATGCCGACGCAGGGTAGCCGTTTCACGTTCGCTTGTCCGTCCATTGTTTCACAGCCCGCGAAGGGCGCCGTCGGGCAGCGGCTCATGGCTGCCCGCCTTGCAGAATCAGGCGGCCGTCGTCGCGCGGATCGACGCTGCCGACCGAACCGGCCTTGCCGAGGATCGCCGGCACCCGTTCGCGGTACAGGCGCCAGAGCAGGCCGGGATCGGTCGCGCCCAGCGCCGGGGCCAGGCCAACGATGCTGGCGGTGTCGCGGCGCGCCTGGGCCAGCCGTTCACCGGCCTCGGCGCGGGCGACCTGCAGGGTGCGGTCGGCCCCCTCGGTGGCCGCCTGGGTGAGTTTCTCCGCCTCAGTGCGCGCCTTGGCGACGTTCTGCTCGGCCAGTTGGCTGGCGGTCAGCACCGCGTTGAAGGCGCTTACCGCATTGCGCGGCAGGCTCGACTGCACGTCGACCCGCACCACCTGGATGCCCAGCCCGCTGCCGGCCGCGGCCAGCGCCGCCAGGCTGTGGTTGATGCCCTGCACCAGGTCGCCGCGCAGGCGTTCGCGGCGCTCGGCGACCGCGCTGTCGTTGCCGAGCAACTCCGGGCGCGCCACCAGGATGGTGTCCAGGTCGCGCGCGGCGCAGACCTGCACGGCGTTGCGCGCCACCAGGCGGTCCAGCGCCGGCAGCACGTGGGCGCCCTGGAGGACGTAGGCGTACGGGTCGTCGACCTTGTAGAACACCCGCACGTCCAGTTGCACCACCCCGGCGTCGCCGGTCAGCAGGTAGCCGGAGCCGGCCAGCGCGTCGCTGGACAGGCTGACGTCGAGGTCGGCACGACGCGCCTGCTCGGAGCGCAGCAGGCCCTCGACGCGGCGTTCGATCACCTGTTCGGCGGACGGCAGCAGCACCACCTGCTCCAGCGGCTGCGGCCAGGCCAGCAGCAGGCCGGGACCGGCCAGGCGCTCCAGCGCGCCCAGGCGCAGCACTACGGCGCGGTTCTCCGGGCCGACCTGGCGGACGTTGGAAAACGCCCAGGCCAGCGCCGCCAGGAGGGTCACGCCGAACAGTGCGAGGAACGCCAGGCGTCCGGCCTGCAGCCAGGGGCTGCGCAGCCCCTCGTGCGCTTCGTCGCTCATGGCCGGCGCCCGTTGGCCGGCGCTTCGGCGGGGAGCGCCGGCGGCCCGTCGACCAGCACGCGGAACGGTGCGGCATCGGTGCGCAAGACCAGGCGGGTATCGCCGTTGACGATGGTGCCGAGGGTGTCCAGCGAGCGCAGCAGGTTGTACAGCTGCGGCGAACCGGCGTAGGCCTTGCCGTAGATGCGCGCCGCCTCGACCCGCGCCTGGGCCTCGATCTCCGCGGCTTTCACCGAAGCCTCGGCCTGGATCACCCGGGCGTCGCGCTCCGCCGCCGAACGGATCTCCGCGGCCTGGCGACGGCCCTCGGCGGTACGCTCGGTGGCGATGGTCTCGCGCTCGGCGCGCATGCGGTCGACGGTGGCGCCGAGGGTCACCTTGGGCAGGGTCAGGCGCTCGATGCCGACCTGCACCACCTTGACCCCGTAGGTCGCCAGCAACTGATTGTCGATCTGTTCGCGCAGGCGCGCTTCGAAGTCGCCGATACGCACCCGCGACGCCTCGGTATTCACCAGATCGGCCAGGTCATAGGCGCTGGCGGTGGTTTCCAGCGCCGAGCCGACGAAGGTGCGCAACTGCCGGGCAGCCTCGTCCGGCTGGTTGCGCACCGCGCGCATGAAGCGCTGCACGTTGTCGGCGTCGCCCTGGACCTGCCAGGCCACGTAGGCCTGGACGATGATCCGCAGGCCATCGCGGGTGCCGACGTCCTGCAGGCCGCTGGAGGTGGTGCGCAGGCGCAGGTCGACCGGGATCGCACTCTCGAACGGCAACGGCAGGCGCCAGGCCAGGCCCGGTTCGAGCAGGACCCGCGCCGGGTTGCCGAAACGGGTGATGACCATCGCCTCGCCGGAACGCACCTGCACCAGGCAAGCGGCGGCGACGGCGAACAGCACCAGCAGCGCGGCGACCAGCAGCCGGCGCCAGGGCGGCGCGGCCTGTGCGCCATGGCCGTGATCGTGATCGTGATCGTGATCGTGATCGTGATCGTGATCGTGATCGTGATCGTGATGATGCTCGTGGTGGCTGTGCGAGTGGGAGTGACCGAGGCTCAAGAGCGCTCTCCTCATGGTGCGGATTGCCCGGCCGCGGACGCCGGAGCGGCGGACGGACGGGACGAAGGCGGGGAATCCAGGCGGCCGAGGCCGAAGCTGCGCAGGTCGATGGTCGGCGCACCGGCGCCGGCGATGCGGTGGTCGATGAGCAGCAGGTTGGCCTTGCCCAGGCCGAGCCCGAGCTGGCGGTAGTAGGCCTCCAGCAGGAAAGCCTGGCCGGCGTCGGCATAGCCTTCCCGCTCGGCGGCGAAGCGCCGGTCGGCGGCCTGCGCGGCGGCCAGGGTCTCGCGGGCCTGCGCGCTGGCCCGGTCGTGCGCCACGCTGGCCTGTAGTTGCGCCTCGTTGCGCTGCGCGGCAGCCTGCCCGCGCTCGCGGGCGATCAGCGCCTGTGCGGTGATCTGCGCGGCCTGCACCGCGTGGTAGGCGTTCGCCGCACCGGCCGGCGGATGGATCGCCTCGACCGCCGCGCCCAGTACCTCGACGCCGCTGCCGAGGCGGTCGAGATCGGCCTGCACGGCCTGGCCGATCTGCTCGGCCAGGCCCGCGCGCTGCTCGCCGAGGACCTCATCGAGGGTCCGCGAGGCGAAGGCATGCACCAGTACGCGGCTGGCGGTGCTGCGCACCAGCGTCGGCACGTCGGCGCTGCGGTAGGTCGCCGCCAGCGCTGCCGCGTCGTCGAGAGCGATGCGGTAGACGATGCGCACGTCCATGTTGACGATCTGGAAGCTCTGCCGGCGGTCGGCCAGGCTGGCGATGACCTGCGATTTCTCGCTGACGTGGGAGGCGTCCCACAAGCGGTTGGCGCTATCCGGGGCCGGACCTTCGGCGGGCGCGAGCGGCTCGGCTCCGCCGTCGCCGGCGGCGACGCTGGTGGCCAACTCGTGGACCACCCCGTTCTCCACCGCCAACACCCGCCCCAGCGGCCAGGGCAGCCCCAGGTGCAGGCCGGGGCCGAGCACCGCGACCGGCTTGCCGAAGCGCTCGTAGACACCCCGTGCATCCATGCCGATCTCGCGTACGCCGCTGAGCAGCCAGCCGCTCAGCGACACCACCGCCAGCACCGGCAGGAACGCCCGCCGCATGAAACCGAAGGCCCAGACCTGGCGCAGGTCGATGCCGAAGCGCTGGTGCAACTCATGCTGCAGACGCTGCAGGGGACGCGGCGGCCAGCGCAACAGGTCGGCCAGCAGGCTGGTGGCGACCAGGCGTGGTTCGAGGCCGGCACGCTGCGGCGCGAACATCGCCAGGATCGCCCTGCCCAGCAACTCCAGCGCCAGCGCCGCCGGCAACAGGCCGAGCAGTACCGCCAGGCGCGGGGCCCAGGGGTGTCCCTGGCGAGCCAGGAACAGACAGAGGGCGGCCAGCACCAGGGTACCGATCAGCGCCCGCGCCAGTTGCCCGAGGGCCGGGGCTTCCGGCCACTGCGCCGGCCCTTGGCTGGCGAAGCGACGTTCCAGCACCAGCACCGCGAAGGCCAGCAGCAGGCAGATCCCGATGGCGAGGTCGGCCGCTTGCCCGGAACTGGCCGGCGGCAGGTCGAGACGCCAGCCGGCGGCTACCAGGCACAACACCAGCGCCGCGCTCGCCGCCAGCCACAGCGCAGCGTGCCCGAGCTGGGCCAGGCCGTGGGCGATGGCCTGGCCCAGGCGCTCCAGCAGCCGTTCATAGGCGCTGTCGGCGGCGGCGTCGGGTTCGCCCCGCTGCCAGCGCAGCCAGGCAGGCCGCGCGCTGGCCTCCGCGCCGAGGACCACGCAACGCCAGGCCGCGACCCGGTAGGCCGCGTGCAGACCGGCGAACAGAACTAGCCAGGCCGCGCCGAGGTTGTACAGCAGCGGCGGCCAGAGCGAGTCGGCGGCGAACAGGCCGATGAAGAACCCCAGCACGGCGCAGGCGGCGGCCAATGCGACGCTGGCCGCTGCCCATCGCCACAACTGGCGCAACTGCCGGGGCGCCTGCTGGAAACGCGGCAGCGATTCGGCGGCGACGCCCTCGGCGTCCAGGTCGACTCTCATCTTCACTCCAGGCAAAACTCGAAGGTGCCGGCCAGGCCGGCGCAAACGTCCGCAACTTTATAACAATGCGCGTTAAGAAGTTGTCATGATTTGAAAAACAGTCTGCATCCCCAGGCTCTTGACTGGAAGACGAAAGACTGGGGGCAACCCACTTGGCAAGCCCCCGTCCAACCGAAAGGTTCTAAGCAGCCGGGAAAAACCACCGGACATCCGCGCAAACGACCATTCGTCGGCAATTTTCATTCGAAACGGATTTCTTATAACCAATCCGCATAGGCCTGCCGGCTCCCCCGCTTCCCCCTCAAAGGCACGCCGCTCCGGGCCTCCACGCGTAGCCAGCAGGACTTTTCGCATAGCCTGACGGTTTTATAACAGCGGCAAAGCGTCAATAATTCGACTATCGACTGTGGTAGCGTCAAAAAAGAATCACATCGATCCTTTGCAGCGTTATCCGGTGCCATGCAGTCCTTATCGAACACCCGCCGGGTCCCCGCCAAGCCCCGGTTCGAGCCACGCGTTGGCGTGGCCGCAGCAAACGTTTGTGCGGATTACCCAGGAGGCTCGCCCATGACCGAATCGACCGCCGGGGCCGGAGTTCACGGCGCAGCGTCCGGACAGGCTGGCGAAAGCCCTGCCGCGCACGCGGAACCATCGCCGGTGACGGATCGTCGATGAGCCGGGGGATGCCATGCGAAGCCTGATCGGGATGACGTTCCTGAACTCCTCCGTGGGCCAGCGCCGGCTGCGCCAGAACGGCATCGTGCTGCGCCTGGGACGGGTAGTCGCGGATCGCCGGCGCGCGGCCCTGCCGCACCGGCAAGGGCGCTGCCTCGACCGCCAAGGCCTGGAAACCCTGCTGCTGTGGCTACAGCGGCACTTCCTCTGCGTGCCCCTGGAACACCTGCTCGAGAGCCCCGCTCCAGCCTGCTTGCGGATCGCCCTGAGCGTCGACGGCAACCCTGCGGAACTGGCCGAGCTGGTCTACCCGCTGCTAGAGCGCTACGAAATGCCAGCGAGCGCCTTCATCGGCGGCGACCCGCGCAGTTGGCGCGAAGCGGTCGCCGACACCCTCTGGCAGGCCGATGCGGCTGCCGCCGAGCCATTGCTGGAACTGCTGGAGCGTTACGGCGGCGCTGCGCTCATGCGGGTGCTCGAACGCACCGGCGACGACCAGCGTCGCAGCCGTAGCCTCGACCTCCTCCTGCGCAAGCTGGAACGCCTCGACCCGGCTTCGCAGCAGGCCTTGCGCGCGGCCTGCACGGACCCCGCGGCGTACGGCGCGGGCGATTGGGAACGGGTCCGCCGCCTGGAAAACAGCGGCCTGGTTCGCTTCGGCCTGCACGGCCACGACCCGCACCCAGCGACAGGCCTTTGCGCCGAGGACTGTCTCGGCCGCGCCCACCGCCAGCTCCAGCAGCATTGCGCCGCCCCTCTGCCGGTGTTCTGCCAAGCTCGCGCCACGCCCGCCGCGACGCCTGCGCAACCCGGCCTACGCGCCGCCCTCGGCCGGCTTGGCTACCGCTTCGCCTTCGGCGCGCGCAATGGCCTGGTGGATACTCGTTGCGACCCGCTGGACCTGCCGCGCATCGAGGTGGACGCGGCGATCGCCGCCCGTCCCGGCCGGCTGGCCTGGCGCATCTATCGTGGAGCCCGTCCATGAGCACGGCCTCCAGCCCATTCCCAAAGAGGCGCGACAGGCAGTCGCCCTCCGCCGGAAGACCGCCCGAACCACGGGAAGCGAACGCGCCGTCGCCCGCCACGCCGCAGCGACGCCGCTCTCAGGGATATGGCCAGCCCAGCTGGCCCGGTATCAGCAAGGATCGTCCCATGACTGCAGACACCCCTACCTCTGTCGCTACCATCAACCACCTGCTGCTCGGCGCGCCCTACACCAGCCCGCTGGTGATCCCCGGCGACTGGCTGGTCGACGAACTGGAAGGCGCCGTGGAAGTCGGCGGCTTCACCGACGGCCTGTTCCGCTGGCCGACGCGCAAGCGCAGCGGCCGCCCTTCGCCGATTCTCTGCGGCGACCTGCTGCGCGCGGTACGTACCGAATGCGCCGAGTCGGTGCAGTTCTGGTGGGGTTTCAGTCCGAGCCTGGTGGGGCGCTGGCGCCGCGCCCTCGGCGTGACCCGCCGCAACAATCCCGGCGACCAGGCCGTGGCGCGCGCCCGCGCCGCCCTCGCCCGCTCGCTGGACCGCAAGGCGCCGCCGAAGGCACCGGCCGCCTGGTCCAGCGAAGAGGTCGAGTTCATCCGCCGCCACGGCAGCAAGCGCAGCCTGGCCTGGTGCGCCTACATGCTCGGCCGCAGCTACCAGAGTGTCGCCAGCAAGGCCGAGGAGCTTTCCCCGCACAGCCAGCGCGACCGCAACAATGCGATCTGGAGCAAGTCCGAGGAAGACCTGCTGCGCCAGCACTACCAGCAGCGCGGTTCGCTATGGTGCGCGCAGCAGACCGGCAAGACCCGCGCGGCGGTATTCCACCGGGCCAAGAAGCTCGGCCTGCAACGGCAGCGGCCGAAACACCCGTGAGGCCGGTCGCCGCCCTCTCCCGCCGAAGCGAGAGAGGGCCAGGGGCTCAACCGCGGTAGTAGCGCTGCGCCACGAAGGGCATCTTGCTGACCACCAGGGTCACCGGCTTGCCGCGCACCATCGCCGTCACCTCGCTGCCCAGGCCGGCCAGTTCGTTCGGCACGTAGCCCATGGCCAGCGGCGCGTTGAGGCTCGGACCGAAACCGCCGCTGCTGACCTTGCCGATCACCCGGCCCTGGGCATCGACGATCTCGGCGCCCTCGCGCACCGGCATCCGCCCCTGCGGCAGGAAACCGACGCGCTTGCTGGCAACGCCCTGCGCCTGCTGGGCAAAGATCCGCTCGGCGCCGGGGAACCCGCCAGCGCGCACGCCGTCGGCGCGACGCGCCTTGGAAATGGCCCAGCCGAGGCTGGCTTCGACCGGCGTGGTGGCGCTGTCCATGTCGTGGCCGTAGAGGCACAGGCCGGCTTCCAGGCGCAGCGAGTCGCGCGCGCCGAGGCCGATCGGCGCCACTTCCGGCTCGGCCAGCAGGCGCCGCGCCAGGGCCTCGGCATGGGCGGCGGGCACGGAGATCTCGTAGCCGTCTTCGCCGGTATAGCCGGAGCGGCTGACGTAGCAGTCCTGGCCGAGCAGCTCGACGCGGGCGAACTGCATGAAGGTCATCTGCGCCACCTGCGGCGCCAGGCGCTCCAGCACCCGCACCGCCGCCGGTCCCTGGAGGGCGAGCAAGGCACGCTCCTCGAACAGCGGCTCGACGCTGCAACGGCCCTCCAGGTGACGACGCAGGTGCGCCAGGTCCTGGTGCTTGCAGGCGGCGTTGACCACCAGCAGCAGGCAATCGCCGAGGTTGGCCACCATCAGGTCGTCGAGGATCCCGCCCTGCTCGTCGGTGAACAACGCGTAGCGCTGCTGGCCCACCGGCAGGTCGAGGATGTCCACCGGCACCAGGCTTTCCAAGGCCAGCGCCGCATCGGCGCCCACCAGGCGGATCTGGCCCATGTGCGAGACATCGAACAGACCGGCCTGCTCGCGGGTGTGCAGGTGCTCCTTGAGCACCCCGGCCGGGTACTGCACCGGCATGTCGTAGCCGGCGAAGGGCACCATCTTCGCCCCCAGTTCCAGGTGCAGGGCGTGCAGGGGCGTCTTGGCGAGGGTTTCTGCGGTCATGTTTCACTCCATGGCATCCCGGCCTCCTGTCTGCCGGAGAGCCGCGATCGATTGTCGGGAAAGAAAAAAAAAGCGCCGGCGCAGCGGCGCGGTTCAGCATTCGATGATGTTCACGGCGAGGCCGCCGCGCGCGGTTTCCTTGTATTTGCTTTTCATGTCGGCGCCGGTCTGGCGCATGGTGCGGATGACCTTGTCGAGAGAGATGAAGTGCTGGCCGTCGCCGCGCAGGGCCATGCGCGCCGCGTTGATGGCCTTCACCGAAGCCATCGCGTTGCGTTCGATGCAGGGCACCTGGACCAGCCCGCCGACCGGGTCGCAGGTCAGCCCGAGGTTGTGCTCCATGCCGATCTCGGCGGCGTTCTCGACCTGCTGCACGCTACCGCCGAGCACTTCGCAGAGCGCTCCGGCGGCCATCGAGCAGGCCACCCCGACCTCGCCCTGGCAACCGACCTCGGCGCCGGAGATCGAGGCGTTTTCCTTGTAGAGGATGCCGATCGCCGCGGCGGTGAGCAGGAAGCGCACCACGCCGTCGTCGTCGGCCCCGGGGATGAAGCGCGCGTAGTAATGCAGCACCGCCGGAATGATCCCCGCCGCGCCGTTGGTCGGCGCGGTCACCACGCGGCCGCCGCTGGCGTTCTCCTCGTTCACCGCCAGGGCGTAGAGGTTGACCCAGTCGAGCACGCTGAGGGCGTCGCGCAGGCCGGCCTCCGGCCGCTGGCACAACTGGCGGTGGAGCGCCGCCGCGCGGCGCCTGACCTTCAGTCCGCCGGGCATGATGCCCTCGTTGCGGCAGCCGGCCTCGACGCAATCCTGCATCACCTGCCAGATACGCAGCAGGCCGGCGCGGGTTTCCTCGGCGGGGCGCCAGGCCTTCTCGTTCTCGGCCATCAACTGGCTGATCGACAGGCCTTCGCGGGCGCAATGGTCGAGCAGTTGCCGCGCGGTCTTGAAGGGGAACGCCAGCGGCGTGCGGTCCTCGACGATGCGGTCGAGGCCGGCGGCCTCGTCGTCGACCACGAAACCGCCGCCCACCGAGTAGTACTCGCGGCTGCGGACCTGCAGGCCGGCGGCGTCGAAGGCACGGAAGATCATGCCGTTGGGATGGTAGGCCAGCGGCTTGCGGATCAGCGCCAGGTGTTCCTTCTCGACGAAGCGGATCGGCCGCTCGCCGAGCAGGCGCAGCTCGCCGCTGGAACGGATGGCATCGAGCCGGGCGGGAATCGCGGCGGTATCCACCGTGTCCGGCTGCTCGCCCTCCAGGCCGAGCAGTACCGCCTTGTCGCTGCCGTGGCCCTTGCCGGTGGCGCCGAGCGAGCCGTACAGCTCGACCTTGACGCTGGCAGTGGCCTCCAGCAACCCCTCGCGCCTCAGCCCCTCGGCGAAGCGCGCGGCGGCACGCATCGGCCCCACGGTGTGGGAGCTGGACGGCCCGATGCCGATCTTGAACAGATCGAAGACACTCAGGGACATGCTCGTCTCCGCTTGCGGATTGGCCGCCACCACGGCGGCGTTCCTGTTCAATCAGCGTAGACCGGGAAGTGCCGGCAGAATTCGCCGACCTGGCCCCTGACCCGTTCGCCGACCTCGGGATTGTCGATATCGTCGAGGATGTCGCAGATCCAGCCGGCCAGTTCGCGGCACTCGCCCTCGCGGAAACCGCGGGTGGTCACCGCCGGGGTGCCGATGCGGATGCCGGAGGTGACGAACGGGCTCTGCGGATCGTTCGGCACGGCGTTCTTGTTCACCGTGATACCGACCCGGCCGAGGGCGGCGTCGGCTTCCTTGCCGGTCAGGCCCTGGCGCACCAGGCTGATCAGCATCAGGTGGTTGTCGGTGCCGCCGGAAACCACGTCGTAGCCGCGCCCGATGAACACCTCGGCCATCGCCCTGGCGTTGCGGATCACCTGCGTCTGGTAGTCCTTGAAGCCCGGCTCCAGCGCTTCCTTGAAGCACACCGCCTTGGCCGCGATCACGTGCATCAGCGGGCCGCCCTGGGCGCCGGGGAATACCGCGGAGTTGAGCTTCTTCTCGATCTCCTCGTTGGCGCGCGCCAGGATCAGGCCGCCGCGCGGGCCGCGCAGGGTCTTGTGGGTGGTGGTGGTGACCACGTCGGCGAAGGGGATCGGGTTCGGGTAGAGGCCGGCGGCGACCAGCCCGGCAACGTGGGCCATGTCGACGAACAGCAGCGCGCCGACCTTGTCGGCGATGGCGCGGAAGCGCGGGAAGTCGAGGGTCTTGGAGTAGGCGGAGAAGCCGGCGACGATCATCTTCGGCTTATGCTCCACGGCCAGGCGCTCGACTTCGTCGTAGTCGATCAGCCCGGTAGCGGTGTCCAGGCCGTACTGCACGGCGTTGTACAGCTTGCCGGAGGAGGACACCTTGGCGCCGTGGGTGAGATGGCCGCCGTGGGCCAGGCTCATGCCGAGGATGGTGTCGCCGGCGTTGAGCAGCGCCAGGTACACCGCGGCGTTGGCCGAGGAACCGGAATGCGGCTGGACGTTGGCATAGTCGGCGCCGAACAGCTGCCTGGCGCGGTCGATGGCCAGCCGCTCGACCTTGTCGACGTGTTCGCAGCCGCCGTAGTAGCGCTTGCCCGGATAGCCCTCGGCATACTTGTTGGTCAGGCCGCTGCCTTGCGCCTGCATGACCCGCTTGCTGGCGTAGTTCTCCGAGGCGATCAGTTCGATGTGGTCTTCCTGCCGCCGGTCTTCGGCGTCCATCGCGGCGAGCAGTTCGTCGTCGTAGCCCTGGAGCTGGTCGTGCTTGCTGAACATGGCGCTGGCCTCTTGTCGTGTCGGTGTCAGGACGCTCGCTGGCGCGAGCGTGGCCGCGGCGCCGCTACGCAAGCGCGGCGCCGGGAAAGGGGTATCGCCGGAAACGCGAGGACGCCGCCGCTGGCGGCGCCCTCCTCGTCCGTCACTCCTCGCTGTACGCCTCGATCGGCGGGCAGGAGCAGGTCAGGTTGCGGTCGCCGTAGACGTTGTCGACGCGGCCCACCGGCGGCCAGTACTTGGCCTCCACCAGGCTGGCCAGCGGATAGGCGGCCTGCTCGCGGCTGTAGGCATGGTTCCATTCGCCGAGCAGTTCGGCGGCGGTGTGCGGCGCGTTCTTCAGCGGGTTGTCTTCCTTGTCCAGCTCGCCGCGTTCCACCGCGCGGATTTCCTCGCGGATGCGGATCATCGCGTCGCAGAAACGGTCCAGCTCGGCCTTCGACTCGCTCTCGGTGGGCTCGATCATCAGCGTGCCGGCCACCGGGAAGGACATGGTCGGCGCGTGGAAGCCGAAGTCCATCAGGCGCTTGGCCACGTCGTCGACGCTGATCCCGCTGCTGTCCTTGAGCGGACGCAGGTCGAGGATGCATTCGTGGGCGACCAGGCCGTTGCCGCCGGCGTAGAGCACCGGGTAGTGCTCCTCCAGGCGGTGGGCGATGTAGTTGGCATTGAGGATGGCCATTTCCGAGGCGCGCTTGAGGCCTTCGCCGCCCATCATGCGGATGTACATCCAGGTGATCGGCAGGATGCTCGCGCTGCCGTACGGCGCCGCGCTCACCGCGCCTTCCTTGCGCTCGCCGCGAGCGTGGCCGGGGAGGAACGGCGCCAGGTGCGCACGTACGCCGATCGGGCCGACGCCCGGGCCGCCGCCGCCGTGGGGGATGCAGAAGGTCTTGTGCAGGTTCAGGTGGGAAACGTCGCCACCGAACTTGCCCGGGGCGCACAGGCCGACCATGGCGTTCATGTTGGCGCCGTCGATGTACACCTGGCCGCCGCAGTCGTGGACGATGGCGCAGATCTCGCGGATCGCTTCCTCGAACACGCCATGGGTGGACGGATAGGTGATCATCAGCGCGGCCAGGCGTTCCTTGTGCTCGCTGGCCTTGTTGCGCAGGTCCTCGACGTCGACGTTGCCGCGCGCGTCGCAGGCCACCACCACCACGCGCATGCCGACCATGCTGGCGGTAGCCGGGTTGGTACCGTGGGCGGAGGACGGGATCAGACAGATGTCGCGCTGGCTGTCGCCGCGGCTCTGGTGGTAGGCACGGATCGCCAGCAGGCCGGCGTACTCGCCCTGGGAGCCGGCGTTGGGCTGCAACGACACGGCGTCGTAGCCGGTGGCGGAACAGAGCATCGCCTCCAGCTCGTCGGTGAGCTGGCGGTAGCCTTCGCTCTGCTCGGCCGGGGCGAACGGGTGCAGGTTGCCGAATTCGGCCCAGGTCACCGGGATCATCTCGCTGGCGGCGTTCAGCTTCATGGTGCAGGAGCCCAGCGGGATCATCGTGCGGTCCAGCGCCAGGTCCTTGTCCGCCAGCTTGCGCAGGTAGCGCATCAGCTCGGTTTCCGAGTGATGGCGGTTGAAGATCGGGTGGCTGAGGATCGCCGACTGGCGCAGCAGCGCGGCCGGCAGGCGGTCGCCAATGCTGGCGGCAAGGGCGGCGAAGTCCGGGAGCGCCTGGCCCTCTTCCGCCAGCAGGCCCCAGAGGGTCTCCACATCGGCCTGGCGGACGGTCTCGTCGAGCGACAGGCCGAGACGGCCGGCATCGATCTCGCGCAGGTTGATCCCGGCGGCGCGGGCCTTGGCATGGATCGCCGCGGTACGCGCGCCGGTGGCCAGGCTCAGGGTGTCGAAGAAATGCTTCTGCTCGACGGCCACGCCCAGGCGCTCCAGGCCGGCGGCGAGGATCGCGGTCAGCCGGTGGGTGCGCCGGGCGATGCGCAGCAGGCCCTGCGGGCCGTGGTAGACGGCGAACATGCTGGCGATGTTGGCCAGCAGTACTTGGGCGGTGCAGATGTTGCTGGTGGCTTTCTCGCGGCGGATGTGCTGCTCGCGGGTCTGCATGGCCAGGCGGTAGGCCGGCTTGCCGTGGCGGTCGATGGAGACGCCGACCAGGCGTCCCGGCATGTCCCGCTTGAAGGCGTCGCGGGTGGCGAAATAGGCCGCGTGCGGGCCGCCGAAGCCGAGCGGCACGCCGAAGCGCTGGGCGCTGCCGATGGCTACGTCGGCGCCGAACTCGCCCGGCGGGGTCAGCAGGGTCAGCGCCAGCAGGTCGGCAGCCACCGCGACCAGCGCATCGACCGCATGGAAGCGGCTGACCAGCTCGCGGTAGTCGACGATCTCGCCGTCGCAGGTGGGGTATTGCAGCAACGCGCCGAAGTAGGCGGAGAAGTCTTCGATAGCGCTCTCGTCGCCGACCACCACCTCGATGCCCAGCGGCTCGGCACGGGTGCGCAGCACGTCGAGGGTCTGCGGGTGGCAATGGCGGGAGGCGAAGAATGCCTGGCTGGTGCGGTTCTTCGACAGGCGCTTGCAGAAGGTCATGGCCTCGGCGGCGGCGGTCGCCTCGTCGAGCATCGAGGCGTTGGCGATCGGCAGGCCGGAGAGGTCGCTGACCAGGGTCTGGAAGTTCAGCAGCGCCTCCAGGCGGCCCTGGGAGATTTCCGGCTGGTACGGCGTGTAGGCGGTGTACCAGGCCGGGTTCTCCAGGAGGTTGCGCAGGATCGGTGCCGGCGTGTGGCAGTTGTAGTAGCCCTGGCCGATGAAGGAACGCAACGCGCGATTGCGCGCGGCGATGGCCTTCAGGCTGGCCAGTGCCTCGGCCTCGCCCATGCCGGCCGGCAGGTCGAGCACGCTGCTGCCCTTGATGCTGTCCGGGATCACGTTGCCGATCAGCGCGTCCAGCGAGTCGTAGCCCAGGCGCTGGAGCATGGCCTGGGTGTCGGCGGCGCGCGGGCCGATATGGCGGGCGATGAATTCGTCGTCGGTGCCCAGGTCGATGGCGCCGAGGTTCAGGTTATCGGTCATGACGGGATCCTCAGGCGTCGGCGTTGGCGTTCAGCAGGCGGTCGTAGGCGGCCTGGTCGAGCAGCTTTTCCCAGGCGCCGGAGTCGGCCGGACGGAAGCGGAAGAACCAGGCCTCGCCGAGCGGGTCCTGGTTGACCAGCTCCGGAGCGTCCGGCAGCGCGTCGTTGATCGCCACCACCTCGCCGTCCAGCGGCATCAGGATGTTGCTGGCGGCCTTGACCGACTCCAGCACCGCCACTTCACTGCCGGCGGCGTGTTCGCCGAGTTTCGGCAACTGCACGAATACCACGTCACCGAGGGCGTCCTGGGCGTAGGCGGTGATGCCGACGGTCAGCAGCCCGTCGTCGTCCTGGCGCAGCCATTCGTGGTCGGTGGTAAAGCGCAACTTGCTCATGCTGGATCCTCATTGTCAGCGGGTCGCCCGGTCGGGACGGGACTTTGTTCTGCGGCTGCCCGTAGCAAGCAAGGTGCCAAGCGGCCCCGGCCCTGTCGCCACGGGGCGTGGCCGGGCGCGGGGGAAACCCGGACAGGGCCGCCATGGAACGCTTTCGTTACAGACCCGCCGGACATTTCCCGAACCAGAGCGCAAACGCCTGATAGCAAAGGTTTTTCCGGCAATCGGAACGAATTCGTTCCACTCGTAACCGAAGCGTTACAGCCGATGGCACAGCCCCTGTCGCTGCAAGCTGGCGCGCAGGTGCTCGAGGAACGCGCGGACCTTCCGCGTGTTGCGCCGGTGCCCCGGATAGAGGACATGGATGGAGGGCCCGAACGGCCCCGGGTCGAAGTGGTAGTCGCCGAGCAGGCGCACCAACCGCCCTTCGCCGAGCAGCGGCGCGACACTCCACTGCGGACAGAACTGCAGGCCCAGCCCGGCCAGCAGGTGGGCGAGCAGGAAGTCGTAGTTGTCGCTGGCCAGTCGCGGGCGCGGCTGGTCGATACGCTGGCGGGCGCCGTCGCGTTCCATCCACCAGAAGTTCTGGTTCAGCGAAGGGTGCTGGAAGACCAGCCAGGCGTGCCGCTCGAAGTCCTCCGGGCCTTGCGGCGCGGGTTGCCGCGCCAGGTAGGCGGGACTGGCGCAAAGCACGATCTGGTTCGGCGCCAGCGGCCGCGCCACCAGCCCCGGCAGGTCGATGGGGCCGTCGCGCAGGCCGAGGTCGTAGCCGCCTTCACTGAGATCGAGGAAGGTTTCGTCGAGGTCCACCCGCAGGCTGATCCGCGGATGCGCCTCGAGGAAGCTGGCGCAGGCCTGCTGGAGGAACGCCGCGGCGAACGACGGCGGCGCGGCGAGGCGCAGTTCGCCGCGCAACTCCGACTCCAGCAGTTCGATCTCCTGCCCCGCCGTGCGCAGCGTTTCCAGGGACTGGCGGGCCGCCTCCAGGTAGATCTGCCCGGCCTCGGTCAGCGCCAGGCTGCGGGTGGTGCGCTCGAACAGGCGGGCACCGAGTTCCGCTTCCAGGTGGGCGACGGCCTTGGTCAGCGCCGAGGGCGTCTTGCCCAGGCGCTCGGCGCCACGGCTGAAGCTACCGGTTTCGGCAGTGGCGACGAACATCGCCAGGGCATTCAATTTGTCCATCGACTCCTTCCGTTCCGGCACAAGTGTTGTGCGCCGCGCCCGGTTCTGCCGGGCCGGCGCTTTGGCTAGTCTCGCCTTGCCCGGGCCACGCTACACAAGACCAAGAAGCAAAGGAAACCACCATGAAGCAACGGATTCCCACCCTCCTCGCCGGCGCCTGCCTGGCCATCCCCCTGCACGCCCTCGGCGCCGCCGACCTGCTGGTGGTCAACGCCAGGATCTTCACCGCCAATCCGCAGCAACCCTTCGCCGAGGCCCTGGCGGTGGAGGACGGGCGGATCCTCGCGGTCGGCGACGAGGCCGGGCTGCGCGCCCTGGCCGATGGCGACAGCCAGGTCGTCGATCTCGGCGGCAAGCGCCTGATGCCCGGCCTGATCGACACCCATTCGCACGCGGTGTTCGGCGGCCTGGAGCTGGCCGGCGCGGACATGGGCAACGAACAGGTCGGCCTCGACGAACTGGAACGGCGCCTGCGCGCCTGGCGCGACAACGGCAAGGCGCGACATGGCGACATGCTCAATGTCAGCGGCATGCATAGCGCCTACTGGAGCCAGGTCAAGGACTTCCGCGCGCGCTTCGACCACGGCGAATGGGCCGACCAGCCGCTGGCCTTCATCGGCAGCGACCACCACACCGGCTGGGCCAACGCCGCCATGCTGAAACGCGCCGGCATCGACGCCGCGCGGGTCCGCGCCCTGCCCGAGGAACAGCGCAACACCATCGGCCACGATGCCGACGCCACCCCCAACGGCTTCCTCGCCGATGCCGGTCTCGACGCGGTGCTCGCGGTGCTGCCGGCGCCGAGCGCGGAACAGATGCTAGAAGCCGGACGCAGCGCGGTGCGCTACAGCAACTCGCTGGGCCTGACCGCATGGATGGACCCGGCCGCCAATGGCTCGCCGGGCGACGCCCTGTTCAGCCTCAGGCCCGACGAGAACACCGTCGGCGTGCTACCGGTCTACCAGCGGCTGGCCAAGGGCGGCGAACTCAGCGCCCACGTCGCCGCCCTCCTGGTCGCCAATCCACGCAGCCGGCCGGCTGACCTCGAGGTGCTGGACAAGGTGCGCCAGCGCTTCCTCGGCAGCCCCAACCTGACCCTGCCGGGAATCAAGGTGTTCGCTGACGGCGTACCGGAATACCCGGCGCAGACCGCCGCGCTCCTCGAGCCCTACCGCAACAGCAGGAAGAAGGGCGAACTGCTGATCGACCCGGCGCACTTCGGCGAACTGGTCAGCGCCGCCGACGCCCGCGGCTGGCTGGTCCACGTCCACGCCATCGGCGACCGCGCGGTGCGCGAGGCGCTGAACGGCATGCAGCAGGCGCGGCGCGACCGGGACAGCGGCATCGCCCATTCGATCACCCACCTGCAACTGGTCAATCCCAAGGAATTCGAGCGCTTCAGGCCGCTCGGCGTGATCGCCTCGATGCAGCTGTACTGGGCCGCCGCCGACGAAACCACGGTGGACCTGATGAAGCCCTATATCAGCGCCTTCGCCTACCGCTACCAGTACCCGGCGTACTCCCTGCTGAGCAAGGGCGCGACCATCGCCGGGGCCAGCGACTGGCCGGTGTCCAGCCTGTCGCCGTGGAAGGCCATCCAGCAGGCGGTGACCCGCAAGGGCCCGCAGGGCGTGCTCAACGCCGGCGAACGCCTGGACCGCCAGACCATGTTCTACGCCTACACCCGCAACGCTGCGCGGACCATCGGCCTGGAGCGCCGGATCGGCAGCCTGGAGCCGGGCAAGCAGGCGGACTTCATCGTCCTCGACCGCGACGTGTTCGAGGTGCCGGAGACGCAACTGGGCGAAACCAAGGTGCTGAAGACCTGGTTCGCCGGCAAGCCGGTGTATTCCAGCGAGGGCTGAGCCCGCTTCAGGCGCGCGGACCGATGCCGTACTTGCGCAGGCGGTGGGCGATGGCGGTGTGCGAGGTCTGCAGGCGCGCCGCCAACTGGCGGGTCGATGGATAGCTGACGTAGAGCTTCTCCAGCAGGGCTTTCTCGAAGCCCTCCACCGCCTCCTCCAGGCTGCCCACCTCGCCGTCGTTCTGCCGCGCCACGGCGGTGCCGGCGATCTCCAGGTCGCCGATATCCACCAGGCTGCTCTCGCAGATCGCAGCGGCGCGGAAGATCACGTTCTGCAACTGGCGCACGTTGCCCGGCCAGCGGTTGCTCAGCAGCGCCGGGTAGGTGCCCGGCGCCAGCCGGCACACCGGGCGCTGGATCTGCGCACAGGCCTGCTGCATGAAGTGCCGCGCCAGCAGCAGGATGTCGTGGCCGCGCTCGCGCAACGGCGGGACTTCCAGGCTGAGCACGTTGAGGCGGTAGAACAGGTCCTCGCGGAAGCTGCCCTCGGCGACCATCTTCTCCAGGTTGCGGTGGGTGGCGCTGAGAATCCGCACGTCGACCCTCACCTCGCGGTCGCCGCCGACCCGGCGGAAGCTGCCGTCGCTGAGGAAGCGCAGCAGCTTGGCTTGCAGATAGGGGGACATCTCGCCGATCTCGTCGAGGAACACCGTGCCCTGGTGGGCCAGTTCCAGCAGGCCCGGCTTGCCGCCGCGCTGGGCGCCGGTGAAGGCGCCGGGGGCGTAGCCGAACAGCTCGCTTTCGGCCAGGTTCTCCGGCAACGCCGCGCAGTTCAGCGCCAGGAACGGCGAGTTGTGCCGCGCACTCAGGGCGTGACAGCCGCGCGCCACCAGTTCCTTGCCGGTACCGGTCTCGCCGTGGATCAGCAGCGGCGCGTCGAGCGCCGCCACGCGCTGCGCGCGGGTCTTCAGGGTGCGGATCGGCTGGGAATCGCCGAGGAGCATCTCGAACCCCTCGGCATGGTCATGGTGCAAGGCCGCCAGGCGCTCGCCGATGCGGTTCGGTTCGTAGAGGGTCAGCAGGCCGCCGGCCAGGTGCCGCTCGCCCTCGCCCGGCCCTTCGGTGATCGGCGTGGCATCGAGCAGCAGGGCCTGGCCCATGAAGGTCACTTCGCGCAGCGGCAGGCGGAAGCCCTGCTCGACCAACGCATCCTCCAGGGTTTCATCGTCGAACAGGCTGGCCAGCCGCTCGCCGGCCGGGTCGCGTCCGCAGCGCTCGCTGAAGGCCGGGTTGGCCAGCAGCACCAGGCCCTTGCCGTCCACCGCCAGCACCGGATCGGCCATCGCCGCCAGCAACGCATCGAGCTGCAAGCGGCGGCGCTGGCCGGGAAGGATG
This sequence comes from Pseudomonas sp. PS1(2021), assembly GCF_020405165.1. Lineage (NCBI taxonomy): Bacteria > Pseudomonadati > Pseudomonadota > Gammaproteobacteria > Pseudomonadales > Pseudomonadaceae > Pseudomonas > Pseudomonas sp. PS1(2021). The sequence goes on along the minus strand of NZ_CP084484.1, from coordinate 1,695,790 downwards.
TCGACCACGGTCATCGCCTGCACGCCACGGATGCCCAGCAGCGCTGCGCGCAGTTCCTCCAGCACTTCGGGACTGAGGGTCGGCGCGTCGATGTAGACGTTCGGCGGCACCATTTCCACCGCATCCAGGTTCAGGTTGCGCCCGCCCAGCAGCGCCAGCACCTCCTGGGTGATGCCGACACGGTCGATGAAGGAGACGTGGATGCGCATGCGGGAACCTGGACTGCGGCGACGCTCGCCATAAAGCCGTCGATTGTACGGCCTGGCGCCGCCCAGCCCAAGGGGCCGGCGTCAGGGTACGGGGCGCAGCGTCTCGCTGCGGGTGCGGTGGCTCCAGTCGCCCTCGTCGTCCATCACGGTTTCGGTCACCAGCACTCGGCCCGGCTGCTGCGGGTCGGCCTTGTACAGCACCAGCTCGGCCTCGGCATCGTCCCAGGTGGTGGAGATGTCCGGCAGCACCCGCACCCACTGGCCGTCGCGGATTTCCAGCAGCGACGACTTGGTCCAGGTGCTGGTCCACCAGGTGCGCAGCAGTTGCAGGCGCTCGCGGCCGCTGTCGTCGAGGCCGCCGAGGACGCTGAGCACCGCGCCGGTGCAACTGCCCAGCGGCTTGGGCGGGACGCGCGCGTCGGCGCTCCAGAGGTCGCAGCGGCAATCCTCGTATTCGTCGCACAAGGCGGCGCTGTTCGGCGCGTGGGCCACTACCCAGGCGAAATCCGCCTCGGTACCGGCGAAGCGGCCGCGAGCCAGCGGGGTGTACCGCGGGTCGACCGCGTAGCGGGTGATCTCGTCGCTCTCGCCGACGAAGCGCCAGGTATCGCCCGGCCCGGCGCGCTCGGCCAGGAGCAGCCCCGGATAGTTGCGCAGGCGTCCGTCGAGGCGTACCTGCTTGACGAAGCGCACCTCGTAGCGGCCTTCCTGGTCGCCCGGCACGATCTGCGGCGCAGCGACGATGCGCTGCTCGAAGTCGGGATGGCGGGCGAAGAAGGCCTGCTTGGCGGAGAGGGTGCGCTCGCGCGTCTGCGCGCGGCCATAGTAGTCCAGGCGCGGCGCATAGACCCCTTCCAGGGCCTTGCCGCTGCGCTGCCCGTGGGCGGCCTGCCAGCGCTGGAACAGGCCGAGGATTTCGCTTTCGGCGGCAGCCTGGACCAGCGCTGGGTACAGGCAGAAGAGCGCGGCGCAGAATACCGGGCGCAAGAGTCGGCGCATCGAGAACATCCTTGTCGTTCGATTGAGGCGAACGCCGATTGTCCCCTATCCGCCGACGCTGGCAAATGGCCCTGGACGATTTTTTCCGATTCCGCAACGCGGTGGGCATTGCGAATACGCTCCGGACAGCCTTCCCCCATCTCCAGGCCGCGGCACGGCGGATAACCGCAAGCGGCTATCCGCCCCACGCCAGCCAGCCGGCTCAATGCGCCGGCAACAAGGCCTGCAACCCTTCGGCAAGCTCCAGGCTCCACGCCGCGTAGTCGTGACCGCCGGGGAACTCGCGGTAGTGCAGCGGGTAGCCCTTGCCTTGCAGCGCCGCGCGCAGGCTGCGGTTGCTGCCGAGAATGCCGTCCGCCTCGGGCTCCTCGAGCAGGCCGGAACTGAGGAAGAACGTCAGCGGCAAACGCTCGCCAGCGGCGAACTGCCGTACCAGCCACTGCGGCTGCTGCTCGTCCGGCCCCCACCAGAACGAGCCGGACAGGCTCAGCACCTTGCCGAAGCGTTCCGGATAACGGTAGGCGATGCAGCCCGAGGCCAGCCCGCCGTAGCTGGAACCGGAAAGCACGCGATCGGCAGGCTCCTCGCTCAATGCATAGCGCTGCTGCAACCAGGGCAGCAGCTCGTGGGCGAGCATGTCGGCGAAGGCCTCGTTGCAGGGTAGCTCGCGGCCCCGGCTGCTGGCGTCGACATTGCCGACAATCACCGCCAGGGTCGGGCGGATGCGCCCGGCAGCGATCAGGTTGTCGAGGATGGTCGGGGTCGGTACGTCGCGCGCGTAGTGGTCCTCGTCGAACAGCACCAGCAGCGGATAGCGCTGGCCCTCGGGGTCGTAGCCCGGCGGCGTGTAGAGCGTCAGCTGGCGCTGGTTGGCCAGGGCCTGGCTGCTATAGCCGAGGCGCTCCACCTTGCCGCGCGGCACGTCCTTGCGCGGCTGGTCCCAGGTCTCGGCAGGGGCGCCGCCGAGCTGCACCAGCGAGGCCTGCTCGGCCCGCGGCAGCGCGCGGCTGTTGAGCCACGGCGTACGGCTCAGCGGGTCCGGCCGCGCCGCCGCCTGCAACGCCAGGCGCAAGGTGCCGCGATCGGCCTGTTGCAGGTCCGGCAGGTCGGCGCTGAGCTGGTAGGAAACCCGCGCGTCGCGGCGCAGCGGCAGGCTCAGGTAGCGCACGTCGCTGCCGGCCAGGGCCTCGAAGCGGCGGGTGTTGACCTCCGGGGTCGGCCACAGCAGGCGCACGTCGCCGGGACGCTGCTGGCGCCAGAGGAAGGTGACCAGCACACGTTCGGCATCCAGCGGCTCCACCAGCGGCGTGCCCTGCTTCGCCACCTGCTTCCAGAACGCCTTCAGCGCGCCGGGGCGCTTTTCCGCAAGCTCCGCCTGCAGGCGTTGCAGGGTCGGGCTCTGCGGCGCCGGCGAATCAAGCGCCGGGGTCTGCGGGGTGAGGCGCTGGGTGGGGATCAGGGTCAGTGCGGTGTCTTCGTCGGCGCTGAAGGTCAGGCGCAGGCCCTGGCGCTCGCCGGCCTGCAGGCCGAGCGACTGGCGTCCGGCCAGCTCCGTCGCGCGCAACGTCTTGCCGTCGAGCGTGGTGGCGCGCAGGCGGACGCGGCCGCGGTCGACCTCCAGGTCGAGCAACTGCAACTCGCCGGGGGCAAGGTCGAGGTAGCGCTGGCGGCTCTCGCCGGCAGCGATCTCGATGCGGCCATCGGCCAGCGGCACGGGCTGGGCGGCGTGGGCCGGGGTCAGCAGGTTGAGGAAAAGCAACAACGAGGTGGAAACGGCAGACATGGAATCTCCCTTCGAATAGGCGCCGCCATCCGGGCGGCTCACCGGAAGAGACGTACGATCGCAGCGGAAATTTGCCGCTGTGATCCAGGCTAGAGCGGTTGCGCCGCGACTGGAGTAGAATCCGCCGCCTCGAAAACCGTCCGAAGGAAAATTCCGATGACCTCCCGTCTGCTGCCCGCCCTGTTGCTTTCGTCCGCATTCGCCGTCCTGGCCGGCTGCTCCACCCCGACCATCGTCACCCTCAACGATGGCCGCGAGATCCAGGCGGTGGATACCCCGCGCTATGATCGTAGTTCCGGCTTCTACGAACTGGAGCAACTGGACGGCAAGCGCACCCGCGTCAACAAGGACCAGGTGCGCAGCATCAAGGACATGTAATCCCCCGGACCCGCCATCCGCGCGGTGGCACACTCCAGGGAAGGAGTCGAACCATGCGATCCGACCTGCACGAGGCCAACCGGCTGTCGTGGAACGCCGCCACCCGGGCGCACAACAGCCACAAGGCCGACCAGGCCGCCTTCTTCCGCAACGGCGGTTCCACGCTCTATCCCGAGGAACTGCAACTGCTCGGCCATCTCGACGGCCTGCGCCTGCTGCATCTGCAATGCAACGCCGGACAGGACAGCCTGAGCCTGGCGCGCCTTGGCGCCCACGTCACCGGGGTCGACATCGCCGACAGCGCCATCGAATTCGCCCGCCAGCTGTCCTGCGACAGCGGCATCGCCGCCGACTTCCAGCGCGACGACATCCTCCGCTGGCTGCCCGTCGCCGCCACCCGTGGCGAACGCTTCGAGCGGGTCTTCGCCTCCTACGGCACGCTGGTCTGGCTCTCCGACCTCAAGCGCTGGGCCGACGGCATCGCCCAGGTACTGGTTCCCGGCGGGCGCTTCGTCCTGGTGGAGTTCCACCCTTTCGCCCTGTACTTCGACCCACACTGGCAACCGGCCTACGACTACTTCAGCCGCGAGCCGATCGCCGAGAGCGGCGTCAGCGACTATGTCGCCGAGTCCGGCGCCAGCCTGGCGCCCTCCGGCTACCGCGCCGGCGTCGAGAACTTCAGCAACCCTCATCCCAGCTACGAGTTCCAGTGGGGCCTGGCCGATGTGATCGGCGCCCTGCTCGGCGCCGGCCTGCAACTCGAACGGCTGGAGGAATACCCCTACGCCAACGGCTGGGCCGGCTTCGACGGCATGCGCGACGGCGGCGGCGGACGCATGCTGCCGCCCGCCGATCGTCCGCGCCTGCCGCTGATGTACGGCCTCAGCGCAAGGAAACCACGATGACCGAAGAACGCCTGCTGCGCCGCGACGAAATCCCCCTGGTCTGGGAGATCGACCGCAGCGAAGTGATCGAACACCTGTATTCCGTCGAGGCCGGCCAACTGGTGCTGCGCCCCGAGTTCTACGACATGCGCGGCTGGCCGGAGGGCGAGGCCGAGCATTACACGCCGATCCTGCTCGACTGCTTCGACCGCGGCGGCTGGTTCCTCGGCCTGTTCGACCAGGGCCGCCTGATCGGCGCGGTAGTCCTCGACCCACGCCGCCTCGGCCCCGAGCGCGACTGGCTGCAACTGAAGTTCCTCCACCTCAGCCACGCCTACCGCCGCCGCGGCCTCGGCGCCCACCTCTTCCACCTCGCCGCCACCCAGGCCCGCCACCTCGGCGCCAGCGCGCTCTACGTTTCGGCTACGCCGTCGCAGAACACGGTGGATTTTTATACGAGACTCGGATGCCGGCTGTGCATGGAGCCGGATGAGGAGTTGTATCGGTTGGAGCCGGAGGATGTTCATCTGGTGTTCAATCTATAGCCTGATGCTGAGTCTCGTTGATAATCAGCAGTGCAAATAGACTTCAAGGAATGGAAATGTACAAAGCTCTCGCTTTTCTCCTGTTAAATACATTCATCGCCGTAGTGCATGCGGAGGAAGGCTGGGAGCTTTCAGTTTCGGGACCAGCCCCTGGACAACCTGGACACGTGCCATATCCAGATAGGCGACAACCCTCGCTCGAAGCCGCTTGCGCGGCCAGCGACAGGTACTATATAGATAGCAATCTGAAGGGTGGTCACGTAGTTCTAGGGTACATCAGCAGAAAAACACTTATAGATGCCCGATACAATTCATTTTTTTGCAGCATCAGCATATTCAGAAAGTCTCCGCTAGCAGCTACATCCGGCACTGCTACCTACGGAAATCCTAACTGGTGGGGGGCCTCCGGCACGGCTGTAAACGTTACTCAGGCTCCTCCAACTGGCTGCCCATACAACCTTTTCAATGGCCGGTACGAGTGCCCCACTGACGTCTCCGATCGAAAGAACGCGGGAATCCCCAACGAGAACGGATGCCAAGGCCCCTCATCTTTCCAGGGAAACCCTATAAATGCCAGTATCGGCAATAAACTTCAACGTGAAACCGATATAGATCCGTCGCACTCCCCTCTCCAGTTCGAGAGATACTACAACAGCATTACCGGAATGTGGACGAACACCTTCCAGGAAGGCTTAAAAATAGTAGGCGAAAATATATCCCTATCTCTACCCGATGGTCGCCAGGAACTATTCAGGCTGACTGACGGCGCAATATCGTCCGACGCAACGACGGGTACACTTTCAAAAGACCAAGCAGGCTGGAGGTATGACTATAGGGACGGAACCAGTTCACTTTTCGATGTCCAGGGCCGGCTTATCCAGAGGAAAGTCAGGGGGCAGGTCATCACGATAACCTATCCGAACCTCTCCACCACCAAGGCTAAAGATGGGTTCGGAAACACCCTAACCGTTTCCTGGAACGCAACGAAACAACCCTACCTCGTCGATTACAACGGTTCCCTGAAAGTGGAATATCTATATGACGGGGGCGCCAGGCTGGTTTCGAAGAAAACCACGTCCCAAGGACTCAACCGCACCCGGAAGTATCTCTATGCTGACAGTGGCAATGCCGGGTTAATGGTTGGAATCATCGACGAACAAGGCACGCGTTACGCCACCTGGACCTACGACGACCAAGGCCGCGCCATCTCCAGCGAACACGCCAACGGCGCCGAAAAGGTCACCCTCGCCTACAACGATGACGGCTCCACCACCGTCACCAACGAATACGACAAGCAGGCCACCTACCGCTTCCAAGTGATCCAGGGCATCAAGCGCATCGTTGCCATCGAAGGCGAACCCTCTCCCAACTGCCCCAGCAGCAATTCCACCTTCACCTACGATGACCAGGGTCTGCTCACCAGCAAACGCGACAACAACGGCAACCTGACCACCTACCAGTACAACGCCCGTGGCCTGGAGACCTCGCGCACCGAGGCCGCCGGCACTGCGCAGGCACGCACCATCACAACCGACTGGCACCCGACCCTGTTCCTCCCGGTGCAGGTCAGCGAGCCCGGCCGGATCACCCGTTACCAGTACGACACCGAGGGACGGAAAACTGGCGAAACGGTTATTGAAAATTGAAGCTTCACACGGAGGAATCTGAAATGAGGTCTTACCCCTCATTTCCTTATTCTGCCAAAGGCAGAAAAAATTCCAGTAAAAGGTCCGAGCGCAGAAACCAAATCCGCGACCTGCCGGTTGCGTGTTTACGGACCCTATTGAGCGGAAAAGGAAGCATGAAAATTAAAAAATATACATCATCTATAAGAGTCTATTTTTTTACCATTTTCTTCCCGGCATTTATAATTTCTCCAAGCGCTAATGCAGAACTCTATCAGTGGTGGGTATTTCCGTATGGTGAAGCAGGCAGGGGCTTTCCTGATCCGGTGTCAGCGTGTGAATGGGTATACAGTCTAATCTCCATAAATTGGAAAAAGAAAATGGAGCCGGGCAAAGGTAGTGAAAAGGGCAAGGTACTACACTGCAAATACACCGGCAACGGTGTTTATTGGGAAGTAATTTCAGCAGTACTTAGGGGAAGCGCTTGTCCAGCGGGGGCGAGTCTTAATAATGAGACAGGAAGCTGCGATTGTCGCCCCGGTTACGAAATGGATGACGCTGGCTGTAAGCTTCCAGATAAAAATGGCCCCGACAAGGGGGCTCCGCCGCCGGAGGGTTGCGCAGGAAACCCGGTCAACATCACCAATGGCAACAAATATCAGGTCGAGCATGACTTAATAACCCCGATTCCGCTTGCCCGACACTACAATGGCCTGGACGGATTATGGCGTCATTCGTTCTCTGCGCGCATAACACGCAAGGATGATAGCTACCTACTTTACCGCGAAGACGGAAAGGTCTCGGAGTTCACTGGGGCCGGGAGAGATCTAACTTCCCTCACGGATCTGGGAAAGCTTAGTCGACTAGCAGGAAGATTTTTCTATACCTCGGAGCTCAACGAAATTATAGAGTTTGACCCGTATGGAAAACTCGCCAGGCTCACGACCAAGGAGGGTCGAAAGTATCGTGTAGAGCGAGGCGCTAGTCTTACGATTAGCGACGAGCATGGCAACAAGCTCGTTCTCTCGGAGGGAACCAACCATCAACTCCTGCGCGCTCAGACAGGGGGTATATCCATTGAGTACACATACGACAAGGAACAGCGACTCACTTCGGTAACACGAACAGATGGGCAATACAGCACGAAAATACAGTACCTCTATGACGACCCGAGGAACATAAAACTACTTACAGGCATCCAGGATAACAACAATCGCCGCTTCGCCACCTGGGCCTACGACAACCAAGGCCGCGCCATCTCCAGCGAACACGCCAACGGCGCCGAAAAGGTCTCCCTCGCCTACAACGATGACGGCTCCACCACCGTCACCAACGAATACGGCAAGCAGGCCACCTACCGCTTCCAAGTGATCCAGGGCATCAAGCGCATCGTTGCCATCGAAGGCGAGCCCTCGCTCAACTGCCCCAGCAGCAATTCCACCTTCACCTACGATGAGCAGGGTCTGCTCACCAGCAAACGCGACAACAACGGCAACCTGACCACCTACCAGTACAACGCCCGTGGCCTGGAGACCTCGCGCACCGAGGCCGCCGGCACCCCGCAGGCGCGCACCATCACAACCGACTGGCACCCGACCCTGTTCCTCCCGGTGCAGGTCAGCGAGCCCGGCCGGATCACCCGCTACCAGTACGACGCCGAGGGACGCAAGACCGGCGAGACCGTCACCACCCGCTGACAAGGACGACACCCATGCGCATCCCCCCATACTTCCCCCGCCTCGGCGCCCTCGCCCTGGCCTGCGCCCTCGCCCTGCCCGCGCAGGCGGCCGAGCGCGCCTGGAGCTACAGCTACAACGCCCTCGGCCTGATCGAGCGCGCCGACGGTCCGCGCACCGATGTGCAGGACGTCACCCTCTATGCCTACGACAGTCGCGGCAACCTGGCCCAGGTGACCAACGCCCTCGGCCAGGTCACCCGCCTCGGCGACTATGACGAGCGCGGCAAGCCCGGCAGTATCACCGATGCCAACGGCGTCACCAGCAGCCTCGCCTACACCGGCGTCGACGGCTGGCTGGCCTCCGTCAGCACCGCCGGCAGCACCACCCGCTTCGACTACGACGCGGTCGGCCAGATCACCCGCGTCACCCGTGGCGACGGCAGTTGGCTGAGCTACGAATACGACGACGCACGGCGCCTGGTGGCGATCGGCAACAACCTCGGCGAACGCCTCGAATACGACGTCGACACCAAGGGCAATCGCACCGCCCAGCGCATCAAGGACGCCAGCGGCAGCCTGGTGCGCCAGCAGCAATGGACCTACGACGAGCTTGGCCGGCTGCTCCGCGCGGTCGGCGCCGGCGGCCAGACACGCAGCTTCGCCTACGACCTCAACGACAATCCGGTCGGCGAAACCAACCCGCGCCAGTTCGCCCACAGCCAGGCCTTCGACGCCCTCGACCGGCTGGTCGGCCAGAGCGATCCCCTCGGCGGCAAGACCCAACTCGCCTACGACGCCCAGGACAACCTCACCGAGGTCAAGGACCCGCGCGGCGTCACCACCCGCTACGAATACGACGGCTTCGGCAACCTGACCCGACTGGTCAGCCCGGACAGCGGCACCACCACCTTCGAGCACGACGCCGCCGGCAACGTCATCCGCCGTACCGACGCTCGCGGTGCGGTCACCGAGTATCGCTACGACGCCCTCAATCGCCTGATCGAGCGCCACTCGCCGAGCGACCCGAGCCTCGACGTACAGTACCGCTACGACCTCACCGCCGACGGCAACCAGGGCATCGGCCGCCTGGGCGCCATCGAAGGCGCTCGCGACAGCCTGGTGTACCGCTACGACGAGCGCGGCAACCTGGTCGAGCAGGTACGCAGCATCCGCCTCGACCAGCAGACCCTGCTCGACCGCGTGACCTACCGCTACGACGCGGCCAACCAACTGCTGGAGATCGGCTACCCCTCCGGCCTCGCCATCGGCTACCCGCGCAACGCCGGCGGCCAGGTCGCCAGCGTGACCCTGGCAGTGGGCGACAAGGCGCCGAGCACCCTGGTCGGGCAGATCGCCTACCTGCCCTTCGGCCCGCTGCTGCGCCTGACCTGGGGCAACGGCATCACTCTCAGCCGCGAGTACGACCAGGACTACCAACTGCTGCGGCAGAAGGTCGGCCCCTGGCAGAGCGACTACCAGCACGATGCCAATGGCAATATCCAGCAGCACCGCCACAGCCTCTGGGGCACCCTGGACTACCAGTACGACCCGCTGGACCGCCTGACCGAGGAACGCGGCGTCCAGGGCGGGCGCAGCTATGCCTACGACGCGGTCGGCAACCGCACCCAACGCAGCGACAACCCCGCCTCAGGCGGCACCACCAGCAGCCAGGACTACCAGTACGCGCCCGGCAGCAACCGGTTGACCGCCATCGGCGCGCAAGCGGTGACCAGCGACGCCGCCGGCAACCTCACCCAGGACCGCGCCGCACGCAAACTGGCCTACGACGCCCAGGGCCGCCTGCAAAGCGTCAGCCTCGACGGCCAGCAGGTCGCCGAATACCGCTACAACGCCCTCGGCCAGCGCATCGTCAAGCTCACCCCCGAGAGCGTCACCACCTACCTCTACGGTCCCGACGGCCAGTTGCTCGGCGAAGCCGAACACGACGGCAGCGGCCGGAAACTGCGAGCCCAGTACTACCTGTGGCTGGACAGCCTGCCGCTGGCCACCATCGACGCCGACTACGACGCCCAGGGCAAGGTCGGCAACCCGACCCTGCTCTACCTCCATGGCGACCACCTCGACACCCCGCGCCTGGCCACCGACGCCAGCGGCCAGATCGCCTGGCAGTGGCAGTCCGACGCCTTCGGCCGCGGCGAAGCGCTGAGCCAGGGCAGCACCCAGGTCAACCTGCGCTTCCCCGGGCAGTACTACGATGCGGAGAGCGGGCTGCACTACAACTACTTCCGCGACTATGATCCGGAGACTGGGCGGTATGTGGAGAGTGATCCGATTGGTCTAGATGGCGGGCTGAATACTTACGCCTATGTTGGGTCCAATCCGGTAGGGCTGGTTGACCCTAACGGACTGAGTCCTACAGCTACTGCAGGCGCAGGAGCTGGTTTTGTTGTCGGTGGGCCTCCTGGTGCAGTGGTTGGGGGGCTTATTGGTCTTGGGTTGGGCGTCTGGGGAGCAAATGCTGCTTGGGATGCCTATCACGACGAGGCTAGTGAGGGTGGCAGTGCATCAGCTGGCACTAGCCCAGGAACTGCGGCAGAAAAGGCTAGGGAGCGGAAGGAATACAGCCGGATTTGCAAGACTCCCATACCGCCGACAGGGGACCAATGCAAAGACGCTAAGGCTAACTTAGAGAGGCTTCAGCAGTGTTTGGCCTTGCGTGAGAACTTCAGCAAGAAATGGTTTAACGATAATGATGCAGGCCACGTTACAGAGATTAATAACACTAGGCAGGCCATTGAAAATCTGAAGGACTTCCTGCGGAGGGTTTGCGGTGAGCAATGCAACTAATCAAGAGAAAGTTTCTCTACTGCTCGCAGAGTATTCGACTCTTCCCGAGTTCAGCGGGCTGGAGTGCGCAGATGTTAACAGCCTTAGTTTATTCGGGGATAGACCAATCCACATTGCCGCAACGCGCGGTGACATTGATGAAATTCAGCTGATATTGGGTCATGGAGCTGACATCAACTGCAAAGGAGAACATGGATATACAGCCCTGCACGATGCAGTCGAGCAGGGGCATAGCGCAGCTGTCGAATACCTTCTAAATCAGGGTGCAGACCCCGAATCACTAAATGATGATGGAGTCTCGCCTGCCGAACTTGCCAAGCTGCTCGATGAGGGTGAAATCCTTCACTTATTTGAGCGAGGAGCCAGTTAACGTGGGAAAAGGGGACAGATTTATTTTTACTACCATAATCTCAGCAACCGCTCACGCTAAACCATTCAAAGCGAATAACTCGCTAACGCCCTTACCGAGGCATCGCGGAGTCCCCCTACGGCGTCTAGAACCTCCTTTTCAGAGCATTAGAGCAGGGAAAATAAATCTGTCCCCTTTATTCCTACAACTACTTCCGCGACTATGATCCGGAGACTGGGCGGTATGTGGAGAGTGATCCGATTGGGTTGGCAGGAGGACTGAACACATTTAGTTATGCGTATGGGAATCCAGTAAATCTTATTGATCCTAATGGATTGGCAGGTACGACAGTCGATGCTTACTGCCTGAGATATGGACCACAAGCATGTGCTGATGTAACCGGCGGGTCAGCCACATCAGGATCAATCAATGCAACAGGAATCAGTCTATGGTGCTTGCTTACTAAAACCTGTTCTGCAAATGAAAGCTCCGCCCAAAATGAAAAAAAACCAAAAGACTGTCCACCTGGAACGAAAGATATCGATAAAGCCAAGAATGACTATGGCTGGGACAAAGACACACTTCATGGAATAAAGTCGGGAGCCCATGCGGGATGAGCAATGGAAAGTCCTGGACAGGAATAACACCAGACGGAGAGGTTGGAATAAATGAAGGTGGAAAGTGGCAACCTCAAGGACACTGGGAGGATCTATTGTGAATAGCTCTACATACCGGCTTACCTTTCATATACAACACCCCACTATACCCGCCTCTGAAATAGAAGCATCTCTCAGCTTTCCCACACGAATTTCTCAATCTTCAGGAGCGCGCAGAAAGACAAAATCCGGAAAGATTTTAGAGGGAACCTACGCTTGCACTAGCATTATTTTTCTTTTACATAGGACACCTTTAAAATTCGAAGAAACCCCCATAGAAAAAAAAATAGAAGAATCCATAGATAAATTAGATACCGACTACCTGAAAACCCTTGCCAACTCAGGTGGAAAATGCAGTTTTATTGCAGGAGTTTATTCCGATCAAAACATTGCCTTCTCATTAGACCTGAGAATCATTGAGAGACTGGCTGCCGATAAAATAGGTTTAAAATTCGACTTCTATGGAGGTCCAGAGTAAGGACGCTTCAAAAGGGAAAAGGGAAGATTTATTTTCCAGTTCCAACTTGGCAAAATAAATCTTCCTATTTTATTTTTTATGACTCAGGATCGAGACCTAGGCATGTATAAAGCTGACAACTTTATCAAGGATAATCCAAGTAATTAGCTTCCTTGATTTGACCATGAATGGTGACTTTCTTGACAACATAAAAGCAAAAACACTTGATGCCATCGAGAGAGAGAGCCATGGCTAAAAGAGCCTGATTTTGGAGAAAAGGGCACAGAGTTATTTTCCCTACTCTGATTTTCTGAACATGGAGGCTCCAGCGCAGACGTCGTAAGTAGGTTCACGATGCTTAGGCAGGAGCGAGTGGTTTACCGAACTACCCGCTTCACGAGAGGAAAAAGGGGACACGTGGGAAAGGGGACAGATTTATTTTTACTACCATAATCTCAGCAACCGCTCACGCTAAACCATTCAAAGCGAATAACTCGCTAAACCAATCGCCCTTACCGAGGCATCGCGGAGTCCCCCTACGGCGTCTAGAACCTCCTTTTCAGAACATTAGAGCAGGGAAAATAAATCTGTCCCCTTTCCCACGTAGTCCCCTTTCCCACGTGTCCCCTTTATTCCTTAGCCCAATTAATGAAGTTTTAGATTCAATACCGCCTCTAATACTCCCTCCTGGCGTTGAGGAAGCGTGCGAAATTAACCCTACAATGTTTGGCTGCCCAAAGCCCAAAATACCCATGTGCTAAAATCCACAGGAAAGAAGACAATGTCATTTGAGTGCACTTTAGAAATAACCGCAAACTCTAGCCAAAATTTCAGTTCATCTAAATTTCATGTAAGCCTACCTAAACAATATGCATACAAAGAAAATCAAAAGAATGGAAATATTTCAGTGTCTTCAAACGACTTTAGCTTCTCAAGCTGGCCAGAGTTTGAAAAGAACACTTACGATTTCCTTGAAAATCTAAATTTTATGAGCAGTGAAAAAGAGCTTGATGCTCTGGCTTTAAGAATTGCCATTTACTATGACATCGAGGAAACCGTCATATTTCCTTTCTGTTTTTCTAACGGCTTAATTAAAAAAGCTTACGAAATGAAACTATCTCTGGAAATCAATGGCTATCCATGCTCCAGAGAGAGCTAACAGAAGAAAAGGGAGAGGAAAAAAGGGGACAGATTTATTTTTACTACTATAATTTCAGCAACCGCCCACGCCAAACCACTCAAAGCGAATAACTCGCTAAACCAATCGCCCTTACCTAGGGCATCGCGGAGCCTCCTCACGGTGTCTGCACTGGAGCCTCTCTGCTCAGAGAATTAGAGTAGGGAAAATAAATCTTTCCCCTTTATTCGCTTTGGGTAATTAGCGTCAACGCACATTTCGCGCAATCAAGAGAGCGCGCTCTATCATGTCTTGGGTGATATACGGAACAAACCCTAATCTGTCACCCTGCTCGAAGCTGAATTGATAACTTGCAAGACAGCTAACATCTCCAGCTATCGCCAAAGCTGCCAAGTGCCGCAACGGCATAGCACCCTTCGAATTTGTTGGCAAAGCTCTATAAGCTGCCAAGCCTTTTTCTATATCTTGAGCAGAAGCCCAAGATATAGCACTTTGAGAAAGTCTAACGACATCATCCAGTGAGAAATCGACTATTTTCTCCGGCACGTCATTACTCACAATAATCGGCACATAATTACTGGCCTCACCCAAAACGAATGCAACTGCCGCCGTAAAATTCTTCGTAGAAACAGATGGCATTAATGAAACCCTAAAATGATCAGAGCGCTTCCCTATAGTCGGAATAATCTGAATCTGGACTTCACCAATGTCCATTAGGCAAAAATAATCCCCAGCCTCATCTTTGTCGCATCTCCAGCCAAGCCCTTCTAGAGCTGACAATATCTCTATTTCTTTCACTACTTAGCACCTGGAAAATTCATGACCTCAACCGGAATTCCATTGGGATAGCCTTGCTGAGAAAAGGGGACAGATTTATTTTTCCTACTCTAATTTTGACTAGTGTTTATATTTTTCATTCCCACTGTATACCACTGCCGATCTTACCACACTGAACCACGTGAAGCGGATAGTTCAGTAAAACCACTCGCCTCTGCCTAGGCCTCGCGGAGCCTCCTTACGGCGTCTGCACTGGAGCCTCCCTGCTCAGAAAATTAGAGTAGGGAAAATAAATCTGTCCCCTTTATGTATGTGGTCATGGCCTGGGGTTCCAGGGCGAACGCATTTGAGCCAGACCTACATCCAGGCCACCTGTTTCATAAAGCTCTTTAAAGACCGCTTCAGCTATTGAAATATCTGCACACACAGTTCTAGAGTCGAATTCATCATCACCAAATCTTACACCTCCTCTGAAAGGAGAGCCCCCAGACTCCCACCATTCAAGATACTCTTCTTTAGGGTTAGGTGAACTTGTTAGAACTGCCAATTTGAACCTCCCTGGCAAAGAGTCCATCGAGAGCTCTCTAACTAGGGAACTCTGGGGCTCATTTACCGAGAGCCTGACAAACCCGCCAAATTTGTATACTTTTCTAATACCTTCAGAAATACTCTCCCAAACAGGACTTTTGACAATTACCGCAGGGGGAGAATTTGACCTATCCAAATAGCAAAGCTCTAGACAGATAGGTCTCTCATCTTCAAAATCAAACATTATTTCCACCCTTCTATTCCGCGAGTCCAAGTAAAAATCTTGCCACTTTCTGCTTCAACAAGCTTCAAACTATTCAATCCCGAACGATCAGCTGCGGCTAAAATATTATTAGAAGATCGACAGAACGAACACACTCGCTCTCCGAAGGAAAAAGAAGGAAAAAGGGGACAGATTTATTCCTCCTACTCTAGTTTTGGCTAGTATTTATACTTCTCATTCCCACTGTATACCACTGCCGATCTTACCCACACTGAACCACGTGAAACGGATAGTTCAGTAGAACCACTCGCCTCTGCCTAGGCTTCGCGGAGCCTCCTTACGGCGTCTGCACTGGAGCCTCCCTGCTCAGAGAATTAGAGTAGGGAAAATAAATCTGTCCCCTTTATGCTCTGGTCCCCTTTATGCTCCAAGATCTGTCCCCTTTACGGCCAGAAAGAGAGTTTATCTAAAAGCTCTTTTACTTTCTCAGTATCTTCAGGATGGCGCTGAAGATACTTTTCACAAGCGAGCCGAATGAACTTAGAACAAACAGCCTCGCTCACAACAATGGTGTCTTCATCCTTAGGGGGATAGCCATAAGAAAACTCAACCCCCTCAAAGTGCTCCTCATCAAACGGACTGTTTTCATCAGGAAAATTACAGTACGCCCCATCCGTGCTATAGCCCCACCTATTTACAATGCACTCAATGGCTCTAATAAACCTACCATCCGAGTACATTATATCCATGTAGCACATAACTACCCAGCACGGGTCAGCCTCGTTGTATGGCTGACCAAATAATTCATTCATAGAACCACCTATTATTTCGGATGAAAATTAAGGACAGCTCCTGTTCTTTCATCCAGATAAACTCTAAAGGTGATACCTCCAGCCGTACTATCATAATAACGATCACCACTAGCTACCGCTTTTACATAACCACTGGCAGCAGCTTGCTGCCCGAGATCTAGAACCTTCTGATCAGAAATAACTTTAGGATCATATACAGTTTTAGTAAAAGGCTGCGCTTTATAGCCAATTACATTCCCAGCACGATCATATGCAGGAATCTGATATTCAATCGTCGTAATTCCCTTAACCGAGCCAGGAGTTTCACTAAGTACCTTCACCCCATTACTGGATGCCGCCTGAGAGAAAGCATCTAGGTTATGAGTACCGCTAATCCCACTCTTCTGCGTCAGGCCATCAAAATTGCTGAGGTGATTCTTGATGTTGGGATTGAAGCTCATCCCTTCCGGGAAATTAGCAGTTCCTTTTGCGACCCCACCCAGCTTACCCAAGTCCCCCACTGCCCCGAGCTGCGAACTCATACTACCGGAAACAGGTGACTCCGCAATCGCGTTGACCAGGTTCTTGGCTGCTGTTGGCAGCTTGGCGGTTATCTGCGCGCCACCTTTTACTGCCGTCAGAACGCCAACAAGTTCCGCAGCGAACCTACCGCCCTCGACACCAGCTGTGACCGAACCTTGCCAGCCGGCATCCTCGTAAGCCTGGGTCAAGAATGCGGCGCGCTCCTCCAGCCCCTTCAGGTAGTTATCGCCAAACTGCTGCCGGAACTCTGGCGAAGTGGCCAACTGCTCCAGAGCTGCGTAGGTTTCCCTCCAGTTCTTGACCAGCTCATAAACACCCACTGCGGTTTCAGCTGTCGAAAGACCGATGCCTCCTCCAACACCTACGACGATACCGACATCCTGCTGGGCCGAAATAATTGCCCATTTGGCTTCTATTCCGGTTTTGCAGAGCTGTTTGTCCTTGCAGCCATCGACCTCCTGCCGCTTCTTCTCCTCCTGCCAATGACTGAGGTAGTTGTGTTGGGTGGCATTCCCCGCCACCCAGGCTCCCGTCTGCAAGTTCTTGGCGTCCGCATCGCCCTGCGTCGAAGCCGCCAGCACGCCGATCAACTGCGAACTCATGATCAGCAGGCCCTTCTTGTCATCGATGGGCAGGCTGGCGTATTGCTTGGCGAGGCTATCCACCAGCGCCTCGTTGACTCCCGCAGCCAGGGCTCCGGTACGGAAATCGCCACCGACCGCTTCGGCGGCCAGACCTCCCATCAGGGCGTGCAAGCCGATCTTGCCGAGGCTGCCGTCGTCCAGTACGCCATGGGTGGTGTCGCCAATCAGCTTGAAGCCGTAGGCCGCAAAGGCATTTGCCAGGCTGTTTTGCAACGCATCGCCCAGGCTGCCCTTGCCGCCCAGCGCCCGGTCCAACAGCACCGAAGTGCCATTCTGCAGCAACTGGTTCGAGGTGAACTGGCCCACACCTTGCCAGGTGCCCAACCCTGCGGCGGGCGCCACGGCCCCGGTGTTCGGTAGAGCGGTCGAGGTGCCGGTCTGGGTCGAGGTCCATTTGTCGTAGACGCCGGCAGTCAGCCCCGCAGTCGTGCCAGCGACTACATAGCCCCTCAGCGCATCGCTGGAGGTCACGTCCTTGACGACATCCCCCAGGTTTCCCCGGTTGTTGATGGTGCTGATCGCTCCATTGCTGGCCATGCCCATAGCCACGGCAGTTCCAGCGGCATTCGCCCAGCCGGCGGCAGCTGTTCCTACTGCTGTACCGGCCTGGACCATTGCAGTGCTACCGGCAGCAGCCATCATGCTTCCTGAGCCCGCCCCCACACCCGCCATCGATCCCAATGCCGCACTCGCCGCACCCGCCGTGAAGTAAGTCACGACAATCGCTATCGCCAACTGCGCGCCGACGCCCAGCCCGGAGTTGCTGTACTTCCAGCTGTCATGCAGTTCCTGCACGCGCCGCCAATCCACATCGCCGCGCTGCTCCATCTGCTTCAACCAGGCCAGTTGCGGATCCGCCTGCACCATCGCGTCGATGGTCTGGCTCACGGTCTTCTGGTCGATGTGCTTGAGGTCGATCTTCAGCCCTTCCACGGCCTTGATCGCCAGGTTGCCCTGGGCGACGAGCTGGCTCTGGCGTAGGGTTTCGTCGGTCTGGCCCTTGCCCTTCGACGACTGCCACGCCAGGTCGCCCTTGCTCTTCTCGTGGCTCTCCTGGTGCAGGTCCTTCACCGCCTCGAAGGTCACCGCGCCGCCGCTGACGATGGCCAGGTCGTTGCCCGATGCCAGCTTCGCGCCTTGGTAAGTCTGGTCGCCGCCACTGAGCAGGGTGAGGTCGCCGCCGCTGGATATTTGGCTGCCCACTGCCGTCACATCGGTGATTTCGTCGCGCCGGGTCTTCTTGCTACCGAAGCTGCCTTTGCTCTTCTTGTCGTAGAGGTAGTAACTGCTGTCGTTGGCGGCCAGCAGCTCCAGCTTGTCGCCGGCCACCAGGTAGGCTTCGTCGCCGGCGCTGGCCTGGCTCGCGACCAGCCGCAGGTCCTGTCCGGCATTGATCGCCAGGTCGCCGCCAGCGTCCACGCGAGTGGCCTGCTGGGTGATCTTGTCGTCCTGGAAAGTGACCTTCTTGGTCTTGCCATAGGCATGCTCTTCGTTGGCAGCCGCGACCAGGCCCACATCGCGACCCGCCTCGAATGTCACGTCGCGACGAGCGTCGATGCGGCTGCCCACGACGCTGATATCGCGTCCGGCGCTGACGCTGATATCGCGCCCCGCCACGACCTCGGCGCCCATCTGGGTCGTCTGGGTCTGGTATGCCTGGCTTCCTGCCGTCCAGCCCCGCTCCGCTACCGCAGCCGAAACCAGGACATCCCTGCCGCCTTGCAAAGCGAGGTCACCCTTGCTGTCGATGACACCGCCAATATTGGCTACATCGCGTGCTGCCGAAACGGTCAGCTTCTGCGCAGCCTCGATACGCGCGGCGCTATCGGCAAATGCCTCAGTGGTACCGGTTCCCCTGTAGGAGGACTGGTGCTGGGTCACCGTCCGTTCATTGATGACGTCTCCGGTAAGGGCGGAGAGGCTTACCTCGCGCCCGGCAATGATGCCGCCCTGGTCATTGCGGATGGAGCCGCTGGCCAGCAGGTCGAGGCGGTTGCCGGCCTCGATCAGGCCGCTGTTGTCGATGTTGCCGGCTGTCGCGCTGAGGTCGTTCTGCGCGCGCAGGGTGCCGGCGTTCCTCAGGTCCCCGCCGGTGATCAGGTTCACGTCGCGCCCCTGGATCAGCGCGCCGTTCGGGCCCAACCGCCCCTCGGCCTGGGCCAGGTAGACCACGGGGGCGAGGACCTTTTCGCCATTCACCTCGACTTCTTCCAGCCAAACGATGTCGTGGGTCAGCGCCGCCACCTGGGCGGCGCTGAGGGTGACGCCAGGGGTCAGTCCCAATACGTCCTTGCTGGCGATGGCGTTGTCCATCAGATAGCGGAACATCGCTTCGTCGCTGTTCAATCCGGCGATGAAGCGCTGCCCCGTACGCTGGACGATCGCTTCGCGTACCAGGCGCTGCTCGTATAGACCGTCGCCCAGGCGCTTCTTGCTGTCATCCGGATTGATACCCAGGCCACCGAGCAGGTAGTCCGAGTTGAGGAACTGCTTCAGCTCGGTGAGCGCCGGGTTGGTCTCGATCAGATACTTGTGGCTGTTGCTCGGTGTGGCATTGCTGGGCACGCCCTCAACGCGCACAACCGACGGCAGGGTTTGCAGCGCCGGCTGCCCAACCGGAGGCTCGGCAAGAACGGCGCTCCGCTCTTCGAGGTGAGGCAGGCTGCCCTGAGCCCTAACGGCCGAAGGCAGTGCCTGCACCGACGACTGCTCAGCCGGCAGATCGGCAAGGATGCTGCCATTGCCACCTGGACTGGAGGCTACCCCCTCTACACGCACTGTCGAAGGCGAGGCCTGGACCGTCGCCTGCGCGCCCTGCCAATTGGCGAGAATAGTTCCATTCCCATCGTGACCGGGCACTGTGCCTTGAACACGATCAGCCGCGGGAAAGCTTGAGAACGAGGGTAGACCACCGCGCAGATCGGCGAGGATGACGCCATTGCCGCTGTGACCCGATGCATTGCCCTCGACGAGTCCACCCAGTCCCGTGGTCGCCTGGTGCTCACCGGCCTGGAAACGGCCAGTGTTTCCCCCGTCGCCCGAGATTGGCGCGGAAGCCCGTAGCGCATCGATAGCCTCAGCTACCCGGCCTTGATAGGCGGAACCGGTAAGCGAGGTGACCCGATCATCGCCGACACGACGCGCCTGGGTACTCCAGCCACTTGCGCCACTGCCTGTCTGTGCGGATACAGATACGCCATGGCCGCTCTGGGTGAGATCGCTGGCGGATTTCAGAGCACCACTTGCCTGGTTCACCTGGGCTCCTTGGGACGCCAGGCGGAAGAGCCCATTCTGGCCTTGAGGCAGGCTGAAGCCCGGCAGGGTGAGCGGATTGATCTGTTGCCTTGCCAAATCCGCTGGCAGTTGACTCTTCAGAGTCACTACGGCGCTCGTCGTGCTTGAAACAGCTATGTCCTGATGAGGTAACTGGGTTTCCTGAACGGCCTGAAATCCCTGTAGGACAGAATTATTGAAACTCTCCGCAGCATTCACCGTTACACGACCGCCAGCTTGCACGACAGCACCAACCGTTGAGTTCGCCCCTTTGTTAATCGTCAACTCATCGAGAGGAGCCAATCCCTTAAGTAGATCTGGAATAGCATCCGTTTTTTTCGATGAATAATTCGGCGCCGGTATTCGTCCAATAGCCTTGTTCCAGCGATCTGTGTCCGGATACTCAACATCTAAGGTACCGAAGTACAGGTGCCAACCCGGCCCACCATTTTTCCCGTTTCCATGAATGACCTCCAGCGGAGAGACTTTTTCATTAAAATTCTTGTCGAAATAATGAATATTCGGAAGTCTCCCTCCTGTGCTCGCATATCCCTCCCCATAACTGGGATCGTTGACAGCGTTATACGCCAATATGCGCATAAGCAATTCTTCGCCAAATTTACTCGGCGGCGAATAAACGCCCCTGACCGCATATTCCCCTAACGCATAACCTTTGTTTTCGAAATTATTCAGAGATAGCGTGGCGTCTCTTACAGCACTTATATTAGAAGCAATATTCTGCAGGCTTGCACCTACAACAAGCAGATCTCGACCAGCCGTAATTGAAGCAGCAGCAGAAGACTCTCCCAATGTAGACTTATATTCCCTGATCCAGACAAGCTCGCTCGAAGACCTAGTTTTTCCCCACCTCTCAGAAAGCTGACACCCCGTACAGCGGACGCCAATAGCGCTATTCTGCAAGTCACCTTCAATCTCTAGAGTTTCCCTTCTATTGAGAAGTGAACTCACGGAGAAACGCATATCACCTGTGCTCTCTAAATTCCCGGAAATGTTCTCCAAGCGATTTGCCCAGCCCCCGCATCGTCGCGGGCGATATCCAGCCTGCCGAGGCTGTACACATCCCCGTAGAGGTTGGTGATGTCGCCGGCGCGCAGGGTCATGTCGGCGCCACTGAACAGCAACCCGCGCTCGTTGAGCAGGGCGGGCGCGTTCAATCGCAGGTTGCCGCCGCCGCCCAGGGTGCCGTAGTTGTTCAGGCTCGCGGCGCTGGCCACGAGGTCGCCGGCGGCGGTGATCCGCCCACGGTTGACCAGCAGGTTGCCGGCGCCGAGCGTGACATTGGCACCGCCAGCGAGGCTGGCGGCGTTGCCGAGGTCGAGACTGGCGGCGTTCAGGGCGAAGTCGCCGAGGCTGGTGGCGCGGCCGTTGCCACGGTAGCCGCCGCTCAGCTCGAGGCGCAAGCTGCCGTCGCTGGCCAGCAGGCCGTCGTTGCTCCAGTCGCCGCCGCGGCCAGTGAAGGACTGCACCGCCAGCAGCTTGCCCTCGGCCGTCTGGCGGAAGGTGCCGATGTCCAGGTTCAGGCGTCCGGCTTGCAGCACGCTGCTGTTGGTCCATTCGCTGGCGCGGATGTCCAGCAGGCCATTGGTGGTCAGTTCGCCGCCGGCGCGGATCACCTGCGCGGAATCCAGACCGAAGGTGCCGTTGCCGGTATGGAGGATGCGCCCGCCGGCGTTGGCCAGGCTGCCCAGTTGCAGGTCGAGGTCCTGGTTGGCGCTTTCCAGCACGCCGTAGGCGTTGTTCAGGTCGCCAGCGACCAGCCGCGTGCTACCGCTGCGACCGAGGGCGCGCAGGCTGCCGCCGCTGTTGTCGATCGCGGCGGCGCGCAGGTGCAGCTCGCTTTCGCTTTCCAACTGGCCGAAGCGGTTGGCCAGCGCGCCGGCCAGGCTGAAGTCGATGCGCCCGGCGCCGACCTTGCCACCCTGGCCCGCCGCCGCGCCCTGGTTGAGGAAGCGCTGGCCGTCGAGGCTGAGCAGGCCGCTGGCGTAGAGGCCGCCGCCCTGGTTGTCGAAGTCGGCGGTGACGATGCGGTTGTCGCCGCCCAGCGCCGAGAGATGGCCCTGCTGGTTGCGCACGCCTTGCCCGGCGCGAATCTCCAGCGACTGCGCCTGGGTGACGCCGGCGCTGTTGTCGAACAGCCCGGTGACCAGCTTCAGCCAACCCTTGGCGCTGTTGAGCACGCCGCCGGCGCCGTTGTCGAGGCTGCCGCTCTGCAGGTCGAGGTTGCCGGCCCGGCTGTCCAGGCGGCCGCCCTGGTTGTCCAGCGCGCCGCCGATACGCAGCCGGTTGTCGCCCTGGGCCTGTAGCGTGCCCTGGCGGTTGTCCAGGCTGCCGGCCTGCACCTCGAGGGCACCGGCCTGGCTGAAGATCAGGCCGTCCTGCTGGTTGCGCAGGGCGCCGCCGCCCAGGCGCAGGCTCATGCCGGCCTGGCTGGCGAGGGTGCCGGAGGCGCTGTTGTCGAGGCTGCCGGCGCTGATCTCCAGCAGCCCCTGGCTGACCAGCTTGCCGCCGCGGTTGTCGACGCTGGCGCTGCGCAGCAGCAGGTCGCCGCCGCTGGCCAGGCGCGCCGCACCGGTGTTGACCAGGGCGCCGCCGAGGATGGCGTCGAGCCGGCCCTGGCTGATCAACTGGCCGTCGCTGTTATCCAGGCTGGCGCCCTTGAGCAGCAGGCTGCCGCCGTTGATCCGGCCGCCGGCGTTGTTCAGCAGCGTATCGTCGCGCTCGAAGCTCAGCGCGCGCTGCGCCGAGACCAGGCCACCCTGGCCGTTGTCCAGCTTCCCGGCGATGCTCAGGGTCACGTCGCTTTCGCCGGAGACGATGCCCTGGGCGTTATCCAGGCTGGCGGCGTCGATCCGTTGCGCGCCCTTGCTGACCAGCGCGCCCTGGCCGTGGTTGTCCAGCGCGCCGCCGAGGCTGATGGCCAAGTCGCCGTCCTTGCTCGAAAGGGTGCCGCCGGCGCTGTTGTCCAGGCTCCCGCCTGTCACCGTCAGGCCCTGCCATCCGGAGAGCAGGCCGGCGCCGGCGTTGCCCAGCGCGTCGGCGTCCAGGCGCAGTTTCCCGGCGCTGATGATGCGCCCCTGCTGGCCGTTGTCGATGCGCCTGGCCAGCAGCTCGAAGCCCTGCTGGCTGGAAATCTCGCCGCCCTGGCGGTTGTCGAGGACGTTCAGCCGCTCGATGCTCAGCGGGCCGCGGGCACTGATCAGGCCGCCCTGGTTGTCCAGGTCGCCGCCTCGCAGGTCGAGACTGACGCCGCGCTCGCCGATCAGCCGGCCCTGGCGTTGCACCAGGCGCTCGACCGTCAGGCGCAGGTCGCCCCGGGCGGAGATTTCGCCACCGTCGGCGGAATCGACGCGCCCTGCCGTCAGTTCCAGTTCGCCGTCGCTGGTGAGCAGGCCGCCACGGTTGTCCAGGTTGGCGGCGCTCAGGCGCAGCGACTGCTTGCCACTGAGGGCGCCGCCACGGTTGTCGAGGTCGGCGCTGCTGACGTCCAGCACGCCCTGGCTGATCAGTTGGCCACCCTCGGCGTTGTCCAGCGCACCAGTGACGACGCTCAGGCCGGCGTTGCCGGAGAGCAGGCCCTTGCCGCTGTTGTCCAGCGAGGCGCTGGCGAGCGTCAGGCGGGCGCCGGAAACGGTGCCTTCGGCGTGGTTGTCCAGCGCGCCGTCGACGCGCAGGTCGATGCCGGCGCGGCTGGCCAGGGTGCCCTTGGCGCTGTTGTCCAGGCGAGCGGCCGCGATGTCCAGGCCGGCGGCGCCGGAGATCACCCCGGCCAGGCTGTTGTCCAGGGCCTGGGCGATGCGCAGGGTCAGGCTGGCGGCGCCGATCAGGCGCCCGCCGCGGTTGTCCAGGCTGGCGGCGGCGAGGGTGAAGGCGCGGTCGCTGGAGATTTCCCCGCCGGCGCCGTTGTCCACCGCGCCGAGCTGGCGCAGCAGCAGCGCGCCGGGCGTGGCGATCAGGCCGCCATCGCGGTTGACCAGCGTGCCGCCATTGAGGTCGAGGGTGACGCCGGTTTCGCTGACCAGAACGCCGCCTCCGCGCTGGTCGAGGCCTTTCAGGTTGGCGTCGAGCAGGCCCTTGGCGCTGATCCGGCCCTGCTGGCCGTTGTCCAGCCGGGCGGCCACCAGGGTGATGCCGGCGTTGCTGCCGATGCCGCCGTTGCGGCTGTTGTCCAGCGCGCCGGTGCGGATATCCACCGCACCCTTGGCGCTGATCACGCCGGAACGGCTGTTGTCGAGGCTGGCGCCCTTCAGCGTCACGCCGGCATCGCTGAGCAGCCTGCCACCCTGGTTGTCCAGCGCGGCCTGGCTGGTCAGCGCCAGCGCACCGGCGCTGGAGAAGGTCCCGCCACGGTTGTCCAGGCGCGCGGCGCGCGCCGTCAGGCTGCCTTCGCTGACCAGCGCGCCGCCCTGGTTGTCCAGCACGCCGCCGAGGCTCACGCTCAGGCTGTTCTGGCTGTCGAGCCGCCCGCCGTCGCCGTTGAACAGTTCGCCGCCGTCCAGGCTCAGGCCATCGCGCCCGGCCAGCACCCCCTTGGCCTGGTTCAGCAGGCGCTGCACGGTGAGGCGCAGGCCGCTGTCGCCGATGACCTTGCCGCCGCGGTTGTCCAGTTGCTCGCGGGCGTTCACGGCGACCTTCGAGGTGCTGGAAATCTCGCCGGCGCGGTTGTCGACCTGCCGCGCCTCGATAGCGATGCCGCCATTCGCGGCGATCAGCCCGGACTGGCTGTTGTCGAGCACGTCGGCGCGAAGGTCCAGGCTCCCCTGGCTGACCAGCTCGCCGCCTTGCTGGAGCAGCGTACCGACCGCCGCCTCCAGCACGCCTCTGGCGGCGATACGGCCTTGGTTGCCGTTGCTCACCTGGTCGGCTACAAGCTCCAGGCGGCCTTCACTCACCAGGCTGCCTTGTTCGGCGTTGTCCAGGCTGGTCACGCTGATACGGGCATCGCCCTTGCTGCCGATGGTTCCCGCACGGTTGTCCAAGACCTGAGACTCGATGGCCAGTCCGTCGGTCGCCAGGACCTGCCCCTTGAGACTGTTGTCCAGTGTCTTGGCGATGCGCAGGGTCAAAGCTTCGCTGCTGATCAGCCGCCCGCCCTGATTGTTCAGTGTGTTGGCGGCGAGGGTGAAAGCACGGTCGCTGGATATCTCTCCGCCGACGCTGTTGTCCACCATGCCGAGTTGGCGCAGCAGGAGCGCGCCAGGCGTTGAAACCAGACCGAGGTCGTGGTTGTCCAGGGTGCCACCGTTGAGGTCGAGGGTGACACCGCGCTCGCCGACCAGCGAGCCTCCCCCCTGCTGAAGCAACCCTTTCAGGTTGGCGTCGAGCGTACCCTTGGTGCTGATCCGTCCTTCCCGGCCGTTGTCGACCAACCCGGCGACCAGGGTGACGCCCGTATTGCCGCCAATGGATCCCTTCTGACTGTTGTTCAGGGCTCCGGTACGAATGGCCACAGCCCCTTTCGCACTGACCAGGCCCGCACGGCTGTTGTCGAAGCCAGTGCTGTTCAGGGTGGCTCCAGCATCGGTCACCAACCTGCCACCCTGGTTGTTCAACTCGCCCCGGCTGGTAACGAGCAGGCTACCCGCACTGGAGAAAGTCCCCGCCTGGTTATTGACCTGGTCGGCCTTCACTGTCAGCGACCCTTCGCTGACCAGTGCACCGCTCCCCTGGTTGTCCAATGCACCACTGAGCGTTACATCCACCAGGCGTTGGCTGCTGAGCAGGCCGCCATCGCCATTGAGCAGTTCAGCGCCGTCCAGGTGCAATCCATCGCGACTGGCGAGCACACCCTTGGCCTGGTTCAGCAGGCGCTGCACGGTTAGGCTCAGCTCACTGTCGCCGATCACCTTGCCCCCCCGGTTGTCCAGTTGTTCCCGGACAGCCAGAGCCACCTTGGCCACGCTGGATATTTCCCCACCGCGGTTATCGATCTGGCGTGCCTCGGCGGTGACCCCGCTATCGGCGCTCACCAGGCCGCCATTGCGGTTATCCAGGCTATCGGCGTCGAGAGTCAGCGTCCCCTGACTGGCCAGTTCTCCACCCTGCTGCTCCAGGGTGCCAACCGTGACCTGCAGATCGCCCTTCGCGGCAATGCGCCCCTTGGCGCTGCTCACCTGCTTGGCGGTCAGATCCAGGGCGCCTTCGCTGACCACGCGGCCTGCCTCGTTCTCCAGGCGGTTCACCCCGATGCGTGTATCGCCCTTGCTAGCAACGATGCCGCTATGGTTGTCGAAGACGAGTGCAGCGACATCCAGCCCTCCGCTTGCGGAAAGAACGCCTTGGAGGCTGTTGTCCAGTGCCTGGGCGATGCGCAGGGTCAGGGAGTCGCCGCTGATCACGCGGCCACCCCGGTTGCTCAGCGCGGTCGCGGCGAGGGTAAAGCTTCGATCGCTGGAGATCTCGCCACCGCCACTGTTGTCCACGACACCCAGTTGCCGCAGCAGCAAGGCTCCAGGCGTGGCGATCAGGCCCTGAGCACGGTTGACCAGTTCTCCCCCGCGCAGATCGAGCGCGATGGCCGTATCGCTGACCAGCCTGCCGCTGCCCTGCTGATCCAGCCCCTTCAGGTTGGCATCGATCGCACCCTTGGCAGTGATCCGGCCGTTCTGGCTGTTGTCCACCAGGTCCGCGACCAGCGCGAGCCCGGCACCGCTGCCTATGCCGCCCTTCTGGCTATTGTTGAGGCTGCCAGTACGGATCTCCGCGGCCCCCTTGGCGCTGACGATGCCGCCCTGGCTGTTGTCGAGGCTGGCGCTGCGCAGGACGGCACCGGCGTCGGTGACCACCCTGCCCCCCTGGTTGTTCAACGCACCCTGGCTGGAAAGCGACAGGGTCCCGGCGCTGGAGACTGCACCGCCCTGGTTGTCCAGCCGACCGCTCTTCACGCTCAGGCGTCCCTGGCTGCTCAAGCTGCCCGCCTGATTGCCCAATACGCCGTCCAGAATGACGTCGATGCTTTGCTGGCTGCTGAGCAGGCCGCCGTTGCCATTGAACAGTTCGGCGCCATTCAGGCGCAGCCCATCACGACTGGCGAGTACCCCGCCGTCCTGGTTGAGTACCCGTGGCGCGACGAGGCGAAGTCCGCTATCGCCGATGGCCTTGCCGCCTCGGTTGTCCAACTGCTCGGCGACGTCCAGTGTCACCTGGCCCGGGCTGGCGATTTCGCCCGCACGGTTGTCGATCCTCCGGGCGGAAACGGTCAGGTTGCCATCAGCACTGACCAGACCGCCGCTGCGGTTGTCGAGGCTATCGGCCTCGAGCATCAGCGCACCCTCGCTGCTCAATTCGCCACCCGCCTGGTTAAAGGCTGTCACGCTGGCGTGCAGGTCACCCCTGGCCGCGATCCGTCCCCTGACACTGTTCGCTCGCTCGGCAGTCAGTTTCAGACGACCTTCGCTAAGCAGGTCGCCGTCATCGTTTTCCAAACGGGACACGTCGATATCGACGGCGCCCTTGCTGCCGATGGAGCCACTGCGGTTGTCCAGGGCAAGCGCCCGGATATCCAGGCCTCCGGTGCCGGAGAGAACACCTTCGAGGCTGTTGTCCAGAGCCTGGGCGATGCGCAACGTCAGTACACCGCCGCTGCGCAGGCGGCCACCCTGGTTGGTCAGCGCGGAGGTGGTGAGTGTGAAGGCTCGGTCGCTGGAAATTTCCCCGCCGCTGTTGTCCACCATGCCGAGTTGGCGTAGGAGCAAGGTTCCAGGCGTGGCGATCAGGCCCTGAGCGCCATTGGCCAGGGTTCCCTCGTTCAGGTCGAGTATGATGCCGGCATTACTGACCAGCCGCCCTTTGCCCTGCTGATCGAGTCCCTTGATATTTGCGTCGATCATGCCTTTGGCAGTGATCCGACCTTCCTGGCTGTTATCCACCTCAGTAGCAATCAGGCCGAGCCCGTCATTACTGCCAAGATTGCCTTTCTGGCTGTTGTTCAGAACCCCGGTATGGATCTCCGCCGCAGCGTTGGCACTGATGATCCCTGATCGGCTGTTGTCCAGGCTGGCGCTGGTCAGGCGCAGGCTGGAGTCCGTCACCAACTTGCCGCCACGGTTGTCCACCGCCTCCTGGCTGCTCAGTCTCAGCGCACCGGC
The DNA here is from genome assembly GCF_020405165.1 of Pseudomonas sp. PS1(2021). Taxonomy (NCBI): domain Bacteria; kingdom Pseudomonadati; phylum Pseudomonadota; class Gammaproteobacteria; order Pseudomonadales; family Pseudomonadaceae; genus Pseudomonas; species Pseudomonas sp. PS1(2021). Next base: position 1,667,397 of record NZ_CP084484.1, on the reverse strand, counting down.
GCTGGACAGAGTGGCGTCCTGGTTGTGTATGCGCCCGGCGCTCACCGTCAGGGTACCGTCGCTGAGCAGCGCGCCCTTGCCCTGATTGTCCAGCACGCCGTCCAGAGTGACCTCTATATGTCTCTGACTGCTGAGCAGTCCGGCATTGCCATTGAACAATTCGGTACCACTCAGGCGCAGCCCATCGCGGCTGGCGATTACTCCCTTGTCCTGGTTGAGCACGCGTGGCGCGGTGATGCCCAGACCACTGTCACCGACGACTTTGCCGCCACGGTTGTCCAGTTGCTCAGTGAGATTCAGCGTCGCCACGCCCTGGCTGGCAATCTCGCCGGCACGGTTGTCCACCTGCCGGGCATCGATGACCACACCTCGGTTGCCGGCGATGCGACCAGCGCCGTTGTCGACTTTGTCGGCGTCGAGGGCCAGCGCGCCCTGAGTCGTCAGCTCTCCCCCGTTCTGCACCAGCGCACCGAGTTTGGCACGCAGATCATCCTTGGCGACGATACGCCCCTTGGAATTGTTCGCCTCATCGGCCGCCAGCTTCAGGCCGCGTTCGGCGATCAGCGTGCCAGCGTCGTTTTCCAGGCGGGTCACACCGATATCGATGGCGCCCTTGCTGCCGATGGAGCCACTACGGTTGTCCAGGACGAATGCCTGGATATCCAGACCTCCGGCGCCGGAGACAATCCCCTCGAGGCTGTTGTCCAGGGCCTGCGCGATACGCAAGGTCAGGGCTCCACCGCTGAGCAGGCGTCCACCCTGGTTGTTCAACGCGGAGGTGGCAAGAGTGAACGCGCGGTCGCTGGAGATTTCCCCACCGCTGTTGTCCACCACGCCGAGTTGGCGCAGGAGCAAGGTGCCAGGCGTGGCGATCAGGCCTTGAGCGCGATTGACCAGGCTTCCCTTGTTCAGATCGAGCGTGATGCCGGTATCGCTGACCAGGTTGCCCCTGTCATGCTGGTCCAGCCCTTGGAGATCCGCATCGATCGCACCTTTGGCAGCGATCCGGCCCGCCTGGCTGTTGTCTACCCGAGCGGCGACCAGGGTGAGTCCCGCATCGCTGCCGATACTGGCTTTCCGGCTGTTGTTCAGGTTGCCGGTACGAATCTCCACGGCCCCCTTGCCACTGATCGCACCGGCCTGGCTGTTGTCGAGGCTGGCGCTGCTCAAGCTAAGTCCGGCGTCGCTCGCCAGTCTGCCGCCCTGATTGTTCAGGGCGCCCTGGCTGGTCACTGCCAATGCCCCTGCGCTGGATAGCGTACCGCCCTGGTTGTCGAGCCGGGCTGACTTCACCGTCAGGAAGCCCCGGCTGTCCAGGCTGCCGGCCTGGTTATCGAACGCACCGGCCAGGGAGACGTCGATACCCTTCTGGCTGGACAGCAGGCCCCCCGCGCCGTTGAACAACTCCGTAGCACTCAGGCGCAGCCCATCGCGGCTGGCGAGTACCCCCTTGTCCTGGTTGAGCACGTGCGGCGCGGTGATGCCCAGACCACTGTCACCGACGATCTTGCCGCCACGGTTGTCCAGCTGCTCAGTGAGGTTCAGCGCCACCACGCCCTGGCTGGCAATCTCGCCGACGCTGTTGTCCACCTGCCGGGCCGTGATGTCTACGCCCTGGTTGCCAGCGATACGGCCAGCGTTATTGTTTAGGATGCCCAGGTCGAGAGTCAGCGAGTCCTGACTGGTCAGTTCTCCTCCCTTCTGGCTCAGCGTGCCAACCTTGGCATGCAGGCTACCATTGGCGGCGATACGCCCCTTGGAACTGTTCGCCTCATCGGCTACCAGCTTCAGGCCGCGTTCAGCGATCAGTGTGCCAGCGTCGTTTTCCAGGCGGGTCACACCGATATCGATGGCGCCCTTGCTGCCGATGGAGCCACTACGGTTGTCCAGGACGAATGCCTGGATATCCAGACCTCCGGCACCGGAGACAATCCCCTCGAGGCTGTTGTCCAGGGCCTGTGCGATACGCAAGGTCAGGGCTCCGCCGCTGAGCAGGCGTCCCCCCTGGTTGTTCAACGCGGAGGTGGCAAGAGTGAACGCGCGGTCGCTGGAGATTTCCCCACCGCTGTTGTCCACCACGCCGAGTTGGCGCAGGAGCAAAGTGCCAGGCGTGGCGATCAGGCCTTGAGCGCGATTGACCAGGCTTCCCGTGTTCAGATCGAGCGTGATGCCGGTATCGCTGACCAGGTTGCCCCTGTCATGCTGGTCCAGCCCTTGGAGATCCGCATCGATCGCACCCTTGGCGGCGATCCGGCCCGCCTGGCTGTTGTCTACCCGAGCGGCGACCAGAGTGAGTCCCGCATCGCTGCCGATACTGGCTTTCCGGCTGTTGTTCAGGTTGCCGGTACGAATCTCCACGGCCCCCTTGCCACTGATCGCACCGGCCTGGCTGTTGTCGAGGCTGGCGCTGCTCAAGCTAAGTCCGGCGTCGCTCGCCAGTCTGCCGCCCTGATTGTTCAGGGCGCCCTGGCTGGTCACTGCCAATGCCCCTGCGCTGGATAGCGTACCGCCCTGGTTGTCGAGCCGGGCTGACTTCACCGTCAGGAAGCCCCGGCTGTCCAGGCTGCCGGCCTGGTTATCGAACGCACCGGCCAGGGAGACGTCGATACCCTTCTGGCTGGACAGCAGGCCTCCCCCGCCGTTGAACAACTCCGTAGCGCTCAGGCGCAGCCCATCGCGGCTGGCGAGTACCCCCTTGTCCTGGTTGAGCATGCGTGGCGTTGTGATGTCCAGGCCACTGTCACCGACGATCTTGCCACCGCGGTTGTCCAACTGTTCGCGAGCGCTCGCCACCACCCTCGACGTGCTGGAGATATCGCCCGCTCGGTTGTCGATCAACCGAGAGCTCAAGTCGAGATCCTGGCCGGCGACAATGCGACCGCTGCGATTATCGAGCCGATCCGCCTTCAAGAGCGTACGGCGCTCGCTGACCAGCTTGCCGCCCGCACTGTTGTCCAGACGAGCGACCTCGATGTCCATGTCTCCCTTGCTGGAAAGGAGACCGGCACTGCGATTGTCCAGTGCGGCAGCCTGGACCTGCAGTTCGTTCAGACCGACGACCTGGCCGCCACGGTTGTCGAGATCGCCACGGGTCTTGACCACGGCGCGGTCCCGGCTCTGCAACAGGCCGTCCTGGCGGTTGTCCAGGCTGCTCGCCTCGACCCGCAGTTCGCCCTCGGCGAGCAGCTTGCCGCCACGGTTGTCCAGGTGCCCGGCGTCGACCCGGACGGTCGCCCCCTTCAGGCTGCCGCCCTGGTTGTCCAGCGCCTGGCTCGCCTTCGCTTCCAACGCGCGGCTGGCCACCAGGCTGCCGGCGTTGCGCAGGGTGCCGCTGCGCAGCTCGAGGTCGCCGCGCGCGTTGCGTCGCTCGTCTGGCTCGACGCCGGCTTCGATCACCCCGGCGTTGTCGATATGCGCCGCCTCCAGCGCGATGCGTTCGCGCGCCGCCAGGCTCTGCCGGTTGACCAGTTCCTCCACGCTGCGAATCTCGGCGCTGCCGCCGGCGTAGGTCTTGCCGTTCAGCTCCACGGCCTGGGCCGCGATCTTCAGGTCGCCCTGGCTGGAGGCCTGGGCCAGGCTCAGCTTGCCGCTGGCGTCGATGCGGATGTCGCCGCCGCTGGCGGCCATGTCGCCGGCCAGCTTCACCCCCACGCCCTGCTCGGTGCCGACCAGGCGGATCGCCCCGGCGTACATCCCGCCCAGCGCCGAGCTGTCGATCGCCAGCTGCGGCTTCTCGCTGCCATCGGCGGCGCGCGGCGTGGCCTGCAGGCTGTCGGCCTGGACGTCGTTGCGGCCGGTGACGATGTTGAGGTTCTTCGCGTAGAGCTTGGCGTTGAGCTTGGCGCTGCGGGTGATCAGGTCGAACTGTTCGAGGTTGCCGACGTTCAGTTCGGCGCCTTCGACGACGATGTCGCCGCCGTCCACCTGGAAGCGCTCCAGGCGCTGGCCGTCCATGATCGGCTTGCCGGTGGTGAGGGTCGCGCGCGGCGTGTTGATGAAGCCGCAGCCCTGGCAGGTGATGCCGTGCGGGTTGGCGACGATCACCCGCGCCGACTGCCCGGCCACCTCGGTGTAGCCGGCCAGGGTGCTGCGGTTGCCGCCAGTGACCTGGTTGAGGATCACCTGCGCCGCCTGGCCCTTGAGGTTGGGGTTGCCGAGGATGATCCCGCCGAGCTGGGTACCCTGGGTCTTGCCGGTGGCGTTGTTGAGGATCAGCCCGTTGGCGCCGACGTTGTAGTCGCGGAAATGGTTGTTCGACAGCCCGGCGCCGTTGGGCGTGGCGATATTGACGATGGGCACGCCGTTGCCCGCCTGGCCCAGGCCGGTGTTGCCGCCGGCGGCCTTGTCCAGCGCCAGCCCCGCCGCCGCGGCGACGATCGGGTTGAGGAACAGGATGCCGGCCAGGGACAGGGCGATGCACTGGTTCAGCGGGCTGCGGATGTCCATATCGTTACTCCTTGGCGGGTAGGGGCCCGGCGAGGTTAAGCAAGGTTTTCCAAGGAAAGGGCCTCGATGCAGGTAGGCGCTTTCCTAAAGCGTTCAGGAGGTCGCCGCGTCTTCAGAAGAACGCGTCGACCCGGAAATAAATCGGGTGCTCGCGCCGCTCGATGGCGCTGGGCCGCTCCAGCGAGCGGGCGAAGCCGACGCTGGCGGCGAAATAGCGGCCGCGGGCATCCAGTTCGATGGCGTTGCCGCTCATGCGCCCGCTGGCGCCGTCGTTGTAGCGGTCGTGGCGGATCACGCCGACGTCGTAGGCGAAGGCCACGCCGTATTCCTGCAGCCAGGGCCGCAGCGGCGCCCATTCCACCGCACGCCGCCAGCGCAACTGGTTGCGCCAGTAGCCGCCGCTGTCGCCGGTCAGGGTCTGGTCCTTGAAGCCGCGCACCGAGCTGTTGCCGCCGAGGCTGATGCGCTGCGGGCTGAACAGCACGTCCTCGCTCCTCTGCCCGGTGGCCAGGCTGTCGAAGCTGAAGCGCTCGCCCCATAGCTGGAACGGCTGCAGGTAGCTGAGGGTCAGGCTGTACTTGTCGTAGCGCGCATTCGGATCGCCCGCCTGCGGGTGGCCGCGACCCTGCGCGCCAAGGGCGCCGATGCCCTGCTGCCAGCCGAGGTCGAGGTTGACGAAACCGCTGCCGATCCGCCGACCGTGGTTGAAGCCGAGCTGGGTCTCGGTGATCCGCGTGCTCTGGTCTTCCAGGCGGGTGTCTTCGACATAGTTGTTGGTGCGCTGGTGGCTGAGCCCCAGGCTCATGGCGGTCTTGCTCACACCGTCGCGGTGCAGCACGCGTTCGGCGCGGAACTGATGGCTGCGGCTGTCGCCATCGAGCTTGAAGGGGAAGCCGCTGGCCTCGTTGCGCGTGCGGTAGTCGCTCTGGCTGTAGCCGTAGGTGAAGGTCCACCAGCCCCAGGGCAGGCTGTAGAACAGGCTCTGGCTGTCGGAATGGCGCCAGCGGTCGGTCACCGCGTCGCGGTTGGCGCGCAGGTTGAGCTGGTCGGCCAGGCCCAGCGGGCTGTCCCAGTCCAGACCCAGGCCCATCTGCTGCTCGCCGGTGCTGACGTCGCCGTCGTTGTTGCGCGTGGCGGAGACCCGCCAGGGCTTGTCGCGCTCGCCCTTGAGACGCACTCGGCTGCCGCCGACCTCGCTGCCGGGCACCAGCTCCAGTTGCGCCTGGCGCGACGGCAGGCGACTCAACTGGTCGACCAGTTGCTCCAGTTCGCGCAGGTCTAGCAACTCGCCGGTCCTGCCCGGAAAGCTCATCGTCAGTTCGCGCGGGCTGGCCAGCGCGGAGCTGTCCAGGCCCTCCAGGCGGCCTTCGACGACGATGATGCGCAGGGTCCCGGAGGCCAGGTCCTGCTGTGGCAGGTAGGCGCGGGTGGTGACGTAGCCGCGATCCAGGTAATGGTCGGTGACGGCCTTGAGCAGCGCATTGAGCTGGCCGACGCCCAGGCAGCGCCCCTGGTAGGGCGCCAGTAACTGGCGACGCGCGCTTTCGCCGAGGTGCCCGGCGCCTTCCAGCTCGATGCGGCGAATCTCGAAGCAGCGCTCGTCGTCGCCGGAGGCATCCGCAGCGGCGGGCGCTCCCTTGCCGGGCAGTTGCTGGAGTTCCTCCAGGCGCTTGCGCTGTTCGTCCAGCAGGCGCTGCTGGCGGTCGCGGATCAGGTCGCGGTCGCCGGGGGAGGTGAAGGGGGCGGCGCTGGCAAGAAGCGGCAGTAAAACCAAGCCAGCGACAACCGCTCGATAGCTAGAACGCAACATCCGATGTCCTGCGAGTTCCCTTCAATATCCACCGCATAGCTAAACGACATGGGCGTGTTGAGGGGGATTAGTCCAAAAGTAGGAATGCTAATCCAAACAGGGACAGGAGGGAATGGCACTTTGCCTTCATTGCGTCGTCCTGGCTGTACGGACGTTTCAGGATCGATGCGATGTCGTCATTTTCGTAATGGGAAGGACCTATCGGTCTCCAGGCAGCGCTCGGCCGGGTTCTGGTGAGCTGATTATTTGCGCTCGTGGCCCGGCAGAAAGAAGCCCCGCCAAGGCGGGGCTGCTTTGACGCAGACTCGAATTCACTTCACCGGCAGGTCCTTGCCCCACAGGCGCACCGCCTTGATCCCTTCCGCGCCGCCTTCGAAGACGAAGGTCTGGCGGATGCCGGCCTTGGCCGGGACGGTGACGTCGTCGGGGTTGGCGAGGGCGACCAGGGCGTTGGAGTAGCCGTCGTTGTCGATCACCAGCAGCGCGCCGGTCTGGGTCAGGTTGATCAGGCGCACGGTGGCGTCGCCGTCGTTCCTGAAGCCGAGGGTGACGGCCAGTTGCTGGTCGCGCGGCTCGGTCTTGAGCACTTCGACCTGGCCGATCTCGGCGAAGCCGGCGTTGTCGGAGACCACCTTGGCGCCATCGGCGCCCTGGGCCGACTGGCGGCCGCTGGTGATGCCCTCGCTGACCCCGCCGAGGAGGTTCTTGCCGGTCTCGATGGCCGAGGACACCGCGGCCTTGGCCGCATCCTTGACCGAGCTGCCCTCCTCCGCGGCCACGGCGCTGCCGGCGGCCAGGGACAGGAGCAGTCCCAATGCGGCGATCCTTGCGTTCATTCGTCCATCCTCTGGTGGTGTGGGAGGCAGCCAGACTAACAGCCGTCTAGCGGCCGTTCCAGTGGCGCGCCCGGCGCTTGCGCCACCAGATGTAGACACCGGTCAGCGACAGCCCGGCGATGGCCAGGCCGAGGGCGGCGATGGCGATGCGTCCCGGCAGGCCGGCGATGCGCCCGCCGTGGATCGGGTACTGCAAGCGGTAGAAACGCTCTCCCCAACTGCCCTGCCCGGCGACTTCCTGGCCGAGCAGGCGGCCGTCGCTGCCGTGGAAGAACAGCCAGGACTTGCCCATGGGGTCGTCGTGGTCGCCGAAGCCGGCGCCGAAGAAGTTGTATTCGAAGCTGTAGTACAGCTCGCCGATCGGCTCGGCGATGCCCAGCCGCGCCGCTTCGGCGCTGGCCAACTGGAAGGTGCGGTCGTAGTCCAGGCGGGTCTCCCCCAGTTGCTCCCTGGGCAGCCGCCCGCGCGCCTCGTAGACGCTCGGTTCGATCGGCGAGAACAGCGATACCAGCGGCTTGAACACCTGGCTCGGCAGGTTCAGGGCGACGCTGCTCAGCGCCACCGGCGCCAGCAGCAGCCAGAGCCAGAGGCCGCCGGCGCGATGCAGGTCGAAGTTGAAGCGGTAGGCGTTGCCGCGCTTGATCTTCCAGGCGGTCGCCCACTTGCTCCAGAACGGCCGGCCGCGCGGCAGGGTCAGCCAGGCGCCGACGAAGCAGTCGAGGAACCAGAACATCGCCACCCCGCCCATCAGGTACAGGCCCCAGTTCCCCGGCAGGGTCAGGTTGTGGTGGAACTCCAGGACCCAGGGAACCAGGTTCGCCGGCTGGAAGCAGCAGGCCGCCCAGAGGCGCTTGCCGACTTCCTCGCCGCTGACCGGGTCGAGGTAGAACACGTCGTGCTCGACCTTGGCGCCGGCCTCGCGCGGCACGGTGGCGAGCAACGCCGGATGCCCGCCCGCCTCGGGATACTCCATGTACCACACCAGTTGTCGCGGATAGCGTGACTCGACGCGTTGCACCAGGCTGCCCGGGGAAAGGCGCTCGCCGCCCTCGCCCACGGCGTAGAAGCCGGGGTTCAGCCATTCGTCGATTTCATGATGGAAGGCCAGCAGGCTGCCGGTGAGACCGGCGAGGAAAAGGAACAGCGCGGTAGCCAGGCCGACATAGCGGTGCAGCAGGACCAGGACGGGGCGCATGGGGGCTCCAGGTAACCAGGGTGCGGCCGGCGACGCCGGCGAATGCCCGGCGCGTACGTTGCGCGCCGGGCTGCTTGGCCGGTACCGCGGCGCTGGCGCCGGGGCCCGGGTGGACGGTCAGAACTGGTAGTTCACCGTCGCGGTGACGTTGCGCTTCTCGCCGAAGTAGCAGAAGTCCAGGCTGTAGCAGGACGCCACGTAGTCCTTGTCCAGCAGGTTGTTGGCATTGAGGCTGACGTCCAGGCCTTTCAGGCCGAGCTTGCCGAGGTCGTAGCCGATCCGCGCGTCGACCAGGGTGTAGTCCGGCACCCGCAAGGTGTTTTCCTTGTCCGCCCAGGTCTCGCCGACGTAGCGTGCGCCGCCGCCGATGCTCAGGCCGCTGAGCGGGCCGGCGTCGAAGGCATAGTCGGCCCACAGCGAAGCCATGTGCTTGGGCGCCTGGTTCGGCGTATGGCCCTGGTTGCCGTCCAGCGACTTGGTGTAGGTGATGTCGGTGTAGGTGTAGCTGCCGAGCAGTTTCAGGTTGTCGCTGAGTTGGGTATGGGCCTCCAGTTCGAGCCCCTGGGAGCGCACTTCGCCGACCGAGGTGTAGAAGTTGTCCTGGGGTTCCTTGGAGGCGACGTTTTCCTGGGTGATATGGAACAGCGAGGCGGTGTAGAAGCTGTTGCTACCCGGCGCCTGGAACTTCAGGCCGAGTTCCCACTGCTTGCCCTCGGTGGGCGCCAGGGGCGTGCCGGAGGCGTCGGAGTAGGCGTTCGGGTTGAACGACTCGGAGTAGCTGACGTAGGGCGCCAGGCCGTTGTCGAACAGGTACAGCGCGCCGATCCGCCCGGTGAATTTCTCCCAGTCGTCGTCGGCCTTGCTGCCGGTGCTGCGGTTCTTGTCGGTGACGCTGACCCAGTCCTGGCGCAGGCCGAGCGAGAAGCGCCACTGGTCGATGTCGATCAGGTCCTGGAGGTAGACGCCGGTCTGCTCCAGGCGGCGGGTGTGGTTGTCGTCCGGGAAATAGCTGATGGCGTCGTCGCCGTAGATCGGGTTGAACGCGTCCAGCGCCGAGGCCGAGCCGGAACGCCAGTCGACCACGGTGCGCCGGCGCTGATAATCGAGGCCGGTGAGCAGGGTGTGGCGCGCCGCGCCGGTGGCGAATTCGGCCTGCAGCATGTTGTCGACGATATACGCCTGCAGGTGCTCGCGGGCGCCGCTGAAGTAGCGGTTCAGCTTGTTCGGCTCGCTGGCGCTCCAGCCGTAGGCGTAGACCTGCGACAGGTCGACGTCGGAGTCCAGGTAGCGGAAGTTCTGCCGCGCCGACCAGACGTCGTCGATGCGGTGCTCCAGCTGGTAGCCGAACATCCGCTGGGTGCGGTCGAAGTCGTCCTTGCTCGGCTCGCCATCGAAGAACTCGCGGGAGATGTGCCGGCCGTTGTGGTGCGACAGGGTGCCGTCGGCCGGTACGCCGCCGTGGTAGCCCCCGTTGGGATCGTGTTGCAGGTAGCCTTGCAGGGTCAGGGTGGTGTCGTCGCTGAAGTCGATGGCCAGGGTCGGGGCGATGGCGTAGCGCTCCTCCTTGACGTGATCGAACTGGGTGTCCGAGCCCTTGCCGAGACCGACCAGGCGGTAGGCGATGCGCTTCTCCTCGTCGAGCGGCCCGCTGAAATCGAAGCCCATCTCCTTCTGGCCCATGTTGCCGATGCTGCCGGTGATCTGGCGGTAGTCCTCGTACAACGGCTTCTTGCTGGTCAGCGCCACCAGGCCGCCCGGCAGGCTACGGCCGTAGAGCACCGAGGACGGGCCCTTGAGCACATCGATGCGTTCGAGGAAGTACGGGTCGACCTGCATCGAGCTGAAGGTACCGCTGTCGCCCATGGCCTTGAGGCCGTCGAGGTAGATGTTGTCCACGCTGTTGTCGGCGAAGCCGCGCATCACCACGTAGTCGTAGCGGTTGGAGGCGCCGACCTGGCCGGTGAAGATGCCGGGGGTATAGCGCATCGCCTGCTGCACGGTCTTGGAGGCGGTGTCGTCGATCTGCTCGCGGGTGATCACCGAGACGGTCTGGCTGGTTTCCAGCAGCGGCTTGCTGGTCTTGGTGGCGATCTGGCTATGGGTGGCCAGGTAGCCATCGGTGCTACCCAGGTTGTTGCCGAGGGCGAAGACTTCCACCGCCTGCATGTTCAGCACGTCGCCGTCCTTTGCCGGCGCCTCGCGCAAGACGAAGCTGCCGTCGCCCTGGTCTTCCGCTTCCAGCGGGGTGTCGGCGAGCAGCCGGGCCAGGCCCTGCTGCACGGTGAAACTGCCGCGCAACCCCTGGGAGCTGTAGCCACCGGTCTGCGCCGGAGTGGCCGAGAGGGTGATGCCGGCTTCGCGGGCGAAGCGGTTGAGCACGTCGCCCAACTGTCCGGCGGGGATCGCATAGGGCCGTGCCTGTTCCGCCGCCGCTTCGGCGGCCGAGGCGCAGAGCGGCGCCGCGCCGGCCGCCATGGCCAGCGACAGCAGGGCCGCGCGCACCGAACGGCTCAGGCGCGAGGCGCGGGGGAAATCGAGGGACGACGGGGCATTGCGGAGGACGACGGCGGTGGCGGTCATGAACGGGATCCGTTGGAGTCGTTGAAGGGTGTTCAATCGGTAAAGCCGGACCAGTCGCGGAAAGCCGACAAAAATAATGAAAATAATTTTCAGTGCGTTTCGCTCCGGGCGGAAGCAAGCGTCCACGCGGCCGCCGGCGCGACTCAGGCGGCGACCACCCTCACCCACCAGCGGGTATGCCGCTGCAGGCGCACCGGCAGGGTCCGCGCGAGCACCTGCAACAGCTTGTCGGTGTCGTCCAGGCGGTAGACCCCAGACAGACGCAGGTCGGCGACCTCCGCGGCGCAGCCGAGGTAGCCGTTGCGGTAGCGGGCGACCTCGGCGAGGAAGTCGGCCAGGCGCATGTCGCGGGTGACGATCAGGCCATCGGCCCAGGCCACTGCGTCCATCTGCGGCCGTTCGAGGCGCCGCACGCCGTCGGCGGCGATCCGATAGCTCTGCCCCGCCTCGGCCACCGGAGCCTGCAGCGGACGCGCGCCGAAGGCATCGATGCGCACCGAACCCTCGCTGACGCTGAGACAGGTGGCGGCATCTTGCAGGCGTACGTTGAAACGGGTGCCGAGGGCCTCGAACAGCCCTTGCGCGGTACGTACCCGCAGCGGCCTGTGCGTGGGCGATTGCGTATCGGCGCCGCTGGCGAGGAAGATCTCGCCGCGGGCGAGGAGGATCAGGCGCTGGCCGGCGTCGTAGCGCACGTCGACCGCGCTGTCGGTGTTCAGTTGCAGGCGGGTGCCGTCGACCAGCTCGATACTGCGTCGCTCGCCGGTGGCGGTGCTGTAGTCGGCGCTCAGGCACTGCCAGGGCAGGCTGTCGCGACCGACCCAGGCCACGGCGCCGCCAGCCACCAGCAGCGACAGCAGTTTCAGCGCCTGGCGCCGCTGCAGGCGCTGCGCGCTGCTGTCCAGGGTGCCGTAGGCGACCCCGCCGGGCAGCGCCTTGAAGCGTCCGTGCAGTTCTTCGTTGAGCGCGCTGACCTGCTGCCAGGCCCGCTCGTGCTCGCCGTGCTCCGCGCGCCAGGTCGCGCAAGCGCGCTGCAGGCGATCGTCGGCCGGCTGCGAGCGCAGGCGGACCAGCCAGTGGATGGCCTGCCTGACCACCGCTTCGTCGACCCTACCGCGCGTCCCGTCCACGGCTCCGCTCATTCGCCGTAGCGCAGCAGGTAGCAGTGGTACAGCGCCTCGGCCACGTAGCGCTCGACGCTACGCTGGGAAACCCCCATGCGTTCGGCGATCTGCCGGTGGCTGAGGTCTTCGCACTGGGCCAGGAGGAAGGCGGTGCGGACCTTCGGCTTGAGCCCGTCGAGCATCCGCGAGATTTCCTCCAGCAGTTCCAGCACCAGTTCCCGCGCCTCGGGCGACGGCGCCTGTGCCTCGGGCAGGTGGGCGATGCTTTCGAGGTAGGCGCGCTGCAGTTCCTCGCGACGCCAGTGGTCGATCACCAGGCCGCGGGCGATGGTCCGCAGGAACGCGCGCGGCATGCCGATCTCGCGCAGTTCGCGCTTGAGCAGGATGCGCAGGAAGGTGTCCTGGGCCAGGTCCGCCGCGTCCGCCGCGCAGCCCAGCTTGCCGCGCAGCCAGTTCTGCAACCAGCCATGGTGCTCGCTGTACAGCGCATGCATGGCGCGATGGTGGGCGCTGAGAAGGATCGGGGCGGACATGGGAAAGTCGGGGCGACACATGAATGATAATGAATCGCATTGTCGAGAAGCCGCGGCCTTTTTGCAATAGCACCCGCCGGCCGGCGCCCTACTCGGCCGCCGCGCCTTCGCGCAGGCAGGCCAGCAGGTCTTCGCTGGCACGGTCGCGGTGCGGTTCGTCGCGCCAGCACATGCCCACCGCGCCCTCGCCGGGAATCTCCAGCGCCAGCCTGGCCACCAGGCCGAGCCCGGCAAGGTGCTCGACAACCCGCGCCGAGCCGATGGATAGCATGTCGCTGCCACGCAACAATTCGATGTTGGCCAGCATCGACGATGACTCCAGGCGGTAGGCCGGCGGCTGCCGGCCGCCCTGGGTCAGGGCCATGTCGAGCTTGCTGCGGATCGGCGAGCCGGGCGGCCAGACGATCCAGTCGTAGCGCCGCACGTCTTCCCAGTCCAGCGCGGCGGCCTGGGCCAGCGGGTGACCGGGCCGCGCCATCACCACGATCGCCTCGCTGTAGAGCACCTCGCAGCGCAGGCTGGCGCGCGGCGCATAGTTGTCCAGGCGCCCCACCACCACATCGAGCTGGCGTTTCTCCAGCCGTTCGAGAAGGCCGTTCATGGTGCCTTCGAGCAGTTCCACCTGGGCCCCGGGGTAGCGTCCGAGGAACGCCCGCAATGCGCGCGGCACCAAGCTCGGCGCGGAGGCCGGCGACGTGCCGAGGAGCACCCGGCTGCCGCTGCCGCTGCGCATCGCCTCGAGGTTCTGCCGCGCCCGCTCCATCTCGGTGAGCACGCGCTGGGCGTGGTTGAACAGGGTCATGCCGTAGGGCGTCGGGCGCAGGCCGCGGGCGTGACGCTCGAACAGCGGCGCGCCGACGTCCTCCTCCAGTTCCTTGAGCCACTTCGACAGGCCCGGTTGGGTGGTGTGTGCGGCCCGGGCGGTGCCGCTGAGGTTGCCGGTCTCCATCAGGCTGACCAGCAGTTGCAGGTGTTGCAGGCGCAGGCGGCGGGTCCAGTCCATCGCAAGCCATCCTCGAATACGTATAGGTCGATGTCTAAATATCATTATTCGGTTATGCCTGCACCTCGAATAATGGCTGCCAGACCGAGGCGGCCCCGCCTCCTCCCGCCGGAGATTCATCGGTATGCATAGCGACAATTCCACCGAGAAGCGCGCCGACTTCTATCGACGCATCCGCCAGCAGCACCTCACCCCGCTCTGGGAAGCCCTGCACAGCCTGGTCCCGGCGCAACCCGCCGGCGGCTGCCAGGCGGCGCTGTGGCGCTATCGCGAACTGCGCCCGTTCCTGCTCGAGGCAGGCGACCTGATCAGCGCCGAGGAAGCGGTGCGCCGCGTGCTGGTGCTGGAGAACCCGGACCTTCCCGGCCAGTCGGCGATCACCCCGAGCCTCTACGCCGGCCTGCAACTGATCCTGCCGGGCGAGATCGCCCCCAGCCACCGGCACACCCAGTCGGCCCTGCGCTTCGTCGTCGAGGGCTACGGCGCCTACACCTCGGTGGACGGCGAACGCACCCGCATGGAGCCGGGCGACTTCATCATCACTCCGTCCTGGACCTGGCACGACCACGGCAACCGCCCCGCCGCGGAAGGCGGCGAGCCGGTGGTCTGGCTGGACGGCCTGGACATCCCGATGCTGCGTTTCTTCGGCGCCACCTTCGCCGAGAGCTACGGCGAACCGGTGCAGCCGTTGCGACGTGGCGAAGGCGACAGCCTCGCCCGCTACGGCAGCAACATGCTGCCGCTGCGCCACCAGCCGACGACGCCGACCTCGCCGCTGTTCAGCTACCCCTACGCGCGCAGCCGCGAGGCCCTCGAGCGCCTGGCGCGCCTCGAACGGCCCGATCCCTGGGAAGGCCACAAGCTGCGCTACGTCAACCCGGCCACCGGCGGCTGGGCCATGCCGACCATCGCCACCTGCCTGCAACTGCTGCCGGCCGGCTTCCTCGGCCAACCCGCGCGCAGCACCGACGCCAGCGTCTATTCGGTGGTGGAAGGCAGCGGCGTGGCGCAGATCGGCGGCCGGCGCTTCGCCTTCGAGGCCAAGGATCTGTTCGTCGTGCCCTCCTGGGCCGAGCTGCGCCTGGAAGCCGGCGCCACCGACTGCGTGCTGTTCAGTTTCTCCGACCGTCCTGTGCAGCAGGCGCTCGGCATCCTCCGCGAATCCCGCGAACCCCTCGCCCACTGAAGGACCCGTCCCATGAGCCATCTCTTCGCGCCCGAAGCGCCCGTCAGCCTCACCATCCATGGCAGCGACCAGACCTTCCCGGTGCGGCGGGTCTACTGCGTCGGCCGCAACTACGCCGCCCACGCCCGGGAAATGGGCTTCGATCCCGAGCGCGAGCCGCCGTTCTTCTTCTGCAAGCCGGCCGACGCGGTGGTCCCGGTCGCCGTCGGCAGCACCCTGGAGCTGGCCTACCCGAGCCAGACCGGCAACTACCACTACGAGATCGAACTGGTGGCGGCGATCGGCAAGGGCGGCTGCGACATCCCCCTGGAGCAGGCCGAGGAACACGTCTGGGGCTACGCGGTGGGCCTGGACATGACCCGCCGCGACCTGCAGATGCGCATGCGCGAGATGGGCCGGCCCTGGGAGATCGGCAAGGCCTTCGACCGCTCGGCGCCGATCGGCCCGCTCTACCCTGCCAGCCAGGTCGGCCATCCGCGCCACGCCGCCATCAGCCTCCAGGTCGACGGCGAGGATCGCCAGCGCAGCGACATCGACCAGTTGATCTGGTCGGTGGCGGAAACCGTCAGCTACCTGTCGCGCTTCTTCGAGCTGCGCCCCGGCGACCTGGTCTTCACCGGCACCCCGGAAGGCGTCGGCGCGGTCGAGCGCGGCGAGCGGATGCTCGGCGCCATCGACGGCCTCGGCGAACTCAGCGTCCGCGTGGTCTGACCCACCGCCCGCGCACGGCGCGGGCCCACCCTGCCCTTCATCCGGGCTGTCGCCACGGCGACGGCCGAGGAACGCTCATGCCTACGCCCGACAAGAACAACAAGATCGACGTCCAGGCCTTCATCGATGCGCAGGCGGTATCCGCCTTCCAGTTGCGAGTCCTGTCGCTGTGCTTCCTGATCGTCGCCATGGACGGATTCGACACCGCCGCCATCGGCTTCATCGCCCCGGCCCTGGCCCACGACTGGCAACTGAGCCCGGCGCAACTCAGCCCGATCCTCGGCGCCGCGCTGGCCGGCCTGGCACTCGGCGCCTTCGCCGCCGGCCCGCTGGCCGACCGTTTCGGACGCAAGAGCGTGCTCCTGCTCTCGGTGCTGTTCTTCGGCGGCTGGAGCCTTGCCTCGGCCTACGCCGGTTCGGTGGAAACCCTGGCCCTGCTGCGCTTTCTCACCGGCCTCGGCCTGGGCGGGGCGATGCCCAACGCGATCACCCTGACCTCCGAATACTGCCCGCGCCGGCACCGCGCGCTGATGGTCACCGCGATGTTCTGCGGCTTCACCCTCGGCTCGGCGCTGGGCGGCCTGCTCGCCGCGCGGATGGTCCCGGCGCTGGGCTGGGAAAGCGTGCTGCTGCTCGGCGGCGGCCTGCCCCTGGCGAGCCTGCCGCTGCTCTGGGCATGCCTGCCGGAATCGGTGCGCTTCCTCGCCCGCCGCGCACCGGACGCGGCGCGCCTGCGGCGCATCCTCGAACGCCTGGGGCGCCTGCCCGACGGCTGGGCCGGGCGCCTCGAACTGCCCGCCGACGAGTCCGACGGCACCTCGCCCCTGCGGCAGATCCTCGGCGCCGAGCTGCGCGGCGGCACCCTGCTGCTCTGGGCCACCTTTTTCATGGGCCTGCTGATCATCTACCTGCTGACCAACTGGCTGCCGACGCTGATCGGCGGCACCGGCTTCAGTCTCGGCGAGGCGGCGACGATCAGCGCCATGTTCCAGCTCGGCGGCACCCTCGGCGCACTCCTCCTGGGCAGCGCCATGGATCGCTTCGACGCGCACCGGGTGCTGAGCCTGGCCTACGTCGGCGGCGCCCTGTTCATCCTCGGCATCGCCAGCCTCTATCACAGCTTCACCCTGCTGGCGCTGTGCGTCGCCGGCGTCGGTTTCTGCATCAGCGGCTCGCAGGTCGGCGCCAACGCCCTGGCCGCCGATTTCTATCCGACCCGCAGCCGCGCCACCGGGGTCAGCTGGGCCCTCGGCCTGGGCCGTATCGGCTCGATCGTCGGCTCCCTCAGCGGCGGCGCCCTGCTCGGCCTGGGCCTGGGCTTCAGCGGCATCCTCGCCCTGCTGGTGATCCCGGCGCTGCTCGCCGCCGTGGCCGTGCATCGCCTGGGCCGGCGCCGGGCCAGGCCTTCTTCCGTCACTCTCTGAACAGGACTTCCCATGCAGCTCTACAGCTTCTTCAACAGCTCCACGTCCTATCGGGTGCGTATCGCATTGGCCCTGAAAGGTCTGGATTACCAGGTAGTGCCGGTCAACCTGCGGCAGGGCGAGCAACTGCGCCCGGCCGACCGCCAGCGCAACCCGATGGGCGCGCTGCCGACCCTGGTCGACGCCGACGGCCGCCGGTTCAGCCAGTCGCTGGCGATCATCGACTACCTCGACGCCGTGCAGCCCGAACCGCGCCTGATCCCTCTCGACCCACTGCATCGCGCCCAGGCGCTGGAACTGGCCCTGCTGGTGGCCTGCGACATCCATCCGCTGAACAACGTGCGGGTGCTCAAGTACCTGACCCAGGTCCTCGGCATAGACGCCGAGGACCGCCAGCGCTGGTACGCGCACTGGGTCGCCGAGGGCCTGGCGGCGGCGGAGACCCTGCTGAACCGACACCGTCGCGGCGCCTTCTTCGCCGGCGCCGCAGCGGGCATCGTCGAGTGCTGCCTGGTGCCGCAACTGGCCAACGCCCGGCGCATGGGCTGTGACCTGGTGCCCTACCCGGCGTTGCTGGAACTGGAGGGGCGCTGCCTGGCGCTCGAAGCCTTCCAGCGCGCCAGCCCCGAGCGCCAGCCCGACTACCTCCCGGACTGACGCGCTGCCCCGTGGAAAACAACAACAAGAAGGACACGCCCATGACCACCCGCACCCGGGCCAGCCTGCTGGCCCTGCCCCTGCTGCTGCCTCCGTTCCAGGCTATCGCCGCGCTGCCGGGGATGAACCTCGGCCAGACCTCCTTCCTCGACGGCAAGGCCCTGCCCGGCACGCTGTTCCAGCAGTTCGTGAATATCTACGAGGCCGACGACTTCATGGACGCCAACGGTCACCGGCGCCCGCTCGACAATCGCCTGCGCACCCTGCTCGCCACCAGCCACTTCGCCCACATCAGCCAGCACCAGCTGTTCGGCGCCTACTACGGCGCGGAAATCCTCGTCCCGGTGCTGCTCGCCGATCCCGACTTCGAACCCCACGCTGGCAGCGCCAACGGCCTCGGCAACCTGATCGTCAGTCCGTTCATCCTGCAATGGCCGCAGACCGAGCTGTTCGGCCGGCCCTACTGGCAGCGCCTGAACCTCGCCTTCCAGTTACCCACCGGGCGCTATGACAGGCATCGGGCGATCAATCCCGGCAGCAACCACTGGAGTTTCAACCCGCACTACGCGCTGACCTGGGAATTCGCCGAAGGCTGGGAAGCCAGCGCTCGCCTGCAGTACCTGTTGCCGGGCAAGAATCGCGACCCGGCGCCGCCGTTGGCCGACGACTACCTGCAACCGGGCCAGGCGTTCCACGCCAACTACTCGGTATCGCTGGCGCTGGATGCGCATTGGCGGCTCGGGTTGTCCGGCTACAGCCTGCGACAGATCACCGACGAGCGGGTCGACGGGCACGACCGCCCGGACTCCCGCGAGCGGGTCGATGCCATCGGCCCGGCGCTGATGTTCGGCTGGGGCAAGTCGCGGCTGTTCCTCAATGCCTATCACGAATACGGCGCACGCAACCGCAGCGAGGGCAGCCGGCTGATCCTGCGCTACTCGCAGGTCTTCTGAGCGTCGCCTTCCGGGACGAGCGGCAAGCGCTCCAGGGTGCGGAACACCGAGCTGCGTCGCCAGCGCAGGTCCGTCGGTTCCGAGGCCAGGGCGAAACGGCGACGCACCAGGCCGCGCAATGCGCATTGCAATTCGAGCCGGGCCAGGTACGCGCCCAGGCAGTAGTGCGGACCATGGGCGAACGCCACGTGCTGCTTGGCGTTCGCTCGCTGCAATTGCAAGCGGTCGGGGGCGGCGAACATCTCCGGGTCGCGGTTCGCCGCGAGGAAGCTCAGCCAGACCTTCTCTCCAGGCGGAATCCGCTGGCCGCCGATCTCCACCTCCTCCAGGGTGCAACGCACGCCGCCGCGCACCGCGCCGTCGAAGCGCAGCAGTTCCTCCACCGCGTTCGCCGCCAGCTCCGGGCACCGCCGCAGCAGGTCGAGCTGGTCGGGATGGGTGAGCAGCGCCAGCGTAGCGTTGCCGACCATGCTGATGGTGGTTTCGAACGCGGCCATGAACACCATGGCATAGGCCGCCACCAGGTCCTCGAGGCCCAGTCCGGCCTCCAGCATCGCGGCGCCGTCGAGGATGCTCGGCGCCGCGCCGGGCGGCGGGCGCGAAGAGCCATCGCTCCAGCCGCGCGCCTGGCGTTGCAGGTAGTCGCTGAAGGCGGCCGCGCTGCGGTTGATCTGCCCGGCATCGCCGTGGCTGGCGGCGAGATCGAGCCCGGCGGCCAGATCGCGGCCCCAGGGCAGCAGTTGCCCGGTGTCTTCGCGGGGAAAGCCGAACAGCTCGGCGGCCACCCGGATCGTCAGCGGTTCGGCGAAATCCCTGAGCAGATCGGGCTCACGGCGCTCCAGCAAGCTGTCGAGGAGTTCTTCCACCAGCGCCTCGATGCACGCCTCCCAGCGGCGCACGGCGTCGGGGCCGAAGGCCGGAGCGAACAGCCTGCGCAGGCGGGTGTGCCGCGGCGCGTCATTGAACAGCATGAAGTTGTCGTAGAAGCGCGCCAGCGGTTGCAATTGCTGGTGGCCGAACCAGCTGGCGCCGCCCTGGCGGACGCCGGCGGCGCCAAGGCGAGCGGGGTCGGCGGAGAAACGGCGGTCGCGCAGGCACGCCGAGACATCGGCATAGCGACTGATCCACCAGATCGAGGCCTGGTCGCGGCAGACCGGCGCACGGGAGCGGATCAGCCGCAACAGCGGATAGGGATCGGCGACGAAGTCGGGATGGTAGGTGTGGATGTCGAAACCGTCGCTCCGCGGGGCGAGCGCCGGACGCTGAGCGTCATGGCGCGGCTGCGCGCTGCCTTCCTCGCTGAATGCGTCGTCCATGGCCCTCGCTCCGCTGGGTTGGCGTAACACAGGGAGTATAGATGGCCGGCGGCTCGGCGCCGGCCCGGAGGATCAACGCGGACCGAGGATCTCCGCCAACTGGTCCGGCTGCGGCGCGCCCTGTTGCTGCTGCATGCGCCCCTCGGCATTGAGATAGAAGATCGCCGGGGTCGCCGCGGCGCCCATCGACTCCATCAGTTCCATGTTGCCGGCGAGCTGCTTGCGCACCGCCGCCGGGATCTTCGCCAGCGGCTTCAGGGTGCTTGCCTTGCCCGCCTGCTCATGGTCGTGCAGGGCCTTCTGCGGGTCCTTGCTGGCCAGCAGCGCGGCGGACTTGGCTTCGCTGTCCTCGCGGATGATGCCGACCATGATATGCCGCAACTGCACCTTGCCGGCGTCCACCCAGGGCCGCGCCTGCTCCCAGAACATGGTGCAGTACGGGCAGTTCGGGTCGCTGAACAGGTAGACCACGCGCGGCGCGTCGGCACGGCCATCGGCGATCCAGGCGCTCTGCTCCATCTTCTGCCACATTTCCTTGGCCAGCGGCGCATACACCAGGCGCTCCAGCGGTTCGCGGCTGAGGTCCTTGCCCTGGGCGTCGAACAGGTGGCCGGTGAGTACGTGCTTGCCGTCGGGCGTCAGGTACAGCGCCATGCCCTGGTTCTGGTATTCGGCGGCGTAGCCGCGCAGGCCATCCGGGGCGTCGAAGCTGCCGAGGATGCGGGCGCCCTTCTCCTGGACCATGCGGATCGGCGCCGGCAGCTCCTCCGCCGCCGTGGCCAGGCCGGCGTTGAGGAGGGTCAGGCCCAGGCCAAGGGTGATCAGGTTGCGCGGCAGTCTCATTCGGAACTCCTGGTTGCGGGGGCGGCAGCGGCCGGCTCGAAGGCTTCGAGGTAGCGCGCCAGGCTGCCGCGGGACAGTTCGCCGAGATGGCTGCCCAGCAGGCGGCCCTCGGCGGTGTAGAAAACGGTGGTGGGCAAGGCGACCGAGCCGACCTGCTGGCCAAGCTGCCCGCCGTTGTCGAACAGCAGGTTGTCCAGGCGCAGGTTCTCGCCCTGGAGGAAATGGCGCACGGTCTCGGCGCTCTCGCCCTGGTTGGCGAAGAGGAACACCACGTCGGGATTCTCCGCCTGCGCCTGTTGCAGCACCGGCATCTCGCGCCGACACGGCGGGCACCAGCTGGCCCAGAGGTTGATCACCAGCGGGCGGCCCCGGAAATCGGCCAGTTGCACCGACTCGCCGGCGGCGTTGCGCAGGCTCAGTTCGGGCAGGCGCGTACCGCGCTCGTAGATGCCCAGGCCCAGGCTGCCAAGCAGCCAGAACGCCAGCCCGAGGCTGGCGCCGACACCCAGCGAGCGACGTAGCGCCGGTCGCCGCCAGGCCCAGAACAGCGCGCCGAGCACGGCGGCGAGCAGGCCTGGCCAGGCGAGGAAACCGCCATCGCGGATATCCAGCATCTGTACGAAGTCGCCACGGTACTGCGGCCAGTAGCGCACCACGAAGGCCAGGCGCGCCACCAGCAGGCCGAGCAACAACAGGTTGAACAGCACCGGCTCGGCGTTGCGCCCGCCGCCGCGCGCCGCCAGCCAACCACCGAGCAGCGCGGCGCCGAGGGCGAGGAACAGCAGCAGGTGTTGCAGCGAGACCACCAGCGGCCCCAGGGAAAAACTCAGCATCAGCCGCGCTCCCGGGTCGCCTGCCAATGGGCGAGGAAGCCGCCGGCGTCGACTTCGCCGGTCAACCGGCGCGCGCGGCGCTCCTCGCCTTCCGGGCCGATCCAGATCAGGCTCGGCGGGCCGGGTACCTGGTAGCGGCGCAGCAGCTCGCGGCTGGCGGCGTTGTCCGCGGTCACGTCGAGCCGCAGCAGGCGCACGCCCTGCAGGGCGGCGAGCACATCGGGTTTGGCGAACACCTGTTTCTCCATGATCCGGCAGGACACGCACCAGTCAGCGTAGTAGTCGAGCAGCACCCATTGTCCCTCGGCCTTGGCCGCAGCCAACTGACGGTCCAGCTCGGCCGGCTGGCTCACCGTGAGGAACGCCTCATGCGCGCTGGCCGTCGGCGTAGCGCCCCGGTTCGCCGCCGCATACACCTGTAGCGGACGCCAGGGGTCGTCGGCCCCGGCCGCGGCGCCCAGCAGCATCGCCGCGCCCCAGAGACCGAAGATGCAGCCCGCCGCGCCGAACAGCACCGCGTGCCGTGCCAGGCCTCGCGCCGTGTGCAGCGCGGCGTAGGCCAGGACCAACAGCAACGCGCCGCCAAGGCCGATCCACAGCGCCTCGCCGAGCAGCGGACGCAGGAGTATCCAGGCGGTGCCGAGGAAAAGGAAGCCGAACACGCCCTTGACCAGGTTCATCCAGGGACCGGGCTTGGGCAGGAAGCGGCTGCCGACCGTCACCAGCAGCAACAGCGGCATGCCGATGCCGAGGCCCAGGCTGAACAGCACCAGGCCGCCATGCAGGGCATTGCCGGTCTGCGCGATATAGAGCAAGGCGCCGGCCAGCGGCGCGGTCATGCACGGCCCCACCAGCAGCCCGGACAACGCGCCGAGCGCGGCCGCGCCGGCCAGGCTGCCGCCCTTGCGGCCGCGACTGAGACCGTCGAGGCGGTCGCGCAGGGCCGCCGGCAGTTGCAGTTCGAAGAAGCCGAACATCGGCAGCGCGAGGAACACGAACAGCGCGGCGAAGCTGCCCAGCAGCCACGGCTGTTGCAGCCAGGCCTGCAGGTTGCCGCCAAGCAGCGCCGCGACCACCCCGAGTCCGGCGTAGACCAGCGCCATGCTCAGCACGTAGCTACCGGCCAGCAGCAGGCCGCGACGAGGGCCGGCGCCGCTGCCGACCACCAGCCCGGCGAGGATCGGCAGCATCGGCAGCGAACAGGGAGCGAACGCCAGCAGCAGGCCGAGGCCGAAGAACAGCAACAGGCTCCAGGCCAGGTTGCCGGCCTGCAGGCTGCCGGCCAGGCCCTGGTCCTCGGCGACTTCGCCGCTCGTCCCGGCGACGGCGGCGGCAGGGCCGGTACCGCCCAGGTCGAGCGCCTGGCTCTGCGGCGGATAGCACAGGCCGGCGTCGGCGCAGCCCTGCCAGCCCAGGCGCAGTTGTCCGGCGGCGGCCGCCGGCAGGGTCAGTTCCAGGCTCTGGCGATAGACCTGCGACTCGCCGAAGAACTCGTCGCTGTGGCTTTCGCCCGGCGGCAGCTGCGGCTGCAAGGCCGGGTCGAGTCCGTCGAAGCGCAGGCGCTTCTGGTACAGGTAGTAGCCCGGCGCGATCTGCCAGCGCAGTTGCACCTGGCCGTCGTCGAGGCGCTCCCAGGTGAAGCGGAAGGCTTTCTCCACCGGCAGGAAATCCGTCTGCGTCGCGCCGCGCGGCGCGAACAGGTCGTCGCCCGGTTGCGCCTGGGACAGGCCCGGCAGCAGGAGCATCAGGAGCAGGATCAACACACGCATGGATAACGCCTTCTACGATGAACTCGGCGGCAGCATGGCCAGCGACGATTAACAGGCCGTTAACGCGGCCACGGGGAAAACCCCGGCGACGCGCCGGGCGGGGCATAATCCTGGCTTAATTCGCCCGCTTCAGACTCCTATCCCTTTAACCAGCGATACCGCCATGCATGTACTGCTCACCGAAGACGACGACCTGATCGCCAGCGGCATCGTCGCCGGCCTCAACGCCCAGGGCCTGACCGTGGACCGGGTGGCCAGCGCCGCCGATACCCAGGCGCTGCTCCAGGTGGCGCGCTTCGACGTGCTGGTCCTCGATCTCGGCCTGCCCGACGAGGACGGCCTGCGCCTGCTGCAACGCCTGCGCCAGCAGGGCGTCGACCTGCCGGTGCTGGTGCTGACCGCGCGCGACGCGGTGACCGACCGGGTCGCCGGGTTGCAAGCCGGCGCCGACGACTACCTGCTCAAGCCCTTCGACCTGCGCGAACTCGGCGCCCGCCTGCATACCTTGCAACGGCGCTCCGCCGGGCGCTGCGTCAACGTCATCGAACACGGTCGCCTCAGCTACGATCCGAGCACCCGCGAAACCTGGCTCGACGGTCGCCCCGTGGAGCTGTCGCGACGCGAACAGGCGCTGTTGCAGGCATTGCTCAACAACCGCGGGCGGATCCTCAGCGGCGAGCAGCTCAAGGACAGCGTCTATGGCTTCGGCGACGAGGTCGAGAGCAACGCCCTCAACGTCCACATCCATCACCTGCGGCGCAAGCTCGGCAACGCCATCGTGCAGACCGTGCGCGGCCTCGGCTACCGCCTCGGGCCGGCGCGCGGCGACGGAGACGACGCATGAGCCTGCGCCTGCGCCTGACCCTGATCCTCGGCTCGGCCTTCATCCTGCTCTGGTCGCTGGCCGCGGCCTGGATGCTCTGCGACCTGCGCGGGCAGATGATGCGCTCCTTCGACCAACGCCTGGCGGCCTCGGCGCGGATGGTTGCCGGCCTGCTCCAGCAGTTGCCGCAGCCGCAGCCGGCGGACGGCCAGACCACGCGCCTGAGCGCGGAGCAACTGGGGATTCCCAACGGTATGGCCTGCCAGGTCAGCTCATTGCGCGGCGAAGTCCTGGCGCAGAGCCATGCCACCCCGGAGCGGGCGCTGGACAGCACCGCCAGCGGCTTCCGCGACCAGGAAATCAACGGCGTGCTGTGGCGCAGCTTCACCGTGCAGGCCGGCGACCTGCGGGTCAGCACCGCCGACCGCCTGGAAGAGCGCGACGTGCTGCAACGCTCGGTGGTGGTGGCCGCCGCGGTGCCGGTGACGGTCGCCCTGCTCGGCAGCCTGGCCCTGCTCTGGCTCGGCGCCGGCCAGGGCCTGGCGCCGCTCAAGCGGATTCGCGACGCCCTCACCCGACGTGGCGCCGACTCGCTGGAGCCACTGGAGCTGGCGGCCCTGCCGAGCGAACTGAAGCCGCTGGTGGAAACCCAGAACCAGTTGTTCCAGCGCATCGCCCAGGCCATCGAACGCGAGCGACGCCTGACCGGCGATGCCGCCCACGAACTGCGCAGCCCGCTGACCGCGATCAAGACCCACCTGCAGGTCGCGCGCATGACCGAGGGCGCCGCCGCCGAGCAGGCCCTGGCCCACGCCGAGGAAGGCGCCGACCGTCTGCACCGGACACTGGACCAGCTGTTGCTGCTGGCGCGGGTGGAAGGCAGCCTGTCGTTCGACGACGGCGTGCAGTGCAGCGCCGAGGACGCCGCCCGGGTGGCCATGCACGACGCCGGCCACGGCGACGTGCGGATGTTCGAACTGAAGCTGGCCGACGGCTTGTCCGAGGCGCCGCTGGAAGTCCCCTCGGTGCTGGCCATCGCCGCGCTGCGCAACCTGCTGGACAACGCCCTGCGCCACACCGCCGCCGGCACCCGGGTGGAGCTGGCGGTGGAAACCGCGCAAGGCTGCGCGCGCTTCCACGTCCGCGACCACGGCCCGGGCATCGCCGAAGCCGACCTGCCGCACCTCACCCGGCGCTTCTGGCGCCACGGCAAGAGCGGCGGCAGCGGGCTCGGCCTGGCCATCGTCCAGGCCATCGTGCAACGCTGCCAATGCCGGCTGGACTTCGACAGCCGCGCGGACGGCCTGCGGGTGACGCTGGAAATGCCGCTGCGCGAGTGATGCGCGGGCACCACGCGCCCCACCCACTCGCCAACCGACTCCGTAGGGCGAATAGCCGCTCCGCGGCTATCCGCCGGACCCAGGCCCAGGCATCGGCGGATAACGCCGTGGCGTTATCCGCCCTACCCAGGCGCCGACCTGCTTCCGCCGGACCGGGTCTCCGTCCTGCGGACGCCAGGCCACGAGGGTCAGATTCCCTGTCCCAGCAGCACGCCGTTGACCTTCTGTCCATACAGGTTGACGCCGTCGTTGGCATGGAACTTCTGCCGCGTCTTCTCCACCGAACCGTCCACCAGGCGCGGGTCCTGCGGGCGCTCGTGGCTGTTCATGAAGGCGGCGACGTCCCAGGCGTCGCGGTCGCTGAGGGTACCGGGCTTGCCCAACGGCATGTTGTACTTGATGAAGGAAGCCGCGGTGTTGATGCGGTGCATGCCCGCGCCCCAGTTGAACGACTGCGCGCCCCACAGCGGCGGGAACACCGCCTGCCCCAGAGCCATCTGGCCCTGGCCGTCGGCGCCGTGACAGATAGCGCACTGCGCGGCATAGACCTTGGCGCCGCGCTCGATGCTGTAGCCGCCTTCCGGCGGGGCCACCTCCGGATAGCCGCGTCCGGGCAGGCTGACCCCGGTCGGCGCCTGGCTCGCCAGCCAATAGGCGTAGACGGTCAGGGCCTTGATCTCCGGGCTGTCGGCCGCCGGCACCTTGCCGTTCATGCTGAACTGGAAACAGCCCTGCAGGCGCTCGGCGAACGTATTGACCTTGTTGTTCTTGGCGCGGAACGCCGGATAGACCGGGTAGGCCGCCCACTGCGGCGCGGAGTTGGCCCGGCGGCCCTGTTCGAGATGGCAGTTGACGCAGTTGAGCTGGTTGCCGACCAGATGCGGCGCGTTCTTCCGGGTTTCCACGAACAGCGCCTGGCCCTGGCGGACCATTTCGCCGAAGGCGTTGTCCGGGAGGCTGCTTTCCGCCGGCGGCTGGAACGGCTCCGAGGGCGCCGCTGCCGCGTGGACGGGGGCAACCAGCAGGCCGGCAACGGCCAGGGAGAGGATCGACGGCATGTTCATGGCTGGCCTCCCGCCTGACCGAGGGTGGCGAAGAACTGGCTGACGCTGCGGATCTCCTCTTCGCTAAGGGATTTGGCGATATGTCCCATCAGATCGTTCGGGTCGTTGCGGCGAGTGCCAAGCTGCCAGGCGCGCAACTGGTTGCTCAGGTACATCTCGCCCTGCCCCTGCAACGGCGGGAAAGCCTCCCCCACGCCGCTGCCAGCCGGACCGTGGCAGGTCACGCACTCTGGAATGTTGCGCTCCCAGGCGCCACGCACCGCCAGGGTCTCGCCGGGGCTGTGCGGGGTGGCCACGCGCGACAGCGCCACCGGCTTGGGCGCCGGCATTGCCGCGAGGGTAGTGGCGAGCGCCTGGATCTCGTCGTCGCCGAGGGCATCGGCTATGCCCTTCATCACCGGGTGCTCGCGACTGCCGCCCTGCTTGAGGTCATGCAGTTGCTTGCTCAGGTAGGCGGCGGGAAGGCCCGCCAGGCGTGGAAAGCCGGCGGCGGCCAGGCCCATGCCATCGGCGCCGTGGCAGGTGACGCAGGCCGCGGCGGCCGGGTTGGCGCCGCCCAGGGTATAGAGTTTCTGGCCGTCGACGGCGGCCTGGGCCGTCGCCGCCAGCAAGGCGGTCAATGAAAACAGCAGTCGGTGTGCAACCGGCATGGCAGGGTTCCTCTCTGGCTTATTGTTTTTAGTTCTAAGTTTAGAACCAAAAAACCTATCGCCGAAAGACCCTACCGCACGCAGGTCTACATCATTTTCCCTACAGGCCCCGGATCACGCCCCTTTCAGCCCCGCGACGATTTCGCAAGAGCGCAGCCGATGGGCGTGCTCGTAGAAGTCGCTGGTGAAGATAAGCTCGTCGGCGCCGGTCTGCTCCAGGAGGATCTCCAGGCGCGCGCGAACCTTCTCCGGACCGCCGATCACCGCCAGGCCGAAGAAGCTGCCGACCGCATCCTGCTCGTGGGGCAGCCACAACGGCGCCATGCTTTCCACCGGCGGCTTCTGTTTCAGGCTCTCGCCGCGGATCAGCGCCAGCACGCGCTGGAAGGCGGTAGTGGCGAGGAACTCGGCCTCTTCGTCGGTAGGTGCGGCGATCAGCGGCACGCCGATCATCGCGTAGGGTTTGTCGAGTACCGCCGAGGGCTGGAAGTTGCTGCGGTAGATGCGCAGCGCCTCGTGCAGGTAACGCGGTGCGAAATGCGAAGCGAAGGCATAGGGCAAGCCTTTCTGCGCCGCCAGGTGGGCGCTGAACAGGCTCGAACCGAGTAGCCAGATCGGCACCTGGGTACCCTCGCCCGGCACCGCCAGAAGGCTCTGCTGGGAACGGCGCGGGCCGAGCAGCATTTCCAGCTCGGCGACCTGCTCGGGGAAGTCGTCGCCGTTGCCCAGGCGATCGCGACGCAAGGCGCGCATGGTCGCCTGGTCGGCGCCGGGGGCGCGGCCAAGGCCGAGGTCGATGCGGCCCGGGTAAAGCGTCTCCAGGGTGCCGAAGTTTTCCGCCACCACCAACGGCGCATGGTTCGGCAGCATCACCCCACCCGAGCCGACGCGGATCCGCGAGGTACCGCCGGCGATATGGCCGATCAGCAGCGCGGTGGCGGAGCTGGCGATGCCATCCATGTTGTGGTGCTCGGCCAGCCAGAAACGGTTGAAGCCCAGGCGCTCCACATGGCGCGCCAGGTCCAGGGAGTTGTGCAGGGCTTCGGCCACGCTGCCGCCGGTGCGCACCGGCACCAGGTCGAGCATGGACAGGGGGATATCAGCAAGCGTTGTCATGAAGGCTCCAATCGGCAGCGGGCGATGGCCAGGGCGCGAGACACGCGCGGAAGGACCTCGCCCGGGGTTTGGATCAATTCTATATCACGCGTTATAGTTTTTGCCCACGGAGAATCCATGGGCTTTTTCCAGCCAAGGAGCGCTGTGGCGTCAGGCGGCCTCGACCGCCAGCAGGGAATCCCAGGCCGCCATCGCGCAGCGGCCGATGGCCAGCAACTGCTGGCGGCTGGCGCCGTCGCGGGCCTGGATCGACAGGCCCTGGAGCACGCTGCTGTAGAAACTGGTGAGCGCGTCGAGATCGGCTCCGGCCGGCACGTCGCCGTCAGCCACGCCTCGCGCGAAACGCTCGCGCAGCAGGCGCGCGGCGCGCCGCCGGTGATCGCGCAGGTAGTCTTCGACGCCTTTGTTGGCCGGCGAGAAATTGGTCGTGCTGAGGTCGACCAGGCAACCGCGCGGCTTGCCTTCCGTGGTGTAGCTGACGGCGGCGCTTTCCAGCAGCGCGGCGATCGACTCGCGCGCCGTCGGCAGGGCGAAGGCGCCCTTGGAAAGCTGGCACTCCTGGCTCAGGTAGAGTTCCACCGCCGAACGGAACAGCGCCTCCTTGGAACCATAGGCGGCATACATGCTCGGCGCGCAGATGCCACCCATGGCCTCCTTCAGCGCAGCCATGGTCGCGCCTTCGTAACCGGCCTCCCAGAACACGTCGAGCGCCCGGCGCAATGCCTGTTCACGATCGAAGCCGCAGGGGCGTCCACGCTTGGCCATGGGAATTCCTGAGAAAAAAACACGTCATATGGTAACACCGGCGAACAGTCGCAAGGCTGGAGGGGGTCGCTTGATCCATCACCGCGCTCGATATACACCATGCAGGCTTTTTACTTCTGCCGGTTCTCCCGCTGGGCAAACATGCTCTCCAAAGGCAAACGCCCACCCTTCCTCAGGAGAACCGATCATGTCCAGCTTCAGCGCCCTCGCCAGCTACTTCGCCGCTTCCGCGTTCTACAGCAATGCAGTGACCCCTACTCGCCCGGTTCAGGCCAGCGCGCCCGCATCGACCAGCGAGAAGAAATGAGCCCAAGGAGGCATCCATGCTCTCAGCCCGCTCCCGCAAGGCCCCGACCTATGGCGTCACCTATGTGAGCCTCGAGGATTGCACCCTGCACTTCGAGACCGAGTACATCATCGAGCGCCGCGACGGCAGCCTCGCGCACATGCCGATGCGCACGCCGGTCAGTGAGCGCGAAGCCCTGCAACGCCTGATCGAAAGCTGCATCGACGACTGATACCTCCAAGTGCCCGTGTGCCGCTCTCAGGAGCGGCCAGCGGCGTTTTCCCAATCCGCCACCAGCGTCCGCAGTCGCGCGTCGCGCAGTTCGAAGAGTTCCAGCAGCCCCAGTGCCCGGATCGCCGGCAGCAGGGCGCGCAGGTCTTCTTCGGCCTGCCGCCGTTGCGCCGCGGGCAGTTCCTCCTCAAGCAGCAGCCGGGCGTTGGCGATGAACGCGCCGACGCTGCCCTTGCGTATCTCCACGCCGCCCAGGCGGATGCGGTCCTGTCGGTCGGGAAGGATGTCTTCGGCTTTCATGGCGTGCTCCAGGCAAGAATGATGAGCCGCCAGGCTACATCCGCAGTCGAATGGCCTATTATCCATTCCAGGCCAATCATCGTCGTTTTTCCGCCAAATGCTTCCGGAACCCCTGCCCGTCCCGCTCTTCGCCCTGCGCATCGACCGCGCAGCCAGCCGCACGGCCTCCCACCGCCATGCCTGCGGCCAGCTCTACTGCCTGGAGCGCGGCCTTCTGGTGGTCGAGGACGAGCATGGCCGCCAGGCCCTGCCTCCGCGCCAGATCGCCTGGATCCCACCGGGTCACCCACACTCGGCGCACTCCCACGGCAGCCTGGCGGGCTGGAGCGCCTACCTCGCCGCCGAACACTGCCGCGACCTGCCCCGGCACCCCGGCGTGCTCGCCTGCTCGGCTTTCGTGGCGCTGATCGTCGAACGCGCCACCCGCTGGCCGACCGGCTCCGCCTGGAACACCGAACGCGAGAACCTGCTGCGCGTGCTGCTGGACGAACTGCGCCACGCCGTGCCCCAGCGGACCCGCCTGCCCTATCCGGGGGATTCGCGCCTGCGCAGGATCGCCGAGGCATTGCTGGCCAACCCCGGCGATCCGCGGCCGGCGGCCGAATGGGCACGCTGGGCGGGCCTCAGCAGCCGTAGCCTGAGCCGGCTGTTCGGCGCCGAGACCGGTATGAGCTTCGCGCAATGGCGGCAACTGGCGCGACTGCACGCGGCCGTCGAACGGCTGGCAGCGGGCCAGGCGGTCGGCGAGGTCGCCTGGTCGCTCGGCTACGAAAGCCCGAGCAGCTTCGCCAGTGCCTTCCGCGCAGTATTCGGCGAGACGCCGTCCGGCTATTCCAGTCGCGCCAACGAAGCGCTAGCCTGAACCTTCCGCGCCACGAGCCTTTCCCCATGAGCCACGCCAATACGCCCCGCGACTGGGTTCGACGCGCCCCGCAACACGGTGCGGTGGAACGCATCGAGGCTTACTTCGCCGGCCACGGCTACGATCCGCATCGCCACGACACCTATGCCATCGGCCAGACCCTGGCCGGAGTGCAGAGCTTCCGCTATCGCCGCAGCCAGCGCCACAGCCTGCCGGGCGGCTGCCTGGTGCTGCATCCCGACGAGCTGCACGACGGCGAGGCCGGCAGCCAGGAAGGGTTCCGCTACCGGATGCTCTACGTCGAGCCGGCGCTGATCCAGCAGGCCCTCGGCGGCCGGCCGCTGCCGTTCGTGCGCGGGGGCTTGTCCGACGACCCGCGCCTGATCGCCGCCAGCCGGGCCCTGCTACAGGCCATGGATACCCCGCTGGAGCCGCTGGAAGAACAGGACGCCCTGTTCGAACTGGCCCACGCCCTCGACGCCGTGGCCGGCAACCGGGCGCGCGGCAGGCGCCACTTCGACTTCGTCGCCGCCGAGCGCGCCCGGCAGTACATCCACGCGCACCTGGAGCGCCCGCTGAGCCTCGACGAACTGGCGCAGGTCGCCCAGCGCGAACGCTGGAGCCTGTCGCGCGATTTCCGCGCGCTGTTCGGCACCAGCCCCTACCGCTACCTGATCCAGCGCCGGCTGGACATCGCCCGCCGGCTGATGCTCGGCGGCCAGACGCTGGCCGAAGCCGCGCTTGCCGCCGGTTTCGCCGACCAGAGCCACATGACCCGCCATTTCGGCCAGAGCTACGGCCTGCCGCCGGCACGCTGGCTGCGTATGCTCGGCCGCGCCTAGCCAGGTTGCACGATCATCCAAGACCGCCCGCTCCGTAGCCGCCTACCCTGGCGCCAGAGACCAACCACCGGAGCGCACCGATGTCCACCAGCACAACCCAAGCGATCAACTTCGCCGCCAAGCTCGCCCTGTTCGACGACCGCTGGCAACCCAGGGTGATCGCCCAGATGAACGACTACCAGTTCAAGCTGGTGAAGATCGAAGGCGACTTCGTCTGGCACAGCCACGCCGACACCGACGAGACCTTCATCGTCCTCGCCGGTCGCCTGCGCATCGATTTCCGCGACGGCGCGGTGGACCTGGGCCCCGGCGAGATGTATGTGGTGCCGCGCGGCGTGGAGCACAAGCCGTTCGCCGAGAGCGAGGTGCGCATGCTCCTGGTGGAGCCCTGCGGCGTGCGCAATACCGGCGACCAGGGCGGCGAGCGGACGGCCGTCAACGATCTGTGGATCTGAAACCGCACCCATGAAAAAGCCCGGCTCGATGGCCGGGCTCTTTCGCTGCGGGTCGTCCTCAATCGGCGACGTGGATCACCACCCGGCCGCGCTTCGGACAGGTTTCCATGTAGCGGTGCGCCTCGACCACCTGGTCGAACTCGAATACCCGGTCGACCACCGGTTTGAGCAGGCGATCGCGGGTCAGTTGCTCGATGTGCGCGAGGGCCTTGCTCACCGACTCGTCGTTGCGTTCCAGGCCCATCTCCGGATGACCGGTGAAATCCATCAGGCAGTGGCGGTAGAACTGCAGGTGCTTCTTGAACGCGGCGCAGGCCGGGAACGCCGACTCGTTGCCGCCGTTGCAGCCATACAGCACCAGCTTGCCGCGGGTGGCGGAGACATCGCCGAGCAGGGTCATCTGCGGGCCGCCCAATTCGTCGAGGATGACATTGACGCCCTTGCCCTCGGTGAAGCGCTCGACTTCCAGGACCAGGTCCTGCTCGTCGGTCACCACCACCTTGTCGGCGCCCTGCTCGCGGAGGAACTCGCGCTCCTCGGCGGACTTGGTGGAAGCGATCACCCGCGCGCCGAGAGCCTTGGCCAACTGGATCGAGACCGGTCCGTACATGCGCGCCGCCTCGGTGATCAGCACGGTCTGCCCGGCCTTCAACCCGGCCAGGTCGACCAGGCCGAAATAGGCCACCAGCAGGCCGGTGTAGTAGACGCTGGC
This sequence comes from Pseudomonas sp. PS1(2021), assembly GCF_020405165.1. Classification (NCBI taxonomy): domain Bacteria; kingdom Pseudomonadati; phylum Pseudomonadota; class Gammaproteobacteria; order Pseudomonadales; family Pseudomonadaceae; genus Pseudomonas; species Pseudomonas sp. PS1(2021). The sequence goes on along the minus strand of NZ_CP084484.1, from coordinate 1,634,732 downwards.
CTCCACCGGGGTGAGTACCTCGGGGTAGACCGCCAGGGCCGCGCGTGGCATCAGCACCACGTCGCCATAGGCCGGATAATGATCGGGGGTATGGGCGGGGAAACTGGCCACGCGGGAACCCAGCGGCAGGTCGCCGACGCCGGCGCCGACCGCCAGCACCTCGCCGGCCAGTTCGAAGCCGAGACCGGACGGCAGCGCAGCCTGCTCCGGGGCCAGGTTCTGACGCCAGAGCACATCCTTCCAGCTCACGCCGATCGCCTGGACACGCACCAGGACTTCCCCTGCGGCCGGCGCCGGGGTCGGCAGCTCTTCGCATTTGAGGACCTCTGGCGGGCCAAACTGATGAAAACGGATCACTCGGGACATCGCAAACCTCTGCAGTGCATCACGGGGTGAATAACCTCATGGGTTGTGACTGTATCCGCCCATGCCTGACAAAACCACCCGTCGTTATTGATAATGGCTATGCCTGTCAGTGATCCTATGCCCCTCCGGCACCTCGCCAGGCCCCGCCCCGTCTCGCACGCAAGGCTTGACGGCGAGCCCCCGCGGTTGCAGCCTCTAGCCCCTGGAAACGAGGAACGCCATGAACCGAAACGACCTGCGCCGCGTCGATCTGAACCTGCTGATCGTGTTCGAGACTCTGATGCACGAACGCAGCGTGACCCGCGCCGCAGAGAAACTGTTCCTCGGCCAGCCGGCCATCAGCGCCGCGCTGTCGCGCCTGCGCACGCTGTTCGACGACCCGCTGTTCGTCCGTACCGGACGCAGCATGGAGCCCACCGCGCGAGCCCAGGAAATCTTCGCCCACCTGTCGCCGGCGCTGGACTCCATCTCCACCGCCATGAGCCGCGCTAGCGAGTTCGATCCGGCGACCAGCACCGCGGTGTTCCGCATCGGCCTTTCCGACGACGTCGAGTTCGGCCTGTTGCCGCCCCTGCTCCGCCGCCTGCGCGCGGAGGCGCCGGGGATCGTCCTCGTCGTGCGCCGCGCCAACTATCTATTGATGCCGAACCTGCTGGCCTCGGGGGAGATCTCGGTGGGCGTCAGCTACACCGACGAACTGCCGGCCAACGCCAAGCGCAAGACCGTGCGCCGCAGCAAGCCGAAGATCCTCCGCGCCGACTCCGCGCCCGGCCAGCTGACCCTCGACGACTATTGCGCGCGACCGCACGCGCTGGTGTCCTTCGCCGGCGACCTCAGCGGCTTCGTCGACGAGGAACTGGAGAAATTCGGCCGCAAGCGCAAGGTGGTCCTGGCGGTGCCGCAGTTCAACGGCCTCGGCACCCTCCTCGCCGGCACCGACATCATCGCCACCGTGCCCGACTACGCCGCCCAGGCGCTGATCGCCGCCGGCGGCCTGCGCGCCGAGGACCCGCCGTTCGAGACCCGCGCCTTCGAACTGTCGATGGCCTGGCGCGGCGCCCAGGACAACGACCCGGCCGAACGCTGGCTGCGCTCGCGGATCAGCATGTTCATCGGCGATCCGGACAGTCTCTGAGCCATCCGGCGGCTACCTGCACGAGGCGTCGCAACGGGGAAATCGATCGCGCACCGCGAGCCTGTGGCTTATTCCATCGAAAGCACTGTCCATAACCATCGACTGTTACAGAAAACGAAAAACCATGTATCACTGTTCGTGATAATCAAAATCTCATCGTTATTAGTTCCCTGCCGGAGCAGCCCGCAGACTTCGCCAATCCCGAAAAACCGACTGGCGGAGTCAAGCATGGAACAGTCATCCCACTTCTTCTGGCGCTACCCCCTCGCACTCGCGGCCGTACTGGTCCTGAGCGCCTGCGGCAAGGCCCCGGAAACCACCCAAGGCATGGCGGCGCCCAAGGTCAGCGTCGCCGAAGTCATCGAACAACCGCTGAACGAGTGGGACGAATTCACCGGCCGCCTGGAAGCCCCGGAATCGGTGGAGCTGCGCCCGCGGGTATCGGGCTACATCGACCGCGTGGCCTTCCATGAGGGCGCCCTGGTGAAGAAAGGCGACCTGCTGTTCCAGATCGACCCGCGCCCGTTCGAGGCCGAGGTCAAGCGCCTCGAAGCCCAGCTGCAACAGGCCCGCGCGGCCCAGGCGCGGAGCGTCAACGAAGCCCAGCGCGGCGAACGCCTGCGCGCCAGCAACGCGATCTCCGCGGAACTCGCCGACGCCCGCACCACCGCCGCCCAGGAAGCCAAGGCGGCGGTCGCCGCGACCCAGGCGCAACTGGACGCGGCGCGCCTGAACCTGAGCTTCACCCGGATCACCGCGCCGATCGACGGTCGCGTCAGCCGCGCCGAGGTCACCGCCGGCAACCTGGTCAACTCCGGGGAGACCCTGCTCACCACCCTGGTCAGCACCGACAAGGTCTACGCCTACTTCGACGCCGACGAACGCGTGTTCCTCAAGTACGTCGAGCTGGCCCGCCAGGCCGGTCGCGACACGCGCAGCGAGAGCCCGGTGTACCTCGGCCTGAGCAGCGAGGACGGCAACCCGCACCTGGGCCGGCTGGACTTCCTCGACAACCAGGTCAACCCGCGTACCGGCACCATCCGCGGCCGCGCCGTGTTCGACAACGCCAAGGGCGAGTTCACCCCGGGCCTCTACGTGCGCCTGAAGCTGGTCGGCAGCAAGACCTACGCCGCCACCCTGATCAAGGACGAAGCGGTCGGCACCGACCTGGGCAAGAAGTTCGTACTGGTCCTGGATGGCGACAACAAGACCGTCTACCGCACCGTCGAGATGGGACCGAAGCTGGAGGGCCTGCGCATCGTCCGCAGCGGCCTGAGCAAGGGCGAGCGGATCGTCGTGAATGGCCTGCAGCGGGTCCGCCCGGGCATGCAGGTGGAACCGCAGAAGGTCGAGATGGCCAGCGCCGACACCCTGGCCACCCTCGCGCGCCTGCGGCAGTCGGTCGGCGACAGCGAACCACCGAAAGTGGCGGCGTCCAAGGACAACGCCACTCGCAACGAGCCGCGCGGCTGAGCGCGGCGATAGGAAGAACCGATGAATTTCTCCCAATTCTTCATCCAGCGGCCGATCTTCGCCGCGGTGCTGTCGCTGCTGATCCTGATCGGCGGCGCGATCTCCCTGTTCCAGCTACCCATCAGCGAATACCCGGAAGTGGTGCCGCCGACCGTCGTGGTCCGCGCCAACTTCCCCGGCGCCAACCCGAAAGTCATCGGCGAGACCGTCGCCTCTCCCCTGGAACAGGCGATCACCGGGGTGGAGAACATGCTCTACATGTCCTCCCAGTCGACCTCCGACGGCAAGCTGACCCTGACCATCACCTTCGCCCTCGGCACCGACCTGGACAACGCCCAGGTGCAGGTGCAGAACCGCGTCACCCGGACCGAGCCGAAGCTCCCGGAAGAAGTGACCCGGCTCGGCATCACCGTCGACAAGGCCTCGCCCGACCTGACCATGGTCGTGCACCTGACCTCGCCGGATAACCGCTACGACATGCTCTACCTGTCGAACTACGCGGTGCTCAACGTGAAGGACGAACTGGCCCGCCTCGACGGCGTCGGCGACGTCCAGCTGTTCGGCCTCGGCGACTATTCGCTGCGGGTCTGGCTGGACCCGAACAAGGTCGCCTCGCGCAACCTCACCGCCACCGACGTGGTCAACGCCATCCGCGAGCAGAACCGCCAGGTCGCCGCCGGAACCCTGGGCGCGCCGCCGGCGCCGAGCGCCACCAGCTTCCAGTTGTCGATCAACACCCAGGGTCGCCTGGTCACCGAGGAAGAGTTCGAGAACATCATCATCCGCGCCGGCGCCAACGGCGAGATCACCCGCCTGCGCGACATCGCCCGGGTCGAGCTGGGCTCCAACCAGTACGCCCTGCGCTCGCTGCTGAACAACAAGCCGGCGGTGGCGATCCCGATCTTCCAGCGTCCCGGCTCGAACGCCATCGAGATCTCCAACCTGGTGCGGGAGAAGATGGCCGAGCTGAAGCACAGCTTCCCGCAGGGCATGGACTACTCCATCGTCTACGACCCGACCATCTTCGTCCGCGGCTCCATCGAGGCGGTGGTGCACACCCTGTTCGAAGCCCTGGTGCTGGTGGTGCTGGTGGTGATCCTGTTCCTGCAGACCTGGCGCGCCTCGATCATCCCGCTGGCCGCGGTGCCGGTGTCGCTGATCGGCACCTTCGCGGTGATGCACATGCTCGGCTTCTCGCTCAACGCGCTGTCGCTGTTCGGCCTGGTGCTGGCCATCGGCATCGTGGTGGACGACGCCATCGTGGTGGTGGAGAACGTCGAGCGCAACATCGGCCTCGGCCTCAAGCCGGTGGAAGCCACCAAGCGTGCCATGCGCGAGGTGACCGGGCCGATCATCGCCACGGCGCTGGTGCTCTGCGCGGTGTTCATCCCGACCGCGTTCATCTCCGGCCTCACCGGGCAGTTCTACCGCCAGTTCGCCCTGACCATCGCGATCTCCACGGTGATCTCGGCGTTCAACTCGCTGACCCTGTCGCCGGCGCTGGCGGCGGTCCTGCTCAAGGGCCACCACGAGCCGAAGGACCGCTTCTCGGTGTTCCTCGACAAGCTCCTCGGCAGTTGGCTGTTCCGTCCGTTCAACCGTTTCTTCGACCGCGCCAGCCATGGCTACGTCGGCACGGTGAACCGGGTCCTGCGCGGCAGCTCGATCGCCCTGCTGGTCTACGGCGGGCTGATGGTGCTGACCTACTTCGGCTTCTCCAGCACGCCGACCGGTTTCGTCCCGCAGCAGGACAAGCAGTACCTGGTGGCCTTCGCCCAGTTGCCCGACGCGGCCAGCCTGGACCGTACCGAGGCGGTGATCAAGCAGATGTCCGAGATCGCCCTGGCGCAGCCCGGCGTGGCGGACTCGGTGGCCTTCCCCGGCCTGTCGATCAACGGTTTCACCAACAGCCCGAACAGCGGCATCGTGTTCACCCCGCTGAAGCCGTTCGACGAGCGCAAGGACCCGAGCCAGTCGGCCGGGGCCATCGCCGCCGCGCTGAACGCCAAGTACGCCGAGATCCAGGACGCCTACATCGCGATCTTCCCGCCGCCGCCGGTACAGGGGCTGGGGACCATCGGCGGCTTCCGCCTGCAGATCGAGGACCGTGGCAACCAGGGCTACGAGGAGCTGTTCAAGCAGACCCAGAACATCATCACCAAGGCCCGTGCGCTGCCTGAGCTGGAACCCAGCTCGGTGTTCTCCAGCTACCAGGTCAACGTGCCGCAGATCGACGCCGACATCGACCGCGAGAAGGCCAAGACCCACGGCGTGGCCATCAGCGACATCTTCGACACCCTGCAGGTCTACCTCGGCTCGCTGTACGCGAACGACTTCAACCGCTTCGGCCGTACCTACCAGGTCAACGTCCAGGCCGAGCAGCAGTTCCGCCTCGAACCCGAGCAGATCGGCCAGTTGAAGGTGCGCAACAACCTTGGCGAGATGGTCCCGCTGGCGTCCTTCATCAAGGTCAGCGACACCTCCGGTCCGGACCGTGTGATGCACTACAACGGCTTCATCACCGCCGAACTCAACGGCGCCCCGGCCGCGGGCTACAGCTCCGGCCAGGCGCAGGCGGCGATCGAGAAGCTGCTGAAGGAGGAACTGCCCAACGGCATGACCTACGAGTGGACCGAGCTGACCTACCAGCAGATTCTCGCCGGCAATACCGCGCTGTTCGTCTTCCCGCTCTGCGTGCTGCTGGCCTTCCTCGTGCTGGCCGCCCAGTACGAGAGCTGGAGCCTGCCGCTGGCGGTGATCCTGATCGTGCCGATGACCCTGCTGTCGGCGATCACCGGGGTGATCCTGGCCGGCAGCGACAACAACATCTTTACCCAGATCGGCCTGATCGTTCTGGTGGGGCTGGCGTGCAAGAACGCGATCCTGATCGTCGAGTTCGCCAAGGACAAGCAGGAGGAAGGCATGGACCGCGTCGCCGCGGTGCTGGAAGCCTGCCGCCTGCGCCTGCGGCCGATCCTGATGACGTCCATCGCCTTCATCATGGGCGTGGTGCCGCTGGTGATCTCCACCGGCGCCGGCGCCGAGATGCGCCATGCGATGGGCGTGGCGGTGTTCTCCGGGATGATCGGGGTGACCTTCTTCGGCCTGCTGCTGACGCCGGTGTTCTACGTCCTCATCCGCCGCTTCGTGGAGAACCGCGAAGCGCGCCGCGCCGCCAACGACAAAGGCCTGCCAGAGGTGCATGCATGATTCACGCGCAGTCGATCCGGAGCGGGCTCGCGCCCGCCCTGGGTCTGTTCAGTCTGCTGGCGCTCAGCGCCTGCACGGTGGGTCCGGACTACCGGACCCCCGACACCGCGGCGGCGAAGATCGACGCCACGGCGAGCAAGCCCTACGACCGCAGCCGCTTCGAAAGCCTGTGGTGGAAACAGTTCGACGATCCGACCCTGAACCAACTGGTCGAGCAGTCGCTGAGCGGCAACCGCGACCTGCGCGTGGCCTTCGCCCGCCTGCGCGCCGCCCGCGCCCTGCGCGACGACGTGGCCAACGATCGCTTCCCGGTGGTCACCAGCCGCGCCAGCGCCGACATCGGCAAGGGCCAGCAACCGGGAGTGACCGAGGACCGGGTCAACAGCGAGCGCTACGACCTTGGCCTGGATAGCGCCTGGGAACTCGACCTGTTCGGGCGCATCCGTCGCCAGCTGGAATCCAGCGACGCCCTCAGCGAAGCGGCCGAGGCCGACCTGCAACAACTGCAGGTCAGCCTGATCGCCGAGCTGGTGGACGCCTACGGCCAGCTGCGCGGCGCGCAACTGCGCGAGAAGATTGCCCTGAGCAACCTGGAGAACCAGAAGGAGTCGCGCCAGCTCACCGAGCAACTGCGCGACGCCGGGGTCGGTGCCGAACTCGACGTACTGCGCGCCGATGCGCGCCTGGCGGCCACCGCCGCCAGCGTGCCGCAACTGCAGGCGGAAGCCGAGCGCGCCAGGCACCGTATCGCCACCCTCCTCGGCCAACGGCCGGAAGAGTTGACGGTGGACCTTTCGCCGCGCGACCTGCCGGCGATCACCAAGGCCCTGCCGATCGGCGATCCCGGCGAACTGCTGCGCCGCCGGCCGGACATCCGCGCCGCCGAACGGCGCCTGGCCGCCAGCACCGCTGACGTCGGCGTGGCCACCGCCGACCTGTTCCCGCGGGTCAGCCTCAGCGGCTTCCTCGGCTTCACCGCCGGGCGGGGCTCGCAGATCGGCTCGAGCGCTGCACGCGCCTGGAGCGTCGGCCCGAGCATCAGCTGGGCCGCCTTCGACCTCGGCAGCGTGCGTGCCCGCCTGCGCGGCGCCAAGGCCGACGCCGACGCCGCGCTGGCCAGCTACGAACAGCAGGTGCTGCTGGCCCTGGAAGAATCGGCGAATGCCTTCAGCGACTACGGCAAGCGCCAGGAGCGCCTGGTCTCGCTGGTCCGCCAGTCGGAATCCAGCCGCGCCGCCGCGCAACAGGCGGCGATCCGCTACCGCGAAGGCACCACCGACTTCCTGGTGCTGCTGGACGCCGAACGTGAGCAACTCTCCGCCGAAGATGCCCAGGCCCAGGCCGAGGTCGAGCTGTACCGCGGCATCGTGGCGATCTACCGCTCCCTCGGCGGTGGCTGGCAACCCAGCGCCTGAACCGGCTATCCCCGGCCGATGGAAATCGGCCACTCCAGCCCCGCGATTGCAGCTCCTGGTCGCGGGGCTTTTTTATGCGCCGCGCGGGGCGGACGCTCGTTCGAGCCCCACGTCGTTTCTCGGCGATGGCGTAGAGGCTCGGCGGCCATTGCCGCGGGCTATTCCCGCCGCTCCGGCTGCGCGGAGTGGATATACAGGGTGTAGGTATCCGCCGGCCGGGGCGCGCCCGCCAGGTCGAGGGCATGACCGATGGCGCCGCGATGGTAGGTGCCATGGTTGACGATATGGAAGAGGATCTCCTGGCGCGTCATGCCGCCGTCGCGGCCATCGGCGAAGCGGAAGCGCAGCCATTCGCCGCGACGCTCCAGCGGCAGCTCGGCGACATAGCCGGCGAACCAGGCGGCCGAATCCTCCAGCCGGTGACGCAGGACGTCGTAGCCAGGCACCACCTCGCTGTTGGTCTGTTGGTGGGGCGCCGGCTCGCCCAGCAGGCGCGCCCTGAACAGTTCCTCGACGATCGCCATGTGATTGAGCTGTTGCAAGGCGAAGGCCAGCGAGGCCGGGAACGCCTCGGCGTCGATCCGGGCGATGGCATCGAGGGTGCGGCGGTCGGACCAGGCCTTGTAGTTGAAGGACTCGACCAGCAGGTCGACTTGCAGGGTGGGTCGGGACATCTGGCGGGCTTCCGTGTCCATTCGCTGAGGGAGCCGGATCATAGCCCGGAGGCAGCGCTCAGCGCTCGCCCTGCAACCCTTCCAGGCGTGCATCGCAGAGGTCGCGCAGGCGGTCGCGGAGGGTGCGCCCGGCGCTGTCCAGCTCGGGCCGCGCGTAGAGCGCCAGCTCCAGGCCAGCGATGGGCGGGAAGCCGGCCTGCGCGCCAAGCAGGCGATGCTCGGGCCCGACGCAGCCCAGCGGCAGCAGGCTGACCCCCAGTCCGGCGCCGACCGCGGCCACCAGGCTGGCCAGGCTGGCGCTGGAATAGCCGATGCGCCAGCGACGCCCGATGCTCTCCAGGGCATGGATCATCTCCTGGCGATACAGCGCGCCGACCGGGAACACCACCAACGGCACCGGCTCCTCCGGCGAACCCTCGCCGAACGGCCGCGCGGCGCTGCCGAACCAGCCCAGCGGCTCGGCCCAGCGCGCATGGCAGTCGCTGTCGGCCCCCCACTGCTTGACCAGCAGCAGGTCCAGCTCGCCGCTGCGGTAGAGGCGCAGCAGGTGATGGCTGAGACCGCTCTCGACCTCCAGGCGCAGTCGCGGACGCTCTTCGGTGAAGCGCGTCAGCACCGGCATCAGCACTTCGCCGGCGAGGTCTTCCGGCACGCCGAGGCGCAGCACGCCGTCGCCATGGGCCGGGCTGAGGGCCTCGCTGGCCTCGTCCGAGAGCCGCAGCAGGCGCCGCGCGTAGCCAAGCAGGCGCTCGCCTTCCTCGGTCGGCAAAACCTGCCGCTGGCTGCGGTCGAGCAGGCGGCAACCGAGGTTCTGTTCGAGGCGGATGACCTGCTGGCTGACGGTGGACTGGGTCAGGTGCAGGTGTTCGCCGGCGCGGGTGAAGTTGCCGGTATCGACAACGCTGACGAAGGTACGGAGCAGGACCAGATCGAGCATGCACACTCCCACTGAAAGGCATTCCATCATTTAATTTCAGCATACATGACATCGACGCCATACTTTTCGCCAACGCCTATCGGAGCCCATCGACATGTCCCTGGCCAATCTATGCAGGAGCGGAGCCATGCTGGTCTGCGCAGCATTCAGCGGAGGCGCCGGCGCGAGCGACGCCGGAGCATTGCTCGAAGCCGCGCGTCGCGGCGATACCGCGCAGGTCGCCAGCCTGCTCGAACGCAAGGTCGAGGTCGACGCGCCCAGCGCCGACGGCAGCACCCCGCTGCTGCTGGCCACCGCCAACGACCACCTGGCGGTGGCGCGCCAGTTGATCGAGGCCGGCGCCGACGTCAACCGGCAGAACAGCCGGCTCGACAGCCCGTATCTGCTGGCCGGCGCCGAGGGCCGCCTGGAAATCCTGCGCCTGACCCTGCTCCACGGCGCCGACCTGAAGAGTACCAACCGCTATGGCGGCACCGCGCTGATCCCGGCCTGCGAACGCGGCCATGTGGAAGTGGTGAAGACGCTGCTGCAAGCCGGGGTCGATCCCAACCATGTCAACAAGCTCGGCTGGACCGGGCTGCTCGAGGCAATCCTGCTCAGCGACGGCGGTCCGCGCCACCAGGAGATCGTGCGCCTGCTGATCGACGCCGGCGCCGACGTCAACCTGGCCGATGCCGACGGCGTCAGCCCGCTGGCCCACGCCCGCCAGCGCGGCCAGGGCGGGATCGAGCGGCTGCTGCTGGCCGCCGGCGCCCAATGAAAGCGAAGGAGAAAGACATGTCCGATGAAACCTTCATGCGCGAGGCCATCGCCCTCGCTCGCGCCAACGTCGAGGCCGGCGGCCGCCCGTTCGGCGCCGTGCTGGTGCGCGACGGGCGGGTCCTGGCCCGCGGCGTCAACCAGATCCACGAGACCCACGACCCCAGCGCCCACGCCGAGCTGCAGGCGATCCGCCAGGCCAGCCAGGCGCTCGGCAGCCCGCGTCTGGACGGTTGTGTGATCTACGCCAGCGGCCATCCCTGCCCGATGTGCCTGGCCGCCATGCATCTCTGCGGCATCCAGGCGGCCTGGTTCGCCTATTCCAACGAGGACGGCGAAGCGTTCGGCCTGTCCACGGCCACGCTCTACGCCGAGATGGCGCGCCCGCCACAGCGGCAGAGCCTGCCGCTACGCGCCCTGCGTCCTGCCGGCGAAGAGGGTCTGTATCGGCAATGGCGGCAACGCCAGGCATGAGCGCGCGAATCCCTTCCGGCGGCCAGGCCGCCGCCGGCGTCGGCGCGGCGGAGGTCAGTTGGGTCGGCCTGCTGGTGATCTTCTGCCTCGGCATCAACCTGCGACCGATCCTCACCGGCATCGGCCCGCTGCTCGAGGAAATCACCGCCGGCACCGGTCTCGGCTTCCAGGGCGCGTCGCTGCTGACGGTGTTGCCGGTGCTCTGCATGGGCCTGGTGGCGCTGTTCCTGCCCTGGCTCGGGCGCTGGCTGGCCGAACACCGCGGCATCGTCTGCGGACTGCTGGCCATCGCCGCGGCCTGCCTCTGGCGCCTGGAACTGGATAGCGGGCTGGCGCTGATCGCCAGCGCCGCGCTGGCCGGCAGCGGCGTAGCGATCATCCAGGCGCTGGTACCGGGCGTGGTCAAGCGCTGGTTCCCGAGGCGGGTCCCGGCGGCGATGGGCCTCTACTCGGCCTCGCTGATGGCCGGCGGCGGAACCGCGGCGGTGCTCAGCCCGCGGATCGCCGAACACTTCTCCAACTGGCAGGCCGGCCTCGGCGCCTGGGCCGTACCGGCCCTGCTGGCGCTGCTGCTGTGGATGTTCGCGCGGCCAAGGGAGGTGCTGCCGAGCGCTGGCGAGGGGCCGGTCCGGCACTTCTTCGGCAATCGCCGTGGCTGGCTGCTAGCGGTGTATTTCGGGTTGATCAACGGCGGCTACACCAGCATGGTGGCCTGGTTGCCGGTGTACTACCGCCAGCTCGGCTGGAGCGCCCAGGACAGCGGCGGGCTGGTCGGGATCATGACCATCTTCCAGGTGCTCGCCGCGCTCAGCGTGCCGCTGCTGATTCGTCGCCGCCTCGACCGCCGGCCCTGGCTGCTGGCCGCGCTACTGGTCCAGCTCGGCGGCTTCTGCGGCCTGCTGTCGATGCCGCTGCAGCACGCGGCGCTGTGGGTGGCGCTGATCGGCTACGGCCTGGGCGCGTGCTTCGCCCTCAGCCTGACCCTGACCCTCGACCACCTCCACGAGCCGCGTGCGGCGGGAAGCCTGGCGGCCTTCGTGCAAGGCATCGGCTTCATCATCACCGGCATCGTGCCCTACCTGACCGGCTGGCTGCGCGACACCACCGGCAGCTTCCAGGCCTCCTGGCTGCTGCTCGCGGCGAGCGTGGTGGCGATGTTGCTGGTGACCCTGCGCTTCGCCCCGTCCGGCTATGCCCGGGCCATGGGCGAGACGCGCGACTGAGCGGCGGACCTCCGCGCCCGCCATTGCGGGCGCGGGTGGCGCTTCAGTAATGGGTGGCGATATAGATGCGGTAGCTGATGATGGCCAGCATGCAGATCACCCCGACCCACATGAGGAACAGGCCGAACGGCGTGTCGCGCTTGGTGAAACCCGTGCCGATGAAGAGCATGCCCAGCACGATGATTGCGAAAGTGACGCCGTAGGAATCCATGTTTACCCTCGTTGGCCGCGTTCCTGACATACTTGTCAGTCTAGCTCCAAGCCCGCTAGAACTGCGTTGATATTTATCAGCCTGCGGTCAATCTCGGGCAAATTCATCGAACTTGAGGAAACGCCTGGCTGCGAGCGGCAAGGTCGCGCAAGATCGCCTGGATCTCGCCGAAGTCCGGCCGCTCGCTCACCCGTGGCAGCGCGCAACGTCGCTGCAACTCGACCAGCGCCGCACGTAGCGAGGCCTGCCCCGGCAGCGCCTCACTGCGCTCGAGCAACTCCTCCAGCAGGCAGGCGAAGGCACGCACTTCCAGGCGCCGCAGGGCGCCGGCAAGCACGGCGTCGTCCGGGAGGAAGGACGCGGCGCCGAAATCGCCGAGCAGGCAGGCGCCATCCTCGCGCCAGAGGATGTTATGCGCATAGAAGTCGCCATGGCTGATGCCGCGTCCATGCAGATGGTCCATCAACCCGGCGAGCGAGGCCGCCAGGCGCAGCGCCGTGGCCAGCTCGAAGCGCAGTCCCGACGGATAGACGTCGCGGGTACAGGACTCCAGGCTCGGCGGCCCCGCCAGGTTGCGATAGGCGCCGTCGAGCAGCTCCAGCACCAGCCCGTCGCGCCCTTGCGGATGCCCGGCGAGCCGGCCGAGCACCTCGATCAATTGCGCATGGCGCCCCGCCGCCAGGCAGGCGGCCATCTCGCTGGCAGGGGTGCCATCGCTGGTCACTTCGCCCTTGAACAGCTTCAGCGCCACCGTGCGCGTCGAGCCGTCCGGCTGGCGCCAGCCGGCGCGATGGATGACCCCGGAGGCTCCTTCGCCGATCAAACCGTCCAGGCTCAGCTCGCTCCAGTCCAGCGCGGCGATACCGCTGTCGGCCAGCGCCGGCAGACGGCACAACGGGTTGCCGGCGTAGGCCAGCCAGGTCAGGCGCGGCAGCGTCGCCAGCCAGGCCGGCAGGCGCTGGAAACGGTTGGCGGCGATCCGCAGCAGTTCCAGGCCTTCGCAAGCGGCCATGCTCTCGGGCAAGGCCTCCAGGCGGTTGCCGGCCAACATCAGCTTCTGCAACGGCCGGCGACCCAGTTCCTCGGGCAGCGTGGCGATGCGGTTGTCGGTGAGGATCAGCCAGCGCAGCGCTGGCGGCAGGGCCGCGGCCGGCACCCACTCGATGCGGTTAGACTTGAAGCCGACCATGCTCAGCGCCGGACAGTCGCCCACCGCCGCCGGCAATTCGGCGAAGTCGTTGGCGGAACAGAACAGCACCTTGAGACGATGCAGCCGCCCGAGGTCGTCCGGCAGGCTGTCCAGGGCGTTGCCGCTGAGGTTGAGCACCTCCAGGGAGTCGGCCAGTTCGAAGATTTCCCGGGGGAACTCGCGCAGGCCGCAGGACAGGTCCAGGCGCGTGGCGCCAGCCAGTTCGCCGCTGCGCAGTTGCTGCAAGGTGTGCATGGTTCGACGGACTCCGGCCAGGGCGGATGGAAAGCCGCGCATGATAGCCAAGGCGTTGCGGAACGCGCACCCTCGCCGTGCTAGAGTGGCCGCCCCGAATCGACAGGACCACAGAGAATGGAACTCTCCCCCGCCGAACGCCAACTCCTGCTGGCCCATCGCCTGGCCGTGTTCGACGGCTGCGTGGTATACGACGCCCAGCCGCCGGTGTCCGCCGAACATGTCCAGCGTCTTGCCGAAGGCCTGGCCGGACCGATTCCAGAAGACCTGCTGCGCCTCTGGCGCACCTGTTTCGGCGGGCGCCTCGGCTATGACCTGGAAGTCGACTACGACGGCCACCGCCACCCGTTCTCTTTCAGCGAACTGTTCTATCCGGACAGCGACGGCTACCACGACCTCTGGGGCTGGATCGAACACGAGCGCGAGCTGGCGGCGGAAGCCGCGGCAGAAGAAGGCCGCGACTGGAACGGCAAGCTGGCCTACCTGCCGTTCGGTGGCTTCGAATACCTGGAGCGGCTCTACGTCTGCGTCGAACCCGGCCCCGAGCATGGCGCGGTAATCGCCTGGAGCCACGGCCTGCCGCCGGCCTGGGCCGGACGCCTGCACCAGGATTCGGTGACGCGCCTGGCCGACGATGTCGGCGGGCTGTTCCGCCTGCTGTCCTTCGAACAGGATCCGTTCGATGCCGAGAACGCCTGCGGCGTGGCCGACGAGCTACTGGAAGCGCTGGACGCCCTGGAGGCCGCCGGGGAGCCCGGCAAGGCGCTGAAGGGCCGCCTGGAAGTCCTGCTGCGCCAGCGCATCCTCGACTGGCGGCCGGCCCTCGCCGACGGCAGCCTGGCCGCCGAGCCAAGGCTGCGTCAACTGGCCCTGGCCGAAGCTGCGCAAGACGGCGACATCGACCTGCTGCAACGCCTGCGCGATGCCGGCTGCGACTTCGCCGAGACCTTGCGCGGACGCGGCGGCGTGCTGGAGGCCTGCCTCGCCCGCGGGCGCCTGGAGGCCGCCGGATGGCTGCTCGACCAGGGCGTCGCGGTGCACCAGGACAGCCTGCAGATCGGCGCCGCGCACCTCGATGCGGTCCTGGCCGAACGCCTGTTGCGGCTCGGCGCGATCTCCGACCCGAATACGGTGCTCCTCGCCCTGCAATACGGCGACGCCGACGCCGCGCGGATCATGGCGCGACCGCTGCTGGAGGAGTCGCCGGCGAGGGCCAGCGCCCTGCGTCTGGCCCTCGCCAGCCGCGCCGAGCGCGAGCGCAGCGACGCCAGGCGGGTCAGGTCGGGAAAGATGGGCAGCAACCGCAGTCCCGACGACTACCTGGCCCTGGCCGAGCGCCTGGAGCGCTTCCTCGCCGAGCTGCCTGGCTGAGGCTCAACCCTCCGGCCCCTGCACCTCGATGAAGGAACCGTCGGCCAGCCGCTCGAACGCCCGTCCCGGCGGCGCGTCGAGCAGCGGCAGAATGCTGTCGTCGGCGTTCAGCACCGAGCCCAGGCTGACGTAGGCGGTGGTCCCGGCGGTATTCATGTAGTCGTCCGACTCGTCGCCGGCCATCAGCCGCCAGCCGCTGTCGTTTTCCTCTTCCGGCGCCTCGCGGTAGAGGTAGCCGACCGCCTTCCCCTCGTCTATCACCCGGCGCGTCACGAAGCAGCGCCGGGCATAGCGCGAGATCGGCGTTTCCCGCGGGTCGTGCTCGGTGTTGATGATGTGCCGCGCCTCGAAGACGATGCGCTCGCCCAGCGACAGGTCGCGGATGTATTGCGGATAGTTGTCCAGGCGGCCGCTGAAGGCGCCATCCGCCTCGATGCCCTCGACCGTCACCCAGAGCCGCTCGGCGCGCGGCGCATCGGGGTTGTCGGTATCGAAGGCGAAGATCAGCTTGACGCTTTCCCCGGCGGCGACCCGGTCGATGGTCTCCGCGTCCGGTTTGTAGAAGGTGTAGGGATGGCGGACAGCGATCGCGCTGGCGTCCACCAAGGTCCACGAGGCCATGTCGACTCCCGCTTGGCTGGCTACGCGGCGCCCGTAGCCTGGGCTGCCACGGGCACGCCGGTGCCCGGGCGGCATGGGTGGAATGGCGTGGCCGAGGTTCGGGTCGCGGCGCCCACCGGCAGGTCGAAGCCATGCCCGGCCAGGAACCGCCCTTCGGCCCGCCTACCCAGAGGAAAGTAGCAGCGCCGCCGCGCAGCCGCCAGCAACGGGCTGTCGCAGAGCGCCGCCCCGGACGGGGCGGCGGCGCGCCTTCAGAGGACTTGCAGCGGGTATTCGACGATCAGGCGGACTTCGTCGAGGTCCGACTCGAAGCTGTCGGAGCGCACGGTGGCCTGGCGCACGCGGAACGCCAGGTCCTTGGCCGCGCCGCCCTGCACCACGTACTTGACCTCCACGTCGCGTTCCCAGCGGCCCTGGTTGGTCAGCGGGTTGCCGTTGGCGTCGGTGCGCATGTAGACGCTGTTGGCATTCGAATAATCGGCGTCCCAGCCCTTGCCATAGCGGGTCATGAAGCTCAGCCCCGGCACGCCGAAGGCGGCCATGTCGAGGTCGTAGCGGAGCATCAGCGAGCGTTCCTTGGGCGAGTTGAAGTCGCTGTACTGGATCGAGTTGTCCAGGTAGATGGAGTCGGTCTGGCGCAGGTAGTCGAAGTCGTCGTCGCCGTTGTTGCGCTGGTACGACAGCAGCACCTGGTGCGGACCGTAGGCGAAGCCGCCGCGCACGCTCCAGATGTCGTTGTCGAGTTCGCCCATCACCTGCCTGCCCTGGTCCTTGACCTTGTAGTAGTTGGCGCCGCCGAGCAGGGACAGCTTGTCGTCCAGCGGATAGTTGAAGCTGGTGCCGGCGTAGTACTGGTCCCAGGCGTCCTTCTGGCGGCTGCCGTAGAGGCTGACACTCCAGTGCTCGGTGGCCTGGTAGTCGCCGCCGGCGTAGGCGACCCACGGCGAGTCGATGCGCCGGCCGGTGTAGAAGCTGTAGAAGTCGTCGCTGCCGCTGGTGCTGTTCGGCTGGGTCATCGAGTTCAGCTTGCCGGCCTGCAGGGTCAGGCCCTTCGCCAGGCTGTCGTTGACCAGGGTGAAGCCGCGGAAGCTGGAGGGGAACAGCCGGCTGTTGCCGTACTGGATCACTGGGGTTTCCGGGAACACGTCGCCGACCCGCAGCACGGTGCCGTACCAGCGCAGCTTGACCGCGCCGCCGGCTCGCGAATAGTCGTCCTGCGGCCGCCCCTGGTCGTCATAGGGCAGCAGGTCGACGCTACCGCCGGCGCCGGAACGCCCGCCGCCGCTGTCCAGGCGCACGCCGAGCTGGGCGAAGGCGTCGATGCCGACGCCCAGTGTGCCCTGGGTGAAGCCCGAGGAGAAGTTGGCCATGAAGCCCTGCACCCATTCCTCGGTATAGCCGCCGCCCGCCGGGCTCGATTGGCCCTTGCGGAAGTCGCGGTTGAAGTAGAAGTTGCGCAGCAGCAGGTTGACCTCGCTGCCCTCGATGAAACCTTCCTTGCTCCGCTCGGCGTTCTCCTCGGCGACGGCCGAGGCCATCAGTCCGGCGCCCAGCAGCAGTGGAAGCGTCCACAGTCGTTTCTTTCCATCCCCTTGCATGGCGATTGCTCCAGATCGGTTCATGTCTGTTTTTCTTCTGCGGCCATGCCTTGCGGCGCTGGCTGTGCGTGAACTTCTGGTCGATCGCGCCCCCGCGCAGTCCTGCCGCAACCGGCATTGACCGTGGGGCTGATTCTGGAACCGGGGAAATGACGCAGACATGAGGCGGGGATTACTTTTCCGCAATCTTAACTCGCACTTAATGCGCTTCGCGCAGACTCCTCCGCCATGCAACGGAGCATCGCCGAAGTTATCGGAAACGTAATTTTCCACTCACCCTCGGGTAATCCGTCCGCTCTTACTCTTTGCTCAAACGGGACGAATACCTCGCCCCGGCGACGAGCCAACCCGAGAGGTTTGCCATGAAGATCATCCCGATGCTGCTGGCCGCCCTGCTGGCGACCGGCGCGGCCACTGCCCAGGCCCAGGACGGCAGCGAACGCTCCTGGCAGTACAACGCCGAATTCCGCGCCGCGCAGAAAGAACTGCGCGAAAAGCGCCTGCAGAAGCAACAACTGGAAGCGCAAGCGCAGAAGACCGACCGCAGCAAATGCGCCGAGCGCAAGAACGGCAACGGCTGAGCAGCCATTCACCGAGCAATACACTTGTCCTTTTTGGGTTGCTCCTTTGGACAAGTCCTGAGGCGCCAGTCATGGCGCCTTTTTTTATCCGCCGTCGCGCCTGGCGGAAGAAGGCGGCATGGTCGCCAGCGACCAGCCGCCCTCCCCGTTTCCCGCCTTACTCCTGCAATGCCCGCGGCCGCTGGCTGCGGCGCTCGGCGGCGGGCGCCGGGCTGGCCTGGAGCTGGAAGTCGAAATCCAGTTCGGCGAAGCGTCCGCCCTCCACGCCGCGGTCGCGGGCCGCGGCGGGATCGTCGTTGAAGCGCAGGTCGCCGATCAGCCCATCGCGGGTGGCGTAGGCGAAGTCGTCCCACAGGTAGCGGTCGCCCGCCAGGTTGATCTGGGTGGTCAGGTGGCGATGGCCGGGCGCCGAGACGAAGAAGTGGATGTGCGCCGGCCGCTGGCCGTGGCGGCCGAGGCGGTCGAGCAGTTCCTGGGTCGGGCCGTCGCTCGGGCAGCCGTAGCCGGACGGCACGATGCTGCGCGCACGGTAGCGGCCGTCGGCGTCGGTGCGGATGCGCCGGCGCAGGTTGTATTCGGACTGGCTGCTGTCGAAGTAGGAATAGGTGCCTTGGGTATTGGCGTGCCAGACATCGACGATGGCCCCGGCCAGCGGCTGGCCGTCGGGACCGCTGACGCGGCCCTGGAGGAACATCACGGTGCCGGGGTCGCGGCCGTCGTCCATCCGTGCCTCGCCGTCGCTCAGCGGCGCGCCGGCGACGTAGAGCGGCCCTTCGATGGTGCGCGGCGTGCCGCCGGTGAGGCCGGCCTCGGCGTCCTGGGCGTCGAGCAGCAGGTCCAGGTAATGCTCCAGGCCCAGCCCGGCGGCCAGCAGGCCGGCCTCCTGGCGGCTGCCCAGGCGGTTCAGGTAGTCCACCGCTTTCCAGAATTCGTCGGGCGTGACCTGCATCTCTTCGATCAACTTCGCCGTGTCGTCGAGGATGCGCCGCACCAGGGCCTTGGTGCGCGGATCGCCGCGTTCGTTGAGCTGGCCGCTGGCCTCTTCGAAGAAGCGCTGGACGTCGGCAGTCTGGGAAATCTTCACGGTCATGGCGTTTGCCTCTGCTTGTTGTTGTCGGGCGTGGGAAGGGAATCTCAGCGGTCGTCGGCATGGATCGACGAGGGATGCCGGCAAAGCCCGTCGATCTCGATGTCCATGTAGGGAAACAGCGGCAGCCGGGTCAGGGTGTCGTGCAGCGCCTCGACGCTGGGCAGGTCGAACAGGCTGTAGTTGGCGTAGTGCCCGGCGATCCGCCAGAGGTGCCGCCAGCTGCCCTCGCGCTGGAGGCGCTGGGCCATTTCCTTCTCCTCGGCCTTGAGCCGCTCGGCCTGTTGCGGGTCCATGTCGACGGGCAACTTCACGGTCATCTTCACGTGGAACAGCATCGGTCGTTTCTCCTCTGTCTGCGGAATGGCTTCAGCGCCGGCGGAAGCGCGCCAGGCGCTCTTCGTCGAGCGCCAGGCCGAGACCCGGCGCACGCGGCACGTGCAAGTGGAAATCCTGGTAGCGCGGCGACTCAAGGAGGATGTCCTCGGTCAGCAGCAACGGGCCGAACAGTTCGCTGTGCCAGGCCAGGCGGTCGAGGGTGACGAAGGCGTGGGCGGCGGCCAGGGTGCCGATGCCGCCCTCGAGCATGGTCCCGCCGTACAGGCCGATCCCGGCCGCTTCGGCGATCGCCGCGCTACGCAGCACCGCGCGCGGTCCGCCGTTCTTGGCGATCTTCAGGGCGAACACCGGGGCGGCGCCCTCGCGAGCCAGGTGGAAGGCATCCTCGACGCTCTCGATGGCCTCGTCGGCCATGATCGGCGCGCCGCCGCGGCTGCTCAGGCGCGCCAGGCCGACGCGGTTGTGGCGGGCGATGGGCTGTTCGATCAGGGCGATGCCGTTGTCGCCGAGCGTCGCGCAGGCACGCTGGGCAACGCCTTCGTCCCAGGCCTGGTTGACGTCCACCCGCACGCTGGCGCGCTCGCCGAGGGCGCGCTTGATGGCGATCGCGTGGGCCACGTCGGCATCCACCTCACCGGCGCCGATCTTCAGCTTGAAGTGCCGGTGGCGGCGCAGGTCGAGCATCCGCTCGGCTTCCTCGATGTCGCGGCCGGTGTCGCCGCTGGCCAGGGTCCAGGCCACCTCCAGGCTGTCGTGCAGGCGTCCGCCGAGCAGTTCGCTGACGGCCAGGCCGAGGCGCTTGCCATGGGCGTCGAGCAAGGCGGTCTCGACCGCCGAGCGGGCGAAGGTGTTGCCCCTGATGTGCCGGTCCAGGCGCTGCATCGCGGCATTCACGTTGTCCGCCGGCTGGCCCAGCAGCAACGGGGCGAAATGTGCGTCGAGATTGCTCTTGATGCTCTCCGGGCTCTCGCTGCCGTAGGCCAGGCCACCGATGGTGGTGGCTTCGCCAAGGCCCTCGATGCCGTCGCTGCAACGCAGGCGGAGGATCACCAGGGTCTGCCGGTTCATGGTGTGCATGGCCAGCTTGTGCGGGCGGATGGTCGGCAGGTCGACGATGATCGACTCGAGGCTTTGGATCACGGCTTGGCTCATTCTCGGGGGTCCACCAGGGTTGCGGTCGGGTTTTCGACGGTTCGCCGCTCAAGGCTCGCTCGATACCGAGCAGGTTTCGCCGTCGTTTCGGCCAAGCATCCATCGCCTTCTTCACTGGGGTCCAATATCATCTTCCTCTCTAACCATACCCTGGAGGTATCATGGAGCTTCGTCACCTGCGCTACTTCCAGGCGCTGGCCCGGACCCTCAACTTCACCCGCGCCGCCGAGCAACTGCACATCGCCCAGCCACCGCTGAGCCGGCAGATCCAGCAACTCGAGGAAATGCTCGGGGTGGCCCTGCTGGAGCGCGGCCGGCCGCTGCGCCTGACCGAAGCCGGGCGCTTCTTCCACGAACAGAGCGCGACGCTCCTGGACCAACTGGAGAGCATCTGCGACAGCACCCGGCGGATCGGCCAGGGCCAGCGCCAGTGGTTCGGCATCGGCTTCGTGCCCTCGGCGCTGTATGGCGTGCTGCCGGAGCTGATCCGCCACCTGCGCGGCGACCCGGAGCTGGAGCTGGGCCTGCTGGAGATGACCACCCTGCAACAGGTCGAGGCGCTGAAGAGCGGGCGCATCGACATCGGTTTCGGACGCATCCGCATCGACGACCCGGCGATCCGCCAGAGCGTGCTCAGCGAAGAGCCGCTGGTCGCCGCCCTGCCCGCCGGGCACCCGTTGCTTGGCCAGCCGCTGAGCCTGGAGCGCCTGTCGCGCGAGCCGTTCGTGCTCTACCCCGGCCAGCCGCGACCGAGCTACGCCGACCATGTGCTGGCGCTGTTCGCCACCCACGGCCTGAGCCTGCGCGTGACGCAATGGGCCAACGAAATGCAGACCGCCATCGGCCTGGTCGCCGCCGGACTCGGCGCGACCCTGGTGCCGGCCTCGGTGCAGTTGCAGCACCGCGACGACGTCGCCTACCAGGTCCTGGCCGACGCCTCCCTGACCTCGCCGATCATCGTCAGCCGGCGCCAGGGCGACGGCTCCCCGCACCTGCGGCGCTGCCTGGCGCTGATCGGCCGCGAGGACGCCTGAGTGCCCTCTCAGGAGCGCCGCGCGGCGCGGCGCTGGGTCATGCTCGGGGTTTCCTCGAAGCGCTTGCGGTAGTCCACGGAGAAGCGTCCGAGGTGGCTGAAGCCCCAGCCCAGGGCGATCGTCGAGATGCTGCGGGCGCCGCCGCTGGCGAGGATCTCCTCGCGCACCGCGGCGAGCCGGTAGTGCTTCAGGTAGCTCATCGGCGACACCCCGAAGTAGCGACGGAAGCCCTCGAACAGCTTGAACCGCGAGACTCCGGCGGCGCGTTCCACGTCCTCCAGGCTCAGGGTCTCGCGGGCGTTGGCCTGGAGAAACTCGCGGGCACGCAGCAGGTAGTGCGGCGGGCGCCCGCCAAGGCCCTGCTGCAGGGCCTCGCTGTAGTTGTTCGGCTGGGCCAGGATCAGTCCCTTGATCAGCGCGCGCTCCAGGTCGCTGCTGAAAAACGCCTGGGCGTAGAGTTCGCTGCGCGCCATCTCCTCGCTGATGTGCCGCACGGTGCGCCACCAGGACGCGGAGGCGCCGTCCAGGGCATCCATTTCCGGATCGAAGCGCAAGGGCGTATCGATCGGCCGCTGCAACATCTCCTCCAGGACCTTGCGCATCGCCGTGCGGCCGATCACCACCTGCAGCTTGCGGCAGTCCCCGGCGATGCTCAGCTCCTGGCGCTCGTTGGGCGCGATGATCACCCCGCGGCGGACGTCGGAGAGCAGGCGCAGCCCGCCCCGGCACAGCTCCTGCTCGCCGCTGAGCGGCAGGCTCAGGCTGTAGGCGTTGAACGCCGCGGCATCCTCGACGGTGATGGTGACGTCGGTACCGTAGCCGATGTAGCCGAGGGTGGTGCACATCGACTTCAGCACGTTGCCGTGGTGCTGGAACTGCACCAGTCCCGGGCTCGCCGCTTCGAGCCGGTGCGGCCCGCAGACCTTCGACATCCAGGAACGGGCGGCGGCCAGGTCCAGGTGGTCGGCATGGAGATCGCCACGATCGGCGACGGGATGGCTCCTCATCATGGTTCGGCACTCGACACGGCAAGGCTGGGGGTGCGCTCTGCTGGCGCTCTGTTTTCAGCAAAATGCAAGGCATATGCCGGCGCAAGGCCGGCTCCCCGCATCCTCCACTATCCGGATAGCGTTCGCCGACTTTCCGGACAAAGCGTCCGCCGCAAGCGCCGCTCGAACCCGGAACGAGCCCTCCGCGAGGCCCCCGGCCGCTTCTCGGCGGCCACGCATTTTCGGGATGCGCATCGTCGACTAAGCGGATAGCCCGCCCCCGCTCGCGGCCGTTGAATGGGTCACCCATAACGACAACGCACAAGGGTGAGAACGCATGAACGCTACCCGCAGAAGCCTCGAACAGTGGCGCGACTATGTCGGCGGCTGCCTCGACTTCCGTCCCGAGGAAGGCATCTTCCGCATCGCCCGGGACATGTTCACCGAACCGGAGCTGTTCGATCTGGAGATGGAGCTGATCTTCGAGAAGAACTGGATCTACGCCTGTCACGAGAGCGAACTGGCCAGGCCCCACGACTTCGTCACCCTGCGCGCCGGACGCCAGCCGCTGATCGTCACCCGCGACGGCAACGGCCAGTTGCACGCGCTGGTCAACGCCTGCCAGCATCGCGGCGCGACCCTGGTGCGGGTCGGCAAGGGCAACCAGTCGACCTTCACCTGTCCGTTCCATGCCTGGTGCTACAAGAACGACGGCCGGCTGGTGAAGGTCAAGGCGCCAGGCGAATACCCGGAAGGCTTCGACAAGGCCACCCGCGGCCTGAAGAAAGCGCGCATCCAGAGCTACAGGGGCTTCGTCTTCGTCAGCCTGGACGTCGCCGGCGAGGACGACCTGGTGGACTTCCTCGGCGACGCCCGGGTGTTCCTCGACATGCTGGTGGCGCAGTCTCCCAGCGGCGAGCTGGAAGTGCTGCCCGGCACCTCCACCTACACCTACGAAGGCAACTGGAAGCTGCAGAACGAGAATGGCCTGGACGGCTATCACGTCAGTACCGTGCACTACAACTACGTAGCCACCGTGCAGCACCGCCAGCAGGTCGAGGCCGAGCGCGGCGGCGCGGCCGCCACCCTTGACTACAGCAAGCTCGGCGCCGGCGACGCGGCCACCGACGACGGCTGGTTCTCCTTCGCCAACGGCCACAGCGTGCTCTTCAGCGAGATGCCCAACCCCGCCGTACGCCCCGGCTACGCCAACGTGATGCCGCGGCTGGTGGCGGAATACGGCCAGGCCCGCGCCGAGTGGATGATGCATCGCCTGCGCAATCTCAATCTCTACCCCAGCCTGTTCGTCATCGACCAGATCAGCTCGCAGCTGCGCATCGTCCGCCCGCTGGCCTGGAACCGTACCGAGATCGTCAGCCAGTGCATCGGCGTCAAGGGCGAGTCGGACGCCGACCGGGAGAACCGGATCCGCCAGTTCGAGGACTTCTTCAACGTCTCCGGGATGGGCACGCCCGACGACCTGGTGGAGTTCCGCGAAGCCCAGCGTGGCTTCCAGGCCCGCCTGGAGCGCTGGAGCGACATCTCCCGCGGCCACGGCAAGTGGCTCGAAGGCGCGACGCCGAACAGCCAGGCGCTGGGTATCGCGCCGCTGCTGACCGGCACCGAAATCACCCACGAAGGCCTCTACGTCAACCAGCACGCGCATTGGCGGCGCTTCCTCCTCGACGGCCTGGAGCGCCTGGCCCTGTGCGCGAAGGAGGTGACCCCATGAACGCCGGACTGCAGTACCGCGTCGAACAGTTCCTCTACCGCCACGCCGAACTCTGCGATGCCCAGGACTGGGACGGCTACCTCGCGCAGTTCGACGAACAGTGCGAGTTCCACCTGCCGCAGTGGGAGTCCGAGCACCGCTACACCCGCGATCCGAAGCGCGAGATGTCGCTGATCTACTACCCCAGCCGTGCCGGCCTGGAAGACCGGGTGTTCCGTATCCGCACCGGCAAGGCCGCGTCCACCGTGCCGATGCCGCGCACCCTGCACCAGATCGGCAACGTGCGCATCGCCGAGGAAGGCGAAGGCCTGCTGCGAGTGCGGGTCAACTGGCAGACCCTGTTCCAGCGCCTGGACCAGACCGGCAGCTTCTTCGGCCATGCCACCTACCGCCTGAAACCCCATGGCGAGGCCTGGCTGATCGCGCGCAAGCACATCGTCCTGCTCAACGACCGGATCGACTCGGTCCTCGACTTCTACCACCTCTGAACGGCGGGCCCCGTCACGATGAATCACAAAGTCGCCCTCAGCTTCGCCGACGGCAAGACCCTGTTCCTGCCCGTCGGCCACGACGACCTGCTCCTCGACGCCGCCCTGCGCCACGGCATCAACCTGCCGCTGGACTGCCGCGAAGGGGTCTGCGGCACCTGCATGGGCCGCTGCGAGGCGGGCAGCTACAGCCTGGACTACGCCGACGAGGACACCCTCTCCGCCGCCGACCTGGAGCAGCGCAAGGTGCTCGCCTGCCAGACCCGGGTGCGCTCCGACGCGGCCTTCTACTTCGACTTCGCCTCGACTCTCTGCCATGCCGCCGCGGCCCAGGCGCACAGTGGCGTGGTGCGCGAACTGCGCCTGCTCTCCGAGGACACCGCGCTGCTCCGCCTCGACGCCGGCGCCGCGGGCCGCCAGCTGGACTTCCTGCCCGGCCAGTACGCGCGCCTGCAAGTACCCGGCAGCGACTGCCGGCGCGCCTACTCCTTCGCCAACCGGCCGAATCCGCAGAACCACCTGCAGTTCCTCATCCGCCTGCTCCCGGGCGGCGCCATGAGCGACTACCTGCGCCAAGGGTGCCGGGTCGGCGACGAGATCCGCTTCGAGGCGCCGCTGGGCACCTTCTACCTGCGCCAGGTGGAGCGTCCGTTGCTGCTGGTGGCCGGCGGCACCGGCCTGTCGGCGTTCCTCGGCATGCTCGACGAACTGGCCGAGCGCGGCTGCGAGTGGCCGGTGCATCTCTACTATGGAGTACGCCGCGCCGCCGATCTCTGCGAATTGCAGCGGATCGCCGGCTACGCCGAGCGGCTTCCCGGCTTCCGCTTCGTCCCGGTGCTCAGCGAGGCGGACGCCGACTGGGACGGCCGGCGCGGCTACCTGCACGAGCATTTCGACGCCGCCCGCTTGCGCGACGAAGCTTTCGACCTCTACCTGTGCGGGCCGCCGCCGATGGTCGAGGCGGTCCGCCAGTGGCTGCGCGAGCGCTCCCTGGAACATCTGCGGCTGTACCTGGAGAAGTTCACCGAAAGCGGCGACTGAAGCGCTCAGCCGAGGTCGCCGCCAGCTACCGGCAGGGTCACGCCGGTGATGTAGGACGCCTCGTCGGAGGCGAGGAAGAGGATCGCCGCGACCTGCTCGTCGATGCTGCCGTAGCGTTTCATCAGGCTGCTGTCGAGGGTCTGCTCGACGATCTGTCGATACCAGCGCCGCTCCTCCTCGCTCTGCGCTGCGGCGTTGCGCGGAATCCTTCGCGGCGGCGCGTCGGTGCCGCCCGGCGCCACCGCGTTGACGCGGATGCCCTGGTCGGCGGTCTCGAACGCCAGGCAGGCGGTCAGCGCGTTCACCCCGCCCTTGGCGGCGCCATAGGGCACCCGGTTGACCCCGCGGGTGGCGACCGACGAGACGTTGACGATCGCCCCGCTGCCCTGCGCCAGCATCGCCGGCAGCGCCGCGCGGCAACACCACAAGGTGGGCAGCAGCGAACGCCGCAGCTCGGCCTCGATCTCGTCCTCGGCGTAGTGCTGGTAGGGCTTCGCCCAGAGGGTGCCGCCGACGTTGTTGACCAGGATGTCCAGCCGGCCGAAACGCTCCAGGGTCCGCTCCAGTACCCGCTGGCATTCGGCATAGCGCTCCAGGTCGGCGGTCAGGCACAGGCAGGCGTCACCGGCCAGTTCGTGGACCAGCTCGGAGCGGTCCACCGCCACCACCCGCGCGCCTTCCTCCAGCAGGCGCCGGGCCACGCCCAGGCCGATGCCCTGGGCGGCGCCGCTGACCAGGGCGACCTTGTCGCGGAATCTGTCGTTCATGGGAATCTCCTTGGCTCGCTCGGGTTCAGGCCGCGCTGGCGGCGAACTTTTCGTAGTAGAAATTCGCCGGGCGCACGCCCTGCTCGCGCAGGTAGCGCTCGACCGCCTCGACCATCGGCGGCGGCCCGCACAGGTAGATGTCGACGTCGCCCTCGTGCAGGTGCTGCGCGGCGATGTGCTCGGTCACGTAGCCCTTGCGCGGATAGTCGCTGTCGGCGCTGGCCACGCAGGCGCTCCAGGTGAAGCCGGGAATCCGTTCGGCGAACGCCTCCAGGCGCTCGAGCCCGACCAGGTCGACGTCGTGGGTCACCCCGTAGACCAGGTGCAGCGGGTGCGCGCTGCCCTGCTCGGCGATCCGTTCGAGCATCGCGGTGAACGGCGCCAGGCCGGTGCCACCGGCCAGCATCAGCAATGGCCGGCGAATCTCGCGCAGGTAGAAACTGCCCAGCGGGCCGTCCATCGCCAGGCTGTCGCCGGCCCTGGCCGTGCCACTGAGGAAGCCGCTCATCAGCCCGCCGGGGACGTTGCGGATCAGGAAGCTGACCTCGCCGTCCTTCGCCAGCGAGCTGAAGGAGTAGGCGCGGCGCTGCTCGCTGCCGGGCACCTGGAGGTTGACGTACTGCCCGGGCAGGAACGCCAGGCTGGCCAGCGCCTCGCCGCGCAGCGACAGGCCGATGGTGCTCGGCGAGAGTTGCCGGACTTCGCTGATGCGCGCCTCGTAGCGCGCCTGGCCGGTCCTGCACAGGGTCGAGGACGCCGGCACGCGCAGCACGCAGTCGCTTTCGGCGCGCATCTGGCAGGTCAGCACGTAGCCGCGGGCGGCTTCCTCGGCGCTGAGGGCATCGTCGATGTAGTCCTGGCCCAGCGCATAGCGCCCGGCCTCGGCCAGGCACTTGCAGGTGCCGCAGGCGCCGTCGCGGCAGTCCAGGGGGATGTTGATGCCCTGGCGGTAGGCCGCGTCGGCCACGGTCTCGCCGGGCGCGGCATGGATGAAGCGGGTCACCCCGTCTTCGAAGTTGAGTGCGATCCGATGGTTCATGGCATGTCCCTCGACAGCCCGCCGGCGCGGGCGTCAGACGTGGTAGACGTCGATCAGCTGGCGAACGTAGTCGTTCTTCAGGATCACTTTCTTGGCCTTGATCAGCGGACTCTCGCCGCGTACGTCGAGGTCGTAGAAGGTGGTGCCGAAGTAGCTGTCCACGGTCTTGTAGCGATAGCTCAGGGTGTGCCAGTTGCAGCGCGCGCGGCAGATGCCGTCGTCCTCGCCGAGCAGTTCGATGTTGCTCAGGTTGTGCGAGGTGCGGGTGTCCGGCAGGGTCGCGCTGGAGCGCTCGGTGCGGATGCGGAATACCCGGTCCTCCAGGCCGCCGCGGTTGCCGTACCAGATCAGCGAGATTTCCCGCTGCGGGTCCTCGGTGAGCTGGTCGCGGTCGTCCCAGGACGGCATCCAGAAACTGGCGTCCGCGGCGTACAACGCCAGCCAGGCGTCCCAATCCTTGTCGTCGAGATAGCGCGCCTCGCGGTAGAGGAAATCGCGCAGGGCGTCGTAGCCCAGGCTCATGACGCCACCTCCCGCAGCGCCACGCGCTGCGTCCGTTCGCGCTCCAGGGCGGCGAGCAGCGCCTCCTGCCAGTAGCGATGCTGCAATACGAACAGCCCTTCGTCCTCGGTGCGCACGCCGCTCAGGCGCGGCCGCAGGTCGATGGCCGCGGCCGCCGCGTCGGCGCCCTCTATCCAGTGTTCGGCGCCGCGCGACAGGTCGTTCCAGCCGACCACGCTGCCCTGGTAGCCCTGTTGGCAGGAACGGAACTCCTCCAGGTCGTCCGGGGTGGCCATGCCGCTGACGTTGAAGAAATCCTCGTACTGGCGGATGCGCCGGGCGCGCGCCTCGGCGCTCTCGCCTTTCGGCGCGATGCAGTAGATGGTGATTTCCGTGCGGTCCACCGACAGCGGCCGGGCGATGCGGATCTGCGAGCTGAACTGGTCCATCAGGTACACGTTGGGGTACAGGCAGAGGTTGCGCGAGTTCTCGATCATCCAGTCGGCGCGGGCCTCGCCGAAGTCGCGGGCAAGCTCGGCGCGGCGCTCGAAGGCCGGCCGGTCCTCGGGGTTGGCCCAGCGACTCCAGAGCAGCATGTGGCCATGCTCGAACGAGTAGAAGCCGCCGCCCTGCCGGGCCCAGCCGGCGGCGCTCATGGTCCGCAGCTGGTCCGCGGCGTCGCGCTGCTGGCGCTGGCTCTGGGTCGCCGCGTAGTTCCAGTGCACCGAACTGACGTGGTAGCCGTCGGCGCCGTTCTCGGCGGTAAGCTTCCAGTTGCCTTCGTAGACATAGCTGGAAGAGCCGCGCAGCACTTCGAGGCCTTCCGGCGACTGGTCGACGATCATGTCGATGATCTTCGCCGACTCGCCCAGGTGCTCGGCCAGCGGCCTGACATCGGGGTTGAGGCTGCCGAACAGGAAGCCACGGTAGGACTCGAAGCGCGCCACCCGGGTCAGGTCGTGCGAGCCCTCGCAGTTGAAGCCCTGCGGGTAGCCGGCCTCGGCCGGGTCCTTGACCTTGAGCAGCTTGCCGGAGTTGTTGAAGGTCCAGCCGTGGAACGGACAGGTATAGCTGCTGCGATTGCCGCTCTTGTGCCGGCAGAGCATCGCGCCACGGTGGCTGCAGGCGTTGATGAAGGCGTTGAGCTGGCCGTCGCGGTTGCGCGCGATGACGATCGACTGGCGGCCGATCTGGGTGGTCAGGTAGTCGTTGATTCCGGCAACCTGGCTTTCGTGGGCGAGATAGACCCAATTGCCCTCGAAGATGTGCTTCATCTCCAGTTCGAACAGGCGTGGGTCGGTGAACATCTCCCGCTTGCAGCGGTAGACGCCGCGCTCGGGGTCTTCCTCGAGCAGAGAACGCAAGTAATCGCTACCCAGGGACATGGCCGGGGCCTCCGTTGTTATTGTTCAGGCCCGGTCAGGTTAGGTAGCGCGTGCTGCTGGGGATATCCGTTGCCTGCGGATCGCTGGCCGATTCCTGCACGCCGTGGCGGTCGGCGCTAGGCGCGCCGGCGCAGGGTTTCCGAAGGCAGCTCGCCGAACTGCCGGCGATATTGCTCGGCGAAGCGGCCGAGGTGGGCGAAACCGAAGTCCAGGGCCAGTTCGGTGAGGTTGCGTACCCGGCAGCCGGGGTCTTCCAGGCAGGCGCGGATGCGCTCCAGGCGCAGCCGGCGAATGTATTGCCGAGGGCTCTCGCCAAGCAGGCGCTCGAACAGCGCGTACAGCGAGCGAGTGCTCATGTGCGCCTGCTCGGCCAGCGCCGCGACCTCGATCTCGCTCTGCAGATGGCGGCGGATGTAGGCATCGAGGCGGGCGAAGACGACCTGCGCATCGCCGGGGTCCTCGCGGCTGACGTTGGTCTTCAGCAGGGTCAGCAGCTTGCTGCCGAGGATCTGCTCGAAGTGGCTGTCGACCCGCGCCAGCCGCTCGCCGGACTCGGCCTCGCGGCAGACCAGGGCGAGCAGGCCGACGAAGCCTTCCAGTTGGTCCAGGCGATAGCGATGTTCGAGGAAGCGCACGCCGCGTGCCGGATGGCTCCAGCGCTGCTCGGCGCAGATCGCTTCGAGCAGCGCGCAGGGCAGCTTGACGATGAATTTCTCGCAGTCCGCCGAATAGGTCAGGTCGACCGGGTCGTCCGGGTTGATCAGCAACAGCTCGCCCGGCGCCAGGGCGTGTTCCTGCCCGCCGCCGCGCCACAGGCAGTGGCCGCGCAGGAGGATCTGCAGGTGGAAGATGCTTTCCAGCGCCGGCGAGGTGACCCGTACCGCCGCGCCGTAGCTGATCCGGCACAGGTCGAGGCTGGCGAAGGTGCGGTGGTCGAGGCTGGCTTGCGGCCTGCCGGCGGCCGGCAGGCGTATGCAGTGCGTACCGACGTGCCGGTTGACGTAGCCGGACACCGCATAGGGGTCGGCACGTTCGAACACCCGGCTGCGCTCGCTGAGCAAGGAGGCATTCATGGGCAGGACACTCAGGCTGCTATCGTTGTTGTTATCGTCGCGCGGCGCCAAGCGCCGGGCGCGGAACGTCCACCCACACTACGCAAGCCCTCCGCCGGCGACAATCCGGGCCGGCAATCGCGTGCGGTAATCGAACGGAATCCGTCCAACGGCCAACGAAAAAGGGCCGCCAGGGTTTCCCCTGCCGGCCCGCTTGCGCGCCCGCTTCAGCCGGCCGCCGGCGTCTCCTCGCGCGGTCCGGCGTCGCGCCCGTGGGTCCAGCGATAGAGCACCGGCAGCACCAGCAGGGTCAGCATGGTCGAGGACAGGATGCCGCCGATCACCACCGTCGCCAGCGGCCGCTGCACCTCGGCGCCGGTGCCGGTGGCCAGGGCCATCGGCACGAAACCGAGGGACGCCACCAGGGCGGTCATCAGCACCGGACGCAGACGGGTGATGGCGCCCTCCCACACCGCCTGGTCGAGGCTGCGTCCTTCCTGCAACAGGTTGCGGATGAAGGAGATCATCACCAGGCCGTTGAGCACCGCCACCCCGGACAGGGCGATGAAACCCACCGCCGCCGAGATCGACAGCGGTATCCCGCGCAGCCACAGGGCCAGCACCCCGCCGGTGAGGGCGAAGGGGATACCGGTGAACACCAGCAGGCCGTCCTTGACGTTGTTGAACATGGCGAAGAGCAAGGTGAACACCAGCAGCAGCGCCACCGGCACCACTACCTGCAAGCGCTTGGCGGCGGACTGCAACTGTTCGAACTGGCCGCCCCAGGTGGTCCAGTAGCCGGCCGGGATCTTCACCCCGTCCTGCAGCTTCTGTTGCGCTTCCAGCACGAACGAGCCGATGTCGCGGCCACGCACGTTGGCGCTGACCACGATGCGCCGCTTGCCGTTCTCCCGGCTGATCTGGTTCGGTCCCGGCGAGAGGTCGAGGCGCGCCACGTCCGACAGCGGGATGAAATCGATCCGCGCCAGGTTGTTCGGCGGCAGCGGGATCAGCAGGTTGGACAGTGCCGGCAGGTCGGCGCGCAGGGTTTCCGGCAGGCGGATGACGATGTCGAAGCGGCGGTCGCCCTCGAACAGGGTACCGGCATTGCGTCCGCCGAGGGCGGTGGCCACGGTGTCCTGGATGTCGCCGACATTGAGGCCGAAGCGTGCCGCCTTGTCGCGGTCGATGTCCACCGTCAGCACCGGCAGGCCGGTGGTCTGCTCGACCTTCACCTCGGAGGCGCCGTCGATGCCTTGCAGCACCTTGGAGATCTTCTCCGCGGTGTCGTTGAGCACCTGCATGTCGTCGCCGAAGACCTTCACCGCGACGTCGCTGCGCACCCCGGAGATCAGTTCGTTGAAGCGCAACTGAATCGGCTGGGAGAACTCGTAGACGCTGCCCGGCACCTCAAGGGCCGCGGCCTGCAACTCTTCCAGCAGCGCCTCCCGCGACTTCTTCGGGTCCGGCCACTGGCTCTGCGGCTTGAGCATCACGTAGCTGTCGGAGGCGTTCGGCGGCATCAGGTCGGAGGCGATCTCGGCGGTCCCGGTGCGGGCGAAGACCCGCTCGATCTCCGGGAACTTGCCCATCAGCTTCTTCTCCAGGGTCTGCTGCATCTCGACCGACTGGGTCAGGCTGGTGCCCGGCACCCGCAGGCCCTGCATGGCGAAGTCGCCCTCGCTGAGGCTGGGAATGAACTCGCTGCCCATCCGCGAGGCCACCAGCGCGGTGAGCAGGATCGCGCCGAGGGCGCCACCGACCACCAGCGCGCGGTGCCCGAGCACCCAGCGCAGCGCCGGTTCGTAGGCCAGACGCGCGCGGCGCATGACGAAGTTCTCCTCCTCCTTGACCTTGCCGGTGATGAACAGCGCGATCGCCGCCGGGACGAAGGTCACCGAGAGGATCATCGCGCCGAGCAGCGCGGTGACCACGGTGAACGCCATCGGGTGGAACATCTTCCCCTCGACCCCGGTGAGGGCGAAGATCGGCAGGTACACCACCATGATGATGATCTGGCCGAAGATCAGCGCCCGGCGCGCCTCCCTGGACGCGGCGAAGACCTCGTGGAAACGTTCCGCGCGGGTCAGCTGGCGGCCGTGGTGGGCCTGGGCGTGGGCCAGGCGGCGGATGGCGTTCTCGACGATCACCACGGCGCCGTCGACGATGATGCCGAAGTCCAGCGCGCCGAGGCTCATCAGGTTGGCGCTGACCCTGTTGCCGACCATCCCGGTGAAGGTGAACAGCATCGACAGCGGGATGATGGTGGCGGTGATCAGCGCCGCGCGGATGTTGCCGAGGAACAGGAAGAGCACCGCGATCACCAGCGCCGCGCCTTCCACCAGGTTCTTCTTCACCGTGGCCACGGCCTTGTCCACCAGGGTGGTGCGGTCGTAGACGGTGATCGCCTTGACCCCCTTGGGCAGGGTCCGGTTGATCTCCTCCAGGCGCTGGCCGACCGCCTGGGCCACTTCCCGGCTGTTCTCGCCGATCAGCATGAACACCGTGCCGAGCACCACTTCGCGGCCGTTCTCGGTGGCCGCGCCGGTGCGCAGCTCCTTGCCCAGGCCGACCTCGGCGACGTCGCGGATACGGATCGGCACGCCGTCGACGTTGGAAACGATGATCCCGCGGATATCGTCCATGTCCTTGACCTGGCCCGGCGCGCGGATCAGCAACTGCTCGCCGCGCCGCTCGATGTAGCCGGCGCCGACGTTCTCGTTGTTGCGCAGCACGGCGTTCTGCAGGTCGCCGAGGGTCAGCTTGTAGGCCGCGAGCTTCTTCGGATCCGGGGCGATGAGGAATTGCTTGGCGTAGCCGCCGATGGTGTTGATCTCGGCCACGCCCTTCACGTTGCGCAACTGCGGACGGATGATCCAGTCCTGGATGGTGCGCAGGTCGGTGGGCGTGTAGGCGCTGCCGTCCTCCTTGGTCGCGCCCTCCTCGGCCTCTACCGTCCACAGGTAGATCTCGCCGAGACCGGTGGAGATCGGCCCGAGGGTCGGCGAGATGTCTTCCGGCAGTTGCTCGCGCGCCGTGCTCAGGCGTTCGTTGACCTGCTGGCGGGCGAAGTAGATGTCGGTGCCTTCCTCGAAGATCACCGTCACCTGAGAAATCCCCGGCCGCGACAGCGAACGGGTTTCCTGCAAACCCGGCAGGCCGGCCATGACGGTCTCCACCGGGTAGGTGATCCGCTGCTCCACTTCCAGCGGCGAATAGCCGGGGGCGGCGGTATTGATCTGCACCTGGACGTTGGTGATGTCCGGGACCGCGTCGATGGACAGCTTCTGGTAGCTGCCGATGCCGACCCCGGCCATCCCCAGCACCGCCAGCAGGACCAGCCAGCGTTGCTCGATGGCGAATTGGATGATGCGTTCGAACATGCGAAGACTCCTGGAGCGGGACTCAGTGACCGTGTTCCGCCGAGCCCTTGCCCAGTTCGGATTTGAGGATGAAGCTGCCGCTGGCGGCGACCTGGCTGCCGGCGCGCAGGCCCTCGAGGACCTCGACGCGCTGGCCGTCGCTGATGCCCAGCTTGACCGGCTGGACCACGAAGCCGTCGGCCACGCGGACGAACACCACGTCCTCGCCGTCGACGTTCTGCACCGCGCCGTCGGCGACCGTCAGGACTTCCTTGCGGGTCGCCTCGGCCACCTGCACGGAAACGAACAGGCCCGGGCGCCAGGTGCTCTCGGGGTTGCTCAGGGTGACCCGGGCGGTGGCCGCGCGGGTCTGCTCGCCGAGCAGGTCGCCGATGTAGGACACGGTGCCCTCCACCTCGCTATCCAGCGCCTGGGCGAGCACCTTGACCTTGCTGCCGACGCGGACCTGGCCGAGCAGTTGCGCGGGCACGTTGAAGGTGGCCCAGACCGAGGACAGGTCGGACAGGGTGAAGACGTTGGCGGTGCCGTCCACCGGCTCGCCCTGAGTCAGGTGCTTTTCCACCAGCACCCCGGCGAACGGCGCGCGCAGCTCGTAGCGGTTGCCGCCCTGCAGGCTGGGATTGCCGCCGAGCGCGGCGATCTTCGCCCGCGCGTTGTTCAGCGCGATCTCGGCTTCCTGCAAACCCTGGCGGGCGAGCAGGAATTCCTGCTCGGCGGAAATGCCCTCCTTCCACAGCTGCTGCTCGCGCTTGTAGGTGCTCTGCGCCAGGCTCAGGCGGCGCTGGGCGGCGGCGAATTCGCTGCGCTGGTCGGACAACTGCGGGCTGCTGATCACCGCCAGCAGCTCGCCCTGCTTCACCGCCTGGCCAAGGTTGGCCGGCACGCTGTCGACGATTCCCGGCAGGCGCGGGACGATATGCGCGGTGCGGTCCTCGTTGAAGCGGATCTCGCCGGGCAGCGAGACCACCTGGGCCAGGCTGATCGTCCGCGCCGTATCGAGGGTGATGCCGGCGGCCTCGATCTGCTCGGCATCCAGCTCCAGCTTGCCCTCCTCGCGGGTGAAGGCGAAGTCGTAGCCCTGCTTGCCGGCCATCAGCTTGAGGCGCGCGGTGAAGGCATGCGGCTCGGCGATCCCGGCATTGGCCACCAGGCCATCGCCGCTGGCCTTGAACAGCAGGTCCTCGACCTCGCCGGTGGCACGCTCGACGTCCGCGCCGAGGACCACCTCCTGCGGCGCCAGCGCCTTGCCGCCGCGCTCGACCCAGGCCTTGAGCGGGCTGCCGTCCTCCGGCACCAGCAGTTCCAGGGTCAGGTCGCCCTGGCGCAACAACATGCCGCCACGCGGTCCGCTGCCCTCGCCCTCGGCGGCCGCTTCGCCGGCGCCGGCCGGCGCCTTGCCGCCCAGCTCCAGGTAGGCGCCGCCGCCCAGGCCGAGCAGTGCCAGTGCGGTCACCGCGATAATCGTCTTCTTGCCCATTCTGTTCTCCCGAACCGTTCGGGGGGCGCGCCGGCGGCCCGCCCCGGAAATCTCACTGGCCGAGGTGGCCGATGTCTTCGCCGAGCAGGCGCTCCATGCTCACCCGCGCCTGCGCCGCGGCGTCCAGCGCGCGCACGTACTGGGCACGGACGCCGACCAGGGTGCGCTGGGCGTCGAGCACGTCGAGGAAGTTGAACTTGCCCATCTCGAAGCCGCGGGTCATCGAGTCCAGCGCGCTCTGTGCGCCGGGCAGCAGGTCGCGGCGGACCAGCGCCAGCTCCTGTTCCGAGGTGCGCAACTGGTCGTAGGCCTGCACCGCTTCGCTGCGCAGGCGCAGCAGGGTCGCGCGCTGCAGGTCGCGGGCCTGGTCGGCACGGCTCTGGGCGGCGTAGATGTTGCCCTGGTTGCGGTCGAACAGCGGCAGCGGCATCGACAGGCCGATCAGGTTGACCCGTTCGCCACGTCCGTCGCGGGCGGTCTGGTCGTACTTGCTACCGATGCTGACCGTCAGGTTGGGGATGCGCTGGCGCTTCTCCAGGTCGACCTGGGCCTCGCCGCGCGCTACCTCCTGGGCCGCCAGGCGCAAGGTCGGCGACTCGTCGAGATGGCGCAGCAAGGCGCCACGGGTGATGCTCGCCGGCACCGCGTCGAGCGCACCGCCGACCTTGGCGAAGCCTGGCTGCGGCTCGTCCCAGGTGCTCGACAGCTGCACATAGGTGCGCTGCTGCTCCAGCTCCGCCTGGCTCAGGTCGAGCTGGGCGTTGTCCGCCAGGACCTGGGCGCGGACCCGTTCCACCGAAGAGATGCTGCCGGCCTTGACCCGTCGGTCGGCGGCCTGCAGCGCGCGCCTGGCCAGGTCCAGGGAGGTCTTCGCCAGGCGCACCCGCTCCTGCGCGGTCAGCGCCGCGTAGTAGGCGCCACGGACCTGGGCGCGCAGTTCGGCGCGACGGACTTCCAGTTGGGTCCAGGCGATCTCGCTGCCGCGTTTCGCCACCTCCACCCGCGCGCCGCGCTTGCCGCCCAGCTCCAGCGGCTGGGCGATGCTGACGCTGGTCTGGCGATTGCCCTGGCGGGTGTCCTCGACGCTCCAGGACAGATCCGGGTTGGGGATCAGCCCGGCCTGCTGCCGCGCGCCGCTGGCGATCTCGGTCTCGCGCCCCACCGCCGCCAGCTCGGGGTTGCTCCGCAGGGCCCGCTCCAACGCCTGCTCGAGGCTGATCGAAGTGCCGTTGAAACTCACCGGCGCCTCGTTCGCCAGGGCCGGCAGGCCCAGGCAGAGTCCCATCAGTAGCCAGCAGGCGCGTTTCCCCGCGCTGGCCAGTGGCCGAAGTATCGGCATGTTCCGCTCCTCGTCTGCTGATCGTCGTCGGCGACGGCGATCCATTACCGGCCCGGAACCACGCAACCGTTCATCGGCGATATCTCGCCGGCGATATTCGAAGTTGCACTTCCGGGATGCGGCAGATGTTAGGTAGCGGGGCTTATCGGCAAGGTGACGGAAGAATTACAAGTCGGTAATGAATATTCTCCACGGACAATTAGCGGTTACACTTCGGCAACCTTCGAAGAGACTGGCAATAGTTGGATGAAACATAGGGACAAAAGCAACATGCGCTTACAAAAGGCATTGCCCCTCACGCCCAGCGGTGCTTGCGCCGCGGACATTTCCAAAGTTTTCAGGCGGACTCCCGGGAGAACTACCCGGTCATTCGATAATTATCATCGAAGCAGCGCAACGATATGAAATTACATTTCCAGGACTCTATCCAGGCAACGCCCGCAATGTAACTTTATAGCAATGCACTTAAACATTTACTTGCAAATGAATCCATACTTTATATAGGGGCGAACATGCGCATCCTTATTATCGAAGATGAAGTCAAGACTGCCGACTACCTGCACCAGGGCCTGACCGAAAGCGGCTACATCGTCGACCGCGCCAACGATGGCATCGACGGCCTGCACATGGCCTTGCAACACCCTTACGAACTGGTGATCCTCGACGTCAACCTGCCCGGCATCGACGGCTGGGACCTGCTCCGCCGCCTGCGCGAACGCAGCAGCGCGCGGGTGATGATGCTCACCGGGCATGGCAGGCTGACCGACAAGGTGCGCGGCCTCGATCTCGGCGCCGACGACTTCATGGTCAAGCCGTTCCAGTTCCCCGAACTGCTGGCGCGGGTCCGCTCGCTGCTGCGCCGCCACGACCAGGCACCGATGCAGGACGTCCTGCGGGTCGCCGACCTGGAGCTGGACGCCAGCCGCCACCGGGCCTTCCGCGGCCGGGTGCGGATCAACCTGACGACCAAGGAGTTCGCCCTGCTGCACCTGCTGATGCGGCGCAACGGCGACGTCATCACCCGGACGCAGATCATCTCGCTGATCTGGGACATGAACTTCGACAACGACTCCAACGTGGTGGAAGTCGCCATCTGCCGCCTGCGGGCGAAGATCGACGACGGCTTCGACCTCAAGCTGATCCATACCATTCGCGGCGTCGGCTACGTCCTGGAAGCGCGCCGATGACGCCACCAGGCCGACTGTCGCTGCGCCTGGCCCTGCTGGTCGGCGCCCTCGGCGCGCTGCTGGCCCTGGCGCTCGGCGCAATGGCGCACTGGAACCTCGGCCGCGAGCTGGAAGCCCGCGAGCGGGAAAACCTGCAATTGAAGCTGGAGCAAATCCGCCACAGCCTGGAAGACGATCTCGACCTGCGCAGCGACCCGGCCGTACAGGCGCATGCCCTGCAGGACCAACTGGTGGCCCACAGCGGCCTGCACCTGAGCATTCTCGACAGCCGCAGCGGCCAGCCGCTGATGAGCTTCGGCGACCAGGCCGCGGCCAGCGTCGCGGCCAACCGCGCGCTTCTCGCCCGCTTGCAGGCGGATGCCCGCCAGCCGGTGTTCCAGAGCTGGAGCACCGGCAACGACCAGCGCCTGCTGAGCATCGGCGCTTCCATGCGCATGAAGAACGGCACCCCGGTACAGGTGTTGCTGAGCAGCGAGCGCAACGCCGACGAGCGCCTGCTCGACGGTTTCCTCCGCGCCACCCTGCTGGCCCTGCCCTTCCTCCTGCCATTGATCGCCCTGGCCGCCTGGTGGGTGGTGCGTGCCGGCCTCGAACCGTTGAACCGCTTCCGCCGGGTGGCCGCCCAGGTCAGCCCGCAGGATCTCTCCTACCGCATCCCCGAGCAGAACCTGCCGCGCGAGCTGGACAGCCTGGCCCGCAGCTTCAACCACATGCTCGCCCGCCTCGAGGATGGCGTACGCCAGCTCTCGCAGTTCTCCGACGACCTGGCCCACGAACTGCGCGCGCCGATCTGCAACCTGCTGGTGCGCAACCAGGTGCTGCTCAGCCAGCATCGCGACAGCGCGGCATACCGCGAAGCCCTGGAGTCCAATGCCGAGGAACTGGAGCGGCTGTCGCGGATCGTCACCGACATGCTGTTCCTGGTGCAGGTGGACAACCCGGCGATCCAGGCCCAGTTCGGCTGCGTCGCCCTGCACGAGCAGGCGGCCAAGGTCATCGACCTGTACGAGATGGTCGCCGAGGACAAGGGCGTCGAACTGCGCCTGTCCGGCAGCGGCTTCGCCCACGGCGACAACCTGATGATCCAGCGCGCCATTTCCAACCTGGTGTCCAACGCCGTGCGCCACACCCCGCAAGGCGGGCGCATCGACGTGCGGATCGGGGAGCGCGCGGGGCACACCGAGGTGAGGGTCAGCAACGACGGCCCGGGCATCCCGCCGGAGTACCTGCCGCACCTGTTCGAGCGCTTCTACCGCCGCGCCGGACGCCAGAGTGGAGCCCAGGCCGGCACCGGCCTGGGGCTGGCCATCGTGCAATCGATCATGGCCTACCACGGCGGCCGCGCCGAAGCGGAAAGCGTACCGCAGCAGAAGACCCACCTGCGCCTGCTGTTCCCTTCGACGGGCGCTGCCTGACGCCGGTTTCAGCAACCGGCGCGGCGCCGCCACAGGCGGTACTCGCCGCAGAAACCGGCGAGGAACAGCGCCAGGCCGAGCGCCAGCAGGGTCCAGGGCGTCCGCAGCGGGGCGCGCTGGAGCGGCGGATCGCCGTGCAGCAGGACGAAGCATTGCAGCAGCGCCCAGAACATCGCGGCGACGCCGCCAAGCATGGCCAGGCGGCACAACCAGCCGAGCCAGTAGCCTCGGCGCGAGGGCTTTTCCGGAAACTTCCCCGACACGTATTCACCTCCACATCCGCCGCCGCACTCTAGCCGAGACGCGGACGGCGGTGTGTCATGCAAGCGCAATAGCGGGGAAAGGCATTCGTCAGGAACAGGCAGCGAGAAGAACTCAGGGCGAAGGCGGCAGGCCCTCCTCGACCCGGCCGAGCCGCTCGTCGGTCCGCTCGATGTCGGCGCTGTCCCAGCCGCCGCCCATTGCCGCGATCAACTGGACGCTGGCGGTCAGGCGGCTGCCGAGCAGGGTCAGCACGGTGCGTTCGTTGCTCAGCGCGGTGGCCTGGTTGGTGACCACGTCGGTGTAGTCGACGGTGCCGGCCTTGTACTGGTTCTCGGCCAGGCGCAGTGCCTCGCGGGCCGACTCCAGGGCTTCGCGCTGCACCCCGCTCTCCTCGTCGAGGACGCTCAATTGCACCAGGTAGTCCTCCACCTCGCGGAAACCGTCGAGCACGGTCTGCCGGTAGGTCGCCACGGTCTGGTCGTAGGTCGCCTCGGCCTGGTCCACCTGGGAGCCGATCAGGCCGCCGTCGAACAGGGTCATGGCGAACTGCGGGCCGATCGACCAGAAGCGGTTCGGCGTGCTGATCCAGTTGCTCAGGCTGCCGCTGCGGTAGCCGCCGGCGGCGCTCAGGGTGAGGTCGGGGAAATAGGCGGCCTTGGCCACGCCGATCTGGGCATTGGCGGAAATCACCTTGCGTTCCGCCGAGGCGATGTCCGGCCGTCGTTCGAGCAATTGCGACGGCACCACTGCCGGCAGGTCCGGCAGCTTCGGCACGCTCGCCACCGGCGGCAGGTTGAATTGCGCCGGCGGCAGGCCGACCAGCACGGCGATGGCGTGCTCCAGCTGGGCGCGCTGGTACTTCAGGTCGATGGCCTGGGCCTGGGTGCTTTTCAGCTGGGTGCGGGCCTGGGCCACGTCGGCCCTGGTGACGATGCCGGCGCGGTATTTGTTCTCGGCCACCTTCAGCGAACGCTCGTAGGCCGTCACCGTGTCGTTGAGCAGGCGGATCTGTTCGTCCATCACCCGCAGTTGCAGGTAGTTCTGCGCCAGTTGCGACTGCTGGCTGAGGCGCACCGCGGCGAGGTCGGCGGCGCTGGCATGCAGGCTCGCCTGGTTGGCCTCCAGTTGCCGGCGCAGCTTGCCCCAGAGGTCGACCTCCCAGCTGACGCCGAGGCTGGTCGAGTAACTGTTGCTGATCGCACCGGAGCCACCGCCGCTGCTCACAGTGGAGCCGTCGGGAAGGCGCACGGTGCTGTCGCCGCCGCCCTGGCCGCTGCGGGTCTTGCCCGCGTTGCCGGTGATCGACGGGAAGAACGCGGCTCGCGCGCCGCGCACCAGCGCCTCGGCCTGGCGGAACTGCGCCACCGACTGGGCCAGGGTCTGGTTGGAACGTTCCAGGTGCATCTGCAGGTCGTTCAGGGTCTGGTCGCCGTACAGCTCCCACCAGGCGCCGCGCTGGAACACGTCGCGCGGCTCGGCGCGGCGCCAGCCTTCGGCTTCCTTGAATTCGGCGGGCACCGCCAGGTCCGGTCGCTGGTAGTCGGGGCCGATGGCGCAGCCGCCGAGGGCGGCGACCAGGGCCAGGGCGAGCAACGAGGGGGTGTGTTTCATAGGGGTGTCTCCAGCGCACCGTCCGTGCGTACGCCGCGTTTCTGGTTGACCCAGTGGCGCAGGCGGTCGAGATAGAGGTAGACCACCGGGGTGGTGTACAGGGTCAGCAACTGGCTGCCGATCAGCCCGCCGACGATGGTGATGCCCAGCGGCCGGCGCAGCGCGGCGTCGCCGCCGATGCCGAAGATCAGCGGCAAGGCGCCGAGCAAGGCGGCCAGGGTGGTCATCATGATCGGCCGGAAGCGCATCATGCAGGCCTCGAGGATCGCCTCGCGCGGGCTCAGGCTGTGGTTGCGCTCGGCCTCCAGGGCGAAGTCGATCATCATGATCGCGTTCTTCTTGACGATGCCGATCAGCAGGATGATGCCGATCAGCGCGATCAGGCTCAGCTCGCTGCGGCAGAGGATCAGCGCGAGCAGCGCGCCGACCCCGGCCGAAGGCAGGGTCGAGAGGATGGTCAGCGGGTGCACGTAGCTCTCGTAGAGGATGCCGAGGACGATGTACACCGCCAGCAGCGCCAGGAGGATCAGCCAGGGCATCTGGTTCTGCGTGTCCTGCACCGCGCCGGCGTTGCCCTCGAAGCTGGTCTGCACGTCCACCGGGATGTGCAGCGGCTCCAGGGCCTGCATGATGGCCTCGCGGGTCGGGCCGATCTGCGCGCCCGGCGCCAGGTTGAAGGACAGCGTAGTGGCGGCGAACTGGCCCTGGTGGTTGACCTCCAGCGGTGCCCGGCTCGGTTCGTAGTGGCTGAACGCGGACAGCGGCACGCGCTGGCCGTCGTTGCCGATCACCTGGACCTGGCGGAGGATCTCCGGGCTCTGCTGGTACTGCTGGTCGACCTCCATCACCACCCGGTACTGGTTCAGCGGGTTGAAGATGGTCGACACCTGGCGCTGGCCGAAGGAGTCGTTGAGCACCGCGTCGACCATTTCCACGTTGATCCCCAGGGTCGCCGCACGGTCGCGGTCGATCACCAGGCGGGTCTGCACGCCCTTGTCCTGGGAGTCGCTGTTGACGTCCACCAGTTGCGGCAGCTTGCGCATCGCCGCCTCGACCTTCGGCGCCCATTCGCGGAGCAGGGTCAGGTCGTCGCTGCGCAGGGTGAATTCGTACTGCGCGTTGCTGTCGCGGCCGCCCAGGCGCACGTCCTGGCCGGCGTTGAGATAGAGCGCCGCGCCGGGCACCTTGGCGATCCGCTCGCGCAGCCGGGTGAGGACCTTCTCCACCGGGTCGCGTTCGCCGATCGGCTTGAGGGTGACGAAGAACGAACCGGTGTTGCTCGACTGCCAGCGGCCGCCGCCGATGAAGCCGACCACGTTTTCCACCGCCGGATCGGAAGAGAGGATCTTGCGGTACTCGCCCATCTTCGCGCTCAGGGACTGGAACGAGATGCTCTGGTCGGCCACCGCGTAGCCGCGCAGGCGCCCGGAGTCCTGCTGCGGGAGGAAGCCCTTGGGCACCACCACGAACAACCAGAGGTTCATGGCGATGCAGGCCAGCATGATCACCACCATCAGCCGCGAGTGCTCCAGCGCCCAGCCCAGGCTGGCGCGGTAGCGCAGCATGAAGGCGGCGAAGAAGCGATCGCTGCGCCGCGCCAGGGAAGCGCCTTCGGGCCGTTTCAGCGGACGCAGCAGACGCGCGCAGAGCATCGGCGTGAGGGTCAGGGATACCACCAGGGACACCAGGATCGCCGCCGAGAGAGTCACCGCGAACTCGCGGAACAGCCGTCCGGTGAGGCCGCCCATGAGCAGCAGCGGGATGAACACCGCGACCAGCGAGAGCGTCATCGACAGCACGGTGAAACCGACCTGGCGGGCGCCGGTGATCGCCGCCTGGATCGGCGGATCGCCCTCCTCGATGCGTCGGGCGATGTTCTCCACCACCACGATGGCGTCGTCCACCACGAAGCCGGTGGCGATGATCAGCGCCATCAGCGACAGGTTGTTCAGGCTGAAGTCGCACAGGTACATGACCGCGAAGGTGCCGATCAGCGAGACCGGCACCGCCAGGCTGGGGATCAGCGTGGCGCGGCCGTTGCGCAGGAACAGGAAGACCACCAGGATCACCAGCGCCACCGAGATCAGCAGGGTCAGCTCGGCCTCTTCCAGCGACGCGCGGATCGACGGGCTGCGATCATCCATCACGTTCAGCTTGACCTGCGGCCCGAGCAGTTCCTGCAACACCGGCAGTTGCGCGTGGATGGCGTCGGTGGCCTCGATGATGTTGGCGCCGGGCTGGCGGGTGACGATCAGCAGCACCGCCGGCAGGTCGTCGGAGAAGCCGGCGTTGCGCACGTCCTCCACCGAGTCGCTGACCTTGGCCACGTCGCCGAGGCGCACCGCGGCGCCGTTGTCGGCGTTGTAGTGGATGACCAGCGGCTCGTACTCGCGGGCCTTGCGCAACTGGTCGTTGGCGTCCACCTGCCAGTGCTTGTCGTCCTTCTCGACGGCGCCCTTGGGGCCGTTGCTGTTGGCCGCGGCGATGGCCGTGCGCACGCTGTCCAGGGACAGCCCGTACTGGCTCATGGCATCCGGGTTGAGGTCGACCCGCACCGCCGGCAGCGAGCTGCCGCCGATGCTCACCTGCCCTACCCCCTGCACCTGCGACAGCTTCGGCGCCAGCACGGTCGAGGCGAGGTCGTACATCTCGCCGCGACTCTGGGTCTCCGAGGTCAGGGTGAGAACCATGATCGGCATGTCCGAGGGGTTGGCCTTGCGGTAGCTGGGATTGTTCGGCATGCCGCTGGGCAGCAGGCTCATCGCGCCGTTGATCGCCGCCTGCACCTCGCGGGCGGCGCCGTCGATGTCCTTCTCCAGGTCAAACACGAGCACCACGGTGGTCGAGCCCAGCGAACTGCTGGAGGTCATCTCGCTGATCCCGGCGATCCGTCCCAGCGAGCGCTCCAGCGGCGTGGCCACCGACGAGGCCATGGTTTCCGGGCTGGCGCCCGGCAGGCTGGCGCTGACCACGATGGCCGGAAAATCGACGTTGGGCAGCGGCGCCACCGGCAGCAGGCCGAACGACAGGGTGCCGGCCAGCAGCAACGCCAGGGTCAGCAGCGTGGTGGCGACCGGGCGGCGGATGAAGGGCGTGGACAGGCTCATCGCCCGGCATCCCCGTCGAACCCGGCCTCGGTGTTCAGGTCCAGCCCGCGCTGCTTGCGCCAGGCCGCCCAGCGACGGGCCAGGCGGTCGAAGTAGAGATAGATCACCGGGGTGGTGAACAGGGTCAGGACCTGGCTCAGCAGCAGGCCACCGACCATGGTGATGCCCAGCGGCTGGCGCAGCTCGGCGCCGGCGCCGCCGGCGAGCATCAGCGGCAGCGCGCCGAGCAGCGCGGCCATGGTGGTCATCAGGATCGGCCGGAAGCGCAGCAGGCAGGCCTGGTAGATCGCCTCATGGGGCGGCTTGCCTTCGTTGCGCTCGGCGTCGAGGGCGAAGTCGATCATCATGATCGCGTTCTTCTTGACGATGCCGATCAGCAAGATGATGCCGATGATCGCCACGATGCCGATCTCCTGCCCCGCCAGCATCAGCGCCAGCAGCGCGCCGACCCCGGCCGAGGGCAGGGTCGAGAGGATGGTCACCGGATGGATGAAGCTCTCGTAGAGGATGCCCAGGACGATGTACATGGTCACCACCGAGGCGAGGATCAGCAGCAGCGTGTTCGACAGCGAGGCCTCGAAGGCCAGCGCCGCGCCGCGGAAGCTGCCCTGCATGCTCAGCGGCAGTTCCAGGCTGGCCTCGACGCCACGGATCGCCTCGACCGCCTCGCCCAGGGAGTAACCCTTGGCCAGGTTGAACGACAGGGTCGCCGAGGGGAACTGGGCGATATGGTTGATCGCCAGCAGGGTATGCCGCTCCTCCACCTTCGCCAGGCTCGACAGGCGCACCTGGGTGCCGTCGCTGGACGGCACGTAGAGCTGCT
This sequence comes from Pseudomonas sp. PS1(2021), assembly GCF_020405165.1. Lineage (NCBI taxonomy): Bacteria > Pseudomonadati > Pseudomonadota > Gammaproteobacteria > Pseudomonadales > Pseudomonadaceae > Pseudomonas > Pseudomonas sp. PS1(2021). Next base: position 1,590,028 of record NZ_CP084484.1, on the reverse strand, counting down.
CCAGGGCCTGCGGGCCGAGCTGGAACTGCGGCGCCACCTCCAGCACCACGCGGTACTGGGTGGCCTGGGTGAAGATGGTCGAGATCAGCCGCTGGCCGAAGGCGTTGTAGAGCACGCTGTCGATGTCGGAGAGCTTCACGCCGAGACGCGAGGCGGTGTCGCGGTCGATGTTCAGGTAGGCCTGCAAGCCCTTGTCCTGCCAGTCGCTGGCGACGTCGGCGAGCTGCGGCAACTCCTGCAGCCGCGCCACCAGCTTCGGCACCCACTCGGCGAGCACGTCCGGGTCGGCGTCCTGCAAGGTGAACTGGTACTGGGTGCGGGCGACCCGGTCCTCGATGGTCAGGTCCTGCACCGGCTGCATGTACAGCTTGATCCCGGGCAGGTGGTCGAGTTCGGGCTGCAGGCGCTGGATCACTTCGCTGGCGGTGACGTCGCGCTCGCTGTGCGGCTTGAGGTTGATCAGCAGGCGGCCGGTGTTGAGGGTCGGGTTGCTGCCGTCGACGCCGATGTAGGAGGACAGGCTGGCCACCGCCGGGTCCTTCAGCACCACCTCGGCGAGGGCGCGCTGGCGCTCGGACATGGCCTGGAAGGAGATCGACTGCGGCGCTTCGGCGACGCCCTGGATCACCCCGGTGTCCTGCACCGGGAAGAAGCCCTTGGGCATGGCCAGGTAGAGCAGCGCGGTCAGCGCCAGGGTGGCGATGGCTACCAGCAGGGTCAGCGGCTGGTGCCGCAGGACCACCCGCAGGGCCTTGGCGTATTGTGCGATCAGGCCATCGATGACCCGCCCCGCGGCGCGCGCGAAGCGGCCCTGCTGGTCCTCGTCGATGTGGCGCAGCAGCTTGGCGCTGAGCATCGGCGTAAGGGTCAGGGAGACGAAGCCGGAAATCAGGATCGCCACCGCCAGGGTGATGGCGAACTCGCGGAACAGCCGCCCGGCGACGTCGCCCATGAACAGCAGCGGGATCAGCACGGCGATCAGCGAGAAGGTCAGCGAGATGATGGTGAAGCCGATCTGCTTCGAGCCCTTGAGCGCCGCTTCCAGCGGCGAGTCGCCCTGCTCCAGGTAGCGGGCGATGTTCTCCACCATGACGATGGCGTCGTCGACCACGAAGCCGGTGGCGATGGTCAGCGCCATCAGGGTCAGGTTGTTGATCGAGAAGCCGGACAGGTACATCACGCCGAAGGTGCCGATCAGCGACAGCGGCACGGCGAAGCTGGGAATCAGGGTGGCGTAGACGTTGCGCAGGAACAGGAAGGTGACCATCACCACCAGCGCCACCGCCAGCGCCAGCTCGAACTGCACGTCCTTGACCGAGGCGCGGATGGTGGTGGTGCGGTCGGTCAGCACCTGCACGTCGAGATTGCCCGGCAGGGTCGATTGCAGCTGCGGCAGCAGCGCCTTGATCCGGTCGACCACCTCGATCACGTTGGCCCCCGGCTGGCGCTGGATGTTCAGCACCACCGCCGGCAGGTTGTTGGCCCAGGCGGCCAGGCGCACGTTCTCGGCGTCGTCCTCGACGCTGGCGACGTCGCGGATGCGCAGCGGCGAGCCGTTCTTGTAGGCGATGATCAGGTCGCGGTAGGCGTCGGCCGAGCGCAACTGGTCGTTGGCGTCCAGGGTCGAGGCGCGGGTCGGGCCGTCGAAGCTGCCCTTGGGGCCGTTGAGGTTGTTGCTGGTCACCGTGCTGCGCAGGTCCTCCAGGCTCAGCCCGGCCGCCGCCAGCGCCGTCGGGTTGGCGCGCACCCGCACCGCCGGGCGCTGGCCGCCGCTGATGCTGACCAGGCCGACCCCGGAGATCTGCGAGATCTTCTGTGCCAGGCGGGTATCCACCAGGTCCTGGATCTGCGGCAGCGGCATGCCATCGGACATCACCGCCAGGGTCAGGATCGGCGCGTCCGCCGGGTTCACCTTGCTGAACACCGGCTGGTTCGGCAGGTCGTTGGGCAGCAGGCTCTGCGCGGCGTTGATCGCCGCCTGGACCTCCTGCTCGGCGACATCGAGGTTGCTCTGCAGGCTGAACTGCAGGGTGATCACCGAGGCGCCGCCGGAACTGCTGGAGGACATCTCGTTGAGTCCGGGAATCTGCCCGAGCTGGTTCTCCAGCGGCGCGGTGATCGACGAGGTCATGATCTCCGGGCTGGCACCGGGGTACAGGGTGACCACCTGGATGGTCGGGTAGTCCACTTCCGGCAACGCCGAGATCGGCAGGAAGCGGTAGGCGATCAGGCCCGAGAGCAGGATCGCCACCATCAGCAGGGTGGTCGCGACCGGCCGCAGGATGAACGGGCGGGACGGGTTCATTCAGCGCTCCCGCTACCCACCGAGTCGCCCTGGAGGCCGCTGGGGCGGCCAGTCTGCGGTTTCTGCGGCTCGCCCTCGAGGACCTGCGGGGAGGCCTCGGCGACACGCACTTCCATACCGTCGCGCAGTCGGTCGGTGCCTTCCACCACCACCTGCTCGCCGGCCTTCAGGCCGCTTTCCACCACCACCCGCTCGTTCTCGCTGGTGCCGATGGCGACGCTGCGCTGGCTGACCTTGTTGTCGGTGCCGACCACGTACACATAGATGCCGTTGGTGCCGCGCTGCACGGCGTTGGCCGGAATGGTCAGCACGCCCTTCAGGGTCTGCGCCAACAGGCGCACGTTGACGAACTGGTTTGGGAACAGCTTGCCATCGGCGTTCTCGAAGCGCGCCTTGAGCTTGACCGTGCCGGTGGTGGTGTCGATCTGGTTGTCCAGGGTGGTCAGGGTGCCTTCGGCGAGAACCTTGTCCTGGTTGCGGTCCAGCGCGGTGACCGCCAGCTTGCCGGGGCCGTTCATCTGCTCGACGACGGTGCCGATCTGCTGCTGCGGCAGGCTGAACACCACCGAGATCGGCTTGACCTGGGTGATCACCACCAGCGGCGTGGTATCGCCGCTGGTGACCAGGTTGCCGATGTCCACCTGGCGCAGGCCGAGGCGCCCGGAAATCGGTGCGCGGACCTCGGTGAAGGTCAGGTTGAGGCGGGCGTCGTCGACCTGGCCCTGGTTGGTACGGATGGTGCCCTGCAACTGGCGGACCTGGGCTTCCTGGGTATCCAGGGTCTGCTTGGCGATCGAATCCTCGGCGTACAGCCCCTTGTAGCGCTGCAGGTCGATCTCGGCGTTCTTCAGTTGCGCCTGGTTCTGCATCAGCGTGCCCTCGGCCTGGGCCAGCGCCGCCTTGTAGGTACGCGGGTCGACCACCGCCAGCAGGTCGCCGGCCTTGACCTCCTGCCCCTCCTGGAACAGCACCTTGACCAGCTCGCCGTTGACCCGCGGCTTGACGTTCACCGTGTTGAAGGCGGTGACGGTGCCAAGCGCGTTGAAATGCAGCGCCAGGTCGCCCTGCTCCACCCTGGCCACGCCGACGGTGAGCGCGTTGGCCTTGGGCAGCGCGGCGCCCGGCTTGCCGCCGCGACCGGGTCGCCCGTCGGAGGACGGCGCCGAGGCGGGCGCCGCCAGCCACATCACCAGGCCGATCACGGCGGCGAAGGCCAGGGCGGTGATCAGCCACGGGCGCAGGGTACGGAACTTGGATTTACCGGTCGTTGGAGTCATGGTTCTTCTTCAGGCTTAGAACGGAGGCGCTTTTTCCAGGCTGCACGATAAGCATTGCGGGGGCCCAGGCAAAGCCTCTTTACCCGCTATTTACCCTTGCTTTACCGATAGTTAGGCATTCCGCCCGCATGCTTCGGCGAGCCACCCGCAGCCTGGCACCAGGCTATGACAACAAACGGCTTGCTCCGTTACGGGCGAAGGCTTGAAATAGAGCGTCCTGCACTCGCCCACTCCGCAATCGGCCAGGGACGCACAGATGATCGACCCGTTGAAACACCGCTTCGCGGCGCTCCGCAGTCGCGCCGAATTCCACTCCTTGCGCTACGTCCAGCGTAGCGGCGAGTACCTCTCGGTGCGCCGCAACGTCAGCGAACCGCCGCACTTCAGCCAGGACCGCGGCGCCATGCTCTGCGTACGGCTGAACGGCGTGGAAGCCTACGCCGCCACCAACGATCTCTCCGCGGCCGGCCTGCAGGCCGCCCTGGAGCAGGCCGAACGGCAAGCCGAGCGGATCGCCCGGCACGCCCTGTTCGACGTCCGCGGATTGCCGCCGGCAAGCGGCCGCTCGCAGTATCGCTCGCCGAACCAGGACGCCCCTTTCCCCTCCCTCGCCGAGTGCTACGAACTGCTCGCCGAGGAGTCCGCCAAGGTGCCGCGCGACGAACGCCTGGTGAACTGGAGCGTATTCCTCGAAGTCAGCCGCCAGGAACAGCTCTACCTGAACAGCGCCGGTGCCGAGCAATACCACGAGCAGCGCTTCGTCTATCCCGGCGCCAGCGTCACCGCCTACGACGGCCATGACAGCCAGACCCGCAGTTTCGGCGGCCACCATGCCGGCCAGCAGGGCGGCGCCGAAGTGATCGAGCGCCTCGGCCTGGTCGGCGCCGCGCCGCGCATCGCCGACCAGGCGCTGCAACTGCTGGCGGCGCCGAACACCCCGAGCGGCCGCTGCGACCTGCTGCTGATGCCGGACCAGATGATCCTGCAGATCCACGAGTCGATCGGCCACCCGCTGGAGCTGGATCGCATCCTCGGCGACGAGCGCAACTACGCCGGGACCAGCTTCATCAAGACCGAGGACTTCGGTCGCTACCAGTACGGCTCCAGCCTGCTCAACGTCAGCTTCGACCCGGAAATCCCCGAGGAGCTGGCCAGCTACCGCCAGGACGACGACGGCAGCCCCGCGCGCAAGGAATACCTGATCCGCGAAGGCCGCCTGCTGCGCCCGCTCGGCGGCGCCCTGTCGCAACACCGCAGCGGCCTGGAGGGCGTCGCCAACAGCCGCGCCAGCAGTTGGAACCGCGCGCCCATCGACCGCATGGCCAATCTCAACCTGGAGCCCGGCGACAAGAGCTTCGCGCAGCTGGTGGCCGGTATCGAGCGCGGGGTGCTGATGTCCTACAACCGCTCCTGGTCGATCGACGACGCACGCAACAAGTTCCAGTTCGGCTGCGAATGGGGCCAGTTGATCGAGGACGGCGAACTCAAGGGCGTGGTGAAGAACCCCAACTACCGGGGCATCTCCGCGCAGTTCTGGCGCAACCTCAGCGCGGTGGGCGACGCCGGCACCTTCGAGGTGCTCGGCACGCCCTACTGCGGCAAGGGCGAGCCGAACCAGGTGATCCGTGTCGGCCACGCCTCGCCGGCCTGCGTATTCAGCGATGTGGACGTATTCGGGGGAGATACCTGATGCACCAGAGACAGCATTTCGAAGCCCTCGCCGAGGACCTGCGCCGGCATCTGGCCGAGGGCGAGGACTTCACCCTCTGGTACAGCGCCGAGGACTCCGAGTTCATCCGCTTCAACCGGGCGCGGGTGCGCCAGGCCGGTCGGGTGCGCCAGGCCAGCGCGCTGCTCCGGCTGATCCGCGACGAACGCCAGGCGAGCCTCGACCTGACGCTCTCCGGCGCGCCGGAAGAAGACCGCCAGCGTCTGGCCGAAGGCCTTCGGCAACTGCGCCAGAGCCTGGCCTGGATTCCCGCCGATCCCTATCTGCTGCTCGACACCTCGGCCTGGCAGCGAGAGAACCAGGACCTCGGCGCAGCGCCCGACAGCGGCGCGCTGCTGGCCAGCCTCGAACGCCAGGCGCGCGACCTCGACCTGGTCGGCATCTATGCCGCCGGACCGCTGTTCCGTGGCTTCGCCAACTCCTGGGGCGCCTTCGGCTGGCATGCCGGCAGCAGCTTCAACTTCGACTGGAGCCTGTTCCACGGCAACGGCCAGGCGGTGAAGGCCGACTACGCCGGCCAGCGCTGGGACGACGAAGCCTTCGCCCGGCGCTTCGAACAGGCCCGGGAGCAGCTCGGCCACCTGGGCAAGCCGCTGCGCCAGTTGCGCCCCGGCGACTACCGCGCCTACCTGGCGCCGGCGGCGCTCGAAGAAGTCATGCAGATGCTCTGCTGGGGCGGTTTCTCCGCGCGCGCCCTGGCTACCGGCGAAAGCCCCCTGCAACGCCTGCAGAACGGCGACGCCCTGCTCAGCCCGCAGCTGAACCTCGCCGAGCGCCCTGCCACCTCGCCCTCCCCGGCATTCAGCGCGGAAGGCTCGCCGCGCGCCGAGGTCGAACTGGTCGGCAACGGCCGCCTGAGCGGACGCCTGGTGAGTTCGCGCAGCGCCCGCGAATATGGCCTGGTAGCCAATGGCGCCGGGGCCAACGAGGCGCCCACGGCGCTGGACATGGCCGGCGGCAGCCTGGAGCAGGCGCGCATCCTCGAGGCCCTGGATACCGGCCTGTACATCGGCAACCTGTGGTACCTGAACTACTCGGACATGCCCGCCGCACGCCTGACCGGAATGACCCGCTTCGCCACCTTCTGGGTGGAGAACGGCCAGATCCGGGCGCCGGTCAGCACCATGCGCTTCGACGACAGCCTGTACAGCTTCCTCGGCGCCCACCTGGAAGACCTCAGCCACGAGCGCGAACTGCGCCTGTCCAGCAATACCTACGGCGAACGCCAGACCGACTCGATGCACCTGCCGGGCGCGCTGACCGGGCGCTTCACCCTCACGCTCTGAGCCCGCGCGGCGCTCCCCGGCGGTTCGCCGCCCGGGAGCGCCGCGTGCGCAATCCGAAGAACGACCGCCGATATTCCGGCGCCATTATCACGCCACCATAAACGGACCGGCTCCCTCCTCGTTCTCCACTCTGGTGACACACGCCCGAGAGGAACCCACCGCACGCATATCCCATTCGGTACACGGAGGTGAAGCTATGCCCGCTTTGAGTCGTCGTTCGTTCGTGACCCTGACCGCCCTGGCCTCCAGCAGCATCCTGCTGAGCCCGCGAGCCTTCGCCGGGAGCGGCGCGACAAGCGCCGCCGGGAAGCCGCAAGAGACCTTCCTGGATTTCAACGAAAGCCCCTACGGCCCCTCCGCCAAGGCCAGGGCCGCCATGCAGCAGGCGGCCGCGCTCTGCGGCCGCTACGACTACGACGCGCAGGACGCCCTGGTCGGCCTGTTCGCCAAACAGAACGGCATCCCCGCCGAATGCGTGCACGCCTACTGCGGCTCGCGACAGCCGCTGCAATACGCCGTCGCGGCGTTCACCGGCAAGGAGCGCAGCCTGGTCATGGCCGATCCCTCCTACGACTCCGTGCTCGGCGCCGCCCAGGCCCAGGGGGCGAAGGTCGCTGCCGTGCCGCTGGACGCCGAGGCGGCCCACGACATCGAGCGCATGCTCGCCGCCGCGCAACGGGACGCCGGGCTGATCTATATCTGCAATCCGAACAACCCGACCGGCACCCTCACCCCGCACGAGCGGATCGTCAGGGCGATCGAACGCAAGCCCGAGCGCAGCGTGGTGCTGGTCGACGAGGCGTATATCCATTTTTCCGACGCACCCAGCGTCGTCGGCCTGGCCGTCCAGCGCCAGGATGTGCTGGTCCTGCGTACTTTCTCGAAACTCTACGGGATGGCCGGCGCCCGGCTCGGCCTGGCCATCGGGCATCCGCAGTTGCTGGCGCGGCTGGAGCGCTTCGGCGGCTACAACGTGGTGCCCTCGCCGACCGCCCACGCCGGGCTGGAAAGCCTGCGTGACGACGATCTGGTGCCACGGCGCAAGCAGCAAAACGCAGAGGTCCGCGAGCGCACCATCGCCTGGCTGCGCCAGCAGGGCTTCCGCTGCACCGCCTCGCAGTCCAACTGTTTCATGGTGGATATGCGCCGTCCCGCCGAGCTGGTCATCGCCGAACTGGAGAAACAGCGGGTGCACGTCGGCCGCCCGTGGGCCTCCTGGCCCAACTGGGTCCGTGTGACGGTAGGCAGCGAGGAAGAGATGCAGGCGTTCCAGAGCGCCTTCGCCAGCGTCAGCCGGCGCCACCAGGTCGCCATGCGCTAGCGCTGCGTCTCTGCGACGCAGGGCGGATGACCGCGCTGCGATTATCCGCCCTGCTCATGGCCCGAGGCGAGCAGCCAAGGGAATCGGGTTCGCCCGTTACCAGCCAGCCTGGCCGACGGTCATGGGACGAAGCGGGTTGGCCGTGGGGCTCAGAGAACCGCCAGGGCCGCCGCGTAGTTCGGCTCGTCGGCGATTTCGCCGACCAGTTCGCTGTGCAGCACCTTGTTCTGCTCGTCGAGCACCACCACGGCGCGCGCGGCCAGGCCGGCCAGCGGGCCGCTGGCGATGGCCACGCCATAGTTCTCGAGGAACTCGCGACCGCGCAGGGTCGACAGGTTGACTACGTTCTCCAGGCCTTCGGCGCCGCAGAAGCGCTTCTGCGCGAACGGCAGGTCGGCGGAAATGCACAGCACCACGGTATTGGCCAGCTTGCCGGCCTCGACGTTGAACTTGCGCACCGAGGTGGCGCAGGTCGGGGTGTCGACGCTGGGGAAGATGTTCAGCACCTTGCGCTTGCCGGCGAAGTTTTCCAGGGTCACGTCGGCGAGGTCGCCGCCGACCAGGCTGAAGGCCGGAGCCTGGGCGCCTTTCTGCGGGAGCTGGCCATCGACGTTGACCGGGTTGCCCTTGAGAGTCACTTGAGCCATTGCGTTGATCCTTCTAGTCAGTGAGAAGCCGCCGGCCCTGTGGCCGGCGGCGGAAGCATTCGGGGCCGGCGACGATGCTAGCACGCTTTACCCGAGCGAAAACCTCGGGTTTGAGCGTCGCCGTCCCCCGAGGCTCAACTCCTGGCCTTGGCGAAATACTCCCGGGTCAGGCGGAACACCACCGGACTCAGCAGCAGCAAGGCGATCAGGTTGGGAATCGCCATCAGCGCGTTGAGGGTATCCGCCACCAGCCAGGCGAAGTCCAGCTGGGTCATGGCGCCGAACGGAATCGCCAGGGTCCAGACGATCCGGAACGGCAGGATCGCCCGGGTGCCCACCAGGTACTCCCAGCAGCGCTCGCCGTAGTAGCTCCAGCCGAGGATGGTGGTATAGGCGAACACCACCAGGGCCAGCGACAGGATGTAGTGGCCGACGCCCGGCATCGCCGCCTCGAACGCCGCCGAGGACAGCGCCGCGCCGCTGGCGCCGCTGGTCCAGACGCCCGAGGTGATGATCGCCAGGCCGGTCAGGCTGCAGATGATCAGGGTATCGATGAAGGTGCCGAGCATACCGATCAGGCCCGAACGCACCGCGCTATGGGTCGTGCCGGCGGCCTGGGCGATGCCGGCGGTGCCGAGGCCAGCCTCGTTGGAGAAGATCCCGCGTGCGACGCCGAAACGGATCGCCGCCATCACCGCTGCGCCGGCGAAGCCGCCGGTGGCGGCGATCGGCGTGAAGGCGTGGGTGAAGATCAGTTGGAACGCGCCGGGAATCGCCTCGGCATGGACCACCAGGACGATCACCGAGGCGACGATGTAGCCGACGCACATGAACGGCACCAGGGCTTCGGCGACCTTGCCGATACGGCGGATGCCGCCAAGGATCACCAGCCCGGTGACGAGCATGGTGGCGACCCCGGTGACCCAGTCGGGCACGCCGAAGGAAACCTCCAGGGCATCGGCCATGCTGTTGACCTGGACCATGTTGCCGATACCGAAGCCGGCGAGCCCGCCGAACAGCGCGAAGGCCGCGCCGAGCCAGGCCCAGCGCTTGCCCAGACCGTTCTTGATGGCATACATCGGGCCGCCGACGTGTTCGTTGCGCTCATCCTTCTCGCGGTAGTGCACCGCCAGCACCACTTCGGAGAACTTGGTGGCCATTCCCACCAGCGCGGTGCACCACATCCAGAACAGCGCGCCCGGGCCGCCGAGGAAGATCGCCGTGGCCACCCCGGCGATGTTGCCGGTACCGACGGTGGCCGCCAGGCAGGTCATCAGCGCCTGGAACGGGCTGATCTCGCCGCTGCTCTCGTCATCCTTGCTACGCCCCTGCCAGAGCAGGCGAAAGCCGACTCCCAGGCGCACCAGGGGCATGAACTTCAACCCCAGCATCAGGTACAGGCCGGTGCCGAGAATCAGCACCAGCATCAACGGCCCCCAGACCACGCCGTTCAGGTCGACCACCCACTTCTGCAAGCTTTCCATCAGCGATCCTTATTCTTGTTCGAATGAATGCGGCCTGGCGGCAGTGGGCATCCGGAACTCGGACGAACATCCCTGCTCGACAGGCCAAGGCTGCCGATCCTAACGAGGTTATCCCGGCGAAATCGAGAAAAATCTTCACCAGGAAGCCTGCGTCTCATTGCGTCTCGCCGGCCGCCTGGCGACCGAACAGTTCCACCAGCCAGTCGACGAACACCCTCACCCGCGGCGACAACTGGCGCTGCGAGGGATACACGGCATGCAGCGGCAGCGATGGCGGCAACCATTCGCCGAGCACTTGTCGGAGGCTGCCGTCGGCCAGGCCGGCGGCGACGTGATAGTGCGGCGCCTGGATCAGCCCGAGCCCGGCCCGGCAGGCGGCGACGTAGGCATCGGCGTTGTTGACGCTGACCCGGCTGCGCATCGGCAACGTGCGCAGGCGCCCGTCGACGCTGAACTCGAAGTCGAAGGTACGCCCACTGGAAGGCGACTGGTAGTTCACCGCGAGGTGCCCGCCGAGTTCGGCGAGCTGCCGCGGATGGCCATGACGCTCCAGGTAGGCGGCGCTGGCGCAGGTCACCTGCGGCAGGTCGGCCAGGTGCCGGCCGACCAGGCTGGAATCGTGCAGCTCGCCGACCCGCAGCACGCAGTCCGCCCCCTCGCGCAGCAGGTCGACCAGGCGATCGTTGCTGCTCAACTGCAGCTCCAGTTCCGGGTAGCGCTCGCAGAACTCCGGCAGGAACGGGATCACCCGCATCCGCCCCAGTGCGCCCGGCAGGTCGACCCGCAAGCGCCCGCGCGGGTTGTTCAGGACGCGTGGAAAGCAGCTTTCCGCCTCCTCCAGGTCCGCCAGCAGGCGCACGCAACGCTCGTAGTAGGCCTGCCCGTCGAGGGTCAGGCTGACCTGGCGGGTGGTGCGCTGCAGCAACTGCACGCCAAGGTGCGCCTCCAGTTGCTGGATCGCCTGGGTCACGCTGGCGCGCGGCAGCTCCAGGCTGTCCGCGGCCTTGCCGAAGGCGCCCAGCTCGACAATGCGGGTGAAGGCCTGCATGGCCTGGAAACGATCCATCGGACGTCCTCGATTATTTGGAAAATACGAATGGTAAAACCGTAATTATGGGCTTTATCCAGGCCAATGCGGAGCGAAGAATGACGGCGTTTTCCTTCCCTCCCGCGAGGCTCGTCCCATGAAAACCCGTCAACTCGGCCACAACGGCCCTTCCGTCTCCGCCATCGGCCTCGGCTGCATGGGCATGACCGACTTCTACACCACCGGCGGCGACCGCCAGGAGGCCATCGCCACCCTGCATCGCGCCGTGGAACTCGGGCTGAACTTCTTCGATACCGCCGACATGTACGGCCCGCACAGCAACGAGGAACTGCTCGGCGAGGCCCTGCGCGGCAAACGCGAGCAGGTGTTCCTGGCCAGCAAGTTCGGCATCGTCCGCGACCCTGCCAATCCCCAGGCGCGAGGCGTCGACGGCAGCCCGGCGTATATCCGCCGCGCCATCGAAGGCAGCCTGAAGCGCCTCGGTACCGACCGCCTGGACCTTTACTATCAGCACCGCATGGACCCGCAGGTGCCCATCGAGGACAGCGTCGGCGCCCTCGCCGACCTGGTGAAGGCCGGCAAGATCCGCCACATCGGCCTCAGCGAAGCCTCGGCGGAAACCCTCGAGCGTGCCCACCGGGTGCACCCGATCAGCGCGTTGCAGAGCGAGTACTCGCTGTGGACCCGCGATCCGGAGGACACCGGGGTGCTCGCCGCCTGCCGTCGCCTGGGCATCGCCTTCGTCCCCTACAGCCCGCTGGGCCGAGGTTTCCTTACCGGCACCCTGAAGCGCCCGGAAGACTTCGCCGCCGACGATTACCGTCGTTTCAGCCCGCGCTTCCAGGGCGAGAACTTCGCGAAGAACCTGAAGCTGGTGGACAAGGTCGGCGAACTGGCCGCAGCCAAGGGCGTGAAACCCTCGCAACTGGCGCTGGCCTGGGTGCTGGCGCAGGGCAATGACCTGATCCCGATTCCCGGCACCAAGCAGCGGCGCTACCTGGAGGAAAACGTCGCCGCGACGGAACTGCGCCTGAGCGCGGCGGAACTGGCCGAGCTGGATGCGATCTTCCCCGCCGAGGCGGTCGCCGGCAGTCGCTATAGCGAGGAAGGCATGCGCCTGGTCAATCTCTGAGACAGTGAAGCTGCGGTCACGTCCCCATATGCCGGAGCCTGGTTGTAGGGCGAATCACCGCTTGCGGTTATCCGCCGCTTATCCGGGGTATCGGCGGATACCGCCTGTGGCGGTATTCGCCCTACGGGTCTCTATCGCTCGCAATTTCCTGGCTGCCTACACGGCGGGGAAACGGCGACGGGCGAACCTCAGGGCGTCCACCAGTAGCGCACCACGTGGAAGAAGATCGGCGCGGCGAAGCACACCGAGTCCAGGCGGTCGAGCATGCCACCGTGGCCTTCGATCATGTGCCCCCAGTCCTTGACCCCACGGTCGCGCTTGATCGCCGACATCACCAGGCCGCCGAAGAAGCCCAGCAGGTTGATCAGCAGCGCGATCAGCGCCGCCTGCCAGAGGTTGAACGGGGTGATCCACCACAGCGAGGCGCCGATGGCGGTGGCCAGAGCAATGCCGCCGACGAAGCCTTCGACGGTCTTCGACGGTGACAGGTTGGGAGCGATCTTGCGCTTGCCGAACAGCTTGCCGCAGATGTACTGCATCACGTCGGAGAGCTGCACGACGATCACCAGGTAGGCGATCAGCAGCAGGTTGCGCCCCTCGAAGCCGGGAATGTCGAGGGTCAGCAGCGCCGGCACGAAGGAGATACAGAACACCGCCAGCATCAGGCCCCACTGCACTTTCGAGGCGCGCTCGAGGAAGTGCTTGGTGTCGCCGCCCAGCGAGGCGAGGATCGGCAACAGCAGGAACACGTACACCGGGATGAAGATCGAGAACATGCTGTACCAGTCGATGTAGATCAGCAGGTACTGCATCGGCAGCACGAAGTAGAACGCCGCCACCAGCGCCGGGTAGTCGCTGCGCCGGGTCGGGGTGAGGGTGATGAACTCGCGCAGGGCGTAGAACGACACGCCATAGAACAGCAGGATCACCGCCGCCTGGCCGAGCCAGAAGGCGAAACCGATCACCAGGACCATCGCCCACCAGGCGTTGATCCGCGCGTTCAGGTTGTCGATCACCGCGTTCGGGCCGGGACCGGCGCGCCACTTGAGGACGAAGCCGACCAGCGAGGCGAGCAGCAGCAGCGCGCCGATCCCGCCGAAGAGCATCCAGGTCTGTTCGTTCATCTCAGGCCTCCTCTTCCGGCGCCAGGTCCAGCAGGGCCATGCGCGCTCGTTCGAGGAACGCCTCCTTGCCTTCTTCCGCCGTGGCGACCAGCGGCTTGCCGAAGCTCAGGGTGCAGAGCAGCGGCAACGGCAGCATGCGGCCCTTGGGCATGACCCGGTTGAGGTTGGCCAGCCAGACCGGCACCAGCTCGACGTCCGGGTGGGCCAGGGACAGGTGGTAGATACCGCTCTTGAATGGCAACAGCTTGACCTCGTCGTCCAGGTTGCGGGTGCCCTCGGGGAAGATGATCAGCGAATCGCCGCCGTCCAGGGCGCGGTCGAGGGGTTCGAGCGGATTGGCATTGGCCTCGCTGCGCTGGCGGTCGACCAGCACGCCGTTGAACACCTTCTTGATCACGTAGCTGCGTAGGCCGGCCTTGTTCCAGTAGTCGGCGCCCGCCACCGGCCGGGTACGCCGCCGCACCTCCGGCGGCAACGAGGCCCAGAGCAGGACGAAGTCACCATGGCTGCTGTGGTTGGCGTAATAGATGCGTTGCTTGGGGATCGGCGTGGTGCCCAGCCAGAGGCTGCGCAAGCCGGTGATGGCGCGGGCGCCGGCGATGATGCCATAGGCGACGACTGATTCGAGCATGGGAAGACTCTTCAGGTTTGAGCGTTGAATAGAGGGATCGACAACAGGCACGACAAGGCCAGCAGGAACTGGGCGCCACAGGCCAGCGCCTGCCAGCGTAGCAGGCGCAGGGCGCCGCGGCTGCGCTGGTTCCAGGTGCGCCCCGCGGCGTCCGCGCGGGCCAGGCCGAGGTCGGCCAGGGCCCGGTCCAGGTCTTGGGTCTGCGCTTCCAGCCTGTCGCCGACGCGGCTGAAACGTTCGAACAGTTCGGCGTCCAGGGCCACTCGCAGCGCCCAGTACTTCTGCCACAGGCCGAGCATGGCGATCGCCAGCATCGCCGCAGCGAAATAGCGCCAGCCGATGCCCTGCACGGCCTGGTACAGGCCCAGCCCGATGGCCAGCAGGGTCAGTGCGGCGGACAGCCGGTCGATCTCGCGGCCACGGCGCAGCAGCGCCGCCACCAGGGCCAGGGATTGCTCAGGCATGGCGCACCTCGCCCAGTTCCGCCGATGGCTCCGGCACGCTCCCGCTCAGCGCCGCGAGGGTCCGCCGCTGGGCCTTGCCCAGCAGCACTTGCGGTCGCGCCCGGCGTAACACGGCCACGGCCGACTCGACGTCCGCCGCGCGGCCGCTGAGCAGCAGCCAGGCGGCGACCAGCGTGGCGCTGCGCGAATAGCCCAGAGCACAGGCCACCAGCAGCGGCCCTTGCGCCAGCAGTTCGTCGATCAGCGCAGCGGCGCGCCGGCAGTCCTCGACGTCCGGCGCGACCAGGTCGAGCAACGGCAGGCTGCGATAGGCCAGCCCCTGCGGCTCGCAGGAAAGTTCGGCGGTAGCGTCGAGCAATGCGCGGAAGCGGCCGTCGGCCAGTTCCGCGGACGACGGCAGGCGCCCCAGCCAGAGGCCCGGCAGCACCTCGTCCGGCTGCGGCCGGCGACGGGTCCAGAGCCAGGCGTTGACCCGCGCGGCAAGCAGATACGGCGCCAGCAGCCAGCGCGTGGCGGCGCTCAGGCGGCCAGTGCTGCCCTTCTGGAAGCCGGCGGCGCCGAACAGCAGGTAGTTCAGCGCCACCAGCGCCAGCGCCAGCGCCGGCCAGCACAGCCACAACGCCGCACCACCAAGGGCGAAGGCGACGGCGGCGCAGGCCAGCGCGCCGAGGCCATAGCGAGCGGCCAGCCGCCGCCGTTGCCGGTCGCGGCTCAGGCTGGCGCGGGCGAACGGCGCGGGCTGCGCCTGCGGCCACAGCCAGACGCACAGCCAGCCGGCCAGCGCACCGGTGGGCACGTCGATGAAATGGTGCTGCCAGGTGGTCAGCACCGACAGCCCGATCAGCGCGAACCAGCCATGCAGCAGCCAGCGCCAGGCGCCGCTGGCGTAGCGCGCGTAGCAGACCCAGAGCACTACCAGCAGGGCGATGTGCAGCGACGGTGCCTGGTTGAACGGTTTGTCGAACCCCATCAGCACGTCGAACAGCCAGCCGAACACGCCGCCCAGTTCCGGCCGTTCGAAGGTGAAGCGCAGGGGGAACAGCAGGAAGCAGGCCACCGACAGCACCTGGGCGCTGAGCAGGCGCAGGCAGTGGGTGTCCAGCTCGCGCTTGTCCCGCGGCAACAACAGCGACAGGCCGTAGAGCAGGTCGATCGACCAGTACGGCAGGATGGTCCAGGGCCACAGCGGCATCCCGCGTTCCCAGTCGAAGACCAGGCTGCCGACGTCGCCGCGCTGGCTGGTCAACCAGTTGGCCAGGCCATAGCTGGCGAAGAAGAACGGGCCGAGGAACAGCAGCCAGAGCACCGCCCGCTTCAGTACCCCCGGCTCGCGCGGCGCCATCAGCGGGCGACCTTCTGCGCCAGCGATACGCTGAAGATGCCCCACTGGTCGACCCGCTGGGTGATCTTGCGGAAGCCGGCGGCGGCCACCAGTTGGTCCATCTCCGCCTGGGTCCGGCGCCGCATCACCCAGGCCTGGCCCTGGCGGTGGCTGGTCAGCGCGCGGGCGATCAGTTCCAGCTGCGGGTGCCAGGGTTGTCCGGTGTAGACCAGGTAGCCGCCCTCCTCCAACGCCTCGCCGAGGCCGGCGAGGGAGTCGCCGACCATGCGGTTGTCGGCGAACAGCTCGTAGAGCCCGGAAACCACCCCGAGGCTCGGCTTCGGTTGCAGCGCCGCCAGGTCGGCGCGATCGAAGGCGTCGCCCTTGACGAAGCGGGCGATGCCGGCGAGGCCCTTGCTTTCGATCAGGGCGCTGCCGTCACGCACGTTGATCTCGCTGTAGTCGCGCAGGAGGATGCTTTCCGGCAGCGGCTCGACGCCTTGCAGGGCTTCGAGGATGTAGCGGCCGTGGCCGGCGGCGATGTCGACGATCCGCACCTCGCGCTGCTCCTCGCGCAACCGCTGCATGGCCAGGCGCAGCAGCTCCTCGGCGTGCAGCTTGCGCTGGCGGATGCCGCGCCAGCCAATGGAGTCCAGGTAGTTGCGGTCGATCAGGCGACCCAGCGGGCCGCTGCCGGTGGGCTGGTTGCGGTAGACATAGTCGAGGGTGCTGCCGGAATCGAAACCGGTGTCGAAACCCAGCTTGACCCCGTCCGACCACAGGCTGCCCAGGCGCAGGCCGGCACGGGTGGCGCGCCAGTAGAGATCGCGCGGCGAGTTCTTCGGCAACGGCGCGGCCAGCGCCTCGGCCTCGGCGCAGGTATGACCCAGGCGGTCGGCATCGAGCAGGCTCGGTCGTTCAGGTGCCGTGGCGAATGCCTCGAGGAGGAAGCGCCGGGCACGGGCGACGGCCAGGTGACGATCACGCTCGCCAAGGGTGTCGTGGAAGAAGCCGGGCAGGATGTGCTTTCCTTGCGCAGGCTGCCGAGACGCTCGAAGAAGCGCTCCTGCGGCGCACGGTGGACGACGAAGTCGGCCCCGGAAATCAGCAGTTGGGTGGGAATCTGGATCGCCTGTGCGTCCGCTACCACCCGCTCGGCAGCTTCGTAGAGGCCGAGCAGGACGTTCACCGAGATCGCCTTGGCGATCAGCGGGTCGCTGTCGTAGGAGGCGATCCGCTGCGGGTCGTGACTGAGGAAGCGTGCCTTGACATAGCTGTTGACGAAGAAATTGCCGCGCCACAGGCGCATCAGTTTCAGCCCGCTGCGGGCGAACGGCACGTAGAGCTTGACCTGGAACGCCGGCGAAGCCAGCACCAGCGCGCGTACCTTCGGCGCGTAGTCGTGGGCCCAGGTGGAAACCAGCACCGCGCCGACGCTCTGCGCCACCACCGCCATCCGCTCTTCGGCGATACCGTGGACGGCCTGGATATGGTCGACGAAGGTCTGAACGTCGCGCACGCTGGTGGCGAAGCTCGGGCTGTCGCCGCGGGCGCCTGGCGAGAGGCCGTGGCCACGGGCGTCCCAGGCGAAGAAGTCGTGTTCCGGCAGGTCGAGTTCGTCGACCAGGTGGGCGATCCGCCCGGAGTGCTCATGGCCGCGGTGGAACAGCAACACCGCCTGGCGCGTGCCGTCCGGCGCCGGGCGGCTGGCCGGCCAGTGGCGGTAGAAGAGTTCTACCCCGTCGTGGGTGGTGAAACGCAATTCCTGTACGTCGCGCATGTGATGTCCCTATGTCGTTGCCCCGGCCGGGAACCCGGCGGGGTTGCTTCCTGCGGG
This sequence comes from Pseudomonas sp. PS1(2021), assembly GCF_020405165.1. NCBI lineage: Bacteria > Pseudomonadati > Pseudomonadota > Gammaproteobacteria > Pseudomonadales > Pseudomonadaceae > Pseudomonas > Pseudomonas sp. PS1(2021). The sequence goes on along the minus strand of NZ_CP084484.1, from coordinate 1,572,422 downwards.
CGCCCACCTCCATGGTGCTCGCCCATTCCCGCTCAGGCCTGCTCGTCGCGGCCCCGCCGACTCGCGGCCAGCTCGGCCAGGCCCTGGCGCACACGGTTGCCGATGGTCAGCAGCAGCAGGGCCGCGATCAGCAACATCAGCCAGTCGATCCAGGCCAGCGGCAACAGGCCGCTGGCCACCCCGGCGCCGATCACGCCGAAGCACAGCGCCCGGTCGCTCTTGCCCATCGGGCCGTCGTAGCGGCGCGAAGCGCCGACCATGGTGCCCAGCGCACCAGCATATTCGCTGATCACCGCCAGCAGCACCACCAGCACCACCCACAGCGGATTGACTCCCGGCAACAGGGCGAACGGCAGGTACAGGCCGCTGTCGGCGATCACGTCGGTGAGTTCGTTGAGGTAGGCGCCCAGGTCGGATTTCTGGCCGAACTCGCGGGCGAGCATGCCGTCCACCGCGTTCAGCGCCATGCGCAGGAACATCCACAGCGGAACGAGGGCGAACAGCCAGAGATGGCTGGCGAAACCGGCGACCAGCGCGCCGACCAGCAGCGACAGCAGGCAGGCCGCCAGGGTCACCTGGTTGGCAGTGATGCCGCGCTGGTAGAGGCGCTGCACGCCGGGACGAAGAAGATTCTGAAAGCGCGGTTTGAGTTGATAGACGGAAATCATGTCAGCCAGTCCTTGTGCCGAGTTGCTTCGGGCACCGACCTGGCGGTCGGCGCCCGCTCCATTCTACGACGTCGATGCGCCGCTAAAAGTGACACACTTTTATGCGTTACGCATGGTCCGTATCAACGCATCCGTCAGAAATCGCGCTTGAAGAACAGGTCCAGCGAACTGGCCAGGCCGCTCGCCGCTTCGAGATAGAGGCGTTTGGTCAACTGGTAGCGCAAGGCGATGGTATTTGCCGGTTCGAACACTCCAACACCATAGCGCAGGCTGAGCTTGTCGGTGATATTCCCGCTGGCGACCACGCTGGTGCTGTTGCCGGTGCCCTCGGTGTCCAGCTGGAAGTCCTGGATGCCGAGCTGCTTGGCGATTTCCCCGGTGAGCGGTGCGCTACCGGCCAGGCCCAAGGCCAGGGCCGCCTCGCCGAGCATGTTGCTGTCTTCGCCGGTGCTCATCGGCCGCCCCAGCACCAGGTAGGACAGCGCCTGCTCCTGGCTCATCGCCGGTTCGGAGAATACCGCGCTGGTCGGCTGCTCGGCGCTGCCGGTCAGGCGCAGGCCGGCGACCACATCGTCGACCCGGCGGATCGCCTCGATATCCAGGTACGGCTGGTCGATCGGTCCGGCGAAGAACAGCCGCGCCCTACGGATCGTCAGGCGCTGGCCGTAGGCACGATAGCGGCCCTTGTTCAGGTTCAGCTCGCCGCGGGTATCCAGGTTGTCGCCGATGTGCAGGTGGCCGGCCAGTTCGGCGCTGAGGCCGAAGCCGGAGAACGCCAGCTTGTCCTGGCCGACCTCGACATCGATGTCCATCTTCATCTTCAGCGGCTGCTGCTCGGGCTGCTCGGAGCCGACGATCACCGCGTCGTCGGAGACCTTGACCGTGGATGGCGGCAACTGGCGGATGGTGATGTCGCCACGCGGCACCAGGACCTTGCCGGAGATCGCCAGCTCCTGGCCGGCCATGCCGATCTTCAGGTCCGGTTCAACCTCCAGTTGCGCATAGGGATCGACCACCACCGGCAGGCGGTTGCCACGAATGTTCAGGGCGACGTTCAGCGCCTCGCCCCAGCTCAGGTTGCCGGACAGGCTGCCCTGGCCGTACCTGCCGCTGCGCCAGCCGCCGCCGAGTTCCAGGCTTTCGCCAGCGATGCGAGCGTCGAGGGAAAGGTTCTCGAAGCTGGTCGGCAGCTCACCGCCGCCGATGTTGCCGTCGCTCAGCGTCACCCGTCCGTCGACCCGCGGCGCCAGCAGGCCGCCGGACAGCCGGCCGCTGCCGTTCAGCCTGCCTTGCAGTTTCTCCACCATCGGCACGAACGGGCGCGCCAGCGACAGGTCGAGGCCGGCCAGGCTGAACTCGCCGCTCAGCGGCTTGCTCGCCGGGCGCGGGTCGATCTGCGCCTGCACCCGCAGCTCGCCGAGCTTCGGTCCGCGGAAGTCGAGGGAGGTATCGACGCGGTTGGGCGCCAGCCGGCTCTCCAGGCGCAGGCTGTCGTAGCCGACGTCGACCCACTGGCCCTGGTCGCGCAGGCGCAGCGTACCGCTGCCGGCGTCCAGGCTGACCACGCCGCTCGGGCCGCGGGCCGGAACGTCCAGTTGCAGGTCGCCGTTCAGCTTGCCCTGCCAGGCGAAATCCTCGGGGAACCATTGCTTCAGGCTGTCCAGCGGGAAGTCGCGCAAGGTGTAGCGCAGCCGCGGCTCGGGCAGCAGGCGCTGCTCGCCGCCGCAGAGGCTGGCGGCGCCGGATACCCAGCAATGTGCGCCGAAATTGACCTTGCCGTCGGCCAACCGCTCCAGGCGCGCCGGCTGCTGTAGCTTCCAGTCCTGGCCGCCGCTGCTCAACTCGCCGCGCGCCAGGCGACCGCGCCAGTTGCCGCGCTCCAGTTGCCCGTCGAAGGCCAGGCCGAGCTTGAGCAAGGCACCTTGCAGGTCCAGTTCCAGTTGCTGGCGGCGTTGGTCACCGCGGGCATTGGCCTTGAACAGGCCGAGATCGGTTTCGCCGCTGCGCAGGCCGGAAGCGACCAGCGCCAGGGTGCCGTTCTGCCGGGCATCGAGGTTCGCTTGCAGGTCGAGGCCGGCGATGCGCTGCTCGGCGTAGGCGATCTGCTGTCCCTTGAGGTTCAGCCTGCCTTGCGGCGCCGCGAGGCTGCCAGCCAGGTCGAGGCGTCCGTCGAGGCGACCGAAGAGTTGCGGCCAAAGCTGGCCGAGACGGTTCAGGGCGATGTCCAGGCGGCCTTGCAGGCGCTGGTCGAGCGCCCCGCTGCCCTGCACCTTGTTATCCCCCAGGCGCAGGTCGAGGTTGCCCAGCGTCCAGCGCTGCCCCTCGCCTTCGGCGCGCGCCTGGAATAGCGCCGGCTGGCCGCGCAGGCGGCCCTTGACGTCGAGATCCACGCCCAACGCCAGTCGCTCGTCGCGAACACTTCCCTGGCTGCGCAAGGGACCGGCCAGTGAACCCGGCAGCTCGGCGACCCAGTACGCCGGGTTCAGTTCGCTGAGCTGCAGGGCGGTATCCCAAGCCACGCCATTGTCGAAACGCAACGTCACCCGGCCCTCGGCCTGGCCTTGCCCGGCGCGGAGCTGCAGCGACGGCAGGTTGAGCTGGACGAGGTCGCCGGACACCGGGCTGGCCAGCGTGAAGTCGCCCGCCGGACCGCTCGCCGCCGCGCTGAAATTGCCCAGGTAGCGCTGGTCCTGGTAATGCACTTCCGCCTTGAAGGTCTTCAGCGTCACCGGCGGCGGCTCCGCCAGCGGATACAGGCGCAGCCAGGGGAAATCCTTCCAGTCCAGGGTCGCGTCGGCGGCCAGGCTTTCGCGCCAGTCCAGGCGTCCGACCAGCTCCAGGCGCTGCTCGCCGCCAGCGTCCAGGCGCAGTTGGCGGATATCCGCGCCCTGGGCGTCGACCCGCCCGTCCAGGCTCAACGCCACCGCCCCGCCCTCGCCCGGCAGGCTGGCGCCGCCGCGGATCAGGTAACCGCTCTTGAGATCGCCGCCGGCATCGAGCTGGATGGCATTCAGGGTCAAGGTGTCCGGTAGTCCGGCCGCACCCTTGAAACCGTCGGCGCGGATCAGCAATCGTGCCGGCAGGTTTTCCGCCAGCGCCTGCAACTGTCCTTCCAGGCTGCCGTCCAGGTAACCGCTGCTGCGGCCTTTCAGGGTCAGCGCCTGCTGCAGCTCACCGCCGATCTGGACGGCCAGCTTCCACGGCTTGCCTTCGGGAGCGGGCAGGCCGAGTGTGGCTTCGGCCTGCAAGGGCCAGTCGCCGCTCGGCTGCAAGCGCCCCTGAAGCGCCAGGTCCAGGCCGAAGCCCCGCGCCGTCAGCGAGTCGATGTGCAGGCCGTCGGCCAGCCAATGGGCCGCCAGCTTGAGTTCGGCGACCTGCTGGTTGCCGTCGAGCAGGAAGCTGCCGACCGCCACTTCGCCGAGTTCGATGCTCAGCGGCAGTTTCAGCGTCGGCAGGCTGATCGGCCCGCTGTCGGCGCTGTCGCCGCTCGGCGGCAGGTCCAGCGCGATCCGTTCGGCGGCCACCCGCTGCAGGCACAGGCGCAGCCCCGCCAGGCAGGCCGGCGACCAGCGCAGTTCAGGCCGCTCGACGACCAGTTGCGTACCGTCCTGCGCCCAGGACAGCCGCTGTGCCTGCCAGGCGCCACCGAGGCGACCCTCGAAGCCGCTGACCTGCAGGCCCGGCACGCGGCCGAGCAGCCAGGCGCTGCCGGCCTGGGTGCCGAGCAGCGCAGCGAGTCCCAGGAGCAGCGCGAGGAGCAGCCCGACTATGGCCAGCAAGGTGATCTTCAGCGCCTTCACAGTTCTGGCCCCATGGAGAAGTGCAGGCGGAAACCGCCGTCGTCGTCGAGCGCATGGGCCAGGTCGAGGCGCAACGGGCCGACCGGCGAGACCCAGCGCACGCCGAAGCCGACCCCGGTCTTGATCGACGGGAAGTCCAGCGAGTTGAAGGCGTTGCCCTGGTCGACGAAGGTCGCCAGGCGCCAGCGCTCGGCCAGCGGATATTGATACTCGACGCTGCCGGCGATCATGTAGCGGCCGCCGATCTTGTCGCCATCGGAATTCTCCGGCGACAGCGTCCGGTAGTCGTAGCCGCGCACGCTCTGGTCGCCGCCGGCGAAGAAGCGCAGCGAGGGCGGGATCGACTTGTAGTCGTTGGTGGCGATTCCGCCTACCTGCAGGCGGCCGAGCAGGCGATGGCCGCCGGCGAAGCTGGTCAGGCCCTTGGCCATGGCGTCGACATGGAGTACGTCGGCGTCGGCCAGCAGGCCTTCCTTCGCCCCCTTGACGTTGAACTGCAGGCGGTAGCCATGGCTGGGGTCGACCTTGTTGTCGGTCTCCAGCAGCGAGTAGCCGATCCCCGGCATCAGGAAGCTGCTCAGCCCGGAGTCGTCGCCCAGCTTGTACTCCTCGCGCATCCAGTTCAGCGAAACCACCCGCTGCCAGCCATCGGGCTGCTTGCTGTGCCATTCGCCGCCAAGGGTCAGCAGCTTGCTCTCGGTGTCGACCAGGTCTTCGAACTGGTAGCCGCTGGTGAAGCGCAGCTTGTCGGTGAGCGGCGGATCGAGGGGAATCTCGTACCAGGCGCCGACGTTCTGCCGTGGTGCGGAGATTTCCGACTCGAATCCCAGGCTATGCCCTTCGGCATTCACCCAATGGCGGGTCCAGTTGAACCTCGCGCGCGCCCCGACGTCGGTCGAGAAACCGAGGCCGACGCCCATGGTCCGGGGCTTGCGCGCCTCCAGCCGGACCGCTACCGGGATCGCCTGGCGCGCGCCGTCGGCCTGCGCCTGGGTCGGCGCGGCGTCGACCCGCACGCCCTCGAAGTAGCCGCTGGATTGCAGGTTCTGGTTGAGTTCGGCGATCAGTTCGGAGTCATAGGGTTGGCCGGCCTTGAACGGCACCATGCGGCGCAACAGTTCTTCCTCGATGATCGAGTCGCCGTCGAAGCTCACCTTGCCGAAGGTGTAGCGCTGGCCGCTGTCGTAGACCAGGTCGATGTCGGCGATGCCGGCGCGCGGATCGATGCTCAGGCGCTGGGTGCTGAAGCGGCCCTGGAAGAAGCCGTAGCGCGAGGCCTGGTTCTGGATCAGCCGCTTGGCGTCCTCGTAGACACCCTGGTTCAGCTTCGCGCCCGGTTTCAGCTGCTTGCCCGACGGCAAGCGGAAGCTCTCCAGGCTGGCGGCCTCGCCGAGCACCTGGATATTCACCTGGCGCAGGCGCACGGGCTCGCCGGGCACTACCTTGAGCGTGAGCTTCGGCGGCTTGCCGTCCTTCACCTCGCTGTCGATCTGCGCCTGGAAGTAGCCGAGCGCCTGGGCCGCCTTTTCCGCCTGCGCCTCGGCATTGCGGCGGAAACGCTGCAACGCCGCCTCGTCCCGCTCGCCGAGGCTACCCACGTAGGCCTCGATATTGGCCTTCAGGGCGGCATTGGCGGGGGTGACGCGCACGCTAAGCTGGCTCTCCGCGAAGGCGGCCGTACTCAGGCACAGCAGCCCGGCCAGTGGGAACCGGAACAATCCTTGAGTCAGTCTCATGGCGCGGATGCTACGCAGGCGGGTGGCGCGCGTCCAGATTTGCACGGACGCCGCCGACCACCTCCTGACATTCGGGTTTTATGACGCCAAGCGCCTGACAGGCATGGCTTTTCTCGCGCGTCCGGGGGAACGCTCAGGTCGCCGCCGGCGTCTCGCCAGGATGCAGGAGGACGTGCTCGCGCACCGCTCCCAGCGTCACCTCGCCGATCTCGCGATAGCCGTGCCGCTGGTAGAAGTCCAGGTAGCGCGCATTGCCGGTATCCAGGACCAGCCCCTGCGAAGCGGAGTCCTCGGCGCACCAGCGCTGCACGGCCGCCAGCAACTGCTCGCCGATCTGCCTGCCCTGGTACTCGGGATGCACGCCGAGCATCGGCAACTGGTGATGGGGGCCGACCGGCAGGCAGGCCTGCACCGCCCGGTGGTAATCCAGGTAGCGCCGGGTCGCGGCCAGGCCGACGCTGAACAGCATGCGCAGGCGCCAGCTCCAGCTCTCGGTGATATCCAGGCGGCGCTGCGGCGGCGTGATCAGGGCCGCCGCGACCAGCCGATCGTCGATGAACAGGCCGATGGCCGGCAACTCTTCGCCCAGATGGCGCTCGACCATCTCCCGGACGCAGGCACGCACGCGCTGGTCGTAGCCGGCGCGCTGCGCATCCATCAGGTAGGCGAAGGTCGGTTCGTGGCGGTAGGCGTGGTAGAAAAGCGAGCGGACTTCGCGGCTATAGCCGTCGTCGAGCAGACGGACATCGGTGACCTGATCAGGCATGGAACGCATTCCTTGTCGGCCGCCGGCGCAGCGACACGCACGCTTCGCCACGGCGATTGGTCGAGCGGATGGCCTGGCCATCCCCGTCCGCGGCAGACCACAGGGCCGGCAAAGCGCCAAGCCACACAGCCATCGGGTACCCGGCGGACACTAGCACAGCGCCTCCAGGGTCGCCAGGCATCCCCCGGCTGGGCTAGCATTCCTGTTTTTGCTAGGACGCCCACCATGAAAATCGTCTCTTTCAATATCAACGGTCTGCGCGCCCGGCCGCACCAACTGGCGGCGCTGATCGAGCGGCACCAGCCCGACGTGATCGGGCTGCAGGAAACCAAGGTCGCCGACGACCAGTTTCCCCAGGCCGAGATCGAGGCGCTCGGCTACCACGTCCACTACCACGGGCAGAAAGGCCACTACGGCGTCGCCCTGCTCTCCCGCCAGGCGCCCCTGGAACTGCACCGCGGCTTCCCGAGCGACGGCGAGGAGTCCCAGCGGCGCTTCATCTGGGGCACCTTCAGCGACGCCCAGGGCAACCCGATCACCGTGATGAACGGTTACTTCCCGCAAGGCGAGAACCGCGAGCATCCGACCAAGTTCCCGGCCAAGCAGCGCTTCTACGCCGATCTCCAGTCGCTGCTGGAGAACAGCTTCAAGCCCGAGCAGGCCCTGGTGGTGATGGGCGACATCAATATCTCGCCGGAGGACTGCGACATCGGCATCGGTGAGGAAAACCGCAAGCGCTGGCTGAAGACCGGCAAGTGCAGCTTCCTGCCGGAAGAGCGCGAATGGCTGGCTACCTTGAAGAACTGGGGCCTGGTCGACAGCTTCCGGGCCCTGAATCCGGAGGTGAACGACCGCTTCAGCTGGTTCGACTACCGCAGCCGTGGCTTCGAGGACACCCCCAAGCGCGGCCTGCGCATCGATGTGATCCTGGCCAGCCGGGTGCTGCAGTCGCGCTTCAAGGACGCCGGCATCGACTACGACCTGCGCGGCATGGAGAAACCCTCCGATCACGCCCCGATCTGGCTGGAGCTGGCCTGAGGCGCAGCCCAAAGTGAAGGCTCATCCCCGGATGAGCCTTCAGGCAGTCACTGCCTGGCCCGGGCGATCTCGCCGACGCCCCCCCTATCCGGCGCGCGACCTTTCCCTCAGGCAGGATTGTCCACCCGCGGCCCCTTCAGCTCCACTCGATTGCCGTCCGGATCGAAGAAGTACAGCGACCAGCCGTCGCCCTCGGCGCCGAAGCGGATTTCCGCGGGAACCTGCGGGACCAGGCCGAACCCCTCGAGATGGGCGATCAGCGCGGCCTCGTCGAACGGCTCGATGCGCACGCAGAAATGGTCGACGTTGCGCCCTTCCCCACCCGGCGCCGCACCGCCCTCCCGGCCGAGCGACCCGGACACCGCGACCAGGTCGAGCATCGACGTGCCCAGGCGCAGATGGGCCAGATCCAGGTCGTCGCGCCACTTCACCACCACGCAACCGAGGACATCGCGATAGAACGCGATGCTGCGTTCCAGGTCGCGGACCCGCAGGACGATGTGATCGAGACGTTCGACGACGAAGGGTTGCATGGTCATTCACCTCTAGGACCGTGGACTATGGCGAGACTTTAGCCAGCACACCCCAGGTTGATAATGCTTTAATCCCTGATTCATTGATTACTGACAGTGAATTATCCCCGTGGATCACCTCACCGCCCTCAAGGTCTTCCGCGCCGTGGCCGCGAATGGCGGCTTCGCCGCCGCGGCCCGGCAGATGAATCTCTCGCCGGCCGCCGTGAGCAAGAACGTCGCCGAACTGGAAGCGCACCTCAAGGTGCGCCTGATCAATCGCACCACCCGCAGCATGAGCCTGACCGAGGCCGGCGAAGTCTACCGGCAGCGCCTGGAGCGCATCCTCGACGACCTCGAGGCCGCCGACGCCGCGCTCACTTCGATGCAGCAGGGCCCCAGCGGCCTGCTGCGGGTCAGCGCCCCGCTGACCCTCGCCCTCACCTGCCTGACCCCGGCCATTCCGGCTTTTCTCCAGCGTTATCCGGACCTGCGCCTGGAACTGCTCCTGCAGGACGGCCGCCAGGACCTGATCGCCGAAGGCATCGACCTGGCCCTGCGCGGTAGCGACCGGGTTGCGGACTCCGGCCTGGTCGCCCGCCCGCTGCTAGTCCTGGAGCACGTGCTCTGCGCGGCGCCGGCCTACCTCAGTCAGCATGGCCAGCCGCTGCGGCCGGAGGCCCTGCGCGAACACGAGTGCATCCGCTTCAGCCTCTCTGGCCATGCCGACCGCTGGACCTTCCGCAAGGAGCGCGAGTGCATAGCGGTGCCTATCGCCGGGCGTTACCGGGTGTCCTCCAGCCTGGCGGTGCGCGATGCCCTGCTCGCCGGCTTCGGCTTGAGCCTGATCCCACGGCTGTACGTACAGGCGGAACTGGCCGAAGGCCGCCTGGTTGAATTGCTGGCCGGCTGGAAGGCCGACGAGACGGCGATCCACGCGGTCTATCCATCGCGCCAACTGGCCGGCAAGACCCGAGTGTTTCTCGACTTCCTGACCGAGACAATGGCGCAGGGCCATGATTCCCCAACGCTGTAACCTTAGCGTCACCCGTCTGACTTAATCTCGCCGGCAAATTCCCTTCCCCATAGAAGACGATGCCCGCGATGCCACACCGCCAGCGCGCCAGTGACAAAGACCTCTGGAGCCGTACCCTGAGCCTGGTTTTCCTCGGATTCCTCTGTTACGCCTTCCCCTGGTCGGTATTCGCCGCCCCCTTGCCGATCCCCTCGGACGACACGCCGGCGCTGCGCATCCAGGGTTCCAATACCATCGGCGCGAAGCTCCTGCCGGCCCTGGTCGAGGGCCTGATGGAAGAGGAAGGCCTGGAGGATATCCGCCGTACCCCCGGAGAACGGGAAAACGAACTCCATCTGCTCGGCAAGAGCCGCGACGGCCGCCTGGTGAGGGTGGAGCTATCCGCCCACGGTTCGAGCACCGGCTTCGCCGCCCTCCTCGAACGCCACGCCGAACTCGCCGCGGCCTCGCGCCCCGTCAAGGACAGCGAAGTTCGCGCCCTGGCCGGCTTCGGCGACCTGCGCAGCCCATATGCCGAGCAGGTGATCGCCATCGACGGACTGGCGATCATCCTGCATCCGGACAACCCGCTGGCCTCGCTGGACACCGCGCAACTGGCGGCGGTGTTCGCCGGCGAGGTGCGTACCTGGGAAGAACTGGGCGGCAAGGGCGGCGCCATCCGCCTGTACGCTCGCGACGAACAGTCCGGCACCTACGACACCTTCAAGGAACTGGTGCTGGCCAGTCACGGCAAGAGCCTGGCCAGCGACGCCCGCCGCTTCGAATCCAACGATCGGCTGGCGGCCGCGGTGAGCGCCGATCCGCACGCCATCGGCTTCGTCGGCATCGCGTCGGTGGGCCGGGCCCGCGCCTTGGCCATCGCCGACGGCGAATCGCTGCCGATGGCGCCCCAGGAAAGCCTGATCGCCACCGAGGACTACCCGCTGTCGCGCCGCCTGTTCCTCTACCTGAAGCCCGGCGAGAAGAACCCCTGGGCCCAGGCCCTGGTACGTTTCGCCCAGGGCCCGCGCGGCCAGGCGATCGTCACCCGCAGCGGCTTCGTCGCGCAGAAGATCCAGGCGGTGCAGATCGCACCGCGCCCGCAGATGCCCGCCGAATACCGCAAGCTCGCGGAACAGGCGCGGCGCCTGACGGTGAACTTCCGCTTCCAGGAAGGCAGCGCGCTGCTCGACAACAAGGCACTGCTCGACGTACAGCGTTTGCTGGACTACCTGCGGCAAAATCGGAAGTTGCAGGAGCGCACCGTGCTGGTGGGCTTCGGCGATCCCAAGTCCGACGCCGAGCGTTCGGTCCTGCTTTCGCGCCTGCGCGCCATGGCCGTGCGCCGCGAACTGGCCCGCGGCGGCGTGAGTTTCCGCGAGATCGCCGGCTTCGGCGACGAGTTGCCGGTCGCCAGCAACGACCAGGAACTGGGCCGACAGAAGAACCGGCGGGTGGAAGTCTGGGTCTACTGAACGCTGTAGCACTTTGTAACCTCGCCGTTTTGCCGGCGCCCGGAGCCTGGTTTATTTTTTCCGAGTGACTGCGGGCCCCTCTGACGGTAAGCAATTGCCGCCATGTCGGAGTCACATGACCATCCGACAATTCGAAGCGAGGGGGCCCAATGGCAGCTCTGCATGCATTTCTCACCGAACCGTTCCTCGGTACGGCTACCTGGTTCTGGCTGGCCTTCCTGGCCATCGTCATCGTTCTCCTGGTCCTCGACCTCGGCGTGCTGCAACGCGACCACCACGAAATCGGCGTGCGCGAAAGCCTGCTGCTGTCCGCCGGCTACTTCGCCTGCGGCCTGGCCTTCGGCGGCTGGGTCTGGTACGCCTTCGGCCCCACCAGCGCGGTGGAGTACTACACCGGCTTCCTGGTCGAACAGTCGCTATCGATGGACAACGTGTTCGTCATGGCGATGATCTTCAGTTTCTTCGGCATCCCCCGCCGCTACCAGCACCAGGTGCTGTTCTGGGGCATCCTCGGCGCCATCGTCCTGCGGGCCATCATGATCGGCCTGGGCGCCGCGCTGGTGAAGGAATTCGACTGGATCATGTACGTGTTCGGCGCCTTCCTGCTGTTCAGCGGCGTGAAGATGCTGTTCAACAAGCACGAGGAAGAACCCGACCTGGAGCACAACCCGGTGCTGCGCTTCCTGCGCAAGCACATGCGGGTGACCAAGGAACTGCACGAGCATCACTTCTTCGTCCGCCTGCCGGACGCCAGCGGCAAGCTGGTGCGCTACGCCACCCCGCTGTTCTTCGCCCTGGTGCTGATCGAGCTGGCCGACCTGGTGTTCGCGGTGGACAGCGTGCCGGCGATCTTCGCCATCACCCAGGACCCGTTCATCGTCTACACCTCGAACATCTTCGCCATCCTCGGCCTGCGCGCCCTGTACTTCTCGCTGGCGGCGATGATCCACCGCTTCGTCTACCTGAAATACGCCCTGGCCCTGGTGCTGGTGTTCATCGGTGCGAAGATCATGCTCCACGGTGTGATCGGCAAGATTCCCGCCGGCCTCTCGCTTGGCGTAACCTTCGGCCTGCTGGCGGGCGGTATCCTGCTCTCCCTGCTGAAGACCCGCACGCCGAAAGCCACCGTCGAGGACAAGGCCGAACCGAATGCCGAACACGCTCTGGATCGAACGTCTGGACACCCACGCTGAACCTTTCTGGCGGGTCCGCCTCGGCACGCGTGGGATCTGCTTCCGCAACGAGCGGGCGGCCCGCGAGTTCGCCGCCCTGCTGCACAGCCGTCGCGCGTGGCAGCTGGAACGCAACGCCGAGGAAAAAGGGGCGGACTCCCCGGAATGAAAAAGGCCCGCATCCGCGGGCCTTTCCCCTATACCACAGCCGTCAGCGGCTGCTGCGCAGCATCTCCCTGGGCACGTACTTGCCCAGCTCGAACTTGCCGATCGCCGCGCGGTGCACCTCGTCCGGACCGTCGGCCAGGCGCAGGGTGCGCTGCATGGCGTACCAGTAGGCCAGCGGGAAGTCGTTGGAAACCCCGGCACCACCGTGCATCTGGATCGCCCGGTCGATCACCTTCAACGCCACGTTGGGCGCCACCACCTTGATCTGGGCGATTTCGCTCTGGGCGATCTTGTTGCCCACGGTATCCATCATGTAGGCGGCCTGCAGGGTCAGCAGGCGCGCCATGTTGATCTCCATCCGCGAGTCGGCGATGTGGTCGATGTTGCCGCCCAGGCGCGCCAGCGGCTTGCCGAACGCGGTACGGCTGACCGCGCGCTTGCACATCAGTTCGAGGGCGCGCTCGGCCATGCCGATGGAGCGCATGCAGTGGTGGATGCGGCCCGGGCCGAGGCGCCCCTGGGCGATCTCGAAACCGCGGCCCTCGCCGAGGATGACGTTCTCGTAGGGCACCCGCACGTTCTCGAACAGCACTTCGGCATGGCCATGCGGCGCGTCGTCGTAGCCGAACACCGGCAGCGGACGGAGGATCTTCACCCCGGGGGTGTCGACCGGTACCAGGATCATCGAGTGCTGCTGGTGGCGCGGCGCGTCCGGGTTGGTCAGGCCCATGAAGATCAGGATCTTGCAGCGCGGATCGCAGGCGCCGGAGGTCCACCACTTGCGTCCGTTGATCACCCAGTCGTCGCCCTGGCGCTCGGCGCGCGCCTCCATGTTGGTGGCGTCGGACGAGGCCACGCCCGGTTCGGTCATGGCGAAGGCCGAGCGGATCTCGCCGCTCAGCAGCGGTTCCAGCCAGGTACGCTTCTGCTCCTCGCTGCCGTAGCGCACCAGCACCTCCATGTTGCCGGTATCCGGCGCGGCACAGTTGAAGGGTTCCGGCCCGATCAGCGAACGGCCCATGATTTCCGCCAGTGGCGCGTATTCGTGGTTGGCCAGCCCGGCACCGTACTCGGACTCGGGCAGGAACAGGTTCCACAGCCCTTCGGCCTTGGCCTTGGCCTTCAGCTCTTCCATGATCGCCGTCGGCTGCCAGCGGTCGCCCTCGGCGACCTGGCGCTCGAACACGGCTTCGGCGGGATAGACATGCGCTTCCATGAACGCGCTGACGCGTTCACGCAGCTCCTGGACCTTGGGGGAATAGGCGAAATCCATGGGGGATACCTTCTGACGGGTTGGCAGGCGAGGCATCGGACAAAGGCGCTGGTAACGATGCCGGAACAGGGCTTAAGATTTGCCCAGTCTATTTTTTCCGTCCATGAACATTCATGATCTATATGGGGGTCATCCAAGCCCCCAATAACAAGAAAAGTCGCGGAGCCAGTGCCATGAACCTGAACAAAGTCGACCTGAACCTGTTCATCGTGTTCGATGCGATCTATACCGAAGCCAACCTGACCCGCGCCGGGCAGATCGTCGGCATCACCCAGCCAGCCGTATCCAACGCCCTTTCCCGCCTGCGCGAGACCTTCAACGACCCGCTGTTCGTGCGCACCGCCCAGGGCATGGTGCCGACCCCGATGGCGCAGAACATCATCGGCCCGGTGCGCAACGCGCTGCAGTTGCTGCGGGTTTCGGTGCAGGAGAGCCGCAGCTTCGATCCGCAGCAGGCGAACAAGACCTACCGCATCAGCATGACCGACCTCACCGAAGCGGTCATCCTCCCCCCGCTGTTCCAGCGCTTGCGCCGCCTGGCGCCGAACGTGCATATCGAGAGCTTCCTCGCCAAGCGCCGCGAAACCACCAAGGAACTCGCCGCCGGCCGCCTCGACTTCGCCGTCGACGCGCCGCTGAACACCGATCCCCAGGTGCGCCACGTCAAGCTGATGGAGGACCGCTACGTCTGCGCCATGCGCCGCGGCCACCCACTGGCGGGCAAGCCGAAGCTGGCCCTGGACGATTACCTGGGCCTGACCCACATCCATATTTCCAGCCGCCGCAGCGGCCTCGGCTACATCGACCTGGCGCTGGGCAAGATGGGCATCCAGCGCAAGATCGCGCTGCGCTCGCAGCACTACCTGATGGCCTCCACGGTGGTCCAGCAGACCGACATGGCGATGACCGTGCCGGAACGCTTCGCCCGTCACCACGACCTGCACTACGCGGTGCTGCCGGTGAGCGACGTGCCGAAACTGGAAACCCACCTGTACTGGCACGAGAGCACCGACCAGGACCCGGCCAACCGCTGGATGCGCGAACAGATCATCGAGCTGTGCCAGCAGGTCACCGCGCGCGAGAACAAGGCGGCACAGCCGGCGTGAGCGCCTGCCAAGGGGCGTAGGGCGAACGAGGCCACAGTCGTTTGCTTCCGAGGCGCCTCAGCGCGCCCTCTCCCTGAAGGGAGAGGGCGCCGTTGCGGAAACGACGGATAGTCGCCGCTACAGGCTGCGCGCGATCACCAGGCGCTGCACGTCGCTGGTGCCCTCGTAGATCTGGCAGACCCGCACGTCCCGATAGATGCGCTCCACCGGGAAGTCCTTGAGATAGCCGTAGCCACCGAGGGTCTGGATCGCCGCGGAGCAGACCTCCTCGGCCATTTCCGAGGCGAACAGCTTGGCCATCGAGGCTTCGGTCAGGCACGGCAGGCCGGCTTCGCGCAGGCTGGCGGCGTGGTGGACCATCTGCCGCGCCACGGCGATGCGGGTGGCCATGTCGGCCAGGCGGAAGGCCACTGCCTGGTGCTCGATAATCGGCTTGCCGAAGGTTTCCCGCTCGTGGGCGTAGTCGCGCGCCGCCTCGAACGCCGCGCGCGCCATGCCCACCGCCTGGGCGGCGATACCGATGCGGCCGCCTTCGAGGTTGGCCAGGGCGATGCGGTAGCCCTCGCCCTCCTCGCCCAGGCGCAGCGCGGCCGGGATACGCAGGTCGTTGAAGGCCAGCTGGCAGGTGTCCGAGGCGTGCTGGCCGAGCTTGTCCTCGATCCGCACCACCTCGTAGCCGGGCGTGTCGGTGGGCACGATGAACGCGCTGATGCCGCGCTTCCCGGCATCCGGATCGGTGACCGCGAAGACGATCACCATCCCCGCGTGGCTGCCCGAAGTGATGAACTGCTTGGCACCGTTCAGCACGTAGTGGTCACCGTCGCGGCGGGCGCGGGTCTTCAGGAAGCTGGCGTCGGAACCGGCCTGCGGCTCGGTCAGGGCGAAGGCGCCGAGCATCGAACCCTGGGCCAGCGGACGGAGGAAGCGCTCCTTCTGCTCGGCGCTGCCAAACTTGTGGATCGGCATGCAGCCCACCGAGTTGTGCACGCTCATGATGGTCGAGCAGGCGCCGTCGCCAGCGGCGATCTCCTCGAGGGCCATGGCGTAGGCCAGGTGCCCGGTCTGCGCGCCGCCCCACTCCTCGGGCACCAGCATGCCGAGGAAGCCGAGGTCGGCCATCTCGCGGATCGCCTCGGCCGGGAAACGGTGCTCGCGGTCCCAGTCGGCGGCGAACGGTTTCAGCCGTTCCTGGGCGAACTGCCGCGCCATGTCACGGATCTGGATCTCTTCTTCGCAGGGAATCATCGCGGGTTCCTCTTCTTCACTGCCTGCATCAGTGCAAGCGCTCGACGGCGATCGCGGTCGCCTCGCCGCCGCCGATGCAGACCGCCGCCACGCCGCGTTCCAGGTCGTACTGCTGCAGGGCGTTGAGCAGGGTCACGACGATCCGCGCGCCGGACGCGCCGATCGGGTGGCCCAGCGCACAGGCGCCGCCGTGGACGTTGAGGCGTTCGTGGGACAGGTCGAGGTCGCGCATCGCCGCCATGCCGACCACGGCGAAGGCTTCGTTGACCTCGAACAGGTCGACCTCGCCCAGCGACCAGCCGGTACGCTGCATCAGGCGCTTCACCGCACCGACCGGCGCGGTGGGGAACAGGTTCGGCGCGTCGGCGAACGAAGCATGCCCACGGATCGCCGCCAACGGCGCGAGCCCGCGTCGCTCGGCCTCGGAAAGGCGCATCAGGACCAGCGCGGCGGCACCGTCGGAAATCGAACTGGAGTTGGCCGCGGTCACCGTGCCGCCTTCGCGGAACGCCGGCTTCAGGGTCGGGATCTTGTCCAGCCGGGCCTTCGGCGGCTGCTCGTCGCTATCCACCAGGCGCTCGGTCTTGCCGGCGGTGACCGTCAGCGGCACGATCTCGGCCTGGAAGCGCCCGTCGCGCATGGCTTGCTGCGCGCGGGTCAGCGAGGCCACGGCGAACTCGTCCTGTGCTTCGCGGGTGAAGCCGTAGGCCTCGGCGCAGTCCTCGGCGAAGGTGCCCATCAGGCGGCCCTTGTCGTAGGCGTCTTCGAGGCCGTCGAGGAACATGTGGTCGAGCACCTTGCCGTGGCCCATGCGGTAGCCGCTACGGGCGCGCTCCAGCAGGTAGGGCGCGTTGGACATGCTTTCCATGCCCCCGGCCAGCGCGACCCCGGCGCTGCCGGCGAGCAACGTGTCGTGGGCGAGCATCAGCGCCTTCATGCCCGAGCCACACATCTTGTTCAGCGTCGAGCACGGCGTGCCGCGCGCCAGCCCGGCGCCAAGCACCGCCTGGCGCGCCGGCGCCTGGCCCTGGCCGGCGGCGAGCACGCAGCCGAGCACGGCCTCGTCCACTTCGTCGGCTTGCAGGCGCGCCCGCTCCACCGCGGCGCGCACCGCCGCGGCGCCGAGGGTAGCGGCGTTGACATCCTTGAAGTCGCCGAGGAAGCCGCCCATCGGGGTGCGGACGGCGCTGACGATGACGATCGGATCTTCGCGGGTCATGGGATCTTCCTCCTGTATTAGCGGGCGGCCATGCGGATGGCGCCGTCGAGGCGAATCACTTCGCCGTTGAGCATGCTGTTCTCGATGATCTGCCGGACCAGCGCGGCGTATTCGTCCGGACGCCCCAGGCGCGGCGGGAACGGCACGCTGGCGCCGAGGGAGTCGCGCACCTCCTGGGGCATGCCGGCCATCATCGGTGTCTCGAAGATGCCCGGGGCGATGGTCATCACTCGGATGCCAAAGCGCGCCAGCTCGCGGGCGATGGGCAGGGTCATGCCGACCACTCCGCTCTTCGAGGCGGAATAGGCGGCCTGGCCGATCTGCCCGTCGAACGCCGCCACCGAGGCGGTATTGACGATCACCCCGCGCTCGCCGCCCTCGTCCGGCTGGCCCTGGGACATGGCCTCGGCGGCCAGGCGCAGCATGTTGAAGCTGCCCACCAGGTTGATGTCGATGACCCGGCGGAAACTCTCCAGGGCATGGATGCCATTGCGCCCTAGGACCTTCTCGGCCGGCGCCACGCCCGCGCAATTGGCCAGGCCATGGAGGCC
Organism: Pseudomonas sp. PS1(2021); assembly: GCF_020405165.1. Lineage (NCBI taxonomy): Bacteria > Pseudomonadati > Pseudomonadota > Gammaproteobacteria > Pseudomonadales > Pseudomonadaceae > Pseudomonas > Pseudomonas sp. PS1(2021). The sequence goes on along the minus strand of NZ_CP084484.1, from coordinate 1,554,678 downwards.
GCCGAAGGCCTCCAGTGCAGTGGCCACGGCCTGGCGGCCGTCGGCCTCGCTGGCGATGTCGGCCCTGACGAAGCGCGCCTGGGCGCCAAGCTCGGCGGCCTTGGCCGCGCCGGCCTCGGCGTTGATGTCGGCCAGCACCACCTTGCCGCCCTGCTCCACCAGCATCTTCGCGGTGGCGGCGCCAAGGCCGGAGCTGCCGCCGGTGACCAGGAACACTCGATTTTCGATACGCACGTCGTTTTCTCCTGCTGAATCAGTTCGCGGCGGCCGCCCGTGGGGCCGCCTCGCGTTGCCGGGCGATCTCCTGGTTGCGCAGGAGAAAGCGCTGGATCTTGCCGCTGGGGGTCTTCGGCAGTTCCTCGAGGAACTCGATCTCCCGCGGGTAGGCGTGCGCCGACAGGCGCTGGCGCACGTATCGCTGCAGTTCGTCCGCCAGTTCCGGCGTCGGCCGGTGGCCGGCGCAGAGCACGACGAAGGCCTTGACCAGTTCGGTGCGCTCCGGGTCGGGCTTGCCGATCACCGCCGCCTCCATCACTGCCGGGTGTTCGATCAGCGCGCTCTCCACATCGAACGGGCCGACCCGGTAGCCAGAGGTGGTAATGACGTCGTCGGCGCGGCCGACGAAGCTGATGCTGCCGTCTTCGTTGAGTTCGACGGTATCGCCGCTCAGGTAGTAGTCGCCGACGAAGGCTGCGGTTTCCAGGCCCTGGTAGCCGGGGAACCACATCAGCGGCGAACGCCGCCGGTCGAGGGCGAGGATGCCCGGCTGGCCGGGCGGCAGTTCGTTGAGATCGTCGTCCAGCACTACCACCCGGTGCCCGGGACAGGCGAATCCGGCGGCGCCGACCCGCACCGGATGCGCCAGGGCATGGTGGTTGCACAGCACCATGCCCAGCTCGGTCTGCCCATAATGGTCGTGGATGGTGGTGCCGAGCCTGTCGGCGAACCAGCGGATCACCTCCGGCGTCAACGGCTCGCCGGCGCTGCTGACCGCGCGCAGGCGCCCTTTCAGCGCAGTTTCCGCGGCCGCGCCGGCGGCCATCAGCAGGCGATAGGCGGTGGGCGATCCGGCGAGGTTGGTGATGCCGTAGTCACGGATGATCCGGCAGGTGCTTTCCACGCTGAACGGCCCTTCGTAGAAGGTGGTCGGATGGCCCATGGCGAGGGGACCGGCAACCGCGTAGTAGAGGCCGTAGGCCCAGCCCGGATCGGCGAGGTTCCAGAAGGCGTCCTCGGGGCGCAGGTCCACCGCCTCGCGCAGGTAGCCGACGAAGGCGAGGATCGCCTTGAGCGGCACCGGCACCGGTTTGGCCAGGCCGGTGGTGCCGGAGGTGAACATCATCAGGAACGGATCCTCGCCGCTGCGCGGAACCGGCTCGAATTCGACCGGATAGCGCTCCAGCTCGGCCCAGAAGCTGAAATCGCCGCGACGGATGCCCTGCCCCTTCGGTCCGCCGACGGTGACGGCCAGAGGCGGATCGGCGAGTTCGTCGAGCTTGTCGCGGTTGGCCGCATCGGTGACCAGCACCTTGCTGCCGGCGGTCGCCACGCGGTGTTCGATGGCCTTCGGGCCGAAGGCGGTGAACAGCGGCTGGTACACCGCGCCCAGGCGCCAGGCGCCGAGGATGGTGACCAGCAGCTCGGGCGTGCGCGGCAACAGGCCGGCGACGCAATCGCCCGGGCGTACGCCCTGGGCCTGGAGGAAATTGGCGAAACGTCCGGAGAGCGCTTTCAGCTCGCTGAAGGTATAGCTGGCGCGACTGCCATCCTTGCCCTCCCAGAACAACGCGATCCGACCCGGCAGGGCATGCCGGTCGCAGCATTCGACGCAGGCGTTGAGCGCCTGGAGCGTGCCGGAAAGCGTGGCGGCGGCGGTCCGCTGCAAGTCGAACCCGGCGGCAGTGGTGGCGTAGTCGCGCATTGCAGGACTCCTCGGCTTGTTTTTGTATGGAGTAGCCGGAATCTTCACGCCGTGGCTGGCGCGGGGCAATGTCGAAAGGCTTCAATCTGCCTGAGCGGTTTGGACAATCCGGGCTGGCTGCCTGTCCCCCCGAACCGTTCGCGACATACCGCGGATGACGCTGCGCGGCATTCGCCCTATCGACGGCCGAGCGTTTCGGACAAGACTGACGATTCGGCCGGCGCGGTTTCCGCCGCGACCTGCGTCCGGTACTGCCCGGGGGTCGAGCCGGTCCACTTCTTGAACGCCTTGTGGAACGCGCTGCCATCGGCGAAGCCCAGCTCCAGCGCCAGTTCGGCGAAATTCGCCGCGCCGGCGTCCAGCCGCGCGATGGCCAGGTCGCGGCGGACCTGGTCCTTCAGCGCCTGGTAGCTCTGCCCTTCCAGGGACAGCTTGCGGCGCAGGGTCGAGGGCGCCATGAAGAAATGCCCGGCGAGCGCGTCCGCGTCCGGCCAGCGTCCCGGCCGCAGGCTGCGCAGGTAGGCCTTGACCCGCGCCGCCAGGCTCTGCGGATCGCGATAGCGGACCAGGATGTTGGCCGGCGCGCCGAGCAGGAAGCGCCGCAGTTCCCGCTTGTCGCGGCGGACCGGCAGGGCCAGGCAGTCGGCATTGAACAGCAGGCGGCTGAGGGGACGGGAGAAGCGCAGGTTGTCGCTGAACATCACCCGGTAGTCCTCGATGTAGTCCGGCTGCGGACAGCGCAGGTCGATGGCCAGGATCGGGATGCGCCGGCCGACCAGCCAGCAGGCCAGGCCATGGGTGATCATCCACAGGGTGAAGTAGGACAGCGCTCGCCCGTACCGGCCCGGCGCCTCGTCGAGGACGATTTCCGCCAGGCCGCCGCGACGCTGCAGGCGCGGCTGGAAGTCGTCGAACTGCAGGCAGAGGAATCGCAGGATGCCGGTCAGCGCCGGCTCCAGGGTCTGCTCGTGGATCGCGCAGCGGCTCATGAAAGCGAAGCTGCCACTCTTCAGGCGCCGCGCGTCCATGCCGAAGAACTCGTCGTCCATGCGCCGCGCGAGATCCAGCCAGAGCCGCGAATAGGCGTGCGAGGTGACCCGCGCGTAGGGTTTGCCGAGCAACTGCGGATCGATACCGGCGGCCTGGAGGACCTCCCCCTCCTCGCCGCCCTGCCGGCGCCACTCCACCAGCGCCTCGCCGACCAGGCGCACCGAGATGGTGCCCTTGGTGCTCGCCTGAGTCTCCCCGTCGTTCTTCACCCGTCCTTCTCGCCTCGCTGCGCGCCGCCCGCCACCTTAGCGCAGGAGCGGGGCGCGGCTCCATCCTCTCAATCACGCCCCTCGCGCAGCGCGAGCAGGCGAATCTCTTCGATGCTGACCTCGCGCATGCGGAACTTCTGGATCTTGCCGGTAACGGTCATCGGGAACTCGTCGACGAACTTGAAGTGGCGCGGGATCTTGAAGTGAGCGATACGCGCCTTGCAGAACGCCCGCAACTGTTCGTCATCGGCGTGGTGGCCCGGATGCAGCTTGATCCAGGCGACGATTTCCTCGCCATAGCGCTCGTCGGGGATGCCGATCACCTGCACGTCGGCCACCGCCGGGTGAGTGAAGAAGAACTCCTCCAGCTCGCGCGGATAGATGTTCTCGCCGCCGCGGATGATCATGTCCTTGCTGCGCCCGACGATCCGCACGTAGCCGTCGTCGTCCATCACCGCCAGGTCGCCGGTGTGCATCCAGCGCGCCGGGTCGATGGCCTCGGCGGTGGCTTGGGGGTCGTTCCAGTAGCCGAGCATCACGCTGTAGCCGCGGGTGCACAGCTCGCCGATCTCGCCGCGCGGCACCACCCTGCCCGTCTGGTCGACGATCTTGCTCTCCAGCCTCGGCTGGGTGCGGCCGACAGTGGTCACGCGCAGCTCCAGGCCATCGTCCGGACCGGTCTGCAGCGACACCGGACTGGTCTCGGTCATGCCGTAGGCGATCTGCACCTCGGCCATGTGCATGTCGCCAATGACCCGCCGCATCACCTCGATCGGGCAAGTGGCGCCGGCCATGATTCCGGTGCGCAGGCTGGAAAGGTCGAATTCGCGGCGGCGCGGATGATCCAGCTCGGCGATGAACATGGTCGGTACCCCGTACAGCGCGGTGGCGCGCTCCTCGGCCACGGCCAGCAGGGTCGCCTCGGCGTCGAAGCTGGGCGCCGGGTAGATCATGGTCGAACCGTGGGTGACGCAGCCGAGGTTGCCCATCACCATGCCGAAGCAGTGGTACAGCGGCACCGGGATCACCAGGCGGTCTTCCGCGCCGAGTCCGAGGCTTTCGCCGACCATGTAGCCGTTGTTGAGGATGTTGTAGTGGCTGAGGGTGGCGCCCTTGGGGAAGCCGGTGGTACCGGAGGTGTACTGGATGTTGATCGGCTCGTCGAACTGCAACGAGGCCTGGCGTTGGCGCAGTTCCTCGGCGCCTACCGCGGCGGCCAGCCCCGGCAGGCCCTGCCAGTGCAGGAAGCCCGCCGGCGCCCGCTCGGCCAGGCTGATCACGCCGCGCAGTTCCGGCAGGCGCTCGCTGGCCAGTTCGCCCGGACGTGCCCGCGCCAGCTCCGGCAGCAGGTCGCCGAGCATCGCGTGGTAGTCGCTGGTCTTGAAGGCGTCGGCGCAGATCAGCCAGCTGCAACCGGACTGCTTGAGAGCGTACTCCAGCTCGCTGCTGCGGTATGCCGGGTTGATGTTCACCAGGACCGCGCCGACCTTGGCGCTGGCGAACTGGGTAATGCACCATTCGGCGCAGTTCGGCGCCCAGATCCCGAGACGCTCGCCGGGGCGCAGGCCCAGGGCGATGAAGGCGCGGGCGTAGGTATCGACCCGCTCCGCCAGTTGCCGCCAGCTGTAGCGCAGGCGTTGATGCCGCACCACCAGCGCCTCGCGCTCGGCATGATGCGCGACGGTGGCATCGAAGGCGTCGCCGACGGTGGTCGCCAGCAAGGCGACATCCTGGCGACCCGAGGTATAGCTCGGCTGATTCATGGCTTTCCCTTGTTGTGGTTGTTCTGGGAATGTCGCTGAACCGTCGTCCTGCGCCGCCGGGGCGCTACGACGGACACCGGCGAACGGTGTCGGTGAAGTCGATGAGCATGTTTACGTTAACGTAAAGGTAAACGCAAGAGGCTTGTCCGCCCGGGGCCGCCGGTCCCGGCGTGAACCAGCGGAACGGCGTACAATGGGCGGTTTTTCACAGGAGCACAGCATGACCCCGGAAATCGCCATCGGCCTGGTGACGGCCCTCGGCCTCGGTGCGCTGGTCGGTCTCGAGCGGCAATGGCGACAACGCTCTTCCGGCATGGCCACCCACGCAATGGTCGCACTCGGTGCGGCCAGCTTCTCGATCCTGCCGCTGTTGCTCGACAACGAGGTCAGCGTGACCCGCATGGCGGCCCAGGTAGTCAGCGGCATCGGCTTTCTCGGCGCCGGCGTGATCATGCGCGACGGCCTCAGCGTACGCGGCCTGAGCACTGCGGCGAGCATCTGGAGCACCGGCGCGATCGGCGTACTGGCCGGCAGCGGTTTCATCCTGGCGGCCTGCATGACGACCGCGCTGATCGTCATCGCCAACCTGTTCCTGCCCGCTCTCGGCCGGGTGGTGGACCGCCACACCTCGGGCGAGGCCGAGCAGGAGCGCTTCTACCAGATCAGCGTGTCCTGCGAGGCGCGCAACGAAGCGCTGGTGCGCATGCAGTTGCTGCAACGCATGGGCGACAACCGCCTGAACCTGCAGAGCCTGGAAAGCCACGCGCTGAAAGGCAGCGGCAACGTGGAAGTGAACGCCGTGGTGTTCACCCTGCACAAGGAGGATTCGCTGGTGGAACAGATGGTCGGCGAGCTGTGCCTGGCACCGCAGGTCACCGCCGCCAGTTGGGTGATGAATCCCGCCGCGGAATGAACCGGCGAATTTAGGTTGCCCATTCTAGACGCTTCGCCGCAGGCTTTTCCCACCTCCAGACAAGAACAAGCCGGAGTGAACCACACCACCACTGCCTGTTTCGTGGACGGGGCGAGCCGCCCCGCGGGGAGGAGTCATGCGCTTGCGTTGTTTCTTGCGAGGTTGCCGCTGGGACGAAGGTAGCCTGGTCACGGTAGGCCCCGACCTGATGCTGCGCCAACGTTGCCGGCGTTGCGGTGCCCATCGCTATCTCAGCGTCGAGGCGCAGCCCGAGGAAGCCTGAGCGACGCCGGTCGCGTCCAGGCGTCGACCGGCTGGCCCTTCAGCGCAGGACCAGGCTGGCCCGGGTGCGCAGGTAGCTCTGCCGGTAGACCACGCTGTTGGCCGGACTGGCGGTATATACCAGGGAGTACATCGCGCGCTGTCCCAGGGCCATCGCCACGATCTGGGTCAGCAGCACCTCGTTGCCCTGGCTGATCCGGCAGTGGGTCTCCAGCGATGCCAGGCCGCCGAGGTTCGAGCGGATCGGCGTGGTGCAGCGCGAGCCCAGCCCGGCCTTGCGGTAGCCCGACTGGACGACGTCGAAGACGCTCTGGAACTGGCCGTCGATCTCCACCGACTCCTCTTCCATCATCTTCAGGCTGAGCAACTCGATGCTGGCTTCCTTCTCGCCTCCCGGCCCGAGCTTGGTCGCCAGTTGCCGGGAGCCCAGTTGTTCCACGTCGCTGGCCTCGGGCGGGATGCTCTCGGTGATCACCTGCCAGCCGGCCGGCCAGTCGACCTCGGGCTGATAGCCACTGCTGGCGCAACCCGCCACAAGCCCCGCCACTACCACCAGCGCCAAGCCGGACGCCCTGCTTCTCATAGCATTTCCTTACTCGCAAAACCCATCGGAGGGAAAGGTCGGACCTGTCGCCATGGCGCCGTCCGCGCAGTCTCCGAGCCCATGGCGACAAGGTTCCCAGCTTACCGGAGAGACGGCGCGCGCCAAGGCGCAAGCCTGAACAAGCTAGCCGACTTGGCGAGGAACGCACAAATTTCATCGGCTGGCGTACAGGTATGGGACATCGGTACCAATAGCGAAGTCGCGCAATCCGTCAGTTTTTTTTGAATTTTTGCCATCGGAAAAAGTCTGTTCAGCGCAGCGTTTTTCCAAGTCCCATCCGGCCCGCAAGGAGAACCCATGGCTGAACCCCAGGACAAGTACACCCGGCGCACAGGTAGGACCTGGGCGGACGACCAGGCGACCTACAACCGTCTGCGCGAAGAAGCCGACGCCGCTCGCCAGAAGCTGCGCGAAAGCGGCTACAGCGGCGCCGAGTACGACCAGTTGCGTCAAGCCGCCTTCGATCTCAACCGCAAGGCCAACCAGTACTGGGAGCAGATGCTCAGCGACCTGCGCCAGGAAGACTGATCAGCGCCACGCCGGGAGACTGCCGCTCTCGGCCCGCACACCCCCTCCACTCTTTGCGTGCTCCTGGCGTCGGCTCATTCGGGCGCATCCGGGTATTGCACCTCGTCCAGCAGGCGAAACCCCACGTTGTCGGCGTCCAGCGCGCTGAGCAGCTCGATCTGTCGATCGATGTCCTGGTTGATATTGGCCAACTGGCCGATGAAGGCATTGGCCGCCTGGCGGGTGCCAGGGTCGGAGCTGCGCGACAGCTCGAAGCCGAGCTGGGTCAGGGCGGCAGCCAGGTGAGCGAGATTGCGCACACTCAACGAGTGCAGTTGGCGGGAAACGGCCTGTTCATCCTGAACGGTGGGAGGGACATCCATGAGTCAGATCCTTCGACTGGCACAATGTGACATTCGTCACAGAGATTAACCGAAGCCCAGCAGAACATCCATGCCAGCTATTTCCCTTCGTCGGCTCTGGCCCGGCCCCTGCGTCGTCCTCAAGTTGTCAGATCCGCTGTCGATACTCTGCGAGCCGGAACACGCGCCATGCCCGCCTCGCCGGGCCACAGGGACGTCCTCGGCTGCCTCGTCGCAGCCTGCGTGCCGGTCCAACCTGGCAATCCATCGAGGCGTTCCATGCTGCAACAATCCCTACGTGCGCAAATCCTTGTCCTGCTCGGCGGCAGCCTGGCGGCGCTGCTACTCATAGCCCTGGCCTGCTTCGGCTCGCTGACCGGCGACGTACGCGCCTACCGCGAGTTGCTCGGCGGCCCCGTGCGGGCGGCGCAACTGATCGACGAGGCCAACCTGCAATTCCGCGGCCAGGTCCAGGAATGGAAGAACGTCCTGCTGCGCGGACGCCAGGCAGAGGCCCAGACGAAATACTGGAGCCAGTTCGAAGCCCAGGAACGAGCGGTGCAGGACATCCTCGGGCGCCTGGGCAGCGTGGCCGAAGGCGAGTTGAAGGATCGTGTCGAGCGTCTGCGCGAAGAGCACCGGCGACTCGGTACGGCTTACCGACAAGGCAGGCAACGGTTCCTCGAGGCGGGCGCCGACCCCATCGCCGGCGACCAGGCGGTGACCGGCATCGACCGCGCCACCACCGCGCAAATGCAGGCCTTGCGTGACGAACTGCACCAGGCCAGTGATCTCCGTTCCGCCGCCATCAGCGCGGAGGCCCGGCGCACCATGCTGCTCGGCAGCCTGGTGCTGATCGGCGCCAGCCTGGCCGTCGCCCTGCTCAGCCTGTGGCTGGTCAATCGCAACCTGGTCCGTCCGGTGCAACGCCTGATCGAGCACATCGCCCAGCTCAGCCATGGCGACTTCGGCGAGCGCATCGAGATCCGGCGCAAGGACGAACTCGGCAAGCTGGCCCTGGCCGCCAACACGCTGCGCGACTTCCTGGTGGACATCTTCGAGCGGCTGCGGCGCAGTACCCGCGACCTGGACAGCGCCAGCGGCTCGCTGAACGCGATCGCCAGCCTGATGGCGGCCGGTACCCGCGAGCAGTTCAGCCGCACCGACCAGGTCGCCACGGCGATGCAGGAAATGTCCGCCACCGCCCAGGAAGTGGCGCGCTACGCCGGCGACGCGGCCAAGGCCGCCGACGAGGCGGACGATTCCGCCCAGCGCGGCGAAGACGTGATGGAAGAAACGATTCGCAGCATCGGCGAGATGCGCAAGGAGATCGACCATACGGTGGAGGTCATCCGCCAATTGGAAAGCGATAGCGGCAGGATCGGCAAGGTCCTCGATGTGATCCGCGGCATCGCCGAGCAGACCAACCTGCTCGCCCTCAACGCGGCCATCGAAGCCGCCCGCGCCGGCGATGCCGGCCGTGGCTTCGCGGTGGTCGCCGACGAGGTCCGCACCCTGGCGCAGCGCACCGCCGAGTCCATCGCCGAGATCCACCAGATCATCGATACCGTGCAGAACGGCGCGGTGAATGCCGCGCGCGCCATCGAAAGCGGGCAGTCGCGCAGCGAGGCCGGCGCCGAGCAGGTTGCCAACGCCGGCGCCATGCTGCGCCAGATCACCGCCTCGGTGGAGGCGATCCGCGACATGAACCGCCAGATCGCTACCGCTGCCGAGGAGCAGACCGCCGTGGCCGAGGACATTTCCCGCAACCTCACGGAAATCGCCTCGATCGCCTCCAGCAACCAGGAACAGGTGGAGCAGACCGAAGCCGCCAGCCGTGATCTCCACAGCCTCTCCGCGCAACTGGGCGATGCCCTGCAACGCCTGCGGGCCTGACCTGGGGTAAGAAAAGGACTTCCACGAGGTAGGGCGGACAAGCGCAACGCGGTTATCCGCCACTCCAACGGGGCCCGGCGGATAGCGCCTATGGCGCTACCCGCCCTGCACAGCCAAGGCCCGCTCAGTCGAGAGCGTTGTCCAGCACTTCGTAGATCAGCCCGGTCGCCACCGCCACCAGCAGCAGGTCGGTGCCAGCCTGCATCCACTCGTAGCCGTCGTAGTGCGGCAGCCGGCCGAGCAGGCGGCCGTCGAGTTTCCTGGCGATGCCGGGCGGCAGCGGCTTGCCGCGCGCCAGGTTCTTCTGGATGCCGGGCGGCAGGGCCGGTCCCGGGTTCCAGTAGCCGCGGTTGTCGCCGAGGATCACCCGTACCCCGCCGACGTCGATGCGCGGCCCCGAGTCCCGGTTGCCGCCGCCGTTGCCCTTCTGGCCGGAGCCGCCGCCCTTGTTGCCGGGGCCGCCCTGGTTGCCTTTGTTGCCCTTGTCAGCCTTTCCGCCGTCCATCTGGTTGCCATGCGGATTGCCCTTGCCATTGCCCGGGTCGGCCAGGACGGCAGGCGTACCGCCGAGCAGAGACAGGCTCATGACCAGCGCCAGCACAGAACGAGTGTTGAACATGATGATGTTCTCTCCATGCAAGGACGATCCCTCGATAGCTTAGAACCGTTTCGCCTGTTTGATTCAGCGCCACCGATTGCGCCCCCAGGGAATGTCCGGAGTAGAGCTTGGTCGGGCCTATCGAATCGGCTATGCTGCCGCTCCCTGCAAGCGACCACCCGCACTCCCCGATGACCTGGCTGCCCACTCCGCCATAGCCATGCCTGCCCCTTCCGGCAACGGTCCGAACGACCGCGGCCAGCGTTCGTTCGCCTGAACGCCTGTCGTCATCCCTAGTTTTTTCAATGCCATCCCACGGCCCGCACCGTCGACCGACGGCACGGGCCGCGCCTCGTCCCTGGATATCCCGATGCTACAGACGCTGAAACAGAACTGGTTCTCCAATATTCGCGGCGACCTGCTCGCCGGCCTGGTCGTCGCCCTGGCGCTGATCCCCGAGGCCATCGCCTTCTCCATCATCGCCGGGGTCGACCCGAAGATCGGCCTGTACGCCTCCTTCAGCATGGCGGTGGTGATCGCCTTCGCCGGCGGCCGTCCGGGAATGATCTCCGCCGCTACCGGCGCCATGGCGCTGCTGATGGTCAACCTGGTGAAGGACCACGGCCTGCAATACCTGCTGGCGGCGACCCTGCTCTGCGGCGTGCTGCAGATACTCGCCGGCTACCTGCGCCTGGGCTCGCTGATGCGCTTCGTCTCGCGCTCGGTGGTGACCGGTTTCGTCAATGCCCTGGCGATCCTCATCTTCATGGCCCAGCTACCCGAACTCACCGATGTCGGCTGGCCGGTCTACGCGATGACCGCTGCGGGCCTGGCGATCGTCTACGGCTTCCCGCACCTGCCACGGATCGGCCGGCTGCTGCCCTCTCCGCTGGTATGCATCCTGGTCCTCACCGGCATATCCATCTACCTGGGCCTGGACATCCGCACCGTCGGCGACATGGGACAGTTGCCCGACAGCCTGCCGCTGTTCCTCTGGCCGGACGTGCCGCTGAACCTCGACACCCTGCTGATCGTCCTGCCCTACTCCGCCGCCCTGGCGGTGGTCGGCCTTCTGGAGTCGCTGATGACCGCCACCATCGTCGACGAGATGACCGACACCGGCAGCGACAAGAACCGCGAATGCAAGGGCCAGGGGCTGGCGAACATCGCCACCGGCCTGCTCGGCGGCATGGCTGGCTGCGCGATGATCGGCCAGTCGGTGATCAATGTTAAATCCGGCGGGCGCAGCCGACTCTCGACCCTGGTGGCCGGCGTCGCGCTGCTGCTGATGGTGGTGTTCCTCAGCGACTGGGTCGGGCGGATTCCCATGGCGGCCCTGGTGGCGGTGATGATCATGGTGTCCATCGGCACCTTCCGCTGGGAGTCGATCCGCAACCTGAAGCGCTACCCGCTATCGACCAACCTGGTCATGCTGGTGACGGTCGGCGTGGTCCTCGCCACCCACAACCTGGCCTTCGGCGTGGTCGCCGGCGTTCTCCTGGCCTCGCTGTTCTTCGCCAACAAGATCGGGCACTACCTCGATATCGACAGCGAACGCTCCGCCGACGGCACCCGCCGCCACTACCAGGTGAGCGGGCAGGTGTTCTTCGCGTCGTCCGGCAAGTTCGTCGCTGCCTTCGACCTGAAAGAGACGCTGGAGCATGTGCTCATCGACCTGCGCCACGCCCACCTGTGGGACGTCACCGCCGTCGCGGCACTGGACAAGGTGGTCCTGGGCTTTCGCCAGCGCGGCGCGCAGGTCGACGTGCTGGGCCTGAACGCCGCCAGCGCGACCCTGGTCGATCGCTTCGGCGCCTACGACAAGCCCGGCGCCGTGGACATTCTCCCCGGTCACTGAGCGAGGCGCCGCTCAGCAAGCAGGCTGGCGCGTTGTAGCGATCCGGCGATTCGGAAGCTTCCTCCGGGTCAGTGGCTGGCCTGCGAAGACTCTCAACGTATCAGTGCCGACAGGGGGCAGCACGGGGATACAGCGCTGCATCGGTGCCTGCGCGCCCGGAGGCCTAGCGCCCGGAGCGGGAGAAGGCGCGAAAGGTGTCGAACGCCAGCACCAGGAACAGCATCGGCATGAGCAACGGAACGAATGCGGACATGGCGTCCTGGTAAGGCCGCCCCAGCCACCGCAGGTAGAGGCTGGCGCCGCCGATCAGCAGGACGACCAGAAGGATGACGAACTTGCAGAGGCGCGAGGCAAAGGAGAGCGTGTCGGACATGTCTTTTCTCGGTGGAAGCATGTGCGACCGTTTTAGCGAGCGGTGGTGCCGGTCGATATAGGAAGCGTCCGATTGGCAGGTAATCGGTTTCGCAGAGCTGGCGTCGGCGTCGAAGGCCCTACCGGCATGACCGCGATCAACCCCCATACCCTTTCAGCGCTGCAATCTGGGAAAAGAGCCCGCGCTCCATGAAATAAAGGCACAATGACATCATTGCTTGCCGATGCCCGACATCGCAGTAGCCCAGGAGTCCAGCATGGCAACCCCACCCTATCCCGAGGACGAGCACTCGAGACAAGCCTACGTCGACCAACTCGGTCTGCTGGAAGAAGGCGCGGACGAGGTATTCGAGGAAATCCTCGCCGCCGCTACGTCTTACTTCCAGACGCCCATCGCGCTCATTTCCATCCTCGACCACCAGCGCCAGTGGTTTCGCGCGAGCATCGGCCTCGATATCCGGCAGACGCCGCGACGGGATTCGTTCTGCGCCTATGCGATCCTGGGCAAGGGAGTCTTCGAGGTGGCCGACGCCACCCTCGACCCGCGCTTCCGGGACAATCCCTATGTGCAAGGCGAACCGCGCATCCGCTTCTACGCCGGGGCTCCGCTGGCCACCGCGGAGGGTCTCAACCTCGGCAGCCTCTGCGTCATCGACCGGGAACCACGCGGGCCACTGACCGAGCAGGACATCGCCATGCTCGAGCATTTCGCCCGGCTGGTGATGGCCCGTATCCATACGCTGCGCTCGACCAACTACATCGACGAGCCAACCGGTCTGTACAACCGTCTCCGCCTGCAGGAGGACGTTTCCCTGCGCCTGCAGCGCGACGGCGCCCTCACCGTGATCGCCGCCGACCTCCTGCCCCTCGCCCTGCTGAATACCATCATCCGTACGCTGGGCTATCCCTTTTCCAACGACCTCATGCTCGAGGCGCGCGACCGCATCCGTGCGGAACTGCCGGATTTCACCCTCTACAAGATCAGCCCGACGCGCTTCGGACTGCTCCTGCCACGGCAGCAACAGGAAGAAACCGAGTCGGTCTGCCTCCGCCTGCTACAGGCCTTCGAAAGCCCCGTCGTATGTCGCAGGATCCCGATCAAGGCCAACGTGGGACTCGGCGTACTATCGCTTGCCGACGATCCCCTCGACGGCGACCAGGACTGGCTGCGCCTGGTGGTCAGCGCGGCCGACGACGCCCGCGACCGCGGTGTCGGCTGGGCCCGCTACAACCCGCCGCTGGACCAGGCCCAGCAGCGAGCCTTCACATTGCTGACCTCGCTGTCCCAGGCGATCGGAACCGAAGAAGGCTTCCATCTGGTGTATCAACCGAAAATCGACCTGCCGACAGGCAGGTGCACGGGCGTGGAAGCGCTGCTGCGCTGGCGGCACCCGCAACTCGGCTTTGTCAGCCCCGCCGAATTCGTGCCCCTGGCGGAGAAAACCGCACTGATGCGCCCCCTCAGCGACTGGGTGCTGCGCCATGCCATGGCCCAACTGGCGCAATGGAACGCACGGAACATCCCGCTCAGGCTGGCGATCAACGTATCGGCATCGGACATGGAAGACAGCAGCTTCCTGGAAGAGGCCGTCAGACTCGCCAAAACCTACGACATCGACCTTTCCGCCCTCGAGTTGGAATTCACCGAAAGCGTACTCATCCGCGACGCCTCGGCGGTCGGCTCGGTGCTGCTGCGTGCCCGGGAGCTTGGCATGGGCATCGCGGTGGACGACTTCGGCACCGGCTACAGCAACTGGACCTACCTGCGCGACCTGCCGGTCACCGCCATCAAGCTCGACCAGTCGTTTACCCGCGACCTCGCCGGCTCGCCGAAGGCGCAGAGCGTCACCCAGGCGGTGATCGGCCTGGCCAGCCAGTTGGGTTATCGGGTGGTCGCGGAAGGCATCGAGACCCACGACACCTTCCACCTGCTGCAGGCCTGGGGCTGCCACGAGGGCCAGGGCTATCTGATCGCCCAGCCGATGCTGCCGGAGCAATTGGAGGACTGGCTGCGGCGCTAGCCGACGCAGGCACGTGGAATGGGCCGTACCAGCATGCTCGCCAGCCTCAGCGCGTCGCTCAGGGACTGGCGAGCAAGGCCCAGACCAGATAGATCGAGTAAAGGGCCAGGAGTATCAGTGCCAACAGCACCGCTTTGCTGGCATGGCGCGCAGCCACCCAGCGGGAATTGCGCCCGCAACGCCAGACCACGACGAGGCTGAGGCACAGGTAGGCCAGCCTCACCAGCTCGACACCGATCATTCCCCACAAGGTCAGGGCCACCGCATGTTCGCCGGGAGCTTCCTGCATCAGCGGATCGACAATGGCCACCATCACCTGCCTGGCGGCGACACTGAGCAATAAGAAACCCGCAGCGAAGAACAGCCAGAATGCCTTCCACAGCGGCTGCCCGCCGGAAAGGAAACCTCTCGCAGTCAGCTTCTCGTCGGCCAGGTCGGCCTCTGGGGTCTTGTATGGGTGCTCCATGCCCTGGGTCCTCCCTGCAAACGGGCACCCTAGCACATCCCGATCCGCTCGCCTTCTTCAGCGGGCGGCAGACCGTTCGTTGCACCTCGCGATGTTTCCAGCGCTCGGCCGAACCGGGTAGCGTCTCTAGGGAAACTCTGAAAAAGACTTCCTGATTTGGCAAAATCCGCCGACTTCACCCGCAGAGCTTTCCGATGAAGCAGATGACCTTCGCCGACGCCGAGTACGCCGGCAAGCGCAAGCAGACCCGCAAGGAACTGTTCCTGATCGAAATGGAACAGGTGGTGCCGTGGCAGGGCCTGATCGCCCTGATCGAGCCGCACTACCCGAAGGGTGAAGGCGGTCGTCCCGCCTATCCGCTGATGGCGATGCTGCGCGTGCATCTGTTGCAGAACTGGTTCGGCTACAGCGACCCGGCGATGGAGGAAGCGCTGTACGAGACGACCATCCTGCGCCAGTTCGCCGGGCTGAGCCTGGAGCGTATCCCCGACGAAACCACCATCCTCAACTTCCGTCGCCTGCTGGAGCGCCACGAGCTGGCGGCCGGGATTCTGGCGGTGATCAATGGCTACCTGGGCGACCGTGGCCTGTCGCTGCGCCAGGGCACCATCGTCGACGCCACGCTGATCCATGCGCCGAGCTCGACCAAGAACAAGGACGGCAAGCGCGATCCCGAGATGCACCAGACCAAGAAGGGCAACCAGTACTACTTCGGCATGAAGGCGCACATCGGCGCCGACAGCGAATCCGGCCTGGTACACAGCGTGGTGGGCACGGCGGCCAACGTGGCCGATGTCACCCAGGTGGACAAGCTGCTGCACGGCGAAGAGAACCTGGTCAGCGGCGATGCCGGCTATACCGGCGTCGAGAAGCGTGCCGAGCATGCAGGCCGCTCGGTCATCTGGCAGATTGCGGCGCGGCGCAGCACTTACCAGCAACTGAGCAAGCGCAGCCCGCTGTACAAGGCCAAGCGCAAAATCGAGAAGGCCAAGGCGCAGGTACGTGCCAAGGTCGAACATCCATTCCGGGTGATCAAGCGCCAGTTTGGTTACACCAAGGTGCGCTTCCGTGGCCTGGCCAAGAACACCGCACAACTGATTACGCTGTTTGCGCTGTCGAATCTGTGGATGGCGCGGCGGCATTTACTCGCGAACACAGGAGAGGTGCGCCTGTAACACGGCGAATAGCCGCTACGGGGTACGCGTAGCGGCTAAAAACCCTACATAAGACGACGATCTGAGCGCTTTTTGATCGATGGATCGCTTCAAAAAACAGCGAGGTCTGTAGTCGGCCAGAAATACGTGGCTACTTCAGACCATCCCTAGCGCGGGCAGGAGACCTGCGTGCCTTCCACCTTGCGGATGTGATCGCGATAGGAGCCGGAAACCAGGATCGATTGCGTGCCGCCCTTCTCGCTGAGAATGCCATCGCAACTGTAATCGCAGCCAGCCTCGATGCTGAGGCACACGTCCTGTCCCTCGAAACGGTACAGGTTGGCAGGCCACCCCGTGCAATCGTACAGGCCTGCGCCAGGGCATTCGACGGCCTCGAGTCTTCCGGCAACGACGATGGTCGAACCTGCCATGTCCTTGAGTTCCTCCGCGGCGCCAGCGGCAATGGAGAAGAGAGCGGGAAATACAACCAGGGAAAGTCGGCAGGGCATCGGCTTCGGTACTGTCTACTATGTGGACGGAATTCTGAATCGGGTCAGGAATCGATATTCCCGTTCAGACCGAAGCGTGTTGAAGCAGTTCCCCGCCCCCACTCGCTCGGTTTCCCACGACCGCGGCAGCCCCAGGAGATCGATAGCATTGTCATTGGTAGTCGCAACTGCGAAGCGCTGCCTGTCCGTTCATAACGACCACGCGGGCAACGTCACTTTATTCATATTTAAAAAAAGAGCCCGTTCGGGCCCTTTTTTTTCAGAAACAAGTTATCAGGACTGATCCTTTCCAATATTGACGCTGAACGAGCCGGAGTTGTTGCCATAGGTTCCGGGCACGTCGTTGTAGATAAGAGTGATTGCGCCCTGGACGTTATTGGGTGCAACCCAACGGAACAACCCGGTATTGACCGGAATGGTTCCGCTGTTGCCAATCTTCATGACCAGCGCGCCACAAAACGCATCGTGGCAGATCAGCCCTTGGTCCGGATGCTCCCGATCGCCCTGCGGCCCCCATTTCTGGGTAGGTCCGTAACTGGCCCAACCGGCGGCGACGATGGTAATGACATCGCCCGGATTGTAGATAATCGACGTTACCTGCCCTGCTTCGTTATTAGCCAGAACCTCACCTTTCCAAGCCATGATTGATCTCCGATATATGAATTCCTGTTCATAAACGAAAGAGGCGAAAAACCCTGATTCGCGATCCTTCCCTGTCAGCAAAGCACAGCAGCGAGAAAGTACCGCCTATCAATTCATGCAGGAGAAAACACAATAATTCCGCCAGTGAATTGAATATATTCGGAAAGGAAATTAAAAAGCAGGAGCAGAAGATAACGACAAAAAACAAACTTCCAAAGACAACTACTTCAAGCTGACCAAACACTCCCGCTCGCCAGCCAGGGCGAACCCTATACGGAGCCGTACTAGAATGAAACGCCTCCAAGGCCAAGGAGGGAAAGAAGGCAACGTCGACTCGTTGACTGCCGCGCGATTGCGGGCCAGAAGAAAATCGGGGAAGGAGCGCAGAAGTCGGCTGAACGCCAGGAAACACGATGGTGCCCGGAGCCGGGGTCGAACCGGCACGGGGTTACCCCCGAGGGATTTTAAGTCCATCGGTTTATCGTTTAATTTCATTAGGTTAGATTGAAATTCGTTCCGTATAAATCTAGTGGAAGCACGCCAGCAGGCCACGGAATTCGCTAGGTAAATTCAGATTGCGGAACTGTTTTCAGCTTCTTCCAAGCGTACCCAAGCGAGATTCTCCGCTCGTCGGCCGCCCTCGAGTGCTGGATATTCATACAGCGTAATTTCCGGCCCACCCGACAGCCGGAGATTCCAGTGTCCTACTCCGCCCCGTATCTGCCATCACCAGCGCGTCACCCAATGGCGGTGGCCACCCTCACCAACACTCCAGCCGGCCTGCGCGCCATCATTCGTCTACTTTCGAGAACCTATCTCGACGTACGAAAAGGTCGACTCCGAGGACAACAAGGCAGATTCCTAGAATGCCAAGATCGAAGCCCACTAGCTTGGTGGAAGAAAAGCAGAATATCAGCACCCAGGCTGCAACAAACGCAGCGACCCCCAGCCATTTACGGATGCCTCTTGGTCGGACGAGGTAGCCTACTGCGGTGATGACCACGGCCCAAATCGCGAACTGAAGGACATCATTCATGCGGGCTCTCCAGCACTCGGTACGATCTGCGATTTGACTGAATGCTGGGGCCCTATCCCGCCGGACACCTCCCCTTCAACGCTGACAATGACGTCTCCAGCGTGGTAGGTCGGCAAACCCTCCTGAGTAGCCCAACGAACAGCAAGGCCGCTACCAATCCCAACAAAGGTGTTGATACGTTTACCTGCAACTGCCGCAAGCCCACCGATAACACCCGCGATGGTGACGCGCTGCTGGTTTAGAGAGTCGGCTTGGGTTCGGGTCAAGGGCAGCGAGACAAAGACTTTTAGTACACAAGCTCGATCCTTCGCCTGCATTCTGTCGAAAATCTCAACCGCGAGATCAGCCACCACATGGCTGGCCTTCGCTGATGGACAGTATTTCATGTGAAGCAGCCGGCTGCGCTCTGCCCATACGAGGCGAATGATCGCCAAGCTGAAGTTGATGCCGTGCTGGCTGTGAATATGCGTCCGTTCGATATCCATAGCGTTCCTTCCGTGCTTCGAGCGCGCAGTTTCGGTAGCCAACAACACCGCAACCACTAGCAGAACAGCTAGCTCTCAACATCCACGCCCAGACGGAGTTAGCCTCAGCGCTCCGCTTCGTAGGCTGCTACGCCTGAGCCGACGGCGATCCACCCATCCGGCGAGTGCGCGGTGTCGCAGATCGATACGTCCACCGCCTGGCCACTAGCAAAAGCTGGAAGGACAAGCAGACCGGCCAGCAGCAGGAACGCACTGAGTGGCGCCGGGTGGTGCTCTTTGGCCGACTGGCCGAAATCGCAGCGCAATACCTGCGAAAGGGCTGGTGATCGTGGACACCGCCACGGCGAAGGCCGCCGAGGATCTGCTGTCGACCTTGGGCGAGGCCCTGGGCTCCCTCCCCATCAGCCCAATCACAACCAAGGCCTCGCCGACCGCCACCATGACCGAGTGGCTGCGCAGCCAGGAAACCAATGCGGGTGGCGACTTCTGGCTGTGCGACGGCGCCCTGCTCCGCGACACCGACGAGCAAGGCAGCATTACCGCCAAGCACCAGGACCTGACCAGCGACGTGATCCACCAGCACCTCGACTCAGGTAAAAGCGTCACCAAGCTCGCTCTCGCATGAAAGAAAGACCTCTCCTTCGTACTCGACGAGGGCCTGGTGATCCGCAGCCTCCGTTTCGACGACCTGCTGCAGGAGCGGGCACTGGACGACGCTGGTAAGGATTCCGACGAGTTCGCACAGGCCGACGCCAGCTTCGTCCTGATGATACCCACCTTCCGCGAGTTCATACCGCAACTGCTGGAGGCCTTGGGCGGCGAAGAGTCCCCGCAGGGAATCGACGGTGTGCACAATGAGCCCGAACCAGCGCCTGGCGCCGGCATCGACGTAACCAAGGCGCTGGGGATGCACGACGGTATCACCGCGACCCTCCATATCCCCCGGGCCAACGGGCCCGGTGACGACCCGCTGCTGAAGGAGGCCATTCGCTTCGTCCGCGAGACGCGCCGCGCTTCGATCTCCGCCATCCAGCGCAAACTCAAGATCGGTTACAACCGCGCGGCCCGTCTGGTCGAGGAAATGGAATTGCTGAATATCGTCGGGCCGATGAAGGGAGACGGATCTCGCGAGGTTCTGTCGTGAAGTCGGCCCCCTCGACGATGCAGAACGAAACGCTCGGGCACATCCGAGCGTTCTGGGCGGAGAAAGGCTACGCGCCCACCGTCGCAGAGCTGGCAGCCAAGGCCGGCGTCCGCCAGTTCGCCATCCAGCAGCGTCTGACCGCCCTTGAGAACAAAGGCCACATCCAGCACGACCCGAAGGTGGCGCGCAGTATCCGCCCGCTCTAACGCCACCCGCCGAGCGCCCCACCTGGGGCGCTTTCAATTCCAGCAAGCACGCACCGGACGCCGCCCTGTGGGCAATCAAACTATTTGCCATGACCCAACAGGGCGGCGTAGTGGCGTCAAGGTCTTCCTTTTCCGTTACATACGTTGGGGTTATTGATGTTCAGATTTTCATTATTACCAGTAACAAAACTAGCCATAACTGCCTGCTTCCAAGTGGCTGTGAGTGGCAAGAATCCGTGGCTTGCTATTGCCGCATTATTTGTATTCCCTTCATATTGACGCACAAGAAACTCACGAACTTCATTAGCCACACCAAAATCCTTATAGCACTGCCCGATAATCATATTAGTAAAACCAACAATAGAATAGCCTGATCGCGGATTAGCAGTGAAAGGGACCCACTTTATTGGATCAACACGCTCAGAGGCAGTACTCGGCGGATATAATACTCCTGAGGTAACGGTAGCACGGGTTACCTCGAGAAGTGTTGGCAGAGTCGCATTGACCCTTGCAATCCTCGAATTATCTCCAAGACCGTCCTGCCCTAGCAAATCTGGCCCCATATACCCGATAGAACCTTCATAGCCCTGCAAAAAATCATAAACCTGCTGATCAGTAGCGACCCCGCGCCAATGGCTAGGTATAGCACCATTTGCTGATGGCTGCCTTGCATTAATAAACTCTGAACCCACTGAAAACCGCTGGGGGCATACAGAGTTTAAGTGACGAGACAGAATCTCTGTAGCGCCACTCTTTGTATATCTATAAACAACCGTTATAGGCATACTATCATCTGTACCAAGTAACTGCCCCCATGTACGCACATGGCCAGAAAACACATCACAAAGTTGAGCACTGGTTAAATTTAGGTCTGTAACTCCAGATCTTCTATAGGGAATAGCAACCGGGACAATTGCCACAGGGATCTGAATTAATGGACCATATGAACTACGATAGCTAGAGTTATAGTTACTCAACTCTGAGCCCATCAACACCGAGTCGCTACCCGCATAGTGCACCGTCCCATACGTACCAAACAGTGCCGGATTATTATCTAGAAATGCTTGCTTACCAATTCCGCTACCTGTCGCCGCATATGTGAAACTCTGCGGCAAGATACTGTCAGGCGCCTCTTTATACAGTCTGGCAGGCATATCCGCCCCGCCTCCAGTTACAGCCAGAGCCAATGATGGGGATAAGATGGCAGCACACAGCGACGCTAGAGCGAAAACCTTCTTAAACATGAGAGGTTCCTCTTAAAGGTATTCCTATGTGTCATAGGGGTGATAGGCCGCGCTACTTCTGCAGAGTCAGCCATCACCAAACTTCCCAGTATCCAGTGACAAGTTTGGGAAAAAAGCTCGGGAGAAATTGACTCTCAACGAGCAAGCCCCACGCATCAGCCTGCCCCACCACCCCGCACTGTGAGCCGCCCCCGCGTCAGGCAGGGCGGCGTCCAGTGCCTGTTCACCGAGTACTGACGATGCCTCCTCAACGACCGATTCTCCGCTACCACGGCGGCAAGTGGCTGCTCGCCCCGTGGATCATCCAGCACCTAGCGCCCCACCACACCTACATCGAGCCTTTCGGAGGCGCGGCTTCTGTCCTGCTGCGGAAGGCCCGCAGCTACGCCGAGGTCTACAACGACCTCGACGGGGACGTGGTGAACCTGTTCCGCGTCGCGCGGGACCGTGGCGAGGAACTACGCCAGGCCCTGGCGCTTACCCCGCTTGCCCGTGAAGAGTTCGAAGCCAGCTACGCGGAAACGACGGATCCGCTCGAGCGCGCCCGGCGGATGGTGGTCCGCAGCTTCCAGGGTTTCGGCAGCGCCGCGGCGAGCGGCGAACGCACGGGGTTCCGCTCAACGTCAGCGAGGATTGGTACCGCGCCCGCGCTGGACTGGCTCAACTACCCCGATGCGTTGGCCGCCATCACCGAGCGCCTACAAGGCGTGGTGATCGAGAACCGCGACGCCCGCTGATGGAGCATCACGACCGGCCGAGCACGCTGCACTACGTCGACCCGCCCTACGTCCATTCCACTCGCAGCACCAAGGTCCGCCACAACGCCACCGGCAAGTCGTACCGACACGAACTGGACGACGACCAGCACCGGGATCTGGCGGCGTTCCTTAAGGGGCTGACCGGCATGGTGGTCCTCTCCGGGTACCCCTGCCCGCTCTACGACCGCCTTTACCGCCACTGGCACCGCCTCGAGCGGAACGCCCTCGCCGACGGCGCCCGCGACCGCATCGAATGCCTCTGGCTCAACGATGCCGCGCGCAGGGGCCTGGCCCAGCTCGACATCTTCCACGACACTAAGGAGCCGGTCAAAAACTGCTAGGGCATTTGTAAAGCTTGATGTCCGAGCTATCTAACTTCGAGAATCCACTCAGAATGTAAAGGGTATTTACTCCATTCTTCTGGGCAATAAATCCTTCGCATGAAACACCGCACATAACATCTGCGGTGAAGCACAGATTCTCCCTGGAAAGCTCGTACAGGTTACTTGGCCATGTCAGGCAGTCGTAGTTTCCGCCGATTGGACACATCACTTGCGAGATATCGCCTGCTGCAACGATTTGCGATCCGGGCAATGAGTTAATTTCCCCATAAGCCCACACGCCCGAGCTAACCAAAGCCAACAAACTGGCGCACCACACTCGCATTGACTTCACCGACTCCTCCTTGATCCGGCCTCATGCCGGCTTACCCAACTCTAGCCCCGACGACATCATTGCGCCATCACGCATGGCGCAGTGATGTCGTCACGTTCGCGAAAAGGACCCCGCCGCATGATCAAGCGCTCCCTATACCTCTTCCACTTCTGCTTACGGCAAGTGCAAGTAGCTGCAGTCCATGCCCTCTCAGTGACACCGAGGCGAGGCACCACAGCATTTGCGGCCTGACAGAGGACTGGGGGAAGAACTGGAAGCGCATCAGGGCCGGCAGCCTCAAGCATGCCCGCCAGGGTGGGGAGGAGTTGCTGCCGTGAGCCAGCGCATCTACCTCGCTGTCTCCAACTATGAAATTGAGGGAATGAGTAAACAAAGGCCGGCAGAGCCGGCCATTACCTAGGGATGGTCTGAAGTAGCCACGTATTTCTGGCCGACTACAGACCTCGCTGTTTTTTGAAGCGATCCATCGATCAAAAAGCGCTCAGATCGTCGTCTTATGTAGGGTTTTTAGCCGCTACGCGTACCCCGTAGCGGCTATTCGCCGTGTTACAGGCGCACCTCTCCTGTGTTCGCGAGTAAATGCCGCCGCGCCATCCACAGATTCGACAGCGCAAACAGCGTAATCAGTTGTGCGGTGTTCTTGGCCAGGCCACGGAAGCGCACCTTGGTGTAACCAAACTGGCGCTTGATCACCCGGAATGGATGTTCGACCTTGGCACGTACCTGCGCCTTGGCCTTCTCGATTTTGCGCTTGGCCTTGTACAGCGGGCTGCGCTTGCTCAGTTGCTGGTAAGTGCTGCGCCGCGCCGCAATCTGCCAGATGACCGAGCGGCCTGCATGCTCGGCACGCTTCTCGACGCCGGTATAGCCGGCATCGCCGCTGACCAGGTTCTCTTCGCCGTGCAGCAGCTTGTCCACCTGGGTGACATCGGCCACGTTGGCCGCCGTGCCCACCACGCTGTGTACCAGGCCGGATTCGCTGTCGGCGCCGATGTGCGCCTTCATGCCGAAGTGGTGAGTCGGCCGCGGAACTGCCCCCGCAGCCGCTCGCAGAACCGTACGTGACACTCTCGCGTCATACGGCTCCCGTTATCCAACCTTGCTGCCCGGTCACTCGCCAGTGATGAAACAGCCGGGGTACCACAGTCCGCATCTTGTCCAGCCATTGGCTAACGCGCCGCTTGCGCCTATGAAGAGCCTTGTATTTTCGTCGGGCCCAGCGTTCAAGCGCGCGGTCAATGTGCTGGAAGATGCCAAGCATGGCTGTCCGATAGAACGAGCCATAGTATTGCCACCACCCCTGTATCACTGGATTGTAGAGCCGAGCCACGTCGACCAGCGTCACGTGGGTTTGGCGATTGAGTCGCCACCTGCGTACCGCTTGCCGCATCCGCTTTAAGGCATCCGCACTCGCTCCCGGAAGGAAGCTCGTGAAGAGCTGGTCTTGTTTGCTGAGCGCCTTCCTCGGCCTAAAGGTGAAGCCGAGGAAGGTAAAGCTCACATGCGGATAACCTGCGCGACGGTTACTGTCCTTGCAGTACACGACCTTCGATTTCTCGGGGTGCATCGTCAAGCCACAGGCAGCCAGCCCGTGAAGCAATGGAGCGCATCACGTACTCCGCTTGCTTTCGACTGCGGCAGTGCACCACCGCATCATCGGCGTAGCGGGCAAACGGGCAGTTGGGGCTGGTACGTTGCATCCAGGTGTCGAAGGCATAGTGCATGAACAGATTCATCAGGAGGGGACTGATCACTCCACCTTGCGGGGTGCCGCGTTCGCGTGGGACGCGCATGCCGTGATCCGTTTCGAACGGCGCAACCAGCCACCGCTCGATGTACAGAAGTATCCAGTCCTCCTTGATGTGCAGGCGCACCGCCTTCATCAGCAACCCATGATTGATCTGATCGAAGGCTGCCTTGATATCAAACTCCACCACCCAGTCGTATCGCCAGCAGCGCTCACGCGTGATCGCCACCGCCTGCTTCGCTGATCGTCCCGGCCGGTACCCATAGGAGTCCGAGTGGAAGATCGAGTCCAGCTCCGGCTCGATGAGAAGCTTGACCACGGTTTGCGCGACACGATCACCAACCGTGGGCACTCCCAGCTTGCGCGTGCCTCCCGATGCCTTGGGAATTTCTACTTGCTTGACCGGAGGCGGGAAGTACGACCCCGACGACATCCGATTCCACAGCTTGTAGAGATTCTTAGACAGATCCCGCTCGAAATCGGCGATGGTTTCATCGTCGATGCCGGCAGCACCGCGGTTGGCCCTGACCTGCTGGTAGGCGTCCCATACCGTGCGTTTCGCTATGTCATAAGGTTTCGCCGAGCTCACGCCACTCATCCCCGGAGGTTGGCAACGCTCGTCGGCCGGATAACGCCGCCCCTTCGCTCCACCTCCATTACAGAGACTTCATCGCTACTACGGGAGGCTCCGCCCCTCGTTCCAGCATCGGTATTCTTCCTCATGGTGTTGGCCATTTGTCATTTTCCTTCGCATCTGGAACAAGGTTCTCACGTTCCGTACCAAAGCCTGTATGAAGATCATGCCGCCTATACACCGGCTGCCATCGGGTCCGTAAGCAGGTAACGCCCCGACTTGTCCTGAAGCCAGTACTCCACCTCAGTTTCGGCAGCACCTTGGGCATAACGATGCGTCATCGGACGGTTTGCTTTCGCTCATCTTCTCCATACTCACCTGCCATCCTCAGGGATGACTTTTCCTCGGTCGCTCACCACCACACCTTTTGGATGCAGCAGCACCGGGTGGTTTGAAGTCCGCTCCTGCAAGCCGACTTCGGAAGGCCTACTTCCATCTTCGGCACAGCAGCACAGGTCATCCGACCTGTGTTCGTGACACACAGTACTGGTTGCCCTTCTTGGTCTGGTGCATCTCGGGATCGCGCTTGCCGTCCTTGTTCTTGGTCGAGCTCGGCGCATGGATCAGCGTGGCGTCGACGATGGTGCCCTGGCGCAGCGACAGGCCACGGTCGCCCAGGTAGCCATTGATCACCGCCAGAATCCCGGCCGCCAGCTCGTGGCGCTCCAGCAGGCGACGGAAGTTGAGGATGGTGGTTTCGTCGGGGATACGCTCCAGGCTCAGCCCGGCGAACTGGCGCAGGATGGTCGTCTCGTACAGCGCTTCCTCCATCGCCGGGTCGCTGTAGCCGAACCAGTTCTGCAACAGATGCACGCGCAGCATCGCCATCAGCGGATAGGCGGGACGACCGCCTTCACCCTTCGGGTAGTGCGGCTCGATCAGGGCGATCAGGCCCTGCCACGGCACCACCTGTTCCATTTCGATCAGGAACAGTTCCTTGCGGGTCTGCTTGCGCTTGCCGGCGTACTCGGCGTCGGCGAAGGTCATCTGCTTCATCGGAAAGCTCTGCGGGTGAAGTCGGCGGATTTTGCCAAATCAGGAAGTCTTTTTCAGAGTTTCCCTAGAGAGCATGGTAGGCCAGAGTTAGAGCCATGCCCGTCACATAACGCATTCCATCACGAATCTGGTTGAAAACTGCACTGAAGTTTACAGCACCTAAGTGCAGACCTACTCCGGGGGTTATGAGCGACTTGATACTTTGTGGCAGATTCATAGCTGAAAGCTGTGCAGCCGTAAGGCTCCCCAAGTTCACACCATAGCCAACTAGGAGGCCTGAGCTGTCGGTTGCACCGCCACCTGTACCGGGAACTATCGAGACACTATTAGGTAAAATATTCGTCGATTTACCTAACACCCCAAGTAGTCCTGCACCATATTTGGCTTTCACAGAAACCAGATTAGCCCTAGTGCTTTGAATGAGCGGAACCAGATCGTCACATACTACATCCTTATTTTGAGACATCTGGAACCCCAATAGCAAAATATTGGATGTTTCCTGAGCAAGAGCCGTCACATACTGTTGATTAACAGCATTTATATCTCCACCTGGGACAAAATCCGGATGCAACTTTAAAGGAATGTCCCAAGCCTCTGTCGTCTCAGCCTCGGGAAATACTGCTCCAGGGGTGCAGATATTATACAGCCCCTTGTACAGGGTGGTTAGCGAGGCACCAGGCGCCACATAAATATTTTGATCCTGCGCAGCACTAATGGCATCAGTCATACCATCATCACCCCACTAGTTTGGAAGACCTAAAGCTTGTTGAAGATAGTCCGCCCTGTCATTCAGGCGATTTGTTCTGTAGTCGCCGGGCACATTTGGATGACCATCCCAGTTTCTCAACTCGTAGACTACAGCAGCCCAATCATGCTGCCTTATTTCCGCCTCAAAATTAGGGAAGACTTTTCCTTGACCATATTGATAGTAAACATCCACCGCTACCGTCCGGACGGCTGGAGGCAGCCCACTCCAAACGTCAGAGAATTTACTACGAACAGCGCCAGCCACCCTATTTAGTTTCGTAGAAAACAACACCATCCCATCATCATCGGTAAATGGAGGGATGATTAAAGCAAGTGCAGAATATATATTAGGATCAGTTCTACTCAAGCCCAGACCAGGCCGAACCTTGTCTCTGGTAGAAACAGGTATTCCCATGGAAATCAGTTCCTGCTCATCGTGCTGCCCTAAGTCAAATCCATATCCGACCGTGATTGCAGAGTCACCTGCCTGGGGAATCGTTACGGTGTTCGGACGAGAACCAGCCGGAAGCTCATGCCTCGCCGTGAAGTCGGAGTTAATTTGCTCAGCAGCCAATGTCTCCATTGACTGCTGGATTAGAGCAACCTTTGCTTCTTTGTCTTCATCAATCCTATCTTGTATAAATGTATTTATTTGAGAGTTGAGTTTTTCCGACAAATCAGACATGGTTATCAGATTACTACCACCAGTCTCAGGAACCGTTCTTATGCTAATTTCATGCCCTCTGAAGTAGTGATCAGAGACGACCATGGGCCGTCCAATGGTCGTATTTATAGAATCAATTAGCGATTGAGCGATCCCTGTACGAGCAGCCACACTCCAGTTAGTCAGCCAAGTATCATTTATATAATAGGGAATTTGATTAGCATATATAGTAATAGGCGACCCATCAAATGAGGCACCTACCTTCCCCCCACCTTCATACGGAAAAAGCAAATCAGATATCGTCCTCTCCAACTCTTTAAAATTTTCATCATCCATAACACAGCCCTCTACTTAGCAAACCTACGAACACTCACTCAGCAACTTAGCATGTTCATTACGTAAAATTTCATACATTGCTCTTTCATCCTGCGGGAGGTATTCAGGCCTTATAGAATCAAAGAACCCCACATCACCCTGCATTTTGCGACACGCCTTCTTGTCTCCCCGTTCTAAATTCAAGGCTGATATTTTATTTATCAACCCCATACGCGGAAGAGGCTCTATAAACTGCGAGCACTTCTCATAAAGCTCCTTCGAGAGTAAATACCCCTTATCTTTTCCTCCCGAACTTAACGCACTCTCGATTATGGACAGCCTCTTTCTAGAAGAACTAAAGGCACACAAGCTGTATGCAAGTTTGTAACTTCCATAGAAGCCAGCCCTAGTCCCACAATAGTCTCTACACCCGAGACTTTCCTGGCCTCTAGACAACTCAATTTCACCAGCATTATTTTTTACATCAACATCACATCGATCTGCATATGACGGCCCCTCCACAATAATCCTAGAACCATCAACCTTCCCTCCTAGAGAGCAAGAATGCCCATTACTTCCTAGCGTACTAACTCTAAATATCTTGTTTCCATTCTTATCAAGAAAGACATTAAAAACCCCTCCATCACCGACCCGCAAATACATTCCGCTCTTTATCTCTGAGCCGGCAATAGCTAATGCAGAACAAGAAATAAGCATAACCACTAAATACTTTGAGAATTTCATACACCCCCCTTTTTATTTAACTTATTAAAAAATCAATAGTCTCGACCATACCTAAAGTTCGGCTTGATGTTTTTTAGAGCCTGTCACTTCAGATAGCAGCACTTTGCCCCTACCCAGCCCCGCGCGATCCAACGGATAGGACCGCGCAAGCGCTTCCGCTTCCGCTTCCGCTGCCGACCGCCGGCGCCGGAGCAACCGAAGACACCACCATGCCCTCTGCCCAACACCAACTGATCGAGCAGTGCGCCACCCGCCTGCGCGGCATCGTCGAAGCCCTGGACAACATCCACAACACCAGCCCGCACCGCTGGTCGACGGACTTCGACGATGTTCACTCTTCCGCCGAGAGCCTGCTGGCCCTGATCAAGGACCAGGCGCCGGCGCTAGATGCCCAGGGCCTGGCGCAGTCCTCCCCAGCGCAGGCCGAGCAGCCCGCCGCCGACTACGAGGAAGTCCTGGCCGATCACCGACGTCTGGTGCGCGAGTTGGACGTGCTGCTGAACGGAGAGGAAGGCGCCGCCAAGCAGGCAAGTCTCTGCGATCTGGTCGGACAGGTGTCCACCATCGTGCGCGAGCGTCGCGTGCCTCTGCTGTCCCGTTCGCAGACAGAGGACGCTCCGGTAATCGGATGCCTCTACGGCATGCCGATGACCGAGGGCCATCACTCGCCGGACGGTTGCAGCAGCCTTGGAGAGTTCGCAACGCATGTGGTGGTTCCGCGGGAAGTCCTGGAGCGCTCCATTGATCGCTAGGCATGCTGCGCCATGTCGCAGACGCCGGGCGCTGAAGAGGCATGGGAAGAACTCCGCGCCCTGCTGAGCGAGCAGGAGGGAGGCTCCGACCATGCGTAGAGCGCTGACCGCCCTCGGCATCATCGCCATCGTCGGCCTCGGCCTGGCCGTGGTGGGGCTGGTGTAGATATTCCCGATCCTCCGCACGCTGGCGGCCTGGCAGACGGGGTGCTTCGGATGAAGCAGAAACCAGGCATCGCCCTTCCCCGATGGCTCCTGCGGACAACCACGATGCAGATGCACAGCGTCGACGTGGTGCTGGTCATGGCCCTGGTGCTCCAGCACCACGGCCCGGCCAACGCTGTTCGCCGCGCCGCCGGTCAGCTTCGCGACAGAGTGTTTGCCGAGCACCGGCCCAAGATGACCGCGCCCATGCGCATGCCAGACGACACGGCGGCGCTGCAAGTGGCCATCGTCCAACGCGCCACCGACGCCCTGGGCATTCTGGCGGGAAAGCCGTTTCCGGCCAGACCCTCGCCCAGCGAAGGCCCACCGGATCAGGGCACATGCCCGCCAAGGCTGGTCCCGTCACCGGTGAACCGGTGCATCCTACCTGAAATCATCCATGACGCGGCCCAACGGAAAGGGCTGCGGAATCGTCCGGTTATAGGCCGGGAGAGGCATTACCTCATGGAAAACATCACATTCTTGACCCACGAGGAGGTGTGCGAACCGACTGGGGCGCGCGCCAAAGCCAAGCAGATAGAGGTCCTGAAAAAGAATGGCATTCGCCACACTGTGAAGGCCAACGGCTGGCCGTGTGTCATCACCGCCAGCCTGCTGGCACCGGCCACGGCTGCGAAACCCGAGAAGACGGGCTGGACTCCAAGGAAAGCAGGATAAATGGGAAGACGGCCGACCCAGCCGGGGAGCATTCCCCGGCTCCGCGAAAGACGCCGCGGAGACAATATCTATTACTACTACGACCTCGGCGGCAAGCCACGCAAAGAACTACTCCTTGGAACGGACTACGGCCTGGCGATCACTGAATGCGCCCGCCTGGAGAGAGCGCGCACAGCCGATGCAAAGCTAGCGGAGACGCTCACGTTTCGCTATGTGGCTCAACGCTACTTCATCGACGTCGTGCCAACGAAAAGCCCTACAACGCAGAAGAACAACGCCCGCGAGTTCAAGCAACTGCTGGCGTTCTTCGATGATCCACCTGCCGCCATCGGGGATATCGAACCGAAGCACATCAAGCAGTACCTGATCTTCCGGCGGTCGGCGCCGATTCGCGCAGATCGGGAAATCTCCCTTTTCTCGGCCATCTGGAACTACGCGCGTGAGATGGGCTACACCAAACTGGCCAACCCATGCTCAGGCGTGAAACGGAACACAGAGCGCGGGCGTGATGTGTATGTCGAGGATGACCTCTATGCAGCGGTCTATGAAGCGGCAGATCGGATGCCATGGACCTTTCTTACCTGACGGCCCAGCGCGTGGCCGACACCCTGAAGATGGATGAGCGCGATATCCGCGACCGGAAAGGCAAGAAAGTGAAGCCGACGAAGTAGAAGATTGCGGAAATAATCAGGAATTGCGGAAAGAAATATGGAGGAACTTTCTTTACTGGAATCGGCTGAACGCCAGGAAACACGATGGTGCCCGGAGCCGGGGTCGAACCGGCACGGGGTTACCCCCGAGGGATTTTAAGTCCCTTGCGTCTACCGATTTCGCCATCCGGGCAGGATCTCGCTTCAAGTGAGCCGGCAATGGGAACCAAACCGGCATCCCAACCCGAGACCCACCCCAAACGGTAGATAAATCATTGTCTTACGTTACCCTAGCCGGCGCAACAGTTAATTTCCGTGGGCTCCGCCCAGGTTGCCGGGCGATTCCAGGGGAAGCACGATCCGGAAAGCGCTGCCGACTCCCGGCTGGCTGCGTACCTCGATGGTGCCGCCGTGTTTCTGGACGATCCCGTAGGAGAGCGACAACCCCAGGCCGGTCCCCTTGCCTACCGGCTTGGTGGTGAAGAACGGATCGAAGATGCGCGGCAGGATCTCGGGGGAGATGCCCTGCCCCGAGTCTTCCACCTCGATCCAGGCATGCTCCACGGTATGCCCCGTGCGAATCACGATGCGCCCCCGCTCCGGCCCCATCGCCTGGGCTGCGTTCATCACCAGGTTCATCACCACCTGGTTGATCTGCGACGGCAGGCACTTCACCTCGGGCAGATCGCCGTATTCGCGGACCACGTCGGCCCGGTACTTCAGTTCGCTGGCGACGATATTGAGGGTCGACTCGATCCCCTGGTGCAGATCGGTCCACTGCCAGTCGTCCTCGGCGTCGACGCGGGAGAAGTTCTTCAGGTCCTGGACGATCTTGCGCACCCGCCCTATTCCCTCCCTGGATTCGCGCAGCAACACAGCGACATCTTCCTTGACGAAGGCCAGTTCGACCCGCTCACCGAGCTGCTCCAGGCGTCTTGCCAGCGCCTCGTCGCGGATCGCGGGGCGAGCCTCTTCATAGGCTTCAAGTACCTCCAGCAAACGCCTGACGTGCTCCTCCAGGGTGGTGTAGTTGGAGGAAACGTAGCTGATGGGGTTATTGATCTCATGGGCGACGCCGGCGGCCAGGTGGCCGATCGAGGCAAGCTTCTCCGTCTGCACCAGTTGGCTTTCCAGCTCCTTGCGCTCGCCGATCTCTTTCTCCAGCGCCTCCTTGGCCTGGCCGACTTCCTGGGTGATCTCCTGGATGGCAGCCTCCATCCGGCTCATCTGCAATTGGAGGTGAGCCGTCACGTTCCACTTGGCGCTGAGATTGCCGGCCATCTGGCGGACCTCCTGTCCCTGCAAAGGCAGGCCGAGGAGCAGCAGGCGCTCTTCCGCGGCCCACGGCGCCAATAGCGGAAAATCGGCGGGAGGCGCATGCACCACGACCTGCAAGCGGGAGTCGAGACGCCAGAACCGCTCGAGAACGGGAATATCCGCGCCTACCGACGACATCCCGAGAAACACCACGGCATACGGCGCATCGGCCTGGAGGGCCGAGCGTATCCGCCCCAATGCCTCCTCGGCGCTTCCCGCCGTATCCACCTGGTAGCCCCGCTCAGGCGCCACGGGAGGCGATTCGGCCCCTAGGGTTCCCTGCAACAACCCGCATACACGATCTCGATCCGCCTGCCGCTCATCGATCACCAGCAAGCGCCGGTTCCTGATGGGTAACGCCTCCATGATCCGCACCTCCGCTCGCCCTGCCGCCGCATGCATGCCCCTCGTCCAGGCCAGACTCGGACTATGCTTGCCTGAAGCACTCAGGCAAAACTCACCCGGTGGACAGACACTCATGAACGATAGCGCACCTCCTTCCAACGAGACGGAGATCCGCTTCAGCGTACTGCTGGTCGACGACGAGCCGCTGATCCTCAGCAGCCTGCGCCGGCTGCTACGCAACCAGCCCTACGACCTGTTGCTGGCGGAAAGCGGCGAACAGGCCCTGCAACTGCTGGAAAGCCGGCCCGTGGACCTGGTGGTGTCCGACGCCCGCATGCCGAACATGGACGGTGCCGCCCTGCTCGCGGAAATCCATCGCCGCTTCCCGGAAACCATTCGCATCCTGCTCACCGGCCATGCCGACCTGCCGACCATCGCCAAGGCCATCAACGAAGGGCGCATCCACCATTACCTGAGCAAGCCGTGGAACGACGACGAGTTGCTGCTGACCCTGCGCCAGTCGCTCGAATACCTGTATTCCGAGCGCGAGCGGCGGCGCCTGGAGCGACTTACCCAGGAGCAGAACGACCGCCTCCAGCAACTCAACGCCACGCTGGAAAAGCGCGTTCAGGCGCGCACCGCCGAACTGCAGCAGACCGCCGACATGCTCGACCTCGCCTATGAGGAGCTAAAGCGCAGCTACGTGGTCGGCACCGAAGTCTTCTCGCTGCTGGTCAACCAGCGCCTGCCCAAGGACAAGCAGACCAACCAGCAAATCATCGAACTGGTCCGCGCCTGCTGTGCCGGCGGTCTCGTCGACGAATCGGATGGTCGCGACCTGGCGATGGCCGCGGCGCTCTACAACATCGGCAAGCTGAGCTGGAACGACACCCTGCTCCGCTCGCCCTCGGACCTGCTCTATCACCACGACCGCGATCGTTTCCGCGGCTACCCGGAACTCAGCGAGTCGCTGCTGATGTCGCTGGAGCCGATGCAGGACGCCGCCCGCCTAATTCGCCATCACCAGGAGCACTGGGACGGCAGCGGCTATCCGGACCACCTCAAGGGCGAGTCCATCCCCCTGGGCTCGCGCCTCTTGAAGCTGGCGGTGGATTTCGTCGAGTTGCAGCGTGGGCTGATCCTCGAACGGCGCATGAATCGCGACGAAGCGCTGATGTACATCCGCAAGTACGCCGGCCGGCTGTACGACCCCGAGCTGATCGAGCCGTTCATCCAGGTCTGCGCGACGACCCTTGCCGACGTCACCCTGGCCGATCCGCAAGTCCGTGCCCATGGCACCCGCGATCTGGTTCCGGGCATGGTGCTGGCGCGCAACCTCACCGCCAACAACGGCATGCTGCTGCTCAACGCGGGCAAGATCCTGAACCTGGCGCTGATCGAGAAGCTGATCGCCTTCGAAGCGATCGAAGGCGCACGCTACACGCTGTTCGTGCGCCTCCCGGAGTCGGCGACCTAGGCGGCTCCCATCAGATCTTGAAGCGCTCTACCGACGAGCGCATGGTCGCCGCAACCTCGTTCAGGCGCCTGGCGGTGGCGGCCATCTCGTGCATCGCCTGGGTGTTCTGCTGCGAACGCTGGGCGATGAGTTCCACGCGCTGGGCGATTTCATCGCTGGCGCGCGACTGTTCGCGGATGGTCTGGGAAATTTCGTCGACCACCGACGCGGCATGACGGGTTCCATCGAGGATCTCGTTGATCGATACCCCAGCCTGACGAGCGAACGACACCCCCTCGTTCACCCGGCTCACGCCGGCCTCCATGCTGTTGATCGCCTGCCCCGTGCTGGCGCGGATACGCTCGATCATCGCGGTGATCTCCTGGGTCGACTGGGTGGTCCGCGCCGCCAGCCCGCGCACCTCGTCGGCGACCACGGCGAAACCGCGCCCGGCCTCTCCGGCCCGCGCCGCCTCGATGGCGGCGTTCAATGCCAGCAGGTTGGTCTGCTCGGCGATCCCCTTGATCACCTGGATGATCGAATGGATCTCGTCCGACGACTGGCCGAGAGCGGTGATGCTGGTGGAGGACTGGTTGACCACGTCGGCGATGCGGCTCATCCCTTCCACCACGTTGAGGATCACCTGTCCGCCACTGCTGGCCAACTCCTCGGACTTGGCCGAGATCACCCTGGCGTTGTCGGCGTGGTCGGAAATCTGCGAGATATTGGTGATCATCTCTTCCATGCTCGCAGCCATGCTGGTGGCGCTGTCGGCCTGTTGGCTGGCGCCGTGGACGATCGACTGCGAGGTCTGGCCGATGGACTGGGAGGTGTCGTGGAGCTCTTCGCTTTCCTGGCGGATGATGGTGATCATCTGCCGCAGGTTCTCCTGCATCTCGCCCAACGCCCGCTGCAACTGGCCGGCCTCGTCATTGCTGTCGACGCCGATCGGCTCCTGCAGGTTGCCCTGGGCGATCACCCGGGCCGATGAGACCAGTTTGCGCAGCGGCTGCAGGACGGCGCGCAGCAACTGGCGACAGAGCTGTCCGAGGACCAGGCAGGCGACCAGGATGCCGCCCGCGAGCATCCAGGCGGAATAGCGCATGCTGTCTTCGCGCGCCCGGTTGGTCTGCTCGACGTGTTTCTCGATCAGGCTGCTGAGCGCTTCGTTGCGCCCTTCCAGATCCTTGAAGGCCTGGACGAACTGCGGCAGGTCGGCCCGCGCCGCCACGGGATCGAGCAACGCCTTGCCGACGATGCTCTCGGCGGCGCCGATGTAGGCTTCCAGGTCGGGCCGCAACTCGACCAGCGCCTGGTGTATGGCGTCGTTGAGAGGCAGCCCCTGGTTCTGCTCGACCACCTTGCGAAACCACTGGCTGTGCTCCTGCAGGTCCTCGCGGACCTGCTCGGCCGCCGCGCCGTCGCCGGGCTGGACCACGAACGCCGCCAGGACGTCGGCGCGCAAGGCGTCGTGCATCATGTCGCCTTCCAAGTGGTTACGCATCGCATTGACGCTCAGCTCGTTCTCCGACAGCGCCTTGCCCAGCCGCAACTGCCCCCAGAAGCCGACCCCGCCGAGCAGCACCACAGCCACGATGCCGATGGCGCCCGAAGCGAGGATCCTCTGCCGAATGTTCATCCCTGGGCTCCTTTCCATGCGAGATATCGCTAAGGATAGTCAACCCCAGGCAAGGCGGGATTGCCCGAACGAAGAGCTATTCGGGCACGGAGCGGGAGTCGCCGGCCATTCTCAGGAAGCTGCCGGCCGCTCGCTCTGTTCGGCCGTCAACTGGAACTCTTCGCCCGCATAGTAGGCCCGCACCTTGGGGTCCATGACCGCCCGCCAGAGCGGCGGGATCAGGGCCAGCACCACCATCCCGGCGTAACCGCTGGGCATCTGCGGGCTGTCGTCATAATGACGGAGGGCCTGGTAGGGGCGTTTGGCGAAGGCATGATGGTCGGAATGCCGTTGCAGATGGAACAGGACCAGGTTGGTGAAGACGAAGTTGCTGTTCCAGGAGTGGGTATGGTTGGTCCGCTCGTAGCGCCCGTCCTCGCCCTTTCGCCGATGCAGGCCGTAGTGCTCGACGTAGTTGATGATTTCCAGCAGGGTCACCGCAACGAACGCCTGGCCAAGGAAGAACACCATCCCCAGCCAGCCGAACGCCCAACCGAAACCGACCAGCAACGCCAGGCTCAGCAGGTACCACCAGATCAGTTCGTTCTGCCAGCCGAACACCGGCAGGCCCTTCTTGCGCAGCCGCACCGCCTCGAGGCGCCAGGCGTTGAGGAAGTTGTACTTGTAGGCATGCGGCAGGAACTGGTAGACCGACTGGCCGAAACGCGCCGACGAAGCGTCCTCCGGGGTGGACACATGCACATGGTGGCCGCGCACATGCTCGACCTTGAACCCCGCGTAGCACACGGCGGCCAGCAGGATGCCGCCGGCAGCCTGCTCCAGCGCCGAGTCCTTGTGGATCAGCTCATGGGCGACGACGATCCCCACCGCTCCCATCACCGTGCCCATCGAGAGGATCCAGCCCAACCGGCCGAGCCAGCCCCATTCCTGGAAAGCGACGAACACGCCAGCGGCCCAGACCAGCGTGCCGATGAGCACCGGCACCGTGGCCAGGGTCAGCAATACGTAATAGCCCTGGCCGAGCAACTGCGGCGTCTGGGTTTCCTCGTCTGGGTTGGCCGGGTCACGACCGAACAGCATGTCCAGCAGCGGCCCGATGCCGAATACCGCAATCACCAGGGAAAATGCCCAGAAGGCCGGATGTGCGCTGTCCTGGGCCATCCAGTAGTTGAACGGCATGGACAACGCCAGCAGCAGCCAGAGCCAATAGGCGTACTTCTTGATGGCCAGCATGGTGGTGGGAGAGAAATTTTCAAACATCGTGCGCTCCAGTTTTTGTCCGACAATCCTACAATCGAACCATCACCGAGCCGGGCCGCCGGGTCACCATCACTAAAGGTTGGCCGCCTCCCTGGCCTCCACCCTGCTTGACCTGAATCAACGGTCAGGTCCTCGCGGGTTTATGCCCATCGACTTTCTCGATATTCCGATTTCATCCGTGTTCGCCATCCCTCGCTGCTGGCCTCGCTGGACTGCGGATACCCGGCTTTCCTGGGGAAACAGGGCATCCATCGTATCAGTCGATAGGAATCACCGGTTATTTCCCATTGATCTCATCGAAGCCGTCGCTAATATCGAATCCAATTTCCAAACAAGGAGCCTCACGATGTCTGACGCATTCCTCTCCTCCATCAAGAACCGCCGCACCATCTACGCCCTGGACAAGCAACTGCCTATCTCCCAGGAGAAAGTCGTCGAACTGGTCAAGGAGGCTGTCTCGCACAGCCCTTCCGCATTCAACTCGCAGACCTCGCGGGTGGTCGTGCTGTTCGGCGCCGAGCACGAGCAGTTCTGGAACATCGCCAAGGACGAGTTGAAGAAGATCGTTCCCGCCGACGCCTTCGCCGCCACCGAAACCAAGCTCAACTCCTTCGCTGCCGGTGCCGGCACCGTACTGTTCTTCGAAGACCAGACGGTAGTGCGCCAGCTTCAGGAGCAGTTCGCCCTCTACGCCGATAACTTCCCGGTGTGGTCGGAGCAGGCCAGCGGCATGGCTCAGTTCGCGGTCTGGACCGTCCTCGCCGAGCACAAGGTCGGCGCCAGCCTGCAGCACTACAACCCGCTGGTAGATGCCCAGACCCACAAGACCTGGAACCTGCCGGAAAGCTGGAAGCTGCGCGCACAGATGCCTTTCGGCGCCATCGCCGCCCCGGCGGGCGAGAAAGCCTTCATCGCCGAAAGCGAGCGTTTCAAGGTCTTCGGCAACTGATCGGCCAAGATCGCTGCAGAAAAGCCCCGCCTCGTCGCGGGGCTTTTTCTTTCCCCCGCCGCCTCAGCCGCGCCGCACTGCCGGCCCCGGCAGGCACACGCTCCAACCCTGCTGCATGCCCGCCGCGGCAAGCAGGATGGCGGCCACGCCAAGCCACTGCGCCAGGCTCAGGCGATGTTCGAAGACCAGCCAGTCCACCAGGATCGCCGCGACCGGATAGATGAAGGACAACGCACCGGTCAGCGCCGTCGGCAA
The DNA here is from genome assembly GCF_020405165.1 of Pseudomonas sp. PS1(2021). NCBI lineage: Bacteria > Pseudomonadati > Pseudomonadota > Gammaproteobacteria > Pseudomonadales > Pseudomonadaceae > Pseudomonas > Pseudomonas sp. PS1(2021). The sequence continues at coordinate 1,516,651 of NZ_CP084484.1, read as the reverse complement.
TTTCTGAATGGCGCCGTAGAGCAGTACGTACATCAGCCCGGTATGGACGATTCCCAGGGTCGCCAGGCTGGCCCAGGGAGCAACGTGCCGGGGCAGTTCGGCAAGGTTCGCCAGCGGTGCGAGCATCAGCACGCCGGTGCCCACCTGGATCAAGGCGATAAGATGCGGCGGCGTGCCTTGCAGGCGCTTCACGATCAGCGCGGCAAAGGCATACAGCAGCGCGGCAGCGAGCGCCAGGAGGATACCGAACAGGTAGTCCCCGCGCGGGGCGTCGCTGTCGCCGTGGGCGCTGACGATCGCCAGCATGCCGGCGAACGAAAGCCCCAGCCAGCCCAGCTTGCGCGCCGTGACCTTCTCGCCGAGAAACACCGCGCCTAGCCCCACCAGCATGAACGGCTGGACGTTGTAGACCGCGGTACCGATGGCGATCGAAGCCCGTGAGTAGGATGCGAACAGCAATACCCAGTTGCCGACGATGAACACCCCGCTGAGGAGCGCCAGCAGGAACGCCTCGCGCCCCAGGCTGCCGCGGCGCAGGAAACCCAGCGCGGCACAGGCGACCAGCAGCGTGGCGAAACCGAATACGCAGCGCCAGAACACCACGTCCAGCACGGGCTGCCCGGAGAGCAGCACCAGCCAGCCAATGGTGCCGCAGATCAGCATGGCCGAAGTCATTTCCAGCGTACCGCGACGGATCGGATCGTTCATGGGCGTTCTCCCGCAAGACAGGCCTATGATTATCCAAAGTCGTCTTCCAGCCCTCCATCGCATTACTCAGGCAAAAACCCGTGACGACCTTTTTTATCAGGGCTATTTTGAAAAAAAACTTTCGAGGCCGACATGACCGACGACATCGACCAACGCCTGATCAACGCCCTCATGGCTGACTCGCGACTGTCCCTCAAGGCTCTCGCCCAGGTCAGCGGGCTATCGGCCCCGAGCGTCGCCGAACGCCTGCGCAAGCTGGAAGAACGCGGCGTGATCCGCGGCTACACCCTGGATGTCGACCCCCGCTGTTTCGGCTACCAGTTCCAGGCGATCGTGCGCATCCGCCCCCTGCCCGGCAGGCTGCACGAGGTCGAGCGACAGATCCAGGACATCGCCGAGTTCACCGAGTGCGACAAGGTCACCGGTGACGACTGCTTCATCGCCCGCCTCCAGGTTCGTTCGATGGAACAGCTCGACACGCTGCTGGACAGGATCAACGGCTACGCGGAAACCAACACCGCCATCGTCAAGAAGTCCCCGGTTAAACGCCGGCTCCCCCCGATGACCTGAGCGAGGCACTCCGCATGCCCACACCCGGCACGGGTTCCGTCCCGGAATTGCAACTCGTCCCATTCCAGCTGGGACACTTCCCAATCCTGCAACGCTGGTTCGCCACGGAAAAGGAGCTGGTGCAATGGGCCGGCCCCGCCCTGCGGCATCCGCTGAGCCTCGAGCAGATGCATGAAGACCTCGCGGAAAGCCGCCGGCGACCGCCGCTGCGCCTGCTCTGGAGCGCTTGCCGGGATGACCAGGTCATCGGCCATTGCCAGTTGCTGTTCGACCGCCGCAACGGCGTCGTCCGCCTGGCTCGCATAGTCCTGGCGCCAAGCGCGCGCGGCCAGGGCCTGGGGCTACCGATGCTGGAGGCGCTGCTCGCCGAGGCCTTCGCCGACGCCGACATCGAGCGCGTTGAATTGAACGTGTACGACTGGAACGCTGCCGCCCGTCATCTCTATCGACGCGCGGGGTTCCGCGAAGAAGGCTTGCGCCGCTCCGCCACCCGGGTCGGCCGGGAACGCTGGAATGTCGTTCTCATGGGGCTTTTGCGGCAAGAGTGGGCGGCGGGAGGCGCCGGCAACGACTGAGGCGCAGGCGGATGCTGCGCCTCATCCGGTACTACAGGTTGGAACGGAGCCGCCACAGTTCGGGGAAGAGGATGGTATCGAGCATGCTACGCAGATACCCCACTCCCTCGGTTCCGCCCGTGCCGGGTTTGAAACCGATGATGCGCTCCACCGTGGTCACGTGACGGAAGCGCCACTGGCGGAACGAATCCTCCAGGTCGATCAGTTTTTCCGCCAACTGATACAGGTCCCAGTAGCGCTCCGGCGCCTGGTAGACCTGTCGCCACGCCGCCTCCACCGAGGCCTCGTAACAGGTGCCGGCCGCCGCGTCCCGGACGAGCCGCTCCTGGCTTACCGGCAGCCCCTGGGCGGCCATCAGGCGGATCGCTTCGTCGTATAGCGACGGCGTATGCAGGGCCTGCTCCAGGGCCGCCAGCAGCTCGGCGCGGTGAGCATGGGGCTTGAGCAGGGTGGCGTTCTTGTTGCCGAGGATGAATTCGATCTCGCGGTACTGGTAGGACTGGAAACCGGAAGACTGGCCCAGGTACGGGCGGATGGTGTTGTACTCGGTCGGCGTCATGGTGGCCAGCACCGCCCAGGCGTGTACCAGTTGGTCGAAGATCCGCGAGACCCTGGCGAGCATTTTCAGCGCCGGACCGAGCTTGCCTGACTTGACGTGCTCCCGGGCGGCCCGCAGTTCGTGGAGCATCAGCTTCATCCATAGCTCCGAGGTCTGGTGCTGGATGATGAACAGCATTTCGTTGTGGTCGGGCGAAAGCGGGAACTGGGCGTCCAGGACCTTGTCCAGCTTCAGGTAATCGCCGTAGCTCATCGCATGGGTGAAGTCCAGGGCGGCGTTATGCCACTCAGCCTCTCCGTCCGTTTCTCCCTGGGCCTGGGAGTGAGGGCAAGGACACATGTGAATCTCCTGAATTCGGCGGCAGGCGTCGGAAGTCGATGAGCGACCTGCCGGCAACGTTGTCGGGGGTGGCTTCGACACGGTCGAAGCGCGCTCATTTTACGATGCGCCCATTCGAATATTCGTGCAAAGCATCCTTTCCTGCCCGTCCCCGATGAAATCTAATTCGACGGATCGATGGAAAAATAGAATTTCGGATCACTCGCGGGTCGTGGCCGAGAAAAGCCCGGATAGCGGATCCGTGACCATTAGGCCTCGTCCCGAGAGCCTGGATTTCGACCCGCCACTCCATCCAGCGAAGCGACACGAGGCCCGCCGTCGAACTCAGCCGGCGCGCCCGAACACCCTGTCCAGGTGCGCCTGGTAGGCAGCGACGGTAGCCGGGACGTCCGGGCGCTTCATCACATCCACCGCGAGGAACGTCGGCAGGCCGGACATGCCGAGGAACTGGTTGGCCTTGTGGAAGGGGAAATACACCGCATCCACGCCTTTTCCTTCGAAGAAGTCGCTCGGATCGTCGAACGCCTGCCGTGGTGCATTCCAGGTCGCCGAGATCATGTAGCGCTTGCCCTGCACCAGACCGCCGCTGCCATATTTCTGCGTGCTGTCGGAGCGGGTACGACCGTCGTTGGCATAGAGGCTGCCATGACCGGCCGTGAAGACTTCGTCGATGTAGCGCTTCACCGTCCACGGGGCGCCCATCCACCAGCCGGGCATCTGGTAGATCACCACGTCGGCCCAGAGAAACTTGTCCACCTCCGCCGGGATGTCATAGCCGCCGTCGATGAAGGTCTGGCGCAGGTCGAAGCCACGGCGGTCCAGATGGGCCAGGGCGGTTTCGTGCAGGGTCTGGTTGAGGCGACCGTCGGAATGAGCGAAACGCTTTCCGCCGTTGAGCAGGAGAATGTTTTTCATGGTGTTCCGTACATGCTGGAACCGCAGCGGAGATGCCTGCCGATCCCGGGTTGAAGAGAGCGGCAGGTTAGATAGGCGCAGGAAACGGAAAAAGTCGTACTGCGGTAAAACAGATTTGATCCGCACTCACGAATCGCCAGAAGAGCCGGGATGCGCGTCTTCATTGCGCCCCCACGCGCCAGCCCTCGATGACCGGCACGAACTCTACCCGCAGCGAGCCATCACGAACGCGGTACGCACTGGCTCGCCAGCATTCGCACGCATGTGAGTACCCATGATTGCAGCAACAGGCTGTGACGCGCTCGACTCAAACGCTCCTTCCTACGCGCGGGACGAACGCTCCTTGGGGATCCGCAAGGAGTAGATTAGGATTCTTCCCGCACTCGCCTTAAGTCATTGGCCCATATAGATAAGGATATCTCATGAAAACCATCGCTCGGCGTCTGAGCCCCTTCGCGATTCTGCTCCCGGCAAGCCTGTTGTCAGCCTGCGCCTCCCTAGGCAACGCCGGACTCGGCGGCTCCCAGCAGAACCCCACCAACCAGCTCCTGAACATGATCGATGAGGCTACCCGCGAAGGCATGTCCGTGGTGCTGGTACCGGCGCTCATGCCCAACAAGAGCGTGACGGACCTCTCCAGCTACTCGCATCGGGTCATATTCAAGAACAAGGACGTGCCCGGGATCGCCTACATGCAGGCCTTTGCCAACAACGACCTGGAGAAGATCAAGGAAGCCGTCTATCTGTGGGACTTCCTCGAGGTCAACATCGTCCCGCCGGGAACCTACCTGCTGTCCGGAGGGATCGACTACAAGATCGACAGCACCCTTGCCCAGATCAAGGCGCCAAAGGGGCAGCCGGCTGCCAGCCCACTTGGTTCGGTGAACCTGTCCGCCGTGCTGTATCGCCGGTTCGTGAAGGAGAACTACTGGCGCGACGCCTCCTATGCAGACAAAACCTACACACAGAATGTCTGCAGCGCCGTGCACATGGCCTCCGGCCAATGCGTGGGCTGGACCGAGCAGCAATACAGCCAGCGGGAAATGGTCTCGGATGCCGGTTGGGCCGAAGGCACGAAGATCGAGGATGTCCCCTCCATCAAGCTGCAAGCGCAGATACCCGACGCCTATGCCCCGCTGTCCTTCACCATTCAGCCTGGGCAGATCCTGCTCAGCGATCGGTTCCACTTGAAGACCCCGGCCGTGAGCTATGACAGGAAGACCTGCAAGGCCGTGGACACGCAAAACATCAAGTGCACCTTGCAGGATATCCAGGTCTTCATGAGGCCAGCGCCCATGGAGCTGACGAAAAGGTTCATCGATCGCGAGCAGCCAAGGCTTGATGAAACGGGGCGCCAGGTGCTCGCGCGGATCCAGCCGATGAAAACCGAGATACTCGGCGAAGCAGGCATGGAAGACCTGACCTGGGGCCTGCCGGTTTCCTTGAAACGCAAGGCAAGATGAAACGGGCCCTCCGCCAAGCGCCTTCCGCTCGCGGTCGCCACAACGGTTGATCGATAGAGGCCCGGAAGGCAGGCGGCAGGACAGACCGGCTCGGCTGGTCATGTTCGATGACGACCAGCCGATGACCGACCCAGACCGGATCTTGCGTCCAGATAAAAGCCGCGCACGGGGCTGGATTGCAGGCAACGGCCGAAAACGTGACAGGTGCTGGGGTACTCCTCGGACACTCCGGGAAAGTAGTAATTACGGAGCGGCTTATCGGGAGAGGGAGGCGGTTGCGAGGCCGTAAAAGTATGAAAGTGTTATAGGGGCACCCCAAGGAACTTGCTTCAGCAATACCGGACAGGAAAGAAAAAAGCCCCGTAACTCACTGAGCTACGGGGCTTTCCTGTTGGAGGCTGAGGTCGGAATCGAACCGGCGTTCACGGATTTGCAATCCGGTGCATAACCACTCTGCTACTCAGCCTTTGAGCGAAGCGACATGCGTTTGGCATATCGCTGAAATTTCTTTCCTGGCGCGATTTTGAACTTATAACCCTTTGATTTCAAAAGATTTTTAGCTCACCCATCGCTGGAATGGACGCAATTATGGACGGATTCGCCGAGCTTGGCAAGCGCTCCACGAAAAAAACTTTGCAGATCAGGCTATTGCGTAGCACAAGCCGGGAGAAACGGGCCCAGACGTCCGCGAAATGGGCCCGCAGCGACCGGCAACCGAGGAGCGCGCCAGGATCCGACGCGCCCTGCCCCGGCGATCAGTTCGCCTCGGGGCTCGCTTCGGTTGCGGGCGCTTCAGGCGTCGGCGCCTCCGTGGCGGCCGGCGCTTCGCCACCCGCCTGTGCACGCTTGGCGCGCTTCTCGCGCATCTGCTCGCGCTGCCGGCGAGACGCCTGCCGCCGCGCATACACCGCCTGCTCGGCGGTTACCTTGCCGGCAACCTGGCCTTGCAGATCCAGTCGCGGCGCATCTTCCACCATACAACTCCAGTAGCGGCTGCCCTGGCACCAGGTGGCGATGGCCTGTTTCAGTTGTTCGGCGGTGATTCCCAGTAGTTCGAGGTGCTGCTGCGCATCCTGGAGAATGCCCTGCTTGAGCGGAACCTTGGCCGCGGGACTTTTCGGAAACGCCAGCGGAAAATGCCGTTGCAGCCTCCAGATAGCCTCGACTCCCGGCTCGACGGCTTCACGTTTCTTCGCGCGTCCCGCGGAGCTTTTGGTTTGAGCCGGTTTCGCCTGCGCCGCCTGTGCGCGCAGACGGTCTCTCAGCTCGGCAAGTTGTTCAAAACCCATCGTTCGCTTCACTAGTGCTGGTTCATTTCTGCGAGAGATTACCCGATACATCCGCTCGCGGCACGCAAAACGGCAACCAGTCGGGCACTTTCATTGCGAATCGACGCTCGTAGGCATGAGCGGCTCTCCCCCGTTCAGCGCCCGAGCGAGCTCATCGAGCGTAGTCGGCTTGAACAGGACCCGGTCCATGCCGGCAGCCAGGCAACGCTCCAGCGCATCCTTCTCGGCGCTGGCGGTAAGCGCTATCACCAAGCAGCGACGCCGACCGCCAAGGGCTTCTTGCGACCGGATCCGTCGCGCCAGCTCGTAGCCATCCATCCGCGGCATCATGCCGTCGGTAATCACGACGTCGAAGTCTTCGCCCTGCCAACGTTCGAATGCTTCCTCGCCATCTTCCGTGGAGGTCACCCGGTGCCCAAGGCTTTCCAATTGCATGGTCAGGGTCAGCCGATTGAACGGATGGTCTTCCGCAAGCAATATCGAGAGCGCCCTTGCCTCTTTCCGCTCCTCGACCTCGGCAACTCCGGAACGCGCTTCGCTGGACTCGCTGGGCGGAGGCCCGGTCAGCGGAAGATCGAACTCGACCGAGAAGCAGGAGCCGTTGCCCAGTTCGCTGCGCAGGCTGATCCGGCCGCCCATCAGGTGTACCAGGCGCCGGCTAATGTACAGCCCCAGGCCGCTGCCGGACGCCTGGCCAAGCGCAGGCGAGCCGACCTGCGAGAATGGCCGGAACAGCCTGGCCTGGTCCTCCTCCGAAATACCGAGGCCGGTGTCGCTTACCTCGAGCAGCAAATGAAGCCTCTCCGCCTCGCGCCGCCCCACCGCCCGCACCGTTACCCCTCCGCGCTCGGTGAACTTGATGGCATTGCCCAGCAGGTTGAACAACACCTGCTTGAAATGCAGGGGATCCACCAGCACCCAGTGCTCGAGATCCCCGTCGAGTTCCAGTGCCAGGGAAAGATTCTTCTGCCGCGTCAGCCCACCAACCAACGGCAGGATTCCTCTGATCAACTCGCCAGGAAGCACTGGTTCGGGAGCGGAATCGAACCGACCGGATTCGATCCGCGACAAATCGAGAATATTGCCCAGCAGAAGCAGCAACCCCTGGGCCGCCTCCTGGGCAATGCTCAGCGAATCTAGGTCCAACACGCCCTTCTCGCCCTTTTTCAGCACCAGTTCCTGCAGGCCGATGACCGCATTCAATGGCGTGCGGATCTCGTGACTCATCGTCGAAAGAAACACGCTCTTGGCACGGTTGGCAGCGTCGGCTTGCTCTTCTGCCTGGCGGGTCTTGCGCACCTGGCGCATCAGGTAGAAACCCCAGATGAGGGAGATGGAAATCAGTACGCCGAACAATCCGCCGATCTGCAGAATCTTGCTCCGGTGATCGCGCCAGAAGTCCGCCCCTCCCTTGGCGAAGCGAGGCTCCCAGCGGTGGAGGATTTCCGCCACTTCTTCCGGAGCGATCGCCAGCTGCGCCTTCTCCAGGATGCCCTGCAGCTCCGGCTGGTTCCTCGCCACGCCGATGCTGATCGGGATGGAGAGGTCATCGAGGATACCGACGACCTGGATCCGGTTGTCGAAATGCTGGGCGGACAGATAGCGACCGGTATAGTCGCTGCTGATGGCGGCCTCGCTCTGGCCGGCGTCTACGCTGCGCATGGCGGAGAGGAAGGTCGGATAGACCTGGAGCTTGATCTCCGGGTGTTCGCGTCGAATGAAGTCGTTGAGAAAATAGCCAATCGTCGTCGCCAATCGCTTGCCCGCCAGGTCCGCGAGGCCATGGACACGCCCCACCCTTTCATCCCGGCCACCCTGGCGGGCGCCCATCAGCACCGTGGTGCTGCGTAGATAGGGCGTCAGCACTTCGAGGCCGGAATCGAAGCGCTCCGACGAAGGCATGGTCGGCGTAACCAATGCCTCCCCCGCATCCAGTCGGCTTTTCGTCTCGACGAAGTTGCGTGCTCCAGTGAAGGAAAACTGCAGGCCACTGCGCTTGCCGATCAGGTCCAGATAGTCACGCCCGATACCACTCAGCCTCCCCTCGTTATCCAGTTGCCCGAGCGCGCCAAGGGAATGGTTGATCACCACCGGCACGACCGGGTGCGCGGAGAGCCAACGCTGCTCCGCCGGCGACAGCGTCACCCGGGGCTCATCGAAGCGCAGGCGCCGCCCGGCGCTCCAGCTGCGCAACAGTTCGTCGCCGTAGCGCCCGCTAATATGCGGCAGGGCGCGATCGATGAGCGCGAGCAGAGGTTCGTCACCTGGCCGGAGCAGGAAACGGAAACCCTGGCTGTCGATGGGTGCGAAGTTCTCGATGCGCAAGTTCAGCAGGTAATGGGTCTGGATGAGGTAGTGCGTGGAAACTGCGTCCCCCAGCACGCCATCGACATCCCCCATGCTCAGCGCTTCCAGGGCAAGCTGCGGCGAGTCGAACCAGATGATCCTGCTGTGCGGATAGGCAGCCTTGATACGTTCGGCGGGAAGATAGCCCTTGACCGTGGCCAGCCAGGACTCCGCCTGCGAATCGAACGGGGCACCGCTGGAAGACACCAGTACCGGCCGGTCGGAAAGATACGCAGCGGATGCCAGCAAGCCGTGTTGTCGGGCCTCGACCTCGCTACCGACGCCAAGCAGGTCGATCTCCCCTTGCGACAACGCGTCGATTGCCGCCTGCCGCGACGGAAAGTCCCTGACGCGCAACGGCCGCTCGAACACCAGGGCCAGGTAATCGGCCGTGAAGCCCTTGTAGGAGCCTGCGTAGAAGATGGACAACGGCGGATAGTCGGGGGAAACCACGCCTACCGTCAGCGGCTCCCGTGCATCCAGCCACTGCCTGGCTCGTTTATCGAGCCAGGGACGCATCGTTGTCGTCGTACGCCCATCCGGCAGGATGGATTCGGCTTCGACGGGCAGCGGCTGCAGAGCGATCAGCAACAGGCAAAAGACCGCGGACAGCAACGACCTTGTCAGCATGTCGAGTCTACGATGGCAAAGTTCTCCGGCCGGACAGAAAGCAGCGCATCCGCGACCCGGAGCCTGCGGATACATCGGCAACGATGCCGCCATGTTAGCAGGTAGATGGATACTTTTCCCAGGAACCCACGCCTGTCGACACTCGCTCTGGCAGCCGCCTTATGCCCGGCTCGCGAAAACCCTCGACTCTTTCGCGTCGCCGGCTAGATCGATGAAGCCGCTTGCGATGACGTGCGCACTGGCCGTGGCATGCCTGCACTCGAAAGCCCAGTTCGAGCCGCACATCGCCGAGGGCAACCTGGTAGCGTGCTGGAAGGCTGGTGCGATCCATTCCCGGGCTATTACCTCCATCACCCAAGTCAGAGGCAACCTTCGCCGACCTTCTCAGTGGTCGTCGAAGCGCTGCGATACCGAAGCGCTGGCCTTGGGACGGCTCGGTCGAACGTGGCAGCCAAAGCAACAGGCGCACGAAGGCGGTCCAAGGTGCAATGAATCGAGCCCCCCTGGAGTGCGACAGCCACACTTCTGATGTGCCGAGGCAGCATCTTGCGGCAAGCCGCCTCGCTGGCGAGACGAAGGGCTTCGCGAAACGTACGGCCCCGGTCGCCGGGAAAGCGGCAAGGAGAACCGCCCCTCGGCGCGGACGCTCCACGAACGGGTACGGGACTTGGAGGCGGAACGAAAAAAGGGCCCGAAGGCCCTTTCTCAATGATCTACAGACTTCATTGGAACTCTATAGATCTATATTTGGAGCGGGAAACGAGACTCGAACTCGCGACCCCGACCTTGGCAAGGTCGTGCTCTACCAACTGAGCTATTCCCGCATCGTCTTGGTGACGGGCGCCATTCTATAGCATCGCGGCGCCGTGTCAACTCCTTGATTCAAAAAAGTTTATTTCTCTTTCGGGGTAGTCGAGAGATGCGGCCATGCGGCCAGCAGGTAGTGCACCATGGACCACAGGGTCAGCGCCGCGGAGATGATCAGCAGCACGTAGCCGAGAATCACCCAGAAGGTCATCAGCGGCGGATTCGCCAGGAGAATGACCAGCGCCAGCATCTGCGCCGCGGTCTTCCACTTGCCCAGGTTGGACACCGCGACCTGCGCCCTCGCCCCCAGTTCGGCCATCCACTCACGCAAGGCGGAAACCACGATCTCGCGGCCGATGATGATCACCGCCGGCAGGGTCAGCCACAGGTTGGCGTGCTCTTCCACCAGCAAGACCAGCGCAACCGCCACCATCAGCTTGTCCGCGACCGGGTCGAGGAAGGCGCCGAACGGCGTGCTCTGGCCGAGGCGCCGGGCGAGGTAGCCGTCCAGCCAGTCGGTGGCGGCGGCCAGGGCGAACACGGCACTGGCGGTCAGGTAGCTCCAGGACGTCGGCAGATAGAACAGCAGAATGAAGATCGGAATGAGCAGGACGCGCAGTAACGTGAGCAGATTGGGGATATTCATCGGACCATCTAGGCTGCGAGGTGAGCCGGCATTCTACTCGCTGTGCAGGACGGCATAAATCTGCTCGGCAAGCTTTTTACTGATACCGGGGGCTTTGGCCAGTTCATCGATACTCGCCCGCGACAATTCCTGCAACCCGCCGAAATGCTTGAGCAGGTCGCGCCGACGTTTCGGGCCGACGCCAGGGACGTCCTCCAGCGTCGACGTCCGCCGTGCCTTGCCGCGCCGCGCACGGTGGCCGGTGATGGCGAAACGGTGCGCTTCGTCACGTATCTGCTGGATCAGGTGCAGCGCCGGCGAATCGGCCGGCAGGGTGAACTCGTGGGAGGCATCGTTCAGGTAGAGGGTTTCCAGCCCCGGCTTGCGGGTCACGCCCTTGGCCACGCCGAGCAGGATCAGACCGGCGACCGCCAGTTCCTGGAGCACCTCCTGGGCCATGGCCAATTGCCCCTTGCCGCCATCCACCAGGAGAATGTCGGGCATCTTCCCCTCGCCGTCCTTCAGGCGACTGAAGCGGCGGGTCAGCGCCTGGTGCATCGCCGCGTAGTCGTCGCCGGCCGTGACGCCTTCGATGTTGTAGCGGCGATAGTCCGATTTCAGCGGCCCTTCCGGGCCGAACACCACGCAGGAAGCCACGGTAGCCTCGCCGCTGGAGTGACTGATATCGAAGCACTCCAGGCGTTGCGGCGGCTCCGCCAGGTCGAGCGCCTCGGCAAGGGCTTCGAAGCGTGCCGCCACATGCTGGCGGTTGGCCAGGCGTGCGCCCAGGGCCTGTTCGGCGTTGGTCACCGCCAGTTGCTGCCAGCGGGCGCGGGTACCACGCACCCGGTAGCTGATCTCCAGTTCGCGGCCTCGCGCTTCGGCGATCGCCGAAACCAGCACCGGGAAATCCTCGTGCGTCACGTTGACGATCAACTCCGCCGGCAGGTCGCGCTCCTGGTGGCTGAGATAGTACTGGCCAAGGAACGCCAGCAGCACTTCGCCCACCTCCTCCTCGATCGCGACCTGCGGGAAGAAGTTCTTGCTGCCCAGCACCCGCCCGCCGCGTACGCTGATCAGGTGTACGCAAGCGCCGCCAGGGGTGACGATGGCGGCGACGATGTCGACGTCGCCGTTGCCACCTTCCATGCTCTGCTGGTCCTGGACCCGCCGCAGGATCGCCACCTGGTCGCGCAACTCCGCCGCCTTCTCGAAGTCCAGGCGCATCGCCGCCTGCTCCATGCCGACGTTCAGCTCGTCGGCCAGCGCGTTGCTCCTTCCTTCGAGGAACATCACCGAGTGGCGCACGTCCTCGGCGTACTCCTCAGGACTGACCAGCCCCACGCAGGGCCCCTTGCAGCGCTTGATCTGGTATTGCAGGCAGGGCCGCGTACGGTTGCGGAAATAGCTGTCCTCGCACTGGCGGACGAGAAACGCCTTCTGCAGCAGGTTGAGGCTCTCGCGGATCGCTCCCGCGCTCGGATAGGGACCGAAGTAACGCCCCTTGCGCTTCTTCGCGCCACGGTGCAGGGACAGCCGCGGATACTCGTCCTCGCTGGAGAGGAACACGAAGGGATAGGACTTGTCGTCCCGCAGCAGGATGTTGTAGGGCGGCCGCCACTCCTTGATCAGCGTCTGCTCCAGCAGCAACGCCTCGGTTTCATTGGCGGTGATGGTGGTTTCCACCTGGGCGATCCGCGCCACCAGCGCAGCGGTCTTCGGCGCCAGGCCGGACTTGCGGAAATAGCTGGCCAGGCGCTTCTTCAGGCTCTTCGCCTTGCCCACGTAGAGAAGCTTGGCGTCCGCATCGAACATGCGGTAGACGCCCGGACGATTGCTGCAGGTAGCGAGGAAAGCGCTTGCGTCGAAAACGGCGCTCATCTAGCTGGCGGCATCGACCATGCCGTGGCGGACGGCGAGCAGCGCCAGCTCCACGTCGCTGGTGATCGAGAGCTTCTCGAAGATGCGGTAGCGATAGGTATTCACGGTCTTCGGCGACAGGCACAGCTTGTCGGAGATGCTCTGCACCTTGTGGCAGTTGGCGATCATCAGGGCGATCTGGATCTCGCGCTCGGACAGCGAATCGAAGGGGGAATCGTGCTGCTGCGGCTGGAAGGACTTCAGCGCCAGTTGCTGGGCGATCTGCGGGCTGATATAGCGCTGGCCGGCGAAGACCTGGCGAATCGCCTGGACCATTTCCTCCAGCCCCGCGCCCTTGGTCATGTAGCCGGCGGCGCCGGCCTGCATGAGGCGGGTGGGGAACGGATCCTCTTCGCAGACGGTGACTACCACGACCTTGATGTCGGGCTGGCTGCGCAGCAGCTTGCGGGTTGCCTCCAGGCCGCCGATACCGGGCATCTTCACGTCCATCAGGACGACATCCGGCTTCAGTTCGCGGGCCAGTTTCAGACAGTCTTCACCGCAGTCGGCCTGGCCGACCACTTGCAAGCCTTCGATGTCGGCCAGCATGCGGGTAATACCGGTGCGTACCAGATCGTGGTCGTCGACCACCAGCACCTTAATCACGCTGCACCTCGTCGCGCATTAGCAGACAACCGCCCACACGGGCCCCCAGGAGATTTCGGCAACCTTAACAGAAAGCCATCCCATGACCTAGCTTGGCGCAAAGGCGTCATAAATCAAGCGTCATGGAAACATCATTCGACGGCATCGAACGGGCGCTGCGAAGTATACCGCCAGCCCCCGGCGAGCGGCAGACCGGATCGCAGCAAAAACCGGCGAACCTGTGGAGAGCCCAGCGACGCCGGGCCTGGTAAAGCGCAAGCGCCCTGGTTGCCCGGGACTTCTCCATAGCGACCATCGCCGAAGTCGAAAACAGGCGACCAAGACGCCACTGGCACCGGCGGCTACTGCGCGGCCATCTCACCGACACCGGTGAAAAGACGCTGGTGGAGGCGCCTGCGACTGGCATTCGGCACCAAGCGAACGAGGGTATTCCTCAGCCAGACGCTCCAGAGCGATTCCCACTGACCAAGGCGGCCGACGATCCAGGATTGCTTCCTGATGAACTCGATCCGCGCCTCGCGTTGCTGCTGGAACAGGATCAGCGTCTCGGCGCGCGGCGCCAGGCACCACAGGCGCGCCAGCAGGAAGGCGTCCTCCAGGGCCATGGCCGCGCCCTGCCCCAGGTTCGGCGTCATGGCGTGTGCGGCGTCACCGATCAGCACTACCCGTCCGCGGCACCAGGAGGCGCCGGCCAACTCCTCGAGGTCGTTGTGCACCAGCGTGGTGGCGCTCGGTATGAGCCGGGCGATGCTCGCGCCGATGCCGTCGAAGTCCGCGTAGTGGGCGGCCAGCCGTTGCGGGGTGACGAAGCCCTCCTCGTCCTCGGGCTCCTCCCGGCGCACCTTCAGGGTCGCGTAGACATACATCTCGCGCGGGCTGATCTGGATGAAGCCGAGGCGCTTGCCGTGCCCCCAGACCTCTCCCGCCAGCTCGGCGTCCTCCAGCCGATGGGGAACGACCAGGCGCCAGCAGGTTTCGCCGGAATGACGCAAGGTCGCCTCCGGCCAGACATAACGTCGCACGCTCGAACGAATGCCATCCGCACCGACCACCAGCGAACAGTCGTGGACAGTGCCGTCGCTCAGGGTCACGCGTTCGTGGTCGAGTCCGTCGAGGATCTGCACGATGGAGACCCCGACCCGAATGCGCGATTCATCCAGCCCCTCCAGTAGCGCCGCATGCAGCTCGTGGCGCTGCAACGCCAGGCCGCCGCGGGAACTCCCACCCAGACTGGAAGGCATCGACATCAGCATCGAACCGTCGTGGGCGTATACGTTGATGCCGGCCAACGGCATGCCACGGCGGAACAGCCGGTCGAGATCCAGGGTGCTGGACAACGCCGTCAACGCATTGCTCGCCAGGGTGATGCCGGTACCGATGGGCCTGATCTCGCTGGCCCGCTCGACCAGCAGCCAGTCGATGCCTGCCTTGGTGAATTCGCGCGCCAGCGCCAGGCCGGCGATCCCGGCCCCCTGGATAAGAACGGTCATCCGTTGCTCCTTAGCAGCGGCATCCGTCGCGACTTCGCGCGGTCGCGACAGGCCTGCCCGAGACGATGAAAATGTCCATCCTAGCCGCCCCGGACAGCCCACCGACCCTATCAGAAGATCGAGTTGACCCTGCTCGCCGACACCTCGCCGCTCGCTTTTCCTGTCCTCCAGGCCACCGGGAGTCCGGCGCGCCGGGAAGGCAAGCGAGGCCCGGGCACGGCACGCGTGGCCGGAAATCCCCGCTAGCCGCCGCCCGCCGCGGCGCTACGGTTTTCCTTGGCCAGCGGCCTCCCGAGCGCCGGCAAGCGGCGATGGCGCCTGAAGCTCAGGGCAACCGGCCCGCGCCACCAACCGCCCACGACGATCATCCAGGCGCAGCCACCCCGGCGAGAGTGGCCGGGACGGCAGTGCTCAGCCGGGCCACGGCAAGCATGCACGACCGATCGGCACGGCGTCGCGGAGGCGCGGCTATACGCAGACCCCGCTCCTGTCAACCCCTTACGCAAGGTAGTGATTGCCGGAAGCCCAGCGTACGAAAATCAACCGAAACGACATCCGCATGGAATAACGAAGCCCTGACGCCTTCAGGGCGATAGCATCGCGTGCAAGAGGTAACCGATGAGCCCGTCCGAAAACATCCAGTACGATTTCGAGTGGCGACCACTCAACAACTACCTCGCCGTGCAACGCATCACACCTCCGGACATGCGTCAGGGTTCGGCTGCCGAGCCGCGCCTGCCCAGCGAAGCGCTCTACGAGTGGATCGTGCTGAACGGACGCTCCCCCCTGGAAGGCCTGAGCCTGGGGGAGCACTACCGCCTTTCCGACTACGGCGTCGCCGGGCTGGCATTGCAGAGTGCCGGCACCGTGGGCGAAGCCTTGCAACTGATCAAGACCAACATGCTGCTGTTCCGCAAGGATATCCGCGGGATCGCGGTGCGACGTTCCAGTTGCGACACCGTGGATGTGGATATCGACCTGCAGGACAAGCCGGACTGGCCGCAGTCGGCCCGGCTGTATCACGCCAACGTCCTGGCGTCGGCCGCCTACGCGGTGTTCCGCGACCTGCTGCTGGGCGAGCTGGAACTGGTCCGCCTGCGCCTCCCGGAAAGGAACGGCGACGTGCGGGCATACGAGGAGTATTTCCGGGTGCCGGTGTATTTCGCCGGCGCAGGCATCACCTTCACCCTCCCCGAGGAATTGCTCGAGGCCGAGATCGCCACTGCCAACTCCGCCGTGTTCCAGGCCTCGCTGGCGCTCGGCAGCAAGGCCTTCAACACCCGCGTCACCCGCGAGATGGGCGGCTACCGCCAACGCATCGTGGCACTGCTGGAGGTGCTACAGGACCGCTACCCGAGCATCGCCTGGGTCGCCCGGCAGTTGAAGGTCACCGAACGGACGCTGCGCCGACGGCTCGCCGACGAGGGCACCAACTACCGGGAAGTGCTCGACCTGGTCCGCCACGACAGGGCGCGCCAACTGCTGCGGGACGAGCGACTGCGCATCGAGGAAGTCGCCGAGAGGCTGGGCTACATGGATACCTCCAGTTTTCGCCACGCCTTCCGTCGCTGGACGGGACAGTGCGCCAACGACTATCGCCAGGCCCGCCTCGCCGGCAAGACCGCGCGGCGCCAGGGCGAACGCTAGCCGGCATGATTCCCTTCAGGGCAATTTCTGCGGATAGGGGCGAAAGGCGAACAGGCTGCACGCAGCCAGGGAAAAAGCCGCGAGCAGCACCCATTCGGCCGTCCCGTAGCCTTCGGCGCGGTCGTACAGCCAGCCCAGCAGGTAAGCGCCGAGACTGATCGACAGGGCGAAGGTGAACGGCTGGATCGAACCGTAGATCACACCGAAGCTGCGCAGGCCGAAGTAGCGCATCAACAGGTACTTGGTGGTGCCGCTTTCCCCTCCTCCACCCAGGCCGACCAGGAACACCGCCAGCCATAGACCGCTCGGTGTGTCGCCCACCAGGAACCAGGCCATGCCGAGCACCGCCGCCAGGGCGAAGGGCAACGCCACCCGAGGCGTCGCCACGCGGTCGAGAAGCCAGCCCATCAGCGGCTGCGACAGCATCATGCCGACCCACAACGCCGACAGCGCGGTGCCCGCCTCGCCCCGGGACAAACCGCGCTCCACCAGCATCGGCACGCCATGGGTCATGATCCCGGACATCACGAACACCGCCAGTACCTGGTTGCCCAGCACCAGCCAGAAACTGGCGCTGCGCCAGGCCTGGGGCGCCGTCGATCCGCTCAGCGCGGTTTCCGCTACGGCCGTGCCGGCGGCCACGCCAGCATCCGGCGCTGGCTCGCGGAACAGCCAGGCCAGCAGCGGCAGCGCCAGGCCCAGTTCGAGCACGCCGTAGACCAGGAAAGCGCCGCGCCAGCCCCACGCTTCGAGGCTCTGGTGGCCGACCAGCAGGCCCAGCGGCCCGCCCACCCCGAAGCCCAGGCCTAGCAGGCCGTAGGCCACGCCCAGGCGTTGGCGGAACCAGAGTCCGAGGATACGTCCGTAAGGCAGGTTGCCTGGCGCCAGCAGGCCGATCAGCAGGAACAGCGCGTAGAGTTGCCAGACGGCATTCACCGCCGCCAGGCCGAGCAGCGGCAGCGACAGGGCGGCGGTCAGCCCGAGCATTGTCCGCCGCGCGCCCCAACGATCGATCAGCCAGCCCTTGAGCGGGCTGGTGATGGCGACCGCCAGTCCGAACAGCGTCACCAGCAACGACACCTCGGCGCGGTCCCAGGCGTACTCGGCGCTCATCGGTGCGATGAACAGACTGAAGGTGTTCAGCAGGATGCCGGTGGGCCCGAGCATGATCGCCACCACCGACGCCAGCAGCACACCGCCGCTGGTCGCGGAAAATTCTCGTTGCGCCACGCCTGGCCCTCTAGAAGCGGTATGCCGCGCGTAGGTAGTAGAAGGCGCCGTTGAAGCCGATCTGCGAGGCATAGGTGTCGTAGCGCAGCACGTCGCCATAGGTGGTGTTCTGCGCGGGCAGCTTGTCCGGACGGACGTCGAACAGGTTGTCGGCGCCGGCGGTCAGCGTCAGGTCGGCGCTGAGCCGGTAGCGCGCGGCGATGTCGGTGATGTACTTCGGGTCGTTGACGAAATGGTTGAATTTCTCCGTCGACCAGGCGTCCGGCCCTACCGTGTAGTCGAGTTCCGAGCTGGTCCGGCCGTAGCGCGTCAGGCGCAGGCTGACCTCCCAGTCCTGGCGGCTCCAGGTGCCGCCGAGGGAAACCTGGCTGCGCGGGGTGGAGCTGGTGATCCAGGCGACCTGCTGGGCATTGAGCAGCGGCTCGCCGTTGGCGCCTCGATGGTTCTTGCGCAAGGTGGTGCGGTTGAAGTTGGCCGACAGTTCCCAGTCGACCTGCCCGTACTCGCCAAGCGCGACGAGGTAGTGACCGGTGATGTCGACACCGCGGGTGCGGGTGTCGGCACCGTTGGCCAGGTAGTGGGTACTGACCGTACTGGCACTGGCCGGCAACGAGATCCCCGCCGCGGCCAGGGCATCGATGGCTTCCTGGCCGGAATAGGTGGCGCTGTCGACGATGCGGTCGCGGATGCTGATCTGGTAGGCGTCGATGTTCAGCCCGACGTTTTCCCACGGGCTGAGTACCAGGCCAAGGTTGAAGCTGGTCGACTTCTCCGGTTGCAGTTCGTCGGCACCGAGCATCTTCGCCGCCGGCGAGTTGGCCGCCAGCAGGCCAAGGGCGATGGTCGGGCCGACGCTGAGGCCGGTGTAGTGCTCCTGGACCAGGGACGGCGCGCGGAACCCGCTGCTTACGCTGGCGCGCAGCGCCACCCGCGGATCGAACTGGTAACGGGTGGCGAACTTGCCGTTGGTGGTGCTGCCGAAGTCGCTGAATTTCTCGTGGCGCACCGCCACGTCGACCTCCCAGGCTGGGGTCAGGGAGGTACCCAGGTCCAGGTAGGACGCCCAGGCGTGCCGCGACCATTGCCCCTCGCTGAGCGGCGAGAGGCCAGCCAGGGATTCCGCCCCGCCGCTGTAGTAGGACGCCGGGTCGCCGGCGTCGATGCGGTAGCTTTCCCGCCGGTATTCCGCACCCAGCGACAACGCCAGCGGAGCAGCGAGGAAATCCAGTTCGAATTCCCGCCCCAGGTCCAGGTTGCTGGTCCATTGGCTGTTGCGGTAGCGCGCCAGGTCGAAGCTTCTCGGACTGTTGCCGGTTTCACGGTAGATCGCCGCGTTCACCGACTGGGTCATGCCGATATCGGGACGGTCGGCGCCGTAGCCACTGCTCAGGTCCCAGTGCCAGGCATCCAGCAGACGCTCGCCGCGCACCCCGGCGAGGAACGCATAGTCGTCCTCGTCGCTGTTCGGGCGCGGCGTGAAGCCGTCCGGATACAGCGTCGGCGCCACCGAAGCCAGGCGATAGTTGGCCGCCGAGGAGGCCTTGCGCCGGGTATAGGTGCCGAAGCCGTACACCTCGATATCGTCGCCCAACCCGAAACCCGAGTTGAGCGCCAACGATTGCCGGTGGAACGCGGGATCGCCCATGGAAATGTTGTCGCGCCGACCGGTGCGCTCATCGATGCCGCTGCGCATCGTGCGCTCCTGCTCGCGATATTCGGCGGTGAGGTTGACGAAGCCGCTATCGCCGAAGGCCAGCCCGATGTTCCCCCCGCCGCCATGGGTGAAGCCGTCGCCGTCGCCGGTCTGCCCGACGTCAGCGGCCGCCGACCCGCCGCTGTCGGCGGACTTGAGGATGACGTTGATCACCCCGGCGATGGCGTCCGAACCGTACTGCGCCGAGGCGCCGTCGCGCAGCACCTCGACCCGCTCGATGGCGTTGATCGGGATGGTGTCCAGATCGACGCCGGTGGAGCCCTTCTCCAGCCCGCCGCTGATATTGAGATTGGCCGTTTCGTGGCGACGCTTGCCGTTCACCAGCACCAGCACATGGTTGGGGCTCAGCCCGCGCAGCGACTGCGTGTGGGTCAACGCCGAGGCGTTGAACGGCTGGGCCTGGCGGGTCAGCGAGGGCAACAGTTTGACCAGCGCATCGCGCAGGTCGACCGCACCGCTGCTGCGTAGCTGGGTAGCGCTGACCACATCGATCGGGCTCAGGCTGTCCTGCGCCTTCACATCGCTCTTGCGCGTGCCGGTGACCACCACGGTGGACAAGGTCGGTGCCACCGTCGCACCTCGCGTCTCCTGCACAGGCGCCTGTCCGCGGCGCAGGACGAAGGCACCGCTTTCGTCCTGCGCGTATGCCAGCCCGCTGCCGGCCAGGGCACGCCGCAAGGCCTCCTCGACACTGAGCCGGCCGCGGATATCCGGTCCGCGCAACCCCGCCACCAGGCGCTGGTCGAAGGCGATCGGCACGTGTCCCTGGCGCACGATGTTCAACAACACCTCGGCCAGTTCGCCGGGCGCTATGTCGAATACCCGGGGCGCCGTGGCCACGTCGCGCGGCCCACCGTCGGCGGCCTGCACCTCGCCCTGCAGCGCGCAGGCGAGCCCCACCGCACAGAGCACGGGGGTCAACGAACGAGAGGAAAGACGTACATCGGGCATGGTCGAATCGTCCTGGATGGAATTCGCCCATGAGTGCAATCCGACGCCGGCTTTTTCAGCGTCGGGCAATATGAATTTCGCATAACCTTATGCGCCCGGGTTCCTCCGCAGGCGGCGCACTAGCGTGCGTCGGCGAGCCGCGGCGCGGGCGGGTTGATCAACAGCGCGAATATCTCGGAGTGGGACTTCACGTTCAGCTTCGCGTAGATGTGCCGGCGATGCACCTTGATAGTGGCGATCGACAGCGTCAGCCGATCCGCTATTTCCTTGTTCGAGTATCCATCCAGCATCAGCCGGATGACATCCGACTCCCGCGCGGTCAGCGGCGATATCAACCCTCTCCAGGGCTGGACTTCCACCTCCGCCGCTGCGATCGGTTTCGCCTCCTCCCTGACCGCATCCTCGAAGTGGATGCGTTTTTTCATCAGCGCGATGACCCACGGGCGAAGCAGCTCGAACAGCGCGATCTGCTCGGCACCGAAGCGGCTCTCGCTGCCCAACGACAGGCATAGGGTTCTTTCACCATCCAGCGGGACGTTATATTGAACTTCGTCCGTCACCACATAATGCGCAAAGTACGTATTGTAATATTCGGTCGTTTCGAAATCTTCGGAGACGATATCCGCAAGATGAAAAAGCCCGCCGCGCCGACAGTTCCTGGATACCTGGTAGAAAGGATCTTGCAGATAAAGTCCGGTTATATATCGACTGATCAGCGGGTCCGGCTCGACTTCTTCTCTCTCCTCCTCCATGAAGGAAAGAATCAAGGGACTGGAATCGCTGAATATCAGGGCCGCCCAGTTGTCGACGGGGGCGAACTGGCCGAGGGTCTGCGCCAGGATCCGCCAGAAGAACGGCCGGTCCAGCGCTTCGAGCAACTTTCCCAGTGACTCGTGCCAGGCGCCGCCGTGCAATGCGATATCCACACAACTACTCCTCTGGGATTAGTCACTCGGCGTTATGTCATGAAGAGTTCCAATGTGCATAATATCGATGCCTTCGAAGATAGCCACAGGTCAGAACTACCAGTTCTGGTAGGTGCAAAATCCAACTTGTTTCGTTTCGGAAAGGAAATCCAATGAAAAAAGTTTGTGCACTGGCGTTATCGATCCTGACGACGATCGGTGCGACAGCGGCGGACAGTGCATGGGCTGCGCAAACCAGCGTCCATCTTTACAACTGGTATGACTTCATCGCCCCGGAAACGCCCAAGGCTTTCCAGAAGGAAACCGGCACCCGTGTCGTCCTCGACACCTTCGACAGCGCCGAGACCGCGCAGGGCAAACTGATGGTCGGCCGCTCCGGCTACGACGTGGTGGTGATCACCTCCAACATCCTGCCCGGGCTGATCAAGGCGGGCGTCCTCCAGGAACTCGACCGCGACCGGCTCCCCCACTGGAAGAACCTCGACGCGGACATCCTCGGGAAGCTTCAGGCCAACGATCCCGGCAATCGCTATGCCGTACCTTATCTCTGGGGAACCACCGGGATCGCCTACGACGTGGACAAGGTCCGCAAGCTGCTCGGCCCCGACGCGCCGGTCGACTCCTGGGACCTGGTCTTCAAGGAGGAGAACATCTCCCGCCTCAGCCAGTGCGGCGTGGCCACGCTGGACTCCTCCACCGAGCTAGTGTCCATCGCCCTCAACTACCTGGGCCTGCCGCACAACAGCCAGAATCCCGAGGACTACCAGAAAGCCCAGGAACTGTTGCTGAAGGTTCGCCCCTACATTCGCTATTTCGACTCCTCCAGAGTCGACACCGATCTCTCCAACGGCAACGTCTGCGTGGTGGTCGGCTGGCAGGGCACGGCCTACATGGCCCAGGTCAACAACGAACAGGCCGGGAACGGTCGCCATATCGCCTACAGCATTCCCCGGGAAGGCTCGCTGGTCTGGGCCGAGAACATGGTGCTGCTCAAGGATGCACCGCATCCGCAGCAGGGTTATGCGCTGATCGACTACCTGCTGCGTCCGGAGGTCATCGCCAGGACCTCCAACTACGTGGGCTATCCGAATGGCAACCAGGCGGCGCTGCCGCTGGTAGAGCGGAAGCTGCGGGAAAACCCGGCGGTTTACCTGAGCAAGGAAACCATGGCGACCCTCTTCCCGCTGGAAACCCTGCCACTGAAGGTCGAGAGAATCCGTACCCGGGTCTGGAGCCGGGTCAAGACCGGGAGCTGACACCCGCCCGAGACGCCCCCTGGAAGCGCGGGAGCGCCCGGAGCCAGAAAAATCCAGCGAGGTCCGCCAGGACCGGCGTTCGCGTCTTTCACCGGGCGAGGCTCTGCCTCGTCCGTCAGGATGCGGCTTGCCGGCTGACCTGCGACCGATAGAGATACCTCTCCCCCAGGGCGGGAAAGCCCCGGGCATGCCTGATGGAGAAAACCATGCTTATCCATTTCTGCCCCAGGCTGCTGACGCCTGCGGGGTTCGACCTGCCGTGCGAGTTGATCGACATCCGCATCAAGGAGTTCGACCTGCACCTGCTTGGCGGGCGCGACGTGGTGGCGCGTCACCCCCTCCCCGACAAGCGCTACCACGTGGCCTGCCGCAAGTCCGGCTGCAAGGCGGTGAATGGCCTGCTGGTGGACGTGGAAAAGCACGTTCCGCTGTTCACCGTGGACACCCGCTGGAGCATCGACGCCGAAGTGGTCCTGCGCCACCGCGTCGAGTACGTGGTGCTCGACGCCGAGCACGATGCGGTGAGCGACTACATGCTGCTGTGGTGCGACGAGGTGCCCAACTACTTCCTCGGCCAGAGCACCCCGGCCATGCAGGTTCCGTTGATGGAACTGATGCGCGGCAATGCGTTGCAGACCGAGCGGCAGGATGTGTTCCGCCTGCCGACGCTGAGGTCCGAACGCCTGCGCCAGGGCAACGCCGATGCCAACCAGCATCTTCCGAGCCGTGAGCAGGCGTTCCACGTCAAGGCCGAGCAGATCAGCTATGGGCTGGCCTGAAGGACGCGCGCCAGCGGCAAGCTACGCTGGCCGCCGGTGCCGCGCATCACAGGGCAGCCGCGCCGCTCAGTGCCGCGGCTGCCATACCTCCACGGCGCGCGCATCCACCGGTTTGGGTAGCAGTCCCTGGGCGTGGAAGGCGTCGGCGATGCGCTGTTGCTCGTCGAGACCATCTGCGCTCACCGGTTGTACGTCGTAGCTGCGCCGCGCATTCGCCTGCTCGACGGTAGCGGCATCGAGATTGCCCCACAGCGGCCCCAGCACCTTGGCCGCGTCGGCCGGGTGGCTCTTGAGCCAGCGCCCGGTGCGCTGCAGTTCGGCGAAGACCTGCTGGAGCACTTCAGGATGTTTCCTGGCGTAGTCGCTGGAGGCGAGGTAGTAGCGCTGGTAGCTGGCCAGGCCCTGGCCGTCGGCCAGTACCCGCGCGCGTTGCTGGCGCTGGGCGCTTGCCACGTAGGGGTCCCAGGTCACCCAGGCGTCGACCTTGCCGTTCTCGAAGGCGGCGCGGCCGTCGGCTGGCGTCAGGTAGGCTGGCTGGATGTCGGAGAACTCAAGCCCGGCGCTGGCCAGCGCGGCGATCAGCAGGTAGTGGCTGCCGGCGGCCTTGGTCACGGCGATGCGCTTGCCCTTCAGCTCGGCCAGGGACTTCAGCGGCGAATGTTCGCCGACCAGTATCGCCTGCGCCGCGGGCGAAGGTGTTTCGCGGGCGAAGTAGGTCAGGCGAGCACCCGCCGCCTGGGCGAACACCGGCACGGTGTCGGCGACGTCGGCGGAGAGATCGACGTTGCCGACATTGAGCGATTCGAGCAACGGCAGGCCGCTGGGGAACTCATGCCAGGACACCCGGATGCCCTGCCTGGCCAACTCGCGCTCGAAGGTGCCCTGGCTGCGGATCAGGGTCAGCAGAGTCGAGGATTTCTGGAAGCCGATGCGCAGGACCTCCTCGGCCTGTGCGCCACCAATGCCCGACAGGACGACGGAAGCGGCAAACACGATGGCCAAGCGACGCAGGAACGGACGAGACATGCGATGACTCCTGGGATAGGTGCGAGCGCCCGCAGGGACGGGAGTTCCAGCTGCCGGCGACGGAACGGAACGGAACGGAACGGAACGGATAGATTATTGGAATAAAAAACAATCGCTAAATAACTTATAGTTATCAATTAATGCCCGGGCAGCGCCTACCGGATATCCGCATCCGACGCCTGCCTGACCGCAAAGCCGCTGGCGAAGGTCGGCCGCACATCGAGGCGCTGCGGAATCAATCCATGGGCCTGGTAGAAATCGGCGGTCTCCTGCTGCTGGCCGAGCGTTCGCTCATCCAGCGCCTGCCAACGCAAGCGCCGGCGTTCGAACTGCAAGCGCGCGGCGTCCTCGGGGAAGCCGATGATCTGCGCCAGGCTTCGCGAATACTCGTCCAGGTGCAGGTACGCCCAGCGCTGGGCGCTGGCCAGGCGTTGCAGGTAGTCCTGCAGCACGGCGCGTTTCGCCGGGTCGGCCAGTGCGCTATCGGTAGCAGCGAGGAAGCTGTTGCCAGCCCACAGGCCGCGACCGTCGACCAGTACCCGAGCCTTGTCGGCGGTCTCCGCGAACGCGGTGTAGGGCTCCCAGGTCGCCCAGGCATCCACGGAACCATTGGCGAGGGCCATTTTCGCGTCCACCGGGCCGAGGAAGCGGAATTCGACGTCCTTCTCGCCCAGCCCGACCGAGGCCAAGGCCTTGAGCGCGACGAAGTGGCCGATGGAACCGCGCCCGGTGGCAATGCGCTGACCTTTCAGGTCGTTGGCCGAGCGCAGCGGCGAATCCCCTCTCACCAGCACGGCGGTACCGTAGGGATCGGATTTGTCGACGGCGATGGCCTTCAGCCGGGCACCGGCGGCCAGGGCGAAGAGCAATGGCGCGTCGCCGATGATGCCGGCATCCACCGCACCGGCATTGAGTGCTTCGGCGAGGGGGGCGGCGGCGGGGAATTCGAACCAGCGGATGTCGTAGGTCAGGTCGTCCAGCGCGCCGGCAGCCTCCAACTGGGCGCGCATGTTGCCCTTCTGGTCGGCCAGGCGCAGGGTCACGCGCTCGTCGGCACAGGCCTGGCCGACGAGCAGGCAGAGAAGCAGGAACAGGCTCAGGGTCTGACGCATTCCGTAACTCCTCAACGCTGGCCGACGCGGAGGTCGGCGGGCAACTGGCGGGCCACTTCGGCGGCACCGGCGGACAGGCTGAAGTCGAACGCCGGGGCGACCTCCAGCGACTTCGGCAGCACGCCTTCGGCATGGAAGAAATCGGCGGCGGTCTGCAAGGTGGCGGCAACCTCCGGACCGAAGACCACAGGACTGATGCGCGCCTCGCCAACCCAGCGCCGAGTGACTTCGCGCGGCATGTTCAGATCCTTGGCCAGGGCCTCGGCGAACGCCTCCGGATGCCTCAGGGCCCAGGCCTGGGCACGCGCCAGGCGGGTCAGCAGGTCGCTGATCGCGGCCTTCTTGCGGGCGATCGCAGCGTCGCTGGCCAGGGCATAGGAGTAGCCGCTCATGATCCCGGCACCGTTGTCGATGACCCGCGCCTGATCGAGCAGCACGGCGCTGGAGGTATAGGGCTCCCAGGGCACCCAGGCGTCTACCGAGCCACGCACCAGGGCGGCGCGGCCGTCCACCGGACCAAGGAAGGAAAAGCTTACGTCCTGCGGTCCGAGGCCGGCGCGACGCAACGCGCCAAGGGCGAGGAAATGCCCCCAGCCGCCGCGATTGACGGCAATGCGCTTGCCCTTGAGGCCGGCCACCGAACGGATCGGCGAGTCCTTGCCGACCACCAGCGCCACGGTCGCCGGGTTGAAGTGCCAGGCGCCCACCGCCTTGAGCGGCGCGCCGGCAGCGTAGACGAAGAGGAACGGGATGTCGCCGGTAAAGCCTATGTCCAGGGCCCCGGCGTTGAGCGCCTCGAGCACCGGTGCACCGGAGGGGAACGCCGACATTTCCAGCTTGTACGGCAGGTCGTCGAGCTCGCCGGACGCGCGCAGGGCGGCGTAGCGGTCGCCCTTCACATCGCCCAGGCGCAGGCTGATGAGGTCGGCGGCACTGGCGGCTCCAGCCAGCAGGGTCGCGGCCAGCAGGCCGGCAAGCACACACAGGGGTCGTTTCATGGGCAATCTCCAGGCAGCTCCGCACGGAGCCGGGGCTATCCTGGGCTATCCGTTCCGCCGGTGCGGTCGCCGACAAGGCCAGGGTCGAGAATCGTGGGAGGTACGTTTCAAAGACTCAGCGCCGCCCTCCCCGCCGCGCTCCAGACGCTATCTTTCTGTGGCGTGTGGACACGTCCGCAAAGCACGTCGCGGTAGTGCCGCTGTAGCGGATTGTGCCGGCTGAGGCCGTGGTTGCCGCTCAGTTCCAGGGCCTTCTCGACCACCGCCAACGCGTTGTCGATGACCGCGACCTTGAGCAGCCCGGAGTCGCTGGCGGGCAACTGTCCGCAGCACGCGGCATCGAGCAGCAGGCGGTTCTGCAGGAGCAGGCCGTCGATCCCGCCGAGCGCCTCCTGCATCCTCGGCAGGCTCGCCAACGGCGCGCCGAGACTGGCCGGCACGCGCTCGCGCAGCCAGCCGACGAGCCACTCGCGGGCGCTCCCGGCGATACCGTCGTAGAGAGCGCCAAGCAACACCGCGCTAGCCTGGGCGAAGTCGCGCAGCACGGCCTGGTCCGGCGCCGGAGGCTGGTCGTGGGGATGCAGGCCGATGGCGTTTTCCAGAGGCACCGCCACCTCTTCGAAGAGCACCTCGTGGCTGCCGCTGGCGCGCATGCCCAGATGGTCCCAGCTCTCCACGATACGGATGCCTGGGCTGTCGCGGCGCACCAGCCAGGTACCCACGCGGGGGATCGGCTCGTCGCTGCGCGCCCATACCGCCAGCCAGGTCAGGCCGGGAATGCCGGTGGTGTAGAGCTTGTGCCCGGACAGCTGCCAGCCGTCGCCGACACGCCGCGCCAGCGTACCCGGCAGACCGCCGCGTGACGGCGAACCCAGCTCGGGCTCCACGCGCAGGCTATTGATCAACGCCCCCTGCTCCAGCACCTCGCGCGCCACGCGCCGCTTGAGCGCGCCGGGCCAATCGGGGTTATCGGCCAGGCGCCGCAAATGCAGGTACTGCATGCACAGCACCAGGGCCGTGGAGGGTTCGCCGCGAGCCACCGCGCCGATTACCCGGCGCAGCTCGCCGAGGCTGGCGCCGGGACCGCCGAGCGCAGGCGGCAAGGCCAGGGCGAGCAGCCCGTGGTGTCGCAGCAGGGCCAGGTTGGCATGGGGAAAATCTCCGCTGCGGTCATGGGCATCGGCGCTTTCCGCCAGTTGCCGGGTCAGTTCTGGCAGCCGTTCATCGAACGCCGCCGAGGGAGTCTGCAGGACGGCCATGGGATCAGGCCGTGGCGCGCCGGCGCTCGCGCTCGGCGACTTTGGCGCGGGTCAGCGGGATCAGCTCGCGGCCATATTCCACGGCATCGGCGAGGGGATCGAAACCGCGAATGAGGATATTGCGCACGCCCAGGTCGTAGTAGGCGAGCAGGGCGTCGGCCACCTGTTCCGCGGTACCGACCAGGGCGGTGGAGTTGTGCCCGCCACCGACCAGCCTGGCGATTCCGGTCCAAAGGCGCTCGTCGAGGCGCTCGCCCTGCTCCACCGCCTTGAGCAGACGCTGGGCGCCGACGCTCTGCGGCTTGCCCTTGGGGAAGCCGGCCTCGCCCAGGCGCGCGCCGGCGCTTGCGCGTATCGCCTCGGCCTTGGCCCAGGCCTCGTCCTCCGTGCGCCCGAGGATGGGCCGAAACGACAGGCTGAATTCCACTTCGCGACCATTCGAGCGCGCCTGTTCGCGCACAGCGGAGATGGTTTCGGCGGCCTGTGCCAGGGGTTCGCCCCAGAGCATGAACACATCGGCCTGCTTGCCGGCGACCTTCAGCGCGGCTTCCGAGGAGCCGCCGAAATACACCGGAATGTGCGGTTTCTGCTGCGGACGGATGGCCGAGAAGGCGTGCTCCACGCGGTAGTGCGCGCCGTGGAAATCGAAGGGTTCGGTGCTGGTCCAGGTGCGCTTGAGCAGTTCGATGAATTCGTCGCTGCGGGCATAGCGCTGGTCGTGGTCGAGATAATCGCCGTCCTTGCGCTGGTCGGCGTCGCTGCCGCCGCTGATGATATGCACCGCCAGGCGCCCGTCGAGGAGGTGTTCGAGGGTCGCCAGCTTGCGCGCGGCCAGGGTCGGGGCGACGAAACCGGGGCGGTGCGCCAGCAGCAGACCGATCCGGGAAGTGGCCAGGCCAGCGGCGGCGGCCACCAGGAATCCATCCGGCTGGTCCGACCAGTAGCCGACCAGGATTCGATCGAAGCCGGCCTCTTCGTGGGCGCGTGCGAAAGCGGCGATGTAAGGCTTGTCGAGGATAGGTCCGACCGGCGCGAGGGTCTCCGAGGCCAGGCGATGGCCGATCATGCCGAGAAACTGGATGCTCATGGTCCGTACTCAGTGGAAGGCTTCGTTGAAGGACGTGTCGATCACCGTGGAAGTGTCGAACGGCTTGGGCAAGGCACCGGTCTGCAGCAGGAAATCCGCGGTCTCCTGGTAGTCGGTGGCGGCCTGGGCGTCTACCGGGCCGACGCTCATGCCGGCCTGGCCGATCCAATGGCGGGAGACTGCCCGGTCGAGATTGGCCTTCTGCGCCCAGAGGTCGGCGTACTGCTCCTTGTGTGCCTCGACCCAGGCCCGTGCCTTGCGCAAGCGGCCGAGGAAGTCGGCGATCTGCGCGCGCCTGGGCTCGATGGAAGCAGCGTTGGCGGCGATGCTGGACAGCCCCGGCATCAGGTCGCGGGCGGTGAGAATCGGCCGTGCGCCGGAAACCACGATCTGCTGCGAGATATACGGCTCCCACACCGGAAAGGCATCGATGCTGCCGCGCGGCAAGGCGGCGGCGGCGTCGATCGGCATCAGCTTGACGAACTCCACGTAGTCCTTCGGCAGGCCGGCTTTCTCCAGCGCGCGCAAGGTCAGTTGCTGGCTCCAGGCACCGGGCCAGTAGGCGACTTTCCTGCCCTTGAGATCGGCAATGCTGCGCACCGGAGAATCCTTCGGCACCAGCAGGGCTATGGTATCGGGGTTCTGCCGCGAGACGCCGACCAGCTTCACCGGCGCACCCTTGGCGGCGAGGAAGATGAAGCCCGAGTCGCCGAGGAAACCCAGGTCCAGCGCTCCAGCCTGCAACCCTTCGGCCACCGGCGCGGCGGACTGGAAATGCTTCCATTCGACCTGGTAAGGCGCGCCTTCGAGAACTCCTGAGGCCTCCATGGAAGCCCGAACGTTGTAGTAGTTCTGGTCGCCCACACGCAACGTCGGCAGCTCTGCGGCCTGGGCCAGGGAGGCACCGAGCAGAAGCGTGGCGAAGCTGGTTAGCAGGTATTGCTTGAGTTTCATCGGAGCTCCTCAACCGGCGTGCCGCAACAGCGGCAGGCGGGCGATATGGTCATGTATGGCGGGAATCAGGCCCTGGCCGTAGCGCACGGCGTCGCCGAGCGGATCGAAGCCTCGAATCAGGAAGGTCGAGACGCCCAGCCGGTAGTACTCGCCAAGCGCAGCGGCAACCTGCTCGG
Source organism: Pseudomonas sp. PS1(2021) (assembly GCF_020405165.1). NCBI lineage: Bacteria > Pseudomonadati > Pseudomonadota > Gammaproteobacteria > Pseudomonadales > Pseudomonadaceae > Pseudomonas > Pseudomonas sp. PS1(2021). The sequence goes on along the minus strand of NZ_CP084484.1, from coordinate 1,486,694 downwards.
GGGTGCCTACCAGGGCGGTGGAGTTCCAGCGCGCCCCGGTCAGCCGGGCCACGCCGGTCCACAAACGGCTGTCGAGCACTTCGCCCTGCTCGGCAGCGGCCAGCAGGCGCTGCGAACCGACGTTCTGCGGCTGGTGGTCGCGCAGCGGCAGACCGAGGCGCGCACGGTTCTCGCGGACCTGTTCGAGCACCTCGGCGGCACGCTTCCAGGCGGCCTCCTCGGTATCCGCGACGATCGGCCGGAATGACACCGAGAAGCGCGGATCGCGTCCCTGGGCCTTGGCGGCGGCGCGCACTCGGCGGATATGCCCGTCGACCGCGGCCAGCGGCTCGCCCCAGAGCATGTAGGTGTCGGCGTGCCTGGCGGCGACCTCGATGGCTGCGTCGGAGGAGCCACTGAAATAGATCGGTATGTGCGGCGACTGGCGCGGGCGCACCGCTGGCGAGGCGCCCTGGAAGCGGTAGAACTCGCCGTCGAAATCCACCGGTCCCGTGGCGGTCCAGATAGCACGCAGGGCTTGCAGGTATTCGTCGGTACGGGCGTAGCGGCGGTCATGGTCGAGGTAGTCGCCATCGCGCGCGAGGTCCTCGTCGTTACCACCACTGACTACGTTCAGGGCCAGGCGGCCCTCGCTGAACTGATCCAGGGTAGCCAGTTGGCGTGCCGCCAGCGGCGCTGCAATCACCCCCGGGCGATAGGCCAGGAGAACGCCAAGGCGCCGGGTGGCAGCGGCGACGAAGGAACTGACCACCGCGCCCTCGGCGGCATTGCTGAAATACCCCACCAGCACCCGGTCGAAGCCGGCGTCCTCATGGGCCTGGGCGAAACGCCGGACGAAACCGGCGTCCACAGCCTCCCCCAACGGCTGGTCCACCTCGGAACTCGGTGTGGCGGTGATCATGCCGAGAATTTCCACGCTCACGCTGTTGCCCTCGCCTGGGCCGCTCGACTGATAAGGTTGGCGGCTGTCGTTATAAGAAAAACATCTGCATGGGTGCTTTTCTTAGAAGCTACAGGCTGAAACTACATGATGGAAATTCATTTTTGTCATATCTTAATATGCTAAACGCGCATATTTAGCTTTTCCGTCTTTGCGTTTCCCAAGGCGGACATTATGCGTAGCCGCCCTCGCTCCCTCTTCCCTCTGAAGCGAAAAGGGGCTCGCAGGGGAATGTTGATCCCGACTGCAGCCCCTTCTCATTCACGCTCCCGTCTCCCGGGGATCTCCCGGCGCCGCTACTCAACCGGCTTGCATATCCAACCCCTCGGCCACCGCCCTGCCGAACAGCCGTGCCGGCGTCTCCAGATTGCCCAGCAGGCGCGGACGCACCAGCCAGAGCTGGATCAGCGGCTGGAAATCCTCCAATTGCAGCACCCGCAACTGATCGCGGTAGCGGCTACGCGCCAGGGCCGGCGCCGGCACCAGGCCGAGACCCCGGCCCGCGGCGACCAGGCCCAGTTGCAGCTCGCTGCCGAAAGTCTCGAGGTTCAGTTGCAGGCCCAGGCCCTGATCGGCCAGGGCCCGTTGCAGGCCGGCACGGAAGCCGCAGCCATCGGGGTTGAGCACCCAGCCATGGTGGTAGCAATCGAGCAGGCGTCGCGCCTGGATGGCACTGTCGCGGGCGACCACCACGCAGAGTTCCATGCGCCCTAGGGGCGTGGCGCCGAGTTCTTCGGGGAACACCTTGCTTGGCGGAAACAACACCACTGCCGCGTCCAGTTCGGCATTCTCCAGGCGCGCCAGCAAATGGCTGCCCCAGCCAGTGCCGACCTGCGCGCGCAGCTCCGGGTACTCGTCGGCCAGCCGCCGAAGGGCATCCAGCAACACCACCTCGCCGATACTCTGCGGCACGCCCAGGCGCAGCACGCCACTTGGTGTGGCGTCACCGGCCACCAGTTCACGCAGGCCATCCACCTCGCGCAGCACCCGCCGGCACTGTTCGTAGACCCGCAGTCCGCTGGCGGTGGGTTTGAGCGGCTTGGTATTGCGGTCCAGCAATGCCACTCCGAGGGACTCCTCCAGGCTCTGTACCCGCCGGGTGATCGCAGACTGGGTCAGGCCCAGGCTCTCGGCGGCCTGGCTCAGGGAAGCGTTGCGGATCACCGCGACGAAGGCGTCGATGTCATCGATTTTCATGGGGCCGGCACCAATTGCATTTCTCGCATATTAGCTTAGATTCAAAATGCATTTCAGGAATAAAAAAGCGTTTGCTACCGTACCGCCAGAACTTCCCGGAGTGAATCCCCGCATGTCATCCATCCTGCGCCTCGACCGCCTGCGCCAGTTCATCGGCGAGCTGGCGACACTGCTCGACAGCCGTCCCGACGAATCCACCCTGCTCGCCCAAGCCCACCCCCTGCTGGCCGAGCTGGTGCGCCAGGACGACTGGCTGCCGGAAGACTGCGCCCGCCCCGATCCACAGCGCTACCAACAGTACCTGCTGCATGTCGACTCACGGCAGCGCTTCTCGGTGGTCAGCTTCGTCTGGGGGCCGGGCCAGATCACACCGGTACACGATCATCGGGTCTGGGGCCTGATCGGCATGCTCCGCGGGGCCGAATACTCGCAGCCGTACGCCTTCGATGCGGGGGGGCGTCCGCATCCCAGCGGAGCCCGTCGACGCCTGGAGCCCGGCGAGGTCGAAGCGCTGTCGCCACGCATTGGCGACGTGCACCAGGTGAGCAACGCCTTCAGCGACCGCACATCCATCAGTATCCACGTCTACGGCGCCAATATCGGTGCGGTACGGCGTGCCGTGTTCAGCGCCGAAGGTGAGGAAAAACCCTTCATTTCCGGCTATTCCAACAGCCGCTTGCCCAATATCTGGGACCTGTCGAAAGAGAACCCCGCATGAGCCAGATCGCCGTACGCACCTTCCACGATATCCGCGCCGCTCTCCTCGCCCGCCGGGAGCTGGCGCTGCTCGACGTGCGCGAGGAGGACCCGTTCGCCCAGGCCCATCCCCTGTTCGCCGCCAACCTGCCGCTGTCCAGGCTGGAACTGGAGATCCATGCCCGGGTGCCGCGCCGCGACACGCCGATTACCGTCTACGACGACGGCGAAGGCCTGGCGCCGGTCGCCGCGCAACGCCTCCACGACCTCGGCTACAGCGACGTGGCCTTGCTCGATGGCGGCCTGTCCGGTTGGCGCAACGCCGGCGGCGAGCTGTTCAGGGATGTGAACGTGCCGAGCAAGGCCTTCGGCGAACTGGTGGAGGCCGAGCGCCACACGCCATCGCTGGCCGCGGAGGAAGTACAGGCTTTGCTCGACGCCAGGGCCGACGCGGTGATCCTGGATGCCCGTCGTTTCGACGAATACCAGACCATGAGTATCCCCGGCGGCATCAGCGTGCCCGGCGCCGAACTGGTGCTGCGCGTCGCCGAACTGGCGCCGGACCCGCGCACCCGGGTGATAGTCAACTGTGCCGGGCGCACTCGTAGCATCATCGGTACCCAGTCGCTGCTCAACGCCGGCATCCCCAACCCGGTGGCGGCATTACGCAACGGCACCATCGGCTGGACGCTGGCCGGTCAGCAACTGGAACACGGCCAGACGCGACGCTTCGGTGCGATCTCCCAGGACACTCGCAAGGCCGCCGCCCAGCGCGCCCGTGCCGTCGCCGACCGCGCCGGCGTCGAACGCCTCGACCTGGCCGGTCTGGCCCAATGGCAGGACGAGCACGACCGCACCACCTACCTGCTCGACGTACGCACGCCCGAGGAATACGAAGCCGGTCACCTGCCTGGCTCCCGCTCCACGCCCGGTGGCCAGCTGGTTCAGGAAACCGACCATGTCGCCAGCGTGCGCGGCGCGCGCCTGGTACTGGTGGACGACGATGGCGTACGCGCCAACATGAGCGCCTCCTGGCTAGCCCAGATGGGCTGGCAGGTCGCGGTACTGGACGGACTCTCCGACGCCGACTTAAGCGAGAGAGGCGCCTGGAGCGCGCCGCTGCCGAGGCAACCCCGGGCCGACACCATCGACCCGACCACCCTCGCCGACTGGCTGGGCGAACCGGGCACCCGGGTGCTCGACTTCACCGCCAGCGCCAACTATGCGAAACGCCACATCCCCGGCGCCGCCTGGGTATTGCGCAGCCAGTTGAAGCAGGCACTGGAACGGCTGGGCACGGCCGAGCGCTACGTACTCACCTGCGGCAGCAGCCTGCTGGCGCGCTTCGCCGTGGCGGAAGTCCAGGCACTCAGCGGCAAGCCAGTGTTCCTTCTCGACGGCGGCACCAGCGCCTGGGTCGCCGCGGGCCTGCCGACGGAAGACGGCGAAAGCCTGTTGGCGTCGCCGCGCATCGACCGCTACCGCCGCCCCTACGAAGGTACCGACAATCCGCGCGAAGCGATGCAGGGCTACCTGGACTGGGAGTTCGGCCTGGTGGAGCAACTCGGTCGCGACGGAACCCACGGCTTCTTCGTGATCTGAAGCCATTACCCGACGAAATCGGAGAGTCATCGAATCGACGCCGGGCAGGCTGCGGAAACGACCCGGAAGTGCGGAAGAGCGGCGCCCCGAAAATGCAAAAGCCCCGCTCAGCGGGGCTTTTCAGTACGCGGATATGGCGGAGGCGGTGAGATTCGAACTCACGGAAGAGTCTCCCCTTCGACGGTTTTCAAGACCGTTGCCTTAAACCACTCGGCCACACCTCCGCATCGCGGGGCGCCATAGTACCGGATAGCAACACACTGTCAAACTCTATCGATTGGCCCTGGCAGAGGCTTTGCTATCATGCCCATCAGTACGTCATGGACCCGTTCCCGTTAAGGAGTACCCACACCATGCAAGAACAGCAATATCAGCTGAACTCCGCCGTCTCGGAACAGCGTGAAGTCAGCGGCGTTCTGCGCAATACCTACGGCCTGCTGGCACTCACCCTGGCCTTCAGCGGCCTGGTGGCCTACGTTTCGCAGCAGATGCGCCTGCCCTATCCGAACGTGTTCGTGGTGCTGATCGGCTTCTACGGCCTGTTCTTCCTCACCGTGAAGCTGCGCAACAGCGCCTGGGGCCTGGTCAGCACTTTCGCCCTGACCGGCTTCATGGGCTACACGCTCGGCCCGATCCTCAACATGTACCTCGGCCTGCCCAACGGCGGCAGCGTCATCACTTCGGCGTTCGCCATGACCGCCCTGGTGTTCTTCGGCCTGTCCGCCTATGTGCTGACCACCCGCAAGGACATGAGCTTCCTGTCCGGCTTCATCACCGCCGGCTTCTTCGTCCTGCTGGGCGCCGTGCTGGTATCGCTGTTCTTCCAGATCAGTGGCCTGCAACTGGCGATCAGCGCCGGCTTCGTCCTGTTCTCCTCGGCGATGATCCTCTACCAGACCAGCGCGATCATCCACGGCGGCGAACGCAACTACATCATGGCCACCATCAGCCTGTACGTGTCGATCTACAACCTGTTCATCAGCCTGTTGCAGATCTTCGGCATCGCCGGCGGCGACGACTGATAGAAAACGCCTCCGGAAAAGCCCGTCCCCGCGACGGGCTTTTTCATTTGCGGACCGGCAAAACACAGGCATTGGTTTATCATTCGAAGAAATCCTTCGCGTATCGCAGCATGAAATTCGCCATCGCCCTATTCGACCCTCCCCACTCCCCCGCCGCCCGCCGCGCGCTGCGCTTCAGCGAAGCCGCGCTGGCCGGCGGGCACGAAATCGTCCGCCTGTTCTTCTACCAGGACGGCGTGCACAGCGCCTCGGCCAACGTCGTGAGCGGCCAGGACGAGTTCGACCTGCCCGCCGCCTGGCGCGAGTTGGTCGAGCGCAACGGCCTGGACGCCGTGGTCTGCATCGCCGCCGCCCTGCGCCGCGGCGTGCTGAACGCCGAGGAAGCCGAACGCTACGGCCGTCCCGGCGCCAACCTTGGCGCACCATGGGAACTGTCCGGACTCGGCCAGTTGCACGAGGCGGCGCAAAGCGCGGACCGCCTGGTCTGCTTCGGAGGCGACCGATGAGCCAGTCGCTGCTGATCATCAGCCGCCAGTCGCCCTGGTCCGGCCCGAGCGCCCGCGAGGCGCTGGACATAGCCCTGGCCGGCGGCGCCTTCGATCTACCGGTCGGCATGCTGTTCCTCGACGACGGCGCGTTCCAGCTGGCTCCCGGCCAGCAACCTGCGCACCTGCAGCAGAAGGACCTGCAGGCCAACCTGCAGGCCCTGCCGATGTTCGGCGTGGACGACCTCTACGTCTCGGCCCGCAGCCTGCGCGAGCGTGGCCTGGCGGAAGAGCGCCTGGCCCTCGCGGTCGAGGTGCTCGACGACCAGGCCCTGCGCGACCTGCTGCAACGCTACGACCAGGTGATTACCCTCTGATGGCCACGACCCTCCACGTACTGTCCCGCTCGCCGTTCAATGACGGCCGCCTGGGCAGTTGCCTGTACCTGCTCAACCCCGGCGACGGCCTGCTGCTCTGCGGCGACGCCGTGCACGCCCTGCTGGCCGGCAGCCACGCCTGCCAGGCCCTGGAACTGATGCCGGCGGAAATCGAACTGTTCGCCCTGCTGGAAGACCTCCAGGCGCGCGGTATCGAGGACGTCCCCGCTCGCCTGGTGGCGGTGGACTACCCCGGCTTCGTCGAACTCGCCACCCGCTTCGACAAGGTCAACAGTTGGCTATGACGCTCCTTATGCTGGAAGGCCGGGAAATCCGGCTGGACAAGGACGGCTACCTCGCCGCCCTCGACGATTGGTCGGAGCCGGTGGCGGAAGCCCTGGCCGCCCGCGAGGAGCTGGCCCTGACCGCCGAGCACTGGGAGATTCTCCAACTGCTCCGCGAGTTCTATGCGGAGTTCCAGCTGTCTCCGGCCAACCGCCCGCTGATCAAGTACGTCGCCCAGCGACTGGGTCCGGACAAGGGCAACAGCCTGCACCTCAACCACCTGTTCAAGGGCGCCCCGGCCAAGCTTGGCGCGAAGCTGGCCGGCCTGCCGAAACCGAGCAACTGTCTATGACTCTCTCGACTCCCGCCGAACATCCGTTCGCCCAGTTCGTCCGCATCCTCGGCAAAGGCAAGCGCGGAGCGCGCAGCCTGACCCGGGAGGAAGCCCGCGAGGCCCTCGGCATGATCCTCGACGGCAGGGTCGAGGATGCCCAGCTGGGCGCCTTCCTCATGCTCCTGCGGCACAAGGAGGAAAGCAGCGAGGAACTGGCCGGTTTCACCGAGGCGGTGCGCGAACGCCTGCAAGTCCCGTCCTTGCGCGTCGACCTCGACTGGCCCAGTTACGCCGGCAAGAAGCGCCACCTGCCCTGGTACCTGCTGGCCGCCAAATGCCTGGCCGGCCATGGCGTGCGCATCCTCATGCACGGCGGCGGCGCGCATACCGCCGGACGCCTGTACAGCGAACAGTTGCTGGCGGCGCTGGAGATCCCGCTCTGCCACGACTGGCTGCAGGTAGAACAGGCCCTGGAGCGCGGCCACCTGGCGTTCATTCCGCTCGGCGCCTGGATGCCGGTGCTGCAACGTATGATCGATCTGCGCAATACCCTCGGTCTGCGCTCGCCGATCCATTCGCTGGTTCGCCTGCTCAACCCCCTGAATGCGGATTGCATCCTGCAGAGCATCTTCCACCCCGGTTACCAGGAAACCCACCGCGAGGCCAGCCGCCTGCTCGGCGACCGGGCCATCGTCATCAAGGGCGAAGGCGGCGAGGTCGAAGTCAACCCGGACGTCGTCGCCCACCTGTATGGTTGCGACCAGGGCGAAGCCTGGGACGAGGAATGGCCGGCATTGTCGACGCACCGGCACATGAAGCCGGAACAGCTCGACCCGGGTTTCCTTCGGGCCGTCTGGGACGGCCGCGAAGGCGACGCCTATGGCCACCTGGCGGTGCTCTCCAGCATGGCCCTGGCGCTACGGGCCCTTGGCAAGAATCGCGAAGAAGCCTTCAAGGAAGCCGCACACTACTGGGCGACCCGAAACGAATCGATCTGATCGATACGAATAGCCCTTTATTTATATAAATTTATCGATCAACCGACACTAGACTGTTCCTCCAACGACGTATGGAGGAACCCGCTCATGGGACAGTTGATCGATGGCCGCTGGCACGACCAGTGGTATGACACACAGAAAGACGGCCGCTTCCAGCGCGAAAACGCCCAGCGCCGCCATTGGCTGGGCGAGCCGGCGTTCCCCGCCGAGGGCGGGCGCTACCATCTCTATGTCTCGCTGGCCTGCCCCTGGGCCCATCGGACCCTGATCGTGCGCAAGCTGAAGGGGCTGGAGTCGCTGGTGGATGTTTCGGTGGTCAGTTGGCTGATGCGCGAGAACGGCTGGACCTTCGACCCCGCCCACGGCTCCACTGGCGATCGCCTCGACGGCCTGGCCTTTCTGCACCAGCGCTATACCCGCGACGACCCGCACTACAGCGGCCGGGTCACGGTGCCGCTGCTGTGGGACAAGCGGGCGCAGAAGATCGTCAACAACGAATCAGCCGATATCGTCCGCATCTTCAACAGCGCCTTCGACGCCATCGGCGCCAACGCGCTGGACTTCTACCCGGAGCCGCTGCGCGAGGAGATCGAACGCCTCAACGGACGCATCTATCCTGCGGTCAACAACGGCGTGTACCGTGCTGGCTTCGCCACTCGCCAGGACGCCTACGAGGAGGCCTTCGTCCAGTTGTTCGAGGAGCTGGACTACCTGGAAGGCTTGCTCGGCGAACGCCGCTACCTGGCCGGCGAATACCTGACCGAGGCCGATATCCGCCTGTTCACCACCCTGGTGCGCTTCGATGCGGTGTACCACGGACACTTCAAGTGCAACCTGCGGCGCATCGAAGACTACCCGAATCTTTCCGGCTGGTTGCGCGAGCTGTACCAACGTCCGGGCATCGGCGAGACAGTGGACTTCGAACATATCAAGGGGCACTACTACGCCAGCCACCGCACCATCAACCCGACCGGGATAGTACCGCTGGGCCCGCGTCTCGACCTGGCGCGCGCGCCAGGCCGGGAACGACTTCCCGGCAAGGGCATCTGGGGAGAAGGCTGAAGGCTCAGGCGTCCTCGCGGGCGCCTTCGAACCAGGCCAGCTTGTCGCGCAGTTGCACGACTTCGCCGACGATCACCAGGGTCGGCGCATGCACTTCGTGCTCAGCCACCAGTTGCGGCAGGTTTTCCAGGGTTCCGGTGAATACCCGCTGCTGGGCGGTGGTCCCCTGCTGGATCAGCGCCGCCGGGGTCTGGGCGGAGCGACCGTGGGCGACCAGTTGCTCGCAGATCACCGGCAATCCCACCAGGCCCATGTAGAACACCAGGGTCTGGCCAGGCGCTACCAGGTCCTGCCACGGCAGGTCGGTGGTGCCGTCCTTCAGATGACCGGTGACGAAACGAACCGATTGCGCATAATCGCGATGAGTCAGTGGAATCCCGGCGTAGGCCGCGCAGCCGCTGGCCGCGGTGATTCCCGGCACGACCTGGAAAGGTATGCCGTGGGCAGCCAGTTCGTCGATTTCCTCACCGCCGCGGCCGAAGATGAACGGGTCGCCACCCTTCAGGCGCAGCACGCGCTTGCCCTGGCTGGCCAGCTCCACCAGCAGGCGGTTGATCCGATCCTGCGGCACCGCATGTTCGGCGCGGCGCTTGCCGACGTACAGGCGTTCGGCATCGCGGCGGCATAATTCGAGGATCGACGGCGCCACCAGGCGATCGTAGAGCACCACGTCGGCCTGCTGCATCAGGCGCAGGGCACGGAACGTCAGCAGGTCCGGATCCCCCGGCCCGGCCCCGACCAGATATACCTCGCCCGTGGCTATGTGCGCGAGGCCGCCGGCCAGGTGCTCCTCCAGGAGACGCTCGGCTTCCGCCGGACGGCCGGCCAGGACACGCTCGGCGATCTCGCCCTGGAACAGGTTTTCCCAGAACACCCGGCGCTGCTGCAGGTCGGGTAGCAATTCCTTGACCCGGTGGCGGAAGCGGCTGGCGAGTCCGGCCAGTTGCCCGTAGGTCGAGGGAATCCAGGTTTCCAGCTTGGCCCGGATCAGCCGCGCCAGCACGGGCGCATCGCCGCCGCTGGAGACCGCCACCACCAGCGGCGAACGGTCGACGATGGCCGGGAAGATCACGCTGCACAGGGCCGGCGCGTCCACCACGTTGACCGGTATCCCGCGCGCATTGGCCGCTCGCGACACCTCGGCGTTCAGCGGTTCGTCGTCGGTGGCGGCGATGATCAGGGCGCAGCCGGGCTGGTCGCCGTCCTGGTAGTCGCGTTCGAGCAGCTCGCCGCCGCCCTGCTCCACCAGATGCCGCAGTTCGATGTGGATCTGCGGCGCGACCACGCGCAGGCGCGCGCCGGCGTCGGCCAGCAGGCGCGCCTTGCGCAGGGCGACTTCGCCGCCGCCGACCACCAGCGCGAGGCGCCCTTGCAAGGAGTGGAACAGCGGCAGGAAATCCATGTCAGCCGATCACCTCGATGCCAGCCATGTAGGGCTTGAGGACTTCCGGCACACGGATCGAGCCGTCCGCCTGCTGGTAGTTCTCCAGTACCGCCACCAGGGTACGGCCGACGGCCAGGCCGGAGCCGTTGAGGGTGTGCACCAGCTCGGGCTTGCCGGTTTCCGGATTGCGGTAGCGGGCCTGCATGCGCCGGGCCTGGAAGTCGCCGCAGTTGGAGCAGGAGGAAATCTCGCGGTACTTGTCCTGGCTGGGAACCCAGACTTCCAGGTCGTAGGTCTTGGTCGCACCGAAGCCCATGTCGCCGGTGCACAGCGCCAGCACCCGATACGGCAGCTCGAGCAGTTGCAGGACGCGCTCGGCGTTGGCGGTCAGGCCTTCCAGCGCCTCGTAGGAAGTGGCCGGATCGACGATCTGCACCATCTCCACCTTGTCGAACTGATGCTGACGGATCATGCCGCGGGTATCGCGCCCGGAGGCACCGGCCTCGCTGCGGAAGCACGGGGTATGGGCGACGAACTTCAGCGGCAATTGCTTGGCGTCGAGGATCTGCCCGGAGACGATGTTGGTCAGCGAAACCTCGGCGGTCGGGATCAGGTAGAGGTCAGCTTCGCCGTCGCGGCCGATCTTGAACAGGTCCTCCTCGAACTTCGGCAACTGGCCGGTGCCTTGCAGCGCCGGAGCCTGGACGAGATAGGGGGTGTAGGCCTCCTCGTAGCCATGCTCGGCGGTATGCAGGTTGATCATGAACTGCGCCAGGGCGCGATGCAGGCGGGCGATCGGGCCGCGCATAAGGGCGAAGCGCGCGCCGGAAAGCTTGGCGGCGGTCTCGAAATCCAGCCAGCCGTACCGTTCACCGAGGGCGACATGGTCCTTGACCTCGAAATCGAAGGTCTTCGGCGTGCCCCAGCGACGCACTTCGACGTTGGCGTCCTCGTCGGCACCGACCGGCACCGACTCGTGCGGCAGGTTGGGAATGCCCAGCAGCATGGCATCCAGTTCGCCCTGGATGGCGTCCAGCTGGCGCTTGCCTTCCTCCAGCTCGGAGCCCATGCGATCGACATCGGCCAGCAGCGGCGCGATGTCCTCGCCACGCTGCTTGGCCTGGCCGATCGCCTTGGAACGCGCGTTGCGCTCGGCTTGCAGCTGCTCGGTACGGGTCTGTACCGACTTGCGCTGCTCTTCCAGCGCTTCGATGCGTGCGACATCCAGTTGGAAGCCACGGGTGGCCAGGCGGGCAGCCACTTCTTGCGGCTGGGTGCGTACCAGTTTGGGATCGAGCATGCTCTTTTCTCGTCTCGTGTCGGTTATCGGCGGTTCGTGGCCCGGCTGGCGCTTCGCCGGCCCCGGCGACGTCATCGACGCCGTCGCGGAAGCCTGGCTAGCTCCGCCGAGCCCATACCGCTCAGGATTTTCTGCGTTGGCGGGGACTGGTGCGATCCAGCTCGGCCAGGTGTTCCAGCTTGTCGCGGATCTTCAGTTCCAGGCCCCTCGGCACCGGTTGATAGTAACGCCGCGGCTCCAGATCCTCGGGGAAATAATCCTCTCCGGCGGCATAGGCATCCGGCTCGTCGTGGGCGTAGCGGTATTCCTCGCCATAGCCAAGGCTCTTCATCAATTTGGTCGGCGCGTTGCGCAAGTGCAATGGCACTTCCCGCGAGCCGCTTTCGGCGACGTCGCGCATCGCCGCGTTGAACGCGCTATACACCGCATTGCTCTTCGGCGCACAGGCCAGGTAGACGATGGCCTGGGCCACCGCCAGCTCGCCTTCGGGGCTGCCCAGGCGCTCCTGCACGTCCCAGGCCGACAGGCATAGGCCGAGGGCGCGAGGATCGGCGTTGCCAACCTCCTCGCTGGCCATGCGCACCACCCGCCGGGCGATGTACAGGGGATCGCAGCCGCCGTCGAGCATACGCGCGAACCAATAGAGTGCCGCGTCGGGATTGGAGCCGCGCACCGACTTGTGCAGCGCGCTGATCTGGTCGTAGAACGCCTCGCCGCCCTTGTCGAAACGTCGGCGGGTATCGCCGAGCAGATTCTGCAGCAGCTCGGGGCTGATCTCGCTGCCGTCCTCGGCGAGGTCGGCAGCGTTCTCCAGCAGGTTCAGCAGGCGCCGCCCATCGCCGTCGGCGGCGGCCAGGAGAACCTGGAAGCTCTCCTCCGGCAGCCTCAGCTTGCGCTTGCCGAGGCCCTTGTCCTCGTTCAGCGCACGGCCCACCAGCTTGCGCAGGGCGGCTTCGTCGAGGCTCTTGAGGACATACACGCGAGCCCGCGAAAGCAGCGCATTGTTCAACTCGAAGGACGGGTTCTCGGTGGTCGCGCCAATGAAGATCAGCGTGCCGTCTTCCACATAGGGCAGGAAGGCATCCTGCTGGCTCTTGTTGAAGCGGTGCACCTCATCGACGAACAGGATGGTCCGGCGCCCGTATTGCGCCGCGTGCTGCTTGGCCACCTCGACCGCCTGGCGGATCTCCTTGACCCCGGACAGCACCGCGGAAATGGTCTCGAAATGGGCGTCCGACACCTGCGCCAGCAGCCGCGCCAGGGTGGTCTTGCCGACTCCCGGCGGGCCCCAGAAGATCATCGAGTGCAGCGCGCCCTGCTCCAGCGCCTCGCGCAAGGGCTTGCCGCGGGCCAGCAGGTGTTCCTGCCCCACGTACTCGTCCAGGTTTGCGGGCCTCAGCCGTGCCGCCAGGGGCTGCGCGACGGGCTCGCTGCGGAACAGATCCACGGCTTGCGCTTACTCCTGGATCACGTCGACGCCCGGCGGAACGTCGAAGGTGAATTGCTTGGCATCCAGCGCCTCGTTCATCTTCACGTCGAAGAACAGGATGTTGGTGCGCTGGCCGACGCCATCGATCATCTGCATGTCGTTCACCTTGCCGCTGCGGAACGACAGGCGCAAGGTGTCGAAGAGGGTGTCCTTGGTCTTCGGCTTGAGCACGAAATCGACTACGTTGCCGCCTTCCTTGTAGGTGATGGCGAAGCTTTCGCTGATCTTCGAGATGTCGCCGGAGAGCAGCAGCGCCGGCGTCTGGGTCAGGCGCTGATCGAGCTTCTGGATGGTCACCTGCTCCAGGTCCGGGTCGTACAGCCAGACCTTCTCGCCGTTGGAAATGAGCAATTGCTCGTTCGGCGCATCGGTATGCCAGCGGAACAGTCCCGGCCGCTTCAGGCTCAGTTGGCCGGCGGTTTCCTGCAGGCGCGTGCCGCTACCGTCCAGGGTCAGTTGGGAAAAACGCGCGGTCAGGGTCTGGGCCTTGTTCAGCAGGCCGGTCAGGCGCTGGACAGCGGCGCTGTCGTCGGCATGGGCCAGCGAAGCGCCCATGGCCAGGGCGGCAACGAACAACGTGCGGATCAGTCGCATCGGAATCCTCTAAAACCTGTCGGGTTCAATCACGAACCGGCGCCGGCGCGATGACTTCGCGGGAGCCGTTGGTATTCATCGGGGTGACCACGCCGGCCATCTCCATCGCCTCGATCATCCGCGCGGCGCGGTTGTAGCCGATCTTCAGCTTGCGTTGCACGGCGGAGATCGATGCCCGGCGACTCTCGGTGACGAAACGTACCGCCTCGTCGTAGAGCGGGTCGTCCTCGCTGCCTTCGCCGGAGCCGTCGCCGCCATCGAAGGAACCGCCACCGCTGCCGCCTTCGTCGACGCCAGCGAGGATGTCCTCGATGTAGTCGGGCGCGCCGCGCAGCTTCCAGGCCTCGACCACCCGGTGCACCTCGTCGTCGGAAACGAAGGCGCCGTGCACGCGAATCGGCAGGCCTGTGCCCGGCGGCAGGTAGAGCATGTCGCCGTGGCCGAGAAGTTGTTCGGCGCCACCCTGGTCGAGGATGGTGCGCGAGTCGATCTTGCTGGAGACCTGGAAGGCGATCCGGGTCGGGATGTTGGCCTTGATCAGGCCGGTGATCACGTCCACCGACGGCCGCTGGGTCGCCAGGATCAGGTGGATACCGGCCGCCCGCGCCTTCTGCGCGATACGGGCGATAAGCTCCTCGACCTTCTTGCCGACGATCATCATCATGTCGGCGAATTCGTCGACCACCACCACGATGGTCGGCAGGGTGCTCAGCTGCGGCGGCTCGTCGTCCGGGCTTTCGCGACGGAACAGCGGGTCGGTCAGCGGCGTGCCAGCCTCCTCGGCGTCCTTCACCTTGCGGTTGAAGCCAGCCAGGTTGCGCACACCCATGGCCGCCATCAGGCGGTAGCGCCGCTCCATCTCCGCCACGCTCCAGCGCAGGGCGTTGGCGGCTTCCTTCATGTCGGTGACCACCGGGCAGAGCAGGTGCGGGATCCCTTCGTAGATCGACAGTTCGAGCATCTTCGGGTCGATCATGATCAGTCGCGCCTCGCTCGGCGTGGACTTGAACAGGATCGACAGGAGCATGGCGTTGACCCCCACCGACTTACCGGAGCCGGTGGTACCGGCCACCAGCAGGTGCGGCATCTTCGCCAGGTCGGTGATGATCGGCCGACCGCCGATGTCGTGGCCCAGGGCCAGCGGCACGGTGGACTTGTGCTCGTCGTACTCCGGCGACGACAGCACTTCGGAGAAGCGCACCATCTGCCGGTCTTCGTTGGGAATCTCGATGCCGACGGTGGTCTTGCCGGGAATCACTTCCACCACCCGCACGCTGATCACCGCCAGCGAGCGCGCCAGGTCCTTGGCCAGGTTGGAAATGCGGCTGACCTTGACCCCCGCCGCGGGCTGGATCTCGAAACGGGTGATCACGGGGCCCGGATGCACCGAATCCACGCTGACCTCGACGCCGAACTCCTTCAGCTTGATCTCCAGCAGGCGCGACATCGCCTCCAGCGACTCGGGCGAGTAGCTCTTCTGCTTCACTTCCGCCGGATCGAGCAGCGACAGCGGCGGCAGGGTGCCCTCCACCGCCGTATCGACGAACAGCGGCGCCTGCTTCTCTTTCAGCACGCGCTTGCTCGGCTCCGGGGCCTTCGGCGGCGGTGGCGGATCGATCTTCGGCGGCGGGCGCTTCTCCCGCTCGCTCATGTGCTTGGCCAGGGCCTCTTCGCGTTCCAGCAGGCGCTCCTTGGCCTTGGACTGTTCGCGGCGGTCCGGCACGCTCGGCGCCACCACCTCGGCGACGCGCTCGTCGACCTCGCGCAGTTGCGCGACCAGTTGCTTGCGCTCGGCGCGCGCGCCCATCCAGCGATTGAAGGCGTTCTGGATCAGTTCGAAGAAGTCCAGGGTGATCTTGCCGGTGACATCCATCACCTTGAACCAGGAGAGGTCGGCGAACACCGTCAGGCCGAAGAGGAACAGGGCGAAGAACACCAGCGTGCTGCCCTGCACGTTCAGCGCATCCACCGCGACGCGGCCCAGGCTCTGGCCGATGGCGCCGCCGGCCGAGGCGCTGGCCGGCATGTGGCCGCTGGCGTGGAAATGGATGTAGGCCAGTGCCGAGCCGGCCAGGATCAGGAAGATCAGCCCGACCAGGCGCCAGGAAAACAGCCAGGTGTTCCATTCCCACGGCAGGTTGCGGCGGCGGAATACCTGCCAGGTCTTGATGCCCAGCAACAGCGGAAAGAGGTAGGCGAAGTAGCCGAGCGTCATGAACAGGATATCGGCGGATACCGCACCGAGCCGACCGGCGGCATTCTGCACCTGGTCAACCTGGCTCGAGTGACTCCAGCTCGGATCGGCCGGGTCATAGGTGAGCAGAGCCATCCACAAGTACAGGCAGAGCGCGCCCAGCGCGATCAGGACCCCTTCCTTCAGGCGGGAATGCAGTTGCTGACGCCATGCGGCGGCATGGCTCGCGGTGGTCGAATCCTTCAAATCGCTATTTTTCCTGCGCACGGCTGGTGCTTTAGAAGCTGTCTTGGTCAAAACGCGCCTATTGTACGGCTTTAGGGAAACTCTGAAAAATCACACCCGAAATCAGCGGCAATCCGTGCGTGGCTGATCCCGGCCCCGGGGTTTTGCCGGCCTTTTGCGGATAGGTGTAGCATAGCCGGCAGAACTCTTCAGGCGGCTCCATTGGAGCACGCATTTTCTTATGTGACAAAGGCTTATGGAGTCTTTTTATGAGTGAAGTCAAGCATTCGCGCCTCATCATCCTGGGCTCCGGTCCGGCCGGCTATACCGCCGCCGTGTACGCCGCACGCGCCAATCTCAAGCCAGTGGTGATCACCGGCATCCAGCCAGGCGGCCAGCTGACCACCACCACCGAAGTCGACAACTGGCCGGGCGACGTCGAAGGCCTTACCGGCCCGGCGCTGATGACCCGCATGCAGCAGCACGCCGAGCGTTTCGACACCGAGATCGTCTACGACCACATCCACACCGCCGAGTTGCAACAGCGCCCCTTCACACTGAAGGGCGATAGTGGCACTTATACCTGCGATGCATTGATCATTGCCACCGGTGCCTCCGCGCAATACCTGGGCATGTCGTCGGAAGAAGCCTTCATGGGCAAGGGCGTTTCCGCCTGCGCCACCTGCGACGGCTTCTTCTACCGCAACCAGGTGGTCTGCGTGGTCGGCGGCGGCAATACCGCCGTCGAGGAAGCGCTGTACCTGGCCAACATCGCCAAGGAAGTCCACCTGATCCACCGTCGCGACAAGCTGCGTTCGGAGAAAATCCTCCAGGACAAGCTGTTCGACAAGGCCGAGAACGGCAACGTGCGCCTGCACTGGAACACCACCCTGGACGAGGTGCTGGGCGACGCCAGCGGCGTCACCGGCGTACGCCTGAAGAGCACCATCGACGGCAGCACCAGCGAACTGTCGCTGGCCGGCGTGTTCATCGCCATCGGCCACAAGCCGAACACCGACCTGTTCCAGGGCCAACTGGAAATGCGCGACGGCTACCTGCGGATCCACGGCGGCAGCGAAGGCAATGCCACCCAGACCAGCATCGAAGGCGTGTTCGCCGCCGGCGACGTGGCCGACCACGTCTACCGCCAGGCCATCACTTCCGCCGGCGCCGGCTGCATGGCCGCGCTGGATGCCGAAAAATACCTCGACGACCATTGATCGGACCCGGGGGAGGCCCGCCCTCCCCTACCCCGCCATGCTGACCTGGCTTTCCCGCACCGACTTCGACTTTCCGCCCCTCGACAAGGCCCTGCAGGAGCCCAACGGGCTGCTCGCGGCCGGCGGCGACCTCAATCCGCAACGCCTGGTCGCAGCCTATCGCCACGGCTGCTTCCCTGGTACCAGGATGGCCAGCCGATCCTCTGGTGGTCGCCCGACCCGCGCACCGTCCTGTTCCCCGACGAACTGCACGTTTCCCGCAGCCTGGCCAAGTGCCTGCGCCAGCAACGCTTCGAAGTCACTTTCAACCGTGACTTCCGGGCGGTGATCCAGGCTTGTGCCGCGCCGCGTGACTACGCCGACGGCACCTGGATCACCACGCCGATGCAACTGGCCTACCAGGAGCTGCACCTGCGCGGCATCGCCCACTCCGTGGAAGTCTGGCAGGAGCGACAACTGGTCGGCGGCCTCTACGGCCTGGCCATGGGCAGGCTGTTCTTCGGCGAATCGATGTTCAGCCGCGCCGACAACGCTTCCAAGGTCGGCTTCGTCACGCTGGTCCGCCATCTGCGCGACGCCGGCTTCGTCCTCATCGACTGCCAGATGCCGACCCGCCACCTGCACAGCCTGGGCGCCCGCGCCATCAGCCGGGGGGAATTCGCCGACTACCTGCAACGCTATCGCGACCAGCCTCCTACCGGCGACCTGGATTTTTAGGCGAGTTTCCGTGCCTGGCATAAACTTGCTTATGGGTCCCTGCTGGAGTTCACCATGACCGAACTCGCCCGACTGAAGTTCTACGCGACGCAACCGCACCCGTGCAGCTACCTGCCCGAGGAGCAGGCAACCACCCTGTTCCTCGATCCCAGCCAGCCCATGGACACGCAGCTGTACGCCTCGCTGTCGGAGGTCGGCTTCCGCCGCAGCGGCGACCATCTCTATCGTCCGCACTGCCAGCATTGCACCGCCTGCATCGCCGCGCGCATACCGGTCGCCGGCTTCAGCCCGAACCGCCAGCAGCGGCGCATCCTCAAGCGCAATGCGGAACTGCAGGTGATCCGCAAGCGACCGAGCTTCAACGAGGAGTACTACGACCTGTATCGGCGCTACATCGAGCAACGCCACGCCGACGGCGACATGTATCCGCCCAGCCGCGACCAGTTCGCCACCTTCCTGGTTCGCGACCTGCCCTTCTGCTGCTTCTTCGAGTTCCGCCTGCATGGCCGCCTGCTGGCCATAGCCGTGACGGACGTGCTGCCGAACGGACTCTCGGCCGTCTATACCTTCTACGATCCCGACGAAGAGCAGCGCAGCCTGGGACGCTACGCGATCCTCTGGCAGATCGCCGAGACCGAACGCCTGGGCCTGCAGGCCGTCTACCTGGGCTACTGGATCAAGAATTGCCGCAAGATGAACTACAAGACCCAGTACCGGCCCATCGAACTGTTCGTCAACCAGCGCTGGGTCGCCCTCACCTGATAGCCGTGTGGCGCTATTGTCGATTTTCTGGCACAATGCACGCCGCTTTTCACGGCCCACCTCTCATTGAAAGGGCCACCCATAGATACCGAGGGCTCTACTGCATGTCGAAAGAAGACAGCTTCGAAATGGAAGGTACTGTCGTCGACACCCTGCCCAACACCATGTTCCGTGTGGAGTTGGAAAATGGGCACGTCGTCACCGCGCACATCTCCGGCAAAATGCGCAAGAACTACATCCGCATCCTCACCGGCGACAAGGTCCGCGTGGAACTGACGCCCTACGACCTGAGCAAGGGCCGCATCACCTACCGCGCCCGCTGAGTCGACACGAGCCGCTGCGGCTCGCCGATTGCAAAAGAAAACGCCCGGCATCTGCCGGGCGTTTTCGTTGCCGCGCTCGGATCAGGCGGGCTCCGCCGCCGTGATCTCGAACTCGAAGGCCAGCTCGTCGCCCTTCAGGTCGACATGCACCAGGCCGCCATGCTCGGCCAGCTCGCCGAACAGGATCTCCTCGGCCAACGGCCGCTTGATCTTGTCCTGGATAAGCCGCGCCATCGGTCGCGCACCCATCTGCACGTCGTAGCCCTTCTCCGCCAGCCAGCCGCGCGCCGCATCGCTGACCTCGAGCTGGACGCGCTTGTCCTCCAGCTGCGCCTGCAGCTCGGTGAGGAACTTGTCGACCACGCTCTTGATCGTCTCGGTGCTCAGGCGGCCGAACTGGATGATGGTATCCAGGCGGTTGCGGAACTCCGGGGTGAAGCTCTTCTTGATCACTTCCATCGCATCGGTGGTGTGATCCTGCTGGTTGAAGCCGATCGACGCGCGCGCCGCCACTTCCGCGCCGGCGTTGGTGGTCATGATCAGGATGATGTTGCGGAAGTCCGCCTTGCGCCCGTTGTTGTCGGTCAGGGTGCCGTGGTCCATCACCTGCAGCAGCAGGTTGAAGACCTCCGGGTGAGCCTTCTCGATCTCGTCGAGCAGCAACACGCAGTGCGGGGTCTTGGTGATCGCCTCGGTGAGCAGGCCGCCCTGGTCGAAGCCGACGTAGCCCGGAGGCGCACCGATCAGCCGCGACACGGTATGCCGCTCCATGTACTCGGACATGTCGAAGCGCACCAGCTCCACACCCAAGGCCTTCGCCAACTGCCGCGCCACCTCGGTCTTGCCCACGCCGGTGGGACCGGCGAAGAGGAATGAGCCGACCGGCTTGTCCGGCGCCTTGAGCCCGGCCCGGGACAGCTTGATCGCCGTGGACAGCGACTCGATGGCGTCGTCCTGGCCGAACACGGTCAGCTTGAGGTCGCGTTCGAGGTTGCGCAGCAACTCCTTGTCGGAGGTGGTGACGTGTTTCGGCGGGATCCGCGCAATCTTCGCCACGATATCCTCGACCTGCGCCACCTCGATGCGCTTCACGCGCTTCTCTTCCGGCTGCAGGCGCTGGTAGGCGCCCGCCTCGTCGATGACGTCGATGGCCTTGTCCGGCATGTGCCGGTCGTTGATGTAGCGCGCCGCCAGCTCGGCCGCGGCGCGCAGCGCCTCGTCGCTGTACTCGATGTGGTGATGCTGCTCGAAGCGCCCCTTGAGGCCCTTGAGGATGCCATAGGTGTCTTCCACCGACGGCTCGGTCACGTCGACCTTCTGGAAGCGCCGCGCCAAGGCCCGGTCCTTCTCGAAGATGCCGCGGAACTCCTGGAAGGTGGTCGAGCCGATGCAGCGGATCTCGCCCGAGGACAGAACCGGCTTGAGCAGGTTGGAGGCGTCCATTACCCCGCCGGATGCCGCACCGGCGCCGATGATGGTATGGATCTCGTCGATGAACAGCACCGCGTGCGGGCGCTTGCGCAACTCGTTGAGCAAGGCCTTGAAGCGCTTCTCGAAGTCGCCGCGGTACTTTGTACCCGCGAGCAAGGCACCCAGGTCGAGGGAGTAGACCACGCTGTCGGCCAGCAGGTCCGGCACCTGGCCATCGACGATGCGTTTGGCCAGGCCCTCGGCGATGGCCGTCTTGCCGACCCCCGCCTCGCCTACCAGCAGCGGGTTGTTCTTGCGCCGGCGGGCAAGGATCTGCGCCACCCGCTCGACTTCATGCTCACGCCCCACCAGCGGGTCGATCCGCCCCTGGCGAGCCAGTTCGTTGAGGTTGCTGGCATAGGCGTCCAGCGGATGGTTGGACGTGGCCGACTCGCCACCTTCCTCATCCTGCATATCCTGCTCCCCATCCTGCGGATGTTCGGCATGCCCGGGCACCTTGGAGATACCATGGGCGATGTAGTTCACCACATCGATACGCGCGATGCTCTGCTGCTTGAGCAGGAACACCGCCTGGCTTTCCTGTTCGCTGAAGATCGCCACCAGGACATTGGCCCCGGTCACTTCGCGCTTGCCGGAACTCTGCACGTGGAACACCGCACGCTGCAGGACGCGCTGGAAGCCCAGCGTCGGCTGGGTTTCGCGCTCGTCGTCGTGCTGCGGGATCAGCGGCGTGGTGGAATCGATGAATTCCTGCAGGTCGCGCCGCAGCTTGTCCAGGTTGGCACCGCACGCACGCAATACCGTTGCCGCCGCCTCATTGTCCAGCAAGGCCAGCAGCAGGTGCTCAACCGTCATGAATTCATGGCGTTTGGCCCTCGCCTCCTTGAAGGCGAGATTGAGGGTGACTTCGAGCTCTCGATTCAACATGGCTTCACCTCGCTCCCAAACATCCGATCAACTGTCTTTCTCTATCTCGCAGAGCAATGGATGCTGGCTCTCCCGTGCATACTGATTGACCTGCATCGCCTTGGTTTCGGCCACGTCCCGGGTAAACAAGCCGCAGACCGCCTTACCCTGAGTATGTACCGTCAACATGATCTTGGTGGCTTTTTCCCGGTCCATGTTGAAGAACACTTCCAGCACTTCAACAACAAAGTCCATCGGCGTGTAATCGTCGTTGAACAGTACCACCTTATACAACGGTGGCGGCTGTAATACAGGCTTCGACTCCTGTACCGCGAGCCCCGCCCCTTCGTCCTCGTGCTCATGAGGCTCGGGATGGTCCTGATTGAATGTTAGTCGAATCTGGCTAGGTGCATGCATGAGGAAAAAAAGCTTTGCCTTTCTGGAAAGTTATGGACCGACATGATGTTGATCCGTTTCTCAGGCGTATGGTTCAGCGCCTTGACTAACTGCAAAAGGGTGTTACAAACAATGGAATACCCCTACAGGGTATCAGGGGTTCCGCACCCGTCTCGACCCAGGTCGGACGCGGGATCGTAGTGGATGATACTCCAGCGTTGGAGTCCTTTGCAGAGGGATATGAGCATGCTCAGCGGTAAGGTCAAGTGGTTCAACAACGCCAAGGGCTACGGGTTCATCCTGGCCGAGGGCCGAGATGAGGACCTGTTCGCCCATTACTCGGCCATTCAGATGGACGGTTACAAGACACTCAAGGCGGGCCAGCCGGTCAATTTCGAGATCATCCAGGGACCGAAGGGACTGCATGCCATCAACATCAGCCCCGCCACCGCGACAACCGCCGCACCCTCCGCCCCCGCCCCGCAGGAAGAGCCGCAGGCGACGCCCATCGAAGCCTGACCCCAGCGCGGATGCGGAAATGAAAAAGGCCGGTGCGAACCGGCCTTTTTCTCGTTCGGGCGCTAGCCCTTCCTACATCTTGGCAATCATCGCGTCGCCGAACTCCGAGCAGGACAGCAGGGTCGCGCCGTCCATCAGGCGTTCGAAGTCATAGGTCACGGTCTTGGCGGCGATCGCCCCGTTGGTGCCCTTGATGATCAGGTCGGCCGCCTCGGTCCAACCCATGTGGCGCAGCATCATCTCCGCGGAGAGGATCAGCGAACCCGGGTTGACCTTGTCCTGGCCGGCGTACTTCGGCGCGGTGCCGTGGGTCGCCTCGAACATGGCCACCGAATCGGACAGGTTGGCGCCGGGCGCGATGCCGATGCCGCCGACCTCGGCCGCCAGGGCGTCGGAGAGATAGTCGCCGTTCAGGTTCAGGGTGGCGATCACGTCGTACTCGGCGGGGCGCAGCAGGATCTGCTGCAACATGGCGTCGGCGATCACGTCCTTGACCACGACGTTCTTGCCGGTCTTCGGATTCTTGAACTGCATCCACGGACCGCCGTCCAGCAGCTCGGCGCCGAATTCATCGCGCGCGACTTCGTAGCCCCAATCCTTGAAGGCACCCTCGGTGAACTTCATGATGTTGCCCTTGTGCACCAGGGTCACCGAACTGCGGTCGTTGTCGACGGCGTATTGCAGGGCCTTGCGCACCAGGCGCTTGGTGCCTTCCTGGGAAACCGGCTTGATGCCGATGCCGCAGTTCTCGGTGAAGCGGATCTTCTTGACGCCCATTTCCTCGGTGAGGAACTTGATGACCTTCTCCGCTTCCGGCGAACCGGCCTTCCACTCGACGCCGGCATAGATGTCCTCGGAGTTCTCGCGGAAGATCACCATGTCCACGTCGCCGGGCTTCTTCACCGGGCTGGGCACGCCTTCGAACCAGCGTACCGGGCGCTGGCAGACGTAGAGATCGAGTTGCTGGCGCAGGGCCACGTTCAGGGAGCGGATGCCGCCACCGACCGGGGTGGTCAGCGGGCCCTTGATGGAAACCACGTAGTCGCGTACGGCGTCCAGGGTTTCCTGGGGCAGCCAGGTGTCCTGGTCATAGACCTGGGTGGCCTTCTCGCCGGCGTAGACTTCCATCCAGGCGATCTTGCGCTCGCCCTTGTATGCTTTTTCCACTGCAGCGTCGACAACCTTGATCATGACCGGGCTGATATCGACGCCGATGCCATCACCCTCGATGAACGGGATGATCGGGTTCTTCGGTACGCTCAAGGACATGTCGGCATTCACAGTGATTTTGTCACCGGTCGCCGGCACCTGGATCTTTTGGTATCCCATGCTGAACTCCGTGTTGTGGTTAAAACCCTGTTGCAGCCTTCTAGGGTAGCCCAGTTGTCCGCCCGGAAACCACATCTTCCTTAGTCTAAACAGGCGAGCGCATCAGCCCGGCGAGAGGGTGGTATACTGCGCGCCATGACTTCGCAGTCATCGAGGTCCGAGCAGTCTGGGACCAGACCCTCTCCCCTCGCAGCGTCGGGTTCGCCACCATGAACCCGCCGTACAACGCTCTACTGGCGCCCCTATATCCCGCGGCATATCTCGATTTCGATTCAACCCGATGTTGAGCGAAGGCATCGCGTCCACCAACGCGTATCGAGACTCTGTGCGCGCCCAGCAAAAAAGAGAGTTACCGTAGATGTCCATCCGCTCGAAGATCACCTACACCTTCACCGACGAAGCACCCGCGCTCGCCACCTACTCGCTCCTCCCCATCGTCAAGGCCTTTGCCGCTTCCGCCGGCATCGACGTCGAGACCAGCGACATCTCTCTTGCAGGACGCATCCTGGCCAACTTCGCCGACCGCCTCGAAGCCGACCAGCGTATCGAAGACGACCTCGCCCGCCTGGCGGTCCTGGCCACCTCGCCCGACGCCAATATCATCAAGCTGCCCAACATCAGCGCCTCGGTGCCCCAGCTGAAAGGCGCGATCGCCGAGCTGCAGGGCCTGGGCTACAAGCTTCCCGACTTCCCGGAAGACCCGCAGACCGACGAAGAGAAAGAGGTTCGCGCACGCTACGCGAAGATCCTCGGCAGCGCCGTGAACCCGGTCCTGCGCGAAGGCAATTCCGACCGTCGCGCGCCTGCCGCAGTGAAGGCCTACGCCCGCAAGCACCCGCACTCCATGGGCAAGTGGAGCATGGCCTCGCGCTCCCACGCCGACTACATGCGCGGCGGCGACTTCTTCTCCAGCGAACAGTCCATCACCATGGCCAAGGCCGGTGACGTGCGCATCGAATTCGTCGGCAAGGACGGCAAGGTCGAGGTCAAGAAGCAACTGAGCCTGCAGGAAGGCGAAGTGCTCGACAGCATGTTCATGAGCTGCGGCAAGCTGCGCGACTTCTTCGAGAAGACCCTGCAGGACTGCAAGGAAACCGGCGTCATGTGGTCCCTGCACGTCAAGGCGACCATGATGAAGATTTCCCACCCGATCGTCTTCGGACATGCGGTGAGCGTCTACTACAAGGACGTCTTCGACAAGTGGGGCCAACTCTTCGAAGAGCTCGGCGTGAACCCGAACAACGGTATCTCCAGCGTCTACGACAAGATCAAGTCGCTGCCCGCCTCCCAGCAGGAAGAGATCCTCCACGACATCCACGAGGTGTACAGCCACCGCCCGGAAATGGCGATGGTCGACTCCGTGAAAGGCATCACCAACCTGCACATTCCGAGCGACGTCATCGTCGACGCCTCGATGCCGGCGATGATCCGCAACTCCGGCCAGATGTGGGGCAAGGACGGCAAGCAGAAAGACACCAAGGCGGTAATGCCGGAAAGCACCTACGCCCGCATCTACCAGGAGATGATCAACTTCTGCAAGACCAACGGCGCCTTCGACCCGACCACCATGGGCAGCGTGCCGAACGTCGGCCTGATGGCGCAGAAGGCCGAGGAATACGGCTCCCACGACAAGACCTTCGAAATGACCGCCGACGGCACCATGCGCGTGGTCCTGGCCGACGGCAGCGTGCTGATGCAGCACGAGGTGGAGACCGGCGACATCTGGCGCGCCTGCCAGACCAAGGACGCACCGATCCGCGACTGGGTCAAGCTGGCCGTCACCCGCGCACGCCAGTCCGATACCCCGGCGATCTTCTGGCTGGACCCGGAGCGCGCCCACGACCGCGAACTGCGCAAGAAGGTCGAACTGTACCTCAAGGACCACGACCTGACCGGTCTCGACATCAGCATCATGGGCTACAACGAGGCCATTCGCGTCAGCATGGAACGCCTGATCCGCGGCAAGGACACCATCTCGGTGACCGGCAACGTCCTGCGCGACTACCTGACCGACCTGTTCCCGATCATGGAACTGGGCACCTCGGCCAAGATGCTCTCCATCGTTCCGCTGATGGCGGGCGGCGGCATGTACGAAACCGGCGCCGGCGGCTCGGCACCCAAGCACGTCCAGCAACTGGTGGAAGAGAACTACCTGCGCTGGGACTCCCTGGGCGAGTTCCTGGCCCTGGCCGTGTCCCTGGAGGAAACCGGGATCAAGACCGGCAACGCCAAGGCCAAGCTGCTCGGCAAGGCGCTGGACGAAGCCACCGGCAAGCTGCTGGACAACAACAAGTCGCCGTCGCGCAAGGTCGGAGACATCGACAACCGCGGCAGCCACTTCTACCTGGCGATGTACTGGGCCCAGGCCCTGGCCGCCCAGGACGAAGACGCTGAGCTGAAAGCGCACTTCGCACCGCTGGCCAAGGCCCTGACCGAGCAGGAAGCGACCATCGTCGCCGAACTCAATGCGGTCCAGGGCAAGCCGGCCGAGATCGGCGGCTACTATCGCTCCAACCCGGAGCTGACCAGCAAGGTGATGCGCCCCAGCGCCACCTTCAACGCGGCGATCGACAGCCTGGCCTGATGGCGTCACGCTGACGAAGCAGAAACCCCGGGCCTACGCTCGGGGTTTCTTTTTATCGAGGCCTTTTCCGTACCGAGGAGACATCCATGAGCTGGCATCCCCATGTCACCGTAGCGACCATCGTCGAGGACCAGGGCCGCTTCCTGCTGGTCGAGGAACAGGCCGACGGCCGCGAGGTGCTGAACCAGCCCGCCGGGCACCTGGAGCCCGCCGAAAGCCTGCTCGAGGCCGCCCTGCGCGAAACCCTCGAGGAAACCGGCTGGGAGGTCGAGCTGAGCGCCGTCACCGGCATCTACCTGTACACCGCGCCGTCCAACGGTGTCACCTATCAGCGCGTATGCTTCGCCGCCCGCCCCGTGCGCCACCACCCCGAGCGCGCCCTCGACGACGGCATCATCGGCCCGCGCTGGCTGACCCGCGACGAACTGGCCGCCCAGCCGCAGCGCTGGCGCAGCCACCTGGTGCTGCGCTGCATCGACGACTACCTGGCCGGCGGCCGCTATCCCCTGGCGCTGATCCGCGACACCCACGTGTCGCCCTCCCTACCCCAGGCCTGATAGAATCCGCGTTTTACGAATTCGCCCGTGACGCCTGATCGCTATGTCTGAATCCGCCCCCACCCCACGCCGCGAGCGCGTGATCGTCGGCATGTCCGGCGGCGTCGACTCGTCCGTCTCCGCCCTGCTCCTGTTGCAGCAGGGCTATCAGGTCGAAGGCCTGTTCATGAAGAACTGGGACGAGGACGACGGCACCGAATACTGTACCGCCCGCGAGGACCTGGCCGACGCCCAGGCCGTCTGCGACCGGATCGGCATCAAGCTGCACACGGCGAACTTCGCCGCGGAATACTGGGATAACGTGTTCGAGCACTTCCTTGCCGAGTACAAGGCCGGCCGTACGCCGAACCCGGACATCCTCTGCAACCGCGAAATCAAGTTCAAGGCGTTCCTCGACTACGCGCTGATGCTCGGCGCGGACCTGATCGCCACCGGCCACTATGTGCGGCGCCGCGACCGCGACGGGCGCACCGAGCTGCTCAAGGGCCTGGACCCGAACAAGGACCAGAGCTACTTCCTGCACGCGGTGGGCGGCGAGCAGATCGCCCGCAGCCTGTTCCCCGTCGGCGAACTGGAGAAGCCGGAAGTCCGCGCCATCGCCGAGAAGCATGGCCTCGCCACGGCGAAGAAGAAGGACTCCACGGGCATCTGCTTCATTGGCGAGCGACGCTTCACCGATTTCCTCAAGCAGTACCTGCCGGCCCAGCCGGGCGACATCGAGACCACCGAAGGCAAGGTCATCGGTCGCCACAGCGGCCTGATGTACCACACCATCGGCCAGCGCCAGGGCCTCGGCATCGGCGGTCTCAAGGAAGCCGGCGACGATCCCTGGTACGTGCTCGGCAAGGACCTGCAACGCAACGTGCTGCTGGTCGGCCAGGGCAACGACCACCCGCTGCTGTTCTCCCGCGCCCTGCTGGCCTCGCGAATCTACTGGGTCAACCCGGTCGAACTGGAGCGGCCGCGCCGCCTGCGGGCCAAGGTGCGCTACCGGCAGAGCGACCAGGACTGCATCCTGGAGAAAACCGCCGAAGGCTACCGCGCGGTGTTCGACGAACCGCAGCGCGCAGTGACCCCGGGGCAATCGGTGGTGTTCTACGACGGCGACGTCTGCCTCGGCGGCGGCGTGATCGAAACGGCGGAAGCCTGGGATTTCGGAGGACGCCCGTGAGCGATCCGCGACAGCAACTGATTGCCCTCGGCGCCGTCTTCGAATCCGCAGCCCTGGTCGACAAGCTGGCACGCACCGGACAGATCAGCGAAGCCCCGCTGGGCTGCATGCTCGGCAGCCTGCTGGCGCGCAACCCGGCCAGCACCCTGGACGTCTACGGTGGCGACAGCCTCAACCTGCGCGACGGCTTCAAGGCCCTGGCCAGCGCCCTGGAGCGCAAGCCCGGCAGCCTGCAGCGCGAACCGCTGCGCTACGCCCTGGCGATGCTGACCCTGGAACGGCAACTGGACAAGCGCGGCGATATGCTCGACCTGATCGGCCAGCGCCTCGACCAGGTCGAACAGCAGGTCCAGCACTTCGGCCTGGTCCACGAGAACGTCATCGCCTCCTTCGCCAGCATCTACCAGGACACCCTCAGCACCTTCCGCCAGCGCATCCAGGTACACGGCGACATGCGCCACCTGCAGGTCAGCAGCAACGCCGCGCGGATCCGCGCCCTGCTGCTCGCCGGCATCCGCTCGGCGCGGCTCTGGCGGCAACTGGGCGGCAGCCGCTGGCAGATGGTATTCAGCCGGCGCCGGCTGCTCAACGAACTCTATCCCCTGCTGCGCGGCTAGCCATGGCCATGGCCGGGAGCCAGCCGCAACGGCGCAACAGCCCGACCCAGGGCGCCGCCATGCTGGCTCTTTCGGCGCTGTTCTTCGCCCTGATGGGCGGCCTGATCCGCGAGGCCTCCAGCACCGTCAACAACGAAACCGTGGTGTTCTTCCGCAACCTCGTCGGCGTGCTGTTCTTCCTGCCCCTGGCGCTGACTCGCGGCATCGGCCCGCTGCGCACCCGCCGCCCGCTATCGCACCTGCTGCGCACCACCTACGGCCTGGGCGGCATGTACTGCTACTTCTACGCCCTCGCCCACCTGCCGCTGACCGACGCCATGCTGTTCAGCTATGCCGCGCCGGTGTTCACGCCGCTGATCGCACACCTGTGGATCAAGGAGCCGCTGACCCGCCGCATGATGGTCGCCACCCTGGTCGGCTTCCTCGGCGTGCTGCTGGTGGCCAGGCCCAGCGGCGCGGTAGTGGCGCCGATCGCCCTGGTCGGCATCGCCTCCAGCCTGATGGCTGCCTGCGCCTTCGTCTCGATCCGCGAAATGAGCGACAGCGAGCCAGCCTATCGCATCGTGTTCTACTTCGCCCTGTTCGGCACCCTGTTCTCCGCCGTGCCGCTGGCCTGGGCCTGGCAGCCGCTGAACGGCCAGGAACTGCTCCTGCTGCTCGGCGCCGGACTGTTCGCCAGCCTCGGCCAACTGACCATGTCGCAGGCCTATGCCCTGGCCTCCCCGGGAGTGATCGGACCGATCGCCTACATGGCCATCGTTTTCGCCGGGGTGATCGCCTGGCTGCGCTGGGACGAACTGCCCAGCCACACGTCGCTGCTCGGCGCCGCCCTGATCTTCGCCGCCAGCCTGATCCCCCTGCTGGGCAACCGCCCCGCCGAAAGGCCCCGCTGAATGCCCCACCGGGGCGCACCTTTCATGTATGATATGCGCCCCTTTTTCGTTGACTTCCAGCCACGAGAACGTCTCATGCAGCTTTCCTCGCTCACCGCGGTATCCCCCGTCGATGGCCGCTATGCCGGCAAAACCAGCAGCCTGCGTCCGATCTTCAGCGAATACGGCCTGATCCGTTTCCGCGTCATGGTGGAAGTCCGCTGGCTGCAGCGCCTCGCCGCCCACGCCGGGATTCCCGAGGTCGCGCCGTTCTCCGCCGAAGCCAACGCCCTGCTCGACAGCCTGGCCAGCGACTTCCAGCTGGAACACGCCGAACGCATCAAGGAAATCGAGCGCACCACCAACCACGACGTGAAAGCCGTGGAGTACCTGCTCAAGGAACAGGCCGCCAAGCTTCCGGAGCTGGCCGCGGTCAGCGAGTTCATCCACTTCGCCTGCACCTCCGAGGACATCAACAACCTGTCCCACGCCCTGATGCTCCGCGAGGGTCGCGACAGCGTGCTGCTGCCGCTGATGCGCCAGATCGCCGAGGCCATCCGCGAACTGGCGGTGAAACTCGCCGACGTGCCGATGCTCTCCCGCACCCACGGCCAGCCTGCCTCGCCGACCACCCTGGGCAAGGAACTGGCCAACGTCGTCTACCGCCTGGAGCGGCAGATCAAGCAGGTCGCCGGCATCGAGTTGCTGGGCAAGATCAACGGTGCCGTGGGCAACTACAACGCCCACCTGTCCGCCTATCCCGAAGTCGACTGGGAAGCCAACGCGCGCCAGTTCATCGAAGGCGACCTCGGCCTGACCTTCAACCCCTACACCACTCAGATCGAGCCGCACGACTACATCGCCGAGCTGTTCGATGCGATCGCCCGCTTCAACACCATCCTCATCGACTTCGACCGCGACGTCTGGGGCTACATCTCCCTCGGCTACTTCAAGCAGAAGACCGTGGCCGGCGAGATCGGCTCCTCGACCATGCCGCACAAGGTCAACCCGATCGACTTCGAGAACTCCGAGGGTAACCTCGGCATCGCCAACGCGCTATTCCAGCACCTGGCCAGCAAGCTGCCGATCTCGCGCTGGCAGCGCGACCTGACCGACTCCACCGTGCTGCGCAACCTCGGCGTCGGCATCGCCCACAGCGTCATCGCCTACGAGGCCAGCCTGAAGGGCATCGGCAAGCTGGAGCTGAACGCCCAGCGCATCGCCGAAGACCTGGACGCCTGCTGGGAAGTCCTCGCCGAGCCGGTGCAGACCGTGATGCGTCGCTATGGCGTGGAAAACCCCTACGAAAAGCTGAAGGAACTGACCCGCGGCAAAGGCATCAGCGCCGAAGCCTTGCAGACTTTCATCGAAGAGCTGGCGATTCCCGCCGAGGCCAAGGTCGAGCTGAAGAAGCTGACCCCGGCCGGCTACGTCGGCAATGCCGCCGCCCAGGCCAAGCGCATCTGAGCACGCAACCCTTTTGCACGCCCGGCTGCGCCGGGCGTTTTTGTTTCAAGGACTTAACCATGAATGCTGATACTCCCCTGCAACTTCTGGGCGGACTGACCGCTGCCGAATTCCTCCGCGACTACTGGCAGCGCAAACCGCTGCTGGTCCGCCAGGCGATCCCGGACTTCGAAAGCCCGTTGTCCGCCGACGAGCTGGCCGGGCTGTCGCTGGAGGAATCGGTGGAATCGCGCATCGTCCTCGAACACGGGAAAACCCCGTGGGAAATGCGCCGTGGCCCGTTCCAGGAGGAGGACTACCAGCACCTGCCGGAACAGGACTGGACCCTGCTGGTGCAGGCGGTAGACCAGTTCGTCCCGGAAGTCGCCCAACTGCTGGAGCAATTCCGCTTCCTGCCCAGCTGGCGGATCGACGACGTGATGATCAGCTACGCCGCTCCCGGCGGCGGCGTCGGTCCGCACTTCGACAACTACGACGTATTCCTGCTTCAGGGCCACGGACGCCGGCGCTGGAAAGTCGGACAGATGTGCAGCAGCGACAGCCCGCTGCGCGAGCACGCCGACCTGCGCATCCTCGCCGACTTCGAACAGAGCGACGAGTGGGTCCTGGAGCCCGGCGACATGCTCTACCTGCCCCCGCGCCTCGCCCACTACGGCATCGCCGAAGACGAGTGCATGACCTACTCGATCGGCTTCCGCGCGCCCAGCGCCGCCGAAGTGCTGACCCATTTCACCGACTTCCTCGGCCAGTTCCTCTCCGACGAGGAGCGCTACACCGATGCCGGCCTGCAACCGGTAGGCGACGATCCGCACCAGATCCAGCGCGACGCTCTGGAGCGCCTGCAGGGCCTGATCCAGGAGCACATGAGCGACGAGCGCCTGCTGCTGACTTGGTTCGGCCAGTTCATGACCGAGCCGCGCTATCCCGAACTGGTTGCCGGCGAGGAGATCCCCGAGGAGGAGCTGTTCGGCGCCCTTGAGGATGGCGCGCTGCTGGTGCGCAACCCCAGCGCCCGCCTGGCCTGGAGCGAGATCGACATCGGCCTGGTGCTGTTCGCCAGCGGCCAGAGCGTACTCCTGCCCGGCCAGCTCAAGGAACTGCTGAAGCTGGTCTGCTCGGCCGATGCGTTGCATCTGGAAAACCTCGGCCAATGGCTGGCCGACGACGATGCGCGTAAGCTGTTGGCGGAGTTGGTCAAACAGGGCAGTTTGGAGTTTGCAGATGAATAAGATCCGCGTACGCGTAGCCGACTGGCAGAAGGACAATGCCGAGCTGCGCCGCATCCGCGAAGCGGTCTTCATTGCCGAACAGTCGGTTCCGCCGGAACTGGAGTGGGACGCCGAAGACGACGAAGCCGTGCATTTTCTCGCCTATGAAGGCGAATACGCGATCGGCACCGCGCGCCTGCTGGGCGACGGGCACATCGGCAGGGTCTCGGTACTCAAGGACTGGCGCGGCCTGAAGGTCGGCGACGCGCTGATGCGCGCGGCCATCGAGGAAGCCGAGCGACGCGGCCTGAAGCGCCAACTGCTGACCGCGCAGGTCTACGCCATTCCCTTCTACGAGCGACTGGGCTTCAAGGTCGACAGCGGCGAATTCCTCGATGCCGGCCTGCCCCATGTCGACATGGTTCGCGACAGCGACTGAGGCCCGATGAGCGACACCCCGGAGACCTCGCCGGCCGACCTGCCGGCCATCGAATTCAGCTCTCCGGGGCGCTTTGCGGTACGCAACCCGGCCAGCGCCGCACCACCCGCGGAACGCTGGGAACCAGCGCCATTCCGCCTCGGCGAACATGAGCCGCTGGAGCGCTTCGAGCATCCGCAGGAAGCCCGCGCCCATGCCCTGGCCCTCCTGCAGCAGGCCCGCCGCTCGCTCTGCCTGCACAGTCCCGACCTGGAAAGCTGGCTCTATCACCACAGCAGCATCCAGGAAGCCTGCACCCGTTTCCTCCTGGCCAATCCACGCAATCGCCTGCGTATCCTCGTTGGCGACAGCGCCCAGGCCGTGCGCAACGGCCACCGCCTGATCAGCCTTTCGCGCCGCCTGTCGAGCAACTGCCTGATCCGCCGGCTCAACCCGGACTACCCTAAAGAGGACGACGCCTTCCTCCTGGCCGACGACCAGGGCCTGCTACTGCGCCCGAAACCGGCGCAACCGGCGGGCTACGCCTGCTACCGTGCCGCCGGGCGGGTGCGTCAACTCCAGGCCCGCTTCGAGCAGGCCTGGGACACCAGCCTTTCCGACCCGGACCTGCGGAGCTTCCTCCTGTGACCCTGTTGCGCACCACCCTGCTCTCCTCGCTGCTGGCGACGGTCGTTCTCGGCGCCTCGGCCGCCCCGCGCACCGAAGTGATCCCGCTCAACTACCGCACCGCCGACGACGTGATGGCGGTGGCCCAGTCGGTCATCGGCAGCGAAGGCAAGGTCACCGCCTATGGCAACCAGTTGATCGTCAATGCCGAGCCGGCGAAGATCCGCGAGTTGCAATCGGTCCTGCAGCAGATCGACTCGCGCCCGCATCGCCTGCTGATCACCGTGGATACCAGCGAGAACCTGCAACAGGACAGCCGCGGCTATTCGGTGGATGGTTCGGCCAGCGCCGGCAACATCGAGATCCAGAGCGGCCGCGGCGAGGTCAACGGCAAGGATCGCGTCCGCATCATCCGTCGCTCCACCGACAGCCGTTCCGGCGGCAGCCAGCAGGTCCAGGCCACCGAGGGCTACCCGGCGCTGATCCAGGTCGGCCAGAGCGTCCCCATCACCAGCACCGCCACCGGTCCCTACGGGCAGATCTACAGCCAGACCGAATACCGCAACGTCAACCGCGGCTTCTACGTCACCGCGACGCTGACCGGCAACCTGGTGCACGTCACCATCAGCTCCAGCAATGACCGCCTCAGCCAGAGCCATCCCGGCGTCATCGATACCCAGAGCACCGACACCCGGGTCAGCGGCAAGCTCGGCGAGTGGATCACCCTGGGCGGCGTCAGCGAACAGAACCAGGCCGACCAGCGCGGCTTCGTGCGTCGCTACTCGACCCAGGGACGCGACGACACCAGCCTGCGCCTGAAAGTCGAAACCCTCGACTGACCGACGGCGCTCTTTCCAGCGCGAATTGCCTCCCGCTCCGGCAAAGCCGCGGGGCGCGGGCCCTTGCGGGCATTTTCGATGCAAACGGAAACATCTCGACCAGACAAGACCATCCGGTCACTCTTAGACCTTCGTGTAGTAGTCTTGAAAAAACACTACAAAACGTTTGACGACGGATTTTTTCCAGAGCATGATGGCCCCGCTCCCGCTAATCAGGGGCTCTGAAACGACGAGCTCCCGGTGCCTGCGCCGATACGCCCTCGGCCTCCACCGTGTTGATCTGCCCACAAGGCGGCTTGACGAGATTGCGACTGGAACGAAGTTGTCCTGAGGGACGGGGAAGCGTTTACGTATCAGCCAGATCGAAAGACTCGACAGCGAGTCGCCCACCGGCAACCACGAGCCGAACGGCACTTGAGCCAGTCGAGAAGCACGGTCCGCGAACTGTTCGTCTCCACCCCCTCCTCGGCGTCATTCTTCGCCACGGTCATTCTCTCGCCATGCAGCGGTGAGCCACCCGCAAGACAACCTTCACCAGCAGGTTTTGAGTGGGTCAGTCGGTGCTCAACCAATACATTTCTTGAAGGATTGACCATGTCCGCATATCAGAACGAGATCAAGGCAGTTGCCGCGCTGAAAGAGAAGAACGGCAGCAGCTGGAGCGCGATCAACCCCGAGTACGCAGCTCGCATGCGTATCCAGAACCGCTTCAAGACCGGCCTGGATATCGCCAAGTACACCGCGGCCATCATGCGCAAGGACATGGCCGAATACGATGCGGACTCCTCCGTCTACACCCAGTCGCTGGGTTGCTGGCACGGCTTCATCGGGCAGCAGAAGCTGATCTCGATCAAGAAGCACCTGAAGACCACCAACAAGCGCTACCTCTACCTGTCCGGTTGGATGGTCGCCGCGCTGCGCTCCGACTTCGGCCCGCTGCCGGACCAGTCCATGCACGAGAAAACCGCGGTTTCCGGCCTGATCGAAGAGCTGTACACCTTCCTGCGCCAGGCTGACGCCCGCGAGCTGGACCTGCTGTTCACCGGCCTGGACGCTGCCCGCGCCGCTGGCGACAAGGCCAAGGAAGCCGAGCTGCTGGCCCAGATCGACAACTTCGAAACCCACGTGGTGCCGATCATCGCCGACATCGACGCCGGCTTCGGCAACGCCGAGGCGACCTACCTGCTGGCCAAGAAGATGATCGAAGCCGGCGCCTGCTGCATCCAGATCGAGAACCAGGTGTCCGACGAGAAGCAGTGCGGCCACCAGGACGGCAAGGTCACCGTTCCGCACATCGACTTCCTCGCCAAGATCAATGCCGTACGCTACGCCTTCCTCGAGCTGGGCGTGGACGATGGCGTGATCGTCGCCCGTACCGACTCCCTGGGCGCCGGCCTGACCAAGCAGATCGCCGTGACCAACGAGCCGGGCGACCTGGGCGACCTGTACAACTCCTTCCTGGATTGCGAAGAAATCTCCGAGGCCGAGCTGGGCAACGGCGACGTCGTGATCAAGCGCGAAGGCAAGCTGCTGCGTCCGAAGCGCCTGGCTTCCAACCTGTTCCAGTTCCGCAAGGGCACCGGCGAAGATCGCTGCGTCCTGGACTGCATCACCTCGCTGCAGAACGGCGCCGACCTGCTCTGGATCGAAACCGAGAAGCCGCACGTCGGCCAGATCAAGGCAATGGTCGATCGCATCCGCGAAGTGATTCCGAACGCCAAGCTGGTCTACAACAACAGCCCGTCCTTCAACTGGACCCTGAACTTCCGCCAGCAGGTGTTCGATGCGTTCGTCGCCGAAGGCAAGGACGTTTCCGCCTACGACCGCAACAAGCTGATGAGCGTCGAGTACGACGACACCGAGCTGGCCAAGGTCGCCGACGAGAAGATCCGCACCTTCCAGCGCGATGGCTCGGCCCACGCCGGCATCTTCCACCACCTGATCACCCTGCCGACCTACCACACCGCCGCGCTGTCCACCGACAACCTGGCCAAGGGCTACTTCGCCGACGAAGGCATGCTGGCCTACGTGAAGGGCGTGCAGCGCCAGGAACTGCGCCAGGGCATCGCCTGCGTCAAGCACCAGAACATGGCGGGCTCCGACATCGGCGACAACCATAAAGAGTACTTCGCAGGCGAAGCCGCTCTGAAGGCCAGCGGCAAAGACAACACCATGAACCAGTTCCACTAAGGAACAGGGGCCAGCCGGGCAGCCACGATCTGCCCGGCCCGCCTCGCGAAAACCCCGGCTCCGGCCGGGGTTTTTCATTTCCGGATCATGGCAAAAGGCCTCGAGTGCCTGTCATCGTCCCGTCGCTTTCAGCGGTTAGCGTCAATGCTCCGTCGATCAGCCCACAAGGAGCACGTCCGTGAGCCTGGAGAAAAAAGATGCCATCCTGTTCGGTGATGGCGACGAGTTGCCCAGCAACCATTCGAACAACCCGCACATGAACGACCTGATCGCCGGCCTCGGCCGCCGCCAGGTCCTGGCCGGCGGCGCGGCGCTCGGCGCCCTCGCCTTCCTCGGCGTCGCGCTCCCCGCCAGCGCCGCTCCCGCCGAAGCGCAGGTGCCCGCCGCGGAAGGCCTGCGCGGCTTGCCTTTCAAACGCCGCAACCGCTTGCCCTTCGAAGCCATCGCCAGCGGCCGTGCCGATACCATCCGGGTGCCCGCCGGCTACAAGGCGACGCCCTTCATACCCTGGGGCACCCCGATCAGCGGCAGTTATCCGGGCTTCCTCGACGACGCCAGCAACAGCGCCCAGGACCAGGCCGAACAGATCGGCATGCACCACGACGGCATGCACTTCTTCCCGATCGACGCGCAGTTCGGCTTCGGCGGCGGACACATCAGCAACCATGGCCTGCTGGTGCTCAACCATGAATACATCGACGCGCCGCTGCTGCACACCAATGGCCCGACCGTGGTCGATGGCAAGCGCACCGTCGCCGATGAAGTGCGCAAGGAAATCAACGCCCATGGCGTTTCCGTCGTGGAGATCCGTCGCAACGTGCGTGGCGAGTGGAATGTCGTGCCGTCGCAACGAAATCGCCGGATCACCGCCGCCACGCCGATGCGTATCGCCGGCCCGGCGCGCGGCCACGAACTGCTGCGCACCCGCCACAGTCCGGACGGCACCCGCACCCGCGGCACCCATAACAACTGTTCCAACGGTTTCACCCCCTGGGGCACCTACCTCACCTGCGAGGAGAACTGGGTCGGCTATTTCTCCACCCAGGACAGCGAACTGCCGCGCGAACTGACCCGCTACGGCATTCGCAACACCAGCCGTTTCGGCTGGGAAACCCTGGCGGGCGACGAGTTCGAACGCTTCGACGCCACCCGCAAGGGCAAACAGGCCCAGGACGACTACCGCAACGAACCGAACAACTTCGGCTGGATCGTCGAGATCGACCCGTTCGACCCGCAATCGGTGCCGGTCAAGCGCACCGCTCTCGGCCGCTTCGCCCACGAAGGCCTGGTCTTCGCCCCGGTCAAGCCGGGCCGCCAGGTAGTCTGCTACTCCGGCGACGACTCGCAGAACGAGTACATCTACAAGTACGTCAGCCGCGACAAGTTCCGTCCGGGTCGCAGCAACGCTCGCCTGCTCGACGAAGGCACCCTCTACGTCGCCCGCTTCAACGCCGATGGCAGCGGCCAGTGGCTGCCGCTGGACATCGCCGACGGCAACTTCCGCGCGGCCTGTCGCAAGGCCGGGGTGAGCTTCGCCGACCAGGGCGAAGTGCTGATCAACACCCGCCTGGCCGCCGATGTCCTCGGCGCGACCAAGATGGATCGCCCGGAGTGGGGCGCGGTCAACCCGGACAACGGCGACGTCTACTTCACCCTCACCAACAACACGTCGCGCACCGTCGCCGACGCGGCCAACCCACGGGTGAAGAACGCCTACGGCCATATCATCCGCTGGCGCGAACGCAGCCGCGACTATGCCGGGCAACGCTTCACCTGGGACCTGTTCATGCTCGCCGGTCCCGGCGAAGACAGCCGCGGCCCGGACGGCAAGCCGCTGAACCAGGACAATATCCTGGCCAGCCCCGACGGCCTCTGGTTCGACCCGGAAGGCCGCCTGTGGATCCAGACCGACATGAGCGGCAGCCAGTTGAGCAGCGGCCCGTTCGGCAACAACCAGATGCTGGTGGCCGACCCGCGCACCGGCGAACTGAAGCGCTTCCTCACCGGTCCGCTGGGTTGCGAGGTGACCGGCATTGCCGCGACGCCGGACTTCCGTACGCTGTTCATCAACATCCAGCACCCGGGGGAAGGCTCGACCGCCGATAACCTCCTCAGCACCTGGCCGGACGGGCCGGGCCGCCGGCCACGCTCGGCCACCGTGGTGATCACCCGCGAAGACGGCCGACGCCTGCTCTGACGCGCCACGACGACCTGCGTTGGCCGGAATGCCGGCGCAGGTCGCCGCTACAGCCGTGGGCAAGCCCGGGCAAAGCGGGTGGAATGCAGGCTCCCCTCTCTATGGAAGGACGCCAGCATGCCCAAGCGCAATCGTCTCAGCCGCGCCGTCGGCGCCATCAACCTCCTCCCCCGCCGCCTGCGCAGCCGCAGCCTGTCGCTGCTGCTGGGCTCCCAGGTGCGCTTCGCCGGCACTGCGAGGGTGCGCATCCATGAACTGGGACAGGAGCGCGCCATCCTCAGCCTGAAGAACCGTCGGCCGGTGCAGAACCACATAAAAGGTATCCATGCCGCGGCGATGGCCTTGCTCGCCGAGTCGGCCAGCGGCTTCCTGGTCGGAATGAACGTACCGGACGACAAGCTGCCGCTGATCAAGACCATGAAGATCGACTATCTCAAGCGCGCCCAGGGCGACCTGACCGCCATCGCGACGCTGGAGGCCGGACAGATCGAGCAGATCCGGCAACAGGACAAGGGCGAGGTCCGCGTGGCGGTGTTGGTCAGCGACGAGAACGGCAACCAGCCGATCGCCTGCGAAATGGTCTGGGCCTGGGTCGGCAAGAAACCCCGGGACGCTACCGCAGCCCCTAGGTAGCGCACCTCCGGAGCGACTACATCTACGCTGCGAAGCGAACCGCCGCAGACCTTGCCCAGCGCCTTCGCATCCGTCACGAAGAACCGCGGGCGCAGCCCCAGGCGGCGCCGCAGCCGGGTTGCCATGGTGCGGAAAGAAGAAAAACCGCCATGCGCCCGGCCCGGAGAATATTCCCGGTTTAATGCAATAACGGATTGGGCGAGAGTAATTACCAATAAAAGGGTAAACAATAGTAACGCGGCGAAGAATATATGTAGCGAAGTTATACGGATGCGACATTGCAAACGATATTCATTATCGTTTGAGGCCTTGCAAAGAGCCCTCCACCACGCTTCGCGGCAATACGACCAAAAGCCAGCCAGGCCGCGCCATTTCTCGCAAAGACAGCATTCACGAGGGTTTCGGGGATTAACCAAAGCGCTGGAAAAAGCAGAGAAGCGTCTGTTTGTGTTAGAAAAATTTACTTGTCCGGCGCTTTGGGCATAAAATCGGAAAGATACATACAACCCTTAGCTCACTACGCAGCGGGTTGCACAAGAAGTCGGGCATTGCGCCCAGAACCCACGATCTTATATATCCGGTACAGAAGGAGTATCAGCATGCCAAACCCAGCTGAACTTGCAGCTCATCACTGGGGATTCGCTGCCTTCCTTCTAGGGGTCGTTGGCCTTCTCGCCTTCATGCTAGGGGTTTCATCCCTGCTTGGCAGCAAGGCATTTGGTCGCAGCAAGAACGAACCCTTCGAATCCGGGATCGTCCCCACCGGAGGCGCACGCCTGCGTCTCTCGGCAAAATTCTATCTGGTCGCGATGCTCTTCGTGATCTTCGACGTCGAAGCCCTCTTCCTCTTCGCCTGGTCGGTGTCGGTTCGCGAAAGCGGCTGGGCCGGCCTGATCGAGGCAACCATTTTCATAGCAATTCTGTTGGCGGGTCTTGTCTATCTTTGGCGGATCGGTGCGCTCGATTGGGCTCCCGAAAGCCGTCGCAAGCGGCAGGCGAAGCTAAAACAATGAGGCTTTGGCGATGCAATACAAACTTACCCGGATCGATCCCGATGCGGCCAACGACCAATACCCGATAGGCGAACGGGAAACCGTAGCCGACCCGCTGGTCGCGGGCCAGGTTCACAAGAACATCTTCATGGGCAAGCTCGAGGATGTGCTGAACTCCACCGTCAACTGGGGTCGCAAGAACTCGCTCTGGCCCTATAACTTCGGGCTGTCGTGCTGCTACGTGGAGATGACCACCGCCTTCACCGCGCCGCACGATATCGCCCGCTTCGGCGCCGAAGTGATCCGGGCGTCGCCGCGCCAGGCCGACTTCATGGTCATCGCCGGCACCTGCTTCATCAAGATGGCCCCGGTCATCCAGCGCCTCTACGAGCAGATGCTCGAACCCAAGTGGGTCATCTCCATGGGCTCGTGCGCCAATTCCGGCGGCATGTACGACATCTATTCGGTGGTCCAGGGGGTCGACAAGTTCCTCCCCGTGGACGTCTACATTCCCGGCTGCCCGCCCCGTCCGGAGGCGTTCCTGCAAGGCTTGATGCTGTTGCAGGAATCCATCGGCCAGGAGCGCCGCCCGCTGTCCTGGGTCGTTGGCGACCAGGGGTCTACCGCGCCGAAATGCCGGCCCAGAAAGACCTGAAACGCGAGCAGCGCATCCAGGTGACCAACCTGCGCAGCCCCGACGAAGTGTGATCCGGAACTCCCGGCCAGCCCCGCTGGCCGGCCGAGACCAGCCGCGTTCACCCCACCGTTGACCGAAAGCGACCGAGACCATGACTGCAGACTCCGCTCTGTACATCCCGCCTTACAAGGCAGACGACCAGGATATCGTCGTCGAACTGAATTCCCGCTTTGGCGCCGAGACCTTCACCGTCCAGCCCACCCGTACCGGCATGCCGGTGCTCTGGGTTCCGCGCGAAAGACTGATCGAAGTCCTGACCTTCCTCCGTCAGGTACCCAAGCCCTACGTGATGCTCTACGACCTGCACGGCGTCGACGAGCGGCTGCGCACCCATCGCCGCGGCCTGCCGAGCGCCGACTTCAGCGTGTTCTACCACCTGATGTCGCTGGAGCGTAATAGTGACGTGATGATCAAGGTCGCCTTGTCCGAGCGCGACCTCAACCTGCCCACCGCCACCCGTATCTGGCCCAACGCCAACTGGTACGAGCGCGAAGTGTGGGACATGTACGGCATCACCTTCACCGGCCACCCGCACCTGACCCGCATGCTGATGCCGCCGACCTGGCAGGGCCATCCGCTGCGCAAGGACTACCCGGCGCGCGCCACCGAGTTCGATCCCTACTCCCTGTCCGCCGCCAAGCAGGACCTGGAGCAGGAAGCCCTGCGCTTCAAGCCGGAAGACTGGGGCATGAAGCGCCACGGCGAGAACGAGGACTACATGTTCCTCAACCTCGGCCCGAACCACCCGTCCGCCCACGGCGCGTTCCGCATCATCCTGCAGCTGGACGGCGAGGAGATCATCGACTGCGTCCCGGAGATCGGCTACCACCACCGCGGCGCCGAGAAGATGGCCGAGCGCCAGTCCTGGCACAGTTTCATTCCCTACACCGACCGCATCGACTACCTCGGCGGGGTGATGAACAACCTGCCCTACGTACTCTCGGTGGAGAAGCTCGCCGGGATCAAGGTGCCGCAGCGGGTCGACGTGATCCGGATCATGATGGCGGAGTTCTTCCGTATCCTGAACCACCTGCTGTACCTGGGCACCTATATCCAGGACGTCGGCGCCATGACCCCGGTGTTCTTCACCTTCACCGACCGCCAGCGCGCCTACAAGGTGGTCGAGGCCATCACCGGCTTCCGCCTGCACCCGGCCTGGTACCGCATCGGCGGCGTCGCCCACGACCTGCCGCGC
This sequence comes from Pseudomonas sp. PS1(2021), assembly GCF_020405165.1. Taxonomy (NCBI): domain Bacteria; kingdom Pseudomonadati; phylum Pseudomonadota; class Gammaproteobacteria; order Pseudomonadales; family Pseudomonadaceae; genus Pseudomonas; species Pseudomonas sp. PS1(2021). The sequence goes on along the minus strand of NZ_CP084484.1, from coordinate 1,444,643 downwards.
GGCTGGGACAAGCTGGTCCGCGAGTTCCTCGACTGGATGCCCAAGCGCCTCGACGAGTACGAGACCGCGGCCCTGAAGAACAGCATCCTGCGCGGCCGGACCATCGGCGTCGCCCAGTACAACACCAAGGAAGCCCTCGAGTGGGGCACCACCGGCGCCGGCCTGCGCGCCACCGGTTGCGACTTCGACCTGCGCAAGGCCCGCCCCTACTCCGGCTACGAGAACTTCGAGTTCGAGGTACCGCTGGCCCACAACGGCGACGCCTACGACCGCTGCATGGTCAAGATGGGCGAGATGCGCCAGAGCCTGCGGATCATCGAACAGTGCCTGAAGAACATGCCGGAAGGCCCTTACAAGGCCGACCATCCGCTGACCACGCCGCCGCCGAAAGAACGCACGCTGCAACACATCGAAACCCTGATCACCCACTTCCTGCAGGTTTCCTGGGGCCCGGTCATGCCGGCCAACGAAGCCTTCCAGATGATCGAGGCGACCAAGGGTATCAACAGCTACTACCTGACCAGCGACGGCAGCACCATGAGCTACCGCACGCGTATCCGGACGCCCAGCTTCGCGCACCTGCAACAGATCCCCTCGGTGATCAACGGCAGCATGATCGCGGACCTGATCGCCTACCTGGGTAGCATCGATTTCGTTATGGCTGACGTGGACCGCTGACATGAGCCAGAGCAACCTGATTCAGACCGACCGTTTCGTCCTCAGCGAAACCGAGCGCTCGTCCATCGAGCATGAAATGCATCACTACGAGGACCCGCGCGCGGCGTCCATCGAAGCCCTGAAGATCGTCCAGAAACAGCGCGGCTGGGTGCCGGACGGCGCCATCCCGGCGATCGGCGAGGTGCTGGGGATCCCGGCCAGCGACGTCGAAGGCGTCGCCACCTTCTATAGTCAGATATTCCGCCAGCCGGTGGGCCGCCACATCATCCGCGTCTGCGACAGCATGGTCTGCTACATCGGCGGCCACGAGTCGGTGGTCGGCGAGATCCAGAAGCAACTCGGCATCGGTCTCGGCCAGACTACCGCCGACGGACGCTTCACCCTGCTCCCGGTCTGCTGCCTGGGCAACTGCGACAAGGCCCCGGCGCTGATGATCGACGACGACACTCATGGCGACGTGCGTCCCGACGGTGTCGCCAAACTGCTGGAGGCCTACGTATGACCCTTACCTCCATTGGTCCGGCCAACCGCATGGCGCGTTCGGCGGAAACCCATCCGCTGACCTGGCGCCTGCGCGAAGACGCCCAGCCCGTCTGGCTCGAGGAATACCAGAGCAAGGACGGCTATGCCGCGGCGCGCAAGGCGCTGACCCAGATGGCCCAGGACGACATCGTCCAGACCGTCAAGGACTCCGGCCTCAAGGGCCGCGGCGGCGCGGGCTTCCCCACCGGCGTGAAGTGGGGCCTGATGCCGAAGGACGAGTCGCTGAACATCCGCTACCTGCTGTGCAACGCGGACGAGATGGAGCCGAACACCTGGAAGGACCGCATGCTCATGGAGCAGCTGCCGCACCTGCTGGTGGAAGGCATGCTGATTTCCGCGCGCGCGCTGAAGGCCTACCGCGGCTACATCTTCCTGCGCGGCGAATACGTCGACGCGGCGCGCAACCTCAACCGCGCCATCGACGAAGCCAAGGCCGCCGGCCTGCTCGGCAAGAACATCCTCGGCAGCGGCTTCGATTTCGAGCTGTTCGTCCACACCGGTGCCGGCCGCTACATCTGCGGCGAAGAGACCGCGCTGATCAACTCGCTGGAAGGCCGCCGCGCCAACCCGCGTTCCAAACCGCCCTTCCCTGCCGCCGTCGGCGTCTGGGGCAAGCCGACCTGCGTGAACAACGTGGAGACGCTGTGCAACGTGCCGGCCATCGTCGGCAACGGCGTGGACTGGTACAAGACCCTGGCCCGCCCCGGCAGCGAAGACATGGGCACCAAGCTGATGGGCTTCTCCGGCAAGGTGAAGAACCCCGGCCTGTGGGAACTGCCGTTCGGCGTCAGCGCCCGCGAGCTGTTCGAGGACTACGCCGGCGGCATGCGCGACGGCTTCCAGCTCAAGGCCTGGCAGCCCGGCGGCGCCGGTACCGGCTTCCTGCTCCCGGAGCACCTGGATGCGCAGATGTTCGCCGGCGGCATCGCCAAGGTCGGCACCCGGATGGGCACCGGCCTGGCCATGGCGGTGGACGACAGCATCAACATGGTTTCCCTGCTGCGCAACATGGAAGAGTTCTTCGCCCGCGAGTCCTGCGGCTGGTGCACCCCCTGCCGCGATGGCCTGCCGTGGAGCGTGAAGCTGCTGCGTGCCCTGGAGCGGGGCGAAGGCCAGCCCGGCGACCTCGAGACCCTCGAGCAGCTGGTCAACTTCCTCGGCCCAGGCAAGACCTTCTGCGCCCACGCGCCGGGAGCCGTCGAGCCGCTGGGCAGCGCCCTCAAGTATTTCCGTGCCGAATTCGAGGCGGGCATCTCCCGCCAGCCTTCGGCCGCGCCGCGCCCGGCAACGGTCGGCGCCTGATGCTTTGCAGCCGGACGGCCAGCCGTCCGGCGATGTTTCGTCGTCGTGCCGCGGCCCGGCCGCAGGCCCGACGGAACCGTGAGTTTCTATTAGCCACGCCCGCTGACAACGGGCCAACGAAGACTTGAACCATGGCCACTATCCACGTAGACGGCAAGACGCTCGAAGTCGATGGTGCAGACAACCTCCTGCAGGCCTGTCTGTCCCTCGGTCTCGACATTCCCTACTTCTGCTGGCACCCGGCGCTCGGTAGCGTCGGCGCCTGCCGCCAGTGCGCGGTGAAGCAGTACACCGACGAGAACGACAAGCGTGGTCGCCTCGTCATGTCCTGCATGACCCCCGCCACCGACAACACCTGGATCTCCATCGAAGACGAAGAGGCCAAGCAGTTCCGCGCCAGCGTCGTCGAATGGCTGATGACCAACCACCCGCACGACTGCCCGGTGTGCGAGGAAGGCGGTCACTGCCACCTGCAGGACATGACGGTGATGACCGGCCACAACGAGCGCCGGTACCGCTTCACCAAGCGCACCCACCAGAACCAGGAACTCGGCCCGTTCATCGCCCATGAGATGAACCGCTGCATCGCCTGCTACCGCTGCGTGCGCTACTACAAGGACTACGCCGGCGGCACCGACCTCGGCGTCTACGGCGCCCACGACAACGTCTACTTCGGACGGGTCGAGGACGGCGTGCTGGAAAGCGAGTTCTCCGGCAACCTCACCGAGGTCTGCCCCACCGGCGTGTTCACCGACAAGACCCACTCCGAGCGCTACAACCGCAAGTGGGACATGCAGTTCGCCCCGAGCATCTGCCACGGCTGCTCCAGCGGCTGCAACATCAGCCCCGGCGAGCGCTACGGCGAGATCCGCCGCATCGAGAACCGCTACAACGGCTCGGTCAACCACTACTTCCTCTGCGACCGCGGTCGCTTCGGCTACGGCTACGTCAACCGCGAAGACCGTCCGCGCCAGCCGCTGCTGGTGCTGAGCAAGCAGAAGCTGAGCCTGGACGGCGCCCTCGACCAGGCCGCCGCCCTGCTGAAGGAGCGCAAGGTGGTCGGCATCGGTTCGCCGCGCGCCAGCCTGGAAAGCAACTTCGCCCTGCGCGAGCTGGTTGGCGAAGGCAACTTCTACAGCGGCATCAACGAAGGCGAGCTCGACCGCCTGCGCCTGATCCTGCAGGTCATGCAGGAAGGCCCGCTGCCGGTGCCGAGCATCCGCGACATCGAGGACCACGACGCGGTCTTCGTCCTCGGCGAGGACCTGACCCAGACCGCCGCCCGCATCGCCCTGGCCCTGCGCCAGTCGGTGAAGGGCAAGGCCGTCGAGATGGCTGCCGACATGAAGGTCCAGCCGTGGCTCGACGCCGCGGTGAAGAACATCGCCCAGCATGCGCAGAACCCGCTGTTCATCGCCAGCGTCAGCGCGACCCGCCTCGACGACGTGGCCGAGGAAACCGTTCACGCCGCGCCGGACGATCTCGCTCGCCTCGGCTTCGCCGTGGCCCACGCGATCGACCCAAGCGCCCCGTCCGTGGCCGACCTCGACCCTCAGGCCCAGGCCTTCGCCCAGCGCATCGCCGATGCCCTGCTGGCGGCCAAGCGTCCGCTGGTAGTGTCCGGCAACTCGCTGGGCAACAAGGCATTGATCGAAGCCGCGGCGAACATCGCCAAGGCCCTCAAGCAGCGCGAGAAGAACGGTTCCATCAGCCTGGTGGTCGGCGAAGCCAACAGCCTCGGCCTGGCGCTCTTCGGCGGCGACTCCGTGGAAGCCGCGCTCGAGCGACTGACCTCCGGACAGGCCGACGCCGTGGTGGTGCTGGAGAACGATCTCTATCGCCGCACCGACGCCGCCCGTGTCGACGCGGCCCTGGCGGCGGCCAAGGTGGTGATTGTCGCCGATCACCAGCAGACCGCCACCACCGCCAAGGCGCACCTGGTGCTGCCGGCGGCCAGCTTCGCCGAAGGCGACGGCACCCTGGTCAGCCAGGAAGGCCGCGCCCAGCGCTTCTTCCAGGTGTTCGACCCGACCTACTACGACGCCAGGAACATGGTCCGCGAGGGCTGGCGCTGGCTGCATGCGATCCACAGCACCCTGCAAGGCAAGCGCGTCGACTGGACCCAGTTGGACCACGTCACCGAAGCCGTGGCCGAGGCCAAGCCGATCCTGGCCGGCATCCGCGACGCCGCACCGGCCGCCTCGTTCCGCATCAAGGGCCTCAAGCTGGCCCGCGAACCGCACCGCTACAGCGGGCGTACCGCCATGCGCGCCAATATCAGCGTGCACGAGCCGCGCACCCCGCAGGACATCGACTCGGCGTTCGCCTTCTCCATGGAAGGCTACTCCGGCAGCCAGGAAGACCGTCAGCAGATCCCGTTCGCCTGGTCGCCGGGCTGGAACTCGCCGCAGGCCTGGAACAAGTTCCAGGACGAGGTCGGCGGCCACCTGCGCGCCGGCGACCCCGGCGTGCGCCTGATCGAACCGAAGGGCGAAGGCCTCGACTGGTTCCAGGCCGTGCCGGTGCCGTTCAGCGCCAAGGCCGACAGCTGGAAGGTAGTGCCGCTGTACCACCTGTTCGGCAGCGAGGAAAACAGCTCGCGGGCCGCGCCGATCCAGCAGCGCATCCCGGAGACCTACGTCGCCCTGTCCAAGGAAGACGCGGACCGCCTCGGCGTCAACGACGGCGCGACCCTCGGCTTCCAGCTCAAGGGCCAGGCCCTGCGCCTGCCGCTGCGTATCGATGAACAACTCGGCGCCGGCCTGATCGGCCTGCCGGTCGGCTTCGCCGGCATCCCGGCGGCGATCGCCGGCTGCTCCGTGGAAGGTCTGCAGGAGGCTGCACAATGAGTTGGCTGACTCCCGCTCTGGTCACCATCATCCTCACCGTGGTCAAGGCCATCGTGGTGCTGCTCGCCGTGGTCATCTGCGGCGCCCTGCTAAGCTGGGTCGAGCGCCGCCTGCTCGGCCTCTGGCAGGACCGCTACGGCCCCAACCGGGTCGGTCCGTTCGGTGCGTTCCAGCTCGGCGCGGACATGGTCAAGATGTTCTTCAAGGAGGACTGGACCCCGCCGTTCGCCGACAAGATGATCTTCACCCTGGCCCCGGTGATCGCGATGGGCGCCCTGCTCGTCGCCTTCGCCATCGTGCCGATCACCCCCACCTGGGGCGTGGCGGACCTGAACATCGGCATCCTGTTCTTCTTCGCCATGGCCGGCCTGACGGTGTACGCCGTGCTGTTCGCCGGCTGGTCGAGCAACAACAAGTTCGCCCTGCTCGGCAGCCTGCGCGCCTCGGCCCAGACCATCTCCTACGAGGTGTTCCTGGCCCTGTCGCTGATGGGCATCGTCGCCCAGGTCGGCTCGTTCAACATGCGCGACATCGTCCAGTACCAGATCGACAACGTCTGGTTCATCATTCCGCAGTTCTTCGGCTTCTGCACCTTCATCATCGCCGGCGTCGCCGTGACCCACCGTCACCCGTTCGACCAGCCGGAAGCGGAGCAGGAACTGGCGGACGGCTACCACATCGAGTACGCCGGGATGAAATGGGGCATGTTCTTCGTCGGCGAGTACATCGGCATCGTACTGGTCTCGGCGCTGCTGGCGACCCTGTTCTTCGGCGGCTGGCACGGTCCGTTCCTGGACACCCTGCCCTGGCTGTCGTTCTTCTACTTCGCCGCCAAGACCGGCTTCTTCATCATGCTCTTCATCCTGATCCGCGCCTCGCTGCCGCGTCCGCGCTATGACCAGGTGATGGCGTTCAGCTGGAAGGTGTGCCTGCCGCTGACCCTGATCAACCTGCTGGTGACCGGCGCGCTCGTGCTGGCCGCGGCCCAGTAAGGAGAACCACCGTGATCAAAGAAATCATCAACGTCGTGCATGGCACCTTCACCCAGCTTCGCAGCCTGGTGATGATCTTCGGCCATGCCTTCCGCAAGCGCGACACCCTGCAATACCCCGAAGAGCCGGTCTACCTGCCGCCGCGCTATCGTGGCCGGATCGTCCTGACCCGCGACCCCGACGGCGAGGAACGCTGCGTAGCCTGCAACCTGTGCGCCGTGGCCTGTCCGGTTGGCTGCATCTCCCTGCAGAAGGCCGAGACCGAGGACGGTCGCTGGTATCCGGAGTTCTTCCGCATCAACTTCTCGCGCTGCATCTTCTGCGGCCTGTGCGAGGAAGCCTGCCCGACCACCGCGATCCAGCTCACCCCGGACTTCGAGATGGGCGAGTTCAAGCGCCAGGACCTGGTCTACGAGAAGCACGACCTGCTGATCTCCGGGCCGGGCAAGAACCCGGACTACAACTACTACCGCGTTGCGGGGATGGCGATCGCCGGCAAGCCGAAAGGCGCCGCGCAGAACGAAGCCGAACCGATCAACGTGAAAAGCCTGCTGCCATAAGGAGACGTCGCGTGGAATTCGCTTTCTATTTCGCTGCCGGCGTCGCCGTACTGGCCACGCTGCGGGTCATCACCAACAGCAACCCGGTGCATGCCCTGCTCTACCTGATCATTTCCCTGCTGGCCATCTCGATGACCTTCTTCAGCCTCGGCGCACCCTTCGCCGGTGCCCTGGAGATCATCGTCTACGCTGGCGCCATCATGGTTCTGTTCGTCTTCGTGGTGATGATGCTCAACCTCGGCCCGGCCGTGGTCGAGCAGGAGCGCAAGTGGCTCACGCCCGGCATCTGGGTCGGGCCTTCGGCCCTGGCCCTGGTCCTGCTGGTGGAACTGCTGGTGGTCCTCGCCCGCACCCCGAGCGGTGCCGGCATCGGCCATACCACGGTAGACGCCAAGGCGGTCGGCATCAGCCTCTACGGCCCGTACCTGCTGGTGGTCGAACTGGCCTCCATGCTGTTGCTCGCGGCCCTGGTCGCTGCCTATCACCTGGGTCGTCAAGACGCCAAACAATAAAGGTTCGGCGGGCGCCCTGCGCCCGCCCCAAGGGAACGTAACGCTATGAACGCAATACCACTGGAACACGGCCTGGCCCTCGCCAGCGTCCTGTTCGCCCTCGGACTGGTCGGCTTGATGGTGCGACGCAACATCCTGTTCGTACTGATGAGCCTGGAAGTGATGATGAACGCCGCCGCCCTCGCCTTCGTGGTCGCCGGCAGCCGCTGGGGCCAACCCGACGGCCAGGTGATGTTCATCCTGGTGCTGAGCCTCGCGGCCGCCGAAGCGAGCATCGGCCTGGCGATCCTGCTGCAACTGTATCGCCGCTTCCACACCCTCGATATCGACGCTGCCAGCGAGATGCGCGGATGAACCTTCTACCTCTTACCTTCCTGTTCCCCCTGGTCGGCTTCCTGCTGCTGTCGTTCTCCCGCGGCAGGTGGTCGGAAAACCTTTCGGCGCTGGTCGGCGTCGGCTCGGTCGGCCTCTCCGCCCTGAGCGCGGCCTGGGCCATCTTCAGCTTCCACAGCAGTCCGCCGGAAGGCGGCGCCTACAGCCTGGTGCTGTGGCAGTGGATGGCGGCCGGCGACTTCAGCACCAACTTCACCCTGTACCTGGACGGCCTCTCGGTAACCATGCTCGGCGTGGTTACCGGCGTCGGCTTCCTGATCCACCTGTTCGCCTCCTGGTACATGCGTGGCGAAACCGGCTATTCGCGCTTCTTCGCCTACACCAACCTGTTCATCGCCAGCATGCTGTTCCTGGTGCTGGGCGACAACCTGCTGTTCCTCTACTTCGGCTGGGAAGGCGTGGGCCTGTGCAGCTACCTGCTGATCGGCTTCTACTACAGCAATCGCAACAACGGTAACGCGGCGCTCAAGGCATTCATCGTCACCCGCGTCGGCGACGTGTTCATGGCTTTCGGCCTGTTCATCCTGTTCCAGCAGTTCGGCACCCTGAACATCCAGGAGCTGCTGGTGCTGGCGCCGCAGAAGTTCCCGGAAGGCAACCTCTGGCTGACCCTGGCGACCCTGGCCCTGCTCGGCGGCGCGGTCGGCAAGTCCGCCCAGCTGCCGCTGCAGACCTGGCTGGCCGACGCCATGGCCGGCCCGACCCCGGTCTCCGCGCTGATCCACGCCGCCACCATGGTGACCGCCGGCGTCTACCTGATCGCCCGTTGCCACGGCCTGTTCACCCTGGCCCCGGACATCCTCGAACTGGTCGGCATCGTCGGCGCGGTGACCTTGGTCCTGGCCGGCTTCGCCGCCCTGGTACAGACCGATATCAAGCGCATCCTCGCCTACTCGACCATGAGCCAGATCGGCTACATGTTCCTCGCCCTCGGCGTCGGCGCCTGGGACGCGGCGATCTTCCACCTGATGACCCACGCCTTCTTCAAGGCCCTGCTGTTCCTTGCCTCGGGCGCGGTGATCGTCGCCTGCCACCACGAGCAGAACATCTTCAAGATGGGCGGCTTGTGGAAGAAGCTGCCGCTGGCCTACGCCAGCTTCGTGGTCGGCGGTGCGGCGCTGGCCGCCCTGCCCTTCCTCACCGCGGGCTTCTACTCCAAGGACGAGATCCTCTGGGAGGCCTTCGCCAGCGGCCATCGCGAACTGCTGATCGCCGGCCTGGTGGGTGCGTTCCTGACCTCGATCTACACCTTCCGCCTGATCTTCGTCGCCTTCCACGGCGAGCCGAAGACCGAAGCCCACGCCGGCCACGGGATTTCCCACTGGTTGCCGCTCAGCGTGCTGATCGTCCTGTCGACCTTCGTCGGCGCCCTGATCACCCCGCCGCTGGCTGGCGTCCTGCCGGAAAGCGTCGGCCACGCCGGTGGCGAAGCCAAGCACAGCCTGGAACTGGCCTCGGGTGCCATCGCCATCGCCGGTATCCTGCTGGCCGCCCTGCTCTTCCTCGGCCAGCGCCGCTTCGTCAGCGCCCTGGCGAAGAGCGCCCCGGGTCGCTTCTTCGGTACCTGGTGGTACCACGCCTGGGGCTTCGACTGGCTGTACGACAAGCTGTTCGTGAAACCCTACCTGCTGCTCTGCCAATTGCTGGGGCGCGACCCCATCGACCGTACCCTGGGCGTCGTTCCGTTCAGCGTGCGCGGCGGACACAACCTCCTCAGCCTCACCGAGAACGGCCGCCTGCGCTGGTACGCCGCTTCCCTGGTGGGTGGCGCCGCCATCCTGCTCGGCGCGCTGCTGCTGGCCTAACGAATTCACGGAGAGACTGAGCCTGTCATGATTCTGCCCTGGCTAATCCTGATCCCCTTCATCGGCGGTTTCCTCTGCTGGATCGCCGAACACAGCAGCAAGACCCTGCCCCGCTGGATCGCGCTGCTTTCGATGACCCTGGTCCTGATCCTGAGCCTGTGGATCTGGGCCACCGGCGACTTCCAGCTGGCGCCCGCGCCCGGCGGCGAGCCGGAATGGACCCTGCAATTCAAGGTGCTGTGGATCGAGCGTCTCGGCATCAGCATCCACCTGGCGATGGATGGCCTGTCGCTGCTGATGGTCGCCCTCACCGGCCTGCTCGGCGTGCTCTCGGTCCTCTGCTCCTGGAACGAGATCCAGCGCCGCATCGGCTTCTTCCATCTGAACCTGCTGTGGATCCTGGGCGGTGTGATCGGCGTGTTCCTCGCCATCGACCTGTTCCTGTTCTTCTTCTTCTGGGAAATGATGCTGGTGCCGATGTACTTCCTCATCGCGCTGTGGGGACACAGTTCCGATGACGGCAAGAAGACCCGCATCTACGCCGCCACCAAGTTCTTCATCTTCACCCAGGCCAGCGGCCTGGTGATGCTGGTGGCGATCCTCGGCCTGGTGTTCGTCAACTTCAATGCCACCGGCGTGATCACCTTCGACTACGCCACCCTGCTGAAGACCCAGCTGAGCCCCCACGTGGAATGGCTGCTGATGCTCGGCTTCTTCGTCGCCTTCGCGGTGAAGATGCCGGTGGTGCCGGTGCATTCCTGGCTGCCGGACGCCCACGCCCAGGCGCCCACCGCCGGCTCCGTGGACCTCGCCGGCATCCTCCTGAAGACCGCCGCCTACGGCCTGATCCGCTTCGCCCTGCCGCTGTTCCCCAACGCCTCGGCGGAATTCGCGCCGATCGCCATGTGGCTCGGCATCATCGGCATCTTCTACGGTGCCCTGCTGTCCTTCGCGCAGACCGACATCAAGCGCCTGGTCGCCTACTCCAGCGTTTCGCACATGGGCTTCGTGATGATCGGCATCTACTCCGGCAGCCAGGTAGCGCTGCAGGGCGTGGTGGTGCAGATGATCGCCCACGGCCTCTCCGCCGCGGCGCTGTTCATCCTCTGCGGCCAGCTCTACGAGCGCCTGCATACCCGCGACATGCGCAAGATGGGCGGCCTGTGGTCGCGCATGCCCTACCTGCCGGCGATCAGCCTGTTCTTCGCCTCGGCGTCGCTGGGCCTGCCCGGTACCGGCAACTTCGTCGGGGAGTTCCTGATCCTGATCGGCGCCTTCAAGGTGGTCCCGGTGATCATCGTGATCGCCACCTTCGGCCTGGTCTTCGCCTCGGTCTACTCGCTGATCATGATCCACCGCGCCTACTTCGGCCCCAGCCAGTCCGACGAGCCGATCCTCGGCCTCGATGCCCGCGAACTGAGCATGGTGCTCGGCCTGGCGGTCCTGCTGGTCCTGCTCGGGGTCTACCCGCAGCCAGTGCTGGACATCTCCGCGGCCAGCATGCACGGCGTGCAGCAATGGCTGGGCGCAGCCCTTTCCACCCTTGCAGGACGGTAGTCGCGAAATGACCTTTACGATCCAACACTTCATCGCGCTCCTGCCACTGCTGATCACCAGCGCCACCCTGGTGGTGGTGATGCTGGCGGTAGCCTGGAAACGCAATCACTCGTTCACCGCCACCCTCTCGGTGATCGGCCTCAACCTGGCCCTGCTGTCGCTGCTGCCGGTCCTCGGCGTCACCCCGATCGAGGTGACACCGCTGGTGCTGGTGGACAACTACGCCTGCTTCTACATGGCCCTGGTGCTGGTCTCCGCCCTGGCCTGCGTGACCCTCGCCCACGCCTACATGGAAAGCTATCCGGGTAACCGCGAAGAGCTGTACCTGCTCCTGCTGCTGGCCACCGCCGGCGGCCTGGTGCTGGTCAGCGCGCAGCACCTGGCCAGCCTGTTCATCGGCCTGGAGCTGCTCTCGGTCCCGGTCTACGGGATGGTCGCCTACGCCTTCTTCAACAAGCGCTCGCTGGAAGCCGGCATCAAGTACACCGTGCTCTCGGCCGCCGGCTCCGCCTTCCTGCTGTTCGGCATGGCCCTGCTCTACGCCGAGTCCGGTACCCTGGGCTTCGCCGGCCTTGGCGCCAAGGTCGCCGAGCACGTGCTGAGCGGTCCGCTGGTCAGCGTTGGCGTAGGCATGATGCTGGTCGGCCTGGGCTTCAAGCTGTCGCTGGTGCCCTTCCACCTGTGGACCCCGGATGTCTACGAAGGCGCCCCGGCGCCGGTCTCGGCGTTCCTCGCCACCGCCAGCAAGGTCGCGGTGTTCGCCGTGCTGCTGCGGCTGTTCCAGATCGCCCCTGCGGCCCTGGACAACCAACTGCTGAACATCTCCCTGAGCGTCATCGCGGTCGCCTCGATCCTCTTCGGCAACCTGCTGGCACTGACCCAGAGCAACATCAAGCGCCTGCTCGGCTACTCGTCCATCGCCCACCTGGGCTACCTGCTGGTCGCCCTGATCGCCAGCAAGGGCATGGCCGTGGAAGCGGTCGGCGTCTACCTGGCCACCTACGTACTGACCTCCCTCGGCGCGTTCGGCGTGATCACCCTGATGTCCACCCCGTACAGCGGCCGCGACGCCGATGCGCTGTTCGAGTACCGCGGCCTGTTCTGGCGCCGGCCGGTACTGACCGCGGTGATGACCGTGATGATGCTGTCGCTGGCAGGCATCCCGCTGACCGCCGGCTTCATCGGCAAGTTCTACGTGATCGCGGTCGGCGTCGAGTCGCACCTGTGGTGGCTGATCGGCGCCCTGGTGCTGGGCAGCGCCATCGGCCTGTACTACTACCTGCGGGTCATGGTCACCCTGTTCCTGGTCGAGCCCGGCATCCGCCAGCACGACGCACCGTTCAACTGGGGCCAGCGCGCCGGCGGCATCATGCTGGTGGCCATCGCCCTGCTGGCGTTCTTCCTCGGCGTCTACCCGCAGCCGCTGCTGGAAATCCTCCAGCATTCCGGCCTGGCCCTCGCCGGCTGAGTCGCCCGCTCCACGAAAACCCCGCCTCGGCGGGGTTTTTCTTTGGCCCGCCCCACGCACCCTGCCCCGCTACCGTGGCATGCTCCGCGCTCCATGGATGAACCCGGAGGCCTCATGCCCACCTTCCACGATATCGACGTCCTGCGACACAACAGCGCCAGTTGGGACGCCCAGGCCGCCCGTGACTGCGAATGGTCGCGACCGGTCAGCGCCGAAGAGGTCGCCGCCGCACGCCGCGGCGACTGGGCGGTGAAGCTGACCCCGGGCGCGTTACCCGCTCACTGGCTGGGCGACGTACGCGGCCGCGAGATCCTCTGCCTGGCCTCGGCCGGCGGCCAGCAGGCGCCGATCCTTGCCGCCGCCGGCGCACGGGTCACGCTGTTCGACGCCTCGGCGGGACAGCTGGACAAGGACCGCCAGGTCGCCGCCCGCGACCGCCTCGAACTGGCCTGCGTGCAGGGCGACATGCGCGACCTCTCGACCTTCGCCGATGCCTCCTTCGACCTGGTCTTCAATCCCATCTCCAATCTCTACGTCGACGATGTCCTGCCGGTCTGGCGCGAATGCGCGCGGGTGCTGCGGCCGGGCGGCAAGCTGCTGGCGAGCTTCTACAACCCGGCGCTGTTCATCGAGGACCGCTCGCCGGAACTGGCAGAGCAGGGCCTGATCCGGCCGCGACATCGCCTGCCCTACTCCGACCTGGAAAGCCTCTCCGCCGAAGCCCTCGCGGCAAAGCGCGAGAAAGGCGAAGCCCTGGTGTTCGGCCATAGCCTGACCCAGCAGATCGCCGGCCAGCTCGCCGCCGGCCTGCTGCTGCAGGATTTCTACGAAGACTGGCAACCGCACCCGCGCTTCGTCATCGACCGCTTCATGCCGACCTTCCTCGCCACCTGCGCGCTCAAGCCGAGGTCCGCCGCCGGTTGACAGCGGCGCGCGCGGACCTTAGAGTCCGCGCTCCCTTCCCGCCTGTGCTGCTGAGCGGAAAGACGCCAGCCTCCGGTTTCCACCGGACGGCTTCGCATTGTCTGTAGAGCGGCACTGTCATGTCCAAACATTCCCGGCTTGAAAAAGCCTTCCTGCGCAGCGGCATCCTCGTCGACCGCCAGCAGGACATCGTCACCCTCACCCGTCGTCACGACGGTACTTCGGCCCAGGTCCTGCTGCCCGCCAGCTTCGCGCTGGAGGAAAAGGCCGTGCGCCAGTTGCTCGACTTCGCCTCGGTCCAGGCACCCGGCGACACCGGGCACGTCTGCAAGGCCTGCGCCACGCCGGACTTCCATCCCGGCAGCATCGCCCCGGTCGGCTCCATCGTCGCCAGTACGGCGGACTTCGTCATTCCCGCTGCCATCGGCACCGACATCAATTGCGGCATGCGCCTGCTGCGTACCGGCCTGACCCTGTCCAGCGCCGAGGAGCACAGGCAAGCCCTGGTCGCCGGCCTGACCCACGTCCTGCTGCGTAACGGTCGCGACGTACCATTGCGGGTCCAGGCGTTCGAAGCGCTGTTCGCCGAAAGCCCCGGGCACTGCCTGGAGCGTCTCAGCGAAGACGGCCTGTGGGCCGAGGTCGACCAGGCGCGGCTGTTCCGCGAGTTACAGGGCTGCATCGGTCTGGATGAATTCGGCGGGCGTCTCGAGTATGCCCCCGAGGCCTTGCGCGATCGCCGCCGCAGCCTGATCCGCGATCCCGGCCTGGGTACCACCGGTTCCGGCAATCACTTCGTCGAGTTGCAGGTGGTGGACCGCCTGCTCGACCGCCACCAGGCCTTCGCCCTGGGCCTCAGGGCCGACGAACTGGTGGTGATGATCCACAGCGGCTCGCGCGATGTCGGCTTCCACGTCGGCCAGCGCTGGATGGACCGTGCCCGCACCGCCTGGCCGCGCGGCCGGCGCCACCCCGCGTCCGGCCTCTACGCGCTGGGCGGCGAGCTGGCCGGAGAATACCTCCAGGCCATGGGTGGCGCTGCGCGCTATGCCTGGCTGAACCGGGTGGTGCTGGCGGAGCTGGTGCGCAAGGTCTTGCGCGAGACCTTCCAGCGCGACGACAGCGCCCTGCTGGTGGACGTCCCGCACAACGTGGTGCTCCAGGAACAGGGCCTGAATCTCCACCGCAAGGGCGCCACGCCGGCCCGCCAGGGCGATCTGCTGCTGATTCCCGGCTCGATGGGCGATTACTCGTACATCGCCAGCGGCCTGGGCCACCCGGACTGGCTATGGTCCTGCAGCCATGGGGCCGGCCGCAGCATCCGCCGGCAGGCGCTACGAGCGCTGAAAGGCCCGGGCGACAGCGCGCTGCCCTGGCACTGCGTGACCCTCCGTGAGGAGCGCCGCATCGAAGAGGCCCCGGGCGCCTACAAGCCGGTGGGGCCGGTGATCGATGCCCAGGAGCGTGCCGGGCTGATCCGGCCGCTGGCACGCTTGCGTCCGTGGCTGACCTTCAAGGCCTGAAACGAACAAGCCCCGCATTCGCGGGGCTTGTCTGCCACGGGCGCGACTCAGGCCTGCGGTTCTTCCTCGCGGCCAGTGAACAGGTCCCAGCTGGCCATGAACAGCGCAGCGATCAGCGGGCCGATGACGAAGCCGTTGAGACCGAACAGGGCCATGCCACCGAGGGTGGAGATCAGCACCACGTAGTCCGGCATCTTGGTGTCCTTGCCGACCAGGATCGGGCGCAGGATGTTGTCCACCAGGCCGATCACCACCACGCAGAACAGGATCAGCACTACGCCCTGCCAGATCGCCCCGGTGAGCAGGAAATAGGCCGCCACCGGCGCCCAGATCAGCGCCGCGCCGATGGCCGGCAGCAGCGACAGGAAGGCCATCAGGGTGCCCCAGAGCAAGGCGCCCTCGATGCCCAGCAGCCAGAAGATCAGGCCGCCGAGAGCGCCCTGGGTGGCAGCCACGGCGATGTTGCCCTTCACCGTGGCGCGGATCACCGTGGTGAACTTGGCGAACAGGTGGTGCTTGTGTTCCTGGCTCAGCGGCACCGCCTGCTTGATCCGCCGGCCGAGCACGCGACCGTCGCGGAGGAGGAAGAACAGCAGGTAGAGCATGATGCCGAAGCTGATGACGAAGTCGAGGGTGTTCTGGCCGATGCTGAACGCCTTGGTCGCCACCACCTGGCTGGCCTGCATCGCCACCGAGGAGAGCTTCTCCTGCAGGCTCGAGAGATTGGCCAGGTCGAAGCGCTCCAGCCACTGGTGCACCGATGGCGGCAAGGCAGCCACCGCCTGCTGCAGGTAGGCGGCGAAGTTCAGTTCGCCGGACTTGACCCGCTGGTAGACGCTCGCGCCTTCCTGCACCAGCGAACCGGCGATGAAGATCACCGGGATGATCACGATCAGCACGCAGATCAGCAGGGTGATCAGCGCGGCGAGGTTCTTCCGATCCCTCAGGCGCACCTGCAGGCGGCGTTGCACCGGGGCGAAGATGATCGCCAGGATGGTGCCCCAGAACACCGCGCCGTAGAACGGCAGCAAGAGCCAGCCGAAGGCGAGCGTGACCACCGCCAGCAACAGGAGAAAAGTCCGGGATTCCAGTTTCGTGTCGAGCATGTCCAATCCATCTGGCAGTGGGAAGCAAAGCATTAGTCAGCCGGCGGACGTGGATCGTTCACGACTGCCGGCCGACTCCGCCGAATAATGACAGGAAGGCTCTGTGGCGCACCACTGCCGGCTGGCTCTTTTGCCGGCAGCGGTCGCGCGGGGGAAGGGTCAGATGCGGAACTGACCGACCAGTCGGCCCAGGCCCTGGCCCAGTTGCGCCAGGCTGCGGGCGGTCTGCGCGCCCTGCTGGGCCTCGTCGGCGACGCTGTCCACCGCGCCAGCGATCTGGTGCACGCTGCGGTTGATCTCCTCGGCCACCGCGGTCTGTTCCTCGGCGGCGCTGGCGATCTGCGCGTTCATCGCGTTGATGGTGGCGATCAGCTGGGCGATGGCATCCAGCGAATCGCCGGCCTGGTTGGCCTGGTTGCTGGTGCCCTCGCCGGCCTCGCCGGAACGGCGCATGGCGTCGACCGCGGCGTTGGTGCCCTGCTGCAGGCGATCGATCATGCCCTGGATTTCCTGGGTACTCTGCTGGGTGCGGCTGGCCAGCGCCCGCACTTCGTCGGCGACCACCGCAAAGCCACGTCCGGCCTCGCCGGCACGGGCCGCCTCGATGGCCGCGTTGAGCGCCAGCAGGTTGGTCTGTTCGGCAATGGAGCGGATCACCCCGAGCACACTGACGATGGATTGCACGTCCTGCTGCAGGCTATCCAGAGAAGTCCCGCTGTCGCGGATCTCGTCCACCAGCGCGTGGATGCGCTCGATGCTGCCGTCCACCACGCGCTTGGCCGCCTGGCCTTCGTGGTCGGTCTGCTGCGCGGCCTCGGCGGCGCGCTGGGCGCTCTGCGCCACTTCATGGGCGGCGGCGGACATCTCGTTGATCGCGGTGGCGACCTGGTCGGTCTCGTGGCGCTGGCGCTCCATGGCCTGCTCGGAACGCTCGGCCTGGGCCGACATCTGCTCCACCAGTTGCTTGAGGTCGCCGGTCATCCCGGCGATCTGCCGCACCAGACCGTGGATCTTCTCGACGAAGCGGTTGAAGGAACCGGCCAGCTCGCCCAGCTCGTCGTGGCTGGTCACCGGTAGGCGACGGGTCAGGTCGCCTTCGCCGGCGGCGATGTCATCGAGGTTCTGGCGGATCTGGTGCAACGGCCGCAGCATCGCGTTGGCCACCGCCAGGCCGATCACCAGCAGGACCACCAGAAGGACGCCGGCGATCCCCACGATACTGGCGATCAGGGTGCCGATACGCTCGTCGATGTCCTGCTTGATTTCCACCAACTGGGCCTCGACGCCGTCGAGGTTGATCGCCGAGCCGATAACCATGTCCCACTTCGGCAGGTACAGGGTGTAGGACAGCTTGGGCACCATGACGCTCTCGTTGCCCGGCAGCGGCGAGGTATAGGTCACGTAGTGGCTGCCGTTGCGGCCGGCCTCCACCAGTTCGCGGTTGAGGTAGACGCCGCTGGGATCGCGGCGGTCGCGGAAGCTCTTGCCGACGTCCACCGGGCTGTCGCCGCGAAACAGGCGCACCACCTGGGAGTCGTAGCCGAAGATATAGCCGTCCTTGCCGTACTTGATCTTCGACAGGCGCGCGATGGCCTCGGCGCGGGCATTCAGGTCGCCGTTGGCCGAGCGGTCGTACTCGGCCTGGATACTGCCCATGGCGATCTGCACGTAGTGCTCGAGTTCGGCACGACGGTCGCCGAGCAGGCGCTCGCGGGTATCCTTGACTTCGGCATCAGCCTGTTTTTTCAGGATCAGCACCGCTCCGCCGCTGAGCACCAGGGCGAAGAGCAGCACCGGCACCATGGCCAGCAGGAGGACTTTGGATTTCAGGGTCAGACGCATCATCAACTCCTAGCATGACGCCCAATAAAAAACGGGATTCCCGTTTCATCGGCAATCCCGTCGGAAGCTTAAGCGGCCGGCCCGACATTCCGTCAGGCGACCGCCCGAGATGGAACTCAGAGCAGCATCGCGGCGGCCCAGCCGAACACCAGCAACGGCAGGTTGTAGTGCAGGAAGGTCGGCACAACGGTGTCCCAGATGTGATTGTGCTGGCCGTCGACGTTGAGCCCGGAGGTCGGCCCAAGGGTCGAGTCCGACGCCGGAGAACCTGCATCCCCCAGCGCGCCGGCGGTGCCGACGATGCTGACGATGGCCAGCGGGCTGAAGCCCAGTTGCACCGCCAGCGGGACGAAGATCGCGGCGATGATCGGCACGGTGGAGAACGACGAGCCGATGCCCATGGTGACCAGCAGGCCGACCAGCAGCATCAGCATGGCGCCGACCGCCTTGCTGTTGCCGATCCAGGCCACCGAGGCGTCGACCAGGCTCTGCACCTCGCCGGTGGCCTTCATCACCTCGGCGAAACCGGCCGCGGCGATCATGATGAAACCGATGGTGGCCATCATCTTCATGCCTTCGGTGAACAGGTCGTCGGTCTCCTTCCAGCGCACCACGCCGGACAGCGAGAAGACCACGAAACCGACCAGCGCGCCGATGATCATCGAGTCCAGCCACAGCTGTGCGACGAACGCGGCGACGATGGATACCCCGGCCACCGCCAGGCTCTTCGGGTTGTAGCTGACATCGACGCGTTCGGCCTGCTCGATCCGCTGCAAGTCGTAGACGCGCTTGCGGCGGTAGCTGAACAGCACCGCGATGAGCAACCCGGCGAGCATGCCCAGGGCTGGGATGAACATGGCGTGGGTGACGTTGATCCCGCTGACGTCGACGCCGTTGCGCGCCACGTTGGCCAGCAGGATTTCATTGAGGAAGATGTTGCCGAAGCCCACCGGCAGGAACATGTACGGGGTGATCAGGCCGAAGGTGATGACGCAGGCGATCAATCGCCGGTCGATCTGCAGCTTGCTCAGCACATAGAGCAGCGGCGGCACCAGCAGCGGGATGAAGGCGATATGGATCGGCAGGATATTCTGCGAGGATACCGCCACGCAGAGCAGCAGGCCGACCAGGATCCACTTGAACGCACCGGCGCCCTTGCCCTGCTCGTCGTGCCGGCCGAGCAGCGCCAGGACCTTGTCGGCCAGCGCATGGGCCACGCCGGAGCGGGCGATGGCCACGGCGAAGGCGCCGAGCATGGCGTACGACAGGGCCACCGTGGCACCCCCGCCGAGGCCGCCGTTGAAGGCCTTGAGAGTCCCCTCCAGGCCTAGGCCACCGAACAGTCCGCCGACCACCGCGCCGATGATCAGCGCCAGCACGACATGCACACGGCAAAGGCTGAGGACGAGCATCAGCCCCACCGCCAGCACCACTGCGTTCATCGTTGAACTCCTTGCAAATGAAACGAACTCGACCGTCTGCGGCCGAAAAAAGGGGCGTACTCTGCTACAGCCATCCCCGCCTGTCAAAGCCGCGCATGCGCGAATGTCGCCTGGCTATAAACCGTTGTGCACGGTTCTTGCGTGCGATTCGCCGAACGACGGCAATCCGGCGCCAGCGAACGGACCGTCGTCAAGAATGGGCGAGCCCTGCCGATAAGCCTTGGGCCCCCGCAGTTTCTTCGTACAAGGACCCCTCCCATGTTCCTTCGCCGCCTGTCCATCCAATGGAAGATCACCCTGCTGGCAGGGCTCTGCCTGCTCGGCGTGGTCGCCTTGCTGGTCGGCCTTTCGGTCTACCGCATGCAGCACAGCAGCGTGCTGGTGAAAAGCGCCAGTACACAGATGCTCGACGAATCGGCGCGCCTGCGCCTGGAAGCCCGCGGGGAATTGCAGGCGTTACGCATCCAGCGCTATTTCATGGATGCCTTCCAGTACGGCAAGGGCTTCTCCCGGCAGATCCTGTTCCTCCGCGACCAGGCGCAGAAGCGCTTCCTCGATGCCTACGACCTGCGCGAAGACCTGACCCGCCAGGTGCGCACCGCGCTCGCCGCCAATCCCGAGGTGCTCGGCCTGTACGTGGTCTTCGAACCCAATGCGCTGGACGGCAAGGACGAACTGTTCGTCGACCAGCCCGCCCTGGGCAGCAACGACAAGGGACGCTTCTCCCTGTACTGGGCGCAGGCCACGCCGGGACAGCTGGAATCCGAGTCGATGATCGAGTCCGAACTCGCCGACACCAGCAGCGGGCCCAGCGGCGCGGCCTACAACGCCTGGTACACCTGCCCGAAGGAAAGCGGGCAACCCTGCGTGCTCGATCCTTACTTCGACAAGGTCGGCGAACGCCAACTGCTGATGACCAGCATCGCCTTTCCCCTCGAACTGGATGGCAAGGTGATCGGCGTGATGGGCCTGGACATCAACCTGAGCAACCTGCAGGCGCTCAGCGAACAGGGCAACCGCGAACTCTACGACGGCGTCGGCCAGGTCGGCATCCTCAGCCCGGCCGGGCTGTTCGCCGGCAACAGCCGCGACGCCGGCCTGCTCGGCAAGAACCTGGCCAAGGCGGATCCGCAGCACGCCGGCGAACTCCTGCAACTGCTGGCCGCCGGCAAGAGCCGGTTGTTCAACGAGAACGACGACCTCAAGGTGCTGCAACCGTTGCAGCCGATTCCCGGCGCCAAGCCCTGGGGCGTGCTCCTCGAAGTGCCGAAGAGCGCCCTGCTCGGCCCGGCCCTGGCGCTGGAGCGGCAACTGGACGACATGCGTCGCGAAGGCACCTGGGTCGAACTGGGCCTCGGCCTCGGCGCCGCGGTGCTCGGCCTGCTGGTGCTGTGGCTGAGCGCCCGCGGCGTGACCCGGCCGATCCTCGGCGTCGCCCACATGCTGCGCGACATCGCCAGCGGCGAAGGCGACCTGACCCAGCGTCTGCCGCACACCGGGCGCGACGAGCTGGGCGAACTGGCCGGTTGGTTCAACCGTTTTCTCGACAAGCTGCAGCCGATCATCCGCGACGTGAAGGTCTCGGTGCGCGATGCGCGCAGTACCGCCGACCAGTCGGCGGCGATTTCCAGCCAGACCAGCGCCGGCATGCAGCAGCAGTTCCGCGAGATCGACCAGGTCGCCACCGCATCCCACGAGATGACCGCCACTGCCCAGGACGTCGCCCGTAGCGCCGCCCAGGCCGCCGACGCCGCGCGCGGTGCCGACCAGGCGACCCGCGACGGCCTGGCGCTGATCGACCGCACCACACAGAGCATCGACAGCCTGGCCGCCAACCTGACCAGCGCCATGGGCCAGGTCGAGCAACTGGCCAGCAGCAGCGAGGAAATCGGTTCGGTGCTGGAAGTGATCCGCGCCATCGCCGAGCAGACCAACCTGCTGGCGCTCAACGCGGCCATCGAGGCGGCCCGCGCCGGCGACGCCGGCCGCGGCTTCGCGGTGGTCGCCGACGAAGTGCGCAACCTCGCCCGGCGCACCCAGGACTCGGTGGAACAGATCCGCGGGGTGATCGAAGGCCTGCAACAGGGCACCCGCGACGTGGTCGACGCCATGCATGGCAGCCATCGCCAGGCCCAGGGCAGCGTCGAGCAGGTGGATGAAGCGGTGGCCGCGCTGCAACGGATCGGCGAGGCGGTGACGGTGATCAACGACATGAACCTGCAGATTGCCAGCGCCGCCGAGGAACAGAGCTCGGTAGCCGAGGAGATCAACCGCAATGTCGCGGCGATCCGTGACGTCACCGAGTCGCTGTCGAGTCAGGCCGAGGAATCGGCCCAGGTCAGTCAGTCGCTGAACCGCCTGGCCAACCACCAGCAGGGCCTGATGGAACAGTTCAAGGCCTGACCGTTCACGGCCTGAATAGCGCCGGGGGGCCGTAGGTCCCCCAGATCGCCAGGCGGGCCAGCGAGCGCAGCCAGCCGCGCAGACGTGCCGGGGCTCCCGTCTCGGCCACCTTCGCTGCCGCTGTCCCGGCCTGTCGCGGCTCGCCGCGCTCGCTGCGCAACGCGTTTTCCACGGCCTGCTCGTAGCGAGCCTGCGCGGGTAACCGCGGCGACCGCCCCTCCTCTCGCTGTCCACTGGACTCGCCCAACAGGAACACCAGCACCGGCAGCATCAGCGCCCAGCGCCAGCGGCCCGTACTCGTCCGCCGTTTCATCGTCCAAGACCTCCTTGCAAGAAGCCCGGGATGCTAGGGAAAGCGCAGGAGGAAATCTTGCCGGGACTGTCGGCAAATGGTGAAGAACTGTTAAGCCCTGGCGGCGCGGCCGCTCTTCTGCAACGGCAACTCGACGCTCACCCGCAGGCCGCCCAGCGGGCTGTCCTCGAGACTCAGGCGGCCACCGCAGGCCTCGGCGATGTCGCGCGCGATGCCCAGGCCCAGGCCATGGCCGCTGACCTGCTCGTCGAGCCGGGTACCCCGCTCGAGCACCGCCTGGCGCTGGTCGGGGAGGATGCCGGGGCCGTCATCGTCGACCTTCAGGCGGACCATGCCCTCGCCCTGCGCGACAGTCAGGCGGACTTCGCTATCGGCCCACTTGCAGGCGTTGTCCAGCAGATTGCCGAGCATCTCCAGCAGGTCCTCGCGGTCCCATGGCAGGCGCAGCCCCGGTGGCGCGCTCCAGCTCACCTGCAGGTGCGGGCCGTGGATCAGGCGCAGGGTGTCGCACAGCGACGGCAACTCCTCGGCGCAATCGAAATGTGCGCCAGGCAGCGCTTCGCCGACCAGGCGGGCCTTGCCCAACTCGCGACCGAGGCGCTGCTGGATCTGTTCCAGCTGTTCGCGCAGGACCTGTTGCAACTCCGGCTGGCGCGCCATCTCCTCGCGCTCGGCGAGGCTGACCAGCACCGCCAGCGGCGTCTTCAGGGCGTGACCGAGGTTGCCCAGGGCGTTGCGCGAACGCTTCAGGGTCTCCTCGGTGTGCGCCAGCAGGTGGTTGATCTGCTCCACCAGCGGCTCCAGTTCCTCGGGAGCCTGGTTGTCCAGTTGGCTACGCTGGCCCTGCTGCAGCTGGGCGATCTGCAGGCGCACCTCCTCCAGCGGACGCAGCGAACGACGCACGGTCAGGCGCTGCAACAGCAATACCAGGAGCAGCGCCAGGGCGCCGGCGCCCAGACCCATCCACTGCACACGGGCGAAGCTTTCCAGGATCGGCGTATAGTCCTGCGCCACCACGATCCGCAGCTTCTGGCCCATGCGCTTGTAGTGGCCGCGGAACACCAGCAGTCGCTGCTCCTCGGGCCCATCGACCAGGCCCTGCACCAGCCCTTTCTTGTGCGGCACTTCCAGCTCGCTGTCCCACAGGGAGCGTGAGCGCCAGGTGTCCTTTTCCAGCTCGATGACGAAATAGCGCCCGGAATACGGGCGCTGGAACGCCGGGTTGAGGCGTTGCTCGTCCAGTTGCATGCCGTTCGGCCCGCGCACCATGGCCACCAGCAGGTTCTCCGCCTCCTCGCGCAGATTGCCGGCGAAATAGCGCCGCAGGCCCTGGTCGAACAGCCACAGGCCGGTCTGCGCGAGGACCAGCCCGACCACCAGCAGCACCGCGAACAGGCCGACGCTCAGGCGCCGCTGGATCGACCTCATCCGGCGGCCACCCCGGCGTAGCGGTAGCCCTGGCCACGGCGGGTCTCGATCACCTCGCGGCCGAGCTTGCGCCGCAGGTGGTTGACGTGGACCTCGATGACGTTGGAATCGCGTTCGGTCTCGCCGTCGTACAGATGCTCGGCCAGGTGCCCCTTGGACAGGACCTGGCCGGGGTGCAGCATGAAATAGCGCAGCAGGCGGAATTCGGCGGCGGTCAGGTCGACGTCGGCGCCGTTCAGGCACACGCACTGGCGCTGCTCGTCCAGGCGCAGCCCGGCGGCCTCCAGCTGGCTCTGGTTGGCCAGCCCATGGGCGCGGCGCAACAGGGCCTGGATGCGCAAGGCCAGCTCTTCCGGATGGAACGGCTTGGTCAGGTAGTCGTCGGCACCGGCCTTGAGCCCATCGATGCGTTCGGCCCAGGAACCGCGCGCGGTGAGGATCAGCACCGGAGTCGCGAGTCCCAGCCCACGCCACTCCTGGAGTATCTCCAGGCCGGGACGCCCGGGCAGGCCGAGGTCGAGGATGATCAGGTCGTAGGGTTCGCTGGCGCCCTGCACCGCCGCGTCGCGGCCGTCGGCCAGCCAGTCCACCGCGTAGCCCTGGCGGGTCAGGCTGGCCATCAGTTCGTCGGCCAGGGGAACGTGATCCTCAACCAGCAGCAACCGCATCAGTCGTCTTCCTCGTCCTTCAGGATGCGGCCGTTGCGGGCATCCAGTTCCAGTTCACGCACGACGCCGTCGCGGGTGAGCAACTCCACCTCGTAGACATACACGTCGTCTTCCTCTTCCAGCTCGACCTCCAGCAGGCGCGCCCCGGGGTAACGCCCCAGGGCTTCCTGCATGAGGGATTCGAGCGGCTGTATCACGCCGTCCTGGCGCAGGCGCAGGACCTCGTCCTGGTCCAGGTCGCGCGCCATCGCCTCGAGGCTGATGACCGCCAGGACCAGTGCGACGATCCCGGCGTAGCGCATGAGCCACTTCATCAGTCGTCCTGGTGGTCCTTGAGCACGGCGCCGGTAGCGGCATCCAGCTCCAGGTCCCATTTCACGCCCTGCGGGTCGCGCAACTCGACCTGGTAGATATAGCGGCCGTATTCCTCTTCCAGCTCGGTATCGTGGACGCTCGAGCCGGGATGCTTGGCGATGGCGTTCTTGTTCAGCTCTTCGAAGGACTTGATGGTCCCGGCGTCACGCAGCTTCAGCGCCTCGTCCGGGCCGAGGTCGCGGGCCTGGGCCAGGCCGGCAGTCAGGGCGATGGCGGTGGCGGCGAACAGGGCAGTCAGTTTCTTCATGGGAATCTCTCCGTGGGAATCAATCGTGTTGCTTTCGACGGTTTGCAGATTAACCGGGCGCTCTTAATTGAAGCTGAATTTGCCGCAAGGACATGGCCGGGGCGCGCCATAGGGTAACGGAAAGCCTCTGCGATGGGGCTCGCCGGCGTTCGAAAGCGCTTGGTCCTGCGACAACTCGTCCTATAATCGCCGGTCCGCAAGGGAGAAGACCAGCATGCCAGCCATCCAGATCAAGTCCCCCGCACTGACCCTCAAGGCCGGTCGCCGCGCCCTCGCCCGCATCCGCGAGCGCGGCCTGCAGCCGGCCGACGTCGGCATCGTCCCCGGTGCCGCCGGCGGGCCAAAGGCGCTGGGCATCCAGGGACTGGACCTGGCGATCTTCGGCGAGTGGCTGCCGCGCGCCCCGCGTGAACGCTCGCTGATCGGCGCCTCCATCGGTTCCTGGCGCTTCGCCAGTGCCTGCCTGCCCGACGCCGTGGCCGGCCTCACCCGCCTCGGCGAGCTGTACACCCGGCAGCGTTTTCCCAAGGGCGTGAGCATCGCCGAAGTCTCGCGCAAGTGCGCGGCGATGCTCGACGACCTGCTCGCCGGCCAGGACGCGCGGATCCTCGACAACCCGCTGTACCGCCTCAACGTGGTGGTGGTGAAGAGCCACGGGCGCCTCGCCCACGACCACAAGGCCAGCCTCGGCCTGGGGCTGTCCTCGGTGATCCGCGACAACCTGATCGGCCGCCGCCATCTGCACCGCCACTTCGAACGGGTGATCCTGCATGACGCCCGCCAGGCGCCGCCGCTGGCCGCGCTGACCGACTTCCCGTCGCGCTACCTGCACCTGGACGGCGGCAACCTGCGCCAGGCGCTGCTCGCCTCCGGCTCGATCCCGATGGTCATGGAAGGCGTCCGCGACCTGCCTGGCGCCGGCCCCGGCACCTACCGCGACGGCGGCCTGCTCGACTACCATCTCGACCTGCCCTACGAGGACCGCGGCGTGGTGCTCTACCCGCACTTCACCGACAAGGTGATCCCCGGCTGGTTCGACAAGGGCTTGCCCTGGCGCCGTGGCGACGCCGGGCGCCTGCAGGACGTGCTGCTGCTGGCGCCGTCGCGCGAGTACCTGGCGCGCCTGCCGCACGCCAAGCTGCCGGACCGCAAGGACTTCACCCGCTACCTCGGCGACGACGACGGCCGCGAGCGCTACTGGCGCCAGGCGATGGCGGAAAGCCGCAGGCTCGGCGACGAATTCCTCGAACTGGTCGACGGCGGCCGGCTCGGCGAACGCCTGCAAGCGCTGGACTGAGCCGCCACCGACGAGAAGGATCCTGCATGAAACTGGCCGTAGCGCTGATCCACGGCATCGGCGACCAGCCCGATAGCCGCGACGAGGACGGTCTGCACAGCTACGCCCGCGAACTGGTGGCGGCGCTGCGCCGACGTCTCGGCGCGGAAGCCGGCGAGGTGGCCTTCCAGAGCCTGTACTGGGCCAGCGTACTGGACGCCCGCGAGCTGGCCTACCTCAAGCGCATCGAGCGCGAGCCGCTGGGCTGGCGCTGGCTGCGCCGGGCGGTGACGCTATTCCTCGGCGACGCCAGCGGCTACCGCAAGGTCAGCGCCGCCTACGACACCACCTACCAGCAGGTCCACCAGCACGTGCGCAGCGGGATCATGGCCCTGCGCGCGAAAGTCGGGCCGCAGACGCCGCTGGTGATCCTCGCCCACTCCCTGGGCGGGCACATCGTGTCCAATTTCATCTGGGACCAGCAGAAACTCAACCGCACGCCGAGTTGCTCGATCGACCCCTTCCTCGGCCTGGAAACCCTGGCCGGGCTGGTCACCTTCGGTTGCAACATCCCGCTGTTCACCTTCGCCTACGAGAAGGTCTGCCCGATCCGCTTTCCCGGCCACTGCCTGCCCCCGGCCATCCGCCAGCAGGCACGCTGGCTGAACGTCTACGCGCCGGCCGATCCGCTCGGCTATCCGCTGCGGCCGTTGCAGAACTACGCCGCGGTCGTCCACGAGGACCTCGCCCTGCCGGTCGGACCCTGGTACAAGCGGCACACCCCGTTGAGCCACATGGAGTACTGGAACGATGCGCGTTTTCACGATTACCTGGCGGACTACCTGCGCCGCCTGTTGGCTGCTGGCCTCGAGCCTGCCGGCGCTGGCCGCGCCCTCCCCGCAGGCGAGCCAGGAGATCGGCCGCTTGCTGAGCTTTGTTGAAGACAGCGGCTGCACCTTCATCCGCAACGGCAGCGAATACCCGGCCGCGGAAGCCCGCGCCCACCTGCAGAAGAAGCTCGACTACCTGGAGCGCAAGGACCTGGTCGCCAGCAGCGAGGACTTCATCGAGCGCGCCGCGACCCAGAGCAGCCTCAGCGGCAAGCCCTACCAGGTGCGCTGCGCCACGCAGACGCGCAACTCCGCCGACTGGCTGAACCAGGAGCTGCGGCGTCTGCGGCAAGCCCCCTGATCAACCGGGATGGCCGTCGACCCGCGGACGACACAGCATCGGCGCATAGAACCAGGCGAACAGCAGGAACGCCAAAGCCCACAGTCCGCCTGCCAGGGGCAGCGCCCAGTTCGCCGGCAACAGGCTGGGCAGGAACACCCGCGCCGCGCAGCCGAGATTGAGCAGAGCGAAAGCCCAGGGCATCGCTGCCGGCGGTTGCAGCGCGCGACCGGTATGGCCGAGAGTGACCCGTGCCAGCATCGCCAGGATCAACCCGCCCATGCCGCCCACCGCCAGCGCGTGCAGCGCCTGGCTCGGCGCCAGCGCCAGGCCCAGGCTCCAGAGCGCCATGCCAAGCGGCGCCACGGCGATCCAGAAATATGCCAGGTGCAGAGACCAGAGCAGCGGCACCTGCCAGATGCCGCGATCGCGCCAACGCCACAGGCGCCACAGTTGCGCACCACCGAGGGCGGCGAACAGTCCTGCAAGCCAGGGCGTCGGCTGCGTCGTGACGCCCGCGGCGGTGAGCAGCGCCACCAGCACGCAGCCCAGCAGGATGCCATTGTCCAGCCAGGCGATCGCCGGCACCTGCTGCTGACGGCCGAGACCGCGCTGGGTGAAGAACGGGATCACCCGCCCGCCGATCAGGTTCATCATCCCGGCGATCAGCCATAGCGCGGCGATGGAGGCACGCCGTTGCCAGTCGTCGTTGCCCTCGAACAGGCCGAGCAGGACCAGGGCGTCGGCCAGGGTCAACAGCAGCAACAGGCCCACCACCGGGTAATTGCGCTTCTGCCGCACCCGCCACAGGCTGCGACCGATAGCCCAGGCCAATAGCGGCAGGAAGCTCAGTTGCAGCACCAGCAGCAGCGCCAGCGGCGCATCGAATAGCCAGGCCAGGCGCGCCGCCAGCCAGAGCCCGGCGAGCAGGGCCAGGGGTTTGCCCTGCAGGCCGGGTACGCCGGTCCAGGTCTGCACGGCGGTCAACAGGAAGCCGGCGATGATCGCCACGCCGAAACCGAAGAGCATTTCGTGACGATGCCAGGCCAGCCAGCCACCGACCGGTTGCCAGCCGCTCCAGAGCCCGGCCAGCGCCGCCAGCCAGAGCGCGATGGCGAGGACCGCGAACAGCGCGCCGCCGAGGAAGAACGGGCGGAAGCCCAGGCGCCAGATCGGCGGTATGGCCATCAGCCTGGAACGATCAAGCACTTGCACAGCAGACCTCCCAACCGG
Source organism: Pseudomonas sp. PS1(2021) (assembly GCF_020405165.1). Classification (NCBI taxonomy): domain Bacteria; kingdom Pseudomonadati; phylum Pseudomonadota; class Gammaproteobacteria; order Pseudomonadales; family Pseudomonadaceae; genus Pseudomonas; species Pseudomonas sp. PS1(2021). Next base: position 1,416,034 of record NZ_CP084484.1, on the reverse strand, counting down.
GTCGACGCATGCGGAACAGCGCGCTCAGGCGCATCACGTAGCCAATCTTCAACAGGGTCGGGCCGAGGATCACCAGCGCATGGGAAAACACCAGCGCCGGCATGTTCAGGTAGCGGTCGAGGAAATAGGCGGCGATCACGCCGGCGACGAGCAGCGCCAGGCCGGCCGCCAGCAGCCCGTGACCGATCCGCAGCACCCGCCGTGGACAATCGAACAGAGCGTTCATCTCGATCTCCTTTTTCCGAAAAAGGGCCGACGCACCTCGCGCCGGCCCGTCGCTTCAGGCGTCCAGCGCGGCGGCCGGACCGAAGAACTCGTAGTGGCATTGCTGCGAGGGTACGCCGAGGTCGGCCAGGTGGCGCTTGACCTGCGCCATGAAAGGCCGGGGTCCGAGGAAGTAGGCGTCCAGGTCGCGCTCCTGCGGCAACCAGTCGGCCAGTTTCTCGCGGCTCAGCAATCCCTCGGCGTCGGCACTGTCGCCGGCACGCGGTTCGCTGTAGCAGAAGAAGTGCTCGACCTGCTCGTGCTGCGCCGACACGTCTTCGATCCAGTCGCGGAAGGCATGCACGCCGCCATGCCGGGCGCAATGGATGAAGCGGATCGGCCGCGCCTGCGGCAGCGCTTCCTGCAACATGGCCAGGGCCGGGGTGATGCCGACGCCGGCGGTGATCAGCACCAGCGGCTTGTCGCTGTCACGCAGGACGAAATCGCCAGCCGGCGGAAACAGATCCAGCTCGTCGCCCTCGGCGACCCGGTCATGCAGGTAATTGGAGACCCGTCCACCCGCCTCGCGCTTGACGCTGATGCGGTATTCGCGGCCGTTGCTGGCAGCGGAAAGCGAATAGTTGCGGCGCACTTCCTCGCCGTCGATGTCCAGCCGCAGGCCGATGTACTGTCCCGGCTGGAACGCCAGCAGCGGCTGGCCGTCCACCGGCTCCAGGTAGAACGAGGTGATTTCCTCGCTCTCCGCCTGCTTGCGTGCCACGCGGAAGCGCCGCACGCCGCGCCAGCCGCCCTCGGCCTGGGCGCTGGCGGCATACACCGACTCCTCGGCCTCGATCAGCAGGTCGGCCAGTTGCTGGTAGGCCGCGCCCCAGGCTTCGAGGACTTCGTCGGTGGCGATCTGTTCGCCGAGGACCTCGCGGATCGCCCGCAACAGGCAAGTGCCGACGATCGGATAGTGTTCGGGCAACACCTGCAGGGAGACATGCTTGTTCACCACCTTGGCCACCAGCGGGCCGAGTTCCTGCAACTGGTCGATGTGCCTGGCGTACATCAGCACGCCATTGGCCAGCGCCCGCGGCTGGTCGCCGCTGGCCTGGTGGGCCTGGTTGAACAGCGGGCGAACCTCGGGGTACTCGCCGAGCATGGTGCGGTAGAAATGGGTGATCAGCGCTTCACCGCCGGTCTCCAGCAGCGGTACGGTGGCTTTGATGAGGGCACGTTGGGCATTGGACAACATAGATGACTCCTGACGCATGCAAGGTTTTGTTTCACCTCGAAGCATTTCAGGAAGCGTGCCAAGGCAAACTACCAGAATTCACGGGCCTTGCAGGCCGACATAGGTCATAATGACTGCAACCATTCAGAGTCATTAGGACTGCAAAGAGGTCGAAATGACCACCAATCCCTTGCTTGCCACCCTGATCCCGCTGGTTGCCGACCTGTCCCGCGACCTGCCGGAAGACGAACGCTACCGCCGCCTGCTCCAGGCCCTGCGCGACCTGCTGCCCTGCGACGCCACCGCGCTGCTGCGCCTGGACGGCGAATACCTGATCCCGCTGGCGGTGGACGGCCTCAGCCCGGACACCCTCGGCCGGCGCTTCCGGGTCGGCGAACATCCGCGCCTCGAGGCCCTCCTGGAGCGCCGCGGGCCGACCCGCTTCCCCGCCGACTGCGGCCTGCCCGATCCCTACGACGGTCTGGTGGAAGGCCTCCACGGCCACCTGGAAATCCATGATTGCCTGGGCTGTCCGCTGTACCTCGACGACCAGCCCTGGGGCTTGCTGACCCTGGATACCCTCGATCCGTCGCGCTTCGCCAGCGCCGACCTGGATACCCTGGAGGCCTTCGCCAGCCTCGCCGCCGCCACGGTCAAGGCCAGCGAGCGGATGCGCGACCTGACCCGCCGCGCCGAGGACGAGCACCAGCGCGCCGAGGCCTATCTCGAAGCCGCTGGCGAGCGGCCACGGGAAATGATCGGCCAGAGCGCCGCGCACAAGGCGCTGCTGGAAGAAATCCGCCTGGTCGCCAACAGCGACCTGAGCGTACTGATCACCGGCGAGACCGGGGTCGGCAAGGAACTGGTGGCGCAATCCATCCACCGGCATTCCATGCGCAGCGGCAAGCCGATGATCAGTCTCAACTGCGCCGCGCTGCCCGAGACCCTGGTGGAAAGCGAATTGTTCGGCCATGTGCGCGGCGCCTTCTCCGGCGCGGTCAACGAACGGCGCGGCAAGTTCGAACTGGCCGACGGCGGCAGCCTGTTCCTCGACGAGGTCGGCGAGTTGCCGCTGGCGGTGCAGGCCAAGCTGCTCCGCGTGCTGCAGAGCGGGCAGTTGCAGCGGGTCGGCTCCGATCGCGAGCACCGCGTCGACGTACGCCTGATCGCAGCCACCAACCGCGACCTGGCCGAGGAAGTGCGTGCCGGGCGCTTCCGCGCCGATCTCTACCATCGCCTCAGCGTCTATCCCTTGCGCGTGCCGCCGCTGCGCGAGCGCGGCCGCGATATCCTCCTGCTGGCCGGCTACTTCCTCGAGGAAAACCGACCGCGCCTGGGACTGCGCAGCCTGCGCCTGGACCACGAGGCCCAGGCCGCGCTCCTCGACTATCGCTGGCCGGGCAACGTGCGCGAACTCGAGCACCTGGTCGGCCGCGCCTCGCTCAAGGCCCTCGGCCACAATCCGGAGCGGTCGCGGATCGTCACCCTGCATCGGCAGGATCTCGACCTGCCCGCGGACCCCCCCGCGCCACCTCGCAGCGTGGTCGAGCCCGCGCCCGCCGCGCCAACGACCGGTCACTCGTTGCGCGCGGCCACCGACGCCTACCAACGCCGCCTGATCCAGGACTGCCTGGCCCGCCACCAGGGAAGCTGGGCCTCGGCTGCACGCGAGCTGGGCCTGGATCGCGCCAACCTGGCGCGCCTGGCGCGCCGCCTGCAACTCAGGTAAACGACCGCCCGGTCGGAGCAGACCGGGTCCGGCGCGCAAACCTGCTACCATGGCGCCCCCATTCCGGTTGTCCGATAACCCCGATCCAGAGCGCACTACAGTGGAACTCTTCAAAGAATTCACCTTCGAATCCGCCCATCGCCTGCCCCACGTCCCCGAAGGCCACAAATGCGGGCGCCTGCACGGCCACTCGTTCCGTGTCGCCATCCACATCGAAGGTGAGGTCGATCCGCATACCGGCTGGATCCGCGACTTCGCGGAAATCAAGGCGATCTTCAAGCCGATCTACGAGCAACTCGACCACAATTATCTGAACGATATTCCAGGCCTGGAAAACCCCACCAGCGAAAACCTCTGCCGCTGGATCTGGCAACAACTCAAGCCGCTGTTGCCGGAACTCTCCAAGGTCCGCGTCCACGAAACTTGCACCAGCGGTTGCGAATATCGGGGCGATTGATTCGCCCGACTCTCCCCTGGCGCTTCGCCATCTGCTCTAAAACGGGCTTCCACACAACGGGCCCGTTCTGCCGTCTCTCTCCCATGGGTTGTACGAAGCATTATCCCCACGGACATAAAGGTTTCATATTCTTCCGGGAAACATCCGGCAAGCTGTCCCTACAGTCCGTTAGTCAATAAAACCGTGCAACTATATTGTTCTTCCAGTAGATAAAGACTTATCCTTTGCCGCGGACACGGAAAGTCCGTAAAGCCACTATAAATGCACCAAAACCCAGCACCATATTTTTAGAACGGGAGTGAAACGAATGTCCAAACTTGCCGAGTTCCGCGAGGCAGAGCGCAAACTTCAGGAGCAACTGGCCCTGCTGGAAAAGCTGAAAAGCGACAGCAGCCTGAAGCAGGAACTGGAATTCAAGGACAAGTTGCAGGCGTTGATGGACAAGTACGGCATGACCCTGCACAACATCATCGCCATCATCGACCCCAAGGCTCCGGTCACCGTCAGCGCCGCTCCGCAGCGCCGTGCCCGCGCCCTGAAGGTCTACAAGAACCCGAACAACGGTGAAGTCGTCGAAACCAAGGGCGGCAACCACAAGGTTCTGAAAGCCTGGAAAGAACAGTACGGTTCCGAAACCGTCGAATCCTGGCTGCAACGCTAAGCCGGTTTTCCCGACGGCATCCTGCCGATGCCGTCGGAAACCCCACTGGCTACTTTCGCTCCCCTCCTCGCCAGATCAATTCTGCGACTTCGATTCGCAAGCGCTCCTGATCTTCTGCGCCGCCAGGTTGTTCTCCACCCCCGGCAGGTTCTCCAGCAGACACTCGTAATAAGCCTTTTCCCGCGACAGCAGGAAGGAGCCGTCGTTATACAACTTGTCGCAGGCCTGGGTGATGAAGTGAACCGCCACCCCGCTCTTCGCCGTGCGTTGGTAGTCGAGTATGCATTGGTCGTAGTCCTTGTCGTCGGCGAGAGCGGAAAGCGGGAATAACAGCAGCAGGGGCAGCAGGAACTTCATGGCAATGGTATCCATGGGAAAGTTGTGCTCCAGCATGGACGAGCCGGCTCGGAGTGCCAAGCCGACCATGAAGTAAAATTTTGCACTTGTTTACAGGGCGGACCAGACTGGCCGTTCTTCGCTGCGCGAATGCGACAATGGCGGGCCGGAGAGCCGAATCGCAGGCGTCCCGAGCGGATTCGGTTTCCCGGCCGCCTGGCGGCAACTCGCTCCATCGAAGGGCACCGCCCTCCGCCGAACTCTTCCGGCAAACGGGTGCTGCCCGATCCGCATCCGCTTCAATAGGCCGCTACGAACAGGAACGACAATTGTAGATTGAGCATGGGCGACAACATATTGTTCAGTTCCAGAAACTCCACCGATACTTGCCGCTGCTCCGCTTCTATATCCTGCAACAACCGACTGAACGAGGCTGGCTGCAACTGCCCGCGAACCTGGGCCTCGATACGCGCGATCGTCCCTTGCTTCTCGAAGCCGCGAGGAAGCAGTACGCTCACTTCCGCGTCAGGGACGCCCGCCAGGCGAACCCGCTCGGTCAGCCAGGCCTGCACATCGGCCCTCGCCTGCGACGCATTCGGCGCCTGCCAGAAGCGCTCTCGCTGAAGGTTCAGGACCTGCTCCGCCTGCATCGCCCGCTCCGGCCAGGCGATCTGCCGGGAAACGTCCTGGAGCTTGAGCCATTCCCCGGCCAGACGACGATATTCCTCCCCTCGTTCCTCCCTCCAATCCATGCTGAGCATGACCAGATGCACAACCAGCAGCAGGCACAGGCTCCAGATGGCCATGCGCAAGAGTGGTTTTTCCTGCCATTGTCGTTGCAGGTTCCGCCCCTGGAACTGCAGTGATCGCTGGAAGTCCGACATCAGGCACCCTCCCCCGGCGTACGCAGGACCAGGCTCAGCGATAGCCCCTCGCTCTGCGAAGGTTCCACCCTGACATCTTCGAAACTCCCCGACTCCATGAAACGCCTCACATAGAGACGCGGGTCGACACTGTCGGTGCCAATCCGCAACTCCAGCTCGGAGCCTCGATAGCGCCAGGCGAGCAACCGACTGTCCTTCGGCAACAGTTCCGCTACCTGTCCCAGCAGCGCCACCTGCGAGCGATGCTGCAAAGCGCGCCCCAGCTCCGTGGCCATCCGATTGGTCTGCAAGGCCTGGTTGCGTGCGCTGAGGATCGGCGAGACCTGGCCGCTCAGCTGGTCGTACTGCGTTCGCAGCGCACGCTCGGCCCACCACCAGGACAAACCTTCCCCCAGATTGAATCCGCATCCCAGCAACAGGGTGGCTATGAGCCCATGCGGCAACCAACGCTCCCATCGCAGCAGCGTTGCTTCCGCCGCCGGAACGGCCCAGGGACGGCCCAGTGACTCTCCAGGCTCGGCAACCAGGCTCTCCGGGATGCGTATTCCCGCCAGCCCCCGGAGCAACCGAACCCATTGTTCTGGCTGGGGTGGGCTGGGAAAGAAATGGCTCAGGACAAGGCAGCCATCTCTCCAGACCTGGAGATCCAGCCCGGAGCGAACCCGAAGCAGCCGAACCGTCTCGCCTTCCGCGATCGACCGAGGGGGAGCCTGCAGCAGGGATTCGGGGATACAGCGATAACGCCGAGGTTGGTCGACGCAGTCTTCGGCAACGGCCTCCCGGACCTCATCCCAGAACCAGACCAGAGCATGGCCACCCCGCCAGGCTACGTAATGGCCCGCGCGGCGAAAAGGCGCCAGGGCGGCAAGCTTCAACGCCAGTGCCTGATACCGGTCAGAGCGCGGCACATGATTGAGATCGAGACAGCGATAGACACACCACGCCCGATCCACGATCCACTGCGCTGGGGCGCGCCGCGCCAACCCTGTACCTCTACGTACCCACTCAAGCTGCGCCCGGCCATCCTTACCACGGCCTTGCCACAAGCGGGGCGGCAAGAACCCCGGGGGCGATATCGGGATGCAACGGAGGATTCGAGTAGCGATCATTTATCTTCACGGACCTCTTCGAGAGAAGCTGCCAGGGTGGCAGCAGGCGGTGCTCTGAGTTGAAGCGGACCTCGTATTCCGTCCCCTGCTCGGCTCCTGGCGGGTAGAGCCGAATCGACAGGACCGGACTGGCCAGGCGCGCCCATCCATCCTCGGGAACCAGCCTCGCATGACCCCCGAGGACGTCATGCAGGTCCGACATCCGGGTGAACGGACGCTGCCAGCGGGCTTGCAGCAGTCGGCCGACAGCGTCCTCCGGTAGTCCCCAGGCAAGAGACAGGATTCGGGCATCCGCGGTGTTGATGTTCAGCGCCGCCTCGTCCGCCGCGACCAGATCGCGCCAACCGGCGTCGAGCAAATGCGCTTCCCAGGGGCGCCAGGCCTCCAGCCGGAAGACTTCCATCACCGAGCGCAACGGACGGCGCCGGGCCTGGCCCGGAGAGGACCTGTCGCTGGCTTGCGCGGCACTACCCAGTCGTGGAGCGGCGCCGGGATAGAGATAGCTGAACCATTGGGCGACCATGACCTGCACCTGCTCGGCGGGAACCCCCAACCCCGCCAGCAGCCTGGACAGTACCCGCGGATCGATGCCGGAAAGACTGAGGCGCGCAGAGCGATCGAGCAGCGCAACGCACCAGCCATTGGCCATGCAGAACTCCCGGCCATCCAGAGGCAGCTCCCCGCCAATGGGCAGGATCGAAGTGTCCATGTCCACCTTGCTCGGCGCGGCGCCAGCATTTCCCGGTACGCTCAGGCCCGCGACGGTATAGCGCTGGGTAGCCACCAGCCATTGGACCCGCGCCAGCAAGGCATGCTCCTCCAGCTCACGAAGCAGCGCCTTGCGCCGGTTTTCCGTGGCATCCAGCGAGCGCCCGACCCAGAGTACAGCGGCACTGGCCAGCAGGGTCATGATGGCCAGGAACCAGACCACTCCGACCAGAACGAAGCCAGACGAGCGGGCAGACGCCGCATGTCGGCGTGCGCCATCAGAAATCATGTTCGGCGGGCCTCGCTCTGGGCAGTGCGACCGCGACAAGGACAAACAGACGCTCCTCGGGAGCCGCCAGTGCCATCGCCTCGGGAAGGGTATCGGCCAGTTGCGCGCTCGGCGGCCAGTCCCGGTGCCACTGGCCGTGACCGTCCAGATAGCGGAAGCGAGCTTCGCCGCGCAGATGCAGGAGGGGCCAGCGACTGTCCTCCAGCCTTCGCACATAGATCAACTCGGTCCGGTCCTCTCCTGCCCGCCGCTCAAGCCGGAAGGCCAAGGGCGTCGGGATGCCCGCACGGCGATCCAGGGCCGCGGCAGACATGGCCTCGAAACTGAGTTCGTCCCCTCGCAGACGCCAGCGGACCTCGCCAGCCTCGGGAGCGACCAGGTTCTCCACCGCATCACGGAACCAATCGAAGGTCAGCGCCCGGACCTGTCCGCGCCCCAGGCTCTGGTGCAAGGACTGGTTGGCCTTGCTGGCATAGCTCAACCCTTGCATGAGCAACGTGCCGATGAAGGAAACGACCAGCAGCACCACGATCATCTCGAGCAGGGTGAATGCACCCTGTTTTCGTCGCGAGCGGATCATGGTCCATCACCCAGTCGCGCTGGGATGACCACGTATCCGGGAAGCTCCAGTTGCAGCGTCTGCGGCGTTCCATCGCCGGCCCGGATGCTGGCGACGACCCTGAACAAGGTCACGTCGTAGATGCCCGGACTGCCGCTATGGCGGCCCACCGCCGCTTTCGACGCGGACAGCGGCGAACTTCGCCACTCCAGCCGGTAATGCCCCAGCCGGACCCTGCCTGCGGGTTCGAGCGCAGGGTTCATGCGCTCCAGATAGGCCATCGCCACCCAAGCCGTCTCGATGCGCAGCTCGGCCGCCTCGACCCGCTGCATGCTCCGAAAGGCACTGTTGAGCCAGGCGAAAAGCGCACCGCCGACCACTGCCAGGAGCGTCAGCGCAACCACCGCCTCCAGGAGCGTGAAGCCTTCCTGCCGCGCCGGCATCAGCGGATCGTCCCGGGCGCGCAGAGGGGGGGCTGAAGCAGCAGCGTATGTGTCGCGCGCCCATGATGGACCTGCAACTTTCCGCCCAGGCAAACTCCGTTTGCCATGTAACGTATCGGCGGCCGAGCAGTAACCGTCCAGCCATCGGGCAGTCGCAGCAACTGCTCGGGAACCGCCCCGCTCTCACCAATGAGCAGCTCCCGCCCATCGCTGCGCACGCGATAGCCCAAGGTCTGCAATTGATTGAACAGATCGTCCAGCGCGGTCCTGCGCGCCCAGGTCTCCTGCATCCTCACCAGGCCGGGCAACGCCACCGCAGCAATGGCCCCGACGATCACCAGCACCACCAGCAGTTCGAGCAAGGTGAACGCGGCCTGGTCAACGTTTGGGCGCGTAACCGACATCGGCATCCAGGCCTTTCCCACCGGGCTGCCCATCCGCGCCCTGACTGTAGAGAGTGAAGGGTTGTTCGGCACTCGGCCTGTCGCTGTACAGGTAAGGCCGGTTCCAGGGGTCCAGCGGTACGCCGCCCTCGAGGTAGGGCCCGTGCCAGAAGGCCCCGAGACGTTCATCGGAAGGCGGCGTGTTGAGTAGCGCCAGGCCTTCTTCTTCGGTCGGCAGCCGGCCGATGTCCAGGCGCATGGTGAGCAACGCGCCCTTGAGCATCTTCACCTGGGTATCCGCCGTCTGCGCCTTCGCCTTGTCGGCCTGATTGAACAGTCGCGGCCCGACGAGCCCCATCAGCATGCCGATAATCACCAACACCACAATCATCTCGAGCAGGGTGAAGCCCTGTTGTGCAGCTCTGTTCATACGGTTTCCACTTCACGTCTCATCCAACCAGCCGCGGCATCGATACCCGGCATTCAAAGCACCATGTCGTTGGCGCTGGTAATCGCCAGTACCACGCCGGTAATGATCAGGCCGAACACAGAGCCGATCAGCAGGATCGCCAAAGGCTCGATCAGTACCAGGGCCTTTTTCATTCGCGCCTGCCCGGCCTCTCCATAGAGCGTCGCCAGGCTCTGCAGCATCTCCGCGAGCTGCCCGGAGGCCTCTCCAACCCGCACCAGGCTCGAACCGATGGACGTGACCGCCTGGCGCTCCTCCAACGCTGCCGACAAGGCGATGCCGGCCCGCACATCCTGGGTGACTCGCTCCAGGGTCCGGCGCTGCCGGGCAATGCGGACGCCAGCGGCGGAAAGCGCCAGGGCCTCCACCAGCGGCACACGATTTCCCAGCAGGGTTCCAAGCACCTTCGACCATTGCGCTATTTCCGCCTGCATCAACCATTCCCCGACTACGGGCAGGCGCACCAACTGGTCGAGCGCATGGGCGCGGAGCGCCGGATTGCGCAGCGCCACGGCAATGCCGCCAGCAAGCAGCAGGACGGCGAACGCCAGCAAGCCGGAACTCTCGTTGCTCCATACCCCGATGCTCAGCACTGCCCAGGCAAGCCACGGGAGCTGGGCGGTCTCGTTCAGGAGATTGGCGAATTTCGGAACGACGAAGACGAACAGGGTCGCCACGGCGAGCACCCCGCTGAGCACCAGAATCGCAGGGTAGATCAGCGCCCCTTGCAACTCGGCGCGGGTTCGCCGTTCGTATTCCATCTGCGTGGCACAGTCCCTCAGGGCTCCTGCGAGGTTTCCGGTCATCTCGCCGGCCGCCACCAGTTGATATACATAGCGCGGCAGGTCGAGGCCGGCGCTCTCCAGCACCACGGGAAAGGATTGCCCCTGGCGCAGACCATTGGCCATCTCCTGCAGGGCGGAAATCAACTTCGGGTGGCGCGCGCCTCGCTCCTGGGCCTCCACCGCGTCGGCCATGCTCACTCCCGCCGCGAGCATGGTGGCCAGCTCATGGATGGCCATGTTCAATTCCTCGGCCTTGAGCCGACGTCGCGAGCCCAGGTTGCGGCGTTTCACCTCCAGGCTGAGCGGGGTGAGCCCCTGGCGCTGCAACTGCCGCAGCGCATCCTGGCGCGTTGGGAGGCAGAGTTCGCCACGAACGCGCCTGCCCTTGCGATCGACGGCTTGGTAGATGAAATTCATGGGCTTAGCCGCTGGTCACGCGATGCACCTCGTCAAGACTGGTCATACCCAACCAGGCCTTGATCAAGCCATCTTCACGCAGATTGCGCTGTCCCTGGCTGGCGGCAAGCCGATGCATCTGTTCGAGGGAAGCTCTCTGCACGATCAGGTCGCGCATCTCGGAAGACAGATCGACGAGTTCGTAGATGCCCACACGGCCGCTGTAGCCGGTACCTTCGCAGCGGCCGCAGCCTCGCGCCACGCGCCATTGCGCTGCCTGCCCCGGGAACAGCCGCGCGGTGGCCGCCTCGGTCGCTGCCAGATCGGCCGCAGCAAGGGTTGGCTCGCAAGGTTCCGCGCAGTGGGCGCACAACCTGCGCACCAGTCGCTGGGCCTGGACACCGCGCACCGGCGAAGCCACCAGGAAGGGTTCCACGCCCATGTCGATCAAGCGCGTGAAGGCGCTCACCGCATCGTTGGTATGCAGGGTCGAAAGCACCAGGTGACCGGTGAGCGAGGACTGTACGGCGATCTCCGCCGTCTCCAGGTCGCGTATCTCCCCGATCATGATCACATCGGGATCCTGCCGCAGGATCGAGCGCAAGGCGGCAGCGAAGGTCAGGCCGATGTCGGCATGGACCTGGACCTGGGTGATATTGGGCACCTGGTATTCCACGGGATCTTCCACGCTGATGAGCTTGCGCACGCCATCATTGATTTCCTCCAGCGCGCCATAGAGCGTGGTGGACTTGCCCGATCCGGTGGGGCCGGTCACCAGGATGATGCCGTGGGGTTCCGCTACCCATGCACGCATCCTCCGCAAGTGGTCCGGGAGCATCCCGAGCCGGTCCAGGCGCAACCCCTCGCGCTCCTTCGGCAACAGGCGCATGACCACCGATTCGCCATGCACCCCTGGCAAGGTGGAGACCCGCACGTCGAGCTCCGTACCGCTGACCCGGATGCTCATGCGTCCATCCTGCGGCAACCGTCGCTCCGCGATGTCGATGGCGGAGATCAGCTTGATCCGCGAGACAACCGCCGCGAATCGCTCGCGGGGAAGGCTCAGTTGGTCGTGCAGGACGCCGTCGACGCGGAAGCGGATACGGAAGTCGAACTCCCGGGGTTCGATGTGAATATCCGAAGAGCGCTTTTCCATGGCCTGGCTCATCACGTTGTTGACGAGTTCGACTACCGGCGCCTCCTCCGCCAACTCCCGCAGGTAGCGGATGTCTTCGCTGCCGTAGGCGTGCCGATCCGCACCTTGCCGGGCCAGGTCCAGGGAGTGCTCCAACCAGCCGTCCAGATCCTGGGAGCGGCACAGCACTGCTTGAATCGAGCGCTCCGGATAGAAATAGCCCAGGGTTTCGCGTATCGAAGGAGATAACGGATCACGCGCCGCGAACAGCAGTTGCTCGCCCTCCTCCCAGACCACCAGTTGCTCTTCGACGAACCAGTCGGTATTGATCGGGGTACTGAGCAGGAATGCGGCGATGGACTCTTCGCTCGGCTTCCGCAGGTCGTCCCCCAGCAGCGGCAACCGCAGTTGCTCCGCCAGCACCTGCATGAGGGTATTTTCCGAGATGGCTCCGGAACGCACGAGAATGCCTCCCAGACGGCCGCCAAGCCGGCGTTGCAGGTCGAGCGCCCGCTCGAGTTCCTGGCCGCTCACCAACCCGCGTTCGAGCAAACGCTGCCCCAGCGGTATCCACTCGGCCGTCATCTGCGGGCCCGGGGAAACGGCCTCAGAGGACATCTGCAAAACCTTCCTGAACCCGACGGAACCAGAGGAAGCCCGATGAACAGACCAGCAGAGACGCAACGCAATAAACGCTGAAGACCCCAAGGGTCGGATAGGGAGCATCGAAAAGGATCGCCCTGACCATTTCCACCGGGATCGTCAGCGGATTGAGGTACAGGTAGGGCTGCATTACCGGTGGCAAGGAAGACAGCGGATAGAACACCGGGCTGATGAATAGCAGAAGCACCAGGAGAAACTGGACGAACTGCCCTATGTCGCGAACATAGACCCCGAGCCCCGCGAGGAACCACGCCAGCCCCGTCACGCAGAGCAGGAAGGGGAGCAGGGCAAGCGGTAGCAGAACCAGTTGCCAGCCCGGCTCGACGCCGCTGAAGAGAAGAAAGATACAGAGCACCAGGTAGCCGAGCATGGCGTTGAAGAAAGCGGCCAGCAGCGGTGTGAGGGGAAGTATCTCCAGGGGAAAAACCAGCTTCTTCACGTAGTTGGCGTTGGCCTGGATGATAGTCGGGGCCCTGGACAGGCTTTCAGCGAGGATCCCGTTCAGCAGGAGTCCGGAAAACAGGGTCAAGGCGAAGGAGAGCGTGCTCTGGCTTCCGCCCCAGCGCGACTTCAGCACGAAGCCGAAGACAAACGTATAGATCAGCAAGAGCAGGAACGGCGAGACGATGATCCAGATGCGGCCCAACATGGCGTCGCGATAACGCAGTTCGACCTCGCGCCGGGTCATGACCAGCAGGAGCCTGATGCGACTGGCGAGACTGGCCGGTACCAAGAGGGAACCACTCACAGAAAACTCTCCACGGCGAAGAAGAACAGAACCCGCTAACCATGAAGGATCGAAACGAGCGGGGCCATCAGCCCCCACTACTTCTGGCGTAAGGTTTTTCTGATTCAAGAAGAGTCTTCAGAAGGCCGGAGCAAGCCGGCACTCTCGCCAACTCGATCTCCCATCGGCTCCGTACCTGCTGGAAAGCACGTGGGTAACCCCGACAATGGCAACGGCTCTCAAGGTGAGGGGCCGGACTGCGCGGAGTGCACCCTCGATTCAGCAGCCAGCGGCAGTGAAACCGGGACGAAAGCAAGACTCATCCTGCAATCGGGGCGATTTCTTCATAGCGCTGGAAAACCTGGCTCAGTGAAACGAAAGCACGCACTGAGCGGCCCGTACGCCAGGGACTGGCAACCTGCACGCCGATCCGGCCTGGGGCGGCATGGCGAGTTCGACGAATACGACTCGGCGCACCACCTGCCCCCTGCCCGCGCTCAAGCGACGCCGCGGCTGCCAGGGGGTTGCAGCGACCTGCGTAGACGGCAGGCGGACGCGATCGGCGCTCTCCCCGCCGTCATGGTTGAGTTTCGGATTGCGTCCGATGGCTCAGCGGATCACCCCGGCGCGCACCGTCAGCGGCCAACTGACCCGATAGCGCGTCTGCGGGTCGCCCCAGGCTTCGCGCAGCTCATCGACGAACGCGGCGCCCGGATCCTGGCCAAGGGCCTTGCCGGCCTCCTTCACCGCCGACCAGGTACCGACATAGCCCAGCAGTTCGTCCAGGGTCCAGGCCACCTCGATGGCCAGGTCCGGCAGGCGGCGCTCCTCGAAGGGGAACGGCAGATTGCGGTAGCCCTCCTCCACGTGGCGCCGCTCGGCAGGCCAGTAGGGGCCGACGACCTGGTGGTAGAAGTGCTGGACCAGCGGTTCCATGGGTCCGTCGACATGCAATACGCCATAGGTAACCAGAGCCAGGATGGCGTCCGCGCGGGCCACACGCCGGACTTCCTCGTAGAAGCGCGGCAGGTCCAGCCAGTGGGCGGCCTGGGCGACCGTCACCAGGTCGGCGCTGGCCGCCGCCAGTCCGCTGTCCTCGGCCAGGGCCACGCGATACTCGACCCGCCCGCGAGCCTGCGCCTTGTCGATCTGCGCGGCGCTGGCGTCGGTACCGACCACCCGTTCGAAACGCTCGGCCAACAGCACCGTGAGCTGTCCGGTGCCGCAGCCGCAGTCCAGGGCCAGGCGGGTGCCGGGGCAGAGCGCGGCCAGCTCGTCGACCAACTGCGCCGGGTAGGTCGGACGATGTGCGGCGTAGTTCGCCGAACCCGTGGAGAAATGATCCTTGAAAGGTGCCGTCATGGGACTCTCCCGAAATGATCCCGGCGACCACAGGGACCATGGCCGTCCAGGCTGCCGCCTTACACTAGGCGAATCCTGTCGATACGGAAACACGACTTTCGGTCACCTTGGAGCACCGTCTCACTACTGCATGCGGTGCAGCAATCAACTGCAAAGAACCTACCTGGTCATCCCCGGATGCTTCATTAGACTGCCGGAACGACGAACGCAGCCAAGGAGACCGCCATGCCCAGTCGCATCACCCTCAACGCAAACGGAGGCCCCGAGGTCCTGCGCCTGGAGCAAGTCCAGGCGCAGCAACCGGGCCCCGGCGAGGTCTGGCTGGAGCAGGCCGCCATCGGCGTCAATCCGCTGGACCTCGGCCAGCGCTCGGGAGCGGTACCGATTCCGCTGCCGTCCGGCCTCGGCCTGGAAGGCGCCGGAGTGGTCGCCGCGCTGGGTCCGGGAGTCTCCGGACTGGCGCCGGGCGACCGCGTCGCCTATGCCACCGGCCCGCTGGGCGCCTATGCCAGCGCCCGGCTCTACCCCGCCGAGCGCTTGCTGAAGCTGCCCGACACACTCGCTTTCGAGGACGCGGCGGCGCTGCTGTTCAAGGGCATCACCGCGCACTACCTGCTGCACGCCACCTACCCCGTCGGGCCCGGCACACGCATCCTGCTGTACGGCGCGGCGGGCGCCGTCGGCCAGTTGATGGCGGCCTGGACCCGGCACCTGGGCGCCTGGGTGATCGGCGTGGTGTCGAAGGCGGAAAGCGTCGAGCGGGCCAGGGCTGCCGGCTGCGACGAGGTGCTGGTGTTCGACGCGGCCAGTCTCGCCGCCCAGGTCGCCGAGCTGACCGCCGGGCGCAAGGTCGATGTGGTCTACGACCCCATCGGTCGCGCTACCTTCGAGGCATCCCTGAACAGCTTGCGTCCGCGCGGCCTGCTGGTGTCCTTCGGCGCTACCTCCGGCGTGCCGCCAGCCGTCGAAGTCGCCACCCTCAACGCCAAGGGTTCGCTGTTCCTCACCCGTCCCTCGCTCGCCGCCCACACCGCCAACCCGGAGGAATACCGGCTACGCGCGCAGGCTGTGCTGCGCGCCCATGCAGACGGTGTCATCCAGCCCCGGGTCTGGCGGCGCTACCCGCTGGCCGAGGCGGCCGTGGCGCATACCGATCTGCTGGAGGGACGCTCGCAAGGCGCGCTGGTACTCTTGCCCTGACCCACCCGCAAGAGGCGCATGCATGCAACCGTTCGACAGCCGGCAGGCCGATGAAGTCGCCACGCTCCTGGCCCTGGCCGAGCACGGTTCGTTCGCCGCCGCCGGCCGCGCCCTGCAACGCCATCCCTCGGTGCTCTCGAAGCGGCTCGGCGCACTGGAGCGTCGCCTCGGCATCCGCCTGGTCGAACGCACCACCCGGCAACTGCGCTTCACCGATGAAGGCGAGCGCCTGGCGAGCCGCTTCCGCCAGGCCGTCGACCTGCTCGACGAGGCCGAGCACGAAGCCAGCCTGGGCGCCGCGCAACTGCGCGGACGCCTGCGCATCGCCCTGCCGTCGGCGATGGGCCGGCTCTGGCTCGGTCCGCTGCTGGCGGAGTTCGCCCTGGCGCATCCGCAGGTGGTGCTGGAAACCGACTATTCGGAGCGCTTCGTCGACATCATCGCGGAAGGCTTCGACCTCGCGATCCGGGTCGGCGAACTGGCCGACAGCCGCCTGGTGGCCAGGCGGCTGTGCGCCCATCGGCGCATCCTCGGCGCCGCTCCCGACTACCTGAAGCGGCATGGGGTACCGCGTATCCCGGCCGACCTGGCGGCACATAATTGCCTCGGCTTCAGCGGACTGCACTCGTACCCGGAGTGGAAGCTGACCCGCCAGGACGAACAGCAGCCCGTGCGGGTACGCGGCTCGATGGTTAGCAACGACAACGAGGCCCTGCTCTGCGCCGCACGCCAGGGCCTGGGCATCTTCGCCGCCGGCGAGTGGCTGATGAGCCGCGACCTCGAAGCCGGCAGGCTGGTACGGGTGCTGCCGGAGTGGCAACTGGACGCCGACGCCGGCGTCTACCTGGTGCGCCCCTCGGCGCGCTACGCCACGGCGGCGGCCAGCGCGTTCCGCCAATGGGTGGAAGCGCGGTTCGCCGCTGGCCCGCCCTGGCAGCGCCAGCGGGCCTGAGCGGTATCCGCGAGCGGCTCGCCGAGGATCGCGCCGCCTCCCGCCCCTCGCTCCCGGACAATCCGGATACCCTCCCGCCAGCATGCGGATAGCCAATGACCCGCCGGCCGGTTCCTACTAGGCTGGTTCGCTTCGCTTTCCCGTTTTCCCACTCCAACAACAACCCGATGAGGAATCCAGGCATGGGACAGTACGTCAGCATCGCCGCGTCCGACGGCAGCGGCCGGTTCGACGCGTATCTCGCGCTCCCCGCCAGCGGCAAGGGGCCGGGCGTGGTGATCGGTCAGGAAATCTTCGGCGTCAACGCGAACATGCGCGCGGTGGCCGACCTGTACGCCGAAGAGGGCTACGTGGCCCTGGTCCCCGACCTGTTCTGGCGGCTGCAGCCGGGGGTCGACCTGGGCTACGACGAAGCGGCCTTCGCCAAGGCCATCGAGCTGTTCCAGCGCATCGACCTGGACGCCGCGGTGGACGACATCGCCGCCTGTATCGAGCACCTGCGCCAACGCGAGGAGGTGGTCCACGCCGGGATCGGCTTCGTCGGCTTCTGCATGGGCGGCAAGCTGGCCTACCTCGCCGCGACGCGCACCGACGTCTCCTGCTCGGTGGGCTACTACGGCATGGGCATCGAGGCGCTGCTCGACGAGGCGAAACAGATCAAGGGCCGGCTGGTGCTGCATTTCGCCGAACAGGACGCCTACTGCCCGCAGCAGGCCCGCGACGCGATCCTGCCCTGCCTGCGCAACCTGCCCAAGACCGAGTTGTACCTCTACCCCGGCGTCGATCACGCCTTCGCCCGCGTCGGCGGCATGCACTTCGACAAACCGGCCTACCTGATGGCTCACGAACGCAGCATCGCCGCCCTGAAGCGGGAGATCGGGCCGAACTTCGACCTCTCCGCGCTGTGGGACGAGCATGTGCGCCACGAGTTCGATACCCGCGACGTCGCCGCGACCATGGCGACCATGGTCGCCGAGCCCTACGTCAACCATGTCCCGACCCTCACCGGCGGCGTCGGCCAGCGCGAACTGAGCCGCTTCTACCGCCATCACTTCATCCACGGCAACCCGCCGGACATGACCCTCACGCCGATTTCGCGGACGGTGGGGGCGCTGCAGGTGGTCGACGAGTTCGTCATGCGCTTCACCCACAGCTGCGAGATCGACTGGCTGCTGCCCGGCGTCCCACCCACCGGGCGCTTCGTGGAAATCCCCATGCTCGGCGTGGTGCGCTTTCGCGGCGACCGCCTTTACCACGAGCACATCTATTGGGACCAGGCCGGCGTGCTGGTGCAGATCGGCCTGCTCGACCCGCAGGGCCTGCCGGTCGCGGGGGTGGAAAGCGCGCGCAAGCTGCTCGACGAAAGCCTGCCGTCGAACCGCCTGATGGCGCGCTGGGCAGCCAGCGAAGGACTCGGCCTCTAGCGGCCGGCTAGCCGCCGAGCAAGGCGCAGAAACGCGCCAGGTCGACGTTACCGCCGCTGAGCAGGATCCCGACCCGCTTGCCGCGCAATTCGTCCTTGCGCTGGCGGGCGGCGGCCAGGCCGAGGCAACCGGTGGGCTCGACCAGCAGCTTCATCCGCGCGGCGAGGAAGCGCATGCCATCCACCAGTTCGGCGTCGCTGGCGGTGAGGATGTCATCGACGTTGCGCTGGATCAGCGGGAAGGTGAGATTGCCCAAATGCTGGGTCTGGGCGCCATCGGCGAGGGTCTGCGGCGTATCGATATGCACGATGGCGCCGCTGCGCAGCGAACGCTGGCCATCGTTGCCGGCCTCCGGCTCCACCCCGTAGATCCGGCAGGCCGGCGCCAGCGCGCGGATCGCCAGGGCGCAGCCGGAGAGCAAGCCGCCGCCGCCGAGGGGCGCGAAGAAGGCGTCCAGCGGACCGACTTCTTCGAACAGTTCCTTGGCCGCGGTGCCCTGCCCGGCCAGCACGTCGGGGTGATCGTAGGGCGGGATCAGGGTCAGGCCATGGCGCTGCGCCAGGTCGCGGCCGATCTGCTCGCGATCTTCCGTATAGCGGTCATAGAGCACTACCTGCCCGCCGTAGCCACGGGTCGCCTCGATCTTCACCGCCGGCGCGTCGGCCGGCATCACGATGGTCGCCGGGATCCCCAGCAAGCGCGCCGAGAGGGCGATGGCCTGGGCGTGGTTGCCGGAGGAGAACGCCACCACCCCGGCGGCACGCTGCTCAGCGGAAAACCGCGACAGCGCGTTGAAGGCGCCGCGGAACTTGAACGCTCCCATGCGCTGCAGGTTTTCACATTTGAAGAAGACTTCCGCGCCGAGTTCTTCGTCGAGGGTACGCGAGGACATCACCGGCGTGCGGTTGGCATGCCCGGCGATCCGCGCGGCGGCGGCGATCACATCGTCGTAGGTAGGCAGGTCGTGCATGGTCGGCTCCTCGGACCTTGGCAAAGAAGACAGGCAGTTCGCCAGGTTACCAGGCGAACGCCGCCAGCAGCGCCTGCGCGACAGCATCGGCGGCGGAAGACTGGCGGAGCCATTGACGAAGAGGCCCTGCATGGGTCGATGCTCCGCGATGCCGGGTCGGCCTCACTCGTCCAGGTAGCCGTCCCTGATGCCCTTCGAGCGGCGGTAGAGGTAGAGCCCGAGGCGCAGCACGACGAGCACGCCGAAGAACACCCCGACGGTCACCCAGGTGTTGCCGAAGAACCATTCCAGGCAGACGTAGAGCAACGCCAGCGGTATGCAGACGAGGGTCATCAGCAGGTAATGCTTGATCATTGCGGCGGGCACTCCTCTTCTTCGTCCTTCAGTGGGCATTTGACGATCTGCTTGCCCGTCTGCCAGGCGGCCTGGGTGGCCACGGCCTTCTTGATGGTATCGGCATGGGCGGCCTTGCGCGCGGCCAGCTTGGCCGCGCGGTTGGCGGTGTTGGCCGCCTGTCCGGAAAGGGTCCTGATCGCCTTGGCGGACTGCACCACGGTCTTGCCGGTGCTGAGCATGCCCGGCGCCACGGTGCCGATGGCCGCCGAGGCGCCGACGTGTTTCCAGTTGATGTCGATGCACTTCCACTTGATATCGGTGAGGTCGCGATCGCTGTCCCAGTTGTCCTTCATCTGCCCCAGCACCTGCTTGCCGGTCTGCATCCCCAGCTCGATGCCGGCGCCCAGCGCCGCTCCGATCGCGGCGCGGGCGGCGAAGGCGCCGATCACCACCAGCGGGATGATCAGGCCGGTGGGATCGTAGGCCAGCGTGGGCGCGTTCAGCGCGTAGGCATAGGGGTTGGGGCCACCGCCCAGGCCGAGCGGGTCCTGGCTGGCATAGCGCCCGGCTTCCGGCAGGTAGTAACGGTAGCGGTTGTAGTAGAAGCCGCTTTCCTCATCGTGGTACTGCCCCTGGAAGCGGATCGGCTGCGCACCCGGCTGTCGTTCCGGCGCTACCGCCCGCCAGTCGTCCGGAACGCCCTGCCAACGCAGTTGGCCACGTTCGTCGCTCAGCTGCAGGGGGGTACCGAGGTGATCGGTGTGGAAGAAAGCGATCCGCGCCTCGCCCAGCGCCGGCACGCATTGCGCCGGCAGCGGCTGGCCTTCGGCGGCGAACGCCTGGCGCAGTTGCAGCAGCTCCGGGGGATCGGGCTCGCAGGCCTGCTCCAGGCGCAGCAACGGGACGAAACCGCCCGGTTCGTGAACGGTGGTGCGCAGTTCCCGCGCAAAGGCTTCGGCGCATTGGCGATCGCCGTCCCAGCCGAAGCGCACCTGCTGCTCGACACCGTCGCGCAGCACCACCTTGGCGATCCGTCGCGACAGCGCGTCGTAGCGGTAGCGCGCCTCCAGCCGCGTGCCGTCGGCGTAATCGCGCGTCAGATGGACCAGGCGCTGCGCGCCGTCGTAGGCCAGGCGCAGGCGCTCGCCGTCGGCGCCGATACGCTCGACCAGGTTGCCCAGCGCATCGAAGCGATAGCGGTTGCCGGCGATCCTCTCCACGCGGTTGCCGGCCCAGCGCGCCGGGCCTTCGCCGGCCTGGCTCGCGCGCGTCTCGGAGCGACTGAAACCGGAGCGGTACAGTTCGTTCTCGGCGAATGCCTGGCGAGCGTCCTCGCGCGCGTACTCGCCGACGCCCTCCAGGCGGTTGCCGGCGGCATCGTAGCGGTAGGTGCTGGCCGCCGCGCCAGCGCGCCGGCTGGCCAGCAGGCGACCGCCGAGGTCGTATTCGTAGCGCACCGACGGATACTGGTTGTCGTCGATGCCGACCAGTTGTCCAAGTCCGTCGTAGCGATAGCCGCGCTGCCAGTCGAAACCGCCGGCCAGACGCAGGCGGCTGCGCTGCAGGCGTCCCAGCGGCGCGTGCTGGCGCTCCTGGGTGAACAACGCGTCATCCTGCCCGTCGCGGCGGGCGTCGCGACGCACCTCACGGTGCAGGGCATCGCGCTCGAAGGCCAGCTCGACCGCACCGACCAGCGCGCCGTGCAGATGACCCGGGCCATAGGTCAGCCAGGCGACCGGCGGCGCGTCGCCGTAGCGGCTGGTCTGGCGCACGCCTAGCGCGTCGTGGCTGTGCTCGACGCTGTAGACCCAACCGTCGGCATGTACCTGGCTTTCCAGGCGCAGGTTACCGACCTCGTCGTACGTGTAGCGCACCTCGCAATCCGCCCCGCCGGCGCTGGCCAGGCGGCCGTCGGCCAACCAGCGGTAACGCTCGACCAGGGCCGGTGCGTGCTCGGTGGCGGGAACCCGGATGCTCGCCAGGCGGCCGTCGCGGTCGTAGGTATAGGTGGTCTCGCGACCGTCGGCATCCTCGCGGGCGATCAGTTCGTCAGCGGCGTTGTAGCGATAGCGTTGGCGACGACCGTCGAAGCCGGTCTCTTCCACCAGACGGTCCAGCAGGTCGTAGCGGAACTGCGCCTGGACGCCGTTCTCGTTGGTCAGGGCAACCAGCCTGCCGGCTTCGTCGTGCAGGTAGGACAATTCGCCGCCGCCGGCGTCGGAAACCCGCGCCAGCAGATCGCCGTGCCCCCAGGAAAACAGCGTGGCGTGCCCCTCGGCATCGGCGATACGGGTCTGCCGCCCAAGGGCGTCGTATTCATAGCTCAGGGCGCTGCCGTCGGCCAATTCCAGGCCGATCAGTTGCCCCAGCGGGTCGTAGCGGCGCCGGGTCAGTTGTCCCAGCGGGTCGCTGCTGGCGACCAAACGTCCTTCGTTGTCGTAGTCGTAACGCCAGACCTGGCCGGAACAATCGGTCAACGCGGCCAACAGGCCGAAGCGGTTCCACTCCAGGCGCCGCTCGCCGCCGCGCGGGTCGACGATTCGCGTCGGCCGGTCGGGCAGGCGCGGGTCTTCGTAGGCGTAGCGGGTGCTGCCGGCCGGGCCGCGCACCGTCGTCGCATTGCCCCGTTCGTCGCGCTCGAAGGTCCAGCGGCGCTGCATCGCGTCCTCCAGCTCGACCAGCAGCCCGGTCTCTTCGTCGACGCGCTTGCGATAGCGCGCCTTGCCCGGCGACTCCTCCTCGAGCATCCGCCCCTGGCCATCGCGCCGGCGCCGCGTCTCCCGTCCCAGCGGATCGCGCATGGCGACCAGGCGGCCGAACAGGTCGTAGTCGAACTCGCTACGGCTGCCGTCGGCCCTGACCAGCGCGGTCCAGCGCCGCTGCCCGCCCTCGCCGGCGAACTCGTAGCGTTCGACGCGGCCGAGGCTGTCGCTGACCTCGGTGGCATCGCGCAGGTAGCGGAAGGTACGGGTCAGGCCGCCCGCCTCGATCTGCTTCACGACCCGCCCGTGCGGAGCATGGACATCCCACTCGTAGCGAACCTCCAGCCCGCCCGGTTCGCCGTGGGCGACCAGCATGTGCTCGCGCCAGGCGAATACCCGGACCACCTGGCCAAGACGGTCGCGCACGGCGATCAGATCGCCGCTGTCGCTGAACTGGTAGCGCACCAGCCAGTCGAGCCCCGGGCTCTGCGGATCGATGTAGTCCGGAGGCGGTCCGTCGTGGCTGGCCAGGATCACGCCGAACAGACGCAGGCCGTCGTCGCCCTCGCTCGGCTCGCAGGCTTGCTGGTAGACCAGCGCATAGCTGCGCCCGGCGCTGTCGCGCACGCCGGTGAGCAGGCCACGTCCGCTCCAGCGGAACTCGGTGCGGTAGCCGGCGCGGCCGAAGCTGGCCTGCAGGCGCCAGATACCGTCGGGGCAACGCTGGAAATGCAGGTAGCTGTGGCCGGACAGCACCAGCACGGAGCCCTCCTGCGTCTGCAGTTCGGCCGGCACCGCCGCCCAGCGCCCGCGCCAGGCCTGCGCTTCGCCGCCGCTCGAACCGCCGCGGCGCAGCCACAGCTCCTCGCTGCCGGAATAATGCTGGGCACCGGGAGCCAGCGCAGGAAAGCCGATCCGGCGGCCCTGGGCGTCGACCAGCACGCAGGCGTCTTCGCTCAGTTCCAGGTGCATGCTCTCGCCCGGCAGCCACCAGCCCCGGCCGAGCCGGCCGATACGGGGGTTGCTCGACAGGTAGCCACGGGCGAAGGTGAAGGTGTCCGGCGCCGCCAGGGCGAAATCGACCTCTTCCGGCAGCAGCTTGCTGCCGAGCATCGGGTTGACCGGCTTGCCCACCAACGGCACGCAGGCGGACACCCGGTCGGCCAGGCCGACCGCGCTGCTGCCGACGTGCACGGTGGGCGAGCCGGTGGAGATAACCCCTCCCGAGACTTTCTCGCCGACATGGGAAACCGGTAGGCCGCTCATCTATCCATCCTTCCTTGGGAAAAGCCGCGACAGGACATCCGCCCGCCGCTCAACAGTTGATATCGACATTGGGCGAGAGAATCTCGATCTCCCCCGGCGTCAGGCGGATCGTGCTCTGGCCGCAGCGCAAGAGGATCTCGCGGTCGGCGGTCAGCTCGATGCGCTGGCTGCCGAGGGTGATGCTCTGACCGTCCAGGGTGATCTTAGAGCCATCGTCGCTGCCGCCCACGCTCACTTCGTAGCTATCGCCCACCGACAAGGTCTTCTTCTTCATCACCTGGGTGCTCTGGTTCAGCCCGACCACGGTGTTCATCATCATGCCGACGTTCAGGCTGTAGCCGAGCCCGACGTTTTCCATGCGCCCCATGCCGACGTTCTGCAACGAGGCCATGAGGATGGTTTCCGTCTTGTTCATGCCGATCCTGACCGTCTCGTTGCGGTCGACCGTCTTGCTGCGGTTGGCATGCACGGTGATGGTCTCGTTGTTGTCCACGGTCTCGGTGCGATCGTGCTTCACATGCACGGTCTCGTCGTGGTCGATGGTCTTGGTCCGGTCGTGGCCGACCCAGTGGGTCTCGTCGTTCTCGACCTCGATGTCCTGGTTCCTCTCGGCATGGATGAACAACTGCTCGGCGCCCTTCTTGTCCTCCATGCGGATCTCGTTGAAGTTGGCCGGCGTGCCGCCCTTGCTCGAACGGCTCTTGGTGCCGCTCTGGGTAGCGTTCGCCGGCAGCTCGTAGGGCACCGTCTGCTCGGCGTTGTAGACCCGCCCGGTGATGATCGGCCGGTCCGGGTCTCCTTCGAGGAAGCTGACGATCACTTCCTGGCCGATCCGCGGGATCTGGATCGAGCCCCAGTTCTTCCCGGCCCAGGCCTGCGAGACGCGCATCCAGCAGGAGCTGTTCTCGTTGGACTGGTCGTGGCGGTCCCAGTGGAAATGCACCTTGACCCGGCCATACTGGTCGGTCCAGATCTCCTCGCCCTTGGGCCCGACCACCACCGCGGTCTGCGGGCCGCGCACCACCGGCACCGGGGTCGACGGCAAGGGGCGGAAAGCCTGGCCGGCGTCGATACAGTCCAGCTCGCTCTCGAACTGCGCGCCGCCCCCGCCATTACCGGTCTCGTAGAGTTCCTGGACTACCCGGTACTCGGCGCCAACCACCAGGTATTCGCGGTTCTGGTCCAGGCGCGGGTAGTTGCTCAGGTGGAACAGATGGCCCGCCCCGATACCCCTGGCGCATCCCCGCAGGCGAACTCGCTCGTACTGGGTCTGGATCGCCTCGATGCGGGTCCGTGCATAGTGTTCGCCGTCCTGGCTCTGCACATACTCGCCAGGGTAGTCGTAGAGCGGGTAGTCGGCCGCGGCATGGGCGCGCCCGACATTGGAGCGCACTTCCAGGCGGGTGCCGGGACGCTGGAAGTCGTAGTCGTTGAGGCTCAGCGAGCCGGGCTGGACCTCGCGCGCCATGTGCCAGTCGAAGAAGTGGTCGCGCTCGCGGTGGCCAAGGCTCGGCGGGTAATAGGGCACGCTGGTGTAGCCGGCCGGGCTGTGGTGCGCGCCGTAGGCATCGGAGAGCACCAGGATGTGGCGCTTCTTTTCGTGGCGGAACCAGTAGTAGATGCCTTCCTGCTCCATCAGCCGGCTGACGAAATCGAAGCTGGTCTCGCGGTATTGCACACAGTATTCCCACTCGCGGTAGGAGCGGCTCAGGGCGTCCTCGAAGTCGGAGAAGCCAAGGTCGCGGAACACCTGCTTGATGATGTCCGGGACCTTCTGGTTCTGGAAGATGCGGCAGTCGGAGGTGCGCGTCAGCAGCCACAGCCAGGGCCGCAGGGTGACCTGGTAGCTGGCGAACTGGCCGGCGCCGGCGCCCTGGCTACAGCGCGCGACGATGCCGTGGAAATACCGCCGGCTGCCGCCGGGAAGTTCCAGCGCGAGGCTCATCGGCTTGCCCAACAGGGCATCCAGAGGCAAGGCGGGATTGCTCGAGACCAGTTCGAGCTCGTGGCTGAACAGCCGGCCCAGCTCTTCGCGACCCTCCAGCCGTTGCAGTTGCAGGACCTCGGGTCCCAGCGGGGAGTCCACGTGTACCAGGCGGGTGTGTTGGGAGAACAGCATGGGGAATCTTCCTTGATAGTCACCTGCAGCGGGCGGCCCGAACAACGCGCCAGCAGCGCGCCAGATGATCGTACAACCCAGTGCCGTCGCGAAAGGCTGGCCAATAGCCACGACACTCCTGCCCGCCTCCTGCGGACCCGCCGACCCTAAGCCAGAACCAAAGCCGAAGCAACGACGGCTTTGTCGAAAAGTATTTCCGCTCCGAGCACGCTGCGGCGCATTGGCCCATTGCCCGATACCCGGCAAAAATGAGATATTCACGAACGTGAATCATTCTCATATCTCAATCCCATCTCCCCGCCTGCTGCTGGTCGAAGACGACCCGCGCCTACGCGAGGATCTCGACGCGCATTTCCGCCGGCGCGGCTTCCGCGTAACCGTCTGCGGCGATGGCTCGCACGGACTGGAAGCCGCCGGGCGCGAAGCGTTCGACCTGGTGTTGCTGGACATCATGCTACCCGGCCTCGACGGCCTGGCCCTGCTGGAGTCGCTGCGCCGCGAGCAGGCCACGCCGGTGATGCTGATGTCGGCCCTGGGCGCCGAACAGGATCGCATCAGCGGCTTCACCCGCGGCGCCGACGACTACCTGCCGAAGCCGTTCAGCCTGGCCGAGCTGGATGCCCGCACCGACGCCCTGCTGCGCCGCGTACGACTGGACCGCCTGCCGTCGGCGCAGCGGCGGGATACCCGGCTGGTGTTCGACGACCAGGCCCAGGATGTGCTCCACCAGGGCCTTCCGGCGGGGCTGACGCCATCCGAGTACCGCCTCCTGGCGACGCTCCGCGAACACGCTGGCGAGGCGCTGAGCAAGCCGTTCCTCTACCGGAGCGTGCTGCACCGCAGCTACACGCGCCTCGACCGCGGTCTCGACGTGCACGTCTGCAACCTGCGGCGCAAACTCGCCGCGGTCGCCGTCCGTCACCTGCAGATCCAGGCGGTACGCGGCCAGGGCTACCTACTGGTGGAGACGGAACACCCCTAATGCGCAGGCACCCGCTGTTATGGAAACTGGCGCTGCTGCAGGTCGGCTTCTGCCTGCTGCTGACCTGGCTGATCTACACCTGGGGCCTGTCGGTGGAGCGCAGCACCTACTTCCTCGCCCCGGCCGACCGCAGCTACCTGGCGGACTACGCGCGGCAGGCGGAGGATGCCTGGCACAGCGAGGGTGCCGCGGGCGCCGAACGCTTCCGCAAGGAACTGTCGGCGAAGGAAGATACCTGGGTGGCGCTGGTCGGACCGCACCTGGAAAGCCTCGGCAGCACGCCGCTAAGCGCCGAGGAGTCGAGCCACCTGACCTTCATGCGCAAGCTCGACTGGCCGATGAGCCGGCGCCTGCAGGACGAACTGCCGTACGTCAGCATCGAGTTCCCCGGACATCCCGAGCAGGGCCGGCTGGTAATCCAGTTACCGGAGCGCCTGCTGCCCGGCGGGCTGACCCCCCGGACCCACCTGGTCACCCACGGCATAGTCCCGACCCTGCTGGCCGCCCTGCTCGGCCTGCTGCTCTATCGCCACCTGGTGGTGCCGCTGAACCGCTTGCGCGATCGCGCCGACGCCCTGCGCGCCGACGAACTGGAAAGCACTCCCCTCGCCGCACCGCTGGCGGCCCGCCGCGACGAACTGGGCGAGCTGGCCCAGGCCCTGGAGCACATGGCCGAGCGCCTGCGCCTGAGTCTCGCCCAGCAGCGCCTGCTGCTGCGCACCCTGTCCCACGAACTGCGCACGCCGCTGGCGCGCCTGCGCATCGCCCACGACAGTGAGCTACCGCCGGAACAGTTGCGCCAGCGCCTGGATCGCGAAATCGGCGACATGCAACGACTGCTGGAAGACACCCTCGACCTCGCCTGGATGGACACCGAGCGCCCGCAACTGCCCACCGAGCCGGTGCTGGCGCTGTCGGTGTGGGAAGCGCTGCGCGATGACGCCTGTTTCGAAAGCGGCTGGGACCCGGCGCGGCTACCCTGCCGCTTGGGCGTCGACTGTCGCGTCGAGGTACACCTGGACAGCCTGGCCCAGGCCATGGAAAACCTCCTGCGCAACGCCATCCGTCACTCGCCCGAGGACGGCACGGTCAGCCTCGACGGCGAGCGCGAGGGCGACTTCTGGCACCTGCGCCTGCAGGACCAGGGCCCTGGCGTGGCGGAAGACCAGTTGGAACGCATCTTCCTCCCCTACCAGCGCCTGGACGATAGCGCCGGCGAAGGTTTCGGCCTCGGCCTGGCGATCGCCCGGCGCGCCATCGAGCTACAGGGCGGCCGGCTCTGGGCCAGCAACGGCAAGCCCGGATTGTGCCTGCACCTGTGGCTGCCGGCGGCCGCCTGAGGGCGAAGTGTTTAGAAAGTTAATGCGCTTTACTCTCAAATAACAATCAATATCATTCGTGATCTCTTGCATTTCGCTGCATTGCCCGGAGATCACCGATGTCCTCACGCGCCCTTCCCGCCGTTCCCTTCCTGCTGCTGTCCAGTTGCCTGCTCGCCAACGCCGTACACGCCGCCGGCCAGGGCGACGGCTCCGTCATCGAGCTGGGCGAGCAGACCGTGGTCGCCACCGCCCAGGAGGAAACCAAGCAGGCGCCGGGGGTTTCCATCATCACCGCCGAGGACATCGCCAAGCGACCGCCGAGCAACGACCTGTCGCAGATCATCCGGACCATGCCGGGGGTCAACCTGACCGGCAACAGCTCCAGCGGCCAGCGTGGCAACAACCGGCAGATCGACATCCGCGGCATGGGCCCGGAGAACACCCTGATCCTGGTCGACGGCAAGCCGGTCAGCTCGCGCAACTCGGTGCGCTACGGCTGGCGCGGCGAGCGCGACAGCCGCGGCGATACCAACTGGGTGCCGGCCGACCAGGTCGAGCGCATCGAAGTGATCCGCGGCCCGGCGGCGGCGCGCTACGGCAACGGCGCGGCGGGCGGCGTGGTGAACATCATCACCAAGCAGGCCGGCGCGGAAACCCACGGTAATCTCAGCGTCTACAGCAATTTCCCGCAACACAAGGCCGAAGGCGCCAGCGAACGGATGAGCTTCGGTCTCAACGGGCCGCTCACGGAAAACCTCAGCTACCGCGTCTACGGCAACATCGCCAAGACCGACTCGGACGACTGGGACATCAACGCCGGCCACGAATCCAACCGCACCGGCAAGCAGGCCGGCACCCTCCCCGCCGGTCGCGAAGGCGTGCGCAACAAGGACATCGACGGGCTGCTCAGCTGGCGCCTGACGCCCGAGCAGACCCTCGAGTTCGAGGCCGGCTTCAGCCGCCAGGGCAACATCTACACCGGCGACACGCAGAACACCAACAGCAACAACTACGTGAAGCAGATGCTCGGCCACGAGACCAACCGCATGTACCGCGAGACCTACTCGGTCACCCATCGCGGCGAATGGGACTTCGGCAGCTCGCTGGCCTACCTGCAGTACGAGAAGACCCGCAACAGCCGGATCAACGAAGGCCTGGCCGGCGGCACCGAAGGCATCTTCGACCCCAACAACGCCGGCTTCTACACCGCCACCCTGCGCGACCTGACCGCCCACGGCGAGGTCAACCTGCCGCTGCACCTGGGCTACGAGCAGACCCTGACCCTCGGCAGCGAGTGGACCGAGCAGAAGCTCGACGACCCCAGCTCCAACACCCAGAACACCGAAGAAGGCGGCTCGATCCCCGGTCTCGCCGGAAAGAACCGCAGCAGCAGTTCCTCGGCGCGGATTTTCTCGCTGTTCGCCGAGGACAACATCGAGCTGATGCCCGGCACCATGCTCACCCCAGGCCTGCGCTGGGACCACCACGACATCGTCGGCGACAACTGGAGCCCATCGCTGAACCTGTCCCACGCGCTCACCGAGCGGGTCACCCTGAAGGCCGGTATCGCCCGCGCCTACAAGGCCCCCAACCTGTACCAGCTGAACCCCGACTACCTGCTCTACAGCCGTGGCCAGGGTTGCTACGGGCAAAGCACCAGTTGCTACCTGCGCGGCAACGACGGCCTCAAGGCCGAGACCAGCGTGAACAAGGAACTGGGCATCGAGTACAGCCACGACGGCCTGGTAGCGGGGCTGACCTACTTCCGCAACGACTACAAGAACAAGATCGAATCCGGCCTGTCACCGGTCGACCACGCCAGCGGCGGCAAGGGCGACTACGCCAACGCGGCGATCTACCAGTGGGAGAACGTGCCCAAGGCGGTGGTCGAGGGCCTCGAAGGTACCCTGACCCTGCCCCTGGCCGACGGCCTGAAGTGGAGCAACAACTTCACCTACATGCTGCAATCGAAGAACAAGGAAACCGGCGACGTGCTCTCGGTGACGCCGCGCTACACCCTCAACTCGATGCTCGACTGGCAGGCCACCGACGACCTCTCGCTGCAAGCCACGGTCACCTGGTACGGCAAGCAGAAGCCGAAGAAATACGACTATCACGGCGACCGTGTCACCGGCAGCGCCAACGACCAGCTCTCGCCCTACGCCATCGCCGGCCTTGGCGGCACCTATCGGTTGAGCAAGAACCTGAGCCTCGGCGCCGGCGTCGACAACCTGTTCGACAAGCGCCTGTTCCGCGCCGGCAATGCCCAGGGCGTGGTCGGCATCGACGGGGCCGGCGCGGCGACCTACAACGAGCCCGGACGGACCTTCTATACCAGCCTGACCGCGTCGTTCTGAGCCATAACGAGAAAGCCTGATGAGAACCTCCCTGCTCGTCGCCGCCCTGGGCCTCGCCCTGGCGGCGGCCCTGCCCGGCGGCGCGCCGCTGGCGCAACCGGACCCCGAGGCGACCATGGACCGCAGCCTGCTGCAACGCCAGGACCTGCCCTATCGCTTCAGCGCCGTGGACCTGGATTCCGTCGATGGCCAGCGGCATTACCGGCTGTGGCTCGGCCGACCGCTGCAGGCACCGCCCGCCGCCGGCTACCCGGTGGTCTGGATGCTCGACGGCAACGCCGCCGTCGGCGCCCTCGACGAGTCAACCCTGAGACGCCTGGCCGACGGCGACGCACCGCTGCTGGTCGCCATCGGCTACCGCACGCCGCTGCGCATCGACCGCGCCGGGCGTACCTTCGACTACACCCCCGCGAGTCCCGGCCAGGCCGATCAGCGCGACCCGCTCAACGGCCTGCCCAGCGGTGGCGCCGACGCCTTCCTCGACCTGCTGCGCGACGGCATGCGCCCGGCCGTGGCGGCGCAGGCGCCCCTGGACACTGCGCGACAAACCCTCTGGGGACACTCCTACGGCGGCTTGCTGGTGCTCCACGCACTGTTCACCCGTCCCGGCGAGTTCGCCCGCTACGCCGCGGCCAGCCCGTCGCTGTGGTGGCGCGACGGGGCGATCCTCGGCGAACGAGCGGGGCTCGAACAGCGCCTGCGCGGAAAGCGCGCGGAACTCCTGCTCTGGCGCGGCAGCGCCGAACCGGCCAGCCCGCGCGGCTCGCTGAAAGCCGAGCCGGGCCAGGCGATGGCGCGGCTGGTAGATGACCTGCGCCGGGTTGCCGGGCTCACGCTGGACTTCCAGCCGCTCGACGGCCTGGGTCATGGCGAAACGCTGGGGGCCTCGTTGCGCCTTCTGCTCGCCCGTCCGGCGGTGGAACGCCAGCGCTGAAGACGCACGCTCCCAAGAGAACCGAGGCAACGGCGGATAACCGCTTCGCGGTTATTCGCCCTACCGGAAGCCAGGCATCCGCGCGCCGCTGCATCCCTCTACGCTGCACGGCATCCTCTCCCGCCTGCGGGAGAGGGTTGGGGTGAGGGAAAATCGCCCTACGCTACCACCGGAATCAGCGGGTCGGCCGCCGCCAGCGCCACGGCGCGGTCCGCCGCCGGCGGGTAGATCCACACGCCATTGATCTCGGTCTTGATCTTCTTGCCCTCCTCGCGCACGAACCGTACCTGGCGGTCCCAGCCCTCGGTGAACACCGCGCCCCAGCCGCCGAGATCGAGACAGGTCACGTATTTCACCTGGCTGTAGGGAATCGGCTCGACGCCGAGCAGGTCGGCGGCCACGTTATTGCCGGCCGAGCGACCCAGGGCGATGGCGTGCTGGCAGGTCATCAGGGCATGGTTGCCGAGCTCGTCGGTAGCCGCGCGGGCCACGTCGCCGGTGGCGTAGACATCGTCGAGACCGAGCACCTTGAGGTTGCGGTCGACATGCAGGCGACCCTGGGCATCGCGCTCGCCCGGAATCTGCCCGGTCAGGGTGCTGGCCCGCACGCCCACGGTCCAGACCACGGTCTTCGCCTCGATCCGCTGGCCGTCGTCGAGCGTCACGCCCTCGGCATCCACCGCCGCCACCGAACGCCCCAGGCACCACTCCACGCCCAGTTCCGCCGAGGCCTCGGCGATCAAGCCGCTCAGGTCCGCGCCCATCGATGCGCCGATGGCGGCGCCGCGGTCGACCACGATCACTCGCAGCGCCGCTTTCTCGCCGAGGATCGCCCGCAGGCGCGCCGGCATCTCGGTGGCGGTCTCGATGCCGGTGAAGCCGCCGCCGGCGACCACCACGGTGTTGCGTGCCGGCGAATCCGGCAAGTCGCGCAGGGCATGCAGGTGTGCCTCCAGGCGCAGGGCGTCTTCCAACTGGTCGACATCGAAGGCCGCGTCGATGCCGGCGACACTCGCCGGACGCCACACGCCGCTGCCGGCCGCCAGTACCAGGCGGTCGTAGTCCAGCTGCGCCGGCGTGCCCTCGGCATCGCGGTACTCCACCCGCTTGCCGGCCACGTCGATGCGCTGCGCGCTGCCCTGCACGAAACGCACGCCGACCGCGGCGAACAATTCGCCCAGCGGCGCCGCCATGCGCTGCACGTCAGGCTCGTAGAAACGCGGGCGGATGCGCAGCTCGGGCTGCGGCGCGAGCACCGCGACCTCGACGTCGTCGCGGCCCTGGCGGTCGAGCTGGCGCACTGCGCTCAGCGCGCTCCACATGCCGGCGAATCCGGCACCGACGATCAGGATACGTTGTTTCATTGGGGGCTCCTGGAGGGAAAGGACGGGATATCCGGAGAAAAGCCTCTCCGTAACTACGACTATATTTGTCGTAGTTACGAAGATCAATCCCCGAAAAGCGTTCCGAGAGGCAATCGCCCCTCGCCGTGAAAGAGAGGAAAAGACGTCGAAAACATACGAAAAGGATCGGAGATAGAGCGCTTCGAGGCGGAAGACAGCGAACGACCTGTCCTTGTGAGCGACCTGAAAACCGCGCAGAATATTGCGAATATTTCTGTCGGAGTTAGTGATGGCTCTCTATAGCGCCGGCGTCGAATACGGCATCCACTGCCTGTTGTTCCTCGCCGACGAGAAAGGCGACAGCCGCGAGTCCAGCGTACGCACCCTCGCCGAGTTGCAGGGCGTGCCGCCGGAACTGCTGGCCAAGGTCTTCACCCGCCTGGCCAAGGCCGGCCTGGTGGCTGCCACCGAAGGCGTGCGCGGTGGCTTCCGCCTGGCACGGCCGGCCAACGAAATCAGCGTGCTCGACGTGGTCCGCGCCATCGACGGCGACAAATCGATCTTCGAATGCCGCGAGGTCCGCGAGCGCTGCGCGATCTTCGAAGGCAACCCGCCTTCCTGGGCGACCCGCAACACCTGCTCGATCCACGCGGTGATGCTCACCGCGCAGAAGCGCATGGAAGAAGCGCTGGCCCAGCAGACCATCCTCGACCTGGTACGCCGGGTGGGGCGTATCGCGCCACCGGAGTTCGGCGAAGAAGTGCTGCGCTGGATGGATGCCAGCCGGGAAGGACGCGGCGGCTCCCGCGACTAGCCCTTGGCGCATACGGAGCGGCGCCGCAAGCCCGTTTCGCGGAAAACACCATTGTCGACTGCGGTGCTAATCGCGCCGGCGTTTCTCCCTACCCTATCGCCAGAGGCCGCCGCAGAGCGGCCGCCGGCCCACTGCAATGGCCCGTGACCAACTTGCGTGATAGGTGAACGATGGAACCTGGCAGCTACCAACTGACCATGAGCGTGCTCATGACCCCCGACAAGGCGAACTTCTCCGGCAACGTCCACGGCGGCGCGCTGCTCAAGCTCCTCGACGAAGTGGCCTTTGCCTGCGCCAAGCGCTACGCCGGACGCTACGTGGTGACCCTGTCGGTGGATCAGGTGATCTTCCGCGAGCCGATCCATGTCGGCGAACTGGTGACCTTCCTCGCCTCGGTGAACTACACCGGGCGCACTTCGATGGAGGTCGGGGTGAAGGTGATGACCGAGAACATCCACGAGCGCACCGTGCGCCACACCAACAGTTGCTTCTTCACCATGGTGGCGATGGACGACCAGCGCCGGCCGGTGGCGGTGCGTCCGCTGGAACCGGAGACCGCGATCGAGAAACGCCGCTACGCCCAGGCCCTGGCCCGGCGCGAGCAGCGCAAGCTGATGGAACTGCGCTACCAGGAGATCCGCGAACAGGTGGATCACGCGATGCCGGCCTGAACACCGCCCGGCCCGCAGGCCGGGTCCTCAGCCCTCGCCGACCAGGCTCTCGAACGCCTCTTCCAGCACGCTGGCGCTGCCGGGGCGGACCACCCGCGCCACCTCCCGGCCGTCGCGAAGAAAGACGAAGGTCGGCCACAGCTTGACCTGGAACGAGCGCCCCAGGCGGCGCCCGGGACCGTCCTCGACCTTCAGGTGGCCGACCTCCGGATAGTCGCTGAATACTTCCGCCAGCAGCGGCTGGGCGGCCTGGCAATGGCCGCACCAGTCGGTACCGAACTCCACCAGCGTCGGACCGGCGAGCCGGTCCAGTTCGTCGCGCGCCGGTGCCTCGGCGCTGTATCGGGTCTTCATACGCTGCTTCTCCATGAGCTTGGCTGACAGGACGGCAGACTCCCGCGGCGGCGCCAGGTTCGACCCGCGCGACGATGGACTCAGCGTTTCCGCACGCGCGCCATGCAACGCTGGTAGCGTTCGTCGACGCGCTTGGCGAACCAGGCGGTGGTCAGCTTGCGGGTGATCTTCGGGCTCTCCAGGGCGATCCCCGGTAGCACGGCGCGGGGCAGCGTCTTGCCGGTGGCGCTTTCGGCCAGGGCGAAGACCTTGCGGTACAGCGCGCTGTCGGCGAACTCCGGGCTGTCGCCCTGCTCCAGCGCCCGGCGGATCGCCGCGTCGCTCATGTCCAGGCGCTTGCCGAGGCTGCGCACGGCCAGTTCGGTGGAGCCCGGCGTGCGCGTGCCGTAGCGGATCAGATCGCCATCCAGCGCCAGCGGAATCCCCGAGACGCGACTCACCGCGCTCTGGAACGCGGCGTTGCGACTGGCATACCAGCCGGCGTTGAAGTCGGCGAAGCGGTACAGCGGCGCCGGGTAGTCCGCCGGATAGCCAAGCAGGTGGGCGATGCCGAAATACATGCCGCCGCGCCGGCTGAACACCTCGCGGCGGATGCTGCCGTCCAGCGGATAGGGATAGCCGTCCGCGTGCTGCTCGGCGAAAGCGATGCTGACCTGCATCGGCCCGCCGGTGTGTACCGGGTTGAAGCCGCCGAACAGCTTGCCGCCCATGGGCACGATGGCGATGAAATCGTCGAATGTCTCGCTCAGTTCCTTCTCCGTGCGCGCCGCGGCCAGGCGCTGGCTGTAGGTGCGGCCATCGGGCGACTTGATATTCAGCGCCGAGCTGACCAGGAACGCCGGCACGTGCAGCTTGCCGGCACGACGCTCGACCTCGCGGGTGGCGATCCTGCCCAGGCCGGCCACCGGCGGGTCGACCTGGTAGGTGGACTCCTGCTCGGTCACCGCCAGCACCGCACAGAGATTCTCGTCGCTGGGGTAGATCTGCTGGGCGGAAAAGGCCGCGTAGATATCGCTGGCCCACCCTTGGCGATCGCGCACCGTGGCCGGCATCAGGCGGACGATCTTCGCCCGTACTTCGTCGGGGTTGGGCGGCGGCGGCTCCGCCGACCGCGAACTGCACCCGGCCAGCGCCAGGAGCATGAGCAACCCCGTTACGCCGCGACCCTGGCGTACTGCTTTCATCTGCGATTCCCTGTTCCGTTGCGAAGTGGGCGGCCGGTGGCGACCGCCGAAGCCAGGGCATTCTAGCCGAGCATCCGGCGGCTTCCGTACCGTCCGTCACGCACGGTCGCGGTTCAGAGCGCTGCGTCGGTGCGCTGCCGCTTGACCCGACGCCAGGTCGAGGGCGAGGCGCCGGCCAGCCGGAGAAAGATCCGCGAGAAATGCGGCTGGTCGGAAAAGCCGCAGGCGACGCCGATCTGCGAAAGCGGTTCGTCGCTGCCCAGCATCAGCTCCTTGGCCCGGTCGACGCGCATGCGCATCAGCCATTCGTGGGGCGAAACACCGGTGCTGCACTTGAAGGCCTTGGTGAAATAGCTGCGCGAGAGCCCGCACTCCTCGGCCAGGCGCGCCACCGATACGCCCTCGGCCAGATGCCCGGCGATCAGCTCCTTGGCCCTGCGCAATTGCCAGGGCGCCAGGCCCTTGCCGGTGCAGACCGGGACCTGGGTCGAAGCGAAGCGATCCTGAACGTGGGTCAACAGCGCCAGCATGACCTGCTCGATGAACAGTTCGTTGCGCTCGCCCGCCCTGGCGAAGCTGGGCAGCAGCGCCAGCGCCAGGTGATAGACCACCGGATCGTCGACACCGATGATCCGCTCCGGCTCGGCGGACGCGCGTTGCCCTTCTTCGTAGAGAAACTCCTTTATCGAAGCGCGCGGCAACATGAAGCGGACATTGTCGTAAGTTGTCCGGTGCTGGCACTTTATTTCATCACCAAGATAGGCGATGGAGATACTTTTCCGTGGATGTCCGCCATCGAAAACCAGTTTGTTTCCATTCCAGAGACGATGGGAATTGAAATCGCGCAACTGCACGATGACGGAAAACGAATCGGCACAAGGAATATGGATCACCTTGTCCGGATCGGGAGTCGCCTCACTATTGCGAATCAAGGCGTACCCTTCTCCCCTTATGATGTTCCCTGGCGTGGATTGGTCGCCCTTTGTTCTGTCTATGGCAACAGTCATGACTCCCCCTGATTCCATGCGCCTGATGATCTCGCGACACTTTTCTCTCGACGCGAAAAACGACGCACGAAAGCTCCCCCAGAGATTAATCCGAGGGAGCCGTTCCGGGGAAATCTAACCGACGAAGATAACTACCAGATTACTGCGCTGTTACTCGATGATATAACGCTCAACCCTTTTCCTTTTCCGACGGGCCAGCGGCCTGGTCGAGGCGATGCCGACCCGGTAGTTGCCCCAGCACATGGCCGACCGAACCCGCCTTGTCGCAGGCCGAGGCGAACGCGCAACCGCCGAGCAATTGCTTGCCGACCGGGATGACCTGCTCGCCGAGCAGGATGCCGAGCAACCCCACCAGCGCCACCAGCGGCGGAGCCGGCGAACGCACCTGCAGCAGGCTGTAGACGATCCCCACCAACAGTCCGGCGCCCAGCGACAATACGTAGAGCTTCATCTTCGTTCTCCTTCGCGGCCGTGCCGCCCGGCGGACCGGAGCGGCACGGCCGGCATTCACTTGGCCGGATTCGGGCCGATGCGTTCGCCGTGGGTCACCCGCTCGGGCGCCTTGTGCACCATGGTGTAGGCGTAGTCCACGCCCATGCCGTAGGCCCCGGAATGCTCCTTGGCGATGGCCATCACGGCGTCGTAGGTATCCCGGCGGGCCCAGTCGCGCTGCCACTCCAGCAGGACCTGCTGCCAGGTCACCGGTACCACGCCGGCCTGGACCATGCGGTCCATGGCGTACTTGTGGGCGTCGCTGGAGGTGCCGCCCGAGGCATCGGCCACCATGTAGATCTCGTAGCCGCCCTCAAGCATGGCGCAGAGGGCGAAGGTGGTGTTGCAGACCTCGGTCCACAGCCCGGCGACCACGACCTTCTTGCGGCCCGCGGCGGCCAGCGAGTCGCGCACGTTCTGGTCGTCCCAGGAGTTCATCGAGGTGCGTTCGAGGATCTTCTGCTCGGGGAACACCGCCAGCAGCTCCGGATAGGTCGGGCCGGAGAAGCTGTCGGTTTCCACCGTGGTGATGGTGACCGGGATGTCGAATACCTTCGCCGCCTTGGCCAGGCCCACTACGTTGTTCTTCAGCGTCTGGCGATCGATGGACTGTACGCCGAATGCCATCTGTGGCTGCTGGTCGATGAAGATGATCTGGCTGTTCTGCGGAGTTAGAACTTCGAGATAGTGGCTCATGATTGTTTCCTGACAACGAACGATGAATTCCAGCTGTTGCGCACAACAGCACGCGGGCCAACAGATAATTTCCCGTGGCCGGCCAGACTATGAAGCATGAATATTGGAAAAAACAAACTTTTCGAGAAAATAAATCACTGAACTGCGGCCCTGGATAAAGTTGAACGGCGATATTCAAAATATTCGACACATCCATACAAAAAGCGCACACAGAGACAATAAAAGAAGGATTACCAGCTAGCAGAATCGACAGTCCGCCCTATAAGAAAAAGCCCCCATGAAGTTCAGGACATGTCTCGCGCCTTACTTGCTATCGACCACCAGCAAGTTGCGCTTGCAGGAGGATGCGTCATTCGGGAAAACCGCTCTTTCGTCCCGTACGTTTCCCGCCGCACCTATCCTGTCCGGTGGCCTCTCTCGCCGCCGCCCTCGCTGACCGATTCCGCCCCGCTGCCAGGAGCACGCCATGAGCCACGATCCGCCGAGCAAGGACCGCCGCCATTTCCTCACTACCAGTTCGGTGCTGGGCGCCGCCGGAGTCCTGTGGTCCGCCCTGCCCTTCGCCAACGCCGCCAGCCTTTCTCCCGCAAGCAACCCAGGAGGTTCCATGACCGCCGACCTGATCCTGCACAACGGCCGTTTCCACACCGTGGACCGCGACAACCCCACCGCCACCGCCGTGGCGATCAAGGACGGCAAGTTCCTTGCCGTCGGCAACGACGCCGAGACGATGCTCCATCGCGGCAGCGCCACCCAGGTGATCGACCTGCAGAAGCGCACCGTGATCCCCGGTCTCAACGACTCGCACCTGCACCTGATCCGCGGTGGCCTCAACTACAACCTGGAGCTGCGCTGGGAAGGCGTGCCCTCCCTGGCCGACGCCTTGCGCATGCTCAAGAACCAGGCCGAACGCACGCCCAGCCCCCAGTGGGTGCGGGTGGTCGGCGGCTGGAACGAGTTCCAGTTCGCCGAGAAGCGCATGCCGACCCTGGAGGAATTGAACAAGGCCGCGCCGGACACCCCGGTGTTCGTCCTCCACCTGTACGATCGCGCCCTGCTCAACCGCGCCGCCCTGCGCGTGGTCGGCTACACCAAGGACACGCCCAACCCGCCCGGCGGCGAGATCGTCCGCGACAGCAGCGGCGAACCCACCGGCATGCTGATCGCCCGGCCCAACGCGATGATTCTCTACGCCACCCTGGCCAAGGGACCGAAGCTGCCGCTGGAATACCAGGTCAACTCCACCCGCCAGTTCATGCGCGAACTCAACCGCCTCGGCCTGACCAGCGCGATCGACGCCGGCGGCGGCTTCCAGAACTACCCGGACGACTACCAGGTGATTCGCGAACTGGCCGACCAGGGCCAGCTCACCGTACGCATCGCCTACAACCTGTTCACCCAGAAACCCAAGGAAGAACTCGCCGACTTCAAGAACTGGACCGGCAGCGTCAAGTACGGCCAGGGCAGCGATTTCTTCCGCCACAACGGCGCCGGCGAGATGCTGGTGTTCTCCGCCGCCGACTTCGAGGACTTCCTCGAACCGCGCCCGGACCTGCCGCAGACCATGGAGCAGGAGCTGGAGCCGGTGGTCCGCCACCTGGTGGAGCAGCGCTGGCCGTTCCGCCTGCACGCCACCTACGACGAATCGATCTCGCGGATGCTCGACGTGTTCGAGAAGGTCGACCGCGACATTCCGTTCAACGGCCTGCCCTGGTTCTTCGACCACGCCGAGACCATCACCCCGCGCAACATCGAGCGGGTGCGGGCACTCGGCGGCGGCATCGCGATCCAGGACCGCATGGCCTTCCAGGGCGAGTACTTCGTCGACCGCTACGGTGCCAAGGCCGCCGAGGCAACGCCGCCGATCCAGCGCATGCTCGCCGAGGGCGTGCCGGTGGGTGCCGGCACCGACGCCACCCGGGTCTCCAGCTACAACCCCTGGACCTCGCTGTACTGGCTGGTCAGCGGCCGCACCGTCGGCGGCATGGCCCTGTATCCGCAGGGCCTGCCGCGGGAAACCGCGTTGCAGCTGTTCACCCACGGCAGCGCCTGGTTCTCCAGCGAGCAGGGCAAGAAAGGACAGATCAAGGTTGGCCAGCTCGCCGACCTGGCGGCGCTGTCGGCGGACTTCTTCGGCGTCGAGGAAGAGGCCATCAAGTGGATCGAGTCGGTGCTCACGGTGGTCGACGGC
This sequence comes from Pseudomonas sp. PS1(2021), assembly GCF_020405165.1. Classification (NCBI taxonomy): domain Bacteria; kingdom Pseudomonadati; phylum Pseudomonadota; class Gammaproteobacteria; order Pseudomonadales; family Pseudomonadaceae; genus Pseudomonas; species Pseudomonas sp. PS1(2021). The sequence continues at coordinate 1,376,182 of NZ_CP084484.1, read as the reverse complement.
AAGATCGTCTATGCCGCCGCCGAGTTCGACAAGCTCGGTCCGCCGCCGCCGCCGGTGCTGCCGGACTGGTCGCCGGTGGCCAAGGTACCCGGCCACTGGCGGCAAGGCGCGCCGCTGACCGCCCAGGTCCACCAGTGCGTCGGTGCCTGCGCGGTACACGCCCACGAGCACAACCGCGCGCGCCACTCCAACGTACCGGTGAGCGACTTCCAGGGTTTCTGGGGCGCATTCGGCTGTTCCTGCTTCGCTTTCTGACGTACCCGGGCGGGCCCTTCGCGGCCCGCCTCGCCCGGAGTTTTCCCGATGATCCGCGTTCGACCGGTCGGCCGCCTGGCCCTTTTCCTGGCGCTGGGCGGCACCTCGCCGTGCCACGCCGCGACAGAGGAAGCCAAGGCACCCGACTACCTGGAGTGGCGCCTGCTCAACCGCAACTACTTCCTCTACAACGACTATCGCCGCGCGGACGCCGGGCGCGGCTACCGCAAGGAATGGGCACACGGCCTGATCGCCGACCTGGAGTCGGCCTATACTCCCGGCCGCGTCGGTTTCGGCCTCGATCTCCACGGCTTCGCCGGCTTCAAGCTCGACGGCGGACGTGGCCATGCCGGCACCGGCCTGTTGCCGCTGGACTCATCCGGCGATAACGCCAGCGAGTATTCCGACGCCGGCGCCGCACTCAAGCTGCGGCTCGGCGAGAGCCTGCTCAAGGTCGGCGAGATGACCGTCGAGACCCCGGTCTTCGATACCAGCGACAAGCGCCTGCAACCCCAGTACGCCAGGGGCTTCTTCCTGCAGAGCGACGACCTCGACCGCGTGCGGATCCAGGCCGGGCGCTTCACCGCCTTCAAGGAACAGGCCTCCAGCTCCGGCCATGGCGACTTCGACGGCTACGGCGCGAGCACCGCCGGCAGCGCCATCGGCTTCGCCGGCGCCAGCCTGGCGGCCAGCGACAACCTGAGCGGCTCGCTGTTCGCCGCGCAACTGGACAACGTCTGGCGCCAGGTCTATCTCAACATGAACCTGCAACGTGCCGCGTTCAGCCTGGATGGCAACCTCTATCGCACGCGCGACCAGGGCCGCAGCCGGGCCGGCGCGATCGACACCCTGGCCTACAGCCTGCAACTGAAGTACCGCGTCGGCGCGCAGGGTTTCTCCCTGGCCTACCAGCGTGTCCATGGGGATACGCCGTTCGACTTCGTCGGAGGTGACTCCATCTACCTCGCCAACTCGATCAAGTACGCCGATTTCAACGGTCCCGGCGAACGCTCCTGGCAGGCCCGCTACGACCTCGACCTGGCCCCGTTCGGCCTGCCGGGGCTGAGCTTCATGGCGCGTTACGTCAGCGGCCGCGCCATCGACGGCAGCCATGCGCCGGCCGGCGGCGCCTACAACCCGCTGGGCGCCGATGGCCGCTACCGGCCCTTGCAGGGCAGCGGCGGCAAGCACTGGGAGCGCGACCTCGACCTGCGCTACCTGTTCGCCTCGGGCCCGTTCAAGGACCTCTCGCTGAACGTCTCGCACCTCAGCCACCGGGCCAACGCGGCCCAGGCCGGCGATGACATCGACCGCCTCTACCTGATCGTCGAATACCCACTCAAAGGCTCGCTCTGACCATGACCGCACCCGCCGCCTCACCCTGGAGTCCCCTGCGCCAAGCCACCTTCCGCTGGCTATGGCTGGCCAGCATCGCCTCGAACATCGGCACCTGGATGCACGAGGTGGGCGCCGGCTGGCTGATGACCTCGCTCTCCGCCAGCCCGCTGAACGTGGCCCTGGTGCAGGTCGCCGGATCGCTGCCGATGTTCTTCCTGGCCCTGCCGGCCGGCGCCCTCGCCGATATCGTCGACAAGCGCCGCTACCTGCTCGGCGTGCAATTGTGGATGGCCTTGGTGGCCACCCTGCTGGCCAGCCTCACCCTGCTCCAGTTGACCAGCGTCTGGCTGCTGCTCGGCCTGACCCTGTGCATGGGCATCGGCACCGCGCTGATGATGCCGGCCTGGAGCGCCACCACTCCGGAACTGGTGGGCAAGGACGAACTGCCGGCGGCGGTGGCGCTGTCCAGTGTCGGGGTCAACCTGGCGCGGGCGGTCGGACCGGCCATCGCCGGGGTGCTGGTGAGCCTGGTCGGCCCCTGGCTGACCTTCGCCCTCAACGCCCTCTCCTTCTTCGCGGTGATCGCCGTGCTGCTGGCCTGGAAACGCGAGGCCGTGCCCTCGGTGCTGCCGGCGGAACGCCTGTTCGGCGCCCTGCGCGCCGGCTGGCGCTACAGCCGCAGCTCGAGGCCACTGCAATCGGTGCTGGTGCGCGCGGTGGCGTTCTTCCTCGGCGCCAGCGCCGGCATGTCGCTGCTGCCGCTGATCGTGCGCGGCGAACTGCATGGCAACGCCATGGACTTCGGCCTGCTGCTGGGCAGCGTCGGCGTCGGCGCGGTGCTCGGCGCCGCGTTCCTGCCGCGCCTGCGCGAACGCCTCGGCAGCGACCGCCTGGTGCTGCTCTCCAGCGTGCTCTACGCACTGGTGCTGGTGGCCCTGGCGCTGCTGCGCAACCTCTATTTGCTGGTGCCGGTGATGCTGCTCAGCGGCGCGGCATGGATCGCCGTGCTCTCCAGCCTGCAGGTCGCCGCGCAGACCTCCGTACCGGCCTGGGTCCGCGCCCGCGCGCTGGCGGTCTATATCCTGGTGTTCTTCGGCAGCATGGCCGCCGGCGGCGCCCTGTGGGGTCTGGTCGCCAGCCACCTGTCGATCACCTTCGCCCTGCTCTGCGCCAGCGCCGCGCTGCTGCTCGGCCTGTTCGCGTCGCTGCGCTGTCGGCTGCCGGTCACCGAGGCCGAGGACCTCGCGCCGTCGCTGCACTGGCCGGCACCACTGGTCGACGAAGAGGTGGACCAGGAACGCGGCCCGGTGATGGTCACCCTCGAGTACGACATCGACCCGCAGGACGCCGCGGCATTCCAGGCGGCGATGGTGGAGGTGCGCGCCATGCGTCGGCGCAACGGCGCGGTGTCCTGGGGGCTGGTCCAGGACAGCGGCAACCGTCGCCTGTGGCTGGAGTTCTTCATCGACGAATCCTGGCTGGAGCACCTGCGCCACCACCAGCGGGTGACCCGCGGCGAGTTGCGGGTCGAGGCCGCCGCCCGGCGCTTCCAGAGCGCCGGCGTGGAGGTGCGCATCCGCCATTACCTGCACGGCGCGGCCAGGCCTTGAGCCTCCCGGGCGACGGTCGTCGCCTGCCCCTGGCGGATCCGCCCACGGCTGTTATCCTGCTCGCCGATGGCGCCACAAGGACGGTGGCCGGTAGCGATGCCGCGCACCCGCGGCGCCGCGAACGCAACCCACAGGGAAGTCCACGCATGTCCTACGACTACGAGAAAACCAGCCTCACCCTCTACCGGGCGGTATTCAAGGCCAACTACGACGGCGACGTCGGTCGCTACCTGCATCCCGACAAGGAACTCGCCGAGGCTGCGGAAGTCGCCCCGCTGCTGCATCCGACCTTCGACAGCCCCAACACCCCTGGCGTCCCCGCCCGCGCGCCGGACATCGTCGCCGGCCGCGACGGCCTCTACGCCCCGGACACCGGCGGCACCTCGGTGTTCGACCGCGCCGGCGTGCTGCGCCGCGCCGACGGCGACTTCGTGATACCCGACGGCACCGACATCCCGCCGGACCTTAAGGTGAAGCAGGACAGCTACAACAAGCGCCTGCAAGCCACCCACTACACCATCATGCCGGCCAAGCCGATGTACCGGGAGGTCCTCATGGGCCAACTGGACAACTTCGTGCGCAACGCCATCCGCCGCCAATGGGAAAAAGCCCGCGGGCTCTAGGAGTGAACCATGAACCTGAAACCCCAGACCCTGATGGTGGCGATCCAGTGCGTCGCCGCGCGCACCCGCGAACTCGACGCGCAGTTGCAGAACGACGACCCGCAGAACGCCGCTGAACTCGAACAGTTGCTGGTCGGCTACGACCTCGCCGCCGACGACCTGAAGAACGCCTACGAGCAAGCCCTGGGCCAATACAGCGGCCTGCCGCCCTATGACCGGCTGATCGAAGAGCCGGCATCCTGACGGCCCGTGGGCAGGCCATCGTTGGCCTGCCCGCTCCAGCGCGCGCAGAGAAACGACAGATGGTCTTCGGCTGGCACGGCGACACCATCACCCGCGACACCGCAGTGTGCCGCGACTAGCGCAACGCCCAGGACGTACGGCGCTTCCTCGTCGGGCTGTGCGGCGCCGACTTCCGCTTCGATCGTGCCTTCATGGCCTGGATTGGCGACGGCGCGGCAAAATCCCTGAGTGAGGTGGCGGACGAACGGCGACGGCGCCACGCCGACACCAGCCCCTCCGCCTGAGCGAGCGCTCAGGCGCGGAAATGGCTCGGCGGCTGGCCGCTCCAGCGCTGGAAGGCATGGCGCAGGCTGGCGGTCTCGCTGAAGCCGAGTTCCTCGGCGATCCGGTAGATCGGCATGTCGCCGCTCTGCAACAACTCCTTGGCGCGGGCGAAGCGCAACTCGTCGAGCAATTGCTGGTAGCTGGTGCGCTGCTGCTGAAGGTGCCGGCGCAGGCTGCGCGACGAACAGTTCAGGCGCCTGGCCAGTTCCTCCAGGCCGGGCGGGTCCTGCAAGCGCTCGGCGAGGATCGCCCGGACCTTGTCCAGCCAGGCACGACGCGCGGCCAGGTCGATGTTCTGCCGCCGGCACTGTTCCAGCATCTCCCGGTGGGTCACCGGGTCGGCCAGCGGCAACGGGCGCTCCAGCCATTCGGCGGCGAAGCCGATGGCGCTGCGCTCGCGTTCGAAGTGCAACTCGCAGGCGAAACCCTCGGCGTAGGCCCGCGCCATCGCCTCGTCGCCGGCATAGTCGAAGGCCGCTTCCAGCAAGGGCAGCGGCTGGCCGAGCAGGTCGGCGCAGGTGACCTTCAGCGAGCCCAGGCAAAGCTCGGTGTTGAATGGCCGCAGCGCCTCGTCCTCGCCGTAGCCGGTGGCCACCAGCCAGGCGCGGCCGTCGGCGACTTCCAGCGACAGGTGGAAGTAGGTGCCGAGCAAGACCGGATAGCTGAGGCCGATGCGCAGCGCCTCGCCGAGGGTCGGCGCGGAGAGCAGCGCGTAGCCGAGCAGGCCGTAGGCGGAAATCCGCGTGCGCAGCCCCAGGCGCAGGCCGAGGGCAGGCTCGTCGCTGAGCCGGCACGCGTTGGCGAACACCTGCTGCTCCTGCCAGGGGCTGATCAGGCGCCGCAGGTCGAGCAGGTCGGCGGGGGTGATGCCACTGCCTTCGAGCAGTTGCTCGCGGGCGAACCCTTCCTTCTCCAGCAGCGAGAGAGTGAGGGTCGACATGTGCAGCGAGTTGAGCCAGGTGGCGCGGGAGAAGGTCGAGTCGATCATGGCGTGCCCATCGTTACCGGTGGCCGCGCCGCGCTGTTACCGCGCGGACGGGATACACAGGGTAGGCAAGTTGCGTGCCGCCGCGCCTGTCGCCGGTCCCGCAGGCAGTTGGCTCAACCGCGCGAGAGGAAGCGCATGCCCTCCTCCAGGCCGCTCAGGGTCAACGGATACATCTGTTCCTTGACCAGTTCGCGGACCAGGCCGGTGGACGCCGTGTAGTTCCAGGTGTCCTTCGGATAGGGGTTGATCCAGATGAGCTTCTTGTACTTCTCCATGAAGCGCTGCATCCAGACGTAACCGGCTTCCTCGTTCCAGTGCTCGACGCTGCCGCCGGCCTGGGTGATTTCGTAGGGCGCCATCGCCGCGTCGCCGACGAACACCACCTTGTAGTCCGGACCGTACTTGTGCAGCAGGTCGAAGGTGGCGGTGCGTTCGCTGCTGCGGCGCAGGTTGTTCTTCCACACCGACTCGTAGATGAAGTTGTGGAAGTAGAAATACTCCAGGTGCTTGAACTCGGTCTTGCAGGCCGAGAACAGCTCCTCGCAGACCTTGACGTGGGCGTCCATCGAGCCGCCGATGTCCAGCAGCAGCAACAGCTTCACCGTGTTGCGCCGCTCCGGGCGCATCTGGATGTTGAGCAGCCCGGCGTCCTTCGCGGTGTGGTCGATGGTGCCGTCGATGTCCAGCTCCTCCGCCGCACCCTCACGGGCGAACTTGCGCAGGCGCCGCAGGGCGATCTTGATGTTGCGCGTACCCAGTTCGACCTGGTCGTCGAGGTTCTTGTATTCGCGCTGGTCCCAGACCTTGGCCGCCTTGCCCTGGCGCTTGCCGGCGTCGCCGACGCGGATGCCCTCCGGGTTGAAACCGCCGGAGCCGAACGGACTGGTACCGCCGGTACCGATCCACTTGTTACCGCCGGCATGGCGCTCCTTCTGTTCCTCGAGGCGTTTCTTGAACTCCTCGATCAGCTTGTCCAGGCCGCCGAGGGACTGGATCTGCGCCTTTTCCTCGTCGGTCAGCAGGCGCTCGAACTCCTTGCGCAGCCATTCCTCGGGGATCAGCGCCTTGAGGTGGTCGTCGAGCTTCTCCAGGCCCTTGAAGTAGGCGCCGAAGGCCCGGTCGAACTTGTCGAAGTGGCGCTCGTCCTTGACCATGATGGTGCGCGCCAGGTAGTAGAACTCGTCCATGTCGGCGAACACCACGCGGTGCTTCAGGGCATCGATCAGGTCGAGCAGCTCGCGCACCGACACCGGCACCTTGGCTGCGCGCATTTCGTTGAACAGGTTGAGCAGCATGGCTGCGACCTCGTCTGTTGTCCGTTGATCCCGGCGCGCGAGCGCCGGTCAGTATTGGTGTTCCTGCGGCAGGTCGTCGGCGATGACGTACCAGTCGGCTTTCGAACCCACGTAGATGTGCCGCTGCGCTACCGATGGCAGCGGCGAGTCGAGGGTGCCGAGGGCGATAGAGGTGTACGTCGGGTCCTCGTTGCCGCCAAGCCACTGCAGGTTCGATCCGCAGTGGCGGCAGAAGGTACGGGTGACGCCTGGCGACGAGTGGTATTCGGCCACCGCGTCCGCTCCGGCGACATAGCGGAACGCCTCGCGGCGCACCTTGCCGTAGGTGGCGAACGCCGCGCCGTGGGCCTTGCGGCACTGGCTGCAATGACAATGACTGGCCGACTCGATGGGCGCGTCGATTTCATAGCTTACCGCGCCGCACAGGCAACTTCCGCTGAGCATGGGATGTTCCTCCGCTGTCTGGCGTGCCGCCCCGCAGCCCTTTCCCCGGAAAGGGCCGACGCACTCAGCGGCTGGCGCGGCGGCTCATGAACGCCAGGCGCTCGAGAAGCTGCACGTCCTGCTCGTTCTTCACCAGGGCGCCGGCCAGCGGCGGGATCGCCTTGGTCGGGTCGCGTTCGCGCAGCACCGCTTCGCCGATCTCGTCGGCCATCAGCAGCTTCAGCCAGTCGACCAGCTCGGAAGTCGAAGGTTTCTTTTTCAGGCCGGGCACCTTGCGCACGTCGAAGAAGATGTCCAGCGCCTCGCTGACCAGCGACTGCTTGATGTTCGGGTAGTGCACGTCGACGATCTTCTGCAACGTCTCGCGGTCGGGGAAGGCGATGTAATGGAAGAAGCAGCGGCGCAGGAAGGCGTCGGGCAGTTCCTTCTCGTTGTTCGAGGTGATGATGATGATCGGGCGCTGCTTCGCCTTGATGGTTTCGTTGGTCTCGTAGACGTAGAACTCCATCTTGTCGAGTTCCTGCAGCAGGTCGTTGGGGAACTCGATGTCGGCCTTGTCGATCTCGTCGATCAGCAGGATCACCCTCTCCTGGGCCTCGAAGGCCTCCCAGAGCTTGCCCTTCTTGATGTAGTTGCGCACGTCGTGAACCTTGTCCACGCCCAGCTGCGAATCGCGCAGGCGGCTTACCGCATCGTACTCGTAGAGGCCCTGGTGGGCCTTGGTGGTGGACTTGATGTGCCAGGTGATCAGCTTGGCGCCGAAGGACTCGGCCAACTGCTCGGCGAGCATGGTCTTGCCGGTGCCCGGTTCGCCCTTCACCAGCAGCGGCCGCTGCAGGGTGATGGCGGCGTTGACCGCGAGCTTGAGGTCGTCGGTGGCGACGTAGGACTGGGTGCCTTCGAACTTCATCAGGAAATCCTCGAACGGTAACGCCCTGGCTGGAAAACCGGGCAGTTCAGTATTGTTTGAAAACCCGACTATAACGCGGGGACAAGCGCACTGTGAACGCAGACGGGTCATTCAGTCACTGAATGCCCGGCCACCTCGCGACCCGCCGTTCCGCCCGCGTCTTCAGCCGTCGTCGTCGCGCGTCGCCGGGGAACGCTCGAAACGAGCGTTGAACGCCTCGACGAACGCGTTGCGGAGAATCCCGAGGAACGCCTGGAACGCGCTGACGTCCCGCTGGTGGATATTACCGCTCAGGCTCACACGGGTTGCGAACTGGTCTTTGCGCTGGTTCTTCAGCACCGTCTCGCCACCGCCGACCAGCGCCTCCCACACCGAGCGGAACAGGTTCTTGTCGCCATCCTCCACGTCCTGCCGCCAGTTGAATACGTCCACGTCGCGCAGCAGCGGCTTGATGTAGCCATCCAGCTGGCCGCGCTTAGCCTGGGCCTCCAGCACCAGGTCGCCGGTGCCGGCATTGAAGTCGAACTTGCCATAGGCGCTGGCGAAGTCGTTGAGCCGCTTCAACTCGACGCGGGTGACCCGCAGGCGCAGGTCGAAGTCCTCGAAGTCGCTCAGCGGGTCGAAATGCGCCGCCACTTCCAGCGGCGCCTGGCCGAGTATCCGCGCCGTGCCTTCGAGACGCGCCGGCCGCTCGCCCCGGGCGTCGGCCACGTTGGTCAGGTTATAGATGCTGGCGTTGAGCGCCGAGGCGTGCAGGTTCACCGGCGGCTTCGAAGTGAAGTTGCGGAAACGCAGGGTGCCGTCCACCACCCGCACCTCGTTGAGGGTGATCGGCAACAGCTTGTCCAGTTGCTCGCGCCAGTCGGTGCCGGCACCGGTCTGCGAGGCGTCGCGGTCGCCGCCGGCATCGACGAAGTTGAGCTGCGGACGCTCGAAGACCACCCGCGCCACTACTGCGTGATCATCCCAGAGCGCCTGCCAGCTCACCGACAGGTCGATGCTCGGCGCGTCGAGGAACGGCACCGGCACCTTGCCGTTGTCCTTGACGATGCTCAGCCCGTCGATCCGATACGCGCCGCGCCAGAGCGCCAGGTCGACGTCGGCGATGTGCCCACGGTAGTCGCCCATGTCGGCCAGCTTGCCGTTCAGGTAGTCGCGCACCAGGTACGGCAGCGCCAGGTGCAGCGCCAGCAACAACAGAAGCAGCGCCGCCAGGCTGCCCAGGGGAATGGCATAGCGTTTCTTCATCGGTACGGCCCTCCTGGACAGTGGACACGCGCGGCGCGCCGCTGGTTCGAACGCGTCTGGACGCGCGGGCGGGGGCGGAATAGGCTGATTGATCTTTCTCCATGCGACAAGGACACCATCATGAGCCGCATCTTCGCAGACAACGCGCAGTCCATCGGCAACACGCCGCTGGTCCAGATCAACCGCATCGCCCCGCGCGGCGTCACCATCCTGGCCAAGATCGAAGGGCGCAACCCCGGCTATTCGGTGAAGTGCCGGATCGGCGCGAACATGATCTGGGATGCCGAAGCCAGCGGCAGACTGAAGTCCGGCATGACCCTGGTCGAGCCGACCTCCGGCAACACCGGCATCGGCCTCGCCTTCGTCGCCGCCGCACGCGGCTACAAACTGATCCTGACCATGCCGGCGTCGATGAGCCTGGAGCGACGCAAGGTGCTCAAGGCGCTGGGCGCGGAGCTGGTCCTGACCGAACCGGCGAAGGGCATGAAGGGTGCGATCCAGAAGGCCGAGGAACTGGTCGCGGGGGATCCCGGGAAGTACTTCATGCCGCAGCAGTTCGACAACCCGGCCAACCCGGCGATCCATGAGAAGACCACCGGCCCGGAGATCTGGAACGATACCGAGGGCGCGGTGGACGTGCTGGTCTCCGGGGTCGGCACCGGCGGCACCCTCACCGGCGTCTCGCGCTACATCAAGAACACCCGGGGCAAGCCGATCCTCGCCGTGGCGGTGGAGCCGGTGACCTCGCCGGTGATCAGCCAGACCCTCGCCGGCGAGGAGGTCAAGCCCGCCCCGCACAAGATCCAGGGCATCGGCGCCGGCTTCGTGCCGAAGAACCTCGACCTGTCGCTGGTCGACCGGGTCGAGAAGATCGGCGACGACGAAGCGAAGAACATGGCGCTGCGCCTGATGCAGGAAGAAGGCATCCTCTGCGGCATCTCCTCCGGCGCGGCGATGGCCGCCGCGGTGCGCCTGGCCGAGGAGCCGAACATGCAGGGCAAGACCATCGTGGTGATCCTCCCCGATTCCGGCGAGCGCTATCTTTCGAGCATGCTCTTCGACGGCCTGTTCAGCGAACAGGAACTGACCCAGTAACCACCGACCCGCGGCGCCGCAGCGAACCGGCGCCGCCTTGCGCCAGGCGTATCGAATCATGCTGGAAACCTCGCTCTTCGTAGCCACCCTCGCCACCCTGGGCATGCTCTCGCCCGGCCCGGACTTCTTCCTGATCATCCGCAACGCGGCGCGCTACCAGCGCTCGGCGGCGATGATGACCTCGCTGGGGGTGATCCTCGGCGTGGCCACCCACATGACCTACTGCGTCGCCGGCCTGGCGGTGCTGATCACCACCACGCCGTGGCTGTTCAACGCGCTGAAGTACACCGGCGCGGTCTACCTGATCTGGATCGGCATCCAGGCCCTGCGCTCGCGCGGCGGCGGCACGCTCGACCTGGCGGTCGGCGGCGTGCAGCGCGTCGGCCACTGGAGCGCGTTCCTCCAGGGCTACCTGTGCAACCTGCTCAACCCCAAGGCCACGCTGTTCTTCCTCGCCGTGTTCACCCAGGTGCTGAGCCTGGACTCCAGCTTCGCCGAGAAGCTCTGGTACGCCGGCATCATCGTCGGCCTCGCCGCACTCTGGTGGCCGCTGCTGGTGGTGCTGATCCAGAGCGCGGTGGTGCGCCGCGGCCTGGCCAGGGCCCAGGGGGTGGTGGACAAGCTGCTCGGCGGCCTGCTGATCGCCCTCGGGGTCAAGGTCGCCCTGAGTTGAGGCAGGCAGGCGGAGCGACGCCCCGTTGCGGTGCCGCCTACTGTCTGCGGGCCCGCAGGTAAAAGCCGCCCCTTTCCTCGCTTCCGGCAACGCGGGATAAAACCCGGGTGCCGGCCAGCGTTGCCGGCGCCCCCTGAGCGCCGGCGGCGAACCAGTCCGTCGCCGACGCTGTCGTCAGCCGACAGGACACCTACAACAATGAAGACCCGCATCGCTTCCCTCACCCTCCTCGCCCTCGCTTGCGGCAGCGGCGCAACCCTCGCCGCGGACAACCTGAAGATCTACAACTGGTCCGAATACATCGCTCCCGAAACCGTGGCGAACTTCGCCAAGGAAACCGGCATCCAGGCCACCTACGACGTCTACGACAGCAACGAGACCCTCGACGGCAAGCTGATGACCGGCCAATCCGGCTACGACGTGGTATTCCCGTCGAACCACTTCATGGCCAAGCAGATCCAGGCCGGCGCCCTGAAGAAGCTGGACAAGTCCCAGCTGCCCAACTGGAAGAACCTCAACCCGGTGCTGCTCAAGGCCCTGGAGGTCAACGATCCGGGCAACCAGTACGGCTTCCCCTACCTCTGGGGCACCACCGGCATCGGCTACAACCCGGCGAAGATCAAGGCGGTGCTCGGCGACGACGCGCCGCTGGACTCCTGGGATATATTCTTCAAGCCCGAATACATGCAGAAACTGAGCAAGTGCGGGGTGGCGGTGCTGGACAACGGCCCCGAGCTGCTGCCCATCACCCTCAACTACCTCGGCCTGCCACACCACAGCCAGAAGGCCGACGACTACAAGCAGGCCCAGGCGGCGCTGCTGAAGGTGCGCCCGTACATCCGCTACTTCCACTCCTCGAAGTACGTCAGCGACCTGGCCAACGGCGAGATCTGCATGGTGGTCGGTTTCTCCGGCGACATCCTGCAGGCCGCGACCCGCGCCAAGGAGGCCAACAACGGCGTGGAAGTGCGCTACTCGACGCCGAAGGAAGGCTCGCCGCTGTGGTTCGACATGGTCTCGATGCCGGTCGACGCGCCCGACGAGAAGGCCGGCTACGCCTTCATGAACTACCTGCTGCGTCCCGAGGTGATGGCCGCGATCAGCAACCATGTGCACTACGCCAACGGCAACCTGGCCGCCGACCCGCTGGTGGACGCCGAGATCAAGGCCGACCCGGCGATCTACCCGCCGCAGGAGAAGATGGCCAAGCTGTTCGCCCTCGAGTCCATGCCGCAGAAGATCGACCGCGTGCGCACGCGCACCTGGAACACGGTGAAGACCGGCAAGTGAAGCCCGGCGCCGGCCCGGTTTGTCGCCGGGCTGGCGTTTTAGCGCAAGGCTCGCCCACAGGCTCGTCAAATCCCGGACGGCCCGCTATAGTCCCTCTCGTTGTCTTCATCGACCGGATAGCCTCCATGAACCAGCGCTCGCACAGCTCGCTCCCCGCCCTTCCGGTAGCCACCGGCGAGGTCGGCGCGCTCCAGCCGTGCGCCAGCCTGAGCTGCGTTTCCCCTCCTGTAGTCGCCTCGCCTCCGCCTCCCCCTCCCGGTTCGGCCGCCTGCCCGCCGCCGGGCGTCAGTCCCTGACGAGCGCGGTAGCGCCCCAACTCTCTTCCACAGCCCGCCGCAAGCAGCGCCATCCGCTGCCGAGGCGTGCCGTCCGCCGCCGGCCCGAGCCCGCGGCATGCCCGACTACAAGGTGGCAGATCCATGTTTGCACTGAACAAATCCGCGCTAGCCGGCCTGGCCAGCACCAGCCTCTTCGTCCTGCTCTGGAGCAGCGGGGCCATCGCCTCGAAATGGGGCCTGGCGCACTCCTCGCCGTTCGCCTTCCTGGTGTTCCGCTTCGGCATCGCCCTGGCCTGCCTGCTGCCGCTCGCCCCGCTGCTCAGGCTGCGCGCGCCGCGCAGCGCGCGTGAGCGCGGCAAGGCCCTGCTCACCGGCCTGGTGATGCTGGGGATCTATCCGATCTTCTATATCTTCTCGCTGAAGCTGCAGGTCACTCCCGGCATGATGGCGACCATCCTCGGCGTGCAACCGATCCTCACCGCCGTCATCCTCGAACGCCGGCAGTCGCCGGCGCGCCTGTTCGGCCTGCTGCTGGGCCTGGCCGGCCTGGTGCTGGTGGTCTACCAGGGCATCGGCCTGGCCGGGATGTCCACGGCCGGCATCCTCTGCGCACTGCTGGCGCTGGCCGGCGTCACCGGCGGCTCGATCATGCAGAAGGGCATCCGCGAGAACCCGCTGGGCACCCTGCCCCTGCAGTACCTCGCCGGCCTCGGCCTGTGCCTGGCGTTCGTGCCCTTCCAGCCGTTCGAGTTCGAATGGAACGCCGGCTTCCTGGTCCCCGCGCTATGGATGGGCGTCGTGGTCTCGGTGGGCGCGACCCTGCTGCTCTACCGGCTGATCGCCCAGGGCAACCTGGTCAACGTCACCAGCCTGTTCTACCTGGTGCCGGCGGTGACCGCGATCATGGACTTCATGGTCTTCGGCAACCGCCTCGGCTGGCTCAGCCTGCTGGGCATGGGGCTGATCGTGGTGGGGCTGATGTTCGTCTTCCGCAAGGCCGGCTGAGCGAACCGAGCGGGTCGCGGCCCGCCCTTGGCAGAGCGCGCGCGGATTCAGTTCTGCGCGAGCTTGCCAGCCATCGCCGCGAACCCCGGCCCCGGCACCGCCGTCACATCGCGCGACCCCACCGGCTCGCCGCACTCCGGGCAGACCATGGTCGGCCGGAACTTGTGGCCACAGGCCTTGTGCACATACTCCACCGGAGCGCCGCGGCCCTCGTCGAGCCAGCGGTCGCCCCAATTGGCCAGGGCCAGCAGCACCGGATGCAGGTCGTGGCCCATCTCGGTGAGGCGGTATTCGTAGCGCGGCGGTCGCTCCTGGTAAGGCACCTTCTTCAGCGCGCCCGCCTCCACCAGCCGGCTCAGGCGGTCGGCCAGTACCTGGCGGGTGACCCCGAGGCTGGCCTGGAACTCATCGAAGCGGCGCATGCCGAGAAAGCAGTTGCGCAGGATCAGCAGCGTCCAGCGATCGCCGAGGATCGCCAGGCTGCGCGCCATCGAACAGGGCGTTTCGCCGACTTCTTGCCATTTCATGGGGTTCTCCCGGAAAAACCTCCGTCCATTCTAGGGGGCCGCTTCGGAGCTTGACCAGTTCCAAATTGGAACTTAGTATCCGGCCGAAAAGGTCATGGACCCGGCGCGCTCCTGGCAGGATCGGACAAACCAGCACTACGGACGGGTCCCATGTCAGCGCCCGCGTAATAAGTTCCGATTCGGAACTGTAGAAGCGTCGAGCATGAGAGGGAAAGGCCGATACGACGGGGTTCCGTGTGCCGCCCGCGCGTCGTCCTTGCAGCACAGCGTCAGGCAGTCCCGAAAGAACGAAGCCCGCACGGCTGGGGTGCGCCCCAGGTTGCGCCGGCAACGACAACAACGAGGAACACACCGTGACTACGCCGTCCCCGCAATGGAAGAAGACCGCCTGTATCCTCTGCAGCCTCAACTGCGGGCTGGAAGTGCAGACCGAGAATGGCCGCATCAGCAAGATCCGCGGCGATGACGACCACCCCGCCTCGCAGGGCTACGTCTGCGAGAAATCGCAGCGCATGGACTACTACCAGAACGGCGCCGACCGCCTGGACACGCCGATGCGCCGGCGCCCCGATGGCAGCTACGAAGCCATCGACTGGGACACGGCGATCCGCGAGGTGGCGGAGAAATTCCTCGCCATCAAGCGCAGGCATGGCGGCGAAAGCATCCTCTACTACGGCGGCGGCGCGCAGGGCAACCACCTCGGCGGCGCCTACGGCGACAGCACGCTGAAGGCCCTCGGGGTGAAGTACCGCTCCAACGCCCTGGCCCAGGAAAAGACCGGCGAGTTCTGGGTCCAGGGCAAGATGTTCGGTACCGGCGTGCACGGCGACTTCGAGCATTGCGAGGTGGCCATCCTGATCGGCAAGAATCCCTGGCAATCCCATGGTTTCGCCCGCGCCCGCGTGCTGCTCAACGCCATGGCCAAGGACCCCGCACGCTCGATCATCGTGATCGATCCGCGCCTGAGCGAAACCGCCGCCCTGGCCGACTTCCACCTGCAGATCCGTCCGGGCACCGACGCCTGGTGCCTGGCGGCGCTGGTCGGGATCATCGTCCAAGACGGGCTGCTGGCGCGCGACTGGCTGGCCGAACACACCAGCGGCTACGAGCACATCGTCGACGAACTGAACGCCATCCCGGTGGCCTACTGCGCCGAGACCTGCGGGGTGGCGGAAGACAAGCTGCGCGCCGCCGCCCGGCGGATCGCCAGCGCCAGCAGCGTATCGGCGCTGGAAGACCTGGGCATGCAGATGAACCTGCACTCGACCCTCGGCAGCTACCTGCAACGCCTGGTCTGGTTACTCACCGGCCATTACGGGCGCCCCGGCACCAGCAACGCCTTCGTGCCCTTCCTCTCGCTGTCCAAGGCGAGCAAGGGCGATACCTCGATGGGCAAGAGGGGCGCGCCACGCGTCGAGAAGCGCAGCCCGGTGGCCAATGCCAAGATCATCATCGGCCTGATTCCCTGCAACGTGATTCCAGAGGAAATCCTCACCGACCATCCCAAGCGCTATCGCGCCATGCTGGTGGAGACCGGCAACCCGCTGCATTCGCTGGCCGATAGCCAGCGCATGCGCGAAGCCATGCGCGCCCTGGAGTTGTCGGTGGTGATCGACGTGGCCATGACCGAGACCGCGCGCCACGCCGACTACGTGCTGCCGGCGGCGAGCCAGTTCGAAAAGGCCGAGGCGACCTTCTTCAACCTGGAATTCCCGCGCAACGCCTTCCACCTGCGCGCGCCGCTGTTCCCGGCGCGCCCCGGCACCCTGCCGGAAGCGGAGATCCACGCCCGCCTGCTGGAAGCCATGGGCGTGCTCGGCGAGAAAGACTACCGGCCGTTGCGCCTGGCCCTGAAGCTCGGGCGCAAGGCATTCTCGGCGGCTTTCCTCGCCGCCGCGGCGACCCGCCCCAAGGTCATGAAATACGCGCCGGTCCTGCTCTACCGTACCCTCGGCCCGACCCTGCCCGCCGGCATGGAAGCGGCCGCGGCGATCTGGGGCATCTGCCAACTGCACGTGCTGAACAACCGCAAGACCGCTGCCCGCGCCGGCTTCGACGGGTTGCCGCCGCTGGCCGCCGACCGCCTGTTCCAGGCCATGCTCGACAACCCGTCCGGGGTGGTCTTCGCCGAAACCACCTACGCCGAAAGCTGGCAGGCCGTCGCCCGTCCCGAACAGCGGATCAACCTGCACATCCCCGAACTGTTGCCGGAACTGGCCAAGCTCGCCCACAGCGCGCCACCCCACGATCCGGCCTACCCGTTCATCCTCGCCGCCGGCGAGCGGCGCAGCGACACCAGCAATACCGCCGTGCGCGACACCGGCTGGCACCGCCGCGGGCGCTACGGCACCCTGCGCATCAGCCCGCAGGACGCCGAGGCGCTGGGCTGCGCCGACGGCGAGGTGCTGCGCGTGGTGACCCGCCGCGGCGAGGTCGAGGCGGAAGTGGAGATCAGCGACATGATGCAGCCGGGCAATATCTCCCTGCCCAACGGCCAGGGCCTGGACTACCGCAACGCCGAGGGCGAGGTGGTGCGCCGGGGCGTGGCGCCCAACGAGGTGACCGACTGCACCCAGCGCGACTTCCTCGCCGGCACGCCCTGGCACAAGTACGTGCCGGCGCGCCTGGAACGGCTGGCGACGCCCGCCGCTACGAACGCCTGAGCCAGGGAGAACGATCATGACCTTCGTCGTGCTGGAAGAATGCATCCGCTGCAAACACACCGACTGCGTGGAAGTCTGTCCCGTGGACTGCTTCTACGAAGGCCCCAACTTCCTCGTCATCCACCCCGATGAATGCATCGACTGCGCGCTCTGCGAGCCGGAATGCCCGGTCGCCGCGATTCGCGCCGAGGACGAGGTGCCGCTCGGGCAACGGCAGTTCATCGCCCTCAACGGCGAACTCGCCGCGCATCCCAACTGGACGCAGATCACCCGCAAGAAGCCGGCGCCCGACGACCACGACGCCTGGTTCGGCCTGCCGGGCAAGCTGGCCGAACTCGACCGCAACGGCGCCTGAGGCGCTGACGGTGCTCAGGCTTCGGCGCGCGAACGCATGAGCCGCCGGTAACGGCGGGTCTGCAGGAGCGCGCCGGCCTGCTGCGCGAGCAACGCGCACAGCGGCGACACCCGTGGGTTGGTCGCCCTGCCCCGGCTCAGCTTGCGCAACTGGAACTTCACCGCGGCCATGTTCGCCAGCGAGGCCAGGGGTTTGTTCCTCCAGGTTATCGGCCGCAACTGCGGCGCCGAATCCTTGCCGGCGCGCCAGTCGCGCGGCAGGTTCGGCTCGATCGCCAGCGCCGTGCCGATGCCGACCATGTCCACCCCGCTGGCCAGCACCTGCTCGGCCACCGGCCGCCGACGGATGCCGCCCGTGACCATTACCGGCATCCGCGCCGCCGCGCGGATGTCGCGGGCGAACTCGACGAAGTAGGCCTCGCGGGCCAGGGTCCGCCCGTCGCGTGCTTCGCCCTGCATGGCCGGCGCCTCGTAGCTGCCGCCCGACAGCTCGACCAGGTCGACGCCCAGACCATCGAGCATCCGTACCACCTCGCGGGCATCGTCGGCGCTGAAGCCGCCGCGCTGGAAATCGGCGGAATTCAGCTTCACCGCCACCGCGAAGCCAGGGGCAACCTCGGCGCGCACCGCCCGGACGATCTCCAGCAGCAGGCGCGCGCGATTCTCCAGGGAGCCGCCCCAGGCGTCGCTGCGGCGGTTGCTCAGCGGCGAGAGGAACTGGCTGAGCAGGTAACCGTGGGCGGCATGGATCTCCACCCCGCTGAAGCCGGCCCGCTCGGCCAGGCCGGCGCTGCGGGCGAACCGCTGGATCACCTCGGCGATCATCGCCTCGTCCATCGCCTTCGGCGTAGCGAAGTGCCTGGACATCCCGCCCAGTTCCAGCGGCACCGCCGAGGGTGCCCAGGCCTGCTGGCCGAGATTGGCCTGCATCTGCCGGCCGGGATGGTTGATCTGCAACCAGAACTGCGCGCCGGCGGAACGCCCGATGCGCGCCCAGCGGCGGAATTTCTCCAGTTGCGCGTCGTTTTCCAGGACCACCCCGCCGGGGCCGGTCATGGCACGGCTGTCGACCATCACGTTACCGCTGATCAGCAGCCCGGCGCCGCCGTCGGCCCAGGCCTGGTAGAGGCGCATCAGGCGTTCGGAGGGGGCCTGCGCGGCATCGGCCATGTTCTCCTCCATGGCGGCCTTGGCGAGGCGATTGGGAATGGTCGAGCCGTTGGGAAGCGTCAGCGTGTCGAACAGGTTCATGGGCCTACCTCATGAGGACAGTGGCCCGACGATAAGATTGAAGTCGACTTCAAGGTCAACGCTTTTTTTGCCGCGCCGCCCGGGCCCTGACCGGGTGCCGGGAGCGCGCCCCCAGCACCCGGCGCGCTCAGCCGCGGATGAAGGCCAGCAGGTCGGCGTTGATCACCTCGGCCTGGGTGGTCGGCATGCCGTGCGGGAACCCCGGATAGGTCTTCAGCGTGCCGTTGCGCAGCAGCTTCGCCGAGAGTACGCCGGAATTCTCGTAGGGCACGATCTGGTCGTCGTCGCCATGCATCACCAGCACCGGGATGTCGATGCGCTTCAGGTCATCGCTGAAGTCGGTCTGGGAAAAGGCCACGATCCCATCGTAGTGGGCCTTGGCGCCGCCCATCATGCCCTGCCGCCACCAGTTGCGGACGATCCCTTCCGAGGGCTGCGCCCCGGGACGGTTGTAGCCATAGAACGGGCCGGCGGGAATGTCCTGGTAGAACTGCGCGCGATTGGCCGCGAGCTGCGCCTGGAGATCGTCGAAGACGCTCTTCGGCAGGCCGCCCGGATTGCCCTCGGTCTTCACCATCAGCGGCGGTACCGCGCTGATGATCGCCGCCTTCGGCACCGGGTCGTCGGGATAGCGGGCGATGTAGTGGACGACCTCGCCGCCGCCGGTGGAATGGCCGACATGGATCGCCCCGCGCACCCCGAGGCGCTCGACCACCGCCGCCACGTCGTCGGCGTAGTGGTCCATGTCATGGCCGTCCCAGACCTGGCTGGAGCGACCGTGGCCACGGCGATCGTGGGCCACTACGCGAAAGCCCTCGGCGAGGAAGAACAGCATCTGCGCATCCCAGTCGTCGGAACTCAGTGGCCAGCCATGATGGAAGTAGATCACCTGGGCGTCGCGCGGCCCCCAGTCCTTGTAGAAGAGTTCGACGCCATCCTTCGTTGTCACGTAACCCATGTCGCTTCTCCCGATCGGTGTGGATGCAGGCAACGGCGCCACCCTGCGGCCGCCGTCCCCTGTGTAGAGTAGAAAGCCGCCTGCGTTGCGCCGCCTGGACGAGGAAAACGCGACCGGCGGTAGCGCCCATGCGGCCTGGCGAACCCGTCGATGGAGGCGAGTTCGTCGCCCGGCCGTGAAACCACCCTAGGCTTGAAGTAGGCTTGAAGGTCAACGCGTTTCGAGGTGCGACATGAAAATCGGCGAACTGGCCAAGCTCACCGGCCTGGCGACATCGCGCATCCGCTTCTACGAGGCCAGCGGCCTGATCCGCTCGCAGCGCAAGGCCAACGGCTACCGCGACTATGCGGCAGACACCGTGTGGATCCTGGAGCTGGTCACCGGCGCCCAGGGCGCCGGCTTCTCCCTGGAGGAGATCGCTCGCCTGCTGCCGAGCGGCGACGGCGCCTGGCAGCACGGCGAGCTGCTCGAAGGCTTGCGCCGCAAGGTGGCCGAGATCGAGGCCCTGCAACGACGCCTGGAACAGAACAAGGCGCAATTGCTGGTGGCCATCGAAAGCATCGAGAACAAGCCGGACGGCCTGCAGTGCACGGAAAACACCCAGCGCGTGCTGGAACGCCTGCGCGAGGAAGGCCCTCCACAGACGGTCGGGCGTCCACGGCAAACCCGCTCGCGGGGGTCCTCTCCCACGCCGGCGGAGCAGCGGCTTTCCGACGCTTGACCTTGAAGTCGACTTGAATCTTAGAGTGACGCCAACCCACCCGGACAGCCTGCCGAAACCGGCTGCCGACGGGATCACTCACCGAGGAAGGTCAACGCAATGACCAAGCGCATCCTGCACGTCGTCACCAACGTCGCCCACTATGCCGATCCGACCCAGCCCACCGGGCTGTGGCTGTCGGAGTTGACCCATGCCTACGAGATCTTCGCCGCTCGGGGCTACCAGCAACGCCTGGTCAGCCCACGCGGCGGCGAGTCGCCGCTGGAGCCGCGCGCCCTCGGCTGGCCCCACGCCGACGCCAGCGCCAAGGCCTGGCTGGCCGACGAGGCGCGCCTGGCGCTGCTGGCCGACACCGCCGCTCCCGAGCAGGTCGACGCGGAGGCGTTCGACGCCATCTATTTCACCGGCGGCCACGGCGTGATGTGGGACGTCCCCGACGACGCCGGGCTGCAGCGCCTGACCCGCGAGATCTACCAGCGCGGCGGCATCGTCTCGTCGGTCTGCCATGGCTATTGCGGCCTGCTCAACACACGCCTGGACGATGGCCGCCTGCTGGTCGCCGGGCGCCGCCTGACCGGCTACTCCTGGATCGAGGAAGTGCTCGCCGGGGTCGCCCGCAAGGTGCCGTACAACGTCGAGGAAGAAATGAAACGACGCGGCGCGCTCTACGAAAGAAGCCTGCTGCCGTTCACCAGCAAGGTGGTGGTCGACGACCGCCTGGTCACCGGGCAGAACCCGCAGTCGGCCAAGGCCACGGCCGAGCAGGTGGCCGCCCTGCTCGGCTGAACGCGCGGCGCGTCAGTCCTGCGCGCGCCTCATCTGGAAGTCATGGCGCCGCTTGCCGATGAAGAACGATTCTGCATCGTCCCGTCGGCCAGGGGCCGCAGGATCGTCGCAGTGCTGGTCGTGTGGTAGGGGTCGAACTCGTCGAAGGGCGACCTGATATGGATGGAGCCGCCATCGACCGGTCCGCCTTGCGGGCTTCGCGACGCGGCGGCCTACGCCAGCGGCTTGAGCATGAGGAAGTTGCGCACGCTGTAGTAACCCTGCGAATCCTGCCAGTCGAGAGCGGCCAGGTTCTGCATGCCGGCCTCCCACGGCTGGTTGTCGAACAGCGCCTCCACCGTGCGCTGGTTGCCGAAGGCACAGAAGAAATGCCGGAACCAGTGCAGGCGCGCGTCCAGCGGCTCGGCGCGGATCGCCCGCTCGATGCTCGGGAACAGCCCGGCCGGCAGCGGTGGCGCCTTGCCCTCGGCGCCGCGCAGGCCGAGGTTGCCGATATGCACCTCGAAACGCCGCTCGCCGATCTCCCAGGTCTCCACCATCACCTGGTCCTCCTCGGCCTGGCCCCAGAGCGCGGAAAGCAGCACGTGGAAAGAGTTGGAGGCGAAGTTACGCAACGCGTCCTGCAAGCCATCCTCGCCGCTGCCGATGCCGGCGAAGGCTTCCTGCAACTGGCGCTCGTCCTCCAGCAGCACGTCGACATCCAGCCGTCCGGTCTTCTCCCCCGCATACCAGGTGGCGCGGATCGCCGGTAGCCGCCCGGCTGGCGCCACCCATTCGCCGTGCACGACGCAGTCGATCCGGTGGGATTCGAACAGAGCAGCCAGATGCTGCGAGACGGAGACCGCTTCCATGGGTTGTCCTTGCATGGTCGAGGGCGCGCCGCCGAGGCGCTGCCCGGAAAGCCCGGCGAGGCCGGGCGAAACGCGGCATAGGGTAGCGCAGATCGGCACTCGCGGCGCGACCTCCCGTTCGGCGCCTGCCCAGGTCGCCGCACGCCAGCCGACTAGACTGGCGGGGTCGACCCCGCCCGTGGAGACCTCGCCATGATCAGCAAGAACACCATCTGCCTCTGGTACGACAGTGCCGCCCTGGAGGCCGCGACCTTCTACGCCGAGACATTTCCTGACAGCGCCGTGCTGGCTGTCCATCGTGCGCCCGGCGACTATCCTTCCGGCAAGGAGGGTGACGTGCTGACGGTGGAGTTCCGGGTGATGGGCATTCCCTGCCTCGGCCTCAACGGCGGCCCGGCCTTCCGCCACAGCGAAGCGTTCTCCTTCCAGGTCGCCACCGACGACCAGGCCGAGACCGACCGCCTGTGGAACGCCATCGTCGACAATGGCGGCGAGGAAAGCGCCTGCGGCTGGTGCCGCGACAAATGGGGCATCTCCTGGCAGATCACCCCGCGTGTTCTCAGCGAAGCCATCGCCAGCCCCGACCGCGCGGCGGCCAGGCGCGCCTTCGAGGCGATGATGACGATGGGCAGGATCGATATCGCCACCATAGAGAAGGCCTTCAAGGGCTGAGCGCCCCAACGCCTTGCAAAGGAGTCACGAAATGGATCGATTCACCGGCGGCTGCCTCTGCGGCAAGGTCCGCCTGGTGGCGAGCGGCCGCCCCTACCGGGTCGGGCTCTGCCACTGCCTCGACTGCCGCAAGCACCACGGCGCGCTATTCCACGCTTCGGCGATCTTTCCCGAGGAGGCGGTGAGCATAGAAGGCGAGACCCGCGACTATGCCGGGCGTTTCTTCTGTCCGCAGTGCGGCTCCTCGGTGTTCTCGCGCAGCGCCGACGAGATCGAGGTCAGCCTCGGCGCCCTCGACGCTCCCGACCGGTTCCAGCCCACCTACGAACTCTGGACCGGCCGCCGCGAGGGCTGGTTGCCGGCGTTTCCGCTGGCACGGCACTATGAAAGAGATCGCGAAGGCGACGGACGCAGCGAAGAGTGACGTTGTTCCAGCAGGAGAAGGGAGGCAGCATGGACGAACTGTTCGAAGAGCACCTGGAGATCGCCAAGGCGCTCTTCGCGCAGCGCTTGCCGTACTGGTGCGATGTCTTTCTGCGCCCGGCCGACCAGGCTTTCAACGCCTACCTGAATGCCCGCGGCCAGGCCTCCACCTACCTGGTGCTCGAAGGCTTCGATCCGGTCTATATTCCTCTCTGCTGCGACCTAGACGCCGTGCGCGCGACCGCCAGGGCCAGGGCTCGATTGAGGGAAGCGGGGCTGGGCGAAGACGCGCTGCCCGTACTGCTCTGAGCGCAGGCCGCCAGTATCGCGGAAGCGTCTGCTGGCAATTTCTCCCACCGCACTGTCCGCCAACGGAAGGCTACATGACCCGCCCCTACCTGCTCCGTCTCGCCGCCGGCCTGGCGCTTCTCCTGCCGGCCGCCTGCACGTCCCCTGCCCCGCCAGCACCGAACCTGACCGCGCTGTTCGCCGACGCCCTGCACTGCCGCGTCGACTTCCCCGACGGCCGCGACCGCGCAACCGCCGAGCGCCTGCGCGCCGAGGGCGTCGAAGTGCTGGATCGCGCGCCCGGCGAGACCCTCGACCTGCTCTACCGCTTCGCCACCCCGCTGCGCATCGACGGTAGCCTGGTGAACGCGGTGCGGGTACGCGGCGACAGCGGCGTGCTGGTGATGGCCTACGCCGAGGGCGACCTCGAAGACTTCGCCCGGCGCCAGGGCGCGACGCCGCACCCGGCGGAACGCGCCGCGCTGGATGGTTTCGGCGAGCTGGAGGTGCTCTACAGCCGGCCGCTGTCGCCGCGTCCCGGCCTCGACGAAAGCCCGCCGCGCCTGGTGATCGGCCGCGGGATCGAGGCGGCGGCGCAGGCGTTCCGCTGGGGCTGCCGGAGCTACGACGGTTAAGCAGGCGCTCCGCCAAGTCTGGCACCCGGAACTCGTAGCGGTTTTCGTCGCCTCCGGCGAGGTCAGGGTTGGAGACATGGCCCTCGGGGCAATATGCTGTGGCCACGACACACGCTGTGAGCGACTATCGATGCCAGGGACTGCACTGTTCGAAAAGCCACGCTGGTTGCGCGACCTCCTGCGCTTCCTGCCCCTCAAGAGTCAATTCGTCCTCTCCGGGAACATCCGCGACCTGCAAGCCTGCGAAGTGGTGCCGGGTACGGTCACCGCGCAGAGCTTCAACCAGACCCTCTGCGACGCCCTGCTGGACGCCGGCTACGCCCAGGTGCTGGCCTGGGATCCGCTGGCCGGGTTCCGCGTGCTCGGCCGGCCGGGCAGCGAGGCGGGGGCCACTCCGCAGGTGCTTCTCGACCTCGGCCTGACCCCGGTGGACGGCGCCGCGCCGGCCGGCATCGACCTACTCGGCGCGACCCTGCAACGCCTGGTCAACCGTAGCGGCGAGCCGATCGCCCTGATCGTCGACTTCGCCTCGCGCCTGGCGGTGCGCAACGACGCCCTGAGCGCCGCCGAGCATCAGTTGTTCACCCAGGCCCTGGTGCTCTCCCACCAGGCCCGCAGCCGTCCCGCCGGGGAACAGCGCAAACCGTTCTTCAACAGCGTACTGTGGGTGGTGGAAAAGGAAGGCGACCTGCCCGACTGGCTGCTGGTGGACAACCCGCGCCTGCGCCATATCCCGGTGTCGAAGCCCGACCAGCCGGCGCGCCGGGCCCTGGCCCCGGCGCTGCTCCGCGGGCTCGGCGGCGCGGGCGTCGCCGAGGAGGCCCTGCAACAGGCCACCGCGACCTTCGTCGAGAACACCGAAGGCCTGCTGCTCCTCGATCTCAACGCCATCGTCCAGTTGGCGCGCGTGGAAGGCCTGGCCATGGAACGCATCGCCGACGCCGTGCGCCGCTACAAGGTCGGCGTCACCGAAGACCCCTGGCTGAAGATCGACCGCCAGCGCATCCGCCAGGCCGACGAGATCGTCCGCCGCCGGGTCAAGGGCCAGCAGCACGCGGTGACCCACATGCTGGACATCGTCAAGCGCGCGATGACCGGGGTCGGCGCCAGCCGCAAGGGCAACCGCCCGCGCGGCGTGGCATTCCTCGCCGGGCCCACCGGGGTCGGCAAGACCGAGCTGGCGAAGACCGTCACCAGCCTGCTGTTCGGCGACGAGAGCGCCTACATCCGCTTCGACATGTCCGAGTTCAGCGCCGAGCATGCCGACCAGCGCCTGATCGGCGCGCCGCCCGGCTACGTCGGCTACGACGTCGGCGGCGAACTGACCAACGCGATCCGCGAAAAACCCTTCAGCGTGGTGCTCTTCGACGAGATCGAGAAAGCCCACCCCCGGATCCTCGACAAGTTCCTGCAGATCCTCGACGACGGCGTGCTCACCTCCGGGCGCGGCGATCGCGTGTACTTCTCCGAGGCGCTGATCGTGTTCACCTCGAACCTGGGCATCTACCGCCAGGGGGAAAACGGCGAACGGGTCGCCAACGTGCTCCCCGGCGAGCCCTTCGAGGCGGTGCAGGGCAAGGTCCACGGCGAGATCGAGCGCTACTTCAAGCTGGTTCTCAACCGCCCGGAAATCCTCAACCGGATCGGCGAGAACATCATCGTCTTCGACTTCATCCGCGCCGACGTCGCCGAGCAGATCTTCACCCAGATGGTCGACGGCACCTTCGCCGACCTCCGCGAGCAGCGCCTCGTCATCGAACTGGCCGAGGCGCCGCGCCAGGCGCTGCACGACCTCTGCCTGGGCGACCTGTCCAACGGCGGCCGCGGCATCCGCAACCAGCTCGAAGCGCGCCTGCTCAACCCGTTGTCGCGGGCACTGTTCGACCAGGACGCGCAGCCGGGCGAGCGCTTCCTGATCAGCGCCCTGGACGCCGACGGCCTGACCCTGGAACGCCGCTGAGATGGAACTGAGCCTGTCGCGGGTGCATTTCCCGGTGACCACCCTGGGCCCGGGACGGCGCCTGGGCATCTGGTTCCAGGGCTGTAGCATCCGCTGCCCCGGCTGCATCTCCGCCGATACCTGGGGGCCGGGACGGCGGCGCATCGCCCTGGCACGCCTGCTCGCCGACATCCAGCCATGGCTGGAGCAGGCCGAGGGCATCACCGTCTCCGGCGGCGAACCCTTCGAGCAGTTCGCTGCCCTCCTCGCCCTGCTCGGCGAACTGCGCCAGCGCAGCCGCGCCGACATCCTGGTCTACAGCGGCTACCCGCTGGAGCATTTGCACGCGCAACTGGAACAGGCCGCCGGGCTGATCGACGCGCTGATCAGCGACCCCTACCAACAGCACGCCGAACAGAGCCTGGCCCTGCGCGGCAGCGACAACCAGCGCCTGAGCCTGCTCACCGAACTCGGCCGCGCGCGCCTCGGCGGCTACCAGCGGCCACTGCGCGAAGACGACAAGGCCCTCGACCTGATGTTCGACCATGACGGCAGCGTGTGGATGGCCGGCATCCCGCGCCGCGACGACCTGCTGCGGCTACAGGACCTGCTGCGCGAACAGGGCCACCAACTTAGCGTCAGCGCCCATCGGCCGCGCTGAATGGATCGATACCGATGATACGTTTCTGCCCCAACTGTCAGAGCGAACGCTCGCTTTCGGAAATCTTCTGCGAAGGCTCGATCCAGGGCCAGCCCTGCGGCTGGGACCTTTCCGCCGAAGCCATCCATCCCGCCGGCTGGCGACCACAGCCGGTGCTGACCCAGGAAGCCATCGCGCCGCCCGCCAGCGATCCGCCAGCGGCGTCCGCCCCGCTCTGCGCCAACGGCCACCCGCTGCAACCCGGCGACCTGATGTGCCTGGAGTGCGGCGCCGCGCCGGCCGAAGGCCCGCTGCCGATGCAGGCCGAGGCCACGCCGCAGCCCGCCGTCACGGAAACCCTGATCGACGGCTGGCGCCTGCTGCGGCAGATCGCCAGCAGCGACGGCGTGCGCGAGCGCTACCTGGCCGAACATGCGGAAAGCGCCCGCCAGGCGGTGCTCACCCTGTATCGCCCGGGCGCCGAGCCGGACCCGGCGATCTACGACGTGATCCGCCGCCTGCCGCGCGAACACGTACCGGAAATCCTCGCCACCGGCCGCTGGGACGAGCGCGCCTACGAAGTGGTCGAGGAACTCACCGGCGGCAGCCTCGCCGACCTCGGCACCGTGCTGGAGGACCGCGAGGCGGTGCGCCACGTGGTCCGCGAGCTGGGCCACGCCCTGCACGTGTTCAACGAGGCCGGCCTGCGCCACCGCGACCTGCGCCCGGCCAGCCTGCTGGTGCGCAGCCACGAGCCGCTGGATCTGGTGATCAGCGGCTTCGGCTCGGCGCGCCTGTCGGAATTCGACCTGGATATCGTCTCGCCGCTGGAAACCAGCCGCTACATGGCCCCCGAGGCGATCGCCGGCGGCGTGGCGGCGGCTTCCGACTGGTGGAGCCTGGGCATGATCCTGCTGGAGCAGTTGACCCGCGGCGCCTGCTTCGAAGGGGTCAACGCCAACGCCTTCCTGATCCACGTGCTGGCCAACGGCGTAGCGCTGCCCGACGACCTCGACCCGCAGTTGCACCTGCTGCTGCGCGGCCTGCTTGCACGCGACCGCCACCAGCGCTGGCAGTGGCCGCAGGTACAGGCCTGGCTGAACGGCGAGGCGTTGGACGCGCCGGCCTCGGCGGACAGCGAAAAGGACGACGCCGAAGGCGCCAGCATCGCCCTCGGCGCACGGCGCTTCCGCAAGCCGACGGTCTTCGCCCTGGCCGCGGCCCAGGCCGAGCACTGGGCGGAGGCCCTCGACCACCTGCTGCGCGGGGCGATCGTCACCTGGGCCGAGCACATCGGCCTGTCACCCAGGCTGCTCGCCGGCCTGCGCCAGGTGGCCCAGCACGAGGGGCTGGAGGACGACTTCCGGCTGATGCTGGCGCTCAAGCTGTTGAACCCGGAAATCCCGCTGATCCAGCGCGGCGAGATCGTCACCCCCGGCTGGCTGCTGGAGCATCCGCTGGAAGGCTACCGGCTGATCAGCGGCTCGGTGCCCGACCTGCTCGAACAGTTGCACACCGAAAGCTGGCTGTCGCGGCTCAAGACCCGCGCCGAGAACGTCCGCCAGCGCGCCCTGCATCAGCACATCGAACTCGCCGAAGAACAGTTGCGCATCTACCTGCTGTCGACCTCGCGGGCGCGCCTCGCCGCGCAGTGGCAGGAGCGCCAGCGCCTCCTGCCGGACACCGAGCACCCCGGCCTGCTGGCCCTGGCCGAGCGCCGGGTGATCGCCGAGGAAGACCTGATCGTCCTGCTCAGCGCCAACATCGGCCAGTTCCGTGCCGCCGAGGCGATCGTCGAGGAAGCCGCCGGCCTGGCCCGCGACGCCGATGTGCACCTGTTCGACGCGGAGACCGCGCGCGGCCTGTTGCAGCACTCGCGGCAGGAGCTGTACCGCCGCGTCGACGAACGCATCAGCGGCTTCGCCCGCAGCGGCGTGCCCAGGGTCGACGAATGGGCCGAGCAGTTCCGCCTGGAGCGGCGCATGCCGTTGGCGAGGGTCCTGGTGCTGCTGGCGATCCCGCCGGAACAGTGGCTGGAACCGCAGAAGCAGCAGTACGTGTCGCAGATCCTCGATTTCTTCGAGAAGAAAGTGGTCGCCGCAGTGATGCGCGGGCCGCTGGTGCGCATGAGCATCGGCAAGAGCACTCCACGCATCGACCTCAACGAACTGGATAGCGCGCGACGCCCCGCCGCCGCTCTGCTCGACCACCTGCTGCAACGCAACGCCCGCGCGGTGAGCCTCGACCCGGACAGCTTCCTCGCCAACCCGCAACTGGAAGTGCGGCTCAACGCGCTGTCCCGGCAAAGCTCGCTGTACAAGCGCGACACCGGCATCGACGGCCTCTACCTGGGCTTCCCCTTCCTGCTCAACCGCGACCCGCGCGGCACCACCCGCACGCGCATCGTGCCGCTGCTGCTGTGGCCGCTGAAGCTGCAGCTGGAAGTCGGCAGCCGTGGCCAGGTGGCGCTGGCCTTCGACGGCGAGCGCGAGGAAGTGCGCCTCAACCCGGCCCTGGAAAGCCTGCTCGGCCCCGAGCCGTGCAAGCGCTGGCGCAAGGTCGCCGACGAACTGCTCGGCCGCTCCGCGCTGCGCGCCGCCGACGTGATGGATGCCTTCGGCCTGCTCGCCACCCCGCGCGGGCGGGTGCTGGAAGGATTGCCGCCGAGTTCCACCGAGGTCACGCCCTACCAGGACCAACTGGCCTGCGCCGCGGTGCTGTTCCACGTCACCTTCATGGGCCAGGCGATCGGCGAGGACCTGCGCCAGTTGAAGAGCCTGCCGCCCTCCGGCACTGGCCTGGAGACCGCGCTGCGCCTGCGCGAGAACGGCGAGCCGGAAGCCCGCGAGAGCCCGCCGGAGTTGCAGCGCTACTTCACCGTGGCCAGCGACCCGTCCCAGGAGGCCGCCGTGTTGCAGGCCCGGCAGAGCCCGGGGCTGCTGGTGGAAGGCCCGCCCGGTACCGGCAAGAGCCAGACCATCGTCAACATGGTCGCCGACGCCATCGGCCGCCAGCGCAGCCTGCTGATCGTCTGCCAGAAGCACGCCGCCCTGGAAGTGGTGCACAAGCGCCTGGTGGCCGAGGGCCTGGGCCAGCGCATCGTCATGCTCAACGACGTCAACCGCGACCGCGAACCGGTGATCCGCAACATCCGCGAGCAACTCGAAGCGCTGTTCGCCGACGCCGGCGGCGCCCAGGGCTGGGAGCACCAGCGCGAGCGCCTGGCGGCGCGTATCGAGGCGCTGGAAGGCGAACTGGACCGCTACCACCAGAGCCTGCACCGCGTGGACGAGGCCACCGGGCTGAGCTACCGGCGTCTGCTCGGCGAACTGATCGAGCTGGAGAAAGGCTCGCCGCCGCTGGACTTCCCGGCCCTGCGCCAGCGCCTGGCGGCGCTGGACATCGGCAGCCTGGCGCGCCTGGAGGAAAACTGCGCGCCGCTGGTCCGCCTCTGGCTACCGGCCCACTATGAAGGCAGCCCGCTGGCGCAACTGCGCGCCTTCGCCACCGACCAGGCCACCCTGCAAGCCTTCGCCGACAGCCTGCGCGCCTTCGGCGAAGCGGAGAACGCCCGGCAGAAAGCCCTCGACGAACACCCGGCGAGCTTCGAGGTCGACGACCCGACGCCCTACCGCGCCTGGCTGGCAAGCCAGGTCGGTACCCTGCTGCATTTGCGCGAGGAGCAACGCCAGCGCCTGGCCCACTGGTTGCCGCTGTTCCGCGACGCCGCGCCAGGACAGCCGAGCCGTGGCGACGGCCTGCTGGCGGAGGCCGAGCAGGTCGAACGGCAACTGCGCCAGCTCGACCTCGAACGGCATGCGCCGCTGCTGTCGCCGGCCCTCGCCATGCTCGAAGAGAACAACCTCGAACGCTTCCAGGCCCACGCCCGCCAGGTGCTCGAGGCACGCACCTGGCTGGCCCGGCTCAACCCGCTGCGCCTGCTGCGGCGCGGCCGCCTGCGGCGCTTCCTGCGCGAGCACGGCGAGGCCGACGACGACAGCCGCCTGGCCGCCCTCCTCGGCGCCTGCGACCTGGAGCGCCAGTGGCAGCCGCTGCGCCGGCAACTGGCGGCGCTGCAACAGAGCCTGGGGCTGGCGACAGTCGCCACCGATGCCGGTCCGGAACTGACCGGCCTGGCCGGCCACGCCAGCCAGCAACTGCGCGAGATCCAGACCCTGGCTCGCGGCCTGGCCCAAGCGCCGCGCGCCGAGCAGCTCGACGCGGTGATCCTCACCGGCGAGAAACAGCGCTTCGAAGCGCTGCTCGGCGACCTCGACGCCGCGCTGATCCGCCAGGCCGCACGCCAGCTCAGCCTGGACAAACTGAAGGTGCTCGCCGACTGGCTCGGCGACGAACTGCTGGAACAGCTGCACCGCGCCATCGCCGGCAACCAGAGCAACCTACCGGCCCTCGGCCGCCTGCGCGAGGCGCTGCCGCAACTGGTCGCCTACCAGCGCTTCCGTGGCCGCGCCGGCCAGCTCGAAGCCACCGACCTGGAATTCCTGGCCCTGCTGCGCCAGCGCCAGGAACGACTCGACGCGATTCCCGCCGAAGCACTCGAAGCCACGGTGCGCCGCATGCTCAATCGCGAAGCGCGGCTGGGCTGGAAGCAGCGCCTGGAACAAGACAATCCGGAACTGCTGTTCAGCCAGGACGAAGCCAGGGCCAGGGTCGCCAGCCTCGCCGAAGCCGATGTACAGATGCGCGCGCTGAACCGCGAACTGCTCGGCAAGGGCATCGACACCGCGCGCCTGGGCAGCCGCAAGCAGTGGGAAGACGTCACCCGCCTGACCGGCAAGCGCTCGCGGCGCCTGCGCGAGTTCATCGAGCTGGGCGCCGAACTCGGCCTGATGAGCCTGCGCCCGGTCTGGCTGATGAACCCCGACCTGGCCAGCCGCGTGCTGCCGCTCAAGGCCGGGCTGTTCGACATGGTGATCTACGACGAAGCCTCGCAGATGCCGGTGGAGTTCGCCCTGCCGACCCTCTATCGCGGGCGGGTCACGGTGGTCAGCGGCGACGAGAAGCAGATGCCGCCGACCGCGTTCTTCTCCAGCCGCGTGGAAAGCGACGAGGCCGAGCTGTTCGACGGCGAAGCGCCCGACGAGGACGCCGACGAGGAGCAGCGCGAAGCCTACGAGGACACCTGGAACCGCCGCGAGATCAAGGACTGCCCGGACCTCCTGCAACTGGCGCGCAACGCCCTGCCCAGCACCACCCTGCAGATCCACTACCGCTCGGCCTACCGCGAGCTGATCGGCTTTTCCAACGCCTCGTTCTACGGCAACCGCCTGAGCGTGCCGGTACGCCATCCGCAGGCCAACATCCTGCGCATCAAGCCGCTGGAACTGATCCAGGTGAACGGCCTGTACCAGAACCAGAGCAACGAGCGCGAGGCCGAGCGAGTCGTCGACTACCTCGCCGAACTCTGGCGCCAACCCTACGCGGCGCGGCCGTCGGTGGGCGTGGTCACCTTCAACCGCAAGCAAGCCGACCTCATCGAGGAGCGCCTGGAACTGCGCGCCGAGCAGGACGAGGCGTTCCGCGCCGCCTACAGCGAGGAGCGCGAGCGCAGCGAAGACGGCGAGGACATGGGCGTGTTCGTGAAGAACGTGGAGAACGTGCAGGGCGACGAGCGCGACGTGATCGTCTTCTCCTCCACCTTCGGCCGCAACGGCCAGGGCAGCTTCCGGCGCAACTTCGGCGTGCTCGGGCAGACCGGCGGCGAGCGCCGCCTCAACGTGGCGGTGACCCGCGCGCGGCGCAAGGTGGTGATGATCACCTCGATGCCGATCGGCGACATCTCCGACATGCTCGGCACCCAGCGCTCGCCGAGCAGCCCGCGCGACTACCTGCAAGGCTACCTGGAATACGCCCGCGCACTGTCCGCCGGCGAGTTCGCCGGTACCGGCCAACTGCTCGAGCGCCTGCACACCGACCGCAGCGACCAGCGCCGCCAGCACTACCAGCGGCACGACGGCTTCAGCGAGATCGTCGGCGAGTACATCCGCTCGCTGGGCTGGTCCGCCGCGCCCGCCAGCGAAGGCGACGCCTTCGGCCTCGACTTCGCCATCGAGAACCCGGCCACCGGCCTCTACGCCATCGGCATCGAATGCGACGCCCCCTGCCACCCGCTGCTGGAACGCGCCCGCGCCCGGGAAATCTGGCGACCCTCGGTGCTGCGGCGGGCGATCCCGCACCTCCACCGGGTTTCCTCCCAGGGCTGGTACCACGACGGCGACAACGAACGCGCGCGACTGCGCGCCGCCATCGAGAAGGCCCTGGCGCCCAGCGCGGAAACCCATCCCACGGCAGCAGCGGAGGCCTCCCAATGAGCGGACCGAAAGTCGTACGAATCGTCACCCGGGAAGAAGCCATCGCCACCTGCGAGCGCGACCTGCAACGCCTGGACAAGGCCCTCGCGCGCTGGGAAAACCAGGCCAGCCGGCTCGCCCAGCTCAGCGACGCCGAGCGCGCCGCCGCCCACGCCCGCCGCGCCAGCCTGCACGCCCTGCTCGAACAGGAACGCTGGCTGGACGTGCAACTACAGGTGAAGATCGAAAGCGAATTCCTCAAGCGCGACCTCGCCGAACGCGAAGAGCGCGCCATCCGCCAGGCCGCGGAAACGCGCCAGCAACACCGCCGCCTCCAGGAAAACGCCAGCGCCCTGCTCCAGGCCCTCGACGCCAGGCCCGATGCCGCCAGCGCGGCACTCCGGCAAACCCTGCAAGCGCTGGCCAACGGCGCCCTCCGCGACGACGCGGAAGCCCTGCTCGCCCAAGGCTTCGCCGCCCTCGCCAGCGCCCCCGCCGAAGAACGCCTCAGCGCAGCCCAGCGCGAACTCGCCCAGCGCCTGAAGACCGACGAAACGCCCATCACCCTGGAACAGTGGCGCGCCCGCCAGCAACAGGACGCCCCGCGCGAACAGCGCCTGGCGCGCATCGACCGGCACATCGCCGAACTGCAACTGCTGCAAGGCGAGGCCAGCGCCCAAGCGTTCCTCGAGCGACTGGCCCGCGCCGAAGCCGAACAGCGCCCGGAGCGCCGCAACCTGCTGCTCGACAGCCTGGTTCTCAACCTCGCCCAGGCCGCCCGCGAACACCAGCAGCAACGCCAGCGACTGGAACACCTGCAAGACCTCGCCAGCGAAGTCGCCGCCCTCGGCGCCGCCGAACACGCCGAACTGCTCCAGCGCGCCGCCGCCTGCCAGCCCGACAGCGATCCGCAGCAACTCGCCGAACTCACCGAGCGATGCAACGCCATCCTCACCGCCCACCTCCAGCAACAGGCCGCCCTCGCCCGCCGCCAGGCCGTGCTCCAGGGCCTCGCCAGCCTCGGCTACGAAGTCCGCGAAGGCATGGCCACCGCCTGGGCGCAGACCGGCAGGGTCGTCCTGCGCAAACCCGCCACCCCCGGCTACGGCCTGGAAGTCGGCGGCAAGGCCGACAACGGCCGCCTGCAACTGCGCGCCGTCGCCCTCAACGCCAACCGCGACAGCCAGCGCGACCGCGACATCGAAACCCTCTGGTGCGGCGAATTCCAACGCCTCCAGGCCCTGCTCGCCGCCCAGGGCGGCGAACTCAGCGTGGAACGCGCGCTGGGAGTGGGAGAAGTGGCGTTGAAGGAGATTGGCGAGGAGGAGCAGCGGGAGATGGGGGTGGTGCGGCAGAGGGGGTTGTGAAGGGGCCGGCTGGCGCCGCGGCGAGGCATTCGATCCGGGCAGCCCATCGCTTGACCCCTGGATGCCCCCTCGCTACCCTGCCGGCCAGGTGCTGAACACACCTTCTCTAGGCGGTTAGCCGCTCCCGAAAGCCAAGCGGTTTTTTACCTACACAGGAAAAAATCATGGCTACCCAGAAATCCCCTCTTTCGAACTCTCGACTTCTAACGATCGGCTACCAGCTCTATGAAAGCCGTCATAGCGATTGGGAACGTCGTGGCAAGCCACGGCCAATTCCCTACCTGCGCTTGAGTGGCGACTGGCTGGAGGCTGCGGGCTTTGAGGTTGGCTGCAAGGTGAGCATTCAGGTCACCAGGCGGCGCCTTGTCATGCACGTAGTTGAGGATTGAGGCCAAGCGCCCCTCGGGCAGAGGGTATCTGCTCAGGGGGCGCTGGTTTCTCTGTGAACCTTCATCCCATTCCTGCCGCATCTCGCCCTGCGCTCGCGCACCAGGCATCGTAGGAAAACGTCGCTCAGACACCCTTGTCTCCTCGAGCTGAAGCCAGCATGGGAGAGCAAGCTCAGCGTGAAGCGAACTCCTGGACTACAGGTAGCAGCAAAAAACCTATGGGTGGCTGACGATTCGCCAGGAGCACATCCTACAGCTTGTAGCCCCCCTATCCCATGAAGAATCCCTACGATCTTTCTCCCTTCGTCTGAAGGAAGTATGGTGGCGGGCAATGGCGTCGCAGACGCCCGAGGCCCCGCCTCGCCGCCAGCCCGAAAAGATTCCTGGATATCGCCGTGACAAACGCATCGCCCCCCTCCTCCCTGGTAGACGTCGGCCAGCTCGCCGCCGCCCTCGAACGTTTCGCCGCCGAGCGCAACTGGGCCCAGTTCCACTCGCCGAAGAACCTGGTCATGGCCCTGACCGGCGAGGTTGGCGAACTCAGCGAGATCTTCCAATGGATGGACGAGGAGCAGTCGAAAGACGCCGCGCGCCATCCCGACACCGCCCAGGCGGTGCAGGACGAACTGGCCGACGTACTCATGTACCTGGTGCGCCTGGCCTCGGTCCTCGGCGTCGACCTGGATGCCGCCGCCCGGCAGAAGCTGGAGCAGAACAACCGGAAATACCCGGTAGAGAAAGCCCGGAATAGCAGCAAGAAATACGACCAGTTCTGAAGAAAGGCCATATCAGGGAAGATCGACGTGATCGTTTACGAAGCGACCAAGAAGCAGTTCCTGCAAGACAGCGACAACGACGATATCGAAGAAGTGATCCTCCAGCATTTCAAGGCGGTCACCGGCAAAAGCGTCGGCAACTCGGAAATCAACTCGTGGAAAGGCTCCCTCGGCTACATGGCCAAGGTGCTGCGCGACGAGGAAGTGCCCGACGACACAGGCCTGGCCATCGAGCTGCATATCCCCCAGACCTCCAAGCGCATCGACATCACCCTCACCGGGCGCGACGAGTCGGGAGCCAAGAACGCGGTGCTGATTGAACTGAAGCAAGCAAGCTGATCGGCGATCGGCAGTGCCGATTCAAGAATCGCAGCAAGCCGCTTGCAGGTCGCCACCATGACGACTCTCTGGTGCTAAGCAAGGGCTCCAAAGGTGAATGGACACCGCATGACTTGCGCCGCACTGGCGCGACCATGATGCAGGAACTCGGCATCACGCTTGAAATCATTGACCGCTGCCAAAACCACCTGTTGGGCGGCTCAAAAGTACGCAGGCACTATCTCCATCATGACTACGCCGAAGAGAAAACCTTGGCATGGAGCCAACTTGGACGCAGGCTAGAAAATATTCTCAACTCTAGCGAGATTCACAGCGAAAGTAAGAGCTAGAAACTCCAAAAGCCGACACTACATCCATGTACTGCAGAGCGCTTCTGCCTGAGCCAACACCAGCTGTGCCGCAGTTTCCTGCTGATCTGGAGGATACTTATATTTCCTTAGAATTCGCTTGACTAAGAGCCGAAGCTTTGCGCGCACGCTGTCGCGATTATTCCAATCCACAGTTACGTTCTGGCGTAGGCTCTCGGTCAGCTCATGGGCAATCTTAGCTAGAGTCTCATCGCCTAGTTCACGCACAGATGACTCGTTGTTTGCCAAAGCATCGTAGAACGACAACTCATCATCATTCAGTCCAAGCTTTTCACCACGCTTGCTAGCGGCGGCAAACTTCTTGGCCATTTCGATAAGTTCCTCGATGACCTGGGCTGTCTCAATAGAGCGATTCTGATATCGCTTGATTACATCCCCCAAAAGCTCTGAAAACTTTTTTTCCTGCGCAAGGTTACTGGAAAACTTGCTCTTGATTTCCCCTTCCAAAAGCCGCTCCAGGAGCTCAACTGCAAGATTTCTTTCTGGAAGACTTCTAATCTCAGAAAGGAAATCCTCATCCAGCAATCCGATATTTGGCTTTTCTAATCCAACCGCCGCAAACACATCAACCACTTCGCCAGAAACTACGGCATTACAGATAATTTGACGAATAGCCAAGTCACGCTCTTCATCCGTTTTCTTCTTCGCGCTGATTTCTCGCTTAGTGAGCAAAACTTTAATCGCCTGCATGAATGCCACCTCTTCACGCACGGCCTTAGCCTCATCTAAGGTGCAGCACAAACTGAATGCCTTGCTCATGGCTAAGGCATTATCGGCAAAGCGTCTCTTACCATCTTCTAATCCAAGGACATGGTTTGCTGCACCAGCCAATAGCTTGTGCCCGCCGATAATAAAATCGCTGTAGTCGAAACCATGCAGCATGGCACGCAGAACATCGAGTTTTTCCTCAAGCACGGCATAGGCTTCGTGAGCGTCCACTGTCGGCCGGCCACGCCCTTTGCTTGCGGTGTACTCCTTCAAAGCGGCCTTTAGCTCGTTAGCAATACCGATGTAATCCACCACCAGGCCACCCTGCTTGTCCTTGAACACGCGGTTCACACGAGCGATGGCCTGCATCAGGTTGTGGCCTTTCATCGGCTTGTCCACGTACAGCGTATGTACGCAGGGCGCATCGAAGCCCGTCAGCCACATGTCTCTCACAATCACTAGCTGCAGCGGATCCTTCGGATCCTTAAAGCGCTTTTCAAGGCGTTTCTTTACCTGATAGGGATAGATGTGCGGGCGCAGCAGGGGCTTATCCGAGGCGCTGCCGGTCATCACGATTTTGATCGTCCCCTTCTCGGGATCCTCGTCATGCCATTCAGGACGCAGTGCGATGATCTCGCTATACAGATGCACACAGATCTCGCGACTCATGGCCACAATCATTGCCTTGCCCTGCTGAGCCTGATTGCGCTCCTCAAAATGCGTCACCAGGTCAGCCGCTACACGCTTCAGGCGAGGCTCGGCTCCGACAACTTTTTCCAGAGCGGCCCATCGGGACTTCAGGCGTGATTGCTGATCTTCCTCCTCATCCTCGGCCAGCTCGTCCACCTGATCATCGATCTGTGGTAGCTCGCTTTCATTGAGAGCCAACTTGGCAAGGCGCGACTCGTAGAAGATGGCCACCGTGGCACCGTCTTCCTTGGCCTGCTGCATGTCATAGACGTGGATGTAATCGCCGAAGACCGCGCGCGTGTCACGGTCCTCACTAGAAACCGGTGTACCGGTAAAAGCGACGAAAGTTGCGTTAGGCAGGGCGTCGCGCAGGTGCTGGGCATAGCCCACCTGATAGCGAGCCTGCCCCTCCGCGACCTTAAGCGTGTCCACCTTCAGCTCAGCATTGAAACCGTACTGGGTACGATGAGCCTCATCGGCGATTACCACGATGTTCGAGCGGGTAGAAAGGACTGGGAAGCTGTCCTCGTCCTCCCCTGGCATGAACTTCTGGATGGTGGCAAAAACAACGCCGCCGCTGGGGCGGTTACCCAGTTTCTCTCGCAAATCTCCACGGGTCGTGGCCTGAACAGGCTGCTCGCGAAGCAAATCTTGCGAGAGGGAGAATACTCCGAACAATTGGCCATCAAGGTCGTTGCGGTCCGTAATAACGACGATGGTTGGGTTCTCCATTTCGGCGGCCTGCATCACCCGGGCAGCGAAGCAGGTCATGGTGATACTTTTGCCCGAACCCTGGGTATGCCAAACCACCCCCCCCTTGTGCGTGCCGCCAGGCCTTGAAGCTTGAACCACCTGGCAGATTGCCGCCCGCACAGCGTGGAACTGGTGGTAACCGGCAATCTTCTTGAAAAATCGACCATCGTCCTCGAAAAGGACGAAATAACGCAGATAGTCCAGCAACAGCTCCGGCGCCAAGACCCCGCGAATCAGAGTCTCTAGCTCGTTGAATTCGCCTAGTGGATCAAGCTTCTCGCCATCAATTGTGCGCCAGCGCGCAAAACGTTCAATATCGGCCGACAGCGAGCCCATACGCGCCTCACTGCCGTCGCTGATAACCAGAATCTCGTTGTAGTGGAAAACGTCAGGAATCTGCTCTTTGTAGGTTTGTATCTGGTCGAAAGCCTTCATCAGGTCGGCATTCACATCGGCTGGATTTTTCAGCTCCAGCAGCACCAGTGGAAGGCCATTAACGAACAAGATGATGTCCGGCCGTCGCGTATGCTTGAGCCCTTGAATGCTGAATTGATTGATAGCCAGCCACTCGTTGGCCCTAACATCAACCCAATCGATCAGCCGCACAAAATCGCCGCGGGTTTCACCCTCTTTCTGGTACTGAACGGGCACGCCGTTGACCAGCAGGCGATGAAACAGGCGATTCGCCGAAAGTTGCACGGGCAATCCGAGATCCAGCACCTGTCGCAAAGCATCTTCGCGTGCGGCCAGCGGCACCTGCGGATTCAGCCGGGCAATCGCCGTACGCAAGCGCATCGCCAGCAACACATCTCGATAGCTTTCGCGCTCGGAATTAGCTCCCTCATGGGAGATATCCGGCCCGTACAAATGCTGGTAACCCAGCTCACTCAACCAGCCGAGGGCGTCCTGTTCCAGTTGGTCTTCGGTCATTCCCAAACCTCAATCCTTCTCTTAAGCCAGCAAGTCCAAGGCATAGCACGGCTGGCGCATACAGCGAGCAAAGTCCACCTGGTCCAGCCCCAACAAGGTATCGGCGTCCAGATCAAAGGGCAGCACCCAGAGCTTCAACTCTGGGCTGAACTCGAACGGTGCCAGATGCCGCTCAAAGGCGGCCCATCGTGGGTAAATCAGCGCCATTTCCCCCTGCCCACCAAGATATTTTTGCCCATAGGCAAAGAGCTGGTAGAAATCCGCCTGACTGAGTCCGTACTTGTTCTGCCGATCACTTCCATCCAGCTTTTTCCACTTAGTATCCAGCACCCAGGCCTTTTGACCACTCTCCAGCAAGAGGTCAGGTTCCAAACGAAACATGACGCGTTGATCGTGCACACAAAGGCTATGGCGTGCGGCCTGCGACGTTAGTCGTGCTCCTACAACCAATTGCTGCCGCAACCAGCGCTCCACATAAGACTCAAACAGCTTTTCCATCGGGAAGAGCAGGCTCATGCCTTGCCATTGTCCAGTCACAGCAACGGGCATCTGCTGCTGGAGGATCAACTCGCACCAAGGCTTAATTGCCTGGTAATGCGCCATCAGTCGATCACAGCTCCAGGCGCGCAGGTCCATGCTTACGTGGCGACTAGCAGGCATCTCAGCTAGCATAGCGCGCAGCTCACTTGCCAGACGCCAGTTAGCAGCGTCCTGCGTGGTCTTGGCCACCAGTTCCAACGCCAACTTCAGCAGGCGGTTCTCTGCTCGATCAGGCAAGAACACATCGTGGCGGATCTGGAAGTGATGCTGCCGCCCCGGCGGTTGGCGCATTTGTGCCACCATGTTGAGCTGGCCACGTAGAAAGCGCTGCTCTTCTTCCAGACGTTGGTAATCGAAGCGCACGCCACGCTTAATCAGCAGGTCCAACTCGTTGAGAAACTGCCCCATTACCCACTCACTTAGGGGCGCGTCGAACAGTTCGAGGCTAGTTGCCGATATCTCTCGAGGCTTCAACGACAAAGCGCTCTGAATAAGCTTGCGCAACAGCGCTCTGCTTTTCCGCCTGCAATCATCCTGCTGATGATGTTTGGGAAGAATTTCCAGCCGCGTAC
This sequence comes from Pseudomonas sp. PS1(2021), assembly GCF_020405165.1. Lineage (NCBI taxonomy): Bacteria > Pseudomonadati > Pseudomonadota > Gammaproteobacteria > Pseudomonadales > Pseudomonadaceae > Pseudomonas > Pseudomonas sp. PS1(2021). The sequence continues at coordinate 1,336,112 of NZ_CP084484.1, read as the reverse complement.
CGCAGGGCGTTTCCAGTACGCCTACGTAGCTATCCCACTTCAGCGAACGGCGCCCCTCCACCTGCAGAAGCGTGGCTCCGCCCCGGTTAAAACAAGCACTTAGCTCGCAGAGCCAGTCAAAGGCACTGTTCGAAATTTGGGCCTCATCCAGCGAAGGCATTACCGCCTCGGTAGTGAGGCGAGCGTATTCACGGATGGTGATCAGCTTGAGCGTCACAGGGCTCCGCCCAGAATTGTGAGATAGCTGTCCAACGAGTTAAAGGCATTGTCGTTCAACTCCCAGCGTTGATCACTGAGCTTCTCTGCCACCTCGCCGCCAAACAGCTCGGCAAGTCTCTGCTCACCCTGGGGGCGTCTTACAAAGCGCTCGGTGTTCCGAGTGTTCGCGTGCTGATCATTCAGTACCCAGCCAATCCGCTCCCAATCCTCGAAGAAATACTCCTGCAATAACGGCAGAATTTGGTTGCGGAAAATAGCCTCCAACCTTTCCAGTGTGGGCTCGGTCTTGAGTGGTATGAAGTAGGCGTGCCCCAGGCAATGATCCCGGTCCAGCAGCACCTCAATGCGCTGGTTCATAGTCCGCAGCAGTTGGCCGACATTCAGACCGCCAATGCGCACATCATCCAGCAGCTCAGGTCTAGGCGGCATTTCGCGAAACTCAAAACGACGGCGCAGTGCGATATCCAGCCCTGCCAGAGAGCGGTCAGCAGTATTCATGGTGCCGATCAGATAGACATTCTGCGGAACAGAGAATCGCTGCTTGGAGTAAGGCAGCACCACCGAAAGAGCCTCCTCAGCGCCCGCGCGCTTGGATTGCTCGATCAGAGTGATCAGTTCACCGAAGATGCGAGAAACATTGCCCCGATTGATCTCGTCGATGATCAAAACCCGAGCAGTCGAATTGCTATCAGCTCCGCCTGCAGCCCCCGCCGTAAGTATGTGCTCAACCAATGGGGACAGGATGTTGTTATAGCCGTTGACCAAGTAAGGCTCCAACGTCGATCCCGGAAGCTTCTCGACGGCGGTTTTCTCACGGATATCCTTCAGCGTGATCTTTCCTGTACGCACTGCCTCAGCCAGCTCGTTCAACATGCTGATAGAGAAAGGAAGCGAATTACCGTTTGGCTTTTTCAGCTCAAGCAGGTCGGAGGTTGCCTGTACAACCTGATAGTCCCTACCGAAAACCTGACCCACTGAGAAAATATGGCCGGCGTGAGTGGCTACCTGGGAGCCCAACAACGCCTGCAGCTTCTCGCGATTCAACGTTGGGCTACGCAGCTCGTACAACGTCATCTGGCTGAACTGGGCATTGAGCAGCTCACCATGCGGCAGAGAGGGGCTGTATTGGCGCAGCCATTTCACCGGGCGCATCTGGGCGTAGCCATCCTCATACTCAGCATGCGGTTTGAAGGTGTAGTCGCCAGAAATTTCGCCAATCGCACGGAATTTAAAATTGCCGTCACTCACCACAACCATGTCGCCCGGTTTCATTTTGGTGACGAATGCCGAGACGCTGGTCAGGCTGTAATCATTGGAGCCATCAAGCGATACACCGGCCTCAGCAAAGCGCTGTCGGACTTCACCGCGACTTTTGCACCCGCTGAAGTCGACCCCGCCACCGTACCCCAGCAGCACATAGCCGCCCTGCAAGCACTCGTCGTAAATGCCAGCATCGCTGCCCAACGTATTACCGAGTGACATTTTCCAGACGCGGCGCTTCCCTAGATCTAGCGGAGCCTCCGCTTTCTGCATCACCTTAGCGGCAGCTACTTCACACAGACTCTTGAATACGCCATCGACTACTTCATAACGCAGCTGTCCGCTAGTCTCGTCGCTTTCAGCCCGCAAACCTTCAACAAAGTCCTCATAGCTGAAGCTCTGATGGAAGGTTACAAAGCGAATGCGTCCTTCCTCTGCCAACTGATCGAAGCGAGACTTAAGCAGTCCACGGTCCTGGCGATTGGCAACCAGATAGGCCTGATCCAACACCTCCAATGCGGCCTCGACGGTGGCGTAGGTTTTACCGGTACCTGGGGGGCCAAAGAGGATTTGATTCAGAGGTGCGCTGCTCATGAGGTTTGATCCACTCTTGATCTCGGTTGCTTGCCGATCAGTTGGCATGTCATCTAGGTACAAGCCCAGAAGACCCTGGAAAGCCTCCTCGCTGGGCAGGCTCACTAAAATGGTTGGGGCCCCAAGCCACAAGCGAGGAGCATTAGCTTCTAGACCACTGTGTCGGGTGCGCTCTGCCGCGTAAGTCTCCCAGGCAGGCAAAAAAGACTTGGCCTCAGCCATCCAATCGCCGGGTTCCAGGAACAGTGCCGGCTTTCGGCCTGGTTCGAGCGCTAACTGTCGCCCATCGTGAGTCTGGAAACCGGCCATTTTTACCGTCGCAGGCTTCACTGGGGTAACGTATTCTGAGGCCTCCAGCAGCTCTTTCAGGCGCTGACCAGACCATCTCTGAGCCGCCAAATTCGATGCTTGCTTCCACACTTGCCGGCCATAATCCATCAGGGGACTGTCGGCTCGTTCAGCCATCAAAGCCGCATGCATCTGCCCTGGAGTAGCCGGTTTGGCCATGCCACTGGCCAAGCGCAATGAGTCCTCTAGATACACCGGCAGAACCGTCGGCTTTTCGCGATCCTGGTACAAAAAGGCCAACTTCCACTTGGTGACAGTGCCAAGATCGGCCGCGTCAATCGCCGCCAAATCACCACGTCGGGATGCCTGAGCAATATCGAGAATGATGCTTTTTACCCGAGCGAATGCCGACTCTGCCGAGTCACCGTACTTGCTGACCCAGGCATAGTCAGTCGAGTACCGGGTGTGCTGATCTCCTGCTTTGGGACTCTTGTCTTTCCGCGAGTAGATGCCGAACTTAAAGGCTGAGCCACCCCATATAGAACCCAACTCTTCAGTCGCCACCTCCAGCCAGTAAGTAAACGTATTGCTATCACCGGCCTGGGTGTACTGCTCCAAGGTCGTAAGCGAACGGGCATCACACCTTGCCGGCGGATACCCAGTTGTGCGGCAGCAGCTCGGCCAGGGCGCTGGCCTTCTGCGTCGGCAGGCGCGTGAGCACGTCCTTCAGGTAGGCGTACGGATCGTGCCCGTTCAGGCGGGCTGACTGGATCAGCGTCATCAAGGCTGCGCCACGCTGGCCACTGCGCAGAGAGCCGGCAAACAGCCAGTTGGCACGCCCCAGGGCCCAGGGGCGGATCTGGTTCTCGATCCAGTTGTTGTCGATGGGCAGGTTGCCGTCATTCAGGTAGCGCACCAACGCTGCCCAGCGCTTGAGGCTGTAGTCGAGTGCCTTGGCGATCGCGCTGCCTTCCGGCACCTTCTGCCGCTGCCCAAGCATCCAGCTATGCAGGCCATCGATGATCGGCCTGGCTTTGTCCTGGCGCAGTTGCCGTCGCTGTGCGGCGAGCAACTCTCGCCCTTCGCGCTCCACCTCGTACAGCTGACCGATGTACTGGAGGGCCTGCTCGGCCAGTTGGCTCTGGTTGGCGGCATGCAGGTCGAAGAACTTGCGCCGTGCATGGGCCATGCAGCCGATCTCGGTCACGCCTTGCTCGAAGCTGGCCTTGTAGCCGACGAAGTCGTCGCAGACCAGTTTGCCCTGCCAGTCGCCCAGGAAGCTGCGCGCGTGCTCGCCAGCCCGGCTCGGCCTGAAGTCGTAGACCACGGCCTTGAGGTCGGCGAAGGGGCTGGGTGCATAGGCCCAGACGTAAGCCCGCTGGGTCTTCTTCGTGCCCGGGGCGAGCATCTGCACCGGGGTTTCGTCGGCGAGGATGACGTCCTGCTGGAGCAGGCAGTCGCGCAGGGCATCGACCAGGGGTTGCAGCTGGACACCGCAAGCGCCGACCCATTGCGCCAGCGTGGAACGCGCGATAGCCAGCCCGGCGCGGGCGAAGATCTTTCCTGGCGGTATAGCGGCAAGTGATCGGCGAACTTGGCCACCATGACCTGAGCCAGTAGCCCGGCAGTCGGGATGCCCTTGTCGATCACCTGCGCAGGCACTGGGGCCTGGATCAGCGTTTCACACTGGGCGCAGACCCACTTGCCACGGATATGCCGCTCGACGGTGAAGGTGCCCGGGGTGTAGTCGAGCTTCTCGCTGACGTCTTCACCGATGCGCTTGAGCTGGCAGCCGCAGGCACACTGGGTGCTGTCCGGCTCGTGAAGTATCAGCGTGCGCGGCAGTTCGGCCGGCAGCGGCGCTCGCTTGGGCTGCTGCCGTGGCTCGCGCTTGGCGGGCTCTGGTCGGGCCGTTTCAAGCTCTGCCTCGATGGCGGCGATGTCGGCCTCGATCATCTCGTCCAGCAGATTGAGCTGGTCGGCATTGAGCTGCTCGCTGCGGCGGGCGAAGCGGTGGCGCCGCAGCACGGCGAGTTCGTGGTTCAACCGCTGGTTGAGCGTTTCCAGGTGATCGACGCGCTGACTCAACTGCGCGGCCAGTTGGCGCAGTTGCTCGGGTGTCAGGTGATCGAAAGCGGCAGGACTCATGGCGCCGAGTGTGCGGATTGTCGGCCCCCTCGGCGATAGGCCATTGGCCTAATTGCGCCCCGGCTACAGGAGTCTGATCTCGGCATTGGGCCCAAGACGCTGCCAAGGTAGGCCGACCACCAGGGCCTGCAACTGCTCGGGACTGAGTTCCAACTGCTGTCCCTGCCAATTGCCCGACCAGGCGAAGCGCCCTCGATTGAGCCTGCGAGCAGCCAGCCAGATGCCGAAGCCATCGTGCACCAGCACCTTCATCCGATTGGCGCGCTTGTTGGTGAACAGGTAGGCGCAGTGCGGCTGCGCCGCACCGAAAACTTGAACCACCCGGGCCAACGCGGTTTCGGTGCCGGCGCGCATGTCCAGCGGCTCGGTGGCGAGCCAGATGCGCTCGATGCGGATCACTTCAGTAGCTCGCGCAGAAAGCGGGCGCAGCCTTCAGGGTCCTTGCCCGGCCACTGCACCGACAGTTTGCCGGCCCGATGGGGAATTGCGATCTGGATGGCCCTGTCGGCCGCACTCGGGGTAGCCGGCACGCTCGGGACGAGAGGTGGAATAAAACCTGAGGGTACCGCGGGCAGCTGTGCCTGCTGGCGGCGAATCCACTTGTGCACGAGATTGGCGTTGAGGCCGTGGCTCAAGGCCACGCCGGCAACCGAGGCGCCGGGCTGGGTACACTCCTCGACGACCTGGGCCTTGAAAGATTTGGGATAGGAGCGGCGTTGGCCTGGCACGGGAGATCCTCCGCAAGGGGCTTGAAATGGTGTCCACCAAAAACAGGTGGACACCATGCCGCTAGCTGGAAGAACCGGGGAGGTGTGTTGGCCAGACGCTTACCCAAGGTCAATTCTGAAAGGGACTCCAACGGCCAGCGCAAAAGAAAGTCGCTCCACTGCTTATCCGCCGCTGCTTGAGCTGCCAAGCTCATAGGCACACCTCCAAAAGCTGCGCCATGGTTCTCGCGTAAGAGCGGCAGCAGTCCGTTAATTTATTGTTTGTCATCCCTGCGCTCTCAAAACCTCACCAAACTCCGCTGCCTTGATTTCCGAAGCGCCGTGCAACATGTCTCGCGCCAAGGCACGCCGCTTCTGCAAAAGCTCATCCAGCGTGGCTTCGAATGTCGGCATGCTGGGGTCGCGGATGGTCGGGTAATAGACGTACACGTCCTTCTCCTGGCCGATGCGGTAGGCGCGGTCTGTTGCCTGATCTTCTTTGGCGGGGTTCCAGCAGCGGGTGAAATGGATCACGTGGTTCGCAGCTTGTACGTTAACGCCGAAGCCAACCGCTACCGTCGAGAGAATTATCACCGAGAAGCCAGGCTCCTCCTGGAAGCGATCGATCAAGCGCTGGCGACTTTGTGCACTTTGGCTGCTGGTGCTGGTGTCGCCGTTGATCACGGTCGGCTTGAAGCCGAAGCGCTCCTGGATGGCGTGTTGAAGCTCGCGCTGAATGTCCCGCAGCTCGGTAAACAGGATGACCTTGTCACCGTTGCCCGAACGCTTGATGCGCCCTAGCTGGGCCAACATCCATTGTAGCTTGGGAGAGTGCTCCCGCAAGCGCGGGTCAGGCTGCACGCTGAAGGGGTGCGCGCACACCAGCTTGAGGCGATGCAGCAGGCCGAGCATGCCGCTTTCGCGTTGCTCCAGTTGCTCCTGCATCTGCTGCTTCTGGCTGTACTGGGCGACCTCGGACAGATAGAGATTGCGCTGCAAGGCATGCATCGGCAGCGACCGGCTGGCCTGGTCCTCGATCTTGGCGGGAAGGTCCTTTGCCACATCCTGCTTGGTACGTCGCAGTGTTTGCGGCTCAATCAAGCCACGCAGCCGTTCTAGCGCCTCGGTATCGCGATCGACACCGGACTCGATAGGCCGCTGATACTCTCGGCCGAACTGATTCAGCCCGCCCAAGAATCCTGGCTGGATAAAGTCGAACAGGCACCACAAATCGATCAGAGTATTCTCGACCGGCGTACCGGTGCAGGCCACCCGAAAGCGCGCGGGAATGGCTTTCGCCGCCTGAGTGATGAGTGCCGCCGGGTTCTTGATCTTCTGCGCTTCATCGCAGATCACAATCGCCCACTGCTGGCGGGCCAGAGAAAACTCCTGATCCCGAAGCGTCTCGTAGGTAGTCAAGACAATACGCGCATCTGCCATCCAGCCGGGGCGCAGTAGGTTCTTGATGCCTTTCGCTTGCAGTTCATTCGGTATCTCTTCCTTCCTGAACTTCACAGCGCTCAGCGCGCTACCGTAGAGCTTCAGCACCGGCAGCGCATCCGCGTAGAAGAACCGCTGCAGCTCGCGCTCCCAGTTGTCCAGCAGGGACACCGGCGCCACGATCAGGACGGGCTCACCCTCGGATTGCTGCTCCAGGTACCGGGTCACGAACGTCAACAGCTGGATAGTCTTCCCCAGCCCCATGTCGTCGGCCAGCAAGCAACCGGCGACTCGATCCGGCGCCAGCTTGAACAAATGCTGCATCCAGGCCACGCCCTTCAGCTGATGCTCTCGCAACTGGATTTCAGGCCGCAGTAACTCTGGGAGATCCGCGTTGGCATTGTGTGCCGCCATCAACGCTGCCTCGCGGGTCTGGGCATAAGCGGCGTCTTCGATGTTGTGCTCGATCTGCAGCACGGCCCTGGGAGGCTTGTCTGCTTTCTCACTGCCCGCAGCGTTTGCCTCACCTGGATTGAGCTTTCTGGACCAAGCGTCGTATAGCTGCTCAGCCGCTTTCAGGGGCAATGGCGTCTCGCTACCTGGCAGATGCACTTGCTCGTCGCCAGCCTCGCGGGCTTGATCGAGACGGTGTTCAAACTCGTTGAAATGCTCGCGGTTCGCGGGATCCCAGCTGTTCAGCAGCTCGCCATCAATACCCAATGCCTTGACGTCATCGGGCAGCCAGTTCTCGGTGGACTCTTTGACCAAAAACGGCGAGGTAATGCGCTCCGCTTCACCGATACCGATGACGCGATCCCCGTAGGAAGCCAGGTCCAGCACCGCCTCGAAGGTCTGCCCGACCTCCTGTCGCTGCCAATCGCTGAGCAACCCACTAATCCCTGCCAGCTGGGCCAGGTCGAAGTCGCTCAGCTCGAGCTCATAGCCCTGCCAAAGCCCAGCAGGCAGCCCAGCGGCCAGCTTGATCTGCAACTCATGCACAAATGGCGCTAGCTCGTGAGCCGCCGTAAAACGGAATTCGACCTCGGGCTCCGGCGATGCCGTGATCGGGTCCAGGTATAGGCCGACAGACTCGATCTGCCGTCCATCGGCACTCAGTGCCGGCTCAATACGAAAGCGATGGAAATGAATACCGGCCTCCGCGAGACCGGCCTCGTACTCTTCCGGATCGACCACTTTCTGAGCGGCGTCGCCAATGACGCTGTAGGGGTTTCGAATCAGGGACAAAGCCTCGTCGCCCGCCACGCGCCGGCCGGGTAGAGCCCTCACCGATTCCAGCACCGCCTTGACCTCAGGCTCTATCAGCACGTGGGTGACCGTTCCATCGTCGCCCGTCACACGGTACCTATCCTGCACCTGCTTGTAGCCATCGAAGCTCGCCATCCAGTTGGCCGGCTGCCCGTCGAAGGACGCTTCAAGCTCGATGACCGGGGTGCCGCCCACCATACTTTTCCTGGGTTTCAGCTGCAGCCGCTCAGGCTTGACCACAAACGTTTTGTCGAGAAAACCATCCATCCCAGCGTTGGCCTTCTTGGCCTGCTTGCGGATATTCGCCCAACCGATCTGATTGGTAGCCTCTCCGGGCGCTTCCTTTTGCGCCGTACTCAAGCGCCGCACAGCTTGCAGCAGTGACCAAACCGCTTGGGGCAGCAACTCGGTACGCTCTCTCTGGCGAACGACAGGCCCTAGGAGATCAATATTCACGGCAGCGCCAGTCTTGGGATCTCGCCAGCCCTGGATGAACACCATGAAGCCCGCTTCGGCGAGGCTGCCGCTGCTAGCCAACAGCGGCTGAAAATTGGCTTCCGGCGGAATGCCCAGAAGCGGCAGGCTGGTTTGATGCTCGGGATCATCCAGCAGTTGGTAAAGCGCATCCCAAGGCAACAGCCAACGATCACTGAGTTGCGAGGCGAAATCCTCTTCGAACAACTGGTCGAGATAAGCCGCCAGCGGCCAATGCACCTCGCTTTGAGCCAAACTCAGCGGATAACAGAGCCCCAACTCATCGACCTGTGGCTTAAAGACTTCATTCGATTTTTGAGCGTTCCGCTCATTCCTTGAAAAGAATCGCCCGAGCATTAGCTTCTCCAGAATGTCAGCGGGTTCTTGTTCATCTCTTTAAATCCCAACCGCGCTAGCGCAACTCTGGCCCGCGCATCATCACGTGCAAGCTTGACCATCAAGGCGCCACCCTTGCTGCGGTTGTCCATCAGCTGGTAGTTAACGTGCCGCAGTTGGGCTGCCACCTGGATCTCAATGGACGACTGGCTTCCAGCTTTCCGGGGCTCGTTGTGGCCACTAGGGGACTGAGGAACTATGCCCAACTCCCGGAGCTCGGTGTCGAACTTTTCTAGCCAACCTTCAACGAGGTTAGGGCGTCTCGGTGCCGGCGAGTGAGACATGCGCTTTAGCTCACGCCCCTGCTGCTTCAGCTCAGTGGTTAGGTCGAGTTTTATCCGATCCGGGTTGAAAGGTGCTTGATCTGCTTTGTAGACATAGCAGGCATGCCCTGTTCCGGAGAACTCAACAAAAAAGAATTGGCCGATCTGCATGACTACGGCGCTGACGTGACGTGAGGCCCCTGTCAACTGACTCAAACGCCCCTTGTTTTTCTCGCGGAAGGCCACGAAGTCACTACCACGGTCATTCCAGGCATCATTACCCATCACGATCCGCGTATAGCTCATTTGATTGGCAAAGCGCAGCCAATAGAACAGACGCGAATGATCAACCTCCGCCTCGCCCTTGAGCAACCTGAAGAAGTGCTCCAGGTCCTCCTTGGCGAACCAGGCCATCACCATGGCGCAAACGGGCTGCTCCACATGGTTTAGCCAGCGGTTTTGGTCTGAGCGAAGTTGCGGACTGCCCCAGTGCTCAAGCGCGGCTTGCTTGAGCAGAGAAGAAGACTGTTCGCGAAAACGCGAGCGGTAATAGCGGGTCAGGCAGGCGCTGAGCACCTTATCCATGTACCGATTATTCAACTGCCCCAACTCAGTCAGCTCCGGCAGGCGCTGCACGAAGGTGTCGTCATCCAGATCATCGATGCACGACAGCAACACATCAAAGATGCGCTTCCACAACCAGCTGCTATCCGGCACCTGTGCGATGGTCTGCAGAGCGGACAGGTCCTTGGCGCGCCCCGCAAAGATTTCCTCCGCGAGCTGTTTTCCCGCCTGATCACCGAACAGCTCACGGTGCTGCTGGACAATCCGCATCCACTCTTTCTCGCGACCGATGCGCCGCTTGACCGCATCAAGGCCCTGATCGATATCGCTGCGCAGGACCCGCCAATTGGAGTTATCTGCCGGCTTGGCGTGATCGTAGAAAAAATAGCTGTAGCAAAGTGCCAACCAATCCTTTCGGCTCAGCTTTTGTTGGTCACTTCGAATAGAGACCTCTCGATGCACCAATTCAAATAGGACGTCATCCTCAAGCACCGGCAGGCCGCCGTCATCTTTATCTGCCAAGCCAGCAAACACCGGTCTGTATTCCGAGGGCGTAGAGCTTAATTGCTTATCACGCCTAAACTTGCGCAGTGCTTCCCTCCGCTTCTCTTGAGGCGGAGGCAGAGCCTTCTCGACTTGATTGAAGCGCCGAGTAAGCTCATCGTTTGCACGTTGCAAATCGACAAATCTATTCAGCCCGGTATCCGCCGTGCGTTCCTGCTGGCGCTGCAAGCTACGTGCTATGGCATCGGAGAGTGACGACAACGCCCGACTCATCTAGCGCATCTCCAGCTGGCACTTCTCCAGCGCCGTCGTCGTGAAAATTGGCTGCTCCTCCTTCGCCTGTTGCTCCTTGTCCTTCAGCCCGAAGAACTGCATCCGCAACTCAACACGTCGGCTTGCTTCTTTAGTTTCTCGGGCACTGTTGAACGACACGCCACCGGCCAGGAACATCGAGCGAATCTGTTGCTGCCGCTCCGCTGAAAGGCCTTGCTGCACGGGGCTGCGACTATCGAGCAGGCTGCACATCACCCATTCCGAGCGCTGCAGGGAAAGGTGGAGGTTGTACAGATAGGAGCCGTCGGTATCGGTGAAGCCCTCGATCACCACCTGCTTGAGCCACTTGCGCCCTTCTTCGCTGTCGGCCGCGTCCAGAATCAGCGACACGACATCCTGCAAAGCCTTTTGCCCCTGGGCGTTGAGCAAGTACTGGTTGTGCCCGAAGCGGCCCGCCTCGCCAAAGCTGATGCGGTTATCGTGGCAGTCCACAACAATCGTGGAGTTCAGATTCCCGGCTTTAAGCTTAAGGCCCTCACACAGCCTCTTGATTTCACTTCCCCGCTGCTTCTCGCCTTGCTCAACCTGCTGGATACGCTGCGTCACAGAACTTAGCGAGGCCACCATCACCACCAAAAACAGGATCATCATCGCCGTCATCAGGTCGGCGAAGGAGATCCAGAAGGGCTTCTCGCCTTCGTCCCGTGCCCGAGCAGGGGCGGCTGATTTGCCAAACATGCCTCACCCCCAATCACTTTTTCTGGATGCATTCCATGATGTCGCTGAAGTCTTCCAGGCTTTCCTTCACACCCTCGACGCCACCGGCCAGGCTAGTCATGGCCTTGTGCAGTTCGGCATCCAGGCTGCCCAGGGTCTGTCGCAGGCTACGGTCGACGCCCTCGGTGAACTCCCCGAAGCCCTTGCCCAGCACACCACTGATCTGCTCGAGGTAGTCATGAACCTCACGGTTCAGCGCTTGCAGCCGCTCGCTCTGCTGCTTCATATCCAGCAGGTACTGGGTGCGTCCGGAGGCCTCGCTTTGCGCGCTGGCAACCACACCTTGAATCACGCTCAGGGTTTGAGCCAGGGCGTCGCGGTTGTTGCGATAGTCGGCCACGATGCTGCTGAGTTCCCGCGAGGCACCCACCAGTTCGGTTCCGGTGCCCTGCATAGCCCCAAGTACGTTAGCAGTGGCTTCACCGGCCTTGGTGACGCTTAGGCCCGCCGTTTCGAAGCGTTCTGCTGCGACGCGCATCTTCTCCGCGCCAGCTTGCATGCTCTGCAAATGTTGCTCGGTCTGAGCGCTGAGCAGCTTGACGGTGTCCTGCATGGAGCCGCTCTGCTCAGCTACCGCATCCAACAGGTCATTGACCTGCTTCTCAAGACCACCAACCATCTCGCGAGTACCGCGGTGTAGCTCGACCTGGGCAACCTTAGTAGCCTGGTCCATCTGCGCGCGGCCCTGCTCCATCTGCTTGAACATGGCGCCCAACTGCTCGCCAAGAACATCCACCGAGCCGGCGATTTTGGCCATGGTTTCCTGCTGCCCCTGGCCGATGTTCTGCTTCATCGTCTCGATAAAGGCCTGCAGGTTTTCCGCCATGGCTTGCTGGCGCGCTTCGCTCTCGGCGAATAGCTTCTCCAACTGCTGGGCCATGCGCTCGCCGGCCCCCTCGCCTTCACTGCCGATTCGCGCAATGGAGGCCTGCAGATTGGCCAGCATCTCATTCATACTGGCTTGCATACTGTTCTGCCCAGCCTGCATATCGGCCAGGAGCTGCGCGATCATCTTCGCGCTGTTCTGCGTGGAGCTCTCGCTAGCCGAACGCATGTCGTCCACCAGGCTATTGAAGCCCTGCTGCATGGACTGCATGGCGGCCACGGACTGCCCCATCATTTCGTGTAGCCCATTGAACTGCTGGCCGAAGGTGCTCTCCAGCTTATTCATGAAGGCCACCAGCACATCCTGCAGCAGACTCTGCACCTGGTTGCTCTGGTCGCCACTCGCCGATTGCACAGCGCCTGCAATTTGCTCTAGTGGAGCCTTCAAACTGCTTTCGATCGCACCACCAATCTGCTCGGCCAGCACCTGGCCGGAGTCGCGGTAACTGGCGGACAGGGTGTCGGCCAGCTTCAGGCTTTCGCGCACCTGGGTGTCCACCAGGTTCTGCAGCATCTCGCGCAGGTCGGTGACAAGGCTGTCCTTCAGTTGGCGCGTCTGGATCGAGCTTTCATTGCTCGACTTTACCAGTTCGGCCAGATACTCCTCGCCGACGCCGCTGTCGAATAGGCCGTCGATGGCCTCGGTCAGTTTTTCCAGGTGCTTGTAGCAGCGCCCCAGGCGCCACTTCTCAGTGAGCGTGACGGCGATGGAGGCAAAGATCGAGAAGAAGGAGCCCAGGAAGGCAAATAGTACGTCCTTGAGCAATTGGTCGACGCTGGCGTTGACCTGCTCAGGCGTACCTGGATTGAAATGCTGCAGGCCCAGCATCAAGCCGAAGAAGGTACCAACAATCCCGATGCCGGTCAGAATGCCCGGCAAGTGCTTGTAGAACTCAGTGCCAAGCGGTGTTTCCACCACTGTCTGCGACGTAAAGAAGTGTCCAGCGCCAGCCGTTGCCCGAGAGCGCAGCAGCTGCCGCTCGCCATCACGCACTTCAAATTGGTCGTGCAGCGTTTCCGCGTATTCCTGCCACGCATGTTGCAGTGGAGGCTTCTGGAATACCTGCTCCAGTGCACCTCGACGCTTGGCCGGTTGCAGCTCGCCGACGGCGCGAACCTCCTTCGACACCCGCTTGATGCGGCGGCTCAGAACGAACGAATACAGGAAGTAACGCACGCCGTACCAAAGGCATAGCAACGTCACCAAGCTCACCACGAAGGCGGGCGCAGTCAATTGCTCGTGTGTTGCTTTCCCTAACAAATCCAACCAATTCGTGAAGTCCATTCGCTAGCCCTGCTTGATTCCCTGGGGGCCTCTACGAGCCCCTCTGTGCGGTCGTATTAGTTCATTGAGATGAGTCGCGCTGTAACAGCTTGTCGGCAGGGCTACCCATCGCTGGAGGAGAGTTGTTCTATTACTGCCTCACGATGAGCCTCAGTACGTGCCAACGCGTACTGACGCATCAACCGCAACCAATGCTTCAGCCTCGGGTAATCGCAATTGACCCGAGACTAGGCGAGGCAATAGTGTGTCGCGAAGCTGAGTAAGGCTCTTGATTTGTTTGATATTATTTTTCACCCGTCCCATTAGTGGCGAAAGTAAGTTTTCGAATGCATTAATGACGGCCACAGTTGGATACGTAAGCTCAACTCCCGCCAGCGTATCGCGTGTGATCGTATCGAAGACAGAGCCATGCGCACGCTGTTTTAATGTCACGACCAGACGACAAGTACTAAAGTACGTAAAGTAAGAGTCACCTGATTTTCCGCACAATCCATAGCAAGACTGATTCATCGCCATTTCACTACCAACCAAGGCCAACCGCCCTACAGTTCCGCGGGCAGAAATTATGGTTGTTCCTATAGGTAGCAGTTTGGCAGATGAATTCCTTAAACCCTCGATAGATATATGCTTCTCAGTGTCGAGAACAAAAACATCTGATGTATTCGGAGCGTCAACTACCGAAAACCACGGGATCTCACCAAGCCAATATTCAGGAATAGATGTCTTGGGCGTCCCGCCGCCAATGACCGTAATAGTTTCAGTAAAGGGCAACACCCTCCATCCGTTCGGAACCGTCCCCAGATCGGACTCTTCGAAACTATCGGGGAACAAAGCGGCGGTGGCGGCGTCCATACCTTCCGGCTGGCGGCCTTCGGCCTTGGCGCGCACGGGGTCGAAATCGACGAACCAGGATTTGAACAGCGCCTGGGCGATGGCTTCCAGGGTGGCGTTGGTTTCGCGTAGGAGGACGATACGATCGTCGAGAGTCTCCAAGAAGTCAGCAATCCTTTTCTGCTCCTCAAGTGGTGGCAGCAGGACTTCGTGCTGCCTTAATTGCCCAAGATTGAAACCTGGGACTGAACTGCCAATGCCATTATCGAGAATCTCACTTTGCTTAACCGGCCCGGAAAACACGTAATAGATGAATCGATGATCTGCTTTGACAGGATCAACCGTTAGCTTCATCTGCTTATTCGAAACGATATAGCTTTCGAATTTCGAGCGACCATCGATTAGGCCGACTTGGTTGATGGTCCCCCAACAGGTAAAGACAAGATCACCACGCCTCGCCACAGATCGCTGAAACTCACTTGCCTTCTCCTGCGAGACAAAAACCAAATCCGCGTCAATGAGCCTTGTAGACGCATCTGCGCTTAGATTGGACCCCCGAATAACTGGAACACCTGAATCGACGAAGTACTTCGAGCTGATAGCCGATCCAAATGGTCCGGTCGCTAAAGCAGTTGAAAATGGAGCCGCGATCTCCTCAATTTTCGTCACACGCCACTCAGAATTCATACCCCAGCCCCCCCAGCTTCTGCCGGATCAACTGATCGAGCTCAGCGCCCTTCTCCATCTGCTCGCCCAGCTGTTTGGTCAGCCGCTGCATCTTCTCGGCAAAGGCTTCGACGTCGTCTTCCAGTTCTTCGGCGCCGACATAGCGGCCCGGTGTCAACACATGTCCATGCTCGGCGATTTCCGCCAGGGTCACGCTGCGGCAGAAGCCAGGAATATCGGCGTACTCGCCGACCTGCCCGCCTTCATCCAGGGCCTCGCCGCGCCAGGCTGCAACGGTGCCGGCGATGCGTTCGATATCGGCCTCGGTCAGTTCGATCTGAACGCGGCTGACGCTGGTGCCCAA
Organism: Pseudomonas sp. PS1(2021); assembly: GCF_020405165.1. NCBI lineage: Bacteria > Pseudomonadati > Pseudomonadota > Gammaproteobacteria > Pseudomonadales > Pseudomonadaceae > Pseudomonas > Pseudomonas sp. PS1(2021). The sequence goes on along the minus strand of NZ_CP084484.1, from coordinate 1,320,908 downwards.
CTTGCGGGCATCGATAAAGAGCACCTGGCCGCTGCGGTCGATGCCGCCAGTGCTCAGCGCATGGCGCTTGTCCTTGGCCAGGAACCAGAGGCAAGCGGGAATCTGGGTGTTGAAGAACAGCTGGCCGGGCAGCGCGACCATCACTTCCACCACATCGGCCTCGACCATGGCTTTGCGGATATCGCCTTCGCTATTCTGGCTGGAACTCATGGAGCCGTTAGCCAGCACGATGCCGGCGCGACCGCTGGGCTTGAGCTGGTAGAGCATGTGCTGCAACCAGGCGTAGTTGGCGTTGCCTTGCGGCGGAGTGCCGTAGACCCAGCGCGGGTCGCCTTCCAGGCTGCCGTGCCACCAGTCGCTGATGTTGAACGGCGGGTTGGCGAGGATGAAGTCGGCGCGCAGATCCGGGTGCTGGTTGCGCACGAAGGTGTCCGCCGGCTCCTTGCCGAGGTTGAAATCGATGCCGCGAATGGCCAGGTTCATCGCCGCCAGGCGCCAGGTGGTAGGGTTGGACTCTTGGCCGTAGATGGACACGTCGCCCAGCTTGCCGCCGTGGGCTTCGATGAACTTTTCCGACTGCACGAACATGCCGCCGCTGCCGCAGCAGGGGTCGTAGACCTTGCCGTGGTGCGGGTTGAGCACAGCCACCAGGGTTTTCACGATGCTGGCCGGGGTATAGAACTGCCCACCCTTCTTGCCTTCGGCGCTGGCGAACTGGCCGAGGAAGTATTCGTAGACCTGGCCGAGCAGGTCGCGGGCCTTGCTGGCGTCGTCGCCGAAGCCGATAGTGGCGACCAAGTCGACCAGCTCGCCGAGCTTGCCGTCTGGTAGTTGCGCGCGGGCGTAGCGCTTGTCGAGGATGTTCTTCAGGCTCGGGTTCTCCGCCTCAATGGCGGCCAAGGCCTCGTCGATGCGCTTGCCAATGTCCGCCTGCTTGGCGGCGGCCCGCAGGCCTTCCCAACGCGCGGCCTCGGGCACCCAGAAGACGTTCTCGGCCTTGTAGTAATCGCGCTCTTCCAACTCGCCGGCGAGTATTTCGGCGTCGTCATCGTCCAGGTAGTACTCATCATTTTCGTCGAGGAAGCGCCGCGTGAGCTGTTCGCGCAGGCCGGCAAAGCTGTCGGAGATGTACTTGAGGAAGATCAGCCCGAGGACGATGTGCTTGTACTCGGCGGCGTCCATGTTGGCGCGCAGCTTGTCGGCCGCAGCCCAGAGGGTTTTCTTCATGTCCTCGATGCCGGTGGCCGCCTTTATCTTGGCGGGCACACGAGCGGGCTTGGCTTTCGGCTCGGAGGGTTCTTCCAATTCGAGCGTTTCCTGACGCTGCCGCGCCTTCCTCAGCGCTTGCTCAGCCAGGCTCTGCTCCTGCGCTTCGGCACGCATGACGGAACCACCACGGCCACGCCCCTTTAGCAGCACGCCTTGAGCAATCAACGCATCGCGAGCCTCCAGGTACGCCTCTTCAGTGAGCTGCTCAAACTGATTTTTCAGTCGTTCCAGCAGCGATTGATTACCAATGCTCGAACCATCGACGGGAACGGCGGCCAGCAGGGCCTGCCTCAACTCACTCATGAACTTTGCTCCTGACACCCACTATCGGGCCGTCTATCAAACTGCGAGACCGGATAGACACAGGAAGCTCGCCATCGAGCGCGCGGTGGCGATGCACCCCTGGAATAACTACAGCCTTATTGCGAAGGCCGTCACCATATCCATGCAGCCATCAGCGGTAAAGCCAAAACGCCAATGCAAGGCTACGTCGGCAGATCGTCCACTACCTTGATGCCCACCAGCACTTCTGCGCTGCGTCAGATTGTCAGAGGGTAAAGATGGACCGCACGGCCTCAGCAACTCGCTACAACGCGCGGTTTACACATTGATCCAGCGAATCGTTAACCCGCGCGCGCAAGGCTGGCAAGCCAGGCATCCAGAGCCCGCGTCCTGGAAATCCTCCTGCAGATGGAGGATGAGAAGGACCTCTATCTCAAGGAGCAGATTCGTGTCCTGCGAGGGATCGAGTTCTAGATACTCGATCGCTTGGCTCGATGCCCCAGGGAATGCTCGGTTCGAGAAGCACCTCAAAAACTACCTACAAAACGGCGAGATTTTCCGGTGGGGCAAAATTCGAGGGGCACAAAAAACATTCGCCCATAAAAAAATCCAACCACCGCTAAGTGATTGGATTTTCTAGGGTTTTTTGGTCGGGACGGAGTGATTCGAACACTCGACCCCTTGCACCCCATGCGCTTATTCAGTGTATTTCCATGGAATGCAGTAGCCCGCCATGGATAGCCAATAGGCTAGTAAATACAAGGTCTACAGACTATATTATGATCTATTCAAGTCCAACAGCATCCACCCTTAGCCAAGCGATTCGGTGGGGCAAAAGTGGGGCAAAATTCCAAGGCAATCAACCTTGGCTAGGGGTAGACATTGGCAAAGATCACAGTGAAGCAACTCGAAGCACTCACGCCCGCCGATGATGGCAAAACGCTTCGTGAAGAGGGTGGTCTGACCGCCAAAGTTCGTGCAGGTGTGCGCGGCGTTACAGCGTTGTTCCGGTATGAGTTCAAAATGGGCGGCGCCAAACGCGATCAGCGCCTGGGCAGTTGGCCCAAAAAATCCCTAGCGCAGATTCGTACTGAGCGAGACGAAGTGAGAGCGAGCGTTACTAAAGGTATAGAGCCCGCCATTGCCCGAAAGGTAGCTAAGATCGAAGCTCAAGCTGCGGTCGCGGCAACCATTGCTGAAGCCGAACGTCAGGCTGCAGAAAACAAGACCGTCACCGACCTTTTTGAAGAGTGGATGCGCGACGGGGTATCTCGCCTGGACGGCAACGCAGAACTTCGCCGCAGCTTTTCCAAAGATGTGCTACCAGCTATTGGCGATAAACCACTGCGAAGCATAACTGAAAAAGACCTGCTCGCCCTCCTGCGCTCGATCAAAGCCCGCGGTCTAAACCGTACCGTCGTTATTCGCAGCAAAGACATAGGTCAGATGCTGAGATGGGCTGAGAAACGCAAGCCGTGGCGTACCTTGATGGTCGACGGTAATCCCGCCGACCTGATCGACGTCAATAAGCTACTTGATCATGACTATCAGGAGCAACGCGATCGTCTTCTATCCACTGACGAAATCCAAGAGCTGCAACAGATTTTCACTCGCTTGGTGAGTGAGTATGATGCTTTGCCCGCCGGTAAGAAATACTCTGGCATCCGACCTGTGAATTCCCGCGTGCAATGCACAGTCTGGATCTGCCTTAGCACGCTCTGTCGCATTGGAGAGCTCCTAAAATCCGAATGGCGACATGTCGATCTAGAGAACGGCACCTGGTTCATTCCAGCGGAAGCCACTAAAGGCCATAAAGGTAAGCGGCAGGATCACCATGTATTCCTATCCTCATTCGCGCTGAACCAGTTCAAACGTCTTAGAGAAGAAACAGGTCACACCCCGTTCTGCTTTCCCAGCAAAGACGAACGCAGTCATGTGGATACCAAAACAGTCAGCAAGCTGATCGGAGACCGGCAATGCCGCTTCAAAAATCGCAGCAAGCCTCTATCTGGCCGGCATCACGACGACTCACTGGTACTAAGCCAAGGTAACAAAGGCGAATGGACTCCGCATGATCTACGTCGTACAGGAGCAACCATGATGCAGGAGCTTGGTGTGACATTAGAAATTATTGATCGTTGCCAGAATCACCTGCTCGGAGGCTCAAAGGTACGCCGGCATTATCTGCATTATGACTATGCCAAGGAAAAGAATGAGGCATGGAACAAATTAGGCGATCGTATTGAAACAATTCTTCGAGCCCCAACGGCCGAAATCTAATCAGAAACTAATCGAAGCGGGAAACGAGACTCGCATCGGGCTTACGGGCCGTTGAAAGCTAAGGGTTTTCTACAGATCCCAAAATGGGAATAGCCTTGATTCTGGACTCATTTTTTCGAGTAGGTAAGAGAGCGGGAGTGGGGATGGTCAGACTGCAGGCTCGCTTCTACTACCGGCTGATCACTCACCTTCTCCACTTCTCAATGCCAACCCTACCCTCCTGAAGCAGCTTGCAGCTTGTACCCACTGCAAAGCCGAAATCGACCAAGGGGCTTCTGATTCGAACAGTTTTCTCAGCAGACTTGGTAGCAGTCCGTCGGACGGTGAGAACAAGGGTTGAAGAAGGCGATTTCTGCTCGGTCGAGGTCAACGCAACCAGTGTAGCTAACGACAGCTGATTAACTGTTCAGTCAACGAGTTGACGGTTTTACTCAATAGATGCCTTTTCAAACAACGCTCAAAATCGCACTGCGGTGATTTCTGACTTTCGAGCATGCGAGCTGCTTCGCTGAGCATTTTCCTTCTCCATGGTGGGCATTTGAATCATCTTGACTGGTATCTGCAGATTAATCTAAAGGCGAGACATTTACGCCTGCTTGTAGCCATTGACACTTACCGCAATCTGACCCAGGTGGCGGAAGTGACCCATGTCACTGTCCCAGCAGTGTCCAAATCGCTGGCGGAGCTTGAGCGAGGCCTTGGATTGGCACTTTTTACTCGCACAACCCGCGGGCTGATCCCAACTCCCTATGGTGACTGTCTTATCAGGCACTCAAAGACCATGCTCGCTGTTCTGCACCAAGCGCGTGACGAGCTGAAGGCGTTACGAACAGGTGCCGAAGGCAAAGTCCACATTGGCATGCTGCCCGCGTCGGCCTCGGTCCTGTTGCCACAGGCGCTGAGCTTTTTGAAGCAGCGCTCCCCCGGCACCAATGTGACGATAATCGAGGGCACAACCGAGACACTGCTGCCTGAACTCTGGCAAGGCCGTCTCGACCTGGTAGTGGGGCGCTTGCCGCCACCCGACTCACTAGGCAGCTTCGAAGAACAAGAACTCCTTGAGGAGCCGGTGGTACTGATGACTGGTAAGCACCATCCACTGGCCAACCGCAAGACGCTGAGTTGGTCCGACCTTGCCCCTTACCCTTGGATCCTGCCTCCGCCAGGCTCCATTCTTCGGGACCCGTTGGAACGGGCGCTGGAAGCTAACGCTTTGACACTGAGCAATAACTACATCGAGACGCTGTCGATTCATGTCGTACGCGCGCACTTGCAGGTGTCCGACTTCATTGCAGTGATGGCTGCCTCATTGGCCAGCGATTCGGTGCAGCCGTTTCACGCACTGCCGTTGAGCTTGCCAAGATTACTGCGACCGACCGGGGTGCTATGGAATCGCAACCGCGGCTTGTCGCCCAGCGCACAGCGAATGGTCGACTGCCTGGAAGAGGCAGCCCGACACCTGATGAAGGATCTCACTCCTTCCCGCCCTGACTAAAGCGTACTACTTCATCTGTCATTAACCCAAACGCCGGTTGCTTTAGGCATCCGGCGTTACCCCGGTTGTCAGAAACGGAATTTGATACCCGAAATGATCGAAAGCTGAGATGCGCTCGACTCCGGCGCTACTTTTGGTGCAGACGTCGTGGCTGCAAGGGCGAGATCACCGCTATTCTCCATATGCTCGGCGGTCAAATAGAGCTGAGTCTGCTTGGACAGGGAATACACACCGCGCAGAGCGATCATGTTCGCCTTATCAGCGGAGTTTTCATATTTCAGTTGGCCCAACATGCCATCGATAGAAAAATTCTTGGTCACCGGTACCGTGGCAGCTACCCAGACCAGGTCGCTCTTCGGATTAGCAAGGCCTTCGTTTTCACGCTTGACCCAGCCAAGACCTATTCGCTTGTCGCTTACCATGAAGTAACCGCCCAGCAGGAATCGACTATCCGTCTTATCCGCCGAAGTGAGGCCGCCATAGGTAGCCTCAGTTCCGCCGTAGCTGCGCTCATAGGCAGTACTCAACCCCCACCCCTTGCCATCGTACTTGACCATACCCGCCCATTCACGGCACTGATTGTCATCGTCGGTTTCACCCGGGCAGTTACTGGCAACGGTGCTGGTGCCCTTGACGGCGTCGCGACCAAAACTGTAATTGGCGCCGAGCGTGAAGTTGCCGACTGGCACAACATAGCGGATAGCATTGTCCGCACGTGCAGTGCCAGTGAAACCCTCGTCCAGCGTCGTGAGTCCATGCGAGCCCGCACCGAAAGGATTGAGCTCTTTCCATGCAAGGAATCGGACGTTGTACTGACGACCCAGAGTGAGTGCGCCATAGCTACCTTCCAGTCCGACGTAGGCCTGCCTGCCAAACAGCCGGCCGCCTTGCAAGGATGTGCCGTTGTCTGGCGCAAAACCCGCTTCCAGATTCCAGATGGCGTTCAACGTATTGGTAATCTTTTCCTTGCCACGAACCCCAACATAGGACGTGCCCATACCTGAACTAAGACGTGAAATATTGCCGGCGTCCTTTACGTTATCTATATGTTCTAAGCCCAGATCAATCTGCCCGTAAAAATCAATATCCCTGGCAAGCTCCTTGATTTTCTCCCTATTATTTGAAAGTTCCTTCAAGCGTACCTCGCTGCCCGCACTGGCAGTTTTCTGGACTTGCAGCTCGGCGCCCATCTGGTCCAACCGTCTGTTCAGTTCCTCCAGACGCGCCGTGAGTGCCTGCAATTGCCTGGCCTGGTCTGCATCCTGCTCGGCCCATACCGGAGACATCGTAAAAACCGCTGAGCAAGCAATTAATGCAGCTTTATATTTGAACATCTCAAATGCGCTCTTTTTGTTATTAGATATGTTTGAGTAACCACGCTTTCAGATTGCGAAATGGTCACCCGAGCGTCAATTGAGAAACTTTTCTTCGACCTTGAGCATTTGGTTAATATTGAAAGTTACGCAATTTATTGGCGGCGCGACGTATCATTGGCAGCACGACCAACAAGCAAATAACCAGCGCACCCGAGGAAACTTCCACGGCAGCGGCCAAACCCACACGGTCAGCGGCATATCCAATGACGAGCGCACCCAATGCCGGGCTCCCTCTGGCTATCAGCCCGTGTACGCTCAATACTCTTCCGCGCAACACTTGCGGTGTCGTCAGTTGCACGAAAATCTGAGTAGACACCAGACTGCGCGTGACGCTGAAGCCAATCAGGCCCGCAGCAAGTACTGCGAGGATTGGACTTTGCACCTGGGTCAGCAGCACCGCCCCCATTGCTCCCGCCCCCCACCAAGGCAACACGCCCCTGAGCAGGTTGTCGGCCCGAGCGGTACCGCGTGCCAGACTGGACACCACCGCACCGATCGCCGAAGCCCCACTCAGTACGGCCAGCCCCATGGCATTGGCGGCAAATGTTTTAGCGGCGATGGCTGGGATCAATTCGATCATCGCCCTGACCAGGACGCCACCACCTAGCATGACCAGCAGAATCAGCCCAAGCGCGCGCTCACGCCCGATGTACGCGAACCCTTCCAGCATCTCGGCGAAAAAACCCTGCACATCAACACGCGGGGCCGCCTGCGCGAGCCGCAGACGAGCGAGGATGAACACCAACGCCAGGGTGAACACGGCGTTTAGGACGAAAACCCAGAGTACATCCACCTGCAGTATCATTGCGCCAGCCGCCGCAGGCCCCAGTAGCCGCGCAAGGTTGACGTTCACGGAGTTCAGGGCCACCGCCATGCCCATGCTTTGAACCGGGACCATCTGCTGAACCATGGCCAGCCGCGCTGGCTGAATGGCCGCCGCAAGCGTGCCCTGCGCGGTCACCAGCAAGACTAGGCCGACCAGGCCGAGATGCCCGACGGCCAGCAGCAATGCTGTTAGCACCGCCAATAGCACCGAGGCAATCTGTGCCAGCAGGTTCAGCCGCAGACGATCCCACCGATCAGCAAGAACCCCGGCGAAAGGGCCAACAGCCAGCACGGGGAGCAAATCGCCGGCCGCCAGGATGCCAAGCCAAAACGCCGAATGGGTCCACTCCCAAACCAGCCAACCGCAAGCAAGTCGCTGCATCCAGGTGCCGATCTGGGACATACCGTTGCCAATGAAGAACAAGCCGAACTGCGTCCCCAACAGCAGTCGCAACGGTGCAGGAGGACGCCAAACAGTAGTTACCGCTTTTTTCGCTGGAGTCACTGAAGATCCTTGGGCAACAGGCTTGGCGGGAAGCCCTGATAGCAGACCGGGCGCAGCCAGCGACGAATCGACAGCGTACCCACCGAGGTGGCACCAAAATTGGTAGAAGCCGGATAAGGCCCGCCATGGACCATCGCATCGCACACTTCCACGCCGGTGGGGAAGCCATTGACCAGTAGGCGACCCGCCTTGCGCTCCAACGTCGGCAAAAGCTGCAAAGCTGCTTCGGTATCCGCTTCGTCCAGATGCAGGGTGATCGTCAATTGACCGGCCAGGGCACTTGCGACCTCACGCATCTGGTCGAGGTCGCGCACGCTGACGATCAGACCCAGTGGGCCGAAAACCTCCTCGGCAAGCGAATGATCGGCAAGCCAGTCCTCGGCATTGACAATAAACAGATCCGGGGAGACCTCGCGCAGTGCGCAGGTCGAGCTCAACAGCGCTTGCACACCGGCCGTTGCGCCCATGCGATCGCGCCCGTCGCGATAGGCGCAAGCGATACCCTCGGTCAGCATCGTTTGCGAGCCAACGCGCGTCAGCGCGGCACGAGCAGCCTCGGCAAAGGTTTCGCAGGCATCGCCCTGCATGACCACGGCGATACCGGGGTTGGTGCAGAACTGCCCAGCCCCCATGACCAACGAAGCGGCCCAGCCGGCTGCCAGGGCCTCGCTGTGAAGTGCCACTGCGTGTGGCAGCAGGAACATCGGATTTACCGAGCCCAGTTCGCCAAAGAACGGAATGGGTTCGGCGCGTCCGGCGCACAGGTCGAAAAGCGCGCGGCCGCCGCCCAGCGAACCGGTGAAACCCACCGCCTTGATCAACGGATGCTGGACGAGCGCCTCGCCCACGTCACGCCGCCCCCCCTGGACCAGGGAAAACACCCCCGGGTGCAGGCCACAGCGGTTGACCGCAGCCATTATCGCCTCGGCAATGATCTCGGCGGTTGCCGGGTGCGCCGAGTGCCCCTTGACCACGACCGGGCAGCCTGCAGCCAGGGCTGAGGCAGTATCGCCACCCGCCACAGAGAACGCTAATGGGAAGTTCGAAGCACCAAACACTGCGACCGGGCCGATGGGCCGCTGCATCATGCGAAACCTCGGGCTCTCCTCAGGCTGCGGGGCGGTAAGGCTGCTGTCATGGCGGCGCTCCAGGTAGTCGCCCTGGCGGATATGGGCTGCCATCAGCCTCAGTTGCATCACCGTGCGACCACGCTCGTTGATCAGCCGAGTGGCGGGCAGACCCGTTTCACGGCTACCGACCTCGGTGATGATCTCGGCCCGCAGCTCGATTTCGTCGGCAATGGCTTCGAGGAAATCAGAGCGCTCGCCACGCGTGCTGTAGCCGTAAGACCAGAATGCCTCCTCGGCGGCGCGGCAGGCCGCATCGACCAGTGCTGGCGTGCCAACAGAGAACGGGTGCCCGCTGCCCGTCGCCGGGGCCGAATGAAACTTCGCGGCTGTTGCAATGCGAATACCGCCGATGAAGTGCTGGCCGTGAGGGAAAAACGCAGAATCGGCAACCATGGAACCTCCTGTCAGTTGCGGTTTAGTCTTTGGGTTGAAGTGCATGCAGGCTCATGCCCAGGGAGACCGAGGTGAAATAACCAATCGTGACCAGCAGCTCGGCGATCACTGCTCGCCCTAGCTCGGCCTCGTAACGAGCGAAGCGCATATCGTCGACCATGCCACCCGCCAGCAGATCGCAGACCGCGTCACAGACAACGCCCAGGCGCCCGGATATGGTTGCAGGTCGCTGCTGGTCGAGAATGGCGGCAACCACGGGCTCTGGTACACCTGCCTTCAGGGCGTGGCGACGGTGGTTGGCAATGACGTAAGGGGCGTTCCAGAACACCGCGGTGGCAAGGATCACCACCTCACTCTCCACCTCGCTGAGTACCGGGGAGCGATCGACATGGGTACCAATGATCTCCATGCCTTCTGCCAGCTGCGGATTGTGCAGCCAGATATTGAACGGCGTGGGGATACGCCCTCGCCCCTCGCCTAACCTGCTGATGATTTCCTGTTGTTTGTCGGAGGCGGTCTCAGCCGCCACCGGCTGCAAACGACTGTTCATGCTGTTGTCTCCTACTGAAAAATGCGCGAGCAGATCCGCGCGGGCACCTCCCTGTGCGCCGCGGGCATTAATGGTTGACTCGATCAGAAGCCGAGCAGGCTGCTTGGCCAGGCGATGTGCAAGAGGCGGTCGAAGACCAGATACAGGAATACGGTGACACAGCAGGCCAAGGTCAGGCTGAGGCGCCAGGTTTCACGCCCCTCGATACGCATGAAGGCCAATACCAGCAACGGGATCGTCGCAAGCATGCCGATGAGTCCGGTACACGCCAGAAACGCAACGAACCAGCCAAAGAAACGCAACGCCCGCGCCAGTACCAGATTGTCTGAAAGCGAGCCATGATCGCTGGTGGCGTCCATATGCATGCCACCCGCCGGCGCAGGTTGCGTCGACGAGACCACAACCTTGTAGGCCAGGCTGATCAAGCCCGCGACGATCAGCACACCGGCTACCAGTGTGGGGCCGATCGAGGCCAGGAAGTTCCACTTCTGTGCAGTCACCAGCATGAACAGACCTACGCCGATGAAGAACACATAGGTGAGGTCTTCGAGTCTGAAGGTGATCTTGCTGCCTTCAGGACGATGCAGCATCTGCTTGAACACGCCTTTCTTCATCAGCTTGAACAGCGGGCTGAACAGGATCAGCGCGGACAGCGTCAGCAGCACCATCACACCTGGACGCATCAGCCAGGCCGCGTCATAGCGCATGAACGAGATGGACATATAGCGCTCGATAAGCAGCCCCAGTACCAGGCCGAGGATCAGTGGCGGACGCGGCCACTTCTGACGTTTCATGGTCCAGCCGATCACACCCGCGATCAGCAGGACAAACAGGTCGCCCCAACTACGCGAACCCTGGAACGCACCCACCAGCACTACCGGGATGATCACCGGCAAGATCAGCGAGAAACGCAGCGCCGCGACCTTGGCGAACTGGCCGCTAAAGAGGAAGCAGAGGCCCGCGCCAAAAATGTTGGCCAGTGCGATCGACCAGACCATCGAGTAGGTCAGGTCGAGGTGTTTGGTCAGCATTTCCGGCCCAGGGTTGAAACCGTGGATCATCAATGCACCCAACAAGATGGCTTGGGCGGCGCCACCGGGAAGACCGAAGGCCAGCATTGGCACCAGCATGCCACCCTCTTTCGCGTTGTTGGCCGCCTCCGGGGCAATCACACCGCGCACATCGCCCTTGCCGAATGACTCCTTGGCACCTTTCTCGGTCTGCAGGGCATGGCCATAGGCAATCCAGTCCGTGACCGCGCCAGTGATGCCCGGAACACCGCCACAGAACGCCCCGATACCGGCGCAACGCATGACCAGGAACCAGTTGCGCAGGGTGTCCTTGACGCCCTGGAACATGCCCTTGAAGGTGTTTACCGGCGCGTGAGTGCTGATCGTCGAACGCTTGATCGCGAGATCGCAGAGTTCGGGCAGCGCGAAAATACCCAACAGTACCGGCAAAATCGGGATCCCTTCCTCCAGGTACAGCAGATCACCCGTCCAGCGCAATTGACCAGTCTGGACATTGGTGCCGATCATCCCGATCAGAATGCCGAAACAGGCCGCGACCACACCTTTAAGTGGTGCATTGCCCGACAGCACAGCCACCATGGTGACGCCGAAGATGGTCAAGGCGAGCATTTCCGGTGTGGTGATCGACAGCACCAATGGCCGCACCAGCGGTAGCGTGAAAGCGAGGATAGCTGCACCGATCAACCCCCCCATCAGCGAAGAGGTGTAACAAGCACTGAGCGCGCGTGACGCTTCACCGCGTCTGGCCATGGGCAGGCCGTCCAGCACAGTAGCCTGTGATGCCGCGCTGCCAGGGACGCCAAGCAGCACTGCACCCAGCACATCAGACGTGGCCGTCACCGAGTGCATGCCAAGCAACATGCCCATGGCCGCAATAGGATCCATGGTGTAGGTGAACGGCACCAGCAAGGCGAAGCCAGTCAGGCCACCGATGCCGGGCACCAGGCCGATGGCAATGCCGACCAAAACGCCGATCACGACGAACACCAGCCGGTCCAGCGATAATATGAGCGACAGCGCATGGCTGGCTGCCGACAGTGTTGAAGAATCGAAAAGGAAGTCCATGATTCATCCTGATGAGTGAGCGCGCTCACCCTGTAGGTCAGGTTCGACGATGGTCACTTCGCTCACCGGGTGTCTCCAGCGAACGCAGCAACCATCACTTGACGGTTGGCTGGGGCATCCGTGATCTAGTCGGAGAGCATCGGATAAAGCACTTTCGCAGTGCCACTCCAGATCCAGGCGCGTTGCTCATCCGTCAGCGAGGCGAAGCAGGCCTGCCCTTGCGCCACCAGTTTCTTCAGTGGTCCTTCGGAAGCGGGATAGTTGGAACCGAAGGCCAGGTGGTCGGCGCCAAACACCTCTACAAGGTGCGCGAAGAATGCTTCGCTACCGCCCGGCGCGGCCTCGGCCAGCTCAAACGTCTTGGGCGTAATTTTCAGGTAGACGTTGTCGAACTTTGCCAAGGCGAACAACCTGGCACAGGCAGGGTAAGGTGCACCGCCCGAGAGATCCGGCCGGCCGCAATGATCCAGGGCAATTCTGACACCCGGGAAGCGTTCGGCCAGTTCGGCAACCATGTCCAGGCCATCTGGTGTGGTTTGCACGACCATGGCCATGCCGATTTCAGCGCAGCGACGCCAAATCGGAAACGTGGCCGGGTTCACCAGCCAGCGTCCATCCGTCTGGTGCGTTGCTCCCCCGGTGAACAGACGAATACCGCCCATGCCATGGTCCAGCCAGTATTCGAAGGTCTCCAGCGCGTTGTCAGCCAGCAGATCGAAGGAGTACACCCCGGTAAAGCGCTGTGGATACTTGTCAACGGTATCGGCTACGTAGGCATTGTTGTGACCGTAGGTGGTCGATGAGTGCACGATGGCCGCTTTGCTGATGCCGGCCTCGTCCATCGCCTGTAACAGTTGTTCTGCCGTGGCCGGGCGCGTTGCACTCCACTTGGAGCGATGCCCACCCTGCGGAGCGATAGGGTAGAGCTGGGTATCTGTCGAAATGATGTGGGGATGAATATCGATGATTTCCGGAATCATGATGATCGAACCTCTTGACGATATGCTGCCATTTCCCCTCGAAAGGTTCATGACATGTTGTTATTGACATCTGTGCTGGCCAAATGGCGCGCACCAAGGCCCAAAGGCCACCGTTGGCGCCTCTGTAGACTGGCCTGATTCGGGTTCAACGGTTACGCAGGCTGCGTGCTTTCTCGAGCACCGGTTCGGGCGTGGCATACAGCCGGTCGATGATCTGCGTCACTTCCTGCTCGCCAATGGCATTGACCGGGAAGCCTGCTCCGCGCACGGCGCTGATGAATTCCGGGTCATTGACGGTCTGGTCAAACGCCTTTCGCAAGGCATCAAGCCGCTCCTGAGGTACGCCCTTGGGCACTGCGACGGGGCGACCTGCCTCAAACGACTGCACAAAGAAATCGAACAGTGCCCTGGCGTCCGGGTCTGTGACATAGCTGCTTAGATTGGCCACATCAGGAAACTTCGGGTCGCTCTTCCAGCCAAGGTGCAATAGCACTTTCATCCTTCCATCCTCGAGCATCCGCTTCGGCTCGCCCTCAAGCAGGCCGTCGACCGTCGAAGCCCAGCCATCTACTTCGCCACGCTGCATCGCCAGATAAATCTCACTCCGCCCGGTATAGCCGGAGACGATCCTGATCTTTGCACCAGCGTATTCATTGAGCATGGCCGGCAGGATCCGGTTTTCGCTGGAAAAACCGGTAGCGCCAATGATGAGTTCCTTGCTAAAAAGGTCATTGGCAGTTGTCACCCCAGCATGGGTCATTGCCACCAACGAGTAGTCCACCTTGTCCAGACTGCCCAGCCAGGTGATTTGGCGAGGATCGAAACTGCTCTGGTTAGCCTCCAACAGCGGCGTGTAGAGGTTATTGCGTTGCAGGAACCCGATAACGGTGCCGTCACGGGGCTGGGTGAGCTGCAGTGAAGCGGCTGCAACCATGCCTCCTGCCCCAACCACGTTCTGCACCACTGGCGTGGGATGCCCAGGCAGATGCTGGGTGAAGAAACGCGCAAACTGACGCGCGAAGGTGTCGGTCGGAGTACCTGCATCGGCACTGACAATCAACGTGAGTGCCTTGTTTCGGTAAAACTCTTCGACGGTTTGACCAAATGCGGGACCGGCAACCAAGGTCGCCGCCGTGAGCGCAAGGCCGAAGCATGCCGCTCTGCGTGTTTTGCCCATGGCCCTTTTCTCCTGCTAATTGTAATTGGTATAGGATTACGCCATTGACCCTGCACAGGTCAGCCGAGTGGGGCGGCAGCGCCAAAACTCGGCCGTTGAAGCGATCAGGTAGTACCCGACTGCCGGCTGGACGTGAGCGAATAGTGTCGGGAGGCCCCCGAAGCGTCCATTGAGAAAAGCCACGCATGGCTTGAGGGAACGGTTAACCTCAGTGGGAAGCTGACCCGTCGCTTGAATCCGACAAGGACTGCGCCGCCTCCTCCAGGCACGCCACCATCCGTTGTGCACTGGGCGTCAAGCCACGATTACGGTTCCACAATACGCCAACCGGTCGAACCAGCCTAGGCAGATTCACTGGCAAGGCGTGAAGCGGCTGGATTGGGTCGTTGGCGATTGATCCGGCCATGATTGCGATGGCGTCGGACACCTGTAGATGGGCACGTACCACATGCACCGAAAGCGTCTCGATGTAGTCGTTGCCCAGCACCACTTCATTCGCCTCAAGGACGCGTTCAAGGGGCTCGCGCAATATGGAGCCGGGTGGTGGCAGTATCCATGGATACACCGCGAGTTCCGCCCATTCCACGCTTTTTCTGCGAGCCAGCGGATGATGACGGCCAGTCATCAGCACCACCGGCTCCTCCATCAACTCCTGCTCCTCGAAACTGCCCAGGGTGTCAGGTGGCGGCAAGCGCCCCACCACCAGATCGAGCCGCCCTTGCCACAGTTCAGGTAGCAGAGATTCCGTCGTGCCCTCGACCACCGTCACATTGGTACCGGGCGATTGCCGCTTGAGCACACTCAACGCCCGCGGCAGCAGCGCCGCAGCCGATGCGGGCAACATGCCGACGTAAACCTTGCCCTCAGAACCGGAGCTCAAGGCCTTCAGCTCATCCCGAGCTTGATGGAGGATCGCCAGCATGGCCCGGGCGTGCCGGATCAGGCAGTCGCCATAGGGCGTGGGCACCAGGCCTTGGCCGGTGCGTGAAAACAACACAAGGCCCAGGCCCCGCTCAAGCTCGGCCAGGGACTTCGACACGGCCGGCACGGTCACATGAGTAACTTCCGCCACTTGCGTGAGGTTGCGATAGGTATCGACAGCGACGAGCAAGCGCAGATGCCGCGCCTTCAGGTTGACCTGAAGGTACCAATCGAATTCGGCCATGCGGGGCACCTCGGCGTGTTTACCGTTTTGTTAAGCCTACCCCATTTTTACTCAATCGACGGGGTTGGGTGGCGCGGGCAGCATACCAACACGCCTCGCCGCAGCCCGGCAGGGCTTTACAAGAACCGATAAGCCATCAGGAACCAACCATGTCTGTTCGACTGAAAATCGCCATCGCCGACCATCCGCATACCGCAGCGATTCGCAGCGGCGCCATTCCCATCGAAGGTGTAGATGCCGAATTCGTCACCGTGCAGCCACAGATCGGCGCATTTCGCCGCATGGTGCGCGATGTCGAATTCGATGTCTGCGAAATCGCCCCGACCACCTACATCATCGCTCGTGCCTACGGTGCCCCGTTCGTTGCGCTCCCCATCTTCGTCGTGCGTCGCTTCCACCACGCAGGACTGCTGGTCCGCCCGGATGCCGGGATCAAGACGCCCAAGGACCTGGAAGGCAAGAAGGTCGGCGTGCGCGCCTATTCGGTAACCACCGGGGTTTGGACACGCCAGGTGCTGATGGACGAGTACGGCCTCGACGCCAGCAAGGTTACCTGGGTCGTCGATGACGAAGAGCACGTCACTCAGCTCAAGCTGCCAGCCAACGTCATCCATGCCTCGCGCCCGCTGGCCGAGATGATGGCCGACGGCGAACTGGCCGCAGGTTTCGGCGCCAACGCCGGTATTGGCCGTACTGGCAACCCTACCGGCGGCTGGAAGGAAGTCGAGGCCGACTACCCAGACCTGTTCCCCGATGCAGCCGAAGCAGAAGCCGAATACTACGCCCGCACCGGTGTATACCCGATGCACGGCACCATCGTGGTGAAGGACTCCGTCCTGGCCGAGCACCCGTGGGTCGCCAAGTCCATCTATGACGCCTTCGAAAAGGCTAAGCAGGACTATCTCGCCCGCCTGGACTCAGGCGAAGCCACCAGCAAAACCGACAAGAAGTACCTGGAGCTGCGCAAGGTCGTCGGTCACGACCCGCTGCCTTATGGCATCGAAGCCAATCGCAAGACCATCGAGGCGCTGGAAGCCACCGCATTCGAGCAGGGCCTGACTCCGCGTCGCATGGCCATGGACGAACTGTTCGTGGATCCCCAGGCCTGAACTCGACGGAGCACACCATGATCATTGATTGCCACGGTCACTTCACCACCGTACCTGCCTCGTTCCGTGACTGGCGAGCCAAGCAGGTCGAGTTCGCCGATGACCCGCTCAACGCCCCACCACTGTCTGGCGCCCACGTTACCGATGATGAGATACGCGAGGGCGTCGGCAACGGCCAACTGCGCCTGCAGAAAGAGCGTGGCGGTGACCTCACGCTGTTTTCGCCGATTGCCGGCCTGATGAGCCATCACCTGGGCAACGAGCGCACCAGCCTGGAGTGGGCCGAAGTGTCCAACAACCTGGTACGTCGGGTCTGCGACATCTACCCGGACAACTTCGCGCCCGTCTGCCAATTGCCGCAGTCCCCCCTGGCGCCGCCGAAGAACTCGATCGCCGAACTGCGCCGTTGTGTCGAGGAAATGGGCTTCGTCGGCTGCAACCTGAACCCCGACCCCAGTGGCGGTTACTGGACCGGCAAGCCGATGACCGACCGCCAGTGGTACCCGTTGTACGAAGCACTGTGCGACCTCGACGTACCTGCCATGATCCACGTCGCAGCCTCCTGCAACCCGTGCCACCACGGCACTGGCGCGCACTACCTGAATGCCGATACCTCGGTATTCATGCAGTTGCTGCAAGGCGACTTGTTCAAGGACTTCCCTACCCTTCGCTTCGTCATTCCCCATGGCGGCGGCGCGGTGCCCTACCACTGGGGTCGCTACCGCGGCATGTCGCTGGAGATGGCCAAGCGCCCGCTCGAGGGCCTGCTCGACAACATTTTCTTCGACACCTGCGTCTACCACCACCCCGGCGTGGAGCTACTGACCAAGGTGGTACCGACCAGCAACGTGCTGTTCGGTTCGGAAATGGTCGGAGCCGTGCGCGGTCGGGACCCGAACACCGGCGAATACTTTGACGATACCAAGCGTTACCTGGACGCCTGTACGGCACTGACTGACGAAGACCGTCATGCCATCTTCGAAGGCAACGTGCGGCGCGTCTACCCACGCCTGGACAAACTTCTCAAAGCCCAGGGCAAGTAAGCAGGGAGGCAGAACATGAACATTATCGATATCCACCCCCACGTTGTCTCTGATGACGAGAAGCGCTACCCGCCAGCGCCGCTGTTCGGCAAACGCTCGGACTGGTCCCAGGAGCGGCCAAGCACCGTCGCTACCCTGCTCGATGCCATGGACCATGCGGGTGTCTCCAAGGCCGCAGTGGTGCATTCTTCGACCACCTATGGCTTCGACAATCGTTATGTCGTCGACGCCTGTAACCAGCACAGCGAACGACTCGTGGCGGTCGGTTCGGTCGACATGCTGGCAGATGACGTACCCGAGGTCATCAGGGCTTGGGCCGAACAGGGCCTGGCTGGCCTGCGCATCTTTACCGGCGGATCTACCAAGGACTTCGACCCCAGCGAGCTGGAAGACCCTAGGGCCTTCAAGGCCTGGGAAATGCTGGCCGAGTTGAAGCTGCCGATGTGCATCCAGACCGGCCCGGTCGGCCTGCCTCAAGTACGTATGCTGGCCGAACGCTTCCCGGGGGTGAACATCATCCTCGACCACCTCGGCCGCCCGGACGTGCTCGATGGCCCGCCCTATGCCAATGCGGCCAGCCTGTTCGCACTGGCCGACCTGCCCAACCTCTACCTCAAACTCACACCGCGCATTTTCGCCGACGTGGAGAAAGGCTTGGCCAGCGCTGCCACCTTCTTCCCGCGTGTGGTCGAGGCATTTGGCGCACACCGCCTGGCTTGGGGCTCCAACTTCCCGACCTCGCCCGGCACCCTCACCGAGATCCTGGCGACAGCCCGCGAAGGCCTGGCCTGTCTCAGCGAAGAGGATCGCGCCTGGATCTTCGGCAAGACCGCCCAAACGCTCTACCCAGCCTTGCGCTGACGCAGACCTACTCAGGAGAACCTGAACATGATCCCAACACGCATCAACGGCATCATTGCTGCTTTGGAAGCCGGCAAACCCGCCTACATGGCATTCGCCAAGCTGGACAAGCAGACCGCCATCGAGATGAGCGACGCCCCTTACGACGGCATTGTCTACGAGATGGAGCACAACCCCTACGACGTCAGCGCGCTGGGGGACTCGCTGCAATACATGCTCAGCCGCAAGCAGATCGTCGAATTCGGGTCGGTGGCACCGAAAGTGACCCCCATTGCCCGTATCCCGGCCAATGGCGTGGAAATGAACCAGAGCTTTGCCAAGCAAGTGCTGGATCGCGGTTGCTACGGGGTGATATGGCCACATGTGGCCACCGTTGAACAGGCCTACAACGCAGTCGCCTCATGCCGATATGGTCGCCCCAGAAACGCCCCGCTGTATGAACCCAAGGGTGTACGCGGCGATGGCCCGGCCAATGCGGCACGCTACTGGGGTTTGTCGATGGCCGAATACTACGAACGCGCCGACGTCTGGCCCTTGGCGCCACGCGGCGAGCTTCTGGTCGGCCTGATGTGCGAGAGTACCGAAGCCATCGAGAACCTGGACGATATCCTGGCCAACGTGCCCGGCATCGGCTTCATCATGATCGGCGAAGGCGACCTGAGCCAGGAGCTTGGCTATCCACGCCAGTATGAGCACCCTGAGGTGCAGGGCGCCATGCGCCAAATCGTCGAGATCTGTCACAAGCACAACGTGGTGGTTGGCAATCCGCATGTCACCGCCAACAACCATCGCCGCTTGCTGGATGAGGGCTACCGTGTGCTGCTGTCCGCGCCGAAGCGCTCGTATGGCGTTGTAGGCCAGGCGCGCGAAATGGCGGGGTACTGATCTGATGAACGGCGCCGAAAGTCTCGTCGCGACCCTGATCGAACAGGACGTGGATATCTGCTTTGCCAACCCGGGTACTTCGGAGATGCACTTTCTCGCCGCCCTCGGTGAAAACTCGAGGATGCGCAGTGTGCTTTGCCTGTACGAAGGTGTCGCCACGGGTGCAGCAGATGGCTGGTACCGGATGAAGGACAAGCCCGCCTCCACGCTCTTGCACCTCGGGCCGGGCCTGGCCAACGGCCTGGCCAATATCCACAACGCCAAGCGCGCCTCGTCGGGCATGGTCAACATCATCGGCGAGCATTCGGCGTCGCACTTGAAGTATGACCCACCGTTGACTTCCGACATCGAGGGCCTGGCACGTCCGCTAAGCCACTGGGTGCGCCGCGCGGAGTCTGCCGACTGCATTGCCTGGGACACCGCCCAGGCGGTGGCCAAGGCCAGCGAACATCCCGGCCAGATCGCAACGCTGATCCTGCCAGGCGACACTTCGTGGCAACAGGCCCACGCGCCTGCGGCGCTGCCACCCGCAGCCGCACCTTCACGCAAGGTGCCCTGCCCCGAGCGTATCCGGCATGTCGCCCACGTGCTGCGCAGCGGTGAACCGACGCTAATCGTACTGGCCAACAAGGCAACCCGGGGGCAGGCGTTGGTCAAGGCGGGCCAGGTTGCCGTAGCCACGGGTGCCCAGCTCGGCTCGCAGTTCTTCACCGCCCGCATAGAGCGTGGCGCAGGCCGAGTGCCGATCGCACGCATTCCCTATGCGGTCTCCCAAGCCATGGCATATCTCAAGGGTTTCAAGCATATCGTCACGGTCGAAACCCGCGAACCGGTAGCATTCTTCGCATACCCGGATAAGCCCAGCTTGCTTAAGGCAGAGGGAACGCTGGTGCATGGACTGGTGGAGGCCGATGAAGACAGCGAGCTGGCCTTCGACATGCTGTTGCAGGAACTGGGCACGCGTGCCGCCCCTGCCCAGGTGCAGCAACGTATCCACACGGCCGTACCCACTGGAGCGCTCAACCCCACGAGCATTGCTCATGCACTGGCAGCGGCAATGCCCGAGCATTGCATCCTGGTGGACGAGTCGTTGACCACGGGGCGGGAGTCCATCGGGCTCACCATTGGAGCCCTTCCCCATGACCTGATCAACAACATGGGAGGGTCGATCGGTTACGCCACACCGGTAGCCACCGGCGCCGCCTTGGCCTGCCCGGACCGCCGAGTGTTCTGCATGGTCGGTGACGGCAGTGCCATGTACACGATCCAGTCACTGTGGACCCAAGCCCGCGAGAACCTGAACGTCACCACGATCATCTTTGCCAACAACAGCTACGCAATCCTCAAGGCCGAATACGCCAACATGGGCGCCGGCCAGCCTGGCGAGCGCGCGTTGTCGATGATCGACATCGACCGCCCACGCATCGACTGGCTGGCGATGGCCCGCAGCATGGGGGTTCCCAGCGTTGCCGTGGATACGGCCGAGGCCTTCTACAAGGCCATGGCCAACTCGAGCCGGGAACCAGGCCCCTGCCTGATCGAAGTTCGGCTCTGAAACTACTTTACCGACTGCAAAGGAGATACCCATGGCGCTGACGCTGCGCACCAACCTGGCCGATTATCCGGTCACCCTGGCCATGAAGGACGGACGCGTGACCTCCACCCTGGTCACTCTCGACTTCTGCGGCCCCACTCCGGCCCATAACGGCTTCAAGAGCATGGTGCGCGACAACGCATTCGATGCCGGCGAGCTGGCGATCGTTACTTATCTGCAGGCCAAAGCCTACGGCAAGCCCTATGTGTTGCTACCCGCTCCAATTTCGGGCCGCTTCCAGCACCACTGCGCCGGCTTCAACGTTGACTTCGGGCACCTGGACCCAAAGGACATCGAAGGCAAGAAAGTCGGCGTGCGCACCTACGCGCAGACTACCGGCTTGTGGATTCGTGGCGTGTTGCGCCATGAGTACGGTGTCGACTTGGACAAGGTGACCTGGATGACCTTGGGCGATGGCCACATTGCCGAGTACCAGGACCCGGCGAACTGCGTGCGTCTGCCAGCAGGGTCCAACCTGCCGCAGATGTTGCTCGATGGCCAGCTCGATGCCGCCCTGCTCGGTGAAGACATGCCCAAGGATCCACGTGTGAGTACGCTGGTTCCCGATGCACGCAATGCCGCCAAAGCCTGGTACCAGCGCGAAGGTTTCGTACCCATCAACCACATGTTCGTCGTTCACCAGGATATCAGCCGCAAGCATCCGGAAGCGGTCAGGGAAATCTACCGGATGATCGCCGAAAGCCGGGCGTTGACTGAAGGCGGAGTGCCCGATGTCTTTCCGCCGCTGGGCCTGGAAGCCAACCGCAAGGGCCTGCAGACTGCAATCGATTGGGCACTGGACCAGAAGATCATTCCGCGCGCGCTGTCGGTGGATGAGCTGTTCGATGACGTCACCGGCAATCTCGGCTGACCCCATCCCCTGAAGGCCTCGCCATTCGGCCCGCTGCGCTGCCCCTCCCGGCGCAACGGGTCGAGTGCGTTTGTCGCCAGCATTCAATTGCGAAGGCAACTAATGCTCACATTCCTGGACACACTCAACCTGCGCCATTTGCGCATGGTACAGATGGTTGGCCGCGAGGGAGGGATCAACAGCGCCTCACGTGCGTTGCATGCCTCGCAACCGGCCGTCACGCAAGCCATCTCCAACTTTGAAGCAAAAATCGGAACACGTATTTTCATGCGCCGCGCCACCGGCTGCTTTCCAACGGAGCGTGGCCAGCGTTACCTGCTGCATGTCGACCGCTTCTTCACCATCCTCGATAACGCGCTCATTCAAGTCTCGGGCAGCGGCAACTCGCCGGTGGAACGGTTGACCACCGGTAGGCAACTGTACGCGCTGATCGCCTGCGCCGACGGCAGCACCCGCCAGCCAGGTCGGCTGCGCAGCGCACGCACGCTGGAACGTACACTGGGCGTGCCGTTGTTCCAGCGCAGCGCCCATGGTCCCCGGCTCAACGCCATCGGCATGAACTTGGTCGATGAGTTGCGCCGCGCCCTCCACGAGCTGACGTTGGCTCAGCGCAAGCCGGATGCGCCAGCAACACGAATTGACCTTGAGTTCCATGTCGGCACATTGCCCATGGCTGGCTCGGCTGAGTTGGCGCACGCAGCGCAACACTTTCTGGCCGCTTTCCCAGAAGCCAGGGTTCGCGTCATCGCTGGCGACTACAACACACTGCTCGCTGACCTGCGCAGCGGTCGTATCGACATCCTGTTCGGCACACTGCGAACGCCTGGGCCGAAGGATGAATTGCACTGCGAGATTCTGTTTCGAGACCGTTACTGTGTCGTCGCACGAATGGGTCATCCCTTACAGCACTGCGCAACGATCACGATTGAGCAGCTGGGCCAATACCCATGGGTTGTGCCCGCTTTGAGCACACCTAGGCGCACACGCATGGAGGCCGCCTTCGAGCAGGCAGAATCTCGACCAGCCTGCTGCGTGGAAACCTCATCTTGCAGCATGACCCGCGCCCTGTTGCTTGGTTCTGACAGCGTCACGCTGATGACTGCGACTGAAGCCCTGGCTGATCTTGACCTTGGTGTGCTGGTCGAACTTTCCTGCGGGGGGTTTGACGCCATGCTGATGAAGGGAATTATGACCCGCAGCGACTGGGTACCCAGTACGGAGCAATCGGTGTTCCTCGACACGCTGAGGGGGATCACTGCAGGAAATGAGGCGGGGCTTGAAAGGCCCCGCAGATGTCAATTGACAGCCTTGCCCGAGCAACCAGGACCTGCTGCCAGAATGCGAGCATCGATGTCGCTGAACTGACGGAAGTTCTCTACGAACTGGTTGGCCAGATCCATGGCAGCAGCGTCATATGCTGCTTTATCTGCCCAGGTATCGCGCGGGTTGAGCAAGTGGCTGTCGACGCCGGGAACGGCCTTGGGGATGGTCAGGTTGAGACCCGGCAGATGTTCGGTTGCTGTGTGCACCAGGGCCCCCTCCTGGATGGCAGCGATGATGGCTCGGGTGGTGGGGATACTGAACCGCTCGCCCGTGCCATGGCCTCCTCCGGTCCACCCCGTATTCACCAGGTAAACCTGCGAACCGAAAGCTTCAATGCGCTTGATCAACAGGTTGGCATATTCACAGGCCGGACGCGGCAGAAATGCGGCCCCGAAGCAGGTAGAAAATGTCGCCTTGATCCCTCCACCTGAGCCCATTTCAGTGGAGCCTACCAGGGCGGTATAACCGGAGAGATAATGGTAAGCCGCAGCGTCCTGGCTCAGGATCGACACCGGTGGCAACACACCCGTCAGGTCGCAGGTGAGGAAGACGATCGCCTGTGGCTCGCCGCCGAGGTTGTTCAGCGTGCGCTTGTCCACGTGCTCCAGCGGGTAGGCGCAACGGCCATTTTCGGAAAGGCGAGTGTCTGCGTAGTCCACGGTGCGCTGATCATTGAGCACCACATTCTCGACCAATGCACCGAAGCGTATCGCCTCCCAGATGATTGGCTCGTTTTCACGGCTCAGGTCGATGGTCTTGGCATAACAGCCACCTTCCAGATTGAACACCACGCCTTCACCCCATCCATGCTCATCGTCGCCAATCAGATAACGGGAAGGGTCCGCTGACAATGTAGTCTTACCGGTACCGGACAGGCCGAAGAACAGCGTGGTATCGCCGTTGTCACCAACATTGGCCGAGCAGTGCATCGGCAACACCTGTTGCTCCGGCAGCAGAAAGTTCTGTACCGAAAACATGGCTTTCTTCATCTCACCGGCATACTGCATGCCGGCAATCAATACCTTGCGCTGGGCAAAGTCGAGGATCACACAACCTTCAGAACGCGTGCCATCCCGCCCAGGATCACATTGAAAGCCCGGAGCATTGAGGATCTGCCATTCCAGCTTGCCAGCCGGATTGAATACCTGTGGCCGAATGAACAGATTCAGCCCGAACAGGTTCTGCCAGGCGGTTTCAGTGGTTATCGTCACGGGCAGGTAATAGACGGGATCCGCACCGACATGTACCTTGGAAACGAACGACTCTTTGTCGTCAAGCCAGGCCTCGACCCGCGCCCAGAGCGCATCGAAGCGTTGCGCATCGAACGGACGGTTCACCGTACCCCAGTCGATCCGGTCACGAGTACCAGGCTCGTCGACGATGTAGCGATCCATTGGCGAACGGCCGGTGCGCGTACCTGTGGTCACTACCAGCGCGCCAGAATCGGCAAGCTGCCCCTCACCCCGCTGCAGCGCCTTTTCAATGAGTCGAGTTCGGCTCAGGTCGAGATGTACTTGAGGTCTTGAATCAGTGGTCATTCAGTATTCCCTTGGCATCACGCCAATAGTGCGGCCCGTTGACGGGCAAGGTTTCAAGTTCGCGGGGATGATCCGAGCAGCTTTGCTGCTGCCCTGGCGATTGACATGTCAGCCACTTCGGCGAATGACTGCTTGTGTTTCAGGTCGCCAAGGGCTATGTCCATGTCCTGGCGGTAAGCTATGTCGTCCTCGGTCAACGTCAGGTCCGTGGCGTACGGGCGCTGTTTCTGGATGAAGTCCCACGTGGCCCGGGCCGAGCGTTCGTCGAAGTGTTTGCCAGCACTGCGGCGGGCAGCGAAGTAGGCTTCTTCAGCCTCCGGCGACATCAGGTATTCATAGAGGGCGCCGAAGGCGGCCATGACGCCGACCAGCGCTTCTCGCTTGTCGCGCAAGGCGGTATCGGCGGCGAAAGCCATCTGAAAGGTGTACCGAGGCAATACCTGCCACAGATTTCCCTCATCGATCACCACCAACCCATCCGCGTTGTACAGGTGCGAGACACTCGCGCAGCAGGCATCGGCTTCGCCTCGGACCACCGCCTGGTAGCACTGCTCATTGCTGCCTTTGTCGACGAAAATCACGGCAGAGGCGTCGATGGCTTTTTCTTTGAACAGTTGCAGCATCAGGGCATGTAGCAGCCCCAAGTGCGGGCCAACCGCAACAGTCCTGCCGGTAAGGCCGGCAAGGCCCTGGACGACGCCTGGTCGAGCGAAGATCGCGAGTGCAGCGTCTTTCATGCCTGCGCCAATGACCTTGACCGGTGCTCCCCGCTCGATCTCTGTCAACAAGCCGTCGTACCCCGAGACCATGCAGACATCGGCGGTGCCGGAAGCAACTGCATCGAATGGAGCTTTGGCGCCAGGTACTTCAACGATGGTTGCATCGACACCGAAACGGGAGAGGAAACCGCATTGCATGATCAATGCAGTCAGCGTCGCGTTCTCAAGGCCAGGATTGACTGCAATCCGGATATCGGCGGTTGCGGCACGGTCTGTACTACCAGCAGCAAAGTCACCGATGACCAAGCCCAGGCCAAGTAACATTGAATTGCGCAGGAATCGACGGCGATCAAGGTTGAGCGTGTCCCGCATTGATTTCTCCCGCATGGCTGAGGACGCTGAATCTTGTTATCAGTGACTTCAAATTACTCTGAGATCGTTCAGAACGAGTAATTCAAAAATCAACACTAGCAATCGAATACCATGCAAATGGATAGAAGCTATGGGGCCACGATGTAGATCAACCGATCATTCGCCGCCCGTGCTCACTGGAGTTAACCCCAGCCGGCGTGGCGCTGCGGGGATATGGTGAGGAGGTGGAGCGTGCTAAACGTGCACTGAAGGCGCACCTTGGGGGGAAGACAACGCGTTTGGCGAGGTGGGTATCATTACTCTCGGCAGTATTGGGCTGGCGCTTTACCCAAGACAATCCGCCGTTCAGGTCGTCCAATTCGGCGACCCTATCGACACGTTGTACATGAACTACCCTGCCGAATGGCCTCTTTCGACACGTGCTAGCCGCACACTTGAGTACCTTCAACTGGCAATGAAAACCGGTAATCACAAGTGCATAGGGGTAGAAACACATGATCCAAACACATCCGCTTGCGCCAATGCGGTTCTTTTCACTGCCCGTCCTAGGTATCCTGTCCTCTCGATCAAACCTCGGCTACGATAGTACGATAGTCTCTCTCTGCCTGTGCTCAGGCTAAGTAAGGAAAATCCGTGTCACAGAGTATCGAACGCGCCATAGAAGTGCTCATGTTGGTCGGCGAATAGCCACAGACACCTTCGGAGATCTCGCGCCACTTGGACGTGCATCTGCCAACGGCGTGACTTCCATTTGGGCCCGCTGGCCACGGTGGGCCTGGCAGCAAAGAACGCCGTCTGCATTGTCGAATTAGCGAGCCCAGCACGCCGAACTCTCCGCTCTCTGTCTGCTACTGCCAATGGCTCACGCCAGTGAGCGCTGTTGACAACCCCTCCGTGATGAGCAGTCAATACAGCGTGGGCCTGGGCATCAGCAGCTGCGAGCTGGACCTGTTCGGTCGTTTGAAAAACTCAAAGGCGCTGCCTTCAGAGAGTAAATTTGGCTGGGTCAGACTCGCCGCAGGATAAATGCTCTTAATGTCTGCAGAAAAGCCTGCAGAACGGGTGATGTGTCACCTTTGCGATACAAGCAAATCAGTTCTATTGTAGAATTTCCCTTACATTTCAGTGGTTTATAAACAACACCAGGCAAACGCAAGTTTTTCGCAGCATTAGGTACAATGCTCAACCCTCCTCCAGACGCCACCAATGCAACGCTGGTCGTCACATCTGCGACCTCCTGGGCAACGACCGGCATAGCTCCATAGTCGGAATACAGCTTGCGGACCTGAACTACCAAGCTGCCCCGAACGCCGCGCGGGTATAGGATCAAGGGCTCATCTAGCACATCCCCTAATTCAACCTCTTTTCGTTTAGCCAGAGAATGGGTCGCGGGAATGGCGATGATCAAGGGCTCGGTTCTGACCAGTTCCTGTTCGATATCCGGTTCAGCCGGGACCAGTCGATTGAAACCAATGGTCAAGCGTCGTTCGCGCAATGCCTGAATCTGCGCATCTTTGTCCATCAGGTGCAGCGACACGTTCACAGTGGGATAGAGCGTGGAAAACCGGTGGAGGACTTGAGGAATCAAATCCAGGATCGCCGAACCGAAAATCCCCACGCTGAGGTTGCCCCTCTGACCCACTGACAACATGCGCGATTCATCTGCCGCATGATGCAGCTGTTCCAAGATTCTGAGTGCGTGTTCGTAGAACGACTTACCCGCATCGGTAAGCGTCACCCGCTTGGAGTTCCTTTCCAGCAGCACGGCAGGAATCGCTTCCTCCAGCTGTTGTATCTGTCGACTCAATGCGGGTTGAGTCATGTGCAATCGCTCAGCGGCTCGATTGAAGTTCAACTCTTCTGCAACGGCAATGAAATAACGCAGCTGCCTGATTTCCATAGGTGACCTGAGCCCTGTTAACGATGCCTGCTCGGCATTAGTTAGTAATTATATAGCATTGGACGGCATCGTATAATTTTTTAACCATGAGCCGCCTACAGGTCTTGTATACCAAGACCCGGACTAAACCAATAAAAGGCCTACTTATGCAGCCCATTTTTGTCGAGCCGTTAAGCGAAGAGCTTTACCGCGCGCTCAAGGATAGCCAGCCCATCGCTCCGCTCACCGACCGCTTTCCTGGCCTAACGGTGCGAGACGCCTACGCCATTCAGATGCGAGTACTGGCCCAACGCATCGAAGACGACGGAGAACGCGTCATCGGCAAGAAGGTCGGGGTAACCAGCCAGGTCGTCATGGATATGCTGAAAGTCGATCAGCCGGATTTCGGCCATCTCACGAGCGCGATGCTGCGCGCAGACGGATCAGCCATCGCAATGGATGATCTGATCGCCCCTAAGGCAGAGGCCGAGATTGCATTCATTCTAAAACACGAACTGGCCGGCCCCGGCGTCACCGTTGCCGATGTATTGCGGGCCACAGAATACGTGATGCCTTGCTTTGAGATCGTCGACTCACGCATCCGTGACTGGAAAATCAGGATCCAAGACACAGTGGCGGATAACGCTTCTTCCGGCCTGTTCATCCTTGGCGATCGCGCCGCTGACCCGCGTGAACTCGACCTTTCATTGGTGGGCATGACCCTTGAACTCAACGGCGAGATCGTTTCAACGGGAGCGGGTGCCGCGGCACTGGGGCATCCAGCCTATGCAGTGGTTTGGCTGGCCAACACCCTGGGTACGCTGGGCATGACGCTCAAACCCGGCGAAGTGATTTTATCCGGCTCGCTGGGCGCCATGGTTGCCGTGAAAGCTGGGGACAATCTTCGTATGAGCATCGGCGGCATCGGCTCGGCCGGCGTGCGCTTTATCTAAAGGGAAGTGCCTGATGAATCTGAGACGAGACGTTATCAAGCAACTGGCGGTGCACTTGGATGCAGCAGAAATGCAAAACCGAGCCGTGCCTAAGATCACGGACGACTACCCGGAAATGGATTGGGATGATGCCTACGCGATTCAGGATGCCATTCGTGCCCTCAAGATCGACCGTGGCGTACGCATAGCCGGGTTGAAAATGGGCCTGACGTCCCACGCCAAGATGCGCCAGATGGGAGTCGTAGAACCAATCCATGGCTTTATCACTGACTATGGCTCGGTTGCCGACGGCGGGGTCATCGATACAACCGGACTGATCCACCCCAAAGTCGAAGCCGAGATAGCCTTTGTCACCTGCAAGGCCCTACGGGGCCCAGGGTGCAACGTCGCCAGCGTCTTGGCGGCGACCGACTTCATTCTGCCCGCCGTCGAAGTCATTGACTCGCGCTACGAGGACTTCCGATTCGATCTGAAAAGTGTAATTGCCGACAACACCTCCTCTGCACGTTATGCACTCGGAGGCCGCCATCACAAGGTGCAGGGTCTGGACCTGAAAAACCTGGGCATAGTAATGGAGAAAAATGGCGAGGTCGTAGCCGTTGCCTCCACTGCCGCCGTGCTGGGTAACCCGGCGCAAAGCGTCGCGATGCTCGCCAACATGCTGGGCTTGCAGGGCCGTGAAATCCCGGCTGGGACCGTGATCTTGACTGGCGGAGCCACGGAGGCGATCGCGGTTCGCGCCGGCGACAACATCATTGTGCGCTATCAGCATCTGGGGTCCGTCTCGATGCGCTTCGCCTGACCTGTCTGGTGTAATCCCATGCCCATTATGCAAGTCCACCTGATCCAGGGTCGCAGCGAAGCGCAGAAAGCACGTTTGATCGAAGCGTTGACTCTCGCTGCAGTCGAGACCCTGGATGCGCCGATAGACTCGGTGCGCGTGATCATCAATGAAGTGCCCAATACCAACTTCGGAATTGCCGGTCAGACCGCCAAGCAGCGCGGGCGCTAGCCCGTGCTCTACGCAGGTGCTAACAATAACTGTCAGAGGTTTTCATGAAGACGACAACAGCGCGTTGCAAAGTTGCAATCATCGGCTCGGGAAACATTGGCACCGACCTGATGATCAAGATATTGCGCCACGGCGAACACACCGAAATGGGTGCGATGGTCGGTATCGATCCCGCTTCCGATGGCCTGGCGCGCGCCAAACGCATGGGCGTCGCTATCACCGCCGAGGGAGTAGAGGGGCTGCTGCAAATGCCCGAATTCAAGGAAATTGGCATCGTGTTCGATGCGACATCCGCACAGGCACATGTGCACCACAACGAGGTGCTGCAAGCACACGGTATTCGAGTGATTGACCTCACACCCGCGGCCATCGGTCCTTACGTGATACCGGCGATCAACCTGGATGATGAACGGGAGGCCACCAATATAAACATGGTGACCTGTGGTGGCCAGGCGACCATACCGATAGTCAAGGCCATCTCTACAGTGGCTCAGGTGCATTACGCCGAAATCGTGGCGTCGATTTCCAGCCAGTCGGCAGGTCCGGGCACTCGGGCCAATATCGATGAGTTCACTGAAACTACAGCCAAAGCCATTGAAGTCCTCGGAGGGGCATCACGAGGCAAGGCAATCATCATCCTCAATCCGGCGGAGCCGCCACCCATCATGCGTGATAGCGTATTCGCGCTGTGTGACCTCGCAGATCGCGATGTGATTACTGCCAGCGTCGAGGCGATGGTGGCTCGAGTGCGCGCGTACGTACCGGGTTACAGGCTAAAGCAGGCAGTGCAATTCGAGATCATCGATAGTCCGGTGAATGTACCTGGCCTAGGTCTGAAGCGCGGCTTGAAAGTCTCGGTGTTTCTCGAAGTGGAAGGTGCAGCCCACTACCTGCCCGCTTACGCTGGGAACCTCGACATTATGACCTCATCTGCACTGGCCTGCGCCGAACGGCTGGCAGCAACTGCGGCATTACCAGGCAACTTTGACTGATGGGCGCGCGAACACACCGCATCCGCGAACGCGTAAGTGGCGACGTTTTCCTGGTATTGGACGGAGCTCCTCTCCTGCGCGCCATGGAATTGGCAGGCTGCCGCGCAATTGCGGTGGGTTGCCGCGGAGGCGGCTGCGGGGTCTGCAAGGTGCGAATCCTCTCAGGCGATTACACCTGCGGGCCGATGAGCCGCCAACATATTGCCGACGGCGAACAGGCGCACGGCTTCGTATTGGCGTGTCGCGTTGTTCCCACGAGCGATCTGGAAATCGAGCGGCTGAGAGAACCTATATAGGCGCCCGCATCGGGATAGCCGGAAAAATAAATACAACAAACAGGTGAAATTATGAAAAAAGGCATATTGCGTCCAGGCCACGTGCAAATCCGCGTATTGGATATGGAAGCCGCGGTCGAACATTATGTTGAACTTGTCGGATTGATTCTGACCCACTGTGACAGCCAAGGCAGGGTTTACCTCAAAGGCTGGACAGAGGTGGAACGCTTTTCAGTGGTGCTGGTTGAAGCCGAAAAACCTGGCATGGACTTCATGGGCTACAAAGTCATCGACGATCAGTCGCTTGTGCAGTTGACCCAGGACCTGATCGCCTACGGCTGCCAAGTTGAACACATCCCTGCTGGCGAACTGGATTTCTGCGGACGCCGCGTGCGTTTCTTCGGACCTTCGGGGCACTGGTTCGAACTGTATGCGGAGAAGGAATACACCGGTCGCTGGGGCGTTGCCGAGAAAAACCCAGAGGCCTGGCCTCGCGGCCTCAAAGGTATGCGAGCGATGCGCTTCGACCATTGTCAGCTGCACGGCGGTAACCTGCACCTGACCCGCGAACTGTTTATCGATGTGCTGGGTTTTCACCTTGCCGAACAGGTCGTTAACGAAGAAGGTCACGCCGTTGCCAACTTCCTCTCGTTGTCGACCAAAGCCCATGACGTGGCGTTCATCGAGGACGGCAACATCGGCGGATTCCACCATGCCTCGTTTCTGATCGACACCTGGGAAGGGCTGTTGCGCGCAGGTGACTTGATCTCAATGAGCGAAACCTCGCTGGATTTTGGTCCCACCCGCCACGGTATCACGCATGGCCAGACCATCTACTTCTTCGACCCCTCGGGAAACCGCAACGAAGTATTTGCAGGCGGAGACTTCCATTACCCCGATCAGAAGCCAATCACCTGGGATGAAAAACACTTGGGCAAGGCAATTTTCTATCACAGCCGCGTACTCAACGAACGTTTCCTGACCGTGATGACCTGATCGTCCACTCCGATGCTCAATGAGACTCCAAATGAACAAGAAACTCTATATTTCCGACGTGACCCTACGCGATGGTAGCCACGCCGTGCGCCATCAATACTCGATTCAGAACGTTCAGGACATTGCTCGCGAACTGGACAAGGCTCGGGTAGACAGCATTGAGGTAGCTCACGGTGACGGTTTGCAAGGCTCCAGTTTCAACTACGGCTTTGGTGCCCATAGCGATATCGAATGGATCGAAGCCGTAGCGGATGTCATCAGCCACGCGAAGATCGCAACGCTACTGCTGCCTGGCATCGGCATCACGCACGATCTCGACGAAGCTCACAAAGCAGGGGCCAACGTTGTTCGCGTAGCGACCCATTGCACAGAGGCCGATATCTCACAACAACACATCGAACATGCCCGCCATTTGAATATGGACACGGTGGGCTTTCTGATGATGAGTCATATGATCCGACCGTCTGCCTTCGCTCAGCAAGCCAAGAAGATGGAGCGGTATGGAGCGACCTGCATCTACGTCGTCGATTCGGGCGGCGCGATGAACATGCAAGATGTTCGCGAGCGCTTCAGGGCGCTCAAGGACGTACTCGACCCGACCACTCAAACAGGCATTCACGCGCACCATAATCTGGGTCTGGGGGTGGCCAATTCCATCGTCGCAGTGGAAGAAGGTTGCGACCGGGTCGATGCCAGCCTGGCCGGTATGGGCGCTGGGGCGGGTAATGCCCCATTGGAAGTATTTATCGCGGCCGCTGAGCGCCTGGGCTGGAACCATGGCACTGACCTCTACACGTTGATGGATGCTGCCGACGACATTGTACGCCCTCTGCAAACGCGCCCCGTGAGGGTCGATCGGGAAACGCTGGCTCTCGGCTACGCCGGGGTGTACTCCAGTTTCTTGCGCCACGCCGAAGCTACTGCCGAGCATTACGGGCTTAAGACGCGCGACATTCTCGTCGAACTGGGCCGTCGGCAGGTGGTCGGCGGTCAGGAAGACATGATTGTCGATGTAGCCCTTGATTTGCTGAAAAAAACCGGCTGACTCCTTCAGGACCACTGCGCATGAATAATAAGAACAACAGCGTTACTCAGGGCAACCCAACCCCTTTGCACCAGCCGCGCCGAGGAGGCCGAGCTTTGATTGGGCGACAACCGGCGCTTGGCAGTCTCCTGCTGCTGATGGTCATGGCACTCACACTGTTGATCATCGGATGCTTCACAGGTGAATTCTTCACAAGTTGGGTAACGTTCGTGGTTGTCGTTGGTGTGCCCATGGAAGTGCTGACCATGCTCTGGCGCAGTCAATATCCTGGCCGGGTCGCGGCCTTACCCCAGCCGGCAAAAGGGCTGGTCATGCTGGTGTTGACGGTGGCCGTGGCGTGTGCAGTCAGTGCGCTGGTCTTCTATACCCAAGCGCGGCAGGTAGGACCGACCACACCCATCACATTGATGTATGTGATCTTCTGCGCATTGCTGACGTTCTGGTTTGTAATTGTAGGCGCTGCTGGCCTATCTCGTCGTTTACCGAGAATCCAGCGATTCTCGGAGTCGGCTCGCTGCTGGTAGCTTATGGCTTGGGCTATCTGATGTTCTGTGCGCTGTTCGATTTCTCCGCCATGGTCGAGGCTCCGTTCTACCTCGCGAGCCTTGACCCCCATGGGCTGTTTGGTGCGTTTGAAATACTGGCCTTTGCAGTCACCAGTGTGAGCCTCGTATTTGCTGGTGTTCTGCTGGATTCCTGACCGCTGAAACACTGCTGCCTGGGCAGGTAAACCAAGGTTACTGGCGATTGCAATCACCGTTCAGACCCTGGCTGTGACCGCAGGTCTCTATTGGTTGGGCACGCGCGTGCTGGAAATCGAACCCGTGAAGTACATGGTGCATGGCGCCATCGCCGTTCTGTTTGGCGCTGGTGCCTTTGCTGATGTTTGAAGGCCAGCGAGGCAAAGCCCGATCGCCAACACAACGCGTATCGCCTGCACCGTGCGGCGGCTATCGGAACCTTCGCCCCGCCTCTGAGTCCGTTGCTCCATCTTACGGAAGCCCCTTAGCGTGACCATGGCCATAGCATCGCTTTGGCCACTGGTTACCAAAGCGCCCTCTGTCACCGCACAACGTCCAATACGACCAGCGATCGGTGGCATGCCCCCCCGTAGACTGCACATTGATGTCGGCGAGCTGCTGGTCCGCTTCAGCCAACTTCCAGGCTGCCAATGCATCATCCTACTGCTGCTGGCTTATCGCTTTGGTCTTTGACAGCCTAGCGTAACGCTCGGCTAGATTACGAGCATTGCGCAGACTGGCTCGAGCACGGGTTTGCTGCGCCTGATAGGTCCGCGGATCAATCTGATACAACCGCTGGCCTTGCTTGACTTCGGTACCCTCGGTGAAAAGACGGTGTTCAACAATGCCACTGATTTGAGGACGCACCCCGGCGGCTCGGAACGCTGTCGTGCGACCCGGTAGATCGGTCGTCAGCGTCAACGGGGCGGCAGTGATCGTATATACACTAACCTCCACGCTCGCAGACTCGGACTCCTGATGCGCCGCGTCACAGGAGCAAGCAGCACGGATGAAGCAATCAAGCACGAAAAGAGCTTGGCGCGAGAGATCTGCATGATCGGGCTGTCTAAAGAAATGATCGAAAAAACGGATAGGGTCGCATCGTTTCTTAGGAACGCCCGCTCCAACGGATGCCATCAAGCGGCGCATGCACAGGCGGCGGTCCTCGCTGGCGAAGCGCGCAGCTAGCCATAAAACCGCTTCGAAGCGATGCGAAGGGCGCCAATAATAAATGTCACGCCGCATGGTTTAATGCTGAAATTGATCTGCCTTGTCGGCAATTCGTCTACAACTGTTGTCATCAGGGTATAAACTTATCGCAACTATGTAGCCGGATTGCTGACGTTCGAGCCGGCCGCCTACCGTGATCCTTTGGCGCCAGCACACCCCAGGGCGTCCAATAGCGGCCTCCCCCGCCCCTTCCTGCACGACGCGTTTGCTAGCTGCTGGCAAAACCGCTGATGACCTGAGCGACCGGCTCAATCCGATAAAAAAAATAGATATCTGGTTAAAGAAATCCCGCAGGCGCTGCGTGGACCTCGGGTTTACAGTCAACCTCACGCCGTAATCCGGCGGGGTGATTTTTGCTTGGTCAAGGTCCGTTCGGAGCCTTGCGACAACCAGAGCATTTCACACCAATACAAGAACAAAGGTGACCACGCATGCTCAAGCCTCCTGTCGACACTCCTATTGATGTAAAAGACTGGATCGATAACCGCCCCATCGCTGCCTATCAGTGGTTGATCCTTTCGCTGTGCTTCCTGATCGTGCTTTTCGATGGCTTCGACGTCGCGGTGATGGGCTTTATCGCGCCGTCGCTGATGCAGGACTGGGGGTTGTCACGCGCCGCCTTCGGCCCGGTGATGAGTGCCGGCATGGTCGGCCTGGCCATTGGCGCACTGACCGCCGGCCCTTACGCCGACCGGCTTGGCCGCAAGAAAGTTTTGCTGATCGCGGTCAGCGGCTTCAGCCTACTGAGCTTGGCCTGCGCTTTCGCGCGTAACCCATACGAGCTGGCCATCTTACGGCTGCTGACAGGCGTCGCCTTGGGTGCTGCGATGCCAAATTGCACAACGCTGCTCGCCGAATACCTGCCCACACGCAACCGCTCGCTGATGATCACCATCATGTTCACTGGCTTCAACATGGGCTCGGGCCTGGGCGGATTCCTGGCCGCCTGGCTCATCCCACATCACGGCTGGCAGTCGGTGCTGCTGGCGGGTGGCTTGCTGCCGCTGGCCTTACTGCCTCTGCTACTGTGGTTGCTGCCAGAGTCGGCGCGCTTCCTCGCCGCCCGCCAGGCGCCCGCGCAACAGATTGCCGCAGCCTTGGCCAAGCTCGGTGGACGTTTTGCCGAAGGCACCCGTTTCACCGTTAGCGAGCCGGCAGTGCAGCACAAAGCGCCAGCGCGCCAACTGTTCAGCGAACGCTATCGCTTCGGCACAATGGCCCTGTGGGTGACTTACTTCATGGGGCTGCTGGTGATCTACCTGACCATGGGCTGGTTGCCGACCTTGCTCCGTGATGGCGGGTTGTCCATCGAGCGCGCCGCGACCATCACTGGCCTGTTCCAGATCGGCGGCGCAGCCGGCGCC
The DNA here is from genome assembly GCF_020405165.1 of Pseudomonas sp. PS1(2021). Classification (NCBI taxonomy): domain Bacteria; kingdom Pseudomonadati; phylum Pseudomonadota; class Gammaproteobacteria; order Pseudomonadales; family Pseudomonadaceae; genus Pseudomonas; species Pseudomonas sp. PS1(2021). Next base: position 1,284,803 of record NZ_CP084484.1, on the reverse strand, counting down.
ATCGTTGTCGGTTGGATCATGGACCGGCGCAACCCCAACAGAGTCATCGCCATCGCCTACGGCCTCGGTGGCCTGTGCATCGTCTCGCTGGGCGCCTTGAGCCTGGAGTCGAGCCTGCTGGTGGTTGGTGTGGCGGCTGCCGGTTTCTGCATGAGCGGCGCACAGACCGGCCTGAACGCCTTCGCCCCCGGCTACTACCCGACTGAGTTCCGCGCCACGGGTGTCAGCTGGATGCTCGGTATCGGGCGCTTCGGGGCAATTTTCGGTTCCCTCATCGGTGGCGCCGTACTCAGCCTTGGGTTGGGCATGCCGCTGCTGTTCATCCTCCTCGGCCTGCCGGCGTTCGCCGCAGCCCTGGCGATTCTGGCCAACGGCCAGGCCCGGCTGCGCGCAAGCCACGCAGTAACAACGCCGTAACTTTGTAATAGAGGACTATCGCATGGCTCGTATCATTGGTGGCCTGGCCGTCTCACATACCCCGACCATCGGCTTCGCCGTCGACCACGACAAGCAAGAGGAAGCCGCCTGGGCGCCGATCTTCGAAAGCTTCGAGCCAATTCGGACATGGCTGGAAGCGCGCCAGCCAGATGTGCTGTTCTACATCTTCAACGACCACGTTACCTCGTTCTTTTTCGACCACTACAGTGCGTTCACTCTCGGTGTCGACGAGCAGTACGGCGTAGCCGACGAAGGCGGCAACCCGCGTGACCTGCCACCGGTAGGCGGGCATGCGGCGCTGTCGCGGCACATCGGTCAGAGCTTGATGGCCGATGAGTTCGACATGAGCTTCTTCCGTGACAAGCCGCTGGACCACGGTTTCTTCTCGCCGATGTCGGCCCTGTTGCCTTGCGAAGAAGGTTGGCCAGTGCAGATCGTCCCGCTGCAGGTGGGTGTACTGCAGTTGCCGATTCCCACTGCACGACGCTGCTACAAACTCGGCCAGGCCTTGCGTCGGGCCATCGAGAGCTATCCGGAGGACCTCAAGGTGGCCATCGTCGCCACCGGCGGGGTGTCGCACCAGGTGCATGGTGAACGCTGTGGTTTCAATAACCCAGAGTGGGACGCACAGTTTCTCGAGCTGCTGGTCAACGACCCAGAGCGGCTCACTGAGATGACCTTGGCAGAGTACGCAGCACTCGGCGGCATGGAGGGGGCCGAAGTGATCACCTGGCTGATCATGCGCGGTGCGCTCTCGGGCAATGTCGAGCGCAAGCACCAAAGCTATTACTTACCGTCGATGACGGGCATCGCCACCTTGCTTCTGGAAAACCAAGATCAAGCGCTGCCGGCCCCGGTAAACGAGCGCCACCGTCAGCGCATGCAACATCAGCTGGCAGGTGCCGAGTTGCTCGAAGGCACCTACCCGTACACCCTGGAACGCAGCGCCAAGGGCTATCGCCTGAACAAGTTTCTCCATCGACTGATCGAGCCTCAGTGGCGTCAACGCTTCCTCGCCGAACCGGAAGCGCTTTACCGCGAAGCCGGCCTGAGCGAAGAGGAAAGCGACCTGCTGCGTCGTCGCGACTGGCGCGGTCTGATTCACTACGGAGTGATCTTCTTCGTCCTGGAGAAACTCGGCGCGGTACTGGGCGTGTCCAACCTGGATATCTACGCCGCAATGCGCGGGCAGAGCATCGACGACTTCATGAAAACCCGCAACCAGCAGGTACGCTACTCAGTGGCCGGCAAGGCCGCCAACTAATCGCACGACGACGTCGGGGGCCGTAACCGCCCCCGACGTAACCGCAGCACTGCATTCCACAACAACGTCAATAAAACGGAATCCGCTCCATGGCACGATATGCCCTGTACCCGCTCGCCCCCACGTTCGCCCTGGCCGCCAGCCTACCCCTAGCCGCCTCGGCCGAAGGGTTCGTCGACGATGCCAAGGCCAGCTTGACGCTGCGCAACTTCTACATGAACCGTGACTACACTGGCGCCGCCAGCCAAGGCAAGGCCGAAGAGTGGACGCAGAGCTTCATCCTCGACTTCAGGTCCGGCTTCACCCCTGGCGTGGTCGGCTTCGGCGTCGACGTGCTGGGTCTGTACAGCATCAAGCTCGATGGCGGCAAAGGCACCGCCGGGACGCAATTGCTACCCGTCCACGACGACGGGCGACCGGCACACGATTTCGGGCGCACAGCGGTCGCCGGTAAAATGCGGATATCCAAGACCGAACTCAAAGTTGGCGAATGGTCGCCAATCTTACCGATCCTGCGCGCCGACGATGGCCGCTCACTGCCGCAGACGTTCCAAGGTGCGCAGCTGACTTCCAACGAACTGGCCGGTCTGACCCTTTACGGCGGCCAGTTCCGCCAGAATAGCCCACGTAACGACGCCAGCATGCAGGACATGAGCCTGTTCACTCGCACCGCGTACACATCGGACCGCTTCGACTTCGCCGGCGGCGAATACCGCTTCAACCAGGACCGCACCTTGGTCGGCGCCTGGTACGCCCAGCTCGAAGACATCTACCAGCAACGCTATCTCCAGGTGCAACATCAGCAACCGCTGGGCGACTGGGTACTGGGCGCCAACCTTGGTTACTTCTGGGGCAAGGAGGATGGCAGCGCCAAGGCCGGCGATCTGGACAACCGCACCGCCTCGGGGCTGTTCTCGGCGAAAATCGGTGGCAACACCTTCTACGTTGGCCTGCAGAAGGTCATGGGCGACGATGAATGGTTCCGGATCAACGGCGCGAGTGGCGGCACACTGGCCAACGACGCGTTCGGCTCTAGCTACGAAAGCGCACAGGAGCGCTCCTGGCAAGTGCGACACGACTTCAACTTCGTCGTTCTGGGTGTGCCTGGGCTGACCTTGATGAACCGCTATATTCACGGCGATAACGTGCACAACGCCAGCACCAGCGACGGCACAGAATGGGGTCGAGAAAGCGAACTGGCTTATGTGATCCAGTCAGGCCCGCTGAAGACCCTCAACGTCAAGTGGCGCAATTCCAGCCAGCGCCGTAATTGGGGCAGCACCAACAGCTTCGATGAAAACCGGCTGATTGTCAGCTACCCGCTCAACTTGCTGTAATACAACTTAGCCTGCATCGACCGGCTCTGAGATTACCTGGCGGATGCAGGCCATCAGCGCGGATGCCGCGGGGGATTGCAGGCATCCGGCGCGCTGCATCAAGCCAATGGCACGGGTTGTACCCGGCAACGCCAGTGGCAAGCGTTGCAGCTCGCCGCTGGCGATCTCATAGCCTAGTTGGTGGGCCGACACTGCTGCCAACATGTCCGAACGCACCAGCAGGCCGCGGATAATCGCTAGATCTCCGCTTTCCACGACCGGCCACGGCGCAGACAAGCCTGCGGCGGCGAAGCAGCTGTCGAGCAGCCGCCGCGCTGGCGAGCCAGCCCGAGGTAACACCCAGTGCGCCTGATGAACGTTTTCGAGAGTCAGGTGCGTGTTCGAAAGAGGATGTCCCTGGCGGGCGAGCAGCACCATTTGCTCACTGATGAGCGGCTCGCCGACCAAGTCCGTGGCATAGTCCTGAGGCCTCAATGCACCAAGAATGAAGTCCGAGTCACCTACTCGCAGCTCTGTTGCCAGCAAGTCAAACGGACTCTCATTGGTAACGACCCGGATCTGAGGATGAAGCGCGGTGAAGCGTAGAATCGCATCTGGCAAGATGCTCGAGCGCCCCAACGGCAACGCACCGACATGCACCACCCCACGCAAGGTGCCTTGCATTGCGCTCAGATCACTGTCCATGTGCCGCAACTCGTTGAGCGAACGACGAATGGGGAACAGAATGTCCCGGCTGGCCGTTGTGGGCTGCAGCCCTCGAGACGTGCGCACGAACAAGGGCTGTCCACAACCGCCTTCAAGTACTTTCAGGGCAGCGCTGACGGCCGGCTGGCTAAGGCCGAAGTGCCGCGCCACGGTTTGCATGTGCCGAGTTTCGCAAAGTTTCACAAAAACCTGCAGACGCCGCGCCTGGAACAGATAGAGAGGTTCGCCCTGGGTGACACCCAGCACCTCCTGCACACTGTCCAGCTCTGCCAGCACCCGTTGTGCCCGAGGTAGCAAGCATTCGCCATAGCCAGTGAGGCGCATGCCATTGGCATGACGCTCGAACAGCGGCACAGCGAAACGCGTTTCCAGCTCAGCGATGGCCCGCGTGACTACCGACTGAGCACGGAACAATACCTCTGTCGCGCGCGACACACTGCCCAGCTCAGCCACGCGGACAAAGGCACGTACTTGCATGATGTTCGGCATTTCGGCGTCGATCATAGGGCTTCACGTCCCTCGGCTTGAGACTGATACAACTATGCCTAGGGCAGGCGCGGGTAGCAATAAATAAAAAGCATAGCCGCTATAAATGATCGCATTAGTACCTTGCGGATCCCGGTGACATCCTGCTTCAACCCCCACTGCAGGAGCCTACGAACAATGAATACCCCACAAAAAACCGCCCTGGTGGTCAGCGCACATTCTGCCGACTTCGTCTGGCGCGCCGGTGGCGCGATCGCCCTGCACGCAGCGCAGGGTTATGCCATGCACGTGGTCTGCCTTTCGTTCGGTGAACGTGGCGAATCTGCAAAACTGTGGCGCAAGGGCGAGATGACCGAGACCAAGGTCAAGGACGCACGCCGCCAGGAGGCGCTGTCCGCCGCGGAAATACTTGGCGCCAGCGTAGAATTTTTCGACATCGGCGATTATCCGATGCGAGCAGACAAAGACACGCTCTTCCGATTGGCCGATGTGTATCGCCGGATACAACCGGATTTCGTGCTCAGCCACTCGCTGAAAGATCCTTACAACTACGACCACCCGCTGGCCATGCACCTGGCCCAGGAAGCACGCATCATCGCTCAAGCCGAAGGCTACAAGCCGGGTGAGAAGATCGTCGGCGCACCACCTGTGTATGCCTTCGAGCCGCACCAGCCAGAACAGTGCGAATGGCGCCCTGACACCTTCATCGACATCACCTCGGTGTGGGACAAGAAATACGCTGCCATCCAATGCATGGCCGGTCAGGAGCATCTCTGGGAGTACTACACCCGGGTCGCCCTGCAGCGTGGTGTGCAGGCCAAGCGCAACGTGGGCATTACCAGCGCGCGCAACATCATGTATGCCGAAGGGCTGCAAAGTGTGTTCCCACGTGTGACGGAGAACTTGGCATGAGCGGGCTGATCGGCAAAACCGGCATCGTTGTCCGTAACATTCCTCGGGGCGATCCGCAAATGATCGATGCTTTGGGCCGTCTAGGCGTGGCCACCGTGCATGAGGCACAGGGCCGCAAGGGGCTGTTCAACCCCTCCGTTCGCCCGATTCAGCAAGGTGTGGCTGTGACCGGGAGCGCGGTAACCGTGCTGGTCGCGCCCGGCGATAATTGGATGTTCCATGTGGCCGTGGAGCAGTGCCGCCCCGGTGACGTGCTGGTGGTGGCGCCCAGCTCGCCTTGCAGCGACGGTTACTTCGGCGACTTGCTCGCGACCTCGCTCAAGGCTCGCGGCGTTCGCGGCCTGATCATCGATGCTGGCATTCGCGACAGCCAGACGCTGCGCGATATGGGCTTTGCCGTGTGGTCTCGGGCGGTCAATGCCCAAGGCACGGTGAAGGAGGTTCTGGGCTCGGTGAATCTGCCGCTGCTGTGCGCCGGTCAGTTGGTCAACGCCGGCGACATTGTGGTTGCAGACGATGACGGCGTCGTGGTGGTGCGTCATGGCGAAGCGCAGGCAGTGCTTGACGCCGCCACGCAGCGCGCCGAACTTGAAGAACGCAAACGCCTGCGCCTGGCCGCTGGCGAGCTGGGCTTGGACATCTACGAGATGCGTCCGCGTCTGGCAGCCAAGGGCTTGCGTTATGTCGACCAGCTCAGCGATCTGGAAGAGTAGCCATGAGCCAGACTCGCATACCTTGCTTGCTGATGCGCGGGGGCACCTCCAAAGGGGCCTATTTCCTGGATGACGACCTCCCCGCCCCTGGACCGCAGCGTGATCGCGTGCTGCTGGCGGTGATGGGCTCGCCCGACGCCCGGCAGATCGACGGTATTGGCGGCGCCGACTCGTTGACCAGCAAGGTGGCGATCGTCCGCCCCTCGCAGCGCGACGATGCCGATGTGGACTACCTGTTCGCCCAGGTGCTGGTTGACGAAGCGCGGGTGGACTATGGGCAGAACTGCGGCAATATCCTTGCTGGCGTCGGGCCTTTCGCGCTTGAGCGTGGCCTGGTGGCAGCGAGCGCCTCGAACACGCCGGTGCGGATCTTCATGGAGAACACCGGGCAAATCGCCGTGGCGCAAGTGCCGACGGTAGACGGTCAGGTGGGATATGCCGGTGACACGCGTATCGACGGGGTGCCTGGCCAAGCCGCGGCATTGGTGGTGACCTTCACGGATGTCGCCGGCTCCAGCTGCGGCGCCCTGCTCCCCACCGGTAACAGCCGTGATCAGGCCGACGGCGTCGAAGTCACCTGTATCGACAATGGCATGCCGGTAGTGTTGCTGCGTGCCGAGGACCTCGGCGTGACGGGTTACGAACCCTGCGAAACGTTAGACACAGACGGTGCCCTGAAAGCGCGTCTGGAGACCATCCGACTGCAACTGGGCCCGCGCATGAACCTCGGCGATGTCAGCCAGCGTAATGTGCCAAAAATGTGCCTGCTGTCAGCCCCGCGCCACGGCGGAACCGTCAACACACGCTCTTTCATCCCGCACCGCTGCCATGCATCCATTGGGGTGTTCGGCGCAGTCAGTGTCGCCACCGCCTGTTTGATCGAAGGCTCAGTGGCGCAGCCCCTTGCACATCTGGCAACCGGTGATCGTCAACGCCTTGCAGTGGAACATCCAAGTGGCGAGTTCACGGTGGAAATCAATCTGCAAGACGGCGTGATAACGGGGTGCGGCCTGGTGAGAACGGCGCGGCTGTTATTTGACGGGTTCGTGTGTATCTCGCCTGGTGTCTGGCCTGGCCCAACGCTGGCCAAGCAAACGTAAGATAAACGTAAATGCTAGTGATAAGCATGTACGCTTGAAGGTAAAATCGTTCCTGCTATCGCCTAACTCCCTTCGCGGGCACGAAACCGATCGGAACACACCATGATTGCAGCTCTACTGTCCTTGCCCTACCGGCCGAAAGCACGGGTCAGGCGCGCCCTGTTCGGCGGCGTGTTGATGGCCTGCAGCGCAGGTGCATTCGCCAACGCCACATTGGATACCGCCTTCGGCCCGGTGACCGTCCATGATCACCCTCAGCGGGTGGTATCGCTGGGTGACAACAGCCTGGACGCTGTGCTGACGCTAGGCGTCAAGCCCGTCGGCGCCCTCGCGAGTCGGGGCGGCAGTGACATACCGAATTACCTGAAAGCGGTGTCTGGTGCCTTGCCCTTGGTGGGTAATGTGCGAGCGGTGAACCTCGAGGCTGTTCTGGCCAAACGGCCTGACTTGATACTCGCCGGCCCGGATCTGACCCAGGAGCAATTTGCCAAACTCAGCCTCATTGCACCTACGATAGTGCCTCAGGGCAATGTCATGAGTGATTGGCGCGGGACGCTGCGCACGTATGCCCAAGCATTGGGCAAATCTGCGCAAGCGGAGCAAAACCTTGAGCAACTCGATGAACGCATTGCCACGCTACGCAAGCGCTTACCCACCAATTTGACCTTGAGCGTCGTGCGCTGGAATCCCCAGGGCCCAATCATGATGTCCAGTCATCTGTTCGCAGGCCAGTTGCTCGATCAACTGGGCATCGTGGCCAACGCCTTAGCTGCGCAACAAACCTCTCGACCGCATACCGACACGTTGAGCCTGGAAAATCTGAGCAAGGCCGACGCTGACTGGATTTTCCTCGCCACTCTGAACACGGATGGAAAGCAGGCGCTGGCTCAAGCGCGACAGCAGCCCGCCTTCACTCGCCTGAAGGCCAGCCAGGCAGGTCACCTGGCCAGCGTCGACGGTCAGATCTGGAGTAGCAGCTCGGGCTACCTAGCAGCCCAACAGGTACTGAAAGATGTGGAAAAGGCCTTGGCCGAGCAATGAGCGTTCCCTGCTTATCACTGCCGCGCTCCCTTTGCCTAGCAGCCTGCGCGTTGCTGTCGCTGTGCGTGGCCAGCCTGTTACTGGGTGCCGGTGACGCAAGCGTAGGCCAAAGCCTGCAGGCGCTGTTAGGCGCAGCCGATGCAGACACCTACTTCGTAGTTGGCGTACTGCGGCGGGCGCGCACCGAATTGGCATTGCTGGTAGGTATGGCCTTGGGTGCGGCCGGCCTGCTCTTGCAAACGGTCACCCGTAATCCCTTGGCCGAACCAGGGATGCTGGGGGTAAGCGCCGGCTCGGCGTTTGCCGTCACCATGAGCATCAACCTGGGCGCCACTGCGGCCGGCCTGCACGTGGGCATCGCGGTACTGGGTGCTCTTGGTGGGAGCCTCTTGGTGCTGGGCGTCTCGAAGTTGAACCAAATCGGCCATGACCCCGTGCGGCTCGTACTGGCAGGCGTTGCCTTCTCCGGCTTGCTGAGCGCACTGAGCAGTCTTTTCCTGCTGTGGGACCAACGGACCGCCGATGAGATGCGTTTCTGGGTCGTGGGTAGCCTGGCCGGTCGTCCGGCACATACGCTGCCGTGGACCGTGGCGGGCCTGCTTGCAGGCTTCGCACTGGCATTGCCGCTGCTGCGGCCGCTCGCTGCACTGGCGTTGGGTGACAATGTGGCCAAGGGGCTGGGCCACTACCCACAGCGAGTTCGTCTGTTGGCACTGCTGGCCGTCGCATTGCTGGTCGGGACAGCCAACGCCGCGGCTGGCCCCATCGCTTTCCTTGGCCTGATCGTGCCGTTCATCGCTCGTCGTCTGATCGGCAACGACTTGCGCAGCGGCTTCGTGCTGTGCCTGCTGCTCGGTCCGTGCACATTGCTGCTTGCCGACATTCTTGCCCGATTGCTGGTACAGCCGTACGAACTGCCAGTGGGCGTTATGACCGCCTTGTTTGGCGCGCCCACTCTCATCGCTGTGGTGCGTTCACAGCGCCTGCCTGTCCTGCACCAATGAATATATCGATGAACAGACCTCAAGGCCATGGCCTGCTTCGCTTCGGACGACTGTCATTGTTATGGGACATAAGAGCGCTTTGGATAGGCGCGATTCTGCTGACCCTGACTGGAGCTGCCACGCTGTTCTGCCTGGTCGGTAACGGCATGGACGCCCGGCATGTGCTGGCGACTCTTGCGGGTCACGGCGACCCATTTCAACAGTTGCTGATATACCAGTTGCGCCTGCCGCGACTGATGGCCGGTTTGCTGAGTGGGGCCGCTCTGGGGGCAGCGGGTTGCCTGATGCAGACCCTGGCACGTAACCGCCTGGCGACACCTGGCATGGTTGGCTTGGACAACGGCGCCACGGCGTTCGCGGTCGCTTCGATCGTTGCAGTGCCCACCAGCCTGGCCCCCTCGGCACTGGCCCTGACCGGTGCGGCCACTGCAGCCGCGCTGACCTTCATGCTCGCCGCCGGATCCGGTGCGCGAGGATACCGTTTCATCGTCGTCGGGTTGGGTATTGGCGCTCTGCTTGGAGCGATCACCAACCTGATGCTGGCGCGTGCGGATATGGACGCAGCCAACGCTGCTTATCCGTGGACTATTGGTAGCTTGAATGCGCGCCCCAGCGAAGCTATTTGGGTACTCGCATTGGGGCTCGCGCTCGGCCTGCCACTGGCCAGATCGTTGGGGCGTTCACTGTCAGTGATGCGCTTTAGCGACAGCGTCGCGATCACCCTGGGCCTACGTATGGGCGCGACACGTGCCGCCACACTTGGCTTGAGCGTTACGCTGACAGGATTGGCCGTTGCCGTCGCAGGCCCGCTTGGGCTGGTGGCCTTGATTGCGCCGGAAATCGCCCGCTACATGAACAGATCGCGTGGCGTCCCGGTGCTCAATGCCGCCTGGTGCGGCGCTCTGCTGACGCTGATCGCCGATTGGCTGGGAAGAACCGTGCTGGCGCCGATAGAAATACCGGTAGGAATCCTCATGGCACTGATCGGCGCCCCCTACCTGCTGTGGATCATCCTTCGCCAACCCAACCGGAGCACGACATGAGCGTTTCCCCGCACACCAAGCCCATCATCGAAGCACGCGGGTTGACCCTTTGTCACGCAAAGCAAAGCATCATCGAAGACCTGAACGTGCTGCTACCAACCGGTCAAGTCACCGCAATCGTCGGCCCCAATGGTTGTGGCAAGTCAACCTTGTTGGCCGGGCTGGCGCGCCTGCACAAACCGAGCAGCGGTAGTGTGCTGCTCGACGGTAAACTGATTTCCAGTCTGCCTTCCCGAGAAGTCGCGCAGCGCTTGGCGCTGCTTCCACAGGACGCCACGGCTCCAGAAGGCCTTACGGTGTCAGAATTGATCCGCTTCGGTCGTCAGCCGCATGTGGGCATGTTCCAGCAATGGAGCCAGAAAGACCAAGCAGTCGTGGAGTCGGCGTTGGCCGCGGCTGACCTGCAAGCACTGGCGAATCGGCCGCTTGAGTCGATGTCGGGTGGCCAGCGCCAACGCGCCTGGATCGCCATGGCCATCGCGCAGGATACCCCGCTGCTACTTTTGGACGAGCCAACTTCCGCGCTTGACATCGGCCATCAGGTCGAAGTGTTCGAACTGATTCGCAAGCTTGCCGCCACGGGCAAGACCATCGCCATGGTCGTGCACGACATCACTAGCGCCTCCCGCTACGCAGACCATGTGATCGCCATGAAAAACGGCAACATCGTGGATGAGGGTTGCCCAGAGAGGGTCATCACCCAGGCGCTTGTAGAAACCCTCTACGACGTGCACTGTACGCTGCTGACGGATCCCATCAGCGGGACGCCCGTAATCGCGGGGCTCGAGCCAAAGTCTGCATGGCCCTGCCCAGAGAGACATCGCGGCGATCAGTCTAACTGATGCATAAACAAAACGAATGCCTCTTTAAGGATATTGCGTTGTTCTGATGCTTGCGCAAGAGACAAGAATGAAGCCTCCATAACTAAAAGAAAGGCGACCCTCATGAAACTCGGGTGGTATTCGCAGTTGTCTGCGACAGAAAAGCGTACTTACTGGGCTTGCCTGGCCGGTTACACCCTGGACTCCATGGATTCTACTATCTATTCCCTCGTGATGCCGGTTTTGCTCACCGTCCTCGCACTGAGCAAGGCAGACGCTGGCGTTCTCAGTTCTGTCGCGCTGATCGGCAGCGCCGTGGGAGGCTGGGGCGCGGGCTTACTCGCAGACCGCTATGGCCGGATCAAGATCATGCAGCTGACCGTCTGCTGGGTCGCGGCGTTTACCCTGGCAGCCGCGTTCTGCACAGATTTCTGGGAATTTTTCATCGTTCGGTTCCTGCAAGGCATCGGTTACGGTGGGGAAGCTGTGGTGGGCGCGGTGCTGATCAGTGAAGTGATCAAACCGGCACTGCGAGGTCGCGTAGCAGCGTCCATTCAGAGTGGCTATGCGCTCGGCTATGGGCTCTCCCTCTGTGCCATGCCAATGGTGTTCTGGCTTCTTCCTGAGGACATCGCATGGCGTTGGTTCTTCGCCATCGGAATCCTGCCTGCGGTGTTGGTCTGGTTCATTCGACGCATCGTGCCGGAGTCTGAAACGTTCGCCAAGGCACGCACTAAGGTGCGGGACAAGAAAGAGTTTCTCAAGATCTTCGTCTCTCGCCAGCGACGCATAACCATCACATCGACGCTTTTGGCCACCGGGATTTTTGGTGGTGCGTACATCATGATCACCTGGCTGCCCACCTACCTGCGACTGGTATTGGGGCTCCCGATTACCTCTATGTCTGGCTACCTGGCGCTGAATATCCTGGGCTCGCTCATCGGGCCCTTCATATATGGGCTTGTCAGCGACCGGTATGGCCGGGGTCGCACGTTCATGATGTTCCTCTGCTGCCAGGCTGTGGTGGTGGCTTGCTATCTGTTTATGCCCGTCAATTTGGGTGTAACGCTGATAATGGGATTGTTCCTCGGCGCGTTTCAAGGGGGGTTGGCATCTGGTTTGACCCCGACCTTCGCTGAGCTCTATCCAACATCGATCAGAGCCAGTGGCGCAGGCTTCTGCACCAGTTTCGGAAGGGGCTTCGGTGCCATCATGCCGGCTGCGGTGGGTATCGCCTCGGCCTACATTCCTCTCGGGTATGCCATGGGGGGCTTCGCCATACTTTCGTATTTGCTGGGCTTCTGCGCAGCTTGTGTGCTTCCCAATGCTACTGGCGTCGACCTGAACGAGGTGCCGGATACCACGGGTGTGTCAGTCGAGGGAGAAGGACTCTCCAGCGACCTGACGGCTAGGTAACCCGCACACGGGTGAATGAAGGCTGCAAATGCAGTAGAAAAGACCGCCCTTTACGGGCGGTTTTTCTGCAATCGCTTCCTCCTGCGGAAACAAAACCCTCTTAGCGCACCATTCGATAAGCGCCGTTGGGGGCTTGCCTCCACAAGTGGCTGCGCGACGAATCCATACTCGTCTCTTAGTGGTCAATGACAGCAAACCCAAAGTTCCCACCGTAAACGGCACAATTTACCTAGTCACGCCGGGCATATTACTTCTCAAACAACGCTCAAAATCGCACTGCCGTGATATCTGACTTTCGAACATGCGAGCTGCTTTGCTGAGCATTTTCATCCTCAAGGGTGGACATTTGAATCATCTTGACCGGTGTCTGCAGATCAATCTGAAGGCGAGACATTTGCGCCTGCTTGTAGCCATTGACACTTACCGCAATCTGACTCAGGTCGGGCGGCAGACAAGAACTCTTGGTTGATGGAGCCGGACCCGGCGATTTTCAAGGTAGTTGTCGCGTGAGCGTGTCACGCTGCCTTTGATGTTTGCTGCAGTACCGCTTCCCGCTCCGGGTTCAGGCACACGATTGGTGCCAGCACCCAGTTCCTGATGTTGCCGCTCCAGCGCTCCGGGTGCCGTGCACGCGCCGCCTCGTACAGCTCGATACGCTTGCGCAGCAACTCTTCCGCCTGGCCAGTATGTCGCTGCGCCGGGGTCACGAACTTCAGGGCGCTGTGGCGATGTTCATGGTTGTACCAGGCCACGAAGCTGTTCACCCAGTTCCTGGCCTGCTCCAGCGTGTCGAAGGGCCGCTCCGGCCACAGCGGGCAGTACTTCGCCGTGCGGAACAAGGCCTCGGCATAGGCGTTGTCATTGCTCACCCGCGGGCGGCTGAACGAGGGCATCACACCCAGGTTCTGCATGGCCGCCAGCATGGTCGAGCCCTTCATCGCGCTGCCGTTGTCCGAGTGCAGTACCAGCGGCTGGCCTGCCCGCTGTTCACGTAGGCAGGCCTGGCGTAGCAGCTGGGCGGCCTGCTCGGCGCTTTCACTTTCATGCACCTCGTTGGCCACCAGCTTCCGGCTGTAGACGTCCTTGATCATGTACCAGTAGAAGTAACGGCCCTTGACCGTGGTCGGCAGCCAGGTGATGTCCCAGCACCACAGCTGGTTCGGGCCGTCGGCCACATGGGTCGTCAGCGCTCGTTTCACCGGTGGGCGGCTACGACCGCGTGGATGCTGCTGTTCGGCGTCCTTCAGCAACCGGTAAAAGGTCGACTCCGAGGCCAGCCAGGTGCCCTGATCGGCCAGCCGCGCCACGATCTGCTGCGGCGGCAGGCTGGCAAACTCGGGCTGGTTGGCGACCTCCAGCACGCGGCGGCGCTCTTGCGGGGTCAGCTTGTTGGCCGGCTCAGCTCGCTGTGCCGAAGGACGCCGATCCTCCGGGCAGTGCTGCCAGCGCTGCAGGCTGCGCAGCGACAGGCCCAGTTCGGCGCAGGCCTGCGCCCGCCGCGCTCCCGCCGCCACGGCGTCCTCGATCAACTGCAGCGTTTCACGGCGATCCGGGGCGCTGATCATTCGTCCTCGTCCTTCCCCCAGAGCGCCTCGGCTTTTTTTCGCAACACCAGCAGAGCCGCGGTTTCTGCCAGCGCCGCATCCTTGCGCCGCAGTTCACGCTCCAGCTGCTTGATGCGCTTCTTCGCGGCCTTTTCCTCTTCGCGTTCGCGCCGGGTCTTGATCGGCTGAGCCAGGCTGTTGGCCTGCTCGCAGGCTTCGCGCCAGGCGTTGATCTGCTCGACATACAGGCCTTTGCGCCGGCAGTACTCCGCCAGCTCAGCCGCATTGAGGCTGGCGCTTTCCAGCACCACCCGAAACTTGTCCTGGCTCGACCACTGGTCGGCCTGCTGTCCATCTCCCGGCACCACTGCTCCCGCTGCTCTGGCCTGTTTGCGCCAAGCATACAGGGTGGCATCAGTAATGCCTGTCGCTTCCACCAGCTCCGGCACCGTCCGGTTCAAGGGCGGCATCATCTGCCGCACCACCCACTCCCGATGCTCTATCGAATAACGCGCCACACGGCTCTCACTTCCGCCCACCGACCAAGACTCATCGAATCAACTCACACGACAACTATCCTGACGCGGCGGGGACCTGGCTTTACTGCTTTATCGTGGGAATAGCTACTTCGGATCGGTGGATGAGCCGCGCAGGTGGTTACTGAGTGTCATCAACACAGATCTGGAATTTGCCATCATGGCTTCAAGCTTGATGAGCGTCGGCACGAGTCACACCGTCAGCGATCGAGTGGGCAAAGTGCAGCACATGCTCAGCAGGGACTCGATCGAAACGTTCATCGGGCTCGACTTCGCCATCGCACGGTGCGAGTCAATCAAACCAGCCGACTTTCCGAATCACGAACTCCCACTGACAACCCTTCGACGTCATCGTGCGGCCTGGCCGCAAAACGAAGGTGAATTATTGCACTGGTAAGCCAGTCTTCAGCGATACATCGTGCCGCAGCAATGTACCGTCTGGTGCAGTGAGATGCAGTGCCAAGCGGGGCTGACGAGCCGGTGATACGGCAAGCGCCTCAAGCCATCCAGAAGGTCAACCGTAGGCTTGGCAATGCATGAGTTGGGGTATCTGTTCAGACTGCGAACGCTGGTCAGCTACCGTCAAAACTAAAACAATCTCGCCAATCGAACCTGAATGACGGTATCGCTCCTAAAACCGCCCTCGGCATAGATGTCATGCCCAATCATTCCCTGAACCTGGAGCGTGGGTGTGATGAACGTATCAGCAAAGAGCCTCAGCTGATCATTGCGGGTCTTGGTACCCGTATAAACATCACCCAGCGAGCGTTCGCCACCAAAACGACCTGAGTACCCCACACTGAATGAGGTTCCTGGCGTGAATTTGTAGGTGAGGTAGGTTTGAACCTGGGTGGCAGGCTCGCTCGAATCCTTCATTCCGCGATCACTCACACTTTCACGCCAAGCCACGTCGACGATCGCGTTCAGGTAGAAATTATTGCCCAGGCCCTGGATCAGCCCGATCTGTGGCGTGACAGCCCAGCCACCACCACCCAGGCTGACCTTACTGGAATCGTGGTTGCCGGTGGGTGTCGTTACGAACAGAGATAGCCCTAGCGTCGTTCCGGTCGGCTCGGCCGATGCGAAGGGGTAAAACGTCGAGCCCAGAGTAAGATCCCTAAGCCCTCTGCGGTGGGCTGGTTGACTCCACCCACCTTAGCTGCGGAAAAGCCACCAAACGGGACAAAGAACTGGAAGGACATTCTCATGTCACCGAATGACTTGTAGTAAACGCTTCTGAAAATCCCTAACGCTGATTCAAATTCTGAATTGGGTATTTCTCCGGCGCCATCGGCCGAGAAGGTTCGGGCATGCTGATATTGTGCATAGAGCACGGCTACCTTCGCGTTGTCGCCAAGCCACGCGTAGTCACCGGGCGAACTATCAAGCGCATGAGCGGCGCAAGAAACCATGAGCAAAGCGGGAGCTATAGCGAGCTTCACTGGATTCATCAGAGTCTGCCTTATTATTTTTGTTGGCGGCCCCAGGGGCTGTTACAGCCAGTCACGCCCTCGGGAGAGCGCCGAAAAGCGGGAGCTTTTTAGGTGTAAGTGCGTTCGGCTGTGAGGGCAGGTTATCCTGCGAGGACTGGTCGAAGGCCCGGTAAATTGCTCAACAGGTTCGACAATCTTGCTGTGTTATCAGGCTCTGGAGGATGCTGCGCTGCAGGTCAGTGATGACGGTAATCTTTCGGATTTTTGCCCGACCAACTCTTGAAGGACGTGGAAAAATGCCGCGAGCTGGGAAAGCCGACGGTCTGGGCAATTACCTGAATTGGCAGACGACTGTTGGTGAGCAACGCCGCAGCGGCCAGTAGCCTGCGCTGGATGACGAACCGATAGGGAGAAGTACCCAGTGCATTTTTGAAGCATCGGGCAAAGTGAAATTCCGACAGGCAAGCCTCCTTCGCCAATTCTTTGAGGCCGATTTCCTGGGCATAGTTGGCTTCGATGTAGTCAAGCACTGCGCGCAGGCGAGCGGGAGAAATGGTCTGTCGTTCATCCCGTTCAAAACTCTGCCTATCCGTTTCCTCGCAGCCATAAAACTTGAACAGGTGGCTGGCCAGTGCCGCTTGGGACTGCCCCAGCAGCAAGGAGTCGATCTGCTTCCCGTACAACTCACATTCGGCCAAGAGCATGTTGAAGTAGCTCTCTAGCCAGGTGTCGCGAACCGAGAAAAAGGGCTCAACGCTCATCTCCCGAGAGGCTGATTGCTTGACCAGTTCAGTCATGACATTGCTGTCTAGATAGATATGAACGACCTGGCATTCACCGGTGATCTCCCACTCGGTGCCGTCGGAGGGAATGAAGGTCAGCGTCCTCGGGTCTGAGTGCGCCGCAACTCGCTTGCCTCGTTCAAATTTGTTGACCTGGGTTGAGCCACTTTCGTGATAGCACAGGATTTGCTGAGCAGCGTTGTGTACGGGAAGCCAGCAATCCTTGTGACGCCAGCGCGCAGCGAGAATATCTCGTCGCTCGTTTTGGAACAGGTTCAGCGGCTGCTCACGGTTGGCTTGCGAGATCAGCTCAGGACAAGGGCGAAGGCGGTTTGCATTCATGGGCGTTCAACCTCGCCAGCAATGCTTCACATCCTTGATCTTGCTGGGCAGCGCTTTATTTGGATTTATTGAACGGCTGGGAGAGGCTTGGAAGAGTGTCAGCCTGCCCGGTCACCACCGACGCTAACATAGCGTCAATGGCAGCGGAACAGGCTGATGATCACCATCGATCAGGTACTGGTGCCACCGTCGATGCTGTAAATCGCACCGTTGACGAAAGACGCTTCATCGGACAGCAGCCAGGCGACAACATTAGCGATCTCTTCAGGTGTACCGAAACGCCCTAGCGGAATGCGCGACAACAGCTGATTTCGAATTGCCTCCCTGTCTGTCGATCCGCTCCACTGTGCCTGCAGGCTCTCGATCATGCGGGTAGCGATCTGGCCAGGCGCAATAGCATTGACTCGAACACCATGAGGCGCAGCTTCAATAGCGCTGGTCTTGGTTAGCCCCACCACCGCGTGCTTGCTGGCCACATACGGGCCCAATCGAGCAACACCACGGATGCCAGCTTCGCTGGCTGTATTGACAATGGCCCCTCGTCCTTGCCGGTACATATGGGGAAGCACTGCTCGGGTTCCGAGGTAGACGCTGTTGACGTTGATCTCCATGACCCGCCGGAAGACCTCTGGATCACTCTCATTCAGTAGTTCTGCACGGCCCTCGATTCCGGCGTTGTTGTGCAAATAGTCAATGCGCCCAAAGGCGTTCAGGGCCGCTTGAACGTAACTCTCCACACCCTCGGGGTTTGCAACATCGGCACGCACCCATCACCGATCTCCGCCGCAAGGGCCTGCACTTTATCCGCATCAATATCCACGGCCACCACAAACGTTCCCCGAGAGGCAAGCTTGCGTACAGTGGCGGCGCCGATACCTTGGGCTGCGCCGGTGACAATGGCGACGTCTTGGCCAGCATTCAGATTTTTATCCATGCTGCACTCCTCGCTCGCTTGCAGGCGGTTGTAGGTCAGTCGAGCCGTGGGCGTAATCGATTAGTTGCACATCCCGGGCGGCATTGTTGTCTCGTGCCATGTAGTAATGCAGGCGAGCGTCAGCTACTACTGCAAGTTGCCCATCCGGCATGTAGCCCCCGATCGGCCCGTCGAACATTGCCAACATCAGGCAGCCGGTATCTGTGGTGAAGGGTTGATGCACTGTCCCCGCAGTTTCCACGGTGAAGGTATTGGGCAGGCCAAAGTCCGGCAGGCGCTCGCCATTGATGAAGACATGGCCGTCGCCGTAGTAGAAGCCACCCTCCAGGATGTATACCTGCAGGTTGCCGATGTGCCAATGTGAGGTCGCCATGACATTCGGGTCGACCTGCAGCAGCAGGGTGAAGCTGCCGGTCGCCAAATTGCAGTAGAGCAACTTGAAGCGGGTACCCGGCATCAGCCAGTCGGTCCAAGGGATGTCAGCGGGTGCGTGGAACTCGCGCCTACCTTCCTTGGGGGTATTACCGGGGCTATTCATCCAATAGGTCGGGCCGCGTAACGACGCAGTCGTATCAGGAGGCGGGCTTTGGGTCTTATTGTCCATGGGGAAATGGCTCTCCAGAACGGTTTTTCAGGCAGCCGCTGTCCGTTTAGCAAACGAAACAGACGGCAGTATGAGGAAAGTGGCGTTCAGGCGGTGGTGTAGCCGCCGTCGACCAGGTGCAGTGACCCGGTAATAAATCGCGCATCGTCGCTGCCAAGGAAGGCAACGCTGGCAGCGATATCTTCTGGAGTTGCGGTACCTGCCAATGCGTGACGACTGGCGAGGTGATTCCAGCTGTCATCATCGGGAATGGCAGCAGCGGTGAATCCAGTCCGCACGAACGATGGACCAATGGCATTCACCCGGATGCCTTGGCTACCGTAGTCCAAAGCTGCGCCCTTGGTCAGCCCGACGACGGCGTGTTTGCTCGCAACGTAAGGTGCAATCCCGGGCATCGCGACCGCACCCATGATCGACGCGATATTGATGATCGACCCGCCGCCTTGGCGCAGCATCTGAGTGATTTGCGCCTGCATGCCATAAAACACGCTGTCTACGTTCAAACGCTGTACCTGCTCCCAGCTTTGCAGGGAATAGGTGGCCAGCGGCGTCATTTCCCCGCCCATACCGGCGTTATTCACAGCCACATCAAGCCGGCCGAACTGTTCAGCCACCTCTGCTACCAATTGGGCAAACGCCAGGTGATTCGTGACATCAAGCGGGATGCAATGAATCTTCAAAATGCTATCGGCTGTGGCCGGAAACGCCGCCGCAAGCCGTTCACTATCGAGGTCGGTCGCCACCACCAGGGCACCTTCGCTCGCCAGCCGCAATGTGATGGCTTTACCCAGGCCACCAGCGGCACCTGTCACCAAGACTACTTTGTCAGCATATCTGTGCATGCTTGTCCCCTCAGCAGTGAACGTATTCAGCTACGCCATGGGCTCCAGCGAGCGACAGCATACTGCGCCCGTCCACGATACCGGCAACTGAACCGTCTTCGCCAAGACCAGCAATTGGGCCTTCAAACACGCAGAGGAGCACACAACCGACTTCGGTTTTGGGCTGATGGATGTCACCAGCTGGCTCGAACATGTAGTCGCCAGTGGTGCCAACATTCGACTTGTCGTAGTAGATGTCTCCTGAGAGGACGATGAGCTCGATCGCTCCCAAGTGATGGTGGACAGGCGCCACTGTGCCCGGTGCCACACGTAACAGGCAGGTAAAGCCACCGCTGCGATTGTTGACGCTGAGCAGCTTGTACTCGACGCCCTCCATGACCCAGGGGTTCCAAGGCCTCTGATCAAGGTTTTCGAATTTTGGATAAGGCAGCGTGATGCGCTGGTGTGCCAGGCTTTCATCGAGCTGTACGGCGAGTTTTTCGTTCATGAAACGCATCCCCACTTCTTGTTGTTGATGTAAGAGGTGGAGTGACTTTGGGTTCGCTTTAGGCGGGAGTAAACCTCCTCCCCTTCAATGGAGCAAGATCACGTACCTATCGCGCAACAACTGTCCTATTTCCGGATCCGAGCTCACCGTATGACAAGCTCAAAGCAGTGTGTTCGCTTTGCTGGGCGCCTGTGCTGGAGCACTGTCGTGGAGTCGCGGTTTTCTGTCAGCGGGCGGCGAGACGGCGCCGGGTCTGCTCATCGATATTCATGGCGATGTATCGTATTTGTCCAAGTGGCGACTTGGAGTCGATGAGCTTGTACAAGACGTCTCTTCGACTGCGAGGCACCTTCTTCGCTATTTTTTTTGCTACCCGGCGGATGCTGCTGTCTGTCCCGTGGATCTTCTCAGCGAGTAAGAGAAGGAGCAACGCATCGTCGACGCTCATTTCTTTATTCATGGGCCACCTATGAATCGACCCGAGCGTGTCCGGATCGCTCAGACCAGCGTTTTGGAAGTTACAGGCGTAGCTACTGGAACCTTGGAAGATTGTGCAGGTTCAGCCTCGCAGGCGCATGCGCATCTGTTACCAGGTACAAGCCTCTGGCGACAAAGACATCAGCTCCACGGCGATTTTCAAGGTAGTTGTCGCGTGAGCGTGTCACGCTGCCTTTGATGTTTGCTGCAGTACCGCTTCCCGCTCCGGGTTCAGGCACACGATTGGTGCCAGCACCCAGTTCCTGATGTTGCCGCTCCAGCGCTCCGGGTGCCGTGCACGCGCCGCCTCGTACAGCTCGATACGCTTGCGCAGCAACTCTTCCGCCTGGCCAGTATGTCGCTGCGCCGGGGTCACGAACTTCAGGGCGCTGTGGCGATGTTCATGGTTGTACCAGGCCACGAAGCTGTTCACCCAGTTCCTGGCCTGCTCCAGCGTGTCGAAGGGCCGCTCCGGCCACAGCGGGCAGTACTTCGCCGTGCGGAACAAGGCCTCGGCATAGGCGTTGTCATTGCTCACCCGCGGGCGGCTGAACGAGGGCATCACACCCAGGTTCTGCATGGCCGCCAGCATGGTCGAGCCCTTCATCGCGCTGCCGTTGTCCGAGTGCAGTACCAGCGGCTGGCCTGCCCGCTGTTCACGTAGGCAGGCCTGGCGTAGCAGCTGGGCGGCCTGCTCGGCGCTTTCACTTTCATGCACCTCGTTGGCCACCAGCTTCCGGCTGTAGACGTCCTTGATCATGTACCAGTAGAAGTAACGGCCCTTGACCGTGGTCGGCAGCCAGGTGATGTCCCAGCACCACAGCTGGTTCGGGCCGTCGGCCACATGGGTCGTCAGCGCTCGTTTCACCGGTGGGCGGCTACGACCGCGTGGATGCTGCTGTTCGGCGTCCTTCAGCAACCGGTAAAGGTCGACTCCGAGGCCAGCCAGGTGCCCTGATCGGCCAGCCGCGCCACGATCTGCTGCGGCGGCAGGCTGGCAAACTCGGGCTGGTTGGCGACCTCCAGCACGCGGCGGCGCTCTTGCGGGGTCAGCTTGTTGGCCGGCTCAGCTCGCTGTGCCGAAGGACGCCGATCCTCCGGGCAGTGCTGCCAGCGCTGCAGGCTGCGCAGCGACAGGCCCAGTTCGGCGCAGGCCTGCGCCCGCCGCGCTCCCGCCGCCACGGCGTCCTCGATCAACTGCAGCGTTTCACGGCGATCCGGGGCGCTGATCATTCGTCCTCGTCCTTCCCCAGAGCGCCTCGGCTTTTTCGCAACACCAGCAGAGCCGCGGTTTCTGCCAGCGCCGCATCCTTGCGCCGCAGTTCACGCTCCAGCTGCTTGATGCGCTTCTTCGCGGCCTTTTCCTCTTCGCGTTCGCGCCGGGTCTTGATCGGCTGAGCCAGGCTGTTGGCCTGCTCGCAGGCTTCGCGCCAGGCGTTGATCTGCTCGACATACAGGCCTTTGCGCCGGCAGTACTCCGCCAGCTCAGCCGCATTGAGGCTGGCGCTTTCCAGCACCACCCGAAACTTGTCCTGGCTCGACCACTGGTCGGCCTGCTGTCCATCTCCCGGCACCACTGCTCCCGCTGCTCTGGCCTGTTTGCGCCAAGCATACAGGGTGGCATCAGTAATGCCTGTCGCTTCCACCAGCTCCGGCACCGTCCGGTTCAAGGGCGGCATCATCTGCCGCACCACCCACTCCCGATGCTCTATCGAATAACGCGCCACACGGCTCTCACTTCCGCCCACCGACCAAGACTCATCGAATCAACTCACACGACAACTATCCTGACGCGGCGGGTCCAGGCACCCACCCTTTCTCGCCCCGGATCACGGTCTTGAACTTGATGTCACCCACAGTGATCAAGTCAGCGATAAATGCCCGATCTGCGAGCATCTCAGGCCCTATTTGACTTCCAGAGTTGCGCCTTATTTTGACCTGTTCGATAAAGGTTTGGTCAGCATTGAACTTGATCGCAGAAATATAGAAATCTACCACGGCAATACCCTTACACAGGTTATGCGACGCCAACAATGTCATGGCTGCTCTACATGTGAGAAACTCACGACCTGCCGCCCCGTGACGCTATGTCCCGGGATAGCTCATGCACTGAAAAAAAGCCTTCCCAGATAAACTCCAGGAAGGCGTAAGCGCAAGTCTACCTACGCGCCAGGGGGAAAGATTCAGTACTGTGTTGAGCCGGCGGCATTATGCTTAGATAGCCTCCTACTAATCAACACAAAAGAAATGCATCAATCCAGCATTTTTTTTGAGTTATCTATCTTGCATGCCTCTGAGTATGATTGCCGCGCCCATTAGAGGCTTGGTAAGCAAGGAGGGTTTATGACTGATTCACCGTCTGAACATTCTGAAAAAAAGAGCGAGAACTTTTCCGTTGAGGGCAACCACTCGACTCAATTGCTCCAGATCCCCACCCCCAAACCATCAGAGCAGAAGGTCGCCCCACCTGGCTCGCCTGAATCTCTAGAGCCCATTGCAAAAGGACCGCATAAATGCCGGCCCAGTGATGGGATTGAGGATGGCAACGACCTTATAGCATGGCTTCAAATGCTGCTGGAGGCTGAGCACGCCGGGGCCTTGATAATGGTCGATAGCCTCAAGGAGGCCAGGAGTGAAGCGCTAATCCGGCAGTTGGAAACCCTGCATTTTTCTGAAGCAGCCAGCTGCCAGAGGCTACGCCGTAGCCTGAAACGACTCGGGGCAGTGCCATCAAAGAAGGTGAGTGAATTTCACGCAAAGACCATGATCATTTCTGACATGGATGAGCGACTGATGTTCATAGCGCGAGGTCAACGTTGGGTTGCCAAACGCATTGAAGAAAGACTTCCGAGCATTTCACAGCGCTGGCTGTATGAGGAATTGAAAGCGGTACTAACGCTTCACACCTGATCTCTTTCCAGTATTACGCAGCTCTGAAAAGACCGAGAAAGGAAGCTGTTTATGTCTACTGAACTTGCAAGCACGCCGGCCACTATCGACGCTGGTCGCGAAAACTCTTCTACAAAGTTTGTTCGCTCCTTACTTGAACAAGCTGATATAGCCATCAATGGTGATCAGCCTTGGGATATGAGAATTTACAGTCCTGATGTACCGCGACGCACATTAGCTCATGGCAACTTGGGTCTTGGCGAAGCCTATATGGATGGTGAATGGGAAAGTGACGAGTTGGATGAGTTTTTTGCCCGGCTGCTTCGCTCCGGTGTTGTCGACCAGGTAAGCCCGACTGCTCTGCTTTTTCACGCACTCAAAGCTCGTTATTTGAACAAGCAGACCTCCCAGCGAGCCTGGGAGGTTGGTGAACAGCACTACGACCTTGGCAATGATTTCTATGCCGCAATGCTGGACAGCAGGATGACCTACACGTGCGGCTACTGGAGGGATGCGGCGACGCTAGAGGAGGCCCAGTTAGCCAAGCTAGATCTCATCTGCCGCAAATTGGAATTGCGGCCCGGAATGCGAGTGTTGGACATTGGTTGCGGCTGGGGAAGCTTCATGAGCTATGCCGCGGAGCATTACGGTGTGGAGTGCGTCGGAGTTACCATCTCTCGTGCCCAGGCAGAGTGGGCAAAGAACAGGTATCGAGACCTACCGCTTGAGTTCCGTCTGCAGGATTATCGCGACGTGGATGAGCAATTCGACCGGATCGCAAGCGTGGGCATGTTTGAGCACGTGGGCCGCAAGAATCACCGGATCTACATGGAAACCGCACAGCGCTGCTTGAAGGATGATGGTCTGTTCCTCCTGCACACGATCGGGAAGAACCAACGCAACAGCGTTCCCGACCCATGGATCGACAAGTACATTTTCCCCAATGGTGACCTTCCATCTCTTGGACAGATCGGGGACGCAGCAGATGGCTTATTTGTGGTCGAGGACCTGCACAATTTCGGCGCCGATTACGATCGCACGCTGATGGAGTGGGCGAAGCGGTTTGAGCACGAATGGCCGCGATTTGCGGGTGAACTTGGGGAAAGGTTTTACAGAATGTGGCGCTACTACCTTCTCTCTTGCGCTGGTGCTTTCAGGGCCAGAGACATTCAGCTCTGGCAATGGGTCATGTCAAAGCGTGGCGTTCTTGGGGGCTACAATCGCGTAAGCTGACTGACCCAGCCCCAATGAAAAGCCCCCTGTACAGGGGGCCTTCGTACTTGCGAATGAGCAGCTGTGCCAAGATGACGATATGATTTGCGCAGGGGCTAAGCCCCTCGAAACAATTCGGTACCATGCTCGGAGCCACGGTCCGTCACTACTTTGGATTACGTTGAGAATGGGTGGACAGCGTGAGTGCCGAACTGGACAACAAAATCAGAAATTTCCTGTGCATCTCTCTACACGGATCGATTTCAAAGGCATCTGAACAGCTCAACATTTCTCAACCGAGCCTCAGTCGCCAGCTGGCGAGCCTGGAAGCCTATATTGGCCAGCCGTTGTTCAAACGTACCGGCCGCGGCCTCAGCCTGACCGATGCCGGTACACAACTCGCTTCAGCTGCGGCACCTGCCTTCATGTCGATTGACGCGGCGGTGTCCCAACTTAGGGACGCCTATGGAGCAACGCAAGGCAACCTTCGCCTGGCAACCGTCCACACCCTCACTTATTACTTCCTGGGCGAGGTCGTCTCCCGATTTGTCCATGGCTACGAAGACGTTAACGTGTCGTTCATGGCCAGAAGCTCTACCGAGGTGGTGAAAGTCGTTGAGAGCGGTACAGCACAGGTAGGGTTCGTCTACGACAGCGAAGTGGCCTCTGCTGATCTGACCTCAACCCACCTGTTCAATGAGAAGATGGCGATAGTCACTCGGCAGGATGACCCGTTCTTGCGACGATCGCTTGACCTCACTGCCTATCCGCTTCGATTGGTGGTGTTTTCTGCTGGCTACGCTCTGCGGCGGCTGCTCGATGTCAGCGGATTCCCCTATATCGTGGCTGCAGAAGTGGAAACCGTGGACGCCATGCTTGAGCTTGTTTCGTCTGGAATGGGGGCCTGCATTCTCCCGGCATTGATCCCCGACCGCGTACTGAATCAGTACGGCTTGGCTCGATCTGTCGACTACACGCCAGCTCTGTCTCGCAAAGTCGTTGCAATCCAGAGGACTGATGCAGTACCTCGCGCAATGACCCGCGCTTTGCTCGATATCGCCGTCGAAACCGCAAGCGGTCTCGGCTGAAAAGCTGGTATAGCCCCAGCCGCATCGCTCCCCAAGGGTGACGATCTTATTCTCGGACTGTGAAAGCCCGATAATAGGAGACCCACCATGAACCAACCCCTGCGTAGCAAAGAGTACTTCGACCAGCGTGCCACCGAGGAGATGGGCCGCTTCCTGAAAACCAAGGATATGTCCTTGAAGGAACGCCTTGCCTATTCCGCCCGCATCCTGGCAATGACCGGCCAAGAGGCTGGTCTGGCCGGCCAGCTCTCGGCTCGCTCGGATCGTGAAGACACCTACTGGACTCTGCGCTTCGGCCTGGGCTTTGAAGAAGCCACCCCTGATGACTTCATCGAGGTCGACCAGGACCTCAATACCGTCAGCGGTGAAGGTATGGCCAACCCGGCTACTCGCTTCCACCTGTGGGTATACCGCAACCGTCCGGACGTCATGTCCATCATCCACACCCACTCGCCTTGGGCATCGGCACTCGCTGCAGCTCGTCAGCCGCTGGTTATCTCCCAGATGGATATGACCCCTCTGTTCAATGACTGCGCATTCCTTTCCGAATGGCCGGGCGTACCGATCGCCGACCACGAAGGCACGCTGATTTCCGAAGCACTAGGCGGCATGAAATCCATCATCCTGGCTCACCACGGCTACCTCACCGCTGGCGTCACTGTCGAGGAAGCTACCTACCTTTCCGTATACCTGGAGCGCGCTGCACGCATGCAGCTTCGTGCCAAGGCATACGGCGACCTGACTCCGGTTGACCCAGTGCTTGCTCAGGAAGCGCATGACTACCTGCTCAAGCCATCGATCGTCCGCGCCACCTTCGAATACTGGTGCCGCCAGACTCACCGCACTCCGGGCATGCCGGCTCTGAACTGACAGAAGGAACCTCAGTTGTCCCACGTGCGGATTTCGGTGAACGTGACCGAGCGTTTCGCTAATACGTGACCGGTGCTTCCGCCCCGGTTGCGCGGGTTGTGGATTGTAATCGCATCGGTCACGATGCGGTTTGCTCCTCAGCTTTTTTCCGGCGCAGTGACTCGCCCTTCAACGTCAGTCGGTAAGCGCTGTGCACCAGGCGGTCAAGGATGGCGTCGGCCAGGGTCGGGTCGTTGATCCAGCCATGCCAGTGTTCGATTGGTAACTGGCTGGCCAGGATGGTGGAGCGGTTGCCGGCACGGTCGTCGATCACTTCCAGCAGGTCGTGCCGGGCACCTTCTTCCAGCGGGGCCAGCGCCCAATCGTCCAGCACCAAGACATCGACCTTGGCCAGCTGTTGCAGGGTACGGCCGAAGCTGCCGTCGCCATGAGCGATGCGCAGTTGCTCCAACAGGCGCGGGGTGCGCAGGTACAGAGTGCTGTAGCCCTGGCGGCAGGCCTGGTTGCCCAGGGCGCAGGCCAGCCAGGTCTTGCCGGCGCCGGTCGCGCCGGTCAGCAGCAGGTTGTGCTGCTGGCGGATCCAGTCGCCGCCTGCCAGGCTGGCGATCAGGCGCTCATCCAGGCCGCGGCCAGGGCGGCGGTCGAGGTCTTCCAGGCAGGCGTTGGCATATTTGAGCTTGGCCTTCTTGCGCAGCCGTACCAGGCGCTGGTTGTCACGCCAGGCCAGTTCGCGGTCGAGCAGCAGGCCGAGGCGCTCATCGAAGCTCAGGCTGTGGCTGGCCGGCAGCGTCCATTGCTCTTCCAGGGCGCGGGCCATGCCGTCCAGGCGTAGCTGGTGCAGTTGATTCAGGGTGTGTTGCAGCATCATCGAACAGCTCCTGTTGCGGGGGTGGGTAGTAGTCGGCGCCACGGACGTTCTCGTGGTCGCTGGGTAAGCTCGTTTCGGCGGTGCGCGTGGGCAGCGGCTGCTGATCCAGGCCTTGCTGGAGCAGGTTGCGCACGCTGCGCCCGGTGAAGGCGCGCAGCTGGACGGCCCGTTCGGCGGCGGCTTCCAAGCGTGCATTGCCGTAGCGACGAGCCAGCGAGAGCAGGCCGAGACAGGCGCGGTAGCCCATCTCCGGATGCGGCTTGTGGGTCAGCTGGTGATCGATCAGTTGGCGCGTGTAGGGCCGATCCGCGCGCCCCAGTCGAGCAGGCGTTGCGGCGTCCATTCGCGATGGGCCTGGTGTGCGGCGGGCATGTGTTCGCGCTGGGTGCTGTAGGCGCCGCGACGGCCCAGCAGCACATGGCTGGCCACGCGCCGGTTGCCATGCAGCACTTCCAGGGTGTGCGCTGTCAGCCGCACCTCGACGCTCTGCCGGGCCAGGGCGGAGGGCACGCTGTAGAAGCTGCCATTGACCTCGATGTGGTAGTCGATGTTGACCTTGCAGCGCTTGAAGCTGGCGACCTCGTAGGGATGTACCGGCAGCGCTCGCAAGGCCGGGCGATCCAGGCGCTCGAACCAGTCGCGCCGGCAGCCATCGAGGCGCTTGAACGGGCGTCGATTCAGCTCCTCCAGCAGCTCGGCGATGGCCTGGTTAAGCGCATGCAGGCTGAAGAACTGCCGGTGGCGCAGTCGCGCCATGATCCAGCGCTCGACCACCTGCACCGCCACCTCGGCCTTGGCCTTGTCCTGGGGTTTGCGTGGCCGGGCCGGCAGGATCACCGTCTGGTAATGCCGCGCACACTCCAGCGTTGCCCGGTTCAGACCCGGCTCGTAGCGATCTGGCTGGGCGACCAGGGCGCGCGGATTGTCCGGCACAACCATCTCCGGCACACCGCCAAAGTAGGTCAGTGCCTGGCCCAGCGAAGTCAGCCAGTCCACCTGGGTTTCGCCCGGCGTCGCGCAGGCATAGGTGTAATTCGAGGCGCCCAGGGCGGCGACGAAGATATGCGCCCGGCGGACTTCGCCGGTGGCCGGGTCGACCACCGGCAGCGTCGGCCCTGCATAGTCGATGAACAGCTTCTCGCCCGCGCGGTGCACCTGGCGCATCGAACGTTTGAGCGTCTGGGCGTAGCGCCGGTAGTGCTCGACGAACTGGGTGTAGCGGTAGGTCGGCTGGCCCGCATGCGCGGCGAGATATTCCTCCCACAGCAGCTGCAAGGTCACGCCCTTGCGCCGCAGCTCGCGGTGGATGCTCAGCACGTCGGGTGGCACCCGCTCACCGCGCGGCTTGTTTGTCGGCGCCGACGCAAACAAGGCGGCCGCCAGTGCGGCCTCGTCCATGGCCGCCAGCGCCGGCCAGTCCAGTCCGGCCACGCGCGCCGCCGTGACGTATTTGCTGACCACGCCTTTGGACAA
This sequence comes from Pseudomonas sp. PS1(2021), assembly GCF_020405165.1. NCBI lineage: Bacteria > Pseudomonadati > Pseudomonadota > Gammaproteobacteria > Pseudomonadales > Pseudomonadaceae > Pseudomonas > Pseudomonas sp. PS1(2021). Next base: position 1,256,142 of record NZ_CP084484.1, on the reverse strand, counting down.
CTGCAAGGCGCGGGCGATCTTCTCGTGGGACAAACCGGCCTCGAACTTGAGGCGCAGACATTCTTTGATGTTTCGCATGGCTACTCGCGGCGCCGCCATCTTCCCCTCCCGAAATCGGGCGAGGGTGACGGCGCATCAGGTCATGCGCAACGAGAGGGAAGGCTTTCGCTAAGCCGTGACCGGCGATTTCGGTAAGCCGTGACCGCCGGTTTCGGAACGGGCGGAAAATCGGTCACGTTGCTACCGAAATGAGCGGTCACGCGTTAGCGAAATGACCGGTCACGATCTACCGAAACGGCCGGTCACGATGCTCCGAAATCCGCATCCCACGCTTTCACGAGCGTGGGCGCCAAAGCCAGGCATAGAGAGATTCAACACGTAAAAACTGCGGGCCTGAAAAATGTCAAAAACAAATAGAAAGGCAGAGCGTGCACATCAGTACAAGCGATCCCAAACCACCCTGGCCGGGATCGCAAGCCTCATGGGTACCACGATCGAGTGGTACGACTATTTCATCTACGGAACAGCGGCAGCGCTGATCTTCAACAAAATCTTCTTTCCTGATTTCGACCCGGTAACCGGGACCCTCGCCGCATTCGCTACATATGCGGTCGGGTTCTTCGCAAGACCCTTCGGTGGCATCGTGTTTGGCCATTTCGGCGATCGCTTAGGGCGAAAGTCGATGCTGCTTATCACACTATTCCTGATGGGTGTCCCAACGATCGTGATCGGCCTGATCCCTTCCTATGACAGCATCGGCTACTGGGCTGCAGTACTGCTCGTCGTCATGCGATTGTTGCAAGGGATAGCCGTCGGTGGTGAGTGGGGTGGCGCGGTGTTGCTCGCGGTTGAGCATGCACCAGAAGGCAAAAAAGGCTTGTTCGGCAGCCTGCCTCAAACCGGTGTAGCGCCTGGGAGGGAAGTGAGGACTCCAGTCTGAGTGTCCAAGCAAATGGCATCAATTGACTTGTTACGTCATATTCTGCCATTGTCAGTCGGTATCGGACCTGGGCATCCTGCCCTCGCTTTTAGGAGCCGTTATGTCCCGTCCTCAAATAACTCTCGCCATCCTGGGTATGCCAGGGGTTCAGCTTCTCGACGCTTGCGGCCCGTTGGACGTTTTCGCGGAAGCCAACCGGCAAGCTGGGTATGAAGCCTATCGATTGCTTCTGCTCGCTTGTGAACTTGGACCTCTGGTGAGCTCTTCAGGTACCCGGCTGATTCCGGATGCCTGGATCGGAGAGGAGATCGATGCAATTGATACCTTGCTGATTGCCGGAACCCCTCAAGCAGCCGATCAGTACCTTCGATCAGGAATTCTGGATTGGCTCCGCCAGCGTGCTCCGTTGAGCAGGCGCTTCGGTTCGGTGTGCACTGGCGCATTTGCGCTAGCAGCTGCGGGGCTACTTGATGGCCGCCGGGTCACTACCCACTGGGCTGTGGCGCAGCCGCTCTCTGAGAGATACCCCCAAGTCACCGTGGAGGCGGATGCCATCCAGGTTCATGATGGAAACTTGAGGACAGCTGCAGGTGTAACGGCTGGGCTGGACCTTGCGCTTACGTTGGTACAGGAGGATTTGGGCGATGAGATTGCGAAGGACGTAGCAGGCCACCTGGTCATGTACTTCAAAAGAACCGGTGGGCAGATGCAGTTCAGTCGCCAAGGATCTACCTCACCCACAGGGCGCTCTGCTCTACAGGCGTTGCAGCGGTATGTCGCTGCCAATCCGGCTCTGGATCATGGGGTTGCGAATCTGGCAGAGCGTATGGGCGTAAGCCCTAGGCATTTCGCCCGGATCTTCCAAAATGATGTGGGCATGACGCCGGCAGCGTGGGTGGAACAGACGAGGGTGAATGCTGCTCGCGAACGGCTAGAGGCTGGAAATGATGCGCCTAAGCAAGTAGCTGCCATGTGTGGATTTGCTAATGCAGACACGTTGCGCCGAGCTTTCGTCCGTCACATGGGTGTTACCCCTGCGGAGTACCGCAAACGCTATGCGCGACCTTATTGAGAACAGGAGGCGGTTTATTAAGGTTCAAAGACAGGTGCTGCTAAAGGAATACTGCCGAGGCATTCTGCGCTGCGCTCGCAATTGCCTGGCTGGCAAACAAAGGCCAGCGGAGTACGGCAATCTGTGCTCAGGCATCATGGCGTGTTCTGCAGCAGCCATTCTTTCGGGCTTGTACCCACCTTCCGCCGAAAGGTGCGGGCCAACGCAGACGGGCTTTCATACCCCACTTCATCTGCAATGAGGGCAATCGGGCGGCCTTCGCGCAGGCGCTTCTGGGTCAGGCTGATGCGTCAGTTCGCCAGGTAATCTGCCGGCGTGATGCCCACTGTCTCGCGAAAGTGCGCAGCAAAGCTAGCCCGAGACATACCGGAGCGATCGGCCAGCTCCGCCACGGACCAGTTGCGCTGAGGTTCGTCGTGAATGCACACGAGCGCCCGGGAAAGCTGAGCATGGGCCAACCCCGCCATCATCCCTGAGGCGATGGTCCGTCTGGCCATAAGGTGCCGAAGCAGCTGAATCACCATCAGTTCGAACAGCCGATTGAGGATTACATCGCGGCCGCATTCATCGCCAAAGGCCTCTGCAAACAGCCAGTCGAGAGTGCCATCGAGGCCCTGCAATTCGCGCAACGGCATGATGATGAAATCCGGCAACGCCAAGGTCAGTGGGTTGTTAGCCCCCCCGTCAAAATGCAAGGTGGCGCATACCAGTTGCGCATCATCGGCTTCGCTCGCCAGCAACTGATGTGCCTGCGGGCGCAGCGCCAGGATCAGGCTTGCCTCAGACAGTTCGGTAGGCAGGCCGCGCTTGTCCCTGAAGGTCAGTCGCCCTGAACGCAGCAGATGTGCGTGGCCGAAACTGTGCTCCCCGTAAACGGGCGTGGTGCCACAGAATCCACCCTGGTGAAACGTGGACGCGTGCAAGTTGAAGTGCTTGAGCAATGTCGATAGTCGGTCCATGGCGCCTTCAGGTTTAGACGATCTGTTGCATAACTTCGACGATCTGAAGCCGAAAGGAAAGCTCATCTCCTTACGACTCATATCAAAGCCGATCGACAAACCGATCGAGCATCCCAAAGGAGAACTATCATGACCCGTATAACTGCGCTCTCGCTGGACCAAGCCCCTGCCGGCTCGCGAACTGCCCTGGAAGGTATTCAGAAAGGCCTGGGCTTCATTCCCAATGCATTCAGGACACTGGCGCACTCGCCGGCCGCACTCAATGGTTACCTGGGGCTCGCGCAGGCCCTGGGCAAGAGCTCACTTAGCGCCGCCGAGCGTGAAGTCGTTGCCCTCGCTACTTCGCAAATCAATGGTTGCGACTACTGCCTGGCAGCCCATAGCTTCTTTGCTACCAAGGCCGGCTTGAGTGATGAAGCCATCAGCCAGGCCCGCAACGGCACACTCAGCGCGGTCGCCACTCTGGCGCAACAGATCACCGAAAGCCGCGGCCAGTTGAGCGATGCACAGGTCGCGGCGGCACGCGAAGCTGGTCTCACCGATAGCAAGATTGTGGAAGTGATAGCACAGGTCACACTGTTGACCCTGACTAACTACCTGAACAACGTCGCCACGACCGATATCGACTTTCCGCCGTCGGCCCGCTAGGAGGGAAGCGCCATGAGCCAAGTGACTATCTACACTACCCGGCACTGCCCTTACTGTGTAAGTGCCAAGCGGTTGCTATCAAGCAAAGGCGTTGCTCCTTTAGAGATTGATGTAGAGCAGTCTCCCGAAGCTCTGGCGGAGATGATGCAGCGCTCCGGGCGTAGAACCGTCCCGCAGATCTTCGTGGGGGATAATCCTCTCCCCGAGATGGCAACCACAGAGTCGGAGCGATATGAGACAGGTCTTCAGAGAGCGCTTCGTGTCGATTTAGGTCAGCCACAATCAAATCAGGCTTGAGCGCTGCAATCTGCTCGATGCTTGGCTGCGAGCGCAGCCCGACCGACGTCCACTTTCCAATGACGTCGCGAACTTTGGGCAGCACCCGTTGCGCATCGCCGTCATCAGCGGCACCGACGGGAGTCACTCCTACCGCAGCCAAGCTATCCAAAAACGAAAATTCAAGGACCACCACGCGCTTTGGCGCATCCGCCAGTTTGACTGTGTGCTGACCATCATTCACTTCGATGGGGGCTGCATGGCTGATGCAGGAGAAAGCAATCAACGCGCAGGAAAAAAGAATCCTGAGTGGTGCGGGGGTTCGCATAGTGGTCCCTTTGGGACGTCACTCTGCCAGACATCGACAGGTGCGGAGCGGATGGGCGCACGCTGACGCAGATGGTCAGCGATGCGCGATTTAAAGCGGAAAGACAACGGCACAGAACAAGCGGTTCAGAGTGTCGGCTCAGGCCGACTCAACAGCAGCCTCAACAGGTAGCTCAACTGCCTCAAACAACTCAGCTGCAACTTTATGCCGGCGAGCTTGCTCCAGGTGCTTACGCATGTGATCAGCAGCCGCAAGGCGGTCACCTTTTTCAAGGCACGCAAGGATCGCGAGGTGCTCAACCGCCTGCTCTCGGCGAGGAGCGCGCTTGCTAGCCTGACGGTACTCCACCAATCGGCGAAGCTGGTCCAGACGACGAACCGTCTGGACGTGAAATCTGTTGCCAGAAAAACTGGCAAGCGTCTCGTGGAACTGAGCATTGGACTCGAACAGCTCCTGAGGCGTCATGGTCAGGTAGCCGCCATCTGCAATGAATTGTTGCTGCTTCTTGCAGCGAGCCAAGGCTTCCGTATCGACCATGAACGTGGGGGCAAGCAAGCCTGCCGGCTCTATGATCGCTCGGAAGGAATAGCTCTCTTCATAAGCTTCAACCGAATCAATCATCGGCAGGAACTGCCAGCCTTGGCCGGCACGCTGCTCGATCCAGCCCTCCTGCTGGATACGCATCAACACGCCACGCAGCATATAGCGTGAAATGTTGAATAAACGCATCAGGTCCGTTTCAGCGAACTGCTCGGGGATCTGTCCATTCAGGCGCATCACTGCGATCTGCTGATAGATCGGATCATCGATGGAAACCGACAAATCCTGGGCAATATCGGCCAGATCATCATAGGGCTTGGCCAGGAAAAAGCCGCGATTGCGGTCCTGACTCAGCATTCCTCGCTCAGCGAGGTAGTTCAGAGCAATCTTGATAGGAGTCCGTGACGTCTTCAAAGCCTTAGCCAGTCCTAGCTCCGAGACATGATGCCCCGCAGCCAGTTGCTCTTGTCGAACATAGGCAACGATATCGCGAGCTACGCGGGCTTGAAGAGGCGTTAGATTCATATCTTTTCCGAGTTGGGGCATGGGATTGTGGGGCTCTTCCATTGAGACGAGCCCCACAGCACCTACATTATGCCTTTTGCGGGCTCATTTCCAAATGGGGTTCGGTCTCAACTGTAGCCGGGACCATTGGCTTACGAGTCATAGTCAGTGCAATAACCGCACCAGCCACCAAGAGGATGCCTGCGATCATGAAGGCCCAGTTGTACGAGCCTGTGGCCTGAACGACGTAGCCAGTGACGATCGGAGCCGCCACACCAAAGAGGTTGCCGCCAACAACAATGAATGCGACCGCCCGACCAACGTCCCCGGCACTTGGCAGCAGGTCATTGAGCAGTGAGAAGTTCAGCGAAGTGGTCGAGGCAATACCTGCCAAGGTCAGCGACGAAATCAAGACCAGCGATGCAGTAGAGTCAGCGAATGGCACCAAAAGGATGCAGCTGGCAATCAGCATCGAGATCGCAATTACGTTGCGGCGCTTACCCGAGCTCACACCCCCGCCACGGGTCAGGTACCAGTCACTGAGTTTGCCCAGGCCGATGCAGAGCACAACAGCCGCAGCATATGGGATAGCCGTCACCAGACCACTTTTTTCCAGCGTCAGATGACGCTCTTGCTGGAGGTAGCTCGGCAACCAGGTCAGGAAGAGGTATTGGGTGTAAACGTTGCAGCCTTGAGTCAGAGCCAGCCCCCAGAGGGTCGGCGTCTTCAGCAGGCGCTTAAGACCATACGGAGCGACTGCAGCACCACCCGCTTTGCCACCACCGGAGCGCGAATCCAGGATAGTTTTGCGCTCTTGGTTGCTCAGCCACTTCACATCTTCAGGCTTGCCGTAGAACAGGTACCAAGCCAACAGCCAAACGAAACCGATGCCGCCGGCAATCACAAAGGACCAGCGCCACCCAACACTGGCGACCAGCATCGCAAGAACGATCGAGCAAATCGCTGGCCCAGCGTATGAGCCGCTGTTGAAAACAGCGGTGATGGTGCCGCGTTCCTGGCTCGGGATCCATTCACGAATCACTTTAGCCCCGACCGGGTTGCTGACCGATTCACCAGCCCCCATGACAAGTCGCGCAGCCAGCAGCGAAGCGAAGTTCATCGCTGCCCCGGTCAGCGCCGTAGCAGCCGACCACACGAGAATGCCAAAACCACCGATGCGCTTGGCCCCGTACCGGTCGATCAGCAGACCAACAGGAATCAGGAAGAGCGCGTAACTCCAGATAAATGAGGAAAAGAGGTATCCCATGCCGACTGCACTGAGATTGAATTCCTCGGCGATTGGTTTGGCAGCGATGGACAGGGCAATACGGTCCATGTAATTGATCATCGCCAGAGAGAACAGAAATACAGCAATCCAGGCTCTACGGTACGGCATGGTTACACCTTTATTTTTCTAGGCGCGGTTGCGCCGGCTACTAGCACCGGCAGCTGGCCGTCGACAGAGCCGACGGCCAGCCACCGACTCATGAAGCTGAGTGATAGAGCGGAAACGCTCCGAACATCACGCCACCTACCAACATGGCCATACTCACCAGCAGCGCCCACTTCAACGCAAAGCGCTGGTGGTCACCCAGGTCGACTTTTGCCAACGCCACCAGCAGGTAGAGCGAAGGCACCAATGGGCTGAGCAAGTGAACGGGCTGACCAACCACCGATGCCCGGGCGATCTCCAGATGCGAGATTCCGTAGGTAGCGGCGGTCTGTGCGATCACAGGCAAGATGCCGAAGTAGAAGGCATCGTTGGACATGAAGAAGGTGAACGGAATGCTGACCAAAGCAGTGAACACCGCCAGGTATGGACCAAACGCATCAGGAATGACTGCCAACAGCCCCTTCGCCATCGCATCAACCATGCCGGTACCCGAAAGGATGCCGGTGAAGATGCCTGCGGCGAAAATGACCGAAGTCACCGCGAGAACGTTGCCCGCGTGAGCGGAGATACGCTCTTTCTGCTGCTCCAGGTGTGGGTAGTTGATCATCACCGCAATGGCGAAGCAGACCATGAACAGCACCTGAATCGGCACGATACCCGCCATCAACACGCCAATCATCGTTGCAGTGAGCAGCAGGTTGGGCCAGAACATGTGCGGGCGGCGATTGCGATCGCATTCTTCGTGCGAACCGTTACCCAGCGCGATAGAGCCGTTGTGGAAATCATCCACGGCAATCACACCCAGGCGAGCACGCTCACGTCGACCCAGCAGAATTGCGATGAAGAGCAAGCAGGCGCAGCCCAGCAGCATCGACGGCACCATCGGCAGGAAGATGTCCATAGCGTCGACATGCAGCGCAGCCGCAGCGCGGGCAGTAGGGCCGCCCCACGGGGAGATGTTCATGATGCCGTTTGCGATGTTGACCACGCAGGTCAGGCCCAGAACGCTCATTCCAAGGCGCTGATAAAGCGGCAGGAATGCGGCGACCACGATCATGTAGGTAGTGGAACTGTCGCCATCCAGGGACACAAGCATGGTCAGGATCGTGGTTCCGACCAACACCTTCAGCGGGTCACCCTTCACGATCTTCAGGATGCAGCGCACCAATGAATCGAACAGTCCCGCGTCGATCATGATGCCGAAGTAAAGAATCGAGAAGGTCAGCATGACGCCAGTCGGCGCCAGAGTCTTGATGCCGTCGAGCATCATCGTGCCCAGGCCGGCATAGAAGCCACCAATCAGGGCAAACACGATCGGTACCACAATCAGGGCGACCAGGGCGGTCAGCCGCTTGGTCATGATCAGGTACATGAAACAGGTGACCATCGAAAAACCGAGCACGGTCAGCAGCATGGCTCTCTCCTTATTTTTTTAGTGCCGCGAAGCCAGGCTTTTAGCGGTACGAAGCGGAAGGAGCGGACTGATGCCGGACGGATTTACGGTAGGTCTGATTGCATTTCATCTTGGATTTCCTCGTTTTTGTCTTTGTGCGGGAAAGGCTGGCAGGCAGATAAATGGCCGGTCTTCAGGCTTCAAGGTGACCATTCGGCGCTCGACCGAAGTTTTTCTGCTGGAGATAAATTGACTCAAGTTTAGACAAAGTGCAATATCACCTCACAAAAAACACGCCTGTGAGGTCCCCGGCATGAGCAAGCACATTGGCCAAACCCTGGCCGTAAACGGTCGCGACTACCGCGTCTGCAACGTATCGGAAGCTGTAAAAGCGATAGGCGGCGACTTTGCCCGCCTGCCAATGAGCCTCCGGATCCTCGCTGAAAACGTCCTGCGTACCGAAGCAGAGCCGAACGAAGCGCTGAAGGTAATTTGCACTCGCTCTAAAAACAGCGACATCCCCTTCCGCCCCGCTCGCGTGGTTCTTCAGGACCTCCTCGGCACCCCCGCCCTGGTCGACCTGGCCGGCCTGCGTGACGCCGTAGCAAAAGCAGGCGGCGATCCACGCCAGGTAAACCCGGTCACCCCTACCCACCTCGTCGTCGACCATTCGCTGAACGTAGAGCGTTGGGGTGATGCCAGCGCACTGGCCGACAACGAAGCCATCGAACGCGAGCGCAATGCCGAACGCTTTGCATTCCTTGACTGGTGCAACAAGGCCTTCAACAACCTGTCGATCGTGCCTTCGGGTAACGGCATCCTTCACCAGATCAACCTGGAGCGCCTGACCACCGTCATCGGCACTCGTGAAGTTGAAGGTGATCTGTGGGCCTTCCCTGACACGCTAGTCGGTACTGACAGCCACACCACCATGATCAACGGCATTGGCGTGTTGGGCTGGGGTGTTGGTGGTATCGAGGCAGAAGCCGCAATGCTGGGCAAAGCCCTGATGATGCGGGTTCCAGAAATCGTCGGCGTCCGGCTGGAAGGCGTCCCGCCATCGGGCTACGTTGCTACCGACATCGCGCTTGCCTTGACCGAGAGCCTGCGCAAAGCCGGCGTAATCGGCAGCGTGTTGGAATTCCATGGCCCAGGCGTTGCCGCTCTGTCCTTGGCGGACCGTGGCACCCTGTCCAACATGGCTCCTGAGTTCGGCGCTACCGCAGCAATGTTCGCGATCGACGATCGCACCCTGCACTACCTGCGACTCAGCGGTCGCGGCGGTGAGATTGCCGATCTGACCGAGGCTTATGCCAAGCATCAAGGCCTGTGGCACGACAGCCTGGAATCGGTCGAGTACGACCGTGTCGTCACCCTCGACCTGAGCACCGTTGGTCGTGCGATTGCCGGTCCGAAACAACCTCACCAGCGCATCCTGCTGGGCAAAGGCGAAGCAGCAAAAGACATCCCTACCGGCCTGGATAACGGCTCGGTCGTGATTGCCGCCATCACCAGCTGCACCAACACTTCGAACCCTCGTGGCGTGATCGCTGCGGCCCTGGTCGCCCGCAACGCACTCAAGCGCGGCCTGCGTCGTGCTCCGTGGGTCAAGACTTCCTTCGCACCCGGCTCCAAGGTGGTCGCTGACTACCTGGACCGTGCAGGTCTGAACGTGGACCTCGACAACATGGGCTTTAACGTTGTTGGCTACGGCTGCACCACCTGCAACGGCATGTCCGGCCCTCTGCTCAGCAAAGAGATCGAGGACGAAATCCGCACTCGCAAGCTGGAGACCGTTGCCGCTACCTCCGGTAACCGCAACTTCGAAGGTCGCGTACACCCGCTGGCTCGTGAAGTGTTCATCATGTCTCCTCCCCTGATCGTGGCGTACGCGATCGCTGGCACCTACCGCATCGACCCGCAAGTGGATGCGCTCGGCACCGACGCCGAAGGCAAGCCGGTTTACCTCAGCGAGCTGTGGCCTTCGGATCAAGAGCTGAACGAGATCGAGAAGAAAGCACTGTCGGCCGACCTGTTCGACAAGGCCTACAGCTCGGTACCTCGCGAAGCGGGCGTCATCGCCTCTGACCTGCGCGCCGGCGTTACCGATCAGTACGCCTGGGACCAGAGCAGCACTTACATCCGCAAGCCGCCGTACTGGAGCGATGAGCTGACGGCTACCGACCCTCAACGCGACCTGAAAGACATGCGCGTTCTGGTGATGCTGTCGGACAACATTACTACCGACCACATCTCGCCGTCGGGCGCCATTCTGCCGGACAGCGACGCAGGTTCGTACCTCAAAGGCCACGGCATTGGTGTTGATGACTTCAACTCCTACGGCACTCGTCGCGGCAACCACGAAGCCGCGCAGCGCGCCACCTTCGCAAGCCCTCGCCTGAAGAACGAGCTGATGACTGACGGCCGCGAAGGCCCTTGGACCCTTCTGCTGCCGGAAAACCGCGTGAGCACCGTGTTCGAAGCCGCCCAAGCCTACGCCGATCGCAAGCAGCCTCTGATCGTAGTGGCAGGCAAGGAGTACGGCAGTGGTTCGTCGCGTGACTGGGCAGCCAAAGGCCCTCGCCTGCTGGGCGTACGCGTTGTCGTGGCCGAGAGCTTCGAGCGCATCCACCGCACCAACCTGGCTGGCCTGGGCATCCTCCCGCTGCAGTTCCCAGAAGGTGTAACTCGCAAGACGCTGGGCCTGACCGGTCACGAGAAGTTCTCGGTGGAAGGCATCAACGACACCTTCGCGCCTGGCGACAAGCTGCAACTCGTCATTGAGCGTGCAGATGGCACCACTGAAAACGTAACCGTAACCAGCCGCCTGGATACGCATGAAGACGTGCGCTACTTCCGCCGCGGCGGCCTGCTGCCGCAATTGCTGGTGGAGAGCATGGACAAGGCTGCTAAAGCGAAGCAACTGGAAGGAGCAGTGTAATGACTCAAGTTCGAATCCCTGCCGTATTCATGCGCGGTGGCACCAGTAAAGGCGTCTTTTTCCTTGAACAAGATGTTCCAGCTGCAGGCCCCGAGCGCGATGCACTGATGCTCCGCGTCATTGGCAGCCCGGATCCTTATGGCAAGCAGATCGACGGCATGGGTGCTGCCACCTCCAGCTCCAGCAAGGTCGTCATCATCGGTAAATCGGGTCGTACCGATTGCGATGTCGACTACTTGTTCGGTGCCCCGGCAATCGAAAACCCAGTGGTTGACTGGACCGGTAACTGCGGCAACCTGAGCGCAGCCGTTGGCCCATTCGCCATTCGCCAAGGGCTCGTCGATGCGCCTCGTGACGGCATCGCCACTATCCGCATCTGGCAAGCCAATATTCAGAAACGCATCATCGCCCATGTCCCGATGAAGGATGGCGAGGTCGTTGAAGAAGGTGATTTCGTGCTGGATGGCGTCGCCTTCCCTGCTGCCGAAATCGTCGTAGAGTTCCTTCAGCCTGGCGGTTCGGGCGGCAGCATTCTGCCAACCGGCAATGTCGTGGATGAACTGGATATCCCTGGCTTCCCAGGCTTGCCGGCAACGCTGCTCAACGCAGGCAACCCGACGATCTTCGTCGACGCCCAGCGCGTTGGCCTGACCGGGACCGAGACGCAAGACCAGGTCAACGGCAACGCCGAACTGCTGCAGTCGCTGGAAACCATCCGCGCACACTGCACCGTGGCCATGGGTCTGGCGGCTACCGCTGAGGAAGCAACGCGCCTTCGCCCTCACACGCCGAAGCTCTGCCTGGTAGCTTCGCCGCAAACCTACGGCGCTGCCGGTGGCAAGACAGTCGAAGCCGGCGAGATCGATGTGATCGCCCGCATCCTTTCCATGGGCAAATTGCACCACGCAATCACCGGCACTGGCGCTGTAGCCGTTGCCGTGGCGGCCGCTCTGGAAGGCACGCTGGTCAACCGTATCGTCGGCGATATCGGTGAACGCCAAGTCAACATGGGCCACACCGCCGGCACCGTTGCCGTAGGCGCGCAGACCACCCAAGTCGATGGTAACTGGATTGTGGACAAGGCCGTCATGAGCCGAAGCGCCCGTCGCCTGATGGAAGGCTGGGTGCTCGTACCTTCGAAGTACTGATTGCTCAGCTACCGCCGACCTTCGAAGGTCGGCGGTACTCATCACAACAAAAACAACGATGAGAATTTGCTATGTGCCCATCGCCGTTCTTACCCGCCATTACTCGACGTACGCTGCTCTCTTCTACTTCCATCGTCGCTGCGGCAACCATTCTGGGCCTCGGCGCGGGAGCGGCAGATGCCAAATCAGGACCTGAGAAGAACTCTATGCAGCCTGCCAACTCGAACAAAACCCAAATTGTCTACGTGGGCTCCAGAACCACTCGCGAGCGAAACGCCCGCGGTGCAGGCATCACGGTCTATCGACATGACCCGCAGACAGGTCGTTCCGAATTGGTTCAAACCGTCGGCGATCTGACCAATCCATCCTTCCTGTGCCTCGACCAAACCCAGAGCCTGCTGTTCTGCGTGCATGGCGACCAGTCCACTGTCAGCTCATTCCAAATTGAGCCAGCCAGCGGAACGCTCACCAAGGTCAGCTCGGTCAGTTGCGAAGGGAACAACCCCGTCCACCTTACCGTGGACAAGAGCAACAAATTCCTCGCTGTGGCCAACTATGCCACCGGCAGCATTGTCATTCTGCCGTTCGATAAGACGGGCCACCTGCAACCCGTCATCAGCAAATACGACCTTCCGGGCAACCCTGGCCCGCACAAGATCGAGCAGGCGAGCTCCCACCCCCACATGATCCCACGCGACCCATCAGGGCGCTTCCTGGTGGTACCGGACAAAGGGCTGGATAAGGTCTTCGTGTTCGACCTGAAGCAGGACGGGACCGCGCTGAAGCCTGAACTCGCCTATGAAATCAAAGCACGCGAAGGTGCCGGCCCTCGGCATGTGGTGTTCTCTCCGACCGGTTCTTTTGCCTACGTGGTGAACGAGCTGGATAGCACGATCACTAGCTACCGCTACAACCAGAAGGACGGCTCTCTGGTTCCATTCCAGATGGTTCCAGCACTGCCTCAGGACTTCGTTGGCGATAGCCGTGCAGCAGCATTGGTCATGGCACCGAATGGAGAACATTTGTTCTCCTCCAACCGCGGGCATGACAGCGTGACCATTTATTCGGTGGATCAGCCTACCGGCAAGATCAACCCGATCGGCAACGTACCTAGCCAAGGCAAGAAGCCACGCTTCATGACGGCATCTCCTAATGGGCGGTTCCTGTTCGTCGCTAACGAAGACAGCGACAACATCAAGACCTTCTCCATTAGCCCGAAAGGCGAACTGGCTTTGCTGGAGCATCAGATCGAGACCGGCAGCCCGGTCTGCATGATTTTCCGCATCGCCTGAACCTCTTTATTTCCTGATCCTGGCGTGCCGGGAGGCACGCCTACACCCCACGTTCCAATTGATGGAGCAGCAAATGCATAACAAAAACAAAATTGGTTGCAAGCTTCTTGCAGTAACCCCTTGCCTGGCCGCAGCTACGGCTTATGGGGATGGCTTTATCGACGACAGCAAGGTCACCTTGCAAACGACGAACTTCTACATCAACCGCGATTTCCGTGACGGCGCCGGCCAGTCAAAGCGCGAAGAATGGGCCCACGGTTTCATTCTCGATGCGAAGTCCGGGTACACACCTGGCCCAGTCGGTTTTGGCGTCGATGCTCTGGGCATGCTCGGCCTGAAGCTGGACTCAAGTCCCGATCGGACCGGCACCGGCCTGCTGCCGACTCATGATGATGGTCGCGCAGCTGACGAGTTCAGCCGCTTGGGCCTGACTGGCAAGATGCGCCTGTCCGAGACAGAGCTGAAATACGGCACTCTGATCCCCAAGCTGCCTACTGTTCAGGCCAACACTGGCCGCCTCCTCCCCCAGACCTTTGAGGGCGGCCTGCTCACCAGCAAAGAATTCGATTCGCTGTCCTTCATCGGTGCCCGCTTCGAGCGCCAAACCGATCGCGACTCGACAGACCGCGTACCGATCACACTAAACAACAAAAACCGTCGCTTCACAGGCAATGCCGAAGGTGACGCCTTTTGGCTGGGCGGTTTGGATTACCAGCTCACAAAAGAGATGCTGCTGACCTATCAGTACGCAGAGCTGGAACAGGTCTACCACCAGCATTTCGTGGGGGCGAACTATTCGATTCCAGTCGGCCCCGGGAAGATCAAGGCTGATCTTCGCTACATGGATAGCGACGATGACGGTCGAGCTTTGGGCGGACGTATCGACAGCAGAGCAATTTCCGGCATGTTCACCTACAGCCTGGGCGGACATGCGCTTGGCCTGGGACTGCAAAAGATGAACGGTTCTACCTCCATGCCGTATCTCGATGGAACCGATCCTTACCTGGTCAACTTCGTCCAGCTCAACGACTTCGCCGAGCCCGGTGAACGTTCTTGGCAGCTGCGCTACGACTACAACTTCGCGGCTCTCGGTGTTCCTGGCCTGACCTTCATGACCCGCTACCTGCGAGGCGATCAGGCCGACGCAGCGACCATCAGCGGTGATGGACATGAATGGGAGCGCAACACCGAACTGCAGTATGTGGTGCAATCCGGTGCCCTGAAGAACGTATCGGTCCGGTGGCGTAACGCCAGCTATCGATCGAGCTTTGCACGTGGCGCGGATGAAAACCGCCTGATCGTGTCCTACACATTCCCAATTTTCTGACCTTGGAGAAGGTATGAGCCCTATTGCCCAGCAGGTTCTCAAGGACCTGGCGCCCAACGGCATTCTGCATGCGGCGATCAACTTCGGTAACCCAGTGCTGGCTCAGCCAGGCGCTGACGGAGAACCGCATGGTGTTTCTGTTGCACTAGCCAAATCGCTGGCCGAAGAGCTGGGCGTAGGTCTCGAATTGCGCACATACGACGCAGCCGGAAAGGTATTCGCTGCACTTGAAGAAGACGCGTGGACGTTGGCCTTCCTGGCTATCGAGCCTGTCCGCGCCGCCCAGATCAGCTTCAGTGAACCCTACGTGCTGATCGAAGGCACCTATCTGGTCAAGGCCGAGTCGCCCTACTCCAAAATCGAGGATCTGGATCAACCTGGACTTCGGCTTGCGGTAGGCAACGGCGCTGCTTACGACCTGTACCTGTCACGCACGTTGCAGTATGCAGAGCTCCAACGAGCTGACACGTCTGCAGGTGCTGTAGACCTCTTCATTGACCAAGGCCTGGATGCTGCCGCCGGAGTCAGACAACCGCTGGAACAAGTCGCAGCCAAGAATCCGAATTATCGGGTGATGCAGGGAGCCTTCACCGCTATCCGCCAAGCAGTCGCAGTGCCACGCGGCCGTGATGCGGGAGCAGCCTATGTCCGGGATTTCGTCGAGCGACGACTTGCCGAGGGTTTCGTCCGAGGCGCGTTACTCGCCAGCGGACAAACAGACGTCAGCGCACCTCGCTGAGGTCGATAGCCTGCAGGTGCGTCTCGCCTGCTTCAAACCGTGATAACTGAGGTAATAAGCAAGATGGCTAAGGCCGCCGATGTCGTAGTGCAATGCCTGGAAAACGAAGGTGTCGAGTATGTGTTCGGCATTCCTGGTGAGGAAAACCTCGACCTGCTGGAATCCCTGCGCAAGTCGAAGATCAAGCTGGTACTGACCCGCCACGAGCAGTCCGCGGGCTTCATGGCCGCCACCTATGGCCGCCTGACCGGCAAGACCGGCGTCAGCCTGTCGACCCTCGGCCCGGGTGCGACCAACCTGGTGACCGCCAGTGCCTACGCGTATCTCGGCGGCATGCCGATGATGATGATCACCGGCCAGAAGCCGATCAAGAAGTCCAAGCAGGGCCGCTTCCAGATCATCGACGTGTGCGGCATGATGGACCCCATCACCAAGTACACCCACCAGTTCGCCTCGGCCGACAACATCCCGGCGCGCATGCGCGAAGCGTTCCGCCTGGCTGAAGAAGAAAAGCCGGGCGCCGTGCACCTGGAACTGCCGGAAGACATCGCCGCCGAGCAGACCGACGCCCTACCGATTCCGCCAAGCCTGCACCGTCGCCCGCTGGCTGAACACAAGGCCATCGAGGCCGCCGTCGCTAAACTGCAGGCGGCGCGCAATCCGATCCTGGTGATCGGCGCCGGCGCCAACCGCAAGATGACCGCCAAGGTTCTCAAGCAGCTGATCGACAAGACCGGCATCCCGTTCATCACCACCCAGATGGGCAAGGGCGTGGTCGACGAGCGCCACCCGCGCTTCCTCGGCAACGCTGCGCTGTCGTCCGGCGACTTCGTCCACCGTGCCGTCGAGGCGGCCGACCTGATCATCAACATCGGCCACGACGTGATCGAGAAGCCGCCGTTCTTCATGGTCCGTGGCGGCACCGAAGTCATCCACATCAGCTTCCGCTCCGCCGAAGTCGATGCCGTGTACTTCCCGCAGGTCGAAGTGATCGGCGACATCGCCAATGCCGTGTGGCAGATCAGCGAAGCCCTGAACGACACCGCGCACTGGGACTTCACCCGCCTGATGGCGATCCGTGAAGCGAACGAAGCGCAGATCGCCGAAGGCGCCGACGACAACCGCTTCCCGGTCTACCCGCAGCGCATGGTCGCCGACATCCGTCGCGTGCTGCCGTCCGAAGGCATCGTCGCCCTGGACAACGGCATCTACAAGATCTGGTTCGCCCGCAACTACAAGGCGCACAAACCGAACACCGTGCTGCTGGACAACGCCTTGGCGACCATGGGCGCCGGCCTGCCATCGGCGATGGCGGCGCACCTGGTGCACCCGGACCGCCCGGTGATCTCGGTGTGCGGCGACGGCGGCTTCATGATGAACAGCCAGGAGCTGGAAACTGCGGTACGTCTGGGCATGCACATCACCGTGGTGATTCTGCGTGACGACGGCTACGGCATGATTCGCTGGAAGCAAGCCAACATGGGCTTCACCGATTTCGGCCTGGACTACGGCAACCCGGATTTCGTCAAGTACGCCGAAGCCTACGGCGCCAACGGTCACCGTGTGGAAAGCGCCGAAGGCCTGCTGCCGCTACTTGAGCACTGCATCAAGACCCCAGGCGTGCACGTGATCGACTGCCCGGTCGACTACAGCGAGAACGACCGCATCCTCAATAGCGACCTGCGCGAGCGAGCTCTCGCCATCTGAGGCATCGCCGCCAGACTGCCTGGCGGCAACACCCATCCGAGTGGGCCTGTCTCTTTTCAAATGTAGAGAAGATCACCCTCATTCTCCCGCCAAGCGTCCAGGTGTCTTTCCAGAGTACGCAAGGACTCCTCGTGCTCTGGGAACCTGGCCGGATCGATCGCATCGCAGCGGGCCTGGGCTTCGCCAAGGCCAATGAAATCTTCAACCGCCTCTCGACTGAACATTTTATGTACCTTGGAGACTCGATCCCTTACCGAATGGCTTTTGCCTGTGCTCATCATGGCAGAGACGATCTTTGCAAAGTCCTCGTCTCCCTTGATGGCTTCTGCCATCCAACGTCGAGGCTCTTCAATGCTCTTCGCGTAATCCCTCCAGCGATACAACAGCGACACAAGGTCGTCCTCGGCGATCAGCGCGACGTCGGTTACAGCGTGGGCTCTGATGATTTGCACCCAGAGCGACTTCATCGCCTCCACGGTTTCTTCATCTAGCGCGGGATCAAATTTATCCCTCTTACCAGGCTTGTTATCTGCTGGATCGCTTAAGTGGATAAACATTGCTGCCACTGATAAAGCTTTGGTCGCGCGGAGCGCTTCCAAAACCAGCCCGCCACGTTCCGCGGGAGGAATTGCTTTGAGATACCAAGATGTTGCTCTCCACGCAGATACGTATGGAGAGCTGAAAGGGTCGCCTCGGAACCGTACCAGCTTCTGACCAATACTAAACATTGCTGGGAGCAGCACCGCGGCATTGCCTGCGGGTAGACGGTCAACGGACTCATCAAGCCTGCTTACCAAAGAAGGGAGCAGCCCCTCCGACTCAATATCCGCGACGGCCGCGGCTAACTCTTGCTTTGATGCCGTCGCTTCTAAAAACTCGACGAACTGACGCTCTGACACCTCTCCAAGTGCCGTCTGCAGCTCGAAGTACCTTGGAAAGTAACGAGACGAACAAACCCGCTTTGCCACTAGCCATTGACTTCGGAACCCACCATCGTAGTGGGTACCGCCTAATGCCCATTCAAGCGGCGGAAATAGCTCCTTGAGCGTGTCACGAGCCACTAACCGGCGCTCCTCCGGAACCTTATTAAGCAGTTGCTCAACACTCTCCTTTACCACCTCTTGGCGGCGCTCGTTCACAGCATTGCGCTCTTGCAAAACCAGAGCCCGCTCCTGGAACAACGCCTCGTGTAGATCTGGCTCGAAGACGCGCAGTGTCTCCAGGACAAGGAAGTCCACGATATTCACTTCGAAAACGCTGCCCGAAACGTGCAGTGGCATATGCACTGCGATAGATGAAAGCAGACGCTGCGCATCTCGAATGTTGCGCAGCCTGGGCTGGATGCAGCCGACCATGGCGTTGCCCCATCGAACTTCATCAAATCCATTTGCCTCGTTCGCGAACCCGCCGGCTAGCTGGCCAACCTGCTCACCGAAGATCCGATATACCATGTACGCTGGTACGGCGGGCAAGTCGAAGCTCGCCTGGACGATTTTTTCAAGGAAAGCACGCCCATTGTCGTGTGCCACCGGATCAAGTGCTCGCTCTACGATACTGGGCTGGAACAACAGCACGAAGACGATGTTCGGTAGGTTAGCGTTGGCCTTGACCTGCCTTACCAGCAGTCGTATCTGATCTGGCTCCAACCGGTCGATATCATCGACGAAAACAATCAGCGGTCGGGTAAGCTTGCCAAGACGTGTCTCCAGCGCTTCGCGGACCTTGTCCAGGGGTTCATTGCTCTTATCTCGTCCCCACAATGACAACACACGGCCAATCACAGAAGTGACAATCGAAAGGCCGGCCAGTGCCGCAGCAACCATGGCAACGGTTGGAAGATCGAATCCGATAGCTGATGCAGCAACAATTACGGAAGCGTTTGTCAGAACAGACGAGATCTGCGCATTGGATTCACCCGCTTTTTTCAGCGGAGCACTCGCTCCTTCCAGGATGGCTCCATAGCGTCGCAGGGCTTCCGCCCGGGCAATTGCAGCTTTCGAATTATCGCCACCCAATTCATCGGCGATCTGGCCAAAGAGGGCTCTGGAAATAGCGTTGCCATCGCCCCATTGCCAAGGATTGAAATCAAGCCAGTCCGCAGCCTTTTCCTGGGATTCAAGCCTCTCGATCACGAGGTATTTCAGGGAAGACTTGCCAAACCCCCACCCACCGCGGATGGCGAAAACACGACCCTCACGCGGACTGAGTTCGGATAGGACATCGGCTATGTGGCTTGCAAAGTCGGCTCGCCTAAGGATCCTCTGAAAAACACTTCCAGATTTGGCAAAATGCCTGACCTCCACCGCCGAGCACTGTGATGAAGCAAATGACCTTCGCCGATGCCGAGTACGCCGGCAAGCGCAAGCAGACCCGCAAGGAATTGTTCCTGATCGAGATGGATCAGGTGGTGCCCTGGAAAGGCCTGATCGCCTTGATCGAACCGCACTACCCGAGAGGTGAAGGCGGTCGTCCAGCCTATCCGTTGATGGCGATGTTGCGCGTGCACCTGTTGCAAAACTGGTTCGGCTACAGCGATCCGGCGATGGAGGAAGCGCTGTATGAGACGACTATCTTGCGTCAGTTCGCAGGCCTGAGCCTTGAGCGAATCCCGGACGAGACCACCATTCTCAACTTTCGGCGTTTGCTGGAAAAGCATGAGTTGGCAGGCGGGATTCTCGGTGTCATCAATGAGTATCTGGGTGACCGTGGCCTGTCGCTGCGTCAGGGCACCATCGTCGATGCAACCCTGATTCACGCGCCCAGCTCGACCAAGAACAAGGACGGCAAGCGCGATCCCGAAATGCACCAGACGAAGAAAGGCAACCAGTATTACTTCGGTGCCAAAGCGCATATCGGTGTCGATGATGAATCGGGCCTGGTGCATAGCGTGGTGGTCACGGCGGCCAACGTAGCGGATGTCACACAGGTCGACAAACTGCTGCACGGCGAGGAGAACGTGGTCTGTGCTGATGCGGGCTATACCGGTGTCGAAAAGCGTGAGGAGCATGCGGGGCGCGAAGTCATCTGGCAGGTTGCGGCCCGGCGTAGCACGTATAGAAAGCACGGAAAGCGCAGCGCTTTGTACAAAGCGTTACGCAAGATCGAGAAGGCCAAAGCGCAGGTACGCGCCAGGGTCGAGCACCCGTTTCGAGTGATCAAGCGCCAGTTTGGTTATACGAAGGTGCGTTTCCGGGGTCTGGTGAAGAACACCGCACAGATGGTCACGCTGTTTGCCCTGTCGAACCTGTGGATGGCGCGCCGACATTTGTTGGCGAATGCAGCAGAGGTGCGCGTGTAATGCAGGAAATGGCTGCCGCCAAGCAGCTTGTCGAGGTCAAAAGGCTGGAAAAGCGAAGAGAAATGATCAAGTTTCGGCGCGCGTCGTTTTTTTGAAGCACTGACAGCTCGATAGCCGGAAAGTATCCGGCTATTTCAGACCATCCCTAAAAATCAGAATAAACATCTGATTGCCAGATGCTGCAGCTCTCTCTGATGCAGCACAACACAGCGTGCCTCTTCAAATACTCAAACGCATGGACAAGTCTACTGCTTTCAGGTTTTTAGTGAGTGCACCGATCGATATATAGTCAACCCCGGTTTCCGCGATCGCTACCAGTGTAGTTTCGTTGACCCCGCCGCTGGCCTCAAGCTGGGCCTGTCCGCTGTTGATTCGAACGCCTTCACGCATGTCATCCAGGCTCAGTTCATCGAACATGACTACATCCGCTCCCCCCTTCAGCGCTTCTTGCAGTTCGACTAAGTTTTCTACTTCGACCTCTACTGGTCTACCGGGCGCAATGCGGCGGGCAGCGTTGATAGCCTCGAGAATACCACCGCAAGCTGCAATATGGTTCTCCTTGATGAGAAAAGCGTCATAAAGACCAATGCGATGATTATGGCATCCCCCACAAGTGACGGCATATTTTTGTGCAAGACGAAGACCTGGAATGGTCTTTCGCGTATCAAGTAATTTCACCTGAGTATGCGCCACTTTATCAGCCATCCACTGGCACTCGGTCGCGACGCCAGAAAGCAGTTGCAAGAAATTTAACGCGGTTCGCTCTCCCGTCAATAGCGAGCGTGCTGATCCCTCTAAATGCAATAGGATTTCATTTGCCTCCGCACGATCGCCATCCGCAACATTCCAGTTCAGAATGGCATGCGGATCCAACTGTCGGAAGACTGCATCTACCCACGATGTACCACTGATCGTGCAGGCCTCTCTCGTGATGATTTTTGCTCTGGCCAGTTTATCTCGCGGGACAAGTTGTGCGGAGATATCACCACTTCCGACATCCTCCACAAGTGCTCTACGTACATTTTCATCAATCTCTGAGACCAGGCCGGCCAATTCTATATTTTGCATTTCGACACTTCCCCATTACTCACTTTTTTCAACTCTGCTCTCCGCACCCAAGTGTATGATTCAGACGATGGCGGCCGCTGAACAGCATCTGGAGAGGACTTTCAATCAAAAATTGTAAAAATAGCCAATCATGATTCGATTCTCATTCGCATCATCTGCATAGGTAGATCGATTAATTGAATTTCTCCAGCGGAGAGAGATATTTTTAAACATCCCACTCTGAACTACATAGGTGAGGTCTGAGACTCGCTCCCACTCCTTACCCTCGGCCCCACTCGCCCTGAGCGCCTTTGATTTCACTGTATTAATGTTGCTCGGATCGACGTTTTCCCCCTTTGCATAACGAAGATTCCATGTCAACCCTGGCACGCCGAGGCCCGTAAAGTCATATGAATATGCTGCATACCAGACATCTTCATTTGCCAGAGCGAAGTTGCTCACCAGCATTTCGCCAAACAGATAGGTGTCCGAGCCAGACACATACGGGTATGCGGTCGCGCCGGAGGCCGCCTGGTAACCTATACTGAAGGTATGGCCTATGAGCGAATAACCAGCATTGCTACTGACCGTTCGGTTATCCACTTTGCCTAGCAGCTTCTTGCCACTTTCTTGTCCATCAAAGTACCTGACTTCAGCGAATACACGGCCTTTGGACAAGGGCCTATTGAATTTGAGACCCACATAGTCCCGGCGGAATAAATTTTCCAGATCACTGTACTGATACGCCACATTCAGGGAGGGAATTAGCTGATAATCGAATCCGGCATAAGTGTAGTGATCACTTGTGACTGCAGAGGAGTAACCACCCGATTGAGAGCTTGCAGACAGTTCTTCAGAGTCGGTTGAGTCGCGCTGTTTGACGCTGTCGACCTGGCCAAGAATCGCAGTCAACGATTTGATATCCTTTGACGTCAGTTGCACACCATTAAAGACCTGCGGTAACAACCGTGTATTATTTGAGGCCAGCAAGGGAAGAACGGGATTCAAACCGCCAATTCGCAACTCACTCTGAGCGATTCTGGCCTTCGCCGTCAGCTCAAGCTTCGAGTAATTATCATAGGCACGCCCATCGCTGTCGCGAGATAACAGCCCTGTGCCCGAACGGTCGGGACTAGAATCAAGTTTTACCCCCAACAGGCCAAGCGCGTCCAAGCCAAAACCGACAGTTCCTTCGGTAAAGCCTGATTGTAGATTAAGGATGAAGCCCTGCGTCCATTCTTCTCGCTTGGATACAGCAGCCGTAGAATCGTTAAAATCGCGATTAAAGTAAAAGTTTTTCAGCTCAAGACTGCCTTTACTGTCTTTCAATAGATCCGCCGCCGCAAAGGGAGAGCAGAAGGACGACACGACAAGCAGAGTCTGCGCCCAGCACATATGATTTTTCTTATCCATTGCCTACCTTTCCTTATTTTTATTGTACGACAGGCATTCACCCAGCCTATTGCTCCAAACAGTCAGCTCGTCCCTTCAAATATCGCGCACACGCAAGTAAAACACTTAAAACGGACAAATTGATTACCATCCAACCCATACTGACAGAAGATGTCTGGATCAAACTGACCCGTCACCACCTCGCGGTGCCTAACACAAGGCTTATGGCCGCCAGCTATTTGCACAATAGGGACAGCCACAGATTTGATTACTATCGCCAGTTTGTCAAACACCCTCGGAGTTAATTCTTCGAGGGTGAATATTGGCTAATACCACCGTTAAATCTTGAAGCTCTCCAGCGATGCCGGATGGAACAGCTCCTCAGGCTGAAGCAAGCGTGACGACAGTCCTTCGGCGTGGTGGCGTTCCAGGAAACGCGAGAGGACATGGCGGTTAGCTGCGAAACCATAGGACCAGAAATCTTCACCGAGCAACTGGCGCGCCGCTCTCAACTGATCCTCGATAAACGGCAACGTTACCTTGGTGGCGGAAGTATCGCTTAGTTTCTGCAACGCTACAGCCTTAGACTTCTCGAATGCTTTGGCAACAGCCCCGGGCAACCAGGGATGCTGTTCGGCCAATGTGCGTCGAATCCCCAGCACGTGCATGATCGGGAACAGCTGAGTACGGCGATACCAGTCCGAGGCGGCGCCCTGAGGATCATTATAGAGATAGCTGACCTTAGGATGGCCTTGGGTAAAACACGAAGGCGCGCGCGGGCCAATTACCGCATCCAGTTCACCAGAGGCGAGCATGCCGGAAAGCGTTTCGGTTTCCGGAGCATTTTCGACGATGACGTCCGCCGGTAACTTCAGAACAATTTTTCCAGGCGCCCGGTTTCTTCATAACCACCACGAATCCAGGTTACATCCGATGCTTTCAGACCGTGGTCTTCTTCCAGGAACAGCCGAACCCAAACGTTCGCCGTCAACTGGTACTCCGGTACACCGATGCGTTTACCCTTGAGGTCCGCTGCGGACTTGATGCCCCGATCATTGCGAATGTAGATGGAAGTGTGGCGAAACGCCCGGGACGGGAAGACAGGAACAGCAATGTAGGGGCTGGTACCAGCCGCGGTTTTAACGCTGTAGCTGCTCAACGACAACTCGCAGATGTCGTAGTCAGCATGGCGAAATGCGCGAAAGAAGATCTCTTCAGGATCTTGCAGCATAAAGATCGGGTCGACCCCATCGATCTGTACATCGCCGTCCACCAATGGCCGGATGCGATCGTAATTACCCACAGCGATGGACAGGTTCAACTTGTTCATGATTGGTTCTCGCAAGATTGATTGACTTCAACATTCACACCCAGTGTGACGTCGCGTTGTTCCTCACTGGATCGCAGCATGGCGAGGCAGATCTCCAAGGTGTCACGCGCCCACTTGCCATTATGTAGCGGAGTGATTCCGTAAAAATGCGCCAGATACAGCTCGTCGATGACTTCCGATCGCGGCACCGTTGGCCGCTCAAGCATCAATCGGTCACGGCTATGCGGCCGGTAAATCATGACGGCATCAGCCATGGGCTTGAGGTCACCACCTTCGCAGGACACGATAATCGGACCGAAATGTTGGAAGGCCGTCGCCGTATCGGCGGTAGCGGGGGCGATGTAGCGCTTGCCGCCGTAGGTGCCCTCAGCTTTGAGCCGCGCCTCCTCGTCTGCCGACTGCACCTGCTGCAACAAACGACGGGCGCCGCCGTAAGCATCAGGGCTTTTGGCCTGGCCCATTTCACCAACCCAGTCCATCCACTCGTCGGAGTCGAAGTGTCCGTAGCCGTTGTAAGTGATGGAAGCGAATGCACCATTCTCGAACCATAGAGTGGCCGTGTAGGCACCTTCCGTTGGCCGCGCAGGGTCCCAGTTACCCACCGCCGCACGGACACGAGTAGCGCAACTGCCAGCCAGCAAGCGGACCACGTCTACTTGATGTGCGGCCTGGCTGAATACCGCTCCACCGCCTTCAGCGGTCGAGAGCTCTTCCGGGCGGCGAGGACGCAGCAGGTAGTCGGTATAGTTCAGCGCGTGAATCATCTTGACGGCGCCGAATTCGCCACTACCGATCAGCTCCCGGGTACGCAGGTACGGGGCATCGAAACTGTGACAATGCCCAACAATCAGTTTCACGCCAGCTTCGGCGCAATCAGCGATCATTTGATCGCACTCGTCGAGCGACAGCGCCATGGGCTTCTCGACCAGTACATGCTTGCGGTAAGCCGCAGCTATACGGGTGTGTTCGGCGTGAAACTGATGTGGGCTGGCAATGTATAAAGCGTCGACATTGCTGTCAGCAGCCAAGGCTTCGATGGTCTCGAATGCAGGCGCATCGAAATCCTGTTCAAACTGACTGCGCGCTTGTTCACGAGGATCACATGCGCCCACCAACTGTACGCGGCGATCGGCGAGGAACGTGGGTAGCATCAGGGTGAATGCCCGACCTAGACCGACTATCCCCAAGCGCAGCCTGGGCGCAAATTCCGCCTGCCTGGCCATCACTGATGGACCTCGTAATCGGGTTCGGCGCCCACCATGACATCGTCGTTGGACCATACGTAACGAGCTTTATATTCACGCCAGTCGGTTTCCTTGGGCACGATCGCTTGGAACGAGCAAATGCTGGAAGGGATCGCCTTCTCACCAGTACCGATAGCAGTATCACCGGCTTGAAATGCAGCCAAGGCATCAAGCATTACCCGGCGGAATTCCACCACCGCCAAGTCACTGGCGCCCAAGCGCTCATCGGAGCGGTCGGCGATAGGGCCCATGGTTACCCACATGGCGATATCCTGGTTTGGGAAGCCTTTGATGCCGGTAAAGTTGCCATTTTTCATGGCTTCACGATCTTGGAAGAACAGGTTCTCGTTGTTGCGCAGCGGGCGGAACCTTTCGTCCAGATCGATACCAGGCTGCTGGCGGAGATACTTTCGCCAAGTCTCGGTTTCCGGGGTGTTATCGGGATTGCCCCAGGCCATGAAATAGAAGGCTGTATGGGTATCGTCGATTGGTACGTTGATGTTTGCCACGTTGTACAGGTTATTCGGTGGAATCAGCGCCGTGGCCGGAGCTACGAATACCGTGGAGCGCACATACTCGTTGGTGGCTGCATTCTGGATAGGACGACGCAGTGCAGCATAGCGGAAGCCATAGCTGGTACGTTCGACTTGCAGACGTGGCGCTTTGTCCGTAGAAGGTCGCAGCCAGTTCTTCCCGGTCGCCTCAGCCCCCAACCCGAGCTGGAACGAAGTCGGATGAGTGCAGGCTCGAACTGTGCGCCGAGTCGATGGCTCCTTCCAGGATCTGCGCCCAGTTGCAAGGAATGATTGCTTTGGCGATACTCACTCGAACTTGTTCATTGGGAGCCCAAGCCGGTGGCACGAATTCGGGAATTGCGTCCTGTGGCCCCATGTAGGCCCAGACGAAACCGCCCCATTCGCGAGTTTTGTAGGCCTTGTGTTTGACCTTCTGACACATGTTGCTTGCTGCAGGTTCGGAAACCATTTCCACCACATTGCCGTCCACATCCATCTTCCAACCGTGATACAGGCAGCGTAAGCCGGAGTTTTCATTGCGGCCGTAGATCAGCGACGCACGACGATGCGGGCAATACTCATCCATTACCCCCACGCGACCTTCGGTGTCACGGAACACTACCAGATCCTCACCGAACAGACGGGCCCTCACTGGTGTGCCGTCAGGTTCGCTGACCTCCTCGATCAAGCAGACGGGGGTCCAGTGACGGCGCATCATCTGGCCCATCGGTGCATCGCCTTCGACGCGGCAGAGCAACAGGTTTTCTTCAGGGGTTAACATATAAATTCTCCAGCGTTCAATTAATTTTTTCCAGAAAAAGGTCTCGCCTAGAGGTCAAGGACCAGCGCGTCGTTTTTTGCTCGGGAAACGCAAATCATGATCTGGTCATGTTGTTCGTCTTCCCGTAAAACCATGTCGCGATGCTCGACATCACCTTCAATCAGGCGGGTACGGCAAGAGCCACAGGTACCACTTTCACAAGAACTAGGGGCCCGGATGCCGTTGTCGCGTAGAACTTCCAGGATCGAGCGGTCAACGGGGATTTCGAGGTCGATACCGCTCCGGCTGAGAGTCACCGAAAACGGCCGGTTTTCGGTGAAGCGGCTCTGGTCGACCCCGAAGCTTTCAAAATGTACGGAACCGGCAGGCCAGTGCCCCGTCATGTCCAATACGGCATCCATCAATGGCTTGGGACCACAGCAGTACACATGTGTACCGCTTCTTGGTTTGTCGAAAACAGGCCAGAAATCGTAGGCGTCTGCGGGGTTGCCGAAGTCGTGGTGAATAACGACCGAGTTGACAAATTCAGCCCCGATCAGCTCGTCCCTGAAAGCAGTGAGTTCTGGATTACGGGTGCAGTAATAGAGCTTGAAGGGGATGTCGGTAGTGGCCTTCAAGTGACGCATCATCGACAGGATCGGGGTAATACCGATGCCTCCTGCGACGAAGATGAACTGCTGGGCATTCTCGGTGAGCTCAAACTCATTTTGCGGTGTTGCCACCGGCAACAAGTCGCCTACCTTGATGTCATCGACCACGCTCACCGAACCGCCTCGTCCGTTGGCATCACGCTTGACCGCGATTACATAACGCTCGCTCTCTTGTGGGTCGTTGCACAGTGAATAGTTGCGGATGCTCCCGTTGGGCACCCTTACCCGAAGATGCGCACCGGCAGTGAATGCTGGCAGCGAGATGTCCTGCGGGTGGACCAATTCGAAGCGAAAAATGCCTTGAGCAATTTCGGTTTTCGCGGACACCTTGAGGTCTGTGAACCCGTCATCGAGCTGTTCGGAATTACTCATCACCGTCTCCTTATTACATCCGGTCGCGAACAAGGCAGGCTTGCGAGGCGGAATATTTCATAGATATCTATCTTTTTGGGGGCGTAATTCGGCCGTTCAAGGCTGCTCGCCCTTACTTGTCGGTAAGTGGCTTTTCGCTCAAGGTGTTAGCGGGCACCGCGATCAGCACCGCCAGACCGCCCGCCAGAACCAGTACACCAATAGTCATCAGCCCAGCCGCAAGACTCCCAGTGACGGTGTTAATCCAGCCCAGTCCGATAGGCGCACAGAACGCTCCGATCTGGCCAAGGGAACTTATCGCCGAGATACCCCCTGCGGCGGACTCATCGTTCAGATAAGCCGGAGGAATCGACCAGATGATCGCCGCAGCGCCGAAGTAAGACACTGAGATCATTGCCAAACACGTGATGGAGATAGTGGCTGAATCGAGGACATGGGGCAGTAAAAAGGCTCCCACGGCACCGAAGACGACACTAAAGAAGAAGTGCTTGCGACGCTCAAGCGAAACATCAGAGCTGCGGGCAATAAGAATCATCCCGATCGCCCCTACGATATAAGGAAGGGTAGATAGCAATCCGACCTCCAATACATCCTGGATGCCGGCCTGCCGAATGATCGTAGGCGTCCAGTAATTCAGGATCGTGCCACACAGCGGCACTGTCGCCCAACCAGCAGCCAGGACATACACGCGCGGATCTTTGAGAGCGGCCAGCACAGCATGGCGCTTATCGGTAACTGGCTTTTTGCCTGCGCGGTCAGCGGACAGTGCATCGAGGATGAGCGCTTTTTCATCGTCATCAAGCCACTTCGCCTGCTCGGGTTTGTCGACCAGATAGAAGTAGGCCATCACCCCCATTGCAGCAGCTGGAAGCCCTTCGAGGATGAACATCCATTGCCAGCTTTTCATGCCCATGACATTAATGAAATGCGTAAGAATCCAGCCAGACAAAGGACCACCAATGATTCCAGCCGCAGCAATTGCAAGCAGAAAGCGCGAGGTGATACGAGCTCGTCTGGCGCCTGGATACCAATAGGTCAGATAAAGAATAATCCCTGGCCAGAAGCCAGCTTCAGCAGCGCCCAATAGAGCGCGGGCAATGTAGAAATGAGTGGGCGTCGTCATGAACGCCATGGACGCTGAAATCAAGCCCCACAACACCATGATCCGCGTGATGGTCAAACGGGCGCCAATCTTTTGCAGATAAAGGGTGCTGGGAATTTCCAAAGCGATGTAGCCGATGAAGAACAAGCTTACACCGAGACCGTAAGCAGCATCGCTCATGGCGAGATCATGCTTCAAGTAGACCTGCGCAAAACTTATGTTCACACGATCCAGGTAATTGAGTACCCACGCCACAAAAATAAAGGTCATCAATCGTAGCGTGACTTTTCTATAGGTTTTTTCGATGAACTCACTGCTTTGCAGGATCGAAGGAGGCACGGCATCGGTGGTTAGCGTTCTTGTCATTATGGGCACCTTAGGCTTTTGGGTTGCACGACCGAAACCAGAGGCTTGGCGCGCTTTTTCTTAGACACCTAAGATAATAGGGAGAACTTTTTCCCTCCGCAATAGAAAAATTGCAACCTTATGGGAAGCTTTATGAAGCGGGATGCAGGCGATGCCAGAAGCAATCGCTCTACCTCGCTCTCTGCGTCGACATCCCAGCCTGTCCACTTTTGTGTGTGGGTCATGGCCATTTTGATTTTCCGACTGGATCACACTCGCCACCCTTCCCCGCTTTTACCGCTGGGCAAAGGCACGGCAATCAGCCGCCCACTCGGGTAGAAGACCCCAGAGCCATGATCTAGTGTCCCCGCCTGTCCCGTCTCGGAAGTACGTTCTCTTTTTGTCGAGTGGCTTGGGGTGTTCGACCGAGGCGCCGCGACGAGTCATCCTTGGTGCGAAGATCAGGAGGATTAATCAACCCTCGCCTGCGAAGATGGCGGGGATCAGGTTAATTTCGTGCAATTTGGGGAGGCGGCACGTTATGCTTGGACCGCTATGTAAGTGATGGTATCGGACTTCAATATGACTGCACGCAAGCCTTCAGGCCACGAGCAACGCGAAACCCAGGAAATTCTCAGGCATTGGCACGATGTGGTGCCCAATGACCGACTGGCTCACCTGGTCAAGGATGCAACACGTTCTCTGGTCAGAGCGCTCCAGATGCGACTGACTGAGCACGACGTGTCTTTTGGCCATTGGGCGTTCTTGCGAATCCTCTGGGAGTCGGACGGACTGACACAAAAACAACTCAGCACCCAGGCTGGGCTGATGGAGCCTACGACTTTCGCTGCCGTTAAGGCGATGGAAAAACTTGGCTACGTCGTCCGACAACAGATGCCCGAAAACAAGAAAAATGTTCACGTTTTTCTCACCGAGGAAGGGCGGCGTCTGAAGGATGTTTTGATTCCGCTTGCGCTAGAAGTCAATGAGGTGAGTGTTCGCGGCCTCAAGGAACAGGATATCGAGATCGCGCGACACGTTTTGTTGACAGTGATCGAGAACCTCGCGAACGCGGAAGCGAATTCCATCAATCCTTCCCATCGGGTACCGTCAACGCGCGAGGTTGGGCGCATGATAAACGAACGCAGCGAATCGATTGGTACGGATTAGCGTCCTATCGTCAAGTCCCCTACCCGCCAGGCATGCTTTTTCAAGCACTCTGAATCGCACCAGGTTTTATAGTCATCTCTAAGTCTCATAAGAAGGCCCAAATAGGGGGGCATGAGTCGTCAGCGTCACCTTAAAGAGTTCGCGATCGAAGCCATCAAAGAACACTAAGCACCGCCACAGCCTAAGCAGCGCGGTCAGTTGAAACGAATGTCTGGTGGCTTAAACTTGCTGTGCCGCGTCAGAATTTGTCGCACATGACCCCCGCCGCGTCAGGATAGTTGTCGTGTGAGTTGATTCGATGAGTCTTGGTCGGTGGGCGGAAGTGAGAGCCGTGTGGCGCGTTATTCGATAGAGCATCGGGAGTGGGTGGTGCGGCAGATGATGCCGCCCTTGAACCGGACGGTGCCGGAGCTGGTGGAAGCGACAGGCATTACTGATGCCACCCTGTATGCTTGGCGCAAACAGGCCAGAGCAGCGGGAGCAGTGGTGCCGGGAGATGGACAGCAGGCCGACCAGTGGTCGAGCCAGGACAAGTTTCGGGTGGTGCTGGAAAGCGCCAGCCTCAATGCGGCTGAGCTGGCGGAGTACTGCCGGCGCAAAGGCCTGTATGTCGAGCAGATCAACGCCTGGCGCGAAGCCTGCGAGCAGGCCAACAGCCTGGCTCAGCCGATCAAGACCCGGCGCGAACGCGAAGAGGAAAAGGCCGCGAAGAAGCGCATCAAGCAGCTGGAGCGTGAACTGCGGCGCAAGGATGCGGCGCTGGCAGAAACCGCGGCTCTGCTGGTGTTGCGAAAAAGCCGAG
Source organism: Pseudomonas sp. PS1(2021) (assembly GCF_020405165.1). Taxonomy (NCBI): domain Bacteria; kingdom Pseudomonadati; phylum Pseudomonadota; class Gammaproteobacteria; order Pseudomonadales; family Pseudomonadaceae; genus Pseudomonas; species Pseudomonas sp. PS1(2021). The sequence goes on along the minus strand of NZ_CP084484.1, from coordinate 1,224,887 downwards.
GCGCTCTGGGGAAGGACGAGGACGAATGATCAGCGCCCCGGATCGCCGTGAAACGCTGCAGTTGATCGAGGACGCCGTGGCGGCGGAGCGCGGCGGGCGCAGGCCTGCGCCGAACTGGGCCTGTCGCTGCGCAGCCTGCAGCGCTGGCAGCACTGCCCGGAGGATCGGCGTCCTTCGGCACAGCGAGCTGAGCCGGCCAACAAGCTGACCCCGCAAGAGCGCCGCCGCGTGCTGGAGGTCGCCAACCAGCCCGAGTTTGCCAGCCTGCCGCCGCAGCAGATCGTGGCGCGGCTGGCCGATCAGGGCACCTGGCTGGCCTCGGAGTCGACCTTTACCGGTTGCTGAAGGACGCCGAACAGCAGCATCCACGCGGTCGTAGCCGCCCACCGGTGAAACGAGCGCTGACGACCCATGTGGCCGACGGCCCGAACCAGCTGTGGTGCTGGGACATCACCTGGCTGCCGACCACGGTCAAGGGCCGTTACTTCTACTGGTACATGATCAAGGACGTCTACAGCCGGAAGCTGGTGGCCAACGAGGTGCATGAAAGTGAAAGCGCCGAGCAGGCCGCCCAGCTGCTACGCCAGGCCTGCCTACGTGAACAGCGGGCAGGCCAGCCGCTGGTACTGCACTCGGACAACGGCAGCGCGATGAAGGGCTCGACCATGCTGGCGGCCATGCAGAACCTGGGTGTGATGCCCTCGTTCAGCCGCCCGCGGGTGAGCAATGACAACGCCTATGCCGAGGCCTTGTTCCGCACGGCGAAGTACTGCCCGCTGTGGCCGGAGCGGCCCTTCGACACGCTGGAGCAGGCCAGGAACTGGGTGAACAGCTTCGTGGCCTGGTACAACCATGAACATCGCCACAGCGCCCTGAAGTTCGTGACCCCGGCGCAGCGACATACTGGCCAGGCGGAAGAGTTGCTGCGCAAGCGTATCGAGCTGTACGAGGCGGCGCGTGCACGGCACCCGGAGCGCTGGAGCGGCAACATCAGGAACTGGGTGCTGGCACCAATCGTGTGCCTGAACCCGGAGCGGGAAGCGGTACTGCAGCAAACATCAAAGGCAGCGTGACACGCTCACGCGACAACTACCTTGAAAATCGCCGGACCGCAGGACTCCGAACTAAGCGAAATCCGCACTGTCGTCAACATTGGATCCTAAAAAGATCCTTAGATATCAGGCTCGCCAGACAGGGGCCGAACAAAGCAGCCCCCGCCAGCGATTCCAGGACGAACGCAGCAGGAGGCTGTGTGCCATGATCTCGATCAGAAGCTCTTACCATCCCATTGATGCCGCCATTCTCTGGTGTGACCTTGCCGACCACGAGGGCGAAATCCTGAAGGTTGACCTCTCTCACCCCGGTAGCCTGCTCAAGCACTTTCCGCAGTGGCCGTTTCTTCACATTTACGCGGAGTGTATCTACGACGCCATTGTCAGCGGTGAACTTCCAGCGACCTGCCTGGGCCACCCGATCAGCTTGGACAACCAGGTACATCGAGAGTACTGGACTATTCGGCGTGCCGATTTGCTGGTCTGGTTCGCACGCAACTACCCCGATGAGAAGCCTGCGTTCCTGTTCCCCCAGAATCTCGACCATTGGAACTGCGTCAGCCTTAATGCTCATCTGGTACAGGAGGCCGAGCTGGATGCTGCGCAACGCACGATTGCCAAGCTACACGACGAGCTTGCAGCAGTGGCTGAAGAGGTGGCAACGCTTACCGTGTGCAAAAACGAGCTGACCGCGCGACTTGAGGCCCAGGGCATTCCCTCCGAAGCCTCCGAAAGCACCCACAACTTGCTCGTGGGCACCATGCTGGCAGTGACGGTAGGCAAATCGAAGGACGGCCGCCTGCAGTCAATCTACAAGTCCCAGAGCGATCTGGTCGAAGAGATTCTGCGCCGTTTCCCGGGGTTGCCGAGCTTGAGTAAAAGCACCATTGATCGGCGATTTGCCGACGCGCGCCGTCATCTAGCCCAGGTAGGACGGGGCTGAAATCACATTGTCAGGCAATGCTCGGCATTGCCTGACAATGTTTTTTCGCCTGCATCGACCTTCACTGATTGTCACATCCCACTGCGCACCACATGGTGCTACGGAGTGACATCATGCAACCGATCAGCCCTGCCCCACTGCCTGCCGACCGCCACATCATGCGCCGCGATGAGGTGGAGCAAAAAACCGGCTTCAAGCGTTCGCACATCTACAACCTGATGAAAGCGGGCTTGTTCCCACAATGCCGGCGCATCGGTACCCGTGCCGTCGGCTGGGACTCGCTGGAAATCGAGCAGTGGGTCCAGGATCGACTGTCGGTCAGGGAGTAGCGTCATGGACGTCCTCTCGCTGATCTCGACCAAGGGCGGCGCGGGCAAAACCACCGTCGCCGCCAACCTGGGCGGTGTGCTCGCCGATGCGGGCCTGCGTGTCCTGCTGCTGGATCTGGACAGCCAACCGACACTGTCCAGCTACTACGCCTTGCGCGAATCCCGTGAGGCTGGCAGCTACGAACTCATCGCGCAACGGCTCACGGCACCCAAACAGGTGATTTCCGCCACCGACATCCCGCACCTGGACCTGATCGTGTCCAACGACCGCGCCGGGCACATCAGCACCCTACTGCTGCACGCCGCCGATGGTCGTCTGCGCCTTCATAATCTTCTGCCAGCGTTCGAGGATCTCTACGATGTGCTGATCATCGATACCCAAGGCGCGCGCAGTGTCGTCGTGGAGATGGTGATCCTCGCGTCCGACTGTGCCCTGTGCCCAGTTCCCCCAGAAATGCTCGCCGCACGTGAGCTGCGGCGTGGCACGCTGGGACTGTTTGAAGAGTTGGAGCCCTACCGCTACCTGGGCGTTGCTTTGCCGTCGGTAAAGCTGTTGCTCAACCAGGTCAAAGCCAATCGCCGTGACACGCGCTTGATCATGCACAGCCTGCAGGCTTCCTTCCAGGGCGACCCGCATGTCAGCGTCTGCACCACGGTCATTCCGGACCGCGTGGCCTACCCCAATGCCGCCTCGCTCGGCCTGCCCGTGCACCGCGTCGAGCCCACGCCACCGTCCGGCAGCCGCGGCCCTTGCGGCGCGGCGGTCATGCGCGCGCTGGCCATCGAGTTGTTCCCGCACTGGGCTGAGCGACTTGTCGACTCGGGCACGCCTGTGTACCACCAACCGTCAGTGGCCGACCGTCGACTCAGTCGTCGCGGCTGATGGGAGGGGTCAGTGATGAAGCCGCCGTCTCCCGAAGACATCACGCGTCAATTGCAGCAGGCGCACTTTCCGCAGAAACATGGCCGCGACACCACGCCCGTGCCAGTCGGGGACACACCGCTGGTGGTCAGCCTGGAACAATTGCGCCCTTACGAGCTCAACCCACGGGTGGTCCGCAACCCGCTGTATGACGAAATCAAAGCCTCAATCCGCGAACGCGGTCTGGACCAGCCCCCCGCCATTACCCGCCGTCCGGATGAGCCGCACTTCATCATCCGCAACGGCGGCAACACGCGTTTGAGCATCCTTGTCGAACTGTGGCAGGAAACCCGTGAGGAGCGATTCTTTCACATCCACTGCCTGTTCCGCCCTTGGCAGTCGGAGTCGCATGCCTTGATCGGACACCTGGCCGAAAGTGACCTGCATGGCCAGCTCACGTTCATTGAGCGAGCCCTCGCAGTGGCGAAACTCAAGGACATGATGCAGGAGCCCGATGTCCTGCTCAGTCAGCGTGAACTGTCCACACGCTTGAGCAAGGGCGGCTACCCGATTTCACAGTCGCACATCAGCCGCATGTTCGACACGCTCGAGCACCTGCTTCCGGTTATTCCGCAGGTGTTGTATGCCGGGCTTGGCAAGCCCACCATCGTTCGGGTCATCAACCTGCGGCGCCGGGCGGAGTCGATCTGGAATCAGTTTTTGGGGGACGTTCAACACTTCGCACTGCTCTGGTTCGAGGTGCTGTCGGCATTCGACAGTGATAAGCCCGAGCTGAACTGGGGTGAGCTGCAGGACGAACTGATCGCCAGGATGGCGGTGCAGTTGAAGCAGACACCCCGCCTCCTTGCGCTGGAGATGCATCAGGAACCGCGTCGCTCAACGCCGCCTGCGGAAACGCCTCAGCCACTGCCGCAAGCCCCACAAGGTGAGTGCTCCACCCAGCTGCCTGTCGAATATGAAGCACAATCGGCGCCTCAATCGCCCGCACCGGAGCCGATGAGCAGCGCGGACAACACCGCGGCAGCCGAGGCTCCCCGCCTCCCCAACATCCGTGAGGCGCTGAGTGATGACGAACCGCTTGCTGCGAGGCTGCCAAACGCCCCTGAGGTCGGTGAATCCTCCCTGGGTTCGGCCTCACCTCCCGCACCGGTACAGGATGACATCAACGCCTTGCGTGAGCGCTGTGCCGCCCTGGCGACTGGCCTGGCGACGTATGCCGATGCCAGTGCCATGGTCAAGCCGCACGCAGAGGGCTTGGGTTTTACCCTGGCCATCGAACATGGCCAGCAACTGAGCGCGCGACACACCGGCATTCAGCTAGTGCTCTCGGCCCTGCTGCGCCTGCAGGACGACGTGACCTGGCAGCAACGCCAGCAGTTGCCGGCCGCGCTGTTTGGCCAACTGCTGATTGGCGCCTACGACCTGCCCTTCCCCGAACGCCCTGCCCTGACCGTGGGCCTTGAACGACTACCCGATACCCAGCTGGAGCAGCTGTTCAGCCTAATCCGCCACGCCCGTCAGTTGATCGACCTGACACTGTCGTCCACGCGTTAAGTGAGGAGCCGCCTCATGAGTACGACTTTCAATCTGTTGAACCATGCGATGCTGAACCAGGTCCTGCATGAGCTGCGCCATGGCCGCCTGCAGCGCTGCAAAGCGCTGGGCCTGGCTGACGAGGACATTGAGGTCCTGCAATCGCTGCCGCCGACCACCCTGTCCCATTTGGCGCACTCATCGATCGCCTGGGTTGAAGTCAAGGTCGATATCACCGTGCTGCGCCGCTTGATCGTCCAGGCCGAGCGCGACGAGCAGAACGAGCGCCTGATCAATCGGGCGCTCAAGCTCGGCGCGAGTTCGACCATCATGTACCGCTGCTTCGGCCTGGACCATTCGGAAACGGCATTGCGCCGCCGGGTGCTCAAGATCGAGACCCACCGCGGCCGCCCGGTCCAGCTCAGTGAAGCCCAGGAGCATGCCGTGTGGAACCGTTGGAGCCAACTGCGAAAGGAAGATCCGGATAACGATCCGCTGGACACCATGATGATGCTGGCCGAGGAACAGCAGATTAGCCTGACCCTGGTCTGGCAACAGGTCGAACTGTACGGAGGTGCACCATGCTGAGTTTCTACGAGGTGGACTGGCAGGATGTGGTGCGCCAGTGCTACGACGCCCTTCGACGCCGGAATGAGTGGCAGGCCGCGCAGGCTCAGGAAGCGGCCGCTGTCGCGGAACCAGCGCTGCGCACGATCTACTACGGCGACAACAATCCCTTGCCACAGGCCTTGTTACTCGATCGTCGGCTGACCCCGCTGGAGCGCAACACCTGGCAGGTGCTGCGCTGGCTGATCACCGAGCGCCAGGTCAAAACGCCACGCTACCAGGACCTGCAACCCTACCTGGCGACCAGCCCCTGCGGTACCCAAGCGTCGCGCGAAACCATCGCCCGCGCATTGAACGTCTTGCGTACCACCCGCTGGCTCAGCCTGGTCGACCGTCCGCGCGATGCCCAAGGCTGCCTTCGCGGCTGCGTCTACGTGCTGCACGGCGATCCGTTGACGGCAGCCGAGCAGCTGGAGCTGGACAGCGGCTACGCGGGACTACTGCAACAGAACCTCAGCCATGCCACCAAGGGCGTGCGTGATGTGACGCAGCATGTGCTTGCCGAAATTCAAGCCGACCCGCAGGTCGACCAGGGCGACAAGGACCGACTGGGCGCACTGCCGCCGGCACAGCAACACACGCTGCCACTGATGAAAGACGGCGCGCAGGCGCACCATTCCGAACCTGACCTACGCCACCCCGTTCGGAATGCTCACGTCTCGGCCACCGATTCCGAACCCTGCGGCAAGGCACCAGTCTCGGCTGTGGTTCGGAATGCCGACGCCGGCCGTACAGTACAGAAAGATCAAAGCAAAAAAAGTACGGTACTGGCGCAGGTCGAGTTTGGCCGAGCACGCTGGCCTGAAGATTTACCGCTGAACCCGACCGAGCGGCGCATGGCTTCGCAGGCAATGCGCCAGCTCGAGCCGGAACAGCAACAAGCGGTCATCAATGAAGCGGCGGTGCGCTGCGCCCGCGGCGAGATCCGAAAACCGGTCGCCTACCTGATGGGCTTGATCAAACGCGCCTGCCAAGGTGAGTTCACCCTGTGGGCCGCGCGTACCGAGGAGGCCAAGGCCTCAAGACCGGCTTCAAATCCAGCGAGGCCTATGCCAGCAGAGCCACCCAGCGAACGACCGAAGCGCGGTGGTCAGCGCACCGCCTCGCCCCTCGCCCTCTCCTGCCTGGAGGAACTGAAACAACGCTGCCGCGGTTCGCTTGCGCCTACGTAGGGGTGGATCTTGGTGGATTTGATGCCCATGCCATTGAATCCACCGAGATCCACCACTTGAAATTACGAGCGGACCACCTTCGCGTTGATTCGCGTCGGACCGCTCGGATCGGCCCATCGTCGGCGTCATTCCGACGGCGAGGTACTGGCGATGACCGATCACTATCAGCTCAACCTGGGCTCCCTGCGCAGCAGCATCACCCTCACCTTGCATACCCATCATGCGGCGCGGCTGTGGCAAGGCCGCATGGGCCGCGAAGGCGTACACGCGATCTTGGGCATGCCCGGTTACATCGGCGTCACCAACCTGCTCAAGCACGCCAGCAGCCAGGATGACCCGTTCGCCGACTGGTTCATGCTGCAACTGGAGGACAAGCTGCTGCAGGCCAAGGCCGAAGTGCGTGCGCTGACCAAACAAATCAGTCGGGTGGAGCGCGCCCTGCCCACCCAGGTCGACATCGGCGAAAACCTCAACATCCATCCCGTCACCCTGCCACTGTTCATCGGCAGCCAGCTGGGCTTTCTCGCCGTCTACCTGCTGACCGACTACGACGCCCTGGTGCGCCGCGTTCTGCTCGCCCACCACACAGCCTTAATCGGCCGCCCCGACATGGAAAACTGGATCGATCGCGGCGCCCACGAGTTGCGCAGCCTGTTCGGTCTGGCCCAGCGCTACCGGCTGGCAGGGGTCAGTCGGGATGACATGGCCGCCAACAACGCCCGCGCCCGTGAAGCGATCGACAAGTTCGGTACGCCACCACGTAAGGTTCTCGACGGCAGCCACCGCTCCCAATTTGCCCCGCCCATCACGCGAGGTCAGACCACGTCGAATCCCGATGCGCTGGATCAACCGGATCATCCAGTGCTGGAGGCCAAGGCTCAACCTTTGCCGGAAGAGCCGGCCGAAGGGGGTGAGTCATGACCTTGGCCGATGCCATTGCCCGACGCTTGTCAGCAGATGCCTATCGTGAGTTCGCACAAGGTGCCTCTCTAAAAGGCCTTTTAAAGCCTTTTAAGGGTAAGGGGGAGCTGCAGCAGTTCGCCGAGACGATCCTGCGCCTGCGAACCCAGGTCGCCGAGTTGATGGCGGTCATGCTCGCAATCATGGCGCAGCCCCCCTTCTCGTTGCTGGAGCTGCGACTGGTTATCCAGCACAGCACGACCGGCACCGACTTCCTGCGCTGGCGCAGCCCGGACTTTCAGCGCATGGGCGTGCAGGTGTGGCAGGAGGCGGTGGTTCATCCGCATCTGCACCCTGAACTGCGGCAGGCGTTGTATCAGCTGGAGACCAACCGGGTGGTGCTGAACCTGCAGATGAGCAGCCTGCAGTCGCTGTATCGCCAGGCTGTCGCCGGTGCCGGCAAGCTCGAGGCTGCCGAACTCGCCCTGACCCGTTCCCCCACCGAGGAGTAATCCGCATGAGTACGTTGTTTGTAGGTGAAGGCAACATCGGCAGTGTGCCGGAGTTTCAGGAGTTCAATTCCAATCCTGATGAACCGCGGCGCCTGCTGCGGCTGAACGTCTATTTCGACAACCCGGTACCGCGCGAGGGTGGCTACGAAGATCGCGGCGGCTACTGGGCACCCGTCGAGCTCTGGCACCGCGATGCCGAGCACTGGAGCACGCTGTACCAGAAAGGCATGCGCGTCCTGGTCGAAGGCCGCACGGTCAAGGAGGAGTGGGAAGACAGCGAGGACAACGCGCGGGTGACCTTCAAGGTCGAGGCCCGGCGCATTGGTATCCTGCCGCATCGCCTGGCCTCGGTCTCGATGCGTGAGAAAGCGCAGGACACTCCCAGCGCCACGCGTAAAGGCGGTGGCAAGAAAGCCCCGCGCAAGAGCGGGTGAGCCGTGGAATTCAGTGGAATCACTGCGCACTGCGCGATAGTGCAGGGGCTGCGCCGCTCAGCCGGCGAGCAGTACTGGCCCCTCTAGCGCGTTCAATTGGGTCGGGGTTTACCCCGCCGTTCACTCTCCAGCAACTGCTTCACCTCCGTCAGGCACTGATCCAGGGCAAGGAATGCCCGCCAGTGTGCCGGACTCTCCTGAACCCAGGCAATCAACTGCGCGCGCGCCTCCCCATTCTCCGTTTCCAGATGCGTGGCCATGAACAGCTCGTAGGCCTTGATCGCTAACTTGTCTGCCTCACTCTGGCGGGATCCGTGCAAGTTGATGCCTCCGTGTGGACGGGCGGGTCCTGCAGTTATTTTTCGTGATACGCCTCATAGGGTTGCCAGTCAACTCTTTGAGCCGTTCATATCCTTGGGTGGGTAGTCAACCATATGGGTCGAATTGGAGAGCGCCCCGTTGCCCGTCAAAGAGCCTAGCCCACATCACATTGGCCGCCAGTTGGCGAAGTACCGTCGCGACCGTGGTTTGACCCAGGAGCAGGTCGGCGAACACCTGCGCATTACCGGCGAGGCGGTCTCGCGTCTGGAGCGTGGCCTGGTTGAGCTGTCCGTAACCAAGCTGCTGCAGCTGGCTGACCTGTATGGCTGCCCCGTCGATGAGCTGCTGCTGGCCATCAGTCCTCGCCCCCAGGACCAGGGCCAGCAGATCACCGCGATCATCAAGGAGCTGGGCGATGCCGATAAACAGTTCGCCCTGGAGTTTCTACAAACGCTGGCCACTCATCTCGCGCAACGCAAGTAAGGTGCTGCCCCTGCGCGAACGCGTCGAATTGATCCCGCCGATTTCGGCTTTACCCTAGCGTTCCACCGCCACCCCCCCACCCTGTCGGTACCCACCGAGAGGGCCCACGTATGCGCCTGTTCATCTGCGAAAAACCGTCCCAAGCCCGCGACATCGCCCGGGTACTGCAGGCCAGCCGGCGCGGCGATGGCTGCCTGCTGGGCCAGAACGTCACCGTCACCTGGTGCATCGGCCATCTGCTGGAAACCGCGCCCCTGAAACCTACGGCGATTACAAACGCTGGGCGCTGGACGACCTGCCGATCATCCCCGATCACTGGCAGTTGGTGGTCAAGCCCAAGGTCGCCGGCCAACTGAAGGTGATCGACCAACTGCTGCGTACGTGCCGCGAGGTGGTCATCGCCACCGATGCTGACCGCGAGGGCGAGATGATCGCCCGGGAGATCCTCGAGCGCTGTCAGTACCAGGGGCCGATCCTGCGCCTGTGGCTGTCCGCCCTGGATGAGGCCTCGATCCGCCGGGCCCTGGCCGCCTTGCGTCCGGGCGAACAGACCCTGCCACTGTATCACTGTGCGCTGGCCCGCTCCCGCGCCGACTGGCTGGTGGGCATCAACCTGAGTCGATTGTTCACCCTGCTCGGCCGTCGTGCCGGCTTTGATGGTGTGCTGCCGGTCGGCCGCGTCCAGACCCCGACGTTGCGCCTGGTGGTCGAACGCGACCGGGCCATCGCCAGCTTTATGCCGCAACCCTTCTGGATTGTGGACGCCCAGTTGGAGGCAGAAGGCATGCGTTTCACAGCTCGCTGGCAACCTCCGGCTACGGTCTGTGATGAGGATGGGCGGTGCACCGATGAAGCGGCCACCAGGCAAGCTGCACTGCGCCTGAGCCAACACGGAACGGCCCGCATTCAGATCATTGAGGTGGAGCACGTCCGCGAGGGGCCGCCATTGCTGTTCGATCTCGGCACGCTGCAGGAAGTCTGCTCGGCCAAACTCGGGCTCGGTGCCCAAGAAACGCTGGGGATCGCCCAGGCGCTGTACGAAACCCACAAGGCCACGACCTACCCGCGCAGCGATTGCGGCTACCTGCCCGAGAGCATGCTGGATGAAGTGCCACGCATACTGCATGCCCTGGTGGCTGCCAGCCCTGCGCTCGGCCAGGTCATCAAAGAGCTGGATCCCTGTCGCCGCTCCCGCGCCTGGAACAGCAGCAAGATCACCGCGCACCACGGCATCATTCCGACCGCCATCACGCTCGACCTCGCTCAGCTGTCCGAGCGCGAGCAGGCGGTTTACGCGCTGATCCGCGCCCGCTACCTCGCGCAGTTTTTGCCTGAGCATGAATACTTGAAGACCCAGGTGCGGCTGCACAGTCAGACCGATCAGTTGCTCGCTCGCGGCAAGCAGATTCTGGTGCGCGGTTGGAAAGCAGTGGTCACCGAAACCCACGGCAATGAGCCCGGCGAGCACACTCAGCGCCTGCCCACGCTTCGAGAATCCGCTTCGGTGGCGCTGACTGACGCCGCCGCCATTGCCCAGCGCACGCAGCCCCCCAAGGCCTACACCGAGGGCACGCTGGTCAAGGCGATGAAAACCATCGCCAACCAGGTGGCCGATCCGCGGCTCAAGCAGACACTCAAGGACAGCTGCGGCCTCGGTACCGAAGCCACCCGCGCGGCCATCATCCAGGGTCTGATCGACCACGGTTACCTGACCAAGAAGAAACGCAGCCTGGCCGCCTCGGCTGCGGCGCACACCCTGATCGAAGCGGTGCCAGCGGAAGTGGCCGACCCGGTACTGACGGCACTGTGGGAGCAGGCGCTGGAGCGCATCGAGTCGGGCCAGTTGAGCGTCGAGACCTTTCTTGCCAAGCAGGCGCAGTGGCTGACCCGTTTGGTGCGCAGCAATGCCTCGCTCACCCTACAGTCGCCCCCCACCAAAGGGCCGTTCTGTCCGGTGTGCCGCAGCGGCATGCGCCAGCGCAAAGGCCGCACCGGCAGCTTCTGGTCGTGCATTCGCTACCCGGACTGCAAGGGCACCAAGCCGGTAGCCAAAGCCAAGCGCTCGAAGAGGACATGACTTGACGGCAGACTGTCGCGCTGGTGTAGTGATCCAGCCCCTCGCCGCTTGGCGACCCCAGACCGATTCGCTCCGGGCAGCTCGGTCAGACTCGTAGAGTTCGGAGCCACCCTTCACCGCCTCTGCGGATAACTTCTCAGCGTTCCAAGTCTCCCAGGTGGATGACCCATGCGGCTTGTGCCAGGCCTCAAGGGTCATCCGCTTCGGCGACGATGCTCAGCTCCGGTGCCCGCCGGCGAAACACTGGGCACCTTTTGTGCGCGGATGCGTGCCAGTTGATTCCGACCCAGGCCACGACAAGGGTCGGTTGATCCAGGTGGATCGACAGCGGAGAGTTAGCGACGAACTCCGGTGTCACATCGCCGGATCAAAGGTGGTCCACCTCCTCCTAGCCTGATGACCGTCGGGCTATTTTTTCGCCGCTGAAAATCCACCGAAAGCCACCGAATTCCGCCCGTCCAGACCGTCCCAAATCCCTGGTTGACGGAGGGTTGGCTGCGTTTTATAGATGAGCTGCACACCGCTGTCGTTGACAGCACCCAGGCAGCCAGAACCTTCAAGGCTGTGCCCGTTTCGGGTGGTTCTCCCCAAGTGCGACTCGCGCTCGGCAGCTCGCACGGTCACCGACCTCTCGGTGATGAGCGCCCTCTCTATCGATCATGTGTTTGCACCCTCACCCTTGCGGAACTCACCAGCCGCCAGGGCCGGTGGATGTCCGCGTTTCTGCTGAACAGGAGTTCCACCATGACCACTGCAAGCAATAACGCCCCCACCACCTACTTCAACCTGCACACCCAAGGCATCGGTTACCTGAACCGGATCCGTGAAGTCCCGGTTCGCCGTGGCCAAGCGTTCATGGCCTGCGACATCGCGGCCTTGCACGGCGCCTCGGACGACGTCGAGTACACCCGCTTCGACTGCAAGGTCGCTGGCGGCGAAGCCGAACGGCTGATCCGTGAACACCTCGAAGACGTCCGCGCTGAACGCAAGGTCCTTATTGCGTTTCGCATCGGCGACCTCTGGGTGGATCCCTTCCTGTACGAAAAAGGCGAACGCAAGGGGCAACCCGGCGCCAGCCTCAAAGGCCGACTGATCTTCATCGAGTGGATCAAGGTTGATGGCCAGTTCAGCTACCGTGCGCCCGCCCGCACCGACGCTGCCTCTGACGCGATGGAACCTGCTGAGGCGGATGGGGACAAGGCAAACACTGACGGTGACTCCGATCAGTGCCAGCCGACTCCAACCACCGCCCGTGAATCCACCGCAGTACGTCAGTCTGCCTGAGGCAGTTTGACCGCCAGCAGCAGGCGCTCTCAGAGCGCCTGTTGTTCATTCACGTCGGAGGTTGGCATGGAAAGCTTCTGGCTCTGCGAAGACTGCCTGCAAGCGGTTGCCTACGACGACTTCTGCGCGCTGTCGTTGTACTACAGCGAGGCCGATGTCGACCAGCGAATCGCGCAGATGCGCAACGAGCTGCAGGCGCTACTGCCGCTCAGCGCTGATTTCGATCCGGACACAGGCGCCGGCATCGACCCCTTCTCCACTCACCCCTGCGAAGGCTGCCACTCCCCGTTGCACGGCACCCGTCATCGTTTCACTCGACTGTGACCGCCTGATCCCACCCACCGGGGCCCTCTCCCTGGAGCGCACCCGCACACGAGGTTCTGCTCATGAACACATCATTGACCCTGGTCGAGCCTCTCGACCCGGCCCTGACCCAGCGCGCCCACGAAGATGCGTTGATCAACGAAGCCCTGCAGTTGCTGGACCAACGCTACTTCCAGCGCGGCGAGGTGCTGATCACACCCGCCGACGCCGCGTCTTACCTGAAGCTGCGCCTGGCGCCCTATCACCACGAGGTGTTTGCCCTGCTGTACCTCGACTCACGCCACCGCGTGCTGGACTTCGAGGTGTTGTTTTTCGGCAGCATCGATGGTGCTTCGGTGTATCCACGTGAAGTAGTGGTCAAGGCACTGGCACACAACGCCGCGGCGGTCATCCTCAGCCACAACCACCCTTCCGGCTGCCCAGAGCCCAGCGGCGCCGATCGCGTGCTGACCACCCGCCTGATCGAAGTCTTGGCGCTGGTCGAGGTCCGCGTTCTGGACCACATCATCGTCGGTGAAGGTCAGCCCCTCTCCCTGGCCGAATACGGCTGGATCTAACCTTCTCTCGTTCGCCACTGCCTGTATGGGGTGGCGTCCTCTTTTTCCTGGAGCGCTACCATGCTCACCTCAACCCCCAACCCGTTTGCCCGCGGCTTCCATGCATTCGCCTGCGAACGTGTGGTCCAGATCCACTACGACGACCAGTGCCCGCCCTGCTACCGTTCTCTGCACACCGCCCAGTTGGACCTGGACGACGATCACATCAACTGCCAGGCGTGCGTGTTCGATGACGACTGTGCCGTCATCACGGAAGGCCAGGATGTCTCGGGTTTCCTTCGCATGCAGTTGCCCGCGGACGGCGTGGTCACCACCGTGCTGTACCAGGTCACCGCCGAGCGGCTGAGTGGCTCGGTACACGTTGGCGACCTTCCCAGCTTGGAAGCGGCGGAGCAGCTGTCCTTTGCCACCGGCTACTACAGCCGCAGCTGGGAGATCAGCTCAGCCCACCTACCGGCCGACGAGTACGCCTACCTTGAGCAGCTTGCCCGCAGCGAACGACCGGTCGGTTTCTTTAAATGCTTCCGGTTGGTCAGCAACCGTTCCGTCGGCTGCAAGCTGTACTCGACACCCTGGCAGCGCAGCGCCCAAATGGAGGGCCTCGGTTGCTCAGCGGCGGAGGTCTGCACGCGCCTGCTGGACGAGCAGGTACCGCCGGTGTTGATGACCCTGTTGCTGCTGGCCAGCCAGGCCGACACGCGTTTCCTGGTGTTTGATCCCGATGCAGCGCCGCTGGTAGGACTGTCGGTGTTTACTGACGATTGACCCGAGGCGCCCTGCAGGGCGCCTTTTTTATGTGTTGGGCCCGATAAACCGGCCGGTCAACTTCGGTTTTTCAGTGGGTACACCTCGCGGGCGTTGCCAAGGTGTCGGCACCTACTGTCGAGACCTGCTCATGCCCACGCCCGCACTTCCTTACCTGGTCCTGATACTCGCGCTGGCGGGCTGCAACACGTCGCCTGCCATCACCCCACCGACGGCGCCAGCCAAAGCCGTACCAGCTCCGGCCACCCCGTCCAAGCCGTTGGCAGAGTCACCGGCGTGGGTCCGCCAAGACCGCTACACCCTGCTCAGCACGCGACCGACGCTGGAGCAACGCCAGCCATTGTTCCAGCTCATCACCGTGCAGATTTCACCGGCGCTGCACGCGACGGTGGGTGATGCCCTGCACCACGTGTTGCAGCGCTCGGGCTACTCACTCTGCGCCAACCGCGCCGAGACCACCACCTTGTTCAGCCGTCCCCTGCCGGCCGTGCAGCACCAACTCGGGCCGATGGCGCTGCTGGACGCCTTGACCATCCTGGGCGGCCCGGCCTGGCGGCTCGTGATCGACCCTGTTGAACGCAGCGTGTGCTACGCCCTTCGCGCACCGGTGCCCGCCCCACCTCGCCCGCCCCTGGAGATCGCGCCATGAAGGTCCATCACTTTCAAGCCCTGGTGCTCGGGGCCCTGTGCCTCGGCGCCGCCGTGCTAGCCGCCGTGACCTACAACCACCAACAACAACTGACCGCGCTCATGGTCGCCGCTGATAATGCACCAGCCGATCCAGTACCGGCGCTGCGACGGGACCTCGATGCACTTAGCGTCGCCCTCGCGGCACTCCCGCGGCAAGTGAAAACGTTGGACGAGCATCAGCGCCAACAGGATGCAACCTTCACGACGCTGAGCAAACAGCTGAATGAGGTGAGCGCTTCACTCAAGTCCATTGAAGCAGTGCCTGTGGGACCGACCAACGCCGACCTGGCCGCGCTGGAGCAGCGAATGGGCAATGCCGAAACCGCTGTCCACGCCCTCGTCGCTCGCCCGGCTGTGCCATCCACACAACCCCAGCCTGCAGCCTCCGCCAAACAGGCCGCCAAAATCCAAGCCCCGAAGCCACCGTTCACGCTGCTGGGTATCGAGACCCGGGGCGACGTCCGGTTTGTCTCGGCGCTACCGGCAGGCGCGCACGCCCTGCCGACCGTCCACCTGCTGCAGCCCGGCGACAGCCTGAACGACTGGCAGCTCAAGGCGATCCGGCGGAACCAGGCCGTGTTTCTTGTGCCTGGCCAAGGCGAGCACTCGCTTCCGCTGCCGTGACGAGGTGCATATGGCCCGGTTCATCACTCTCTCGCTGCTCCTATTTCCCATCTGCCTGGTATCGGGATCGGGATGGAGTGCCCCAGCCACGGTCGAAACGCAGCAGCGGTCCAGCGAGCAGGCCGCGCTGCAGCAAGCGCGGTCCGCAGCACAAGCCAAGGCCTGGGGGCTGACCGATGACGAATGGGCCAAGTTCGAGCGTCTGCAGAGCGGGCCCCGCTATTACTGGTCACCCCAACTCGACCCGCTGACCACCCTGGGCGTGGAAGCCGATTCGGACCAGGAGCGTCAGCGCTATGCCGAGCTGCAGGTACGCCTCGAAGCCAAGCGCGCCGAACGCGAACTGGCGTATCAAAAAGCCTACTCCGCTGCTTGGGGGCGGCTGTTTCCGGGGTTGCTGCCGGTACAGGGGATGAGCGATGCCGTAACCCCGTCGAGCAACCCGCGCTATGCGGTGTTTGTGGAGGCCCCGTGCACGACTTGCGAGGCCCGCATCCGCCAATGGCTGAGCAGCGGCGCCCACCTGGACCTCTACCTGGTGGGCAGCCAGGGCGATGATGCGCGCATTCGGCAATGGGCACGCAAGGTGGGCATTACCCCTGCCCAGCTTGGCAGCGGCCAGGTCACCCTCAATCACGACCGTGGCCGCTGGTTCACCCTCGGCGCAAGCCGCCCCCTGCCCGCACGCTTTCAACAGGTGGAAGGGAAATGGCAACGCGTCGACTGAGCTTCGCCCTGGCCCTGCTTGGGGGGGCGGCGGTCCAAGCGGGCGGCCTGCCCCCGCCAGCCTACCAGTTGGCCGCCGCCCAGGCCGGCATCCCGGCCTCGGTGTTGTTCGCCATTGCCCAGCAGGAGAGCGGTACGTTGCTGCGTGGGCAGCTCATGCCCTGGCCATGGACCTTGAATGTGGCCGGCACGCCGCAGCGCTTCGCCACCCGTGACCAGGCCTGCACCGCACTCACTGTGGCGCTCACCCGGCATGATCCCAAGCGCATCGATGTCGGCCTGGGGCAAACCAACCTGGGTTATCACCCGGAGCGCTACCCCACCGCCTGCGATGCCCTCGACCCGCATAGCAACCTCGCCGTCACCGCCGACCTGTTACACGAGCACTACGCCGACGTCGGTGACTGGGTCATCGCCGCCGGCCGCTACCACCGGCCTGCGGGTGGGGCCCCAGCGGCGCGCTACCGCACGCAGTTCAGCCAGCACTGGCAGCGCCTTGAAGCCGCCATGCCCAACCGTGGAGGGCCACGCTCATGATTGAAGTTCGCGGAGGCCTGTTGATCAGTTGGTTCGTGTGGTCGTTAGCTGCCAGCGCATTGCTTTTGCCGACGCCCTCTGCCATGGCCACTGAATCGGCCGCGCCGGTAGAACGACCCGATCCACGCATACTGAATTGGGTGCTGCCGGTGCACAGCAAGCGCCTCACGCCGGGCGATGTCCCGCGCAGAAAACTGGATCTGCCAGGCATGGTCCCGCTGTTCCTGGTTGGTGGGGACAACGCCTCATTGGCGTGGCTGGCGCAGCACGCGCCAGCACTGAAGCGGTTGGGCGCCAACGGCTTGGCCGTTGAAGTCGCTGATGCAGCGGCGCTGCAGCGCATCCAGGCGATAGCGCCTGGTTTGGCCATCTGGCCGGTCAGTGGAGACGACATTGCCGAACGACTTGAGCTGGAGCACTACCCGGTACTGATCACACCAACCGGCCTGGAACAGTGAGGCACCGCCATGGGTGATCATGCAATGGAATCCCTGCTGCGCCCAGCGGTGGAACTGTACACCGTGGGGATCTGTGCCGGTGCCGGCGCGCTGTGCCTGCATTCGCCTTGGGCGGTGGCGTTGTCACCGGAGATTGGCGCCGGTATGGCCCTGGCCTATACCGCCTTCGGCCTCAAGCGCCTCAATGAGGCCCGCATTGTCCTGCGTTATCGGCGTAATATCCGCCGCCTACCCCGCTATTCGCTGACCAGCCGACAGATCCCGGTCAGCAGTAAGCGCCTGTTCATGGGGCGTGGCTTTCACTGGAGCCGCCTGCACACCCAGCGTTTGCTCGAAGCGCAAGACCCCGCGCTCGCCCGCTACGTCAACCAGTCAGCGGCCTACCAGTGGGCCCGGCGCCTGGAGCACTTGCTGGAAAAAGCCCCACCTGGGCTCTCTCTCCTGCCCCGAGTGACCGCCTGGGACAGCCCGCTCAACCCGGTACGACCGCTGCCGCCCGTGGGCGGCTCACCGCTGCTGCATGGCGTCGAGCCCAACGAGCAGGAAGCCTCCTTGCCACTGGGCGAACGCGTGGGCCACACCCTGGTGCTGGGCACCACGCGGGTCGGCAAGACGCGCCTGGCCGAGGTCTACATCACCCAGGACATTCACCGACCAAGCCAGGAAGTGGTGATTGTCTTTGACCCCAAAGGCGATGCCGACCTGCTCAAGCGCATGTACGTGGAAGCGCGACGGGCCGGCCGTGAACACGAGTTCTACGTCTTTCACCTGGGCTGGCCGGAGATTTCCGCACGCTACAACGCCATCGGCCGCTTCGGTCGCATCTCGGAAGTCGCCACCCGTATCGCTGGCCAGCTGAGCGGTGAAGGCAACTCGGCGGCGTTTCGCGAGTTCGCCTGGCGCTTCGTCAACATCATCGCCCGAGCTCTGATCGAGCTGGGCCGGCGCCCCGACTACCTGCAGATCCAGCGCCACGTAGTAAACATCGATGCACTGTTCATCGAGTACGCCCAGCACTTCTTCGCCCGGCATGACCCGCAGGCCTGGGAGACCATTGTTGATCTCGAGGCTCGGCTCAACGAGAAAAACATACCGCGGCACATGATCGGCCGCGAGAAACGTGTGGTCGCCATCGAGCAGTACCTGACCGCCAAGCGCCTATTCGACCCAGTAATGGATGGCCTGCGCTCGGCGGTGCGCTACGACCGCACCTACTTCGACAAGATCGTCGCCTCGCTGCTGCCGCTGCTCGAGAAGCTCACCAGTGGCAAAACGGCCCAGTTGCTGGCACCCAATTATTCAGATCTGGACGACCCAAGGCCTATCTTCGACTGGCTACAAGTCATCCGTAAACGCGGCATCGTCTACGTCGGCCTGGATGCGCTGTCCGATGCCGAGGTCGCCGCAGCAGTCGGCAACTCGATGTTTGCCGACCTGGTCTCCGTGGCCGGGCACATCTACAAACATGGCATCGACCACGGTTTGCCCGACTCCTCCACTACGACCGAGAAGGTGCCCATCAACCTGCACGCCGACGAGTTCAACGAGCTGATGGGCGATGAATTCATTCCGCTGATCAACAAAGGCGGCGGTGCCGGTATCCAGGTCACTGCCTACACCCAGACCTTAAGCGACATCGAGGCGCGCATCGGCAGCCGGGCCAAGGCCGGTCAGGTCATCGGCAATTTCAACACGCTGCAGATGCTGCGCGTACGGGAAACCGCGACTGCCGAACTGCTGACCAATCAGCTGCCCAAGGTAAATGTGCAGACGCGCACCTTGGTCTCCGGCGCGACGGACACGGCGGATCCCGATGCCCGTACCGACTTCACATCGTCCTCACAGGACCGCGTGACCAGCACCGCCGTGCCGTTGATCGAGCCCGCGCACATCATCGCCCTGCCCAAGGGGCAGATGTTCTCGTTCCAGGAAGGCGGGCAACTGTGGAAGGTACGGATGCCGCTGCCTAAACCTGCCAGCGACGATGCGATGCCGGCGGATCTGCAGACCCTGGCCGCACGTATGCGCGAGTCCTACAACGCCAATGCGGGAAGTTGGTGGAGCAGTGCCGGCGGTGCCCCGACGGTCGACTTCGATCCAGAGATGCCACCACCCGGGCGTAAACCCGCCACGTGATCCCCTGACAGCCCAAGAATACCTGGAAGCATCATGCCTACCGCCCCAACCAACCCGCCTCAGACACAACGACGATCAGGGCTGATCTTCGGCGCGCTTGAGTTGTGCCTGCGATTGTTTGGCCTGCTGTTTGCTTCCCTGCTGTTTTCCATCGTGCTGGAGTTCATGGGCATGCTCTGGTTCTGGCCAGAACAGGGTTGGCATCATAGCCATGCAATGTGGCTGAGTGAGCTGGCTTGGCTCAGTAGTCACTTCAAGAGTTCCCTACTGGTGCAAGAGCCGGCGCAAGCAACCGCCACCGTACTTGAGCACCTGAACGACTGGATCGTAGTGCGCTCCGGATGGGCGCAATCCGATACCCAACTGAAATTGCTCAGTCGAGAAGCGTCATTGCAGGGCCAGTTCGCGCACGCTTACGTTGTTATGCAGGACTACCTGCTCGCGACCCTGTTCACGATCTTCACGTTCATGGTGCGTCTGGTCGTTCTTACCTTGGCGATCCCGCTATTTTTTCTTGCTGCGGTCACTGGCACGATCGATGGGTTGATGCGTCGCGACCTGCGCAAGTTCGGAGCGGATCGCGAGAGTAGCTTTGTCTACCACCGAGCGAAGCGGACGTTGCTGCCACTGATGGTGAGCCCTTGGGTGATCTACCTCGCACTCCCTTGGTCCATAAATCCCATTTTGGTATTACTGCCGTGCGCTGCACTACTTGGGTGGATGGTGGCGATCACGGCTACAACGTTCAAAAAATATCTTTGAATGACTGCAAACTACCCATTGCTGCCAGTGGCGACAGACAACAACCGGCCAGAAGTAGCATCCCGATGCGGCACTCTCAGACGTTGGTGGCATTCAAGATTCTCTGCTTGACGTCGATAGCTCGTAAGATGCGATACTGCCAGAAGTAGCAATATGCCACCAACTGACACAAGGACGTTTCTTTGCGCCTGCTCACAATCTTTTTCACATCCAGCCTGATCGGAAGCATCAGCCGCTGGATGCCCCCCAAGCTCGCCTTGTAGTTAGCGTACCGGGTACGCCGCCCCGATGATCTGATCAGTCGCATGGAGCTTGCGACTCAACTTGTCGCAACTTCATGCAAGCCTGTTTCCAGCGGACAGGGCGAACGCCCTCGCCCCCCTTACTTTCCAACAGTACTCTCCATATCGCCATGAATGCCATCAGCTCAACAGGACCGTGAGAAACATGAAGCATGCAACAAGGTTAGTGGCCCACTCGGGAAAAACGAGGCCTCGTCAGACAAGTAGCGCCCCCTTCGATGTGTTGGTACTGGCGACCATGAGTGCAGGCAAGACATCGTTCATCAATGCCCTGATCGGGCAAGAACTGCTGCACACCGCCAACGAAGCCACTACCGCTTGCATAACGCGTGTCGAACATCGCCAAGGCGCGCGGACCTTCGACGGTGCTTGCTACTCGCATGATAATCAAGAGCTTGCGCGACTTAAGGACACTTCAGCCGCGATGCTTCGTGACTGGAATGCCAACAGCGAAGTGAAGCGAATCTGCTTGAAAGGCAACTTCAAAATTGTACCCAGCCCTGCATCTGGCCTGGTATTGCATGACACCCCCGGCCCGAACAACAGCCAGGACCACAGGCATGCAGAGCTGATGCTCGAAGCGGTACGGACTGTTTCTTTCAAAGCCCTGTGCTATGTACTTAATGCCAGCCAACTGGGCACGCAGGATGATCGCGCGCTGCTAGAGCAAATTCGTGATGAACTCGCGACCCGACCTGACCACACGATCTACTTCATCCTAAACAAAGTCGACCTGCTGGACCCTGAGACGGGTGAAACCATTGATGCCTATGTCGGGAAGGCTCACCGCTACCTCACAGCCATTGGCTTTGAACAACCGATCATCATCCCGACCATGGCCAACGTCGCACTCTATGCCCGCAAGGCCCTCAAGGCCCAGGCCTTGACTCGCTCGCAGCGGCTGAGGCTTCACCAGGCCCTTGCCGACCTGCAGGAAAACAAGCGCTCGCTACTTCATGCGATGGTGGTGCCAGACACCATCAAGAAAGGCGTATTCAAGGCACTCAACAGCCTGGAACGGCAACGTCAGCTCAAAGCGCTCGACGCGCAAGCCTGCGAAAAAAACGATTTGCAGCAATTGGTGGCCATCAGCGGTTTGAAGACCGTAGAAGCCCTGATCAAACATCAACGTCAATCGATCAAGAATCCATGAACCGCATCCATATCACGCACAACCCTTTCACCGTCGAAACGATTTTCTCGATCAACGACCAGGCCCCGGCAGACGGCTGCAAATTGTCGAGCTACAAGGAGTCGCGCCTGCAATTGTGGGTCGAAAAGCTGTTCGATGAATTGAGCGAACTGTTCAATGGAGACAATCGCTTCTATGTCGCTTTTACAGGTGTTGAGTCTGACTTCCTGGATATCCAGGAAGCCGCTAACGTGGCCATTGCCAATGGCATGCAGGTGGAACTGGAGTGGCACCAGACCGTACCTACCGAACAACGCTTGGAGCAGATCCGCGCCTTGATGGCCGAGGCGCGCGAGCACCCTCAGTTCGATCAGTTCATCGCTGACAACGAGCAGGTTCGCAAGTCCATCGATGAAGCGTTCAACCGTGACTTCGATGTTTATGTCGTCGCGACCATGTCATCGGGTAAGTCGACATTGATCAACGCGATGCTGGGGCGCGACCTGCTCCCTGCGGCGAACGAAGCGACGACTGCGACAATTGCCCGGATCACTGACAATGATCGGATGGCCGATCGATTCTCGGCCAAACGCTTCAACCGCAAAGGTGAAGAAGTGGGTGCGGCTGACAATGTCGACCTGGAATGCCTCAAAGAGTGGAACCAACTCGAGGACACCCAGCTGATCGATATCGAAGGCAATATCGTTGCGATTCGCGAGCGCGAGGACGTGCGCCTGGTCCTGACCGATACCCCTGGCCCCAACAATAGCCAGGATGAAGAGCATCAGCTCAAGACCATGAGTTTCATTCAGGATTCCCGGCGCAACCCGCTTATCCTGTATGTGCTGAATGCCAGCCAGCTGGGCACCAACGATGACAGCAATCTGCTCGGTCTGGTCGCCGAGACCATGCGCAAGGGTGGTAAGCAAAGCAAGGATCGCTTCATCTTCGTGATCAACAAAATGGACGTGTTTGATCCTGAGCAAGGAGAAGATATCCCTTCTGTACTCAAGCGCGTGAACCAGTACCTCACCAGTAATGGTATTCAGAACCCCCTGATTTATCCGATCTCTGCCAACCTCACTCGCTTGATCCGAAAACCGAGCGACTTGCACACGCGCAAGGAGCGCAACGAGCATAAGTCGATGGCAGACATGTTCAGCGAAGAGCCAAGCATGAACATGCTGCAGTACATGCCGATCACCTCTCGCGTGCATCGCTCGCTGCAGGAAAAACGCCATTCCCCGTTGCTGCTCAGCAGCGGCTTGCCGGCAGTCGAAGCGATGATCGACGAGTACATCGACAAGTACAACCTGCCGCACCGGCTCAAACGCGCCTATGAAGCCCTGGGTCACGCCATTCGAGTGGGATTGAATGAAACTGACCTGATCGAACAACTGCAACAAGATGAAAGGGCCCTGGCTCATCTGAACGAGGAGATCCAGGGCCTGCAGCAGCGGCAGGAAAAGGGCTTCGATACCGCCGCTTACAAAGACAAGCTGGAGCGTGAGGGCAAGACCCTCCCCCGAGACACAGAGCTTGAGCTGGCCAAGCTGGAAGCCGTTATTGGGCCCATCATCAAGCAGCTGGGCGCAAACTTCATGCAAAACGACGTTCGGGTAAGCATTGCCGAAGCGCGCGTGCAAGAAGCAGAAGAACTGCTGCAGTTCAACCATCGGAAGCTGGTGAACCAGTACGAGTCGGTGTTCATTTCCAGTCAAGAGCTTATCCGCCAAGACCTGCATACCGAGTATCAGCGTTACGTCACAGAAATCTTCCAAGGCACCGAGAGCTTGAACCTGCCAATTTTCGAGGGGCTTAAACAGGCGGCCTCGAACATCTCGTTCAATCTGTCCGTATGCCAGGATGATATTCAAGTTAAACGCGTTGTCATTGGCACACGTGAGGTAAGCGACAGCTCTTGGTGGAACCCCTTCTCCTGGGGCTCGACCAGAACGGTACGGGATTACGGCAACGAAAATTACGTCGATCTCGAGAAGTTCTGGCAGGAGCGTTCAACTCGAATCCAGGCCGAATTCACACGCCTGGTCGAAAACGCTCGCAGGGAAATTGAGGTTGGCAAGGACCGTTTGATCGAACAATACGTTGCATTCATGACCCGCGAATTTGACCTCAAATTTGCCGAACTGCTGACGTCCTTGAGTTCCAAAACCACAGACCGAAACGCCCGCGAAATTGCAGTTTCCGAAGCCAAGGCACTGCGTGCTTGGATCGATAACTTCAAAACCAAGCTCGACAGCACACTGGCTATTTAAGGAGCCCCAACATGACCACCGATATGCTTGCCGAAGCCAGGAAGAGTTATCTGCTGTCAATCAAGGACCCTAATGCCAGCACCGTCCTGCTCAATGACCTTCTGGATCGCGCCGTGAAACAGTCCCCGGAGCTGCTGGTCGCCTTCGAGCCAGGGGTTGGGAAAAATGCCCTTGACCCCGACCCCGTGAGCTGGAGTGCAGACTACCTGACTCGTCAAATGTGGCTCACTCAGCAGAACTTCGCCCGGGAGCGCATTGAGCACTTGCTCGCCGTTCGCGAGCATCTGCGCAAAACCGGGGTGAAAGGTTTTGTGCCTACGCAAACGCCTCCAGAAACTCAAGCCGAGAGTGACGTCAACGTGCAGTCAAACTATGAGCCCTCCTCCAACCTCAGGAAGTTCGTACAGGAAGGCGAGCTGCTCACCATCCGGACCGCCCTTCGCATGGAGCTGGATGACAATCGCCTGACCTCTACCGACCTCCGTGCTGCATTGGCCTGGGCAGCCAAGCAGGTTCCAGCGCTTCTGGAAGCTTATTCTGAGAAGTCATTCGCTCGCGCGATGGAATCGGACCAGAAGCTGTGGACGAGCGAGTACTATGAGCTGCAGGTTGTCTACCTCAAGACTAACTACGCTCAGGAGCGCTTCCTGCACCTCATCGAAGTACGTGACCTGTTGCGCCATCAAGGCGTAGAAGGCTTCGCGCCCGTGCAACCTAAACCACGTGCCAGTGCCAGTGCCAACGCTGGTCAAGCCGCACCCGCTTCGCACCGCCCTCAACAGCAGAACTCCCGGTCACAACAGTCGCACCAGGCTCACCAAGGCCACCAATCGCAACCCCGCGCCGCAGACAACGACCGCAACCCAGTCTTCAAAGCCGCTTTGCTTGTCGGCGGCGCCCTGGCTGCGCTGGTGGTCTTTCTGGTTGCGCTGGTGAAATAACGCCATGGCAACCTCGACCCTGACCCCGCTGGCAATCCGCGAGATCCAGCAAAACGCCACGCTCACCCTGGCCGCTGGGCGTGCGCTGATCAACCGTAGCTACCTGAGCGAACTGGAGCAGTACCCGGTCATCGCGTCAAACCAGCGCATCAGCCTGAACCGCGCCAGCGACCTGCGGATATTCCGCGTCGAGCGCATCGTCCAGGACAACAAGCAGTCGGTGCTGGAAAGCACCACTGCCGCCTATACAGCACTGGGCGCCGCTGGCTATACGGTGTTCCTGTTCTTGCGCTCCAATGGCATCGAGACTGAACTGTTCATTGGTACCCGTGGCGAACCCGGTAAGATGCTCGGCCACAACTCCGGCGAGTTGCTGCGCGAGACCTTCAAAGGCCACTTCCCGGGTAGTGCACTGCAAGCGCTGAGCGTCCAGGACGCCAATGCGCTGCTCGACAAGCTCGAAAACGAGAAAAGCAACCCATCTGCCAGCATTACCGCTGTCACGGGCGTACCTGCATTGTCGACTGAAAACCGCGACCACTTCATGCAGGGGCTGGAGCGCTTCATCGACGCAGCAGAGCGGCGCGAATACCAGGCACTGATCCTGGCCGAACCTGTTTCTTCGCAGAAACTGGATACCATTCGGATCGGCTACGAACAGGTGGCGACCCAACTTTCACCGTTGGCAAAACAGCAGCTTTCCTATGGCGAGCAAGATAGCGACAGCATTGGCCTGAGTATCAGCCAAGGCCTGAGCACCTCACTTGGCCACAGCCTTGGCCTTACCGAAACTCGCGGCACCAGCAGTACGACTGGAACCTCCACCAGCGAGAGCAATGGCACCACTGAAAGCTTCAGTTCGCAAACCGAAGCCTCGAAGGCAGCCGCCATTGCCGGTAGCGCCATCGGCGCGCTTGCCGGATCGTTCCTGGGCCCGGTGGGCGCGGTGGTCGGTGCTCAGGTTGGGTCAGGCATCGCCGCTGCATTCAATGAAACACGCAGCACAGGTACTAGCCATTCGGCTACCAGAGGCACCAGCGAAAGCAATGGCACGTCCTGGAGTGAGTCCTCTGCCCGTACACAGTCGACAACCCACACCAGCAGCACGACCGACAGCCAATCGGTCAACCGCACCAGCGGTAGCAACCGGCAGCTGTCGATCGAATCGGTGGACAAGACGATCGAGCAGTTGCTGGGCAGGATTGATCACCATCTGCAACGTATCGACGAAGCCAAGACCTACGGCGGCTGGAATTCTGCTGCCTACTTCATCGGTGACAGCAGCGCCTCGTCCGAATCGCTGGCAAGTATCTTCCTGGGCCTGGTACGCGGCAGCAAATCCAGCCACGAAGACTTTGCGCTCACCACCTGGACGTCGAGCAACAAGTCTGCCGTGCTTGAATGGCTCACGCGCCTCAGCCACCCCGAACTCAAACCTGCGTTCGCCAGCCGCGTGCCGGTACCGTTCGTGACCCCTGCTACGCTGATTTCCGGTAAGGAAATGGCAATCCAGCTGAGCCTGCCACGGCGCTCCACTTCAACCGTGTCGGTCGTCGAAACCCAGGCATTCGGACGCAAGGTACAGCGCCTGGACGACCAGACCACACGGCGCCCGGGTGCCAGACAGCTATCCTTGGGCAACATCCGTCACCTGTGGGAAAACCTGCCGCAGACCATTGAGCTGGACATGGACCAGCTGTCCAGCCACGTGTTCATCAGCGGTTCCACAGGTGCAGGCAAGAGCAACACGCTCTACGAAATGCTCGACCAGGTCAGCGCCGCTGGCGTGCCATTCCTTGTCATCGAACCCGCCAAGGGCGAATACAAACATGTGTTCGGCCATCGCAGCGATGTGACTGTGCTCGGCACCCACCCGGCGCACAGCGCCTTGTTGCGAATCAACCCGTTCCGCTTTCCGGCAGCAATCCACGTACTCGAGCATGTCGACCGCCTGGTGGAGATCTTCAACGTCTGCTGGCCGATGTACGCAGCTATGCCCGCAGTGCTCAAGGACGCAATCCTGCAAGCCTACCTGCGCTGCGGCTGGGACCTGGAAAGCTCGAGCAACCGCTACAACGAGGAAATATTCCCCACCTTCGTCGACCTGCTGGAAACGCTACAGGAAGTGATCGAGGCGTCGGCCTATTCCCAGGAGCTCAAAGGCAACTACATCGGCTCACTGTCGACCCGCATTCGATCACTGACCAACGGCCTCAATGGCCAACTGTTCGTGGCCGACGAAATCGACAACGACGTCCTGTTCGACAGCAATGTGATCGTCGACCTCAGCCGCATCGGTTCTTCAGAAACCAAGGCGCTGATCATGGGTATCCTGGTGATGCGCCTGAGCGAGCACCGCATGGCCCACGGCGGCATGAACCAGCCCCTGCGCCACGTCACGGTGCTCGAAGAAGCCCACAACATCCTCAAACGCAGCCCGGAAGGCAGCGCCGAGGGTGCGGGGCTGATGGCCAAGTCTGTAGAAATGCTGACCAACGCCATTGCCGAGATGCGCACCTACGGTGAAGGCTTCATCATCGCAGACCAATCGCCCCATGCCGTGGACATTGCCGCGATTCGCAACACCAACACCAAGATCATCATGCGCCTGCCCGATGAAACCGATCGCCGCCTGATCGGTAAGTCCGTGGCGCTGGATGACGAGCAGCTGGACGAGATTGCCAGGCTCCCCAAAGGTGTAGCCATCGTCTATCAGAATGACTGGCTCGAACCTGTAATGTGCCAGGTGCGCAAGTTCAAAGGCGAGGAAGCGCCCTACCAATACCAGCCGCAAGCGACGGCGGGCATCGCCCGCAGTGACTTCAACGGCCAATTGCTGAAGCTGCTACTCAGCCAGCGCGTGGTTACGCCTGCCCAGATTGACTGCGACTTGCTGCAGCAGGGCCTGTGCGCACTGCCATTGCCTGCCCGCACCCGCATCAACCTGTTGCAGATCGTCACACAGTACCGTAACCAGCAGGCACCAGGCATCTGGCGAACGGAAGCCTTCGAGCGCCTGGCGCGCTTGGTGGTGGATACGCTGAATTGCCGCCGCCAGGTCAACCAGATCATACAGGAGGCCAATGACTACACGCACCTGGACCAATTGCTCGACGGGCTGCTCGAACAGAGTGCCAACGGCCTTTCAGTCGAGCTGGCCCTCGCCGCTCAGCAATGCCTGATGAAAGACTACAGCCTGCAGCACGAAAGCCACCTCGACATTTATGCGATGTGGCACGCGCACCATGAAAAAGGAAGCGTCCGGTGAACTTCGAGAACTTTGCCATCGAGAAGGCTGAAGCCCCCTCCCGCCTCGCCCTGCTCGCCAGGGAAACACCCGACAAATGCCTGATCATCGCACAGCTGGATCGGCCGATCGTGCTGACCCAGGAAAGCCGCCTCGAGCTGCCCGGCATGGGTGACGAAACTCGTGAACGGCTGGAGAAGCTCGGTTTCCCCAAGGAGTTGCTGGACGTCATCAACAGCGAGGCCGAAGCGCGTATCTACGAAGAGGCCAACCTGGAGCCGGCCCAGGTCAACGGCAAGGATGCACTGATCCGCACCGACATCGATTACGATCAGAAAGATGCCTTCGACCGCACCAACCTGGAGCGAATGAAGCTGGGCCTCGCCCCGCTCGATGCGCAGGGCAGACCGATTGAGTTGCACCATATTGGGCAAAAGCAGGACTCTCCCCTGGCCGAGCTCACACGCGATGAGCACAGGGGCAATGGTAATGACAATGTGCTGCACAACAAACTGAAAGAGTCGGAAATCGCACGGGACGATTTCGACAAGGAACGCAAGGGATACTGGAAGGCGCGAGCCGAACAGATCGAGAGCCAACGGTAAGCGAGTGCCTACATGAAAACACTGGAAAAACTGGTCGCAGAACAACAGGCTGCTACCCGGCCTGTTACCAAGGCAAACATCGATACGCTCGAATCGAACCTGGGGTTCGAACTTGCCAACGAGTACCGGGAGTACCTGGAGCGCTTCGGCGTGATTGCCCATGACGCCTACGAAACCTACGGCCTTGGCGTGCCGGAAGACTACTTCCTGCACGCACTCAATGCTTACAAGGACCTGGCGTCGGACCCCAGCTACCCAGCAACTGCGATACCGCTGCTGGAGCTGGGAGACGGCCAATACTACCTGTACGACAACCGCAGTCAGCGGGTCGTGCTGTGGGCTACCCCCAACGGTGGTGTCGTCCGTACCCTGGATGACAACCTGGAAGCATTCCTGATCAAGCATGTTTTCCAAGGCTGACGCCACGATAGCCCCCCCCTGCGGCGAGGTATCTTGCGCCTGGCATTGCAGGCGCATTACTTGTTTGCCTACCTGAAAGATCTGCTGCCCGGAGGCGGCCAAGGGCTACCCATCCAGGTAGCATGCCGCCGCCCAGGCTTCGACAAGGAAGCTTCGCAATTGCCACAAATCAGCTCCCGCGACACCATCAGCCGACAATGGGAACTGCTACACAAGCTACCCACCAAGGGCCCCGGCATCACCAGCGGTGAATTGCTCGAGAAAATGCGGGATACGGGCTATCGCATTACCAAACGTACCGTCGAACGCGACCTGATCGAACTGTCGCGCGTGTTCCCGCTGACGTGCAATGACCGAGGTAAACCGTTCGGCTGGCACTGGGCCCCGGGGGCAAGCATCGACCTGCCCGGCATGAGCGTCAGTGAAGCGTTGAGCCTGACACTCATCGAAGACACCATTCGCCCGCTGCTGCCCAACGGAATGCTCAAGGCACTGCAGGGCCGTTTCCAGCATGCGCGCAAGAAGCTCGAGAACATGGCCGATGAAAACCTGGCGGCGCGCTGGATGAGCAAGGTTGCCAGTGTTCGCCCAGAGCTCAACCTGCAGGCGCCAAGCATCTCGGCGGAGATTCTCGAGACGATTCAACTGGCCCTTCTCGAAGAGCGTCAGATCGCTTGCCGCTACTACTCCGCCCATGGCAACAAGACCAGTGAACTGACACTGAACCCTCTGGCTCTGGTGCAACGTGGTGTAGCCACCTACCTGATCGGTACCGCCGATCATTATTCGGACCTGCGACAGTACGCAGTGCATCGGTTTCTCAACGTCGAGATCTTGCCGGCTGCCTGCGAAGGCGCGGCTCAGTTCGACCTTCCCCACTACCTTGCCAGCGATGCCTTGCAATTCGGTGGCCCGCAGAAGATCAGTTTGCAGGCATGGGTCAGCGAAAGCCTCGCCCGCCTGCTGCGGGAAACACCCTTGGCAGAAGACATGGCGCTGCAGGCCTGCGAAGGTGGGTACCGCCTGACTGCGACAGTCAGTGACAGCTGGCAGCTGAACTGGTGGATGCTGTCGCAGGGCGATGGACTGGTGGTCGAGCAACCTGTGGAACTGCGCCATAAGCTGCTCGAGACGCTGCGAGGAACATTACAGCGTTATGAGCGGGCGACTGCATAGCGGGTCGCCCTGCCCAACTTATCTATCAACCCACCTCGCAATACAGGTGTTTCTGCGCGGTCGGGGTTGTTTCACACCCTATAGTGAGCCTCGATCAGCGCCAGCATCGTTTCGCAATGGGCATCGATCTGCGATTTGCCCCACTGCTTGCCATTACCCAGCACATGGAACATGTGCGCGAGCTTCAAGGAATCGTACTTGGGCTTGGCGAGGAATGCCGCCTGCTTCTTGAGCACGGCCTGATTGCTGTACGAGGAGTTCTCGCCTGGACTGAGCAGCACCAGGTTGCCAAACCCATGCAACAAGTCATCGGCGAGTGATCGATCAAACTCTTCGTTCTGTGGATGCACATGCTCTACCGAGTTTTTCGAGGTGATGCGGTAGAGATTCAACTTGTCACTGTCCATCCAGGTGCAGGCGCGCCGCTCGCGCCAGAGGATGTACTCAAGCTTCTGGAACCAGTAATGCTCGAACCCGGTTCCGTGCGCCTGTTTCAGGTATTTCAGCTTGCTTGCCAGCGGGGCCGATGCGACGGTGTCGCGGGACAACAACTGATAACTCGCGTATTTCTGGGTCAGCTCTGTCAGTGACAGTTCGTTGTCAATCTGCTCAAGCAGGGCAAGCACCTGATGTTCGGACAACGCTGGATTCTCAACCAGCCGCCCTAGGAATGGCGTCAGCCAATATTGCGCACTGCGCTCCCCGGTGAAGTAGCGCACGCTTTGCAACTGGCCCAGGTCGGAGGTTTCCTGATTGACCGAGCGCCAGGTCGGCCCGTGGCCTTTGCTGCGGTTGTTGAACGAGCACAAGCGCAAGGTGCGATCGTCTTCTTCACCCAGGCGCACCCACTTGACCACCCAGCGATCAAACTGGAAACGCACTTGCCACAAGCACTCCATGAATGCCTTGGCTTCAGCGGCACTGGCTCGATTGACGAACTCGACAAAGCTTGCATTTAGGTTGCTGTCATTGAGCCGTGTCTCGATATCGGCAGCCTTGATACCGTGCTGGTAGATGCGATACGCATGCATCAGCAATAAGCCGAAACTGATGATGGACTGATAGCGGGCATCATCATCCTCTTCAGTTTCAGATGACACCTCTGCGGCATGCTTCATCAATGAGATGTCACTGATGGTGCGGCCTTCTTGAGTAGCTGCAGCGGCACGCTCGATGTGAAAATGCTCCCGCGAATATTGAGCAAGGTCGTTGAACTTCAGTACCCCCCAATCCGTATGCTTGAAGACATCGCGCAGGTTCTTCTCGAAGTAGTCCCCCATGTTCTCGCAGGCCTGCCAGATACCTTCGTAGCTGGCGCGATGATGCTTGATACGCTCCATCAAACGCGCCTTGAGGATATCGGTCTGTTCCAGTTGCACACCGCTGGTGTTGAGGGTGGCAAAAAGCTTGTTGAGGTCCATGCCGGCGGGCATGACGTTGTTGACCCACGTCACCCGATTGAAAAGGTAATGGCCAACCCGCTCGAGGGCTTCGCGCCCCTCATCCGCCAAGAGCTTGTCCAGCCTGTCGGATGCCGTTTTGCGCGCAGCGCAAAGGTGTTTCAGATAAGGGTTGGACGCTACCTCCTCATCCACTGCAACTTCGTCTGTCAGCCCCGCCCAGGCACTCAAACGCGCCTGGACTTCCTCACGAATGTTGAACGTGAGGCGTGGTGCGCTACCCAGCACCACCAGCGAACGCAAGGATGAATCAGGCATCTGCTCGCAAAACGCCAATGCCAGCACCATCAACGTCGTCATGCGCTGTTGGCCGTCGATCAGTTCGTAGGTTATGTCTGCTGCCGAATCCACACCCGACGGCACCTGGCTGGTCAGCACAGTACCGATGAAGTAGTGCGACTGCTCAGGGGTGCCGCTTTCATCAACAGCGCTTGCCTGAATGATCTGCTCCAGCAGGTCCTTCACGTCTTCACTGGGCCAGACATAAGGCCGCTGGTAGCACGGAATCGTCAGCGCAATGTTCTGTTCACACAGCACTGCTGCACTTTGTACTTGGGATTGCACCTGAGCATTCATCATTTGCCTCCTTGGCGGGCAGCGTCAGCGAGACAGATTCGGTCGATGGCAGCGCAAAGCTCTGCGTCGTATCGCGCCGCGACGTCGCCGTAATTCGGCCATGGGAGCTCGAGGCCGAGCGTGGCAGAGACTGACCGAACAAAGCGCTGCTTGATGCTGTTCACATCCAGGTTCTCAGCACTGACAGAGTACTTGTAGGCGCGCAGGTAGCCCAGAAGCTCTTCGTGGGTATGGCTTGTGGAAATCCAATCCAGCAGCGGCGTGTTGCGCAGGTGGGTTTGCACCCCGTCCTCACGCACGCTCACATCGTTGATCAGCCGTGGCGCGAACACCATGCGGAAAATCCATAGGCTGGCTTCGAGCAATCGGGCACTGCCGAACTGGCTGGCGTACATGAGCAACGCACAGTCATAGGCCCGGGTCAGGAATACGCTGCCGCGTGCATCCAAGGCCAGAAGCTTGTAATAAAAGGCCGATGAACCGATGGGCGCGCGGGCAGTGTCCAGCAACGTTTGCCGCAAACCGTGAAAGTATTCAACAAAGCGCATCGTGTTTAGGCCCGCCCCAAGCGGCTGACGCATGGCGTAGCCAAACTGGGCGACATGCGCCTCCTTCCCCCAGGCATCGCGGTGCACCTGCAGCGGCCGGTAGGCAATATCGCCACCACCTGCCAATGTACGCTCAGCCAACTCAGCAACAATTTGCTTACGTTCAAGGACCGGGTCACGATCACTCGCTACATTTCGCCAGCGTAGCGTTTGCCAATGCCGGGCCTTCATGAATGTAGCGACCAGAGGCTTGAGGTCCCCCATGCGCTCCCACGCACGGGCGTAATCATCCTGTGCCGTGTTGGGTACACTACGCAGGTGGTAGGCCTTGATAATGTCCGCACCGCCCAGACGTACACCGGATGTGTTCTGTGTTTCAAAAAAGCGGTAGGCATCATCTTCACGCCGCGTGACCACCAGCGTTACATTGATACGCGAGAAGTCCACCTCGGGTAGCGGCTGGCGTGCAAGCCAGCGGAGGTTACGGTGGATGCGCGAATGGCTCTCTGGTGAGCTGTAGGTCAACGCAGGCGCGCCCTTGTCGCCATGTTGCAGGTAATGAATCAGCGCAAGGCTGGTGATGCGCTGTTGCCCATCGATGATATTCAACAGGCCGCGCTGACGCGCATTGCCGCCGTCCTGATGAAGGATGATGCTACCCAGGTAAAAGTCGTGCGCCGGGACGTCAGCACTGAAAAAAGCCCTCAGGTCGTCGAGCAGCCGCGAAAGTTGCTCTTCGCCCCAGCGGTAAGGCCGCTGATACTCGGGCAGCCGCAGGTGGCCAAAGATGAAGTTGCCATCACTGGAAGGAATTTTCGCGGCCTTGAAGACATTGGCCAACGTCGTAGAAGCAACAGCAATACCATCCACCTCTACCGGCGATGATGGTGCAAGTTGACGTTCGCTCACAGCTTGATTCATGGGACTGTCCTTATGCGTGTCGACGCACCGCCACACGCTAGGTAAAAGAGGGCGAGGGCAATGAGCCCGTCAGCTTGCGGCCGAATCGCGTTCGTGCAGAAGTTTGCGGGCTTCGCGGGCCAGTTTGTCCAGGCGGTCGACCAACTCGACCATCACTTCCAGCGTGTCCGCTTCGTCATCCTGCTGGCGATTTTTCAAGACTGCGCCAATGCACTCACGCATGGCCGGCGACCAGCGCTCCTTCGCTTCTTCACCCAAAGCGATAAGCGTATTGACACCACGCCGTGCGCCCGTGGTAATGACCTGCGCCTCGGCGGCGAAATCCGACGGTGGCGCCAATCGCACTTGCGGCTCGTAAGCCTGGTCTTCGATGGCAGGCTCAGCCTCGGCTTCATCCGCAGGGCAGACGGCTTTGACTAACGCGTCGGTCAGCTCGCGAACGTCATCACTGAGGAACTGCACGGTGGCCAAGTGCGTATTACGCCGCGGTGCCTGAGGCAGGAAGAACTGTACCTGCTCACCCTCCCCCAACACTGCGTCGCTCCACTCGCGCAGGGTTTGCCCGTAGCTGAAGCGTGGGTAGTTGACTCGCGGGTGAAGGCGCTCTACCACTGCATCGCTGAGCGAGCCGGGGTCGACCATTACCCCGTATTTTTGCAGCAGGTCGAGGGCGACTTTGTAGCGTGGAGCCAAGAGCTTGCGGTTGATGCCTTGATGGAAAGGCCCGGACATGACGCGCATAGCATCGTTGAGGGTGCGATTATCC
Organism: Pseudomonas sp. PS1(2021); assembly: GCF_020405165.1. NCBI lineage: Bacteria > Pseudomonadati > Pseudomonadota > Gammaproteobacteria > Pseudomonadales > Pseudomonadaceae > Pseudomonas > Pseudomonas sp. PS1(2021). Next base: position 1,190,388 of record NZ_CP084484.1, on the reverse strand, counting down.
AGTACCCCGACGAGCTCGCTCAAAGTGTCAGCGTCGCTGGCGCCTTCAGACGCGATCCAGTCGGCCATCAACGCACGCGCCTCATCGAGCGCATGGGTAATCGTTTTCACAGCGTGCGGCATGGGAATTCCCTTTTCTCAAAAGCGTCCATGCATAGGGCTTGGAGCACCGCATGATATCTCTTTGACATTGCAGCGGAGATTGCCAAGTTCTGGTGGGTTCGGCAAGCATGCACGAGGCTGCGATAGGTGGAATGCCACCGCGCAACTGCATTACTGCATCGGTCACACGGGGGCTGTATCAGCTTTGAACAGCGGCGGGGTGGGATGGATATCGGGGGGGTGGCCATCCCGGCTCTTGCTGGCGGATCAGCCCAGCACGGTAGGGCTGCTTGAGTTCGAAGGCGTGGGTGGAGAGAGTGCGATTGAACTCAAGATCTCTCCCGCCAGCTCCACAGTTCAGCGGCACTGCCCCGCGGCACTACAGAGCATTGCAGTTGCTGTGTCAGCGTTCTCTGATATCCCGATCGTCGCCATACGTCACCTCAACCAGCACAGATTTTTTGTGGTTCCCGCGAACGATCGCAACGGGTAGAAAATAGACGTACGCTGGATAGTCCCCTGCTACCACACGGCTGGATTCGAGGGTGTATGGTAGAGTGGATTCAGGAGGTCTGAGCGGGTTGCCTCCCCCAAATAAAGTCGTCGCCAAATGCACTCACTCGTCCGACTCCTCAGGTAGTTTCATGACATTGAAGTCATCTTTCGCCAGTGTTCTTAGAGTACTACGCAGTCAGCGCAACATCACCCAGCGCGGATTTTCCGACACAACTAGCCGCACCTACTTGTCCAAGCTCGAGGCTGGTAGATCGAGCATCACACTGGACAAACTTGATCAGCTTAGCGAGAGATTGGAACTGAGCCCTTTGACGCTGCTGGCATTGACGCTGAGCGAGGATACGGGGCAGACGGCAAATGAGTTGCTTGGCAGGACCAGGAACGAGATTCGAGCACTTGAGTCGGAGGGTCGAATTCCAGGATTGCAGGCCACGCTGGGGGGCAATTTAGCTGACCCCACTTTGCCGGCCAGTTCACCCAATCCTCGACCGAAGATGCCCCCGCGCGCTCCGTGCGCAATTCAGGCGGAGCTGTCATTCTCCGACTGATGACTGACTAGCCTTTCAGGTGCTCGTTACAGCGTTAGGAATAAGCCACCAGCGCCGGCAGGTCCGCATCGTCCCTCAATACCTCACTCCAGACTCACCCCACTTCTGCCCAACGTCACCAGAAAGCGAAAGGCCAAGAATCCTTTTAACTCGTGCCTCAACTCGCCCGCTCGGTAATGGTGGCGACCAGAGATAGCTCTGGAGCCTGCCATGAGGACGTATGCCTTCCCGTTGCTTGTGATTTGTCTAGCAACCCTTCCGGCTGTTGCGCAAGAAAGTCGCGAGCGCTCGGATCTGAGGCTCGTGCAACGCCAGTTCATTGCCATCGACCAGTTGGCCGAGCGTGCGGAAAGCAGCTCAGACGATGCAGTTGGAACGCGCTATCGCTTCGACTATCCGAGGTTTGCGGCAGACCTAAAACGTGTGCGTGAAGGCGTCCAACAATACTTATCGCCCTCCCGCGCGCAGCCGGCTGACCTGGTCGAGCTGGCCGGTCAGTACCGTGCTGAAGTACCCCACTCGAGCCCCTCCGATGAGCATGACTGACGCTCAACTCAGCGCGTTCTCGGCCGTGGCTGGGTTTGCGCCGCAGCTCAGTTCGGTGCTGTGGCGCTCCTCGGTGCTGGTGTTGGCGTTGCTCTGGTGCACCTGGGCCCTGTGGACCGGCTACCGCGGTTGGGCGGCCGGCAATCTCAATTTCGGTGCGCTCGGCGGCAGCACGCTGCGTCTGGCCCTAGCCCTGATCGTGCTGATGTTTTTCATGCTGTCGTAATCTGGAGACCCTGCCATGAAACTCTCCCGTAGCTGCCTCCTTCCGCTGCCCCTGCTCCGAGCTACCTTTGGAAAAGCCCTGCTCGGCGGCCTGATACTGCTGAGTTCGACGTTCGCCTGGGCTGATCTGCCGACCATGGAAGCGCCGTCCCGCGGCGAGGGCTCAGGACTGATCGACACCATCAAGAACTACGCGTACGACGGCGGCATCCTACTCGGTCTCTTGATCGCAACCCTCGCCTTTTTGGGTGTGGCCTGGCATTCGCTCACGGTCTACGCCGACGTGCAAAACCAGCGCAAGACCTGGAAGGACCTCGGCGCCGTGGTCGGCGTCGGCGCGCTATTGGTGGTGGTGATCCTGTGGTTCCTGACCAAAGCCGCCACGATCCTGTGAGGTTGCCATGTCCGACGTCCCTGCCACCCTGCTTGACGGCACGCTGAGTTTCCTACCTGAACGCCTCAACCGCGACCCAGCCGTCCTGCGCGGGCTCACCAACGACGAGATGTGGGTCGCGCTGATCGCCGGTGCCGTACTGGGCCTGATTCTTGGCGCACCGCTGGCGGTGGGCACAGCCTCCATCGCCACCCTGCCCACCTGCATGTTCCTGTGCATGGCGTTGGTGCTGCTCGGCGGCGGCAAGCTGCTGCGTCGGGCTAAGCGTGCTCGTCCCGAAACCTGGTTGTACCGACGTCTGCAATGGCAGCTGGCAGCGCACTGGGGCATCGGCAGTCAGTACCTGATCCTGCACTCAGGCCCGTGGGCGGTCCGGCGCACACGCCGGCCTATGAGGATCGCCCCATGAGCCGCTTCCGGAACAAAGTCGATGCGCAGCAGGCGCATATCCTCAGCCTACGCCTGGCTGTGGCGACCTTGGCACTGCTGTGTAGTGGGCTGTGGTTCGGCTGGCAGTCCGCCCCTTCCGAACTGACCATTCATGTGCCACCGGATCTGCGCTCCGGCAGCACTCGCAAATGGTGGGACGTGCCGCCCGAAAATATCTATGCCTTTGCCCTGTACATCTTCGGCCAGCTCAACCGCTGGCCCACCGACGGCGAGGTCGACTACCACCGCGCCATCTTCGCCCTGCAGCCCTACCTGACACCGGCGTGCAAGACCTTCTTTGACGGCGATTTCGAGTACCGCAAGGCGGCCGGCGAACTGCGCGGTCGTGTGCGTGGGGTGTACGAGGTACTGGGCCGCGGTTACAGCGATGATCCCGACCTGCGGGTCAAGCAGCTGGATAAGCACAGCTGGCTGGTCAAGCTCGACCTCAATGCCGACGAGTACTACGCCGCCGAGCCGGTGAAGCGCGTGGTCGTGCGTTACCCCCTGCGCGTGGTGCGCTTCGACGTCGATCCCGAGCACAACAAGTGGGGCTTGGCCCTGGACTGCTACGAAGGCACACCGCAGAAGCTGACGCTGCCTGGAGGTGCGTGATGATGATGCGTGTCTTGATCCTGATTCTGGTGACGGTGGCCGGCTGGTGTTCAGCCGCAGCCGCCGTCGAGGTCAAGTACTGGGACCGTCTGCCGCTGGCCGTGCCGCTGACGGTGGGTAAGGAACGTATCCTGATGCTCGATGAGGATGTCCGCGTCGGACTACCCAGTGCGATCAGCAGCAAGCTGCGCGTGCAGTCGGTCGGCGGAACGGTGTACCTGCGTGCGTCGGAAGCCATCCCCCCGACCCGACTGCAGCTACAGTCGGTGAAGTCAGGCGACATCATTCTGGTCGACATCGAAGCACTCGAGGGCAGCGAGACACTGGAGCCGGTCAAGATCGTTGCTCAGGCCCAGGCACCAGACGTGGACACAGCGAAGGACGCAGCACCGGCAGTGACGCCAGTACCGGTTGTGCTGACCCGCTTCGCGGCGCAGAACCTGTATGCGCCGCTGCGCACCGTGGCGCCTTTGCCAGGTGTGCGTCGGGTCCCACTGGGCGACTTCTCTGGGTTCAGCACCCTACTGCCGACCGAGCACGTGGCCATCAAGGGGCTCGCCGCCTGGCGGCTAGGTGATTACTGGGTGACTGCGGTGAAGATCGTCAACCGTGGGCAGACCATGGTCACGCTGGACCCGCGTCACTTGCAGGCCACGCTGTATGCCGCCACCTTTCAGCACGAGTTCCTGGGGCACGCCGGCACACCTGAAGATACCACCGTGGCGTACCTCATCACACGAGGCGGCGACCTGAAGCACGCACTGCTGCTGCCACCGCCAGCGCCGGAGGCTGCCGATCATGAAAGCTAACGGTTTGCTGAAATGGCTGGTACCGGTAGTCCTGCTGGGGATTGTGCTGATCATCGGCAAATCCTGGGTGTCTGCGCCAGACGTTCAACCTGCCCATGATCCCGAAAACACTGCCCTCAGTCCGGAACAAGCCAAGGCCCTCGGCATCGCCGGCGACACGCCGCGTGACACCGTGGCCACGCTGATCGGCCAGGTCAAGGCGATGCGCAGCGAGATGCTGTCGCTGAAGAAAGGCAATGAGACGCTGCAAACCGAGAACAACCGACTGCGCACGCGCGAAGGCAATATCGATAGTCGTATTCAAAGCACACTGAGCAGTGTCACCCAGCAGGTCACCGAGCAGCGTCAGCAGGCCAACGATGCCCGACAAAAGGCCGAACAACAGCACCGCGAGACCCAGGGTCTGCTGTCCCGGCTCAAGGACCAACTCACCAGCAAGTCGGCCGCGAAGTCCGACGTACCCGTGGGCTTCGGTCTCGAGCCGGGCGACGAGCAGCAATTTTCTGGAGCGCAACCGCCGGCGGATGCGCTGCAGTGGGTCGAGCCGTCCAATGCACGTGCCGGCCAGGAGGGGGCCAGCAAAGCGGAGGGGCCGTTGTCGTCGCTGACGTCGAAGTTCAAGGATCTGCATGGCCTGGACAACAACGCCATCGACCGGAGCCAAGACCATCTGCGCGCCGTGGCCAAGGGCGAGCGCGACCTGGAAAACACCCAGGATCGGGCCGAAGGCGCCAAGCCGGTCTACACCATCCCCGAGAACTCGACCCTGATGGGCTCGATCGCCATGACGGCCCTGATTGGCCGCGTGCCGGTGGACGGCACGGTGAATGACCCCTACCCGTTCAAGGTACTGGTGGGGCCGGACAACCTCACCGCCAACGGCATCGACCTGCCCGACGTGGTCGGCGCGGTCATGAGCGGGACCGCGGCCGGCGACTGGACCTTGTCTTGCGTGCGCGGCCAGGTCGAGTCGATCACCTTTGTCTTCAGCGACGGCACCGTTCGCACGGTGCCACAGCCGCAGAAGGTGGTCAGTCGCAACCGCAGCAGCGCCCAGACCTCGGACACCGAAAAAATCCGCGGCGGCCTCGGCTACATCTCCGACCCTTACGGCATTCCCTGTATCGCCGGTGAGCGTCGCTCCAACGCCCAGCAGTACCTCGGCAGCCAGAGCCTGATCACCGCAGCCGGTGCCGGCTTCGCGGCCGCGCTGGGTAACGAGCAGACCAACACCTCATTCATCAACTCGGCCAGCGGCAGCCTGGGGTTGTCGCAGAACAGCGGCAACAGCGCGCTGAACTCGGTCATCAGCGGTGGCATCGGCGACATTCGTGACTGGATCAACAAGCTCTACGGCGAAGCCTTCGCCGCCATTTACGTCCCGCCGGGCGCCAAGGTGGCCTTGCACCTGGATCACGAAATCAGCATCGACTACGAACCCAAAGGCCGGAGAGTGAACCATGAACGCCCATCCGTTTCGGTACTGGACCTGGATTAGCCTGCTGCTGTGCCTGCTCCTGGCAGGCTGCACCACCAGCAAGGACGAGATGCTGCCCCACGGCGATCAAACCATGCTGGATATCTGGAACAGCGGCGGCGCGGTCGGCACGCAGCAGCAGTTGCAGGAGGCTCGCGGCGAACTGCGCCGGCCAGTGCTCGATCCCGAGCGCCTGATCAAGGACCAGAGCGCCTACACCCGCACAGCCGCCAACGAGATCCGCGCCCAGTTCCCACGCCTGCCTAATCCCGACCTAATGATGTACGTCTACCCGCACCTGGCCGGTACGCAGCAGACGCCGGTGCCCGGCTACTCGACCGTTTTCCCGCTGTACGAGAAGGTCCAGTACGCGCTGCCCGGCGAACGCCTGGACGATCTGTGATGGCTGATGATGCCGATCGCACCCCGCCTCGCTGGCAGCCCTGGCGCGTGGCACAGCGTCGGCGTGCAACGCGTGCGGACGAAGCTGCGCAGTATGCGCACAACCCCAGCTTCACCGACCACCTGCCCTGGGTCGAATACCTCGAGGAGGAGCAATGCTTTCTGCTCGACGACAACCGTTCGGTGGGCGCCGTGTTCGAGCTGCAGCCGATCGGCACCGAGGGCCGTGAGCCCGAATGGCTGATGGCGGCACGCGATGCGCTGGAAGATGCGCTGCAGGACAGCTTTGACGAGCTCGACCAGGCACCCTGGGTGGTGCAGTTCTTCTGTCAGGACGACAGTGATTTTTCCCCGTACCTGGAGCGCCTGGCACAGTACGTTGCACCACGGGCGACAGGCACCCCCTTCACTGCAGCTTTCCTCGCCTCGATGCAACGCCACCTCGATGCCATTGCCAAGCCAGGCGGCTTGTTCGACGACCCTGTTGTGTCGCACCTGCCCTGGCGCGGCAGCAATCGACGGATTCGGCTGGTGGTCTATCGCTGGCTCGGTGACCAGGCCGACGACGAAGGGCAAAACCCCGCTCAGTTGTTGGGAAGAACCTGTGATCGCCTGATGGCCCCGTTACAGGCCTGCGGGGTCAATCCTCGCCGGCTGAACGGGCGTGACTTCTATGCCTGGTTGCTGCCTTGGTTTAACCCGGCCCCGGCCCTCACTGACGAACCACCGGCAGCGTTCTATCGACGTGTGCCCTACCCGGAGGCCGATGACGGCGAGGGCCTGTCGCTGCCATTCGACCATGACTTTGCCGAGCGACTGTTCTTCCACGAGCCGCGCTCGAACAGCGAGCAGGGGCTGTGGTATTTCGATCAGCAGCCGCACACGGTGATGGTGGTCGACAAACTACGCCGGCCACCCCACATCGGCCAGCTGACCGGCGAAACCCGCAAAGGTGAGGCGCTCAATGCCCTGTTTGATCAACTCCCCGAGCAGGCCATCCTGAGCCTGACCTTGGTGATTACGCCCCAGGATGTGCTCGAGGAGCAGCTCAACCGCCTGGCGCGCAAAGCCATTGGCGAAAATCTGGCTTCGACCCAAACTCGCCAGGACGTGGAAGAAGCTCGCGCGCTGATCGGTCGCCAGCACAAGCTGTACCGCGGTACCTTGGCGCTGTACCTGCGCGGCGCCGATGAACAACAATTGCGCCAGCGCTCGATCCGGGCCGCGAACGTACTGCTCGGCGCCGGCCTTCAACCGGTGCGCGAGGGCGATGAAGTGGCCGCCTGCAACAGCTACCTGCGTTGGCTGCCGATGGTCTACAACCCCGCGCGGGATAAACGCAACTGGTACACCCGGCTGCTGTTCGCTCAGCATATCGCCAACCTGCTGCCACTGTGGGGGCGTAGCATCGGTACCGGCAACCCAGGGATCACCTTCTTCAACCGAGGTGGTGCGCCGCTGTCGTTCGATCCCCTATCCCGCTTCGACCGCTCCATGAATGGCCACCTGCTGTTGTTCGGCCCGACTGGCGCTGGCAAGTCGGCCACCCTGCTCTCGATCCTGATGCAGGTCATGGCGGTGTACCGGCCGCGGCTGTTCATCGTCGAAGCCGGCAATTCCTTCGGCCTGCAGGGCGACTACTTCGCCACCCTCGGCCTGACCGTCAACAAGGTCCAGCTCAAACCCGGCAGCGGCTTGAGCCTGGCTCCCTTCGCCGATGCCCGCCGGCTGATCGAGCGCCCCGATCAGGTCGCCAGTCTGTCGACCGAGGACCTGGATGAAGACACTTCGGGCAGTGACGAGCAGCGCGATGTGCTGGGCGAGCTGGAGATCACCGCCCGCCTGATGATCACCGGGGGCGAAGCCAAGGAAGAGGCCCGCCTCACCCGGGCTGACCGCAGCCTGATCCGCGAATGCATCCTCGACGCGGCCAGGCATTGTGCGGCCAGCGATCAGCAGGTCATGACGCGCCATGTGCGGGATGCCCTCCGAGCGGTAGCCAGCGACGCCCACCTGCCCGACAAGCGTCGTGAGCGGGCCCAGGAAATGGCCGAGTCCATAGACCTGTTCTGCCAGGGCTTCGAGGGTGCGCTGTTCGACCGACCAGGCACCCCGTGGCCGGAAAGCGATGTCACGATCGTCGACCTCGCCACCTATGCCCGCGAGGGCTATGAAGCGCAGATGTCGATCAGCTACATCAGCCTGATGAACACGGTGAACAACCTTGCCGAACGCGACCAGTACCTCGGTCGTCCGATCATCATGGTCACGGACGAAGGCCACATCATCACCAAAAACCCGCTGCTGGCACCCTTCGTGGTCAAGGGCACCAAGATGTGGCGCAAGCTCGGTGCCTGGTTCTGGTTGGCAACGCAGAACCTGGCCGACTTCCCCGATGCGGCGCAGACCATGCTCAACATGATCGAGTGGTGGATCTGCCTGAACATGCCGCCGGCAGAGATCGAAGAGATCGCGCGTTTCAAGAAGCTCACACCGGCACAGAAGACCCTGCTGCTGTCGGCGAGCAAGGCCTCGGGCAAGTACACCGAGGGCGTGGTCCTGTCGAAGCAACTGGAAACGCTGTTTCGCGCAGTCCCGCCGAGCCTCTACCTCGCCCTGGCCATGACCGAGCCCGAGGAAAAGGCTCAACGCTGGCGGTTGATGGAAGCGCATCAGCTGTCCGAGCTGGAGGCCGCGCTTCGGATTGCGGCGGAAATCGATCGCCTACGCGGCATGTCCTGAACCTCGGAACACACAATGTTCTGGGCCTGCTGATCAATAAAAATCGACAGGAGTACATTTGTGCTCCTGCGGTGATTTTGGACAAACCGCAGCCTCACCTTGGCGACCGAAGAAACCGAACGTCCGAGTCTCGATTTGTCCATCCCTCTCCTCTGCCTGATCCGCGATGCTGCAACTCGGCGCATGGATGCACACCGTTGCCCTTTGCCGAGCGCTGCCGATGAACCTGAATGTCCCATGCCGAACACCACAGCCGAGCAAACCTGGCCGAGGTCGCGCCTTCCTCGCGATCGCGTTGCTCACGGCTGCCGAGCAGTGCCTTGCGCTGACCACCCCCGCCATCATTGCCTCCGTCACCTCACTCCAGTGCCTGGAGTACCGCGTCGTCGGGATCTGCTACTGGCTGCTGTGTACGCCTTTCGGCTGCACAGTGCGAACCTCGCCCAAGGTCGGTCACTTCATTCCCGAGCTGGTGGTGTCGAGCTATTCCGACACCGGCAACAACCCCTGGGGCGAGATGTCTGCCTTGTCGGCGCCCACACTCCTGTCGCAAGGCGGGGGCAACCTGATCACGCCCTCACCGCAGCGCGACAACCTGCTCCGATTCAAGAATGTCGACGGCATCGGGCATCCCGGCGGCGCTGCCTTGACGACCCTGGCCCACAGTTTCGGCTATGCGTGTCCGAGCGGGGCGGTGCCGCTTGCGCCCTACTACCTCAGCACGCTCGATCCGCTGGCCTGGCGCCAAGCCATCCCCGAGTCCATGTACCAGCAGGCGCTCATTCCGGGCATGCGCGAGATCGGTAGCCAAGCCCTCGGCAACATGTGGGGCAGCGTCTACCCGCGGCAGGGTTTCCTGGTACAGCCCGACGACTTCAAGGCCTCTGCGGTGATGGCGCAGCGAGCCAGCGACTTCATCACCCGCGTTGGTCAGCCACACGTGTATCTGCCACTGCAGCCGATGCCAGCGCCCGGCTATTGGCCGCCGCAGCCGGTGATGGAGAACAACATAAACAATCACCGCTGGCAGTTGCTCGTACCGATGATGCAGACCACCTGCGCCATCTTCCCGACCCCGACGATCCAGAGTACCGATGGCGCCTACGCCTGGTCACTTTGGCGCCCGTACAAGTGCTGCCAACGCATGGGCCAGACCTTTCTGCTCAGCATCGACTTTGATGGAGGCCAGTGATGAACACCCTCTCGTTCGGGTTGGTCTGTCTTTTCGTGTGCGCCGCTGGCCACGCCGCCGAGAGTGGCTACCACCTGGGCGATCAGGCCCAGGTGTTGGACGACCGGGTGATGTACACCATCGGTGGCGGATCGGCGGCGGGCGCGCCCTCCTCGCTCTACCGCCCCAGCGGACTAGGCGTCGGCCTGTCCTGGCGCGCGAACATGATGTGCGGAAACATGAACCTCTCCAACACCCTGCAGAACCAGCTCAATGGGGCCACCCAGGGCTTCCAGCAGATCATGGGCAACGTCATCCAGAACGCCACTCAGGCGGTGATGTCGCTGCCGGCAATGATCATCCAGCGCGCCAACCCCGGGCTGTATGAGCTGCTGAGCAACGGCGTTCTCCAGGGGCGCATCGACTTCGACCGCTCCAAGCTCACCTGCCAGGCGATGGCGGCGAAGATGGCTGACAAGGTGGATCAGGCCGGTTGGGGAGCTCTGGCGCAGAACCAGGAAATGCAGCACAACCTGGAGCAGTCCGACGGTGATGCCGTAACCGCAGTGAAAGACACCGAATCCAATAACGGCAACAACGGCGTTAGCTGGGTGGGTGGGCAGAAAGCCGGTGGCCACGGGCAGGCACCCATCCGAGTGACCTCGGATGTGGTCAAAGCAGGCTACAACCTGCTGCACAACCGTTCGGTCGAGGACACTTCCGCGGTTGGCTCGGGCTGTCAAAACGGCGCGATTTGCCAGGCCTGGTCGAACCCCGAAGAGGCGGCTGAGTGGGCAACCCGGGTGCTCGGCGAAACCGAGGTGGAGACCTGCGACGATTGCGAGACGCTGCGCGTGAGCGCGGGTGTAGGCCTCACGCCACTGATCCAGGAAACCTACACCCAACACCTCGAAGGCTTGCAGCGCATGTTGTCGGGCGCTGAGGAGCCCACGCCAGAAAACCTCGGCAAAGTCTCCAGCCCGTTGCTGCAGGTCTCCCGCGGTGTCATCGAAGGCCTGCGCGATGACCCCGACCAGAACCTGCTGGCCCGGCGCCTGGCCAGCGAGACCGCGCTGTCGAGCGTGATTTACAAAGCGATGCTGCTGCAGCGCACATTGCTCGCCGGTAGCCGTGAACCCAATGTCGCGTCGACGCAGCCTGCCACCACCGCCCTCAACAGTAACGTCGAAACGCTGGAGCGTGAGATCCGCCTGCTGCAAACGGAGTTGCAAGTGCGCCAAGCGCTGGCCACCAACACTGCCAGCCTGGTCCTCGATCGCCACGCCGGTGGCGCTGATGCCTCACGCAATATCGACCAGCGCGATCCACGCCCAGACCGCCTGCAGCGAGCGGATCAGGGAAGGAGCACGCCATGATGCGGTTTTCTGTGAAAAGCTCGGTCGTTCGGGGCCTGCTGATCCTCGGCGTCATGATGGTCATGTTGCTGGTTGCCGGAATGGCGCTGCAGCTGAGCGGCGCCCAGCTGGATTGGTTCGAGAACGCCCGGGGGAGCACGCCCTATTTCGCCTACTGGCGAGCCCTGCTGTACGTCCTGATCTTCGCCGGCTGGACCGCAGCACTCCGCTTGCGGCCGCACCCGGAAGAGCAGCAACGGCTATTGCGCTTGGGCCTGATCGGCTTCGGCTCGATCATCCTGGTCGAACTGTCGCGCGTGTGAGGTGCAGCCATGAACATGAGCACCAACAGCTACCTCGAATACTACCTGTCGCTGCTGGCCTGGATCATCAACAACGGCATCTGGAACACGCTGGCGGACACCGGGCTGTTCGCCGCGCCGTTTGGCGCGATCATCCTGCAGGAGTGGTTATCCGCCCGCCAACAGGGGGCCGACGAGGGCAACAAGGGCTTGCTGTCGATCCCCCGCGTCGAGAACCGGCTGTGGATGAGCTACGTCGTCATCCTGTTTGGTTGCATACCGTTTTTCCCGTTGAACCTTTCCTCCGTGACCTTCGACGATGCGGCGAGCCAGCGCTGTGGCGTGTCTATGGCCAAACCCGCCGACACGGCCTGGGGAACAACCTTCAACACCATCGGCGAGAAATCGGCGAATGTGCCGGTGTGGTGGTACCTAGTACATGCCATGAGCAAGGGCGTCACCGCCGCTGCCACGGCGTCCATCCCTTGCGCACCCGACATCCGCGCGATGCGCATGGAGATCGACAGCTCGCGGATCAACGACCAAATGCTGCTACAGGAGGTCGCCGACTTCACCCGCGACTGCTACGGTTTCTCGCGCTCGCGGCTGTTTACCAACCGCCCTGAGCTGGACGAGTCGCAGAGCTACGATGCGTCCTGGATTGGTTCAACGTATCTGCTCGACACACCGGGCTACTACGACACGGATCGCTCGCGCACGCCCCGGGTTGATTGGCCATATGACGAGACGCGGGACACCTCCCTGCCCCGGCTGGACAACGGTGCGGGCTACCCAACCTGCAAGCAGTGGTGGAGCGATGCCACAGTCGGGTTACGCGATCGCCTGGTCGCTGAGGTCGATCCGAATCTGCTCACGCAATTGCGCGGCTGGCTGACCGGGCGGAGCTCCGCCGAAATCGAAGATGCCACCCTGCGTGAGCTAGTGAGCCCGCGCCAGCAGTCATTGAGCATGGCGCCTGGTCAGGTGTTTCAGGACTACGGCAGCAGTGCCCGAGGCGGCTCATTGACCCAGGGGCTCAACAATCTCGCCACCAACACCGGCCTGGCCCTGGGCTCTTTCAGCAGTTTCCCGGCGATGAATGCGCTGCGCGCTGCATTGCCCATGGTGCAGGCCTTCCTGATCATGGGCACGATCATCTGCCTACCGCTGGTGCTGCTGATCAGCACCTACCAACTCAAGGCGCTGATGACGATCACCTTTGCGTTGTTCACCCTGCACATGTTGACGTTCTGGTGGGAGCTCGCCCGCTGGATAGACTCGAGCATGCTGGACACGCTGTACCACCAGGTCTCTGCCACGGACCAGGCGCTTTTAACATTGCCAACGGCTGGGTTCATGGATGGGACGGTAACCGCGCAGGTGATCGAGTACGTGATGGGCGCAATGTTCATTGTCTTGCCAGCTTTGTTCGTGGGCACCATGAGCTGGGGAGGCTATGCCGTTGGTAACGGGATCCAGAGCATGTTGGCAAGCGGGGGCAAGAATGCAACCGACGCCGCAAGCAAAGGCACAGCGCAACTGACGAGTGCAGGCAAGAAATCAATCAGGTGACTTAAAGTCGCCTATGTAATGGCCATTGCTATCGTAATCGCCGATATAGAGGTCAGCACCCAACGCATCTGGGACTGATTCTTCTCGATTTGCTATACGTTCGGCGGTGTCCCACCAACTGCGAATCAAAGTAACTACCAAGTTTGTGATGATCAGCAAAGAAAAAGTGAGGGCGACGGCAGCAAGACCAAGCAGGCAAAGCAACTTTCCACCTGCCATCACCAAAAAATGACTACGTGGACGTTGAGGCGAGCTTTGAGAGCTAACTATCTTGGAGATCAAAATTCGCCAGACTTTACCAAGGCCAAACCCCAAACGGCCTGAAAATGAATGACTAGGGACCTGCTTCATCTCACACCTCCACAGGCTGATAGCCCGTTGGATCCAAGATTTTAGTCTACTCCTTTCCTACCCACGAACAGCACCGCTCATCGTTCAGCAGCGGACTAAAACATCGCCTTGGACCAATATGGACACGAACCCTAAATCTGCATCTGGCCCACCGTTGACCACACCCAGCTTGCCTGATATTGAGTAAGTGCAATCGCTGGTTTTCCAGCACCCCAGGTAGCCATAACCTTTGAGGCTACGTCACGCTTGTGATGGTTGTCCCCAAATGCGATTCGCGTTCGGCAGCTCGCAAGATCACCTTAACCCGGTGATGGACGCCTTCTAACCCTTCGGGCTCAGCGAGCCCGCATCCTCAACGCACCCTACTCAATCCATTCCAGTGCTGGGAATTCTCCCAGTCGGGTGGCATTCCTCCGCACCTTCTGGAGGATCTCATCATGCTGCGTTTTACAGGCACTGAGCTTCACGCCGTGTTGGCCGAGGCCGGTATCAATGGTTGCAGAGTGATACTGGTCAAGGACCACGGTGTTTACCTAATGTCCGAGATAGGCGAAAGCAAACCAGATGGCAACGGCCGTAAACGCGTGGCCTACGCCACTGGATGCAACCCTGAGGTCGACGACTTCGACACTTGGTGGAATCGGGCTCGCGATGAATTCGGCGGCGATGATTTTGCCGAGTATTTCGACATTGATGATCCTGTGCTCGCCAGTCTTCGCAAAACAGCAGGATCGCTGGTGCTGGAGGCCACCTCTACCCACCTGTACATCGCTGCCGAGGTTGCCCTGCCCGGGAAATCCTGAACGCTCTAGTAACCCAGGCGATGTTCCAGGGAAGCACGAGTTTGTGCTTCTCTGGGATATCGCTCACTTCAATCTTTACGCCGGCAGCCGCCGTTCATCTAGAAGTTTCGAATAGAAAGCCTTCGCTGGAAGCGGCTGGAAACTTGACCTGCTCGGTGCCCTAAATTGGGCATTGACCCCACAGGCAAGCGCGTTTTAATGCCTAGACACGCCCAGTCCACAGTGTGAGTTGTGGTGATGGGACTTCCCCAAGTTGTTCGTGAAGCCATCGCCGGATCAGCTCCCGGGAGGCACCAGTGTCCAGGAAGAACCGCTCCTTGCCCGCCATTGTCCTGAGCCCAGGCGTATGGCAATTCATCGCCGAGGTTCGTACGGCTACTGACGCAGTCGATCAATCAGGGCAGCGCTTGCAAGCCGTCTTGGGCATCGCCCTTGAATCGGTAGACCGTTGCCACTTGCGCCAGTCGCTCGAGTTGCTGTTCGGTCAAGCTTCCCAAAGCGACTCACGCTCATCGACGGCTGCCCCTCAGTTACTGGTAAGTCACATCACGCCAGCGACCGGCCCTGTTTTTCTTCACATCAGGTTGCCACATGAGATCGGTGTGGACATCTCACCGGCCTGAAAGTCCGCACTACCCCTGCCCACTTACCCCACCGGGAACCCTTCCCGGCCGGGCAGCGTTCCCCTCTTTGACTGGAGAACGTCATGTCCGATATCTACCTGGACGTCACCAACAAGATTGTCAGCGCCCTGAGCCAAGGGGTCATCCCGTGGATCAAACCCTGGACCACTTCAGGCTCCAGTGCTGACGCACCTTTCCCCATCAACGCGATCACCCGGCGCCCCTACGCCGGCATCAACATTCCACTGTTGTGGGCCGAAGCGCGTCTGCGCGGGTACCGCCAGGATCGCTGGCTCACCTACAACCAGGCCCGCAAAGCCGGTGGCCACGTGCGCAAGGGCGAACAATCGACCCTCGCGGTGCTGTACAAACCCATGAGCAAGGAAGCACACGACGAAGACGGTCAGGTCGTCCGTGATGAGCAAGGCAACGTCAAGATGGTGCAATTCGCGCTACTTCGGACGCATTGCCTGTTCAACATCGAGCAGACTGAGGGACTTCCCAACGAGGAACAGCAGCACGCCGAGGGTGAAGAACCGCTGGCGTTCATCGATCATGCACCTGCCGAGCGTCTGTTGGCCGCCAGCGGCGCACGTATCGAGCATCGCTCTGGGGATGACGCATTCTATCTACCGATCCGGGATCTCATTCAATTGCCCACCAAGGCCCAGTTCGTGGACGTCGGCAGCTACTACGCGACCGCGCTGCATGAGCTGACGCACTGGTCGGGTCACCACGCCCGCCTCAACCGGGAAGGCATCACTGGCGGGCATGGATTCAGCTCTGCAGCGTACGCCTTCGAGGAGTTGGTCGCCGAGATGGGTGCAGCATTTCTCTGCGCCCTCACCGGCACCCAGGGCGAGCTGCGCCACGAGGAGTATCTGGCGTCCTGGTTGAAGATACTCAAGGAAGATAAGCGGGCCATCTTCCGCGCAAGTGGGCTGGCCCGTGAGGCGTCCGAGTTCCTGTTGGCGCTGCTGCCAGATCAGGCTACCGAGGCAACGGAACGGCTCACAGCGTGACTTTTCACCTTCAACAGAAAGGCCCCAACCGGGGCCTTTGTTTTGCCTGCAACGCCGACCATCGGCCGCTGCAATTGAGCGAGCGATTACTGCAGCCAGCTCTCGACGACATCCGAGCCGTGCTCCTGCTTCCACTGCTTGAGGATCTTGTGGTTGCCGCCCTTGGTTTCGACGATCTCGCCGCTGTGCGGGTGCTTGTAGCGTTTGACTTCACGCGGCTTGCGCTGAGCGCCGGTGGCGGCGCTGGAGGTGGCCACGCTCACACCCTTGGACGGGTCGAGAATGGTGATGACCTGGCGCAGGTTCATGCCGTACTCATCCAGCAAGGCCTTGAGCTTTTGTTCGAACTCGATTTCCTGCTTCAGGCCGGAATCGTTTTTCATCGCGTCCAGCTGTTGAAGTTGAGCAGCCAGTTGAGCTTCCAGTGCTTTGAATTCGGCAAGTTTGGACATGTGAAATCTTTCCTAGGGTTGGGGCATGTGTGGTGATATTACCTGAGGCACAACTACTAGCCGAGCGTTAATTCGCTCTTCAGCTAACTTTTAATCCCTCAAAATGTGCACATATCTATGTGACTAATCAGTCCGGCAAGAACTGGCGAAGGTGGCCCACTAGTTTACGAGGTGCAGCACTGTTGCCGATTTTGAAAAGCATATCGCGCTGACTACGTGGCAGCTGTTTCGCACAGCGCTTGGCTGCTGATCGAATGGCAGCATCGGTCCCATGAATCCGGTCGGCCAGTAGCACGATTAAAATGGCATCGTTCAACGTCATCAGGCTACCTCCCCCCAAATAGTGCCGAACAGTCTACCTCCCGAAAAAAGGACAGGCCATTCCCGCACCACACGTAACCCGATGCGCCAGGCTTCGAATTTACGCGTTCGCGAAAAGGGCCTAGAGGGTAAAGGGTAACGGCAGCAATGGAAGGGGGCACAAGGGTAAGAGCTCTATCCGAAAAGGCAAAAGGACCTTCTGAATGCAAAGCAGGTAATGCGATGAAGCGCTGGTGGTTCAAACATCAAAAAGGCAATTCCGCGCAGTCCACACCCGCCCTAGCGCCCGAGGGGTTTTTCCTCCCACTCCCCGCTGAATCCCTGCTGTGTGCCGACCACCGGAAAAAGCTGCTGGAGCACATCTGGCAATACACGGCGCTCTCCGAGCCGCAGTTCGATCAGCTCTACCTTGACCCGATCCGCCGCTATGCCGCTTATGTACAGCAACTCCCCGCCAGCGAAAGCCACCACCATGCCTATCCAGGCGGTATGCTGGACCATGGACTGGAACTGGTGGCCTGCAGCCTGAAGCTGCGCCAGTCGTACCTGCTACCCAACGGCGCCGCGCCGGAAGACCAGGCTGCTCAGGCCGATGCCTGGAGCGCGGCGATTGCCTACGGCGCCCTGCTCCACGACATTGGCAAAATTGCCGTCGACGTGCAGGTGGAGTATCAGAATGGTGAGGTGTGGCACCCCTGGCACGGTCCATTGACCCAGCCCTACCGCTTTCGCTACGTGGCCGGTCGTGACTACAAGCTACACGGCGCCGCCACCGGGCTACTGTACACGCAAGTTTTGACATCCCGTCAGCTTGACTGGCTCAGCAACTATCCAATCCTGTGGGGACACCTACTGTTTCTACTGGCCAACCACTACGAGCACGCGGGTACCCTCGGGGAACTGGTGCTGCAAGCTGACCGGGTGTCCACCGCGCAGAACATCGGCGCCAACCCTACCAAGGCTCTGCAGGCACCTAAACACTCACTACAAAATCACCTGCTCACAGGCCTGCGCCACCTGGTCAAAAACGAGTTCAAGCTCAATCAGCCCGGCGCGACCGGCTGGCTCACCGAGGATCATCTGTGGCTGGTCAGCAAGACCGCCACCGACAAATTGCGCGCCTACCTGCTCGCTCAGGCGGTGGACGGCATCCCCTCCTCCAATATCGCCTTGTTCGATGAGCTGCAATCACATGGATTGGTAGACGCGACACCTGAGGGCAGAGCGGTATGGAATGCCAACGTAACAGACGATGACTGGCAACATCGCTTTACTTTTCTCTGCCTGCAACCGAGCCTGATCTGGGCCGATGCCCCCCGACCAGACTGCTTTAGGGGCAAGGTTGAGCCGATAATAGACGGTTCCCTACCGACTGGTGAAACCAATGAGCCGTCTCCGGATCGGCATCCAGCGGCACCAAAAATCAATCAACCCGTCGCGGTGCTGCGAGATCAGGAATTCGACTACCTCGACGACCTCATGGACATGTTGCAAGTGCCGGGCGAACGCGAGAGTGGATCAGCCGTTGAGAAGACGCAATCCGCCACTGCTCCACCACAGGTTGCCGAGGGGCTGGCCTTTCTCGAGTGGCTGCGCGAGGGAGTTCACAGCCATCGCTTAGTGATCAACGACAGCAAGGCCAACGTCCATACGGTGGACGGTACTTTTTTTCTGGTCACGCCAGGTATTTTCCAACGCTACGTGGCCGAGCATCCAGAGTTGACCAAAACAGATACTCAAAGCGAAGCCTGGCGACTTCTCCAACGTCAATTTGAAAAACTGAATGTTCATCTGAAAAAGTCCAATGGCCTGAATATCTGGACCTGTAAAGTTAAAGGCCCACGCAACACCAGCTCAGTGAATGGTTACTTGCTAATCGACGCCAGCACAATTCCTAGTGACCTTCCCGTTAATAATCCTTTCTTAGCGTTGATGCCTTGACAACCTGCCTTCCGAGTCGCTCCTCTACGAATCGGGCGCTTCTGCTCATCATTGTTGTGGCCGCTGAGGGCACTAATCCGCTTGCTGCAGATCACAAGGGCCTTCTCCTTAGCCGCGCAGGTCATGGCTTCGAGGTCGTTATCCAAAGAATTGCTGAGCCTGAGGTTGGGGTTTAACTGAAATCGAAGTGTCATTTGAACCTAGCCTCAGCGGCAGATGGGCCGGCACGCCGCCTTAGGCAGCGCCTCTCATGGCCCTGAATCTCGATGAGCCGTCGCCGGAGAACCACAAAACGCAGCAAGCGGACACCATAGAGGAGGTGCAAACAAATGCTCGATATAAGGTAAGATTCGCCTCATCCACGAAGAAGGCATCCCCGATTGACAATCGAAGGAGATAGGTGTTGGCGCAGGAAGCACATAGAAGGCACCTTGAGCTGTCAGAGACTACGGCCTCCCGTATCCGCTATCTGCCGCCCAACCCCGTTGGAGCTCAATCCATCTCCATCAAAGCGCGTACCGCGGTCAGCCAGGATAGCACCCAATGCTTACCGGAAAGAATTAAACTTACTAACTAATTTAAGGTTTACTATGACCAGACGACAAACTGCGGCACCTTTCCGATACGAATTTGAAAAGGATGGCGCTTTCGGAATATTCAAAACCAACGGATCCGTCCCAATAGAATATTTGATGACATCTTTCAAGATAGATGAGCTTTCGTATCTATCCTACGCCAAAGACGTCAACACCGACCTAAATTTTGACTACTTAATCCAGCGCGACATTGACGAGGAACGAGCCATTGCCGAAATCAGTCAGTACTTGGCGAAGGAGGAAGGCGTTCAAAAGGACGTCGTCTTTTTACCCCCACTATTAGTGGGCGTCGTCTATGTTGACCAAGATAAACGCCTCGAAGATTATTATCCAGTATCATCATTCAGCTCTGATATTGACGACATCGGAACATTACATACCAGAGAGTGGCCAGGTGTTCTGAAAGTCACAAACTACCAAGTCGACCAAGAAGAGCCTAGAGTATTTTCCTGTGGCGATGGGGACCACCCTGTAGCGATCACAGTAGACAATGCAAAAATCCAAGTAAATATCACCCCCAACGGAGTGAAGGGCGCAAGACTTGTGGTGATTGACGGGCAGCATCGACTATTTGCATTAAACGCATTGCGAGCCAGTCACAGAGATTTGGTAAAAGACCTAACATTACCTATCTGCCTAGTCTATCCACCCAACTCGATTGAGAGTAATCGCGACACACAACCTAAAGTCCCAGAGGTACTTCGACATCTCTTCGTCGATGTAAACTCAACTGTAGAACGTGTCAGCGGGCATTTTCTTACTTTGCTTTCGGAGCAAACCTTAGGCTCCATCATTTGCCGAGAGTTCTGCAAAGCAGTTCTAGAACAGAAGGATGGGGAGGGTCTCGGATTAATCGAATGGAACACGAAAAACCACAAACAATCATTAGAGATCTCTCGTGAACACACCCTGACCAGCATTGGGGTTATTAACAGCGCCTTCGAGGAGCTCTTTAAAACCAAAAATGGCGTCAAGCTGTTGGCTGCTATTTTGGGCATTGATAGGCAATCTAGCGAGTTTGATTTCGGCTCCGACGAGTATGACGAAGAAAAAAGCGCACCAGAGTATTTCCCATGGCGTGACTTCCTATCTCGCCATCGCGCTCGTCTTGTTTCTCTTGTTAACGAATCCATCACTCCAGCACTAGTTGAAATGTTCTTCAGCACCCCCTTCTATGCTGAGTACTGCACCCAATTCAAAAACTACTTTGCCACTACCGAGGAGGAGCTCAGGCGCGAGCGTCGTAACGACCAAAACTTATTTTCTATCGTAAAAGGGCATGTACTGTTCAACGACATCCTGTCCAAACCGGCTCTCGCCATGCATGCGATGGTACGCGAAGAATTGAGAGCATTAATCGACCGAACAATACCAGACTTTTCGCGTAAAACTATTTTCCAAAAAGCCATGATTGAAGCATGGTCCCTCCTTTGCGCGAAATTCATTGCCAATGGTATTCCATTGGCACGAGCTTCCCATTACATAACCATTTTTGTGGCAAATTCATTCCCTCCAAAATCCGATCTTTTCGATGAACGGCACCTTTATCTCCAAGACACAATTTTCAGTGGTTCTCGCATCAAAGTAACCAGATCAGCAAAACGCCAGATTGTTCGACTCCTGCTATCTAACGCAGACAAAACTGATTCCACTGACCCGAAAGAGCAGCAGGTAATATCGGAATTAGCCAAAGAAGAAGTAGGTAGCTTTATCAACCAAATGCGCGAAGACAAGCGCAAAGTCTTCGAGAAATCCTACCGTACTAACTTCAATCTTCCAGCATTTGAGCGCGAGCGACTGTACGCGGCTGAGCTAGATAAACCTAGAGAGATGAAGGAATATGGCGGTGACTCTTCAAAAACTCAGTTCGACACGCTGGTTGGCACACTCATCTCCGAAAATCTGACAGACTCCTTTAATGACTTGGTTCGCACCCTGAAAGCTAAGGACTTTATCTACTCCAAGAGCGAGGAGTTTGATGACGAACTGTAAGGACGTGTTCTTCTCCATCTTGGACGGAGACAACCTTGACCTACCTCGCAAGGAGCTGCTATGCGCTGCAACCTTAGAGTATTCTGAGTTCCTCATAGTCTCTGGCTCTCGCAGCTTGCTGGCCGACCTTACACAGTTTATTTATGCTGCGGTGCAAATCCGCCCCCGCTGCTTGCTGGTTCCAACCAGTACTGTTCTGGCCACGGCAGAGCATTTCTTGGTGCACGTCTATCTACCAGATGACGCAGATCGACGCTTTATTAAATTTGATCTCGATACGGGGGGCTTATCGGAGATCCCCCAGCTGCGCAGTACGGATTTCATCACGAATCACGAGAGCATGACCCGCTATGTTCGCGACATTCAGCATCTACACCCGATTGTTAAATACACTATTGAAGCGACCTGCGGGGAACACAACGAACTAAGCAGTCATGTTAGCCGATTATTGATTGGCTACAGCTTCCTGTCCGACATATTGCTGAGGAGTAAAAGTCTCGGCACCGACCTTGACGGACTTCAACTGCACGAACTCAAAGCATTTGTCGACCATATAGACAGCCTCAAACCAAAGTTCAGCATATTTAAGCACACTATCGATACTCTAATTAGTTACTGCAATAGCCTGCTAATGGTACGCCCCACCAATGCCACTGATCTATCCAATACATACCCCACCGCGGCCCTCCAGAACGGCTTTCCTTGTGTCTACAAGGTGATGTCAGTACTGCACTACTTGGGTTACGAGTTATCCATGCAACGCCAGCTCTACAACAAGGCATTCATGCACATTTTTCGAGCCTATGAATGCTACACGGCAGGCTCCTTATTCTTACATAATGCTACCATCACCAACTACACGGACAAAAGAGGTACTTTTCCGGATGTGTACACACTCGATACAAAGATGGTTCTAGGCTTTAGCCCAATTTACAAAGCAGTCGGAAAACATTTCAATCTACAGCACACCACCGACTACACGTCATGTAAGTTTTACATCGATCTGCGGAATAAGTTCCATTACACCCACGGCGACATTAAACCCAGCAAGTCTCTCGTCCTCGAATTTGCCCGCTCAGTATTGCGACAGATCTTAAGAATCGAGAAAATCGGTAACCAGCAGACCTTCCAGTGGAGAGATGTCTATAAGCAGACCAAGGGTAAATTGCTTACGGATGGCAGAACAGAGGTCGCGGCGGCCATCATCCGCCACCTAGGAATCCAACCACTGGTCACTTTCGTGGAGGTATGATTTCTACGCAGCTAGGGATGCTCCGATCAACTTGTCGTGCAGCCGCGGCAAGTTGCAATTTTCCAGGCACCTACAGCGTCATTGGACGAAAAGTGACCGAAAAATCATGTACGGAGAGCTTTTTCGACCGGTTCTCCGTGTTAAACGCGAACCTCACCCATACCCATGAGCTGTTTTCGAACCCTCCACAGGTTTGCCAGGGCGAACAGCGTGGTCAACTGAGCCGTGTTTTTCATCAGCCCACGAAAACGTATTTTCACGTAACCAAACTGCCGCTTGATCACGCGAAACGGATGCTCGACCTTGGCCCGTGTCTGAGCCTTGCAGAACTCGATCTTGCGCTTGGCTTTGTACAGTACGCTGCGCTGGTTCAGCTTGGAATAGGTGCTGCGACGCGCTGCAATCTGCCAGATCACCCCCGATTTTCATGCTCTTCGCGCCTTTCGACACCGGTGTAACCGGCATCTGCATACACGGCGTTTTCTTCGCCATGCAGCAGTTCAGCCACCTGCGTGACATCGGCCACATTGGCAGCGGTGCCATGGACGTGATGCACCAGGCCGGACTCGACATCGGCACCGATGTGCGCCTTCATCCCGAAGAAATACTGACCGCCTTTCTTGGTCTGGTGCATCTCGGGATCACGCTTGCCTTCTTTATTTTTGGTCGAGCTGGGGCATGAATAATGGTGGCATCGACGATGGTGCCTTGGCGCAGCGACAGGCCTTTTTCCTGCAGATAACCATTGATGACCGCAAGGATTGCCGGTGCGAGCTGATGCTTCTCCAGCAAGTGCCGGAAGTTCATGATCGTGGTGTCTTCGGGGATTGGCGCGCTCAGCGTCAGGCGTGCGAACTGGCGCATGGGCGTGATTTCGTAGAGCGCTTCCTCCATGGCCGGGTCGCTCAGGGAGAACCAGTTCTGCAACAGATGGATGCGCAGCATGGTTTCCAGAGGATAGGGTTTTCTACCGCCGCCGGCCTTGGGGTAGAACGGTTCGATCAGCTCCAGCAGGCCTGCCCAGGGCACCACCTGATCCATTTCGGCGAGGAAGCGCTCTCGGCGGGTTTGCTTGCGCTTGCCGGCGTACTCAAAGTCGGAAAAGCTCATCTGGCTCATGGGCGGCTCGGATCAGGTGTTGCGGGGATTCTCGCATAACTGAAGGCTTGTTCGGAGATTCCCTAGGGTGACCGAGGCGCCAGCTCCGAAGCTCCCAGCCGACCAGCATAAGGCAAGCCCGCCTTGCGTGTACGTTAAAAATGTGCAAAATAACGTACTCACAGTGAAAAAACGTTCTGAACCATGAATATTTTCGTCCATTCCTTTCCATGCGTCAGGGGCATCCAGGCCGGACGGCCTTGCTACATTGCAATGTGCCCCATGCGCCTTGTGCCCAAAATATTCATTTTTAACGAGGACAATGTGCCAGCAGACCTGCGTGCACAGCGCACATTAAACCTCGCCAGAGTCCCAGAAATTTCAGCCTACTTGCTGGATAATCGCGACGATTACACCCTATCCGCGATCACGGCATCAGTGGATGGCGTTGTCCAATTCACCCCTGCTTCCGACACTGGCCTTGCGCAGAGCATCGGCACGCTAACTATACCGATGGAAGCTCCGATATTGATTAACGACGGTCAGCATCGCCGCGCGGCCATCGAGCAGGCGATCCGTGAGAACCCAGAACTTGGCCACGACAATATCCCGGTCCTATTCTTTATCGATGAAGGACTCAATCGCAGTCAGCAAATGTTCGCTGATCTCAACAAGCATGCCGTTCGTCCGAGCAATTCAATCAGTACCCTTTACGATCACAGAGACCAGATTTCTGACTTGGCTAGGTACCTGGCAAAAAATGTAGAAGTCTTCTCCAGAATGACTGAGCTGGAGAAGTCCAGCCTATCCCCTCGCAGCTCCAAGCTCTTCACCCTCAGCGCCATCAAGAATGCGTCCCGAGTCCTATTGAGAAAAGGAAAGGGTGACATCATCGCGCAGAACGAGAGAGAGCTCGCGAAGTCATTCTGGGAGGAGGTTTCTCTCCAGATGCCCGATTGGATCAGGGCAAAAAATAAAGAGCTGTCGACGTCTGAGCTACGAGACAACTACATCCATGCCCACGGGGTAATGCTACAAGCAATCGGACTCGTCGGTGCCGAGCTGATAATCCGCAAAGAGTCCGAATGGAAAAAAACCATCAGCAAGCTGCGAAGTGTCGACTGGTCCAGGGCCAATCCTGAGTGGGAAGGCCGGGCCATGGTTCACGGTCGGATCTCTAAAGCCACCACGAACGTTACACTCACCGCCAGTCTTATCAAGAAGAAGCTTGGTGTCCCGCTCTCCACGATTGAACGAGAGCTAGAAAGTAGGTTTTCTCAACAATGAGTCATGAACAATTCCTCTATCCATCACACGATGACTTCGTCCGAGAGGCGATCATTGCTGGTAGACCATTAGCGGATGCTGTGCGCGAGCTTCAGAGCATTTACAAGGCCGATAGTCGGCCGTGGGTAGTGGGATTTAGCGGTGGTAAAGACTCCACCGTAATTCTTTCGCTCACGTACTACGCGTTGAAAAACTTGCCGCCAGAGGAACGCCATAAACACGTGTACGTGGTCTCCTCTGACACTCGAGTGGAAACCCCTGTAGTCGTAGACATGATCCGCCAAGTGCTTGATTCAGTGAATGCCCAGGCGATTCTGGACCAATTGCCAATGACAGCACACTCTGTCACTCCAGAAGTCGATCAGACGTTTTGGGCCAATCTCTTGGGTAAGGGCTACCCTGCCCCGACCAAAGCATTCCGCTGGTGTACTGAGCGAATGAAAATTGACCCTGTGAGCGAGTTCATCAAAGACAAGGTCGCTCGTTTCGGTGAAGTCGTGGTTGTGCTCGGTTCCAGGCGAGAAGAAAGCTCCACGCGCGCCCAGGTAATCACACGCCACAAAATCGATGGTTCTGCACTCGGTCGACACACGACCTTGCACAATGCATATACCTACATGCCCATTGAGCTTTGGCACGCTGATGATGTCTGGGAATACCTCATGAGCGCGGCCAGGCCTTGGGGTGGCTCCAACCGAGTACTCTTTGAGCTCTACAAAGACTCCAATGCTGGAGAATGTCCGCTCGTCATCGATACAAATACGCCCTCCTGCGGAAACTCGCGTTTCGGATGCTGGACCTGCACAGTCGTGACACACGACAAAGCGATCGAAGGGCTCGTAAACAGTGGTGAGAGTTGGATGTTACCGCTGCTTCAGTTCCGCAACCAACTGCACGCCAGCTCCCTACCCGAAAATAAGACTGAATTCCGTAACTACAAGCGTCGTACCGGGAAAGTTACCTTCGCCAGAGGGGCTATCGATGACGACTCCAATATCGCCGCCAAGCATGTGCCTGGTCCCTACTGGATGAAATATCGCCGCGAATGGCTGAAGCTGCTTTTAGAAATTGAGAAGGGCATTCGTGAGACTGATCGCGAGATTGAGCTGATTGGCCGCGATGAGCTGCAAGTGATCCGTCAGCAGTGGCTCAAGGATCCAAATGAACCGGACTGGATTGACTCGCTCCCTAAAATTTATGGAGAGGTTTATCCCGAAGATACAGTTGAATGGATCAAAAATGATGCCGGTGCGTTTACTGAACCAGATGCTGCCATTCTCAACGCACTCGAGGCTGAGCGCGGCGTTCCAGCAGCGCTGATCATGAAGCTCATCGATACAGAGTTGTCGTTCTCGGGGCTGTCACGTCGAAAAGGCATTCTGGACGAGCTGCAGAAAGTTCTGGAGCAAGACTGGGGTGGATTGGACGAAGCGATGGAACGACGCGCCATACCTAAAGTTACCGATACGTACAAGACTGCTTTCGAATCTCTGAAAGCCGAAATAGATGGCTTGCTACAATGATTATTGACTCCCTTTCAGTACTAGATTTTCGCGTATTTAGCGGAGCCCACGACTTTGATCTGGTGCCCAAGATCAAAAGAGGCAAAAACGCGCCTATCGTTTTATTTGGCGGTCTAAACGGCGGTGGCAAAACAACCATCCTTAGCGCGCTGAAGCTTGCCTTATACGGTAAAGGCGTACTGGGCTCCGGTGCTACGCTTACCGAGTACCATCAGTATCTTCGTGAATGCATACACAGAGCACACAATAGCATCGCCAAGCCTACGCGAGCGGCTGTCGAACTGACCTTCCGCTATGCACAATATGGCGTTATTTCGAGCTATCAACTGACACGTGATTGGTTTGTTGATCACGCTGGCAAGGTAAAAGAAGGCCTGATCATTTCAAAGGACGGACATACCCTGACCGAACTTTCCTATGATCAGGCACAAGCTTTTCTCAACGAACTGATCCCGATTGGGGTTTCTGAGCTATTTTTCTTCGACGGCGAAAAAATCGCGAGTCTTGCCGAAGAAACATCGGGAGATACTTTACGCGAGTCGATCAACAAGCTTCTGGGATTGGACCTCATTGATAGATTGCACTCCGACCTTTCCGTTATTGTCAGAGGGCGTTCGGTCAAAAAGGCTTCAGAAGATCGCAAGCAAAAAATTGCCGATGCCGAGCGGAGCTACAAAGACCTGAAAGTGCAGCTTGCAGAAATACGCGAAAAGCTTTTCCTCATGCGCGTGAATACTGTCGAGGCCAAAAAGAACCTTGTTAATATCGAAGCGAACATCAATGCACGCGGTGGCGCCTGGAGCGCCTCTAGACAGGAGGAAACGGTCTACCTCGACGCATTAGTTAGCGAAAAAAAGGCTATAGAGCACACCCTGCATGACATGCTCAGCGGCTTGCTACCTTTCGCAATAACTCAAAGCCTCAACGAGAAACTGCTGGCGCAGATAGGCGCTGAGCAACGCGCGGAAAAAGCGCAAGTACTATCCGAATACCTACAACGCCAGCAAAGCAATTTTCTGGCCGAAGTCGAATCTGCGTTTGCGATGACGAAGGAGCAGCTTCCTGCCCTTCAAGATATTTTTCTGCGGACCTTCGGCTCAGAGGTCTCGAACAGCGGTGAACAACAAGTTTCAGTACACGAGCTCTCAGACACTCAACGCTTCAGTATCACTCATCGCCTACAGAACGATTTAGGTTCGCTCCAACAGCGTGCTGCTGGCTTAGTGATGACGCTTCAGGAAGTTGATAACAAAATCGAATCCGCCAGGGAAAATATCGCTAGAGCACCTGACGAAAAAGTACTGATCCCACTTTTTAACGAACAAGGAAAACTACAGGGACGGCTATCAGCTCTTGAGGAGCAAAAGTCTGTATTGGCTGAAGAGGCAAAGTCTCTCCTCTCCCGTCTATCGGTGCATGCACGCCAGTTAGATGATCTCTACACAGAAATAGCTGAGTCGCAAGAAGAAGAGCGCCTGTCCGGACTTGCACAAAACGCCAAAGATGTATTGAAAGAGTTCTCCACACGCGCTCGAATTGAAAAGCTCAAAGAGCTTGAATCGCAGTTTTACACATCATTCAATGGCCTCGCCCGCAAAGAAGATCGAAATCTTAGCATCAAGATCGATCCAAATTCTTTCGAGGTCTTTCTGATTGACGATGAAGGTGTGACACTCCGTAAAGAAGAGCTGTCAGCAGGCGAGAAGCAGATCTTTGCGATTTCTATTTTGGAAGCGCTGGCCCGAACCTCGGGGCGAAGCTTGCCAGTTGTGATCGACACACCACTAGGCCGGCTGGACTCGGTTCATCGGAAAAAGCTCGTGAAAAACTACTTCCCCAAAACGAGTCACCAAGTAATCATTCTATCTACAGATACGGAAATTGATTACGCCTTCTATGAGGGCCTACAAGGCAGTATTTCGCACTCTTATCATCTGGTATACAACTCAGAAACTCGCTCCACTCAAGCAGAGGAAGGCTATTTCTGGCGGTGGGCACACGACGCATGAACGTATTTCCGCACAAATTTAAAGTCTCAGCATCGTCCACAGCGAAACTGAAGTTCCTAAAATCGAAAACAGGACTGACACCTAATATTCTGAGCCGATTTGCGATTGCGCTCGCCTTGGCTGATGAAAATGGACTCGGCAATGCCAGCCTGTCAGACTTGGACGGCCAAGAATTCAATGCTCCTACTCTATTTGGCGAGCACTTGGACATCTACGAAGCGCTGCTCAGGCAGTTCACGCATCAAAGTGCTCTGGAGTGGGACCCCGTCAGATATGTCGCCTCTCTAATTGAAGTAGGGCTACATAAAATGGGACATGTACGCTCCCTTAAAGACGTGGCCATGCTATTAATGAAAAATTGATTTAAGCCCGCCTCGCAAGATGGGCTTCACATCAAGATATATTTAACGTTCGCCACAACAACAAGTTGGCGAACGTAACTGCTATATAAGCTACAATTGCACCCACATTGTCACAAGGTGAGAGCGCTTAGTATTTGATTCTTGATAAATGTCCGTCCAGCACCAGATGCCTGAGCCCCCGCAAAATCAATATCGGCTTTAGCAGCAGGTTCTAATTTTTTGACGAAATCAGCTACATCACCATCAAGATTTCTTTCGAAGTTGTCGAGCAACTTCAGAAGCACGTCAAAAAGAGCCTGAACGCCCACAGTCTTTTTAATATAAGACCCCGGCACCGCTGCATCCCAAAAAGTCAATTTCACAGCTTCAAAATAATTACTGACCACTTCATATATTACCTCATCGAAACCTTCTCGATACAAGAATCGCAATGGAGAACCATCTTCATCCAACGCCATTCTTTCCCTCTTATCCTTAGGAACAGACATCATTTTAGATCTGTCCGACTTAGGCCTCTTAGAGTATAGCTTTAGAAGCCCATCCACTATAGTTGCCATTGAAACCTTAAACTCTTGAGAGTCCGCACCACCACCAATAACGCCTAAAGATATCGCCCCTTTAAGTGGGCCACTCTCAATATTTAATCTTCTTGCTATAGACACTGCCAGGGTCTCTGGCACCCAAGCCTTAGGATCAGTAGCCTCGATATCAAAACCAAAGAGATTGTAAGCGAGGCTTTTATCGACTTTTTTCTGATTGAAGTTAATCGTGGAAAATAAGTATGCGTGATATGGAATGGGTAGATCCAAATACACTGAGCATAACAACTCGAAGTCCTCTCTTCGATCAGGGTCTGCATACCTAAAACTTCTGAGACGATGCTGACCATCTATGATCGATGCCATTTTTATTTTTGAAGGTATTATTAGCTTGAAAAAACCATGAGCATCCTCTTCTACACGCCAAGACATCTCCGATTCGATGTAGTTCCCATCCTCATCGTAGTTCGCTCCCAGAATAATCGTATTCGGAAAGGCTGCTTCCTCAGTACCTATAAAATCTGAAATCTCTCTCTGTCTTTTTTCGTCTTCAATTCGCTGAGTCCCTGTTACGTTAAATCGATCTTCGCTGAGCTCGGCTTTATCTGAATAACAAAGATGGAGCAGCTTCTCTGCGGATATACTTATTACGTAAAACATACCTAGCGGCTGTCTAACACGGAGAGCGGCGCCTTCGAAGAAGCAATCAGTAGAGATCATGTCAGTGGGCCTCGTTGTTTCTTGCATTCTTTAGCTCTTGCAGAGTTTTCCCTGCCGCTCCAGTAGGTGGCTGCACCGAACCAATAGTTGCTGCTTTTATTTCATTCAGCGGTATTCCGAATTTTTGTGGCTCTAGCAAGACCCACCATAAATACCAGACCAGTAACGCGGATATAACCATTGCAGCCCACGCCCAGAAACCACAACCAATGACTGATGCAACCACAGCCAAAACTGTCACAAACACAACCAAGCTAACAACAAAAAACGTGAAATCTTTCTCCATATCGGACCAGCTTCCTAGATAGTCACTCCCCCTAGATGCTGCAAAAAAATCAGCTACAACCGCAGCTAGTAATGCAAATATGTAAGTCACCGCAGAGCTCATATCTGCCGGTTTCCCACTAATAATCGGCAACCAAAATCCGACCCCACCAGCGACCAAAATAATCGAAACAAAATAAAACAAAGGCGCCGGTTTATGGAAGCCTCTCTTTGTTAAGTACCATATAGCATTGAAAAACCTGCCCCACTCACTCATGCAACCCCCTTCACCTTAAGTTAGCAATTATTACTACAAACAAACTACAAGTCATAAAATATGCGTCTAGCCTTCAACTAACTCTGTAGCATTTCCTGTACATTGACCTTCAAGCCAAATACATTTATTCCAACCATAGAGTGGATACTTTACTTTCAGAATAGTCTTGCCATGGGAACTGAGATTGAACCCTTCCAACAAGCCAAAATTTAAGGAAGCAAATTATCGGCAACAGTTCATGAGGGGGCACGCTAGTGCGTTCAAGCACCCATTCAATTCCCCGCGCAGGGATTTCATCAAGGACTTCGAGCAATGAGAGAACCCTCCCAACTGATCGAGAATGCTTTGATTGAGAGTTAGCGCATAGAGTGGGACTGGGACATGTACACGCAAGCTGCCCTTAATGACGGACGTGTATTGGCTATGATTCGTCAATCGTCGTACCTGACTGCGTTCGAAAAAACAATGACATTCTGATATCATCATAGCCGTGTGACGCCATCTTTGCAGCTCCGAGCGATACCTTTTTTGGCTGGCTAGGTCACTCTCTGCCGCCCGGCTTCTTGTAGATAATCATTCAGAAATTCCGGCAGCAACGCGACTTGCGCCCGAGACCACCTTCAATGAATCGCCTGCTGACCTTACCCACCACCTTATCGACGATCAGAAGAGTTCGTTGCCCAGCGCATGATGGAGTTCGATGTCGAAGACCTGTGCGGCGCCGGCTTCGATGTCAAAAGCCCTGACCGGACAAACAGCCGCAATGGCTACCGTGATCGCCTGTGGCAAACCCGCGCAGGCGATGTCGACCTGAAGATTCCCAAGCTGCGCCAAGGCAGCTACTTTCCAGGCTTCCTTGAGCCACGACGCACTGCCGAGAAAGCGATGGCGGCGGTAATCCAGGAGGCCTATATCCAGGGCGTTTCAACGCGCTCTGTCGACGAGCTGGTCAAAGCCATGGGCATGACGGGCATCTCTAAGAGTCAGGTCTCGCGGCTGGCCGGAGAAATCGATGAACGTGTTCACGCGTTCCTAGATCGCCCTCTTGAAGGTGATTGGCCCTACCTGTGGATTGATGCCACCTACGTCAAGGTGCGGGAGGCCGGGCGCATCGTCTCGGTCGCCGTAATAATCGCCGTAGCCGTGAACACTGACGGTGGCCGCGAAGTCCTGGGCATGCGGGTTGGCCCGTCAAAGGCAGAGCCGTTCTGGACAGACTTCCTGCGTAGCCTGATGCGGCGGGGTTTGCGAGGTGTGAAACTGGTCATTTCCGATGCCCACGAAGGTCTCAAGGCAGCTGTTTCCAAAGTATTCAACGCAACCTGGCAGCGCTGCCGCGTCCACTTCATGCGCAACGCCATGGCCCACGTCGGCAAAGGTCAGCGCACCATGGTAGCGGCGCTGCTGCGCACAGCCTTCGCACAGGACAGCCGTGCTGAATGCCATCAGCAATGGCACTTGGTCGCTGATCAGTTGCGCGAAAAATACCCCAAGATCGCGGCGCTCATGGAGGGCTGCGAGGATGAAGTGCTGGCGCACATGGCATTTCCCAAGGCGCACCGTCAGCAATTGCACAGCACAAATCCACTCGAACGGCTCAACGCCGAGATCAAGCGGCGCACCGATGTCGTGGGCATTTTCCCCAACGATCCGGCCGTCACACGGCTGGTAGGCGCAATGCTGTTGGAGCAGAACGACGAGTGGTGCCTGCAACGACGTTACATGCAGTTGGACGCCTTTGAAGCAGTCAGTGATAATCCACAGGCCAAGCTGTCGGCCGTGATCAACTAAACGGCAAACTCAGTGGCCAGAGCCATGATGAGTTACACCACTTCCTGGGACACGATCCAGACGTGCGCCACACCGGTGGGAACCACGCTTGTCGGTGATAGGTCGCGAAGCTGCCCCTATGTTCAGGCGCCAGGTCGATAGCTGCCAGCGAGAGCCAAGCATATCTCCCACCTACGCTACCTTCGAAAAATCGCCCCGACCTAACGACAGCCATTGTTCAACCCTGCGCCGTGGCTGAAACAGCACTCATCCTCGCCAGAATCAGTAGTGTTAGTGCCGATGCAAAACTGACCCACCCCAGCGAAGTAAAACTGACCCACCTGGGCTAACGTCGCAGCCATTTGAGGCTGCCCATGTTGATCCAGGAGCAAGCAGTGGAGATCAGAGTATTGGCCCGCCAAGGGCATAGCATTCGGCAGATCGCCAAGACATTGGGCGTGTCCCGCAACACTGTCCGGCGCTACCTCAGAGAACCTTCCGTACCGCGCTACTCGCGCGAACCCAGACCCACCAAGCTCGATGCTTTTCATGCCTACCTGCACGAGCGAGTTCAGCAGGCTCACCCGCTCTGGTTGCCCGCTACCGTGCTGCTGCGTGAAATTCGTGAGCGCGGTTATGACGGCGGTGCTTCCCAGCTGCGTGCCTGGCTGGCCAAAATCAAACCTGCCAAGCGCGACGATGACCCGATCGTGCGGTTCGAAACCGAGCCAGGCAAACAGATGCAGGCCGACTTCATCGTGTTTCGCCGAGCCAAATCCCCGATGTCAGCCTTCGTGGCCACGCTGGGCTATAGCCGGATGACCTACGTCCATTTTGTCCCTGATGAGTCATTCGAGTCGGTGCACGACTCGTTGCTGCTGGCCTTCGATTACTTCGGCGGTGTGCCTGACGAAATCCTGTTCGACAACATGAAAACCGCAGTCATCGAGCGTGATGCCTACGGCGATGGCCAGCATCGCTTTCATGCCGGGCTATTACAGATGGCCGACGACCTGGGCTTTCGCATACGACTTTGCCGCCCTTACCGTGCCCGCACCAAAGGCAAGGTCGAGCGATTCAACCGCTACTTGCGCGAGAGCTTCTACAACCCGCTGAACAGCCGGGTCAGTTCTGCCGGCTTGCTGGTGGACTGCGGCACTGCCAACCGCCTGGTCGGCGAATGGCTGGCCGAGGTGGCCAATGTACGCCCCCATGCCACGCTCAAGGAACGCCCGATTGACCGTTGGCGTCAGGAGCAAGGGTTGCTGACGCCTTTGCCTCAGGCCGTGCGCCAGACCTGGAAAGCCCTGCTAGGAAATGCGCCCCGTCCGATCCCGCATGAGTCGCTTCAGCATCCGCTATCCATCTATGAGGCGATTCGGGAGGCCTGCGCATGAACCTCCAACATCAGGCCATCGTCGAGCTGTGTCAGGCGCTCAAACTCGAATGCACAGCCGAGCATTACCCGATGCTGGCTCAACAAGCGGTCAAGGACGATCTGAGCTTCAGCGACTTTCTGGAGCAACTACTGCGTCATGAGCATGGCTTTCGCCAACAACGCAGTCGCGAATTGCTGACGCGCATGGCGTACTTTCCCGGGATCAAGACGCTGGAGGAATATGATTTCAGTTTCAGTCCGGACGTTCCGAAAGTGTTGCTGCAAGAGCTGGCAGCTCTGGCGTTTGCCGCACGCACCGAGAACGTGGTGCTGATCGGCCCGTCCGGCGTCGGCAAGACCCATCTGGCCATTGCCTTGGGATATCGGGCGGTGCAAAGCGGAATCAAGACGCGCTTCATCACAGCCGCCGATCTGATGCTGCAACTAGGAGCCGCGCAGCGCCAAGGGCGGCTCAAGGCCTATCTGAACCGCGCCATCCTGGCCCCTAAACTGCTGGTGATTGATGAAATCGGTTACCTGCCATTTGGTCGTGAAGAAGCGAATCTGTTTTTCCAGGTGGTTGCCCAGCGCTACGAAAAAGGCTCGATGATCCTGACGTCGAACCTGCCGTTCACCCAGTGGGCCAATGCTTTTAGCGACGACGCAACGCTGACAGCGGCGATGCTAGACAGGCTACTGCACCACGCGCACATCCTGACCCTGACAGGTGAAAGTTACCGACTCAAGGACAAACGTAAAGCGGGTGTGATCCGCCAGAACCGTAAACCCGAGTGATCTGGGTGGGTCAATATTACTTCGGCAAATCAGGCGTTAAGTGGGTCAGTTTTAAGTCGGCGTTGACATAGCTCCCATGAGCGCAGCAAGTCCACCACAATCCGCAAAGCACCAGGGGAAGCCGAAATAAAAGTGGGGGACCAGATGGGGGACTAAAAACACACAGCCACAAAAAAGCCCTGATAAATTAGGGCTTTAATGACAAATAGTGGCGGAAGCGTAGACATTCGAACTCGAAAATCGCTTAGCGATACCTCCCCTCGCCCCACACCAACTAGACGGCATCGCTACGACGCTCCCGCGGCATACCACAGAGACAGAGACTGAGGCGAAACGCATGCGTTGGTACCCACCGGGAGCGAAGCGGGCTTCGATTATCCAACTCGACAATTAACTCCAGATTCTCACGGGATTGCGGCCAAGGGACGTGGTTAGCGATAGCACCACGGTAGGGCCAACAAAAAATGCCAGAGACATCAAAAATCTTCGGTGGGGCAAAAAGTGGGGCAAAAAAGCGCATCGCCGAATAACGTATAGGCATAAAAAAATCCAGTCACCGCTAAGTGACTGGATTCCTTGGAGTATTTTGGTCGGGACGGAGTGATTCGAACACTCGACCCCTTGCACCCCATGCAAGTGCGCTACCAGGCTGCGCTACGCCCCGACTGTACTTCCGAGCTCAGTGGCTGTGCTTCCGAAGTGAGCCGCACTATATACTAAGCTTCTGATAAGTGGAAGTTTTTTTTCTTCCGTCACTTCTTCAGGACCAGTAGGACTTCCTCCAGCTCGGCGATCATCTGGCGGATGAGCTGCTTGTACTGGGTGACGTCGTCCTTGGCCTCGTCGCCGGAGAGGCGCTGGCGCGCCCCGCCGATGGTGAAGCCCTGGTCGTAGAGGAGCGCGCGGATCTGGCGGATCATCAGCACGTCCTGGCGCTGATAATAGCGGCGATTTCCGCGGCGCTTCACCGGGTTGAGCTGCGGGAACTCCTGCTCCCAGTAGCGCAGCACGTGGGGCTTGACCGCGCACAAGTCGCTGACTTCGCCGATGGTGAAGTAGCGCTTGCCGGGAATCGGTGGCAGCTCGTCGTTATGACTTGGTTCCAGCATATGCCTCAACCCTGGCCTTCAGTTTCTGCCCTGGACGAAAGGTGACAACGCGGCGGGCCGTGATCGGGATTTCTTCGCCGGTCTTCGGGTTGCGTCCGGGGCGCTGGCGCTTGTCGCGCAGGTCGAAGTTGCCGAAACCGGACAACTTGACCTGCTCGTTATGCTCCAGCGCCTGGCGGATCTCTTCGAAGAACAGCTCCACCAACTCCTTGGCTTCCCGTTTGTTCAGGCCCAGCTCTTCGTACAGACGTTCCGCAATTTCAGCTTTCGTCAGAGCCCCCATACGCTATTTCCTTAACGTGGCATTGAACCTTTCTTCCAACGACGTGACGATGTTCTGCGTCGTGCTATTGACTTCATCGTCATTAAGAGTGCGCGATGGATGCTGCCAGGTCAAGCCGACGGCAAGGCTTTTTCTATGCGGATCAATGCCTTTACCGTGATACACATCAAACAGCCTGAGGTCCGTCAGCCATTCGCCGGCCGCCGCACGGATTTGTGTCAGGATGTCTTGTGCCGGCACGTCCTGATCCACCAGCAGCGCCAGGTCGCGGCGCACTTCGGGGAAGCGCGACAGCTCGCGGAACTTCGGCAGGTGGCCGTCGACCACTTCGGCCAGCAGCAGCTCGAAGAGGAACACCGGCTGCTCGAGGTCGAGTTTCTTCGCCAATTCCGGATGCAGCGCGCCCAGGTAGCCGACCAGCCGCCCGTCCCGCTCGATGCGCGCGGTCTGCCCCGGGTGCAGCGCCGGGTGCTCACCGGGCACGAAGCTGAAGTCGCCGAGGGCGCCGGCACTGGCCAGCACTGCCTCGACATCGGCCTTGGCGTCGAAGAAGTCCACGCCGTCACGGCCGTTGGCCCAGCCTTCCGGCAGGCGCTTGCCGCAGATGGCGCCGGCGAGCATGGCTTCCTGCTTCAGGCCTTCCAGTTGACCGACGAAGCGCAGGCCGCTTTCGAACAGGCGGACCCGCGACTGCTGGCGGTTGAGGTTGTGCTGCAGCGCCTTGACCAGGCCCGGCCAGAGGCTGGAACGCATCGCCGCCATGTCGGCGGAGATCGGGTTGGCCAGGGTCAGCGGCTGGGTGCCCGGATCGAACAGTTCGAACAGGGCCGGATCGATGAAGCTGAAGGTGATCGCTTCCTGGTAGCCGCGGGCGACCAGCAGGCGCCGCAGCAGCGGCAGCGCGGCGCGCGCTTCCGGCTTGTTGTTCGGCGCCAGGCGCGCCTGCGGGTAGCGCACCGGCAGGCGATTGTATCCGTAGAGACGGGCCAGTTCCTCGATCAGGTCGACTTCCAGGGAAATGTCGAAGCGATGGCTCGGTACGCCGACCGACCACTGCCCTTCCCCGTCGGCTACCACCGTTAGTTCCAGGGCTTGCAGCAGGCGCACGATCTCGGCGGCGTCCAGCGGCATGCCGAGCATCTGGGTCACGCGCTCGGCGCGCAGGGTGATCGGCGCGACCTTCGGTAGGTGCGCTTCGCTGACCTGCTCGACGATCGGCCCTGGTTCACCGCCGACGATGTCGAGGATCAGGCGCGTCGCGCGCTCCATGGCCTTGCGCGCCAACTGGCTGTCGACGCCGCGCTCGAAGCGATGCGAGGAGTCGGTGTGCAGGCCATAGGAGCGGGCCTTGCCGGCCAGGGCGATGGTGTCGAAGAACGCGGCTTCGAGGAACAGGTCGCGGGTGCTGTCGCTGACGCCGCTGTGCTCGCCGCCCATCACCCCGGCGATGGCCAGGGCGCGCTGGTGGTCGGCGATCACCAGGGTGTCGGCGCGCAGGGTGATTTCCTGACCGTCGAGCAGGACCAGTTTCTCGCCGTCCTCGGCCATGCGCACGCGCACGCCGCCGTTGATCTCGGCAAGGTCGAAGGCATGCATCGGCTGGCCCAGTTCGATCATCACGTAGTTGGTGACGTCGACCACCGGGTCGATGCTGCGGATGTCGGAACGGCGCAGGCGCTCGACCATCCACAACGGGGTCGGCCGGCTCAGGTCGACGTTGCGGATCACCCGGCCGAGGTAGCGCGGGCAGGCAGCCGGCGCGGCGAGTTCGACCGGACGGGTCTCGTCGTGCTGCGCGGCGACCGCGTCCACCGCCACCGGCGCCAGCGGAACGTCGTAGATGGCGCTGACTTCGCGGGCCAGGCCGGCGAGCGACAGGCAGTCACCGCGGTTCGGGGTCAGGCCGACCTCGATGGTGTAGTCGTCCAGCTCCAGGTAGGTGCGGACGTCCTGGCCGACCGGCGCGTCAGCCGGCAGCTCGAGCAGACCGGCGTTCTCTTCGCTGATCTGCAATTCCTTGGCCGAGCAGAGCATGCCGAAGGACTCGACGCCGCGCAGCTTGGCTTTCTTGATCTTGAAGTCGCCCGGCAGTTCGGCGCCGATCATGGCGAACGGAATCTTCAGGCCCGCGCGCACGTTGGGCGCACCGCAGACGACCTGGAAGGTCTCGCTGCCGTTGCTGACCTGGCAGACGCGCAGCTTGTCGGCGTCCGGATGCTGTTCGGTCGAGAGCACCTCGCCGACCACCACGCCGCTGAAGGCGCCGGCGACCGGCAGGTCGGCGTCAACCTCGAGGCCGACCATGGACAGGCGAGCGACCAGCTCGTCATGGGAAACCTGCGGATTTGCCCAGCTCCGCAGCCACTTTTCACTGAATTTCATCCTGTTCTCCTAAGGAATCCGGTTGCGTTCTGGCCTAGCGGAATTGTCCGAGGAAGCGCAGATCGTTATCGAAGAACAGACGCAGGTCGTTCACCCCGTAGCGCAGCATGGCCAGGCGCTCGGCGCCCATGCCGAAGGCGAAGCCCTGGAATTTCTCGGGATCGATGTTGGACATGCGCAGCACGTTCGGGTGCACCATGCCGCAACCCATGACTTCCAGCCAGCCGGTCTGCTTGCACACGCGGCAGCCGTTGCCGCTGCAGATCACGCACTGAATGTCCACTTCGGCCGAGGGCTCGGTGAAGGGGAAGAAGGACGGACGGAAGCGCACTTCAAGCTGCTTCTCGAAGAAGGCGCGGAGGAATTCCTCGATGGTGCCCTTGAGGTCGGCGAAGCTGACACCCTCGTCCACCAACAGGCCTTCCACCTGGTGGAACATCGGCGAGTGGGTCAGGTCGGAGTCGCAGCGGTAGACGCGCCCCGGGCAGACAATGCGGATCGGCGGCTGCTGGGACTCCATGGTCCGCACCTGCACCGGTGAGGTGTGGGTACGCAGCAGCATGTTCGCATTGAAATAGAAAGTGTCGTGCATGGCACGCGCCGGGTGGTGGCCCGGAATGTTGAGCGCTTCGAAGTTGTGGTAGTCGTCTTCGACTTCCGGGCCTTCGGCGACTTCATAGCCGATGCGGCTGAAGCACTGCTCGATGCGCTCCAGCGTGCGGGTGACCGGATGCAGGCCGCCGCTCAGCTGGCCACGACCGGGCAGGGTGACATCGATGCGCTCCGCGGCCAGCCGGGCGGCCAGCGCGGCCCCTTCCAGCTCGGTCTTACGCGCGTTCAGCGCATCCTGGACCTTTTCCTTGGCCACGTTGATCAGCGCGCCAACCTTCGGCCGCTCTTCGGCCGGCAGGTCGCCCAGGGTCTTCATCACCTGGGTCAGTTCGCCTTTCTTGCCGAGGTAGTGAACCCGGATCTGCTCCAGGGCATTGACGTCTTCGGTGTGTCGCACAGCCTCCAATGCTTGAGAGACCAGCGCATCCAGGTTTTCCATGTATGGACTCCAGATACAAAATAGGGGAAGAGCGGTAAGGCTCTTCCCCTATCGGTGACGTTACGTCCGGACCGAAGTCCGGTGATTGTCGTAGGGCTTAAGCCAAGCTTGCCTTCGCTTTCTCGACAATCGCGGTAAACGCCGCTTTTTCGTTCACTGCCAGATCGGCCAGGACCTTACGGTCGATCTCGATGGCCGCCTTTTTCAGGCCAGCGATCAGACGGCTGTAGGACAGACCGTTCTGACGAGCACCAGCGTTGATACGGGCGATCCACAGTGCGCGGAACTGACGCTTGCGCTGACGACGGTCACGGTAGGCGTATTGGCCAGCCTTGATCACCGCCTGCTTGGCAACGCGGAACACGCGCGAGCGTGCACCGTAGTAGCCCTTGGCGAGCTTCAGAATTTTCTTGTGACGACGACGGGCGATAACGCCACGCTTAACACGAGCCATGAATTAATCCTCTACCTTAATAATCAGCGCAGACGCAGGGAGCGTTCTACGCGCGCAACGTCAGACTTGTTCAGCATCGAGGTGCCGCGCAGTTGACGCTTACGCTTGGTGGTCATCTTGGTCAGGATGTGGCTCTTGAAGGCGTGCTTGTGCTTGAGGCCACCAGCAGTCTTCTTGAAGCGCTTGGCCGCGCCACTTTTGGTCTTCATCTTTGGCATGTTCGGATACTCCGCATTGAGTGATTACGCATAACCGCAAGGCCTGCCAGTGCCCTGGTGGTTACTTTTTCTTCTTGGGAGCGATGACCATCATTAGCTGGCGTCCTTCCAGCTTAGGATGCTGCTCGACGGTGCCGTACTCCACGAGGTCGGCTTCGACCCGCTTCAACAGCTCCATCCCCAGCTCCTGGTGAGCCATCTCACGGCCGCGGAATCGCAGGGATACCTTGGCCTTGTCCCCTTCACTAAGGAAACGTACCAGGTTGCGTAGTTTTACCTGGTAATCCCCTTCTTCCGTCCCTGGACGAAACTTGATTTCTTTGACCTGCGCCTGCTTCTGGTTCTTCTTGGCGACCGCAGCCTGCTTCTTCTTCTCGAACAGGTGCTTGCCGTAGTCCATGATGCGGCAGACAGGAGGCACCGCGTCGGCCGAAATCTCAACCAGGTCCAGCTTCGCCTCTTCGGCTAGGCGGATCGCCTCATCGATCGAAACAACACCAACCTGCTGGCCATCAGCTCCAATCAACCGTACCTCACGAGCCGAGATGTTCTCGTTGATCGGGGGTTTCGGTTGAGCTCGCTTATCCTGTCTCATTTCACGCTTAATAATGATTACTCCGAGTCTTGGCGACCACGCCGGGAAACCGCCTGTGCCAACAGCTCAGCGAACTGGGTGACGGGCATGGAGCCCAGGTCTTCCCCTTCGCGCGTACGCACCGCGACGGCCTTCGATTCAACTTCCCGATCTCCAATAACCAAGAGATAGGGAACCTTGAGCAAAGTATGCTCGCGGATTTTAAAGCCGATCTTCTCGTTTCTCAAGTCGGACTTGGCACGGAATCCGCTTTCCCCGAGGATCCGCACCACCTCGGCGGCGAAATCGGCCTGCTTGTCGGTGATATTCATCACCACTGCCTGGGTCGGCGCCAGCCAGGCCGGGAAGGCTCCGGCGTAGTGCTCGATGAGCATGCCGATGAAGCGCTCGAAGGACCCGAGGATCGCACGGTGCAGCATCACCGGGCGCTTACGGTTGTTGTCCTCGGCGATGTAGCTGGCGTCCAGGCGCTCCGGCAGGTTCGGGTCGTACTGCAGGGTGCCGCACTGCCAGTTACGGCCGAGGCAGTCCTTCAGGGTGAACTCGATCTTTGGCCCATAGAACGCGCCCTCGCCCGGCTGGTATTCCCAGGCCAGGCCGGATTCGTTCAGCGCATCGGCCAGCGCGCCTTCGGCGCGATCCCACAGCTCGTCGGAACCGACGCGCTTGGCCGGACGGGTCGACAGCTTCATGGCGATGTCGGTGAAACCGAAGTCGCGGTAGACCTGCAAGGTCAGCTTGATGAAATCGGCCGCTTCCTTCTTCACCTGCTCTTCGGTGCAGAAGATATGCGCGTCGTCCTGGGTAAAGCCGCGTACACGCATGATCCCGTGCAGCGCGCCGGACGGCTCGTTGCGGTGGCAGGCGCCGAACTCGGCGAGGCGCAGCGGCAGGTCGCGGTAGGACTTCAGGCCCTGGTTGAAGATCTGCACGTGGCACGGGCAGTTCATCGGCTTGACCGCGTAGTCGCGGCTTTCCGAGGAGGTGGTGAACATGTTCTCGGCGTAGTTCGACCAGTGGCCCGAACGCTCCCAGAGGATGCGGTCGACCACCTGCGGGGTACGCACTTCGACATAGCCATGGTCGCGCTGGACCTTGCGCATGTACTGCTCGAGCACCTGGTAGACGCTCCAGCCATTCGGGTGCCAGAACACCATGCCCGGCGCTTCTTCCTGCAGGTGGAACAGGTCGAGCTGCTTGCCGATGCGGCGATGGTCGCGCTTCTCGGCCTCTTCGATGCGCTGGATATAGGCCGCCAGTTGCTTCTTGTCGGCCCAGGCGGTGCCGTAGATGCGTTGCAACTGCTCGTTCTTCGAGTCGCCGCGCCAGTAGGCGCCGGAAATCTTGGTCAGCTGGAACGCCTTGAGGAAGCGGGTGTTCGGCACGTGCGGGCCGCGGCACATGTCCACGTACTCCTCATGGAAGTACAGGCCCATGGCCTTCTCGTCCGGCATGTCGTCGATCAGGCGCAGCTTGTAGTCTTCGCCACGGGACTTGAACAGCTCGATGACCTCGGCGCGCGAGGTCATCTTCTTGATCACGTCGTAGTCCTTGTCGATCAGCTCGCGCATGCGCTGCTGGATCGCCGCCATGTCCTCGGGGGTGAAGGGGCGCTCGAAGAAGATGTCGTAGTAGAAGCCTTCCTCGATCACCGGGCCGATGACCATCTTCGCGGTCGGATAGAGCTGCTTGACCGCATGGCCGACCAGGTGGGCGCAGGAGTGGCGGATGATCTCCAGTCCTTCCTCGTCCTTGGGCGTGATGATCTGCAGGGTCGCGTCGCGATCGATGGTGTCGCAGGCGTCGACCAGGCGGCCGTCGACCTTGCCGGCGAGGGTCGCCTTGGCCAGGCCCGCGCCGATGGATTGGGCCACCTCGGCCACGGAGACCGGGTGATCGAAGGAACGTTGACTGCCGTCGGGAAGAGTAATGATGGGCATGGCGCCTCCTCTCCTAGTGGTGACCCCTACCAAAGGCCACGTGGGTTGGGATGTGCCAGTAAGCGTCGCCCGCCGGGCCGGCCTGCCTCACAGTGGCAGGCGCCTTGCGGCACCCCTGCGCCGAAGCGCGCGGACGGAGATCACTGGGAATGGATACTGACGAAAAACGC
Organism: Pseudomonas sp. PS1(2021); assembly: GCF_020405165.1. NCBI lineage: Bacteria > Pseudomonadati > Pseudomonadota > Gammaproteobacteria > Pseudomonadales > Pseudomonadaceae > Pseudomonas > Pseudomonas sp. PS1(2021). Next base: position 1,147,607 of record NZ_CP084484.1, on the reverse strand, counting down.
CGGAGCTGATCCGGCGCGAAGCGCCCATGGTAAAGCATCCGCGGCGAGCTGACGAGCGGTCAGTTCGCCCGGCCTCGCTTCAGGACGTTTCCACGTCCGGCGCAACGCCATCGACGCGCGCCAGGAACTCCAGTACCGACCGGTTGAAAGCCGCCGGACGGGTGGCATTGAGGCCATGGGACGCGCCCTGGATGCGTTGCAGCTCGGCGCGCGGCAGGGCCGCCGCCAGCGCCTCGGCGGTGGCCGGGAATGGCAGCGGGCTGCGTTCGCCATTGAGGATCAGGCTCGGCAGGTCGATCGAGCGCAGTTCCGTCAGCGCCAGCGCCGGCGGCTGGTCGGCCACCTGCCCGACCAGGGTCATGGCGTTGTCCAGGGTCATTCGGCGGAACGTCGCCGACGAGCGTTTCCATACCCCGGCGCCGCTCACCGTATCGACGAACAGTTCCAGTCCCCGTTCCGCCTCGCCGCCACGGATCAATTCGAGCGCCTGGCGCCGGAACTGGTTGCGTTCCAATGGCTCCTCGGGCGCAGGCAGGCCGGCGTGGGCGTAGACCTCGGCGGCATAGTCGCCGCCGGGATCGGCCAGGCTCAGCGAACGCAGGGCGTCCGGAGCGGCCAGCGCCAGGCGCAACGCCAGGTTGCCGCCACGGGAATGGCCGAGCAGGTGTACCGGCTCGCCGAGCCGCTCGACCAGCGCCAGCAGGTCGGCGACGTGGCGGGCGCTGGTGAAGTCCGCGCCCTGCCCGTCCCAGCGCTCGGGGTAGTAGTGACGCAGGCTCGGCACGATCAGCCGGTGGTGCTCGCCGAGGCTGCGCAACTGCCATTGCCAGTAGCGGTAGTCGCACAGCGAACCGTGGACCAGTAGCACCGGCGTGCCCTCGCCCAGGTCCTGATAGACCAGTTGATACCCATCCACCTCGAACGAGGCGAGTTCGCCACTCATGCACGCAACCCTTTCGGTTTCTTTTTCGACTCAGCGCGACGAACGGTGAGCGGGCCCACAGCCCGATGCACGGCATCGCCTGGAAAAGATGGATGTTAACGGCCTGAGGTCACGCCCCGTAATGACAAATAGGTCTAGGGCCGTCTCGCCCGCTGGACTAGGCTGGAAGTTCCCTTGCGGAGGTGACGCCGATGAATACGCCGATCTTCTACGAGCTATTCCGCAACCACCCGCTGCATGCCCCGTCCGCCCGGACCCTGGCGAGCATGCTGGCCCTCGGCCTGGCACTGGCCGGGGTATGGGCCCTGCTGCTGGGCTGGGGCATCGGCCTGGGCATCGACAACTTCGCCATGTACTTCGGCTGGACCGCCCTGCTCATGACCATCCTCCTGGTCGCGCTGTTCCTCGGCGCCACGCTGTTGCGCATGGAGGCCATCTGGCTGGCTTTCCTGCTCGCCCTGCCCCTGCTGACCAGCCTGACCGGCTGCCTGGCCCTGGTCGGTGCCGGCCCCGAATGACCGCGTTTCAGACCATGGTCGAAGACCGATTGCAGTAATTCCCCTTCCCGCAGGGTCTATCCTTGGGTAAGAGGAGGACGAACCATGACTCCCGAATCCTTCGTCACATTGCTGATCGTCGCCTGGCTGGGCCTCGCCGGCGTCACCCTGTGGGCCTTCCTGCGCGTGCCGCGTCGGCGCGCACGCCTGCAACGCAAGGCACGGCAAGCCGAAAACCGGCATCCCGCACGGCCGCCACAGCCTCTTCCGCAGCGCAGCTGAAGCCGCCATGCCGACCGGTCACGGCAGGAAGGCGTGCTGGGAAACCCCCAGCAACAGATAGGCCGCCAGCACGGTGAACGCGAGAAAACCCACGACGTAACGCAGCATCCCGACTCCTGTCAGTCATTTCATCCCTGATGCTGACCCGAACGACCTTGCATCGTTCTGCGCCAGCCTGCCGAAGCACCGAACGGGCAGGCCAGCCCTGGCCTTCCCTTCCGACACGAGCGGGGGCCGGTCGATCCTCGCCCAGCCCCCTCGAAGCTTCACTCTAGCACTCTCGCCCGCCCTGCCGGAGGTCTCCGCCAGGATTCCGGACGAACCGTTCAGCCCGCCATGTAGCTCGGCAGGCCGCGCTCCTGCAGACGACGCAGGGTGCCGACCACATCCACCGGCAGGCTCCCCGCCTCCAGGGCCAGGTCACGGCGCACGGCGTTGATGAACCAGTACATGCGCTTCTCGTCGGCCAACTGGGCGGCGGACACCACGCGACGGGTCACGATCTCTTCGCCGTTGCGCAGGGTCAGCAGGGCGCCGCCGTCCGGACGCATCTGGGTGGATACGGCAAAGGTGGCCTGGAAGGCATCGAACAGCATCTTGATGGACTTTTCCATGATCGTTTATCCCCTCTTGCATGAAAACCGACCGCGAACTTCAGCGCAGCCGCAACACGGGGAAAGGTGGCAGCTTTCATGCCAGCCACATGGAAAATTAAAACCATTCAAAATCAATAACTTACGAAAAGACCCAGCGAAGCGGTCCGTGCAAACTGCAAGATCGTGCGAAATGCATCATGCGATTTGCCAGCAGGCTCAGTCGGAAAACAGCGGCCGGCCCCGCGCATCGAAGCCGCGCACCCGGTACAGCGCCGCTTCCGCCAGCGACAGCGCGGCCGCCGGACTCTCGCACGGCGGCTGGCCCGGCAGCACCAGCCATTCGGTGCGTCCGTCGTCGATGCGGATTTCGGTGAACGTGACCGAGCGTTTCGCTAATACGTGACCGGTGCTTCCGCCCCGGTTGCGCGGGTTGTGGATTGTAATCGCATCGGTCACGATGCGGTTTGCTCCTCAGCTTTTTTCCGGCGCAGTGACTCGCCCTTCAACGTCAGTCGGTAAGCGCTGTGCACCAGGCGGTCAAGGATGGCGTCGGCCAGGGTCGGGTCGTTGATCCAGCCATGCCAGTGTTCGATTGGTAACTGGCTGGCCAGGATGGTGGAGCGGTTGCCGGCACGGTCGTCGATCACTTCCAGCAGGTCGTGCCGGGCACCTTCTTCCAGCGGGGCCAGCGCCCAATCGTCCAGCACCAAGACATCGACCTTGGCCAGCTGTTGCAGGGTACGGCCGAAGCTGCCGTCGCCATGAGCGATGCGCAGTTGCTCCAACAGGCGCGGGGTGCGCAGGTACAGAGTGCTGTAGCCCTGGCGGCAGGCCTGGTTGCCCAGGGCGCAGGCCAGCCAGGTCTTGCCGGCGCCGGTCGCGCCGGTCAGCAGCAGGTTGTGCTGCTGGCGGATCCAGTCGCCGCCTGCCAGGCTGGCGATCAGGCGCTCATCCAGGCCGCGGCCAGGGCGGCGGTCGAGGTCTTCCAGGCAGGCGTTGGCATATTTGAGCTTGGCCTTCTTGCGCAGCCGTACCAGGCGCTGGTTGTCACGCCAGGCCAGTTCGCGGTCGAGCAGCAGGCCGAGGCGCTCATCGAAGCTCAGGCTGTGGCTGGCCGGCAGCGTCCATTGCTCTTCCAGGGCGCGGGCCATGCCGTCCAGGCGTAGCTGGTGCAGTTGATTCAGGGTGTGTTGCAGCATCATCGAACAGCTCCTGTTGCGGGGGGTGGTAGTAGTCGGCGCCACGGACGTTCTCGTGGTCGCTGGGTAAGCTCGTTTCGGCGGTGCGCGTGGGCAGCGGCTGCTGATCCAGGCCTTGCTGGAGCAGGTTGCGCACGCTGCGCCCGGTGAAGGCGCGCAGCTGGACGGCCCGTTCGGCGGCGGCTTCCAAGCGTGCATTGCCGTAGCGACGAGCCAGCGAGAGCAGGCCGAGACAGGCGCGGTAGCCCATCTCCGGATGCGGCTTGTGGGTCAGCTGGTGATCGATCAGTTGGCGCGTGTAGGGGCCGATCCGCGCGCCCCAGTCGAGCAGGCGTTGCGGCGTCCATTCGCGATGGGCCTGGTGTGCGGCGGGCATGTGTTCGCGCTGGGTGCTGTAGGCGCCGCGACGGCCCAGCAGCACATGGCTGGCCACGCGCCGGTTGCCATGCAGCACTTCCAGGGTGTGCGCTGTCAGCCGCACCTCGACGCTCTGCCGGGCCAGGGCGGAGGGCACGCTGTAGAAGCTGCCATTGACCTCGATGTGGTAGTCGATGTTGACCTTGCAGCGCTTGAAGCTGGCGACCTCGTAGGGATGTACCGGCAGCGCTCGCAAGGCCGGGCGATCCAGGCGCTCGAACCAGTCGCGCCGGCAGCCATCGAGGCGCTTGAACGGGCGTCGATTCAGCTCCTCCAGCAGCTCGGCGATGGCCTGGTTAAGCGCATGCAGGCTGAAGAACTGCCGGTGGCGCAGTCGCGCCATGATCCAGCGCTCGACCACCTGCACCGCCACCTCGGCCTTGGCCTTGTCCTGGGGTTTGCGTGGCCGGGCCGGCAGGATCACCGTCTGGTAATGCCGCGCACACTCCAGCGTTGCCCGGTTCAGACCCGGCTCGTAGCGATCTGGCTGGGCGACCAGGGCGCGCGGATTGTCCGGCACAACCATCTCCGGCACACCGCCAAAGTAGGTCAGTGCCTGGCCCAGCGAAGTCAGCCAGTCCACCTGGGTTTCGCCCGGCGTCGCGCAGGCATAGGTGTAATTCGAGGCGCCCAGGGCGGCGACGAAGATATGCGCCCGGCGGACTTCGCCGGTGGCCGGGTCGACCACCGGCAGCGTCGGCCCTGCATAGTCGATGAACAGCTTCTCGCCCGCGCGGTGCACCTGGCGCATCGAACGTTTGAGCGTCTGGGCGTAGCGCCGGTAGTGCTCGACGAACTGGGTGTAGCGGTAGGTCGGCTGGCCCGCATGCGCGGCGAGATATTCCTCCCACAGCAGCTGCAAGGTCACGCCCTTGCGCCGCAGCTCGCGGTGGATGCTCAGCACGTCGGGTGGCACCCGCTCACCGCGCGGCTTGTTTGTCGGCGCCGACGCAAACAAGGCGGCCGCCAGTGCGGCCTCGTCCATGGCCGCCAGCGCCGGCCAGTCCAGTCCGGCCACGCGCGCCGCCGTGACGTATTTGCTGACCACGCCTTTGGACAACTGCAAGGCGCGGGCGATCTTCTCGTGGGACAAACCGGCCTCGAACTTGAGGCGCAGACATTCTTTGATGTTTCGCATGGCTACTCGCGGCGCCGCCATCTTCCCCTCCCGAAATCGGGCGAGGGTGACGGCGCATCAGGTCATGCGCAACGAGAGGGAAGGCTTTCGCTAAGCCGTGACCGGCGATTTCGGTAAGCCGTGACCGCCGGTTTCGGAACGGGCGGAAAATCGGTCACGTTGCTACCGAAATGAGCGGTCACGCGTTAGCGAAATGACCGGTCACGATCTACCGAAACGGCCGGTCACGATGCTCCGAAATCCGCATCGTCGATGCTGGTTATCTCGATCTCGGCCAGATAGCCACTGTCCTCGCGCAACCAGGTGGCGCGCAGTTCGAACTCGCCAAAACGCCTGCCGGACACCCGCCAGCCTCCCTTCGGAAAAGTCGTCTCAGTGTAACCAGGCCGGGCGTCGATCAGCCAGCCAGGTCGGCCAGCGCCTCGCGCTCCTCGTCGCGCAGGGTCAGGACCCGGCAACCCCGCTCGGTGACCAGCACGGTGTGCTCGTACTGGGCCGACAGGCGGCGGTCGCGAGTGGTCACGGTCCAGCCGTCCTTGTGCAGCTTCACCGCGTGGCCGCCCTGGTTGATCATCGGTTCGATGGTGAAGGTCATCCCGTCCTTCAGCCGCGCACCCGCGCCAGCGCGACCGAAGTGCAGGACCTGCGGCGCCTCGTGCATCTTGCGGCCGATGCCATGCCCGCAGTATTCGCGGACCACCGAATAACCGTTGGCTTCGGCGTGACTCTGGATGGCATGCCCGATATCGCCGAGGGTGGCGTCCGGGCGCACCACGCGGATCGCCCGGTACAGGCATTCGCGGGTGACGTCGAGCAGCTTCTGCGCCTGGCGGTCGATGGCGCCGACCCGGTACATCTTGCTGCTGTCGCCGAAATAGCCGTCCTTGATCACCGTGACGTCGACGTTGACGATATCGCCGTCGCGGAGGATCTGCTGCGCCGACGGCCAGCCATGGCAGACCACCTCGTTGACCGAGGTGTTCACCGTGAACGGATAGCCGTACTGCCCCTTGCTGCCGGGAATCGCCGCGAGGGTGTCGACGATGTAGCGCTCGCAGAAGCGGTCGATCTCTGCCGTGCTGATGCCTGGCCGCACCACCTCGTCGAGGGCTTCGAGGACTTTCGCGGTGAGCGCGCCGGCCACGCTCATGCGCTGGACTTCCTCCGCGCTCTTGATCATCCCGAGATCCTCGCCGCGTCCTGCTCGCGGCGGTCGCTTTCGCGCGCTTCGTCCATCAATTGGCGTAGCACCTGCGCATAGGTCAGGCCGGGATTGGCTTCGATCAGCATGCCGATGCGCATCCAGTGCTCGGCCTGGGCATTGATCGAGCGCGACATGGCCTTGCAGGCGATGCGCGCCTCTTCGTGCAATTGCTCGGAAATCTTCACCAGGCCCACACTACACCTCGACTACAAAACATATACGGAACGTATACTAACCATCGCATGGACGCGGCGCAAACGGGAAGGTCCGCCCTCGCCTGGCCATGGACTGGCCACGATTGGCATCTCCTGCAAAATCAGTAACATGCGGATTTTTTTGGAAGTTGCCGCATGCTTTCCCGTTTGTTTGTAGGCCTTTTCGCCCTCCTCCTCGCCAGCGCCGGCCAGGCCAACGCCCCGCGCACGTTCTCCGAAGCGAAGAAAATCGGCTGGAAGCTCTACGCCCGGCAATCCGTGGAGTTCTACTGCGGCTGTCGCTACTCGGGAAATCGTGTCGACCTCGCCAGTTGCGGCTACAAGCCGAGGAAGAACGCCAACCGCGCGCGGCGCATCGAGTGGGAACATGTGAAATATGCCGGTTGTAACATGTTACAAATATAAGTGCATGATTCTAATCATTTTTTATTCTGTAACGCTTTTACCACCTTCCAGCTATTCGCTTACACAGAACTCCAGTCGCTCGACTCTTTCAGAAGATCTTGCCGACAGTAGAGACACCTAGCCCAGTTCTGAATCAGATGCACGCTCAGCATTGCCATCAACGGGTACGCCGGGCGAATGCCCTTCCCCTTTGGGTAGTGCGAATCGATCAGGGCAATTAGATTCTTCCACGATACCACCAGGCCCATCTCAATCAGAAACAGCTCCCTGCGGATCTGCTTGCGCTTGCCGACGTACTCGGCTTAGCGCCAGTATTACTTGATCAGCTCAGAATCTCAGATGGCGGTGGCAGAAGGCTTGAAGGATCGCAGGCGAGTTCGCCTGCGATGCGGTAGAGCTTCTCGACGGTAATGTTGACCTCGCCACGCTCGATGCGACCTACATAGCTGCGGTCGAGACTGCACGCCAGCGCCAATGCGTCTTGGGAAATCCGGCAGACCTTCCTCTGCATTCGGATGCGTTCCCCTAAGGAATCTCCGAACAAGCCTTCAGTTATGCGAGAATCCCCGCAACACCTGATCCGAGCCGCCCATGAGCCAGATGAGCTTTTCCGACTTTGAGTACGCCGGCAAGCGCAAGCAAACCCGCCGAGAGCGCTTCCTCGCCGAAATGGATCAGGTGGTGCCCTGGGCAGGCCTGCTGGAGCTGATCGAACCGTTCTACCCCAAGGCCGGCGGCGGTAGAAAACCCTATCCTCTGGAAACCATGCTGCGCATCCATCTGTTGCAGAACTGGTTCTCCCTGAGCGACCCGGCCATGGAGGAAGCGCTCTACGAAATCACGCCCATGCGCCAGTTCGCACGCCTGACGCTGAGCGCGCCAATCCCCGAAGACACCACGATCATGAACTTCCGGCACTTGCTGGAGAAGCATCAGCTCGCACCGGCAATCCTTGCGGTCATCAATGGTTATCTGCAGGAAAAAGGCCTGTCGCTGCGCCAAGGCACCATCGTCGATGCCACCATTATTCATGCCCCCAGCTCGACCAAAAATAAAGAAGGCAAGCGTGATCCCGAGATGCACCAGACCAAGAAAGGCGGTCAGTATTTCTTCGGGATGAAGGCGCACATCGGTGCCGATGTCGAGTCCGGCCTGGTGCATCACGTCCATGGCACCGCTGCCAATGTGGCCGATGTCACGCAGGTGGCTGAACTGCTGCATGGCGAAGAAAACGCCGTGTATGCAGATGCCGGTTACACCGGTGTCGAAAGGCGCGAAGAGCATGAAAATCGGGGGGTGATCTGGCAGATTGCAGCGCGTCGCAGCACCTATTCCAAGCTGAACCAGCGCAGCGTACTGTACAAAGCCAAGCGCAAGATCGAGTTCTGCAAGGCTCAGACACGGGCCAAGGTCGAGCATCCGTTTCGCGTGATCAAGCGGCAGTTTGGTTACGTGAAAATACGTTTTCGTGGGCTGATGAAAAACACGGCTCAGTTGACCACGCTGTTCGCCCTGGCAAACCTGTGGAGGGTTCGAAAACAGCTCATGGGTATGGGTGAGGTTCGCGTTTAACACGGAGAACCGGTCGAAAAAGCTCTCCGTACATGATTTTTCGGTCACTTTTCGTCCAATGACGCTGTAGGTGCCTGGAAAATTGCAACTTGCCGCGGCTGCACGACAAGTTGATCGGAGCATCCCTAACGCTTTCGCCAACTTATCCATGACCGTCTCAATTCAACTTGAGGCGGCACTATCGTGCGTTTGCGGACGCAGAGGCCACGGATTATAATCCGCATTTTCGCGCTAATTCTTCTGGTGCCTCAATGAAATCGGCCTCGCTTATCTTCGACAGGCGTCTGTATGAGCTGCTTCAGGAGCCAGGGCGTACAACGTTTACGACCCGTGAACTGCGCGATGCTTATGCCGCTCGCTTGAGTGGCACACATTTCCGTATCGCCGATGTGCGCCGCTATGTGTATGAGCAGATCCGCCGATTAGTGCGCGCAGGCTGGGTTGTGCTGGATAAGGATCGTCGTGTTCGAGGACAGGTCTACCACCTGCAGCCGATTCCAGTACATCTGCAACTGGAACTGATCGACAACGGTTTTGAGAACAGCCTTATGGTTGCCGGAGTGCCCGAACCAGACACGGCAGTACCCGACGTGGAAGCTTTGCCACTTAAGTCGTCAGCCAATACGGATTTGCAGTTGGAAGCGCTCCACAAGGAAATCCGCTTGGACTTTCTCACCTCAATGGGCGAGGCAGAGCGATTCAAACTGCTTCTGGACGAAATGCCGCATTTCCGGGACAAGCTTGAAGGCGATTACCTGGAAGCCAGGGATCGCAGTTCTCGCCTCTTGGGGCATCTGCGCGCCATCGAAAAGGCCCTCAAAACGCTCGCTGCACCATGATGAGCAGTTCGCTACGGAGCTGGCAGGACAGCTGCATCACTCGGGCGTTGGAGCACTTTACCGTCACGCCGCACTTCTTCTGCCAGGCTACGCCGGGAGCCGGAAAGACACGCATGGCTGCAGAACTGGCCAGCCGACTGCTTGAGCAGGACAGAATCGATTTGGTGCTGTGCTTTGCGCCGTCCTGCCAGGTCGTGGAGGGTTTTCGTTCGACCTTTGCGGCTGTGCTAGGCAGGCGTCTCGACGGCCAGATAGGTGCCGTGGGCGCGGCTTATACCTATCAGGCCATGGAATACCGTGATGAGGGATTCTGGCAGCTTCTCGATGACTACCGGGTGTTCGTGGTCTTCGATGAGATCCACCATTGCGCCGGCCACGATCCGCTGTTCAGCAATGCTTGGGGGCAGCAGATACTGCATCGGATACAGGATCGGGCTGCCTTCACGTTGGCCCTGTCTGGCACGCCCTGGCGTTCGGACGATAAGGCCATCGCATTGGCTCGTTACTCTTCGCCCGAGGGGCATTTGATCTGTGATTACCGTTATGGCTTGAAAGATGCCATTGCCGACGACGTGTGCCGATCACCTCGCATAGTGTTGCTCGACAATCAGAAGGTGAAACTTACGGAAGAGCTTGGCGCAGATAGCTCCGTGAGGCTGTTTCCCAGCATCGCCAAGCTTTTAGGGGACTCACCTGTCACCTATGAGGAACTTCTGCGTCATGACGAGGTGATCAATCCAATCCTCGATCTTGGCTGCAGCAAGCTGAACGAGCTACGCCAGATCAAACCTGATGCTGCTGGTTTGGTGGTGGCCACAGACATCGAACACGCCCAACAAGTTGCACTGGCTCTAGAAGCAATGGGTGAAGAGTGCCGCATCGTGACCAACAAAACCCCGGATGCGCAACAGGTGATCAATGCATTCCGGAGCAGCGCCTGCCGCTGGATTGTGGCCGTCGGAATGATCAGCGAAGGTACCGACATTCCCCGCCTGCAAGTGTGCTGCTATCTCAGCCGTATCCGCACCGAACTGCATTACCGGCAAGTGCTGGGACGAGTGCTGCGGCGCACAGGTGAGTCCGACGACCAAGCGTGGCTATTCATGTTAGCGGAGTCAACGCTTCAGGGCTTTGCGGAGCGAATATCGAATGACTTGCCTGATGACCTGGCAGTTTTGAGCGATGTGCAGATGCCTGGTTTTACTCCAGTGTCCAAACCTGAGCCGATGGGCACTTTGGGTCATGTCGAAGGTTTCGGCGGTGCGGGGTTAGGTAGTGCAGAACCGGGTATTGGATCGCAGCCTACGGACATCATTTCGCTGGATGGCTTTGCAATTGAGCCCGCTTACCAGGTCAGCTTTTCCCAGCATTATCGGCAGCAGCTACTGGCTTGTTTTTGATGCTCAGCCAGTCGAGGCAGATCCAATGATGTTGGTGTTCATGATTCCATACCCGGCCGGCGTCGTTTGGAACGTAATCGTGAGGTGTACATGGAGATTAAGTCGCAGGCATTGGTCGATGTCGTTGAGGATGTGATCTGCGACGTGTGCCGCTCTGGCACGGGTATTCCCGGCTACGGTCCCCAATACGGCAAGCTTGAAGCCCAATGGGGATATGGCTCCCCGCATGATGGGCAGCACTACCGGGTGCATCTCTGTGAGCCCTGCTTTTTCAGGGTGCTGAGTGGGTTGCGTCGGGAGCGCATGGTCAATGGTATGTTCGATGATGATCAGCCATTTGCTTCTGAAGATTTTGGTCTGGTCAGCAAAGATAACTACTGGGAAAAAAACTGATTGTAGGGCTGAAAATCCATCAGCCGCACCACGTCGAATCGCGGACAAATTAGGGGTAAGCGCGCGACTTGCCCGTTCTGGTCTCGTAGATTGGAATAACCGAATAAGGAGGTAGCCGCTTTGACCCTTCCGCATGAAAGAACCCGGAGTGTCGTCAAGACCGAAGCTTTTCTCCGCGACCTCTCTCGTAACACCGAGCTACCTGATGACATTCGCAGCTATGCGAAAAGCCTGCTTAGACACCAATGTCATCAACTTAAGGAATTTTTCCTATAAATATCATATAATTAGCGCTAAATTCAGCGCATAGGAGAAACCCTTTTGGCCCCTCATTCCACACCGTTTGACACCGCCCAGCAAACCCTGGCTTGAAAATTGTACAAAAAATAACCAGTCAGCTCGATTGTCCCGACTTCATCGATACCCACCGCCAGCGCCCTCACGACTTTACCCGCCGACGCCAACTGACCTTCAAGAACCTCGTCCTGTTTTTGCTCAATCAGCCACGCACCGCCCTGCAAACCGAGCTCGATCAGTTCTATCGCGTGCTCAACCAGGCCTCGGCCGAGACCCAGGTGGTCACCGCGCAGGCCTTCAGCAAGGCGCGCGGCAAGCTCAAGCCCGAGGTCTTCGAGAGCCTCAACCAAACCCTTCAGCAACAGCTCGACAGCCTCGGGCTGCGCCAGACGTGGCGCGGGTTACGGGTACTCGCCGTGGACGGCTCGACCGTCCATTTACCGCTGGAGTCGGTCATGACGCGCTTTTTCGGCTGCCATAGCGAGTTTCCCGTTGCCCGTCTGTCCATGCTCTACGACGTCGCCGACGGCCAGACGCTACACAGCCTGATCGTGCCATCCGCAGTCGGCGAGCGCGATTGCGCCCATCTGCACCTCGAGCATCTGCCCGCTGACAGCCTGACGTTGTTTGATCGCGGCTACCCCGGACACTGGCTGTTTGCGCTGTTCGAGCAGCACCGGCGACATTTCCTGATGCGCCTGCCGTGTGGCTACAACGCGCAGGTCAAACAGTTTCTCCGCTCGGGGCAGACAGAAGACACGCAGTTCTTCTCTGCCAGTCATCCCGAGGCGCGCCTGTTCTGTACCGAGGCCGGCGTCGATCCCGCGGGCCGGGTCGAATTGCGCCTGATCCGGGTCGAGCTAGCCAGCGGTGAAAGCGAAGTGCTGCTGACCTCCCTGCTGGATCGACAGGCCTTCCCGGCCGAGGTGTTCGCGGATCTTTACCACCGCCGCTGGGGCATCGAAACGGACTACCGCCGCCTCAAGCAGACCCTCTGCCTCGACAACTTTAGCGGCCGTAGCGTGACGGCCGTGAAGCAGGACTTTCATGCCGGGCAACTGCTGAAAAACCTAGCGCTGCTGATGCAACATCTGCTGCAACCGGTCATCGAGCAGCGCCACAAAGGCCGCAAGCTGCGCTGGAAGGTCAACTTCACCCAAGGGTGTCACGCCTCAAGAACACCCTGGTCGACCTGCTGGTACGCCCCGGTGTGCAGGGGCTGGCCAACGTGATGGAGTTGATGGCCAACAGCCTCAGCGCTGTGCGCCCGGGCCGCAGCTTCCCGCGCCAGCGTATGCGCCTGGCCAGTCGCGGCTGCGAGGGCTACAAACCGACGCGCTAAGAACAAGCAGCACCCGAACTGCACCGCAAAAAAGCTGGCCAGACAGCGGCCGGCACGCGCTCGCCCGGAAAACGAGAAATCCCGCCCGCCGAGGCGAACCGGCATCCATTAAGCTGGCGTCTGGGTCGCACATGCGCTGAACTGGGGAGCAAAACCAGTGAAGGCACTGCTGCAACCGCGCGTCCAAGCCCCGGGATTTCTTGCCCCGGCCAGGGCTGGGGGCTTAAGTTGATGACATTGGCTTAGACACTCCCCCTCCGCCGATCAAGTTTTCTCGCTGGGGCGCCTCGAAGAGTGCCTAGTAAATGACGCTCAAGATGATGAATATCGGCGAAGGGTGATTGCGTTCCATCAGCCACTTTTCAGTTCGTCGTTAGACTTCACGCTATAGGCGTAAATGCCACGATGCTCAGCACTGATCAAGCCCAGTCGGTATACGCCCGGATTACGCAACGAGTCAAGCGACTACCTAAAGGGCAGCCGTTCAGCATTAGCCGTTTCACAGGGTTTGGAACGAAAAATGCCGTATCCAAGGCAATAGCTCGACTGGTCAAACGAGGCGAACTCGAACGGGTGTATCGTGGGATTTATATGCGCCCGAAACCCGGACTTTACGTTGCCAGGGCTCGTCCCAACCACTGGCAATTGATCAGCGTAATTGCCAGGCAGAAGCACTTGTCTTTACAAATCCATGGTGCCAATGCCGTCAGGAGGTTTGGGCTCAGTACCCAGATGCCGCTTATTCCAATCTTTTACACTAACGGCGCCAGCCGCTCAGTATTCATAGGAAACGCTGAAATCAGGCTAATACATGCGACAACGATGGTCATGCAGCATGCAGGAACTGAGGTAGGGGTGGCTATCAGCGCACTGTATTATCTCGGCAAAGAAGGCTCCACTCCGGAATGCATAGCAGCGATCAAGAAAGGACTCAGACCTGAAGACTTTGTCAAGTTGCTGGCCTGCAAACTACCAAAATGGATGAGCACGGTGTTGAAGGTTGAAAGTGTGAAATAGCGGAATCGCTACCTTACGATGAGCTGCCCGCGCATGGGGGCATTGTCGTCAACGATCCCGCGGCGATCTCCCTACCTACCAGTCCCCTTGGAGGGTCAAGTAGCACGAGCCCGGTGCAAGGCGAACGCCTGGGCACCGGGCTATCGCCATCACACGTAATGCTTGTTCCCTTTGCGCTCAAGCGGACGGCCTTTAAATACATGCGGGCCGTCCATCGTCAACTCGACCCTGTCCCCTTTGCGGGTTAGCCAAGGCGTGGCTTCCGATCCAGTTTTGGAGGTAACGCCACTGGGGCTGATGCGAATTTCGTCGCCATCGATCTCGATCATCCCCAAGACGTAGGTGTAAACCAGGCTACTGAAAAATCCTCCTTTGAATTCGAAGGCACACTCTACGACCTCGTCCCCGTACTCCATCCGCATTTTCGGCTTGAGGGAGGCAACCGACACTGCTCCGTTGTCGACGGCGGAATAGACGCTGCAGACCAGCGCGACTTTGCCGCCCATAAGATGAGAGATGGCTGCATTGATCTCGACGGTTTCGATCCCTGGGGCAGAGGTGCTCGCGCTTACCACATCGCCGGTATGTAACACGAAGGGGTCAGCCTCGAAGGAACCGCGCTTGTCAGGCGCCTGAATGATGGACATCCGACCGTCTGGGCGAAGGATACCGATTCGCAGGTCAAGGTCGTCGTTGTCTCGACCGTCTCCGTTGTCCACCCACCTGGCGCTGACCTTGATGACCTTCGGCGCGGCCGCGCCTTTCTCCAGAGAGACCTTGTGCGTGCTCCCGGGTTTGTCCAAGGTGATCACCGTCTTGGTGATGCTGACCGGTTTCGCAGGGGGCGCGGCTGGGATCAGGGCAGTTGCCGGCTCATCGTCGACCTCGACTCCATACATGCCACAGAGCCCGACCAGGCCCGAGGCGAAACCCTGCCAGACAGAGCGCGCCTTCGCTTGACCGTTTCGGACGTAGAGCTCGAGTACGATGATGCCCGTCTCCCGCTCAAATGCCCCAGGCGCAAGATCCAGCACCTGGTCGCCGGCAAGAACACGTGCGCTGAGGTTTGGTACTCCTGCGAAACCTCCTCCGGTGCCATCTTGGGTCAAGGTGATGGCGATCTTCGAGATAGAGGCTGGCAGGCGACTCAGATCAAAGCTGATGCTGTGACTGATCGAGCCGGCCTGGATGATGGGAGGCGAGAATGCGGCCGCGCCGGACGCATGCTCCGGCGCATTGAAGAAGACCATCCCACTGTCATCGACCACTTTTCCGGAGTCAGTGATGAGGAAGGCCGTCAGGTTCACGTCGAGGTTTGCGCCGGCAGAATGCGTTACCAGCACCTGACCTTTCGACTGGTTGATGGTGGTGTTCTCGCCGGGCTTGAGGGATTGATTCAATTCTGGTCGCCTATTCCTTGGTTTATGTGCAGGCAAAGTAAGCCTGGATTGCATGAAGCGAGGTCCCACACTCGTCCATTCAGGGCCGAATCTCCAAAGTGAAGTGTAACTAGAGAAGGGAAAGGTTGAAGCCAATCCGGGCTGCAGGATACTGAGCAATAAAACTGATTTGTGGGATGCGGAAGACATTGATGCCGCCGAGGCTGAATCAGCATGAGGCGCGATGACCGCGTCTCATGAGTTGACTTAAGCAACGCTTGCGGTCGAGTCAAAAGCTAGGCATTCAGAAACAGAGATGAACTCTTGCCGTCGGCACAGCCAAGCCGAAAGGAAGGTGTAGGCAGTAGTGAGCACGGAGATCATGGCCATCGTTTCTTTCTTCTCCCGTCGGTTCCTTGCATTCGCTCTCGCCTGGGACTCCCCTTTGTACTTGGTGCTTAAGAATAGCGATGCCACCAGTGCGCCTATTACTGCATAGAATACTGACACCAGAGTCATCTTGGCGATGAGCGACAAGCTGATGCTCATCCATCCCTGATTGGTTCGCACAGACGCATACACCGCGAACATCAATGCAAACATGAAACCCGTGAGGCCTGCCACCATTGCGAGTTGACGAGGCAGCTCGAGCCAGTTCATCAAGAAGGCCAGTACCACGCCTGCAGCCGGCAAGAGGTTCGTAATCGCGGCATCCGTGTAGTCGTTGTAGATGGTTGTTTGCCCCTGATGGTGTCTCCACATCGCCCAAGCTGTCAGAAGTGCCCCCGCCAGCAGCAAGTACTTCCAGGCCGGGCTAGATTTGAACTGCTGCCACAGACTTTTCTCCGGCGAGCGGTATGACGGCGAGGACGAGGTTGCACTCGAAGCTGGCGCAACCTTTTGAGGGGGTTGGTACTGCGGCATCTGGGCTGGTACCTGCTGGTGCTCTCCAGCACGTTGAGTTTCGAGCGCTTGGGCGGCCTGAGCACGCTGCTGGAGTTCGATGATTGCCAACTGGCGCTGATTCTCGATCTGCGCCTGTCGAGCTGCTTCTTCAGTCGCTAGACGCTCCGCAGTTTGCCGCTGCCTGATGGCCTCCGCTTCCTGGTGCTTGTTCAGCTGGGCATGGGCTAAAGCCGATGCAGCCTTACCCTTCTCCGCCGTCACATATTGATCAAGCGCCTGGATGCGGGCGCCGATAGTGCTGTCGAGGCACTGCTGGTCAGTACACGCATTCCTTGTCGCGAGCCATTCACGTTGCGACTGACGGACCGCATCAGACTGGCCAGGATTTACCTCCAGGGCGGCCTTATAGGATCTAGCTAACCACTCGTCCAACCCGGACAGGTAGCCATCACGGCAGATTTCTGTTTCGGGGAAGCTGCTGGCCTTGGAGCAGTCAAAGCTTGCTGCCACAGTTTGGCCGGCCAGGAGGGCCAGAAGCAGACCGGAGACTGCTGCACGAAGTTGCATCGAGATCATCCTTTACTTGTTGATCGCCTATCTGCGTTATTGGCGGCCCAGGGTGGTTTATGCACCCCGTTAACCATAACGCCCGAGCCGAATGATGCCAGTTAGCCGGCATCTGGCACAGTCTCCCCTTGTGCCGTTACAGTGAAGGCTCAAGTCGCGAAGGATAATCTCCGATGTCAACCGAATTCTCTAGCCCCGCAACCACGTAAGCAACTGCACATTGGCTACTTCCGGGGGGTGATGCTGCACTGGCCGCATACGTGGTTGCTTTGCACAACACCACCCGCGGCCCTCATTAGCTCCTAGCGGCTGGAGGATATCCTCAGGAACCCCCTACTCTGGCAACCTTCCACAGTTGCACTAAATCCGATGCCCTATCCCGGAGAAGAGTTGCGGCGTCGGAGCACGCTGATTCGAGCGTCATGGGCCCAGAGGTGATGGAGAAGGCTGCAACGATTCCAATGTCGCGCAGCCGCTGATATCCGACTCCCAGCGTGCCAGCGATTGCCACGACAGGCACTCCCGCAGCAGAAGCGATGACAGCCACCCCGGCAGGGGTCTTTCCGTACAGCGTCTGTTCATCCAACCTCCCTTCGCCGGTGATCACAAGGTCTGCTCCTTGAACAGCCTGACTCAGTCCAGACAAATCCGCGATCAGTTGAACACCAGGCCGGAATTCCGCATGTAGAAATGCTTTGGCGGCGAACCCGATTCCCCCCGCCGCGCCAGCCCCAGGAAAGTCACGTACGTCTTTCTGAAGAAGCGCGGCCACAATATCGGCATACGTATTCAGAGCCTCATCCAAAGCCAAGACCTGATCAGGCGTTGCACCTTTCTGCGGGCCGAAAACGTGTGAGGCTCCGTGCAGCCCGGTCAATGGATTGTTGACATCACATGCAACTTCAATCCGGACTTTATGTAGCCTCTCATCGAGTCTGTTCAAGTCGATCTGGCGAAGAGCTTTGAGCGCCAGGCCACCCTCCTCGATCTCATCGCCGGCAGAGTCGAGAAACCTGGCACCAAGCGCTCGCAGCATTCCGGTACCGCCATCATTGGTCGCGCTCCCCCCAAACCCCATGATGATTCGTTGCGCGCCAGCACTCAGGGCTTGCTGGACCAGTTGACCGGTTCCGAAGGTGGAAGCGCGCGTAGCGTCGCGTTCCGCGGCCAGAACCAAGTGAATGCCACTGGCTGCCGCCATTTCAATCACAGCGGTGCGAGACTCGTTAAGCCAGCCCCAAGCTGCTTGGACTTCCGCCCCAAGTGGTCCTTGGACGGTACTGACCCGCCGCTCTCCACCGGTGGCAGCCAGGACGGCGTCGACGGTGCCCTCACCGCCGTCTGCCATGGGCATGCACACGATTTGAGCGTCTGGAGCCGAATCCCGCACTCCTTGAGCAATGGCTTCTGCAACGAGCTCTGCAGGTAGGCTTTCTTTGAACGAGTCCGGCGCGATCACGACTTTCATGCATTTCCCCTCAGGCTTCGCGATGTTGTTGAGAGGGATTGTTTCTGCACGAGCTCTGGTGCGGATAGGTTGGAATCACAGATTTTTCGTTGTCCTTTTGTGCAAATTCATAAGGACGACGAATGTCTTACTCTGCCGCCAGGATCATCGCCAGGTAGAGTTCAGTCGTACCTTTCGGTGATGCGAGGTCGACCCCGGAAATATCGGCAATTCGCTCAAGTCTGTAGCGAAGGCTATTCCGGTGGATATTCAAGGCCTCGGCGCAGGCCTGGCCGTCACTTCCATGCTCGAACCAGCATTTCAATGTCCTGCGAAGCTGCCCATTGCTGTCCTCTTGCTGCAGAGCGACGTAGGGGAGTGCCAGTTGCAGAAAGCCGTTCTCAGAACGAAAGCGCCACACCGCCACCGGAATTCTGTGAGCAGCCAGGTCCAGCCATTGTGCATCTGGCATTTTGGCTTGGGCATAGGCCATCAAGTCCGATAGCTGCTCAACTTCAGAATGTAGAGCCTTCGTTTCGGTGTTAGGAGTTCCGATCGCTACCCGGGTAAACGGAATTCCAGCGCGGGCTACCCGCTCACGAAAATCCGGTGGTGCTGACCGGGGCGGACACCAGACTAGGCCCAAGGCATGTAGAGGAACACACCAGGCGTCTGCGGCCTGGTGCCGAATCCATTCGGCCGCCAGGTCAAGGTCTTCTGGGGTTGCCATCTCGAGAAGGACTGCCGTGCGGCGAAGGTCAGGTCTCAGCCCCAATCGTTGGGCCTCAACGATGGCCCGTTGAGCAGATTGGCCAGACAGGAGGATGGCTGTCAGAACGTCTTCGATCCGCTTCTGGAGCCAAATCCGGTGCTGCTGATCATTTCGTTGGGCGACCAGCATCTCAGCGGTCATTCGAACCATCTCAGCGAACGTGCGTACCTCATCAGGCGCACCAGATACGCCAATAACGCCGATCACCTGGCCATCCAGGCAAAGCGGGAAGTTCACCCCTTCTTGCACGCCCCTGAGAGCGCCAGCGGCTGCGTTGTCGATCTCAACAGCCCTGCTGTTGGCGAGTACCAGCTGGGCCCCTTCGTGGCGGGTATAGAGGCGCTCAGCCTCGCCCGTCCCAATGATCAAGCCCTGGCTATCCATCACGTTCACGTTTCGCGGAAGGATGGCCATCGCTCGGTCGACGATTTCCTGAGCGAGGGAGTGGTCAAGATCGAACATGTCGGCGGCCTTCATTTTGTTTCAGGCCAGTGTACCGAGGTCGGTGCTTGCCACCAGCCTTTCGAACAATCATTTAGCAGGCAGGAGGGACAGCAAGCGGTGTAAGTCCACAATACTCAGGTAACCTCTGCCGCTGAGAGTCTTGGGATCAGGGTACAGCAGTAACGCCTGAACACTCAGCCGGTACGCTTCAGGATTTGGCGTCCGGTATACATGACCGAGAAACAGCTAGCAGCCACAAAGGCAAAGCCAAAGAAGCAGAGAGCTGATCGTCAACGATGACACGTTTATGTGCTGGCTTGGTTGATCAATCTGCGCCGTTATGGTCAAGCTGGCGCGTTAGTTCCTCTAGGCTGCACATTCCTGCCACCGGAGCCCCCAAGGCACGGTACTATCCTGTGCTGCACCTGGTGCATGATAGAACTCTCAAGGAAGCACTAAATGCAGATCAGCCAGGGGCAACGTATCCCGTTATCGAATCTTATGCAGGGTCAGTTCCTGTCCCTCGCTATCCAGATCAACTCCCCTTACACGGTCGATCTCGCCTGTTTCGGTCTGGATGTTGCAGGGAAGCTGTCGGATGATCGTTACATGATCTTCTTCAACCAGCCAAACTCCCCTTGCGGCAGCTTGAAGCAAGCTGGCGCGGAGTTCAGTCTGAACCTCGCAGGGCTCCCCTCTTCTATTGATCGCCTGGTGTTCACCGCTGCAATCGACGGCGTAGGAGCCATGTGCGACATCCAGTCTTCATCCTTCACCATCAAGGATGCGACCGGAATGATCGTTGCTACCTGCCCCTTCGCTGGCAACACCTTTGCCACTGAAAAAGCCATCATGGTGGCGGACGTCTACCGTAAAGATGGCCAATGGCGCCTGGCGTCGAATCTCCAAGGTTTCAACGAAGGGCTCAGCGCCCTGGTGAAGCATTTCGGTGGCGAGGTTGCAGATGACGCACCTCCCGCCGATCCACCTGAATCGGCACCCGTTCAAGCCACTATCTCGTTGGAGAAGAAGGTGGCGGCCGCCGCTCCGCAGTTGATCAGCCTGGCCAAGAAAGCCCAGGTAAGTCTCGAAAAAGCGAAGCTGACGCATGTGAAGGCACGCGTAGCGTTGGTACTTGATGCCTCGGGCTCCATGAATTCTCAGTATGCCAAGGGCCGCGTGCAAGAAGTGGTCAACAGGCTGCTTCCCCTGGCTGTCCACTTTGATGACGACGGCTCGATCGACTGCTGGGCTTTCGCAGCACAACCGCAGAAGCTCTCCGAGATTACCCTGAGTAACTTCCAGAACTTCATCAATACCGACAACTATGGTTGGCGTGACTGGAATGTTGGTAGCAGGATCAACGACGAACCCAAGGTAATGGAACAGGTGATCAAGCATTACCTCAGCGACGGCGACCGCTCACCAGTCTATGTGCTCTTCATCAGCGATGGTGGCGTCCATGAAAACAGGAAGATCACCAAGCTCATGACCGATGCCGCGCAACTGCCCCTCTACTGGCAGTTCGTGGGCCTTGGGGGCAGAGGCTACGGGATCCTGGAGAAGCTCGACGACATGAAAGGCCGAGTAGTGGACAACTGTGGCTTCTTCGCGCTGGATGACCTACACCAGGTCACTGAGGAAAGGCTCTACGACCAGCTCATGGAGGAATTCCCGAGCTGGATCAGGGAAGCTTCGGCGAAGGGGATCATCGGCTAGCGGAGCGCCAGAAACCCAAGGAGGTCTTTACTAGAATGTCCTTCAAAACAGATAACCCGCCTTGATGGCGGGTTTTCTTTTTTAGGAGCCGTGACCTTGATTACCTGGTTCAGCCAAGGGTGGCTAAGTCCATTGGGGTGATTTCTCGGAACCGCGATGTTCTGTCGACGCTCACCACGGCCCCGAATGCCTTCAACGTCGCACCTGGATCTATCGCCTCCAGCCGGCTGAAGTCCAAGGTTTCCCATTGATCACGAGAGATCAGCGCCGAGATTACATACTGATCCCCGATACTCCCCGTTGCCAAATCTGTGCGCTGAATGTACCCGGAAGCAAGGCACTTTTGGATGCCTGGGAGCAAGGCAAAAACCTCCCCAACCACGCGGAAAACGGTGCCGTAGCAAAGTGAGACGAAGTCCTTACGAGTCTGAGCTTCGGACCGGGTTTTAAAGGTGAGCTTGCCATTGCCCCTGGCTTCAGCAGTTCGGTTGGGCACATCCCCTTCACCAGGCAAATCTATGTCCAGAGCAATGCCCGAAACGTCATGCGAGAACTCGTACTCGAGGAGCGTTTCTTTCGGCCAGGCAATGCCGGATAGGACATAATCGAGGGCACGCTCCATCTGAGCGCTGTATCCCTTTGCGGCAAGTCGAATGGCCTTATCAATGTCGGATCGCGCCTTCTCGTGAGCATCACGTGCAGCGTTCCACTCGACAAGATCTTGCTGGTACTGTGCTTCTAGTTCCTGAGCCTCCTTTTCCATCTTAGAACTCCGCAGGAGCATCTTGTCGAGCAGCCCTGGAGCGTCCGTTGAAGGTCGCCGCGGTTCGTCCAGATCGAATGCCTGTGGTAGCGCCGGCAGAGCACCCGGCCGAGGGGTCATCATATGAGCCGATAGGCACTCATTGAGCGCCTGGTTGATCTTGGCTGCAGCTTTTTCCAGAAGCGCCTGGATCTCGTCACTCTTCTCTACCTTCACCCTCTTCACGATTGCCGGCGGAAGGGGAGCGTCTTCCAAGTCGGTGATAATCAACGAACCATCATCGTCGACTTTGACCTTGATCGGCCCGGAATAGCCTGCCGAGTCTGCAGCAGGGTTTGGCGCGTTCCTTGTCCCCGATCGGTCCAGCCGTTCACGATACGCGAGGCCGGTCCCGGGCAGGCCAGCGTTGAGGTAGGTACCACGCTTGCCCATCGTTAAGCTTAGTCCACGTGGCCCAACAGAGGTGCTGATGCCCGACCCGCTGATGTTGAGCCGAACACCAGGCACGATCGTAATTCGTTTGCTGAAGCGAAATCCCATTTCTTCCTCCGAGGTCCTCTGGAAATGCCGGGCTGCTCACTGACTGGCAGAGATCTTGGCCAATCTATGGGCTATACGTGCGAGTTCAGTGAAGCTGGATACTAGACTGAGACTAATCGGCTGGGACATCGGAAACCTGAATTGCCGGCTGTTCGTGGAGCTTATGGCAGAATTCAGAATTATAGATCCCCACTAAATACTCATCTTGGCTTGCTCGATTCATATCTTTTAGCGACCAATCCTTTTTAATCATCTGATGGTAATCGGCCATAATTTCTGGATTAGGGTTAATAGCATTGGCCAACCCAGTCTGATTAATCTTATCTGCGATGATGTCTATCGACGCTAACTGCCCAACAAGTTTTGAGGCCATGCTGCACTCCAAAACTCGCTTGGTCGTCACTTCTTTTTCGTCCGATGAATCATTCAGCGTAAGCACTGAATAGAAAGGCGGTTCAGCAAGAGGTTTGGATGATGCCTGTGTCGGCACTACACCATCACTTTTGTACTCCTGTAAAATAGAGCCATTCCACTTATACAGACGCTTTGTCTCCATGGATGGGCAGCAATCTGCATCATCTGGGCCGTGCGAGAGCTCGACATAGCTGAGAACGCCATTGCCTTCGTCAGCCAAATCAGAGGCGGAGTTCATGATATCGAGGCGTGTCTTAGCTTCCCACGCATCACCGTTATGGATGAGGGGAACAAGATATTGGTTGCTGTAATTACCGCCATTAATTGGCTCAAGAGTGTACATCACAACTGCATCAGTGCTGCCGTTGCCGTCGAAATCGACCTGCAGGTAACGGCGGGCTTCGCCGTATTCACTGGCGGCATTCTGCTGTGCGTGCTCAATAATCGCCGCGTCAACCGCTACCTTAAGCCCATTAGCCTCAACATCCTGCGAAGCAGATTGAACAGGCTCTTCTTTGAGAGACTCGACAGGCTTTGGCGCTTCGGAAACCATATTCGGCGCTTGCTCCCAAACTTCCTGTAGCTTCTTTCTGTTTTCTAGGAGCCGCTTCGTATACTCCTCAAGGATGGCACTAAAAAGTTCGTCTGCATCTGATGCCTCAATAATTCTTACAGACTTCCCATCAAATGGCTCGAACCCCCCCATAAATACACGAGTAAAAAAGCCCGGCCTCATGACTTCAAAAGTCTCGACCATTTTTCCGATGGATTTTTCTACATGCTCTTCAAATCTCTCGGCACTTTCCCCTTTGAGATCTAGACGCTCAGGCCCTGCCGCAATCATTTTGCCCTTAATAACTTCCAGAAGCATGATGTTGTAGTCGATCGCTTTGTCGTTACAACTATTGGAAAAAGTGGCAAAGCACTCCTGCATATACTCCTGATGAGCAAAATTGAGCTTCTGGTCGTTAACGAAGTCGCAGCCAGCCAGTGCTAAAGGTACTGCCATTGCCAGTGATTTTAACTTCATTCCATTCCCCATCACGGTAATTTCACAGGTCTTAAAATCCAACCAACCAGAGCCGACAGGAACTGGTCACTTACATGCTATCTGAATCGCCTACGATTTCGTAAAACCCTTCAAGCCTCAAATGAACATACACTACTGATCGGCCGTTTCAACTCAATGTAGCTACGAAACCAGGGGCGATTCAATTTAATATGACATGCATTGGGCGGTCTAAATCGCGCATGCTGCAGTCTTTGCTGTTATAGATCTTAACGAGATCAACCGAGTTGCGATCATCCGGCTATCTAACGCATTATCTTGCCGACCACGACACTCGTTCTCTTCCTGCAGATATGAAAAAGCCCCGGTAATTCCGGGGCTTTTTCCGCCTTTCGGCTTAGCCGATGCTCACGCCGTGAGCTTCAGCCAGAGGCTTCAAGCCGCCAGCAAAACCTTGGCCGATCGCCTTGAACTTGAACTCGTCGTTGTGACGGTACAGTTCGCCGAAGATCATGGCGGTCTCGGTGGAGGCGTCTTCGGACAGGTCGAAGCGAGCAATCTCTTTGCCGTCGGCTTTGTTCAGGACACGGATGTAGGCATTACCCACCTGGCCGAAGGACTGCTTACGAGCTTCGGCGTCATGGATGGTGACGGCGAAGACCAGCTTCTTCACGTCTGCGCCCAGGCCGTTTAGTTTGACGTTGACTTGCTCGTCGTCGCCATCGCCCTGACCGGAGCGGTTGTCACCCAGATGCTCGATGGAGCCGTCAGCGCTCGTCTTGTTGTTGTAGAAAATGAAGCTGGCGTCGTTGAGAACTTTACCGTTTTCGCCAGTGACGAAAACGGAGGCATCGAGATCGAACTCGGTGCCGTCAGTTACGCGCGGATCCCAGCCCAGGCCCACGATGACCTCGGTCAGACCTGGTGCTTCTTTGGACAGACTGACGTTGCCGCCCTTTTGGAGAGAAACTGCCATAATGTGATTCCTTGATTCAGTTTATTAGATGGAGGTCAGTTGACGGTCAGACCGTAACCGTTGGCCAGGGCCTTCAGGCCACCAGCGTAGCCTTGACCAACAGCACGGAACTTCCATTCGCTGTTGTGGCGGTACAACTCGGCGAAGATCATCGCGGTTTCAGTCGAGGCGTCTTCGGCCAGATCGTAACGAACAATCTCGGAGCCGTTGGTCTCGTTAACGATACGGATGAAGGAGTTGCCGACCTGACCGAAGTTCTGGCGACGATTTTCAGCGTCATGGATCGTCACGGTGAAGGCGATCTTGTCGACGTCGACCGGCACGCGGCTCAGATCGACCTTGATAGCCTCGTCGTCACCGTCGCCGGCGCCATCACGGTTGTCGCCGGTATGCTCAACGGAACCGTCCGGACTCTTGAGTTGGTTGTAGAAGATGAAGTCTGCATCGCCGCGGACTTTACCGGAGGCGTTTAGCAGGAAAGCGCTGGCGTCGAGGTCGAACTGGGTGCCATCGGTGGAGCGAGGGTCCCAACCCAGGCCTACCAGAATTTTGGTTAGGCCAGGCGCCTCTTTAGACAGGGAGAGGTTGCCACCTTTTTGCAGAGACAGTGCCATGTATACAGCTCCTTGTGGTTGCTACTGATTACTGGTTTTCGACTTGCGCTTCTTCCTTTTCCGGGAAGATCACGCTTGCGAGGATGCCGACTGCCAGAACTGCCAGGACGATAAGCAGGCTGGTATTCGGATCGATACTGATGCCGTGATGGAACAGGTGGTTGGTGGCGTTCAGGCCGAGCTTGGCAGCGATGAAGAACAGCAGCACGATGACCGCCTTCTCGAGGTGCACCAAATAGCGCTTCAGTGCTTCGAGAACGAAGTAGAGGGTGCGCAGACCCAGGATGGCAAACAACATTGCCGAGTAGACGATCAGGGGTTCACGGCTCACCGCGATTACGGCCGGAACCGAGTCGAAGGCGAACAGAACATCGGACACCTCAACTACCACCAAGCACAAGAAAAGCGGAGTGGCGAAAAGACCACCTTTCGCCGCCAGGCTTATGTCTTTGTTCTCGGGTTTCTGCACTTCGACTTCTAGCTTCTTGCGGCTCACAAAGAAGTTATGACCGTACAACTTCGGCCATACCGGGAAGAGCTTTTTCGCGAAGCGGTAGGCAAGATGTTGGGAGTAGTCCTCCTCTTCATCATCATCGTCACCGCCCTTGAGCATCATCACAGCGGTCCAGGCAACGATCAGCGCGAAGACGATCTCGACCCAGGGGCCAAATGCCAGCAGGCCGGTACCGATGACCACGAATACTCCACGGAAGACGATAGCGCCGATGATGCCCCAGTAGAGAACTCGGTGACGGAGGCCATCCGGCACCTTGAACCAGGCGAAGATGGCCATGAAGACGAACAGGTTGTCGACCGACAGCACTTTCTCCAAGGCGTAGCCGGTGACGAACAGGCTGGCGACTTCAGCGCCGTGCTGCACGTAGAGGAAACCTGCGAACGCCAGAGAAATCGCCACCCAGAACACGGACCAGATAGAGGCGCGCGCCAGGGTGATCGGCTTGTCATCGCGATGGGTAACCATGTCCAGCAACAGCGCGGCAAGTGCAAGGCCGACGAATACCGCCATGGTCAGCGGTGGGAAGCCAATGTGAGTCGTTTCCACGTTTAAGTTTCCTTACAGTTCGAAGTCTGCCGGGTTCAGACCCAGCTCTAGGCAAATCAGGCGGCATGCCGCTTTCTCTTTATCATCGAAGTCACCGTCGGAGGCGCCGATGGCGCAGGCCACACGCACCAGTAGCCGTGCTTCGCCGTCCTTGCCCTTGACCTTGCTGATCGCCTTCAGGGCTTCAGCTTGACCAATCTGGAAGTCGAACTCGAACTTGCCGCAGGCGTCGCTGAAGACTTTGATCACGTCGTTCAGGTTGAAGACCTTCAGTTCCGGAGAGTTATTGATGAAGCCGGTCATCTTCATCTTCTCCTCGGATTTGATTTCACCATCCGCCGCGGAGATCAGCGCGCACGCATTTGCTACTGCCTCCATGAAGGTGCGATTTTTGAACTTGGCGACCTCAGTCGTCAGAGTCTCGCGAGCTTTCGTCGCGTTGGTTTTCAGCCATTCGAGCATGTGTTCCTCTCAGTGAGCGGGGCCCTTCGGCCCCGCCGGATCAGTGTTTACTTGGAGCCCGCCGTCCAGCGCATCCCCCAGCCGTAGGCTTTGTCCATATCTTGGTGCCCACGGTGGAAGTCGACTCTGCGGGAGACCTTAACGGCCCCGTTTACGTTTTCAAGCAAGGCGATGGCGCACATCCCATAGCGTCCACCTTCTTCGTTCAGGCGAACTTCGATTTCTGGCTGGCCCGGGATGAAGATCGTCACGACGCCGTCGGTAGCTTTCCAGTTCGGAGCACCTTCGTAGATGAACGCGAAGACCAGGATGCGTTTGATCTCGCTCCACTGCCGGCCGTTGATGTGCATCCACTCGCCGCCAGCAACAGAACCAGTTCGGTCGTCGCCCATCAACTGAATGTAGGGCTCATCGTTCAGATCACCGAAGGCCTCCCCCAGGGCCTGAACAACTCCCTTGTAGCCATCTTGCAGTTCGAAGAGACACCCAACGTCGAGGTCGACGGACTTGCTCTTGCCAAAGATGCCGCCGAGTACACCGCCACTTCCACCTTGGTTCCAGTTCAAGTTCACCTTGATCTCACCAAACCCTGCAGCAGGCTTGTCCAGGCTGATGCTCGAGCGAGACTTGTCGAGCGTTACCTTGCTGAGGCTGATGGTCGGCTTCGGCGGGGCTGGAGGTACTTGAGGCGGCGCAGGCGCCGCAGCGGGAGTCGGTGCCGGCGCGGAAGGCGGTGCAGCGATTTCGACGCCGAAGTGCTTTGCCAGCGGTCCCAAGCCTCCCGCGAAGCCCTGGGCGACACAACGAAACTTCCACGCTCCCTGCCGAAGGTAGAACTCACCGAGGATGAGGGCGGTTTCATTCATCCCGTGTGTTGGGATCTGAGCTTCGATCCCTCCAGTGAGCGCTAGCGATAGCGTCGACACGCGATCAAAGGTTGCCTTGTTCTCGTAGATGGTTGCGGTGAGGGCAACTTTCTCCACGGCAGGATCAACACGGCTGAGGTCGACTGTGAACTCAGCACGACCGGCCGAATTGGCGGTTAGCTGAACAGCCCCACCTAGAATACTAGTTTGACCGTAGAAGCACATGTCGCCATCGCCGCGAACCTTCCCCGAGGTGGTTAGGGCGAATGCAGAGATATCGATGTCTGCGCCTGGAGCCGGCGTATAACTGATGTCCACACGCAGTTGGCCGGTGGCAACCGGCGCATTACCGCCAGGTACCAGGGTTGTCATGCGCGTACCGCCTGAATAGCCAGGTTGACGAGGTCGTCCGCAGTGCGGCCGTTAGTGGACTGGCCGATCGCCTTGAAGTCCCAATCGTTACCCTTGCGGCTGAGGCTAGCCATTACTACGCCGGTGTGCTGGCCCTTCTCGGCGAGGTTGAAGCGCGCCAGCTCCTGGTTCTTCGAGTTGTTCACGATTCGGCAATAAGCATTTTCCACCTGGTCGAACTTCTGACCGCGGAAGCTGTTGACGGTGAACACCAGGTGCTGGACGGAGGCTGGCAGACGCTGCAGGTCGACGTTGATGGTTTCATCGTCGCCATCGCCTTCACCGGTGAGATTGTCGCCGGAGTGCTTGATGGAGCCGTCCTTCGAGCTAAGCTGACGGAACCAAACCAGATCCACCGGCTTCATGTTCCCGTCCAGCAGAATGCAGGAGGCGTCGAGGTCGATCTCGTCGTTGCCACTGCCGAGGAGCTTGGAGAGGAAACCTCCAGACTTTACCGGATCCCAACCCAGTCCGAGGCTGACCGAGGTCAGGCCGCTGCCGGCAGTTTTTTCCAGCGAAATGCTCTGATTTTTGCTCAGGGTGATTGCCATGCTTACGCTCCTTGTTGATCTTCAGAGTTCGAGTGGGAGTCACGCGGAGAAACACTCACCGAGCTCCCGGCCTTGCTATACCGCGAGCGGGAACGCCGCCACGCGGGGTGAAAATGACGCCAATGCGCATCTTGCGCTGCATCCAATAATTCATGATCGCCATGGGTATCCCCCCAGGCCCTCAACCGATACTGTGTCAGAGGGCCATATATGGCTTCCAATCGGCGTACCTTGTTCTCGCAGCGACAGTTGTTTCCGCTGATCCTGCCGGTCAAGTGACCATCGACCACTTCCAGTTCTGTACCGATGAGCTTGATGCCGAGACGTTCGGCGAAGGGCCGCAGAACTAGCGCCGGAGAAGCCGAGCAGAGTGTAACCTCCGCTCCGGACGCAATTTCGGCCGCGACTGATCTTACCCCTGATGGGCGCATGAGCTTGGGCCAAACCAACTGGCAAAAATCTTCAGCTTTCTGACATACCCATTTGGCTTCCACGCCAGCGAGAAATGTGCCTATCAACTGGGCCTTAAGCTCATCCCGGGACATGCCCCTGGAGAGATACCTCAGGGTGGGCAGCGCCAACCTGAGAATGCGTTGGGTGAACTCGCGAGTGCCGAAGGCAAACCGAAGGAACGGCACGAAGCTGTCGTGCCGGGTGAGAGTGCCATCGAAGTCAAACACCGAGAGCACCTTCGCTCCTTTCGGCCCAGCCTCCAGCATTTCGATGCTCATTAGTAAGCCTCGGCCAGGCGGACACTGTGCTCGCCATTGCCCATGTCGGCGGTTTTCACACCATGCCACTTGGCGCGTTCAAGGATGTTCACTGCCCACTTGTAATGAGTAGCCGGTTCGCACATTGCATCGTTGTGCTTGAAGACGGCGGGGGCTACATCGTTGACGATCAGCTTGGCACAGTTGAGGTCCTCCAGGCTCACGCGGAGAGTGTCCTGAATGATGCGGATCTGACTTGGATGAATTGCCGTCTTGCCTACCAGGCCATGTGCGATGTCGAGCTTCAACTCCTCCTGAAGAAGATGAGGCGTGGCCAACTGCTCGAATACAGGGGCCGTCAGGGCAAATCCCTGTGCTCCCATCACGCCGGCGAGCATGGGAATCACGTAGCTCATCGGTGTGTTGTAGAGCGTGGTGGCAGGGTTGCGGCGCAGGCCGAGGCAACCCATGAGGTCGTTCCCGCCAATCCGGAGTGCGATGATGCGTTGGTTCAGGTTGGCCTTCAGAGCCTGGCCGAGCTCCACCATGGCACCCGGGTCGTAAACATCGCTCGTTTCCAGGGTTGGCATGAGATAGAGGTCAGGGTTGCTAACAGCGGCTTCCCAAAAAGGAAGAGACTTCAGCGTCAGCTTGGGAACGACGAACCCGTTGACGTGCTTCATCAGCGGCCATCCGTTCAGCACTGCTGCCATCTCTGCATCGCGAGGACGGAGGAAGAGCAACGGCCCTTGTTCCGGGCGGCCGCCACGGGCCTGAATGCCCATGAGTAGGGCCTGCAGATTTGCGAGTGCACTTTCGACGTCGATCGCCGCCACTGCATCTTCCAGGCACACAACGAGTGAGCGAAGCTCAGGGATCTTCATCCCGAACACCACATCCAGGATGTCATCGCGGGTTGCCGGCATGTACAGAGTCGCCCCGAGGGCGAATGGAGAAATCGCCTTCATCAGTTCGTACTCCGGATGATGGTTACCGCACGATAAGGTCCAAGAGCCTCGCCGGTCTCCTCCACCGTTACCCCTGCGCGCTCGGTGAGATGCAGTAGGAGTTGCACGTCGCCGTCATTACGATCTCGCACCAGCACGTGATCGGGCACTCGGCGCAGGACTGCTCGGGTAGCCTCGGCAATACCTGGTTTCACGCGATTCAGGTTGCTGATGCCAAAGCGGGTAGCCAGGGAGGTAACCACGTTTTCGGCCGCGGCCTGGAGCTTCAGGCTCTGCTCGTGCGTCCAGGGCGATGCGGTTTGGACGCTACTCAGCGCTTGGCGCTCAGCCTCGATCTTGTCGATGAATTCACGAGTAACGTCGTGTTCACTCAAGTGGTCGTAGACCACGCAACCATGAAGCCCACCTTGAGTCGGCCAGATGGAGCGAGACACCAAGCCGGAAACGGTTGCGCCCAAGATTCCGGACGGGATAACCCAGTCCTCTGCGGAGGCGGCGAGCCATGCGCGGCCGCAGGGGTCGGCTAGCACAACGAGTCGGGGCTCTTCCGGGAAACGCTTGTCGGCACCTAGCGTCCGCTTGAGCTCGCCAGAGATTGCTCCCTTGCCGGTCCAGCCATCCACGAAGACAATGTTCTCAGCACCGTGCAACTGGATGATCGCTTCGAGGGCCACTGTATCGATCCCACGATCACGGATAATGCTTACGCCATAGTGGTGGGCGTCACGGCCCATCTCGACCAGTGCCCGACGGAGCAGGACGCCAAGGGGAAGGCCGGCGCGCACGAAGGAAACCAGTGCGATGCTGGAGCCGGTGCAGACGGCACTCAACGCCAAAGCCAGAGATTGAACATCTTCAGCCATGCGAGCACCGTTCAGCACTAGCGCGCGAGCGTACAAGGACTTGTGAACGTCGGTAGGCGCGTGTTCTTGGCTGATCATCTCCGAATAGTGCTTCTGATTGGTCTGAATCAGGCGCTCCTTCTCCTCGACATCGGTGACATTCATTTGCACCGACCGCAGAAGGAAATGGACGTCTTCCGGCGCGTAGCTTCCGCTGCCGACGGTATTCAGGGTGGCAAGGAGATTACTCAATGATCATCTCCTCCACGGCCTTGGCCAATTGGCTGCGAGCGGGTGTAGCCCACATGTGGCAAAGGCCCATGAATCCTAGGTCAGTAATGCTGTCGCCGAAGCCAAGGACTGGGCGATCTCCATTGATCTTGGCGTCACGGCGCAGCCATTCTTGAACTGCCAATCGCTTGGCCAGCCCCTTGGGCAGGAAAGCGAGGTTGTTGCCGTTGGCGTGAATGTGCATGCCTTCCAGCATGCCTCGGGCTTGAACCTCGGCCAGAACCTTGGAGAGGACAGCGTCATCAGATTCGTTCTGTTTGGTCACCACGTAGTGGCGCAGACCTTCTTCTTCCACAACCCAACCGCGGAGCGAATAGCCCATGTCCTTCCCGATCCGCAAGGTTGCTTCGCTCAACGCTGGCAGTCGATCCTGGAAGGCCCAAAGGGATTCTGCCATCTGGCCATGCCAGTCCTGATCCAGTGAGCCGTCAGAGTGGAGCATCACACCACCATGCGAGCAGATAGCCCCCTCGGTGAAGGGGAGCTTGACGCGGCTGTAGGCCTCAACGTCACGCGCAGTGACAGGCACTACATCGGCAGAAGCCAGCAGCCAACTGATGAAGGAGTGCTGGATCGGGTTCATGTACCCATTGGGTTGGCCGTGTACGTCCAGCGTCGCGGTAGTACGCGGCGTACCTTCGACCATCTTGCGAGAGGTCTGGAACAGGGTGTCGTCGAGGTCGACGAATACCAGGGGACGATTAGTGCCCATCGAAAATCACCTCGGCATTCAGGGCAGCAACCAGCTCTGCAGGAGCAGCCTGCTCGGGAGTCTCGGAGCAGATCAGGACTCGGTCAAACTGCCCCGGCTTCACGTTGTAGAGGAAGTTCGGGATGCCAAGACCGTAGTTATCTGAGAACGACAGGGCGTGCTCGATGGCGTGGCCCAGGGCGATTGGAGAGCGGGTGGTAGAACTGAAGTGCACGTCCACACCAGCACGTTCCAGTCGCTCAGCCAGCAGGAAGGGACGCCAAACGAACTCACTTGTACCCACCACGATGACTTTCTCGTTAGGGTGAACCCGGATGTCGGGGGCAAGCGTGTCGTCCACACGACGAACGCCCAAACGCCCCCAGTCCTTGTCAGCCGAAAGAGGCCACTCGCCGATGGAAACTGCTCCCACGTCGGGCATTTCGGGTAGCGGGGCAGCTGGGTTTTCATGGAACTGGTAGGAACCCTGCATCAGCGAAACTGCAGTGGCTGATTCCCCGATGGTTTTGCGCACAGCGCCAGCAGACCAGTCCGTGAGGACGCACGTGACGATACGTTCGATCTTGCTCAGTCCGGCCTCTACCAAGGCGCGGTGCAGATTGACGAAGGTCTTCCCAGTAGAAGCCTCATCGTCCACCAGCACCAGCGACCGCGCCTGAAGCATCGCTTCCCTGATTTCGGGATCGACGGGCATGTGGATCAGGTGTGCACTCGCATGGCTATGCTCTTCCTCGAATCGAGCGAAGAGGTCAGTACCAAGGGGGTGGCGAGTGCTGATGAGGTACACACTGTCAGAGCGGGTGGCACTGAAGGCGCGGTGCACACCGGCACCGAGGCCAACCGCCGTTTCGGCCATGCCAATGACCAGCACCGGACCGGGGAGATCAGGCGGGATTTCGGCGGCTAGGCTCTCGAAGCTGGCAGCCATAACCGAGGGGCGCACGGGTATATGGCGGCCCAGCACTTTCGACACGAAAAGGAATGCTCGCTTGGGATTCCGGCGCTCTGCGAAACCGAACAGGTCAGCTGGAGGGAGAACGGTGTCTTCGACTTTGACCTCGAGGAGCCCTCGCTTGAGTTGGGCGCGTACGGACGTTGGTACTATGATATTTTCCATGAATGCTTCCTTGTTTGGCACGAGGGCTGACCCTAACGCCTAGTCCCGAGATTCAAGCAATTGTTTCCCTATGGATTACGCGCCTCGATTTTCCATAGCGATTGCTGAGCTTCACGGGCCATTTGAGATGTCGAGAAAGTCTTTCCTGTTGGTGTACGAGCTGGCTCGATACCACAGGCATCAAGAAACGCCAGGGCAAGCCCGGCCTTGACCGCGAAGTTCATGTTCTGTGCGTCAGGGATCGTGGAAGTCACCATCCCTACTACTGATCCAGCTGCGTCAAAGAGGGGGCTACCACTTGATCCCGGCTGAATTGGTGCAGTGAATTGGAGCAGGCTGGAGTCATTGTGCAGGCCAAAGAGTGCTGAAACGCCACCTTGGGTGACGTGCACTCCCCCTCCGGCCAGACCAGCAAGTGGGAACCCGAGGGCCACCACAGGCTCGCCAAGGTCACACCCAACTCCATCCCGGAAAGCCACCGGCTTAAAGGCTGGCGCTCCCTGCACTCTAAGGAGTGCCAAATCATTGCGTTGATCTACAACCACTGCCTCGGCACGATGGCGTCCTTCGAACGAAGCGATGTGGATCTCTTTCATGTCCTCAATGACATGCGCGCAGGTGAGAATATGGGTGGAAGTCACAGCAAAGCCGGTGCCTGTCGCTCCGGATGCTGGTCGGCTCTGTTCTGAGGAACTGGAGCGGCGGTGCGGGTGAGCATCGTCGATCTTCAGGCCGATGCGACGTCCAAGAGCTGCTAGGCCATAGGCCGACCCCTCGGCCAGAGCACGGAATTTCCACTGGTGATTGCGGCAATAGAACTCACCGACAATGATCGCTGATTCACCATTGTCGGACAGGTTCAAGTTGAACTCGATCTGAGAGTCGATCTGCAAGCGGAGTAATCGCAGGTCGCTTACTGGGCCCATTGCCGAGAAGGTGTACACGACCAAGAGCACCCTGTCGGCACCGGTCGGGAGTTGGCCGAGATTCAAGTTGCAGCAGATTTTCTCTTGCCCACCGCTCCACTGCATCCAGGCCTGGGAAACCTGGAAAAGTGCTGCTTCCCCTTTTGGGTGACGCTTATCGTCCAGCGGAAGCAGAGCGACAGCGGCATAGTCCCCGAATGCCGAGGGATTGCCGCACTCCAGCGTCCAGGAACATTGCGCCGCTCCCAAAGCGGTGTTTGCGCCAGGCGCCATCACCATCATCCCTGCTTTGCTCCTTGAGTCCCGAACCTTACTAAATGCGACGAAATGGTATCAAACTTGAAGTCTGACTACATATCAAGTTGCTACTGGCACCGCAACGGTTATGGCTTTCACCCTGATGTTCGGTATCCAATCACTCACCGGCTCAGCCAGACCAAGCCTTCTAGTGGCGAAGATACCTGGCAGGTTCACTCCCGTATGTCGGGTGTAGCCGATGCCACCGGAGTACCGCGGATTGATCTCGAGCAGATGTGGGACACCGTCTAAATCATCCCGCGTTTGGACATTGACCAGGCCATCGCACTGGAAGTGAGCGGCAGCCTTCAGAGCGAGCTCCACCGCCGGCGAGGCATTCTCGAAGGTCTGGTGCAGCCCTTCTTTCCGGCGACCAACAAATGCCACGGGGCGGCCGGATTCGCAAACCATGTCGATCGAGCACTCGCTTCCTGTCATGTACGGCATCACCAGCATGGCGGAACGATCCGCTCCAGCCCGGTAGGCATTAAGGTATGTCTCGAACTGGACTTCCCGAGAAGCGGGGTTGGCGAAGCAACGAAACGAATCCACTTCAGACTTGAAGCGCCAGAACCCCTGACCATATATACCTACCGCTGGTTTGACACAGACGTCGCCGTGAACACGAAGGGACTCGTAGGCATCGATGAGTTCCTTCGCATTACGTGCCGTGATCGCCGGGACACACGCAAGGCCAGCACGCTCTGCTTCCGCCGTGAATTTGCTCTTGTCATCTACCAACTCGAACGTACCCATGCTCGAGCCGCCGGTAACCAAAACCAGGCCAGCGACCTCGAATCGATGGCGCTGAGCCTCAAAGACACTCCCCACGCGGCCGGCTAGGATGACTTTAATCCCATGCCTTAGGGCGGTCTCGATCACCCAGTCGATTCGTTCCTGGTTGTCCTTCGGTTCAAGGAAGCTTACATCGGCGCTTCCGGTGATTTCGGGCCTGTCTTGGCGATGTGAAGCAAAAATCCTCACTTCCGGCGGGAGGGCTTCACGCGCTCCCAGAATGATGTCCCGCTGGCTGGACTGTCCCTCAAGAAACCAAATCAAGATATGCATCCTCAGGGTGGCTGCGGCCGGGCAAAAAAGGCGATCAGCCATGTTTATGGTGGAAGGGGCGATAACGGGGGCTCGGCGTGTATCAACCGGCATCCAGCATTCTACTGGAGTGTATCGCCAAGATCTAAATATCACTCTGGCCGCATCTTGAGCGTCTTTCAGAACCTCGTGCACGCAAGGTTTGGTGTTCAGTAGAGTGCTGAAGTTATCGGAGAAACAGAGCCTGATCGCAACTCTCAACGGACTCGTTCCTGGACCCAGTTGAAAGAGAAACGGTATTGGTTACTAAAGGGAACTTGAATGCACCCATCCGGTTGCTGGTGGTCACTACAAGGTGCTCGCACAGGCACGGCCCAACTCCTAATCGGATAATGGGCAGCCGAAGCTGCCCTAGGTCACATTGATGCGTGCGACTGCCTCACTGCGATGAGGCTGTGACACCAACCTTTGGTCGGTGCATTAGATCTATCAGCGACAATTGCCGGCCAACCGGTACCCTGCGGCTTCTGCCTCCTGGACACTGCTGAACTCCACTCGGTTCTTTGGTGATACTTTGTCGTAGCTCGGGCAGCCCGGCCAGTGGAAAATGCGGGAGTTAGCATTTCCGCGGATATGGTCGGCATCGTCTATGTTGGAGGCGATGGCTGCAGTGCTCTTCTGAGCTTGAGACGGGAAAATCTGCTTCATTCCGCCCCCCGCAACTCGACTCCTTTCTGCCTCCGGTCGGACCGTTACAACCCCCTGGCGCAGCTTCGCATTTCCCAGGGTGACGAATACGGGAGCGTGATCACTCACGTGCTTCCGGCTTTTCTCATGGCTCCAGCCGATCATCCGGGGGTAGTCCATGATGCCCGCGTTATCCAGCTTCAGACGATGCGTCCTGGATACCCAGATGTTGTCGTAAAGATTGGCGTAGAGCCCTTCGCGTGCGGAAAGCGTGGTTGCGCCCTTTGTAATGAGGGGCGTTGCGTGCTGTGAGAGGCCGGAAAATGCGGGGTGAGAGGGAGGCATATTGAAGTCACCTACCAGCATGACCGGGGTTTCTGGGTAGATGCTTTCCAGCCACGCCCAGTAGCTCTCCAATTCCCTGACCTCCGGCTCACGGTCTTGGGGACCTTTCCCGTACAACACGTGAATGCTGGCCACAGCAAATAACGTACCATCTCGTTTCGATTTAAATCGGGCCGATAAGGGCTCCCTAATAAAGCGATCGCCTCGATCCATGTACACGACTGCCCCGTCTTCGTATACGACAACGCTCTCACGCATGAGGAAAGCATAGAGTTCTTTGTAGGAGCGGGAGCCCACCGCATGGCTGACCAACGTCGACCATTGCTCCCCGGTCCGTTTCTCAAGCTCCGCCTCCAACTTTGTCAGTCCTTCCTCATTCATCACTTCCTGAATGGCTACCAGATCTGCTTTCCCTGCCACCTCGGCGAGTGCTGGAAAGCTCTTCTCCCCACCCTGTCCCAACCTCATGGCGTTCCAAGACATCAGAGTCAGATCCGCTGCCGAGCTCAGAGAACTGACCAGAACAGTGCCCAAAAGCAATGCGCCATTGAAAAACCCTTTCACCCGTTTACTCCTTTTGTTTGGGCATCAAACGTAACTGAATTTTCAGCTACCGGCCGATTCTGTTGAAAAAAACCGTCATGATTCTGCCCCATGAAAGAGCATGAGCGACGTTGAAATCTGGTTCGCTCAAAACTTATTTTTTCGTAGAGGCACCGAAATCTAATGTATTTTTTAACCGTCCAAAGCTGCCATCTCAAAAACCAACTTTTCCAACAGAATCGGCGGAAGAGGTTCTTCGCAAACAACTGCATCCATGCCAAACAAAATCTCTAACAGCTGCTTACGAAGGGGCACTTCATTATGATTTTGACTAGGGAATTTTGATGCTAGAACTCTGGCATAACCGGACTAAGCCACTGCCATAGCTCGCCCTGAAATAGTCACACTCAACCTCTGGACTTCAACGCTTTGACATTTTTTGAGTCGACAATAGCTCGAAGCATCCTCAGTTCTGCTTCGAGACTTTCGTTGATAGACACGAGTTTAACCTTCATAGCTTTCAATCCATTAATTTCTATACGGAGCGCCTTGATTATATCGCGCATCTCTCGCTGAGCCTCCAGTCCTTTGACAATCTTTTCTCGATGCCCCTGACCGAGAGCAGTACGAATTTCTTCGGCAACACGGGGATAGCGATTATGGATTGTTGCACGACTCATACCTGCCTCTTCGGCAACCGAGGCAATAGACAACTTTCTACTAGATTCTACTATCCTCGTACGTCCGTGCTGGATTCGCTTTAAAGCATCTAGCAACTTTTTTTCGGTTCCCGATATTCGATCTTCTTTATGCATGACGAAGCCCCCCTTCAAGTAAAACACCGAGCTTAAGCTCCTCAATATCAGCTCCAAGCTCTTGAAGGACGACTTCACACCGTCGAATATCGCTGTCAATTCGTGCACCCGCACCTGGACCACAGTCATTAGCGATAGCTTTAAGCTCCAACATTTGACCATATATGCCTACCCAATGTGGCAGCCGCGATTCATCGATAAGACTTTTCGAGCAATCACCGCATCGAGTTTTATCCAATACACTGCCACCGGAGCAGCCCGTACTATCTGCAGTACACCATGCAATACCAGTACTTCTCAGATGCACAACCTCCGATACAAACTGAACCATTTCACGGCGGCTTTTGTACGTCCGAATCGCCTCATCAGAGGATCGAAAAATACGAATGGTCTCTGCCAAACCACCAGAAACCAATGCATCTTCTTCAAAAACACTTTCAAGCACCAGCATCTTTTCGTGACGCATTGCAACATAGATTTCATCAAACAGCTCTTTATCTCTAACTTGATCCTCTGCATATATCGCAGTCATATCCAGCGTCCAATGTTTGAAATGATCACGAAGATAACGAACATCACCGAGTTGACTGCGAGCCACATATCGAGCGAACGTCCTTCTAAATTGGTGTGGTGCGACCTCCCAGTCAATATTATGAGCCAGCATAAACCGCTTTAATCTTGCCCTAATGGTTTGTGCAGCAAAAACTTGGAGTTTATGTGCATGCCCTCCCCACCCAAGGAACAAAGAATCGAGATGCGCTTCATAATCATGCATCTCTATCAGATTACTTGCCGACTTAGCCAAACTGTATCTATCATTTAGCTCGGCACGAATCTCTGCGGTGACCTTCCCCGCAACATCTAGCGCTTCATGGGTAAGCTTTGTGACTAGCCAATCTACCTTACCCTCTTTGGTCTTTGTGGATACTCCAGACATCCAGTAAAACTTAGTACCATCTTCCCCATCACGTACGTAGTGAGCGCCTACTTTTAAGCTCATGAGCTCTGAAACTCTTATACCGCTCGTTAGAAGAATGACGATACTGCAGGCATCTAGCAGGAGATTTTTCTCAAGTCTCAACCCTAAAATGCCACCCCGGTATCCCGTAGCCGCAAGTTTTGCGTTTACAGTGCCAGAATAGGAATATTGGGCTTGCCATTCGGAAACCATTTCCGCAAGCGCTAATGTCTCGTCTGCGCGCTCTAGACGTGATACAGCCGCACGAAAAATTTCCGCGAGCTTGTTATCTGGAATTGGCAAGGTCTTTGATTGGGCCCAGTGAGCACGATTTGCGCCTGACAACTCAGTCGCGCTACTTTCAGGCCAAGGGTGCACCATGGGAGTAGTAGTAACTTTACTGAGCAGATGCAGTGTGTGCACCGAGCTCAATCGCGTACAAAGATAGGACTTAGAAAACTTATCACCAGATCTACTGCTACTATTTTTTAAATAATTAACATACTGCATACACAGAAATTCTGAAATTTCAGACAAGCACTCGACATAAGCACCAGCAAACTTCAAAAATAATGATACGTTTTTGAAAAAAGAAATTAACGAAGATCCGACTGGTCGCACCCGGCCCTCTATGCCGTTTAAATAGTATTCAAGCATAACTATTTTCAGAACTGAGCGCCAACGCTCTGGAATCTTACCGAACCGAATGCATTTATCGTGGTCAGCAGTCCCAGGTGGAAAAATCGCGTTTGGGAATCGCCAAACGTCATCCGCGAGGTAACTTAAGACTTTGTATGTCCCGTCCCCTAGCCGTGTAGCGGTGACTGCTATAGGCAGGTGCGTGTGACCTTCACGAGCCTTTCTCAGTGCTTCTTGTTGATAATAGCTAACACCCTTAGCCAAAATCATTATGCCAACCCCAAAATTTCAGGATCTTTCCAAAATGGATGAGGATTCTGCCTAGCTTTTTCCCTAGCAGCCACAACAGTGGACTTATCAAATTTAGGCAAGATTTTTTCGTCAATAATTTTAATTATATGCCTATATAACCTCACCCAATTTTTTGCACCGATTCGCCCGCGCTCACGAACCAACAACCAATAGAAGCTTAATAATCTATGCAGGTCATCCGCAGTCACTACGAAAGAGCTGCAGCGAAAGCAGTTTAAGAACTCCACACAATGACTCCCATTCTTGGGAGCCCTGTGCCCGTTAACGGTATCCTTGCAACGGGCCACAGCAGTATTTACCTCTTTTACCGGAATAATACCAAGATCGGCATGATCATTTTCGAGAAGTTCTTTATTACGAACCTCCCCCATCAACGCCCAATTTTTCTCAGCATCAGCCGGCGCTTCCAAATAACTATCCAGGAGGACTTTTGGAGTATTTCCAGCCAACATTGCAGTTAAAAAAGGATCATTACCTGAGAGCTCCCATATTTTATTGGCAAAGGTCTTCCTTAATCTAGACACATTAACAACCAGTCTATCACCATTATCAGAAATCAACTCATGACGAACTACCAGCGCCTCCAAAGCTCGATTAATAGTATTAATAGTTATAGGTGCAGGAGTTCTTTCATCAGGATTCTTTAAGGGGCGCTCACGAACGAATAGCCTATCTTTCCACTCCCCCCTACTCCTTATAGAGTCATTCCTTTCTGCGACCATTTTTATAATAGCGGAAATATCGGGCAGCACCACACTCAGGGTATCTACTTCATCATCCAGCGTTGACACAGCGCCACTACTAACTGACTGATAGTTCACTTTATGAGCGCGGCGCTTATAAGTAATCAAAATACTACGATCACGCCTAAGCGGATGAGGAAGCAAACAACCCATGGAAAGTTCGATTAAAGGCGTAAGATTCAATCCAGTACGAGCTACTATTGCAACCGCACAAAAGGCCAAGCCCTCCGCCAAAATAGGACCAGACGCCTCCTTTACTGCAATCACCTCTCTTTTCAAAGCATTAATAACTTGTGTAAACTCTTTCTTTGAAAAAGCTTTTTCACTACTTTTCCTCCTATTGGAGTGCGGGTAAGGATTAGGAGGAAATATATCACTTGAAAGTAACCCACACCTTACCAACTCGCCAAGCACTGACTTACAACAGGTGTAAATATTTTTCTGAGTTGTATATCCAGCACCAGAGGCCTCGAGATATCTAATAAAAGATGCAACAAACCCCCTATCAATATGTCGCAAACCTATCTCACCCTTCATAGCCATTGACATAAATGAGCAATAGCATAAAAAGCTTCTCGAAACGCGCTTTGCATAAGTAATAATACTCGCCACGGACTTAGTCTTACCTTGCGAAGCTATAGCAGACCCGAGCAACACTTCGATGACTTTATGGCAATAATAGGTAACCTCATCACACCCTACACCATAATATCGCCCGAAATCCAATTTCCGCACTGTCAACGGACTTTCCGGAAAGTTAATAACATAACTCTCCGGAACAAAATTAATGGTCTTTGACAGATGATCCGCAATGATGTGGTTAGATGAGCCTTTATCTATCACCAGAGCAGCAGAAGAAAAATCTTTGCGCGCCATATTCATATTCTTCCAACGCAGACAGAATCAATAAATTCTTGATACTCTCCCATAACATCATCTTCGATCATAGAAATTAAGTGCAAGTACCTCTGCGTAGTAGCCACACTGGAGTGGCCGAGCCTATCCCGCACATATAGCAACGGATCTATAACACTCTTACGCCTGCGCATGTCATGGAGTGTATGCGTCGCATAGGTATGGCGGAGCATATGAGGAGTGACTGTGAAAGGAAGCCCCAGATCTTTCCACATATGGTTTAGACTCTGGCCTTTAGGACTGTAAGGCACACCATACCTAGATAGAAACAACGGAATTGACTCTACACATGAGGTCTGCATACTCCGATTACGCTCATGAATTTTGTACTGCCAGAGCGCGGCCATAAGCGAGCGAGGGATGTCAATCTCCCGCGCCTTATTCCCCTTGAGCTCCATATCCTTTGGACTACAGAAAACTCTAAAGTGAGAACTGCCTTTAGATATTTGAGCGGGATCAAATATATAGGAGCTTGGAAATGTAAGGAGCTCTTCCTTCCTCAACCCACTGCTTAGGGCTAGTCGTGCAATAAGCTTTTGAGTAGAACAACTTACGGAATTTAAAAAAATTCTAACCTGCTCTTTAGTTAAAACTTTTATTGCTGTTCTCTTCCCCTTCACTAGTATATCGGGAGAAGCGACATACCCTCCAGTTACATCCACATGAGCCAAAAATACAGAATGGACTGCGACCCTTACTGTTTCAACATCATATGGAACCCTCTCTATCCAACCTTGGCGCCTTGCATAGTTATAGAAAGAGCAAACAACTCGCAGTCTAAGATTTATGGTGTTTTCGCTAAGCCCGCAACTACGCATCGACCAGTCACGGTATGCAGCCAGTGGGCTCGAGCCCAGCTCAAAAAAACCAACATCTCTCCAGTCTCGATTGGCAGCATTTAGAAAACCTAAATAGTCGTAAAGGGCTTGCCCGTATGAGGCCCATGTATGTTTACTTTCAACTCGCCCCCTGTGAAGGCAGCGGTAAATCAAGAAGGCGCTTACCTCGGGAATTGACCGTAGTTCTGCTGTTAGGATGATAGGAAATCCAGGGTAGCTAACCCCGTTTATTTTGAACCCCTCATCTGCGAAGACCAACTCCATCTCACCCGCCCCATAAAGCTTGCAATATGAGTCACGGTAGACGCCCCAGACTCCTACGACAAGGAAATGTGTAACTATTTAAAGGGCACATTTCACATCGTCCCGGCCTGGGTGATCGGTCACCAGCGACGCTGCTGGCAGAACGGCGGGCGGAGCAACTGCGCGAGGCACGACAGCACCTACCAGCGCGCCGAGGCCGACCTGCACAACCTGGTGCCGAGCATCGGCGAGGTCAACGGCGACCGCAGCAACTTCGGCTTCGGCTGGCTGCCGCAGAAACCCCAGCAATACGGCGCCTGCCCGATGGTGGTGGACTTCAAGGCGCGCAAGGCGATGCCACGCCCGCAGATTCGCGGGATGATCGCCCGCACCTACTTCTACATGAGCGACCGCTACGGCCTGCGCCTGTCGAAGCAGGATCGCCAGCTCTACAACGCCTGGCACAAGCAGTACCCGCCACAGACCTGGGAGCGCCAGCGCAACCACATGGTCGGCTGCGTGATGGGCTGGGGCAATCCCTATGTCGGCCCGGTGGACCTGGCGACCTGCAGCAACCTATCCTCGCGTCGACGCTGACCTCCGCCGGAGTAGCCCATGATCTTCCGCACCCTCGCCCTGTTGCCGCTCTGCGCCGCCCTGGCGTTCGCCGCCGACGCCGGGGAGCGCCGCTTCGACTGCACGGTGGTGGCGATACATGACGACGCCAGCCTGGGCTGCCGCCTGCCCGGCGCGAACAAGGCGCTGCGCATCCAGCTCAATGCCGTCGAGCTACCGGCCGCCGAGCCCTGGCGTCGGCGCGCCCGGGAAGCCCTGGAAGACATGCTGCTCGGCAAATCGGCGACCATCCGCGAGCAAGGCCGCGACGCGCGCTTCCGCATCCTCGGCGCGGCCTGGGTCACCCCGGCCGACTGCCCCACCTGCGGACATACCCTGGATGCCGGGCTGGCCCTGCTGACCATTGGCCTGGCCAGCTGGCGCGACGCGCCGGACAGCGGCCAGACGGCCGAGGCGCGCGGCCAGTACCGGTTCGCCGAGGAAGAAGCGCGGGCGCGCAAGGCTGGCCAGTGGCGACCGCGCGACGCCGCTCCTAGAGATGGATCTCCGCGAACTTGATGCCCAGCCCGCGCAGCTCCTTGACCGCGTCGTCGAGCCGGCGGAACGACATCACCTCGTCGCTCTCGTCGACCAGGAAATAGCTGCGCCCGCCGTCCTTCTTGAAGAACACGATCCATTCCCTGGCCAGGGTGGGATTGGCGATGATGTGGGTCGCCGAGATCTTCCCTGCCGCCTGCCTGTCCCGAACCTTCTCGCGCTTCATTGCCTTCCCGTCAGCTGTGTGGAAAGGCGGAATTATCGCATCATCGGTTCCCGCGGCGAAAAAACTCAGCGTGCCGCCATCGCCATTTCCATGCCCGGCACGGCCAGTTCCCGGCGGATGCTGCGGATCAGCCACTCGGTCTCCGGCGGCGCGCTGAGCTGCGGCGAGGGTATGGTGCGAGCCACGTAGCGGCCGTCGGCGGCCTGCAACTGCAACAACAGCGCGCCGTCATGGCGGCTCTTGCTGGACAACTGGAACTCGGGAAAGGCAGCGGCGATTTTCTTCAGGTCGACAGACATGGTGCGCTCCATTTCTGAGAA
The DNA here is from genome assembly GCF_020405165.1 of Pseudomonas sp. PS1(2021). Taxonomy (NCBI): domain Bacteria; kingdom Pseudomonadati; phylum Pseudomonadota; class Gammaproteobacteria; order Pseudomonadales; family Pseudomonadaceae; genus Pseudomonas; species Pseudomonas sp. PS1(2021). The sequence goes on along the minus strand of NZ_CP084484.1, from coordinate 1,103,340 downwards.
GTTGGACGGAGGCCCGCCGCGCGGCGGGCAGGCGCAGTCTGGCTAACGGATGCGACCGAATGATGACGCCGGCGACGAACCAATTCGCCCGCCGTGGCGTCCCAGAAAGGACGCGACGAATTTCACCCAACGGAAAATGCCTGGCGGCAAGCGGCCATCGGTGGTCGATCGTCATCGGCACGCACACAGCAAGGAGATGGAATGTTCCGTACGGCTTATCGGGAAATAGGCCTGTTCGGCCTGGTCAAGCGCACAGTGAACGAGTTCCTCGAGGACGACATGCCGACCTACGCCTCGGCCCTCGCCTATCAGATGCTGTTCTCGCTATTTCCGTTCCTGCTGGTGCTGATCACCCTCGTAGGCTACCTGCACCTGCCGGAGTTCTTCGCCTGGCTGCGCGAGCAGGCGGCGTTGCTGCTGCCGCCCGAGGCGATGGATCAGGTCAACCCGGTGATCGACCAGTTGCAGCAGCAGAAAGGCGGCCTGCTGTCGATCGGTATCGCGGTGGCGCTGTGGACCTCCTCGGCGGGCATCCGCTCGATGATGATCGCGCTCAACGCCGCCTACGACGTGAAGGAGAGCCGCCCGGTATGGAAGCGCTTCTCCCTGTCGATCCTCTACACCCTCGGCATCGCCCTGTTGTTGCTGGTGGCGGCCGGCCTGATGGTCACCGGGCCGCAGGTGATCGCCTGGATCGCCGGCCTGGTCGGTCTGGAACAGTACCTGGTGACGCTCTGGACCTGGCTGCGCTGGCCTCTTGCGGTGTTCCTGCTGATGCTCGCGGTGGCGCTGTTCTACTACTTGGTGCCGGATGTCGAGCAGCGTTTCCGCTTCATCACTCCCGGCTCGGTGCTCTCGGTGATCGCCTGGATCGCCGCGTCCCTCGCCTATGGCTTCTACGTGAAGAACTTCGCCAACTACAACGCCATGTACGGCAGCATCGGGGCGATCATCATCCTCCTGCTGTACTTCTACCTGTCGGCGGCAGTGGTGCTGTTCGGCGCCGAGCTGAACGCGGTGATCGAACACCATTCGGAAGACGGCAAGGACCCTGGCGAGCGCGAACTTCCGGACAACGACGACCCCGAACTCAAGGCTTGAGCAGGGCGTCGGCCTCGCTGACGCTGGCCTTGCCGGTGGCGCGCCGGTACAGACACAGCTCGCGGCCCTGGCGGCCCTGCATGTGCGGCTGCGGATAGCGGCCCTGCAGGAGCAGCGCCGAATAGCCCACCTCATCGTCGAAGGGCAGTACCTGCCCCACCGCGCGTACCTGGCGCAAGCCGCTGGCTTTCAGGCAGGCGGCACGCACCATGGCGTCGTGCGCCTGCCACGCCTCGGCCGTAGATGCCCAGGCCGGCGCCGAACCGAGCAGCAGGCAGACCAGCGATCCCGCTACCACCCTCGACATTGCGCACCTCGCATCGCCGGAAACAGGCAGGAAAAGAGAAGCCCCCGGGACCACAGCGGCAACTAAAGGCCCCGGGGGCGATGAGGCGGCAGTTACACCTCGCAGCAATGGACATTGCCCCGCGAAAAATAGTTCTACGCTCGCCGACGAAGCGCTCAGCCGGCCCAGCCCAGCACCAGAGCAGCCAGGGCCAGGTAGCGGAGCGTCTTGGCCAGGCCGACGATCAGCAGGAAACTCCAGCAGGGCTCACGCATGATGCCGGCCACCAGCGTCAGCGGATCGCCGATGACCGGCACCCAACTGAGCAGCAGGGTCCAGCGGCCGTAGCGGCGATAGTGTCGCTGCGCCCTGAGCAACTGCACCTCGCCCACGGGAAACCAACGGCGACCGCGGAAATGCTCGAGGTAGCGACCCAGCCACCAGTTGACCCAGGAACCCAGCACATTGCCGACGATGGCCAGCGCCAGCAGCCACGCGACCGACTGGCCGCCGCGCAGCAGCAAGGCGGCCAGCACGGTTTCCGACTGCAACGGCAGCAGGGTCGCCGAACCGAACGCCGAGAGGAACAGCCCGGCGTACGCGGCCCAGTCAGTCAACACCCGAACGCTCCCAGCGCCATTCGTATCCCCACTCCAATCCGGAAAAAACTGACCTGGGACAGCCGTCCCGAGGCCGGCGAAGCATACCCTGGCAGGCAAGGGCATTTCCCCGGTTATCCGAAAAGGAGGCAGGCCATGTTCATTCCCGGCCATCTGCATCTCGCCTCGGCCAGCGAAGTCGACCGCCAGGCATTCGATATCCACCTGCGCTACCGGGTCCTGGAGGCCGAGGCCCGCCCGGTGGCCGTACACTTCGACATGGAGGGCCGGATCGACGGCCAGCCTTTCAGCGAAAGCTTCGAACTGCCGCGCGACGCCGCCGTGCATTTCGCCAGCCGTGCCAGTCGCCTGGCCCGGCGCCACGGCCTGCGCTTGCGGCAGGGACCGATCGTGCGCCAGCGCCGCGATTACGACGCTATGTTCGACGACCTGCGCCGACGCCTGAAACTCAAGAGCGGCGAAGCGATCGACCTCGACCGCTACCTGCGCGGCGAGGCCGGGGCATCCTGAAACGGCTCTCCCGCATGCTACGGAAGCCCCCGACGCAGGCCATGCCGTGCAACTTTCAGCGAAGCGGGCGACTCCATACCTAGGTAACCATCCTCGTCAAGGAGACCGACATGACTCTGAAAACCCGCTCCGCTCGCGCCAAGCAGGCTATCCAGGACCAGGCCATGGCCGAACTGCAGGACCTGATCGCCGAGGTGGACCAGTTGATGAGCGGCACCGGCAGCCTGGCCGGCAAGGAGGGCGCGAACCTGCGTGAACAGATCAATTCCGTGCTGCATCGTGGTCGCGACGCCATCGAGCGCACCCGCCGCGGCGTGGTGCAACGCAGCCAGGCGGCCGCCGAAGCGACCGAGGAATACGTCGAGGACCATCCCTGGCAGACCATCGCCGTATCGGCCGGCGCCGGCTTCCTCCTCGGCCTGCTGGTGGGCCGCCGCTAGGGCGTTTCCGCAGGCAACAGAAAGCCCGCGCTCGGCGGGCTTTTCGGCAAGGCAAGGGCCTTGGCTCAGGCGGAGATCGCCGCCTCCAGCGGCCAACTCAGTTCCCAGGTTCCCTTCAAGGCTTCCGCCTCGTCACGGCTGGTGAAGGGGCCGGCCCACATGGCGCCGTCCACCATCAGGATCCAACAGGCCAGCAATCCCTTGCTGCGCAGCGATTCGGGAACGGACGTCCCCACCAGCACGGCGACTTCGATTCTGGACATAGGCTGACTCCGGTTATCATTAGCTTGCTAATAATAAGCGCCCGCCCCTTCGCCATGAAGCACGCCGCGCACAACAGTCTTTTTCATCTGCGACAAAATTACCCACCCCCGGCTCCCACGGCGGCCCTGCCGTCCCGCCGGCTATAGTGGAAAAACAGCGAATCCAGGAGGAACCGTCATGGACACCAGCCCGCACACCTTTTCCAACCTGTTCCGCCAGTTGGGGCTCCCCGCTGGGCGGGACGACATCGTCGCCTTTCTCGCCCGGCACCACCTCGAGGAGGGCACGGCGCTGCCCGATGCGCCATTCTGGAACCCTGCCCAGGCCAGCTTCCTGCGCGAGGCCCTGGCCGAGGACTCCGACTGGGCCGAACAGGTCGATGAACTGGCCTTGCAACTGACCCGCTGAAAAAACGCAAACTGATGCGCTGACGGCTCTATCGTGCGGAACTTGCTATGAGTTGGCGGGGAATTTCAAGTCACCGGCATCGATAGCCACTATCAGTCCAAAGCATTTTTCCCCAGCGGAGCGGCGTGAGATCGTAGCGGCGTCGGGAGAACCCCAAGTCCCCGACGCTCCTTTGAAGACCATCGCCCTCCCCCCGCAGATGGTCTTTTTTTTGCCCGCGATTCGGCCGTGCCCCGACCGGCTGGCCCAGGACATGGAACATTCCGTTACGTCCCCCACTGAACTTTTCCCCCGTGCCTCGGTGTCTTACCCTGCTCGCGTTACCACGTAAGGAGAACCTCAAGGACATGAAAGCACTACTGATCGCCGCCGGCGTTGCCGCTCTTTCCAGCACCGCCATGGCCGCCAAACTGGATGAAAAGGTTCCCTACCCGAAGGCAGATGCCGGCTTCACCCGCCAGGTCATCCACCTGCCGAAACAGGACGCGGAAGACGCATTCAAGGTCGAGATCATCGCCGGCAAGACCCTCGAGGCCGACTGCAACCAGCAGCGCCTGGGCGGCGAGCTGGAAGAACATACCCTGGAAGGCTGGGGCTACTCCTACTACCGCCTGGACAAGGTCAGCGGGCCGATGAGCACGATGATGGCCTGCCCCGGCCAGAAGAAGGAGCAGCGCTTCATCCCGGTGGTCGGCGAAGGCTTCCTGCTGCGCTACAACAGCAAGCTGCCGATCGTGGTCTATGCGCCGAAGGACGTGGAGGTCCGCTATCGGATCTGGTCGGCGTCCGAAAAGGTCGAGAAAGCGGTCAGCGAATAAACGCCGCGCATGAAAAAGCCGCCCACGGGCGGCTTTTTTCGTTGCGCCGGCTTCAGCCCGGCACCAGGCCGATGTTCAAGCCGGAGTCCACGGTGATCCGGTAATGCGTGGTCTGCCCGTTCTGCACATGCACCACCTGCTTGGGCGCCTCGCCGCGGCAGATCCCATCGCCCTGCACGGATACCACCCGCAGCCCCGCCGGAAGACGGAAACGCGCGCTCTCGCCGGCCTGGATCTCGGCGGCCAGGCGGCTATCGATGATCAAGCGGGTATTGCAGACGCTGCCGAGGAACTCGCGGTCCCGGGAAACCACCAGGAAGGCGTCGCCGTCGTCACGGAACTGGTAGTTGTACAAACGCTCCTTCGGTACCTGGTCCGTCTCGTCGAGCGAGGGCGTCGATGTCGAACAACCCGCCAGCAAGACGGCCCCCAGTAGCATCCCCAAAATCCGCATAGTGACCCCAATCCGTTCATCGAAATGCCGCACCCCATCCTCGCCGGGGCAGACCTTCATGGCTTGCGGTCGTACTTCCTCCCTGAACCGGCACCACAGCGCACGTCCGTCTAAGGTAGGCGATTTGCCCCGGCCAAGGCGAGCGCGAATGGCGCTGAAGAAAAAAAATCCTCAGACGGAGGCCGCCTCGCCGGCCGGCAACGCGGAAGTCGGGAGGCCGAACAGGCGATCGAAGGCCCAGTTGAAGAGGAAGGTGTAGCACGGGATCAGGACGATCAGCGCCAGGTCCAGCCAGAACGCCTCCAGCAGGGAAATCCCCATCCACCAGGCGATCAGCGGGATCAGGTAGACCACCAGGGTCAGCTGGAAGCCGATGGCGTGCGCCACCCGCCGCGCAATGCTGCGTCCGCGCACGGCCTGGCGCCGCTCCCAGAACTCGAACAGGCAGTTGTAGATGAAGTTCCAGGTCACCGCGACGGTGGTGATCACCACCGCCAGGGGGCCGGTGGTAGTGGGCGTGGAACCGGCGAGCAGGGCCAGCCCCAGGGTCGAGATACTCATCCCGATCAATTCGTAGGCGGTCACGTAGACCAGTTTGCGCTTGATGCCTTGCACGTGGACCTCTCGGGCGTGATAGCGGAAAGGCGGGCAAGGTTGGATCAATTTTCTTGACAGAAAAAGTCAGCAGCTTTCAGATCTGCTGATAGGAGAATTGCCATGAACTTTTCCAGCGATACCATCGAGCTGTTCCTCGCCGTCCTCGACCACGGCTCCTTTTCCGGCGCCGCCCGTGCCTTGGGTCGAGTGCCTTCGGCGGTGAGCATGGGCATCGCCAACCTGGAGGCGGAGCTGGGTTTCGCCCTTTTCGAGCGAACCCACCGCGAAGCCCGTCCTACGGCGCTGGCCAGGGCCCTGGCACCGCAAGCGCGGATGATCGCCGAGCAGCTCGCCCAGTTGCAGGTGCATGCGCTGGAACTCTCCCAGGGATTGGAAAGCCGCCTGTCGCTCGGCGTGGTTGCGGACATCGACAGCGGGCGGCTGTTCGGCGCCCTCCGCACCCTTTCCGAGCGCTACCCGCTGCTCGATGTCGAGGTGCTCAGCGCGGCGCAGGACGATGCCCTCGCCCTGCTCCATGGCGGCCGCATCAGCCTGTGCTTCGGATTCGCCGGCATCAGCGTGAACCCGCAGGAGCGCTTCCAGTATGTCGGCGCGGAATCGCTGGTCGCGACCATCTCGCCGCACCATCCCGCCCTGCAGAAGCCGGGGCAGGCGCTGTACCTGGAAGAGCTGGTGAACGTGCGGCAGATCCTGGTGGCCAGTTGCGACCTGCCGTTGGCCGACACCCGTCCGCTGATTGCCGGCGCCTGCTGGCGCACCGACAGCCTGGGCACGGCGCTGGAAATGGTCGAGGCGGGGATCGGCTGGGGCAATTTCCCGTTGTCCCGGGTCGCGCCGCTGCTGGCAACGGGAAGGCTGGTACGCCTGGACTTCAGGAATACCAAGAACGAGCTGAAACTGCCTGTCCACGCTATCTGGCTGAAAAACCAGCCATTGCGCAAGGCCGCCCAGGAACTGGTTGGCATGCTGGCCACCCGTCCCGATTGAAGCGTTATGCAATGCACTTCACAGAAAAAACGAGACCCGTCACGCGAATCGCCGCACACGCCGGCTCCCCGGCCTCCAGTACTTGATCTCGATCAAGCGCAGCGCCGGCCATAGGCAGATGATCGTTCTGCGGCCATCCTCCGTTTGCGGCCGTAGAGCTCCGGACACTTCATGCTAGGGGGCCGGAGCTCTTCCCTCTTCCTCGCGGCTCAGGAACAGGTCCTGGCCGCATCGATGAAGGCCCCGCGGGTGACCCAGGGCTGCTGATCATGGATTCGCACCAGGCTGCCACCCCTCGCCGGCTGCACCTCCAGCCACTGCCCAGCGTCCGCCAGGCGATAGCCGCGGCCTTCCTCCACCAGCGCCACGCCCGGCGCCTGGCGTTGCCACTTGGGCAAGACGCACATCGCGTAATCGTAGGGAGCCTTGCTGGTGCTGGCGGCCAGCGCCGGGGCGTTCGAAGCGGGAGGCGAGGCACAGGCGGACAGGGCCAGAGCGGCGAATACAGCGATAAGAATCTTCATGTCACGTCCCTCTTTGTCGATCCGTTCACGATTCGACGGTATCACCGCCCAAAGCGAGAACTGCAGCGACTTCGCGGCATGGTACTTATCGATAAGGTTGATATTGCAGGCGCATGACGAAGCGATCCGGCAATGCCCGATTCAGAGCCTATGGAAGGGGCTTTCCTTGCACTTTGGTTATTAGCAAATGACTCGAAGCTTTCTTGGATCGAACAATGTTCTGGTATTGTTGCGCCGCCAACGGGAGAAACAAGAAACCAGAACCGCCACGCACGGTAAATGGGACAAATGACTCCCGTGCACTTCGAACCTTGCGCTTCCTTCAATTTCAGCGCACATCAAGCCAACAACCAGGAACAATAAGATGTTGAAGAAAAGGATTTGCCTGCTGGCACTGGGCATCGCGACTGCAAGCCAGGCGATGGCCAATGACCAAGAAGCAGCAAAGGGGTTTGTCGAGGACAGCCACCTCGATCTGTTCTTCCGCAATGGCTACATCAGCCGTGACTACAAACATGGCCGGCAGGACAAGGCCGAATGGGGCCAGGCCGCCACTGCCACCTTCACCTCCGGCTTCACCCAGGGGACGGTGGGCGTCGGTGTCGACGCGTTCGGCCTGTACGCGGTACGCCTGGACGGCGGCAAGGGTCGTAGCGGCGCCGCCGGTATCGACTTCTTCAAGCAGGGCGACAGCGGCTCCGCGGCGGACGATCTGTCCAAGGGCGGCGCGGCGGTGAAGTTCCGCATCTCCAACACCGTGCTCAAGTACGGCGACCAGATGCCCAGCCTGCCGGTGCTCAGCTACGACAACTCGCGCCTGCTCCCGGAAAGCTACAGCGGCACCCTGATCACCTCCAAGGAGATCGAGGGCCTGGAGCTGAACGCCGGTCGCTTCACCGCGGAATCCCGCAAGAGCGCCGAAGGGCGCGACAGCGGCGGCCTGAAGAGCATCAACGTGTTCGGCGGCAAGTACGCCTTCACCGATCACTTCAACGCCTCGCTGTACGCTTCCGACGTCGAGGACGTACTGAAGAAGCAGTACATCAACCTGAACTACACCATCCCGCTGCAGGCCGACCAGTCGCTGAACTTCGACTTCAACGGCTATCGCACCAAGCTGGACAGCGACTTCGCCGACCAGAACTTCAACGGTAACCGCGACAACAAGATCTGGAGCCTGGCGGCGTCCTACACCATCGACGCCCACACCTTCATGATCGCCCACCAGCGCAACACCGGCGACACCGGCTACAACTACGGCTGGTACCAGAACGCCGGCGGCATCGGCGACGGCGGCACCACCATCTGGCTGGCCAACTCCTACTGGTCGGACTTCAACGCCGAGGACGAGCGTTCCTGGCAGGTCAGCTACGCCCTGGACTTCGCCAAGTACGGCGTGCCCGGCCTGACCTACCGCGTAGCCTACGTGCGCGGCGACAACATCAAGACCGCCGAGACCAGCAACGGCAAGGAGCGCGAGATCTTCAACCAGGTCCAGTACGTGGTGCAGAGCGGTCCGGCCAAGGACCTCACCCTGCGTCTGCGCAGCTCGTTCCTGCGTGTCTCCAACGACGCCCGCTCGTACAACGACGACGGCAACGAAATCCGTGCCTTCGTCGAGTACCCGTTCAGCGTGTTCTGATCGAACCTGCGAGCGCGACGAGAACCCCGGGCCAGTCCCGGGGTTTTCTTTTTTGCGTTTCGTGCGCCAGTTCAACCTTATCGGGTAGAGCCGTACAGCTTCGGAAAGCCAGTGATAGCATTCGCTCTCGCTTGCCATTGCTTATCGATATCGACAATGCCGTTCCGGAAACACCTTCTGCTCCCCCTCCTCGGTCTTGCCCTGCTGCTCGGCGGTTGCGGCCCTAGCGTCAGCTACTCCTACATTCCGCCGACCAGCGATGCCGGCCTGCACTGCGTGAGCCAGTGCAATGCCGAGAAGCGCCAGTGCAAGACCCTCGCCAAGCTGCAGCAGCGCCAGGACGAGGCGCTCTACCAGGCGCAGAGCACGGCCTACAACTACTGCATGCAGAACAGCGACAAGAAGAAGCGCAAGTCCTGCCCCTACCCGCAGCGCAACTTCGATTTCGGCGACGACTGCCAGGACGAGTACCGCAGTTGCTACCAGTCCTGCGGCGGCACCATCCGCCGCATCGTCCACCAGGACTGAGGCGCGACGTCCGGCAGGCATCCCGGACGTGCGGCAATACCGTCAGGCGAAGACGAAGTACTTGCGCACCGTCTCCACTACCTCCCAGGTACCACGCAGGCCCGGCTCGATGACGAACACGTCGCCCGCCCTCAGGTGCACCGGCTGCTCGCCTTCCGGGGTGATGATGCAGTAGCCGTCGAGGAAGTGGCAGAACTCCCAGCGTTCGTAGTTCACCTCCCACTTGCCCGGCGTGCAGATCCAGGTGCCCATCAGCTTGCTGCCGTCCGCCGAGGCGTATGCGTTGAGGTTGACGGTATGCGGATCGCCGTCGATCCGCTTCCACTTGGTGGCGTCCAGCACGGGTACGGGACAGGTATCGCGCAGTACGGTGATGAAATCTGACATGGTCGCTCCAGGAAGGCAGTGGATGAATGCCTCACCATAGGGCCACGCGCGGGGTGCCGGTTGTCTGGGTTCGACATCCGCCTAGCTGAAAGCGCTAGGCGGCCCGGGCACTCAGCGACGCCTGCCATTCAGCGCTGCCAGCAGGTCGCAGACCATGATCAGCAGCAGCATGGGTACGGCGAACGGAAAGAACGCCAGCGCCGCGTATTCGTAGGCCTGGCCCGTCCACCACAGGCAAAGGCTGGCGACCGCCACGAGCAGGAAGCTGGCGGCGACGATGAACTTGCACAAGCGCGAGGCGAACCTGAGCGTATCGTCCACGACGAATCTCCTTCGGCGACTCCCCCGCAGTCTGCCGAAACCGCTCTGTCCCGGCGGTGACGCAAGAATGACGATTCGGACAGAATTGTTACGCCTGCCGCAAAACTTCATTCCACTTTGTTAGCTGGCTAATCAAATTCCCCCTTGATATCGTCTTTTTCGCCAGATCCCCAAGGCCTGGCAAATGTCCCTTGTACAGGCCATTACCAACCCTCCCCCCGCTTGGTAATGGCCTTTTTTTCCCTTCTGCCGTAGTCCATGGAGATCGCATGCCACGCATTGCCCTGGTCCTGGGCGTGCTGCTGGTCAGCGCCTGCGCACAGCCTGTCACGCCGGACTCGATAGTCGAGGAATCGTTTTCCCGCAGCGCCAGCGAACGCCAGCTGGAAGAGCTGAACCGCCAGGGCCTTCCCTACGAGCAGTACCGGATGCGCCGCCAGCGCATTCTCGGCCGCTGATCCCGGCGCCGCGCCTAGCGCTTCTTCGGCACCACCGCCCGCACCGCCTCGCAGACGACCAGCCCGACCATCAGCGGGATCAGCAGCGGCAGGATCGACATCGAGAGGTTTTCCGCTCCCGAGCTGAGGAGAAACGGAAACTGGCTGAGGAAGGCGACCATCGCCAGGCTGAGCAGGATCAGCAGGCCGTAGAGGCATGACGCCAATTTCAGAGCTTTTTCCATGACCGGGTAGAAAGTGAAGGATTCGGAAGAAAATCTACCCGCCCCGCTCCCCCGGTATGGCGAGAAGCAAGATTTTTTCAGATTCGGGTGCCCCGAAAAGACGCGAACCCGACCGACCGATCACCCCTCCATGCCCGTCGCGACAACCCGATCGGTCGGGTCCGGACTTGCAACATACCGCCGTGCCGATATCACGTCGCCTACCGGAACAAGGAGTTGTTCTTTTCGACGAACGTCCTCGCCTCCCGCTATCGCCCGCCCATCGCGACCTCGTATGCTCGCCGGGCGATGTCTCATGCCAGCAACCCTCACCCACAAGGGAGCAACACGATGAGCAACCTGCCTGCGATCATCCTGGTCCACGGCTTCTGGGGCGGCGCCGCCCACTGGAGCAAGGTCATTCTCGAACTGAAACGCCTCGGCCACGACAACCTGCATGCCGTCGAACTACCGTTGACCTCGCTGGCGGACGATGCCGAGCGGACGCGCAAGATGATCGCGCAGCAACAGGGGCCGGTCCTGCTGGTCGGACACTCCTATGGCGGCGCGGTGATCACCGAGGCCGGCAACCAGCCGAATGTGGTCGGGCTGGTCTATATCGCCGCCTTCGCCCCCGACAGCGGCGAAAGTCCCGGTGGCATCACCCAGGAGCACTTGCCCCTGGCCGCAGCGAACCTGGCGCCGGACAGCGATGGCTATCTCTGGGTGAAGGCGGACAGGTTCCACGAAAGCTTCTGCCAGGATCTCGCTGCGGACGAAGGGCTGGTCATGGGCATCACCCAGAAGGCTCCGCTGGCCAGCACTTTCGGCGATGCCATCGGCAGCCCGGCCTGGAAGAGCAAGCCCTCCTGGTACCAGATTTCCAGCGCCGATCGCATGATTGCGCCGGAGAACCAGGAGCGGATGGCCGCGCGGATCGCACCGAGGAAGATCGTCACCCTCGATGCCAGCCACGCGTCACTGGCCTCGCGAGCGAAGGAAGTAGCGGCGCTGATCGACGAGGCCGCCGTGGCCACCGCCCACTAGCGCCGCGCAGGACGCGGCAGCAGGCCTGGCCTGCTGCCGCGGCGGGCTCAGAGGCCGAGGGCGGACAGGTCGAGGCGGCCGTCGGCCATGGGCGGACACCAGAAGTAGCTGCCGCTGATCGGCCGGGTGAAACGGAACAGGCCATCGAGCACCCCGTCTTCCACGCCGATCATCCGTAGCCACTGGACCTCGAAGGCCTCGAACGAGCGGCCGAAGGCGGCGAACAACAGCCCCGCGCGGTACTCGTCGGACCAGGGCGCGCCGCGCCGCAGGAGGAACGCGGCGGGCTCGAAGCTTTCCTGCTCGGTGCGCTTGACGTGGGCGTAGGCCGGCGCGTCTTCCAGTTCTTCGTCGTCGGACTTGCGGCGGCCGATGATGTTGTCCATCTCCTCGCCGGGGATCGCCTGCATCCGGTCGAAGTCATGCAGCCACTGCTGGACAGCAACGAAACTGCCGCCATCCAGGCCCGCACCGCGCCCGGAGACCAGCGCGGCTTCGAGCGCCGCATCGCCCTTGGGGTTCTCGGTGCCGTCCTTGTAGCCGGACAGGTCGCGGTCCTCGCCGTAGAGGAACGCATCCACCGCGCCGGTCCGCTGGAAGGCCGGCGCCAGCGACCGTTCCAGCGCGTGCGAGCGCAGCGTCACCTCGCCGCGATCCTCGCCGCGCAGCCAGCACCACAGCGCGGAGGGCGTGGACGGCAGGTCGATGCCGGGCGCGGCGAGCACCGGATAGTCCTTCATGCCCTCGACGGTCTTGCCGAGGCTGAGCATCAGCGAATGGCCGATACCCACCACCAGCTGGTAACCATCGGTGGCCGCGGCCAGGCTGGCCAAGGTCGCGGCCACCTGCTCGGGTTGGGAAATGCTGAAAAACAGGTAGCGACCCACCACCGGAATCGGGGTGAGAATGCCTGGCTGAGCCGCGCTCATGTTGCCTCCATCTATCATCAGGCCGTGCGCCGCTCGTGGCGATGCACCTTCGATCTCGTTCTGGTTCGAGCAATGCTCGGTTTCGGAGCGCAGCGGCGGGCGACGCCAAGCGAAGCGGCTCCGAAATACCCGCGCATCCTAAACCGGTGCAACGCCAGAGACCACTCGAAGACGAGGGAAAAGCGCGAAGTCGGACCTGCGTCGCTCAGAACTCCATCGGCATGAGACCGACCACCAGGCCGGCGACGGCAAGGGCAAACACCAGCAGGGCCTTGGCGAGTTCGAGATGATGGGCGTTCATGGGCTTACCTGTCGGAGGGAAAGCCTGACGCTAGACGCCGAACATTGCAGTTGTGCAATCAGTCCCGGTCCGCTTGCGGCGAAACCGCTCCGCTCGCCGAAAGCAGGCCCAGCGCATGCTCCAGCGCCGCATCCAGGACCTTGTCGCGCGCCACCTCGCTCGCCTGGGCACGCGCGAGAAGCACCGCGCCGACCGACAAGCAGGTGAGCACCCAGGCCCGGTTCTCGTCGCCCATCAGTTCGGCCAGCCGCCGTTGCCGCTGTTCCAGGGCGCGTTCGAAGGTTTCCCGCACCTCGGGCCCTGCCCGGCCCACCTCGGCGGCCAGCGCCGGAATCGGGCAGCCCATGTCGGCATGCTGCGCATGACCGCGACTGAGGTAGAGACGGGTGGCGCCGGCCAGTTGCTCCAGGCTGTCCAGCGGAAAGGCATCGTGCTGGGCGCTCAGCTCGCGCTGCAGGATCGCTTCGAGCAACTCCGCCTTGCTGGAGAATTGCGAGTAGAACGCCCCGGTGGTAAGACCAGCCGCCTTCATCAAGGTGTCCAGGCCGGTGCTGGCGAAGCCCTGGCGCTTCACCAGCGGAGCGGCCTTGCTCAACAGCAGGGCGCGGGTGGCCTGTTTCTGTTCCGGTTTGTAGCGCATGCCGACTATCCGTTGGTTGGGGAGACGATGTCGTCACATTGGATAATGATCTTTATATAACGCTCGTTATCCAATGAGGAAGCCGCAATGACTCTAGCACCGCGACACCTGCGCATAGAACAACGAGGACGCGTCCTGCAAGTCCTGCTCGACAATCCCCCGGCGAACTTCCTCACCACGGCGGTGATGCAGGAGCTGGCCGACCTGCTGGAAGACCTTGAGCAACGCCAGGACATCGGCGCCGTCATCCTTTCCGGAGCGGCGGACGGGGTCTTCCTGACCCACTTCGACGTCGACGAGATCGAGCGCGCCGTCGCCCCCATCACCTTTTCCATGCCGGCCTGGCTGACACGCCTGCTGCTGGAAAGCGAAAGCCTCCTGCGCCACTTGCCTGGGGCGAGGAAGCTGCTGCGGCGCACCCTGCTGGCAGGCGTCGCCGACATGAACCTGTTCCATGAGGTCACCGCGCACATGCGCCGCATGGACAAGGTGTTCATCGCCGCGATCAACGGCCTGGCCCTGGGTGGCGGCTGCGAGCTGGCGCTGGCCTGCGACCTGCGCCTGATGGCCGAGGACGACCAGGTGGAACGCTTCCTCGGCCAGCCGGAAGTACTCATCGGCCTGATACCGGGAGGCGGCGGCACCCAGATGCTGGCGCGCAGCCTGGGCGTAGCCAGGGCCCTGGAGCTGTGCCTGGAAGGGCAACTGCTGGAGCCGCGCCAGGCCCTTGCGCTGGGCCTGGTCAACGGGCTGGCGCCAGCGGAGGAGCTACTGGAAGCCGCCGACGCGCTGGCGCAACGCCTGTCCCGGCGCTCACCGCAAGCGGTGCGCCTGATCAAGCGTTCGATCTACCAGGCGGCTTCCCGCGACTGGACGGAGGGCATGGCCAGCGAAAAGGCCGGCTTCCTCTCCGCCGCCTCCCAGGGCAATACCCGCCGCGCCATGCGCGAATACATCGAACGGGTGCGCACCATCGTCCGGGAAGAGCGCCCTTTCCGCCGTGCGGATTTTGACGATCTGACCGAAGGCAACGCCATCGACATGGCCTACAGGTGATCTGCATGACTGCCTCCCCTTCCCCGGTTTCCGCCACGCCTTGGCTGACCCTGAGCATTCGCCTGATGGCCGGCGGCTTCCTGCTGTTCTTCGGCCTGGCCCTGGCCACGCTGCTCCTGCGGCTCGACCAGTCGCTGCTCGACTCCGACGCCGGGCGCCTGCTGCTCCGCCTGGTTCGCTGGGGCGACCAGCAAGGCGGCGGACAGCACTATGAGCTGATGATCTCGACGATCTACCTGGTCTGGGGCGCATTCCTCTGGCGCGCCGCCAGCCAGCCCTTCCGCCACCGGCTGTTCATCGACTTCACCGTGGCGGCCAATGCCGCGCACTTCGGCCTGATGTTCCTGCAGGGACTGTTGATGCCCGGCGAACACATCCACCTGGCCGGCGATGTCCTGCTGGGCTGGGCCTCGCTGCTGCCGCTGATGCTGTTCTGGATACCGCAACGCAAGCGGGCAACCCCTTCGCTCGCCGTCGAGCGGAGGTGACGACAGTGGAACGGTCCCCAAAGGGGCCTAGCAGTTCGAACAGGCTCCTCTTGATGCCGTTGCGGACTGGCCTATGCTCACGGTGTGTGCGAACCCCAAGGGTATTTCCCGACCAGCTCCCCCGCGGTCGGGATTTTTTTGCCTGTCGCTCAGCGCTTCGGGTCGAAGGGCGAATAGCCCCGCCGGCGCAGGCTCGCCAGGGGCGCGAACAGCGGCTCCGGCAGATCGGCCCAATCGAACCAGGCCCAGCCGTCGCACTTGTCCGGCTCCATGAGGCGCGCCTCGGCATCCTCCGCGCAACCGGCCAGGATGAACGCGGTGAGGTAGTGGCGCCCCTCGAAGACGTCATTGCTGAACGGGCCGTGGCGCAGTTCGCTCAGCGCCAGGCCGGTCTCTTCCAGGGCTTCGCGCAGGGCGCAGTCCTCCACCGCCTCGCCGAACTCGAGATGGCCGCCGGGCGCCGACCAGCAGCCAGCGCCATGACTGCCCTTGCGGCGCCCCAGCAACACCTTGCCGTCCCGCAAGATCAGGACGCCCACGCCTACCTGCGGTGCCGGCATCGTCGTACTCCTGCTTCGGGATCAGAGATGGAGCGTACCGCTCATGTACAACGCCGCCTTGCCGGAGATGACCACCCGCTCGCCGCGCACGTCGCATTCCAGGCGCCCCTTGCGCGCCCCGCCCTGCTCGGCGCTCAGCCGGGTCTTGCCCAGGCGCTGCGCCCAGTACGGCGCCAGGGAGGTATGCGCGGAACCGGTCACCGGGTCTTCGTTGACGCCGACGTTGGGCCCGAACCAGCGCGAGACGAAATCGAAGCGCTGGCTGCGCGCGGTCACCGCCACCCCGCGGCACGGCAAGCCCTTCAGCCGGGCGAAGTCAGGCGCCAGGGCGGCGATCGTCTTTTCGTCGTCGACCACCACGAGGTAATCGTCGGTCTTCAGCACTTCCGCCTCGGCAATACCCAGCGCCTCCAGCAGTCCGTCCGGTGTCGCGCAAGGCTCCGGACGCTTGGCCGGGAAGTCCATCGCCAGCGAGTCGCCCTCGCGCCGCACGCTCAGCTCACCGCTACGGGTAGCGAAACGCAGTACCGGGGAAGCGTCGTCGAGCTTGTGGATCAGTACCCAGGCCGTCGCCAGGGTCGCATGGCCGCACAGGTCCACCTCGACCTGCGGCGTGAACCAGCGCAATCGATAGTCGCCGTCGCGGCCGACGACAAAGGCGGTTTCCGAAAGATTGTTCTCTTCCGCGATGGCCTGCAGGCGCTCGTCGTCCAGCCAGGCATCGAGGGGGCAGACCGCCGCCGGATTGCCCTGGAAGGGACTGTCGGCGAATGCGTCTACCTGGAAGATCGTCAGTTCCATGTTCCGGACTCCTGTGTCGATGGGCTGCGCACCTTAGCAGCCGGACCGAGACCAGGACAATGCCGCGCCCCGCGCAGGCGCCTCGCTCAGATCTGACGGATATCCAGCAGCGCCCAGACCTGGTAACCCTGGCGCTTGGCTTCCTTCTCCGCTTCCAGTTGCGCGGTGACCTTGCTGATGGAGCGCGAGCGATGTTCGAAACGCAGCGGCAATCCCGCCCCGCCCTTGCGCACGCTCAGTTCGACGATGGTGTAGCGGACCGGCTGGCTGGCCTCGGTCCGGACCTTTTTCGGTCGCGTTTCGGCAAGGCCCAGCGCCTTGCGCATCTGTTCTTCAGAGTAGATTTCCTGCACGCATTCACCCAGATTGAATAAAACCCGCAAATCCTATTGGTTCGCGACCCCACTTGCCAGGATAGTCGGCGAAGCGGGTCACACATCGACGCGAAAATCGCGCCTACCAGATCCGGCAGCTTCATCGAAACCGCCGCCGACATAAGCTGTGGGCGCTGTACATCCCTGGATCCTTTCCCGGCCTGCTCCACGCGGCCGGGATTTTTTTTGCCCTCTTCACCCTTGCGCCGACTGCGGACGCCAGGCTGGCCTTCAGCCTGTCCGGCAGCTATACCGAAAGTCTCCACCGTGATCAGGATCCAGTATGCTCGCCTGCCCCCTCCCTCCCGACGAAGCCCTGCGCCAGCAGGCCCTGGACGACATGGCGCTGGTCGACACCCCCGCCGAACACTACCTGGACGCCCTGGTGGAACTGGCGCGGGAAACCTTCGGGGTGAAGACCGTGCTGATCAGTCTGATCGACCACGACCGCCAATGGTTCAAGGCCCGTATCGGCCTGGATGCCGAACAGACGCCGCGCGACCTGTCCTTCTGCGGCCACGCCATCCTGGCCAGCGAACCGCTGATGGTGACGGACGCCTCCAGGGATCCGCGTTTTCACGACAATCCGCTGGTCACCGGGCCGCCCTTCATCCGCTTCTACGCCGGCGAGCCCCTGCACGCCAGCAATGGCCAGGCCATCGGCACACTCTGCCTGATCGACCCGAGCCCGCGGCTTCTGGATCTCCGGGAAGGACGCCAGCTCAATCGACTGTCGATCCTGGCCGAAGGATATCTCCAGCTACGCAGCCTCACCGAGCACACCCGCCTCCTGCGCCAGGAGATCGACCGGGAGCAGCGCAAGTCACTGCTCGACCCCCTCACCCAATTGTGGAACCGGGCCGGCTTCCACGCGCTGCACCAGCATGAACTGGAGTTGGCGCGGGCCAGCGACCAGCGCATCGGCATCATCTACAGCGATATCGACCATTTCAAACGTATCAACGACACCCTGGGGCACCGGGCCGGCGACAGCGTCCTCCGCGAGGCGGCTTCGCGACTGCGCGCGGCGCTGCGGCCGGAAGATCTCCTGGCGCGTTTCGGCGGCGAGGAGTTCGTGGCGATGGTCCGGGTCTGCGAGACCACGGAACTGACCATGATCGCCAATCGCATCCGCGAACTGATGGAAGCGACCCCGATCGACTGTGCCGGCACGTCCGTGCCGGTGACCATCAGTGCCGGCTGTACCCTGGCCGGCAGCGGCGAAGAACCGGAACGGGCACTCGCCCGGGCGGATGCCGCGCTGTACGACGCCAAGCGTGCCGGACGCAACCGGGTGGTCAGCGTCTGACCAGGGCTAGTCCTCCAGCCCTGCGCAATCGGCGCAGATAGAGAAACCCTCGCTATCGACTGGCACCTGGACCGCGTCGCAATATTCGCAGGAACGTCGCCTGCCGGTTCCGCAGGCATCGGGCTCGTCGAGCGCGCCGAACGTATCTTCGTCACGCTCGTCCTCGAGGTAATCGTTATCCAGCAGGTGATCGTGTTCGGGTTCGTGAATATCGTCTTCGTCGCTCATCTTCGACTGCCTGCCGGCTGCGTGAGGCGGTCTTATAAAGGCAGCGACAGCGCCCGTCAACGGCTCAACCCAGGTACAGACGCAGTTGCAGCCGGATTCGCTCCGGCTCGCCGTCGATCGGCGCAGGGCGACTGTCGAATCGCTGGGCGCCCTGGACCATGTAGAACGCTTAGGCATGCAAATCGGCTCCTCCCCCTGCCTCATTGCACTAGAATCGCCCGGCGCAGCGCCTGCGCCCTCAAGCCTCTTTCGTAGAAAACACCATGAGCAAACTGCAACATATCGGCCTGTTCCTGTTCGTTCTTCTTTCCGCCGGCCTGGCGCTCGGCTACCGAGTCGACTGCCCGGACGGCAGCCATGTCGAGACCTACCTGCTTCGCGGCCTGGGCGCGCGCCTCCTCGGCAACGATCTCTGCGAGCAGGCAGCGCCCTGACGCCGGGCGTTCCCGGATCCGACGGCGCCCGCCTATCGAGCCGGCAAGCCTCCGCCAACGCCAAGCCTTGCCGAAGCGATGGGCCACCAGCGCTAACCGGCCAGTTGCAACCAGAGCGAAAACACGCCCAGCGCACACCAGAAGCCGGCGAACAGGAACGGCACGCGTCGCGAGAACAGCAAGGTTTTCTCGAAGCTGCCGCGGTTGACCTCGCGTTCGCTGAACAATGGCGAATCATCGTAGGCCAGGCCGATCTCCGGATCGCTGTGCAACAGGCAGGACTGCTTGAACTGCCAGTGGCAGATGATCTCCGAGGATGCCTGGATGCCCGGCCAGGCATGCAGGGAATTGACGATCCCGAGCAGTGCCAGGAGCGCCGGCACCACCAGGGTGAACAGCTCGCCCCAGGCCGGGTTCAGGTTGGCCATCGACGAGGCATAGGCGATGACGAGGAACGACTGCGCCGTCAGGTAGGCGTTGGTCCGACTGGATAGCTGGCCCGTCTCGTAGTGGATTTCCCGCCGGTAGAAGTCCAGCCGCTCCTTGGGTGAACAGAAGATCCGGACATCGGATTCTTGCGACAACGGCCCTCCGGGCATGATCAACCTGGACACAAGCACGACACCTCGAACGAGTGGATGGGCTTGTTTGGAAAGAACCGATCCACGCCGGTTCGGAATCTCCGACGACCGTTCCCCGCGCCGGTAACGATTTCCGCCACCGCCCCGCTGGCCATGGAACTCAACGGAGCCCTGGCCGCCGCACGCCTGCGCAAGGTAAAAAGGGCGATCCTCCCGGATCGCCCTCCTGCATCAGAACAACGCCCCCAGGTAAGCCGCCGCGCCGCCGCCGAACTGTGCACCGACGTTGACCCCGGCCATCAACAGGGCGCCACGGGACGATTGCAGTAATTGCCGCGACATGCTGGCGCCCAGCGCGGCGGTCAATGGCGAGGCGCTCGCCAGCGCCACCGCCGCCAGCAGCTTGGGATCGAGGCCGAAGAGAATCGCCGTGCCCGAACCGCCGGCGATGACTCCCGCGCCGAGTTCGACGTACATGCAGGGCCCGGTGAAGTCGCCGCGGGACAGGTCGCGCCCCACCAGGCCGTCCGCGACCAAGACGGTTCCGGTGCTCGGCAACGCCTCCAGCGCACCGGCCCCGCCAACGCTCTTGCCCTTGACATTGAGGTTGACCTTGCCGAAGCGCGGCAGGCGCATGCCCAGTCCGATCCCGCCGCCCACCCCGCCATAGCGGAAGGACACGTTCTCACCCTCCGGCGAGAGCAACGTGATGGAGCCGCCGCTACCCGCCAGGAAGGCCACGGTCATGCCTCCGCCACTGGCCGTCACGTAGCGCCAGCGACTCTCGTTGAGGGGCAAGGGAATGGGAAGTTGCGACATGACTTCAATGTCCTTTTGAGGTCGGTTGGGAAGAACGCAGGCCCAGCAATCCCCTGAACCCGACAATACCGAAGAGTGCGCCGAAGCCGCAGAGGAAAGCGCTGGTTCCCCAGAGCGCGCCGGCATCGTCGACTATCGCGCTGGCCGCCGGCCGCCCAGCCTCGTAGAGGACGCGAACCGGCTCGCCCACCTGGTAGCCGAAGATGAAGCCGCCCTGGGGATAGGAAATCCGCTCGCCGGAAACGCTGGTGAAATCGATCTGCGGATGCGAACCGCCGGCATTCAAGGCGCTGACCGTCCCCTGGGCTTCCTGCGCAGTACGCAGGAAATGGTACCGCTCGACGGTCTTGAAACCGCCGGCGAGCAGGAGACCGAGTCCGAGCAGGGAAAAAAGGGAAGCGTGAAGAAGTCCGCCGATACGCGAACCGGAAGAGGTCGTCATGAGCCTTGTCGCCTGAATCATCCGTGAAGGCGCTAGGGTCGGAAAAGACCGCCCCCGCTGTCAATAGCGGCTATGCGATGAAGCGCGAGCCCAGGCGAGCACGGGCCGAGCGGCCTTTTTCGGGGCGCAAACGAAAAAAGGCGACCCTTTCGGATCGCCTTTCTTGCCCCGCCAGCAGCGCGGGATTTGTTTGGTAGGCACGATTGGATTCGAACCAACGACCCCCACCATGTCAAGGTGGTGCTCTAACCAACTGAGCTACGTGCCTGCTGATGGCGCGCATTCTACAGACCCCAAAAACACCGTCAAGCTTTTTTTTCGCTAACTCTCTGAAAAAGTGGAATTTTTATTTTCAGGGGGTCCGTTGAAAATTTTGCACGGAGGCTAGCCGGCCGATTTCGACTCGGGTAGCATCCGGGCATCCGTAAAAAATAAAAAACAGAGGTGCAAGATGCCGCACACCCCCTACCCCTCCTCCTATTACGCCGCGTCGGCCAATCCCGCGCCGCCCCGCCCGGAACTCCAGGGCGAGGTCGAAACCGACGTCTGCGTGATCGGTGCCGGCTATACCGGCCTCTCCACCGCCCTGTTCCTGTTGGAGAATGGTTTCAAGGTCACCGTACTGGAAGCCGCCAAGGTCGGCTTCGGCGCTTCCGGGCGCAACGGCGGCCAGATCGTCAACAGCTACAGCCGCGACATCGACGTGATCGAGCGCACCGTCGGCAAGCGCGAAGCGCAGTTGCTCGGCGAGATGGCCTTCGAAGGCGGGCGCATCATCCGCGAGCGCGTGGCCCGCTACGGTATCCAATGCGACCTGAAGGACGGCGGGGTGTTCGCCGCCTTCACCGAGAAGCAGATGGATCACCTGCGCGCGCAGAAACAGTTGTGGGAACGCTACGGCCACAACCAGTTGGAGATCATGGACGCCAAGCGCATCCGCGAGGTGGTGGCGACCGACAACTATATAGGTGGCATGCTTGACATGAGCGGCGGCCACATCCATCCGCTGAACCTCGCCCTCGGCGAAGCGGCGGCGGTGGAGTCGCTCGGCGGCAGAATCTACGAGCAGAGCCCGGCGACCCGCATCGAGCGCGGCGCCAGCCCGGTGGTGCATACCCCGCAAGGCAAGGTGAAGGCGAAGTTCATCGTGGTCGCCGGTAACGCCTACCTCAACGGCCTGGTCCCGGAACTGGCGGCCAAGTCGATGCCCTGCGGCACCCAGGTGATCACCACCGAGCCGCTGAACGAGGAACTGGCCCACAGCCTGCTGCCGCAGGACTACTGCGTGGAAGACTGCAATTACCTGCTCGACTACTATCGCCTCTCCGGCGACAAGCGCCTGATCTATGGTGGCGGCGTGATCTATGGCGCTCGCGATCCGGCGGACATCGAGGCGATCATCCGGCCGAAGATGCTCAAGACCTTCCCGCAACTGAAGGACGTGAAGATCGACTTCGCCTGGACCGGCAACTTCCTGCTGACCCTCTCGCGCCTGCCCCAGGTCGGCCGCATCGGCGACAACATCTACTATTCCCAGGGTTGCAGCGGCCACGGCGTGACCTACACCCACGTCGCCGGCAAGGTCCTGGCCGAAGCCCTGCGCGGCCAGGCCGAGCGCTTCGACGCTTTCGCCGGCCTGCCGCACTACCCCTTCCCCGGCGGCAAGCTGTTCCGCGTACCGTTCACCGCCATCGGCGCCTGGTACTACAGCCTGCGCGACAAGCTCGGGGTCTAGTCCGCGTCGACAGAACGGCACCCCGGGGTGCCGTTTTTTCCATCCGCTCCTCAACCTTCGCTACGGATCTGCGCATGACTGATCAGGGCGAAGATCAGGCTACCGCCGACGATGTTGCCGCCCAGGGTAGGCAGGGCGAACTTCAGCAGGAACTCGGTCCAGCCGATTTCCCCGGCGAACGCCAGGTAGCCTACCTCCGCCGAGCCCACCACGATGTGGGTGAAGCTGCCCAGCGCCATCAGGTAGGTGACCATCGCGATGATCCAGATCTTCGCGCCCTCCGCCGCCGGGATCAGCCAGACCATGGTGGCGATCATCCAGCCGGAAACGATGCCCTTGGCGAACATTTGCGCCAGGTCGTTGTGCATCACCTCGCGGCCGATCTCAAGGAACGCCGCGTCGGCCGCTTCATTGAATATCGGCAGATGCAGCACCGCCCAGGCGAACAGCAGCGTACCGACGATATTGCCGAACAGCACCACGCTCCAGAGACGCAACAGTTGCCAGGCCTTTTCCAGGGTCGGCTCGGTCATCACCGGCAACACGGCGGTCAGGGTGTTTTCGGTGAACAGTTGCTGGCGGGCGAGGATCACTGCCAGGAAGCCCATGGGATAGCCGAAGCTGCTGACGATGATCGCCCACTCCTGCTCGGGCAAGGCAGCGCGGAACAGGCCCATGCCCATCAACGAGAGGCCGATGGTCAGCCCCGCGGCCACCGCCGACCACCAGAGTGCCGCCAGCGTGCGCTGCAACTCGTGTTCGCCCTGGACGCGAATCACCTCGTGCAGGACAGCGGCGCGCGGTGGCTGCTTGTCGTCAATCTCCCGCCGCTCGTTGGCGGTCAGCGCCGTGGCCGAACGTCCGTCGGCCGGTTTCTCTTTCCGCTCCTCGCCGCGCGCACGCGGCTTGCGCGTGCCCTCCGCCGCATGCCCCTGGCGCTTGCCCGCCGCACCGCCCTTGGCCGGTTGCCGGGGGGTGGGGGGCGAAGTCCGCTTGTCGTTGGCCATGTTCTGCACCTGAGTGGGGTCCTCCCAGGTATAGAGCCGTCTCGCTGGAACGGGGTTCCGACAACCTTCGGCTCGGCCGCCTCAGCGGGGCGGGGCGCCAACGGGACAGGCCGGCAGCTCGGCGCACCGAGCCACGGGTGCGACGGCCTGCGGCAAGGCAGCAGCGAAGCGGGCTTCCCCAGGCTGCAATGCCCGCGCGCAGGCCTGCGCCTGGCGCGCCGGCGCCGCGCAACCGCGTTCCGCCAGCAACTGGGACAGGTTGAACCAACCCGCGGCGAAATCCACGCGACGCTCGACGCTGGTGAGCATGGCCTGTTCGGCAGCGGCGGAATCGCCTGCGGCGTAGCGACTGTTGCCCAGGGCAAACCAGGCGAAGGCGTCCTCAGGCCAGCGTCGCACGGCTTCTTCGTAGGCGCGCCGGGCAACCTTGGGGTGGCCGGTTTCCTCGCTGTCACTGGCGGCCTTGAGCCACGGGACCGCTGCTGCCGTGGCCGGCAGGCGGTCACCCGGCAGGGTCAGCACCGCCCAGCGCCCCGAACGCTTCCAGGTCGACTCGAAGCTGGTGAAGTCGGTAACCCAGCGCCGGGTGATGCCCGAGCGCAGCACCAGTTCGCGGCGCTCCCGATCGAAACCGACCACCACCGCGAAGTGCCAGCGCGGCCACCAGGAGAAAGCCTGGTTCTGTAACACCAGCACCGGGTTGCCCGCCGCGACCTCCTCGAGCACGCTCTCCAGTCCGCCTTGCAGCGGATAGACCAGCATGCCGTGGCGGCGCGCCGCGGCGACCATCTCCAATTGCAGGCTGCCCTCGCGACCGGGAATGAACACCTCGTCCTTCAATTGCCCCGGCGTCAACGCCAGGCCGCGCTGGCCAAGCATCGTGGCCAGCGCGGCGGGACCGCACTGGTAGGCTTCCTGGGGGAAGAACGGCACTTCGCGCAGCTCCACCCGTGCGGGCAGCGCCGCGCTTTCCGGCGGCAGTCTCGGCGGCTGCGCGCAGCCGCCGAGCATTGCGGAGACCAGCAGTGCCCCTGCCAGCCGCCTCACCGATTGATGCATTTGATGAAGCTGAAGATATCCGTGGCGCAAAGCATGTCGGTGATGATGAAGATCACCAGGAACAACACGATGATGCCGATGATGCCGCCCGCCGGCGCCTGGTCCAGCTGCTGGTTGAACTGCGCCAGCTCGGCGTTGGTCAGGCTGTTGATGCGACTCGCCACCTGGTCGCGGGGCACGCCCATGGCCTCCAGCTTCTTCTGGACGCCCTGGTCGTCGAGCATCTTCAGCAGTTGCTGGCGATCGAGGTTGTGCTGTTGTTGCTGCATGACTTCCGCAGTACCGATCATCGCTGCCTGGGCGAGCGGAACCTCGGCGAAGGTGAGCAGGTGCAGCGCTGCCAGGACGGCAGCGACACGGCGGATGCTTGTTGTTGTTCTCATGGGAATGACCTCTGCGTGAAACCCGGCTATTAGTCCTGGAAGGCGAGGCTTGGTTCCGCAACGCCCACCTTTCCTGAGTATCGTCCCGATCGCCGTTTTCCGCCGCCTCGGCGCCGATGCCCGCCCCTCTGGCGAGACGACGACCCGCCGCCCCCAGGCGACGAAACGGCGTCCGCCTTTATGCAATTCGCATATACTCCGGCTCGCCGCGAGAAAACCGGAGCATGCGCGATCTCGGCGACATCGACGCATATCCCCGCCGCAGCCTCGTACACGGCGTCGAAACCGCGCGCCGCCCCGGACGACAGAGCCTCCGGCACGGCGAAAACTAAGGATTCCTGAGCTTCCATCTTGTCCAGATTTGCCCAACCTTGAGCGAGCGGGCCAACGGGACGGGAGTTGTATGGATGCTAGGTACCCGGCTAAAAGCCGCAAGAATCAGAGCGGGATACTCGCAGAAACAGTTGGGCATGCTGGTGGGAATGGACGAGTTTTCCGCCAGCGCACGGATGAACCAATACGAACGCGAACGGCACTCCCCCAACATGCGGACTTCCGAACAGCTGGCCATGGTCCTCCAGGTCCCCATGGCCTACCTCTATTGCCCCGAGGACGAGCTGGCCGAGCTCATCCTCAAGGTGTCCAGCCTGACACCCGAGTTCAAGAAAGAGCTGACGCGTTTCATCGAACAGTTGCTCGCGGCCCAGGGATCAACCAGCCGCCAGCCTGTACGCACAAGGAGTGAACTGTGAACAAAAGCTTGGATTCAGACTCGATAACCACCGCCATAATGGCCCTGCGTCGCCTACGCGACACGCACCCGGAGCAGTACCGGGAGCTGCTGCCGTTGTGCGCCTCGGGGCTGGTGGAGACCCTGGTCGGACAGAGCGACGGGGACGACCGCAGGAAGGCCGAGACGCAGAGCGAGACCATCGCCCGCTGGACCTGGCTGCAGTTGCTCGGCTGGGCCCAGAACAACAGCCTCAGCCAGCAGCAGATCGAAAGCCTCTACAGCATCGTCGAAGGCATCCGCAGTTGCCGGCCGCTGATGCAGGAGCGCGCCCGTCTCCTGCAACTGGCGCGAGGCTGAGGCCCCGGCGCGGCTAGAGGCCGTACCGGGTTGCCTGGAGATGAGCGAACATGCCACCGTCGGCCGGGATGTCGACACCCCATAGCCAGCGCCAGGCGTCAGCGAAGCCAGCTGGACGAACCAGGGCTTTGAGGTGGCATCGGCGAACTTCTTGAACTGCCAGGCCGGTCCGCCCATATAGGTGGGGCTGCCGTAGACGATGGCATCGGCTTCGACGAGCCGAGCAACTTCGTCCAGTTCTTCAAGCGCGAGGACGGCCAGGTGCGCCGAAGCCTTCCGCCGCGAACAGCATGGCGGCCGAACGCCAGCCTTGCCGCAGCGCACAGAGCGCACGTGACCTGGCGCCCGCAGCGCTCCGGCCTGATTCGCAGTTTCGTCACGCCGGCGCGCGGCCTGGCGCAAATGTGAACGGTTGCCGCCACGCTGGGAGAGGCTTCTTCCTAGACTCCGCGCCACGTTCACTCAGAGGAGAAACAACGTGGCCAAGACATGGATCTACGCAGCCTCGGCCGCCGCCATCGGCGGTGCGCTGATCGGCGGCTGGCTGCTCGACCCGGCTCCGCCCGAGGCATCGCCGCAGGCCCGCCAGTCCCCCGCCGCCCAGGCAGCCGCCGCCCCGACAGCGGCGCTCGCGGCGCCGGCGGCGGACGCTACCCGCATGCTCGCCCCGACCCCCGTCACGACGCCCGCGCCACGCGAGCGGGTGACGCTCTGGCAAGGCGAACTGCGCAGCCGCGAAGGCGCCCAGGGTATTCCCGAATACCTGGCGCAGGTCGAACCCGCCCTGCTCGACACGCTGGCGCTCGGCCAGGTGCTGGAAATGAGCCTGCCGGGTCGCGAGCGGCCCTTGCAGGCACGCCTCGCCAGCACCCATAACAGCGCCGGCCTGCCGGTCTGGCGCGGCGGCCTGGTGGACGGCGACGAGGCGGAAAGCCTGACCGTGGTGCGCGGCAGCCTGGAAACCCACATCAATGTCGCCACCCTCGACGGCAGCTACTCGATCATCGTCGACAACCGCAGCGGCAAGACCCGGGTGATCGACGAGAACGACATCGCCGCGCGTAGCGACCCGCACGGCGATCATGTCGACGCGCCGCTCGCCGAGCTGCCACCGATGCCGCCGCCCGCCCAGGGCTGAGCCCACCTTCCCAGCATGTTTCCCCAGCGGTGCCCTCGGGGCGCCATGGCTTCCTATTGTCCGAACACAGGCAACCCATGAAGAAATCCCTGCTCTGCTCCACCCTAGCCCTGGCGGTAGCCTCTGCCGCCCAGGCCGCGCCGAAGACCGTCGACATCATGGTCCTCTACACCCCCGCGGCGACCCAGACCGCAAATGGCCGCGACATCGATGCGCGGATCGCCAGCTGCATCGAGTTCGCCAACACCGCCTACGAGAAGAGCGGCGTCAACCTGCGCCTGCGTCTGGTGCACAAGCAGCGCCTGGACTGGGCCGACTACCCGACGGTGACCGGCGCCAACCTCGATCGCTTCATGCGCGACCCGCAGGTGCAGCGCCTGCGCGAGCAGTACGGCGCCGACCTGGTCAGCCTGGTCAACCGCTCGCAGAACAGCGGCAACGGCTACATCACCTGCGGCATCGGCTACATGGGCTCGGGCGATAAGAACAGCGGGCGCTTCCACGGCAACGCCAAGGACATTGCCTACAACCTCACCGGGGTCGACTGCGGGCTCAACACCTTCGCCCATGAAGCCGGCCACAACATGGGCCTGCGCCACTCCTACGAGCAGGACCTGGAGTCCAGCTACTACGATCCGCGCTACGCCCACAGCGGCACCTACGAATGGAGCCGAGGCTACGGCGTGCAGGGGCGCTTCGCCACCGTGATGGCCTACCCGCATGCCTTCGGCACCAACAAGCAGGCACCGTTCTTCGCCAACCCGCGCCTGGTCAACGCCGAATGCGCCAACCAGCCCTGCGGCCGCGAAGAACACGCCGACGCCGTACGCGCGCTGAACAGCATGGCCACGCAGATCGCCGACTTTCGCCCGACCAAGGTACCCGGCACGCTCAACCCGGGCTCCGGCGGCGACACGCCGACCCCGCCGGACCTGCCATGGTGCACGAAAGCCAAGCTCGGCGGCCTGCTCGGCGATGGCGAGTTCGCCAGCATGGAAGGCTGGCGCGCATGGTCCGGCAACGCCCAGCTGAGCCTGGTGAACGTCGCCAAGGGCTGCCGCGACAATGCCTTGCTGGTCGACGTGCGTGGCTTCGATCTGCTGGTCCGCCCCATTGCCCCCCTGCGCGCCGGCAGCGGCTACCGGCTGAGCGGCAAGGTCATGCTCAAGGCCGCCAATACCCGTGAAACCGTGCGCATGGCGCTGCTCAGCGAACGCGCCGATGGCGCCCTGGCCTACAACCCGGCGCAGAGCGTCGAACTGTCGGTCAGCGGCAACGAGTTCAGTCGCCTGGAGAAGACCTTCGACTACCGTCCCGCCGCCGACCAGCGCAACCTCTACGTGGCGGTCTGGAGCGACAGCGGCGCCAGCCTGCTGGTCGACGAGATGAACCTGCAGGAAGCCCAGGCCGCGCCGCCGAGCGTACCGCCGGCGCCGAAACGCATCGCCTACGACTTCGAGAGCGGCATCGGCGGCTGGAGCGGCGTGCATGCCAGCGCCCGCGCCACGCGCGTCGCCAGCGCCGGGCGGCTGGCCCTGGAAGCCTACCAGCGGCGCTACGCCGGCACCGGCGCGAGCACCAGCCTGCTGGGCAACCTGGAAGCAGGCCGGACCTACGCGTTCAGCGCGGACGTACGGGTCGGCGACGGTCGCGGCTCGCAGGCCATGACCTATGCCTACCTCTACCTGGAAAGCCAGGGTCGGCCCGGCGAATACCTGCCCCTGGGCTACAAGGTGGTCGAGAATGGCCGCTGGGCCAGCCTGCGCGGCCAGGTGCAATTGCCGAAGGGGCCGATCAAGCGTGCTGAACTGATGATCCTCAGCGGTAACCAGCAGGAGTCGATGTTCATCGACAACGTCCAGTTGCTGCAGAAGTAGGACGCTTCCCCTCCATGCCCCCGGCGGGCACGGGGGGGTTTTGCGGAGCGCTCCAGGCTGGATGCAGCGATCATGAAATTATCGTTTTACGATAATTTATTATTAAACTATGATCACTCCAATTTCCCTCGTTTCCGAGGGGCCTGCCCACCTTCCCAGGAGTACCCCCGATGACAAGCGACCGCCTGGCCGGCTACAGCCGCCTGATGGCTACCCTGACCCTGCTGTTGATCGCCGGCATGCTGCTGCTCAACGCCGCGTGCTGGATCTTCCCCGACCTCGCCAGCGAGCACGGCCTCGGCTTCGCCCTCACCGCCACCGGTGTCGCCGGCGACCTCGGCGTTGTGGCGCGGGACATGCCGCTCTGGCAGGCCCTCGGCGGCATCCTCCTGTCGAGCCTGCCGCTGCTGGTCCTGGCCAGTGGACTGCAGGCGCTGCGAAGGCTGTTCCAGCACTACGGGCGCGGCGAGTATTTCTGCGAAGACGCCGCGGCGCTGCTCGGCAAGGTCGGCCTGTGCCTGGCTTGCTGGGTGCTGGCGAACTTCCTGCTGGAACCGCTGCTGACGGTCTGGGTCACCTTCCTCCAACCCCAGGGGCAACGCATCGTCAGTCTCAGCTTCGGTTCGGCGGAACTGGTCAGCCTGTTCGCCGCCGCCTCGGTGATGGTGATCGCGCGCATCCAGCGCAAGGCCGCCCTGCTCGCCGAGGAAAACCGCCAGTTCGTCTGAGGTCCGCCATGCCCATCGAAATCAGGCTGGACGTCATGCTCGCCCTGCGCAAGGCCAGGTCCAAGGACCTGGCCCAGGCCATCGGTATCACCGAACAAAACCTGTCGCTGCTCAAGCAGGGCAAGGTAAAGGGCATTCGCCTCGCTACCCTGGAGGCCATCTGCGCCTACCTGGCGTGCCAGCCGGGAAACCTGCTGGAGTACCTGCCCGGTCCGACCGAGGAGTGACAGCCGGGCGCTTATGCGCTCGAGCGAGGGGGAGCGCACCAAAGGGTATTTAGGCCAAGCCCCCTTTCGCCGCTACAGTCGCGGTTCATCCACCAGACATGGGCGAGGCCGGGCATGGCGAAATCCTCCGAACGATTCGAATCCCTGCGCCGGGATATCGACGCACTGGCCCGCCGGCTCGACGTGCCGTCGGTGCTGATCATGCGTTCCCTGCCCCGGCACATGCGCGTCGAAGCCTCCGCCGGACGCCTGGAGGACACCTACCCGATCGGCGCCGAAGGCCGCAAGAGCGTCCATGAAGACGGCGCCAAACCCCTCTACTGCGAACGCGTGGTCGACCGCGACGCCCCGTTGCACGTGCGCGACTCGCGCCAGGAGTCGGAATGGGCCGGCAACGAGGATGAAGTCGAGTTCGGCCTGAGCAACTACCTTGGCTATCCGGTTCATGCGCCCGACGGCACCCCGTACGGCACCGTCTGCGTACTCGACAGCCGACCGCGCGACTATTCGGCCGAGGAACGGGCCCTGCTGGAAGAATTGCGGCGCAAGGTCGAGGCGCTGCTGGCGGAAACCGTCTCATGACCTAAGGTCAATCGGATACCGCGGCGCACAACCGCGCCGCCTCCGCCCACCAGACGAGGACCTTCCGTGCACGCCAGCCGCCTGCCCCGCCTCTTGCCGCTCGCCCTCGCCTTCCTGCTTTCGCCCCCCGCCTTCGCTGCCGACACGCCAGCCGCCGAGCTGCTGCGCCAGGCCGAAGCCGAACGCCCGGCCTACCTCGACACGCTCCGGCAACTGGTCGCGGTGGACAGCGGTACCGGCCAGGCCGAAGGCCTCGGCCAGTTGTCCGCGCTGCTCGCCGAACGCCTGCAGGCGCTCGGCGCGCAAGTCCGCAGCGCACCGGCGACGCCCTCGGCCGGCGCCAACCTGGTGGCCACCCTCGATGGCACCGGCAGCAAGCGCTTCCTGCTGATGATTCACTACGACACCGTGTTCGCCGCCGGCAGCGCGGCGAAGCGTCCGTTCCGCGAGGACGCGGAGCGCGCCTACGGACCCGGCGTGGCCGACGCCAAGGGCGGCGTGGCGATGGTGCTGCATGCCCTGGCGCTGCTCAGGCAGCAAGGCTTCAGGGACTACGGACGGATCACCGTGCTGTTCAATCCCGACGAAGAGACCGGCTCCGCCGGCTCGAAGCAACTGATCGCCGAGCTGGCCCGGCAGCAGGACTACGTCTTCTCCTACGAGCCGCCGGACCGGGACGCAGTGACGGTAGCCACCAATGGCATCGACGGCCTGCTGCTCGAGGTGAAGGGTCGCTCGTCCCATGCCGGCTCGGCACCCGAGCAAGGCCGCAACGCCATTCTCGAACTGTCGCACCAGTTGCTGCGTCTCAAGGACCTCGGCGATCCGGCGAAAGGCACCACGCTGAACTGGACCCTCGCCAGGGGCGGCGAGAAGCGCAACATCATTCCCGCCGAGGCTTCGGCGGAAGCCGACATGCGCTACTCGGACCCGGCCGAGAGCGAGCGGGTACTGGCCGACGCCCGGAAGCTGACCGGCGAACGCCTGGTCGCCGATACCGAAGTCAGTCTGCGTCTCGACAAGGGTCGTCCGCCTCTGGTGAAGAACCCCGCCTCGCAGCGCCTGGCGGAAACCGCGCAGACGCTCTACGGTCGAGTCGGCAAGCGCATCGAGCCGATCGCCATGCGCTTCGGCACGGACGCCGGCTACGCCTACGTGCCCGGCAGCGACAAACCGGCGGTGCTGGAAACCCTCGGCGTGGTCGGCGCCGGCCTGCACAGCGAGGCGGAATACCTCGAACTATCCAGCATCGCCCCCCGCCTGTACCTGACGGTGGCGCTGATCCGCGAGCTGTCCGCCGACTAGCGCCGACGCCCGCAGCCAGCCTCAGGTACGGAAGCGACCGAGCACCACGCGCAAGCCAGCCATGTGCTCCTTGACCCTCTGGTTGGCCGAAAGTACTGCGGCGGTCCCTTCGTGGGCCTGCTCGGAGAGTCCGGAGACGTTGGTGATGTTGCGGTCGATGTCCTGGGCCACCTGGCTCTGTTCCTCAGCGGCGGTCGCGATCTGCTGGTTGAGGCCGTCCAGTTCTTCCACCGTGGCGACGATGCGCCCCAGCGCCTGGGCCGCGCTGTCGGCCTCGACGAGGTTGCTCTGGGCATGGCTGGCGCTACCGCGCATGGCGGCGACCGCATCGTTGGCGCCGTCCTGCAACTGCTCGATCAACCCCTGGATCTCCTGGGTCGACTGCTGGGTACGGTTGGCCAGCGAACGCACTTCGTCCGCCACCACGGCGAAGCCGCGCCCGGCCTCCCCGGCCCGCGCCGCCTCGATGGCGGCATTGAGCGCCAGCAGGTTGGTCTGCTCGGCGATGCTGCTGATCACCGTAAGCACCTGGCCGACACTGCCGGCATGCTGGTGCAGGGTGTTCAGCGCCAGGGCGGTCTGTTCCAGTTCCTCCGCCAACGCACCGGTCTGGCTGCTGGCGTGCTCCACCAGACGCCGTCCCTCGTGGGCCAGGGCCGCGGCGTCACGCGTGGAGTGCGCCGCATGGTTGGCGTGGCGGGCGACCTCGGCCACGGTGGCGCTCATCTCGTTCATCGCGGTGGCCACCTGGTCCAGGTCCTGGTGCTGGCGCGCCACCTGGTCGCCGGCGCCGAGCGCCTGCTCCAGGGCCTCGGCCACGTCCTTGTCGGTCTCTGCCGCGCTGCGCTTGACGTTCGCCAGCAAACCGCTGACGTCCTGGCGCATCCGCTCGTAGCCAGCGACGATGCGGCCGATCTCGTTGTCCGCATGGCCCGCCGCCAGGGCATGGGTGAAGTTCGCCGCGCCGACCTCGGTCAGCGCCACTTCCAACCCACGCAACTGCCGCATCAGCGGCGCCAGGCCGAACTGCCGGCCGAGCACCACCAGCACCAGGATCGCCAACAGGCAACCGAAGGCGATCCACATCTGGGTGTGCTGGACACTGTCGGCGCGCGCGCTCATCAGCGAGACCAGGTTGTTCAGCTCGCCCAACAGCTCGGTGGAATACTGCGAGAAGCCGCGCAGATCGACCTGGCTGGCAGGCTGTGCCACCTGGTCGAGCATGGCCCGGTAGCGGCCCCAGATCTGCGCCACCTTCTGCCGCTGGGCGGCGATCTCCGGCGCGCCCATCCGGCTCACGTTGCGCTCGGCATTGCCCGTATCCAGGTCGGCGGCCGAGCGTTCGTACTGGGCGATGGTCGCGGCCAGGGCCTTTGGGTCGCCGGCGCCGAGTCGCAATTGCAGCGCCTCGCGGGCCATCTTCTGGCTGAGCATGCGCTGCGCGCCGGCCACGTTGATGGTTTCCGGCGAGATCGACATGCTCAGGTACAACGCCACCGAGGCGCAGGCGGCCAGGCCGAACATCAGTGCATAGGACAGCAGGAACTGGGCGTTCAGGGTCTTCAACCCGAGCCCCCGTAGAATCCGATCGAACACCCTGGCGACGCTTTCGTTCATTGGTTTTTCCCCACTGGACTACAGAAACCGATAACCACCCCATCGGCCCGTCGCGCCTGGGCTTGAATCGGCACTTCGCCGACTCCATCCCCGAGCGCCTCCCTCTCCAGGGCGTGGCCCCCGGCGGACAAGGCCTGAAGACAGTTTGCCGCTGCGGCATCGGGACGCGCCCTGTAAACTCTGGCAGGTACCCGGCACGCCGCGCCGGAGACGTCATGGAACCCAACCCGCAAGGACGCCCGCGTGATCCCCGTCGCCCCTCTTCCCCTGATCGTCCCGCTCATCTACCTGTCGTCGTTCGTCGCCGGCATCTGGCTGCTGATCTGGCTATCGCTCCTGGCCTTCAGCCCGCGCGCGCGCCAGCGCTTGCGCCGCCGCTGGCCGAGCCGCGGCCTGCTGATGCTGCTCCTGCTGATCCCGTTGGGACTGCGCGCCTGGCTGGAGATCGGTCTCTGGCAGTACGAGCGCGAACGTGCACGCGAGGAAGCCGCGCACAGCGCCGTGCTCGAGCGCCCTACCCGCCTCGGAGGCATCGAGATGCCTGCCGGCACCCGGCTGAAGCTGGAACTCAAGCACCAGCCGGAAAGCTTCCGAGAAGCCGAATTCCCCACCCCGGTGACGATCCGCGGCGTCGCCACCCGCCACCTGCAACGCTGGCTGCAGAGCGAGCAGGACAACCCGCAGGACCCATGGAAAACCACCGGCGTCCATCCCACTTCGCTGCGCCTGCGTGGCGAGGGAGTCGCCGAGATCGAAGGCTGGCGTTGCGACGCCAGCCAGGAAATCGCCTTCGCCAGCGAGCGCGACGGGCGTCCCGCCGCCTTCGAAGGCTGTAGCCTGGCGATCGGCAACCGCGCCGACGACATCGACTTCCCCGCCGGTGCGCGATTGTTCGCCAGCGATGGCATGGTCTACACCGACGGCTACCGCGACGCCGAGCGCTGGCGGGTAATGCCGGAAACCGGGCAACGGGTGTCGGTGCGCGGCATCGCGCTGAGCGGCGGCGCCCTGGCCTTCGACCGCGACCGCCGCCTGTACGGCCTCGGCGGTACGGTCCTCGCCGAGGCCTTGCAACTGGGCGCCTGGCACTACCCGGCAGGCACCGAGGTCAGCCTTTCACCCCGCGCCGCCTGGCGCGCGCAACATCCGCACGCCTGGCTGTTCAGTCCTACCCGCGAAGCCGCTTCGCATGCCTCCGGCGAGCGCCTGGAACACGGCGTCTCGCTGTTGCAGACGCTGGACGGCCAGGAACTTGAGCGCCTCGACAACCGCGCGGCAGGGGTCATCGACTTCATCGAACTGGAGATCGGCGACGAACGCTGAACCTGCGCCGCGCGGTTATCTGAGGCTCAGCCAGCAGCGCGGCGGGAAGGGCAATCAGGAAATGGACGAGGCGCATGGACCCTCCGTGGCCATCACTGCGGTATGGCTAGGCATTTTCCCGATCCTGCGGGAAAAGCGATGCCGCTTCGCTTGCCGCACAGCGAAACAGGGCTAGCCTTATCAATGTGACTTTCTCCTATGGTGGTCACCAAAGCCCCGGGGGCCGCTCATCCCTCCGGGGCTTTCCCCCCGCCTGCTGCCTCTCCCCTCCTTGATACAGCAGCCCATCGCAGTTCAACGAGGAAACCCGATGAAACTCAGCATTGTCGCCCTGGGCCTGTTGTCCATGGCAGGGGTGCTCATCTGCACCTATCTGATCCTGAAATCGCTCAGCGCCATCTGATATCGCTCGTGCACGAAGCTGTGGATCGCCCATGGGCAGATCCAGCAGTCCGCGCGTAGGATGGGCAGGCCCGCTTCCTGCCCATTTTCCGCCAGGAAAAGAGAGGAATTCCTTTCCGAGATTTCCACAGAGGTCATGGATGAAAAAAAGCCCCCTGCTGATACTGAGCGTACTCCTCGCCGCGTGCGGCCCCGACAAGCTGATTTCCGACCTGCCGTCGCCGAACGGGCAATACCACGTCGAGGTTCGGAAATGCCCGGAGAAAGGTTCGATCACCTGGGGCGAAGAAATACAGGTCTCCCTCCTCGAAACCGGGAAATCGGAAAAGTGCCATGCAGTCGTGCGGTCGCTGGCGCAATTCGACCTGCGCGCATCGGCGGACCAATTGCAACTGGAGTGGCTGTCCGATACGGAACTCAGGGCCTGGCACCCTAGCTTCGAGCCCGGGAACCAACCGAACGGCTCGCGCCTGAAGCGCGATGCGCCGGTGAAGATGGTCTTTGCGCCGAAGCGCTGAGCCGCTCGAAAAGCTGTCCTAGCATACCGACCATACGCCACGACAGTCGGAGGCAAGCCAAATAAAAGGTTTACGCGTCATTTCAGGACCCAGGTGCTTCCATTGCTCCATAGCTCGGCATACTGCCCATTGATCAAGGTCAGGCTGCTTCCTGTGTTGGTGTAGCTACCGTAGGTACTGCCCGTGATTCCTCCAGCCAGTGCCGTGACGTTGATGCTACCGCTCGAACCATTCCTGATCCTGAAGACACAGCCCGAGGCAAGAGCGGCCTCCGGCAGTACGAATCCTCCGCTCCCCGTCAACTCGACCATTTGTCCGACATAATCCGTTCCTGCGATTGCTGAGGACGAGGACAAGGACACCATCGGCAGCTCGCTCCACCCTACGCCTCCTTGTACTTTCGTACGTAACGGCAAAACAGCAGGATAGCCATGTCGGTTGACGTAGACATTCCTCACCTTGGCGATTGTAGGAGCCGCCGCTATTCCCATGGTCCACACGGGTCGAATGAGCTGTTGGTTATCGTCGAAGACGGTCAGCCCATCCACTTCGAAATTGCCCTTTGGTTCAATCACTTCCATGGAGTCAGAAGAGTCCTGCCAGACTCCGCATCGATTTATGTTTCCCGTGGCCACGCCGAAGTTCACATTTCTTATCGTGACATCCCTGATGAGTACCGGCGCGTTTCTGGCGCTCCAGTTGCGGAAACGCATAGCGCTGCCAAAAGGCTCGTCGACAACGATGCCAACCAGTTGGATCAGACCCGACATAGTGTTTTTCGGAGAGAGGCCCCCTCCATATATGAAACCCACTCCGCCATTCTTCGCCCCGTATTGAGTAGCCGAACCGTCTCGTCGGGACTGGAATCCGGACACCCTGACGGAGACAGGGGAGTCCGTATTCGGGATGGTGAACTGGACTCCGTTCCCAGCATTGCCCTCGCTCGAACAACCGATCAGGTTGATATCTTCGATGAAGTAACCGCTTCCTTCATTGGGCTCTATGTCGAAGGCCGCCCAGGGTCCATTGGCTGATGCACCAAGTCCATTGGTATTCGTGTTAGTCGCTCGGCAATTCAGCAGCGTCGCGCGCCTGGCATTGATGACCGAAAAGCCATTGCGTCCATTGAAGTTGCAAAGGACTCGGTCGATGCGTACGTCTTCGCTTGGTCGCCCCGCATCGCCGGTAACGGCCAATCCATCACCGGAGAACGCGTTGATTGTCAGGTCCTGGACCAGGACTTTTTTCGAGCCATAGATGAAAAGTCCATATCGACCTTCGCCGCTGCGTGCCTCGTTCTTCTGTCCATTGATCTGCATTCCATTGCCGAAGATGAACACATTGCTCTGTCCGGCCATGCTGATGAACGGCTGGACATCCATCGTCACCGTACCGGGCTCCTGGAGAATGACAGTCCGGCTGGTTCCGGCGATGATCTGGTCCGAACCGATAACCAATGGACCGGAGCGAACGGTCGCCGGGGGAAACATGGCCGTGTAACCGATGTGGGCCGCAGAGCCTTCGTTCGAACGGGTTTGTTGCAGAAGCTTTTGCGCTGGCGCGGTAGCGAGTTCCCCCGGCAGCCAGCCGAACCATTCGAGGCGAATACCATAGCCTTCGATTTTGCGGACAAAGCAGCCAAAGGCGGACGGCTCAGTTTCCCCCGAGCCATCCAGATAGCCAGCCAACCCCGTCTGGGCAGTGTACGCAGGAACAGTGGGGCTGATGATAGTCCCGCCGTTGTGGCGATTCCGCGCAACCGCCCCATCCCAGTAGAACCTGCCACCACCAGTGGTAATACCGGGTCTGTGGCCTTGAACGATGTACTCATGGGTGTAGCTTTGCGGAACATCTGGAAAATCGGCCAGGCTGGCTAAAACCATTGCCGATCTGCCTATAAGTGATGCGCCCTTTACGAGGTCGGTTTCGTCAATCAACGCATTCCATCGCTCATCGCTAGGGTCTCCTACTGTGGCCCCCTCCATGGAACCGGTCGTGTCGTAGCTCATGCTTCCTCCTGAAAAATCCGTTTCGCACTTCACCGGGAAAAGGGCAGCCGCAATCGCCATGCTCCCTTGTCAGCAGCCCATGATATGACCGGGATCGTGACAAAGCCCCACCGCCCCAAGTCCTCTGAGCCCCATCGCACCGTGACATCAACTTCCGTCCCAATCTCGGCATCATTCCTGCGAAAACGAAGCTACGCTACACGGTCTACTGGCGGGGCCGGCTGAACGTCCACCCATTGAAATGGACAACGCACTCATTGCCCCCAGGAAAATGATGAAACGGCCCTCATGGCTTGTCGCTCTGCGGGTTGAGGGGAAGTACATCGGGCTAGACGCTGGCAAGGACATAACAAAGCGGCGCCATCCACAGCGCCAGGTTGATCGTCCATTGCAGCGCTCTTTCGCGAGCGCTTCCCAGCTTTCGCTGCTGGAGCACGAATGTCAACGCAGTGGAATGCAGCAACAGGGCGCAGGCAGGAAAGACCAGCAGGTAGGCGATCAGCCCAGGCGCATTCATATTGGGATAGCTATGGCTGTCGAGCGATCGCCAGTACGCCACCAGGAAAGCGCTCGCGACCGCGAGGCTGAGTCCCAGGCTGATGCGGCTATACCACTTCATCGAGACCCTCCCGACGCGCCTTCCGGACCTACGCCGATCGCTCCGGAAAACGGCCCGATCCGCCTCGCCTCACCCTGCTTCAGTCAGAGCGGCTCAGGGCTTCCGGGGTTCGTTGCCGAGCAGACGATCGAGTTCGCCCATGACGCGATCGCTCTTGGCCTCTTCGAGCTTGCGCCGGGCCTCGGCGAGATTGGCCTGGGCGCGCTCCATCTCGACCATGCCGACGGCGGTGATCACCGCCTGCAATGGCACGCCCCTGCCGGTGGAGCGCATGCCATTGCGTTCGCGCTCCTGCGGCGCGCAGATGAACTGGAGGACAGCCTCATGGCTTTCGTTGGGCAGCGGGGTCCAGCCCTTGGCGAAGGTGAACTGGAGGTTCGTGGGTTGCCCGTTGTTGGAGAAGGTCTTGGCGTTGACCACCTTCACCTCTCGCGTATCGCAGCGGTACTGGTGCGCGCTGAGCAGATGGAAGGAGTCGAACAGCATGGCGATCTGCACCTGCCAGGCGTTTTCGATACCCGGCACGGGTGCCAGCGAATCGGCATCGGCCAGGAACACGTCAAGCTCGGCAGGGTCGTCGCCCTTGTGTACCACCCACCAGTCTTCGGCCCAGGCATGGCCGGATGCGGCCAGCAGCGCGGCGCACAGCCAAGTCGCGGCACTGCGGGAAACCTTGCGATATACGTTCATGTCACCTTCCTTGTGGGGAAATGCTTCCCTGCCGATCGTGGATAGGGGCGGCACCCGGCGCCCCCCTGAGCGAACACCCGCTATTTCAATGACAGCGGCACGCCCCAGACCGGGTCTTCCATGCCCTGCTTGCGCAGCGGCGTGATCTGCAGGGGCTGGAGCCTGGACAGCAGTTGCCGGTGCTTGTCGCTCAGGGCCCGCTGGGCGATCAGGGACTGGCTGAAGTCCATCGGCGCCGGCCAGGTGTAGACGGTCAGGTTTTCCAATGGGCATTCGATCTTCTTCGGATCGATCGCCCGGCACTTCGACTGCTGGTACTTGTAGCCGGGGGTCTTCAGGTGCATGCGCGGGGCCAGCAGCAATTGCCCGCCCTGCACGGTGAAGCTGGCCAGCGCCTTGTCGACCGGCAGGCGCGCCTGGACCTTGATCGAGGGCACTTCGCGGGAATCGGTCTGCTGGTAATAGCCGGCCTGGGAGCCCTGGGTCGTCTGCGTGTATTGCTGCTCGCCCCAGCTCACGCAGGCGCCCGAGGCCACATGCACGGCGGTGCAGACCTTCTCGGTCTTGATCTCGCTGCCATAGGTGGCATCTTTCCAGACTTCTTCCCGGTAGTACTCGCGATACAGCTCGGGGGACAGGTACGCGGTGCCGTTGGCGCCATGGCCCGAACCGGGCGGACCGCTGCGGGCGCCGACCTGGTCGAGCAAGCCATGGATCTGGTAGTCGTCGCCGCCGGTCAGCAGGTACTTGCCGGGCGGCAGGATATGCACCTCGAAGGCCTTGAACAGATAGGTCTCGTCGGGCTTCCGCTGCAGCGCGTTGGTCTGGAACTTGCGGCCGAAGGTCACCTTCGGGTCCTTCTCGTACTCCCAGATCGCCGTTGGCGTCCACTGGGTCATGGTCAGGGCATCGCTCAGGGACTTGTGCGGCATCACGTCGGCCACCAGTACCACGGCCATGTTCCCCTTCAGCGCCTGGTCCACCAGGTCCAGCATCTGCGCGTTGCGCGGATCGTCCATGCTGCCATAGGCGCCCGAATCGAGTTCCGACACGCAACCGGAAAGGCAAAGCAGCAAGGCGGCGGAAAGGGCAAAACGCGGGCGGGGCAGTCTCATGCATCGATCCTTGATAGAGGCTGGTGCGGGTCGTCGGACGGCCCATCTTACTGGCCCCAGCCTGGATCGCAATATTTCAAATGGACTAGAACCCGCAAAGACGCGCCAACAGGGCCAGGAGCTGCCACAGCCCGCCGGCCCTCGTTGGTTCTACGCCTACGCAGACCTCCAGGCGTTGGGATCGGCGTTGTCTGGCAGGCCAGGCTCGGGAAACGTGCACATCCGGAAGAGTGGTAATCCCGCGCGCATTGAGGCCACGCCAGTCTCTTCGGAGAGTATCCAGATGTACCAGGTGTAAGCACTATATTACGGAGGTTTTGTCAGTGACTGAAAAACGGTCGCAGCCTACCC
The DNA here is from genome assembly GCF_020405165.1 of Pseudomonas sp. PS1(2021). Taxonomy (NCBI): domain Bacteria; kingdom Pseudomonadati; phylum Pseudomonadota; class Gammaproteobacteria; order Pseudomonadales; family Pseudomonadaceae; genus Pseudomonas; species Pseudomonas sp. PS1(2021). The sequence continues at coordinate 1,062,987 of NZ_CP084484.1, read as the reverse complement.
TTACCGCTGCAGTTTTTAATGGGCCGAGCAAGCTAGACCTCCTGCCCGTCCGGTAGATGCGATTCAGCAATCGCTCCGCTTGATTTCTAGTCAGTGGGCAGCTAAATCCATGCTCTGACCCGATAATACCCGGTAGCGAATCGAGTCGTGGCACTATTGTCGATTCCTCCGAAATATCCCGTGCCCCATACTGCCGCTCCAGTTCCAAGCCGAATATTCAAGCTACCCACTTCAACCTGAGCCCCACTGCCTTTATGCCCTCCATCATTGAAATAACTGGGCATGACAATGTTCCATGTTGATGGACTCGATGACCTTGCAAACTCAACGACCACCCGACGCGGCGACCTCTGGAGTCCATGACTCAGGGTATACAAACTATTTGAAGAAACAGAAAACCAGTCTGACTCAAAATCCGGGACTCCTCCCAGATACACTTCAAACTGATAAGCTCCCGACGTCGTAGAAGACGTCTCCCTGAATAGATTACCCAGTATTCTTCGACCTCCCAAAACGACTTGACTAGTATAACCGGAGGCGGCTGGCGCACTATACACAGGAACACGCTCCGTCCAGCCGGAGGAGCCTGCTACGGCTTTCGCCAGCAGGATTGTTCTGTAATAACAAAAATGAGTCGTTCTGTTCGTGTACAAAAGAACTACATGTGGTGTACCTCCCTCAGAGTAAATATAGGAGAGAGAAGGGGCTACGAGAATATCGGTAGAGTCACCATTTTGTGCAGTCACATTACCCTGATCAGTCCATGTGCCGCCGTCGTCCAGACTTATAAACTGACGTAACGCTCCTCCGGCACCAGATCCTACTCTGGCTACAGCCAGAATTACGCCATCTCCCACAGGAAGGTAAGAAGTCTCATTGTATGGTGTGTTCCCGCTGTAGACCGTGCTTCCTTCGCCCCAAGTTTCTCCGCCATCAGAAGACTCTAGCCATTTCAGCTCATAATTGACTCCCGTCGCCGCGTAAAGAGGAATCACATAGCGTGCCCCTACTTGAAAACTTTTTCCATGAGCAAAATTATAATCCGCCCCACCTCTAGCCAATGTGAATTTATGTACCCATGCCACACCTGAATCATCAGATACATAGACCTTCACCTCTCCTGTTTCATAAACCGTCGAGGCCGCGACGATCCTTCCGCTAGGCATCGTCCCACCAGCTACATCTCGAAAATCCTGTCCTCCCGCCTGGGCAACTATGGTAGGCGCACTCCAAATACCACCCTCCAGTTTACTGAAAACAACACGCCCATCACTACCACCTACATGCTCTGTTGCCCGCCTATATATTAGGTACAAACTTCCATCTGACAATATATCCATTTGACCAAAATGATCATAATATGATTCATACAGAGCCTTTCCCACCAGCCGATGCGGAATATCAAAATAAGTATTCATCCTTCACTCCTTCGGTCAAATTAGGCCAACACACTCGCCCCACTCAACAGCTCTACCCTACAAACCTTGACTACCCGGCCAGCTATAAAATTCTTCAAAAATAAATATTGAAAAAAATTTCTGATGAAAAACTCATGAATGAATACAGGTGCCGGACCGACGGCAGACTTATAATCATCTCGGCATCCCACCAGCCCCGGCTCTTGCACGCATTCACACTAGCACGCTCATCCCGCCCCTCCTCCACCTCCATCCCTGATAAAATCCCTCGCCCTGCTCCGCTCTCCCTAACGAAGTCCCGATGCGCCCAGAACCGACCACCACACCCGCCACCCTCTCCCGCCGCTTCTCCGTTGCGCCGATGATGGACTGGACCGATCGCCACTGCCGCTTCTTCCTGCGCCAGTTGTCCCGTCACACCTTGCTCTACACCGAGATGGTCACCACCGGCGCGTTGCTGCACGGCGATCGCCAGCGCTTCCTCCGCTACGACGAATGCGAGCACCCACTGGCGCTGCAACTGGGCGGCAGTGTGCCGGCGGAACTGGCGGCCTGCGCGCGGCTGGCGGAAGAGGCCGGCTACGACGAGGTCAACCTCAACGTCGGCTGCCCCAGCGACCGGGTCCAGCACAACATGATCGGCGCCTGCCTGATGGGGCATCCGGCGCTGGTGGCGGACTGCGTGAAGGCAATGCTGGATGCGGTGGAGATAGCGGTGACGGTGAAGCACCGCATCGGTATCAACGGGCGCGACAGCTATGCCGAGCTCTGCGATTTCGTCGGCCAGGTACGCGAGGCCGGCTGCCGGAGCTTCACCGTGCATGCGCGGATCGCCATCCTCGAAGGGCTCTCGCCCAAGGAGAACCGCGAGGTGCCGCCGCTGCGCTACGAGGTCGCGGCGCAATTGAAGAAGGACTTCCCGGACCTGGAGATCGTCCTCAACGGCGGCATCAAGACCCTCGAGGCCTGCCGCGAGCACCTGCAGACCTTCGACGGCGTGATGCTCGGTCGCGAGGCCTACCACAACCCCTACCTGCTGGCCGCGGTGGACAGCCAGTTGTTCGGCAGCGAAGCGCCGCCGCTCAGTCGCAGCGAGGCCTTGCTCCGTCTGCGTCCGTACATCGAGCGACACCAGGCCGAAGGCGGCGCGATGCATCACGTGACCCGCCATATCCTCGGCCTGGCCCAGGGCTTCCCCGGCTCCCGGCGATTCCGCCAGTTGCTCTCGGTGGACGTGCACAAGGCCGCCGATCCGCTGCGGGTTTTCGACCAGGCGCTGGAACTTCTGGCGGGGCGATAGCTCCCATTGAGCCGCGCCTGCGGCTCGGGTAAGGTCGGGGGATTCTTCTTCCCAAGAACCCACCTGACAAGACCTCGCCATGACTTCGAAGCTGGAACAACTCAAGCAATACACCACGGTGGTCGCCGACACCGGCGACTTCGATGCCATTGCCCGCCTGAAGCCGGTGGACGCCACCACCAACCCGTCGCTGCTGCTCAAGGCTGCTGCCCTGCCGCGCTACGCCGAGCACCTTCGACAGGCTACCGCGGGTAGCGGCGGCGACGCCGGACTGGCTTGCGACCGCTTCGCCGTGGCAGTCGGCAAGGACATCCTCGGAGTCATTCCCGGACGTATTTCCACCGAAGTCGACGCGCGCCTGTCGTTCGACAGCGAGGCCACCCTCGCCCGCGCCCACCGCCTGATCGAGCTGTACGACGAACAGGGCATCGACCGCGAGCGGGTGCTGATCAAGATCGCCTCCACCTGGGAAGGAATCCGCGCCGCCGAGATTCTGGAACGCGAGGGCATCCAGACCAACCTGACCCTGCTGTTCTCCTTCGCCCAGGCGGTGGCCTGCGCCGACGCCGGGGTGTTCCTCATCTCGCCGTTCGTCGGGCGCATCTACGACTGGTACAAGAAGAGCGAGAATCGCGACTACGCCGGCGCCGAGGATCCCGGCGTGCAGTCGGTCTCGCGCATCTATCGCTACTACAAGGCCAACGGCTACAAGACGGTGGTGATGGGCGCCAGCTTCCGCAATCTCGGCCAGATCGAGCAACTGGCCGGCTGCGACCGCCTGACCATCAGTCCCGACCTGCTGCAACAACTGGCTGACGCCCAGGGCGAGCTGCCGCGCCTGCTGCTGCCGGGCGAAGGCGAGCCGCGCCAGGTGCTCGACGAGAGCGCTTTCCGTTGGCAGATGAACGAGGACGCCATGGCCACCGAAAAGCTGGCCGAAGGCATCCGCCTGTTCGCACGCGACCAGGAAAAGCTCGAATACCAGTTGGCGACCCGCCACTGATCGCCGCTGCCGGCGGGACGCGCATGCAGGGCGTCCCGTTCCGGCGCAGCGGAGGATTCAGCAGGAATTCGGGAAGGGATCGACCGGTTAATGGCGCTCCAGGGCGCTGACCAGGTCGTGGAAGGCTTCGCGGTTGGATTCGTTGAGGCCCATCAGGATGCGGTGCGCCTCCAGGACCTTGTCGCGCACCACATCTTCCGACTGGTCCTGCGGCGGCAGGTCGGACAGGCATTCCGGGCACGGAATCGGACGATCGACGATATTGAACACCTGATCGAAGCCCATCGACTGCAACAGACGGGTAATGTCCGGATTGGTGGTCACCAGCGTGGGCAACAGGCCGATTTTCTGCCGCGACAGGATGGACAGCTTGGCCAGCAGGCCGAGCGTGGTGCTATCGATGCTCTGGGTTTCCGTAAGATCGATGATGATCGCCGAAAAATTCAGCGCAGCGAAGATCTTTTCGATGGTGGAATCCAGGGCCGAGCACAGGGTGAGGCGGACCTCACCGACGAATTTCAGAACGAAGGAGCCGTTCTGTTCGGCAAACTGGATTTTACCGGTACTCATGCAAGGTTCCTGCTCAACACCAGCAAGGCGATATCATCCGGCATCTCCGCCAGGTTGGCCAGCCCGAAGACCTGGCGCAGCCCGTCGAGGGTGCCTCCGGCGGCTGCCACCTGTTCCGGTAGCGAAGCCTCTTTCTCCTTCAGCGTAGCTCCTGGCAGCACATCGAGGATGCCATCGGAAAACAGCGACAGGCTGAAGGAAGGCGGCAACTCCATGACCCGGTCGTCATAGGTCGCATCGTCGAACAGGCCCACCGGCAGGCCACGGCCCTCCAGGTAGCTCGCCTGCCCTTCGACGAACAACACAGGAAGCGGCAGGTGGCCGCCGATGCTGTAGGTCAGGCTGTTCTTCTCCAGGTCGATGACCCCGCCGAGCATGGTCACGTGCTTGCCCAACTTGGTGTTGATCAGGCCGCGGTTGATGTGCGCCAGCACCTCGGACGGCTTGAACTCCGGGAGCGTGCCGTTGCGCCTCGACTCATAGAGCAGGCGCGTGGTCATGAACTTCAGCAGCACCGTGACGAAGGCCGAGGAAGCGCCATGGCCGGAAACGTCGGCCAGGTAGAACGCCACGCGTCGCTCGTCGACCCGGAAGTAGTCGACGAAGTCGCCGGAGAGATACAGCGACGGAATGATCCGGTGGGAAAACTCCAGCCCCTCGATGCTCCACGGCGTCACCGGAAGCATGTTCATCTGCACCTGGCGGCCGGCGTTCTGGTCTTCCTGGAGCAGGTTCAGGCTGGCCTGCAATTCGCGGTTGGCGGCTTCCAGCTTGTCGCGGTAGCGCTGGTTCTCGACCCGCAGGTAGGCGCGATCCAGGGCCCGGCGCACCGAATGCTCGAGCACCGCGAGGTCTTCCAGGGGCTTGATCAGGTAGTCGGCGGCGCCCAGGCGCAAGGCTTCCACCGCATCGCTCATCACGCCGGCTCCGGAAAGTACGATGATCGGCGTTTCCGAAGCGGTCTGGCGGATGCGGCGGATCAGTTCGAGGCCGTCGATCTGCGGCATGCGCAAATCGCAAATGACCAGGTCCGGCTGTTCGCTTTCGAAGATCTGCAGGCCCTGCAGACCGTTGAGGGCCTGCAACACCTTGAAGTTGCTGTCTTCCAAGTAGGCGGCGAGGCTTTCGCGCACCACCTCGTCGTCATCGATGATCAGCAGCGTGGCACTGACTTTATGCATGGGTCATCCAGGCAAACGGCGCCGGAAACAGTGGGTCCTAGGCGCTTATTGTAAGTGACAACAGCGCGGCTACGGGGTTCGACAAGGCGCAGACGGTACTCCCATCCGTTGAGCAGTTCAAGCCGTTGACCTTTGCCGGAAAATCCGCCTTTGTCCGTCCGATCCCGTCCGCACGGTATAAACTTTGACGATAATCGCCAGGATTGCCAGTCGCCCTCCCATCGCCCCGACCATGAGGATCAGCCCATGCAGCCCATCGAGCACAACTACAGCGAGAAGCGCGACTTCATCCGCATGAAGCTCGACACCCCGGTCACCATCCGCTGCGAAGGCCGCGAGTCGGTGGCCCTGTGCCGGGACCTGTCCGCCAGCGGGCTGCTGCTGGAAGCGCAAAGCGAACTGGCTCCGGGCGACCACCTGCGGGTGAGCATCCCGTCCACCCACGAGACGCTCACCGGCCTGGAACTGGAAGCCCGCGTGGTGCGCTGCGAACGCCTCGGCCCGGGTCGGCATAGCCTGGGGCTGAGCATCGTCGCGATCCACTGAAACGACGAAAGGCGACCCAAGGGCCGCCTTTCCAGGTGTCGCACGAAGCGGGTCGACTTAGAAGTCGTCCTCCACCTCGCCGTCCTTGACCTTGAACTCGCGGTTCTGCAGGTAGGCGTTGCGGATGAAGATGTACTTGTCGCCGCTGATCAGTTTTTCCGACTTCAGCAGGTTGGCACGGGTGTCGACGGTATTGATGCCGAACATCACGTTGCGCGCGCGTACGTCGTCCATGTAGTGGTAGGGACTGACATAGATGTCCGGGATCTTCGCCGGGGCATCGCGCAGCGTGCTCGGGCCGAGGAACGGCAGCATCACGTACGGGCCGCTGCCGACGCCCCAATAACCCAGGGTCTGGCCGAAGTCCTCATCGTTGCGCTGCAGGCCCATCGGGGTCGCCACGTCGATCAAGCCGGCCAGGCCGAAGGTGCTGTTGAACAGCAGGCGGCTGGTGTCCACGCCGGCATTGTGGAACTTGGCCTGCAACAGGTTGTTGGCCAGGTTCTTCACGTCGCCGAGGTTGTTGAAGAAGTTGTGCACGCCGTCCTGAACGAAGTTCGGGGTGACCTTCTGGTAACCCTGGGCCAGCGGTTTCAGCGCATAGGTGTCCAGGGTGTCGTTGAAGGTGAAGATGGGACGGTTGATGCTTTCCCAAGGGTCTTCTTCACTGGCCGCCAGGGACAGCGTGGGTGCCAATGCGAGGCTGGCGCAAGCCAGGATTCGGGCACTACGTTCGATCCAGTTCACGCCGCGGGCGCGCATTGCTGTATCTCCTTTGCATGACTAGTCTTGGCCGCCAGCGCGGCTTCAGCGTGCGCGCAGTATATAGGCTCGCATCGATTTTGAGACTAGAAGAGTTACGAGATGGCTGACAGACAATTGCTACACACGGCCCATATCCCGGTGCGCTGGGGCGACATGGACAGCTACGGGCACGTCAACAACACCCTTTATTTCCAGTACCTGGAAGAGGCCCGGGTGGCCTGGTTCGAAACCCTCGGCATCGACCTGGAAGGCGCTGCCGAGGGGCCGGTCGTGCTGCAAAGCCTGCACACCTACCTGAAGCCGGTGGTGCATCCGGCCACCGTGGTGGTGGAACTGTACGCCGGCAAGCTGGGCACCAGCAGCCTGGTACTGGAACATCGCCTGCGCACCCTGGAAGATCCGCAAGGCACCTATGGCGAAGGCCACTGCAAGCTGGTCTGGGTGCGCCACGCGGAAAACCGTTCGACGCCCGTGCCGGACAGCATACGCGCCGCGATCGCCTGACTCAGGCGCCCGGATAGGCCGCGTCGAGCACGATCTCCAGAGCGTCCGGGCGCCAGAACTCCTGGTCGAACTCGACCACCCTCTGCCCCTCCGCGTAACTCAGTCGCTCCAGGTACAGCGCCGGCGAACCCGGCGCCAGTTGCAGCGGCTCGGCCTGGGCCGCGTTCAGCGCGGTCGGGTGCATCGCCAGTTGGCAGCGCGTCGGCTGCAGGCCGAAACGCTCGCGCAGCAGGCTCATCAGCGAAGTATCGAGGTCGTGGTCCAGCAGGCCTGGGCACCACCCGGCATCCAGGGCGATCAGTTCGATCAGCACCGGACGCTCGTCCACCCAGCGGCGCCGTTGCAGGAAATACACCGGCGCGCTGTCCTCCAGCCCCATCCGCTTGGCCAGCCAGGCGCCGGCTGCTCGCCGCTCGGCGTGCAACGTCTCGGTACGCGGCTGGCGTCCCTGGGCGCTGACGTATTCCATGAAGCCGGTGGTACGGGTCGGGTTGTAGCGGATCCGCGGCGGCGCGACGAACCAGCCGCGGCGGTTCTCGCGATAGACCAGGCCTTCGGTTTCCAGTTGCTGCAGGGCTTCGCGAAGGGTGATGCGGGTACACAGGAAGCGCTCGGCCAACTCCCGCTCGGAGGGAAGTTTCACCTGCAGCACGCCCTGGGCGATATCCGCGGCGAGCTGGTCGCGGATGCGCAGGTACTGACGAGATTGATCGACCGGCATGACGGCCTCGCTGATTCAGACCGGCCGATTATAACGGCAGCCCGTCGGCCTATCGCCACTGCCACGAAAACGTCACGGCGGCGTCACAAAACCCCTCTAGGCTGGCCTAGACCATTCGCCAGACGCCTTTCGCATGCCCAGCTCCGACCAACTCCCGCGCTTCACCGCCCTGCTCTTCGGACTCTCCGGCGGCCTGGTGGATTTCGGCGCCCGGACCCTGTCCCTGGCGCTGCTGAGCAGCCATCCGCATAGCCCTGCCGAACACCTCCGCGACGCCAGTCTGCTGCCCTTCGCCGAGGCACAAAGCTTCCTGTTGCGGCGCAAGCCGAACAAGAGCGAGCGCCAGCGCCTGGAGCAGGCCCTCGACGAAGCCGCCGGGGAACAGGCCGAAGCCATCGCCGGTGCCGTGGCCCTGTTGGAGAGCCTGGACGAACAACGGATTCCCTACGCCTGGCAGGACGAGCTACCGGAATCGGTCTGCCAGCGCCTTGCCGCGCCGCTCGGCCGAGCGAACGCCCTGATCCCCCTCGCCGGCGCGCGCCCCTGGCCGGCCCCCGATGGCTGCTGGCAGGCCCTCGCCCGGCTGGGCATCGAGCGCCTCGACGGCTGCGTGCTGGTCAGCGCCCAACCGCGTCAACTCCAGGCCGGACTCAATGCCGGGCTATGGACCATCGGCCTGGCCGCCAGCGGGCCGTCGTGCGGCCTCTCGCCGGCCGACTGGGACGCTCTCGGACACACCGAGCGCGACCGCTTGCGCGCCGACGCCACCCTGGAACTGTACCGCCTGGGCGTGCATTCCGTGATCGATCACCTGGGCGAGCTGCAACCCTGCCTGCACGACCTCGCCGTCCGCCGCCTGAAAGGAGAAAAACCATGAGCCGCGCCCGTCACCGCTTTCTCGACGAACTGGCCGAACGCTTCGCCAGCCATGGCGCCGAGCCCTATGGCGAGGCAGTCAGCCAGGCCGAGCACGCGCTGCAGTGTGCGACCCTGGCCGAGCGCGCCGGCTGCTCGGACAGCCTTGTAGTCGCCGCCCTGCTGCACGATATCGGCCACCTCTACGAAGACCCGGCGCAGATCGACGAGGAGGACCTGCGCCACGAGGAATTCGGCGCACGCCTGCTGCGCGAGCTGTTCCCAGAGTCGGTCTGGCAGCCGGTGCGCCTGCACGTATCGGCCAAGCGCTTCCTCTGCGCGGTGGACCCGAGCTACCACGCCAGCCTGTCGCCGGCCTCCCGGCACAGCCTGGTGCTGCAAGGCGGGCCGTTCGACGAGCGTGCCGCCGCGGCCTACATCAAGGCGCCCTATGCCCAGGACGGCCTGACCCTGCGCCGCCTCGACGACCTGGCCAAGGACCCGGCCATGCGCACCCCCGAACTGACGCACTTCTTCCCGCTGCTGGAACGCCTGCTGCGGATTGATCCGGATCGCGCACATCTGCGCCCGACAGGTTAATCTGTTCGGCATGGACGGACCTTTCGGCGCCCGCCGGAGGTCCACCGAAGACTTGTACGTCGAGGGAAATACCATGCCGAAAGAGAGTCTGCTGCGCGAACTGTCCGCCCTGCGCGAGCAACTGGAGCAACAACCGCCGCTGAACGAAGAGCAGCGCGCCGAACTGGAACTCCTGATCAGGGACATCGAACTGAAACTGGCCAACGAGGACGCCCTCAACGAAGGCAGCCTGGTCGATGGGGTCAACCTCGCCGTCGAGCGCTTCGAGGTCAGCCACCCGACCCTCGCCGGCACGCTCCGCTCCATCGTGCAGAGCCTGGCCAACATGGGTATCTGAACGACTTGCCAAAATGAAAAGCCCCGGCATGGCCGGGGCTTTTTCGTATCCGCGTGTTGCGAGGCGTTACTGGCGCACCAGGCGTCGGTTGTCCGGTGCGACCTCCGCCAGGCTGCGGTAGGGATTGATATCCAGGCCGCCACGGCGTACGTAGCGCGCGTAGACGCTGAGCGCCTGCGGCTGCAACAGGCGCTGCAGGTCGAGGAAGATGCGTTCGACGCACTGTTCGTGGAAGTCCTGGTGCTGGCGGAAGGAAACCAGGTAGGCCAGCAGGCTGGCCGGGTCCAGCGCCGGGCCCCGGTAGTCGACCACCAGGGTGCCCCAGTCGGGCTGGCCGGTGACCGGGCAGTTGGACTTGAGCAGGTGGCTGTAGAGCTGCTCCTCGACGATCCGCCCGGCGTCGCAGCGCAGCAGTTCCGGGCGCGGCTGCTCGTAGCCGTCGACGGCGATGTCCAGCTCGTCGATGCAGCGCCCCGGCAGACGCCCGATGCCCTCCTCGGCAACTTCGTCGAGGCTGCGCAGGCGCACGCCCACGGGCGCCCCGACAGCGGCCGAGAGGTCTTTCTCCAATACCGCGCGAAGCGCCTCGCGACTATCGAAGGCGGACTGGTTGAGGGAATTGAGGTAAAGCTTGAACGACTTCGACTCGATGATGTTCGGCGAGTCCGCCGGGATCGAGAACTCGCCGATCGCCACCACCGGCTTGCCGGCCGGGGTCAGCCAGGACAGCTCGTAGCAGTTCCAGATATCCACGCCGCGATAAGGCAGGGTCTCGGCGCTCAGGCCAAGCTCGGCCCATTTCGCCGTGCGTGAAATGGGAAACAGCAGCGACGGCGTGTAGCTGGAGACGTATTCGCTGGTCTTGCCCAGCGGCGAATGTTCGGCGGGATGCTGCATGAGGGAAACCTGCTGGATGAATCGCGCAGGGCCCTTCCCCGCGCGCCGCGCCGCACTGGCGGGCGGCGGCAAGTGTATACGGATCGGCCGGCATCTTCACGCCGGCCGTCCGCCGGCTCAGGGCTGCACGGTCAGTTGACCGACCATCCCGGCCTGGTAGTGGCCGGGGATGTTGCAGGCGAACTCCAGCCGGGTGGCTTTGGCGAAGGTCCAGGTCAGCTCGGCGCTCTTGCCCGGCTCGACCAGCACGCTGTTGGGGTCGTCGTGCTTCATCATCCGGCCATGGTCCATGTCGGCCATGCCGTGGCCCATCTGACTATGGTCCATCGACGCCATGCCGGTCGGGGTGAGCATCCCGGACTGCTGCATCTCCAGCATCTCCTTCTGGTGCTCGGCATGCATCGCCGCGTCTCCCAGGTTGAACTCGTGCAACAGCTTGCCTTCGTTCTTCAGCACGAAGCGGACCGTCTCGCCGGCCTTGACCTCGATCGCCCGCGGCTTGAAGTACATATCGCCGAGCACCACCTCGATGCTGCGGCTGGCCTGCGCGGCCTGGGCCGGCTTGCCGAAGGTCTGGCCGTGGGCCGGCGAAGCCTGGGCGCTGGCACCGAAAAGCACGCCGAGGACGATCAGGGAAGCGGGAAGCAGGCGGCGCGGAAACATACGGGGAATCTCCATCGGGTTGATGTCGCCTATCCTGTGTCGCTGCGCCTGCCGGCTGGCTGTCGGGAGCATTACATCTTTGTCAGCTTGCCGCCGTTGCGGACCGCGAAGGCTAAGATCGCCCAGCGCCACCGACGGGCATAAAAAACCCGCCGACCGGAAACCAGGGAACCGGTGGCGGGTGAAGACGGGATCGGAGCCCTCCGTCATCCCGTGTGGAGCCGGGGGTGGAAGAACTGGCGATCAGCAGTTTTCCTTGTCCTTCTTCGTCGCTTCGGCCTGCTTCGCCAGTTTCTCCTGGTGCGCGGCACGAGCCTTGGCGGCCTGGGCCTGCATGCGCTCGAAGACGATGTCGCCGCCGCTGTCGGCCATGGCCGGAACGGTCGGGGCGAGGACCAGCAGGAAAGCGAGGGTGGAGGCAGTGAAGGTACGCATGGGAAGTCTCCTCGAATGAGTTCCCCTGTAGTCTGCGCGGGGGCCACTGTCGCCCCCGTTACCCACTGATTACGATGCTGTCAGAAACAGGTCGGCATGGCCGGCAAATGTAACGAGGGATGAACATGAAACTGCTGATCGTCGAAGACGAACCGCGCATCGGCCAGTACCTGCGCCAGGGGCTCGCCGAGGCAGGCTTCGCCGTCGACCTGAGCGACGATGGCAACGAGGGCGAGCAACTGGCCCTGGGCGGCGACTACGACCTGCTGATCCTCGACGTCATGCTGCCCGGCCGTGACGGCTGGCAGATCCTGCGCAGCGTGCGCGACGCCGGGATGACCATACCGGTGCTGTTCCTGACCGCCCGCGATGCCGTAGAGGACCGCGTGCGCGGCCTCGAACAAGGCGCCGACGATTACCTGGTGAAGCCGTTCGCCTTCGTGGAACTGCTCGCCCGGGTGCGCACCCTGCTGCGCCGGGGCAGCCAGCAGTTGCAGGAGACCACCCTGCAACTGGCCGACCTCGAACTCGATTTGCTGCGCCGCCGGGTGCAACGCCAGGGCAAGCGGATCGACCTCACCGCCAAGGAGTTCGCCCTGCTCGAACTGCTGCTGCGGCGCAGCGGCGAGGTGCTGCCCAAGTCGCTGATCGCCTCGCAGGTCTGGGACATGAACTTCGACAGCGATACCAACGTCATCGAGGTGGCCATCCGCCGCCTGCGCGCCAAGGTCGACGACGACTACCCGCAGCGCCTGATCCATACCGTGCGCGGCATGGGCTACGTTCTCGAAGAGCGCGACGAATGAGCGCCGGGTTCGGCTCGCGGATGTCCCTCGGCGTCCGCCTGAGCCTGCTGTTCGCCGCCTGCACGGCGGCGGTCTCGCTGATCGCCGGATTGATCTTCAGCAGGGCCATCGACGAGCATTTCGTCGAGCTCGACCATATGGCGATGTCCGCCAAGCTCGCGGTGTTTCGCGATGAGCTGCGCGGCCTCGGCTCGGAACAACAGATGCGCCGCCGCGAAGCGGAACTGCTGCGCGAACTGGCACGCCATCCCGACCTCGGCCTGCGTCTGAACGGCCCGGATGGCAACCTCTGGTTCGAGCGCCTGCCGCAGCCTGCGCATCCCGGTCTGCCCGCCAACCGCGAACTCGGCGCCCCGCTGGAGCCCGGCAACGACGCTTCGCCGCGACTTACCGTGATCCTCGACATCAGTCATCACCAGCACTTCCTGCAACGCATGCGCCAGTTGATCTGGCTGACCATGAGCCTGTCGGCGCTGGCCACGGCGCTGCTCGGCGCCTGGGCCACCGGCGCCAGCCTGGCGCCGCTGCGACGGATGCGCGAAGTCGCCGCGCGGGTTTCCGCCAACTCCCTCACCACCCGCCTCGACGCCAGCCGGATGCCAGAGGAGCTGCGCGGACTGGCCGGCGAGCTGAACGCCATGCTGGCGCGCCTGGAAGAAGCCTTCCAGCGCCTCTCGGCGTTCTCCGCCGACATCGCCCACGAGTTGCGCACCCCGCTCACCAGTCTGCTGACCCAGACCCAGGTGGTATTGTCCCGCCCACGCTCGCTGGAGGATTATCGCGAGGCCCTGCACGGCAACCTCGAGGAGCTGGAACGGCTCACCGCGATGGTCAACGACATGCTGTTGCTGGCCAAGGCCGACCACGGCCTGCTGGCGCCCAGCCGCCAGGCCCTGGACCTGGGCGCGGAAGTCGACTCGCTGCTGGAGTTCTACCAGCCGCTGGCGGAAGACCGCGACATCCGCCTGCTGCGCGAAGGCAGCCTGAGCCTGCCCGGCGACCGCGGCATGCTGCGGCGGGTGCTGGCCAACCTGCTGGACAACGCCCTGCGCTTCACCGCCGATGGCGGCGAGATACGTATCCGTCTCGGCGACCGACGCCTGAGCGTGGAGAACCAGGGTCCGGCGATTCCTCCCGAGCGCTTGCCGCGCCTGTTCGACCGGTTCTATCGTGCCGATCCGGCGCGCCGCGAAGGCCAGGGTGAACACGCCGGGCTCGGCCTGGCGATCTGCCGCTCCATCGTCCAGGCCCACGGCGGCGAGATCCGCTGCGAGTCTGCCGACGGCTGGACCCGTTTCGTCATCGATTTCGCTCGCCCGCGCCGATGAAACGCGAAGCCCCCATGACGGGGGCTTCTGTTTCATGCCTTCGAGCGTTTCATTGGCGCATGCCACGCCCGCTCACCAGCAGCCTTACGCAGCCGAGATAGAGCACCGCGGTGGCCAGCAGCATGAAGCCGATGGCCACGCCGATGCGAATGTCGGAGACGCCGAGGATGCCGTAGCGGAAGGCGTTGACCATGTGCAGGATCGGGTTGGCCAGCGACACGGTCTGCCAGAACGGCGGCAGCAGGTTGATCGAGTAGAACACCCCGCCCAGGTAGGTCAGCGGCGTCAGCACGAAGGTCGGGATGATCGAGATGTCGTCGAAGTTGCGCGCGAACACCGCGTTGATGAAACCGCCCAGGGAGAAGATGGTCGCGGTCAGTACCACTACCAGTACCGTGATGCCCAGGTGGTGCACCTGCAGCTTGGTGAAGAACAGCGACAGCATGGTCACGATCACCCCCACCGCCAGGCCGCGCAGTACGCCGCCGATGGTGTAGCCGAGGAGGATGGTGTGCGGCGATACCGGCGACACCAGCAGCTCCTCCACCGAGCGCTGGAACTTGCTGCCGAAGAAGCTCGACACCACGTTGCCGTAGGCGTTGGTGATCACCGACATCATGATCAGGCCGGGCACGATGTATTCCATGTAGGTGAAGCCGCCCATATCGCCGATCTGCCGGCCGATCAAATTGCCGAAGATCACGAAGTACAGGACCATGGTGATCGCCGGCGGCAGCAGGGTCTGCGGCCAGATCCGGGTGAAGCGGCGCACCTCGCGGTAGACGATGGTGTTCAGGGCGACCAGGTTGGCGCTCAGCTCGCTGCTCATCGGGCGATCCTCGTCAGGTTCTTCTCCACCAGCGACACGAACAGCTCCTCCAGGCGATTGGTCTTGTTGCGCAGGCTCAGTACCTCGATGCCTTGTGCGCCCAACTGGGCGAACAGATCGTTGATGCCCTGGCTTTTCTCCACCTGCACTTCGAGGGTGTGATCGTCCACCAGCCGCGTCGGGTAGCCGTCGAGAGTCGGCGGCAGGGCCTGGACGTTCTTCAGGTCGAGCAGGAAGGTTTCCGAATGCAGGGTCATCAGCAGGTCACGCATGCTGGTGTTCTGCACGATCTCGCCGTGGTCGATGATGGCGATGTTGCGGCAGAGCTGCTCCGCCTCTTCCAGGTAGTGGGTGGTGAGGATGATGCTGATGCCTTCCTGGTTGAGTTCGGTGAGGAAGCTCCACATCGAACGACGCAGCTCGATGTCGACCCCGGCGGTGGGCTCGTCGAGGATCAGCAGGCGCGGCTGGTGGACCAGTGCGCGGGCGATCATCAGGCGCCGCTTCATGCCGCCGGAGAGCATCCGCGAGGCTTCGTTGCGCTTGTCCCACAGCCCCAGCTGGGTCAGGTAGCGCTCGGCGCGCTCCTTGGCGATCTTCGCCGGGATGCCGTAGTAGCCGGCCTGGGTCACGACGATGTCGAAGACCTTCTCGAACTGGTTGAAGTTGAACTCCTGCGGCACCACGCCAAGGCAACGCTTGAGGCCGGCCGGGTCCTTGTCGAGGTCGTGGCCGAACACCGAGACCGAACCGCTGGTCTTGTTCACCAGGGTCGAGAGAATCCCGATGGTGGTGGACTTGCCCGCGCCGTTGGGGCCGAGCAAGGCGAAGAAATCACCTTCGGCGACGTCCAGGTCGATGCCCTTGAGGGCCTGGAAACCGTTGCCGTAGGTTTTCGTCAATTGACGGATGGACAGGGCGGAACTCATTAGGCTTCCCGTGTCGGAAGGTGAAGAGGAAGAGCTAGATAAGGCTACGGGTAACAAAATGCAACAGTAGCCGGCTCAGGTCAGTTCGGTCATTACCGCGGTGCGGAACGCCGGGCGCTCGCGCAAGCGCAGGTACCAGGCCTCGAGGTGGGGCAGCGGCGGGCGCTCGATGGGCATCTCGAACCAGGCGTAGATGAAACAGCCCAGGGGAATGTCACCCATGCCGAAGCGTTCGCCGGACAGCCAGGGTTGGCCGGCCAGGGTCTGGTCCGGCACCCGCAGCAACTCGCCGCAGGTCTGCAACGCCTTTGCGATCAGGGCCTCGTCGCGTTGCTCCGGCGACGTACGCAGCGTTCCCCAGAACAGGTCGCGGAACGGCCCGGCGAGAGTCGAGGTGGTCCAGTCCATCCACTTGTCGGCGTCGGCGCGGCGCACCGGGTCCTGCGGATAGAGGTCGCCCGGCGCATAGCGGGCGGCCAGGTAGCGGACGATGGCGTTGGACTCCCAGAGGACGAAGCCGTCGTCCTCGATCACCGGCACCCGACCGTTCGGATTCATCGCACGGAACGCCGGCTCATCCACCAGGCCGAACGCCCCGCCGGCATCCACCGTCCGGTACTCCAGGCCAGCCTCCTCGGCGCACCACAGCGCCTTGCGCACATTGCTCGAGTTCTTCCGGCCCCAGATGGTCAACATACTCTGCGTTCCCTCTTCGGTTGATGCGGCGGATGGGTCGCCGGAGCGCCCGGACGACATGCCGCACCCTACCGAGGATGGACCGAAGAAGGAAGACGCGCCGGCTGATGGTGACTATCGACGCCCTTCATCTTGCCCGGCCTCGGCCTGGAAATCGCCGTCCAGGGCCAGCGGGCGGCCGGAGAACAGGTGCGGATAGTGCTGCTGCAAGTGGGAGAAGAACAGTTCCTCCGGCAGGTCGGCGAACTGGCCGTGATCGGCCAGGTACTCCATGTAGCGCTCGCCCTGGCGGTTGAATGGATGGAAGACGCTGTCGGCGACGCCGTCGAACTCCAGCGGAGCGACGTCGAAGGCGCGGCACAAGGCACGGTTGAACGCCGGGGTGGCCTTCACCCAGCGGCCCTCGAGGTACAGTTCGGTATAGCCGTGCATGGCGAACACCTCGCTGCGCAGCGCCTCCAGCAGGCGCGGCGTGGCCAGGTGGTTGCGCACGTCGGCCAGGCCGATCCGCGCCGGAATCCGGCAATGCCGAGCGCAGGCGGCGAGCAGGATGGCCTTGGGCACGCAATAGGACTCGCCCTGCTGCAGCGCGTGGCTGGCCTTCAGGGTCTGCGGATCGCGGCTGAACACGTAGGGGTTGTAGCGCACCCCGTCGCGTACCGCGTAGTACAGCGCGACCGCCTGGTCACGCGGTTTCGCCGAATTCCCCCGGGATTTTTCCGCGAACTCCACCACCACCGGGTGGTCACTATCCACGAAGCGGCCGGATTGTAGGTAGGACTGCATGGCGGGCTCCCGGCGGGCAATTTGTCCCAGTCTAAACGGGAAGTTTTCGCCTATAACGTGACAAACCGGCCAAGCTGACCGGCCCTGCCGCCAAACGGCGGCAAACGGGCTAAGCTCGAGACGCCGCCTGGCGTCTTCATGGAGGATTCCGCATGTTGTTGCTCTGGTTAGTCGTACTGGTACTCGGTGTCGCTTACCTCGCCCATCGGCGTACCCCACCCGCTCCCGCGCTCGGCATCAGCGCCGCCTACCTGATCCTGATGGGCGTGTTCAGCCACGCGCCCGGCTGGCTGCTGCTGGTCTTCTGGCTGCTCTGGCTGGCGGTGGCGCTTCCCCTCGCCCTGCCTGACCTGCGCCGGCGCGTGCTCAGCGGTCCGCTGTTCGCCTGGTTCCAGAAAGTCCTGCCGCCGATGTCCGACACCGAGCGCGAGGCCATCGAGGCGGGCACCGTGTGGTGGGATGGCGAATTGTTCAGCGGCCGCCCGGACTGGCAGAAACTGCTCGACTACCCCAAGGCGCAACTCACCGAAGAAGAGCAGGCCTTCGTCGACGGCCCGACCGAAGAACTCTGCGCCATGGTCAGCGACTGGGACATCGGCCAGCGCATGGACCTGCCGGAAGAAGCCTGGGCCTTCATCAAGCAGCACGGCTTCTTCGGCCTGATCATTCCCAAGGAGTACGGCGGCAAGGGCTTCTCCGCCTTCGCCCACTCGCAGGTAGTGATGAAGCTCGCCACCCGTAGCGGCGACCTGGCCTCGACGGTGATGGTGCCGAACTCCCTCGGCCCGGCCGAGCTGCTGCTCCACTACGGCACCGACGAGCAGCGCCAGCGCTACCTGCCGAGCCTGGCCAAGGGCGACGACATCCCCTGCTTCGCCCTCACCGGCCCCTACGCGGGCTCCGATGCCGGCGGCATGACCGACGTCGGCATCGTCTGCAAGGGCGAATGGGAAGGTCGCGAGGTGCTCGGCCTGCGCCTGACCTGGGAAAAGCGCTACATCACCCTCGGCCCGGTGGCCACCCTCCTCGGCCTGGCCTTCAAGTGCCACGACCCGGACCATCTGCTGGGCGACGAGGAGGACCTGGGCATCACCCTGGCGCTGATTCCCACCGACACCCCCGGGGTCGAGATCGGCCGCCGCCACGTGCCGCTGGGCGCCGCCTTCATGAACGGTCCGAACTCCGGCAAGGACGTGTTCGTGCCGCTGGAGTACATCATCGGCGGGCAGGAAATGATCGGCAAAGGCTGGATGATGCTAATGAACTGCCTGTCGGTCGGACGCTCCATCTCGCTGCCGGCGGTGGGCACCAGCGCTGGCAAGGCCAGCAGCTACGTCAGCGGTCGCTACGCTCAGGTCCGCGAGCAGTTCAACGTGCCGATCGCCGCCTTCGAAGGCATCCAGGAGGCGCTCGCCCGCATCGGCGGCAACGCCTGGCTAATGGACAGCGCGCGAATCCTCACCGCCAACGCGGTGGACCTCGGCGAGAAGCCCTCGGTGCTTTCGGCGATCCTCAAGTACCACCTCACCGAGCGCGGCCGCGAGTGCATCGCCCATGCCATGGACATCCATGGCGGCAAGGGCATCATCATGGGCCCGAACAACTACCTGGGTCGTTCCTGGCAGGGCGCGCCGATCTTCATCACGGTGGAAGGCGCGAACATCCTCTCGCGCAACCTGATGATCTTCGGCCAGGGCGCGATCCGTTGCCATCCGTACGTGCTCAAGGAAATGGAACTGGCCCAGCGCGAGGACAAGGACCAGGCCGCCCGCGAGTTCGACGCGCTGCTGGTGAAGCACATCGGCTTCGCCGTCGGCAACGCCGCCAGCAGCTTCCTCCTCAGTCTCAGCTGCGGCCACCTCGGCAACGCGCCCGGCGACCGCATCAGCCGTCCCTACTTCCGCGCGCTGAACCGCCTGGCGGCGTCCTTCGCCCTGCTCGCCGACTTCAGCATGATGCTGCTGGGCGGCGAACTGAAGCGCAAGGAACGCCTCTCCGCGCGTCTCGGCGATGTCCTCAGCTATCTCTACCTGGGCTCGGCGGCGCTCAAGCGCTACCACGACCTGGGTAACCCGGACTACCTGCATCCGCTGCTGCGCTGGGCCATGGAGGAAAACCTCGGCAAGGCCGAGGCGGCGCTGGAGGACCTGCTGAACAACTTCCCCAGCCGCTTCTTCGGCTGCGCGCTGAAGGTCCTGGTACTGCCGTTCGGCCGCCGGCACAAAGGGCCGGGCGACGAACTGGACGCCGAGATCGCGGAAATCCTCGGCCGTCCGGACGACGACCCGGCGTTGCAGGCGATCCTCGCCGGCGCGTTCCTGCCGAAGGACCCGCAGGACCCGGTCGGTGCCCTCGCCCACGCCTTCGACGCGGTACGCGAAAGCGCCGCGCTGGAGAAAACCCTGCACAAGGCGATCAAGGAAGGCAGGGTCCAGCCGCAAGCGGGGCAGAACCCGATCGATGCCGGCGCCGCCGCCGGCGTGCTGAGCGCCGAGCAGGCGCAGGCCCTGCACCAGGCCGAAGCGGCACGGCGCAAGGTGATCGACGTCGACGACTTCGCCAAGGAGGAACTGCAACTGGCCGACGGCAGGATCCGCTGACACTCCGCGGCAAAGCGACGGTCGCAACCGACAAAGGCGCCTTCCGGCGCCTTTGTCGTCTTCACCCACCCAAACCCGGGCGATTGGCTAGAATCGACGGGCACATCCCTGACGTACGGGAGGCCATCATGCTCAAGCTACTTGCCACCGGCCTGGCAGCCTCGTTTCTCCTCCTGCCCCCGGCGCAGGCCGCACCGCCTGCGCCCTATGGCGTGCAGCCGCACCAGCAGGCGGTGCAGCGCGCTGGCGAACAGCGCCAACGCCAGCTCCAGGAACAGCGCCAGCGCTTCGACGAACAACGCCTGCAATTGCAGCAGGATCAACTGCAACGCCAGCAGCAGAACCTGCAGCGGCAACGGCAGCAGCGACAGATGCAGGACAACCTGATCCGCCAGCAGCAACTGGACCAGCAGCGCTGGCGCCTGGAGCAGGACCAGCGGCGCCTCGACAGCGAACGCCGGCAACTGGAAAACCGCCGGCGCCAGAGCCAGTCCCCGGCGATCCGCTGAAACTGGCCGGCGCCGCGAAACCCTTTATACTGCCCAGCTTTTTTCCAGAGGACCCGTCATGGCCAACTCCTACCTCGAGCACCACCTCGCCCTGCTCCAGCACCTGCGCAACATCCTCGGCGCCCTGGGCGAGGCCGAGCAGGTGCCGGAAGAAAACCACGGGCTGTTCCTCGAGCGTTTCGACGAGCTGATGGACGAACTGCCGCGCGACCCGGAAGGCGCCCAATACCTCGGCCAGGACCTGATTTCCCAGGTCTTCCACCGCTATCCGCAGATCGCCCACCTGGTACCTCGCGACCTGCTGTGGTTCTTCGGCGGCGATTGCCTGCACTTCATGCCGGACGAAGAGATCGACCTGTTCCAGCGCCTCGACGAGCGCCGCTACGAAGCCGAAGAGCGCGGCGAAACGTTCGACTGGAACCGCGAAAAGCAGTTGCTCGCGCTGCCCGAGGACAGCCCGCGGCACTGAGCCCGCCACGGCCACCGGCCGTCCCGCCCCGACCGCCATCCGTGCGCTCGGGGCCGCCTCCCGCCAGCCCAAACCTCGCTACCCTTTCCGAATAAAAAACGGACCGCCCGCCCGATTGCCGGAGCGCGCCGAGTCCGTACCTAGCAGTTCTGCCGGGTAGCCGGAGCTTCACACCCCTTCGCCGCACACGTCCCCACTGATTGCTCTGCAGCGAGCATGTCGTACCTCGCCGGAGCTGCCGATCAATCTGGCGAAGGCGCAGGCATGCACTCGAACGAGTCAACGGAAGACCGCTGTTCACGCCACTACACCCTGCTGCAACGGTGCCCGCTGCTGCACGGGCTGCCCGATCTGCTGCGGCACGTGGCGACCCATGCGTCGGAGCGCCGGTTGCGCGACAAGGACGTCCTGTTCCTCAAGCACGACCCTGAAGACTTCATCGGCCTGGTCCTCGGCGGACACCTCTATACCGTGCTCTACGGGCCGGACGGGCGGGAGCTGATCGTCAATGATATCCGTCCTGGCGAAGTGATCGGGGAAACCGCGCTGATCCAGCCGAACCGCCGCGAGACCTCTGCCTACGCCTCCGGCGCGGCGTCGGTGCTGATCCTCCACCGACGTCACTTCGCCCCGTTGATCGCCGACACGGAATTCCTCAACCGCGCGCTGGCCCTCCTCTGTTCGCGCCTGCGCGAAGCCTCCGGTTTCGTCGAGAGGGTCTGCCTGCATCGCCTGGAGTCGCGCCTGGCGCGCCATCTCCTGGCCAGCCTGGCGAGCGAACAACCCGAGGGAGCCTGCGCGACGCTACCGACCAACCAGAGCATCCTAGCAGCGATGCTCAACGCCAGCCGGCCGAAGCTCAACGCGCAACTGCAAATATGGAAACGCGAAGGGCTGATCAGCTGCCGCAACGACCGGATCCTGATCAACGACCTCGGTCGCCTGCGACGCAAGGCCGAACTACCAGCCGCGCCCCTGTCACCCAGGTAACAGCCTCGCCCACCGCCCGCCTCACAGACTGCTCGCCGACACGAGCAACCAGGGAGGTAGCGGTTATGGATCGTCCGAATCAGCCAGGCGGCAACGAAACCGGTTCCGATCGCCTGTTCGAGGAAAGCTGGCGTGCCGCGCAGGCTGGCCTGCGCAAACGCGCACAACGCCTTGCGCGCGGCAACAGCCATCGGGCCGAAGAATGGCTGTCGAGCACCGCGGTCAAGGCGCTGCTGTTCCTGCGCCAGTCACCGGAGCGGGTACGCGACCCCCAGGGCTTCCTGTTCCTGGTCCTGGAACACGTCTACCTGGACAGCGCGCGCCACCAGATCCGCGAGGACCGCCTCATCGACCGCGGCATCGACCTGCACGATGGCCAGTTGGAGCGCTTCGCCGCCGTCGGCTCGCCGCTGGAACGCCTGGAGCAGCTGGAACGTCTCGACCAGGTGGACAAGGCCCTGGCCTCGCTGTCGCGCCAACAGCAGCAGCTCTTCGAACTGCGCTTCATCGAGGAACTGCCCTATGCCGACATCGCCAGCCAGCTCGGCATAGCCCCGCCGCTGGTGCGCAAGCGCGTGCAGTTGCTGCGCTCGCGGCTGAGCGCCGACTTTTTCGCCGGCGACGTTTCACAAGACAGACGCAGCCGCGTTCATTCCTGACAAACGAGTCGAGGCCCGTGCGACCGGCCCCCTGCCCGACAAGCACCTGCCCATTCAAGGAGAGTCCCATGGCTGACCCCACGGCTGTGAATGCCCAGATCACCGATGCCGTCACCCAGACCAACGTCAAGGTGGTCGCCGAAGCCCCGGCCCAGGCCATCGCCGCGCTCTACCAGATCGCCAGCCATTCCGCCGGCCTGTCCCTGCAGAACGCAGTCTACAGCCAGCAGGCCCTGAACCAGATCTCCACCGCGGTGGTTTCCAAGGCGGTGTCGATGATCATGGCGATAGAAGACAAGAAAGGTATCTGACCCGCCCCTTGATCCCAGGAGTGCCCAGACATGTTCGGCTTCGGCAAGAAATCCGCGCCCGCGCCCGCGCCATCCGGCGACAGCGAGCAAGCCGCCGCCCCCGGCGAGGCCGGCCGGCAGACGCCAGCCAGCGGCGGCAGGGCGTCCGCCAACGGCGACGTGAAGCTGCCGTCGCGCCCTTCGCCGCTGGCCGGCATGAGCGAGCGCCTGCTCAAGCAGACCGAGGCGCCGCCGCCGGACACCAGCGCCCTGAACAGTCAAGTCGTGCAGGCGGTGCAGATGAGCAACAGCGAAACCGCCGGCTATGCGCCGTCGCAGATCGCCATCGCGCCGAACATGATGATCAGCCAGGCCTCCGGGCTGGTGGCGCAATCCGCCGCCAGCTACTTCGACGGAGTCAGCAAGATCGCCCTGGCCAGCCAGGCGATCCTGCTCCGGCAGATGACCCAGAACATCGCCGAAAACAAGCTGGCCCAGGCTGCCGAGGACGCGCTCGGCGCCCTTGCCACCGACCTGCTGATGGGCGCTGCCGCCGCGGTAGCCGCGGCGGCCGGGGCGATCGAGGCGGAATCGGCCAGCTTCGCCATCGACAAGATCGACCAGAGCATCGCCAAGTACAGCGAGACCCTCGCCAGTCGCGGCGGCAAGGACACCCAATCGTAGCCACCACCGGCGGGGCCGGCGGCGTCCGGCCCTGGCACAGGAGAGCCGTCATGGCCTATTTCAAGCTGGAAGAACCGGTCAGGTTCCATCGCTATCCCTTCGACTTCCATAGTCACTTCGCCGGCATCCTGCCGGTGGAAAGCAACAGCCGCTGGACGCGCGACCGCCGGGTCTTCCGCGTCGGCGAGCGGCAGGTGAGCCTGGAGAAAGGCCAGGAGCTTTCCCTGATCGGGCTGCTGATGAGTGCCCGCGGCGTCGCTCCGGAGGTCGACGGCAAGGCGCTGGAGGAGGCTCGCCAGGCCGCGCACTATGAACTGTTCGAACTGGCTCTGCAGCGGATGGTCAGGCGCAATCCGTTCGCCGCGACCGACCGTCAGGGCTACCTGCGCGGCGAATGCGCGGCGGAGAACATCTATCTCGCCTGCCTCATCCTGGCACAACGTTTTGGCCGGACCTCGCCGCCAGCGGCCATCGACCAGCCGGCGATCTACCTCGGCACCCTGGAACTGCTCGGTGCGAGCGCGGTTCGCGACAGCGAGACGGACCAGTTCGTCCGCTACTTCAACCGCAAGATCTGGAGCGGCAACAAGTACACGCCGTTCGACGACGCCTACTGGGCCCGCGGCGCCATCCGCGATCGCCATCCGGGCGAATTCGCCTGCCTGACGCTGGGGTTCCTCCTCCACGAAGGAATCAGCCATACCCAGACGGCGACGGGGGAAGACGAGGTGGCCGTCCTCGATTCCCTGTTCGAACAATTCAACGCCTCCGAGAAGACCGCCTACCGCCTGCTCGCCCACACCGCGCATGGCTATGCCAGCGAAGCCGCCTTCGATGCCGAGCTGCACAGGATCCTCCGTCATTTCGAAATACAGCAGGGGCAGCCACCGCAGGCCCGGCTGGTCGGCATCGACCTGCTCGGCATGGAGACCGCTACCGGCCTGTACCGACAGTTCTTCGACTTCCTCCTCGGACAGGCCGCGGTGTTTCGCCGCTACCTGGACGGCAAGCCGGAAACCCGCAAGGTGGTCCTGCACATCCATTGTGGAGAGGGGACCGGGGTGTCCGACGACAACCGGTCGCTGTGCGGTTACTTCCTGCGCAACGCCAACGCGCTGGACGATTTCTACGCAGCGCTCTCCGCCTATGCCTGGAAGTGCTATGGCAACACCATCGGCCAGGGCAAGGCGCGGCTACGCGAACGGGAGAACCTGCAGGACCGTGACAAGGCGCCCAGCGCCCTCGCCGGCCTTTTCGACGAACTGTTTTTCGGCAACAGCCTGACCTCCTCCGGCCTGCGGCTACGCCGCTTCGACATCACCAGCGGGACTACCCAGGCCCTGGTCGCCTACTACGCCCGCACCAACGTCGTGAACCTCTGCCAGGCGCTGGCCAGCCGCGACGCCGACGGCAACAGCTACTACCGCCGCCTGCTGGAGAGCGATCTGTTCAGCCTGCGCATCGGCCATGCCTACTACTACCGCAACTATCTGGCCAGCAAGTTCCCCGAGCTGTGCTTCGACACCAACCTGGGAAGCAATTTCATTACCGGCGCCTCCGGCCTCTTCGACTCGCTGCAGGAATACCGCCTGAACCGTGGCCTGCGCCATCTCGACGGATACGTCGGCACCGACCAGCTCAAGGAACTCAGCCTGGCCATCGCCTACCAGGGCGAACAGCGCCTGGACCCACAACAGATGCAGTACGTCCATGCCCTGGCGGAAAGCCAGAGCGGCTTCGACGAACTGGGCGGACATCTCCCGGGTACACCCGGCTGGGCGAAACCTGCGCTGGAACAGTTCTTCGCAAGTCAGTGCGCGCTCTACCGCTCCGAGGAGGATCGCTACTTCCAGTTCGAAGCCTACCGGCGCCTCTTCGCCCAGGTCCTCAACTGGCGCTCCTATCTGCTGGGCGCCGACGGCCAGGGTGTCGAGCACTCCAACGTACAGGACGAAGCGATCCGCATGGCGCTCCTGCTCAACTATGCCGCCGCGGACCGCCACGGCCGGGTACCGGTCGCTTCGCTGGAGAATGCCCAACGCCTGCTGGTGCAACTGGGCAGCGCCTACTGGGAGGAAACCATCGGCGCCGTCGACCTGGCCGGCGCGCCCCATCGGGACCGAGAGCTGCAGCGCTTCGAAGGGTTCGCCGCCCCCGCCTCGGTCGTGCGCATCTCCACCCGCAGCAGTTGAGGAGCGACCGATGAGCGCCTACGCACGCTACATCAGACGCCGCGCGCTCGCCGCCGCGGACCGCCCGGCGCAGCGTTCGCCGGACGCCAGCGAGGAGACACGGGACCAACCGCCCCCCAGCAGGCCGGCGAGCGGAAAGCGCCTGCTGGAAATATCGGACAGCGATGCGGCCAAGCTCTTGGCCGTGCTGAAACTGCTCGGATGAGCACCCACCCCAGGAGAAGCGTCATGAAGGAAGAACTCGAAACCCTCGTCACCCAGGTCAAGGCACTCCTCACCGAATGCCTGCAAGGCTGGCTCCAGGCCCTGTCCCAGGGAGACAGCGTGGACGACCCGGCCAGCCTTGGACAGTTGGCGGTGCAGTTGAGCACCGCCTACAGCACCCTGCAGGCCGCTGCCGCCGCCTACCCCGGCGATACCGGCGGCAGCGCGCAGGCCCCCTCGGCGGACGGCACGCAGCAGTACTGAAGCCTCGCCACGACACCCCGCGCACCGCGCGTCTATCGCAGAGGAGTCCGCGCATGTCGATCTCGGAAGAATTGGGAAGGAATCTGGTCCAGTTGGCGCAACGCTGGCTGAAACGCCCCCTCACCAGCGAAGAACACGAGCAGTTGAGACAGTTCCAGCTCGGCCTCGGCAACGACGCCAGCAGCGATCCGGCCGTGCACGCGCGACAGCAGGCCGAACAGGTGATCGAGAACGGCCGGCAGCGTTCCGAAGGCTCCATCCGCCAGATCCTGCAGAACGTCCAGCAGGCCTCGACCCAGGCCCTCCGCGCCCAGGACAGCGGCGAGCAGGCGATTCTTGAGGCGGTCAATGCCGCCGGCAGCCTGGCCGAACTGCGTCCCAGCCACCTGCAGAGCGGCCAGGCAAGCGCCAACCAGTTGGTGATGTCGCAGATTGCCGACCGCCTGGCCAACCTAGTGAAGAGCGAGGTACGCCTGTGCTTCGAGCAGAACTTCGGCTCGCTCAAGCAGCAACTGGAGAACGCTATCGCCATCTTCAACCAGAGCAACCACAACACGTCCGCACCGCCGCCGGACAAGCCCGACCCGCCCGCCGCATGAGACCGCACCGACAAGCGCCCCGCCTCGCGGGGCGCTTGCATTTTCGCCGCCCGCCAGGCCTGGCGCCGACGGATTCACAACTCCCTGGCTGGAGCGTTCATCAAGACAGCACGACATGAGCCGTGCCGTTCACTCACAGGGAGTCACATCATGAGTTTTCCGACCGCAGTCAACGACCAGATTACCGATGCCGTCACCCAGTCCAACGTCAAGGTCGTCGGTGAGGCGCCAGCCATGGCGCTGGGCACCATCTACCAGACCATGGCCCACTCCACCGGGATTCTCTTCGAGAACGCGGTGAGCGCCCAGCAACAGCAGAACGCCCTGGCCCTGGCCGCCTCCAACATGGGCGTGATGCAGATCTACAGCCTCGACACCGCCGCCGATGCCGGAGCCACCGAGAAAGTCGGCCAGTTGGGCGTGGCCGACAACCTCACCAGCCTGCTGACCGTACTGAAATCCTTCACCTGAGCCTGACCCGCCGGGTCCAAGCAGTCGCCGTACATCCTTCGCAATGATTCAGGAGAATCACCATGAGCTTCCCAACCGCAGTAAACAACCAGATCACCGATGCCGTCACCCAGTCCAACGTCAAGGTGATCGGTGAAGCCCCGGCCATGGCGCTGGGCTCGATCTTCCAGACCATGGCCCACTCCACCGGCATCCTGTTCGAGAATTCGGTAGCTGCCCAGCAACAGCAGAACGCCCTTGCCCTGGCCGCTTCCAACATGGGCGTGATGCAGATCTACAGTCTGGATACCAGCGCCGCCGGCGGCGCCACCGAGAAGATCGGCCAGCTGGGCGTGGCCGACAACCTCACCAGCCTGCTGACGGTGCTCAAAGCGCTGCCCTGATCGCCGCCGTCGCTCCACCAGAGAAGGCCACTCCACGAGTGGCCTTTTTCGTCTCGACGATCGAGCGAGCAGATGCGGCGGGACAGCGGCCTGCCGAGGGGAACATGGGGGGAATCGGGAAAAGCACCAGGGCGGTGCGGATCGCAGAAACGAAAAAAGGGCCCGAAGGCCCTTTTCTCTTCGACCCAGGCCGAAACCTGGATCATGTTTGGAGCGGGAAACGAGTCATGCACTAGAGCGCTAAGTCTCTGTTTCCCAATCACTTTCTCCACTGTGGTGATCAGCGAAGAACTCAATTATAGCCTTGTTTTTCGCCCTCGGCAACAAAGTTCATCCAACCACTTCCACCAGCGTCCAAGGATGATCCATCCACCCGTCGTTACGCCTGATGCGTCCAGCTGCTGAGCGGGTTCGCTATCGAACTCCAACTTGCGACGATCATGACTTGCGCTCGCTCCGCAGGCAGCGCGGGGTGGTGTCGCGTGGACTACCTGGCACCTGGACGGCTGTAGGACACAACCGCCGGCATCGGAACACCGCAAGTACTCATCTTTACATCGCTGCGGCTAACTTCGCCGGAGCGCAACGCGGCGCCAGTGTAGTGGCAGCCAGCCTCAACGAAGGCGTGCAGCAATCCGGTTCATCTGCTCGATCTCCGCGCGCTGGCCATCGGAAATCGCTTGGCATAGGTTGACGAGTTCCGGATCTGAGAGCTGCGCCTCGCGGCACATGAGGATCGCTCCCGAATGGTGCGGGACCATAGACGCGATGAACTGTCGATCGCCGATTCCGGTTTGAGCACGGGTAGCGGCAAAAGAACCGAGTGTGAGAACGGCAAACAAGCCGTACAGCACGAGATTGAGCCGCCGGTTTGGAAACATGCCGGGCATTGTCGCTAGCATGAAGATGCCCATTGGCGCCCACATAGTGACCGCCATGTAGAGCATGTTGAGATTGTTTCTGAAGTCCCTGGCGCCGTCGATCATGCTGAACATTACGAAGTACATGACGACGAGGCCCAACACCATGTTCACCCAGAACTTGGCGTATGGTCGGCCGTGCTTACCCATCTGACCGGATGTGTGATGTTGATGTTCATGGGAATGTTCAGCCATCTCCGTCTCCTATGTGCTGGGGCAACCTGGCAGGGTCACTGGTACTGCGGCAGATACTTTGTCGATATATCAGCATGTGGAGCGATGCATCACTAACCGCTGATTTCCAGTCCCCAACTGGACGTAGGGGCGTCGAACGCTTCAACTCGCTGGTCTTGAACCGTCTGGATATCAGACCATACCAAATCGGTCTTGATGGGCTTTGCGCCACCTATGACGCTGGTACCGTGAGCGCCAATATCGAGCTTGCGTCCTCATCGCTCGATGGGCCGGCAACTGATCGATTCTTGCATATCAAGCAAGACAAGGCCACCTGCGGCGGACGCCAATGGCCTCCTCCGCCTTCGCTTAGGGCATCGCCTCAAGCGTCCGTCGCAGGCCATAACGACACAACAGCCCTTGGGCAAGAAAGGAGCCGGTGATGTAGCGCACCCGAAAGGAGACGAAGACATGCACAAGGACATTTCAACATCAAAGGTGTTCTATCGTCCCATCGAGGCGGCCATCCGATGGGCTGGGTTGCTGCGGTATCTCCCGATGATCCTGGCCACGATCGCGTCACCGCGTGTCCTGCCTCGGTCGCTGAACTGCCCTCGATGGAATGAGTGCCGGCTGCACTCGGAACGTATCTATGACGGCATCCTCAACGGAGAGCTGCCCTACGGCAAGAACGGGATCACGCTCAATGATCCGAACCTGCTCAATTCTCTGGATCTGACTGTTCGCCATGTCGATCTAAAACGCTGGATGCGCACCCACTATCCCGAGCACCGGCCAGGATTTCTGTTCAGCCGTGGCGAACGCATGGCGCATCCTTTCATCACCATGGAAACAGGACAGGCGATCCTCGTGGAGCGGCTGGCCCTTCAGGCCGCGCTTGAACAAGCCCGACGTGAGATGCGAGAACTGCAGGAGCAGCACGACACGCTACTCAAGCAATCCTCGGTGCTGTTGGCATCCAAGCAATGCGAGATCAGCGAACGGGCGGAAACGACCTATCTCAACATCATTGGAGGGATGTTGACGCTGATGCTGAGCCAGTCGCCTTCAGGCGTGCCCTATTCCAGCTTCAAAACGCAGGAGGCCCTTGTCTCTGCATTGGTCGCCCACTACGGCGGCACCATGGGCATCACTGAGCGCACCTTAAACGGAAAGTTCGCCAACGCTAAGAGGTACGTTCGTAGCGCAAGCGCATGAGGTTATCCAGCTTGTATGTGCAATCGCGGAGATTGCATTTGCAATGTCTTTCCGCAGCCAGGTCTATTGAATAGAGGTCACGCCAACAAACGCCACCGAGCGTTCAGGAGTGACCGCCATGTCGCAGACCCCTGTACTCCCGCCGAACGAGCGCCGCATCCTGCGGCTCGATGAAGTCGAAGCGAAGTCCGGCTTCAAACGCGCCCACATCTACAACCTGATGAAGAAGCGCCAGTTCCCTCAGGCGCTGCGCCTGGGCGTGCGCGCTGTCGGCTGGGATTCGATCGAAATCGACCAGTGGATCGCCGAGCGCCTCAACCACCGGACCTGACCCGCTCTCCCGCGGACTTCCCATTCCCAGCCGGAGAGCGCCATGCAGGTCGTGTCCATCATTTCAACGAAGGGCGGCGTCGGCAAGACCACGACGGCCGCCAACCTGGGCGGGCTCGCCGCGGACGCGGGCCTGCGCGTGCTGCTGCTCGATCTCGACGTGCAGCCCACCTTGTCCTCCTACTACGAACTGACCCAGCGCGCGCCGGGCGGCATCTATGAGCTGTTGGCCTTCAACGAGCGCGACCTTGGCCAGCTCGTGTCCCGCACGATCATCGCGGGCCTGGACCTGGTGCTGTCCGACGACCACCGGGGCGAGCTGAACACGTTGTTGCTGCATGCGCCGGATGGCCGCCTGCGGTTGCGGCATCTGCTGCCAGCACTTGCTCCCCTCTACGACCTGGTGCTGATCGACACCCAGGGCGCGCGTTCCGTGCTGCTGGAGATGGCGGTGCTCGCCTCCGATCTCGCGCTGTCGCCCGTCACGCCGGAGATCCTCGCGGCACGCGAGCTGCGGCGCGGCACCATGCAGTTGCTCGAAGACATTGCGCCGTACCGGCACCTGGGCATCGAACCGCCGCCGCTGCACTTGCTCATCAACCGCGTCCACCCGGTGTCCGCCAACGCACGGCTGATCCAGCAGGCCTTGCGCGACCTGTTCCAGGACAGCGCCGGCATCCGCGTGCTCGCCACCGACGTGCCGGCCATAGAAGCGTATCCACGTGCCGCAACGCGCGGCCTGCCGGTGCATCGGGTCGAGCACCGCCAGCCGCCCGGCAGAGTCGCCCCTGCCGCGCTCGACACGATGCGCGCGCTCGCCAGCGAGTTGTTCCCGCAATGGCAGGACCGACTGGCTCAAGTATCCGGCCGCCCGCAGCGACCTCTTGATCCTGGGAGGCCCCATGGCGAACGCACATGAGCTGGCCCGCGGCCACAAGCGGCTGCGCGCCCTGATCGAGTTCGCGGTCGGTGAGGGCTGGCACGTCAAGCGCACGCCGGGCGGGCACCTCAAGTTCACCAAGGCCGGCTGCGCGGCGATCTACACGAGTTCGACAGCGAGTGACCACCGGGCCGAATTGAACGCCCGTGCGCAGATCCGCCGCGCCGAGCGAGAGGCCCGCATGGCGCCGGCCGGCGGTCGTGGGGACTGCGAGGGGTGCGGCCATGGCTGACATGACCTCGCAGGACATGGCAGGCAAGCTGCTCGCGGCCGGCTTCGAGCGCAGCGGCCCAGCGGCTACGGCCTTGAGCGACCCGATCGCGGACACGCCCATGGTCGTGACGCTGGACCAGTTGCGGCCCTACGACCATGACCCGCGCATGAAGCGCAACCCGGCTTACGAGGAAATCAAGGCATCCATCCGCGAGCGCGGCCTGGACGCGGCGCCGGCCATCACGCGCAGGCCCGGCGAGGACCACTACATCATCCGCAACGGCGGCAACACGCGACTGGCGATCCTGCGCGAACTCTGGTCGGAGACCAAGGAAGAACGCTTCTTCCGCATATCGTGCCTGTTCCGACCATGGCCGGAGCGCGGTGAAATCGTCGCGCTGACCGGGCATCTTGCCGAGAACGAACTGCGCGGCGGCCTCACGTTCATCGAGCGCGCGCTCGGCGTCGAGAAAGCACGGGAGTTCTACGAGCAGGAGAGCGGCGCCGCCCTGAGCCAGTCGGAACTGGCCCGCCGCCTGGCGGCCGATGGCTTCCCCGTCCAGCGGTCGCACATCACCCGCATGGCCGACGCGGTGCGCTACCTGCTGCCCGCCATTCCCACTGTGCTCTATGGCGGCCTGGGGCGCCACCAGGTCGAGCGGCTGTCGGTCATGCGCACGGCCTGCAAACGCACCTGGGAGCACTACGCCAAGGACCGTTCGCTGCCGCTGGACTTCGACAGTTTCTTTCAGGAGGTGCTGGCGCAGTTCGACACGCAGGGCGACGAGTTCGCGCCGCAGCGCGTGCAAGACGAGCTGATCGGCCAGATGTCCGAGCTGCTGGGCATCGGCTACGACGTGCTGGCGCTGGACCTGACCGAATCGGAAAGCCGCCACCGGGCGCTGGTCAGTGACCCGACGCCACCTGCGGCGCAGCCGGCGTTGCCTTCGCCCACCGCCGGCACGCCGACTCCGCCGGGCGCAGCATCGTCCATCGCCACGCCTGCAGCGGCGGCCGGTCCTCCACCCGCCAGCCCTCCGGCGTCCGAGCCCACCTTGCGCCACGACGACACGGCGGTTGGCGAAGCGGCCACGGGAAGCCAGCCGGCCGCACCGGGCGATCTGCTTCGCGAGCACATCGTCTCGCCAGCACCGACGACAGAACGGCTCCAATCGATCCAGCGCATGGTCGCCGACCAGTTGGGCGATGCGCTGCCGCCCGACTTCTCGGCGAGCGTGCTGCAGTCCATCCCGGTGCAAGCCGGCGGACTCTATCCGATCTCCGACGTCTGGTACATCGACGCCGGCCTGGACACGCCCGATCGGCTGCGCATCCACATCGCGCAGTTCGCGCGCGAGATCGCCGGGGAGGCAGGCCTGGACGAGTGCATCGAGGATCGCGCCGATGGCATCGGGTTTGCGTGCCGCGCCCGCGGCCAAGCCCCGTCGCCGCTCGGCCGCGCGGTGCTGACGCTGCTCACTTCCCTGACGGGTCAGCCCGTCGCCGAAGCGGGCCTGGACGGCGCGCAGCTCGCCGCCGACCTGCCGACCCTGTTGCACGGCCAGAGCCAAGGCCATGGCAGCGGCGCAAGGCGCTTGAGCGACACGGCGTTGGTCAAGCTCTTTCGGCTGCTGCGCCTCGCCCGGCGTCTGCTGGACCTGGAAGCCGGCACCACGGCGCCCGGGACGTGAGCGAGGGAGGCCGCATGTCCACATCGCATCCGCTCAACCAGGCCGTGATTGCCCAGGCGCTGTATGACCTTCGCAACGGCCAACTGCGCCGCTGCAAGGCCATGGGCTTCGGCGAGGCCGAGCTGGATGCGCTCAAGCACCCCGCGCTGATCAGCGTGCTGGCCAACGCCAGCGTCTCGTGGTGCTCGGTCACGGTCAACCGCGAAGTGCTGCAGCGCCTGCTCAACCAGGCACAGGACGTGGAGAAGGAAATCGCCACGGTCGATCGCATGCTGCGGCTGGGGGCCAGCACGGAGATGGTCAGCCGCTTCTATGGCCTGACCCATCAGGAAGTCGCCCTGCGGCGGGAGATCCTCGGCCTGCCCAAGCGCAAGGGGCGCCACCCCGTCCTGGACGAGACCCAGGACACCGAACTGTGGCGGCAATGGAAAGCCGTGACCAGCAGCAGGAACGTCGATCTGGAGGACGAGACCTCGATTCTCGATGCGGCCATGGACCTGGCCGAGGGCATGTCGCTGCCGCTCTCGGTGGTCTGGGCCGCGATCAGGAACTGGGTCGATCAGGGATTGGGCTAGGCCATGGCCGTGGACGACACCGCCCCACGAGCCCAGCGCCCTGGCCCCATCGCACTCGCCGACCTGTTCGACGCTGCGCTGAAGGACCTCGCGCCCAAGTCCAGCTCTGGCGCTCCCGCGTCCCTGCCTGCTCCAACGCCCACGCCTCCTACGTCCGGCGACGCCTTCCTGTTCAGTGGCAATCGGCACGAGAGCGTGCCGCGGCGGCTGTTCCTCGACCGCCGCCTGACACCGCTGGAGCGCAACGCCTGGCAGGTGTTCCGATTGATGCTCAACGACGATGGCGTCACGGCATTTCCCACCTATGAGCAGTTGCGCCCCTGGCTGGCGTCGATGCCCTGCGCAGGCCAGGCCTCCCATGAGACCGTGGCGCGGGCGCTGACGCTGCTGCGCCTGACGCGCTGGCTGAGCCTCGTGCGACGACGGCGCGACCCCAAGACCGGTCGCATCCTCGGCAACCTCTACGTCCTGCACGACGAACCGCTGACGCCGTTCGAGGCGATGCAACTCGACGCCGACTACCTGGCCCTGGTCAGCCAGTCGCTGGGGCATTCGGCCAAGGCCGTCCAGGTGGTGGGACTCAACACCCTCCAGGAGATCGCGGACGACCCGATGCTGTCCGGACGCACCTTGCCGTCGCGGCTGCAAGTGCTCGCCGAGCGCCTGGCCGACCAGGGCATCACCGCCTCCGAAAGTTATCCACAGGAGGATGCGGTCCACGATTCCGAAGAAGGGCCCGCGAGCCTTCTTCGGAATGGCGATCGCCCATCTTCGGAATCCGAAGCAGGGCCGAAACCCGCGCCAGACGGCGCTCTTCGGAATTCGAAGCAGGACCGTACAGTACGTAGTAGTCGTATTGATGAAGTACGTACTACCGCGCAGGCGCGTGCGCTGGGCGACCTGCAATGGCCCAAGCGCTTCGCGGAACTGAAGGCGGAACAGCAGGCCGGAGCCAAGATGGCGTTGCAGCAGGTGGACGCTGCCCTGCGGCAGGCCGTGCTGGACGAATGGGCCGCACGGTGCGGCAAGCATGGCATCCGCAACCCCGCCGGTTATCTGTTCGGCATCATCCAGCGCGCCATGCGCGGCGAGTTCAATGCCTGGGCCAAGCAGACCGGCCCGGCACCGCCAACACCATCGGCGGCGCGAGCGCCACCAACCGAGCCGCCGCGCAACGTCGTGCCGCCCGAGGTGGCCCGGCAGCACATCGAGCGCCTGCGCGATCTGCTGCGCAAATCCTGAGCACAGGGCTTGTCAAAGCCGTGAAGTAGATCTCCATGGCGGTCGGCAGAAACGGTCCCCTGGGGACGGCTGTGCGGTGAAGCGCCGGGCGACGGCGCGACATGCTGCGCAAAACCTGAGTAGAGCGCATGCAAGACCATGAAGCAGACCTCCATGGCGCTCAACGGAACGGTCCCCTGGGGACGGCTGCGCGGCGAAGGATCGTGTCGAACGGCAGCGCGACGTGCGGTGCAGCACGCATACCGTCAACAACCGAGGACGGGAACGCCGATGTGAGTGCCCATCTGCGGAGCGGTCCCCAGGGGACCGTTGCGCGCTGCGCCGCCAGCGCGCACAGAACCGGGGGTCGGCTCATTTCGGTTTGTTGACTGACTGCCTTCCGCTGCATGCGGATGCTGGCGGCTCCCTGTCCACCAGCGAGCGATCACCATGGCAACCAGCAACGAACCATTGCAACTCAACCTCGGCTCCCTGCGCAGCGCGATGTCGCTGACGCTGCACACCCACCACGCCTCGCGCATCTGGCATGGCCGCGCCGCCGCCGAGGGGCGACCCGGCATCGTCGGCCTGAACGGCTACATCGCCGTGATGAACAAGATGAAGCGCGGCTCGGAGCAGGACGACCCGTACAGCGACTGGTGGATGTTGCGCATCGAGGAAAAGCTCGACCAGACCAGGACCACGTTGCAATCGCTGCGCGAGCAGGTTGACCAGGCACTGGCCGGCGTGCCTGCGGCGTTGAGCCTGGGTGAGAACCTCAACGTGCAGCCGGTGAAGCTCCCCTTGTTCGTGAACGCGCAGCTCGGCTTTGCCGCCGTCTATCTGCTGGCCGACTACGACGACATCGCCCGCAAGCTGATCCTCGCCCACCACACCGCGCTGATCGATCGCTCGACGTTGGAGCGCTGGCTCAACGAAGGTGCCCACGCGCTGCGCAGCCTGTTCAGCCTGGCCCAGCAATACCGCTACTCGGGCTGCACCCGCGACGACTTCGCGGCCAAGAACGCCGCAGCTCGGGCAGCATTGGAGAAGTTCGGCGAACTGCCGCAGGACGTGCTCGAAGGCATGCGCCGCTCGAAGTTTGCGCCGCCCGTCGTGCGCCGTGGTCTGCAACAGCGTGGTGATAGCGCTGCCGCAGCCGCATCTCCCACCGACGAAGGCGCTGCCGCCGATTCGGCCGAGGCCAAGTCCACAGCCGCCGGCGAGGACGAACCGGCATGAGCGACCCGAACCGCGAACCGCGCTACTTCCGTCGTCTGGAACAGCCAGCCTTCATGCGGCTGGAACACGCGGCCTCTCTAAAAGGCCTTTTAAAGCCTTTTAAAGGTAAAGGGGACTTCGAGGCCTGGGCCAGCCAGTGCTTCGCCATGCGCGACGAGTTGATTGCCCTGGCGCAGCGACAGGTGCTGCCACAGGCGTGCGGGCATCCCTTCCACCTGCTTCCCGTCGAGCTGGCCCAGCAGACCACTGGCGCAGGCACGACCTTTCTTCGCTGGCGCAAGCACGATCGATCGGCCATGGGCGTGGCGTTGTGGCAGGAGCTGATGGCGAGCCCCAGCACGCCGGTCAACCTGCTGCACGACCTGCACGAGATCGAACTGCAGCGCGTCATGCTGAACATGCAGATCAGCCTGCTGCACACCCTGGGCAGGCAAGCACAGGAATGCGCCAGCAAGGCCGCGCAGGCGGACAACACCTACCTGCGCCGGCTCGCGTCCGTTCCTGCCGCAGTGCGCGATCGGTGATTGCGCCTGCCATCCGAGCACGCGCCCGAGCCCAACGAGGCACGGGTATTTCAACCACCACGGAGATTCCAACATGAGCACACAATTCATCGGCGAGGGCAACATCGGATCGCCTCCCGAGTACCGCGAATTCCCCAATGGCAACGACGATCCTCGCCGGTTGCTCCGGCTGAACGTGTACTTCGACAACCCCGTCCCCACCAAGGGCGGCGAGTTCGAGGACCGCGGCGGCTTCTGGGCGCCGGTGGAACTCTGGCACCACGACGCCGACCGCTGGCAGCAGCTCTACCAGAAGGGCATGCGGGTGCTGGTCGTCGGCCGCATGGAGCGCGACCCCTGGACGGACAACGAAGATCAGCCGCGTGAGACTTGGCAGGTCAACGCGCGCAGTGTCGGCATCCTGCCGTACCGCATCGAGTCTGTGGCCCTCAGCCCGAAGCCACAGGAGGCAGAGCCGAAGCCCCAGGCCACCCAGGAATCGACGGCGCCGAAAGAGACCAAGCGCAGGAAGTGATCGGGCATGGAGGGCGGCTGCCGCAGTGCTTCGCCGCCCTCCATGCGCTGCGAATTATCCCCAGGGGATAGCTCCACCAACGTCCACCGAGTTCCACGCGCGCTCCCGGAAATCGCGGCTCTCGGCCCGCACACTTCCGGCCACGCACCTTCCCCGCACTCGCCATTTCATCGGCGTGAAAGCGG
The DNA here is from genome assembly GCF_020405165.1 of Pseudomonas sp. PS1(2021). NCBI lineage: Bacteria > Pseudomonadati > Pseudomonadota > Gammaproteobacteria > Pseudomonadales > Pseudomonadaceae > Pseudomonas > Pseudomonas sp. PS1(2021). The sequence continues at coordinate 1,025,757 of NZ_CP084484.1, read as the reverse complement.
TCGCTGCCGCATGCGGCTTGTTTGCTGCTGCCAGGGGCTGCGCTCGGCATCCTCGATCCCAGCAACTCCATGAACAACAGGAATCGGGATGGACGGATATGCGGCTGTTCTTGTGCGAGAAGCCCTCCCAGGGCAAAGACATTGGCCGGATTCTCGGCGCCACGCAGCGCGGTGAAGGCTGCCTCAACGGTTCCGGCGTCACGGTCACCTGGTGCATCGGCCATCTCGTGGAGGCGGCGCCGCCCGAGGCCTACGACGAGCAGCTCAAACGATGGTCCGTTGAGCAGTTGCCCATCATTCCCCAGCACTGGCGGGTCGAGGTCAAACCGAAGACCGCCACGCAATTCAAGGTCGTCAAGGCGCTCTTGGCGAAGGCGACTCACCTGGTTATCGCCACCGATGCCGACCGCGAGGGCGAATTGATCGCCCGCGAGATCGTGGAGCTTTGCGGCTACCGCGGCCCCATCGAACGCCTGTGGCTGTCGGCGCTCAACGATGCGTCCATTCGGGCGGCACTGGGCAAGCTGCGGCCTTCGGCCGAGACGCTTTCGATGTACCACTCGGCGCTGGCGCGCTCCCGTGCGGATTGGCTCGTGGGCATGAACCTGAGCCGGCTGTTCACGGTGCTGGGGCGACAGGCGGGTTACGACGGCGTGCTGTCGGTCGGCCGCGTACAGACCCCGACGCTCAAGCTCGTTGTGGACCGCGACCGCGAGATCGCGCGCTTCGTGTCCGTACCATACTGGGCCATCGCCGTGTCCCTGTTCGCAGGCGGTTCGACTTTCGCCGCGCAATGGGTTCCACCCGATGCGTGCACCGACGACGCAGGCCGCTGCCTGCGGCAGCCGGTCGCACAGCAGACCATGCAGCAGATCCGCGCTGCGGGCAGTGCCCACGTCGTGTCGGTGGAGACTGAGCGTGTCCGCGAAGGCCCGCCGCTGCCGTTCGACCTGGGCACCTTGCAGGAAGTGTGTTCCAAGCAGCTTGGGCTGGACGTGCAGGAAACCTTGGAGATTGCCCAAGCCCTGTACGAGACGCACAAGGCCACGACGTACCCCCGCTCGGACTCCGGCTACCTGCCCGAGAGCATGTTTGCCGAAGTGCCCACCGTTCTCGACAGCCTGCTCAAGACCGATCCCTCGCTGCGCTCGATCATGGGCCAGCTCGACCGCTCGCAGCGCTCGCGCGCCTGGAACGATGGCAAGGTCACGGCGCACCACGGCATCATCCCGACGCTCGAACCGGCGAAGCTCTCCGCCATGAGCGAGAAGGAACTGGCCGTGTACAGGCTCATCCGGTCGCATTACCTGGCGCAGTTCCTCCCTCACCACGAGTTCGACCGCACTGTGGCCAAGTTTTCGTGCGGGGGGCAGAACCTGGCGGCCACGGGCAAGCAGGTTGTCATCCCGGGTTGGCGCCAGGTGCTCGCCGAGCCGCAGGCCGAAGACGGTGATGGCGAGGGCGATACTGCGGTCCGCGCCCAGGTGCTGCCCGCGCTGCCGAAACTGTATGAGGGCCTGGCATGCCAGGTGGCCGACGTCGATCTCAAGGCACTCAAGACGCTGCCGCCCAAACCGTACACGCAAGGCGAGTTGGTCAAGTCCATGAAAGGCGTCGCCAAGCTGGTGTCCGATCCCCGCCTGAAGCAGAAGCTCAAGGATACGGTTGGCATCGGCACCGAAGCGACGCGGGCCAACATCATCGGCGGCCTGATCGCTCGCGGCTACCTCGTGAAGAAGGGGCGCGCCATCCGCGCCTCGGATGCGGCTTTCACTTTGATCGATGCCGTGCCTGCGGCGATTGCCGACCCTGGCACCACCGCCGTCTGGGAACAGGCGCTCGACATGATCGAGGCCGGACAGCTCACCCTGGACGTGTTCATCGGCAAGCAGGCCGCGTGGATTTCGCAGTTGATTGCGCAGTACGGCAGCGCCTCCCTGTCCATCAAGGTTCCCCAAGGGCCGGCATGCCCGCAGTGCGGCGCACCCACGCGCCAGCGCAGCGGCAAGAGCGGCCCGTTCTGGTCGTGCAGCCGCTACCCGGACTGCAAAGGCACGCTGCCAGTCGAATCCGGCAGCTCCAAGCGCGGCGCCTCGCGCCCGCGCCGTAGCGGCCGCAAAGGCTCCTGACCGCCCCCGTTCCCCGTGAGCCGTGCCCGCCTTCGGCGGCGTGGCCCCTGTCCCGCACTCCGCCGCATGCCCTGCGGGACGCCCAGCGCGCAACGCCTTCTTGATCCGTGTGCGCGTCCCGCCCAGCCGTCCCCGGCCGCGGGACCTGAAGGTAGCTTCTCTGCGAGCCGCACCACGCGCGTTCTGTTGATCTGCGTTTCTTCCGCCCTCTGCGAAGGGTCTCCCGGTGGCTTGCCAGGCTGCACGAGCCACCGGGAGACCCTTCGTGGTCAGCGGTAATCGGTGCCGGTGCCCGCCGGTGCAAAAACGGGCTCCCTTTGTGCGCGGATGTGCGCCAGACGATGCCGGCCCCAGCCACGACATGGGCCGGGTGTGATTGCTTGATGAGCAGACGGTTCTAGCGACGACCGGGCCTGCCAATCAGCCCACGGGTGGTTCCTCTTTTCTCCCGAGCCGAAGGCCGTTGGGCCTTCGGCGCCATTCTCCTGCCCATCAACGTCCCGGCCCGGCCATTGGCCTGGGCCACACGAACAGGAGAGACGACATGCACCCTCAACCTTGCGCACCGCTGCTGTACGGCAGACGGAGGTCGAGAACGGCATGCCCGCCTATCGCGCGGCCATCGCCAATGGTACGCTCGGCTGCAGCCGAGGCCGTAGCCCAAAGGCTGGACTACCTCTTTTGCAGAGGTAAACCTCGGGATGAACTGGGCGAAAACATGCCTTATGTGCCCGCCTTACGGCGAGCTGTTTCCGATGCTTCGCGCAGGATTTCCCGCCCCCCATTCGCTGCGATTGCGGCCACGATGACGCCCAGCACCAGATCCGGGATGTTCGACCCGAACCCCATCACCAGCACCCCGGACAGCACAATCGCACCATTGACGATGGAGTCGTTGCTGGTAAAGATCGCTGACGCCTTGAAGTTCACATCTTCCCCGCGATGGCGGCGCAGTAGTCTGAGGCACACTAGGTTCAAAGCCGCGTTCAGCGCGGCCATGGCCATCATGGCTGGGCCGACAGGCTCTTCCCCTCCAGCGAAGCGGCGTAGGACTTCCAACAGCAGCAGCGCGGCCAGGCCGATTAGCAAGAAACCCGACAAGCGGGCCGCGCCCACCTTGACCGTTGCCGCACGACCGACGGCATACAGGCTAACCGCATAGACCGACGCATCGGCGAGGTTGTCCAACCCGGCGCCCATCAGCGCCGTAGAGCCAGCCCAGATGCCAAGGGCAATGCCGGCGGCGGACTGCGTCAGGTTGATCAGCAACACAGTCAGAAGAATCTTTCGGTCCTTCGCATCGCTCGCATCTAGGCGGCCCAACTCGTCGTTTTCGTGATTTCTGTGGTTTTCAGCCATGCATTGTTCCTTCCAAATCGATGGATGCTGAAGCCTGTAGCGGCTGGAGAGTCAAGGCGCAGATGCAACGAACTTGCCACAGGGTCTTCCCGGACGCCCTTGACTCTACCGTAGCTAGAAGGTTTTCCAATCCAGTCAGAGCTTTAGGACAGAACAGATGAGCACCAATGCGCCCCCTTCATTGCGACTGTCATCCGGTATGGCTGCTATCCACTGATCCGTGGCGCCACTGCGGTTGTGCTCTTCGGCGAGCTCGCGACCGGCCGGCCGTCTTTTCCGACGGAGCTACTCACAGTGATCGTCGCGCTCGCTTGTGCCGCCTTGCTAGAGGGCGGGCGGCCTTTCCACTCCCCGTTGAGCCAGTAGCGGCGTTCCAAGCTGTGGTTGGCCGTCGGCGCATGGCTCGGCTTCTTGGTCGTGCATCTGGCCTTCCAGCACTCCAATCTGGGATACCGGGTCGGGCCGTTGGGATTGTTGATCGGGGTGGCTGAAGCCCATCGCTGGCATCACAAGCGTGAGCACGAAGACGCCCAAGTCAACTACGGCGATTTCTGGATGCCCGGGGGCCACTTGTTCAGCGCTTTCCGGTCGCAAAAGCACACGCTGGGCGCCAAAGAGTGACACTCAAGAAAGATGGACTTTCCAATGGACTACGGCCCGCAGCTTGTCTATCCCTTCCGGAGCCGGCCAGCAGCGGCAAACGCTTGCGCTGCTGGCTATACGATCTTGCCCACGTCGCATTCTTGCGCGAGTCGGGCCTTGCGGCTTCTTGCGAAGCGATCGCGAGTTGCGTGGCGTGCCCATGAGTCGGGCCGCGTCGTGGCGCACTGCTACCTTGGCCTGCACCTGCACCTGCGCAGCCACGCCGCGATGCTCGGTCTGGCCTGGAGAACCCGTAAGGTGGCGGAGATTGCGGCGCGCAGGTCGTCCGGCTCGCGCTGGCTCCTGTGGGCCACGCCCTCGGTCGCACGCCGTCTCAAAACGTCAGAATCGCGCGCTTTCGCATGATGGAGCGCGGCACGTGGCTCTCAGAACTGGACCCGATCACTTCCAGCACCGATGACACGCTCGAGCTTCAGGCGGGCTCGGCCAAGCTGTTGAGAATGCCGCACTCGCGCGAGGTTCGGGCGCTATCGCAGGAGCGTCGCAGATCCATTAACTCGCGCTCCAAGGCGCGCAATTCCTTCATCTTGGTCCGCACTTGCGCGATATGAGCGTCGACCAGCGCGTTCACCTCGCCGCAGCCCAACTCTGGCCGATCCCGTAAGTTCAGCAGTTGACGGATCTCATCCAGCGTCATGTCCTTCGCCCGGCAGCGGCGGATGAACAGCAAGCGCTGCAAATGGACTTCGTCATAGAGCCTGAAGTTGCCCTCGCTACGTGCAGGCTCGGGCAGCAAGCCTTCTGACTCGTAAAAGCGCACGGTCTGCACCAAGCAATCTGCCTTCTTGCCCAGTTCACCGATCCGCATCATGGTTGCTTCCTATAAAAAACTTGACTCTATATCTACTAGAGGTTTTCTAATGATGGCATCCGGGGAAAACCTTGTCAATGAAGAGCGATCTATGAACAAAGAACCTTCCAGCCCATGCGCCTGCTCCGGCGGCAATGGCCAACAGACGGCGTGCGCCAGTGAGCAGGCCAGCACTGAAACCACCGTTTTCCACGTGAGCAACATGGATTGCCGCAATGAGGAAGCACTGGTGCGGCGAACGCTGGAGGGCATGCCCGGTGTCGAGCGGCTCCTGTTCGATCTTCCGCAGCGTTTGTTGACCATTTCGCACCGCGAAGTCTCGGCCGATGCCTTGGAGCAAGCGCTGAATTCGGTGGGCATGAAGGCTCAGGCTGTCCGAGACGCCGCCGTGTCGACCACCTACCGCATCGAGAACATGGACTGCCCGAGCGAGGAGAAACTCATCCGCTCGCACCTCGGGGCAGTCGAGGGAATTCAGGACCTCGACTTCGACCTCGCTGAGCGCACCCTGTCGGTGAAACACCTCGCTCAGGCACGCGCGCAGATGGAGCAGGTCCTGGCCTCGATCGGCATGCGCGCCAAGGAGCAGACCTTCGGCCACACGGGGCCGATCGAAGCCGCGGCTGTGATCCCATCCTCGGCCCTGCAGCAGCAACCAACCGCTGCCGTTTCCGCGCCGCCGATCGGCGAGCGGGTGACGTACCGGATCGAGAACATGGATTGCCCGACGGAAGAAGCGCTGATCCGCGACCGGCTGGGCAAGCTGCCGGGTGTGACCGCGCTCGACTTCAATCTGATGCAGCGTGTGCTGGGAGTCCAGCACACGCTGGCGACCTCAGCGCCGATCGAGAAGGCGCTTGCTTCCATTGGAATGCAGGCTGCGCGGCAGGACATGCAGACAGCCACCACGGTACTTCGCATCGCGAAGATGGACTGTCCGACCGAGGAAAGTCTGATCCGCGGCAAGCTGCAAGGCATGCCGGGCGTGCAGGGAATGGATTTCAACCTGATGCAGCGCACGCTCACGGTTCGGCACACACCCGACGCGATCAAGCCGGCAGTCGAAGCCATCGAATCGCTGGGCATGGAAGCCGAGGTCCAGAGGACTGATGAGCCGCGCGATGCCCCGGTGGCCGCGCACAAGACCAATTGGTGGCCGATGGCGGTTTCGGGCGTTGCGGCGGTGGCCGCCGAAGGCGTGTACTGGGTCAACGACGGCAATCATTGGGCCGTGATCGTGCTGGCACTGGTTTCGATCTTCACCGGCGGCCTCAGCACCTACAAGAAGGGCTGGATCGCGCTGAAGAACCTCAACCTGAACATGAACGCCCTGATGGCCATCGCGGTCACCGGCGGCATGGCGATCGGCCACTGGCCGGAGGCCGCCATGGTCATGTTCCTGTTCGCGTTGGCGGAAGTGATCGAGGCGAAGTCGCTGGACCGCGCCCGCAACGCCATTCGGGGGCTGATGGACTTGGCGCCCGAGACCGCGACCGTGCGGCAGGCCGATGGCTCATGGACAGAGCTGCCGGCCAAGGAGGTCGCAAAGGGCGCGGTGGTCCGCGTGCGTCCTGGCGAGCGCATCGCACTGGACGGCCTGATCACCTCGGGTCGATCGGCCATCAACCAGGCGCCCATCACCGGCGAGAGCCTGCCCGTCGAGAAGGCCGAAGGTGACCAGGTCTTCGCCGGAACCATCAATGAGACCGGCTCTTTCGAATACAAGGTGACCGCAGGCGCCAGCGACTCGACGCTCGCGCGCATCATCCATGCCGTGGAGTCCGCGCAGGGCAGCCGTGCGCCCACGCAGCGCTTCGTCGACCAGTTCGCCCGCGTCTACACGCCGGCGGTGTTCGCGGTGTCCGTGCTGGTTGCCGTCGTGCCGCCGCTCGCCTTCGGCGGCGCATGGTTTGACTGGGTCTACAAGGCCCTGGTACTGCTGGTGATCGCCTGCCCCTGCGCTCTGGTCATCTCCACGCCGGTCACCATCGTCAGCGGCTTGGCCGCTGCCGCCCGACGCGGCATCCTGATCAAGGGTGGCGTCTACCTGGAGGGCGGGCGCAAGCTCAAGGCGTTGGCCCTGGACAAGACCGGCACACTCACACATGGCAAGCCCGAGCAGACCGACTTCGTGCCGCTGATCGGCGAGGCGCAGGAAGTTGCCGCCTGGGCCGCAAGCCTCGCGGCACGCTCGGACCATCCTGTGTCTCAGGCCATCGCCCGCAAGGCGAACCGTGACGGCATCGCGCTGCACGAGGTCGACGACTTCGCGGCGCTGCCTGGCCGCGGCGTGCGCGGCCGCGTCGCCGGGCGCATGTTGCACATGGGCAACCACAGGCTCGCCCAGGAGCTGGGCCTGAGCGAAGCGACGCTCCAGGCTCGGCTGGAGACCCTGGAGCGCCAAGGCAAGACAGCGATCCTGCTGATGGACGATGCGACCGTGCTCGGCATTTTTGCAGTGGCCGACACCGTGAAGGAAACCAGCCGTGAGGCGGTGGCCGACCTGCAGGCGCTGGGTGTGCGCACGCTGATGCTGACGGGGGACAACCAGCACACGGCCGCGGCCATCGCTGCCCAGGTCGGAATCTCTGAAGCCCGTGGTGACCAACTGCCCGAAGACAAGCTCAAGACCATCGAAAGCCTGGTCGGCGGCGAGGGCCAGGTGGGCATGGTGGGCGACGGCATCAACGATTCGCCCGCGCTCGCCCGTGCCGACATCGGCTTCGCCATGGGCGCGGCCGGCACCGACACCGCGATCGAAACAGCCGACGTCGCCCTGATGGACGACGACCTGCGCAAGATCCCCGCCTTCATCCGGCTGTCGCGTAGCACTGCGGCGATCCTCACGCAGAACATCGTTCTGGCCCTTGGCATCAAGGCGGTGTTCCTTGCGTTGACGTTCACAGGGCATGCCACCATGTGGATGGCTGTGTTCGCTGACATGGGGGCAAGTCTTTTGGTTGTCGTCAATGGGCTGCGCCTCCTGAAGTTCAAGGCGGCATGAACAATGGATGAACCATCTCTTCGCAAGACGCAGTGGTACTCACTCGCGATCGTTATATTCGCCGGCGATCAGGCAGCTAAGAGCTACATTGACGCGACAACTCCCTTGGGTTGGTCGCACGAGGTGGCGTCATTCTTCAACCTAGTTCACGCTCTCAATCCCGGCGCGGCGTTCAGCTTCCTTGCTGGCGCGGGCGGCTGGCAGCGGTGGTTTTTTCTGGCGATCGCGTTCGCAATATCGGCATGGCTCGCATGGCTGCTCTCCCGGCCGCTGCGCAAAACGGAAGGCCTTTCGTACAGCCTCATTCTGGGCGGCGCATTGGGCAACGCGTTCGACCGCGCCACGCGCGGGCACGTTATCGACTACATCGACTTTCACCTGCACGGCTGGCACTGGCCCGCCTTCAACATCGCTGACATGGCCATCGTGGGCGGGGCGATCGCGCTGGTGGCCCAGTCGTTCATGAGCGTGGAGAACCCGGCCGCCACAAAGGAGTCCCAGTGACATTGGGACGATCCGGAAATTCGCAATGCACACGGTGCAGGACACCAATCTGAAGAGAACGGCCCCCAGCATGAGCGGCCGCGGCTTGGCCCTCATGCTAGCGCCCACCGCCGCTTTTGCTGCAACGCCCTGTTGCGATGGCGGCGATTGCTGCAACGACGTCGCAATGCCTTGCTGTGAATAAACAGCACGCAAGCCAGTTGACCTGGCAATTATGAAAGTCCATCACGGCGATGCTGGCCTTTTTCGTTCCAATGAGCCGTCACGGAGAGGTGATGATGAAGCTATGCCGGGATCCTGCAAGCTTTAGGACGGTCTTCTTTACCGCATAGCGATATGCTGATGTCACCCGTTCGCCTCGCCTGGCAAGTACAAGTAGTTCGTCGCGGTTTTCTGGCCGTGTCCGCCCGCTTCGCTGGCCCTTTTGCCCCAAACAAGCGCAATCATGCCTGCGTTACCACCAAAGTTCGCCCCCGCCAGTTGCTGTTCCTAAAGGGCATCAAGCTCAACGCCATCGCCGACCGGCCAGCGTATTTCGCATCGCTGCGTGCCCGTCGGGGCCAGCCCATCGTCATCCTCGCAGAGCTGGGACCGGACGAGGCATTCGCCCTGTGGAAGCAGCATGTACTGGGCGACAGGCCTCGCTGACCCAGTTTCGCCTCATCCTCCTGACAGCCCCGCACTTATTGCGGGGCTTTCTTTTTTCCGCGTTCGCCAATCGGGGCTGTTGCAAATGCCGATTTCCGGCTGACGCGGCTCGCCTCGCGCATGAAGCTGCCCGCATGTGTCGCTGATTCGTCAGCACCATGCCAGCAGCCAGAGTTTCCAGGCTGCCGCGGATTCTTTCCGCGCTACCCGCCAGTCCGCCATCGCATCGAGTCTGCGGACGCGCGTCACCCGTGACGCCGATGCTTTTTTCTCAACCGCGTGCGGGAGCTGCCATCCCGTGAGGGACGAGGCCCCGCTTTTTCCAAGGAGCCCGTCCATGTCCCAGCAAGCCTCTTTCGGCCAGTTGGCCTTGATCCATTGCGGCAAGTTCCTGCCGCTCGAAATCCTGCATAGCGCCGCCGGCCACTACATCGGCACGCGCGATACAGAAGGTCCCGTTTCGCGGGAATCCTGCCAGTACTTCCGCAGCTATGCCGCGGCTCAACGTGCCCTCGAAAGAGGCGGCTGGTCCCAGCTCGCCACACCCTGATCCAACTGGAGGAACCACGTCATGAACCAGCTTTTGCCCCAGGAAGTCGTCGATCAGATCATGCGGGAAGAGCAGCATTTCGCCGCCGCGCCCCAAGCCTTCTTCGAGGTCTGGAAGCGCGGCGTCGAGATCGCAGGCCCGCAATGGTTTGGCGACGGCACGCGCGAAGGCCTGAACCAGGCAAAGAGCAAGTGGGATCTGCGTCCCGACATGCTGCGTGCCAACGACGCACTCGGCGTCCTGAGCAGCGGGGAACGCATGTTCCTGTCCGCCATGTTCAGCTTCTACAACGCGCGCGAGGGCGGTGCCATGCTCAAGCGCTGCCACTTCCAAGGACTGTCGGACTTCGATGGTCTCGATCTGCAACGTCGCCAGGTGATCGCCGACCTGCTGCTGAACTACAGCGGTTGGTGAGCCGGTCCCTGGCACACCTTCATCACTGCGTTCACGGGACCCCATGAGGGACATGCGCCTCGTTCGAGGCCATGTCCCTCGCGTTTTCTCCCCGCCCAGCGCCATCCGGCATCAGGCGGTTTCCCCTGCGGATGCCATCGTCCGCAAGGGCTGGCTCCGTTCATTCATCGAAAGGAGCCTTCATGGCCAACAACTACTACGAAGCCACCGGCGTTCTCGTGCTCGACCGTGTGACGCCCGTCATCCAGGCGCTGTTCGGCGCCTTCGCGCTGGACGAGAGCCACCCCGGCAACGGGCAGGCCTACATCGCCCAGATCGCCGAGACCACCAATCCGCAATGGCCGGACGTGCTCGATGGCCTGGAAGACCTGGCCACGCAACTCGGTATTCCGATGCCGGACGACGAAGGGCTGTCGATCCCGCCGCTGCTCGAACTGCTCGCCGTGCACTTCCGTGCCGATGAGGACGAAGAGCTGGGGAACTTGATCGACCGTCATTCGTTCGAGGACACCGCCGATCTCGACGCATTGTTTCTGATCGCCACCCGGTTCGATGACGGGCACCACCTGACCGCCATCCAGTTCGAGGGCTGCTGGTACTGCAGCAAGCCGCGGCTGTTCGAGTTCGGCGGCAACGGCTGCTACCTGAGCCGCGAGGTCCGCTTCATCAGCTCCTCCTCCCAGGCCCTCCAGCTCGGCGACCAATTGCGCAAGACCATTGTGGCCGCCGACATCGAAGAGGCTTCGGCCCTGATCGCGCTGGAGACCATCAATCTGCTGGCGGGCGTCAGCGACGAGCCATTCCGCATGAATTTGCGCCGGCGCGTCGCCGAGCGATTGGCCCAAACGCCAACGATCAGCGTCACCTGACGCTGTTTCCTTTCTTTCCACCCACCGGGGTCAATTCCCGGTGGCGGGGATTTGCTCCATCATTATTCTGTTGGAGAAATCCCATGTCCCAGAATCCCAATCCCTTTCTACGCGGCTACTGGAATCTGAAAATCGTCCGCACGCTGTCCATCAGCTACGAGGACGGAAGCCCGCATGTTTGGCGAAACATCCACCCGAGCCAGCAGCACCTCTGCGACGCGGCGCTGGTTTCTTCTCCTTGCATCATCACCAGCGACTTCGCGGTGGTCAGGACTGGCACCGAACCTGTCGGCGCCGCACTGATCGCCGAATGCGACGCGGCTGAAGGGGGCAGCGGCGAAGGCATGGTGGGTGCCGTGGTGTACGCGATCCACGGCGACGACTTCGACGGCCGCCCCGTCCACATTGGCGACACCTATTCGGCCGAGGCCGCACGGGAAGTCGTGCAGCGGTTGAGCTTCGAGACCGGCTACTACAGCCGGTGCTGGGAAATCAGCAGCGCGCACATCAGCCGCGAAACCGGCCAGTACCTGGCCAACCTGGCTGACCTCGCGACGCCGGAGGCCTTTTTGTTCATCGCGTTCCGGATTCCCTACAGCCCGGCGATCGGCGTCAAGCTGATCTCCACGCCCTGGACGGACCAGCACCTGCAGGACGTCGAGGGGATCGCCGCCGAGCAGCTTCGGCAGGAGCACCGCAGCAAGGGCATGCCGGACGAGCTGGCACAGATCCTTGAACTGGCCGGCCAGGCCGACGTGCGCATCCTCATCCTCGATGCCGACGCACCCGTGTTGCCGGGCCTATCGCTGGCCGGCGAATAGCTGCCACACACATCCCCGGCCTTCCTTGTCCTCACCGCATGCCGGCCCGGTCTCCCGCCAGAGAGCCGGGCCGGCGCACTTTCACAGGAGCGATCCCATGTTCCCCGACCTCATCACACCCGCATCCGACTTCGAGCACCAACTCGGAGCCTGCGTCAACGCCATGAGCCAGGAAGATGCCATCGGCCAGATCCTGGTATTCGAGCGCATGAGCGGCACGCTGCACATGCGCCATATCGCCAGCGCCGACCTGGTGGACACCGACGTGGACGACTACGAAATGGTCGTCTTCGACGGTGGCAACACAAGCGGCGACACGTGGAAACACGTGTTCTTTCCGCGTCAGCGCGAGCACTACTTCGTGTACCAAGCCTGATTCCTCCAGCCCCTTTCGAGGGGCTTTTTCTTGCCCGCAGCACAGGAAAACGGTTGTGGTGCGGTGCCGTTTCCTGCGGGCAGGCAGACCGCCCCAGGGCCATGCTTGCCCCATGTTCGTCGGCGTTGCCGGCACATGCCCAGGCAGTCGAGACCTTCGAGGCTGCAAGCGCGGGAAACCGTGCTGGTCGTTTCTTCCTACGGACCTACCGCGTCCATCCACGCCACCCACAAGGGACCTCTCCCTTGCGGGCGGGGAATCCCTTGTTTTTCCTCAAGGAGTTTCCCCATGGATCGTTCCCTCATCAAATCCATGATGCCTTCGCTGGTCGCAGGCCATGTGCCCCGCAACGTGCGGTCGTTCAAGTACCGCGTGTTCGATGATCAGCCGCTGTCCTCAACGCTGGGCTTCGCCATCGACCCCCAACCCTTCGACGGCAAGGTGGTCGCCGCGACCGACGATGCCATCGTCGTCAAGCTCAAGCCTTCCGAGTTCGCGGTGCTCGATCCCAGCCTGGTGACCACGGTTCCTGCCGAAGGCGCCAAGGTGCATGTCCAACCCTATGCCCGTCGTCGCTTCGACGGACTGCGCGCGGACACGCCGGAGGTCATCACCGAGGAGACTTCGGACGGCACGCCGTACACCATCACGAGGCACATCCTCGGCTCGGCGCCGGCCAAGCTGCCCATTCCCACGCCGCAGTGCATGGAGTTGGGCCAGCTCATCGAGCAGTTGGAGGAGATGCCGGCCCCCGATCGCTTCCGGCGCATCACCCACATGCTGGTGGATGCCGGTGCCCGCGACTTCACCTGGGTCGATCCCACGCCCTCCAAGATCATCGAGACCCCGCCGGCGATCAGCTTCACGGTCTCGACCGCGAAGTTCGAGGGCCGGGTGACGATCCTCTACGACCGCGGCGGAGACACCTACGTGGTGGAACTGCACCGTCAGAACGGTGAATCGGTCGAACTGGTCGATCGGCACGACGAGGTGTATTTCGACATGCTCGGCGAAGTGCTGGAGAGGCTCATCGACGACGGGCGCTGGCGCCAGATCGACGTGAGCATCCTCGACGCGAAAGCGGCCCGCAAGCGCCAGGCCGTCCCGGCATGACGCCCCGCAGCGAAACCGGGCGGTCCTGCGGCTGACCCGAGGCATCCGCCACGGCGTTCCAGCCGTTCCGGCCGCGTGCACTACAGGCCCTTCATCCCATCGGATGGAGGCCTTTCTCATTCTTCCACACAGGAGATTTCATCCATGTCACTGCGATTCAAAGGCGCTGACCTGCGCCCCGTGCTGACCGAAGCCATCGCCAATCAGGGGTCGTCTCAGAAAACGGAAAAAAATCGTACGCTAAGAGCCGAAGTGGGCCCTTTAGCAGCAATGCAAAGCTGCGATCAACGGGCAGGAAACATTGCCATGGTGCGCGTTGCACTCTCTCACTAGCGTCGACAGGGCCTCTTCCATCCGCGTGAGGTCCGCCATGCGTGCGCGCACATCGGCCAGCCGGTGAGCAGCCAGTTAGGCCGCCTCGCTGCAATGGGTGCCGTCCTCCAGTTTCAGGAGCTGGCCGACTTCATCCAGGCTGAATCCCAGGCGCTGGGCTGACTTCACGAACTTCACCCGCGCCACGTCCGCCTGCCCGTAGCGGCGGATGCGACCGTAGGGCCGCTCCGGCTGGGGTAGCAAGCCCTTGAGCTGATAGAAGCGGATCGTCTCCACGTTGACCCGGGCTGCCTTGGCGAAGGCCCCGATGGTCAGATTCTCTTGAGCGTTCTCCATGGCGCTTGACTCCGTAGTTGACTACGGAAGTAACGTTACAGCATCAAGCGAAGTCCCGGAAGGAGAACCTTATGTCGGAACCCAAGAACGGCTGCGGCGCACTGGCGACCGGCGGCGTCGCGGCCGTCCTCGCCTCGGCCTGCTGCCTCGGCCCCCTTGTCCTGGTCGCGCTCGGCTTCTCTGGCGCGTGGATCGGCAACCTGACCGTGCTGGAGCCGTATCGGCCGATCTTCATCGGCGCAGCGCTCATCGCGCTGTTCTTCGCCTGGCGCAGCATCTTCCGACCAGCCCATGCCTGCAAGCCCGGCGACGTTTGCGCCGTGCCCCAAGTGCGGACTGCCTACAAGGTGATCTTCTGGATCGTGGCCGCCCTGGTTCTGGTTGCCCTCGCGTTTCCCTACGTCCTGCCGCTGTTCTACTGAAAGGAGATCACCATGAAGAAACTCACCACCCTCACCACCCTCATCGCCCTGGCCGCCGCTCTAAGCGCGCCCGCCTGGGCTGCCACCAAGACCGTCACCCTGTCGGTGCCCGGCATGACCTGCGCCGCGTGCCCGATCACGGTCAAGACGGCTCTGTCCAAGGTCGCCGGCGTCGAGAAGGCCGAAGTCAGCTTCGAGAAGCGGGAGGCCGTCGTCACCTTCGACGAGGCCAAGACCAATGCCGACGCCTTGACCAAGGCCACCGCAAACGCGGGTTACCCGTCCAGCGTCAAGCAGTGAGGGCGTAATCATGGCCGAGGCGATCACCCTCCACATCGAAGGCATGACCTGCACGTCGTGCGCCGAGCACGTCCAGCAGGCTTTGACGAACGTGCCCGGCGTGCGCGCGGCCTCGGTGTCCTATCCGCAGCGGCAGGCCGAAATCGAGGCGGATGCAGGCGTGAGCGTGGCCCCGCTGGTTGCCGCAGTGGCCACGCTCGGCTATCGCGCACGGCTTACCGACACGCCGAACAAGCCTGCCGGCCTGCTAGACAAGGCGCTGGGCTGGCTCGGTGGCGAAACGAAGCATGTTGGCGGTGAACAAGCGCTGCACGTGGCTGTGATAGGCAGCGGCGGCGCGGCGATGGCGGCTGCCTTGAAGGCCGTGGAGCAAGGCGCCCGCGTCACGCTGATCGAGCGCGGCACCATCGGCGGCACCTGCGTCAATGTCGGCTGCGTGCCGTCCAAGATCATGATCCGCGCCGCGCACATCGTCCACCTGCGCCGCGAAAGCCCGTTCGATGCTGGCCTGCCGGCCGCAGCGCCCGCTGTACTGCGCGAGCGGCTGCTGGCCCAGCAACAAGGCCGCGTCGAGGAGCTGCGCCATGCCAAGTACGAAGGCATCCTGGCAAGCACTCCGGCCATCACCGTGCTGCGCGGCGAGGCCCGGTTCAGGGACACGCGCACGCTGACCGTGGCGACCGCTGACGGCGGCACGCACGAGGTGAACTTCGACCGCTGCCTGATTGCCACCGGCGCGAGCCCGGCGCTTCCGCCAATCCCGGGCCTTGCGGACACACCCCACTGGACCTCCACCGAGGCGCTGGAAAGCAGCTCGCTCCCCGAGCGGCTGGCCGTGATTGGTTCCTCCGTGGTGGCGGTCGAGTTGGCGCAAGCCTTCGCCCGGCTGGGCAGCCAGGTCACGATCCTGGCGCGCAGCACGCTGTTCTTCCGAGAAGACCCGGCCATCGGGGAAGCCGTAACAGACGCCTTCCGCGCCGAGGGCATCGAGGTGCTGGACCACACCCAGGCGAGCCACGTTGCCTATGCGGGCGGGGAATTCGTGCTCACCACCGGGCAGGGGGAAGTGCGCGCCGACAAGCTGCTGGTCGCCACCGGTCGCGCGCCGAACACGCGCAGCCTGAACCTTGAAGCGGCAGGCGTCGAAGTCAATGCGCAGGGAGCCATCGTCATCGACCGCGCCATGCGCACGAGCGCACCGCACATCTTTGCTGCCGGCGACTGCACCGACCAGCCGCAGTTCGTCTATGTGGCGGCGGCGGCCGGCACGCGCGCCGCGATCAACATGACCGGCGGCGACGCGGCGCTGGACCTGACGGCGATGCCGGCGGTGGTGTTCACCGATCCGCAGGTGGCGACCGTGGGCTACAGCGAGGCGGAAGCGCACCACGACGGCATCGAGACCGACAGCCGGCTGCTGACGCTCGACAACGTGCCGAGGGCGCTCGCCAACTTCGACACGCGCGGCTTCATCAAGCTGGTGGCGGAAGCTGGCTCAGGGCGGCTGATCGGCGTACAGGCGGTCGCGCCGGAAGCGGGCGAACTGATCCAGACGGCCGCGCTGGCGATCCGCCACCGGATGACCGTGCAGGAGCTGGCCGACCAGTTGTTCCCCTACCTGACCATGGTCGAGGGACTGAAGCTCGCGGCGCAGACCTTCAACAAGGACGTGAAGCAACTGTCCTGTTGCGCCGGATGAGGAAAAGGGAGGTGTTCGATGAACGCCTACAGCCGCGCCAACCGCCGCATCTACGCGGCCTTGTCCGATCCCCTGTCGGCCACCCACCGGCACCGCCTCGACGATCTGCTCAAGCGCCACGACAACGGCAAGACGACCTGGCTGGCCTGGCTGCGCCAGTCGCCCGTCAAGCCGAACTCCCGCCACATACTCGAACACATCGAGCGCCTCAAAGCCTGGCAGGCGCTCGACCTGCCTTCCGGCATCGAGCGGTCGGTGCACCAGAACCGCCTGCTCAAGATCGCCCGCGAAGGCGGCCAGATGACGCCCGCCGATCTGGCCAAGTTCGAGGCACAGCGCCGCTACGCGACCCTGGTGCGCTCGCCATCGAGGGCATGGCCACCGTCACCGACGAAATCATCGACCTGCACGACCGCATCCTGGGCAAGCTGTTCAACGCTGCCAAGCACAAGCATCAGCAGCAGTTCCAGGCGTCCGGCAAGGCGATCAACGCCAAGGTGCGGCTGGCCACCTCGATCAAGCAGGGCACGGTGACGGCCTCGCTGATGCTCAGGAAACTCGGCAGCTACCCGCGCCAGAACGGCCTGGCCGTGGCGCTGCGCGAGCTGGGCCGCATCGAGCGAACGCTGTTCATCCTGGACTGGCTGCAAAGCGTCGAGCTGCGCCGCCGCGTGCATGCCGGACTGAACAAGGGCGAAGCCCGCAACGCGCTAGCCCGCGCCGTGTTCTTCAACCGGCTGGGCGAAATCCGCGACCGCAGTTTCGAGCAGCAGCGCTACCGGGCCAGCGGCCTCAACCTGGTGACGGCGGCCATAGTGTTGTGGAACACGGTCTATCTGGAACGGGCCTCAAACGCCTTACGCGGTCACGGCCAGACTGTCGATGACGCCCTGTTGCAGTACCTGTCGCCGCTGGGCTGGGAGCACATCAACCTGACCGGCGATTACCTCTGGCGCAGCAGCGCCAAGATCGGCGCGGGCAAGTTCAGGCCGCTACGACCGCTGCAACCGGCTTAGCGTACGATTTTTTCCGTTTTCTGAGACGTCCCCAATCAGTGCCGCATTGTCCTGGTCAAGGATCAGGGCGTGTACTTCCTCGCCGAGCGTGGGGAGCGTCGCCCGGATGGGCGCCAGGCACTGCTCGCCTACGCCGTCGGATGCAACCCGGACACCGACCCGTTCGATGACTGGTGGCACCTCGCCGGCCGCGAGCTGGGCGGCGATGACTTCGCGGAGTATTTCGACCCGAAGGACGGCCTGTTCACGCGCCTCCAGCACTCGGCGGACGATCTCGTGCTTTCCGCCACCGCCACGCACCTGTCCTTAGCAGTGGTGCCTCCCGCCTGACGCGGCAACCGCCTCGCAGCCCCCGCATCGGGGGCCTTCTTTTGTTCGCACCGCCGCCATCGCCGCGCGTGCGCGTTTGTCTCCAGCCGCCGAGGCACGCCCCGCCGGCCACAACGCCGGCATGCCACCGGAGACAACCGCATGAACACGCCATCGACCTCGCCGAGGCTGCACCTCCTACCGGTGTCGCTGCGCACGGCCAATGCATTCGTTCTGTCGCACCATCGCCACCACCGCCCGGTCCAGGGCGCGAAGTTCGCCCTGGCCGTCACGCTGAGCGACAGCGACCTGATCCACGGCGTGGCCATTGTCGGCCGCCCGGTCGCGCGGCACCTGGACGCTGGAAGTCACGCGGCTGTGCACCGACGGCACACCCAGCGCCTGCAGCAAGCTCTACGGCGCGGCCTGGCAGGCGGCAAGGGCGCTGGGCTACATACGCCTGCTCACCTACACCATGCCCGACGAAGGTGGCGCCAGCCTGCGCGCCGCCGGCTGGCGGCTGATCGGCGCGCGCGGTGGCGGCGCCTGGAGCCGTCCCGGCCGTCCGCGCGCCGATACCCCCGAGCACCTGCGCGGCGCCAAGTGCCTGTGACAGGCGCCGGGTGGCGCGGACAAAGGGAAGCGCCCGGGTGCCGATTGATTGCTGCCGCGCGCGCGAGGCCCCGCCATGCTGGCCCCATGCCTGCTGACGTCGTCAGCGACATGCCAGGCAACCATCGGTCTTCGAGGTTGCGGCGCAGTTCCCACTGCGTGACCGAGCCAGCTCGCACCGCATCCTTCCGCGAGCGGCCACCAGCCTCTGGTGGCGGATGCTTTCGCCTTATCAACCCACCGCGGGGTCACGCACCTTCCCCGCATGCGTGGGCCGGTGTGTCTCCGCTTTTCCCAATGGAGATTCACCATGAACACCACGTCCAACGAGAAATCGTATTTCGACCTCCACACATCGGGCATCGGCTACATCCAGCGTGTCCGTGAAGTGCCCGTCAGGGGCGGCCGCCGTGCGCAGCCCTTCCTGGCATGCACCATCGCCGCATTGGTCGGCCCCGCCAGGGACCCCAGCTACCGCTACTTCGATGTCAAGGTCTCGGGTGCCGAGGCCAAGAAGCTCGTTCAGCGCTACATCGGCGTTGACGATTCCAAGCAGCGCCCGCTGGTGCGCTTTCGCCTCGGTGACCTGTGGGGCGATGCGTACATCCGCGACAAGGGCGAAAACCAGGGCAAGGCCGCCGCGTCCCTCAAGGCGCGACTGCTCAAGGCCGAGCCGATCGAGCGGGCCGAACTGGCTTCAATCGAGCAGCACGAGCTGATTACCCGTGGCATCGGCTACCTCAACCGTCCGAAGGACGTCACCCCCAAGGATGGCGATCCGTTCCTGTCATGCTCCATCGCCGCATTGGCCGGACCTGTCGATGAACCGGAATATCGGTACTTCGACACGATCGTCGCCACCCTCGGGGCCGAGCATCTGGTTCGCCGATGCGTGCAGGCCATCGAAGGGGATCGCAAGGTGCTGATCGCCTTCCGTCTCAACGACATGAAGATCGATCCGTACATCCGTACCAAGGGCGAGCACGCTGGGGCACCGGCCGCAAGCCTGGAGTCGACGCTGATCCACATCGGTCTGATCAAGATCGATGGCACCCAGGTCTATCCGATGAGCCAGGCGCAAGCCGAGGCGCCAACGGTGGAGGACGCACCCGCGCCCGAAGCCGACAACGCCATCGACACTGCCGCCGACGCCGTTTCCGACCTACCCGTCGAGTCCGCCGAGCGCGAGCCCGAGGGTGAAGTCGAGGAGCAGGAGCCGGCCTTGGTCGCTTCGTTTTGATCCGGCATGGCCCCTCATGGGGCCTTGTCGCTTCTCCTCCCTAGCATCCGCCGCGTCCCCAAGACGCCAAAGGTGCTTGCGTCTTTTCATCCCCCGAGTCCCGCGTGGTCACACGACCGCGCGGTTACCGCATTTCTCAAAGGAGATCAGCCATGTCTCTGGCATCCCGTTTTGCTCCGCAATCCCCGATCCTGCGCTCTGATCGCCCACTCTCGGACGACCGCATTCGTGCCGTCGTTCCGTCGATCTTCGCCGACGCTCCACATGGGAGCCGGTCCGATCGGTATGCCTACATACCGACCTCGACCGTGCTGACCAAGCTGCGCCAGGAGGGCTTCGAGCCCTTCATGGTGTGTCAGACGCGCGTGCGCAACGAGGATCGGCGCGAGTACACGAAGCACCTCATCCGACTTCGCCATGCAAGCCAGATCAACGGCGACGAGGCGAACGAGATCATCCTGCTCAACAGCCATGACGGCACGAGCAGCTATCAGATGCTCGCCGGCATGTTCCGGTTCGTCTGCCACAACGGCCTGGTTTGCGGTGACACCACCGCAGACATCCGCGTTCCTCACAAGGGCGACGTGGCAAGCCAGGTGATCGAAGGTGCCTACGAGGTTCTCGAAGGCTTCGAGC
This sequence comes from Pseudomonas sp. PS1(2021), assembly GCF_020405165.1. NCBI lineage: Bacteria > Pseudomonadati > Pseudomonadota > Gammaproteobacteria > Pseudomonadales > Pseudomonadaceae > Pseudomonas > Pseudomonas sp. PS1(2021). The sequence goes on along the minus strand of NZ_CP084484.1, from coordinate 1,005,593 downwards.
GCGTGCAGGACGCGCGCGATGCGATGCGCACCATCACCCTCGATGAGGGCGAAGCGGAAATCTTTGCGAATTCCGCGCTCGCACTCAAGTACGACGACCCGGCCAAGTCCACCCCTGTCACGGAGAGCCAACTTCTGGCGCCCAGGCGCTGGGACGACCGCAAGAACGACCTGTGGGCCGTCTTCAACCGCGTCCAGGAGAACCTAGTCAAAGGGGGCCTGAACGGACGCTCGGCCAATGGCCGCAATCAACGCACCCGTCCGGTGCAAGGAATCGACCAGAACCTGCGCCTGAACCGGGCGTTGTGGCTGCTGGCCGAAGGCATGCGCCAGCTCAAGGCGTGATGCCAAGCGGACCTCGCCCAGCTCGGGTGAGGTCCATTTCCTCTCATCCACCGGGCGCCGTCGGCGGCCCGCTATTCGTCATCAGGAGAACCAACATGGCAACCACATCGGCGCCCGAGCAATCGGTATCGCCCATCATTGTTCCGGGCCAGCTCACGCTGCGCACCATACGCGGCAAGAACGGCCCGTTCACCGTCGGCCGCCTTGTCACCCCCATCGGCAAGTTCGCGGTCAAGGATGCGGAGCTGGAGCAGTACCCCGAAGGAAAATACGACGGGGAATTCATCATCCGCTACATCTTCCCGAAGTCCTATCCGGTCGGCGACGGCATGCGGTTCGAGATCCGCGCCAACCTGGACGGAATGACGCTCAACGGAATCGACAAACTGAGCCGCGACGAAGCCCGAAGCTTCGCCACCCAGGACGTCGATCCACTCGATGAAGAGCTGGGGACGCAGCCTGCAGCAACGCCGGCCAAGTCTGCCAAGGCCTCCACGCCCGCCAAGCACGCACCCGTGCAGGCGTCGGCGGATCCTCTGGTCGATACCACGCCCTTCGGTGTGGATGCGCCGACGCCCGCTGCGGCGGCTGCCCCCGGCAGCACCGAAGATGGCGACGCCGCTCTGTTCGGTCTGCTGTGGCCGCTGGGCGAGTCCGTGAAATTGGATTCGACCATCGACCGCCGCGCCCTGCGCGCGCAGATCGCCCGCCTGGGCGAACTGGGTTTTGCGTTGGACTTCAAGACGCAGGAGTGGAGCCGTCAGGCCGAACTGCAACCTGCGTGATCGCAGACGCCGCATCCGCGGTGTTCTTCATCCACCCGCCGGGGTTCCTTCCCCCTGCGGGGGAGGCCTCGGCCATTTTCTGGAGGTCTCCATCATGTCCACCATCGCTTTCGATGTACCCCGTTCCGCGCTGGATGAATCCGCATGGCGAGCTGTTTGCAAGACAGCCGCCGAGCACGCCCAGCGTGGTTGCGGCCTGTCCTGGGATCATTGGGTCACGCTTTTCAGTTCGGAGATCGACGCGCAAGCTAGTCGGTTGCCGGAAAGCCAGCGAGCTCAGGCCCTGGAAATCGCAGCCCACGAATGGGACTACGCAACACCCGCCGAGCGGCAGGAAGCCCAGGACTGGAATGCGGAGCATGGCTATTGCTCGCATGGGATCGAGTTCGGCTACTGCCCGGCCGGTTGTGATCGCGACGATGACGACTGGGACTAAGGGCAAAGCATAGGTTCCTTCGCCGCACCTGCGGCTTTTCATCACCCGCCGGGAGGCCCTCCCCGTGGGGAGGCCTCCGGCTCTACTTTTCCAGGAGGCCTCTCATGGGCTGGTATTTCTCACCCCAATCGCGGTCTGAACTGATCGCGGAACTGATCGCACCGCAAGAGACCGAGCGCGCCAGCGTCAAGGTCATCGCCCACGCGCTGCGCGGCAACGTCCTCTGGTCTGTCGCGGAAGTGACGGCCAAGGTCGAAGGCGTACATCGTGATCTCGCGCCGGGCCAATCCCTGCGCTACATCCGCTGCGATCTGCTTGAACGCAGCGGCGGCCAGTGGGGTTACAAGCCGCTGGACGAGTCCATGCACCCGTACTACTACTCGTGCCCGCTGTCCTATCTGGACCTTGCACCGGAGCAGTCTGCCGAATGGCGTGCAGGCGTTCGCGCCTACCACGCTCGGCGACGCACACCCACGGCTGTCACGGCACCCGCCGCAACGCTGATGGTCTGAGCCAGGAGGAACCGACATGGACCTGATCCTCGCTGCGCTCTCCCCCTCGCTGCTGGCGCTCGTTGAAGGGAGTTTGTCCAACGACGAAGTGTCCTCCGACGAGGAGATGCTGGCGTACTTCATCGACAACGGCCTCACCGAGAAACAGGCGCGGCAGGCACTGACCTACCGCGACCAGTACCTCAACAACATCTACCTGGACGGCTTCACGCCGATCACCGCGGTGGACGAGGTGCTTCACTTCAACCCGCACACCCGGCAGTTCGAGCCGGACTGAGCGGTTTTCTTCCACCCCCAGGGGCAGCACTTGCCCCAGCGGGCGGTGCTGTTCCCGTTCATCCGAGGACACCACCATGCCCGCACACACTTCTTCCACCACGCTGTACCGCATCGACGAATGCCCGGATGTGATGGCCGACGCCTGCGTCGGCGACGACCAGGGCAACCTGATCTTCCTGTCGATCTGGGCGCGGGACACCGCCGTCCAGCAGTTCCTCGCTCGCCTGACCCTTGGGCGCGACGAGCAGGGACTGGACCAGTTTCACGTCATCACCGACCAGGGCGGCAGCGTCCCGGTGTTCATCGGCAACGTCGATCGCCTGGAAAAGCGCATCACGCGCGCCTACCGGCGAACGCTGTTCGGTTCGCTGTCCAACGTGTGGCTGTTCGACCGGCGCTGCGTCAAGCCCGACAAGGCCAACGCCAGCGCGCTGGCATTGCTGCCACGCGACAGCGCCCACAGGCTTGACCGCCTGTGGACGCTGGTGCGGGACACGTGCCCGTTGCCGCTGCTCGACCACTGGCGCGAGACCGTGCTGGAACTGCTGCAAAGCCGCGAGATGCTGGGCCGCCTTCCGTTCGCCCTCGGGCCGCTGGAAGGCCATCGGCTCGCCATCGACGTGCCGACGCTGACCCTGGCGCTGGGCTCCCTGATCCGCAGTGACGTGCTCACCGCCTATCCATACCCGGCCAAGATCTGGACGCCGGAAGTGGTAGCGGCCTGACCCACCCTCGGAGGCACGCCTTGGTGTGCTTCCGTCTTTCATCCCCGCCAACCAGGAGACTTCCATGGCCCTCATGTTCCCGCGGCTTGCCCGCAATTTCGTGAAGAACGGGTATTTCCCGACTGATGAACCCACGCTCGAAAGAGCCCTCAACGCACTGATGCCCAGCGACGGGCCGATGTGCATCCTCGATCCCTGCGCCGGCGAAGGCGTAGCGATCGCCGAAGCCGCCCACGCCCTCGGGCGCGAGCAGGCCAAGGCGTTCGCCGTTGAGTTCGACGCGGAGCGGGCACGCCATGCCCGCGGCCTGGTCGATCACTGCCTGCACGCGGACCTGATGGACACGATGGTCTCCAAGCAGTCGTTCGGACTGCTCTGGCTCAACCCGCCGTATGGCGACCTGTCCAAGGACGTCAACGGCAACATCGGCTATCAGGGCCAGGGTCGTGCCCGCCTCGAAAAACTGTTCTACCAGCGCAGTTTGTCGTTGCTGCAATACGGCGGCGTGCTGGTCTTCATCGTCCCCGGCTACGTGCTCGACGCGGAGCTGGTCGGCTGGCTGACGCGCCACTACACCGACCTGCGCATCTACCGAGCGGTGGAGACGCAGTTCAAGCAAGTTGTGATCTTCGGCCGGCGGGTGCGCCAGCGCGAGCAGGCCTCGGATGGCGTCAAGGCCGTGCGCAATCTGCTGCTGCAGGTTGGGCAAGGCGAGATCGAAGCTGACGAACTGCCGAGCGAATGGCCGTTCCTGCCGTACATCGTCCCCGCCAGTCCGGCCGAGCCGGAGCATTTCTTCCGCGTGACGATGGAGCCCGAGCAGTTCGCCGACGAGGTTGGCAGGCTGCAAGGCCTCTGGCCGTCGCAGGACACGCACCTGGGGGCCGCGCAGCAGTCGCTGCGTCCACCGGCGCGGGCCTTGTCCCACTGGCATCTCGCCCTGGCTCTGGCCGCAGGCGCGATCTCGGGGGTTGTGCGCTCCAAGACGGGGCGCGTGCTCGTCGTCAAAGGTGACACCCACAAGGACAAGACGCTCCAGCGGGAATTCACCGAACGCGAAGACGGCTCCATCGCCGAGACCCGCATCCTCACCGACAAGTTCGTACCTGTCATCCGCGCGTGGGACATGACGCCTGGCTCCCCGACACGGGGCGACGTCTTGACCATTCGTTAATCCACCGGACGCGCTGCTGTCCTGCTGTACCACATCGAAGGAGAAACACCATGTTCCCAAATCCGTTCAAGCGGCCCGCGCCGCAGAAGCAACCGTTGTTCGCACCGGGCTCGCTGAAGTTGAGCGAGAAGGTGCATTGGTTGGCCCGCAAAGGCCTGATCGACCCCTTGACCTATGTCCAGCGCCATGTGCGCGGTGACTGGGGCGAGATCGACAAGGCCACCCGCAAGGCCAACGACGTCGCACTCCAACAGGACAACCTGATGATCTCCTACTACCGGATCACGCCGGAGCTGGTTCTGATCGTCAAGACCAGCGAAGACCACCAGACCACGGTTGTCCAGCTTCCCGAAGAGCGCGACATGATCTGAAGTCACCCATCGTCATCCCAGTCACCTGACGGAGCCACTTCACTCCGCCAGGGGTGTCGTGGCTCAATGAATCCATCAAGGAGGAATCCATGGCATCCCGACACATCGAAACCTACTGCCAGGACCTGCTGTTTCCGGTAGGTGCACTCATCCTCAGCGAAGGTATCGACCGCCTGGTCCGCGCCGGTCGTCTTGACCCGATTCCGTACTTCCGTCGCCATGTCCGTGGCGACTGGGGGGACGTCAGCGACGGGCAATGGCAAGCCAACGGCATCGCACTTCAATCGGGTGCTTTGCTGGAATCGCACTACGTGATTCATCGTGCGCTGCGCATTCGCATCGTCACCGATGCGAAACGCCATCTCACATCCATCGTGCTGCCGTCCGAAGACTAAGCACATTTCACCAGCAGGCCGCCAGCGCCTGCGTTTTCCATCCACCGTCGGCCGTGTGCCGATTGATCTTCCCACCCTGGGGCAGGCCATTGCCCCTTTGGGGGTGGTGCATGCCCCATTTTCTTTGGAGCATCACCATGTCCCTCGATCTCGAAAACACTACCGCCGAAGCCACGCCCGTACAGGGCGAACTGCTCGACGCGGAATCCAACCCTCTGACCCTGAGCCTTCAGGATTTTGTCGGCGAGTTCGGCGACGAACTGCTCGACGCCCTCAACAGCGCCAATCCGCCGGTCTATACCGGCCAGCCGCAGGCGCATCGTCAACTCGTCGTCGCCAGCCTCAAACGCAAGCTATTCCAAGCCCAAGCCGAAGTCGTCCATGCCGCCGCCGAGCTGCTGATCGACCGTGGCGAACACGCCGCGATCGTCAACGGCGAGATGGGTTGCGGCAAAACGACCGTTGGTATCGCCACAGCCGCCGTGCTCAACGCCGAAGGCTATCGCCGTACCCTGGTTCTTTCTCCACCGCACCTGGTCTACAAGTGGCGGCGCGAGATCCAGGAGACGGTGGCAGGCGCCAAGGTCTGGGTGCTCAACGGCCCGGACACGCTGGTCAAGCTCATCAAGCTGCGCGAGCAGTTGGGTGTGCAGCCCACGGGCCAGGAGTTCTTTGTCCTGGGGCGCGTCAGGATGCGGATGGGATTCCACTGGAAGCCTGTCTTCACCACGCGGCGCACCCGCCATGGCGACGTGGCAGCGTGCCCTGACTGCGGCACGGTCATCACCGACCTCGACGGCGAGCCGGTCAACCCGGTCGCGCTCGAAGCCGAGGAGTACCGCAGGAAGTGCAGCCATTGCGCCGCGCCCCTGTGGACATTGATCCGCCCGCGCAGCCTGTCCGGCAGCGACCAGTCCTCGGCCGTGCTGAAAGCGTTGAAGCGCATCCCGACGATCGGGGAAGTCACCGCGCAGAAGCTGATGCAGAAGTTCGGCGACGGGTTCCTGGCGTCGATGCTGGGCGACAACATCCATGAGTTCATCAACCTCATGGACGGCAACGGCGAGCTGGTGTTTTCCGACCGTCAAGCCACGCGCATGGAACGTGCGATGGCCAACATGGAGTTCGGTTTTGGCGAGGGCGGCTATCAACCGTCCGAGTTCATCAAGCGCGTGCGACGTGAAGTCGTCTGAGTAATTGTTCCAACGGGGGCAATCCCGGCGAGGAACCTGGTGTTCCGTCATCAGTAGCCTACCGGCACATGCAGGACTGATAACGGTCTTGTGTGAAGCTGCCGGGACAATGTAGCTGGGCCTTCGGGCCGCGCCAACGCCGTGAGGCAAGGCGTTATCTGCGAGCATCAATGCGGGTACGGCGCTAGGCTGGGTGGTATGACCAACGAAAGTGAACTGCTGTTAAACACCGTTATGAATGACAAGCCAAAGATGCTGACAGGCTTGAACCAAAAGGTATGCGGTCGGTTGCCCTTTATCCGTTTTGGGGGCACACGGACATCATGACCGCCGGTGGAAAGGCAGGGTCTAACCCATCTCGTTACTCAGGTAAAACACGGTAAGCCCGTATCGCTGCCCCTCGGGGCAGGCAGACCGTAAGGAATGCTGTTGGTGGTGCGGGTAAAGGAATGTGGAGAAAGCGAATGCCGCCCTGTAATGGGGCGGATAGGGGTTGAGCCGCAAGGCAACATCATCCCACGCGAAAGCGGGCAGACTTCCACTTGGTCTTTCTCTACGAGAGAGTTTGTCTAACCTTCTTCAAGAGGGAATTGCAGATGACTACGCAAGAAATTGCTTGCGCGGGTGCGCCCTCACACGAATCGGTCAACTGGCACAGCATCGACTGGGCCAGGTGTCACCGTGAAGTGCGAAGGCTCCAAGCGCGTATCGTAAAGGCGACTCGGGAAGGGAAACACGGCAAGGTGAAAGCCTTGCAATGGATTCTGACCCACTCGTTCAGCGGCAAAGCATTGGCCGTCAGACGAGTCACCGAGAACCAAGGCAAGAAGACGCCGGGCGTGGATGGCATCACGTGGTCCACCCCGGAAGCCAAGTCTCAAGCCATGTTGTCAATCAAGCGGCGCGGGTATCGTCCCCAACCGCTGAAGCGTGTCTATATTCCCAAAACCAATGGGAAGATGCGGCCGCTGGGTATCCCGACCATGAAAGACAGGGCGATGCAGGCGCTATACCTGCTGGCTCTCGAACCCGTGGCCGAGACCACAGCGGACGGACGCTCGTTTGGGTTCCGACCCGAAAGGTCTACGGCGGACGCCATCGAACAGTGCTTCACGACGCTGTCCAAGAAGGTGGCTCCGCAATGGATTCTCGAAGGCGACATCAAAGGCTGCTTCGACAACATCAGCCATGACTGGCTTATGGGTCATGTACCGACGGATCGCGAGATTCTGAGGAAGTGGCTCAAGGCTGGATACATGGAAGATCGGCAACTTTTTCCAACCGAAGCCGGTACCCCGCAAGGGGCATCATCTCGCCAACCCTGGCGAATCTCGTCCTCGACGGACTGGAAGCCAAACTGGATGCCGCGTTCGGAAGAAAGCGGTACGCCAACGGTGTACAGACCCGTTTGATGGTCAACTATGTGCGGTATGCGGACGACTTCATTGTGACGGGACGCTCGAAAGAGCTACTGGAGCAGGAGGTCATGCCGATCATCAAGGACTTCATGCAGGAACGGGGGCTCACGCTCTCACCCGAGAAGACCAAGATCACGCACATCGACGACGGCTTCGACTTCCTCGGACAAAACGTGCGCAAGTACAACGGCAAGCTGTTGATCAAGCCGTCGAAAGCGAACGTGGCGACCTTCTTGGAGAAAGTGCGCTCGGCGGTCAAAGGCAACAAGGCGCTGGATCAGCCTCGGCTGATTCGGATGCTCAACCCAATGATCCGCGGCTGGGCGAATTATCACCAGCACGTCGTATCCAAAGCGACGTTCGCGCGTGTCGATCACGAGATTTGGCGTGTGTTGTGGCAGTGGGCCGTTCGTCGGCATCCGCAGAAGAGCAGCGTCTGGATCAAACAGCGCTACTTCCATTCCGTCGGCACCCGTAACTGGGTGTTTGCGGCGGCGACAGGCGAAAGGTTCCCTGACGGGAATCCGATCCTGACGTCACTGCGGAAAGCAACGGATACGCCCATTCGGCGACACCGGCCAATCAAGTTGGAGGCCAACCCTTCGACCCGATGTGGGAAACGTACTTTGAGGAGCGTATGAGCCTCAAGATGCAGAACTCGCTGAGGGGCAGGAAGAAGCTCATCAACCTCTGGTTGGATCAGGATCGTCGTTGTCCAATCTGCGGCGAATTGATCACGCAGGAGTCGGGGTGGCATGTCCATCACATCATCCGGCGGGTCGATGGCGGAAAGGACGGGAGTACCAACCTCGTGATGGTGCATCCGAACTGTCATAACCAGATCCACGTCAATGGTCTCAAGGTGGTGAAGCCGGCTCGCGAAAGCGGGCTTTGAAAGGCTTGAGCCGTATGAGGGGAAACTCTCACGTACGGTTCTTAGGGGGGGATGGGCCAGCAATGGCTTGTCCCTACCCGACTACCTGCCGCAAGGCACGTTCGACCTGCTCATCGCCGACGAGGCCCACGAGTACAAGAACGGCGGCAGCGCCCAGGGCCAGGCCATGGGCGTGCTGGCGGCGAAGGCTCGCAAGACCTTACTGCTGACCGGCACGTTGATGGGCGGCTACGGCGACGATCTGTTCCACCTGCTGTTCCGAGCCCTTCCCGGGCGGATGATCGAAGACGGCTATCGCCCGACCACGAGCGGCAGCATGACCTCGGCCGCGATGGCGTTCATGCGCGATCACGGTGTCCTGAAGGACATTTATTCCGAGAGCACCGGGACGGCGCACAAGACCGCGAAAGGCACGAAAGTCAGTGTCAGAACGGTCAAAGCTCCGGGCTTCGGCCCCAAGGGCGTGCTGCGCTGCATCCTGCCGTTCACGATCTTCCTCAAACTCAGAGACATCGGCGGCAACGTCCTGCCACCGTATGACGAGGAGTTCCGTGAAGTCGCGATGGACACGGCGCAAGCCGCGGCCTACCGCGATCTGGCGGGTCGGCTGACCGCGGAGCTGAAACAGGCTCTGGCGCGACGCGATACAACCTTGCTGGGTGTGGTCCTCAACGTGCTGCTGGCCTGGCCGGACTGCTGCTTCCGGTCGGAGACCGTGGTGCATCCGCGCACACGCAATACCTTGGCGTTCGTCCCGGCTCAGTTCAACGAGTTCGAGATCAGCCCCAAGGAGCGTGAGCTGATCGACATCTGCAGGGAAGAGAAAGCACAGGGCCGCAAGGTTCTGGCCTACACGGTCTATACCGGCACGCGCGACACGACTAGCCGGTTGAAGGTATTGCTGGAGCAGGAAGGCTTCAAAGTGGCGGTACTGCGCGCAAGCGTGGATGCCAGCCGCCGCGAGGACTGGATCGCCGAGCAGTTGGACCGTGGCATCGACGTGCTCATCACCAATCCCGAGCTTGTCAAGACGGGATTGGACCTGTTGGAGTTTCCGACGATCGTGTTCATGCAGTCGGGCTACAACGTGTATTCGCTCCAGCAGGCGGCACGCCGCTCTTGGCGTATCGGGCAGAAGCTGTCCGTGCGCGTGATCTACCTGGGCTACGCCGGCTCCTCGCAGATGACCTGCCTGGAGCTGATGGCCAAGAAGATCATGGTCTCGCAGTCCACTTCGGGCGATGTACCCGAATCGGGGCTCGATGTCCTGAACCAGGATGGTGATTCCGTCGAGGTCGCATTGGCCCGGCAATTGGTAACTGCGTGATCTGCTGTCTGCCGGCATCCTTTCGGGGGTGCCGGCATTTTTCTAGGAAATTGCTGCTCGGAGGATTCGATCACCGCCCCGGTCCCAGCGCGGGGAAGGCTAAACTGATCAGACAATACCGAGATTCAAGGAGGCACTATGGCTATGGTGATCGAAGCAGCATATGCAGATGGTACTGGTGCAGCCAACGCACTGCATATGTCTCAGGCGCAGTGGGAAGAGTTGCAACGGGCGTACTGCGTCGGTGATCTGCTGATGCCTTGCTGCAACGCTCCAGCGATTCCCAAGGTTAGTGCTAATGGGTACCCCTTCTTCGCGCATCTAGGAGGTGCGTGCAGTACTTCCGAAGAAAGCCAATGGCACCTGGCGGCCAAGATACTTGTGCGCAGCGTGCTTGAAGATCTTGGATTCCGTGCCTCGGTTGAAATGCCGGGTTCGGGTGATGCAGGTCGCTGGCAGGCTGATGTCTGGGGTGAGCGCAATGGGGTTAGGTTGGCTGTCGAGATCCAAAGATCGTATCAGTCGCTCCGTGACTACCGTAAACGCCAAGAGCGGTACCGCGAGGCGGGCATCAAGTCTCTTTGGTTGCTGCGGCAGGAGCGATATAGCACTCTCACCAAGAGCATGGGAAAGGAGCGTCTGCGCACCGAGTTTGGGGGCAAGTTCCCTTCGGCCGGCCACTTCGGCCCGTGCCTTTCTGACCTGCCGGTCGCGATGCTTGAGCTAGATCCGGCCCCAACGGTCAAGGGTGCCGGATTCTTCAACGCAACCCTTCCAAACATACTTGAAGCAGTGCTTAGTGAGCGCTTTCTTTGCATCAACGGTCTATGGTGTATCGATAACCTAGACTCGATGAATAACGCCGCCAGACTCGCGCGCGAGCGTTTCGCAGCCAATCGCTTGGCTGCAAAGATGTAGCTCGACTGTGGTGTTGCTCGACATGCGCCGACGCAGCACCGACACTCCAGATTCCCGGGTTCACACTCAAATGCCAGCGGCACGCATTCGCGCCTCCAGCTCATCAAGGAATGGCGAGCGCCCAAAGCGCATAGGGCCATAGCGGCCATCAACGAAGCCCGAATACAGCATGTGGACCTCGTCGCGAGCACGTGTGAGTCCCACATAGAAGAGCCGGCGACTTTCGCGCAACTTCTCTGGAGTTTCATTGCGCCACGGCAGATTTCCGAGGTCGAGTCCAACCATGATGACGACGTCGTACTCACAGCCCTTTGCGGAATGCAGTGTCAGCAGATTCAGGTGATCGGGCGAACCGTCCCGACCGCCCAAACTCGTGATGTCTAGCGAAGCCAGTGCACCGCCTTCAGCGAGCGCTGCCGTCATGCGATCCAGTTGCTCCTTCTGATCAGCGAGCGCCAATTCAGCCGCCAGCAGATGATCCACTACACCGTTGCGCAGCGAAGCAACAAATTCTCGCGCAGGTTGCTGGTCAGCACGCAGCTCCCATAGCAAGGCGGTTAGCTCTTGCTCTTCGCGCTTGGCCTGTGAATCGTCCAAGCTCGCCCGATGAAATGCGCGATAGCGGTCGAGTAGTCCACGCAATTGTGGGCGTCCAACACGCCAGCCACCCGCGCACCACGCCGCACAATCTTCTACCCAACTTGTTAGGGCAACCTTGCGGTAAGGTGCTGCGGTATCCACACGGATGTGATCGAGACCACCGGTTGCCACAGCTTCAGCCACGATATCGCCTGCGCGATAGTCTTTGTATAGGATCGCGATATCGCCCAGTGTTCGTCCCGGCTTGGAGGCTAAGGCCGCCGGAATGATCTGCGCGACGGCGTGCGCAGCCTGGTCCGCCATACCACCCGGGCGCAGGACAAATTCGATGGTCGTTTGTCGCGCAGGATCGCTCGCTTGATAGCCTCGGGCTTCTCCAAGCGCCATCTCTGACGCAGTCACGATCCCTGCACCAGAACGGTAATTTAATTGAAGCTGGACAGGCTCAATGTCTCTGCGAGCCGCCAATTCCATGAGCAACGCGCCATCAGCTCCCGTAAATCCATATATCGACTGATCCGCATCCCCGACAGCGAAAAGTCGGACACCCCCGTCGAAGGCAAGGCGTTTGACGATGCGATGCAGTGCCACGCCTAAATCCTGGTACTCATCCACCGCGAGCACGGGGAATTTTGCCTGAACCAGAGGTAGTACCCAGTCGTGCTCGGCGATCAAACGCTGGCCGAAGACAACCATGTCATCGTAGTCAATCAGCCCCTCGTCGCGCAGAGCGGCCTCGTAGGCCTCGGCCCAGGCAGCGAGTTCCTCCTCGCTACGCCAAGCGACGCTATTTCGATTGAGCACGGAACGGCGATGCCGCCCGAGGTCAATAACTTTGTACGGATGGTTCTGGCCGAAAAGCGCATCTCCAGTTTGCTTCAACAACCGATCACTGACTCGTTGAGTGGCTACCGAAAGTGGGAAAGATATGGGCAGGCCGGCCAGGCGTCCATACGGCATCAAGAGATGACGCAGACAGAACCCATGGACCGTACCAATGAAAAGATTAGGTGCCTGCTGAAGTCCCAAGTTTTCAATTCGGCGAGCGAGTTCGCGAGCGCACTCCTGGCTATAAGTGATGCACGCAACGCCACGAGGGGCCTCGACGTCTTCGGCCAGGATGCGGGCGAGCTTTAGGACGAGTGTCTTGGTCTTACCGCTCCCGGGACCAGCGAGTACCACACAATGTCCTTGAGAGTTGTAAGCTGCCAACTGCCCTGGATTTCCAGCCAACTCGGCAGCCTGCGCCAGGTAGGCTGTACCGACGTTACGCGACGGCATCGCGGATATGCTCCAGCGCAGAGCGAATGTAGGCCGGGCAAACGTCCTCAGACACCGACGGCGCAAGTGCCTGTGCAAATCTCCCCTTGCCAATCCGTTCAATCAACTTCAGCAGCCGGTCTTCATCGACCTGATCCGGATCATCCACCCACTCTTGCAATGCGTCCCGGGTGACTTGCCTCAGCGGCAACTCCTGCTCGATTACCGACTTCATCGCCTCGGTCATTCCGGCGGCAAATAGGTCGGATTCCAGCGTGCTCTCGTTGACGAAGTATCCAAACTCTGCGGCGTATTTGAGCACCTCATCTATATCCAGGTCATCGTAACCATATTCGTCATCGACCTCGTTTAAGAGATTAATTAATCGCCTGTGGGCTAGTGGAGGTTTGCCATTGACCGGGTCGCGATCTGTCAAAATTACATGTGGAATATTTAGCCCTTTAGGGCCCAAAAGCTTCACATAAGGAGTGAAGTTCGTCCCCCCGACCGAGCACACAGTGATTCCAAGTATGTCGAAAGGAATCCCGAGGGCGTCGGCGAACGCGGGAATGATGAAGCGCTCGGCGTCCCCTTCAACCAGAATCACTCCCCGGGAAAATAATATTTCTCCGCGAGTGACGTCGATGTAGCGCTGGAGGTCGTCTTCATCCCTCTGTGTGAAAGGTGTGTTCGCGGTCGAAACCGCGACGGTTTTCCCGTCCGTTGCGTTATGACGCAGGAGAACGATGGACCTAATCGGTGTAACGCTTGCGATATGCGGCGAGTGAGTAGTGAGAATTGTCGTCAGTGGAGGGGCTTCGTCCTCATCTTCCGCTCTTGTGCCGAGAAAGTAGCGATAGACAAGACGCTGGACATGCGGATGCAGGTGCGCTTCGGGCTCCTCGACGACGAAGAATGTGTGGTCGCGCTCCCCCTCGGAGACGAGACGGTCGAGTTCGAGGCTCTTCAAGGCCAGGAAGATCAGATTCGCCGTTCCTAGGCTGGCATCGCCGACACCGCGAACACCGTTGTCGATAAGCAGCCGAAGGCTACGCAGCAATGCATCCACTCGTGTAGGTGCAAGTCCGAGCGATACCGGGACAGCATGTTGCCCCCCGGCGATTGCGATCAGCCGTTCGCTGATCCGTTCTGCTGTCGCTACCACTTCCTCGTGTCCAGCCAGCTCTCGCTGTGCTTGGTCGACCTGATTCTGAATCTCCTCACGGGCGTCATCATCCAACGACGCGGCAAGATCCTCAATGAGTGGCCTCAATGGCGAATTGCGCCAGCTCGCAAGGTCCTTCTCAGCGTCACGCAGGGCTACCTGAACATCTATTGGCAACATCCGGCGAAGTGCGCCGCCGATACGCATTTCGGGATCGTTGCCACCGAAGATCACATACTCATAGTCCTTCAACGATTCCGGGGCGCGCCCCAGGCCCGCCTTAGGCTGGAAGCGGTAGGTGAGTCGGGCCACCATGGGTGGGCCAGGATCAATCACGCAATCGTTGAGGTGAGCCATCAGCCGGGGATCGTTTGTGAAGTCCGTTAGATCCACAGAGACCTCAATGGTCGCACCAACCTTGTCTTCGCCAAGTCCGTCCCAGAAATGTTCAAGCCCCAGTTGTCGATCGCGTTCAGACAAGCCCGGATCAAGGATCAACTGCAGGCCGCGAATGAAATTGCTCTTGCCAACCTTGTTCTCTCCCACGATGACGATACTTTCCCCCGTCTCGACATCAACATCCGAGAAATTGGCGAAATTGATCAACCTGACCCGAGAAACCCTCATTTACGCCCCCGTCCACTGGTGTTTTAACAAATAGTAGCAGTCAAGCGGCCGGCCTCCATCCGCCGACCGCGACTGAGCTTTTCCGTTTCGGCGCCCTCAAGGCCGCTTTTGTTCGACTAGACCGCTGCCGGCAAATCGGACGCAGCGTGGTTCGCATTGTTTGCTGCTGCCCCGGGCCTTAGCGGCGATGGTGAGGGCTCGTTGTTTCAGGACGCCGAGCTTATGTGCCCCTCTCCACCTTGGTTTCACCATCCCGAACGCCGCCTGCTGGCAGGAGTCCTCGGCCTGCTCTGGTCGGTGCTGGCTGGCGGCTGCGCTACGACGACTGCGCCGCCCGCACCTGATGCCATCGAGGAAGTGTTGGCCACGCCCGAACCCGAGGCGCCCGAGTACATCCCCGTCGTGCGCTACGGTCGCTACACGCTGGTCGAGCTGGCACCCAGAGCGGCGCAACGCGACCTGCTGTTGCAGACCATCGACGTGTCCATGCCCGAAGATGCCCGCGCCACCGTCGGCGATGGGCTGCGGCATGTGCTCAAGCGCAGCGGTTACAGCCTGTGCCAGACGGCGCACGCGGTAATCGAGCTGTACGCGCTGCCGCTGCCGGCGGCGCACCTGCACCTCGGCCCCATGACCTTGCGCGATGCGCTGCTCACACTGGCTGGCCCGGCCTGGGAACTGCACGCGGATGATCGCGCACGGCAGATTTGCTTCGAACGGCCCGCCGACAGCGCGGTCATCGAACCCGCATCCGAGCCACCCGCCGCCGAGGCGGTGCAGACGTTCCCGCTGGAGCCTTCGGTTTCGGGAGGCCAGCCATGAGCGCCCCACAGTCTGCCCGGCGCCCGGCCGCCGTCGTGATGGTGCAGAGCCTTCTGTGGCTCTGGCTGATCGGCCTCAGCGTCTTCGTAGCCTTGGGCTACCAGACCATGAACGACCAGGCCGACCAGGAACGGCTGGATTCCCGCCTGCAACGCCTGGAAGCCCGGGCGGCGGGCCTGGTCGAGTCGATCGAGGCCATCCAGCAGCGTTCGGCCGTCGCAACGGCGGCAGACCTCAAAGACACCCGCCAAGTCTTGGAAGCACGCGCTGCCCAGGTTGAGAAAACGCTGAGCGGCTATGCCGCTGCCGACGACCTTCAGGCGCTGCGCGCGGAGGTCGAGCAGATCAAGGCGCGCCAGACCGCTGCGCCCGTTCCGCGCGCCGCAGCACCCGCCCAGCCGCGCGCATCGGGCAAGGCCGCCGCCAAGCCCGAACCGCCGCCGCTGCCGTTCCGCGTCGTCGGCGCCGAATTGCGCGCTGGCCAGCGCAGCGTGTCCGTTGCGCCGAGCAGTGCGGACTTCACGCCTGACCAGCTTCAGGTGCTGCTGCCAGGTGATGCGCTCGGCCCGTGGCACTTACAGGCGATTGAGGGCAACACCGCCGTGTTCCAGGCCGGCAACCAGACCCGTCGCGTGGCGATTCCCTGACCGGAGCACACCACATGAATCCGTCGATCATCCTTTCCGCGCTCCTGCTGGCATCCGCCCAATTGCCCGCCTGGGCGCAGCAGCCGGTCACCGCCCCGGCCCGCAATGCGCAGAACCAGGAGCGTCCGCTGGTCGCCCGAACCCCGGACGACCAGGTAGCAGGCGACTGGGGCCTCCAACCGCAGGAATGGGCGCTATACCGCGAGCTGATGGACGGGCCGCTGGGCATCTATTCGCCTAACCTGGACCCTCTGTCCGCCCTGGGCATCGAGGCCCGCACCGACGAGGAACGGCGGCGCTACGCAGAACTGCAGGTGCAAATCGAAGCGCGCCGCGTCGAGAAGCTGCTTGCCTATCAACGTGCCTACGACGAAGCCTGGCAGCGCCTGAACCCCGGCATGCAACGGGTGAACCTGCCTGACGACAAACCCAGCGGCGGCGCAGTGCGCGGCGGCGGCCGCACGGCGGTGTTCGTCAAGGACGGCTGCGCGGCCTGCGGACAGCTCGTGCAACGCCTGCAATCCTCAGGTACCGAGTTCGACCTGTACATGGTCGGCAGCCGCCAGGACGACGCGCGCATCCGCGACTGGGCCAAGCGCGCACAGATCGACCCGACACGGGTGCGCAGCGGCACCATCACGCTCAACCACGACGGCGGCCGCTGGCTGTCGCTGGGTCTGCCCGGCGATCTGCCCGCGGTCGTGCGCGAGGTGAACGGCCAATGGCAGCGCCAGCCCTGACGGCGCGGTTTCGCGTACTGGTGATCGCTGCTGGCCTGTACGCCTGCGCCGTCCATGCCCAGGAGGTTCCGCCTCCGGCCTATCAGCTTGCCGCCCAACGTGCGGGCATTCCCTCCACGGTGCTCTACGCCGTGGCCTTGCAGGAGAGCGGCATCCGGCGGAACGGACGCATCGTCCCGTGGCCGTGGTCCCTCAACGTCGCCGGCCAATCGCGCCGCTATGCGACCCGCGCCGACGCCTGCGCCGGTTTGCAGCAGGCGATGCGCTCCACGCCGCACACGCGCATCGACGCGGGCCTGGGTCAGATCAACCTCGGCTACCACAAGCACCGCTTCACCAGCCCGTGCGACTTGCTCGATCCGTACCGCAACCTCGCCATCGCCTCCGAGATCCTGAAGGAGCAGCACATCCCGGGGGAGAACTGGCTGCTGGCGATCGGCCGCTACCACCGCCCCGCGGGGGGCGAGCCCGCAGCCCGCTACCGGCGGAGCGTTTCCCGCCACCTCGCCCGCGTGCAGGGCACGCGCCCAACCGCCGCGGTCCTCGCCGCGCGCCAGGAGACCACCCCATGACGAAATCCCATCTGGCCCATCTCGCGGCGAAAGGCCTGCTCGTGCTGCTGGCGGGTCTGCCGCTGGCCTCGCGTGCCGGCGAGCCGCTGATCTTGGTCGAAGACCGTGGCGGCACGTCGGCGCTGCCGTACTACGAAGCCCTGAGCCTCCAGCCGCGCGCCAACACTCCGGCCCGATCGCCCATCCCTGCGACTCAGATCCCGGCCACGCCGGCGGATGAGGCCGCGATGTTGCCGGTGCGCAGCGCCAAGCTCACGCCCGGCACCGTCGCGCGGCGGGTGATCGAGGCCCCGGGCCTGCGTCCCTTCGTGGTCGTGGGCGACGACGAGGCTTCCCAGGCCTGGTTGCGCCGCCATGCAGCCTCATTGCGCGAGCGCGGCGCGGTCGGTCTGGTGGTCAACGTCGAGACCGTGCAAGGCCTGGCGCGGCTGCGCGCACTGGCGTCCGGCGTGCCGCTTGCGCCCGTGTCCGGCGACGACTTGGCCGAGCGCTTGGGCCTGCGGCACTACCCGGCGCTAGTCACGGCCACCGGCATCGAGCAATGAAGCCATGTCGGGGAAACAGCCGGTCGAGGTTCTGCTTCGCCCAGCGGTGGAGCTATATACCGTCGCGGCGTGTGCAGGCGCCGCGTTTCTGTCCCTGGTGGCCCCGTGGTCGCTCGCGCTGAGCCCCGCCATGGGTGTCGGCAGCGCGCTGGCGTTCGGAGCCTATGGCGCGATCCGCTACCGCGATGCCCGCGTCATCCTGTGCTACCGGCGCAACATCCGTCGCCTGCCGCGCTACGTGATGACCAGCAAGGACGTGCCGGTCAGCCAGCAACGTCTGTTTGTGGGACGCGGCTTTCTGTGGGAGCAGAAACACACCCATAGGCTCATGCAGACGTACCGGCCAGAGTTTCGGCGCTACGTCGAGCCGACGCCGGCCTATCGGCTGGCCCGGCGCCTGGAGGAACGGCTGGAGTTCGCGCCGTTCCCGCTGTCCCGGCTATCGAAACTCACCGGCTGGGACGTGCCTTTCAATCCGGTGCGGCCGCTGCCGCCAGTGGGCGGCCTGCCGCGCCTGCACGGCATCGAACCCGACGAGGTGGACGTCAGCCTGCCGCTGGGTGAGCGCGTGGGCCACTCCTTGGTTTTGGGAACGACAAGGGTGGGCAAAACACGTTTGGCCGAACTCTTCGTCACTCAAGACATCCGCCGGAGGAACGCCGCGGGCGAACACGAGGTCGTGATCGTCATCGACCCCAAAGGAGATGCCGATCTCCTGAAGCGGATGTATGTCGAGGCCAAGCGCGCGGGCCGCGAAGGCGAGTTCTATGTCTTCCATTTGGGGTGGCCGGACATTTCGGCACGCTACAACGCCGTAGGCCGATTCGGTCGCATCTCGGAAGTCGCCACCCGCATCGCGGGGCAGCTCTCCGGCGAAGGCAACAGCGCAGCCTTCAGGGAATTCGCGTGGCGCTTCGTCAACATCATTGCCCGCGCCTTGGTGGAACTGGGGCAGCGCCCGGACTACATGCTGATCCAGCGGCACGTCATCAACATCGACGCGCTGTTCATCGAGTACGCCCAGCACTACTTCGCCAAGACCGAGCCCAAAGCCTGGGAGGTGATCGTCCAGATCGAGGCCAAGCTCAACGAGAAGAACATCCCGCGCAACATGATTGGGCGCGAGAAGCGCGTGGTGGCGCTGGAGCAGTACCTATCCCAGGCCCGTAACTACGACCCGGTGCTCGACGGCCTGCGCTCGGCGGTTCGCTACGACAAGACGTATTTCGACAAGATCGTCGCGTCTTTGCTGCCGCTGCTGGAGAAGCTCACCAGCGGGAAGATTTCCCAGCTTCTGGCGCCGAACTATTCCGACCTGGCCGACCCCCGCCCGATCTTCGATTGGATGCAGGTCATCCGAAAGCGCGCAGTCGTCTATGTGGGCCTGGACGCGCTATCCGATGCCGAGGTCGCCGCAGCGGTCGGCAACTCGATGTTCAGCGATCTCGTTTCGGTGGCAGGCCATATCTACAAGCACGGGATCGATGACGGCCTGCCGGGCGCATCGGCTGGCACGCGCGTGCCGATCAACGTCCACGCGGATGAATTCAATGAACTGATGGGTGACGAGTTCGTGCCGCTGATCAACAAAGGCGGCGGCGCCGGTCTGCAGGTCACCGCGTACACGCAGACGCTTTCGGACATCGAGGCCCGTATCGGGAACCGCGCCAAAGCGGGTCAAGTGATTGGCAATTTCAACAATCTGTTCATGCTGAGGGTCAGGGAGACGGCCACCGCCGAACTGCTGACCCGGCAATTGCCGAAGGTCGAGGTCTATACGACCACCATCGTCTCCGGCGCGACCGACAGCTCGGACATCCGCGGCGCGACGGACTTCACCAGCAACACGCAGGACCGCATCAGCATGTCCAGCGTGCCGATGATCGAGCCGTCGCACGTCGTCGCCTTACCCAAGGGCCAATGTTTCGCATTGTTGCAGGGCGGCCAGCTTTGGAAGGTTCGCATGCCGCTGCCGGCACCGGACCCCGATGAGGTCATGCCGCAGGATCTGCAACAACTGGCGGGCTACATGCGCCAGAGCTACAGCGAGGCCACGCAGTGGTGGGAGTTCAC
Source organism: Pseudomonas sp. PS1(2021) (assembly GCF_020405165.1). NCBI lineage: Bacteria > Pseudomonadati > Pseudomonadota > Gammaproteobacteria > Pseudomonadales > Pseudomonadaceae > Pseudomonas > Pseudomonas sp. PS1(2021). The sequence continues at coordinate 985,770 of NZ_CP084484.1, read as the reverse complement.
CAGTTCCCCGGCGTTGCAGGACGGGGCCTTGCCCGACGACCTGTTGGATGATGCCGCTGCGGCCGAACCTGGCCCGGTGGCCACCGACGACAGCGCCGGCAATGAGGCCTCGCCATGAAGGATGCCGCCTCGACCGCGCAGCGGGAGCAGAACCAGCGCCAAGGCCTGATCGTCGGCACCATCACCTTGCCGTTCCGGCTGCTGGGGGTGCTGATCGGCTCGCTGCTGTTCTCCATTGTCGTGGAGTGCGTCGGAATGCACCTGTTCTGGAAGGACGAGGGCTGGCGACACTCCCAGCAGATGTTGCAGTACGAGTTGGGGCACCTGTCCAACCACTTCACGCGCAGCGTGGTCGTGCAGGAACCGGGGCGCACGGCGCACGAGCTGGTGGATACCGGATACGAATGGGTGTTCGTGCGCTCGGGCTTGCTGGAGCGCATGAGCCAGACCGCCGAGCGCGCCCGTGCACCCAGCCACGGGCAGACACGCAACTTTCGCTACTACATCAGCCAGGCCTATGTCTGGACCGAGAGCTACCTGATCGCCGCAGCCTTCACGACGCTGACCTTCCTTGTGCGCCTGCTGGTCCTGGTGCTCACGTTGCCGCTGATCCTCACCGCGGCATTCGTCGGCCTGATCGACGGCCTAGTGCGGAGGGACGTGCGCCGGTTCGGCGCGGGCCGCGAATCGGGCTTCATCTACCACCGCGCGAAAGCAAGCCTGATGCCGCTGGCCGTTCTGCCCTGGGTCACGTACCTGGCCTTGCCGATCTCGGTGCATCCACTGCTGATTCTGCTGCCGAGCGCCGCCTTGCTGGGGCTGGCCGTGAGCCTGACCGCGGGCAGCTTCAAGAAATACCTTTAGGCGAATGCTGTCCCGCGTGGCTGTAGTGCTCATCGGTTCTGCAGAACATCTAACGCAGCGTCCAACGCCGTAATCGATTCGACAATGACTCTCACTAAGGAGCGGTCGAACTCGTGGTCTCGCTGGGAATCGTGGACACCGCTGTTGAGACACCCCCATTCAATGCTTCCTGCACCAACACCAAGCAGCCGGGTCAAAGCGACAACGACGTCTGGCGCGCCAGCATGCTGCGCGGAGATGCGATCGACGGCTGATCTCAACTTTGCGCATTTGTTGTTCAATTCCCAGGGGGAGCGTGGCCCGCCTAGCTTGAGTTCGATGCGCCCATCTGCTCGCCGGCCCAGCCAAGTCCAGAGACGGTCAGTCAGACTCTCCAGCGCGGGCCGCGCCTGGCGCAGCGCCTCACGCTTCTCATCGGCTGCCAACGCCTGCTGGGCCAACAGGACGTAGTTCTTCGTCGGTGGATCGCTGTCAACGCGCAGCTCATGCTCGCCCTGGTGCGGGAGGAACTTGTAGCGCTTGATGGACCCGGCCCGCCGGGCGCCCAATTCCTGCTGGATCCGGTGCAGAAACTCCTCGGCGTGTGAGGTGAGGATGACCTGCTTGCCGACGAGCAAGCCATCCTCGAAGAAGGTACGCCAGATTCCGTCACGATGGTCATCGTCGATCGCGTTGACGACGTCATCGAAAATGACCACGGGGCACCCCTGCGCGATGTTCTTCGCCAGCAGAATCGCCAGACCCAGGCACTTGATATGCCCTTCGCTGAAGACCACCAGCGCGTCATAGCGCACGCCAGGCTCACCGGTGAACTCTACTTCGATCTTGCCGTTTTCGGCGACAGGCAGCCACAACGCGTGCAAGAGGTCGCCAGGCGGATCAGCACGATTGAATGCGTTGTACAGATTGCGTGCCTGTTCTCCGAGGCCCTGGAGCAGCACGCCCGGCAATGCGGCCAAGTAGGCTTGGATTTCGGGCAAGAAGCCGTCGTAGGCGGCCTTGACCCGCAGGTGGTGCGCGACTACCGGCACTTCGGTTGCGACCGACTCGATCAACTCACGGTTCGCCTCGTCAAATTGGGCCACGGTCTGGCGGGCAGCGGCCATTTCTTGGTCGGCTGTCATGCGTATGGTCCGCAGCCGTTCGATCTCCAGCCGGTGCTGGTCCAGTGCGTCCCGCTCCCGGGCCAGCGCCCCGCGCAGGGCATGCGCTTCGCGGGCTTGCGCGTCGGCGCGCTCGATGATTTCCGTGACCTGCAGCAGAGCGTTCCAGGCACGCCGGTCGCCATCGACCCATGCGCCAAGCCAGGCGCCTGTCGAGGTAGGCGGCAATGGAGGCAGGCCTGCTGCCTGCAACTGTGCAGGACAAGCGTTTGCGCCAACCGCGACTACCCGACGCATCTCGTCCCACAGCGCCCGCACCGCCTCGCTCAACTGCGTCCGTAGGCCGGCTTCCTGCTGCTGGAGGGTGGCCAACTGCGCGAGCTGCTCCAGGCCCGTGCGGGCCTTGGCGAAAGGATCCTGTGCGACAGCAGCCAATCCGGTTCCGCATGCGGGACAGGTGGTCGCCCCGTCAGTCAAGGCCAGCACAGCCTCGTAGAGCTTAGCGTACGACACTTCCCCAGCACGCGCCGAAAGCTGTCCGGTGGCCGCCTGCCACAGGCCTTGAAGGTGATAAGCCTCATCCAGCAGCGTCTGCAGCCGCGCTTGGCTCACCTCATGAACGGCAGGTGGGACGGCAACCAGTTGCGCCTGGACGTACGGCAGCCGCCCTTGCTGCTCCGGTGTGCCGAGCAGCCAGTCAACGCAAGCCTGGTACGTCGCGCCGGGCGACATTCGTTGCGCCAGCGCTTGCTCGGAGTTCTCCACCGCCGCGATCTTTTGCGGATAAGCAGCGATCGTCTGTTCAGAGTTCGCCAACTGCAAGCGCCGCTGCGCGAGTTGAGTAGCCTGGGCGCCGACGAGCATCAGGTCTTGGTCGAGCGCGGGATTGAAGCCGCGCACGAAGTCGCTGAACTGATCCACGCCAAACAAGGTAGCGATGAGCTGCCGCTGATCGCCCGGAGTACGCGCCGCGATGCGGGCGAAGTCATCGAGGCGGTTCTTTTCGATGAAGCAGAAGCGGTACTCCGCTTCGTTGGGCTGCACAGCCTGGGCCTGGTCTGGTGCTCCGGAAGACAGGACGGGCGCGACATGGCGACGCAACCGGGCATTGTTGCAGTATGTCCGTTGGTCGACCCGCTTGACTTGGGCCTCGCTGATGGAGCCGAGCATCGCCACTTCCAGCGCCTCGCAGAAGCTGCTCTTGCCGGTACCGTTGGCGCCATAGACCAAAGTGATGTCGTGGCTGAGGTCGAATGTCTCTTGCCGCATGAATCCGCGAAACGGTCCCACCTCAAGCTGGCGCAGGCGCCCCAGCGCCGGCCCGACTTCGGGTCCGTGGCCATCTCCCTGGTACGCGACCGGCATCTGCGCCAAATGGGCGACGGCCAGTGGCGCCATGCGGGTGGAGCGTCCACGGCGCGCTGCACCAACTTCAGCCAGAGGTTGCAGGTGATCAAGCACCAGATGCGCGAGCCGGCACACGTCGTCATGCACCTGGCGTTGCGCCAAGTGCGCCAAGAAGCGGTGGTACTCCGAATGAATGCTTGCCATGCAGCCCCCTCTACACAGGAAGACGCTTCGATGGCGTCCTTGATGATGTTGATCGGTCGCCAGCGCAGTAGGCACAGGCGGGTCATGCTTCCATTCGCTATTACGGTTTGTGGAAGTTCTCAGCAAAATAGTCGATGACCTGCCCCGCTTGGGATCCCTGACGGAAACGCTTTTGCTCCTCGAAGTCGATCGAGGGCAGCATATGGATCAGTTGATGATCGGCGTACAGCGCCATGACCTTCTCGGCATCCAGTACCCCGGCGCGTTGTCCGGTAAGCGTATTCGCCGCTTCGATGGCCGCGCCGATCATCACGTCCGCCACTTGCACTGCAGGACTGTGCTTTGAATCGATCTGAGTCACGGACTGAAGCTTGAGCGGAAAGGTGATGCTGGCGATCTCCGATTGACGAAACGTGATCGGTTTCTCATGGCGGATGTACCGCTGCAGCAGGTCGTGATAAGTGAGCAGGTTCTTGGACTGATCGTGCTCGACCCGATACGGGCCGTCAGCCATGATTTCCATCCGACTGACCAGGGACTGCAGCACCACGAAAGCAGCATCGGTGTTGACGCCCGGCGTGACGATCGCCTTCAGGCATTCAGGGGCAGCGAACTGCGCAAGCGGGCCAAGCGCTTCCGGCAGTTCCCACCAGCGCGATGCGCACGCCGCATCGATCAGGTTCCCAAGCGCCTCCGAGCTCTTTTCCTTCACCGCGCGCTGGAAGCTGACCAACAGCCGGTCGAGCGCGCCTTTGCCGAGGAGCGTCGGTCCAACCGTATACAGCAGCGACGCAAGCGAGTAGTTCTGCCCGTCTTCGTAGAAGTCCATGCCGCGCTCGTAGTAGAACGGCTCGACCGCGTAGTCCAGGAACATCAGCAGCAACAGGTAGCGCTTGTCGCAGACGTAGGTCACGCACTTGTGGTCGGTTAGCAAGTCGCGCTGCAGCGCCATCAGACGGGGGTGATTGGCTGGGCGCCGAGCCAACGCCCGGTACTTGAGTTCGTCCGCCTGAAGCTTGGGAAAGTGCTCCCGGATCAGGCGCCCGGCCTCGTCATCCTCAATGGCGATGGCCGTCGCTCCTTGGAACCGCTGCTCAGGGTTCATCAGGTCAAAGCCGGTATAACCACTTTCATCGATCCGGAAGCATTCCATTCAACTCTTCCCCTGGACAATGGACACTCCGATCCTGTCGGCCAATTCGAGCACGGCATCGTAGGCACCGACGTCGTTGTGCGAAGGCTCAGACGCGGCCGAGGATGGTTCACTAGGTGGCTCGCCATCGGCGGGCAGATTGGCGCATCGCTTAGTCATGGGTCATTTCAAGAATTTCATCCACAGCGGCCGCAATGACACGGTCCGGTGCCGAAGCGAGTAGATCCTGGGGACGATTTCCACCCAGGAAGCTGTTTTCGGAGCGGAACCAATAAGCCATGCCCCAGCCGTCTTTGTGTCCTTCGAAGGTTTCAATCACTTTGGCCAGCGATTTCAGTGGACGGAAACCAGCGTCACGATCCAGCCCGTAGTCCGGAAAGTAATCGATGCCACCGTGGTTGATAGCGAAGATTTGGCGTTGCTTCTTCCACTTATTGGGCTGAGCGCTCGGGTTCCGGGTGCTCAGTTCCGCGAGTTGTGCGATGTTCGCGGCGGTCAACCAGTCTCCACTTTCCAACACCGCCTTACGCGCCTGCACCAGCAGGCTCGCTTCCTTGAGCAGCCGGGGCGACAGCGGATTGCGCGGCACGAGCATTTCTGCCAGCCGTTCGAGCGATTCGCGGTCCTGACGTTCAAGCAGCACCTCGAACATGGATGAAGCGACGTTGGTGAAGTTTTCCGCCAATGCCGCGAAAACACTGGGCTTGATGTGGTCGAACGCCACCACCAGCACGTGGTCAGCCTGCGACCGAGCGAGTTGAGCCTGAATCTCTTTGGGCGTACCCACAAGGGTCGACACGCCGAGACGGTCTGCAACGACGCTCATGACTGACTCCTCAAATGGGTTATTTACGCTATTTGATATTACTATATCGACCATAACCTTCAATGCCCAGACACTTCGGATTCTTGGGACCTAAGGAGCACACCGTGCACCCCACCACGCTTTATGTAGTCGGCAATGGATTCGACCTGTGGCACGGCATTCCATCGGGCCTCGGACAGTTCAAGGAGTATGTCCTGGCCACAGACCGGGACATTCATCGCGAGGTCGAGGACTACCTTCCAGCCGGAGACGACTGGTGCGACTTGGAATTAGCCCTGGCTGAACTGGATGCCGATATGCTGGTCGACAACTTGGGGCACTTCATGGGGGCCTATGGTGCCGAGGACTGGAGTGATTCAGGGCACCACGACTTTCAGTACGAGGTGGGGAACGTCGTCGAGCGACTGTCCAAGGGGCTTCGGACGCGCTTTGCCGAATGGATCCGAGACTTGCCCATCCCGACACACGACACCGCCCCGCGACGGCTTGCGACGCTGGATCCACAGGCGCTGTTCCTGACCTTCAACTACACGAGCACGTTGGACACTCTCTATGGCATCGATCTGGCACGTGTTCTGCACATCCACGGCCGATCCGATGCGGCAGACGATGAGTTGGTCTTGGGCCACGCCTGGAATCCCCAATCCCGCCCCTCGCTCAACGACCGTCCGGATATCGAGGAGATCGATACCCGGGTGGCTGAAGCCAACGACATCATCGACGACTACTTCTCAGCCACCTTCAAGCGTTCCGAGGAACTGATCGCCCAGCATAGGACGTTTTTTCAGGCGTTGGGAGCCATCCAGAAGGTCGTCGTGCTTGGCCACTCTCTGTCCCCCGTGGATGCGATCTACTTCCAGGCGCTCCTTCAGCAGCCCAGCGTTGCCGCGGCGCGATGGACAGTCGCATGCCGCAGCAAACAAGAGTGGCCTGATAAGGAACAACGGCTCGTCGCCCTGGGTTTGTGGCCGGGTGCTGGACAGCCATCTTCTTGGGACGCACTGTAGAACAAAGCGTCGTTCGCTCCTGTATTTGCGGATCGCTGCGCACCTAATCCGGTCGGCCCCAGTTCCTATTGTTTGTGGCCTAAAGCAGCCCTGATCTCCACGATCAAGCCATTGCTGATTTCACAGGAATGGCGCGATGTTGGCTCCGATCTGGCTGCGCGCCGCGCATCGCGGCGTGCCCACTTTTCTCGTGACGGCCCTCCTGCTGGGCCAGTCCCCGATGGCGTTGGCCGAGCCCCCCACGCAGCGCCAGGAACTGGTCGCGGCGCTGCGCCAGCTCGACGCGCTGGAGCGCACCGTCGCCGACAGCGCCGCGCATGCCCCCATCCAGCCGGGAGAGCGCTACCACTTCGATTACCCGCGGCTGCTGGCTGACCTAGCGCGCGTGCGCGCCGGTATCCAGGCCCACCTCTCACCTTCGCGTGCCCAGCCGCGCGACCCCTCCGAACTGGCCGGCGACTACCGCACTGAGCGGGCCGTCGAGCCATCGCCGACGACCGCGGAGGTCAAGCCATGAACGGCGCCCAGGTCTCGGCATTTCAAGCCAACAGCGGCATCGCGCCTTCCGCGATGGCGACCGTCTTGGTCGGCGTCGTGTTCGCGGTCCTGCTCGTCTGGGGCGTCTGGGCCATCCGAACGGCCTACGTGGGGTGGTCCGAGAGCCACCTCAACCAGCGCCAGTTCCTCGGCGTCTGCATCCGCTTCGTCGCGATGTACCTCGTCCTGAGTTTCTTCCTCCTCTCCTGACCTGAAAGGCCTGACCATGCAAAACCGCATCCTCACTTCCCGTTTTGTCCAGCGCGCCACCGTGGCTCTGGGCGCCGCCGCGCTGCCCGCGCTGTCGTTCGCGCAGGGGTTGCCGCAACTGGAGAACCCGACCCGCGGCACGGGCAACGGCATCATGGAAACGATCAGGAACTACGGCTACGACATCATCATGCTCGTGGCCCTGCTGGTTGTGGCGTCGATGTTCATTGGCGTGTGCTACCACGCCTACGGCACCTACGCGGAAATCCACACTGGTCGCAAAACCTGGGGCCAATTCGGCCTCACGGTCGCCATCGGCGCGGTGCTGCTCGTGATCGGCATCTGGCTGCTCACCGAAGCCACCGGCATCCTGTAAGGCGAGGCCGGTATGTCCGAGCAGCAGCACGTCCGTGCTGACGGGACGGTCACGTTCCTTCCGCACCGGCTCAACCGCCATCCCGTTGTCGTGCGCGGCCTCACCGCCGACGAGCTGTGGATCTGCTGCGGCCTGTCCGGCGCCGCCGGCCTGCTGGTCGGTGCGCCGCTGTCCTGGGTGTTCCGCACGATCGCGCTCGCGCCCACGTTCGTCGTGCTGGGCGTGGCCTTCGGCGTGTTCATCGGGGGCGGCATCCTGCGTCGCCTCAAGCGTGGGCGTCCCGACACCTGGCTGTATCGGCAACTCCAGTGGCGCATCGCCACGCGCTATCCGCTGGTGGCGGGCTGGGTGGGCGGCCATGTGCTGATCTCACGCTCCGGCTTCTGGACCACCCGAAGGTCTGCTGCAAGGGGGGCACGATGAGCCGCTTCAAGAACGAGATCACCCATCTGCAGGCGCACATCAAGACGCTTCGCCTGGGTGCTGGCGCGCTGGTCATCGTCGCCCTGGTCATGGGCGGCGGCTGGTGGAGCGCTCCGCGCGACCTGACCATCCACGTCCCGCCTGATCTGCGCTCCGGCAGTACCCGCAAGTGGTGGGAAGTGCCGCCCGAATCGGTCTATGCGTTCACGTTCTACGTGTTTCAGACCCTCAACCGCTGGCCGACGAATGGCGAAGAGGACTATGCGCGTAATCTCCACACGCTCTCGCCGTACCTCACCCCATCCTGCCAGGCCTTCCTGCGGGCGGACTACGACTATCGCCGCTCCACGGGCGAGCTGCGTCAGCGCGTGCGCGGCATCTACGAAATCCCCGGTCGCGGCTACGGTGACGACCCCACGGCGCGCGTGCGCGTGGTGTCCGACCGCGACTGGGTGGTGACGCTGGACATCACCGCAGACGAGTACTACGGGGCGGAACAAGTCAAGCGGGCTTTGGTGCGCTACCCCGTGAAAGTCACGCGGGTGGACATCGATCCCGCTCGCAATCCGTTTGGCCTGGCGCTCGACTGCTACGAGGGTGCGCCCCAGCGCATCAGCACACCGGAGCCGTCGCGCCCGGCACCTGGCGGCCTGTCTCCGCAAGCGCCTCAAGGAGAAACCCCATGAAGCACCTTGTACTCGCACTGCTGGGGCTGCTGGCCGTCGCCTCGGCTCCTTTTGCCCAGGCCGTGGAGATCCTTCGCTGGGAACGCATGCCCCTGGCCGTGCCCCTGCGTGTCGGGCAGGAGCGCGTCGTGTTTATCAACCGGAACGTCCGCGTGGGCGTGCCCGCGGGCGTCGGCGAGCGCTTGCGGGTGCAGAGTGCGGGCGGCGCGGTGTACCTGCGCGCGAGCGAGCCGATCGAGCCCACACGGCTGCAATTGCAGGATGCCGACACGGGCGCGCTGATTCTGCTCGATATCGCGGCCGAGCCGGCCAAGGACGGCGAAGCCGAGTTGGAGCCGGTGCGCATCGTCGAGGGCGACAGCGCCCCGACGCGCTATGGCGATCAAGCCGACGGAGCAGACGACGCCCCGGCGCGCGCCCAGGACCAGGCAGGCGCGCGGGCAGCGCGGCGTGAAACCCCGGTTCCGGTCGTGCTGACGCGCTTCGCCGCGCAGAACCTCTACGCACCGCTGCGCACCGTGGAGCCGCTGCCGGGCGTCATGCGGGTGAACCTGCGCCGCGATCTCGACCTCGGCACGCTGGTGCCGACGCTGCCGGTGCGCGCAGTTGCGCTCGCCTCGTGGCGTCTGGAAGACCAGTGGGTCACAGCCGTGCGCCTCACCAATAGCAGCGGCGGCTGGATCACCCTGGACCCGCGCGTGTTGCAGGGCGATTTCCTCACCGCCACCTTCCAGCACGAAGCACTCGGCCCGCGCGGGACGCCAGAGGACACGACCGTCCTGTACTTGGTGACGCGGGGGCACGGCCTCGCGCAATCGCTGCTGCCGGCGATCAACCGCTTCGACCCAGCCGTGCATCTGCCGCAGCCCGAAGCCGAGGCCACCGACGACAAGGAGGCCCGCCATGCGCAGTAACGGACTCCTGAAGTGGTTAATGATCCCCGTGGCCCTGCTGGTGCTGTTCGTCGCCATCCGGCTGTTTTCGGGTGGAGGCTCGTCGGCGCCGCCCGCTGCGGATGCCGGCGCCAAGCTCACGCCGGAGGAGATGAAGGCGCTGGGCATCGAGGGCGATACCCCCCGCGATACCGTGGCGACGCTCGTGGCGCAAGTGAAGCAGTTGCGCACCGAACTGCAGACGGCGCTGTCCGACAACAAGTCCCAGCGCGAAGAGAACCAGCGCCTGCGCCAACGCGAGAACTCGATCGACCAGCGCATCAATTCGGCGCTGGAGACCGAGCGCTCCAACCTGCGCCGCGACCAGCAGCAGGCAGCCAGCGAACGCCAGCAGACCGAGGGACTGCTCGCCGACCTGCAGCGGCGCCTGGAAGGCATCGGCGGGCGCGGCGGCGGCCACGCCGATCTACCCGTGGGCCTGGGGCTGCGTAACGGCGACGAGGCAGGCATGGAAGGCGGCGTGCGCTGGGTCGAGCCGGACGACGCGAAGCCCGCTGATGGGCGTAACGGCAGTCGCGGCACGGGTGGCGGCATGAGCTTTCCGACGAGCTTCGGCCCCGCGCAGAGCACGCTGGAAACCACGGCACAAACCGTGGCGAACGCGGGCGCCCGCGCCGCAGGCGTCAAGAGCGCCAAGCCGGTCTATACGGTGCCGACCAACTCGACGCTGATGGGATCGGTGGCAATGACGGCGCTGATCGGCCGCGTGCCGATCGACGGTACGGTCAACGATCCGTATCCGTTCAAAGTCCTGGTCGGTCCCGACAATCTCACGGCAAACGGTATCGACATTCCCGACGTGGCGGGCGCCGTGTTTTCCGGCACGGCCTCGGGCGACTGGACGCTCTCTTGCGTGCGCGGCCAGGTGCGCAGCATCACCTTTGTGTTCCATGACGGGACCATTCGGACGATTCCCGAAGACCGCGACGGCAACCAGCAGAACAACCAGCAGCAGAACTCTCAAAGTGGGGGCCTGGGCTGGATCAGCGATCCCTATGGCATTCCCTGCGTCAGCGGAGAGCGGCGCAGCAACGCCCAGCAGTACCTCGGTTCGCAGGCGCTGATCACCGCGGCGGGTGCTGGCGTGGCCTCGCTCATCGACAGCGACAGCGGTCAGATGTCCTACGTGGGCGCAGACGGTTCCATCGGCAGCGTCGGCATTTCCAGCAACGAGGCCGTAGGTCGCATCCTGGCCGGTGGCGTGCGCGACATGGCCGATTGGGTGAACAAGTTGTACGGCCAGGCCTTCGCCGCCGTCTATGTCCAACCCGGCGCAAAGGTCGCCGTCCACCTCGAAAAGCCGCTCGCCATCGATTTCGATCCCGAAGGTCGCAAGGTCGATCACCGTGCAGGAGAAAGCCATGCTCTCGAACTTGAATAAGGGCCTGGCGCTGGCCCTTGCCGTCGCGGTGCTCGGCGGCTGCGCCACCAGCAAGGAAAAGCTGCTGCCCCACGGCGACAGCACGATGATGGACATCTGGCAGCAGAACGCCGGTGACGGCGGCGGTGGCGCCGGCCAGGTGGCACGCAGGCAATTGCTCGACGCGCGCCAGAGCCTGCGCCGGCCGCTGACCGAGATGGATGTACAGGCCGCGCCCGCCGAGCAGATGCGCTACACGCGCACAGCGCGCAACGAGGTCTATCGCCAGTTCCAGCGCCTGCCGAATCCCGACCTGGTGATGTACGTGTACCCGCACCTGGCAGGCACGGACCCGGTGCCCGTGCCGGGCTATACGACGGTTTTTCCCTTGTACCAGCGCGTGCAGTACGCCATGCCGGGCGAGCGCGTGGAGGACTACTGATGCGCTGGAAACTCCCCTGGCACAAGTCGGCCGCGCCGAAGCTGGCCGCATCCGGCGCAGGCGATGACGAGCGGCCGGAGGGCTGGCAACGCCACGTCGAGGCCTTGCGCCAGGCCGGCATCCCAGAACCCGGCACGGCGGTCCATGGCCGCAGGCCGGCGACCGTGGCCGACGAGCAGGCGCTGTACGACGTCGCGCCGTCGTTCGCGGAATTCCTGCCCTGGGTGGAGTTCCTGCCCGATTCGAAGTCCATGCTGCTGGAAGACGGGCAATCGGTCGCGGCATTCTACGAGCTGGTGCCGCTGGGCACCGAGGGCCGGGAACCCGGCTGGCTCGCGCATGCCCGCGACGCCTTGGAGAACGCGCTCCAGGACTCGTTCGATGAACTGGACGAGAACCCCTGGGTACTCCAGCTCTACGCCCAGGACGAACCCAGCTTCGACCAGTACATGCAGACCCTGCGCGACTACGTGCAGCCGCGCGCCCGCAATACGGCTTTCACCGAGTTCTACCTTCGCTTCTTCGGACACCACCTGCGCGCGGTAGCGAAGCCGGGCGGGCTGTTCGAGGACACGGTGGTCACGCGGCTGCGTTGGCGCGGCCAGACGCGGCGCGTGCGCATGGTCGTCTATCGCCGGGCCACCGGGCAGGCGAGCCGCCGCGGCCAGACGCCCGAGCAGATGCTGAACATCGTCTGTGATCGCCTGTGTGGCGGGCTGGCGAACGCCGGCATCCAGGCCCGGCGCATGGTCGCGGCCGACGTCCATGACTGGCTACTGCGGTGGTTTAACCCGCGTCCCACGCTGCTCGGCCCTGGGGTCGAGGACCGCGAACGCTTCTATGCGCTGGCACGCTACCCCGACGAGACAGAAGACGGTGAGATCGAGCTGGCGAGCGGACGGGATTTCAGCCAGCGGCTTTTCTTCAGCCAGCCACGTTCGGACGCGGAGCACGGCACCTGGCACTTCGACGGCATGCCGCATCGTGTGCTGGTCACTGACCGGCTGCGCATGCCGCCCGGCACGGGGCATTTGACTGGCGAAACTCGCAAAGGCGATGCGATCAATACGCTGTTCGATCAGATGCCCGAGGACACGACGATGTGTCTGACCATGGTGGCGACCCCCCAGGACATCCTCGAATCGCACCTGAACCACCTGGCGAAGAAGGCAGTCGGCGAAACACTGGCATCGGAACAGACGCTCAAGGATGTGCAGGAGGCCCGCTCGCTGATCGGCAGCGCGCACAAGCTGTACCGGGGAACACTGGCGTTCTATTTGCGCGGCCGGGATGAAGCCGAACTGGACCGGCGCGGCCTTGATCTGGCGAACGTGATGCTTAACGCCGGTTTGCAGCCCGTGCGCGAGGACGATGAAGTCGCGCCTTTGAACAGTTATCTGCGCTGGCTGCCGTGCTGCTACAACCCGAGCCAGGATCGACGGAACTGGTTCACCCAACTGATGTTCGCCCAGCACGTGGCGAACCTCTCACCGGCCTGGGGCCGCAGCCAGGGCACGGGCCATCCGGGTAATACGTTCTTCAATCGAGGCGGCGGGCCGATCACCTTTGACCCGCTCAACCGCCTGGATCGGCAGATGAACGCGCACCTGTTCCTGTTCGGCCCCACCGGCTCCGGCAAAAGCGCAACGCTCAACAACCTCTTGAACCAGGTCACGGCCATCTACCGGCCGCGCCTCTTCATCGTGGAAGCCGGCAACAGCTTCGGCTTGTTCAGCGATTTCGCCAAGCGCCTGGGCCTGACTGTGAACCGGGTCAAGCTGGCCCCTGGCTCGGGCATCAGCCTGGCGCCGTTCGCCGACGCGCGTCGGCTGATCGAAACGCCGAGCGACGTGCAGACGCTGGATGCCGATGTGCTGGACGAGGACATGCCACCCGATGCATCGGCCATGGAAGCGGACGAGCAGCGCGACGTACTCGGCGAGTTGGAAATCACCGCACGGCTGATGATCACCGGCGGCGAGGATAAAGAAGAGGCCCGGATGACGCGGGCCGATCGCTCGCTCATCCGCCAGTGCATCCTCGACGCCGCCGAGCATTGCGTGGCCGAGAAGCGCACGGTGCTCACGCGCGACGTGCGCAACGCGCTGCGCGAGCGCGGCCAGGACCCAACGCTGCCAGAGATGCGGCGCGTGCGGCTGCTGGAGATGGCAGATGCCATGGACATGTTCTGTCAAGGCACCGATGGCGAAATGTTCGACCGCGACGGCACGCCGTGGCCCGAGGCCGACATCACCCTGGTCGATCTGGCGACCTATGCCCGCGAAGGCTACAACGCGCAGCTTTCCATCGCCTACATCAGCCTGATCAGCACGGTGAACAACATCGCCGAGCGCGACCAGTACCTGGGCCGCCCGATCATCAACGTGACCGATGAAGGGCACATCATCACCAAGAACCCGCTGCTCGCGCCCTACGTCGTGAAGATCACGAAGATGTGGCGCAAGTTGGGTGCCTGGTTTTGGCTCGCGACGCAGAATATCGACGATCTGCCGCGCGCCGCGGAACCCATGCTCAACATGATCGAGTGGTGGATCTGCCTGTCGATGCCGCCGGACGAGGTAGAGAAGATCGCCCGGTTCCGCGAACTCTCGCCCGCGCAGAAAGCGCTGATGCTTTCGGCGCGCAAAGAGGCGGGGAAATTCACCGAGGGCGTCATCCTCTCCAAGAGCATGGAAGTGCTGTTCCGCGCCGTGCCGCCGAGCCTGTACCTCGCGCTCGCGCAAACCGAACCCGAAGAGAAGGCAGAGCGCTACCAGCTCATGCAGCAATACGGCTGCACCGAGCTGGAAGCAGCTTTCAAGGTCGCCGAGAAGATCGACCAGGCACGCGGCATCGAGTCGCCGGCCTTGGAACTGTCGTAAGCCGGAGAACACCATGGAGCAGAAGCGTCCTTCCATTCCGATACAAGTCCAGGCGTTCCGCCGTCGCCACAGGCGGCCCCGCTGGCCTTGGGCCTTGACTGCTGCGCTGGTCGCGCTGCTGCTGATCTGGCTCGTGTCCCGGTCGCCCGGCGAATCCTCATCGCAGTCGCCCACGCCGGCTAGCACGGCGCAGATGGCCGGGCCGCCCTGGAAAATGGGCAACCCCGAGGGCCGTTTCACACTGACGCTCTATGCCGATCTGGAATGTCCGTTCTGCCGGGAGTACTTCCCGCAGCTCAAGCGCTGGGTCGGCAGCAACGCCGACGTGACCCTGCAATGGCATCACCAGCCGCTGGCTGCGCACGAGCCGGCCGCGTTGGCCGAGGCGCGTCTGGTCGAGTGCGTCGCCGAAGCCGGCGGGCATGCTGCCTTCTGGCGAGCCGTCGAGTGGGTCTATGCCCACACGCGCAGCGACGGCCTGGGACTGCCCGATGGCCTGCGCTACCCCGAATCGACGCCGGCCGTCGAGCAGTGCATGGCAAGCGAGCGGGTCGACGCGGCCATCCGCGCCCAGGCCGCGGAAGCCACGAAAAGCGGCGTGACGGCCACGCCGTCGCTGCGCCTGCTCGATCGCCAGACGGGTCAGTCCATCCTGCTGCAGGGACCGATCGAAGGCGATGCCTTGCTGTCGGCCATGGACATGCTGTCCGCTGATGAACCACCCGCCACACCCGCCACCGAAATGCCTGCCGACGTTGTCGGCGACATGCCCAGGTAGCCCGCGGTCCTTGAGGCTACGGCGCAGTCTTCTGCGCTGACCGCTCCCCGTTCGCTCCGCATCCTGGCCGCGAACAATCACCTCTGCGTGGTGGTGGATGCACCTTGTTCCGTTGTTCTCATCCCCAGGAGGGCTTGCCCTCCCAGGGCGTGCGCCCTCTGATCTCATCATCCGGAGGTTCGCCATGTCTCTCGTCGTCAATGACTCCTGCGTGGAGTCGCTTTCCGCTGTCGCAGCCCAGCGTGAGGACTGGATCATCCAGCAGGCTATCGCGCTGCTGGAGAGACGGATCTTCAAAGTCGGACCGTGCCTCAGCCGACCGGCCGCCGTGCGGGACTACCTGCGTCTAAAACTGGTCGCTGAGCCCAACGAGGTATTCGCAATCGTTTTCCTGGACAGCATGCACCAAGTGTTGGCCTACGAGCCGATGTTCAGGGGCACGATCAATTCGACTGCGGTCTATCCCCGTGTCGTCGTGCAGCGTGTATTGGAGCTGAAAGCCGCCGCAGTGGTCTTCGCGCACCAGCACCCCTCGGGTGTCACTGAGCCGTCGAGCGCCGATCGTGCGCTGACCCAGCAACTGCAGGCAGCGCTGGCGCTGATCGATGTTCGGGTACTGGATCACATCATCGTTGGCCAGGGGATTCCGTACTCCTTCGCGGAGCACAGCTTGCTGTAGCGCATCGTTCATTGATCACAACGGGGGCTTCGGCCTCCGTTTCTTCCTTGCCCCGAAGCAAGCAGGTATGCGGGGTGTCCGCGATGCGCATTGTTTGTGGGGGCTGCACCGGATTCGGCGTTTGACTATGGCCCTGATCAACTTCCGGGGCACGTGTCATGCCAGCATCTTTTCCCAGGTTCGCGCCAAGCTGGCGAGCCCTTGGCCTGGCCGTTGCACTGCCGGTGTCCTTGGGTGTCTTTAGTCCGGCCACATTCGCTGCCGATGTGCTGGTCATCACCGACAGCCGCCATCCGGTCAAGACCATGGGCGGCGAGCGGCTGATCGAGCTGGACGAAGCGCACCGGATCGAAGCGGAGCTTTCTGCGGAACTGCCCGCCGAACCCGAGCAGGCGACCGCCATCGTCAAGCGCCGACTGAACAGCGGCGGCACCGATCTCCAACGCCGCATCGCTTCCGCCTACCAGGGCGTCACCGACGCGTGGAGCCTGGGCATCACCAGCATCCCGGCCGTCGTGGTGGATCAACGCTACGTCGTCTATGGCGAACCGGATGTGGCCCGCGCAGTCGCTCGCATCGAGCAGCACTGGAGGGCCCAGCCGTGACCCGCCCATTCGACCTGATGCGCCGCCTGCGTGCTGGCGTGGCGTCCGTTCTGCTGCTCAGCGCCACGGGCAGCTACGCGCTCAACACCGCAACCATCGTCGGCTCGGTGGCATCGCCAGACTGCCTCGAATACCGCGTCGTCGGGATCTGCTACTGGCTCTACTGCACCTGGACGGGCTGTACGGTACGCACGTCCATCAAGGTCCGCCACTACATCCCCGATGCGATCGTCTCCAGCTACAGCAACACCGGCGAAAACCCCTGGATCGAAGTCCGGCCGATGAGCACGCCCAACCCATCCGCCCAAACCGGCGGGGACGGAACGACGAACGAGGACCACGAAAACAACCTCGCCAAGTTCAAGAACGCGGACGTCATCGGGCACCCGGGCGTCGAGGTGTTCAACCAGTTCGTGTCGTCCTCGGGCTACTTCTGCGAGGGTGCGGGCACGGCGTTCATGCCGTACTTGCTCGGCACCCTGGACACGCTGGCCTGGCGCTACAACGTGCCCGAGATGGCCTACCCGGAGGCGCTAATTCCCGGCATGCGTGAGGTCGGTGCACGCACCACGATGAACCTCTGGGGCAACGTGTATCCCCGCGGGGGTTTCCTGCACCAGACCGACGACCACAAGGCCAGTGCAGTGGTGGCCCAGCGCGCAGGCGATGTCGTCACGCGCCGGGGACAGATCCACGTTTATCAGCCGCTGCTCGCCAACTCCCGCGATGGCTACTGGCCGGCTGGCGCGCTCATGGAGAGCGATGCCTCGACGGGCAAGTGGCAGGAACTCACGCCAGTCCTGTCCTCGTCCTGCTCGGTCTTCCGCGCAGCGGCGCCCTGACACAGGCCCGGCAAGGCGATTACGCCTGGGCGCTGTGGCGGCCCTATGCGTGCTGCGAACGCCGGGGCCAGGTGTTTCTCGGCAGCGTCGATTTCCTCTGAGGTGGTGCCATGAAGTTCCGTCCTGCATTCAATCCGTTCTCCCGCCGGGTACGTCGCACGAGGATCGTCATGGCGGTGGCCGGTGCGCTCGCGCTGACGAGCGGTGTGGCCTGGAGCCAACTGGGCTACCAGACCGGCGGCAGTGTCATCGGCGATGACGTCATGTACTCGATCGGCGGCGGAAACGCCGTGTCGATGGGACGTGCGGCTGGCATGCGCTCTCTCGGGGTCGGCGTGGGCTGGAACAGCAACTTGATCTGCGGTGACATGAGCATCCAGACCACGTTGAAGAATCAGCTCAACGGCGTCACCAACGGCTTCCAGCAAATCATGTCATCGGTGATCCAAAGCGCCACCAGCGCGGTGGCGTCGTTGCCGGCACTGATCATTCAGCGGGCCGATCCCGGCCTCTACAACCTGCTCACCAATGGCGTGTTGCAGGCACGGCTCGATTTCGACCGCTCCAAGCTGACGTGCCGTGCCATGGCGGAGAGGATGGCCGAGACGGCGGGCGGGCAGCTCGGCTGGAGCCAGATGGCAGAAGGCTTGGCGCTGCGCGATGCGGTGTCGAGCACGGATGCGGTCTCGGCCGTCGAGCAGGCCGAGACGCGCCGCGGCAATGACGGTGTGCCGTGGGTCGGGGGCAGCAACGCGGGAGGCTCCGGCCAGCCCGCGATCAAGGTCGTCGGCGATGTCACCCGCGCCGGCTACAACCTGGTCAACGGCCGCGGCGTGACCGATACATCGTCCATCGCACCGACCAGTTGCAGCAGTCTCTCGTGCCAGACCTGGACCTCGCCGCAGGCCGCCGTCGAGTGGGCCACGCGCGTACTCGGCGAGAAGGAACAGCGCACTTGCGATGCCTGCACCAAGACCGAGACGACGCCCGGCGTAGGGCTGACGCCGTTGATCCAAGAAGAATACGACGCCAAGCTGCAGGCGCTCCAGGATCTGGTGTCCAAGGCGAAGAACACGACGCCCGAGAACCTGCGCGAGGCTGGCAGTGCATCGCTGCCCATCACCCGCGGCGTGATCGAGGCGCTGCGTGACGAGCCGGACCAGCACCTGCTGTCGCAGCGCCTGGCGTCCGAGGTCGCGCTGTCCTCCGTGCTGGAGAAGGCGCTGTTGCTACAGCGCACGCTGCTCACGGGCAAGAAAGAGCCCAACGTCGCGGCCAACGAGCTTGCGGTGGAGGCCGTGAACAAGGAGAGCGATACGCTCGACCGCGAGATCCAGAACCTCAAAACGGAACTGGAACTGCGCCGCGAGCTGGCCAACAACTCGCCGATGGCCATCATTCAGCGCCATAGCACGCGCGCTTCGGGTTCGCGCGGCATCTACGAGGGCGATCCGGTGCCCGACCGTCTCGACCAACTCCAGAAGGGCAATCCGGGAGGTCGGCCATGAGCGAGGCTCGCATGACTTGGCGTCCACTACGCTGGCTGTTCAGCCGGCACGCGGCGAAAACCCTGCTATGGCTTGTGCTGGTCGTGGCCGCCGCCGTAGGGGCCAACGTCGCGGGCATCTACCTGGTCGGCAGTGTCGCGGCCTGGGAGCGGTGGCTGGCGGCGTCCGCAGGGTATTTCTTCATCTGGCGACTGTGCCTGTACGGCGGTACGGCCTATGGATGGGTCTGGATGCGCCGTCGGCTGCTGGCCCGCGAAGACAGCACGCAGGCGCGACGTCGGCTGATCCGCGCAGAGGTCGCCGGCGTCCTTGCCATTGTGGCGCTCGAAGCCAGCCTGTTGATGCAGGCCGCTTGAGGGGAGATCGAGGCAATGACGCTTTTCACGACCGACTACCTGGAGTACTACCTCACCCTCGTGTCCTGGATCGTCAACAACGGCATCTGGGCCGTGCTGGTGTCCAGCGGGGTGTTTGCGCTGCCCTTTGTGGCGATCGTCATCCAGGAATGGCTCAAGGCCAGAGCGGAGGGCGCCGACGAAGGCAACAAGGGCGTGCTCTCGGCGGCGCGCATCGAGAACCGAGTATTTGTGGCCATCGTGGTCGTGATGTTCGCCGGCATTCCGTTCATCGACGTCGACCTCAGCACTATCCAGTACGACAGCTCGCGCTCGGCGCAGTGCCAGGTCAGCGTGCCGCAGCCCGCGCAAACTGGCTGGTCGCAGTCCTTCAGCACCATCAACAACCAGTCGGCGAAGGTTCCGGTCTGGTGGGCTTTCATGCACGCGCTTTCGCGCGCCGTCACGAGCGCCTCGGTGGCTGCGATCCCGTGCGGCACGGATCTGCGGCAGATGCGGATGGAGATCGATGCCACACGCATCGACGACCCGGTGCTGGCCCAAGAAGTGGCGGATTTCACGCACGATTGCTATGGACCGGCTCGCGCCAAATTGTTCATGGCGCGGCCGGAGCTGGACGAAACGCAGATGAACGATGTGACCTGGATCGGTTCGAGGTTTTTCACGGACACGGGCGGTTACTACGACAGCTACCGCTCTAGCACGGCGCGCGAGGCATGGCCCTATGACGACACCCGCGACGCTGGGCTTGCGCAGGTTGCCAATGGTGGCGGCTACCCGACCTGCAGGCAGTGGTGGTCCGACGGCAGTAACGGACTGCGCGCGCGGCTGCTGGGGCAAGTGGACCCAAGCCTGCTGAATCGCCTGGCGGGCTGGGCTGGATTCCTGAGCCGGGCCGAGGTGGACGACTCCGTGATCCGCGCCATCGCGTCACCGCGGCAGCAGAAATTGAACCAAGGCAGCGTCTATACGGACTACGGCGGTCAGATCGACAAGACATTGCCCAATGTCGTCAACCGTGCCACCAGCGATGTTGGCTTGGCGGTTGGGGCTCTCGCCGCCTTCCCGGCAATGGACGTAGTGCGCCAAGCACTGCCCATGGTGCTCGCGCTGCTCAAGATGGCGCTCGTGATCTGCATTCCGCTAGTGCTGGTCGTGGGCACCTATGACCTGAAGATGGTCGTCACCGTCAGCACCGTCCAGTTCGCGCTGTTCTTCACGGACTTCTGGTTTCAGCTCGCACGCTGGATCGACAGCACCATCCTCGATGCGCTCTACGGGTGGGGCTTTGGCTGGAACCGGCCGCATACCAACTTCGACCCGCTGGTGGGGCTGAACAATGCCTTCGGCGACATGCTTTTGATGTTCGTCACCGGCACGATGTTCTTGGTCCTGCCGACTTTCTGGGTGGCAGCGCTTGGGTGGGTCGGAGTAAAAGCCGGGGTAATCGCTCAGAACCTGGCTGTCGGTTCCAAGGAAGCACGCGACAGCGCGGGATCAGGCGTAAACAAGGTTACCGGCAAGGTGCTTTGATCGGTCGCCCATTTCAGTCGTTGAACGGATCGTTCGGGTCGTGCGGGTCGATCCGCTGACCGCTGGACGAATACAGGCCAAAGCCTGCCTCGCCGTTTCGCAGTTCGTCCGGTTGCGTCCAGCGATCATCATTGACCGTCGAATTGCTGGCCGTCCATGCTGCGGCAACCCCAACCAGAAGCACCAACGCCAGCCAGAACGCGGCGTAGAACAGCAATCCCAGCGCGACCAGCTTCACTACCCATACGAGCACGGTGGCCCCGGCAAGCGGCATCCCCTTGGAGGCGAGCCAACACGACAACCTTCGCTCGCCGCGCGCATAGGCGCGCCATCCACGGCCAACGCTGCGGCCGAGGCGTTCTGCGGTGCTGATGCGGGTTGTCGTGTTCATGGTCGTCTCCTGCTACATGAGGAATGCCTATTCCAGTTTGCTCCAATCCTGCTTGCTTGCCTGCACCAATACGTTCCAATCGTCTGGTGGATTTCCACGTCCGAGCATTTTCTCGAACACGGCATAGGGATCTGACTTGCTCCCCGAAGACCGCAAGGTCTGCTCATCATTGACCCAGGCGTACACGATGACCTTGGCCTTCGAGTCGTACCGGAAGAACAACCGGAACCGCCTTCCGATCTTGGCCCTTCGCCAGTGCCGGTGGGCCAGCCCCAGGGTGTTGCCCTGGCGGTACTCGTCGCGTGCCGGATCACCGGGCACCACATCTAATATCAACTGGTTCAAGGCCCGGAAGAGCTTGACGTTGGCGTTGGACTCGAAGCCCTCCGGGTCGTTCTCCTGCGCGCGCCGTGCGGCTGCGTGCAGCTTCTGCAACTGCTCGATCACACAGTCGTGGAACAGCAATGCCCAGCCATGCCGTTGCATCAGAGTTCCACTTCGCCGTCGATTTCCTCGTCCAGCTTCACGCCGTGACCCGCTTGCTCCAGCATGGCGCGAGTTAGATCCTCGGGCAGACCATGGACGTTCCGGCCCGCCTCGATGTCGCGGGCCAGCAGACTCAGGAACGCACCGATGGCGGGGTCCTCGTGCTCGGCGTCGGCACGGGTCACGACGACTTCTCCGTCACGCAGGTCGAACGCAACCTTGCCGCCGGCATCGACACCGAGCGCCTGCCGGATGGGCTTGGGCAGCGTGATCTGGCCTTTGGAGGTCAGCGTGGCAACTTCATGAATGGCAGGCATGGCCGTTCTCCTAATAGCGATGCCCTGATGGTAAGGAATATTCCTTACCATGTCAATATGGGGTCTCATGGCGTCCTCCCGAGTCCAAGAATCGGCCCATCGTAGGGCGGGAACACCAAGCCTTCACGCATCAATCCGGCCCGCCGAACCTCGCATTGGCCGTGGACGGTCAATGCCCCACGCCCTATACCCAAATGGTTAAAGGCTAAAGGGCCGAAAGGGCAAGGGAATGGGGTGCAAGGGGAAAGGCCCTACCTCGAAAAGGCGAAAAGGCCCCCCGCTCGGCCCACCACCAGGACACCCGCATGCTCTTTCTGTTCCAGCGGAAACGACCTCCGGTCGCTGCCGCTCCGTCGCCAGCGCCCGCCCTCGATCTCCCGAAAGGGCTGCTGCGGCCCGAGTCGGCCGCATCGCTGCTGGCCACGCCGCGCCGGCAGAAGCTGCTGGAATACATCTGGCAGCGCACCTCCCTCTCGCGCAAGCAGTTCGTCACCCTGTACCGCACGCCGCTGGAACGATATGCCGAGCTGGTCCAGCAATTTCCCGCTTCCGAAAGCCACCATCACGCTTACCCGGGCGGCATGCTCGACCACGGCCTGGAAATCGTCGCCTACAGCCTGAAGCTGCGCCAGTCCCATCTGCTGCCCATCGGTGCCAGCCCCGAGGACCAGGCGGCGCAGTCCGAGGCCTGGACCGCCGCCGTCGCCTACGCGGCACTACTGCACGACATCGGCAAGATCGCTGTCGATCTGCACGTCGAACTCGCCGACGGCAACACCTGGCATCCCTGGCACGGGCCGCTGCTCCAGCCGTACCGCTTCCGCTATCGTGAGGATCGTGAATACCGCTTGCATAGTGCTGCAACAGGTCTGCTCTACCGCCAACTGCTCGATCGGCACGTCTTGGACTGGCTCAGTGGCTACCCGGCGCTATGGGCCCCGCTGCTCTACGTCTTGGCCGGACAGTACGAGCATGCCGGGGTCCTGGGCGAGCTTGTCGTGCAGGCTGATCGCGCTTCTGTGGCTCAGGAGCTGGGTGGTGATCCGGCCCGCGTCATGGCAGCACCCAAGCACGCACTGCAACGCAAGCTGCTCGACGGGCTGCGTTATCTGCTCAAGGAAGAGTTGAAGCTGAACCAGCCGGAAGCCTCCGATGGCTGGCTCACCGAGGATGGTTTGTGGCTGGTGAGCAAGACGGTTTCGGACAAACTGCGCGCACACCTCCTGTCTCAGGGGATCGATGGCATTCCTGCGAACAACACCGCCGTGTTCAACGTGCTGCAAGACCACGGCATGCTCCAGCCCACCTCGGACGGCAAAGCGGTCTGGCGCGCGACCGTGACCAGCACGACCGGCTGGTCCCATTCGTTCACCCTGTTGCGTCTCGCTCCCGCGCTGATCTGGGAGTCTGGCGAGCGACCAGCACCTTTCGCGGGCACGGTAGAGATCGACGCGACGCCCGCGGAAAACGACGCCTGCATGTCGGCTCCCGCGCCTACCGTCTCGGTGAACCCAGCGCAGGGAGGTCAAGAGCCTCCGATTTGGGAGGGCGACAGCACCACCATCGTTTCACCGCCCGCAGCCCAGCCCGTGCCCGACGTCATGGAGGATTTGCTCGCGATGGTGGGCTTGGGTGAGTCGGCCGGCGTTGGCCAGGATGCCGAGGAGTTCCTCCACACCCCCGCGCCAGCAACAGCCGCGACGTCCATTCCATCGCCTGCACCTGCACCCGCGCCTACGCCTGGGTCATCGGCAACGAAGCCATCCGGGGAACAGTTCATGGTTTGGCTGAAGCAGGGAATCGCCTCACGACGGCTCATCATCAACGACGCGAAGGCACTCGTGCATACGGTGAATGAGACGGCCTACCTGGTCAGCCCGGGTGTGTTCCAACGCTATGCGCAGGAGCATCCCGAAGTGGCCGCACTCGCCAAGCAGGAGAATCAACAGGATTGGCAGTGGGTGCAGAAGCGCTTCGAGAAGCTGCAGCTACATCGAAAGCAGCCCAATGGCCTGAACATTTGGACCTGTGAAGTCACGGGCCCGAGGAAGTCCCGCCGACTGCATGGCTACCTCCTCGAAGATGGGTCCTTGGCACTCGCCGAAATACCGCCCAACAATCCCTATCTTGCTCTGACTCAGGAAGGATGACGCGATTCGGGCATTGATCGCCACCGTCGTGTGGCGACGATCAATGCCCCGCGAAAATTGGCAACATTTGGCGAACTGAGCTACTCGGCCCGCGCCAACTCCTGTGCAAGGAACGGAGCGGTTCTGCTGCCAGACGTTCGGGCCACCTGCTGAGGGGAGCCCGCCACCACGATGCTGCCGCCGGCAGCGCCTGCACCAGGCCCCACGTCGATCACCCAATCGGCCTGGGCCACCGCGCGCATATCGTGTTCGATCATCACTACGGTATTGCCGGCATCGACCAGGCGCTGCAACTGCACCAGCAGCCGGTCGGCGTCCGACGCATGCAGCCCGGTAGTCGGCTCGTCGAGCACGTACAGGCTTCGGCCGCGCTGGCTGCGCTGAAGCTCGGTCGCCAGCTTGATGCGCTGCGCCTCGCCACCGGAAAGCTCAGTGGCTGGTTGTCCCAGGCGCAGATAGCCCAGTCCGATGTCGCGCAGCAGTTGCAGGGGCCTTGCCACCGCGTCTTCACCCGCGAAGAATTCGCTGGCCTCGTCCACGGTCATCTGCAGCACCTCGGCGATGTTGCGCCCGTTCCACTGCACCTTCAGCGTGGCCTCGTTGTAGCGCGCGCCATGGCAGGTCGGGCACGGCGCGTACACGCTGGGCATGAACAGCAGTTCCACGCTAACGAAACCCTCGCCCTCGCAAGTCTCGCAGCGCCCCTTGGCGACGTTGAACGAGAACCGTCCGGCATCATAGCGGCGGCGTCGAGCATCGGGCGTGGCAGCGAACAGCTTGCGCACATGGTCGAACAGGCCCGTGTAGGTGGCCAGGTTCGACCGCGGCGTGCGCCCGATCGGTTTCTGGTCCACCTGCACCAGACGCTGTACGGCGTCCACGTCGCCCGCCAGATGGCCGCCGGTCGCTTCGATCACTGCCGGCCCTTCGCTGGTGGCGCTTTCGGCTACATCGTCTTCCGGCTCGTGGCCCAGGTGCAGCAGCACCAGCTCCGGCAGGGCCTGCGCGACGAGGCTGGACTTGCCCGAGCCGGAGATGCCGGTGACGGCCGTCAGCACGCCCAGCGGAATGCGCGCATTCACGCCATGCAGGTTGTGGCGGTGAATGTCCTGCAGCTCCAGCCAGCCGGTCGCTTCGCGTGCCCGGCTTCCCGGCGCGGGGATCTCATCGAACAGGTAGCGTGCAGTACGCGATTCGGCAATCTTGCGCAGGCCATCCGGCTCGCCGCTGTAGAGCACGCGGCCGCCACGCTCCCCAGCATCCGGCCCGACATCCACCAGCCATTGCGCGCGGCGCATCAGGTCCAAGTCGTGCTCCACCACGAACACCGAGTTGCCGGCGTCGCGCAGCCGGTCGAGCGCGTCGTACAGGGCCTGGCTATCGGAGGGGTGCAGGCCCGCGGAGGGCTCGTCGAGCACGTACACGACACCGAACAGCAGGGAACTCAATTGCGTGGCCAGCCGCAGGCGCTGCAACTCGCCGGCCGAAAGCGTCGGCGTGGCCCGGTCCAGCGTCAGGTAGCCCAGGCCCAGCCCACGCAGTTGGCGCAGGCGTGCCATCACGCCACCGGCCAGGCGCTGCGCGGCGAGGCGCTTTTCTTCCGATAGCGCCGAGGTGCGGCGCACGTCGGGCGATACCGCATGGACGGCGCGGCCGGAGGCCGCGCGTTCGGCACGGTCGCGTCGGGTCGCTTCCTTGTCCGTAGCCGCCCCCGCTGCATGGGCGCGGAAATCGCCCTGGGCGATGGGTTCGAGCAAGGCCGCCAACTGGTCCAGCGGCATCTGCATGAACGCGCCGATGTCCACGCCGGCGAAGGTGACCGACAGCGCCTCGGGCTTGAGCCGCTTGCCGTGGCAGGTGGGGCACGGTTTGCCCTCCATGAACCGGGACACGCGCTTTCTCATCAACGCGCTCTGGGTGTTGGCAAAGGTGTGCAGCACGTAGCGCCTGGCGCCGGTGAAGGTGCCCATGTAGCTCGGCTCCATCTTGCGCTTGAGCGCGGCGCGGGTTTCGGCGGGCGTGAAGCCGGCGTACACCGGCACCGTCGGTGTTTCCTCGGTGAACAGAATCCAGTCGCGATCCTTCTTCGGCAGGTCCTTCCACGGTCGGTCAACGTCGTAGCCCATGCTGACCAGGATGTCGCGCAGGTTCTGGCCTTGCCAGGCGGGGGGCCAGGAGGCGATCGCCCGCTCGCGGATGCTCAGGGAGGGATCGGGCACCATGATGGCCTCGGTCACCTCGTACACATGGCCCAGGCCGTAGCAGGTCGGGCACGCTCCCTGCGGCGTGTTGGGCGAAAAATCCTCGGCGTACAGCATCGGCTGGTTGGCCGGATAGGCGCCGGCGCGCGAATACATCATCCGCACCAGGCTGGACAAGGTGGTCACACTGCCCACGGAGGAACGCGCGTTGCTGGAGCCCCGCTGCTGCTGCAGCGCCACCGCCGGCGGCAGGCCGTCGATCGCATCGACGTCCGGCACGCCGGCCTGCTCGATCAGTCGCCGCGCATAGGGGGCCACCGACTCGAAGTAGCGTCGCTGGGCCTCGGCATAGATGGTGCCGAAGGCCAGCGAGGACTTGCCGGAGCCGGAGACACCCGAGAACACCACCAGCGCGTTACGCGGGATGGAGACGTCCACCTCCTTGAGGTTGTTCTCGCGCGCACCGCGCACTTCCACCATGCCGCTGGCCGCAGCGGTACAAGAGGATTCACCGAAAGAATTGTTTGGCAAGTTTTTATCCTGTAGTTCGTCCCGCTCAGGACGGGACTTCCTGAGTTCGGGTGCCGCGGCGGCTGGCTTCGAGCACTGCGGTGACAGTGCGGGCGTCGTAGCTGCCGCGCAGACGACGACCCTCGACGAAGAACGTCGGCGTGGCGTGCGCACCGCTGGCGACCGCACTGGCGAGGTCGCGCTCGACACGCTCGATCACCGCAGGGCTGTCGAGATCCGCGATGAACCGTTCGACGTCGAGCCCAAGCTCGGCGGCGTAGCCGATCAGATGCTCGCGCTCCAGCGCATGCTGACGGGTGAACACGAAGTCCAGCCACGGCCAGAACATCCCCTGGTTCGCCGCTGCCTCGGACGCCCGCGCGGCAATCGGCCCGTGCGGGTGGTGCGGCAGATGGCGCACCACATACCGCAGGTCGTCACCGAAGTGGGCGCGAAGATCGTCCCACGAACCGGTGGCGTGCGCACAGTACGCGCACTCGAAGTCCACGTACTCGACGAGTGTGAGCTGGGCGTCCTCCGGCCCGCGGATGTGATCGATCTCCGGATCGACCGGCGGCTCAAGCACCATCGGCAGGTCAGCGGTCTTCTCACCCCACCGCTGGGCGGCGACCTTGAAGATCAGCCACCCGAGCAACGTGGCGAACACCATCGACACGAGCACGCCGACCGTCGCCTGGCGGCCCAGGTCGGAGGTCGTGCCGAACGCGAGCCCGATGATCAGCAGCGACACGGTGAAGCCGATCCCGGACAGCGCCGCCCCACCGAACACGCTCCCCACCCCGACGCCCTCGGGCAGCCGGCCCAGGCCGAGACGGACGGCGACGAGCGTGGTGAGCCCGATGCCCAAGAGCTTGCCGAGCACGAGCCCTGCGATGACGCCCCACGTGACTGGCGAGCCAAAGGCCTCGGCGAGCAGCCCGCCACGCACGTCCACCCCGGCGTTCGCCAAGGCGAAGATCGGCACGATCAGCAGCGCCGTCGGCAGCCGCAGGAACTCGTGCAATCGCTCGTTCACCGAGATACCCCGGGACAGCCCGCAGTCCACCGCGCGGGCCGATGCGGCACTCGGCGACTGCCAGAAGTCACGGAACAACTGTCTTGCCGCAACGACCCCGTGACGTTGCGTCGCATAGGCGGGGATCAGCAGCCCCGCGGCCATCCCGGCGAGGGAGGCATGGATGCCGGAATACACGGTTGCGAACCACAGCACGATCACGATCAACACATACGGCGTCGCCCGCCACTGGCGGGTGCGCCCCAACAACCACAATCCAACGAGGCTGGCGAGGGCGATAAGCAACGGGACGATCCGGATCTCCTCGCTATAGACGATGCCGATGATGGACACTGCGAGGAAGTCATCGACCACGGTCAGGGTGAGCAGGAACACGCGCAACTGACCCGATAGCCGCGGGCCGACGATCGCCAAGGTGCCCAGCATGAACGCCGTATCGGTGCCGACCACCGCACCCCACCCGTGCAGGCCCTCACTTCCGGCTAGTTTCACGATCAGGACATACACCAGCGCGGGAAGCACGACTCCCGTGACCCCCGCGATCAGGGCGAGGCGGGCACGGCTGCGGTCACGGAGCGATCCGTGGGCGAACTCCTGACGCACCTCCAGTCCGATCAGGAAGAAGAAGACGACCATCAGGCCGTCGTTGACCCAGTGATGCAGATCCATGTGTAGGCGCAGTGGCCCGAAGTTGAACCCGACGTCTAGGTGCCACAACTCGAAATAGGCGTTAGATAGCGGCGAGTTCGCCCACACGAGCGCCACAACCGTGACGATCACCAGCAGCACCGCAGCGCCAGACTCCGTGCGTAGATAGTGGGCAACGCGTCTCCGTCTGATATGCGCCGAGGACTCACCAAAAGAAGAGGCTGGCATGTGCTTATCCTGTAGTTTGTGAGATCACGATGGGCAGGTTTCGGAGGCGACCGGTCAGGCGTCCGCCTCTGGCAGCGTCCCATCATCCAGCGAGCGCAGCCAAGTAAGCCATTCTCCCAGCCTGCGCTCAACACCTCTGTCCGTTGGCTGATACCAGCCCGGCCGCGCCACGCCCTCGGGAAAGTAGCTTTGCCCAGCGGCGTAGCCGTTGGGCTCGTCAGGAGCGTAGCGGTAGCCTTCGTGATACCCCATCTGCTGCATCAGCTTCGTCGGCGCATTGCGAAGATGGAGAGGCACAGGCAGGGAGCCGCTGTTCTTGACGAAGGTCTTCGCCTTGTTCCAGGCGGCATAGGCAGCGTTCGACTTGGGGGCGGCAGCAAGGTAGGTCGCCGCGTGGGCAATCGGTATTTCGCCTTCGGGGGAACCCAGCCTCTCATAAGCCAGCGCGGCATTGAGCGCCAGTTGCAGCGCCTGCGGGTCGGCATTGCCGATGTCTTCGCTGGCCACTACCACCATGCGGCGGGTCACCTGGCTGACGTCGCCGCTACCGTCAAGGATGCGGGCCAGCCAATACAGGGCCGCATCAGGGTCGGAGCCCCGTAGCGACTTGTGGAAGGCTGAGAGCTGCCAGTAGAACTCGTCACCGCCCTTGTCGAACCTGCGCAGCGATGGACTGGTGGACAGCTTGGCGGACTGGCCATCGACCACGGTCTTGCCAGCGCCCGACGCCGCATTCGTCACCTGCTCAAGCAGATTGAGGAAGCGCCTGCCATCGCCATCGGCAAAGCCCTTGAGCAGATCCAGCGCGTCCGCGTCCAACGTGACGCCCTGGAGATGCGGCAGTGCGCGTTCGTAGAGTTGGTTCAGTTCGTCGCTGGACAGCGGTTCGAGGGTATAGACCTGCGCGCGCGAGAGCAGTGCGGAATTGACCGCCAACCCCGGATGCTCGGTCGTCCCCCCCACCAGGGTCAGGAGCCCCGACTCGACATGGGGCAGCAGGGCATCCTGCTGCGCCTTGTTGAAGCGATGGATCTCATCGACGAAAAGCACCGTCGATCGACCATGGTTGTCCAGTTCGGCCTGGGCCTCGTCGATGGCTTGCCGGATGTCCTTCACCCCGGCCAGCACGGCCGAGATGGCGATGAATCGGCTGTCGGTCGCACTGGCGGCCAGGCGCCCTAGGGTGGTCTTGCCCACGCCTGGCGGCCCCCAGAGGATGAACGAGTGCAACTTGCCCGCCTCGAACGCGAGACGCAGCGGCTTGCCGGGGCCGAGCAAGTGCCGTTGCCCGACGAATTCGTCCAGCGTCTTGGGCCGCAGGAGTTCGGCCAAGGGAGGCTTGGGCTTTGTCGTGAATAGATCGGTCAAGTTCCTCTCCCTGGTATTTCTGATAGTTGACGTTCCGATAAGGTGGGCACCTCAATCCAGAGAGCCGGATTTATCCAACGCCGTGGGCTCTTTGTCGGCAATCGCATGCATGATGATGCGAGAGCCGCGGTAGCCGATGCTGTGGTTCCATACCCAGCTCAAAGCGACACTGAGACGATTTCGCGTGCCGATCAGAAAGTAGATGTGCGCCAGCTTCCAGATCCACCACGCAAAGGCACCACGCAGCTTCACCCGCCCCATGTCAATCACCGCCAGGCTGCGGCCGATGGTGGCCAGGTTCCCCTGATGCCGGTATTTGAAAGGCCCGTCAGCGGGCTTGCCCTTCAAACGCCGTCCAATCAGGTTAGCGACGTACTTCCCTTGCTGTTTGGCGGCCGGGGCGATGCCCGGCACGGGCTTCCCATCGGCCATGGTGCACGAGGCTGTATCGCCGATGGCGAAGACCTCCGGGCGACCGGCCACCGTCAGGTCAGGGCCAACGACCACTCGACCAGCACGATCAGACGCAGCGCCCAACCAGCGAGCCGCGGGAGACGCCTGGACTCCGGCGGCCCAGACGATGGTCTTGGCCGAAAGGGGCTTGCCGCCATACACCACGCCGTCGGCCGAGCATTCGGTGACCGGAGTACCCAGCACGACCTCGACCCCGAGTTTTTCGAGTGCCTGGCGCGTATAGGCCGAAAGATCCTCTGGAAAGACCGACAACAGACGCGGGCCAGCCTCGATCAGTACAACCCGCGATGTGCTCGGGTCGATCGAGCGGAAGTCACGCGCCAGCGTGTCTCGTGCCAGCTCGGCGATGGTTCCGGCCAATTCAACCCCGGTGGGACCACCACCGATGATGACGAACGTCTGCAGCGCGGCACGCTGCTGAGGATCGCTCGTGCGCTCAGCTTCCTCGAAAGCCGCGAGGATTCGGCCCCGAATGGTCGTGGCATCTTCCAGCGTCTTCAACCCCGGCGCGAAAGCCCCCCATTCGTCGTGTCCGAAGTAGGCATGGGTAGCACCTGTCGCGAGCACGAGCGTGTCGTAGGTTTGCCGCATTCCATTGTTGAGAATGACCTGACGCGCGTCCTGGTCGATACCTTCCACTTCCGCCATCAAGGTGTTCACTTCCGGGCGATTTCGGAAGAGATAGCGAATAGGCCAGGCGATCTCGGATGTCGAAAGTGACGCACCTGCGACCTGGTAAAGCAAGGGTTGGAACAGGTGATGATTGCGCCGATCGATGATCGTCACATCGACCTCGACACCAGCAAGCTGGTTGGCAACCTCGATCCCGCCGAAGCCCGCTCCGATAATGACGACGTGATGTCGGTTTTTGGAGGTCTTTGTCATGACCTGATCTCCTCTCTCAGCGTTTCAGCGCCGATGCGTGGTGTGCCATATGCTCGCCAATGAAGCTGGCAATGAAGTAGTAGCTGTGGTCGTAGCCTGGGCGCAGATTCAACGTGAGCGGGTGCCCCGTCTCGTCGCAGGCTTTGCGCAGCAGGTCGGGCTGAAGCTGGCTCTCCAGGAACTCGTCGCCCAAGCCCTGATCAACCAGCAACGGCAAACGCTCCTGCACGGTGCGAATCAGCTCCACGGTGTCGTACTGCTTCCACACTTCCCGATCGCTGCCCAGGTACGCCTCGAAGGCCTTGTGCCCCCAGGGAACCTGGGTGGGGGCGACGATGGGCGAGAAGGCCGAGACGCTTCGATAACGGCCCGGGTTGCGCAGGGCGATGACCAGAGCGCCGTGTCCTCCCATGGAATGGCCGCTGATGCTCCGCTCCGCTGTCACGGGAAAGTGGGCCTCGATCAGCGCCGGCAATTCCTGCACGACGTAGTCGTACATCCGATGATTCGCAGCCCAGGGTTCCTGTGTGGCGTTGACGTAGAAACCCGCCCCCTGTCCGAGGTCATAGGCAGGATCGTCGGCAACGCCTTCGCCGCGAGCACTGCTATCGGGCGCGACGACGGCAATGCCATGTTCGGCCGCGTAGCGCTGGACGGCGGCCTTGGTGATGAAGTTCTGCTCGGTGCAGGTGAGGCCTGAAAGCCAGTACAGCACCGGCACCTTGCCGTGCTGTGCCTGCGGAGGCAGATAGACGCCGACCTTCATCGTGCAACCGAGCGTCGTGGATTCATGCTGATAAACGTCCTGCCAACCATCAAAGCTGGCGTGATGTTCGATGCGTTCCATGTAGTTCTCCTATGTTCAAAGGAACGGCGCAGCTCTCGCGCGCCAGGACGGCAGCTCGTCAGGAAGATTTCTCTTCCGCTGCCGTGTCGCCGTGGGCGTGTCTGATCCTGCGCACGATCCACCAGATCGTCAGCATCACCGCAGGCACCAGAACCGCCATCACCGGCGCCACGCTGTCGTGAACCATCGGAATGCCCTTGAGCAAATAGCCGAGAAGACTCACGACGTAATAAGAAATTGCCGCGACCGACAGGCCTTCGACGGTTTGCTGAAGGCGCAATTGCATCTTGGCCCGGTTGTTCATCGACGCAAGCAGATCGCGGTTCTGGCGTTCAAGCTCGACGTCGATCCAGGAACGCAGCAACGCGATGGCCCGGGTCAGCTTGTCGGAGAGCTTGGTCTGGCGCTCCTTTACGGATTGGCATGTCCGCATGGCGGGAGCGATGCGACGCTGCAGGAAATCCGCCCAGGTGCAGTACCCGGATACGGCCTCTTCCGAAAGCGCTGCCAGCCTTTCCTCGACGATCTCGTAGTAGGCACGACTGGCGCCGAAGCGATAGAGATTCGCCGCAACGCCAGCTTCCAGTTCGGCAGCCAGGCCGGTCAATTCGGACAGCAGCACGTCGCTGTCGCGCCGTTCCACCAAGCTCGTACACATCTCGTCGGTGATCGCCGCAAGGCGCGACTCCATGCGCCGCAGCTCCGACGTCATCGACCGCGTCAACGGCAAGGACAGCAACGCCAAGGTACGGTAGGTCTCGATCTCCAGCAGACGTTGAGCCAGCGCACCCGCCCGCGCCGGGGTCAAATCGCGGGCAAGGACGAGGATCTGCGTCAGGCCATCCTCATCCTGTCGGAAGTCGGTGAGGATGGCGGCAGAGCCGTTCTCCACCAGCGAGTAGCACAGGCTGGCAGGATCGAAGCGATCGGCCTCCTTCTCCGTTTCCGGCGTCCATGGAAGAAGTCTCAAACGGATGCCGGATACGACCGGGCCGGGAGGAACAAATCCATGCTTGAACGGATTTTCGCCGCACGGCTCTCCCGTCTCGGAATCCAGCGAAGCGCACCAGAGATACGTTGAGAACTCGGTGTGCTTTTCACAGTGCAGGTCTCCCTCATCCCATGTCATGCCGTGAAGCGGCGTAGCGTGGTCGGGCTCGGCAACGCCGAAGCGATGAGACAACTCACTCATCGCCATCTGATCCCTGGCCTGATCGCCTTCGGTCATGAAAGCGAGCTGCAATATGCCGCGGGGGGCCTGAATCAACAGATGCGGGCGCGCATGCACTTCACCCACGGCCGCAGCACGATCGGCATAGGCCGGCATGCCGTACACGGTGGCGGTCGGGGCGGGTTGTACGGTCGTCGCATTGATGTTGGCCGGCTCTTGCATAACGACCTCATTTCTCATTGGTTGAAAAACACGCTTCAAAGCAAATGCCCGCAGCCATGCGTTTCGCACATGGCTGCGGGCCGATCTTCATGAGCAGGCACCGCTCTACACGGTCCGTCTAATAGGCTCGCCGTATAGAGGCTTGTGCTGGCCCTTTCAGAACGCCCTCAGCTTCCTTGCTTTCAGACGAAGGTGTACGAGCAGACCTTGTTGCCCGCCGGATCACGCAGGTAGGCCGCATAGGCACCCGGCAGGTGACCACGTGCGCCAGGCTGGCCCTCGTCGGTGCCGCCTGCGGCAAGGCCGGCAGCATGGAAGGCATCCACTTCGGCGGGAGTGGCGGCCGCAAAGCCGATCGTCACGCCGTTGCTGGAGGGCGCTTCACCATTGCCCGGACGGGCGATGATGAAAGCCGGCTTTTCGCGACCGAAAAGTACCCATCCGTTGTTGAAAGGACCGAGGTTCTTGATGCCAAGAGCACCCAGAGCGGCGTCGTAGAACGCGACCGACTTCTGAAGGTCGGCAGCGCCGATAAAAATGTGCGAAAAGATGCCATCGCCAGAAATGACAGGAGTGGACATGATTAATTTCCTTGGTGGTTGGTGTTGAATTGGTAGTGGGCGGTCAGTAGTGGATCACCGTGCGAATCGACTTGCCTTCATGCATCAGGTCGAAGGCCTTGTTGATGTCGTCGAGGCCCATGGTGTGGGTGACGAACGGGGCGAGATCGATCTCGCCTTTCATTGCGTCCTCCACCATGCCGGGAAGTTGAGTGCGGCCCTTGACCCCGCCGAAAGCCGAGCCCTTCCAGGTGCGACCGGTGATCAACTGGAACGGGCGCGTCGAAATTTCCTTGCCTGCACCAGCCACGCCGATGACGATCGACTGGCCCCAGCCACGATGTGCTGCTTCTAGTGCCGAGCGCATCACGTTGACGTTGCCGATGCACTCGAAGGTGTGATCGACACCCCAACCGGTCATCTCGATGAGAACCTCGTGAATCGGCTTGTCGAAGTCCTTCGGGTTGAGGCATTCGGTCGCGCCGAAGGTACGAGCCAGCTCGAACTTCGCTGGATTGGTGTCGATGGCGATGATGCGACCTGCCTTGGCCTGGCGTGCCCCCTGAATCGCAGCGAGCCCGATGCCGCCGAGGCCGAAGATGGCCACAGAGTCACCCGGCTGAACCTTGGCCGTGTTGTGAACAGCGCCGATGCCGGTGGTCACACCGCAACCCAGCAGGCAGACATGCTCGGGATTGGCGTCCGGGTTGATCTTGGCCAGCGAGACTTCGGCCACCACCGTGTATTCGCTGAAGGTCGAGCAGCCCATGTAGTGGTAGATCGGCTGGCCGTTGTAGCTGAAGCGGGTGGTGCCATCGGGCATCACGCCCTTGCCCTGGGTGGCGCGCACCGCGACACACAGGTTGGTCTTGCCGGACTTGCAGAACAGGCACTCGCCGCACTCGGCGGTATAGAGGGGAATGACGTGATCGCCAGGCTTCACGCTGGTCACACCTTCACCCACCTCCACGACGATACCCGCACCTTCATGACCCAGCACGACCGGGAAGAGACCTTCGGGGTCGTCGCCCGACAGGGTGAAGGCGTCGGTATGGCAAACGCCGGTGTTCGTGATCTTGATGAGCACCTCGCCCTTGCGCGGCGGCTCGACGTCGATCTCGACGATTTCCAGCGGCTTTCCTGGCCCGAAGGCAACTGCTGCACGTGATTTCATGATGTCGCTTCCTTTACTAGCTAACTAAATTTGCCCTCACCGAGGGCACCCTGGTGCCTCTACCGCAGATAGGAGCGGACGATAGAGATGGTCTCGTCAATGGACTTGTTCTGCGAATCGCTCCTGATTTCGCTACTGGGAAACTCTTCCCGCAGATAGCTCTCCAGAACGGTTGCCATCAATCCGTTGACTGCCCCACGAACGGCCGCAAGCTGCTGAAGAATTGCAGGGCATTCCGCACCTGCATCGAGCGCTTGCTCAAGAGTCGCTACCTGACCTTTGATGCGCCGGATGCGCGTCAGGGCTTGCTTCTTTTCTTCCGGGCTGTGTGGCATCGAACACCTCTCTACTTGGGTACACCGCCGCATTATACAATACTCCACCATAGTATATGCGGCCGAACTTCGCCACAAATTCTGTGCTCTTCGAGCACTATTACAGGCTAGTACAGATTTGTTCCCAAGAAGCGCAAAACATTCAAATCAATGAATATTTCTTGCATGTATCGACAGCATCGGGGCAAGTTCAAAACCGGTCAAACTGGAAAAATCTATGCGCAGATAGATATGGCCTATCTAAGCCAACTCATCGAGCTGAAGCTATCAAGATGAGACCGGCTAGGCGACCTGACGACCCGAGTACCGAGCCTTCCTCAGTGCAGGCAACATCTGGCCGTCCCAGTCACGATCGACCGCAACCTGGGCCTGTTCCTGGTTTCGTTCGAGGGCTTCAACGTCCAGATCAGCAATCGCCCATGTCTGCGTGCCGCAAGTCGTCGCGAGAATGCCATCCTCCGGGAATCCGCGATCCATGGGTGCATAGATCGTGGCCTCGCCAGTATTCGTGTCCAGCGCCGGGCTCCAGTCAGCAGCTCCGGTCGTCACGGCCTGCGCGATGAACATTCGGTTCTCCAGTGCCCGCGCCATGCAGCCCACACGGACCCGGGTTGCACCTGCTTGGGTGTCGGTACAGCTCGGGACCAGCAGCAGGCGCACTCCCGCCTCTCGCTGGGCTCGCACGGGCAATGGAAACTCACTGTCATAGCAAACAGCGATGCCGGCACGCACGCCTTTCAAATCGAACACCTTCAGTTCGTCGCCACCCTCGATGACGCCGGCGTCTTTCTCGAACCCCGTCAACTGCAATTTGTCTTGGTAGTCGCGTGTGCCGTCAGGCGCAAACCACCAAGCCCGGTTGCGGTAGCGGTCCAATCCAACCTGGGTCAAAAACGTACCGGCCTGAATGGTCATGCACAACTCGCGCGACAGGTCGGCATACAGTGCCAGCCACGCAGGCTGCAAGGCCTGCAGCGCGGCCAGAGAGGCGTTGAAATCATGGCGGATGCCAGGCTCGAACGTTGCAGCCAGTTCGAGGGATAGATACTCGGGCAACACGGCCAGTTCCGCCCCGCCACGGCGCGCCTCCTCCAGAACCAGCCGCTGCCGCGCAGCAAATGCCTCGAAGCCCGCGGGCTGACCCACTGAGTATTTCGCAACTGCTACTTTCATTTCGCGTTCTCCAGGGAGTGCAGCCACATCGTGAGCGTCTGCTCGGTTTCGCTCGGCTCACCCACCTGCTTCCAGGGCAGCGTAACCTTCATGTCCGACTGCCGCACGTAGCCGCGACGGGTCCAGAAGGGGTCATTACTGCGGTAGTTGGAAGGACGCCGGAGATCGTCGTCTGCACGATCCACCGACGCGAACGATGCCCACTGCATGCCGCCCAACGAACGGGCATGCGCTTCGCGCTCGTCAAAGAAGCGATGGCCCAGGCCAAGGCCCCGGAAGGCCGGGAGCAGGACTGATTCGCCACAGTAAAACACTGCCTCCACCGGGATTCCTCGATCGGCGAACGGCACATGGAAGGCCGGCTCCGCATCGCCGAGCGGCAACCCCGTGGACGCACCCACGACCACATCATCAGCGAGCGCGAGTACCAGCAGGCTGTCTGCCGAACGGGCGTACATGGCGAGGTAGTGCTTCTCGTATTCGGTGTCGCCCTCGTACAGGTAAGGAAAGCTGCGGAAGACGCTCGCCCGCAGGCCTGCCACGGCATCGAACCATTCGGCAATGTCCGGGCCACGACGAACCAGCACCTGCACGTCGCTGGTCATTTCAGGCGTCCCCTCCAACCTGTGCGATCCAGTCGCCGAGGTTGTAGTAGTTGGTGACACGAGCGATCTTGCCATCGCGGATCTCGAAGAACGCGCCGCCCGGCAGCACGTAGCGCTGGCCCTGGGCTTCCGGCAGCCCGTCGTCCGTCACCTTGTATTCGCCATGCACCACGTACTCCGCGCCTGCACGCAGGCCGTCGGCGCTGACCATCACCACGATCCCGCGCAGTTGCTCGCCATAGCAGCGGTCCATGCGCTGCAGGAAGGCGCGGAAGGCTTCGCGACCGACCTCACGAGCGCCCTGGTTCAAGTCGTGCGCGACGTCATCGGTCAACATTGACAGCATGGCCTCGCGGTCGCCGCGGTTGAAGGCGTCGTAGTAGGCAGTGATGAGAGTCGCAGCGTTCATTCGCGTTCCTTGTTGGGTTGTTCGGAGCGGAGCATTCCGGGGTGTTGTCAGTCTGGGCAACCGCGCTCTCCTTGTATATGGAATTGTTGCGATTTTATAATTCCACAATCTGGAACAATTAACGAGCAGCGAAACCGGCCATGAGGCGTGCGTCATGAACAAAGAAATGGAACTACTGCGCATCTTTCGGGTGGCGGCCGAAAGCAGCAGTTTTCGCGATGCGGCCGTCCGGCTGGGGACTTCTCCGCAAGGTGTAACCCGTGCCATCCAGCAACTGGAGCAACACTACGGCGAGGTGTTGTTTCATCGAAGCACGCGCCAGGTGCGCATCACCGCCTTCGGCGAAGGGCTGCTAGACCAAGTGCGCCCCGCATTGGAGCGGTTCGAGGATCTGTGGCGAACGCCTAGCTCCGACCAGCAGGCCTCTCTGTCCGGTACGGTTCGCATCACCGCACCGCACAGCTTGGGCACCAGAGCGGTGCTACCGGCACTGGAGCGCGTGGCCGCGCGTCATCCCGGCATCACGCTGGATGTGCGCCTGTCCGATCGCATCAGCAATACGGTTGACGAAGGGATTGACGTCGGGATCAGGGTCGGATTCATGCGCGATAGCCGCTTCGTCGCACGCAAGGCCGCCGACATGAGACTCCCCATCGTTGCCGCTCCGCGCCTGATCAAGAAAGTGGGCGTACCTGCAAACATCGATGCGCTAAGCAGCCTGCCAGTTACCGTGGCCTTGGATATCAATACCGGCCGTCCCTGGCCTTGGCACTTCAAGGCGGGACGCCAGTGGACACCTACCGCACCCACTCTCGTCGCCGACAATGCCGACATGGAAATGGGAGCGGCGCTGGCCGGGATCGCGTTCGCGCAACTGGCGGACTACATGGCCGCCCCCTACATTGCCAGCGGGAAGCTCGTGCGAGTGCTGGAGAACGAAGAACCTCCGGCATGGGGGTTGTACGTCTATCGGCCTCAGCGTGGCCCCATTCCGGGAAGGGTTCGAGCGGTATTTGATGAAATGCTGGTCGCCGTTGGATCGTTGCCAGCTTTGCGCTGACACGTCGCAAGACGCTGTAGGGCACACATCTTGGAAAGCGGGGCACTGAGCCTCGGCGGCTCACCCCTCCGGTTGAATGATGAACCGACCGTCTGCCCGCTTGCCCCAGATGCAGATCGGTCGGCCATGCAACCCAATGCCGGCGAACGATTAGATGTAAATGAATTGCCGGTACAACCCATCCAACTGACGACGAATGTCTTCGACGCGCTGCTCGTCACCGGTATCGGTAAATTCGAGTAGCTGCTGTTCCTTGGCAGTGATCTGATCGCAAAGGTCGGACAAGTTCTCGCAGAAAGCCTCGGAATGAACGGTGGGCTCCTCCGTATTCGTCTCTTCCCCTGCTAGTTTTCGCACAGACGAGGCTGGAGAAATCCCATTTTCCTCGTTAAAGGCAATTTGAAGCTGCCTGCGCCTATTGGTCTCATCGATCGCCTGCTTCATCGCCGGCGTCACCGCGTCGGCGTACAAGATCGCCTTGCCGTTTTCATTCCGAGCGACTCGACCGATCATCTGAATGAGCGCATGGGCCGAACGCAAGAACCCTGCACGGTCTGCATCGAGAATGGCAACCAATGATGCCTCTGGAATATCCAGCCCTTCGCGCAAAAGACTAATCCCAATCAAAACATCGAACTCTCCTGCGCGCAGGCCATTGATGATCTCAACACGATCCTCCGCTTTTATGTCCGAATGCATGTAGCGCGCTCGAATCCCGTTGTCCGTCAAGAAATCCGTTAGCTCTTCTGCACTGACCTTCGTCAGCGTAGTCACAAGCACTCGATTCTTTCTCTTCACGCACTTCGATATTTCGGCAAGCAGGTCATCTATGTATCCATCCGCTTTCCGCACTTCAACCTTGGGGTCAAGCAGTCCCGTTGGCCTGATAACCTGTTCGACAACCCTGCCTTTCGACACCCTCAGCTCGTAGTCGCCCGGAGTAGCGGAAACAAAGATGGTCTGAGGCTTGACCTTCTCGAACTCGTCAAAGTTCAATGGCCGGTTGTTCTTCGATGAAGGCAAACGGAACCCGTAATCGATCAGCGTGTCCTTGCGCGCCTGATCCCCCCGGTACATTGCGGATATCTGTGGCACCATGACATGAGATTCATCGACGAACAGCAGCCCGTCTTTCGGCAAATAATCCAGCAACGTGATCGGAGGAGAAGCTGCGTCTCGGTCGCTGAAGTAGCAGGAATAATTCTCCATCCCCGAGCAATAGCCGACCTCGCGCATCATTTCCACGTCATGCGTGATCCGCTCGTACAGCCTGATTGCCTCGACCAAGCGATTATTCCTGTTCAGCTCGGCAACCCGCTCTTCCATATCAGCGAGTATCTTTTTGGATGCAGAATCTATTTTGTTCGTGGGCGGCGCGAAAAGCGTTTTTGGCGAAACCAAATAATGGTCTATCTCTCCCAACGTCTTGCCGGTAACAGGGTCCATCCATTGGACAGACGCAACAGTGTCATCCAACAGTTCCACCCGAACCGCCCTGTACTCGGAATCAGCGGGGAAAATGTCAATCACATCACCTTGGACGCGGAACGTTGCACGCTTGAGAGTGCGCTCCGTGCGATCATATTGCAGCAAAGCCAAGCGACGAATTAGCTCTCTCTGGTTTAGTTTGACCCCAGGGGACAGAGCGATCTGTAGCGCTCGGTATGCATCTGGATCACCCAGGCCGTAGATTGAAGACACCGAAGCGACGACGATCACGTCACGACGCTCAATCAAGGATTTGGTCGTGGACAGGCGCAGGCGCTCAAGGTGGTCATTGATGGCCGAGTCCTTTGGAATGAAACGATCGGTGCCCGGCATATAGATTTCGGGCTGAAAATAATCGTAGTAGGAAACGAAGTACTCGACCGCGTTCTCAGGAAAGAAGTGCTTCATTTCACCATAAAGCTGCGCGGTCAACGTCTTGTTAGGAGCCAAGATCAACGTAGGCCGCTTCAGACGATGAATCACATTGGCCATGGTGAAGGTCTTACCTGAGCCGGTGATACCTTTCAGCGTCTGGTGCGTCGCACCTTCTTCTATGTCCGACAGCAGGCGCGCTATCGCCTCTGGCTGGTCCCCCGCCGGCGTATAGTTGGAGTGCAGAATAAACATACCGGTTGACATTAGATATCTCCTAATTGAGCTACTTCAATTTGTCCTGATGTATCGGCTATTCCAGAAGACCTATAGCAGTACCAAACTGGGGTGTAAATGACGGCGATCCTGCCGCGCCCCACCTGGGCGTAGGCGTCGCCAACATGATAGCCCAGCACATGGGCGGGCTTCCCAGTGCATATCCGCCGATCGCCACGACGTCAGCCAGCGGCCCGTCTGCCAATGCACCTGGAGCCACTCGCCTCGTTGAGCGCTGACATCGAGCCGTGGCGGGCGAGGTTGCTCTGTACGCCCAATGTGTGGCGCCGGCTCCCGCCGATACGCGCCTTTGTCTCTCTCAGCCCTCCAGACGAGGCGTTGGAAACGTGGAGCTACGTCAATGTCATCAACTTAAGGAATTTTTCCTATAAATATCATATAATTAGCGCTAAATTCAGCGCATAGGAGAAACCCTTTTGGCCCCTCATTCCACACCGTTTGACACCGCCCAGCAAACCCTGGCTTGAAAATTGTACAAAAAATAACCAGTCAGCTCGATTGTCCCGACTTCATCGATACCCACCGCCAGCGCCCTCACGACTTTACCCGCCGACGCCAACTGACCTTCAAGAACCTCGTCCTGTTTTTGCTCAATCAGCCACGCACCGCCCTGCAAACCGAGCTCGATCAGTTCTATCGCGTGCTCAACCAGGCCTCGGCCGAGACCCAGGTGGTCACCGCGCAGGCCTTCAGCAAGGCGCGCGGCAAGCTCAAGCCCGAGGTCTTCGAGAGCCTCAACCAAACCCTTCAGCAACAGCTCGACAGCCTCGGGCTGCGCCAGACGTGGCGCGGGTTACGGGTACTCGCCGTGGACGGCTCGACCGTCCATTTACCGCTGGAGTCGGTCATGACGCGCTTTTTCGGCTGCCATAGCGAGTTTCCCGTTGCCCGTCTGTCCATGCTCTACGACGTCGCCGACGGCCAGACGCTACACAGCCTGATCGTGCCATCCGCAGTCGGCGAGCGCGATTGCGCCCATCTGCACCTCGAGCATCTGCCCGCTGACAGCCTGACGTTGTTTGATCGCGGCTACCCCGGACACTGGCTGTTTGCGCTGTTCGAGCAGCACCGGCGACATTTCCTGATGCGCCTGCCGTGTGGCTACAACGCGCAGGTCAAACAGTTTCTCCGCTCGGGGCAGACAGAAGACACGCAGTTCTTCTCTGCCAGTCATCCCGAGGCGCGCCTGTTCTGTACCGAGGCCGGCGTCGATCCCGCGGGCCGGGTCGAATTGCGCCTGATCCGGGTCGAGCTAGCCAGCGGTGAAAGCGAAGTGCTGCTGACCTCCCTGCTGGATCGACAGGCCTTCCCGGCCGAGGTGTTCGCGGATCTTTACCACCGCCGCTGGGGCATCGAAACGGACTACCGCCGCCTCAAGCAGACCCTCTGCCTCGACAACTTTAGCGGCCGTAGCGTGACGGCCGTGAAGCAGGACTTTCATGCCGGGCAACTGCTGAAAAACCTAGCGCTGCTGATGCAACATCTGCTGCAACCGGTCATCGAGCAGCGCCACAAAGGCCGCAAGCTGCGCTGGAAGGTCAACTTCACCCAAGGGGTGTCACGCCTCAAGAACACCCTGGTCGACCTGCTGGTACGCCCCGGTGTGCAGGGGCTGGCCAACGTGATGGAGTTGATGGCCAACAGCCTCAGCGCTGTGCGCCCGGGCCGCAGCTTCCCGCGCCAGCGTATGCGCCTGGCCAGTCGCGGCTGCGAGGGCTACAAACCGACGCGCTAAGAACAAGCAGCACCCGAACTGCACCGCAAAAAAGCTGGCCAGACAGCGGCCGGCACGCGCTCGCCCGGAAAACGAGAAATCCCGCCCGCCGAGGCGAACCGGCATCCATTAAGCTGGCGTCTGGGTCGCACATGCGCTGAACTGGGGAGCAAAACCAGTGAAGGCACTGCTGCAACCGCGCGTCCAAGCCCCGGGATTTCTTGCCCCGGCCAGGGCTGGGGGCTTAAGTTGATGACATTGGGAGCTACGTCGCCCCTCTAAAGATGCACGATCTCAACATTCGGCCATTTGCCTGCAAGGTACTCGGCCACTAGCCTCCGATGGCAGTGATGGGGCTTGTCTTCGCTGCAAAGCAGGCAACTGTTATCAATCTTTTCTTTATCGATTGACTCAATCTTTCGGGACGACATTAAATCCAGAAATTTACTGGCGTAGATATCCCAATCTCCCCTTTTATTTTATATTCCTCGAACATGTCTTTGGTTGGAGCAAGTGCTGGTAGATGTTCATATTCCATCCCACACAACGCCTCGGAAAAATATCGAAGATCCTCGCGTTTAGCGAATCCGGCCAATTGCGAAACATTATTCAGGCGAACATCGACAAGGCGCTTGGCACCAGAAGCACTTAACTTGGTGAAGAAGGACCGCGCGGAGGTCTTAGTGAATCCAATCGTGAATATCTTCATCTGCCTTATTCCCCTCGTTCCTTCATCCATAAATGGCTGTTATTGAGCTACCGCCAGGCATGCCCGTCAATCGCAGCTAAGGAAACGCTGGGGGCATGGTGTACTAGCTGCGCCACAACGGCCATGGCAGGCTCCATTCTCTCGCCGCTTCAACGGCCACGACCCGAACAGCTCAAGAGCTTAGCACCGCCTTTTGCGGTTGCGTGCCTCACCACTCACGCTTACTCCCTTCCAGA
Source organism: Pseudomonas sp. PS1(2021) (assembly GCF_020405165.1). Classification (NCBI taxonomy): domain Bacteria; kingdom Pseudomonadati; phylum Pseudomonadota; class Gammaproteobacteria; order Pseudomonadales; family Pseudomonadaceae; genus Pseudomonas; species Pseudomonas sp. PS1(2021). The sequence goes on along the minus strand of NZ_CP084484.1, from coordinate 942,030 downwards.
ACGCGCCAACTGCTAAGCTACATGAGGACGACTCGCCCACAGCGCAAAGCACCTGTGTTCGCGCTATTGGCTGTCCCGTGCGTTGTGGTGCTGACCGTCGATGACGAGTCGAACCTACTGTATGGACACTGCGCGCGGCAGCCTTTCATGCGTGCCAGCTACGTGCCCAAGGTTGGACGCGGATCGAAGCGTGCGCAGGGTTTTTCGTGAAAGTATAAAATCCAATCAACTTTATCAGAAGAAAATATATGATCGTAAGAAACTTTGAATACTTGCTTGCTTTGCACCGTGAAGGCCATTTTGGCAACGCGGCCAAAAGCTGCAATGTTTCTCAGCCGACACTCTCCGCGGGCATTAAGCAATTGGAGGAAGACATGGGTGTCGAGATCGTGCGTCATGGCCGACGCTATGACGGCCTCACTTCTGAAGGGATGCGCGTACTGTCTTGGGCTCAGCAGATGTATGACGACTGCAAAGGGCTGGAGCGAGAACTCTCCGCACTACGGCGAGGTATAGAGGGGCAATTCCGGCTAGGGATACTCCCAGGAACTGCCGGTGTAGCGCCCACATTAAGCATCGCCCTTGCTGAAAAAACACCCTTACTTCAACAATCAGTTCTGGTTTCCGGCGCTTCTTCCCTGCTACAGGCGATTCGAGAAAACAATTTGGATATCGCACTCATGCATTTGGAGGATATCCCAGGGGAAGACTTCGATACTCACCTTCTGTACCGTGAACGCATTTTCCTTTTTCACGCCGCGAGAACACAGCAACCCCGAAGCACAACGTGGGACCATGTTCTCAATAGACAACTCTGCGTGCTGAACTCGGCAGTACCTGAACCCATTCAAGATAGGCTGATGCAATGTACCGCGCAGACTATTCGCACTGATTCAATTGACGTGCTATCGGCACACGTGGCGACAGGAAAATATTCGGCAGTTCTTCCGCAATCTCTCGCCGGCCAACTCGCGCACATTCCAAATCTCCACGCAATCGCAATCAATGGACCAATGTCGCACTCAAATGTCGGATTCGTTGCTGGGAAAAATGCGTTCGAGGCACCGTCATCGCGTGCATTGCTCGAAATGGTGCACACCCCCGAACTCGCCGCCACTCTTCAATCCGTTATATCGATCCATCGTCGGTTCCAGCCCAAAGCAGACTCATCTCAAAGCCCCCTGAAATAGCGAGTCTTGAAGAGCAACTCTGTATTGCTTCAACCAGGCGAAGATTGCAGGCATGCCGTGTGCGCCGCTAACAGGCGCCACGTGCTGAGCAACCCATCGAAGGCCACTAGGTCCAGGGGCAACTCGGGGGGCAGGAGTACCTGCTGCATGCGGCCTCCTCATGTCTCGCTGGGTCGAGCTGACTGTTCCTAGATCAAGCTAGGAGGCGCGATGTAGCGATGATCGTTGCCCTCTCCCGGCTAGGAGACGAGCACGGCTCGACGATCCCGCGTAGATAGATCGTGCCTATCTGCACATAGATTATTCCAGTTTGACCACTTCTGAGCTTGATCCGATGCTGTCAAGACCGCAGAAGGAGACGCGACCAACGGCTAGGCAATACCACGATCGTTCTTCTTGACAGCGGTAAATTTCGTTTCCCACTTCGATTTAGAAGATGGAAACATTAACGCACAGAGGTGACGAAATGACTCCGACCGGTAACCGAATCGTGACTTTCGAGAAGCCCTTGGAAATGAAGGTCAACACCTTCAAATTTCCAGAGCTGATAACCCCTCAAGGGAAAAGCGCACCCCATGGCGCTATCCTCAAAATAGTTACCACAAATATCTGTGGCAGCGACCTTCACATTTATCGCGGTTCGTTTGCTGTTCCCAAGGGAATGACCATGGGCCATGAAATGACCGGCGAAGTGATCGAAGTGGGATCAGACGTCGAAGTCGTGAAGAAGGGCGACATCGTTTCCGTTCCCTTCAATGTGGGGTGTGGGCGTTGCTACAACTGCAAGCATATGCGCTCCGATGTATGCGAGAACACCAACCCCGAAATCGACTGCGGAGCCTACGGGTTCAACCTCGGTGGCTGGACGGGGGGGCAAGGTGATTATCTCTTCGTACCGTATGCGGATTTCAATCTCCTTCGCTTCCCTGACAAGGATGCCGCCATGGAAAAAATCCGCGACCTGACCCTTCTCTCTGACGTATTACCCACAGCTTTCCATGGGTTCGCTGGCCCAGACTGGCCAGCCGCGCCGGCCTACGTCGTCGGCGAAAACATCCTGATCTTCGGTGCCGGGCCGGTCGGCAGAGCGGGTGCCGCCTGCGCCAGACTTCTGGGTGCAGGCGCCATCATCGTTGCCGATTACATTCAAGAGCGGCTGGACCTTCTCAAGCCACACGGCGTGGAAACCATCAACCTTTCCGACGGCGTGCCGATCGAGGAGCATCTCGAACGCATTACCGGGCACAGGGAGGTGGATCGCGTCATCGACTATGTTGGTGTGGACTGCCGCGGGTTTGGCGCGGAGGCTGACAAGATCGTGGAGAGCGCTGTTACCAACGCAATGCTCAAATATGTCCGCTTCGGCGGAATGACCAGTACGGTCGGTGTGTACTGCGCAAACCCGATCTCGAAAGACCCGAAAGCCAAGAAAGGCCATATGGATCTGGAATGGTCCAACGCCTGGATCAAGTCGCCGCGAATGTCGGCTGGTCAATCTCCGACGGCCAACTACAACCACGCGTTAATGCGGGCGATACTGAACGATCGCATGCCTTACCTTTCGCCGATGATGAACACTAAGTTCATCAAGCTCGAAGACGCGCCCGCCGCGTACAAAGAGTTCGACGCGGGTTCTGCATACAAGTACGTCATCGACCCGCATGGTTCAGTGCGGCATTAAGCATCCGGCGCGGGCTAAGCATCAGGATGTCTCACACTTTCTGGTGAGAGGCATTCTGGTCCCGCCAGTCTCCGGGCAGCAACTGGAGCCGGCGAATATTTTCGCCGGCATTTGCCGTCTGCCCCAGGGTACTTGCCTTGGCTCGGACCAGGAGCAGAGCCTCAGCAATCCGCAGGTGATGATCAACCGCAAGCGTGTTCAAGCGCTTGGTTCGCAATCGGCCAAGGGTCAGACGGGGACGATGCACGGCATCCATTGACGTGCGTGGCTGGAGATAGCCTTCGTCTGATCCTTATCACCCCACGGACTTGACAGGCTCGCCTGGTGTTGTGCCTGCCTCGGGCCATCGCACGGTCAACCCAGCCCTGGCTCATTCAGCCAGAAGTTTCCAATGATGTGGCCGAACTCGCCGCCGCCAGAATGGCAGTCACTTCTATAGGGAGATAGCACAGTGTTGGATAAGTCGGAACGGGAGGGTGGCCTATGGAGCTGCGCCATCTTCGCTGCTTCGTAGTTCTTGCTGAGGAGCTACATTTCACGCGGGCGGCTGAGCGCCTGCATATCGAACAACCACCGCTATCACGAGCCATCAAGGAACTTGAGGACGAGTTGGGCGTAGTGCTCTTCGACCGAAACCGACGAGGAACAGTTCTAACGGCGGCGGGCGCGGTCTTCTTGCAAGATGTTCGCCGTCTATTCACAGTGCTGGAACAGGCTCGTGAAAATGCCAAGGCTGTGGCATCGGGCTTGCGCGGTAGCCTGCGCATCGCTGTATCAGATGGGGCTATCGATCCACGGCTGTCGGCATTTCTGGCTCGTTGCCGCGCCGAGGAGCCGGAGATCGAAATACGCTTGTCAGAAGTGCCTCTGGCAGAGCAAGTGCGTGGCTTGCGTTCGGGCGACTTCATGATCGGGTTCGCGCACACGGGCGATGTCGGCGACGGTATCGCTGCCGAACCAATCTGGCACGACCCGCTGGTGATTGCGGTGCCAGCTCGTCACTCATTGCTCACCTACAAGGAGGTGCCACTTCAAGAACTTCAAGGCCATCCACTTGTCCTGTGCGACCCGCAGGTATGCGAGGGCTATTGCCGCGAACTCAAGCGGCTGCTCAACACGTTGGAGCACAAGCTGAATGTTGTCGAGGAAGTGTCCTCGCTGGACATGATGCTCACGTTGGTCGGCGCCGGCTACGGCATCGGCTTCATGACGGCGACCAAGATTCCCATCTCCCAACGGCCGGATGTGGTGATCCGCCCCTTGGCGATGGATTCTGCCGTGATCACCACCTACCTGCTTCGGCCCGACGGCGGCAATTTATCGGCTTCGGTGGAGCGATTTATCGTTCGCCTTCGCGACTCTTCGGACGGTTGACGGAGCCTGGCAGGCTAGACACTCAGGGATCAGTGTCGGCACGCAGATTGCGTTCGGTCGCCGTCATCAGGTCAGCCGCGCTTATTCCAAGTGCCGTAGAAATTTTCAGTATGAGCGGAAGCGTGGGCACGTGCTCACCACGCTCGATCTTACCCATGTGAGAACGCGAAATGCTTGCCCGAGATGCGAACTCGTCTTGCGCGACTCCTTGAGCGACGCGCGCAGCGCGCACGGCCTGTCCGAAGGCTAACGCCGACTCGGATTCATACGTCGATGTGCCAGAAGGACGGCCTGGCTGAATTGTTGATTTCTGCATTAGCAGAAGCGTCAAACAATCTGCCACAATTAACCACGTTAAAGATAACGACGTTAAACTTCACTCTTTCCTGCAACGCTGGTTTGCCTTTCTGGACAGATCGCTTATTGGGGGCCCTCATGCATGACGCCACCAGCCAGTTTTCCCATTTCAGGCTTGCTATCGCGCCCGGAGTGCCATCCTCTTGCCTCACAACGCTTCTTGCCCTACAGCGCGCGGAGGAACCAGAAGTCACCATCACGTTCTTTGAGACCTCAGCCGATGATCTGTTGACGGGCCTTGAGGAAGGCCGCTACGACGCTGGAATGACGCTTCGGAACGCTGGTGCTCCGGCCGTGAAAAGCCAACCGCTCTGGGTGGAGAACGTGGCTGTTGCAGTGCCGCTGGGGTCCCCCTTAGTTGCCCAGGCGAAGATCACGCTTGCCGAGCTTCTGGACTATCCGGTGTTTCGCTGGCCGGCGGAGGCTTGCCTACTGCTGGATCAGCGACTGTCCTTTCTTCCGTTGAGCCAGCAGAGCATTCAGCACGTGACTTCGTTCGAGATGATGGCGCTTTGGGTGACCGCTGGCTACGGAGTGGGGCTCTCCGCGCAATCGCGCATTGAGCGTGCCCATGCGTGGGGGATCACTATGCGACCGCTTTCAGACGGCCCCTACGAGATCGTGACATATCTGCAGCGGCCCCACGGACGAGCCAATGTTGTTTCTGAGCGGTTCGAGCACAGGGCAATGTTGGTTGCCAGGGACAGGGCGGCTTGCTCGAATACCCCATAGCCCGCTCTCGCCGAGGCTGCGTGCGGGTAATTGCAGCGGCACGCGCCTGTTAGCGCGCCAGTGATAGCGCTTCCATCTCTGGCAATATGATGAATTAACATGGTCTTTGGAGGCACGAATGGTTGGAAGTGGTTGGGATCGAGTACCAATTGACTCGCAAAGCATCGATGCGCCGCTGTCGCGCGCGGCGGTGTTTCTCACGTTGACAGTCGCCGAGGGCCACGAGGCCCTTCAGGCGGTCGCCGGCGTCTTGGACGGGCTGGACGACCTGATCAAAACGGTGGGCTTCCGCGATCTCAACGGCCGGCTGTCGTGCATCACTGCACTGGGATCGGCGCTATGGGACCGTTTCCAGACCGGGAAGCGCCCGAAGGAACTACGGCCCTTCGTGCCCATCGAGGGTGCCAAGCACACCGCGCCTGCCACGCCCGGCGACCTGTTCTTTCACATCCGTGCCGAACGCGAGGACCTCTGTTTTGAATTCGAGCGCCTGCTGCTGGACCAACTGGGCAGCAGCGTGACGGTGGCCGACGAGGTGGTCGGTTTTCGCTACTTCGACTCCCGCGACCTGCTTGGCTTTGTCGATGGCACGGCCAACCCGACCGGGCACGACATCGGCGCCTCGACGCTGGTCGGCAGTGAAGATCAGGCGTTCGCCGGCGGCAGCTACTTGGTGGTGCAGAAGTATCTGCACCAAATGCAGCCGTGGGCTCGGCTCGCCAAGGACGAGCAAGAGCGGATCATCGGCCGGGAGATCGTCAGCAATGTCGAATTGCCCGACGCGACGAGCGGCCAGAAATCGCACAAGACCCTCGCCACGATCGTGGACGACGACGGCACCGAGCACGACATCCTGCGCGACAACATGCCCTTCGGCCGCCCCGGCCAGGGCGAATATGGCACCTACTTCATCGGCTACTCCAGGCATCTGTGGGTGACGCAGAAGATGCTGGAGCGCATGTTCCTCGGCGATCCGCCAGGCATGCACGACCGCCTGCTCGATTTCTCGACGGCGCACACCGGCGCCGTGTTCTTCGCTCCCGCACCGCGCACGCTGAGCGAACTCGTGGAGGCGGTGCAAGCGTAATGCAGGGGCCGCAAGGCCCCTGCAAGGTTTGAGAGCCCTATGCTCCGTCTAGAACTACTGCGCTATCCACCAGCCGACGAACGCTTTGCCGCACATCCTCGGGGATGGGGTACGGGGCAATGGCCTCGGGCATATCCGCATAGTGCTGGTAGTCGCCCATGATGACCTGGATGATCGCCGGCACGTTGGTCGGCGTGACCGCATCAATGGCCGCGCGGTCCCCCAGGTCAGGGTGCGGCTGGGTCAGCATGCGGTACAGATCCCACGAATCCGCGTGCGGGCACTGGTTCATGAGCACCTGGGCCAGCTTGTGCTTGAGCGGCACCAGTTGCCAATCGGGAACACGCTGCCCCCGATTGCCCAAACTGATGGACAGCAACTTGCCCGCTTTCAGTTCGCGGTTGATCTGGTCCTTGGACTTTCCGGCCAGCTTGCCGAACAGCGGGACCGGCAAGCTGCTTGGAGACTCGTAGATGGTCAGCATTTCCTCGCGCTCGCGCTGGATCGCGGACACTTCCGGCTCTGGGGCATGCGTCGGAGGCGGCGGTACCTGAGACAGCCGCTGGAACGTGATGCCGCCGTTGCTCGGGGTTACGACAATAGGCGTGGCCACGACGGGCGGGACGCCGGGAGGAGTGGGCTCGGCCATCGCGAGGGTCGCATCCACCGCTTCCTCCACTTCTGCCATCGCCGGCACCCCGTCGATACGGATGGTCAGATGCGCGCTCGCGGCTTCCACTTCGCCCTGTTCGAGCAGGTCGAGCCGATCGGCCCAGTCCTGCATCATCCGACGGCGCGGCTCAACGTACTTGGCGTGGTTGTAGGACGAACTCACCTTGTTGGGGTCGGAATGGGAAAGCTGCGCGTCCACCCAAATCTTCGGGTAGCCAATCTCGTTGAGCGCCGTCGAGATAGTGCCGCGGATGCCGTGGCCGGTCAGGCGCCCCCCATAGCCCATGAGCTGCACGGCCTTGTTGAGGGTGTTCTCGCTGATGCGCTTCTTGAGTTCGCTGCGGTGTGACAGCAAGTACTTCTGCGCCGGCCGCATCACCCCCAGGAGATAGCGCACGATCTCGATGGCCTGCAGGGATAGCGGCACGATATAGGGGGGCACATCCTGCGGCCGCTTCCCTGCCTTGCGCATTTCATCCTGGAGCTGCTTGACGATCTGCGGTGGGATGATCCACAAGCCCCTGTCGAGGTCGAACTGTTCGGGTTCGGCCAATCGCAGTTCGCCGGTGCGCACCCCGGTCAGGAACAGCAGCCGGACGCCAAGCTGGGTCTGCCAGCCACGGGGGTTGTAGAGCCGGAGCTTCTGGAGGAACTCGGGCATCTCGGGCAGGTGCAGGTAGGGATTGTGGGCTACGGGGGGCTTGGGCTCTGCCACCACGTCCAGGTCGGCGGCCGGGTTGACTTCCAACCCCTCGGCAATGACCAGGGCATAGCGGAACAACTGGTTGAACCAGGTGCGGACCTTCTCGGCGGTGGTGAACGCCTTGCGTTTCTCGATCGCCGCCAAGACGCCCAGGAGTTGGGGGCGGCGAATGTCGTAGATCGACATTCTTCCCAGGGTGGGCAACACGTCCTTGTTGAAGATGCGCAGGATCTGCGACAGCGTGCTTTGACGGCCTTCCTTGAGTTCCTTGCGGCGATGCTCGACCCAGGCATCGAAGACGGTCTTGAAGGTGTATTCGCCCGCCAGCTTGGCCGCGTGCCGTTTCTGGTCGCGCTCGACCTGAGGATCGATCCCCCTGGCGAGCAGGGCCTGGGCCTTGTCTCGCTCGATCCGGGCCTCGCGCAGGCTGAGAGCAGGATAGCCGCCCAGGCACAGGCGCTTTTGCTTGCCCAGCCAGTAGTAGCGGAATTGCCATGACTTGCCGCCTGCGGCTGAGACCATCAGGCCCAGGCAGTCGTTGTCGGAGAGGGTGTAGCGTTTTCCGGTGGTCTTCGCCTGCCGGACGGTCAGATCAGAGAGCGCCATTTCGAGACTCCTAAGTAATGACTTAGGCCCTATGCTCGTCATGGTCCCCGCTCAGCCCCAGCAACTATCCGGTAGCCGACCCACCCGTATTCTTGTGCCTTATTTGGTCACTCAAAAACGGTAGCTGTGGGTGGATTTCCGTGGCACTCGCTGGAATGAAAAAAGGAGCCGAAGCTCCTTTTTTCAATGACCTACAGACCCCAGTAGAAGTCTGTGGATCAAAATTTGGAGCGGGAAACGAGACTCGAACTCGCGACCCCGACCTTGGCAAGGTCGTGCTCTACCAACTGAGCTATTCCCGCGTTACAACTTGTTGCCCGTTCGGCCGAAACCGAACCTTTGACGCCTAACTTTCACCAACCCCGCCGAAGCCAGGTTGTAGAATTTGGAGCGGGAAACGAGACTCGAACTCGCGACCCCGACCTTGGCAAGGTCGTGCTCTACCAACTGAGCTATTCCCGCAATGGCGTCCCCTAGGGGACTCGAACCCCTGTTACCGCCGTGAAAGGGCGGTGTCCTAGGCCACTAGACGAAGGGGACGCGGCCCGGAACTTACAACAGATCTTTCCGGCTTCCAGTGTTTCGCGTTTGGCTTCACGCTGGAAGTGGCGCGCATTTTATGGAGCGTCCGGGGAGGCGTCAACCCTTCTGAGAAAATTTTTTTAAATCAAAGACTTCTGTGCAAATAATGAGCTGCTGCTATCGGTGGTAGCACCAAGACATTAGACTGAGAAAATTCTTACAGCGGAGTCCCAAGGTGTCGCCACTCCTCATTACCGCCCTCATCATCGGCGGGATCGCCCTCCTCATCGCCATTGGCTATATCAACCACGTGGTGGAAAACAGCAAGCTGGAGAAAGCGCGCCTGAAGGCCGAACTCAACGACCGGGTCCGGCGCTGCGCGCAGATTTCCGAGAGCCTTCCCGGCCAGTTCGTCAGCCCGTCGCTGAAGCTGTTGATGAGCCAGATCGAGCTCAGCCTCAGCGAGCAGCAACTGGCGCTGCAGAAGAAAGCCGATGCCGGGCTCAAGACTCGTATAGAAGAGTTGCGCGCGCTGGTCGCCAAGGGCGAGTCGATCCCGGTGCGCAATCCGCCCCAGGCGATCCTGACCGAGGACAAGGCCAAGGAAGTCCGCTTCCTCTTCGAAGCCCTGCATGCCCAGCTCACCCGTTTCACCCAGGACGGCCACCTGCCGCGCAGCGAGGCGCAGATCTGGGTCAAGGAGATTCGCCACCTCCTGGTGCGCCTGCATATCGAGTTCTTCGGCAATCTCGGCCAGCAGGCCCTGCAGCAGAACGAACCGCGCCAGGCGCGCCTGGCCTTCGAACGCGGCGCCCAGTACCTGCGCAAGCAGCCCGAGCTGGCGCGCTACCAGGCGGAGCTGCAGCAGATGGAAACGCAGCTGGCCCGCGCCAACGCGATGGTGCTGAACAACAGCCAGCCGGCGAGCGAGGAGCCCAGCGAACTCAACGAGGGATTGAAGGCCCTCGATGCAGACGACCTGTGGAAGAAGAAGAACGTCTACGACTGATTCCGGCCTGCCTACGGCAGCCGTGCTATAACCCAGGCTCATATCGACCGAGGAAATCGTTATGAGCCTGACACTCTACGGAGCCCCGCTGTCTCCGTTCGTCCGCAAGGTCCGCCTGCTCCTGGCCGAAAAGGGCCTCGACTACCAGTTGGAAGCGATCGCCCCTTTCGGCCAGCCGGCCTGGTATCGCGAGATCAGTCCGCTGGGCCGCATCCCGGCGTTGCGCGACGGCGACCTGGCCCTCGCCGACTCCAGCGTGATCTGCCAGTACCTGGAAGAACGCTATCCCGAACCGCCGAATCTCCAGGGCGACGCCCCCGCCAGCCGCGCAGCGGTGCGCTGGCTGGAAAAATACGCCGACTACGAGATCGCTCCCCTGGCCACGCTGACGATCTTCCGCAACCGGATACTCAAGCCGGCGATGGGCCAGGCCTGCGAGGAGAACGACGTGCGTCGCGCGCTGGAGGAAAAGCTGCCAGCGCACTTCGATTACCTGGAAAACCATCTCGACGGCCGGGCCTTCTTCGTCGGCGAGCGACTGACCCTCGCCGACCTGGCGATCGCCAGCCAGTTGGTCAACCTGCGTCACGCCGGCGAAAACCTGGACGAGCAACGCTGGCCGGCCCTCGCCGCGCATTTCGCGCGGATGCTCGAACGCCCGGCGATGCAAGCGCTGCTGCCGGGGGAACGACGGACCCTCGACAAGCTCGCAGCGAAAGCCTGAACGCGTCGCTCAGCAGTCCGTCAGGCGCAGGAATATCTCCACCAGGCCTTCGATCCCGGCCTGGTCCTCGGCGCTGAAGCGTCCCACGCTCGGGCTGTCCAGATCGAGCACAGCGACCAGGCGGCCGTCCTTGAGCAGAGGCACCACCAGTTCGCTGCTGGAAGCGCTGTCGCAGGCGATGTGGCCGGGAAACGCGTGGACGTCGTCGACCCGCTGGGTCAGCCGGGTACGCGCCGCGGCGCCGCAGACGCCCTTGGAGAAGGGGATGCGGACGCAGGCGACCTTGCCCTGGAACGGTCCCAGGACCAGTTCCTCGTTGCGGTTCAGATAGAAGCCGGCCCAGTTCAGGTCGCCCAGCTCATGGAAGAGAAAGGCGGAGAACTGCGCGGCGTTGGCGATGAAATCGCGCTCGTCGGCGAACAGCGCCTCGGCCTGCGCCGCCAGCAGGGCGTAGCCGGCCAGCCCGGCGCCAGATTGCTGCAGATCGATCATGCCTGGCGCTCCAGCAGTTGCTTGCCCACCCAGTAGCGGGAGAACTGATAGGCGCAACGGCCGTTGCGGTTGCCGCGGCCAAGCGCCCAGCGGATCGCTTCCTTCTCCAGTTCCTCGCTCCAGCTCCAGGCCAGCCCGGCCTTCTCCGCGAGCACGTCCACCCAGTGGCGAACCACGCTGAGGAAATGCTCCTGGGTGAAGGGATAGAACGACAGCCACAGGCCGAAACGGTCGGACAAGGCGATCTTGTCCTCCACCGCTTCGTTGGGATGCAGCTCGCCGTCCACCATCTTCCAGTTCTCGTTGTCGCTCTGCTTCTCCGAAACCAGGTGCCGGCGGTTGGAGGTGGCGTAGAGCAGCACATTCTCCGGCGCCTGTTCCAGCGAGCCGTCGAGCACGCTCTTGAGTACCCGGTAGTCGCCTTCCCCGGCATCGAACGAGAGGTCGTCGCAGAACAGCACGAAGCGCTGTGGCAGGCCTTGCAGTTGCTCCACCACGCGCGGCAGGTCGGCCAGGTGGTCGCGCTCGATCTCGATCAGGCGCAGCCCGGCGCCGGCCAGCTCGGCCAGCAGCGCACGAACCAGAGAGGACTTGCCGGTCCCGCGGGCCCCCCAGAGCAAGGCGTGGTTGGCCGGCTGGCCGGCGACGAACTGGCGGGTGTTGCGTTCCAGTTGCTCGCGCTGCCGCTCTACGCCCAGCAGGTCGGCCAGGCGCAGGTCGAGGCTGACCTCCAGCGGCTGCAGGTAGCCGCTACGGCCGTCGCGGTGCCAGCGCGCCGCCAGGCTGCGCTCCCAGTCGACGGCTTCGCGTACGGCCGGCAGCAGCGGCTCCAGGCGCGCGAGCACGCTTTCGGCGCGGGCAAGAAAATCGCTCAATCGGGAATCCACTCTGTTCTCCTCGGATCGGACTGACGTCACGGATCGATCATCGGTTGCGCCCAGGAACCCCGACAGACGGTCGGGATGGGCTATGCTAGGCGGCAGAACCTCGCCAAGGCTGATCCCCGCCCCCATGGATATAGCGCTGACCCATCGCCTGTCGTTCAAACAGGCCAGCCTCACCGTGCTGGTGGCCTTTATCCTGGGAACCCTGCTCAGCCTGATTCAGGTTGGCGTCGATTATGCCAGCCAGGACGCATCCATCAATCGCGAAGTGCGCGCGCTGCTGGACGTCAGCCACAACCCCGCCGCGCGAATCGCCTACAACATCGATGCGGAGCTGGCCCAGGAGCTGGTCCTCGGCCTGCTGCGCTCGCCCGCCGTGGTCCGCGCGGAAATCATCGACACCTCCGGCCTGCCGCTGGCCAGCGCCTCGCGCGAACCCGCCGAAAGCCGCCTGCGGCCGCTCAGCGACTTCCTCTTCGGCCACAAGCGGGTCTACGAGGACCCGTTGCATGTCGACCATGCGCCGGGCGAGGCCCTCGGCGTACTGCACCTGGAAATCGACACCTTCGTGTTCGGCAACGACTTCCTCCGTCGCGCCGGCATCACCCTGCTCTCCGGCTTCGTGCGCAGCCTGCTGCTGTCGCTGATCCTGCTGGTGCTCTTCTATACCCTGCTGACCAAGCCCCTGGTCAGCCTGATCCAGGCCCTCAGCGGACACGATCCACGCTCGCCGGCACGCATGCGCCTGCCCTGCCCCAAGGGCCACGAACGCGACGAGATCGGCGTGCTGGTGGAAGTCATCAACCGCCAGCTCGGGCGCATCTCGGTAGAGATCGAACAGCGCCGGGAGGCGGAGAACCGCCTGACCCAGTACCTGGAGGAGCTGGAAAGCATCGTCGCCGCCCGTACCGCCGAGCTGAAGGCCGCCAACGCGCGCCTGACGCTATCCAACCAGGAACTCGAAGAAGCCCGCCAGACCGCTCTCGATATGGCCCAGGCCCGCGCCAGCTTCCTGGCCAACATGAGCCACGAGATCCGCACGCCGCTGAACGGCCTGCTCGGCATGCTCTCGCTGAGCCTCGACGGCCCGCTCACCCCGGAACAGCGCCAGCAACTGTCGATCGCCCACGACTCCGGCAAGGTGCTGGTGGAATTGCTCAACGACGTGCTCGACCTCTCCAAGTTCGAGGCCGGGCAACTGGTCCTGGAACAGATCCCGTTCGACCTGGGCGTCCTGGTGGAAGACACCGCCAGCCTCCTCTCGCAGAACGCCGCGGCCGGCGTGGAGTTGACCTGCCTGGTCGACCCCGCCCTGCCCGCCCAGGTTTCCGGCGACCCGACGCGGATTCGCCAGGTCGTCAGCAACCTGCTGTCCAACGCGCTGAAGTTCACCCGCCTGGGGCGGGTCGACGTTCGCGTGGAAGCCACCGCCGAGGGTGTGCGCATCAGTGTGCGCGACACCGGCATCGGCATCGCCCAGGAGGCGCTGGATCGCATCTTCCAACCGTTCACCCAGGCCGACGCGGGTATCACCCGCCAATACGGCGGCACAGGCCTCGGCCTGGCCCTCACGCGCAAGCTGTGCGAGGCCATGCAGGGCGAGCTGACGGTGGAGTCGACGGTCGGCCTGGGCAGCCTGTTCAGCGTCCGCCTGCCGCTGGCGCCGGTCAGCCCTCCGCTGCAGGCGCTGCCGCTGCGCGGCCGGGTGATCGCGCAATGCTCGGCCAACAGCGGGCTGGCGCAGCTGCTGCAAACCTGGCTGCCGCGCTGGGGCCTGGAGTACAAGCGTCTGGAGACCGACGACAGCCTGCTCGGCCACTCGCTCGACGTACTGATATCGGATTGCCCGGACTGTCTGATGGGACTGCGTCCGAGCATCGGTACGCCGATCCTGCTGGTCACCGCCTACGGCAGTTTCCTCGAACCGGAGCTGGCCCGCCGCCTGTCGCCGCTGCGCCAACTGGCCAGGCCGCTGAGTCGCAACCAGTTGTACCAGGCCCTGAAACACGTGCTCGAACACACTGCCATAGCCCCGTCGAGCGCCTCGGACACCACGGGAGAACAGCGCAACACCCGGGTCCTGCTGGTGGAGGACAACCCGGTCAACCAGTTGGTCGCCAAGGGCCTGCTGCACAAGCTCGGCTGCCAGGTATGGATCGCCGAACACGGGCTGAATGCCCTGAAGATGCTGGAGGAGCATCCCATCGACCTGGTCCTGATGGACTGCAACATGCCAGTGATGGACGGCTACGAAGCGACCCGGCAGATCCGCGACAGCGGACGCTGGGGCGGCCTGCCGATCATCGCGCTGACCGCCAACGCCCTGCCGGACGAGCGCGAACGTTGTCGTGCCGCCGGCATGGACGACTACCTGGCCAAGCCTTTCCACCGCGACGAACTGAAAGCCATCCTCGACCGTTGGTGCCCGCTCACCGCGAGCGACTAGCCGGCCTCGCGACGACGGCTAGCCTCCTACCACCAGACGGAAGCGCGACAGCAATCCGCCCAGGCGCTGGTGCAGGTCGAACATCTCGTTGAGGTCGAAACCGGTGCTGCAGATCAGCTGCTGGCGCAGCGGAATGACCCGTTCGCGCAAGGTGATCCCCGGCACCGTCAGCGTCAGGTGCACTTCCCGCTCATCGTGACTGGCGCGACGGCGATCCACCAGGCCGAGCTGTTCGAGACGCTTGAGCAAGGGCGTCAGGGTTCCGGAGTCGAGCAGCAGGCGGTCGCCCAGGGCCTTCACCGTCGGCTGCTCCGGCGGGCTCGCATGCCACTCCCAGAGCACCAGCATGACCAGGTACTGCGGGTAGGTCAGGCCGATCTGTTCGAGCAGCGGCCGATAGCCGCGGATCACCGCGCGCGAGGCGGCGTACAGCTTGAAACACAGCTGGTTGTCGAGCAGCAGCGATTCTTCGACGCCATCCGGCCTGGCGACTTTTCCCCGGGTGCTCATTCAAGCAACGCCTCGATCGCCGAGCTCAGCTCCTCCGGCTTGGTGGTCGGCGCATAGCGCTTCACCACCTGGCCATCGCGGCCGATCAGGAACTTGGTGAAGTTCCACTTGATGCCCTGGCTGCCGAGCAGGCCCGGCGCGCGCTTCTTCAGGCTGACGAACAACGGGTGGGCGCCGGCGCCGTTGACCTCGATCTTCCTGAACAGCGGGAAGCTCACCCCGTAGTTCAGTTCGCAGAACTGCGAAATCTCGCCCTCGTCGCCCGGTTCCTGCTTGCCGAACTGGTTGCAGGGGAACCCGAGCACCACCAGTCCGCGCTCACGGTATTTTTCCCACAAGGCCTCCAGCCCCTGGTACTGCGGGGTGAAGCCGCACTTGCTGGCGGTGTTCACCACCAGCAGCGCCTTGCCGCCGAAGTCGGCCAGGGTCTTCTGTTCGCCCTTGATGGTGGTGCAGGGAATGCTCAGCAGCGAATCGCTCATGGCTTGTCTTCCTTGTTGAGGGTGGGTCTCGAAACAAAGTAGCTCGCAATTCAATTGCACACAAATTGATTGAATGAAAAACGACCCGAACCAAAGACGGGTCGTCGCTCTCTAGCTCTCCCGCGGCACCAGCCTCAGCGAGGCCGAGTTGATGCAGTAACGCAACCCGGTGGGCCGGGGGCCATCCGGGAAGACGTGCCCCAGGTGGGCATCGCAGCGACCGCAGCGGACTTCGATGCGATGCATGCCGTGGCTGAAGTCGTCCAGTTCGCGGACCGCCTCGGCGTCCACCGGCTGGAAATAGCTCGGCCAACCGCTGCCGGAGTCGTACTTGGCGTCGGAGTCGAACAACGCCGTGCCGCAGCAGGTGCAATGATAGATCCCGGGGGTCTTGGTGGCGTGGTATTCGCCACTGAAGGCGCGTTCGGTACCGCCCAGGCGACAGATGTGGAACTGCTCTTCGGTCAACTCCTCGCGCCAGGAGTCCAGGGGTTTGTCGATCTTGCTCATCGGCTCTACCTCGCGATCTGAAAAATGCCCGGCGCTCCCTTTTCCGGGGGACGGGCCGCACGTATCATGCGTGCTCCTTATAGACGCCAGTCTGTCATCCGCGTTACAGCCTGCCAAGCCGCGATCCAGCGGGCTTTTCGCAGCCTGTTCCACGGTGTTCGCTCACTTCGGGACTCGACACATCATGCAGGTCAGCAAATCGAACAAGCTCGCCAACGTCTGCTATGACATTCGCGGGCCGGTGCTCAAGCACGCCAAACGCCTAGAGGAAGAGGGTCACCGCATCCTCAAGCTGAATATCGGCAACCCGGCGCCGTTCGGTTTCGAAGCTCCCGAGGAAATTCTCCAGGACGTCATCCGCAACCTGCCGACCGCCCAGGGCTACAGCGACTCCAAGGGCCTGTTCAGCGCGCGCAAGGCAGTGATGCAGTATTACCAGCAGAAGCAGGTGGAAGGCGTCGGCATCGAGGACATCTACCTCGGCAACGGCGTGTCGGAACTGATCGTGATGTCCATGCAGGCGCTGCTGAACAACGGCGACGAGGTGCTGATCCCCGCTCCCGACTACCCGCTGTGGACCGCCGCCGTCAGCCTCGCCGGCGGCAAGCCGGTGCACTACCTGTGCGACGAGCAGGCCAACTGGTGGCCGGACCTGGAAGACATCAAGGCGAAGATCACGCCGAATACCAGGGCGATGGTGATCATCAACCCGAACAACCCCACCGGCGCGGTGTATTCCAGGGAAGTGCTGGAAGGCATGGTCGAACTGGCCCGCCAGCACAACCTGGTGCTGTTCTCCGACGAGATCTACGACAAGATCCTCTACGACGGCGCCGTCCACGTCTCCACCGCCTCGCTGGCGCCGGACGTGCTCTGCCTGACCTTCAACGGCCTGTCCAAATCCTACCGGGTGGCCGGCTTCCGCTCCGGCTGGGTGGCGATCTCCGGGCCCAAGCAGCGGGCACAGAGCTATATCGAAGGTCTCGACATCCTCGCCAACATGCGCCTGTGCGCCAACGTCCCGGCGCAGCACGCGATCCAGACCGCCCTGGGCGGCTACCAGAGCATCAACGATCTGGTCCTGCCGCCGGGGCGCCTGCTGGAGCAGCGCAACCGCGCCTGGGAACTGCTCAACGACATCCCCGGCGTCAGCTGCGTGAAGCCGATGGGCGCGCTGTACGCCTTCCCGCGGATCGATCCGAAGGTCTGCCCGATCCACAACGACGAAAAGTTCGTCCTCGACCTGCTGCTCTCGGAAAAACTGCTGATCGTCCAGGGCACCGCCTTCAACTGGCCGTGGCCCGACCACTTCCGGGTGGTCACCCTGCCCCGCGTCGACGACCTGGAGCAGGCGATCCTGCGCATCGGCAGCTTCCTCAAGGGCTACCAGCAGTAACCCCCCCGCTCCCGCGGCGCCGCTGGCGCCGCCCTGCCCGGCGACCCATCCATGGACCTGCAGATCGACGACTTCCACAAGGACGCCGCTGGCGGCCTCCTGCTTCTCTACCAGGCGTTTCCGCGCAAGACCGCGCTCTACGTCGAAGACCTGATCGGCCGCGAGGCGCCGGACGAGTTCGGCCTGCCGAGCAAACGTCACCAAAGTTGTCTGGGCGCGTTGCTCTGGCTCGCCGAGGAAGGCTACCTGCGCTTCGCCAACACCATTCATTACGAGGCTCTCGACCAGGCGGTGCTCAGCGAAAAGGCCTTCCTAAGACTTACCCGTATCGTCCCCCGGGCCGCGGCGGCGCTGGCCGAGGCGCCGGCCAGCGTGCGCCGCGAACAGGCCAGCCTGGCCAACCAGTTGCGCCAGGCGCTGGCGCAGGGCGACGGCGAACGCCTGGCCGGGCTGACCCGCCTGCTGTTCGAGGGCAATCTGGGCGCGCAAGGCGACACAGTTTGAAATAGTCCCTCGATTGAATCGCCATGGACCGCCCCTTATATAACCCCGCATGATTATCAGGAGCCCGTTCGCCGGCCCCGGCGGCCTGCGAACCGCGCTCCGTGCCTTCAGCCGTGAGGAGAAGCTTTACACCATGATGCGCATCCTGTTGTTCCTGGCCACCAACCTGGCAGTCCTGGTGATTGCCAGCATCACCCTGAAACTGCTCGGGGTGGACCGCTTCACCGGCCAGAATTACGGCAGCCTGCTGGTCTTCTGCGCCGTGTTCGGTTTCGCCGGTTCGCTGGTCTCGCTGTTCATCTCCAAGTGGATGGCGAAGATGAGCACCGGTACCGAAGTCATCAGCCAGCCGCGCACCCGTCACGAACAGTGGCTGCTGCAAACCGTCGAAGAGCTGTCCCGCGAAGCCGGCATCAAGATGCCGGAGGTCGGCATCTTCCCCGCCTACGAGGCCAACGCCTTCGCCACCGGCTGGAACAAGAACGACGCGCTGGTCGCGGTCAGCCAGGGCCTGCTCGAACGTTTCTCGCCCGATGAGGTGAAAGCCGTCCTCGCCCACGAGATCGGTCACGTCGCCAACGGCGACATGGTCACCCTGGCATTGATCCAGGGCGTGGTGAACACCTTCGTGATGTTCTTCGCGCGGATCTTCGGCAACTTCGTCGACAAGGCCATCCTGAAGAACGAGGACGGCCCGGGCATCGGCTACTTCGTCGCGACCATCTTCGCCGAACTGGTGCTCGGCATCCTCGCCAGCATCATCGTCATGTGGTTCTCGCGCCGCCGCGAGTTCCGCGCCGACGCCGCCGGCGCCCACCTGGCCGGCACCGGCGCGATGATCGCCGCGCTGCAACGCCTGCGTTCGGAACAGGGCGTGCCGGTGCAGATGCCCGACACCCTGAACGCCTTCGGCATCAATGGCGGCCTCAAGCACGGCCTGGCCGGCCTGCTGATGAGCCACCCGCCGCTGGAAGATCGTATCGAAGCGCTGCGCGCCAGCGCACGCTGATCCGCTTTCACACTTGGGACAGGGCGACCATCGGTCGCCCTTTTTTTATGCCCGGGAAAGCCACCTATCCATGGTCGCTTTGACAGCCGCGAGCCAGCCCCGGAACATGCGGGTCCGTGATTTCGCCCGATGAGGTTCCCATGCAGATCCGCGCCGATTTCGACAGCGGCAACATCCAGGTCATCGATGCCAGCGATCCCCGCCGGATCCGCCTGGCGATCCGTCCCGACCTGGCCAGCCAGCATTTCCAGTGGTTCCACTTCAAGGTCGAGGGCATGGCTCCCGCCACCGAGCACCGCTTCACCCTGGTCAACGCCGGCCAGTCGGCCTACAGCCATGCCTGGAGCGGCTACCAGGCAGTCGCCTCGTACGATGGCGAACGCTGGTTCCGCGTACCGTCGCAATACGACGCCGACGGCCTGCATTTCCAGCTGGAACCGGAGGAAAGCGAAGTCCGCTTCGCCTACTTCGAGCCCTACAGCCGCGAACGGCATGCCCGCCTGGTCGAACGTGCGCTCGGCATCGAGGGCGTCGAACGGCTCGCCGTCGGCACCAGTGTGCAAGGCCGCGACATCGAATTGCTGCGGGTCAGGCGCCATCCCGGCAGCCACCTGAAGCTGTGGGTCATCGCCCAGCAGCATCCCGGCGAACACATGGCCGAATGGTTCATGGAAGGCCTGATCGAGCGCCTGCAGCGGCCGGATGATACGGAAATGCAGCGCCTGCTGGAAAAGGCCGACCTGTACCTGGTGCCGAACATGAACCCGGACGGCGCGTTCCACGGCAACCTGCGCACCAACGCCGCCGGCCAGGATCTCAACCGGGCCTGGCTGGAGCCGAGCGCCGAGCGCAGCCCGGAAGTCTGGTTCGTCCAGCAGGAGATGAAGCGCCATGGCGTCGACCTGTTCCTCGACATCCACGGCGACGAGGAAATCCCCCACGTATTCGCCGCCGGCTGCGAGGGCAACCCGGGCTATACGCCCCGCCTGGAACGGCTCGAGCAACGCTTCCGCGAGGAACTGATGGCGCGCGGCGAATTCCAGATCCGCCATGGCTACCCACGCAGTGCGCCGGGCCAGGCCAACCTGGCGCTGGCCTGCAACTTCGTCGGGCAGACCTACGACTGCCTGGCGTTCACCATCGAGATGCCGTTCAAGGACCACGACGACAACCCGGAGCCCGGGACCGGCTGGTCCGGCGCCCGCTCCAAGCGGCTCGGCCAGGACGTCCTGAGCACCCTTGCGGTGCTGGTCGACGAACTCCGCTGAAAATGGACGGGGCGCCGCGCGGCGCCCCGTTTCAGCCTCTCTCCAGCAGGTAGACGGCCTCGTTCAGCCAGGACACCCCGCGCTCAAGGAATTTCCAGTTGACGCCGAGCACGTCGCCGCGCTCCAGTTCCTCGATCCGCCAACCGCCAGCGTAGTAGCCACGCACCTCCTCGTCGGGCACGGCGAACGGCGGACCGGCCATCTCCGCCTGCGGGTAGTCGATGGTGACCAGCAAGCCGAGGCTGCGCGTCGGCAGGACCGCCTGGAGATGCCCGGCATAGCGCTCGCGCATCTCCGGCGGCAGGGCGATCAGCGCGGCGCGGTCGTAGAACGCCCTGCACTGCGCCAGGTGCTCTGCCTGCAAGGCGAAGAAATCACCCTGCAGCAGGGTGATGCCGGCGACTCGGTAGCGGCGGAAACCACCCAGTTGATCGATCTCGGGGCGCAGGTCGTGCTCCTCGAAGAAGCCGCTCACGGCCTTTTCCGAAAGCTCCACCCCCAGCACCTCCAGTCCCTGGGCGGCCAGCCAGGCCAGGTCCAGGGTCTTGCCGCACAACGGCACCAGGATCCGTTCGCCCGCTTGCAGTCGCAGCCGCGACAGGTGGCGCATCAGGTAGGGATTGATCTCGTCCAGGTGGAAGCCGATCTGGTTGTTCGCCCAGCGGGCGTGCCAAAAATCCGCCTGCATCCTGTCCTCCGCATTCGTGGGAAAAACCGCAAGGTGGCGACAATCGGCCGGCAGGTCAACTCCCCTGCGCATCTCCCTCGCGCACTTCCACCAGCACCGGACACGGCGCCTCGCGGATCACCCGGTCGCCGACCGAAGGATCGAGCAGGCGCTCCAGCCGCCCCAGGTGCCGATGACCGATGACGATCAGCTCGCAGCCCAGGCGTCGCGCCTCGCCCAGGATCACCTGCACCGGGTCGCCGGCGCGCAGCTCGGCCCGTACCTCCAGCTCGCACCCGGCTAGCAGCGCACGGGCCTCGTCGAGCACCTGCCGGGCCTCTTCGCACTCGTGCGCGGCGGGCGGATAGTCGAGCAGCGTCGGCCGGCCCGGCAACGCATAGCCGGCGTCCACCGCGCACAGCAGGTGGACCCGCGCGCCCGGCGCGGCGGCCTGCCGCGCCAGCTCGGCAATGCGACGGGTCTGCGGGCCGCCGTCGATGGCGACCAGGAGCGTATGGAACATCGGCAAATCCTCGGATAGAGCGTGCACCGGCATTCTTCGGCAGCCACCGGTGCGCGTAAAGGCACCGCGAACGCAATCCAGCAATGCAGCGAACGCACGCCTGGGAGAACGAAAGACTGCACCCTGCGCATGCCAGCGTGCTTATACTTCCACTCCATGCATCTTCCCGATCTGAATCTCCTGGTCGCCCTCAACGTTCTTCTCGAAGAGGGCAGCGTGGTCGGAGCCGCGCGCCGCATGCACCTCAGCCCACCGGCGATGAGCCGTACCCTGTCACGGATCCGCGAGGCGGTAGGCGACCCGATCATGGTCCGCGCCGGCCGCAAGCTGGTGCCCACGCCCCGTGCCCTGGAACTGCAGGAGCAGGTCCGGCAACTGGTGGACCAGGCCCGCGACCTGTTCAACACTCGCGAGACCATCCAACTGGACAAGCTGGAGCGCTGCTTCACCCTGCGTTCCAACAACACCCTGGTCGGCGGTCTGTCGATACGCCTGCTGGAGATCTTCGCCGAGGAGGCGCCGCGCTGCACCCTGCGCTTCGTGCAGGAGTCGGACATCGACGACGAGGCACTGCGGCAGAACCGCATCGA
Source organism: Pseudomonas sp. PS1(2021) (assembly GCF_020405165.1). Lineage (NCBI taxonomy): Bacteria > Pseudomonadati > Pseudomonadota > Gammaproteobacteria > Pseudomonadales > Pseudomonadaceae > Pseudomonas > Pseudomonas sp. PS1(2021). The sequence continues at coordinate 920,092 of NZ_CP084484.1, read as the reverse complement.
CCTCTACATCGGCGCCTCGTCCTGGATGGAACCCGAGGTCAAGACCCAGCAGTTGCTCACCACCCGCTTCGTCGGCCTGGCCCGCCAGGGGCACCCGATCTTCGACGGCGAGATCACTCCGCAGCGCTTCGTCGCTTTTCCGCATATCGCCGTCTCGCGTCGTGGCCTCAACCATGGACCGCTGGACCAGGCCCTGGGAGAACTCGACCTGAAGCGCGACGTCAAGCTGATCAGCCCGACCTTCCACTCGGCGATCTTCGCCCTGCCCGGCTCCGACCTGCTGCTGCCGATCGCCGAGCATTCCCTGTGGCGGGCCAACCGACTGGGCCTGGGCCTGCGCCAGTTCGACATCCCGGTGCCGTTGAAGACCGTGATGGTGGTCCAGGCCTGGCATCCACGCTTCGACAACGATCCCGCGCACCGCTGGTTCCGGCAAACGATCAAGCGGATTTGCGAGGAAGTGCAGAGCGATCCCCATCCGCTGCTTGGCTCCAACTGAAACAGATGCACAAAATGCACTGATTCATTTCGATCATTTCAATTTTCACACTACCGGGACGCTCCTAGACTGCGGCGGAAATCAGAAGAGTTTCCGCCCATGCCTTGTTTCCCCACCCTCGCCGTAGCGAGGTCGCGATGACTTCGCTCGCCACCCCGCTCGGCCAGCCGACGCCAACCGCAGCCCCCGCCGCCCAGCCTTTCGGCGCGCGCATCGTGGTCGGCCTGCTCGGCGTGCTGCTCGCCTCGCTCACCGCCGGTCTCAATGGTCATGTCACCGAGATCGCCATGACCGATGTGCGCGGCGCACTCGCCATTGGCCATGACGAAGGCACCTGGCTGACCGTGCTCTACGAAGCCACCCAGGTCGCCGCCATGGCATTCGCGCCCTGGTGTTCGGTGACCTTTTCCCTGCGCCGCTTCACGCTCTTCGCCATCGGCGGCTTCGCCCTGCTGGCCCTGCTCTGTCCGTTCGCGCCGAACCTCGAGAGCCTGCTGGTCCTGCGCACCCTGCAAGGGCTGATGGCCGGCTGCCTGCCGCCAATGCTGATGACCGTGGCGCTACGCTTCCTGCCACCCGGGATAAAGCTCTATGGCCTGGGCGCCTATGCCCTCACCGCGACCTTCGGGCCTAACCTGGGCCTGCCACTGGCGGCGTTCTGGTTCGAATACGTCGGCTGGCAGTGGGTGTTCTGGCAGGTCATTCCACTGTGCCTGGTGGCGATGGCCGCGGTGTCCCATGGCATCCCCCAGGATCCGGTGCGCCTGGAACGCTTCCGCCAGTTCGACGGCATCGGCCTGCTCACCGGCTTCCCGGCGATCTGCGCCCTGGTGATCGGTCTGCTGCAAGGCGAACGCCTGGACTGGTTCGAGTCGCCGCTGATCTGCCTGCTGCTGGGCAGCGGCAGCCTCCTGCTGGGGCTGTTCCTGGTCAACGAATGGAGCCACCCGCTGCCGTTCTTCCGCCTGCAGTTGCTGAAGCGCCGCAACCTGACCTTCGCCCTGATCACCCTGGCCGGCGTGCTGGTGGTGCTCGGCGCGAGCATGGGCGTGCCGACCGAATTCCTCGCCGAGATCCGCGGCTACCGCCCCCTGCAGAGCGTACCCATGGTGTTGCTGGTGGCCCTTCCGCAGCTCGTCGCGCTGCCGCTGGTGGCGGCCCTCTGCAACATCCCGCGGGTCGACTGCCGCTGGGTGCTGGCCTGCGGCCTGTGCCTGTGCGCCGGCGCCTGCCTGAGCTTCAGCCAACTGACGGCGGACTGGGTGCGCGAGGACTTCTACCTGCCGATGCTGTTACTGGTGGTCGGCCAGCCGATGGCGGTGATTCCGCTGCTGATGCTCTCCACCAGCGTCATCGCGCCCATCGAGGGCCCCTTCGCCTCGGCCTGGTTCAACACCGTCCGCGGCTTCTCCGGGGTAGTCGCCACCGCGGTGATCGGCGCCCTCGGCACCGCCCGCGAGCACTACCACTCCAACCGCCTGGTGGATCACCTGGGCAATGCGCCCCAGGCCGTCGAACTGCGCCTGCAACAGATCGCCGGCCTGCAACCGGGCGCCGACTCCGGCGCGCACTGGCAGCACCTGGCCGAACAGGCCCGCCAACAGGCCCAGGTGCTGGGCAACGCCGACGTGCTGCTGGCGATGGCCGGCCTGGCCTGCGCCCTGCTGATCCTGATTCCGATCCTGCCGCAACGGGCCTACCCGCCCCGCCCGGTCGCTCCCACACACTGAAAGGTCGCTGTATGTCGTTCATCACTTCGCGCAAGGGCAGCCTGCTGCTCGCCGCCCTGCTGGTCCTGACCCTACTGGTCTACCTGCTGTTCCACCTGCTCGCCCCACGGGTCGTGCAGAGCACCGACGACGCCTATGTGCACGCCGATTTCACCCTGGTCGCGCCGAAAGTCGCCGGCTTCGTCCAGGACGTTCTGGTCGAGGACAACCAGCCGGTCAAGGCCGGCCAGTTGCTCGCCCGCCTCGACGACCGCGACTTCCGCACCGCCCTGGCCGCCGCCGAAGCCGACGTGCTCGGTGCCGAGGCCAACCTGGCCAATGCCGAGGCCAACCTGCAACGCCAGCAGGCGCTGATCGAACAGGCGCGGGCCAAGGTCCGCGCCGAGCAGGCCGAGCTGGTCTTCGCCCGTCACGAGCAAAGCCGCTACCAGACCCTCGCCAGCAAGGGCGCCGGCAGCCTGCAGAACGCCCAGCAGGCGCAATCGCGGATCGATACCGCCAGCGCCCGGCTGGCCGAGGGCCAGGCCGCAGTGGATGCCACGCGCAAGCAGGTGAGCGTCCTCGAAGCCCGCGTCGGCCAGGCCCGTGGCGACCTGCAACGCATGCAGGCGCGACGCGACCAGGCCCGACTGGACCTCTCCTACTGCGAACTCCGCGCGCCCTTCGACGGCCAGGTCGGCCGCCGCCAACTGCGCGTCGGCGCCTATGTCACGCCGGGCAGCGCGCTGCTGGCGGTGGTGCCACTGCAGCAGGCCTACGTGGTCGGCAATTTCCAGGAAACCCAACTGACCCACGTCTCTCCCGGACAGGCCGTGGAGATCCGCGTCGATACCTTCCCCGGCGAGGTTCTGCGCGGCCATGTCGACAGCATCGCACCGGCCACCGGCCTGAGCTTCGCGCCGATCGCCCCGGACAACGCCACCGGCAACTTCACCAAGGTGGTCCAGCGGATCCCGGTGAAGATCGTTCTCGAGCCGCGCCAGGCCATGGCGGGCAAGTTGCGTGTGGGCATGTCGGTGGAAGCACGGATCGACACCGCGACCGGCACCCGCTCCGCCGAGGTCGCCCAGCAATGAAAGGCACTCCGCTCCTGCTTATTGCCAGCCTGGCGCTCGGCGCCTGCAGCCTCGGCCCCGACTTCACCCGCCCGGACCGCCCTGCGCCCGGCGAATGGTCGCTCCAGGCCGCTGCCGGCAACCCCAGCCACCTCGCCGCCGCGCCGCTCGCAGCCCAATGGTGGACGCTGTTCGACGACGCGCAATTGAACGCCCTGCTGCAACGGGTCCAGCGTGCCAACCTCGACCTGCGCAGCGCCGCGGCGCGCCTGCAGCAGAGCCGCGCGATCCGTCGCAGCCTCGGCGGTGACGCCCTGCCCTCGGTGGACGCCAGCGGCACCTACCAGCGCCAGCGGACCACCAGCGCCGGCCTGTTCGATCCCTCCGGCAAGGCCGGCAAAGGCAACTACAACCACGCCCTGGCCGGCTTCGACGCCTCCTGGGAGCTGGACTTCTGGGGCCGCGTGCGACGCGAGCTGGAAGCCGCCGACGCGACGGTGGAAGCCAGCGAGAACGAACTGCGCGACGTGCAGGTCTCGGTGCTGGCGGAAGCCGCGCGCGACTATATCCAGTTGCGTGGCGAACAGAACCGTGCGGCGATCATCCGCGACAACCTCGAGACTGCACGGCGCAGCCTGGAACTCACCCGCACGCGCCTGGCCAACGGCGTCGCTACCGACCTCGAGGTAGCCCAGGCGCTGGCCCAGGTGGCCAGCATGGAGGCACGCCTGCCCGAGGTGGAAAAGAACCAGGCGCACCTGGTCAACGCCCTCGGCTACCTGGTCGGCGCCAGCCCCGGCAGCCTGCTCGCCGAACTCGGCCCGGCGCGGGCGATTCCGCGTCCGCCGGGCAGCGTGCCGGTCGGCCTGCCGTCCGAACTGGCCCAGCGCCGCCCCGACATCCGCCGTGCCGAAGCGCGCCTGCACGCGGCTACCGCCAGCATCGGCGTGGCCAAGGCGGACTTCTATCCGCGCATCACGCTCAACGGCAACTTCGGTTTCGAATCCCTGCAACTGTCCAGCCTGGGCGACTGGGACCATCGCCAGTTCGCCATCGGCCCGGCGTTCAGCCTGCCGATCTTCGAAGGCGGACGCCTGCGCGGACGCCTGGAGCTACGTGAGGCACAGCAGCAGGAAGCCGCCATCGACTACCAGCGCACCGTGCTGCGTGCCTGGCAGGAAGTCGACGACGCGATGCACGACTACGCCGCCAACCAGCGCCGCCAGGAGCGCCTCGGCGAAGCCGTGGCGCAGAACCGCCGCGCCCTGCAGAGCGCCCGCGAGCAATACCGCGCCGGCGCGGTGGACTTCCTCAGCGTGCTCGACAGCCAGCGGCAACTGCTGGACAACCAGGAACAGCAGGTCGCCAGCGACGAAGCGGTGTCGCTGACCCTGGTCAACCTCTACAAGGCGCTGGGCGGCGGCTGGAGCCCAACGTCCGACCCGGCGTCGGGCTGAGACGGCGCCGGGCGCGGACCGGCGAAGGAGTTGGAAATGGACCTGCTGCAAGGTATCCGGACCTTCGTCCGCGTGGTGGAGCACGGCAGCTTCACCCAGGCCGCCCAGGCGCTGGGGACCTCTCCGGCGACCGTTTCGCGCCAGGTCGCCGGGCTCGAACAGGCGCTCTCGGCGCGCCTGCTGCAACGCAATACGCGCAGCGTCGTGGTGACGGAAAGCGGTCTGCGCTACTACGAGCATTGCAAGCAGATCCTGCGTACGGTCGCCGCCGCCGCGGCGGACGTCGAAGACAGCCAGTCCCACGCCAGCGGTCGCCTGCGCCTCCACGCGGTGACCGAACTGGGCCTCGAGCACCTGTTGCCGCTACTGGTGGACTACCTGGACGGCCATCCGGACGTCTCCGTCGACCTCACGCTGGCCCAGGGCACCCCGGCCCTGCTCGAGGAAGGCCTGGACGTGCTGATCACCCTCGGCCGAACCTTGCCGGACTCGACCCTGGTCGCCCGCGATCTCGGCCAGGTGTTCAGCGTGGTCTGTGCCGCGCCGGAATACCTGGCACGGCATGGCGTGCCACGCACGCCGGAGGACCTGCTGCGGCATCGCTGCCTGAACGTGGCCGCGCCGTCCTGCCCGCAGGGCTGGGCCTTCGTCGGCGAACGCGGCGAAACGCTGCTCGATCTCGACGAGGCGCTCAAGGTCAACCTTCCCGAGGCCGCCTGCGCCGCCGCCGCGGCCGGGCTCGGCGTCTGCCTGCTGCCCGGCTTCGTCGCCGCCCGCGCGCTGCAGGAGGGCAGCCTGTTGCGACTACTGCCGGGCCATCGACTGCACGTCCGCGAGGTGTTCGTGCTGTACTCCTCGCGGCGCTACCTGGACGCCAAGATCCGCACCTGGGTGGACTTCCTCAGGGAACGCCTGCCCCTGGCGTTCGAGCGTGACCGGGCGATCCTCGACGATCGACGCTACTGGGCGGAAAGCCCAACCGGCGTAGCGCGCGAGACCGCGACCTAACGCCTGGGTCGATAGGTATCCTCAAAAACATATACTGGTTTTCGATTGATCGAGGGAGGAACATGGCTCATCCGAGTCACGAGGTGAATCATGCTACCGACTCTCTATATTTCCCACGGCTCACCGATGCTCGCCCTCGAACCGGGCGCCAGCGGCGTACAACTGCGCCGCCTGGCTACAGAGCTGCCGCGGCCGAAGGCGATCCTGGTGGTTTCCGCGCACTGGGAAAGCGACGACCTGCGGGTAACCGGCGCCGCGGTGCCGGATATCTGGCACGACTTCTACGGCTTTCCGCCGCCCCTCTACGCCGTGCGCTACCCGGCCAAAGGCGAGCCGGCGCTGGCACAGCGGACGATCGAACTGCTCCAGGCCGCCGGCCTGCCGGCCCAGGCCGACCCACAGCGACCATTCGACCACGGCACCTGGGTGCCGCTGAGCCTGATGTACCCGCAGGCGGACATCCCCGTGCTCCAGCTATCCCTGCCGAGCCGCCTCGGTCCGGCCCTGCAGAGCCGCGTCGGCCAGGCCCTGCGCCAACTGCGCGGGGAAGGCGTGCTGCTGATCGGTTCCGGCAGCATCACCCACAACCTGGGCGAACTGGACTGGCGCGCCGGGCCGGAAGCCATCGTGCCCTGGGCGCGGGAGTTCCGTGACTGGATGGTGGAAAAGCTCCAGGCCGACGACGAGGCCGCGCTTCACGACTACCGCCGGCAGGCGCCCTGGGCGGCGCGCAACCACCCCAGCGACGAGCACCTGCTGCCACTGTTCTTCGCCCGCGGCGCGGGCGGCGGCGGGATGCGCGTCGAGCACAGCGGCTTTACCCTGGGCTCGTTGGGGATGGATATCTATCGCTTCGATTGACAGGGTTTCTCGTGGGACTGGCGGAGAGCATCGGCTTCCCGCCGCAAGCTGGGTGGACTCGGCTGGCAGCCAGGAAATCGCGAGCGACATAGTCCTGTAGCGCGAATAACGCCATAGGCGTTATCCGCGATGTCATGGATAGGCGGCGGATCAGGGCCTCGGTATGTGCAGGTCTGGCATGCACGACGTGGTGCCTGCCCTGGCGGCTGGGCGAGTCCTTTGTTTCCTTTAGACGCTTGCCAGAGGGGCTCGCCCGGGGTGACGAAACGAGAAGCCGGGGCAGGCGCGAAAAACAGTCTGGCCAGCAAACATCAAGCCCATGAAAAAGCCCCGCCGAAGCGGGGCTTTTGTTCATCGCGCTGGACCTCAGTCCTCGCGATAGCGGCGCAGGCGCAGGGCCTTGCCGGCGACGCGGGTGTCCTTGAGCTTGGTCAGCAGGCGCTCGAGATTGGCCTCGGGCAGCTCGATCAGGCTGAAGGTATCGCGAATCTGGATGCGACCGATGTCCTCGCGGGACAGGCCGCCCTCGTTGAGGATCGCGCCCAGCAGGTTCTTCGCCGCAACCCCGTCGCGCGCGCCGAGGGCAGTGCGGCAGCGGGCACGGCCTTCGCTCGGCGGCGCCATCGGACGACGCTCGCCGCTGCGCTCCGGACGCTCGCCGCGCTCGCCGCGTTCGCCACGGTCGGCACGCTCGCGCGGTGCCGATGGGGTCAGCGGCTGTTCGCGGCGCACCGACTCCAGGTCCAGCGCCTTGCCGACGGTCAGGCGTGCCAGCAATGCGGCGGCCAGGGTCTCGGCATCGCAGCCGAGGCGACGGCACAGCTCGTCGCGCACCGCGCCGCGCTGCTCGACGGCGCTGTCGAGCAAGGGCGTCAGGCTCGCGGCCAGGCGCGCCAGGCGGGCCTCCAGCACGGTCTCGGCATCCGGCAGGCGGACTTCGCCGACCTTCTGCCCGGTGACCCGCTCGATCACCTGCAGCATGCGCCGCTCGCGCGGAGTCACCAGCAACAGCGCGCGCCCTTCCCGGCCGGCACGGCCGGTACGGCCGATGCGGTGCACGTAGGACTCGGGGTCGTAGGGCATGTCGATGTTCAGCACGTGGGTGATGCGCGGTACGTCCAGGCCCCGGGCGGCAACGTCGGTGGCGATGACGATGTCCAGCGAACCGTCCTTCAGCGACTCGATGACCCGCTCGCGCTGGGCCTGCGGCATGTCGCCGTTGAGCGCGGCGGCGCGGTAGCCCTGGCGCTCGAGCAATTCGGCGTAGTCGAGGGTGGCCTGCTTGGTGCGGACGAAGGCGATCAGCGCGTCGAACTGCTCGACTTCCAGCAGACGCTGGATCGAACCGGCCTTCTGGTCGGCATGGACCATCAGGTGGACCTGCTCGATGCGCGCCACGGTCTGGGTCTTGGCGGCGATCTTAACGTGCTTGGGCTGCTTCAGGTGGCGCTCGGCGATGCCACGGATGGACGCCGGCAGGGTCGCCGAGAAGAGCACGGTCTGGCGCGATTCGGGAAGCGCCTCGAAGATCACTTCCAGGTCGTCCATGAAGCCGAGCTTGAGCATCTCGTCGGCTTCGTCGAGCACCAGGCGCTGGACGGTGGCCAGCAGCTTCTCGTCGCGGCGCAGGTGGTCGCACAGGCGGCCGGGGGTAGCGACGAGGATCTGTGCGCCCTGGCGCAGGGCCTTCAGCTGCGGCCCCATGGGCGCGCCGCCGTAGACGGCGACCACGCCGACGCCCGGCAATTGCTTGGAATAGGTTTCGCAGGCGGTGGCGACCTGCAGGGCCAGCTCGCGGGTCGGCACCAGCACCAGCATCTGCGGCTCGCGGCGGCTCGGGTCGATGCGCGACAGCAGCGGCAGGGCGAACGCGGCGGTCTTGCCGGTACCGGTCTGCGCCTGGCCGATCATGTCGTGGCCTTCGAGGATCAGCGGAATCGATTGAGCCTGGATAGGCGAAGGCTCTTCGTAGCCTACGGCGACGATTGCCGCGAGCACATTGGGGTGAATACCGAGCGCGGCGAAGCCGACGGTTTCCTGAGTCATGGGTTTGCCTCGTATACATCCGCAAAGACCCATGACCCATGGCTGCTCATGCCCTGTACGGCCGAAACGGCCACCCAGGCAGCTGGGGCGGGGATTTGCGAGATTGCTTTTGAATTAGAAGATTACGTAAAGGAAATCCGCAGAGCGGATACACAGCCAGAGCACAGCGCTCCGAAAAATGCAGGTCCTGAACGGGGTCAGTTTTGACCGGCGCGCATCATACCGGAATTTTGACGTTTGTGTGCGTTTTTTCCGACATGCGTCATCGGAGAGACTGACAATGGACATCCCGATTCCAGACGTCTATACCGACGTTGCCCGCCCCCCGCCAGGAAACCGCCGCATGAACGACACCCTCCCAGGACGCATCAGCCGCGAACGGCGCGGCCACCTGCTGCTGCTCGGCCTCGACCGCGTGGCCAAGCGCAACGCCTTCGACCTGCCGATGCTCGACGACCTGGTCGCCGCGCTCGGCGAATACGAGGCCGACGACCAGTTGCGCTGTGCCCTGCTCTTCGCCCACGGCGAGCATTTCACCGCCGGGCTGGACCTGGCCAATGTCGGCGAGACCTTCCGCCAGGGCTGGAAACTCCCCGAAGGCGCCGTCGATCCCTGGGGCACCTTCGGCGGCCGGCGTCCAAGCAAGCCGCTGGTGGTGGCCGTGCAAGGCTACTGCTACACCATCGGCATCGAACTGATGCTGGCGGCCGACATCAACCTCTGCGCCAGCAACGCGCGCTTCGCCCAGCTCGAAGTGCAGCGCGGAATCCTCCCGTTCGGTGGCGCGACACTGCGCATGCATCAGGTCGCCGGCTGGGGCAACGCCATGCGCTGGCTGCTCACCGGCGACGAATTCGACGCCCACGAAGCCTATCGTCTCGGCCTGGTGCAGGAAGTCACCGCCCCGGAGGACCTCCTCGACCACGCCATCGCCCTCGCCGAACGGGTCGCGGCCCAGGCGCCGCTGGGCGTGCGCGCCACCCTCGGCTCGGCGCGCCAGGCCCTGCTGGAAGGCGAAGCGGTCGCCGCCGCTGCGTTGCCGGAAGCCGCCAGGCGCCTGCTCGACAGCGAGGACGCCAAGGAAGGCCTGCGCGCGCTCCAGGAACGCCGCCCGGGACGCTTCGAAGGACGCTAGCCGGGCCCTTGTCCGCGCGCCCTGGCTACTGGGCCGGGCGCAGGCTGTCGATATAGCCCTGCAACGAATAGCCGAGTTGCGGCTCCAGCGCCGCGGCACGCGTCCGCAGGGCTTCCTGGTCGAGTTCGAGGGCCAGGTTCGCCGGCACCAGCATCACCACGTTGCCCTCGGCCACCGGACACTCCCAGTAATGATGGTGATAGCGCCCGCGCAGCAGCGGCGCGCCCAGCGGCTTGCCATCGGTGCCGCTCCACTGGTTGATCACCAGCCAGCCATCCTCGGCGAGGCGCTCCTGGCAGGCACCGAGGAAATTCCAGGCCAGGTGCGCGGCCGACGGGCCGGTATCGGTATAGAGGTCGAGGAAGATCAGGTCGGCCTCCGCGCATTCGCCCAGGCTCTCCAGTGCGTCGCCGATGCGCAATCGCAGGCGCGGGTCGTCGCGCAGCCCCAGATGCTCGCGGGCCAGGCGCGGAATCACCGGGCGCAGCTCGATGGCCTCGGCCTCCTCCAGCGGCAGGTGGCGCAGGCAGGCCTGGGTCAGGCTGCCGGCGCCGAAACCGAGGAACAACGCGCGACGCGGTTGCGAATGGCAGAGCCCGCCGAGCAGCATGGCGCGGGTGTAGTCGTATTCCAGCCAGGCTGGATCGGGCATGAACACGCAGCTCTGCTCGACACCGTCGCCGAACTCGAGGAAGCGATAGTCGCCGGACTCGATGACCCGGATGACCCCGTATTCGTCGCGCTCCTCGACCAGCAGACGTTCTTCGCTCACCACTCACCTCCCCCCGCCGCTTCGCCGGCTATCGCCAGGCGCTCCGGCAAAAGCACCGCAGCATAGCAAAGCCGGCCCGACGATGGATTTCCGCTATTGCAACGATCGCTGGCGGCGCTGCGGCGAGCTGCTCTACCATGCCGCAATCCGCTTTCCCGAGCATTGCCAAGAGTCGTAGATGAGCCAGTCCTGGAGCCCCGAGAGCTGGAGGGCCAAGCCGATCCAGCAACAACCCGAGTACCCCGATGCCGCGCACCTGGCCAGGGTCGAGCAGACCCTCGCCGGATACCCGCCGCTGGTCTTCGCCGGCGAGGCTCGCGAGCTGCGCCGGCAGTTCGCCGAAGTCACCGCCGGACGCGCCTTCTTGCTCCAGGGCGGGGATTGCGCGGAAAGCTTCGCCGAATTTTCCGCGGCGAAGATCCGCGATACCTTCAAGGTACTGTTGCAGATGGCGGTGGTAATGACCTTCGCCGCCGGCTGCCCGGTAGTGAAGGTCGGGCGCATGGCCGGCCAGTTCGCCAAGCCGCGCTCCTCCGGCGACGAAACGCAGAACGGCGTGACCCTGCCCGCCTATCGCGGCGACATCGTCAACGGCATCGGCTTCGACGAGAAGAGCCGCGTGCCGGACCCGGAGCGCCTGTTGCAGGCCTACCACCAGTCCACCGCCAGCCTCAACCTGTTGCGCGCCTTCGCCCAGGGCGGCTTCGCCGACCTGCACCAGGTGCACCGCTGGAACCTCGATTTCATCGCCAACTCGGCGCTGGCCGAGCGCTACCAGCAACTCGCCGACCGCATCGACGAGACCCTCGCCTTCATGCGCGCCTGCGGCCTGGACAGTGCGCCGCAGCTCCGCGAAACCAGCTTCTTCACCGCCCACGAAGCGCTCCTGCTGAACTACGAGGAAGCCCTGACCCGCCGCGACAGCCTGACCGGCGAGTGGTACGACTGCTCGGCGCACATGCTCTGGATCGGCGACCGCACCCGCCAGATCGACGGCGCTCATGTCGAGATGCTGCGCGGCGTGGGCAATCCGATCGGGGTCAAGGTCGGGCCGAGCATGGACAGCGAGGAGCTGATCCGCCTGATCGATATTCTCAACCCGGACAACGATCCGGGCCGCCTCAACCTGATCGTGCGGATGGGTGCCGACAAGGTCGGCGACCACCTGCCGCGCCTGATCCAGGCCATCCAGCGCGAGGGCCGCCAGGTGCTGTGGAGTTCCGATCCTATGCACGGCAATACCATCAAGGCCTCCAGCGGCTACAAGACCCGCGACTTCGCCCGCGTGCTCGCCGAAGTCCGCCAGTTCTTCGAGGTGCACCAGGCCGAAGGCAGCTACGCCGGCGGCATCCACATCGAGATGACCGGGCAGAACGTCACCGAGTGCATCGGCGGTTCGCGACCGATCACCGAAGACGGCCTCAGCGACCGCTACCACACCCACTGCGACCCGCGGCTGAACGCCGACCAGTCGCTGGAGCTGGCCTTCCTGATCGCCGAAACCCTGAAGCAGGTGCGCCGCTGAGCGCGCCGCGGCCGCTCCCGCCGCCCGGCGGGAGCGCTCGCTAGAGCAGCACCCCGCGCAAGCGTACCGCCAACTCCCCGCGCCCCTCGATCGCCACCGTCGCCAGGCCCAGCCAGGCGGCCATGCTGCGCAGTTGCTCGGCCAGCTCGTGCAGGGCGGCATCGTCCATGCCGTTCGCCTCGGCATGCAACGCATGCACCGCCAGGCGCTCGCGCGCCCGCTCGGCGCGGAGGTCGACGCGGCCGACCAGACGGCCGTTGTACAGGAATGGCAGCACGTAGTAGCCGTACACGCGTTTTTCCTTCGGCGTGTAGATCTCCAGGCGATAGCGGAAATCGAACAGGCGCTCGGCCCGCGCCCGCTCCCAGACCAACGAGTCGAAGGGCGAGAGCAAGGCACTGGCGCCTAGCCGCCGCGGCACCTGCGGTTCGCCGGGGCAGTAGGCCGGCTGGCTCCAGCCCTCGACCCGGACCGGCAGCAGCTCGCCAGCCTCCACCAGTTCGGCGAGGCGCGCGCGGCTCTGCGCCGGGCTCAGCCGATAGTAGTCGCGCAGGTCCTTTTCGGTGGCCACGCCCAGGGCGCTCGCCGCCATCCGCAACAGCTCGCGCTGGGCCTGTGCCTCCGAAAGCTCGGGGCGCGCCAGCAATTCCGCGGGAAACACCCGCTCCGGCAGGTCATAGAGCCGCTCGAAGCCGCGCCGTCCGGCCACCGTCAGCTCGCCGGCGGCGAACAGCCATTCCAGCGCATGCTTTTCCGCGCTCCAGTCCCACCAGGGACCGGCCCGCTCCTGCCGCGTGCTCAGGCTGCCGGCACCTAGCGCACCTTGCTCGCGCACCGCCTGCAACACCTGGCGGATCAGTGGCTGCTGTTCCCGGCCGAAACGTGCCAGTTGCTGGTAGATGCCCTGGCCGTCGGCGGCCTGGCGCATCCGCCAGCGCATCAACGGGTAGTGTTCCAGCGGCAGCAGCGAGGCCTCGTGCCCCCAGTATTCGAACAACTGGCGGTGACGGCCGACACTCCAGGCCGCCTCGTCGAGCAGCGTCATGGAGTAGGGACCGAGACGGGAAAACAGCGGCAGGTAGTGCGAGCGCACCAGCGCATTCACCGAATCGATCTGCAACAGGCCAAGGCGCGCGAGCATTTCGCGCAGATGCCGCCGCTGCACGCTGCGGCGCGTCCGCCGGCCGTCGAAGCCCTGCGCGGCCAGGGCCAGGCGGCGGGCTTCGGCGAGGGAAAGCGAAAGACTCATGGAGCGCCCCAGTCGATGAAGGAGACTGCGAGTCTATCGCGCCTCCGCCGCCGTGCCAGCCTGGCGCGCCGCTGCGGTTCGCTCAATGCCGACGCAGCGGGTCGTCCCAGAAATGCCGCTCGCCCTCCTGGAAGATATCCGCCCGACTCAGGCCGAGGTCCTTCAGCGCTTCGTCGCTCATCCTCAGCAGTTCCCGGCGCTCGCGGGCCAACTGCAACCAGCGCCGCCAGCGACGCCACAACGACGGCGCAGCGGTCGAGGCGGGATGGGATGCAGCGTGGAAGTGACTGCCGAAATAATCCTGTTGACCTTTCATCGTCTTGCCCTCCGTTCGGGATAGGCACAGTGTCCCGCCAAGCATAGGATCAATCCAACGAATCATTCTTATGCAATGCATCTTGGAGATTGATGAATGAGCTACCAGCCCGGCATTGATACGGAATTGCTCCGCACCTTCGTCGCCATCGCCGAGCACGGTGGTTTCACCCGCGCCGCGGAGGCGGTGAATCGCACCCAGTCGGCGGTCAGCATGCAGATGAAGCGGCTCGAGGAGGACGTCCTGCAGCGCTCGCTGTTCGAGCGCGACGGAAGGCAGACCCGCCTCACCGCCGAAGGCCAGGTGCTGCTCGGCTATGCCCGGCGGATCCTCAAGCTGCACGGCGAGGTGTTCAACACCCTGCGCCGCCCGCACATGGTCGGTTCGGTGCGCATCGGCACCCCGGACGACTACGTGATGCGCTTCCTCCCGGCGATCCTGTCGCGCTTCGCCGAAGCCTATCCGCTGGTGCAGGTCGAGGTGCATTGCGACACCTCGCTCAACCTGCTGGCGCGCAACGACCTCGACCTGTCCATCGTCACCCGCGAGCCGGGCACCGAGATCGGCCAGTTGCTGCGCCAGGAGCCCTTCGTCTGGATGGCCGCCGAGGGCTTCTGCCCCCACGACCAGCGGCCGATCCCGCTGGCCATGTTCAACACCACCTGCTTTTGCCGGGCCTGGGCCTGCAACGCCCTGGAGGCGGCGGAACTGGACTACCGCATCGCCTACAGCAGCCCCAGCCTGTCGGCGCTGTTCGCGGTGGTCAGCGCCGGCCTCGCCGTGACCGTGCAACTGCGCAGCCTGCTCACCGGCAACCTGCGCATCCTCGACGAGAGCGAGGGCCTGCCCGCCCTGCCCTCGGCCAGCATCATGCTGATGCGCAACCCGCACAGCCAGTCACCGGTCACCGAGAAGCTCGCCGAATACATCGGCGAGGGCTTCCGTCTCTGACTCAACCGCGCACCAGCAGGAGCACCGCGCACAATGCGAGGAAGGCGCAGAAGGCCATGCGCAGGCTGCGCTCGGGCAAGGCGTGGGCCAGCCTCACGCCCCAGGAAATGCTCAGCAGGCCGCCCAGCGCCAGGGGGATCCCCATCCGCCAGTCGACATGGCCGTGCATGGCGTAGGTCCCCAGCGCCACCGCCGTGCTCGGCGCGGCCAGGGCCAGCGCGAGGCCCTGGGCGACGACCTGGGCGAGGCCGAACACCGAAGTCAGCACCGGTGTCGCCAGCACCCCGCCACCGACCCCGAAAAGCCCGCCGAGCGAGCCCGCGCCAAGGCCCAGCACGCCCATCCAGGGCAAACCGTAGCGCGGCGTCGCGCCGCCCTGCGGCGGGCGCCGGAACAGGCGCCAGAACATGTAGCCGGCCAGCGCCAGGAGGAAGATCACGAACGCTTCGCGCATCCGCGCCGCATCGATCCGCGCGGCCACGCTGGACGCCAGGAACGCGCAAAGCAGGCCGGTCAGGGCAAGGACTCCGGCCTGGCGCGGATCGATGCGGTTGCGCTGGTGGTAGCGCCACAACGCCAGCACCACGTTCGGTACCACCATCACCAGCGCGGTACCCTGCGCCAGTTGCTGGTCGAGACCGAAGATCACCCCCAGCGCCGGGATCGCCAGCAAGCCGCCGCCTATCCCGAACAGACCGCCCAGGCAACCGAGCACCATCCCCAGCAGGAAATCGAGAAATACATCCAGCATGTCAGCCCCTCTTTCGTCGCCTCCATGCTAGGCAAGCGTGGCTGGATGGGAAACGCACAAGAAAGCACAATGGCTATGCCAATTACGCAAAGGCATGAGCATGTTGCCCGATACCCTCAGCGAACAGTTCGTTCTCTACCTCGATGTCCTCGATGGCGGCAGCTTCTCCGCCGCTGCGCGCAAGCACCCGCTCACCCCGTCCGCCGTGGCGCGCCGGATGGACGCCCTGGAACGCGCCGTCGGCAGCACTCTGCTGGTGCGCACCACCCATGCGGTGCGCGCTACTCCGGCCGGCCTGGCCTTCGCCGACCGCGCCCGGCGGATCGTCACCGAACTGCGCCTGGCCCGTGCCGAAGCGGTGTCCCTGAGCACCGCGCCGCAGGGCCTGATCCGTATCGATGCGCCGGTGCCCTTCGGCCGCCGCCACCTGGCCCCGGCGGTCGCCGACTTCCTCAAGGCCAACCCCGGCCTCGACGTGCAATTGCGCCTGATCGGCAGCTTCATCGACCTGCAGGGCGAACATCTCGGCGAGGTCGACCTGGTGTTGCGCGCCGGCCCGCTACCCGACAGCCGCCTGGTGGCCACCTCGCTGGCGCCGATGGTGCGGGTGGTCTGCGCGAGCCCGGAATACCTGCGCGAACACGGCGTTCCCGCATCCCCAGGCGAACTGCCGGAGCATGCCGGCATCGATTGGGACAACCTGTCGCCACCCTATGCCTGGCGCTTCCAGCACGACGGCAAGCTCCAGCACCTGCGGCCGAAACGGGCGCGGCTGGCCACCAATAACGCCGAAGCGATGGTCGACGCGGCGCTGGCCGGCCTCGGCATAGCCCACCTGCCGACCTGGTTGTGCAGCGAGTACCTGCTGCGCGGCGAACTGCAGGCGCTGTTCTGCGACGACGGCTTGCCCGCCGCCGAGCCCACCTGTATCTATGCCCTGCGCCTGGAACGCGAAGCCAGTTCGCGAACCCGTCTGCTGCTGGCTTTCCTCCGCGAGCGCTTCGGCTTTCCGCCGCCCTGGGACCAGGCCCTGCAGCAGCGTCTCGGCGAGCGCTGAGGACACCACCCGGCGGGAAACCTGGAAAGCCAATAGCCACTACGCTAAATTCATGCACAGTGCCCTACTTACTTGGAAGACAGCCATGTCCCGACTGCCCACCACCCCTTGCGAGCAGCTCAAGCTGGACAACCAGCTGTGCTTCGCCCTGTATTCCACCTCGCTGCAGATGACCAAGGTCTACAAGCCCCTGCTGCAAGCGCTCGGCCTCACCTATCCGCAGTACATCGCCATGCTGGTGCTGTGGGAACGCGACGGCCTGACCGTGGGCGAAATCAGCGCACGCATGCTTACCGACCCGGGATCGCTCACGCCTCTGCTCAAGCGCCTGGAGGGCGAAGGTCTGATTACCCGCACTCGCAGCAGCGAAGACGAGCGGGTAGTCCTGCTGCGCCTGACCGACAAGGGCCGCGCCCTGCAGCGACAGGCCGAGAGCATTCCCGCCTGCATCCTGGAGAGTACCGGCCTCGACTTGCCACAACTGGTCGCCCTAAAGGATGAGCTGCTGGCCCTGCGCGGCAACCTGCAAGCACCGGATTGAGGGGCTTATACCTACCTGACTGGTTTTTATCGCCAAATCTTCCAACGATTTATCTTGCGCACAAAATAACATGACGATAAATTTCACTTCACGCACTTACTTAGCGCGCAAGAACTTAACGTACAAATCAGACAGGTGACCCTCATGCAAACCATCAAGGCTCTCTACACCGCAACCGCAACCGCCACCGGAGGCCGTGACGGCCGTGCGGTATCGTCGGACGGCGTGCTCGACGTGAAACTCAGCACTCCGCGCGAACTGGGCGGCCAGGGCGGCGCGGCCACCAACCCGGAACAACTGTTCGCCGCCGGCTACTCCGCCTGCTTCATCGGAGCCCTGAAGTTCGTTGCCGGCCAGCGCAAGCAGACCCTTCCCGCCGACGCCTCGATAACCGGCAAGGTCGGCATCGGCCAGATTCCCGGCGGCTTCGGCCTGGAGGTCGAACTGCACATCAACCTGCCGGGCCTGGAGCGCGAAGCCGCCGAAGCGCTGGTAGCCGCCGCCCACCAGGTCTGCCCCTACTCCAACGCTACCCGCGGCAATATCGACGTACGCCTGAACGTGTCGGTCTGAAGCTTCCGACTCTCCGCGCCGCGGCGGCGGACAGCGGAAACGAAAAAGCCCGGCGAATGCCGGGCTTTTTCTCGTCGCACGAAAGGATCAGGCCTTGACGCGGGACTTGTACTCGCCGGTGCGGGTATCGATCTCGATCGAGTCGCCGATTTCGCAGAACGCGGAAACCTGCAGCTCGGCGCCGTTGTTCAGGCGCGCGGTCTTCATCACCTTGCCCGAGGTGTCGCCGCGGACGGCCGGCTCGGTGTAGGCGATCTGGCGAACGATGGTGGTCGGCAGCTCTACCGAGATCACCTTGTCGTTGTAGAACACGGCTTCGCAGATGTCGGTCATGCCGTCTTCGATGAAGGTCAGCACGCCTTCCAGATCGTCTTTCTCGATCTCGTACTGGTTGAACTCGCTGTCCATGAAGACGTACAGCGGGTCGGCGAAGTAGGAGTAGGTCACTTCCTTGCGATCGAGGATGATCGGCTCCAGCTTGTCGTCGGCCTTGAACACGGTCTCGGTACCGGCGCCGGTCAGCAGGTTCTTCAGCTTCATCTTGACGACGGCAGCGTTACGGCCGGACTTGTTGAACTCGGCCTTCTGGATGACCCAGGGAGCGCCATTGATGTTGGCAACCTGGCCGGCGCGGAACTCTTGAGCGGTTTTCATACGAATATCCGATGGATGAAAGACAAAAAATCAGGCCGCGTATCATAGCCAATCTGCGTAAAATTGCACCAGCCTTGCCGCAAGATCCGGACGCATGCCCTGTTCGTCGGCCCAGCGCTGCGCTTCCCGACGCCACTCGGGCAGTTGCCTCTCCAGCCCCTCCCAGGCCCCGGCAAGTCCACCGCCGGCGTTCCACGCCAGCCAGAAGGTGCGCAGGTTTTCCGCCAGGTCGGCGGGCAGGCCGGCGCAATAGAGTTCGAGGAATGCCTCGAGCTTCGCCAGGTGCGCCTCCTCTTCCTGTCTATAGATGTGCCAGAGCAGCGGCCGTCCCGCCCACTGCGCGCGAACGAAGGAATCCTCGCCGCGCACCGCGTTCAGGTCGCAGCACCACAACAGGCGATCGTAGTCGTCCTGCGCCATGAACGGCAGCACCTGGACCCGCAACGCGTCGCGCACGTGGACGTCCCCGACGGCCAGGGTAGCCACCCGCAGCCAATCGGCGACATCCGCCAGCACCCGCCCCTCCGGCACCAGCAGCAGGCTCGGCTGGCGGGCGTCGCGCAGTTGTTCCAGCCAACCAGGCAGCGCCGGGTTTTCGTAGGCAAACAGCGAAATCAGTCGCTCGCCAACCTTCCGCCGCACGCCGAGGGAGGCGAGAAACTCATCCTGCGCCGAGACGGAGGCCTGGAAACGGCGCCGACGTTCCAGCAGGCCGGCCTCGCGCAACAGGCCGCCACTGGGCTCGCGGAACCCGGGAAAGAAGAAGTACTTGGAAAGCCCGCACGCCTGCAGCGACGGCAATGCGTGGCAACTGCCGATCCATTCCTCGGCACTCAGGTACTCCAGGTTCAGCCACAGGGACGGCCGCTTGCGCTCGCGCATGGCCTGCCGGTGCGCCTCCGGCAGTTCGCAGGCGAAGGCCTCTATCACCACATCGGCGGCCGCCACCGGTGCCCACGGCCGGCCCCAGGCACGCACTTCGACCCCATCCAGGCACTGCACGTGCGCCACCGGGTCCGCCCGCGGACAGATCCGGGCGAAGGCCTGCGGCTCGTCCACCCACAGGCGCACGGCCTGACCGTGCTCGGCGGCCAGTTGGCGAGCCAGGCGCCAGGTGACGCCGATGTCGCCATAGTTGTCGACCACGCTACAGAAAATGTCCCAGCTCGCCATCCGCCTCTCCTCTTCGTGCCCGGCAGTCTACCAAGGCACCCCGCGGACTTTCCTCCGACGACCTAAGCCGATGAAAAAGTTAAAAAAATATTTGCCAAGCGGGAAATGTTCGAGTAAATTGCGCGCCTCGACAGACACGGCGCTGTCGAGAACCTGGTGAGGTGTCCGAGTGGTTGAAGGAGCACGCCTGGAAAGTGTGTATACGGGAAACCGTATCGAGGGTTCGAATCCCTCCCTCACCGCCAGATCGCAAGAAGGCCCGGCTAATCAAGTTAGCCGGGCCTTTTTCATTTCCGCACCAATACTTACGGCATTTCCGGCAACATGCTGGCAACTTAGTTGTTACTTGCCACTCCCCGCCAAGTCGATAAGCGCCAGCCACTCCGGCGGAACATTCTCGACAACCCGGCAGCCCTCATCCCCCGCCTCTTGCAGCAACTCTACCCAAGGTCCGGGAAATTGCTTACTTGCGCCGCACGCTGGATATTTTTTGAACAAACGACACTCCAACTACTGCTAAAGTCGGGGGGACTAAAAAAAAAGTTGCTCGGCTTGCGCTTGGTCAGTTTACTTACTACAAGTAATGGGTAGTATGTAGCCGGCTAATTTCCCCGGCTGGGGAGATTGCTGTTATGGAAATGTCCACCTTAAGGGGAACACGATGAACAACGTTCTGAAATTCTCTGCTCTGGCTCTGGCTGCTGTTCTGGCCACCGGTTGCAGCAGCCACTCCAAAGAAACCGAAGCTCGTCTGACCGCTACCGAAGACGCAGCTGCTCGTGCTCAGGCTCGCGCTGACGAAGCCTATCGCAAGGCTGACGAAGCTCTGGGCGCTGCTCAGAAAGCTCAGCAGACTGCTGACGAGGCTAACGAGCGTGCCCTGCGCATGCTGGAAAAAGCCAGCCGCAAGTAATAGGTCTCACGACCTGTTGAAAACCGGTCCCTCGGGGCCGGTTTTTTTATGCCTGCGTTTCGCCGGGCATGAAAAAACCCGCGTCCCTTGCGGGTACGCGGGCCTCTGCCTCGACGCTCTCCGTCAGGGCGTAAGCTGGGTAGGATCGCTATCCACCGTCGCGGTCATCGCCGGCGCCGATTCCTGGGCGATTTCCACCGGCACGCCATCCTCCGAGGCCACCACTTCGCGGACCACGTCCCAGTTCAACTGGATACGCTTGGCCAGGTCGTCGCGCTTGAGCAGGGTGTTGATCACCGCGGTGTGCTTGTCCACCACCGACGGGTCGCCATGGTCGTTCAGCGGCGTATGCGCCTCCAGGTAGACCTTGCCGTTGCTCACGCCGAACTTGTAGGGCTCGTTGATGATACGCACGCTGGTGCCGACGCTGATCATAGAGAACAGGTGGGTCACGTCGGCGTTGTACATGCGGAAGCAGCCATGGCTGGTGCGGGTGCCGATGCCGAACTTCTTGTTCGAACCATGGATCAGGTAGCCCGGCACGCCCAGGGTCAGCTTGTACGGCCCCAGCGGATTGTCCGGGCCCGGCGGCACCACGGTCGGCAGCGGATCGCCATCGGCGGCGTGCTCGGCGCGGATCGAGGCCGGCGGATACCAGGCCGGGTCCTTGGTCTTGGCGGTGATGCGGGTGTTCGCGATCGGCGAACCCCAGCCCTCGCGGCCGATGCCCAGCGGATAGGTGTGCACCACGTTCTGCCCTTTCGGGTAGTAGTACAGGCGGTATTCGGCCAGGTTGATCACCACGCCTTCGCGCGGGCCAGGCGGCAGCACGAAGCGGGTAGGGATGATCACCTCGGTGCCGACGCCCGGCAGCCAGGGATCGACACCGGGGTTGGCGGCGACCATTTCGCTGTAGCCCAGGTTGTACTGCTCGCCGAGGTCGGCGAAAGTGTCCTCGTACTTGGCCTTGATCACCTGGACCTGGCCGACGACGTCCTCGCCCGGAGGCGGGAGCTGCAGTTCCAGGGCCGATGCGGAGCCGGCCGAAAGCAGCGCGGCGAAAGACAGTGAGACAACGGGTACGCGCGACAACATTCCGGAGAATCCTTGGCGAGTGCGATGAAGGAGTAGGAAAGACAGTGTAACACCCCGCCAGGTTTCACCGGGAGGGCTCAGACCAACCAGGACAGGCGCTCCCCACGCTTTTCCGCCTCCAGTTGTTTCCGGCAATCGGGACACAGCAGCCGGTCGCGCAGACGCGCCCGTTCCAGCGGCTGCCAGCGCGGCTGGGCCGGCAGCAGCTTGCCGCAAAGCGTGCGGTCCGCCGGGGTATCCAGCTCCAGCTGACGCGCCACCACATGCACCCGGACCTCGCGACAGGCGAACAGGTCCAGCTGATCGTCGGGCTCGATCAGTTGATAGGCGTAGAGGGTCCAGGCGGGACGCGGCATGGGGGGCTCCTGAGGGGTGCGCAACCTTAGCCGAAAGCGGTTTCCCGGGGAAGTCTCAAAGCAGCGGTTTCAGCGTCGGCCAGACATTTTCCAGGAGCCTCGGCTGGGCGGCGAGCGCCGGATGGATGCCATCCGCCTGCATCATCCCCTGGACCCCGCCGACCCCTTCGAGGAAAAACGGCACCAGGGCGGTCTTTTCCTGCGCCGCGACCGCGCCGTAGACCCTGGAAAAGGCCTCGATGTAGCGCGGGCCGTAGTTCGGTGGCAACTGGATACCCAGCAGCAGCACCTTCGCTCCTTCCGCCCGGGCCTTTTGCGCCATGCTGGCAAGATTCTGTTGCAATTGCGCCGGTGCCATTCCGCGCAGCCCGTCGTTGCCTCCCAGCTCGATCACCACCAGCGCCGGCTTCTCCTCGGCAAGCAGCGCCGGCAGGCGCGCCAGGCCACCCGCGGAGGTGTCGCCGCTGATCGAGGCGTTCACCACCCGGTAGTCGTAACCTTCGTCGGCGAGGCGCTTCTGCAGCAGGGCGACCCAGCCTTGGCTGGTATCCAGTCCCAAAGCGGCGCTGATACTATCGCCCACGACCAACAGCGTCTGCGCCGCGGCCTGCTGGGTCAGCAGGACCAGGGCCAGGCAGCCGCTCAACAGCAATGCACGCATCGGAACCTCCATGAGCGCCAGCATTCTCAACGCGCAGAACCTTAGCAAGGTTGTCGGTAGCGCGGAAGGCAAGTTGACCATCCTCCACGACCTCTCCCTCGACCTCGCCCGCGGCGACAGCCTGGCGATCGTCGGCAGCTCCGGCTCCGGCAAGTCGACCCTGCTCGGCCTGCTCGCCGGGCTCGACCAGCCCAGCGGCGGCGAGGTCCGTCTCGCCGGGCACGCCCTCGGCGACCTCGACGAGGACCAGCGGGCGCGCGTCCGCGCGGCCCATGTAGGCTTCGTGTTCCAGTCGTTCCAGTTGCTCGACAGCCTCGATGCGCTGGAGAACGTGATGCTGCCCCTGGAACTGGAAGGCCGCGCCGACGCTCGCCAGCGCGCCAGAGAACTGCTTGAGCGAGTCGGCCTCGGCCAACGCCTGGGCCACTATCCGCGCCAGCTCTCCGGCGGCGAGCAGCAGCGGGTCGCCATTGCCCGTGCCTTCGCGGCGGAGCCGGACGTGCTGTTCGCCGACGAACCCACCGGCAACCTCGACAGCGCCACCGGCGAGCGGATCAGCGACCTGCTCTTCGAACTCAACCGCGAACGCGGTACCACCCTGGTCCTGGTTACCCACGACGAGCGTCTGGCGCATCGCTGCCGGCGCCTGATCCGTCTGGAAAGCGGACGCCTGATCGACCGGGTTGAACCCTGATGAAGCCGGTGCCCCTCTCCCGCCTGCTGAGCCTCGCCGGTCGCCAATTGTTCCGCGAGTCGCGCAGCGGCGAGCTGCGCGTGCTGTTCTTCGCCCTGCTGATCGCGGTCGCCTCGAGCACCGCCATCGGCTATTTCAGCGCCCGCCTGAACGGCGCCATGCTCGCCCGCGCCGCCGAGTTCCTCGGCGCCGACCTGGTGCTCAACGGTACCCAGCCGGCAAGCGCCGAACAGATCGAACGCGGCACCCGTCTGGGCCTGCGCCACGCCGACAGCGTCGAGTTTTCCAGCGTGATCGCCACCGACCAGGGCATCCAGCTCAGCAGCATCAAGGCGGTCGGCGACCGCTACCCCCTGCGCGGCCAGCTCAAGAGCGCTGCCGCGCCGTTCGCCGCCGAGCAGGCCGGCGGTCGTCCGCAGGCGGGCGAGGTATGGGTCGAATCGCGCCTGCTGGTCAGCCTCGACCTGAAGGTCGGCGACAGCATCGAGATCGGCCGCAAGCCGCTGCGCATCGCGCGCATCCTTACCTACGAGCCGGACCGCGCCGGCGACTTCTACAGCCTGACGCCCCGCGCCATGATGAGCCTGGCCGACCTCGATGCCACCGGGGTGGTCCAGCCGGGCAGCCGGGTGCGCTACCGCGATCTGTGGGAAGGCCCGCCGGAAGCCCTCCAGGCCTATCGCCAGCAGGTCAAGGGCAGCCTCGCCGCCAACCAGCGCCTGCAGGATGCCCGCGACGGCAACCGCCAGGTGGGCGATGCCCTCGGCCGTGCCGAGCGCTACCTGAACCTGGCCAGCCTGGCCGCGGTGCTGCTCGCCGGCGTCGCCGCGGCGCTGTCCGCCGCCCGTTTCGCTGCACGGCGCTACGACGCCAGCGCGCTGCTGCGCTGCCTCGGTCTGTCGCGCAGCGAAACCCTGCTCCTCTACGCGCTGCAACTGTTGCTGCTGGGCCTGCTCGCCAGCGCCATCGGCGCCCTGCTCGGCTGGTTGGCACAGCTCGGCCTGTTCCGCCTGCTCGCCACACTGCTGCCGCCGGACGTACCAGCCGGCGGCCTGTTCCCCGCCTTCGCCGGGATCGCCACCGGCCTGGTAGCGCTGGCCGGCTTCGCCCTGCCGCCGCTGGCAGCCCTGGGCCGGGTACCGCCGTTGCGGGTCCTGCGCAGCGACCTGCTGCCGGTGCCGATGCGCACCTGGATGGCCTACGCCTGCGCCCTGCTCGCCCTGGGCCTGATCATGTGGCGGTTGAGTCTCGACCTGAAGCTGACCCTCGCCCTGCTCGGCGGCGGCCTGGTCGCCACGCTGGTGCTCGGCGCCCTCCTGCTGCTCGGCCTGAACGGCCTGCGCCGGGCACTGGCGCGTGCCAGCCTGCCATGGCGGCTGGGACTCGGCCAGTTGTTGCGGCACCCGCTGGCCGCCGCCGGACAGAGCCTGGCCTTCGGCCTGATCCTGCTGGCCATGGCCCTGATCGCCCTGCTTCGCGGCGAACTGCTGGATACCTGGCAGGCCCAGTTGCCGCCGGACGCCCCCAACCATTTCGCCCTGAACATCCTGCCGACGGAAAAGGAAGCCTTCGAACGTCGCGTGCAAAAGCTCTCCCCCGGCGCCGAGCCGCTGTTCCCCATGGTTCCCGGGCGCCTGGTAGCGGTGAACGGCAAGCCGGTCCAGGCGCTCGACGAAGACGTGCGCAGCGAGCGTGCCCTGCAGCGCGACCTCGGCCTGACCTGGTCGGAGCGACTGCCCTCCGGCAACCAGCTCACCGCCGGACGCTGGTGGAGCGCGCCGCAGCCGGGGGCCCTGCCGGGCGTGTCGGTGGAAGAGAAGCTGGCCGCCAACCTGCGTATCCAGGTCGGCGACCGGCTCACCTTCAGCGTCGCCGGGCAGAATCGCGAGGTCCAGGTCCAGAGCCTGCGCAAGGTGAAGTGGGACAATTTCCAGCCGAACTTCTTCATGGTCTTCCAGCCCGGCACCCTGACCGACCTGCCGGTGACCTACCTGACCAGCTTCTACCTGCCGGCCAGCCAGGAACGCGACCTGATCGAACTGGCCCGCGCCTTCCCCACCGTCACCCTGCTGCCGGTAGACGCCCTGCTGAGCCAGCTGCGGAGCATCCTCGACCAGGTCACCCTGGCCGTGGAGTACGTGCTGGTGTTCGTTCTCGCGGCGGGCTTCGTGGTGCTCTTCGCCGGTCTCCAGGCGACTCTCGACGAGCGCGTGCGCCAGGGTGCCCTGCTGCGCGCGCTGGGTGCCGAGCGCGAGTTGCTGCAACGTACCCGGCGGGTCGAGTTCGCCCTGCTCGGCGCAGTCAGCGGCCTGCTCGCGGCGCTCGGCTGCGAGGCGGTCAGCCTGCTGCTCTACCGACTGGTCTTCGACCTGCCGTGGCAAGCGCATCCCTGGTTGCTCGCGCTGCCTCTGGTGGGCGCCGTGCTGGTAGGCGGCGCCGGCCTGCTGGGCACCCGTCGCGCCCTCAACAGCAGCCCGCTGCGGGTCCTGCGCGAGGGCTGATCGGATACACTGGCAGGCTTTCATCCGTTCATTTGTGGAACCACCCGAACCATGAGTCGCTATCGTCCACCGCGCACCACCGGCACCCCGCTGATCACTCCGGAGGGCGCCGCGCGGTTACGCGCAGAGCTGCATGAACTCTGGCACGTGCGCCGTCCCCAGGTGACCCAGGCGGTCAGCGAAGCCGCCGCCCTCGGCGATCGCTCGGAAAACGCCGAATACATCTACGGCAAGAAGATGCTGCGCGAGATCGACAGTCGCGTGCGCTTCCTGCGCAAGCGCCTGGAGAACCTGAAAGTGGTCGGCGAGCGGCCGGCGGATCCGAACCGGGTGTACTTCGGCGCCTGGGTGACCCTGGAAGACGAAGACGGCGAGCAGGCCCGCTATCGCATCGTCGGCCCCGACGAACTGGACCTGCGCAACAACCAGATCAGCATCGACTCGCCGCTCGCCCGCGCACTGGTCGGCAAGGAGCTGGACGCCGAGGTGCTGGTGCGCACCCCGGCCGGGGAAAAGCTCTGGTTCGTCGTCGAGATCGAGTATCCGCCGGCGCCCTGAGAGGCTACGCGCTCAGCGCAGGATGCGGCGGGTGATCAGGCCCTGGCGGGCGACCCGGATCAGTTGCCGGACCACCAGGTCCAGGTCTTCCGCCTCGGGGGCCTGGACCACGGCGAAGTCGAACGCGTCGCTGGGGAAGCGCGCCAGGTCCTTGCCGTCCTGGGCGAACTGGATAAGGAAGGTACGCGAACCGTTCCAGCGCTTCGGCCAGCCTTCGAGGTAACGGACGAGGGTCGGCTGGTGCGGGCCGCTGAGGAGAATCCTCGGGTTCCGCCGGACCAGGCCGGTGGTGATGGGTGCCAGGCGCAATTGCGTGCTGGGACAGGTCATGACGTCATGTCTCCGCCTCTTCGGTCCCGCTGGACAGCGGTGAGAGGCAACACCGAGCCAGCGCTTTAGCGGTATTTCGGCTGCTGCCGGGCGCCCCGCAAGTTGCTGTTTAAATCGGCGCACGCGCATCCTAGAAAAGCCGCATGGAGACTGTCAAGAAACACGCGGAGGCGCCCATGCCCGATCGCTTTCTTCGCCTGTTCTTCGCCCTGCCCTGCCCACCTCCCCTCGCCGAGCGGATCGGCCGGTGGCGCGATGACCGGCCACTGCCCGGACGCCAGGTGGCGACGGCGAACCTGCACCTGACCCTGGCCTTCCTCGGGCAGGTCCCGTCCGCTCGGCTCGAGGCCCTGCTGGACATGGCCGCGGCCATCGAGGCCGCGCCCTTCGACCTGTATCTCGACCGCCTGCTGCGCTGGAGAAACGGCATCCTGCTGCTGGCCCCCAGCCAACCGCCCGGCGCCCTCCTGCGCCTGCGCCGCGCCCTGCGCTCCGGCCTTGCCGAACTGGAGCTGCCCGTGGAAACCCGCCCATTCAGCGCCCATCTGACCCTGGCTCGCGATGCCGCGCCGCTGGAGGACGTCCCGCCACCCCCAACCTTCGTATGGCAGGTCGACCATTTCAGCCTGTTTTGCTCGCAAAACGACGCCGCGGGCGTGCACTACCGCACACTCGGTCGCTGGGCGTTGTGCGGGGAAGATTCAAACGAGCGTTTCGCGCCGTAACAACCCGCCTCTTCCGCTCTGCCACGCAGGTTATGACCGGCCGCCAGGAAGCCGCGGATTTCCTGGCCTGGAGGAAAAAAGCCGAAGCTGGCACGGTTCCTGCGCAAGGGACAGCGAAGCGGTTCTCCCGGAAGGATTCGGGCGATGGCTGGCAGGACGCGCCCCTCGGCCCCATCAACCTGAGATGAGAACAACATGAAGAAGAAGTCTCTGCTCCCCCTCGGCCTGGCCATCGGTCTCGCCTCTCTCGCTGCCAGCCCTCTGATCCAGGCCAGCACCTACACCCAGACCAAATACCCCATCGTGCTGGCCCACGGCATGCTCGGCTTCGACAACATCCTCGGGGTCGACTACTGGTTCGGCATTCCCAGCGCCTTGCGCCGTGACGGTGCCCAGGTCTACGTCACCGAAGTCAGCCAGTTGGACACCTCGGAAGTCCGCGGCGAGCAGTTGCTGCAACAGGTGGAGGAAATCGTCGCCCTCAGCGGCCAGCCCAAGGTCAACCTGATCGGCCACAGCCACGGCGGGCCGACCATCCGCTACGTCGCCGCCGTACGTCCCGACCTGATCGCTTCCGCCACCAGCGTCGGCGCCCCGCACAAGGGTTCGGACACCGCCGACTTCCTGCGCCAGATCCCACCGGGTTCGGCCGGCGAGGCAATCCTCTCCGGGCTGGTCAACAGCCTCGGCGCGCTGATCAGCTTCCTTTCCAGCGGCAGCACCGGTACGCAGAATTCACTGGGCTCGCTGGAGTCGCTGAACAGCGAGGGGGCCGCGCGCTTCAACGCCAAGTACCCGCAGGGCGTCCCCACCTCGGCCTGCGGCGAAGGCGCCTACAAGGTCAACGGCGTGAGCTATTACTCCTGGAGCGGTTCCTCGCCGCTGACCAACTTCCTCGATCCGAGCGACGCCTTCCTCGGCGCCTCGTCGCTGACCTTCAAGAACGGCACCGCCAACGACGGCCTGGTCGGCACCTGCAGTTCGCACCTGGGCATGGTGATCCGCGACAACTACCGGATGAACCACTTGGACGAGGTGAACCAGGTCTTCGGCCTCACCAGCCTGTTCGAGACCAGCCCGGTCAGCGTCTACCGCCAGCACGCCAACCGCCTGAAGAACGCCAGCCTGTAGGACCCCGGCCGGGGCCTCGGCCCCGGCCCTTTCCCGGAAGCCCCCTCGCGTGAAGAAAATCCTCCTGCTGATTCCACTGGCGTTCGCCGCCAGCCTGGCCTGGTTCGTCTGGCTGGAACCTTCCCCCGTCCCCGAGACGGCGCCCCCGGCCAGCCCGCAGGCGGGCGCAGACCGCGCCCCGCCAGCAGCCTCCGCGGGAGAAGCGGTGCCGGCCCCTCAGGTCATGCCGGCCAAGGTCGCGCCGCTGCCAACCTCCTTCAGGGGCACCAGCGTCGATGGCAGTTTCAGTGTCGACGCCAGCGGCAACCTGCTGATCACCCGCGACATCCGCAACCTGTTCGACTACTTCCTCAGCGCCGTCGGCGAAGAGCCCCTGCAGCAAAGCCTGGACCGCCTGCGCGCCTACATCGCCGCCGAACTCCAGGAGCCGGCGCGCGGCCAGGCGTTGGCGCTGATGCAGCAATACATCGACTACAAGAAGGAACTGGTGCTGCTCGAACGCGACCTGCCGCGCCTGGCCGACCTCGACGCCCTGCGCCAGCGGGAAGCCGCGGTGAAAGCCCTGCGCGCGCGGATCTTTAGCAACGAAGCGCACGTGGCGTTCTTCGCCGACGAGGAAACCTACAACCAGTTCACCCTGGAGCGCCTGGCGATCCGCCAGGATGGCAAGCTCAGCACCGAGGAAAAGGCCGCCGCCATCGACCGCCTGCGCGCCAGCCTGCCGGAAGACCAGCAGGAAAGCGTGCTGCCGCAACTGCAAAGCGAACTGCAGCAGCAGACCGCCGCCCTCCAGGCCGCTGGCGCCGGCCCGGAAGCCATCCGCCAGATGCGTCAGCAACTGGTGGGCGCCGAAGCCACCACCCGCCTGGAGCAACTCGATCGGCAACGCTCGGCCTGGAAGGGCCGGCTGGACGACTATTTCGCCGAGAAGAGCCGGATCGAAGGCAATGCCGGGCTGAGCGAAGCCGACCGCCGCGCGGCGGTCGAACGCCTGGCCGAGGAGCGCTTCAGCGAACAGGAACGCTTGCGCCTGGGCGCGCTGGAACAGATGCGCCAGGCCGAGCAGCGCTGACCGGCACGGAAACGCCGAGAACGCGGCGAAGGGCGCTTCGGCGGATAACGCTACCCTCAGGGGTGCAGCCCTGGCGTGGCCGGCGAGGCGGAAACCTGTGCTGCGCGCCGCAACGAAAAAGGGCGGCCACCCGAAGGTGTCCGCCCTTTTTCGTCGCCAGCCCGGTTCAGCGGGACAGCTTGCCGTCCAGCGAGAACTTGCCGGCGCCATCGATCAGCAGCGCCACGCTGATCATCAGCAGGGTCAGGGCATATTCATAGCCGTTGTCGGTGATGAAGAAGCCATTGCCGATGTGCACGCTGAAGATCGCCACGATCATGGTGAAGCCCACCACCACCGACGCCGGACGCACCAGCAGGCCGATCACCAGCGCCAGGCCGCCGAAGAACTCGGCGCTGCCGGCCAGGGTCGCCAGCAGGTAGCCAGGGGTCAGGCCGATGGATTCGAACCACTGCGCCATGCCGTTCAGGCCGGCGCCGCCGAACATGCCGAAGAGCTTTTGCGAACCGTGGGACATCAGGGTAAGACCGGTGACGATACGCAGGATGGCCAGGCCGGCACCGGCGTTGGTCGACAGGATGGTCTTGATCAGTGGATTCATGGTGCGTCCTCAGGTGTGGGATAAGATGGGCACACTATAGGCAAGATAATTCGATATTAAAACCGTAAAAAACGCGTTATCAATATCGAATTTATAGATTATTTTTGAGCCGTCGCCGTCTTCGCACGCACCCCGGGCTCCAGGCGAACCCGTTCGCGCTCATATGCAAGGTAGTACTTGTTGACGCTGCTGACATAACTCACCACACCCATGCCTATCTCTTCCGCAGCCACCCGCTCGACCTGGAAGAACCAGCGATTCGGATCGAGCCCCCGGCGACGCGCCTGGGTGCGCAGGTTCTGTACCCGCTCCGGGCCCATGTTGTAGGCCGCCAGGGTGAACGCCAGGCGCTCGCGTTCGTCGAGGTGCTTGCTGGAGAAGAACTGCTTGCGGATCTTGGTCAGGTAGCGACTGGCGGCCAGCACGTTGCTGTCCTTGTCGTGCACATTGCCGACCCCGACGCTGCGCGCCGCCGCCGGGGTGATCTGCATCAGCCCGCTGGCGCCGCCGGAACCGCGCGCCTTCGGGTTCAGATGCGACTCCTTGTAGGCCACCGCCGCCAGCGCCAGCCAGTCCATGCTGCTCTGCCGCGCGTAGCGCTGCAGCAGTGGACGGACCGCTTCCAGGCGCTTGCGGTCCGCCGCGCCGAGGGGGTTGCGGACCTTGTAGGCGCGCCGGTAGACGCGCTGGAAAGCCACGTCCTGGTCGGCCGGCGCGCGGTAGTCGGCGAGGAAGCGGTCGATGGTCGCGCGCAGGGTGCTGGCATCGCGGCGCACGTACCAGGCCATGTCGGCGCGATTGTCCAGCACCAGGTGGCGGTCGACGCGCAGCTTCGGCAGCACCTTGGCCCAGCGTTCGGCGATGGGCTGCTCGACCACGGTGAAGCCGAGGATGCCTGCCTGGACCATTTCCATCACATCCTCGACGGCCAGGGAAGCGTCCAGCTTTTCGATCCGGATCGGTGCCATGCGGCGTTGCGCCAGGCGCTGGTTGACCAGTTCGATGGCGCCCTCGGCGGCGCTGCCGGCCGGCAGCGGGATGGTCCGCCCGGACAACTGCTCCAGGCGCGTGTAGCGCCGGTTGCCCTTGCGCGCCACCAGCACCAGCGGCACATCGGCGCGCACCGGCGCGCTCGGGCTGACCTGCAGGCCGTCGTGCGCCGGCAGCAGTTCGCCGGGGCGACCAGGTCGCCTTCGCCACGCTGCAGGGCGGCAAGCAACTGGTCCTTGGGCTTGGGTATGAGCTTGAGGGTGAGGTTCCGCGCGGACGGCGAACGGCTGTTGAGGTATTGCTCGAAGGCGCGCAGGCGACGGTACTCGACGCCGATCGGCTCGCCCTTCACCTCGCCCGAGCTGTTGCGGCTCTGGTTGACCAGCACCTTGAGCACGCCAGCGCGGCGGATGCTCGCCAGGTCGCGGGTCTCCGGCTGTTCCCTGTGCCAGTTGTCCGGCTGGCCGGTGATGCGCGCAGCCGCCGGCAAGGGTGCGAGCACCAGCAGGCAAAGCGAAAGCAGCAACAGACGCGTCATCCAGGTCTCCAGAGGCCAGGCTCGATGTCCCTCTCCGGGGGACCGGATCAATCAGAGCATGGCAGTCTTGGCAAGTTCCTCTCCGACAGCGGCTGCAAACGGAGGCATTGGGTAGATAATCCGGGCGCCGAAGAACCCGATCTGCGATTATAACGGATTGTTCTACAAGCGGTTTGCCACCCATCCCCCGGCGGGTCCGGCGCGATCGAGGGGGCGCCGCCTCGCTGCGAATTCCAGGAAGGCACCATGCAACTCATCGATATCGGCGTCAATCTGACCCACGCCAGCTTCGCCCCGGAACGTGAAGCACTGCTCGCCCGCGCGCGCGCCGCCGGGGTGGTGCAGATGGTCATCACCGGCACCAGCCTGGCCGACAGCGAACAGGCGCTGCAGCTCTGCGGAGAACTCGACGAGGGCGGCCGGCTGTTTACCACCGCCGGCGTCCACCCCCACGAGGCCAGCCACTGGAACGCCGACACCGCTCGCGGCCTGCGCGCCCTGTTCGACGACCCGCGGGTACGCGCGGTGGGCGAATGCGGCCTCGACTTCAATCGCGACTTCTCTCCCCGTCCGGCCCAGGAAAAGGCCCTCGAGGAACAACTGGCACTGGCCGTCGAGCTACAGCGTCCGGTGTTCCTCCACGAACGCGACGCCAGCGAGCGCCTGCTGGCGATCCTGCGCGACTTCCGCGATCGCCTGCCGGCCGCCGTCGTACATTGTTTCACCGGCGAGCGCCGGGCGCTGTATGGCTACCTCGACCTCGACCTGCACATCGGCATCACCGGCTGGATCAACGACGAGCGCCGCGGCACCCACCTGCATGATCTGGTAGGCGAGATCCCGGTCGGCCGTCTCATGCTGGAAAGCGACGCGCCCTACCTGCTGCCGCGCAGCCTGCGGCCGAAGCCGAAGAACGGGCGCAACGAGCCGGCCTACCTGGTCGAGGTGCTCGACTGCGTGGCCCGCCATCGCGGCGAGAGCGCGGAGCGCCTGGCCGCTCACACCAGCGCCGCGGCGCGGGAGTTCTTCGGCCTGCCGACGATCGACTGAGATCGCCCTCAAGCTCCCGGCGGATCGGCCGCTAAGCTGACGAACGGTCTCGTTGACCCGCATCAACGATTGCCCCTTACTCAGCTTTCAAGATAATGGCGCCTTGCCATTAGCTTGCCGATAAGAAGAAATCCCCCTATGGGCACCTGGATCAGCGACATTCCACTGAAATACAAGTTCTGGGCCGTCAACGCGGTGGCCTTCTTCACCACCCTGCTGCTGGTGTTGTTCGCCATGCAGCAGGAAGCCGCCGGGCGCAACGCTTCCGCCCAGCGCGCCGCCGCCGCCGAGGGCGAGCTGGTTCAGAGCTGGCCAGCCGGCAGCGCCCTGCCCGCCCGCAGCAACCTGCTGCCGCTGGAACAGGCCGCGAGCCTGGGCGGCACCGCTGCCCAGGCGCTGGGCAAGGGGCAGGGTTGGATCGAGTTGTCCGGCGCGCGCCAGGGCGATACCCCGCTGCTCGGCGCCTGGGTCGGCCAGACCGGCTCCGGCCAGCGCTTCGCCGTGCTCGCCCCGGCCAGCGACCTGTGGCAGGTCTTCGCCGACCGGGCCGGCGCCTACGCCGTCGCCGTGCTGGTGCTGATGCTGGCGCTGCTGGCGGCCTCGCAACTGCTGATCCGCTTCATCCTCACCCACCTGCATACCCTCAAGGACGTGATGCTGCACGTCGAGAAGAGCGGCGACCTGTCCGCTCGCGTACCGCTGCAGGGACGCGACGAAGTCGGCCAGATGGCCAGTGCCTTCAACGCCATGCAGGCCGGCTACCAGCGCATCGTCGGCACCGTCGCCGCGGCCGCTACCAAGCTCGACGAAGGCGCCCAGGCGCTGGCCCGCAGCATGGGCCAGGTACGCCAGGGCATGCTCGGCCAGCAGAGCGAGACCGACCAGACCGCCACCGCGATCAACGAGATGTCCACCACGGTCTTCCATATCGCCCAGCACGCCGCCGACACCCGTGACCAGTCGCAGGAAGCCGACCGCCTGGCCGGCGCCGGCCAGCAGGCGGTGAGCCGGGTCAGCGCGTCGATCGCCGGGTTGTCCCAGGGCGTCCAGGACACCGCCGAGATGATCCAGAAGCTGGCCGAGGACAGCCAGAAGATCAGCGGCGTGGTCAACGTGATCCACGGCATCGCCGAACAGACCAACCTGCTTGCCCTCAACGCCGCCATCGAGGCCGCGCGGGCCGGGGAAATGGGCCGCGGCTTCGCGGTGGTGGCCGATGAGGTGCGCAACCTCGCCCGTCGCGTGCAGGACTCCACCGACGAGATCACCCAGATGATCCTCGCCCTGCAGTCGGGTACCCGCGACGCCGTGGAGTTCATGCAGGAAAGCTCGCTCAAGGCCGACGGTTGCGTCAGCCAGGCCGGCGACGCCGGCGAGGCGCTGGCGGCGATCGCCAACGCGGTGGCGCAGATGCGTGAAAGCAACACGCAGATCGCCGTCGCCGCGGAACAGCAGAGCCAGGTCGCGGAAGAGATGACCCGTTCGGTGGTGGGCATCCGCGACGTCACCGAACTCACCGTGCAGCAGACCGTCGAGTCGGCGGCCACCAGTCAGCAACTGGTCGACCTGGCGGGCGATCTGACCCGCGCCATCGGCCAGCTACGCCTCTGATCCGCAGGCGCACCTGCCTATCGCCCGGATAGGCAGGAATCATTCGCCGCGCTGCCGCACCCCGCCTAGACTCGACGACATGCAAGGATCCGCCCCGCGGGTCGCCGTCACGGAGTACCGAGAACATGGGCAAACGTCATCCCAACCTGCTCGCCTGGCAATGGCGCGGCTATGCCGCCAACCACCGCAACCCGACCAACCTGGTCCTGCACCTGATCGCCGTGCCGCTGTTCATCGTCGCTGCGATCCTGCTGCTCGGCGGCCTGTTCGGCCTGGACCTGCTGCAGGTGGTGCTCGGTGTCATCGGCATCGGCGCCGGCCTGGCGATCCAGGCCAAGGGACACGCGCTGGAGAAACAGGCACCCGAGCCATTCAGCGATCGGCGCGACGCTGTCAGTCGCCTGCTCGTCGAGCAGTTCGTCACCTTCCCCCGTTTCGTCCTCAGCGGCGCCTGGTGGCGGGCCTGGCGCGAACGGCATAAGTGACAGTTCGTCCGGGATTTTGCACAGCCCTTCAGTTTTAGCGCGACGCTGCCGATATGATCGACGGAATCCTGTCGTGGACCGACAACATGCCGTCAATGCGTCAATTAATCGTCTTTTTCTGTTGCCTGGGGCTGCCTCTTGCCCAGGCCGCGGAACCCGTGCCGCTGGGCGGACGTCCGATCGTCACCCTGCAGCGGTCCGGCGGCGCTCCCGTACGGCTGACCCTGTCCGACCTCGAAGCCCTGCCCAGCGAGACCCTGGAAGCCCAGCTCCCCGGCGAGGCCAACGCCCGCTGGCAAGGCGTGCGCCTCAGCCTGTTGCTGCGCCACCTGGACCTGGCGCCGCCCAAGCGCCTGCGCGTGCTGGCGCTGAACGACTACTCGGCGATCATCCCGTACAGCGACCTCGACAGCTACCAGCCCATCCTCGCCTATCGCCGCAACGGCGCCTACATGGCGATCCGCGAACGCGGACCGCTTTTCATCATCTACCCGATGGCCCGCTATCCTGAGTTGAGAAACCAGGTCTACTACAACCGTACCGTCTGGCAGGTCAGCTCCATCACTCTTGAGTAAGTAACGGACATGACTGTGCCGCTGCTCGATCCGACAAAGCTGCGCCGGCAACGCCAGATCATGGGGCTGTTGCTCGGCCTGGTGCTGCTCATGGCGCTGATCGCCGGGGCTGCGCTGTGGCTGGCGGTGCGCCAGGCCCAGCAACTGGCCCAGCCGAACCTGCACAACGAGCTGTGGCAGACCTACTCGCTGCGCGCCGAACTGGATCGCACGCTGGACGCCGCGCGGCACACCGAGAGCGGCGAAGGCCAAGCCGACGACCTGGCGATCCGTCTCGAAGTCCTCGCCAGCCTGATCGCGCCGCTGCGCCGCCAGTCGTTGTTCAGGCATCTCGCCGAACCGCGTCCGGAGGTACAGGCCACCCTGCAACGCCTGATCGAGCTCAGCGATCGCTGGTCGAACCAGGCCCCCTGGGGCGATCCCGTCGCCGCGCGCCGCCTGGCCGCGGAGATCGTCCAGCAGGTTCCGCCCTTGCTCGAACCGACCCACCAGATCGTCGTCGCCAGCAACATCGCCCTGACCAACCAGTTGGACGTCGACCGCAAGCGCCTGCACCGGGCGTTCTACGCGTTGTTCTGGGCCCTGCTCGGGATCGGTGCCGGCGGTGCCCTGCTGGTGCTGCGCCTGGTCACCGACTTCAAACGCGCACAGCAACTGGCCGGGCATCTGATCGAGCTTAACGCCACCCTGGAGAAACGCGTCGGCGAGCGCACCCGCCAGCTCAGCGAAGGCAAGGCGCTGCTGCATTTCATCCTCGAGGCCAGCCCGAGCGACGTGGTCCTGCTCAGCGCCTGCGGCGCCAGCATCCATTACGTCAGCCCACGCCTGCTCAAGCGCCTGGGTTGCCAGGCCCAGGACGACTTCAACCTGCCCCGGCTGTTCGCCAGCACCAGCGAATACAGCCGCCTGCAGAACGCCCTGGAGGCGCGCGGCCAGGTGGATGGCTGGGAAGCCCAGCTATGCGGGGAAACGCCTTGCTGGGCGGTGATCTGCGCGCGCCACCTGGAAATCGACGGCGAGCCGGCGACCCTGATCTGGTGCTACGACATCAGCCGGCGCAAGGCCATGGAGCAGGAACTGCGCCTGCTGGCCAGCACCGATACCCTGACCGGCCTGCACAACCGCCACTCGTTCCTGCACCAGGCGGAACTCATGCTCAAGGCCGCCGAACGCTTCCGCCACCCCTGCGTGGCGCTGATGCTGGACATCGACCACTTCAAGAACATCAACGACAGCCACGGCCACCTGACCGGCGACCGCGCCCTGCAACGTGTCGCCGAGACCCTGCGCCAGGGCCTGCGCGAGGTGGACCTGCTCGGTCGCCTGGGCGGCGAGGAATTCGCCGCGCTGCTTCCAGAGGTCAGCCTGGACCAGGCGCTGGACGTCGCCGAACGGCTGCGCGCCGGCGTCGAGGCGCTACGGGTGAGCAATCCCGACGGCGAACCGCTGCGGATGACCGTGAGCATCGGCGTCGCCCTGCGCAGGGACGCCGGGGACGACCTGGAAAGCCTGCTGGTGCGCGCCGACAGCGCGCTCTACCAGGCCAAGAGCGGCGGGCGCAACCGCACCGAGTACGCGCCCGCCTGACATGCGCCTCAGCCGAACACCGTGACCATCTGCCGGCTGATCGCCAGCAACTGGCCGTCGGCGCTCCACATCCGCGCCGCCACGTGGCCGTAGCCGTCGCGCGCCTCCTCGATCTCCGCCAGGTAACGGCACCAGTCGCCGCTGCCCTGCTGCGGCAGCGGCTGGAGGAACTCGGCGGTCCAGGTCAGCGAGCTGGCCATCGCCGGGGTGCCCAGGTGCGGCAACAGCGCCGGCGGCCAGGAGTCGAGCAGCGCCAGCAGGTGGGAAACCTCCATGGGCTCTCCCTCGGGTTCGTCGCGGAAACGCATCCAGCCGCCCATCTGGCGCGACTTGTTCGAAGAGAACGGCAGGCCGCCCACTGCCCAGCGCATGGCGATGTAGCGAGTGAACTCCGGGGTCACGTTACGGATATAGGGCAGCTCCTGGCTCTCTTCGGGGCCCTTCATCCCGGCCGCCGGCAACGCTTCCACCGCCACCGCCGACGCGCGGGCGACGCCGAAACTGGCCTGGACCAGCGTCACCACCTGCTCGCCCTGACGGACCTCGACCTGTACCTGGCTCACCGCCTTGCCCTCGCGCAACAACCGGGCGCTGAAGCTCGCCGGCTGCTCGGGGGCCAGCGGTCCGACGAAGCTGACGCCAATGGAGCGCAACGGACGCCCCGCCTCGACCACCGCAAGCATGGCCTCGTAGGCCAACGCCACCACCAGGCCACCGAAGGTGGCGCGGCCCTGGCCCCAACTGGCCGGTACTACCACCGAGGAAGGGTCGCGGCGGACCGCCTGGATCAATTCGGAAAAATTCATGTGTGCCTCGCGAGGGGATTCGAGGGCCCATCTTAGGCGAGGCGATCCTTGGGAAAAAGCCGATCGGAATACCGGCGGCCTCAGTGCCCGGCAAGCGCCTGCTGCAATGTCGACAGGGCCCGTCCGGCACGCTCCCGGGCCAGTTCGAAGCGTGCCGTCCAGACCTCGCGCACGGGCGCCAGGTCCGGCTCGCGCTGGCATCGCAACAGCCACTGTTCGAGGTCGTGCCAATCGCCCAGCGCCGACTGGGCCGCCTTGAGCGGCGCCAGCAGCGAGCCGGGAATGCTGCAATCGTGCGGATAGGCCTCCAGCCCGTAGCGCACGCGCTTGATCCGCAGCCGTAGCGGGTGCCAGTGCTCGTAGGTGGTGTCCGCCAGCTCGGCGCGCAGGGTCTTCCATTGCCGGCGCAGGCGCTTGCGCACCCGGCCGTGCAGGCCATCCAGCACGGCATGCCGCTGGGCCGTACGCAACAGGGCCGGCCAGACGTCCAGGCAAAGCTGCAGGCGGTGCAGCGGCTGGCTGGCGAGAACCGCCACGTAGCCGGACTCCAGCACCGGCCGGCGCACCGCCAGCGCATCCCGCAGCCCTTCGGCGGCGAGCGCCGGCAGCAGCACCTCCAGGTCGCGGATCGGCCCGCTGAGCCGCCCGACCTCGGCGGCGGCATGCTCCAGCTCCTCGACGCCGGGGACTCCGCGGATCGGCCGCAGCAGGCTGCGCAGACGGCGCAGGGCGATGCGCAGGTCGTGCAGTGCCTCGCCATCCGTGCGCGCCTCCAGGCGGGCGACCGCCGACATCAACGCCACCTGCTGGCCGATCACCTCGGCCAGCAGTTCATCGATGAACCCCGTCATGCCTGCTCCTCTCCCCGGCCATCCCGCGTGGGCGTGCGCACCAGGCGCCAGGGCAGCGCCCGGCGCAATGCGCGCAGACGCAACCCTGGATCATCGGCACCGCCGTGTCCATAGCGTTGCGCTTCGAACGCGCCGACGAAGGCCGCGATGGCTGGCGCCTGCGCCGGCAGGACGCGGGCGGCGCGCTCGCCGTAGGAGCGTAGCCCTTCGCCGGGGGAACGGCGCAGGCCATGCATCTCCAGCAGGCGTTCGAAGCGGCGCAGTTGGCGGCTGCGCAGATCGTCACGGCCTTGCCAGGGCTTGAGCAGGAACAGCGCGAGCAGACCGACCGACAATATCGCCGCGGCACCGAGCAACAGGCCCAGTCGGGTCGGATCGAGCCCGCCGAACCAGCGCTGCAGGAAGGCGCCCTGCTGCTCACCCTGGTAGGCCAGGACCCAGCGTTGCCAGCCGTAGTTCAGGCTGTCCCAGGCCAGACGCATGTCGTTGAGCCAGGGCAGGCCACGGTAGCGCAACGGCGACAGCGGCGCGTCGGCGAGGTACTCGCTGTCCCCGGCCAGGGCCTGCTCCAGCCCCTGTTCGATCCGTTCGGGCGCCACCTGGTAGGTCGGGTCGACGCTCAGCCAGCCCTGCTCCGGCTGCCAATACTCGACCCAGGCGTGGGCGTCAAACTGATGCACCAGCAGGTAGTTGCCCGCCGGATTCAGCTCGCCGCCCTGGTAACCGGCCACCACTCGCGCAGGAATGCCCGCGGCGCGCAGGACGAAAGCCATCGCCCCGGCGTAATGCGCGCAGAAGCCGCTGCGCGTGTCGAACAGGAAATCGTCCACCCCGTCGGCGCCGGTCGCTGGCGGTTTCAGGGTGTAGGCGAAGGGCTCGTGGTTGAAGCGCTGCAACAGGGCCGCGACCAGCGCCTGCGGTTGCGCATGGGCCTGGCGCAACTCGTCGGCCAGCGCTCGCGCGCGCGGATTGCCGTGCATCGGCAACTGCAGGTTGCGCCAGCGCGTGCGCGGATCGATGCTGGACTCGCGCAGCGCCTGTGGCCAGGAACTGACTCGGTAGAACAGACGTTGCTCGACCGGCTGCCGCCGCTGCAGGTGGAAATCGCTCATCAGGCGCGTGTCGGTCTGGTCGGTCTGCGCCACGTCGAGGGCGAACAGCCAGGGCTGCGAACTGGGCTGCATGATCACGTCGTAGCGCAGCTCGGGGCCACGCTTCTGCCAGTGCAGAGCATCCTCGCCCGGCCATTGCGGCGCCTGAGCCCAACGTCGTCCGTCGAAACGCTCCATGGTCAAGGCGCGCCAGTAGAGCTGCTCGCGCGGCGGCGGTGCGCCCTCGAAGCGGACCCGGAACGCCAGTTCGGCGGAGCGCCCAAGCTCGGCGATATCCCCTGGCGCCATGCTCTCCGAGAGTCCGGTGACCCCCTTGTTGCCGGGCATCGGCAACGACCACAGCGGCCCCAGGCGGGGGAAGAACAGGAACAGCAGGAGCATCAGCGGCAGCGCCTGCAGCAACAGCCCGCCGGCCAGCCGCAGGGTCGGCCAGGGCCGGCTGGCGAAAGCGCTCTGCTGCAAGCCGATCAGCGCCGCCAGCAACGCGGTCACCGGCAGCAGGCTGTACAGCGCGGCGAGGAAACCGTCGTCGAACAGGTAGCCCACCACCACTGCGAAGAAACCGAGGAACACCAGTACCAGCGCATCGCGGCGGGTCTTCATTTCCACCAGCTTGAGGATGAACGCGGCGATCAGCAGCACCGCCCCCGCGTCCAGGCCCACCAGGCTGCCGCGCGACAACCAGACCCCGGCCCCGGCGAGCAACGCCAGGGCCAGCTTGACCCAGGCGCGCGGATAGCCGGCACGCATGCGGAAGACCTGCACCCGCCAGGCCGCGCAACCGAGCCACATGGCCGCGATCCACAGCGGCATGTAGGCCAGGTGCGGCAGGATCACCAGTACCTGCGCCACCAGCAGCCAGACCAGCGCGACCCGCGGAATCGCGTTCATCGTGCCGCTCCGAACAGCGCCAGCGCGCGCAGACATGCCTCGCGCTGGGCCTCGCCGCTGGCCGGTTGCAGGCGCGTGCCGGGCAGCGCCAGGCCATAGGGCTGCTGCCGCTCGGAGAGTTCCAGGACTGCATGGCACAAGCGGCCCAGGCGACTTTCGAGGTCCCCGCCGAGGCGCTCGAATTCCAGCCACAGGTCTTCCCCGCCGAGCGCGGCGAAGTCCTTCACCAGCAGCCCCTGGCCACGGGAAAACGCCTTCCAGTGCAGGCGCCGCCGCGAGTCGCCAGGCTGGTAGGCGCGCAGTCCCTGGTAGTCGTCGACGCCCGCGCTCGCCAGCGCGCGCCCCTGGTCCTCGGCATCCTCCGCGCCCGGCCCGAGGAACGGCTCGCCGGCCAGCGGCCGAGGGTAGACCAGCGCCTGCTGGCGCAGGTCGACCCAGCTCCAGGCCACCAGCAGGCCGAGGGGAAAGCGACTCTCCACCCGCAGGCGCCCCGGCCGCAGCCAGCCGCGTCGCTCGGTCGGGTGGAACAGCAGCACCTCGGCAGCCGCGTCGCCTGCCAGGTCGGCGTATTCCAGCGGCCGCTCCGGCCAGCCGACGGCGATGGCCTGGCGCGCCCGCCGCGGGCTTTCCAGGCGCACCCGGAAACCGGCGCGCTCGCCGGCGAACACCGGGTCCGCTCCCAACGCGGTGAGGCGCAGGCCGGCAAGGTTGCGATAGGTATGGAGGATGGTCACCACGCCCAGGGACAGCAGCAGGAAGGTCAACCCGTAGGCCAGGCTGTTCTGGTAGTTGATCGCCGCCAGCAGCATCACCAGCAGCGCCAGGCCGAAAGCGCCGCCCTGGCGGGTCGGCAGGATGAATACGCGACGCTGGTTCAGCTCGACGCTGCTCGCCGGCGGTATCCGCCGGTTCAGCCAGCGCTGCCAGCGCGGCCAGTTGCGCAGGCGCATCAGAGCGCCGGGACTTCGCGCAACAGCCATTGCACCAGCGCGCCGCCACCGTGCCCGGTGGGGTCCGCCTGGTCGCGCAGGCGATGCCCGGCGACCGCCGGCAACACCGCCTGGACGTCTTCCGGAATCACATAGTCGCGTCCCGCCAGCAGCGCCCAGGCACGCGCCGCGGCGAGCAACGCCAGGCTACCGCGCGGCGACAGGCCGAGGGCGAAGGCCGGCTGCGTGCGGGTCGCTTCGACCAGGCGCAGCACGTAGTCCACCAGCGCATCGCTGGCGCGGACCTTCGGCACTTCGGCCTGGAAAGCGGCCAGCGCCGCGTGGTCGAGCAAGGGTTCCAGGCGCGGCAGCAGATCGCGCCGGGCTTCGCCGAGCAACAGCGAGCGCTCCGCCGCGCGTCCGGGGTAGCCCAGCGACAGGCGCATCAGGAAGCGATCCAGCTGCGATTCCGGCAGGGAGAAGGTGCCGCCCTGGCTGGCCGGGTTCTGCGTGGCGATGACGAAGAACGGTTCCGGCAAGGGCCGGGTGGCGCCCTCGATGGTCACCTGGCCTTCTTCCATCGCCTCGAGCAAGGCGCTCTGGCTTTTCGGCGTGGCGCGGTTGATCTCGTCGGCAAGCACCAGTTCGGCGAAGATCGGCCCGGGATGGAAGACGAATTGCCCGCTGTCCTTGTCGAACACCGAGGTACCGAGGATATCGCCCGGCAGCAGGTCCGAGGTGAACTGGATGCGCTGGAAACTGAGCCCGAGCACCCGCGCCAGGGCATGGCTGAGGGTGGTCTTGCCCATCCCCGGCAGGTCTTCGATCAACAGGTGCCCACGGGCCAGCAGGCAGGCCAGGGCCAGGCGCACCTGGCGGTCCTTGCCCAGGAGAATCTCATCGACCGCCTTCAGGCAGGCTTCCAGGGTGTTCAGCATCCCGACCTCGCGTTTCCGGGGAAAACAGCGATCCTACTGGCCTGGGGCCAGCCGGCAAGGCACTTGCAATTTTTCCTCACGAAACTGTGAAACCGTTGCCACCGGTACTTGCCGGAGTGCCCGCTACAAGCCTAGACGCTGGGGAGGGACAGGCGCGGATGATGCCTGCGCCAGTCCGGCTCGACACGGCGCGCGACGGTCGCCGACGGCAGGCGTGGGGGAAGCCGCCTCAGCCCAGTTCGGCGACGATCGCCGCCAGCGCCTTGGCCGGGTCGGCGGCCTGGCTGATCGGCCGGCCGATCACCAGGTAATCGGAGCCGGCGTCCAGGGCCTGGCGCGGGGTGAGGATGCGCCGCTGGTCGTCCTGGGCGCTGCCGGCCGGGCGGATGCCCGGCGTGACCAGTTGCAGGCCCGGATGGGCGGCCTTCAGCGCCGGCGCTTCCTGGGCCGAGCAGACCAGGCCGTCCATGCCGGCCTTCTGCGCCAGGGCGGCGAGGCGCAACACCTGCTCCTGGGGCTCGATGTCGAGGCCGATGCCCGCCAGGTCCTCGCGCTCCATGCTGGTCAGCACGGTCACGCCGATGAGCAACGGCCTGGGCCCGCTGAAGGCCTCCAGCGTCTCGCGGCAGGCGGCCATCATGCGCAGGCCGCCGGAGCAGTGCACGTTGACCATCCACACGCCCATCTCGGCGGCGGCCTTCACCGCCATCGCCGTGGTGTTCGGGATGTCGTGGAATTTCAGGTCGAGGAACACCTCGAAGCCCTTGCCACGCAAGGTCTCGACTATACCCGCGGCACAACTGGTGAAGAGTTCCTTGCCGACCTTCACCCGGCACAGTTTCGGGTCCAGCTGATCGGCCAGCGCCAGGGCGGCCTCACGGGTGGGGAAATCCAGGGCGACGATGATGGGGGACTGGCAGGCGGACATGGGCTCTCTCGCGGCGAATCGAAAACGGCGCGCATTGTCGCAGAATCCGGCCGTTTGCCGTAGCCCGGAACGCGCCGGGGAGATGAACGTCGTGGACTAGAGGCGGGCGCGGAGCAGTTGCTCCAGCCAGTCGACGAATGCCCTGACCCGCCGCGACAGATGCCGCCGGTGCGGATACAGGGCGTACGCCGGCATCGCTTCGGCCCGCCACTGCGGCAGCACCTCGCGCAGCTCGCCGCGTTGGAGGTGCTCGCGCACGTCGTAGGCAGGGATCTGGATCAGGCCCAGTCCGGACAGGCAGCAGGCGATGTAGCTTTCCGCGTTGTTCACCGTGACCCGGCTGCGCAACGCGCGGGTCAGGGTGCGCCCATCCTCGCGATACTCCCAGGGCAACACCCGGCCGCTGCTGGGCGAGGCATAGTTGACCGCCCAGTGCCGGTCGAGGTCGGCTGGCGTCCGTGGCTCGCCATGCTCTTCCAGGTAGGCGGGACTGGCGCAATTGATCAGTTGCATCTCGCCGAGGCGTCGCGCCACCAGGCTGCTGTTGCCCAACTGGCCGACCCGCAGGACGCAGTCGACGCCCTCCTGCACCAGGTCCACCGAACGGTCGCTGGAACCCAGTTCCAGTTCGATGTCCGGATGCTGGCGGAAGAATTCCGGCAGCGCCGGGGCGATCAGCAGTCGCGCCACCCGGCTCGGCACGTCGACCTTGAGCCGGCCGCTGGCGCGGCTGCCGTCGTGGAACAGGCTCTCCAGCTCCTCCATGTCTTCCAGCAGGTGGCGGCAACGCTCCAGCACCACGCTGCCGTCGTGGGTCAGCTGGACCTGCCGGGTGGTGCGATGCAGCAGCCGGCTGCCGAGTTGCGCTTCGAGCTGCTGGACCGCCGCCGAGACCGTCGCCCGCGGCATGTCCAGCAGGTCCGCGGCCTTGGTGAAGCTGCCGGTTTCGGCAACGCGCAGGAACACGCGCATGCTGTCCAGACGATCCATGGGCAGGCCCCTTCTCTCTATTCGGGATGGCTGGACAGTCTATCCATGCCACCTACGTTTATCCAAAGAACCCGGACCAATAGCCTGGAGTCCCTACTCTACTTCCTGGATCCGCAGATGCCCCATGCAGCGCTTTTGCTTCCTCCCAGCGCGTCCCCGCTGCCGGAAGTGGTCGGTTTCTGGCGCGATGCCGGCCCTACCCTCTGGTTCGCCAGGAACGCCGATTTCGACCGGCGCTTCCGCGAGCGCTTCGCCCACCTC
The DNA here is from genome assembly GCF_020405165.1 of Pseudomonas sp. PS1(2021). Classification (NCBI taxonomy): domain Bacteria; kingdom Pseudomonadati; phylum Pseudomonadota; class Gammaproteobacteria; order Pseudomonadales; family Pseudomonadaceae; genus Pseudomonas; species Pseudomonas sp. PS1(2021). The sequence goes on along the minus strand of NZ_CP084484.1, from coordinate 875,560 downwards.
TACGAGCTTGCCTGCGCCGACGCGCTGCGCCCGGCTGCCGATGAAGCCGAGGACCATCTCGGCCTGCTGTTGCTGCTCGACCAGTACCCGCGCAACGCCTTCCGTGGAACCCCGCGCATGTACGCCAGCGACGCCCAAGCGCGGCGCTGGGCGGAGCGGGCTCTGGGACAAGGCCTCGACCGCCAGGTCGGGGACGCGCTGCGGCTGTTCTTCTACCTGCCGTTCGCCCATGCCGAGAACCTTGCCGACCAGGATCGCTCGGTAGCGCTGAACCACGGACTCGGCCAGCCCTTCCTCGCCCACGCTCGTGAGCATCGCGAGATCATCCGCCGCTTCGGGCGCTTTCCCCATCGCAATCCGATCCTCGGTCGCCCGTCCAGCGCCGAGGAACTCGCCTTCCTCGCCGCCGGCGGCTTCGCCGGCTGAACCGGGGCTCAGCCGGCCCTCCCTAGATAGGCAGGTCGCGATCCAGCAAGCGGTCCAGCAACCAGTTGGCCGCCGGTCCCAACGGCCGCTGCCGCGACCAGACCACGTCCACCGCCTGGCTGCGCGGCCAGCCGGACACCGGCAACTCCTTCAGCCGTCCGTTGGCGTAGCCGCTGACCAGCCAGCGCGGCAGCTCGGCCCAACCGAAGCCGTGGGTGGCCATTTCCAGCAGCAACAGGTAGTTGGGCGCCGACCAGCAGCGCCCGCCGCTGGACGGCAGGCCGTCGTTGATCGCCGCGCCGGTCTCGCTATAGGTGTTCAGGCGCAGCAGACGCCATTCGGAAAGGTCACGCTCGCTGACCCGCTCCAGGCCCGCCAGCGGATGGTCGACGGCGGCGAACAGGCCGAACTCGGCACGCTCGGCGACCGCCGCCACGCCCAGCTCCGGCGGGTAGTGCGGCTGCGCGGCGAGCAGGCCGAGGGTGGCGCGGCCGCGGCTGACCTGGGCGATCACGTCCTGGTCCTCGGCGATCAGGCATTCGAACTCCAGCTCAGGGTAACGCTCGTCCAGTTCGGCCAGGCGCGCCTCGTAGCGCGCCGAATGGTAGGTGTCGGATAGCGCCAGGGTCACCCGTGGTTCCGAGCCGCCGGCGAGCAGCGCGGCGACCCGGCGCAGGCGGTCGGATGCGCCGAGGACCTCCTCGACCCGTCCCAGCAGGGTGCGCCCGGCCTCGGTCAGTTGCGGCTGGCGGCCACTGCGATCGAAGAGTTCCAGGCCGAGGTCGATCTCCAGCCGGGCAATGGCCTCGCTGACGGTCGACTGGCTCTTGCCCAGCTTGCGCGCGGCGGCGCTGAAGGAGCCGAGGGAAACGGCCTGGACGAAGGCCTCGAGGGATTCGGGCGACAAATGCATATCGGTTTTTCCGATGGTATCCAACTTAACCCTATCCCAAAGACCGATGACAATACAGCCCGACTTCAACGACGAACCGGGAGCGTTCGCCATGACCCACACCCACACCGCCCTCGACAAGACTCTCAAGGAGCGGATCTTCCACGCCCTGGCCTTCGAGGGCCTGGCCGTCCTCCTCACCGCGCCGGTGCTGTCGCTGGTGATGAACAAGCCCCTGGCGCACATGGGTGCGCTGACGCTGATGTTCTCCACCGTGGCGATGCTCTGGAACATGCTCTTCAACAGCCTCTTCGACCGCGCCCAGCGGCGCATGGGCTTCCAGCGCACCCTGCAGGTCCGGGTGCTGCATGCGATGCTTTTCGAGCTGGGTCTGATCGTGGTGCTGGTACCGCTGGCCGCCTGGTGGCTGTCGATCGGACTGGTCGAGGCGTTCCTCCTCGACATGGGCCTGATCCTGTTCTTCCTGCCCTACACCATGGCCTTCAACTGGAGCTACGACGTCCTCCGCGCACGCCTGGTGGAAAGCCGCCAGGCCAAGGCCGCCGGTTGCGACGCCGGCTAGGCCGGCGTTCAGGCCGTCAGCCGCTCGCGCAGGCGGCCGAGCATGCCGAGCAGGCTGCCGACCCGTTCCTTCTCGCGCTCGTCGCGCGGCACCTCGGCCAGCCGGTCGACCTCCGGCAGGCTTCGCCCGCGCCACAGCAAGGCCTGCTCGGCGGCCGCCTTCAGGCCTTTCTCGAACAATCCCCTGCGGATCGGCTTGGGCAGGTAGCGGAATATCTGCGCCTGGTTGATCAGTTCGAGCAGGGCCTGGGTGTCGCGGAACGGCGTAACCACCAGGCTGAGCAGGCGCGGATGGGCCTGGGCCAGGGATTTCAGCAGCGGCGCGGTATGCTCCCCGGCCAGCTTCAGGTCGCTGACCAGCACCTCCACCGGTTCGGTGTTCAGCCACACCAGCGCCTCGGCCAGGTTGCGCGCGCGCAGCAGGCGATGCCCGCCGGCATGGCAGAAGGCCCCGACGCAGTCCAGGGTTTCCGGGTCGTCGTCGAGCAGCAGCACGCTCAGCGGCGCCGCCAGCGTGGCCGCGGGCGGCGCCGGCAGGCCCTGGCGGCTGGCGATCTCCGCCGCCTGGCGCAGGGTGAAGGCCATTTCCTGGGGATTCCAGGGCTTGGTCAGGTAGCGGAAGATGCCACCGTCGTTGAGCGCGTCGACGGCGGCATCGAGGTCGGAATAGCCGGTGAGGAGAATCCGCAGGGTCTCCGGATAGCGCTCGCGAGCCTGCGCCAGCAGTTCGGCGCCGCTCATCTGCGGCATGCGCTGGTCGCTGACCAGCACCTGTATCCGTTCCGTCTTCAGGCGCTCCAGGGCGCGCCGCGGGTCGCTCTCGGTGAGCACCTCGTAATGGCGGCGGAACTGCATGGCCAGGCTGCGCAGGATGCGCTCCTCGTCATCGACGAAGAGAATGCGGACGGGAGATGGGCTCATGTCAGGCGCTCCGTTTCAGTTCGCGGGCCTGCTCTCGCGGCAGGCTGATGAGGAAGCGGGTTCCGCGGCCCGGTTCGGAGGCCACGCGGATGGTCCCGCCATGTTGCTGGATGATCTTGTAGCTGATCGACAGGCCGAGCCCGGTGCCCTGCCCCACCGGCTTGGTGGTGAAGAACGGGTCGAAGATCCGGCCGAGGACCTCGGCGGGCATGCCCTTGCCGTTGTCCTGCACGGAGAGGAACACCTGGCGCTCGTCGGCCCAGCTCTTCAGCAGGATGCGGCCGAAACGCTCCATGGCCTGCGCGGCGTTGGTCAGCAGGTTCAGCAGCACCTGGTTGATCTGCGACGGCGCGCAGGCGATAAGCGGCAGCTCGCCGAGCTGGCTGCTGATCTCGGCCTTGTCCTTGATGGCGGTGCGGGCGATCAGCACGGCGTTGCGCACGCAGTCGTTGAGGTCGACCTCCTCGCTGAAGGCGCGGTCCAGGCGGGCGAAGTCCTTGAGCCCGGAAACCAGCTCGCCGATCTGGCCGAGGCCGTAGCGGGTATCGACGAACAATTGCCGCAGGTCCTCGCGCAACTGTTCGACGGCGGCTTCGCGGCGCACCGCGTCGGCCGCCTGCAGCGCCTGCGCCAGGCGCGCTTCGTCGCACTGCGGGTCGCCCAGGCAGTCGACCAGCGCCGCCTGGGCATCGGCCAGGCGCAACAAGGGATCGCTCAGCTCCTCCAGCAGCGCCAGGTTGTTGCCGACGTAGCCGAGCGGCGTGTTCAGCTCGTGTGCGACCCCGGCCACCATCTGCCCGAGCGAAGCCATCTTTTCCGACTGCACCAGTTGCGCCTGGGACTCCTTGAGGTCCACCAGCGCTTTGCGCAGCACCCGGTTGCGCTGGGCGATGCGCGCCTCCATGGCCTTCAGCAGGTCGAGTACGGTGCCCAGGCCACGGTAGCGGCCCTCTTCGTCGACCAGGGCGAAGTCCTCGGTGATCGGATACTGCAGGCGACCGGTGACCTGCTGCGCCGCCTCCTCCAGGCTGGCGCCGAGGGAGACGCTGAGGGGCGCCCGGTTCATGACGTCGCGCACCGGATGGCGGCCCCAGAGGTCGCGGCCGAAACGCTGCATGAAGATGTCCTGGAGGGTGTAGCGGCTGACTAGGCCGAGGACCCGGCGCTCGTCGTCGACCACCGGCAGCGAGAGGAAGGCACGGTGCTCCGGCATCAGCAGGCGGTCGGCGACGTCGCTGATGCTCATCGCCGGAGTCAGGGGTTCCACCGGGCGCAACAGACGGGACAACGCGCTCGGAGACATCGGCAACCTCTCGCTGGCAGGCCCGGACGGGGCAATGAAGGGATACCCGCCAGTTAAGCAATCTCAGATTGCCAACATGTGACAGGCATCACGCCGGCCAGGCTCAGCGTTTTCTCCGCCCGCAACTTCCGAGCGCCGCCGGGAGTCTCAACCACAGGGCCTCGCGCCGGAGCGTTGTCTGACAGAAAGGCAAACCCGGCGTATGGTGAACATTCATATCGATGAGGGAGAACAACATGCCCTGGTACGCCTGGTTGATCATCGTCCTCGCCCTGGGCTCCATCGTCGGCGGACTCCTGCTGCTACGCGACTCGGCGAAGAAGCTGCCGTTGAGCGAGGAACAGCTCAAACGCATCCATGAACGCAACGCCGAGCTGGACGCGCAGGAGGCGAAGGACCGCTGAACCTATTGGCCTGCCGGCGGGTCACTAGGTCTCGTAGGAAAACCCCGGCGGGCGAAAAACCGGCGAGGCGAAGGCTCGCGGGGCGGAGTCATGCGGGCCGCGCGTGGTTTTTCCTGCGCAACCTGGGGTTCGTTCCCCGTGTGTTTCCCTCTGGCAGAAGGTTCGTTCCTTGCGCTTTTCCCATCCGCGGGTCGAAATGCCTTTAGAATCCCTCCTTTAAACGGGAGGCTGCATGCTCGGGCGTCTGATACCGCTTCTACCCATTCTGTTCCTGCTCGGGGGCTTCTTCACCGGGCACATCGCGCTGCTGACGGCGGTCATCGTCCTGCTCTACATCATCTGGGTGACCTACGCCGAGCGCTGGCTGCCGACCCTGCTCTGGTGGCCGGTGAGCCTCGCCGCCAGCGCCCTGATCGCCATCCACTACCTGCCCGGCTTCATTCCCCTGCGCCTGTTCCCCTGGGACCTTGCCAGCGCCAGCCCGCCGATCCAGATGATCTGGCTGCCCTGGGACAAGGCCCTGGTCGCCCTTACCCTGCTCGCCTGGTGGCTACGCCGGCCGAAGCAGCCGCTGGTGTCGCTGGATATCACCGCGCTGGCCTTCTGCCTGACCTTCTTCGTGGTGCCGCTGCTGTCGATCATGACCAATGCCGCGAGCTGGCAGCCGAAGTGGCCGGATGCCTTCTGGTGGTGGCTGGTACTGAACGTCGGGGTGGTCTCGCTGGCCGAGGAGGCGTTCTTCCGCGGCCTGCTGCAAAGCCAGTTGATCCGCTGGTTCGGCGCCTGGCCGGGAATCATCGTCGCGACCCTCGCCTACGCCGCGCTGCACCTGCTGGTGAACCCGGTGTACGCGCTGCTGGCCGGGATCGCCGGGCTGGGCTACGGCATGGTCCTGCACTTCAGCGGGCGGCTGTCCCTGGCGGTGCTGCTGCACGCCTCGATCAACACCCTGCACTTCCTCCTGCTGAGCTACCCGTTCCGCCTGATCTCCGAGTGATCAGGCGTCCTTGATCACCAGCGCCAGGGCCTCCTCGGCGAGCTGATCGAGACTCATCGGTCCTTCCGGACGGAACCAGGTGGTGGTCCAGGACAGCGCGCCGGTGAGGAAGCGCCGCAGGATGAACGGATCGCCCTGGCAGTAGCCGGCCAGCCGCGCCTCCCCCAGCACGTCCAGCCACATCTGCTCGTAGATGTCGCGCAGGCCGAGGATGTACGCCTGGCCTTCGGCGGACAGCGAGCGCCACTCGTAGACCAGCACCGCCATCGCCTCGCCGGTACCGCCCATGATCGATTGCAGCTCGCAGCGGATCAGTCCCAGCACCCGCTCGCGCAGGTCCTCGGCGTCGGCCAGGGCGGCGCGCATCAGGGCGGTGTTGTAGAGGATGGTCTCTTCCATCACCGAGCGCAGGATCTCGTCCTTGCTCTTGAAGTGATGGAAGATGCTGCCCGACTGGATGCCCACCGCGCTGGCCAGGTCGCGCACCGTGGTGCGTTCGTAGCCTTTGCTGCGGAACAGGTGGGCGGCGGTCTGCAGCAGCTTGCCGCGGGCGCTTTCCGGATCGGTGAGCTGTCCGGTAGCCACCAGCTCCAGCATCACTTCCCGGGCTTTCTGATCGTCCAACGCTGAGTACCCCTTTTCCGGATCGTCGGCGGCTCGGTGCCGCTCATCCGCGCGCCCGGCCGCTCCGTATTTGCCGACCGGCCTCGGGATTGCCCCGCAAGTGCTTGTCGGCATTCATGAAATGTATGCCTGCGAAGACGACCGAGCAAGCGCTTGGGTAACAGCCGAGAACGGATTTGTTTCTGCCCCCTTCTCAACCAAGCGCTTGCTTGGTAATGTCGCCCCACACTTCCGCCGTCACGGGTCAAGAACAATGCAAAAGACCGTACGCATCGGCTGCGCCTCGGCCTTCTGGGGCGACACCTGCACCGCGGCCGCCCAGTTGGTGCGCGGCGCGCCGCTGGACTACCTGGTGTTCGACTACCTGGCCGAGATCACCATGTCGATCATGGCCGGCGCCCGCCTGAAACAGCCGGACGCCGGCTACGCCACCGACTTCGTCGAGGTCCTCGCACCACTGCTGGGCGAGATCGCCGAGAAGAAGATCCGCGTCATCAGCAACGCTGGCGGGATCAATCCGCAGGCCTGTGCCGCCGCCCTCGCCGCGGCCTGCGAGAAGGCCGGGGTGCAGCTGAAGATCGCCGTGCTCCATGGCGACAACCTGCAAGCGCGCCAGGCCGAACTGGCCAAGGCCGGCATCCGCGAGATGTTCAGCGACGCGCCTTTCCCACCGATGTGCGTCTCGCTCAACGCCTACCTCGGCGCGCCGGGCATCGTCGAGGCCCTGCGCCTGGGCGCGGATATCGTGATCACCGGCCGGGTGGTCGACAGCGCGGTGGTCAGCGCCGCCCTGGTGCACGAGTTCGGCTGGGCCTGGGACGACTACGACCGACTGGCCCAGGCAGCCCTCGCCGGGCACATCGTCGAATGCGGCGCGCAATGCACCGGCGGCAATTTCACCGACTGGGAGCAGGTGCCGGACTATGAGCACATCGGTTTCCCCATCGTCGAGGTCGAGGCCGACGGGCGCTTCGTGGTGACCAAGGCGCCCGGCACCGGTGGCCTGGTCAGCGAACTGAGCGTCGGCGAACAGATGCTCTACGAGATCGGCGACCCACGCGCCTACCTGCTGCCCGACGTGGTCTGCGACTTCACCGAGGTGCGCCTGCGCCAGGTCGGACCCGACCGGGTCGCGGTGGAAGGCGCGCGCGGCCTGCCGCCCACCGACCGGTACAAGGTCAGCGCCACCTATCCGGACGGTTTCCGCTGCACCGCCAGTTGCCTGATCGCCGGCATCGATGCGCTGAAGAAGGCCGAGCGGGTCAGCCAGGCGATCATCGCCAGGACCGAGGAAATCTTCGCCGAGCGCGGCTGGGAGCCCTACCGCGAGGTCAATGTCGAACTGCTCGGCAGCGAAGCCACCTATGGTCCCCATGGGCGACGGCAGGACAGCCGCGAAGTGGTGGTCAAGCTGGCCGTCCGGCATCCGCGCAAGGAAGCCCTGGTGCTGTTCTCCCGCGAGATCGCCCAGGCCGCCACCGGGATGGCGCCCGGCCTGACCGGCATCGTCGGCGGCCGGCCGACGGTGTATCCGGTGATCCGCCTGTTCTCTTTCCTGATCGACAAGGCGCAATGCGCGTTGAGCGTAGAGATCGACGGCCAGCGCCATCCGCTGGAACTGCCGGTCCTCGAAGCCTTCGACCCGGCACGATTGGCCGAGGCGCGCCAGCCGCCACGCCCGGAGCAGCCCGCCAGCGCCAGCGTGCCGCTGGTGAAGCTAGCGGTGGCGCGCTCCGGCGACAAAGGCAACCACAGCAACATCGGGGTCATGGCGCGGCGCCCGGAGTACCTGCCGTGGATCGCCGAGGCGCTGGAGGAAGGCGCGGTGGTGGACTGGATGCAGCATGTGCTCGACCCGCAGACCGGCCGGGTCGGCCGCTGGTACCTGCCGGGCAGCCACAGCCTGAACTTCCTGCTGGAGAACGCCCTCGGCGGCGGCGGCGTCGCCAGCCTGCGCATCGACCCGCAGGGCAAGGCCTTTGCCCAGCAGTTGCTGGAGTTCCCGGTGGCGGTGCCGCAGGCGCTCGCCGACGCGCTGGAAACGCAAGGCAGATAACCACAACCAGGAACGGCGAATGCGGCGTTCCGCTGCCCCTCTACGGGATTCATCGGAGTCACCAGAACAATGAGCTACGACTCGATCTTCCGACCTGGCCTGTTCGACGGCCAGACCATCATCGTCACCGGCGGCGGCAGCGGCATCGGCCGCTGCACCGCCCACGAGCTGGCGGCCCTCGGCGCCCACGTGGTGCTGGTCGGACGCAAGGCGGAAAAGCTGGAGAAGACCGCCGGCGAGATCGTCGAGGACGGCGGCAGCGTCAGTTGGCACGCCTGCGACATCCGCGAGGAGGAAGCGGTGAAGACGCTGGTGGCGAATATCCTGGCCGAACGCGGGACCATCCATCACCTCGTCAACAACGCCGGCGGCCAGTATCCCTCGCCCCTCGCCTCGATCAGCCAGAAGGGCTTCGAGACCGTGCTCCGCACCAACCTGGTCGGCGGCTTCCTGGTCGCCCGCGAAGTGTTCAACCAGTCGATGAGCAAGACCGGCGGCAGCATCGTCAACATGCTCGCCGACATGTGGGGCGGCATGCCCGGCATGGGTCACTCCGGCGCCGCACGCTCGGGCATGGAGAATTTCACCAGGACCGCCGCCGTCGAGTGGGGCCATGCCGGCGTGCGGGTCAACGCGGTGGCGCCGGGCTGGATCGCGTCCAGCGGCATGGATACCTACGAAGGCGCGTTCAAGGCGGTGATCCCGACCCTGCGCGAGCACGTGCCGCTCAAGCGCATCGGCAGCGAGTCGGAAGTCGCCGCCGCCATCGTCTTCCTGCTCTCCCCCGGCGCCGCCTTCGTCAGCGGCAACACGATCCGCATCGACGGCGCCGCCAGCCAGGGCAGCCGCGCCTTCCCGCTATTCAAGGGCAAGCCGGGACAGAGCCGCGCGTATAACGGCTTCCACCGCGCCTACCTGCCCGACGTACTGAAGGACCAGGAGGACTGACATGCCCGCGATCCAGTCGGAACTCGACGTCAACGGCGAGGACTTCGCCCGCAACCGCGAGGCCATGCTCGCCGCCGTGGCCGGCTTCCGCGAGTTGGAGCAGAAGGTCCTGGACAAGGCCGCCGAGGCCAGGCCGAAGTTCGAGAAACGCGGCCAGCTGCTGCCGCGCGAACGCCTGGCGCTGCTGCTCGACCCGGGCGCGCCGTTCCTCGAACTGTCCTCGCTGGCCGGCTACAAGCTGCACGACGACAAGGACGGCACCCAGGCCGGCGGCGGGATCATCGCCGGGATCGGCTACATCGCCGGGGTGCGCTGCCTGGTCAGTGCCAGCAACAGCGCGATCAAGGGCGGCACCATCTCCCCGACCGGGCTGAAGAAGACCCTGCGCCTGCAGCAGATCGCCATGGAGAACAAGCTGCCGGTGGTGACCCTCACCGAAAGCGGTGGCGCCAACCTCAACTACGCGGCGGAGATCTTCGTCGAAGGTGCGCGCGGCTTCGCCAACCAGGCGCGGATCTCCGCCATGGGCATTCCCCAGGTCACCGTGGTGCATGGTTCCAGCACCGCCGGCGGTGCCTACCAGCCGGGGCTGTCGGACTACGTGGTGGTGGTGCGCGGCAAGGCCAAGATGTTCCTCGCCGGGCCGCCGTTGCTCAAGGCCGCCACCGGCGAGATCGCCAGCGACGAGGAGCTCGGCGGAGCCGAACTGCACGCGCAGGTCGCCGGCACCGCGGAATACCTGGCGGAAAACGACGCCGACGGCGTGCGCCTGGCCCGCGAGATCGTCGGCATGTTGCCGTGGAACGCACAACTGCCGGCGCGCCCGGCGCGTTCCTGGCGTGAACCGCTGTACCCGGTGGAGGAGCTGCTCGGGGTGGTTCCGGCCGACCCGAAGAAGCCCTACGACGTCCGCGAGATCGTCGCGCGCATCGCCGACGGCTCCGAGTTCCTCGACTTCAAGAACGAGTTCGACGGCCAGACCGTCTGCGGCCACCTGCGCATCGAGGGCCACGCCTGCGGCCTGATCGGCAACAACGGACCGATCACCCCGCAGGGCGCGGCCAAGGCGGCGCAGTTCATCCAGCTCTGCGAACAGAGCAACACGCCGCTGCTGTTCCTGCACAACACCACCGGCTTCATGGTCGGCACCGAGTCGGAGCGCCAGGGCGTGATCAAGCACGGCTCGAAGATGATCCAGGCGGTGGCCAACGCCCGCGTGCCCAAGCTGACCCTGGTGGTCGGCGGCTCCTACGGCGCCGGCAACTACGCGATGTGCGGACGCGGCCTCGACCCGCGCTTCATCTTCGCCTGGCCGAACAGTCGCACCGCGGTGATGGGCGGTGCCCAGGCCGGCAAGGTGCTGCGCATCGTCACCGAGGAGAAACACGCCAAGGAAGGCAAGGAAGCCGATCCGAAGATGCTCGAGATGCTGGAAACCGTCACCGCGCAGAAGCTCGACAGCCAGTCCACCGCGCTCTACGGCACCGCCAGCCTGTGGGACGACGGCCTGGTCGACCCGCGCGACAGCCGCAGGCTGCTCGGCTACCTGCTGGATATCTGCGCGGAAGCCGAGGCGCGGCCGCTGAAGGGCAACAGCTTCGGGGTCGCGAGGTTCTGACTGAAACAGGCGAGCCGGCGACAGCCCCTCTCCCCGCTCTCCCTGAAGGAAGAGGGTTGGGAGAGAGCAAGCGGATCCTGCCGGAAAACAATGATGCCCAGGAGGAAAGACAACCCATGATCTTCACCCAGGAACACGAGGAACTCCGCCGCACCGTTCGCAGCTTCGTCGAGCGGGAAATCAACCCCAACGTCGACCAGTGGGAAAAGGACGGCCGCTTCCCGATCCATGAGATCTTCCGCAAGGCCGGCGAACTCGGCCTGCTGGGCATCTCCAAGCCGGAGAAGTTCGGCGGCATGGGCCTGGACTACAGCTACTCGATCGTCGCCGCCGAGGAATTCGGCAGCATCACCTGCGGCGGCATCCCGATGGCCATCGGCGTGCAGACCGACATGTGCACCCCGGCCCTGGCCCGCTTCGGTTCCGACGAGTTGCGCGAGGAGTTCCTCCGCCCGGCCATCGCCGGCGAGATGGTCGGCTGCATCGGCGTCTCCGAGGTCGGCGCCGGCTCCGACGTCGCCGGCCTGAAGACCACCGCGCGCAAGGACGGCGACGACTATGTGATCAACGGCAGCAAGATGTGGATCACCAACTCGCCGTCGGCCGACTTCATGTGCCTGCTCGCCAATACCTCCGACGACAAGCCGCACGTCAACAAGTCGCTGATCGTGGTCCCGATGAAGACCCCGGGCATTACCCTCAGCCCGCACCTGGACAAGCTCGGCATGCGCAGTTCGGAGACCGCCCAGGTGTTCTTCGATAACGTCCGCGTACCGCAGCGCAACCGCATCGGCGCGGAAGGCGCCGGCTTCATGATGCAGATGCTGCAGTTCCAGGAAGAACGGCTGTTCGGCGCGGCCAACATGATCAAGGGCCTGGAGCACTGCATCGACGTCACCATCGAGTATTGCAAGGAGCGCAGGACCTTCGGCCAGCCGCTGATCGACAACCAGGTCATCCACTTCCGCATGGCCGAGATGATGACCGAGGTCGAGGCGCTGCGCGCCCTGGTCTACCAGGCCACCGAGCTGTACGTGAAAGGCAGGGACGTGACGCGCCTGGCTTCCATGGCCAAGCTCAAGGCCGGCCGCCTCGGCCGCGAGGTCAGCGACGCCTGCCTGCAGTACTGGGGCGGCATGGGCTTCATGTGGGACAACCCGGTCTCCCGCGCCTACCGCGACACCCGCCTGGTATCCATCGGCGGCGGTGCCGACGAGATCATGCTCGGCATCATCTGCAAGCTGATGGGCATCCTGCCGGGCAAGAAGAAAGGCTGACGTTCCAGGAGGAAACCGGCATGAGCCTGCCGCATTGCGAGACCCTGCTGCTGGAACCCGTCGAGGGCGTCCTGCGGATCACCCTGAACCGCCCGCAAAGCCGCAACGCCATGAGCCTGGCGATGGTCGGCGAACTGCGCGCGGTGCTCGCCGCCGTGCGCGACGACCGTAGCGTGCGGGCGCTGGTGCTGCGCGGCGCCGACGGGCACTTCTGCGCCGGCGGCGACATCAAGGACATGGCCGGTGCCCGCGCCGCCGGGGCGGAAGCCTACCGCACGCTGAACCGCGCCTTCGGCAGCCTGCTGGAGGAAGCCCAGGCCGCCCCGCAACTGCTGGTGGCGCTGGTGGAAGGCGCGGTGCTCGGCGGCGGTTTCGGCCTGGCCTGCGTGTCGGACGTAGCGATCGCCGCCGCCGATGCGCAGTTCGGCCTGCCGGAAACCAGCCTCGGCATTCTCCCGGCGCAGATCGCGCCTTTCGTGGTCCGCCGCATCGGCCTGACCCAGGCCCGCCGCCTGGCCCTCACCGCCGCCCGCTTCGACGGCCGCGAGGCGCTGCGCCTGGGCCTGGTGCATTTCTGCGAGGCCGACGCCGATGCCCTCGAACAGCGCCTGGAGGAAACCCTCGAGCAACTGCGCCGCTGCGCGCCGAACGCCAACGCCGCCACCAAGGCCCTGCTGCTGGCCAGCGAAAGCGGCGAACTCGGCGCCCTGCTGGACGATGCGGCGCGCCAGTTCGCCGAAGCGGTGGGCGGCGCCGAAGGCAGCGAAGGCACCCTGGCCTTCGTACAGAAACGCAAGCCGGTCTGGGCCCAGTGAGCCACGACCGCGAAACAGGGCAACAGCCTCCAGGAGCCGAACGACATGCCCAGCTTCAACAAGATCCTCGTCGCCAACCGCGGTGAAATCGCCTGCCGGGTGCTGCGCACCGCCCATGAACTGGGCTACCGCAGCGTCGCCGTGTACAGCGAGGCGGACGCCGACGCCCGCCATGTGCAACTGGCCGACGAGGCCGTGTGCATCGGCCCGGCAGCGGTGGCGCAGTCCTACCTGAACCTCGAGGCGATCCTCGACGCCGCCCGTCGCAGCGGCGCCGAGGCGATCCACCCCGGCTACGGCTTCCTCTCCGAGAACGCCGAGTTCGCCCGTGCCTGCGAAGCCGCCGGGATCGTCTTCATCGGCCCGGATGCGGAAGCCATCCACCTGATGGGCAGCAAGCGCCTGTCGAAGATCGCCATGCTCGCCGCCGGGGTGCCGTGCATCCCCGGCTACGAAGGCGCCGAACAGGACGACGCGACCCTGCGGCGCGAGGCCGAACGCATCGGCTACCCACTGATGATCAAGGCCAGCGCCGGCGGCGGCGGCCGCGGCATGCGCCTGGTGGAGGAACCCGACCAACTGCTGGAGCAGTTGCGCACCGCACGCTCGGAAGCGCTGGGCGCCTTCGGCAGCGCCGAACTGATCCTGGAGAAGGCCGTGCTGCGCCCGCGCCATGTGGAGATCCAGGTGTTCGGCGACCGCCACGGCAACCTGCTCTACCTCGGCGAACGCGACTGCTCGGTGCAGCGCCGCCACCAGAAGGTCATCGAGGAAGCCCCCTGCCCGGTGCTCGATGCCGACCTGCGTCGCGCCATGGGCGAGGCGGCGGTGAAGGCCGCGGCTTCGGTCAACTACGTGGGCGCCGGCACCGTCGAGTTTCTTCTCGGCGAGGATGGCCGCTTCTACTTCCTGGAGATGAATACCCGCCTGCAGGTCGAACACCCGGTCACCGAACTGGTCACCGGCCAGGACCTGGTGGCCTGGCAGATCCGCGTCGCCGAGGGCCATCCGCTGCCGCTGCGGCAGGAACAGGTGGAACTGCGCGGGCATGCCATCGAGGTCCGCCTCTACGCCGAGGACGCCGGTCGCGGCTTCCTGCCGCAGACCGGCACGGTGCTGCGCTGGGACCCGGAACTGCTGCCCGGCGTACGCATCGACCATGGCCTGGTCGAGGGGCAGGCGGTGACGCCCTTCTACGACCCGATGCTGGCCAAGCTGATCGCCTACGGGGCGACCCGCGACGAAGCCCGGCGCAAGCTGATCCGCGCGCTGGAGCGCTGCGTGCTGCTGGGGGTCGACGGCAACCAGCGGTTCCTCGCCAACCTCCTGGCGCATCCGGACTTCGCCGCCGGCGAGGCGACCACCGCCTTCATCGGCGAACGCTTCGCCGAAGACCCCAGCCTGCAACCGCGCCAGCCGGGCGCCGAGGAACTGGCCCTGGCCGCCGCCCTGCTCTACCAGGCCGGCGCCGAGGCCAGTGCGCACCAGCCCGGCCTGGCCGGCTGGCGCAGCGCCGCCGGGGCACCGTGGAAGATCGTCCTGAAGCACGCCGAACAGCGCCTGGAGATCGGCCTGGACGTCCTCGAAAGCGGTCGCCGGCCGCGACTGCTGGCGCGCCTGGAGCGACGCGAGATCGCCGTGCGCCTGCTCGACTGCGACGGACGCTGGGCCAGCGCCGAACTCGACGGCATTCGCCGCCGCCACGCCTACCACCTGGACGGCGGGCGCCTCTGGCTATACGGCCACGGCGGCAACCTCGAACTGCTCGACGTCACCCACGCCGGCGCCAGCGCCCAGGTCGGCGCCAGTTCCGGCACGCTCAAGGCGCCGATGGACGGCGCCATCGTCGAGGTGCTGGTCGGCGAGGGCGAACGGGTCGGCAAGGGCCAACTGCTGCTGGTGCTGGAGGCAATGAAGATGGAACACCCGCTGAAGGCCGGAGTCGACGGCGTGGTCCGCCGCGTCCAGGTCGGCCGTGGCGAGCAGGTGCGCAACCGGCAGGTGCTGGTCGAGGTGGAAGCCGACGCCTGAGACAACCCGCCGCTCATCCGCAACGACAACGACAAGAAAACGGAGACGCCCATGTCACTGCACGGCAAGACCCTGTTCATCACCGGCGCCAGCCGCGGCATCGGCCGGGAGATAGCCCTGCGCGCCGCGCGCGATGGCGCCAACCTGGTGATCGCGGCGAAGAGCGCCGAGCCGCATCCGAAGCTGGAAGGCACCATCTTCAGCGTCGCCGCCGAGGTCGAGGCCGCCGGCGGCCAGGCCCTGCCGCTGCAACTCGACGTGCGCGACGAGCAGGCCGTGGCGGCGGCCATGGCCCGCGCCGCCGAACGCTTCGGCGGGATCGACGCGCTGGTCAACAACGCCGGGGCGATCCGCCTGGTCGGGGTGGAGAAGCTGGAGCCCAAGCGCTTCGACCTGATGTACCAGATCAACACCCGCGCAGTGCTGGTCTGCAGCCAGGCCGCCCTGCCCTACCTGCGCAGGAGTGCCAACGGCCACATCCTCAGCCTGTCGCCACCGATCAACCTGGCCGGCAGGTGGTTCGCCCAGCACGGCCCCTACACGGTCACCAAGTACGGCATGAGCATGCTTACCCTGGGGATGCACGAGGAGTTCGGGAAATACGCCATCAGCGTCAACGCGCTGTGGCCGAAGACCATGATCGCCACCGCCGCCATCGAGTTCGAGCTGGGCAGCCGTGACGCCTTCCGCCGTGCGCGCACCCCGGCGATCATGGCCGACGCCGCGCACGCCATTCTCACCAGCGAGGGGCGCAGCCTCAGCGGGCGCCTGCTGGTCGACGAGGAATTGCTGCGCGAGCGCGGCCAGAGCGATTTCGAACAGTACCGCTACGACCCGGAGGGTGGCGCGCTGGTGCCCGACCTGTTCCTCGACTGAGGTCTCCGACGAAAGGCGCGCGGCGCTCTGCGGCGGGCTTCCGGGCTATTTGCCGAAGTGCCCCGGGGCGACCGCGCAACGGTCATAGCCGAGGCGGCGGCTGCGGTCTAGAGTCGCGGGAGCGTCCTACGCCCCGCACAACAACGACAAGCGCGAGAGCCATGACCCACGCCGACCTGATCACTTTCAACCGTTTCGTTGCCCGCCTGCCTGCCACCTTCGGCCGCGTGCCGCGCATGCTGCGCGGCCTGTACTACACCGCGATCCGTAACCGCGAGAAGAGCCTGTCCCTGGGCTGGGCGCTGGAGCGCGCGGCACGCCTGTACCCGGACAACCCGGCGGTGCTCGACGGCCAGCGGCGGATCAGCTACGCCCTGTTCAACGGCTGGGCCAATCGCCTGGCGCGCGCCTTCAAGGCCGAGGGCGTAGGCCACGGCAGCGTGGTCGCGGTGATGCTGGAGAACCGCGTCGAGCTGCTGGCGATCCTCGCCGCCCTGGCCAAGCTCGGCGCCATCGGCGCACTGGTCAACACCACCCAGCGCGGCAAGGTCCTGGTGCACAGCCTGAACCTGGTGAAGCCCGGCCACTTCGTGGTCGGCGAAGAGTTGCGGGAGGTGTTCGAGGAAGTCCGTCAGGAGGTGCTCGGCAACGCCGGCCATTGCTACTGGGTCGATGACGGCGACACCCTCGGCGATCCCGGCTCGCCGCCGATGGGCTGGCGCAACCTGATGCGCCTGGCCCAGGGGCAGACCTCGGAGAACCTCG
Source organism: Pseudomonas sp. PS1(2021) (assembly GCF_020405165.1). NCBI lineage: Bacteria > Pseudomonadati > Pseudomonadota > Gammaproteobacteria > Pseudomonadales > Pseudomonadaceae > Pseudomonas > Pseudomonas sp. PS1(2021). The sequence continues at coordinate 859,025 of NZ_CP084484.1, read as the reverse complement.
AGGATACCGGCAGGGTGCGGCTCAAGGACTCCTGCTTCTACATCTACACCTCCGGCACCACCGGCCTGCCGAAAGCCTCGATCATGAGCCACGGCAAGTGGATCAAGGCCTACGGCGGCTTCGGCCATTCCGGCCTGGGCCTGGGCCGCGACGACGTGCTCTACCTGACCCTGCCCTGCTACCACAACAACGCCGTGACCGTCTGCTGGAGCGCGGCGCTCGCCGGCGGCGCGGCCATGGCCCTGCGCCGCAAGTTCTCCGCCAGCGGTTTCTGGAAGGACGTACAACACTACCGGGCGACCTGCTTCGGCTACATCGGCGAGCTCTGCCGCTACCTGCTGAACCAGCCGCCGTGCGCCGAGGAACGCGGCAATAGCCTGACCTGCATGATCGGCAACGGCCTGCGCCCGTCGATCTGGGCCGAGTTCAAGCAACGCTTCGAGATCCAGCGGATCACCGAGTTCTACGCTTCCAGCGAAGGCAACATCGGCTTCACCAACGTATTCAATTTCGACAATACGGTGGGCTTCTCCCCAGCCACCTACGCCATCGTCCGCTACGACCTGGAGAACGACCGCCCGGTGCGCGACGCCAAGGGCTTCATGGAGAAGGTCGGCAAGGGCGAGGTCGGCCTGCTGATCAGCGAGATCAGTGCGAAGTGGCCGTTCGACGGCTACACCGATCCGGCCAAGAGCGAAGCGGTGATCCTCCGCGACGTGTTCAAGAAGGGCGACGCCTGGTTCAACACCGGCGACCTGATGCGCGATATCGGTTTCAAGCACACCCAGTTCGTCGACCGTCTCGGCGACACCTTCCGCTGGAAGGGCGAGAACGTTTCCACCACCGAGGTGGAAAACGCCCTCGGCGCCTTCGACGGGGTCGAGGATGCGGTGGTCTACGGCGTGGAGATTCCCGGCACCAACGGCCGCTGCGGGATGGCCGCGCTGCGCCTGGCCGATGGCGTCGAACTGGACCGCGACGCCCTCGCCGCGCACCTCGACCGCGAGTTGCCGGCCTATGCCACGCCGGTGTTCCTGCGCCTGCTGCGCGAAGTCGAGACCACCGGTACCTTCAAGTACAAGAAGACCGACCTCAAGCGCGACGCCTACGATCCCGCGCGGGTCAGCGACAAACTCTTCGTCAGGTTGCCCGGCAGCGCCGGCTACCAGCCGCTGGACGCGGAGCTGTACCAGGCGTTGCAGGAGCAGCGCTACCGCTTCTGAGCACCGGGGCGGCCTACTGGCGGAACTCGAACTGCAACTCGGCCCCTTCCAGGGGCCGCGACACGCCCAGTTCGCGGTCGCGATAGAGCAACTGGCCGTTGAGGCGGAAGTCGCTGTCGTCTTTTTCCTCGAACATCGGCGGCAACAGCGGCTTGGGCTTGTGAGTCTCTTCCGTGCCGGGCGGGGCCATCTCCTGTACCAGTTCCTTCGGCAGGCGCAGGTCCAGCTTCGCGCTCGGCAGCGGCTTGCGCACCTCGGGATCGAGACGGGCGGTGGAAGCGCGCCTCGCCGGCGCCGGCTTGTCCTTGGCGACCGGCCTGCTGGCCGGCTTCGGCGGCGTAGCCGCAGACTTCGGCTTGGCCGGCGGCTTGGGTTCGGCAACCTGCTCCGCGGCTGGCGCGACCTTCTTCGCAGCGGCTTTCGGCGCGGCAGGCACGGCAGGCGCTGGCTCCGCTCGTGCAGGCTTCACTGGCCTGGCAGGGGCGCGCTGCTCCTGCGGCGGTGCTTCCGGGGCTTTCTTTTCCGGTGCCTTGGAACCGTCATCACAGGCCGCCAGGAAGCAACCGAAAAGAACAACGACGCAAATTCGGCAAAGACGTTTCATAGTCACGCAGGTATGGCCAATTGCGGCAATGCTGACGGCAGACTGCAACCAAGGCAAGGGGTCACTATCGTCATCCTGGCACTCTCTCGGTTGTTCGCACCATGTCTAACCTGTCATGCACGGATAACCGCTTGATGTCAGCCCGCGACGCCATCGCGGCGTCGCGGGCCATGGTCGTCACGGCTGTTTCCGGGCGCTCGCGGCTATCGTCGCGAGGCGTTCCAGTCGTTCCAGCAGGTTCTCTCCGGGGAAGCGTTTCTGCAGCTCGGCCAATTGGGTCGCGGCCTGCTCCGTCTTGCCCTGCTCACGCAGGGCAAGGACCGCCCCGAGCGCCTCGTCGAGCACCTCCGGCTTCACCGCAACCGCCTTGCCCCTGGCCTGGGCGACGAAGTCGCCGGCCAGCTCCGCCTGGACCTTCGCCTGCTGCGCAGCCTGGGCCGGCGGTCGGTCGGCCAGGGCAGCCGGAGCCGGCGGCGCGGCCTCGGCCATCAGTTGCGGCGCCTCCCCGGACGATGCGTAGCTGGCCAGCAAGGCCGGGGGCTCCGACATCTCGCTGGACAGCGGAGCCGGCGCCGCCGGCGCGCGCATGGCCCGCTTCGCCGTGGCGGCCCCGGTGACTCCGTCGCGCAGGGGCACATCGCTGAACGCCACTTCGGGAGGAGCCGGGCGCTCGGCGTCGTCCAGCACATTGTGGCTGACCAGCCCCAGCACCAGCGCCACGCCCAGCAGGCTGGCGAAGGCCGCCTGCCAACGCGGCCTGCGGGAGGCTTCCAGCCAGCGCCGCCACCAGGAGCGGGCGGGTTCGACATGCGCCGCCTGGCGACGCGCAGCGGCGAGTATCGCCTGGTCCAGCGCCGGCACCGGCTGCTGCGGCGTATGGGCGCGGAAATGCGCCAGCATCTGCTCTTCGGCGACGCTCGCGGAATGCTTCTGTGGGTTCATACCGCCACCTCCTCGGCCAGCAGCCGGCGCAGCTTCTGCACCGCGTAGCGGAAACGGCTCTTCACCGTCTCCAGCGGCGACTGGGTGAGCGTGGCGATCTCGGCCAGTTCCAGTTCGCCGTGGGCGCGCATCAGGAATACCTCGCGCTGCTCCTCGGGCAGGGTCTCCAGCGCGCTCTGCAAGCGCTCGCCGTCGCGGCTCAGGCTGAGCTGCTGCTCGGGGCCGGCGCCCTGGTCGGGTTGCGCGTGCAACTGTTCGTCGTAGCTGTCCTGCAACGGCTGGCGCTGGCCATGCTTGCGCCAATGATCGATCAGGCGGTTGCGGGCGATCTGGTAGAGCCAGGTGCGGAAGCTCGCCCGGCCCTGCGGCTGGCTCTCGCTGCGGATCAGGCTGAGCCAGGTTTCCTGGTAGATCTCGTCGGCCAGTTCGGTCTGTCCGGCCAGGCCGCAGAGAAAACGATAGAGACCTTGCCGGTGGCGCTGGTAGAGCACCTCGAAGGCCGCACTGTCGCCCTTGCGGTAACGCGCCAGCAGCGTTTCGTCGCTGCCGGCGGCCGTCGTGGCGCTGGTGGAGGCATGCATGCCGCTGGTCGACTCCTGTCCTGTGTCAAAGGCGACCGAGAGCAGGCTCATCGGCCACATCCTTCGCGGCGCGCATCGGCGTCGCCACGAAACGCCCGGGCCGTCGCCAGAAGCGCGGCCGGAGCGGCTATCGGTAGACATTTTCCAGCGTCGGACAGTTCGGCGAAAGTGCCGGTCCGGATGGAAGCCGGGAAAAACATCGAGACGACCTCATCGTGCAGCGGAGATACCCGCTGAGACGAAGCTGTCGGTGGATTCGGGTTAAACCCCGGGAAAATTCTTCGCGGACTGTCGCGAGGCGCCCCTCAGCCAAGGGAGCGCCTCGCGCTCAGGCGGCGATCAGGCCTTCCTGGCACAGCTGCCCGGCAAGCATGCCGAGGGTCATGATCGCCCGCTCCGCCTCGCGGTTCCAGGGAATCCCGCAGGTCAGCCGCAGGCAGTTGTTGAACTGCTCGGTGTTGCTGAAGATCAGCCCCGGGGCGATGCTGATGCCCTGCTCCAGGGCTCGCACATGGAGTTCCTTGGTGTTGACCTTGGCCGGCAGGCTGACCCAGAGAATGAAGCCGCCCTTGGGCCGGGTCATCTGCGTACCTTCCGGGAAATACTGCTGCACCGCCAGCTGGTAGGCGGTCATGTTCTTCCGGTACTCCTGGCGGATGTAGCGCAGGTGACGGTCGTAGCCGCCGTTCTCCAGGTAGGCGGCGACGCCCATCTGGGTCACGGTGCAGGCCGAATGGGTGGTGAAGGTCTGCAGGCGACGGATCTCCTCCTGGTATCGCTCGGCGATGATCCAGCCGATGCGTACGCCGGGGGAAATGGTCTTGGAGAAACTCGAGCAGTAGATCACCCGGCCATCGCGATCATGGGACTTGAGCGAGCGCGCCTGGCCCTGGTCGAACATCAGTTCGCCGTAGATGTCGTCCTCGACCACCCCGATGTTGTGCTCGGCGGTCAGTTTCAGCAGTTGCTTCTGGCGATCCTCGGGAATCGTCCCGCCGAAGGGATTGCTCAGCCGCGCGGTCAGCACCAAGGCCTTGATCGACCACTGGTTGGCCGCCAGTTGCAGCGCTTCAAGGCTGATCCCGGTGCGCGGGTCGCTGGGGATCTCGATGACCTTCAGGCCCAGCACGTCGGCCAGTTGCAACAGGCCGTAGTAGCTCGGCGACTCGGTGGCGATCAGGTCGCCGGGACGGGTCAGCACCCGCAGGGCCATATGGATCGCATCCACGCAGCCGTGGGTGATGGTCACCTGCGACGGGTCGACCACCACGCCGGCGTCGCGCATGCGGATCGCCACCTGCCGCCGCAGCGGCTCGAAACCGGGGCTGAACATGTAGCTGAACGCCCGTGGGCTCTGGAAGCGGGTGACCTTGGCCAGTTGCTGGTGCAAGGCGCGCACCGGCAGGTAGTCCACGTGCGGCACCGCCGCGCCGAGCGGGAATACCCCTTCGCGGCGGGACTCGGCGAGCACCTGGTTGATGATGCTGCTGCGGGTGACCAGGCCGGGACGCTCGACCCGCGCGATATCCGGGGTCGGCGCGGTCAGCGCCGGGGTGCGGTGGACGTAGAAGCCGGATTGCGGACGGGCGCGGATCAGTCCCTGGTCCTCGAGGGTGGCGTAGGCCTGCAGCACGGTGGCGTGGCTGACGTTCAACTGGGTACTGAGCTTGCGCACCGACGGTACCCGCTCGCCCGGCTGGTAGACGCCACGGCGAATGTCCTCGGCCAACTGCTGGGCGATGCGTTGGTAAAGCAGCAGATTGGTCATGGCGGGTTTTCCTCGGCGATTGAACCGAAACAGTAGCTCAATTCGTGAAACTGCTCCAGAACAGTTCGGCCGACAACCAGGCATACAGTCGCAAAACTGTACGGGTCGGTCGCAGAGACGGCGCGTTCGCGAGAAAAAGAAAACCCGGTCGGTCGCCACCGGCCGGGTACGGGCGGGAAACAGTCCGCCAAGAGCCGCCTGGGGAGCGGCCATAGGGAAAGTCAGAAACGCAATGCGTCCGCCGCCGCGCTCTCGCCGGTCGACGCTTGCCAGGCGAAGGGGCTTGGCGCCAGGCCGAGATCGCCGAACAGGCGGTAGTCCGGGACGGCGGCGGGCTGGCGGGCGGCCGGGGAAAAATCATCGCGGCCGAGGCGGGTGACCAGAACCCGGGCCTGCACCTGCAACGCCACCAGGCTGAGGCTTTCCCGCGCCGTGCAGCCCGCCTCGCCGCACGCCACCGGCGAGTCCTCCAGCAGGAGCTCCTGGCGACGGGCTTCGGCAATCGCGCGGAGTTCGGCGGCGAAGGACGGCTGGCACAGGCTCAGCAACAACGGCAGGACGAAACGGGCAAAGCGGGGCTGGCGGATCATGCGGATTCCTCGGCTGCGGCGGGATGGCTCCCGGGGGGCTGGCGAGGATTGTTCCGCAACTGGCGGTCGAGATGTTTCGAACCCGGTCAGGCGAGTTCGTGGAGCCAGTTCATCACGCCCAGGGCGATCAGTTCGGCGTCGCTGTTGAGGCCTATCTTGACCATCGCGTTCTTCTTGTGGGTGCTGATGGTCGACACGCTGCGCATGGTCCGCTGGGCGATCTCGCTGACCGTGTCGCCACGCGCCAGGCGCCGGAGGATGTCCACCTCGGTGGGGCTCAGCGGCTTGCCGGTATGCCGCTGCGGGTGCAGGCCGGGGTCGAGGAAGGTCTGTCCGAGCGCCATGCACTCCAGCGCCGCCTTCAGCGTCTCCAGCGGGCTGCGCTTGCTGATGTAGGCCGAGGCGCCGCTGCGCAGGACCGCCTTGGCCAGCAACGGCGCGCTGAACACCGAGTAGACCATCACCTTCATTTGCGGGCAGTGCCGGGTCAGCCATTCCACCAGGTGGATACCGTCGCGGCTGCGCTGGCCCGGCAAGCCCAGCTCGGTGATCAGGATGCTTTCCGGCGGCAGGTCGGCCAGGCGCTCCACCAGGCTGTCGCTATCGCCGACCACCGCCAGCACCTGGCGTCCGCACTCCTCGCTGAGGTAGCGCTGCAGCGCCCACTGCATGACCGGGAAGGAATCGGCGATCACCAACCCCGGCAGGGTTTCGTTCGAACTCATTGCGCCTCTCTACTCGTTATAACGAAATACAAGGTGCTTATGCTGCACGGATTGCCGCTCGAACTAGTTCGATCCCGATGATAGCCCGCTCTTGCGCAAGTTCTGACAGAGAAATCCGGCGCCGCCCGGTTCGCCAGGCGAAAAAAGCCCCGGACCCTTTGGGGTACCGGGGCTTCCTGCGGCGGCGCGGTTCTCAGCGCGGCGCGCTGAGCTGGCCCTTGTCGTTGGAGAAGACGATCTCCACCCGGCGGTTCTGCGCCCGCCCCCGGTTGGAGGCGTTGTCGGTGACCGGGAAGGCTTCGCCGTAGCCGACCACCTGCATGCGCGCGGGATCCACGCCGAGATCGGCGAGCACGTCGGCCACCGCCTGGGCGCGCTCGCGCGACAGGTCGAGGTTGGCCTGCCTGTCGCCGACGCTGTCGGTATAGCCTTCGATGCGGATCACCCGCCGCGGATTGAGCTGGAGGAACTGCACCAGCTTCAGCGCGGTGCGGTTGGCCGCCGGCTTGAGTTCGGCGCGGTTGAAGTCGAACAGCACGTCGCCAAGGGTGAGCACCAGGCCGCGCTCGGTTTCCTCGGTGCTGAGACTGGCGATCTCCTCGCTCAGGCGCTGGCCCTGCTCCTGCACGCTGAGCAGCTTGGCTTCGCGCAGGGCCAGTTGCAGGCGCTCGCGCTCCAGTTGCAGGCGGGTCAGGCGCTCCTGGTTGAGGTTGAGCAAGGCGTGCTGGCGAGCGATCTCGCTGTAGCGCTGGCTCAGGTAGGCATACTGGATCACGTCGCTGCTGCTGCCCCAGTAGCTGGACAGGCGTTCGGCGCGGGCCAGCGATTCGCCGGCACGGATCACATCCTTGGGCGCCGCGCGGAGCACGTCGGAATCTTCCTTGACCTGGTCGAACTCGCTCTGCGCCTTGGCCAGCGACTGTTCGCTGAGCTTGTGGTCGGCGCAGCCAGCCAGCGCGGCACAGGCCAGCAGGGTGGCGAAGAGAGTCGCTTTGCCCGGCATCAGTCGGTCTCCCCCAGTTGCTTGCGCAGACGTTTCAGGCTCTTGTCCAGCTCGCCGAGCTGGTCCTTGCTCTTCTGCGTCAGCACCTTGGACTCGGCGAGGCGTGCGTCCAGTTCGGCCTGCTCGGCCAACAGGCGAGCCTTCTTGTAGGACTCCGCGGTCATTGCGATTTGCGCCGCAGCGTACTTGTCCTGGGCCAGTTTCAGCTCGGCCACGTCGTCGGTGGCACCCACCGCCTTGGCCTGCTCCAGCGCCTGTTCGGTCAGGCGCATCTGCTCCAGCGGAGCCGGGTCGTTGCTCGCACAACCGCTCAGGGTCAGCGCGGCGAGGCCTGCGGCCATCATCCATCGAATGCTCACAAGTCACTTTCCTGCGTAGTCGAGCTGGCGCCGGAAGCCGGCAATTGCTGGGCTTTCCAGCGTTCGAGATTGTCCTGCAAGAGCGTTACGGGAACGCCGGCAGCCGACAATTCTGTCATCTTTTTCGCCAGTTGTCCGCGCAGCCACGGATCGTTGCAGGCGGAGTTGTGCGACAGCGTCAGGTACAGCCCCTCGCTGCTCAGCACCGGTTCCAGCGCTTCCAGGTCGTCGGCCATGCCCAGCGCCTCGACCTGGGCCTGCCCGGGCAACGCCTGGTAGAGGAGGAACTCGCTGCGCTTGAGCATCAGGTCCTGCAAGCCCTGGGTCAGGCTCGGCACCGGCTTCAGGTCGAGACTGGCCTTGGCGAAGCGGTCGAACTCCTCGCCCAGGCTGCTGCCGGCCAGCACGCTGCCCTTGTGCCCGATCAGGTCGTCGCGGCCGATGAACGGGAACGCGGCGTCCTTGTTCACCCAGACCACCCCGCTGGTCATCAGGAACGGCGGATGCACATAGTCCATGCTGCCGAGCCGTGCCAGGGTCAGGTAGGCCCCGGCGAGCAGGTCGGCGCGACCGCTGGTCACCTCTTCCTGGGCCTTCTCCCAGGAGCCGCTGTAGAGCACGTCGATGCGCACGCCGAGCTCCTTGCCCAGGCGCTGCAACAGGTCGGCATTGGCTCCGATCAGGCGCTTCGGATCCTGCGGGTCGCGCCACAGGTAGGGTGGGTATTCCGGGTTGCCGGTGGCCACCAGGCGCTCGCAGGAGCCGGCCGCCGCGGCCAGCCCCGGAACGAACAGCGCCGCCAGCAGGATGCCGGCCAGGCGGCACGGGGAACAGCGAAAGGACATGGATTCAGGCTCCGCGGTACAGGGATGCGCGCAGCAGTCTGCCACATTTCCGCGCGCGCTCCCGCCCCGCTATTCCGATGGGTACCAGCGCGGCGTGTAGACCCAGGCTTCGCCGTCGGCGCGCGGGAAGCTGCAGGTGGTGGACGAGCCGATGATCACCAGGGTGCGCATGTCCACCTGCTCCGCACGCAGCTCGCCCAGGGTGGTGCGCAGCAGGCGCTCGCCGGGCCGCCCGATGTCGCGGCCGAGCACCACCAGGGTCTGCGGCGAACGATGGCGGGCGACGATCTCCAGCGCCCGTCCCAGTTGCCAGGGCCGCGCCCGCGAGATCGGATTGTAGAAAGCCATCGCCAGGTCGGCGGCGCCGGCCAGGTCGAGGCGCCGCTCGATCACCTCCCAGGGCTTGAGGTTGTCGGACAGCGACAGCAGGCAGAAATCGTGGCCCAGTGGCGCCCCCGCCCTGGCCGCGGTGGCCAGGGCCGCCGAGACGCCAGGGAAGATCCGCAGTTCGACCGCGTCCCAGGCCGGCTCGCCAGCGCCATGCAGGGCTTCCAGCACCGCGGCGGCCATGGCGAACACGCCGGGGTCGCCGGACGATACCACCACCACCGCCCTGCCCGTCGCCGCCAGTTCGAAGGCATGCCGGGCGCGCTGCAATTCCTCGCGGTTGTCGCTGCCATGCAGCACCTGTCCGGCGCGGAAGGGTCCTGCCATGTCGACGTAGGTCTGGTAGCCGAGGATGTCCTCGGCCTCGTCCAGTGCCCGCCGCGCCGCAGGCACCATCAGCTCGGCGCAGCCGGGCCCCAGGCCGATCACCGTGAGTCGGCCACGACGCTGGCCGATGCGGTCCATCGCCAAGGGCGCGGCGGCCACCGCCAGCCGGTCGCCGACCTGCTCGGCGGCGGGCAAGGCCTGGCGCAGGCGCGCAGCGGGATCGGCCTGCGCCAGGAAGCGCAGCGGTACGCCGAGCGCATCGGCGGCGGCCTGCAGGCGCGGATCGGCCATCCGCGCGCTGTCGGCCAGCAACCCGCCGAGCGCCGCCGCGGCCAGGCCGGCATCGGCCAGCGCCTGGCGCACCGCGTCGGCCGCCGCGTCGGCAGGTTCGAGCGCCGCCAGCACGCAGCGCGGATGGATCAGCAGTTCCTCGGCCCGCGGCGCACGCGCCGAGGGCGTCACGTGAATCGCCAGCGCTGCCTCCGGGTCGCGCGGCAAACGGGCCGCGTCGAGCCAACCGGCGGCACCCTCGACGCGCACCGGCTGGCCACCGAGCAAATCGGCAACGAAGCGCTTGCCCTGCTCCAGGTCGGCCAGGACATAGCCGGCGGGCGGGTTGAGCACGCAGGTGCCGAAGCGCAGCTCGCCGCTGGTGGTGATCGCCGGCGCCACGGCCAGCACCTCGCCGATTTCCCGCGCCAGCCGGTTGACCCCGGCCAGCCCGCCGAGCAGCGGCACCACCGCGCTGCCGTCCTCGGCCAGGGCCAGCACCGGCGGCTCCGCTCCCTTGCGTTGCAACAACGGCGCCAGGCTGCGAATGACGATGCCGGCGGCGCACAGGGCGACGATCGGGCGGCCGGCGCAATACAGTTCGCGCAGGGTGTCGCCGAAGTCCGTATAGGAACGGTCGGCCTCGACCCGCCCGGCGAGCCCGTGGACCAGCGCTCCGGGATAGCGCGCCTGGACCCGCCGCGCGGTATCCAGCGCGCCCTGGCCGAGGATGACGATGGCCGGAACCAGTTGGGCGTCACTCACCGCCGGCCCCTCCCTGCCACTTGTCGCCGGGGACGACGATCAGCGAGAAGTACGGCGACGCCATCGGCTCCACCCGTTCCAACGGCACGATCCGCTGGTTGGCCATGGTCGCCCGCTCGACGTACAGCGCGCGGCGCTCGAGGCCAAGCTCGACCAGCACGCGGCGGACCTTGTCGAAATTGCGTCCGAGCTTCATCACCACCGCCGCGTCGGCATCCGCCAGGCGCCGGCGCAACTCCTCCTCGGGCAGCACTCCGGAGAGCACCGAGAGGCTCTGGTTGCGGTACACCAGCGGCGCACCGAGCACCGCCGCGCCGCCGAGCATCGAGCAGACGCCAGGCACAACCTCGCTTTCGTAGCGCGTCGCCAGGCGGTCGTGCAGGTACATGTAGGAACCGTAGAAGAACGGGTCGCCCTCGCAGATCACCGCCACGTCGCGGCCGGCATCCAGGTGCGCGGCCAGTTGCTCGGCGGCGGTGTCGTAGAAATCGCTGATGATGGTCTCGTAGCACAGCGGCGGCTCCAGCTTCTCGGTGGTCACCGGATAGACCAGCGGCAGGCGCAGTTGGGCCTCGTCCAGGTGCGCCTCGATGATGCCGAAGGCGTTGCCTTTCTTGCCCTTGGCCACGAAATAGCCGACCACCGGCGCCGCACGCAGCAGGCGCAGGGCCTTGAGGGTGATCAGTTCGGGATCGCCGGGCCCGACGCCCAGGCCCAGCAGGCGGCCCTTCGCGACACTCATCATTCGCGCTCCGTGGCCAGGGCGTTCACCGCCGCGGCGGCCATGGCGCTGCCGCCACGGCGACCGCGGACGATCACGTAGGGCACCCCGCGGCTATCGGCGGCGAGCATCTCCTTGGATTCCGCGGCACCGACGAAGCCGACCGGGAAGCCCAGGATCAGCGCCGGTTTCGGCGCGCCGGCGTCGAGCATTTCCAGCAGGTAGAACAGTGCGGTCGGCGCGTTGCCGATCACCACCACGCTGCCCTCCAGGTGCTCGCGCCAGTGCTCCAGGGCCACCGCCGAGCGGGTATTGCCGAGTTCCGTGGCGAGCGCCGGCACGTCCGCTTCGTTGAGGGTGCAGATCACCCGGTTGGCGGCGGGCAGCCGCGAGCGGGTCACGCCTTCGGCGACCATCCGCGCGTCGCAGAGGATCGCCGCGCCGGCGGCCAGCGCGGCGCGGCCGGCGGCACCGGCGCCCGGCGAGAAGCGCAGGTCGTCGACCACGTCGATCATGCCGCAGGCGTGGATCACCCTGACCGCGAGCTTTTCCAGGTCGGCCGGGATGCCGGCGAGGTTCGCTTCGGCGCGGATGGTGGCGAACGACTGGCGATAGATCGCCTGGCCATCGCGGATGTAGTCAATCATGCGGGTTTTCCGGAAGTGGGCTGGGAAGGCAGGGCCGCCAGGTAGTCGGCGGCAGTGGCGAAAGTCAGGCGGCTGGCCAGCAACTGGCCGAATCCGGGGTGACATGGGTCGTGCCGGTACAGGTCGTAGAACCCGCCGCTGCGCGCCAGCAGGGTGAGCGGCGCGCGGTGAGCAGCGGCGCAGGACCGTTCGCAGCCGCACAGGTGCAGTTGCGGCAGGTCGCTGCGCGGGCCGAGGCGTTCGGCCAGGCGCAAGGCGTCGCCCTTGGTGTCGGCCAGGCCCTTGGCGCAGGCGCTGGAACCGCTGCAGGCGATCAGCCGCGCCAACGGCGCGTCGGGCTCGGTCAGCAGGCCGAGCCCGCGCAGGCCGAGCAGCGCCTGGTGGGCCTCGACGTGCGCCAGGTTCGGCAGGAGCACGCCTTGCCAGGGGGTCAGGCGCAGGCTGCCGTCGCCATGGCGTTCGACCAGCTCGGCCAGGCCTTCCAGGCAAGCGCTGTCGAGCCGGCCAAGCGGCGCCGCCGCGCCGACCATCGCCAGGCCTGGCTGGCGTTGCGGCTGGACGCCGAGATGACTCCACGGACGCCCCGGCGAACGCCGCCAGGCCGCCACCCGCTCGTCACGCCGCAGAGGGAAATCCAGGCGCGCCTGCAAGGCCTCCAGCAAGGGTTCTCCGGCCAGCTCCTGCAACAGGTGGCGCATCCGCGTCTGTTGCGGCTGGGCGCGTTCGAGGAACAGGTCGAGCAGCGCCAGCACCAGGGACTCGCCCCGTTCCGCCGGCAACGCCGCCAGGGGGCGGTCGCGGGCCGGGCAGCCGGCGAGTCCGAAGACCAGCGTCGCGGTCGGCGCCGCGGGCATCGGCGACAGCCAGATGTCATGGGGATGCTCGAGCATCGCCAGGTCTTCGCCACCGTCCAGCTGGATGGCGAACTTGGCCGACAGCGCGTGGTAGCGGCTGTCCGCCTGGAGCCGCAGCAACAGCCGAGCAGCCAGCGGGCGTACGTCCAGCGACAGGTGCGGATCGAGCCCGGCGGCCGGGCTGAGCATCAGGTTGCGCACGTCGTCGGCGCCGGCCAGGGGCCCATGCCGGGGACCGAGGCCGGCGTCCAGCAGGCGGCGGACAAGCCGCTCTTCCTCGCCGCGACGGACGCCGCGCAATTGCAGGTTGGAACGGTTGGTCGCCTCGATCACGCCGCTGGCGCAATCCCGCGCCGCGGCCGCCACGGCGCGTGCCTGGGCGGCGTCCAGGCGGCCGGCGTCGAGCTTGACGCGGCAGATGCCGCCGTCCAGCGCCTGGACGATACGCAGCAGGCCGGGACAGGGCGACGGACGTGGTACGGGCAGGGGCGCCGGGGTCTGGTCGTCGTTCAAAAACGCTACTCGAATCGGCGTCGCGGCGACCGCACCGCTGTCCCCCAGGGACAGACCACGGCATCGGTACACCCCGCCCGATGTTGGCACTCGCGACTGGTTTCGGCGGCAGGTCTCCTGGCTCGCAGCCCGGCGTTCCACCCGGGGGAGGAACCTCCGCTTCGCGCCGCCTTCCCGGTAATCCAGTGGCGAATGGCGCGAATACAGGCTGCATACAGTTGCGGGGGCAGCCACGGCTAGGCCCGGGCTTCGAAAAGACCGGGGCTCCGTGTTCCCTCTTCGGCCCTCGTTGGCCCCGCGCTAACGCGAAAGGGCCGGGCACCGACGAACGCGCTATTATGCCGCCCAGCCCGGGGCCGGGAAAACCCATTCCGTCCGGAAGCCGTCGCGGGCCCTTCACAGACGCATTTCAGGAGTATCGGAACCGTGTCATCGGCAGACTCGACGCCTCCCTGGCTGACCCTGGTGGGCATCGGCGAGGACGGTTATCCCGGCCTCGGCAAGCAGGCCCGGCGTGCCCTGCTGCAAGCCAGCCGGATCGTCGGCGCGGCGCGCCAGCTGGAACTGCTGCCACCGTGCATCGGCGGCGCCCGCGAAACCTGGCCGACGCCGTTCTCCCTGGAACCACTGCTGGCCCGGCGCGGCCAGCCGACCTGCGTGCTGGCCAGCGGCGACCCGATGCTGTTCGGCGTCGGCGCCAGTCTCGCCCGGCAACTGCCGGCGACCGAACTGCGGGTCCTGCCGGCGCCCTCCTCCCTGTCGCTGGCCGCCGCCCGCCTCGGCTGGGCCCTGCAGGAGGTCACCTGCCTGTCGCTGGTGGCGCGTCCGCTGGCGGCGCTGCAGGCACAGGTCCACGACGGCCGGCGCCTGCTGGTCCTCAGCAACGACGGCGACAGCCCGGCCGCCATCGCCCGCCTGTTGAACGCCCGTGGCTTCGGCGCCAGTCGCCTGAGCGTGCTGGAACACCTCGGCGGGCCGCTCGAGCGCCGTCTCGACGGCCTCGCCGGCGACTGGTCGCTGCCCCGCGCCGCCGATCTCAACCTGGTGGCGGTGGAATGCCGCGCCGGCGCCGGTGCCGTGCGCCTGCCGCTGACCCCGGGCCTGGCCGACGAGGCCTATCGCCACGACGGCCAGTTGACCAAGCGCGACGTCCGCGCCGTGACCCTGGCGCGCCTGGCGCCCTGCCCCGGCGAGCTGCTCTGGGACGTCGGCGCCGGCTGCGGCTCCATCGGCATCGAATGGATGCGCGCGCACCCCAGTTGCCGGGCGATCGCCATCGAAGCCAACGACGAGCGCCAGGAACATATCCGCCACAACCGCGACGCCCTCGGCGTACCGACCCTGCACCTGGTCGCCGGCAGCGCCCCGGAGGCGCTGCTGGAACTGCCCGAGCCGGACGCCATCTTCATCGGCGGCGGGGTCACCGCCGAGGGCATGCTGGAGACCTGCTGGGAGCGCCTGCGGCCCGGCGGTCGCCTGCTCGCCAACGCGGTCACCCTGCAGAGCGAACGGGTGCTGCTCGACTGGCAGCAACGCCTGGGTGGCGACCTCACCCGCCTCGGCGTCGCCCACGCGCGGCCGCTGGGCGGTTTCGACACCTGGCGCCAGGCCTTGCCGATCACCCTGCTGGAATTGCGCAAACCCGCCGCCAGGAAGCCTCCCCGCGATGCGTGAGGAAACCCCCGAGCAGCCCGCGCCGTTGCGCAGCGGCTACACCACCGGCAGTTGCGCCACCGCCACCAGCCTGGCGGCGGCGCGCCTGCTGCTGGGCGGCACGATCAGCGACGCGGTGCAGATCGTCCTGCCCAAGGGCCAGCAGGTGCTGATGCGCCTGGAATTCTGCCGCGCCTGGGAAAGCGGCGCGGAAGCCGGCACCCTCAAGGATGCCGGCGACGATCCCGACGTCACCCACGGCGCCCTGGTGTTCGCCCGGGTGCGCCTGAGCGCCGAGCCTGGCGTGCGCTTCCATGCCGGCCCCGGGGTCGGCACGGTGACCCGCCCGGGGCTGACCCTGGCGGTCGGCGAGCCGGCGATCAATCCGGTACCGCGGCAGATGATCGAACGCCACCTCGCCCAGCTCGCCGCCGAACGGGGCTACGCCGGCGGCTTCGAGGTCGCCATCGGCGTGGAGGGCGGCGCCGAGCTGGCGCTGAAGACCATGAACCCGCGCCTGGGCATCCTCGGCGGGCTGTCGATCCTCGGCACCAGCGGCATCGTCCGGCCGTTCTCCTGCTCGGCCTATATCGCCTCGATCCATCAGGGCATCGATGTCGCTCGCGCCAACGGCGTCCGTCACATCGCCGCCTGTACCGGCAACGCCAGCGAGGACGCCATGCGCCGGCGCTATGCGCTACCGGAGATCGCCCTGATCGAGATGGGCGACTTCGCCGGCGCGGTGCTCAAGCACCTGCGCAGGGCGCCGGTGGAAAAGCTCAGCCTGTGCGGCGGCTTCGGCAAGATCAGCAAGCTCGCCGGCGGCCACCTCGACCTGCACAGCCGCCATTCCAGCATCGACCTGCCGCAACTGGCCGGTTGGGCCGCCGCGCTCGGTGCCGGCACCGCGCTACAGGACAGCATGCGCGCCGCCAATACCAGCCAGCAGGCGCTGGCCCAGGCACACGCCGAAGGCGTGGCCCTGGGCGATGCGGTCTGCGCCCACGCCCTGCGCTTCGCCCGCGGCATCGTGCCCGCCGAGGTGGCGCTGGAAGTCTTCGCCATCGACCGCCAGGGCAACCTGGTCGGCCAGGCCTGCGAGGAGCGCCGATGAAGCGCCTGTTGCTGCTCGGCGGGATCGGTGAGGCCCTGGCCCTCGCCCGCCAGCTCGGTCCGGCGCATCTCTACAGCCTCGCCGGGCTGGGCAAGGTGCCCGGCGACCTGGCCTGCCGGGTCCGGGTCGGCGGCTACGGCGGCGCCGAAGGGCTGGCGGCGTTCATCGACGAGCAGGGCTTCGACCTGCTGGTGGACGCCACCCACCCCTACGCCGCACGGATCAGCCGGAACGCCGTGCGCGCCGCGCGACTGGCCGGAGTGCCCTGCTGGGCGCTGCGCCGGCCCGGCTGGCAGGCCGGGCCCGGCGACGACTGGCGCGAGGTAGCCGACTGGCGCGAACTGATCGCCGCCCTCGCACCCTTCCGCCGTCCGCTGTTCACCCTCGGCCGCGAACCGCTGGAGCATCTCGGCCAGGTCCCGCCGCACCAGCACTGGACCGTGCGCTGCCTGCAAGGCCAGCCGGCCGCGCCGCGCGCCGAGGTGATCGGCGCGCGCGGGCCGTTCAGCCTGGATGGCGAACGGGCGTTGTTCGAGCGCCTCGCCTGCGACGTACTGGTGAGCAAGAACAGCGGTAGCCAGGCCACCGAGCCGAAGCTCCAGGTGGCGCGGGAAATGGGCCTGCCGGTGCTGGTCCTGGCGCGTCCGGCGCTGCCGCCGGCGGACCGCGAGTTCGCCGACGGCGAGGCGCTGCTGACGGCGATCCGCGATTGGGAAAGCGCCTGAAGCGAACGCCCACCCACTCGCCGCGACCTGTCCCGCCTCCGTCTCCGGCGCCGCTCACGCCGCGCCGAGATGCTCGTAGAGAATGGTCGCGCCGACCAGGATCAGCACCAGCCCGCCGACCATCTCCGCGCGCTTGCCGGTCACCGCGCCGAGCGCCCGGCCGAGCATGGTGCCGAGGGTGACCATGGTCATGGTGGCCAGGCCGATGGCACCGGCGGCGAGGAAGATATTGACGTCGACGAAAGCCAGGCCGACGCCCACCGCCAGCGCGTCGATGCTGGTGGCCAGCGCCGTCACCGCGAGAATCCAGAACGAATGCTGGCCGGGCTTTTCCTGTTCCGTCGCATGATCCGCGCGCAGGCCGTTGTGGATCATGTGCAGGCCGAGCAGCACCAGCAGGACGAAGGCGATCCAGTGGTCCCAGTCGGCGACGAACTGGCTGGCGGCCTGGCCAAGCAGCCAGCCGACCAGAGGGGTGATCGCCTCGATCACGCCGAAGATTATCCCGGTGCGCAGCGCCTCCGACAGGCGCGGCCGATCCAGGCTGGAGCCCTTGCCGATGGCTGCGGCGAAGGCATCGGTGGACATGGCGAAGGCGAGGAAGATCAGGGAAACGGGATTCACGCGGATACTCCAGCCGGGCATGAGTCAACGACATGACCCCGCGGCCCGGCTTCGGCGCAGGAATGTCGTTGGTCTCACCAATCCGGTTGGATGCGCTGGCCATGGCAGGTTGCCAAGAATGTTGACCAGCGCGCCGTCAACGGGTGACGGCAGGCTACTCCCCAAGGAAGGCCGGCAGCATAGCAGGCCGGCGTGAAGAAAATGTGATGACCCGGGAAGCCACGCCAGGGCGCGGGGAAGAAAAATTGCACGGACGAATTGTTATACTATAACATTTCATCCAATCCAGATCGTTCAAGGCTTGACTGGAAACGGTGCGGATGTTCCCATCCGGCCCGTTCCAGGTGCCTCCTGCCGCCGCGCAGGAGGTGAAACGGGAAGCCGGTGCGTCACTTCGGTGATCAGTCCGGCGCTGCCCCCGCAACGGTAAGCGAGCGAAATCCTCTTCAGGCCACTGTGCTCCGGCATGGGAAGGCGAGGATTTCACGACCCTCGCAAGCCCGGAGACCGGCCTGCAACGCCCTGTTGGCACACCCGCGGTGGGCGGGAGCGAGCCGGTTGTTCGAGGCGCTGTCGCGCCTGCGATTTCCTGCGCGTTCCGTCCTGCCCGGTCATGAGATGGAACGCCCATGCCCCGCTTCAGCCGTTTGCGCACCGAGCCTTTCGCCCTCGGCCTCTCCACCAGCCTGCTTCTGGTGCCGCCTGCCTTCGCCGAAACCGAAGAAGCCGCCCTTGCCCTGCCCAGCCAGTTGGTCAGCGTTCGCCAGGACCCCGCCGAACTCGACCACATCGACCTCGCCACTCCGGTCGGCGCCGGTTCGCGCCTGGGCCTCAGCGCCCTGGACACCCCGGCGAGCACCAGCAGCATCAGCGGCGAGGAAGTTCGCCGACGCAACAACCCCAGCGTCCAGGCCGCCGTTACCCGCAGCCCCGGTATCAGCTTCATCGGCACCCCCGGAGATGGCGGTACCGGCCTCTCGGCGCGCGGCTTCAGCGGCCATGCGTCGGTGATGCAACTGTTCGACGGCACGCGCCTGTACACCGGCATGGGCACGGTGAACTTCCCCAGCGATCCGTGGATGGTCGAGCGCATCGACGTGATCCGTGGCCCGGCCTCGGTGCTGTACGGCGAAGGCGCCACCGGCGCGGTGATCAACGTAGTGCCGAAGAAGCCTTTCGCCGGCGAGATCCGCAACCACCTGCACCTCGGCTACGGTTCCTACGACAACCGCCAGTTGGCCCTGGACAGCGGCGGCTCGCTGACCGACAGCCTCAGCTACCGGCTCAACCTGAACCAGCAGCAGAGCCACGGCTGGATCGACCGTGGCGACTCGCGCAACCTGGGCATCAGCGCTGCGCTGCGCTGGCAGGCCAGCGACGATCTGGCCTTCACCCTCGCCCACGACTATGGCGACCAGGAGCCGATGAACGACTTCGGCACCCCGCTGGTCGGCGGCAAGTACCACAAGCGCCTGCGCGAGAAGAACTACAACGTGCGCAACGACGTGCAGCGCTACAACGACCAGTGGACCCGCCTGAGCAGCGACTGGAGCCTTTCCGACAACGTCACCGCGAGCAACCAGCTGTACTACATCAAGGCCCGCCGCCACTGGCGCAACGCCGAAACCTACGAATGGGACGTCCCGCGCGAAGAGCTGTTGCGCAGGGACTACCTGCGCATCAGCCACGAGCAGGAGCAGATCGGCGACCGCCAGACCTTCGCCTTCCAGCACGCCCTGTTCGGCCTCGACAGCCGCACCCTGGTCGGCGCCGAGTACAACCGCATCCGCTTCCGCCTGACCAACAACTCACCATACGAGGACGTTGTCGACGGCGGCGAAAGCATCGACCCCTGGCATCCCGCGCCCGGCTATTTCGAAAGCCGCTCGCCCTACCGGCCGCACTCGCGCAGCCAGACCCGCACCTTCGCCCTGTTCGCCGAGAACCGCCTGCAACTCAACGAGCGCCTGTCGCTGGTGACCGGGGTGCGCCGCGACCAGAACCATATCGACCGCGACGACCTGCGCGCCGGCACCCGCAGCGACCGCAGCCTGCGGGGCGGCAACTGGCGCGCCGGGCTGGTCTTCGCGCTGACCCCGGAACTGTCGCTGTACGGCCAGTACTCCACCAGCGAGGACGGTGTGAGCAACCTGATCACCCTCAACGCGGCCCAGCAGCAGATGGACCTGACCCACTCGAAGCAGACCGAGGTCGGCCTCAAGCAGCTGTTCCCGGACGGTCGCGGCGAATGGACCCTGGCCGCCTACCATATCGTCAAGAAGAAGCTGCTCAGCGCCAACCCGCTGCCGCCGCACGACGCGCAGCAGGTCGGCCAGCAGAGTTCGGACGGCCTGGAGGCCAGCCTGGAACTGAACCTGGCCCAGGACTGGCGGCTGTCGGCGAACGCCGCGCTGGTGCGTGCCGAATACGACGACTTCGACGAATCGATCGCCGGGCAGACCTACTCGCGCAACGGCAACCGCCCCAGGAACGTGCCACGGCGCACCGCCAACCTCTGGCTGGACAAGTCCTTCGCCGATACCCTGCGCGTCGGCGCCGGGCTGCGCTACGTCGACCGGCGCTACGCCGACGCCGCCAACCAGGCCAGCCTGCCCGGCTACACGGTGGTCGACGCCAACCTGGGCTGGCGGGTACGGCCGGACCTGACCCTCGGCCTTGAGCTGTACAACCTGTTCGACCGCCAATACGCCCTGGCTGACAACAACAACGGCCAGCAATGGATCATGGGCCAGCCGCGCTCGTTCAACGTCACCGCCGACTTCAGTTTCTGAAGCCGGCGCCGCGGCAATCGTCTCTGTTGAACCACCGGACCTGCGAGTAGCCATGTCGTCCCTTCACCTCGATGCCCTGCACTGGTCGCCCGACGCCTCCACCGAGCTGCTGCGCGGCGTGCACCTGGAAGTCCCGGCCGGCAGTTTCGTCGGCCTGATCGGCCCCAACGGCAGCGGCAAGACCAGCCTGCTGCGCTGCGCCTTCCGCTATGCGCGACCGCAGCGCGGTCGGGTGGTGCTCGACGGCGACGACCTCTGGCGCCAGCCGCCGCGCTGGGCCGCACGGCGTATCGCGGTGGTGTTGCAGGAATTCCCCGAGGACTTCGGCCTCGCCGTCGAGGACGTGGTCGCCATGGGCCGCACGCCGCACAAGGGCCTGTTCGACGGCCACGGCGCGGACGACCGCCAGCGGGTCCGCCAGGCGCTGCTCCAGGTCGGTCTCGAAGGGCGTGCAGCGAGCCCCTTCGCCAGCCTCTCCGGTGGCGAGAAGCAGCGTGCCCTGCTGGCTCGCGCGCTGGTCCAGGAGCCGCGCCTGCTGATCCTCGACGAACCGACCAACCACCTCGACCCGCGCTACCAGCTGGAGCTTCTGCACCTGCTGCGCGGCCTCGGCCTGAGCACCCTGGCGAGCTTCCACGACCTCAACCTGGCGGCAGCCTTCTGCGACCGCCTCTACGTGCTCGACGGCGGCCGCATCGTCGCCCAGGGTACGCCGGCCGAGGTGCTCGACGCCGACCTGTTATTGCGGGTGTTCGGCGTCCGCGCCCTGGTCGACCGCCACCCCCTCGCCGACCACCCACGCCTGACCTGGATTACCCAAGCATGAAGCACCCGATCCTGCACCACCTGCTGCTCGGCGCCCTGCTCGCCTGCACCGATGCCGCGCTGGCCGAGCGCTACCCGCTCAGCGTGCGCAGCTGCGAGCGCGAGGTGACGTTCGAGCGCGCGCCGTCGCGCGCGGTCAGTCACGACATCAACCTCACCGAGATGATGGTCGCCCTCGGCCTGCAGACGCGCATGGTCGGCTATACCGGCATCAGCGGCTGGTGGAAGAATGCCGATCCCGGACTGATCGCCGCGCTCAAGCCGCTGCCCGAGCTGGTGGCGCGCTACCCCACGGCGGAAACCCTGCTCGATGTCGACGCCGACTTCTTCTTCGCCGGCTGGGGCTACGGCATGCGCGTCGGCGGCGACCTCACTCCGGCCAGCCTGGAGCCGCTGGGGGTGAAGGTCTACGAGCTGAGCGAATCCTGCGCACAGATCGCCGCGCCGCGCCGCGCCAGCCTCGACGAGCTGTACCGCGACCTGCGCAACCTGGGACGGATCTTCGACGTCGAATCGCGCGCCGAGCGCCTGGTCGCCAGTCTCCAGGCACGCATCGAGCGCGCCCGCGCCGGCATCCCGGCGAACGCCGAGGCGCCGCGGGTGTTCCTCTACGACAGCGGCGAGGACCGCCCCTTCACCTCTGGCCGCCTGGGCATGCCGCAGGCGCTGATCGAGGCCGCCGGCGGTCGCAGCGTGACCGACGACGTGGCGGCCAGTTGGACCCAGGTCAACTGGGAAAGCGTGGTCGCCCGCGATCCGCAGGTCATCGTCATCGTCGACTACGGCGAGACCAGCGCCGCGCAGAAACAGCGCTTCCTCGAAGAGAACCCGGCGCTGCGCAGCCTGACCGCGATCCGCGAGCGACGCTTCATCGTCCTGCCCTATAACCAGGCCACGCCCGGCATCGGCAACGCCGCGGCGATAGAAACCCTGGTCGCCGGCCTCCACCCTCGGGCGCCACGTCCATGACCCTGTTCCGCAGCCCCCGCGCCTATTGCCTGCTGCTGGGCGGCCTGGTCATGTTGCTCGGCCTGTCCTGCGTGGTCGCCCTCGGCTTCGGTCCGGCGCGACTCGACAGCGGCCTGGTCGGCCGCATCGTCCTCCAGCGCCTGTTCGGCGTGGCGGCGGAGCCCGGCGCCTGGAGCGCCGGCCAGGAGCACATCGTCTGGCTGATCCGCGCCCCGCGGGTACTGCTCGGCGCCTGCGTCGGCGCCGGCTTGGCGCTGGCGGGAGCGGCGCTGCAGGCGGTCACGCGCAATCCGCTGGCCGATCCGCACCTGCTCGGCGCCACCTCCGGCGCGACCCTCGGCGCGGTGTTGGTGGTGCTCTACATCGGCGAGGTAATCGGCCTGCTGACCCTGCCGCTGGCGGCCTTCCTCGGCGCCCTCGGCAGCATGCTGCTGGTGCTCGGCGTGGCCAGCCGCGGCGGCCGCCTGGGCAGCGACCGGCTGCTGCTGGCGGGGGTCGCGGTGTCCTTCGTGCTCCTGGCGCTGGCCAACCTGCTGCTGTTCCTCGGCGACCACCGCGCCGCCTCCTCGGTGCTGTTCTGGATGCTCGGCGGCCTCGGCCTGGCGCGCTGGTCGTTGATCTGGCTGCCGGCGCTGTGCGTGGCCGGCGGCCTGCTGGTGCTGCTCGGGCTGGGCCGTGCGCTGAACGCGCTGATGGCCGGCGAACAGACCGCCGTGACCCTCGGCCTGGACGCCCGCCGCGTACGCCTGTGGGTCTTCGTCTGCTGCTCGCTGCTGACCGGCGTGCTGGTCTCGGTGAGCGGCGCCATCGGCTTCGTCGGTCTCATGCTGCCGCACGCCGCGCGCCTGCTGGTGGGTGCCGAGCACCGCCGACTGCTGCCGGTGTGCGCCCTGCTCGGCGCGCTGTTCCTGGTCTGGATGGATGTCGCCGCGCGCACCCTGATCGCCCCCCAGGATCTGCCCATCGGCATCGCCACCGCGGCCATCGGCGGGCTGTTCTTCATTCTCCTGCTGCGTCGCCGCAACTGATCAGAACAGATCCAGCGGGATCTTCAGGTAGCGCACCCCGTTGCTTTCCACCGGCGGCAGGTTGCCGCCGCGCATGTTGACCTGGATCGCCGGCAGCATCAGGGTCGGCATGCCGAGGGTGGCATCGCGCTGCTGGCGCATGGCGACGAACGCCTCCTCGTCGACGCCTTCGCGGACGTGCACGTTGTGCCGACGCTGCTCGCCGACGCTGGTTTCGCAGCGGTGCTCGTCGCGGCCGGGAGCCGTGTAGTCGTGGCACATGAACAGGCGGGTCGCGTCGGGTAGTGCGAACAGGCGCTGGATCGAGCGATAAAGCTGGCGCGCGTCGCCGCCGGGGAAATCGCAGCGGGCGGTGCCGTAGTCGGGCATGAACAGGGTATCGCCGACGAAGGCACTGTCGCCGACCAGGTAGGTCATGCACGCCGGGGTATGCCCCGGGGTATGCAGCGCGCGGCATGCCAGGGCACCGATGCGGAACGACTCGCCGTCCTCGAACAGGTGCTCGAACTGGCGGCCGTCCACCGGGAACGCCTCGCCGAGGTTGAACAGGCCGGAGAATTTCGCCTGCACCTGGGTGATTCGCGCGCCGATGGCCAGGCGCCCGCCCAGTTCGCGCTGCAGGAAGATGGCCGCCGACAGGTGGTCGGCGTGCACGTGGGTCTCCAGCAGCCACTCCACCTGCAGGTCGTGCTGGCGAACGTGGGCGATCAGGCGTTCGGCGCTGGCATGGCTGGTACGCCCGGCGGCCGGGTCGTAGTCCAGCACCGGGTCGACGATGGCGCAGGCGCGGCTGGACGGGTCGCGCACCACATAGCTGTAAGTGGAGGTGGCCGGATCGAAGAAGGCGGTGATATCGGGTTTCAGCATGGGGGTTCCTTGCGCGGCGTGCTGACGGCGGCCGCGCCATGGCTACGGATCGTCCCACCATAGCCAACCCGGGCCTCGCGTACCAACCCACAGGTTTGTCAGGAAGCTACCGGACCGCCTCAGAGCAGCAGGGCGGCCCAGGCCGATGCCAGCAACAACAGCGCCATGCCCTGGTTGAAGCGCTTCATCAGCGACGGCGAGCGCAGCAGCCGCGCGCTGCCGACGCCGAGCAAGGCCCAACTGGCCAGGCACGGCAACGAAACCAGGAAGAACAGCAATGCCAGCAGGCCGATCCGCCCGGCCTGTCCGGCCCCCTCCCCGGCGAACAGCGCCAGCGCGGCCAGGGCCATCATCCAGGCCTTGGGATTGACCAGTTGCAACGCCGCGCCGCCGAACACGCCGAGGCGCCGCGGCGGCTCCGTGCCGTCGATGCCGCCAGCGCTGCGGAACAGGCTCCAGGCCAGGTAGCTGAGCCAGCCGACGCCGAGCCAGGCGAGCCCCTGCTGGAGCAGCGGGTGGCGTCGCAGCAGCTCGCCCAGGCCGAGCCCGAGCAGCAGGATCAGCGCCGCCACCGCCGCGCAGGCGCCGAGTACGATCGGCCAGGCGGCAGCCAGGCCGTGGCGCTGGCTGTTGCTCAGGACCAGGATGTTGGTCGGTCCGGGGGTGATCGAGGCAACGACGGCGAACAGCAGGAAAGGAACGAGGGATTGCATGGACAGGCTCCTGTGGCGGGGGAAGCCTTCATCCTGGCGGCGCGCCGGGCCTCAGTCTGGAAGCTGGGTGCACTGCCTGCGGTAGGCCGCCGGGGTCATCCCGTAGGCGCGCCGGAACCAGCGGCCGAGATGGCTCTGGTCGGCGAAGCCGAGGGCGCCGGCGAGGTCCGCCGGTTGTCCGCCGACAGCGAGCATCTGCCGCGCCTTGGCCAGGCGCAGCTGGACCAGGTAGGCGTAGGGCGGCAAGCCGTAGGCGGCCTTGAATGCACGGTTCAGGCGGAAGCGGTCGGTGCCGCAGGCACTGGCCAGTTCGTCCAGGCCGATGTCCTGGTAGAAGTGCGCGTGCAGGTAGTCGCGGGCTTTCTGCGCTACCAGCGGCAGGCGCGGATCGAACGGCTTCGCCTCGCGCCAGCCCAGGTGCACGCGCAGCCGCTCCAGCACCAGCTCCAGGGCGGTCTGCCGCAGCAGCCGCAGCTCGCGGCCATGCAGGACGCGGAAGGCCTGGGCGATAGCCAGGGTCAGGCGCGGGTCTTCGGTGAGGTTGGCGTGGAAGCCGGGGTCACGGTCGCTGGGCGCGTCGTCGAAGGTCGCCCGCAGTTCGCGCCGCAGCCAGTCAGGTTGCAGGTACAGCATCGAGTAGGTGAAGCCGCCGGCGATCGGCGCGCGGCCGTCGTGGATCTCTCCCGGTTCGACCAGGAATACCTGGCCGGCGGTGCTGTCGTGTCGGCGTCGGCGACAGTTGAATTGCTGCACGCCGATCTCGGTGTAGCCGATCAGGTAGCTGTCGTGCCAGTGCGGATCGTAGGCGTGGCCCTCGAAATGGGCGCGCAGGGTCTCGATCCCGGTCTCGGCGTCGCGGGCCAGGTCGATCCAGTCTCGGCTGCCCATCGTGCGTCAGGTCTTCCCACTCGTTGGTTTCGTCGCCGCGACTATAACGCGCCCGCCCCGGGGTTCTAGAAGATTCGTGCAGTTGGCTGCGCTCCTCCGGAGGCGGGAATTGATCGGCGTTTCTGGACAATCTATCCAGGTCGCCGCGATTACTCCGCAAGGCCGCCCTCCCTAGACTGGGTTCTCCACTCACCGCAGGAGAACCACCCCATGGTCGACCACTCCATCCAAGGCAAGACCGTCCTCATCACCGGCGGCGCCAAGAACCTGGGCGGGCTGATCGCCCGTGATCTCGCCGCCCACGGAGCGAAGGCGATCGCCATCCACTACAACAGCGCCGCGAGCAAGGCCGATGCCGACGCCACCGTCGCCGCGCTGCAGGCAGCCGGAGCCAAGGCAGTAGCGCTGCAGGGCGATCTCACCAGCGCCGCAGCCATGGAAAAGCTGTTCGCCGACGCCATCGCCGCGGTGGGCAAGCCGGACATCGCCATCAACACCGTTGGCAAGGTGCTGAAGAAACCCATCACCGAGATCAGCGAGACCGAATACGACGAGATGAGCGCGGTCAACTCCAAGTCTGCGTTCTTCTTCCTGCGCGAAGCCGGCAAGCACGTCAACGACAACGGCAAGATCTGCACCCTGGTGACCTCCCTGCTCGGCGCCTATACCCCGTACTACGCCGCCTACGCCGGCACCAAGGCGCCGGTGGAACACTTCACCCGCGCCGCCTCCAAGGAATTCGGCGCGCGCGGCATCTCGGTCACCGCGGTCGGCCCGGGCCCCATGGACACGCCGTTCTTCTATCCCGCCGAGGGCGCCGACGCGGTGGCCTACCACAAGACCGCAGCGGCGCTGTCGCCCTTCTCCAGGACCGGCCTGACCGACATCGAAGACGTGGTGCCGTTCATCCGCCACCTGGTCAGCGAAGGCTGGTGGATCACCGGCCAGACCATCCTCATCAACGGCGGCTACACCACCAAGTGACCCAGGTGCCGGTCGCCGCCACGGCGACCGGCACCTACCCGGGAAGTCTCCATGCACGTGACCCTGGTAATCGCCGGCGGCATCGTCCTGCTCGGCCTGTTCCTGCTCTTCGGCAAACTCTGGGATGCCGGGCCGGCGCTCGCAGCCGGCCTGTTCCTGCCGACCTGGCTGGCCGTCGCGCTGGTCAACCTGTGGGTCGGCGTCCAGCACGCCGGCTATGGCTTGCGCGAAGAACTGCCGATCCTGCTGCTGGTCTTCCTGGTCCCGGCGGCCCTGGCCGGCGTGGCGATCTGGCTGGCGCCGCGCTAGGCGGCGGCGCTTCAGACGCGGAAACGCCCGACCAGCCGCGCCAGTTCCGAGGACAGCTCGGACAGCCGACGACTGGCCCCGGTACCCTGCTCCGAATGTTCCGCCGCCTGGGCGGAAAGCTCGCGCACCTCGCTGATGTTGCGGGCGATTTCGTCGATCACCCGGCTCTGCTCCTCGCAGGCCGAGGCGATCTGCGCGGCGAGGTCGTTGATCCGCCCCACCGCGTCGCCGGTGGCGGCCAGCACACCGTCGACCCCGGCGGCGCGCTCGACGCTGTCGCGCGCCTTGAGACTGCCCGACTGCATGGCCCGCACGGCGTTCTGCACCCCGGCCTGGAGGCGCTCGATGCGCGCCTGGATGTCCTTGGTCGAATCCTGGGTGCGCGCCGCCAGCGCCCGTACCTCGTCGGCCACCACGGCGAAACCGCGACCCTGCTCGCCAGCCCGAGCGGCTTCGATGGCGGCGTTGAGGGCAAGCAGGTTGGTCTGTTCGGCGATGCCCTTGATCACCGTCAGCACCGCGTCGATGCTGGCGGTTTCCTGGGCCAGTTGCTGGATGCTCTCGGAACTGCTCTCCACTTCCTGCGCCAACTGGCGGATCACCTCGATGGTCGCTTCCACCACGTTGGCGCCCTCGCGCGCCTGCCGGCGAGCGTCATGGGCCACCTGCGCGGCGCTCTGGGCGTTGCGCGCCACTTCGTGGACGGCGCTGCTCATCTGCGTCGCGGCGGTGCTGACCTGGTCCACCGACGCGTGCTCGCTGTTGATCAGACGATCGTTGGCGGCGGTCATGCCGGCCAGCGAACCGGCGGAATCGGCGACCTCGCCGGTGACCCGGCCGACCTCGCGGATCAGCGGCTGCAACTTGTCGAGGAAGGCGTTGAAGGCGCTGCCGAGGCGGCCGGGTTCGTCGCGCGAAGTGACCTCCAGGCGCACGCGCAGGTCGCCATCGCCGTTGGCGATCTCTTCCAGGCGTTGCAACAGGCGCTGCAACGGACGGGTCACCAGGCCGGGGAACATCAGCACCAGCGACAGGCAGACCAGCAGGCCGAACGCCACCAGCGCCACCTGCTGCCAGCGGTGGCGCTCGCCCAGCGCGGAGGATGCCTCGCCGTCGGCGGCCGCGGCCGCCTCTTCCATTTCGTCGAGCTGGTTGATCACCTCGCGCATCGCCCCGAACTGGCGATCGCTGTCACCGTAGCTGAGCTGCGCCGCGGCGCTCGGATCGCTGGCCGCCAGGCTCAGCACCCGCGCCGAGGTCGCGCTCCAGAGGGCATAGCCGCGCTCGAACTCGGCGACCTTGGCCAGTTCCGCCTCGCCCGGCTGCATCGCCGCGTACTGGCGCACCCGATCCAGGGCCTGCTGCAGGTTTTCCGCGTGATCGTTCCTCAGGCCGGCGATCTGCTCGGCGCTCAGGTGACCCTCGAGCAGGCTGCGCTCGGCGACGAAGGCCTGGTAGAGATCGCGGTCGGCGTTGAGCAGCAGGGCGATGCCGGGGAGAAAACGCTTGCCCAGGCGCTGGTTGGATTCGTTCAGCTGGGCGATGCCATGCACGCCGAGCGCGCCCACCAGCAGCAGAAGCACCGCCAGCAAGAGGATAGGCAGGGCGATTTTCCTGCGGAACGACAGGTTAGCGAACCATTGCAGCATGCCGGCATCCTCGCTCGTGGCTTTCCAGGCTATCGGTCGCAGCACGACCGATCTTGAGCGACCGTACATCCGTGCCAGTAGGAATCAGACTAGCAGGCGCAGGGTTTCGAACAGGCACCGGTCATCCTTCTTCGCCGAACGGGCGCGGCGCCGGATTGCTGAGGGCGCCGCCGCGCCGGGTAACGCCGGACCAGGTGTTCGGCGCGCCGCGCAGCGAGCGCCTGCGCCAGTTCCTCGCCGGCAACCTGACATGAGCCCGGGCTCAGCGCGACGGCGCGAGGAAACGCACGAAGACCAGCTCCGGATCGCCTTCGTCGAGGTTGTCGATCACCCCGCTCGGCTGGAATCCCTCGCGCTCCAGCAGGCGCCGCATCGGCAGGTTGGAGCGGTTGCAGGAAGTGAACAGGCGGTCGCCGCGACAGTCGTCCCGCGCCTGCCGCAGCAACGCGCTGGCGATGCCGCGCCGGCGGCAGTCGGGCGCGACCATCAGCAGGGAAACGAAGTCGCGGCCGAAGAAGCTCCGCTCCAGCACCGCGTAACCGAGCAGCCGCCCGTCCTCCTCCGCCACGCGGCACTGCTCCTGGGCGAGCCGCTCGACCAGAAAGCCACGGCGCCCGGCCTGCTCGCGGGCGATCGGGTCGATGGCCAACAACCCGGCGAAGTCGGCCGGGCGGCCCGTACGGATGGAAAGCGCTGACGACGACATGCGACCTCCGGATGGCGACCGCCGCATCCTAGACGTTTTCACAGGTCAGGGCACGTCGCCGCGGCGCATGATCTATAGTCGCCCGGATCAGCCCCAGAGGATGCCGGACATGCCCCGTTCGATCGTCATCATCCACGGCTGGAGCGACGATTCGAAGTCGTTCCGCCGCCTCGCCGAACAGCTGGAAGCCTGGTTCGGCAGCGCGCCGACGCAGATCCGCCTCGCCGACTGGATCTCCCTGCAGGACGACGTCACCTACGCCGACCTCGCCGCCGCCCTGGATCGCGCCTGGACCGCCCAGGGACTGTCGCGGGCGCCGCGCACGGTTGACGTGGTGGTGCACAGCACCGGCGCCCTGGTGCTGCGCGACTGGCTGACCCGCCATTTCGACCCCGCCAGCGCGCCGGTCAAGCGCTTCCTGATGCTCGCCCCGGCCAACTTCGGCTCGCCGCTGGCGCACAAGGGACGCTCCTTCATCGGTCGCGTGCTGAAAGGCTGGAACCGCTTCGTCGGGCAGACCGGCACCCAGGTGCTGAAGGGACTGGAACTGGGCTCGCCGTACTCCTGGCAACTCGCCGAGCGCGACCTGTTCGGCGCCGAGGCCTGGTACGGCGCCGGCCGCCTGCTCGCCACGGTGCTGGTGGGCAATGTCGGCTACAACGGCGTCGAAGCCATCGCCAACGAGGCCGGCGGCGACGGCACGGTGCGGATCGCCACGGCGAACCTCAACGCCTGCCGCCTGAGCCTCGAACTGGATGTCCGCCAGCGCGCCAGGCCCGGCTGGCGCCTGGAAGAATCGCGCGGCGAGATCGCCTTCGCCATCGTCGATGGCGAGAACCACGCCAGCGTGGCGCTGAAGGACCGCGGGCCGAAGAACCCGCATACCCTGGAGCTGATCCGCGCCGCGCTGGAGGTCGAGGACGCCGATTACCGGAGCAGCGGCGCAAGCTTCCCCTGGCAGCGCCGCATCGATCAGCTCGACCCCGGCATCGAGCGCCGCTCGCCGCGCTACCTGAACCTGGTCAGCCATGTCTGCGACGACCTCGACCAGGAGGTGCGCGACTACTTCATCCAGTTCTTCCGCAAGCTGAACAGCGACCGGCGTTTCGAACAGCGCTTCTACGAGCAGGTCATCGCCGACGTCCATCCCTACGAAGACAACCCCGCCTACCGCTCGCTGTACCTGTCGATCGAGTCCCTCGACGACCTGCTCGCCGGCTTCGCCGTGGACACCCTGTCGCTCAGCGTTTCGGCCCAGCCGCCGTTCGATCCGCCGCGCCAGCCGGTCGGCTATACCGCGGTGGGCCCCGGCGACAGCGAAGGCCTGGCAATTCCGCTGGCGCAGGTGCCGCGCTTCCTCGCAGCCCACCGCACCCTGCTGCTGCGCATCCGCCTGACGCGCCTGGTGGACAGTGGCGTATTCGTCTTCAGGAACCCCTGAGTCGGCGCCCGGCCCTCGCCGCTGGGCAGCCACCCAGGCCGGGCGCAGGCGATCACGGTTGGCCTTCGGGCCACTCGACCCGCTGCAATGGCGCGCCGCCGCGCCCGAGGCGATGGACGATGCCGCTGCCCCGGCGCAGATCGACCCGCACCAACCGCCCGCCTTCCTCTCCACGGCCGCTGAGAAGCAGGTTGTGGGCATCCAGGCGGAACAGCCGTTCCGGACGCTCGATGGGCAGCCCCAGGGTCCAGAGCAAGCTGCCATCGGCGGAAACCGAGCTGAGCAGCAGCTCGCTACGCTCGGCCAGGCTGCGCCGGTGCAGCACCAGCCAGTTGCCGTCGACTCGCCAGGGCCGGCGCGCCAACCTGGAATCGCCGCCCGGCAGCGCCGAGGCATAGCGACGGTACAACGCCTCCTCGCGCGTCTGCTCGTCGCGCCGGCGACGGTACTCGGCATCCGCCGCCGCCTCCAGGTCGGCGACCCGCTCCCGCCAGGCATCGTGCGCGGCGATCCAGCGTCGCCGTTCCTGGCGGTAGGCGTCGCGCGCCGCAAGGAACGCACGGGTACTGGGAAAACGCTCCACGCGCTCGTCGAACTCTTCCGGCGGCTGCGGCTCGGGCGGCAGCGACGGACGCTGGCGCTGCCGCTCGGACGGTCGCTCGAGCAGCCGCTGCGGCTCTTCGGCAGCGGCTGGATCGGGCAGCAGGCCAGCCTGCAGGAAGGCCGCGTCGAGCAGCGGACGCAGTCGGTTCTCCGCCGGCGACCGCCAATCCAGGGTGCCCAGTGACAGGCGCTGGCGTCGCGCCCGTTGGTTCGCTGCCGGCAGCGCCTCGCCACGCTCCAGCGCGCGGGCTTCGTGATCGCTGGCGAGGATCAGCAGGCGTCCGTCGGGCAGGCGCGTCAGGCCCGGCGCCTGCCAGTCGATCCCGGCATTCGCCGGCATCGGGTCGCCGTGGAAATACCGCGCGGCATCGACTTCCGGAGCTTCGCGCAGGGCCAGGCTGTCGCCGTCGAGGAACCAGACGCGACCGTCCAGGGCGAGCATCAGCAATCCGCCCCGGCCTTCGTCGTAGCGATAGGCGTCCTTCCCCCAGGGCGCCGACTTCAACGGCAGGCCGCCAGTGCGCTGCTCCAGATCGTCGAACGCCAGCGCAGGGGCGGCGTCGCGCCGGTCGAGTACGTAGAGTTCGTTGCGCAGGAAGAACAGGTAGCGCGACGACTGGCCCAGCAGTTCGCCGGAGCCCCAGTCGTCGCCGCGCTCGTTGTCGGCATCCAGGCGCGTGCTCCAGCGCAGGCTGCCGTCCTCCAGGTCGACCACCTGGGCATAGCTGCGGCTGCTGCCGTGTACCACGCCGTTGTCCACTTCGTTGGCGCGATAGTCGTCGAGGGTGAACGCCAGGTAGGAATGGCCCTGTTCCTCGAAGACCAGTTGCGGCCCGCTGAACCCGGCCTCGTCGTACTGGCCGAGAACGAAATGGATGGCCACCGGCAAACCGACCAGCAGGCCCACGCCGAGTACCGCCCAGAGTACGGCGAAAAGCATCGCTCCCTTCTTCATGCAACTCCCGTGCGTCCCGCGATCCTGGGACCGTCGCCCACAGGCAACGGCATGAACGGCGCATTCTAGGGAGCCGCCGGCCTCGCTTCAAAGGCGGCAAGCGGCCATCAGTGCCCCATGCTCACGGGCTTTTCGCCCCCAGCAGGACGCCGAAACCGACCAGCAGGGCGCCGAAGAACTGGTCGATGCGCCGACGGAAACGCAGGAGCCGGCCGCGCACCGCCGGGCTCGAGAGAAAGCAGGCGACCAGGCCGAACCAGGCCACGTGGGCGACCGCGATGAAGACCCCGTAGCCCAATTGCGCCGGCAACGCGGTATGCGGATCGATCACCTGCATGAAGAGGCTGACCACGAACAGGCAGGTCTTCGGATTGAGCGCATTGGTCAGGAAGCCACTGCGCAACATCGCCCAGGACGAAACCCCGGCGCCGCCCGCCACCTCGTCCGCCACCGCAACCTCCCGCGCCAGCAGCATGCGCAGGCCGAGGAACACCAGGTAGGCGGCGCCCGCCAGCTTCAGCGCGGTGAACAGCGCCAGCGACTCGCGCACCAGCACGCCGACGCCGAGGATGCTGTAGCCGACATGTACCGTTACCCCCGCGCCGATGCCCAGCGCGGTGAGCAGGCCGGCGCGGCGGGAATACAGCAGGCTGTTGCGCGAGACCATGGCGAAATCGGCGCCGGGGCTGATCACCGCGAGTACGGTGATGGTCAGGAAAGCTAGCAACTCTGTCATGCCTGGAAGGCTCCAAGGTAGAATGGACGACACAATCTACCGGTCTCCAGCGCCGAGCGAGAACGATGAATACTGACAATCATGGTGAGGAAAACTCACCATTCAGGCGCCGTCGCCTGCCCTCGCTGAACGCCCTGCGCTGCTTCGAGGCCGCCGCCCGCCTGGAGAACTTTTCCCGTGCCGCCGAGGCCCTGTGCCTGACCCACGGTGCCATCAGCCGCGCCGTGCGGACCCTGGAGGAGGAACTCGGTTGTGCGCTCTTCGAACGCCGCGGCCAGCGGGTTTTCCTCAGCGAGGCCGGCAGGCGCCTGCTCGCCGGCACCGGCCCGGCCCTCGACCTGATCGAGCGCACCGGCGAGACCCTGCGCGCGGAGGCCGGCCCCACCGCGCTGGTGCTGTCCTGCGAACCGACCTTGCTGATGCGCTGGCTGATCCCGCGGATCGCCGGATTCATGCAGGAACAGCCACGACTGTCGATCCAGCTGGTCGCCGGCGGCGGGCCGTTCGCCTTCGGCCGCGGCATCGACCTGGCGATCCGCCGCAACGACTTCCCCTGGCCGCCCGGCAGCCATGCCCACTGGTTGTTCGACGAGCAGGTCGGGCCGGTCTGCCGGGCGAGCGACGTCGAACGGCATTTCCACCTCGATGCAGGCCCGCCCGGGCTTCGCGCCGTCGCACCGCGCCTGCACACGGCGACCCGCCCGCAAGCCTGGAACACCTGGACCCGTCTCGCCGGACAGGCGCCGGCGACGACCGAAGGGCAGCGCTTCGAGCACTTCTACCTGAGCCTGCAGGCGGCCGGCGCCGGACTCGGCGTGGCCATCGGTCCCTGGCAACTGGTGCGCGACGATCTGGCCGCCGGCCTGCTGGCGGCGCCACTGGGATTCCTCGCCGACGGCAGCAGCTATCACCTGCTGACCCCGCGACCGTTGCAGGCCGGAGAGCCTGCCACGCTGCTGCTGGAATGGCTGCGCCGCAGCGCGGCGGCCTGATGCGGCCCGCTCAGGGCCAGGCGCGTAGCGCCCGTTCGACCACCGCCAGCAGGCGCTCGCAAGGAACCCGGTCCTTGGCCTGCACACTGAGGCCGAACAGCACGGTGGCATAGAAGGTCGCCAACTCCTCCACGTCGGTGTCCGCCGCCAGGTCGCCGTCAGCGATGCCGCGCCGCCGGCGACGAGGCGCCGATCGCGCCCTCGCCGATCCAGGCCAAGGCCCAGGTGTTCATCGCCGCACTGGCGAGCGTCGAACGCAAGCGGCTGTTCGTCGCCTGCCTGCTGCTGTTCGCCGCGGCCAATGCGCTGGCCGGCCCCTCGCGCGAAGGACGCGCCGTGGCGCTGGTGTTCTTCGACATCGTCGCCGCCACCGTGCTCGGCATTCCCATCGGCACGCTGATCGCCGACGCCTGGGGTTGGCGCCTGGCATTCGCCGCACTCGCCGCGCTGGCCCTGGCCAAGGCGCTGCTGCTGGCCGCCCGGCTGCCGCGCATTCCCGGACGGCCGGGCATCTCGCTGCGCAGCCAGGCGAGCGTGTTGCGCCAACCGCTGGTGCTCGGCCACCTGTTGCTGTCGCTGCTGGTCTTCACCGGCATGTTCACCCGCTACACCTACCTGGCCGACATCCTCCAGCGCCTGGCCGGCTTCAGCGGTTCGCTGGTCGGCTGGACGCTGATGGGCTTCGGCGCGGTAGGCCTGCTCGGCAACTGGCTCGGAGGGCGCCTGGTGGATCGCAGCCCGCTGGGCGCAACCCTGCTGTTCGTCCTGCTGATGGCGCTGGGCATGCTCGCCCTGGTGCCGCCCCTCGGCAACGCCTGGCTGCTCGCCGCCGCCCTGGCGACCTGGGGCGTGGCCCAGGCAGCACTGTTCATCGTCGGCCAGGTGCGGGTGATGAAGTCCGCGCCACGGGCCCCGGCGTTCGCCGCCTCGCTGAACATCTCCGCCTGCAACGCCGGGATCGGCATCGGCGCCCTCGCCGGCAGCCTGGTGATCGACTTCCTCAGCCGCGTTCGCTGAGTCGTGCCGGTCCGGGCGATCAGAACTGCTCGCCCGGGCAGAACAGGCAGCGCAGCAGCAGGGTCATGAGCACGACAGCGCCGGAAACCAGCAGGTAAGGCAACGGGGAGAACAGGTCGTCCTGGTCCTGGCCATCGTGCTCACTACTCATGCTCACCTCGAGAATCGTCATGGCGGAAAAGACACAGGATATGCACTTGCCGTCCTTGCAAGTGCACGGCGAAGTGTTCGAAGACTATAGAAACGAAGCGATCGAGTTCAATTACATCTGTGTCAGCTTGCTGTCGGTAAAACGTCAGCGGAAAGACAACGGAATATATTTCCGATAATGCTTGCGAGGTCTGCCGCGCCCCGCTCCAGGCTCTGCCGGCGTGGCGCGAGCGCTGCGGCGAAGGAAAAACCAACTTATAATGATCCCGACCCGGAATTATTCCGCCAAGTGGCTTCCGTTTCGGGAAAAAGCCACTCGCAGCACTGTTTCGGTGCAATAACGTCACATTTGAAAGTTTCGATTAAGTGCTCCGTTATCGATTAGCCATAAATACGTTTGATCGCTCTCCGGACGCTTCATAATTGCACGCCTTCACTCTCTGCGAGGCATCCCGTGAGGCATCCAGCGACCGTCTACAGCCCGCCTGCCCACCGACTTCGGCCTGTTCGTGGTACCCAGCTTCAAGGACACCGCGCTGTTCGCCTGGATTTCGCAAACCTGGAACCTGAGCTGGGAGGCATTCGAGAAGCCCTTCGACGCCGTTCACCGCGTGGTCGGCCTGTGGCTGAGCACCTCGGTGGTGCTGCTCCATGCGCTCGCCGCCGGCTACCACCAGTGGGTCCGCCGCGACGGCACCCTGGAGCGCATGCTCGGCCGTCGCCAGCGCCGCTGAGCGGGGCCCTTCGTCGGCTCTCGCGGCGGACCGGCGACGATCTGCTATAGGGATAGGGACACGCAGGAAAAACCTCGCCGCCCCGAGGCTCCTCCGTGGCAACCACAGGCGTCGCGCAGGTAGCCGGGTCGGCCTCCGACAGAGAGGAGCATGCCATGGCCAGCCTGCACTGCCAGCACCGCAGCTACACCATCACCGCCGACGTCGTCGAGCATCCGGGCATCCCTACGCCCTGGGCCGGTGGCTGCCACATCACCGATCCCGAAGGCCACACCAGCAAGCGCATCGCCCTGCCCGTGCGCTTCGCCTTCCTCGCCGACCTGGAAAACGCCCAGCGCGCCTCCATCGCCCACGGCAAATGGCTGGTGGACCAGCGCCTGGACCGCGGCAAGGCGCTGTTCTGAAGCGCACAACGAAAACGGCCCTCGCGAGGAGGGCCGTCGTTCAGCACGGCGCGGCTCAGGCGCTGCCGGCTTCAGCGGTTTCGCTGCGCCGTCGCGACGGCGCGCCATGGCTGTCGTCGCCGGCCAGCGGCACTTCGTTGCCCTGGGCGTCGTACAGCTTGCCGTCGAGGAAATAGTCGCCTTCGTGCAGGGCGGCGATGTCCTGGTAGCGCAGGGTCCGCTCGCTGGCGGCGACGAACACCGACTGCTGGTCGGAGTTGCCGGCGGTGAAGTGGTTGAACGCCAGGTTGAGCAGGATCGCCATGATCGCCGAGGAACTGATGCCGGAATGGAAGATGGTGGCGAACCAGCTGGGGAAGTGATCATAGAAGGTCGGCGCGGCGATCGGGATCATGCCGAAGCCGATCGAAGTGGCGACGATGATCAGGTTCATGTTGTTGCGGTAGTCCACCTTCGACAGGGTGCGGATGCCGCTGGCGGCGACCGTGCCGAACAACACGATGCCGGCGCCGCCGAGCACGGCGGTGGGTACCGCGGCGATCACCCGGCCCATCACCGGCAGCAGGCCGAGGATCACCAGGAACAACCCGCCGGTGGCGACCACGTAGCGGCTCTTGATCCCGGTCACCGCCACCAGGCCGACGTTCTGGGCAAAGGCGCTCTGGGTGAAGGAGCCGAAGATCGGCGCCAGCATGCTGGAGAACATGTCCGCGCGCAGGCCGTTGCCCAGGCGCCGCGAGTCGACCTTGGTGTCGATGATCTCGCCTACCGCGAGGATGTCCGCCGAGGTTTCCACCAGGGTCACCATGATCACGATGCACATCGAGATGATCGCGGCGACCTGGAAGGTCGGCATGCCGAAGTGGAACGGCGTGGGAAACGCCACCAGCGGGCCTTCGGTGACCTTGGAGAAGTCGGCCATGCCGAGGAACACCGCGATGACGGTGCCGATGACCATCGCCAGGAGGATCGACAGGCGCGAGATCGAGGCGCTGCCGAGCTTGCTCAGCAGCAGCACGATGACCAGGGTGATCGCCGCCAGGCCGATGTTGGCCATGCTGCCGAAGTCCGGCGCGTGGCTGTTGCCGCCCATCGCCCAGCGCGCGGCGACCGGCATCAGGGTCAGGCCGATGGTGGTGATGACGATGCCGGTCACCAGCGGCGGGAAGAACTTGGTGATGCGCGAGAAGATCGGCGTGATCAGCAGCCCGATCAGCGAGGCCGCCATCACCGCGCCGAGCACCGCGGGAATGCCGCCGCTGCCACCGCTGCCGATGATCGCCACCATGGTCGCCACGCCAGCGAAGGACACCCCCTGGACCAACGGCAACTGGCAACCGAAGAACGGCACGCCGAGCGTTTGCAACAGGGTCGCCAGGCCGCCGGCGAACAGCGAAGCGGCAATCAGCAGGCCGATGTCGCCGGGCGCGAGGCCGGCGGCCTGGCCGAGGATCAGGGGGACCGCGACGATACCGCCATACATGGTCAGCACATGTTGCAGGCCGTAGGCCATGTTGGCGCCGACACCGAGGTTCTCGTCTTCAGGCCGTGGAACGGGTGGGGTTCCGGAGGACGTCGTTTTCATGGTGCGCTGTTCTCGCTTTTATTGTTGTGCGCACACTGTAGACAATTCGATCCGAAAATATCCAGACAAATGTATACAAAATTTCCGACAAATCTGTGACAGCGCTGGTGCCAGCCACTTCCGCTCGCGCGCTTATCCGCGCGCCAGAGGGTTTCCTTCCTGCTGCACCATCCTCCCAGCCCCGACCAACGGCCATGGGCCCGAGCCGAAGGGCATTAACGATAGAAAGCCGCCCTCCATCCCGCCAGCGAGCTATCAGCAACTCTTCCGCAAAAAGTTGATGAAATTCACATTTCAGGAATTACGCCAGGACAGCCCGGAAAGCGCTCCTAGTCTGGCAGTCAGGCCGTGCCCGAGGCGGCATTTCGGGCAATAGCGCCATGCCATCAACGGCTTATCGATCATCGCCTCACAAGGAACGGAGTCTCATGAGCAACAAGAACAATCTCAGATACGCACTCGGCGCCCTCGCCCTCTCGGTTTCCGCCGCATCCCTGGCGGCACCTTCGGAAGCGCAACAGTTCACCGAGTTCTGGACCCCCGGCAAACCCAACCCGTCGATCTGCAAATCGCCGTTGCTGGTCAGCACCCCGCTCGGCCTGCCGCGTTGCCTGCAGGCCAGCAACGTGGTCAAGCGCCTGCAGAAGCTGGAGGACATCGCCAGTCTCAACGACGGCAATCGCGCCGCCGCCACGCCGGGCTACCAGGCCTCCGTCGACTACGTGAAGC
This sequence comes from Pseudomonas sp. PS1(2021), assembly GCF_020405165.1. Lineage (NCBI taxonomy): Bacteria > Pseudomonadati > Pseudomonadota > Gammaproteobacteria > Pseudomonadales > Pseudomonadaceae > Pseudomonas > Pseudomonas sp. PS1(2021). The sequence continues at coordinate 820,709 of NZ_CP084484.1, read as the reverse complement.
AGACCCTGCAGAAAGCCGGCTACAAGGTCAGCGTGCAGCCCTTCCCGTTCACCGCCTATTACCCGAAGGGCCCGGGTAGCCTGAGCGCCACCGTGCCGCAGCCGGTCAGCTACGAATGGGAGAAGGATTTCACCTACCTGTCGCAGACCGAGGCAGGCGACGTCACCGCCAAGGTGGTCCCGGTGGACCTGTCCCTCGGCGCCGGCAACACCTCCACCAGCGGTTGCGAGGCGGAAGACTTCGCCAACTTCCCGGCCGGCTCGATCGCGCTGATCCAGCGCGGCACCTGCAACTTCGAGCAGAAGGCCGAGAACGCCGCGGCCGCCGGCGCCGCCGGGGTGATCATCTTCAACCAGGGCAACACCGACGACCGCAAGGGCCTGGAGAACGTCACCGTGGGCGAATCCTACGAGGGCGGCATCCCGGTGATCTTCGCCACCTACGACAACGGCGTGGCCTGGTCGCAGACCCCGGACCTGCAGTTGCACCTGGTGGTCGATGTGGTACGCAAGAAGACCGAGACCTACAACGTGGTCGCCGAGACTCGTCGCGGCAACCCGAACAACGTGGTGATGGTCGGCGCGCACCTCGACTCGGTGTTCGAAGGCCCCGGTATCAACGACAACGGTTCGGGCAGCGCCGCCCAACTGGAGATGGCCGTGCTGCTGGCCAAGGCGCTGCCGGTCAACAAGGTGCGCTTCGCCTGGTGGGGCGCCGAGGAAGCCGGCCTGGTGGGCTCGACCCACTACGTGCAGAACCTCGCCCCGGAAGAGAAGAAGAAGATCAAGGCCTACCTGAACTTCGACATGATCGGCTCGCCGAACTTCGGCAACTTCATCTATGACGGCGACGGTTCCGACTTCGGCCTCCAGGGTCCGCCCGGCTCGGCCGCCATCGAGCGCCTGTTCGAAGCCTACTTCCGCCTGCGCGGCCAGCAATCGGAAGGCACCGAGATCGACTTCCGCTCCGACTACGCCGAGTTCTTCAACAGCGGCATCGCCTTCGGCGGCCTGTTCACCGGCGCCGAGGGCCTGAAGACCGAAGAGCAGGCGCAGAAGTACGGCGGCACCGCCGGCAAGGCCTACGACGAGTGCTACCACAGCAAGTGCGACGGCATCGCCAACATCAACCAGGACGCCCTGGAGATCCACAGCGACGCCATGGCCTTCGTGACCAGTTGGCTGTCGCTGTCGACCAAGGTGGTCGACGACGAGATCGCCGCTGCCGGCCAGAAAGCACAATCGCGGTCGCTGCAGATGCAGAAGAGCGCCAGCCAGATCGAACGCTGGGGTCACGACTTCATCAAGTAACCGCGACTACCCTGCGCCGGGCCGCCGGCGCAGGTTCCCCATCCAGGCCCGGCTCATCCACCGGGCCTTTTTCATCGGCGCGCGATCACTCCGCCGCTTCCAGCAGGGTCGCCACGCCCTGGCCGCCGGCGATGCACTGGGTGGCGATGGCATAGCGCCCGCCGGTGCGCCGCAGCAACGCGGCGGCCTTGCCGGTGATCCGCGCGCCGGTGGCGCCCAGCGGATGGCCGAGGGCCAGGGCGCCGCCATCCAGGTTGATCCTGTCCATGTCCAGCCCCAGTTCGCGGATGCAGGCGATGGATTGGCTGGCGAAGGCCTCGTTGATCTCCACCAGGTCGATGTCGGCGATGCCCAGCCCGGCCCGCTGCAAGACCTTGCGCGTCGCCTGCACCGGGCCCATGCCCATGATTTCCGGCGCACAGCCGGCCACCGCCACCGCCTTGATCCGCGCCAGGATCGCCAGCCCATGACGGCGGGCGAATTCCTCGCTACAGACCAGCAGCGCGGCGCTGCCATCGGTGAGCGGCGACGAGGTGGCGGCGGTGACACTGCCGCCGAACGCCGGCTTCAGCTGGGCCAGGCTCTCCAGGTTGGTACCCGGGCGGATGCAACCATCCTCGGCGACCCGGCCGGCGGGGGTGTCGATGGCGACGATCTCCTCGCGCAGCAAGCCGGCCTCGCGCGCGGCGACTGCCTTGGCGTGGGAGCGTACGGCCATCTCTTCCTGTTCGAGGCGGCTGACGGCGTAGCGCTCGGCGACATTCTCGGCGGTCTGCCCCATGCTCATGTACACCGCCGGATAGTCTTGCAGCAACGCGGGATTGGGCGACAGGTTGAAACCGCCCATAGGCACCCGGGTCATCGACTCCACCCCGGCGGCGATGAAGGCTTCCCCGGCGCCCAACAGGACTTGTCCGGCGGCGTAGTGGACGGCGCTCATGGACGAACCGCAGAAACGGTTGAGTGTCGCGCCGCCGAGGCTCTGCGGGAAGCCGGCGCGGAAACTGGCGATGCGCGCGATGTTCATGCCCTGTTCCGCTTCCGGATAGGCGCAGCCCATGACCACGTCCTCCAGCAGCGCAGGGTCGAGATCGAGTTTCTCCACCAGGCCCCTGAGCACCGCGGCGGCCAGGTCATCCGGGCGGATATCGACCAGCGCGCCTTTCCTGGCGAAGTGGAACGGCGAACGGGCGTAACCGGCGATAACGACTGAAATCGGCGACATGAGGATATCTCCGTGAGAGGGATTGGCTGGATCGCAGGAACATATTACGCGCATAATATTTATTGAATTACAGTCGAAATACAATTTGACCGAAAAAGCCGCAGGGCTCGCCGAAACGCCCTCAGACTTCGTTCAATTCACTGATATGCCGATACTCGGCCCCCAGCTCCCGGGCCAGGCGCTCGGCCTTGCCCAGGCGCAGCGGGCCGCTTTCGAGGTCGATCAGCAGGCTCGGGCAGGCAGCCTCCGGCAGCGCCGGCCAGTCGCGCAGGCGGCCGTCGGTAAGCACCAGCAGACGCTGATGCTCGGCGGGTTTCTGCCGCTGTCGGCGCGCCAGCCAGCCAGCGGCCTGGTGCAAGGCGTCGAGCAGCGGCGTACCGCCGCCGGCGCCCAGCTGGCGCAGCCAGTCCTGCAACTCCCGCGAGGCCTTCTGCCCCTGCCAGAGCCATTGCGCCTGCTGCCCGGTGGCGTGCAGCACGGCCAGGCGGATGCGTTGCCGATAGGCCTCCTCGAACAGCGTCGCCAACACCCCCTTGGCCTGGGCCAGGGCGCCGTACCGGCGGGTGCTGGCGGAGGCATCGACGATCACCAGCCAGAGTTCGCCCGGGCGCCGGCTGCGCGGCTGGCGCAGCAGGTCGCGGCGCTGTCGGGGACGTCCGCGCAGCAGGGTCGGCAACCATTGGATGGCGCCCTCCGCGCCCTGGCTCAGGGCGCCGCCAAGACCGCCGCGCAGGGCCCCGGGTCTGCTCCTGGCATCCGCACCCATGACCGAGCGCGGGCGGATGCTCAGGGCTTTTTTGGCCAGCGCGGCAGCTCGCGGGCGGTCCCCATGGCCACCGGCCGGGCCGGCAATTCGCCCCACTGCCCTTCGCCGTCGCCGGTGCGCTCCGGGAGCGCGGCAGGGGCCGCCGCGGGCGGTGGCGGTGGATTGGCCGCCGATGGGGGCGGGCTCGACCGGCGACGGCGATGCAGCAGGGCGAAATGTTCCACCGCGTCGATGTCCTCCGCCTCGATCCGCTCGCCGCCGCGCCAGGCCGCATGGGCGCGCGCCGCGCGCAGCCAGACCAGGTCGGCACGCAGGCCGTCGACAGCCGCCTCGAAGCAGCGTCGGGCGATGCTGTCCAGCGCCGCATCGTCCAGGGGAATCCGCGCCAGTTGCCGGCGTGCCTCGGCGCAACGGCGGCGCAGGGTGTCCTGCTGGCCTTCCCAGCGTTCGACGAAGGCCTGCGGGTCGGCATCGAAGGCCAGCCGGCGACGGATGATCTCTGCCCGCTCGGCCGGCGGCGGCTGGGTGTCGAGGCGCACGTTGAGGCCGAAACGGTCGAGCAGTTGCGGGCGCAGTTCGCCCTCTTCCGGATTCATCGTGCCGATCAGCACGAAACGCGCCGGATGCCGGTGGGAAATGCCATCGCGCTCGACCAGGTTGACGCCACTGGCGGCGACGTCGAGCAACAAATCCACCAGGTGGTCCGGCAGCAGGTTCACTTCGTCGACGTAGAGCACGCCGCCGTCGGCCTTGGCCAGCACGCCCGGGGAGAACCGCGCGCGACCTTCGCCGAGGGCGGCGTCCAGGTCGAGGCTGCCGACGATGCGCTCCTCGCTGGCGCCCAGCGGCAGGGTAACGAACTCGCCCGCCGGCAGCAGTTCGGCGACGCCCCGCGCCAGGGTCGACTTGGCCATTCCGCGCGGCCCCTCGATCAGTACCCCGCCGATCGCCGGATCGACCGCGGCCAGGCACAGCGCCAGCTTCAGTTCGTCGGCGGCGACCACGGCGGACAGGGGGTAATGCACGGTAGCGCTCATGGGGATTCCTGCGGCGGACGGACGGAAATACGGACCGCCAAGTCTATCAGGCCGGCGGCGCCGGTATCGAACCGTGAAACAGTCGTTGAACCGGCCGCCTCGCTTGCAGTAAGCTCGGAACTCGTTCACGGGAGAAACCCATGCCGCACACTCGCCATCCGCACCTGCACTCCAGCGCCTCGCGCCCTGGCCTGTCGTTGCGCGCGCGTGCGCCGCAGGCACCCCGTGCCGCGTATTTCTTCGGGTATTGGTTTAGCCACTCCGGCGCCTGATACCCCAACGGCGCCCACGGTATACGGGACGCCTACCCTGCACACGCAAACCCCCGGTCGGCTCCCCGACCGGGGGTTTTGTTTTTCCGGCCCACAAGGCCACAACCACAGACCAACGCACAGGACATCGATCATGACCGCATACCGCTACCGCACTGGCTACCCGCTCAACACCTGGCGATTTAGCGACGGCCGCCAGCCGCTCGCCAACCCACGACATTGCCGAACACCTCGATAGGGCACGACGCGCGCGGGACACCCGCCGCCAGCCCAGGAAGCCAGACCATGAACTCATCCGTATCCGCACTGACCGCCCTTTCGCCGAACGTCCAGGCCGTCGCCCTGCCCAGCGCCACCGCCCGTACCGCCCTGGAACGCCTGCCCAGCCCGCTCGAACTCAAGGCCCGCCAGCCGTTGCCGCTGGAGCTGGCCAGCCAGGTCGCCGCCAGCCGCGACGCCATCCGCGCCATCCTCGACGGCGACGACCCGCGCCTGCTGGTGGTAGTCGGTCCCTGTTCGATCCACGATCCCCGCTCCGCCCTCGAATACGCCGAACGCCTCGCCGCGCTGAGCGACGAACTCGACGGCCAGTTGCTGCTGGTGATGCGCGCCTACGTGGAAAAGCCACGCACCACGGTGGGCTGGAAGGGCCTCGCCTACGACCCGCACCTGGATGGCAGCGACGACATGGCCGCCGGCCTGGCGCTGTCCCGGCAACTGATGCTGGACATGCTGCGCCTCGGCCTGCCGCTGGCCACCGAATTCCTGCAACCGCTGGCCGCCGGCTACTTCGACGACCTGCTGAGCTGGGCGGCGATCGGCGCGCGCACCAGCGAGTCGCAGATCCACCGCGAGCTGGTCAGCGGCCTCGGCCTGCCGGTGGGCTTCAAGAACGGCACCGACGGCGGCGTCGGCATCGCCTGCGACGCGATCCGTTCGGCGGCCCACGGCCACCGCCATTTCGGCCTCGACCCGCACGGTCACCCGGCGCTGATCGAGACCCGCGGCAATCCGGACACCCATGTGGTGCTGCGCGGCGGCCGCCACGGTTCGAACTACGGCCCCGAGCAGGTGCAGGCCGTACGCCAGGCCCTGGAAAGCCAGGGCATCGCCACGCGGATGATGGTCGATTGCAGTCACGCCAACAGCGGCAAGAACCCGCTGAACCAGCCCGGCGTCCTCGCCAGCGTGCTGGAGCAGCGCCTGGCCGGCGCCAGCGACCTGGTCGGGGTAATGCTGGAAAGCCACCTGTTCGACGGCTGCCAGGCGCTCGGCGGCGAACTGCGCTACGGCGTCTCGATCACCGACGGCTGCCTCGGCTGGGAAGGCACCGAGCGGATTCTCCGCGACGCCGCCCGGCGGCTCGCCGAGGGGCGCTGAAAGCGGCGCGAGCGGCCATGCCGCTCCGCTATTCCTCTTCGACGTCCAGCAGCAGGTTCTCCAGGGCCTCGCGATAGGCCCCCGGCTCCTGCCAGAGCCCGCGCCGCTGCGCCTCCACCAGGCGCTCGGCCATGTCGCGCAAGGCTTGCGGATTGTGCTGGCGGACGAACTCGCGGGTCTCCGCGTCGAGCAGGTAGGCGTCGGCCAGCAGCGCGTACTGGTGGTCGTCGATCAACTCGCTGGTGGCATCGAAGGCGCACAGGTAGTCCACCGTCGCCGCCAGTTCGAAGGCGCCCTTGTAGCCGTGGCGCTTCATCCCGGCGATCCACTTCGGATTCACCGCCCGCGCCCGCACCACCCGGTTGAGTTCTTCCTTGAGCGTGCGGATGCGCGGGTTGTCCGGCTGGCTGTGGTCGCCGTGGTAACTGGCCACCGGCGCGCCACGCAGGGTTTCCACCGCCGCCAGCATGCCGCCCTGGAACTGGTAGTAGTCGTTGGAATCGAGCAGATCGTGCTCGCGGTTGTCCTGGTTGTGCAGCACCGCCTGCAGGCGCTCCAGGCGCTGGGCGAAGCGTTCCCGCGCCGGCGTACCGTCGTCGGCGGCACCGTAGGCGTAGCCGCCCCAGTTCAGATAGACCTCGGCAAGGTCGGCGCGGGTCTCCCACAGCCGCTCTTCGATTGCGCCCTGCACGCCGGCGCCGTAGGCCCCCGGCTTGGCGCCGAAGATCCGCCAGCCGGCCTGTCGGCGCGCCTCCGCCGGCGCCGTGCCCTGCGCCTCGAGGCGCTGGCGCTCCAGGCGCACGCGAGCGGCCAGCGGGTTCAGCTCCTCCGCCTCGTCCAGCTCGGCGACCGCCTGCACCGCCGCATCGAACAGGCGGATCAGGTTGGCGAAGGCGTCGCGGAAGAACCCGGAGACCCGCAACGTCACGTCGACCCGCGGGCGGTCCAGCAGGGAAACCGGAAGGATCTCGAAATCGGCGACGCGCTGGCTGCCGGCCTGCCAGACCGGTCGCACGCCGAGCAGGGCCAGGGCCTGGGCGATGTCGTCGCCGCCGGTGCGCATGGTCGCCGTGCCCCACACCGATAGGCCGAGCTGGCGCAGGTGATCGCCATGCTCCTGCAGGTGACGCTCGAGCAGCAGGTTGGCCGACTGGAAGCCGATGCGCCAGGCGGTCGGGGTCGGCAGGTTGCGCACGTCCACCGAGAAGAAGTTGCGTCCGGTGGGCAGCACGTCGAGTCGCCCGCGACTCGGCGCGCCGCTCGGACCGGCCGGCACGAAGCGCCCTTCGAGGGCAGCCAGCAGCCCGTCGATCTCGGCCGCGCCACAGGCATCCAGGGTCGGCGCCACCTGTTCGCACAAGCCGCGCAACACCTCGCCGCTGGCACGCCAGGCGGCAGGCGGCGGCTCGCCGCCCAGGCAGCGTTCTATCCAGTGCAACGCCAGCAATTCCAGGCGTTCGCGGGTATCCCCGAGGGTGCGCCAGGGCTCCCCGCCCCGCTCTTCCAGGCAGGCCGGCCGCGCGCCCTGCCAGGCCTCGCCCATGTCGCAGGCCAGCGGATCGAAGCCCAGGCCAAGGTCGTCCGCCAGGCTCTTCAGCAACCCGGCGTTGGCGCCCTTGCCATCGCCGCGCGGAACCCGCAGCAGGGCCAGCAGGGTATCCAGGCGCAATCGGCCGCTCGGCGATTCGCCGAATACATGCAGGCCGTCGCGGATCTGCGACTCCTTCAGGTCGCAGAGATAGGCGTCCAGCTGCGGCAGCCAGCTGTCCGGATCGTCGCTGAGCTGCAAGCCGATCTCGCGGTCGAGACGGTTGTCGCGCAGGAGGACGAGAATCTCGCCGCGCAACTGTTCGGCGCGGCGCGGGTCGAGCAGCGAAGCATCGTAGAACTCGTCGGCCAGGCGCTCCAGGTCGCGCAGCGGGCCGTAGCTCTCGGCGCGGGTCAGCGGCGGCATCAGGTGGTCGATGATCACCGCCTGGGTGCGGCGCTTGGCCTGGGCGCCCTCCCCCGGATCGTTGACGATGAACGGATAGATGTTCGGCAGCGGACCGAGCAACGCGTCCGGCCAGCATTCGGCGGACAGGCCGACTCCCTTGCCCGGCAGCCATTCCAGGTTGCCGTGCTTGCCGACGTGCAGCAGGGCATCGGCGCGGTAGGCGTGGCGCAGCCAGAAGTAGAACGCCAGGTAGCCGTGCGGCGGCACCAGGTCGGGATCGTGGTAGACCGCCGCCGGATCGAGCTGATAGCCACGCGCCGGCTGGATGCCGACGAAGGTCAGGCCATAGCGCAGGCCGGCGACCATCATCCGCCCGTCGCGGAACATCGGGTCCTGTTGCGGCTCGCCCCAGCGCGCCAGTACCGCCTGGCGATTACGCTCCGGCAGGCGTGCGAAGCAGGCCAGGTAGTCGTCCAGCGCCAGGCTCTGGGCGCAGGGCCGCAGGTCGAGATGCTCCAGGTCGTTGCTGACGCCGCCTAGCAACTGGCGGATCAGCTCGGTTCCGCTGGCGGGCAGTCCGTCGACCGGGTAGCCCTGCTGGCGCAGGGCGCGAAGGATGTTCAGCGCCGCCGCCGGGGTGTCCAGGCCGACGCCATTGCCGATCCGGCCATCACGGGTCGGGTAGTTGGCCAGCACCAGCGCCACCCGCTTTTCCGCGCTTGGCTTGCGCGCCAGCTCGGCCCAGCGCCGCGCCAGTTCGGCGACGAAATCCATGCGCTCGTCGTCGGCGAGATAGCAGACCACGTCGCTCTCGCTGCGTTCGCTGCGCCAGGCCAGGCCCTTGAAACTGATCGGCCGGGTGACGATGCGTCCGTCCAGCTCCGGCAGCGCCACGTGCATGGCCAGGTCGCGCGGCCCCAGGCCTTGCGGGTTGTCCAGCCAGAGCGGGCGGTTGTCCAGCGAGCAGATCGCCTGCAACACCGGCACGTCGCGACGGAACGGACGCAACTCGGGCGCCTCCGGATTGGACTGGGCGAAACCGGTGGTATTGACGATCAGCGCGGCGTCGCTGCGCTCCAGCCAGTCTTCCACCTGCGCCAGACAGGCGCTTTCCTTGAGGCTGGCCAGCGCGATCGGCAACGGGTTGAGCCCCTGCGCCGCGAGGCGTTCGCAGAAGCGTGCGATGAAGGCGGTGTTGGCTGCCTGCAGGTGGGTGCGATAGAACAGCAACGCGACCACCGGACGCCCGGCCTGCCAGTCGGCACGCCAGTGTTCCAGGGTCGCCTCGGTATGCCGTGGATGGAACAGCGCCACCCGCGGCAGCGCCTGCGGTTCGCGCCAGGCGTAGTCGCGGCCGAGGCACTGGCTGGCCAGGCAGCGGTAGAACTGCCCGGCGTTCTCCAGACCGCCCTGGCGCAAGTATTGCCAGAAGCGCTCGGCCTGCTCCGCCGGCAGGTTGCCGAGGGCGCTCAGCTCCGGGTCGGGGCGGTCGTCGCCGGGCACCGGGATCAGCAGCGCGCCGCACTCGGCCAGCGCCACCAGCTGCTCCACGCCGTAGCGCCAGTAGCCGATGCCGCCGTGCAGCGAAAGCAGGATCACCCGCGCGTGCCGCAGCACTTCGTCGACGTAGAGGTCCACCGAGGCGTGGCTCTGCAACTGCATGGGGTTGGCCAGGCGCAGGCTCGGATAGTCGTCCGGCAGAGCGCGGGCGGCCTCGGCCAGCAATGCGAGGTGCGAATCGCCGCTGCAGAGGATCACCAGCTCGGCGGGAGTCTGGGCCAGGTGGGCGATGCCGTCGTCGGGAACGAAGCCGCCGGGTTGGGTGCGCAACAGGTGCATGGACGCTCTACCGGTAGGACGCAAGAAGCTGGGTGCCGGCGAATCGCCATCGCCGGCACCCAGCCAGGGATCACGGATCAGGCAAGCGCTGTGCGCAGCTGGTTGGCGATGACGGCCTGGTCCAGCTCCTGGCCGATCACCACCAGCCGGGTACTGCGGGCTTCGTCGGCCAGCCACTTGCGGTCGAAATGCCTGTCGAAGCGCTTGCCGACGCCCTGTACCAAGAGGCGCATGGGCTTGCCCGGAATGGCGGCGAAACCCTTGATGCGAAGTATGTCGTGACGCTCCACCAGCTCGCCGAGGGCCTCGAGCAGCGCAGCTTCCTCCACCTCGGGGAGATCGACGTGGAAGGAGTCGAACTCGTCGTGGTCGTGGTCCTCGTGGCCTTCGTGGTCGTGGTGGGTCGGCCGGCCGTCGATGTGCAGCTCGGCCTCGGCGTTGAGTCCCAGCAAGACCGGGAGCGGCAGCTCGCCCCGGCTCGCCTCGACGATCTTCACCGCCGCCGGCAGCTCCCCGGCGATCTCCGCGCGGACCCGTGCCAGGGCCTCGGCGTCGAGCTGGTCGGCCTTGTTCAGGATCACCAGGTCGGCACTGGCCAACTGGTCCTCGAACAGTTCGTGCAGCGGCGATTCATGGTCGAGGTTGGGGTCCTGGCGGCGTTGCTGGTCCACCTGCTCGGGATGGGCGGCGAAGGTGCCGGCCGCCACCGCCGGGCTGTCGACCACGGTGATCACCGCGTCGACCGTACAGGCGTTGCGGATTTCCGGCCACTGGAAAGCCTGCACCAGCGGCTTGGGCAGGGCCAGGCCGCTGGTCTCGATGAGGATCTGGTCAAGGTCGCCGCGGCGCGCCACCAGCTCGCGCATCACCGGGAAGAACTCTTCCTGCACGGTGCAGCACAGGCAACCGTTGGCCAGCTCGAAGACCCGCCCCTGCGCCTCTTCTTCGCTGCAGCCAATGGAACATTGCTTGAGGATCTCGCCATCGATACCGAGTTCGCCGAACTCGTTGACGATCACCGCGATGCGCCGGCCTTCGGCGTTGTCCAGCATGTGCCGGAGCAAGGTGGTCTTGCCGGCGCCGAGGAAGCCGGTGACGATGGTGACGGGGAGTTTCGCCAGGGTTTTCATGGGCAGCCCTTGTTCAGCTCGGCGGGCATGCGGACGAGTGGCGCGGACGCAGGGGCCGCGCAACGGATTCGCCACCGGATCACCCCGCCCGGTTGTATGGAAGTCTTGTCCCCGGGTATCGCGCCACGGGATCGACGAGGCAGGTCTCCTGGCTCACGGTCTGGCGTCTCCGCCGGTTCCCCGCCTTCCCGCGTCACGCAGTGGCATTGGGGAACGATCGCCGTTCACAGTTGCGGGGGCAGCCGCGGCATCGACCGCGTTCCCTCTTAGCCCCGCCGTCGCCGGCGAGGAACCTCGAACCGGCAAGGCTACGCAGTGCGCGGGCCAGGGTCAATCGGGCCGGTTGACGCCCGGCGGTCCTTCATGCTGTCCTAGGCAGGTTGTCCCAGGTGTCTCGTGCCGGCGCGCACGAGGTGAAACGGGAAGCCGGTGACGCTCTCCGAGCCAGTCCGGCGCTGCCCCCGCAACGGTAAGCGCATCGCGCGCGAGCCCGGAGACCGGCCTGGAACCTTTCGTTTGATTCACCCGCGGTGGGCGGGCGCAAGCGTGAAGCGGGCCGTCCGGGCCCGTTCCTCGTGCGTACTCCTCTGCCACGCCCATGCCAATCCAGAGGGAACGCACCATGTCCAGCAGCACCCTGGCGCACGCCAGCTCCACCACCTCCCTGTCGAAGCGACTGAGCCTGGCCATCGGCGCCGGCCTGCTCGGCGCGCTGCTGGTCTATTTCGCCGGTTTCTCGCACATCGACGCGGTACACAACGCCGCCCACGATACCCGGCACAGCTCCGGCTTCCCCTGCCACTGAGTCGCGAGGGAACCAGGATGATCAAGCGCATCGCCCAGACCGCCGGCTTCGCCGGCCTGCTCGCCGCCCTGCTGCTGACCCTGCTGCAGATTCTCTGGGTCACCCCGCTGATCCTCGAGGCGGAGACCTACGAGAAGAGCGAGCCGGTCGCGACCCAGCCCCACGAACACGCCCCCGGCGTCGCCGCCCATGTCCACGACGAGGAGGCCTGGGAGCCGGAGGACGGCTGGCAGCGTACCCTCTCCACCACCGGCGGCAATCTGGTGGTGGCGGTCGGCTTCGCCCTGATGCTCGCCGGCCTCTTCACCCTGCGCGCGCCGGGCCAGACCTGGCAGGGCCTGCTCTGGGGCCTGGCCGGCTACGCGGTGTTCTGCCTTGCGCCGTCGCTGGGCCTGCCGCCGGAGCTGCCGGGTACCGCCGCGGCCGACCTGGTGCAACGCCAGTACTGGTGGATCGCCACCGCCGCCGCCACCGCGGTGGGCCTGGCCCTGCTGGTGTTCGGCGGCAACTGGCCGCTGAAGCTGGTCGGCGCCGTCCTGCTGGCGCTGCCGCACCTGTTCGGCGCGCCGCAGCCCGAGATCCATGCCAGCCTGGCGCCGGAAGCCCTGGCCCAGCGTTTCGTGGTCGCCTCGCTGGTCAGCAATGCGCTGTTCTGGGCCGCCCTCGGCCTGGCCGCTGCCTGGCTGTTCCGGCGCAACCGTGCCGGCGTCGACGCCTGACCCCTTCCGCCCGCGACCAATGCCGGTCGCGGGTCCATAGTGTCTCTCCTTCCATCTCCTCCGGTCCGCGCATGCCCCTGCCCATCCCCAGTCTGCTGATCGCCGGCATCGGCTGCCGCCGAGGCTGTAGCGCCGAGCATCTGCGCGCGCTGCTGGAGCGAACGCTGGGCGAACACGGGCGCGACCTGGCCGAGCTGGACGCCCTCGCCAGCATCGACGGCAAACGCGACGAACCCGGCCTGCGGCAACTGGCCACGCTGCTCGAACGCCCCGTGCATTTCCTGGCGCCCGCCGTCCTGCACGACTACGAGCCGCGCCTGCTCAGTCCCTCCGCCGTCGCGCTGCGCGAAACCGGCTGCTCCAGCGTCGCCGAGGCCGCCGCCCTGGCCCTGGCCGAACGCCTGGGCGGCGGTCGCGCCGATCTGCTCGGGGCGAAACGCAGCGACGACCGGGCGAGCATTGCCCTGGCACGTCTTCTCACCGAACGAGAACTCCCATGACCGTCTATTTCATCGGCGCCGGTCCCGGCGACCCCGACCTGATCACCGTCAAGGGGCAGCGCCTGATCCGCCAGTGCCCGGTGATCCTCTACGCCGGCTCACTGGTTCCGCAGGCGCTGCTCGAGGGGCACCAGGCCGGCCAGGTGGTGAACACCGCCGAGCTGGACCTCGAACAGATCGTCGAGTTACTCGCGCAAGCCCATCGCCGCGGCCTCGACGTAGCCCGCGTGCATTCCGGCGATCCCTCCCTGTACGGCGCCATCGGCGAGCAGATCCGCCACCTGCGCGAACTCGGCATCCCCTACGAGATCGTCCCCGGGGTCACCGCCACCGCCGCCTGCGCCGCCCTGCTCGGCTGCGAGCTGACCCTGCCCGAAGTGTCCCAGACGCTGATCCTGACCCGCTACGCCGCACGCACGAAGATGCCGGAAGGCGAGAGCCTGGGCGACCTGGCGCGGCACCGGGCGACCCTGGCGATCCACCTGGGCGTCGCCCACCTGGCGAAGATCGTCGAGGAACTGCTGCCGCACTACGGCGCCGACTGCCCGGTCGCGGTGATCCACCGGGCCAGTTGGCCGGACCAGGAACAGGTTCGCGGCACCCTCGGCGACATCCTGCCCAAGGTCGCCGCCAGGAATTTCCGCCGCACCGCGCTGATCCTGGTCGGCGAGGTGCTGGCCGCCGAAGGCTTCGCCGATTCTTCGCTGTACCGCGCCGAGCATCGACACCTCTATCGACCCGGCGAATGAACCGCCGTCCTTAGGTTCGGCGCCGACCACCGGCAGCACGCCTAGACTCGTCGCAAGGCTTGCGACAGCGGGCCGGCACGGCTAGCGTACAGCGCTGGCCCCTTTTTCCCCGAAAGCCTTCGGACACCCATGAAACGATTCCTCCTCGCTCTGGTTCTGCTGCTGGCGGTCGCCTCCGGCGTCCTCTACTTCGTCCCGGCTACCCTCCTCGCCAGCGTACGCACCGTCGAGCGCGGTCTCGCTGGTCTCAGCGAGCACAGCGTGCAGGTCGACAACCTGGAGATCGCCTACCTGGAAGGTGGCTCGGAAAAGAACCCGACCCTGATGCTGATCCACGGCTTCGGCGCCGACAAGGACAACTGGCTGCGCTTCGCCCGGCCGCTGACCGAGCGCTACCATGTGGTCGCCCTCGATCTGCCCGGCTTCGGCGACAGCAGCAAGCCGCAACAGGCCAGCTACGACGTCGGCACCCAGGCCGAGCGAGTCGCCAACTTCGCCGCCGCCATCGGCGTGCGCCGCCTGCACCTGGCCGGCAACTCCATGGGCGGGCACATTGCCGCGCTCTACGCGGCGCGCCATCCGGAACAGGTGCTATCGCTGGCGCTGATCGACAACGCCGGGGTGATGCCGGCACGCAAGAGCGAACTGTTCGAGGACCTGGAGCGCGGCGAGAATCCCCTGGTGGTGCGCCAGCCGGAAGACTTCCAGAAGCTGCTCGACTTCGTGTTCGTCCAGCAACCGCCGCTGCCGGCGCCGCTCAAGCGCTACCTCGGTGAACGCGCGGTAGCCGCGTCGGCGTTCAACGCGCAGATATTCGAACAACTGCGCCAGCGCTACATCCCGCTGGAGCCGGAACTGCCGAAGATCGAGGTACCGACCCTGCTGCTGTGGGGCGACCGCGACCGCGTGCTGGACGTCTCCAGCATCGAGGTGATGCGTCCGCTGCTGAAGCGGCCCAGCGTGGTGATCATGGAAAACTGCGGACACGTGCCGATGGTCGAACGCCCGGAGGAAACCGCGCAGCACTACCAGGCCTTCCTCGACGGCGTACGGAACGCCCAGGTGGCCGGTCGCTGAAAACGCAAACCGGCGCCTGGGCGCCGGTTCGGGGGAGCGGGAGCCGTCGCGAGGGCGGCTCGGATACAGGCCTCAGGCCTGGATCAGGTTGGCGATCTGCACGTCCGGGTTGACGTCCTGCTCGTAGTCGACCCCAGCGACCTCGAAACCGAACAGGTTGAGGAACTCGCTCTTGTAGCCGGCGAAGTCGGTCAACTCGTAAAGGTTCTCGTTGGTTACCTTGTCCCACAGCTCCTCGACACGGGACTGCACTTCCGGCTGCAGTTCCTTGTAGTCGGCACGCAGGCGGCCTTCCTCGTCGAGGCGCGGCTCGGCGCCGTACAGGCTCTCCCGGTACAGGCCGTCGACCTGCTCGATGCAACCTTCGTGGGTACCCTGCTCCTTCATCACCTTGAACAGCAGCGACAGGTACAGCGGCATCATCGGGATCGCCGAGCTGGCCTGGGTCACCACCGCCTTGAGCACCGAGACGCGCGCGTCGCCGCCCAGCGGGGCGAGCTTGTCGCGGATACCGAGGACCTTCTGGTCGAGATCCTTCTTGGCCGCGCCGATGGAACCGTTCCAGTAGATGTCGTGGGTGATCTTCTCGCCCAGGTAGGTGAACGCGGTGGTCTTCGCGCCGTCGGCCAGCACGTCGGCCTCCAGCAGCGCGTCGATCCACATCTGCCAGTCTTCGCCGCCCATCACCGCAACGGTATCGGCGACTTCCTGGTCGCTGGCCGCCTCCAGGACCACGTCCTTGATCACTTCCTTGTCGGTGTCCAGGCCACGGAAGCTGACCGACTTGCCGATCGGCTTGAGGGTCGAGGAGAACACTTCGCCGCTCTTCGGATGGGTACGGCGCGGCGCGGCCAGGCTGTAGACCACCAGGTCGACCTTGCCGAGATCGCGCTTGATGGTCTCGATGGTCAGCCGCTTCACCTCGTCGGAGAAAGCGTCGCCATTGATGCTGCGGGCATACAGGCCTTTCTCGTGGGCGAACTTCTCGAAAGCCGCCGAGTTGTACCAGCCGGCGGTGCCCGGCTTGCTCTCGCTGCCCGGACGCTCGAAGAACACCCCGAGGGTATCGGCGCCGGAACCGAACGCGGCGGTGATGCGGGCAGCCAGGCCATAGCCGGTGGAGGAACCGATGACCAGGACCTTCTTCGGTCCGTTGACGACGGGGCCCTTGGCCTCGACGTAGTCGATCTGTTGCTTGACGTTGGCCTCGCAGCCTGCCGGATGGGTAGTGACGCAGATGAAGCCACGCACGCGCGGTTTGATGATCATGAAAACCTCGGTTGCTAGATGCCGGAAAAGCACATTCAGGAGCTAGAGACGTCGCGCATTGTAAATGAGACACCTCCGCTTGGGCGGACCGAAGGCAGGAATCGTGACCAAAGGGTCACGCGTCGCAGCCCGGACATAAAAAAACCCGCTCCGGGGAGCGGGTCTTGTCGGCTTGGAATCAGGCTCAGACAGCCTTTTCCAGCTCCGGTATGGCGTCGAACAGGTCGGCGACCAGGCCGTAGTCGGCGACCTGGAAGATCGGCGCCTCTTCGTCCTTGTTGATCGCGACGATCACCTTCGAGTCCTTCATGCCCGCCAGGTGCTGGATGGCACCGGAGATGCCCACCGCGATGTACAGCTGCGGGGCGACGATCTTGCCGGTCTGGCCGACCTGCATGTCGTTCGGCACGAAACCGGCGTCGACCGCGGCGCGGGAGGCGCCGACTGCGGCACCCAGCTTGTCGGCCAGGGCGTAGAGGATCTTGAAGTTGTCGCCGTTCTGCATGCCGCGGCCGCCGGAGACCACGATCTTGGCAGCGGTCAGTTCCGGACGGTCGGACTTGGCCAGCTCTTCGCCGACGAAGGCGGACTTGCCGGCATCGGCCGGGCCGGAAACCTGCTCGACGGCAGCCGAACCGCCTTCGGCGGCGGCGGCGTCGAAGCCGGTGGTACGCACGGTGATCACCTTGACCGCAGCCGAGGACTGCACGGTAGCGATGGCGTTGCCGGCGTAGATCGGACGCTTGAAGGTGTCGGGGCTGACCACTTCGACGATCTCGGAGATCTGGTCGACGTCCAGCAGCGCGGCGACGCGCGGCAGGAAGTTCTTGCCGTTGGTGGTAGCCGGGGCCAGCACGTGGCTGTAGTTCTTGCCCAGCTCGGCGATCAGCGGTGCGACGTTTTCCGGCAGTTGGTGGGCGTAGGCGGCGTTGTCGGCGACCAGCACCTTGGAGACGCCCTCGATCTTGGCGGCGGCGTCGGCCACGGCGGCAACGTTCTGTCCGGCGACCAGCACGTGGATGTCGCCGCCAATGGCCTTGGCAGCGGCAACGGTGTTCAGGGTGGCAGCCGCCAGGGCCGCGTTGTTGTGCTCAGCGATAACCAGGATAGCCATTAGATTACCTTCGCCTCGTTCTTCAGTTTCTCTACCAGTTCAGCCACGGACTTGACCTTGATGCCAGCGGAGCGCGCAGCCGGCGCCTCGACCTTCAGGGTCTTCACGGTGGAAGCGGTGGAAACGCCCAGGGCGTCCGGGGTCACCACATCCAGCGGCTTCTTCTTGGCTTTCATGATGTTCGGCAGCGACGCGTAGCGCGGCTCGTTCAGGCGCAGGTCGGTGGTGACGATGGCCGGCAGGTTCAGCGCGACGGTCTGCAGACCGCCATCGATCTCGCGGGTCACGTTGACCTTGTCGCCAGCGACCTCGACCTTGGAGGCGAAGGTGCCCTGGGCGTAGCCGGTCAGCGCGGCGAGCATCTGGCCGGTCTGGTTGTTGTCGCTGTCGATGGCCTGCTTGCCGAGGATCACCAGCTGCGGCTGCTCCTTGTCGACCACGGCCTTGAGCAGCTTGGCCACGGCCAGGGAGTTCAGATCGTCGTTGCTCTCCACCAGGATCGCACGGTCAGCGCCCAGCGCCAGCGCGGTGCGCAGTTGCTCCTGGGCGGCGGTCGGGCCGACGGAGACAGCGACGATCTCGGTAGCCACGCCCTTCTCTTTCAGGCGCACGGCTTCTTCCACGGCGATTTCGCAGAAGGGGTTCATGGACATCTTGACGTTGGCGAGGTCGACGCCGGAGTTGTCCGCCTTGACGCGGACCTTGACGTTGTAGTCGACCACTCGTTTGACTGCTACAAGAACCTTCATGGATTCCTCGTTATTCTCCGGTGAATAAGGATGTCGCCAGACAGGCCTGGCCGGTGATGCTCGCCGGCCGGAAACCGACACTCTGCTAGACAGCGACCGCAAAACCGCCCGTATCTTGACCGGATCACCCTTTTCGGTCAATACGGCAAAAGGGTGGTTTTCCCCCCTCGAATGCCGATTCTATCAGGCTTCCAAAGAATTCAAACAAACGTTTGTATTGGACCTGCCCATGCAGCTATATATAATGCGCCCGCTCTGATCAGGGAAAGATCTCAGCCACCAATAAACAGATACCGTGAGCCTTGAGTAGGAGATCGATAGTGGAACGCGAATACATGGAATTCGACGTCGTCATCGTCGGCGCCGGCCCCGCCGGTCTGTCCGCCGCATGCCGACTGAAGCAGAAGGCCGCCGAAGCCGGTCAAGAGATCAGCGTCTGCGTGGTCGAGAAGGGTTCCGAAGTGGGCGCCCACATCCTCTCCGGCGCGGTGTTCGAGCCGCGCGCGCTGAACGAGCTGTTCCCCGACTGGAAGGAACTCGGCGCGCCGCTCAATACTCCGGTGACCGGCGACGACATCTACGTCCTGAAGAGCGCCGAGAGCGCTACCAAGGTGCCCAACTTCTTCGTGCCCAAGACCATGCACAACGAGGGCAACTATATCATCTCCCTGGGCAACCTCTGCCGCTGGCTGGCCCAGCAGGCCGAAGGACTGGGCGTGGAGATCTACCCGGGCTTCGCCGCCCAGGAAGCGCTGATCGACGAGAACGGCGTGGTCCGCGGCATCGTCACCGGCGACCTCGGCGTCGACCGCGAAGGCAACCCGAAAGAAGGCTACTACACCCCCGGCATGGAGCTGCGGGCCAAGTACACCCTGTTCGCCGAAGGCTGCCGCGGGCACATCGGCAAGCAACTGATCAAGAAATACAACCTGGACAGCGAGGCCGATGCCCAGCACTACGGTATCGGCATCAAGGAAATCTGGGATATCGACCCGTCCAAGCACAAGCCCGGCCTGGTGGTCCATACCGCCGGCTGGCCGCTGAACGACGAAAATACCGGCGGCTCGTTCCTCTACCACCTGGAGAACAACCAGGTGTTCGTCGGCCTGATCATCGACCTGTCCTACAGCAACCCGCACCTGTCGCCGTTCGACGAGTTCCAGCGCTACAAGCACCACCCGGTGGTCAGGCAGTACCTGGAAGGCGGCAAGCGCGTGGCCTACGGCGCCCGGGCCATCTGCAAGGGCGGCCTGAATTCGCTGCCGAAGATCGTCTTCCCCGGCGGCGCGCTGATCGGTTGCGACCTCGGCACCCTGAACTTCGCCAAGATCAAGGGCAGCCACACCGCGATGAAGTCCGGCATGCTCGCCGCCGACGCGATCGCCGAGGCCCTGGCCGCCGGCCGCGAAGGCGGCGACGAGCTGTCCAACTACGTCGATGCGTTCAAGGCCAGCTGGTTGTACGACGAACTGTTCCGCAGCCGCAACTTCGGCGCGGCCATCCACAAGTTCGGCGCTATCGGCGGCGGCGCGTTCAACTTCATCGACCAGAACATCTTCGGCGGCAAGATCCCCGTCACCCTGCATGACGACAAGCCGGACTACGCCTGCCTGAAAAAGGCCAGCGAAGCGCCGAAGATCGACTACCCGAAGCCGGACGGCAAGCTCAGCTTCGACAAGCTGTCCTCGGTGTTCCTCTCCAATACCAACCACGAGGAAGACCAGCCGATCCACCTCAAGCTGGCCGATGCGAGCATTCCGATCGAGAAGAACCTGCCGCTCTACGACGAGCCGGCCCAGCGCTACTGCCCGGCAGGCGTGTACGAAGTGGTGGCCAACGACGACGGCAGCAAGCGCTTCCAGATCAACGCGCAGAACTGCGTGCACTGCAAGACCTGCGACATCAAGGACCCGGCGCAGAACATCACCTGGGTGGCGCCGGAAGGTACCGGCGGGCCGAACTACCCCAACATGTAAGGCAAACGAAAAAGGCTCCCTCGGGAGCCTTTTTTCATGCTGCGCCTGTCAGTCCGGCTGCGGACCGATGGGAAAGAACTCGCCGTGGCTCCAGACGCCGAGCCATTCGATGCCGTCGATCCGGCGCGGCACCGCCAGCTCGACCAGCTGGTAGAACACGTTGCGATGCACCAGCGCCTCGAGGTTGTCGCGCACCCGCAGGTAGGGCGTGGGCTCCTGGGTGCGGGGGTCGATCTCGACGCGCAGCGGATGCCCGGCGTCCGCCTCGACCTCGTCCTCGACGTTGGTGGCGAAGCGCAGCACCTGCGCCCCACCCTCGCCCTGCACCTGCAGGGTCACCGCGACGAAGGGCGCGTCGTCGACGCGGATACCGACCTTTTCCACCGGAGTCACCAGGAAATAGTCGTCGCCGTCGCGGCGAATGATGCTGGAGAACAGCTTCACCATCGGCTTGCGTCCGATCGGCGTGCCCAGGTAGAACCAGGTGCCGTCGCGGGCGATGCGCATGTCGATGTCGCCGCAGAACGGCGGATTCCACAGGTGCACGGGCGGCAGGCCCTTCTTTTCGTCCCTGGGGATCTGCGCCAGCAGGTCGTTGGCCTTGCCGGTATCACTCATAGCCTGTTCCTCGACTGTTCAGGCCCAGCAATTCCTGGGCGTACTGCTCCAGCGGCGGACGCAGCAGGTCTTCCGGGGTGGCATCGTAGAACGTCAGGAAACCGCCGCGGCTGCGGATGGTCGCGCTGTCCACCAGGAAACGGGTGCTGGTCTCGATCAGCATGACCTGGATGACACTGCGATCGCGCCCGACCCGGCCGAGTTCCTCTTCGTCTTCCCACTCCTCCCAGTTGCCGATCCTGTTGTCGCCCCGGGCGAAACGGCAGTACAGCAGGTAGTGGGCGCCGGCGGCACGCGCCTCGCGCATCGCGTCGTCCAGGCCGAGCGGCGCCTTGGCGCGGCGCACCAGCGGGAAATACTCGACGAAACCTTCGAAGGCCTGCTCGGCCACCACGTTCGGCCGCGCGTACCGGTAGCCCGGCGGCACGAACGGGCCCTGGCCGATGTAGATGAAGGAGTCGGCCTGGATCCGCCGGTTGTTGCTGCGCTGGCTGGCGCTGTGATCGAGCACCCCGGCGTCGCGCAGGTAGTAGTCGGCGCCGTCGGCCAGGTCGCTGGGCTTCATGCAGGCGGACAGGCTGCCCAAGAGGAGCATCGCCAGGGCGATACGGAACAGGTGCAACATCGGTCATCTCCCCTGCCGGCGTCGGAAAACCGGCGAATGACGAGCCGATGCAGCTTCCGCGCCATCACAGACCACGCTGCCACTCCTGGCGCAGGGCAGCGTGCTGCGGCTGCTCGATGGCCTGGCGGACCTCGGCCAGCAGGCGCGCCTTGTCGGCACCCAGTTCGCCCTTGAGCACCAGATAGTTGGAAGCGTGGTCGCTGCGAAATACCGTGTCTTCGAGCTCCAACCCTTGCAACAGGCGTTCGACCTCGACGAACAGGGCACGCCGATCCAGCGCCTCGAAATCGGCGAAGCCAGCACGGAAACGCTGCTCGCCGGTAGGGAAACTCACCACCAGGGTCGACAGATACTCCGGCTGGGCGGCGTTCATCAGGCGCGCGGAGTTGTCCGCGTGCTGCGCGCTCAGGGTCATTCCGCCAAGACCGTTGAGGATCATCACCGAACGACTGATCCCCGCCTCGCCAAGCTTTTCCAGCGCATCCAGGGTAGAGGAATAGGTCTCGCCCTTGTTCACCCGCGCCAGCACTTCGTCGTCGCCGGACTCGGCGCCGACATAGGCCATTCGTAGCCCGGCGTCGGCCAGTTCGCGCAACTCGTCGACCGACTTCCTGCGCAGGTTGCGCGGCAGGCAGTAGCTGGATACCCGCTCCACCTCCGGCAAGTGCTCGCGAATCGCCTGCAGCACCGCGAGCAGCCGGCGGGTCGGCAATACCAGGGCGTCGCCATCGGCGAGAAACACCCGCTTGACGATCAGGCGCTCGCCGCAGCGGCGGATCTCCTCCAGTACCTCGTTCTCGTCGCGGGCGCGAAATTTCTTTTGCGGCTGGGTATACATCTCGCAAAAGCCGCATTTGTTCCAGGAACAGCCATTGGTCACCGGGAGGATCAGCGAATGCGCCTCGCTCGGGGGCCGGAACACCGGTTCGATGTAGTGGATAGGGAATTCACGGACACTCATCGGAGAACTCCTGAACGAACGTGGAGCCGCCACCGGGACGGTGCCACCGGCGGATTCGCCGGAAATGGACAGCCGACGTCCCGCCGGCGGATCGATGGGCGACGAGTATATCCCTGCCGGCAAAGAGTGCGCGGGGCGCAGTGACTGCGTCCCGGCACCACAGGCATCAGGCGCTGGGAGCGTCGCCTTCGCGCTTGCGCTTGTTGCCCATGCGCACGCCGATATCCATCAGGAAGTGGAAGAAACCTTCCTGGTCTTCCAGCACCTCGCGCCAGAACGGCGAGTGGTACAGCGCCACGGCGCCATGCACCAACGCCCAGGCAGCGCAATAATGGAAGTACGGCGGAACGTTCTCCAGCTTGCCGTCGGCGATACGCTCCTTGATCAGCTGGGTCAGGCGTTCGAAGTTGGAGGCGCGGATCTTGTGCAGTTCCTCGACCATCTCCGGCACCTGGCTGGTCTTCACCACCTTCTCTTCCAGGCGGTCGAACAGGCGGTAGCGCTGCGGATCGCGCATGCGGAACTCGAAGTAGGCGCGCGACAGGGCTTCCTTGTCGCGGGCTACGTCTTCGGAATGGAACAGGGCGGCGAGATCGCGCTCGTAGTCCAGCATCAGGCGCAGGTAGATCTCCGCCTTGGACTTGAAGTGCTTGTAGATCGTGCCTTTGCCGATGCCGACGGCATCCGCGATCATCTCGACCGTTACGCTGTCTTCCCCCTGTTCGAGGAACAGCTTGAGGGCGGTATCGAGAATCTCCTGTTCACGGCGACGAAATTCACGAACTTTGCGAGGCTCTTTCTGCATAAAAAGACTGTCAGGTCAAAATGAGTCAAAAATCGAAGCCGCGTATTATGCCTATTCAGCACGAAAATGCACGGAACATCCGACGATGAATTGTTACCAGGACGAATTCGACCAGACCAACGGTCTGCGCTACCTCAACCACGCAGCGGTCGCACCCTGGCCTAGACGCGCCGCCGACGCGGTGAGCGCCTTCGCCCGGGAGAACGTCGCCCACGGCGCCAGCGACTATCCGGAATGGCTGAAGATAGAACATCGCCTGCGCGAGCGCCTTGCCCGACTGCTCAATGCGCGCGCCGGCAGCGACCTCGCACTGGTCAAGAACACCTCCGAGGCGCTTTCCTTCGTAGCCTTCGGCCTGGATTGGCGAGAGGGAGACCAGGTCGTCATCGGCAACGAGGAGTTCCCCTCCAATAGAGTGGTCTGGGAAGCCTTGCGTCCGCGCGGCGTCGAAGTGGTCGAGGTCGGTCTCGCCGGCGACGATCCCGAGGGCGCCCTCCTCGCCGCCTGCGGCCCGCGCACCCGCCTGCTGTCGATCAGCGCGGTGCAGTACGCCAGCGGCCTGCGCCTTGACCTGGAGCGCATCGGCGCGGAATGTCGCCGCCGCGGCGTGCTGTTCTGCATCGACGCGATCCAGCAGCTCGGCGCCCTGCCCTTCGACGTACAGGCCTACGATTGTGCCTTCGCCATGGCCGATGGGCACAAGTGGATGCTCGGCCCCGAAGGGCTGGGCGTCTTCTATTGCCATCCCGAGCAGCGCGAGCGCCTGGCGCTGCACGAATATGGCTGGCACATGCTGGAACATGCCCTCGATTACGAGCGTCGCGACTGGCGGCCGGCGCGCAGCGCCCGGCGCTTCGAATGCGGCAGCCCGAACATGCTCGGCGCGATGGCCCTGGAGGCCAGCCTGGGGCTGTTGGAGGAGGTCGGCATGGAGCGGGTCGGCAGAGACATCGCCGAGCGCGTCCAGTGGCTACAGGACGGTCTGTCGGGAATTCCCGGGGTACGCCTGCACAGCCCGCGGAACCCGAGCCGACGCGCGGGCATTCTGACCTTCAGCCTGGACGGCCGGGACAGCCGGACACTCTTCGAAACGCTTCGCCAGGAGCGGGTCATTTGCGCCCAGCGTGGCGGAGGTATCCGTTTTTCCCCGCACTTCTACACGAGTTCGACGGTGATCGACGACACCCTGGCGATCTTGCGCCAGGTCGCAGGCACCTAGGTACTCAAGGACGGCAAGGGTATTCCAAATCTGTTTAAAAAACCGCCAGCCCTGTCTGGACGCCCCACGAACATGACCAATACTGAAAGGTACTGGCGCGTGGTATCTCCCCCCAAGTACCCAGCCAGTGAAGGTACCGAGGAATGCGTACCTTTGTTCCACTCCTAATGGTCTTGACCCGGATTCATCCCCCAGAACCCGGGTTTTTTTTATCCGTGCGCCGGCCTAGCGGGCCAACGGAAACAGCCGATGGAAATTGGCGGTAGTCTGCTCCGCCAGGGTTTCCAGGCTGACGCCACGCAACGTCGCGAGGAATTCGGCGACATCGCGCACGTATTCCGGCAGGTTCGGCTTGCCGCGATGGGGAATCGGCGCCAGGTAGGGCGAGTCGGTCTCCACCAGCAGCCGGTCGGCCGGTACCTGGCGAGCCACCTCGCGCAGGGCATCGGCATTGCGGAAGGTGACGATGCCGGACAGGGAAATGTAGAAGCCCAGGTCCAGCGCCGATCGCGCCATTTCCCAGTCCTCGGTGAAGCAATGCAGCACGCCGGCCTGCGGCAACGCCGCCTCGCGCAGCAGCGCCAGCGTGTCGGCGCGCGCCTCGCGGGTGTGCACGATCACTGGCTTGGCGGTGATTCGCGCGGCTTCCAGGTGCAGGCGAAACGCCTCCTGCTGCAACTCGGCGGCTTCCGGTTCGTAGTGGTAGTCGAGGCCGGTCTCGCCGATCGCCACCACCCGCGGATGCGCCAGTTCGCCCAGCAGCCAGTCCAGCGCTGGCGCGCTTCCAGGCTCCAGGTCCAGCGGGTGCACGCCGACCGAACAGTGCACGTCGGCATAGCGCTCGGCCAGGGCCTTCACCGCCTGGGCATTGTCGGCGCTGACGCCGATGCAGAGGAATTGAACGACGCCACGCGCTCGCGCGGCATCCAGCGCCGCATCGAGCGAGCCACCATGGGCGGCCAGGTCGAGGCGATCGAGGTGGCAGTGGGAATCGACCAGCATGATCCTGTCTAGCGTTACATCGTGTGGGTCGGCCGATCCGACTTCAGCGCCCCGGCCAGGTAGGTTTCGATCTTGTTGCGGGCGGTGTTGTCACCGTCGTTGAACTGCACGCCGATGCCCGCCGCACGGTTGCCCTGGGCGCCCTTCGGGGTGATCCAGACGACCTTGCCGGCCACCGGGATCTTCTCCGGCTCTTCCATCAGGTTGAGCAGCATGAAGACTTCGTCGCCGAGCTTGTAGTTCTTGTTGGTGGGAATGAACAGCCCGCCGTTCCTGATGAACGGCATGTAGGCGGCGTACAGCACGGACTTGTCCTTGATGGTCAAGGACAGGATGCCGTTACGCGGCCCCAGATTGGGTGGCAAACTCATGCAGGTTCCTGCCAGTCGAATATCAGCGGGATTCTAGCCCGGCCCGGGCAGGCTTGCCCACTGCACCAGCAGGGCTTCGAGAAGCAGGACACGGTTGAGGTTGGCCTTGTTCAACACTTTCTGCCGCTGTTGCAGCAGCCAGTCCTGCATGGCCAGCACCTTGGCCTGCCCGGATTTGTCGCCCAGGTACTGGATCACCTTGCGCATGTCGGCCAGCCCCAGCCCCTCCTCGTCGTGGGTCAACTGGTAGCGCAGGATGCCCAGCGTCCAGTCGCAGAACCAGTCGAACAGCAATGGCAACGGCACGCTGTTCCAGCTTTCGGCCAGTGGGCTGGCGGCGATCTGCTGCTTGAGCAGCTTCTTCACCCCCTCGACCACCTGCGCGCGCTGCTCGCGCACGCCCTGGCCGTGCAGGCGCTGGGCGGTGAGCGGCGAGCCGCCGGAAAGCGCCAACAGTTCCTCCAGGGCCTCGGCCGGCTCGTCGGGCAGGGCCCGCGCCAGCCATTCCAGACTCGCCGCCGCGCCCGGCAAAGGGCAGGCCTGCTGCACGCAGCGGCTCTTGATGGTCGGCAACAGGCGGCTGGGCTGGTGGCTGATCAGCAGCAGCACGGTATCGCCCGACGGCTCTTCGAGGCTTTTCAACAGGGCGTTGGCGGCGTTCACGTTCATCGCCTCGGCGGGCTCGAGCAACACGACCTTGCGCCCGCCCAGTTGCGCGGTCTGCACCACGAAGCCAACCAGGTCGCGGACCTGATCGACCCGGATCGGTTTCTCCGCCTCCTCCGGCTCCAGCACGAAGTAGTCCGGATGGGTACCGGCGGCGAGCAACTGGCAGGCCTTGCACTCGCCGCATGCGCCAGCGGCGGCGGGCCGCTGGCAGAGCAGTTGGGCGGCCCGATGCTCGGCCAGGGCACGCTTGCCGATCCCGGCGGGACCGTAGAGCAGATAGGCGTGGGCGTGCTGGGCGCGGCCGCCCAGTTGGCTCCAGAGCGCCTGCTGCCAGGGATAGATATCAGCCATTCAGACGCTCCAGCAGATTCGGCAGCAGCCGATCCAGGCCAGCCTGCACCTCGGCCAGCGGCAACCCGGCGTCGAGCACCTGGTAACGCTCCGGGGCCTGCGCGGCGCGCTGCAGGTAGGTCTGACGCACGGCCTCGAAGAAGCGTCGGTCCTCCTGCTCGAAACGGTCGAGCCGGCCACGCGCCGCCGCCCGCGCCAGGCCGATTTCCACCGGCAGGTCGAAGACCAGCGTGAGGTCGGGCCGCAGGTCGCCCTGGACGAAGCTTTCCAGCGCGGCGATGCGCGCCTCCGGCAAACCGCGCCCGCCGCCCTGGTAGGCATAGGTGGCATCGGTGAAGCGATCGCAGAGCACCACGGCCCCGCGCGCCAGCGCCGGGCGGATGACCCCGGCGATATGCTGGGCCCGCGCGGCGAACATCAGCAACAGCTCAGTATCGGCGGCCATCGGCTCGTCGCTGGGCGCCAGCAGCAGTTCACGGATGCGCTCGGCGAGAGGCGTGCCGCCAGGCTCGCGGGTCAACTGCACCTCGATGCCGCGCTCGCGCAGACGCTCGGCCAGGTAGTCGCGGTTGGTGCTCTTGCCGGCCCCTTCCGGGCCCTCCAGGGTGACGAACAGGCCGGTCACACGGCACTCCTTATCTTGGCTGCGCCGCTCATTGTGGCGGCGTGGTAATGGGCGCGGGGCTGGAGCGATAGTCCGAGCGACGCTTCAACTGGTACTCGCGGACCGCCTTGTTGTGTTCGTCCAGGCTGCTGGAGAACACATGGCTGCCATCGCCGCGCGCCACGAAATACAGGGTCTCGCCCTCGGCCGGATGCAGCGCGGCGCGAATCGCCTCGCGCCCGGCCAGGGCGATCGGGGTCGGCGGCATGCCCGGCACCACATAGGTATTGTAAGGGGTCGGTTCGCGCAGGTCGGCGCGGGTGATCTTGCCGTTGTAGCGCTCGCCCATGCCATAGATCACCGTCGGATCGGTCTGCAACAGCATGCCGCGCTGCAGGCGGCGGACGAAGACGCCGGCGATCTGCGAACGCTCTTCCGGCACGCCGGTTTCCTTTTCCACCAGCGAGGCCATGATCAGCGCCTGGTAGGCGTCGCGATAAGGCAGGTCCTGGCTGCGGCCATCCCATTCCTTGGCGAGGATGGTCTGCATGCGCTGGTAGGCCTTGCGCAGTATGTCGATGTCGCGCATGCCACGGGTGTAGCGGTAGGTATCGGGGAAGAAGCGCCCTTCGGCCACTTCGTCGGGCTTGCCGAGGCGTTGCATGATCTCGCCGTCGCTCAGGCCGGCCAGGGTCTGCTCCAGCTTGCCCTGCCTGGCGAGCGCTTCGCGCACCTGGCGGAAACTCCAGCCCTCGACCAGGGTCAGGCTGTACTGCACCACCTCGCCTTCACGCCAGAGTTCCAGCAGGTCGGCGCCCTTCATCCCCGGCAAGAGGCGGTATTCGCCGCTGTGCAGGGCCTGGCCCGGCAGGTTGAAACGCCAGTAGAGGCGCAGCCAGAACGCGCCATGGAGCACCTCTTCCTGCTCCAGACGCGCGAGCATGCCGCCCGGCGTGGAGCCCGAGGAAACGTCCAGCAGGCGCTCCTCGGTCAATTGCAGGGGCTGCTCCAGCGCCCGCTGCTGCTGCCATGCAGCCAGGCCGACGCAGAGGCCAACGAACAACAGGCCACTCTCCAGCAGCACCAGCAGTTTGCGCATCAAAGTCAGAAATCCAGGTCGTCGCGAAGTTGGTCTTGCAGTTTACGGGTCAGCTCGCCGACCGGCCAGACGTGCTCGTCCAATGCCCGGACCGGCCAGATGCCGAACTGGCTGTTGCACAGAAAGACCTCGTCGGCCGTCGCCAGTTCAGCCATGGAAACATCCCGTATCGCCAGCGGGACGCCGATTCCTTCGGCGCGTTCGAGCAATTCCGCGCGCATCACTCCCGCGACGCCGCAGCGCCGCAGGTCAGGCGCCACGAGGGTGCCGTCGAGAACCAGCAGCAGGTTGCTGAACACGCCCTCCACTACCCGCTCGTGCACGTCCAGCATGAGCCCTTCGGCATGCCCGGCGTCGCTCCACTCGGCACGGGCGAGAACCTGCTCCAGGCGATTGAGGTGCTTGAGGCCGGCCAGCAGGGGCTGCTCGGCCAGGCGCGTACGACAGGCGAACAGGCGCACGCCTTGCTGCCAGTGGCGCTCGGGATAGGCCGGAGGCGGCGATCCGGAGAGGATTCGCCGCGGCGAGGCCTCGGCAGGCGGCGCGTAGCCACGCAAACCCTCGCCGCGGGTGACGATCAGCTTGGCGACACCGTCGCCCAGCGCCGCGCAGAACGCCAGCAACTCCTGGCGCAACGCCGCGGCGTCGAGAGGGATCGCCAGGCGCCGACACCCCTCTTCCAGGCGCGCCAGGTGGCGTTCCAGGAGACGCGGCGTGCCGGCGCGCACCGCCAGGGTCTCGAACAGCCCGTCGCCATAGGCCAGTCCGCGATCGCGCACGGACAGCTCGGCGGCGGGCCGGCCGTCGACCCAGTCCAGCATCAGTCGGCGAACCTGCGGAACACCAGAGTGCCGTTGGTCCCGCCGAAACCGAACGAGTTCGACAGGGCCACGTCGATCTTGCGCGGCTTGGCTTCGTGGGCCACCAGGTCGAGGTCGCAACCTTCGTCCGGGTTATCCAGGTTGATGGTCGGCGGGGCGACCTGATCGCGCAGGGCCAGCACGCTGAAGATCGCCTCCACCGCACCGGCGGCCCCCAACAGGTGGCCGGTCATCGACTTGGTCGAGCTCATCGACAGCGCATGGGCATGCTCGCCGAACACGCTCTTCACCGCGGCGATCTCGGCGATGTCGCCGGCCGGGGTGGAGGTGCCATGGGCGTTGATGTAATCGACCTGGCGAGGATCCAGGCCGGCATCGCGCAGAGCGTTCTTCATGCAGCGGGCGGCACCGGCACCGTCTTCCGGCGGCGCGGTCATGTGGAAGGCGTCGCCGCTCATGCCGAAGCCAACCAGCTCGGCATAGATGCGCGCGCCGCGGGCACGGGCGTGCTCCAGTTCTTCGAGCACCAGGGCGCCGGAACCGTCGGACAGGACGAAGCCGTCGCGATCCCGGTCCCACGGACGGCTGGCACGGGTCGGCTCGTCGTTGCGAGTGGAGAGCGCGCGAGCCGCGCCGAAACCGCCCAGGCCGAGACCGCAGGCAGCCATTTCGGAACCGCCGGCGACCATCACGTCGGCTTCGCCATAGGCGATGTTGCGAGCAGCCATGCCGATGCTGTGGGTACCGGTGGTGCAGGCGGTGGTGAGGGCGTAGTTGGGCCCCTGCAGACCCAGGTGGATCGACAGGAAGCCGGAAACCATGTTGATGATCGAACCGGGCACGAAGAACGGCGAGATGCGCCGCGGCCCCTGCTCGAACAGGGATCGGCAGTTGTTCTCGATATTGGTCAGGCCGCCGATACCGGAACCCATGGATACGCCGATACGCTCACGATTGGCGTCGGTGACCTCCAGGCCGGAATCGCGAACGGCCTGGAAGCTGGCGGCGAGACCGTACTGGATGAACAGGTCGAGCTTGCGGGCTTCCTTGGCGGACAGGTATTCCTCGACATTGAAACCCTTGACCGAACCACCGAAGCGGGTGGAATAGGCGGACAGGTCCATATGCTCGATCGGGGCGATACCGCTGCGACCGGCGAGGATACCTTCCCAACTGCTCGGGACATCCAGGCCCAGCGGCGACAGCATGCCCATGCCAGTAATGACGACGCGTCTACGCGACACTACGACTTCCTCTTTCTCATTTCACGGGGTTGCGCCGAAAGACTACCAGAGTAGGTAAGGCGCTAAAGAAAAGCCGCACGCCCTTACAGGCTGTGCGGCTTTTCCACGTCGGAAAATCCGACGACTACTTATTGCTGGTGAGCAACGATGTAGTCGATGGCTTCCTGAACGGTGGTGATCTTTTCAGCTTTCTCGTCAGGGATTTCGGTCTCGAATTCCTCTTCCAGAGCCATCACCAGCTCGACGGTGTCAAGGGAGTCGGCGCCCAGGTCTTCGACGAAGGAAGCGCTGTTGGTGACTTCTTCTTCCTTCACGCCGAGTTGTTCAGCGACGATCTTCTTAACGCGTTCTTCGATGGTGCTCATACCTTGTTTTCACTCCTATGGAAAATCCGAGCAGCTGGGCTGCGGGTAAGTGTATAGAAAGGGTTTTCTGCTTTTCAAGCTGAACGCCTCACCTTCCCACGGCCACTTCGATAATTCTATCTAATAACCCGGCTGCAATTCCGCAACGAATTCTAGACAGCGCTTATGACAGACCCGAGAAAGGTAACGTCACATTCAGCTCATGTACATCCCACCATTGACCGGCACGGTGGCCCCGGTCACATAGGCTGCGCCGTCCGAAGCGAGGAAGCCGACCACCTTGGCGATCTCTTCCGCCTGCCCCAGGCGACCCAGCGGAATCTGGCCCAGCAGCGCTTCGCGCTGGGCTTCCGGCAGCTCGCGGGTCATGTCGGTGTCGATGAAGCCCGGTGCCACCGCATTCACGGTAATGGCACGCGAACCGACTTCCCGGGCCAGCGCACGGGTGAAGCCCTCCAGGCCGGCCTTCGCCGCGGCATAGTTGGTTTGCCCGGCATTGCCCATGGCGCCGACCACGGAACCGATGTTGATGATGCGCCCCCAGCGGGCCTTGGTCATACCGCGCAGAACGGCTTTCGACAGACGGTAGAGACTGTTCAGGTTGGTGTTGACCACATCGAACCACTCGTCGTCTTTCATGCGCACCAGCAGATTATCGCGGGTGATGCCGGCGTTATTGACCACGATCAGCGGTTGGCCGAGATGCTGCTGGATGTGCTCCAGGGTCGCGGCTACGGATTCGTCGCTGGAAACGTCCAGGACCAGGCCCGCACCCTCGACGCCATTGGCCTTGAGGGTTTCGGCGATCTTCTCGGCGCCGGACGCGCTGGTCGCGGTGCCGATGACCACGGCACCCAGGCGCCCCAGTTCCAGCGCAATCGCCTGGCCGATGCCACGGCTGGCGCCGGTTACCAATGCGACCTTACCTTGCAGACTCATGGGATTCTCTCCTTTCTCTCTCTCAGGCCAGGGCGGCGCGCGTGGCGGCGAACGCCTCGACGCCATCCAGGCCATGGGTATTGATGCCCTTCGCACAGCGCCTGTTGAGGCCTGCCAGGACCTTGCCCGGCCCGCACTCGACCAGCTCGGTGACACCCTTTTCCGCCAGCAGCTGGACGCTCTCCACCCAGCGAACCGGGCTGTACAGCTGCGCCAGCAGGTCGCGGCGCAGCGTATCGAGATCAGCCGGCACGGCGGCGCTGACGTTCTGCACCAGCGCAATCTTCGGCGCCTGCCACTGCAGGCTTTCGACCGAGGCGGCGAACTGCTCGGCGGCCGGACGCATCAGTTCGCAATGCGACGGCACGCTGACCGGCAGCGCCACCGCGCGCTTGGCGCCGCGTGCCTTGCATGCCTCGATGGCACGCTCAACGGCAGCCGCGGCACCGGCGATCACTACCTGCCCCGGCGCGTTGAAGTTGACCGCGCTGACCACTTCGCCCTGGGCCGCCTCGGCACAGGCCGCCAATACATCGGCGTCTTCCAGGCCAAGGATCGCGGCCATGCCGCCCTGCCCCGCCGGAACCGCCTGCTGCATCAGTTGGCCCCTACGCTCGACCAGCTTGACCGCATCGGCGAACGCCAGGCTTTCCGCCGCGACCAATGCGGAATATTCGCCCAGGCTGTGCCCGGCGACGAACGCCGGGCGCGCCCCGCCCTCGGCCAGCCAGAGGCGCCAGAGCGCGATCGAAACCGTGAGGATGGCCGGCTGGGTCTTGTCGGTCTGGTTCAGGCGCTCTTCAGGTCCATTCTGGACCAGCGCCCAAAGGTCGTAACCGAGCGCCTCGGAGGCCTCGGCGAAGGTATCGCGCACCAGCGCCTGCTGGGCGCCCAACTCGGCCAGCATGCCGAGGGATTGCGAACCCTGGCCGGGGAAGACGAATGCGAGGGATGCAGACATTGAATAGGTCCCTTGTGGTCTTTTGCTCGTCGGAGATAACGCGCCAGCCGCGACTGGCGCAGGAAACTGAGTGTTGGATGGCTGCCTGGACCGCCCGGTCACACATTAGAGCAGCAGATGCTCCAGACGGCCATGCAATCGTTGCGGCAGGTTTTCCCGGACTTCCAGTGCCGCGCGACGCAAGGCGCTCTGGAAACCCTCCTCGGCGGCAGACCCATGGCTTTTCACCACTATCCCCTGCAATCCGAGGAAACTGGCGCCGTTATAACGTGCCGGAGCGATGTCGCCGCGCAGCCGGCGCAGCAGCGGCAACGCCAGCGCACCGACCAGCTTCGCCGCCAGTCCATCGCGGAAGCGCTGTTCGATCCGCGCCGACACCATGGCCGCCAGGCCTTCGCTGGCCTTCAGCAGGATGTTGCCGACGAAACCGTCGCAGACCACCACGTCGGCCTCGCCGCGATACAGGCCATCGCCTTCTATATATCCGCTGAAATTCAACCCCTGGGCCTTCTGCAACAGGCTCGCCGCCAGCTTGACCTGCTGGTTGCCCTTGATCTCCTCGACTCCCACGTTGAGCAGGGCGACCCGGGGCGAGACGCAGCCCAACGCCTCTGCCGCCACCGCGCCCATCACCGCGAACTGGTAGAGATGCTCGGCACTGCAATCCACGTTGGCGCCGAGGTCGAGCAGATGACAATGCCCCTTCTCGGTCGGAACCGCCGTCACCATCGCAGGGCGGTCGATACCGGGCAGGGTCTTCAGCAGGTGCCGGGACAGCGCCATCAACGCCCCGGTATTGCCGGCACTGACGCACGCGTGCGCCCGGCCGTCGCGGACCAGCTCCAGCGCCACGCGCATGGAAGCGTCCGGCTTGCCACGCAAGGCCTGGGAGGGACGTTCGTCAGAACCTATCACTTCGCTGGCCGCATGCACGCGCAGGCGCTGCCGGTCGAGCGACGGATAGCGGGAAAGGAGTTCTTCGAGGAGGGCAGGCTGACCGACGAGGATCAGTTGCGAAGAGGAATTCTCGGCCAGGAAGGCAATAGAGGCCGGAACAACGCAGTGGGGACCGAAGTCCCCACCCATTGCATCAATCGCGATGATTGGTGCGGACAAGGATTACTCGTCGGAACCCTTGTCTACTACCTTACGGCCGCGATAGAAGCCGTCCGGGGATACGTGGTGGCGCAGGTGGACTTCACCGGTGCTCTTTTCCACGGACAGAGCATTGGACTCGAGCGCATCGTGGGAACGACGCATGTCACGAGCGGAACGAGACTTTTTGTTCTGCTGAACAGCCATGATTGATTAACTCCTAAACGTTTGGGTCACGCTTCAACTGTGCCAGTACGCTGAACGGATTAGGACGCTTGTCCTCGACTTCGCTCGACTCCGGCTCGTCTTCGACGACGAATCCAGCCGGGTGCTGACATACTTCGGGGTCATGGGCCGGAACGATGGGTAAGGCGAGCAACAGCTCGTCCTCGACCAGCGCCAGCAGGTCCAGGGGTTCCTCCCCCACTTCCAGCGCATCGTACCCCTTCGGCAGACCGTCGGCGGACTGACCTTCCCGAAGAATGGCGTAGGTATATTCGCCATGCACGGGAATGGCCGCCGCATCCAGGCAGCGTTGGCATACCATGCTCACCTCGGTATCGAGCTGCATATGCATGACCGCCAGCTTCTGGTGGTCGCGCTCGAAGGAAACCTTCACGCGCACCTCACCGGCATCGCTGATCAGTTGCTCGCATACACGCGGCATATCGGCGAGCGCGTACACACCCTCGAGGGTGGCGCCGCGGTCGACCAACTTGCGCGGATCGATATGAGGTGGAATCGGCCCATTCAACATAAGCGCGCCATTATAGGGACGCCCCCGCGCCTGTCAAAGGAAATTAGCCATAAACCGCTGTAAGGACGAGTCTTTTCGTTAAAATCGGCCGCTCGCCATGGAGAACCTCATGCCCGACCTGATCCTCGCCTCCAGCTCCCCCTACCGACGCGAACTCCTGACCCGCCTGCGCCTTCCCTTCGAAAGCGCCAGCCCCGATATCGACGAAAGCCATCGCCCCAAAGAAAGTGCCGAGGAACTGGTGCGCCGCCTTTCCGCCAGCAAGGCCGAAGCGCTGGCCGGACACTATCCGCAACACCTGGTGATCGGCTCCGACCAGGTCGCCGTGCTCGACGGCGACATCCTCGGCAAGCCGCATACCCCCGAACGCGCCATCCAGCAGCTACGGAACGCCAGCGGCAAGAGCGTGACCTTCCTCACCGGACTGGCCCTTCTCAACAGCGCCAGCCGGCACATCCAGGTGGCGTGCGTGCCGTTCACCGTGCACTTCCGCCACCTCGACGAGAGCCGCATCCGCCGCTACGTCGAAGCGGAACGCCCGCTGGACTGCGCCGGCAGCTTCAAGGCGGAAGGCCTGGGCGTCAGCCTGTTCCGCGCCACCGAAGGAGAGGACGCCACCAGCCTGGTGGGACTACCCCTGATCCGCCTGGTCGACATGCTCCTCGAGGAAGGCGTCGAAATCCCCTGAGCCGGCATTCCCATATTAAAGAAGCCCGGCTTCGGCCGGGCTTCTTTATATAAGGAAGGGAAACGCTCCGCTCTCAGCGCAATACCGGGCCCTGCCAACCCATCCACAGCGCGAGGCGCTCCGCCACACTGGCACCGAACTTCTTGGCGAAGCGATCGAACGGCGACTCCTGCACGGTGTAGTCCTCGATCTTCTTCTCCTTCACCACTTCGCGCGCCACATAGCTGGCATTGCCCAGGCCGTCGATCAAACCCAACTGCAATGCCTGCTCGCCGGACCAGACCAGACCCGAGAACAGCTCCGGGTGCCCCTCGACCTTGAGCCGGTCGCCGCGCCCTTTTTTCACGCTGTCGATGAACTGCTTGTGGGTAGTATCCAGCACCTGCTGCCAGAACTGAGTCTCCTCGGGCTTTTGCGGCTGGAAAGGATCGAGGAACGACTTGTGCTCGCCGGAGGTATAGACGCGCCGCTCGACACCGAGCTTCTCCATGGTGCCGACGAAACCGAAGCTGGCCGCCGTCACGCCGATGGAGCCGACCAGGCTGGCCTTGTCGGCGTAGATCTGGTCGGCGGCGCTGGCGATGTAGTAGGCGCCGGAGGCACCCAGGTCGCTGATCACCGCATAGACCTTGACGTTCGGGTGCTCGCCGCGCAGGCGACGAATCTCGTCATAGATATAGCCCGACTGCACCGGACTGCCGCCCGGACTGTTGATCCGCAGGACGATCCCCTTGGTACCCTCGTCCTTGAACGCCGCGCGCAGGGCCGTGACGATATTGTCGGCACTGGCCGGCTCATCGTCGGCGATCATGCCCTTCACCTCGATCAATGCCGTGTGGCTACCGCTGCGCGAGGCCGACTTCTCCAGGCTGCCGAACGGACTGAAGGCCAGCAGCACGACAAAGAGATAGATGAAGGTCAGCGACTTGAAAAATATCCCCCAGCGCCGCGCCCGCCGCTGCTCCTGGACCCCGGCGAGGACCGCCTTTTCCAGCAGCTTCCAGCTCTTGTCGTCATTCGCCTTCGGCGTTTCCGACTTCCACTCGTCAGACATGCTCAACCACTCCTGAAACCGCCTCACGTCGAGCACCGCCCAACCAGGCGCGCAACTCGGTGAAATGCTCAACTTCCAGCCGCGGCGCATAAGGCCGCAACTGCTCCAGCGATTGGGCGCCATAGGCCACCGCAACCGAATCCATCCCCGCCCGTCGCGCCATTTCCAGATCGAACGGCGAATCACCGATCATTAGCGCCCGCCCCGGCTCGACCCGGCAGTGCGCCAGGATCTCGTGGAGCATCAACGGGTCCGGCTTGCTGGCCGTTTCGTCGGCGCAGCGGGTGATATCGAAGAAATCGCTCCAGCCATGCCCCGCCAGCACCCGGTCCAGGCCGCGCCGACTCTTGCCGGTGGCGACCGCCAGGCGGAACCCGGCCTCGCGAAAATGCATCATGGCTTCGGCCACGCCGGGGAACAACCGCGACGGCTGCGCCTCCTGCGCCAGGTAATGCTCGCTGTAGGCGCGCCGGAAACGCTCGACCAGGGCAGGATCGCCAACCTCCGGATAGAGCGAAGCGATCGCCTCGGGCAAGCCGAGGCCGATGATGCCCTTGATCCGGGTATCGTCCCGCTCCGGCAGAGCGGTTTCCCGCGCCGCCGCCTTCATCGAATCGACGATGCGCGCGATCGAGTCGACCAGGGTGCCGTCCCAATCGAATACCAGCAACGCATAGTCAGTCATTCAAACGCTCCAGCGAACGCTGCCACATCTCGTCCACCGACGCCTCCAACTCCAGCACCTGCCCGTCGGGCAGCGGCACGCGCAACTGCGCGGCATGCAGGAACAGGCGCTTGCCGCCCAGCTCGCGGATCTCGCGGGAGAAATCCTCGTCGCCATACTTCGGGTCACCGGCGATGGCATGCCCGGCATGCTTGGCATGCACGCGGATCTGGTGGGTCCGCCCGGTGATCGGGCGCGCTTCCACCAGGGTGGCGAAATCGCCGAAGCGACGCAGCACCCGGAACTCGGTCAGCGCGTCCTTGCCCTCGACGTTCACCTCCACCATCCGCTCGCCCGAACGCAGGTTGTTCTTCAGCAGCGGCGCGCGCACGTTCTTCTTGCCAGCCGGCCAGTGGCCACGGACCAGGGCGTGATAGCGCTTGTCGACGATCTTCTCGCCCCGCAGGGCCTCATGCAGGTGACGCAACATGCTGCGCTTCTTGGCGATCATCAGCAGACCGGAGGTATCGCGATCGAGACGATGCACCAATTCGATATCCTTGGCATCGGGGCGCAACTGGCGAAACACCTCGATGACCCCGGCGCTCACGCCACTGCCGCCATGCACGGCGATCCCGGCGGGCTTGTTGAGCACGATCAGCGCCTTGTCCTCGTAGACGATCGCCGCTTCCATCCGCTCCAGCAGCCCCTGCGCCAGGGGCGCAGGCTCATCGCGCTCGGCCAGGCGCAGCGGTGGCACGCGCACCTGGTCTCCGGCCTGGAGCCGATAGTCGGGCTTGATCCGCCCCTTGTTCACGCGCACTTCGCCCTTACGCAGGATGCGATAGATCAGGGTCTTGGGCGCACCCTTGAGACGGGCGATAAGGAAATTGTCGATACGTTGACCAGCCAGTTCCGGCGGCACATCGAGCAGCTGGACACCGGTGGTCGGAGAGGCGGGAGTAGTCATCCGTACATCATAACAATTTTTCATTCAATTGAAGCACTTAATCATTGCTGCTATAGTCGGGAAGCCGCCATAAGCGGCCTGGCCTGCGGATGATTGCCAACCTGCATTTCCCCCTCGCCTGCAAACACTTTGAACGGACGTCAGGCCGTCCTACAGAGGCGTTTCAGCGGAAATACGAAAATTTCCAACCCGCTAACGACTCGAAACCAAAGCCTTGAAACATGAGCCGCGACCACTTCGGTGAGCGCGAGATGCCAACCCGCTCCGGATACTGCGAGCGGCGCCCGATTCTTAAGGAACATGTGTAGGGTGGAGATGTACGGCTGTTGGACTGCGTAGCTTCTAGCTTGATCGAGACGCATTTTTCGTCCGCCTCCGACAGCCGATTCCTCCTCCTGACTCAAGTGCTTCTGAAACACAGGAAGCAGGAGACGTAGTCGCGGACCGGCACCCAGTGCCGAGCGCCGCTGGACACGGGAATGGCCCGCCATTCCTGAATACGCGCCCGAGCACCGACCGTGAGAGTCGTGTGTGCCGATCGCCGTTTCCGGTAGCCCCGGAAACCATTGGTACTACATGAAAAGAATGCTGATCAACGCGACTCAACCCGAGGAGTTGCGTGTTGCACTGGTCGACGGCCAACGCCTGTTCGACCTCGACATCGAGTCGGGCGCCCGCGAGCAGAAGAAGGCCAACATCTACAAAGGCCGCATCACTCGCGTCGAACCCAGCCTCGAAGCCGCCTTCGTCGACTTCGGCGCCGAACGCCACGGCTTCCTCCCCCTCAAAGAAATCTCCCGCGAATACTTCAAGAAATCCCCCGAAGGCCGGATCAACATCAAGGAAGTCCTGAGCGAAGGCCAGGAAGTCATCGTCCAGGTCGAGAAGGAAGAGCGCGGCAACAAGGGCGCCGCCCTGACCACCTTCATCAGCCTGGCCGGCCGTTACCTGGTGCTGATGCCGAACAACCCGCGCGCCGGTGGCATTTCCCGCCGCATCGAAGGCGAAGAGCGCAACGAGCTGCGCGAGGCCCTGAACGGCCTCAACGCACCGGCCGACATGGGCCTGATCGTGCGCACCGCCGGCCTCGGCCGCAGCACCGAGGAACTGCAGTGGGACCTCGACTACCTGCTGCAACTGTGGAGCGCGATCAAGGAAGCTTCCGGCGAACGTGGCGCACCCTTCCTGATCTACCAGGAAAGCAACGTCATCATCCGCGCCATCCGCGACTACCTGCGCCAGGACATCGGCGAAGTGCTGATCGACAGCATCGACGCCCAGGAAGAAGCCCTGAACTTCATCCGCCAGGTGATGCCGCAGTACGCCAGCAAGGTGAAGCTGTACCAGGACAGCGTTCCGCTGTTCAATCGCTTCCAGATCGAGAGCCAGATCGAGACCGCCTTCCAGCGCGAAGTGAAGCTGCCGTCCGGCGGCTCCATCGTCATCGACCCGACCGAGGCCCTGGTTTCCATCGAC
Organism: Pseudomonas sp. PS1(2021); assembly: GCF_020405165.1. NCBI lineage: Bacteria > Pseudomonadati > Pseudomonadota > Gammaproteobacteria > Pseudomonadales > Pseudomonadaceae > Pseudomonas > Pseudomonas sp. PS1(2021). Next base: position 781,498 of record NZ_CP084484.1, on the reverse strand, counting down.
ATCAACTCGGCGCGCGCCACCAAGGGCGGCGACATCGAGGAAACCGCCCTGCAGACCAACCTGGAAGCGGCCGAGGAAATCGCCCGCCAGCTACGCCTGCGTGATATCGGCGGCCTGATCGTCATCGACTTCATCGACATGACCCCGGCGAAGAACCAGCGCGCCGTGGAAGAGCGTGTCCGCGAAGCCCTCGAGGCCGACCGCGCGCGCGTCCAGGTCGGTCGCATCTCGCGCTTCGGCCTGCTGGAAATGTCCCGCCAGCGCCTGCGTCCGTCCCTCGGCGAGACCAGCGGCATCGTCTGCCCGCGCTGCAACGGCCAGGGCATCATCCGCGACGTCGAGTCGCTGTCGCTGGCCATCCTGCGCCTGATCGAGGAAGAAGCCCTGAAGGACCGCACCGCGGAAGTCCGCGCCCGCGTGCCCTTCCAGGTCGCCGCCTTCCTGCTCAACGAGAAGCGCAACGCCATCACCAAGATCGAACTGCGTACCCGCGCGCGCATCTTCATCCTGCCGGACGATCATCTGGAAACCCCGCATTTCGAAGTCCAGCGTCTGCGCGATGACAGCCCCGAACTGGTTGCCGGCCAGACCAGCTACGAAATGGCCGCCGTCGAGCACGAAGAAGCCCAGCCGGTCAGTTCGACCCGCACCCTGGTCCGCCAGGAAGCAGCAGTCAAGACCGTCGCTCCCCAGCAGCCCGCACCGCAACACACCGAAGCACCGGTCGAGCCGGCCAAGCCGATGCCCGAGCCGAGCCTGTTCCAGGGCCTGGTGAAGTCCCTGGTCGGCCTGTTCGCAGGCAAGGATCAACCTGCCGCCAAGCCTGCTGAAACCAGCAAGCCGGCTGCCGAGCGCCAAACCCGCCAGGACGAGCGTCGCAACGGCCGCCAGCAGAACCGCCGCCGCGATGGCCGCGATGGCAATCGCCGCGACGAAGAGCGCAAGCCCCGCGAGGAACGCGCAGAGCGTCAACCGCGCGAAGAGCGCGCCGAACGCCCGAACCGCGAAGAGCGCAGCGAACGCCGCCGCGAAGAGCGCGCCGAGCGCCCGGCTCGAGAGGAGCGCCAGCCGCGCGAAGGCCGTGAAGAGCGCGCCGAGCGGACGCCCCGCGAAGAACGCCAGCCGCGCGAAGGCCGCGAAGGTCGCGAGGAACGCAGCGAACGCCGCCGCGAAGAGCGCGCCGAACGCCCGGCTCGCGAAGAGCGCCAACCCCGCGAAGGCCGTGAAGAACGCGCCGAGCGCCCGGCCCGCGAAGAGCGCCAGCCGCGAGAGGATCGCCAGGCTCGCGACGCCGCGGCCCTGGAAGCCGAGGCGCTGCCGAACGACGAGAGCCTGGAGCAGGACGAGCAGGACGATACCGATGGCGAGCGCCCGCGCCGCCGCTCCCGCGGCCAGCGTCGTCGCAGCAACCGCCGCGAACGCCAGCGCGAGGTCAGCGGTGAGCTGGAAGGCAGCGAGGCGACCGATAACGCCGCCGCGCCGCTGAACACCGTCGCAGCCGCCGCCGCTGCCGGTATCGCTGTCGCCAGCGAAGCCGTAGAAGCAAACGTGGAGCAAACCCCGGCCACTACCAGCGAGGCTGCCAGCGAAACCACGGCAAGCGATGAAACCGACGCGCCGACCAGCGAAGCCGTCGAAACCCAGGGCGCGGACACCGAGGCCAATGCCGGCGAAACCGCCGACATCGAAGCGCCGGTGACCGTCAGCGTGGTCCGGGACGAAGCCGACCAGAGCACTCTGCTGGTCGCGCAAGCCACTGAAGAAGCTCCCTTCGCCAGCGAAAGCGTGGAAAGCCGCGAAGACGCCGAGAGCGCCGTGCAACCGGCAACGGAAGCGGCCGAAGAAGTTGCCGCCCCGGTGACCGTCGAAGCAGCAGCCCCTAGCGAGCCCGCAGCCACCGAGGAGCCGACCCCGGCCATCGCGGCGGTGCCGGCCAACGCGACCGGCCGCGCCCTCAACGACCCAAGGGAAAAACGTCGCCTGCAACGCGAAGCCGAGCGTCTGGCACGCGAAGCCGCAGCAGCAGCCGAAGCGGCAGCTCAGGCCGCTCCCGCTGCCGAGGAGATCCCGGCTGTAGCGAGCGAGGAAGCGTCGACCCAGGAGGAACCTGCCGCACCCCAGGTTGAAGAAACCGCCCAGGCCGACGCTCCGTCCCAGGCGGACGAAGCCCAGGAAGCGGTACAGGCCGAGCCTGAAGCTTCCGGCGAAGATGCCGCCGACACGGAGCACGCGAAAAAGACCGAGGAAAGCGAAACCTCGCGCCCGCATGCCTGAGTGACAGGCTGAAAAAAGGGATGCCATGGCATCCCCTTTTTTTTGCGCGCCATTCCGCGCCCGTCATGACCAGAGCCGCCGAACACGCACAATGAAAAAGGGATGCCGCCGGCATCCCTTTTTCATTCTCCAGCCGCACCCTCAGTAGAGATTGGGCTCAGGCTCCAATTCGACACCGAAACGCCGACGGACGTCCTCCTGGATACGCTCCGCCAATGCCTGGACCTGAGCACCGGTGGCGCCGCCATGGTTGACCAGGACCAGCGCCTGCTGCGCGTGCACCCCCACCGGGCCATCGCGGAAACCCTTCCAGCCGCCCTTATCGATCAGCCAGCCTGCAGCCAGCTTCAGCCGACCGTCCGCCTGCGGATAGCCGACCAGATCCGGGAAGGCCTGACGCAAGCGTTCGGCCTGCGCCGCATCCACCAGCGGGTTCTTGAAGAAGCTGCCGGCATTGCCCAACACGGCGGGGTCGGGCAGCTTCTCCCGGCGAATGGCGCAGATTACCCGGCTTACGTCCCTGGCCGTCGGACTGGCGATGCCCTCCTCCTCCAGGCGCTGGCGTACCGGCCCGTAGTCCAGGTGCAGCCTCTCCCGCCGCGTCAGGCGCAGGCGCACGCGGAGGATCAGCCAGCGATCCGGCTCCTGCTTGAACAAGCTGTCGCGGTAGCCGAAACGGCAGGCCTGGCGATCGAACTCACGCAGGGTTCCACCCTGGCGATCCAGCGCCGTCAGGCTGTCGAAGACATCCTTCAGCTCCACGCCATAGGCGCCGATGTTCTGCATCGGCGCCGCACCCACGGTGCCGGGAATCAGGCTGAGATTTTCCAGACCGGCCAGGCCCTGTTCCAGGCTCCATTGCACGAATGGGTCCCAGGCCTCGCCCGCCTCCGCCTCGACCAGCACCGAATCCGCGGCATCGGAAACAATTCGCCGCCCCTGGCTGGCCATGCGCAATACCAGCGCCTCGACGTCACGGGTCAGCAGCAGGTTGCTACCACCACCGATCACCAGCAGCGGCAATCCACGCGCCCGAGCCAGGGCCAGGGCTTCGCGCACATCGGCCTCGTCCCGGGCGTGAGCCAGCAGGCGGGCGCGCACGTCGATGCCGAAGGTGTTATAGGGCTTCAGCGAGCAATGCTCTTGCAGTTCCAGGCTCACAGTCGCCCCTTGGCTTCGATCAACAGACGGTCGCAGGCATGTTCGATCAGGTCGAGGACCTGCTCGAAGCCTTCTTCGCCGCCATAGTAGGGATCGGGTACTTCGTCCCGCTCGGATCCGTAGCGACGCAGGAACAGATCCAGTTCGGCGGCACCGCGCCCGGCACGCAGGATCTCGAGGTCGGCCAGGTTGGACAGGTCCATGGCCAGGATCAGGTCATGGCAGGAGAAATCCTCGATGCCGACCTGGCGTCCACGCAGTGCCGACAGATCGTAGCCGCGCCTTTGCGCGGCCAGGCGGGTGCGCTGGTCAGGTGCCTTGCCGACATGCCAGCCGGCGGTGCCGGCGGAATCGACATGGATACGGGAGGCCAGACCGGCCTCCTCGACCTTGCGCCGGAACACGCCTTCGGCGGTGGGCGACCGGCAGATGTTGCCCAGGCAGACGAACAGGACGCGCATCAGCCCCCCAGCACGCGGCGAACGCGTTCGAGGTCTTCCACCGTATCCACGCCCGGAAGCATGGTTTCGCGGGCATCGGCCACATGGATTCGCACCCCGTGCCAGAGAGCGCGCAACTGCTCGAGGCTCTCGGCGTTCTCCAGCCAGCACGGTCCCCAGGCGACGAAATCGGCAAGGAACCCCACGCGGTAGGCATAGATGCCGATATGGCGACGATAGGGCACGCCCTCCGGCAGGCTGTCGCGATCGCGGGCGAAGGCGTCGCGAGCCCAGGGCAAGGGCGCACGACTGAAAGTCAGGGCCAGGCCGTCGATGTCGGTGGCGACCTTGACCACGTTCGGATTGAACAGCGCGGAGACCTCATGGATCGGCTCGGCCAGGGTAGCGATGGCAGCTTCCGGGTGCGCAGCCAGGTTGGCCGCCACCTGGTCGATGAGCGCTGGAGGGATCAGCGGCTCGTCGCCCTGGACGTTGACCACGATGGCATCGCTGGCCAGGCCGAGCCGGGAAGCGACTTCCTCCAGGCGATCGGTGCCGGAGTTGTGCTCGGCACGTGTCAGCAGCGCCTCGGCGCCGAACCCCTGGCACGCCGCCAGGATGCGTTCGTCGTCGGTGGCGACGACCACGCGGCTGGCGGCGCTCTTGCGGGCCTGGTTCCAGACGCGCTGGATCATTGGCTGGCCGGCGATATCCTGCAATGGCTTGCCGGGCAGGCGAGTGGAGGCGTAGCGGGCGGGAATGACGACAGTGAACGCCTGGGTCATTACTTGTCCAGCCGCTCGTCCACGTTCAGGGAGCGAGCCTCGCTCTCCAGCATCACCGGGATGCCGTCGCGGATCGGATAGGCCAGGCCGGCCTGCTTGCTGATCAGTTCGGTCTTGTCTTCGCTGAGCACCAGCGGGCCCTTGGTCAACGGGCAGGCAAGGATATCGAGGAGTTTCGGGTCCATGGCGGAGTCCTTCATACAATGGCGGCACGGCCGCCGGTCAGCGCGCCAGGAGATGCTCGAGTCGGGCGTCGAACCAGGCGACGAATGCTGGGGAAGGCACCGCATCGACCGCCAGGTACCACCAGTCGGCCGCTGCGAAAGCCCGGCATTTAACGGCATCCTTCTCGGTCATCAGCAGCGGCAGTGGCGGGCTGAACGCCAGTTCGGCCGCCGTGTAGGTCGCGTGATCCGGGAAGGCATGCGGAATCGCCCGCCAGTGTAGCGCCTCGAGCGTCCTGAAGAAACGCTGCGGATTGCCGATCCCGGCCAGGGCATGGACCTCCTGGCCCGCGGGAAAATGCTCCAGCGGTCGGCGCTCGCCGCTCTGCAGGTTGATCAGCGCGGTAGGCTGCAAACGGAATGCGTAACCGCCGTCGGGATCCTCGTCGGCGCCGTTGTAAAGCAGCGCGTCGACGCTTTCCAGACGCTCCGCCGGTTCGCGCAACGGACCGGCCGGCAGGCAACGACCATTGCCGAGACCGCGCGCGGCATCGATCAGCACCAGCTCCAGATCGCGCGCCAGGCGATAGTGCTGCAAGCCATCGTCGCAGAGGACCAGGTCCAACTGCTCTTCGGCGAGCAGCGCCTGCAGGGCGCGCGGACGATCCGGGTCGATCATCAGCGGCACGCCGCTGCGCCGGACGATCATCAGCGGTTCGTCGCCGGCCTCCGCGGCGTCCTGCTCGGCCCGCACCCGCCACGGCGTGGTGGGCGGCCGGGCACCATAGCCGCGGCTGATCACGCCAACCCGCAAGCCACGAGCCCTGCAGTGCTCGATCATCCAGAGGATCATCGGCGTCTTGCCGGTTCCGCCGACGGTGATGTTGCCTACCACCAGCACCGGCAGCGGTGCCCGGTAAGCGGGCTTGCGCCCGGACAGGAAGTCCGCCCGGCGGCCGTTCGCCACCCGGCGATAGAGAGCCTCCAGCGGACGCAGCAGCGCCAGCGCCGGATGCCCCTGGTACCAGGCGGCGAGCAGTCGCTCGGAGAACGACATCAGGGCTTGGCCGCCGTGTTCTCGACCGTGGTGATGCGCAGGTGGACGAAGCCCAGCTTACCCGCTGCGTCCATCGCCGTGACCACCGACTGGTGGGTGGACTTGGCATCGGCGCTGATCACCACCGGCAGGTTGTTGTCGCCCGCCGATTCACGCTGCATCGCCGCCATCAGGGTGGCTAGGTCGCTCTTGGCCAGCGCCTGCCCGTTCAGGGCGTAGTGCCCCTCGGCATCCACCGAGAGTTCCAGTTGCTTCTGCTCGGTGCCGGCGGTTTCGCCGCTCTCCGCCGATGGCAGCTCGATGTTGAGCTGCTCGGGGCGGGTGAAGGTGGTACTGACCACGAAGAACAGCAGCAGGACGAAGATCACGTCGATCAGCGACGCCAGGTTGATGAAGACGTCTTCACGGGCGGCACCCGCCCGTCTGCGGCGGAATTTCACGCTTTGCCTTCCTCGACGTAGTCGACTTCACGATCGCCCTGCACCACTTCCACCAGCTTGATGGCCTCCTGCTCCATGGCGATCACCAGTTCGTCGACCCGCCGCAGCAGGTAGCGATGGAAGAACACCGCCGGAATCGCCACCAGCAGGCCGGCGGCGGTGGTGATCAATGCCTTGGAGATGCCCGCGGCGAGCATCGGCGAGTTGGCCATGCCGTTGTCCATGAAGGCGCCGAAGATCTGGATCATGCCGAACACCGTACCCAGCAGGCCCAGCAGCGGCGCCATCGCGGCGATGGTGCCGAGGGCGTTGAGGTAGCGCTCCAGCTCGTGGATGACACCGGAAGCAGCCTCCTCGATGCACTCCTTCATGATCTCGCGACCGTGCTTGGAGTTGGCCAGGCCGGCGGCGAGGATCTCTCCCAGCGGCGAGTTGGCGCGCAGGTCCTTGAGCTTCTGGGCGCTCAGTTGCTTGCCCTTGATCTGCTTCCACACCTGGCCGAGCAGCTCGGGCGGCGCGACGCGGCTCTTGCGCAGCGTCCACAGGCGCTCCGCGACGATGGCGGTGGCGGCGATCGAACTCAGAATGATCGGCAGCATCATCCAGCCGCCGGCTTGAACCAGTTCCCACACAGTGGCATATCCCCGAAAAAAAAGTGGCGCCACTCTAGCACAGCGACCCTTTTCCGCCGACCGCCACGGTTCTCATTTTTCCCGCCAGAAGTGCGCCGAATCACGCTCCCGGCGTGCACCGCCACGGCTTCCGAGGAGAAACGTCAGGGCACCGTCGCGTGCCGTGTCGTGGACCTGCGCGGCGACCCTCGCGTAACGCTCCATCACTTCGCCATGGGGATGGCCGAAGGCGTTACGCCAACCTCGCGAGACCAGCACATGGCGAGGCCGCGTACGCAACACGAAGGCGACTCCGGAGGAGCTGCGGCTGCCGTGGTGCGGCGCCAGCAACCAGTCGACCCGCGGATCGGCCTGTCGCGCCAGCCAGGCATGCTCGGCCGCACGCGACATGTCCCCGGTCAGCAGCAGGACTTCGCCATCGGCCTCGACCCTCAGCACGCAGGAGCGGTCGTTGCTGTCGCCGGCCTGCGCCCATGCCCACTGTTCGAAAACCACGCCATCCCAGGACCAGCTCCGCTCGTCGCAGCTGTCCGCGAACAACGGCGAAGGCAGGCGCGCGGGTTCGCCGCTGACCAGCCAACCCGGCGGGAATCGGGAAGCGACCGTAGGAGCACCGCCTGCATGGTCGCTGTCGGCATGGCTCAGCAACAGGCCGTCCAGGCGTCGCAAGTCCAGGCTACGCAGCACCGGCACCACCACCCGCTCGCCCATGTCTAATGCCCCCTGCCGCGCACCGCTGTCATAGAGCAAGGCATGCTCCCGGGTACGCACCAGCACGGCCAGCCCCTGGCCGACGTCCAGCACCCGCACTTCCGCCCGCCCCCATTCGACAGGCGGCGATGACGGCAACAACGCCGGCAGTAACAACGCGGCACCGAGGGCACGCAACGGCAAGCCAGCCGGCGCCAGCCAGCAGAGCGCGCCGAGCATGCCCAGCGCTACGCTCCAGGCCGCTGCGGCGGGTGGCTGCCAGGCCTCGGCCAGGCCCGCCAGCAGGCCAAGCGCACGAAACAGCAGGTCCAGCGAAACGCCAGCGGCGCGAAGCAGCCCCTCGCCCAGCCCGGGTACCCACAGCAGCAGGCTCCCCGCCAGGGCCGGGGGCACTACCAGCAGTTCGATCCAAGGTACCGCCAGCAGGTTGGCCAGCGCTCCGCTCAGGCTCAACGGCAGGCCCAGCGCCAGCAGCGGCATCGCCAGCCCCAGCGCCATCCCCCACTGCGCACGCCCCCAGGCCGCCCACCAGCGCCAGCGCCCAAGGCGCCCGGCGAACAGCCAGAGCAGCAGGGCAACCGCCAGGAACGACAGCCAGAACCCCGCCTGCAGGCTGGCCAGCGGCTCGACCAGCAAGACCAGCACCAGCGTTCCCAGCAGCGGGGTCAGCAAGCCCAGGTGGCGGAAACGCAGGCGCCAGACCAGCGCCAGGCTGACCATCAGGCAGGCACGCCGCACCGGGACCTCGAAACCCGCCATCAACCCGTAGCTCCAGGCACCAAGCAAACCCAGGGCGCAGGCACAGGGCAGCCAGGGCAGGCGCCGCGGCCAGCAGCCCAGGCGATGCAAGGCCGCCACCAGGCCATAGAGCATCCCCGCCAGCAACGAGATATGCGAACCGGAGATGACCATCAGATGCACGGTGCCGGTGTCCTGGAACATGCGCCACTCGGCCGCGCTCAATCCAGAGCCATCCCCCAGCACCAGCGCCGCCAGGGCGGCGCCGCGCCCCTGCGCGTCGACCGCCAGGAGGCGCTGGCGCCAGGCGTCGCGCCAGGCATCCAGGCCACTGGCCGGCTGCAGGCGCTGGCCCGCCTTCACCATTCCAACGGCACCGACCCGCTGCCCCAACAACCAGGCTTCGTAGTCGAAACCCGCCGCGTTCACCAGGCCGCGAGGGCGTTTCAGGGTCACCGCCAGGCGCCAGCGTTCGCCGCCCATCAGCGGCGGCGCACCACGCCAGCTCAGGCGCAGACGCTCGGGAAGAAGGACGCCCCGCGCGCCACTGACCTCCTCCAGCCGGAAGCGCGTGATGCCCTCGCCGCTCGCCGGCAGATCGACCACACGCCCCTCCAGCCAAAGGGTGCGACCATCCAGCTCGGCGGCCAGGCGTCCGTCCAGGGCGACTTGCGCCGAGCCGCAGGCCCAGGCGAACCCGAGCAGGAACAACCCCAGCCAGTACAGCCGGCCGAACAGCAGCAACAGTCCGGCGGCGGCCATGCCCAGCAGCCAGCCGAGCGACGGCAATTCCACCAGGAAGCGCAGGGCCAGCAGCCCCGCGGCGAGGGCTGGCAATCCCAGGCGCATGAACGGTTCCTCCCATCCCCGTGACGTGCCCTCCGCTCCCCGACATGTCACATGGGGTCATACAATGGGCAACGAAATCCTGTCATCTTGCTTGGCATAATACGCAAGCCTATATCCACCGAGAGCCCACATGCCGCGTCGCCTGTTCAAGCGCTACATGCCCGATCCGGAAAGCATCCGCTCGCAGAAGTCGCTGCGCTTTCTCGGCAAATTGACGCACGATCCCAACCTTTGGCATCTCAATCGCCATTCGGTATCGCGCGCCATGGCCGCCGGGCTGTTCGCCGCCTTCATCCCGATGCCGATGCAGATGCTGCTGGCGGCCGGTCTGGCGGTGTGGATTCGGAGCAATCTGCCAATCTCCGTCGGATTGGTCTGGCTGACCAATCCGATCACGATGCCCCCGGTCTTCTATTGCACCTACAAGCTGGGCGCCTGGTTGATGCAGGTGCCGCCGCGCACCCTGCCGGACCATCTCACCTGGGAATGGATCAGCCAGGAGTTGTCCAGCCTCTGGCAGCCCTTCCTGCTCGGTTCGGTGGTCTGCGGCATCATCGCCGCCATCCTCGGCTACGCGCTGACGATGCTCTACTGGCGCTGGTGGGTGCAGCGCAGTTGGAGCCGACGCTGCCGGCAACGTCGCGAACGGGTCGCCGCGAAGTGATCCGCCGGACATGAAAAAGCCGCCTCGAAGGCGGCTTTTTCATGGGCCTTGTCCGCTCCGTGCAGGGACTGGCGCAGGCCTTCTCGCTCACTCGTAGCGCAGCGACTCGGCCGGTTGTGTCCGCGCCGCGCGCCAGGATGGGTACAGGGTGGCGAGGAAGCTCATCAGCAATGCAGCGCTGCAGATCAGCACCACGTCCAGCACCTGCAGATCGGAAGGCAGGTAGTTGATGAAGTACACATCCGAGCTGAAGACCTTGTGCCCGACCAACCGCTCGATGCGGTCGATCATCCCGGTGATGTTCAACGCCGCGAACACCCCGAGCACCCCGCCGATGACCGTCCCGATCACGCCGATGACGGTGCCCTGGACCATGAAGATCGCCATGATCTGCCGCGGCGTGGCGCCGAGGGTACGAAGAATCGCGATGTCGGTGCGCTTGTCGGCGACCACCATGATCAGGGTGGCGATGATGTTGAAGGCGGCGACCGCGATGATCAGCAGCAGGAGCAGGCCGATCATGGTCTTTTCCATCTTCATCGCGTTGAACAGGCTGCCCTGGGTCCTGGTCCAGTCGCTGGACCTGAAGCCCTGCCCCAACTCCTTGACCACCTTGGCGGCGACCTGCGGCGACTGGTAGAGATCCTTCAGCTCCAGGCGCACGCTCGGCACCTGGCCCGGTTGCAGGCGCAGCAACTGGCCGGCATCGGCGATGTCGACCAGCGCCAGCGAGTTGTCCAGTTCGGCGCCGACCTTGAACAGGGCGACTATGGTGAAGCGCTGCATGCGCGGAGTGATGCCGCCCGGCGCACTGGTGGCCTCCGGGACGATCAGGGTCAGCTTGTCGCCGACATTGACATGGAAGCGCCGCGCGGTGATCTCGCCGAGGACGATGCCGAACTCGCCAGGCTTGAGGTCGTCCAGGCTGCCCTGGACGATGTGTTCGCCGACGATGGAGACCTTGCGCTCCTCCTGCGGATCGATGCCGTTGACCAGCACCGGCAGCATGTTGCCCTTGTACGACAGCATGCCCTGCAGTTCGGCGAACGGCGCCGCGCCGACCACCTCGCGGTGCCGCAGCGCCGCGTTGGCGACGGTCTGCCAGTCGTCCAGCGGCTGCGCCGCGCTGATGGTGGCATGCGGCACCATGCCGAGGATCCGCGTGCGCATTTCCTTCTGGAAGCCGTTCATCACCGAGAGCACGATGATCATCGCCAGCACGCCCAGCGCCAGGCCGATCATCGAGGTCAGCGAGATGAACGAGATGTAGTGGTTGCGGCGTTTGGCGCGGGTGTAGCGCAGGCCTATGAAGAACGGTAACGGTCTGAACATGTCGCGGATGCACCGAGTCGATGGGGGATTCGCCGGACGGGAGCGGACGGCGGGCACGCCGTCGCCCCGCTACGCGGCGATCAGTCGGCCTTCTTCCAGGCGCAGGATGCGATCCATGTGCCCGGCCAGCTGGAGATCGTGGGTTACCACCAGGAACGAGGTCTGCAACGAACGGCTCAGTTCCAGCATCAGTTCCTGGATACCCTGGGCGGTATGCTGGTCGAGGTTGCCGGTGGGCTCGTCGAGCAGTACCAACTGCGGACGGTTGACCAGCGCGCGGGCGATCGCCACCCGCTGGCGCTCGCCGCCGGACAGCTCGGCCGGCTTGTGCGACAGGCGATGCCCCAGCCCGACCCGTTCCAGCAGCTCGGCCGCCCGCTGGCGGGCTTCCGCGATCGGCGTGCGGCCGATCAACAGCGGCATGCAGACGTTCTCCAGGGCGGTGAACTCCGGCAACAGGTGGTGGAACTGGTAGACGAAGCCCAGCGCGCGGTTGCGCAGCAGCCCGCGGGCCGTCTCGTTCAGCGCCGAGAGCTCCTCGCCGGCGAGCCAGACGCTGCCGGCGGAGGGCGTATCCAGGCCGCCGAGCATGTTCAGCAAGGTGCTCTTGCCCGAACCGGAGCTGCCGACGATAGCCACCCGCTCCCCAGGCAGCAGGTTCAACTCGACGCCGGACAGCACCTGCACCGATTGCGGCCCCTCGTCGTAGCTCTTGCTCAGGTTGCGGCAACTCAGCACCGACTTGTCATTCATAACGCAAAGCCTCCGCAGGCTGGGTGCGCGCCGCACGCCAGGCTGGATACAAAGTGGCGAAGAAGCTGAGGACCAGGGCCGCGCCGCAGACCAGCACGACATCGTCGAGCATCAGCTGCGACGGCAGGTAATCGATGAAGTACACGTCGGACGCGAGGAACTGGTGGCCCAGCAGCTTTTCCAGGGCGGAAATCCAGGCGCTGACGTTGAGCGCCGCGACCACCCCGAGGACCCCGCCGACCAGCGTGCCGATCACCCCGATCACCGTACCCTGGACCATGAAGGTAGCCATGATCTGCCCCGGCGTGGCGCCGAGGGTACGAAGGATGGCGATGTCCGACTTCTTGTCGGTGACCACCATCACCAGGGTGGAAATGATGTTGAACGCGGCGACCGCGACGATCAGCAGCAGCAACAGCCCGATCATGGTCTTTTCCATGCGGATGGCCTGGTACAGGTTGCCGTGGCTGCGCGTCCAGTCGCGGGCGTAGAAGTCGTTGTCGGTCAGGGTCCGGGCGATCTCCCAGGCCACCCGCGGCGCCTGGAACAGGTCGTCGAGCTTCAGGCGCAGCCCCTGTACCTGATTGGTCTTCCAGTGCTGCAGGCGCGCGGCGTCTTCCAGGTGGATCAGCGACAGGCCGCCATCCAGTTCGCCGGCACCGACGCGGAAGGTGCCGACCACGGTGAAGCGCTTCATCCGCGGGAACACCCCGGCCGGGGTGACCGCCACCTCGGGGAGGATCAGGGTGACCTTGTCGCCGATGCCGACGCCGAGCTTCTGCGCCGCCAGTTGGCCGATGACGATGCCGAAGCCGCCGGCCTTGAGTTCCGCCAGCGAGCCCTGCTTGAAGAAATCGGGAATGATCGAGACCTTGGCCTCTTCCAGCGGATCGACCGCATCGACCATCACCGTCTGCACCGCGCCATTGGCGCTGAGCATGCCCTGCATCTGGGTGAACGGCGCTACCGCGGTGACATGCTCGTGGGCCTTGACCTTCTCGGCCAGGGCGCGCCAGTCATCGATGGGCTGGTACGACTCGACGGTGGCCTGCGGCACCATACCGAGGATGCGGGTACGCATTTCGCGATCGAAGCCGTTCATCACCGAGAGCACCACGATCATCACCAGCACGCCCAGTGCCAGGCCGATCATCGAGGTCAGCGAAATGAAGGAGACGAAATGGCTGCGACGTTTGGCCCGCGTATAGCGCGTGCCGATGAAAACGGACAGGGGTCTGAACATGTCGCCCTTAGCTGGCAGAAAATGGATGCGTCGGGATGGCGAAGTGGCGAGGCATCGCCGGCGGCCTTACACTCTGACCATCACTGCCGCCGTGGGTTCGCCATGTCCACTCGTGACGCGGATGACCGCCGCGAATACTACCGTATCGAAGATACCCTCGCACTGGAATTTCGCCCTGCCGGGGCCGTCGAAGACGGCCTGGAGAGCGAGCCGGGGGCCACCCTGTTCAGCCTGCTCAGCGACCTCCACCTGATGGATTACGAGTCGCAGCACCTGCTGCGCCACATCAGCGAACGCGACCGCTCGCTGGCCAACTACCTGAAGGTGATGAACAAGCGCATCGACCTGCTTGGCCAGGTCATGGTGCAGAGCCTGCTCAAGGAGATCGGCGAACCGCGCAAGGTCAGCCTGTCCGAGGGGGGCGTCAGCTTCCGCCACGACCGCGCATTGCCGGTCGGCCAGTTGCTCGTCCTGCGCATGGTCCTGTTGCCGCAGGGTTTCGGCCTCGAACTGCGGGCCCGGGTAATCCACGCCCAGCCACACGACGACGAATTCGAGATCGGTACCGAGTTCGAAGCGTTGAGCGACGCACAGCGCCAGTTGCTGGCCCGGCATATCCTCCAGAAGCAGGCCCAGCAGCGCCGCCTGGCACGGGCCGGACAGGGCCCGCTCGGCGAGCCGGGCCAACCTTCTTCGACCTGAGATGTGCCGATGCTTCGTTCGCTACTGCTGTGCTCCCTCCTCCTCGCCCCGCCGCTGTTCGCCGACACCCTGAGCATTCCGCTGGGCGCCCAGGGCGATACCCGGGTCGCCCTGCCCGCGCGCGGCGAAAGCCGCGAAGCCGTGCTGCAACGCTTCGGCCTGGCCGACGAGGAACATCCCGCGGTCGGCCAGCCTCCCATCGTGCGCTGGGATTACCGCGACTTCTCGGTATATTTCGAAAGCGGTCGGGTGCTCGACAGCGTTCGCCATCATCGGCCGCGGAATCCCGCGCAACCCTCGAACAAGGAGCCACAGTGACTCTCATCTATGGACATCGCGGCGCCAAGGGCGAAGCGCCGGAAAACACCCTGGCCAGCTTCCAGCGCTGCCTGGAGCATGGCGTCAAGCATTGCGAACTGGACCTGCACCTGTCGCGCGACGGCGAACTGATGGTGATCCACGACCCGACCCTGAAGCGCACCACCGGCCGCCGCGGCAAGGTCGCCGAACACGACGCGGCCACCCTGGTCACCTACGACGCGCGCGAGGGCGGCCCCGGCTGGGTACGGCCGACGCCGATCCCGCGGCTGGAGGAGTTGTTCGAGAAGTGCCCGTTCGAGCACTGGCAACTGGAAGTGAAGAGCGCCTCGCGCGAACGCGCGGCGCGGACGGTAACGCGGATCAGGGAGCTGACCGAGCGCTTCGGCAACCGCGACAAGGTCACCGTCACCAGCGGTTCGCGGACCGTGCTCAAGGCCCTCAACGAACTGACCCCGGAACTGTCGCGCGGGCTGGTCGCCGAATACGCCTGGCTCGACCCGCTGAAGGTCGCCCAGCACTATGGCTGTGCCCTGCTCGCCCTGAACTGGACCCTATGCACCCCGGAGCGCCTGCTCAAGGCCCAGCGCCTGGGGCTTCACGTCTCGGTGTGGACGGTCAACGAACCGGCTCTGATGCGCCGGCTCGCCGACTTCGGCGTGGACAGCCTGATCACAGACTTTCCCGGTTTGGCCAGCGCCACCCTCGGGAATCGCTGAGCACATCCCCTCCGGCCGGCTCAGGCCGCCGGCCGGAGTCCTTCAAAAAAGCCGGTTGAGGCCGTCGAACGCCGCCACCCGATAGGCTTCCGCCATGGTCGGGTAGTTGAAGGTGGTGTTGACGAAGTACTTCAGGGTATTCAGCTCGCCCGGCTGGTTCATGATCGCCTGGCCGATGTGGACGATTTCCGAGGCCTGGTCGCCGAAGCAATGCACGCCGAGGATTTCCAGGGTCTCGCGATGGAACAGGATCTTCAGCATGCCCACCGGCTCGTTGGAAATCTGCGCCCGGGCCATGCCCTTGAAGAACGCCTTGCCCACTTCGTAGGGAATCTTCGCCGCGGTCAGTTCGCTTTCGTTCTTGCCGATCGAACTGATCTCCGGAATGGTGTAGATGCCGGTCGGCACGTCGTTGACGAAGCGCCAGCTGTCGCTCTCGACGATGTTGCCGGCGGCCGAGCGGCCCTGGTCGTAGGCAGCGCTGGCCAGGCTCGGCCAGCCGATCACGTCGCCGGCGGCGAAGATGTTGCTCACCGAAGTGCGGTAGTTCTCGTCCACCTCGATCTGGCCACGGCTGTTGACCTTGATGCCGACGTTCTCCAGGCCGAGCTTGTCGGTGTTGCCGGTCCGGCCGTTGCACCAGAGCAGCGCGTCCGCCTTGATCTTCTTGCCCGACTTCAGGTGCAGGATGACGCCGTTGTCCAGCCCCTCGACGCGCTCGTACTCCTCGTTGTGGCGGATCAGCACGTTGTTGTTGCGCAGGTGGTAGCTCAGCGCATCGGAAATCTCGTCATCGAGGAAGCTGAGCAACTGGTCGCGCGTATCGATCAGATCCACCAGCACGCCCAGACCGCTGAAGATCGACGCGTATTCGCAGCCGATCACCCCGGCTCCGTAGATGATCAGCCGGCGCGGGGTGTGGCTCAGGGACAGGATGGTGTCGCTGTCGTAGACCCGTGGGTGGTTGAAATTGATGTCCGAAGGACGATACGGGCGCGAGCCGGTGGCGATCACGAACTGGTCGGCGACCAGGCGTTCCACCGCGCCGCTCGGCGTCACCACTTCGACGGTGCGTTCGTCGACGAAGCTGGCGGTGCCGGTGAACATGTCGATGCGATTGCGCGCGTAGTAGCCGGTGCGCGAGGCGACCTGCTTGGAGATCACCCGGTCGGCGCTCTTCAGCACGTCGGGGAAGGAGAACCAGCGCGGCTCGCCGATCTGGCGGAACATCGGGTTGGTGTTGAACTCGATGATCTGCTTCACCGAGTGGCGCAGGGCCTTGGAAGGAATGGTGCCGAGGTGCGTGCAGTTGCCTCCGACCACGCGACGGCTGTCGACTACCGCCAGCTTGCGTCCGTACTTGGAGGCGTTCATCGCCGCCCCTTCGCCCGCCGGACCCGTGCCCAAAATCACCACGTCGTAGTTGTAGACAGCCATGCGTACTCCTCAGAACAGGCCGAGGCGCCCACTGGCGCCTCCGGCAAAGCCGCTGCACAACATGTGCGCGGCGGATCGATTCGATCATCGGGTCGGTGCGAACGACGGCATTCGCCGGGCAAGGCTCGGTCCGACCTCGAGGCGGGCATATGTTACGCCCTGTGCGAAATGTCGCACATTAGCGTTTGGTCGCGTCGTAGGCGAGTTTTCCGGGCACTACAGATTCGTCGCGGTTCGCCTCCTCGCATTTCTGCCGATCGCCGCCGCAGATCGAGCATTCCTTCTCGATCCCCAGGTTGGCGATGCCGCCGCAGGAACCGGCGATCGGCTTGCGGCCCATGATGACGCCGATGGACATGCCGAAGACCACCAGCAGCATGATGACGAAGACCAGTAGCCAGGTCATGGACGTTCTCCTTGGTTGCCGAACAGTTGCTCGTAGCGTGGCGTGGTGCGGCTGTCGAAACCGTTGCCCTGGCGACTGACGAACAGCGCCGCCAGTCGGTGCTTCTCGGCGAAACGGTAGCCTTCCTCCGGGCCGAGCACCATCAGCAGGGTCGACAGGCCGTCGGCGTTGCGCGTCGATGGATCGATCACCGTGACCGAAGCCAGGTGATGGTCGATCGGCGCACCGGTGCGCGGGTCGAAGGTGTGCGAATAGCGCTGGCCGTTCTCTTCGAAATAGTTGCGGTAATCGCCCGAGGTCGAGACGCCGTAGCCGTCCAGCGCCAGCACCTGCTGGGCGACCCGCTGGCCCTCGCGCGGCGCTTCGATAGCGATGCGCCAGGGCGTGCCGTCCGGCTTGCGCCCTTCGGCTTTCAACTCGCCGGTGATTTCCGCCAGGTAGCTGCGCACGCCGAGCTCCTTCAGGCGTTCGCCTACCGCGTCCACCGTATAGCCAGCGGCGATGCTGTCGAAGTCCAGCTGTACGGCGGCGTCCTTGCACAGGCGCTGGCCGTCGATGCGCAGGTGTCGATGGCCGACGTCACGGCGCACCGCGGCGATCTGCTCGGCGCTGGGAACCTTCTCCACCCGCGCCTGCGGACCGAAGCCCCAGAGGTTCATCAGCGGCTCGACGGTCATGTCGAAGGCGCCCTGGCTCTGTTCCGACAACTCGCCGCCGTAGCGCAGCAACTCCAGCATCGGTGGCGGCAGCTCCATGCAGGACTGCGCCGGCAGCGCATTGAAACGCGAGACCAGGGAGTCGTCGCGGTAGGTGGACATCTGCCGGTCGACCTCGGAGAGGATCGCTTCCACCGCCGCTCTCGCCGTCTGGACGTCGGGCGCCGAGGCGCCGCGCACGTACTTGATCGAATAGGTGCTGCCCATGGTCGGGCCGCTGAAGCTTTCCAGGGTGTCGCCGCAACCGGCCAGGACCAGCGCCAGCGCTGCCAGTCCGGCCATGGCAAGCGGCCGGAAACGCTCAGCCACCGAAATCGTCCAGCAGGATATTCTCGCGCTCCACGCCCAGGTCGGTGAGCATCTTGATCACCGCGGCATTCATCATCGGCGGGCCACACATGTAGAACTCGCAGTCCTCGGGCGCCGGGTGGTCCTTCAGGTAGTTCTCGAACAGCACGTTGTGGATGAAACCGGTCAGGCCGGTCCAGTTGTCCTCCGGCTGCGGGTCGGACAGCGCCAGGTGCCACTGGAAGTTGGGATTCTCCGCCTGCAGCTGGCCGTACTCCTCGGTATAGAAGGCCTCGCGCAGCGAGCGCGCGCCGTACCAGAAGCTGATCTTTCGGTTCGACTTGAGCCGGCGCAACTGGTCGAAGATGTGCGAACGCATCGGCGCCATGCCGGCGCCGCCACCGATGAAGACCATCTCGGCCTCGGTGTCCTTGGCGAAGAACTCGCCGAACGGTCCGTACACGGTGACCTTGTCGCCCGGCTTGAGGTTGAACACCCAGGACGACATCTGCCCCGGCGGCAGGTCGCTGCCTGGCGGTGGCGAGGCGATGCGGATGTTGAACTTGACCACGCCCTTCTCTTCCGGGTAGTTGGCCATCGAGTAGGCGCGGATCACCGTCTCGTCGACCTTCGACACGTAGCGCCACATGTTGAACTTGTCCCAGTCGCCGCGATATTCCGGCTGGATATCGAAGTCCTTGTACTCGACCACGTGCGGCGGGCATTCCAGCTGCACGTAGCCGCCGGCACGAAAGTCCACGCTCTCGCCGTCCGGCAGGCGCAGGGTGAGTTCCTTGATGAAGGTGGCGACGTTGGGGTTGGACTCCACCGTGCACTCCCATTTCTTCACCCCGAAGACCTCTTCAGGCACACGGATCTGCATGTCCTGCTTGACCGGCGTCTGGCACGACAGGCGCCAGCCTTCCTTCGCCTGGCGCCGGGTGAAGTGCGACTCCTCGGTGGGCAGCATCTCGCCGCCGCCCTCGACCACCACGCACTTGCACTGCGCGCAGGTGCCGCCGCCGCCGCAGGCGGAAGACAGGAACACGTTGTTCGCCGCCAGGGTTTGCAGCAACTTGCCGCCGGCCGGCACGGTCAGGCTGTGCTCGCCGTTGATCTGGATGGTCACGTCGCCACTCGACACCAGCTTGGCGCGGGCGACCAGGATGATCGCCACCAGGCCCAGGACGATGGCGGTGAACATGCCGATGGCCAGGAAAATCTCGAATCCGATCACGGGCCTCTCCTTACAACTGCACGCCGGAGAACGACATGAAGCCCAACGACATCAGGCCGATGGTGATGAAGGTGATCCCCAGGCCCTGCAGGCCCTCGGGGACGTCGCTGTACTTGAGCTTCTCGCGGATACCCGCCAGCGCGGCGATCGCCAGCGCCCAGGAAAAGCCCGAGCCGACGCCGTACACCGTGCTCTCGGCAAGGTTGTAGTCGCGCTCGACCATGAACAGCGAGCCGGCCATGATCGCGCAGTTCACCGTGATCAGCGGCAGGAACACGCCCAGCGCGTTGTAGAGGCTGGGCACGTACTTGTCGAGGAGCATCTCGAGGATCTGCACGATGGCGGCGATCACCCCGATGTAGCTGAGCAGGCCGAGGAAGCTCAGGTCCACCTCGGGCAGCCCGGCCCAGGCCAGCGCGCCGTCCTTGAGCAGGTAGGTGTAGATCAGGTTGTTGGCCGGCACCGTGATGGTCTGCACCACGATCACCGCGATACCCAGGCCGATGGCGGTCTCCACCTTCTTCGAGATGGCGATGAAGGTACACATGCCGAGGAAGAACGCCAGCGCCATGTTCTCGACGAACACGGCCTTCACGAACAGGCTGATGTAGTGCTCCATCAGTAAGCCTCCTTGCTGGATACCTGCGGGGCCATCTTGTAGGCCGGGGCCTCGACCTGGTCTTTCTTCCAGGTTCGCAGGGCCCAGATGATCAGGCCGATCAGGAAGAACGCCGAAGGCGGCAGCAGGAGCAGGCCGTTCGGCTGGTACCAGCCACCATCGTTGACCGTCGGCAACACGCTGATGCCGTAGAGCTTGCCGGCGCCGAACAGCTCGCGGACGAAGCCCAGCACCAGCAGCATGACGCTGTAGCCGAGACCGTTGCCGATGCCGTCGAAGAACGACACGAGCGGCGGGTTGGCCATGGCGAAGGCTTCGGCGCGGCCCATCACGATGCAGTTGGTGATGATCAGCCCGACGAACACCGAGAGCTGCTTGCTCAGGCTATAGGCATAGGCCTTGAGCACCTGGTCGACGACGATCACCAGCGAGGCGATGATCACCATCTGCACGATCATCCGGATCGAGCTGGGAATCTGCCGGCGGATCATCGAGATGAACAGGTTGGAGAAGCCGGTCACCAGGGTCAGGGCGATGGCCATGACGGTAGCGGTCTTCAGGTTCGAGGTTACCGCCAGCGCCGAGCAGATCCCGAGGATCTGCAGGCCGATCGGATTGTTCTGGAAGACCGGATTGAACAGGACTTCGCGGATCGTGGGTTGAGCAGCCATCACGCCTCCCCTTTGCGCAGATTGGCGAGGAAGGCGTCGAAACCGTCCTTGCCGAGCCAGAAATGCAGCAGGTTGTCGACCCCCTTGCTGGTCAGGGTGGCGCCGGCCAGGCCGTCGACCTGGTGGGTCGCCTTCGCCGACTGCGGGTCCACCGAGCCCTTGATGATCTGTACGGCAAGATCGCCCTGGGCGTCGTAGAGGGTCTTGCCGACCCACAGCGCCTTCCATTTCGGATTGTCGACCTCGCCGCCGAGACCGGGGGTCTCGCCATGCTGGTAGAAGCCGAAGCCGGCGACCGTATTGAGGTCGCCCTTGAGCGCCAGGAAGCCGTACAGGGTCGACCACAGACCGTAGCCGCGCACCGGCAGGATCAGGGTGTCGAGCTTGCCGTCGGTCTCCACCAGGTAGACCGTGGTATAGCGCTCGCGGCGCTTGATCGAGGCGATGTCCTCGGCGGCGGGCAGCGCGTCCGACAGCGCCGGGTCCTTGGCCGCTTTCAGCGGGTCGTAGCCGAGCGGGTCCTGGGCATCGCTGAAGGTGCCGCTCTGCAGGTCGACCACCTTGGCGGTGATGCGACTGTCGAACAGCGCCTTGACCTCTTTGCCGGACATGCCCGGCTCGCCGAGACCGGCGATGGCGAGGATGCTGCGCTGCTTGTCGAGCAGGCGGTTTTCCGCCTGGGTCGGCTTCAGCGCCACCGCCGCGCCAGCGACGAACACCGAGCTGACCAGGCACACCACCAGGGCTACCAGCAGTGTGCGGGTGGTGGATTCTTGATTAGCCATTGCGCGCCAGCCTCCGCTTGATGTTGGCCTGAACGACGAAATGGTCGATCAGCGGTGCGAACAGGTTGGCGAACAGGATCGCCAGCATCATGCCTTCCGGGAACGCCGGGTTGACCACCCGGATCAGCATGACCATCACGCCGATCAGGGCGCCGAAAAGCCACTTGCCGGTATCGGTCATGGACGCCGAGACCGGGTCGGTGGCCATGAAGATCATGCCGAAGGCGAAGCCGCCGGTGACCAGGTGCCAATACCAGGGCATGGCGAACATCGGGTTGCTGGCCGAGCCGATGGCGTTGAACAGGTAGCTCATGGCGACCATCCCCAGCATCACCCCGGCGACGATGCGCCAGGAGGCGATGCGGGTCAGCAGCAGCACGGCGCCGCCGATGAAGATCGCCAGGGTGCTGGTCTCGCCCATCGAACCCTGCATGTGGCCGAGGAAGGCATCCATCCAGGTCAGGCCGTGGCCGAGGATGTTGTCCACCCCGCCGGCGGCGGCCAGGCTCAGCGAGGTGGCGCCGGCGAAGCCGTCCACCGAGGTCCATACCGCGTCGCCGGACATCTGTGCCGGATAGGCGAAGAACAGGAAGGCCCGGCCGACCAATGCCGGATTGAGGAAGTTCTTCCCGGTGCCGCCGAACACTTCCTTGCCCAGCACCACGCCGAAGCTGATCCCCAGGGCTACCTGCCACAGCGGGACGGAAGGCGGCAGGGTCAGGGCGAACAGCACCGAGGTGACGAAGAAGCCTTCGTTGACCTCGTGGCGGCGGATGCTGGCGAACAGCACCTCCCAGAAACCGCCGACGATGAAGGTGGTCAGGTACACCGGCAGGAAATACGCGGCGCCCTGGACCAGGCAATCCCACAGGCTGTTCGGGTCGAACCCGGCCAGCGCGCCGATCAGGGCGAAGCGCCAGCCATCCTGGGCGCTCAGCAGGTCGGGGCTCTGGGCGAAGATCAGGTTGGCCTGGTGGCCGACGTTGTACATGCCGAAGAACATCGCCGGGAAGGTGCACAGCCAGACGATGATCATCATGCGCTTCAGGTCGATGCCGTCGCGCACGTGTGCAGTGGTGCGGGTGACGCTGCCGGGACGATAGAGGAAGGTGTCCACGGCTTCGTACAGTGGGTACCACTTCTCGTAGCGCCCGCCCTTCTCGAAATGATGCTCGACCTTGTCGAGCAGGTTACGCAAACCCATGGCTCAGCCCTCCTGCTCGATGCGTGCCAGATTGTCCCGCAGAATCGGGCCGTATTCGTACTTGCCGGCGCAGACGTAGCTGCACAGCGCCAGGTCCTCTTCGTCGAGCTCCAGGGCGCCGAGCTTCTGGGCCATTTCCGTGTCGCCGACGATCAGGTAGCGCAGCAGTTGGGTCGGCAGGATATCCAGCGGCATCACCGCCTCGTAGTTGCCTACCGGCACCATCGCTCGTGGGCTGCCGTTGGTGCTGGTGGTGAAGGCGAAGCGCTTGCCGCCGAGCAGCCTGGAGACGAACACGTTGAGCAGCGAATGCTTTTCCACCCCGGCGCGCAGGTAGTGGAGGAACTCGCGCTGGTCGCCCTCCTTGAGGCAGGACAACTGCAGGTGGTAGCGCCCCAGGTAGGCGTAGGCGCCATGGGCGGTGCGACCGCCCAGCACGGAGCCGGAGATCAGCCGGTTGTTGCCCGGCTGCAACTGGCCGGCGGCCAGTTCGTCGAGGCTGGCGCCCAAGCGGGTGCGCACCAGACGCGGCTTTTCCACCACCGGACCGGCCAGGGCGATCACCCGCTCGGTCCACAATTGCCCGGTCGTGAACAGCTTGCCGATGGCGATCACGTCCTGGTAGTTCAGGTTCCACACGCTCTTGCCGGCACCCACCGGGTCGAGGAAATGGATATGGGTGCCGGGCAGGCCCGCCGGATGCGGACCGGCGAAGGCTTGCGCGGTCACGCCGGAGAGCGCCTCGCCGGGTAGCGAAACGCCTTCCGCCTTGCACAGGAACACCCGGGCCAGGCGCCCGAGCACTGTCAGTCCGGCCTGGAAGGCCTCGCCCTGCTCCGCGATAACCACCTGCGGATCGGCGGCCAGCGGCTGGGTATCGATGGCAGTGACGAAAATCGAACTGGGGCTGGACTCGGGATCGGGCACCTTGCTGAACGGCCGGGTCCGCAGCGCGGTCCACAGGCCCGACTGCAACAGGTTGTCGCGGACCTGCTCGGCGCTCAGCGTGGCGAGTTGGTCAGCGGGGTAACGGGCGAACTCCAGTTGCTCGTCGCCGTCGAGATCGATGACCACCGATTGCAGGACGCGCTTCTCGCCACGATGGATGGCACTGACCACACCGGCGCCGGGTGCGGTATAGCTGACGGAGGGATTCTTCTTGTCGGTGAACAGCACCTGCCCCAGCTTCACCCGGTCGCCTACCTGCACCGCCATGGTCGGCTTCATGCCGTGGTAGTCGAAACCGATCAACGCCACGCTGCGTACCGGACGTGCTGCCTCGATGCGCTGTTCGGGGGCGCCGCTGATGGGCAGGTCCAGGCCACGTTTTATCTTGATCATGTCTAGTGCCTAGTGGTCGTGGACAGAAAAGACGAGGCCCAAGTCAGAAAATGACCATCATCGCGCGCAACGTACTGAATTGGCACGATTGATGAATGGCCCCGCAAGGTAACCCCGGGATTATAAAGAGCCACCTCCCCGGGAGCCACCCAAGCCGCACACCGGGTCTTGAAACGCGTAACAGAACACGACAGAAAAACATGCCCGTGCGAAATGAAAAACGGGAGCCGAAGCCCCGTCCCGCGCCACCCGCAGGCTCAGGCCTGCTGGCCGAGCCCGCGCCTTTCCGCCAGCGACAGCTTGACCCGGTAGCACAACCACATCAGCAGCAGCCAGAATGGAATGGCGTACACCGAGATGTTGATCCCGGGGATCATCAGCATGATGCCAAGGATGAACACCACGAAGGCCAGGCACAGGTAGTTGCTGAACGGCGACCAGAGCGCCTTGAAGAAGGTGTCCACGCCCTGGCGCTTCATCGCCGCGCGGAACTTCAGGTGCGACAGGCTGATCATCGCCCAGTTGATCACCAGCGCCGCCACCACCAGCGACATCAGCAGTTCCAGCGCCTTGTGCGGCAATACGTAATTGACGATCACGCAGAGGAAGGTGATCAGCGCCGAGACCAGGATCGAGAGCACCGGCACGCCCCGGCGGTCCACCGACATCAGCGCCTTCGGCGCGTCACCCTGGGCGGCCAGGCCGTAGAGCATCCGGCTATTGCAGTAGACGCCGCTGTTGTAGACCGACAATGCCGCGGTGAGTACTACGAAGTTGAGGATGTTGGCCGCGGTACCGCTGCCGATCAACGAGAAGATCTGCACGAACGGGCTGCCGCTGTAGTCATCGCCGGAAGCGTTGATGGTCTCCACCAACTGGTCCCATGGATACAGCGAGAGCAGCACCGCCAGGGCGCCGATATAGAAGATCAGGATCCGGTAGATCACCTGGTTGATCGCCTTCGGGATCACCTTCCGCGGCTCGGACGCCTCGGCGGCGGTGATACCCACCAGCTCCAGCCCCCCGAAGGAGAACATGATGATCGCCAGGGTCATCACCAGGCCGCTGAGACCGTTGGGGAAGAAGCCGCCGCGGTCCCACAGGTTGCTCACCGAGGCTTGCGGCCCGCCACCACCGCCGACCAGCAGGTAGACACCGAGCAGGATCATGCCGATGATCGCCGCTACCTTGATGATCGCGAACCAGAACTCGGTCTCGCCGAAGGCTTTCACGTTGGCCAGGTTGATCGCGTTGATCAGCACGAAGAACGCCGCCGCCGTCGCCCAGGTCGGCACGTCCGGCCACCAATACTGGATGTACTTGCCCACCGCCGTCAGCTCCGACATGCCCACCAGGATGTACAGCACCCAGTAGTTCCAGCCGGAGAGGAAACCGGCGAAGCCGCCCCAGTACTTGTGTGCGAAGTGACTGAAGGAGCCGGCCACCGGCTCCTCGACGATCATCTCGCCGAGCTGGCGCATGATCAGGAAGGCGATGAAGCCGCCAATGGCGTAACCGAGGATCATCGACGGGCCGGCCGTCTTGATGACGCCCGCCGAGCCGAGGAACAGCCCGGTGCCGATCGCCCCGCCCAGCGCGATCAACTGGATGTGGCGATTCTTCAGGCCACGCTTCAGCTCGCCCTGGTGCAGATGTTGACCATCCATTGAAAAACCCTAAATCGAAGTGAGTAGTTTCTTGTTCTGGTTATCCACAGAAATGAAAAACGGGAGCCCGAGAGCTCCCGTTTTCCTCTACGCCTTGCGCATCAACGCGGGAAGGCCGGCGGGTTGACCCCAGCCATGTCTTCCATCACGCGCACTACCTGGCAGCTGTAGCCGAACTCGTTGTCGTACCACACGTACAGGACGACACGGTTGTCGTTGCAGATGGTCGCCTCGGCGTCCACCACGCCGGCATGGCGCGAACCGACGAAGTCGGTGGAAACCACTTCCTGGGAACTGACGAAGTCGATCTGCTTCTGCAGGTCCGAGTGCATGGCCATCTGGCGCAGGTACTCGTTGATCTCTTCGCGGGTGGTGGACTTTTCCAGGTTCAGGTTGAGGATCGCCATGGACACGTTCGGCGTCGGCACGCGGATCGCATTGCCGGTCAGCTTGCCTTTCAGCACCGGCAGGGCCTTGGCCGCGGCGGTGGCGGCACCGGTCTCGGTGATCACCATGTTCAGCGGCGCGCTGCGGCCACGACGACTGCCCTTGTGGAAGTTGTCGATCAGGTTCTGGTCGTTGGTGTACGAGTGGACGGTCTCGACGTGACCGTTGACGATGCCGTACTGGTCGTTGACGGCCTTCAGCACCGGCACGATGGCGTTGGTGGTGCAGGAGGCGGCAGAGATGATCTTGTCGTCGGCGCCGATGTCGGTGTGGTTGATACCGTGCACGATGTTCTTCAGCGCACCCTTGCCCGGAGCGGTAAGGACCACGCGATCGATCCCCGGGCACTTCAGGTGCTGGCCGAGGCCTTCGGCGTCGCGCCACTTGCCGGTGTTGTCGACCAGTAGGGCGTTCTTGATGCCGTACTGGGTGTAGTCGATCGACGCCGGATCGTTGGAGTAGATCACCTGGATCAGGTTGCCGTTGGCCGTCAGCGTGTTGTTTTCTTCGTCGATGGTGATGGTGCCGTCGAACGGACCGTGCACCGAGTCCCGACGCAGCAGGCTGGCCCGCTTGACCAGGTCGTTCTCGGCGCCCTTGCGCACGACGATCGCGCGCAGGCGCAGGCCGTCGCCGCCGCCGGTCTTCTCGATCAGGATGCGCGCCAGCAGGCGGCCGATGCGGCCGAAGCCGTAGAGCACGACGTCGGTGCCTTCGCGGGCATCGCCGTTCTGCTTGCCGACCACCTCGGCCAGCTCGGCCTTGACGAAGTCCTCGATGCTGCGGCCATTACCTTCTGCCTTGAACTTGGCGACCATCTTGCCCAGATCGACGGAAGCGGCGCCCAGCTTGAGCTCGCTCATCGCCTTGAGGATCGGGAACGTCTCGTGAACCGACAGCTCGGCGTCATCAGCCATGCGATGACGGGCGAAACGATGCGCCTTCATGATCGCGATCACCGAGCGGTTGATCAGACCACGGCCATGGATCGAGGTCACCACATTGTTATTGCGGTAGAGCTGGCCAATCAGCGGGATCATGGCTTCCGCGATGGCTTCACGATCGATCCATTCACCGAGACACTGGTCGGGCTTCTGAGTCACGGGCAATACCTTCCACATGTAGGGGATGAAAAAAGGGGCTACATTATGACCGTGCCGGCCAGGCTCGGCAATCTGCAGCAGTCGGAAGACTGACATCCAGCAGTCGGGAAAGTTACAATCCGGCGGGTCAAATTCCCGACCGGAGCCCAGCTTGCCCGTGTCCGTACTGCGTCTTCCCAGCCTGCCGGCCAGCGCCGGCAAGCAACACTGGGGCAACCTCCCCGGTGCCGCGCTGAGCCTGGCTGTCGCCGAGGCCGCCAGTTCCGCCAAGCGCTTCACCCTGCTGCTGACCGCCGACAGCCAGAATGCCGAACGCCTGGAACAGGAACTGCGGTTCTTCGCCCCCGACCTGCCGGTACTGCATTTCCCCGATTGGGAAACCCTGCCCTACGACGTCTTTTCGCCGCACCAGGACATCATTTCCCAGCGCATCGCCGCCCTCTACCAGTTGCCGCAGCTCAAGCACGGCGTGCTGGTGGTGCCGATCTCCACCGCCCTGCACCGCCTGGCGCCGACCCGCTTCCTGCTCGGCAGCAGCCTGGTCCTCGACGTCGGCCAGAAACTCGATGTCGAGCGGATGCGCTTGCGCCTGGAAGGCGCCGGCTACCGCTGCGTCGACACGGTCTACGAGCACGGCGAGTTCGCCGTCCGCGGCGCGCTGATCGACCTGTTCCCGATGGGCAGCGAGTTGCCCTTCCGTATCGACCTGTTCGACGACGAGATCGAGACCCTGCGCACCTTCGACCCGGAGACCCAACGCTCCATCGACAAGGTCGAGTCGATCCGCCTGCTGCCGGCGCGCGAATTCCCCCTGAACAAGGAAGCGGTCACCGGTTTCCGCGGCCGCTTCCGCGAGCGCTTCGACGTCGACTACCGGCGCTGCCCGATCTACCAGGACCTCGCCAGCGGTTTGACACCCTCGGGAATCGAGTACTACCTGCCACTGTTCTTCGAGGAAACCGCGACGCTCTTCGACTACCTGCCGCAAGACACCCAGGTGTTCTCCCTGCCCGGCATCGAACAGGCCGCCGAGCAGTTCTGGAACGACGTACGCAGCCGCTACGAGGACCGCCGGGTCGATCCGGAACGACCATTGCTGCCGCCGGCGGAAGTGTTCCTTCCGGTGGAAGACTGCTTCGCCCGGCTGAAGAACTGGCCCCGGGTGGTCGCCAGCCAGGAGGACGTCGAGCCGGGCGTCGGGCGCGAGCGCTTCCCGGCCCTGCCGCTGCCGAACCTGGCGATCGAAGCCAAGGCCGCCGAGCCGCTGGCCGCGCTGCGCCGGTTCGTCGAAGAGTTCCCCGGCCGCGTACTGTTCTGCGCCGAATCGGCCGGACGCCGGGAAGTCCTGCTGGAACTGCTGGCCCGACTGAAGCTGCGCCCTGAGGAAGTCGACGGCTGGCCGGCCTTCCTCGCCAGCCAGGCACGCCTGGCGATCAGCATCGCGCCGCTGGACGAGGGCCTGCTGCTGGACCACCCGGCACTCGCCCTGGTCGCCGAAAGCCCGCTGTTCGGCCAGCGCGTCATGCAGCGCCGGCGCCGGGAAAAGACCCGCGACGGCGGCGACGCGGTGATCAAGAACCTCACCGAGCTGCGCGAAGGCGCGCCGGTGGTGCACATCGACCATGGCGTCGGCCGCTACCTGGGCCTGATCACCCTCGAGGTGGACAACCAGCAGGCGGAATTCCTCATGCTGCAATACGCCGAGGACGCCAAACTCTACGTGCCGGTCGCCAACCTGCACCTGATCGCCCGCTACACCGGCGCCGACGACGCCCTGGCGCCGCTGCACCGACTCGGCTCGGAAACCTGGCAGAAGGCCAAGCGCAAGGCCGCCGAACAGGTTCGCGACGTCGCCGCCGAACTGCTCGACATCTACGCCCGCCGAGCCGCCCGCGAAGGCTTCGCGTTCAAGGATCCGCAGGCCGACTACGCGACCTTCTCGGCCGGCTTCCCGTTCGAGGAGACGCCGGACCAGCAAGGCGCCATCGAGGCGGTGGTCGCCGACATGCTCGCGCCCAGGCCCATGGACCGCCTGGTCTGCGGCGACGTCGGTTTCGGCAAGACCGAAGTGGCGATGCGCGCGGCGTTCGTCGCCGTGCATAGCGGCAAGCAGGTGGCGGTGCTGGTGCCCACCACCCTGCTCGCCCAGCAGCACTACAACAGCTTCCGCGACCGCTTCGCCGACTGGCCGGTAAGCGTCGAGGTGATGAGCCGCTTCAAGAGCGCCAAGGAAGTCGAGAACGCCGCGCGGCTATTGGCCGAAGGCAAGATCGACATCCTCATCGGAACCCACAAGCTGCTCCAGGAAGACGTGAAGTTCGCCAACCTGGGGTTGGTCGTGATCGACGAGGAACACCGCTTCGGAGTGCGCCAGAAGGAGCAGCTCAAGGCCCTGCGCAGCGAAGTGGACATCCTCACCCTCACCGCCACGCCGATCCCGCGGACCCTGAACATGGCCGTCTCCGGCATGCGCGACCTGTCGATCATCGCCACGCCGCCGGCACGCCGCCTGTCGGTGCGCACCTTCGTCATGGAGCAGCAGAACGCGGTGATCAAGGAAGCGCTGCTCCGCGAACTGCTGCGCGGCGGCCAGGTGTACTACCTGCACAACGAAGTGAAGACCATCGAGAAGTGCGCCCGCGACCTCGCCGAACTGGTCCCGGAGGCGCGCATCGGCATCGGCCACGGACAGATGCACGAGCGCGAGCTGGAACAGGTGATGAGCGACTTCTACCACAAGCGCTTCAACGTGCTGGTGGCCTCGACCATCATCGAGACCGGCATCGACGTGCCCAGCGCCAACACCATTCTCATCGAGCGCGCCGACAAGTTCGGCCTGGCCCAGTTGCACCAGTTGCGCGGGCGCGTCGGTCGCAGCCACCACCAGGCCTACGCCTACCTGCTGACGCCGCCGCGCCGGCAGATGACCCCGGACGCGGAGAAGCGCCTGGAAGCCATCGCCAACGCCCAGGATCTGGGCGCCGGCTTCGTCCTCGCCACCCACGACCTGGAGATCCGCGGCGCCGGCGAGTTGCTCGGCGACGGCCAGAGCGGGCAGATCCAGGCGGTCGGCTTCACCCTCTACATGGAAATGCTCGAACGGGCGGTGAAGGCCATCCGCAAGGGCGAGCAACCGAACCTCGAGCAGCCGCTGGGCGGCGGGCCGGAGGTCAACCTGCGGGTGCCTGCGCTGATCCCCGAGGATTACCTGCCCGACGTACATGCCCGGCTGATCCTCTACAAGCGCATCGCCAACGCCCCTGACGAGGAAGGTTTGCGTGAGTTGCAGGTGGAAATGATCGACCGCTTCGGGCTCCTGCCCGATCCGGCGAAGAACCTGATGCGCCTGACCCTTCTGAAGCTGCAGGCGGAAAAACTTGGAATACTCAAGGTCGATGCCGGACCGCAGGGCGGTCGTATAGAATTCGCCGCCGATACCCAGGTCGACCCGCTGGTATTGATCAAGCTGATCCAGGGCCAGCCGAACCGCTACAAGTTCGAAGGCGCAACCCTGTTCCGCTTCCAGGTGCCCATGGAACGACCGGAAGAACGCTTCAATACCCTGGAGGCGCTGTTCGAGCGCCTGACACCGCAAACCACCTAAGGATTAGCCTATGCGCTTGTTCCGTTGCCTTGCCCTGCTGCTCTCACTGGCCGCCCCCGCGGCATTCGCCGGCGGTCCCTACCAGGTGGAACTGGTGGTGTTCCGCCAGGCCGGCGATGCCGTGCCGTCCAGCCAGCCGGCGCCGGACGACTGGGCCACCGGCGCACAGCCGCTGGCCAGCGACGCCCTGCGTGCCACCGCGCTCGACAACCAGCTCGCCAAGCTCAGCCAGGACAACGGCTACACCGTGCTGCTGCACAAGGCCTGGCGCCAGGACATCGGCGAAACCCCGGTGAAGATCGCCCTCAGCGAAGGCCAGGAACAGGATCATCATTTCCCGGTGGAAGGTACGCTGACCCTCAGCCAGGTGCGTTTCGTCGACATGGAGGCCGACTTCTGGGTCAATCGCTTCGGCGACGACGGTTTCCTCGCCGGCAGCCAGCACATCAGACAGGGCACGCGGCTGAAGAATGGCGAACTGACCTATCTCGACCATCCGAGCCTGGGCATCCTGATCAAGGTAGTGCCGGTCGGCGCCCGTCCCGCCGCCCCCAATCCCATGGAAATGGAAGAACAGCAGGCACCGGCGGACGCGCCTCCCGTCGAAGGCGGCTTCGACGCCGCACCTCCTGCGCAATAGCGAAAAAGGCCGCAATAGCGGCCTTTTTTTTCGTTGCGATGACCGCCTAGCCGGCCAGGACCCGCGCCAGCACCTCGCGCACCTTGCCGATGCCATCGTGCAACGCCTGTTCGATTTCGGCCATGGTGATGATCCCCGCAGTCTTGCCCGCCGCGGGATTGACCACCAGCGCCAGGCAGGCGTAGGGCAGGTCCAGCTCGCGGGCCAGTGCCGCCTCGGGCATGCCGGTCATACCGACGATATCGTTGCCGTCCCGCTCCAGCCGAGCGATTTCCGCCACCGTTTCCAGGCGCGGCCCTTGGGTGCAGGCGTAGACCCCATGGCTGCTGTGCGCCAGCCCCAACGCACGCAACGCCTCGATCAGGCGCTGGCGCAACGGCTCGTCATAGGGGTGGCTGAAGTCGATATGGGTGACATGCTCGATATCGCCGGCGAAATAGGTGTGCTCGCGTCCGGAGCTGTAGTCGATCAGTTGGTGCGGCACGCACAGGTGCCCCGTTCCCATCGCCGCATGGATGCCACCCACCGCGTTCACCGCGATCACCGCCTCGGCACCCGCCTGCTTCAGCGCCCAGAGATTGGCCCGGTAGTTCACCTGGTGCGGCGGGAAGCGGTGCGGATGACCGTGACGTGCCAGGAACAGCACCTCGCGCCCGGCGTAGCGGCCACGCTGGAGCGGCGCGGACGGCGCGCCATACGGCGTTTCGATCGGCAGGGACTCGCTCAGGGTCAGCCCATCCAGCTGGGTCAGGCCGGTTCCTCCGATAATCGCGTAGACACTCATCGACAGCTCCCTCAATCAATCAGTTGCGCGGCGCGCAACGCGGACAGTGCTTCCAGCCAGCGCGGCTGCTGGCGATAGTCGGTATTCGCATAGCCCTTGCCGCGCATGCGTTGCAGGCGCGACGGCGGCGTCACCTTCAGGCGTTGCAGGGCTGCCAGGGCCAGCTCGGCCGAAGCCCGGTCGTTGCACACCAGGCCCATGTCGCAGCCCGCGGCCAGGGCGGCCTCGATGCGGCTGGCGGCGTCGCCGACCACATGGGCGCCGGCCATCGACAGGTCGTCGCTGAAGATCACCCCGTCGAACTTCAGCTCGCCGCGCAGGATCTCCTGCAACCAGCGCCGGGAAAAGCCGGCGGGCTGCGGGTCGACCTGCGGATAGATCACATGGGCCGGCATCAGCGCGTCGAGCTGTCCGGCCAGGCGGGCGAACGGAACCAGATCGCTGCGCCGGATTTCCTCGAGGCTGCGCTCGTCTTCGGGAATCGCCACATGGGAATCGGCCTCGGCCCAGCCGTGACCGGGAAAATGCTTGCCGGTGGCGGCCATCCCGGCGGCATGCATGCCGCGAATGAAGGCGCCGGCGAGCAACGCGGCACGCTCCGGGTCGCCCTCGAAGGCGCGGCTACCGACCACGGCGCTGCGCTGGTGATCGAGATCCAGCACCGGCGCGAAACTCAGGTCGAGGCCGACCGACTGCACCTCGGTCGCCATCAGCCAGCCACAGTGCTCGGCCAGCTCTTCGGCATTGGGGTTGTCGGCGATCGCGCGCATCGCCGGCAAGCGCACGAATCCCTGGCGCAGGCGCTGCACGCGCCCTCCTTCCTGGTCGACGGCCAGCAACAGGTCGGGACGGATGGCGCGAATGGCCGCACACAGTTCGCGAACCTGGGCAGGATGCTCGATGTTGCGAGCGAAGATGATCAGTCCGCCCACCTCGGGGTGGCGCAGGATTTGGCGGTCCTCGGCGGTCAGCCAGGTGCCGCCGATGTCGAGCATCAGAGAGCCTTGCATGAAAAGTCCTATGGCCTGGAAATCAGCGAAGCCCGCCGTCACGGGCCTCAGACAGCGCACACTGTACTGCACCCGGCAGAAAGACTTAAGTCCCGGGGCAGTACCACGCGCCTGCCAATGGAGCCGGCCCGGCGCATGGAGTTCCGCCCGGAACATAGAGAAAGGAGGAAGGAAAACGGCGCCCTGGGGCGCCGTCTGCGATCAGGCCTTGGCGGGCGTCTTGTTCCGCGGGCGCAGTTGCGCCCCGGCCAGCAGCGGATCGTCGATACCGCTCTCGGCGCGCATGCCGGCAGCGAAGAACGGCACCATCAGGTGCATCACCTGCTCGGTGGAAGTGTTCACGCCGAAATCGGTTTCCGCCATCGCCCGCAGGGCCTTGATCCCCGACATGCTGAAGGCGGCCGCGCCGAGCATGAAGTGCACGCGCCAGAACAGCTCGATGGGCGGCAGCTTCGGCGCCGCCTCGTTGACCAGCAGCATGTAGCGCCGGAAAACCTTGCCGTAGACCTCTTCCAGGTACTTGCGCAGGTGCCCCTGGCTCTGGCTGAAGGCCAGGCCGAGCAAGCGCATGAAGATCGACAGGTCGTTGCCGCTGCGCGGCTTCACCGCCATCGCCTGGGACACCAGCAGGTGCAGGAGGTCCTCCAGGGTGGCGTGCTGGGCTTCGGGCTTGGCCTGGCGACGATCCAGTTCCTTTTCCAGACTGGCGCAGAATGGCCCGAGGAAGCGCGAGAACACCGCCTGGATCAGCGCCTTCTTCGAACCGAAGTGATAATTCACCGCCGCCAGGTTGACCCCGGCCTTGCTGGTGATCAGACGCAACGAGGTTTCGGCGAAGCCTTTTTCCGCGAACAGCTGTTCCGCCGCATCGAGAATGCGTTCGACGGTTTCCGACTGGGCCATGGTTTCTCCGCCTGACAAACACTTGTTTGAAACATACGTTTCAGCCACATCCCTTGTCAAGCGGCAGATGACGCACCAGTCAGGAAAATTACAGAGAAGTCCCGAAAAACGGAAGCAAGACACTGGCCAACTTCATCGTGACGCAGGGCGAAATGTCATGCGGAAAATCATTGCCACGCCTCGCTCACTGTATATAATCCCAGTCACTGGATAAAAACACAGAGCGACGACATGCAGAAGCTGACGCCCCGCCAAGCCGAGATCCTCTCCTTCATCAAGCGCTGCCTGGAAGACCACGGCTTTCCGCCGACCCGGGCGGAAATCGCCCAGGAACTCGGCTTCAAGTCGCCGAACGCCGCCGAGGAGCACCTCAAGGCGCTCGCGCGCAAGGGTGCCATCGAAATGACTCCGGGCGCCTCTCGCGGCATCCGCATTCCCGGCTTCGAACCGCATGCCGCCAACGACGATGAGGGCCTGCCGGTGATCGGACGCGTCGCCGCCGGCGCACCGATCCTCGCCGAACAGAACATCGAGGAATCCTGCCGGATCAATCCCGCCTTCTTCAATCCTCGCGCCGACTACCTGTTGCGCGTGCGCGGCATGAGCATGAAGGACATCGGCATCCTCGACGGCGACCTGCTGGCTGTCCACGTCACCCGCGAAGCGCGCAACGGCCAGGTGGTAGTCGCGCGGATCGGCGAGGAGGTCACAGTGAAACGTTTCAAGCGCGAAGGCAGCAAGGTCTGGCTGCTGGCGGAAAACCCTGAGTTCGCTCCGATCGAAGTCGATCTGAAGGAGCAGGAACTGATCATCGAAGGCTTGAGCGTCGGCGTGATCCGGCGCTGACAGGAGATACCATGCAGACCTCCCACTCGCTGCCCAGCGCCCAGTTGCCACTGTTCCAGGAAGCGTTCTGGGCCAGCAACGGCGCTCCCTTGCTCGACGATGTCATCGACAGCCCTTCCAGCTCCATCGAGGAACCCGCTGCCTTTAGCGAACTTTCGCTCAGCGGCCTGCCGGGGCACTGCCTGACCCTGCTCGCGCCGATTCTCCGCGAGCTCAGCGAGGAACAGGATGCCCGCTGGCTGACCCTGATCGCTCCGCCGGCGAGCCTGACCCATGAGTGGCTGCGCCGCGCCGGCCTGAACCGCGAGCGCATCCTGCTACTACAGGCGAAGGACAACGCCGCTGCCCTGGCGCTCAGTTGCGAGGCCTTGCGCCTGGGCCGCAGCCACACCGTGGTCAGTTGGCTGGAACCGCTGAGCCGGGCGGCGCGCAAGCAACTGTCCCGCGCCGCCCAACTGGGCCAAGCACAGAGCCTGAATATTCGTCTGGGTTGAAAAACGGCGGGGGACAGCGTTCAGTGCAGGACGCGGGGGCCTTCGTCGTGCTCCATCTCGCCCTCGGCAAGACGACCGGCCATTTGCACGCCGACATTGAACATGGCCTTGGCCACTTCGACATGCTGGCCTTGCAGGAAATTCTTCGCGTCCCCGGAGAACTCCAGGGTCACCAACGCCTCCTCGTCATCGGCGCGACGCAGCACGATGCGCCCGTCGGGCATTTCTACGATTTCAAGGAAGGATGTTGGCATGACAGACGCTCTCTACGAAGACGCGACATTGTAACAGCCCATCCAGTGCATCCCTAGCCCGCAACCGCCTTCCGGTTCCGCTCTCGCGCCTGTAACGGCGGTTCCAGAGCGCCCGGACGGCATCCGCTAAATTTTTTTGCTGGCAAATCAACCGAGTGGAACGGTAGGAAAATTTCCTACCGCTGATCGGCGAATGACGACGGCGTTACAGCTCCGTCAGGCTCTCGCGAAAACGCAGGACCAGTTGCTTCAACGACTGCCGCCATTCCTCGAGGGTCTCGCGAGAAAGCAAGGGAGCGTCTTCGTCGATACTCACGGCAACGATCAACGGTGTGCTGGGGTCGATCTTCGCTGCCTTGGTCGGTCGCGGCGGCAGGAACAGCTCGGAGTAGGCGCCCAGCAACTGGCCCAGCCAGGTTTCCGGCTGCGACGCCAACTCCACCAGTTCAGCCAGCTCGGGGCTGGGCGCGGCCGCCAGCACTTCGGCATTCAGCAATGCATCCACGCGAGGAGCGGCAGCCTGCGGCAGACGGTAGTAACCGGCGATCTCATGGCATACGCCGAGCACTGCGCCATAAAGGTGAAACAGCGCCGACTCGCGCTCCGCCTGAATGATCGCCTGGGCATTCATCGCCCGCTCGGCATCGGCTCGCTTCCAGGCCTCCAGAGCCAACCCGGCGAAATACAGCTTCTGGTTGGTGCGGGTATAAAG
Source organism: Pseudomonas sp. PS1(2021) (assembly GCF_020405165.1). Taxonomy (NCBI): domain Bacteria; kingdom Pseudomonadati; phylum Pseudomonadota; class Gammaproteobacteria; order Pseudomonadales; family Pseudomonadaceae; genus Pseudomonas; species Pseudomonas sp. PS1(2021). The sequence continues at coordinate 745,348 of NZ_CP084484.1, read as the reverse complement.
CTCTTGGGCCATGCCGGTACTCCCGGTTAAAACTGGAAGGAATGCGGAGCGCAGGCCAGGTCAGCGCCCGGCCTTCGCGCAGTATAAGCGCGCCCCATGCAAGCGGGCGCGCCATCCATCAGCGCTTGTCTTCGACCTTCCACTTGCCTCCATCGTAGAAGGCGCGCCAGCCGGTGGGCTTGCCATCGACCTCGGACTGCACGTACTGCTCCTTGGTCTTGCGGCTGAAACGGATCACCGCGGGACGGCCGTCCGGGTCTTTCTGCGGGGCGTCGCAGAGGTAATGGTACTTGGGATCCAGCTCGGCCTTGTGCGGGATGATCTCGCTCACCAACGGCGCGCGGGTCTCGCGGTTCTTCGGGAACTGGCTGGCGGCCAGGAACATGCCCGAAGCGCCGTCGCGCAACACGTAGATATCGTCCACCTTCTCGCACTTCAATTCAGGCATGCGGATGGCGTCCATCTTCGGCGGCGCCGCCTCGCCATTCTTCAGCAGCTTGCGGGTGTTCTTGCAGGTCGGATTGGTGCAACCGAAGAACTTGCCGAAACGGCCGGTCTTCAACTGCATCTCGCTGCCACACTTGTCGCATTCCAGGCTCGGCCCTTCGTAGCCCTTGATCCGGTACTGGCCTTCCTCGATCTCGTAGCCCGGACAGTCGGGGTTGTTGCCGCAGATATGCAGCTTGTGTTTCTCGTCCAGCAGGTAGGCGTCCATCGCGGTACTGCAGATCGGGCAGCGATGCTTGCCACGCAACACCCGCGACTCGGACTCGCCCTCGTCGTCCGCGGCGATCTCGTCGCCGGGAATCAGATTAACGGTCGCCTTGCAACGCTCCTTCGGCGGCAGGCTGTAGCCCGAGCAGCCGAGGAACACGCCGGTGGAGGCGGTACGAATCATCATCGGCCGGCCGCACTCGCGGCAGGGAATGTTGGTCAGGGTCGGCTGGTTGGCGCGCATCCCCTTCTCGCTGACTTCGGCCACCTCGAGCTTCTTCTTGAAATCGCCGTAGAACTCGTCGAGCAGGTGCTTCCAGTCGCGCTCGCCCTGGGCCACGTCGTCGAGATGCTCCTCCATCCCGGCGGTGAAGCCGTAGTCCATCAGGTTGGCGAAGCTCTCGTTGAGCCGATCGGTGACGATGTCGCCCATCTTCTCCGCATAGAAGCGGCGGTTGTGGGTGGTTACGTAGCCGCGCTCCTGGATGGTGGAGATGATCGCCGCGTAGGTCGAGGGGCGGCCGATACCGCGCTTCTCCAGTTCCTTGACCAGGCTCGCTTCGGAGTAGCGCGCCGGCGGCTTGGTGAAGTGCTGGCTCGGATCGAGCTTGATCAGTTTGAGGTTCTCGCCTTCCTTCATTTCCGGCAGGACGTCGTCCTCGCCCGGCTTGCTCTGCTGCGGCAGTACCCGGGTATAACCGTCGAACTTGAGGATGCGGCCCTTGGCGCGCAGCTCGAAATCGCCGGCGGTGACGCTCACGCTGGTCGAAAGGTATTCGGCCGGGGTCATCTGGCACGCCACGAACTGGCGCCAGATCAGGTCGTACAGGCGCTCGGCGTCGCGCTCCATGCCGGACAGCTGGGTCGGCTTGAGGTTGACATCGGAAGGACGGATCGCCTCGTGCGCTTCCTGGGCGCCCTCCTTGCTCGAGTAGACGTTGGCCTTGCCCGGCAGGTACTTCTGGCCGAACTCGTCTTCGATGAAACCGCGGACCATGCCAATGGCATCGGCCGACAGGTTGGTCGAGTCGGTACGCATGTAGGTGATGTAGCCGGCCTCGTAGAGACGCTGGGCCATCATCATGGTCTTCTTCACCCCGAAACCCAGGCGGTTGCTCGCCGCCTGCTGCAGGGTGGAAGTGATGAACGGCGCCGAGGGACGGCTGGAGGTCGGCCGGTCCTCGCGCTTGGCGACGCTATAGGCCGACGCCTTGAGCTTTTCCAGGGCCGCCATGGCCTGGGCTTCGTTGAGCGGCTTGAAGGCCTCGCCCTTCTCGCGGGTAACCTCGAAGCGCACGTTGGCGCCCTTGGCGGTACCGAGGTCGGCATGCACTTCCCAGTACTCTTCCGGGACGAAGGCGCGGATCTCGCGCTCGCGCTCCACCACCAGCTTCACCGCCACCGACTGCACGCGGCCGGCGGACAACCCGCGGGCAATCTTCTGCCAGAGCAGCGGCGAGACCATGTAGCCGACCACGCGGTCGAGGAAACGCCGCGCCTGCTGGGCGTTCACCCGGTTGATATCGAGCTCGCCGGGCTGGGAAAAGGCCTCCTGGATGGCCTTCTTGGTGATTTCGTTGAACACCACGCGCTTGTAGCGGCTTTCGTCGCCGCCGATGGCTTCCCGCAGGTGCCAGGCGATGGCCTCCCCTTCGCGGTCCAAGTCGGTCGCGAGATAGACGGTGTCGGCGTCCTTGGCCAGGCGGCGCAGCTCGTCGATGACCTTTTCCTTCCCCGGCAGGATCTCGTACTTGGCCTTCCAGCCATGCTCGGGGTCGACCCCCATGCGCGAGACCAGTTGGCGCCTGGCCTTCTCCTTCGGTGACAGCGCCGGCGCCTCGGAGGCGCTCTTGCGGCCCTTGGCCGCCGGCTCCTTGGAACTCGACGAACCACTGGTGGGCAGGTCACGGATGTGGCCGATGCTCGACTTCACCACGTACTGGCTGCCCAGGTACTTGTTGATGGTCTTGGCCTTGGCCGGGGATTCCACGATGACCAGCGATTTACCCATGGATCGGAAGGTTCCTGCGTCGAAAAGATGAATATAAAGGAGGGAGCGACTAGCGCGGCACCGCTATATATAGTGGCGAACGAGCCAAGGTCAAGCGCGGTCTTCCCCGTCGGGAGCTTTCTGCAAGCCCAGGGGATCGGCCTCGGGACTCACCAGGACGAAGCGCGGCACCCACTCACCATCGACCTCCACGGCCTCGGTGAACATCTCCAGCGGACGCACCCAGAGACCGAATTCGCCGTACAGCGCCTGGTAGATCACCAGCGCCTCTTCCGTCTCCGAATGTCGAGCGACACCCAGGACCCGGTAGTTCTGTCCCTTGTAATGACGATAGAGCCCAGCCTGCAGGTCCATGTTCCTTACCTTGTCTCGAAAATCGGAAAACAACGGCACAATGCCGACATACAACAGCCCGGTATAGGCACGGATCGCACAATAGGCAAACCCGCGCTCCCGGGGCGTCATTTGCTCGATGCAGCCGGAAACGGCTGACACTGAAAAACGAAAGCCGGGGCACGAGGCCCCGGCTTTCCCCTTCTACGAACGCTTAGATGCGCTCGAAGACGGTGGTGATACCCTGTCCCAGGCCCACGCACATGGTGGACACGCCAAGGGTACCGCCGTTCTGCTTCATCACGTTCAACAGGGTGCCGGAAATGCGCGCACCGGAGCAACCGAACGGGTGACCCAGGGCGATGGCGCCGCCGTGGAGGTTGACCTTCTCGTCCATCTTGTCGAGCAGCTTGAGGTCCTTCAGCACAGGCAGGGCCTGGGCGGCGAAGGCTTCGTTGAGTTCGACGAAGTCGATGTCGGCGATGGTCAGGCCGGCGCGCTTGAGCGCCTTGTTGGTCGACGGCACCGGGCCGTAGCCCATGATCGCCGGATCGACACCCGCCACGGCCATGGAGCGGATCACCGCCATCGGCTGGATGCCCAGATCCTGGGCGCGCTGGGCCGACATCACGATCATGCAGGAGGCGCCGTCGGTGATCTGCGAGGAGGTCCCCGCGGTCACGGTGCCGCCTTTCGGATTGAACGCCGGCTTCAACTCGGCCAGGGTCTCGACGGTGGTTTCCGGACGAATGGTCTCATCGAAGTCGAAGACTTTCAGGAAACCGTTCTCGTCATACCCTTCCATCGGGATGATCTCGTCCTTGAACTTGCCTTCCTGGGTGGCTTTCCACGCCAGTTGGTGCGAACGCGCGCCGAACTTGTCCTGCGCCTCACGGCTGATACCGTGCATCTTGCCGAGCATTTCCGCGGTCAGGCCCATCATGCCCGAGGCCTTGGCCGCGTACAGGGACAGGTGCGGGTTCGGGTCGACGCCATGCATCATGCCGACGTGGCCCATGTGCTCCACGCCGCCGATGACGAATACATCGCCATTGCCGGTCTGGATCGCCTGGGCGGCGGTGTGCAGCGCGCTCATCGACGAACCGCACAGGCGGCTGACGGTCTGCGCGGCGCTGGTGTGCGGGATCTGGGTCATCAGCGACGCCATGCGCGCGATGTTCCAGCCCTGCTCCAGGGTCTGGTTGACGCAGCCCCAGATCACGTCTTCCACTTCGGCCGGGTCGACCTTCGGGTTGCGCTCCAGCAGCTTGCTGATCAGGTGCGCCGACATGGTCTCGGCGCGGGTGTTGCGGTGCATGCCACCCTTGGAACGACCCATCGGGGTGCGGCCGAAGTCGACAATGACGACGTCTCTCGGATTCAGGCTCATAAATTCACTCTCGCTCTAGTCGTTCCGCGATTAACCGAAGAATTTCTGACCGTTCTTGGCCATTTCACGCAGCTTCGCGGTCGGGTGGTACAGCGCGCCCAGCTCGGCGTACTTGTCGGCCAGGGCCACGAACTCGGCGACACCGATCGAATCGATGTAGCGCAGAGCACCACCACGGAAGGGCGGGAAGCCGATGCCGTAGATCAGGCCCATATCGGCCTCGGCAGCGGTCTCGACGATGCCGTCTTCCAGGCAACGCACGGTTTCCAGGCACAGCGGGATCATCATGAAGTTGACGATGTCCTCGTCGGTCACTTCGCGCTGCTCGACCACGATCGGCTTGAGCACTTCGTAGGCTTGCGGATCGGTGACCTTCTTCGGCTTGCCGCGCTTGTCGGTCTCGTAGGCGTAGAAGCCCTTGCCGTTCTTCTGGCCCAGGCGGTTGGCCTCGTACATCACGTCGACGGCGGTCTTGCCCTCGACCGCCATGCGGTCCGGGAAGCCCTCGGCCATGACGTCGCGGCCATGGTGGCCGGTGTCGATGCCGACCACGTCGGACAGGTAGGCCGGGCCCATGGGCCAGCCGAACTTCTCCATCACCTTGTCGATGCGCACGAAGTCGACGCCGAAGCTCAGCAGCTTGGCGAAGCCGCCGAAGTACGGGAACAGCACACGGTTGACCAGGAAGCCAGGGCAATCGTTGACCACGATCGGGCTCTTGCCCATCTTCTTGGCGTAGGCGACGGTGGTGGCGATGGCGGTTTCACCGGTCTTCTCGCCACGGATCACTTCCACCAGCGGCATCATGTGCACCGGGTTGAAGAAATGCATGCCGCAGAAGTTTTCCGGACGCTTCAGCGCCTGGGCCAGCAGGCTGATGGAGATGGTCGAGGTGTTGGAGGCGATGATCGCGTCTTCCTTCACCGCGCCTTCCACTTCGGCGAGTACGGCTTGCTTGACCTTGGGGTTCTCGACGACGGCTTCGACGACGATGTCGACGTTGCCGAAGTCGCCATAGGACATGGTCGGACGGATGCCATTGAGCGCCTCGGCCATCTTCGCCGGGGTCAGGCGACCCTTCTCGACGCGCTTGCCGAGCAACTTGGCGGCCTCGTTCAGGCCCATCTGGATACCCTCTTCGCGGATATCCTTCATCAGGATCGGGGTGCCCTTGAGCGCCGACTGATAGGCGATGCCGCCGCCCATGATGCCGGCGCCGAGCACGGCGGCCAGTTTCACGTCCTTGGCGACTTCGTCGTATTTCTTGGCTTTCTTCTTCAGTTCCTGGTCATTCAGGAACAGGCCGATCAGGCTCTGCGCGACCGAGGTCTTGGCCAGCTTGACGAAGCCGGCGGCTTCGACTTCCAGCGCCTTGTCGCGGCCGAAGTTGGCGGCCTTCTGGATGCTCTTGATGGCTTCCACCGGCGCCGGGTAGTTCGGACCGGCCTGGCCGGCGACGAAGCCCTTGGCGGTTTCGAAGGCCATCATCTGCTCGATTGCATTCAGCTTCAGCTTTTCCAGCTTCGGCTGGCGCCGTGCCTTGTGGTCCAGCTCGCCGGCGACGGCGCGCTTGGCCAGGTCGAGGGCAGCGGCCTGCAGTTGCTCGGGAGCGACCACGGCGTCGACGGCGCCGACCTTCAGGGCGTCCTCCGCCTTGTTTTCCTTGCCCGAGGCGATCCACTCGACGGCGTTATCGCAGCCGATCAGGCGCGGCAGGCGGACGGTGCCGCCGAAGCCCGGGTAGATGCCCAGCTTGACTTCCGGCAGGCCGACCTTGGCGGTCGCGCTCATCACGCGGAAGTCCGCGGCCAGGCACATCTCCAGGCCGCCGCCGAGGGCGATGCCGTTGATCGCGGCAACGGTGGGTACGTCCAGGTCTTCGAAGTCGCTGAAGATCTTGTTGGCTTCGAGGTTGCCCGCCATCAGTTCCTCGTCGGGCAGCTGGAAGTTGTCAACGAACTCGGTGATGTCGGCACCAACGATGAACACGTCCTTGCCGCTGGTCACGATCACGCCCTTGACCGATGCATCGGCCTTGATCGCATCGACTGCCGCACGCAACTCACTGAGGGTGAGACGGTTGAACTTGTTGACGGACTCGCCCTTGAGATCGAAATTCAACTCGACGATGCCGCCCTCAAGAGGCTTAACCGTGATGGCTTTACCTTGGTAAATCATCAACTGATCTCCACGCTATTATGGAAGCTTGAACTTACACATCGGACGCCGTGTCGGGACCCTTTCGGCAACCGCCGAGCATAGTCCCAAACCCTTCGGCACACCCGCCGACGCGATAACCGGGTCTCTATTGTCGAGGCCTGCGCGAGGCAAACGCTCGATTCATACGCCCGTTTGACTTGGGTGCGCACACATTCCGGCAAAAGCCGGGAATTGTCAATCAGCCATCCGGAAAACACCTGCCCTCCTCCAGACCCTCTGCGCAGGGCCATTCAGCCAGCCTCTGTCGGACCATTCAGATGTTCGATGATCGGTGCCGTGGGCGCTTGTCCCGGCGCGGAAAGGCAGGCTAGAGTCGCCGCAGATCGCCATGCATGATCGACCACGGGCCGTTACAAAAGAACAACAAGAAGGCCTCCAGGGCCACATGGAGATGGAACCCATGACCTGCCGTCCGTTCACTCTTTGTCTGGCCCTGCTCGGCCTGCTCAGCCTGCCCGCCTTCGCGGCAGGGACCGCCGATGACCTGCTCGCCCTGCACCAGATGCGGCTCGCCACGCAGAAATCCCTGAACGCCTTCTTCATGTACGTCGGCCAGGAAGGCGATCAGCGCTACGCCAGCCTGATCGAAAGCTCGGCGCATACGGCGCAGGCCCGCCTGCAGCGACTCGACGGCGTGAACGGCAGCGAATCCCGGCGCCTGCTGGGCCAGCTTCGCGAGCAATGGCAGGACTATGCGCGAGACCTCGACAAGCTGACCGGCGCGGTGCGCAACAAGGGCTACAGCGACCTGCAACCGGTCGCCGACCTGGCACGGCGCAACCAGCAACTGATGGACCTCGGCGGCCAGCTGTATCGCAGCCTGCAACGGGAAAACGCCGCCACGGTGCCGACGCTCACCGAGCAGAGCCGCGAACAGAGCCTGCTGATGCAGGGCATTGCCTTGGACTATGCCTCGCGCAACGCGTCGGTGGGTGCCAGCTTCTTCGGCGGCGGCGAGGAGCGTCCACTGGACGACCTGGCCAGCCGCTTTTCGGTCAACCTGTTGAAGCTGCAGCAGGCGCCGCAGAACGACGAGGAGATCGCCAGGGCGCTGCGCAGCGTGGCGATCAAGTGGCACTACATCGAGAAATCCCTGCGCAACTACAACCAGAACAGCGTGCCGTTCCTGGTCAACAAGAATGCAGACCGGATCATCGATGGCCTGGAGAAGGTCGCCGCGCTGTATGCCGCGCGCAACCAATGAACCTCGGCGCGCAGCCTCAGGCGCGCTGGCGGAGAAATTCGGCGATGCGCCCGAGGTCGGCGCTATCGCCGCCCTCGCCCCAATACAGGGCAAGGAACTGGGCGGTCGCCTCCACCTTGTAGACATCCCCGGGGAGGCTGTGCAGGGCGTCCAGCAACTCATCGTCCGCGCACGGCTCGCGCCACTGGTTCAGCCACTGGCCCGGGGTATTCTGCCAATAGCACCAGGCCTCCCGGCCGCGTCGGCGCGGGCAGTGGAACTGCGCGCAGGACGTCGGCGGAGAGCTCTCGAGCCAATGCGGCCAATCCTGGCGCGCGAGCTGCATGGCCAGGCCGAGACGGCGCGCCTCGAGGCGCAGGGCCATCTTGCCGCGCTGCCTGTTGGACGGCATCAGCCAGGCCAGGGGACTGAGCATGACAGCCAGCAGCAGGATCACCAGCCAAGTGGTCATAAGGAACGGACACTCGAAAAACGGTTAAGGCATTTGCCTCGATCCGCGCGCACAGGCAGGATCGGTCGCAGTCGCCAAGGGAGGCGCAGTTTACAGGCGAATGCAGCCACGGCGGAGCAGCTTTTTGCCCAGCGCAACGGAACAGGTTCCACGCGCGGCGCGAAAGTCCATAATGAAAACACTATCCCCTTCTGGGAGGAGACGTTCATGCCCTATCAACACATTCTGGTCGCCGTCGACCTGACCGACGAATGCGACCCGGTGATGAAGCGTGCGGCGGCCCTGGCCACCAGCAACCAGGCCCGGCTCTCGGTGGTGCATGTGGTCGAGCCCATGGCCATGGCTTTCGGTGGGGACGTGCCGATGGACCTGTCGATGTTGCAACAGCAGCAGTTCGACCAGGCCCGTGAACGCCTGGATGCCTTCGCCGTGCGCTATCCGAACCTCGGCAGCGAGCAGCGCCACCTGGTCTACGGGCAACCGCGCCAGGAAATCCACCGCCTCGCCGCGGAGCAGGCCTGCGACCTGATCGTGGTCGGCAGCCACGGTCGCCATGGCCTGGCGCTGCTGCTCGGCTCCACTGCCAACGACGTGCTGCACGGCGCGCCCTGCGACGTGCTCGCGGTGCACCTGAAGAAAGCCTGATCTCTCCCGCTCGGCCGGGGCTTGCGCCTCAGCCGAGCGTTTCCTCGGCGCTCATCACCAGCGGGCGGATCTTCTGCAACTGGGTTTCCAGCGAATAGCTGATGCTCGACGACAGCGAGAAGAAGGTCAGGAACGCCTTCAGGTTGGAATCGCTGACACAGGTGTCGTGGATTCGCTGCCAGAACGCCTGGTTAACCAGTTGCAACTGCTGGAACAGCCGCACCAGCCCTTTCAGTTCCCAATCGGCATGCCGCCCCTCGCGGAAATTGAAATACTGGCGCATCAGGTACAGCGGCACCACCCGCAGCACGAACTCCTGGTTGCTGGCGAACGGCAGGTGCTGCATGGCCATCGGCCTCAGCGGCGCCAGCAGCGGACAGGCGCTGCTGGCCATGATCAAGCCGATCAGCGCGCGCAGTCCTTCCTCCAGGCCCGCCTGCTTGATGTACTCGCGCTCCGGCGTGCGCACGCAAATGCCGGCCTTGCGGAACGCCGGCAGGTTGCGGAAATCCTCGATCACCCCGTGCAGGTCGACCGCCGCCGGACAATGGCTGTAGCGTTCGCGATCGAGCGGGCAGTTGCTGCAGCGATTGTGCTCCAGGCGCGTCCAGCGCGGCGCCGCGGCCGCCGCCTGCGGGTCGTAGTGCCGCTCCAGCTCGATGCGATAGTTGAGCTGATGCTGGTCGTCCAGCGTGATGCGGTACTCGATTGCCATGGACTGATCCTTTCTCGGGAGACGGCCGGCCCGTCAATGACGCCAGCCAGAGGAACCGGCGGGAGACTGCACCCACCGCCGGCAAGGCCCGCAAGGATCATCGAGATGAGCCGCTATCACATTGATGCAGCTCACTTTTTCGAAATGGATCAGTCTTCCAGTTCGGCCCAGCGCTCGAGCAAGGCATCGAGTTCCTGCTGCAACGCGTCCAGCCGCGCCAGGGTTTCGCGCTGCTCGTCCTGCGGGCGCAGATAGAAATCCTGCTGCGCGATGGCTTCCTGGACACCCGCCAGCTCCGCCTCGACCGCGTCGATCTGCCCGGGCAAGGCCTCCAGCTCGCGCTGCAACTTGTAGCTGAGCTTTTTCTTCACCGGCGCCTCGCTCGGCGCCGCGGCAGCCGGCACGGGTTCGGCGGCGGGCGCCAGCGCGGTATTCAGCTCGGCCTTGCCGCTCTTCGACTCGCTCACGCCGAGCAGGCGCGGCGTGCCCCCTTGGCGCAGCCAGTCCTGGTAGCCGCCGACGAATTCGCGAACCTTGCCCTCGCCCTCGAAGACCAGGGTGCTGGTCACCACGTTGTCGAGGAAGGCCCGATCGTGGCTGACCATCAGCACGGTGCCCTGGAAACCGAGCAGGACTTCCTCCAGCAGTTCCAGGGTTTCCACGTCGAGGTCGTTGGTCGGTTCGTCGAGCACCAGCAGGTTGGCCGGCTTGCTGAACAGCTTGGCCAGCAGCAGGCGCGCGCGCTCGCCGCCGGACAACGCCTTCACCGGGGTGCGGGCGCGCTGCGGACTGAACAGGAAGTCGCCGAGATAACTGAGCACATGCCGGTTCTGGCCGTCGATGGTGATGAACTCGCGGCCTTCGGAGATATTGTCGATCACCGTCTGCTCGGGTTCGAGCTGATGGCGCAACTGGTCGAAGTAGGCCACTTCCAGCTTGGTGCCCACCTCGATCTTGCCCGAGGTCGGCTGCAGGTCGCCAAGCAGCAGCTTGAGCAAGGTGGTCTTGCCGGTACCGTTGGCGCCGAGCAGGCCGATACGGTCGCCGCGCTGCAGAACCATGGAAAAGTCGCGTACCAGCGGCTGGCCGCCGGGATGGGCGAAGCTGACGTGCTCCACCACGATCACCTGCTTGCCGGACTTGTCCGCGCTTTCCAACTGGAAGCTGGCCTTGCCCTGGCGCTCGCGGCGCTCGGCGCGTTCGCGACGCATTTCCTTCAGCGCCCGAACCCGCCCTTCGTTGCGCGTGCGGCGGGCCTTGATGCCCTGGCGGATCCACACTTCTTCCTGGGCCAGGCGCTTGTCGAACAATGCGTTGGCAGCTTCTTCGGCGGCCAGTTGCTGTTCCTTGTGCACCAGGAAACTGGCGTAGTCGCCGTTCCAGTCGATCAAGTGGCCACGATCCAGCTCGAGGATGCGGGTCGCCAGGGATTGCAGGAAGGCGCGGTCGTGGGTAATGAACAGCACCGCGCCGTTGAAGCCCAGCAGCGCTTCCTCGAGCCAGGCGATGGCGCCGATGTCCAGGTGGTTGGTCGGTTCGTCCAGCAGCAGCAGGTCCGGCTCGGCGACCAGCGCCTGGGCCAGCAGCACGCGCCGACGCCAGCCGCCGGAGAGTTCGGCGAGGGTCTTGTCGGCCGGCAACTGCAGGCGGCTGAGGGTGCTGTCCACCAGTTGCTGCAGGCGCCAGCCATCGCGCGCCTCGAGTTCCTGCTGGACCCGCGAGAGGCGCGCCAGGTCGTCGTCGGTATGGATGTTCAGGCTCAGGTGGTGGTACTCGGCGAGCAGCTTGCCGACTTCCGCCAGGCCTTCGGCCACCACGTCGAACACTGTCCGCTCGTCGGCACGCGGCAGTTCCTGGGGCAATTCGCCGATCTTCAGCGCCGGTGCGCGCCAGACTTCGCCGTCGTCGGCCTGCTGTTCGCCCTTGACCACCTTGAACAGGCTGGACTTGCCGGTACCGTTGCGCCCGATCACGCAGACCCGCTCGCCACGGCCGATCTGCCACGACACCTTGTCCAGCAAGGGAGTGGTGCCAAAGGCAAGGGATACATCGGTGAACTTGAGCAGGGTCATGGGCGCCTCCGGAAACAGGGCGCGCATTTTACGCCGGATAGGCATCGGATGGCACGGCGCTTTCACCGCCATGCCGCAACGGCTAAGCTTAGGCGAGCCATCCGCCCGGCTTCGGGCGCGCCCCGCGACAGCGGTCGCGCGCCAGTCCCGCGAGCGGTCGAAACGCCCGTAGGCAGCCGTTGCGGACCTGCCGACGTTACCCGACATCACCTGCCCGGATAAGTCATGCGCGGTCGCCTGTTCACTCTCGTTTCCTGCTTTTTGCTCGGTATTTCCTCCGTCGACGCGGTCCACGCCGCTTCCCTGACCGAACAACGCCGTCTCTACGACCAGGCCAAGGCCGCCCTGGCCAAGGGCAACAGCGCGCCCTACATGGCCTCGCGCAGCGCCCTGCGCGATTACCCGCTGGAACCCTACCTGGCCTACGACGAACTGACCCATCGGCTGAAGTCCGCCAGCAACGAGGAGGTCGAGCGCTTCCTCACCGAACACGGCGACCTGCCGCAGATCGGCTGGCTGAAACTGCGCTGGCTGCGCTTGCTGGCCGATCGCGGCGACTGGAAGACCTTCGTCAACTACTACGACCCGAAACTGAACTTCACCGAGCTCGACTGCCTGTATGGCCAGTACCAGTTGGGCCACGGCCAGAAGGCCGAAGGCTATGCCACCAGCGAACGCCTGTGGCTGGTCGGCAAGTCGCAGCCGGCTGCCTGCGACACCCTGTTCGGCCTCTGGCAGGGCGAAGGCCAGCTCACCGAGGAAAAGGTCTGGAAACGCCTCAAGCTGGCCGCCGAAGCCCGCAACTACAGCCTCGCCTCGCACCTCGCGCAGCGCCTGCCGACCCTCGGCAACCAGGGCGCGCTGATGGTCAGCGTGGCGCAGAACCCCGCACAGCTGAGCCAGACCGGCCGCTTCAGCCAGCGCGACCATGCCACCGCCGACGTGGTCGGTCTCGGCCTGCGCCGCCTGGCGCGGCAGGACCCGGAAAAGGCCCTGAGCCTGCTCGACTACTACAGCTCGGCGCTACCCTTCTCCAGCGACGAGAAGGTCGCCATCGCCCGCGAGATCGGTCTCAGCCTGGCCAAGCGCTTCGATCCGCGCGCACTGCCGCTGATGACCCAGTACGATCCCGGTCTGCGCGACAACACCGTCACCGAATGGCGCACCCGCCTGCTGCTGCGCCTGGGCCGCTGGGACGAAGCCTATGCGCTGACCCGCAAGCTGCCCCAGGATCTCGCCGCCACCAGCCGCTGGCGCTATTGGCAGGCACGCACCCTGCAACTGGCACAGCCGAACAGCAAGGAGCCGATCGCGCTGTACCAGAAGCTCGCCGGCGAGCGCGACTTCTACGGCTTCCTCGCCGCCGACCGCCTGAGCGTGCCGTACAAGCTCGGCAACCGCCCTGCACACATCGACCCGCGCGTCCTGCAACGCGTACGCAACGCCGCCAGCACACGCCGGGCCATGGAGTTCTTCAACCGTGGCGAAGTGATCAACGCCCGCCGCGAGTGGTACCACGCCGCGCGCCTGTTCGACCGCGACGAGCTGATCGCCCAGGCCAGGCTGGCCTACGACATGCAGTGGTATTTCCCGGCGATCCGCTCGATCAGCCAGGCGCAGTACTGGGACGACCTGGACATTCGCTTCCCGATGGCGCATCGCGCCACCCTGGTGCGCGAAGCGAAGAACCGCGGCCTGCACTCCAGCTGGATCTTCGCCATCACCCGGCAGGAAAGCGCGTTCATGTCAGATGCCCGTTCCGGAGTCGGCGCCACCGGGCTGATGCAGCTGATGCCCGGCACCGCCAAGGAGACCTCGCGCAAGTTCGGCATCCCGCTGGCCTCGACCCAGCAACTGATCGTGCCCGACGTCAACATCCGCCTCGGCGCCGCCTACCTGAGCCAGGTGCATGGCCAGTTCAACGGCAACCGGGTACTCGCCTCGGCCGCCTACAACGCCGGTCCGGGTCGCGTCCGCCAGTGGCTGAAAGATACCCGCCACCTGGCCTTCGACGTGTGGATCGAAACCATTCCGTTCGACGAGACTCGCCAGTACGTGCAGAACGTGCTGTCCTATGCGGTGATCTACGGGCAGAAGCTCAATGCGCCGCAGCCCATCGTCGACTGGCACGAACGCTACTTCGACGATTTCTGACCCCCACCCGGCCCGGACACCCGGGCCTTTCCAGTACCTTGAAAAGGACCTCAAGATGAACAAGCCCCTCGCCACCGCCCTGCTCGCCGCCTCCAGCCTGCTGCTCGCCGACGGCGCCCTGGCCGCCGACGCCTGCGGTACGCCGCGCAACGCCTTCGACAGCGTGTACTGCCGCAGCGGCGAGTTTTCCCAGGCCGACCGCGAGCTGAACCAGCAGTTCGGCACCCTGCGCAAGCACCTGAACGACGGCCAGAAAGCACTGCTGAAGAAAAGCCAGATCGCCTGGATCAAGGAGCGCGACGCGGCCTGCAGCGAAAGCAAGGACAACGGTTATTTCGTCAACCTCGACTGCGCCACCGAGAAGACCCGCCAGCGCCTCGACTTCCTCCGCGAACGCGAGCGCGAGTGCCTGAGCACCGGCTGCGTCGACGCCAAGCTCTGATCGCCGGCAATGGTCGCCCGCCGCAACGGCGGGCGACCGTTCCTCAGTCTAGGATTTCCACCGGCATCCCCACCTCCAGGCTGCCCTGTCCCAGCGCAATCAGGTTCTGCCCGAACAGCACCGCGCCATCCTTTTCCCGGTAGGTCTTCAGGGTCGTCAGCGGCTCGCGGTCCTCGTTGCGCTCGCCGGTCGCCGGATCCAGGGTGGTGAGGATGCAGCGGGAACAGGGCTTGGCCACGACGAACTCGACCGAGCCGATGCGGATGCGTTTCCAGCCGTCCTCGGCGAACGCGGCGCTGCCTTCCACCACCAGGTTGGGACGGAAGCGTAGCATCTCCAGCGGCCGACCGACCCGCTGGCTGAGGTCGTCGAGCGAAGCCTGGCCGATCAGCAGCAGCGGGAAACCGTCGGCGAAATGCACCTTCTGCCCCGGCTCGGCATAGCCGGTATCGACCTGCCGCGCGCGCGCCTCGGGAATGTGCACCAGGCGCGTCGGGCGGCCGAGGAAGCGTGTCAGCCAGTCCGCTGCGGCGTCGCCGGCATCCGGCGCCTGCAAGGTATCGCGCCAGACCGTGACGCCACGCAGGTTGGCGTCGGGTGCCGGTACTTCGAGGCTCAGCTCGGACATTCCCGGCGCATTCAGCCGCAGGACCTCCGGCGCCGCCCAGCGTGCCTGGATACGCCCCAGCTGCGGCAGCAGGCGCTGGGTGAAGAAACGTCCGGTTTCGGTGTCCACCGCCATCCAGCGTCGGTCGCCGACCACGCCCAGCGCATCGAGCGCGACGCGCTCCAGGGACTCGGCGGCGGAAGACTTGATCGGATAGCGGTACAGCGCGGAGAGACGGAACATGGAACCAGCATCCTTGGTGGAAAGATGCTGTTATACGGTGTCGCGGGAAAGGCCGACAAGACACAGACGCCACTCCAGGCAGCGGATCAGTCGGCTCCGCCCTCAGTCCTCGCGCGGCGGCTCGCACAACAACGGCGAATCGGCCGGCAAGTGCACGCGCAGCGCGCCCGGGGAAACCGAGAAACGCAGCTTGCGTCCTTCCAGCGGCTCGCCGTCGAGATTGACGTCGAGACCTTCCGCCGCCTCCACTTCCAGCCATGGCACCCGCGCGCGGACGAACAGGCTTTCCACTCCGTTGCCACCGCCGAGCAGGGTGCCCAGGGTACCGACCATGTCCTGCGGCGTCGGCAGGATGCTCACGTCGAGCAGGCCGTCGTCCACTCGCGCTTGCGGACACAGTACGTGCCCACCGCCGGCCTGGCGCCCGTTACCGATGCCCAGGGCGAGGAACTCGCCTTCCCACTGGAAGTCCGGGGCGCTGAAACGGCCCTGGGCGGCATGCACTTCGGAAAAACGGGTCAACCCGGTCAACAGGTAGGCGGCACCGCCGAGAACCTTCTTCAGGTCCTCCGAGGTATTCGCCGTGACCTTCGAACCGAAGCCGCCAGTGGCCATGTTGAGGAACAGCTTGTCGTTCACCTCGCCCAGGTCGATCGGCCGCGCCGTCTGATCGAGCAGCGCCAGCGCCGCGGCCGGCTCCAGGGGAATCCCGGCGGCGCGGGCGAAGTCGTTGGCGGTGCCCAGCGGCAGGATCGCCAGGCTCGCCTCGCCTCGCCCGCGCGCCAGCGCTTCGGCCACCTCGCGCAGCGTGCCGTCGCCACCGCCGGCGACCAGCGTCGCATACCCGGCCGCCAGCGCCTCTTCGACGATGCGCCGGGCGTCGCCGTCCTCCCAGGTTAGCCGCACCGCCAGCTCCCGTCCGGCCTCGCGCTGCGCCGCAACCGCGGCACGAACCTCTTCGTTGCCCGCCTGCTTGCCGTGCAGGACCAGCAGAACCTTGCCCTTGTCCATCGAACCGCCCCCCTCGTCGTGGCCTTGTCTTTGCCTATTGACCGCGCATCCGGGACGGAAGTGCGGCGCCCGGTTCAGGCAGGGTAGCCGGTAATCTCGCGAATGCTGCGGTAGAGCGGGCGCAACTGGCGATACATCCGCAGGTAGACCTCGCCATAGAGCCGCTGGTAGATCTGCCGGGCCTCCGCCTGGGGCAGGAAAACCCGGCCGACGCGGGTCATCCCGGCCACCGCGCTGGCGACGTCCGGATAGAGACCGAGCCCCACCGCACAGTCGATCGCCGCACCCAGGCCGGACGCCTCGTAGACGTGCGGGCGCTCGGCCGGCAGGCCGAAGATGTCGGCGGTGAGCTGCATCGCCGCGTCGCTCTGCGAGCCGCCGCCGGCCACGCGCAGGCGCACGATCGGCGTGCCCGAACGCTTCTCGATGCGCTCCTTGCCCTGGCGCAGGGCATAGGCCAGGCCCTCGAGGATGGCCCGGTAGATGTGCGCCCGGGTATGCACGTCGCCGAAACCGATCATCGCTCCCTTGGCCTCCAGTCCCGGTTCGCGGATTCCCGGCGACCAGTAGGGTTGCAGGGTCAGGCCCATCGAGCCGGGCGGCACGCCGTTGACCAGTTCGTCGAACAGTTGCTCCGGCTCGACCCCCTGCTCGCGCGCCTGCTGCATCTCGCGCAAGCCGAACTCGCGCTTGAACCAGCTGACCATCCAGTAGCCGCGATAGATCATCACCTCGGTATTGAAATGATCGGGAATCGCCGCCGGATAGGGTGGAATCAGCGGCACGGTTTCCAGGTAGCGGGCGCGAGTGGTGTTGATGGTCGCCGTGGTGCCGTAGGAGAGGCAGGCGATGGTGGGCTCCAGCGCACCTGCGCCGAGCACCTCGCAGGCCTTGTCGGCCCCCGCGGCGATCAACGGCAGGCCTTGCGGAATGCCGGTGTGCCGGCTGGCTTCGGCGCTGATCTCGCCGAGCCGCTCACCCGGCTTGAACAGCTCCGGCAACTGCTCGCGGCGTACCGCCAGTGCCTGCCATTTCCAGTCCCGCGGCGCGGCCCAGCGCAGGCGCTTGTAGTCGAACGGCAGGTAGGCAACGCAGCACCCCACCGAGTCGACGAAACGGCCGGTCAGGCGGTGGCTGAGAAAGCCGGAAAGCAGCAACACCTTGTCGGTCTTCGCGGCGATCTCCGGCTGCTCCTGGGCCACCCAGTTGACCTCGGCCTGGGCGCGGAAATGCTCCACCGCACCCTCGGCGCCGACCAGCTTGAACAGCCAGCCCCACGGCCCCCTGATACGCTCGCGGACCTCCGCCCGGCGCTGGTCGAGCCAGAGGATCGCCGGACGCAACGGCCTGCCCTCGGCATCGACATGGATCACCGTGCCGCGCTGGGTGGTCAGCGACACCCCGCGGATGAGCCCGCGATCGATGTCCACTTGTGCCCAGAGCCGCCGACAGGCCTCGCCGAGCATCGCCCAGTAGTACTCGGGGTCCTGTTCGGCCCAGCCCGGATGTTTCGAGTAGTAGGCCTCCAGCTCCACCTTGCCCTTGCCCAGCAGGTTGCCCTGCAGGTCGAACAGCAGGGCGCGCACGCTCTGGGTGCCATTGTCGATCGCCAGCAGATAGTTCTTGTCGTTCATCTCGTTCTCGTCTCGGCTGGTCAGACGGGCAGGCTGTAGTGCCGGCGCCAGAGGTCCAGATAGGCCTGTTGCTCACGTTCCCAGCGCGGGTCGTCCCAGCCCAGTCGCGCTTGGCAGAGCGCGCGGATACGCGGCAGGTATGCCGCGCCGCCTCCGGGCAACAGCAGGCCGAGGCGGGTACGGCGCAACAGCAGGTCGTCGAGATGCAGCACCATTTCCGCCTCGGCGGCGAACGCCAGTTCGGCCCAGAGCGTTTCGCTGGCACCCACGCAGTCCGTTCCGAGGGTGTCCACCAGCCGCTTGAGGCGGACCAGGTCGCGTCCGTAGCGACCGGCCAGGCGGCGTCGCTGGCCGCAGCCGAGCCCGTCGATGAGCGGGTCTTCACAGGCGCCGAAGACCGCCGCGCCATCGTCCGTGACCGTGCGCCCGAGCAGCGGCGCGCAGGCTTTTAGCACCTCCACCGCCAGCGGACGGAAGGTGGTCAGCTTGCCACCGGCCAGGGTCACGCAGCCCGGCTCGCGCCAGAGCACATGCTCGCGTTTCTCGTCGGAAGGCTTGCCGCTGTCGTCGCCGCTGCTGACCACCGGTCGCACGCCGGCCCAGGTCGACAGCACGTCGCGCGCCTCGATGGCCGCGGCGGGAAACTGCTGGGCGCAGGCCGCCAGCAGGTAGTCGAGTTCGGCGCGGCTGATCCGCGCATCCTCCCCAAGGCCGTCGCGATGGTCGAGATCGGTGGTGCCGACCACCGTCGCGCCCTCCCAGGGGAACACGAACACCGGTCGCCGGTCCGTGGCGTGCATGAAGCTGAAGGCATGGGCTACCGGCAGGCGCCAGGCCGGCAGCAACAGATGGCTGCCGCGCAGCGGGCGGATGTGTTCGCTTCCGCCGGGCTGGCGCAACTCATCGGCCCAGGCCCCGGTGGCCACCGCCAGGGCGCGGCAGCGAAAGTCGAGAAGCTCGCCGCTCTCGCGGTCCTCGGCACGCAGGCCGACCACCTGGCCGCCCTCGCGCAGCAATTCGCGCACGCGCATGCCGTTGAATGCCTCGCCGCCGTCGTGACGCGCCTCGGCCAGCACCCGCAGCACCAGGCGCGCATCGTCGGTCACCGCATCGAAGAATCGCGTGCCGCCGAGCAGCCGTTGTTCCTTCAGGCCCGGCGCCAGGTAGCGCAACGCGGCGGCGTCGTAGAAACGGTGGTTGCGCCGCCCGGCAAGGGCGTCGTAGACGCTCAGCAGGCCGCCGAATACCCGCGGGCCGGGAAAGCCGCCGCGGTAGTGGGCCATCACGAAGCTCAACGGCTCCACCAGTCCAGGCGCCTCGCCGAGCAGGCGCTGGCGCTCGCGCACCGAGTCGCGGGTCAGCCGCCACTGGCCCTTGGCGATGTAGCGCAGGCCGCCATGGACCATCTTCGACGAGCGGCTCGAGGTGCCCCAGGCGAAGTCCCGCTGCTCCAGCAGCAGGCAGCGCCAGCCGCGCCGTGCGGCTTCGCGGAGGATGCCGGCACCGCTGATGCCGCCGCCGACCACGATCAGGTCCCACTCCTGCCCCACCAGCGCCGGCAGGCGGCGGCGACGCCACTCCTCGTTCCAGGCTGAAGTCATTCCGCTCAGTCCTGCAGCAAGGTGCCGCGATTGAGCCGTCCAGCCGGATCGAAGTGACCGGCCATGGCACGCAGCGCGGCGACGCCCAGTTCGCCCTTCTCGCGGGGCAGGTAGGGTGCATGGTCCTTGCCGACGCCATGCTGGTGGCTGATGGTGCCGCGATTGTCGACGATCGCCTGGCTGGCCGCATGCTTGAGACGCTTCCAGCGTTCCAGCGTCGCCGCATAGCTCGCGGCCGGACGGAACACGTAGGTGGTATAGATGCTCGACCCCTCGCCATAGACATGCGAGAGGTGGGTGAACACATGGACCTTCTCGCCCTCGGCGGCCAGGCCGTCGCGCAGGCTGGCCTCGATCTTCTGCAGCAGGCCGTCGACGTTGCTCCAGTCGGTGGCGGTCTCCAGGGTGTCCACGGCGTAGCCCGCCTGCCACAGGGCCTCGCGCAGGTAGGGGAAGCGGAAGCGATTCTGCGCCCACTTGCGCCCCAGCAGGGTGCCGGTGAAGACCCCGCCGAAGCGTTTCAGCAAGGCCTTCGCCTGGCTCAGCGATAATCCGTTCTGCCGGCGGTTGCCGGTCACGCCGAAGGTCAGCATGCACTTGCCCTCGCCCGCGCCGCGCAGCGCCAGGTATTTCTCCAGCCAGGCGATCTGTCCGGGATGGCCGGCCAGGGCCAGTTGGGTCATGGTTTCCACGGCGTTGGACAGGCGCAGCATCGACAGCGGCACGCGCGCCTGGGCCAGCTCGCGGGTGGCTTGCAGGGCCTGCTGCCAGTTCGGCAGGAAGACGCTGTAGAAGCGCTCGTCCTCGGCCAGCGGCGAGACCCGCACCTTCACCGAGGAAATGATCCCGAAGCGCCCCTCAGAGCCCAGCACCAGTTCGCGCAGGTCCGGTCCCGCCGCGGATGCCGGGAAGGTGGCGATCTCAAGCGGCCCGGCGAAGGTCTCCAGGGTCCCGCCGGCGAAAAGTTGTTCGATCCGCCCGTAGCGCAGCGACTGCTGGCCGCTGGAGCGGCTGGCGACCCAGCCACCGAGGGTCGACAACTCCCAGGACTGCGGGAAATGCCCGAGCGTGTAGCCCAGCGCACGCAACTGGCTCTCCACCTGCGGGCCGGCGGCGCCGGGGCCGAAGGTCGCGACCAGGCTCTCGCGGTCCAGGTCGAGCAGGCGGTTCATGCGCTCCAGCGAGACCGTCAGTACCGGCCGCCGCGAGGCTTGCGGATTGATATGGCCGGCCACGGAAGTACCGCCGCCATAGGGAATCAGTTGCAGGTCGCGGGAGTCGGCCAGGGCCAGCAACTCACGGATCTGCTCGGCGGTTTCCGGATAGGCCACGGCGTCCGGGTAGACGCCGAAGTCGCCCTCGCGCATCGCCAGCCAGTCCGGCAGGCTCTGCCCGCGGGCATGCAGCAGCCGCTCATGGGGGTCGATACTGTAGCGCGGATCGGCCTCCAGGCGTGACGCCGGGACCTTCGCCAGCGCCGCCTCCAGGCTGGCGTCCGGCAAGCGTGCGCCCTGCCCGACCAGTTCCGCCAGGAACCCACGGGCGCTGTCCGGCAATTCGACCACGGTGCTTTCTTCGCCCCAGCCATTCCAACGGCGCATGAACCTCTCCCCTCGCTTGTCGCGGCAACCTGTTTATCGGAACCTTTCTGGCTGCCTATACTAGCCAGCCGCCCTCGCCTGTCACTGTCGGATCGAGACACTCCCTGTGACCGATCAAGACAGCCGGCACGCACGCCGGACGGCCTGTTCCACCCGCCACGACAAGAACAACGACCATGCAGACCCTTGGCTCCACCTCGGTTCCGGCCCTGCTGAAATACCTGCGCCACGCCGAACGGCTCGGCCTGGACATCGCCCCTGCCCTGGCCGCCGCAGGCCTCCAGGCCGACCAGCTCAACGACAATCGCCAGCGCCTGCCGGGCGAAGCCCACGAGCGCCTGCTCGGCTATTTCTGCGAACATTCCGGCGACCCCCTGTTCGGCCTGCATTCGGCGCGCTTCGTCCAGCCCGGCTCCTGGAGCGTGCTCGGCTACATCACGATGAACTGCGCCACCCTGGGCGAGGCCATGAGTCGCATCACGCCCTACGAGAAGCTGGTCGGCGACATGGGCACCAGCCGCATCGAGGCGGCCGGCGGGCAGGTCCGGCTGATCTGGAACTGCCGCCACCAGACACCCCTGGTACGGCGCCACATGGTCGAGCACGTCCTGGCTTCCTGGGTCCTCTACGCGCGCTGGATCGCCGACCTGGAAGGTTCGCCGGACGAGGTCTGGCTGGAACACGAACTGCCGGACGGAACCCGCGTGGAAGACTACGAGACCTTCTTCGGTTGTCCGGTGCGCTTCGCCCGACCCTGCTCCGCGCTGCTGGTACCGCTGGACTACCTGGCGCTGCCGCTGCGCCAGGCCGACGCGACGCTGCTGCGCACCCTGGAGGAACATGCCCTGGCGCTGATGGCCGAGCTGGACGATGACGAGCCACTGCCGCTGCGGGTGAAGAACGCCCTGCGCCAGCTACTCAAGGACGGCCTGCCGCGCAAGGAACGGGTGGCGGAAAAGTTCGGCATGACCGTACGCACCCTGCAACGCCACCTGCAGCAAGCCGGCAGCAGCTACCAGCAGACCCTCGACGAACTGCGCCGCGAACTGGCCGAGCACTACCTTCTGCATAGCGAGCTGCCGATCCAGGACATCGCCCAGTACCTGGGCTTTACCGAGTCCCGCTCGTTCCATCGCAGTTTCAAGGGCTGGACCGGGCAGACGCCCGGCGAGTACCGGCAACGGCGGCGCAAGGAGCCGGCGGCGCAATGAGAACGGCGGCCATCCGGCCGCCGTCGGCTCAATCGAGCAATTCGCTCAGCGGAATGAACGCCACGCCCTCGCCCTCCACGAGGGTACGCCCCTCGCGGACCTCCACCAGCCCCTCGGCCCAGGAAGCGCTGCGCAGTACCCCGGAACTCTGGTTCGGATAGAGCACCGCGCGGCCCAGCTCCAGACGGCCACGCAGGTACTCGCGACGCTGCCCCGCCTTGGTCCAGGCGAAGCCGGCCGGTACCTCCACCCGCAGCGGCGCGACCTGCGCCACGCCGAGCCGGCGCAGCAGGTAGGGACGCGCCAGCAGGGCGAAGGTGACCAGGGTCGAAGCCGGATTGCCCGGCAGGCCGATCACCGGAATATCCTGGAACTGGCCGACGGTCAGCGGCTTGCCGGGTTTTATCGCCAGCTTCCAGAGGGTCAGCTCGCCGGCTTCGCGCAGCGCCATGCCGAGGAAGTCGGCCTCGCCCACCGATACGCCGCCAGTGGACAGGATAAGGTCAACCCCGGCCAACCCGGCCAGGCGCTCGCGGGTACGTGCCAGATCGTCGGGAAGGATGCCAGCGTCGATCACGTCGCAGCCCAGGCGTTGCAGCCAATCCTTGAGCAACGGACGGTTGCTGTTGTAGATCTGCCCGGCCTGCAGCGGCTGGCCCGCCTCGACCAGCTCGTCGCCGGTGGACAGCAGCGCCACCCGCGGCTTGCGTCGCACCTCCAGGGCCGCGCAACCGAGCGAAGCCGCCAGCCCCAGTTCGATGGAGCGCAGGCGCGTGCCGGCCGGCAGGACAAGGTCGCCCTGGCGGGTTTCCTGGCCACGCGGGCGCACATGCTGGCCCGCGCGCAACGGCTGGGTGAAGCGCACGCGGCCATCGTCGAGCGCTTCGGCGTTTTCCTGCATCTCTACCAGATCGGCGCCTTCCGGCAGCGGCGCACCGGTGAAGATCCGCGCACAGGTACCCGCTTGCAGCGGCTCCGGCGCCTGTCCGGCAAAGATCTTCTGGCTGACCGGCAATGGCTCGCCGCTCCAGTCGGCGAGGCGCAAGGCGTAGCCGTCCATGGCGCTGTTCGGCCACGGTGGCAGGTCCAGGCCGGCCAGCAGGTCGACCGCCAGCACGCGGCCGCCAGCACGCTCCAGGGGCACCTGCTCACACATATCGATAGGCGTTTGCGAAGCCAGTTCGAGGAGCCGTTCCAGCGCCGTCTCGACCGGCATCAGCCCGGGATGTTCGCAGCAGCCGCTCACCCGCGGCTCTCGCAGGGCGCCGCCTGTTTCAGGTGCGGGACGAAGTTGCACGGGCGATGACGGGCGTCCAGTTGCTCGACGAGGATGCCTTCCCAGGCAGTGCGGCAGGCGTTGGTGGAACCCGGCAGGCAACAGACCAGGGTACCGTTGGAAAGCCCGGCCAGGGCCCGCGACTGGATGGTGGAGGTACCGATGTCGGCCAGCGAAATCTGCCGGAACAGCTCGCCGAAGCCGTCCACCTGCTTGTCCAGCAGGCAGGCCACCGCTTCCGGGGTGCTGTCGCGGCCGGTGAAACCGGTGCCGCCGGTGATCAGCACGACCTGCACGCTATCCTCGGCGATCCAGGTCGCGACCTGTGCGCGGATCCGGTACAGGTCATCCTTCAGCAGCACGCGAGCGGCCAGGTTGTGCCCGGCCTCGGTCAGGCGGTCGACGAACAACTGGCCTGAGGTATCGGTTTCCAGGGTACGGGTATCGCTGACGGTCAGGACGGCGATGTTCAACGGCACGAATACCGTTTCGGCCTTGTGGCTCATGGGGTTGGCCCTTGCTTGTGGACGTGATCGCGGTGTTATATCACAGGCCCGACACGGAGACCCCAGATGCCCGATAGCGCCCTGCCCCCCTGCTCCATCCTTCTCCTGGCGGGAGGCCGCGGCCAGCGCATGGGCGGTCGCGACAAGGGCCTGATCGAGTGGCAGGGCCTGCCCCTGATCGCCCACCTGCATCGCCTGGTACGCCCGCTCACCGATGACCTGATCGTCTCCTGCAACCGCAACCAGGAACACTATGCGGTATATGCCGACCGCCTGGTGAGCGACGACAGCCGGGACTTCCCCGGCCCGCTCGCCGGCATCCGCGCCGGCCTGGCGGTGGCCCGGCATCCCTGGCTGCTGGTGCTGCCCTGCGACGCGCCGCGCATCGACCGCGCCTTGCTGGAAACCCTGCTGCAGGCCGCCGGCCGCACACCGGCGCGCCCCTGGATGCTGCGCTGCGGCGGTCAGTGGGAACCGCTGTTCAGCCTGATCCCGACGCACCTGGCCGAAGAGATAGAACACGCCTGGCGCCAGGGCGACCGTAGCCCACGCCACGTCCTGTTGCCGCTTGGCGCGGAGGCCATCGAGCTGGCCGCGGGCGATCCGCGGCTGGCCAACCTGAACACCCCCGAGCTGTTGGCTAATCACCGCGAACTGAAGTAAAACGGAAGAGACGTCGAGTCGAATTTTCTCGAAGGTGGGGGGAACACTCGTTTTTAGGGGGAACTCTTCCTAGAACTCGTCTGTCAGAAACTCGTAACTTCAAAGTCTGACCGCACAGGAGAACTGCGCAATGATCAAGCGGATGCTACCCGCCTTCCTCCTCGCCGTAGGCCTCGGCGCCCTCGCGGGTTGTTCCAGCCCTACCGTGATCACCCTCAACGACGGACGTGAAATCCAGGCCGTAGACACTCCTTCCTATGACGAGGATTCCGGCTTCTACGAGTTCGAACAGCTCGACGGCAAGCGCGCCCGCGTGAACAAGGACCAGGTCCGCACCGTCAAGGAACTCTGATACCGTCGCGTAACAGGTTTTCCTGAAGACCCCGTCGACTCGAACGAGCGACGGGGTCTTTGCTTTTCCGCCCGAGAAAACCGGGGCTCGAAAAAAAATTCATCTAACCCCTTGTGTACCAAAACTTTTTCTGTAGAATGCGCCCCAACAAAACGGAGCGTAGCGCAGCTTGGTAGCGCGTCTCGTTCGGGACGAGAAGGTCGCTGGTTCGAATCCAGTCGCTCCGACCATATCCCGAAAAACCCGCCTCAACGGCGGGTTTTTTATTGCCTGCGATCCGGTCTTTCTCACAGGGTACGCAGGTAGGCCACCAGGTCGCCCTTCTCTTCCGCGGACAGCTTGCGGTCCAGCACCAGGTTGAAGAACTCCACCGTGTCCTCCAGGGTCAGCAGGCGGTCGTCGTGCAGGTACGGCGGCGAATCCTTGATCCCGCGCAACGGGAAGGTCTTGATCGGCCCGTCGGCGGACGCCATCACGCCATTGACCAGTTTCGGATCGTAGAAGCGCTCCACCTTCAGGTTGTGCATCAGGTTGTCGGTGAAGTAAGGCGGCGCATGGCACCCGGCGCAGGCCGCCTTGCCGTAGAACAGCTTTTCGCCACGCAATTCCTGCTCGCTGGCCTTGCGCGGATCGAGCCGCCCCTCCACATCCAGCTTCGGTGCCGGCGGGAAGTCCAGCAGCGCCTGGAACTCACCCATGAAATGCACCTGACTGCCACGCTCGAGCACGTTCACGCCCTTCTTGGTGGCGATTACCGGATCGCCGTCGAAGTAGGCGGCGCGCTGCTCGAACTCGGTGAAGTCCTCGACGGTCTTCAGGGCCCTCTGCGAGCCGAACAGCCGCTGGATGTTCACGCCGCGCAGCGTCGGCGTGTCGATGCGGTGGCGGAACGGTTGCGGGCGCACGTCGCCGGCAAGGTGGGTAGCGGCATTGGTGTGGCCGTTCGCATGGCAGTCGAAGCAGGCCACGCCGCGGCTCGGATGCTCGCTACGGCGATCGTCGGTGAGGTTGAACTGCTGCTGCGGAAAGGCCGTTAGCAGCAGGCGCAGCCCTTCCAGCTGCTTGGGATTGAGAATCCCGTTGAACAACTCGAAATAGTTGTCGATGGTCACCAGCTTGCCCTTGGACACATCGCCCAGGTCAGGCCGGGTGGTAAGGAACATCGGTGCCGGGAATTCCGGCAGGAAGTGGTCCGGCAGGTCGTAGTCGAGGTCGAAACGGGTCAGGTCGCGGCTTTCCTGGCGCTTGATCTCGTCGATGAGGAACTTGGGAAAGACCATCCCGCCTTCGGCATGGTTGGGGTGCGGCAGCGGCAGGAAGCCGCCGGGGAACAGCCCCTGCTTGCGGATTTCCTCGGGGCTCAGCCTGGCCAGTTCCTCCCAGTTGGTGCCGGCCGGTAGCTTCACCCGGACCCCTTCCTGCAGCGGCTTGCCGCGCGTCATGCTGGCGCCCTTGGCCGGCCTGTCGCTGAGATCGTAACGCTGTTCGAGAAGCGTCTTGTGGGCCTGCTCGATCGACGGCTTGTTCGCTGTCATGCGCTTCATGATGGTGGCGAAGTCCTCGTTGATCACCACCGGCGAATAGCTGGAAGTCTTGCTTGGCTGCTCATCCCCCGCGACCACGGCGGATTGCAGCCCCAGGGCGAACGGCATGACCCAGAGGGCATGGCGCGTCCAGGCGGGCGTTTTCATCAGGCGTCCTCTTTCGTTATGAGGAAACGCCGAGCCTCGTCGTCCCGACCCCACACCCCGGCGGTCCGCGACAGCGGACCGAACGACCTGCAACGCGTCCTGCGCCACGCGGGTTCCCGGCTGTTTCCAGTCAGTCCTGAAGGGAACTCAGGGTTTATCCATCGCCCTTCAGGCCTAGCCGAGCGCAGCCTGCCGAGCCAATAGGCTCAGGCTATGAAAACCATTGAGAAATACCTATGCATCGCTTCGCCAGCATCGCCGAAGCCAGGTATCGCGCGGCATGAGGGAAGGAGGCGGAACGCAGCCCGGTTTGCGCATAGAGCGCGGGGTTACCAGCAGTGCCGCGCTTAGCGCGAATGAATAGGCATCAGCGGCTGAGGAAGGCTGCGACCTGCTCGGCCTCGAACGGCCAGTTCAGCTCGGCGCCATTGTCGCAGCGGCGCAGCACCGGGATCCGCAGACCATAGCGCTCGACCCAGGCTTCGTCGTCGGCGATCTCCACCAGCTCGACCAGCAGGCCATGTTCGACGAAGGGCATCAGCACCGCCTCCGCGACTTCGCAGAGGTGGCAACCGAGGGTTCCGAAGAGTTGGCATTCCGGTGGCATCGAAAGGACCTGTGCAGTGTTTCGCGGCGATGGTAGCACCCGCGCTCAGATGCCAGCGACCTGCAACAGACTTTCGGCCGCCTGCCGGGCCTCGCGAGCCTGCTCCGCCGGCCCGTGGATGTGCGCCATCACCAGGGCGCCCTCCATCAGGTATTGCAACTGCCGCGCAAGCAGTGCCGCCGAACGCACGCCCAGTCGCTCCAGCTGGCGCTGGAAATAGGCTTCGACGAAGGCCTTTTGCTCGGCCGCCTGGCGATGGATCGGATGCGAGCGCTCATGGAACTCGGCGGCGGCATGGATGAAGGCACAGCCACGGAACGCCTCGTCCTGGAGGAACTCCTCCAGTCCATCGAACACAGCCAGGATCGCCGCGCGCGGCTGCAACCGCGCCTCGGCTTCGAGCATGCGTTCGGCGGTGCGCTGCCGACGCACCTCCAGGGCGGCCATGATCAGTTCGTCCTTCGAGCGAAAATGCTTGTACAGAGTCATCTTCGCCACCCCGGATTCGGCCAGGATGCGGTCGATGCCGGTGGCGTGGTAACCCTCGCGATAGAACAGGTCGACGGCGGTGCTGAGCAGTTGCTCGCGTTTGCGGGATGTCATGGAAAGCCTCCTGAGCGGTCCATTATGCGCGACCCTGCCGCCCCCTTGAACCGCTCTGCGTCGCTCCCCGGACGAATACCGACGGAAAAGGGCGAACGCACCCCTTGAAATATACAGACCTGTCTGTCTAATATCCAGACACCCACTCCCCTGCCAGGAACCCTCAGATGAAACTCCATGACCTGGATCTCTCCGGCAACGCCTACAAGGTCCGTCTGTTCCTCTCCCTCATCGGCCGCGAGGCGACGCTGCGGCCGGTCGATTTCCTCAACCGCGAGCACAAGACCCAGGCCTTCCTCCGCATGAATCCCCGCGGGCAGGTCCCGGTGCTGGAAGACGGCGATCTGCAACTGGGCGACTCCCACGCCATTCTCGTCTATCTGGCGCGACGCCATGCCGGCCCCGAGTGGTATCCGCTCGACCCCGTCAGCCAGGGCCGCATCGCCTACTGGCTCAGCTATTCGGCCAACGAGGTGCAGAACGGCCCGGCCAGCGCCCGGCTGATCACTCGCTTCAACCTGCCGCTGGATCGCGAGCAAACCCACCAGCGAGGCCTGGAAGTGCTGCGCCTGGTCGACCGGCACCTGGCCGAGCATCGCTGGCTGGCCCAGGGCGAACAGCCGAGCATCGCCGACGTGGCCCTCTACCCCTACCTGGCCCTGGCCCCCGAGGGCGGCCTGGCGCTGGACCACTACCCGGCGCTGAACGCCTGGATCGCCCGCATCCGCGCGCTGCCCGGCTACATCCCGATGCCCGGCCTGTAGCTCGGCAGGAGGCAGCATGAGCCAGGAACAGAGTCCCTTCCACGCCGGCGAACTGGCGATCCAGGAACGCGCCGGCGTTCGCGAACAGGTCGCCGGCTTCGGCAGCCGCGCGATCCGCGCCTTCATGCCGGACCAGCACCGGGAGTTCTTCGCCCTGCTATCGCTGTTGCTGGTGGGCAGCCTCGACGCCGACGGCTACCCCTGCGCCTCGGTGCTCTGGGGCCCCCCCGGCTTCGCCCGTTCGCCGGAACCGACCCGCCTGCGCATCGACAGCCTGCCGCAAGCGGACGATCCGCTGGCGGCCAATCTCGAGGCCGGCAACCGCCTCGGCATCCTCGGCCTGGAATGGCCAACCCGCCGCCGCAACCGCATGAATGGACGGGTCCTGGCGTGGGACGGAAAGGGTTTCACGGTCGGCGTCGAGCAATCCTTCGGTAACTGTCCCAAGTACATCCAGGCGCGCAGCCATCAGCCCGTCTCCAGGGTCGCAAGTCCCGCGTTGCAGGGCGAAGGACTCGATCCGCGCTGGCTGTCGCTGGTCTCGCGCAGCGATACGCTGTTCATCGCCAGCCAGCATGCCGACCCGCTCAGAGGCGGCGTCGACGTCTCCCACCGCGGCGGGCCGCCGGGCTTTCTCCGGCTCGGCGCGGATGGCCGCCTGTGGTTGCCCGACTACGCCGGCAACCGCCTGTTCAATACCCTCGGCAACCTGCTCCAGGAGCCTCGCTGCGGCCTGCTGTTCATCGACTTCGACAACGGCGACTTGCTGCACCTGCACGCCGAGGCCGAGCTGTTCTGGCCGGGTTCGCAGCCATCCATCCCCTGGCCCGTCGGCGCCGAGCGCCTGCTGGCGTTGCGCCCCGCAGGCTGGCGCTGGCGGCGCGGCCGCCTGCCGCTGGCATTCGGCGAGTCCCAGCCATCCCCTTTCCTTCCTGCCGGTGAATCTTGATGCCTTTCCTGTATCGCCTTGCCTCGTTGTTGATCGCCCTCCTCGTCCTGCCGGTGCAGGCGGCGGAAATGCGAGTCGCCCTGCTGCGCACCTCGGGAGTGGAAACCCTCGATGCGCTCACCGTCGACGGCGGCTCCTGGGTACGCCGGGTGCCGCTCAGCCATACCGCGGTGCTGATCGAGCACCATGCCGCCACCCTACTCTTCGACACTGGCCTGGGGCGCGACATCGACGCCCAGTTCCGCGCCGACATGCCCTGGTGGGCGGCGCCGCTGTTCGCTTACCAGAAAGTCGTCCCGGCGCGCGACCAACTGGACGCCGCCGGTATCCGCGTCGATCGCATCCTGCTGTCCCACGCACACTGGGATCATGCCTCGGGCCTGGTCGACTTCCCCGAAGTACCGGTCTGGGCACCCTACGAGGAGATCGCCTTCAGCCGCATCGCCACCCCGCCGGCCGCCTTCCCCAGCCAATTCCGCCATGGCGTGCGCTGGCGACCTTACAGCTTCGATCCGCAGCCGTTCATGGGCTTCGACGAAAGCCTCGACCTGTTTGGCGACGGCCGCCTGGTGCTGGTCCCCCTGCCCGGCCATACGCCCGGCTCGGTCGGTCTGTTCGTCACCCTCGACAGCGGGCGTCGGCTGTTCTTCAGCGGCGACACCAGTTGGCGACTCGAAGGCGTCGAAGGCCCGCGGCAGAAATTCTTCGCCGGCCGCGCCCTGGTCGATCGCGATCCCGCGCGCACCCTCGCGCAACTGGCGAAGATCCGCCTGCTGCTCCGCAGCGACCCGCGCCTGAGCGTGATTCCGGCGCACGATGCGCGGGTCCAGGCCGCCCTGGGCTACTTCCCGCACTGGTTGGAATAGCGGGAAAGCCCGTCCTAGACAGGGTTCGTGCCAATTCTCGGCCACCCTCGACTAATGTCTAACAGTGACCGTCTTCCCGTAGTGCTTAAGTAACCGGGCTGTCACAGGCCGACGTGGCGTCACGCCGCCGCCATCGGCCTGCCCCAAGCGCTCGAGGAGACAATAACAATGAGCATGACCCCGATCGCCCGTGCCGTGGCTTTTGCCACGCTGGGTTCCAGCATTACCGTCCCAACCCTGGCCCATGCCGAGTTCATCAAGGACAGCAAGGCCAGCATCGAACTCCGCAACTTCTACTTCAACCGTGATTTCCGCCAGGAAGGCGCCAGCCAGTCCAAGGCCGAGGAATGGGCCCAGGGCTTCCTCCTGCGCTACGAGTCCGGCTACACCGAGGGCACCATCGGTTTCGGCGTCGACGCCATCGGCCTGCTCGGGGTGAAGCTCGACTCCAGCCCCGACCGCAGCGGCACCGGCCTGCTCAAGCGCGACCGCGAAACCGGCCGCGCCCAGGACGACTATGGCGAGGCAGGGATCACCGCCAAGCTGCGGGCGTCGAAGAGCACCCTGAAGATCGGCACCCTGACCCCCAAGCTGCCGGTGATCATGCCCAACGACATCCGCCTGCTGCCGCAGACCTTCCAGGGTGGCGCGCTGAACTCCATGGAGATCGACGGCCTGACCCTCGACGCCGGGCGCCTGAAGAAGGTCAACCAGCGCGACTCCTCGGACAACGAGGACATGACCATCACCGGTGGCGGCAAGCGCAACATCGTGGTCCGTTCCGGGCTGACTTCGGACAAGTTCGACTTCGCCGGCGGCAGCTACAAGTGGACCGACAACCTCAGCACCAGCTACCACTACGGCAAGCTCGACAACTTCTACAAGCAGCATTACCTCGGCCTGGTGCACACCCTGCCGATCGCCGACAAGCAGTCGCTGAAATCCGACATCCGCTGGGCGCGCTCCACCGACGACGGCTCCAGCAACGTCGACAACAAGGCGCTCAACGCCATGTTCACCTATAGCCTCGGCTACCACGCCTTCGGCGTCGGCTACCAGAAGATGAGCGGCGACACCGGCTTCGCCTACATCAACGGCGCCGACCCCTACCTGGTGAACTTCATCCAGATCGGCGACTTCGCCAACAAGGACGAGAAATCCTGGCAGGCGCGCTACGACTACAATTTCGCCGGCGTCGGCATTCCCGGCCTGACCTTCATGACCCGCTACGTCAAGGGCGACAACATCGACCTGCTGACCACCTCGGGCGAAGGCAAGGAATGGGAACGCGACATGGACATCGCCTACGTGTTCCAGAGCGGCCCGTTGAAGAACCTCGGGGTGAAGTGGCGCAACGCGACCATGCGCACCAACTACACCAACGACTACGACGAAAATCGCCTGATCGTCAGCTACACGCTGCCGCTCTGGTAACGGCAGGACCGGCGGATAGCCGCGGTACGGCCATCCGCCCCTCCCCAGGGCCCCGCGGCAGAACGAAGAGGCCACCCTTGGGTGGCCTCTTTCATGACGGGATGCCTCGCTCGCAACGTGCAGGACGGATAGCGCCTGGGGCGTTATCCGCCGATACCCCACCGGACCAAGGAAGTCCGCCCTCTCATTCGTGGCTGATCGCGCCGATCTTGTGGATCGACAGGTCCGCGCCGTAGTACTCCTCCTCCTGGCTCAAGCGGATGCCCAGCAGCGCCTTCATCAGCCCATAGACCAACAGGCCGCCGGCGAAAGCCACCGTCACCCCCAGCAGGCTGCCGAGCGCCTGGCTGGCCAGGCTCACCCCGCCGAGCCCCCCCAATGCCTGCTGGCCAAAGATGCCGCAGGCGATCCCGCCCCAGACCCCGCAAAGGCCGTGCAACGGCCAGACACCGAGGACGTCGTCGATCTTCCAGCGCACCTGGGTCGCGGTGAACGCCCAGACGAACAGGGCCCCCGCCACCAGGCCGGTGGCCAGCGCGCCGATCGGATGCATCAGGTCGGAACCGGCGCACACCGCCACCAACCCGGCCAGCGGACCGTTGTGCAGGAAGCCCGGGTCGTTGCGGCCGATCAGCAGCGACGCCATGGTGCCGCCAACCATCGCCAGCAAGGAGTTGACCGCCACCAGCCCGCTGACCCCGGCGAGGGTCTGGGCGCTCATCACGTTGAAGCCGAACCAGCCGATGATCAGGATCCACGACCCCAGCGCCAGGAACGGGATGCTCGACGGCGCCATCGCCACCAGCTTGCCGTCGCGATAGCGACCGTTGCGGCTGCCCAGCAATAGCACCGCCGCCAATGCCAGCCAGCCGCCCAGCGCATGCACCACCACGGAGCCGGCGAAATCGTGGAAAGGTGCGCCGAACTCCAGCTTCAGCCATTCCTGCAAACCGAAATTGCCGTTCCACACCAAGCCTTCGAAGAACGGGTACACGAAGGCCACGATCAGCGCCGTGGCGCACAACTGCGGACCGAACCGGGCACGCTCGGCGATGCCACCGGAAATGATCGCCGGGATCGCCGCGGCGAAGGTCAGCAGGAAGAAGAACTTCACCAGCGCATAGCCACTGTCCACGGTCAGCGCCGCCGCCGGGTGGAAGAAGGTCACGCCATAGGCAATCCAGTAGCCGACGAAGAAATAGGCCAGCGCCGAGATGGCGAAGTCGGACAGGATCTTCGACAGGGC
Organism: Pseudomonas sp. PS1(2021); assembly: GCF_020405165.1. NCBI lineage: Bacteria > Pseudomonadati > Pseudomonadota > Gammaproteobacteria > Pseudomonadales > Pseudomonadaceae > Pseudomonas > Pseudomonas sp. PS1(2021). Next base: position 712,132 of record NZ_CP084484.1, on the reverse strand, counting down.
GTTGACCTGGTTCTTCAGGCGCACGGTGCCCACCTCGAGGAAGGCGAAGCCGGCGTGCATCGCCAGCACCATCACCGCTCCGAGCAGGATGAACAGGGTATTGGAGCCGTGGATCAGGACTTGCACCGCACTATTCAGGTTATCCATGGATTGAGGCAGCCTTCGCGCATAGAGAGAGAAAGCACCAGAAACGCCCACGCCCCTCCTTCAACGCACCAAGACGAAGCAGTAGTCGTCGTGCGAACCGCCGCTTTTCTTCGGCGGACGTTTCGCAAGGTGCCTGAGGCAGCATGGAAAGCTCACGGACTTTCCTTGGTTTTCATTGGGTTGGACGTTCATCCCGAAGTACCCTCCGGGAGCGCCTGGCGCCCTCGCAAGGGGCATTCCGGCCGACGTGCGCACCAGGGAATTGCAAGCGCCATACCAGTTCGCGCCCCGTTGCGAGGCAGCCGGATGGGCGTCATCTCGCCGCAGCCGCGCCGACAGGCACGCTGTGGCAGTCTTTAATGAAAGGAGCGCCGGGAGCGACCGGCAATGCGCGGAAATTACCCACCGGTTGAACCTTCCGCCCCGCGCTCGGCTCGAAAAAACACACCCCATGACCAGAGGAGCTCGTCATGCCCCGCAAGACCACTGCAAACGCTGCAAAGGATGAACTGTTGGCTGAATTCCAGGCACTGGTCGCCGATACCGAGAAACTGCTGCAAAGCACCGCCGACGTGGCGGGCGACCAGGCGGAGGAAATCCGCGGCAAGATCCACGACAGCCTCAAGCGCGCTCGCGACACCTTGCGCGACACCAAGGACTCGCTGAAGGACAACGTCCGCGAACGCAGCCAGGCCGCGGTGGACGCCACCGAGGTGTACGTCGGCGAACACCCCTGGCAGAGCATCGGCATCGCCGCCGGCGTCGGCTTCCTGCTTGGCCTGTTGGTCAGCCGGCGCTGAGCCATGAGCGAAGGAAAGGACCCGGCGGACGGCCGCCCCTCCCTGCGGCGCTTCGGCGCCGCCTTCCTCGGCCTGTTGCACGGTCACGTCGAGCTGTTCGGCATCGAGCTGCAGGAACAGAAGGCCAACACCCTGCGCCTGCTGCTGTTCGCCGGGCTGGCCCTGGTATTCGCCCTGCTCCTGCTGGTCGGCCTGTCGCTGCTGGTGCTGATCGTGTTCTGGGACACCAACCGGCTCGCAGCGGCGCTCGGGTTGTGCCTGTTCTACGTGATCGGCTCGCTGTTCTGCGGCTGGCGCCTGTACCAGTCGATCAACGACGAAAGCTCGCCGTTCAGCGCCACCCTGGAAGAACTGGCCAACGACCGCGAGCGACTGCTGCCATGACAAGGAAACGCGCATGAGCCAACTACCGGTGAACGCGACCGGCCTGTCGCGTCGCGAATTGCGCAAGGCGGTGATCCGCCTGCGCCTGGAAATGCAGCGCCAGCAATTGCGCCGCGAAAGCCAACTGCTGGTGCAGCCCTTCCGCCAGGCCCAGGGGCTGGGCCACAACCTCAGCCAGCAACTGTTCGGCGGTGGCAATGCGGCGCTCTGGGGCGCCGGCGGAGCCGCACTGCTGGGCGTACTGCTTGGCAAGGGCGGACGCTGGCAGCGTCTGCTGCGCCTGGGCGTCGCCCTGGCCCCGCTGTTGCTCGGCCTGCGCAAGCAGAAAGGCCGTTGAAGGATGCGCCGACCGGCAACGGTCGGCGCCCTCCGTTTCCCCAACGCGACGATTGAGCTTGCCGAGGCAAACCGTTAGCGTGTCCGCATCGCCTCAGCGCATCCCTGGAATTCCCGATGGACTGGCAGACCCTGCTCACCCGCGAACGGCTCGGAAAGCCGGTACACAGCAACGATGAACTGGGCCGCAGCGCCTTCCACAAGGACCATGACCGGATCATCTTCTCCGGCGCGTTTCGCCGCCTCGGACGCAAGACCCAGGTCCATCCGGTCTCCAGCAACGATCACATCCACACCCGCCTGACCCACTCCCTGGAAGTCGCCTGCGTCGGCCGCTCGCTGGGCATGCGGGTCGGCGAGATCCTCCGCGAGGAACTACCCGAGTGGTGCGACCCCAGCGACCTCGGGGTCATCGTCCAGTCGGCCTGCCTGGCCCACGACATCGGCAACCCACCGTTCGGGCACTCCGGCGAAGACGCGATCCGCAACTGGTTCCAGCAAGCCGCCGGACGTGGCTGGCTGGACGAGATGAGCGACGCCGAGCGTTCCGACTTTCTCCACTTCGAAGGCAACGCCCAGGGCTTCCGGGTCCTCACCCAACTGGAATACCACCAGTTCGACGGCGGCACGCGGTTGACCTACGCAACCCTGGGCACCTACCTGAAGTACCCCTGGACCTCGCGCCACGCCGAAGCGCTGGGCTACAAGAAGCACAAGTTCGGCTGCTACCAGAGCGAACTGCCGCTGCTCGAGCAGATCACCCATAAGCTCGGCATGCCGCAACTCGACGACGAGCGCTGGGCTCGCCATCCGCTGGTCTACCTGATGGAAGCGGCGGACGACATCTGCTATGGCCTGATCGACCTCGAAGACGGCCTGGAAATGGAGCTGCTCGAATACAGCGAGGTCGAGGCGCTGCTGCTCGGCCTGGTCGGCGACGACCTGCCCGACACCTATCGCCAACTCGGCCCCAGGGACTCCCGCCGGCGTAAACTGGCGATCCTCCGCGGCAAGGCCATCGAGCACCTGACCAATGCCGCCGCCCGTGCCTTCGTCGACCAGCAGCAGGCCCTGCTCGCCGGGCAGCTTGCCGGCGACCTGGTGGAACACATGCACGGCCCGGCCAAGCTCTGCGTGCAGCGGGCCAAGGCCATCGCCCGGGAAAAGATCTTCCAGGACAAGCGCAAGACCCTCCACGAGATCGGCGCCTACACCACTCTGGAGATCCTCCTCAACGCCTTCTGTGGCGCCGCGCTGGAGCAATACGGCGGGCATGCGCCGTCGTTCAAGAACCGGCGCATCCTCGACCTGCTCGGACGCAACGCGCCCGACCCGCAGTGGCCGCTGTACCGCGCCTTCCTCCAGGTGATCGATTTCATCGCCGGCATGACCGACAGCTACGCCACGGAAATGGCCCGGGAAATGACCGGACGCTCGAGCCCCTCCTGAACGGAAGGGCTCATACCGCAGCGGCCGCCAATTGCTCCTGGAGTTCCTCCTGCAACGCCTCCAGGGCCAGCCGGAGTCTTTCGCCAAGCGCCTGCAGGCACTCCCCGTCGCCACTTCGCCGGCAGGCGTCCTCCAAGACCTCGCAGGCCTCCAGCAGGGTACGCGCCCCGATCATCCGCGCGGCGCCCTTGATGCGGTGTGCATGCTCGGCGAGCCGGGTCCTGTCACCCTCGCGCAGGAGGATGGCAAGGCGCTGGAGGTCCTGACGGTTGCTGCCTAGCAGGGTCTCCAGCAGTTCGCGCAGCCGTTCCGGGCGGCCGCCGCCGAGGCTGCTGAGGGCGTCCGCGTCATAGAGCCCCCGGGGCTGCGCGGCGTCGCGGCCGAAAGAAGTCGCGAGGTAGTTGCGCAGGGTCTCCAGGCCGAGCGGCTTGAACAGGCAATCATCCATGCCCGCGTCGCGGCAGCGCTGTACCTCGTCCGGCTCGGCATCGGCGGTATAGCCGAGGATCAGGATCGGCGCGCGCCGCTCGCACCGTTCCTGGATGCGTATCCTGCGTGCCAGCTGATAGCCGTTCAGGCGCGGCATGTTGCAGTCGCTGATCAGCACCTCGAAGCGCTCGTCGGCCCAGAGTTCCAGAGCCACCTGGCCATCCTCCGCTTCCGCCACCCGATGGCCGAGAAACTCCAGTTGCTGGCGCAGCAGTACCCGGTTGGGCGGATAGTCGTCGGCGATGAGGATATGCAGGCGGCGAGACGGCTCCATGGATGCTGCCAGTGGGTCCTGGCCGGATTCAGGCATTTTCGGCCCGCACTGGCGCAATAGCAGGTCGAGCGACACCCGGGTGCCTTTGCCCGGCTCGCTGTGCATCTCGACATCGCCACCCATGAGGTCCACCAGCTTGCGACAGATCGCCAGCCCGAGGCCGGTCCCGCCCTGCACCGTGCGTCCCTTGGCCACCTGGATGAAAGGCTGGAACAGGCGCGCCTGGTCCGCCGGAGCGATACCGATACCGGAATCCTCCACGGCCACCCGGACGATCGCCCTCCCCTCGTCCAGGCTCCTTTCCTGGAGACGGATCGTCACCTGTCCCCGCTCGGTGAACTTGATCGCATTGCTCACCAGGTTGGAGAGCACCTGCTTGAAACGCAGGGGATCGATCAGCACGTCCCGTCCCGGGGCATCGTCCAGCTCCACAACGAGTCTCAGGCCTTTCTGCCGGGCCAGGCCTTCGAACATACGGCGCACCGATTCCACGACATGGCGCAGGCGAACCCGCTCGGGCGTGAGGGTCAGGTGGCCGGACTCGATCTTGGCGACGTCGAGGATGTCGCCGATAAGCAGTTGCAGCGACCCCGCAGCCTCGTAGGCGACCTCCAGCGAGGCGCGTTCGCGCTGCTCCGGCGCCAGGCGCTGCAGGACCAGTTCGAGGATGCCGATGACCGCATTCATCGGCGTACGGATCTCGTGGCTCATGGTCGCCAGGAAGACGCTCTTCGCCCGATTCGCCTCGTCCGCCTGGCGCATCGCCTCGCGCAACTGGCGGGCCAGGCGCTCCCGTTCGGTGATGTCGATCCAGCCGTTCATCAGGCCGAGCACCCGTCCCTGGCGATCCCTGTAGGGCGTGACCCAATGGTGGATCTCCAGCAATTGCCCACCGATGCGCACCGCCATGTCGGTGAAGCTCGCCGTTCCTCCCCGAGCCACCGCCAGGCACTGCTGGTGCATGAGCCGTGCCTTGCTGCCCTCGACCCAGTCGGAATCGGTCAACAGGGTGCCGCGGGCCTGCTCACGGGTCATCCGCAGGCTTTCCAGGTAATTGCGGTTGCAGGCCAGCAGGCGACCGTCGAGCGTGCGGATGCTCACCGGGTAGGGAATCCCGTCGACCAGCGCCTGCTTCAATGCCAGGCGGCCGCTCAGGTCGGCTTCGGTACGTTGCCAGCGCCTGAGCTTGAGCTGCAGGACGGTATTCCAGCCCAGGCATCCGACGCAGACCAGGCAGGCTACCAGCAGGCCGAGCACAAGGCTGGAAGGGGATGGCGAGCGCAGCCCGTCGGCAGCCTGGCGTAGTGGCGCTTCGACGACCGCATCGGCGTCCTCCGCACGATCCGGAGCGGGAATCCGGGGCATGGAAGAATATTCGCCACCCGTCGCCCTCGCCGGAACGGCATATCCCGCCATGCAGGCGAATATAAGAAGCAGGCCGAGCATGCACGCACTGCGTTTCTGGAACTTCATTCGGTTCCGGCCCTTAGATAAGCGTATTGCGTTTGGCGAACTCGATGAGATCCACCAGCGAACCGGCGTTCAACTTCAACAACAAGCGCGCCTTGTAAGTGCTGACGGTCTTGTTGCTGATAAACATCTGCTCGGATATCTGCTTGTTCGAATAACCCTGGCTGAGATATTGCAATACCGATACTTCGCGATCGGACAGGCGTCCGAGCAATTCCACATCGTCGGAATAGGCGCCCTGTTGCACAGGACGCATGGCCGAGCTGGGAAAGTAACTGTATCCCGAGGCGACCGCATTCACCGCCGTCACCAGTTCGGCCAGTCCGCCCTGCTTGCAGACGAACCCGGCGGCGCCCGCCTGCATGCTGCGCAGGGCGAAGAGCGAGGCGCTCTGGCCGGTCAGGACGAGGATCTTCAGGGGCAACGCCAGCACCATCAGGCGGCTGATGACCTCGAGGCCGTCCAGCCTGGGAATGCCGATATCGAGGATGACCAGGTCCGGCTTCAGCTCCCGCCCGAGGCTGATGGCATCCACGCCATTATCGGTATCGCCGACGATCTGGTGCCCTTCGGCTTCCAGCAACATCTTCATGGCCATGCGAATCACGGGATGATCGTCGACTATCAGAATACGGCTCATTGTCTGATTTCCTTGCCAATAAAAATTCAGAAAAAATTCCTCCTGAGCAAGATATAGACGGGAGCCATATTGTCGAGATATTCGATGGCAACTCATATGCTTTAAGGAATATTCTCACGGAAACTTAATTTATTTCTTACGGCGAATTCAAAACCTCGTATATTGCCAAGCAATTGCCCTGGTTATCTGCATGAAAAACACCCGCATATATACGCGCCCTCCCGGCTCGTTATCTGCCAGAGCGAGTTGAATAGTTCGTCAGGGGCTTCGAAGTATTGCTATCCGCATGTACGGCCACAAGCCGCGACATGCCTTGGGCTGGGCAAAGGAAAGCACGACGGGCGCCAGGCCAGATGGCGCCGGGGCAGGATTGAAGAGAGGGAAAACGCGACCGCCATCCTCGGGCGGGATGGCGGCGCTATCGCTTAGAGCTTCGGCAGGACAGGCTGTTCCGGGTACCAGGCGTCGACCAACGCGCCGACCTCGACGCTGGCCAGTTCCGGTTGCTGCTTCAACCAGGCCTCGATCAGGGTCCGCTGCTCTTCATTGACCGAGCCACGGCGCGCCAGGCAGACGAAACCGAATTCGTCACAGCCGCCATAGGTCAGTTCGTTGGCTTCGATCGCCTGATCGATGAAGCGCAACATGAAAGCGTTCACCGCATCGGCATCCACGCCTTCCTTGTAGTGGAAGTTCAATTCGAAACCCAGCTCCTGGAATTCATCGACGCACAATTTCTTGCGCAGGCGGCGGGAACGATTAGTAGCCATGGCGGCATCTCCTGGATTGACGCTCCATTGGCGGAGCCTCGCATTACAGACAGTAGCCGACGCCGCTGGAGCCGCGGGCGAACCCCGGCAAGCTCCGCGCGGCGCGGCCGGATTGCCGGCGCACTCTACCAGTTCCGACCATTCGGCGATATGACGGCGAACTCCGCGAAACTCCAGCGCATCGTTATCCGCCTTGCGGCATAATGAGCAAGACGGCCTCTTCGCGTGATGCCCGTCTCTTTTTTCAGGTTCGCTTCGTTTTTCATCTTCATTTCATTTTCTACCCTCCGTCTTCAAGGGTTCTTCATTAATGTTCAAGTCGCTGCGTACTCTTGCCTTCGCCACGCTCCTGCCTTTTGCCCTTCCCACCCTCGCCCAGGTCAACGCCACCCTGCCGGCCAACGTGCAGAAAGCCCTGCAGACCAACAAGCTGACCGGCAACGATCTGTCGCTGGTGCTGATTCCGCTCGACGGCCCGGGCAACCCCACCTACTACAACGCCGACGTATCGGTGAACCCGGCCTCGACCATGAAGCTGTTCACCACCTATGCCGCCCTGGAAATGCTCGGCCCGACCTACCAGTGGAAGACCGAGTTCTACACCGACGGCCAGCTCAAGAACGGAGTGCTCAACGGCAACCTCTACCTCAAGGGCGGCGGCGATCCGAAACTGAACATGGAGAAGCTCTGGCTGCTGATGCGCGACCTGCGCGCCAATGGCGTGACCAAGGTCACCGGTGACCTGGTACTCGACCGCAGCTACTTCAACATCCCGCAGTTGCCGGTATTCAACGACGACGGCGGCGACGACACCAAGCCGTTCCTGGTCGGTCCGGACTCGCTGCTGGTCAACCTGAAGAGCGTGCGCATGGTGGTGCGCACCGACGGCAACAAGGTCAACGTGCAGATGGACCCGCCGCTGGCCAACGTACGCATCGACAACCAGGTGAAGATGACCGCGCCGGCCACCTGCCCGGCCTGGCCGAAGCTGCGCTTCAGCCCGGTGACCCAGTTCGACGGCACCACCCTGCTGGCCACCGGACAGATTCCCCAGGGCTGTAGCGCGCAGACCTACATGTCGCTGCTCGACCACCCCGGCTACACCGCCGGCGCGGTGCGCGGCATCTGGCAGGAACTGGGCGGCAGCATCCTCGGCAAGGATCGCCAGGGCAGCGTACCGCGCAACGCCACGCTGATCGCCAAGGCCTTCTCGCCAGACCTGGTCGAAATCATCCGCGACATCAACAAATACAGTAACAACACCATGGCCCGGCAGTTGTTCCTCTCCATCGGCGCGCAGTTCCGCAACAGTGCCGACGGCGACGACGCCCAGGCCGCGCAGCGGGTGGTGCGGCAGTGGCTGGCGCGCAAGGGCATCACCGCGCCGCGCCTGGTGATGGAGAACGGCTCGGGACTGTCGCGCCAGGAACGGGTCAGCGCCCGTGAGATGGCGGCGATGCTGCAAGCCGCCTGGCACAGCCCCTATGCACCGGAGTACATCTCCTCGCTGCCGCTGGCCGGCCTCGACGGCACCATGCGCAAACGCCTGCGGCGCACCGCACTGGTCGGCGAGGCGCACGTGAAGACCGGCACCCTCAACACCGTGCGCGCCCTCGCCGGCTTCAGCCGCGACGCCAGCGGCCACAACTGGGTGGTGGTGGCGATCCTCAACAGCCCGCGGCCGTGGGGCGCTTCGGCGATCCTCGACCAGGTACTGCTGAGCCTGCACGCGCGGAAATAAGGCGCAGCACGAAAAAAGGCCGCCAGCGGTTGTCCGCCGGCGGCCTTTTTCATGAATACCGCTCGCCTCAGCGAACGGTGATTCTCCAGGCCCGATGGATCTTCGGATTACGCGCGAAATCCGGATCGAGGGTTTCGCCAGTGATCTCTTCGACCGCATAGCGGGCCTGCACGCTCTCGTCCAGTTCGAACTTGCGGAAGTTGTTGGAGAAATACAGCACCCCGCCTGGCGCCAGCCGCGCCATGGCCAGGTCGAGCAGCTCGACGTGGTCGCGCTGCACATCGAATACGCCTTCCATGCGCTTGGAGTTGGAGAAGGTCGGCGGGTCGATGAAGATCAGTTCGTACTGGCCATCGTCTTCCCGCAACCACTCCATCACGTCGCCGTGCACCAGGCGCTGCTTGTCGGAAAAGCCGTTGAGCGACAGGTTGCGCCGCGCCCAGTCCAGATAGGTCTTCGACAGGTCGACGCTGGTGGTGCTGCGCGCGCCGCCCCTGGCCGCATGCACGGTGGCCGTGGCGGTATAGCAGAACAGGTTGAGGAAGCGCTTGCCGGCCGCCTCCTTCTGGATGCGCAGGCGCATCGGCCGGTGATCGAGGAACAGCCCGGTATCCAGGTAATCGGTCAGGTTCACCAGCAGGCGCACATCGCCCTCGCCCACCTCGAGGAACTTGCCCTCGCTGCTCTGCCGTTCGTACTGCTTCTTGCCGGCCTGGCGCTCGCGGCGCTTGACCACCACCCGCTCCTGGGCAACGCCCAGGGTCTGCGGAATAGCCGCCAGGGCGTCGAACAGGCGCGCCTGGGCTTTTGCCGGATCGATCGACTTGGGCGCGGCGTATTCCTGGACGTGAACCCAATCGCCGTAGATATCCACCGCCAGGGCATACTCCGGCATGTCGGCGTCATACAGGCGATAGCACTCGATCTTGTCGCGGCGCGCCCATTTGCCCAGTTGCCGGAGGTTCTTCTGCAGGCGATTGGCGAACATCTGCCCGCCCTCGCTCAGCCGTGCCGGCTCGCTCGGCGCCCGCGCCAGGCCTTCGTCGTTGCGTTCGCCACGCTCGCCGGTGACGAACTGGCGCGGCTCGACCTGGATCATCAGCAGCTTGCAGGCCAACGCGCCGTTCCAGAACGCGTATTGCTTATGGCTGCGGATACCCATGCGCTTGCCCAGTTCCGGCGCCCCGGTGAACACCCCGGCGCTCCAGCCGATGCAGCTCTGGCGCAGGCGCTCGCCGAGGTTCTGGTAGAGATACAGCAGGCTGGCTTCGTCGCCGAGGCGCTCGCCATAGGGCGGGTTGCAGATCACCAGGCCGGTCTGGCCCTTGTCCGGGCGCGGCTCGAAAGTCGCCAGTTCGCCCTGGTAGATCTTCACCCAGTCGGCCACTCCGGCACGCTCGATATTGTTGCGCGCCGGCTGGATCAGGCGCGGGTCGGCCTCGTAGCCGCGAATCCACAACGGCGGCCTGGCCAGGCCGGCCGCCGCGCGCTGCTGGGCTTCCTCGTGGAGCTTGCGCCACAGCGCCGGCACGTGACCCAGCCAATTGCTGAAGCCCCAGCGCTCGCGCCTGAGGTTCGGCGCGATATCGGCAGCCATCAGCGCCGCCTCGACCAGGAAGGTGCCGACGCCGCACATCGGGTCGGCCAGGGCACCGCCCTCGGCGGCGATCTTCGGCCAGCCGGCACGGATCAGCACCGCCGCCGCCAGGTTCTCCTTCAGCGGCGCGGCGCCCTGCTGCAGACGATAGCCACGCTGGTGCAGGCTATGCCCGGAGAGGTCCACGGAGAGGGTCGCCTGGCCGCGGTCGAGGTGCAGGTGGACGCGCACGTCCGGATTGACCTTGTCCACCGACGGGCGCCGGCCGGAGCGCTCGCGCAGGTTGTCGACGATCGCATCCTTGACCTTCAGCGCCCCGAAATGGGTGTTGTCGATGCCCGAGCCCTTGCCGCTGAACTCCACCGCCAGCGTGCCGCCGGCGTCCAGGTGGTCTTCCCAGTTCACCGCGTGGACCGCCATGTACATGGACTCGGCGTTCTCCACCGGGAATCGCGCCAGCACCAGCAAGACCCGGTTGGCCAGGCGCGACCACAGGCAGAGGCGATAGGCCACCTCCAGGCTGCCCTGCCCGCGCACCGCCGACACCTGGGCGCGCGCCTCGTCCAGGCCGAGCCCCTGCGCCTCTTCGAGAAGCAGGCTTTCCAGGCCTTTCGGGCAGGTCAGAAACAATTCGTAAACATCAGCCATATCGCCTTCCCGGGCCGTAGCCCTTGTCAGTGGAAGCACCCTCATGGGCACTTCTTTGGCACCAGGTGCCGTGGTTCGATTGCCGGAACGCTCCCGGCGTTGCTCGCTGCGACCCCGAGTCGCAGTCTGGGCGACCCTTCGTCGGAATGCGAGGAAATCTCAATTGGTGGGGGTGCAAAACGTTATAAGGCGCAACCCCGCGACCCTACGGCGTTAGCGCCGGAAACCAGGCGTCATGAGCCTGCAACATATGGCCCTATCGACGAAAGCGTTAAGTCTTTATGACAAATCGGTCATTCACACACCTGAACGCTTTGGTTAGAACTCCAGTTAATCCGCCACCGCAACGGTGTCGGGCGAGGGTCGTCACGCCGGCAACGACCCCTTTCGGCGAAAGCTTCGCCAGGCCTCCCCTGGGGGCCAACGGGACATAACAGTCAACAAGTGAGGGCAACACCCTATGAGAAGACTTAAGCGTGATCCGTTGGAAAGAGCCTTCTTGCGTGGTTATCAGAACGGCATAACCGGTAAATCTCGTGATCTTTGTCCGTTCACCCATCCTACGACGCGGCAGTCCTGGCTCAACGGCTGGCGCGAGGGCCGCGGCGACAACTGGGACGGTCTCACTGGTACGGCCGGCTTACAACGTCTCAATCAACTCCAGCACGTGTAAGCGACAACACGGATAGCACCGATTTCCCCAAGGCACGCCCCATCCGGGCGGCGGGCGCAAGCCCAAGGGCTCCGCAAGGAGCCCTTTTCAATTCCGCCGCGGCAATGCGGCGATGGCGTCCACCGCTTCGCGGATCAACGCCGGCCCCTTGTAGATGAAACCCGAATAGATCTGCACCAGGCTCGCCCCGGCAGCGATCTTCTCCGCCGCGTGCGCGCCCTCGGTGATACCGCCGGCGGCAATGATCGGCAGCCGTCCGCCCAGCTCGCCGGCCAGCACCTTCACCGTGTGCGTGCTCTTTTCCCGCACCGGCGCGCCGGACAAGCCACCCGCCTCGTCGCCATGCGGCAGGCCTTCCACGCCTTCGCGGCCGAGAGTGGTATTGGTCGCGATCACTGCGTCCATCCCCGCCTCGACCAGCGCCGCGGCGACCAGCGCGGTCTCTTCGTCGGTCATGTCCGGGGCGATCTTGATCGCCAGCGGTACCCGCCGGCCATGCCGCAGCGCCAGCGCTTCCTGGCGCTGGCGCAGTGCCTCCAGCAGTTGCTTGAGCGAATCGCCGAATTGCAGGCTGCGCAGGCCGGGTGTGTTCGGCGAGCTGACGTTGACGGTGACGTAGCTGGCGTCGGCGTAGACCTTGTCCAGGCAGGTCAGGTAGTCGTCGACCGCACGCTCCACCGGGGTATCGAAGTTCTTGCCGATGTTGATCCCCAGCACGCCGCGATACTTCGCCGCGCGCACCCGCGCCAGCAGGTGGTCGACGCCGTGGTTGTTGAAGCCCATGCGATTGATGATCGCGTTGGCTTGCGGCAGGCGGAACAGGCGCGGCTTGGGATTGCCCGGCTGCGGTCGCGGAGTGACGGTGCCGATCTCGATGAAGCCGAAGCCGAGCTGGCCGAACCCGTCGATGGCGTCGCCGTTCTTGTCCAGGCCCGCGGCCAGCCCCACCGGGTTGGGAAACTCCAGGCCCAGCACAGAGACCGGTAGACTGGCCGGCTTGGGCGTCAGCAGGCGGTTCAGGCCCAGGCGGCCGCCGGCCCCGATCAGGTCGATGGACAGTTCGTGGGAGGTTTCCGGGGACAGTTTGAACAGCAGCTGGCGGGCCAGGGTGTACATGGTCGGGTATCGGTCGGCAGAATGAAGGGTGCCGATTATAGCCGTCGAGCGCCCGCTCAGGCGAGGCGTTGCAGCGCCAGCAGGCGGCCATCCTCGCTGAAATCGAGGCGGAACGTGCCATGTACGCCATCGTGGCCGATGAACGGACGCAGGTGATGGGCCGGCAGGTTCACCCGGCGACCGTCGCGACTGCGCAGCAGGACCCGATTGGCCCTGCCGCCGTAGATGGCCTGCAGGCGTTCGCCGGACAGGGCGATATCCATGATGAGACTGGGCATGGAGCCCCCCGCTTGAATGAACCACGACAGCTTGCCACAAACCACGCGGTTGAATGTCACGCCCGAACCTGTGCTTCAATGGACGGACCGTCGCCGTCCCCTCCCGCCCCTTTCCGCGTCGGTCGCCGAGCCCGAGGAGCCCTCCGTCGATCATGAGTTCCAACTCGCGTAGCAACAGTACCTTCACCGGTCGCCTTTCCGCACTCGCCAATCGCCTGCGCCTGGGTGCCGCGCGAAGCGATGGCCGGGAGCTGCGCGAACGGGCAGCCGCCCTCGAGCTGCCGTTCCAACCATTGCGACGGCCGGAGCCGAGCGTCTGGTGGCAGGCCGGACCGCCCCTGCACACCCTGGTCGACCTGCCGCGCGGCGCGCTGTCCGGCCCGGTCCAGGAAGACAAGGCGGAAGCCCACGCGGTCCTCAAGCGCCTGGTGCGGGTCAGCCACTCCACCCTGGAGTCGGTCGACCTGAAGACCATCGAAGGCGTATGCAGCCGCGAGATCCTCGTCCAGGCACCTTGCCCACGCCTGGAGGACCTGGCCACGGCCGAGGTCTGCCGGGGCGTACGGATCATCAGCTACAAGGATTTCGTCAAGGCCCTGAGCCTGGCCCTGCCGCGTTTCACCAACGGCGACAGCATCCGCCTGCGCCAGGCCGCCTGGCATGGCGAACGCCTGTTCTGGGCGGGCGAACGCCAGGCCTGCGCCTTCGCCGCGGCGATCGTCTACGCCCGCCGCCGCGAACTGGACCTGAAGCTGCCGGCCCACCTGGAACACTACGAACTGGAGCCCGGCGCGCTGGACGAACTGGAACAGCGCTACCACATGCTGCGGATTCCGAGCGAGGCCTGGTCCGAACCGACCTTCATGAGCCTGCTGCTGGATACCGGCCTGCCCTATGCGCGACTCGCCCTGTTCACCCCGGAAACCCCGGAATGCCTGTTGCTGCCCCGCAACGACGAACGCGCCGATGCCCTCGGCGAAGGTCTGCGGGCGGCTGGCGCGGCAGACGTGGTGAAGTATCTGAAGCAACTGTAGGCAACCGGCCAGGACTGGCCAGCTCGCGCCCTGACGTGCATCCTCCGGCAGACCCACACAGGAGCGATCGCATGTCCCTACCCCGCCTCAGTCTCTGTCTCGCCCTCGCCTGCGGGCCGGCGCTGGCCAGCCAGGCGCCGGTCTACGGCGAACGCCTGGAAGGCTTCGACTACGCCTATCCGGTGCATTATCTGGACTTCACCTCCCAGGGACAGCCGCTGAGCATGGCCTACCTCGACGTCGCGCCGGAGAAAGCCAACGGCCGCACCATCCTGCTCATGCACGGCAAGAATTTCTGCGCCGGGACCTGGGAGCGCACCATCGACGTGCTCGCCGATGCCGGCTACCGGGTGATCGCCGTCGACCAGGTCGGTTTCTGCAAGTCGAGCAAGCCGGCCCATTACCAGTACAGCTTCCAGCAACTGGCAGCCAACACCCACGCCCTGCTGGAACGGCTCGGCGTCGCCCGGGCCAGCGTGATCGGCCACTCCATGGGCGGCATGCTCGCTACCCGCTACGCCCTGCTCTATCCGCGGCAGGTCGAACGACTGGTGCTGGTCAACCCCATCGGCCTGGAGGACTGGAAGGCCCTGGGCGTGCCCTGGCGCAGCGTCGACGACTGGTACAGGCGCGACTTGCAGACCAGCGCCGAAGGCATTCGCCAATACCAGCAAGCCACCTACTACGCCGGCGAATGGCGCCCCGAATTCGATCGCTGGGTACGGATGCAGGCCGGTATGTATCGCGGCAAGGGGCGCGAGTCGGTGGCCTGGAACTCGGCGCTGACCTACGACATGATCTTCACCCAGCCGGTGGTCTACGAACTGGATCGGTTGCAGATGCCGACCCTGCTGCTGATCGGCGAGAAAGACAACACCGCCATCGGCAAGGACGCCGCGCCGGCGGAACTGAAAGCCAGGCTGGGCAACTACGCGCAACTGGGCAAGGACGCCGCCCGACGGATTCCCCAGGCGACCCTGGTGGAATTCCCCGACCTTGGCCATACCCCGCAGATACAGGCTCCGGAACGCTTCCACCAGGCACTGCTGAAGGGTCTGCAAACCCAGCCCTGAACCATCCACCGGCGGCGCTCTCGCCATCGGCTTCGCCGCGCCTTGCCCGGCGTCAACACCGATGCCTGCCGTCGGCGTTTCACTGCACTGGCTGCGCGACGACGCGTGGCTCGCGTCGCGCAAGCTCGCCCACGCCGCGGCCGTTCCCATCCACATGGAGGTTCATCGTGTTCCCTTGCCAACCCCGTTCGCTACTCGCCGGCGTCCTGCTGGCGAGCGTCCTGCCCGCTCACGCGGAGCTGCCCCACGCGCCCGCCTATATCGATGACAGCGCCTACCCGGCCGCGGCCCGCCAGCGCATCCTGCCGCCGATGTTCGAGCAGAGGCTGGGCAGCCTGCGCTACCTCGCCAAGCCCGGCGACCCTTTGATCACCCAGGCCGAGAGCAGCGACTTCCAGCGCACCAGCGACTACCGCGAGACCCGCGCCTACCTGGAGAAACTGGTGGCCGCCTCCTCCGGCCGCATCGCCCTGCGCGAGTTGCCCGAGCGCAGCGCCGAGGGCCATCCGATGCTGCTGGTGACCGCCTCCACCGAGGCCGACAAGTCCGCCGCCGGCCTGAAGCGCTCCGCCAAGCCGACCTTGCTGGTGGAAGCCGAGATCCATCCCGGCGAGGCCAACGGCAAGGACGCCATGTTCATGCTGCTGCGCGACATGAGCGCTGCCGATCGTCCGCTCGCCGGGCTGCTGGAGAAGATCAACCTGCTGTTCATTCCGGTGGTCAACGTCGACGGCGACCTGCGCCGCAGCGCCTACGGGCGGATCAACCAGAACGGCCCGCGGGAAACCGGCTGGCGGGTGAACGGCCGCAATCTCAACCTCAACCGCGACTTCACCAAGCTCGACAGCGCGGAGATCCGCAACGTCGCCTGGGTGTTCAACCACTACGAACTGAGCTTCTTCGCCGACACCCACTCCACCGACGGCGCCATGTATCCCTACGACAGCTCCTACTGCCACAATGGCAACGGCTGGTCACCGGCGAGCAGCGCCTGGATGGACCAGGTCATGCGCAAGCCGGTGTACCAGGCGCTGGAAAGCCTCGGGCACATGGTCCATGAATGCATCAGCCTGAACGACAACCAGGATCCGACCCAGGGCTACTACCCCTACCGCACCGATCTGGCGCGCTTCTCCAACCAGTACGGCGACATCCGCAACGTGCCGTCGATCCTCATCGAGCAACACGCCCTGCATCCGTACAAGACCCAGGTGCTGGGCAACTACGTGATGCTCAAGGCGATGTTCGAGGTGATCGGCGAGCAGGCCGCCAGCCTGCGCCAGGCCATCGCCAGGGACCGCGAGCGCCTGCTGCGGCAGAAGGAGGTGATCCTCACCTGGAAGCCGGGCGAGGCCGCCGAGACGCCGTTCGTGGTGGGCGACTACCGCTACGAGCAATCGCCGGTCACCGGGGCCCGTACAATCGTCTGGAGCAACCGGCCGAAGACGCTGAAACTACCGGTGACCGACAACGGCGTACCCGACCTGGTGGTGCCGCGTCCCCAGCGTTTCATCGTCCCGGCGCAGTGGCACGAGGTGATCGCCCGGATCAAGGCCCACGGCATCCGCTATACCACCCTGGAGCGTCCGACCGAAATCGCCGTGACCCTGTACCGCATGGACGACATCAAGCTCGCCGATGGCTTCGAACCGGATCGCGTGCAAGGCAACCGGATTCCGGGCTACGAAGGTCGCCTGCTGGTCAGCGGCACGCCGAAGCCGTTCCAGCGCCTGCAGACCTTCCCGGCCGGCTCGCTGTCGATCGACACCGCCCAGCCGCTGGGCGTCCTGGCCATCGACCTGCTGCAACCGCAGAGTCCGGATTCCTTCTGGTCCTGGGGCTTCTTCAATTCCACCCTGGTGGCCGCCGAGGAGCCGGAGGAATACGTGATGGAGCCGATGGCGCGCAAGATGCTGGCGGAAGACCCGGCGCTGAAGGCCGCCTTCGACAAACGCCTGCGCGAGGACAAGGCCTTCGCCGCCGATCCGCAGGCGCGCCTGCAATGGTTCTACCAGCGCACGCCGTTCTACGACGTGAACGCCTTCGTCTATCCGGTAGGAGTGGTGTTCTGAGGCCCACCTGGGGCTGACGGCGGATAACGCGGGGCTTCGGGAGCCCCGTTCCCTCTCCCGCTTGCGGGAGAGGGCTGGGGAGAGGGGGCCGGTCTCAGGTACCGTCGGTGGGTATGGGCAGGTTGCTTCTCGGCTTGCGCTTGCGCCTGGGTTTCAGCGGTTTTTCAGGTGGTGGCGACAGCTCCCGCTTGCGCACCTTCTTGAGGATTTCCCGATGCTTCTCGCGCCAGGCCGGCACGTCGAGACCGTGGAGCTCGAGCAGCTCGGGGTTGCGCTCCACCAGATAGACCGCCGCTTCCTGGGCGGCCTCGGCGATCTTCCAGGCGATCGACTGCGGTTCGATGCTGCCTTCATAGGCGATCCAGTCGCTGAACTCCGGGAAGGTCCCGCAGACCTTCTCGAAATCCTCGTCGTGCATGCGCTGCCGGCCACTCTCGATGTTCTCCAGGCGCTTGGGGTCCATGCCGACCACCTCGGAAAACTGCGGTCGGTTCAAGCCCGTCAGCCCGCGCAACCCGAACAGGCGCTCGCCGGCGCGAAACAGGCAGCGCTTCCTCACTACATAGACCATGTACAGATACTTCCCTTCGTTTCTGGCGCGATGCGCCTCAGTCGCCCTTGCCGCTCGCGGGCGTTTTCCTCTTCCGCTGGCGCCTGGGTTCCGGCGGCTCTTCCAGGGGCGCCGGCTCCGCCTCCGGCGCCTGTTCCGCCGCCAGCAGCGCCTCGCGTATCTCGCGGTGGCGTTCGCGCCAGGCCTGCATGTCGATGCCGTGCTGCTCAAGCAGCACCGGGTTGCGCTCCACCAGGTAGACCGCGGCCGCCTGCGCCGAATCGGCGACCTTCCAGGCGATCGACTGCGGCTCGATGCTGCCTTCATAGGCGATCCAGTCGCTGAACTCCGGGAAGGTTCCGCAGACCTTCTCGAAGTCCTCGTCATGCATGCGCTGCAGCTCGTTCTCGATGTTCTCCAGGCGCTTGGCCGTCATCCCCACCAACTCGGCGAACTGCGGACGGCTCAAGCCCATCAGCTCGCGCAGGGCGCGCAAGCGCTTGCCAGCAGTGAACAAACGTCGATTCTTTACCATGTGTAGTCCGCGTCTGATGGTTCCCTACTCATATTGATTCACTAACTGTTAGTAGATCAATATGAATCCAAGCCCTCTAGACCGAGGGTGCCCCTCCAACATCGGACCATGGTGCAGGACGCCTGATGAAAGTGGAAGAACTCCCCCAAGAGGGTTTCGCCGAGTGCCCCCGCTATATAACCCTGATGCGTTTCGCCTTCCTGACCGGCCTCAGCGAGCGGCCGGACCTGCTCTATGCCTGGATAGAGAGCGGCGACCTGCCGATGCGAACCTTCGGCACGCAACGCCTGGTGGATATGCAGAAGCTGCAAAAACGCATCGAGGAAGCAAAAAAAGGGGCCGATTCAACCGGGTGAATCGGCCCTTTCTGAAAGACCCTGCCGCCGGCGAAACCCTTCAGCGATTGAGCATGAAGGTCTCGTACTCCAGGTCGTCCAGCGCGGTGGTCAGGCGGTACAGCCCGACCAGCACGCAGACCAGCAGCGACAGGGTGAAGCCGTAGCCGAAGAAGCTCGGCCCGAGCAGCAGGCTGACGAAGGTCAGGGCGCCGTTGACGATCACGAACAGCACGCAGAGTTCGAGGACGATGCGGCGCTTGTCCAGGTAGAAGAAGACGTTGAGCAAGGCCATGAACACTACCTGGATGCTCACCCCGATCAGGTCGATGTAGAACAGCGGCAGGTAGTAGCGGGAAATTCCCAGCCAGCCGAGCAGTTGTGGCGCCAGCAGGAACAGCAGGACCACCGCCAGCCCCTGCACCTTGCAGATTTCCAGCAGGCCCTGGCGGATGGCGAGGATCATCTGCTCCTTGAGCAGGCCGATGTGCTGCAG
Source organism: Pseudomonas sp. PS1(2021) (assembly GCF_020405165.1). NCBI lineage: Bacteria > Pseudomonadati > Pseudomonadota > Gammaproteobacteria > Pseudomonadales > Pseudomonadaceae > Pseudomonas > Pseudomonas sp. PS1(2021). The sequence continues at coordinate 693,225 of NZ_CP084484.1, read as the reverse complement.
GGTTTCGCCACCGCGGATCGCCTCGTAGACCCGCTCGTACCATTCGGCGAAGTCGGCCTCGATGCGCACCAGGAACACCGCCATGCCGGGAATGATCGACAGGTAGGCGAGGAAGATCGGCAGGTCGTAGAGGATCGAGGCGCGCAGCGGGCCGATCACCAGGTCCGAGGTGGATGGGTTGAACCAGAAGATGAACTTGTCGATCCAGATTCCCAGGTTGTAGCAGAGGCCGGTCAGCAGCAGACTGACGAAGACCTGCCGGCGGTCGAGGAAGTCGAAGGCCACCATGCGCCTGGCCGGGTACTCGCGGAGGATGTCGTAGAGGAAGACGAACAGCAGGCTGGCGTGGCCGATCAGCAACGCCAGCAGCAGGCCGTCCATCTGCATGAAGCGCAGCAGGTAGGCACAGGCGACCATCAGCGCGTAGCCGATCAGCATCACCAGCAGGATGCGCTTGTAGGCCTTCATTCCCGACAGGAAGATGATCACCAGCCACAGGTTGCAGAGCACCACGAAGTTGGCCATCACCAGCAGGCGGTAGGCGAACGGCTCATCGAACAGGGTCGCCAGCAATATCGCCGAGAGCAGGCCCGCCGCCAGTGTCACCAGCAACAGCACGCCCACCAGGTTGGGCAGGATCGCCTCGTGCTTGCGCTCGAACAGGCGATCGGAAATGAAGCGGGTGAAGAACAGTTGCAGGCCCCCGGTGAAGATCAGCGACAGCGCCATCAGGTAGGTCACCGTGATCAGGAACTGCCGGACCAGCACGTCCGGCACCACCACGCCGAGGCTCAGCACGCCGATCAGCATCACGCTGACGATCGACAGCACCCAGGGACCGGAGCTGATCAGCCCGGCGTAGAGGTAGGCGCGCAGGGTCGCCGTATAGGAATCGCGGGAAAGGATCTTCCGCAGTTCGAAGCCGATGCCGGCCATGTCATGCAATCTCCGTGGCTTCGCGGTACAGCCCGCGGTAACGTCCGAGCATCAGCGCCTCGGTGTAGTAGCGTTCGACCCGTTGCAGGCCGACCGCCTGGGCCGCCTGCCAGCGCTGCGGATTGCGCAGCAGGGCGAGGATCGCCCGCGAAGTGGCCTGCGGGTCGGCGATCGCCACCACCTCCCCGGCGCGGCCCAGGACGCGATCTTCGGCGCCGGCGCCTTCGATCAGTTCGCGGCAGGAACCGACGTCGCTGCTCACCACCGGCGCGCCGGCTGCCCAGGCCTCGAGGATCACCAGCGGCTGCGCTTCGCTGATCGAGGTGAGGACCATCAGGCCGAGTTGCGGCAGGACCTCGCCGATCCGACGAAAACCCAGGAACTTCACCTTGTCCTGCAGGCCGAGACTGGCCACCAGGCTGCGGCATTCGCTGGCATAGTCCGGGTCTTCCTCCTCCGGACCGACGATCCAGCCCTCCGCCTCCGGCATCGCGCTGACCACCCCGCGCATGGCGCGGATGAAGGTCTTCACGTCCTTGATCGGCACTACCCGGCCGACCAGCCCGACCACCGGCGGAATCCCCGGCGGCCGCCGTTCGAGGGCACCGGCCCAGGCATCGAGGTCGATGCCGTTGGGAATCACCCGGGTGCGCCGTGGCTCGGCGCCATCGAGCACCTGGCGCTGGCGGTTGCCTTCGTAGAGGGCGACGATCGGATCGGCGGCGCGATAGGTGAGCAGGCCGACACGCTCGAAGAAGCGGATCCACAAGCGACGGATGTAGCTGACCTCGGCATCCAGTCCGGTACTCAGTTGCTCGTCGGGGTTCTCCGCGATCCAGTTGGCCTGGGCCAGGTCGATCTTGCGCTCCTTGGTGTAGATGCCGTGCTCGCTCAGCAGGTAGCGGCAGCCCCAGCGACGTTGCAGGATGCAGCCCAGCAGGCCGGCGTAGCCGGTAGAGATCGAGTGCAGCATGCGCGCCCGCGGCATCCGCCGGGCCGCCTCGGCGAGCATGAACACCGGCGCCTGCATCGAGCGCAGGGTCCAGAAGTAATTGACGAAGGACGGATCGGTGCAATAGCGCTCGTAGCCTGCGGTGATCGCCTCCCAGCTGGCCTTGCTGTGGAGAAAGTCCTCGCGGCCGATGCGGCCCTCGGCGAGCAGGTCGAGCAGCGCGTCGCCCTCCTCCACGTCCGGCGTCTCCGGGTAGTGGAAGAAACGGTGCAGGTCGCGCAACGCCTTTTCGGTCTCGCCACTGCCCTGTCGCGTCTGCGGGTTCGGCGAACTCCAGGCGGTTTCCAGGAAGTGTTCCTCGATGTGCAGCACATTGTCCGGGATCGGGTAGTGGCGCTTGCCGTAGGCATCCTTCTGGCCGCCGATGAAGAACACCGAGAAGGTCAGGTCGGGGAGACCGAGGATCAATTGGTTGACCCAGCTGGAGACGCCGCCGCGGACATAGGGCCAGGTGCCCTCCAGCAGCAGGCAGACATCGGCGACGGGCGCCGTCGGAGCGGTGTGTTCGGTCATGTCCAGTATCTCGCCAGGGCCGCGAAGGGCGGCCGTTGCAGCATGTCGTCGGGCATTCCGGCGAGAAGCCGGGGGATGTCCCGGTAACGCCGCTGGAAGAACGCCACCTCGGCGCGGAACGGCGCCAGCTGGGCGCTGTCGATTCCCGCCTCCTCGGCGGCCTGGAGGGCGCGCCCGGCATCCTCCAGGCGGCCTTGTTCGAGGGCGATGCGCCCGGCCAGCAGGTGCAGGTCGGCCGAGGGTGTGCCGCGCAGCGCCTGGTCGGTATGCTCGCGCGCCTGCTCGAGGATGTGCTCCAGTACGCTGCCCTGGGCCAACCCCAGGTAGGCCAGTTCCCAGTACCAGCGCGCCAGGGTCCCGTGCAGCGCGCCGCGTTGCGTCGGCGTGGCGCCGGCGAGGCGGCCGAGGGCGGCTTCGATGCGCTGGTTGATCCGGCTTTCCTTCTGGTCGAGCATCGAGTAGGCCAGCAGGCGGACGTCGTCGGCGGGGTCGCACAGGGCCAGCTTGAGGATCGGGATCGCCTCCTTGCCGGGCATCCGCCGGGTGGCGAAGATCGCCGTGAGTCGCTGGTTCGGGTCCGGCGCATGGCGCAGGACATCCTGCAGGCCGCCGTCGCTGAACATCATGTCGAGGCGCTTTTCCTTCGGCCGGAACGGCAACTCGGGGACGCCCATCGCCTGCCAGGCCTGCTCGCCACGCTGGCGCGGCAGGTATAGCGCCGGGAACACCGCCGCAGCGACGCCGACCGCTCCGATCAACGGCACGAAGAAGGCCAGGCTGAAGAGGAACAACGGGCTCCACGGCAGCGGAAACTTGTAGCGCCGTGGCAACAGCAGCCATACGCCGACGCACAGCAGCGCGCTGCCCAGGCCGTGGGCGAACAGGTAGAGCGCCAGCGCCTGGCCGAACGGCAGGTCGGCGAAGACGCTCGCCCAACTGCTCAGCTCGAACAGGAAGGCGCCGCTAAACAGCCACTTGCTGATCATTCAGGCCGCACTCGTTGAAAAGGAAATGTCCCAGCGCCTGCCGATCGTTGCCGGCGTCCAGTTCGTACTGGCGGATGCGCACGCCCAGCGACTCCAGCTCGCTGGCCTGGCCGAAGCGTTCGGCGAAGAGAATCCTCAGGCGCTGCAGATACCCCTGGGAGCCTTCGGCGGAAGTCAGCGGCAACAACACCAGCAGGACCCGCCGGCCCTCGTCGTTGCGCAGTCGCAACTGCACGTCGAGGCCACGCTGGCTGCCTTCCAGCAGACGCTGGACCTCTTCGCCGTAGCGCGCATCGGTCAGCTCGAAGGCATACAGGCAGGCCGGCAACCCATGGTCGCGGGCGTCCAGCAGGGAGCGCTTGAGGTACTGGGAGAAGCGCTGGGCGTCGATGTCGGCCAGTTGCAGTGCGCGACGGTCGCTCTGCAGCAAGTCGGCGACGTGCCCGGCGAGGATCGCCAGCAGGCTGAAGGTACGTTCGTTGAAGACGAAGAACGGCATCTGCTCCACCGCCAGCAGGGCAAGGATCCGCCCATCGGTGTCGACCAGCGGCACGCACACCTGCAGCGCGCTGTGCGCACGCTGCTCGCCGCGCTCCAGCAGTTCCTGGCGCACGCTGACCAGTTCGCCGCGCTCCAGGCAGGTGCGCACCAGCAGATCGTCGCCGTCCAGCGCCTGCATCTCGCCGAGCGTCGCCAAGGGTTGCGGCTCCGGGGTCCGGTCGTGGCGCACCCGGTAGAGTCCGGCGATGCGCAGCGAACCGTACTGGGCCAGCAGCGCCAACACGGTTTCCGCCAGCGCATCGAGCGGTGCCTCCTCGCCCGGCAGCTCGCGCAGCAGTTGTCGCAGACCGAGCAGCGAACTGCGCAGGCTCTGGTCGTTGCCGGCGACCCGCTGTTCCAGGCGATCGTGGGAGATGCGCAGGATGTGATGGGCGCGGGTGAATTCGTCGAGGCGCAACTGGCGGTACTCGTTCGCCAGCTCCAGGCGCTCCAGGCGGCGTTCCCAGATGTCGCGGAACTCGCCCACCAACATGGCGCAGAGCAGCACGCCGACGATGAAGGCCGCCGGTACCTGGGCATAGGCCTCGACGCCCTGGACGCGGAACGCGAACAGCGCCGCCACCAGCAGCGCCGCGCTGGCCAACCCGCGGACGAAGCCGTAGCGCATGCCCAGCAACAGGGGCGCGAGGATCACCCAGGGAAAGGTGGCGTTGACCTGCAGCGGGTCGTCCGGGCTGAACCACCAGCCCAGGCCCAGCGCGAGCGCGCTGATGACCAGCGTCTCGACCCAGGAGACACTGCCGCTGGCGCGCGGTGCGAGGGCGAAATCCTTGTGCGCGGACATCGCCGTCACTCGAGCCGCAGGTCGCCGACCAGCTCGCGCAGGACTTTCTGCGCGGCGCCCGCCAGGCTTTCCCGGGACCAGCCGGCGCGCGCCCCGCTGGTGCTCCAGAGCACCCGCCCGGAGGCCGGCTCCAGCACCTGCAGGCTGACGCCCACCGCCGGCTCGCCGTCCAGGCCGTTCTTGTACTGCCACTCCTCGACGCTGCCGGTGACCACGTAGGCCAGCTTCTGCTGGCGTGCCCAGACCAGCGCGCGCTGCTGGCGCTCGCGGTCGTCGACCAGTTGCAGGTCGCCTTGCGGCTGCGCCGGGTACAGGCGCGGCCGCACGCCCTCCTCGGCCAGCACGCTGAGCAGGATCTGCTCGGCACGCTCGCCGGCCTGCGGCGCCTGGGAATAATTGAGCAGCGGCACCAGGCCCCACTGCGCGCCACGCGCCAGCGGTGTAGCGCTTTCGCTGGTGAAGCTGGAGCAGCCCGCCATGAACAGGGCGACGGCCGCGAGAGCCAGGCAGCGGATGGATTGCATGTTGTGTTCCTCCTGTTGAATTCCGTATCCGGGCCGCGTTCAGCGGCCGAAGCGCGTGCTGTAGGTCACCCCGAGCGTGCCGCCGGCATCGCCGCCCCCGCCCTGGGGAGCCGACTGGTAGCCGAAGGTGAACGCCAGTTCGTCGTCGCCCAGCAGTTCCATGCCGATGCCGAGATCGATGCCGTAGTTGAACTCCTTCTCTGTCCACTGCCAGCCGGCCAGGGTGTCGACGATCCAGGTGTATTGCGGACGGCTGCGGTTCAGCGCGCCAGGGAAGCCACGGCGCCAGGTGCTGCCGAGGTAGACCTGGCCATAGCGGTCCTGCAGCAGGTCCTGGCTGCGCGCGCCATCGAGCGCCAGCGCACCGCCATGGGCCGCCAGCAGGTCGTCCGGCACGCGGTTCTCCAGGCGATTGCGCTGGTAGTCGATGCCGCCGCGCAGTTGCCAGGCCGGGCCGTCGAAGAACAGTGTGTGGGCCCACTCCAGGGACAGCGCCTCGCCGTTGCCGAGGTCGTCGCCCTGGCGGGTGGAGAAGCGGTTGTGCGCCAGCGACCAGCTCAGCTGGTCGCGCCCGCTGAGGGTGTGGCGGCCGCCGAGCCGCAGGCTGTCGCGCATGCCGAGGGCACGCATCAGGCCGGTCTCGTCGGTCTCGCGGTGCCAGTCGAGGCCCGCTTCCAGTTCGTCGCGCGAGCTCAGCCGCCAATTGCGCAGCAGCCCCAGGCCGTGGCGGTCCTCGTCGTCGCGCCAGCTACCATCGAACGTCGCCGCGGCGAAGCCATCGGCCAGTTCGCGCCGCAACGTCAGCCTGGCGTTGCGTTCGCTACCGAGGAGCGAACTATCCAGGGCGTCGCCGCGATAGCGACCGCTGCCCAGTGCCAGGTCGGCGTACCAGTCGTCGCCAAGATGGCGTGCCGCGCGCAGCGTCGGTCCCTTGAAGTCGAGACCGCCGAAGTCGCGCTTGTTCCAACCCAGTTGCAGGCCCTGGGGCGTGCGTTCGAGGATTTCCGCCGCCTGCCGCCGCAGTTGCTCGCGGTTGTCGCGCGAGTGGCCGTCACCCAGTGCGCCCAGGGCCTCGCCCAGCGCTTCGCCGCCATGGCCGAGACGCACCAGCGCCTCGACCCGCTGCGCCGGGTCCAGCTCGCCGCGCTCCAGCAGGCGTTGCAGGGCGGCGCGATTCTGGCTGCGCAGGGCGGCCTGGATCTCTTCGTTGCGCCCGATCTTCAGACCCTGGCCGCGCGCCCAGGCCAGCCAGTCATCCTTCAGCGGCTCCTGGTTGGTGGCGGCGAGTTGGTCGAGGAACTGCTCGAACCACAGCTGCAGCATCGCCGGCTCGCCATTCCAGGCCCGCCGCGCCTCGCCCTGGGCGAGCAGCGGCCCCTGGGCCACGGCGAGCAGGCGCAGGTAGGCGGCGAAGCTGTCCGGGGTGGCCCTGACCGCCTCGCGCTCGAGCCGCCGGAGCAGTTGCCGGCGCAGGCGCAGGGCCTTGTCCTGGTAGCCGCTGGCATCCAGTGCGTCGGCATAGGCGGCCTGCACCAGCCAGTCGTTGGGATTGGACTTGAGGTACAGGCGGAACCAGGCCAGCGCCTGGTCGTTACGCTCGAGCAGCAGGCTGGCGCTGGCGAACGGCAGCCACAGCGTGCTGTCCCGTAGCGCCAGGCCATGCCATTGCGCCAACAGGGGTGCCAGGCTGTCGCGACGGCCACGGTCGATGTAGAACCAGAGCAGGCGTTCGCGCACCAGGTTCTCGCCGGGAAAACGCACCAGGGCTTCCCGGTACAGGCGCTCGGCGACGTCGCCATGGCCTTCCTGTTCCGCCAGCCGCGCCCTGGCCACCCAGTAATAGGGGCTGCCCTGCGCTTCCGGCAGGCCTTCGGCCTCGGCCAGCAGGCTCTTCAGGGCCGGCCAGTCGTGGAGGCTCTCCGCCAGTTGCAGGGCGCTGGCCAGGCGCCGCGGATCGCGGCTGCGCTGCCAACTGCCGATAAGCACCTGCAAGGCCTGCTTCGGATTGCTGTCCCGGTACAGGGCGACCAACTGGTCCTCGTCGCTGCTGTTCAGGCGGATGTCCAGGGCCAGCATGCGCTCGTAGGCGGCGCGGGCATCGTCGTCCTGCTCCAGGGCCCAGGCTAGCGCCGCGCGCAGGCGCCAGAACTCCGGCTCGCGGATCGCGCGGGTATCCACGCCGGCGAGGACCTTCCAGGCCTGGCGCGGATCGAACAGGTTCCAGTGGGTTTCCGCCCACTGCATGCGTTCCTTGACGCTCAGCGGGAAATGCCGGGCCATCCGCGCCCAGACCCCGGTCTCTTCCTGCAACTGCTGGGTGTGTTCGAGGATCTGTTGCAAGCGCTGCCAGGCCAGGCGCTGTTTCGGATAACGCTGCACGTAGCCGCGCAGCCATGCCTCGCCCTCTTCCGGCGTGCCGCGGGTTTCATGGCTGTAGACCAGCGCATCGAGTTCCTCGTCGGTCATCCGTCGCTGCGCACCGATGGGCGCCAGCAGCTCGATGGCGCTGTCGAAATCGAACATCTGCAGCGACAGGCGCCAGGCATGCTCGCGCAGGGCCGGGTCATCGGCGCCGGCCAGCAGTTGCTTCCACAGGCCCAGCGCCCGCGGGCCGTTGCCGGTCCATTCGCCAAGGCGCGCGAGATCGGCCAGCAGCGTCCTGTCCTCCGGGCGCAGGGCCAGCAGCTCCTGGCCGACCTCCCAGGCCCGCTCGACCCGCCCGGCGGCCATGTTCAGACGCAGGTCGGCGGTCAGCGCCTCATGGTCCTCGGGGCGCAATTCGCGCCAGCGCCGGATGAAGCGTTCGGCCAGGTCGTAGCGCTGGCTGCCTTCGGCGGCGCGTACGCCCTCGGCGAGCCAGGCCAGGGTCGATTCATCCTCCGGCAAGGCGTCCAGCCGCTGGTCCAGCAACAACGCCGCCTGTTCGCCGCGCTCGCCAGCGAGCAGGCTGGCGAAGGCCTGGCGCAGATAGGCCAGGCGCTTCGCCGGCTCGGTTTGCGCTTCGGCCAGTTGCCGCTGGATGTCCGCCGCCGGCAGCGGCTCGCCGGAAGCCAGGTACCAGCGGGCCGCCTCGTCCAGCCAGCGCTGCCGGCCCTGCGGGTCGCGGCCGGCCAGCTCGGCAAAGGTCCGCGCCGCCAGGTCCGGCGCGTCCAGGGCCAGGGCATGACGGGCAAGTCGTTCGAGCATGGCGTCGCTCAACGAAGCGTGCTCGATCTTGCGCAGGCGCTCCAGCAATCGGCGCGTCTGCTCCTCATCCATACCCTCGGGCCTGGCCAGGGCGCCAAGGATGTCCAGCTCCACCTCGTAGAACGGCGTTGCCAGGCGGTCCTTGCCGCGCAGAAGGGCCAGGTGATGACGCGCCTGCCCGAAGTCGCCGAGCTTGACCAGCAGATCGATCAGGGTCAGGCGCAGCGCGTCGTTCTCCGGGTGCGCCTGCAACAGCAGTTCGGCGTAGTTCACCGAGACCGCGTCGGGCTCGCCATCGCCGCTGGGCATGAATACCTCTTCGCTGTTGAAGGTCAGCCACAGCACCAGTGCCACCCCGAGAGCGACCGGCAGCAGGGCCCAGGGATTCAGCAGGCGCGCCTTGGGATGCTTGTCAGCGGCAGACGAGTTGGCCATCGCGCACCTGCTCCATCGGCAACTCGAACGTCCAAAGGCCGTTGCCGGCCTTTCCCGGGAAGGCCTTGCCGGCCGCGCTCAGCCGGCAATCGCCCGCCGCGCGCACCACCAGGCGCAATGGCAGGTGCCCGGCGAAGGCGAACTCGACGCGGCCATCGTCGCGGTAGCGCCAGTGCTTCAGCGGCAGGTTGGCCTCCTCCAGCGCCGGCCGCGGATCGCGGCTGTCGCGCAGGACCAGGCGCGCATTCGCCGCACTCAGGTGTACATAGCGCCCCTGGGGCAGGTCGCGCACGCCCGCGACTCCCGTGGAGCGACCGAGGTCCGGCCAACCCAGCGCCGGGTCCAGGCGCACCGTGCGCAAGGCGGCGAAGCCGCGCAACTGCCAGCTGCCATCGGCACGCTTGGCCAGGCTGGCGCGATGCAGGCCTTCCAGGCGCGGGATGTAGTCACTCATCCACAGCGACAACGGCTGCTCCGCCTGCATCGCCGCGTAGATCTGGTGCATGGTGCGGATCGAGGCCTGCTTGGTCCCCGAATAGAAGTGGTAGTACAGGTGCAGGCCGCGCAGGCGGCGCGGGCTGTCGGTCAGGGCGAAGGTATCGATGACGCCGCGGAAGCCGTAGTACGGCCCCTGCCAGAGATTGGTGTAGACGTTCTCGTTGATGATCGGTGCGTAGTACTGCACGCCGCCGCGGGTGGGCCGGATCAGCGGGTAGAGTCCGGTCAGCGAGGGAAAGGCCCGGGTCAGCGCGGTATTGCCGCCGTTGACGTTCATCAGCCCGGCGTCGTAGGCGAGCTTGATGGTGGCGGCGTCGGGCAGCGCGTCGCCGGACCAGAAGATCATCTTGACCGGTTTCCGCGGGGTGGTCAGGCGCTGCTCGATGTAGTCGCGGGCGCCGATCACCTCGCGTACGAAGTCGACCTTGTCGTAGCCCGGGATGGCCATCTTGTAGCCATACTGGGCCTCGAAGTTCTCGCCCTGCTCGGCCAGTTGCGGCTGCCAGAAGAACGGATGGCTGAAGGTATGGCTGGCGACCTCCACCTTGTCGTCGGCGAAGATGCGCCGGGCAATCGGCTCCAGTTCCCTGGCCAGGTGCGGATACATGCCCTTCGGTCCGACCTCGCCTTCGATCACCGAGACCGAGGTGAGGAACGGATAGGGCTTGATGAAGTCCTCCAGCACCTGCTGGCCGGCATAGGGACTGCCGGGCACCTCGGCTCGGGAGACGAAGCCATCGCCATCGATGTGCACGGTGGCGATGCGCCGGCCATTCTCGGTGGTTGCGTCGGGACTCGGCAGCGGCGCAAGACGCAAGGCCTTGCGCAGGAAGGCGAACGGATCGAGGATCCAGCGCCGGTGCTCGCTACCCTCCTCCAGCACATAGGGCGCCAGGGCGAAGCCACCCCAGTCGGCGGTCGCCACCGGCACGTACGCCTTGCCGTCGCCCTTGAGCTTGAGCGCCGGGATCACCCGCGCCGGATCGAGTACGGTGAGCGCTGGCAGGTCACGGATCCGGATCACCAGCGGCGCCTCGAAGGAACCAAGCAGCGCCTGGTCGTGGGTCTCGGTACTCGGCTTGACCTTGAGTTTCTGCGACAGCCGGCGAATACCCAGGCGCTGCAACAGGCCGTCGTTCTCGGTGGGCAGGCCGGCGAGGAACGCCACCGGCACCTTTTCGTCGAGACGTGCAGCGATCCAGTTGTCGAAGGCGTCGCTGGCCAGCGGCGGTCCACTGGTCATCCAGGTCACCACCCCGGCGTAGAGACCGCTCAGCGGACGTTCGGGCAGCGGCTGGTCGGTGGGCAGGTAGTCGACCCGATAACCGAGGTATTCGAGCAGGCCACCGAGGTAGACGTGACCGGGGCTCAGGGTCAGGTCGCCCTCGCGCGGATCGTAGAGCAGCGCGATGCGCCGCGGTTGCACCTCGACGTCGCTCACTCCCAGGTAGTCCAGCGCCGGGGTGCTGACGAACGGCACGTAGCCTTCGCTACGCAAGCGCACAGCGAGCTTGCGCGCCTCGTCGCGCCGCTCCGGAGGCAGGTAGTCGATGGCGACGATGGGCATGCCCTGGGCGCGCAGGGCATCCAGGTGGCCCTTCAGCCAATCGCGATCGTCCTGGGGCACCTCGCGGTATTGCCCGGCAGCGGCGTCCCAACCGGCATGGATCGACTCCACGGCCACCGCCGACGCGACGCCGGGCAACTCCGGCAGCACTTCGAAACCGCGATTGAAAAACAGCTTGAGGCCCGGCTCCTGGCGATGCAGCTGGGCGAGGAAACTGGCCAGCGCCCGGCGCTGGCCCTCGCGGCGCTCCTCGGCCTGTAGCTGGAAGCTATCCAGGGTATCGAGGAACAGGCCGGCGTAGCCCTGCTTGCGCAGCTCCGCGGCGCGCTTGAGCAGGTGTGCCCGCCAGCTCGGCGCGGCGAGGTCCATTACCTGGCTGTTCCAGGCTTCGTTGCGGACCGCGCTCTTGCCCCGGGCCAGGCCGCTGTCGGCGATGGCGGCGGCGTCGCCGTCGAACTCGCCGACCGACAGATAGGCGAAGGGCGTGCTGCCCTGCTCCTTCAGATATCCGACATCGGCTGGCTTGAGATGCGCCGCCTCGAGCACCACCCAGTCGAACTGGGAAAGCTCGGCCAGCGGCGGCCGCTCGGCGTACCAGAACGCCACGCTGGACGGCCCGCCGGCAGCCCCTGCGGCAGTGCCGGCACAAAGCGCCAGCGCCAGGCCGGCAAGCCAGGCGAGCGGGCGCTCGATGGGTCGAAGGGTGTTACGGCAGAACGGCAGACGCAGCACGGCGATTCCTTTCTTGCTGAACCGCATGCCCAGCCTACGCGGCAGGGTCGATACCGACCGAGGCGGCAGGTCGGAAGCATGGATGCGGTTTCCGGTGGCAACGTCGAATCCCTGGCAGTGCGGGCACGGCCAAAGCAGCCGCAGGCGATTAACGTCAATATAATGACTAAATATGCTAATTGCTAAATTTTTAAGCGGAAACTGTCAATTTTTAGGCACATCACTGACACCCTAGTGTCCTTTTGCCTGCTCTTGCCTGCCGCGTGACCGCCCCGACGTCACCGGAAAACTCTCCGGGCGGGGAAGGAAGTACGGCTGCCGGGGGTTTATGCGATCGACAGGATCCCGGCCAAGGCATACGAAGCGGAGAAGTCATAGATCCATATGAACCTATGAATAGAATTTCTAATAACTAAATATTTATTAAATCTGTGAGCCAGGTTGTCCTTTCCAGGCCAACTTCGGGCGCCGGACATTTGTCGCCGCACGGCGCCTCAGCCACCTCAAACGCCGCAGGTTTTCGCCGCGCCAGAATGAAAGAGCCCCGCACTAGGGCGGGGCTCTTGCTTGCCGTCAGTCCGCTCGCATCAGGGGATGCAGACGCCGTGCTGGCTGCTCTGCGCCAGGTCCATCAGCTCGCGGTTGGCCACGGCGTACATGGCGTAGTCGGTACCCGACGCGGCACGCAGTTCGACCAGCATCGCCCGCCAGCGCTCGACCAGCGGCAGGTGCTGTTCCAGCCACAGGCCGACGCGAGCCTCGACCTCCTTCGGTCCGTCCTGCATCTGCAACACCGAGACGGTGATCGCCCGCTGCTGCCAGTCGAGGTCGTCGCGGAACGCCTCGCGGGCCAGCGCCTGCCAGTTGTTCTCCACCGGCAGGTTGGTGATCTGTTGCAGGTACCAGGTCAGGTCCAGCGCACTGCCCACGGCGAAATAGGCCTTGGCCACTTCCGCGGTGTCCTGGCCGGTCACGTCGGACGCCTCGATGATCGGCAGCAGCGTGTACAAGTGGCTGGTACCGGCCACCATGCGTGCCAGCAGTTCCGGTACGCCGGCGTCGACGTAGGTCTGGTAGCGCGCCTGCCACAGCTCGCGGGTCGGCCCTTCGAGCAGCTCGTTGAGTTTCAGGCCGAGGGCGGCGATGCGCGGGCCGAAGTGGGCCACGTCGCGCGCCGCGTCCAGCTCGTTGCGGCGGCTGCGGAGGAACCAGCGGGTGGCGCGGCGGCCGAGGCGCATCAGTTCGTCCATCAGGGTCAGCTGGATATCAGCGGGCACCTGGTAGTCGAGATTCTCGATCTGGCGGAACCAGTGCGGCAGGTGGAACACGTCGCGGACGATCACGTAGGCCCCGGCGACGTTGGCCGCGCTCATGCCGGTGGACTCCTTCAGGCGCTGCACGAAGGTGATGCCCATGTGGTTGACCAGGTCGTTGGCGATCTGCGTGCTGACGATCTCGCGCTTCAGGCGATGACGGCGCATGGCGTCGCCGAACTTCTCCGCCAGCAATGCCGGGAAGGCGGTCTCCATGTCGCGGGTCAGGTAGTCGTCGTCCGGCACCAGCGATTTCAGCAGCGATTCCTTGAGATCGATCTTGCTGTAGGAGATCAGCACCGACAGCTCGGCGCGGGTCAGCCCCTGGCCGGCACTGATGCGTTCCGCCAGCTCCTCGTCGGAAGGCAGGAACTCCAGGGCGCGATCGAGCTTGCCACGCGCCTCGAGGTCGCCCATCAGCCGCTTGTATTCGGCGATCCGCTCGCGGGCGCGACGTTGCGCCAGGGACAGCGCCTGGGTCTGCTTGTAGTTGTTGCCCAGCACCAGGGCGCCGACCGCGTCGGTCATCTTCACCAGCAGCGCGTTGCGCTGCTTCTCGGTCATGTCGCCGGCCTGCACCACTTCGTTGAGCAGGATCTTGATGTTGACCTCATGGTCGGAGCAGTCCACGCCGCCTGCGTTGTCGATGAAGTCGGTGTTGTTGGCACCGCCGTGCAGGCCGAACTCGACCCGCGCCAGTTGGGTCATGCCCAGGTTGCCGCCCTCGCCCACCACCTTCGCGCGCAGCTCGCGGCCATCGACGCGCAGACCGTCGTTGGCCTTGTCGCCGACATCGGCGTGGGTTTCCTTGCTCGACTTCACGTAGGTGCCGATACCGCCGTTCCAGAGCAGGTCGACCGGCGCCTTGAGCAGCGCATGGATCAGCTCGGTGGGCGCCAGCCTGTCGGCGTGGATGTCGAAACGCGCCTTCATTTCCGGGGTGATGGCGATGCTCTTGGCGCTGCGCAGGAAGATCCCGCCGCCGGCGGAGATCAGCTTGGCGTCGTAGTCGGCCCAGCTCGAACGTGGCAGGTTGAACAGGCGCTGGCGCTCGACGAAGCTGCTGGCGGCGTCAGGGTTCGGGTCGATGAAGATATGCATGTGGTTGAAGGCGGCCACCAGTTGCAGCTTGTCCGACATCAGCAGGCCGTTGCCGAACACGTCGCCGGCCATGTCGCCGATGCCGATGACGCTGATGTTGTCCTTCTGCACGTCGATGCCGCGCTCGCGGAAATGCCGCTGCACGCTGACCCAGGCGCCCTTGGCGGTAATCCCCATGCCCTTGTGGTCGTAGCCGGCGGAGCCGCCCGAGGCGAAGGCGTCGCCGAGCCAGAAGCCGTACTCGGCGGCGATGCCGTTGGCAATGTCGGAGAAGGTCGCCGTGCCCTTGTCCGCGGCGACCACTAGGTAGGGATCGTCCTCGTCGTGGCGGACCACGTTGGCCGGCGGCACCACTTCGCCTTCCTTGAGGTTGTCGGTGATATCGAGCAGGCCGGAAATGAAGATCCGGTAGCAGGCGATCGCCTCGGCCTGGATCTCGTCGCGGCTACCGCCAAGCGGCAGGCGGCGCGGGACGAAGCCGCCCTTGGCACCGACCGGCACGATCACCGCGTTCTTCACCTGCTGAGCCTTGACCAGGCCGAGCACCTCGGTGCGGAAGTCCTCCTCGCGGTCCGACCAGCGCAAGCCGCCGCGAGCCACCTTGCCGCCGCGCAGGTGCACGCCCTCGACGCGCGGCGAATAGACGAAGATCTCGTACTTGGGCACCGGCCTGGGCAGCTCCGGGATGGCCTTCGGGTTGAACTTGAAGCTGAAGTAGCTCTTGTTCTGGCCGTTGCCGTCGGGCTGGTAGAAGTTGGTCCGCAGGGTCGCCTTGATCAGGTCGAGGTAGCGCCGCAGGATGCGGTCCTCGTTGAGCACCTGGACTTCGTCGAGGGCACCGAGGATCGCCTGCTCCAGCTTCTGTTGCTTGTCTTCCAGGTCTTCCGCTGTGAGTTTGCGCGCCAGGTAGAAGCGGGTCTTGAACAGCCGCACCAGCTCGCGGGCGATGTCGGTGTGGGCATTCAGCGCGCTGGCGATGTAGCCGAGGTCGAAGCCCAGGCGAATCTGCTTCAGGTAGCGCGCGTAGGCACGCAGCAGGGCAACGTCGCGCCACGGCAGGTTGGCGGTCAGCACCAGGCGGTTGAAGGCGTCGTTCTCGGCGTCGCCGCTGACGATGTGGACGAAGGCGTCCTGGAGGATCTCGTTGAGCTGCTGGATGTCCACGTCCAGCCCTTCGGCGTAGGTGAAGGCGAAGTCGTGGATCCAGTATTCGCGACCGCTCTGGTGGCGCAGGCGGTAGGGGAATTCGCCGAGCACGCGCAGGCCGAGGTTCTCCAGGATCGGCAGGACGTCGGACAGGGCCAGCGGGGTATCGGCGTGGTACAGCTTGCAGTGCAGTTGCTGCTCGCCCTGCGCCAGCGGCTGGTAGAAGCTCATCACCAGCGGGCGCTGCTCGGACAGGCTGAGCAGGTGCTGCAGGTCGACCACCGCGAAGTGCGGGGCGAAGCGCTCGCGGTAGCCGGCCGGGAAGCCTTTCGGGAAGTCGGCCAGGACATTGGTGCCCTTGGCCTCGCCGAGGTTTTCCACCACCAGGCTGCTGTAGTCGTCCTGCCAGGAACGGCAGGCCTGGATCACTTCTTCCTCCAGGCGCGCCGGGTCGATGTCGATGCGCGACTTCGGGTCGACGCGGAGGATGAACTGCACGCGGGCCAGCACCGACTCGGAGAAGAAAGTCCAGAACTCGCAGTCGCTGGCCTGCAGGCGCTCCATCAGGACCTGCTGGATCTTCAGGCGCGTCTCGGTGGAATACACGTCGCGCGGCACATAGGCCAGGCAGTAGCAGAAGCGGCCGTAGGGGTCCTTGCGCAGGAACACGCGGATCTTGTTGCGCTCCTGGATGCGGACGATCGCCAGGGCGGTGCTGAACAGCTCGTCCACCGGGGTCTGGAACAGGTCGTCGCGCGGCAGCACTTCCAGCACCTGGGCCAGTTCCTTGCCGAGGTGGGCCTTGGTGTCGAAACCGGAGCGCCGCATCACTTCGGCGACCTTGCCGCGTATGAAGGGGATGTCGTTGACGCTCTCGTTGTACACCGAGGAGGTGAACAGGCCCATGAAGCGGCACTCGCGGATCACCCGGCCCTTGCCGTCCAGCTCGCGGATCGACACGTAGTCCGGGTAGGCCGGGCGGTGCACGCGGCTCGGATGGGCGGCCTTGGCGAAGGACAGCAGGACCGGTTCGCGCAGGTAGGCGACGGCATAGTCCTCGATGTGCAGGTCATCCTTGCTCAGGCCGGCGCGCAGCAGACGGGTCAGGCCGAGGAAGGATTTCTCGTCGTAGACCATGCGTCCGCCGTCGGCCTCGTCGGCGACGCTGAATTCCTCGTAGCCGAGGAAGGTGAAGTGGTTGTCCAGCAGCCATTCGAGATAGCTGCGCACTTCCTTCAGTTCCTCCGCCGGCACCTTCAGCTTGGCCTTGCCGAGCCAGGTCAGCAGTTCGCGGGCCTTGGCCTTCATCGGTTCGAAGTCGGTGACGGTCACGCGTACTTCGCCGAGCACTTCCAGGATGGCCTTCTCCAGCGCGCGCAGTTCGCCGGCGTGGGCGCAACGGTCGATCTCCAGGTACATCAGCGATTCCTGGCTGACGTCCTTGCCCTGGCTACCCTTGGGCAGGATTTCCTTCAGCTCGCCCTTGGCCGAGCGGCGCACGCTGAGGACGTTGGTCTGCAGGGTATGGATGCTGTAGCCGCGGCGGTTCAGTTCCATGCGCACCGAGTCGACCAGGAACGGCAGGTCCGGGTGCAGCACTTCCACCGCGGTGTGGGTGGATTGCCAGCCGTGCTTCTCGTAGTCGGGGTTGTATACGCGGACTTCGGGCTGGTCGCGGTCGAAGCGCTCCAGCAGGCGCCAGGCGGAAAGGGTACAACCGACCAGGTCGGAAAGCCGACGCTGGGTCAGTTCATCGAGGGAGATCAGGCTGAAGAACTGTTCGGCGAACAGCGTGACTTGTGGTAACGCCTTGTCGCCGAGGTGCTGCGCCAGTGCCGTCTGCAGTTGATGCTGGAAATCGGCTTTGCTGGCCGCGGTGAAGAACGCCATGGTTGTACTCCGCTTGGCTTGTTATTTCATGGAGGCGAGCGGTTCGCGGGAAAGGTCGCGAGCAACGCACCTTCGGACCGACCCTCGCTGCGTCCATGAAGTTCAGCAGAAGCTGAGCATTAATCCAGGCAGGCAGGCGCACAGCAAAGGCTGACCGGGAACCGCCCTTTTCGGCGAGCGACCCGCCGGTCATATCCGACAGAGCTTAACGAGCCGGCAAGGCAAAACACTTACCGTGCTGCGACATATTCGTTCACCCCGGGAGCATCGACTCACTGCACCGGCAGGAAATGCATGAACAGCAGTCCCTGGGCGTAGTTCACGCTGATCCGCCGGTAGCGTTCGCCGAGCACCTCGGCGAGCAGGTCCAGGCGCGCGACGATCTTGGCGAACTCGCGGGCGTAGCTGAGGTTGCTGGCGTCGTCGGTGAGGGCGTTGGAAAGCAGCAACGGGGCGCCCTTGTCGTCCTTGCGGGTAGCCAGCATCCAGGTGGCGACCTCGACGTTGCGCGCGGCGTTGTAGACGTACTGCGCGTCGATCCCCTGGTAGACGTAGAACTCGGTACGCCCGCCATGGGCGGTGATCAGCATGCTGGCCAGGGCATAGATGAAGGCGCCGACGCGGTCGCCCTTGAACGCCGGATCGAGGGAATAGGACAGCGCGGCGATGTCGCGGCGGCCGCCCAGGTCGCTGAGTTCGCGGTTCTGCTCGATGGCCCGGCGGATCGCCAGCTCGGCGTCGGCCTGGCTCGGCAGGCCGGTCTTCTTCCATTCGGCGGGATTGCGCTTGTACAGCTTCCAGAGCAACTGGTAGAGGCTTTGCAGGTTGTCGCGCATGGCCAGGGTAGCCATGCGATCGGCATCGGTCTGGAGGAATTCGCCGGCGCGCATCGAGCCCTGGCTGGTGTCCTCGCCGGCGGCGTTGCGCGGCGCGTTCGAACATCCGCTGGCGAGCGCGCCGAGCAGCAACAGCAGCCCGCCGACCCAGCGCCGCCACCCACGCCGGGCGCGGCCCTCCCCCTTGCGCCGGGCAAGCCCCGGCAATGTCGCTCCTGACAAACGCTCTGTCCATTCGCTGTTCGCATCGCGGAAACCGACCCGCCTGAGCCGGCGAAGTTCCCCGGGCGCGTCGATCCGCCGCGCTTCGCGAGGCAGGTCACGGCGAGAGGCGGAGGCTTTTCACCGGCATACCCGCGCGGGTTCACGAATAGGCGCGGCACGAGCGTCGGAGAGTACGCTAGGCAGTCGCCGTGCGCTAACATGTGCGGGATCGGGGGGCGTCATCCGCCGCAGAGCGGAGCCTTCTCCCCGCCCGCCCGCGCCGGCCTCGCCGTGCGCCACCGAGCGACACCCCAGCAGGCCTTGGAACCGGTAGTCCAGACAATGAGCAACGAGCCAGAAAGCACGCAGCACAAGAGCGCCCTGCAGGGACTGAAGGGCTACCTGTCGAGCCAGATCCTCGGCCAGGAAAAACTCGTCGACCGTCTGCTGATCGCGCTGCTAGCCGACGGCCACCTGCTGGTGGAAGGCGCGCCGGGACTGGCCAAGACCAAGGCCATCAAGGACCTCGCCGAAGGCCTCGAAGCCGAGTTCCACCGTATCCAGTTCACTCCCGACCTGCTCCCCGCCGACATCACCGGCACCGAGATCTATCGACCGGAGACCGGCACCTTCGTGTTCCAGCAAGGCCCGATCTTCCACCACCTGGTACTGGCCGACGAGATCAACCGCGCCCCGGCCAAGGTGCAATCGGCGCTGCTCGAAGCCATGGCCGAGCGCCAGGTTTCGGTCGGCCGCAGCACCTACGACCTGCCACAGCTGTTCCTGGTGATGGCGACACAGAACCCGATCGAGCAGGAAGGCACCTACCCGTTGCCGGAAGCCCAGCTCGACCGCTTCCTCATGCACGTCAAGATCGGCTACCCGGAGGCCTCGGTGGAACGCCGCATCCTCCAGCAGGCGCGTGGCGAGGCACTGAACGGCGAGGCCCGGCCGGAGCGCCGGGTGACCCAGGAAACCATCTTCGCCGCGCGCCAGGAAATCCTCGGCCTGTACATGGCCGACGCGGTGGAGGAATACCTGGTGCAACTGATCATGGCCACCCGCACCCCGGCCAAGCACGACGCGGAACTCGCCGAATGGATCTCCTACGGCGCCAGCCCGCGCGGCTCCATCGCCCTCGACCGCTGCGCGCGCGCCCACGCCTGGCTGGGCGGACGCGACTTCGTCAGCCCCGAGGACATCCAGGCGGTGCTGTTCGACGTGCTGCGCCATCGCCTGATCCTGACCTTCGAGGCGGAAGCCGCCGGCATCGACCAGGACCGGGTCGTGCAGCGCATCCTCGACGTGGTCGCCGTGGCCTGAGGCCGCCGCCATGCTGAGCGCCGCCCCTGGCGTCGAACTGGGCCTCGACGAGCTTCTGGAAATGCGCCACCGGCTCCACGAAGCGCGCCTGTTCTCCTCGCAGAACCGCCGCAGCCCGCTGGTCGGCCTGCATCACTCGCGCCTGCGCGGACGCGGTGTGGACTTCGACCAGGTGCGCATCTACCAGCCCGGCGACGACGTACGGACCATCGACTGGCGCGTCACCGCGCGCACCCGCGAGCCGCACACCAAGCTGTTCCACGAGGAACGCGAGCGGCCGGTGTTCGTCCTGGTCGAACAGAGCCAGCGCCTGTTCTTCGGCTCCGGCCTGTGCTTCAAGGCGGTGCTGGCGGCACGCGCGGCGGCTTTCATCGGCTGGTCGGCGCTGGCCCACAACGACCGTATCGGCGGCCTGGTATTCGGCGACCGCGACTGCCACGAAATCAAGCCGCGACGCAGCAAGCACAGCCTGCTGCAACTGTTCAACCAGCTGTTGCGGGCCAATCGCGAACTGCGCGAGACGCCGGCCGAGCGGCCTGGCGAACTGTTCGGCCTGGCCCTGCGCCGCGCCCGCGAAGTGCTGCGCCCGGGCAGCCTGATCCTGGTGCTGTGCGACGAGCGCACCCTCAATGACGTCGCCGAGCAGCAACTCAGCCTGATCGCACGCCATACCGACCTGGTGCTGCTGCCGCTGTCCGACCCGCTCGACCATGCCCTCCCCGCCGCCGGGCTGCTGCGCTTCCGCGAAGGCGCCGCCGACCTCGAGCTGGACACCCACGCCGACGAGCTGCGCCAGGCCTATCGCGAGCTGGCCGAGGCGCGCCGCGCGCGCTGGCAGCGGCTGGCCCAGCGACTGGGCGTGCCGCTGCTGCCGCTGTCCACCCAGGAAGACCTGGTGGAGCAGTTGCGGGACCTGCTGGAACAACACCAGCCGGGGTATCGCGCATGAATCCGCTCGACCGGCTGGAACCGCTGATCGCCCCCCCGCCCGTCGGCTGGTGGCCGCCGGCGCCCGGCTGGTGGCTGCTGGCCGCCCTGCTGCCACTGCTCGGCTGGGGGCTCTGGCGACTGCGCCGGCACCTGCCGCGGCGCACCATCGCCACCCGCGGCGAAGCGCCGCTGGATCCGCTGCGCGAAGCGGCCCTGGCCGAACTGGCCGCGCTCGCCAAGCCCTACGGCAGGGCTTCCGCCGGGCCCTGGCTGCAAGCCATCAACGGCCTGCTCAAGCGGGTCTGCAGGGCGCGCTGGCCAGATAGCGGCAGCCACGCCCTCAGCGGCCGCGCCTGGCTGGCGTTCCTCGACAACCGTTGCCCGGCCGCCGGCCTGACCCGCTGGATGATCCTGGTGGAAGGCGGCTACCGCGCCGACTGCACCCTCGACGACAAGGCCGTGGACGGCCTCGACGCCGCCGTCGCCACCTGGATTCGCAAGCATGTTTGAGTTCGCCTGGCCCTGGGTCTTCGCCCTCGCCCCGTTGCCCTGGCTGCTGCGCCTGGTGTTGCCGGCCGCCGACAGCGGCGAGGCGGCGCTCAAGGTGAACTTCCTCGACGAACTCGAAAGCCTCGCCGGACGCCGTGCCCGCGCACGCCTGCCGGCCTGGCGGCAGCAGGTGCGCTTCGCCCTGCTCTGGTTCCTCCTGCTGCTCGCCGCGGCCCGCCCGCAATGGGTCGGCGACCCCCTGCCGCTACCCGCCAGCGGCCGCGACCTGCTGCTTGCGGTGGATGTCTCCGGCTCCATGGACTACCGCGACATGCGCTGGCAGGACGACGAGATCAGCCGCCTGGAACTGATCAAGAAACTCTTCGGCGACTTCGTCGAAGACCGTCGTGGCGACCGCGTCGGCCTGATCCTGTTCGGCAGCCAGGCCTACCTGCAGGCGCCGCTGACCTTCGACCGGCACACCGTGCGGGTCTGGCTGGACGAGGCGCAGATCGGCATCGCCGGCAAGAACACCGCGATCGGCGACGCCATCGGCCTGGCGGTCAAGCGCCTGCGCCAGCGGCCTGCGGAAAGCCGGGTGCTGGTGCTGATCACCGACGGCGCCAACACCGGTGGACAGATAGCCCCGCGGATCGCCGCGCAACTGGCCGCCGAGCAACAGGTGAAGATCTACACCATCGGCATCGGCGCCGATCCGCAGCAAGGCGGCGTGCCTGGCCTGTTCGGCTTCAACCCGGGGCTCGATCTCGACGAGCCGACCCTGCGCGGTATCGCCGAGAGCACTGGCGGCGAATACTTCCGCGCACGCTCCAGCGCCGAGCTGGAAAGCATTTCCGCGACCCTCGATCGCCTCGAACCGGTCGCCCAGCAGACTACCCGGGCGCGCCCGGCCCTGGCGCTGTACAGTTGGCCGCTGGCCGCCGCCCTCGGCCTGAGCGTACTGCTGGTGGCGCTGGAACTCTGGCCACGGGAAAACCGGACCTGGCCGCGCCGCCGCTCCGGGAGGCAACCATGAACCTGTTGCTGGACGCCTGGCCGCACTGGCTGCGCCCCTACTGGCTGCTGCTGGCGCCGCTGCTTGGCTGGTTGCTGTGGAAGCTGCTGCATCGCCAGCGTCGTGCCGGACGCTGGCAATTGCTGCTGCCGACGGCCTTCCAGCCCTGGCTGCTGGTCGGCGGCGCCGGGCGGCAGAACCGCATGCCCTGGATCTGCCTCGGCATCGCCTGGCTGCTGGCCCTGCTGGCCTTGCTCGGGCCCAGTTGGCAGCAACTGGAACAGCCCTCGATGAAGCGTAGCGACCCGCTGGTGGCGATCCTCCAACTGACTCCCGGGATGCTTGCCGGCGACCTGTCGCCGACTCGCCTGGAGCAGGCCCGGCGCAAGCTGCTCGACCTGCTTCGCACGCGCAACGACGCGCAGACCGCGATCGTCGTCTACGCCGGCAGCGCGCATACCCTGGTGCCGCTGTCGGACGACCAGCTCACCGCGCGCAACCTGCTCGACGTCCTGAAACCTTCGATCATGCCCGAGCCCGGCCAGCGCGCCGACCTCGCCGTGCGCCAGGCCCTCGACCTACTGGAACAGGGCGCCCAGGGCCGCGGCCGCCTGTTGCTGCTGACCAGCGAGCTGAGCGAACCCGAGCGCCAAGGCATCCGCAGCGCCCTCGAGCACCGGGCGGCGCGCCTCGCCGTGCTCGGCGTCGGCACGCCGAAAGGCGCTCCGGTGCAGCAGGAGGATGGCAGCTTCCTCAAGGACGACCAGGGCGGCATCCTCCTGCCCAGGCTCGACGAAAGCGGGCTGCGCCGCTTCGCCGCGGAGATCGGCGCCGGCTACCAGCGCCTGCGGCCGAACGACCGCGACCTCGACAGCCTCGGCCTGCTGGCTCGCGGCGGCACGCTGGAGGAAGACCGCGAGAACGCCCTGCTGCGCCTGCAGCGGCGGGCCGACCAGGGTTACTGGCTGCTCCTGCCGCTGCTCCTGCTGGCCGCCTGTGCCGGACGGCGCGGCTGGCTGTTCTGCCTGCCGCTGTTGATGCTGAGCCTGCCGCAACCGGCCATGGCCCTCCAATTCGAAGACCTCTGGCTGCGTCCGGACCAGCAGGGCCAGCGCCTGTTGCAACGGGGCCAGGCGGAAGAGGCGGCGAAGCGCTTCGAGGACTTCCGCTGGAAAGGCCTGTCGCTCTACCAGGCCCGCGACTACGCCGCCGCGGCCCAGGCCTTCGCCCAGGGCGACCAGGCCGCCGATCACTACAACCGTGGCAACGCCCTGGCCCGCCAGGGCGAACTGGAAGCCGCCGTCGACGCCTACGAACAAGCCCTGGAGCGCCAGCCGCAACTGGTCGCCGCGCAACGCAACAAGGCCCTGGTCGAGGAACTGCTGCGCCAGCGCCAGGAACAGGCGGCGCAGCAGCAGGCCGGCGAGAACAAGGAGCAGCGCCAGGAAGCGAGCCAGCAGAGCCCGCCATCCGGAAGCAGCCAGCGGCCGCCGCGCGACGCGGCGACCGTCGATGCGCAGAAGGCCCAGGCCGCGGCGCCCTCGACCAGCCTGCCGGAAGACGAAGGCGAGAAGACCGCCGGAGCACCCGACCAAGCGCAGCCGCAACCCGACGCCGAGGACGAGCGGACGGGCGACGAGGAAGCCGGCGACGGACTCGATGACGAACGTCGCCAGGCCCTCGAGCAATGGCTGCGACAGATTCCCGACGATCCCGCCGAGTTGCTGCGGCGCAAGTTCTGGTACCAACAGCAGCAACGCCAGGAAGCCACGCCATGATCCGCCTGTTCTGCAGCCTGCTTCTCGCGCTCCTCTGCGTCTCCGCCCACGCCAGCTTCAGCGCCAGCGTCGACCGCGCCCGCCTGACCGAAGGGGAAAGCGTCGAACTGACGCTGGAATCGGACGACCCGACCCTCTTCGGCAAACCCGACCTGAGCCCGCTGGACGCCCTCTTCGAGGTCCTCGGCACGCGCCAGGTCAACCGTCTCGCCACGCAGAACGGCCGGGCCCAGGCCACCACCCGCTGGATCGTCACCCTCCTGCCGAAGCAGAGCGGCTACGTGGCGATCCCGCCGATCAGCCTCGGCGCCAGCAGCACCCAGCCGATCAGGCTGCACGTACTGGAGGCGCGCGACCGCGCCAAGAGCAGCAAGCTGGCGCCGGTCTTCATCGATGCCAGCGTCGACCAGGAGAAGGTCTACGTGCAGGCCCAGGCGATCCTCACCCTGCGCATCTACCACTCGGTGTCGCTATACGACGACAGCAGCCTGACCCCGCTGGTGATGAACGACGCGAAGGTCGAACAACTCGGCGAGGCGCGCACCTACGAGAAGGAGATCAACGGCATCCGCCACGGCGTGATCGAGGTGCGCTACGCGATCTTCCCGCAGAAGAGCGGCACCCTGGAGATTCCTGCGCAAACCTTCAGTGCGACCCTGGTCGACCGTGGCAGCGACGACTACAACCCCTTCGGCCCGCGCCCCGGCCGGCAGATGCGGGTGACTTCGCCGAGCATCCCGCTGCAGGTCCGGCCCAAGCCTGCCGACTATCCGGCCGACGCGCCCTGGATGCCGGCCCGCGCGCTGAGCATCAGCGAAAGCTGGAGCCCGCAGCCGGAGCAGGCACAGGTCGGCGAATCGCTGACGCGCAACGTGCTGCTGAAGGTCGAGGGGCTTTCCGGCACCCAGCTTCCGCCGTTGCCGCTGCCCGACGTACAAGGCCTGCGGCGCTACCCGGACCAACCGCAGCTGGCCGACCAGAGCACCGACCAGGGCCTCATCGGCAGTCGCGAGGAGCGCGAGGCGCTGGTGCCCGAGCAAGCCGGGCGCATCGAGTTGCCGGCGCTCGAAGTGGTCTGGTGGAACACCCGCGAAGACCGCCTGGAGCACACCAGCCTGCCACCGCGCACCCTGGAGGTGGCCGCCGCGCCGCAGGCCGAGGCTGAGCCGCCGGCGGCGGCGCTGCCGCTCGGCGAACGCCTGGAGCCGACGCTCTGGCCCTGGCAACTGGCTACCGCCGTGCTGGCCCTGACCACCCTGCTCGGCTTCGGCCTCTGGTGGCGCGCCCGCCAGCTGCCGGCGGTGATCCGCGCCGCGGCCAACGGCCCGAGCAGCCGCAGCCTGCTCGACGAGCTGCGCCGCGCCTGCCTGGCCAACGACCCCCAGGCGACCCGCCAGGCCCTGGACGCCTGGGCCCGTCAGCAACCCGATACCCTGGCCGACATGGCGGCCCGCTTCGTACCGCTGTCCGACGCCCTGGATGGCCTCAACGGCGCGCTGTACAGCGAGAGCGGCCATTCCTGGCAGGGCGAGGACCTGTGGCGGGCGATCCGCGCCCTGCCCACCACGGAACAAGCGCCGGCGGGAGCGGTCGACAATGGCGGCCTGCCACCGCTCTATCCGCGCTGAACGGCGCTATGGTTAGGACTGGCACGACATTCCGATTCCGCAAGAGGGCCCGCATGCGCTTCCGTACCCTGTTCCTCGTCCTGTGCGGCCTGCTCCTGGGCCACGCCGCGACGGCCGCCGAACCGCCGACCGCGCCCACGCCGCCGACGCAGCCGGCCGAAGGGCCGGGCGGCGCGGCCTATCGCCATGCCAGCGTGCATCAGTGGCATTTCGGCGAAGGCGCTCGCGAATACTGGGTGTTCACCCCCGAGCAACCGGTCCCCGGCAACGCTCCGCTGGTGATCTTCCTGCACGGCTGGAGCGTGATGCAGCCGGACCTCTACCGCGCCTGGATCGACCATATCGTCCGCCGCGGCATGGTGGTGATCTACCCGCGCTACCAGCCGGACCTGAAGACGCCCAACGCAGACTTCCTCGACAATGCCGCCGGCGCCCTCGGCGACGCCCTCAGGCGCCTGCAGGCCGGCGAGCTGGGCGTGCGCCCGCGGCTGAACCAGGTCGCCTACCTCGGCCACTCCGCCGGCGGACTGCTCGCCGCCAACCTGGCGGCCGCCAGCGAACGCCTGAAGCTGCCGGCGGCGAAGGCGCTGATGGTGGTCGAGCCCGGCAAGAGCCAGGGCAAGCGCTGGGACGGCGTGGCCCAGGAACGCCTGTCGGGGCTGGCCAAGGGTACCCTGCTGCTGGCGGTCTGCGGCGACGAGGACAGCCATGTGGCCTGCACCGACGCCAAGCGCATCTACCGCCAGAGCCGGCACATTCCGCCCAGCGACAAGAACCTCCTGCTGCTGCGCAGCGATCGCCACGGCGCTCCGCCGCTGCTGGCCAACCACGCGGCGCCCACCGCGCCGGTATTCGGCCCGCAGTATCCGAAGGAAGAAGACAGCGACTGGTTGCTCGACCGCGTCGAGAAGCGCCTCGAAGTGCAGCAGGCCGAAGGCCGCTATACCGGCCACGACCCGCTGGTGATCGACGCCCTCGACTGGTACGGCACCTGGAAGCTGTTCGATGGCCTCACCGACGCGGCGTTCTACAACCGCAACCGCCAGTACGCCCTGGGCGCTACGCCGGAGCAGACCGGCATGGGCCAGTGGAGCGACGGCACCCCGGTGAAGCCGATCAAGGTGCTCAAGTAGCCAGCGCTAGAAGTCGTAGCTCAGGCGCAGGTTGACGGCGCTGCCGCCGACCCGCTCGCCTTTCGTCCCTTGCAGCTCCAGGCTCCCCTGCAACGGACCGCGGCGGGCGTGCAGCGCCATCCCCGCGCTGAACAGGTCGCGCCCCCGATGGGCCGAAACCTGCTTCAGGTCGACGCCCTGCAGGCTCGCCTCGGTGTGGCTCGCCGGCACTCCCAGGGCACGCTCGTAGCCCAGGTTCAGCTCCGGCTCCAGCGACCAGTCGGCCACTCGCAGGCTGCGCGCGACGCTCAGCTCCAGGGTGGCGAAGGTCGCATCCCTGGCCGCGCGGTCGACGTCCAGCGCCAGCTCGCTGTGCTTTTCGCGGAAACCTTTCCATTCCGTACGGGTCGCCAGCAGGCCGACCCGCGGCTCGACCCGCCAATCGTCCTTGCGCCAGCGGTAGCCGCTCTTGACGCTGGCGTGGTAGAGCCAGCCCTCGCTGTCGCCCTTGGCCGTGGCAAAGCCCGGCAGGCGCCGCTTGCTGGCGGCGTCGAGGTAGCCGGCGCCGAGCATGGCACTGACGTAACCGCCCTGTTCCAGGCTGTCGAAGGCGTGGACCAAGCCCACGGCGAGCTGGGTGATGTCCAGCTCGACCTTGCCGCCGGCGCTGTTGACCCGTCCCTTGGTCTGCGCCAGCGTCGCGCCGCCCCGGGTTCGTTCGTCGAGCGCCTGGACCAGGCCCAGGGCAATGCCGTCGCTGCGCTCGCGACTGCCGCTGACGCCTGAGCGCCCCTCGTTGCGCAAGCCGGAAGCGAGCCTCTGGAACCACAACCGCGGCGCCTGCCCGGGCTGCGCCCAGGAAAGCTCGCCGAACATCGCGCGATCCACTTGCGACGGCTGCCGACTCAGGTAGGCCAGGCTGTCGGCGTACACCTGGCCGCCGGCGCTGCGCGGCAGGCCAGCGAGATCGCCGCGCGCCAGGCTGGCCTGCAGCCAATCGTTGTAGGCGCCGGCGCGCAGGGCGATGGGCCGGTCACGGAGCGCGTTCAACGCCGCCGCGGAACGCCCGGCATTGCCTTGTAGGTTGACCTGCCCCGGCAGGTCGAGCGGAGCCAGGGCCAGGGCGATGCCATCCGCAGCGAAGCGCAAGTCGTGGCGCAGGCCTCGCGCGGCCAGGCCCGGTGCCTGTTGCAAGGCGTCGAAACCGCCCTGGTAGGTGGCACCTCGCGCGACCGTCAGGAACTTCTGCCCCGCCCCCGCCGCATCGGCCGCCGTCAGTTGCAGCCGCCCGCCCAGCCGGGCGAAAGCGGCCGCGCCGTCGAGGCGGATCGGCGGTTGCCCGCCCAGCGCCACCCGGGTCGTGCTCGACGGCGACAGTTCGAGCGAGCGGGTGAAACTCGGCGCGCCCGCGAGGCGGTCGGCGGCGAGCACGCCGTCGATCCGGGTCGGCGCGGCAATGGTGCCGCCGCCGCCCAGCTCGCCGGCCCGGCCTACCCTCAACCCCGGTCCTTCGAGCGTGCCGTCCACCACCAGGCGTCCACCACGAACCTCACTGCTGGCAGAGAACCGGTTGCGCCCGGCGAGCGCCAATTCGCCGGCCTCGACCGCGACCCCGGCGAAACGGTTGTCGCCCGACAGCCGCAGCGCGCCGCTGCCGGCCTTGCCAAGCATGCCGCCGGCGCGGATGTCGTTGCTCCAGACATCCCTGGCGTTCCAGCCGCCGCGCGCCGCGTCCAGCGTCACCCGCTGATCGCCGAACAGCTGGCCCGGTCCACCTACCGCCCGGGCCAGGTCCAGCAACCCCCAGCCGAAACGCGCGTCGACCCCAGGCTCGCCAAGATCGACGGCGGTGCTCAACATGGTCATCCGCACCTGCGCCATGTCCATGTAGGGAAAGCGCTCGGCCAGCAATGCCGCGCTGGCGCTGACCAGCGGCGTGGCGTAGGAGGTACCGCTCTGGTCGGCATAGGTGTAGGTCAAGCGTTCGGCCGAGGCGCCGTTCGCCGCGGCCACGTACATATCGCCGGGCGCCGCCAGGCACCAGTCTTTCGCCACCCCGCACTGGTTGGAGTAGTCGGTGAGGTCGCGGTCCGGACCCAACGCGACCACGCTGAGGAAACCGCTTTCCAGTCCAGGCATGAAGCGCGGCAAGGTGGCGAGCAAGCCGGGCTGCGCGCTGCTTTCGTTGCCGGCCGCGAATACCAGCAGGCGCCCGTCGCGCACGCCGTCGGCCAGGGCATTCAGGTAGGGATGCGGCGCTGCGGGATCGATCGCCGCATAAGCGGCATCCACCGCGGCGGCGTCATTGCCGACAGGATCGTCGTTGTAGCTGTTGTTGATGATCCGCACCGTCGGCGCGCCCCGGTAGAGGGTGCTCAGGGCGCCATGGACGAGTTCCTCGCTGCCCGGCTGCAGCAGGCTGGCCTGGCTCGCCGCTTCGTCTTGTTCCTCCTCTATGTCGGTATCCTCGTCATCGGCTTCGTCGCTGGGCCTGATTTGCGTCTGGAAAAGCCCGACCTTCGGCGCCACGCCACCACGGTAGGTGAAATCGGCAATGACCTCCGGCCTGGCCGCGATGATTCCGCTGACATTCGCGCCATGGCTGGCGACCTGGACTTCTCCGCTTCGCTCATCGCGATCGAAGAGCGGCCGGGAGGGATCGGCGATCGCTTCCTCGCCGTCGATGGCCACTCGGTTGGCCAGCGGAGTGATCGCCTGGCCGGCGAACGCCGGATGCTGCGGAAGGAAACCGCCATCGATCACCCCGACATCCACGCCTTTGCCGGTCAGGCCCAACGTGCGCGCGACCGGCACGCCGATGAAATCCTGCTCCCAGCCGCTGGACCGGGCTTCGGCCAACGCACAGGGCGACAGCGATAGCGAAACGCCCAGCGGCACCAGTGTGCATATCCCGCACTTTCGAACATCTTTCCAACGTGTCGTCCGCGACATGGCAAAAAATCCCCCAAAAACGAAAGGCACCCGCACTCTTCGCGGATGGCACCCGGCAATAACCTGGCGGCTAGCGTTCCGAGCAGGGGCACGCTAGCTCCCGGGGGGTTAAAAAAGGCTTAACGCGGGCACGCCGACGGAAGCGACCGGGGTCACAGCGCAGGCGCAAACCGGGTGGGCAACTGGACAGCCCGCGCCCCGATCGACGAACATCGCTGCCCGACTCGCGAAAACCGCCGCCCGCCCGCCTCTCCCGAACCGCCCATGGCGCGACGGCCACCCACCGCCAGTCGACCAGCCCATTCGTCACGCGACCCAGGCCATGCATATCCACGTACTCGTCGTCGAAGACAACTTCGATCTCGCCGGCACCGTCATCGACTACCTCGAGGCCGCCGGGGTGGTCTGCGATCACGCCCGCGACGGCCAGGCCGGCCTCAACCTGGCGCGCGCCAACCGCTACGACGTGATCCTGCTGGACATCATGCTGCCGCGCATCAACGGCCGGCAGGTCTGTCGCCAGCTGCGCGAAGCCGGCCTGCAGACCCCGGTACTGATGCTCACCGCCCTGGATACCCTGCAGGACAAGCTCGACGGCTTCGACGCCGGCGCCGACGACTACCTGCTCAAGCCCTTCGAACTGCCGGAGCTGCTGGTCCGCCTGCAGGCCCTCAGCCGGCGCCGCAGCGGCCAGGCCCAGCGCCTGCAAGTCGACGACCTGGTGATGGACCTCGACAGCCGCCAGGCCAGCCGCGGCGGCACGCCCCTGGCGCTGTCCCCCACCGCCTGGAAGATCCTCGAGTGCCTGATGCGCGCCAGCCCCGCGCTGGTCACCCGCGAACAACTGGGGCGCAGCGTCTGGGGCGACGACCCGCCGGAAAGCAACACCCTCAACGTGCACATGCACCACCTGCGCAGCACCGTCGACAAAGGTTTCGCCACCCCTCTGATCCATACCCTGCACAGCGTCGGCTTCCAGCTGGAGCGCAAATGAAACGCGGCCTGAGCCTGATCCCCATCGTCGGCGGCGGCGTCACCCTGATCCTCGCCGGGGTGCTGCTGGTCTACACGCGCATGCTCGGCGACTACGGCGAGACCGGCGCCCTCTACCTGCTCAGCATGATGATGGAAGAGGAAGGGCTGTACTTCGCCCAGCGCTACCAGGAAGACCCGGCCACGCCGGCGCCGGACAGCTACTACTTCAAGGGCAGCGTCGGCACCGCGGGGCTGCCGCCGAAACTCAGGGAGATGCTCGACACCCCACCCTACAAGAGCATCGGCGCCATGCAACTGCTCGGCAACTGGGACGACGATGACGAAGACGAGGATGACGACGCGCCCAGCGACGATGCCTACGTGGTGGTCCGCCAGCCACTGGCCGACGGCAAGACGCTCTACCTCTACGACAACGACGCCGCCGGCAGCATCGACACGCCGCTGTCCGACGCCATCATCGACGCCCGCGTCAGGCAGACCTGGATCGTCACCCTGTCGGTCACCCTGCCTTCGCTGGTCGCCGTCGGCCTGCTGGTCTGGTTCATCGTCGCCCCGCTGCGCAAGCTGACGCGCTGGTCGATGACCCTCGACGACCTCGCCCCGGACAGCCAGCGGCCACGCTTCCACTACCGCGAACTCAACGTGCTGGCGGAAACCCTGTGGAACAGCGTGACCCGGATCAAGGATTTCAGCCAACGCGAGGAGCGCTTCCTGCGCTACGCCAGCCACGAGCTGCGCACCCCGCTGGCGGTGATCGGCATGAACCTGGAACTGCTCGATCAGCCCGGCCGCGCGCCCTCCCCGCATGCCCTGCAACGCATCCGCCGCTCGGCGCTGGGCATGCAGCAGATGACCGAAACCCTGCTCTGGCTCAGCCGCGAGAGCGGCGAACTACGCGACGACGGCCACATCGAGGTCGGCCGCCTGCTGGAGGAGCTGCTCGAGGAACAGCAGGCGCTGAGCCAGCGCCGCGGCCTGAGCTTCCACCTCGACGTGGAGCCGCACAGCCTGCCGCAGACCCGCGCGCGGATCATCATCGGCAACCTGCTGCGCAACGCCCTGCAATACAGCGACGAAGGCGTGGTGGAGATCGTCGTGCGCGACCGCAGCCTGCTGATCAGCAACCCTATCGGCGCGGCCCAGGGCACCGACGAGTCGATGGCCTTCGGCTACGGCCTGGGCCTCGACCTGGTCCAGCGCCTGTGCCAGAAGAGCGGCTGGCGCCTGCATTACAGCAGCGACGAGCAGCGCTTCCGCTGCGAGCTGCTGTTCCCCGCCACGCCGGACTGAAGCGCGACGGCCTTCCTCCGCGCGAAAAAAACCGCGGCCTGGGCCGCGGTCTTGGCGAGGCTCGGCGCGACTCAGTGAGCGAACACCGAGGCCTTCCTGGCCTGCAGCTTGGCCGGGTTGATCAGGAAACGCGCCAGGGCCGGCAGCAGCCAGAGGGCGCCGAACATGTTCCAGAGCAGCATGAAGGTCAGCATCAGGCCCATGTCGGCCTGGAACTTGATCGCCGAGAAGATCCAGGTGGCCACGCCGATCGCCAGGCACAGGCCGGTGAACAGCACCGCCTTGCCGGTGGAGCGGAGGGTCTCGTAGTAGGCCTCCTGCAACGGCAGGCCCATGCGCAGGAAAGACTCCAGGCGGGTGTAGATGTAGATCCCGTAGTCCACCCCGATGCCGACGCCGAGGGCGATCACCGGCAGGGTCGCGACCTTCACGCCGATGCCCAGCGCCGCCATCAGCGCGTTGCCGAGAACCGAGGTGAGGATCAGCGGCAGGACGATGCAGAGGGTCGCGGCGAAGGAACGGAAGGTGATCATGCACATGGCCGCCACGCAGATGTACACCAGCACCAGGATGATCAGTTCGGACTGCTTGATCACCTCGTTGGTGGCGGCCTCGATCCCGGCGTTGCCGGCGGCCAGCTGGAACTGCAGGTCGTCCTTGTCGTTCTCCGCGGCGAAGGCCTGCACCGCCGCCACCGCGCGGTCGAGGGTCTCGGCCTTGTGGTCGTTGAGAAAGACCAGCAGCGGCGCCAGCGAGCAGTCGGTGTTGTAGAGACCGTCGGCACGGGCGATGGAGTTGTTCAGCACGTCCTGGTTGCGCGACAGGGTCTCCCATTTCAGGTTGCCTTCGTTCATCCCCTTGATCACCTGCTTGGACACGGTGACCATCGAGATCGCCGACTGCACGCCCTCGGTGTTCTCCAGCTTCCAGGCCAGCTCGTCCATGGCTGCCAGGGCCTGGTGGGTGGAACAGCCTTCCGGGGAGGTCTTGACCATCACCACCAGCACGTCCGAACTGGTCGAGTAGTTGCGGATGATGAAGTCGTTGTCGAGGTTGTAGCGCGAGTCGGGACGCAGTTCCGGCGCCCCCTGGTCGAGGTCGCCGATCTTCAGGTGCTTGCCGTACCAGAGGCCGCCGCCGAGCATCAGCAGGGCGATGGCGATGGAGACCGGGGCCACCTTCGGGCTGGCGAAGTTCGACAGCAGGCGCCAGAACGGGTGCTCGCGCACCGCGTCGTCCTTGCTGCGCTGCACCGCCTTCTTGCTGATGCCGATGTAGGAGATCGCCACCGGCAGCAGGATCAGGTTGGTGAAGACGATCACCGCCACGCCGATCGAGGCGCCGATGGCCAGCTCGCGGATCACCCCGATGTCGATCACCAGCAGGGTGATGAAGCCGACGGCGTCGGCGAGGATCGCGATCATCCCCGGCAGGAACAGCTGGCGGAAGGTCAGCCGCGCCGCCATCAGCGCGTTATCGGCGCCGCTGGACCACAAGGCGATGCCATTGATCTTCTGCACGCCGTGGGAGATGCCGATGGCGAAGATCAGGAACGGCACCAGCATCGAGTAGGGATCGAGGCCGAAACCGACCAGGTTGAGCAGGCCGAGCTGCCAGAGCACCGCGACCAGGGTGGTGATCAGCACGGCGATGGTGCTGCGGATGCACTTGGTGAACCAGTACAGCAGGACCAGGGTGATCAGCAGGCAGATACCGAAGAAGCCGACCACCATCACCAGCCCGTCGATCAGGTCGCCGACCTTCTTCGCGAAGCCGACGATGTGCACCTTCACGTTGGGATTCTGCAACTGGTACTTGTCGCGGATCTTCTCTTCCAGCTCATGGGAGAACTGGCGGTAGTCGAGCTTGATCAGTTCGCTCTGGTTCTTCGGATTCGGGTACATCTCCAGCAGCGGCACGTCGACGATGCTCGACTTGAAGTTGTTCGCCACCAGGCGGCCGATCTGCCCGGACTTGAGCACGTTGTTGCGCAGTTCCTCCAGCGCCCGCGGCGAACCGTCGTAGGTCTGCGGGATCACCTCGCCGCCGGCGAAGCCTTCCTCGGTCACTTCGGTCCAGCGCACACTGGGGCTCCACAACGACTTCAGGCCGGAACGGTCGACGCCGGGGATGTAGAACACCTCGTCATGGATCTGCCGGAGCGTCTCCATGTACTCCTTGGTGAAGATGTCGCCGTTCACCGCCTCCACCGAGATGCGCACGGTGTTGCCGAGGTTGGCCAGGTCGTTGCGGTGCTCGAGCATTTTCTGGATGAACGGGTGCTCCAGCGGGATCATTTTCTCGAAGCTGGTGGACGGCCGCACCTGGGTAGCCTGGTAGAACAGGAAGACGCTGACCAGCAGGCAGAGGAAGATCACCACCGGCCGGTTGTTGAAGATCAGGCGTTCGAGCAGGCTCGCCTTGTTTTGCTGATGCTGGTTCATGGCACTCATGCGACCCCCGACTTATTGTTGTTGTTCGAGCGCGGCACCGTTCGCCGCAGCGAGGTGCACGCCGCCCTGGCCGACCAGGATCAGGTGGCCGTCGCCGGTGGCGCTGACGCCGGCCAGGGACAGCCGGTCGGGACGGTTGAACACGCTGAAGCTGCGCCCGCCGTCGGTGCTTTCGAGGACACTGCCGCCGTGGCCGACCACGACGATCCGTCCGTCCGCCAGCAGCGCGCCGTCGGAGAGACCGAATTCCAGGTCGCCGGACGCCGCCTTCAGCGGTATCTCTTCCCAGCTGTCGCCGAAATCGGCGGAGCGGAACAGGTGGCCGCGCAGGCCGTAGACCAGCACGCCGCCCGCATCGGCGGTACCGATGGCGCCGAACAGCGAGCCCTCGTAGGGGCCTTCGAGTTTTTCCCAGGTGGCGCCCCAGTCCTTCGAGCGGAACAGGCTGCCGGCTTCGCCGACCACCAGCAGGCCGTTGTCCTTGACCGCGGCGATGGCGTTGAGGTGGAACTGGTCCTCGTTGTCCAGCCGCTCGCTGACGTCTTCCCAGTGTTGGCCGCCGTCGCGGGTCTCCAGCAGCGCG
The DNA here is from genome assembly GCF_020405165.1 of Pseudomonas sp. PS1(2021). NCBI lineage: Bacteria > Pseudomonadati > Pseudomonadota > Gammaproteobacteria > Pseudomonadales > Pseudomonadaceae > Pseudomonas > Pseudomonas sp. PS1(2021). The sequence goes on along the minus strand of NZ_CP084484.1, from coordinate 658,452 downwards.
CCATAGGCGCCGACGGCCAGGCCGTGCTGTTCGTCGGCGAACCAGATGTCCAGCAATGGTGCTTCGCGGCCGAGGTCCTCGAACTGCCTGGTCCAGGTGCTGCCGGCGTCGTCGCTGACGAGGATCTGCGCATCGTGCCCGACCGCCCAGCCCTTGCGCTCGTTGACGAAGAACACCGAGGTGAGCAACTGGCGGGTCGGCACCTTGGCCTGGGTCCAGGTCTTGCCGTCGTCGTCGGAGAGCAGGATATGCCCACGGTCGCCGACCGCGACCAGGCGCTTGCCGGCATGGGCGACGCCGAGCAGCAGACTGCTGGCGGCCTTCGGCGATTCCACGGCGAATTGCGGCGGCGCGGCGGTTGGCGTCGACTCGGCCAGGACCGGGGTGGCGGCGAGGGTCAGAAGAGAAAGCGCCCCGAGAAACGACAGGGCCCTGCTGGCCAGGGGCGATCTGGAAGGAATGGCCGGATGCCGCGAAGCGTCCGCGGATTGGCCGGGCGAAGTGCGCCACGTCATGGGCTCACGCATGGATACCGTCCCCGTTGTTGTTATTAGTGGTTCGTGGTGAGCGTTATATAGCCAGCGTTTGGCGACGGAGACAATTGAAGCCACGTTATCTTTTGTTAAGCGTGTAAGCCGTCTGTAACGGGGGATCGGCGCCGCCCTCCTCCCCGGAGGGAAGCGATCGGCGCCGGCGAGCGGAGCGATCAGCGGGTGCCGCGGCGGCGCAGGGCCGAGGGCTTGAAGTAGGAGTCGTCCGGTACCGCCTGGGTGAAGTCGATGGTGCCCGGCTCCTCGTTGTCCAGGTTCTGCACGTGGTAGCGACGCGCCTGCAGGTCGTGGAACACATCCAGCGCGCTCCAGGTGTACGGCAGGTCGTAGAAGTTCTTCAGGTAGGCCATGGACACCCGCCACAGTTCGCCGCGACCGTCGTACTGGTCGACCACCGCCGCGCTCCAGCTGTCCTCGTCGAGGTACAGGGTGCGCTTGGAGTAGATATGCCGCGCGCCCGGCTTCAGGGTGCCTTCCACCACCCACACGCGGTGCAGTTCGTAGCGGGTGTATTGCGGATCGAGGTGGCCCGGCTTGAGCAGTTCCTCGTACTTCACCTCGGGGCTGCTGACCTTGTAGTTGTTGTAGGGGATGTAGATTTCCTTCTTGCCCAGCAGCTTCCAGTCGTAGCGGTCCGGCGCGCCGTTGAACATGTCGGTGTCGTCGGCGGTGCGCAGGCCGTCGGCGGCGGCGATCGGCGTGTCGTAGGCAAGGTTCGGCGCACGCCGCACACGGCGCTGGCCGGCGTTGTAGCCCCAGGCCTGGCGCGGCTCCTTGACCTGGTCGAGGGTCTCGTGCACCAGCACCGCGCCGCCGGCCAGGCGCGCCGGGCTCTTGGTGAACGACAGGTAGTAGAACATCAGGTTGTTCAGGTCGGCGAAGCTGCCGCCCTTGAGGTAGTACTTGAACAGCGCTTCCTGCTGCGAGGTCACCAGCGAGTAGCTACCGTTGCGCTGTACCGCGACTTCCGAGGCGCGGCGCACGACATAGGTGCCGCGGTAGCGGGCGACGTGGTTCCACAGCGCCTCCACGCCGCTCTTCGGAATCGGGAACGGCACTCCGCCATAAGCGTCGGCGAACCCGTTGCCGCCGTCCAGCAGCCTGGCGCTGGTGGCATTGGCGAAGGTGTTGTCGTACAGCCACTGCGGCGCCGAGCCGGAACGGCGGCTGGGGTAGACCGGCATCCGGAAGCTGTCCGGGTAGGTCTTGAACAGCGCCAGCTGGCCCGGGGTCAGGTGTTCCCTGTACTGCTCCAGGTTGGCCTTGTCGATGGTGAACAGCGGCTTGTCCGCGGCGAACGGGTCCGGGTGGTGCTGGCCCGGCTTGTAACCGGCCGGCGCCTGGGTGATGCCGCCGGACCAGGCAGGAATGCTGCCAGCGGCGTTGCCGGCCTTCTCCGCGCCCAGCGGGGTGAGGCTCGACTTCAGTTGCGCCGCCTCGCCGGCGGAAACGCCGGCCAGCGCGCCGCTGCTGCCCAGTGCCAGCGCCAGGGAAGCGCCGATCAGCAGGTGCTTGTTCAACATGAGGGTTCTCCGTGTGAGGTGCCGGGCGCTCGCGGCGCCCGTGTCGTTATCGGTTCGGTCAGAAGGAGTACTTGACGGTCAGGCCGATGTTGTCGCGGTCGCGGATGTTGTTGTTCTGTCCGCCGCCGTAGAACTCGGTGTACTGCAGTTCGCCTTCCAGGCTGTTCAGGTAGGTGGCCTTGATCCCCAGGGTGTAGGCCTTGCGACCTTCGATGAAGTTGCCGGTCTGGTAGGAGTTGCCTTCGAAGTCATCCTTGTAGACCACGTAGGGCGACACGTTGACCCCGGCGAACACGTCGTTCCAGGTGCCGCTGAGCAGCAGGGTGTAGCCGTAGGCGTTGCGGTTCACCTGGTCGCCACGGTCGCCGCCGGAAACGTACGAGTTGTTGCCGCGCCCGGCGTAGTAGCGGGTGCTGCCGTCGTAGGCGGTGTACTTCAGGCTGCTGCCGCGCAGGTGTTCCGAAGCCAGCTCGGCGACGCCTGTCAACGAGTCGAAGCTCAGCGACGGGCCGAAGTTGTAAATGGTCCCGAGGGAGGTGTTGAACGCCTCGACCCGCTCGTAGTTGTGGATCTGCCCGCCGAGGCCGACCATCTGCCCGCCGACGTTGATCTGCCCGCCGTTGGCGGCTTCCGCCGCACCGTGGGCGAGGTCGCCGATCAGGTCGTTGGTGGCGGCGATGCCGATCGGCAGGTTCGGCCGATAGGCCAGCTCGCCGAACACCGAGGCGTCTCCCACCGTGGTGTTGAAGCTGAAGCCGTACATGCGGATGTCTTCGGCGAACTCGCGGCGGGCATTGATGTTGCCCATCACGTCGGCGGTCACCAGGCCGTTGGCCAGGGCTTCGGCGAGGTTGCCGGCGATCGGCCGCAGGGTATTGGCCAGCGCCGCCAGGTCGGCCCCGGCATAGTCGCCGATGTCGGCGTACAGGGTCGGCTCCTTGGAGTGGTAGTTGACGAAGTAGAAGCCGAACTCGGTGCTGTTCAGTTCCTCGGCGATGTAGCGGAAGGCCACGCCGAACTGGCCGTCGTTGCGCGCGTTGAGGTCCTTGCCGATGGACGACACCTTCATCACGTTGCCGTAGGCCGGGGTCACGCCGTTGGCATAGAGGCCGGTGTTCTTCAGCGCGCCGCTGAGCAGCGGATTGTTGCCCAGCGCCTGGTACAGGCCGATGACGTTGCCGAAGCCGGGCACCGGGGTGTCCAGCGCGGTGCCGGTGAAGTCGCTGTAGCCGGTGTTGCCGCCGTCGGCGAACAGGTCGGTCTCGGAGAAGTAGGTGCCGACCGGGTCGAGGCGGGTTTCCTTCCAGTTCCACTGGTAGAAGGTTTCCATCGACAGGTTGTCGGTCAGGCCGATGTTGAAGCTCAGCGCTTCCACCGGCATCAGCACTTCCTTGAGCTCGGAACCGGGCAGGCGGTACTTGGCGGCGTCCACCGGGTTGGTGGTGTTGACCCCGCCGCGGTAGAAGATGCCCTCGCCCCAGTTGAATACCTGGCGGCCGAAACGCGCGCTCAGCGGCATGTTGCCGATGTCCCAGCTGCCGTAGACGTAGGCATCGAGGATTTCCACCTTGTGCCCGGCGATGTCGCGGGTCTGGCTGGTGAAACGGTCGTCGTGGGGATAGCTCTGGCTCGGCTGCGATGGATCGTTGTGGCTGTAGTAGTCGTTGCGCTTGTCCATGATCTGGGTGTCATAGAACGCCGTACCGCGGATGAACACACCATAGTTGCGCCAGGTCGCCTCCAGGTCCGAGGTGATCTTGTAGACCTCGGAAACCAGGCCGGTATCGAAGTTGCGGTTGCCGTCGTTGGTGTTGATGTCGTTGTTGCTCTTGTCCTGCCCCTGCACCCGCCACAGGGTGCCGTAGGACAGGGTGGTATCGAGCGAACCGGACACCTCGTTGTCGAGGAAACTGAATTCGACGGCCTGGGCCTGGCCGCCCAGCAGCGGCAGCAACCCGGCGAAGGCGAAGCCGGCCCGGGCCGGCGCGGAGCGCAGCCGGGGCTGGCGGTTGGGGATGTACATCGGGAACTCACTCCATGTGGTCATGCGTTGGGCGCCGCCACTGCGGGCGGTTCACCGTTCGGCCGTTTCTCTGCGGCCTTGTTATGGGTGGTCGCGGCGTCACCGGCCTCGCATCGACGAAAGGGAACCGCGCGACGAGGCAGTGCAACCGGGATGCCAATTCAACGGAATCCTCCAGGCAATTCAATGGATTGCAAAAAAAACAGGACTTCCTGCGGGATGACTGTTCATTCACTGACCAGAAAACAGGAAGTGTCCGACAAAACGCGCCAGGCGAATTTCGCCGGTGGCGCGAAAAGTCCCTTCGCAGAGCCTGCGCAGGGAGGTTCGCGAAACACGATTAAGCGGACTCCATCAATGGAAAACAGTGAAGCGATTCCCAGAAGTAACAAAGGGCGTTACCAGCCAGTGGCCAGTAACACCCTCTTCCGGGCGAAGCTGGCGGATCAGGCCAGGCTCTTGCTCACCACTTCGTAGACGTCGCTGGACAATTCGCCGGAGGCCAGGATGCGTTCCAGCTCGCCGCGCATCAGCGCCTGCCGCGCCTCGTCGTACTTGCGCCAGCGGGTCAGCGGCACCAGCAGGCGCGAGGCGATCTGCGGGTTGAGTGCGTTGAGCACGATCACCTGGTCGGCGAGGAAGCGATAGCCGGCGCCGTCAGGACGATGGAAATTGACCAGGTTCTGGTTGGCGAACGCGCCGATCAGCGCACGCACCTTGTTCGGGTTCTTCAGGGTGAAGGCCGGATGCTGCATCAGCGCCTGGACCCGCTCCAGCCCGCCCGGCAGCGGCGAGCCGGCCTGCACGCTGAACCACTGGTCCATCACCAGCGGGTCGTCCTTGAAGTAATCGGCGAACATGGCCAGGGCCTTGCCCTTCTCCGCCTCGAAGCCGGAGTTGACCAGCACCGCCAGGGCGGTCAGGCGCTCGGTCATGTTGTCGCAGCCTTCGTACTGCTCCAGGCAGGCGGCGAGGATTTCCTCCCGGCCCGACAGCGACAGGTAGGACAGCGCGATGTTCTGCAGGCTGCGCCGGGCTATGTGCGAGGCCTCGGCGAGGTAGGCGGTGTCGCGGGAAATCTTGCGGTTGGCCTGGTAACGCTGCCACAGCGGCTCGAACAGCGCTTCGCCGATACGCTGGCGGGCGAATTCGCGGGCGGCATGGATCGCGTCGACATCGGCGACTTCGCTGATCTCGGTGAGATAGGCCTCGCTGGGCAGCGAGAGCATCTCGGCGACCATCGCCTGGTCCAGCGCCTCGTCCGCCAGGAGGGTGCGGTAGGCCTCGATCAGGCGAGGGTCGAGTACCAGTTGCTCGCCGCGCTGGTGCTGGCCGATCAGCTCCTGCAGGACCTGCACCGAAAGCTGTTGGCCGGCCTCCCAGCGGTTGAAGCCGTCGCTGTCGTGCTGCATGAGGAACAGCAACTGGTCGCGGCTGTAGGGGAAGCTCAGTTTCACCGGCGCGGAGAAGCCGCGCAGCAGCGATGGCAGCGGCTGCTCCGGCACCTCGACGAAGACGAAGCGCTGCTCGGCCTCGGTCACCGCCAGCACGCGGTTGCCGCCCTGGGCCGCGGCCTCGCCCTCCAGGCGCAGCGGAAGTTCGTTGCCCTGGCCATCGAGCAGGCCCAGCTCCAGCGGGATGACGAAGGGTTCCTTGCTCGGCTGGCCGGGAGTCGGCGGGCAGCTCTGGCGCACCGTCAGGGTGTAGCGGCGGGCGGCGGCGTCGTACTCGCCTTCCACCGCCAGGCGCGGAGTGCCGGACTGGCTGTACCAGCGCTTGAACTGGGTCAGGTCGACGCCATTGGCGTCTTCCATGGCCTTGACGAAATCGTCGCAGGTCACCGCCTGGCCGTCGTGGCGCTGGAAGTACAGGTCCGAGCCCTTGCGGAAGCCTTCGGCGCCGAGCAGGGTGTGGATCATCCGCACCACTTCCGAGCCCTTCTCGTAGACGGTCAGGGTGTAGAAGTTGGAAATCTCGATGAACGAGTCGGGGCGCACCGGATGCGCCATCGGCCCGGCGTCCTCGGCGAACTGGTTGGTGCGCAGGAAGGCGACGTCCTCGACGCGCTTGACCGTGCGCGAGTTCATGTCGGCGGAGAACTCCGAGTCGCGGAATACGGTGAAGCCTTCCTTGAGCGACAGCTGGAACCAGTCGCGGCAGGTCACCCGGTTGCCCGACCAGTTGTGGAAATACTCATGCGCCACCACGCCCTCGACCCGCTGGTGGGCGGCGTCGGTGGCGGTTTCGGCGCGGGCCAGGACGCAACTGGAGTTGAAGATGTTGAGGCCCTTGTTCTCCATCGCGCCCATGTTGAAATCGTTGACCGCGACGATCATGAAGATGTCCAGGTCGTACTCGCGGCCGTAGACCTCCTCGTCCCAGCGCATCGACTTCTTCAGGCTGTCCATGGCGTGCTGGACCTTGTCGATGTTCTCCGGCTCGACGTAGATGCGCAGCGCCACGTCGCGCTGGCTCATGGTGCGGAAGCTGTCCTCGACGCACCAGAGGTCGCCGGCGACCAGGGCGAACAGGTAGGCCGGCTTCCTGAACGGGTCTTCCCAGGTCGCCCAGTGCCGGCCGTTGCCTTCGGAACCGCTGGCCACCGGGTTGCCGTTGGAGAGCAGCACCGGGTAGCGCTGCTGTTCGGCGCTGACGGTGGTGGTGAAGCGACTCATCACGTCGGGACGGTCGAGGTAATAGGTGATCTTGCGGAAACCCTCGGCCTCGCACTGGGTGCAGAACATCTTGCCGGACTTGTACAGGCCTTCCAGCGCGGTGTTGCTCTCCGGATGGATACGCACCGTGCTCCTGAGGACGAACTCGGCCTGCCGCGGTTGCACCGCGAGCTGCTCGTCGTCCAGTTGGTAGTCGTCCGCGCCGAGCGCCTGGCCGTCCAGTTCGAGCGCCAGCAGCTCCAGTTGCTGCCCATGCAGCAGCAGCGGCGGCAGGCCGGCGCCGCGCTCGGGGTTGCGCCGCAGCTTCAGCTCGGCGTGTACCAGGCTGTGGTCTTCGAACAGTTCGAACTTCAGGTGGGTCTCGTCGATCAGGTAGTCCGGCGCCTGATAGTCCTTGAGGTGGATGACTTTCGGTTGCTCGGTGCGCATGGCTTGTGGCCCTTCTGCTCAGTGATGCACGGCGATCTGGTAGGCCGTGTATTTGCGAATGTTGATCACCCCGGTGTCGAGGATCAGGTACTGGCCCTTGATACCGCGAAGCGTGCCTTCGACGATAGGCGTTTTTTCCAGGTCGAGGCTGGCGACCTTGCTCGGATAGGCCTCGACCGGGTAGGCGATCTCGAGCGGATCGAGGTCGGTAACCGGTTGGATCGCCTGCAGGCCGAAACGTTGCTGCAATTCGCGCAGGCCGTCGGCGCACTGGTCGAACAACTGCTCGCGGACTGCCGCCAGGTCGACCGGCTCGGCTTCGCCCTTGAGCATGGCCCGCCAATTGGTGCGGTCGGCGACCTGGCTGCGCAGCAGGTCTTCCACCAGGCCGGACTGCTGGCGGGTTGCCACGCGCAGGATCGGCAGCGCCTGGCGCGCGCCCTGGTCGATCCAGCGGGTGGGAATCTGGCTGGCGCGGGTGATGCCGACCTTCACCCCGGAGGAGTTGGCCAGGTACACCACGTGATCGGTCATGCAGAACCGCTCGCCCCACTCCGGTTCGCGGCAGGTGCCCTGCTCGTAGTGGCACTTCTCCGGGCTGACGATGCAACTGTCGCACTGCGCCAGCCGGGTGAAGCAGGGATAGCAATAGCCCTGGCTGAAACTCTTCTTCGTCTTGCGGCCGCAATGGGTGCAGAAGATGCTGCCGAGGTACTCCAGGCGCAGCGGCCGGCCGATCAGCGGGTTCACCGCGACTTCGCGGTCGTCGAGGCGGAAGGCGTATTGCACGGGGGCATTGCTTTCCAGGCGCGCCGTCATCTTGCTCAGCGCGCCGCGGGCGATTTCTTCCATCAGTGCACGGAGTCCGACTTGAACAGGATGTTCGGGATCGGCTCGTCGGAATGCGAGGAGCAGTGCTGCGGGCCCATGTAGCCGGTGCGCTCCTCCTCGGGGAGGTTCTGCAGCTCCCAGGCGATCACCGCCTGCAGGCAGAGTTCCTTCTGCTCCTGGGTCAGCTTGCGGCCGTCCGGCCACTTGCCGATCTCGATGGCCAGCTTGAGGTTCTGGTAGATCTCTGGAGTGATGTTCTCGATCGCTTGGTTGAAGGACGACATGGCCGGCTCCGGTGAAAAGGCGTACCGGCCATTCTACCGGGCCGGGGCCGGCGGCGCACATCGAAGCTGCCGCAGCCCCTCGCTCAACGGCGCCGCCGCGCCAGCAGGCCGCCCAGCAAACCGCTGAGGCAACCGGCCAGCAGCCCGCCGACGTGCGCGCCGTTGGCGATGGAGCCGAAGCCGAGCAGGTCGATCACCCCGGACAGGCACACCAGCAGCCAGATCAGCATCATCGCCACGACGCCCCTGGGCAGGCGATAGGCCTGGTTCGGCGCCAGGTACTGGAAGATCCAGCAGTGCCCGAGCAGGCCATAGAGCACCCCGGACAACCCGCCGAACAGGCTGGCGCCGCTCACCGCGTACTGCACCACGTTGGACACCAGGCCGAACAGCAGGGTCAGGCCGAGCAGCATCGGGCGGCCCTGGCGGAATTCGATGCGCCGGCCCAGCTCCCAGAACCACATGGCGTTCATCGCCAGGTGCAGCCAGCCGAAGTGGATCAGCATCGGCGTGAACAGCCGCCACCATTGACCCGCCGCCAGGCTCTCGGCCAACGGCGTGAACAGCGCGTACTGGCCCTGGATACGGAAGTCCTGGAAGGTCAGCCAGCGCATCGTCGCGAAGTTGTCGCCAAGGTAGGTGACGGCGGCGACGACGAAGGTCAGCAGCAACACCGCGGCGGTCATCGGGCTCATCCGCAGTTGCCGGACGAAACCCTGTCCCGCCGGTCGCGGCGCGGCCTCCAGGGTCGCCTGCGGATCGCCTTCGGGATAACGCCGGTACAACTCGCGGACCTGCTCGGCGAGCCGCTCGTCGGGCACCCAGAGGACCTGCTGGCCGGATTCCTCGCTGACCCGGTGCGGCACGTTCAGACGCCGCAGCAGGCCGACGAAGCCGGCCAGGTCGACCGACAGGGGAAACTTCAGGACCTGCACCGCGCTCACTCGTCAGCCTCCGGCCGCTTCACTTCGACCCAGACGAACTTGTGCCGGTCCAGGCGGGTTTCCTCATCCAGGCGGTAGGCCGCCAGCTTGCCGTACATCACCGCGCTGTAGTCCAGGCAGGCCAGGTTCGGCCGGATCGGCGCCGGCGTGCCGCGTCGCCAGTAGTGGCCGACGAACAACAGCGGTTCGTCGGCGCCGTAGGTCAGCAGGCTGGACTTCTGCTCCTCGCTGAGCGGCTCGCGGGCGATCGCTTCGGGCAACGCGTCGGGCTGGAAGACGATATCGCCGTAGGTGCGCGGCGCCTCGTCCTCGACCCAGAACTTGGTGCGGAAGAAGGCGCGCGTATAGCCATCGCTGCTGGTCAGGGTGGCGCCGTGCGGCAGGCGCATGTCGGTGCCGCGCAGCAGGCGGTTGCAGGCCAGGTCGGCGAAGCTGCCGGGCTCCGCCGACTCCTGCAGGAAGGCTTCGCTGATCCGCCCGTCGGGGAACTGCCGGCGCAGGGTCGCGATCAGCTCGCCATCCCAGCAGGCATGGACCATGCGGAAGCGCCCGGCATCGAGGAACAGCGGCAGTTGCTGGAACCAGCCGAGGAAGTCGCGCCAGTCGGCATCGTGGCCCTCGAACTGCTCGAGGGTCTCCTTGATCAGCCGGGCATGCCGCGGCGTATGCTCGCGGACGTACTGGCGGCCGCTGCCGGGCGCCGCCGGGGTGCTCCAGCCGAGCGCGTTGAATTCGTGGTTGCCCATGATGCACAGCGCCTCGCCGGCGTCGACCATCGCGTGCACCCGGTGCAGGGCCTCGCGGATGCGCGGGCCGCGGTCGACGATGTCGCCGAGGAACAGCGCCTGGCGCCGCGGATGGCGCCAGACGCCGCCCTGCAGGCGGTAGCCGAGCAGGTCGAGGAGGCGGTCCAGGGTATGCGCGCAGCCGTGGACATCGCCGATCAGGTCGTAGCCACGTCCGGGGTCGAGTTGCATCAGTCGCCTCCGCCCAGGCGGCTGCCCCAGCCGAGCTTGGTCCGGCAGATCTCGTAGTAGTTGTGGTCGATGGGGTGGATCAGGCGCAGCTTCTGCGGCTTCTTGCTGATCGTCACGGTATCGCCGGGGGCGCAGGTGAAATGGTTCTGCCCGTCGCAGGAGACCTGCGGGTAGATCTGCATGTTCGGCGACACGACGATCTTCAGCTCGCTGTTGCCGTCCACCACGATCGGGCGGCTGGAAAGCATGTGCGGGTACATCGGCACGATGACGATGGCATCCAGCTTCGGATGCATGATCGGACCACCGGCGGACAGCGCGTAGGCGGTGGAGCCGGTGGGCGTGGCGACGATCAGGCCGTCGGCCTTCTGGCTGCAAACGAACTGGCCGTCGATATACAGCTCGAACTCGATCATCCGGGTCGACTTGCCCGGGTGCAGGACCACGTCGTTGAGCGCATCGCCCTGCCCCATCGAGTCGATACCGCGACGCACCTGGGCATCGAGGAGGAAGCGGCTCTCGACGATGTACTGGCCGTCCAGCACCTCGCCGACCTTGGCCTCCAGTTCATCCGGGCGGATGTCGGTGAGGAAGCCCAGGCTGCCGCGGTTGATCCCCAGCACCGGCACCTTGTGCCGGGCCAGCGCGCGGGCCGCGCCGAGCATGCTGCCATCGCCGCCGACCACCACCACCAGGTCGCAGATCTCGCCCATGATCTTCCGCGAGCAGGTCTGCAGGCCGTGTCCGGGCAGGACTTCGGCGATGGTGTCCTCGAGGATCACATGCAGGTGGCGATCGATCAGGAATTTCTTCAGCCGGCGGATGGTGTCCAGCACCTGGGTGCTGCCGAGGCGGCCGATGATGCCGATATTGCGAAAGGGTTCCATGCGGTTCCTGCGAAAAGCTGGCGGGCGGGATAGAGCGGATTATGGGCGAAAGCCGCGGACAGCGGCAAACCCGCGCATGTGCGGGAAATCGCCGCGAACGGCGCAACCCGGCTAACCTCTGGGTATGACGCTGCTGACCGAACTGCTCGACGAATTGCGCCAACCGGCCGTCCGCGACCTGGCCTGGACCCTGCTCGCCCCGCCGTTGCTGTGCCGGACCCCGGAGCCGCAGCGCCATCCGCTCGCCGCCAGCCGCTGGCGCCAGGAGCCGGAGCGCCTGGCCGCCTGGTTGCGCGAACAGGAGCGACAGCCGCAGCACCTCGCCGCCTGGCTCGCGCAATGGCCACGGCAGCGTCTCGGCCTGTACTACGAACATCTCTGGCAATTCGCCCTGGAACAGGCCCCGGACGTGCGCCTGATCGCCGCCAACCTGCCGGTGCGCGACGGCGGGCATACCCTTGGCGAGCTCGACCTGCTGCTGCGGGACGACGACGGCATCCACCACCTGGAACTGGCGATCAAACTCTACCTGGGGCCCCAGTCCGGCCCCGGCGACTGGCTCGGGCCCGGCGGCCAGGACCGCCTGTCGCGCAAGCTGGAACACCTCTGCCGACACCAGTTGCCGCTGGCGGCGACCCGCGAGGGTCGCCAGGTGCTGGCCGCCCATGGCGCCGAGTCGGCCGTTTCCGCATTGTGGCTGAGCGGCTACCTGTTCCATCCCTGGCCCGGGCCGGGCAGCCTGCCCGCCGACATCGAGCCACGGCATCTGCGTGGCCGCTGGCTCCGCCAGCGCGACTGGCCGGCGTACCTGGCCAGCCTGGCCGGACCGCAGGCCGGGCAGCATTGGCTGCATCTGTCGCGCGAGCACTGGCTGGCGCCGGCCATGCGGCGGCAGGACCCGCTCGACCCACCGCGCGACGGCGCCTGCTGGAACATCGCCTTGGCCGGCGAGGCACGTCCGCAAATGCTGGTAAGGGTGGTGCCGCGCGACGGCTACTGGGTAGAGGCCGAGCGCCTGTTCCTGGCCAGCGACGACTGGCCGCCGGGGCTCAGCCTGTGGGGTAGCGCGCGCCAGGCCGCGGATGCCTGATCAGAGCAACGCCAGCAAACGCTCCTGCAATGCCCGGCGGCCCTGCAGGCCTCCGCTGTGCAGCGCCACCAGCCGGCTGCCGCGAGCCACCGCGCCGCTCTCCACGGCCTCGCGCAGGGCGAGCAGTAGCTTGCCGGTGTACAGCGGTTCGAGGGCGACGCCGCTGGCCGTCTCGAACTCGACGATGAACCGCGCCAACCCCCCATCGAGGCGGGCGAAACCGCCACGACTGGCATCCAGCAGGCGATAGCCGGCATCGGCCCAGCCCGCCTCGGCAAGGGTCGCCGCGACCTGGGCGGCGACGCCGTGGTCCTCCGGCACCGCCAGCGCGCCCACCACGGGATGCCGCCCGGCCTCGCCGAGCACCAGGCCGGCCAGTGTCGTACCGGTACCGGCGGCCACCCAGATCGCGTCGTAATCGTCCCAGCCGAGCGTCGGCAACTGGGTCGCTATGCGCTCCACCAGCCCGATGCAACCGCGCGCGCCCAGCAGCCCGCCACCGCCTTCGGCGACCGGCAGCAACCCTGGGTATCGTTCCCGCCAGGGAAGCCAGAAGCCGGCGACATGCCGCTGGCGATAGCCGCCGTAGCCGAGCCAGTGCAGTTCCATGCCGAGACTGCGCAGGTCGCGCACCGTCGGCGTATCGGCTTCATGTCCGCGCAACAGGCCGACGCAACGGAAACCGAAACGCGCGCCGGCGCCGGCCAGCGCGTGCAGGTGGTTGGAATGGGCGCCGCCGAGGCTGATCAGGCCGTCCAGACCCTGCTCGCGGGCCAGCGCCAGGTGTGGCGCGAGCTTGAACCCCTTGTTGCCGGAGATCAGCGGATCGGCCTGGTCCAGGCGCAGCAGCGCCAGTTCGACCCCGGCCCGTTGCAGCCAGTCGAGTTCGAGACGCTGCAAGGGTGTATGCGGTGACCAGTGGGGAAACGGCAAGGAGTCAGCTCACGGTGCGCAGGCGCCCCGTGGTCTTGTGCCGGGCGCAGCAGTTGGTGTCGCCGGCGACGAAGCGCGCCGGGTTGTCGACCCGGTCGAGCGGCAGGTTGCAACGTTCGCCGCCAGGCAGCAGCGCCTCGCAGCGCGGCTGCTGGAAGTGGTCCAGCCACTGGCGGTACTGGCTCTCGGAGACGAAGCACTTGGCCGCCGCGTAGGCCAGCGGATTGTCCTGGTAACGCGGGATGTCCTGCAAGGGGATGGTCAGGTGCCCGGCGCCGGGATGGTAGGCGACGAATACCACGCCCTGGCCGGATAGACGCTCCAGCAGTTGCTCCGGCCCCTGGGCGGCCAGACGGTCGCGCTCGGCGCGCAGCTCGGCCAGTTCCTGCTCCAGTTGCTGGTCCAGCTCGTTGCGGTAGGCCAGTTCGACGTCGCGGATCGAGACCTGCTCCTTGTAGCCGGCTACCGCCGCCGCCACCCGGGCCTCCAGTTCGTCGGCGAACTCCGAGCGCAGCAGGTCGGTCTCGTTGCGCCCCTGGTTCTCGATGAAACGCAGTTGCCGGGTCAGTTCCTCGCGGTTGCGCTGGAACTGCTCGCCCTGCTCCAGCAGACGCTGCTGCAACTCGGCGTTCTCCCGCGCCTGGCGCTCCAGTGCCTGTTGCAGGCTGAGCACTTCGCTGCGCAGGATGTCCAGTTGCCCGCGGGCGTCCTGTTCGCGCCTGGCCAGTTCCTCTTCGTGCTGCCGGGCGAGCCCGGCCAGGCGCTGCTCCTGCTGCCGGGCCAGGGCGGCGAGCTGTTGCCGCTGCTGCTTGACCAGTTGCGCCAGGCGCGCCGTCTGCTCGTCCTCCTGCTTGCGCGGAGGCTCCGCGGGCGGCGCCTTCGCTGCGGCGGGACCGGCGGCGTACCATTGTTCTTCGGCGGCCATCTGCAGCCGCTGCGGCTCCACCGCGGCAGGCTCTTCGTCCACCAGCAGGCCCAGCTGGTTGCGCCTGAGCGCGTCGCGGATGAGCACGAAATGGTTGCGTCCGGCGCTGCTCTCCGGGTCCCAGAGGTGCATCTGGTGCCAGGACACCGGGCACTGGCTGCGACAGGCCAGGCGGATCGGCCCGCCGCCCATGTCGGGGCCGCGTCCGGCGCGTTCGGCGAGGTTGCGCAGAGGCAGGTTCCAGCCGGTGTCGGCGCCGCCCTGCTCGTCGAAATCGAGATAGAAGAACACCGCCGCCCGCGCCTGCAGGCGCGGATTGATCAACACATAGGCCAGGTGCATCTGCCGGTCGGCGTATTCCGACATGCGTACCAGGCCATCGAGCAGCGCCTCGAATTCGGGATACAGCATTTCCTTGCAGACGCCGCTGTCGTTGAAGAACAGCACGGCCTCCGCCATCTGTGGCTTTTTCTGCATGCTCATCGCTAACCCTCGAACGCCTGGCGAGGCGGCCCGCATCCGGCAGTACCCATCTGGCATGTCACCTGAAAAACAGGCGCTATCTCGTTGTTCGGGCAAGTCTAGGGGAAAAAATGTCGCGGGCAATGTGACTGGGTTGGCAGACACCCGGGCGATGCCGGACGGCCCGCCGAGCGGTAGGGGAAATTGTGAAGCGGTCGGGTTTTGAGCGGACGGAGATCACCGTGGCAGAGCGCCACCGTTCACCGAACCGGTGCGCAGCGCCCCGCCGCGCCGACGAGCGCGGACAAGGGCGATACGCAGAACCTGTGCGAGCTGGAGAAAAGCCGTTTTCAACGCAGTTTCTCCGCTACGCAACAGATCGCGGAAAGGTTCTCAGAGTTCGGCGGCCAGGCGCGAACCCTGGTTGATGGCGCGCTTGGCATCCAGCTCGGCGGCGACGTCGGCGCCACCGATCAGGTGCACGCTCTGGCCGGCCGCCAGCAGGCCGTCCTGCAACTCGCGCAGCGGGTCCTGGCCGGCGCAGACGATCACGGTATCCACCGGCAGCACCTGCGGCTCGCCCTCGGCGACACGGATATGCAGGCCGGCGTCGTCGATCCCGAGATACTCCACGGCATTCACCATCTGCACCTGCTTGTTCTTCAGGCCGGCGCGATGGATCCAGCCGGTGGTCTTGCCGAGGCCGTCGCCGACCTTGCTCTTCTTGCGTTGCAGGAGGAACACCTGGCGCGCCGCCGGATGCACCTCGGCCTTGACCCCGGCGATGCCGCCGCGGGCCTCCAGGCGGGTATCGATCCCCCACTCCTTCCAGAACGCCTCGCGCTCCAGGCTGGTGGACGGACCGGCATGGGTGATGAATTCGGAGACGTCGAAGCCGATGCCGCCGGCGCCGATCACCGCCACCTTGCCACCCACCGGCTTGCGCTCGAGGATCGCATCCAGGTAGCTGATCACCTTCGGATGCTCGATACCGGGGATCGCCGGCGTGCGCGGAACGATGCCGGTGGCGAGGACGATCTCGTCATAACCGCCCGCGACCAGGTCGTCCACGTCGACCCGGCGGTTCAGGTGCAGTTCGACACCGGTGCTCTCCAGCTTGTTGCGGAAGTAGCGCAGGGTCTCGTGGAACTCTTCCTTGCCGGGAACCCGCTTGGCCACGTTGAACTGCCCGCCGATCTCGCCGGCGGCGTCGAACAGGCTGACCCGGTGCCCACGCTCGGCGGCCACGGTGGCGGCGGCCAGGCCGGCCGGACCGGCGCCGACCACGGCGATCTTCTTCGGCCTGGTGGTGGGGATGTAGTTCAGCTCGGTTTCGTGGCAGGCGCGCGGGTTGACCAGGCAACTGGTCAGCTTGCCGCCGAAGGTGTGGTCGAGGCAGGCCTGGTTGCAGCCGATACAGGTGTTGATCCGTTCGGCGTGGCCGGCGGCGGCCTTGTTGACGAAATCCGGGTCGGCGAGGAACGGCCGGGCCATGGAGACCATGTCGGCATCGCCCTCGGCCAGGACCTTCTCCGCCACCTCGGGAGTGTTGATGCGGTTGGTGGTGATCAGCGGGATGCCGACCTCGCCGCGCAGCTTGGCGGTGACCTTGGTGAAGGCCGCGCGCGGCACCTTGGTGGCGATGGTCGGGATACGCGCCTCGTGCCAGCCGATGCCGGTATTGATCAGGGTCGCGCCGGCCTTCTCGACGGCCTTCGCCAGCAGCACGATCTCGTCCCAGCTGCTGCCGCCCTCGACCAGGTCGAGCATGGACAGGCGATAGATGATGATGAAGTTCGGCCCCACCGCCTCGCGCACCCGGCGGACGATCTCCACCGGCAGGCGCATGCGGTTCTCGTAGCTGCCGCCCCAGCGGTCGGTGCGCTGGTTGGTGTGCCGCACGAGGAACTGGTTGATGAAGTAGCCTTCCGATCCCATGATCTCGACGCCGTCGTAGCCGGCGACCTGGGCCAGGCTGGCGCAGTTGACGAAGTCGGCGATCTGCTTCTCGATGCCTTCCTCGTCGAGTTCCTTGGGCTTGAACGGATTGATCGGCGCCTGGATCGCGCTCGGCGCCACCTGCTTCGGGCTGTAGGCGTAGCGGCCGGCATGCAGGATCTGCATGCAGATCTTGCCACCCGCCTCATGCACCGCCTGGGTCACGATCCTGTGCTTCTCCGCCTCTTCCGGCGTGCTCAGCTTGGCCGCGCCGGAATACACGCCGCCCTCCTCGTTCGGGCCGATGCCGCCGGTGACCATCAGGCCGACGCCACCGCGGGCGCGTTCGGCGAAGTACGCCGCCATGCGCTCGAAGCCCTGCGGCTTCTCTTCCAGGCCGGTGTGCATGGACCCCATCAGGGTGCGGTTGCGCAGGGTGGTGAAGCCGAGGTCCAGCGGGGCGAGCAGGTGCGGATAGGGAACGGCGGCGGTCATCGGGGGTCTCCACATCGGGCGAAACGCGTTCACGGATATGCCGCGGCCTCGGGCGCAATGCGCGGGACGGGCAGCGGTCGGTATGGCGACGACTCTAAGGAGCGCCACCGGAGCGCTCAATGATCCTAAATGACAAGTTACTGATCGGAATGCACAGGGATGCTTGGCAAGCCGACGCCACTCCCCTACCCTGTGGGCTGCCTTGGAGACCCGCATGCGCAAGCTGATCTTCCTGATCCTGATCACCCTCTTCGCCGCCTACGCCGGCTGGGCCGAACGCCGCCCGGTAGGCCACTACCTGTCCGACCTGCGCAGCCAGGTCAGCGTGGTCCAGGGCCAGCCCGGCGAGCGCGGCAACCTGCTGGCGGTCCAGCCGGAACTGTTCACGCCGGACTACCAGAGCGCCGAACGGTTGCAGCTGAAATTCCACGCCTACCTGGAAAATGCCCGCCGCCAGGGCCTGCTCAACGAGCGCACGGTGGTGGTGTTCCCCGAGCATGTCGGCACCTGGCTGGTGGCCAGCGGCGAGAAGCCCGAGGTCTATGCCGCCGCCGACTGGCCCACGGCGATGGACTGGATGGCCGCGAGCAACCCGCTGAAGGTGGCGCGCGGCTGGATCACCGCGCGCGGCGAACAGCGTCTCACCGACACCCTGTTCCGGATGAAGGCGGTGGACATGGCCCACGACTACCAGACCCTGTTCGGCGGGCTCGCCCATGATTTCAAGGTGACGGTGGTCGCCGGCTCCATCGTCCTGCCCGACCCCGAGGTCGAGGACGGCGAACTGCGTCCCGGCACCGGCCAGCTGTACAACGTCAGCCTGACCTTCGGTCCCGACGGCCGGCCGCTCGGCCAGCCGCAACGCAAGGTGTTCCCGACCCGCCACGAACTGAGCTACCTCAACAACGGTCGCGGCGAGCGCCTGCAGGTGCTGGATACGCCGGCGGGACGCCTGGGCGTGCTGATCGGCACCGACAGCTGGTACCCGGACACCTACGCCACCCTGGTCGAACAGCGCGTCGAACTGCTGGCGATCCCCGCCGCCCTGAACCAGAGCGGTCGCTGGCAGCAGCCCTGGCCCGGCTTCGATGCCGAGCTGGTTCCCGGCGACGTGCGCCTGGCGCCGAACAGCCTGAGCAACGCCGAGGCCTGGCAGCGCCTGGCGGTCGGCGAGCGCCTGCTGGCCAGCGGTGCGCGCGGCGCCGCCGTAGCCTTCGCCCATAGCCGCCTGTGGAACGTCACCGAAGACGGCCAGAGCCTGCTCGGCTCGGCGCAGGGCATGCGCCAGGCCAATCCCGGCGGCGGTGCGCAACTGGTCAATCTCTGGCTATGAGCGCGCCCCGGGTTCGCCTCGGCGACCTCTCGGTCGGCTTCGTCCAGGCGCTGGCCGATGCCCTGCTCGCCGCCGGCGTCGAGCCCGCGCCGCTGCTCGAACAGTACGGGCTCGACCAGCGGCGCCTGGCCGAACCCGGGGCGCGCCTGTCGATCCCCCGCTACATGCGTCTCGGCCACGCTGCCATCCAGCTCAGCGGCGACCCCGCCCTTGGCCTGCAGATGGGCCGCCTGAGCCGTCTCGGACAGATGGGCCTGGCCGGCGTCAGCGTCGCCCAGGCGCCCAACCTGCGCGCCGCCGCGCGGGCGATGATTCACCTGGAACCGCTTTACGCGCAGAACTACCGGGGCCAGTCGAGCCTGGTGGAAGACGCCGGCGGCGCCTGGCTGCGCTTCTATTCGATCAGCCCCTACAACGCCTACAACCGCTTCGTCGTCGATTCAGTGCTGGCGGGCTGGATCAGCCATCTCGGCGCCCTGGCAAGGCAGCCGTTGAAAGCGGAGCGAGTGGAGATCGAATATCCAGCGCCGCCTTGGGCCGAGCGCTACGAGGCATTCTTCGGCTGCCCGGTGGAATTCGGCGCGCCGACCAACCAGTTGCGCCTGAGCCAGGCCAGCCTGGCCCTGGCGAACGCAGAGCACTGTCCGAGCACCTGGAACCAGATGCTGGAACTCTGCAATCGCGAACTGGAGCAGTTGACCCGCACCCGCAGTTGGCGCGAGCGCGTCAGCCGCCTGCTGGGGCCGATGCTCAATGGCCGCGAGCCGGACCTCGAGGAAATCGCCGCGCGCCTCAAGTTGCCGACCTGGACCCTGCGGCGCAAGCTGGCCGAGGAAGGCACGCAGTTCCGCAGCATCCTCAACGACACCCGCCGCGACCTGGCGATGGTCTACATCCGCGAGACCGACCTGGCTTTCGGCGAAATCGCCTACCTGCTCGGCTTCGCCTCGGCGGAAGCCTTCCAGCGCGCCTTCAAGCGCTGGAGCGGGCAGACGCCCGGCGAATTCCGCCGCGCCCAGCGACAGAGCGCCTGATCACATCTCGGTGGCGTCGTCCGCCGGCTCCGGCAGGTCGCATTCGGCGGCATGCTGCTCCAGCAGTTCTTCCTGGTAGTCGTCCATCGCGGATCACCTTTCGTTCGTCTGTGTCTTACAGCTGTAGACGAGGAAGATGACAGCGGGATTACCGCGCGCGGACCGACGGAGCAGGAAATCCGGCAAACAAGGAGAAAACGGAAGACGCAGGGGACGACGGAAACGAAGAAAGCGGCCAATGGCCGCTTTCTTCGTGGCTCACCCCGCCTCGGCGTGGTGAAGATGTATGGCGCAGCGGACGGGACTCGAACCCGCGACCCCCGGCGTGACAGGCCGGTATTCTAACCGACTGAACTACCGCTGCGCGTCGGCTGGGCAAGATGCCCGGTAAAGTGACTTCCACTCGTTGCAGCCAGGCTGCCCGCCTTCTAGCGGAAGACGGCGAGTTCGGGGTGGTGAACTCGGGAGGGGAAGTGAATGGCGCAGCGGACGGGACTCGAACCCGCGACCCCCGGCGTGACAGGCCGGTATTCTAACCGACTGAACTACCGCTGCGCGTAACTTGCGAGATTGGTGGGTGATGACGGGATCGAACCGCCGACCCTCTGCTTGTAAGGCAGATGCTCTCCCAGCTGAGCTAATCACCCTTCACTCTCGAAGTGGGGCGCATTCTACCGACCGAAAAACCTAAGTCAATGCCCTGATTGAATTTTTTTTGAAATTTCGGCGATCGCCTGTCGCCACGGTCGGCGCCGGGGCCCATGCCGGCCCCAGCCACGGGCCGCTCACTCGACCCGCAGGCTCAGGCGCGCCGAGACCCGGCCGTCGACCTGGCGGTCCAGGCCGGCCTCCGCCACCTGCACGCCCTGCCCGTTCAACTGCTCCAGCCAGGGCAGCAGCTTGGCGAATGGCGCCGGCTGCAGGGCCACCTGCACGGCGCCCTCGCCTTCGTTGTCGAGGCGCTCGACACTCAGTCCGGCCTGGGCCGCCGAAGCCGTGACCATGCCCTGCAGCGCCGCCGGGTCGATCTGCGCCTGCGGCGCCGCGGCATCGGCCTGGCGCACGTTGGGCGCCTGCTGCTGGATGTAGGCATGCAGCGCGCGCTGTTCGGTGAAGTACTGCCGCGCCGACTGCAAATGGCGCTCGGCCGGGCGCCACAGCGCCAGATAGAGCACCACCAGCAGGAGGAACGCGCCGAGCCAGAGCAGCGCCAGGCGGTCCCGCGCCGGCAGCCCGCGCCAGCGGATCGCCAGCTGCGAGGTTTCCGCCTGGGCCCTGAGGCGCTCGTGGAATTGCGTCATCACCTTCATCTCAACCTCCTATCACCAGGCGCGCACTGACCGTCGAGCCATCGCGGCTGGCCGAACCCAGTTGCACCGCCAGCCCGGACTCGCTGAGACGCGAACGCAGCCGTTCCAGCACGTCGAAACCGGGAGCCCGCACCTGAAGGGCGACGTCACCGCGAGCGGCGCTGAAGTCCAATTGCTCGACGCTCACCGTCGGTTCGCCGCCGATCACCGTGGCGGCCTGGCCAAGCAGGCCGAGCAACTGGCCCTCGCCACCGCTGCTGGCGCTGTCGGCCAGGTGTTGGTCGAACTGCGCGCGCAGGTTGATCAGCTTGCGGTCCTCGGGAAACAGCTGGCAGTAGAGTTCTGCGCTCTGCGCCGCGTAGCGGTCGCCTTCGCGCTGCAACTGCCAGGCCTGGACCAGGGTGAAGCCCCATTGCAACACCAGCCACAGCCCGACCAACCCCAGCAGCGGCCGCCAGCGGCGCCACTGGCTGCTCTGCTGGCGCGCGGCGAACTCGGCCTGGGCCAGGTCGGTGCCCAGCGGCTGCTCGCTCAGCCAGACGTGCGGATTGCCCGCCAGGGGCTGGACTGCCACCCCTTCCGGGGGCGCCACCTCCTGCGCGGCGAAGGCCCGCTGCGGCGGCGGGCAACTGTCGCGCAGTACCGGCCAATCCTCGCTGCCGCAGGCCAGGCGTACGGCGCCGCTGCCGCCGAGCAGCCAGCGCTCTTCCAGCCAGAACAGGCAACTGCCCTCGCCCGGCAGGCAATCGGCATCGACATGCAGCGAAGCCGGCGCCTTGCCCGCGCCCTCGGCCAGAGCCAGCCAGGCGGCGAGCCAGGTGCGCTGCACGGCGAATACCCGGTGGCGGCCGTCGGCCAGCGCCGGACCAAGGGCAAGGTGCATCTGCTCGACATCGTCGGCCAGTTGTTCCTCCACCGCGAACGGCAGCGACTGGCGCAACCAGCGCGCCTTCTGCGTAGGCAGGTTCACCGCGCAGGCGGTCACCGCCTCCACCGGCAGGTACAGCCGCCAGGGCGCGCGAATCTCCGCCAGCGCCTGGGCGAACGGCGCGCGCCGGCACTCGCCGTCCTGCACCCACCATACCGCCAGTTCCCCATCGGCCCCCGCCGTACCGGCGGGCGGCAGGAACAGCGCACTCACTCCACTCATCGCTCGTCCTTCTTCCAATCGTCGCCGCCCGTCGACGGGATGGGCAGGCCGCCCTGTCCCATGTCGCGGGCCATCACGCGTATCTTGCCGTCCTTGCCCCGCTGCAAGGTACTCACCAGCACCTGCCGGCGGTCGCCCAGGCTGACCTCGCTGATCACCTGGAAGTAGCGGGTGCCGACGGCAAAGTTGACGTTACTCGCCTTTGATCCCAACTCGTTCAGGTGCTTACTGAACTCAGTCTTCTCCTGGAAGCCTTCTCGCCCACGAGCCGCCACGATGTTTTCCGCCTGTCCCGGATCGATCTCGAACATGGCGGCCAGCACCGGCACGCTGGCGGTGTTCACGTTCAGCGGCGCATCTTCGGGCAAGGCGCTGACGAACGGCAGCAGGCGTCGATAGTCGGCTTCCGACAATTTCAGCAGGCGCAGCTCGGACACGTCCTTGAAACTGCGGTTGGCGGCGCGGTAGGCCGGCGCCTCCAGCAGGTACTGGTTGTCCTCGGCGCCTTGTTCGCCCTGCGGATTCTGGTCGGCGTCGAGCCAGTCGGCCAGCCGGTCCGGCAAGCCTTGGACGATCTCTTCCTTCATGCCCAGGGTGGCCAGCAGGCGACGGAACTGCTTCACCGAATCCGGCTTGACCTTGCGCTTGCGCACCAGTCCGTTGAGGTTGAAACGCCCGCTGGGGTCCTCGATCCGCACCCGCAGCTCGCCGCCGTCGTCCAGCTTGAACGGCGTCATCGGTCGCGCCCAGGCCTCGCCCAGGTGGTCCACCGGCTCGCGGGTATTCTCGCCGCCCTGGCGCAGGTCGCGGCGCAGCACCGCTTCCGCCAGGCGTTCGCCGCCCAGCGCATAGTGCCAGGCCTGGCGCACGTGCAATTGGTTGGCGCTGCTGCGTATCGCCAACTGCTGGCGGATGATCAGCCCGGCGCAGACGATGGTCACCACCGCCACCACCAGCAGCACGGTGATCAGCGCGACGCCGTTCTGCCCGCGCCTCATTCCGGCGCCCCCGGCATGCCTTCCGGCGGCTGCGGCACTCCGCCCTCGCCGTTCTCGCCATTCTCGCCGCCCGACTGGCCCTGCGGCTGGTCCTGCTTGAGCGGCGCATCGAGCAGACGCCAGACGCGCACCAGCTTGCCGTAGTGGCGGTGCTCCAGGGTCATCTCCACCGCCAGCGGCAGGCTTTCCAGGCGCTCCTCCTCGCTGCCTTCGTCGGTCGGCCAGTGGCCCTGCCAGTTGTGCTCCTCGTCGAGGAAGCGCCAGCTCAGCGCGGTAACCCCGTCCAGCACCTGCTGCACCCGTGGCTTGCTGTCCTGGGCGCGGTCCAGAACCAGCCAGTAGCGGCGTTCGAGGGTCTCCCCGGACAGCGACCAGCGCACCCGCTGCAGGCGCGAGCGCGCCTGGCCGAGCGGGTTGCGCCAGCCGCCACGGGTGAATTCGACGATCCGGTCGTTCTCGCCCTCGCTGAGGAAGGCGCCACGGTTATCGCCCAGTTCGTCGCGTACCGGACGTTCGACCGCCTGGGTCAGGTCGCGCTCCAGCGCGCCCATCGCCCGCACCAGCTCGCGCATACGCTGCTCCTGCACGCGAGTCGCCTGGTCGGTCTGCATCACGCTGTCGAACATGCGGTAGGTGGCCAGGGCCAGCAGGGCGAAGATGGCGATGGCGATCAGCAGCTCGAGCAGGGTGAAGCCCCGCTGTAGCCTCATGGCTGGCTCCCGAGGAAACCGACGAGGCGCGCCGCGGCGCGCTCCTCGATGCTGCCACGCTCGCGGCCGAGGGGCTTCGCCGCGACCCAGACGATCACCCGCCGCATATCCTGCTCGGCGGTGCTGTCGACCTGGGTGCGCCACTCCCAGCGACGCCCGGCGAACTCCAATTCACCCTGGTTGCGGCCACTGGAGGGCGGCGTCTGTTCCAGTTGCAATTCGTTGAGACGGTTGTCGGCGATCCACATCGCCAGGGTCTTGTCTTCCAGCCGCGAGGCGTTCTGCAGGCTGCGCGCGCTGGCACTGAGCACGCTGGCCGCGACCATGGCGAAGATCGCCAGGGCCACCAGCACTTCCAGCAGGGTGAAACCGCGCGCACGCTTCATCGCCGCGCCACCTCGACCCGTGGCAGGCGGAAACCGTCGCTGCTCAGCGACAACGCCCGCCCCTCGGGTCCGCGCTCGGCCAGGCGCAGGCGGAACGGGCTGAGTTCGCCACTGGAGAGGATCAGCAATTGCGGCTGGTCGGTACCTTTCTTCTGCTCCTTCTCGCCCTTGCTGCCGGCCAGCACCAGCGGCTGGCCGTCCAGCTCGAAGGTCAGCTCCGCCCACTCCGGCAGGCGGTGGCTGTCGCGCGCCACCGGCAACCAGCGCGCCTTCGCTTCGTCGTAGCGCAGTACCTGGTAGGCATCGCGCTCCAGGCGCAGGCCGTACTCGCGGTTGTCCAGCACGGCCTCGTCGGTCAGCACGCCGATCAGCCCGGCGAGCCGCTCGGCCTCGCTGTCCAGCTCCCGCGAGGTGCTGGCGAAGCCGGTGCTGAGCACCGCCAGGCCGATCAGTACGCTGATGATGACCATCACCACCATCAGCTCGATGAGGGTGAAGCCGCGCGAAGCCCGCATGTCCGGTCAGTTGTCCCAGTTACCGATGTCGGCGTCGTTGTCGCTGCCACCTTCCTTGCCGTCGGCGCCCAGCGAATACAGGTCGAACGGGCCCTTGGTTCCCGGCGCCAGGTACTGGTAGGGATTGCCCCACGGATCGACCGGCAGCTTCTTCAGGTAGCCGTCCTTGTTCCAGTTCTTCGGCTGCGGATTGCCGGTGGGCTTCTTCACCAGCGCCTCGAGGCCCTGCTGGGTGCTCGGATAGGCGAAGTTGTCCAGCTTGTACATGTCCAGCGCGGCAGCGATGGCCTTGATGTCGCCCTTGGCCACGGTGACCTTGGCCTGGTCGGGACGGCTCATCACCTGCGGCACAACCAGGGCGGCGAGGATACCGAGGATGACCACCACGACCATGATTTCGATCAGGGTGAAGCCCGACTGTTGGCGACGCTGCAATGGGCGGCTCTGATTCACGCGATTACCCCACGAGTTGGTTGAGAGAAAGGATCGGAAGAAGAATGGCAAGGACGATGACCAGCACCACCGCGCCCATGAATATCAGCATGAACGGTTCGAACAGGCCGACCATCAGGCCGATCTGCGCCGCCAGGTCGTTCTCCTGGTTGCGCGCGGTGCGCGCCAGCATCTGGTCCAGCTCGCCGGAGCGCTCGCCGCTGGCGATCATGTGCAGCATCATCGGCGGGAACTGCCCGGTGGCTTCCAGCGAGCGGGTCAGGCTGGCGCCCTCGCGGACCTTCTGCGCGGCCTTGACCACTTCGTTGCGGATGATCCGGTTGGCGATCACCTCGGCGGCGATCGCCAGCGCCTCCACCAGCGGCACGCCGCTGCGGGTGAGGATCGCCAGGGTCGAGGCGAAGCGCGCGGTGTCGGTGGAACGCACCAGCCGACCGACCAGCGGCACGCGCAGCAGGAAGCCATGCCAGCGCTCGCGAAAGGCATCCTTGCGCAGCGCGTAGCGGAAGCCGATCACGCCGCCGATCGCCGCGACGAAGGCCAGCGCGCCCCAGGCCTTGACCCAGTCGCTGACGCCGATCAGCACGCGGGTCAACAGCGGCAGGGTCTGCCCGCTGTCGATGAACACCCGGACCACGTCGGGCACCACGTAGCCCAGCAGGAAGCCGACGATGGCCAGCGAAGCGACCATCAGGATCACCGGATAGAGCAGCGCCAGCTGGATCTTCTGCCGCGACTGCTGGCGCTGCTCGGTGTAGTCGGCAAGTTGCTCCAGCACCGGGCCGAGGTGCCCGGCATGCTCGCCGGCAGCCACCGTCGCCCGGTACAGCTCGGGAAAGGCGGTGGGAAACTCGCGCAGGCTGCCGGCCAGGCTATGGCCTTCGAGGACCTTGGCGCGCACCGCGAGAAGCATCGACTGGATGCGCTGCGAGGTGGACTGCGCCGCGGCGGCGCGCAGCGCCTCCTCGATCGGCAACGCGGCCTGGACCAGGGTCGCCAGTTGCCGGGTCACCAATGCCAGGTCGCGCGCGGACAGTCCGCGGGCAAACGTCAGGCGCCCGCCCTGCCCGCTCTGCTCGCGGGTACGGGTGGGCTTTACGTCGAGCGGCGCCAATTGGCGCTCGCGCAGCAACTGGCGGACCTGGCGCGCGCTGTCCGCCTCCAGCACGCCCTTCTGCTGGCGACCGCTGGGGTCGAGGGCGAGGTATTCGAAGGCGGCCATTATTCTTCCCGGGTCACGCGCAGGACTTCCTCGACCGTGGTGACGCCTTCCAGCACCTTGCGCCGACCGTCGTCGCGGATGCTCGGTCCGCTGGTGCGGGCATGCCGGGTCATTTCCTGCTCGGAGGATTCGTTGTGGATCAGCGAGCGCATGTGGTCGTCGAACACCACCAGTTCATAGATACCGGTACGCCCGCGATAGCCATGCTGGTGGCACTCGCCGCAGCCGCGGGCGCGATGCAGGGTCGGCGGCGCGGCGGGATCGACGCCGAGCAGCGCGCACTCGGCCTCGTCGGCGCGGTAGGGCTCCTTGCACGCCGGGCAGAGCACCCGCACCAGGCGCTGGGCCAGCACGCCAAGCATGGAGGAGGACAGCAGGAACGGCTCGATGCCCATGTCTACCAGGCGGGTGATCGCGCCGATGGCGCTGTTGGTGTGCAGGGTCGAGAGCACCAGGTGGCCGGTCAGCGAAGCCTGCACCGCGATCTCGGCGGTCTCCCGGTCGCGGATCTCGCCGACCATCACCACGTCCGGGTCCTGCCGGAGGATCGCGCGCAGGCCGCGGGCGAAGGTCATGTCGACCTTGGCATTGACCTGGGTCTGGCCGATGCCTTCCAGGTGGTATTCGATCGGATCCTCGACGGTGAGGATGTTCCGCGTGCGGTCGTTGAGCGTGGTCAGGCTGGCGTACAGGGTGGTGGTCTTGCCCGAACCGGTGGGCCCGGTGACCAGCAGGATGCCATGCGGCTTGCGCACGGTTTCGTCCATCAGCCTGCGGTCGCGCTCGCTCATGCCCAGGTGCTGCAGGTTGAGGCGCCCGGCCTGCTTGTCGAGCAGACGCAGCACCACGCGCTCGCCGTTGGCCGAAGGCAGGGTCGAGACGCGGATGTCCACCTCGCGCCCGCCGACCCGCAGGGAAATCCGCCCATCCTGGGGAATACGCTTTTCGGCGATGTCCAGCCGCGCCATGACCTTGATCCGCGATACCAGCAGGGCCGCCAGCTCGCGCTTGGGCTCCAGCACCTCGCGCAGCACGCCGTCGACGCGGAAGCGCACCACCAGGCGCTTCTCGAAGGTTTCCAGGTGGATGTCCGAGGCGTTCTCGCGGATCGCCTCGCCGAGGATCGCGTTGATCAGGCGAATGATCGGCGCGTCGTCCTCCTGCTCCATCAGGTCCTCGGTTTCCGGGACCTGGTCGGCCAGCGCGGCGAGGTCCAGGCTGCCGCCGAGGTCCTCGGCGAGCTGCATGGCCGCCGAGGAGTCATGCTGGTAGGACGCCGCCAGGGCCTGGTTGAAGGCATCCTCGCCGAGCGCCTTGAGCGGCAGGCGGCGACCGGCGAAGCGCTGCGCCTCGGCGATCGCCGCCAGCTCCACCTGCGGCCGGCAGGCCAACCAGTACTGCTCCTCCAGGCACAGGAACAGCAGGCCCTGGCGCTTGGCGAAGCTGAACGGCAGACGCCGTGGCGGTGCGGCCGGCTCGGCGATATCGGGTAACGGGGCTGTCATCATGGATGCCTTATAGCGGTAACCTTACAGAAGTATCTTGGTCGTATATGACCACTGAACGGTTACCGTCAGTATTGTTAGTTGTTAGTCATTTTGTGCGGCCGGTCCCGGGTTCCTCTTGCAGAAATATCCTGGCGAACCGTTATCTTAAGCACAAGCGTGCCTGGCCCGGCCAGTCACACCTATTGATAGAAGTAGGTAGCCTACCGGCAACGAACTGCTATGATCCCTCGGCGATCTTCAGACATAACGATAAAGACCAGGAGTGATGTATTGCCTTTCTCCGGCGCCTCTTCCCGCTGGCTGCAGCGGTACGCCCCGGCCCTTCTGGCTGTTGCCCTGATCATCGCCATGAGCATCAGTCTCGCCTGGCAGGCCGCCGGCTGGTTACGCCTGCAACGCAGCCCGGTGGCCGTCGCCGCCTCGCCGGTCAGCCACGAATCGACCCGCAGCGACCCGACCCGCCTGGCGCGCCTCTTCGGCACCAGCGCCCAGGACCCCAACGCCCCGCCACCGGCCACCAACCTCGACCTGGTGCTCAAGGGCAGCTTCGTCCAGAGCGATCCCAAGCTGTCCAGCGCGATCATCCAGCGCCAGGGCGACAAGCCGCACCGCTACGCGGTCGGCGGCGAGATCAGCGACGGCGTGAAGCTGCACGCGGTCTACCGCGACCGCGTCGAACTGCAGCGCGGCGGGCGCCTGGAAAGCCTGCCCTTCCCGCACCGTTCCGGGGGACTGCTGGCCAGCGCGGACGACATTACAAGCGAGAACGACTCGATCGAACAACTGCAAAGCCTGCAGGATGAGAACGCTGCAGCATTGCGCGAGCGCCTGGACGCCTTGCGCCAGCAGATGGAAGCCACGCCCATCGCAGAACCCGCCGAAGAAGACTCGAGCGAGCCCACGACCACGCCTACGGAAAGCGACTGACCCGATGTCCCAGCCTTTGCTCCGCGCCCTGTTTGCCCCTTCCAGTCGTTCGTACGTTCCCGCCGTCCTTCTCAGCCTGGCCCTCGGCATCCAGGCGGCGCACGCCGAAAACAGCGGCGGGAACGCCTTCGTCCCCGCCGGCAACCAGCAGGAGGCGCACTGGACGATCAACCTCAAGGATGCCGACATCCGCGAATTCATCGACCAGATTTCCGAGATCACCGGCGAGACCTTCGTCGTCGACCCGCGGGTCAAGGGTCAGGTCAGCGTGGTCTCCAAGGCCCAGCTCTCGCTGAGCGAGGTCTACCAGCTGTTCCTCTCGGTGATGAGCACCCATGGCTTCACCGTGGTCGCCCAGGGCGACCAGGCGCGCATCGTGCCCAACGCCGAGGCCAAGACCGAGGCCGGCGGCGGCCAGAGCGCGCCGGATCGCCTGGAGACGCGAGTGATCCAGGTGCAGCAGAGCCCGGTATCGGAACTCATCCCACTGATCCGTCCGCTGGTCCCGCAATATGGCCACCTCGCCGCGGTGCCCTCGGCCAACGCACTGATCATCAGCGACCGCAGCGCCAACATCGCGCGAATCGAAGACGTGATCCGCCAGCTCGACCAGAAGGGCAGCCACGACTACAGCGTGATCAACCTGCGCTACGGCTGGGTGATGGACGCCGCCGAGGTGCTCAACAACGCCATGAGCCGCGGCCAGGCCAAGGGCGCGGCAGGCGCCCAGGTGATCGCCGACGCGCGCACCAACCGCCTGATCATCCTCGGCCCGCCGCAGGCGCGCGCCAAGCTGGTGCAACTGGCGCAGTCGCTGGACACCCCGACCGCGCGCTCGGCCAACACCCGGGTGATCCGCCTGCGCCACAACGACGCCAAGACCCTCGCGGAAACCCTCGGCCAGATTTCCGAAGGCATGAAGAACAACGGCGGCCAGGGCGGCGAACAGACCGGCGGCGGCCGACCGAGCAACATCCTGATCCGAGCCGACGAAAGCACCAACGCCCTGATCCTGCTGGCCGACCCGGACACGGTCAACGCCCTCGAGGACATCGTTCGCCAGCTCGACGTGCCGCGCGCCCAGGTATTGGTGGAAGCGGCCATCGTCGAGATCTCCGGCGACATCCAGGATGCCGTCGGCGTGCAATGGGCGATCAACAAGGGCGGCATGGGCGGGACCAGGACCAACTTCGGCAATACCGGGCTGTCCATCGGCACCCTGCTCCAGGCGCTCAAGGAGGACAAGCCGCCAGCGCTTCCCGACGGCGCCATCGTCGGTATCGGCAGCAGCAGCTTCGGCGCGCTGGTCACCGCGCTGTCGGCGAACAGCAAGAGCAACCTGCTGTCGACCCCGAGCCTGCTGACCCTGGACAACCAGAAAGCGGAAATACTGGTCGGTCAGAACGTCCCCTTCAATACCGGCTCCTACACTACCAACAGCGAAGGTTCGAGCAATCCTTTCACCACGGTCGAACGCAAGGACATCGGCGTCAACCTCAAGGTCACCCCGCATATCAACGACGGCGCGGCCCTGCGCCTGGAGATCGAGCAAGAAATCTCCTCCATCGCCCCCAGCGTGCAGCAGGTCAGCAACACCGACATCATCACCAACAAGCGCTCGATCAAGAGCACTATCCTCGCCGAGAACGGCCAGGTCATCGTGCTCGGCGGCCTGATCCAGGATGACGTGGTGCAGGCAGAGTCCAAGGTACCGCTGCTCGGCGATATTCCCTGGCTGGGCAAGCTATTCCGCTCGACCAAGGACACTCACACCAAGCGCAACCTGATGGTCTTCCTGCGCCCGACCGTAGTGCTCGACGGCGCAGGCCTGGCGGCGATTTCCGGGAAGAAGTACAGCGACATCCGCGTGCTCGACGGCCGTCGCAGCCCAGAAGGCCGTGGGAGCATCTTGCCGAGCAGCGCCGGACAATTGTTCGACGGTCAGACCGTCGACCTGCGCGACCTGAAAGCGGAGTAACGTTCCTCGGGCTCTCCTGCGAGACAGCGGAGGACAGCAAAAAAGGCGCGGCCCCTTGCGGGTCAGCGCCTTTTTCACATCGACATGGCAACACTCAGTCGAGGTAGACCATTTTCCGGGTCATGCCGCCATCGACCAGGAATTCCTGGCCGGTGACGAAACCGGCGTCCTCGGAGAGCAGCCAGGCCACCAGCGACGCGACATCCTCCACCGTTCCGACCCGGCCGACCAGGTGCTGGTCGTGGTCCAGCTCGGTCAGCGGCGCAGCCTCGCGCTCGGTGGCCTCGCGGGTATCGATCCAGCCGGGGCTGAGCGCATTGACACGGATCTCCGGGCCCAGGCTGGCGGCCAGGGCATGGGTCAGCGCCAGCAACCCGCCCTTGCTCGCGGCGTAGGCCTCGGAGTCAGGCTCCGACTGGTGGGCACGAGTCGAGGCGATGTTGACGATGGCGCCATTGTGCGCGCGCAGATAAGGCGTGCAGTACTTGGCCAGCAGCATCGGACCGGTCAGGTTGACCGCCAGGGTGCGGGTCCACTCGCCGAGGCTCAGCGCCTCCAGCGGCGTATTGCGCGGATTGGCGATGGCGGCGTTGCAGACCAGGCCGTCGAGGCGGCCGAACTGACCGAGCACCTCGGCCACGCTCATCGCCACCTGGCCCTCCTGGGCCACGTCCATGGCCACGAACCAGGCGTGCTCGCCCAGCGCCTCGGCCACCCTGGCCCCGCGTTCACGGTCGTTGTCGGCAAGCACTACCTGCCAGCCCTCGGCGATCAGCCAGGCACTGATGCCCAGGCCAATGCCCCGGGCCGCCCCGGTGACCAGGGCGACCTTGCCGTTGCCTCGCAGGTTGGGTTCGATCACAGCGCGGCCAGCCCCCGGGCCATGTCGGCCTTGAGGTCGTCGAGGTCTTCCAGGCCGACCGCGACCCGGATCAGGCTGTCGCCGATCCCGGCGCGCGCGCGGTCCTCGGGGGACAGTCGACCGTGGGAGGTGGTCGCCGGGTGGGCGATGGTGGTCTTGGTGTCGCCCAGGTTGGTGGTGATCGAGACCATCCGGGTAGCGTCGATGAAGCGCCAGGCGGCATCGCGCCCACCCTTCACGTCGAAGCTGACGACCGCGCCGAAGCCGCTCTGCTGGCGCCGGGCCAACTCATGCTGAGGATGGCTCTGCAGGCCCGCATAGTAGACCCGCTCGATGCCCGGCTGGCGCTCCAGCCATTCGGCCAGGGCCAGGGCACTGGCGCTGTGCGCCTGCATGCGGATACGCAGGGTTTCCAGGCCCTTGAGGAACAGCCAGGCGTTGAACGGGCTGAGGGTCGGTCCGGCAGTGCGGAGGAAGCCGACCACTTCCTTCATCTGCTCGCCGCGACCGGCGACCACCCCGCCCATGCCCCGGCCCTGGCCGTCGATGTACTTGGTCGCGGAGTGGATCACCACGTCCGCACCGAGCTTCAGCGGCTGTTGCAGGGCCGGCGTGCAGAAGCAGTTGTCCACCGCCAGCAGCGCACCCTTGGCGTGGGCGATCTCGGCCAGCGCAGCGATATCCACCAGCTCGGCCAGCGGGTTGGATGGCGACTCGACGAAGAACAGCTTGGTATTCGGCTTGCACGCCGCCTCCCAGGCCGCGAGATCGCTCAACGGCGGATAGTCGACCTGGATGCCGAAGCGCTTGAAGTACTTGTCGAACAGGCTGATGGTCGAGCCGAACACGCTGCGCGAGACCAGCACGTGGTCGCCGGAACTGCACAGGCTCATCACCAGGGCGAGGATCGCCGACATGCCCGACGCCGTGGCCACCGCCTGCTCGGCTCCTTCGAGGGCGGCGATGCGCTCCTCGAAGGTGCGTACCGTGGGGTTGGTGTAGCGCGAATAGACGTTGCCCGGCACTTCGCCGGCAAACCGCGCGGCCGCGTCGGCGGCGGTGCGGAAGACGTAGCTGGAAGTGGTGAACAGCGCCTCGCCGTGCTCGCCCTCCGGCGTCCGCCGTTGCCCGGCGCGAACCGCCAGGGTGTCGAAGGCCGCGCCTTCCAGGTCGCTGTCGAGACGCCCGGCATCCCAGTCCTGAGTCATGCCGCTCTCCCCTTTGTCAGTCGTTATACAGATCGATGATCGCGCTGACCGCCTGGCTCTTGGCCTTGGTCGCATCGTTGCGCGCCTGTTCGATCCGGTTCAGGTAGGCCTCGTTGACGTCACCGGTCACGTACTCACCGTCGAACACGGCGCAGTCGAAGTGATCGATCTTGATCTTGCCGCCGCCGACCGCATCGATCAGATCGGGCAGGTCCTGGTAGACCAGCCAGTCGGCGCCGATCAGCTTGCTGACGTCCTCGGTGCTGCGATTGTGCGCGATCAGCTCGTGCGCACTCGGCATGTCGATGCCGTAGACGTTGGGGTAGCGCACGGCCGGCGCGGCGGAGCAGAAGTAGACGTTCTTCGCCCCGGCCTCGCGGGCCATCTGGATGATCTGCTTGCAGGTGGTGCCGCGGACGATGGAGTCATCCACCAGCATCACGTTCTTGCCGCGGAACTCCAGCTCGATGGCGTTGAGCTTCTGCCGCACGGATTTCTTCCGCGCCGCCTGGCCGGGCATGATGAAGGTGCGGCCGATGTAGCGGTTCTTGACGAAGCCCTCGCGGAACTTCACGCCGAGCCGGTTGGCCAGTTCCAGCGCCGCGGTGCGGCTGGTGTCCGGGATCGGGATGACCACGTCGATGTCGTGGTCGGGACGCTCGCGGAGGATCTTGTCGGCAAGCTTCTCGCCCATGCGCAGGCGCGCCTTGTACACCGAGATGCCGTCCATGATCGAATCCGGACGCGCCAGGTAGACGTGCTCGAAGATGCACGGCGCGTATTTCGGCGCCTTGGCGCACTGGCGGGTGTAGAGCTTGCCTTCCTCGGTGATGTACACCGCCTCGCCCGGCGCCAGGTCGCGGATCAGGGTGAAACCGAGTACGTCCAGGGCCACGCTCTCGGAGGCGATCATGTATTCGACGCCGTTCTCGGTATGCCGCTGGCCGAAGACGATCGGACGGATCGCATTGGGGTCGCGGAAACCGACGATGCCGTGGCCGGTGATCATCGCCACCACCGCGTAGCCGCCGACGCAACGGTCGTGCACGCAGGAAACCGCGGCGAAGATGTCCTCCTCGGTGGGCTGCAGCTTGTTGCGCACCGCCAGCTCGTGGGCGAACACGTTGAGCAGCACTTCCGAATCGGAGTTGGTGTTCACGTGGCGCAGGTCGGATTCGTAGATTTCCTTGGCCAACTGCTCGACATTGGTCAGGTTGCCGTTGTGCGCCAGGGTGATGCCGTAGGGCGAGTTGACGTAGAACGGCTGCGCTTCCGCCGAGCTGGAGCTGCCGGCGGTCGGGTAACGCACATGGCCGATGCCGACGCTGCCGATCAGGCGCTGCATGTGGCGCTGCTGGAAGACGTCGCGGACCAGGCCGTTGTCCTTGCGCAGGTACAGCTTATCGTCATGGCAGGTGACGATACCGGCAGCGTCCTGGCCGCGATGTTGGAGGACGGTGAGCGCGTCATACAGCGCCTGATTGACGTTCGACTTGCCCACGATACCGACGATGCCACACATGTGACGCAACCCCTACTTGGCTCAAGCTGGAAAGATGGGAAGCGCGATCGGCCCGTCCCGGACCATCGAGCTGACCAGGGCCTCGTGGGCCACTGGCTCCCGCGAATCGGCGACCTTCGCCGCCGACTGGCTCGCGGCACGTCCTGTGCCGCCGGCGCCGCGCCATCGACGCGCCGCCCTGGAAAACCGCGGGACCCGGCCTCGGCCAGTGTCCCGCCAAAATCACTGGCTGGGAAGCAGCCCGCCGATGCCGCTCGGCGGCGTTATCGGCGCGGCCGGCAACCACTGGCCGGCGAAACCGAGAATGAAGTTCTTCGACCAGTCGGCGACCATCAGGAAATGCGGCATCAGCACCGACTGCTGCCACCAAGGGTCCTGCTGTACCGGGGCCAGGCTGAGCAGGCCGACCAGCAGCACGACCAGCAGTACGCCGCGCGCACCGCCGAAGACCATGCCGAGGAAGCGGTCGGTGCCGGACAGGCCGGTGACCCGGATCAGTTCGCCGATGAGGTAGTTGACCAGCGCCCCGAGCAGCAGGGTGGCGATGAACAGCAGCGCGCAGGCTGCGATGATGCGGGCCGAGGGGGTCTGGATGTATTCACCCAGGTGCTGCGCCAGCGCCCCGCCGAACATCCAGGCCACCGCGCCGGCGACTATCCAGGTAAGCAGGGACAAGGCTTCCTTGACGAAGCCGCGACTCAGACTGATCAGGCTGGAAACGACGATGATGGCGACCATCGTCCAATCGACCCAGGTAAATGCCACTATGCAGCCCACAAGCAGAAAAGGCGCTGCATTTTAGCAGAGCGCGCCCGCGACGGTAAGCCGCGGGTCGCGGTCAACCGCGTTCCGGCTGGAAGCGCACGACGAAGCCGTTGAGCTTCTGCTGCTTGCTCAACTGGTCGCGCAGGCGATCCGCCTCGGCGCGCTGGATCACCGGCCCGACGAAGACCCGGTTCATCCCGTCGAAGCTGCGGATATAGGCGTTGTAGCCCTGGGAGCGCAAGGTCTTCTGCAATTCCTCGGCGCGCGCCCGGTTGGACAGGCTGGCAAGCTGTACCGACCAGCTCTGCGGCAGGTTGTTGGCGTCCAGGCGCTTCTCCGCGGGCGGCGGGCTCGGCGGCGCAGCGGGCGGTTGCGGCTGGCTTGGCGGCTGGCTGGCGGCCGGCGCCTGGGTCTGGGCCTGGGCCTGGGCCTGGGCCTGGGCCTGAGCCTGGGCCTGGGCCTGGGCGGGCGGCTGGGTGGCGGGCGGGGTCGTCGGCAGGCCGCCGATCGGCTGGCTAGGCTGGCCGGCGGCGGCCGGGGAGCCTTCCTGGACGATCTCGGGAGCGATGTCTTCTTCGCCGGGCTGCAGTTCCGGCACCTCGGTCGGCTGCACCTCGACACTGGGCATGGCCGGCGATTGCGGGCGCGGCGGCGCTTCCACCACGACCTGGCGCGACTCGTCTTCGCGGGTGAACAGCATCGGCAGGAAGATCACCGCCAGGGCAATCAGCACCAACGCCCCGACGATGCGCTGCTTCAGCCCTCTTTCCAGCAAGGCCATGATTTACTCCCCCTTATCCGTTCTACGGGCCAGCCATTCCAGGCCTTCGGCCACGCTATAGAACGATCCGAACAGCAGAATGACATCATCCGCGGTAGCCTTGGCGCACTGCGCGTTCAGGGCGGCGGCGATATCCGCATGGCTGCTCGCCGGAACCTGGCGCAGGATCAGCGCCGCCTCCAGCTCCGCGGCCGGCCGCGAACGCGGGGTCGGCAACGGTGCAACGGCCCAATCCTGCACCAAGCCAGTCAAGGGTTCCAGTACGCCATCCAGGTCTTTGTCCGCCAGCAGGCCGAAGACCGCCAGGTAGCGTCCTCGTGGCGCTGCGGCACGCAGGCGTTGCGCCAGGTACTGGGCGGCCTGGGGATTGTGCCCGACGTCCAGCAGGAGCTGGCGTGGCTGGCCGTTCCAGGACAGGTCGCGGCGATCGAGGCGACCGGTCACCCGGGTCCGCCGCAGCGCCTCGGCCAGCCGCTCCGCCTGCCAGGGCAACTCGAGCAACGCGTAGGCCTGCAGGGCCAGCGCGGCGTTTTCCATGGGCAACTCGAGCAACGGCAGATCGTGCAGCGCCAGCGCCTGGCCGTCCGCGGCCAGTCCGCGCCAGTGCCAGCCATGATCGGCGAGCGCCAGGTCGTAGTCGCGACCACGCAGGTAAAGCGGTGCCCCCAGCGCAGCCACCTGCTCCAGCAATGGCTGCGGGGGATCGAGATCGCCGCACAGGGCCGGTTTGCCGGCGCGCAGGATACCGGCTTTTTCGAAAGCCACGCTTTCGCGGGTATCGCCCAGCCAGTCGGCATGGTCCAGGCCGATGCTGGTGATCAGCGCCAGGTCGGCGTCGATCAGGTTGACCGCATCCAGGCGCCCGCCAAGGCCGACTTCCAGCACCGCGAAGTCCAGCCCGGCGCGCTCGAACAGCCAGAAGGCGGCCAGCGTGCCCATTTCGAAATAGGTCAGGGAAATCTCGCCGCGTGCGGCCTCCACCGCGGAGAAGGCGTCGCACAGTTGCGCATCGCCGGCCTCGACGCCGTCGATCCGCACCCGCTCGTTGTAGCGCAGCAGGTGCGGCGAGCTGTAGACCCCGACCGACAACCCCTGCTCATGCAGCAGTTCGGCGAGCAGGGCGCAGGTAGAGCCCTTGCCGTTGGTCCCGGTAACGGTGACCACGCGTTTCGCCGGCCTTCCCAGGCCGAGCCGGCGCGCTACCTCGCGGGAACGCTCCAGGCCCATGTCGATGGCCGTCGGATGGAGTTGTTCGAGATAGCTCAGCCAATCGGCCAGGGAACGCTGGGTCATGCGGATACGGGGCTCGGCGAATGAGTGAAGGCCGACAGCAGATTGGCCAGGCGCGGCCGCAACTCGGCACGATGCACGATCATGTCGATGGCGCCATGCTCGAGGAGGAACTCGCTACGCTGGAAACCTTCCGGCAGCTTCTCGCGGACGGTCTGCTCGATCACGCGGGGACCGGCGAAGCCGATCAGCGCCTTGGGTTCGCCGACGATCACGTCGCCGAGCATCGCCAGGCTGGCGGAAACGCCGCCGTAGACCGGATCGGTCAATACCGAGACGAACGGGATGCCTTCTTCGCGCAGGCGCGCCAGGACCGCCGAGGTCTTGGCCATCTGCATCAGCGAGATCAGCGCTTCCTGCATGCGCGCGCCGCCGGAGGCGGAGAAGCAGATCAGCGGGCAGCGCTTCTCCAGGGCGACGTTGGCCGCGCGCACGAAGCGCTCGCCGACGATGGCACCCATCGAACCGCCCATGAAGGAGAACTCGAAGGCGCAGGCGACCACCGGCATACCCTGTAGCTTGCCGCTCATGGCGATCAGCGCGTCCTTCTCGCCGGTATCCTTCTGTGCCGCGGCGAGGCGATCCTTGTACTTCTTGCTGTCGCGGAATTTCAGGCGGTCGACCGGCTCGAGGTCGGCGCCCAGTTCCTCGC
Organism: Pseudomonas sp. PS1(2021); assembly: GCF_020405165.1. NCBI lineage: Bacteria > Pseudomonadati > Pseudomonadota > Gammaproteobacteria > Pseudomonadales > Pseudomonadaceae > Pseudomonas > Pseudomonas sp. PS1(2021). Next base: position 620,881 of record NZ_CP084484.1, on the reverse strand, counting down.
GACCGTCCTCATCGAGGAAGATGTCCAGGCGGGTACGCGCGTTGATGCGCATGTGGTGATCGCACTTCGGGCAGACATCCAGGGTCTTTTCCAGCTCCGGACGGTACAGCACGGCTTCGCAGGACGGGCATTTGTGCCACAGGCCTTCCGGCACCGAACTCTTCTGGGACTCGGAACGCATGATGGAAGGGATCAGCTTGTCTACCAGCCAGTTGCTCATGCTCTTTGTTCTCCAGTGCAAGGTCGGGATGGCCGCACCGATACGGTGACGGCGTCCCTGAGCAAATTCATCTTCGTGACCGCCGGCAACGGTGGGCCCCACGGCTGCGAAGCGTTTCGCGGCCTGTCCCATCCCCCGCCTGCGCGGTCACCTGGGCGATACCCGGCGAGCGGCTATCGCGAAATATCTGGGCCCCCTATCGGCGGCCGGGCGTTGTCGCGGAAACGGCGACACGCTAGTGGACGGCGGCAGGCCGCCCGTCGTCACATCATGTCTCGTCGCGGTGCCGCGAACGCACCGCGTCCACGAACGCGCGGACCCTGGCCGCATCCTTGATTCCCTTGCTCGCCTCGACGCCACCGCTGACGTCCACCGCGTAGGGCTTGACCTGTTCGACTGCCCTGCCGACGTTATCCGGCGTCAGACCACCGGCCAGCACCAGGGGTTTGCCCAGGTCGGCCGGCACCAGCGACCAGTCGAACGCCGCCCCCGTGCCGCCGGGCACGCCTTCCACATAGGTATCCAGGAGAATCCCGGCAGCTCCCGGATATTCCGCCGCACGCCCGACGATGTCGTCGCCGGGCTTCACCCGCAGGGCTTTCAGGTAGGGTCGCCGATGCCCCTCGCAGTCCTCGGCGCGCTCGTCGCCATGGAATTGCAGCAGGTCCAGCGGCACCGCATCGAGAATCTCGCCCAGTTCGCAGCGGCTGGCGTTGACGAACAGGCCGACGCTGGTCACGAACGGCGGCAGGGCACGAACGATCTCCCGCGCCCGATGGATATCCACCGCCCGCGGGCTCTTCGCATAGAACACCAGGCCGATGGCATCGGCGCCCGCCGCGGCGGCGGCCAGGGCGTCCTCGACTCGGGTGATACCGCAGATCTTGATGCGAACGGCTGGCAACGACGGAGAATCCTCGGCGAGTGAGCGACGAACCGCCGGACGGCCGGTCCGGCGGGAATTCTCGATGGTAGCAAAAGCCCGATTCGACGTCAGCCGACGATATCGGGCAATCCGGAAAGGAAATGCGGCCCCAGGTAGCGCTCGGGCAACTCGAACTCCCCGGGGTACTCCACCCGCACCAGATAGAGTCCGTAGGGGTGAGCGGTGACCCCACCGGCGCGCCGGTCGCGCGCCTCGAGCACCTCCTTCGCCCATTCGATCGGCCGCTCGCCGGCACCGATGGTCATCAGGACGCCAGCGATGTTGCGCACCATATGATGAAGGAAAGCGTTACCGCGGATGTCCAGCACGATCAACCGACCATGCTCCAGCAGGCGCACGTGATGCATGGTCTTGACCGGCGACTTGGCCTGGCACTGCACCGCACGGAACGAGGTGAAGTCATGGGTGCCGACCAGTACCTGGGCCGCCTCGCGCATCCGCCCGATATCCAGCGGCCGATGATTCCAGGTGACCTCCTCGGCCAGGTGCGCCGGACGGATCGGATCGTTGTAGATGGCGTAGCGATAGCGCCGGGCCATGGCCGAGAAGCGCGCGTGGAAATGCGCCGGCATCACCCTCGCCCAGGTCACACTGATATCCGCGGGCAGGTTGGCGTTGGTGCCCATCACCCATGCTTTCAACGGGCGCTCCACCGCGGTGTCGAAATGCACCACCTGGCCGCTGGCGTGAACGGCAGCGTCGGTACGTCCGGCGCAGATCACCCCGACCGGCTCGGCGGCAACCTTCGACAAGGCGCGCTCCAGCGCTTCCTGCACGGAAGGCACGCCGGCTTCCTGGCGCTGCCAGCCACGATAGCGGGAGCCCTTGTACTCGATGCCGAGGGCGATTCTGGAAACGCCAGCGGCAGCCGATTCGGCTGCCGCTGGCGGAACAACATCGTTCATGAGGGTCGCTTCATTTCCGGATCAGGCCAGGCGCTCCAGCAACTCGCGGGCTTCCGCCTGCTGGCTGTCGTTACCTTCGGCCAGGACTTCGTCGAGGATATCGCGCGCGCCTTCGCTATCGCCCATGTCGATGTAGGCGCGAGCCAGATCCAGCTTGGTCGCTGCTTCGTCGGCACCGGAGAGGAAGTCGAAGTCATCGTCGGCGTCTCCGTCCAGTGCGGAGGCGACCGCTGCATCCTCGGCGGAGAAACTCGGCGCCGCGCTCTTCGGCTCGTCAAGGTTGCTGGCCAACTCGTCCAACTGCGCACTCACCTCATCCAACTGGGCGGCGAAACTATCCTCGCTCTTTGCCGGGGCGGCCGGCTCCGCCGGCTCGTCGGCCAGCGACAGGTCGAAGTCGTCCGGCAGGGACAACGCCGGCTCTTCGGCAGCCTCGGTATCGAGGGTGAATTCGTTGTCGGCGGGCGTCGCGGCGGGCACCTCGTCGTTCAGCGAAAGCAGGAAATCGTCGTCCGAAAGCTTGTCTTCCGGCGCGTCGAGATCCAGGGAGAAATCGCCCAGGTCGTCATGCTTGGGTTGGCTCGGAGTCTCTGCCAACTCCGCGAAATCCAGGCCGAAGTCGAGATCGTCGACAGGCTTGTCCGCCGCGGTCGAAGCCGCCAGGTCCAGATCGCTGTCCAGGGTCAGGTCGTCCAGCGCCCCGCTGTCGGACTTGAGGTCGGCCTGCACGTCGTCGCCGCCCAGGTCGTCCAGGCTCAGGTCGAAGGCGTCGTCGAGATCCTGTCCTGCCGCATCCGGCTTGGCCGCGTGACCGCTGTCGTCGAGCGACAAGTCGTCGAGGCTGAAGCTATCCAGTTCGTCCTGCGCCAGCTTGGCGCCGGCCAGGCCGGCAACCGCGGCGACCGCGACCATTGCCGGGTAGCGCGACTTGAGCTGCTCGACCTGCGGCTGTGCGCCGCCGATTTCGCGCAGCTCGTTTTCCTGGCGAGCGAAACCTTCGCGATCGCCCATCTCGGCATAGACTTCCATCAGCTTGAGGCGCAGGTCGGTGCGCTGCGGCTCGTCGTAGATGGCGTTCTGCAACAATTCGGCGGCCTGGTTGAAACGCCCGTAGGCGATATAGATGTCGGCCTCGCCCAGCGCATCGGAAGTCTGCGCGGTGGTCTTCTCGACCTGCGGAGCGACGGCTGCGACCTGCGGCTCAGGCTCGTCGAGGGTCAGGTCGTCGAAGCCGTCCTTTCCCAGGTCCAGCGCATCCTCCTGTTCCTCGCCGGCATCCGCGGCGAAAGCCTGGGCTTCTTCCTTCTCTTTCTGCGCATTGCGCCGCGACAGGATCATCAGCAGCACCAGCAACGCCAGCAGTGCGCTACCGCCGATCACCGCCAACCACAGCGGGTTGGCCAGCAGTTCGTCGAGGAAGCTCGGTGCCGGCTGTTCTGCCGCCTGTACCGGAGCGGGCGCCGGAACGGCAGGTGCCGGAGGCTTCTCGGCAGCTGGCGCGGGCGGCGGCGCCACCGGAGTCTGCGCCGGAGCGGCGGGTGCTTCTCCGGCCGGAGCAGGAGTCGGCGCTGCCGCAGCGGGAGTCCCGGGCTGAGCCGGCGCCTGCGCGGCTGCATTGGGCTGGGACGCATCCGGCAGGGCTGCGTTCGGCTGGGCTGCGCCCTGGCCTTCGGCGCCCAACTGCCCTTGCAGCTTGGCCAACTGGGCGTCCTTCAGCTGGATCAACTTCTGCAGCTTGTCCAGCTGGCTCTGCAGATCCTGCATGCGGCTCTGCAGTTCTTCGTTCTCGCGGCGAGTGCTATCGAGGCTTTCCTTGGTCACCGCCAGGGTATCGGCGATCGCCTTGCTGTCGCCCTTCCCGCCCTTGTCGGCCCCCTTGCTGGCCTTGCCCTCGCCAGACACCAGGCGCAGGTTGTCCGTGGCGTCGACCTTGGATGGCGCCGACCCGGCGGCATTGCGCTGGGTCGCATCCAACTGCCTGGCGCCAGCGGTGCCCGCAGCCGGATTGCGGCTGCCGCGCCAGCTCTGGTTCTGCGCCTGAACCTGGGACAGCGCCTCGCGCGGCGAGCGCTCCAGCATCTGCTGTTCGGTGGGAATGCGCAGGACCTGGCCGCTCTTCAGCCGGTTGATGTTGCCATCGACGAAAGCGCCCGGATTCAGCTCCTGGAACGCGAGCATCGCCTGGGGTACGGAAACGCGATCGGTACGGTTGCGCTGGGCAATCTCCCAGAGCGTGTCGTTGGAAACGGTGCGATAGGTGTCGCTGCCTGCCGGCGCAGTGGTACGCACCGGAGCCGGTGCCTGCGGGGTTCGCGGGGCGCCGGTCGCGCGCGGCGCGCTGACCGGCGCTTGCGGAGCGCTTGCCGCGGCCTGCGGGGAGTACAGCGGCGGATCCAGCAGGACGGTGTACTCGCGCAGCAGGCGGCCGTTCGGCCAGAGCACCTGGACCAGGAAGTTCAGGTAGGGCTCCTGCACCGGTTTCGACGAGGTCACGCGAATGACGCTCTTGCCGTTGGGCTTCACCACCGGCGTGAACTTCAGGTCGGTGAGGTAGTACAGGCGATCGACACCCGCCTTGCTGAACTCTTCCGGCGACGCCAGGCTCGGGATCACCTCGCCCGAACCCAGGTCACGAACTTCGAGCAGCTCGATCTCGGCATCCAACGGTTGGTTCAACGCCGACTTCAGGGTGATTTCCCCCAGTCCCAATCCATGCGCCATGCCGGAAGTCAGGACCGAGGCCGCCGCGATTGCCCGAACCAGTGTACGAAGCCGAACCATAGTGTAATCCCTTGGTTTTAATATCTTTTCTCGTTTCACGAGAGGGAGTGCGTCGGTGCTTGCTGTCCGCTCGCCCAGCCATGCATGGACGGACGCTCCCCGGCAGCAGCGGATCGAACCAGTATTAACAAGCTCGAATAATTCTACAAATCTGTGGGTAAGTATCTTTTACAGATAGTGTTTTATCAACAACTCACCCAGGAGCACGGCGTTCAGCGCGGCACCTTTTCGCACATTATCAGACACAATCCACAAATTGACCTGACAGGGATCAGCCTGCCCCGCCCTCACCCGGCCGACATAGGTCTCGTCCTGGCCGAGGGCATCGCCGACCACCGTCGGATAATCGCCCTCGCCGATCCATTCGATGCCTTTCGTCGCATCGAGGACCCGCGTCACCGCGGCCAGGTCCACCGGTTCCGCGCATTGCAGGGTCACGCTGAGGCTGTCGCCGAAGAATACCGGCGCCTGGATGCAGGTAACGTTCAACGGTCCGATACGCTCGCCAAGCAAGGCCTGCACCTCCGCGAAGATGCGCCGCTCGATCGCGCTGTGCCCCTCGGCATCCACCGCGCCGACCTGCGCCAGCAGGTTGAAGGCGATCTGGCGGTCGAAGAGACGCGGCTCCAGGGGGCGCGCATTGAGCAGTTCGGCGGTCTGCCGGGCGAGTTCCTTGACCCCTTCGCGCCCCAGGCTGGAGACGGAGAGGCAGGCTGTCAGGTTCAGCTGCCGGCAATCCAGCGTGGCCAGGAGTGGCGCCAGCACTTCGCACAGTTCGGCGGCTACGGCGCAAGGACTGGACAAAAGGAACGGCGCCGCTTGCGAGGCCAGGCATTCGGCATTCACCGAAACCATGACCGGCGGTGCGACGCTCGGTTCCAGGGCGCCGCTCAGGTCGATCACCGAACAACCCGCCGCGCGGGCACGCTCGGCATGGGCACGCGACACCTCCGCTGCCGCGGCGAAGAAGGCCAGGCCGACACTGGAAAAATCGAAGCTATCGACATCGCCGACACGCAGGCTGCTTTCGGCGAACCCCATGCGCTGCCCGGCCGACTCGGCGCTGGCCAGCAGGTGCAGACGATGAAGCGGGAAGTCGCGTTCGTCGAGGAGACCGACCAGAGCCTCGCCAACCGATCCGGTGGCGCCTACGACTGCGACATTGAGGGGCTGGGACATGGGAAAAGCCTCGGCGGTCTGCGAAATAGGCGTGGCACTTTACTTGCCCACCTTCGCCCAGGCAATCGAGGCGCCGCCCATTGCGGACGGCGCCGGATCGATCAGCGCTCCAGCAGGATGCGCAGCATGCGCCGCAGCGGTTCGGCAGCGCCCCACAGCAACTGGTCGCCGACGGTGAAGGCGCCGAGGTACTGGGAACCCATGTTCAGCTTGCGCAGGCGCCCGACCGGAACGCTCAGGGTGCCGGTGACGGCGGCCGGGGTCAGCTCGCGCACGCTTACCTCGCGGTGGTTCGGCACCAGCTTGACCCAGGGATTGTGCTGGCTGATCAGGCCCTCGATGTCGGTCAGCGGCACATCCTTGTTCAACTTGATGGTCAGCGCCTGGCTGTGGCAACGCATGGCGCCGACGCGCACGCAGATACCGTCGACCGGGATCGGGTTCTTGAAGCGGGCGAGGATCTTGTTGGTCTCCGCCTGGGCCTTCCACTCTTCGCGGCTCTGTCCGTTGGGCAGTTCCTTGTCGATCCAGGGGATCAGGCTGCCGCCCAGCGGCGCGCCGAAATGCTCGGTGGGGAAGGCTTCGCTGCGCAGGGTCTCCGCCACCTTGCGGTCGATGTCGAGAATCGCGCTGGCCGGATTGGCCAGGTCATCCGCCACCGATGCATGGGCGGCGCCCATCTGCTTGAGCAGCTCACGCATGTTCTGCGCACCGGCACCGGAAGCGGCCTGGTAGGTCATGGCGCTCATCCACTCGACCAGGCCGGCGTCGAACAGCCCGCCCAGGGCCATCAGCATCAGGCTGACGGTGCAGTTGCCGCCGATGTAGTTGCGGGTACCGGCGTCCAGAGCCTGGTCGATGACCTTGCGGTTGACCGGGTCGAGGACGATCACCGCGTCGTCTTCCATGCGCAGGCTGGAGGCGGCATCGATCCAGTAGCCCTGCCAGCCGGCCTCGCGCAGCTTGGGGAATACTTCGCTGGTGTAGTCGCCGCCCTGGCAGGTCAGGATCACATCGAGGGTCTTCAGCTCGTCGATGCTGTAGGCGTCCTTCAGCGGAGCGATGTCCTTGCCCACTTCCGGGCCCTGGCCACCGACGTTCGACGTGGTGAAGAACACCGGCTCGATCAGGTCGAAGTCCCGCTCTTCCAGCATCCGCTGCATGAGTACGGAACCCACCATCCCGCGCCAACCGATCAGACCTACACGCTTCATCGCAACTACACCTATATGAGAGAAGTGAGCTGGCCGGCAGCCATCATGGCGCCGGCCAAGCCCGTCAGATTACAGATTCTTGAGTGCCGCGACTACGGCATCGCCCATTTCCCGGGTGCCGACCTTGCGGCAGCCTTCGGACCAGATGTCGCCGGTGCGCAATCCCTGGTCGAGGACCTTGCTCACCGCCTGTTCGATGGCGTCGGCGGCGGCTGCCTGGTTGAAGCTGTAGCGCAGCATCATCGAGACCGAGAGGATGGTTGCCAGCGGGTTGGCGATGCCCTGACCGGCGATGTCCGGGGCGGAACCGTGGCAGGGTTCGTACATGCCCTTGTTGTTCGCGTCGAGCGAGGCAGAAGGCAGCATGCCGATGGAACCGGTCAGCATGGAAGCCTCATCCGACAGGATGTCGCCGAACATGTTGTCGGTGACCATCACGTCGAACTGCTTGGGCGCGCGCACCAGTTGCATGGCGGCGTTATCCACGTACATATGGGAAAGCTCGACGTCCGGGTAGTCCTTCGCCACCTCTTCCACCACTTCCCGCCACAGATGGCTGGAGGCGAGGACATTGGCCTTGTCCACCGAACAGAGCCTGTTATTGCGTACGCGGGCCATATCGAAACCGACGCGGGCGATACGACGTATTTCGCTCTCGCTGTAAGGCAGAGTGTCGTAGGCCTGGCGCTCGCCGTTCTCCAGCACGCGCTGCTCGCGGGGCTGGCCGAAGTAGATGCCGCCGGTCAGTTCGCGGACGATGAGGATGTCCAGCCCGGCGACCACTTCCGGCTTCAGGCTGGAGGCCGCGGCCAGCTGCGGGTAGAGGATGGCCGGACGCAGGTTGGCGAACAGGCCCAGTTGCGAGCGAATCTTCAGCAGGCCACGCTCGGGACGGATATCGCGTTCGATCCTGTCCCATTTCGGCCCCCCTACCGCGCCCAGCAGCACCGCATCGGCCTGACGCGCGCGCTGCAGGGTCTGGTCGGCCAGCGGCACGCCGTGCTTGTCGATGGCCGCGCCACCGATGACGTCCTCGGCCAGTTCGAAGCCGAGCTGGAACCTGTCGTTGGCCAGTTCCAGCACCTTGACCGCTTCCGCCATGATTTCCGGGCCGATACCGTCACCGGGGAGAACCAGGATCTGCTTGCTCATAACACCCTCTTGTCCTTCATTCATTGAACGGCGGGCATGCGCCGCCGCGATCGAACCGTCACTCCCGACGCAGCCACAGCACCAGCACGTCGGTGCTGAACGAGCCGTCGTCGGCAATCTCGAAATACTCCCTGACTTCCTCGCCCACCGCCAGCTGCAGGCTGCGGATCGCCTGGCGGAACACCTCCGGCGTACGCATCCGCTCGACCCACGACTGGAACTCCAGGCGCAGGCGCTGGCGCCGACTTCCGGTGACCAGTAACCCCGCCTCGCCGCTCAGACGCGCCCACTCGGCCGGCGAGTAGTTGCGCACATGGCTGGTGTCGCGGAGCATCTCGACGGTCTGCAGGAAGGTGTCCGGCAAGGCCTGCCCGGGCGCCGCCACATCGACGAAGATCGCCACCCCGCCGGGCTTGAGCACCCGCCGCACCTCGCGCAGGGCCAGGCCGACGTCGCGCCAGTGATGAGTGGAATAGCGACTGAAGACGAAATCGAACTCGCCGTCGGCGAAGGGCAGGCTCTCGGCCTTGCCCTGTTCGGTACGGATGTTCGCCATGCCCCGTTCCGCGGCGCTCTGCGCCACCACGGCGAGCATCTCGGCGGAAAGATCGTAGGCCACCACCTCTCCTGCCAGGGCAGCGACCTGGAAGCTCACGTGGCCGGCGCCGCAGCCCAGGTCGAGGACCCGCGCTTCCGGGCGCCCGGCCAGGGCGTCGCGCAGCAAGGCGAATTCCTCGCCCTGGGCATGCACGGCGCTGCTCAGGTAGGCCGAAGCCTGGGCGCCGAACTGGCGCTGGACAACGTCATCGTGGTCGCTCATGAACCTACTCCGGGAGAAAAACCAGGCGCACCCAACCCAGGATGCGCCGGCAAGGGGACTCGCGTGCCGCTCAGCGGAACAGCCAGGGCTGCTGCTGACGGTAGCCGTCCTCGAAAGCACGGATCGCATCGGCGTCCTGCAACGTCAGGCCGATGTCGTCGAGGCCATTGAGCAGGCAATGCTTGCGGAACGGGTCGACCTCGAAACCCAGCACCTTGCCATCAGGACGGGTAACCGTCTGCGCCGCCAGGTCGATGGACAACTGGTAGCCTTCGTTCGCCTCGACCTGGCGGAACAGTTCGTCCACCTCGGCCTCGGGCAGGATGATCGGCAGCAAGCCGTTCTTGAAACTGTTGTTGAAGAAGATGTCGGCATAGCTCGGTGCGATCACCGTGCGGAAACCGTACTCGTCCAGCGCCCAGGGCGCGTGCTCGCGGGACGAGCCGCAGCCGAAGTTCTCCCGCGCCAGCAGTACGCTGGCGCCCTGGTAGCGCGGCTGGTTGAGGACGAAGTCCGGGTTCAGCGGACGCTTCGAACTGTCCTGTCCCGGCTGCCCGACATCCAGGTAGCGCCATTCGTCGAACAGGTTGGGGCCGAAGCCGGTGCGCTTGATCGACTTGAGGAATTGCTTGGGAATGATCTGATCGGTATCGACGTTGGCGCGATCCAGCGGAGCGACGAGACCGGTCGTCTGGGTATAGGGTTTCATCTCGGTTCTCCTCAGGCGAGCAATTCGCGGACATCGATGAAGCGGCCGTTGACGGCCGCGGCGGCGGCCATCGCCGGGCTGACCAGGTGGGTACGGCCACCGGCGCCCTGACGGCCCTCGAAGTTGCGGTTGGAGGTCGAGGCGCAGTGTTCGCCGCTCTCCAGCCGGTCCGGATTCATCGCCAGGCACATGGAACAGCCCGGCTCGCGCCATTCGAAACCGGCCTCGATGAAGATCCGGTCCAGGCCTTCCTTCTCGGCCTGCTCCTTGACCAACCCGGAACCCGGCACCACCAGCGCCTGCTTGATGGTCGCGGCGACCTTGCGGCCCCTGGCCACTTCGGCGGCGGCGCGCAGGTCCTCGATCCGCGAGTTGGTGCAGGAACCGATGAATACCCGGTCCAGCTGGATGTCGGTGATCGCCTGGTTCGGCCGCAGGCCCATGTACTTCAAGGCGCGCTCGATGGAGCCGCGCTTGATCGGGTCGCTCTCGCGGGCCGGGTCCGGCACGTTCTGGTCGACGGCCAGGACCATTTCCGGCGACGTGCCCCAACTGACCTGCGGCTTGATCTGCGCGGCGTCCAGCTCGACCACGGTATCGAAACGGGCATCGGCGTCCGACACCAGCCCCTGCCAGCAGGCGACGGCCTGATCCCATTGCTCGGCGCTCGGCGCGAAGGGCCGGCCCTTCACGTAGTCGATGGTCTTCTGGTCGACGGCGACCAGGCCGACGCGGGCGCCCGCCTCGATCGACATGTTGCAGATGGTCATCCGCCCTTCGATGGACAGGTCGCGGATGGCGCTGCCGGCGAACTCGATGGCGTGGCCGTTGCCGCCGGCGGTGCCGATCCTGCCGATCACCGCGAGGACGATATCCTTCGCCGTGACGCCGGCCGGCAGCCTGCCTTCGACCTTGACCAGCATGTTCTTCATCTTCTTCGCCACCAGGCACTGGGTCGCCAGCACATGCTCGACCTCGGAAGTGCCGATGCCGTGGGCCAGCGCGCCGAAGGCACCGTGGGTGGAAGTGTGCGAGTCGCCGCAGACCACGGTCATCCCCGGGAGGGTCGCGCCCTGCTCCGGGCCGACCACATGGACGATACCCTGGCGCACGTCGTTCATCTTGAATTCGGTGATGCCGAAGTCGTCGCAGTTCTCGTCGAGGGTCTGCACCTGCAGGCGCGAGACCTCGTCGGCGATGGCGGCGATGCCGCCCTTGCGCTCGGTGCGGGTGGTCGGCACGTTGTGGTCCGGGGTGGCGATGTTGGCGTCGATCCGCCACGGCTTGCGCCCGGCCAGGCGAAGGCCCTCGAAGGCCTGCGGCGAGGTCACTTCGTGCAGGATATGGCGGTCGATGTAGATCAGCGCCGAACCGTCGTCGCGCTGCTTGACCAGGTGCATGTCCCAGAGTTTGTCGTAGAGGGTCTTGCCGGCCATCGGGATTTCCTCATCAGCTCATTTCTATGCCCACAGGGCTTGTGAGGATGATCCTATGGCCTGACCACGAATAACTCAAATTCATATTTTTCATCCAAAGCATTCCCAACGGGAATCCATTGGCGCTAAGCTCCGGGCAGCCGAAACCAGCGGAGGCCCGCAATGGACCTGAACAGCCTCAACACCTTCATCGCCATTGCCGAGACCGGCAGCTTCTCCGAAGCCGGCGAGCGCCTGCACCTGACCCAACCGGCGGTGAGCAAGCGCATCGCCGCCCTCGAACAGCAACTCAATGCCCGGCTGTTCGACCGGGTCGGCCGCGAGGTCAACCTCACCGAGGCCGGCCGCGCCCTGCTGCCGCGCGCCTACCAGTTGCTCAACGTGCTCGACGACACCCGCCGGGCGCTGAACAACCTCACCGGCGAGGTCAGCGGCCGGCTGGTCCTGGCCACCAGCCACCACATCGGCCTGCATCGCCTGCCGCCGCTGCTGCGCGCCTTCACCCGGGCGCATCCGCAGGTGGCGCTGGATATCCAGTTCCTGGATTCGGAAGTGGCCTACGAGGAGATTCTTCATGGCCGTGCGGAGCTGGCGGTGATCACCCTGGCCCCGGAAACCGCCGAACCGGTGCGCGCAGTCCCGGTGTGGGACGACCCGCTGGACTTCGTCGCCGCCCCGGAGCACCCGCTGGCCCGACAGGGCACGGTGTTCCTCGCCGACGTCGCCAAGCACCCCGCGGTATTCCCCGGCGGCAACACCTTCACCCACCACATCGTGCGGCGCATGTTCGAAGCCGAAGGGCTGACGCCGAACATCGCCATGAGCACCAACTACCTGGAGACCATCAAGATGATGGTCTCCATCGGTCTGGCCTGGAGCGTGCTGCCGCGGACCATGCTCGACGACCAGGTGGTGCGCCTGCCGCTGCAGGACATCCAGCTCAGCCGCCAGCTCGGCTATATCCTGCACACCGAGCGGACCCTGTCGAACGCCGCGCGCGCCTTCATGCGCCTGCTCGACGAACAGGCACTCGGCAACGGCACTCCAGCGGCCTGAAGCGATTCAGGTCGGACGCCACGGGTAGGCCCTCCCCTATTCGCCATCCGCGGCCAGCGCTCACCCGACCTGCATCACAATGCCCTCGCGACTCAGCCCTCGCCGACCCACGCCTGCACCTCGACCTCCACGTCGACCCCCAGCGCCAGCCCGGCGGTCACCGTCGAGCGTACCGGCAAGGCCCCCTGCACATGACGCTGGTAGACCTCGTTGAAACCGGCGAAGTGGGCCATGTCCGACAGCCAGACGGTGACCTTCACCAGTTGGTCGAAACGCGCGCCACAGCTCTCCAGGGTCTCGCCGATGCGTGCCATCACCGCTTCGGTCTGGGTCTGGATATCGCCACGTACCACCTCGCCGGTCGGACTCATCGGCACCTGTCCGGAAAGAAACAGGAAGCCGCCGGCCCGCACCGCGCGGGAAAAGGGAAACGGCAGGCTGCTGGGGTAACGCTGGATGTCATCGCTCATCTGGATTGCCTCCTGTGGATGAAGCGCTAGGAAGAAAAGGTTTCGGCCGCGGAATCGGCGTATTCATGTAGCACTGCGATCAACCCTGGCTCATATCGACGCGCTCCGCCAGAAAGTCCAGGAACGCCCGCACGCGCAGCGGCAGATAGCCGCCCTGGCCGACGTAGACGGCGTGGACATCCTCCTGGTCGCCCGGGTTGTATGCCTCGAGCACGGGAAGCAGGCGGCCGGCGGCTATGTCTTCGCGCACCTGGAACGCGGCCAGCCGCGCCAGGCCCAGGCCGGCCACGGCCAGGCGGCGTAGCGCCTCGCCATCGCTGGCCTGGGCGTTGCCCGACAACGGCACCACGAGTTCCTCACCGGCGTCCCGCAGCGGCCAGCCGGAGCGCGTTCGCACATAGTTGGCGCCGAGCCGGTTGTGCCCCAGCAGCGCCTGCGGCGTGGCCGGCATGCCATGCCGGGCCAGGTAGGCCGGCGCACCGACGATCAGCATGCGCGTGCTCCCCAGCTTGCGCGCCACCAGGCTCGAGCTTTTCAGCGGCCCCGCGCGCACGGCCACGTCGGTGCGCTGCTCGAGGATGTCGACGACCTCATCGGTCAGCACGATATCCAGCGACACCTCGGGATGCTGCGCGAGGAACTCGGGCACCAGCGGCAGCAGGAAGTGATGTCCGAAAGGCACGTTGGCGTTGACTCGCAAGCGCCCGCGCGGCGCCGCGTTTTCGCTCGCACACCGCTCGGCTTCCTCCAGGTCGGCCAGGATACGCACCCCGCGCTCGTAGAACGCACATCCCTCGGGCGTCAGTTGCAATTGACGGGTGGAACGGTTCAGCAAGCGGGTTCCCAGGCGCTGTTCGAGCCGGGTGATCAGCTTGCTGACTGCCGAGGGCGTCATGCCGCAATGTCGAGCGGCGGCGGAAAAGCCCCTCGACTCGACGACCCGGGCAAACACCTCCAGTTCGCCGGAACGGTTGACTTCAAGCCGGGCCATGGCGCCCTGCCTGATGATTTCGCTTCATAAATGATGTTCCCCGCGAAGGTCTATTTCCCTTAAATCTTTGAATTCATCATCAGCTACAGGATAACCACTGAATTCAACGACATGAAACGACCCATCGAAAGACTTCCCGCCGCGACCTCCAGCGCAACCCGGGCCTTCGCGCTCGCGACGAGCCTGTTGTACGCCTGCGCCGCGCCGGCCGCTTCCTGGACCGCCAGCTGGCAGGCCAGCCCGCAGCCGGTCTGGGCTGAGGACTTCCTGTTTCCCAGCAACGTGCCGGCCGAACTGCACGACCAGACGGTGCGGCAACTGGCGCGAATCAGCCTGGGAGGAACGCGCGTGCGCATCGTCCTGGCAAATACCTATGGAAAGCGCCCGATCCGGATCGGCAGGGCCACCCTGGCCAAACCCGGTTCCGAGCGCGCCGCGGTCGCCACCGGCAGCCTGCATGACGTGACCTTCGGCGGACGCCGGACGGCGACCATCGCGCCCGGCGCCACGCTACTCAGCGATCCGGTGGCGATGCCGGTTGCCGCGCTCTCGCAGGTGCTGGTGAGTATCTACCTGCCGGCCGCCACGCCCATGGAAACCTTCCACTGGGACGGCCGCCAGACGGGCTGGATCGTCGCCGGCGAGCAGACCCAAAGCCACGCATTGCAGCTGGACGCGGCGGACAGCCAGAGCACCACCGCGCGCCTGCTGTTGACAGGTATCCTGGTCGAAACCGAAACGGCAACGCGGACGCTGGTGACGCTCGGCGACTCGATCACCGACGGAGCCAGCGCCAGCCTCGACCGGAACAGCCGTTGGCCGGACTTCCTCGCCGAACGCCTGGCCCCGCATGGCGTCGCCGTGGTCAATGCCGGGATCTCCGGTGCCCGCCTGCTGAGCGACGGCATGGGCGTGAACGCGCTGGCACGCCTGGACCGCGACGTACTGGCCCAGCCAGGCGCAAGCAGCATGGTGGTGATGCTCGGCATCAACGACATTGCCTGGCCCGGTACCGCTTTCGCCCGGAATGCCGCACCGCCCACCCTGGAAGCGCTGATCGCCGGCTACCGGCAATTGATCGAACAGGCGCACAACCGGGGTATCCGGGTCGTCGGCGCGACCCTCACGCCGTTCGAGGGCGCACTGCCCGGCACGCCGCTGAGCGATTATTACCATCCCGCCAAGGAAGCCCTGCGCAGGCAGGTTAACGAGTGGATCCGTCATGCCGGCGCCTTCGATGCGGTGATCGACTTCGACGCGGCATTGCGCGATCCGGAGCAGCCGTCGCGGCTCGCCGTGCGCTACGACTCCGGCGACCACCTGCATCCCGGCGACGAAGGCAACCGGGCGATGGCAGCCGCCGTCGACCTCGACGTCCTGCTGGACGAGATGCCCCACGGCCCACCGGCAGAGCCCCGGGCCGATAGCGCAACGAAATGAAAAAGGCGCCCGGAGGCGCCTTTTTTCGATCACCGCTGACGGTTACTGGTTGTCCAGTGCCGGGCGCTGGCCATTGATGGCGATACGCTTCGGCTTGGCTTCTTCCGGAACCAGCCGGACCAGGTCGATGTTCAGCAGGCCGTTGGCCAGCGAAGCCGCCTTGACCTCGATATGGTCGGCGAGGCGGAACGACAGCTTGAAGGCGCGCTGGGCAATGCCCTGGTGCAGGTAGGTCACGTTGTCCGTGGACTTCTCGCGCTTGCCGCCACTGACGGTCAGCACGCCGCGCTCGACCTGCAGGTCCAGGTCTTCTTCCTGGAAGCCGGCGGCGGCGATGACGATGCGATACTCGTCGTCACCGTGCTTTTCGACGTTGTAGGGCGGGTAGGTACTCCCGGCCTCATTGCGCAGGGCCGACTCGAACAGATCGTTGAAGCGATCGAAGCCTACGGAATGACGGAACAGCGGGGCGAGGGAAAAAGCGTTGCTCATTGCGAATCTCCTGAATTATCAGCAAGTACTCTGGTGCGGAACCCGTCTTCGGCATCCCGCACGAACTAGATAGGGATCGTCGGAAGTATTTCAAGAGCCTTGAGAACGACCGTTCGTCGTGCTCAGATCGAAACTCATCCTTTCGAGAATCGTCGCCATGGAACGCGCAATCCCGACCTTCCCCTGCCGCGATCTGGACAGCGCCAGCGCCTTCTACCAGTCCCTCGGCTTCCACCTTGGCGCTCGCTATCCGACCTACGCCATCCTCCAGCGCGGCGCCCTGGAGCTGCACCTGTCGCTGTTCGAAGCGCTCGAACCGAAGACCAATTGCAGCGCTGCCTACCTGCGCCTGGAGGACGCCCAGGCGCTGCATCGCCAGGCCGAGGCACTCGGCCTGGGCGGCCAGGGGATTCCACGCATCACGGCCCTGGAAGAGCAGCCCTGGGGCATGCGCGAATTCGCCCTGATCGATCCCGACGGCAACCTGCTGCGGGTCGGCCAGGAGCTCGATGCGACGCCAGAGCAACATCGGGTTCGCCTGGCCAGCGCCGACGACGTCCCCGCGGTGGCCACGCTCTGGCAAGCCAATGTCCGCGAAGCCGGGGAAACCCTGGATGCCGGCGACCAGCAGGCGATCCAGGCACTGCTCCTGGCCGCCTCGCGCAACCGCTTGCTCTGGCTGGCGGAGGCCCAGCAGCATCCCCGCGGCTTCGTCCTCGCCCACTTGTGGCAGATCGAGGACGGTCAGGCACGGGTCGGAGAGATCGCAGAGCTCTACGTATTGCCGCAGGCCCGCCGCCAGGGCCTGGCCCGGGAACTGGTGGGCAGCGCCGAGGAGGCCCTGCGCTCGCGCGGCGCTGGCCTGATCCGCGCGCAATCGGCCCTTGACGCGCCGCTGTCCAACCTGTTCTGGCAGGGCCTGGGCTGGGATGCCGACTACCTGACCTTCACTCGCTACTGACCTGGGGAGCATCATCGTGCGCAACGTCATGCTGATCACCGGAGCCAGCCGCGGCATCGGCGCCGCCACCGCTCTGCTCGCCGCCGAACGCGGCTATGCGGTCGTCCTCAACTATCTGCGCAACCGCGAGGCCGCCGAAGCGCTGCGCCAGCGCATCGAGCGCCAGGGCGGCGAAGCCCTGGCGGTGGCGGCCGACGTAGCCGAGGAAGGCGATGTCGAGCGGCTGTTCGCCGCCATCGACGAACGTTTCGGCCGCCTCGATGTGCTGGTCAACAACGCCGGCATGCTGGAAGCGCAAACGCGCCTGGAAAACATCGACGCGGCGCGCCTGCACAGGGTATTCGCGACCAACGTGACCGGCAGCTTCCTCTGCGCCCGCGAGGCGGTGAAGCGCCTGTCGACCCGCCACGGCGGACGCGGCGGCAGCATCGTCAACGTATCCTCCATGGCCTCGCGATTGGGATCGCCCAACGAATACATCGACTATGCCGCCGCCAAGGGCGCCATCGACAGCATGACCATCGGGCTGGCCAGGGAAGTGGCGGCGGAGGGTATCCGGGTCAACGCGGTGCGGCCCGGACTTATCGATACCGATATCCACGCCAGCGGCGGCGAGCCCGGCCGTATCGAACGCCTGAAGGGCGGCATACCGCTAGGACGCGGCGGTACGGTGGAGGAAGTCGCGCGGGCGATTCTCTGGCTGGCGTCGGACGAAGCCAGCTACAGCACCGGCACCTTCATCGATGTCAGCGGCGGCCGCTAGGCCTGGTACGCAAGCTAGGCCGCCTGGCTGAACGACACCTGCAACAGCCGGTCGATGGTTTCGCAATCGCTTTCCCGGCGAATCCGTGCGAACAGCTCGACGGCTTCGGGATAGGTGCGGGTGAGCATGCCCAGCCACTGCTTGAGACGGCCCGGGGCATAGCGCGGGGCGAGCTTGCGCCGGGCCTGCAGCCAGAAGTCGCGCAGCAGCGGCAACAGCTCGCTCCAGGGCATCTCGTGGATTTCGCCGCCATCGCGCCAGGCGGCGATCTGCCGAGCCAGGCCTGGGCGCGAGACCAGGCCGCGACCGAGCATGATGTCCTCCACCCCACTGACCTCGCGACAACGCAGGTAGTCGTCGAGCGTCCACACTTCGCCATTGGCGAACACCGGCACGCGCACCGCCTCGGCCACCCGCGCCACCCACTCCCAGTGCGCCGGCGGCCTGTAGCCATCGACCTTGGTCCGGGCATGCACCACTACATGGGCCGAGCCGCCGTCGGCCAGGGCCCGCGCACAATCCAGGGCGCCGTCGGGACTGTCGTAGCCCAGACGCATCTTCGAGGTCACCGCAATCTCGCTCGGCACCGCGCGACGCACGGCGGCGACGATGTCGTGCATCAGCTCCGGCTCCTTGAGCAATACCGCGCCGCCACGCGAGCGGTTCACGGTCTTGGCCGGACAACCGAAGTTCAGGTCGATCACCGGGGCGCCCAGCTCACAGGCGAACGCGGCGTTATCGGCCAGGCACGCAGGATCGGAGCCGAGCAACTGGACACGCATCGGCGTCCCGGCGCGGGTCCGGCTACCGTCGCGCAGCTCCGGCGCCAGCTTGTGGAAAGCCGTGGCCGGCAGCAGGCGATCGGTGATGCGGATGAATTCGGTGACGCACCAATCGATGCCGCCGACGCGGGTCAGCACGTCGCGGAGGATTTCATCCACCAGACCTTCCATCGGCGCCAGGGCGATTTGCACGAACCACTACCTCGAAAATGACAGGCGGCGGATTCTAGAGAATCCGCCGCCCGGAACAAAGTGCGAATGCCTGCCGGCCGACGCGCGACGGGTCAGGCCCCGGCGAGCAGAGCCTGGCCATAGCCGTCGATGAACTCCGCCGGCATCCGCTTCGGCTTGCCGCTGGACAGTTCGATGCAGACGAAGGTGGTCTGCGCCCGTAGCAGCGTGGCGCCATCCGCCGGGCGTACCAACTGGAAGCGCCGGTTCATCCGCAGGCGCTGGTCGGACTCGACGATCCAGGTCGCCAGTTGCAGTTCGTCGCCCTCGTAGGCCGCAGCCAGGTAGTCGATCTCGTGGCGCAGCACCGCCATCGCCCGGTCCAGCCGGCGGTACTCGGCCAGGTCCAGGCCCAGCCGCTGCGAGTGGCGCCAGGCGCAGCGCTCCAGCCAACTGACGTAGACGGCGTTGTTCGCGTGGCCGAGCCCGTCGATATCCTCGGCGAGGACCCTGAGGTCGATCACGAACGGATCGGCGTAGTCCCAATTCATCAATGCTGCTCCAGGCTGCCGGCCAGTTCGCGCGCTTCCCTGGCCAGTTGTGTGATCTGATCCCAGGCCCGCGCCCGGATCAGGCTCGGTGGCGCCAACCAGGTGCCGCCGACACAGGCGACATTAGGCAGGCGGAGGAAATTCAGCAGGTTGACCAGGTTCACCCCGCCGGTCGGGCAGAAGCGGATGCCGGTGAACGGCCCCTTCAGGCTTTTCAGCATTTTCACGCTGGCAGTGCCATCGGCCGGGAACAGCTTCAGCGAGCGATAACCGTACTCCAGCGCCAGCAGCACTTCCGAAGGCGTCATCACCCCGGGCAGGTATGGCAGGCCGGCATCCTCCGCGGCGGCGGCAAGGCGCGGCGTGCATCCGGGGCTGACGGCGAACTGCGCGCCCGCGTCGCGCGCCTCGAGAAACTGCTCGGTGTGGATCAGGGTACCCGCCCCCAGCAAGACCTCGGGCACCTCGCGATGGATGGCGGCGATCGCGTCCAGCGCCTGCGGCGTGCGCAGCGTCACTTCCAGCACCGTGACGCCGCCCGCATACAACGCACGCGCCAGGTCAGGCGCCAGTGCCACGTCCTCGATCACCAGCACCGGCAATACCGGGCTGGCCTGCTGCAGGACCCGATCCAGCGGCAATGTCATGGGCACTCCTCGATTCGAAACGGTTCGCCCCGCCGGATCGCTCCGCGCGGGCCACAGCGCTTTTTACCGAAGAACCGAGGCCAGGACAACGACAACCCCTCTGCTACGCGCCTCAGGAAGCGCTCGCCGTCTTTTCCACGCGTCGGCAAGCGCGCATCGCCGGGCGCTCCTCGAGCAGCGCCAGCAGCGACTCGCTCAGCCTGCGCTCGCCGAGCAGCCGGTGGTGGCCGCCGCCCGGCAGGCGCAGCAAGCGACTGGCCGGCCAGGCGGCATGGATGCGCTCGGCATTTTCCACCGCTACGCGCGTGTCGTCGTCGGCATGCACCACCAGTCCGGGCATTTCCAGACGGTAGCGCGCCACATCCAGGCACGCCGCGGATATGCCCGCCTGACGCTCGACCAGACGGATGAAATGCGAGCGAGCCAGGGTCGGCAAACCGACGAAACGAGCGAACAGGCGCAACTGTTCGAGAATCCGCGACGGCGCCGAGACCGTCACCAGCGCTTCGCTGCGCAACCCCATCTGGGCCGCCAGCAACGCCGCCGCGCCACCCAGGGAATGACCGACCACCGCACGCAGCGGCGGCAACTCGCCAGCGGCCTCCAGCAAGGCATGGGCGAACAGCACCACGTTCGCCTCCCTGCCCGGCGAGCGGCCATGTGCCGGCGCATCGAGGGCATACACCGAATAACCCGCGCCGACCAGTTGCTCGATCAGATGGGCGAACTGTGTCGGCCTGCCAGCCCAGCCATGCAGCAGCAGGACTGCCGGTCCCTCGCCCCAGCGCAACACCGACAGCCCGAAGCGCAGAGTGACGCGCTCCGAGCTGGCCAGCAGCGGCAGCTCCCAATCCTTCGGCGGCCACTCGCCAGGCATCATGAACGCCCGACGCATACGCTCGGCCGTCCAACGCGGCGCGATGCGGCCGATCGTCCCGTTGAAACCGCGAATCCAGGTCAGGCTGCTCATCTCGCACCTCCTCAGTTCACCGCCTGCTTGGCGGCACGCAGAACCCGGTCGGACAGTTCGCCCGGCCCCAACGCCCGGGCCAGCGCCAAACCGCCAATCATCAACACCAGGTCGGCCAGGGCGACGTCGGTTTCCTCGGGACTTTCCGCCAGGCTGGCGACCATGATCTCGACATGTCTGCTCAAGACCTCGCGAAACCCCTCTGGCAGGCGCGCCACCTCGGCGAGGGTCGCCGGCAGCGGACAACCGGCGTCGACCTGTGCGTCCCGATGCTTGCGCGACAGGTAGAAGGCGGCCGCCAAGGCCCGACGCTCCTTTCCCGACAATCCGGGGTCGAGTTCGCCGAGCAGTTCGCGGCGTTTGCCGAGCAATTGCTCGAATGCCTCGAGCATCAGCGCATCCTTGCTCTGGAAGTGGGCATAGAAGCCGCCGACGGTGAGCCCCGCCGCGCCCATCACTTCCCCGACGCTAGGCTCGACGGCGCCCCGCTCGAGCAGGGCCTGGGTGGCGGCACCGAGGATGCGGGCACGGGTCTGGGTTTTCTTGTCGCTCATGACGGCCTCCGAAAATATTATGGATGAAATATTACATGCATAATAAAAATCGACAAGCGTACGGCCGGACCGTCTGTCAGGAAATTCGAAAAGGGAAAAAACAAAAGGGCCATTCCAATTCGGAATGGCCCTATAGAGCCCCGCAGAGCGGGAAAAAGTGGCGTCCCCTAGGGGACTCGAACCCCTGTTACCGCCGTGAAAGGGCGGTGTCCTAGGCCACTAGACGAAGGGGACAATGAAACCTTCGAAAAGTAAGGCCAGCGATGCTGGCCTTGGAATGTGGTGGAGCTAGACGGGATCGAACCGTCGACCTCTTGCATGCCATGCAAGCGCTCTCCCAGCTGAGCTATAGCCCCGAATTCGCCATCAGGCGGGCGATCTTCCGATCGCTTCGACAACCTTCCGGTCATCGACACGTTCACCCATTGCTGGGACGGATGAACATGAAGTGGCGTCCCCTAGGGGACTCGAACCCCTGTTACCGCCGTGAAAGGGCGGTGTCCTAGGCCACTAGACGAAGGGGACGAAACCTTCGTAGGAATCCGCAAAACCGACCGCGTATTCCCGGCAATTTGGTGGAGCTAGACGGGATCGAACCGTCGACCTCTTGCATGCCATGCAAGCGCTCTCCCAGCTGAGCTATAGCCCCAAAGTACCGCTGGATCGCTTCACTTCGTTGAGTTCGTCGTGAAGACGGGGCGCATACTAAGGGCGAGGCTTGAGGCTGTCAACATTATTTTTCATCGAAACCTAAAAAATTTTACCGGAAGAACAATCACTTACCTCCCCTCCCCCAAAAACGAGGCCCGCAACTGGGCGGGCCTCGTCATCGACTGTGGAAGAAAGCCGGTCAGCCGGGAATGGCGTCGCGGATCTTCTCCCACTCCTTGGTTTCCTTTTTCGACGCCCCGCCCAGCAGCTCCAGGGCCTGGCGCAAGCGATAGCGTGACAGGTCGGCGCCAAGGATCTCCATGGCGTCCAGCACCGAAACCGAGCTGGCATGCCCGGTGATGGCCGGGAACATCAGCGGCATCACGTCGCGCAGCTTGAGCTGGAGGTGTTCGGCGACAGCCTGGATGCAGCCGGTGATGCGCTCCTTCTCCCACTGGCGCAGGGATTCGAGTTTCCACAGCACCAGTTGCAGGACCTGGCGGACCTGGGTCGGATCGAGCTTCTTGTGTTCGAACAGCGAAGCGTCCAGCGACACCCCGCCGCTGAAGAAGAATCCGGCCAGCGGCGCGATCTGGCTGAAGTTCTCCACCCGTCCCTGCACGTGCGGAGCGATCTTCATCAGGTATTCGGGATTCAACGCCCACTTCTGTACCTCACGGGCGAACTCCTCCACGGACTGCTCGCGAATCCACTGTCCGTTCAGCCAGGAGAGCTTCTCCAGGTCGAAGATCGGTCCGCCCAGGGAGACGCGCGACAGGTCGAAATGCTCGATCATCTCGGCAAGGGTGAATTTCTCGCGCTCGTCCGGCATCGACCAACCCATCCGCCCGAGATAGTTGAGCAGCGCCTGCGGCAGGTAGCCCATGCGTTCGTAGAAGGTGATAGAGGTCGGGTTCTTGCGCTTGGACAGCTTGCTCTTGTCCGGGTTGCGCAGCAGCGGCATGTAGCAGAGCTGCGGCTGCTCCCAGCCGAAATACTCGTAGAGCTTGATCAGCTTGGGCGCCGACGGCAGCCACTCTTCGCCGCGCAGGACATGGGTGATCCCCATCAGGTGGTCGTCGACCACGTTGGCGAGGAAGTAGGTGGGCAGGCCGTCGGCCTTCATCAGCACCTGCATGTCCATGCGATCCCACGGAATCTCGACATCGCCGCGGAGCATGTCCGGCACCACGCAGACACCCTCGGTCGGCACCTTCATGCGGGTGACATGGGACTCGCCGGCGGCGACGCGGCGCTGCACCTCATCTTTCGGCAGGTGCATGCAGTGGCCGTCGTAGCGCGGGGTTTCCTTGCGCGCCATCTGCTCGGCGCGAACCGCATCGAGGCGCTCGGGTGTGCAGAAGCAGGTGAAGGCATGGCCCTTCTCGACCAGTTCGTCCGAATACTTCTTGTAGATGTGCCCGCGCTCGCTCTGCCGGTACGGGCCATGCGGGCCGCCGACGTCCGGGCCCTCGTCCCACTCGATGCCGAGCCAGCGCAGGGCGTCGTAGATCTGCTGCTCGGACTCCCGCGTCGAACGCAGTTGGTCGGTGTCCTCGATGCGCAGGATGAACTGACCGCCGTGCTGACGCGCGAAGCACAGGTTGAACAGCGCGATGTATGCGGTACCGACGTGCGGGTCGCCCGTCGGCGACGGGGCGATGCGAGTACGAACAGTGGTCATGGAGACTCTCTTGCCAAGCGGAAGTTAAAACGGAAATTCAGGGGCGCGATGTTATCAGGCGGGCCGCATCCGGCTCCAGTAAACGACCGGTGTCGGCCGGCAGTCGGCTGATCAGGAAATCGAGGAAGGCCTTGACCTTCATCGCCTGGAAACGCCGCGAAGGATAGACCGCATACAGTTCGCCGACCGGCAGCGGCACGTCCGCCAGCAAACGCACCAGACGCCCGCTGTGCACGCTCTCCGCACAGATCAGTGCCGGTAGCGCGGCAATGCCGGCGCCGGCGACCACCGCCTCGCGGGCGAAGGTGATGTTGTTGCAGGACAGCACGCGCTGGCAGGGCAGGCTGTCTCCGGAAAGCGGCCAGTAGCGCTGGGAGTCGGTGGACAGAAGGACCGCGCGATGCCCGGCGAGCTCTGCCACCGATGTCGGCGTGCCGTGCGCCGCCAGGTAGTCGGGGCTGGCGCAGAGCCAGCGGCTGGTGGAGAGCAGGCGACGAGCCACCAGAGTGGAATCCTCCGGCTGGCCGACCATGATCACGATGTCGACGCCCTCCTGCAACGGATCGACGCTGCGCGAGGCCAGCTCGACCTCGGCGGTGATCTGCGGGTACTGGCGCATGAAGTCGCCCAGCAGGCTGGCGAGGAACATCTGGCCGAACTCTATCGGCGAGGTGATCCGCAGCAATCCCGACGGCGCCCGCTGCAACTGCATGACCGCCTGCTCGGCCTCGGCGAAATCATGCATGATCTGCCGGCAGCGCTCGTAGTAGGCCTGCCCTACTTCGGTCAGGCGCAACTTGCGGGTGGTGCGATTGAGCAGGCGGACGCCCAGGCGCTCCTCCAGCAGGGCGATGCGCCGGCTCACCGTGGACTTCTGCATGCCCAGGCTCTGCGCGGCCTGGGTGAAGCTGTGGTACTCCACCACGCGGGTGAAGATCAGCGCATCATCAAGCCCCATTATTGTTCCCTATAAGCAACAAAGAGTCCGAAGTGTAGCGCCTATAACGTCCGGCGGAACACTGCTAGATTGGCCGAATTTTGCCGACGGAACACTCCACCCATGCCCACCCAACTCAAACGTCGCCTGACCGTCTTCCTGGTGGCCGTCGGCCTGATCGCCCTGGCCTTCTTCCTGCACTGGTGGTTCATCGGCCGCCATGTGGAAAGCACCGACAACGCCTACGTCCAGGGCGAGATCACGCGGGTGGCCAGCCAGTTGGGCGCGCGGGTCGAGGAAGTCCTGGTGCGCGACAACCAGCACGTGGACAAGGGGCAGCTACTGGTACGCCTGGAAGACGCCGACTTCAAGCTCGCCGTCGAGCGCGCCCAGGCCGCGCTGGCCACCCGCGAGGCGGAACTGGCCCAGGCGCGCAGCAAGCTGGTGCAGCAGGGCAGCCTGATCGCCGCCAGCGCCGCCGACGTCAACGCCAGCCAGGCAACCCTCGGCCGCGCACAGATCGACCTGAACCGCGCCGAAGCCCTGCGCAAGCCCGGCTACGTTTCCGAGGAGCGGGTCACCACCCTCACCGCCGACAACCACGTGGCCCGCTCGCAACTGGCCAAGGCCCGCGCCGACCTCGAGGCACAACGCGTCCAGCGCGACACCCTGGGCGCCGAGATCAAGCGCCTGGAAGCGCAGATCGCCAGCGCCCGCACCGAACTGGCGCAAGCCGAAATCAACCTGTCACGCACCCTGATCCATTCGCCGATCAGCGGCCTGGTCGGCCAGCGCAGCGCACGCAACGGCCAGTACGTGCAGGTTGGTACCCATTTGCTGTCGCTGGTGCCGGACGAAGACATCTGGGTCCAGGCCAACTTCAAGGAGACCCAGGTCGGCCGCATGCGCGACGGGCAGAAGGCGCGCCTGACCTTCGACGCCTTCCCCGATACGCCTATCGACGGCCGCATCGACAGCCTGTTCGCCGCTTCCGGCGCGCAGTTCAGCCTGCTGCCGCCGGACAACGCCACCGGCAACTTCACCAAGGTGGTGCAACGCATCCCGGTGAAGATCGTGTTCGACGCCGACAACCCGCTGCATGGCCGCATCCGTCCCGGCATGTCCGTCGAAGCCGAGGTCGAGCTCCGTGACCGCTGAGGCGCTGGCCCGGCCGCTTGGCGAACCGACCCGGCGCGACTGGATCGCGGTGCTCAGCGCCATGCTCGGCGCATTCATGGCGGTGCTCGACATCCAGATCACCAACTCCTCGCTGAAGGACATCCAGGGCGCGCTGGCGGCGACCCTCGAGGAAGGCTCGTGGATCTCCACCTCCTACCTGGTAGCGGAGATCATCATGATCCCGATGACCGCCTGGCTGGTGCAGCTGCTCTCGGCAAGGCGCCTGGCGGTGATGATCTCGGTGGGCTTCCTGGTGTCCTCGCTGCTCTGCTCGTTCGCCTGGAACCTGGAAAGCATGATCGTGTTCCGCGCCATGCAGGGTTTCACCGGCGGCGCGCTGATTCCGCTGGCGTTCACCCTGGCCCTGGTCAAGTTGCCGGAACACCACCGTCCGAAGGGCATGGCGCTGTTCGCCATCACCGCCACCTTCGCACCCTCTATCGGACCGACCCTGGGAGGCTGGCTGACGGAAAACTTCGGCTGGGAATACATCTTCTATATCAATGTGCCGCCGGGCCTGTTGATGATCGCCGGGCTGCTCTACGGCCTGGAGAAAAAGGCGCCGCACTGGGAACTGCTGAAGAGTACCGACTACGCCGGCATCGTCACCCTCGGCATCGGCCTGGGCTGCCTGCAGGTCTTCCTCGAGGAAGGTCACCGCAAGGACTGGCTGGAGTCGCAACTGATCGTCAGCCTCGGCAGCGTCGCCCTGTTCAGCCTGGTCCTGTTCGTCATCCTGCAGCTTTCGCGGCCGAACCCGCTGATCGACCTGGGCATCCTGCGCAACCGCAACTTCGGCCTCGCGAGCATTTCCAGCATCGGTCTGGGCATGGGCCTGTACGGCTCGATCTACGTACTGCCGCTGTACCTGGCGCAAATCCAGGGCTACAACGCCATGCAGATCGGCGAGGTGATCATGTGGATGGGCATTCCCCAGCTGTTCCTGATCCCGCTGGTTCCGAAGTTGATGAAGCTGGTCTCGCCGCGCCTGCTCTGCGCCGCCGGCTTCGGCCTGTTCGGCCTTGCCAGCTTCTTCTCCGGAGTGCTCAACCCGGACTTCGCCGGACCGCAGTTCAACCAGATCCAGCTACTGCGCGCCCTCGGCCAGCCGATGATCATGGTGACCATTTCGCTGATCGCCACCGCCTACCTGCAGCCACAGGATGCCGGCTCGGCCTCGAGCCTGTTCAACATCCTGCGCAACCTCGGCGGCGCCATCGGCATCGCCCTGCTCGCGACCCTGCTCGACAGTCGCGCCAAGGTGTACTTCGACTATCTGCGCGAAGCCCTGGTGCCGACCAACCCGCAGGTCGACGAACGCCTCGCGCAACTCGCCGCGCAACTGGGCAGCCAGCAGGCGGCGCTGGGCAAACTCAGCGAGATCACCCACCAGCAGGCGATGATCATGGCCTACAACGATGCTTTCCATGTCATCGGCATGGTGCTCGCAGTGAGCATGCTCGCGGTGCTGCTGACCCGCTCGCTGCCGGCCGGCATCGGCGCCCGCGCCGACGCCGGGGCTCACTGAGGATCAGACGTTGACCAGGCGCTCGCGCAGCGTCTGGATCTCGTCGCGTAGTTGCGCCGCCGCCTCGAACTCCAGGTCGCGGGCCAACTGGTACATCTTTTCCTCCAGTTGGCGGATGCGCTTGCTGATCTCGCTCGGCGAGCGCAGTTCGTTCTCGTAGCGCCCGCTCTCTTCCGCCACCTTGGCCACGCCCTTGCGCTTGCCGCGCGCGCCGGGCACCACGGCGCCTTCGAGAATGTCCTTGATGTCCTTGCGCACCCCCTTGGGCACGATGCCATGGGCTTCGTTGAAGGCGATCTGCTTGGCCCGACGCCGCTCGGTCTCGTCGATCGCGCGCTGCATCGAGCCGGTGACGTTGTCGGCGTAGAGGATCGCCTTGCCGTGCAGGTTGCGCGCGGCACGACCGATGGTCTGGATCAGCGAGCGCTCCGAGCGCAGGAAGCCTTCCTTATCCGCGTCGAGGATCGCCACCAGCGACACCTCGGGCATGTCCAGGCCTTCGCGCAGCAGGTTGATCCCCACCAGCACGTCGAACGCACCGGCGCGCAGGTCGCGGATGATCTCCACTCGCTCGACGGTATCGATGTCCGAGTGCAGGTAGCGTACCCGAACGTCGTGATCACCGAGATAATCGGTGAGGTCCTCGGCCATGCGCTTGGTCAGGGTAGTCACCAGCACCCGCTCGTCCTTGGCCACCCGCTGGCGGATCTGCGAGAGCAGGTCGTCCACCTGGGTCATCGCCGAACGTACCTCGATCTCCGGATCGACCAGCCCGGTGGGACGCACCACCTGCTCGATGACCCGCCCGGCATGTTCCGCCTCGTAGGGGCCCGGGGTGGCGGAGACGAAGATGGTCTGCGGACTCACCGCCTCCCACTCTTCGAAGCGCAGCGGCCGGTTGTCCAGCGCCGAAGGCAGGCGGAAACCGTATTCCACCAGGGTCTCCTTGCGCGAGCGGTCGCCCTTGAACATCGCGCCGACCTGCGGAACGCTGACGTGCGACTCGTCGATAACCAGCAGCGAATTGTCCGGCAGGTAGTCATAGAGCGTCGGCGGCGGCTCGCCGGGGGCCCGCCCGGAAAGATAGCGCGAGTAATTCTCGATGCCGTTGCAGTAGCCCAGTTCGAGGATCATCTCCAGGTCGAAACGCGTGCGCTGCTCCAGGCGCTGCGCTTCCACCAGTTTGTTGTTGTTGCGCAGGTAGTCAAGGCGTTCCTTGAGTTCGGCCTTGATCTGGTCGACCGCCTCCAGCAGCGTCTCGCGCGGGGTCACGTAGTGGCTCTTGGGGTAGAAGGTGAAGCGCGGCAGCTTGCGGATCACCTCGCCGGTGAGCGGGTCGAAGGCCGAGAGACTTTCCACCTCGTCGTCGAACAACTCGACACGGATCGCTTCGAGATCGGATTCGGCCGGGAAGATGTCGATCACATCGCCACGCACACGGAAAGTCGCACGGGCGAAATCCATGTCGTTACGGGTGTACTGCAGGCTGGTCAGTCGCCGCAGCAGTTCGCGCTGGTCGATGCGGTCGCCGCGGTCCAGGTGCAGGACCATCTTCAGGTAGGACGCGGGATCACCGAGGCCGTAGATGGACGACACGGTGGCAACGATGATCGCATCCGGACGCTCGAGCAGCGCCTTGGTCGCTGACAGGCGCATCTGCTCGATATGGTCGTTGATCGAGGAATCCTTCTCGATATAGGTATCGGAAGACGGTACGTAGGCCTCCGGCTGGTAGTAGTCGTAGTAGGAAACGAAGTACTCCACGGAATTGTGCGGGAAGAACGTCTTGAACTCCCCGTAGAGCTGGGCCGCCAGGGTCTTGTTCGGCGCCAGGACCAGGGTCGGGCGCTGCACCTGGGCAATCACGTTGGCGATGCTGAAAGTCTTGCCAGAGCCCGTCACCCCCAGCAGGGTCTGGTGCGAAAGCCCCGCCTCCAGCCCCTCGACCATCTGCCGGATGGCTTCCGGCTGGTCGCCGGCGGGCTTGAAGCGCGAGTCGAGTTGGAACGTATCCATGAAAAACCTCGCAGGGAGCTGTGACGCCAAGGAAAATCCGGCGTCAGAAATAGCTGAAAGCATGCACCTAAATGTCGCCGCATGCATCAAGGGGTGTCTATAATAACCCCCCGTTTGCGCAACCCTTTGCGCCCCCGCATAACGGGTTGCGTTGCCCTCCTCTCTTCACACTCCGAGCAGCCGCAAAATGAGTCTGTTTTCTGCCGTCGAAATGGCACCGCGTGATCCCATCCTTGGCCTGAACGAAGCCTTCAACGCCGATACCCGTCCGGGCAAGATCAACCTGGGCGTGGGCGTGTACTACAACGAGGAGGGGCGCATTCCGCTGTTGCGTGCCGTGCAGGCTGCCGAGAAGGCCCGCATCGAGGCCCACGCGCCGCGCGGCTACCTGCCGATCGAAGGGATCGCCGCCTACGACCAGGGCGTACAGAAACTGCTGTTCGGTAACGAATCCGAGCTGCTGGCCGCCGGCCGTGTGGTCACGACCCAGGCCGTCGGCGGCACCGGCGCCCTCAAGCTCGGCGCCGACTTCCTCAAGCGCCTGCTGCCCGACGCCACCGTGGCCATCAGCGACCCGAGCTGGGAAAACCACCGCGCACTGTTCGAAGCCGCCGGCTTCCCGGTGCAGAACTACCGCTATTACGACGCCGCCAGCAACGGCGTGAACCGCGCCGGCCTGCTGGAAGACCTGAATGCCCTGCCGGCCCGCTCGATCGTGGTCCTGCACGCCTGCTGCCATAACCCGACCGGCGTCGATCTCGAGCTGGACGACTGGAAGCAGGTGCTGGACGTGCTCAAGGCCAAGGGCCATGTACCGTTCCTCGATATCGCCTACCAGGGCTTCGGCAACGGCATCGAGGAAGACGCCGCCGCGGTGCGCCTGTTCGCCCAGTCGGGCCTGAGCTTCTTCGTCTCCAGCTCGTTCTCCAAATCCTTCTCGCTCTATGGCGAACGCGTCGGCGCCCTGTCGATCGTTACCGAAAGCCGCGATGAATCGGCCCGCGTGCTGTCGCAAGTGAAGCGGGTGATCCGCACCAACTATTCGAACCCACCGACCCACGGCGCCAGCGTCGTCTCCTCCGTGCTCAACAGTCCGGAACTGCGGGCCCTCTGGGAACAGGAACTGGGCGAGATGCGCGACCGCATCCGCGACATGCGCCTGGCGATGGTCGAGCAACTGGCAACCCACGGCGCCAAGCGCGACTTCAGCTTCGTCGGTCGCCAACGTGGCATGTTCTCCTATTCCGGTCTGACCGCCGACCAGGTCGAGCGCCTGAAGACCGAGTTCGGTATCTACGCCGTCAGCACCGGCCGTATCTGCGTCGCCGCGCTGAACAAATCGAACCTGGAGACCATCACCAAGGCCATCGTCCAGGTCCTGTAGGGAAAATGGGGAAGTCATCGGGAGAGGCTTGACTTCCCCTTTTTAATCAGTAACATACGCCTCGCTGTTCCGCGATAGCTCAGTCGGTAGAGCAAATGACTGTTAATCATTGGGTCCCTGGTTCGAGTCCAGGTCGCGGAGCCAAATTCAAAGCCCTCGGCACATGCCGGGGGCTTTTTCGTTATCGGGACGAAAGTTCGTCCCTTCAGTCGCACCTCACTCGATGACGATCCGCGACCGGTTCTTCTCCAGCAACGCCGGGCCTACCCCTTTCACTTCCAGCAGTTGATCCACCGAGACGAACGGACCATGGGCCGCACGATACTCGAGGATCGCCCTGGCCTTGGCCTCGCCGACACCGTTGAGCCCCCGTATCAGGGCGGCCTCGTCGACCGTGTTGATATTGACCTGTTCCCCCGGCGACACGGTCGTCGCAGGTGTCGTTGCGGCCAGCGGATTCTTGGCGACGGCGACCGGTGCGGCGGAAGCCGAAAACGGAAGACAGGCGAACAGGATGAGAAGCAGAGCGGATTTGATTAGGTGCATGGGTGCACTCCTTCAGAGATGAATGACCACGTAGAGGGCTTCATGCCCATCCACGAAACCACCTTATCGCCGTGGAACGCACCTGGATCGACAGCCCCAGCAAAGCAGTCGCTTCCTGGTCCGGCACCGGAAACATCGTACGTAGAAAACAAAAAAGGCCGCTAGGCGGCCTTTTCCGGAGAACGATGACTCAGGGTTCTCGCCGCCTCTGGCGATAGATCCAGTCGACGATTTCACCGTCAGGCGCATAGCCGCTAACGGTTTCCCGCAGCAACTGGCGAACCCGCGAGTAGTCGTCCTTCTCCACGGCGGCCAGCAACTGCTCCAGCACGACCTTGAAGGCCTCCCAGCTCAGGTGTTCCTCGTTGGCCCGCATGATCATCGGATGGTCGGTGGGATTCACGTTGTCACCGATCAGCAGCTCTTCGTAGAGCTTCTCGCCAGGACGCAGGCCACTGAACTCGATGGCGATGTCACCATGGGGTGAACGCTCGGAACGCACGCTCAGGCCGGACAGGTGGATCATCTTCTCGGCGAGTTCCAGGATCTTCACCGGCGGCCCCATGTCCAGCACGAATACATCTCCGCCCTGCCCCATCGAACCGGCCTGGATAACCAACTGCGCCGCCTCGGGAATGGTCATGAAGTAACGGGTGATGCTCGGGTGGGTGACCGTCACCGGGCCGCCACGCTTGATCTGCTCGCGGAACAGCGGAATGACCGAGCCGGACGAACCGAGGACGTTGCCGAAGCGGACCATGGTGAAACGGGTCTTGTTGACGTGATGCACGTCCTTCCGGTCGCCGAACAGCACCGGCGCCGATTCGTTGCTGAGCGCCTGAAGGACCATCTCCGCCAGGCGCTTGGTGCTGCCCATCACATTGGTCGGTCGCACCGCCTTGTCGGTGGAAATCAGCACGAAGTTCTGCACGCCGACCTGCACCGCGGCCTGCACCGCATGCAAGGTGCCTATCACGTTGTTGAGAACGCCTTCGGCGATGTTGTGCTCGACGATCGGCACATGCTTGTAGGCCGCCGCATGGTAGACGGTATTGACCTTCCAGGTGCGCATCACGTCCACCAGGCGCTCAGGGTTGCGCACCGAACCGAGGATCGGCAACAGGTTCACCGAAAGCGACTCGCGCTTGATCCGACGCTCCAGTTCCTGATGGATGCTGTAGAGGTTGTATTCGCTGTGCTCGAACAGGATCAGCACGCCAGGCGAACAACTCATGATCTGCCGACAGAGTTCCGAACCGATAGAGCCGCCCGCCCCGGTCACCATCACCACCTGACCGCGGATGCACCGTTCCAGCAGCTCCTTGCGCGGTGCGACGCTGTCGCGCCCCAGCAGGTCAGCGATGTCCACCTCCTGCAGGTCGTCCACCTTGACCCGGCCGCTGGCCAGGTCCATGAAGCCGGGCATGCTGCGCACGTGGAGCGGGAACGGCTCCAGGGACTCAAGAATCTCTCGGCGCCGGGCCCGAGTGGCGGAAGGAATCGCCAGGAGAACCTCCTGCGCGCCCGTCTCGTCGATCATCTGGCGGATATGCTTGGCGGTATAGACCCGCAGACCGGCGATGACCCGGTTGGCGATCTGCTTGTCGTCATCGATGAACGCCACCGGACGCATCGCCCGACCGAGACGCAATGCCGCAACCAACTGGTTGCCGGCCGCCCCTGCGCCATAGATGGCCACCCTGGGCAGGCCGTCCTGGCGATTGAGAAATGGTACCGACTGCACAGCAGAGTACCAGTCGCCCATGAAATACTGGCGCATGGCCAGACGCAAGCCGCCGATCAGCAGCATGCTCAGCCACCAGTAGTTGAACACCAGGGAACGCGGCACCACCGCCGGCGGGGAGCGGTACCAATAGACCAGCAACGACAGGACCAGAGCGGAAATGGTGACGGCCTTGGCGATCGCGATAAGGGCGTCGTTGCCCAGGTAGCGCATCACCGCCCGGTACATGCCGAAGCGGATGAACAGGGGAATGGCCACCAACGGGGCGGCGATGAACAGCCAGGCATGGCCGCCGAAGGGGCTGATCATGTCTTCCGTGCCAAGACGCACCAGAAAGGCCAGCCACAATGAGAGCCATACCAGAGCGATGTCCGTCGCGACCTGGAGAATCCGCTTTTGGCGGCGAGGTAATCCCAAGAGGCGTACACGCAAGTTATCCAACATCCTATTAATCAGCCCCCTTCAATACAACCGTACCC
This sequence comes from Pseudomonas sp. PS1(2021), assembly GCF_020405165.1. Taxonomy (NCBI): domain Bacteria; kingdom Pseudomonadati; phylum Pseudomonadota; class Gammaproteobacteria; order Pseudomonadales; family Pseudomonadaceae; genus Pseudomonas; species Pseudomonas sp. PS1(2021). The sequence goes on along the minus strand of NZ_CP084484.1, from coordinate 587,523 downwards.
GGCCAATCCATTTATTCGATCTGGCACATGCCATTCTGGAATCCAAGTCGCGATATTAGCGGTATTCACACACTAGATAATCGCCTGCACATTCCCTTCATAATATACGTTTCTGCAGAACCAGCCCGCTCCTCTAGCCGAAGGGGCATTCAGGCAACGCGTGGTTCCAGGGTTCCGGCCTTGAACCGAAGGGCCAGGGCTACCAAAGGCAGGTAGCCGATCAACAACGCAAGCATGCCGTCAATTCGACCCGACGCAACAAATAGCGCCAATGGTAGCAACCAGACAAGATTGATACACCCAACTGCCAGGGTGACAGGCAGGTGACGTCCGTAATAACGAGAGGCGTACTGATATGCATGACTGCGATGTGCCTCATATACCTTGTCTCCCCGCAGCAATCGACGCAGCAGGGTCAGAGTGGCATCGACGACGAAAACCCCCAGCAGGATCAGCCATCCCCAGAAGAGTTGCGACGAGACCCAGGCAGCCTGCAGGGAAAGGCCTGCAAGGATGATTCCCAAAAAACCGCTACCGGCGTCTCCCATGAAGATCCGCGCCGGGGGGAAGTTCCAGAAGAGGAAACCCGTCACCGCGGACGCCAGCAGTGCCGACAACCAGATGCCTTGGGATGCATTATTGGAACCGACGCCACTGACGACGACAAGCAGAACAGCACCAATGCACACGCACACAGCCTCGACGCTGGCAATCCCATCGATACCATCCATGAAATTGTAGAGATTGAGCATCCAGACCAAGTAGAACACCGCACCTATATGTCCGACCCACCCTAGGTCGACCATAAAACCGAAAAAGACCAGCGCCGGCAGGCCTCCCAGCCAGTACAGCAGCCAGCAGGCGCCGGCGAAATGCCCGAGCAGACGCCAACGGGCAGCGATATGACCGTGGTCATCCAGAAAACCCAGCAATGCGGTCCCCACGCCTGCGCCGAGGATGCCGATGGCCAGCCTCATATCCATCATGCCCAGGAAGGCCGCCAACAGGACTGCCAGCAGGAAGGAAAGCACGATAGCGACACCGCCGCCTCGTGGTGTCGGAACCTGGTGGGAACTTCGGGCATTGGGTACGTCCATCAGACTGCGAGCAATCGCATAACGACGCAGCCCCGCGGTCAGCAAGAGGGAAAGGCCGGCAACCGCCGGCAACAACAACCACAGATTCATCATTGGTGATCCAGGAAATAGCGGGCGGTTTTTTCCAAAGCCTCGTCCACGCCTACAGGCGGCGTCCAGCCAAGCATCCGACGGTTTTTTTCTATATCGACCTGCAGCGAACCGCACAGGCGCTGAGCAAACGCCTGCTTGTTCAGCGTCTTGGCGACCAGGCCAATCCAACTGGCGGGAACAGGCACCAGGCGCGCGGGCGTACGTAACGCGTTCCCCATTCTCCGAAGCAGGTCAGTAGTGGAAAGATCCTCCCCGTCGCTTACCAGAAAGACCTGGTTAACCGCTGCCGGGTGATCGATACAGGTAGCGATCAAATCGGTCAAGTTATCCAGCGCCACCAGACTGCGCCGATTGTGTATCGCCCCCAAGGGAAGCGGAACCCCTCTCTTCAGCCAGCGCATCATAGTCTGTACGTTGGCCTTGACCCCAGGGCCATACACCAGGACAGGACGAATGATCACAACCTCGAGGCCGGTCTCCGCCGCCAGGTCCAGGAGCGCCCGCTCCGCCTCCAGCTTGGAAACACCATAGGGATCGACTGGATTAGGCAGGCTATCGGCGAAGTAGGGCTGCCCGGGCTCGCTCCCCTCGCCATTGACTTTGATCGAGCTGAGATAGATAAAACGACGAACTCCCAGGGATGCGGCCTGACGGGCCAGATCGAGGGTACCCTGGACATTGGCCTTGCGAAACTCGGCAAGCGGATCGGAAACCGTCTCGCTCATGACATGCACACGCGCGGCACAATGGATCACCGTGTCGATGAGCGATTCCGTCTCCCAGGCCACGGAACTACCCAGCTCCCCCAAGAACAAAGGGGTAACCCCCTCGGGCCAGGGGCTACTCTCTCGACGGTAACCGGCCCAGACCCTGTACTTTTCCGAAGACCAAAAACTCTCGACCAACGCAGCCCCGACGAATCCGGTAGCGCCCGTCACCAATACATTGTGTCGACTCAAGCTCCGCTCCCTAGTGCCCGATAGATATCGAGGTGCTGTTGGACGATACTTTCGATCGCAAAATCACGCTCTGCCAATGTCCGCCCAGCAGCCCCCATCTTCTTCCGCAGCTCCGGAGATTCGACAAGACGCTGAATGGCGTCAGCCAACGCCACTGCGTCACGAACTGGCACCAGCAGGCCGGTTCTATCCGCTTCGATAGCGTCCCGGCAACCCGGCACATCTGTCGTCACGACTACGCGACCGCAGGCAGCAGCCTCAACCAGGACCTTGGGAAGTCCTTCGCGATACGAAGGCAAGACAACTATATGCGAATGAGCGAAGACGGACGCAATATCCTGACGATAACCAAGACACTCGACCGTACCTTCGCTCCGCCACCGCTCCAGGTCGAACTCTTCGATACTGCTGGGATTCCCCGGATCCAAATCCCCGACCAACTGGAAATGCGCTGACACACCACGCTGCCTGAGGATATTTGCCGCTTCGACGAACTCCACTACACCTTTATCTCTGAGCAAGCGAGCTGCCAGAGTGACCACCGGCGTACCAGGACTTTCCGGTGCCGGATGGCACAGCGACAGGTCAACTCCAGAGCCGCGGATCAGGACGGACTTTTCATAAGTGATCGCCCCCAAGCCAATCAGCGCATCCCGATCATCGGGATTCTGAAAGATGACACGCAACCTTTTCTTGCCCAAGGCCCGCCGATAAAGCCAAGCGATCCCTGAGCGAAACACACTGGCCTTCGAGCCCTTGGCCATAAAGACGAAACCAAGTCCAGAAACAGCCGCTACAACTCCCTTCACCGGCGCCAGACGGGCAGCGATACCGCCATATAAGACCGGTTTTATCGTGACCAGATGCAAAATATCGGGGCGTAGCTTCCACAGCAGACGCCATATAGACAGCAAGAGATAAAACTCCGAAAAAGGATTTTTTCCACTTCTGGACAAAGGCAGTTCATGATGCCGAAAACCTTCCGCTATGAGCCTTGATACAGCCTGTCCGGGTCTGGTCGCAATATGCACATCGAAACCGGAACTCCTAGCCCCTGTCGCAATGGGTAGACGATGAGATATAAAGAACGCCGGATCGTTTATCACCATTAGCAAAACCGGCCTCATACAGGCTCCTGACAGCTTTTAGCACTCATACCTAACTTCACCCAAAAATCCCCAGCAAGCAGACTCAATAGACCGGCGACTAACTCAAAACTTCAGTAAATGTCTGATGAAGACGGCGGGACTGAACTTGAAGGGAATATATTTTTTCTACCGAGGAACGTCCGTTCCGCCCGCACTCCCGCCTGAGTTCGGAAGACTGCAGAAGCTTCTGCAAGGATTCACGCCATCCTCTATTTCCCTCAGCCAGAAGTCCTGACTCATTATTTTCGACGATTTCAATATTAACACCAACTGGCGAGGCAACGACGGGAACGCCACATGCCATATATTGAATTAGCTTATATCCACACTTTCCTTTTTCCCAAGGGCCATCGGGCAACGGCATTATACCAATTGTCATCTGCCGAATATATCCTACCTCATCTTCTTCCTTCCACGCTTTGACATCCACATAGACGCCTGAGAAGTAGGATGATATCTCGGGCGTAGCCCCTACAAGGAGCATGGATGCCTGATATTCGACACAGAGCTTCACTAGTTCAGGGGCAATATCGAGTAGATACTTCTGAGTCGAAGGAGAACCAATCCAGCCTATGACTATTTTCTTAGAACAAGACTCATCTCTGACCTCGTAACGTTCGAGATCGATCACTGTAGGAATAATTTCCACTCGAGATGAACCAGCAACCCGGGCTCGCTCAGCTAAGTAGTCATTACCTGCGATCACACATGAAGAGTGACGCATGACGCTATCAATTTTTTTGCCGAGAAATTTTCTGACCAACCAATTCCCAGAAAGATCATAGTTATGAAAAATGGCATCATCGTAGTCAACCACATAAGGCTTTCCAAAAAATCTTAAAAACCTCTCAGCCACAGAAGGAAAATACGGAAAAATCTCTTTTTCAATCCAGATTAAATCGTACCTACAGACAGTGAAAAGTACAAAGAAACGCGAGATGTATGACTTTAAAACATTATAAAAAGAACGACGCCCCGAGGAATAGAGACCAGACAGGTAGCCATCATCAAAAAAACTTCTAACATCTACCCTTCCTCCTTTCGACTCTAGATAATCGATATATTGGAGAGTCCGCAGTCGGCTGCTGGCTCCTAGGCGTGGGTACTTGGAAAGCAACAATATTTTCATAATAGCTATCGCGTAGCGTTAAAGAAAATCCACTTCGGCAACCAGCGGTAAAGCATTAAATAAGCTGACCAGGTTTCCCGAAGAGCAGGAAAGGAAAGTTTAACCATGGAAAACATAGATCTAATGACAGGCTCAAAAAACAAGCTGGACAACAGAATCAAAAACGCAGAAACGGTCGGAAGGTTCTTGAAAATATAGATAAGTCGGCTTCTCAGGGAGTAGAAAAGCCGCCGCGCCTTGATCTGCCTTGAGGCACCTCCACCGGCATGGAATGCCTGGGCAGTGGAAAGGTAAAAACTACTCCATCCAGAACAGGATATACGGTAAGACAGATCAAGGTCCTCTAGATAGACGAAGAAGCGCTCATCAAAGCCACCGACCAGCTTGAAAACATGCCGCCTTACAAAATAGAACGCTCCGATAACATGATCTACAGGCCTGGATGACAAGTGATCCCAATCAGTCATTGCATATCCGAGAGCAGGAAAGATTCGATCAACGCCCATAGTATGCATCAACATTCTTGCGGAAGAGGGAAATCGAGCACAGCTACGACTAACCTGTCCTTGTTCATCGATTAATTGCACTCCACAAACTCCTACCTTAGAGTTTTCGGATCTATTCATGAAGCGAACAACAGAACCTATCGTCTCTTCATAGAGTTCCGCATCTGGATTCAGGAAAAGTATATATTCAGCCTTTCCTTTGGAAGCTCCGAGATTGCAGGCTGTAGCGAAACCGAGATTCTCTCCTGTCAACACGACCTCAAGATTCTCCCGTTCACCAAGAAGGGCACAAGAGTTATCGTTAGAGCCATTATCGATCACAATGACTTTTCTTATCAGTCCGGAAGAGTTTTTAAAAATGGAGTCAACACAGGCACGCAACTGAAGGCCCGCATTCCAGTTAACAACGACAACATCAATAATTGGACTTTCCATCCTTCCCCCTAGAAACGGCACTGTAATTAAGCAATGCTACCGGAATAAATATTACCCACATATAATCAAATTTTGCCAAATATGGATTGGTTGCCGTAGCCATTAGGAATGCTAACATGCCGGACAGATAGCAAAACTCAAAGCTTCTCCTTCCAATTTTTCTCACACGCAAAACTAGAAAGACAAGCAAAAAAAGCACGCCCAAAGCATAGAACAAGAAACCCAGAATCCCATATTGAAAAACAAGTGAAACATAGAAAAGTTCATACGCCCACGGCATTTCTTCCGAACGAATATAATCAGCAATAGCTCCTGCGCCCATTCCGAAGAATGGTTGCTGATAGACTCCCTTCATCAAGGCTTCGAACTGATACCGTCGCTCAAGATTGCTATCATTATCTGAAAAATTACTTATGGATAAAAAAAGGTTTTCGACATACTCAGGATACGTATTATAAAAAATCAAAAAACCCAACATGAAGACTATAAAAACCAGTAAAACACGAGAAATGACTTTCCATTGAAAACGGTCGGCACCCATGGTAAGAAAATAAGCCAAGAAAGGTGCTGTAAAAGCAACAAGCAACAGTGCTCTCCTGCCTGAAACAAATGCTACCAGTAGCAAAAGGGCCAGAAGAAATAGACCGGAAAGAGAGAATTTTCGGCACAGAAGATAACTGACCACATAGGGGATCAAGAATATCAAAGATGAAACATTGGGAAGCGTAAACTTTATATATCTTCCCGCATTATCCACCACAGCAGCATCGCCATACATCGCAGCCATGGACTCATAAACTGGATTGTAGGAAAAAAGGTAATTACCAAAAACGAAAAATATATCAAGAACAGCTATCAAAAGTGCCGCGTAAAAAAACAACTTACCTAGCGCCTCAGATTGTCCTCTATAAGAAACTGCCAACAAAACGAAGAGAACAGGATATACCACCATGACGGTAAGTACCTGTAGAGCCCCTGCATTCCCCCTCAACTCACCATAAATAGACCAAACCAACCCTACACCGCTATAAAACAATCCAGCCAATAGTACATATAGGTTCAGATCAGCCCGAGCGAGGCTAGAGATAAGCGTAAACAATAATGCCAAGATCAGTAAAATGAATTTAATACCGATCAAAGCCGTAGGAAAAACCAAAGAAAAAATCAGAAGAGTAGCAATAAAAAAGCTGGCGACTCTTGCACTAGCAGTTAGCAAATTTCACTCTCCAGCCTGAAAAATAGCTCAAAACAGCAAGCACTATGGTATCCACTAATGTTCTCAGCGACCACGCAACAGCCGCCCCCACGATCCCATGTCGTGGAATCAGAATAATCAAAATGAGGATAAATATTGGTAGCTCTATGGAGTGCAAAATTGCAGTTTCTTTCACCTTGGCGTTGGCATGCAAGAAAGAATAGAACATAGCACCCAACGCATTGAAAAACACTCCAAGACAAAGGATCCTTCCTACACTGATAGAGTCGTCCCCTATATAATCCCCCACCCACAACTTCAAAATAAAGGGCAAAAGAAAAGCCAGGCAAAGCATCCCTCCTCCCATTATCAACAGCACACGCAAGAGCCATTTATTAAAACACTCCAGAGCTTCAGCAAAGGAAGTGCGAATTAAATTTGATATAGACGGAAAGGCAACGGTGGAAACAGCACCCACAAGGATCATCGACTGAATAGTGATTTCATATGGAATTACATAAGAGGTTACCGCTGCAGCAGACAATAAAACACCAATAAAAAACCTATCGGACTGAACAAGAAAAGGATTTATTATACTACTTACAGTGACCCAACCACCAAATCGGAACAACTCAACAGCCTGACGCCGATCATATTTGCAACTTCTCTCCACCAGTGTTTCTTTGAGTACTCCATGAGCTAAACGCCGGAATATAAAGAAAGCCAAAGCCCGAGACAGGACAAGGGTAGTTACAAGATAATGAAGATCCTTTGCATAGAAAGAAACTAGAAAAGGACCACCAAAATTAGTCGCCCCAAGAAAGATACGTAAGAGGTTGATCCCTTTGAAGTTGAGATACGCCTCATTCACCCCTCTATAGGTAGCACTTATAGCTTGCAAAGGTAAGGCAAAAGCCAATAGTAAAACAGAGAATTCTAGCTCAAGCGAACTGACATCTTTATGGGAAAAAAATTCTCCGCCCCCCAGGAGGCCAAATATGATAATCAGGGAAAAGCCCAGCCCACCAACAATGGCGGTGATCCGAATAGCTGTACTCATTATTGTGTATGAATTCATCTCCTCATCAGAGCCACGAATAGAGGAGAGTTTCTGAGTAACAGCTCGACCTATCCCCAGATCAAGTATTCCGGCATAGCCAATAAGCCCCCATGACAGAGCAAGAAAGCCAAACCTTTCAACTCCTACAGTGGCAATGAGATGTGGCACTGTCAGAGCGGCAATAATTAAAGGAAGCCCTAATCCCAGCAGATTCCAAAATATATTTTTTGGATTCATGCAAGCTTACTCTCAGAGCTATTCAGGAAACTGCTTGAATAGAGCTTCATCTTCCAAGAGCCTACTTTACAAAAGATATATACCAAGGCATAGCCTCAGCAATACCAGCCTGGATATCATATTCGGGATTATAGCCTAGATAGGCTTGAGCCTTTTTGATTTCCGCTTGAGAGTGACGTACATCCCCCGCACGAAACTCCCTATAAATAGGTCCTTGCTCATAGTTAATACCGTTCCGGGAAAGCTCAACTTTTAGCGAGTCAAAAAGCTGACCCAATGTTGTGCGACCACCATAAGCAACATTATAAACCTGATTTTTTGCCTCTTCGGTTTCACAAAAAGCAGCCAGCAGATTCGCTTTTATCACATTATTAATGAAGCAAAAATCCCGACTAGTTTCACCATCCCCATTAATATATACGGGCTCACCCTTTATCATAGCTGAAATCCATTTTGGAATCACTGCAGCATAGGCCCCATTAGGATCCTGCCGTTTTCCAAAAACATTAAAATATCTCAAACCAATCAAGTTGAAGCCATAGCAGCGCGAAAAGACATCAGCATAAAGCTCATTGACGTACTTGGTTACTGCATAGGGCGACAGTGGTTTCCCTATAACTTCCTCTACCTTAGGCAATCCTGGGTGGTCACCATAGGTTGAACTACTAGCTGCATAGGTAAGGCTCTTAACCCCCGCCTCTTTGGACGCCACGAGGATATTCAGAAATCCTGAGATATTTACCGAGTTTGTAGTAATCGGATCTGCAATTGAGCGAGGAACGGAACCCAAGGCGGCCTGATGAAGAACATAATCGACGCCCTCGACTGCACGCCTGCAATCACCAATGTCTCTGATATCCCCCTGTATAAGCTTGAAGTTCCTCCATCTCTCCTCGCCAACAAGCCCCCTCACTTCATCAAGGTTATACATATGCCCGGTAGAAAAATCATCCAACCCCACAACCTTCTGATTAAATTTCAGAAGTAACTCCAGAAGATTCGATCCAATAAAACCGGCAACCCCAGTGACCAGCCAACTACTAGTAGTAGTCTCTAGCCTACTTAAAGCCTTAGCGTAAGCGTTCATGACCCCTCCTTACAAGCGCAAGTCAGAATCTGACTTATCCAAGATAAACTTCAAATCATATATTACACTTTCAAGTTTCCCGAATGCCCTGATCTTATCCGCACCAAGCTCCTTGAACTCGTTATGAGCTACCGCTAGGACAACCGCATCATAGTTGCCCTCGACGGGCGCGGAAATAGGAGTAAGCCCATACTCATGCTGAGCCTCTTCAACACTTACCCAAGGATCATATACATCCACGGCGATATTGTATTCGGCCAACTCCCGAACTATATCCACGACCTTTGTATTTCGTAAATCGGGACAGTTCTCTTTGAAGGTCAACCCCATGACCAAAACACGAGCGCCGTCTACATGAATACGCTTTCTTAGCATGGCTTTGACCAGCTGAGAAACTACATACGCACCCATGCCATCATTGAGACGTCGCCCTGCCAGTATGATTTCCGGATGATAACCTATGCTTTGAGCCTTATGGGTAAGGTAATAAGGATCTACACCAATACAGTGCCCACCAACAAGACCCGGCCTAAAGGGGAGGAAATTCCACTTCGTTCCTGCCGCCTGCAGCACGGACTCGGTATCAATCTCAAGTTTATTGAAAATAATTGCCAGCTCATTTATAAGCGCAATATTTAGATCACGTTGAGTATTTTCAATAACCTTGGCAGCTTCTGCTACTTTTATGCTCTCAGCCTTATGAGTCCCAGCCGTAATTATTTCCCTATAAAGAGAATCGACTATCTCTGCTACTTCAGGGGTAGACCCTGAAGTTACTTTCTTGATTGTCGAGACACGATGCTCTTTGTCCCCCGGGTTTATACGTTCAGGACTATAGCCTACAAAAAAATCAGAATTAAATCTTAGCCCGGATTCCCTTTCCAGAACGGGCACGCACACTTCCTCAGTCGCACCAGGATAGACCGTGGACTCATACACCACGATGTCATTCTTTTTCAGAACCTTGGCGATACTCTCAGATGCCTTCACCAGAGGCGTCAAATCAGGCTGTTTATGTTCATCAATGGGTGTAGGCACAGTAACAATAAAGAAATTACACTCTTGAAGCTCACTCAGAGTGGAAGTAAATTTCAGATGTACAGCACTTTCCAGCTCTTCCTTTTCGACCTCAAGAGTAGAATCATACCCTTTCTGCAGATCTCGAATACGACTATGATTTATATCGAAACCTGTGACGGATCGCTTCTTTCCAAACTCCACAGCCAGAGGTAGCCCAACATACCCCAACCCGACAACAGCGGCCTTAATATCCATGAAAGGAACCTCCAACTATAAAGCCAAACCAGAATTGTAAAGCTCTCTTGAATATCCAAAAATCCAAATAGCAGTAAATATATAGACTATTTTGCGCGAGACCTTCTAACGGCCATAACGATGAAAGCAATCATCACTCCCCAAACGAGTCCAGAGAGCGCACCCAGCACTAGAAGTATTCCCTTCTTCGGGCGAACTGGATCATCCGGCACTTCGGCTACTCCATCCTGCCTGAATACCGCGACCTTATTTACGTCCAATTTCAAAGTAGAATACATAGCTTGCTTTTCTTGCAAATTTCGCAAAGCAGGAATGAATGGATCGTCCGACGTTCGCTCTTCCAAAGCCCTGATTTCTGCCCGCAAGGCCTTGGTACCTCTCATATACATCAATGCTCCCTCCATGATAGAAGAAAGCTGCTGATCCATCTGCCCGCCAATCAAAGGGGGATTTTCCAACTTCAGCGACTCGGCTATTTGATAAGCTTCTTTCAAACGATTGATGCGGTCTTCACGACGCGCCTTCGCCGCATCGCGCAAAATATCTATCTGTTGCTGAATATTCCGACTTTTTACCTCAAACTCTCGCTGCACGGCGTCTTGCATTTCCTTCATGGAGCCTTCGGCAGCCAGCTTTATATATCTACGCCCCCAGTCAGCCGCCTGACCGGGATCGTGCTTTTCAAAGATCACGGTGTAGCGCTCACGCTCATCCTTACTAGGTCTCTGTATTTCCATTTCTTCAGAAAGATTCGAATAAAGACGATCTTTCGAACCAGAGCGCTCGTTTTCACTCAAGGAAGGCAGATAAACTTCGCGAAAAAAATTTCTCCGAGTCTCTTCAGCTAAAAGATTTCGCAAAAAAACGGAATAAACATCATTAACGGAGAATGTGGTTAATCCATTATCGGCTCGCCCCAAATTAAATCCTGCAATACTGCTCCATGATGGAGGGAGTACCGCTATACGTGCCTCATAAACCGGCTTACTTAAAAAGGCATATGTCCCGACCAAGGATGTAGTCAATATCGTTATACAAGCTATCAGCCACTTTTCAGCCCACAAGCCTCGTAAAAGCCCTATCAGATCGAACTCTTCATTTTTGGCCACGCGCTGGAAAAAGGTTTCTTCTGTCACAACTAGTCCGTCTTTGATTGGTTGGCGGAAATCACCAGCAGCATGAGCAAAGCTATGGGCTGAAGCTGCTGCATTTTGACAGCATGCTCCAAGATTACAAGCAGTTACACCGCTGCTACCGATCTGGGTCGGCAATCAGCACTAGCGACTGGATGCCGACAACAACTGCATGGCACACCCTCCTAAGCAGGGTATACCGCAGCCCTTTTAGACATTCTAGCTAGAAATTAGTTGCCGCCCCTCTTCCTTTCCCACCGTCAACAGCATGCCGGCAGTGGATAGAGAAACGCCCTCGCTCAACGAAGTGAAAATAGCAAGGGATATCATCAACTGAAACGCAGAGGAGTAGAGCTATTTCATAGCTTCACGACGAACTGGCAGATGGCCTTTGGATACGGAACCTATCAAACGGAGCCACATGCCGCTGAGTACTCCACCTAAACCACCGAGAACAAAGGCTAAAGATACAAACAAGGATAATGGCCCCTCAGGCGTGCGCCACCCAAGGAAAGATAGATTGACACCACTTTGATTTTCCAAGACAAAAATGATGACCGTCAGCGCAACCATCAGTACAACCACCGCAGTCAAAATCCGTCTGAACCATCGCATGGAAAACTCCCTCTTAATCGCCGCCAAGATCACTCCGGCTCGTTGACCCGATCCCGCAACTCCTTGCCCGGCTTGAAGTGCGGCACGAACTTGCCGTCGAGGCGTACCGACTCCCCGGTCTTGGGGTTGCGACCGACGCGCGGGGCGCGGTAGTGCAAGGAAAAGCTGCCGAAACCACGGATCTCGATCCGGTCCCCGGTCGCCAGGGCCTGGGACATTTGCTCCAGCATGGTCTTGATTGCCAACTCGACATCCTTCGCGGACAGTTGCCCCTGATGGGTAACGATCCGTTCGATCAACTCCGACTTGGTCATGGTTTTCCCTTCTTTTTCAAGCGGCTAGATCAGCTCAGGTCTCTTTTAGCATGCTGATCAGTCTTTGAACAGGTCCAAGAAAGGGAAAACGAAAAAGGGCGGCCTAGGCCGCCCTTTTTTATGATGGATCAGAGACTTAGCCCTGATTCTCCATCTGAGCACGGATCAGGTCACCGATGGTGGTCGGACCAGCGCTTTCTACTTCCTGCTTGCGCAGTTCTTTCATTGCGTCCTTCTCGTCGTCGACGTCCTTGGACTTGACGGAGAGGCTGATGACGCGGCTCTTGCGGTCGATGCTGATGATCTTGGCTTCGACTTCCTCGCCTTCCTTCAGGACGTTGCGCGCATCTTCGACGCGGTCACGGCTGATTTCGGAAGCCTTCAGGATACCTTCGATGTCATCGCCCAGGCTGATGACAGCGCCCTTGGCGTCGACTTCCTTCACGGTACCGCGGACGATGCTGCCTTTCTCGTGCAGGGACGCGTAGTTGGAGAACGGATCGTCTTCCAGCTGCTTGATGCCCAGGGAGATGCGCTCGCGCTCCGGGTCGACCGACAGGATGACGGTTTCCAGCTCGTCGCCCTTCTTGAAGCGACGTACGGCTTCTTCGCCGACTTCGTTCCAGGAGATGTCGGACAGGTGGACCAGGCCGTCGATGCCGCCGTCCAGACCGATGAAGATACCGAAGTCGGTGATCGACTTGATGGTACCGGAGATACGGTCACCCTTGTTGAACTGGCTGGAGAAGTCTTCCCACGGGTTGGATTTGCACTGCTTGATACCCAGGGAGATACGACGACGCTCTTCGTCGATGTCCAGAACCTGAACTTCCACCTCGTCGCCAACCTGGACGACTTTCGACGGATGGATGTTCTTGTTGGTCCAGTCCATTTCGGAGACGTGTACCAGGCCTTCCACGCCCTCTTCCAGCTCGGCGAAGCAGCCGTAGTCGGTGAGGTTGGTGACGCGGGCCATGACGCGGGTGCCTTCCGGGTAACGCGCCTTGATGGCAACCCACGGGTCTTCGCCCAGTTGCTTCAGGCCCAGGGACACACGGTTGCGCTCGCGGTCGAACTTCAGGACCTTGACGTCGATCTCGTCGCCAACGTTGACGATCTCGGACGGATGCTTGATGCGCTTCCAGGCCATGTCGGTGATGTGCAGCAGGCCGTCTACGCCGCCCAGATCCACGAATGCGCCGTAGTCGGTGAGGTTCTTGACGATACCCTTGACCTGCTGGCCTTCCTGCAGCGATTCCAGCAGAGCTTCACGCTCGGCGCTGTTCTCGGCTTCCAGGACGCTGCGGCGGGAAACGACAACGTTGTTGCGCTTCTGGTCGAGCTTGATGACCTTGAACTCGAGCTCTTTGCCTTCCAGGTGGGTGGTGTCGCGAACCGGACGAACGTCGACCAGCGAACCCGGCAGGAACGCGCGGATGCCGTTGACGTCGACGGTGAAACCGCCCTTGACCTTGCCGTTGATGACGCCCTTGACCACTTCGTCGGCAGCGAAAGCCGCTTCCAGAACAATCCAGCTCTCGGCGCGCTTGGCTTTCTCGCGGGACAGCTTGGTCTCGCCAAAGCCGTCTTCTACCGCGTCCAGTGCGACGTGGACTTCGTCACCCACCTTGATGGTCAGCTCGCCCTGTTCGTTGTAGAACTGCTCGACCGGGATGACGCCCTCGGACTTCAGACCGGCATGGACGGTGACCCAGTCACCATCGATGTCGACCACGATGCCGGTGATGATGGCACCCGGCTGCATGTCGAGGGATTTCAGACTTTCTTCAAAGAGTTCTGCGAAGCTTTCGCTCATGTTCATACCTGTAGTCAAAGGCCCGGAAGGGCCCGATTCCGCATCACCAGCCAATGCGGTCAAGTCATTAAATGAAGCCGCAGGACAATGTGCTGGTTTCCTGCTAGCTTCTGATTGCACTCCCGAATGGGAATGCCCAGTTGGGTTGTTCTGCGATGGCGTCAGGCAAGTCGGGAGGCAACCCTCGCCGCACCTGCAAAACACCACAACATAAGGTCTGGAATATTAGCAACCAGGCCCTGTATCGTCAATTCCCGCGCCGAGACCTCAGACGTCCCAGCCCTGCCGCTCGCAGTGCCGGATGATCGTCTCGACCACCGCCTCGATGCTCATTTCGGTGGAGTCCAGCAGGATCGCGTCATCGGCCGGTTTCAGCGGCGCGACCGCGCGCTGGCTGTCGCGCTCGTCGCGCTCGCGGATTTCTTCCAGCAAGGCAGACTGGTCGACATCCGCGCCCTTCGCCTTCAACTGCAGGTAGCGTCGACGCGCACGCTCCTCCGCCGAGGCAGTGAGGAAGATCTTCAGAGGCGCATCGGGAAACACCACGGTGCCCATGTCGCGTCCGTCGGCCACCAGTCCCGGCACCTCGCGAAACGCCCGCTGGCGCTGCAGCAGCGCATCGCGCACGGCCGGCAGCGCCGCGACCTGCGAGGCGCCGGCACCGACCTGCTCGGTACGGATCACATCGGTCACTTCCTCGCCTTCGAGAATGATGCGCTGCCCATGGCTGCCATCGGCGGCGACGAACTGCACATCGAGGTGCGCAGCCAGGACCTTCAGCGCCTCTTCATTAGTCAGGTCGACACCATGGTTGACCGCGGCGAACGCCAACAGCCGATAAAGCGCCCCGGAATCCAGCAGGTTCCAGCCCAGGCGCCGGGCGAGCAGCCCGGCGACCGTGCCCTTGCCGGCGCCACTGGGGCCATCGATGGCGAGCATCGGTACAGCGCCGTTCATCAGTTGTTCTCCACGGCCACCCGGATACCGGTCTGGGCACACAGGGCAAGGAAGTTGGGGAACGAGGTGGCGACGTTGGCGCAATCGTGGATGCGGATCGGCCCGCTGGCGCGCAGCGAAGCGACGCTGAAGGACATGGCGATACGATGGTCGCCGTGCGCCCAGACTTCACCGCCTCCGAACGCTCCACCCTCGATGACGATGCCATCCGGGGTCGGCTCGGCCTTCACGCCCAGGGCCTTCAGGCCGTCGGCCATGACCTGGATACGGTCCGACTCCTTGACCCGCAGCTCTTCGGCGCCACGCAGGACGGTGCGCCCCTCGGCGCAGGCGGCAGCCACGAAGAGTACCGGGAACTCGTCGATGGCCAGTGGCACCAGGTCCTCGGGAATGTCGATGCCCTTGAGCCGCGCGGAGCGCACACGGATGTCGGCGACCGGCTCGCCGCCGACCTCGCGCTGGTTTTCCAGGCTCAGGTCACCGCCCATCAGGCGCAGTATCTCGATGACGCCGATGCGCGTCGGGTTGATGCCGACGTGCTGCAGGACCAGCTCCGAACCTTCGGCGATACTGGCGGCAACCAGGAAGAAGGCTGCCGAGGAAATGTCGGCCGGGACCTCGATATGGGTGGCGCTCAACTTGTGCCCGGATTCGACCTTGGCGGTGCTGCCCTCGACCTCCACCGGATAGCCGAAGCCGCGCAGCATGCGCTCGGTGTGGTCGCGGGTCGGTGCCGGTTCGGTGACCGAGGTCTCGCCCGCGGCATAGAGCCCGGCGAGCAACAGGCAGGACTTCACCTGGGCGCTGGCCATCGGCATGTCGTAATGCATACCGGTCAGGCGCTGGCCGCCGCGAATGGTCATCGGCGGGCGACCTTCCGGCCCCGTCTCGATTACCGCGCCCATCTCGCGCAGCGGCTTGGCTACGCGATTCATCGGCCGCTTGGAAAGGGAAGCGTCGCCGGTCAGGGTGCTGTCGAACGGCTGGGCCGCCAGCAGACCGCTGAGTAGACGCATGGAAGTACCGGAGTTACCCAGGTAGATCGGCCCAGGCGGGGCCTTGAGGCCGTGCAGGCCAACGCCATGGACGGTGACGCGGCCGTTCTGCGGCCCCTCGATCACCACCCCCATGTCGCGGAACGCCTGGATGGTTGCCAGTGCGTCCTCGCCCTCGAGGAAGCCCTCCACTTCGGTGGTGCCTTCGGCCAGGGAGCCGAGCATGATCGAGCGATGGGAAATCGACTTGTCGCCCGGTACCCGGATGGTTCCGGACAGGCTGCCGCCCGGCTGGGCCAGATAAATCAGGTCGTTGTTGTGCATGGCGTCCACATAGGCCCGACGGGCCAGGATTTTGCTGAAATGCTCACGGGCTACCCGGGCGCGCGTGAAAACGCCCAACAACTGGTGCCCGTCCCCAGTGTCGACGGCCTCGCGCAGCGCGTCGAGGTCGTCACGAAAAACATCCAGTGTACGCAGCACCGCCTCGCGATTGGCGAGAAAGATGTCGTGCCACATCACCGGGTCGCTGCCGGCGATCCGCGTGAAATCACGGAAACCGCCGGCGGCATAGCGGAAGATCTCCAGGTTCTCGCTGCGCTTGGCCAGGGAGTCGACCAGAGTGAAGGCCAGCAGGTGAGGCAGGTGGCTGGTGGCCGCCAGAACCTCGTCGTGATGCTCGACCTCCATATGCTCGACATCCGCGCCCAGCGCGCGCCACAGGCTGTCGACCAGCGCCAGCGCGTCGGCATCGGTCTCCGCGGAGGGCGTGAGAATCACCTTGTGCCGGCGGAACAGGGTCGCCTTCGCCGCGGTCACTCCGCTCTGCTCGGAACCCGCGATCGGATGCCCCGGTACCAGGTACCGCGGCATCCCACCGAACGCGGCACGCGCGGCACGCACGATATTGCCCTTGGCGCTGCCAACGTCGGTCAATACAGCCTTGCCCAGGTCGAGCTTCGCCAGGTCGGCCAGCACCCGTTCCATCGCCAGGATCGGCACCGCCAGCTGGATCACGTCGGCGCCGACGCAGGCGCGGCCAAGATCCTCCTCGCAACGGTCGACCACGCCGAGCTCCACCGCCAGGCGGCAAGACTCGGCATCCCGATCCACGCCGACCACTTCCCGGAACACCCCTTTGCTCCGCAACCCCTTGGCGAAGGAGCCGCCGATCAGGCCCAGCCCCACCACCACCAGGCGGCCCAGCTTAGGGGTCGACTGTTGCAGCGGCGTGACCTCAGTCATGCGCCAGCACCTTGCCCAGCGCCTGGAGGAAACGATCGTTCTCTTCCGGCAGCCCGATGGAGACGCGCAGGAAGGTCGGCATCCCGTAGCCAGCCACCGGACGCACGATCACGCCTTCGCGCAGCAGCGCCTGGTAGACCGGACCGGCATCGCGAGCCAGATCCACGGCGATGAAGTTGCCCTTCGAGGGAATCCAGGAAAGGCCCAACGCGTGGAAACCATCCTCCAACTGCGCCATGCCGGAATCGTTCAGGCGGCGACTCTGCGCCAGGTAGTCATGGTCGTCCAGCGCCGCGCAGGCAGCCGCCAGGGCCAGGCTATTGACATTGAACGGCTGGCGCACGCGGTTGAGCACATCGGCCACCGCCTTGCTCGAAAGCGCGTAGCCGACCCGTAGCGAAGCCAGGCCATAGGCCTTGGAGAAGGTCCGCGAGACCAGCAGGTTGGGGTGACGCGCCAGGTAGTCCAGGCCATCGGGCAACTCGTCGCCCTCGGCATATTCGATATAGGCCTCGTCCAGCACCACCAGCACCTCCGCCGGCACCCGGGCGAGGAAACGCTCCAGGGCGTCCGCACCGAACCAGGTCCCGGTCGGGTTGTTCGGGTTGGCGACGAACACTACGCGAGTTTGCCCATCGATGGCGGCGAGCATCGCCTCCAGGTCATGCCCCCAGGCGCGCGCCTTGACCGCCCGCCCCTCGGCGCCCACGGCCTGGGTGGCGATCGGGTAGACGGCGAAGGCATGTTCGCTGAACACGGCGTTCAGACCAGGCGCGAGGTAGGCACGGGCGACCAGGTCGAGAATGTCGTTGGAGCCGTTACCCAGGGTCACCTGCGCCGCATCCACCGCGCAACGCTCGGCCAGCTTGCGCTTGAGTTCGAAACCGTTGCCGTCAGGATAACGGGTCAGTTCCGCCAGTTCGGCGCGGATTGCCTCCAGCGCCTGTGGGCTCGCACCCAGCGGATTCTCGTTGCTGGCGAGCTTGACGATCGCCGCAGGGTCGAGGCCCAGCTCGCGGGCCAGTTCGTCCACCGGCTTGCCAGGGACGTAGGGCGACAGCTTTTGCACCCCCGGCTGGGCCAGGGCAAGGAAATCGGACATGGATAGTTCAGCCTCGACGCGGGACGGGGCATTCATCGATGCCCCGTCTCTTCGGAATGACAGCGCGCTCAGAGCACCGCTTTCGGATAGGACCCCAGGACCTTCAGGGCGACGGCTTCCTGGCCGATCTTCTCCAGGACGTCCTTGATCAGCGGTTCTTTATGGTGGCCGACGAAATCGATGAAGAACACGTAGGTCCATTTGCCGCTGCGCGACGGACGGGTTTCGATGCGGGTCAGGTCGATACCGTTGTTGTGGAACGGTACCAGCAACTCGTGCAGGGCCCCCGGCTTGTTGCGCATGGAAACGATGATCGAGGTCTTGTCGTCGCCGGTCGGCGGCACCTCCTGGTTGCCGATGATCAGGAAACGCGTGGAGTTGTCCGGGCGGTCCTCGATCTTCTCGTGCAACTTACTCAGGTCGTACAGGCTGGCCGCCATGTCGCCGGCGATCGCTGCCGAATTCCACTCGCTCTTCACCCGCTTGGCCGCGTCGGCGTTGCTCGACACCGCCACCCGCTCGACGCTCGGGTAGTGCGAGTCCAGCCACTTGCGACATTGCGCGAGGGATTGGGCATGGGAATAGATCCGGGTGATGTTGTCGGTCTTGGTGGTTTCGCCGACCAGCAGGTGATGGTGGATACGCAGCTCGACTTCGCCGCAGATCACCATGTCATGCTCGAGGAAGCTGTCGAGGGTATGGTTGACCGCTCCCTCGGTGGAGTTTTCCACAGGCACCACGCCAAAGTTCACCGCGCCGGCGGCAACCTCGCGGAACACCTCGTCGATCGCCGCCATCGGCGTGCTGATCACCGCATTGCCGAAATGCTTGAGCGCCGCGGCCTGGGTGAAGGTGCCCTCGGGTCCGAGATAGGCCACTTTCAGCGGCTGCTCGAGCGCCAGGCAGGACGACATGATCTCGCGGAACAGTCGCGCGACCTCTTCGTTGTCCAGCGGCCCCTTGTTCAATTGCATGATGTGCTTGAGCACCCAGGCTTCGCGCTCGGGACGGTAGAACACCGGCGCCTCGCCCTCGCCCAGGGTCTGGGTCTTCACTCGCGCCACGTCCTGGGCGCAACGGGCACGCTCGCTGATCAGCTCGAGCAACTTCTCGTCGAGGCTGTCGATGCGCAGGCGCAAGGCCTTGAGCTGGTCCTGGTCCGCCATCAGCCGTGCTCCTTCTCGAACTCCGCCATGTATGCGACCAGCGCCTCGACCGCGTCCAGGCCAAGAGCGTTGTAGATGGAAGCGCGCATGCCGCCGACCGAGCGGTGGCCTTTCAGGTTGAGCAGCCCGCGCGCCTCGGCGCCTTCCAGGAACGGCTTGTCGAGACGCTCGTCGGCCAGGCGGAACGGCACGTTCATCCAGGAGCGGGCGCTCGGCTGGATCGGGTTGGTGTAGAAGTCGCTGGCATCGATGGTCTTGTACAGCAGGTCCTTCTTGGCGCGGTTGCGCTGCTCCATCGCGGTCACCCCGCCCTGCTCCTTCAGCCATTCGAAGACCAGGCCGGACAGGTACCAGGAGTAAGTCGCCGGGGTGTTGTACATGGAACCGTTGTCCGCGGCGATCTTGTAGTTGAGCATGGTCGGGCAGACGCTGCGGGCGCGGCCGAGCAGGTCTTCGCGAACGATCACGACCACCAGGCCGGACGGGCCGATGTTCTTCTGCGCCCCGGCATAGATCAGGCCGAAGCGGGACACGTCGAGCGGGCGCGAGAGGATATCGGAGGACATGTCGGTGACCAGCGGTACGTCGCCGGTCTCGGGAATCCAGTCGAACTCGAGGCCACCGATGGTCTCGTTGGAGGCGTAGTGCACATAGGCCGCACCCTTGGTCAGCGTCCACTCGTTCTGACCCGGAATGGCGAAGTAGTCGTACTCCTTGGCGCTGGCCGCGACGTTCACGCTGCCATAGCGACGGGCCTCCTCGATGGCCTTCTTCGACCAGATACCGGTATCGATATAGTCGGCGACGCCATCTTCGGGCAGCAGGTTCAGCGGGATCTCGGCGAACTGCTGGCTGGCGCCGCCCTGCAGGAACAGCACCTTGTAGTCAGAGGGAATGTCGAGCAGGTCGCGCAGGTCCTGCTCGGCCTTGCTGGCGATGGCCACGTAGTCGTCGCTACGGTGGCTCATTTCCATGACCGAAAGGCCCTTGCCCCGCCAGTCGAGAAGCTCGGCCTGGGCACGTTGCAGAACTGCGTCGGGAAGCGCCGCGGGACCGGCGCAGAAATTGAAGGCTCGCTTGCTCACATCCACTCTCGCTATAGGTAGGGCGGATAGCCGTGAGTTATCCGCCGACGTCATCGGCCGGGCGGGCGCAGGCACCCGCCCCGAGCCTTACTCTTCGTTGCCTTCCGCTTCCGCCGCAGGTTCGGATTCGGCCGACTCGCCCAGCGATTCGGCAGCTTCCTCGCCCTCGGGCAGGTCCTCGTCATCCCCGCCCGACGGCTCCTGGACACGCTCCAGACCGACCAGTACCTCGTCGCTGGCGAGCTTGATCAGGGTTACGCCCTGGGTATTGCGGCCGGACAGGGAGACTTCGTCGACACGCGTCCGCACCAGGGTGCCCTGGTCGGAAATCAGCATGATCTCCTCGCCTTCCTGGACCTGTACCGCGGCGATCAGCGCGCCGTTGCGCTCGTTGGTGACCATGGCGATCACCCCCTGGCCGCCACGGCCGCGACGCGGGAACTTGCTCAGCGGGGTACGCTTGCCGAAGCCGCGCTCGGAGGCGGTGAGGATCTGCGCCCCGGACTCCGGAATCAGCATGGAGATCAGCTGCTGTCCCTTGCCCAGGCGCATGCCACGTACGCCACGGGCGTTGCGGCCCATGATGCGCACCACGCTCTCGGCGAAGCGGATCACCTTGCCGGCGCTGGAGAACAGCATGACTTCCTTGGCGCCATCGGTGATCGCGGCGGCGATCAGGGTGTCGCCCTCTTCCAGCTTGAGCGCGATCAGGCCGCTGCTGCGCGGACGGCTGAACTGCACCAGCGGGGTCTTCTTCACGGTACCGAAGGCGGTGGCCATGAAGATGTAGGCGCCGGTCGGCTCGGCCACCAGCTCGGCGGTCTCGCCCTCGACTTCCTCGACCTCGGCGGCCTCGACCACCTCGCCCTCGAGCACCGCGCCTTCGGCTTCGTCGAGGTCGTCATCGGCGCCGCCGTTCTGCTGCAGCGCCTCCAGGTCGATCTGCAACATCGCGGTGATCCGCTCGCCCTCGTCCAGCGGCAGCAGGTTCACCAGCGGCCGGCCACGCGCGGTACGCGAGGCTTCCGGAATCTCGAAGGTACGCAGCCAGTAGACCTTGCCCTTGCTGGAGAACAGCAGGAGGGTCGCATGGCTGTTGGCCACCAGCAGGTGTTCGATGTAGTCCTCGTCCTTCATCCCGGTGGCGGACTTGCCCTTGCCGCCGCGACGCTGCGCCTGGTAGGCGGCCAGCGGCTGGGACTTGGCGTAGCCGCCGTGAGAGATGGTCACCACGCGGTCTTCCTCGGTGATCAGGTCGGCGATGGTCAGGTCGACCTGGGAAGCCACGATCTCGGTGCGGCGAGCATCGCCGAATTCGGCCTTGACCGCTTCCAGCTCCTCACGGATCACCTCCATCAGGCGCGCCGGATTGGTCAGGATGCGGATCAGCTCGCCGATCAGGTTGAGGATTTCCTGGTATTCGGAGAGCAGCTTCTCATGCTCCAGGCCGGTCAGGCGATGCAGGCGCAGCTCGAGGATCGCCTGGGCCTGTTCCGGCGACAGGTAGTACTTGCCGTCGCGCAGGCCGTACTGCGGATCCAGGTCTTCCGGACGACAGGCGTCGGCGCCGGCACGCTCGACCATCGCTTCCACCGCGCTGGACTCCCAGGCAGTGGCGATCAGGCGTTCCTTGGCCTCAGCCGGGGTCGGCGAACTCTTGATCAGCTCGATCACCGGGTCGATGTTCGACAGGGCTACCGCCTGGCCTTCCAGGATGTGCCCGCGCTCGCGGGCCTTGCGCAGCTCGTAGACGGTACGCCGGGTCACCACTTCGCGGCGGTGGCGGACGAACACTTCGAGCATGTCCTTCAGGTTCAGCGTGCGCGGCTGCCCGTCGACCAGGGCCACCACGTTGATGCCGAACACGCTCTGCAGCTGGGTCTGGGCATAGAGATTGTTGAGGACCACCTCGCCCACCTCGCCGCGACGCAGCTCGATGACCACGCGCATGCCGTCCTTGTCGGACTCGTCGCGCAGCTCGGAAATACCCTCGATCTTCTTCTCTTTCACCAGCTCGGCGATCTTTTCGATCAACCGCGCCTTGTTCAACTGGTACGGCAGCTCGGTGATGATGATCTGCTCGCGGCCGCCGCCTTTCTCCATCTCCTCGACGACGGCGCGGGCGCGGATGTAGATGCGCCCGCGCCCGGTGCGGTAGGCCTCTATGATCCCGGCGCGGCCGTTGATGATACCGGCGGTGGGGAAGTCCGGACCGGGGATGTACTGCATCAGCTCATCGACGGTCAGGTCGGGGTTGTCCATCAGCGCCAGGCAACCATCGATCACTTCGCCGAGGTTGTGCGGCGGGATGTTGGTCGCCATGCCCACGGCGATACCGCTGGAACCGTTGACCAGCAGGTTGGGAATCTTGGTCGGCATGACCGCCGGGATCTGCTCGGTGCCATCGTAGTTGGGCACCCAGTCGACGGTTTCCTTTTCCAGGTCCGCCAGCAGTTCATGGGCCAGCTTGGCCATGCGCACTTCGGTGTATCGCATGGCTGCGGCGTTGTCGCCGTCCACCGAACCGAAGTTGCCCTGGCCGTCTACCAGCATGTAGCGCAGCGAGAACGGCTGCGCCATGCGCACGATGGTGTCGTAGACCGCGGTGTCGCCGTGTGGGTGGTACTTACCGATCACGTCGCCGACCACACGGGCGGATTTCTTGTAGGGCTTGTTCCAGTCGTTGCCCAGCTCGCTCATGGCATAAAGCACACGGCGGTGCACCGGCTTCAGGCCGTCACGTGCATCCGGCAGGGCCCGCCCGACGATCACGCTCATCGCGTAGTCGAGATAGGACTGTTTCAGCTCGTCTTCGATATTGACCGGGAGAATTTCTTTGGCCAGTTCGCCCATGAGAAGCCTGGTTCCTTTTTCTGGTGGAACTTCGCCGCCTCGATCCTGAGGCAAACGAAGTAGGTCGGCGCATGCCCGAGCAGCGCCAACTCACTACAAATCAACGACTTGAGTCAAGGATTCGCGCACTCTCGAGGCCCCTCCGCGGGGCGCTCGAATAACCGTCGGAGCTTACCACAGCCCACGCCCCAGCCCAAGGCAAAGGCCCTGGCGGGGACGACCTCCAGTCGCCTCGTTCAATGCAGGCGCTTGCGGCTCATCAGGGCGGCCATGCGCTCGGCGTCGGGACGCTCGACGACGCCACGCTCGGTCACGATGGCATCGATAAGATCCGCCGGGGTCACGTCGAATACCGGATTGTAGGCATCGACCTCGGCCGCCACCCGTCGCCCGCCGATTTCCAGCAGCTCGCGACCGTCGCGCTCTTCGATCGGGATGTCCTCGCCGCTCTCCAGGTTCATGTCGATGGTCGAACTCGGCGCCACCACCATGAAGCGCACGCCGTGGTGCATGGCGTTGACCGCCAACTGGTAGGTGCCGATCTTGTTGGCGACATCGCCATTGGCGGTGATGCGGTCGGCGCCGACGATGACCCAGGTGATGTTCTCGGTCTTCATCAGGTGCGCGGCGGCCGAATCCACGTTCAGGCTGACCGGGATGCCTTCGTTGGCCAGCTCCCAGGCGGTCAGCCGAGAGCCCTGGAGCCAGGGCCGGGTTTCGTCGGCGTAGATGCGATTGACCAGGCCTTCCAGGTGCGCGGCGCGGATCACCCCCAGCGCGGTGCCGAACCCGCCGGTCGCCAGGGCGCCGGTATTGCAGTGGGTGAGGATGTTCTGCGGGCTGCCCTGCTGCTTGCGGATCAGCTCCATGCCCAACTGGGCCATGGTCAGGTTGGCCTCGCGGTCGCTTTCATGGATGGAGATCGCCTCGGCTTCCAGCACCGCCAGCGGCCGGTCGCCCTCTTTCATTCGCTCCAGACGGTCGCGCATGCGGTTCAGCGCCCAGAACAGGTTGACCGCCGTGGGTCGCGAGTCGGCCAGCAGGCGGAAGTCCTCCTCCAGCGCGGCGCGCCAGTCGCCGCCCTGCGCCAGGCGCGCGCGGGCGCCAAGGACGATACCGTAGGCGGCGCTGATGCCGATGGCCGGCGCGCCGCGCACGACCATATCGCGAATGGCCTTGGCCACCTCGGCCGCCGACTCGTGTTCGAGCCAGACCTCCTCCTGGGGCAGCAGGCGCTGATCCAGCAACCGCAGCGTACCGTCCCGCCACTCGATCGCCTTGACCCGCTCGGCCGCCAGCAGTCGCTCTCGCATGCACACACCTCTCGCTGAATCACGGAAAAGCTGCGGATTATAACGAGCCCCAGCCGCGGACGCTCGGGTATACTTCCGGCTTCCCGCTCTGCGCCCAGGATGCGCCGCCATGCCCAACGTCCGTAACCCCTTCGACCTCCTCCTGCTGCCGACCTGGATCGTCCCCGTGGAGCCCGCCGGGGTGGTGCTGCGCGATCACGCGCTGGGTATCCGCGACGGCCAGATCGCCCTGGTCGCGCCGCGCGAGCAGGCCATGCGCCATGGCGCCACGGAAATCCGCGAATTGCCCGGCATGCTGCTCGCCCCCGGCCTGGTCAACGCCCACGGCCATTCGGCGATGAGTCTGTTCCGCGGTCTCGCCGACGACCTGCCGCTGATGACCTGGCTGCAGGACCACATCTGGCCGGCCGAAGGCCAATGGGTCAGCGAGGATTTCATCCGCGACGGCACGGAGCTGGCCATCGCCGAACAGGTAAAGGGCGGCATCACCTGTTTCTCCGACATGTACTTCTATCCACAGGCCATCTGCGGCGTGGTCCATGACAGCGGGGTACGCGCCCAGGTGGCGATCCCGGTGCTGGACTTCCCGATCCCCGGCGCCCGCGACAGCGCCGAGGCGATCCGCCAGGGCATGGCGCTGTTCGACGACCTCAAGCACCACCCACGCATCCGCATCGCCTTCGGCCCGCACGCACCTTATACGGTGAGCGACGACAAGCTGGAGCAGATCCTGGTGCTCACCGAAGAACTCGACGCCAGCGTCCAGATGCACGTCCACGAGACCGCCTTCGAGGTGGAGCAGGCCATGGAGCGCAACGGCGAGCGCCCGCTGGCCCGCCTGCACCGCCTCGGCCTGCTCGGCCCGCGCTTCCAGGCGGTGCACATGACCCAGGTGGACGACGACGACCTGGCGATGCTGGTGGAAACCAACAGTTCGGTGATCCACTGCCCGGAATCCAACCTCAAGCTGGCCAGCGGCTTCTGCCCGGTGGAAAAGCTCTGGCAGGCCGGGGTCAACGTAGCCATCGGCACCGACGGTGCGGCGAGCAACAACGACCTCGACCTGCTCGGCGAGACCCGCACCGCGGCGCTGCTGGCCAAGGCCGTGTACGGCCAGGCCACCGCCCTCGACGCCCATCGCGCGCTGCGCATGGCCACCCTGAACGGCGCCCGCGCGCTTGGCCTGGAGCGCCTGATCGGCTCCCTGGAAACCGGCAAGGCCGCCGACCTGGTGGCCTTCGACCTGTCCGGCCTGGCCCAGCAACCGGTCTACGACCCGGTTTCGCAACTTATCTATGCCAGCGGCCGCGACTGCGTTCGGCATGTCTGGGTCGGCGGCAGGCAACTCCTCGACGACGGCCGCCTGCTCCGTCACGACGAACAGCGCCTGATCGCCAGGGCCCGCGAATGGGGGGCGAAGATCGCCGCCAGCGACAGGTCCTGAACCGCGGCGGGCCGGCCCGCTGCGACAAACTGACATAGGAAGGCGAACCGCCGCCGGCCCCATCCCTCCGCCAAAGCTGGCAACATGAAGGATTGGATTCCGCCGCCGCGGCCCTTCCCCCAAAGGCTTCATTCTTCAACGGGAACGATTATGAGCAACGTCGACCACGCCGAGATCGCCAAATTCGAGGCACTGGCCCATCGCTGGTGGGACCGCGAGAGCGAGTTCAAGCCGCTCCACGACATCAACCCGCTGCGCGTCAACTGGATCGACGAGCGCGCCGGCCTGGCCGGCAAGAAGGTGCTCGACATCGGTTGCGGCGGCGGCATCCTCAGCGAAGCCATGGCCCAGCGCGGCGCCAGCGTCACCGGCATCGACATGGGCGAAGCGCCGCTCGCGGTGGCGCGCCTGCACCAGCTGGAATCCGGTGTCGCCGTCGACTACCGGCAGATCACCGCCGAGCAGATGGCCGAGGAAATGCCCGGGCAGTTCGACGTGGTCACCTGCCTGGAGATGCTCGAACACGTGCCGGACCCGGCCTCGGTGATCCGCGCCTGCCACCGCCTGGTCAAGCCGGGCGGACAGGTATTCCTCTCGACCATCAACCGCAATCCCAAGGCCTATCTGTTCGCGGTGATCGGCGCGGAATACATCCTCCAGTTGCTGCCGCGTGGGACCCACGACTTCCGCAAGTTCATCCGTCCGTCGGAACTCGGCGCCTGGTCGCGCGAGGCCGGTCTCGAGGTCAAGGACATCATCGGCCTGACCTACAACCCGCTGACCAAGCACTACAAGCTGGCCAACGATGTCGACGTCAACTACATGGTCCAGACCCAGCGGGAGGCGTGAAGCGCATGCGGCTCAAAGCGGTACTGTTCGACATGGATGGCACCCTGCTCGACACGGCGCCGGACTTCATCGCCATCACCCAGGCCATGCGTGCCGCCCATGGCCTCCCGCCGGTGGACGAGCAACGGGTGCGCGACGTGGTCTCCGGCGGCGCGCGCGCGATGGTCGCCGCGGCCTTCGGCCTGTCGCTGGACAGCCCGGAACTGGAACCCCTGCGCCAGGAGTTCCTCGACCGCTACCAGGAGCATTGCGCGGTTCTCAGCCGGCCCTACGACGGCATCCCCGAACTGCTCGCGGCGATCGAGAAAGCCGGGTTGATCTGGGGCGTGGTGACCAACAAGCCGGTGCGCTTCGCCGAACCGATCATGCAGCGCCTGGGCTACGCCGAGCGTTCCAGGGTGCTGGTCTGCCCGGACCACGTGACCCGCAGCAAGCCCGATCCCGAGCCACTGCTACTGGCCTGTAGCCAGCTCGGCATCGATCCGTCGAGGGTGCTGTTCGTCGGCGACGACCTGCGCGACATCGAATCCGGCCGCGACGCCGGGACCAAGACCGCGGCGGTGCGCTATGGCTACATCCATCCCGAAGACAACCCCGCGCACTGGGGTGCCGACGTGATCGTCGACCACCCGCGCGAACTCATCGACGTTCTCGACCGCGCGCTCTGCGACTGCTGATCCGCAGCGCCGCCGACAGACAACGACCCGCCGCCAGGCGGGTCATGCATTCAAAGGATTCGACATGTTCCAGTACTCCGCTCGCCCCGACCTGCTGAAAGACCGCGTGATCCTGGTCACCGGAGCCGGCCGCGGCATCGGCGCCGCCGCCGCCAAAACCTTCGCCGCCCACGGCGCCACCGTGCTGCTGCTGGGCAAGACCGAGGAGTACCTGAACGAGGTCTACGACGCCATCGAGGCCGCCGGCCATCCGCAGGCCGCCGTGATCCCGTTCAACCTGGAGACCGCCCAGCCGCACCAGTTCGAGGAACTGGCGGCAACCCTGGAGAACGAGTTCGGCCGCATCGACGGCCTGCTGCACAACGCCTCGATCCTCGGTCCGCGCTCGCCGATGCAGCAGATTTCCGGGGAGAACTTCATGCGCGTGATGCAGGTGAACGTCAATGCCATGTTCATGCTGACCACCGCCATGCTGCCGCTGATGAAGCTCTCCAGCGACGCCTCGATCATCTTCACCTCGAGCAGCGTGGGCCGGAAGGGCCGCGCCTACTGGGGCGCGTATTCGGTATCGAAGTTCGCCACCGAGGGCCTGATGCAGACCCTTGCCGACGAACTCGACGGTACCAGCGCGATCCGCGCCAACAGCGTCAACCCCGGCGCCACCCGTACCAGCATGCGCGCCCTCGCCTACCCTGGGGAAAACCCGCTGAACAACCCCACCGGCGAGGAGATCATGCCGGTCTACCTGTACCTCATGGGGCCGGACAGCGCCGGCGTCAACGGCCAGGCCTTCGACGCCCAGTGATTCGCCGGCAGCCTCGCCGCCCGGCGAGGCTGCCCTGTCCTTCCTTTCTCTCTTCCCGTCCGGAACTTCCCATTCTTTTTGCATATTTTTCCCACTGAGTGGGAAAGTGGTTTCATTTTCCGGGAAATCGCCTTCACCCTGTGGGTCAAGGAGTTCCCATGTCGAAGCATTCCCCCACCGATCGCCTGCTGCAGATCCTCATTGCCCTCGGCCAGGCTCCCGAAGCCCTGTCTGCCAAGGAGCTGTCGCTGACCCTGGAGCAGCCGCTGAGCAGCACCTACCGCCACCTGAAGACCCTGTTGCGCTGGGGCCTGGCCGAAGAACAGGCCGGCCAGGGCCGCTACCTGCCCGGCCCGGCCTGCCTGCAACTGGCGAAGAAATTCGATCGCGAGGCCTCGCTGATCGGTCTCGCCAAACCGGAACTCAAGCGCCTGGCCGACCTGAGCCAGGAGAGCGTGGCGCTGATGGTGGCCAGCAACCAGCAGGCGATCTGCCTGGAGCTGTTCGACAGTCCGCAGCCGCTGCGCTGCTGCTACCAGAAAGGGCTGGCGCAGCCGCTGTTGCATGGCGCCTCGGCCAAAGCCCTGCTGGCGCACCTGGAGGACGAACGGCGCGAAGAGCTGTACCTCGCCCAGGAACTCTCCGCCGAGCGTATCGACAAGCTGGAGCAGGAACTCCGGCTGATCCGCGAACAGGGCTACGCCGTCAGCCAGGGCGAGATCGACGAAGGCGTCTGGGGTATCAGCGTACCGCTGCTGGACAGCCGCCAGCGCCTGCACGGCTCCCTCAGCCTGATGGCCCCCGCCTTGCGCGCCCAGTCGCGCAGCGAACGCTTGCGGCAATGGACCCTCGACGCCGCCGCGCGACTTTCCGCGCGGCTGGACTGACCAACAGGAGTTTCGATGTACCCCGCCCCCGACATGAGCCTCTGGCAAGGCCGGATCGATAGCCAGGAAGGCGCCGACGCGCGGCGCTGGCACCAATGGATGCGTCCCTACGCAGACGACGCCGAAGCGGCCAGCGTGCTGCTCGGTTTCGCCAGCGACGAAGGCGTGCGCCGCAACCAGGGTCGCCAGGGCGCGCGCCACGGACCGCCAGCCTTGCGTCGCGCGCTGGCCAACCTGGCCTGGCACGGCGAGCAAGCGATCTACGATGCCGGCGACATCGTCGCCGGCGAAGATCTGGAAGCCGCCCAGGAACGCTACGCGCAACGCGTCGCCGACCTGCTCGCGCGCGGCCATCGGGTGGTCGGCCTGGGCGGCGGCCACGAAATCGCCTATGCCAGCTTCGCCGGCCTAGCCCGCCACCTGAGTCGGCATGAGCGCCTGCCGCGCATCGGCATCCTCAATTTCGACGCGCATTTCGACCTGCGCCACGCCGAACGGGCCAGCTCCGGCACGCCGTTCCGCCAGATCGCCGAACTCTGCCAGGCCAGCGACTGGCCGTTCGCCTATTGCTGCCTGGGCATCAGCCGCCTGAGCAACACCGCGGCGCTGTTCGACCAGGCCCAGCGCCTGGGCGTGCGCTACCTGCTGGACCGCCAGTTGCAGCCGTGGAATCTGGAACGCAGCGAAGCCTTCCTCGACGGCTTCCTGCAATCCGTCGACCACCTCTACCTGACCGTTTGCCTCGACGTGCTCCCGGCCGCCCAGGCGCCCGGCGTCAGCGCACCCTCGGCGCACGGCGTGGAGATGCCGGTGCTGGAGCACCTGGTCCGCCGCGCCAAGGCCAGCGGCAAGCTGCGCCTGGCCGACATCGCCGAACTCAACCCGCAACTCGATAGCGACCAGCGCACCGCCCGGATCGCCGCGCGCCTGGTCGACAGCCTGGTCAACTGATCGCCCTTTCGCCCACACAACAACAATAGAGCCACACCATGCCGACATTGCACCTGGACGCCCTGTCCACCACCGCCCTCGCCCTGCTCCTGCTCGCCCTCGGCAGCCAATTGAAGAAGCGCAGCCGCTGGCTGACACGTCTGTGCGTACCGTCGCCGGTGATCGCCGGCTTCGGCTTCGCCTTCCTGGTCTGGCTGCTCAGGGATCGCGGCTGGCTCGACATCGGCCTCGACACCAGCCTGCAGACGCCCCTGATGGTGGCGTTCTTCACCACCGTCGGCCTCGGCGGCAGCCTCGGCCTACTGCGCAAGGGCGGCAAGACCCTGCTGGTCTACCTGGCGGCCTGCTGGGCACTGGCGATACTGCAAAACCTGATCGGCGTCGGCAGCGCCGGGCTGCTCGGCCTCGACCCGCTGCTCGGGATCATGGCCGGCGCGGTGTCGCTGGAAGGCGGCTTCGGCGCGGCGGCGGCCTTCGGCCCGGTTGCGGAAGGGCTCGGCGCCCAGGGCGCGACCACCGTGGCGCTGGCCTCGGCCACCTTCGGCATGGTCGCTGGCGGCCTGCTCGGCAGCCCGGTGGCGCGCTGGCTGATCGAACGCAATCGCTTGCCGGTGCAGGCGGAAAGCGACAGCCGGCTGGAAGCCCTCGGCCAGCAGGAGCGGCGCCAGCAGGCCGGGGCCACGCTGGACGGCAATCTCCTGCTGCGCCTGCTGACCTGCGTGCTGCTGGTGATGGTGCTCGGCTTCTGGCTCGGCGACGCGCTCGAGGAACGCCTGGGCCTGGTGCTGCCCAGTTATGTCGGGGCGATGTTCATCGCCATCGTGCTGCGCAACCTCGACGACCGCCTCGGTTGGCTGCGCATTCCGGACCATGCCGTCGGCACCTTGGGCGACGTCTGCCTGGGTATATTCCTGACCATGGCGATGATGAGCCTGAAGTTCTGGGAACTGGAGAACCTCGGCCTGCCGCTGCTCGGCGTACTGCTCATCCAGGTCGCGGTGCTGTTGCTGCTGACGATCTTCGTGCTGTTCCGCCTGCTCGGCCGCAATTACGACGCCGCGGTGCTCTGCGCCGGCTTCCTCGGCCACGGCCTGGGCGCCACGCCCAACGCGGTGGCCAACATGGGCGCGGTCTGCGAGCACTATCGGGTGTTCTCGCACAAGGCCTTCATCATCGTACCCCTGTGCGGCGCGGTACTGATCGATCTCGTCGCCATCCCGGCGATCACCTGGTTCATCAACGCCTTCAGTTGAACCATGGCGGCGCTCCGCCAGCGGAGCGCCAGCTTTCCGACGAGCACTGCGGCAGTTTGCAATCAAAACGCCATTATTCCGTCGAAATCTCTTCGAAATTCCTACAGAATGTGGAAACAATTCCTAGGAAAACCTGTCTGTGCCTCTGATTTCTCCGTTCTTCAGTTGGCTGGCACGAAACTCGCCTTAGCCCTACTGTCGCCGTCTTTCGCGCCAGAGGTCCCGCGCATGGCTCCTCCCAAACAGTCCAATACCATCGATTTCGACGCCGCCAAGCAAAAGCGCGGCTCCCAGCCCGGCGGTAACGCCAGCGGGCCGCGCGCCGGCAACCTGATGGAGTTGCGCCAGCAACTGACCCAGCAGTTGCAGAGCAGCCTGGAGGCAGAGCGGATTCTCGGCCTGTTCTTCGAGGAAGTCCGCCAATTGATCCCGCTGGACGCCCTTGGCTATCGCCATCCGGGCTCCGACCTGCGCCTGGAGTTCGGTAGCAGCGCCAAGCATTCGGTGAGCTATCGCCTGAGCCACGATAGCGACTACCTCGGCGAACTGATCTTCCGTCGTCGCCAGCGCCTCGGCGAAGACGAACAACGGCAACTGGAGAGCCTGCTCGGCACCCTGCTATTCCCGCTGCGCAACGCCCTGCTCTATCGCGCCGCGATCCAGACCGCCTTGCGCGACGCCCTGACCGGCACCGGCAACCGCATCGCCATGGACCAGGCGCTCGGCCGCGAACTGGAACTGGCCCGGCGCAACCTGCAGCCGCTCTCGGTGCTGATGCTCGATATCGACCACTTCAAGCGGGTCAACGACCACTACGGTCACGCCGTCGGCGATGAAGCCCTCAAGGCCGTGGCGGAAACCATCAAGGACCACCTGCGCAATGTCGACATGGTGTTCCGCTTCGGCGGCGAGGAATTCCTCGTCCTGCTGTCCAGCACACCGCTGCAGGCTGCCTGCATGGTCGGCGAACGCCTGCGCCAGGCGGTGGAGGAACTGGACTACCGGCACGCCGGCGAAGCGCTGAAGCTGTCGATCAGCCTCGGCTGCGCCGACCTGCGGCCCGGCGAAGGCAGCGACGACCTGCTGCGACGGGTCGACGAGGCGCTCTACGAAGCCAAGCGCGACGGCCGCAACCGCCTGCGCTGCGCCTGAGGCTTGCAGACTCGCACACCCCGAAGCGCGGAGCGGGCGCATCGGGCGATGGCAGTAGCAACGGCTCTCACCGGCGCAGTCACGGTTTCCGCCAAGGCCCTGCCTCTTATGGCTGTGCCGGCTCGTCCGGGGCGCCATAGGCCTGGCGCAAGCGGACGCGCTTCTCCAGCAGCCAGCCGCTGGTTTCCTTGCCGTCTCGAGCCACGTACATGACGTTCAGCCACTCGCCGCTCGGCTTGTAGACAGTGACGAAGTCGCCGGGAATCACGAAGACCCCAGTGGCACAGTCGGCACGCGGCGCGCTGTGGAAATAGGCGCGCCCCTTGTCGATCACCTCGCCCTCCAGCGGCGGACGGAAGTTGTCCTCGGGGCCAGCCGTCGCCTCGCCAAGGCTTGCGCAGCTCTGCGCCGGCATCGCCGCATCCTCCGCCAGCCCGGCGACGCTCCATAGCGTGCAGAACGCGATAGCCAGGATCCTGTGCATTTCACCACCTCCTTGTGTGCGAGCGACCATTAGACACCGATTCCCAGGCATGAAAAAGGCCCCCGAAGGGGCCTTTCCAGGGCGCTTTCCGCTCAGCGGCGGAAGCCCGGACGCATACCGTCGCCGGCCGGTTTCGGCCGCCGCTTGACCTGCGGCTTGCGGGCCGCCGGCTTGTCGCCCGGCGCGCTGGCCGGACGCTCGTCGCGCGGCTTGCTCGGGCGCGGCTTGCGGTTGCTCTCACGAGGCCGCTCGGCAACCGGAGTGCCCTGCTCGCGCCCCTTGCGCTCGGCGCTCGGCTGCGGACCGCGCGCGGGACGCGAAGCCGGCGCGCGACGAGCGGCATTCTCGCCCTCCTCGCGCCGCGGCGCACGCTTGCGCCCGGCTTCCGGGCGTTCGCTGCGCGCCAGCGGACGGGCCTGCTTGCGCTGCTGGCGTTCGGCCTTCTCGCGCGCCTTGGTGGTCATGCCCGGCAGGGTCACCGGCTTGAGGCCGACTTCCTCGCTGAGGATATCGATCTCGCGCTGGTCCATTTCGCGGTAGCGGCCCATGGTCAGCTCGGAGGTCAGGAACACCGGGCCGAAACGCACCCGCTTCAGGCGGCTGACCACCAACCCCTGGGATTCCCACAACCGGCGCACCTCGCGGTTGCGGCCCTCCATCACTACGCAGTGGTACCAGTGGTTGAAGCCTTCGCCGCCCGGCGCCTGCTGGATATCGCTGAACTTGGCCGGGCCGTCCTCGAGCATCACGCCGTTGAGCAGGCGCTCGATCATCTCTTCGGTAACCTCGCCGCGCACCCGTACCGCGTACTCGCGGTCCATCTCATAGGAAGGATGCATCAGGCGGTTGGCCAGTTCGCCATCGGTGGTGAACAGCAGCAGGCCGGTGGTGTTGATGTCCAGGCGACCGACATTGATCCAGCGCCCGGTGCGCAGGCGCGGCAGGCGGTCGAAGATGGTCGGACGGCCTTCCGGATCGTCGCGGGTGCAGACCTCGCCTTCCGGCTTGTTGTAGATCAGCACGCGACGGACACTCTCGGCGGCCTCTTCGCGGCGGATCAGGTGGCCATCGACGGTGATCGCATCGTGGCTGTCGACCCGCTGGCCGAGGCTGGCCACGCTACCATTGACGTTGACCCGGCCTTCGGCGATCCACACTTCTACGTCGCGCCGGGAACCGACACCGAGACGGGCGAGGACTTTCTGCAATTTTTCCCCGACCGGTACGTGGGGATTCTCTGGGGTATCGTTCATCTGGGCACCTCCCGGTGTGGCTGGCAACGAATCGAAGGGCGCGCATCATACGCGCTTCGTCAGGACAAAGCACCGTCCCCGGGCGGAAACCCGGACAATCCCGCTAGACTAGGCCGGGTTCACCCACCCCGCCACCCGGAGGCCCCGGTGCACGATGTCCCCCACTTCAGCGGCGCCAAGCTGGCGCTGTTCTATGGCGACCACCTGGTCGTCTACAAACGCGACGAAAAACCCGGCATTCCCTTCCCCGGCTACTGGGACTTTCCCGGCGGCGGCCGCGAGGGCCTGGAGACGCCTGCCGAATGCGCCCTGCGCGAACTCGAGGAAGAGTTCTCCATCCGCCTGGAAGAACCTCGTATCGAATGGCAGCGACAGTATCCGAGCACCAGCGGCAGCGCGCCCTTCGCCTACTTCCTGGTGGCGCGCCTGGAGGACCGCGAGTTCGAGGCCATCCGCTTCGGCGACGAAGGACAATACTGGCGATTGATGGAGGTGGACGCCTACCTCGCGCATGCCATGGCCGTACCCTACCTGCAGAGCCGGCTCGGCGATTATCTGCGGGAACGCCGGCGCATCGGCGAATAACGCGGATGACGTTATCCGTTCTATGCCCCGGATAGTCCGGGCGGCATAAAAAAAACCCGGCCGAAGCCGGGCATGCCCAGGCGGGCAGTCTCAGTGTCTGCGGTGCTCGGCGAAGCGCTCCAGGGCTTCGCGGCTGAGGCGCTCGACCTGGGCCCAGTCGCCACGGTCGACCACGGCCTTGGGCAGCA
The DNA here is from genome assembly GCF_020405165.1 of Pseudomonas sp. PS1(2021). Lineage (NCBI taxonomy): Bacteria > Pseudomonadati > Pseudomonadota > Gammaproteobacteria > Pseudomonadales > Pseudomonadaceae > Pseudomonas > Pseudomonas sp. PS1(2021). Next base: position 552,180 of record NZ_CP084484.1, on the reverse strand, counting down.
TCCAGGTGCCGCCGACGCACATCACGTTGGGTACCGCCAGGTAGTCGGCGAGATTGTTCAGGCTGACGCCTCCGGTGGGGCAGAAGCGGATATCGGGGAATGGCCCCGAGAATGCCTTCAGTGCCGCCGGGCCGCCGCTGACCTCGGCGGGGAACAGCTTGAAGCGGCGGTAGCCATGGCGATAGGCGAGCATGATCTCGGAAGCGCTGGCCACGCCGGGCAACAGCGGGACTTCGCTGTCCAGGGCGAAGCGCAGCAATTCGTCGGTGCAGCCGGGAGTGACCACGAAGCTCGCCCCGGCCTTTTCCGCAGCGGCGAAGGTCTGCGGGTCGAGCACGGTGCCGGCGCCGATGCGCAGGTGTGGGCGCTCCTCGCTGAGGCGACGGATGGCGCTCAGCCCGTGCGCCGTGCGCAGGGTGATCTCCAGGGCGGTCAGGCCGCCGGCGGCGAGGGCATCGGCCATCGGCAGGATGTCCGCCTCGCGGTCGATGGTGATCACCGGGAGGATGCGCGCCTCCCGGCACAGCGTGTCGATGCGGGCGGTCTTCTGTTCAAGGTTGTGCATGGCTACAGCTCCGCCACTCAGGGGTACCAATGGATCGTCAGCGGCGCGCGGAGGAAGGCGCGAACCGGCATCCGCCGTTCGTCCTCGACCGCCAGCGCGGTGTTCAGGGTGGCCAGCTTGGACTGGCCCTGGATCGCCAGGAGCTGCACCTTCGCAGCCGCCAGCACGGCGCGCGACAGGGTCAGGCGCTGGTGCGGCACGCTCGGCGCCCACATCGGCAGGCAACGGCGCGTCCCCTGGGGATCCATCGCCAGGTCCAGGCCAGGGCTGTTCGGGAACAGCGAGGCGGTATGGCCGTCGTCGCCCATGCCGAGGACCAGCACGTCGATCGGCAACGGCAGCTCGTGCAGGTGGTGGTCGGCCAGCTCGGCCGCTTCCTCCAGGCTCGCCGCCGGCTGGTAGAGGCCGATGAAGCGCGCCTTCGCCGCCTCGCCACGGAGCAGGTGGCGGCGAACCAGGCCGGCGTTGCTATCGGCATGCGACTCCGGCACCCAGCGCTCGTCGGCCAGGCTGACGGTGACCCGCGACCAGTCCAGCGGCTCCTCGCTCAAGGCTTCGAGGAAGGCCACCGGGCTGCGTCCGCCGGACACCACCAGCAGCGCCTGGCCCTGCTCGGCCAGCGCCGAGCGCAACCGGTCGGCGACCCCGGCGGCCAGGCCGCGGGCCTGCTCGGCGGCGCTGTCCCAGACCTTCAGGCCGACGCCGGCCGGCAGCTTCAACTCAGAAATCGCCATACCAACTCCTCCCATCGCGGGCCACCAGGGCCACCGAGGCCACCGGCCCCCAGCTCCCCGCCGGATACGGCTTGGGCGCTTCGCTCAGGCGTTCCCAGCCGGCGATCAGCTGGTCGCACCACTTCCAGGCGAACTCCACCTCGTCCTTGCGCACGAACAGGTACTGGTTGCCCTGGGTGACCTCCAGCAGCAGACGCTCGTAGGCATCGGGAATCCGCGCCGCGTGGTAGGTCTCGGAAAAACTCAGTTGCAGCGGGCCGGTACGCAATTGCATGCCCTTGCCCAGGCCCTGGTCCTTGGTCATCACTTGCAGGGAGATCCCTTCGTCCGGCTGCAGGCGGATGATCAGCCGGTTGCTGATCAGCGAACGCTGCTCGGGAGCGAAGATGTAGTGCGGCGGCTCCTTGAAGTGGATGACGATCTGCGACAGCTTCTGCGGCATGCGCTTGCCGGTGCGCAGGTAGAAGGGCACGCCGGACCAGCGCCAGTTGCGGATGTCCACGCGCAGGGCGACGAAGGTTTCCGCGTCGCTGTCGCGATTCGCATGTTCCTCCTCCAGGTAGCCCGGCACTGCCTTGCCGTCGCTGAAACCGGCGGTGTACTGCCCACGCACCACGCGCGAAGCCAGTTGTTCGGCGGGAATCGGCTCGAGGGCGCGGAGCACCTTGACCTTCTCGTCGCGAATGCTGTCCGCCGAAAGGTCGCTGGGCGGATCCATGGCGATCAGGCAGAGCAGTTGCAACAGGTGGTTCTGCACCATGTCGCGCAGTTGCCCGGCCTGGTCGAAGTAGCCCCAGCGGCCTTCGATGCCGACCTTCTCGGCCACGGTGATCTCCACGTGGGAGATGTGGTTCTGGTTCCACTGGGTCTCGAAGAGGCTGTTGGCGAAGCGCAGGGCGATCAGGTTCTGCACCGTCTCCTTGCCCAGGTAATGGTCGATCCGGTAGATGCGGCTTTCCGGGAAGAACCGGGCGACTGCCTCGTTGACCTCGCGGGACGACTCCAGGTCATGGCCGATGGGCTTCTCCAGCACCACCCGGGTGCGCTCGGCGAGATCGGCGGCGGCGAGGTTCTCGCAGATGCCGCCGAACACTGAGGCCGGCGTGGCGAAGTAGGCAACCAGCGGCAATTCGTCGTCCACCGCCTCGCGCAAGCCGACATAGGCCTGCGGGTCGAGGAAGTCCATGCTCAGGTAGTCGAGGCGTTCGCGGAAACGCTGCCAGACCGCGTCGTCCCACTCCTTCGCCGGCACCGCCAGGCGCAGGCGCTGCTCCAGCGTCGCCAGGTGTTCGGCGGGAGCACCTTCGTCACGGGCCAGGGCCAGGACGCGGGTATCGCGGTGCAGCAGGTTCTCGCGATCGAGTTGGTAGAGCGCCGGGAACAGCTTGCGCAAGGCGAGATCGCCCAGCGCACCGAACAGCGCTAACGTGCAAGGCAGAACGCGGACATCAGGCATTTGTTGTTACCAACCAAATATTGAGTGATATTGAGCCATCCACTGCGCAATTAAGACAAATATGTAGTAATTAAACAACATATTTTTCCAAGTCCGCCACGCTGTTGGTCGCATGCCGGCCTGACGTTAGGATAGGCGCCGCCGCCGGCCCTTCCCCGCCGGGCCGACAGAACACGAGGAACCCGGATGAAAAACCTGCTGGAGCAGATCCAGAGCCGCCTGGACGAACTGAACAAGGCGGAGCGCAAAGTCGCCGAGGTCATCCTGCAGAACCCGCAGCAGGCCACCCGCTTCAGCATCGCCGCCCTGGCCCAGGCGGCAGCGGTCAGCGAACCGACGGTGAACCGCTTCTGTCGCTCCTTCGGCATGAGCGGCTATCCGGAACTGAAGATCCAGCTGGCCCAGAGCCTGGCCAGCGGCGCTGCCTTCGTCACCCAGGCGGTAGCCGAGGACGACGGACCGGAAGCCTATACGCGGAAGATCTTCAGCAACACCATCGCCTCCCTCGACGGCGCCCACAAGCTGCTCGACCCACGCGTCATCGACCGCGCCGTGGACCTGTTGATCCAGGCCCGGCAGATCCACTTCTTCGGTCTCGGCGCCTCGGCCTCGGTAGCGCTCGACGCACAGCACAAGTTCTTCCGCTTCAACCTGGCGGTGAGCGCCCAGGCCGACGTGCTGATGCAACGGATGGTCGCCTCGGTGGCGCATACCGGCGACCTGTTCGTGGTGATTTCCTACACCGGACGCACCCGCGAGCTGGTGGAGGTGGCGCACCTGGCGCGGGAGAACGGCGCCTCGGTGCTCGGCCTGACCGCTGCCGGCTCGCCGCTGGCGAGGGCCAGTACCCTGTGCCTGGATATCCCGTTGCCGGAAGACACCGACATCTATATGCCGATGACTTCGCGGATCGTCCAGCTCACCGTGCTCGACGTACTGGCCACCGGGGTGACCCTGCGCCGCGGCGTGGACTTCCAGCCGCACCTGCGGCGGATCAAGGAAAGCCTGGTACCGACCCGCTATCCCCTCGACGAGGACAACTGACCGCCCGTCTATTGCAGGCCGGCGGCGAGGCTCAGGCGCATGCGTTCGCCGGGCGCCAGGATCAGCCCGCCCGGGCGGTAGCCAGCGGCGCCGATACAGAGAAAGCGTTCCGCTTCGCCCGGCTCGACCTGCTCCACCGGGCGGCTGCCGGGGTGCCAGATCACGCTGCCGGCGCTGACGTTCTTGTCGATCCGCAGGCGGCGGTTCCAGCCGCCGTCCTCCAGCACCAGCGATCCGGGATGGTAGAGCACCTGCTTGACCGCGCCGCGCGGTATCCAGGTTCCCGGAATCCGCGAAGCGCCGCGCTGGCCGCGAGCCGACTCCAGCTCCATGCCGTGCACCACCACCCGGCTCAGCGCGCCGACCCGCCAGTAGGGCTGCAGGGCAAAGCTGAACAGACAATCGTCGTCTTCCTCATGGTAGCTGCACAGCTCCAGCTCCAGGCGCTGGCCAAGGCGCGCATCGAGGCGCACGTGCCAGTCCTCCAGATCCAGTTGCCAGCTCACCACCACCTTGCTTTCGTCGGCGTAGGCATCCAGCAGGCGCCATTCGCGTTGCCGCGCCCAGCCCTGCTGCGGCCATTCGCTGCCGTTCGGATGGCTACCGAACCACGGCCAGCAGACCGGGATGCCGCCGCGCACCGGCGCACTGCTGAGGGCCGGCCATTCGCTGGCGCACCACAGCAACGGGCGTTCGCCCTGCGGCTGGAAATGCAGGAGCTGCGCCCCTTGCCGACTGAATACGGCCTGGCACAGTGGATGGTCGATCAACAGCAGATCGCGACGTTGGAAGCGTACCCAGTCGAACGGTCGCTTGGCCCGCATGGAATGAAAGAAACGCTGCAGCGGATGCTCAAGCATGTCCGATTGTCCTACCCTCTCCCCTTCCCGGAAAGCCCGGGCGTGCATCCGTGTAGTTTTACTACATTTCGCACGCAAGCCCCAAATGATCGGCACAGGAAAAGCGTAGTCGGTTTGTAACAGGCAGCCGGGAAGAACGGTCGCCGGAAAAAACGGCCCGCCCGAAACGCTCGGGCGGGCCCAGGCACAACACCGGAGCAGGCAACGCGACGGTCAGAACACCGTCTGGATCTTGATCCCCGCCACCAGCGCGTTGTCGACCTCGTCGACCCCGCCCGGCTGCTTGATGTATTGCAGGTTCGGCCGCACCGTCAGCCAGTCGGTCACATGCACCCCGTAGTACAGCTCGGCGTTGTACTCGGTGTCCTGCAGCGGCTGGTACAGCGGGTTGTCGTAGTCGTCGATGCCGTTCACCTGGTTCACCAGGCGCTGGCGCTTCTTCACATCGTCGTTGACATGGATGCGCGCGATGCCCAGGCCGATATCGTCCTTCGGCCGCGCGTCGAACGGCCCCTTGTAGACCACCCCGAGCTGCTGGTAGTTGTCCACCACGTTGGTCGCCTTGTCGTGGACGGTCAGGTTGGCGAACAGGCTCAACCCGCGCGAGGCATCGCCGTTGTGCGAAGTGACCTGCTGCTGCGCCACCACCCACCAGCCATGCTTGCTGCCGCGCGACTTGAAGTCGTTGCCGGTCAGCCCCTGCGGCTGGCCGTCGACGTCGTCGTAGACGTCATCGGCCTTCGCCGTGCTGTAGTAGTAGCCCAGCCGGTACTCGCCCGGCAGTTGCTCGGCGCCGACTTTCGGCTGCCAGATCAGTTCCACCGGCAGCAGCGCGCCCTTGGTCCCGCTGCCGCTCATCTTGAAGCCGTTGCCGGTCTCCAGGTTCGACGGGTTCTGCTCGTAGGCGCCGACCTGCACGTACCAGTCCGGCGCGAAGTTGTACTTCACCCGCAGCGCCCACTGGCTGACCGGCCAGTTGTACCAGATGCTCCCCGCCCAGTTGCCCACCTGCGAGCCGCAGAAGGCCAGGTTCTGGAAATCGCAGGGGAAGCTGTTGAAGTCCTCGCCCTCGCCGAAACGGCCGAATTTCACGTCCAGCGCGCCGTCGAAGTACTGCTGCTTGAGCCACAGCTGGGTCAGCCGCCAGGTCTGCCCGCGGCCCCAGACCTCCTGCACCGAGCTGATGTGCCCGGCACGCGGGTCGCCGATGCGGTCGTTGGAAAGGTTCTTGCCGTTGCGCTCGGTGACGGTGAACTGGAACTCGGTGGCCTTCCAGCCGAGGATCTTCTCCAGGTCCATGTGCACGCCCAGGGCGAACTGGTCGGTGTAGCGCCCGGTCTTGTCGTCGTCATAGCCGCCGTCGAGGTTGGCCGCCGCCTCGCCGACGTACTCCAGCTTGAAGTCGTAGCCCTTCTCCAGCAGCTCGGTGCGCTTGCCGCCCCAGTCGCCGAGCATCCATTTCGAGTTCGGCGAGAACGCCTCGGCGGCGTGCGCCGCGCTCCCCAAGCCCAGCGCTCCAAGGGCAAACAGGCAGCCAACGGTCCTGGCGGCCGGTCTGGTTTTCTTGTTCTTGTACATTTCCAGCATCCTCGTGGTTGTGGTCTAGGCAGTACGAAAGGAATCAGGAGTTCTTCTGGCGATTGCCGTTCAAGGCAGTGACCTTCTCCGCCGCCGCGCCCGCCGTGCGCACGGCCACGCGCTCGCCGCTCTGCGCGTCGAACAGCAGGACCCGCGCGGGATCGAAGCGCAGGCTCATGCCGCTGCCCGCGGCCGGCGCGACGTCCGGCGCCAGGCGGCAACAGACCTTGACCTGGTTGACGGTGACGAAGACCAGGGTGTCCGGCCCGGTCGGTTCGAGCACCTCGACCTCGGTACGCAGATCATGGGCAGCGCTGCCATCGCCCAGGGCGATCTGCTCCGGCCGTACACCGAGGATCAGCTCGCGTCCCTCCTCCAGGCCGGGCTCCAGGCTCAGCGGCAGTTCGATACGGTCCTGGCCGCTATCGAGCAGGCCGGTCCAGTGTCCGTCCCGGCGCTGCAGGCGCAACGGAATGAAATTCATCGGCGGCGAACCGATGAAGCTGGCGACGAACAGGTTGGCCGGGTCGTTGTAGATCTGCTGCGGCGTGCCGAACTGCTGGATGACGCCGTCCTTCATCACCGCCACCTTGTCGCCGAGGGTCATGGCCTCGATCTGGTCGTGGGTGACATACACGGTCGTGGTCTTCAGCCGCTGGTGCATCAGCTTCAGCTCGGTGCGCATTTCCACCCGCAGCTTGGCATCGAGGTTGGACAGCGGCTCGTCGAACAGGTAGACCTTGGGCCGCCGCGCCAGCGCCCGGCCCATGGCCACCCGCTGCTGCTGGCCACCGGAGAGCTGCGAGGGCTTGCGTTCGAGCAGGTGCTCGATCTGCAACAGCCTGGCCACCCGCGCCACCTCTTCGTCGATGGCGGCCTGGGGCATCTTGCGGATCTTCAGGCCGAAGGCGATGTTCTCGCGCACGCTCATGGTCGGGTACAGGGCGTAGGACTGGAAGACCATGGCGATGTCGCGGTCCTTGGGGCTCATGCCGCTGATATCCTGGCCGTCCACCAGGATCGCACCGCCGGTGATGCTCTCCAGCCCGGCGATGCAGTTCATCAGGGTCGACTTGCCGCAGCCCGAGGGCCCGACGAGGATCAGGAATTCGCCGGAGTCGATCTTCAGCCGGATGTCCCTGAGGGTATCGGCCAGGCCGCTGCCGTAGCTCTTGTGCAGGTTGCGCAGTTCGAGGGTTGCCATGTTTCGTTCGTCTCCGGGGTCAGCGACCCGTCTCAGCCTTTCACGGCGCCGGCGGTGAGGCCGCGCACGAAGTACTTGCCGGCCAGTACGTAGACCACCAGCGTGGGCAGCGCGGCGATCATCGCCGCGGCCATGTCGACGTTGTATTCCTTGACCCCGGTGGTGATGTTCACCAGGTTGTTCAGGGCCACGGTGATCGGTTGCGCATCGCCGCTGGCGAACACCACGCCGAACAGGAAGTCGTTCCAGATCTGGGTGAACTGCCAGATCAGGCAGACCATCACGATGGGCGTGGACATCGGCAGCAGGATGCGCAGGAAGATGGTGAAGAAACCGGCACCGTCCAGGCGCGCAGCCTTGACCAGGGCATCCGGGATCGCCACGAAATAGTTGCGGAAGAACAGCGTGGTGAAGGCCAGGCCGTAGATCACGTGGACCAGCACCAGGCCACTGGTGGTATTGGCCAGGCCGAGCTTGCCGAGGGTGAAGGACATCGGCAGGAGGATCACCTGGAACGGCAGGAAGCAGCCGAACAACAGCGCGCCGAAGAACAGCTGGGAACCGCGGAAGCGCCACATCGACAGCACGTAGCCGTTCAGCGCACCGATGAAGGTGGAGATCAGCACGCCGGGCACGGTGATCAGCACCGAGTTCCAGAAGAACGCGCCGACGCTGTCCCAGGCCTTGATCCAGCCGATGACGGTGAAGGTGTCGGGCAGCGACAGCAGGTTGCCGGTGCGGATGTCGTCCGGCGTCTTGAAGCTGGTCAGCAGCATCACCAGCAGCGGCACCAGGTAAAGCGCGCAGGCGCCCCAGAGGGTCAGGTGCACGGCCAGGCGGCTGACGCTGAAGCTCGGGTTCAGGGACGCGTCACGCATGGCGCTTGCCTCGCAGTTCGGAATACAGGTAAGGCACCACGATCGCCAGTACCGCGCCGAGCATCAGCATCGCGCTCGCCGCGCCGAGCCCCATCTGGCCGCGGGTGAAGGTATGCGCATACATGAACATCGCCGGCAGGTCGGAAGAATAACCCGGGCCGCCGGCGGTCATCGCCGCCACCAGGTCGAAGCTCTTGATCGCGATATGGGCGAGGATCATCAGCGCGCTGAAGAACACCGGGCGCAGGCTCGGCAGGACGATGCGCAGGTAGATGGTCGGCAGGCTCGCACCGTCGACCTGGGCGGCGCGCACGATGGCCGGGTCGACCCCGCGCAGGCCGGCGAGGAACAGCGCCATGACGAAGCCGGAGGCCTGCCACACGGCGGCGATCACCAGGCAGTAGACGACCCGCTCCGGGTCCACCAGCCAGTCGAAGCGGAAACCTTCCCAGCCCCAGTCGCGGAGCAGCTTGTCCAGGCCCAGGCCCGGATTGAGCAGCCACTTCCAGGCGGTGCCGGTGACGATCATCGACAACGCCATGGGATACAGGTAGAGGGTACGGATGAAGCCTTCGCGGCGGATGCGCTGGTCCAGCAGCACCGCGAGGAACACTCCGAGCACCAGGCAGATGGCGATGAACGAGCCGCCGAAGAGCAGCAGGTTCTTGCTCGCCACCCACCAGCGGTCGTTGTCCCACAGGCGCTGGTACTGGCTCAGCCCGGCCCACTTGTAGCTGGGCATGAAGCGCGAGTTGGTGAAGGACAGCAGCAGCGTCCAGCCGATGTAGCCATACATGCAGAACAGCACCACGACCACGCTTGGCGCCAGCACCAGCTTCGGCAGCCAGCCTTGCAGGCGATCGAGCGGCGAGACGCGACGAGGCGCTACCGGAGCCGTGGGATAGACAGGGGAATTGGTCGCCATGCGTTTTCTCGCGTGCGAAGGAACCCACCCGTGCCGCTCGGCGGCACGGAGCCAGTCGGGAGGATCGAGCGGAGCCCAGGCCGGGCTCCGCGCCAGGGACTTACTGCGCCGCCGCCTCGATGGCGGCCGCCAGTTGCTGGGCGGCCTTCTGCGGATCCGCGGCGGGGTCGTTGAAGAAGTTGGTCACCACGTCGAAGATCGCCCCCTGCACGTAGCTGGAAGCAGCCATGCTGTGGGCCATGCTCGGCACCAGGTTGCCGTCCTGGGAAGCCTGCTTGAAGTCCTTCATCGACTGCTGGGCGCAACTGTCGAACGGCGCCATGTCGGCGTCCAGGCGAACCGGGATGGAGCCCTTGTTGAGGTTGAAGTCCTTCTGGAAGGACGGATCGAGCACGCTGCGCGCGAGATCTTCCTGGGCCTTGCGGTTCTCCGCGTTGCTCAGCTTGAACATCACCAGCGAGTCGATGTTGTAGTCGAAGGCCTTCTGCGTGCCGGGGAACGGCAGGCACTGGTAGTCCTTGCCCGGCACCTTGCCGGCGGCGGTGAATTCGCTCTTCGCCCAGTCGCCCATGATCTGCATGCCGGCCTTGCCGTTGATCACCATCGCCGTGGCGGCGCTCCATTCGCGACCGGCGGCGTCGGCATCGACGTAGCCGCGGAGCTTCTTCAGCGCGGCGAACACCTCGACCATCTGCGCTCCGGTGAGGGTTGCCTTGTCCTGTTCGACGAAGGCCTTGCGATAGCCTTCCGGCCCCATCTTGCTCAGCACCAGGTTCTCGAACACGGTACCGTCCTGCCACGGTTGGCTACCATGGGCCAGCGGCGTGAAACCGGCGGCCTTGAGCTTGTCGGCGGCGACGAACAGCTCGTCGAGGGTGGTCGGCGGGGTCGCGCCGGCCTTCTTGAACACTTCCGGGTTGATGTAGAGCCAGTTCACCCGGTGTACGTTGATCGGCACTGCTACGTAGTCGCCGTCGTACTTCATGATCTGCGCCACCTGCTTCGGCAGCAGGGTGTCCCACTTGCCTTCGGCGGCCACCGCGTTGAGGTCGGCGAGCAGGCCCAGTTCGCCCCACTCCTGGATATCCGGCCCCTTGATCTGCGCCGCGGCCGGCGGATTGCCGGACACCGCGCGGGTCTTCAGCACGGTCATCGCCGCCTCGCCGCCACCGCCGGCCACGGCGAAGTCCTTCCAGGTGTGGCCCTTGGCTTCGACCAGCTTCTTCAGGGTTTCGGCGGCGCGCTTCTCGCCGGCGGAGGTCCACCAGTGCAGCACTTCGACTTCGCCGGCCTGGGCCAGCAGCGGGGAGAGACAGAGGGAGGAAAGACAGATGACGGCAGAGAGGCGACGGATCGCATTCATGAGGAAAACCTTCTTCTTGTTATTCGGAGCAAGTCTGCGCTTGCAATGCTCCGAGTCTATTCAAGCGTTCCGCGTCGCGGGTAACGAAGCGATCCGGGTTTGTCACGGAGTGGTTACATTGGGATTGAGGCAGAGCAGGAAAATCTAGGCTTGGACTCGGCAAAGCGGTTTCGCGACAGAAACCTCCGACAACACGAGAAGGTTCCTTCGTGCCGCCCTCTCCCCACGACTCCACAGCCCTCAGAATGACCTCCAGCACCACCTCCCTGCGCGCCAGCACGTTGTCGTTCCAGAATGACCCCCGGCTCTCCAGCCAGGCATCGGCCGGCGAACCCACATGCTGCCCGCCATCCCGTTCGATCACCAGCATCCGCTCACGGCAGACGAAATCGACGATGTACGGCCCGAGAACCTTCTGCCGACGAAACTTCAGCCCGAGCAATCGATGCCCGCGCAAGCACTGCCATAGCGCCCGCTCCGCCTCTGTCTGCCGCTGCCGCAGAACGCGGGAAAAACCGTTTCGGGAAAACCTCATGCCTACCTGCCTCGTTCAAGGGCCCGGCAGGCCAGCCCATCACTCCAGCCCCAGGCGCGGCAGGCGCAGGCTGACCCGCAGGCCGCCCTCGCGACGGTTCTGCAAACTGACCTCGCCGCCATGGGTGTGCGCGATGTTGCGCGCGATGCCCAGGCCCAGCCCGTAGCCCTGCCCTCGCGGAGACAGGCGGAAGCGCGGCTCGAAGATCTGTTCCAGGCGCTGCTCGGGCACGCCGGGGCCGTCGTCGTCGACATGCAGCACCACCGCTTCCGGCCCGTCCTCCAGGCTCAGGCGGGCGCGTTCGCCGTATTTCAGCGCATTGTCCAGCAGGTTGCCGATACAACGCTTGAGCGCCAGGGGCTTGCCCGGATAAGGCTCCGCGGCGCGACCGACGACCTCCACCCGGCCATCGGCCAGGTAGGGCTCGGCGATGTGCTGGAGCAACAGGTCGAGGTCGACCGGCTCGACGTTCTCGTGGATATCGGTGTCTTTCACGCACTGCAGCGCGCCCTTCACCAGCAGTTCCAGCTCGTCCAGGTCGCGCCCGAACTTCTCCTGCAAGCGCTCGTCCTCGAGGAGTTCTACCCGCAGGCGCAGGCGGGTGATCGGCGTGCGCAAGTCATGGGAGATGGCGCTGAACAACTGCCCGCGCTCGTTCAGGTAGCGGTCGATGCGCTCGTGCATGGTGTTGAAGGCGCGCGCCACCTCCACCAGTTCGCTGGCGCCGCGCTCCTCCAGCGCTGCCGACGGACTGCCCAGGGCCAGGTCGCGGGCGGCGCGCGCCAGGCGCTTGAGCGGACGGCTCTGCCAATGCATCAGCAAGCCGGTGAAAAGCAGCAGCAACAGGCTGGTGAAAACGATCGAGAGCACCTGCTGCGGCTGCAGTCCCTCGGGTTCCAGGCTGACGTACGGCGCCGGCATCAGGCTGGCGATGTACAGCCACTCGCTGTCGCCGATGCGGATCTGGGTCACCAGCACCGGCGGGTTCACCGGTTCCAGGGTCAGCGCGTAGTGCGCCCAGGAACGCGGCAGCTCGTCGAGCTTCAGCGCGCCGTTGAACAGGCGCAGCTCGTCGGGACTGACGAACTCGACCTGTAGCTCGACCTCCTTGCCCAGGCGTTGGTGCAGCACATCCCGGACGATCTCCAGCACCGCCTGCTTGTTCGGCGTGTCCGGCAGGGCGCGCATCTCCAGCGGCCGGTCGTTCAGCGAGACGAAGAAGCGCGTACCGCCCATGCTGCGCAACTGGTCGAGCACCAGCGGACGGTAGCCGAGCGGCAGGGAACGGAAGTAGCTGACGCTGGCCGCCATCGAGTAGGCCAGGCTGCGCGAGCTGGTGAGCAGGCCCTCGCGCTGGCTGGAGCGCAGGTGCGACAGCCAGAACAGGCTGGAAAGCCCTTGCGCGACCAGCACCGCGAGCAGGGTCAGGAGCAGCATGCGCCCGAGCAGCGAGCGCGGCACCGGCGACCAGCGCCGCCGTTCGCTCATGGCTGCAGGTGCGGCCGCACCTGCGCCGCCAGCAGGTAGCCACTGCCGCGCACGGTCTGGATCAGCCGCGGCGCCTTGCCGGTATCGCGCAGGCGCTGGCGCAGGCGGCTGACCGCCATGTCGACGATACGCTCCAGCGGCAGCACCTCGCGGCCGCGGGTGGCATTGGCGATGGTGTCGCGGTCGAGGATCTGCTGCGGATGGTCGAGGAACAGCTTGAGCAGGGCGAAATCCGCACCGCTGAGGAAGAACTCCTCGCCGTCCTCGTGGAACAGTCGGTGGCTGACCGTGTCCAGCCGCCAGTCCTCGAAGGCCAGTACGTCGCCACCGCGCACCTGGGTGAACTGCGCGCGGCGCAGCAGGGCCTTGATCCGCGCCAGCAGCTCGCGCGGGCTGAACGGCTTGCCCAGGTAGTCGTCGGCGCCCAGTTCCAGGCCGATCACCCGGTCGGCCTCGTCGGAACTGGCGGTGAGCATGATGATCGGCATGCAGGCCAGGCGCTGGTGGGAGCGAATCCAGCGACAGAGGCTGAAGCCGTCCTCGTCCGGCAGCATCACGTCGAGGATCGCCAGGCTCGCCTCCTCCTCGCACAGCGCCTGGCGGAAGTCGGCGCCCCGCGAGACGCTGCGGACCTGGAAGCCGGCACGGCTCAGGTAGGTCTCCAGCAATTCGCGGATCTCCTGGTCATCGTCCACCAGCAGGATCGATCGTCCGTTCGCGCTCACGAGGTTCCTCCTTATGCGGTTGCTCGACGCCGACTCAGCCCTCGGCGTCCAGGGCCTGCTGCAGGGCGACACCGGCGCCGAGCAGGCCCGGATGTTCGGCGGTCATGACCCACACCGGTACGTCCTGCAGGTAAGCGCCGCTGGTCTTGCCACGGCTGGCGAAGGCCTCGGCGAAGCCGCTGGCGATGAAACGCTCGAGGAAACGCGGGACGATGCCGCCGGTAATGTAGACGCCACCGAGCGCGCCGACGGTGAGCACCGCGTTGCCGGCGACCCGCGCCAGCCACAGGAAGAAGCGCTCCAGCACGGCGTCCGCCTGGGCGTCGCCGGCCATGGCCAGGGCACCGACTTCCGCCGCACTGCTCGCGCGGACGGCGACCCCGTCCAGGGCACAGCTGATTTCATAGAGGGCGAGCAGGCCGTTGCCGGACAGTGCGCGCTCGGCGGAGACGTGTCCGTAGCGCGCCTGCAGGCCCTGCCAGAGCGCGAAGTCGCGCGGCGAAGTGACCGGCAGGTCGACGTGCCCGCCCTCACAGGGCAGCACTTCCCAACGTCCCCCGCCCAGCGGCAGCAGGCTGCCGACGCCAAGGCCGGTGCCGGGACCGATGATCAGCCGGGCGCGATCCGCCTGGGCGCTGCCGGCGCGGACCTGCACCAGCTCGTCCGCGCCCAGCCGCGAGGCGGCCCAGGCCATGGTGCTGAAGTCGTTGACCAGCAGCAGGTGATCCAGCCCCAGCTCCTCGCGGAACGCGGCACGATTGATCACCCAGTGGTTGTTGGTGAAACGGAAATCCGCCGCCCCGACCGGCCCGGCGCAGGCCAGGCAGACCGAGTCGATGTTCGCCACCGATTCGCCGATCCGCGCCAGGTAGTCGCGTACGGCCAGTTCAGGCCGCGGGTAGTCGGCACAGGCGAGCACCTCGATGGATTCCAGGCGCTGCCCGCGCCAGAGCGCGAAACGCGCATTGGTGCCGCCGATATCGCCGACCAGGCCGAGGCCGCCGGCGCTTCTCTTGTTGTCGTTATTCATCGTCGTTGAACCGCAATGCCCCGCGCCAGGGCGGGGCGGTCGGCAGATGTTGCCGGAGAGACAGCCGCCAGCCAAGCGCCGGCGGACATCGACCTATCAGAATCAGCGCCAGCCGGTGAGGCTCTCGGTAAAGCTGCAGGCGCCCTCTTCCGCGCTGCTCATGGCGTTGCGCATGAAGGCGAACAGCTCGCGACCGCAACCCAGATTGCCGTCCTGCGGCGCCGGCTCCAGGCTGCGCGCCTGCCATTCGGCGTCGTCGACCAGCACCCGCAGCTCGCCGCTCACCCCATCCACCCGTACCCGGTCGCCGTCGCGCAGGCGCGCCAGGGGACCGCCGGCGATGGCTTCCGGACTCACATGGATGGCCGCGGGCACCTTGCCCGACGCCCCGGACATGCGCCCGTCGGTGACCAGCGCCACCTTGAAGCCACGATCCTGCAGGACCCCGAGGAAAGGGGTGAGCTTGTGCAGCTCCGGCATGCCATTCGCCCGCGGACCCTGGAAGCGCACCACGGCGACCAGGTCGCGCTCCAGCTCGCCGGCCTTGAAGGCCGCGGCCAGGCTGGCCTGGTCGTGGAAGATCCGCACCGGTGCCTCGACCACCTGGTGTTCCGGCGCCACCGCCGAGACCTTCATCACGCCGCGACCGAGGTTGCCCTCCATCAGGCGCAAGCCGCCTTCGGCGGAGAACGGCTTGTCCAGCGGACGCAGGATGGCTTCGTCGAGACTCCGTTCAGGCCCTTCGCGCCAGACCAGCCGGCCATCCTCGAGGAACGGCTCACGGGTGTAGCGGCGCAGGCCGGGGCCGGCGACGGTCTGTACATCCTCGTGAAGCAGCCCGCCGTCGAGCAGTTGGCGGATCAGGAAGGACATGCCGCCGGCCGCCTGGAAGTGGTTGATGTCGGCCTGGCCGTTCGGATAGATGCGCGCCAGGGTCGGCACCACATGGGACAGCTCGGACATGTCCTGCCAGGTCAACTGGATGCCCGCCGCCTGGGCGATCGCCAGCAGGTGCAGGGTGTGGTTGGTCGAGCCGCCGGTGGCGAGCAGCGCCACCACCGAGTTGACGATGGCCTTCTCGTCGACGATCTCCGCCATCGGCACGTAGTTGCCGTTCTCGGGGGTCAGCCGGCTGGCCTGGCGCGCCGCTTCGCGGGTGAGTTCGTCGCGCAGCGGGGTGTTCGGGTTGACGAAGGAGGCACCGGGCAAGTGCAG
Source organism: Pseudomonas sp. PS1(2021) (assembly GCF_020405165.1). Taxonomy (NCBI): domain Bacteria; kingdom Pseudomonadati; phylum Pseudomonadota; class Gammaproteobacteria; order Pseudomonadales; family Pseudomonadaceae; genus Pseudomonas; species Pseudomonas sp. PS1(2021). The sequence goes on along the minus strand of NZ_CP084484.1, from coordinate 536,580 downwards.
GCCCATCACCTCCACCAGCAACTGGTTGGTATTGGCGGTGCCATAGAAGGTGCAGGTGCCGGGTGCATGGTAGGAGGCCATTTCCGAGGCCAGCAACTCTTCGCGAGTGGCCTTGCCCTCGGCGAACAGTTGGCGCACCGCGGCCTTTTCCTTGTTGGAGATGCCGGTCGGCATCGGCCCGGCCGGGACGAACACGGTGGGCAGGTGGCCGAAGCGCAGCGAGCCGATCAGCAGGCCCGGCACGATCTTGTCGCAAACACCCAGGCACAGCGCCGCATCGAACATGTTGTGAGACAGCGCGATGGCGGTGGACATGGCGATCACGTCGCGGCTGGCCAGCGACAGTTCCATGCCCGGCTCGCCCTGGGTCACACCGTCGCACATGGCCGGCACGCCGCCGGCGAACTGGCCGACCGAACCGATCTCGTGCAGCGCCTGCTTGATCAGCCCCGGAAAGCGCTCGAACGGCTGGTGCGCCGAGAGCATGTCGTTGTAGGCGGAAACGATGGCCACGTTGGCCTGGTTCATCAGCCGCAGGGTCTGCTTGTCGCTTTCGCCACAGGCCGCGACCCCGTGGGCGAGGTTGCCGCACGGCAGGGTGCCGCGGTGCGGCCCCTTGCTGGCCGCCGCCCGGACCATCTCGAGGTAGCGCTGGCGAGTGGCCGCGCTACGGGCCTGGATGCGGCGGGTGACTTCGAGCACACGAGGGTGCATGGCAGATTCTCCTACAGACTATCAATTGTTGTTTTTACAACATAATCATCGGTTGAAGGATGTTTACTTTTCTTTCTGGACGAAATGTAATGGTTTTTACCACAACAATAGAAAAGAGACGACCTCATTATGACTATCCGCCTGGCCATCAACGGCTTCGGTCGCATCGGCCGAAACGTTCTTCGCGCCCTGTATACCGGCCACTACCGCGAACAGTTGCAGGTAGTGGCGATCAATGACCTCGGCGACGCCGCGGTCAACGCCCACCTGTTCCAGTACGACAGCGTCCATGGACGCTTTCCCGGCGAGGTCGAGCACGATGCCGAAAGCCTGCGGGTGATGGGCGACCGCATCGCCGTCAGCGCCATCCGCAACCCGGCGGAACTGCCCTGGAAGAGCCTCGGCGTGGACATCGTGCTCGAGTGCACGGGGCTCTTCACCCGCCGCGACAAAGCCGCCGCCCACCTGCAGGCCGGCGCCGGCAAGGTGCTGATCTCGGCGCCCGGCAAGGACGTCGACGCCACCGTGGTCTACGGCGTCAACCACGAGGTGCTGCGCGCCTCCCATCGGATCGTCTCCAACGCCTCCTGCACTACCAACTGCCTGGCACCGGTGGCCCAGGTACTGCATCGCGAACTGGGCATCGAGCACGGCCTGATGACCACCATCCATGCCTACACCAACGATCAGAACCTCTCCGACGTGTACCACCCGGACCTGTACCGCGCACGTTCGGCGACCCAGTCGATGATCCCCACCAAGACCGGCGCCGCCGAGGCGGTCGGCCTGGTCCTGCCGGAACTCGCCGGCAAGCTTACCGGGCTGGCGGTGCGGGTGCCGGTGATCAACGTGTCGCTGGTCGATCTCACCGTGCAGGTGGCCCGGGATACCAGCGTAGACGAGGTCAACCGCCTGCTGCGCGAAGCCAGCGAAGGCTCTCCGGTGCTCGGTTACAACACCCAGCCACTGGTGTCGGTGGATTTCAACCACGACCCGCGCTCGTCGATCTTCGACGCCAACCACACCAAGGTCAGCGGTCGGCTGGTCAAGGCGATGGCCTGGTACGACAACGAGTGGGGCTTCTCCAACCGCATGCTGGACAGCGCCCTGGCGCTGGCCGCCGCCCGCGACTGACGCGCCTCAGCGGAACTTGCGCCGACCGCGCGCCTGCAACGCCAGCAGGCGCAGGTCGGCCTCGGCGAGGATCAGTCGCTGCTCGGCCTTGTCCGCGCGCTTCCAGGCACGGATTTCCTGGCGCGTACGCCCGCAGCCGCGGCACACGTCGGCATCGAACTCACAGATATTGATGCAAGGACTCTTCAAGCGTTCCCCCTTTTTCGGCGCGGACCGCAACCGGTCCTCGCCCGTCACTTCACGACAGGCGGCGGGCCGGCGTCCAGGAGGGAATGACTATCGGGCCGATCGAGCGGCCCGCGGTCACTCGGCCTCGGCGTCGCGCAGGCTTTCGTAGGCAGGTGCGGCATAGATGCCGGCCTCGACGCAGAGCGCCATGACCCGCGGCAGGTCCTGGGTATAGACCAGCACCGCCTGCAACTCGTCGTCCAGCGGCTCGCTGAAATCCACCAGCACGTAGCCGCCCTTTTCCGGATACATGCTGCTCAGTTGCACCTGGATACGGTTGAGGGCGACCAGCGGCTCGGTCTTGAGCAACTGCTTCGGCTTGATGTTGAACGCCACGTCCTTGCCGAAGGAGGCGACGATCCGGGCGAACAGCTCGGCATAGGTGTCGGCCTGGAACAGCACGATATCCGGCAGGCTACCGACCACCACCCACTCGCCGAGCGGGATCGGGAAGCTGTCGTCGTAGTTGATGTCCGGGTTGGCGGCGAGGAACCCTGCCGGATCGGCGTAGGCCTGGGCCGCCTCGTCGGCGATCCGCCGGATCTCCTCGGCGCCCATGCAGCCGGTGCTGATGAGGGTGATCAGTTCGTTCAGGGTCTCTTTCATGAGTGGGTTCCAGGGTCGATGAAACGGAGCGGGCCAGACTCGCCGGCGCGTCCGGATGAATTCTACAGGGTGGAACGACGGTCAGCGGCGCGGCCAGTCGTCGTCGGCGTCCAGTGCCTCGCGCTCCTCGCGCATCGCCTCCGCCAGGGCACGCTCTTCGTCATCGGGATCGGCGCCCGCGACAGCCTCCGCGACGGCAGGCTCGACGGCTTGCTCCGCGACCACGGGAATCGGCCCAGCCGCTGGCTCGGCGGACTCGTCGCCCTGCTCCGAGGGCTCCGGAGGGTCGAGCAGGTCGTCGAAGTCGGTCTTCAGGCCCTGCTCCATCTCGTCCAGTTCCAGCAGCAGGCTGCGGAAGCTGGTTTCCTCGCGCGGTTTCTCCGGCTCGCCGGCCTCCCCCTCGATCTCCTCGAGGCTTTCCCCGGCCTCGGCGATGGCGCGATCGGCCAGGGCCTGGATCGAGGCGGGAATCGCATCCTCGTCGAGACCGTCGCGCGGCGGCTGCGCCACGGGCGCCACTTCGACCGGCGGTTCCGGCTCGGGCTCCATCTCGCGCAGCGCCGACAGCGGCGGCAACTCGTCGAGGCTCTTCAGGTTGAAATAATCGAGGAACGCCTTGGTGGTCGCCAGCATCGCCGGGCGCCCCGGCACCTCGCGGTAGCCAACGATGCGGATCCACTCCCGCTCCATCAGCGTCTTGACGATCTGGGTGTTCACCGCCACGCCGCGGATCTCCTCGATCTCGCCACGGGTGATCGGCTGGCGGTAGGCGATCAGCACCAGGGTTTCCAGCAGCGCGCGCGAATAGCGCTGCGGACGCTCCTCCCAGAGGCGGCCGACCCACGGCGAGAAACGCTCGCGAATCTGCAGGCGATACCCGGACGCGACTTCCTTCAGCTCGAAGGAACGCCCTGCGCAGGACAGCGCCAGGATCGCCAGGGCGTCGCGAAACTGCCCCGGCTCCGGCCGCTCGGCCTCGTCGAACAGCTCGGCCAGGCGTTCCAGCGACAGCGGCTTGCCGGCCGCGAGGAGGATGCCTTCGAGCAGGGTGGCGAGTTCGTGGGGATCGGACAGGTTCATCGTCGCAACGGATACCGGAGCCAGGAAGAGGAAAAGATAGCGGAATCGGGCATGCAGCTTAACAGGCCACGGCAGGGAGCGAAGCCGGAAGCGCGGAAAAGCTGACCGTCCGCAGGGGGACGAGCGGCCAGCGGCGCGGCGCGTTCACTCGAAATCGTCTTCCAGGGCTTCCTCCAGGGTTTCGCCTTCCTCCGCTTCGCGGGCTATCCGCAGGCGCACATGGATGGCGCCGAAAGCCTCGTTCTGCACCAGTTCCACCATCTGCTCCTTGACCAGCTCGAGGATCGCCATGAAGGTGACCACCACGCCGAGCTTGCCCTCCTCCAGGGTGAACAACTGGATGAACGGCACGAAGGCGCCGCCTTTCAGGCGTTCCAGCACTTCGCTCATGCGTTCGCGGGTGGACAGTACCTCGCGGGTCACCTGGTGGCTCTCGAACAGGTCGGCGCGGCGCAGCATCTCGCCCATCACCAGCATCAGCTCTTGCAGCGCCAGCTCCGGCAGTAGCTTGCGCGCCCGCGCCTCCGGCGCAGCCACCGCCGGCACCAGCACGTCGCGGCCGACCCGGGGTAGTTCGTCGAGGTCTTCGGCGGCCTTCTTGAACCGTTCGTACTCCTGCAGGCGGCGGATCAGCTCGGCCCGAGGATCTTCCTCTTCCTCCTCGGCTTCCGCCGAGCGCGGCAGCAACATGCGCGACTTGATCTCCGCCAGCATCGCCGCCATCACCAGGTACTCGGCGGCCAGCTCCAGGCGCACCGCCTTCATCAGCTCGACGTAGCCCATGTACTGGCGGGTGATTTCCGCCACCGGGATATCCAGGATGTCGATGTTCTGCTTGCGGATCAGGTACAGCAGCAGGTCGAGCGGGCCCTCGAAGGCCTCGAGGAAGACCTCCAGCGCGTCCGGCGGGATATAGAGGTCCTGCGGCAGCTCGGTGACCGCCTCGCCGTAGACCAGCGCCAGTTGCAGCGGCACCCGCTCGGCCGCGGGCTCGGCTGGTGGGGTGTCGGCGTTGGCCGGGTTATCGTCCTGCATCGGTAGGCTCGTGGTGGGCGGATTCGGGCGGCGCTCAGGCCGGCTGCATGAACGGCGCCGGATCGCCGCAACCCACGCGGATCACTTCGGGATCGGTGTCGGTCAGGCTGATCACGGTGGAGGCCTCGCCGCCACCATAGCCCCCGTCCACGATCAGGTCGACCTGGTGTTCCAGCACCTGGCGCATTTCATAGGGATCGTTCAGCGGCTCGCCGCTGCCGGGCATGATCAGGCTCACGCTCATCAGCGGTTCGCCCAGTTCCTCCAGCAGCGCCCGGGCGATCGGACAGTTCGGCACGCGCAGGCCGATGGTGCGGCGCTTGGGGTGCAGGAGCATGCGCGGCACCTCGCGGGTGGCGCTGAGGATGAAGGTGTAGGGACCGGGGGTGTGCGCCTTGAGCAGGCGGAACAGACCGGTGTCGACCTTGGCATAGACGCCCAGCTCGGAAAGGTCGCGGCAGACCAGGGTGAAGTTGTGCTTGTCGTCCAATTGGCGGATGCGGCGGATGCGATCCACCGCAGTCTTTTCGCCGATGCGGCAGCCCAGGGCATAGGACGAGTCGGTGGGATAGACGATCACCCCACCCTGGCGGACGATCTCCACCGCCTGCTTGACCAGCCGCGGCTGGGGATTTTCCGGATGGATCTGGAAGAACTGGCTCATTCGGCCCCCTTGGCTTCGGAATGACGTTCGGTATCGCGAAAATGCCTGGCGAAACGCGGCCACATGGCCGGAAGGTCCTCTGGAACCGCACGGTACATGCCCAGTTCGGACCAGTCGCCCGGCGCGTGGAAATCGCTGCCGGCGGTGACCATCAGGCCGAACTCGCGGGCCAGGATCGACAGGGTACCGACCTGTTCGGCCGGCTGCACGCCATTGACCACCTCGATGGCGTGTCCGCCTGCCTGGAGAAAGTCGGCGACCAGGCGCCGGCGCTTGGTCCGGGTGAAATCATAATGGTACGGGTGCGCCAGGCTGATCCAGGCGCGCGCCTCGCGCAGGCAGCCGACCACTTCCTCCAGGGTCGGCCAGTGCTGCTTGACGTCTCCCAGCTTGCCGGCCCCCAGCCACTTGCGGAACGCGTCGGCGCGATCCTTGACCCAGCCGCCCTGGACCAGGAACTCGGCGAAATGCGGCCGCGCCGGCGCGTTGCCGCTGTCGCCCAGGGCCCGCTGGATCGCCCGCGCGCCCTCCAGCGCACCGGGCATACCCTTGGCCGCAAGCCGCCGGTCGATTTCCTCGGCGCGCGCCCAGCGGCCCCGGTGCAGGGCTTCGGTCGCCTGGCGCAGGGGAGCGGCGTCGAGGTCGAAACCGTAGCCCAGCACATGAATGGTGGCACCGCCCCAGGTGCAGGACAGCTCGACACCGTTGACCAGTTCGATACCGAGTCGAGCGGCCGCCTGGTGGGCTTCCGGCAGGCCTTCCAGGGTGTCGTGGTCGGTCAGCGCCAGCAGCCCGACGCCTTTCTCGTGGGCCCGCTGCACCAGGGCGGCGGGCGCGAGCACGCCATCGGAGGCGGTACTGTGGCAATGCAGATCGACACGCATGGCTGAATCCTGATTCCAGTGAAGAATGGTGATGAAGCAGCGCCGATTCGCTGCCTCGCGGTATCGAGACGTACCGTTCATGGGTCCGGGGAGCCTGCTCCACCTGGCGAATGCGCCTGCGGCACAGGCCTGACGCATTCGGAAAGACAGGATGACTGTTTCAGAACATCCAGAGGTTGCTATTATGCCGCTTCAACCGTGTCCTGACTGCCACCATGAAGCAATTCATCGATTTCATCCCACTGATCCTGTTCTTCATCGTCTACAAGATAGACCCTCAGAACGTCGAGTTCGCCGGGTTCAATCTGAGTGGCATCTACGGCGCGACCGCGACCCTGATCCTCGCCTCGGTGATCGTCTACGGCGCCCTCTGGCTCAAGCACCGCCACCTGGAAAAGAGCCAGTGGTTCACCCTCGGCGCCTGCCTGGTCCTCGGCGGCCTGACCCTGGCCTTCCACGAGGACACCTTCCTCAAGTGGAAGGCGCCGCTGGTCAACTGGCTGTTCGCCCTGGCCTTCGCCGGCAGTCACTTCATCGGCGACAAGCCGATGATCCAGCGCATCATGGGCCATGCCATCCAGTTGCCGCAGGGCCTCTGGGTGCGCCTGAACATCGCCTGGGTGGTGTTCTTCCTGGTGTGCGGCTTCGCCAACCTCTACGTGGTCTTCACCTATCCGAACTTCTGGGTGGACTTCAAGGTGTTCGGCAGCCTCGGCATGACCTTGCTGTTCCTGATCGGCCAGGGCCTGTTCCTGGCTCGCCACCTGCACGACGCCGATACCGGCGAAAAGCCCAAGGACTGACATGCTCTACGCGATCATCGCCCGTGACATCCCCGCTTCCCAGGAACGCCGCCTGGCCAGCCGCCCGGCCCACCTGGCCCGTCTCGAACAGCTGAAGGAAGAAGGCCGCCTGGTACTCGCCGGCCCGCACCCGGCGATCGACAGCAACGACCCGGGCGCCGCCGGCTTCACCGGCAGCCTGATCGTCGCCGAATTCGATTCGCTGGCCGCGGCGCAGAGCTGGGCCGAGGCCGATCCCTACCGGGCCGCCGGGGTGTACGCCGAGGTGGTGGTCAAGCCGTTCAAGAAAGTCCTGCCCTGAGGCAGTCGCCGGGTACCGGCGGCCGGCCCGGTCGCCCTCCCGGCAAACGTTTTCGCACCGGACGTCGCTTTCCGGTGCCCGCCGCAGTGCAACCAGGCCGGCCCGGCGCTTTCGCCAAGCCGGAAGGGCGAACCGGAAGACAGTGCAATCCGTCGCTTCATCGGTACAAGGAGTCATGATGCGTCCATCCACTGCCCACTGCCTGCTGCTGAGCCTGAGCCTGGGAGCTTCCCTGGCCCTGGCCGAGGAACCCGCGCCAGCACCGCTTCCAGCCGCGCAGCCTTCCATTGCGCAGGCTACCGCCGAACTGGAGCGCCGCCTGGTGGAAACGGAACGCCAGCGCGACGAACTGGTCAGTCGTATGCGCCAGGAGAACCGCCAGCTGCGCGAGCAATTGCAGGCGGCCCAGGCGCAACGGCAACCGCCGCTGCTCACGGAAGAGCAGACCTGGTATGTCGCCGGCGCCGCCACCGCCCTGCTCGCGTTCGTCCTCGGCGCCCTGAGCCGCGGCCGCCGGCGACAGCGACGCGAATGGATCAATTGAGCGACACTCGATGAGCGAACTGCTGTTGATCGATGATGACCGGGAGCTCTGCGAGCTGCTCGGTACCTGGCTGGTCCAGGAAGGTTTCTCCGTGCGTGCCAGCCACGACGGCGCCCAGGCCCGTCGCGCCCTCGCCGAGCAGACACCGGATGCCGTGGTGCTCGACGTGATGCTGCCGGACGGTAGCGGCCTGGAACTGCTCAAGCAACTGCGCGGCGACCATCCCGACCTGCCGGTGCTGATGCTGTCCGCCCGCGGCGAGCCGCTGGACCGCATCCTCGGTCTGGAACTGGGCGCCGACGACTACCTGGCCAAGCCCTGCGACCCGCGCGAACTCACCGCACGGCTGCGCGCCGTGCTGCGGCGAACCCACCCGGCGCAGCCCAGCGCGCAGATGCAACTGGGCGACCTGTCGCTGAACCTGACGCGCGGCGTGGCACAGATCGACGGCCAGGAGATCAGCCTGACCCTTTCCGAAAGCCGCATCCTCGAAGCGCTCCTGCGCCAGCCCGGCGAGCCGCTGGACAAGCAGGCCCTGGCGCAACTGGCGCTGGGCCGCAAGCTGACCCTCTACGACCGCAGCCTGGACATGCACGTCAGCAACCTGCGCAAGAAGCTCGGCAGCCACCCCGACGGCAGCCCGCGCATCCTCGCCCTGCGCGGCCGCGGCTACTACTACAGCCACTGAGCGGGTTTCGTCAGCCCGCCGACACAAGGTCTTTACCCAAGCTTTACCCAGGGCTGACCGCGCTTGACCTTGACCTCCCTAGACTGGGCTCATCCGGTAAATGGCCGGACCCAGAAAGGAGAAACACCATGCGCAAGACGCTAACCGCCCTGTTCATCGCCGCCGCCCTGCCGACCTTCGCCATGGCCGCGCCCGCCGCCAACGACCTGCCGCCCCCGCCGATGGAAGGCGGCCACATGATGGGCCAGCACGGTCCCCGACATGGCGGCCCGATGAAGGAACTGAACCTGACCCGCGAACAGCGCCAGCAGATGGGCAAACTGATGGGCGAACAAATGAAGGCCCGCCACGAGATCACCCAGCGCTACCTGGCCAAGCTGCCGGCGGCCGAGCAGAAGGCCCTGAAGGACGAACTCAAGGCCAGCCACGAGAAGACCCAGAAGGACATCCGCGCCCTGCTCACCCCCGAACAGCAGAAGAAGTTCGACGAACTGCAGAAGAAGCGCGAGCAGCGCAAGGCAGAGTGGGCCGAATTCCAGCAGTGGAAGGCCGACAAGAAGTCCAACTGACGTCCGAGCCACCGCTACCGGGTCCTCCGGTAGCGGTCTTCCGACCAGCCGGAATCGCATATCCTAGGGGTTTACCCACGCGGCCGGCCCGATATGCGATTCAACAGGAAAACCATGCGTTCACTCTTCTGGCGAATCCTCGCCGCCTTCTGGCTGGCCCTGCTGCTGGTCGCCGGGCTGTCCATCCTGCTGGGCCGTGCGCTGAACCAGGACACCTGGATCATCGCGCGCCATCCTGGCCTGAAGGACCTCGCCGAGCAGTGGACCGCCCTCTACGAAGAACAGGGCAGCTACGCGGCCCAGGGTTTGCTGGAGCAACGCCGCCGCGACTACGGGATTTCCATCCAGGTGCTGGATGAAAGCGGCCAGCGCCTGGTCGACGGCACCTACCTGCCGCGCCCCCACCACCGCCCGCCGCGCACCAGCGACCGCAACCTGCCGCGCTTCCCCTGGCGCCAACTGAGCCAGGAATACGTCAGCCCGCAGAGCAACCATACCTATCTGTTCATCTACCGCATCCCGCACCCGGAACTGGAGGCCTGGCACCGCGGCAGCCTGCTCTGGCCGCTCAGCGCGCTGGGCATCGCACTGGTGGTGCTGACCCTCTTCAGCCTGCTGCTGACGCTGTCCATCACCCGTCCGCTGAACCGTCTGCGGCGCGCCGTACACGACCTCGGCCAGACCGCCTACCAGAAGGACAGCCTGGCCCGACTGGCGCGGCGCGGCGATGAACTGGGCACCCTGGCACGCGATTTCAACCGCATGGGCGAACGCCTGCAAAGCCTGATCGGCAGCCAGCGCCAGTTGCTCCGCGACGTGTCCCACGAACTGCGCTCGCCGCTGGCGCGCCTGCGCATCGCCCTGGCCCTGGCCGAACGCGCCGAACCGGAAGCGCGGGCGCAGATGTGGCCGCGCCTGGAACAGGAATGCGACCGCCTGGAAGCGCTGATCGGCGAGATCCTCGCCCTCGCCCGGCTCGACGCCGAACCCGGCGCGAGCCAACGGATCGCCCTGCTGCCGCTGCTCCAGCGGCTGCGCGAAGACGCCCTGCTGCTGGCTCCGGAGCAGGATATCCGCCTGGAAGTGACGCCTGACCTGAGCATCGACGGCTGGCCGGACATGTTCGAGCGCGCGGTGGACAACCTGCTGCGCAACGCCGTGCGCTTCAACCCCGTCGGCCAACCCCTGGAGGTGCGTGCCAGCAGCGCCGGCGACTACCTGCGCCTGAGCGTCCGCGACCATGGGCCAGGCATCGCCGCCGAACTGCAGGAGCAGTTGGGCGAACCGTTCTTCCGCGCACCCAACCAGAGCAGCCCGGGACACGGCCTGGGCCTGGCCATCGCCCGCCGCGCCATCGAGCGCCACGGCGGGCACCTGCGCCTGGGCAACCATCCCGACGGCGGCTTCATCGCCACCCTCAGCCTGCCGCTACGGCGCAAGGCGACCGAATGACGCCGCGCCCAGATGAACGGCAATTCCCCAGGAGCATCCGGCATGACGCTTCCCGCTTCGTTGTTCCTCGATGAACGCCCTTTCGCCCAGGCCATCGCGCCGCCGCCGGAACCTCCCGGCGACGAACCGCAATCGCTGGTGCTGGCGGTCGAACTGGGACAGGTCGCCCAGCAACTACGGCAACGCTGGGCGCGTCTCGACCTGAGCCTGCCGGAACGCGGTACCTGGCCACTGGAAAGCTGGCGCCCGGCCTTGCACGAAGCGCTCTACGGCCTGCTCGGCGGCGCCGCGCAGGCCCGCCCGTGGCAGCGCATCACGCTGAATCCGGCGCTGGACGCTCGCCGCGGACGGCTGCGCCTGGACATCCTCGGCCAGGCGGAAGAAGGCCGGCGCTGGCTGCCGGCGGCCGTGGAAGCCGCCCGAAGACTGGCCGGCTGGCAGGGCGGACGACTGCTCTGGCACGCCCAGGGCACGCATTGGTGCGTACGCCTGCTGTTGCCGCTCAGCCCGGCCAGGAGCTGACGAAGGCCGCCGGGTCGAGTTCCGCCGGCGTGCGCAACTCGCCCATCGGCGTACCCAGGTAGACGAAGCCGATGATCCGCTCCTGCTCGCCGAGCCCCAGGCCGGCGTGCACCACCGGATCGGTGGCCATCTCGCCGGTCCGCCACATCGCCCCCAGTCCCTGGGCATAGGCGCCCAGCACCAGGCCGTGGGCGGCGCAGCCGGCAGCCAGCAGTTGCTCGCCGTGCGGCACCTTCGGGTGGTCCAGCAGGCAGGCGACCGCCACGACCAGCAGCGGTGCGCGCAGCGGCATGTTGCGGGCCTTGGCCAGCGCTTCCTCGGCAGCGTCCGGCTGGCGGCTCGCCAGGGCGCGGGCGTAGAGGTCGCCCAGGGCCCGGCGACCTTCGCCCTCTACCAGGATGAAGCGCCAGGGCCGCAACTGTCCGTGGTCCGGGGCGCGCAAGGCGACCCGGAACAGCCGGTCGAGCTGCTCCGGCGAGGGCGCGGGATCGCTCAGGCGGGCGTGGGAAACGCGAGTGAGCAAGGCGTCGAGAGCCTCCATGGGCGAACTCCTGTCAGAAACGAAATCGCCATTGTAGACGCAATCGCCAGGCTCACGCCCGCTCTCAGGCGACCCGTCCCGGCGCCAGGTGCGGCTGCAGCGGCGGGGTCAGCGGCGGCAGGCCGTAGGCGGCGCGCGCGGCATCGCAGGCCGGATTGGGCTGGCCGTTGGCCCAGGCCGCCTCGAACTCGCGGCAGGTACCCGAGCGCTGCTCGTAGACGGTGCAGCGAACGCCGCAACCGACCTCGCCGAGCAGTCCGACGCAGCGTGCCGGCTTGTTCTCGGTACCGCTCATGGCGACCATCTGCGGGCTGATGCGGACGGTCAGTTCGTCGGGTACGACGCCGCCTGCGGAACGGCACTCGCCCCAATAGAAGGACACACGAAAATGCGCACAGCAGGCGCCGCAGGTAAGACACGGATTGTCAGTGGACATGGTTGGCAGAACACCAGAGAAACCGGCGAGCGCCGGCGGGCGAAGCGAGATTCTAGCGATTTCGCGGCAGCTGTGAAGAGGGGCGCAGCGGCAGATTTACTCTCCGCGGACGGCTGGTAGAATGGCCGGTCCGCCACAGCCCAGAGCCCCACGATCCATGGCCTTGCCGACCCTACGTATCCTCGGTTTCATCATCGGCATCTTCCTGATCACTCTGGCCGCCAGCATGCTGGTCCCGATCCTGACCATGCTCGCCTTCGACCGTACCGAAGGCATCCAGGCATTCATCTGGTCCAGCGTCGCCACCTTCGTCACCGGCCTCGGCCTGGTCCTGCCGGGGCGTCCCGAGCATGTCCACCTGCGCCCGCGGGACATGTACATGCTCACCGTATCGAGCTGGGTGCTGGTATGCATCTTCGCCGCCCTGCCGTTCGTCCTGCAGCAGCACATCAGCTACACCGATGCCTTCTTCGAAAGCATGTCGGGAATCACCGCCACCGGCTCCACCGTCCTCAGCGGGCTGGACGACATGTCCCCGGGCATCCTCATCTGGCGCTCTCTGCTGCACTGGCTGGGCGGCATCGGCTTCATCGCCATGGCCGTGGCGATCCTGCCGATGCTGCGGATCGGCGGCATGCGCCTGTTCCAGACCGAATCCTCGGACCGCTCGGAAAAGGTCCTGCCACGCTCGCACATGGTCGCCAAGTACATCGTCGCCACCTATGTCGGTATCACCCTGCTCGGCAGCCTGGCCTTCTGGGGCGCCGGCATGAGCCCGTTCGACGCGGTCAACCACGCCATGTCGGCGATTTCCACCGGCGGTTTCTCCACCTCCGACCAATCCCTGGCCAAGTGGAAGCAGCCAGCGGTGCACTGGACCGCGGTAGTGGTGATGATCCTCGGCAGCCTGCCGTTCGCGCTCTACGTCGCCACCCTGCGCGGACACCGCAAGGCGCTGATCAAGGACCAGCAGGTCCGCGGCCTGCTCGGCCTGCTGCTGGTGACCTGGCTGCTGATGGGCACCTGGTACGCGGTAACCTCCAAGCTGCCCTGGATGGATGCTTTCCGCATCGTCGCAGTGAACGTCACCTCGGTGGTCACCACCACCGGCTTCGCCCTCGGCGACTACAGCATGTGGGGGCACTTCTCGATCATGCTGTTCTTCTACCTCGGCTTCATCGGCGGTTGCTCCGGCTCTACCGCCGGCGGTATCAAGATCTTCCGCTTCCAGGTCGCCTACACCCTGCTCAAGGCCAACCTCTACCAGTTGATCCATCCGCGCGCGGTGCTCAAGCAGAACTACAACGGCCATCGCCTGGACGAGGAAATCGTCCGCTCGATCCTGACCTTCTCGTTCTTCTTCGCCATCGTCGTCTGCCTGCTCGCCCTCGGCCTGTCGCTGATCGGCCTGGACTGGATGACCGCGCTCACCGGCGCCGCCAGCACCGTGGCCGGCGTAGGCCCGGGGATGGGGCCCATCATCGGCCCCTCGGGCAACTTCGCCAGCCTGCCGGACGCCGCCAAGTGGCTGCTGGCCGCCGGCATGCTGCTCGGTCGCCTGGAGATCATCACCGTGCTGGTCCTGCTGACCCCGGCGTTCTGGCGCCACTGAGCGCTCACGGGCCTGTCTGCAATGGCTCTACTCAGGGACTGAAAAGCCGGTGTAAGCTTCTGCACCATGACGATACAGCCGCAACCCGGCCACGTGAGCCTGGATAGCTCCACCCAGCCCGCCCGCGTCAGAGCCATAGGTGATTGGACGCTCGCCCACTACACGGCCCTGGAGCGCGAAGTGACGCGCCTGCGCAGCGAAGTGGCGGCCAACGTCAGCTTCGACCTGAGCCAACTGGGCGCCCTGGATACCGCCGGTGCCGCCCTGCTCGCCGAATTGCTCGGTGCCGAGCGCCTGGCCGACCTCGCCGAGCTGGAGCCCGGTCTGCCGCGCGAGCGCCAGGCCCTGCTGAAGACCGTCGGCCACGCCCTGCACGACTTCTGCGAGCCGGAGAAACCCAAGCCGCCCACCACCGCCATCGAGCTGCTGGCTCGCATCGGTTGTGCCATGGAGACCTTCTGGCTGCACCTCAAGGCACTCCTCGGCTTCATCGGCCTGACCCTGGAGACCCTGCTCCGCAGCCTGGTCCGCCCGGCCAGTTGGCGGGTCACGCCGCTGGTGGCGAACATCGAGAAGAGCGGCCTGGACGCGGTGCCGATCATCGCTCTGCTGACCTTCCTGGTCGGCGCGGTGATCGCCTTCCTCGGCGCCACGGTGCTGGCCAACTTCGGCGCGACCATCTACACGGTCAACCTGGTGGTGTTCTCCTTCCTCCGCGAGTTCGCCGTGCTGCTCACCGCGATCCTCATGGCCGGCCGCACCGCCAGCGCCTTCACCGCGCAGATCGGTTCGATGAAGGCCAACGAGGAGATCGACGCGATCCGCGCCCTCGGCCTCAACCCCATCGAGCTGCTGGTGCTGCCGCGGGTGCTGGCGCTGCTGGTATCGCTACCGATGCTGACCTTCGTCGGCATGCTCTGCGGCATCGTCGGCGGCATGACCGTCTGCGCCTGGACCCTGGACATCCCGCCGGCGATGTTCCTGTCGATCATGGAGGACGGAATCGGCGTACAGCATTTCCTGGTCGGTATCAGCAAGGCCCCGCTGTTCGCCTTCCTGATCGCCGTGATCGGCTGCCTGGAAGGCTTCAAGGTCAGCGGCAGCGCCCAGTCGGTGGGCGCGCACACCACCACCAGCGTGGTCCACTCGATCTTCGTGGTGATCCTGCTCGACGCCCTCGCCGCGCTGTTCTTCATGGAGATGGGCTGGTGAACCAGGACAACCCGCAAGCGATCATCCAGGTCCGCGACCTGTGCAACCGTTTCGGCGCCCAGGCGGTCCACGAGCACCTCGACCTCGACGTCCGTCGCGGCGAGATCCTCGGCGTGGTCGGCGGCTCCGGCACCGGCAAGTCGGTGCTGCTGCGCAGCATCGTCGGCCTGCGCCGGCCGACCTCCGGCAGCGTGCGGGTGTTCGGCGAAGACCTGCTGCAACTGCCGGAGGAACGCCGCTCCCTGGTCGAACGGCGCTTCGGCGTGCTGTTCCAGCAGGGCGCGCTGTTTTCCTCGCTTACCGTGGTGGAGAACGTCGCCCTGCCGCTGATCGAGAACGCCGGCCTGCCGCGCGCCGACGCAGAGCACCTGGCCCAGGTCAAGCTGGCCCTGGCCGGGCTACCGGCCAACGCCGGCGACAAGTATCCTGCCTCGCTTTCCGGCGGCATGATCAAGCGCGCCGCCCTGGCCCGCGCCCTGGCGCTGGACCCGGACATCCTGTTCCTCGACGAGCCCACCGCCGGCCTCGACCCGATCGGCGCGGCGGCCTTCGACAACCTGATCCGAACCCTGCGCGACGCCCTCGGCCTGACCGTATTCCTGGTCACCCATGACCTGGACACCCTGTACACCATCTGCGACCGGGTCGCCGTGCTGTCGCAGAAGAAGGTCCTGGTGGTCGATACCCTGGAACGGGTCGCCGCCACCGACGACGCCTGGGTCCGCGAATACTTCCACGGGCCGCGCGGGCGCGCCGCCCACCAAGCCGCCGCCGTGCCGGAGAATCACTGAGATGGAAACCCGAGCCCACCATGTGTTGATCGGCCTGTTCAGCGTGATCGTGATCGGCGCCGCCCTGCTCTTCGGCCTGTGGCTGGCCAAGTCCGGCTCGGAGGGCAAGTTCAACTACTACGACATCGTCTTCAACGAAGCGGTCAGTGGCCTTTCCCAGGGCAGCTCGGTGCAGTACAGCGGGATCAAGGTCGGCGACGTGGCCTTCCTTCGCCTCGATCCGCAAGACCCACGCAAGGTCTGGGCACGCATCCGCGTGGTGGCCAGCGCGCCGATCAAGCAGGACACCACCGCCAAGCTGGCGCTCACCGGGATCACCGGCACCTCGATCATCCAGCTCAGCAGCGGCACGCCCGCCAGCCCGATGCTGGAGGGCAAGGACGGGAAGATCCCGGTGATCGTCGCCACGCCCTCGCCGCTGACCCAGTTACTCAGCAACGGCGAAGACCTGATGGGCAACATCAACCAGCTCATCGCGCGCTTCAGCAACCTGCTCTCCGAGGAAAACACAGCGCGCATCAGCCGCACCCTCGACCATCTCGACCAGGCCACCGGCGCACTCTCCGCCGAGCGCGAGAACGTCAGCGCGGTGATGCAGCAGCTGGCCCAGGCGAGCAGGCAGGCCAACGCCGCCCTGGCCCAGGCCAGCGAGTTGATGCGCAGCGCCAACGGCCTGCTCAACGAGCAAGGCAAGGGGATGCTGGAAAACGCCAACAAGACCATGGCTTCGCTGGAGCGCACCAGCGCCACCCTCGACCAGTTGATCAGCGAGAATCGCCACTCTCTGGACGGCGGCATCCAGGGACTCGCCGAGCTGGGCCCGGCGGTCAGCGAACTGCGCGATACCCTGGCGGCACTGCGCGGAATCAGCCGGCGCCTGGAAGAAAACCCGGCGAACTACCTGCTGGGCCGGGAAAAAACCAAGGAGTTCACCCCATGAGGCTCGCCCTTCGCCCGCTCCGTCGCCTGTCCCTGGCCGCCGGCCTGGCCGCGTTCGCAGCCCTCGGCGCCTGCTCGATCCTGCCGGAGGCGCAGGTCCTCCAGGTCTACCTGCTACCGGTGCACAACCCTCCGGCCAGCGCCGCCGCCAGGCCGGTCGACTGGTCGCTGCGGATCGCCCGGCCGCGTACCAGCCTGGTGCTGGAGAGCCCGCGCATCGCGGTGCGTCCGCACGGCGACGAGATCAGCGTGTACCAGGGCGCACGCTGGAGCGATCCGGCGCCGTCGCTGCTGCGCGACCGTCTGATGCAGGCGTTCCAGGCCGACGGCCGGGTCCGCGGCCTGAGCAGCGACGACAGCAACCTGCAGGCCGATTTCGAACTGGGCGGCGACCTTCGCGCCTTCCAGACCGAGTACCCGAACGGCCAGGCCAGCGCGCTGATCCGCTACGACGCGCGCCTGGTGCGTACCGACGACAAGCGCGTGGTCGCCAGCCGGCGTTTCGAGGTCAGCCAGCCGGTGGACGGCAAGAAGGTCGCGGCGGTGGTCAGCGCCTTCGGCAAGGCCGGCGATACGCTGTCGGCCCAGGTTCTCGACTGGACCCTACGCCAGGCCTCGGCGCAACCCGCCGTGCAGCCCTGAAGCGTCCCGCCTGGCCTGGCGACTAGCCCGGGGGCTCCTGGCGGCGCGCCCGGTATTCGTTGGGCGTGCAGCCGAACCAGCGACGGAATGCCCGGAAGAAATTGCTCGGATCGGCGAAACCCAGCAGGTAGGCGACTTCCAGCAAGGTCAGGCCGGGCTGCTGGAGATACTGCTCGGCCATATCCCGGCGCGTGTCGTCGAGCAGTTGCTGGTAGCTGGTGCCTTCTTCCTGGAGGCGCCGTTGCAAGGTGCGCTGCGACAGGTGCAGCGCCTGGGCCACCCGTTCGCGCCTGGGTTCTCCCTGCGGCAGCAGCCGGCACAAGGTCTGCCGGGCCAGATGGGTGATGCGGCTGGTACTGAAACGCGCCAGGTATTCGCCGGCGAAGCGATCGTGCAACTGGGCCAGCGCCTCGTTGGCCGAGGGTAGCGGCGTCTCGAGGTCGACGCGGGAAAACACCAGCGCGAACTCCTCGGCGTGAAAGCGCAGCGGCGCGCGGAACAGCTCGACATAGGGTGCCAGCGGCTCGCGGGGCGCGCCGGGCAGTTCCACCGCCAGCGGGTCCAGCGACCGGCCGGTGATCCAGCGGACCATGTCCACCAGGTAGGCCAGCGAGCATTCGGCACTCTGCGGTGGCGCCGGCAGGCGATCGCCATGCACCGTGACGCCGATTCGATAGCCCTGCGGCGTGCGGCGGAAAGTCAGGTCGGACGCTTCCGCGATGATCCGCTGGTAGCGCTCCAGGCGCGCGAAGCCTTCCGCCAGGTTGCGGCTCGACATCAGCGCATAGCCGACGACGTGGAAAGCCGGGCGCCGGACCCGGGCGATGTTCAGGGCGATCGCCGGGTTGCCGCTGAGCGCCACCGCACGCTGCCACAGACGGCTCATGGCGTCCTGCGGGAAGCGCGCGTCGGGGTCCTGCAGGGCCTGGTAGTCGAGGCCCAGCTCGGCGAACAGCTGGCGTCCGTCGAGGCCTTCCAGCTCCAGGGCGATGACGATGCCCTGGACCCAGCTGGACAAGGTTGTACGTTCCGGCATCGGTCTCTTCTTGTTCTGGCGGGAGGCACGCCGACCGTCGACCGGCCTGGCGGCCCAAGGATACTAAACTGGCCCTGTATGTCATCCGCGACATCGTGCGGCCCGCACTACACTGCGTGGACACAACGAGAGGAGGCATTCCATGAGCAGCCCTGACGACGAGCGTTTCCACAGTTTCGCCGAGTTCTACCCCTACTACCTGCAGGAACACAGCAACGCGGTCTGCCGCCGCCTGCACTACGTCGGCAGCCTGCTGGTGCTGGCGGTGCTCTTCCACGCCGTGGCCAGCCAGCAGTGGCTATGGCTGCTGGCGCTGCCGCTGGTGGGCTACGGCTTCGCCTGGGTCGGCCACTTCGTCTTCGAGAAGAACCGCCCGGCCACCTTCAAGTACCCGCTGTGGTCGTTCATGGGCGACTGGGTGATGCTCAAGGACGCTTTCACCGGCCGCATCCGCTTCTGACCCATCCGCGCGGCTGGCCCCCGGGCCGGTCGCTCCCCCGGGACGACCGTCGGTCCCGGATCGGCGCGCTTTCCTGAACTATCGATCAGCTGTCACTGGCCGCCGCGCAAACGCTTGGTTAAGATTCCGCCAGCAACCTGGCCACCCGCCATTCCCCAGGCGGAAAGCTCACGAGGCCGAGCCGGGACGAAAATACACAGGGATCCTCTCCAGCGCATGAAGCCTACCCTCCCCGACCGCTCGCCGACGAGCCGGTCCGTCGCGTCCATGCGTGAATACTATTCGCGCGTGCTGGCCTATATCGCCTGTGGCGCCAGCATCGCGGCGGGAACCTACACCCAGTATTTCAGCTACGGCATCCTCTGGATGGTGCCCTATGCGCTGCTCTACCCGCACCTGGCGTACCACCTCGGCCAGCGCTTCCGCCAGCACGACCCGCGCAAGGTGACCCGCGCCCTGCTCGCGGTCGACGCCGTGCACTGTGGCCTGGGCATGGCGCTGCTCGGCTTCTCCGTGGTACCCAGCCTGATGTTCCTGCTGGTGCTGAGCTTCACCGCACTGGTCATCGGCGGCCTGCGCCTGCTCGGCATGGCCTTGCTGGTATCGGCCAGCAGCGCCCTGCTGGTCGCCGTGCTCGTCGCCCCGCCGCTGCTGGGCAATACCCCGGTCGAGGTGGCCGCGGTCAGCATCCTGTTCTGCGGCCTGTACATCTGCATCACCGCCTTCTTCGGCCACCAGCAGGGCCTGCGCCTGGCCCAGGTGCGCCAGGAGATCGCCCGCGAGCAGGAGAAGGCCGCGCGGCTCGCGCGCAACCTGGCCAAGTACCTATCGCCGCAGGTCTGGGAAATGATCTTCAGCGGCAAGAAGAGCGTGCGCCTGGAAACCCAGCGCAAGAAGCTCACCGTGTTCTTCTCCGACATCCGCGGCTTCACCGAGCTATCCGAGGAACTGGAAGCCGAAGCCCTGACCGACCTGCTCAACAACTACCTCAACGAAATGTCGAAGATCGCCCTCAAGTACGGCGGCACCATCGACAAGTTCGTCGGCGACTGCGTCATGGTGTTCTTCGGTGACCCCAGCACCCAGGGCGCGAAGAAGGACGCGGTGGCTGCGGTATCGATGGGCATCGCCATGCGCAAGCACATGAAGGTGCTGCGCCAGCAGTGGCGGGCCCAGGGCATCACCAAGCCGCTGGAAATCCGCATGGGCATCAACACCGGCTATTGCACGGTGGGCAACTTCGGCGCCGACACGCGCATGGACTACACCATCATCGGCCGCGAGGTGAACCTCGCCAGCCGCCTGGAAAGCGCCTCGGAAGCCGGCGAAATCCTCATTTCCCACGAGACCTACTCGCTGATCAAGGACGTGATCATGTGCCGCGACAAGGGCCAGATCGCGGTCAAGGGCTTCAGCCGCCCGGTGCAGATCTACCAGGTGGTGGACTCGCGCCGCGACCTCGGCGCCGCGCCCAGCTACGTCGAGCACGAATTGCCCGGCTTCTCCATGTACCTGGACACCAACAACATCCAGAACTACGACAAGGAACGGGTCATCCAGGCCCTGCAACAGGCCGCCGAGCGCCTGCGCGACAAGGTCATCCTCTAAGTTCGTCGAACGCCGCCGGCAGTTCGTCGCGCCATTCCGGCGCAGTCCGCGGGCCGCTCGCCTGCAGCGCCAGGAACTCCTCCGCCGAAACCCGCCAGGACTGCTCCCGCGCCCAGCGCCCGCAGGCCTGGCGATCCAGCGCCAGCGCCTGGCGGCAGGCTTCGCCAAGATCCTCGTGCATGACCCCGGTCACGCCCTGCTGCAATACATCCAGCGGCCCCGGCACGGCGAAGGCCGCCACCGGCACGCCACAGGCCAGAGCTTCGAGCATCACCAGGCCATAGGTATCGGTCAGCGAGGGGAACACCAGCACCGAGGCCGCCCGGTAGGCGTCGGCCAGCGCGCGGCCATGGCGGTAGCCGAGAAAACGCGCCTGTGGATAGCGCTGCTCCAGCGCCGCCCGCTGCGGGCCGTCGCCCACCAGCCATTTTTCGCCCGGCAGTTCGAGATCGAGGAACGCCTCCAGGTTCTTTTCCGTCGCCAGCCGCCCGACATACAGGAACACCGGCGGCCGCTCTTCCGCCGGGGGTGTCTCGGCGGGGTGGAACAGTTCGGTATCGACGCCCTTGCGCCACAGCCGCAGGTGCTGGAAGCGCCAGGCGCAGAACTCGTCGCGCAGGCGCGGGGTGCTCACCAGCACCGCCCGGCTCGGCCGATGGAAGGTGCGCAGGAAGGCATAGCCCCAGGACAGCGGCAGCCACGGACAGCGGTCACGCAGGTATTCGGGAAAGCGCGTATGGATCGCCGAGGTGAATTCCAGGCCGCGCTTGCCCAGCCAGCGCCGCGCGGCCCAGCCGAGCGGCCCCTCGGTGGCCAGGTGCACGGCATCCGGGGCGAAGGCCTCGATCAGCCCGCCGAGGCGCCAGAGGTTCCAGGCCAGGGGGATTTCCGGATAGCTGGGACAGGGCAGGCAGCGGAAGTCGGCGGGCGACAGCACCCGTACCTGGTGGCCCAGCAGTTCCAGCTCGCGCTGCAGGGCCAGCAGGCTGGTGACGACTCCGTTGACTTGCGGTAACCAGGCGTCGCTGACGATCAATAGCCTCATGCCGCCGGCTCGACCGCCGCGGCCTGCGCCGCCAGCCGCGCCTGCTCCTCGGCCAGGCGGTAGAGCTGGATGCTGCCGTCCCAGTGTTCGATCAGCGCCGTGCAGGACTCCACCCAGTCGCCGCAGTTGAGGTAATCGACGCCCTCGATGCGGCGGATCTCGGCATGGTGGATGTGCCCGCAGACCACCCCGTCGAGCCCGCGCTTGTGGCACTCGTGGGCGATGGCTTCCTCGAAGTCGCTGATGAAGTTCACCGCGGTCTTGACCTTGTGCTTGAGGTACGCCGACAGCGACCAGTAGCCGTAGCCCCAGCGCCGCCGCCAGTGGTTCAGCCAACGGTTGAGGAGCAGGGTGAACTCGTAGGCGGAATCGCCGAGGAAAGCCAGCCAGCGGTGGTAGCGGGTGATCACGTCGAACTGGTCACCGTGTATCACCAGCAGCTTGCGGCCGTCGGCGGTACTGTGCACCGCCTCGTCGACCAGGCGGATGTTGCCGAGGATCAGGCTCGAATAGCGGCGCAGGAATTCGTCATGGTTGCCGGTGACGTAGATCACTTCGGTGCCGCGCTTGCTCAGGGTGAGCAGGCGACGGATCACATTGGTGTGCGCCTGCGGCCAGTAGATGCCGCCGCGCAGCTTCCAGCCGTCGATGATGTCGCCCACCAGGTAGATGCGATCGGCGTGGTAGCGCTTGAGGAACGCCGCCAGGTGTTCGGCCTGGCAATCCCGCGTCCCCAGGTGGACATCCGAGATCCACAGGGTCCGGACCCGCTGCTTGCGGTTCGAGGTGAAGCGTTGCGCGGTGCTCATCGGCGGGTCTCCGACGGTGTTTTTCCGATCTTGGCCGGCGCCGGTGAAACGACTGTGACAGGCCGGCGACCGTTGCGTGACAGGGCCCGGCTGTCTGTCGCCGGCGCCAGCGGGTAGACTGGGCGCCTGCCTCCGGGAGCTTCGCCATGGGTTCGATCCTTTCCCTGCGTCACTACAGCCACGACCAGATCGTCCACAGCCATGACCATGCCCAATTGGTCCTGGGCCTCAGCGGCTGCCTCGACTTCGAGGTCGAGGGGCGCGGCAGCCGCGTGTTGCGGCAGACCTTCGCGGTGGTTCCGGCGCAAGCCCGGCATGCCTGCTCGAGTCCCTCCGGCAGCCGCTGCCTGGTCCTCGACCTGCCCTGCGACGGCAGCCTGCTGCTGGGCCTGGGCGAACACACCGAAGCCGGTCGGCGGCTGTTCGAGCGACCGCAGGCGCTGTCGCTGACGCCCGCCCAGGGCCAACTGGTGAACTGGCTGGCCAGCGGCCCGATCAACGACCCGGTGATCGCCCACCAGGGCGCCGGCCTGCTCCTCGCCAGCCTGGCCAGCGAGCGCCAGCCGCCGCGCCAGCAGCCCCGCCTGCCACTGGCCAGCCTGGACGCCTACCTCGACCGCCATGCCGCCCATCCGCTACAGGTAGCCGACCTGGCGCGGCTGGCCGGTCTTTCGGTGGCGCGCTTCCACAGCCTGTTCCTCGCCGAGACCGGACAGACGCCCATGGACTACGCGCGCAGCCGACGCCTGCACCAGGCCCACGAACTGTTGCTGGAGAGCAGCCTGGCGGTGGGCGAGATCGCCGCCCGGGTCGGCTACGCCTCGCAGAGCGCCTTCACCGCAGCGCTGGTCCGCGAGTTCGGCGTCACCCCGCGACAACTGCGTCGCGAGTCCCGCGACAAAACCGGCTAGCCGCACGACAGACAAATCCGTCACGACTCCTTACTCTCTGCCCATCGACAGACCAGGAGTCAGCATGGACATCATCGAATGGCAGGATTTCGAACGCGTCGAACTGCGCGTCGGCACCATCCTCAGCGCCGCTCCCAACCCCAAGGCACGCAAACCCGCCTATGTCCTCGAGGTCGACCTCGGACCGCTCGGCCTGCGCACCTCCAGCGCGCAACTGACCGCACACTACCAGGCCGAGCAACTGGTCGGACGCCAGGTCCTCTGCGTCTGCAACTTCGCTCCGAAGCAGATCGCCGGGGTGCGCTCGGAGGTCCTGGTCACCGGGGTCTACGATAGCGAGGACAAGGTGGTCCTGGCCGGCTTCGACAAGCCCCTGCCCAACGGTGCGCGCCTGGCCTGAAGGATCCCCATGAATCGACGTTCCGCCCTCGCCGCCCTGCACGGCGGCGCCCTCCTCTTCGGCCTGACCGGGGTGTTCGGCAAGCTGGCCAGCGCCTCCCCCGGGGTGATCGTGTTCGGCCGTGCGCTGTTCGCGGTGCTCGCCCTCGGCCTCTTCGCCCGCCTCGCGGGCCAGGCCTGGCGCGCCCTGGGACCCGCGCAATGGCTGCGCCTGGCGCTCTGCGGCCTGCTCCTGGCCGGGCACTGGGTGAGTTTCTTCATCGCCGTGAAGACCGCCGGCGTGGCCATCGCCACCCTCGGCTTCGCCAGCTTCCCGGCCTTCACCGTAATCCTCGAAGGGCTGCTCTTCCGCGAGCGCATTCATCTCGCGGAAGGACTGCTGGTGGTCCTGGTCAGCCTTGGCCTGGTGCTGGTCACGCCGAACTTCGACCTCGCCAGCGGCGCCACCCTCGGCCTGCTCTGGGCGATCCTTTCCGGCCTGCTGTTCGCCCTGCTGTCGCTGGCCAACCGTAGCAACAGCGGGCAGGTCGGCCCGGTGCAGGCGGCGCTCTGGCAGAACCTGGTAGTCGCCCTGTGCCTGCTGCCGTTCGCGGTCGGCGAACTACCGGCGCTACCCGCTCTCGACTGGCTCTGGCTGGCCCTGCTGGGCGTCTTCTGCACCGGCCTGGCGCACAGCCTGTTCGTGGCCAGCCTGGCGGTGGTCAAGGCCCGCACCGCGGCGCTGGTATTCGCCCTGGAGCCGGTCTACGGGATCGCCTTCGCCTGGCTGTTGTTCCATGAGACGCCGGGGCCACGGATGTTCCTCGGCGGTGCCCTGATCATCCTCGCCATCGTGCTGTCGGCGCGCCTCGGTGCACGGGGCAGGAAAACCGCAGTCGGCGACGAACGAGGCGATCCCGAGCGCGCCTGAATCCGCCCCGGCCGTCACACCGGCAACCATCGAAAGTCCGCAGGGAATAAAAAAACCCGGTCGAACACGCGGGGGGAAGGGGTTCGACCGGGTGCTGCGTCCAATCACCGGAGCGTTGGCAGAGGGACGCAAAGGGAGGTGTCGGTTTCCAGCGCCTGCCGCATCCGCTCGCGGGCTCGCGCCAGGCCTTTCTCACGGAATTCCGGGCCCATGTTCATGCCCTCCGCGTGGACGAAGGTAACGTCGTGGATGCCGACGAAGCCCAGCACCTGGCGCAGATAGGGTTCCTGGTGATCGAGACCGCCGCCGGCGTAGATCCCGCCGCGGGCGGTGAGAACGAAGGCGCGCTTGCCCTGTAGCAGGCCTTCCGGACCCTGCTCGGCGTAACGGAAAGTCAGGCCGGCACGCAGCACATGGTCGAACCAGCTCTTCAGGCTGCTGGGAATGGCGAAGTTGTACATCGGTGCCGCCAGCACCAGCACGTCCGCCATCCGCAACTCCTCGGTCAGGCGATTGGAACGCTCGAGGGCGCGCCTTTCCGCAGCGCTATGGCCATCACAGGGGGTGGTCCAGGCTCCCAGCAATAATTCATCGAGGTGCGGCAGCGGCTCGCGCGCCAGGTCGCGGACCTGGAAGCGATCAGCGGGATGCGCGGCTTTCCAGTGGGAGATGAATTCCGCCGTCAGCAGGCGGGAAACCGAGCCCCGTTGGCGGGCACTGCTCTCGATAACCAGGACACGGGACATGACTCGACCTCCACCCACTGCGCTACAACGATGGAGGTGAGGGTAGAGAATGATTAATCGATTAAAAAGTTGAAAAAACCGCTGTTAAATATCGACCAGGTTGATTTATAAACAGGCACCACCTAGTCTTTCGGTGAGAGAACGCTCTATTTCGCGATCTTGCAGGTCAGCTTGATCCGCAACTTGATGATGTCGCGGCCGAACTGCGCGGTGAAGTTGCTGTTCTGCCCGGGCTGGATCACGCCCTTGCGCACTTTCGGGGTCTCCGGGCCGTTGCGGAACACCGCCGTGCACTCTGCCGCCTGGCCTCCCAGGTTGGTGAGGAGGATCGCGCCCATGTCGCGACCGATGTCCTGGGTGCTGTAGGAGACCTCGGTGCCGTTGAGTTGCGGGTCGACCTCGATCGGATAGGCGAAAGCGGACAGGGGCAGCAGCGATAGTGCGAAACAGCAAAGCCTTTTCATGGCCGGACTCCCGGTAGCGACAGATGGAAAAATGGCAACACCCTGAAAACCACGGCATCCCGTACGTCAAGAGAATGGACAGCTACCCCGTACAGGACGCCGACGACACGATAAGCGAAGTCGCCCCTCCGGCGCACTCGTCATCGCCTGCCGGCCGCGGAAACGCCGGCGAGGCATCCCTGCATTCGAGGAGGCGGAAATGAAAGCGCCACGCGTAACCCTGGACCAATGGCGGACCCTGCAGGCGGTGGTCGACCACGGCGGCTTCGCCCAGGCCGCGGAAGCCCTGCACCGCTCGCAATCATCGATCAGCTATACCGTGGCGCGCATGCAGGAACAGCTCGGCGTGCCGCTGCTGCGCATCGACGGACGCAAGGCGGTGCTGACCGAGGCCGGCGAAGTGTTGCTGCGCCGTTCGCGGCAACTGGTCAAGCAGGCCGGGCAACTGGAGGAACTGGCCCACCACATGGAACAGGGCTGGGAACCCGAGGTGCGCCTGGTGGTGGACGCCGCCTACCCCACCGCGCGGATCGTCCGCTCGCTGTCCGCCTTCATGCCGCAGAGCCGCGGCTGTCGCGTGCTGCTGCGCGAGGAAGTGCTCTCCGGCGTCGAGGAAGCGCTGATCCAGGGCGCCGCCGACCTGGCGATCAGCGGCCTGATCATTCCCGGCCACCTCGGCGCCGACCTCAGCGTGGTCGAGTTCGTCGCCGTGGCCCACCCCGACCATCCGCTGCACCGCCTGCAACGCGAACTGACCCACCAGGACCTGGAAACCCAGATGCAGGTGGTGATCCGCGACAGCGGCCGGCTACAGCCGCGCGACCACGGCTGGCTGGGCGCCGAACAGCGCTGGACGGTGGGCAGCCTGGCTACCGCGGCGACCTTCGTCGGCAACGGCCTGGGCTTCGCCTGGCTGCCGCGGCACATCATCGAGCGCGAACTGCAGAGCGGCCAACTCAAGCCGCTGCCGCTGAGCCAGGGCGGCGTGCGGCAGAGCCGCTTCTACCTCTACACCAACAAGGAAAAGCCGCTCGGCCCGGCCAGCCAGATCCTCATGGAAATGCTCAAGTCGTTCGCCAACGTACCGCTCAACGCGCCCTTCGCGGCGCCCGAACCGGCCGCCGAGTGAGCGCAGATGCCTGACTTCCAGCACCGCGACTGCACCCTCGTCTACGACGACCACCCCGGTCCCGCCGAGCGCGCGCCGGTCCTGCTGCTGCACGGTCTCGGTTCGAGCGCCCGCGACTGGGAATACCAGTTGCCGGCCCTGCTGGGCCGCTACCGCCTGCTGATCCCGGATCTGCGCGGCCACGGCCGCTCCGGCAAGCCGCGCGGCGGCTACAGCATGGCCGGCTTCGCCGAGGACTGCGCGGCGCTGCTCGACCGGCTCGGCTGCGGCCCGGTACACCTGGTCGGCATCAGCATGGGCGGGATGATCGGCTTCCAGCTGGCCTGCGATCGACCCGACCTGCTGCGCAGCCTGACCATCGTCAACAGCACTCCGGAAGTCATCCCGCGCAAGCCTCGCGAGCATCTGGAGGTGGCCAAGCGCAAGCTCCTCTCGCGCCTGCTCAGCCTGCGGACCATCGGCCGCGCCCTCGGCCGGCTGTTGTTTCCCAAGGCGGAACAGGCCGTGCTGCGAGAGAAGATCGAGGCGCGCTGGGCGGAGAACGACAAGCGCGCCTACCTGGCCAGCCTCGACGCGATCATCGGTTGGGGCGTGCAGGAACGATTGGCCGAGATCGCCTGTCCGACCCTGGTGATCAGCGCGGATCGCGACTACACGCCGGTATCGCTGAAGCAGGCCTATTGCGAGCGGATCGCCGACGCCCGCCTGGTGGTGGTGGAGGACTCCCGCCACGCCACGCCGATGGACCAACCCGAGATTTTCAACACCACCCTGCTCGGCTTCCTCGCCGATATCGACAAAACCAAGGAACAACCATGCTCAAACGTCTCCTGATCGCCGCCTGCACCCTGCTCTTCGCCGGTTCCCTGCTGGCCGCCACGCCTGCCGCCAAGCCGCACGTCCTGATCGCCACCAGCCTCGGCGAGATCGAGGTAGAGCTCGATCCGGCCAAGGCGCCGATCAGCGTGAAGAACTTCCTCGAGTACGTCGACAGCGGCTACTACGACGGCACCCTGTTCCACCGCGTGATCCCTGGCTTCATGGTGCAGACCGGCGGCTTCAGCGCCGGCATGCAGGAGAAGAAGACCCGCGCACCGATCAAGAACGAGGCCGACAACGGCCTGCTCAACGAGCGCGGCACCCTCGCCATGGCCCGTACCGGCGTGGTCGATTCGGCCACCAGCCAGTTCTTCATCAACCTGACCGACAACGACTTCCTCAACCATGGTGCCCGCGACTTCGGCTATGCGGTGTTCGGCAAGGTGGTGCGTGGCATGGGCGTGGTCGACCAGATCGCCAAGGTTCCCACCACCCGCCGCAACGGCTTCGCCGACGTGCCGAGCGACGACGTGGTGATCCTGTCCGCCAAACGCCTCTGAGTTCAGCCGCAGGGGCTTGATCCGGCGGGCCCAGGACGGGCCCGCTCCAGAAGAGAGCCATCATGCTTTATCGTCGTTTCGAACGTCTGATCGACCCGTTCCGCAACGCTTCCGAACGCATGCCGCCCAGCGAAGTGCTGCGTTTCTATGTCTACTTCCTGCGCCAGGTCTGGCCGGTGTTCCTGGCCCTGCTGGTGGTCGGCCTGATCGTCGCGCTGATCGAGGTAGCGCTGTTCAGCTACCTCGGCCGCATCGTCGATCTCGCCCAGAGCACGCCCAGCGCGGAGTTCTTCCGCGTGCACGCCAACGAACTGATCTGGATGGCGGTGGTGGCGCTGGTTCTGCGCCCGCTGTTCAACGCCCTGCACGACATGCTGGTGCACCAGAGCATCAACCCGAGCATGACCAACCTGATCCGCTGGCAGAACCACCGCTACGTGCTCAAGCAGAGCCTCGGCTTCTTCCAGAACGATTTCGCCGGGCGCATCGCCCAGCGCATCATGCAGACCGGCAACTCGTTGCGCGATTCGGCGGTGCAGGTGGTAGACGCACTCTGGCACGTGCTGATCTATACCGTCAGCGCCCTGGTGCTGTTCGCCGAGGCCGACTGGCGCCTGATGATCCCTCTGGTGCTGTGGGTGTTCGCCTACGTCGGCGCCCTCGCCTACTTCGTTCCCCAGGTCAAGCGCCGCTCGGTGGAGGCCTCGGATTCGCGCTCGAAGCTGATGGGGCGGATCGTCGACGGCTACACCAACATCACCACGCTGAAGCTGTTCGCCCACACCCGCCAGGAAGAGGACTACGCCCGCGAAGCGATCGGCGACCAGACCCTCAAGTCGCAACGCGCCGGGCGCGTAGTGACCTCCATGGACGTGACCATCACGGTGATGAACGGCGTGCTGATCACCGGCACCACCGGCCTGGCCCTGTGGCTGTGGAGCCAGGAGCTGATCTCGGTGGGCGCCATCGCCCTAGCCACCGGGCTGGTGATCCGCATCAACAACATGTCCGGCTGGATCATGTGGGTGGTCGGCGGCATCTTCGAGAACATCGGCCAGGTCCAGGATGGCATGCAGACCATCGCCCTGCCGCGCAAGGTGGTCGACCGCGAGGACGCCCGGCCGCTGCGGGTAGAGCGCGGCGAGGTGGAGTTCGAGCACATCGCCTTCCACTACGGCAAGGGCAGCGGCGTGATCCAGGGTCTCGACCTGAAGGTCCGGCCCGGCGAGAAGATCGGCCTGGTCGGACCTTCCGGCGCCGGCAAGTCGACCCTGGTCAACCTGCTGCTGCGCCTGTACGACCTGGAGAGCGGACGCATCCTGGTCGATGGCCAGGACATCGCCGGGGTGACCCAGGAAAGCCTGCGCGCGCAGATCGGCATGGTCACCCAGGACACCTCGCTGCTGCACCGTTCGATCCGCGACAACCTGCTCTACGGCCGCCCCGGCGCCAGCGACGCGGAACTCATGGAGGCGGTGCGCAAGGCCCGCGCCGACGAGTTCATCCCGCTGCTCAGCGACGCCGAGGGCCGCCGCGGCTTCGACGCCCATGTCGGCGAACGCGGAGTGAAACTCTCCGGCGGCCAGCGCCAGCGCATCGCCATCGCCCGGGTGCTGCTCAAGGACGCGCCGATCCTGATCCTCGACGAAGCGACCTCGGCGCTGGACTCGGAAGTCGAATCGGCGATCCAGGAAAGCCTGGAGACCCTGATGCAGGGCAAGACGGTGATCGCCATCGCCCACCGCCTGTCGACCATTGCGCGCATGGACCGCCTGGTGGTGCTGGACAAGGGCCACATCGCCGAAAGCGGCACGCATGCCGAGTTGCTCGCCCATGGCGGCCTCTATGCGCGCCTCTGGCAACACCAGACCGGCGGCTTCGTCGGCGTCGACTGAAGGGCGGCGTCTCGCGCCGCCCGACCTGGGTGACCTTGTCAAAGGCTCTGCAACGGGCCTTTGCGCGGCAATCATCACCGCCGTCGATCTCGACTAGCACGCGCTTCGATTTTTTCCGCCAGCGAAACGGTGTTCTTATCGAACCCGTGCCCCGGCTCGATCCCGACGCCTGCCGCATCGTCCCCGTCCACCTGGCGTCGGCCACGGACGACCAAGGATGCCAGTGCTCGGTACCGGGGATTTCGCCCCATCGCTACGGAGAATCACAGAATGAAACTTGCCTCTGTCGTGTCCGCCGTCATCACCAGCCTCGCCCCCATGGCCTTCGCCCAGGACGTGGACAAGGACCCGGGCCGCGGCCTGCCGGTCGAGGAATACCACTACGGCATGCAACTGGACGTGAAGACTGTCCTGCACCGTACCGACAATTCGACCAGGACCGGCGTAGTGCCGGTGACCGTGGTCTACGAGGACCATAGCGGCGAACTGCACAAGATCCGCTTCCTCGAATGGGGCGGCAGCACCAGCAACGGCTGAGCGGACGCCACGCCCTATCGTTCCGGCCCCCTTCAGGCCTGGCGGTAGGGCAACAGGCCGTGGGCCTCCTCGGCGTAGGCGCGCACTCCCGCCCGCTCCTGTTCGAGGAACTGCGCCACGGCATCGCGCAGACCGGGATGCGCCAGGTAGTGCCAGGAGCGCGTCAGCACCGGCTCGAAACCGCGGATCAGCTTGTGTTCGCCCTGGGCGCCGGCGTCGAAGCGCGCCAGGCCGGCGCCGATGGCGAATTCCAGGCCCTGGTAGAAGCAGGTCTCGAAGTGCAGCCGGTCGAACTCGGCCAGGCATCCCCAGTAGCGCCCGTACAGGGTGTCTCCAGCGACCAGGCTGAACGCCATCGCCACTGGCTTGCCACGCTGGTGGGCGAAGACCACGCGGATCGCCTCCGGCATGCGCTCGGCCAGCAGGCCGAAGAACTCGCGGCTCAGGTAGGGATCGCGGTCGCGCACCAGGTAGGTGTTGGCGTAGCAGAGATAGACGAAATCCCACTCCAGTTCGGACAACTGGCCGCCTTCCCGCCATTCGAACTCGATGCCCTGTCCGCCGACCTGTTCGCGCTCCTTGCGCAGTTGCTTGCGCTTGCGCGAACTGAGGGCCTCGAGGAAGTCCTGGAAGTCCCGATAGCCGCGGTTGTGCCAGTGGTACTGGCAACCCAGGCGTTCGAGCCAACCGTCACGCGCGGCAAGCAAGGTGTCCGCCCGGGCGTCGGTGAAATTCACATGGATGCTCGACAGACCGCTCGCCTCGGCCTCCTCGCCAAGGGACGCGAGCAGCCCCTGCAACCCTTCGTCCTCGCCCAGCAGGCGCGCACCGGCGACCGGGGTGAAGGGTACCCCCACCAGCAGCTTCGGGTAGTAGCGGATACCGGCCCGCTGGCAGGCGTCGGCCCAGCTCCAGTCGAACACGTACTCGCCGTACGAGTGCGCCTTCACATAGGCCGGCAGCGCCGCGCACAGGCGCCCTTGCGGATCGCGCAGCACGCGATGGGCCGGGCGCCAGCCGGTGGCGGGCGTCACGCTGTGGCTGTCTTCCAGCGCGGACAGGAAAGCATGACGCAGGAATGGCTGGGCGGGAGGCAGCAAGGCGTCCCACTCGGCGGCATCGATAACGGCAAGGGTGTCAAGCGTCTGGATCGGCATGCGCGCCAGTCTGGCGCGAGACGCAAGGCAAGTGAAGCCGGTCGATGGAAAAAAGCGCCCGGCGGACCCGCAATGAAACCGCCTTTCACCAAGCGAAGGCTTCGAACCATTTTACGTAGAGCGCATAACGCCAACGGCGTTATCCGCCGATACCCCGCCGCAACGGCGGATAACCGCGATGCGGTTATCCGCCCTACCCCAGCGCGGAGCGAAAGCTTGGAACCCTCCGCGTAGGGCGCATAACGCCGGAGGCGTTATCCGCCGAGACCCGCCGCGACGGCATTCCCGATCGGGCCCTAGATCATGCCCAACAGCAACAGGACCAACAGCACCACCAGCAATGCGCCGATGATCCCCGAGGGCCCGTAGCCCCAGTTGCGCGAATGAGGAAAGACCGGCAGGCCGCCGATCAGCAGCAGGATCAGGATGATCAGAAGAATCGTACCGAGACTCATGGGCGTCGCTCCTGTTCGGCTCATGGGGCAAAGGGCGGGAGATTCCGCCCTTGTAGTTCTCGACCCCCGCCGAGCAATGAAGATTCAATAAATCCGCGCCCTCCAGCCTCAGTGGATGACCTTGGGCGCCGGCCCCTTGAGCAAACGCATGAACATCAGCGCCACCGCCTGGGCGTCGCCGAGGGCGGTGTGGCGACCGCTCACCGGCACATCCAGGGCCCGCGCCAGGGTGTCGAAGCGCAGGTCGATGTGTGCGTCGGGAAAATGCCGGCTGACCTTCCGGTGGTACAGCGACGAAATCTCGATGGAGGGGTTGTGCAACTGTCGGTCGAGGAGCTGGCGCAGGTGCCGGTTCAGCACGGCGACATCGAACGACAGGTAGTAGCCCAGCAGCGGCCGGTCGCCGATGAACGCCAGCACCTGGCGCAGGGCATGCTCCAGTTGCAACTGTCCCTCCAGGTCGGCGCGGCGCAGCTTGTGGATGCGGATCGACTCCGCGTCCAGGCTCGGCGGCGGCTCGACGTAGAGTTCCAGGCGCTCGCCCATGACCAGTTTGCCGCGCCGCACCAGCACCGCGCCGATGCTGAGGATGTCGGCACGACGCGGGTCGAGGCTGGTGGTCTCGAGATCGAGGGAGATCACTTCCTCCGCCTCGACCGCCTCGTGCATCCACCAATACAGCCGGCGGCGCCAGCCCGGCCAGCGGCTGTCGGGCAACTTGACCATGGTGTTCATCGGGTCTCCAGGTGGAATTGACGGGCCACGCTCTGCTTGAACTTCTTCACCACATGCAGGCCGTAGCGCAGCATGTCGCGCTCGTGGCGGCTCATGCCACTGACGTCCAGGCCCTGCTGGCGACCATCGCGTTGGCCGGCCAACTGGCGGGTCAGGCGCAGTTGCAGGAACAGCTCGAAGGACTCGCTCAGGTCGTCCGCCAGGCGCGCTTCGAGGACCTTGTGTCGCTTCAGTGCCTCGATCCGTGCCAGGGTCCCGCGGGTCTCCAGGCCTTCGCGCAGGGCCAGGGTGCGGATGCCGTGGACGATGGGGAAGATCCCGCCACGCTTGAGATCGAGGCGGGCGCCCTGGGTTTTCAGTTGGCCGAGGAAGGTCAGCGGCGTATCGAATTGCAGGGCCGCCGCCGCGATATCCGCCAGCCAGCGCTCGCCGCCGTCGGCGAAACCGCGCAGTTGCCGACGCAACGGCTCGAACAGTTGCAGGTTGCCGGCCACCGGCCAGGCATCGGCCAGGATCGACAGGCGCAACAGCTGCTCCGGCTTGCCCTCCAGCAGCGTCGCGCGCAGCTCCGCCTGCCAGGCCGCCAGCGGCTTGCACCATTCCGGCCGACTGGCCATCACCCCTCCGGGACAGGGCGGATAACCGAACTCCAGCAAGGCCGCGCTGAAGCGCTGCATCATCGCCAGGGCCTGTTCCTGCGGCAGATCGTCGGCCAGGACCAGGGCATTGTCCTGGTCGGTCTTCAGCAACTGCTCGCCGCGTCCTTCGCTGCCCATCACCAGCAAGCAGCAGCGCCCGCGCAGGGCCGGCGGCAGCAACAATTCGAAAAGCCGTTCGAGCAATTGCTCGTTGAGCGCGCTGACCAGCTGCATGATGAAGCGCAGGCGGATACCGTTGCCGGCCAGGGTAGCGATCAGGGTGTCCAGGGTTTCCGCGCAGCGGCGCAGGTCGCCGAGGTCGTCGGCGCGGGCGATGCGCAGCGCCAGGACGTGGGAATGGGTGGAGAACAGGCTGAGCACCTGGGTCAGGTGCAACAGGCCGATCACCTGACCGTCCTCGGTGACCGCGACCCGCTCGATACGCTGGCGCGTCATGAGGATCATCGCGTCGAACAGGAAATCGCCCAGTTCGACGCTGGTCAGCGGACCATGGGCCAACGGCCCGATCGCCTCCAGCTCGCTGCGCCCGTCGCGGAAGTGCGCGCTCATGAGGTCGGTGCGGGTGACGATGCCGAGCTCGGGCCCGTCCCTCTCCAGCCGCACCAGCAGGGCATCGGCGCCATGGCTCAATTGCAGGCGCGCGGCGTCGCCGAGGGACAGCGAGGCCTCCACCTCCAGCGCCGGCAGCAGATGCTCGCGGGCGATGCGGGTAAGGATGAACTCGGCAAGGTTCTGCCCGTCGCGCTGGGCCAACTGGCGCTTGGCCGCCAGGTCGGCCTGGAAGAAGCGGGCGAAACCCGGGTTCTCCCCGCACAACTGGTGGAAGCAGCTGGCCGGCAGCTCGTAGACGATGCTTTCCTCGATCGCCAGGTAGCGATGCTTGCTGCTGCCGGAGAACAGCCCGCGAACGTCGAACAGGTCGTCCGCGGCGTACTGGGCGAACACCCGCCCGTCGTCGCCGCGCTCCTCGACCACGCCCTTGAGCAGGACGAACAGCCCGGGGACCGCCGAACCGGCCTCCAGCAAGGTTTCCCCCGGCGCGTAGTAACCGACGCTGAGGGCCTGCTTGAGGGTCTCGCGCTGATGGGGACGCAACTGGTCGAAGGGCGGCGAGGCGAAGTTGAAACTGTCAGGCATGGATCATCTCGCTGTGACCGGGACGCTGAAACGAAAGGCGGCGGACCGGAAATCCGGCCGCCGCCTCGGGCTACGCCTTCACGTAGCGCTTAGTGGGCCACCGCGCCAGAGGCGCCGAGGCCGGTCTGGGAACGGATGAACTGCGGGAAGAAGCGCGCCCGCTCCTCGTCGGCCGCCGCCGACTTGTCGGTGATGGAGAAGAACCAGATACCGGCGAAGGCGACGATCATCGAGAACAGCGCCGGGTACTCGTACGGGTAGATGGCTTTCTCGTGGCCGAGGATCTGCACCCAGATGGTCGGGCCGAGGACCATCAGGCCAACCGCGGTGACCAGGCCCATCCAGCCGCCGATCATGGCGCCGCGGGTGGTCAGCTTCTTCCAGTACATGGAGAGCAGCAGCACCGGGAAGTTGCAACTGGCGGCGATGGAGAAGGCCAGGCCGACCATGAAGGCGATGTTCTGCTTCTCGAAGAGGATGCCGAGCACGATGGCGACCACGCCCAGGGCCACGGTGGTCATCTTCGAGACCCGCAGCTCGTCCTTCTCGTTGGCCTTGCCGCCCTTGAACACGCTGGCGTACAGGTCATGGGAGACGGCCGAGGCCCCGGCCAGGGTCAGCCCGGCGACCACCGCGAGGATGGTGGCGAAGGCCACCGCCGAGATGAAGCCGAGGAACAGGCTGCCGCCCACCGCGTCGGCCAGGTGCACCGCCGCCATGTTGTTGCCGCCGATCAGGGCGCCGGTGGCGTCCTTGAAGTCCGGGTTGGTGCTGACCAGCAGGATCGCGCCGAAACCGATGATGAAGGTCAGGATGTAGAAGTAGCCGATGAAACCGGTGGCGTAGAACACGCTCTTGCGTGCTTCCTTGGCGTCGCTGACGGTGAAGAAGCGCATCAGGATGTGCGGCAGACCGGCGGTGCCGAACATCAGCGCGAAGCCCAGGGAGAATGCCGAGATCGGATCCTTGACCAGGCCGCCCGGACTCATGATCGCCTCGCCTTTCGGATGCACCTTGATGGCTTCGGAGAACAGCGTGCTGACGTCGAAGTTGACGTGCTTGAGCACCATGATCGCCATGAACGAGGCGCCGGAGAGCAACAGCACGGCCTTGATGATCTGCACCCAGGTGGTCGCCAGCATGCCGCCGAACAGCACGTAGAGCACCATCAGGATGCCCACCAGGACCACCGCGACATGGTAGTTGAGGCCGAACAGCAGCTCGATCAGCTTGCCGGCGCCGACCATCTGCGCGATCAGGTAGAACGCCACCACCACCAGCGAGCCGCAGGCCGACAGGGTGCGGATCTGCTTCTGCTTGAGGCGGTAGGAGGCGACGTCGGCGAAGGTGTACTTGCCCAGGTTGCGCAGGCGCTCGGCGATGAGGAAGAGGATGATCGGCCAGCCGACCAGGAAGCCGATCGAGTAGATCAGGCCGTCGTAGCCGGAAGTGAAGACCAGCGCCGAAATACCCAGGAAGGATGCCGCCGACATGTAGTCGCCGGCGATCGCCAGGCCATTCTGGAAGCCGGTGATGCGGCCGCCTGCGGCATAGTAGTCGGCCGCCGAGCGGTTGCGCTTGGATGCCCAGTAGGTGATGCAGAGGGTCGCGCCGACGAAGGCGACGAACATGACGATGGCCGAGACGTTCAGCGGCTGGCGCTGCACGTCGCCGGTCAGCGCGTCGGCCCAGAGGGCCGGAGCGAAGGCCGCAAGGCCGAGCGCGGCAAGGAGACGAGCGATCATTGCTGCGCCTCCTTGAGGATTTCCTGGTTCAGGCTGTCGAACTCGCCGTTGGCGCGACGCACGTACAGGCCGGTCAGGATGAACGCGGCAAGGATCAGTCCGACACCCATCGGGATGCCCCAGGTCACGGACGAATCGGGACTGATACGCGCGCCCAGCAGCTGCGGCTGGAAAGCGATCAGCAGGATGAATATCACGTAGAGGCCAAGCATGATCGAAGAAAGTATCCAGGCGAAACGCTCTCGCTTGGCCACCAACTCCTTGAAGCGCGGATTGGTATCAATCCGCTGGTAGATGCTGTCGTTCATTGTTTTTATCCTCACAGCGGGGTGACGCGGAATGTCGTCGATATCCACTGTAGGACGCTGGTGCAAGCGCTCCAGACGACTTTAGTCGTAGCGTTTCGCCAGCCGCTCTAGACCGGTATTCCCGGGCCTTCCGGCAGATTCCGGAGCCAGCCTTCGGCAAGGAAAAACGCCGTGCCCGGTTGCCCGGGCACGGCGTTCCCCAATCGAACCAGCCGTGCTACTGCACCCAGTCCTTGACCCGTCCCGGGTTGGCCGCCACCCACTGCTTCGCCGCATCCTCGGGTTTGGCGCCCTCCTGGATCGCCAGCATCACCTGGCCGACCTCGTTGCCATCCTTCCAGCCGAACTTCTTCAGGAACTCCCAGACCGGCCTGGCCTTGGCTTCCAGCGCCGGGTTGGCGACGGTGTCGACATGCTCGGTATCGCCATAGACCTTCTTCGGATCGTCGAGGAACTTCAGCTTCCACTTGGCGAACATCCAGTGCGGAATCCAGCCGGTCACCACCACCGGCTTCTTCTCGTTCTCGGCACGGGTCAGCTCGGCGATCATGCCGCTGCCGGAACTGGCCACCAGCTTGTAGTCGAGGCCATATTGCTTGATCGCCTCGTCGGTCTTGATCATCACCCCGGCGCCGGCATCGATACCCACCACGCGGCCGCCGAAAGCGTCCTTCTGCGCCTGGAGGTCGGCGATGCTGTTGGCGCTCACGTATTCGGGGACGATCAGGCCGATGCGTGCGTCGGGGTAGTTGATGGCAAGGTTGACCACCTTGTCCTTCATCTTCTCGTAGTAGGCGCCGTGAGTGCCCGGCAGCCAGGCCGAGAGCATGGCATCGAGCTTGCCGCGCGCCACTCCCTGCCACATGATCCCCGCTGCCACCGGCATCAGCTTCACCTCGTAGCCGAGCTTCTCGCGGATCACCTCGGCGGCCACATGGGTGGTCGCCACGCTGTCCGACCAGCCGTCCACGTAACCGATGGTGATCACCGGCTTGTCCGCCGCGGCCGCCATCCCCACAGCCGCCGACATTGCCAGGCCCGCACTCCAGCACAACAGTCGTCGCATCATTCGCATCAGACGTACCCCTTGTTCTATGCCGACGGGGACGCTCCCCGGCGGTCGCGGCACTCTGCGGTGCCGCCGTCCATCATCGGCGCGCCCGGACGGCGGACTGCTCTGAGAACGACACCCATCGCACCCGATAACGACATGCCTCGAACTGCGCTGCGGCACGCTGCGGGTGTGCTCCGAGACAGTGCGATCGAAGCGCTCTATGCACTCGATTGGACAGGCCGATTTCCGCTTGGCCGAGCGCCTGGATAGGCTTTCGCCAAAGAGGAATGATTCTCGATTAAAGGAGAGCAGCCATGCTCAAGACCCTGACCTTCACCGTCATGCACTTCATCATCGCCTTCAGCGTGGCCTATGCGCTGACCGGCAGCATCGCGGTCGGCGGGCTGGTGGCGGCGGTCGAGCCGCTGTGCAACTCGGTCGGTTTCTACTTCCACGAGAAGATCTGGAAACGCTTCGAGAAAGACGGCGCGCCGCGCCCGGCTGGCACCCACGGCTGGCTGCACCGCCACGCCTGAAGGGATATTCGCGAGGCACGGCAAGAGGCGGGAAAGACCGATTGGAACGCTGGCTGCAATAACCCACTGCACTACTGAGGCTTGCAGTTGTCATAGCGGCAGTATATTCACTCAGTACTTTTCCCTCGAAGGGATTCCCCCGATGCCCCACTTCCTCCGTTTCGCTGCCCTGCTCGGCGGCCTCGCCCTCGGTTGTGCCAATCTGGCGCAGGCCCGGGACGTCGACGCCGCGAGCTACGGCTATCCATTGACCAACCCGTTCGAGGCGACCATCGCCACCACGCCGCCGGAACTGCGTCCCGAGCTTCCGCACAGCGAGGACATCGACCAGAAGGACTACAGCCTGAAATTGCGCCCGGAGCGCGAGTTCGCCCTGCCGGACAACTTCTGGCCGGTGAAGAAGCTGCGCTACCGCCTGGCCCGCCAGGATCATGCGGCGCCGCTGATCTTCATCATCGCCGGGACGGGCGCGCACTACGCCAGCAGCTTCCCGGAATACCTGAAGAAGCTCTTCTACCAGGCCGGCTACCACGTGGTGCAGCTGTCCTCGCCGACCAGCTGGGACTTCATGGCCAGCGCCTCGCGCTTCGCCACGCCGGGCTTTTCCAGCGACGACGCCGATGACCTGTACCGGGTGATGCAGGCGGTGCGCGCACAGCAGCGCGACCTGCCGGTGACCGACTATTACCTCACCGGCTATAGCCTGGGGGCGCTGAACGCCGCGTTCGTCAGCCACCTCGACGAAAGCCGCCGGAGCTTCAACTTCAAGAAAGTGCTGCTGCTCAACCCACCGGTGAACCTCTACACCTCGGTGAGCAACCTCGACAAACTGGTGGAAACCCAGGTCAAGGGCATCACCGACTCGCGCACCTTCTACGAGGTGGTGCTTAGCAAGCTGACCCGCTACTTCCGGCAGAAAGGCTACGTCGACATCAACGACGCCATGCTCTACGACTTCCAGCAGTCGAAGCAACGCCTGAGCAACGAAGAAATGGCCATGCTGATCGGCACCTCTTTCCGCTTCTCCGCCGCCGACATCGCCTTCACCTCGGACCTGGTCAACCGTCGCGGCCTGATCACCCCGCCGAACTATCCGATCAACGAAGGCACCAGCCTGGAGCCCTTCTTCAAGCGCGCGCTACAGTGCGACTTCGAATGCTACATGACCGAGCAACTGATCCCGATGTGGCGAGCCCGTTACGACGGCGGCAGCCTGACCCAACTGGTCAACCAGGTCAGCCTCTACAAGCTGCAGGACTATCTGCACGACAGCCCGAAGATCGCCGTGATGCACAACGCCGACGACGTCATCCTCGGCCCGGGCGACCTCGGCTTCCTCCGCCGGACCTTCGGCGAACGCCTGACCGTCTATCCCTATGGCGGTCACTGCGGCAACCTCAACTACAAGGTCAACGCGCAGGACATGCTGGACTTCTTCGCCACGCCCGCTGCCGGACAGACCCAGGTCGCCAGCGCGGCCCTCACCCAGCAGGCAGGAAACTGATCGATGAGCCGAACCGCACACTGGATGTTCGCCCTTCTGCTGAGCGCTGCCGCCAGCGCCCAGGCCGACGAGGCCGCCGCACCGGCCGAACTGCCGCCACGCCAGCTCGACGGCGACGGTTTCAGCCGTCCGCTGGACCAACTCAAGTTCAATCCCGGCCTGGATCAACGCGAATTCGAACGCGCCACCCTCGACGCACTGAACATGTACGATCCCTGGGAATCCTGGAACCGCCGGGTCTACCACTTCAACTATCGCTTCGACGAATGGGTGTTCCTGCCCGTGGTACGAGGCTACGAATACGTCACCCCGCACTTCGTCCGCAGCGGCGTGAGCAATTTCTTCGACAACCTCGGCGACGTGCCCAATCTGCTGAACAACCTCGCCCAGTTGAAGGGCAAGGCGGCGATGGAAACCACCGCGCGGCTGCTGTTCAACACCACCTTCGGTGTGCTCGGCCTGTGGGATCCTGCGACCAAGATGGGCCTGCACAAGCGCAGCGAGGATTTCGGCCAGACCCTCGGCTTCTATGGCGTGGGCAGCGGCCCCTACCTGGTGCTGCCGATCCTCGGCCCGTCCAACCTGCGCGACACCGGCGGACTGGTGGTGGACTACGTCGGCGAATACCAGGTGAACTACCTCAACGTTCCCCAGGCCAGCGGCGACCACCCGGAGATCACCGCCCTGCGCGTGGTGGACAAGCGCTACAACACCAGCTTCCGCTACGGCCAGATGAACTCGCCGTTCGAGTACGAGAAACTGCGCTACATCTATACCGAGGCGCGCAAGCTGCAGATCGCCGAGTGAGACGAAGAACCGTCGCCCTGTGCGGCGGTTTCTTTTCCTCAGAACAATCCAATAAATCGATAGGAATCACATAAAACTCGCATCCATATATCGACCATAGAGGACTATCATCGAGCCATACACGAACCAGGAGGTTCCCATGACCCGCTACCGTGATGTCCTCGAACTGCATACCGGCCACCCCGCCTCCGATGGCGCCGGCGTCCGCCTGACCCGCGTGATCGGCGGCCCGTCCCCGGAACGCTTCGACCCGTTCCTGATGCTCGACCAGTTCGATACCCAGAACCCGGATGACTATGTCGCCGGTTTCCCTTCGCACCCGCACCGCGGCTTCGAGACCGTGACCTACATGCTCGAAGGGCGTATGCGCCACGAAGACCACCTCGGCAATCGCGGCCTGCTCAAGCCCGGCGGCGTACAGTGGATGACCGCCGCCCACGGCATCATCCACAGCGAGATGCCGGAACAGGTGGAAGGCGCGATGCGTGGCTTCCAGCTGTGGGTCAACCTGCCGGCGAAGAACAAGCTGGCTCCGGCCGGCTATCGCGATATCGAGCCGGAAGACGTGCCGCGCCTGGAAACCGCCGGAGGCGTGAAGGTCACGGTGATCGCCGGTCGCTTCGACGACGGCCAGGCGCAGCAGATCGGCGCCGTGGAAAGGCCGGACACCGAGCCACACTACTACGACCTGCAACTGCCTGCCGGCGGCCGCATCGCCCCGCGCCTGCCGGACGGCCATCGCGTGCTGCTGTACGTCTACGAAGGCAGCCTGACGGTGGAAGGCGAACGCCCGGTGGAAATCTCCACCAACCGCCTGGCTCGGCTGTCCGAAGAAGGGGAACTGAGCCTGCGCAGCGAAGCCGGCGCCCGCGTGCTGGTTCTCGCCGGCAAGCCGTTGCGCGAGCCGATCGTCCAGTACGGCCCGTTCGTGATGAACAGCCGCGAGGAAATCGAGCAGGCGCTACGCGACTATCGCGACGGTGTCCTGGCCGTCTGAGCCGTACGCGAGCCGCCCTTCGGGGCGGCTTTTTCCTTCCGCCTGTCCCGTTCCGAATAAGGTTTACCGCTCGATCCGCAGGAAGCGCTCCAGCTCCGCCCGCTTGCCCATCGCATCGTGGTAGCCCAGTTCGATCAGTTCGCTGCAGTAGCCGCGCTCGAACAACAGGTAGCTCAATACCCCCGCCCCGCTGGCGCGGGTCGCTCCGGGACCGCGCAGGAAAAGCCGCAGCACCCGCGACAGCTCCCGGTAGTGCCGCGCGGCGATCTCGTCCAGCGGCCGGCTCGGCGACACCAGCAATACCTCCACCGGCTCCAGCCCACCCGCCTGGCGGCGCACCTCCGGCGCCACCAACTGGCCGATCTGGTTCATCCGCTGCAACTGCTCGATGTCGCCTTCCAGGCTGTCGATGAAGGTGCTGTTCAACAGGTGGGCGCCGATCTGCGCCAGGCTCGGCGGTCGGTCGGACGGCGGCAGCCCGGTCATGGCACTGTCGCCACCGGTGGCCGGGTTGCCGCTGACGCCGATCACCAGCACCCGCGTGGCACCCAGGTGCAACGCCGGACTGATGGGCGCCTGGGAACGCACCGCGCCGTCGCCGAAGTATTCGCGGTTGATCCGCACCGGCGGGAACAGCAGCGGGATCGCCGCGCTGGCCAGCAGGTGCCGAAGCTCCAGGCGGGTGGGAATGCCCAGGCGCCGATGGCGTACCCAGGGATCGATGGTCGCGCGCCCCTGGTAGAAGGTCACCGCCTGCCCCGACTCGTAGCCGAACGCGGTCACCGCCACCGCGCGCAACTGGCGCTGGCGCACCGCCGCATGAATCCCGGAAAAATCCAGCTCACGTGCCAGCAGCTCATGCAACGGCCGGTTGTCCAGCAACGCCACCGGCACCCGCCGCCCCAGACCGAGCAGGCTATGGCCGAGGAAGCGCGAGGCCTGGCGGGTCACGCCCGGCCAGTCGCTGCGATAGACATGTTCGGTGCGGAATCCCTGCCAGACCGCGGTCAGGCGCTGGATCGCCTGGCGGAATTGCAGGGCGCCGCAAGCCAGGCCAACGGCGTTGATGGCGCCGGCGGAGGTACCGACGATGACCGGGAAAGGATTGCCGGCACTGTCCGGCAGCAGGTCGGCGATGGCGGCCAGGACCCCGACCTGGTAGGCCGCGCGGGCGCCGCCCCCGGAAAGGATCAGGCCGGTGAGCGGCGGACGTGGGGCAAGGGGATCGGACACAGCGGGGCTTCCGTCATGAACTGCGGCGAGTATAGCCAGGCCCCGCGCGCATCCGGAATGCCCGTCCTCAGCGCTTGCGCCGTTTCGGATAGAGCTTGGCTTCGCCTGGCGGGCGGGTCTTGAAACGCCGGTGCGCCCACAGGTACTGCTCGGGCTGCTGGCGCACGCAGCACTCGACCCACTGGTTGATCCGCAGGCAATCGGCTTCCTCGCTCTCGCCGGGGAAGTCCTCCAGCGGCGGGTGGATGGTCAGGCGGTAACCGCTGCCATCGGCCAGGCGGCTCTGGGTGAACGGCAACACCCGCGCCCGGCCCAGGCGAGCGAACTTGGTAGTGGCGGTGACGGTGGCCGCCGGGATGCCGAACAGCGGCACGAACAGGCTCTGCTTGGCGCCGTAGTCCTGGTCCGGTGCGTACCAGATGGCGCGACCGCCACGCAGCACCTTGAGCATCGAGCGCACGTCCTCGCGCTCGATGGCGGTGGCATCGAGGTTATGCCGCTCGCGGCCACGGCGCTGGACGTAGTCGAATACCGGGTTGTCGTGCTCACGGTACATGCCGTCGATGGTGTGCACCTGGCCGAGCAGCGCCGCGCCGATCTCCAGGGTGGTGAAATGCAGGGCCATGAGGATCACCCCCTCGCCCTGCGCCTGGGCCTCGCGCAGATGCTCGAGGCCTTCTATATGGGCAAGACGGGCCAGGCGCGCCTTCGGCCACCACCAGCTCATGGCCATTTCGAAGAAGGCGATGCCACTGGAGGCGAAGTTCTCCTTCAGCAGACGCTCGCGTTCGGTGGGCGACTTTTCCGGAAAGCACAGTTCGAGGTTGCGCGCGGCAATCTCGCGGCGCGAGCCGACCAAGCGATACATCAGCGCCCCCAGGCCACGGCCGAGCATCAGCAGGACGGGATACGGCAACTGCACCACCAGCCAGAGCAGCCCCAGGCCGAACCAGAGCGGCCAGTAGCGGGGATGGAGAAAAGCGCTGGAGAAACGGGGGCGATCCATGGACGGTTCCGACGACGATCAAAGCCCGCCATTCTACCCTGCCCGCCGTCCCGGCGGGACGCCGCGTTGCCGATCGATGCCGCCCCGGCTATCTGCCACGCTTGCGGGCATCCGGCGTTCTCGTTATAAGTCCCTGCAATTCAACGACCGACAAGCCCCATGAGCCAAGCCGACCTCCTCGACCAAGACCCCGTATTCCAGCTCAAGGGCAGCATGCTCGCGGTGACCATCCTCGAACTGGCGCACAACGACCTGGCGAGGCTCGAACGGCAACTCGCCGACAAGGTGGCGCAAGCGCCCAACTTCTTCCGCGACACCCCCCTGGTCATGGCCCTCGACAAGCTGCCCGAAGGCGAAGGCCGCCTCGACCTGCCGGCGCTCCTCGAGGTCTGTCGCCGCCACGGCCTGCGCACCCTGGCGATCCGCGCCGGGCGCGAGGAGGACATCGCCGCCGCCCAGGCCCTGGACCTGCCGGTGCTGCCGCCCTCGGGCGCCCGCGAACGGCCGCTGGACATCAAGGACAGCGCCCCGCGCAAGCCTGCCGAAGAGCCCAGCCCGAGCGCCAGTGAAGCCAGGCC
Source organism: Pseudomonas sp. PS1(2021) (assembly GCF_020405165.1). Taxonomy (NCBI): domain Bacteria; kingdom Pseudomonadati; phylum Pseudomonadota; class Gammaproteobacteria; order Pseudomonadales; family Pseudomonadaceae; genus Pseudomonas; species Pseudomonas sp. PS1(2021). The sequence goes on along the minus strand of NZ_CP084484.1, from coordinate 491,944 downwards.
CGAGCCGGCCAAGGCGGAAGAAAAGCCCGCCGACCCCGTCAGCCGCCCGACCAAGGTGGTGAAGACCCCGGTGCGCGGCGGCATGCAGATCTACGCCGCCGGCGGCGACCTGATCGTGCTGGCCGCGGTCAGTCCCGGCGCGGAACTTCTCGCCGACGGAAACATCCATGTGTACGGCCCGATGCGCGGACGCGCACTGGCCGGCGTGAAAGGCGATGCCACGGCACGAATCTTCTGCCAGCAGCTGGCCGCCGAACTGGTCTCCATCGCCGGTAACTACAAGGTCGCGGAGGACCTGCGACGCAGCCCGCAGTGGGGCAAGGCAGTGCACGTCAGCCTGTCGGGTGACGTGTTGAACATCACCCGCCTTTAACGGATACTGCCGCCACTTTCAGGGACCAGAATTCTTACGTTTTTCATTGGGGTGAATCACCTTGGCCAAAATTCTCGTAGTCACTTCCGGTAAGGGTGGCGTCGGTAAAACCACCACCAGCGCAGCTATCGGCACCGGCCTGGCCTTGCGCGGTTTCAAGACCGTCATCGTCGACTTCGACGTCGGCCTGCGTAACCTCGACCTGATCATGGGCTGCGAACGCCGCGTGGTGTACGACTTCGTCAACGTCGTCAACGGCGAGGCCACCCTCACCCAGGCCCTGATCAAGGACAAGCGCCTCGAAAACCTGCATGTCCTGGCCGCCAGCCAGACCCGCGACAAGGACGCCCTGACCAAGGAAGGCGTCGAGAAAGTCATGGCCGAGCTGCGCAAGGACTTCGAATACATCATCTGCGACTCCCCGGCGGGCATCGAGAAAGGCGCCCACCTGGCCATGTACTTCGCCGACGAAGCGATCGTCGTGACCAACCCCGAGGTTTCCTCGGTACGCGACTCCGACCGCATGCTCGGCCTGCTGGCAAGCAAGTCGCAGCGCGCCGAGAAAGGCGAGGAGCCGATCAAGGAACACCTGCTGCTGACCCGCTACAACCCGGAGCGCGTCACCAAGGGCGAGATGCTCGGCGTCGACGACGTCGAGGAGATCCTCGCCATCCGCCTGCTCGGAGTGATCCCGGAATCCCAGGCCGTGCTCAAGGCGTCGAACCAGGGCGTGCCGGTGATCCTCGACGAGCAGAGCGACGCCGGCCAGGCGTACAGCGATGCGGTCGACCGCCTGCTCGGCAAGGAAATACCGCATCGATTCCTCGATGTGCAGAAGAAAGGATTCCTGCAAAGACTGTTCGGAGGACGTGAATGAGCCTTTTAGACTTCTTTCGCAGTCGGAAATCGCAGAACAGCGCTTCCATCGCGAAAGAACGACTGCAGATCATCGTTGCCCACGAACGTGGCCAGCGCGCACAGCCGGATTATCTGCCCCAGTTGCAGAAAGACCTGCTGGAAGTGATCCGCAAGTACGTACCGATCGACCAGGAGCAGATCCAGGTGGAACTGGAGAACCAGGGCAACTGTTCGATCCTGGAACTCAACATCACCCTGCCGGATCGTTGATTCGCCCAGGGTCCATACTGCGGCGGCCATTGGCCGCCGCAGTCGTTTCACCGAGCCTGCCCGCCAGGCTCCCTGCCGCCTCCCGGCGATGAGCCCGTTCGCTATGCCGCTGTCCCAGATCCGAATCGTTCACCAGGATGATGCCCTGCTGGTGGTCGACAAGCCCACCCTGCTGCTGTCGGTGCCCGGCCGCGCCGATGACAACAAGGACTGCCTGGTCACCCGCCTGCAGGAAAACGGCTATCCCGAGGCCCGTATCGTCCACCGCCTGGACTGGGAAACCTCCGGCCTGATGGTGCTCGCCCGCGACGCCGACAGCCACCGCGAGCTGTCCCGCCAGTTCCACGACCGCGAGACCGAGAAAGCCTATACCGCCCTTTGCTGGGGCCTGCCGGAACTGGACAGCGGGCGCATCGAACTGCCGCTGCGCTACGACCCGCCGACCAAGCCGCGTCACGTGGTGGACTTCGAGCACGGCCGCCACGCCCTGACCTTCTGGCGTGTGGTCGAGCGTCATGAACGCTGGAGCAGGGTCGAGCTGACGCCGATCACCGGCCGTTCGCACCAGTTGCGCGTGCACATGCTCTCCATCGGCCATCCGCTGCTCGGCGACCGCCTCTACGCCAACCCCGAAGCCCTCGCCGCCCACGAACGCCTGTGCCTGCACGCCAGCCTGCTGTGCCTGACCCATCCGCAGAGCGGCGAACGCCTGCGCTTCGAGTCGCCGGCGCCGTTCTGATGGAACACTCGCGTTTCCACGCCGCCTCCCTCGGGGCTCCCGCCCACCCAACCCTGCTGCAGGCCCTGAGCCACTGGCAGGACGAACCGGGGCTGGCGCTGGACCTCGGTTGCGGCAGCGGCCGGGACAGCCTGGAGCTGCTGCGCAATGGCTGGGCCGTTCAGGCCATCGACCGCGACGCGGACGCATTGCGCCTGCTCAGGGATCAGGCTCCGGAAGCCCACCGGGCACGCCTGGAAACCCGGCAGGCCGGTTTCGAAAGCCTGGTCCTGCCGACGGCGCAACTGGTCAACGCCAGCTTCGCCCTGCCCTTCTGCGCAGCGCCCGTCTTCTCTCGGCTGTGGCGAGAAATCGAAAGCACGCTGGCCGCCGGGGCCTGTTCGCCGGGCACCTGTTCGGCGAGCGCGACCAGTGGCGCGAGCGCGGCCTGACCCTGCATAGCCGGGAGCAGGCTCAAGCGCTGCTGGGCGACTGGCAGGTACTGCAATTCGAGGAACTGGAGTGGCAGGGGCGCACCGCCCTGGGCCGCGACAAGCACTGGCACCTGTTCGCCATCGTCGCCCGCCGGCGCGACTAGACCGTAACGTTGATCCCCTCTTGGAATACCGCGACCAACTTCCGCTTTTTCTGGCCGGCCCCGCCGCCAACGACCTGAACCCCGTCGGACAATACGATAGACTGCATGGATTGCCGTCCGGAGCCACTATGCGCGCAGAACTCAACCAGGGCCTGATCGATTTCCTCAAGGCCTCGCCCACGCCTTTCCATGCCACCGCCAGCCTCGCCCGCCGCCTGGAAGCCGCCGGCTACCGCCGCCTCGACGAGCGCGACGCCTGGCACACCGAAGCCGGTGGCCGCTACTACGTGACCCGCAACGACTCGTCGCTGATCGCCATCCGCCTGGGCCGTCGCTCGCCCCTGGAAAATGGCTTCCGCCTGGTCGGCGCGCACACCGACAGCCCCTGCCTACGGGTCAAGCCGAACCCGGAGATCGCCCGCAACGGTTTCCTCCAGCTCGGCGTCGAAGTCTATGGCGGCGCGCTCTTCGCCCCCTGGTTCGACCGCGACCTGTCGCTGGCCGGACGCGTGACCTTCCGCGCCAACGGCAAGCTGGAAAGCCGTTTGATCGACTTCCGCAAGGCCATCGCGGTGATCCCCAACCTGGCCATCCACCTCAACCGCGCCGCCAACGAGGGCTGGCCGATCAACGCGCAGAACGAGCTGCCGCCGATCATCGCCCAGCTGGCGCCGGGCGAGGCCGCCGACTTCCGCCTGCTGCTCGACGAACAGCTGCTGCGCGAGCACGGCATCACCGCCGACGTGGTACTGGACTACGAGCTGTCGTTCTACGACACCCAGTCCGCCGCGGTGGTAGGCCTCAACGACGAGTTCATCGCCGGGGCGCGCCTGGACAACCTGCTGTCCTGCCATGCCGGCCTGGAGGCCCTGCTCAACGCCGAAGGCGACGAGAACTGCATCCTGGTCTGCACCGACCACGAGGAAGTCGGTTCCTGTTCGCATTGCGGCGCCGACGGTCCGTTCCTCGAACAGGTACTGCGCCGCCTGCTGCCGGAAGGCGACGCCTTCAGCCGGGCGATCCAGCGCTCGCTGCTGGTCTCGGCCGACAACGCCCATGGCGTACACCCGAACTACGCCGACAAGCACGACGCCAACCATGGCCCGGCGCTGAACGGCGGTCCGGTGATCAAGATCAACAGCAACCAGCGCTATGCCACCAACAGCGAAACCGCCGGCTTCTTCCGCCACCTCTGCCAGGACAGCGAAGTGCCGGTGCAGAGCTTCGTGACCCGCAGCGACATGGGATGCGGCTCGACCATCGGCCCGATCACCGCCAGCCAGGTCGGCGTGCGCACCGTCGACATAGGCCTGCCGACCTTCGCCATGCACTCGATTCGCGAACTGGCCGGTAGCCATGACCTGGCGCACCTGGTCAAGGTGCTCGGCGCCTTCTACGCCAGTAGCGAGCTGCCCTGAGCGCCAGCCGCGCTCACGCCCCGGGCATTCGCCCGGGGCCACTCAGGCGTGCGCAGCGTGCCATTCGCTGCGCAACAGCGTGTAGATCGCATGGTCGCGGGCACGCCCGGCGATGATCTCGTTGGCCCGGATCACTCCGTCGCGCCGGAAGCCCTGGCGCTCGGCGGCGCGCTGGCTGCGCAGGTTCTCGGTGGAACAGCGGATCACCAGGCGCTGTCGGTCGTAGCCAAGGAAACCCAGCTCGATCGTCTTCCCCAGCGCCCTGGCGAGCAGCCCGCGCCCTTGCGCGGACGCCGCCAGCCAGTAGCCGATGCTGGCGCTGCGACTGTCCTCGGTGAAGTCGTGCAGGTCGATGACGCCGACCAGGCATCCGGATTCGACGATCCCGCAGCGGCAGCTCCTGCGCTCCGCCCACAACCGCTGGCCTTCGCCAATGAAACGGCGGGTATCGTCCACGCTCTGCGTCAGCGGCACCCACGGCATCCAGGGCGCCAGGTGCTCGCTGTTGGCACGCACCAGGCGGAACAGTTCCTCCGCGCGCGGCTGGTCGAGCAGCTCCAGGTGCAGGTCGGACGAAATCGGCAGTATGAACATGCGAGGGCTCCTTTTCCCGGAGCCCCATCCTCGCAGAAGACGCCGCAGGTCGTCGACGCGTGGCGTTACTGCGGTACTTCGACGCTGATATGGATGGCGTCGTGACGCCAGAACTCCAGGTCGCAGTCGATCAGCCGACCACGCTGGTCGCGGTTGATCCGGCTGATGCGCAGGGCCGGGCTGCCCACCGCCACCTTCAGCGGCGCCGCGGCCTCGGCATGCAGTGCCGTGGGCACCATGTCGAAACGTACCCGCCCATAGTGGATGCCGTACTCGCTGGCATAGAGTTCGGTCAGCGAGCGAGTCAGGTCGTGGCCGAGGATTCCGGGGAAGTACTGCGCGTTCAGGTAGTGCTCGACATACAGCACCAGCCGCCCGTCCACCCGCCGCACCCGGCGGATCTGGTAGACGCTGGACAGCGCCGGCAGCTCCAGCAGCTCGCAGACCGCCGCGCTCGCCGGCATCTGCCGGGCCGACAGAACCTCGGTCGCCGGCACCCGGCCCTGTTCGCTGACCATCGCATGGAAGTGGCTGCGGACCAGCGGGTTGTAGGCCAGCCGCTCGGGGGAGACGAACCAGCCGCGGCGCTCCTCGCGGTAGATCAGGCCCTGCGACTCCAGTTGGATCAGCGCCTCGCGCAGGGTGATCCGGGTCGTCGCGAACAGCTCGCTGAGCTTGCGCTCGGCCGGCAGCTTGCCACCCGCCGGCAGCAGACCATGGCCGATCTGCTCGCTGAGCGCCCGGCAGATCGCCGTTACGGTGGGTAGCGCTTCGTCACGCATCGACTGCTTCCTTATTGGTCTAGTCCAGCCCCAATCAGGGGCACTTCCATCGGCCCGCCCTGCGCCTCCGGCTCGTCCGATGCTAGGAAACCCAGATGACCGTGACGTGACAGGCACAAGACAGCAGTCTTCCCGGAGGCGCCCGGCGCCCATGGAATCGAGGGCTTAAGCATGGTCTACGCTTCTGCGGATGCAAGCCGCGGCGATGCCAGGCGCGGCTAGCTGACATGAAACCGTCATCCAGCGGCTCTAGATTGGCCTGGGTCTTGCTGATCTAGACCACACCCGCGGCAGCCCCGCCCGAAGGAGCGTCGAGAACTCCCGAGGCTGCCCGCCCGAACCTCTCGAACGAAGGAGCACCGAATGAAACGCATGCTTGCTTCATTGCTGGGAACCGCCATCGCCCTCGGCAGCGGCCTGGCGTTGGCCGCCGAAGCGGACCTGCAGGCGCTGGAACAGGCCGCGCGCAAGGAAGGCCAGGTCAACAGCGTCGGCATGCCCGACAGTTGGGCGAACTGGAAGGACACCTGGAAGGACCTTGAGAGCAAGTATGGGCTCAAGCACATGGATACCGACATGAGTTCGGCCCAGGAGCTGGCCAAGTTCAAGGCCGAGAAGGACAACGCCAGCGCCGACATCGGCGACGTCGGCGCCGCCTTCGGCCCCATCGCCGTGCAGCAGGGCGTCAGCCAGCCGTACAAGCCGAGCACCTGGGAACAGATCCCGGCCTGGGCCAAGGACCAGGACGGCCACTGGGCGCTCGCCTACACCGGGACCATCGCCTTCATCGTCAACAAACAACTGGTGAAGGACGTACCGCACAGCTGGGCCGACCTGCTGCAAGGCAAGTACAAGGTCACCATCGGCGACGTCAGCGCTGCCGCCCAGGCGGTCAATGGGGTGCTCGCCGCGGCCATCGCCAACGGTGGCGACGAGAAGAACATCAAGCCGGGCCTGGAGTTCTTCGGCAAGATCGCCAAGCAGGGCCGCCTGTCGCTGACCAACCCGGTGATCGCCACCCTGGAAAAGGGCGAGGTCGAAGTCGGCATCGTCTGGGACTTCAACGGCCTCAGCTACCGCCAGCAGATCGACCCGGAGCGCTTCGAGGTGTTGATCCCCTCGGACGGCTCGGTGATATCCGGCTACACCACCATCATCAACAAGTACGCCAAGCATCCGAACGCCGCCAAGCTCGCCCGCGAGTACATCTTCAGCGACGCCGGGCAGATCAATCTGGCCAGGGGCAACGCGCGCCCGATCCGCGCCGAGAGCCTGACCCTGCCGGACGACGTAAAGGCTCAACTGCTGCCCAACGAGCAATACGCCAAGGCCCAGCCGATCAAGGACGCCAAGGCCTGGGAAGAAACCTCCAAGCGCCTGCCGCGCCAGTGGCAGGAAGCGGTGATCATCAACATGCAGTGACGCGGAGCGCGGCCGTCCTCGCCGGCGGCCGCCCCGCATCGACGGATACCCCGAATGCGCCAAGACGTCATCCTCGTCCTGCTGGACGGCCTCAACCACAGCGTCGCCCGCGACTGCATGGGGCATCTCCAGGCCCTCTGCGGCGCCGGCCGCGGCCAGTCGTACCGCCTGGAATGCGAGTTGCCTTCGCTGTCCCGGCCGCTCTACGAATGCATCCTCACCGGACTGCCGCCAATCGATAGCGGCATCCTGCACAACGACGTAGTCCGCCTGAGCCAGGAACAGAGCCTGTTCCACTACGCCCGCGCGGCCGGCCTGAGTACCGCGGCAGCGGCCTACCACTGGGTCAGCGAACTGTACAACCGCGCGCCGTTCGACCCGGCCCGCGACCGCCACACCGACGACAGCGCACTGCCGATCCAGCGCGGACACTTCTACTGGAGCGACCACTATCCGGACTCGCACCTGTTCGCCGACGCGGAAAGCCTGCGCCGCCGGCACGCACCGAACGTCATGCTGGTCCACTCGATGAACATCGACGACGCCGGGCACAGGCACGGCCTCGCCAGCCCCGCCTACCGCAACGCCGCGCGGCGCGCCGACGCACTGCTGTCGGAATACCTGCACCAGTGGTTGGCGGCCGGCTACCAGGTGGCGATCACCGCCGATCACGGGATGAACGAGGACCGCAGCCACGGCGGCATCCTCGAGGAGGAGCGCGAGGTGCCGCTGTTCGTCTTCGGCGACGCCTTCAGTCGCGACGACCTGGCGCAACCGCTGCAGACCGACCTCTGCGGCACGCTCTGCGAAATCCTCGGCGCCGCCCACGACAAACCCGTCTGCCGGGAGCTGCTCGCCCCATGAAACGACTCTCCGGCAAATGGCTGGCGCTGCTGTTCCTACTGCCCTTCGCGGCGTTCTTCGTGATTTTCCAGATAGCGCCGCTGGCCTGGGTCGCGCTGAACAGCCTGAAGGCCAGCGACGCCTGGAGCCTGGCCAACTACCTCGAACTGTTCGGCTCGCCCTTCTACCGCCAGGCGATCCGCCACAGCCTGGAGATCGCCGGCTGGTCGAGCCTGCTCGGCCTGCTCATCGCGGTGCTCGGCAGCCATTCGCTGCGCCACGTCGACAGCCGCCTGCGCGACTTCGTCATGGCCTTCTCCAACATGACCAGCAACTTCGCCGGGGTACCGCTGGCGTTCGCCTTCATCATCCTGCTCGGCTTCAACGGCGCGCTGACCCTGCTGCTCAAGCAGGCCGGCTGGATCGACGACTTCAATCTCTACTCGAAGACCGGCCTGATAATCCTCTACACCTATTTCCAGATTCCCCTCGGGGTGATGCTGCTCTACCCGGCCTTCGATGCCCTGCGCGAGGACTGGCGCGAGTCCGCCGCGCTGCTCGGCGCCAACGGCTGGCAGTACTGGCGGCACATCGGCATCCCGGTGCTGACCCCGGCGCTGCTGGGCACCTTCGTCATCCTCCTGGCCAACGCCCTCGGCGCCTACGCCACTGTCTACTCGCTGACCACCGGCAACTTCAACGTGATCCCGATCCGCATCGGCGCGCTGGTCGCCGGCGACGTGTTCCCCGACCCGAACATGGCCAGCGCCCTGGCCATGGTGCTGGTCGGCCTGATGACCCTGATCACCCTGGTCCACCAATGGCTGCTGCGCAGGAGCTACCATGTCGCGCGCTGATCGACGTCCTGCCGCGCTCTACCATCGCCTGGTGGTCTGCGCGCTGTTCCTGATCCTGGTCCTGCCGCTGGCGGCGACCCTGCTCTACTCGCTGGCCACCCAGTGGTCGGCGACCCTGCTGCCGGACGGCCTGACCCTGAAGTGGTACCTGACGCTGTGGAGCGACCAGCGCTTCCTGCTGGCCTTCGCCCGCTCGCTGCTGGTCTGCTTCGGCGCCCTGGCGTTCAGCGTGTTGCTGATCCTGCCGCTGATGTTCGTCATCCACTACCACTTCCCGCGCCTCGACGGCGTGATGAACGTGCTCATCCTGCTGCCCTTCGCGGTGCCGCCGATCGTCTCCTCGGTGGGCCTGCTGCAACTCTATGCCAGCGGGCCGCTGGAAATGATCGGCACGCCCTGGGTGCTGGTCGGCTGCTACTTCACCATCGCCCTGCCGTTCATGTACCGGGCGATCACCAACAACCTGCAGGCGATCAACCTGCGCGACCTGATGGACGCCGCCCACCTGCTCGGCGCCAGCACCTGGAAGGCGGCGCTGCTGGTCGTGCTGCCGAACCTGCGCAAGGGCGTGATGGTGGCCCTGCTGCTGTCGTTCTCCTTCCTCATCGGCGAATTCGTCTTCGCCAACCTGCTGGTCGGTACCCGCTACGAGACCCTGCAGGTGTTCCTCAACAACATGCGCAACAGCAGCGGCCACTACACCAGCGCAGTGGTGGTCTCCTACTTCATGTTCGTCCTGGTCCTGACCTGGGCGGCCAACCGACTGAACAAGGACAAGGCCTGATCATGTCGTTCGTCAGCGTCGAACAACTCGACAAGAGCTACGGTGCCACCAGTATCTTCCGCGATATCGACTTCGCCGCCGCCCGCGGCGAGTTCGTCACCCTGCTCGGCCCCAGCGGCTGCGGCAAGTCCACCCTGCTGCGCTGCATCGCCGGGCTGACCGAGGTCGACAGCGGGCGCATCCTCATCGACGGCGAGGATGTGGTGCCTTTGCCGCCGCAGAAGCGCGGGATCGCCATGGTGTTCCAGAGCTACGCGCTGTTCCCCAACATGACCGTGCAACAGAACGTCGCCTTCGGCCTGCGCATGCAGAAGGTGCCGGCGGCGGAACTGAAACAGCGGGTCACCGAAGCCATCGAGCTGGTGGAGCTGGGCGAGTACGCCGCCCGCTACCCGCACCAACTCTCCGGCGGCCAGTGCCAGCGTGTGGCGCTGGCCCGCTCGCTGGTGACGCGACCGCGTCTGCTGCTGCTCGACGAGCCGCTGTCGGCCCTCGACGCGCGCATCCGCAAGCACCTGCGCGAACAGATCCGCCGCATCCAGCAGGAGCTGGGACTGACCACGGTGTTCGTCACCCATGATCAGGAAGAAGCGCTGACCCTGTCCGACCGCATCGTCCTGATGAACGCCGGACGCATCGTCCAGAGCGGTGACGCGGAGACCCTCTACACCGCGCCGGAAAACGCCTTCGCCGCCGGCTTCATCGGCAACTACAACCTGCTCGACGCCGAACAGGCCAGCCGCCTGCTCGGCCAGCCCTGCGCGCAACAGGTGGCGATCCGCCCGGAATCCCTGCGCCTGGGCAACGAACCGAGCGAAGGCGTGCCGGCGCTGGTACGCTCGCACAGTCTGCTCGGCAACGTGATCCGTTACCGCGTCGAGGCCGCCGGGGTGGAACTCACCGTCGACGTCCTCAACCGCAGCGCAGACCGCCTGTATCCGGCCGGCAGTCAGCTGACGCTGGTCATCGATCGCAACAGTATTCGAGAGGTAGCTTGATGAGCCTGGTGATCTTCGACCTGGACGAGACCATGATCCACGGCGATTGCTCCAGCCTGTGGAGCCAGCGCATGGCGAGTCTCGGCTGGGTCGACGAATCCTTCGTCCGCCGCGACGCCGAACTGATGGAGCAGTACGCCGAGGGCAAGCTGTCCATGGACCTGTACATGGACTACACCCTGCAACCGCTGATCGGTCGCAGCGTCGAGGAAGTCGAGCGGGAAGTGGAGGCCTACGTCGAAGAGGTCATCGAGCCGCTGATCTACAGCGACGCCTGCGCCTGCCTGGCGCGCCACCGCAGCGCCAACGACCGGGTGCTGATCGTCTCCGCGTCCGGGGTGCATCTGGTCAAGCCGATCGCAGCGCGGATCGGCGTCGACGAAGTCCTCGCCATCGATCTCGAAGTGCTCGATGGACACTACACCGGGCGCACCCTGGGCACCCTCACCTATCGCGAAGGCAAGGTATTGCGTCTGCTCGACCTGCTGGAAGGAGATGATCGCCAACTGGCCGACGCCTGGTTCTATTCGGATTCGCGCAACGACCTGCCGCTGCTGAAGCTGGTCGGCCATCCGAACACGGTCAATCCGGACCCGACCCTGCTCGCCTACGCCAAGGAAATGGGCTGGCCGGTCAACGCCTGGCGCTGACAGGCTCGCTGCGAAAGCGCGAGCGGATCGCGCTTTCCATCGCCTCGACGGTGCCGAAGCGGCCCTTCAGGCCAGCGACGGGTCCACCACCAGCACGACCTTGCCCTGCACCTGGTTGCTCGCCAACGCCTCGAACGCCGCCTCGGCGTCGCCGATCGGGAAGGTTCGCTCCAGCTGCGCACGGAGTTTCCCGGCGGAGAACAATGGCCAGACCTTCAACCCCAGCTCGGCGATCAACTGCGCCTTGAACCCGGCATCGCGGGTACGCAGGGTCGAGCCGGTCAACTGGATGCGTTTGCCTAGCAGTTGAGCCAGGTCCAGTTGCGCCTCGCGGCCGCCCATCAGGCCGATGATCACCCAGCGCCCGTCGCGCCGCAGCAACTCCAGGTTCAACCCGGCATAGCGGGCGCCGACCGGATCGAGGATCACGTCGAACGGGGCGAAATCGCGCAGCGATTCCAGGCTCTGCTTGCGCAGCACGCCGCCGGCGGCGCCCAGGGATTCGCAGTAGGCCAGGCGTTCGGCGGAACCGACGCTGACCCAGCAGGGGTTGCCGAACGCCTTGCACAATTGGATGCCGGCCGAACCGACGCCGCTGGCGCCGGCGTGCAGCAGCACTTTCTCGCCGGGCTGCAACGCCGCCAGCTGGAACAGGTTCAGCCAGGCCGTGGCGTAGACCTCCGGAATCCCCGCCGCCTCCGCCAGGCTCAGCCCTGCCGGAACCGGCAGTACGTGGCGCGCGTCGACCACCACTTCCTCGGCCATGCCGCCGCCGGCGAGCAGCGCGCAGACCCGGTCGCCGACCTGCCAGGTGCTGCCCGCGCCCACCTCGCTGACCACACCCGCACACTCGAGCCCCAGCGCCGGGCTGGCGCCGGGTGGCGGCGGGTAGAGCCCGGCCTTCTGCAACAGGTCGGCGCGATTGAGTCCGGCGGCCGCCACGCGGATGCGGATTTCGCCCTGACCGCAGGACGGGGCGGCGATTTCCGACCACTCGACACGACCTTCGATACCTTGCAATGCGTTCACGCTGCCTCCATAGTGGGGTTGTCACGGCCCGATCACCCAGAGTCGGGCTTTTTGCATTGCGCCAAGGGAACCCGGCGCCGGCTAATAAGGCCTAATATGCGTCATTACTCCGCGATCAGTCGAATCAGCATGAAGCGTTTTCTGCCCCGTACCGCCCTGTTGCTCCTCCTCGGCGCCAGTTCGCTGCCGCTGTTCGCCTCGACCGCCGTCTCCGTCGGCAGCGCCCAGAATTCCTGGGACAGCCTGCAGCCGGACCGCGAGCAGGTCATCGCCAGCCTCAACGTGGTGGAACTGCTCAAGCGGCACCACTACAACAAGCCGCCGCTGAACGATGAACGCTCGGCCAAGATCTACGACAGCTACCTGAAGATGCTCGATCCGGCACGGATGTACTTCACCGCCGGCGACATCGCCGAGTTCGATCGCTGGCGCAACAGGTTCGACGACTTCCTCAAGAGCGGCGACCTCGATCCCGGCTTCGTCATCTACAAGCGCCACCTCGACCGCCTGAAAGGTCGTCTCGACTACGCCCTGGCGATGCTCGACAAGGGCGTCGACAAGATCGACTTCAGCGTCGACGAGAGCCTGTTGATCGACCGCGAAAAGGCCCCCTGGGCGAAGGACACCGCAGAGCTCGACGACCTCTGGCGCAAGAAGGTGAAGGACGAGGTCCTGCGCCTGAAGATCACCGGCAAGGACGACAAGGCGATCCAGGAACAGCTCACCAAGCGCTACAAGAACCAGCTGTCGCGCCTGAAGCAGACCCGCAGCGAAGACATCTTCCAGGCCTACATCAACGCCTTTGCCCAGTCCTACGATCCGCACACCCAGTACCTGTCGCCGGACAACGCGGAAAACTTCGACATCAACATGAGCCTCTCGCTGGAAGGCATCGGCGCGGTACTGCAGAGCGACAACGACTACGTCAAGGTCGTACGCCTGGTGCCGGCCGGCCCGGCGGCGAAGAGCAAGCAGATCGCCACCTCCGACAAGATCATCGGCGTCGCCCAGGGCAAGGGCGAAATGGTCGACGTGGTCGGCTGGCGCCTGGATGAAGTGGTCAAGCTGATCCGTGGGCCGAAAGGTTCCCAGGTACGCCTGGAAGTGATTCCGGCGAGCAACGCGCCGAACGACCAGACCAGCAAGATCGTCGCCATCACCCGCGAGGCGGTGAAGCTGGAGGACCAGGCGGCGAAGAAATCCATCATCAAGGTCGACCACGAAGGCCGCAGCTACAAGCTCGGCGTGATCGACCTGCCGGCCTTCTACCTGGACTTCAAGGCCTACCGCGCCGGCGACCCGAACTACAAGAGCACCACCCGCGACGTGAAGAAGCTGGTCGCCGAGTTGCAGAAGGACAAGGTCGACGGCATCGTCCTCGACCTGCGCAACAACGGCGGCGGCTCCCTGCAGGAGGCCACCGAGCTGACCGGCCTGTTCATCGACCAGGGCCCGACCGTACTGGTGCGCAACAGCGACGGCCGCGTCGACGTGCTCAACGACGACGAAGGCAAGGCCTTCTATACCGGCCCGCTGGCCGTGCTGGTCAACCGTCTTTCGGCCTCCGCCTCGGAGATCTTCGCCGGTGCCATGCAGGACTACCACCGCGCGCTGATCCTCGGTGGACAGACCTTCGGCAAGGGCACCGTGCAGACCATCCAGCCGCTCAACCACGGCGAACTGAAGCTGACCCTGGCGAAGTTCTACCGTGTCTCCGGGCAGAGCACCCAGCACCAGGGCGTGATCCCGGACATCAGCTACCCGTCCATCGTCGACGACAAGGAAATCGGCGAAAGCGCCCTGCCCGACTCGATGCCCTGGGACACCATCCGCCCGGTGGTGAAGGACGAGGCCAACCCGTTCAAGCCGTTCCTCGCGCAACTCAAGGCCCAGCACGACGCGCGCACCGAGAACAACGCCGACTTCGTCTATGCCCGCGAGCGCCTGGCGCTGGCCCAGGAGCTGATGAAGGAGAAGACCGTCAGCCTGAACGAGGCCAAGCGCCGCGCTCAGCAGACCAGCATCGAGAACCGCCAGTTGGCCATGGAGAACGCCCTGCGCAAGTCCAAGGGCCAGGAGCCGCTGAAGGAACTCAAGCGCGAGGACGAGAACGCCCTGCCGGAAGAGGACGACAAGACCAAGCCGCAGGACGACGCCTACCTCACCGAGTCCGGGCACATCCTGCTGGACTACCTGAACCTCAACTCGGCGGTGGCCAAGCACTGAGTTCAGCGGGAGCGTCATAAAACAGTCATGGGACTGTCGTGAAATACGGGGCCGGTTGCACAACCGGCCCTTTTTCATTGCGACGAGAGCGTTCCATGACCGTCACCGAGCAGTTGAGCGCCCTGGACAGCATCCTGGCCCACGGCGACCTGCACTGCCTGTTCCAGCCCATCCTCTCGCTTTCCGAACGGCGCCTGGTCGGCTACGAAGCGCTGACCCGCGGTCCGTCCAACAGCCCGCTGCACTCGCCCCTGGCGCTGTTCGCCGTGGCCCGCCAATGCGGACGGCTGAGCGAACTGGAACTACTCTGCCGACAACGCGCCTTCAGCCGCTTCCGCGACATCCAGGGCGACGCCATGCTGTTCCTCAACATCTCCCCGGAGTCCCTCCTCGAGGCCGGCCATCCGCCCGGCCGCACCCTGCAATTGCTGCAACAGCTGGGGATCTCGCCGAACCGGGTGGTGATCGAACTGACCGAACAGACCCCCATCGACGACTTCGACCTGCTCGACACCGCGCTGCACCACTATCGCGCCATGGGCTTCTCCATCGCTCTCGACGACCTCGGCGCTGGCTACTCCAGCCTGCGCCTGTGGTCGGAACTGCGTCCGGACTACGTGAAGATCGACCGTCACTTCGTCGACGGCATCCACCTGGACACCGTGAAACGCGAGTTCGTCGGCTCCATCCTGAAGATGGCGCGGGCCTCTCGCGCCCAGGTCATCGCCGAAGGCATCGAACTGCCCGAGGAACTCGCGGTGCTTAGCGAGATGGGGGTCGACCTGGTGCAAGGCTATCTGTTCGGTCGCCCGCAGGAACACCCGGCGAGCGACGTACAACAGATGCTGCCCAGCGCTGGCGCCCCCAGCCAGTCATCCGGCGACGAGCGCGGCGACCTGCGTGCGCTGCTGCTGGAACAGCGCGCGGTCGACGTTCGCACCTCGACCCAGGAAGTGGTGGAAATCTTCCGCCACCAGGCCAACCTGAACTCCCTGGCGATCCTCGACGAAGAAAGGCGTCCCATCGGCATCGTCCATCGCCACGCGCTCACCGACGCCTTGCTCCGGCCCTTCGCCTGCGACCTGTTCCTGCGCAAGCCGATCAGCCGCCTGATGAGCGACGATTTTCTCGCCGTGGAACTCGGTCAGACCCTGCAGCAGGTCAGCCGCCTGCTGACCAGCCGCGCACGCCAGCGTATCGAGGAAGACTTCATCGTCACCCGCGGCGGGCACTATGCGGGAATGGGCCGGGTGATCGACGTGCTCAGGCTGATCACCGAGGAAAAGCTCCAGCAGGCGCGGCACGCCAATCCGCTCACCTTGCTTCCCGGCAACGTGCCGATCCAGCAATGCCTCGAACGCCTGCTGCAGCAAAGGCGCGAGGCGGTGATCTGCTACATCGATGTCGACAGCTTCAAACCCTTCAACGATCTCTACGGCTACGCCCGCGGCGACGAGGTCCTGCTGTGCCTGGCACAGTGCCTGAACGAACGGATCGACCCGGGCAGCGACTTCGTCGGCCACATCGGCGGCGACGACTTCATGCTGGTACTCGGCCCCGAGGACTGGCGCACACGGATCGACCGCTTGCTGGAAACCTTCCAGAGCCAATGCCGGCGCTTCTACAGCCGCGAGCACCTGGAAGCCGGCTGTTTCGTTGCGCACAACCGCCATGGCCAGCGTGAGGAGTACCCGCTGCTGTCATTGTCCGTCGGCGTGGTGCATCTACCGGCCGAAGCCTGCCAGGGAATGGATGCCGCGCACCTGGCGACGCTGGCCTCCGAAGCCAAGCGCCAGGCCAAGGCGCTGCCAGGCTACAGCCTGCACCTGATCGAGGCCGCCTGAACCGTTCGTTCAGCTAGAGACCGAGCGCGGACGCCCGTTGCGCATAGTGTTCGGCGCGCTCGCTGTCCGGCGCCAGGCCCGGTCCTCCATCGCGGTAGAGTTCCGCCAGCTTGCGCGCCGCCAGCGGGTGGCCCGCCTCTGCCGCATGCGCCCAGTGGCGGCTGGCTGCCAGCGCGTCGGGCGCTTGCCGGCTGTCGCCCTTGAGCGCCTGCACGCCGAGCTGGTAGGCCGCTTTCCCATCGCCCGCGCTGGCAGCCAGGCGCAGCAGGCGCAGGCCCTCGTCGCGCGCGCCGAAGCCCTGTCCACGGAACAGCAGCAGGTGACCGTAGAACGCCTGGGCGTCGCGGTGTCCGAGGTTGGCCATGCGCGAGAACTGCCCCTGCATCCATTGCCAGGCTCGCGGCTGCTTGACCAACCAGGGCCAGCCCAGCAACTGCCGGGCCACGCCGTAACCGAGGCGGGCGCGCAGGCGCCAGATCCATTCAGAGTTCATCGGGATACTCGAATTCGAAGACACGGACCACTTCCGCCGCATGCCAGCCAGCCGCGGCCGGGCCGTCCGGCGGACCGGAAAAACGCCCGAGGCGCTCCACGCACTCGAAGAAACCGGTGCGCGGCAAACGGCTTGCGCCCTGGCTGATGACCAGCGAACTGCGCAACGGACGCCCCGAGCGCGCATCCAGAGATGCCAGGTGCTCGAGAGCCGCGGTGAGGGTGGTCATCGCCGGAGTCGGCAATTGCAGGCGCTCGATCAGCGCCCGGTAGGTGAGCAGGTGACGCTGGCGACGTGCATCCTCGATTTCCAGCAGCAGGCTATCCCAGTGTTTACGGCTGATCAGCACACTCAAGGTCAGGCCCCCGTCGCTTTGCCCAGCACACGCTCCAGGGCGAACAGGATGGCCTCGCTGGCCTCGCGTTCGCCGCGTTCGATCATCGCCATGTAGGAAGGACTGATACCGACCTCCCGGGCCACCTGTTCCAGGCTCAGGCCGCGCGCCTCGCGGCGCTCCAGCAGGCTCGCGGAAGGCGGCTCCGGCGCGGTCGTCTCCACCGCGACACTGGCGGCCGGGCGACCGGCGGCGGCCAGCAACGCCTGGTAATCGGCCCAGGGCAACACCGCGTATTCCGCCTCGCCGTCTCGCGTGATCACTTGGACATTCATGTCGGTCTCCTTGCAAGCCGCCATCTTATCAGGCACCGCGCCGCTGCGGACTGGCTATACTGCTGCCCTGGTCACACAGTCTGCCTGGTGGAGGAGCCCACGGGTGCGCCGGAGAAGTCTTGGTTTGTGCATCCTGCTGGGAGTCGGACAGGCCTTCGCCGGCGAGCTGCGCTGGGGCTTCAGCCCCGCCGACGGCATGCCCTATGTGGACATCGTCGATCACCAGCTGCGAGGCGGCTTCACCCGCCAGTTGGGGGAGCGGGTCGCGCAGCGGCTGGGACTGTCGCTGCGTTTCGTGGAAACGCCGAACCGAAGGATCGACGGCTTCATGGCCAGCGGACATATTCACGTGATCTGCAACTCCAACCCCGGATGGGATAGCAAACCCGAACGCTACCATTGGTCTCCCGCCCTCTTCGAAGAGCAGGACGTCCTGCTGCAGCGCGACGACCGTCCGGCGATCCGCGACTTCGCCGAGCTGCGCGGCAAGACCCTGGGTACAAGTCTAGGCTATGTCTACGCGGACGATCTCATGCAGGCCTTCGCTGCCGGGGAAATTCGCCGCGAAGATACCCGCGACCTGGCCAGTCGCGTGCAGATGCTCAAGCGTTCGCGCCTGGACGCCGCGGTGGACATGCGCCGCCCGCTGCTCTACCTGACGCGCCAGCATCCCGAGCTGGGCCTGAGCGTCAGTCCGCTGGTACTGCAGAGCTATCGGATGCACTGCATCTATGGCGGACAACTGCCGGTCCCCGTCGAAAGTATGGACCGGGTGCTCGATGAGATGGTCAGGGACGGTAGCATCGAGCGCCTGCTGGAAAACAGCCTGCGAGCGCCTCAGGAACCCTGAACGCGCTCCGCCCTGGGAGCCGGCAGCTCTCGCAACGCCAGCTGCGTCTCGACGCCCTGGGCGTCGCGCCAGACCTTGAAGGCATCCAGCTCGGACTGCCAGCGACGCACTACCCAGGCCAGGACGGCGAGATCGTCGAGCAGGCCGACACCGAAGATGAAGTCGGGAACGATATCCACCGGCGAAAGGAAATAGGCCAGCGCCGCGATCACCGAGAGCAATGCCTGGCGGCTGAGTCCGCGGTATTCGCCGCGCACCCAGGCCACCAGCAGTTCCTGCAGCAGGCGCAAGTCGCCCTTCACCAGCTTCAGGCGCGAGCGCTTGCGTGCTACCGCAATCAACAAGGCGGGCACCCGGCCACGGGCCAGGAAACGTTCCGCGATCCCCAGGTAACGACTGAATCCTCGTGGTGCATCCATCCTTCCACCTCGCTCAAGCGCTTGCCGCCGAGGCTCTCCGGGTTATCCACGCATACTGTGGATAACCTTGTGAACAGCCCCCCCTTCCGTCGGCGAGAAGCCCGTCGCTACAGGCTTTCCGACAGATCGGACACTTTTTAGACAATGCTCTAAAAGCATTGAAAATCAAGGATTTGACCTAGCGCAACGGACAACCCGAGGTCAATACCGTAGGTCGGGTCGACGTGCGACAAATGTGTGTGCATAAGGGTAACACCGGCCGTGCCCTCGACCTGTTTTCAGACCCTCGCGGCAGCGCCTGGGTTCAGCCGAATCCGCAAATGAAAACGCCCCGTCATGGACGGGGCGTTTCATGCATCGCGGCGGAAGAATTACTTCTTCGCGTCCGCCTTGGCTTCGGGCTGCGCTGCCGCACCGGCCTCGGGCTCCGCGTCCGGCTTGGACGGATCCTTGATGCCGAGCAGTTCCATGTCGAAGACCAGTACCGAGTTGGCCGGGATCGCCGGACTCGGGCTCTGCGCGCCGTAGGCCAGCTCGCTGGGGATGTACAGCTTGATCTTCTCGCCGACGTGCATCAGTTGCAGGGCTTCGACCCACCCCGGGATCACGCCGCTGACCGGCAGGTCGATCGGACTGCCGCGCTCGATGGAGCTGTCGAAGACGGTGCCATCGGTCAGGCGGCCTTCGTAGTGGACGGTCACCACGTCGGTGGCCTTCGGTTGCGGGCCATCGGCCTTCTTCACGATTTCGTACTGGAGGCCGGAAGCGGTGGTGGTCACGCCGTCGCGCTTGCCGTTTTCCTCGAGGAATTTCTTGCCGGCCTTGGCGTTTTCGTCGCCGATGGCGGCCATGCGCTCCTCGGCACGTTTCTGCAGGAAGGCGAAGGCTTCGGTCAGCTCTTCATCGGTGAGCTGCTGCTTCTTCTTGCCGAGAGCGTCTTCGATGCCCTTGGCGACGGCTTTCGAATCCAGGTCGTCCATGCCTTCCTGGGACAGGCTCTTGCCCATGTTCAGGCCGATACCATAGGAAGCTTTCTGCGCCGGGGTCTTCAACTCAACGTTGGTCTGCGAATCGCAGCCGGAGAGAACCAGACCGACCAGTGCGATCGCTGCTGCCAACCGATGTTGTTTCATGCTGAGTCCTTTAATCTGTTCGCCGCTCGGGCATATTCGATGAAGCCGCGAGCTTAGCAGGCTGTCGCGACCAGTGGCTATGGGCAATAGGAACAGGTGCGCGCGGATAAGTTCAAGGACGAACTTTTCGAAAAATGAAGGAGATAGCAGAACGAACGCGAGGAACGAGGACAGAAGAACAGCGGAAAGGAATCGTCGAAAAACGTCGGATTATGGAGCGGAAAGGAAGCGCAAGAGATACAGCGAAGGAAGGAAATGGCGCAGCGGACGGGACTCGAACCCGCGACCCCCGGCGTGACAGGCCGGTATTCTAACCGACTGAACTACCGCTGCGCGTAACTTGCGAGATTGGTGGGTGATGACGGGATCGAACCGCCGACCCTCTGCTTGTAAGGCAGATGCTCTCCCAGCTGAGCTAATCACCCTTCACTCTCGAAGTGGGGCGCATTCTACGGAGCGATTCGGCCCCTGGCAAGCCCCTCGATGAAAAAAATTTTCTGCCGTTCCAAGGAGTTAGCGACGGACCGGGGTTGGCCTGAGCCGCCAGCGGCGGAATAATGGGTCCTTTGTGCCCGGAGAGAACGACCCCATGTGGTTCCGCAATCTGCTCGTCTACCGCCTCACCCAGGATCTGCAACTGGATGCCGATTCCCTCGAGAAAGCCCTCGGCGAAAAACCCGCCCGCCCCTGCGCCAGCCAGGAGCTGACCACCTATGGCTTCACCGCGCCGTTCGGCAAAGGCCCGGACGCACCGCTGGTACACGTCAGCCAGGACTTCTTCCTGATCTCGGCACGCAAGGAAGAGCGCATCCTGCCGGGTAGCGTCGTGCGTGACGCACTGAAGGAAAAGGTCGACGAGATCGAAGCCCAGCAGATGCGCAAGGTCTACAAGAAGGAACGCGACCAGTTGAAGGACGAGATCGTCCAGACCCTGCTGCCGCGCGCCTTCATCCGCCGCTCCAGCACCTTCGCCGCGATCGCGCCGAGCCTCGGCCTGATCCTGGTCGACTCGGCCAGCGCGAAGAAGGCCGAAGACCTGCTCTCGACGCTGCGCGAAGCGCTCGGCTCCCTGCCGGTACGCCCGCTGAGCGTGAAGGTCGCGCCGACCGCGACCCTCACCGACTGGGTCAAGACCCAGGAAGCCGCCGGCGACTTCCACGTGCTCGACGAATGCGAGCTGCGCGACACCCACGAGGACGGCGGCGTGGTCCGCTGCAAGCGCCAGGACCTGACCAGCGAGGAAATCCAGCTGCATCTCACCGCCGGCAAGCTGGTCACCCAGTTGTCCCTGGCCTGGTCGGACAAGCTGTCCTTCGTCCTCGACGACAAGCTGGCGGTCAAGCGCCTGCGCTTCGAAGACCTGCTGCAGGAGCAGGCGGAAAAGGACGGCGGCGAAGACGCCCTCGGCCAGCTCGATGCCAGCTTCACCCTGATGATGCTGACCTTCGCCGAATTCCTTCCGGCGCTCTTCGAGGCCCTCGGCGGCGAAGAAATCCCCCAGGGCGTCTGACGCCCCACTCTCCCAGCGGCGCCCGCCGCTGGGAGAGTCGCGCCCGGCATGGCAGACTGGCGGCCGTCCAATAACAAGGAAAGCCCATGCGTGCCCTGACCGCCCTGAGCCGCTTCGTCAGCGCCAGCTTCCCGTTCTGGGTCCTGCTGTTCGCCATCCTCGCCTTCTTCCGACCTGCCTGGTTCCTCCCGCTCACCGCAGCCATCGCGCCACTGCTCGGCCTGGTGATGTTCGGCATGGGCCTGACGCTCAAGGGCGAAGACTTCCGCGAGGTCGCCCGGCACCCCATACGGGTGCTGATCGGCGTGCTGGCCCAGTTCGTCATCATGCCCGGCCTGGCCTGGCTGCTCTGCCGCCTGTTGCAGTTGCCGGCGGAGATCGCGGTGGGCGTGATCCTGGTCGGCTGCTGCCCCGGCGGCACCGCTTCCAACGTGATGACCTGGCTGTCCCGTGGCGATGTCGCCCTGTCGGTGGCGATCACCTCGGTGACCACCCTGCTCGCCCCGCTGGTCACGCCGGCGCTGGTCTGGCTGCTGGCCTCGGCCTGGCTGCCGGTGTCGTTCGCGGCGATGTTCCTGTCGATCCTCCAGGTGGTGCTGGTGCCCATCGCCCTCGGCCTGCTGGCCCAGCGCCTGCTCGGCGAGCGCACCCGACAGGTGGCGGAGGTGCTGCCGCTGGTCTCGGTATTCAGCATCGTGGTGATCATCGCCGCGGTGGTGGCCGCCAGCCAGGCGCGGATCGCCGAGTCCGGTCTGCTGATCATGGCCGTGGTGATGCTGCACAACGGCTTCGGCCTGTTGCTCGGCTATCTCACCGGCAAGCTGACCGGCATGCCGCTGGCGCAGCGCAAGGCCCTGGCCATCGAAGTCGGCATGCAGAACTCGGGGCTCGGCGCGGCGCTGGCCAACGCCCATTTCTCGCCCCTGGCAGCGGTGCCCAGCGCCCTGTTCAGCGTCTGGCACAATCTCTCCGGTTCGCTGCTGGCCGCCCTGTTCCGGCGCATGGATGATACTCCGCGTTGAGCTGGATCCCGGTCGGGAAGCCTTGTCCCGACCGATGAACCATGCAAAATACCGCACGCAGTGAGGACGACCTCACCACCCGCCTCTGGCCGGTGACCGAATGGGGACGGCCCCGCCACCCCTTTCCCCGGAGGTCTCCATGTCCTGGATCATCCTGTTTTTCGCCGGCCTGTTCGAAGTGGGCTGGGCCGTTGGTCTGAAATACACCGAAGGCTTCAGCAAGCCGCTTCCCACGGTCCTCACGGCGCTCGCCATGCTGGTCAGCCTGGGCCTGCTCGGCCTGGCCATGAAGCACCTGCCGCTGGGCACCGCCTATGCCGTCTGGACCGGGGTCGGCGCGGTCGGCACGGTAATCGCCGGGATCGTCCTGTTCGGCGAATCCATGGCATTGCTGCGCCTGGCCAGCGTCGCGCTGATCGTCTGCGGACTGGTCGGCCTCAAGCTGAGCCATTAGACATCCATCGAATATGCTCGGAGGGGTATCGCTTTCCGCAGTTTTATCGCGTACTCTGCGACCACTGTGCTTGCTTGGGTCACAGTGAATCGTGACCTGGTGTGGTAGATCTCGGTCCGCTCATCGCCTCGGCTCCTCGTACTCTTTGCAACTCAGTACCTACCGGCTCGGATATTCCCGTCGCCGCAATCAACTTTGTTTCAGGAGTTACACCATGTCGAATCGTCAGAACGGCACCGTAAAATGGTTCAACGACGCCAAAGGCTTCGGCTTCATCACCCCGGAAAGCGGTAACGACCTGTTCGTTCACTTCCGTTCCATCCAGGGCACCGGCTTCAAGAGCCTGCAGGAAGGCCAGAAGGTTTCCTTCGTGGTCGTCAACGGCCAGAAAGGCCTGCAAGCCGACGAAGTACAAGTTATCTAACTTGTAGTTCGCGAAAAAAAGCCCCGGCATCGCCGGGGCTTTTTCGTTTCTGCGGATCGATCAGCGAGCTTCGCCGCGCAAGCTCGTCACCCGCGCCTGCAGGTCGAGACGCTCCACCGCCTCCGGCGCCACCGATTCGCCGGCCACCAGGCTTACCCGCGACCACAGGCGGCGGAAGAAGCCCTTGTTCGGGTCGCGGCTGAAGAAGCTGCCCCACAGGCCCTGCAGCGCCATGGGGATCACCGGAACCGGGGTTTCCTCGATGATCCGCTCGATCCCGGCGCGGAACTCGTTCATCTCGCCGTCGGCGGTCAGCTTGCCTTCAGGGAAGATGCACACCAGCTCCCCGTCCCTCAGGTAGTCGGCGATGCGCTGGAAGGCGCGTTCGTAGATCCCTTCGTCCTCGTGGCGTGCCGCTATGGGCACCGCGCCGGCGGTGCGGAAGACGAAGTTGAGCACCGGCAGCGAGAAGATCCTGTAGTACATGACGAAACGCACCGGCCGCCGGATCGAGCCGGCGATCAGCAGCGCGTCCACGTACGAGACGTGGTTGCACACCAGCACCGCCGCCCCCTCGTCCGGGATCGCCTCCAGGTTCACATGCCGGACCCGGTACATGGTGTGGCTGAGCAGCCAGACCAGGAAGCGCATGGTGAATTCCGGGACGATCTTGAAGATGTACACGTTCACCGCGACGTTCATCAGCGACAGGGCGAGGAACAGCTGCGGGATCGACAGCTTGGCGACGCTGAGGAAGAGGATCGAGGCCAGCGCAGCGGCGACCATGAACAGGGCGTTGAGGATGTTGTTGGCGGCGATCACCCGGGCCCGCTTGTCCTCGTCGGTGCGCGCCTGGATCAGGGCGTACAGCGGTACGATATAGAAGCCGCCGAAAATGCCGATGAACAGGATGTCGGCCAGCACCGCCCAGGTCTCATGGTGGCGCAGCACCGCCAGCCAGTCGTAGGGCGCCTCGCCTGGGGGAATGCCGCCGGCGTGCCACCAGAGGAGGATGCCGAAGACGGTCAGGCCGATCGAGCCGAACGGCACCAGGCCGATCTCCACCTTGCGACCGGAAAGCTTCTCGCACAGCATCGAGCCCAGCGCGATGCCCACCGAGAACACGGTGAGGATCAGGGTCACCACGCTTTCGTCGCCGTGCAGCCATTCCTTGGCGAAGGTCGGGATCTGCGTCAGGTAGACCGCGCCGAGGAACCAGAACCAGGAGTTGCCCACCAGCGAGCGCGAGACCGCCGGGCGCTGGCCGAGCCCCAGGCGGAGGATGCTCCAGGACTGGGCGAAGATGTTCCAGTCGAGTTTCAGCCCCGGCAGCGCCGCCGCCGCTCGCGGAATGCCGCGGCTGGCCAGGTAGCCGCAGGCGGCCACCAGCACCACCGCGGTGGCCACCGCCGCCGCGTAATGCGCATGGGACATCAGCACGCCGGCGCCGATGGTGCCGGCCAGGATCGCCAGGAAGGTGCCCATCTCCACCAGCGCGTTGCCGCCGACCAGTTCGTCCTCGTGCAGGTGCTGGGGCAGGATCGAATACTTGACCGGGCCAAATAGCGCCGAGTGGGTGCCCATGGCGAACAGCGCGACGAACATCAGCGGCAGGCTGCCGAAGACGAAGCCGGCTCCGCCGACCAGCATGATGCCTACCTCGGCCAGCTTCAGCGCGCGCATCAGCGCGTCCTTGTTGTACTTCTCGCCGAACTGTCCGCCCAGTGCCGAGAACAGGAAGAACGGCAGGATGAACAGCAGCGCGCAGAGGTTGACCAGCAGGCTGCGGTCGCCGCTGACGCTGAGGTGATAGAGGATGGCGAGGATCAGCGACTGCTTGAAGATGTTGTCGTTGAAGGCACCGAGCAGCTGGGTGATGAAGAACGGCAGGAAACGCCGCTTGCCCAGCAGGGCGAATTGCGAATGTTGGGTCATCGTCCTTGTTACCTTGCGTGGCCGCCGAAAGGAAGCCCGTCATCGATTGGACTGCATGGACCGCGGATCAGGCCACAGCGTTCCGATGGAAATTCCGCGCCCATCATAGAACAGGCGTCCGCGTTACCGCAGGACGCCTGTCGTCGGACGATGCGCCAAGTCGCATCCGAATATTCAGAAACCGACGCTGGCCTGCATGAACAGCGTCCGCGGCTGACCCACGTAGATTCCCGAATTGTTGTCGCTGGAGCGGGTGAAATACTGCTTGTCGAACAGGTTCTTCACCCCGAGTCCGAGCTTCAGGTTCGACGCCTGCGGGCCGAAGTCGTAGCCGACGCGGGCATTCCAGGTCACGTAGCCGGGAATGTCGCCGTACTGGCCGTCGGCGCTGGGCTCGGTGATGTAGTTGTGGGTGAAGTTGCCCTGGCTGTCGGTGCTCAGCCCTGGCGCACGCTGCATGGACTGGGCGAAGGCGTCGAGGTTGTAGGTCCAGCGGTCGACCTCGTAGCGCACCCCGGCGGTGGCCACCTGGCGCGAGTAGAGCGGCAGGTCGCGCCCCTTGAAGGAGGGAATGTCACCTTCTTAGGTGGCACGGGTATAGGTGAGGCTGCCGTAGACCGACAGGCCGTCCAGGCGCGGATCGAGAGCGGCGAAGTCATAGTGGCCGGAAGTCTCGATGCCCTGGTGCTTGGTGGCGCCGAGGTTGGTCCAGCCGACGTCGTTGCTGACGTACTGCAGCTCGTCGTCGAAGTCGATGTAGAACAGCGTGATCTCGCCGCCCCAGCTGCCGTTGTCGTAGCGCGTGCCCAGTTCGTAGGTCTTGGCCTTCTCCGGCTCCAGGCCGGCGGCGGTATCGTTGCCGCTGCCGCCCTGGCCGAGCTGGAAGTACTGCAGGCTGCCGAACGATTCGGAGTAGTTGGCGAACAGCTTCCACTCGTCGCTCAAGTGATACATCAGGCTCAGCGCCGGCAGCGGTTCGTTGTAGTCCTTGCTGCGCTTCTTCTCCTGCACCGGCCTGCCGTTCAGGCCGAGCACCGGGCGGTCGCGCCAGTCGCTGTCGATCTTCTCGAAGCGGATGCCGGGGGTGATGGTCCAGTTGCCGACATCGATCTTGTCGTCGATGTAGAAGGCGCTGGCCTCGGTACCGCCGGTACGGTCCTGGTAGGTATGGCCGTCCGAGCCGGGACGCACGGTCGGCACATTGTCGACCAGGGCCAGTTGGCTGGCGCGCTCGTTCATCGCTTCCTTCAGGTAGCGGTAGCCGAAGCCGACCTCCTGGGTGGTCGGGCCGGCGAAGAATATCCGCGAGACCCGCGGCTCCACCGCGAACACATGGTAGTCGCGCGGGTACGAGGTGATGGTCCTGAGGTTGCGCGCGGCGATGCTACTGCCGCGGAAACTGTCGCTGTAGTAGGTGAGCACCTCGAACTGGGTGAGGTCGTCGACCTGGCGGGTGTACTTCAGCGAGAAGTCCTTGCGCCGACCACGGAAATTGTCCCAGTCGCGCACCGACTGGAAGGGATCGTCGTCGTACTGCGCCTGGGTCAGGCCGCCCGGCATATCGGCGTAGGCGTCGTAGTAGTGGAAGTTGGCCGCCAACTGGTCGCTGTCGCTGAGCTGCCAATGGGTCTTGAGCAGCACGTCGTCGATATCGTTGTCGTTGTTGCCGTCGCGGTAGTCGGCGCCCTTCACCCCGGAATACAGCAGCGCCACGCCCAGGCCGTTGTCGGCGGTCCCGCCGAGGAACGCCTGGTTGAGCTTCTTCCAGCCGCCGTGGCCGGCATGCTCGATGGTGGTGCCGATTTCGCCGGAGAACTTCTCCGGAATCGCCCGGGTCACGAAGTTGATCACCCCGCCGACGTTCTGCGGGCCGTAGCGCACCGAGCCGGCGCCGCGCACGACGTCGATGCTTTCCAGGTTGCCGATGGACAGCGGCATCATCGACAGCTGCGGCTGGCCGTAGGGCGCAACCGCCGCCGGCACGCCGTCGATCATCACCGTAGAGCGCGGCGACAGGCGCGAAGTCAGGCCACGCACCCCGACGTTCAGGGAGATGTCGCTGCCGCCGGTACCGTTGTTGTCCTGCACTTGCACGCCGGGCACCTTGCGCAGCACGTCGCGGACGTTCTGCGCACCGGTCTCGAGCATTTCCCGACGACGCACCACGCTGCGCGCGCCGGGATGGTTCTGCACCACCGCCTGGTCGGCTTCGCCCAGCCAGTCGCCGACCACGGTGACCGTGCCCAGTTCCTTGGCTTCCTCTTCGGCCTGCGCCGCCTGCATGGACACACCCAGCGCGATGGCGACGGCCAGGCGCGACAACGAACTCACGGACGACATCGAGGCTCCCCCAGGGACGCAGGAAAAAGTGGGGCGCAAAATTACGGCAAATCGTAAAGAACGTAAATACAAATGATTTGCAAATGTGAGCTTGACTTATTCGTATGTCGTCAAGGACGAGCGCGCGCAGGCCGAGCGGTATTCACCCGGTGCCACGCCGTAGGCCTGCTTGAACTGGCGACCGAGGTGGCTCTGGTCGGCGAAGCCCAGCTCCAGAGCCACCTCCAGCGGCGCCCGGCCGCTCTTGAGCAGTGCCCTGGCCTGCTCCAGGCGGCGCTGCCTGAGCCAGGCGTGGGGCGGCATGCCGGTGGCGCGACGGAAGACCCGGGCAAAATGGAACGGGGATAGATTGACCGCCGCCGCCAGTTCCTCCAGTGAAGGCGGATCGAGCAACCGCGCCGCCAGCAGTTCGCGGGCGCGAGCCACCGCCAACGGCTCCTGCCCGGCCTTCGGCGCTTCTGGCAGGCGGGCGTGGCGACGGAACAGGGCGAGCATCGTCTCGCGCCAGCGGGTCTGGGTTTCCAGGCTGCCGGCATGCTCGGCCAGCAGGCGGTGCAAGTGGACGAAGGCGCGTGCCAGGGGCTGGTCGTGGATCACGCTGTCGGCGAAACGCGGCACGCCGCCATGATGGACTTCCAGCTCGTCGAGAATCCCGTCGATCTGCTCCATTTCCGGGTAGTAGCCGCGATAGAGCCAACCGGCATCATGGGCCTTGGAGCCGGTGTGCACTTCGTCGGGGTTGATCAGCACCATGCTGCCCAGCGGGGCCAGGTGCTCGCCGCCACGATGGCGGAAGCGCTGCGCGCCCTGCTCGATGATGACCAGGGCGAAGCTGCTGTGCACATGCGGCGCGAAGCGCTGCTCCACATAGCGCGCGTGCAGCAGTTCGACGCCGCCCAGTTCGGCGGCGCGCCAGAAATGCGTGTGTTCTCCGCTCGTCTCGTCCGGCACTGCCGTCTCCTCGTTCGCCCGTCCGGACGGGCCGCCCAGCATACCGCAGGAGCGACGGAACCGGCTTCAGCCGGTGAAGCTGGCTTCCAGCGCCGCCTTGACCTGCGGCCATTCGTGGTCGGTGATGCTGTAGACGAAGGTGTCGTCTAGCCGCCCGCCGGCCAGCCGCCGGTGGTTGCGCAGCACGCCCTCGCGCTGCGCGCCGAGCTTGTCGATGGCGCCCTGGGCGCGCAGGTTGCTCGCCGCCGTGCTGAGCTGCACGCGGACCATGCGCAGGTTGTCGAAGGCATGCTTGAGCATCAGGTACTTGATCATGCGGTTCAGGCCGCTGCCGTGCTGGGCCTGGTCGAGCCAGGTCCAGCCGATCTCGCAGGCCGGCAATGCGGGAAGGAATTCGGCGAAGCGCGTGGTCCCGACCAGTTCCACGCCGAGGCGGACAGCGAGCGGCAACGTCCTGCCCTCGCGCTGCTCGGCGAGGCTCTGGCGGTACCAGTCCGGCCGCGTCGGTCCGTCCATGTACTGCAGCGCCTCGCGGTTGGCTTCGGCGAGGCTCACCAGCTCGGGAATGTCCGCTTCCACCAGCGGCTCGAGACGCAAGGCTCCGCGCTGCAGGGTGATCGGTAGCGGCTTGAACATGGGCGCCCTCCTCGACATCGACGCAAAACTCCGCTCCCATCAGAGCGTAGCGGCCGCGTTTAGTGCCGCAGCCGAAACCGGCTACGATGAACGGACAGCCGGCCGCCGGGGCCGTCCGCGCTCACGCAGCCCGGCACGCTACCAACTCCGCGCGTCCGGCTCAAGCATGCGTGCGACCTTGGTCGCAGGCGGCCTGACGCGCGGGCCGACAAGTGCGAAACTGGCGCGAAAGCAAGACCCCCGCCTCACGCCAGCTTCACGCGGGGACATCATCGGAGTTCGCATGTCGCTGTCCATCGGGCTGATCGCCGTGGTCGCCCTGGTCTACATGGCCATCCTGTTCGCCATCGCCTTCTATGGCGACCGTCGCCGCACCCCGCTCTCACCCCGCCTGCGCGCCTGGGTCTACAGCCTCTCCCTGGCAGTGTACTGCACCAGCTGGACCTTCTTCGGCGCGGTCGGCCAGGCCACCGACCAGCTCTGGTCGTTCCTGCCGATCTACCTCGGACCGGTGCTGCTGATGCTGTTCGCGCCCTGGGTGCTGCAGAAGATGATCATGATCAGCAAGCAGGAGAACATCACCTCCATCGCCGACTTCATCGCCGCCCGCTACGGCAAGTCGCAGGCGCTGGCGGTGGTGGTGGCGCTGATCTGCATGGTCGGCGTGCTGCCCTACATCGCCCTGCAACTGAAAGGCATCGTCCTCGGGGTGAACCTGCTGATCGGCTCCGGCGCCGACTCCACCGGAACCCGCGCCCAGGACACGGCGCTGATCGTATCGCTGGTGCTGGCGCTGTTCACCATCGTCTTCGGTACCCGCAGCCTGGATGTCACCGAACACCACCGCGGCATGGTCCTGGCCATCGCCTTCGAGTCGCTGGTCAAGCTCACCGCCTTCCTCGCCGTGGGCATCTTCGTCACCTTCGGCCTCTACGACGGCTTCGCCGATCTCTTCTCCCAGGCCCGCGCCGCGCCGCAGTTGGCGGACTACTGGGAAGAGACCGTGCACTGGCCGGCGATGCTGCTGCAGACCGGCGTGGCAATGACCGCGATCATGTGCCTGCCGCGGCAATTCCACGTCACCGTGGTGGAGAACATCGAGCCGCGCGACCTCAACCTGGCGCGCTGGGTGTTCCCCATCTACCTGGTGCTGGCCGCGTTGTTCGTGGTGCCGATCGCCCTCGCCGGCCAGTTGCACCTGCCCGCCGGGGTAATGCCGGACTCCTTCGTCATCAGCCTGCCGCTGGCCGAGGCGCACCCGGCGCTGGCCCTGCTGGCATTCATCGGCGGCGCCTCGGCCGCCACCGGAATGGTCATCGTCGCCAGCGTGGCGCTGTCGACCATGGTCTCCAACGACATGCTCCTGCCGTGGCTGCTGCGACGCCGGGAAAAGGACACCGAACGGCCCTTCGAGGCCTTCCGTCACTGGCTGCTGACCGTGCGCAGGGTGAGCATCGCAGTGATCCTGCTGCTCGCCTACGTGGCCTACCGCCTGCTCGGCTCCAGCGCCAGCCTGGCGACCATCGGCCAGATCGCCTTCGCCGCCATCGCTCAGCTCGGCCCGGCCATGATCGGCGCGCTGTACTGGAAACAGGCCAACCGCCGCGGGGTCTTCGCCGGCCTCGCCGCCGGCTCGCTGCTGTGGGCCTATACGCTGGTCCTGCCGGTGGTGGCCAAGGGCCTCGGCTGGCCGCTGGAGCGCATCCCCGGCCTGACCTGGCTGGCAAGCAATCCCTTCGGCCTGCCGATCGAGCCGCTGACCCAGGGCGTGCTGATCTCGCTGGTCGGCAACTTCGCCCTGTTCGGCCTGGTCTCGGTGCTCTCGCGCACCCGCGTGTCCGAGCACTGGCAGGCCAGCCGCTTCATCGGCCAGGAGATTTCCCAGCGGCAGAACTCGCGTTTCATGCTCGCGGTGCAGGTGGAAGACCTGCTGATGCTCGCCGCGCGTTTCGTCGGCGAGGAACGCGCGCGGCAAAGCTTCATCCGCTTCGCCTACCGCCAGGGCAAGGGCTTCACCCCGAACCAGACCGCCAACAACGAGTGGATCGCGCACACCGAGCGCCTGCTCGCCGGGGTCCTCGGCGCGTCCTCGGCGCGGGCGGTGGTGAAGGCCGCCATCGAAGGGCGCGAGATGCAGGTGGAGGACGTGGTGCGGATCGCCGACGAAGCCTCCGAGGTGCTGCAATTCAACCGCGCCCTGCTGCAGGGCGCGATCGAGAACATCACCCAGGGCATCAGCGTGGTCGACCAGTCGCTGCGGCTGGTGGCCTGGAACCACCGCTACCTGGAGCTGTTCGAGTACCCGGACGGGCTGATCTACGTCGGCCGGCCGATCGCCGACATCATCCGCTACAACGCCGATCGCGGTCTGTGCGGGCCCGGCGATCCGGACATGCACGTGGCCAAGCGCCTGTACTGGATGCGCCAGGGCACTCCGCACACCTCCGAGCGGCTGTTCCCCAACGGCCGGGTCATCGAGCTGATCGGCAACCCGATGCCCGGCGGCGGCTTCGTCATGAGCTTCACCGATATCACCGCCTACCGCGAGGCCGAACAGGGCCTCAAGGGCGCCAACGAGTCGCTGGAACAAAGGGTCCAGGAGCGTACCCAGGAACTCTCGCAGTTGAACCAGGAACTCAGCGAGGCGAAGAGCAACGCCGAGGCCGCCAACCAGTCGAAGACCCGCTTCCTCGCCGCCGTCAGCCACGACCTGATGCAGCCGCTGAACGCCGCGCGGCTGTTCTCCGCCGCCCTCGCCCACCAGGACGCGCTGCCCGGCGAGGTCCGCGACCTGGTGCAGCACCTCGACTCGTCGCTACGTTCCGCCGAGGACCTGATCACCGACCTGCTGGACATCTCGCGCCTGGAAAGCGGCCGGGTCAGCGCCGAACGCAACCCGTTCCCGCTGAACAACCTCTACGATGCCCTCGGCGTCGAGTTCAAGGCGCTGGCCCAGGAACAGGGCCTGCATTTCCGCCTGCGCGGCAGCCAACTGCGGGTGGACAGCGACATCAAGCTGCTGCGGCGCATCCTGCAGAACTTCCTGACCAACGCTTTCCGCTACGCCAAGGGCCACGTGCTGCTCGGCGTGCGCCGCGAGGACGGCTACCTGCGCCTGGAAGTCTGGGACCAGGGGCCGGGCATCCCACCGGACAAGCAGAAAGTCATCTTCGAAGAGTTCAAGCGCCTGGACAGCCACCAGACCCGCGCGGAGAAAGGCCTCGGTCTCGGCCTGGCGATCGCCGACCGGCTCTGCAAGGTCCTCGGCCATCCGCTGGAAGTACGTTCCTGGCCGGGCAAGGGCAGCGTCTTCAGCGTCCGCGTACCGCTGGCGCGGCAGGCGCCGCCGACCCTGGCCAACGGCCACAAGGCCGAACCGGCGCAGGCGTTGAACGGCGCCCAGGTGCTCTGCGTGGACAACGAGGACAGCATCCTCGCCGGCATGAACAGCCTGCTCAGCCGCTGGGGCTGCCAGGTCTGGACCGCGCGCAGCCGCGAGGAATGCGCCACGCTGCTGGACAGCGAGATGCGCCCGCAACTGGCGTTGATCGACTATCACCTGGACGACGGCGAGACCGGTACGCAACTGATGGCCTGGCTGCGCACGCGCCTGGGCGAACCGGTGCCGGGCGTGGTGATCAGCGCCGACGCGCGGCCGGAACTGGTGGCGGAGATCCACGCCGCCGGCCTCGACTACCTGTCCAAGCCGGTCAAGCCGGCCGCGTTGCGGGCCCTGCTCAGCCGCCATCTGAGCCTGCGCTGAGCGGGCCTCAGTGACGGCGGATCAGCAGCGCACGGATCTGCTGCGCGGTCTCGCCGTCGACTTCCGCGAGCATCCGCACCTTGCCGGCTACCAGCGCCGCCAGCGGCGCTCCGTCTCGATAGAGCAGGCGGTTGCCGGTCACCGCCGGCACCCGTTCGCCGGGTAGCAGGCCGCCGACCAGGTTCAACGGATCGACCGCCGACACCACCAGCATCGCTCCATCCGGCGGTCGCTTGCGCACCTCGCGCAACAGGCCGACCGCTTCCGCCAAGGCGAACTGCTCACCGGCCAGGCCGGCGATGAAGCGCCCGCCGCGAATCTCGCCGCGCGCTTCCAGGCGATGGTAGACGCGCAGCAGCTCGCGCCACGGCGGCAGCCAGTCGGCCTCGCGCTCCAGCAGGCGCCAGGCGACCACCCCATAGCGCCGCAGCAAGGTCCGGGCGACATGTTCGAGGACCTCCGTCGGCAAACGCTGCCCCGCCTCTTCCGCCTTCGCCCGGCGCAGCGGCGCCCAGCGCCCGGCGTCCTGCATGCCGCCCGGCAGACCGCGCGAGCGGCGCTCCTGGCGGCTGCGCTTGTCCGCCGGCATCAGCAGGGTACGCAGCCCGGCGAAGCTGTCGGCGTTGACCCGGCCGACCGAGACCAGCTCGCCGAGGGCGTTCTCCAGCTCGCTGCGCAGCAGGTGGGCGTCCTGGCTCAGTTCGTCGAAGAACGATGCACCCTGCTCGCGCAGCACCTCCAGTACCCTGGCCGCGCGCGGCGACAGTTCCGGCTCCGGCGCGTCGCGCTGCAGGACGCTCCAGAGCCCCAGCTCACGGCGCGGCAGGAGCACGATCGGCGCGCTGCGCAGCGGACCGCCGGCGGCCTTGCTGCGTCCGGCCAGGCGCGCCCAGACGATGCGTCCGGAACGACACAGCTGGTCCAGCCAATGGCTGGCGTAGTCGGCCACCCGCGCTGCCAGCAGTTCGCTTTCCCAGGCGGCCGCCGCGGCCTGGAAGCCTTCCAACTGCTCGACCACAGTAGCCAGGGACTCCGCACCCCGGCCACGGGTGCCCGGCGCCAGGCGCTGCCAGTCGAACAGGAAACGCATGAAATCGGCGCGCTCCACCGGCTCGATTTCCCGGCGCAGGCGCCTCACCGTGTAGCGATGGATGCGCGCCAGCAGATGGCGTTCGCACCACTCCTCTTCCGTCGCGCCAGGACTGAAGCGGCCACGCAGCACATAGCCCTCCCGCTCCAGGGCGGCCAAGGCGTACAACTGGTCGGCCAGGCCGATGCCCAGGTCGGCCGCCAACTGCCCGGCCGTGCGTGGCCCGAAGCCACCCAGGCGGGCGCGGGTCAGCTCCACGGTCGCCGCTTCCGCCGAGTCCGGCGGCGGATAGCCGCGAGGCGCCTGGAAAGCGTCGGGCACCTTCGCCGCGGGATGCACCAGGCGCATCGCCGGCAGGCGCTCCGCCGCCAGCCAGAGAGTACTGCCTGCGCAGTCCAGGCGTCCGGCGCGGCGTTGCTCCGCCAGTTGCGCAAGCCATCCCCCCCAACCCGGATTGGCCTCGGCCTCGCCCGAGGTGAGGAAGCCCAGGCTGTTCAGCGCCTCATGCATCTCGTCGGCGTTGCGCGCTTCCGGCCAGGCCTCGCCACGCACCGCCTCGATCGCCTCAAGGTCCAGGGCGCCGAGGTCGTCGGCGGACTCGGGATCGCTCCAGCGGCGATTCTGTACCGCCTGGGTACGCCGCTCCTCCAGCGGCGCATCGTCGAGATAGGCGTAGGGACGCGCGGTCAGTATCTCCGCCGCCAACGCCGAAGGCGCCGGCAGGTCGCGCGCCAGCAAGTCCACCGCGCCGCTCTCCATGTCGCGCAGCAGGGCCAGCCAGCCGTCGCAATCCATCGCCTCGTGCAGGCAGTCGTCGAGGGTCTGCGCCACCAGCGGGTGATCGGGCACCTCGCGCTCGCCGACGATATTCTCCAGGCACGCCACCTGGTCGGGGAACACGCTGGCCAGCAGATCCTCGCTCTTCATCCGCAGCAGTTGCGGCGGCACCTTGCGACCGCCGGCATAGCGCGGCAAACCGAGCGAGGTGGTCAGGTTCCAGCGCCAGCGCACGCCGAACAGCGGCGCGTCGAGCACGGCCTGTACCAACAGGTGCTCGGCGCTCGCCGAATGCAGGTAGCGCCAGACCTCGTCGAGGGGAAAGCTGTGGCTGGTGGACAGCGAGAGGATGATCGCGTCCTCGGTGGCCGCCGCCTGCAGCTCGAAGTTGAAGCTGCGGCAGAAACGCTTGCGCAGCGCCAGGCCCCAGGCGCGGTTGAGGCGGCTGCCGTGGGGACTGTGGATGATCAGTTGCATGCCGCCGGATTCGTCGAAGAAGCGCTCCATCACCAGCCGCCGGCTCCCGGGCAGGCCACCCAGGGCCTGGCGGGCGCGGGCCAGGTACTCGACGATCTGCCGCGCGGCGCCATCGTCCAGCCCGAGGGTGGCGCCGAGCCAGGCGATGGCTGGCTCCAGCCGCTGCCCTTCCGGCAATGCCTGGCCTTCGCCGAGCAGCTCGTCGAGGGTGTCGCGCAGGCGCGCCACGCTGGCCGACAGCTCGTCGCTGCGCCCCGGCGCCTCGCCCAGCCAGAACGGAATGTTCGGCGGCTGGCCCTGGGCGTCCTCGACCCGCACCCGTCCCGGCTCGATGCGGATGATCCGGTACGAGGCGTTGCCCAGCTGGAACACGTCGCCGGCCAGGCTCTCCACCGCGAAATCTTCGTTGACCGTCCCCACCAGCAGGCCCTGCGGCTCCAGCAGCACGCTGTAGTCGCCGGTATCGGGAATGGTCCCACCCGAGGTCAGCGCGGTCAGACGCGCGCCACGGCGGCCACGGAGCAGGCCGTTGAGCGCATCGCGATGGAGATAGGCGCCGCGCACGCCGAGGCGTGAGTGGTAGCCCTCGGCGAGCATCCGCAGGACTTCGTCGAAGCGTTCGCGCTCCAGCCCGGCGTAGGGCTCGGCGCGGATCACCAGGCGATAGAGGTCGTCCTCGCGCCACTCCTGGCAGGCCACTTCGGCGACGATCTGCTGCGCCAGCACGTCCAGCGGCTGGCGCGGCAGCACCAGGCTGTCCAGCTCGCCACGGCGCACGCTGTCGAGCAGCGCCGCGCATTCCACCAGGTCGTCGCGGGAGGTCGGGAACAACCGGCCCTTGGGGGTGCCGCCGACGCTGTGCCCGGAGCGCCCGACCCGCTGCAGGAAGGCGGCGATGGAGCGCGGCGACGACAACTGGCAGACCAGCTCGACGTCGCCGATATCGATGCCCAGCTCCAGCGAGGCGGTCGCCACCAGTACCTTCAATTGCCCGGCCTTGAGGCGCTGCTCGGCATCCAGGCGCAGCTCCTTGGCCAGGCTGCCGTGGTGGGCCGCCACCTGGCGGCTGCCGAGACGTTCGGCGAGGAAGCGGGTGACCCGCTCGGCCATGCGCCGGGTGTTGACGAACACCAGGGTGGTGCGGTGCTCGCCGGCCAGACGCGCCAGGCGGTCGTAGACCAGCTCCCAGGTGTCGTTGGACATCACCGCTTCCAGCGCCACCGGCGGTACCTCGATGCCGAGGTCGCGTGGGCGCGTATAGCCGATGTCGACGATCCGGCAGGCCGGATCGCGCGGATTGCCGCTGGCGCCGACGAGGAAGCGCGCGACCTTCTCGATCGGCTTCTGCGTGGCGGACAGCCCGATCCGCAGCAGCGGTCGCGGACACAGCGCTTGCAGGCGCTCCAGCGACAGCGCCAGGTGGCTGCCGCGCTTGCTGCCGGCCAGGGCATGGATCTCGTCGACGATCACGCTGCGCACCCCGGCGAGCATCTGCCGGCCCGACTCCGAGCCGAGCAGGATGTACAGCGATTCGGGTGTGGTGACCAGGATGTGCGGCGGGCGCTTGCGCATCGCTCCGCGTTCGACCTGCGGCGTATCGCCGGTACGCACCGCGCTACGGATATCGACGTCGGGCAGGCCGAGACGCGCCAGTTCCTCGCGGATGCCGGCCAGCGGTTGCTCCAGGTTGATGCGGATGTCGTTGGACAGCGCTTTCAGCGGCGAGACATAGACCACCTGGGTGGCATCCGCCAGCTCGCCGTCGGCGGCCAGCCCCTCTACCACCAGGGCATCGATGGCGGCGAGGAAGGCGGTCAGGGTCTTGCCCGAACCGGTGGGCGCGGCGACCAGGGTCGAAAGCCCCTCGCGGATCGCCGGCCAGGCCTCGACCTGGGCCGGCGTGGGCGCGGCGAAGTGGCGTTCGAACCACTGGCGGACGGCGGGATGGAACTCCGCCAGGGGCCGCGGAGCCGGCTCGGCGCGGCGGGCGGAAGAGGATGAAATAGGCATCATGCTCCGCACTATGGTGGCGCCGCGGGCGACTCACAAGCCCCGCCGATCGCCCGTCGGGCGCAGTTTCAGAGCCCGGCGACGAAACGGTCGAAGCGCTCGGCGTGCAGCGCTTCGCTGCCGTTCTCCTCGAGCAGCCGGCGAGCCTCGGCGGCCTTCGGCGTCTCGCCGCCGATCAGGCCGAGCAGGCGCTCGCCGCGCGGCGTGAGGACGAAGTTCTCGCCATTGCCGCCCTGCTCCTCCGGACGCGGCTCGATGAAGCCGCCCTCCAGCAGGATCGCCTCGTAGTCGGCGGCCTTCTGCTTCAACGCATCCATGTCGCCGACCCGCTGCCCGGCCTGGGAGCGTTCCTCGGCCAGGCGTTCGGCATGGGCGCGCGGGGCGAAGTTCTCGTGGGCGGACTGCCGGACCTCCAGCAGCAACCGTTCGACCAGATCCCAATCGTGAGTCATGGCACACCTCCTGCGGCATAAGCGACGAGGGTCCTTCGCACCCTCTCTATGCGTGCGACCCGCAACCCGCCGCGAGGGTTCGAATCGGTCGCCGTCCGGCGTTGCGGCTGAACTTTGTCGGTTCGACCGGGCTCCACCGCTCAGGACCACCCCACAGGAGTACGCCATGAAACCGCTTTTCGCCCTCGCCAGCGCCTGCGCCTTGCTGGTCGCCACGCCGGTCTTCGCCTGTTCCGAAGCGGAGGCGGAAAAGATGGGCAAGGAAGTTGCCACCAAGGTCGCTTCGATCACCCAGAAGAACCCGCAACGGGCCAGGGAACTCAACGAGCAGTTGCGCCAGCGCCAGGAAGCCCGCTCGGAACAGAACCGGCCGAGCGATTGCGATGCCTACGCGCAGATGCTCAAGGAACTGGATCAGGAAAAAGGCGACGTGCAGCGCAACACTTCGCAGTGATCCGCCGGTTCGGGGTACGGCGGCCCGGGACGGCGGGGCCCGGCGCCCGTGACGGGCGCGCCGCCCACCCCACCTGAGTCACTGCGACAGGCGCGGGCCGAACAGCACGATGCTGGCACCGACCACGCACAAGGCCACGCCCAGCCAGTCGCTCCATAGCGGCCGCGAGCGCTCGACGAAAGCCAGCCAGAACAGCGACGCGGCGACGTAGATGCCGCCATAGGCGGCATAGGCGCGGCCGGCGTAGCTGGCCTCCACGCGGGTCAGCAGCAAGGCGAACAGGGTCAGGCTGAGCAGCCCGGGCAGCACCCACAGGGCGCTCTTGCCCAGCCGCAGCCAGAGATAGAAGGCGTAGCAGCCGGCGATCTCGCAGAACGCCGCGAGGACGAACCAGAGGTAGTTGATCACCGCCGCCCGCCCTCCCGCTCCCAGGCGCAGCGGACCTGCAGGTCGCTCTCCTGGGGGGTATGGAAGCCACGCTCGGACTCCCAGCGAAAGGTATGGCTGCCGTTCACTTCGGTCTCCAGGTGGACCACCGCGCTGGCCCAGTAGAGGCGCCTGAGCAACGCCTCGAACTGCTCGACCCACAGGCTCCATTCGTATTCGATGGCCTGGTAGCTGGCACCGAAGTGGATGATCTGGGTCTGGTAGAGCCCGGCCCCGGACTGCTCGCAGCGGCTGAACATCTCGCGTCCGAGGAACGGCCAGGCCTCGCCGCCCGGCAGGCTGTCCAGCACGCGGCGGTTGGCGGCACGACGCATGCGCCGCTCCATCGAATCGCCCGGCCAGTCGCGGATGCAGCCATAGACGATGGATTCAGACTCCACAGGGGTACTCCAGAACAGAACGGACTCGCAGAGGCAGCCTTCTAGCACAGGGCGCGAGGCCGGAAAAGCAAAAAGCCTCGCAAATGAGCGAGGCTTCTTGTGGGGTCCAACGTACTTCGGCAGGCAGGCCGGTGACTCAAGCTACTCGATCGCACCGCCTTGGGCAAGCACTATCTGCGCCGCACCGAAATGATGCAAAGCCTCGCCCCTGCTGGCCTGCAGCCATTTCCACTCAGGCTTGGCGCTGACGCTTGGCCTGCATCTTG
Organism: Pseudomonas sp. PS1(2021); assembly: GCF_020405165.1. Taxonomy (NCBI): domain Bacteria; kingdom Pseudomonadati; phylum Pseudomonadota; class Gammaproteobacteria; order Pseudomonadales; family Pseudomonadaceae; genus Pseudomonas; species Pseudomonas sp. PS1(2021). The sequence goes on along the minus strand of NZ_CP084484.1, from coordinate 452,728 downwards.
CCGGCCATCGCGGTCATCTCGTCATAGATCGCCTGGGGATTCTGCTGCTTGATCCTCCAAGCCATCCGCGCCTGCTCGTGGGGCAGGATCAGGAAACTGCCCTTGGCCACTTCGGCGTGGATGTAGTCGGCGATGTCGGCGGCGCTGATCGGCGAACTCTCCAGCAGCTTGCCGACCTGGTGCTTCATCTCGGGGCTCGGGCCGCGGAAAGAGTCCAGCAGGTTGGTCTGGAAGAACGAAGGGCAGACCACGTGGACGCCGACCTCGACCAGCGCCAGCTCTACCAGCAGGCTTTCCGAAAGCGCCACCACCCCGGCCTTGGCCACGTTGTAGTTGCTCATCGCCGGGCCCTGCATCAACGCCGCCATCGAGGCGATGTTGACGATCTTGCCCTTGCTTCGCTCCAGCAGCGGCAGGAAGGCCTTGCAGCCCTTGACCACGCCCATCAGGTTGATCGCGATCTGCCAGTCCCAGTCCTCCAGGGACAACTCGCCGAAGAAGCCGCCGGAGGCCACCCCGGCGTTGTTGACGATGACGTCGATGCCGCCGAACTTCTCCTCGCAGCTCTGCGCCAGCGCGGTCAGTTGACTGTAGTCGCGTACGTCGCAACGCTGGGTGAAGCCATCGCCACCCGCCTCGCGCACCAGTTTCAGGCTTTCCGCCAAGCCGGCCTCGTTGACGTCGGCCAGCGCCAGGCGCCAGCCGTCACGCGCCCAGCGCAGGGCGATTTCGCGCCCCAGCCCGGAGCCGGCACCAGTGATCATCATGCGGTTTTGCATAGGGGTCCTGCCTTCCTGTTCGTGTGATGAAGGCCAGTGTAACCAAGGGTTTCAGCGGCCTCCGGCTAAATCAGGAAGCTGAATGCCTCGGGCAAACCCGGACATGCCGGGCCGCGCGAGGGGCTCAGACGAGCAGCAGGACGCAGAGCTTGCCCAGGACCAGGGCGATGCCGCAGGAGACCAGCAGGTAGGAAGCGCCATCGAGACGCCGGCGGTACAACTGGGCGAAGGAACCCACATGATGCTGCAGGACGAACATTCCCAGTGCCACCAGGATCGCCGGGATCAGGAAGACGAATTGCCAGAAGTGCTCGACCGCCAGCGTCGCTTCGCCGTCGTCCGCGAGCAGGAGGGCGCCCCCCAGCAACTGGCCCAGCAACAACAGCCCCCCGACGCCAATACAGGCACGTCCCCAGCCGATCATCAGTCCCTCCCAGAGCGTTTCCGAGAGACCAGCATAGCCAGATGCCGCCATGCGATCTGTGCCCTGGGTCAAGCTGGGCGGCCCGCCCGGACATCCACCAGGCAATTTCATGACGCGGGTAACATCCTGCGGAAACGAACCCCGCCCGCCGGACGGGGTCCGACCGCCTCAGAACACGTACTGCAGACGCATCACCAGGCCATCGCCGCTATCGTCGCCGTTGGCATTGCTGATCTTGTCGGTCTTCGCCTTGACATAGTTGGCGGAAATCTTCACCGCCTCGTTGGCGTACCAGTTGACGCCCAGGGTATGGGTCTTGCCCTTGGCGTCGCCGACCTCGCGGGTGGCGCTGTCGACGACGATGTTGTCATCCTCGACCTTGATCGAGTCGTAGCGGTAGAACAGCTCCCAGGCGCCGATTTCCTTGTTCTCCGGCTTGATGGTGTCGAACTTGGCGCCGTCCAGCTTGTAGAGGCGCGGCTCGCCGGTGAGGGTGTAGGCCAGTTGCGCGTAATAGCCGGAGGCCTTGAGATCCTCGCGGTCGCGCTCGGCCTTGACCGTGCGCCGCAGGTACTCGGCCTGGGCCGAGAAGGCACCCAGCGCCCAGGCGCCTTCCAGGCCCCAGACCGAGTCGTCCTTCCACAGCCCCTCGACTGCCGAACTGCCGCCGAACAGACCGCGGTTGCCATTGCTGCCGGCATCGTTGCCGCCATTGGTGGAGACGCCGCGCATGCCCATGCGCGGGCGGATCCGGGTATCCACCGCGCTGTCCTCCAGGTCGCGATAGGCGTATTGCAGGCCCAGGTGCACCACGTTGCCCGGCTCGTGCAGCGGCGCGAACACGCCGCGCAGGTTGTAGCGCTTGACGCTGTCGCCATCGGTATCGTTGTTGTTCTCGCTGAACACGCTGCCCGAGAGGAAAGCCATGCCGCCCACCACCGAGCTGGCCTGGATACCGGTACCGACGTTGTCGTTGACCCAGTCGGCGATGTCGTAGGTGAGGTTGCGCTCCAGCGCGGTGACCCATTTGGAGCTGGTGGCCTTTTCCAGGCCGAAGTCGGTGTAGAAGCGGCCGAACTTCAGGTTGACCGGGTTGAAGCCGGTATAGGTGACCGAGGCTTCGTCGAAGTAGCCGGCGCTGTCGTTGCCGACGTTGCGCGACAGGTCGTAGTTGATCTGGTACTTCCAGTCCCGGTAGACGGTGCCGCCGAACTCCAGGTAGGCGCGGCGGAAGTAGGCGGCATCGGCGGTATTGCCGTTGTTCGTGTAGTAGCCGTCGAAGCGGCCGTAGTCGGCCTGCAGGCGGCCGCCGAGCTTGAAGCTGAATTCCTTGTCGGTGGTGGCGACTTCGAGGCCGCCCTTGGTCTTGATCACGATGTCGGCACCGTCGGTGGTCACGGTCCCGGCCAGGCTCTGCGCGGAAATCGCCAGGCCCAGCAAACTCCAGGCAACACTGCTCCCCACCCCTTTGCACGAGTGTCTGCGAATCATCAGGTAAGTCCCCTGTTCGGATTTCGAATGGTCTTGAGCAGCGCGGAAACGGCCGGTTCTGTCGCCGGCCGGCGCTGCTGGAGGGGGATCATCTGGATGGGTTGTGACAGCGAGACTGCAAAGCGCGAAAGCTTTTGTGACAGGCAGCCGGATAGCGCCTGGATGAGGCAGTCGGATAGGGGCGCAGGCCTAGAGGCATCAGGTCCTGGCGACAGATGTAACAGCTTGTTTCATATATTGCGGCAACCTTGCGAAGATTGCATGACTGCAATGAAAACCAAGAGTTTCTGCCGATAACCGCCTGGCTTTCGGATATTCCTGCCAGTACCTGCGGGTAAGACCTGTAACGAAAGAAAGACCCGGTTGCAGGCTGCCAACTTCGCCGCAACCGGGTAAGGAAGCGATTAAAAAGACCTCGCCGGAGCGAGGCCGAAAACAGGAGCAGATCGTTGTCGCTTCTTAGAACACGTACTGCAAACGGGTCACGAAGCCGTCGCCGTCATCGTCGCCATTGTTGTTGGTGATCTTGTCGGTCTTCGCCTTGACGTAGGCCGCGCTGATCTTCACCGCATCGTTGACGTACCAGTTCACGCCCAGGTTGTGGGCCTTGGCCTTGGTGTCGCCGACTTCGCGAGTGGCGGTATCGGCGACCACGTTGTCGTCTTCCACCTTGATGTTGTCGTAGCGGTAGAACACTTCCCAGGCGCCGATTTCCTTGTTCTCCGGCTTGACGGAGTCGAACTTGGCGCCCTCCAGCTTGTACTGGCGGGACTCGCCGGTCAGGGTGTAGGCCAGTTGCGCGTAGTAACCCTTGGCCTTGATGTCCTTGTAGGCGTTGTCATCGGCCTTCAGCTTGCGTGCCAGGTATTCGGCCTGGGCCGAGAACGGGCCCATTGCCCAGGCGCCTTCCAGACCCCAGACGCTATCGTCCTTGTAGGAACCGGCCGGCGAGTTGGAGACGCCGCCGAAGGTCGCGCGGTTGCCGTTGTCACCGGCGTCGTTGCCGCCGCTGGTGGCGATGCCGCGCATGCCCAGGCGCGGACGGATGCGCGAGTCGAAGGCGGTGTCGTCGAGGTCGCGGTAGGCATAGTTCACGCCGACATGCAGAACATTGCCGGCTTCGTGCATCGGCGCGAACACGCCGCGGAAGTTGAACTGCTTGACGCTGTCGCCGTCGCTGTCGTCGGCGTCCTTGGCGGATACGCCGGCGGACAGGTAGGCCATGTCGGCGAGGGTCGAGTTGACCTGGGCGCCCATGCCATCCTGGTGGGTGTTGATCCAGTCGGCCAGTTCGTAGGCGGCGTTACGCTCGGGAGCGGTCACCCACTTGGAGCTGGTGGCCTTTTCCAGGCCGAAGTCGGGGTCGAAGCGACCGAACTTCAGGTTGACCGGGTTGAAGCCGGTGTAGGTGACCGAAGCTTCGTCGAAATAGCCGTTATCGGAGCTGCCGGTGTTGTGCGACAGGTCGAAGTTGATCTGGTATTTCCAGTCCTTGTACGCGGTGCCGCCCAGTTCGATGAAGGCGCGGCGGAAGTAGGCGGCGTCGGCGGTGTTGCCATTCTTGGTATAGAAACCGTCGAAACGGCTGTAGTCGGCCTGCAGGCGACCGCCCAGCTTGAAGCTGAATTCCTTGTCGGTGGTGGCGACTTCGAGGCCGCCCTTGGTCTTGATCACGATATCGGCGCCGTCGGTGGTCACGGTGCCGGCGAACGCCTGGGCAGATACGGCCAGAGCCAGAGCGCTGGCAACGAAGCCGAGCGAGTGCTTACGGATCATCGAAGATTTCCCCTTAATGGTGTGTGCATTGGCAACACGCGAGTGCCTGGCTACAGCGCGCCCCTTGTTCCGCGCTGGCCGTGAGGCGGCCCCTTTGTGTTGGGGGGAATCTTGGCGATGGCAGATTGCAGCCAAATTGCATGGAGATAAATGTTTCATTACAGAGGAACTTTTTATCTCCAATGCGAATAACGCGAAAAACCCTCTACTACGGGCCTTTCTGGTTATTCGATATGGGTAGAAATCTCAGCGCAATTTTCGAGTAATCCAGAAGTCAGCAGAAAGCCACTTGCCGGCGCCGCCGAAGAACAGCGCGAGCAACATCACCAGGTAGGTCGCGGCGAACTCGATGCCGTTGTTGACGATGGCGAAGCTTCCGCTCGACGTCAGCCAGTCGTAGTTGCCGTATTCGCGCAGGATTTCCCGGGCCCGCGCCAGCTTCTCGCCGGCCTCCAGCACCCGGGCGTTGGCGAACGGCGCGGACGGATCGGCGATCGCCTGCCAGCCGTTCGGCCAGTGCACGGCGAAGATCGCTACCAGCATGGTCACCATCAGCGGCAGGCTGATCCAACGCACGGCCAGGCCGCACAACAGCAGCACGGCGCCACCGGCCTCGCTCAGCGCGGCGAGCCAGGCCAGCAGTTCGGGAAACGGCAGGCCGAGTCCCCAGTCGGAATTGCCGAACCACTCGATGGTGGCCGGCATGTCCGCCAGCTTCTGGCAGCCGGCCATCCAGAACACCGGCGCCAGGTACAGGCGCAGCGCCAGCGGGGCGAGGAAATCCGCTCGACGGGTGACGTCGAGGGCATGCTGTAAACGCAGGAAGACAGTCTTCATCATCACTCCAGAGCGCCCTCGCCCATGAGGATGCCCTGGGCGTGCCAGTCCTCCAGCAAGGCGAAGGCATTTTCGAAATACTCCGCGTCGGCGCTCAGGCCACAGCTTCCGGCCAACTCGCGCAACAACGGCAGCAGCGCCACCGGCGCCTCCCCCTCCTCGCTCAGGCGCTGCGCGAGGCGATAGGCGAATGGCGACAGGTGCAGGAAGCGCACCCGCTCCGCCGGATCGCGCCAGACCAGCAGGCAGGTCGGTTCGGCCGGCGGTTCCATCGGCCGATGGCTCGGCCCCAGGCGATGGACCGGCCAGCGATAGGCCAGCGGCCAGGCCAGTGGCGACCACGACCAGGCCTGCGGCAGCGTCTCGACAGGCGCCTCGGCCAGCGACAGGGCCAGCTCGACCCACTCGTAGTGAGCCAGCTCCAGCAGGAAGGGCGGATCGCCCTCCTCCGCGCGGTAGCCGTCCTGCAGCCAGCCGATGAACTCTTCGCCCAATTGGCTGAAGTACGGTGTGCGGCAGCGATGCTCGCGCATGAAGGCACGCACCAGGCGATGCCAGCGCGGCTCGTCGAACAACCGGCGCAGGACCGGGAACCCGCTGCTGATGAAACCGTCCAGGTTGTTGAAGAACAGTTCCTCGTAGATCGCCATGCGCTCCGTCGCGATGCCGGGCGGCAAGGCCTGCTGCGGATCGCGGATACGCGCGGCGAAACGCCGTTGCAAGGTCGTGTGGTTCATGTGCCGTACCCCAGGCTGCGCAGTTGCGCTTCAGCGCTGCGCCGCTGCAGCTCGCGGATGCGATCGGTTTCGGCATACAGCTCGCTCAGTGGCGGGAGGTTGAAATCGCGCTCCAGCAGCGTCGGGCGTTCGCCATGGCAGGCATAGGCATGTGCCAGGAGTTCCCAGACCGGATCGCAGACCGGCGCGCCATGGGTGTCGATCTTCAGGCTGGCGCCCTGCTCGTCGTGCCCGGCCATGTGCAGGTAGGCGATCCTCCGGCTGGGCATCGCGGCGATGTAGGCGTGGGCGTCGAAACCGAAGTTGCAGGCGTTGACGTAGACGTTGTTGACGTCCAGCAGCAATTGGCAATCGGCTTCCTCCAGTACCGCGCGGACGAAATCGACCTCTTCCAGCTCGCCCGGCAAGCGCGCATACGCCGAGACGTTCTCGACGATCAACGGCCGCTCGAGGACGTCCTGTACCACCCGGACCCGTTCGGCGACCCGGCGCACCGATTCGTCGCTGAACGGCAGCGGCATCAGGTCGTAGAGCTGGCCGTCGTCGGCGCAGGCCGACAGGTGCTCGCTGTAGGCACGGATGTCATGCTGCCCGATGAAGCCCTTGATCGCGCGCAGCAACGACATGTCCAGCGGGGCGTAGCCGCCGAGGTTGAGAGACAGACCATGGCAGAGGAACGGCAGGCGCTCGGTCAGCTCGCGGAACTGGCGGCCGAGACGGCCGCCGATGCCGATCCAGTTCTCCGGGGCGACCTCGAGGAAGTCGACCCGGACCTCATCGCCGGCGCCGAGCGGCTCCAGCAGCGCGCGACGCAGGCCTAGCCCGGCGCCGCTGACGAATTCCCGTTGCATGGTCCGTCTCCTCAGGCCTTACGACTTCTTCTTGTCGGCGCCGCAGTTGCCTTCGCCGGCCTTCTTCTCGCCACCGCAGGAACCTTCCTTGGTCTTGCGATCCGCACCGCAGCTGCCTTCATGACCGGCCTTGGAGGCTTCGCGCTTGCCCTTGTCGGCACCGCACTTGGCCTCGCCGCAGGAACCTTCCTTGGCCTTCTCGGCGGCAGCCACGCTGTAGCCGCTGCTCAGCTCCTGCACGGCGAAGGGATTCTGCGCGGCATGCGCGCCGACACTGGCTACGCCGAGCAGAGCAGCACCGACGACGGAAGAAGCGAGGGAAATCTTTTTCATGGGTAACTCCTGAAGTTGGTAGCGGGCGCCGGTATGGCGTCCTCGCCCCAATGGACGGAGCACCCCCGGCGGCGTTACAGCGGAGTCGAAAAAAATTTCCCGTCCCTTTGCCTGAACTCAGGGATTGCCTCTGCTGGAGAAATATCGGGCGGCGATATTCGCCAGGTCCCGGGCATTCTCCTCGACTTCGAATGCCAGCCCAGCGAAACGGATTGCCGCCCCTCCGTAGGGCGCATATCGCGCAGCGATATCCGCCAAGCCCAGCCGCGCTCCTCGACCTCGTCACGCGGAAGGGAGAGCCGCCCACGCCAGGCCGGGTTCGGTTCGCCCACGCCGGATAGCGGAAACGAAAAAGCCGCCGCCCACGAATCGCGGGCGGCGGCTTGGTGTCGAAGGTACCCCGGCTCAGCGCCGCGCGGTGTCCTTGCGCAACTCGGAGAGTTGCGCGGCCAGGCGGTCGAGTTCCGGCCCCTGCCCTTCCGGCAGATGGCGCACGGTCGCCTGGGTCAGGCGCATCTGGCGGATGAAGCGCCGGCAGTGCCGGCACATGAGCAGGTGGCTGCGCACCGCCAGTTGTCCGCGGAAGTCCAGTTGCCCATCGAGAAAGTCGCTGGACCGGGCGACCAGTTCCTTGCAACTCAGCATTGGCCGGTCTCCTCGAAATGCTCCAGGGTGGCGAAGACCTTCAGGCGGGCGCGATGCAGCAGCACCCGGACATTGGAAAGCGTGATATCCAGGAGATCACGGATTTCCTCCAGCTCCAAGCCCTGGCGTTCGCGCAGGGTCAGCACGCTGCGCTGCAGTTCGGACAGACCGTTGAGGGTCTTGTCCAGGCAATCGCGCAGTTCGCCCTCGGTGAGCAGGGCTTCCGGCGAATCCTCGTGCCAGGCGTGCGGCGGCTGGCTCCAGTGACCGTCGGCGGCAAAGCGCTGGTCATCCACCGTACCATGGGGCCCTGGCAGGTCGTCGAGGAAAACTTCCCGGCGAACCTGGCGCAAGCGGCTCTTGGCGGTATTGGCGGTGATGGTCAGCAGCCAGGTCTTCAGGCTCGACCGCCCCTGGAACCCGTCCAGCCCGCGAACCGCCGCGAGCCAGGCGTCCTGCACCACTTCCTCGGTATGCGATCTGCCGATGATCGCCCAGGCCACGGCCCGCATGGCGCCCTGGTAGGCGCCAACCAGCTCGCGGAAGGCTCGCTGCTCGCCGGCCAGCAGGCGCGGCAGCAGCTCGGCGTCGGTAGGCGCCGCCACGATCAGTGTTTACGCAGGATCACGCTACCGATCGAGTAACCGGCGCCGAACGAGCTGAGCACCCCGATGGCGCCGCTGGGCAGGTCGTCCTGGTGCTTGTGCAGGGCGATCACCGAACCGGCGGAACTGGTATTCGCGTAGCTGTCGAGGATCACCGGCGCCTCGTGCGCCTCGGCGTCGCGACCGAGCAGCTTGCGGGTGATCAGCAGGTTCATGTTCAGGTTGGCCTGGTGCAGCCAGAAGCGCTTGACCTCGGCGACCTGGATTTCATTGGCCGCCAGGTGCTCGCCGATCAGCTCGGCGACCATCGGGCAGACATCCTTGAACACCTTGCGGCCCTCCTGGACGAACAGCTTGTCGCGCTTGCCGATACCGCTCTCGTCGGCGCGGTTGAGGAAGCCGAAGTTGTTGCGGATGTTGTTGGAGAACTGGGTCAGCAGCCTGGTGCTGACGACGTCGAACTGGTGCTTCGACACGGCCAGGTCGGCGCGCTCGACGATCACCGCGGTGCAGGCGTCGCCGAAGATGAAGTGGCTGTCGCGGTCGCGGAAGTTCAGGTGGCCGGTGCAGATCTCCGGGTTGACCATCAGGATCGCCCGCGCCTGGCCGGTCTGGATCGCAGTGGTGGCGGCCTGGATACCGAAGGTGGCCGAGGAGCAGGCCACGTTCATGTCGTAGCCGTAGCCCTGGATGCCCAGCGCGGCCTGCACCTCCACCGCGATCGCCGGGTAGGCGCGCTGCAGGTTGGAGCAGGCCACGATCACCCCGTCGATGTCGGCGGCGCTGCGGCCGGCACGCTGCAGCGCCTCCCTGGCAGCGGCCACGGCCATCTCGCAGAGGATCGACCACTCGTCGTTGCTGCGCTCGGGAAGGTACGGAACCATGCGCTGCGGGTCGAGGATGCCTTCCTTGTTCATCACGAAGCGGCTCTTGATGCCGGACGCCTTCTCGATGAACGCCGAGCTGGACTCGGCCAGCGCCTCCAGTTCGCCCTTGGCGATGGCCTCGGCGTGCTGGTCGTTGTACTGGCGTACGAAGGTGTTGAAGCTCTCCACCAGCTCATCGTTGGAGATGCTGTAGGGCGGAGTATAAAGACCGGTTCCGCTGATGACGGCTTTATGCACAGTTGTTCCTCTTCTCTCGCTGGGCCGCCGTCGAACGGGGCCGATTAAGCATAGCGGTGCCCGCCTGGGGCCGGCACCGGAAACGGGTTCGCTCGCGGCGATGCCGGGCGCTCTACGAAAAGACGTTGGCGGCGCGCTTTCGTACAGGGCCCGGACAAGGTCGGCCATTGCGCAGTGTGCCACCGCCTCGCTTCGGCAAGCGCGCGCACCGCTCAGTGGTATCGAAGGCGACAAGGATATTCCAGAGTGCGCGCCGGGCACAGCCGATAGGCGCACGATCGGTTTATTTTCCCCGTTTTCGCCACCGATATCCGTATCGAACTGTAAAGACGACGCAACCAGGCCGGCTTCCGGTCACAGCAGGCTGGCACCTTCCCACCCCAACCATCGATTGAATTTGCCAACCCGCCCCATAGGCAATGCTCAACAGCCCACCTCGGCAAGGCCACCTATCATTCGGCAAACCCGGTATTCACAAGGAAGCAGCCCCATGACCGATAGCCTTCGCCCAGAACTGGATATGGAAACCCAGGAGTTCGTCCACCAGCTGTTCGACCTGGCCCGCCAGGGCAATAGCCAGCGCCTCGAGCAACTGCTGCAACAGGGCCTGCCACCGAACCTGCGCAACCACAAGGGCGACAGCCTGCTGATGCTGGCCAGCTACCATGGCCACGCCGACGCGGTACGCCTGCTGCTGGCCTACAAGGCCGACCCGGACCTGCGCAACCTGGCCGGGCAGACGCCGCTGGCCGGCGCTGCCTTCAAGGGCGACCTGGCGATGGTCGAACTGCTCCTCGCCGGCGGCGCCGACGTCGAGGGCGCCTCGGCCGACGGCAAGACCGCACTGATGATGGCGGCCATGTTCAACCAGGCCGAGGTCGCCGCCAGCCTGCTGGCCCACGGCGCCCGTCGTGACGCCCAGGACGCCGCCGGGCTGACGCCGCTGGCGGCGGCGCGGATGATGAATGCCGAGGCCACGGTCGCGCTGCTCAGCCGGCCCCACTGAGCCTCAATCCGCCAGCACCTCGGCCAGGCTGACGACCTGGCCGAAATGATGCTTCCACAGGCGCACACCCAGCTCCCCCGAGCGATCCAGCGAGGAGCCGAGCACCAGGTCGCCGACCAGGGTCGGTTGCAGGCCGGCGTCGAACAGGGCGAAGCCGGCGGCGAGCACGCAGGTGTCGGCCTGGATGCCGCAGACCAGCACCCGTTCCGCTCGCAGCGCACGCAGATGGTCGACGAGTTCCGCCGTCGGCAGGTAACCATGCTTGACGAAGATCCGGTCGGCCGCCACCAGGCAGGCATCGTCGAGCGGCGGTCGCCAGCCGAGCTGGCGCTGGAACGGCGTACGGGATTCGTCATGGCGCTCGACGCTGGCCACCGAGGGCATCCGCCCGAGCAATTGGCCGATGCCTTCCAGCAGCCAGTCCGGCGGGGCGAAACAGGGTTGCACGTCGACGATCAGCAGGGCCTGGCGCATCGGTAGTCGGCTCCGGGAGAACAGGCCAGGCATTCTAGCCCACCCCGCCCCGTCGCTCCGCGCTCCAGCGGAACTGGGCTAGCCTGAGGGAACCTTTCGACGGAGAGCCTTCATGCGCCCGATGTACGCCGTAGCGATCCTTTTCCTCCTAGCCGGCTGTTCCTCGGTTCCCGCCGAGAAGACCCGGGCGATCCCCGCCGAACGCCTGCTCGGCTACCAACAACCGGTGAGCGGTGGCGGCCGGCTGGAAGTCCACCGCGACTATGGCTACCTCGGCGGCGGCTGCTACGTGGCGTTCCTTATCGACCGCCAGATCGCCGCGCGCATCGGCGTCGGCGAGGAAGCCAGCTTCCAGGTGCCGGCGGGCGAGCATGTGGTCGGTATCGGCATCGATACCCAGGACGACACCCTCTGCGGCAAGGGCCTGCTGAACCGCGAGCTGAGAACCCGGGTCGCCGCCGACGGCAGCGCCCGCTTCCGCATCGTCAGCGAGGCCAGCAGCGGGTTCGACATCCGCGCCGAATGATCCGGGGCGACAGGTCGGCCGCGTTCGCCCGGTCGAGGTTCAAAGCGATTCCATCAGGTCCTTGCCGCGCTTTAGCCAGCCCGGCGCCGAGCCGGGGCCCGGCGGTTGCGCCGGCTCCGTGCCCATGTCCAGCAAGGCCTGCTTCGCCTCGGCGAGCCAGGCCGGGGTCGCCGCCGCGGGCGCCTGGGTGAGTTCGGCCTTGGCCACCAGCCCGGCCAGGCTGCCCAGGTCGCGCGCCTTGAGCGCCTCCACGGTCTGCTGAGCCAGCAGCACCTGCTGCAATGCGGGCGATTGCACCGCCGCGACCGCCAGCGGCGGCGGTGGCGGCAACCGGCCGATCTGCTCGACCTTGTCGCCGGGCTCGCGGGTGAAGGCCCGCAGGTTGTCCAGCGCCGCCCCGCCGACCATCGGCAAGGCGATCCCGGTCAGCGGGTCGAAGGCGCTGATCTCCGGCAGGCCGACCTTGCCGCTCAGCAGCGGACGCGCCAGCGATGGCAGGAACAGCCCGAGCAGCATCCGCGGATCGCGGCGCTTGATGCTGAGGCCGACGCTGGCCAGCATCACCCCGACGCCTACCACCCGCCCGGCGGTGGCCAGCACCGAGAGCCGCTTGTTCGACTCGTTGTCGAAATGCACCAGGCGATAGCGGAAGTAGTCGGTGAAAGGTTCTCGCGGGCCTATCGCCGAAGTGTTCATGAACCAGGCGCGGGAGTCGTGCACCTGTTCGTCGAACAGCGCCACCAGCTTTTCCTGGCCCGGCGCCACCCGGTCGGGAGCACTGAACAACTGGTGGTAGCGCGCGCTGCCGTCGCGGTGGATCTGGCTGTACTCCTCGGCTTCGTCTTCCTCGTTGATCAGGAATACGGTGCCGCCGAGCAACAGGTCGATCACTCCCCCCACCGTCATGCCGTCGTCGAGCACACCCCAATCGCCCTTGTAGTCATGGGCGAATTCGGCGGCGGCGCCGAGGAGTTGGCGCTGGTCCAGCGGCGGGTCGAACTGCTTCTCCACCCGCAGGTCGCGCAGTTTGTCCTCGCCGCCGATCAGCGCCACGTTGCGATCCCACTCCGCCTCTTCGCCGGCGCTCATCGGCGGGAGCGGCTTGTCCTGCTGGGCGGCCGCGTACTCCCGGCTACGCCGCTTGTGCAGGGCCTCCCAGGCCTTCTGCTGGGCTTCCGGCATGTCCGGCGGGACATTGGCGAAGAACGCCTTGTTGCGCAGGCCGCCGGCATAGCGGTCGATGCGCCAGGCGGTGATCAACGCGGTCTCGCGACGGATCACCTCTTCCAGGGTGCCGGCCTTGGCCTGGGCCTGCCAGGCGTTGAAACGGGTGGCGAGTTCTTCGGAGACGACAAATTCAAACAGAACCTCATCATCAATTTCTCTCCACTTTTCGTGGAAGTCAGGATGTAACGCCGCACGAGGGACTTGTAACGGCGCTCCCGCCTCGAAAGCTTCAGCGTACATATGCTGAAGAGCAATTTGAGACAACAGCAATTTCAAGCCACCAACCGCTTTCCCTTGGTTTCCAATACCGTAACCCCCGCCCACATCGGAGTGAACTCCTGGATAGGCATACTCCACCGTCCCCTGCCGATAACGGGATGGTCCCGTGCGACGTCCGTTGGCATCCATATCACGACGGCGAATCGAATCCAGCGGAAAACTGGCGCGCTGCTCATGACAGGAAATCAGGTGTACACAACGTTTCAGAAAAGCGCAGTCTTCCGGTAGGGTGGTCGGCAGACACTGGGTCTGGGCATCGTCAGGCAGCCGCATGGTGTCGTCGGCCCAATCCATATGCCCGGCAGCGAACGGCGCACTATCCGCCAGCCCAACTGCCGCCACGGTATCGAAAAGGCCGAGGAACTCGATCGAGATCGGCAGGCCGGCGAAGCGGTATTCCACCCGACCGTCGGCACCGCTGAGCCGGGTCAGCTCCTGCAACCAGTTGGCGAAGGTCCGTGCCTCTGCCGCCCCACGAGAAAAACCATAGACATACAGGCGCATGGCCAGGATATGCGGTTTCTGCTCGGACTCCTGACGTTGCCGAAGCTTGCCCTCGAGTTCCTTGAGTTTGGGCTCCAAGGCGGTTCGGCGTTTTTTCTCGCCGTTTTCCAGTAAACCACCACTGAGGGTATTGATGGTCCAATTGGTGGACATTGCCTCAACTAACTTTTGAGTCTCGGAAACTTCCTCCAAATCCAGAGCAAGGGACAAAGCATCAAGAAGCCTAGTAAGCATCCAATTGATTCTATTTTCTCCGCCCTGTGCTCCAATCAAGCCAAAACTCGACGGAGTGTACTCATTAACATCTGGAAACACGGTACCAACACCAGGACAGTAATAACACGAATAGCCCGTTCTAATCAAACCACCCTCAGAACCGATGCTAGCATGAAACAATTTAGCCACATTACTACAAGATGGTGGAATCGATGCGCCATCGGCCTTCTCATTATTATTTGTCCCATCAAAAGCCAGTGTAATTCGCAACACTTTACAACAAGGTGCACCACTATACTCTTTCTCTTCAGAAATATCTTTTTCCCGCTGATAACCAGAAAACCTCCGCTCATCAAGAAGTTGACTTGATATATTTCTTAGCACCTTATCAGGGCTAAATGGAATATGCCCTTCTGGAGGATACGAGGGGGCAATGAGTACCTCGGCGGCAGGCTCACCCTGCTTCATACTCATTGACTCTGGCATGCTGAACCCTCCTTAATTTTAAAATATTCCTTATCCGGATAATCAGGATGGGATGGAGCATAACAGGTAGTTGAGACCGCCACTTTCTCGCATGGAAGAAAATGCACTTTCAGCGAGCAAACTCTCTCACTATCATAGCGGGGTATATCAACAACCGCTTCATGATGGATATACTCTCTTCTTTGAGTCTCCATACGAGCTATCCATTCATCTGAAAACATTGGTTCCGACCACTGCGCGTAAGACTTCGGATCTGGATCCACTTCCCACACTACAACGGCCTTTAAACCAGGCATCCAAACTCTAGGAATGGTACCGCAACATACTTGCGATCCGCCCCCCTGAAATGGACCGATATTTGGCCCTCCGGCCCCATTCACACTAAACTTGTTAATAGCTGCCGAAGTGTGATTGTATCCTCCGATAGGAATGGACACCATATCGGGGCCTGCCTGGCATGCGTGTAAAAATAAAAATCCAGCCATCAAAAAAATCAGCCGAACAGGCCTCCTTGGGCCCTTTGCATTCAAGAGCTTTTGCATGAACGCCCCCTCTTCTGAAAATACTTTCTATCTGGATACTCTGGATGACCCGGGCTATAACAGGTTGTTGAGACTGCGATCTGGTCGCACGGGAGGAAATGCACCTGCAACAAGCATACGTTTTCACCATACCTAGGTATATCCACGATCATCTTGTGCCGGGTGTAGCTTGCGGCATGTCTCAAGTAATCATCTTTATCCAGCCGTCCATATCTATCTCGCCTTATAGCGGCGCGCGGTCTGGGATCTTTCTCCCATTCGACGACAGCTTTCAAATTTGGATTCCACTTCTTTGGAATCGCTCCGCAACAAACCTGGCTACCATCCCCCTGATAAGGGCCTAAATGTGGTCCACCCGCCCCATTCACCGAAAACCCATTGATCGCCGCGGACGTATGGTTGTAACCCATCACCGGCGCCGCCAGCATGTCCGGCCCGCTCTGGCAGCCCGCGGCCAGCAGGGTCCCCAGAAGCAGGGCGGGAAGGCCGATGCCGCGCCCGTTCATGCGCGACTCGCTCCCGGGCAGAAGCCGGGGCCGGGAGTCTGTTCGCGCAACCACTGGGCGACGAAGGCGTCGCGCTGGTCGAAGTCCTGCACGCCCTGGCGGTCGGCGGCCAGGTGCGCCTGGACCAGATGCTGGAGCAGGCTTTCCTGGCTGCCCAGGCCATGATCGCGGGGCAGCACGAAGTATTCGCGGCGGTAGGCTTCGGCCTCGCTCCAGGCGCGCAAGGCAGCGACCTGATGCGCTTCCAGGCGGAGGACCGCTTGCAGCGGCGGCGCCTCGTGGGCCTGGTAATGACCGGCCAGCTCCCTCGGCCGGCCGTCGCGGTCCAGCCAGTGCCAGCTGGAAACCGGGGCATGCAGGTAGCGGCTCTGCCGGGGGGCGAGCATGTCGCTGACGGCCATGAACAGGCCCGGCTCGTAGAAACGCAGCACGCCGCTGGAACGGCCCTGGTTCCACTCGGCCTGGGTACAGCTGCGCAGGTGCTCGCCCAGGCGCGGCAACGACCAGGGGCTGAACAGGAGCATCAGGTGGTGGCGGCAGTCGATGCGCTCGAGCAGCTCGTCCAGCCAGGCCGCGTGGCCGTCTTCCAGGCGCAGCAGCAGCGGACCCTCGTCGGCCAGGGCGGCCTCCGGGGTTTGCTCCAGCAATTTGAACAGCGCCGGAGGATCGCTTTGCCGCGCATGCTCGGCGAGCAAGGGATAGTCGTCCAGCCCGGTGGCATCGACCAACACATCGATGTGGGTCTGCAAGCCGCGATCGCGGGAGCGCAGCCACAGCTCGCGGGCCCAGTGGCGGGGGTTCGGCGTCATAGCAGTTCCTCAGCGCTCGGCGAGCGCCTGGCCTCTTTTCTTCGCCTGTAGCAGGCACTCTTCGCAAACCGGTTGTCGCGGCGGCAGGTTGGCCGCGACCGCCTCGGGTGGCGCGCCGGGGCTGTCCTGGTCGGCCATGCCCGGCACTCGCGGCATCTTGATCGCAATCCCCGAGCCGCTGCCCGGCGCGCCGCCGGCATTGATCCGTGCCAGCGGGCCGCTGATGGCGATGCCGCTGGCGTCGAGCCGGATGAAGCTGCCGCCGGCCTTCACCGTCAGTTCGCTGTCGGCCTCGATCACCATCTTCTGCCCGGCCTTCAGGTGGATTTCGCGCCCGGCCTTGGCCAGGTAGGCACGACCGAGCTTCATGTGCTGGCTGTCGCCGACCGTCAGGTGGTCATCGGCCTTCAGTTCGACCTTGCGCTCGCCGTGCACGGTGTGATGCTCCTCGGCCTTGAACTCGCTGTAGCTGTTCGCCTCCACGGTGTCGTGGCGCTCGTGGCCGACGCGGATCTTCTGGTCGTGCTCGATGTTCTCGTCCCAGTCGCGCTGGGCATGGACGAAGATCTGTTCCTGGCCCTTGCGATCCTCGATGCGCAGCTCGTTGTAGCCACCGCCGCCAGGGCTGCTGAGGCTCTTGAAGACGCTGCGGGCCTGGTTCGCCGGCAACTCGTAGGGCACCGGGTGGGCGGCGTGGTAGACGCAGCCGCTGACCAGCGGCTGGTCGGGATCGCCTTCGAGGAAGTCCACCAGCACTTCCATGCCGACCCGCGGAATGACGATGCCGCCATAGCCGTTGCCGGCCCAACCGCTGGCTACGCGCAGCCAGCAACTGCTCTTGTCGTCGCCCTGGCCCTCACGGTCCCAATGGAACTGCACCCTGACCCGGCCGTAGCGGTCGCAGTGGATTTCCTCGCCCGGCGGGCCGGTCACCACCGCGGTCTGGCTGCCCAGCACGCGCGGCTTCGGGTGCTCCAGCGGTGGGCGGAAGAACACCTCCCAGGGCGTGGCGAGGAAGCGGTTGCGGTAGCCCTGCTGGAAGTCGTCCGTGCTGGCCGACATGTCGGAGGTGACGTTCTCTTCCAGCACCTGCGGCTGCTTGCCTTCGTGGAAGATTTCGCTGAGCAGCCAGAGGTCGTTCCACTCCGCGCGCGGGTGCTCGGCGATCTCCAGGAAGTGCCCGCTGACCAGCAGCGGCTGGTCGCTGACCCCTTCGCCCAGGCGCCGATCGGCGCGGTGGCGCTCCAGGGCGCGCTGGCTGAGCAGCTTGCCGCGCTGGCGGTCGACGAAGCGGCCGGGGTAGTCGTAGTCCTCCAGGTCCGGCTCGGCCGGGGCGTCGGCAGCCGGGCGGTTGCCGGCCTCCAGCAGCAGGCGCGGCTTCTCGAAGTCGTAGTCGCGGCGGGTGGTGCGCGTGGTGCGGCTGGCCAGGCGCAGGCTGAAGCGCTTGATCACCGGTTCGTCGGCGACCAGCCCGCTGTCGTGCACGTAGGCGGTGGGACGGCCCAGGCGGGGGAACACCGTCTGGTCGTCGCCGAACACCAGCAGGTGCGCCTCGGCGCTGTGCCGGAAATGAAAATGGATGCCCTCTTCGGCACAGAGGCGCTGGACGAAATGCAGGTCGCTTTCGTCGTACTGCACGCAGTATTCGCGCTCGGGATACCGGGTGCCGAGCTGGAAGCGGTAGGCGTCGGCGAGGATGCCGTGCTCCTCGAGGATCAGGGCAACGATCCGCGGCACCGTGAGGTGCTGGAAGATGCGCTGGTTGTTGCGCTGCGCGAGGTAGGCCAGTTGCGGCACGAGGGTGAGGCGATAGCGGGTCAGGCGCTTGCCCGCGTCGGCCTGGGCGGCGCCGTAGACCAGCCCGTGGACGCCCTGGCCCTGCGGGGTGAAGGCGAGGAAGGCGGGTCGGTGCATGAGCGCTTCGAGGTCGAGGCCGGCGCGCTCGCTGACCAGTTCGAGTTCGAAGCGGTAGGGCCGGCTGATGCCTTCGTGGCCGCTGAATTCGAGGACCTGCAGGTCGTGCGCGAGGCCGTCGAGGCTGAGGCTGAAGTGGGTCTGGTTGGCCGGGTTGAACATCCGCTGTCCCCTGTTTCTCGAAAAACCTGCACGGCTGGCGTCCCTGTTCGCCGTGCTCGATCCGAAGTGCGTGATCGCGCGGATGCTACGTCAAAAAAACTGTGCAAATTGTTGCGCACATCGCCGGAAAACCGCGGCGCGCCTGAGTCTCGACAGTATGTAACAAAACATTTCAGAGAAATCCGACGAGCGAAGGACCGCCCCCGACCCGGGCCGGCCCATGCGCAATCAGCCTTGCAGACGCTGCGCCAGACGCTCCTGAAGTTGTGCGAGCACTTCCGGGTCGCCCTGCTTCGCCGCATGGATGCCGAGGTTCTCGCCGCTGAAGCGCGGGATGACGTGGAAATGGATGTGGAAGACCGTCTGCCCGGCGGGGGCGCCGTTGAACTGGGCGACCTGCACGCCGTCCGGCTGCACCTCCTCGACCAGGGCGCGGGTCAGGCGCTGGACCACGGCCATGACCTTGGCCAGGTTCTGCGCATCGATCTCGAGCAGGTTGCGCGCCTCGGCGTGCTTGGGAATCACCAGGGTATGCCCGTAGGACTGCGGGAACAGATCGAGGAAGGCGAGCACGTCCTCGTCTTCGTAGACCTTGTAGCAGGGAGCTTCGCCGCGAATGATCTTGGCGAAGATGTTCTGGGAATCGTAAACGCCGTGCAGACTCATGGAGGCTTTCCTTGAACGAACCGGAATAGACCTGCGCACCATACCGGCTCGCTCCCCGCTCGTCACGACGTGATGCGTCGCGCGCTCCACACACTTCGAAAGAAATTGTCACAAGCCCGTCATCACCCTTCCCTACTTTCGTAGCACTCGCCGGATGGCCCCGCCGTCTCGCACAGTCACCTCCTCAACATAGGGAAATGCGTCATGACCCCAGGTTATCCCCTCGCCCTCTCTCTTGCCGTCTCCATGGCCGTGCTCGGCAGCGCCTTGCCGGCCCAGGCGCGCCAGGACGATCCGTCGCTGTTCAACCGCCAGGCCCGTGGCGAACTCAGCGAATACGGCGGCGCACGACGCGTCGAGCAGGACCTGACCCAGGCCCTGAAGCAGTCGCTGTCGAAGAAGAAGGCGAAGAACGTGATCCTGCTGATCGGCGACGGCATGGGCGACTCCGAGATCACCGTGGCGCGCAACTACGCGCGCGGCGCGGGCGGCTACTTCAAGGGCATCGACGCGCTGCCGCTGACCGGCCAGTACACCCACTACTCCCTGCACAAGGACAGCGGCCTGCCGGACTACGTGACCGATTCCGCCGCCTCCGCCACCGCCTGGGCCACCGGGGTCAAGTCGTACAATGGCGCGATCGGCGTGGATATCCACGAACAGCCGCACCGCAACCTGCTGGAGCTGGCCAAGCTCAACGGCAAGGCCACCGGTAACGTCTCCACCGCCGAGCTGCAGGACGCCACCCCCGCCGCCCTGCTCGCCCACGTCACCGCTCGCAAGTGCTACGGTCCCGAGGCCACCAGCAAGCAGTGCCCGAGCAATGCCCTGGAGAACGACGGCGCCGGCTCGATCACCGAGCAGTGGCTGAAGACCCGCCCTGACGTGGTCCTCGGCGGCGGTGCCGCGACCTTCGCGGAAACCGCCAAGGCTGGCCGCTATGCCGGCAAGACCCTCCGCGCCCAGGCCGAAGCCCGCGGCTACCGGATCGTCGAGAACCTCGACGAACTGAAAGCCGTGCGCCGCGCCAATCAGAAGCAGCCGCTGATCGGCCTGTTCGCGCCAGGCAACATGCCGGTGCGCTGGCTCGGTCCGACCGCCACCTACCACGGCAACCTGAACCAGCCGGCGGTGAGCTGCGAGGCGAACCCGAAGCGCACCGCCGACATCCCGACCCTGGCGCAAATGACCAGCAAGGCCATCGAGCTGCTGAAGGACAATCCGAACGGCTTCTTCCTGCAGGTCGAGGGCGCGTCCATCGACAAGCAGGACCACGCCGCGAATCCGTGCGGCCAGATCGGCGAGACCGTCGACCTCGACGAAGCCGTGCAGAAGGCCCTGGCCTTCGCCAAGGCCGATGGCGAGACCCTGGTGATCGTCACCGCCGACCACGCCCACTCCAGCCAGATCATCCCGCCGGAAACCGCCGCGCCAGGGCTGACCCAACTGCTCACGACCAAGGACGGCGCGCCGCTGGCGATCAGCTACGGCAACTCCGAGGAAGGTTCCCAGGAGCACACCGGCACCCAGTTGCGCATCGCCGCCTACGGCCCGCAGGCCGCCAATGTCACCGGCCTGACCGACCAGACCGACCTGTTCTTCACCATCCGTCGCGCACTGAACCTGCGCGACTGATCGGACCAGAACGAAAAAGGCGCGCCGGTTTCGACCGGCGCGCCTTTTTCATTTCGCGCGGTACCCCTGGAACTAGCCCTCGACCTGGCTCCACTGCTTGGCCAGGCGCTTGTCCGAGACCGGCAGCCGGGTCCCCAGTTGCTGGGCGAACAGCGAGACCCGGTACTCCTCCAGCATCCAGCGATACACCTGCAACTCGGCGTCGCGCTTGCCTTCCTGGGCGTGCTTGGCGAGGCGCGCCTGGTATTGCGCCCAGAGTTCGCCCAGCTCGCCGCTCCACACCCGGTCGCGCTGGACCTGGCCGGCGACCTTGTCCAGGCGCTGCTCGATGGCCTTGAGGTAACGCGGATACTCCTTCAACCACTCCAGCGGGGTGGCACGGACGAACCCTGGGTACACCAGGTTGGCCAGCTGGCCCTTGACGTCGTTCAGCGGCACCGTCATGGCCAGCTCGACCTTGCCCTTGAAGCGCTTCTGCAGGCCGTGCCAGAGCTTGAGGATATCCAGCACCAGGCGTGCCAGGCGCTCGGCGTGCTCGTTCCAGGCAGCGCGCTTGCGCTCGGCCAGCGCGGCCAGGGCGGCGCCGTCGCGCGGCAGGCTTTCGCCCTGCAGCACGCAACTGTCGAGACTGGCCAGGAGGATGTCCTCGACCAGCGCCTCGACCCGTCCCAGCTCGCGGTACAGCAGGCCCATCTCGGTCTGCCCCGGTAGCTTGGCGCGCAGGTACTTGGCCGGCTCGGCCAGTTGCTGCAACAGCAGTCGTTGCAGGGCGCGGCGGTGTTGGTAGTCGGCCTCGGCCTGGGTCGGGAAGCGCCCTTCCTTGACCTCGCCCTGCTCCTCCACCAGCGCCGGGTATACCGTCATCGATAATCCGGCGACCTTCTGCTGGGCCTTCTCGGCGACGCTGGCGAAGGCCTTGGCCTCCACCGGACGCTGCTGTTCCTTGTCGGCCTGGGGAATCGCCAGGGCCGCCTGGCTGGCTTCGGCGAAACGCGCGGTGAGTTCGGCCAGGTCGCGGCCCTCGCCGAGGAACTTGCCCTGGGCGTCGACCACCTCGATGTTCATCCGCAGGTGATCGTCCAACTGCGTCGCCGCCTCGGCCCAGGCCTCGTCGGCTACCCGCACGCCGGTCATGCGCTGAAGCTCGCGGCCCAGCGCCTGCGGCAGCGAACCTTCGCCGAAGGTGATGCGCTCCAGGGCGGCACGGACGAAGTCCGGTACCGGCACGAAGCTCTTGCGGATCGCCTTCGGCAGGTTGCGCACCAGCGCCACCGCCTTGTCGTAGAGCAGGCCGGGCACCAGCCAGTCGATGCGTTCGGCCGGCAATTGCGGCAGCAGCGGCGCCGGTACCCGCACGGTGACGCCGTCGCGCGCGGTGCCGGGCTCGAACTGGTAGCTCAGCGACAGGTGCAGATCGCCCAGGCGCAGGCGATCCGGGTACTGCGCCGCAGTGACTTCGCTGGCTTCGCGGGCCAGCACGTCTTCCTCGCGCATCAGCAGCAGGTCCGGCTGGTTCTGTCGCTCGCGGGCGTACCATTTCTCGAAACTGGCGGTCTGGTAGATATCCGCCGGCAGGCGCGCGTCGTAATAGGCGAATAGGGTTTCCTCGTCGGCCAGGATGTCGCGCCGGCGTGCCTTGGCTTCCAGTTCGTCGAGCTTTTCCAGCAACTGCCGGTTGGCGCTCAGGCACTTGGCACGACTGTTGATCTCGCCGCGCACCAGGCTTTCGCGGATGAACAGCTCGCGCGCCACCGGCGGGTCGATCGGACCGTAGTGCACCGGACGTCGACCGATGACGATGAGGCCGTAGAGGGTGACCTGCTCGAACGCCACCACCTGGCCGCGACGCTTCTCCCAGTGCGGCTCGAAGTGGTTGGTCTTGATCAGGTGCCCGGCCAGCGGCTCCAGCCAGTCCGGCTCGATCTTCGCGACCATTCGGGCGAACAGCTTGGTGGTCTCCACCAGTTCCGCGGCCATGATCCATTGCGGGCGCTTGCGAGCGATGCCGCTGGACGGATGGATCCAGAAACGTCGCTGGCGAGCGCCGAGGTAGTCGCCTTCCTCGGCCTTCTGCCCGATCTGGCTGAGCAGGCCGGACAGGATCGCCTTGTGGACCGCCGCGTAATCGATCCCCGGTACCACGCGTTCGTTGTCGGCCGACGCGCCTTTCTTCGCCTCCGGCTTGCGCGCCTCGGCCTTGGCCGGGCGCCCGAACGGCAGCTTCAGTTCGCGGCAGATCAGGGTCAGTTGGCGGTGGGCGTC
The DNA here is from genome assembly GCF_020405165.1 of Pseudomonas sp. PS1(2021). Classification (NCBI taxonomy): domain Bacteria; kingdom Pseudomonadati; phylum Pseudomonadota; class Gammaproteobacteria; order Pseudomonadales; family Pseudomonadaceae; genus Pseudomonas; species Pseudomonas sp. PS1(2021). The sequence continues at coordinate 429,912 of NZ_CP084484.1, read as the reverse complement.
GCGCCACTCGCGCAGGCGCAGGTAGTTGAGGAAGTTTTTCCGGCACCAGCTGCGCAGGGCGTTGGAGCCCAGCGCCTGGCGCTGCTCCTCGAAGCCACGCCAGAGATTGATCAGCGCGGCGAAGTCGGAATCCGGGTCCTTCCATTGCGCGTGCGCCTGGTCGGCGGCCTGCTGCCGCTCCACCGGACGCTCGCGCGGGTCCTGCACGGACAGCGCGCTGGCCACCGTCAACACTTCCTCGAGGCTACCCTGCTGGGCAGCCTCCAGCAGCATGCGGCCGAGCCTCGGGTCGATCGGCAGGCGCGCCAGTTGGCGCCCCAGCGGGGTCAGCTGGCCTTCGCGGTTGACCGCCGACAGTTCCTGCAGAAGGGTGAAGCCGTCCTTGATCGCCTTGCCGTCCGGCGGCTCGATGAAGGGGAACGCCTCGATGTCGCCGAGGCGCAGGTGCAGCATCTGGAGGATCACCGCGGCCAGGTTGGTGCGGAGGATTTCCGGGTCGGTGAAGGCCGGACGCGCGTTGAAGTCCTCCTCGCTGTAGAGACGCACGCATATGCCCGGCTCGACCCGTCCGCAACGGCCCTTGCGCTGGTTGGCGCTGGCCTGCGATACCGCCTCGATGGGCAGCCGCTGGACCTTGGCGCGGTAGCTGTAGCGGCTGATCCGCGCGGTGCCGCTGTCGATCACGTAACGGATGCCCGGTACCGTCAGCGAGGTTTCCGCGACGTTGGTGGACAGCACGATCTTGCGTCCCGGGCGCGGCTGGAAGATCTTCTGCTGCTCGGCCGGGGTCAGTCGCGCGTACAGCGGCAGTACCTCGGTGTGGCGCAGGTTGGCCTTGCGCAGCATCTCCGCGGCGTCGCGGATCTCCCGCTCGCCGGGGAGGAACACCAGCACGTCGCCGGGCCGCTTGCCGACCTCGCGTTCGTGGGCGGCGATCTCGTCGAGGGCGGCGAGGATGCCCTGGTCCACCGACAGGTCGTCCTCGACCCGGTTGCCCTCCTCGTCGGTTTCCGCCGCCAGCGGCCGGTACCAGGTCTCCACCGGATAGGTGCGGCCGGAAACCTCGATCACCGGGGCGCCGTCGAAATGCCGGGAGAAACGCTCCAGGTCGATGGTCGCCGAGGTGATGATCAGCTTCAGGTCCGGACGCCGGTGCAACAGGGTCTTCAGGTAGCCGAGAAGGAAGTCGATATTCAGGCTGCGCTCGTGGGCTTCGTCGACGATCAGCGTGTCGTAGCGCTCCAGGTAGCGGTCGTGCTGGGTCTCGGCCAGGAGGATGCCGTCGGTCATCAGCTTGACCAGGGTGCTGTCGTCGCTCTGGTCCTCGAAGCGTACCTGGTAGCCGACCAGCGCGCCCAGCGGCGTGCCGATCTCTTCCGCGACCCGCGTCGCCACGCTGCGCGCCGCCAGCCGACGCGGCTGGGTATGGCCGATCAGGCCGTGGATGCCGCGACCCAGCTCCAGGCAGATCTTCGGCAACTGGGTGGTCTTGCCCGAGCCGGTCTCGCCGGCGATCACCACCACCTGGTGGGCGGCGATGGCGGCCTTGATCTCGTCGCGCTTGGCGGCGATCGGCAGGCTGTCGTCGTAGCGGATCACCGGCACGCTGGCGCGCCGCGCCTCGACCTTGGCGCAGGATGCCTGGAAGCGCTCGACCCACTGCGCCAGGCGCGCGTCGTCGGGCTGCTTGCGCAGTTCGTGAAGCTGCCGGCGCAGGCGGTGGCGGTCGCTGATCTGGGCCTGGTCGAGGCGCCGGACGAGTTGGTCGAGGGAAGGAGTCTGGTCGGTCATCTAGGCTTTTCGAATGCTGTGAGCGTGCCGCAGTCGCGGAGGACGGAAAGAAGCTCCGGCCACTGCCGAGGCGAAAAATATTCGGAATTGTCGCAGATTTGAGCGGAAGAGGACGAATCCCGGTTAACGCTCGCTGCCGCGATACGGCCGAGGCTGCTGGTGGGCGATGGCCCTCTCAGCGCCCCAGTCGCTTGAGCACCTCGGCCAGCGGCAGCGGATCGGCGGTGCCCGCCCGGCAGTCGGCGAGGCGCACCTCGGCCACTCGCAGCCATTGGCGCTCCACCTCGGGGCCGGCGCGATCCAGCAATGCCTCGATCAGTTCCAGACGCCGGCTGATCGGCAGACGGCGTATTTCTTCGGCCAGGGTGGGATCGAGGCGGGCCATGGGGTTTCCTCCGACAGGTGATGCGCTACAGGCATGCCCGCACAGGCCCGCTCCCCCCGCAACCGACTGCCTGCAACGAAGAAGCCCCGCATCGGCGGGGCTTCTTCAGGCAACGGCGGACTTACTTCTGGCCCGCTTTCTTCAGCTCTTCGTCGCGCAGTTCGCGGCGCAGGATCTTGCCGACGTTGGTGGTCGGCAGGCTGTCGCGGAACTCCACGGCCTTCGGCCGCTTGTAGCCGGTCAGGTTGTCATGCATGTGCTGCATGACCTGTTCCTTGGTCAGGGTCGCCCCCGGCTTGACCACCACGAAGACCTTGATCGACTCGCCGGACTTCTCGTCGGGGATGCCGATCGCGGCGCACTGCAGGACGCCCGGCAGGGTCGCCAGCACGTCTTCCAGCTCGTTCGGGTAAACATTGAAGCCGGAGACCAGGATCATGTCCTTCTTCCGGTCGACGATGCGCATGTAGCCGTCTTCCTGGATGATCGCGATATCGCCGGTCTTCAACCAACCATCGGCGTCGAGGATCTCGTCGGTGGCTTCCTGGCGCTGCCAGTAGCCCTTCATCACCTGCGGACCCTTCACGCAGAGTTCGCCGCGCTCACCCAGGGGCACTTCCTGGCCGTCGTCGCCGATCACCTTGCACAGGGTCGAGGGCACCGGAATACCGATGGTGCCGACCTGGATGTTCTGGAACGGGTTGACCGATACCACCGGCGCGGTCTCGGTCATGCCGTAGCCTTCGCAGATGGCGCAGCCGGTGACTTCCTTCCAGCGCTCCGCGGTGGCCAGTTGCAGCGCCATGCCGCCGGAGAGGGTCAGCTTCAGCGCGGAGAAGTCCAGCTTGCGGAAGGTCTCGTTGTTGCACAGGGCGACGAACAGGGTGTTCAGGCCTACGAAGCCGGTGAACTTCCACTGGCCGAGATCCTTGAGCATCGACGGCAGGTCGCGCGGGTTGGTGATCAGGATGTTGTGGTTGCCGGTGAGCATCATCGCCATGCAATGGAAGGTGAAGGCGTAGATGTGGTACAGCGGCAACGGCGCGATGAGGATCTCGCAGCCCTCGTTGAGGTTGGCGCCCATCAGCGCCTTGCACTGCAACATGTTGGCCACCAGGTTGCGGTGGGTCAGCATGGCGCCCTTGGCGACCCCGGTGGTGCCGCCGGTGTATTGCAGCACGGCGACGTCGTCGGCCTGCGGCGCGGCTTCCTGGAACGACTTGCCGGCGCCCCTGGCCAGCGCGTCGGTCAGCTTGGTGGCTTGCGGCAGGCTGTAGGCCGGCACCATCTTCTTGATGTGCTTGACCACGAAGTTGACGATGAAGCGCTTCAGCGGCGGCAGGATGTCGCCGACTTCGGTGACGATCACCTGCTTGACGCCGGTCTTGGGCAGTACGCCCTCGACCAGGTGGGCCATGTTGGCCAGGCAGACCACCGCCTTGGCGCCGGAGTCGTTGAACTGGTGTTCCAGCTCGCGCGCGGTGTACAGCGGGTTGGTGTTGACCACGATGAGGCCGGCGCGCATGGCGCCGAAGACCACGATCGGGTACTGCAGGACGTTGGGCAACTGGACGGCGATGCGGTCGCCGGGCTTGAGATCGGTGTGCTGCTGCAGGTAGGCGGCGAAGTCGCCGGACAGCTTGTACAGCTCGCCGTAGGTCAGGGTCTTGCCCAGGTTGGTGAACGCGGGCTTGGTGGCAAAACGTTGGCAGGACTCCTTCAGTACCGACAGGATGTTCGGGTACTGGTCGGGATTGATCTCGGCAGCAATACCCGCTGGGTACTTGTCCTTCCAGAAGTTTTCGATCATGGAAGCCCACTCCTAAGCAACAGCTAATCTTCACCGCTCATGGCGGCATCTTGTTGTGATCTGCTCGCTAACCCTGGACCCAGGGCTATTAGGCGCGCCGAGATTATCAGCTTTGCCAGAGGCAGACCAGCACCAAACATGACCTATTCGGTCAAAAAAATGACCGAGACATTAGTCTCGGTCACGGTCTTTCCTGTCCCCGGCAAATGCCCGTTTCAGAGCCTTGTAAGGCTATCAGGCGATTTCGCGCAGCTCACGACGGAGGATTTTACCCACAGGCGTCATCGGTAATGCATCCTTGAGCACAATCTGTCGCGGAATTTTGTATCCGGTGAGGTTTTCCTTGCAGTAGGCCTTGAGTTCCTCGACCGACAGGCTGGGGTCGCGAGCCACCACGAACAGCTTCACCGCCTCGCCGGACTTCTCGTCGGGAATGCCTACCGCCGCGCAACTGGCCACCTTCGGATGGGCCATCACCACGTCTTCGATCTCGTTGGGGTAGACATTGAAGCCGGAGACCAGGATCAGGTCCTTCTTGCGATCGACGATGCGCACGAAGCCGTCCTCGTCGATCACCGCGATGTCGCCGGTCTTCAGCCAGCCTTCGGCATCGAGAATCTCCTCGGTGGCCTCGGGACGCTGCCAGTACCCCTTCATCACTTGCGGACCTTTCACGCAGAGTTCGCCACGTTCGCCGACAGGCAGCTCGTTGCCCTCCTCGTCGATCACCTTGAGCGCCGTGCCCACGACCGGAATCCCCACCGTACCCAGGCGTGCCTGCTCGCCGTAGGGGTTGGTGGTCACTACCGGCGAGCATTCGGTGAGGCCATAGCCTTCCACCACGGTGCAGCCGGTGACACCCTTCCAGCGCTCGGCGGTGGCGCTGACCAGTGCAGTGCCGCCGGAGTTGGTGAGCTTCAGGTTGGAGAAATCGACGTCCTTGAACCCGGGGTGCTCCATCAGCGCGACGAACAGGGTGTTGAGGCCGAGCAGCGCGGAGAAACGCCACTTCTTCAGTTCCTTGACGAAACCGGGGATGTCGCGCGGGTTGGTGATCAGCACGTTATGGTTGCCGCTGACCATCATGCACATGCAGTTCGCGGTGAAGGCATAGATGTGGTAGAGCGGCAGCGGCGCGATCATCACCTCCTGCGCCTCCTTCATCAGCGGCAGGCCATCCTTGCCGAGCTGGGAAAGCTGGGCGTGGACCTGCAGCATGTTCGCCACGAGGTTGCCGTGGGTGAGCATCGCCCCCTTCGAGACCCCGGTGGTGCCGCCGGTGTACTGCAACACGGCGACATCCTCCAGGCCGACCCTGACCGGCTGCAGGGCATGGCCCTGGCCTTGCTTCAAGGCCTGCCTGAACGGCAGCGCCTGGGGCAAGCGATAATCGGGGACCATCTTCTTCACCGACTTCACCACGCTGTTGACCAGCCAACCCTTCAGCGCCGGCAACAGGTCGCCCATGCGCGCCTCGATCAGGTACTCGATCCGCGTATCCGGAAGCACTTCCTCGACCAGCTTGCCGAACACGTTCAGGTAGACCAGCGCACGCACGCCGGCGTCCTTGAACTGGTGGCGCATTTCGCGGGCGGTGTACAGCGGATTGGTGTTGACCACCACCAGCCCCGCGCGCAAGGCGCCGAACACCGCGATGGGATATTGCAGGACATTGGGCATCTGCACCGCGATGCGGTCGCCGGGCTTGAGATCGGTCTGTTTCTGCAGGTAGGCGGCGAAGGCGGCGGACAGACGATCGAGTTCGGCGTAGCTGAGCGTCACGCCGAGATTGCTGAAGGCCGGGCGGTCGGCGAATTTCTTGCAGGAGCGCTCGAAGACCTCGACCACGGAACGGTAGGCGGCGAAGTCGAGACTGTCGGGTACGCCGGCCGGGCGTTTGTCGTTCCAGAATTCAGGTTGCATTTATTCTTGTCCTCTTACCTGAGCGGGTCTGGCCCGCATGTGCGGGGCATCGGGCAACTTAGCAGTTGCGTCGGACAGCGCAAATACTCCTCCTGCCCTTATTGATAGTGTGAATCTCCAGCCTGTCACTCTTCGCCGTCCGCCATTCCAGAGCGACCTATGCCCAAGGTTGGCGCTTTTCCGGGACGAAACCGCGCACGCTGCTAGAATGCGCCGGAACGCGTCCGCCCGGCACAAGGAACGAACATGCCCGCCGCTGCCTACTGGCTTCCCGCCAGCGACGAAACCCCGCTGTACACCCGCCACTGGCCGAGCGCAACGGCCGTCGGCGCGGTGATGCTGTCCCACGGCATGGCCGAGCACGCCGGTCGCTACGAGCGTCTCGCCGCCGCGCTGAACGCTGCCGGCTACCACTTCTATGCGATCGACCAGCGCGGCCACGGCCGGACCGCAGAAGCCGAAGAACTGGGCCACTTCGCCGACCAGGGCGGCTGGGGCAAGGTGGTCGGCGACCTGGCCAGCCTGAACCACCATATCCGCCAGCAGCACCCGGAACTGCCGATCTTCCTGCTGGGCCACAGCATGGGCAGCTACATCTCCATGGCCTACCTGCTGCACCACAGCTGCAGCCTGCAAGGGGCGATCCTTTCCGGCTCCAACTACCAGCCGCAAGCGCTCTACCGGGTCGCCCGCCTGATTGCCCGCTTCGAGCGCTGGCGCCAGGGGCCGCTGGGCAAGAGCGCGCTGATCGACTTCCTCTCGTTCGGCTCGTTCAACAAGGCGTTCAAGCCCAATCGCACGGCCTTCGACTGGCTCAGTCGCGATGCGCAGGAAGTCGACAGGTACGTGGCCGACCCGCTGTGCGGCTTCCGCTGCAGCAACCAGTTGTGGGTGGACCTGCTCGGCGGCCTGGCCGATATCACCCCGCCCACCCACCTGCGGCAGATCGATGCCGACCTGCCGCTGCTGGTCATCGGCGGCGAACGCGACCCGGTCAGCCAGGGCAAGCGCCTGGGCGACCTGGCCGACGCCCTGCGCGGTGCCGGGCTGCGCCAGGTGACCCTGAAGACCTATCCCGAGGCCCGTCACGAGCTGTTCAACGAGAGCAACCGCGACGCGGTCACCCAAGACCTGATCGACTGGCTGGAACAGGCCCTGCGCCACCGCCGGGATCATTCGACAAAGGAGAGAACATGAGCCAGGTCCAGAACATTCCCTACGCTGAGCTAGAGGTCGGGCAAAAGGCCGAGTACACCAGCAGCATCGCCGAGCGCGACCTGCAGTTGTTCGCCGCGGTCTCCGGCGACCGCAACCCGGTGCACCTGGACGCCGCCTACGCGGCCACCACCCAGTTCAAGGAACGCATCGCCCACGGCATGCTCAGCGGCGCCCTGATCAGCGCGGCGATCGCCACCGTGCTGCCTGGCCCAGGCACCATCTATCTCGGCCAGACCCTGCGCTTCACCCGTCCGGTCAAGCTCGGCGACGACCTGAAGGTCGAACTGGAAGTCCTCGAGAAGCTGCCGAAGAACCGCGTGCGCATGGCCACGCGGGTGTTCAACCAGGCAGGCAAGCAGGTGGTCGACGGCGAAGCGGAGATCATGGCGCCGGAAGAGAAGCTCAGCGTCGAGCTGGCCGAACTGCCGCCGATCAGCATCGGCTGAGCAGCCTTCCCTGCCGTCGGGCCATGCGGCCCGGCGGACTTGCCGGGCCGCCGCGCGCTGCTCTACCCTGTCCACTGTCTTACCTCAATCACCAGGGATAACCGAAGGCACTCCAGCGCCCGAAACCCCTTACCGGGAATCGGAGCCGCCATGGACCTTCGCTTGCTGTTGCTATCCCTGACCACCTTCGCCGCCGGCCTGGCGGAAAGCATCCTGATCGGCATCCTGCCGCCCCTGGCCGAAGACCTGCGGGTCTCCATCAGCCTGGCCGGCCAGCTCACCACCCTGTTCTCCCTCGGCTTCGCCCTCGCCGCACCGCTGCTCGGCTGGCTGACCCGGCGCATCGAACGCCGCCGCCTGCTGCTGGCGACCCTGCTGCTGTTCGCCCTCGGCAACGCGCTCGCCGCCCTCGCTCCGAGCTATCTCGGCCTGCTCCTGGCTCGCCTGGGAATGTCGGCCTGTTGCGGGCTGCTGATCGTCCTCGCCAGCCTGCTGGCCGCCGAGCTGGCCGCTCCGGCCCAGCGCGGCCGGGCGATCGGCCTGATCTTCATGGGCATCAGCGGTTCGCTGGTGTTCGGCGTGCCACTGGGCGTACAGATCAGCGACTGGTTCGGCTGGCGCTGGATCTTCGCCGGCATCGCGGCCTATTCGCTGCCCTTGTGCCTGCTGCTCTGGCGCTACCTGCCGCAACGCCAGGCCGGCGACCTGCCCGGCCGCGAAGGCTATCTGCGGCAGTTGCGCCAGCCCGCGCTGTGGCTCGCGCAGCTGGTATCGATCCTGTTGCTCGGCGGGCACTTCACCCTGTTCGCCTATTTCACCCCGTACCTGGCGAGCATGGCCGGTATTCGCTCGCCCAGCGAGATCAGCCTGATCCTCCTGCTGATCGGCCTGGCAGCGCTGAGCGGCGGTTATATCGGCGGCTGGCTGGCCGACCGCCTCGGCCACCGGCGCGCCCTGCGTCTGGTGCCGGCGGCCTTCGCCCTGGCGCTGGCGGCGGTGCCGCTGAGCCTGGGCGGCATCGGGTTCCTGCCGGTACTGATGGTCTGGAGCGCGATCAGTTGGATGATCTCGCCGGTGGTGCAGAGCTTCCTGCTGCGCAGCGATCCGGCCAGCGGTTCCGCCGGTGTCGCCCTGAACACCTCGGCCATGCACCTGGGCGTGGGCCTCGGCGCGGCGCTGGGCGGCCTGGTGGTGGCGGCACTGGGAGTCGCCGCGACGCCCTGGGTCGGCCTCGCCCTGGTGCTGGCGGCGCTGGCCTGCGCGCTTGCCGCCGTAAGCGTTCATTCCAAGACATCCTGCCATCCCGCTGACTTCCGCCCTAGAGTGACCTCGCATTCAACAACGCGAGGTTATTTCCATGAGAAAACACCGCACCGCAGAACAGTGGCAAGTCCTAATCGGTCAGCAGCGTGACAGCGGCCTGTCGGCCACGCAGTTCTGCAAGGAGCACAAACTCGGTTATGCCAGCTTCTGTAGTTGGCGCAAGCGCCTGTTGAGTCAGCCGGTCGGTGAGGCTGCGGATTCTGGTTATGCCAGCTTCCTGGATCTGTCATCGCTGATGGATGACTCGGCCTCTCCCGGAAGCGGCTGGAATATCGTGCTGAGCCTGGGTAATGGTGTTGAGCTAAGGCTGAGCCAGATCAGATGATCGGTCTGGATAGCCAGGCCCGGATCTGGCTGTGCACCGAGCCCACGGATATGCGTAAATCCTTCCGGGGGCTGAGCGCTCTGGTCCGCAATCAACTCAAGCAAGATCCGCTCAGCGGGCAGTATTTTGTCTTCGTTAACCGTCGCAAGACCCAAATGAAGATGTTGTATTTCACGCCCACGGGCTACTGCCTGTGGGCCAAGCGACTGGAGCAGGGGCAGTTCCGGGTACGGCCGTCTTCTTCGGGACAGCGCCCCTTAAACCTGACTGATCTCCAGTTGCTGATTGACGGTATCGAGGTGCAAAAGTACCGTCAGTTCAAGCGTTTTCGGGGCACGTAGCGGGTTGTGTTCCGGTATAATATCGGCCATGAATTCAATGGCTTCCGCGTCCTATTCCAACGCCCCTTCCTACTCGGTACTGGCCGAGGAGAATGCCCTGTTGCGTGAGCAGCTACAGGTCATGCAGCGGCAGTTGGACTGGTTCAAGAAGCAGCTGTTCGGCCCCAAGTCCGAGAAGCAGGTGTATGACCTCCCGGAGCAGGGCGGCCTGTTCCAATCGAATGATGCGGCTAGCCCGGAGAAGCCTCTCGATGCGGAGAAACGCCCGGTTCGGGCTTATCAGCGAGGCACCGGAAAGAAACAGCGGGACGACGACTGCCTGAACGATACGGGTCTGCGTTTTACAGCGGACGTGCCAGTGGAAGTTGTTGAACACCTGCCGCCGGAGCTAAGCGGCCCCGACGCCGACCAGTACGACATCCTTGGCACCAAAACGACCTATCGGCTGGCCCAGCGGACGTCCAGTTACGTGGTGTTGCAAGTGGAACGCCCCGTATTTCGGCGCAAGGGCAGCGACAAGCCCGTGACCACGCCGGCCCCGTCCAACGTACTGGACAACAGCCTGGCCGACGTCAGCTTGTTGGCGGGTCTGATGGTCGACAAGTTCCAGTTTCACCTACCGCTGTATCGCCAACACCAACGCATCCAGCAAGCGGGTATTACCCTCAGCCGCAGCACCCTCACCAATCTGATCAAGCGATCTATTGATCTGCTGCGGCCGATCGTGGATGCCCAGACCGACAATGTTCTGCGCAGCCGGGTGTTGGCGATGGATGAGACGCCGATTAAAGCTGGCCACCAGGGTCGGGCAGGCCCACAAAAAGGCAAGATGAAATCCGGCTGGTTCTGGCCGTTATACGGCGATGCCGATGAAGTGGTGTTCACTTACTCGAACAGTCGAGGCCGAGCCCATATCGAGCAGGTACTGAACGAACAGTTCAGCGGAACTCTGATCAGTGACGGCTATGCTGCTTATGCCCGCTATGCCGCCGCACAGCAGAACATCATCCACGCGCAGTGCTGGGTGCACAGTCGTCGTTACTTCATTGAGGCGCAGAAGGACCACCCGATAACTGCCACCGAAGCCCTTCAGCAGATTGCCAAGCTATACACCAACGAAGAAGAGATCCGCGTCCAGCAACTGACCGGCGAAAAGAAACGCCAGTACCGGCTGCTCCACTCAAAGCCGGTGGTCAGCGACTTCTTCCAATGGTGCCGGGATCAACTGGCACAGGGCGGTCTGCTGCCCAGTGATTTATTGACCAAAGCACTGAACTACGTGCTCAGCCGTGAAGCCAGCCTGACCGTCTTCCTGGAAGACCCAGACGTCCAGCCAGACACCAACCACCTGGAACGGGCCCTGCGCCCCATTCCCATGGGACGCAAGAACTGGCTGTTCTGCTGGACTGAACTCGGCGCGGAACACGTGGGCATCATCCAGAGCCTGATCACTACGTGCAAACTGCACGACATCAACCCGTACACCTATCTGGTGGACGTGCTGCAGCGCATCAGTCAGCACCCGGCCAGCAAGGTCGCTGACCTGACGCCTCGGCTCTGGAAGACCCGGTTCGCCGATAATCCGTTACGCTCGCTGATCGATCCGCGCCATTCTGATCGACAGACCGCACAGCCAAAGGGCACCCTCCATGCGCATTGAAGACATGAGCATCGATCAGCTATTGGAGCTGAACCGAATGATCTGCCGGCGCATTGATGAACTGCAAGATCAAGAAAACCTGCAGGCGCTGAGTCGGCTGCACGTGGGGCTGAAGGTGACCTTCGAAAGCCGAACTGGCTTGACTATGGGGATCGTCACCAAGATCAACCGCAAGAGCGTGATCGTCCTGGCCGAGAACGGCACGAAACAGTACAAGGTCTCACCGGAATTGCTAAGGCCCCTTCGGGACGTAAAGTAAGTCCAGTACGTCGTGGAATGAACGCTTACATACGCAATGTGATCGTCGAGACCTGCATTGATGGCGAAGAAACCGATACGCCTCCGGCGCCGTTCATCTCCTCTTCGCTCCAGATGGCCGCCGGGAATGCGCTGAAGTGGTCACCCGACAAGACGATGAAGATCGCCCAGCGGCTGTATGAACAGGGGCTCATCACCTACCACCGGACGGACAACCCCAATATTTCGAAGGACTCCATGTCGGATATCCGTGCTGTCGCCAAGGCATTGGGGCTGAAGTGTGTTGAGCAACAGCGGATGTTCAAGGCTGACCAGGACGCCCAAGAGGGCCACCCCGCCATCACCCCCACCGATTGGACGGCCGCTACCGCTGGTGAAACTGCTGATGAGCAGGCCCTGTACCAGCTCATTCGAGTTCGTGCGCTTGCCAGCCAGATCGAAGCTGCCGTGTACGCAGTGAGAACCATCACCCTCCTGGGCGTCGGCCCCGACAAGAAGCCGCTGCGCTTCGGCGCCAAAGGAAGCTGTTGAACGTGCCTGGCTGGAGAAAACTGCTGCAAGGCGATGACGCCGAGGAGCAGAAGAACGAAACGCCCTCAAACCCCATCCCGGAGCTGGAGCCAGGCCAGATCCTCAAGGTCTACAGCGGCGAGGTCCTGGAGAAGAAAACCTCCCCTCCCAAGCGCTTCACCGATGCCAGCCTGGTGGGCGAGATGAAGCGCCGCGGGATTGGCCGGCCATCCTCCTACGCCTCGATCGTGAAGAACATCATCGACAAGGGCCAGGTGCAGATGAAGGGCCGAAGCCTGATCCCCGGCGAGCTGGGCGAGGCCACCATCGCGCTCCTGGAGCACAACTTCAGCTTCCTCAGCCTCGACTTTACCCGCAACCTGGAGGTCGCCCTGGACCGGATCGCTAACAGCGAGGACACCTACATGAACGTGGTCCAGCAGTTCTACCAGCTCCTGCAGTCGGAGCTGCAGACGCTGCGCGCGCACCCCAGCGCACAGGGCGACCCGCGAGCAAGCTCTACCGCCAGCGCTCCCACGGCGCCGGCCAGTGACTTCCTCTGCGGCAAGTGCGGTCTGCCCCTGGTCCACCGCAAGAAAGCTGGCAAGGGCGGCTTCGACTTCTGGGGCTGCAGCGGCTATCGCACCACCGGCTGCAAAGTCGGCTATCCCACCAGGAACGGCCAACCTGACTTCGACAACCCGCGCGGGCTATAGGTAGTATTCGCGGCGCCACGGATACTCCGGAAAAAGAGCAGGCAACATGTGTTGCCTGTGTCGTTTTCAGGCAATTTCTGCGGATTTCGGTGAACGTGACCGAGCGTTTCGCTAATACGTGACCGGTGCTTCCGCCCCGGTTGCGCGGGTTGTGGATTGTAATCGCATCGGTCACGATGCGGTTTGCTCCTCAGCTTTTTTCCGGCGCAGTGACTCGCCCTTCAACGTCAGTCGGTAAGCGCTGTGCACCAGGCGGTCAAGGATGGCGTCGGCCAGGGTCGGGTCGTTGATCCAGCCATGCCAGTGTTCGATTGGTAACTGGCTGGCCAGGATGGTGGAGCGGTTGCCGGCACGGTCGTCGATCACTTCCAGCAGGTCGTGCCGGGCACCTTCTTCCAGCGGGGCCAGCGCCCAATCGTCCAGCACCAAGACATCGACCTTGGCCAGCTGTTGCAGGGTACGGCCGAAGCTGCCGTCGCCATGAGCGATGCGCAGTTGCTCCAACAGGCGCGGGGTGCGCAGGTACAGAGTGCTGTAGCCCTGGCGGCAGGCCTGGTTGCCCAGGGCGCAGGCCAGCCAGGTCTTGCCGGCGCCGGTCGCGCCGGTCAGCAGCAGGTTGTGCTGCTGGCGGATCCAGTCGCCGCCTGCCAGGCTGGCGATCAGGCGCTCATCCAGGCCGCGGCCAGGGCGGCGGTCGAGGTCTTCCAGGCAGGCGTTGGCATATTTGAGCTTGGCCTTCTTGCGCAGCCGCCGTACCAGGCGCTGGTTGTCACGCCAGGCCAGTTCGCGGTCGAGCAGCAGGCCGAGGCGCTCATCGAAGCTCAGGCTGTGGCTGGCCGGCAGCGTCCATTGCTCTTCCAGGGCGCGGGCCATGCCGTCCAGGCGTAGCTGGTGCAGTTGATTCAGGGTGTGTTGCAGCATCATCGAACAGCTCCTGTTGCGGGGTGGTAGTAGTCGGCGCCACGGACGTTCTCGTGGTCGCTGGGTAAGCTCGTTTCGGCGGTGCGCGTGGGCAGCGGCTGCTGATCCAGGCCTTGCTGGAGCAGGTTGCGCACGCTGCGCCCGGTGAAGGCGCGCAGCTGGACGGCCCGTTCGGCGGCGGCTTCCAAGCGTGCATTGCCGTAGCGACGAGCCAGCGAGAGCAGGCCGAGACAGGCGCGGTAGCCCATCTCCGGATGCGGCTTGTGGGTCAGCTGGTGATCGATCAGTTGGCGCGTGTAGGGGCCGATCCGCGCGCCCCAGTCGAGCAGGCGTTGCGGCGTCCATTCGCGATGGGCCTGGTGTGCGGCGGGCATGTGTTCGCGCTGGGTGCTGTAGGCGCCGCGACGGCCCAGCAGCACATGGCTGGCCACGCGCCGGTTGCCATGCAGCACTTCCAGGGTGTGCGCTGTCAGCCGCACCTCGACGCTCTGCCGGGCCAGGGCGGAGGGCACGCTGTAGAAGCTGCCATTGACCTCGATGTGGTAGTCGATGTTGACCTTGCAGCGCTTGAAGCTGGCGACCTCGTAGGGATGTACCGGCAGCGCTCGCAAGGCCGGGCGATCCAGGCGCTCGAACCAGTCGCGCCGGCAGCCATCGAGGCGCTTGAACGGGCGTCGATTCAGCTCCTCCAGCAGCTCGGCGATGGCCTGGTTAAGCGCATGCAGGCTGAAGAACTGCCGGTGGCGCAGTCGCGCCATGATCCAGCGCTCGACCACCTGCACCGCCACCTCGGCCTTGGCCTTGTCCTGGGGTTTGCGTGGCCGGGCCGGCAGGATCACCGTCTGGTAATGCCGCGCACACTCCAGCGTTGCCCGGTTCAGACCCGGCTCGTAGCGATCTGGCTGGGCGACCAGGGCGCGCGGATTGTCCGGCACAACCATCTCCGGCACACCGCCAAAGTAGGTCAGTGCCTGGCCCAGCGAAGTCAGCCAGTCCACCTGGGTTTCGCCCGGCGTCGCGCAGGCATAGGTGTAATTCGAGGCGCCCAGGGCGGCGACGAAGATATGCGCCCGGCGGACTTCGCCGGTGGCCGGGTCGACCACCGGCAGCGTCGGCCCTGCATAGTCGATGAACAGCTTCTCGCCCGCGCGGTGCACCTGGCGCATCGAACGTTTGAGCGTCTGGGCGTAGCGCCGGTAGTGCTCGACGAACTGGGTGTAGCGGTAGGTCGGCTGGCCCGCATGCGCGGCGAGATATTCCTCCCACAGCAGCTGCAAGGTCACGCCCTTGCGCCGCAGCTCGCGGTGGATGCTCAGCACGTCGGGTGGCACCCGCTCACCGCGCGGCTTGTTTGTCGGCGCCGACGCAAACAAGGCGGCCGCCAGTGCGGCCTCGTCCATGGCCGCCAGCGCCGGCCAGTCCAGTCCGGCCACGCGCGCCGCCGTGACGTATTTGCTGACCACGCCTTTGGACAACTGCAAGGCGCGGGCGATCTTCTCGTGGGACAAACCGGCCTCGAACTTGAGGCGCAGACATTCTTTGATGTTTCGCATGGCTACTCGCGGCGCCGCCATCTTCCCCTCCCGAAATCGGGCGAGGGTGACGGCGCATCAGGTCATGCGCAACGAGAGGGAAGGCTTTCGCTAAGCCGTGACCGGCGATTTCGGTAAGCCGTGACCGCCGGTTTCGGAACGGGCGGAAAATCGGTCACGTTGCTACCGAAATGAGCGGTCACGCGTTAGCGAAATGACCGGTCACGATCTACCGAAACGGCCGGTCACGATGCTCCGAAATCCGCACAATTTCTCTAGCTTCCACTCATGGCCGCCGTCCGTCAGGTTTCTCACCTCGGTAAAATGAAAGCTATCTAATCTCACCGAAACCTGTATGGTGGTCTCTACTGCGTGCCCAGTTTAGCGTCCCGCCTTGATGTTCAGTCTGTTCGATCCTCATCTCCTCGGTTTGTCTTCTCTCTGCATTCAGCTCTAGCCAGGCTTTGAACCTGCGCACTCTCAAATTTTGGAGATATACATCATGGCAACTCGCCAAACTGGTACTGTTAAGTGGTTTAACGAAGTTAAAGGTTTCGGTTTCATCACCCCGGAAAGCGGCGCAGATGTTTTTGTTCACTTCCGACAGATCGAAGCTAGCGGTTACAAGTCCCTTGACGAAGGGCAGCGTGTAAGCTTCTTCGTTACCGCAGGCGCCAAAGGCCCGCAGGCCGAACAAGTGCAAGCTCTGTAGGGCTGTTAGCACCAATTAATAAGTCCCGCATATGCGGGACTTATAATTTCTACCTCAGAGCTGTGCAGTTATCACAGCTAGTTCACATGCCCGTCACCATCTTCCTCACCAACCCCGCCTCATAAGAAAGAGAAATACTTTCAAACCGGGCTGAGCATTTTCGGTCGATACGCAACACACCGGCCGGCCACAGTGCTACTCGCTTACACAGGAGCAAGCGCTTGCCACCACTCGATAACGCCTCCCCTACCGAGCAGTTGCCGGATCCATCCCTAGCCCGTTACAGCGAGCGGCAGCTCGCCGTTGCCAATACCTGGGCAACGCATTTCTCCCTCGCAGGGACAGCTCGAACCAAGTTCATCCGTCACTACCTGCGCAGCACCTCTACGACCAGGTGCTGGTGCATCACCGTCGCTGCTGACAACGGTGTGCGTTACACCATCATGCGTGCAGGGCCACTGCTCCAGGTGTTCGACGGTCAACTGATCGGTGCGTGGGAGTGCAGGCCTGCCCATCGTGTCCCAGCAAGCGCACCCTCCCCAGCCGGAGCGTTGAAGCTGCTGCAGCGCCTCCAGAAGTTCGACGATGCCGTTCCTGTACTCAGCTCTTACACCCAGCGGGCGCATGGGTTGGCGACTCAGTTGGCCCGGGAGGACCTCGGCTCATTCCCCAAGAGTCAGTATCCATCAGTCAGCCACAATCGCTACTACTCGCCGAGGCGCCAGTTCTACCTGAAGCAGATCGGAGCGGTCTTGCGAACCTTCAGGCAGTTCCTGGACCAAGACCTGCTGTTCGCTATCCGCTCGGTTCGGTGCCTCTCGCCCGTAAGCGTTCATTCCACGACGTACTGGACTTACTTTACGTCCCGAAGGGGCCTTAGCAATTCCGGTGAGACCTTGTACTGTTTCGTGCCGTTCTCGGCCAGGACGATCACGCTCTTGCGGTTGATCTTGGTGACGATCCCCATAGTCAAGCCAGTTCGGCTTTCGAAGGTCACCTTCAGCCCCACGTGCAGCCGACTCAGCGCCTGCAGGTTTTCTTGATCTTGCAGTTCATCAATGCGCCGGCAGATCATTCGGTTCAGCTCCAATAGCTGATCGATGCTCATGTCTTCAATGCGCATGGAGGGTGCCCTTTGGCTGTGCGGTCTGTCGATCAGAATGGCGCGGATCGATCAGCGAGCGTAACGGATTATCGGCGAACCGGGTCTTCCAGAGCCGAGGCGTCAGGTCAGCGACCTTGCTGGCCGGGTGCTGACTGATGCGCTGCAGCACGTCCACCAGATAGGTGTACGGGTTGATGTCGTGCAGTTTGCACGTAGTGATCAGGCTCTGGATGATGCCCACGTGTTCCGCGCCGAGTTCAGTCCAGCAGAACAGCCAGTTCTTGCGTCCCATGGGAATGGGGCGCAGGGCCCGTTCCAGGTGGTTGGTGTCTGGCTGGACGTCTGGGTCTTCCAGGAAGACGGTCAGGCTGGCTTCACGGCTGAGCACGTAGTTCAGTGCTTTGGTCAATAAATCACTGGGCAGCAGACCGCCCTGTGCCAGTTGATCCCGGCACCATTGGAAGAAGTCGCTGACCACCGGCTTTGAGTGGAGCAGCCGGTACTGGCGTTTCTTTTCGCCGGTCAGTTGCTGGACGCGGATCTCTTCTTCGTTGGTGTATAGCTTGGCAATCTGCTGAAGGGCTTCGGTGGCAGTTATCGGGTGGTCCTTCTGCGCCTCAATGAAGTAACGACGACTGTGCACCCAGCACTGCGCGTGGATGATGTTCTGCTGTGCGGCGGCATAGCGGGCATAAGCAGCATAGCCGTCACTGATCAGAGTTCCGCTGAACTGTTCGTTCAGTACCTGCTCGATATGGGCTCGGCCTCGACTGTTCGAGTAAGTGAACACCACTTCATCGGCATCGCCGTATAACGGCCAGAACCAGCCGGATTTCATCTTGCCTTTTTGTGGGCCTGCCCGACCCTGGTGGCCAGCTTTAATCGGCGTCTCATCCATCGCCAACACCCGGCTGCGCAGAACATTGTCGGTCTGGGCATCCACGATCGGCCGCAGCAGATCAATAGATCGCTTGATCAGATTGGTGAGGTGCTGCGGCTGAGGGTAATACCCGCTTGCTGGATGCGTTGGTGTTGGCGATACAGCGGTAGGTGAAACTGGAACTTGTCGACCATCAGACCCGCCAACAAGCTGACGTCGGCCAGGCTGTTGTCCAGTACGTTGGACGGGGCCGGCGTGGTCACGGGCTTGTCGCTGCCCTTGCGCCGAAATACGGGGCGTTCCACTTGCAACACCACGTAACTGGACGTCCGCTGGGCCAGCCGATAGGTCGTTTTGGTGCCAAGGATGTCGTACTGGTCGGCGTCGGGGCCGCTTAGCTCCGGCGGCAGGTGTTCAACAACTTCCACTGGCACGTCCGCTGTAAAACGCAGACCCGTATCGTTCAGGCAGTCGTCGTCCCGCTGTTTCTTTCCGGTGCCTCGCTGATAAGCCCGAACCGGGCGTTTCTCCGCATCGAGAGGCTTCTCCGGGCTAGCCGCATCATTCGATTGGAACAGGCCGCCCTGCTCCGGGAGGTCATACACCTGCTTCTCGGACTTGGGGCCGAACAGCTGCTTCTTGAACCAGTCCAACTGCCGCTGCATGACCTGTAGCTGCTCACGCAACAGGGCATTCTCCTCGGCCAGTACCGAGTAGGAAGGGGCGTTGGAATAGGACGCGGAAGCCATTGAATTCATGGCCGATATTATACCGGAACACAACCCGCTACGTGCCCCGAAAACGCTTGAACTGACGGTACTTTTGCACCTCGATACCGTCAATCAGCAACTGGAGATCAGTCAGGTTTAAGGGGCGCTGTCCCGAAGAAGACGGCCGTACCCGGAACTGCCCCTGCTCCAGTCGCTTGGCCCACAGGCAGTAGCCCGTGGGCGTGAAATACAACATCTTCATTTGGGTCTTGCGACGGTTAACGAAGACAAAATACTGCCCGCTGAGCGGATCTTGCTTGAGTTGATTGCGGACCAGAGCGCTCAGCCCCGGAAGGATTTACGCATATCCGTGGGCTCGGTGCACAGCCAGATCCGGGCCTGGCTATCCAGACCGATCATCTGATCTGGCTCAGCCTTAGCTCAACACCATTACCCAGGCTCAGCACGATATTCCAGCCGCTTCCGGGAGAGGCCGAGTCATCCATCAGCGATGACAGATCCAGGAAGCTGGCATAACCAGAATCCGCAGCCTCACCGACCGGCTGACTCAACAGGCGCTTGCGCCAACTACAGAAGCTGGCATAACCGAGTTTGTGCTCCTTGCAGAACTGCGTGGCCGACAGGCCGCTGTCACGCTGCTGACCGATTAGGACTTGCCACTGTTCTGCGGTGCGGTGTTTTCTCATGGAAATAACCTCGCGTTGTTGAATGCGAGGTCACTCTAGGGCGGAAGTCAGCGGGATGGCAGGATGTCTTGGAATGAACGCTTACTTGCCGCCAGCACGCTGGATGGCGCCACTCAAGCGCTGCCGCTCAGTCCCCCTGCACGGTGACGCTGGCGGTCATCCCGGCGCTCAGGTGGACATCCGCCGGCACCTGGTCGAGGCGGATGCGCACCGGAATGCGCTGCGCCAGGCGCACCCAGTTGAAGGTCGGTTCGACATTGGCCAGCAACTGGCCGTCCGGCGTCGAGTTGCGGTCGGTGATACCGCTGCTGATGCTCTCCACCGTGCCGTCGATCGGCTGGTCGCCGCTCATCAGGCGGACCTGGGCGCGCATGCCGACGCGGATGCCGGGCAGCTTGGTTTCCTCGAAATAGGCGACCACATAGAAGGATTGCTGGTCGACCAGTGCCATCACCGCCTGGCCCGCCGTGGCGTAGTTGCCCTGGGCCAGGCGCAGGTTGGTGACCTGGCCGTTGCGCGCGGCGCGCAGCTCGCTGCGCTTGAGGTTGAGTTCGGCGATCTTCACCTGGGCCAGCGCCTCCTGGTACTCGCTGCGAGCGATGGCGGCATTGATCTGGGCGTTTTCCTTGTCCTCGGCGCTGATCGCGCCGATGCCCAGGCGGCTACGCCGGGCCGCCTCGTTCTGGCGCAACAGGTATTGCTGGTGACGGGTCTCGGCGACGGCGCGGGCCTGCTCCAGGTTGGCCTGGTAGCGTTCCTGGTCGATGCGCATCAGCACGTCGCCGACCTTGACCATCTGGTTGTCCTTGACCTCCAGGTCGGTCACCCAGCCGGACACGTCCGGCGCCACCACCACCACGTCGGCCCGCACCCGGGCATCGCGGGTCCAGGGCGAGAGCATGTAGTAGCGCCAGAGCCAGATGCCGGCGAGGACAGCGGCAACGACCACCAGCAGGGTGACGACGACGCGAAGCGATGCACGCATGCGAATCTCCTTCTCGGGGCGACGGATTCAGGTCGTGGCCGCCCAGGTAATGCCACTCAACATCAAAATGAACAGGGCGCAGTCGAACAGCGCCTCGTGCCAGACCCAGCGACGCAACGGCGTTTTCTGGATCAGCACCCGCAGCGCGGCGGTGGCCGCCAGCGCCAGCAGCGCATAGACGAACAGCGGGCTGAGGTAGACGCCGCCCCAGGCCGATTCATGCAGACTCATGGTTTTCCTCCTGATGGCACCACTGCTGCCAGGTGAACAGCAGTTGCGCCAAGGCCGCGCGCGCCAGGCGGCTGGCTTCGTCGTCGTGGCGAGCGTCACGCTCCAGGGCTTCGCGCAACGGCAGGCTGATCCGTTCCAGGCGGTCGCTGCGCGGATCCACGGGACCGGCCTCAAGCAGCTCGCCCAGTTCCCCGAGGAAGCGGTCGCGCGCCTTGCGCAGGACGCCACGGGCGCCTTCCAGGCAGGCCCGCAGGTGGATCAGTTCGTTACCCAGGTCGAGCGCCAGGAGGCCATCGTCCCAACGCCGCCGCTCCTGTTCCGGTAACAGGTTGGCGTGCCGCGCCAGGCGCAACAGGCGGTCGGCCATGCGCCCGCCGAACCAGTTCTCCGCCTGCGCCAACGGGCGCCGGGTGAGGCGGCCGAGATCCACGCAGGTGGCGTCCAGCAGGCGTCGGGTCAGCCAGCCCGGACGCAAGGTCAGCAAGCGGAAGATCACCACCGCGAAGCCGACTCCGATCAGCACGCCCTGGGCGGAATTCAGCAGGGTCGCGAGGTTGTAGTCCATCTGGTTGCGCGGCGCGACCAGGACGATGAAGTGGATCGCGAACGAGGTGGCGGTGCCGGCGGTGACCGGTACGGCCATGCCCAGGGTGGCGAAGAACAGCGGCACGCCCATCGCCAGGCAGAGCAGCGGGAAGCCATTCCACTGCGGCAGCAGCCACTGGCTGACCAGCATCGCCGCCGGGATCGCGTAGACGATGCCGCGCAGGAAGCTCAGGCCGATGGCCACCGCGTTGTCGCGGTTGGCGAACAGGCTGCACACCACCGCCGCCAGCAGCATCGCGCCGGACGCCGCCGGCCACGCGGTATAGATCCAGTAGACCGACAGCCCGAGCAATGCCAGGGCGCTACGCGCACCGTAGAACAGCGCCATCTGCAGGTCGCGGTGCCAGGACAGGGTGCCGGCGCTGCCCACCCGCCCCTCGACCTCGCCGCTGGCCACCGCGCGCATGCCCTTCTCGGCATTCACCGCCTTGAGCAGCAGCACCGAGCAGCGGGTCAGCAGGTAACGCTGGTCGTTGCTCCACTGCGGCTCGACCGCGACCTGCGCCAACTCCTCGCGCAGCGCCTGCATCGACGCCGGATCGGCCCCTTCCAGGGCGCTGGCCAGCGCGGCCAGCCAGCGCTCCACCTGGCGCTCTTCCTCCTCGCTCAGCCGCGCCCGTTGCCGGGCCACGCCGCGCGCGGTGCGCAACAGGCTGAGCAGGTCGCGCGAGAGCAACGCCAGGGCACCGGCCCGGCGCCGCCCGCGCTCGCCTTCGAACCAGGCATGGTCGCGCTGCGCATCGACCTCGACGATCTTGCTCAGCGCGTTGAGCAGTCCCTGCGGCTGCCGCTGGCGCGGGTCGATCTCGCCGCGCGCGGCCTGCATGCCCAGCAGCCAGGTGGCGTGGGCCTGCTTGTCGAGGTTCTGCTCGACCCGCTGCGGCCAGAGGATCGCACTGACCGCCGAGGCGCAGATGATCCCCAGGCAGATCTCGGTACAACGCGCCACCGCCTGCTCGAAGACCAGCAGCGGCTGGTCCACCGCCGGCAGGCCAATGATCGCCACCGTATAGCCGGAGAGTACGAAGGCATAGGAAACGTGGTTGCGCAGGGAGGTCGAGGCCGCCGTGCAGAGCCCCAGCCAGAGCGAGATGGCCAGCAGGAACAACCACGGCGCCTGGGCGAACAGCGCGATCATCAGCACCGACATCGCGGTGCCGACCAGGGTGCCGAGCAGGCGGAACAAGCCCTTCGCCACCACCATGCCGGACAACGGCTGGGACACGATCAGCACGGTCATCAGCGCCCATTGCGGCTGCTCCAGGTCGAAGCGAAAGGCGCACCACAACGCCAGGCCGCCGGCCAGGAGCGTCTTGATGGCGAACTTGAGCGCCAGCGTCGAGGGTGCCAGGAACGGCTTCCAGTGAATGGGCACAGTGTCTTCCGAAACGGGGTCTACATCAGCATAGATAGCCGGCGAACGCCGAGGCGATATGTGCAGCCTATATTATTAGGCTGCTAACAATATCGTCCAGCGACATTCGTAGTATCCCGATCGCTGCGCCGGTGTTTTTCCAGGCGCAAAAAAACGGGCGACCGAAGTCGCCCTAAGTGCCTTGCGTGCTCTGTGTATCCGGGAGGATCAGCCTTTGCGGCTATGGGAATCCTTCCAGATGAAGTAACCGACCCCACCGAAGAAAGCGACCATGAGGCCTACCGTAAGAATCCCTGCGAGAACCACTTCGTCGATGAACATGTTGATGGCCTCCAGTTGCCGGTTGGGTGTTGCTCGATGGGCTCAGATTAGCGAGGCGCGGCGGCGCAATATTGACCTGGATCAATCGCCCGGACGGGCTTTTTCGGCCAGGTGCATGACACTGACCCAGGTCAAGTTTCGCAGGAGGGAGAATGCGGTCGGACGCCGCAGATAACCGGGAAAAACCTGCCCGATCGCCGCACGTTGCCCGCACGAATGCGCCACCGGCGAACGCGGCGGCGGAGGCTTCAGCGCTTCTTCGGCTTGCCTTTCGGCTTCTTCCGCGGCTTGCCCAGCGGCAACACCTGTTCGAAGGCCTTGCGGACCTCCTGCAGGCGCTTCTCGTGCACGTCGTGGATGCGCTTGTCGCGCTCGGCGCTGAGGTCGATCACCTTGTCGTCGTCGTTCATGGCTGGGGGTACACCAGGCGGAAGGTCAGGTTCAAACGGGGCATGCAGGAGCGGCGGGTCTTCGCCACCTGATGTTGCCAATGATGCTGGGTTGCGCCGCGCATGACCAGCAGGCTGCCATGGGTCAGTTCCAGGGAATGGGCGATGCGGGTCTGGCCCTTGCGCCGCAGGTCGAAGCGGCGGCTGCCGCCGAGACTGAGCGAGGCGACCAGCGGATCGCGGCGCAGCTCTGGCTCGTCGTCGCTGTGCCAGCCCATGGAGTCCTGGCCGTCGCGGTAGTAGTTCAGCAGCACGCCGTTGACCCGCTGGCCGACCTCGCGCTCCACGCGCTCGCGAATCTCGCCGAGCAACGCGGTCCATGGCAGAGGCCGGTGGACCTGGCCGGAATAGCGGTAGGCGGCTTCCGGGTCGCCGTACCAGGCCACCAGGCGCGGGGTCGGATGCTCCTCGCCATGGATGCGCAGGACCGGCTGTTCCCAGGGCGTTTCCTGTTCCAGGCGCAACAGCCAGGCGCTCGCCAGCGGCGCATCCAGCCAGTGCGGGAGATAGCGCAGGTCGGCGTCCGGCAGGGTCAGGGGAGCGTCGGCGAACAGGTCCATGGGCCGCAGGTTACTACGCCGCAAGGCCGCTGCTGAAGCCTGGAAAACCAGGGTTACACTTCGATGTCGATCAATTGTCCCTTGCGTGGCGGCTCGTCCGCCTGGGCGCTCTCCCCCGCCTCGTCAGCCGGCGCCTCGTCCCCCTCGTCGCTCCGCGCATGCGCCTCGCCGCCCTGGCGGCGCTGGCGACGGCGGTACTCCTCTTCCAGCCAGCTTTCCTCGTCGCGCTCCTGGCGCAAGGCGACGCCATCGCTGCCCGCGCCAGCCTGGGTCGGCGCGACCGGCGGCGTGGCCGGACGTGGCTTGGGCGGGTCCTGCTGGACGGTGACCGGGATCAGGCCCTGGGGGATCGGCGGAAGCATGCAGGCAACCTCTCTGGGTAGTGCCGCGTCATGGGTTCTCGCAGCGTGCCGGTTTGCGGCGTTCTTCTACAAGGGTTATCGGTCGACCCGCCGCTCGACTTGAGAACCAGCCGCCAGGCGGTAACTCCCGTACCGACGGACGGCTCTCCGACGAAGCCATGGCGCAACACGCAATCCATCGCCAAGCGTCGCTCAACGCCACGCGTTGCGGTACCATACCCGGCTTTTTTGGGAGGTGGACATGGCGCAGTATCAACCGGGGCAACGCTGGATCAGCGACAGTGAAGCGGAATTGGGCCTGGGGACCATCCTGGCCCAGGATGGCCGCCTGCTCACCGTGCTCTATCCGGCGACCGGCGATACCCGCCAATACGCCTTGCGCAATGCGCCGCTGACCCGCGTGCGCTTCGCCCCCGGCGATGAAGTGACGCACTTCGAAGGCTGGAAGATGACCGTTCGCGAGGTCGAGGAAAGCGAAGGCCTACTGGTGTACCACGGCCTCACCGCGCAGAACGAGCAGCGCACCCTGCCGGAAACCCAGCTCTCCAACTTCATCCAGTTCCGCCTCGCCAGCGACCGCCTGTTCGCCGGACAGATCGACCCCCTGCCCTGGTTCTCCCTGCGCTACCACACTCTCGAACGCCGCAGCCAACTGCTCCAGTCGTCGCTCTGGGGCCTCGGCGGCGCCCGCGCCCAGCCGATCGCCCACCAGTTGCACATCGCCCGCGAAGTCGCCGACCGCATGGCGCCGCGCGTCCTGCTGGCCGACGAGGTGGGCCTGGGCAAGACCATCGAGGCCGGCCTGATCATCCATCGCCAGTTGCTCTCCGGCCGCGCCGGGCGGGTGCTGATCCTGGTCCCGGAAAACCTCCAGCACCAGTGGCTGGTGGAGATGCGCCGGCGCTTCAACCTGCAGGTGGCCCTGTTCGACAAGGAGCGCTTCGCCGAAAGCGATGCCAGCAATCCCTTCGAGGACACCCAGTTGGCCCTGGTCGCCCTGGAGTGGCTGAAGGAAGACGAACGCGCCCAGGACGCCCTGTTCGCCGCCGGCTGGGACCTGCTGGTGGTCGACGAAGCCCACCACCTGGTCTGGCACCAGGACCAGGTCAGCGCCGAATACGCGCTGGTCGAGCAACTGGCGGAGATCATTCCCGGTGTCCTGCTGCTCACCGCGACCCCGGAGCAACTCGGCCAGGACAGCCACTTCGCGCGCCTGCGCCTGCTCGACCCGAATCGTTTCCACGACCTCGAAGCATTCCGCCGGGAGAGCGAGCAATATCGCCCGGTCGCCGAAGCGGTACAGGAACTGCTCGACCACGGCAGTCTTTCCGCCGACGCGCGCAAGGCCATCCACGGCTTCCTCGGCAGCGAGGGCGACGAGCTGCTGGCCAGCGTCGAGGGCGGCGATGAAGAAGCTCGCTCGCGCCTGGTCCGCGAGCTGCTCGACCGCCACGGCACCGGCCGCGTGCTGTTCCGCAACACCCGTGCTGCCGTGCAGGGCTTCCCCCAGCGCGAGTTGCACGCCTATCCGTTGCCGATGCCGAGCCAGTACGAGGAATTGCCGGCCGGCGAACACCCGGACCTGTATCCGGAAGTGAATTTCCAGCAGCAGTGGGAAGACGGCGACGACAACAACCGCTGGTGGCGCTTCGACCCGCGCGTCGAGTGGCTGATCGATACCCTGAAGATGCTCAAGCAGTTCAAGGTCCTGGTCATCTGTGCCCACGCCGAGACCGCCCTCGACCTGGAAGACGCCCTGCGCCTGCGTTCGGGCATCTCCGCCACGGTGTTCCACGAAGGCATGAGCATTCTCGAGCGCGACCGCGCCGCCGCCTACTTCGCCGACGAAGAGTTCGGCGCCCAGGTGCTGATCTGCTCGGAAATCGGCAGCGAAGGCCGCAACTTCCAGTTCGCCCACCACCTGGTGCTGTTCGACCTGCCGGCCCACCCGGACCTGCTCGAGCAGCGCATCGGCCGCCTCGACCGGATCGGCCAGCGACACACCATCCAACTGCACGTACCGCACCTGGAGAACAGCGCCCAGCAGCGTCTGTTCCAGTGGTACCACCAGGCGCTGAACGCCTTCCTCAATACCTGTCCCACCGGCAACGCCCTGCAGCACGAGTTCGGCCCGCGCCTGCTGCCGCTGCTCGACGGCGGCGAGGACAAGGCCTGGGACGCGCTGCTCGCCGAAGGCCGCGCCCGTCGCGAAGCTCTCGAAGCGGAGCTGCACAGCGGTCGCGACCGCCTGCTGGAGCTGAACTCCGGCGGTGCCGGCGAAGGCGAGGCGCTGGTGGAGGCCATCGAGGAACAGGACGACGACTTCGCCCTGCCGATCTACATGGAGCGCCTGTTCGACGCCTACGGCATTCACAGCGAAGACCATTCGGAAAATGCCCTGATCCTCAAGCCGAGCGAGAAGATGCTCGACGCCGGCTTCCCCCTCGGCGACGACGAAGGCGTGACCATCACCTACGACCGTGCCCAGGCGCTGGCCCGCGAGGACATGCAGTTCCTCACCTGGGAACATCCGATGGTTCAGGGCGGCATGGACCTGGTGCTGTCCGGCTCGATGGGCAACACCTCGGTGGCGCTGATCAAGAACAAGGCGCTGAAGCCCGGCACCGTGCTGCTCGAACTCCTGTTCGTCAGCGAGGCCGTGGCACCGCGCGCCCTCCAGCTCGGCCGCTGGCTGCCGCCGCAGGCCCTGCGCTGCCTGCTCGACGCCAACGGCAACGACCTGGCCGGCCGGGTGTCCCTGGAAACCCTCAACGACCAGTTGGAAAGCGTGCCACGGGTCAGTGCCAACAAGTTCGTCCAGGCCCAGCGCGATGTGCTGGCCAAGCAGTTCGACGTGGCCGAGGGCAAGATCGTCCCGCGCCACGAGGAACGCGTGGCCAGAGCCAAGCAGCAGTTCGCCGCCGCGATGGACGAGGAACTGGCGCGCCTGACCGCGCTCAAGGCGGTCAACCCGAGCGTCCGCGACAGCGAGCTGGACAGCCTGCGCAGCCAACGCGAGGAAGGCCTGGCCCTGCTCGACAAGGCATCCCTGCGCCTCGAGGCGATCCGCATCCTGGTCGCCGGCTGACGTCCGGCAACGGCTGCGCGAGACGGGAAGCCATGGGGGATGCCCATGGCTTCCTTCATTTCATTTCCAGCGAAGGCCGCAACGGTGGCTAGCCGCGCGGCGACCGTTCGCCCCGCTCCTCCGACACCCGCCGGGCCGCAAGGCGGGCGTCGCAGCGGAATCGCGACGGTCGCCCTGCGACTTATTGACCTCCGGCAAAGGTCCGCAGGCCGCGAGGGTCTACAGTGTCCTTGAAGTTTCAAGAACGCCCGGCGGGCGGACACTCACTCTGGAGGGACACCCTATGTACGATCGCATTCTGGTAGCCGTGGACGGCAGCCCGGTCTCCGACCGCGCCCTGGAAGAGGCCATCAAGCTGGCCGGCCTCAGCGGCGGCAAGCTGCGCGTCATCACCATCGTCGACAGCCCGCTGCGCCACCTTCCCGACTACGCGGTGTACTACAACCCCGAACCGCTGCGCGAAGCCGCGCTGAAAGCCGCCGATGACGTCCTGGCCAAGGCCCGCGAGAAGGTCGAGGCGAGCAACGTCGAAGGCGCCACCTTCGATCGCGTCTGCCAGGAGCGCGCCAGCGAGGAAATCGCCGAGCGCATCGAACTCGAGGCCCAGGCCAGCGATGCCGACGTGGTGGTCATGGGTACCCATGGTCGTCGCGGCATGCGCCGCCTGATGCTCGGTAGCGTGGCGGAAGGCCTGATCCGCGTGGCTTCGCGTCCGGTCCTGCTGGTCCGCGACAAATAAGGCGAAAGCCGACGAAAAAGGCCGTGGGGGGAATCCTCCACGGCCTTTTTTTCTTTCAGCCCCCGTCGCTCACTGGGCTGCCCTGGGCGCGCGGCAACTGGCGAAGATGTCCAGCGCCGGCTGGTACAGCGAAGTCTGTACGTCCAGCAGGCCGAGCACCGAGTGGAACAGGTTGTCGTGGCTCAGGTCCTTGTCGTCGCGCTTGCCGTCCAGGCAACTGCGCTGGATTCCCCAGTTGCCCAGCGCCTGCGGGGCGAACCACATGACCATCGGCACGTGGATCTGCGCCTGGGGCGCGATCGAATAGGGCGCCGCGTGCAGGTAGACGCCATTCTCGCCCAGCGACTCGCCGTGGTCGGAGACGTAGATCATCGCCGTGTCGCGCTTGTCGGCATTCCGCTTGAGCAATTCGATCACCTTCGTCAGGAAGTGGTCGGTATAGAGGATGGTGTTGTCGTAGACGTTCACCAGCTCTTCCTTGCTGCAACTGCCGAGCTGGTTGGTCCGGCATACCGGCTGGAAGCGCTCCATCTCCTTCGGGTAGCGCTCGTAGTACTCGGGACCGTGGCTGCCATCGGAGTGCAGGACGATGATGGCGTCGTCCTGCAACCCGTCGATGTACTCCTGCAGGCCTACCAGCAACGACTCGTCCAGGCAGTTCTTGCCGTCGCAGAACGGACTCGGCTGGGTCTTCGGGATGTCCCGGTTGGGCACCCGCAGGCAGGTGCCCTTGCAGTCGCTGTTGTTCTCCAGCCACAGCACCTGCACGCCGGCACGCTGGAGAATGTCCAGCAGGCCTTCGTGGGTCTTGGCCTTCTTGTCGCTGTAGTCCTCGCGCGGGTACTGGGAGAACATGCAGGGCACCGAGACCGCGGTGGAAGTGCCGCAGGAACGGACCTGGGTGAAGTTGACGATGTCCTGCTTGCGCAGCTCCGGGTTGGTCTCGCGGGCGTAGCCGTTCAGCGAGAAATGGTCGGCACGGGCGGTCTCGCCGACCACGAACACCAGCAGCGATTTCTTCTGTCGCTGCAGCGCAGCCGGCGCCTGGCGGGCGTCCAGGCCGATCGGCTCGACCACCAGGTGCTCCTTGATCACAAGGCGCTGCTTGGCGTACTTGCCCACCGCGTAGATGTAGTTGGTCGGGTTGATGAAGTGGGTCAGCTTGTCTTCCTCGCGGAAGATCGGCGCGTAGGTGGAATAGAAGCTGCCTACCATTACCGCGACGATCAGCAGGCAGCCGAGCAGCGTCAGGATCTTGTTCAGCAGGCCGCGGAAGAACGGCCGGTAGCGTACCGGCCAGAGCCAGATCAGCAGCGAAGGCAGGACACCGAGCAGCAGCAGATAGCCGAGCAGGGTCGGGTTGACCAGGTCGCCGGCCTCGGTGGCGTTGGTCTCGAAGACGTTCTGCACCATCACCGTGTCGATGCTGATGCCGTAGCTGCCCATGAAGTAGGTCGCGCCGGCCGAGCACAGGGCGACCAGGGTCAGGGCCGGCTTGAGCAGCGGGCGGAAGGAAACCAGGGTCAGCAGGAGCGTGAAGGCGGCCCACAGGAACGCCGCGAACGAGGCGAAGAACGCGAAGCCCTTCAAGCCTTGCAGCGGCACCAGCCCATGCAGGGCCTTCCAGGTCGCCGCGTTGTAGAACACCACCAGAACCAGCGCGAACAGCATCACCAGCCGGGTCGAACCGATAGCCGGCAAGAAACGCTTGATACCCCCACCCATTGACGCAACTCCTGAAACGTAACGGACCGCCGCCACCCCCCGTGGCGGGGCGCCCGAACTCTATCGGGCGCCTGGTCAAAATTTCGTGAAGCCTCGCGAGCCCTCGCGGGCGCAGCGATCATGCCCATGGCGATGGAGCCGGAACAAGCTCAGCTATGCCTTTTTCCCTGGGAAAATGCCGAAACCGGCCGTATGTCGGCGGCCAGCGACTTCCTTCCGTGCCGACCTTGCAGGCGGCTCCCGCTATCTATACTGGAAGCACAATGCCACCCCCAGCCCGCGCCGTCCGCGGGTTTTCCGTGTCCAGGGAGACACCGCTATGGATTGGCAAGGCCTGCGCTTCCTCGGAGAGTCTCCCGTCGACGGCTACGTGCTGCAGAACTGCACCTATTCGCCGTCGCTGGTAGCGCTCGCCTTCCTCGTCGCCTGCCTCGCCGGGTACACGGCGCTGGACATGGTCGAGCGGGTCGGCAACAGCCTGAACCACCCGCGCCGTTGGCAATGGGTCGGGGCGTTCTGCCTGGGCAGCGGCATCTGGGCCACGCATTTCGTCGCCATGCTCGCGTTCCACGCGCCGATCGCCCTGCGCTACGACCTGCCGATCACCGGCCTGTCGCTGCTGATCGCCGTCGCCGCCTCGTACCTGGCGATGTACATGACCGCCCGCCCACGCTTCGGCCTGCTGCCCTGCCTGCTCGCCGCCTGCTGCATCGGCCTGGGCATCGCCACCATGCACTACACCGGGATGGCGGCGATGCGCTCGGTGGCCACCCAGTACTACCAGCCATCGCTGTTCGCCCTTTCGGTACTGATCGCCATCGGCGCCGCCTTCACCGCCCTCGCCGCGGTCCCCTACCTGCGCGGCCGGCGCAGCGCGCGCTACCGCTACATGAAACTGATCGCCAGCCTGCTGCTGGCCGGCGCCATCGCCGCCATGCATTTCACCGGGATGGCCGCGCTGGTGCTCAGCGTACCCGCCGGCACGCCGCTGGAACTGCAAGCCAGCACCGACTCGCTGCGCCTGGGCTGGCTCACCGGAGTGCTCGCCAGCGCGATCGCCGCCTGCGGCATCTGGGCCGCATGGTCGGAGAAACAACGGGAGCGCCGGCTCAGCGAAAACAGCCGGGTCAACGCCCTGCTCAACCAGCTCGACCACGCCCACGCCTCGCTGCGCCAGATGGCGCGCTACGACAGCCTGACCGGCCTGCAGAACCGCACGGCATTCAACGAAGTGTTCGTCCAGCACCTGGAGAACTGTCGCCTGAGAGGCAAGGGGCTGGCGGTGATGTTCCTCGACCTTGATCACTTCAAGCGGATCAACGATTCCCTCGGCCACGACTCCGGCGACCAACTGCTGAAGATCGTCTCCGAACGTATCCGCAGCGTGTTGCGCGATAGCGACGTGGTGGCACGCTTCGCCGGCGACGAGTTCTGCGTGCTCGCCGACCTCGCCCAGGACCACGAGGCGCACATCCTCTCGCAACGCCTGATGCAGAAGATGAAGGAACCCATCGCCCTGGACGGGCGCACCCTGGTGATGACCGCCAGCGTCGGCGTCAGCCTCTACCCGAACGACGGCGAGCAGTGCGAGGAGCTGCTGAAGAACGCCGGCCTGGCCCTGCACCAGTCCAAGGCCTGCGGGCGCAACAACGCGCAGTTCTTCAGCCGGCAACTGCTGGTGCGGGCGACCCAGGAACTGCAGATGGAGGAGGAACTGCGCCAGGCCCTGCGCGACGACCAACTGGAGCTGCACTACCAGCCGATCCTCGCCCTCGCCGACGGCGAGGTACACCAGTTGGAGGCATTGGTGCGCTGGCGCCATCCGACCCAGGGCCTGCTCGGTCCGGACCGCTTCATCGGCCTGGCCGAAGCCAACGGCATGATCGACCAGCTCGACGACTGGGTGCTGCGACGCGCCTGCCGCGACCTGCGCAGCCTGCACCTGGCCGGCCACGAACGGCTGCGGGTGGCTGTCAACTGCTGCGCCAGCAATCTCGGCCGGGCCAGCCTGGTCGACGAAGTCCGCCATGCGCTGGAGCAGGCCGGGCTGGCGGCGTGCTTCCTCGAACTGGAGGTGACCGAGGACGCGCTGATGTACAACATCGACCAGACCATCCCGCTGCTCGAACGCCTCCGCGAGCTGGGCGTCAGCCTGTCGATCGACGACTTCGGCACCGGCTATTCGTCGCTCGCCTACCTGCGGCGCCTGCCGCTGGACGCGCTGAAGGTGGATCGCTCTTTCATCATGGACATCCCCGCCTCGCAGCGGGACATGGAAATCGCCCAGGCGATCATCGCGATGGCCCAGAAGCTCCATCTGAAAGTCGTCGCCGAGGGCGTGGAAACCCCGCAGCAACTGGCGTTCCTGCGGGAGAACCATTGCGAGCTGGTGCAGGGCTACCTGTTCAGCCGGCCGCTGCCGCTGGCGGCCCTGGAAGAGTTCCTCCGCGCCTACCGCTTCGACGCCGCGCCGCCGCTGCGCAGCCTGAACCAGGCCTGAGGTTCACTCGACGGCGGTCCGGTATTGCTCCACCAGGGTCGCCGGATCGCCTTCGAGATAGCCCTGGCTGCCGTGCAGACGCATCAACTGCGCGGCCAACCCGCTCATCGGGGTGGCCGCGCCTTGCTCGCGGGACAGCTTCACCGCGGTGTCGAGGTCCTTGAGCAGGGTCCGCACGTGCCACTTGACCGGCTCGTAACGGCTCTCGGCCATTTGCGGGGCGAGGATCTGCAACGGCTTCGAGTCGGCGAAGCCGCCCGCCAGTGCCGGAGCGACCAGGCTGGCGTCGACCCCGGCCCGCTCCGCCAGCGCCACCACTTCGGCGATCACCAGGGCGTTGCAGGCAACGATCATCTGGTTGCAGACCTTGGTCACCTGCCCGGCGCCCACCTCGCCCATGCGTGTCAGGCGCTGGCCGAGCTGCGAGAGGACCGGCCGCAGGCGCTCGATATCCGCTGCGCGTCCGCCGGCCATGATCGCCAGGCTGCCGCTTTCCGCGCCCGGCGTGCCGCCGGAGACCGGCGCGTCGACCCAGCGCACGCCGCAGCGCGCCTCCAGCTCGGCGGCCATCTCGCGGGTGGCGGCCGGCTCGGCGCTGGAGAAATCCACCAGCAACTGCCCGGGCCTGGCGTTCTCGACGATGCCGCCGGCGCCGAACACCACTTCGCGCACCGCTGCGGTATCGGCCAGGCAAAGCATCAGGATTTCCGCGTCGGCGGCCAGTTCGGCCGGGACTTCGACGGCTTTCGCGCCCTCGGCCGCGAGCAACTCGCGTTTGCCCGGCGAACGGTTCCACACCGCCAGCGGATAGCCGGCGGCCAGCAGCCGGCGGCACATGGGCACGCCCATCAGGCCGAGACCGGCGAAGGCGAGGGAAGGCAGGGAAGCGGACATGGCGGACTCCAATACGCAGCGAATGGGCACGGGGAGCGCCATATTACCCGCGAGGCGCCGGCGAGCAACGCCGCTACGGCTGCCCAAGCGGCCCGCGCACCACTATACTCCCCGGGTTTTTTCCGCCATTGAACCGGAGAACTCTCCCATGTTGAAACGCTCCCTGGCGCTCGCCGCCGGCATCGCCCTGTCCCTGTCCGCCGCGCTCGCCCACGCCGAAGCCCTGAAAGAACTCAAGGTCTCGGCGATCCCCGACGAGGCGCCCACCGAGCTGCTGCGCAAATTCAAGCCGCTCGGCGCCTATCTGGAGAAGCAACTCGGCATACCGGTGAAGTTCGTCCCGGTAGCCGACTACGCCGGGGTGGTCGAGGCGCTGGCCGCCGACCGCCTGGACATGGCCTGGCTGGGCGGCTTCACCTTCGTCCAGGCGCGGCTGAAGACCGGCAACGCCATCCCCCTGGTGCAGCGCGAGCAGGACCAGCAGTTCACCAGCAAATTCATCACGGCCGATCCCCAGGTGAAATCCCTGCAGGACCTGAAGGGCAAGACCTTCGCCTTCGGCTCGGTCTCCTCCACCTCGGGCAGCCTGATGCCGCGCTACTTCATGCAGAAGGACGGCATCGTCCCCGAGCAGTTCTTCTCCCGCGTCGCCTACTCCGGCGCCCACGACGCCACCGTAGCCTGGGTCCAGGCCGGCAAGGTCGACGCCGGCGTGCTGAACGCCTCGGTCTGGCAGAAGCTGGTGGACAGCGGCAAGGTCGATACCGCCAAGGTCAAGGTCTTCGCCACCACGCCGACCTACTACGACTACAACTGGACCGTGCGCGGCAACCTCGACCCGGCCCTGGCCGAAAAGATCAAGCAGGCCTTCCTCGCCCTCGACCCGGCGAAACCGGCCGACAAGGAGATCCTCGACCTGCAGGCCGCCAGCCGCTTCATCGAGACCAATCCGGACAACTACAAGGGCATCGAGGAGTCCGCACGCGCCGCCGGCCTGCTGAAGTGAGCCTGAGCCTCGACGGCGTGGACCTGGTCCACGCCGACGGCCAACGCGCCCTCGCCGACATCCGCCTGCGCCTGGCCGCTGGCGAACGGGTGGCCCTGATTGGACCTTCCGGCGCCGGCAAGACCAGCCTGCTGCGGGTGCTCGCCAGCCAATGGCGGCCCAGCGCCGGTCGTGTCGAACTGCTCGGCGAGGAGCCCTGGGCGCTATCCGCCGCCGCCCGCCAACGCCTGCGCGCGCGCATCGGCCTGGTCCACCAGGCGCCGCCGCTGCCGCCACGACAGCGGGTGGTCAGCGCGGTACTGGCCGGGCGCCTTGGCCAGTGGCCGCTATGGAAGAGCCTGGTCAGCCTGGTCTATCCGCTGGACCGCGCCGGCGCCCACGACGCACTGCAACGCCTGGATCTCGGCGACAAGCTGTTCCAGCGCTGCGACCAGCTTTCCGGCGGCCAGTTGCAACGGGTCGGCATCGCCCGGGTGCTCTACCAGCGCGCCGAGCTGATCCTCGCCGACGAACCGGTCTCGGCCATGGACCCGGTGCTCGCCGGCCATACCCTGGCCCTGCTCAACCGCGAGGCCGCCGCGCGCGGCAGCACCCTGCTGGCCAGCCTGCACGCGGTGGACCTGGCGCTGCAACACTTCCCCCGGGTGATCGGGCTGCGCGCCGGACGCATCGCCTTCGACCTGCCCGCCGGCGAAGTCGACCGCGCCGCGCTGGACGCCCTCTACGCCAACGAACAACTGCAGGCCGAGCGCGCCAGCCCGGTCGGCGAACCCGCCGTGGTGCACATCCCACGATGCTGAACGCCGCTTCTCCACCACGCGACCCCGCCGCCCTGCCGCGCCTGCTGCTGACCCTGGCCGCGTTGCTGCTGCTCTGGCCGGGGCTGCGCCTCAGCGAACTGGATATCCCCGGCCTGTTCAGCGGCGACAACGCACGCACCATGGGCGGTTTTCTCGCCGGCTTCTGGCCGCCGGCGCACGATCCCGGGTTCCTCGCCCTGCTCGGCCGCGCCACCCTGGAAACCCTCGCCATCGCCACCGCCGGCATGGCCCTGGCCTGGCTCCTGGCGTTTCCCGCCGCGCTGCTGGCGACCCGCGCCCTGTCACTCTCGGCACTGCCGCGCGGCGGCCTGCCGGCCTGGTGGGCACGGGCACTGCGCTGGCCGGTGCGCGGCCTGCTGATCCTCCTGCGTAGCGTGCCGGAAATCGTCTGGGCGCTGCTGTTCGTCCGCGCCGTGGGCCTGGGCCCCACTGCCGGGGTGCTGGCCATCGCCATCACTTATGCCGGCATGCTCGGCAAGGTCTACGCGGAAATCTTCGAATCGGTGGATCCGCGCCCCGCCCGCGCCCTGCTGCTGGGCGGCGGATCGCGGCTGGCGGCGTTCGCCTACGGGGTGCTGCCGAACGCCGCCGGGGAAATGATTTCCTACACTGTCTATCGCTGGGAGTGCGCGATCCGTGCTTCGGTGGTGATGGGCTTCGTCGGCGCCGGCGGCCTCGGCCAGCAGATCGACCTGTCGCTGCGGATGTTCGCCGGCGGCGAGGTTGCCAGCATCCTGCTGACCTTCCTCCTGCTGGTCCTCCTCGCCGACCTGCTGAGCCGCTTCCTGCGCGGGAGGCTGGCATGAGCCGGACCTGGCGCCTGCTGCTCTGGCCGCTGCTGGTGGTGGCCGCGGTGGGCGCCTCGTTCGCCTACCTGGACATGGACACCGCAGGTCTTTTCAGCGGCAAGGGACTGGGCCAGATGGCCGCCTACGCCAGCGAGTTCTTCCCGCCCGACCTGTCCGCTCCGCACCTGCGGGCGATTGGCCGGGGGCTGCTGGAAACCCTGGCCATGTCGGCCATCGGCACCCTGCTGGCGGCGCTGCTCGGCCTGCTCTTCGCGCTGCCGGCGGCGGGTCGCTTCGGCGTACCGGCGCAGAGCCTGGCGCGACTCCTGCTCAATGCGCTGCGCGCGGTGCCGGAGCTGGTCTGGGGCGCGCTGATGGTGCTGGCGGCCGGGCTCGGGCCGAACGCCGGGACCCTCGCCCTGGCCCTGCACACCGGCGGCGTGCTCGGCCGGCTGTTCGCCGAAGCCCTGGAGAACACCCCGGCGCAGCCCGCCGAGGCCCTGCGCCTGGCCGGCAGCGGACGCCTCGCGGCATTCGCCTATGGCACCCTGCCGGGGGTCTGGCCGCAACTGGTGGCCTATACCCTGTACCGCTGGGAGAACAATATCCGCATGGCCAGCGTGCTCGGCTTCGTCGGTGCCGGCGGGCTCGGGCAGATGCTCTATTTCAGCCTGAGCCTGTTCCAGCAGGCCCAGGCCGCCACGGTGATCCTGGCCATGCTGGTCCTGGTGCTCGGGGTCGACAGCCTGAGCGCCTGGGCCCGGCAGCGCTGGGTCAGCCAATAGGAAAACGCGCCGCCGCGCCCGTTCGAGTAAATTTACGAAGCCCGCCGAAGATCGGGCATCATCGGCGCTCGGAGCCATCAGGGAGGCACCCCGCCTCCAGGGGTCCAGGGAGAGGAAGGAACCATGCGCAAACCACTGCTATCCGCATTACTGCTGGGCCTGCTGGCCCTCGCCGGCTGCAGCCTGCCCCAACAGCAGGCCGGCGCACCGACCGAGCAGCGGCTCGGCACCCAATGGGGCGAAGGCGTCGCCTCGCCGGTCACCTCGGTGGCCCTGCGACGTCTATCGGAGCAACCGGTCGATCGCCGCCAGGTGTTCTACAGCGCGAGCCGCTTCGATGGACGTGCCATCAAGGAACTGCCCCTGGCCAAGGGCAGGGTGGGCTTCGCCGTACTCGACGAGGATGGCGGCAAGTTCGACCTCGTGCAGCACCGCAGCACCCTGCAATTGCAGGGTCGTGAAGGCCAGCGCTACCGACTGTGGCTGAACAACCTCGGCAGCGCGACCTACGAGGTGGTCTCCACGGTGGACGGCCTGGACGTGCTCAACGGCCAGCCGGGCAGCCTGAAGAACCGCGGCTATGTGCTGGAACCGGGCGAGAGCCTGGTGATCGAGGGCTTCCGCAAGAGCGAACGGGAAGTCGCGGCGTTCCGCTTCGCCAGTCCCGACGATGCCTACGCCAGCAACAGCGCGGCCGGCGACAGCCGCAACCTAGGCGTGATCGGCGTGGCCCTGTTCGAACTGGACGCTCCGGCCAGCGGTCGCGAGGCGCCGGCCGACGGACCGCAGGCATTTCCCGCCGACGCCCGGAACGGCGGCGGCTACGCGCCGCCGCCACGCTATCGCGACTGAGGCATCTTCGCGAAAACCGCGCGGCGGCGTTCCATCATAAGCAATCCCTCTCACAGGAGCCGCCGATGAACCGCTTTTCACTGCCCCGCCCCGACGCACGCCAGTGCGTCGCCGGCCTGGGTTTTTCCGCCCTTCTGCTGCTGGCCTCCTCGGCCAACGCCGCCGCCTGCCGCGACATCACCAGCGTGCAGCAAAGCGCCGACGCCACGCGCAATACCTCGATGGGCGGCCACGTGACCCAGCACATCTACGGGATGACGCCGCCGTCCGGCTCGTCGCAGAAAGACAAGACCCTGTTCAAGTCGAGAGGCAACTACGACGCGGCCTGGCGCCAGTACGGATACATCGACAATCCGGTGGCCTGCAGCGGCAACAGCAAGTTCCAGATGGTTTCCCTGGAGAAGCTGCACATGGGCAAGATCGATGCCTACTCCTGCAAGCAGGCCGACGGCCAGGGCGTCTGCACGCGCTGGGATACGTACATGGCCAAGGAGATTTCGTACGGTTTCGTCCTGAAGGACGGCAAGTGGATCCTCAATACCCTCTACCCGGTTCCCCTCGACTAGGGCGCAGGCCGTCCGCGCCGGCCGCCCCATTGCAGGGAGCCGGCGCGGCCGTCCGGGTCAGAAGGTCAGCGTGCCCAGGCCCATGCCCGGGTCGCTGAAGCCGGAGCGACCATCTTCCATGCGACCGCTGAAACGCCGCAGGAAGCTGTCCGCCCCCTGCGCGCTGACGCTGAAGTCGTACCAGTTGCCGCTACTGCGCAGCGAATAGCGGACTTCCCGACGCTGTCCCGGCGGCACGTTGACGGTACGCCGCTCGCCCTGGCGATAGACGTTGTCCTTGACCGTCAGCTTGACCGGATGGCGGCCACGGTTGATCAGTTGCACGCGCAGGTTGCCGAACAGCGGCTCGTAGTCGATCCGCACTTCCGGCAGCGGCGCCTTGCGCTCCGCCAGGTCGCGCCGCAGGTTGCCGCGAAAGACCCGGAGGAACCCGTTCGGACCGTGCACTTCCAGGTGGTAGTCGCCGCTGGCGTCGCCCTGGAAGCTGTCGTGCAGGCGCTTGCGCGCGCCGACGGTGTAGCGTTTCGGCGGGTTCTCGCTGTCGAGCAGGTCGAACACCTGGAACACCGCGCCGGCCTTGCCGGTGTTGGCGAAGGTCAGGCTCAGCGCGTCTCCGCCGCTGCGGTAGCGCGCATGCACGCCCAGCTCGTAGGGCAAGGCGCGGGCCGGACGGATGCCCATTTCCTGCTTGGGCATGGCGGCCACCGCCGGCGGCTTCGGCTTCGGCAGCTTGATCTGGCTGGCGACGATGGCGTCGGCCTGGCTGGTGTCGGGCAGTTCGGGGAACGGCTCGTTGTTCGGGTTGGCGAAGTTGAACGCCGAGGTCAGGTCGCCACAGACGGCACGACGCCAGGGACTGATATTCGGCTCCATGA
Organism: Pseudomonas sp. PS1(2021); assembly: GCF_020405165.1. NCBI lineage: Bacteria > Pseudomonadati > Pseudomonadota > Gammaproteobacteria > Pseudomonadales > Pseudomonadaceae > Pseudomonas > Pseudomonas sp. PS1(2021). The sequence continues at coordinate 391,111 of NZ_CP084484.1, read as the reverse complement.
CCCCGAAGCGCTGTTCCAGGAAGCGGATCACCGAGGTGTGGTCGAACACCTGGGAGTTGACCCAGCCGCCCTTGCTCCACGGCGAGATCACGTACATCGGCACCCGCGGGCCGAGGCCGTAGGGCTGGTTGCGATAACGGATATCGCCCTTGGTGTGCCATTCGAGGGTGGCGTCGGCTGTGGTCTTGCCGCGCAGCGTGCCGTCCTTGTTGAGGCTCGGCGCGGCCGGCGGGGCGACGTGGTCGAAGAAGCCGTCGTTCTCGTCGAACATCACCAGCAGCGCGGTCTTGCTCCAGACCTCCGGGTTGGCGGTCAGCGCGTCGAGTACCCAGGAGGTGTACTCGGCCCCCCAGATCGGGCTGGACGGGCCGGGATGTTCGGAGTACTTGGCCGGGGCGACGATCCAGGACACCTGCGGCAGGCTGTTGGCCAGTACGTCGCGCTTCAGCGCATCGAGCTTCCAGGTGCTCAGGCCGTTGACGATCAGCGGCGAGTCAGGCGCTGCGGCGCGGTACTGGCGGAAGCCGATCAGCGGGTTGTCGGAGAAGTTGTCGGCCATGTCCTGGTAGACCCGCCAGGTGATGCCGGCGGCCTGCAGGCGCTCGGGATAGGTGGTCCAGGTGTAGCCCTGCTCCACCGGGCCGTTGCTGTCGTGGTCGTTGGTGGTTACCGGACCACCGTGCTGGCCGAGCGGGTCGTTGGTGCCGGTCCAGAGGAACAGCCGGTTCGGGTTGGTGCCGCCCTGGAACGAGCAGTGATAGGCGTCGCAGATGGTGAAGGCGTTGGCCATCGCGAACTGGAAGGCGATGTCCTGCTCCTTGTAGTAGCCCAGGGAACGCTCGGTCTTGGCCGGCAACCACTTGTCCATGCGCCCTTCGTTCCAGGCCTGCTGGGCGTCCGGCCAGGTGTGCGGGGTGCCGTCGACGCGCTGGGCGCTGGTGGTGCTGGTGTCGAAGTGGTAGGGGAGGATCTCGCCCTTGCTGCCCTTCTGGTGCCAGACCCGCTGGCCATCGGGCAGCGGGATCGCCATGCGGTCGCCGAAGCCGCGGACGCCCTTGAGGGTGCCGAAATAGTGGTCGAAGGAGCGGTTCTCCTGCATCAGGATCACCACGTGCTCGACGTCCTTGAGGTTGCCATGCCGGCGGTGCGCGGGAATCGCCAGGGCCGCCTGGATGCTCGACGGCAGCATGCTGGTGGCGACGGTGGCGCCGACCGTACCGGCGGCCAGGCGGATGAAGCTTCTTCTGCTTTTCGAAATCATCGGGGGACTCACCAGGTCAGGGTGTGGCACAGGGCTGCCGAGCGCATCCATGACGCCCGCAGGCTCACTCGGCAGCAAGCTGTTCGAACCCCGACGACGCTAGTGAGGGAAAAAGACGCTTTGGTTTCAACACGCTTTGCAACAACTATTCATGCCAACTTCATCACAGTTTCAGGTCAAGATTTTGGTCTAGGCCAGATTCCGCTTGACAGCCTTCGCCGGCACTCTCCTCACACTCTTCCCCGCCATTGCAGGAGCAATACCCCCGCCACCACCAGCGCCAGGCCGAGATAGCCCTCCCAGGACAAACGGCGCACCGGGAAACCGGCCCAGCCGAACTGGTCGCAGAGCGCCGAGACCAGCATCTGCCCGGCCACCACGCACGCGATGAAAGTGGCGGCGCCCAGGCGTGGCGCGACCAGGATCGCCACCGTCAGGTAGGCCGCGCCGAACAGCCCGCCGAGCCAGCTCCACCAGGGCGCGCCGCCGAGGCTGGCGGTAGCCGGCAGCGGCACCCGCACCAGCAGCAGGCCCAGGCTGACCACCCCGAGGCTGACGCCCAGCGAAGTCAGGCTGGCGCTCAGCGGATGGCCGAGCAGGCGCCCGAGCAAGGCGTTGCTGCCGGCCTGCAGCACCACCATGCCGCCCACCGAAACTGCCATCAGTACCATCAGATAATTGGGCATGCTGATTCTCCTCCTCCGGCCCTTGCCTCTGGAGCAGAGTTTTTGCTATCCACTTCGCGAATGGAAATCGATAGTTGGTACACCTTCCATGCAGCAGATTCATGACCTACGCCGTATCGACCTCAACCTGCTGGTGGTGCTCGACGCGCTCCTCAGCGAGCGCCACGTGTCCCGCGCGGCACAGCGCCTGGCCATGTCGCAGCCGGCGGTCAGCCACGCCCTCGGGCGTCTCCGCGAACTGTTCGGCGATCCGCTGCTGGTGCGGGTGAAAAGCCGCATGCAGTTGACCAGCCTGGCACTGGAGCTGGCGCCGAAGCTCCAGGCCAGCCTCGACCAGGTCCGCGGGGTGATCGGCGGGCCGGCCTTCGAACCGGTGCGCAGCCGGCGCCACTTCCGCCTGGGCATGTCCGACTACGGTGCCTGGGTGGTGCTGCCGGCGCTACTGCGCCAGCAACAGGCGCTGGCGCCCGGGGTGAGCTTCGGGATAGTCCAGGAACCGCGCCTGGAAACCGCCCGTCAGGTCGCCGAAGGACAGCTGGACTGTGCGCTGGGCGTGTTCCCCCTGCTTCCGGAGGGCGTGCGTGCCAGGCGCCTGTTCGAGGAGCGTTTCGTCTGCGTCTGTCGGCGCAGCCTGTTCGACCGCCCCGACGGCCTGTCCCTCGACCGCTACCTGGCGGCCCGCCACGTGCGCGTCTCGCTACAGGACAACCCGGCCGAGGAGGTCGACAGCGCCCTGGAAAAGCGCGGCCTGCGCCGGCAGGTGGCGCTGACCCTGCCGCACTTCACCGTAGCCCCGGCGCTGCTGGCCGGCACCGACCTGGTACTGACCATCGCCGAACGCACTCTCGAAAGGTTGCGGCTACCCGAGGAACTGGCGGTCTGCGAGCCGCCGCTGGCGATCCCGCGCTTCGACTACGTGCAGATCTGGCGCGGCGACGCCGAGCGCGAAGCGGCCGGCGCCTGGCTGCGGGAACAGATCCAGGCGGCGGCGCGGAAGATCTGAAGAAGAGTCAGGAAGGCTTTTCCAGCTTGCGCAGCATCTCGCCGACACGCTCGCCGAGCATTTCGTTGGCCGACAGCTTGAGGCCGCGCGCCAGTTCCACCTGGACCACGTGTTCCGCCAGCGGGCGCAGGCGCAGGAACACCTTGGCCAGCTCCTGCAGGTCCGGCGCCCCGGGCAGCAGGTCGGTGCCGCGGCCGTCCACCAGGTGGGTGACGATCAGGCGGACGATCCCCGCCGCCAGATGCTCGGTGTCGCTGCGCAACTCGCCGAGGTGATCGAGCAGCGCCTCCAGCGGGATGCCGCTGCGGTACAGCTCCAGCCCGGCCTGGAACAGCCGCGGACTGGGGATCTTCATGCGCTCACCGTCGAACAGCAGCAGGCCCAGCGCCTGGGCCTTGTCGATCACCCGGTCGTTCAGTTCGTCGCCGAAGATCGCCTGGAGTTCATCGAAGCCGATGCTGCCGGGCGTCTCCAGGTTCCACTCGCCGATGATCGCCTGGTCCAGGCCGAGCACATGGTCGAGGTCGCGGCCCTGTTCCCAGGCCTCCAGCAGTTCCTTGATGTTGGCGCTGGAATAGCCGCGCTCGAGCAACTGGTTGATCAGCCGCAGGCGCTTGAGATGACTGTCGAAATACACGCCGACCCGGCCGCGCCGCTCCGGCGGCGGCAGCAGGCCGCGGTCCTGGTAGGCGCGTACGTTGCGCACGCTGCTGCCGGCCGCGCGAGCCAGTTCGTCGACGCTGTATTCGCGGGCATCCTCGGCGGACGGCTGCTCGCCACGTTGCAGCAGGCGCTGCAGGAGGGTCAGGGGTGTGCTCATGGAGGCGGATCATAACGAGGCCCGCCGAACGGCCACAACCTCCGGGGGCGCAACGCTCTTTGCCGGCGTCCGGATGCGCGGGCGCCAACCAAAGACTGGACTCGTCGGTCAGCCGCTCCTCCGGCACCACCGCCAAAACCCGGGGGAAACGTCCCGAGCCTTCTGCCCCGGGCCTTCCGGCGCCGGTAGCAAGTGCCGTAACACCGGCGTGAAGAGACTTCCCCAGGGCTGGCGCAACGCCTGCTTATGGGCCAGCATCAACCATGACATCAATCAATGTCACAATAACGACAAGCCAGCCTGGAGAGAGCCATGTCCCAAGGCGCCTGGGTACCCACTCCCGACGATCTCGATCACTTCCGCCAGGTCCAGCGACTGGCCTATACCTGCTGCGAAACCATCCACGGCGAACTGCGCGCCGGCATCAGCGAGAGGGAAGCCGCGGCGCTGATGAAGACCTGGCTGCAGGATCATGGCGTCGACGACTGGTTCCACCAGCCCTTCGCCTGGTTCGGCAGCCGCACCTCGTTCAAGGGCTTCGACGGCCTGCGTCATCTCGGTGGCTTCAACCTGGCCTTCTACCCCGGCAAGCAGCGCCTGGAGGAAGGCATGCCGTTCATCCTCGACTGCGCGCCGACCCTCGGCGCCTATACCGCCGACGTCGGCTACTCCGGCGCGCTCGGCCACAACCTGTTGCAGGAGCGGCTGATGGACGACCTGCTGATACACCGACGCACCATCCTCGACCTGATCCGCGAACGGCGCCCCCTGGCCGAAGTCAGCCAGGCGGTCGACCGGCTCTGCGTGATCCAGGGCACCCTGCCACGGCACAAGGCCTATCCCTTCGAAGTGCTCGCCCATCGCGTGGAGAAGCTCGGCAACCGCCGCGGTCCCTCGGTGGCGCGCTTCGGCGTGCGCAACCTGTACACCCTGACGCGCAACGCGCTGGTCACCGGCAAGCGCGAAGGCTGGTCGCCGCTGTGGTCCAGCGGCAAGCGCTCCGAGCACCCGCCGACGCCCGGTCTCTGGGCAGTGGAACCGCACCTGGGGCTACGCGGGGTGGGCGCCAAGTTCGAGGAACTGCTGGTAGTCACCGAAGACGACGCCTACTGGCTCGACGACGACCTGCCGCACGTCCGCCGCTGGCAGGCGCGCGGACTGCTGCCGCAAGCACGGGAGGCCGCATGAACGCGCTCCTCGCCCTCCCCGACCTGCAGCCGGAACGCCTGTTCGTGCAATCCGGCGACGTGCGCCTGGCGGTTCATTGCTGGGGCGCGCCGGACAACGGCAAGCCGACGCTGCTGATGGTGCATGGCTACCCGGACAACCACGAGACCTGGCTGCCGCTGATCCGCCAACTGGCCGGGCGCTACCGCATCGTCGCCTACGACGTGCGTGGCGCCGGCGCTTCGGACAAGCCACGCTGGAGCCGCGACTACCACCTGCAGCGGCTCAGCGAAGACCTGCAGGCGGTGATCCGCGCCACCAGCCCGGACCGCCCGGTACACCTGCTGGCCCATGACTGGGGCTCGATCCAGACCTGGGAAAGCGTCACCGATCCGCAGTGCCGACCGCTGATCGCGTCCTATACCTCGATCTCCGGTCCCTGTCTGGACCATGTCGGCTTCTGGATGCGCGAACACCTCAGGCAGCGCAGTCCGAAGGCCCTGAAAGCGGTATTCGGCCAGTTGCTCCACTCCTGGTACATCGCCTTCTTCCATACCCCCGTCGTACCCGAGCTGCTCTGGAGCGCCGGCCTGGCCCGGCTCTGGCCGCAGTTCCTGAAGCGCGCCGAAGGCGTCCGCCATCCGCAGGTCAACCCGACCCAGGCCAGCGACGGCCGGCACGGGGTCAAGCTGTACCGCGGCAACTTCATCCGCAGCCTGTTCCGTCCGCGCAAGCGCCACACCGAAGTGCCGGTGCAACTGATCGTACCGACCCGCGACCGTTACGTCGGCGCCCAGCTGTTCCAGCACCTCAGCCTGTGGGCGCCACGCCTGTGGCGGCGCGAGGCGAGCGTCGGCCATTGGCAACTGCTGGCCGAGCCGGAGCAACTGGCCGGCTGGCTCGGCGAGTTCATCGACGCCCAGGAAACCGGCGAGTCGCCGCCGGCCCTGCAACGCGCCCAGGTCCGGCCCGACGCGCGCTCGATGAGCGGCAAGCTGGTGGTGGTCACCGGCGCCGGCGGCGGCATCGGCCGTTCGACCCTGCTCAGCTTCGCCGAGCGCGGCGCCAGCCTGCTCGCCGCCGATCTCGACCTGGAAGCCGCCGAACGCAGCGCCGAACTGGCCCGAGCCCTTGGCGCCACGGCCCATGTCTACCAGGTCGACGTCGGCGATACCCAGGCCATGGAGACCTTCGCCGAGTGGGTGCGCGACACCCTCGGAGTCCCGGATGTGGTGGTCAGCAATGCCGGCATCGGCATGGCCGGGCCGATGCTCGACACCTCGCCCGCGGAATGGGAGCGCCTGCTGCGGGTCAACCTGTGGAGCGTGATCGATGGCTGCCGCCTGTTCGGCCGGCAGATGGTCGCGGCGAACAAGCCGGGACACCTGGTCAACGTCGCCTCCGGCGTGGCCTTCGCGCCGTCGCGCAACTACCCCGCCTACGCCACCAGCAAGGCCGCGGTACTGATGCTCAGCGAATGCCTGCGGGCGGAACTGGCGGGACGTTCGATCGGAGTCACCGCGGTGTGCCCGGGCTTCGTCGATACCGGCATCGTCCAGGCCACCCGCTTCGTCGGCATGGACGCCGAACGCCAGGCACGGCGCCAGGCGAAGATCCAGCGCTTCTACAAGCGACGCCGGCTCAGCCCGGACACCGTCGGGGAAAAGCTGGTGTGTGCCGTGGAGCGCAACAAGGCGGTGGTCTCGGTGGGCAGCGAGGTGCACCTCGGCGCCCTGCAATGGCGCTTCGCGCCCTGGGCCACGCGGTTTCTCGCGCGCTTCGACCTGACTTCCTGAGAGCCTGCCATGAGCGAATTCCACCACAAGCTGGTCCAGCGCAAGGTCCGCTTCGACTTCAGCGATACCCCCCTGCACTGGGTTCCCGGCGAAGCGGAAGCGTCCCAGGTGATGAACGTCCTGCACATGCTCCTGCCTTCGGGCGAACTGTGGTTCTGCCGCCTCTACAACAAGGCCTTGCCGCTGGTTAGCGACGCCCGCCTGCGCGACGACGTGCAGGGTTTCATCCGCCAGGAAGCGATGCATTCGCGGGCCCACGACGGCGCGATCCAGCGCTACCTGAGCAGGTTCGACATCGACTCCAAGCAGTTCACCGACAAGATGGATTTCCTTTTCGAACGCCTGCTCTGCGACTACCCGCTGGGCCAGAACCGCCTGACCCGCGCCCTCGACGGCTGGTGGCTGCGCCAGCGCTGCGCGATCATCGCCGCGGTGGAGCATTTCACCTGCGTGCTCGGCAAGTGGGTGCTGGAGGCCCGCGAGCTGGATCGCCGCGGCAGCGACCCGGTGATGCTCGACCTGCTGCGCTGGCACGGCGCCGAGGAAGTCGAGCACCGCAGCGTCGCCCACGACCTGCACGTGCATCTGGGCGGCAGCTTCGTCACCCGGCAACTGACCATGCTGTTGGTCATCGCGATACTGGTCTACCTGCTCGCCGACGGCACCCGCACCCTCCTCGACCAGGACCCGGGCCTGCGCGGCGCCAAGCGCCAGGGATTCCTACGAACCTGGTGGCGGCTCGGCAAGCAGGGCCTGCTGCCGAACCTCGCGCACACCTTCCGCGACGTCGCCCGTTACTTCAATCCCTGGTACCACCCCGAGCACGAGGCGAATACCCAGGAAGCCCTGGAATACCTGGCCAACTCGCCGGCGGCCCGGCGCGCGGCGAACGCCTGAAAACAATTCACTGGAAATACCGGCAAGCGCTGCGGAAGCTGGAACTTTCGCGGCGCTTGTCCATTGCTTACGTCAGGTCGAGTCAAACAAGTCCGGCAGACGGAAGGTCATTTCCGTAAGCCTGAAAAATGGCGCTCTATAGAATGATCGAAAATAACGGGCGCGCGACGTGAGACTTTGCAAAAGCCAGCCACTCTTGCTGATGGCATTTTGAAAGCAAGCAAAGTAAAAGTAAGAAAAGTTACCCTATCGATCGGAAATTAAAGAAAGAAAAGCGAGCGAGAAGAGAATCGAGAAATACGCTCTTCGCGCCCGCCTTCGTATTTGTTCGGCCTGCGGAAACTCACTGGCCAGGCAGCGTGATCTCCCGTTCCGAAACGATGATCTTGTTGACTAGGCCGTACTGCACGGCCTCCTCCGCGTTCAGCCAGAAGTCGCGCTCGGTGTCGGCGCTGATCTTCTCCGGCGTCTGCCCGGTGGCTTCGGCGAAGATCCGGTCGAGGCGTTCCTTCATCCGCACGATCTCGCGGCGGTAGATCTCGATGTTGCTCGCCGGCCCCTGGATGCCACCCGACGGCTGGTGCAGGAGGAAGCGGGTATTGGGCAGCGAATAGCGGTTTTCCTTGTCCGCCGCGGCGTAGATCAGCGCGCCGGCGCTGGCAACGCTGCCGGAACCGATCATGATGACCTTCGGAGTGATGAAGCGGATCGCGTCGAAGATCATGTCGCCGGACTCGACGTGGCCACCCGGGGAATTGACGAACATGTAGATCGGATCGTCGCTGATCGAGGCGAGGATATGCAGCTGCTGGACGACGTCCTTGGCCATCTTCTCGTCGACCCCGCCGGTGACGAACACCTTCCTGACCTTGAGCGCGTACTCCATCAGCTTGGCGCCGATGGCGCCGTGGGAGTCGCCGCCTTCGCGGTCCTTGTCATCGGTTTTCATGCAACCTCCTGGAACTGTTGGTAATCCATCCGGCAAACCTTTCAGGGCATGCGTTCGTTGTTCGCCAGGGCGCGGATATATATCCGTTAATGCGCCTCTTCCGAGCGGCCCATTATGCATCAGCCAGAAACTTTCGAAAGGCTCGCTGCAACTTCGAAAAGGCCGGCGAAGGTAATCTCGTGAAGCATAGTCATGCAGGGCCGCGACGCACGTTTCCCGGAACCTAACAGATTTGTAAGTTGCCTCGTAATTACCTACCAGAATTAACAGTTAACAACGCGATTACCCTGCAAGAATTAACAGCTATTTCTTCGAGCCTGCCAAAAGTAATAGTACACCCCGCTCTTGCTTCGGGTGCCGCCGCTTCCCTGCCAACCACGCTGGCTACGGCGCGCTGAAACGTCGACGGGTGGAACCTGTCCGGCGAGGCGTGCGGAGCCCGTGTTCGTCGAACCGATGGATTGTTGAAGAGGACGCAGGGATGGTTCGTTTCGCTCGCTTGCCGCTATCGCCCTACCAACGGGACATCTGGGTCGCCGCCGCGCAGTTTCCGGAACTCGACCAGTACACCATCTTCAGCTACGACCGCTTCACCGGCGAGGTCGATACCCAGGCCCTGGAACGGGCGCTGCGGCAGGCGGCGCGAGACACCGAGGCGTTCCGCCTGCGCCTCGGCGAGACGGACGGTACGCCGTACCAGTGGCTGGATACAGACGCCGATTTCGACGTGCGCCAGGTCGACCTGCGCGCCGACCGCGACCCAGAGGCCGCCGTGCGATCCTGGCTGCGCGACGCCTTCCGCCACGCCTACCCGCTGGACGGCCGCAGCCTGGTGGACCTGGCCCTGCTGCATAGCGACCAGGCGCTCTACGTCTACGTGCGCACCCACCATATCGTCAGCGACGCCTGGGGCCTGCAGCTATTCCTCAGCCGGGTGCGCGCCGGCTACCTGGGCGAGCTAGGCGAGCCACAGGCGCAGATGCCGACGGCTTCCCTCCTGGCGCAGCTGGGGACCGACGACTACTCCGGTTCGGAACAGTACCGCGGCGACCGCGCCTATTTCGCCGAGGCCCTGGAGGGCCTGGAGCCGGCCCTCTTCACCCGCAGGCGCCCGGCCGGGCTGCGCCGCACCGCGCGCCACAGGCTGACGCTGGAACGCGCGCTGCTCGACGCGATCCGCGATCGTGGCGAATCGCCCTTCCTGTTCCTCTCCGCCGCCGTGGCGCTGTACCTGGCGCGAATCCACCAGAACGACGACGTGGTCCTCGGCGTACCGGTGCTGAACCGCGCCGACCGCGCGGCCAAGCAAGTGGTCGGGCACTTCGCCAATACCCTGCCGCTACGCATCCGCACCGCGCCGGAACAGACCATCGACGAATTCCTGGCGCAGTTGCGCGAGGCGACCCGGACGCTGCTGCGCCACCAGAAGATGCCCCTCGGCGACCTGTTGCGCGGCGCCTCGCCACTGTTCGACACCACCCTTTCCTACATGCGCTGGCCCGCCGCCCAGGCGATCCCGAACGCCAGCGTCGAGACCGTGGCGCAGACCCACGCCCATGACCCGGACGCGCTGGCCATCTGGGTCTCCGAGTTCGACGGGCACAGCGACGCGCAGGTGGATTTCGAATACGCCTGCGATGTGTTCGACGCCGACTTCCCCATGGACGCCGCGGCGCGGCATATCGAAACCTTCCTGCGCGCCCTGGTGGAGGGCGGCGAGCGCCGCCTCGGCGAACTCGATCCGCTGTCGGCCGCCGAGCGCGAGGAACTGATCCACACCCGCAACGCCACCGACCAGGCATTCCCCGAGCAGGCTACCCTGCCCACGCTGTTCGCCGAGCAGGTGGCGCGCACCCCGCAACGCACCGCGCTGCTGGAAGCCGACGGCGGCACGCTCAGCTATGCCGAGCTGGACGCCAAGGTCCAGGCCGTGGCCGACGCCCTGCGCGCAGCGGGTGTGAGGACCGACGAGCGGGTAGCGCTACTGGTCGCCCGCGGTCCGCACCTGCTGCCGGCGATCCTCGGCGTGCAGCGCGCCGGCGGCGCCTATGTGCCGATCAATCCCGACCATCCCCTGGAGCGCGTCCGCCTGCTGTTGGAAGACTGCGGCGCCCGCGTGGTGCTGGTGGACGAGCGCGCGGCGACACTCGGCGAGAGCCTGGGCGAGACGCGCGTGCTGCACCTCGAACGCCTGCCGCAGGGCACCGGCGACCTGCCGGCGGCCAACGTGGCGCCCAGCGACCTGGCCTATGTCATCTATACCTCCGGCTCGACCGGCGTGCCCAAGGGCGTGATGGTCGAACACCGCTCGGTGGTCAACCGCCTGAACTGGATGCAGCGTCGTTATCCGATCGGCGAACGCGACGTGCTTCTGCAAAAGACTCCGGTGACCTTCGACGTATCCGTCTGGGAGCTGTTCTGGTGGAGCTTCACCGGCGCCCGCCTGTCGCTGTTGCCGCCCGGCGCCGAGAAGGACCCGCGGGAAATGCTGCGGAGCATCCAGCGCGACGCGGTCACGGTCATCCACTTCGTGCCGTCGATGCTGACGCCGTTCCTCGACCTGCTCGACGGCGACCCGACCGCCCGCGCGGCGGCAAGCTCGCTGCGCCTGGTGTTCTGCAGCGGCGAAGCCCTCGCGCCGTTGCAGGTCGCGCGCTTCCGCCGGCTGTTCGGCGAGGCCGTGCGACTGGTCAACCTGTACGGACCGACCGAAGCCACCGTCGACGTGTCCGACCATGAATGCGCCAGCGACAACCCCACGCGGGTCCCGATCGGCCGGCCGATCGACAACCTGCGCCTGTACGTCCTCGACCGCGCGCTCAGGCCGCAGCCCCTCGGCGCCGTCGGCGAGCTATATATAGGAGGCGTCGGCGTCGCCCGCGGCTACCTGAACCGGCCGGAGCTGAACGCCGAGCGCTTCCTCGCCGACCCCTTCGTCGCCGGCGGCCGTCTCTACCGTACCGGCGACCTGGCCCGCTGGCTGGCCGACGGCAACCTCGAATACCTCGGCCGCGCCGACGACCAGGTGAAGATCCGCGGCAACCGGGTCGAACCCGACGAAGTTCGCGACCGCCTCGCCGCGCTTCCCGGCGTACGCGACGCCGCGGTCGTGGCACGCGATTCGGCGGTACGCGGCACGCACCTGGTCGGCTACTACGTGGCTGCGGCGGAACTCGACCCCGGTCAATTGCGCGCCGGACTTTCGGCGACGCTGCCGGACTTCATGCTGCCGGCCTTCTTCGTGCGCATCGACAGCCTGCCGCTCAGCGCCAACGGCAAGCTCGACCGCCGGCAACTGCCGGCACCGCCGGAACAGGTGGCGGCGGTTGCGCCGCGCACGGCGACCGAGGCCGAACTGGCGGCGGTGTGGGCCGATGTCCTCGGCGTGGCGGAGGTCGGCGTGCACGACGACTTCTACGCCCTCGGCGGCGACTCGATCCTGATGCTGCGCATCCGCGCCGCCGCACAGCGGCGCGGCCTGGGCTTCGAACTCGCCGACCTGATGCGCAACCCGACGGTGGCGGGCCTCGCCGAGCGCCTGGTGCGTCCGCTCGCGGAGCGAAGCTACCAGCCGTTCGAACTGGTTTCCGAATTCGACAAGCCGCGCCTGGAAGGGCTGGAGGACGCCTTCCCGACCAGCCGGCTGAGTCTCGGCCTGCTCTTCCATAGCCGCCAGCGCCCCGACTCGTCGGTCTACCACGACGTGTTCCACTACCGCTTCGACCTGGCCTGGGACGAAGCCGCGTTCCGCCACGCGCTGGACCGGGTGGTCGCCGCCTATCCCGCGCTGCGTTCGTCGTTCGACCTCAGCGGCGCATCCGAACCGCTGCAACTGGTGCATGCCCAGGCACGCAGCGAGCCGCTGATCCTGGACCTGCGCGGCAACCCGGAGGCCGGGACGGTGCTCGACGAGCACATCCGCCAACGCCGCTTCCATCGCTATTCGCTGCAACAGCCCGGGCTGTTCCTGTTCGCCGCGTTCGTCCGCGAGGACGGCCTGGACCTGGTGTTCAGCTTCCACCATGCGATCCTCGACGGCTGGAGCGTGGCCAACCTGATCGTCGCGCTGGTCGCCGCCTACCGTGGCGAGCCGCTGCCGGGCCCGGCGCCGGCGCTGGCCTGCCATGTCCGCGAGGAGCTGGCCGCGCTGGCTTCGCCGGCCGCCGTGGGGTACTGGACCGGGCTGCTGGAGGGCGCGAGGATGACCCGCCTCGACGGCTTCGGCACCCACGAGCCGCAAGCCGCGCAAGGTCCGGCCAGCCATCGCGAAGCGCTGCCGGACGGGCTGCTCGAGCGACTCAAGGCCACTGCGGCGCAACGCGGACTGCCGTTGAAATCGCTGCTGCTCGCCGCCCATTGCCTGACCCTGCATCTGTTCTCCCGCAGCGACAGCGTGGTCACCGGCGCGATCAGCAACGGCCGCCCCGAACTGCCCGACGCCGACCGCATGGTCGGCCTGTTCCTGAATACCGTGCCGGTCCGCTCGGAGATTGCCGGGCATAGCTGGATCGAGGTAGCCGATGCGCTGTTCCGCCAGGAGCGCGACGGACACGCCCATCGCCGCTATCCGCTCAGCGCCATCCAGCAGATCGTCGGCGACGAACTGAGCAGCGCCTTCAACTACGTCAACCTGCATGTCCTCGAACCGCTGTGGCAACTGCGCGACTTCCGCGTCTGGGAAGAAACCAACTTCGCCCTGCTGGTCAACGTGATCGCCACGCCCAGCGACGGCATGTACCTGCGCATCGACAGCGACGGCCGCGGCATCAGCCGCAGCCAGGCCGCGCTGATCGGCGCGACCTTCGTCGAGCTCCTGTGGCGCCTCGCCGAGCATCCCGACGAAGCCGCCGACTTCGCCTTCCTCGCCCCTCGCCGCGACGCCGCTACCCGGCCCGAGCCGCTGGTCGACGTCGTCAGCCTGTTCGAACGCCAGGTCGAGGCGCTGCCGGGCAGCGCCGCGCTGGCCTTCGAGGAGCAACGCTGGACCTATCGCGACCTCGACCATGTGGCGCGCTGCGTGGCCACCCGCCTGGTCCGCGCCGGCGCGCGCCGCGGCGATGCGATCGGGGTGGCGCTGAACCGTTCGCCGGAGATGATCGCGACGATCTGGGGCATCCTGCGCGCCGGCCTGGTCTGCGTGCCGCTGGACGTCAGCTATCCCGCGCAGCGCCTGGCGCTGATCCTGGAGACCGCGCAGCCGTTCCGGGTGGTCGCGCATCCCGAGCACGCCCATGTCGCCGCGGCGGAACGGGTGCTGCCGGTAGAGGAACTGGTCGCCGACATCGAGCCCGAAACCTTCGCCGCGCCGCAGCTCGACGAGCTGGCCATGCTGCTGTTCACCTCCGGTTCCACCGGGCGGCCGAAGGGCGTCGAGCTCAGCCATCGGATGTGGGCCAACTACACCCAGTGGCAACTGCGCGTCGCCAGCGGCGTACCGGGGCTGCGCACCCTGCAGTTCGCGCCGCTGAGCTTCGACATGGCCTTCCAGGAGATCTTCTCCACGCTGTGCGGCGGCGGCGAGCTGCAACTCATCTCCAACCGCGAGCGGATGGACCCCTCCGCGCTGCTGCATGTCCTCGAACGCCGCCAGGTCCAGCGCGTGCTGTTGCCCTTCGTCGCCCTGCAACGCCTCGCCGAGGCCTCCAACGCGCTGGGCGTACGCCCCGGCGCCCTGCGCGTGGTGGTGTCCTCCGGCGAGCAGTTGCGCATCACCGAAGACGTCCGCGCGTTCTGCGCGGCGATGCCCGGGCTGCTGCTGGAGAACCAGTACGGCCCCACCGAGACGCACCAGGTCACCTACCACTCGCTGAGCGGCGACCCGGCGCACTACCCGGACCTGCCGCCGATCGGCCGGCCGCTGGACGGGGTCGAGGTGCAGGTGCTCGACGCCGCGCTGCGCCCGGTACCGGTCGGCGTTACCGGCGAGCTGTACTTCGGCGGCGACTGCCTCGCGCGCGGCTACCACCGCGCCCCCGAACTCACCGCCGAGCGCTTCGTCGAACATCCCTGGCGACCCGGCGCCAGGCTCTACCGCACCGGCGACCTCGGTCGCATCCTCGGCAACGGCGAGATCGTCTGGCTCGGCCGCGCCGATACCCAGGTCAAGGTCCGCGGCTTCCGCATCGAGCCGGCCGAGGTCGAGCTGGCGATCATGCGCCAGGCCGAGCGCCAGCCGGGCCTGCGCGGCGCGGCGGTGGTGGCTCGCGAGCGCCAGGGCAACGATGCATTCCTCGCTGCCTTCCTGCTCGGCGAGCCCGAGGCGGTGGATCTCGCCGAACTGAAGCAGGCGCTGCGCAGCGAACTGCCGGAACACATGGTGCCGGCGCACTTCGCCTGGGTCGACGGCTTCGCCCTCACCCCCAGCGGCAAGCGCGACGACGCCGCCCTGCGCGCGCTGCCGCTGGAGCACGGGTCGAACATCGAGTACCTGGCCCCGCGCGACGACTACGAGCGCACCCTGGCCGGACTCCTCGGCGAGTTGCTGGATCGTCCCCGGGTAGGCATCCGCGACAGCTTCTTCGACCTCGGCGGCACCTCGCTCAGCGCGATGCGCTTCATGCTGCTGATCGAGAAGCGCTATGGCGTCGACCTGCCGATGGCCGCGCTGATCGAGACGCCGACCGTGGAGGGCCTGGCCGAACGCCTGCGGGAGCGCTCGGCGGTACGCGCCTTCGACCCGCTGGTACCGATCCGTGCCGGCGGCAGCCGCCCGCCGCTGTTCCTCGTCCACCCGCTCGGCGGCCACGTACTCTGCTACCTGCCGCTGGTCCGCGCGCTGCCGCCGGAGCAGCCGGTATATGCCCTGCAGGCGGCCGGCACCGGCCAGGGCAGTACGCCGCTGGCGGTCCTCGAGGACATCGCCGCCAGTTACCTCGCGGCGATCCGCCGGGTGCAGCCGGAAGGCCCCTATTACCTCGGCGGCTGGTCGTTCGGCGGCTTCGTCGCCTACGAGATGGCCCGGCAACTGCGCGCGCTCGACCCACAGGCGGTCGCCCAACTGATCGTGCTCGACTCCATCACCGTCGACCGCAACCACGCCGGCAGCGCCAGCGACGAAGCCCTGCTGCTGTTCTTCTACTGGGAACTGGTCTGGTTCGAGCGCAGCGACGAGGAGGTCGAGCCGCTGCCTGAAGGCGCGAGCCTGGAGCAGAAGCTCGACCACATCGTCGAACGCGCCATCGAGGCCGGCGTGCTTCCCGCCGGCACCCCGCGCGCCACCGTGCAACGGCTCTACGAGCTGTTCCGGGCGAGCTGGCAGGCACTCATCGGCTATCGCCCGGAGGTCAGCGACCAGGACATGACCCTGCTGCGCGCGGACGGCCCGCTGCCGCTGGCGCTGAAGCCGATGCACGACGCCGCCGGCACCCACTACGGCGATCCGAAGAACGGCTGGCAGCACTGGACCAGCGGCCGCCTCGATGTGATCGACGTACCCGGCGACCACCTGGTGCTGATGAAAGAACCCTATGTCGAGACGGTCGCGGCAGAGATCGCCGCGTTGCTCGAACCCTCCACCTCCAGCGAACGGACCCGCCCATGAGCAGACATCCCCTGAAGATCGTCATCGCCGGCGCCGGCATCGGCGGGCTCGCCGCAGCCGCGTGCCTGAAGGCCGCCGGCTTCGAGGTCGAACTCTACGAGCGGGCCAGGGAGCTGCGCGCGGTCGGCTCGGCGCTGTCGCTGATGCCCAACGCGTTGACCGCCCTGGAGAGGGTCGGCGTGCGCCCTGACCTTACCCGCGCCCAGGCCTTCGACTCGCTGCGGTTCCTCACCCGGCGCGGGCGACCGATCCGCGCCATCGACTTCGGCGGCCTGGCCCGCCAGCTCGGCCAGCCGAGCCTGGCGATCCATCGCGCGAGCCTGCAGCAGGCGCTGCTGGAACAGGCCCGCGACTGCCGCATCGAACTGGGCGTGAGCGCCACCGGCTACCTGCGCCACGCCGACGGCGAAGGCGTCACCGTGCTCTGCAGCGACGGCCGCGAAGTGCACGCCGACGTGCTGATCGGCGCGGACGGCTTCAACTCGGCGATCCGCGCCACCATGACCGGCCCGGAGCGTCCCACCGACTGGCACTACGTGATCTGGCGCGCCACGCCGGCGTTCCGCCATCCGAAGGTGACGCCGGGCTACGTCGCCCATTACTGGGGCCGTGGGCAGCGCTTCGGTCTCGCCGACATCGGCGAAGGCAACGTCTATTGGTGGGGCACCCGCAACATGCCGGCCGAGCAGGCGAAAGACTGGCGCGGCGGCAAGGCGGGCATCCAGCGCCTCTACGCCGGCTGGGCCGACGAAGTGCAGGCGGTCATCGAGGCGACCCCGGAGGCCGACATCAGCAGCCTGCCGGCCCAGGACCGACCGTTCCTGGAGCGCTGGGGCGACGGCCCGGTGACCCTGCTCGGCGATGCCGCGCATCCGATGCTGACCAGCCTCGGCCAGGGCGCCGCCATCGCCATCGAAGACGCCGCGGTGCTGGCCCACTGCCTGGCCACCATCGACGCCCCGCAAGCCGCCCTGCGCGCCTACGAGAACCGCCGTCGCGACCGCGCCAGGGCGATGGTCGAGACCTCGCGGGCGCTGAGCCGCATCGAGCAGTTGGAGCATCCGCTGCGCACCGTCGCCCGCGATCTCTACTTCCGCTTCGCTCCGGAGCGAACCTTCGCCCGGCAGAACGAACTGGCACTGACCTTCCCAGGAGTCGAATAATGGCCGAGATACGACGCCCGCTGTCCGCGGTGGAACGCTGGTACTGGCTCAGCGACCAGTTCTCCGCGCTGAACGTGATTTCCCGGGTGCGGGTCCATGGCCAGTTGTCCATCGACGACCTGCGCCGCGGCCTCGACGCGCTGCAGGCGCGGCATCCGCTGCTGCGCGCGCGGATCGAGCACGATGCCGGGCTCGACCCGCGCTGGGTGCCCTGCGAGCGGCCCATCCCGCTGCGCGAGGTGCGCGGTGGCGGCGAGGACCGATGGCTGCGGGAAATCAACGAGCGCGAATTGCCGGAACGCATCAATCCGGACAGCGGGCCACTGATCCGTACCGTGGCGATCGCCACCGACGCCGGCGCCCACGACCTGCTGGTCGTGGTACCGCACATCATCGCCGACGGCACTACCGTGCTGACCCTCGCCGAACAATGGCTGACCCTGGCCGCCGACCCCGCCGCGCAACCCTGGAGCGCCAGCGCCCTGCCGCCGGCGGAGGATCTGCGTCCGCGCCGCTTCACCGGCGACGAAGGCGCGGCGCGCCTGGCCGAGCAGACCGCCCAGGACGAAGCGCTGGTCGGCCGCCACCGCCCGGGCCGGATCGAGCCGAGCAACCCGGTGCCGCTGGAGGCACGGCGTACCCGCCTGCTGCACCGGGAACTGGACGGCGCACAGCTGGAACAGCTGCAACGACGCGCCCGCGAACACGGCACCACGGTACACGGCGCGCTGACCGCGGCGCTGGCCATCGCCGCCGGCCACGACCACCAGCGCCGCCCTAGCCACATCGCCATCGGCTCGCCGATCGACTTCCGCGACGAACTGGAGCCGCCGGTGCGCCCCGACGAAGTAGGCACCTACGTCGCCACGGTACCGGTGGTGCTGGACATCGCCCGGCCGTTCTGGGAGGTCGCCCGCGCGCTCACCGACGACCTCGGCGAACGCCGTCGCCAGGGCCATCATTTCAACCTGGTCACCCTGGTCGCCAGCGCTGCGCCGCGCTGCATGGCCGACGCGCGGCCATTCATGACCTTCATGGAAGCCGAAGGGCCGATCAACCTGTGCTCCTCCAACATCGGTCGCTATCCGTTCCCCGAGCGGATCGGCGCCTTGCGCCTCTCCGACGCGCAGTTCCTCACCGGCATCTCGGTGAACGGCTACTTCGTGGCCGCCATCAACTCCAGCCATGGCCGGCTGTTCTGGAACTTCACCTATATCGACGAAGCGGTCCCCGGCGAACGCGCCGAACGCCTGGCCGAAGATTGCCTGGGCACCCTGCTGTCGGCGATCCACGCCCCCCAACGATCCGCCCTCGAGGAGCAATGACATGTTATTCACCAGCAAACCTCTCTCGCCCCAGGGCCGCCACGTACTGATCACCGGCGCCTCCAGCGGCCTCGGCCGGGAAACCGCGCTGCACCTGGCCGAGCAGGGTTTCCAGGTGATCGCCGGGGTACGCCGCCAGGAGGATGGCGAGCGCCTGGCGAACGCCTGTACGTCCGGTCGGATCAGCACGCTGCTGATCGATGTCACCGACGAGGAATCCATTGGCCGGGCCGCCGCGCAGGTGGCGGAGAAAGTCGGCGATACCGGGCTCTGGGGCCTGGTGAACAACGCCGGGATCTGTATTTCCGCGCCGCTGGAATGTGTCTCCAGCGACCTGCTGCGGCGCCAGCTGGAAGTCAACCTGATCGGCCAGCTCGCGGTGACCCGGGCGATCCTGCCGCTGCTGCGCCGTGGCGGCGCGGCGCGCCTGGTGAACGTCACCTCGGGCCTCGGCTCGGTTGCCATTCCCTACCTGGGCGCTTACTCCGCCGCGCAGTTCGCCAAGGAAGGAGTGAGCGACGCCCTGCGCCGCGAGCTGGCGCCCATGGGCATCCAGGTCTCGGTGGTCAGCCCCGGGGCGATCTGGACACCAATCTGGGGCAAGATCGCCAGCGAGGGCGAGCGCGCCCTGGCCGACGCCCCCGACGCCGTCGCCGACCTCTATCGCGATACCTACCTGCGCTTCCTCCAGGCCAACGAGGACGGCGCGCGCAACAGCGCGACCAAGCCCGCCGACGTCGCCGCCGCGGTGCATGCCGCGCTCACCGCGGCCAAGCCGCGGACCCGCTATCGGGTCGGCGCCGACGTGCGCCGTGGCACCCTGCTCGCGCGCTTGCTGCCCGATAGCGTGATCGACGGGATGTTCCGCCCCATCGTCACCGCCGCCCCGGCGGCGAAGGAGGAGCAACGTGCCTGATCGCAAACTGAGACTGGGCGAGGAACTGATCTCGCCACTGCACGCGCTCTACGACGGCCTGCAGGTGGACGGCGCGCCGCGTCCCGCGCACCGCGCCGCCGAGCATCCGGTGTGGGTGGTGACGCGCTACCGCGACGCGCGCAAGGTCCTCAACCATCCGGGCGTCCGCCGCGACGCCCGGCAGGCCGCCGAACTCTACGCGAAGCGTACCGGCAGCCCGCGCGCGGGTATCGGCGAGGGACTCAGCCACCACATGCTCAACCTCGACCCGCCGGACCATACTCGCCTGCGCTCGCTGGTCGGCCGCGCTTTCACCCCGCGCCAGGTGGAACGCCTGCAACCGCATATAGAACGGATCACCGAGCAATTGCTGGACGCCATGGCCGGCCGCGAACAGGCCGACCTGATGGCCGACTTCGCGATCCCGCTGACTATCGCGGTGATCTTCGAGCTGCTGGGTATTCCCGAGGCCGAGCGCGAACACGCCCGCCAATCCTGGGAGCGCCAGGCGGAACTGCTGTCGCCGGAAGAGGCCCAGGCCCTGGCCGATGCGCAGGTCGACTACCTGCGCGTGCTGCTCGAGGCCAAGCGCCGGCAGCCGGCCGACGACGTCTACAGCGGGCTGGTACAGGCCGCCGACGAGAGCGGCCAGCTGAGCGAGGCGGAACTCGTCTCCATGGCCCACCTGCTGATGATGAGCGGCTTCGAAACCACCATGAACATGATCGGCAATGCGCTGGTCACCCTGCTGGTCAACCCGGAGCAACTGGCGTTGTTGCGGGCGCGGCCGGAACTCCTGCCCAACGCCATGGAAGAACTGGTCCGCCACGACAGTCCGGTGCGCGCCTCGATGTTGCGCTTCACCGTGGAAGACGTGGAACTGGACGGGGTCACCATTCCCGCCGGCGAATACATCCTGGTCTCCAACCTGACCGCCAACCACGACGCCGAGCGCTTCGACGATCCCGACCGCCTCGACCTCACCCGCAACACCGATGGCCATCTCGGCTACGGCTTCGGCGTGCACTACTGCGTCGGCGCCTCGCTGGCCCGGCTGGAGGGGCGGATCGCCATCCAGCGCCTGCTCGCGCGCTTCCCCGACCTCCAGTTGGCAGTGCCCCACGCGGAGCTGCAATGGCTGCCCATCACCTTCCTCCGCGCCCTGATCAGCGTGCCGGTGCGTACCGGATGCAGCGCCCCGGCGAACCCCACCTCCCACGCCAACCCGATCGAGAGGATCGCCCAATGAATGCCAAGGAAATTCTCGTCCACAGCCTGCGCCTCCTGGAAAACGGCGATGCCCGTGGCTGGTGCGACCTGTTCCATCCGGAAGGCGTACTCGAATTCCCCTACGCCCCGCCGGGCTGGAAGACCCGCTTCGAGGGCCGCGAAACCATCTGGGCGCACATGCGCCTGTTTCCCGAGCACCTGACCGTGCGCTTCACCGACGTGCAGTTCTACGAGACCGCCGACCCCGACCTGGCCATCGGCGAATTCCATGGCGACGGCGTGGCCACCGTTTCCGGCGGCAAGCTGGCGCAGGACTACATCTCGGTGCTGCGCACCCGCGACGGACAGATCCTGCTCTACCGCGACTTCTGGAATCCGCTGCGGCACCTCGAGGCCCTGGGCGGGGTCGAGGCCGCCGCCAAGATCGTCCAGGGAGCCTGAGCCATGCCGCGCGCCGCCGTGGTCTGCGGCCTGGGCAGCTACCTGCCCGAGGCCGTGCTCAGCAACGACATGCTCGCCGCCGAGCTGGACACTTCCGACGCCTGGATCAGCAGCCGCACCGGCGTGCGCCAGCGGCATATCGCCGGCGACCTCGGCAGCGGCGACCTGGCCCTGCGGGCGGCCTCCGCCGCGCTCGCCTCGGCGGGGCTGGAGCGGGTCGACGCGGTGGTGCTGGCGACCAGCACCGGCGACTTCTGCTGCCCGGCCACCGCGCCCAGGGTCGCGGCGCGCCTGGGGTTGGTCGGCGCGCTCGCGTTCGACCTGTCCGCCGCCTGCACCGGCTTCGTCTACGGCCTGGCCAGCGTCGGCTCGCTGATCAGCGCCGGGCTGGCGGACAGCGCGCTGCTGGTCGGGGTGGACACTTTCAGCCATACCCTCGACCCCGCCGATCGCTCGACCCGCGCACTGTTCGGCGACGGCGCCGGAGCGGTGGTGCTGCGTGCCGGCGATGCCGAGGAAGAAGGCGCGCTGCTGGCCTTCGACCTCGGCAGCGACGGCCACCAGTTCGACCTGCTGATGACCCCCGCCGTCAGTCGCGCCGAACGCAGTTCCGGACAGGCCTCCAACTACTTCCGGATGGACGGCAAGGCAGTGTTCGGCCAAGCGGTGACGCAGATGAGCGACTCGGTGCGGCGGGTGCTCGACCGGGTCGGCTGGCAAGCTTCGGACCTTCATCACCTGGTTCCGCACCAGGCCAACACGCGTATCCTCGCGGCGGTCGCCGACCAGCTCGACCTTCCCGTCGAGCGAGTGGTGAGCAACATCGCCGAGGTGGGCAATACCGTCGCCGCCTCGATTCCCCTGGCCCTGGCCCACGGCCTGCGCCAAGGCATCCTGCGCGACGGCGGCAACATGGTCCTCACCGGTTTCGGTGCCGGACTGACCTGGGGTTCGGTCGCCCTGCGCTGGCCGAAGATCGTTCCGACAATGGACTGAAGAGGGAAGAACAATGCCCAACGACATGGAAGACCATCTCCTCACCGTGCTCAGCGTCGCCAGCGGCGTGCCGAAGGAGGAAATCAGCCGGGACAGCAGGATGGAAGACCTGGCTTTCGATTCGCTGGTGGTCAGCGAGCTGTCGCTGAAGCTGCGCAAGGAGTTCGGCGTCACCGGGGTCGACGACGAACTCGACCTGCTGGAAACGGTGGACGAACTGTTCCAGCTGGTCGAGAAGCACCGCGCCGCCTGAGGCCAGCGAACGCCGGCGTTCCGTCACTTCTCTGCCAGGCGAAGGCGGTGCCGGGACATGGGAACGCGCATCGCCTTCGATCAACCAACACCAGAGCGAGATTCGCTGGAGGAAGAGGTGAGTCAGAACATGGATCTCACGATCGGGACGCATCGGGAGTCGGCTTTCTACGAGCTGGAGTTCGGACCGAGGACGATAATGACCCTGGCCAACTTTCCAGACGACGTGCTGCCGTTGTTGCAAATGGAAAGCCTGATGACCTTCGAGGCGATGGCCTACCTGCGCTGCGACGCACTGGTCGAGCTAGGCTGCTACGACGGCCGGGCGCTGGAAATCGCGCGCCTGCTCAATGCCCGCTATCTCGGCGTCGACCTCGACCAGCGGGCGATCGAGACGCTGCGCACGCGGATCGAGCGCGAGGGCATGAGCGATCGCGCGGACACGGTGGTCGACGACATCCTCAACCACACCAGGCGCGGTGCCTCGGTCGGCTCGCGCGCGCTGTACCTGCTGCCGTTCAACCTGCTGGGCAACTTCCGCGAGCCGAAACGGCTGCTCGACTCCCTCGCCGAGCGCAGCGTGGCGGCGGTGGTCTCGGTGTTCGGCGACAGCGCCGAGGCCACCCGCGTCCGCCAGAGCTACTACCGCCGTTGCGGGGTGCAGGGCCTGGAGTTGCAAACGCGGGACGACGGCACCGTGTTCACCGGCAGCGACGGCTTCTACTCGCGCTCGTATTCGCGCGCCTGCCTCCACGCCCTGCTCGCCGAGTGCGGGCTGACCGTGGTGCGCAGCGCTTCGAACCTGTTCGCCCACTGCGTGACGGTGCTGCCCGAAGGCGCCGACCAGGGCTTCGGTTCGTCGGCGGCATGAGTCGCCGTCGTGCATTCATCGCGCGGCCACGGCACGGGCAGGTCGCCGTGGCTCGCTTCATCGTCGTCTGAACCGCTCGGGAGCTGGAAACATGCCTTTGATTGTCTACGTGCTCGGTGCCGCGATCTTCGCCCTGACCACCAGCGAATACATGGTCGCCGGACTGATGCCGGCGCTGGCCGCCGAATTCGGCGTGTCCTTCGCCGCGATCGGCTACCTGGTCACCTTCTACGCCGGCGCGATGGCCGTCGGCGGCCCGCTGTTGACCACCGCCCTGCTCCGCGTGCCGCGCAAGAACGCCCTGCTCGGCCTGATCGCGCTGTTCGTGGTCGGCCAGGTCATCGGCGGCCTGGCGCCGGGCTATGCGGTGATGGTGGTGGCGCGACTGGTCACCGCGGTCGCCGCCGCGGCCTTCTTCGGCGTGGCGCTGACCGCCTGCGCCGAACTGGTCGAAGGCAACCAGTTCGGCCGCGCGTCGTCGCTGGTGCTCGGTGGCCTGATGGTCGGCACCGTGCTCGGCCTGCCCGTCGCCACCTGGCTGGGCGAATGGTACGGCTGGCGCGCGAGCTTCTTCGCGGTGGCGCTGGTGGCGGTGCTGGTCGGCCTGCTGGTGTTGCAACTGATGCCGGCGATCCCGGGGTCGGCGGGCAGCGGTTCGCTGCGCGAGGAACTGAAGGTGTTCAGGAACGCCCATCTATGGTGGGTCTACGCCACCAGCCTGCTGCTGATCGGCGCCACCTTCGCCGGCTTCACCTATTTCGTGCCGATCCTCACCGAGGTCAGCGGCTTCTCCGCCTCGACCGTACCGCTGCTGCTGGTGGTCTACGGCCTGGCGACGCTGGTGGGCAACAACATCGTCGGCCGCCTGGCCGACCGCCATACCATCGCGGTCCTGGCCTTCGGCCTGCTGGCGGCAATCGCCGCGATGGTGGCCTTCGCCCTGTTCGGACAGGTTCCGGCGGTGGCGGTGGCGGCGCTGGTGGTGATCGGCCTGACCGGGGTGTCGATGAACCCGGCGCTGGTGACCCGCGGCGCACGTGTCGGCCACAACAACATGCTGGTCAACTCGGTGCACACCGCCTGCATCATGCTCGGCGTGATGGCCGGTTCCTGGATCGGCGGCCTGGGCATCGCCGGCGGATTCGGCCTGCTGGGCGCGCTCTGGGTCGGCGCGGCCCTCGGGGTACTGGCGCTGCTGACCCTGCTGCCGGAGCTGCGCTTCGCCCGCGCCCCGGTAAGCGGGGCGCTGGGCCGCTGAGCGGGATCCCTCAGGCGCTGCGCGCCAGCCAGCGGCAGTAGCCGGCGACGCCCTCTTCCAGGCTCTGGAAATCGTCGCGGTAGCCCGCCTCGCGCAACAGCTCCAGGTCGGCGCAGGTATGGCTCTGGTAGCGCGCCCGCAGCGACTCGGGGAACTCGCGGTAGCCGAGCAGGCCGCTTTCCACGGCCTGCTGCAGCGACAGGGGCGGCTGGTCGGCGTTGGCGCGGACGCTATTGATCACCGCCAGGGCGACCTCGTTGAAGGTCCGTGCCTGGCCGCTGCCGAGGTTGAAGATTCCCGAACGCTGCGGATGGTCGAAGAAATGCAGGTTTACCCGCGCCACGTCCTCCACCGCGACGAAGTCGCGCAGGTGGCCGCCGGGCGGGAAGCCGCCGTGTTCGCCGAACAGTTCGACCCGCCCGTCGCGGCGCAATTGCTGGTAGCAGTGGTAGGCCACCGAGGCCATCCGCCCCTTGTGTTCCTCGCGCGGCCCGTAGACGTTGAAGTAACGCAGGCCGACCACCTGGCTGCGCGCCTGCGGCAGCGCCCGCCGCACACGCTGGTCGAAGAGGAACTTGGAATAGCCGTAGACGTTCAGCGGCCGCTCGTACTGGCGCGCCTCGCGGAAGGTCCGGCCGGCGCCGTAGACCGCCGCCGACGAGGCGTAGAGGAACGGCACGCCGAGTTCCAGGCTGCTTTCCAGCAGGCGGCAACTGTAGCGGTAGTTGTTCTCCATCATGTAGCGGCCATTGCTTTCCAGGGTGCTGGCGCAGGCGCCCTGGTGGAACAGCGCGCGGACCGTGCCGAAGTCGCCGCGGGCGTAACGCTCGAGGAAGTCGTTCTGGTCCAGGTAGTCGGCGATATCGGCGTCCGCCAGGTTGCGGAACTGCTCGCCGTCGGTGAGATCGTCCACCGCGATGATGTCGGTCTCGCCGCGCCGGTTCAGCGCCTGCAGCAGATTGCTGCCGATGAAGCCGGCGGCGCCGGTGACGATGATGCTCATGGGCACTCCCTTCGACAGGATGAATGCCCCCAGGCTATGCCTATGCGCCGCGCCGCCCGTTGACCTGCAACAAGCCATGGGTGAACGGCAGCGGTTCAGCGGGAAGGACGATCGTTGTGACCGAGGTCGCGTTGCGGATCGATGCGGTCGCGAACCCGCTGCTTGAGCGCCTTGGCCTCGGGGAAACCGCCGTCGGCCTTGCGCTCCCAGACCTGCACGCCGTCGCAGGTGATGCGGAATACGCCCCCGGTTCCGGGCTCCAGGCAGACTTTTCCGAGATCGTCGGCGAAAGTGCTGAGCAGTTCCTGGGCCAGCCAGGCGGCACGCAGCAGCCACTGGCACTGGGTGCAATAGGTGATGACGATTTCGGGCTTGGCGGTGGGCATGTCGGCGGCTCAGGGGAAACGGTCGCGCCTATAATAGCCGCCTTTTCACCCGGCTCCGGATCGTTCTCATGCGCCGCCTGCTGCTCGTACTGCTGCTCCTGCTTCCCCTGTCCGCCCTCGCCGCGGAGGCCCGGCCGAAGATCGGCCTGGTCCTCTCCGGCGGCGCCGCCCGCGGCCTGGCCCATATCGGCGTGCTCAAGGCCCTCGACGAACAGGGCATCCAGATCGACGCCATCGCCGGCACCAGCATGGGCGCGGTGGTCGGCGGCCTGTACGCCTCCGGCTACACCCCCGCCGAACTGGAGCGCGTCGCCCTGGAGATGGACTGGCAGCAGGCGCTGTCCGACGCGCCGCCGCGCAAGGACGTGCCGTTCCGGCGCAAGCAGGACGACCGCGACTTCCTGGTCAAGCAGAAGATCAGCTTCCGCGACGACGGCACCCTCGGCCTGCCGCTGGGGGTGATCCAGGGCCAGAACCTGGCGATGGTGCTGGAAAGCCTGCTGGTGCACACCAGCGACAACCGCGACTTCGACAAGCTGGCGATCCCCTTCCGCGCCGTCTCCACCGATATCGCAACCGGCGAGAAAGTAGTGTTCCGCAAGGGCCACCTGCCCCAGGCGATCCGCGCCAGCATGTCGATCCCCGCCGTGTTCGCCCCGGTGGAAATCGACGGCAGGCTGCTGGTGGACGGCGGCATGGTCGACAACATCCCGGTGGACGTGGCGCGCGACATGGGCGTGGACGTGGTGATCGTGGTCGACATCGGCAACCCGCTGCGCGACCGCAAGGACCTGAGTACCGTGCTCGACGTGATGAACCAGTCGATCACCCTGATGACCCGGAAGAACTCCGAAGCCCAGCTGGCCACGCTCAAGCCCGGCGACGTGCTGATCCAGCCGCCGCTGTCCGGCTACGGCACCACCGACTTCGGCCGCGTGCCGCAACTGATCGATGCCGGCTACCGCGCCACCACGGTGCTCGCCGCGCGCCTCGCCGAGTTGCGCAAGCCGAAGGACCTCAACAGCGAAGCGCTCGACGTGGCGCGCACGCCGAACCAGCGCAAGCCGGTGATCGACGCGATCCGCGTGGAGAACAACTCGAAGGTCAGCGACGAGGTGATCCGCCACTACATCCGCCAACCGCTCGGCACGCGCCTCGATCTCGGCCGCCTGCAGGACGACATGAGCACCCTCTACGGCCTCGACTACTTCGACCAGGTGCAGTACCGGGTGGTCAAGGAGAAGAAGCTCAACACCCTGGTGATCCACGCCACCGGCAAGAAAGGCGGCACCGACTTCCTTCGTCTGGGCCTCAACCTGTCCGACGACATGCGCGGCGAAAGCACCTTCAACCTCGGCGGCAGCTACCGCATGAACGGCCTCAACCGGCTCGGCGCCGAGTGGCTGACCCGGGTCCAGCTCGGCGACCGCCAGGAACTCTACAGCGAGTTCTACCAGCCGCTCGACGTCGGCTCGCGCTACTTCGTCGCGCCCTTCCTGTTCCACGAGGCACAGAACGTCGACGTCACCGAGGACAACGACCCGCTGCTGCGCTACCGCCTGGAGCGCTACGGCTACGGTCTCAACGTCGGCCGGCAGATCGCCAACAACGGCGAAATCCGCCTGGGCGCGGTGCAGGCCTACGGCAAGGCCGACGTGCGCATCGGCGACCCGAGCCTGCCGGACATCGACTTCACCGAGGGCTACTACGAACTGAAGTACTCGTTCGATACCGTCGACGACGTCAATTTCCCCCACGAGGGCGAGGAGATCGGCCTGACCATGCGCCGCTACGACAAGTCCCTCGGCTCGGACGACAGCTACCGGCAGTGGGATCTGCGGCTGAACAAGGCGCTCAGCTTCGGCGCCGACACCTGGGTGTTCGGCGGCGGCTACGGGCGCACCCTGGACGACGCCGAGGTGGTCACCTCCAGCTTCACCCTCGGCGGCGCCCGCGAGCTATCGGGCTTCCGCCGCGACGCGCTGTCCGGGCAGAACTACAGCCTGGGGCGGATCGTCTATTACCGGCGCCTCACCGAACGTTCCTTCCTGCCGCTGGACTTCCCGCTGTACCTGGGCGGCAGCATCGAGCGCGGACGCATCTGGAACAACGACAACGAATACGACAGCGGCTACATCAACGCCGCCAGCCTGATGATCGGCTTCGATACGCCGCTGGGGCCGCTGACCTTCAGCTACGGGATCAACGACGAGAACTTCAAGGCGTTCTACCTGAACCTCGGGCAGAACTTCTGAGCGGAGTTCAGGCGATCAGCGCCAGCAACTCGCGCGCCTCGGCCTTCTGCCACGGGTCGCCGTGCGCCACCACCAGGCGCAGGATGCGGCTGGCCTGGTCGAGATCGCCGCTGTCGATGCAGGCGCGGGCCCGGTCCAGGCTGTCCGAGGCCTCCTCCGGCGGCACCGCGGCCGGCCCCGGCTGGTCGAGTTCGAGGTGTTCGTACTCGGCGACATCCGGCAGTTCATGGAGATTGCTCTCGAACGCCAGGGGCTCCTCCTCCGCCGGTTCCGCCTTGCCGGCAGCGGCGCGGCGCGGCAGGTCGGGGTTGTCCAGGGGATTCTCCAGGGCACCCCAGTCGAGATCGAGATCGAGGTTGAGGTCGCCGAAGCCATCGGCGCCCGAGGTCGCATCCGGTTGCTGCAAAACGGGCGGCTCGGCCAGCGGCAGGTTGCTCCAGTCGTCGTCCTTGGTTGTTGCCGCCGGCGTCTCGGTCGCCGGCATCCGTAGCAGCACCGGGTAGCGTCCGCGCAACTCGTCGATGGCCTCCGGGTTGCCGCCAGTGGCCAGGGTTTCCTCGGCCAGCGCGTCGAAGCCGGCCGCATCGCCCAGCTCAGCCAGCACCAGCAACAGCTTCATCCGCGCGCTCAGGCGCTGCGGCTGCTCGGCGAGTACCTGACGCAGCAGGTCGCGGGCCTGTCCGTAGCGACCGTAGGCGATATAGATGTCGGCGCCGTCCAGCTTGTCCGCCGCAGCCATGGCGGCGCGCGGAGCGGCGGCCGGAGCAGGCGGAGGAGACGGCGGCGGGCTTGAGGGAACGGCGACCGGCGGCCTGGCCTGTTCCTCGACCTTTGCCGGCGCCGGTGCGCCCGCCGAGGGGCGCGGCGCACGCCGCAGCGGCAGGTTCAGGGCGACCCGGCGCTTCGGTTCGACCGCCGGGACAGGAGCCTCTTCGCGGCGGCGGCGCAACAGCAACACGCCGAGCAGAGCGAGGACCAGCAGCAGGACCATCATCCAGCGCCAGTACTGCGAGTCCGTTGGCGTTTCAACCGCTTGCGCAACCGAAGGCGCGGCCGCGGCAGGCGGCGCCGCGGGCCGCACCGCCTGGCGCCGGGCCAGTTGCTGTTGCAGTTCGGCGACCTGGCGATCGCGCTGCTGCAGTTGTTCCTGCAAGGCCTGCAACTGGCGTTGCAGATCGTCCATCCGCTGGCTCAGTTCCTCCCGTTGCCGGGCCAACGCCTCGGCCTCGGCATCCGCCTGGCGCTGCGCCTCGACGAGAGCCGCCGGAGCGTTTTCCACCACGGCGGCATCGGCTGGCGGCAGAACTTCCACGGCCGCCTCCTTCACGGCGCCGGGCGCGCCTCGCTCCGGCTGGTAGCCGGCCGGCAGGCGCAGGCGCGCGCCGGCCTTGAGCCGGTGCCGGTCGGCATTGACGAAGGCCTGCGGATTGAGCTGGTACAGGGCCTCCATGAGTTCCGCGCGATCGGCGTTGCCGGCACCACGCAGGCGTCCGCCGATGGCCCAGAGGTTGTCGCTGGGGCGAGCCAGGTATTCGTCGCCCGGCTCCAGCAGTGCCGGGTCTACGACGACCGCGGCACTACGCGGCGCGGGCGCCGGCGTCGAGGATTGCCGCTGCGGCTCGATCCCGCTGCGCGCGGCCGGAAGCATGCGCGGCGTATAACCGAGCGGATCGAGCAGTACGGTGAATTCGCGGACGATGCGGCCGTTGGGGCGGGCCACCTCCACCAGGAAATTCAGGTAGGGCTCCTGCACCGGTCGGCTCGAGGACACATGGATGCGATTGCCACCGCGCCCCTGGAGCACCGGACTGAAACGCAGCTCGTTGAGGAACTGCAAGCGTTCCACCCCGGACGCGGCGAAGACGTCGGCGCCCGCCAGGCGGACCTCGATCTCGTCCGCGCCGAGATCGCCGACGTCGAGCAGTTCGATATCCGCATCCAGCGGCTGGTTGAGCGCCGAATGCAGGGTGATGTCTCCCACTCCCAGGGCGCTCGCCTGCCCGGCCAACAGGCACGACCAGGCACACAACATGACACGCAAGGCTTTACCGGGCATTCCGTTCTTTTCTCCGCACTTCGAGCACACAGCCGGCCAGCGGTCGGCTGCTACATCTATTTCACGTTAGCCCGAATTTCGCCCCGTACAGGGCTGAACGCACCACATGGCGCAAGACATGGCTTTTTGCCATCACTGAATAGAGGAATGCCGTGGAAACGGTCAAGATTTTTCGTCAGAAAACCGACGAAAACCTCTGTAGAGGGCTTTCGAACGAAAGCCCGGGAGGTGATGCCATAAAAATGGCGATTCTAGCGGAATTTCGTGACGCAGTGCTCAGCGCTTTTCCAGGTTCGCCAGGATTCGCAAGAGCACCTGCTGGCATAGCGCCTGCTCGGACTCGTCGATGCCGGTCAGTACGTCGTTGCGTACGCTGGCGGCGATGGCCTCGATGTCGGCGATCAGCACATCGGCCTTGGGAGTCAGCACGATGTGCTTGGCCCGCCGGTCCTCCGCCACCGCCAGGCGCCGTACCAGGCCCTGGGACTCGAGGCCGTCGAGCAGTCGCGCCAGGGTCGGGCCTTCGACCCCGACCGATTGGGCCAACTCGCGCTGGGTGGGCGAATCGCGATGGCGCGCCAGATGCAACAACACCAACCAGCGCGCCTGAGACAGGCCGAGGTGACTGAGGCGGCGGTCGAGTTCAGCGCGCCAAGCACGGGAAGTCTGGGCTAGCAAGGTGCCGAAATAGTGCTTGTCTGTCTGAGCCATAGGAAAAAGGAGGTCCGATATTTCATTTGACTAATTATTAGTCGGCTAATAATGCCCGTCCAATTTCCCCCCGTACAATGACAAATTGTCGCACGATATGCCCAGGCCAGGCCCTGTCTACCACTTGGCGTACTGGTCCTCGACGAAGCCCCAGAGCCGCTCGATCCTCACCTCGGCACGACCTCGCGGACGCAGCACACCGCTGAAACAACCGAAGATCTGCTTGAAGTTGCTCGCCAGCAGACCGAGGTTCAGCCGCTCCTGGTGCATGCCGTGAGCCTCGAAGCGCAGCTCCACCTGGCCATCGTATGAACGGATGGTCCAGGGCCGCAGCGGCTGGTCGCGGTCGAAGTCGAAGCGCACGCTGTCGACCTTCAGCAGTTCGCCGTCCAGCCAGTAGCAGTTCTCGGTGAAGCTGGTCTCGTTGACCCCGCACGACAGGTTCAGGCCGACCCGCAAGCCGTCCGCCTCGCCGGACAGGCAAGCCCAGTTCCAGAAGGTTTCCGGGCGCATGTAGCCCGCCGACCAGTCGTGATGGGCGAAGGCGTCCAGCGCCTGCAGGTCGTGGTCGCCGAGGGCGCTGCGCACGTCGCCGCGACAGCGCACCCCGGCCACCTTCTGCGCGTAGACCCAGCCGTTCACCGCGGTCGGCGTACACAGGCACATCGGCTGGAAGCTCGACGCCTCCTCGCTGAAGCAGGCGTCGATGCGGGTGCCATCGTCGAGTTCCACCAGCAGGCGTTTCTCCCGGGGAGCCGTACGGTTCTCCAGGCGCAGCAGGTTGCGCCCCTGGCGCAGTTCGCAGACGCCGTCGTCCGGGGTCTGGGAAAACCGGGTTCCGAACCCCAGCGGCAGCTTGAAGCGCCGCTCCAGCATGCGTCCGCTGGAAGGCTGGTAGAGGTAGACGAAGCCGACGCCAAGCAAGCTCAACTGGGCCAGGGCGCAGCCGCCGATCAGCTCCGGGCTGATCAGGCCGAAGTACTGGAACTGATGGAAGCGTCGCCATTTGCCCAGGGACCCCACGCGCCGGCCCATCGGCGAACGGAAATCGAAATCGCGGTAATTGATGTGCTGCGGGGCACTCGGGAAGATGCCGTAGTGCGGTTGGCCGTTGGCCTGGATCAAGCGCTGCATGGGGTCCGTCCGGAAGTCGTCTCGCGGCGGGGCCGGCAGCTCTGCGAAGAGCGACCGTGCCTGCCATTTTTTCCTGTCGAACCTAGCATTCGCCGCTTCGTCCCGCAGTCACCGGCGGCGCCAGCCACAGGGACAAAATCGGCCATGGACTCAGGCCACCACCTGGTTGCGGCCGAACGCCTTGGCTTCGTAAAGCGCGCGATCGGCATGCTCGTAGAGATCGTAGAGGCGCTTCAGGTCGTTACCCGGGGTCGGCCACAGGCAGGACACGCCGACCGACAGGGTCACTTCGCGCGCCGTTTCCGACGCCTCGTGCTCCATGCGCAGCGCCTGGACCTGTGCGCGCAGCGCTTCCGCGCGCAGCCTCGCCTCGTGCTCGTTGGCGCCGTACAGCAACAGGGCGAACTCTTCGCCGCCCAGGCGCACCGCCATGTCCAGCGGACGCCTGGCATTCGCCTCGAACACCGCGCCGATGCGCTGCAGGACCGCATCGCCAGCCTGGTGTCCGTAGCGGTCGTTATAGGCCTTGAAATGGTCGACGTCGCAAAGCAGCAGCGCCAAGGTCTTCTGTTCGCGCTGGGCCTGGCGCCAGAGGCGGTCGAGGTGCTGGTTGAAGCTGCGCCGGTTGTGCAGGCCGGTCAGGCTGTCGTGGTCGGCCATCACCCGCAACAGGCGGCTGATGAGGAAATGCTCGCGCGACTTGAACTCCAGCAGGTAGCAGCCGACCGCGCCGATCAGGTTACCGAACAGCAGGAACAGCAGGTTGTTGCCCAGCGGCTCCTGGGTACCCGCCCACCACTCGAAACCCAGGTAGGCGAGCAGCACCACCAACGCACAGCTCAATGCCTGCGACAACCGCAGGCCGGCGAGGAAATAGGCGGCGAAACTGACCAACAGCAGGCCTTCGTAGGGATAGCCGGGATCCGCCCGATGCGCCAGGCCGACCACCGCCGCCGCGCCGACGCCAAGGGCTAGGACGCAGGCGATGCTCAGCGGCACCATCAGCTGGATGTGCCGGCGCAGCATGATGAGGCAGCCGCAGACCAGCAGCAGGACCAGCACGCCAAGGCGCACCGCCAGTACGCCCCACAGCGGGGGACCAGCGAGGATCAGCAGGTCGATGCCGATGAACGCCAGCCAGACGAGCATGCCGACGCCGAGGGCGATGCGTTTCAGCGCGAAGCTGTCCTCCAGCATGTAGCGCCGGTAGTCACGCTCCAGTTCGGGAAGGAAACGCAGGCCGCGGAAACCGCGGTTCAATTGGTCGGCATAGAGGTTGGAACGGGAGTCGTCCAGCCGGTCCTTCTGTGTCACGCACACCTCTTCTCTTGGAGGGCTTGGCGTCACAGTAGACGCTTGCGAAGGACGTCACAAGATTGGCGTCAGAAAATACCGGCAAATGGCCATATCACGACTCCAGTTCCACCTGCAGGGCGGCGCGCACGCAGTGCAGCACGCCACTCGGCACCCGCTTGCCGAAACGCTCCTCCAGCGCCGCCACCGGCGGCAGTTCGCCGTCTTCCTCGAGGAAGGCGTCCTGGATTTCGCCGAGGAGTTCCTCGGGCAGATCCAGCGCCTGCTCCAGGCTCACCTGCTGGCCGGCGATAGCCTCGGCGAGCATCGCGTAGACGTTCTTCTCGCTGCAATTGAGCTGGCGGGCTATCTGCGCCGGGGTCATCCCCGCACAGGCCAGGCTGGCCAATTCGTGGCGCAGGTCCTGCGGCGGCGCGGCGGGCGCCGCCGGCGAGTCGGTGAGGACATCGAGGAAGGCCTGGCCGTAGCGCTCCAGCTTGCGCGCGCCGACCCCGCTGACCTGGGCCATGTCGGATAGCGAGCGCGGCTGGCTGCGGAGCATTTCCAGCAGGGTCGCGTCGGGGAAGATCACATAGGGCGGCACCGAATGCTCTTCGGCCAGCTTGCGCCGCAGCGCGCGCAAGGCCTCCCACATTTCCCGCTCTTCGCTGCGCACCAACTGGCTGGCGGCGCTGGCTCCGCCGCTGGAGGAGCCCTTGGCGCGCTGTGGCTTGAGGTCGCGGCGCAGCTCCAGCCGCACCTCGCCCCGCAGCAGCGGACGACAGGCCTCGGTCAGGCGCAGGCCGCCGAAGCCGTCCAGGTCGACGTCGGCCAGGCCGCGCGCGACCAACTGGCGGAACAGGGTCCGCCACTCGTCTTCGCCGCGCCCCTTGCCGATCCCGAACACCGCCAGGTGCTGGTGGCCGAGACTGCGGATCTTCTCGGTCTCGCGGCCGAGCAGGATATCCACCAGATGGCCGACGCCGTAGCGCTGGCCGCTGCGGTAGATCGCCGACAGCGCCTGGCGCGCGGACTCGGTGGCATCCCAGGTTTCCACGCCGTCCACGCAGTTGTCGCAATGCCCGCAGGGCTGCGGCATTTCCTCGTCGAAATAGGCCAGCAGCGCCTGGCGCCGGCAGCGGGTTTCCTCGCAGAGCGCCAGCATGGCTTCCAGCTTGTGCCGCTCGACGCGCTTGTGCCGCTCGTCGCCCTCGGAACTCTGCATCATCTGCCGCAGCAGCAGGACGTCCTGCAGGCCGTAGGCCATCCAGGCATCGGCCGGCAGGCCATCGCGGCCGGCGCGGCCGGTTTCCTGGTAATAGGCCTCGAGGCTCTTGGGCAGGTCGAGGTGGGCGACGAAACGCACGTTGGGCTTGTCGATGCCCATGCCGAAGGCGATGGTCGCCACCATGATCAAGCCTTCCTCGTTGAGGAAGCGCTTCTGGTGGTGGGCACGCAGTTCGTTGGACAGTCCGGCGTGATACGGCAGCGCGGGGAAGCCCTGGTTGCCGAGGAATTCCGCGACCTCCTCGACCTTCTTCCGCGACAGGCAGTAGACGATGCCGGCATCGCCGCGCCGCTCGGAGAGGAAGCCGAGCAACTGCTTGCGCGGCTGCTCCTTGGGCACGATGCGGTAGAAGATGTTCGGCCGGTCGAAGCTGGAGAGGAACTGCTCGGCGTTCTGCAGGTGCAGGCGCTGGATCATCTCCTCGCGGGTACGCATGTCCGCCGTAGCGGTCAGGGCGATCCGCGGCACCTGCGGGAACAGCTCGGCGAGCTGGCCGAGCTGCAGGTATTCGGGGCGGAAATCATGGCCCCATTGCGACACGCAGTGCGCTTCGTCGATGGCGAACAGGCCGACCGGCAGTCGTTGCAGGAAGGCCAGCATGCGCGGCTGGACCAACCGCTCCGGTGCCAGGTAGAGCAGCTTGATCTCGCCGCGCTGCAGGCGCTCGGCGATGTCCCGCTGCTGCTCGGGGTTGAGGGTGGAGTTCAGCGCCACCGCCGGCACGCCGAGTTCGTCCAGGGTGGCGACCTGGTCCTCCATCAGCGCGATCAGCGGCGACACCACCACCGTCAGGCCTTCGCGCAGCAGCGCCGGGACCTGGAAACACAGGGACTTGCCACCGCCGGTGGGCATCAGTACCAGCGCATCGCCACCCTCGGCTACCCGCTCGATGATCCGTGCCTGGTTGCCACGGAAGGCGTCGTAACCGAAAACGTCTTTGAGGATGCGTAGGGCTTGCTCGCGCATGAAGGACTCCAAATCGAGCGGCGCATTATACGCCAGGGAGGCTCGATCGGGCCGGTACCTTGTCGCCGGAAAGGACGAAAACCTCAGCGATAGCGCTGACGTTCCTGTTTGAAAAGGATGCGGACGATGGCGAATTCGCGCTCCATCTGTTCGATCAGCGCCGGCGCCCGTTGCAGGTCGCCGCGCCTGGCGCTTTCTTCCAGCTCCTTGCAGTAGCCGGCGAGGAGTACCGCGCCCATGTTGCTGCTGCCTCCCTTGAAGCTGTGTGCGGTATGCCGCAAAGCCTGGGCATCGCCGGCCTGGAGGGCGGCATGCAGGCTGCGCAGGCGCTCCTCGGAGTCGAGCACGAAGGTATCCAGCAGGACCGGATATTCGTCCTCCATGACCTCCTGCAGCGAAGCCAGAACACGATCATCGAGATGCGGCGCGGACATTCGATCGCTCCCTGAAGTCGACTTCCGATGCCCTACCCATTAGGAGCACCGCGACGAAGCGCGATTATGCCTGAGGCGACCAGAAAAACTCCACGGACACCACCTTTCCGTCGGCCGACCACTGGCAACGATCGGACAGTTCGCGGATCAGGCGCAAACCCCTGCCGCAGAGGCGTTCCTGGCGCTCCACGGCATTCAGCGCGCGCTCCACGTCGAAACCTTCGCCGCTGTCCTCGACCCGCACCAGCAGACGCCCCCCCGCGCCATGCGGCGCCAGGTCCAGGTGCAGCCGCACGTAGCCGTCGCGCAAGGCCTGCAGGCGGCTGACCCGCTCCTGGTAATAGCGGGCGAATCCCGCCGCGTCGCTCTTCATCGTCGAATCGAGGCCGATGACGCCATGCTCCAGGGCGTTCGAATAGAGTTCGGCGAGTACCGTATACAGCGCGCCGCCGCGCGCGCGCGCAGGTCGTGGACCTCGAGCAGCAGTTGCAGCACATGGGGCAGCGGGTTGAAATGCTTGAGGGTTTCGGCGCGGAATTCGAAGCTCACCGACCAGTCCAGCGGACTGCTCACGCCGCTATCGGAAAACGCCAGCGGCGGGCATTGCAGGCCGCTATCCGGCTGCAGGCGCACTTCGAGCATGCTCACGTCGTCCTGCACCGCGCCGCGGAACTGCGCCAGGCTGCGCTGGATCTCGTCGAACAGCGCGGACGGCTGGTGATTGCGCTCGAACAGCTGGAGCAGCCGCGCCTCGCCGAACATCTCGCCAGCCTTGTTGCTGGCCTCGAGGACACCGTCGGAAAACAGGAATATCCGATCTTCGATATCCAGCGGATAGGTTTCGCAACGGTCGCTGAACGCCGCCGGTTCGAGGATTCCCAGCGGCAGGTGGCGGGACACCAGGGCGACCCGCTCGCCGCTGGCGGCGCGCAGCAGGTAGCCGTCCGGCAAGCCGCCGTTCCAGACCTCCACCAGTTCGCGCTGGAAGCTCAGGTTGAGCAAGGTGGCACAGCAGAACACGCCGACCGGCAGGATGCGCTTCAGCTTGGCGTTCATCTCGCGGAGGATGTCGGCCATCGGATAGCCCTTGGCGGTCATCCCGTAGAACACCTCGGCCAGCGGCATCGCGCCGATCGCCGCCGGCAGGCCGTGGCCGGTGAAGTCGCCGAGCAGCACGTGCATGCCGCCGGACGGCTTGTAGGCGGCCAGCAGCAGGTCGCCGTTGAACAGCGCGAGGGGCGATTGCAGGTAGCGCACGTTGCTGGCGTTCAGGCAGCCGGAATGGGCCACCTTGTCGAACACCGCCTTGGCCACCCGCTGTTCGTTGAGCAGGTGCTCGTTGTGCCGGACGATCAGGTCGCGCTGCTCCAGCACCGTTCGTTGCAGCAGGTGCAGGCGTCCCATGGCGTTGATCTTGGCTTCGAGGATCACCCGGTTGTACGGCTTGGAGAGGAAGTCGTCGCCGCCCGCCTCCAGGCTCTGCACCAGCGCCTCGGTTTCGCTGAGGGAGGTGAGGAAGATGATCGGCACCAACTCCTCGCCGGCCTGCTGCTTGATCCGCCGGGCAGCCTCGAAGCCATCCATCACCGGCATCATCACGTCCATCAGGACCAGTTGCGGCCGCTCGGTCTCGAACAGCGCCACCGCCTCCAGGCCGTTGCCGGCGGTCAGCACGCGATGCCCCTGGCGGCTGACGATGGTCGACAGCAGCAGGCGGTCGGCCGCGTTGTCCTCGGCGATGAGAATCGTCAGGCTCTCGATCCGCGCCGCCGGGGGATTCATCTCAGCTGATCTTGAACAACTGCTCGAAGTTGGAGATGGCGAGGATCTTGCGCACTTCCGGGCTGCAGTTCGCCAGGCTGATCTGCGCGTTCTCGCCGCCGGCGTGGTCGCGCAGCAGCAGGAGCATGCCGAGGGCCGAGCTGTCCAGGTAGGTGGCGTTGCGCAGGTCGACGACATAGCGTCGCGGAGTGATCGCGACGCGCTCGTAGGCGTCGCGGAAATCCTGATGGGCCCCGAAGTCGAAGCGCCCCTGGATCTGGATGGTCAACTCTTGCCCATCGGCCGAGGGCAGCGCAGTGATGGCCATGGAAGTCTCCTGGTAGGCGTGACGGATCGAGGGAACGCTTGAATCATGTAAGCAGTTCCCCGGCAAAGCGGCAACTTGCCAGATCACCTGACTATCAGAAATATCTGTCAATACAACTAGATCGCGCAGTCCTAAACTGCCCCGCTCCGAGCCAGCCGTCCTGTGCCGAGCGGGCTGCGACGGCGCCGCCGCGCGTGGCGCTCGGAGCCTGGGCAGTGGGCGAAAGTCTCGTCCCACCTGCCCGTCCCAAGCGGACCCGCGCCAGGCTGCCAGGTCACCCCCGGCGCATCCTGGTGCGGGTCCGCTTCCTGCGCTACTTGGCCCGGTAGATGATGCCCGGGCTGCACTGCACCATCTGGTAGTGGTCGGGCAGGTTGTTCAACGCCTCGGAGGCGCCGAGGAACAGGTAGCCGCCAGGCTTGAGCGTGCCATGGATGCGCAGCAGGATGTCGCGCTTCACCTCGGCGGAGAAATAGATCAGCACGTTGCGGCAGAACACCATGTCGAACTTGCCGAGGCTGGCGTAGCTGTCCAGCAGGTTCAGGGCACGGAACTCGACGCGGCTGCGGATCGCCGGCTTGACCGCCCAGCGCCCCGGCCCCTTGGCGTCGAAATAGCGTTGCAGACGCTCCGGGGACAGACCGCGGCCCATCGCCAGGGTGTCGTATTCGCCGGCCTTGGCGGCGGTGAGCATCGACCCCGACAGGTCGGTGGCGACGATCTGCACGCCCGCCTTCAACTGCCCCAGGTTGGTCTTCTCGAACTCGTCGATGGCCATCGACAGCGAGTACGGCTCCTGGCCGGACGAACAGGCCGCCGACCAGATCCGCAGGCGCTGCCCGCCGTTGGCCTTGATCAGTTCGGGAAGAACCCGCTGCTTGAGTACCTCGAACGGGTAGGTATCGCGAAACCACAGGGTCTCGTTGGTGGTCATCGCGTCCACCACCATCTCGCGCAGGCCGCCGCGCTGGGTCTGGATGCGCTGCACCAGCTCTCCCAGGCTCTTGATGCCCTGCTGCTCCATCAGCTTGTTCAGCCGGCTCGAGACCAGGTACTGCTTGTTGCTGCCCAGCACAATGCCGCAGGTCTTCTCGAGGAAGACCCTGAACAACTCGAAATCCGCATTAGCTGCCGACACGCATAAGCCTCTTCGCCCTGGGCGACCGGAACGCAGCCGGCCGCCCGTATTCACATTGTTGTCGAGGGCCGATCGCTCAGCCCGCGTCCACCGCCTTGATCCGCTCCACCACCCGCGCCGCCAGATCGTCCGGACGGAACTTGGCGAGGAAGTCGTCCGCACCGACCTTCTTCACCATCGCCTGGTTGAAGACCCCGGACAACGAAGTATGCAAGAGAATGTGCAGTTTCTGCAGGCGGGGATCGCTACGGATTTCCGCCGTCAGGGTATAACCGTCCATTTCCGGCATTTCGATGTCGGAGATCAGCATCAGCAACTCGTCTTCCGGACGCCGTCCCTCGGAGAGCATGTTCTGCAGGTACTCCAGGGCCTGGCGCCCGTCGTTGAGCGCGGTCATTTCCACGCCGACCGCCTCCAGGCAACGGATCACCTGCTTGCGCGCCACCGACGAATCGTCCACCACCAGCACCCGCTTGGTCACCGCACGGCTCTGGGTCTCGGCGTCCACCACTCCGTGGGACACTTCCTCGGACGTCGGTGCGACCTCCGCGAGCACTTTTTCCACGTCGATGATTTCCACCAACTGCTTGTCCACCCGGGTCACCGCGGTCAGGTAATGCTCGCGGCCGGCGCCCTTGGGTGGCGGATGGATCTCTTCCCAGTTCATGTT
The DNA here is from genome assembly GCF_020405165.1 of Pseudomonas sp. PS1(2021). Classification (NCBI taxonomy): domain Bacteria; kingdom Pseudomonadati; phylum Pseudomonadota; class Gammaproteobacteria; order Pseudomonadales; family Pseudomonadaceae; genus Pseudomonas; species Pseudomonas sp. PS1(2021). Next base: position 351,117 of record NZ_CP084484.1, on the reverse strand, counting down.
GACGATGCGCTCCACCGAGCGCACCAGGAAGCCCTGCACCTTGGTGTTGTACTCGGTGATGATCGCGAAGCTGTTGGTCAGGTCCTGCAACCCGCGGCGGCCGGTGGCCAGCGCCAGGTCGAGGATCGGAATGGTGCCTCCGCGGATGTTCGCCACCCCGCGCACCACCGGGCTGGACTTGGGCATCACCGTCAGGCGCGGGCACTGCAACACCTCTTTCACCTTGAACACGTTGATGCCGTAGAGCTGGTTGCCGTCCAGGCGGAACAGAAGCAGCTCCAGACGGTTCTGTCCGACCAACTGCGTACGCTGGTTGACTGAATCCAAAACACCGGCCATTGGCGCTCCCCTCAGACGGTCGTGCCGGACTCCGGCACGACCATTGCTTAACCCGTTGCATGAAACAGGCAACGACAGTTTTTCGACGAATAATGGCACGTAGCCATACTTCTCTACGGTTTTTACCCGTTTTGCTCGGGCTCGGCTACCTGTGCGCGGCTAACAACAGCCAGGCCCAGGGTTTTACCGCTCCCGAGGTACTTATCGGCTCCACCCAGGGGTTTCTTGAATTCAAGGTAGAAGAATATCTGCAGAATAGCGGACTCGACGGGCGCTACCAGATTCAGGTCAATCGCGTCGACCCGCGCTTGCGCCTGGCCGAATGCGACAGGGACTTGACGCTCAGCCAGGAAAGTCCGGCACAACCGATCGGCAGGGTCACCGTGCGCATCAGTTGCGAAGGCAGTGCGCCCTGGACCATCTTCATGCCGGCTCAGGTGAAACTGTTCCGCCAGGTGGTGGTCGCGGTGCAGCCGCTCAAGCGCGCGCACGTGCTGGAGGATGCCGACATCGCCCTGGTCGAGCGCGACGTCGGCCTGCTGACCCAGGGCTACCTGACCGATCCGGCCCGCGTCGTCGGGCAGAAGCTGCGCCGACCGGTGGTCAACGACCAGGTACTGGCGCCGGTCTTCCTCGAGCAGGCCGAGGCCGTGCGCAAAGGCGACCAGGTGGTGATCCTCGCACGCACCGCCACCATCAACGTCAAGATGCCCGGCGAGGCGCTGTCCGATGGCGCCCCGGGCCAGCAGATCCGCGTGCGCAACCTGCGCTCGCAGCGGGTAATCAAGGCCCGCGTGATAGAACCCGGCACGGTCGAGGTGAATATGTAGAGGGAAAGCCGTGGCCGGTAGCGCTGGCGCTACCCCGGCGGGTTTCTCTAAACTGGGAAACGACGCACGAAAATAAGTCCTAAAGTTTTTCAAGCCTTCGCCGAAAAGCTAGGCAAGCGTCCAATACCTTCGAGGTTTACAACCATGGTCATCGACTTCAACCGGCTGAACCCCGGCAGCACGCCAGCCACCACCGGCCGTACCGGCAGCACCGCCGCAGGTCGCCCCGACGCCACTGGCGCCGACAAGGCAGGCCAGGCCGCGACTTCCGCGCCGAAGAGCGGCGAGTCGGTGCAGATCAGCGAAACCGCCCAGAACATGCAGAAAGTCACGGACCAGCTGCAGACCCTGCCGGTGGTCGACAACGATAAGGTTGCCCGGATCAAGCAAGCGATCGCCGATGGCACCTATCAGGTCGACAGCGAGCGTGTTGCCAGCAAGCTGCTCGACTTCGAATCCCAGCGCTGACCTCGAAGGACGCGCTGGAGGACATTGGACGCCGAATGAACTCCCGAGCCCGAGATGCCTGACTCCCCTACCCTGCTCGATCTGTTCGCCGAGGATATCGGCCACGCCAGCCAACTCCTGCAGTTGGTCGACGAAGAATTCCAGGCCTTGGAACGGCGCGAGCTGCCGGTCCTGCAACAGCTTCTCGGGGCCAAGCAGCCACTGATGCAGCAACTGGAGCGAAATGGCCGGGCCCGCGCGGAAATCCTCCGCGAAGCCGGCGTTTCCCTCGACCGCGAAGGCCTTGCCCGCTATGCCCGCGAGCGCGCGGATGGCGCCGAGCTGCTGGCGCGCGGCGACGAACTGGGCGAACTGCTGGAGCGTTGCCAGCAGGCCAATCTGCGTAACGGGCGGATCATCCGCGCCAACCAGGCTTCCACCGGCAGCCTGCTGAACATCCTCCGCGGGCAGGACGCCCCGAGCCTGTACGACAGCCGCGGCAGCACCGCCTCGAGCAGCCGGCAACGCCCGCTCAGCCAGGCCTGAACCCGACCAGCACACGTATCAAGGCACAGTGCTATCATTGAGGCATTCGTGCCCCAGGAGAGCATTGAAGGTGCCCAACCCGTTCGTCGAAGAAGCGGGGCCGCAACCCCCGAAGGTGCTCAAGGCACCCGTGGAAATTCAGGCCAACCTGCGCCTGTTGCAGGATAGCCGCGACTCCCTGCTGATCACCTTTGCCGATCGCAACCAGCGCTTCCAGAGCTTCCTGGTGGACATCGACCGCGACCGCGGGATGGTCGCGCTCGACGAACTAATCCCCAACACCGGCGAACGTTTCCTGCAGAACGGCGAGGCGTTTCGCGTCGAAGCCTTCCACGAAGGCGTGCGTATCGCCTGGGAATGCGAGCGCCCGGTGCAGTTCGGCGAACACGACGGCGTCCCCTGCTACTGGACCGCCCTTCCCGCCGAAGTGCTCTACCACCAGCGCCGCAACGCCTACCGCGCCAGCATCAAGCAGAGCCAGCCGATCGCCGCGGAAATCGCCGGGGAAAAACTCCACGCGCCGCTGAGCGGACAACTGCTGGATATCTCCGCCACCGGCGCCAAGCTGCGCTTCGCCGGCAATGTCGCCGAACGCCTGCATCCCGGCGAGATCTACGAAGACTTCAGCGCCCAGCTGCCACAGGGCGCGATCAGTAGCGCGATCGAACTGCGTCACGTGCGCTTCGACGAAAAGCTCGACGCGACCTTCGCCGGCGTCCGCTTCAGTGAGCAGAGTGTGTAAAAACACTTTCTTATCTTGCGTGCTTCAGCCCATTGCTCCTGGGCGTGGCGATTTCCCGATTATTTACCACGATCAGCGCCGGTAACGCTTCAGAGCGCGTATGAAGCGCTTTGGCACCTCTTGGGGCAGTAAAAGCTGGGCTTTTACGCCGCCATCGCCTTCAACAAGCCTTCGGTGCCGATGATTTTCATCACCCGCTTCAAGTTGTAGGCGAGCACATTCAAGCTCATTTCTGCGCTCACCCCATTCAGTTTTCGAGTCAGGAAGTGCGTTGCTCCCATCCATTGTTTGAGCGTCCCGAAGGGATGCTCAACAGTCCGTTTTCGAACCCGCATCATCTCCGGTGCTTGGTTCAGCCGGCGTTGCATTTCCTCCAGCACCGCTTCATGTTCCCAGCGCCTTACTCGACGATTTGTGCTTGGCGTGCACTGGGTTTTCAGCGCGCAACTCTGGCACTTTGAACTCCAGTAACAGTGCATATTCATGCCTTTCTCAACGCTGGAGAATCGCCAAATCAGTGCCTCTCCAGCCGGGCATGTATATTCGTTTTCGTCGCGTCATAAACGAAGGCATCTTTGTTGAACCGGCCATCAGCCTTGGCGCTTGAAGTCATCGGCTTTGGCACATAAGCGGTGATGTTTGCATCGTGACAGGCGAGGATTTCTTCACCCTTGAAGTAGCCTCGGTCGGCGACTACCGACAATGTTTCTGCGCCAATGGCTTCCCTAGCTTGCTTGGCCATCGAGCTGAGTTGGTCGCGGTCAGAACCTCTGTTGGTGACCTCATGAGCAACAATCAAATGGTGCTGCGTATCGACCGCCGTCTGCACGTTGTAGCCGACGATACCGCTGCCGCGCGTCATCATCGAACGGGCATCCGGGTCGGTCAGCGAAACCTGTTTGTCAGGGGAATCGTTGAGCTGAGTTTCGATCCCTTGAAGCTCTTTCATCTGCGATTTGAGCTTGGCGATTTTATCTTCCAGGCTGGCAATGTCTGGCGCGGAGGCGCTAGGAATCTGTCGATCAGCCGCATCGAGCGCAGCCAAATAACGGCCGATGCTCGCCTCGATTTCTTCCATGCGCCGCTTCAGTTTGGCGCTGGTGAAATTGCGGTCACGGTTGTTCACTGCCTTGAATTTGCTGCCGTCGATGGCAACCAGGTTTTCGTCAAACAACCCCAACTGCTGGCAGAGCAAAACGAACTGGCGGCAGACGCCGCGAATGGCCTTGCTGTTGTCTTTTCGGAAGTTGGCGATGGTCTTGAAATCGGGCATCAAACGCCCGGTTAGCCACATGAGTTCGACGTTGCGCTGGGCTTCTCGCTCCAGACGTCGGCTCGATTGAATTCGGTTTAGGTAACCGTAGATGTAGATCTTCAGCAGGATCGCCGGGTGGTAGGCAGGTCTGCCGGTTTCGGCTGGAATGACGCCATCAAAACCTAGATTGGCCAAATCGAGTTCATCGACGAAAACGTCAACCACCCGAACCGGATTGGTATCGCTGACGTAGTCGTCGAGGCTTTCGGGAAGTAAGGTGCTTTGACCTCGATGTTCACCCTGGATAAACCGTTTCATGGGCGTCCCTTGCGATGAGATTCTCGGAAATCATAGCAAGGGTTTACCGGGATGTTTTTACACACTCTGGTGAGATGAGCGGCCTCGCCCAGCGCCAGGTGGATCGCTTCGTCTACCAGTTGCAGCGCGAAGCGCGGCGCTTCGAGAAAGACGAACTGTTCTGAGTTTCACAGGACCAGCCCCAGCGCCGCCAGGCGCGGCAGGTCCTCGGGACGGTCGACGTCCCAGAGCGCCGGCAACAGATGATGTTCCCAGCCCAGTTGCCGGAGACGCTCGCAGGTCAGCGCCAGCAGGCGGTCTCCGCCCCAGGGCATCGACTCGAACAACAGCGGGTCGACCCGGGTCAGGCCGAGCAGCGCGTAGCCGCCCCGCTCCACCGGCCCCAGCACCGCCTGGTGGCGGCCCAGGGCGGTGCAGGCCGCTTCCAGGTAGTCGCCGTCCAGCACCGGGCAGTCGTGGCGAATCAGCAGTACCGCCTCGCTTTCCGCCAACCCCAGCGCCGCGATACGCCGCATGCGCTCGCCGGGATCGCCGGCCGGCTGGCTCATCAGGCTCCAGCCCAACTCCACCGCCAGCGCCTGCAGATCGCTGTCCAGATCATCGTCGAACCAGAGGATGCGGGCGCTGAAACCGCGATCGGGCAGGCGCAGGGCGCGTTCCAGCAGTACCCGCTGCAGACGCCATGCACTCTCCTCACCGATGGCCTGGGCGATCTTCGGCCGCCGCTGTCCGGGCGGCAGGTTGCGCACCATCAGGTGAAGGGAAGGCGTCGGACTCATCGCAACCTCTCCTGCCTATCGGCTCCCGCGGCGAGCGGAGTTCAGTTCTGCGTCGCACCGTCGGCCTGCGGCGCGTCGGGCTCGCCATCGACCATCTGCTCCTGCACCGCCTGTTCGTCTACCCGCGGATCGAGCGCCGCGACCAGCGGGGAGCTGGTCATGTTGTCCGGGGTCGGCACGTGGTGCAGCGGCGCGTCGTCGACCCGGTGCAGGCCGCTGACCTTCTCCGGATGCACCCGCCAGACCAGGATCAGCGCGCAGGCGCTGACGAACGCATATAGCATGTTAGCGCCAAACAGCCGCATCAGCGCGCCGGCCGCCAGCGGCCCGATGCAGGCGCCGACGCCGAAGGTCACCAGCAGCATGGCGGTCAGCGAAACCCGTCGCTCGGTCTCCACATGGTCGTTGGAAAAGGCCACTGCCAGCGGATAGAGAGTGAACTGCAACATGCTCGCGGCGATTCCCAGGGCCAGCAGCAACGCCAGCGGCATCTGTTGCAACAATGCCAGCGGCAAGGCGAACAGACACAGCAGGATGGCGCAGGCGCGGATCAGCCAGGCGCGGTCGCGACGATCGGACAGCCAGCCGAGCGGCCACTGCACCAGCAGCCCGGCGAAGATGCAGGCGCCCATGTACAGGCCGACCTGCTCGTTGGGCAGTCCCAACTGGTTGGCGTACAGCGGCGCCAGGCCATAGAAGGAGCCGACCACCAGCCCCGAGACCAATACGGTGGTCAGCGACTGCGGCACCCGGCGGATGAAGAAGCGTGGTTCGAGCGGCGCCGGGCGCAGCGCCGCGGGGTGGATCTTGTGGGTCAGGGCCAGCGGCACCAGGCACAGGGCGAAGCAGAAGGCCACCAGCATCAGCAATTCCGGCCCCAGTTGCGGATGCGCCACCAGGATCATCTGGCCGAGCACCAGGCCCAGGTAGGAAGCCGCCATGTAGCCGCCGAATACCGCGCCGCGCTGGCTGGCATCGGCCTGCTCGTTGAGCCAGCTCTCGATCACCATGTACTGGCACATCAGGCCCAGGCCCATCACCATGCGCAAGGCGATCCACGCCGGCAGCCAGGGCAGCAGGCCATGGCCGAGGACCGCGGCGGTGACCACCCCGGCGCAGGCAACGTAGGCGCGGATGTGGCCGACCCGGGCGATCAGCCGGTGACCGACCTTGCCGCCCAGCACCAGGCCGAAGTAGTTGGCTGCCATCAGCGCGCCGACCCACAGGCCGTCGACCTTGTCCGCCGCCAGGCGCAGCGCCAGGTAGGTGCTGAGCAGGCCGGAGCCGGTGAGCATCAGCAGGGTGGCGAAATAGAGAGCGCGAAAAGAGAAGAAAATCCGCCGCATCGGACCTCCGGTCCCGTACAAGGGAGCCGGCGCCGCTCGTGGACTGCCCGGCTCGCACAGCGTTGGAGTCCCGGGGAGGCCCCGGGACAGGACGCGGGATGCCGAAGCCGGCACCCGACACCACGACCCTGCCGCCGCGAGGCGGCAGGGGGTGACACAGGGCTAGGAAAGTACCACGGTGGATCAGGCCTGGGCTGCCAGGACGCGACGTTCCCAGGGACTGATCTCGTCGAAGAAGCTGGTCAGCTCCATGCTCTTGGTCGCCACGTAGCCTTCGACGAACTCGCTGCCGAACAGTTCGCGCGCCAGCGCGCTGCCTTTCAGCCGCCGCAGTGCGTCGTACATGGTGCAAGGCAGGGTCAGTTCCTCCGGTACCTCGAACTCACCCTGGATCGCCGGGCTCGGCTCCAGTTCGTGCTCCAGGCCGTAGAGACCGGCGGCCAGGCTGGCGGCGATGGCCAGGTAGGGGTTGGCGTCGGCGCCCGGCAGGCGATTCTCGACGCGCCGCGCGGAGGGTCCGCTGGCCGGGATGCGCAGGCCGGCGGCGCGGTTGTCGTGGGACCAGCAGGCGTTGTTCGGCGAAGCGTAGGGATGGCAGAGGCGCTGGAAGGAGTTCACATGCGGCGCGAAGAAGGGCGTGAAGTCCGCCAGGCAGGCCTGCTGGCCGCCGATGAAGTGGCGGAACGCGGCGGAAGGCTCGCCATCGGCTTCGCTGAAGATGTTTCGCCCGCCGTCCAGCTCGACGATGCTCTGGTGGATGTGCATCGAGCTGCCCGGCGTCTTCGCCAGCGGCTTGGCCATGCACACCACGATCAGGCCGTGCTTGAGCGCGACCTCCTTGAGCAGGTGCTTGAAGAGGAAGGTCTGGTCGGCCAGCAGGACCGGGTCGCCATGCAGGAAGTTGATCTCGAACTGGCTGGTGCCCATCTCGTGCATGAAGGTGTCGCGCACCAGGCCCAGCGCATCCATGCAGCGATAGACGTCTTCGAAGAACGGTCGCAGGCCGTTGTTGGAAGACACGCTGAAGGCCGAATAGCCCAGCTCGCGCCGGCCATCCGGCCCCAACGGGGCCTGGAACGGCTCGTTGGGATCGGTGTTCGGGGCGAAGACGAAGAACTCCAGTTCGGTGGCCACCACCGGCTGCCAGCCGTGGGCGGCGTAGCGCGCCACCACCTGCTTGAGCAGGCCGCGGGTGGACAGCCCGGACGGCGTGCCATCCAGTTCCTGCGCGTCGCAGATGGCGAAGGCGCGCGGAGTGTTGCTCCAGGGCAGGCGATGGACCTGGGTCGGCTCGGCGACCAGCGCCAGGTCGCCATCGTCGCTGCCATAGAAGCGCGCCGGCGGGTAGCCGCCCATGATGCATTGCAGCAGCACGCCACGGGCGAGTTGCAGGCGCCGGCCGCTGAGGAAGCCCTCGCCGGTCATCACCTTGCCGCGCGGCACCCCGTTGAGGTCGGGGGTGACGCATTCGATTTCTTCAACTCCAGCCAGCCGTTCGGCGAGTGAGCCTTGGCCTTCGATAGTCATGACTTCTTATCCTTGTTGGTATCGCGGATGCCGCACCGGGTGGCGGCCGCGTACAAAATACGCATCGCTTGTTCAAGATATCAAGCATGCGGCACATTCTCGCGTGTGCAAAGCCTTTCGCTGCAGAGGCGTTCTGCCTTGCCTGCCGGGTACGAGGAAAAACGCCGGCCAGGCGTATATCCTCTGTGCCTTCGCTGCCCTACCCGCCACAGGAGTACTGCCGTTGATTCTCGGAACACCCAAGGCCGACTGGCTCGCCGAGTTCCCGCGCCTGGCCGACCTGATCGCCCTGCGCCCGAGCGAGTGGTTCAACCCGGCCATCGCGCCGAGCGCCGAAGCCCTGGCCGACGTCGGCCTCGGCCCCGCCGACGTGGCCGACGCCAGCGCCCGCCTGCAGCGCTTCGCCCCGCTGATCGCCCGGCTGTTTCCGGAAACCGCCGCCAGCGGCGGCATCATCGAGTCCGACCTGGTCGAAGTCGCCGCCTTCCACGACGCCCTGCGCCAGCATTACGCCACCGAACTGCCCGGCCGGCTCTGGCTGAAACGCGATAGCCACCTGCCGATTTCCGGCTCGATCAAGGCCCGCGGCGGCATCTATGAAGTGCTCGCCCATGCCGAGCGCCTGGCCCTGGAGCACGGCCTGGTCGGCCTCGACGACGACTACTCGCGGCTGGCCGAGGCGGATTGCCGGGCATTCTTCGCCCGCCACCGGATAGCGGTGGGCTCCACCGGCAACCTGGGCCTTTCCATCGGCATCATCGGCGCCGCGCTGGGCTTCCAGGCCAGCGTGCACATGTCCGCCGACGCCCGCCAGTGGAAGAAGGACAGGCTGCGCGCCCACGGCGTGACGGTGGTGGAGTACGCCTCCGACTACAGTGTCGCGGTGGAACAGGGCCGCCGCGAGGCGGCCGGCGATCCCTACACCCATTTCGTCGACGACGAAAACTCCCGCGACCTGTTCCTCGGCTACGCCGTCGCCGCCGAGCGACTGCGCGGCCAGCTGGACGCCGCCGGCATCCGCGTCGACAGCGAGCACCCGCTGTTCGTCCACCTGCCCTGCGGGGTCGGCGGCGGTCCCGGCGGGGTGGCCTTCGGCCTCAAGCTGGCGTTCGGCGACGCGGCGCACTGCCTGTTCGCCGAGCCGACCCATTCGCCCTGCATGTTCCTCGGCGTCTATACCGGCCGCCACGAGCAGGTTTCGGTGCAGGACTTCGGCATCGACAACCGCACCGCCGCCGATGGCCTGGCGGTGGGGCGTCCGTCGGGTTTCGTCGGCCGCGCCATGCAGCGCCTGCTCGACGGCTACTACACGGTGGACGACGACGAACTGTTCCGCCTGCTCGCGTTGCTCGAACGCAGCCAGGGCATCCGCCTGGAGCCTTCGGCCCTGGCCGGCGCGCCAGGCATCGCCCGGGTCACCCGTGAGCCGCAGGGCTATCGCGAACGCATGGGGCTGACCTCGGCGCGCCTGGCCAATGCCACCCACCTGGTCTGGGCCACTGGCGGCGGCATGGTGCCCGAGGCGGAAATGCGCGCCTACCTGGAGCGAGGCCGCTCGCTGCTGGACTGACACCGACACGCGCGGGGCGCCACGACCGTCCCGCCACCTCCCGACGAGGACCTTGCATGCGCACACCCGCCTGGCTCGGCAGCGGCATGCCGCTGCTCTTCGTGCTGCTCTGGAGCACTGGATTCCTCGGCGCCAAGTTCGGCCTGCCGTACGCCGAGCCCTTCACCTTCCTGGCCATCCGCCTGCTCCTCGCGGCCGCCCTGCTGGCCGCCTTCGCCCTGCTCAGCGGTGCGCCCTGGCCGGGCTCGGCACGGCTGGCCGGGCATGTCGCGGTCGCCGGCCTGCTGGTCCATGGCCTGTACCTGGGCGGGGTGTTCCTCGCCATCGAGCACGGCATGTCGGCCGGCCTGACCTCCCTGTTGGTCGGCCTGCAACCGCTGGCTACCGCGGCCCTGGCCGGCATCTGGCTCGGCGAGCGGGTCAGCCGCCGGCAATGGCTGGGGCTGGCGCTCGGCCTGGCTGGCGTAGCCCTGGTGGTGCTCGGCCGCATCCACGGTGGCGCCGACGGCCTGGCCTGGGGCGCGGTGCTGATGGCGCTGGCGGCGATCACCTGCGGCACGCTGTACCAGAAGCGCTTCTGCGGCGGCATGGACCTGCGCACCGGCGGCGTCGTCCAGTACCTGGCCAGCGGCGCCCTGCTCGGCCTCGCCGCGCTGCTTTTCGAAAGCCGCGAGGTGCAGTGGAGCACGCCGTTCGTGCTGACCCTCGGCTGGCTGGTGCTGGGGCTCTCGTTCGGCGCCGTCGGCCTGCTCTACACGTTGATCCGGCATGGCGCCGCGTCGAAGGTGGCGAGCCTGTTCTACCTGGTGCCGCCAGTGACCGCGCTGGCCTCCTGGCTGCTGTTCGACGAGCGCCTGGCGCCGGCAGCGATCGGCGGCATGCTGCTGGTGATGCTCGGCGTCGCGCTGGTCAACTGGCCGGGCCGGCGCGCCTGAAGCCTCAGTGGCTGTAGTGCCGGGTGGCGGCGAAGCGGTTGAGGAACAGGTGGATCACCAGCACCGTCATCAGCGTGATCAGCACCGCGAAGCACACCGAGGTAAATCGGTAGAGCACGCTGTACATCATGTCGTGGGTTGGCGTCAGGTACTGGCCGAGGACGATCGCCAGGGTGGTCAGCGCGCCGAAACCGATCCCCGGTACGCCGTTCTCCAGCATGTGGATGCGCGCGCAGAACATCGCCGAGATCCACAGCAACAGGGCGACGAAGGGCAGGATGTCGTAGTGATCGTAGAGCAGCACCTGCAAGCCCACCGCCAGCGCACAGCCGAGCAGCGTACCGAGGGCGCGGATGCGCCCGGCGAAGTGCACGCCCTTCCAGTGCATGGGGAACAACACCAGGATCGAGGCGATCTGCGCCGACAGCGAGTCCTTCAGGTCGAAGGTCTGGAAGACCACGAAGGACAGGGTCGCCACCGTGGCCCCGAGCAGCGTCTCGTGGCGCCGGCTGGGGGCATCCTTGGCCGGCGCCTGGCGCGGCGGCCGCGGTTCGACGTCGGGGAACAGGTAGAACATCAGCACGGCGATGGCCACCGTCAGCCAGGTGGCGACCATGTTGCTGGCGAGCATGTCGAACAGATCGACGTCCGGATAGCTGGCAAAGTGCAGCAGCATCGAGAGGAATACCGAACTCAGTGCGCCGAAGAAGAATAGCGGGCCGCGCGCCATCAGGGCGAAGCGGTAGACGAAGAGGCCGAAGACGATAGGCGTCATCAGCAGCGGCCGGTCGCCGAACAACCCGTACAGCACCAGTACCTCGACGCTGATCACCACCGAGTTGGCGAGGAACTGGCGGACGATGTGCAGGTTGATCACCGGCGTCAGGCCGAGCAGCAGCATCGGGTAGACGCCGAAGAACGAGCCGTAGTCCCAGTTCATCAGCTTGCAGACGAAGAACCCCAGGGTGCCGCCGCCGGCGATGCGCAGGCACTGGCGCAGGTCGTTGGCGGACATCGCGAGCTTGGCCGGCATGGCGTCAGTAGACGTAGTGCAGCAGGCTGATGGCGACGATCTGCGCGCGACCGAGCAGGTGGCTCAGGCCGTCGCCGGGATAGAGCTGCACGGTGGCCTTGGCGCCGGTAGGCAGCAAGCCTTCGGGAAGTTCGTCGAGCACCACGTGCAGGCGCTGGCGCTGGGCGTCGCGGACCCAGCGGTCGGAGGTGACCGGCGCGGCGAGGTCGCCGTTGGCGTCCAGCTGGCCCTCCTTGACCCCGGCGTCGATGGCCGCCACCCGCGCGCCGAACACTTCGCCGGGACGCGCGTCGAACACCACCGCCGCACGGTCGCCAGGGCGCACGTAGCGCAGCGATTTCTCGCGGAAGTCGGCGACGATGTCGATGCGATCGTCCACCACCGCCGCCACCGGCGTACCGGCCGGAACGTAGGTGCCCGGGGTCAGTTGCAGGTTGCTCAGGGTCCCGGCGCGGTCGGCCCGGACGCTGCTGTATTGCAGTTGCAGGCGGGCCTGGGCCAGGGCATTGCGCGCCTGGCGCAGGCGCAGGTTGTCCTCGCCGGCCGTGCCGCGTCGCGCGCTCAGCTCGCCGATCCGCGCCTGGGCCGCGGCGACCCGGGCACGGGCGGCCTGGGCCTGGGCGCTGACCTGCTCGTGCATCTGCTGCGACACATGGTGGCGCTGCACCAGTTGGGCGGTGCGGCGCGCCTCGCTGTCCAGCTCGCCGGCGCTGCTGCGCGCGGCCAGGAGGTCGGCTTTGGCCGAGGCGATGGCGGCATCCAGTTCGCGGTTGGTGCGCTCGGCTTCCTCCAGTGCCAGTTCGGCCTGGCCCACGGCCAGTCGGAAAGGCTCGGGATCGAGGCGGAACAATACTTCGCCGGGCTGCACGTGGCCGTTGTTGGACACCAGCACCTCGGCGACCTGGCCGCTGACACGCGGCGCGACGCGCACCACCGGCCGGGTCAACTGGGCCTGCGGGGTGAGCGGCATCCACAGGTCGGCGACCAGGAAGTAGACGAACAGCAACACGAATACCGCGATAGCGACTTGAACCCAACGGGCAAATCGTTGATCGGGAGTCATAGGGTACGAGCCTCGAATCCAGCGGGAATGCAGTCGCCGCAGCGGGGCCTGAATGCGGGGGTTGGCGCGGCCGGGATGGAACCGGCGACCCGGACGACGGCCAGTGGGTAGCCGTCGCCGCTGCGGCGACCAGGTGACGCAGTATATTTCGAGACAATCGCCCCTGGCCTGCCGGCATCGGCAATAGATCGTTACAGACAGCGTAACAATCGAACGAGCCGGCACGGCAGGCCGCTGCCGCAGTCCGGCACCGGGCCATGCATCGCCAGTGCCAGGCTCCCCCTGTAGCCCTCCTGCGAACTCTAGCAGTGGCCGCGCCCGGTCGACGGCGTAGATTGGCTGAACGATGCGTCCTTCCTGCCTGCGCATCGCCTGCCGCCAAGGACTGCGGATTTCTCCCGACACGCCATACCGCGCGCCAGACGGCTGCCTGAAAAGGCAGGCCAGGTATTCAGTGGAGATACACCATGGCAACACAAGGAGTGTTCACCCTTCCCGCCAACACCCGGTTCGGCGTCACCGCCTTCGCCAACTCGTCCGGAACCCAGACGGTGAACGTGCTGGTCAACAACGAGACGGCCGCGACCTTCAGCGGGCAAAGCACCAATAACGCCGTCATCGGCACCCAGGTGCTCAACTCCGGCAGCAGTGGCAAGGTACAGGTCCAGGTCAGCGTCAACGGCCGCCCCTCGGATCTGGTCTCGGCACAGGTAATCCTGACCAACGAGCTGAACTTCGCCCTGGTCGGCTCTGAAGACGGCACCGACAACGACTACAACGACGCCGTCGTGGTGATCAACTGGCCGCTCGGCTAGGCGTTCGGAAGGGACGGGATGGCGGCAAGCCGCCATCCCTTTCCGACTTCCTGCTATGCCTTGAGCACCTGTCCGAGCAGCAGCAGGCCGGGCAACCAGGCGGTGAATATGGCGCTGGCCAGGGTCAGGTAGGCCACCGGCTTCTGGATGCCGCGGGACAGCCCCAGCAGCAGGAAGAAACAGAACCAGAGCAACGCCCAGACTGTCCAGTTGACCGCGTTCCACAGGCCGAACGGACCACTGGCGCCGGCGAACGACTCGATCGCCACGGTGCAGGCGGTGAGGCTGACGAACAGGCAGAACCAGCCGAGGCCCTTGCCGTCCACCTCGAGGAACTGGTTGGCGGCCACCCACAGATAGGTAAAAGCGAATAGCAGGGTCAGCGCTCCGGCCTTCAGCGAGCCCTGCCCGGCTGCTGCGGAAAAGATCAGGTAGAACGCGACGCAGGCGCTCAGCACGCCGACCAGGAAGTTGATCACCGCCACCTCCCGACCGCTGATCTTGCCCAGCAACCAGACGGCATTGAGAAACAGCACCGCGCCAACGTACAGCAGAACCAGTCCCAGCATCATGACGATACCCCTCTTGTTATTGTTCCGGTCGGCCCGGATCGCTCAGGCGGACGGCTCGTTTCCCAGCAACTCCTGAGCGATCTTCAGGATCGGCTCGCGCCGCTTCATCGCTTCCCGCGACAGGTACTGGTGCGCCTCGCGCTCGTCCCAGCCATGGCGCTGCATCAGCAACACCTTGGCCTGGTTGATCCGGGCCTGGCCGGCGATGCGGTCCTGGAGCTGCTCGGTCTTCTGCTTCAGCTTCGCCATTTCCTCGCTGATGCGCCGCGCCGATACCAGCACAGGCAGCACCCGGTGGGCATCGAGCGGCTGGGTGATCACGCCGTGGCACTCCAGCTCGATGATCTGCGAGAGCACCGCGGGGCTTTCGTACTCCACCAGCGCCACCAGGGTAGTGCGCGGAGTCCCGGCGGCGAGCAGCGCAGCGATCTCGTCGTGGTGGCGATTCTGGAAAATGCTGGTGAAGACCACGTCCACCGGCACGTCGAAGGCTTCCGGCGGCGGCCAGCACTGGCGCACCGAACAACCGATGCGGATCAGCTGCAAGACCAGGGCGTCGCTGACCTCCCCCGGCGGGTTGAGGACCAGCACCTGCAACTCGCGCAGGCTGCCGAGCAGCGAGTTGGCGCTCATGGGAGCGCTCCCCCGCCCATGCTGGCGGACCAGTCGTCGAGGTTATGCACGACGACATAAGGGTCGGGGCGAATCGGTTCGGGCGACTGCCAGCGGACCTGGAACACGCCGCGCGCATCGATTTCCGCGATGCGCGAAGACAGGCGGCTGTGGTTGTTCTGGCGCTCCACCCGGACCGGCCCCTGTGGCGCGTCGATGTCGATGTCGTACAGGTGCCGCTGCACGTCTTCCACCCGCCAGTTGCCTGCGGCCTGCGCGGCGCGGCCGAGCAACAAGGTCTGCCAGTAGGCCGCCTCGGCCCAGGCGGTGATGGTCGCGTTCTCCGGGAAGAAACCATGGCAGGCCTGGACGAAGGCCCGGCTGGCGGGCGTATCGATGCTGGAGAAGTAAGGCGCGACCACCACCTGCCCCTCTGCCACGTCACTCTCCATCTTCGCCACCTCCGCCTCGCTGGTGGTCAGGCTGGCGATCGGCGGCCGCCTGCCGTCGCCGTAGCGACGGGCGATGGCGCGATACAGCTCGGCGGTGCCGGTGCCCACCACGGTGGAGAAGACCACGTCGGCGCGCGCCTGGTAGATGCGCTCGACGGCGCGCTGCAAGTCGTCGTCGGAGGGATACAGCGGAATGTAGATTTCCTCGAGCACCGTGCCGCCGTGCTGGCGATACAGGTGGCGCATCACATGGTTGCTTTCCCGTGGATAGATGTAGTCCGAGCCGATGAACACCACCCGCTCGCCGTAGTGGCGAATCAGGTACGCCGCCAGCGGCGCACT
The DNA here is from genome assembly GCF_020405165.1 of Pseudomonas sp. PS1(2021). NCBI lineage: Bacteria > Pseudomonadati > Pseudomonadota > Gammaproteobacteria > Pseudomonadales > Pseudomonadaceae > Pseudomonas > Pseudomonas sp. PS1(2021). The sequence continues at coordinate 335,594 of NZ_CP084484.1, read as the reverse complement.
GTTCTGGTTCGGCGCCGGACCGCCGTAGACGATGTTCGGCGAATACTCGAAGCCCTCGTAGGGGGTCGGGTAGCAGAGCAGCGCGTCGGCGCGCTCGACCACCGGCATCACCGCCTTGCGCGTGTGCGACATGTAGCAGCCCACGAGGAACCGTACCCCCCGGTTGCGAATGAAGTCCTCGGCGCACAGCCGATAGCGGTCCGGGTCGCCGCCGGGGTCCTGGGACAGCGTTTCGATCGGGCGACCGCCGACGCCGCCCTCGCGGTTCAGTTGCTCGACCGCGAGCAATGCGCCATAGCGCTGCGAGCGCTCGATATCGGCGGTGACGCCGGTTTCGGAGAACAGCAGGCCGATCAGCGGCCGCTCCTGGTGCGATCCCATCCGTTTCCTCTCCTGTGACTGTCGCTCAGCGCCGTACGAAGCGAACCCGCTCGTGCTCCAGGCTCGCCAGGTAGGTCGTGCAGTTCCCGTCGCCCGGCTGGTGGTGATCGAGCAGATGCTCGGCCAGCGGTACCTCGAGATGATGACGGACGCTGCGGCGCAACGCACGGGCGCCGAACTGCCGGTCGAAGCCGGCGCGGGCGATCTTCGCCAGCACCTCCGGGGTCGCCTCCAGGCGGCAGCGATGCTTCTCCAGGCGCCGGTTGAGCCGCTGCACCTCCAGCTCGACCAGGCGCGCGACGACGTCGCGTTCGATCCAGTTGAAGGTGACCACGCTATCGAGACGATTGACGAACTCCGGCGAGAAGGTCTTCAGCAGCCGGGCCCGGACCATCCCGTCGATGTCCCGCCGCCGGCGCTCGCCGCCGACCGGCAGCAGGCGCCAGGGCAGGCGCTGGCGACGCTCGTCGTAGCGCTGGATCTCATGGGCGCAGAGATTGCTGGTCATGAACACCAGGGTGTTGCGGAAATGGTAGGTGCGTTCGCCGGAAGCGACCCGTAGCAGGCCGTTGTCGAGTACGTTGAGCAACGCATGGACCACTTCCGGGCTGGCCTTTTCCAGTTCGTCGAAGAGAACGATGCCGGGGCGCCCGGGACTGCCGTCCAGCTTGTCCTGCTCCAACAGGGTGGTGCCCTCCTTCGCCCCGACGTAGCCCGGCGGCGCACCGGTGAGGGCGGCGGCATAGTGCTCCTGGGACAGGGTGTTCATGTCCACCCGGCAGAACCCCTCGGCGTCGCCGTGCAGGGCCCTGGCCAGGGCGCGCACGATCTCGGTCTTGCCGACTCCGGTGGGGCCGAGGAACAGCGCGCTGAACAGCGGACGGCGCGGGTCGGCGATGTCCGCGCGAACCACCTTGAGCATGTCCTCGACGGCCTGTAGCGCCGGTTCCTGGCCGAGCACCTCGGCGCGCAGGCAGTCCATCACCGCCGCCGGGTCGAAACGGAAACGGCTGTGCAGGGCGCTGCGGTGACTCAGGTGGGCCTGGAGCAGACTTGCCTCGGCAAGATTCTCCCGCGCCAGGGCCTGTTCCTCGTCCTGCTGCCGGCGGGACTGGTCGAGCATGTCGCTCAGAAAAGGCATGGATGAAACTCCTTCTGCCACAGGGGGGAAATGGCGGAGACGGCGTGCCGCACGACGGCACGCCGGACTGGCGGCGTCTGCCGTCAGGCTTCCTTCTCCAGTCCCTCGTAGGGCAGCCGGCCGACCGGGCATTGCGCCACGCCGGTGGTCGAGCGGGTCAGTCGCTCGACATTGTCGCGCGCCTTCTCGGCGTCGGTGACCCAGGTGCGGTAGAACTCGAACGGACACTCCGCCAGGCCCCGGTCGCCATCGCCGGATGCCTGCAAGCCGCTGTAGCCGCGGTGGAGGATCTTGAACAGGTGGTTCTGCGACTGATCGTTGGCGCGCGCATCGCGGATCTGCGAAAGCGACAGCTGGGCGTACTGGATACCCATTTCCTCCTCGCCGCACTCACCGAGGGTACGGCCGTCGAAGCCGATGATCGCCGAGTGGCCGAAGTAGGAATACACGCCGTCGAAGCCGGCGGCGTTGGCCACCGCCACATAGCAGTTGTTGGCCCAGGCCATGGCCTTGGCCATCATCACCTGCTGGTCCTTGGCCGGGTACATGTAGCCCTGGCAGCGCACGATCAGCTCGGCGCCCTTCATCGCGCAGTCGCGCCAGATTTCCGGGTAGTTGCCGTCGTCGCAGATGATCAGGCTGATCTTCATGCCCTTCGGCCCTTCGCTGACGTAGGTCTGGCCACCGGGATACCAGCCCTCGATGGGGCACCAGGGAATGATCTTGCGGTACTTCTGGACGATCTCGCCGTTGTTGTCGATCAGCACCAGGGTGTTGTACGGCGCCTTGCGCGGATGCTCCTCGTGCCGTTCGCCGGTGAGGGAGAATACGCCCCAGACGTTGGCCTTGCGGCAGGCGCGGGAGAATATCTCGGTTTCCTCGCCGGGGATCGCCACCGCGGTTTCCATCATCTCCGCCGGATCGTACATGATGCCCTGCAGGCTGTACTCGGGGAACACCACCAGGTCCATGCCGGGCAGGCCCTGCTTCATGCCGACGATCATGTCGGCGATCTTCCGGGCGTTGTCCAGGACCTCCGCCGCGGTGTGCAGGCGCGGCATCTTGTAGTTGACCACCGCCACTCCGACGGTGTCGTTGCTGCTGGAAATATCGCCGTGACGCATGGGTATCACCTCTTGTTGTTATTTTTTCGGGACGAAAAAAGGCCCTCCCGGGTAACCCCGGGAGAGCCCATTTGCTCTGTGCGTATGCGTTAGGTTCGGTCCCGCGACATCGACGCTGATGCGCATGACCTGATGGCGCCACTTATAAGCCCCGTCGGAAGGGCCTGTCAAGGTTCGTGTAACGTTATGTAATCGGCGCGATCGCGAAAGCACATGGTGCGAGCCTGAGATAGCATGCAGCCATCATTCGCACGGAAGCTTCGCTAATGAAACTCGGACTCTTCGCCTGGATCGCCCTCTTCCTCCTGTCGGTCTGCGCATTTCCGGCACTGGCCGCCAATAGCCCCTGCTCGGGAAAGAAAGGCGGTATCGCCGGTTGCGACGGCGACATCTTTCTCTGCAACGACGGCTCCATCAGCGCCTCGAAGCGCAGTTGCGCGGCCTACTTCGGCAACGCCGGCGGACGTACCGGACAACCCGCCGTACAGCGTCTGCAAGGCACGACGCAGGGCTGTGCCTGTGGCAGCGGCTCGTTCTGCACGGGCCCGCGCGGAGGGGTGTACTGCCTGACGCCGGGCGGCAAGAAAAGCTATCGGAGAAAGTGACGGCAAGCGGACTGGCGAAGCGGCGAGGGAAGCTGGAGCAGAGCATGAAATGGCGTCCCGGAGAGGGGTCGAACCTCCAACCTTCCCCTTAGGAGGGGGATGCTCTATCCAATTGAGCTACCGGGACACACCGGACATGGCGAGCGGTGCGCCGCGTCCGGGCGGCATGTTAACGGCAGAGAAAGCGTTTGTCATGCCACTGCCACCAAGGCTGCGCATAATTTTCCGCAACCCTGGAGGTGCAGCATGAACCAGACCGTCGCCATTCCCGCCGCACAGGACCTGCCGGACGCCCCGCGCCAGCCGCGGATACCGGACTCCCCCTTCGCCAGCTTCGACGTGCGGATCGCCAGCGAGCACGACGCGCCGCGCCTGTCGTTGCTGCTACAGCAACTCGGTAGCGCCGATCCGCGCCCGGACCCGGCGTTGCTGGCCATCCAGCTGCAACGACCGCGCGGCGACCGGGTCACCCTGGTGGCCGAGCGCGGCGAGCGCCTGCTCGGCACCTGCACCCTGCATCTGATCGAACACCTGGCGCACGATTTCGCCCGCTCGGCGATTCTCGAAGACATGGTGGTCGACCGCCACGCCCGCGGCCAAGGCGTAGGCCGCGAACTGATCGGCCGGGCCGTGGAGCGCGCGCGCAGTTGGGGCTGCTACAAACTGGCGCTTTCCAGTCATCAGGACCGGGAAACCGCGCAGCGCTTCTATGCCGCGCTGGGGTTCACCAGCCACGGCGTAAGCCTGGCGCTGCATCTGGGCTGAAATCATCATGCATTTTGCAACCGGCAAAATGCCAATCCGTGCAAAGCGCATGCTACAGAGTTCCAGGCACAGACATATATAATTGATTTAAAAGGATTTTTTATAGAAAAAAGTTGGCACAACCGCTGCTACAAGACCCTCAGGATCAAACCTTGGCCATCTGCCTGGCAAAGCTACGAAATGGAGGTGAACATGAGCAGCTCACGCAACCTGGTCGGCACCGGACTTCTTTCCCTGCTGGCTCTCGTAGTCTTCCAGAACAGCGCACTGGGCGACGAGGACAGGACTCAGGAACGCAACGGCGAAAGGCCGGTAGTGCTGGACAGCAACGCAACGCCGCAGTGGGCACCCGCTGCGCAGCGACTGGTGATCCAGGCGCCCGACGAATCCCCGCGCATCGTCACCGTAGGCGAGGACGAGCGCGGCACGGCGCTGGTGACCGCGGCCGACGAACAGGCCTGGACATTCTGACGAAGCAAGCGCCGGGAGACCGGCATCCAACGACGCTACACCGCCGCACAGGTCCCCGGGATGCTGGCGGGCGGAAGGGAGAAAGAACATGTGGATCCTGGCTTTGCCGCTGACCGCCCTGGCCCTTTCGGTCGGCGTCTACGGGCTGCTCTGGCTGATAGAGCGCGGAGGAGACGAATATCCAGCGAAGCTTCCGCTGAGCGACAAGGGCGCCACGGAACCTCGTCGCCACTGAGCCGGCACAAGGAACAGCGAGCCCGACGGAGAGGGCTCCGGGAGTGAAACCATGTCACGATCCGCCGTCATTCTTCTGTTCGTGGTGATCGCCAGCGCGATCCTGGCGCTGAGCCTGCCGCCCGACGCCACCCTCCTCGCCTGGTGCGCCTGGGGACTGCTGGGCATATCCGGCGCCTGGCTGCTGTTTGCGCTGGTGGTGGGTCGGCGAATCCGCTTCGATCCCAGCCTGGACTGATTTCGCCCGCAGCGCTTTGCCTGGCGCTACAGCGTCGCTCACAGCGGCAGGCACATGCCGTCGCGCGCCAGTTCCACCCCTTCGGGCAACGCAGCGGGGTGGTCCAGCAGCCAGGCGTCCAGCGTATGCCCGACGTGGGTCAACACGGCCCGCCGGGGACGCAGCGATTCGATGCACTCCAGTGCCCGCGTCAGGTCGTTGTGGTTGCGCGGCGGCCGCTCCTGCGGCGGCATCGAGCAGTCCAGCACCAGCAGGTCCAGCGGCGCCGCGAGCAATCGCGAGGCGCTGTCCGCCGGCAGCCCGACGGTATCGGTGAGGTAGGCCAGGCGCCGTATCGTTCCCTCCTCGGAAGCCCCCTCCAGCAAGTAGCCGAAGGTTGGCTTCGAGTGGACCAGCGGCAACGCGGTCGCCGCCAGCGCGCCCCACTGGCGCCGCTCGAAGGCGCCGAAGGGCTGGCTGAAATCGAGGATGCCCGGATGCTTGTAGAGGTCGGCGAGGCCCTCCGGGTCAGCCGGGCCGTGCACCGGGATCACCAGGCCCTGGCCCCAGCGCAGGTGCAGCAGGCCCTGGGCGTGGTCGGCGTGGTAATGGGTCTGGAGGATGCCGTCGAGGCTATGGGGCGGGAAGCGCTCGCAGAGATCGACCAGGCCGCTGTCGATCAGCCAGCGCTGGCCGGCGCACTCCAGCAGCGCGCTACAGGGACGGCGACGCAGGACGGCGTCGGCGCGGGCGTTGCGACAGGCCGGGCAATCGCAACCGTAGACCGGCACCTGGCGGGCGTCGCCGGTGCCGAGCAGGGTCAGGCGCATGCGCGGTCGCTGCCGAGACGGACCAGGAGGCTGCGTAGCGTGTCGTCGAGGTCACCGGAGTTGTCCAGTTGGAACAGCGGGCCCTCCAGGCCGGCGGCGAACTCGGCGTTGCGCGCCAGGCGCGCCTCGATTTCCTCGGGGCTTTCCCGGCCACGCGCCAGCAGGCGCTGGCGCAGCACCTCGGGTTTCACCCCGAGCAGGACCGCGAGCAGATCCGGATAGCGCCGGCGGGCCTGCGCCAGGTAGCCGCGCGAGCCGTTCACCAGCACGTCGTAGCCCTGTGCCAACCACTCGTCGATCTGCACCGGGATGCCATAGCAAAGGCCGTTGGCGCGCCAGCTCATGGCGAACGCCGAGGCCCGCTCGAGGGTGTCGAACTGCGCCGGAGTCACCGCCTGGGCGTCCTCCCCCACCGCTTCCGCGGAGCGCGTGATCAGCCGCCGCACGATACGGCAGCCGCGCAGCGCCAGGGGCTCGCGCGCGGCCTGCAACAGGCTGTCCTTGCCCGAGCCGGAAGGCCCCATCAGATAAATCAGTCTGCCTGTCATCAGAACACTCTCTGCCCGCCGCGCCAGACCTGGCGCACCACCGGCTGGTTGTTGCCGAGCGCCCGCGCCTGCAGCAGATCGGCGCGCAGGCCGACGCGGATTTCGCCACGATCGGTCAGCCCGGCGGCCAGCGCCGGGGTACGGCTGACCATCGCCACCGCGCGCGGCAGGTCGTAGCGGATCGCATCATACTCGCTGTGCTCGCCGGCGAGCAGCAAGGCCGCATGCAGCAGGCTGGCCGGATAGTAGTCGCTGGAAAGGATATCCAGCACGCCGATTCCCGCCAGTTGCGCCGCCGCCACGTTGCCCGAGTGGGAACCGCCGCGGACCACGTTGGGCGCCCCCATCAGCACCTGCAGGCCATGCTCGTGGCTGGCCCTGGCGGCCTCCACGGTGGTCGGGAACTCGGCGATGGCCATGCCGTAGCCGGCCGACTCGCGGACATGCGCGAGGGTCGCGTCGTCATGGCTGGCCACCGACAGGCCGCGTCCCTGGCAGACATCGACGATGGCCGCACGGGCGGCGTCGCTGTAGCGCTCGGAGTTGGCTACCTGCTCGACGATGAAGGCGTCCATCTCGGCATCGCTCAGGTGGTACTTGCCCTGGTAGTACTCGCGGTACTTCTCCAGCCTGGCGAACTGGCGCTGGCCGGGGGCGTGGTCCATCACCGAGACCAGTTGCACCAGCGGATGCTCGACCAGTTCGCGGAACACCTCCAGCGTCTGCGGATGGCTGACCTCGCAACGCAGGTGCAGGCGATGGTCGGCGCGCGCGTCGCCGCTGGCGGCGGCCTCGCCGATGGCCTCGAGCATCTTCGGCAACTGCTGCATGCGCCTGCCCTTGGGGTTGACGTCGCCGATGGACAGCGCGTCGAACACCGTGGTGATCCCCGCGGCGACGATCTGCGCGTCGTGCGCCAGCACCGCCGAGGCCGACGGCCAGTCGACGCCGGGACGCGGGCTCATGTGCTTCTCCAGGTTGTCGGTGTGCAGCTCGACCAGGCCGGGCAGCAGGTAGTCGCCCCCCAGGTCCTCGGCCCCGGCCAGGTGGCTGCGGCCTTCGTCGACCGCGGCGATCAGGCCGTCGCGCAGCAGCACGCTGCCGACGAAGACCCGCTCGGCGCTGACTACCCGGGCATTGCTGAGAACGCGTTCAGACGACATGGGCTTGCTCCTGGCGGGAAAGCTCCTGGCTCATGTCCAGGTAGCGGCTGGCCACCGCCTCGCGGGCGGCGCGGTCGTGGAAGATGCCGATCAACGCGGCGCCGGCGGCCTTGGCTTCGCCGATCAGTTCCAGCACTACCTGGCGGTTGGCTTCGTCGAGGGACGCGGTCGGCTCGTCGAGTAGCAGGATCGGCCACTCGACCATGAAGCCGCGGGCAATGTTGACGCGTTGCTGCTCGCCGCCGGAAAAGGTACCCGGCGCCAGTTGCCAGAGGCGTTCCGGGATGTTCAGCCGGGCCAGCAGGCTGCGCGCCCGCAGTTCGGCGCTGTCGCGGCTCCAGCCACGGGCCAGGGCCGGCTCCATGACCACGTCGAGGGTCGCCACCCGCGGGATCACCCGCAGGAACTGGCTGACATAGCCGAGGGTCTGGCGACGCACGGCGAGCACCTCGCGAGGCTCGGCGCCGACCAGTTCCAGCCAGTCGCCGGCGTGGCGCAGGCGGATGCTGCCGCCGGCCGGCAGGTAGTTGCCGTAGAGCGTGCGCAGCAGGGTGCTCTTGCCGGCACCGGAGCGTCCGTGGAGCACCAGGCATTCGCCGCCGGCGACATTGAAGTTGAGCCCGCGCAGCACATTGAGCACTACGCCCTGTTGCTGGTGCAGGGTGAAGGTCTTGCTGAGGTCGCGGACCTCGATCAGGTTGTTCATCGCTACTTCTCCGGGCGCCCGTCGCGCGGACCGGCGCCGACGCTTCGGCTCAGGGTTGCAGGACCGACGACACCAGCAATTGCGTGTACGGATGCTGCGGGTCGTCGAGAATCTGGTCGGTGAGACCGGCTTCCACCACCCGCGAACGGCGCATGACCATCAGGCGGTCGGCGAGCAGGCGCGCCACCGCCAGGTCGTGGGTGACGATCACCACCGCCAGGTCCAGCTCGCGCACCAGGCCACGCAGCAGGTCGAGCAGGCGCGCCTGCACCGACACGTCGAGGCCGCCGGTGGGCTCGTCCATGAACACCAGGCGTGGCGCCGAGACCAGGTTGCGGGCGATCTGCAGGCGCTGCTGCATGCCGCCGGAAAAGGTTCGCGGCAGGTCGTCGATGCGCAGCGGATCGATCTCCACCTGTTCCAGCCAGTCCAGCCCGGCCTGGCGCAGCCGACCGTAGTGGCGCACGCCCTGGGCCATCAGCCGTTCGCCGATGTTGGCGCCGGCGGACACGCCCATGCGCAGGCCGTCGCGCGGGTTCTGCTCGACGAAGCCCCACTCGGTGCGCAGCAGGGTGCGCCGCTCGGCTTCGCTGGCGGCGTAGAGGTCCAGCCAGCGGTCGCCGTCGTCGCGGTAGGCGACCGTGCCGGCGTCCGGCGGACAGCGCCCGGAGAGCAACGAGAGCAGGGTCGACTTGCCCGAGCCGGACTCGCCGACGATGCCCAGCACCTCGCCAGGGTAGAGATCGAAGTCGACCTCCTGGCAGCCCTTTTCCGGCCCGTACAGGCGGGTCAGGCCGCGTACCGAGAGCAGCGGCCGGTCGCGCGCGTCGAGGCCCGCATCGATGGATTCGCAGACCGCGTTCATTGCGCGTCCTCCCCTTCTTCCTGGCGGGCACGCCGCTGCGTGCAGTAATCGGTGTCGGAACAGACGAAGCGCTTGCCGCCACGGTCGTCGACGATCAGTTCGTCCAGGTAGGACTCGTGGCTGCCGCAGAAGGCGCAGCTTTCCTCCCAGCGCTGGACCTCGAAGGGGTGGTCCTCGAAGTCCAGGCTCGCCACCCGGGTGAACGGCGGCACCGCGTACAGGCGCTTCTCGCGACCGGCGCCGAACAGCATCAGCGCCGGGTTCATGTCCAGCTTGGGGTTGTCGAACTTGGGAATCGGCGAGGGATCCATCACGTAGCGCTCGTCCACCGTCACCGGGTAGGCATAGCTGGTGGCGATATGGCCGAAGGTGGCGATGTCCTCGTAGAGCTTCACGTGCATCACCCCGTAGTCGTCGAGCGCGTGCATGGTCCGGGTCTCCGCCTCGGAAGGCTCGATGAAGCGCAGCGGCTCGGGGATCGGCACCTGGTAGACCATGATCTGCTCGCCGCTCAGCGCGGTTTCCGGTATCCGGTGGCGGGTCTGGATCACCGTCGCCTCCGGGGTCCGTTCGGTGGTGGCGACCCCGGCGGTGCGGGCGAAGAAACGCCGGATGGATACCGCGTTGGTGGTGTCGTCGGCGCCCTGGTCGATCACCTTGAGCACGTCGTCGGCACCGAGGATGGCCGCGGTCACCTGCATACCGCCGGTGCCCCAGCCGTAGGGCAGCGGCATCTCGCGGCCGCCGAAGGGCACCTGGTAGCCGGGGATCGCCACCGCCTTGAGCAGGCCGCGGCGGATCATGCGCTTGGTCTGCTCGTCGAGGTAGGCGAAGTTGTAGCCCTGCTCCGGCGCGGCGCTAGCTTGCGGGGAAAGGCTCATGCGCGCTTCTCCTGGACAGTGGGTTGCGCGGATTCGGCGACGCCGGGACGACGCAGCTTGCGAATCAGCTCCAGCTCGGACTGGAAATCGACGTAGTGCGGCAGCTTCAGGTGCGAGACGAAGCCGCCAGCCTCGACGTTGTCGCAGTGCATCAGGACGAACTCTTCCTGCTGCGCCGGCGACACCACCTCCTCGCCGTATTCCTCGGCGCGCAGGGCGCGGTCGACCAGGGCCATGCCCATCGCCTTGCGCTCGGCGTAGCCGAAGGCCAGGCCGTAGCCACGGGTGAATTGCGGCAGCTCCTCGCGGGAACCGACGAACTGGTTGACCATCTCGCACTCGGTGACCTCGATCTCACCCACCGGCACCGCGAAGCCGAGTTCCTCGGGCTCCAGCCAGACCTCGCAGGCGCCGATGCGGATCTCCCCGGCGAACGGATGGTTGCGGCCGTAGCCGCGCTGGGTCGAATAGCCCAGGGCGAGAAGGAAGCCCTCGTCGCCGCGGGCCAGGGCCTGCAGGCGCTGGGCGCGGCCGGTGGGGAAGTCGAGCGGCTCGCGGGTGATATCCGGCACCGCGCCGGGCAGTTCGTACTCCGGCGTCATCAGGCCTTCCCGGTCGAGCAGGCCGAGCACGCGCGGACAAGGCTCCAGGGAGGCGCCCCGCTCCACCTCGGGGCCGGGGTAGTCGCCCTCGGCGAGCAGGCTGAAGTCGAGCAGGCGATGGGTATAGTCGAAGGTCGGACCGAGCAGTTGCCCGCCCGGCAGGTCCTTGTAGGTCGCCGAGATCCGTCGCTGCAGGCACATCCCGGCGGTATCCAGCGGCAGGCTGGCGGCGAAGCGCGGCAGCGTGGTGCGGTAGGCGCGGAGGAGGAAGATCGCTTCCATCAGGTCGCCGGCCGCCTGCTTGATCGCCAGTGCCGCCAGTTGCTCGTCGTACAGCGAACCTTCGGTCATCACCCGCGCCACGGCCAGCGGCATCTGCTGGCGGATCTGCTCCACCGACAGCTCCGGCAGCGCGGTATCGCCGCGGCGCTTGCGCGCCAGCAGGCGATGGGCGTTGTCGATGGCCTTCTCGCCACCCTTGACGGCTACGTACATCAGGCCACCTCCTCGACGGGTTCGCTGACCCGGGTACTGCGTGGCAGGCCGAGGATGCGCTCGCCGGCGGCGAAGAAGGCATCCAGGCCCCTGGGGAATTCGGTGCGTGCGGCACGCTGCGCCCAGAACCCGGCGCTCACCGGCAACGCCACCTGGCGCACCTCGGCGATGCCCGGTCCGCGCCACTCCAGCGAGGCGCCGCCATCGAGGCCGGCAAGCTGGATCAGCAGGGTGCAGGACTGGTCCGGATAACGGTCGCTGCCGCTGTCGAAGCCGCTCAGGTCGTCCAGCTCGCCTTCGTCGAGCAAGGCGAACAGCGCCTGCTCGCGCTCGGCGACGATCGGGCAGCCGCAATGGAAGGCCAGGTTGGCGCGCAACGTCGGGCTGTCGAGACCCGGCGCCAGCCACAGCGGGGTGTCGGAGTCGAGGAAGCTCAGGCACAGCGCGTAGCTGGCCGGTTGCAACGCGGCCAGCGCCGGTGCGCGGTCGAGGTTGCGCACCAGCCCCGGTTCGGCGAGGGCCTTGAGCGCCGCGCGGAAACTCCGCTGGGCGTCCAGGACCGGGTCCTGGAACGCCGGTTGCAATAGCGCGGCGGTATCCGCCGGGCTGGGAAGCGAAGCGCTGGTCATCAATCTTCTCCTCGGACCAGGGTGAAGAACTCCACCTTGGTAGTGGCGATTTCCGCCTCCTGGGCGGCGCGGCGCTCGGCCTGGGTGCGGGCCAGCGGTTCGATCAGGCGCGCCTGCCAGGCCGCCGCGTCGGCGCCCTGCAGGTGCGCGTCGGCCAGGGCGGCCAGCTCGGCGTGGCGCTTGTCGCGCCCGGCGACATAGCTGTAGCCGGTGCGTCCGTCACCGAGCCGCACCACGCAGCGGGTCACGGTCATCTCGCCGAGGTTGAACGGGCTGCCGGTGCCGCCCATGCGTCCGCGCACCAGGGTCATGCCGGTCTCGGCGGCGCGCAGCAGGTGATAGTCGGCATCGCGCAGGGCGTCCGCATGGGCGTCCAGCTCCTCGCGACGGGCGCGGGCGAGCACGCCCATCCAGCGCTGTCGCGCGGCGATGGTGGGATCGGAATGCAAGGCGGTCATGGGCTTCTCCTAGGGGGCGACCTGGTACTGGAAGCGATCGGCGCGGCTGATCGACTGGGCCAGCTCCACCGGTTGGCCGGTACGGTCGCGGGACAGGGTGAGGACGGTGAGCAACGGCGCGTGGCGGGGCATCAGCAGGCGCGCCGACTCCTCGCGGTTGGGCAGGCGCGCACCGATCAGGCTGTAGGTGCGGGTCAGCGGCAGGCCTTTGTCGGCCAGGTAGCGACGCAGCGAACCGCCCTGGTAGTCGGCGAGCAGCTCGCTGCGGGAAACGGCGTAGCAGTGGCGGATCAGGCTCACCGGCTGGCCGTCGAGGTAACGCAGGGTGGTCAGTTCCAGCACCCGCCCGCCCTCGCCGATCCCCAGGTGGGTGGCCTCGGCGGCGCCGGCCGGACGCTGGCGCGCCTCCAGCAGCCGTGCCTCGACCCGGTGGCCCTGGGCCGAGAGCGACTCGGTGTAGGCGTTGGCGGCGCCCATCGGGTAGATCGTCGGCGCCTCCAGGACCTGGGTGCCCTTGCCCTGGCGCCGCAGCACGCGGCCTTCGAGCACCAGTTCGTCGAGCGCCCGGCGCAGGGTATGGCGGTTCACCGCGAAGCGCTGGGCCAGCTGGATCTCGCCGGGCAGGTAGTCGCCGGGGCGGTAGGCCAGCAGTTCCTGGCGCAGCCGTTCGGCCAGTTCGCGGTACAGCGGTTCGCTTTGTCTAGACAAGTGCATGGTTTGGAAAGGGCGCACCAGGCGCCCTCCTCGCGTCGTCAGATGAACAGCTTGCGCAGGCGTTGTGACAGAACGTCGATCAGGCTCACCACCACGATGATCACGATCAGCACGGCGCAGGTCTGGCCGAACTGGAAGCCGCGGATGGCCTCCCAGAGGATCACGCCGATGCCGCCGGCGCCGACCATCCCGACCACGGTGGCGGAACGCACGTTGGACTCGAAGCGGTACAGCGAATAGGAGATCCACAGCGGCAGGACCTGCGGGATGACCCCGAAGATGACCTCCTGCAGGGCGCTGGCACCGGTGGCACGGACGCCTTCGACCGGACCGGGGTCGATCGCCTCGACCGCCTCGGCGAAGAGCTTGGCGAGCACCCCGGTGGTACTGATGAACAGCGCCAGCACGCCGGCGAACGGGCCCAGGCCGACGGCGACCACGAAGAGCATGGCGAAGACCATCTCGTTGATCGAACGGCAGGCATCCATCACCCGCCGCACCGGCTGGTAGACCCACCAGGGCACGATGTTCTCGGAGGCCAGGATCGACAGCGGGATGGCGCAGACGATCGCCAGCACCGTGCCCCAGAGGGCGATCTGCACGGTGACCAGCATCTCGCTGAGGTAGAGCTTCCAATTGCCGAAGTCCGGCGGGAAGAAGTCGGCGGCGAAGGTCGCCATGTTGCCGGCGTCGCGGAACAGCACGGCCGGGTTCATTTCCGCGCCCTTCCAGGACCAGGCGAGGATGGCGAGGAACAGGCCCCAGCCGACCAGGCGTCCCCAGGATGGCTTGCCGGTGGCGTCCGCCGCGGCGGTGGTGCTCAGAGTGCTCATATCGGGAATCTCGACAGCGGTATTGGCGAATCGGGTGGGGCGCGGCGCCGGCCGCGCCCGGGGTGGATCAGCCGGCGTTGGCGGCGGTCTTCTGCTCGCGCTCGGCCATGCGTTTCTCCAGCTTGGCCAGCTCCTCGTCGAGGGCCTTCAGCTTGGCGGCCTTCTCCTCGGCACCGAGGTTGGCGTTGTTCGCCACGTCGGTGCGCTGCTTGAACAGCTCGAGCTGGCGGATCGGCAGCAACTGGTCATCGTCGGAGGGCTGGAACTTCGACCATTGCAGGTCGGCGAGGACCTTCTTCTGCTCGGCGTTGGCGCCGTACTTGAAGAAGAAGTCGCGCAGCTTGTTCTTCTGCTCGTCGCTCAGGTTGTTGCGCCACACCAGCGGGTCGCCCGGAATCAGCGGCGACTTCCAGATCACCTTGAGCTGCCTGGCCTTCTCCGGCTGGGTCAGTTCCAGCCGCTCCATGCCCTCGGTATTGAAGGTGGCGACGTCGACCTGCTTGTTGGCCACCGCCAGGGCGTTGACCTCGTGGCTGGAGTTGAGGGTGCGCTTGAAGGCCTTGACCGGGTCGACGTTGTTCTTGGCGAACACGTAGTAGCCGGGCACCAGGTAGCCGGACGTGGAGTTCGGATCGCCGTTGCCGAAGGTCAGGCTCTTGGCGTTCGCCAGCATGTCCTCGACGCTATCGATCTTGCTGTCCTTGTTGGCGATCAGCAGGCTCCAGTAGCCCGGCGCGCCGCTGGCGGCGACGGTCTGGGCGAAGATCTCGCCGTGGGCGCGATCCACCGCTTCCATGGCGGCCTTGTTGCCGTACCAGGCGATGTCGACCTTGTCGAAACGCATGCCCTGGATGATCCCGGCGTAGTCGGGGGCGAAGAAGGCCTTCACCTGGTAGCCGGTCTGCTGGCTCATGTCCTTGAGGAAGGGTTCCCAGATGCTCTTGAGGTTCTGCGACGATTCGGTGGAGATGATCCCGAAATTGATCACCGGCTGGTCGGCGTGCGCCATCCCGGCAAGGGAGCCGGCGAGCAGGGCGGAAGCCGCGAGCACACGACTGAAGCGTTTCAACATGGAGAGAACTCCTGGGCAGGGTTTGGCGGGTCTTTATGCGATTCGAATGACGTCAGGCGCGCGCGAGGGTCAGTTCCGGCTGGCTCTCCGCCCCGCGCCGGGCACGGTCGGAAAACAGCAGCGGGGTATCCCCTTCGGCGCCGTAGAGTTCGTTGAGGAAGCCTTCGGAAAGATGCTCGCTGCTGCCGTCGAAGAGGATCCGGCCGCCCTTCAGGGCCACCGCGCGCGGGCAATAGCGCAACGCGTAGTCGACCTGATGCAGGGTCACCACCACGGTCTTGCCGTCGTGGCGGTTGATGTCGGCGAGGATGTCCATCACCTTGCGCGCCGACTCCGGGTCGAGCGAGGCGATCGGTTCGTCGGCGAGAATCACCTCGGCCTTCTGGGTCAGGGCGCGGGCGATGGCCACGCGCTGCTGCTGGCCGCCGGAGAGGGTCGAGGCGCGCTGCCCGGCGAAATCGGCCAGGCCGACCCGCGCCAGCGCTTCCAGGGCCTGGCGTTTCTGCTCGGCGCTGAACAGCCCCAGCGAACCGCGCCAGCGCGGCATGCGACCGAGGAAGCCGAGCAGGACGTTGTCCAGCACGCTGAGGCGGTTGACCAGGTTGAACTGCTGGAAGATGTAGCCGATGTCGGCGCGCAGGCGACGCACTTCGCCACTCAGGCGGCCGGACGCCTGCAGGCGGCGGCCCAGCACGTCGATGCTGCCGCCGTTGTCGCGGTCGCAACGGGCGAGCCCGGAGACGTGGCGCAGGAGCGTGGATTTGCCGGAGCCGGATGCACCGATCAACGCCACCATCTCGCCCGCCTGGATCTCCAGCTTCAGGTTGAAAAGCGCCTGCTTGCGGGCAAAGGTCTTGTTCAGGCTGTCGACACGGATCACCGCGCTCATCGTTCTCCCTCCAATCGGTTGCACGAAGACGCCAGCGGCGCCATCTGGTGTAGACCAAGATAGAAGGAGACTGTGTCAGCCCGGTGAAGTGACGATGACAGTCGAGTGACAATCCCTTGAACGACCGATGGTCAGAAGGCCATCATCCAACCCCCAGTAAAAAACTAGGCTTTTGCTGAATCGCTCGCATTTCAGATAGCTGGTACTGGCAAAACGCCGGCACGCAACGCACAATTGACGTCAACTAATTGTTGTTTCCGAAATAACAGACTGAACGGCTGGCGGAAATCGTGGTCATAGGCCCGAGAACAATGAACGCTTCCTCGGCACCGCTTTTCCCTGACTCTACAGGTTCAATGTATGCGCCCACTGAAACAGGCAACTCCTACCTACTCCAGCCGTACCGCTGACAAATTCGTCGTTCGTCTGCCCGAGGGCATGCGTGAGCAGATCGCAGAAGTCGCTCGCAGCCATCATCGCAGCATGAACTCCGAGATCATCGCCCGACTCGAGCAGAGCCTGCTCCAGGAAGGGGCGCTGCAAGACAATCTCGGTGTTCGCCTGGACAGCCCGGAACTCAGCCTGCACGAGCGCGAGCTGCTGCAGCGTTTCCGCCAGCTGACCCACCGTCAGCAGAACGCACTGGTCGCCCTGATCGCACACGATGCGGAGCTGGCCCAGGCCTGAGCGCCGAAGCCCACGCGTAGCGCTTGAAATGGCCGGCATTCGTCTAATGCCAGTCAGCCAAGAAAAACGGCGCTTCCTTAAGCAAGGGAAGCGCCGTTTTTCTTGGGTCTTCTCATCGATGTGAGCGAGAAGTCTCTGTTTCTCTTAGCTGCCTGCACGGCTGCTTGGCCAATTCCTCGATCAGATTGAATTCAGGGCTCATGAAGTTTTCTTCGAATCGACTCCAGGGACGGCAGCCTATCCAGGCGACTGCTCTACAGGCGTTCCGGCAGGGTATTCGTCGCGTCCAGGTATGGTTCGTCGCCGAGCAGCCTGGCGCGCCAGGCCGGTATGTCGCTCTCATCCACATCCAGGCGCTTGAGCCACTGGTCGGCGGACCAGCCGACCAGGCGCAGTTCGCCGTCGTGCGAACCACCGTGCAGCGAACCGACGGTTTCGTAGCGGATGCCCTTGAGCACCTGGTTGAGCAATACGTAGGCGGCCGGTCTCGGGTCCTCACCGTCGCCCCCTGACGGATAGGCGCCGGCCTGGATCACCACGCCGGCGCCGTAGTCGTAGAAGGCGAAATGGCTGGATGGCAGTTGGCTGCGCAGGGCATCCAGGCCGCCGAGCAGCTCCAGACGCTGCTGATCGAGTACGGTCAGCCAACTGACAGTCTTGATCCTGGTGGGTTTGAACTCAGGAATATTAGCCAATAGGCTGGCTGTCCCCACATCCAAGCCCGGTATCCGCGCAGCCATAAAGGCTTCGGTGGGCTCGTTGTTGTCTCGGCTGGTCGGCGACAGGTTGTAGGCGTGCCCGGCATAGCCTTGCTCCGGAGCCAGACGACGTGCGAAGTCAAGGAGCAGGCGCAGGAAGCTCAGTGGATTCTGTTCTTGATACAGCAGTGGTACGGAGAACTCCAGAACGCTTAGGTCACGCCCAATCTTCGCTTCCCATGCAGATTGGCCAAAAATTTCAAAGTGCCAATCAGGAGCATCAATCGACTGCTTGCCACTGCTGTAGTAGAAGCTCAGCGGGTAATCTTCATCCATGCTGGCCAGCATTTCGCGCAGTGGCTTTGCATCACTGTATGCAGTCAGCGGCTTTCCCTCTGGCGGCTCCTCGCGCCATAGCCAGGTCAGGCGGGGGGCGGCGCAACGCTTGAACTCGTCGAAACACTGACACAACGCCTCGCGTACCAGAGGGGTATGGGCCTCCTTGAAATACAGCGTGCCGCGCAGGCAGAGTGCGGCGCCGATATAGTCCTCGGGACCGCCTTTCATCAGCAGGTTACCGGGCATCTCCAGCAGGTGTGGCTGCTTGGCCAACTCTTCGGCCAAGTTGAATTCCTTCTCCATGAAATTTCCTCCAAATCAATAGGCTGGGACTGGGATGGACGGTCGCGGAGATCGACCACGTGTCACGATAAACATCACCGCCCCTGCGATAGTTGCAGCCCATCCGAGCTGTTCTACCGGTACCTTGGATTGCTGTTTTTCCTGGCTACAGTCGCATTCGGTGGATTGCATTTCGACGACCTTATTTTTACTGCCGGCTATGGCACCGTAGGCGTCACTCTGCCTCGCATTACGCCGGTCAGGTGGAAACTTCATCTCCACCACCTGCTTGATATTGTCCTGGGTCGGCGGTTTGATCGGGTCTTTGACAATCACCACGTCAGGCCGACGAATCATGCCTCGACCCGGCTTGAATGGCGGATGCTCCGGGTCTTCATCCCAGTATTTGCTGATCCAGCCCGGTATCCAGCCATGCGCACTGCTGCCGGTCTGGCTGTCGAGGATCGGCTGCGGCGGGTTCTTGGTCATGTCGTAACTGACTTCGGGCTTGTACGGGCTGCGCCCCCGGAGAACCTCGTCCAGTTCGCCGAGACGCTGGGCCACGCAGGCCTGCTTGAGGTTCCTGCCATCCTGACTGACGTTGGGCGTGCTGCTGCAATGGCAGATCGCCGAGCACAGCACTTTCTTGTCCTGCGGATCGAGCTTGGGCTCCAGGATGCCGACGGGGTTGGTCTTGCCTTCGGGGCTCATGCCGCCCTGAGCGAGGCTGGGCTGATCGCTCATGCTTCACCTCCCGGCATCAGATCGATCTGGATCGACTCCGATGCCTCGTGGTTGATCCACGAGGTCAGGCCTTCGGCATCTGTGGTATCGAGCGCGCTCCAACCGCCACTCGACCAGACCTTCACCCTGCGCCCGGCAACGGGCTTGCCGGTTTCCTGGTCAATGAGCTGGAAGCGTCCGGAGAATGGGGCGGTGTCGCGGTTCGAAGGGACGACGGGAGAGAACGGGGCGGGGCTGAAGACGTCACCGATGAGCACTGTCCCCGAGCCGCCGATGATCACGTTGCCGTGGGCACCCACACTGCCCAGGGTGGCGGCGGGCTGGCCGTTGATGAAGACCGTCGATGAAACGGCCGAGGCGATCGGGCTTCCGCATGCCGAGGCGTCGCCTTGTCGTGCGGCGGGCAGGCCATCGAAAATGACATCGGGAGAGCCTTGAACGATGGGGCTGGTGTCGTGACCCGGCAGAGAGCAGGCCGTGGGATCGGTGGCGCGGGCGGCGGGTTTTCCACTCATGTGCGAATCCTTGCATTCGTTCATGCGCGATATATCTCGCGCGAAAGTAATGGAGATGAAAGGCGCAACTTCCTGTGCACTTCGACTACTGCTGTCGTAGATACGAGACCGCACGATTCTTTAACTTTCATTGATGATGGGGCGAGCGGAGTAGCCGCTCCTTGCCGCTGCCGGGGGCAAAATCATCGGCACGGTGGGGCGCAATCAATGAAGTCGGCGAGGCGGAACTTCCAGTGTGTGGACTCTGGAACCCCCATCATCACTGGGATACGCAGCCGGCTTTCCTGGCCACCTATACGGCAGTGAGCAATGGGGGTTCTCTTACAGGCTGTATTTGACTTTTCTTAGCTGCCTACACGGCAGTGAACGCATGGGAAAGTGTAGCCGGCGGGGAATACGATTTCTTAGCTGCCTACACGGCAGTGAACGTGACGAATGCCCACTTCGCATCCGAAGACAATTTCTTAGCTGCCTACACGGCAGTGAACATCACGCTGTCTGGCCAAGCGTCGCCGCCGCTGTTTCTTAGCTGCCTACACGGCAGTGAACAATGCCGGCATACCAGTCCCCCGAGGATCAACTTTCTTAGCTGCCTACACGGCAGTGAACTAGCCGCGAAAACCTATAACCATTTGAAGGAAAAAGAAATACAGGGTTTTCCTGGTCTGCAACCCTCTTTTTTCGTGTCTTGGTAAGTTATTGATTTTAAAGGGCGTAAGAAGCCGTCCGAAAAAAGGGTCGGAAGCTTCGGGCAATTGGAGGCCATTTCGCGATGGGCGGGACGGGCGGTGAGCCTCGCCGTTTACGCGCAAATGGGCCTCGAAGGGATCGCGTCTCAAAGCCCCTGGCCAGGCCGGGGGCGTCGCGCTTGGGACGGCGCTACTGGCGTGGGTGGGCCGCTTCGATCTCGGAGAGGGCGTCGCTGACCAGCTTCAGCAAGGCGCCGTTGATGTAAGCGAGGGTTTCGCCGGGTTCTTCGTTCTCGTCGAGCAGGCAGGTCATGGCGAGGACGTTGATCGCCGACTTCAGGCGCGTTTTCGCGCTCTCGAACAACTGGCCGGGCGGCGCCTGGGTGTCGAGGTACAGCGTGGCGTTGTGCGGGAAGCGGTTGGCCTGCGAGGTGGGCAGCAGCGGGATGAAGCGGGGGGACGGTTCTGTTACCGGGGGCTTGGACGTATCATTCGGCTTAGCCATGGGTCAGCTCCTTCATACAGTAAGCTGGTTTGTGGTTAGCGGGTCGTAGGTGTTCGTTGCACCTGCGGCCCGCGTCTTTTCTGCCGCTGCAACGCATCCCGGGGATGGCTTTGGCGACCCCACCTATCATCCTCCTACTGGGTTTTTATCCAAGCCTTGGGCTTCTGAGAGAGGCTGCGGAAATGTCCGGAGGAGCTGTCCGGCGTGTTTCCAGAGCCTGAGGGCGAATACCGCTACAGGCGCTATCCGCCGATACCCCGGATACGCCAAGGGTCGGTGGGCGGTGCCGAGCGGATGCGGTTGTGTCTCGATTGGTAGGGCGAATAGCACCAGCGGCGTTATCCGCCGTTACCCCGGAGAAACGGCGGATAACCGCAAGCGGTTATTCGCCCTACGGACCCAGGCCGGCCTGCGGAGGTCTGGCAGGCACGAAGTCATGCCTGGACTCCAATCGGTGGGGCGTGCCACCGGGAGCAACGATGCAGCGAGGGCACCCCAGTCGCGCAGCGGCTGGGGCCGGATGAAGGGGGAGTCTTTTGGTTTCTTTTGGACGCTTGCAAAAGGGACTCGCCTGGGAAGGCGAAACAAGAAGTCGAGGCAGGCACGGCAAGCAGCTAGACCACCCAACACCAGGCCCACTCAAGTTCCAAGCAGCGGCTGTTCACTGCCCTGGAGGCCGAACACTCCGTTATCCGCCGCTCCCACGCTTCGCCATGAAAAGCCGCCCCTTGGGATAAGGCCAGCTTTTTCTTTATATATGGCCAGGCCATGATGTGGGCGAATAACCGTTTTGCGGTTATCCGCCGCCGCCCCGTAGCAGGGGAGCGCGCGCGGATCGGCCCCATGGAGAACCGCATGAGCTACCGACTGGCCGCCGACGCCCTGGTCTGGCTGCACTTGGGCTTCATCCTCTTCGTCCTGTGCGGCGGCCTGCTGCTGTTGCGCTGGCCGCGCCTGGCCTGGCTGCACCTGCCGGCGGTGGTCTGGGGCTGCGCGGTGGAATTCCTCGGCCTGCCGTGCCCGCTGACGCCGTGGGAAAACCGCCTGCGCCACGCCGCCGGGGACGCCGGCTACGATGGTGTTTCGTCGAGCACTACCTGCTGCCGCTGATCTACCCCGCCGGCCTGACCCCAGCGACGCAGTGGATGCTCGGCAGCATCGTGCTGCTGTTCAACCTAGTCGTCTATCTGTACCTGCTGCGGCGCCGGGGGCGCGCCGGGTAATATGTCGGCCCCTACCGTTCCGCACCCATCGCCATGACCCACAGCGTTTCTCCCATCGGCTACATCCGCTCCTGCTTCATGGAGAAGTTCGCCATCCCGCGCCAGCCGCTGCTCGCGCCGGCGGCGCGGGGGACCCTGGAACTGCTGCCGCCGTTCGACCAGGTGGAAGCGCTGGAAGGCCTGGAGCAGGTCAGCCATGTCTGGCTGCTGTTCCTCTTCCACCAGGCCCTGGAAGACAAGCCGCGACTGAAGGTGCGCCCGCCGCGCCTGGGCGGCAACCGCTCGCTGGGAGTCTTCGCCACCCGCGCCACCCATCGGCCGAACGGCATCGGCCAGTCGGTGGTGCGCCTGGAGGGCTTCGAAGCGGGGCGCCTGTGGCTGTCCGGAATCGACCTGCTCGACGGCACCCCGGTACTCGATATCAAGCCCTACGTACCCTACGCCGACGCCGTGGCCGACGCCCGCAACGGCATCGCCGACGCGCCGCCGCCGGGCATCGCCGTGGAGTGGAGCGAGCAGGCGCGGCGCCAGGCCCATGAGCACGGCCAGCGGTTGCAGCAGCCGGTGGCCGAGCTGATCGAGCAATGCCTGGCCCAGGACCCACGTCCGGCCTACCAGAAGCCGGAGCCCGGGCGCCGCTACGGAGTGCGCCTGTGGGACCTCGACGTGCATTGGCACTACCCGCGCCCGGACCTGATCCGCGTGCTGGACGTCGCTCGCGGCGACTGAGCCTTCTCAGCGCAGCGGATTGAGCGCCAGCGCGTCGCTTTCGCAGACTTCCTGTTCGAGGATCAGCGGCTCGACCAACGGCCGGCTGTCGCGGAAATGCGCGGTGCGGGTGTGTGCCTCGTAAGCCGCGTCATCGCGATAGATCTCGTAGAGATAGACCAGGTCAGGGTCCTGTCGGTCGCGGGAAACGTCGAATACCAGACAGCCGGGCTCGG
This sequence comes from Pseudomonas sp. PS1(2021), assembly GCF_020405165.1. Taxonomy (NCBI): domain Bacteria; kingdom Pseudomonadati; phylum Pseudomonadota; class Gammaproteobacteria; order Pseudomonadales; family Pseudomonadaceae; genus Pseudomonas; species Pseudomonas sp. PS1(2021). The sequence goes on along the minus strand of NZ_CP084484.1, from coordinate 313,345 downwards.
TGGACACGGAGGCGGCGGCGTTGACCTGGATGGCATCGATGAAAGCCTCGGCGCAACCGGGCCTGAGGCGGGTCTTGATAAAGATGCAGTACACGGAAACTTCCTTTTGTTTTAGATTTACAAAATTATTGTATACAAAAAAGGAAGCAAACCCATGTCCGACCGTCCTGCCCGCCCCTCCCGCCTCAACGGCCTGCGTCACCTCGCCCTGCTGGTGCCCAACCTGGAAGAATGCGAGCGCTTCTATGTCGACGTGCTGGGCATGGAAGTGCTGAACCGCGCCAACGAAGACCTGGTGTATCTCACCTGCGGCAACGACAACCTTTCCCTCGGCCGCGCCCACGCCGCCAGCAATGGCCTGCAGACCATGGATCACTACGGCTTCGTCGTCGACAGCGTGGAGGAACTGGAGGCCTGGTACCGTTACCTGAAGGCGCTGGGCGTGACCCTGCTCGACCAACCCTTCGACCACGGCGACGGCGCGCGCAGCTTCCACCTGCTCGACCCGGCGGGCAACAAGGTGCAGCCGCTGTACCATCCGGCGGTATCCGGGCAGCGCCTGGCCTGAGCCTCGGGCAGCCCCCTCCCCCCTCTCCCTGAAGGGAGAGGGGGGAGACTCGGTGCACTCGGGGCCAGCAACCTCGCTTGCTCCCCATCTCCACTTCTTGACTTTCATCAAGCGCGTTCCGCCCCCGCTCCTCCTAGCATCCGGCAACGGAAGCGATTCCACCGCCAGGCGCAGACCCCACCGCAGCGCGGCGTCCCTTTTCTCGCCGGTAGCCAGTAGTAGATGGAACCTATGCGCGCCCTTCGTTTTTCCGCCGGATCGTGGCGGTGTGTCTTCGCCTGGATGCTCCTGCTGGTCGGCCTCGCCGCCCAGGGTGCCGAACTCAGCGAGCTGGAGCGCCTGCGCATCGCCCAGGTATTCCCCGCGGTCGAGCGGATCGGCGACCCCGAAGGCGACTACGGCGTACGCCGCCTGAGCAAGGGCGAGGAAACCCTCGGCTACGCCTTCCAGACCCTCGGCGTCACCGACATCCCGGCCTATTCCGGCAAGCCGATCAACCTGCAGGTGATCCTCGATCCGCAGGCGGTTATCCGCGACGCCTACGTCCTCGAACACCACGAACCGATCCTGCTGATCGGCATCCCGGAAGAGAAGCTGCATGCTTTCAGCGCCAGGTACGACGGCGTGCGCGCCGACCAGCGGGTGGTGGTCGGCCGCTCCAGCGACCCGCAGGCGGTTACCGTCGACGCGGTGAGCGGTGCCACGGTGACGGTGATGGTGGTCAACGAGATCGTCATGCGCGCCGCGCACAGGGTGGCGGTTTCCCTCGGCCTGATCGAGGACCGCGGCAATGTGCGGCCCAAGCCGGCACAGGTACGCCAGCAACCGGCAGCGCCGGCGAGCTGGAGCGAATTGCTCGGCAACGGCGCGATCCGCCGCCTGCAGTTGAGTCGCGGGCAGATCGACGACGCCTTCAAGGGCAGCGAGGCCGAAGGCATCGGCGAAGCCGACGCGGCGCACCGCGACGAGCCGTTCATCGATCTCTACAGCGCCCTGCTCAACCCTCCCGCGGTGGGCCGCAGCCTGCTCGGCGACAACCAGTACCGCGAACTGATGGCGTCGCTGAAGCCAGGCGAATACGCCTTCGTCGTGCTCGGCGACGGCGAGTATTCCTTCAAGGGTTCCGGCTACGTGCGCGGCGGCATCTTCGATCGGGTCCAACTGCGCCAGTTCGGCGACATCATCAGCTTCCGCGACCTCGACTACCAGCGCCTGTCGGACGTCTACGCCGAAGGCATGCCGGAGTTCCGCGAGATGGCGATCTTCGTCGCCCGCGCCAGCCAGCGTTTCGATCCGGGCTCGCCCTGGACCCTGGAGTTGCTCGTGCGGCGCCAGACCGGCCCGGTGGCGGGGGTATTCACCAGCTTCGAGCTGGCCTGCCAGACGCCCGAGGAATACCTGGAGCGGCCGCAGCCAACGGCCGAGGAACTGGCCGCCCTGGAAGAGGCCGCCCGGCCGCTGTGGCTGCGGGTCTGGTACCAGAAGAGTTTCCAGATCGGGGTCCTCTGCACCGCCCTCGTCCTGCTCCTGGCGATCCTCTTCCTCCAGGACCGCCTGGTGCGACGGCCGCGCCTGATGCAGCGACTGCGCACCGCCTACCTGGCGTTCACCCTGGTCTACCTGGGCTGGTACAGCCTCGGCCAGCTATCGGTGGTCAACGTGCTGACCTTCGTCCACGCGCTGTTCGAAGGCTTCCGCTGGGAGCTGTTCCTCAGCGACCCGCTGCTGTTCGTCCTCTGGACCTTCACCGCAGCCAGCCTGCTGCTCTGGGGCCGCGGCGTGTTCTGCGGCTGGCTGTGCCCGTTCGGCGCGCTGCAGGAACTGCTCAACGAACTCGCGCGCAAGCTCCGCGTGCCGCAGTTCCAGGTGCCGTTCGCCGTGCACGAGCGGCTCTGGGCGATCAAGTACATCATCCTGCTGGCGCTCTTCGGCCTCTCCCTGGAATCCCTGGCGCTGGCCGAGCAGGCCGCGGAAGTGGAGCCGTTCAAGACCGCCATCACCCTCGGCTTCGACCGCCAGTGGTGGTTCGTCGCCTACGCCGTCGCGCTGCTGGCGGTCAACCTGTTCACCCGCAAGGTCTATTGCCGCTACCTCTGCCCGCTGGGCGCGGCCTTGGCGATCCCGGCCAAGGCGCGCCTGTTCGACTGGCTCAGGCGCCGCGCGGAATGCGGCAAGCCGTGCCAGCTCTGTGCCCGCGAATGCGAGATCCAGGCGATTCATCCGGACGGCCGCATCGAGGCCAACGAATGCCACTACTGCCTCGACTGCCAGATGACCTACCACGACCAGAACAAGTGCCCGCCGCTGGTGAACAAGCGCAAGAAGCGCGCGAAGAGCGCGCCTGCGGACAGCGGGCGGATACCCGCGGAGAACCTCTGACCTGGCTCCCTTTCCCCTGACTGCCCTTGAGGACGACACGAGATGAGCGACGACACGAAAAGTACCCACGAAGAAACCCATGGCCTGAACCGCCGCGGCTTCCTCGGCGCCTCGGCGCTGACCGGAGCCGCCGCCCTGGTGGGCGCCAGCGCCCTGGGCAGCGCGGTGGTCGGCCGCGAGGCCCGGGCCGCGAGCAAGGGCGAGCGCAGCAAGGCCGAGGTCGCCCCGGCGAACTCGATGAGTACTACGGGTTCTGGAGCGGCGGACATTCCGGCGAAGTACGCGTACTCGGCGTGCCGTCGATGCGCGAGCTGATGCGCATCCCGGTGTTCAACGTCGACTCGGCCACCGGCTGGGGCCTGACCAACGAGAGCAAGCGGGTCCTCGGCGACGGCGCACGCTTCCTCAACGGCGACTGCCACCATCCGCACATCTCGATGACCGACGGCAAGTACGATGGCAAGTACCTGTTCATCAACGACAAGGCCAACAGCCGGGTCGCGCGCATCCGCCTGGACGTCATGAAATGCGACCGCATCGTCACCATCCCCAACGTCCAGGCGATCCACGGCCTGCGCCTGCAGAAAGTGCCGCACACCCGCTACGTGTTCTGCAACGCCGAGTTCATCATCCCCCATCCCAACGACGGCTCGACCTTCGACCTGTCCGGCGACAACGCCTTCACCCTGTACAACGCCATCGACGCCGAAACCATGGAAGTGGCCTGGCAGGTGATCGTCGACGGCAACCTCGACAATACCGACATGGACTACAGCGGCAGGTTCGCCGCCTCCACCTGCTACAACTCGGAAAAGGCCGTCGACCTCGGCGGCATGATGCGCAACGAGCGCGACTGGGTGGTGGTGTTCGACATCCCGCGCATCGAGGCCGAGATCAAGGCCAGGCGCTTCGTCACCCTCGGCGACTCGAAGGTGCCGGTGGTCGACGGCCGGCGCAAGGACGGCAAGGACAGCCCGGTGACCCGCTACATCCCGGTACCGAAGAACCCCCACGGGCTGAACACCTCGCCGGACGGCAAGTACTTCATCGCCAACGGCAAGCTCTCGCCGACCTGCACCATGATCGCCATCGAGCGCCTCGCCGACCTGTTCGCCGGCAAGCTGGCCGACCCGCGCGACGTGGTGGTGGGCGAGCCGGAACTGGGCCTCGGCCCGCTGCACACCACCTTCGATGGCCGAGGCAACGCCTATACCACGCTGTTCATCGACAGCCAGCTGGTGAAGTGGAACCTCGCCGACGCGGTGCGCGCCTACAAGGGCGAGAAGGTCGACTACATCCGCCAGAAACTCGACGTGCAGTACCAGCCGGGGCACAACCACGCCACCCTGTGCGAGACCAGCGAAGCCGACGGCAAGTGGATCGTGGTGCTCAGCAAGTTCTCCAAGGACCGCTTCCTGCCCACCGGTCCGCTGCATCCGGAGAACGACCAGTTGATCGACATTTCCGGCGAGGAAATGAAGCTGGTCCACGACGGCCCGACCTTCGCCGAACCGCACGATTGCATCCTCGCCCGCCGCGACCAGATCAAGACCCGCAAGATCTGGGACCGCAAGGACCCGTTCTTCGCCGAAACGGTCAAGCGCGCGGAAAAGGACGGCATCGACCTGATGAAGGACAACAAGGTCATCCGCGAGGGCAACAAGGTCCGCGTCTACATGGTCTCGATGGCGCCCTCCTTCGGCCTCACCGAGTTCAAGGTGAAGCAGGGCGACGAAGTCACCGTGACCATCACCAACCTCGACGAGATCGAGGACGTGACCCACGGCTTCGTCATGGTCAACCACGGCGTCTGCATGGAGATCAGCCCGCAACAGACCTCGTCGATCACCTTCGTCGCCGATAAGCCCGGGGTGCACTGGTACTACTGCAGCTGGTTCTGCCACGCCCTGCACATGGAAATGTGCGGGCGGATGCTGGTGGAAAAGGCTTGATCCACGCAGCGCGGTCGATGGCCGGGCGCCGGGCGGGGCCGCTCCTCGCCCTGCTCCTGCTCGGCCTCGCCACGGCCCGCGCGGAGCCGGTCGACGGCCTGCCGCTGCGGGCCGACGGCGATGGCCGCTGGAGCCTGGCGGCGGGCCGCTACGCCGGCAACTTCGTCATCGACCGGCCTCTGCACCTGCGCTGCGAGGCCGGCGCCGAACTGGACGGCGGCGGCCACGGCAGCCTGCTGACCCTGACCAGCCCCGGGATCACCGTCGAGGGCTGCCGGCTGCGCAACTGGGGGCGCAACCTGACCGAACTCGACGCCGCGATCTTCGTCGGCAAGGCCGCCAGCGGCGCCGTGATCCGCGGCAACGACCTGCGCGGCGCGGGCTTCGGCGTCTGGCTCGACGCCACGGCGGGCGCGCAGGTGCTCGACAACCGCATCGAGGGCGACGAAAGCGTGCGCTCCCAGGATCGCGGCAACGGTATCCACCTCTATGCGGTGAAGGACGCCCTGGTCCGCGGCAACCGGGTCAGCCACACCCGCGACGGGGTCTACATCGACACTTCCAACGACAGCAGCATCGAAGCCAACCGCTTCGAGGACCTGCGCTACGGCGTGCACTACATGTTCACCCACAACAGCCGGGTGATCGACAACCTGACCCGGCGCACCCGCACCGGCTACGCGCTGATGCAGAGCCGCAAGCTGACCGTGACCGGCAACCGCTCCATCGACGACGAGAACTACGGCATCCTGATGAACTACATCACCTACTCGACCCTGGCCGGCAACCGCGTCGAGGGCGTGCGCAGCGGCAGCACCGGCGACGCGATGATCTCCGGCGCCGAGGGCAAGGCGCTGTTCATCTACAACTCGCTGTTCAACCGCATCGAAGGCAACAGCTTCGCCGACAGCGCCCTGGGCATCCACCTCACCGCCGGCTCGGAGGACAATCGCATCGCCGGCAACGCCTTCATAGGCAACCGCCAGCAGGTCAAGTACGTCGCCAGCCGCGAGCAGGAGTGGTCCGCCGACGGCCGCGGCAACTACTGGAGCGACTACCTGGGCTGGGACCGCGACGACGACGGCCTCGGCGACGCCGCCTACGAGCCCAACGACAACGTCGACCGGCTGATCTGGCTGTACCCGCAGGTACGCCTGCTGCTGAACAGCCCGAGCATCGAGCTGCTGCGCTGGGTCCAGCGCGCCTTCCCGGTGGTGCGCTCGCCCGGCGTGCGCGACAGCCATCCGCTGATGCGGATGCCCGCCGCGGAGCCGAGGCCATGAGCCTGGTCGAGATCGACGGCGCGACCCTGCGCTACGGCGCCCTCACCGCCCTGAGCGGGCTCGACCTGCGCCTGGAGCCCGGCGAGGTGCTCGGCCTGCTCGGCCACAACGGCGCCGGCAAGACCACCACCATCAAGCTGGTCCTCGGCCTGCTGGCCCCCAGCGCAGGCCGCGTGCGGGTCCTCGGCCACGATGCGAGGAGCCTGGAGGTGCGCCGCCAGCTCGGCTACCTGCCGGAGAACGTGACCTTCTACCCGCAGCTCAGCGGCGCGGAAACCCTGCGCCACTTCGCCCGCCTCAAGGGCGTGGCGCCGGCCCAAGCCGCGCGCCTGCTGGAACAGGTCGGCCTCGGCCATGCCGCCAGGCGGCGCCTGAAAACCTACTCGAAGGGCATGCGCCAGCGCCTCGGCCTGGCCCAGGCGCTGCTCGGCGAACCGCGCCTGCTGCTGCTCGACGAACCGACGGTGGGCCTCGACCCGCTGGCCACCGTCGAGCTCTACCAATTGCTCGACCGCCTGCGCGGCCAGGGCACCGGGATCGTCCTCTGCTCCCATGTGCTGCCCGGCGTCGAGACGCATATCGACCGCGCCGCGATTCTCGCCGGCGGCCGCCTGCAAGTGGCCGGCAGCCTCGCCGAACTGCGCCGCAAGGCGGCTCTGCCGACCCGCGTGCGCCTGGCCAGCCCGCATAACCCACAGTGGCTCGAACGCTGGCGCCGGGCCGGCCTGGCGGCGCGGAGACTGGACGGCCAGCGCATCGAGGTACTGCTGGACGATGCCGAGCGCGACGGCGTGCTGGAAGCGCTGCTGGCCGCGCGCGAGTTCGACCTGGAGGTCCTGCCGCCGTCGCTGGAGGACCTCTATCGCCACCACATGTCCCCCGCCGGAGCCACGCCATGCCCGTAGTCTGGACCATCGCCCGCAAGGAACTGGCCGACGGCCTGCGCAATCGCTGGCTGCTGGCGATCAGCCTGCTGTTCGCCCTGCTCTCGGTGGGCATCGCCTGGTTCGGCGCCGCCACGGCCGGCCAGGTCGGCTTCACCTCGGTGCCGGCGACGGTCGCCAGCCTGACCAGCCTGGCCACCTTCCTGATGCCGCTGATCGCCCTGCTGCTGGCCTACGACGCCATCGTCGGCGAGGAGGAAGGCGGCACCCTGCTGCTGCTCCTGACCTACCCGCTGGGGCGCGGCCAGTTGCTGCTCGGCAAGTTCCTCGGTCACGGGCTGATCCTCGCCCTGGCCACCCTGATCGGCTTCGGCAGCGCGGCGCTGGCGATCCTCGTGCTGGTGCCGGAGGTCGAGGCGGCCATCCTGCTGGGCGCCTTCGGCCGCTTCATGGGTTCCTCGCTGCTGCTCGGCTGCGTGTTCCTCGCCCTGGCCTACGCCCTGAGCAGCCGCGCCGGCGAGAAATCCAGCGCCGCCGGGCAGGCCCTCGGCCTGTGGTTCTTCTTCGTCCTGCTGTTCGACCTGGCCCTGCTGGCGATCCTGGTCCTCAGCCAGGGTCACCTGAGCCCGCGGCTGCTGCCCTGGCTGTTGCTGCTCAACCCGACCGACCTCTACCGGCTGATCAACCTGTCCGGCTTCGACGCAGCCGCCGCCGGCGGGGTGGTTCCCCTGGCCAGCGACCTGCCGGTGTCCGCCAGCGCCCTCTGGCTGGCCCTGGCCCTCTGGGCCGGCGCTGCCCTGGCGCTGGCCCACGGCCTGTTCCGCCGCCGCCCCATCTGACTCACGAGGTTCCGCCATGCAACGTCATACCCTCCCCCTGCGCCCTCTGCTCGGCACGCTCCTGCTCGGCCTGCTGCTGGCCGGCTGCGATGCGTCGCGGGACGACGCCACGGCACTCGGCCCGGTGCCGATCGCCGGCGGCGACGAATGCCACGTCTGCGGCATGCTCATCGAGGAAATGCCCGGTCCCAAGGGCGAGGCGGTGCTTCCCGACGCGGTGCGCAAGTTCTGCTCCACCGCCGAACTGTTCGGCTGGTGGCTGCAACCGGAAAACCGCCAGGGCCAGGCGCGCCTGTATGTCCACGACATGAGCCAGGCCGACTGGCGGCACCCCGACGATGCCCGCCTGATCGACGCCACCCGCGCCTACTACGTGGTCGGCATCCAGCGGCCGGGCGGCATGGGCGCCACCCTCGCCTCGTTCGCCGACGAAGAGGCCGCGACGCGCCTGGCGGCCGAGGAAGGCGGCCGGGTACTGCGCTTCGACGAGATCGACCAGGCGGTGCTGCAAGGCGTGGGCGGCGACCACCCGCACCGGCACCCGGCGCACTGAGCGGGGGCCGGAAAGCAGAAAGCCCCTGCCGCGGTTACGGCAGGGGCTTTCTTCGCCTGGCGCGACGAGGCGCGGCGGAGGACTACTTCTCGACGAAGGCACGCTCGATCAGGTAGTCGCCCGGCTCGCCCATGCGCGGCGAGATCTTCAGGCCGAAGCTATCGAGCACGGCGCTGGTCTCTTCCAGCATGCTCGGGCTGCCGCAGATCATCGCGCGGTCGTCCTGCGGGTTCATCGGCGGCAGGCCGATGTCCTCGAACAGCTTGCCGCTGCGCATCAGGTCGGTCTGGCGACCCTGGTTACGGAACGGCTCGCGGGTCACCAGCGGGTAGTAGATCAGCTTCTCTTTCACCTGGTCGCCGAAGTACTCGTGTTCCGGCAGGACCTTGGTGATGAAGTCGGCGTAGGCCAGTTCGCTGACCCAACGCACGCCGTGGACCAGGATCACCTTCTCGTAGCGCTCGTAGGTTTCCGGGTCCTGGATGACACTGAGGAAGGGCGCCATGCCGGTGCCGGTGCTGAGCAGGTAGAGGTGCTTGCCGGGCAGCAGGTCGTCGTGCACCAGGGTGCCGGTCGGCTTGCGGCTGACCATCAGCTCGTCGCCTTCCTTCAGGTGTTGCAGGCGCGAGGTCAGCGGGCCGTCCGGGACCTTGATGCTGAAGAACTCCAGGTGCTCTTCGTAGTTCGGGCTGGCAATGCTGTAGGCGCGCATCAGCGGGCGACCGTCGACTTCCAGGCCGATCATCACGAACTGGCCGGTCTTGAAGCGCAGACCCGGGTTGCGGGTGGTCTTGAAGCTGAACAGGGTGTCGTTCCAGTGGTGCACGCTGAGAACGCGCTCGGTGTACAGATTGCTCATCAAAGACTCCTAGGAAAACGCGGGCGCACACCAACAGCAGCAGACGTGACGCAGTTGCGCGGCATTTTATCGGTTGCCAAAATATCCGCAAAATGAATTGTCTGGATAATGCTTATCCAGAATATGGATATGGGATAACACGATATCGGTCGGCCGCCGGCCGCCGAGGGCTCCCATCGCTCCCGCGGACGGGGCGCAAGGATAACCGAGCCAACCCCGCCGACGGAACGGCAAAATGTCGCGGGGCCTTTCGCTCTAGACGAGGAAGCCTGGATGAAATTCACCCTCCGCCAGCTCGAGGTGTTCGTCGCCGTGGCCCAGCAGGAGAGCGTCTCCCGCGCCGCCGAGGGGCTGTCGCTGTCGCAGTCGGCGACCAGCACCTCGCTCGGCGAGCTGGAGCGGCAGTTCGACTGCAAGCTGTTCGACCGCGCCGGCAAGCGCCTGACCCTCAATGCCCTCGGCCGCCAACTGCTGCCGCAGGCGGTGGCGCTGCTCGACCGCGGCGAGGAAATCGAGAACCTGCTCAACGGCAAGACCGCCTTCGGCTCCCTCGACCTCGGCGCCACCCTGACCATCGGCAACTACCTGGCCACGCTGCTGATCGGCGCCTTCATGCAGCGCCAGCCGGACTGCCGGGTACGCCTGCACGTGCACAACACCGCCCAGGTGGTGCAGCAGGTCGCCCACTACGAGCTGGACCTGGGCCTGATCGAGGGCGACTGCCGGCATCCGGACATCGAGGTACAACCCTGGATGGAGGACGAACTGGTGGTGTTCTGCGCCCCCCAGCATCCGCTGGCGCGGCGGGGCGGCGCCGACCTGGAACGGCTGACGCGGGAGGCCTGGATCCTCCGCGAGCAGGGCTCCGGCACCCGCCTGACCTTCGACCAGGCCATGCGTCATCACCCGCGGCCGCTGAACATCCGCCTGGAGCTGGAGCACACCGAGGCGATCAAGCGTGCCGTGGAGTCCGGCCTGGGCATCGGCTGCATTTCCCGCCTGGCCCTGCGCGACGCTTTCCGCCGCGGCAGCCTGGTGCCGGTGGAAACGCCCGGCCTGGACCTGCGCCGGCAGTTCTACTTCATCTGGCACAAGCAGAAGTACCAGACTGCGACCATGCGCGAGTTCCTCGACCTGTGCCGCAGCGAGACCGCCGGGATCAGCCGCAGCGACGAGATCGTGCTGCCGCTGATTCCCTGACTCAGTTGGCCAGGGACAGGTTGCCGTCGCGGTACTGGCGGTACGAGGTATAGGGCAGCGCGAGGGTGTCGATCACCCCGGACAGCGCGAAGTCGAGGGCCAGCACCTCGAGGATGCCGTCGGCTTGCGCCGGCGCCACCGGCGACCCGGTCTTGACGTTGAGCCGGCAGAAGGTGTAGCTGACCCCGCTGTACACCCGCGGCAGGCTGGTGCAGGCGGTCGCCTTCAGGCGCAGGTCGTGGGCGGCGCTGGCGTCGTCGCGCACCAGCGTGTTGACGGAACCGCACCCGCCGAGCGTGGCGAGCCCCAGAAGCACCAGCAAAGAAAGCCCCGAACGAAACATTCCTTCATCTCCCTGTGCGAACGCCAGCCGAGTATGGCCGGCCTTGCGCCGCTTCACCAACCCTTGACGTTGTCCCAGCGCCAGTTGCGGTACTGGTACAGCAGCGTACCCAGCAACGCATAGGTGGCGGCCATGCCCAGCAGCACCAGGGCATGGTCGCTGACTTCGCGCAGCGGCAGGTCCATCTGGTTCATCTCGGCGATGGCGCGAATCGCCCAGGTCGAGGGGATCGCGTCGGCCAGCCAGCGTACCCAGTCCGGCATGGCCTGTTCCGGCCAGCTGTAGCCGGCCATGTAGAACAGCGGCAGGGTGATGAAGGTCATGGTCAGGTACACCGATTCCTCGGTGGGCAGCAGCTCGGCGATGAACTCGCTGAGGGCGATCACCGCGATCAGGAACGGCAGGACGATCCCCAGCAGCATGAAGAACGAGGCCGACTGGCGATAGCCCAGCAGGTGCGGCCAGATCACGTAGAAGAGCATCGCCAGCACGGTCCAGATCAGCAGTTGCGCACTGTAGCGGCCGAAGCGGGTCGACAGCGGCTGGCGCATGTAGCGCGGGGTGCCGCCGCGCAGCATGATGTTGCCGCGGGTGCAGCCGAGCAGCAGGCTGTGTTGCAGGATCAGCGACAGCAACCCCGGAAGGACGATCGCGGCGAAGCTGATGCCGGGGTTGAACAGGTCGGTCAATTGCCCTACCAGCGGGCTCAGCACCACCTGCGCCTGGGTCGCGGTGAAGCCTTCGCGTTCCAGCAGGGCAGCGTTGTAGCGGTTGGTCAGCGCGCTGTAGACCGCCGAGATGTCCTGCTGGATCTGGCCGTTGGCCATGCGGTTGGTGGCATCGCCGAAGTACGGGATCACCAGCGCCTCGCCGCGCAGCAGGCGCTTCTCGAAGTTCAGCGGGATCACGATGATCGCGTACAGCTCGCGCCAGGCCAGGTCGCGCTTGGCCTGCGGCAGGCTGTCGTAGCCGACCACGGCGACCTTCGGCGCCGAATCGAGCAGCCGGACCAGCTCGCGCGACACGTCGCTGTGATCCTCGTCGACCACCGCCACCGGCAGGTCGAGGGCGGTGTGGTTCATGTACGGCAGCGAGGTGATACACACCGAGGCCACGACCATCAGCCACATCGGCTTGGACAGCATGGCCTTCAGGGTTTCCCGGAGGATCTGCAGGTAGTTCTTCATATCGGGCTCAGGTCCAGGCGGCTGCGCAGGCGCATCTTGGCGATCATGTAGGCGATCAGCGGGTACAGCGCCAGCTTGGCGCAGGTGTAGAGCGCCGAACTGGGCGGCGCCTGGCGCAGGAACTGGTCGAACAGGCCGTGCAGGGTGTGGGTCAGCGGCTCGGCCTCGGCGATCACCCGCGCCAGGGTCGGCATCGCCAGTTCCGGGATCAGCACTCCCGAGTAGGTCTGGGCGACGCCGATCAGCATGCCCACCAGCGAATAGGCGGTGAAGCGGTTGGCGGTGAAGACGAACAGCACCAACCCGACGCTCTGCGCGGCGATCACGTAGAACAGCGTGATCATCAGCATCGCCAGCGGGCTGCCGTTGATGCGCGCGCCGGAGAACGCCACCAGCAGGAAGATTTCCAGCATCAGCAGCGCGGTGAACAGCAGCGTGTAGGGCGCCAGTTTGCCCACCAGGCGTACGCCGAGGGCCTTGGCCCGCAGGATGTGCGGCGAGGAGGCGCGCAGTTCCGGCGCCTCGCGGGCCAGCACATGGACCATGGTGACGATCACGAACAGCTGTAGCAGGTGCACGATGGCGGCGAACTGCTGGTAATAGATGTAGTTGCCGCTGGCATTGAACAGGCTGTCGTAGGACACGCTGATGCTCGCCAGGTGCGGCAGCGCCGCCGGCATCCCGGCGGCCAGGCGCGGACGCAATTCGCCGTTGAGGCTGGCGACCAGCGCCGAGAAGTCCTGGGTGGCGGCATAGCCGGCCGAATACAGCAGCGCGTTGTAGTACAGCTCGGCCTTCGGCGCGCGCCCGCCGAGCACGTCGGCCTCGAAGTCCGGCGGGATGTAGAGCAAGGCGTAGGCATCGGCCCGACGGATCGCGTCGAGCCCCTCCTGGACGCCGGCGGGAACGGTGATCACCTGGGCGTGGGAGGTCGCGTCGAGTTCGCGGATCAACTTGCGCGACAGTTGGCTATGGTCCTTGTCGATCACCGCCAGCGGCATGTCCAGCAGGGTACCGGCCTGGTAGACGCCGCTGATCACGCCGAACAGCAGCAGCGGCCAGCACCAGCCGAGCCAGTGGATGGTCCAGCTGCGGCAGGCGATCCGCGTCTCGGTGTTGAACGCCTGGACGAAACGGCTGGCGTTGCGCTTCAGCGCGGCCCACGCCATCGCTCAGTTCGTCCAGCGCCACAGCGCGCTCATGCCCGGGCGCAAGCCGGGTGTCGGCTGCAACGGGTAGAAGCGGGTCTCGAAGGTCTTCAGGTCGAAATCACCGGTGGCGCGGGTCGCGCGCCTGGTCGAGAAATCGCCCAGCGGGGCGATGTAGCGCAGCTCGGTCTCGACCTCGGCGCCGCCCAGGCCGGGCACCTGCATGACGATGCGGTCGCCCTTGCGCACCTTGGCCAGGATGTCCTCGCGCAGGTTGAAGACGAAGTAGCTGTCGTCCAGCCGCACCAGCGTCAGCAGCGGACTGTAGGCGTTGATCAGTTCGCCCTGTTCGGCGGGGATCGGCCCGACCTCGCCGTTGACCGGCGCGCGCACCTGCAGGTCGTCGATCTGCGCCTGTAGCTCGGCGATCTGCGCGTCGGCCCGGCGCACCGCGGCCTGCAACGCCTGGCGGCGCTCCTCGCGGTCGCCCTTGAGGCCTTCGTCGAGATTGGCCCGCGCCTCGGCGACGCGGTCGCGGGCGACATCGCGCTCACGCCGCGAGAGGTCGAACTGGGTCCGCGAGAGGAAGCCGCGCTCGACCATCTGCTGGTTGCGCTGGAAATCCGACTCGGCGTTGCGCAACTCGGCCTCGGCCTGTGCCAGGCTGGCCTTGAGCGCGCGGATGCTCTCCTCGCGGGTACCGTGGAGCGACTCGTCGAGCTGCGCCTGGGCCTGGTTGCGCGCCGCGTGCAGGGCATCGAGCTGGGCTTCCAGCTCGGGGCTGTCGAGGCTGATCAGCAGGTCGCCCTGCTTCACCTCGTCGCCGCGCCGCACGTGCAGCACCTGGACCCGGCCCTTGGCCTTGGAGGAAACGATGACGTTGGTGGCGTCCGCCTCGCCCTGCAACAGCAGGGGCGGATTGTGCAGGCGCAGGTAGAGGGTGATGGCGACGATCGCGAGGATCAGCAGCGGGGTAAAGAGTTTCCATCCCTTCATGGGGCAGGCTTCCTGAACACGACCGGGCGATGGTAGTACATTGCCAGGCCGTTGCGCTGGCCGGAAGCGCGCCGGAGACCGGCTCCGGCGCGGCGACGAATCAGGCTTCCCCTTCGGCGTCCTCGCTCGCCACCCGCCGCGCGGCGGCGCCGTCGGACTTCGCCGAAGGGAAGCGCGCCGAGGCGAAGCGCACCACCAGGATCGCCAGCGCCAGCAGCAGCAACGCCACCGAGACCAGGATGATGCCATCGTCCGGCGTATGGTTGTGCTGGATGTCGGCGATCATCAGGCGGGTCAGCGCGGTCATCGCCACGTAGATCAGGAAGCGTACCGGCATGTGGTTGGTCTTGAAGTAGATACCGACCATCGCGCCCAACTCGAGGTAGATGAACAGCAGGAGGATGTCGTCGATCGACGCATGCCCCTTGTTCACCATCCCCAGGAAAGCCGCGCCCGCCGCCCAGAACACCGTGGCGCCGATGGCGAACAGGGCCAGGTAGTGGAAGGCCTCCACCAGCAGGTTGCCGAGGCTCTCCGCCTGGTGGTGCATGCTTGCGCGCAGGCGCTCGGCCCAATTCTGTTTCATAGCTTCTCCCGACAAAGACGACGGCCACCTGGCCCGAAGCGTGCAAGGCCCAGGCCAAGGCACGTGCGCAGATAGACGTCCGCACGTCGGCGCAGGGTACAGCCCGGCGGTGACAAAGAACTTTCCGGACGGCACCCAGTCCCAACCAGCACGACAGCATTCAGGTGGTCCGCCATGACCGACAGCAGCCCTTTCCAGCTCCTCACCGAGGCCTTCCAGGCCGAGTACCGGGTCAACCTCAGCCTGGAGCGGCCGGACGGCAGCATCGTCCTCACCCTCTCCAACGAACGCGGGGTCGCCGCCAAGCGCCTGATCCGACCGGCGCAACTGCATGACCTGGAACAGTTGCAGCGGATGATCGAGAGCATCCGCTTCGGCATCGCCATCGAAAACGGCACCAGCGCGCCGCAACTGTTGCAGGCGATGACCCAAGGCAAGGCACGCTGGCCGATAGCTATCTGATCTCGCGTCTCGTAGCGGTCGGCTGATCAGCCGAACACCGCACCACCGCTCAGGCAGGCCAGCCCTGCGCCGAAAGCAGCCAGCGCCAGCGGCGGGCGCATCGGCGCGTCGTTGATGGCGAAGGCCAGTTGCGCCAGCGGAAACAGCAACAGGCAGAGCAAGGCGCAGGGAATCGAACGGCGGCCGCCGCTGGCCACGGACCAGACGTAGCCGATGAGCAGGAGGGCGAAACCAAGGTCGTGCATGCCGGGCATCCTTGCGGGGCGGAAGGTATGCGCCGCGCAACGGGCGGCAGGCGCGCAACCTTAGCAGAAGCGCAGGAGCCGAGGAAAACCCGGCGCGGCCCATGCCGCGCCGGGTTCGCTCAATTGCCGCTGCAACCGCTGCCCCAGGCCTTGTACTCGACGGTATGCCGCTCGCCCTGCGAGTCCTCGTAGACCAGGCGCGCCGGGACGATCCCACAGGCGCTCCACAGGTCGGTCTTGTAGATCACCCGGGCGATGTCCAGGCGCCCTTCCACGTAATGCTGGCGGAGCGATTTCGAGTCCGGGTTGGGTCCGTAGGGCTGCTGCTGCGCCTGGGCCAGCGGCGCCAGGCCGAGCAGCGCGACAAGTGCCAACGGGATCACTCTCATGAGGATGTCTCCTTGGTAGAACGTTCAGCCTGAAACTACGCTGCGGAGACTGTCAGGCTCATGAGCCCGGCGTGACATTTCTGTCAGACGACGACCGCCCCGGCAATGCGCCGGCAATCCTGGCGCTATCCACGGACGGCAAGACGCCATATACTGTATGGATAACCAGTCAAAGCAACCTTGCGACTCAGAAGGCACAGAGGTGATGAATGGCCGTCGAAGTGGTGTACCGCAGCAGCCGGGATCAGGAGCGTTTGTTCATGGACAAGGCTGAAGCCGATCGTTACGACAAGATGCTGGAGCTGGCGGAAACGCTGGCCGAGGTGCTGCAGAAGGCGGTGCCGTCGCTGAAGGAGGAACAGGTGGAAGAACTCGGCATCTTCATGGCGAAGAACCGCGATGCCTTCGCCCGCGCCTTCAAGAACCAGCCGGACGCCCTCAACGAACTGTTCGCGGAAAACGCCGCGGACGAATGAGCCGCCGCTGCAAGCAAAGCGCAAGGAGCCGAAACATGCCGCGACAACTTGCCGGCCTGCTGTGCGTCCTCTTCGGACTCGCCGGCGCCCCTGCCCTCGCCTGCCCGTTCCGGGCCACGGACGCCGAGACACCGGCAGCCTCTGCCGGCGCCGCGCAGGTCCTGGCCCTGGGCGGCGCCGGCAGGCTGCAACTCGACCTGCAACGGGCCCCCGCCACCCTGCTGCACAGCGGCGACCTGCTGATCGCCCGTTACGCCGAGGGTCACTACCTCGCCCACCGCCTGCTCGAAGGCAACGAGATGGGCGCGGACGAGGGCGAACGGCTCGACCTTCCGCGACAGGTTCGCCTGCTCTTCGGAGCCCTGCCGCTGGATGGCCTGCCCGACGCCGAGCGCGAGCGTCTCGAGGCGCAGCGCCAGGCCCTCGGCCTGTGCGACCGGCGCGCCAGCGCCAGCCGCTATCGACTGGCCGGTACCGAAGTCTACCGCCTGCGCGGCAGCCAGGCCGGCAAGCCCTACCATGCGCTCTACCTGCTCGACGGTCCCCAGGTGCACTACCTCGACAGCTCCGGCAGCGACGCCTTCGTCGAACAACTGCTCGCCAGCCTGCGACGCCGCTGAGTCCGCGCGGCGCTTGTCCGGCCCGCGCCCGCCTTGCCGGAAACCGGCGCTTGCCGTACAACGCCCGGCAGCCCCATCGACCAGGAAGGTCCCATGCCCGCTCTCCCCACCTCCCCCGTCCGCTCCCGGCGCTGGCGCCTGGACCGGCGCAGCCTGCTGCTGGCGCTGCTGCTGTTCGGCCTGCTGGCCCTGCTCGCCACCCTGGGCCGGCACTGGGGCTGGATACGCGGCTTCGGCGGCGACCTGCTGGCGGTGGTCTGGCTCTACTACCTGGTGAGCAGCGCGCTCAGGGCGCCGGCCGCCTGGCTGGCGTCCGCCGCCTTTGCCGTCGGCGCGTTGCTGGAGCTGGGCCAGTACCTGGCGGCGCAACTGCATTGGCAATTCTCCAGTCCGGTGCTGCGCATCGTTCTCGGCAGCACCGCCGACGGCTTCGACCTGCTCGCCTACGCCCTCGGCGCGCTGCTGGCGTGGTGGCTGGAGCGCCGGCGCTGATCAGCCGTCGGACTGCTCCAGGGCATTCACCAGTACCTTGAGGAAACGCGCCGCCTCGCCACCGGTAGCCGCGCGGTGATCGAAGGTCAGCGAGAGCGGCAGGATCGGGTGGATCGCCATCTCGCCGCGCCAGGCCACTACTTCATCGCGGATGCCACCGGCACCGAGGATGGCCACCTGCGGCGGCACCACCACGGGGTTGGCGTAGCGGCCGAACAGGGTGCCGAAGTTGGATAGGGTCAAGGTTGCGCCGAGCATTTCCGCCGGCGGGATCGAGCGCGCCTGGACATCCTCGCGCAGGCGCCGCATACCGGCGCGCAGGTCCTCCGGCGAACGCGTACCGACGTCGCGCAGCACCGGCACGAACAGGCCGTCCGGGGTATCCACGGCGATCCCCAGGTCGAGCCGCTCATGCAGCTTCAGCGACAACGAGGTGCCGTCGAACCAGGCGTTGAGGGTCGGCTCGGCGCGACAGGCCTCGGCCAGCGCCTGGGCCAGGCGGATCAACGGGTCGCGTGCGGTCTTCCAGCGATGCAGGTCGGCGTCGCCGTAGATCGTCACCGGCACCACCTCGGCATGCGAGCGCGCCATGTTCAGCGCCATGCTCCGCCGTACCCCGCGCAAGCGCTCGCCGCCGAAGCGTTCGCGGGCGCCCCGGGCGGCGGCCTCGACGTCGGCGCGGGTGATCAGGCCATCCGGGCCGGAGCCGCTCAGGCCGGCCAGCTCGACGCCCTGCTGGCGGGCGAACTGGCGCACCGCCGGGGTCGCGCGCGGTGCCAGGTGTTCGCGGGTGGACGGGGCGGCGCCGATGAAGAAACGGTCCTCCAGGGCGCTGCCGCCACCCTCCAGGCGCCCCACCACGGTGCCGGCGTCCGCCTCCTCGCCCTCGAAGCCCACCAGCGGTTCGCCGACGTGGAGAATGTCGCCCTCGGCGCCGAACAGCTTGCCCACTACCCCGTCGTAGGGCGCGGGGATCTCCACCAGCGCCTTGGCGGTTTCCACCGAGACCAGGCGCTGGTCGGCGCGTACGCTGTCGCCGGCCTTGACGTGCCATTCGACGATTTCCGCTTCCTGCAGGCCCTCGCCCAGGTCGGGCAGCTTGAAGTGCTTCATGGTCGTCTCCCTTCGGCTCAGGCGTAGCCGAGCACGGTGTCGCAGGCCGCCAGGATGTCCTCCACGGCGGGCATGTACAGCGGTTCCAGACGGTACAGCGGCGGCGGGATGTCGGCGGCCGCGACCCGCTGGATCGGCGCTCGCAGGTCGAACAGGACGCGCTCGTAGAGGCTCGCGGCGATTTCCCCACCCAGGCCGCCGCTCTTCGGCGCCTCGTGGACGATCACGCAGCGACCGGTCTTGCGCACCGAGGCTTCCAGGGTGTCGAGGTCGAGCGGCTTGAGGCAGGCAACGTCGATCACTTCGGCCTCGATGCCGCGCTGCGCCAGGCGCTCGGCGGCCTGCTGGGTCTCATGGACGCTGGCGCCCCAGCTGACCAGGGTCAGGTCGTCGCCTTCGCGAAGGGTGAAGCAACTGTCCAGTGGCAGGCGCCGGGCGTCGTCCGCCAGCGGCTGCGGGTTCATTCGGTAGAGCCGGGTCGGTTCGAGGAAGATTACCGGATCGGGATCGTCGATCGCCGCCAGGAGCAGGCCGTAGGCCCGCGCCGGCGACGACGGCACCAGCACGCGGACGCCGGGGATGTGCGCGAACATCGCCTCGGTCGCCTCGCTGTGGTGCTCCGGCGCACGGATTCCCGCGCCCATCGGCGTGCGCAACACCAGCGGGCAGGCCAGGCGGCCGCGGGTGCGATTGCGCAGGCGGCTGGCATGGGACACCAGTTGCTCCATGGCGGCGTAGATGAAGCCCATGAACTGGATCTCCATCACCGGCTTCAGGCCCTGGGCGGCCATGCCGATGGACAGCCCGGCGATCATGTTCTCCGCCAGCGGCGTATCCAGCACCCGCTTGAAGCCGAAGCGCTCGCGCAGGCCCAGGGTGGCGCGAAACACCCCGCCGTTGACCCCGACGTCTTCGCCCAGCACCACCACCGTCTCGTCCTCGGCCATGGCCCGGTGCAGCGCCAGGTTGACCGCCTCCAGAAGCGCCAGGCGTTTCGCTTCGCCGTTACGCTCATTCATGTTCGGCCCCTCCCTGCCGCCGCGCGGCGCGCTCCAGCAATTGCTCGCGCTGCTCCTCCAGAGCCGCCGGCCAGCGCGCGTAGACATGCTCGAACAGTGCCTGCGGCGCCTGCGCGGCGAACGTCTCGAAACGCTCCACCGCCTCCTGCACCCGCGCCTGGCACTCGCCCACCAGCGCCTGCTCGCGCTCCTCGTCCCACTGGCCGCGGCCGGCGAGGAAGGCGCGCAGGCGCTTGATCGGCTCCTCGCGCCAGGCCTGGTTGACCTCCTCGGCGGAACGGTAGCGGCTGGCGTCGTCGGCCGTGGTGTGGTCGCAGAGGCGATAGCTGATGCACTCCAGCAGTGTCGGCCCCTTGCCCTGGCGCGCGCGCTCCAGGGCCACGCGGACGCGCTCGGCGACCGCCAGCACGTCGTTGCCGTCCACCTGTTCGCCGGGGAAGCCGGCACCCACCGCCTTCTCCGCCAGGGTCGGCGCGCCGCATTGGATGCGCCGCGGCACCGAGATCGCCCACTGGTTGTTGTTGACCACGAAGAGCACCGGCAACTGCCAGGCGCCCGCCACGTTCAGCGCCTCGAGGAAATCGCCCTTGCTGGTGGCGCCGTCGCCGCAGGTGGTCACCGCCACCCGGTGCTCGCCGCGGATGCGGAACGCCGAGGCGACCCCGCAGGCATGCAGGGCCTGGGTCGCGATCGGCACGCAAATGGGAAAGTCCTGCGCCGCCAGCGGTTCGGCGTAGTCGCTGCCGCGCTCGTCGCCGCCCCAGTAGAGGAGGATGTCCTCCATGCGCACGCCGCGCATCAATTGCACGGCGGTATCGCGGTAATAGGGCACCAGCACGTCCTCGGCGCGCATCTGGCTGCCGATGGCCACGCCGATGGCTTCCTGGCCGAGGGTTGGCGCATAGGTGCCGATCCGCCCGGTACGCTGGAGGGCCACCGCCTTCTGGTCGAACAGGCGGGTCAGGAGCATCTGCCGGTAGAGGCCGACCAGCGCATCGCTGTCGCCGGCCCAGGCGGGCAACTCGCCGAGGGGCCGACCGTCGCTGTCGAGGTAGCGGGTGAAAGACGGGTCGATCCGGTTGTGAACCATCGCAAACCTCCTCCGCACGCCGGGTAGGCGTGCCGCTCAGGGTCGCGCCGCGGGTGGCGGCGTGCACGCACGGCGCGGCGGGGGTGGCCCGCACTGCCGCTGGCGAGGCCTGTCGGCGGCCTCGCCGGAAACGCCGGCCCGTCAGTGCGGGCCGTAGAGAATCCGCTCCGCCAGACGGTCGGCGATCCGCGCCGGCGACTGGTGGTCGGCCTGGGCATGGGCATAGATCTCGGTGAGCCGCGCGGGAATCCGCGCCAGGTGCGCGGTGATGCTATGCGGGTCGGCGCCGCGATGCTTGAGGGCGACGTAGATCAGGCCGCCGGAGTTGATCACGTAGTCCGGCGCATAGAGGATGCCGCGCGCCTCCAACTCGTCGGCGACCTCCGGCCGCTCCAACTGGTTGTTCGCCGCCCCGGCCACCGCCGCGCAGCGCAACTGGCTGACGCTCTGGCTGGTGAGCACGCCGCCCAGGCCGCAGGGCGCGAGGATGTCGCAAGGGGTGGAGAGCAATGCCTCCGGCGCCAGCGGATGGGCACCGAGCTGCTCGACGGCCAGTTGCACCCGGCCGGGATCGAGGTCGCAGACCAGCAACTCGGCGCCGACCGCCGCCAGTTGCTCGGCCAATGCGTAGCCGACGTGGCCGAGCCCCTGCACCGCGACCCGCAGGCCTTCCAGGTCGTCGCTGCCGAGGCGCGCCTGGGCGCTGGCGCGAATCCCGGCGAACACGCCGAGGGCGGTATGCGGCGAGGGGTCGCCGGCCTGGGTGGTGCTGGTGACGTGGCGGGTCTGCTGGGCGATGCAGTCCATGTCGGCGCTGGAGGTACCACTGTCCACCGCGGTGATGTAGCGTCCGCCGAGGCTTTCGATGAAGCGCCCGAAGGCCTCGAACAGCGCGCCGCGATTGTCCAGGTGCGGCGGGCGGATGATCACTGCCTTGCCGCCGCCCTGCTCCAGTCCGGCCAGGGCCGCCTTGTAGCTCATGCCCTGGGCCAGGCGGATGGCGTCGCCGATGGCGGCTTCGTCGTTGGGGTAAGGCAGGTAGCGACAACCACCCAGCGCCGGGCCGAGTCGCGTGCTGTGAATGGCGATAATGGCCTTGAGTCCCGTGGCCGGGTCTTGGGCGAGGTGGAGACCTTCGAGCCGGGCCGCGTCCATCATGTCGAACATGCTGGGGCTCCCCTGCTTGGTGCTTGTTGTCCGGGCCGGGCCGTTGCCGCCCGGCACCTTCAGTATAGGCAGGCGTCGGCGAAACGCCCGCAAGGCCGACGACCAGGCCGCGGCGCTCGCCGAGCCGGGTACTGGACGAAGCTTCGGCGGACGGTTACAACCTTGGGGTCCGCCCGCTCGAAACCGGCCCCGGCGTGCTCCGAACGGCCCGTCCGCAGCGATCCAGGCGCACCAGGAGGAAAGCCATGGACCCGCGTCAAGCCTGCCTCGATTGTCTCGCCCAGGAACCGCCAGCGCTGTTCGAAGCGGCCCTGTGGATCGCCGCGGAGCACCTCCCGGCGTATTCGCCCGCCCTCTCCCTGCGCGAGCTCGACGAACTCGTCCGGCAGATCGGCGCCAGCCTGGACGACCGCGCCTCGGCCAGCGAGCGCGCCCAGGGGTTGCTGCGGCGAATGAGCGAACAGGGTTTCTGCGAAGACGACGACTTCCCCCTGCAACCGCGCTCGGCCCTGCTCCCGCTGGTGCTGCAGCGGCGCCAGGGGCAGCCGTTGTCGCTGGCGCTGGTGGCCATGGAGCTGGCGCGGCGGCTGGACATTCCGCTGGTCGGAGTGAACTTCCCGGGACGCTTCCTGCTGCGCGTGCCGCAGGCCGACCATCTGCTCGACCCGGCTACCGGGCGGCGCCTCTATACCCCCGACTGCCGCGAACTGCTGCTGCGCCTGCAAGGGCCGAAGAGCGAACTGCAGGCCGCCTACCTGAAGCAGGCCTCTCCCGGGGAAATCCTCCAGCGTCTGTCGCGCAACCTGCGACAACTGCACAGCGCCGCCGGCGAGCCGCTGGCCGCGCTGAAGGATGCCCAGCGGGTGATCGAACTCGGCCCGGTGGGCGCCGCCGACCACGAGGCCCGCGCCGGCCTCTATCGGCAACTGGATTGCCCGCAGGCGGAACGCTACGACCTGGAACGCGCGCTCTTGCTCAGCGACGATCCCACCGAGCAACTGCGCCTCGGCCAGCGCCTGGGCGAACTCGCCCCGCCGACCGGCCGCGCCCTGCACTGAGGCCGCTCAGGCGAGCAGGCCGAGGGCCTTGGCCCGCGCCACCGCCTGGGTCCGGCGGGCCACGCCGAGCTTGCCGTTGATCCGCCGGGCGTGGGTCTTCACCGTGTGCAGGGAAATGAACAGTTGCTCGCCGATCTCCTGGTTGGAACAGCCCTGGGCGATCAGGCCGAGCACCGCCAGCTCCCGGCAACTGAGCGGACTGAGCCCCTCCTCTTCCTCCCCCGGCAGGGCGGCGAAAAGTTGCGGCTGGCGATCCCGCAGTCGCCGCTGCGGCAGTTGCAGGCCTAGCCGCTCCGCCAGCTCCAGGCCGCTGCGCAGGGTTTGCTGGGCCTGGGGCAACTGTCCGCAGAGGAACTGGCACTCGGCGATGCCCATGCGCACCTCGCAAAGCAGCGTCTGCCGCCCCTGCGCCTCGAGAATGGCGAGCAGCCCGCGCAGCCGCGCTTCGGCGGCGGCAGCCTCGCCGCTGTAGAGTTCGGCCAGCGCCAATTGGTGCTCTACCCGCGCTTCCAGCTCCGGTTCGGAGGGCGGCGACAGGCGCGACCGTCCCGGCTGGAAGTAGGCGCGGACCCGCAGCAGGATCTCCCGCGCCTGCGCCGGCCTTCCCTGCTGCAGGGTCAGGGCGGAGCTGACCAGCAGTAGCGCGCCGCGATACAGCGGATCGGGGACATGGCGCTGCTGCATCAGCCGCTCGACCTCCAGCAGGCGGTTGAACGCCGCGTCCAGGTCACCCTGCCCGGCTTCCAGCAAGGCCAGTCCCAGGTAGCCGTAGAGCGCCCAGGGGTCGAGATTCTCCCGTGCCTGCTCCAGCCCCAGCCGATACCAGTGCCCGGCCTCGACCTCGCGGCCCTGCTGCAGGCACAGGCGCGCGCGGCGCAGGGCGATCCGGCCGAGCATCGGGCTGCCCTGCTGGCCGAGGTCCTCCAGGTAGCGCTGGGCACGATCGAGGACGCCTTCCGCGCGCAGCAGTTCGCCGCGCTGCTCCAGCCACTGCGCCCGCTCCAGTTCGATCAGCGCCTCGAAGATCAGGCTGTCGTGCTCGCGCGCCAGGCGCAAGGCATCGCGGCCGATCAAGCGCGCCTGGTCCATCCGCCCCTCGATCATCGCCAGTTGCATCAGCGCCGAGCGGCAGATCAGTCCCTGCGACCAGGCGTCCTCCGGCAGTTGCTCCAGCGCCTCGCGCAGGTAGTCGGCGGCGCCGCGCTCGCCGCGGCAGTGCAGGAGGATCCCGAACAAGCCCTGCCATTGCGCCAGCAGCACCCGCTGGCGGGACGCCGAGGGCATCGGCAGGAAGCGCGCCAACTGGCCGATGCAGTCTTCGGCTTCGGCCAGGCGTCCGGCGTAGAGCAGCGCCCAGGCATTCAGGATCACCAGGCGCGGCGTGCTGGCCAGCAGCGCCGCCGGCAGTTCGTCGCGCAGGGCCAGGACCATGCCGATGTTGTGGCCGTGCAGCAATTGCTCCTCGGTGAGCTTCTGCAACAATCCGGCGGCGGTCTCCGGTTCGTCGGCGGCCAGCGCCTGGTCGACCGCCTCGCGGGTCTCGCCGTGTTCGGCGAACCATTCGCAGGCTTCCCGGTGGAAGTCCCGCTGCGGGCGCTGCGGCGCTTCGCGCCAGGCCTCGCGGATCGCCGGCGGCAGGCTGTAGCGCTGGTTCGTATCGGCCAGCAGGGGGAAGCCCCGCGCCAACAGGTCGTCCAGCCCGTGGGGCAACTCCTCGAACAGCCGGCGGAACAGCTCCGGACCGACTTGCGGCAGCCAGGCCAGGGCACGCGCAGCGTCGGCCAGCGGCGGCGGCAGCTCGTCGAGCAACTCGTGCTGGAGGTATTCCTGCAACAACGGTCCGGCCGTCTCTTCGCCGACCAGCAGGCGCAAGCGCAACGCGGCGCACCAACCGCCGCTGCGTTCCAGCAGTGTCCCGGCCGTGCCGGCATCGGCGCTGCGCCCGTGCAGGCGGAGCAGTTCGGCGACCTCGTCGGCATCGAACGCCAGCAGGCCGCCGTCGACCTCCAGCAACTCCCCTTCCAGCAGCAACCGCGCCAGGTTGCACTGCGGCCGCCGCCGGCTCGCCAGCCACCAGCCCACCCGTGGCGAGGCCGCGCTCAACAGGCGATCGAGGCAAGCGTCGAGGGCGGGGTCGGGGTGCCGTGGGTAATCGTCGAGCAGCAACCACAGCGCGGAAGCGTTGCGCAGCCGCCGGCACAGTTGCGCTTCGTCGCTTTCCTCGGCCAAGCCGAGGGCGCCGGCCAGGCGGCGGCGGAAGGTCGCAGGGTCCAGCGCTTCCCCGCCCAGCGCCAGCCAGACCACCTGCACCCCAGGCGGCGCCCGCCGCGCGCATTCTCCGAGGAGGACGGTCTTGCCGCTGCCGGCGGGTGCGCAAAGCAGTCGCAGGCGGCATTCTCCGCGTAGCAGCGGCTGGTGCAAACGGGGCCGCGGCAGGTGCTGCGGCGGCAGCCGCGGCAAGGCGGCGGGCAGCTCGGTCGGCTCGGTCATGGCAGTGCTCTTGTTCTGTCGAAGCGCCTTGCCGGGAGCCTAGACCGCGCCTGCCCCGCTGCTGAACGATGATTGCGCCGGGTGATGGGCCGTCATAACGAACGAGCGCGTCGACACAAGCCGACACGCTCGTCGCGACTGGCCGGGACTCAGCGTACCCCTGCGTTGCGCAGGGCGGCCGGCGTGTAGTCGGCGGACGAGGCCTTGAAGCCGAACTCGTAGCCGCGCTTCTCCTCGTTGTTCATGCCCAGCGCCAGGTAGCGACCGGCGATCACGTCGTAGAGCGCCTCCAGAGTGTAGCCGGCGACCTTCTGGTCGTAGTGGTACTGCGCGTGGCCCTCGCCGACCCGCCAGAGCTGGCCGCGACCGTCATAATGGTCGACCAGGGCGATCTGCCAGCTGTCCTCGTCGATGTACATGTGGCGCTTGGCGTAGATGTGCCGCTCGCCCGGCTTCACCGTGCCGACCACTTCCCACACCCGGTGCAGCTCGTAGCGGGTCAGGTCCTGGTTGATGTGCCCGGCCTTGATGATGTCGCCGTACTTCAGGCTCGGGTCGTTGAGCTTGTAGGCGTTGTAGGGGATGTACATCTCGCGCTTGCCGAGCAGCTTCCAGTCGTAGCGGTCCGGGGCGCCGGAGAACATGTCGAAGTTATCCGAGGTGCGCAGGCCGTCGGCGGCGGTGCCCGGGCCATCGTAGGCCACCTGAGGGGCGCGCCGCACGCGGCGCTGGCCGGCGTTGTAGACCCAGGCCAGGCGCGGCTCCTTGACCTGGTCGAGGGTCTCGTGGACCAGCAGCACGTTGCCCGCCAGGCGCGCCGGCGCGGTCACCTGCTGCTTGAAGAAGGTGAGGATGTTGGCCGCCTTGCTCTGGTCGAGGTCGGGCATGTTCTGCGGGAATGCCACCGACTCCTCGAAGCGGATCGGCGTGAAGCTGCCGTTGGTCTGCGGGGTGGCCTGGACGATGGTGCGCTTGAGGTTGCCGCCGCGGTAGCGAGTGATGTGGTTCCAGAGCACTTCGACACCGTTCTTCGGGATCGGGAAGGCGTAGTAGCGGCTCTTCTCGAAATTCGACAGGCCGTTGCCGTCGTTGATCGGCTGCACGTTCAGCGCGCTCTGCTTGACCGCCTCGTCGATCTCGGCCGGCAGGGCCACCGTGCGATGGGTCTTGTACACCGGGATCCGGTAGGTCTCGGGGTAGCGCTTGAACATCGCCAACTGGCCGTCGGAGAGCTTGTCCTTGTATTGCTCGACGTTCTGCGCGGTGATGGTGAACAGCGGCTTCTCGTCGGCAAAGGGATCGGAAAGGAAGCCCTTGCCGTCGACCTTGCCGGCACTGGTCGCGAGGCCGCCGGTCCAGGCTGGGATGCTGCCGTCGGCGTTGCCTTCCTTCTGCGCGCCGATAGGGGTCAGGCTGCTGCCGAGCTTGGCGGCCTCGTCGGGCGAAACCGCCGCCGTCACCGAACCGGCCAGCAGGCTTAGGGCCAGCGCCCCGGAGGACAGGAGTCGTGCTGTTTTCATGCGTTGTTATCCTTGTTCGTATCCGCGAAAGCGGCCGCCCCGAAGGGCGGCGGACCTCAGAAGTTCACCCCGAAGCTCACCGCGAGGAAGTCGCGGTCGTTGATCGGGTTGTAGTCGCCGCCGAAGAAGTCGGTGTAGCTGATGCTGGCGGTATAGGTGTTCTGGTAGTCGGCATCGAGGCCGACGCTGACGGCCTTGGCGCCCTCGCTGAAGTTCGGCCCGTAGCCCTCGACGTCGTGCGACCAGGCCAGGTTCGGCTTCAGGTTGACCCCGGCGAACACGTTGGGATATTCGAGGATCCCGCGCAGGCGATAGCCCCACGAGTTGCGGGTGTAGAAGCCGTGGCTGTTGCACTCCTGCGGGTTGGCCACGTTGAGCGCGCCGGTGCACAAGGCGTTGTTCGGCAGTTCGCCGATGCCGTAGATGGCGTCGCGGCCGTAGCGCAGGTCGTCGCCGTCGACCCCGCTGAGGTGGTTATAGCCGACTTCGCCGACCACGGTCAGGCGGTCGGCCGCCAGTACCCGGTCGAAGAACTGGGTGACGGTCACCTGTGCCTGGGTCACCGGCTTGCGCACGTAGCCGTTGATCACCTCGCCGGCGCGCGGGGTGGCGAAGCCGCTGTCGTAGATCGGGTTGCCGAACAGGGTGGTCGGGTAGATCGCGGCGATCGACATGTCGGTGCTGTTGATTTGTAGCGGCATGTTCGGCCGGTAGCTCAGCTCGCCGGCCACCGAGGTGCTGCCGATGTTGGTCTGGAAGCTCAGGCCGTAGAGGCGGATGTCCTCGGGATAGTCGATGAAGTAATAGCCGGTGGAGCGGCCGGTGACCGGGTCGGAGGTGGCTAGGCCGTTGCCGGCGATCACACTGTAGTACGGGTTGCGACTGTGGTAGTTCATCGCGTACAGGCCGAACTCGGTGTCGTTCAGCTCCGCCGCGTACCAACGCAGGGCCAGGCCCCACTGGCCGCTGTCGCGGGCATCGCGATCGCCGGCGCGCGGCAGGTAGCGGTAGCCGTTGGCCGGGTTCGGGTCGAAGTCGCTGCCGGCGTAGACCATCCGCTCGCAGCCATCGGCGACCACGTCGGTGGTGGAGAAGAAGGTGCCGCAGTTGTCGATCACCGTCTGGTCCCACTCCAACTGGTAGAAGCCTTCGACGGTCAGCGCGTCGCTGATGCCCTGGGACAGGTAGAGCATGTTCACCGGGATCAGGCCTTCCTTGATCTCCGCGCCGGGCCGGCGGAAGGCGGCGACGTCCATCGGATTGATGCTGTTGATCGAGTTCTGGATGAACGTGCTCTCGCCCCAGCTCACCACCTGCTTGCCGACCCGCACGCTGCCGGGCAGGTCGCCGATGCTGTAGTTGTGGTAGAGGAAGGCATCGAGCAGCTGCGCCCCGGAGGACTTGGCGCCCTCCTTGCGATTGTGGTCGTCGATGTCGTAGAGCAGGCGGTGTTCGTCCTTCAGCTCGAAGTCGTACCAGTACTTGCCACGGAAGAACGCGCCGGTATCGCCGTACTTGAGTTCGAGATCGTGGATGCCCTTGAAGATCTTCGAGAAGGTTTCGCCCTTCTTGAAGTTGAGCCGGCCGTCGTCGGAGGTCTGCGACGAGGCGTGGCCGCCGTTGCGGGTGCCGATGTAGTCCTTGTCGGCGGAACGCATGGACCAGCTGGCCCCCACCGACAGCGACGAGTCGAATTGCCCTTCGATCTCCCCGATGTTGAATGACACGGCCGAGGCCTGGGTGGCGCAACCCAGGGCTGTGGCCGCAGCGAGTGCGTGCAGAGGGAAGATTCCGCGCCTTTTTGTTGTTGTCATGCGGCTCTCCTGACAGGGTCGAGGTGGCTACACCCTACCCAGCGGCCCGAACGGCGGTAAGCGCACCAAGGAGGTATTCCGGCTGTCGCCCGAAAGAGTGAACAGGGGCCCTGGAAAGCGCCTCCGCGAACGCCATATGCAGGATGGATACGCCGTCATCCAGTGCATGGATGACGGCGCGGCACTGTTCCGCCGGCGACGGCGATGGCATCCTTCGCTGCATGCAGCCCGAACAGACCATTCCCGCCGACCGCGACCTCGCCGACGCCACCCGCGAGACGGTCATGCGCTATCACCTCAGCTGGAAGCACCGCGACATCGACGCGGTGATGGCGCTCTATCATCCCGAGGTCGAATACAACGACTTCTTCCAGAACCGCCGGATGCGCCTGGCCGATCTCCGCGAGTACGTCGAGGCGACCATGCCCAAGGGCCCCGACGAGTCGCTGGAGCATACCGACCGTATCCGCTTCGACGGCGATACCGCCTTCATCCAGTACCGCCTGCGGGTGACCCTCAGCGGCCGCCTGGCTTCGTTCCGCGCCAGCGAGGCGATCACCGTGCGCGACGGCCTGATCTGGCGCATCAACGAATACGCCTCGCTGGTCCACGAAAGCGGCGGCGGAGCCCAGGCCGGCGGCGACGGCCGGCCGCCGGCCAGCCGCCTGGGGCTTTCGGCCAAGCAGCTGAGCCTGCTGGCGCGCGACCTGGAGCACTACTTCCAGCAGGCCCAGCCCTATCTCGATCCGGACCTGGACCTGACCCAGGTGGCCAATGCCACCGGCTATACGCGCAACCAGATTTCCTACCTGCTCAACCAGGTGCTCGGCCTGAGCTTCTACCAGTACGTCAACCAGACCCGCCTGCAACACCTGCTCGGCCAGCTTTCCGGCGAGCTGCCCGGACGGGTCGACGAACTGGCCTTCGCCGCCGGCTTCAATTCGCTGTCGGCCTTCTACCGCTGCTTCCGCCAGCACACCGGCCAGTCTCCGCGCGAATACCTGAAGCGCCTGTCGTCGCGCCGCTGAGATTTCCCAGCGGACCCGCGCGCACGACAGGCGCACGGCATCTTCCTACTCTCGCCGCATCCCCCTTCCCTCTCGCTATGGAGCCCTCTATGTCGGCCTGGCGCCACCTCAGCCTGTGGATGAATCAACTGGACGATCCGCTCGAAGCGCGCCCGTCCCTGGAAGAATCCCTCGAGGTCGACGTGGCCATCGTCGGCGCCGGCTACACCGGCCTCTGGACCGCCTATTACCTGAAGCGCCGGGCGCCGCAGTTGCGCGTCGCCATCGTCGAGGCGGAAACCGCCGGCTTCGGCGCCTCGGGGCGCAACGGCGGCTGGCTGATGGGCAACCTGCTCGGCGAGGACGGCCTGCTCGCCGGCTTGCCGCCGGAGCGGCGCCGGGCCGGCTACGACCTGCTGCACGGGATTCCCGACGAGGTCGCGCGGGTGCTGCAAGAGGAAGGCATCGACTGCGACTACCGCAAGGGTGGCGTGCTCTACTGCGCGGCGCGCTACCCGGAACAGGAACGCCGCCTGCGTGCCTATCTGCATGATCTCTATGCCGAAGGCCTGGACGAAAGCGACTACCGCTGGCTGACGCCGCAGGAACTCGACCAGCAGTTGCGCATCCCCGGCAGCTACGGGGCGATCCATTCGCCGCACTGCGCCACCATCCAGCCGGCCAGGCTCGCGCGCGGCCTGGCCTGCGCGGTGGAGCGCCTGGGCGTGCGGCTGTTCGAGAAGAGCCGGGTGCTGCACTGGCAACGCGGCCGGCTGCGCACCGAGCGCGGCGAACTGCGCGCCGAATGGATCGTGCCGGCGGTGGAAGGCTATGCCGCCAGCCTGCCGCCGCTGGGCCACTACCAGTTGCCGGTGCAGAGCCTGCTGGTGGCCACCGAGCCGCTGCCGTCGTCGGTCTGGGCGGAGATCGGCCTGGAACGCGGCCAGGCCTTCAGCGAATTCAGCCGCCAGGTCACCTACGGCCAGCGCACCGCCGACGACCGCCTGGCCTTCGGCGCGCGCGGCGGCTACCGCTTCGGCGGCAAGCTACGCAGCGACTTCAGCCTCGACGACGAAGAAGTCGGCCTGCGTCGCTACCTGTTCGGCGAGCTCTTCCCGCTGCTCAAGGACGCCAGGATCAGCCACACCTGGGGCGGCAATCTCGGCATGGCCCGGCGCTTCCGCCCGCACATGCTGCTCGACCGCGCCAGCGGCATCGCCCTCTCCGGCGGCTACGGCGGCGAAGGGGTCGGCGCCAGCAACCTCGGCGGCCGCACCCTGGCCGCGCTGATCCTCGGCGAGGACAGCGAGCTGCTGCGGCAGCCCTGGGTGCTGGGCGAGCGATCGCTGGACAGCCTGGCCCGCTGGGAACCGGAACCCTGCCGCTGGCTCGGCTACAACGCGATCATCCGCAGTTTCGTCCATGAGGACCGGGTCCTTGCCGATCCGCACAGCGCACCCTGGCGACGCAGCCTGGCGCAAACCCTCGCGGCCGGCATGGAAAGCCTGATGCGCTGAGAATCCCCTCCACCTCCCACAGAGGAAAAACCGCATGGCCCTGACCCTTCTGAAAAATACCGCCGGCGCCGATCTTGGCGCCGCCAGCCCGGTCGCGGTGCCCCTTGGCGAGCCGGTCGCGCAGACCCGCGCCTACGCCGTGGAGCGCACCGACCAGGTGGAAACCGGCATCTGGGAATGCACCCCCGGACGCTGGCGGCGGCAGATCGTCGAGCAGGAGTTCTGCCACTTCCTGCAAGGCCGCTGCACCTTCACCCCGGACGGCGGCGAGACCATCCGCATCGAGGCCGGCGATGCCCTGCTGCTGCCGGAGAACAGTCTCGGCGTGTGGGATGTGCAGGAAACCGTGCGCAAGAGCTACGTGATCATCCATCGCTAGCCCGCGCGGCGCGACGGCGTCACTCGAAGCGCCCGTGGCGCCCCTCGCCGTCCTTGAAGCGCTGCGCGCCCTCCAGGGTCTCGCCGCTCTCGATCACCGCCAGCCCGCCCTGGAATTCGTTGGCCAGGGCCACGTCGAAGGACAGTTCCCACTGCGCGTATACGCTGGCGCGGTCGGCGAGCATGCAGGTCTGCGGGAAGGCGGCGAGTTCCGCCGCCAGCTCCTCGGCCTCGGCTCGCGCCGAACCGCTCGGCACCACCCGGTTGGCCAGGCCGATCTGCAACGCTTCGTCGGCCTTCACCGGACGCCCGGTAAGGATCAGGTCGAGCGCCCGGCCCTGCCCGACGATCCGCGGCAGGCGCACGCTGCCGCCATCGATCAGCGGCACCCCGAAGCGCCGGCAGAACACTCCGCAGATGGCGTCCTCGGCCATCACCCGCAGGTCGGCGAGCAGCGCCAGCTCCAGCCCGCCGGCCACCGCATAGCCTTCGATGGCGGCAATCAGCGGCTTGCCGAGCTGCATGCGGCTAGGCCCCATCGGCCCGTCGCCCTCCGCCTCCAGGCGATTGCGCCGCTCGCCATCCTCGGCCACCGCGGCGAGGTCGGCGCCGGCGCAGAAATTGCCGCCGCTGCCGGTGAGTACCGCGACCCGCGCCGTATCGTCCGCTTCGAATTCGCGCAGGGCGTCGGCCAGGGCCTGGGCGGTCGGCCGGTCCACCGCATTGCGCCGCTCCGGGCGAGCGATGACCAGGGTGGTGACCGGGCCGTTGCGTTCGACGATGACACTCATGACAGACTCCCTGCGGAAAAAGCGAAAGAAGACACCGGCCGGATGGCAGAAGACCGGCGTCAGCCGGTCTTCACCTTAGTCCTTTTCCCGCGGCCGCGCCGCATCCGCCGGGCGTCTCAGAGCGCGTGCTTCTGCAGGTTGGCCATCATTTCACGAAGCGCCTCGACATTGTCCGCCGGGTGCGCGGCGTTCTCGAAGTCGCAGATCTGCTGCCAGTGCGCGGCCACGTCCTCCGCGTCGAAGCCAGCCTTCGGATCGAAGCCGAAGCCCAGGCTGCGTTCCCAGCGCACCTTGCCGATCCAGCCACCGCCGACCTCATAGAGCCCCGAGGTATCCTCGCAGGCCGAGCTGCCGAGGTAGACCACCAGCGGGCTGACCAACTCCGGCTTGAGCTGCTCGAAGACCTGCGGCGGGATCAGCCCCTCGGTCATCCGCGTACCGCCGGTGGGGGCGATGGCGTTGACCAGGATATTGTTCTTGCGTCCTTCCAGGGCCAGGGTGCGGGTCAGGCCATAGAGGCCGAGCTTGGCCATGCCGTAGTTGCTCTGGCCGAAGTTGCCGTAGATGCCCGAGGTCGAGGAGGTGAACACCACCCGCCCGTAGGCCTGCTCGCGCAAGTGTGGCCAGGCGGCGCGAGTGACCTTGTAGGCGCCTTCGACATGCACCTGGTAGACCAGGTCCCAGTCGGCGTCCTCCATCTTGTGGAAGGTCTTGTCACGCAGGATGCCGGCATTGTTGACCACCACGTCGACGCGACCGAAGGCGTCCAGCGCGTTCTCCACTATCCTGCCGCCGTCCGTGACCGAGTCGTGGTTGGCCACCGCGGTGCCGCCGGCGGCTCGGATTTCCGCCACCACCTTGTCCGCCGCCGAGGCACTGGCGCCTTCGCCATGGGTGCTGCCGCCGAGGTCGTTGACCACCACCCTGGCGCCATGCTTCGCGAACAGCAGGGCGTGGGCGCGGCCAAGGCCGCCGCCGGCTCCGGTGACGATCACGACTTGGTCGTCGAAACGCAGGGCATCGCTCATGTTCGGGACTCCAGGGCAGTAGGAAGGATTGCCCGAGTGTCGGCCAGCCCGCCGGCGGGGACAAGGCTTCGCGCCGCCATGAATGGCGCCCGATAAGGCAGCGGGATGTTCCGCTTCAGTCGAACGGAATGTACAGCCGGCCACGCGGGCCGAGCTTGAACAGCCACCAGTCGTAGTTGTGCCGGACCACCACCAGCAGCAGGCTGCCGAGCAACGCGAGGCCGGCGCCGACGGCGTACCAGCGACTGCCTTCCTGCCAGCACAGGTAGCCGAGCCCGAGCGCCAGCAGCAGGCCGAGTTCGGCGAGGACCATCCCGGACTGGCGGATGAACGGCTGCGCCTGCACCATCTGGCGGAACAACCAGGAGCCCTCGTCGAACACGCGCAAGGGAGAAACGGGATCGTGCATGGAGACCTCCATGGGTGACGAAACGCCTCGTCCAGCGAGGCGCCAGCACCCTAGCCCCGATCCTTGCGCGATGGCACTTGCTGCAATCTCAAACTCGCTTAAGAAAACTCTGAATCATCCAGTCGGGCGCGAAACGCCAGGTAATGTTCGAGCACCGCCGCCGGCGCTTCGATCTGCGGATAATGGCCGATGCCATCGAGCAGCACGCAGTCGGCATCGGCGACCAGTTGCCGGTAGCGCTCGACCATGTGCGCCCCGGAGATCGGGTCGACGGCGCCGTCGATCACCCGCAACGGCACCCCGCCGTGCTGCAACGCCGCCACCCAGCGCTCACGCTGCTCGCGGCGGTCGACGATGTAGCGGATCAGGCGATGCATCACCCGCTGCCCCTGGTTGCTTTCGATCAGGCTCCAGAAGGCATCCAGCTCGGTCTCGCCGGGCTGGCTGCGCGGGCCGAAGACCTTGGCGAAGTTGCGCGCCAGGGCGCGGCGGTCGAACAGCCGGCCGAACAGCCCGCCCAACGGGCTCAGCAACAGCTTCTGGCTGAGCACCGGGCGGTGCGTTTCCGGGAACAGCCCACCATTGAGGAACACGCAGGAGGCGAGCCGCAGCCGGCCTTCGTGATGGCGGGCGAGCAGTTCCTGGGCGACGCTGTCGCCGTAGTCGTGGGCCAGCACGTGCAGCGGCTCGTCGATTCCCAGGCGGCCGAGCAGCGCCTGTTGCAGGTCGGCCTGCTCCAGCAGGCTGTAGCGATGGGCGCGCGGCTTGGCCGAATCGCCGAAGCCGAGCAGGTCGCAGACCAGCACGCGGTAGCGCTGCGCCAGCGGCTCCCAGAGGTAGTGCCAGTCCCAGGCGGCGCTGGGAAAACCGTGGATCAGCAGCAACGGCCGACCCTGCCCGGCTTCCCAGTAGCGGATCGGGAAGCCCTTGAAATCCAGGGTGCGGCCCCGCCTCCGCCAGGCCTCCAGGGGAATGCCGGGCAGCGCCGCGGTCACTGGCGGTAGCCCGGGTTCTGCTGGTCGAGCTTGCGCAGCAGCGCCGGCCAGGCGAGCTGGCCGCCCATGCCGGTCTTGCTGCGCATCACCCCGGCGATCATGTCGCGCGCGCCGGCGAGGATCTGCCCCGGGATGTGGATCAGCTCGGCGCCGCCGCTCTGCGCCATCACCTGTACCTCGCAGGCGCGTTGCAGGGTGAACATCATGAGGAAGGTATCGGCGATGGAACCGCCGCAGGTGAGCAGGCCGTGGTTGGGCAGGATCAGGAAATTGCTGGCCCCCAGGTCGGCCTGCAGGCGGGCCTTTTCCTCATGGTTCAGGGCGACGCCCTCGTAGGCGTGGTAGGACAGGCTGGAGAGCACGAACAACGATTGCTGCGACAGCGGCAACAGGCCCTGCTTCTGGCAGGACACCGCGATCCCCGCGGCGGTATGGGTGTGCAGCACGCACTCGACGTCGTGGCGGACCTCGTGCACCGCGCTATGGATGGTGTAGCCGGCCGGGTTGATCTCGTAGGGGCTGTCCATCAGCTTCTTGCCGCTGGCATCCACCTTCACCAGGCTGGAGGCGGTGATCTCGTGGAACATCAGGCCGAACGGGTTGATCAGGAAGTCCTCGGTGCCCGGCACCTTGGCCGAGATGTGGGTGAAGATCAGGTCGTCCCAACCGTGCAGGGCGACCAGCCGGTAGCAGGCAGCGAGATCGACGCGGGTCTGCCATTCGGCGGCGGAGACCTGGGCTTGCACATCGGCGGGCAGGGAGTGAACGGCGGTCACGGCGGCATCCTCTTTTGTCGTTATCGGATGCCCGCAGTCTAGCCCCGCCCTCCTCCGGCGACTGTCGCCGGGCTTACACTCGCGCGCCGGCTGAATGGCGGAGGATTCAGCCGGCCTATGCGCGCAGGCTACAGGCAGTGGGCGACCAGGGGCGCGACCAGCAGGTTGAACAGCCCGGTGAGAACCATCAGCAGACCGGCCGCCGAACCTTCCTCGCCGCCGAACTCGTAGGCCCGACTGGTGCCGGCGCCGTGCGCGCCGACGCCGAACAGCGCGCCGCGGGCCAGCGGCGTGCGCAAGCGCAGGACGCGCAGCAGGGTGCCGCCGATCACCGCGCCGAACACCCCGGTGATCATCACGAAGGCGGCGGTCAGTTCCGGCACGCCACCCAGGTCGTGGGACATCTCCATGGCGAACGGCGTGGTGATCGAGCGCGGCAGCAACGACAGCGTGACCTGGCCGTCCAGCGCCAGGGCCTGGGCCAGCGCCCAGGAGCTGCCGATGGCCACCGCGGTGCCGGCGAACATCCCGGCCAGCAGCGCCGGCCAGTGGCGCATCAGCAGCTCGCGCTGCTGCCAGATCGGGATGGCGAAGGCCACCGTCGCCGGACCGAGCAGCGCCACCAGCCAATTGGTGTCGCGGGCGTAGTCGGCGTAGCGGGTATGGGTGGGAATCGCCAGGGCGTAGAGCAGCACCGGGACGAACACGATGGGCGACAGCCAGTACCACTTCACCCGGCGGTACAGCTGGCGGCTCAGCAGGTAGCCGCCGACGGTCGCCGCCAACCAGAACAGGGCTTGCTTATCGAGACTCATGGCGCGCCCTCCAGCGGCACATCCACTCCACCGACACCGCGGTGACCAGCATCACCAGCAGGGTGCTGAGCATGATCACCAGGAGGATGCGCCAGCCCTCGCTGCGTAGCAGCGCGCCGTAGTCGAGCAGGCTCATCAGCGCCGGGATGAAGAACAGCAACATCTCCGCCAGCAACAGGCCGGCGCCGGCCTGCAGCCAGGCCGGACGCAGCAGGCCGCTGGCGAACAGCAGCAACAGCGCCGCCAGGCCGACCACCCCGCCCGGCAGCGGCAGGCCGATGGCCTTCGCCAGCCAGCCGCCAGCCCACCAGAAGGCGATGAGTACCGCCAGTTCGGCGGCAAGGCGGGACAGACGGCGGACGAGCGGGGGCAACATGGGAAAGGCCTTGGCTGGGAAATCGGGGATGGAGAAAGGATAAGGCCCGGCCTATCATCCCCAAAGCGAATTGTCCGCATGAGAGCCATTCCAGAATGGAATTCCGTCAACTCCGCAGCTTCGTCGAAGTGGTCCGCCAGGGCAGCTTCACCCAGGCGGCGCAGGTCCGCCACGCCAGCCAGTCGACCATCAGCAAGCAGGTCGCCCAACTGGAGCAGAGCCTTGGCGTGCAGGTATTGGAACGCAACGGGCCGCACGTGCGCCTGACCGACGCCGGCGCCGTGGTGTTTCGCCGCGCCGAGGAGATGCTGCGGCTGCGCCGCGACCTGCTCAGCGAACTGGACGACCTCAGCCAGCTCAACCGCGGCGAACTGCGCCTGGGCCTGCCGCTGCTCGGCGCCGACGCGCTGTTCGCCCAACGCTTCGCCGAATACCGGCGGCGCTATCCGAACATCGCCGTGCACCTGGTGGAAGGCGGCAGCAAGACCATGGAGCAGGCGGTGCTGGCCGGCGAGCTGGAGTTGGCCGGCAGCCTCACCCCGGCAGACGACGGCTTCGACTACCAGCCGTTCTGCAACGAACCGCTGGACGTGCTGCTGCCGGCCGGGCATCCCAAGGCCGCTGCCGCCAGCGTCGCCCTCGGCGAACTGGCGGACAGCCCGTTCCTGCTCTACCAGCAGAGCTTCACCCTCAACGACCGCCTGCTGCGCGCCTGCCTGGAGGCCGGCTTCAGCCCGCGCGAAGGCGGCCGCAGCGGCCAGGCCGACTTCCTCGGCGCGCTGGTGGCGGCCAACCAGGGAGTGGTGCTGCTACCACGGGTGATCGCTCGCGAGATCGAACGCCCGGGAGTGGTGCGGGTCCTGCTCAGGGAGCCGGACCTGCGCTGGGACATCGCCTTCATCTGGCACCGTGGCGGCTACCTGTCGCGGGCGGCGCAGGCCTGGCTGGAGCTGCTGCGCGAGCAGCCGCTGGAGGAAAGCCCGGCGTAGGACGAATAACCGCCAGCTCGGCAGAGGCTACGGCGGATAACGCCTGGGGGCGTTATTCGCCCTACCGCTTGCTCCCTCCCCGTGTAGGGCGAATAACCGCTACGCGGTTATCCGCCACCTCGGCAGGCGTTTCGGCGGATAACGCCTGGGGCGTTATTCGCCCTACCGCTTGTCCCCTCCCCGTGTAGGGCGAATAACCGCTACGCGGTTATCCGCCGCCTCGGCGGGGCAGGCCCGGGATCAGCCCTTGAGGGCGGCGGCGAACTCGGCCAGCCAAGGCTCGGCGTCGGTCTCGGGGGTAACGGTTTCGCTGGCATCCAGGCGCAGCATCGGCAGCACTTCACGCACGCCCAGTTCGCCGAACAGTTCGCGAACCTGCTCGCCGCCACCGCAGAACGTGTCGCCGTAGCTCGAATCGCCCAGGCCGATGACCCCGCCCGGCAGGCCGTGCCAGGCCGGCAGTTGGTCGCGGATCGCGTAGTACAGCGGTTGCAGGTTGTCCGGCAGTTCGCCCATGCCGGTGGTCGAGGTCACCACCAGGAATGCCTCGGGGGCGAAGGCCTTGAGTTCGTCGAGGCTGGCGCGGGGCAGATGGGAGGCCTCGAGGCCGGCCGCGGACAGCAATTTCTGGGCGTGCCGGGCGACTTCTTCGGCGGTGCCGTAGACCGAGCCGGAGAGAATGGCGACTTTCATGAACACTCCGTAAGCCAACAGGGGTAAGCCGGGCATTATGCCGCATGCGTACGCCGAGCGGGACGCACCGAATCAATGCAGACAGGCCGCAAAAGCAC
Organism: Pseudomonas sp. PS1(2021); assembly: GCF_020405165.1. Lineage (NCBI taxonomy): Bacteria > Pseudomonadati > Pseudomonadota > Gammaproteobacteria > Pseudomonadales > Pseudomonadaceae > Pseudomonas > Pseudomonas sp. PS1(2021). The sequence goes on along the minus strand of NZ_CP084484.1, from coordinate 274,741 downwards.
CATTTCGGTGCGCTCCCTGTCATCGGGATGTCATCGCGCTGCCGTAGACACGGCAGCGAACCTTCGCCACCACGGCGGGAACGATCCTTGCCTGTCCTCCGACGCAGCCCACCACCCCCGGCGCTGCGCCGTTGTCCGAGGGCGCCCACGAAGCGCGCTCAACCGTTCCAGGAGATACACGATGTCTACCGCTCCCGTTACCCTGCTGGTGGCCCGCCGCGTCGCCGCCGGCCGTTACCGCGACTTCCTCGCCTGGCAGCGCGAAGGCGAAGCCCTCGCCGCCGACTTCCCCGGCTACCTCGGCTCCGGGGCGCTGGCGCCGCCCGCCGGCGGAGACGAATTCCAGATGATCTTTCGCTTCGCCGACGACGCCACCCTCGCCGCCTGGGCCCACTCCGCCTCGCGCCAGGCCTGGCTCGAACGCGGCCAGGGACTCTTCGACGAACCGCGCGAGCGCCGCGCCCACGGACTCGCCGCCTGGTTCGACGACAACCGCAAACCGCCGCGCTGGAAGCAGAGCGTGGCGATCTGGCTCGCGTTCTTCCCGGTCTCGCTGGCCTTCAACCTCGGCGCCGGCCCCTACCTCGGCGAGCTGTCGCTGGCCGCGCGGGTGCTGCTCAGCACCCTGGTCCTCACCCCGTTGATGACCTACTGGTTCATCCCTCTCTCCAGCCGTCTGCTCGCCCCCTGGCTGCACCGCCGCCCGCAGCGCGCCGCCAGCCTGCCGGAAGCGCACTGACGGCTTGCCGCCCACCCCGGCGGGGTGGGCCGTAGCGCAAGGCTTTGCCCGACTGGCTCAGTCGGGTACCCTGCATCCATCCGATTCCCTTCGCCTGCTGTGAGAGTCCCATGGCGACAGCCCCGATCCTGATCACCGGCGCCAGCCAGCGTGTCGGCCTGCATTGCGCCCGCCGCCTGCTGGCCGACGGCGAGTCGGTGATCGTCAGCTACCGCAGCGAACGCCCGGCGCTGGACGAACTGCGCCAGGCCGGCGCGCTGACCCTGCACGCCGACTTCGCCAGCGAGGCCGGCATCTTCGCCTTCATCGGGGCCCTCCGACAGCATACCGACAGCCTGCGAGCGATCGTCCACAACGCCTCGGACTGGGTCGCCGAGACGCCCGGCCACGAAGCCGAGGCGTTCCAGCAACTGTTCAGCGTGCACATGCTCGCGCCCTACCTGATCAACCTGCACTGCGCCGAGCTGCTGGAACGCTCGCAGCCTGCCGACATCGTCCACCTCACCGACGACGTGGCGCGCAAGGGCAGCGCCCGGCGTATCGCCTACTGCGCGAGCAAGGCCGGGCTGGACAACCTGACCCTGTCGTTCGCCGCGCGCTTCGCGCCGAGGATCAAGGTCAACGCCATTTCACCGGCACTGGTGATGTTCAACGACGGGGACGACGCCGAATACCGCGCCCGCACCCTGGCGAAATCCGCCCTCGGCATCGAACCGGGGCCGGAAGTCATCTACCAGAGCCTTCGCTACCTGTTGGACAACCCCTACGTCACCGGGACCACCCTGACCGTGAACGGCGGCCGCCACGTCAAGTGAGGCGCCAAGGACCCCTTATGAACCCAGCACTTTCCCAGCATTACCGGGAGATCCTCGTCGGTCTCGGCGAAGACCCGCAGCGCGAAGGCCTGCTCGACACCCCGAAGCGCGCGGCCAAGGCCATGCAGTACCTCTGCCACGGCTATGGCCAGACCCTGGAGGAAATCGTCAACGGCGCGCTGTTCGCCTCGGACAACGATGAAATGGTCATCGTCCGCGACATCGAGCTGTACTCCCTGTGCGAACACCACCTCCTGCCCTTCATCGGCAAGGCTCATGTGGCGTACATTCCCACCGGCAAGGTGCTCGGCCTGTCGAAGGTGGCGCGGATCGTCGACATGTTCGCCCGCCGCCTGCAGATCCAGGAGAACCTCACCCGGCAGATCGCCGAGGCGGTCCGCCAGGTGACCAGCGCCGCTGGCGTGGCGGTAGTGATCGAGGCCCAGCACATGTGCATGATGATGCGCGGGGTGGAGAAGCAGAACTCGCAGATGTTCACCTCGGTGATGCTCGGCGCGTTCCGCGACTCGAACACCACCCGCCAGGAATTTCTGCAATTGATCGGAAGGAGCAAGTGACATGCCGCGACTGGAACCGGGAATGGCGCGAATCCGCGTCAAGGACCTGCGCCTGCGCACCTTCATCGGGATCAAGGAGGAGGAAATCCTCAACAAGCAGGACGTGCTGATCAACCTGACCATCCTCTACCCGGCCGCGGACGCCGTGGAGGTCAACGACATCGAGCACGCGCTGAACTACCGCACCATCACCAAGGCGATCATCCGCCACGTCGAGGAGAACCGCTTCGCCCTGCTCGAACGGATGACCCAGGAAATCCTCGACCTGGTGATGGAGAACCCGGCGGTGCGCTACGCCGAGGTGGAAGTGGACAAGCCGCACGCGCTGCGCTTCGCCGAGTCGGTCTCGATCACCCTCGCCGGCCATCGCTGAGGCGGCCGACGAGCGAACCGCGCGAAGACGCGCACAAGCGTTGCCCGCCGGCCGCGCCAACTCTTATCATCGCCGGACCTGGCCCTGTGCCTTCACCCTGCCCCGAGCCATCGTCGAGAAACACCGCCATGACCGCAGCCAACCTCACCGAACAGCAACGCCTGGAACTCGAAGCCGCCGCCTTCCGCACCCTGGTCCATCATTTGCAGACCCGCAAGGACGTGCAGAACATCGACCTGATGAACCTCGCCGGTTTCTGCCGCAACTGCCTGTCCAAGTGGTACAAGGCCGCCGCCGACGACCTCGGGGTGGAAGTCAGCAATGACCAGGCCCGCGAAGAGATCTACGGCATGCCCTATGCCGAGTGGAAAGCCAAGTACCAGAAAGAAGCGAGCCCGGAACAACAGGCCGCCTTCGCCAAGAGCCAGGGCAACGCCTGAGGCCACCGGGCCCCTTGCCAACCCTGCCCCAGACACCATGAGCCTGTTTCGATGACCCTGACCGACTTCCGCGCGCGTCTGCGCAGCGAACACCACCTGTTCACCGACACCCTGGCGTTCATCGCCGAGCACTACAGCTACACGCCGAGCGCCTTCGACAACGGCAGCGTGAGCAACCCGGCCGGGCAGAACGAAGGTTCCTGCAAGACCCTGGGCTTCGCCATCCTCGAAGGCCTCAGCCTCGAGGAAACCCTGCTGGCCTTCGGCGAGCACTACCGTGCGGTGCGCGACAACCCGGAAGGCGACGACCACGCCAACATCCGCGCCCTGCAACAGACCGGCCTGGCCGGCGTGCATTTCGAGCGCCAGCCCCTGTCGCGCCGGGGCTGAGAAGTCCCGGTCGCCCCCACGGCGGATAACCGCGAGCGGTTATTCGCCCTACCGACCGCTCCATAGCGACCCACGCCAGCCGTCGCCACCGGCCGGCCTTGCCGATACGCGACGAAAAAAGGCGGGGCCCCATCGGGGTCCCCGCCCTTCTCGCCGCCGCAAGCGCGGCGCAGCCAGCGTCACAGCTTGGCGATGGAGACCTCGGTGGACTTGACGAAGGCGATCACTTCGCTACCGATGGCCAGCTCCAGTTCCTTCACCGAACGCGTGGTGATCACCGAAGTGACGATCCCGGCGGCGGTCTGCACGTCGATCTCGGAGAGCACCGGCCCTTCGATGATTTCCTTCACGGTGCCCTTGAACTGGTTACGAACGTTGATGGCTTTGATGGTCATGGCGTTTCTCCTGGGGGGATTCGGAACGAGGCATGGTTGGTTAGAGCGCCCAGCGCAGTTGCGTGGGCAGGGGTGAAACGGGCTCGGGTTGCGGCGGCAGCTCCGGCTGCGCCAGCACCCGGTTGAGCACTTCGGCTTCCAGCGCGGCCAGTCGCGCCGAGCCACGCGAGCGCGGCCGGGGCAATTCCACCGGCAGGTCGAGGCCGATCTCGCCGTCCTCGATGAGGATCACCCGGTCGGCCACCGCCACCGCCTCGCTGACGTCGTGGGTGACCAGCAGGACGGTGAAACCGTGTTCGCGCCAGAGTCCTTCGATCAGTTGCTGCATCTCGATCCGGGTCAGCGCATCGAGCGCGCCGAGCGGCTCGTCGAGCAACAGCAGGCGCGGCTCGTGGATCAGCGCGCGAGCCAGCGCGACGCGCTGCTTCTGCCCGCCGGACAGGGCCGCCGGCCACTCGTTGGCACGCTCGGCCAGGCCGACCGCCCGCAGCGCCTGCAGGGCCTTCGCCCGCCAGTCGCCGCGCAGGCCAAGGCCGACGTTGTCGATCACCCGCTTCCACGGCAGCAGGCGCGAGTCCTGGAACATCAGCCGGGTGTCCTCGCGGGCCTCGGCCAGCGCCGCCGAACCGGCCAGCAACTCGCCGCGGCTGGGCTGGTCGAGGCCGGCCAGCAGGCGCAGCAAGGTGCTCTTGCCGCAGCCGCTGCGGCCAACGATAGCGACGAACTGCCCGGCCGGAACCAGCAGGTCGATGTCCTTGAGCACCTCGCGCTCGCCGAAGCGCCGCGCCACTCCGCGCAGGGCCAGCGGGATACCGCGCTTGAGGCGCTGCGGAGTGCCGCCAAGGGCGGCGTTGTGGGCATTCATGCGCCACCTCCCTTGACCTGGTAGGCCGGGTGCCAGCGTAGCCAGACGCGTTCCAGGCCGCGGGCGGCGAGGTCGGCGAGCTTGCCGAGGACGGCATAGAGCAGGATCGCCAGGACCACCACGTCGGTCTGCAGGAACTCGCGGGCGTTCATCGCCAGGTAACCGATGCCGGAGCTGGCGGAAATGGTCTCGGCGACGATCAGGGTCAACCACATGAAGCCGAGGGCGAAGCGCACCCCGACCAGGATCGACGGCAGCGCGCCGGGCAGGATCACCTGGCGGAACAGGGCGAAGCCGGACAACCCGTAGCTGCGCGCCATCTCCAGCAGGCCGGGGTCGATGCCGCGGATGCCGTGGTAGGTGTTCAGGTAGATCGGGAACAGCGTGCCGAGGGCGACCAGGAAGATCTTCGCCGACTCGTCGATGCCGAACCACAGGATCACCAGCGGGATCAGCGCCAGGTGCGGCACGTTGCGGATCATCTGCACCGAACTGTCGAGGAAGCGTTCGCCCCACTTCGACAGGCCGGTGACGAAGCCCAGCACCAGGCCGATGGCGCCGCCGATGAGAAAGCCGATCGCCGCGCGCCAGCCGCTGATCGCCAGGTGCTGCCAGATCTCGCCGCTGCGCAGCAGCGCCCAGCCGGCCTCGAGTACGGCGCTGGGCGCGGGGAGGATGCGGCTGGACAGCCAGCCGAACTCAACCGCCGCCTGCCACACCGCCAGCAGGACCAGCGGCAGCGCCCAGGGCGCCAGGCGCTCGGCCAGTCGTTTGGAAATGCTCATGTCGTTCGCTCCGACCGCTCTCAACTCTGCGCGGCCTGCCGGGGCAGGATGTCGTTGGCCACCATCTCGCCGAACGGGCTGACATAGCCGCGTCCCTCGGGCTGCGCCGGGCGCTGCACGTCGAGGTGCGGGAACAGCAGTTCGGCGACCCGGTAGGACTCTTCCAGGTGCGGATAGCCGGAGAAGATGAAGGTATCGATGCCCAGCTCGGCGTACTCCCTGACCCGCGCCGCCACCGTCGGCCCGTCGCCGACCAGCGCGGTACCGGCGCCGCCGCGCACCAGGCCGACGCCGGCCCAGAGATTGGGGCTGACTTCCAGGTTGTCGCGCGAACCGCCGTGCAGCGCGGCCATGCGTTGCTGGCCGACCGAGTCGAAGCGCGCCAGGGAGGCCTGGGCGCGGGCGATGGTGTCGTCGTCGAGGTGCGCGATCAGTCGATCGGCGGCCTGCCAGGCTTCCTCGCTGGTCTCGCGGACGATCACGTGCAGGCGGATCCCGAAGCGCACCTGGCGGCCCTGGCGGGCGGCCTTCTCGCGTACCTGGGCGATCTTCTCGGCAACCGCCGCCGGCGGCTCGCCCCAGGTCAGGTACAGCTCGACCTGCTCGGCGGCGAGGTCCTGGGCGGCCTCCGAGGAGCCGCCGAAGTACAGCGGCGGACGCGGCTGCTGCAACGGCGGATAGAGCAGTTTGGCGCCCTTCACCTGGATGTGCTTGCCGGCGTAGTCGACGGTCTCGCCCTCCAGCACGCGACGCCAGATGCGGGTGAATTCGACCGAGGCCTCGTAGCGTTCGGCGTGGCTCAGGTGCAGGCCGTCGCCAGCCAGTTCGTCGGGATCGCCGCCGGTGACCAGGTTGAACAGCGCGCGGCCGTTGGACAGCCGGTCCAGGGTCGCCGCCTGGCGCGCGGCGACGGTCGGCGAAATGATCCCGGGACGCAGCGCGACGAGGAACTTCAGGCGCTGGGTTACCGGGATCAGCGAGGCGGCGACCAGCCAGGAGTCCTCGCAGGAACGTCCGGTGGGGATCAGTACGCCGCCGAAGCCCAGGCGGTCGGCGGCCTGGGCGATCTGCTGCAGGTAGCCGTGGTCGACGGCACGGGCGCCCTGGGTGGTGCCCAGGTAGTGGCCGTCGCCGTGGGTGGGAAGGAACCAGAAAATCTCGAGGCTCATCGCAATTGACTCCAGAGTGAGCGCGCCGGCGTGGCGTAGCCGCGCGATGATCGTGTCGGTATGTGGGCGGTACGGGCTCAGGGTGCGCTGGCGACCTTGCCGGCCGGCGGCGTCCAGATCACGTCCTTGATGCTCAGCGGTTTGGGAATCAGCTTCAGCTGGGTAAAGGTGTCGGCGATCTTCTGCTGCGCCTCGACCACCGCCGGGGTGATCAACTGCGCGCCGTAGCCCTGGCGCTTCACCGCGGTAAGGGTGATGTCGGCGGGCAGCCCGAGCAGCGGCGCGACCTGCTCGGTCACCTGCTGCGGGTTGGCCCGCGACCAGTCGCCGACCTGGCGGATCTCGTCCACCAGCTTGTCGAGCACCTGCGGATGCCGTTGCGCGTAAGTCCGGGTGGCGAGGTAGAACTGGTGGTTGTCGACCAGCTCGCGACCATCCACCAGGACCCGCGCGGACAACTGCTTCTCGGCGGCGGCCTGGTAGGGGTCCCAGATCACCCAGGCGTCGACGCTGTGACGCTCGAAGGCGGCGCGGGCGTCGGCCGGCGGCAGGTAGACGGGTTGGATGTCGCTGTACTTCAGGCCGGCCTGCTCGAGGGCGCGGACCAACAGGTAATGCACGTTGGAGCCCTTGTTCAGGGCGACTTTCCTGCCCTTCAGCTCGGCCACCGACCGAATCGGCGAGTCCTTCGGCAGGAGGATCGCCTCGCTGGTCGGCGCCGGCGGTTCGTAGGCCACGTAGAGCAGGTCGGCGCCGGCGGCCTGGGCGAAGACCGGCGGGGTTTCGCCGGTCACGCCGAAGTCGATGCTGCCGACATTGAGTCCCTCGAGCAGTTGCGGGCCGCCGGGAAACTCGGTCCATTGCACCTTCACGCCGTCTTCGGCGAGACGTTTCTCCAGGGTGCCACGGGCCTTGAGCAGGACCAGGGTGCCGTATTTCTGGTAGCCGATCCGCAGGGTGTTGGCCGACTTCTCGTCGGCCTGAACGCCGTAGGACAGGGCCGCCACCAGCAGGGCCGCCAGTCCACGACGCAAAGCGATGGTGCGCATGGCGCTCTCCTTTGTCGTTGTGGGTGCCGAACCTGCCGCGCCGTTGACGGAACAGAGAGGTCGTCGTGTGTGCGTTGTGCAATCGGGCCGCGGCGCGCGTGCGCTGGCGGCGGACGGATCAGATGCTCCAGCGGGCGTTCACCAGGCGCTCGTTGAGCAACTGCGGGTCGATCGGCTGCGGCCGTCGCGAGAGGGCCAGGTGGAAGGTTTCCAGGGCGTTTTCCAGGCGCTGCTCGAGGACCGGTTCCAGGCGCGCCGGGTCGCTCTCGGTGGCGTAGGCGATCTGCTTGTCCACGGCGAATACGCCATGCAGTACCTCCTGGGCCTTGAGCGCGGCCAGGACCGGCTTCAATGCATAGTCCACGGCCAGCATGTGCGCACTGCTGCCACCGGTAGCGAACGGCAGCACCACCTTGTGCTCCAGGGCGCGCTCGGGCAACAGGTCGAGCAGGACCTTCAGCGCGCCGGAAAACGAGGCCTTGTACACCGGGGTGGCGACCAGCAGGCCGTCGGCGCGGCCGATCTGCTCGGCCAGCGCCAGTACCGGCGGACTGTCGAGGCGGGCACGCAGCAGGTCCTCGGCGGGAAAATCCAGCACCTGGTGGCTGGCCACCTCGACGCCGCGACGGCTCAGCCAGTCCCTGGCACGCTCCAGCAACACCCCGGAGCGGGAGCGTACGCTGGGACTTCCGGCGATGGAAACGACGAGCATGGGGGGGATTCCTTATAACCGGAAAACAGAATATTCGTTTGGCTTGCTAACCAAGTTGCATAGACCTTAACAGGCGGCCTCATATTCCAATAAATGCTTTTTATTCATTTATTTATTCCATAAAGCATATAAGAACCCGGTTCGGGGTCTTGCCTCAGAGCACGTGCGCCCGCTGCATTTCGGTCAGGGCCTCGCCGCGCAAGTAGGCCAGCTCCACCGCCCGGCGATCGCGGGGACGCGCCAGCGGTACGTGGAACTCGCGGCGGATGTGTCCGGGACGGCCGCCCATCAGCAGCACGCGGTCGGCGAGATAGAACGCCTCGTCGAGATCGTGGGTGACCAGCAGGACGCTGATCTCGTAGTTCTGCACCACGTCCTGCAGCAGGTCCTGGAGGCGCATGCGGGTGAAGGCGTCGACCGCGCTGAACGGCTCGTCGAGCAACAGCACCTGCGGCCGTCCGTAGAGACCGCGGGCGATCGCCGCGCGCTGCGCCATGCCGCCGGACAGTTGCTTGGGCAGCAATCCTCCGCAGCCGGCCAGTCCGACATCGGCGAGCAGGCGCTCGACCCAGTGCTCGTCCTCCAGCCAGCCGTCGGCGAAACCGACGTTCTGCGCCACCGTCAGCCAGGGCAACAGGCGCGGCTCCTGGAACACCACGCCGATTCCGCCGCTGCGGCCGTTCTCGCCGTCCGGGCCGAAGCCGAGGATCGGGTTGCGTTCGACAGTGCCCTGGAAGTCATCGTCCAGTCCGGCGGCGATCCGCAGCAGGGTGCTCTTGCCGCAACCACTGGGGCCGAGCAGGCTGACCACCTCGCCGGGCGCCAGCGACAGCGCCACGCCCTCCAGCACCCGCGTATCGCCATAGGCCTTGCGAATCTCCAGCAGGTCGAGCAGGCCGCTCATGCGCCGCCCTCCCCGTCGAAGCTGTCGCGCCAGCGCAGGGCCCGGCGCTCCAGCGAGCGGAGCAGGCCATCGCTGAGCTTGCCGAGGGCCGCCAGGACCAGGATCGCGGCGATCACCAGGTCCGGACGCGAGGTTTCCCGACCGTCACTGAGCAGGTAGCCGAGGCCCTGGGTGGCGGCGATCAGCTCCGCCGCGACGAGGAACATCCAGCTCAGGCTGAGCGCCCCGCGCAGGCCGGTGAACAGGTTCGGCAGCGCCGCCGGAAGGAGGATGCGGCGGACCAGGGCGAAGCGCGACAAACGGTAGAGCCGCCCCAGTTCCACCCACTTGCGATCGACCCCGCGTACCCCGGCGACCAGCGCGAGGTAGACCGGGAAGAAGGCGCCGAGGGCGATGAGGACGATCTTCGGCGTCTCGTCGATGCCGAACCAGAGCAGCAGCAGGGGCACCCAGGCCAGGCTGGGGATCGCCCGCAGGGCCTGGAAGCTCGGCTCCAGGTAGGCTTCGGCGCGACGACTGAGACCGACCCAGGTACCGACCACCAGGGCCAGGCCGCTGCCGATCGCGAAGCCGGCGGCGACCCGCGCCAGGCTCGCGCCGACATGCCCCCACAGCTCGCCGCGAGCCAGTTCCACCAGGGTCAGCAGGATGCCGCTCGGCGCCGGCATCTGGTAGGCCGGCAGCCAGCCCAGGCGCACCAGCGCCTCCCACGACGATAGTGCCAGCAGCGGCAAGGCCCAGGCCCGCCAGACGCCCGGCACGCGCAGTCGCCACGCCCGGCGCGAGACTCGCCGGGCCAGTCGCAGGCTCTGGCTGACCATGGCTCAGGGCTCCGTGCGCGCCAACGGGACACCGCCGATGACCTCGGCGGCCCACTGCGGCGCGATCAGTTCGTCGACCACCTTCTGCACGTCCACGCCCGGCCGCACCAGGCGCTCGTCCGCCAGGATCGGCGCCGCGGCCTTGAGCGCGGCGACCTGTTCGGCGCCCGGCAGCGGCTGGCTGAAATCGGTGCGCGACAGTTGCAGGCGAGCCACTTCCAGCGGCAGGCCGGCTTCCTCGGCAAGCAGTTGCGCGGCTTCGTCGGGATGCCCGATCACCCAGTGGCGCGCCTGCTCGTAGGCCGCCAGCACCTGGCGGATCAGTTGCGGATGGCGTTCGGCGAAATCCTCGCGGACATTGAGCACGCCGTAGCTGTTGAAGCCGAGGTTGCGGTAGAGCAGCCGCGAGCCGGCCTGCAACTCGCTGGCCGCCATGTGCGGATCGAGTCCGGCCCAGGCGTCGACCTGGCCCTTCTCCAGGGCTACCCGGCCGTCGGGATGCTGCAGGTGGACGATACGCAGGTCGTTCTTGCCCAGGCCCACGCTGTGCAGGCTGCGGAGCAGGAACAGGTAGGGATCGGTGCCCTTGGTGGCAGCCACCTTGCGCCCCTTGAGCTCGGCGAGGCTGCGGATCGGCGAATCCTTGCGCACCAGCAGCGCGGTCCACTCCGGGCGGCTGGCGACGTATACGGTACGTACCGGGCTGCCGTTGGCCCGCGCGAGTACCGCGGCGAGGCCGGCGGTCGAGGCGAAATCGACGCTGCCGGCGTTGAGGTACTCCAGGGAACGGTTGCTGCCCTGGCTGAACACCCAGCGCACCCGGGTGCCGCTGCCGTCCAGGCTTTTCTCCAGCCAGCCGAACTTCCTGAGCGCCAGGCTGGTGGGGGCGTAGTAGGCATAGTCGAGACGGATTTCAGCGGGGGCGGCGGCCTCTGCCGCGGGAAACACGGCAAGAACGGCGAGCAGGGCCAGCCAGGCCCGGCAGCGACGGAGAGCGGCAATCATGCGTCTGCTCCTGGAAGGAGGTGGATGAGCGAGCCTTCTCCCCGTCTGGCGGGCAAGTCAGAGCCGGTTTCGGAAATGGATGGCGGATAAAAAGCGTCGCGGCGACGCGCTGGCGCACATAAAAAAGAGGGCCGGTCGAAACCGGCCAAAAACCCTGCTCGTGGCTAAACAGCGTTGCATGACGGCACGCACCGTCGAATAAAAGGTCCCGCCTGCCGTGCCTGCCCATGCAGGCGGGACGAATCCGGCCTCAGCGGTTGGGCTGGGGCGTCAGGCGCAGGTAGGGCTTCACCGCGCGGTAGCCTTTGGGGAAACGCCGCTTGATCTCTTCCTCGTCCTTCAGCGAAGGCACGATTACCACCTCGTCGCCGTCCTCCCAGTTGGCCGGCGTGGCGACCTTGTGCTCGTCGGTCAGTTGCAGCGAATCGATCACCCGGAGGATCTCGTTGAAATTGCGCCCGGTGCTCGCCGGGTAGGTGATGATCAGGCGCACCTTCTTGTTCGGGTCGATGATGAACAGCGAACGCACGGTCAGCGTGTCGTTGGCGTTCGGGTGGATCAGGTCGTAGAGTTCGGAAACCTTGCGGTCGGCGTCGGCGATGATCGGGAAATTGACCCGGGTGTCCTGGGTCTCGTTGATATCGTCGATCCACTTCAGGTGCGACTCCACCGGATCCACCGACAGCGCCAGGACCTTGACCCCGCGCTGGGCGAACTGGTCCTTGAGCTTGGCGGTGAAACCCAGCTCGGTGGTGCACACCGGGGTGAAGTCGGCGGGGTGGGAGAACAGCACGCCCCAGCTGTCGCCCAGCCACTCGTGGAGGCGGATGCGCCCTTCGCTGGAGTCCTGTTCGAAATCGGGGGCGATGTCGCCGAGTCTGAGGCTCATGGGGTCACTCCTTGTTCGTGTTGGAGCCCACTATGCCCAAGGCCGGCTGACGTTAAAAAGAATAAATTCAGATTTTCTTATAACAAAAAATAGAATACCCAACCCTTCGCCTGGAAATCCGTCTCCTTTCGTCCGCCGGCCTGCCGCCCGGCCAACCCCCGCCTACACTGAAAACACCTTGGCCCGCTATCCAGGAGTCGCCGTCATGTTGGGGAAACGTTCCACCGATCCCACCCCGGCCACCCGCTTTCGCAGTGATCGCATAAGTTCGGTGAATGGGCAGTACTTCTTCTCCACCCGCGAAGGGACCCTGGAAGGTCCCTATTTCACCCGTTTCGACGCGGAGCGGGAAATCGACGCGTATATCCGCAGGATGCGCCAATCGGCGGAAATCCACGCGCCGGGTTCCCGCTGAAACGATACAGGCGCTGAATTTATTTCCCGGTGGCTGAAACGTTCAAGAAAGGGAAGGCAGGTATTCTCGGCGGAACGCCGAGGCAAATGTCACCGCATGTGAACGCACTCACATCGGGGGTGAGTTCCAGTATCATTCACCCGGTGAATACCTGCCATGTCGTGCGTATCCACGCTTCTCCACGTTTTCTAGCGGTAAATCCATGAAAAAAATCTTATTGATGCTTTTGTGCGTCAGCGTGCTGGGTTGCTCCAAAAACAGCGTCGAATCGGAAAAACCGGTCGACGTGCTCCTGATCGGTGGCGGCATCATGAGCGCCACCCTGGGTACCTATCTGAACGAACTGGAACCGGGCTGGACCATCGAGATGGTCGAGCGCCTGGACAAGGTCGCCGAAGAAAGCTCCAACGGCTGGAACAACGCGGGCACCGGTCACTCGGCGTTCTGCGAACTGAACTACACCAGCGAGGCCGCGGACGGCTCGATGGATATCAGCAAGGCGGTGGCGATCAACGAGAACTTCGAGATCTCCAAGCAGTTCTGGGCCTACCAGGTCGACCGCAAGGTGCTGAACGATCCGAAGTCGTTCATCAACAACGTCCCGCACATGAGCTTCGTCTGGGGCGACGACAACGTCGCCTTCCTCAAGAAGCGCCACGCCGCCCTGCAGCACAGCTCGCTGTTCCGCGGCATGGAGTACTCGGAAGACCCCGAGCAGATCAAGCAGTGGGTGCCGCTGGTGATGGAAGGCCGCGAGCCGGGGCAGAAGATCGCCGCCACGCGCATGTCGATCGGCACCGACGTCAACTTCGGCGAGATCACTCGCCAACTGGTGGGCTCGCTGTCGGCCAAGGACACCTTCAAGCTGCGCCTGCAACATGAGGTCCGCGACCTCAAGCGCAACGACGACAACACCTGGACCGTGACCATGGCCGACCTGGCCAATGGCGACAAGGAAACCAGCGTCAAGGCCAGGTTCGTCTTCATCGGCGCCGGCGGCGGCGCGCTGAAGCTGCTGCAGATGTCCGGCATCCCCGAGGCCGAAGGCTACGCCGGCTTCCCGGTGGGCGGTTCGTTCCTCGCCACCACCAACCCGGACGTGGTCAAGCGCCACCTGGCCAAGGTCTACGGCAAGGCTTCGGTGGGTTCGCCGCCGATGTCGGTGCCGCACCTCGACACCCGCATGATCGACGGCAAGCCGGTTCTGCTGTTCGGTCCGTTCGCCACCTTCTCCACCAAGTTCCTGAAGAACGGCTCGCTGTGGGACCTGCCGGGCTCGGTGACCAGCGGCAACATCGGCCCGATGTTCAACGCCGGCATCGACAACTTCGATCTCAGCCAGTACCTGATCGGCCAGCTGATGCTCAGCCAGGACGACCGCATGGCCTCGCTGCGCGAGTACTTCCCGGAAGCCCGCGACGAGGACTGGAAGCTGGTGCAGGCCGGCCAGCGCGTGCAGATCATCAAGAAGGACGCCGAGAAAGGCGGCGTACTGCAATTCGGCACCGAAGTGGTGACCGCAGCGGACGGCTCCGTCGCCGCCCTGCTCGGCGCCTCGCCGGGCGCCTCGACCGCCGCGCCGATCATGCTGTCGGTGCTGGAGAAGGCCTTCAAGGACAAGGTCGCTACCCCCGAGTGGCAGGCACGCCTGAAGGAAATCGTGCCGTCTTACGGGCGCAAGCTGAACAACGACATCGAGCTGACCAACAGCACCCGTGCCTGGAGCAGCGAGCGCCTGCAACTGATCCACGTGCCGGTACAGCCGGAGGCCTGATCGGCCACCGACGCGCGCGCATGAAAAAGCCCGGCAATAGCCGGGCTTTTTTGGGTTGGCGTTCGCCTTGCGGGGCGGCGCATCGGCGGATAACGCCGCTGGCGTTATTCGCCCTACCCGACAGGCAGCGCCGCCCACAAAGTCACTGCGGGCCGTAGGGCGAACAACCGCTCGCGGTTATCCGCCGGAACCTGCATGTCACCGATTGCGCCCTCCCGCGATATCACGCCCCTCCTTCGAGCCTGGCCAGGCGCTCCTCCAGCGCCGCCAGGCGCGTCTCCAGCTCGGCGATCCGCGCTTCCGCATCGGCCGACAGAGCGGCCGGCGCGGCGCGTTCCGGGTCGCTGCCCATCGCCTCCACGGCGGCCTCGAGGTCGGCCTGGCTGCCGAGCAGGTGCATGTAGCGCTCCTCGCGCTGCCCGGCGCGACGCTCCAGGTGCACTGCCAGGCCGCGGCCGGCGAGGCGTTCCAGGTGGTGGCGGATCTGCTCGACGTCGTCGAAATCGTGCAGGCGGTTGCTGCGGGTGAGCAGTTCGTTGAGGGTCTGCGGACCACGCAGGAACAGCAGGCCGAGCAGCGCCACCTGTGGCGCCACCAATTCCAGGCCCTTGCCCAGGGTGTGCTCCCAGCGGTCGGCGCGGCTGCCCATCACCAGCCTGACCAGGCCGCGCCCCTCGAGCTGGCGCAGGCTCTGGCCGACCTGGCCGGGCGTGAGGTTCATCACCGGATCGCGGCTGGTCTTCTGGTTGCAGGCGAGGACCAGGGCATTGAGGGTCAGCGGATAGGTTTCCGGGGTGGTCGCCTGCTTCTCGACGAGGCTGCCGAGAATCCGTGCATCGACGGCGCTCAGCGGGTCGTCGACGAACGGCGAGTTGGGCTCGGTGGACATCGCTACATCCCTATGCAAGGAAAAAGGCGCCTAGCCTAGCGCGAGTCGCCGGGGATGGCACGGAGCGTCATGTAAATAAAACCCATGAGGCGAGCCCCGACCTGCGGGGCCCGCCGTCGCGCACGGTCTCAGCGTACGGCTTCGAACAGCCCGCTGGCGCCCATGCCGCCGCCGACGCACATGGTCACCACGCCGTAGCGCAGGTTGCGCCGGCGCAGTTCGCGGACCAGATGACCGACCTGGCGCGAGCCGGTCATGCCGAACGGGTGGCCGATGGCGATGGAGCCGCCATTGACGTTGTACTTCTCGTTGTCGATCTCCAGCCGGTCGCGGCAGTACAGGCACTGCGAGGCGAAGGCTTCGTTGAGTTCCCAGAGATCGACGTCGGCGATCTTCAGCCCCTTCGCCTTGAGCAGCTTCGGCACCGAGAACACCGGACCGATGCCCATTTCGTCCGGCTCGCAGCCGGCCACGGTGAAGCCACGGAAGAAGGCCTTCGGCTCCAGGCCCAGCGCCAGCGCTTTCTCCAGGCTCATCAGCAGGGTCATCGAGGCGCCGTCGGAGAGTTGCGAGGCGTTGCCGGCGGTGACCGAACCGTCCTCGGCGAACGCCGGCTTCAGCGAGGCCAGGCCTTCGAGGGTGGTGTCCGGGCGGTTGCAGTCGTCGCGGTCGACCACTCCGTCGAGCACCTGCTTCTCGCCGCTGGCCTTGTCCTCCACCGCGTAGCGGGTGGTCATCGGCACGATCTCGTCGGCGAACAGCCCGTCCGCCTGGGCTCGCGCCATCCGCTGCTGGCTCTGCAGGGCGTAGGCGTCCTGGGCCTCGCGGGTGATGCCGTAGCGACGGGCGACGATCTCGGCGGTCTGCCCCATGGGGTAGTAGATGCCCGGCACCTCCCTTTGCAGCAGCGGGTTCACCAGGTGGTCGGTGTTGACGCTCTTCAGGGTCAGGGTGATCGACTCGACGCCGCCGGCGACGATCACCTCGCTGCAACCGGAAGCGATCTGGTTGGCGGCGATGGCGATCGCCTGCAGGCCGGAGGAACAGTAGCGGTTGAGGGTCATCCCCGGCACCTGGATGCCGAGGCCGGAGAGCACCGCCACGTTGCGCCCGATGTTGTGGCCCTGGGCGCCTTCGTTGGAGCCGGCGCCAACGATGCAGTCATCCACCAGCAGCGGGTCGAGGTCGTTGCGCGCCAGCAGCGCGTCGACGCAGTGGGCGGCCATGTCGTCCGGCCGGGTCAGGTTGAACTTGCCGCGGAAGGACTTGGCCAGGCCGGTCCGGACGCTGTCGACGATCACCACTTCACGCATGGGGGTACCCTCGCTGTTATTGTCGGTCGGCCGCCGGGGCAGCGGCCGGATCGAGCGAGGATAAGGCGAGGCAATCGCGCGAGGCACCGATCATTCATCCGGCGTATGCGTCGCCATCCCCTGGAGAGGACGGCGCCGCATTCCGGCGGGCCTCACTTATCCCTCTTGTACGCCGCTTCGATGGCGTCGTTGATGGTGCGCAGCACCTTGACCCGGGCGAAGCGCTTGTCGTTGGCTTCGACCAGGGTCCAGGGCGCGATCTCGGTGCTGGTACGGTCGACCATATCGCCCACCGCGTCCACGTACTGGTCCCACTTGTCGCGGTTGCGCCAGTCTTCCTCGGTGATCTTGTAGCGCTTGTAGGGGGTTTTCTCGCGTTCCTTGAAGCGCTCCATCTGGGTCTGCTTGTCGATCGCCAGCCAGAACTTCACCACGATGATCCCGTACTCGCTGAGCTGCTCCTCGAAGTCATTGATCTCGCCATAGGCGCGTAGCCAGTCGGCCGGTGCGCAGAAGCCCTCGATGCGCTCCACCAGCACGCGGCCGTACCAGGAACGGTCGAAGATGGTGAACTGGCGACGCGCCGGAATGTGCCGCCAGAAGCGCCAGAGATAGGGCTGCGCACGCTCCTCTTCGGTCGGCGCGGCGATCGGCACGATATGGTACTGGCGCGGGTCCAGCGCGTCGGTGACACGGCGGATGGCGCCGCCCTTGCCGGCCGCGTCGTTGCCCTCGAACACCGCGACCAGCGAATGCTGGCGGAAGCGCTTGTCGCGGATCAGCCCGGCCAGGCGGGCCTGCTCGGCGGCGAGCTGCTCCTTGTAGGCGTCCTTGTCCAGGTACTGGCCCAGGTCCAGGGAGTCCAGCAGGCCGCGGTTGTCCAGGCTCGACACCAGCGGCGCGGCGTGCGGCTGGCGCTTGGCGCGCTCCTTGGTGGCCAGCGCGGCCTGCAACCCTTCGAGGAGGATGCGACCGACGGTCAGGGCGCGGTAGCGCTCGTCCACGCCTTCCACCACGTACCAGGGCGCGTAGTCCCGGCTGGTGCGGCGCAGCACGCGCTCGCCGTAATGCACGAAGCGGTCGTAGACCTCGCTCTGCTTCCAGTCCAGCGGACTGAGCTTCCAGCTGTGCTGCGGGTCCTTTTCCAGCGCCTTGAGGCGTTCCTTGAGCTGTTTCTTGGAGAGGTGGAACCAGAACTTGAAGAGCAGCGCGCCTTCGTCGCAGAGCATGCGCTCGAAGCGTTCGGCGGCATCGATGGCCTGATCCAGCTTGGCCTCCTTGATATGCCCCTCGACCCGCGCGTAGAGCATCTGGCTGTACCAGTTGCCGAAGAAGATACCGGTCCGCCCCTTGGGCGGCAGGCGCCGCCAGAAGCGCCACTGCGGCGGCCGCTCCAGTTCCTCGTCGGAGGGACGAAGGAAGCTCTGCACTTCGATCAGGCGCGGGTCCATCCACTCGTTGAGGAGCTTGACCGTCTCCCCCTTGCCGGCGCCCTCGATGCCGTTGATCAGGATGATCACCGGGAAGCGCGCCTGCTGCTTGAGCTCGAACTGCGCCTCGAGCAGCGCTTCGCGCAACTCGATGACGGCCTTCTCGTAGGTGTCCTTGTCGATGCTGTGGCCAACTTCCGCGGATTCGAACATGGAGGTCTCCCTTAACCTGAGTCCTTCAAGGTAGCGGATCGGCGTGCGGCTGTCTGCGCGGCGCCGCGGCATGTTCGCGCAGCGCCTCGCCGCTGGCCGGCAAAGCCCCGTAAAATGCGCCATCCGCTTTTTCAGGTTCTGCCATGTCCGACTTCCAGCATGCCCAGCTCGACTGGGACGAAAACGGCCAGCCGCTATCCCGCGCCTTCGGCGACGTATATTTTTCCCGGCATTCCGGGCTCAACGAGACGCGCCATGTGTTCCTCGCCACCAACCGCCTGGCCGAGCGCTTCGCCGCGCTGGGCGACGGCGAGGTGCTGTGTATCGGCGAGACCGGCTTCGGCACCGGACTGAACTTCCTCTGCGCCTGGCAGCTGTTCGAGCGGGTCGCGCCGGCCGGCGCGCGCCTGGAGTTCGTCAGCGTGGAGAAATTCCCCCTCGCCGCCGCCGACCTGCTCCGCGCCCTGGCGCTATGGCCGGAACTGGCGCCCTGGAGCGAGGCCCTGCTGGGCCAGTACCTTGCCGTGCACCCGGGCTTCCAGCGCCTGGCGTTCGCGGGCGGAAGGGTCGGCCTGACCCTGCTGCTGGGCGATGCCCTGGAGTGCCTGCCGCAGCTCGACGCGCGGGTCGACGCCTGGTTCCTCGATGGCTTCGCCCCGGCGAAGAACCCGGACATGTGGTCGCCCGTACTGTTCGCCGAACTGGCGCGACTGTCGGCGCCGCAGGCGACCCTGGGCACCTTCACCAGCGCCGGTTTCGTCCGCCGCGGGCTGGTCGAGGCCGGTTTCGCCATGCAACGGGTACCGGGCTACGGACAGAAGCGCGAGATGCTCAGCGGCACCTACCAGGGGCCGCCGGCGAACGCCGGCAAGCCCTGGTACGCACGCCCCGCGCCCCACGCCGGGCGCCGCGCGGCACTGGTGGTCGGCGGCGGCCTGGCCGGCTGCGCCAGCGCCGCCAGCCTCGCCGCGCGCGGCTGGCAGGTGACCCTGATCGAACGCCATCCCGGCCTCGCCCGGGAAGCCTCGGGCAACCCCCAGGGCGTGCTCTACCTGAAACTCTCGGCCCACGGCACGCCGCTGTCGCGCCTGGTGCTCAGCGGCTTCGGCCATACCCGCCGGCTGCTCGAACGCCTGCGGCGCGGCCACGACTGGGACGCCTGCGGCGTACTGCAACTGGCCTTCGACGCCAAGGAAGCGCAACGCCAGGCGCAACTGGCCGCAGCCTTCCCCGCCGACCTGCTGCACGGCCTGGAGCGCGAGCAGGCCGAGCGCCTCGCCGGCGTCGCCCTGCCCGCCGGCGGCCTGTTCTATCCCGAAGCCGGCTGGGTCCATCCGCCCGCGCTGTGCCAGGCCCTGGCCGCCACCCCCGGGATCACCCTGCTGAGCGGCCGGGCAGTACGCTTGCGCCGCGAGGGCGACGACTGGTGCGCCTACGCCGGCGACGAATGCCTGGCCCGCGCGCCACTCGCGATCCTCGCCACCGCCGCCGACATCCGCGACTTCCCGCCCGCCGCCGAGCTGCCGCTGAAGCGCATTCGCGGGCAGGTCACCCGCCTGCCGGCCACCCCGCAAAGCCGGGCGCTGCGCACCGTGGTCTGCGCCGAGGGCTACGTCGCACCGCCGCGTGGCGACGAACACACCCTCGGCGCCAGCTTCGACTTCAAGAGCGAAGACCTGGCGCCGACCCTCGCCGAACACCAGGGCAACCTCGAACTGCTGCGGGAAATATCCCCCGATCTGTTGCAGCGCCTGGGCGCCGACGACCTGCCGCTGGAGCGCCTGGAAGGCCGCGCGGCATTCCGCTGCACCAGCCCCGACTACCTGCCCCTGGTAGGCCCGCTGGCCGAGCGCGCGGCCTTCGACGAGGTCTACGCGGTGCTCGCCCGCGACGCCCGCCAGGTGCCGGAGCGTGCCTGCCCCTGGCTGCCAGGCCTGTACCTGAACAGCGGCCACGGCTCGCGCGGGCTGATCAGCGCGCCGCTGTCCGGCGAACTGCTGGCGGCGTGGATCTGCGGCGAGCCGCTGCCGCTGCCGCGCGCGGTGGCCGAGGCCTGCCACCCGAACCGCTTCCTGCTGCGCGACCTGGTGCGCGGGCAGCGCGGCTGAAGCCCCGGGCGCACCGATTTGCGCTACCCTTCGGGCCTGCCGCACGCGCAGGCCATACCGGACCACCGGCTGGCTCACCCGCGGAAATAGTTGATCGACGATGGATGTACTGCTCTTCGAATCCCTGGGCATCGGCGCCGTTCTCGGCCTGCTGCTCGGCCTCACCGGCGCCGGCGGCTCGCTGGTCGCCCTGCCCCTGCTGCTCAGCCTGCACCTGCCGCTGCGCGACGCCATCGGCGTGAGCCTCGGCGCGGTCGCCCTGTCGGCGCTGATTGGCGCCATTCCGCGCGCGCGCCAGGGCCAGGTGGCCTGGCGGCCGGTGCTGGTCCTGGCGCTGGCCGGCCTGCCGAGCAACGCCGTCGGCCAATGGCTCGGCCGCTTCGTCCCGGAAGGCGTGCTGATCGTCGCCTTCTGCCTGCTGGTGCTCTGGTCAGCCTGGCGCATGTGGCGCGGCGCCGGGATGAAACGCGAGGCCAGCGACCAGGCACGGAGCCTGCCGCTGCTCGGCATCGGCCTGGCGGTCGGCTTGCTGTCGGGATTGATGGGCGTGGGCGGCGGCTTCCTGGTGGTGCCGGGGCTACTCTGGTTCACCCCGCTGTCGATGATGGCCGCCACCGCCACCTCGATGGCGGTGATCGCGCTGGTCTCCGGCGGCGGCTTCCTGATCTACCTGACCGGCGCCCACCCGCCGCTGCCGCTGCTCGGCGGCCTCGCCGCCGGCGGCGCGGTCGGCGTGCTCGGCGGCAACCTGCTGGCGCAGCGCCTCGGCGGCCCGACCCTGCAACGCCTGTTCGCGCTGATGCTGGTGGCGGTGAGCTTCTCCCTGGCGGCGCAGAAGCTCTACGGCGGGTAGCTTTCCTCGGCGGCCGGGGCACCGGGGAAGCGGCGTTATGCGCCCTGCTCGACGGTCATGCCATGTCGTCTGGCGGATATCGCTGGGTCGGCGGATAACGCCGACGGCGTTATCCGCCCTACGCGGAGGTCACGCCATGGCGTACAACGCGCTTGTCCACCAGGCATCGGCAGGTTCGCCAGGTAAAGACCGCCGACGCGACTGTCTTTCGTAGCGAACCTGGCGCCCTCACTCTTCTTCGACGTCCTCTTCCGGCAAGCCGAACAGGTCGGCCGCGCGCAGCAGCGCGGCCAGCAGGCCGTGGCGCTCCCACTCGGGCAACGCGGCGAAGCGCTCGATCACGTACTCCGGCAATAGCGGCGGCGCCTCCGCCAGGGCTTCGTGGCCGGCCGGGTCGAGGTGCAGCCAGGACTTGCGCCGGTCCTGTTCGTCGCGCCGACGATAGAGCAGGCCGCGTCCTTCGAGGCGATCGAGCACGCCGGAGAGCGATGCCTGGGACAGGCTGACCAGCTTGGCCAGTTGCGTCGCGGTCAGTTCTCCCTCCACCGCCAGGACATGCAGGATCAGCAATTGCAGCGGGGTCAGGCCACCGTATCGGCTGAGACGCTTGGAGTGGATTTCGGCGGCCTGCTGGAGACGGCGGATGGCGCGGAAAATAGCGAGCGAATAGGTATCGGCAGCGGTCTTATTACTTTCAACCATAATAAATTCTTCGTTAAGGGTCCTGATAGGCCCGGAAAATTCGTATAGAACTCCTTCCAACTGTAACGGTCCTCTGTTAGGTAAGTCATGTACCCGGAAGGGGTACGCAACCCACTTCCCCAACGGAGAACCGGTAAGGAATATGTGCGGCATATCAGGAGAGTTTCGTTTCGACAACCAGGCAGCCGACCTCGCAGCGGTCGAACGCATCACCCACCACCTGGCCCCTCGCGGCCCCGACGCCTGGGGCTTCCACGCCCAGGGTCCGATCGCCCTCGGACATCGACGGCTGAAGATCATGGACCTGGCGGAAGCTTCCGGCCAACCGATGATCGATCCCGATCTCGGCCTGGCCATGGTGTTCAATGGCGCCATCTACAACTACCCCGAACTGCGTGGCGAACTGGAAAGCCTTGGCTATCGGTTCTTCTCCGGCGGCGACACCGAAGTTCTCTTGAAGGGGTACCATGCCTGGGGCGCCGATTTATTGCCCCGGCTCAATGGGATGTTCGCCTTCGCCGTCTGGGAGCGCGATCGCCAGCGGCTGTTCCTGGCCCGTGACCGACTCGGCATCAAGCCGCTCTACTACAGCCTCGACCGCTCGCGCCTACGCTTCGCCTCGAGCCTGCCGGCCCTGCTCAAGGGCGGCGACATCGCCAGCGACCTCGATCCGCAGGCGCTGAATTTCTACCTCAACTTCCACGCCGTGGTTCCCGCCCCGCACACCTTGCTGGAGGGCGTGAAGAAGCTGCCGCCGGCGACCTGGATGAGCGTCGACCTCGACGGCAGCTGCGAGCAGCGCACCTGGTGGACGCTGGACTACGGCCCACGCCCGGACGAGCGCGAGCTGACGCTCGACGACTGGCAGGAGCGCGTCCTCGACGGCCTCCGCGAAGCGGTGGCGATCCGCCAGCGCGCCGCCCGCGAGGTCGGCGTGCTGCTCTCCGGCGGGGTCGATTCGAGCCTGCTGGTGGGCCTGCTGCACGAAGCCGGGGTGGACAACCTGCTGACCTTCTCCATCGGCTTCGAGGATGCCGGCGGCGAGCGCGGCGACGAGTTCCAGTATTCCGACCTGATCGCCGAGCGCTATCACACCCGCCACCATCGCCTGCGCATCGGCGAGCACGAAGTGATCGAGCAGTTGCCGGCGGCCTTCCGCGCCATGAGCGAGCCGATGGTCAGCCACGACTGCATCGCCTTCTACCTGCTCGCGCGGGAAGTCTCGAAGCACTGCAAGGTGGTGCAGAGCGGCCAGGGCGCCGACGAGCTGTTCGCCGGCTACCACTGGTATCCGAAGGTGGATGGCGCCGACGACGCCTTCGCCGCGTACCGCGCGGCGTTCTTCGACCGCGACCACGAGGAATACCTGGCCACCGTCGGCGAGCGCTTCCGCGTCGAGGACGTCGCCGGGCGCTTCGTCCGCGACCACTTCGCCAGCCCCGGCGCCGAGGCCGCGGTGGACAAGGCGCTGCGCCTGGATAGCACGATCATGCTGGTCGACGACCCGGTCAAGCGGGTCGACAACATGACCATGGCCTGGGGCCTGGAAGCCCGCGTGCCGTTCCTCGACTACCGCCTGGCCGAGCTGTCGGCGCGCATTCCCGCCCGCTTCAAGCTCGGCGACGGCGGCAAGCAGGTGCTCAAGGGTGCCGCGCGCAAGGTGATTCCCAGCGAAGTCATCGACCGGCCCAAGGGCTACTTCCCGGTGCCCGGCCTCAAGCACTTGCAGGGCCGCACCCGCGAATGGGTACGCGAACTGCTGCTCGACCCGAGCCAGGACCGCGGCCTGTTCCAGCCGGCGATATTCGATCGCCTGCTGAGCGATCCGGACGGCGACCTCACACCGCTGCGCGGCTCCAAGCTGTGGCAGCTGGCCGCCCTCAACCTCTGGCTCAGCGAACAGGGACTTTGAAAATGGGCCCCCAACGCAGGGGCCCGAACCAGGAGCGATCATGAAAGGCCACTTGCATCTGCCTCACCCGCACAACCAGCGCCTGCAACGTATCCAGGCGCCCACCTACGAACGCCTCCAGGCGCGTCTCGCCGAAGATCACAGCGAGCCCACCGAGAAACCGCTGAGCATCCACTGCGGCTGGGGCCGCCTGCTGATCGGGCAGACCTACCCGGACGCCGAGGAACTGGCCCGCGACCTGTTGCAGGAAGCCCCCGGCGAACGCGACATCGCGCTCTACGTGGCGGCGCCGCAGCAGGTCCTGGCCCACGCCCCGCAGCAGCTCTTCCTCGATCCCTCGGATACCCTGCGCCTGTGGTTCACCGACTACCGCCCGGCGCGCCGTCCGCCACGCGGTTTCCGCATCCGCCGGGTGCATACCGAGGAGGACTGGGCGGCGATCAACCGCCTGTACCTGGCGCGCGGCATGCTTCCGGTGCAGACCGAGCGCCTCAGCCCGCGACACCAGGGCGGGCCGATCTACTGGCTGGCCGAGGACGCCGACACTGGCGTCGCGGTAGGCACGGTGATGGGCCTCAACCACGCCAAGGCGTTCCAGGATCCGGAGGGCGGCTCCAGCCTCTGGTGCCTGGCGGTGGACCCGCAATGCAGCCGGCCGGGCGTCGGCGAGGCGCTGGTACGGCACCTGGTCGAGCACTTCATGAGCCGCGAACTGGCTTACCTCGACCTCTCGGTGCTGCACAACAACCAGCAGGCCAAGGCGCTCTACCGCAAGCTCGGCTTCCGCGAACTGGCGACCTTCACCATCAAGCGCAAGAACGGCATCAACCAGTCGCTGTTCCTCGGCCCCGGCCCGGAGGAAGACCTCAACCCCTACGCCCGGATCATCGTCGACGAAGCCCACCGGCGCGGCATCGAGGTGCGCGTCGACGACGCCGAGGGCGGCCTGTTCACCCTGACCCAGGGCGGCCGGCAGATCCGCTGCCGTGAATCGCTCTCCGACCTGACCACGGCGGTAAGCATGACCCTCTGCCAGGACAAGGTCCTCACCCACCGCGCCCTGCAGCACGCCGGCCTGCGCCAGCCACAGCAGCGCCTGGCCGGCAGCGCGGAGGAAAACGCCGCGTTCCTCGCCGAGCACGGTTCGCTGGTGGTCAAGCCGGTGGACGGCGAGCAGGGCCAGGGCGTGGCGGTGGACCTGCGCACCGCGGAAGAGGTCGAGGAGGCCATCGAGGCCGCCCGCCATTTCGATTCGCGCGTGCTGCTGGAGAGCTACCACGCCGGCCACGACCTGCGCGTGCTGGTGATTGGCTACGAGGTGGTGGCCGCCGCCATCCGTCGTCCCGCCGCGGTGATCGGCGACGGCCGGCACAGCATCCGCGAGCTGATCGAGGCGCAGAGCCGCCGGCGCCAGGCCGCCACCGGCGGGGAAAGCCGCATCCCGCTCGACCACGAGACCGAGCGCACCCTGCGGGCCGCCGGCTATGGCTACGACGACGTGTTGCCCAGCGGCGAACACCTGGCCGTGCGGCGCACCGCCAACCTGCACACCGGCGGCATCCTCGAGGACGTCACCGACGCCCTCCATCCGGCCCTCCGCGAGGCCGCGATCCAGGCCGCGCGGGCCCTGGAAATACCGGTGGTGGGCCTGGACTTCCTGGTCGAGGCCGCCGACCAGCCCGACTACGTGATCATCGAAGCCAACGAGCGCGCCGGCCTGGCCAACCACGAGCCGCAGCCGACCGCCGAACGCTTCGTCGATCTTCTCTTCCCCCTCAGCCGCGAGGTGCCTTCATGACCCCTCTGCCACAACCGGACCTCAACTACCTGCAACGGGTGCTGCTGGAGATGCTCGCCATCCCCAGCCCCACCGGCTTCACCGATACCATCGTGCGCTATGTCGCCGAGCAGCTCGACGAACTTGGCGTGCCCTTCGAGATGACTCGCCGGGGAACCATCCGGGCGACCCTCCAGGGCCGCCTGAATACCCCCGACCGGGCGGTTTCCGCGCACCTCGACACGATCGGCGCGCTGGTCCGCGAGATCAAGCCCAACGGCCGCCTCGGCCTGGCCCCGGTAGGCTGCTGGTCGAGCCGCTTCGCCGAGGGTAGCCGGGTCACGGTGTTCACCGAACAGGGCGTGTTCCGTGGCAGCGTGCTGCCGCTGCTGGCTTCGGGCCACGCCTTCAATACCGAGGTGGACAACCTGAAGATCAGTTGGGACAACATCGAGCTGCGTCTCGACGCCTATACCGCCAGTCGCGCCGACAGCGAGAGCCTGGGCATCTCGGTGGGTGACTACGTGGCCTTCGATCCGCTGCCGGAGTTCACCGAGAGCGGCCATATCAGCGCCCGCCACCTGGACGACAAGGCCGGGGTCGCGGCGCTGCTGGCGGCGCTGAAGGCGGTCAAGGAAAGCGGCCAGGAGCCGCCGATCGACTGCCACCCGCTGTTCACCATCACCGAGGAAGTCGGCTCCGGCGCCGCCGGCGCCCTGCCCTGGGACGTCAGCGAGTTCGTCGGCATCGACATCGCCCCGGTGGCCGAAGGCCAGAATTCCAACGAGCACAGCGTCAGCGTGGCCATGCAGGACTCCGGCGGGCCCTACGACTTCCATCTGTCGCGGCACCTGCTGCGGCTCGGCGAGCGCCACGACATCGCCCTGCGCCGCGACCTGTTCCGCTACTACCACAGCGACGCGCAGTCGGCGATCGCCGCCGGCCACGACACCCGCGCCGCGCTGCTGGCGTTCGGCTGCGACGCCACCCACGGCTACGAGCGCACGCACATCGACAGTCTCGCCGCGCTGAGCCGGCTGCTCACCGCCTACATCCTCAGCCCGCCGGTCTTCGCCAGCGACGCCAAGCCCCGGGAAACCTCGCTGGAACGCTTCAACAAGCAGCTCGAGCATCCGGTGCACATGGAAAGCTGCACCCACGTCCCGCCGGTGGACGAAGTGCTCGACAGCAGCAACAACAGCGACAAGGACTGAACCCGCGCCGGCCTCCCCGCCCCCGGGGAGGCCGCCCTCCTCTCCAGCCAACTGCTAGGCTGATGGCAGGTTCCCTCGCCTGTCTCGTTTCCTCCGTAGCATCATGCGTGCCGACTCGTGTCCATGGAGTAGTTGCATGTCTCGACTCTGCCTGGTCCTGCTGTTGCTCTGCTGCGCGCTGCCGGCCCAGGCGCAGCCGCCCGCGCCGCTGGACGGAGAGGACCTGCGCCTGTCCCTGGGCGCATACGCCGAGTACTACCGCGACGCCGGCGGCAAGGCGCGCCTGGGCGACATCCTCGCCTTGCCGGCGCAGGCCTTCGCCGCCCTGCGCGGCGACCACGCGAACTTCGGCAAGAACGCCGCAGCCTGGTGGTTCAGGGTGCGCCTGGACAACCGCAACGGCACCGACCTGGCCGGTTTCCTGGAGATCAACTACCCGCTGCTGGACGACCTCAAGGTCTACCTGCTGACCGCCGATGGGCGCATCGAACAGCAGGAGAGCGGCGACCTGTTCGCCTTCTCCCAGCGCCCGGTGCAAGTGCGCAACTTCTGGTTCCCGCTGCGACTGCCGCCCGCCGAGAGCACCCTGCTGCTGCGCGTGCAGAGCACCAGCACCGTCTACGTGCCGCTGTACTTCAGCACCTACGCGGCCAGCGCGGCCAGCCAGGAAACCCTGATGGGCTTCAACGGGGCCTTCTACGGGGTGCTGTTCGGGTTGTTCTGCTACAACCTGTTCCTCTTCGTCTCGCTACGCGAGGCCACCTATGCCTGGTACCTGCTGTACAACCTCAGCCTCGGCCTGTTTTCCGCCAGCTTCGACGGCCTGCTGTTCAAGTTGCTGCCCGGACACGTGGCGCTGGAGTCGGCCGGCATCTACCTGCTGATGTACCTGAGCTGCCTGGTGTCGATCCAGTTCAGCCGCGGCTACCTCTACACCCGCCGCGACTTCCCGCGCCTCGACCGCTTCCTCCGCGGCCTGCTGCTGGCCTGCGTGGTCCTGTTGGCCAGCGAGCCGCTGGTGGGGCTGCGCGCCTGGAACGTCCTCGCCAGCCTGACGGTGATGCTGGTATCCCTCAGCCTGCTGCTGGCCGGCGTCCACGTCTGGCGCCAGGGCCTGCGCTACGGCCTCTACTACATCCTGGCCTGGGGCGCGCTGCTGCTGTCGTTCCTGGTCACCACCGCCGCCTCGCTGGGCTTCGAACTGTTCGGCCTGTTCGGCAGCAGCGTGGTCAAGATCGGCATGACCGTGGAACTGGTGACCCTGTCCATCGGCCTCGCCGACCGCATCAATGCGCTCAAGGAGGAAGGCTTCCGCTCGCGCCAGGCGGCCGAGCAGGCGCGGGTGGAGAACGAGGCGAAGAGCCGCTTCCTGGCGAAGATGAGCCATGAGATTCGCACCCCGCTGAACGGCGTGCTGGGCATGCTGCAACTGCTCCGCGACACCCCGCTGGACCGCGGCCAGGCGGCCTACGTGGAGACCATCGCCAGCTCCGGCAGCGCGCTGATGTCGGTGATCAACGATATCCTCGACTACGCTCGCATCGAGTCCGGCAAGCTGCACCTGGAGCGCATCGACTTCGACCTTGAGGAGCTGCTCTCCGACACCCTGGCGCTGTTCAGCGCCCAGGCCGTGGAAAAACGCCTGCGCCTGCATCTCGGCCTGGACAGGGGCGTGCCGCGCCGCCTCAACGGCGACCCGACGCGGTTACGCCAGGTACTGATGAACCTGCTCAGCAATGCCCTCAAGTTCACCGCCGAAGGCCATGTCGCCGTGCGCGTGCAGCGGCGCTTCGACGAGGGCGGACGCGAGCGCCTGCTGTACAGCGTCAGCGACAGCGGCATCGGGATATCCGCCCAGGCGCAGAAGAACCTGTTCGAATCCTTCTCCCAGGCCGACTCCAGCACCACCCGCCGCTACGGCGGCAGCGGCCTGGGCCTGGCGATCAGCCGCGAGCTGGTGCAGATGATGGGCGGGCGCATCGAGGTGAGCAGCGAGCCGGGCAAGGGCACCCGGTTCAGCGTCGACCTGCCGCTCAGCCCCGCCCTCGACGCCGGCGAAGCGGACGAACTGGCGCAACTGCTGCAACACCGCCCGGCCCTGCTGGCCAGCGAGGACAACCTGACCCTGGACTGCCTGCAGGCATTGCTGGAGCGTTGGGGACTGCGGGTCGAACGCTGCCTGCAGCCGAGACGGCTGAACGCCTACCTGGAGGACTTCAGCGCACCGCCCCTGCTGGTCCTGGCGGCGCCCTGGCCGGGGCCGCCGTCGATCTGGCTGGACACCCTCTATGCGCAACTGGAGCAAGGCCAGCGCATCCTCCTGCTATGCCCGCCGCAGCACTGCCAGGACCTGCCGCCGCACGAAGGCCTGCGCCTGCTGGCCCTGGCCCAGCCGGTGGCGGTGAAGGCCCTGCGCGAAGCCCTGCTGGAACTGTACCGGGAGCGGCGCCGACAGCCAGGGCGGAGCAGCGAGGCGGCCCCGGACGAACGCCTGGACGCCCCATGCATCCTGGTCGCCGAGGACAACCCGGTGAACCAGCTGGTGGTGCGCGGCTTCCTCGCCAAGCGCGGCTACGCGGTGCGCCTGGCCGGCAACGGACGGCTCGCGCTGGACGAGTACCTGCGCGATCCGAACGGCATCCAGTTGATCCTGATGGATGGCGAGATGCCGGAAATGGACGGCTTCGAGGCGACCCGCCTGATCCGCCGGGAGGAGCGTGCCCAGGGCTGGCCACGCGTACCGATCGTCGCCCTGACCGCGCACATCCTCGACGAACACCGCCGGGCCGGAATCGAGGCTGGCATGGACGCCTACCTCGGCAAGCCGGTGGACCGGGCGGAACTCTATGCCACCCTCGAACGCCTACTCGGCCAGCCTTCGCGACAGGCATGACAGTGCGCGATGCGTCGCGCTAGCATTCGCCGCCATCCCGGAGTACCGCCAATGCTGATCCCCCACGACCTGCTCGAAGCCGACACCCTGAACAACCTGCTGGAAGACTTCGTCACCCGCGAAGGCACCGACAATGGCGACGAGACCCCGCTGGACGTGCGTGTAGAACGCGCCCGGCATGCCTTGCGGCGGGGCGAGGCGGTGATCCTGTTCGACCCGGAGAGCCAGCAGTGCCAGTTGATGTTGCGCAGCGAGGTGCCTGCGGAGCTGTTGCGCGACTGAGTCGCGGCATCGCCCCGCCTGGCGGGGCGGGTTCGCCGCCCTACACACCCCGAAAAAGCCGGACTGGGCCCCCGCTCCGTAGGGCGAATAACCGCTCGCGGTTATCCGCCGCTCATCCGCGACATCGGCGGATAACGCCCGTGGCGTTATTCGCCCTACACGCCCCGGAAACGCCGGACTGCGCCCCCGCTCCATAGGGCGAATAACCGCTCGCGGTCATCCGCCGCTCATCCGCGACATCGGCGGATATCGCCCATGGCGTTATTCGCCCTGCACACCCCGGAAACGCCGGACAGCGCCCCAGCTCCGTAGGGCGAATAACCGCTCGCGGTTATCCGCCGCTCATCCGCGACATCGGCGGACAACGCCCATGGCGTTATCCGCCCTGCACACCCCGGAACCGCCGGACTGCGCCCCCGCTCCGTAGGGCGAATAACCGCTCGCGGTTATCCGCCGCTTATCCGCCGTCCTCCTCACTCCTTCGCCCCACCCTCCTCCGTCTCCAACGCCGCCCTGGCGATGTTCCGGCTATGCGCGCCGAAATGCCCGATCAGTTCGATCAGTTGCGCGTTCAGCACCGCATTGTCGTGGGCCTCGGGGCGTGGCTGGTTGCTCTCGCTGAAGTCCTGCGCGGCGGAGGCCGGGCGGGCGGCCAGCCATTCGCCGATGGCGGCGTCGAAGGCCGCGGCGTGGGCGTTCGACTCGGCGGCCACCACGTCGCGCAAGTAGGTCGGCGAATAGGCCGGATAGGCACCGTCGCGGCGGGTGTCGGCGTAGGCGTCGAGCATCGGCTGCGGGCGGCCGTCGCGGAGCAGTTGGCGCAGCCAGTCGAACTGGTATTTCTCCACCGCGGTATGGCGGTTCGCGACACGCTCGATGGCCGCCTGCTTTTCCTCCGGGTAGCCGAGCAATGCCTTGCCCTCCATCTGTAGCATCGCCGCCAGGCTGGCACCGGGCAGCGGCGTGGAGTGGTAGGGCTGGGTGATGTCCTGGATGTAGTGCATGCCCCAGCCAAGGAACCGGTAGCCCCAGTAGGGATGACCGTTGGCGAAGGCGAAGCGGGACAGGCCGAAGTACTGGTAGGCACGCCATTCCGGCCAGGCCCGGGCGAGGAACGGCGCGCCGCTGTAGATCACCGCCGCCTCGTGATAGAAGCCCATGTGGAACGGCGCCTGGGAGCTGAACTCGAAGCGCGGGTCGCCGAATGGCTGGGTGCCGAAGCCGTAGCGCTGGCCGGCTTCGCCGGGGTTGTCGCTGAACAGGTTGATGTCGTGGCCGTAGTCCGGTTCGTCGGCGGCGGTGGCCAGCACTGCCAGGGGCGCGACTCGCTCGCCGGGCTCCAGGCGGATGAAACGCCAGGCGGTCCACGGCGAGAGGTTCTGGAACACCAGCACCTCCTGTGGCTTGAGGTGCGGGCGCTGCGGCTGGTCCTGCCCGGGAAGCGGCTGGAGCGCCAGCGCCAGGCGGATCTCCGGGTTGACCCGCAGCGCCGCGAGGAACGCCTGACGCAAGTCGCCGGCCTCGCCCTCGGCAGCGAAGCGCAGGGCGTCCGGACGCGCCGGGTAGTTGCCGATATGCGCTCGGGCGTAGGCTTCCTGCTCGTCCAGCAGGGCGGCCAGTCCGCCGCGCTCGGCGGCGAGGAACGCCTCCAGCGGCTCCACCTCGACTTCCGGCGCCTCTCGGATGGCCGCCAGTTCGCGCAATGCCAGGTAGCTGCCCACCGTATGGTTGGACCAGGCCCACAGGCTCGGCGAGACGACCCACGCCCCCAGCAGCAGGCAACGCAACAGCAACTTCATCGGCTTTTCGCTCTTGTCTCGACTCGGTGCCGGCAAGCCTACCAATGCGGGACACCCAGGGCACTGTCCTGCCTGGACATCGGAACTCTCCGATAGCGCCATCGGACCAATGTCTATCCACGCCGGGCCGGCCCCATGACCGCCATCAATGGCGCCCAGGCGCCAGGCGGCTAGACTTTCCCGACATCAGGCACGCTGATACAAGGCACCCATCTGATGCTCCAGTCCGTTTCGCCCAAGCACGACCTGCCCCTCAAACCCGAAGGCCAAGCGGCCAAGCCAGAACGCACCGGCACCTGGGCGCCGTTCTCGATCCAGGCCTTCCGCATCATCTGGATCTGCAACCTGTTCGCCAACCTCGGCACCTGGGCCCAGTCGGTGGCCGCCGCCTGGGTGGTCACCGACGCCCACGCCAGCCCGCTGATGGTGGCGATGATCCAGGTCGCCGCGGCACTGCCGCTGGTGCTGCTGTCGATCCTCTCCGGGGTCATCGCCGACAACCACGACCGGCGCAAGATCATGCTCTGGGGGCTCAGCTTCGAGATGACCGGAGCGATGTTCGCCACCCTGCTGGCCTTCCTCGGCTACCTCGACCCGGTGCTGCTGATCATCTCCATCCTCTGGATCTCCCTCGGCGGCTCGGTGACCATCCCGGCCTGGCAGGCGGCGGTCAACGAGCAGGTGCCGGCGCGCATGGTCAGCGACGCGGTGCTGCTCAACAGCGTCAACTACAACGTCGCCCGCGCCGCCGGCCCGGCCCTCGGCGGCCTGCTGCTGAGCGCGGTGGGACCGGCCTGGGTGTTCCTGTTCAACAGCTTCTGCTACATGGCCCTGATCTGGGCGATCTGGCAGTGGCGGCGCGAGGTGCCCAAGCGCAGCCTGCCGCCGGAAGGCATCCTCGAAGGCGTCACCGCGGCGCTGCGCTTCACCCAGTACTCAACCGTCACCCGCCTGGTGATGATGCGCTCCTTCGCCTTCGGCCTCTCCGCCAGCGCGGTCTGGGCCCTGCTGCCGCTGCTGGCGCACCGCAACCCGGACGGCGACGCGGCGATCTACGGCTACATGCTCGGCGCCCTCGGCCTCGGCGCGATCCTCGGCAGCACCCAGGTCTCGCGCCTGCGCCAGCGGATCGGCAGCAGCCGGCTGATCAGCCTGGCCGGCTTCACCCTGGCGCTGATCCTGCTGACCCTCGGCCTGGTGGACAACCTCTGGGTTCTGTTCCCGGTGCTGATCCTCGGTGGCGGCTGCTGGATCGGCGCCCTCGCCACCTACAACTCGGCGGTGCAGATCCTCGTCCCCGACTGGATCAAGGCGCGCGCCCTGGCGCTGTACCAGACCGCGCTGTACGGTGGCCTGGCGCTGGGTTCGTTCCTCTGGGGCCATCTCGCCGAGACCATGACCGTGCACGGCGCGCTGCTGGCCGCCGGCTGCCTGCTGCTGGCCTCGGTGATCCTCCTGTACAACTCGCGCCTGCCGGAAATGGACGCCGCCAGTATTTCCCGCGCGCCGGCGAGCATGCCCGGGCAGCCGAGCTTCGTCTTCAACACGCGGCGGGGCATGGTGCTGGTCTCCATCGAATACCGGATTCCCGCCGAGCGCACCCGCGACTTCGTTCGCGCCGCCCAGCCGCTGCGCCGCCTGCGCCTGCGCAACGGCGCGGAGCGCTGGTCGCTGTTCCGCGACGTGAGCAACCCGGAGGTCTGGCAGGAACTGTTCCTGGTGGACAACTGGATCCAGCACCTGCGCATGCTCGACCGCATGACCCTGGCCGACAAGATCGTCATCGACAACGTCACCGCCCTGCATGCCGGCGACGGTCCGCCGCAGATCCGCCATTGCGTGAGCTACGAGGCCAGCAGCTACGATACGCCGCTGGTGAAGAGCGCCACGCCGCCGGCCAACGACGAGGCGGGCGCGACGGCGGGGAGCTGAGAACGGGGCCAGGCAGTCCCCCGGGGCGGACAGCGCCAGCGGCGTTATCCGCCATCCAACGCCGGCGCGGCGGATAACCGCAAACGGTTATCCACCCTCCGAAGCGGTCGGCGGCGCGCAATCACTCCGCCGTCGGCTTCTTGCGCTTGAGCGGCGCCATGCCGTCGGCGCTGACCACCGCCGACGGCCCGGCTGTGGGGAGGTGACTGTTTTGACACATGCCAAAAGAGGGATGGATAGGCTAGAGCCCCTATAACACTAGGGCTCCAGCCGGAGAGGCACCGTGCGGGTGTTTGGAAAATATCGATCAGGATTGAGCAAGGATTGCAAAATATTGATCGTTAATTGGCACGGAATGAGCGCTAAGCCATCCAGCGGCCTGACCATACGACGCGCCCGATAATGTCGATTGCTTCCAAGTCTTGCTTAGACACGAACATTGTCTGATAGGCCGGATTAGCACTGATGATCGCCAGGCCGCCATTGATCTGCCGCTGGACGCGCTTGGCGTACAAGTGGTCATCCAGGCGGATGACGTAGACAGCTTCGTCACGAACCTCATTGCAACTGTGGTCAATCATCACCGTATCGCCATCGCTCAACAGTGGCTCCATTGAGTCACCGCCGATGCGGACGGCCGACATATTCGCGATCTCCAGGCCTTGCTTCCGCAAGCTGTAGCGAGTGAATGCCAACTGAGCGAGTATCTGCGCCCCCTCTGTCCAGGAGCCGTGACCAGCGCTCACCCGAGCGTCATACAGAGGGATATAGGCGTAATTGTCGTCTCCCTTCTCGCGACTATCTTCCGCAGGTATAGGGGTGCCGAAAGCCAGCCACATAGCGGAAGTCCCTGCGGCCTGGGCGATCTGCTCAAGTCGATCCAAGGTTGGGAAAGTCTCCCCCGACAGATAACTGCGCAGGGTCGCCTCGGACAAGCCGCATTCCTTAGAAAATCCTCGCAAGCTATGCGAGGAAATCGCCTGCTTCAGACGGATTTTGAAGTATCCGATTCCATCCTGAGGAATCGGATGCCCAGACAATTCAGTCGGTGCGCCATCCGTTTGTTCGTAACCCATTGATTTTCCTAGTATTCATAGTTTTTCTGCGCACAGGTGCGAAGAAAAACTAAACGGATGAGTGGAAATCCGTTGCTGTGCGAGGATTTTCTCGCTATGTTTATGCCCTAAGTCACGTTAGACACCCCAAAAAAACCACCCTGCACGGTGGTTGAGATGGAACGTAGGCATGAACAGAACCGAAATACCCCGCGACAACAACGTCCGCTGGGAGTGGATCAAATACCAGCTCCGCGCCAGGGGTTCGTCCCTGGCCGAGGTGGCCCGCTCCCTCGACGTATCCAGCCCGGCAGTCAAAAACGCCAAGCTGAATCCCTACCCTCGGGTAGAGCGCGCCATCGCCGCTGTGCTCGACCTCAGCCCCCTGGTGCTGTGGCCTGAGCGCTGGCTCGACGACGAGAATCCGAAGCGGCAACGGCCCAATCGTTCGGAAACCCTCAAGGCATATGACAGTGTCATATGCCGATCCGGGAAAAATAACAGATACGCTGACCAAGCGCAGCGTAAAGCCGACGCGGGGGCTTGAACATGGCCCGCCGCAAAGACGACCGCACCCTGGACATCTTCGATGTTCCGCAGCCAGCTCGCGCTATACCCGGTGAGTGCAACTACGCCGCCCAGGTCAGCGAGCTGGTCAGCGAAATACTGAAGGCCGCCAACCTCGACCGTTACGAGATTGCCGCCCGCATGTCGCGCCTCTCCGGCGATGACGTGAGCAAGAACATGCTCGACGCCTGGTCGAGTCCCGCCCGAGTTGATCACAACTTGCCTTTCTACCGCGCCGCCCTCCTGGAAGACGTCTGCGCGAGCCACCTGCTGACCAACTGGCTGGTCGATGTGCGGGGTGGCCGCGTGGCCTATGGCCGAGACGCACTGCTCGCCGAACTGGGCCGCCTGGAGCGGACCCGCGAGGAAGCGGGTCGGCAGGCGCGTGAGCTGAAACGAATCCTGGGGGAGCCGTGATGACAAACACCGACCTCAAACCGCTGCTCGACAACCTGCGGAACGCCACCGAGTTCTGGAACCTAGTCAAAGAGGCCAGCGCTACGGACGAAAGCACCGTTCACAACCGTTCCTATCGGGACGCACTCGACTGGCTCGAATCGGCGGCCTTGGCCCTCGGTGACGCCCTGATCGCCCAGCGCAAAGCTGTCGGGGGCGACCATGAGTGAATGGTTCTCTGCCCAAGAGCTTGCAGGGTTGCCAGGGGTTCCCGGAACCGCGCGAAACGTCAAAGCAATGGCCGAGCGTAAGTCGTGGAGTGGACGGCGCCGCGTCGGCACCAAGGCTATCGAGTACCACGTTTCGGCCCTGCCGAAGGAAACCCGCGCCGCACTGCTGAACGCCGCCCTGGGCGAGGTGGCCACCAAGGTGGTCCGCCAGGAGACGCAACTGGCCCTGGTCGAAAGCAACCGCCAGCAGCTGGTCGCCGATGCCCGCCAGGGGGTGCTGCACGCCCTGGACCTGATGATGGCCCGCACCGGCTACAGCCGGAAACGCTCCATCACCCTGATGCTGGACATGGCGCGCCTCGGCCAGGTCGAGCCGCAACTGCTCGCCATGCTCAAGATGGCCCGCGATCCTCGCGGCCGCCCGAGCGCGGATGGCCTGCCGAGCGTGCGCAGCCTGGAGCGCTTCCTGGACCAAGCCGAGCGTGGCGCCCTGGTGCCGAAGGTCCGCCGCCCGGACATGAGCGTTCCCGACTGGGCGCCGGCATTCATGACCATCTACCAGGGGCCGGAGAAGCGCAGCGCCCGCGCTGCCCATGCACTGCTGGAGAAGCACTGGCAGGGGCAAATGCCCAGCCTGGACCAGGTCTATGCGTTCCTGCGCAAGGTGGGCAACGTCAGCCGCGAGGTCGGGCGTATGGGTGAGCATGAAATCAAGGCACTGCGCCCGTTCATTCGCCGCGACTTCACCAAGCTACTCCCGACCGACGTCTATTCCTGCGACGGCCACACGTTCGACGCCGAGGTCCAGCACCCGATGCACGGCCGGCCCTTCCGGCCGGAAATCACCACCATCATCGACATCCGTACCCGTCGAATTCCGGGATGGTCCACCGGCCTGGCCGAGTCGGCCCTGGTGGTTGTCGATGCCCTGCGCGACGCCTGCACCAAGGGCGGCATTCCGGCCATCTTCTACGTGGACAACGGCTCAGGCTACGTAAACCACATGATGCGCGACGAGGCGGTCGGCCTTATGGGCCGCCTGGGCATCGACATGAAAAACAGCCTGCCCTACAACAGCCAGGCGCGGGGCGTGATTGAGCGCGTCCACCAGAGCCTGTGGATTCGGGCCGCCAAGGAACTGCCCGGCTACATCGGCGCCGACATGGACCGCCAGGCCAAGCTGGCCACCTTCAAGCTGACGCGCCGGGCCATTGCCAAGGGCGGCACCATGCCGCTGATGTCTTGGGAATCTTTTGTCGCGTTCTGCGAACAGCAGATTGCCGAGTACAACGACCGGCCGCACAGCAGCTTGCCGCGCATCGTTGACCCGAACACCGGTCGTCGCCGGCACATGACCCCCAACGAAGCCTGGGCGCTCCACGAAGCCGATGGCTTCAGCCCGATGCGGGTCACCGACGACGAGGCCCGGCCGCTGTTCCGACCCCAGGTGCTGCGCACCGTCCGCCGCTGCGAACTGGAGTTCATCGGCAACCGCTACTTCGCCCGCGAGCTGGAGGAATTCCACGGCGACCAGGTGGCCGTGGGCTACGACATCCACGACGCCAGCCGGGTGTGGGTCTACGACGGCGAGGGCCGCTTCCTCTGCACCGCAGAGCTGAACGGCAACAGCCGCGACTACATGCCGGCTTCGTATGTCGAGCGTGCCCGCGAGAAACGCGCAGAGGCCCGCGAGAAGCGCGCCCTGGCGCACCTCGACGAGATTCGCGCCGAGCGTGACGGCGGGTATGCCCTGGAAATGGATGCGCCGCTGTCCATCCCCGGCCTCGGCACGATCACCCCTGAGCAACTCCGGTCGCGCAGCGCCGCGACCCTCGAAATGCAGGCCGAGCGGATCGACGAACCGCGCCCGGCCGCAGCCACCGCCCAAGCCACCACCGCCCAGGTCTTCACCCTGCCGACCGCTCCCGCCCAGCGCTACCGGCAGTGGTGCGAGCTGGCCGAGCGGCAGCGCTCCGGCCAACCCATCGAGCCGGACGCCGCCCAGTGGTTCGAGGTTTACCCCAAATCCAAAGAATTCGCCGCCCAGCAGCGGCAAGCATGAAAGGAGCTGTATTCATGACCACCCCGAAAACCACCCAACTGGCCAGCGGCATGGCCGACATCGCCAACATCGCCCTTTGCGATATCGCCCTGGAGAAAGCGCTGTCGCGTACCTCCACCTTGCCCGGCCTGGTCTGCTTCTACGGCCCGTCCGGCTTCGGCAAATCCGTTTCGGCCGCCTGGGTCGCCAATCGCCGCCGCGCCTACTACGTCCAGGCCAAAAGCGTCTGGACCCGCAAGCACACGCTGAAGTCGATCCTGGGTGAAATGGGCATCAAGCCGGCCGGCACCATCCCGGAAATGGCCGACCAGATCGCCGAGGAACTGGCCGCCAGCGGCCGCCCGCTGATCATCGACGAAATGGACCACCTGGTCGCCGCTGGCCAGGTCGAGCTGATTCGTGATCTGTACGAGTCCAGCCAAGCCTCCATCTTGCTGATCGGCGAGGAAATGCTGCCGACCAAGCTCAAGAAGTACGAACGCTTCCATGGCCGCGTTCTGAGCTGGGTTCCGGCCCAGCCAGTGTCCCTGGAGGACGCCCGCAACCTGGCGCCGGTCTACAGCCCCGGAGTGGCTATCGCTGACGATCTGCTCGCGCACCTGGTGAAGAAGTCCCTGGGCTCTGTCCGTCGCGTCGCGGTGAACCTGGAGCAGTTGGCCGAGGCCGCCACCGTTCAGGGCCGACGCGAGCTGGAACTGGCCGACCTCCAGCGCCTGAACCTGGAGCTGTACACCGGTGCGGCCCCGAGCCCGAGGACTTCGAAGTGAGCCTCGGCAAGAACCCGGCCCACCTGTCTATGGTCGGGGGCAAGAGCCCCCGCCAGCAGATGTGGGAAGTGATCCGGGCCAACCGCGAAGAGTTCACCGTCTACCGTGTGGCGCGCCGGTCCAATCAGCACGACAAGACCGTCGAGAAGTATGTCGCCTGCCTGCGCCTGGGCGGCTACGTCGAGGCGATTCGCGGATTAAAGCGCGGCGAAGAGGTCGTTTTCCGGTTGATCCGCGACAACGGCGTCGAGGCACCGAACCTGAATGCCGATGGCAAGCCATCCCAGCAGGGTTACACCACCGAGGCGGTCTGGCGGACGTTGCGAATCCTCGGCCCATCGACCCCGGAACAGATAGCCGCATCGGTGGCGGCCTCGGGCACGCCCGTGTCGCCCAGCACCGTTCAGCGCTACTTCATCGACCTCCAAAACGCCGGATACCTGACCCGCAACGGCCGCCACTACGCCCTCAAGCCGGGCCGCTACACCGGTCCACGGCCGCCCATTGTCCAGCGCGAGACGCGCCGTCAGGTCTACGACCCGAACCTGGATCAGGTCATGTGGAGTTCGCACGGCGAGTACCAGCACAACCGGAGTCGTTCGCGGGGCGCTGCCCAGGCTGGCGTGGCGGATACCGAAGAGAACAACGAATCAGGCGGCTGAGGCCCTGATGAAGACGGTGCCGAGGGGTGGCCGCCCCTCGACACCTACCACCACCCGGAAGGAGAGGAGCCATGCAAATGCATGCACAGCAAGGCGGTAGCGCCGCGAAGGCTAGCACAAGCCACTTTCGCGGAACTACGAACATTGAGGAGTACATCCGCGACATGGCGAGCCGTGGGTTCAGTCGTCGGGCCGTGAGTAAGGCCCTGGGTATGCACTGGCGGAAGTTCATAGCACTCCTGGAACTCCTGCCAGAAATGAACTGGGTGCCTCCTTGCCAGTCATGGGACCGCCTGCGCGCTGACCAGGAGAAGAAGGGGCGTACGTGTCCGATGACAGAGGGGCGTCTGCGCTCGATTGTCGCGGCGAGGCGCGCCGCGATGGCAAAACACACCCGCTATACCGCGTTTGGTGTAACAGCCACCTTGCCGGAGCTGGTGAGCCAGTTCGGCCAGGTCACCGCCGCCTCCGTGCGCATGCGGTTGGCCAAGGGAATGCCTCTGGAGCAGGCCCTTGCCTCCGTGCGCAGCGATCCTTGTGGAAGGAAGGTCGCTGACAGCCATCCCTGGAAACAGGAGGCGCACCAGGGGGCTATCAATCACCTTGAGCGTCAAACCGCTGCAATGCAGGAACGCGTTCAGGGGGAGCGCCTGGACCGGGCGGCCTCACTGCTGAACCAGGAGGTGCCGCCATGCGCCGAGCACTGACCCCCATCGGCATCGTCCTGGCCCTCGGCCTGCTGCTGGTCCTGGTCGGTGATGCCCTGCTACCGATCCGGCGCCTCATTGCCTGGCAGTGGGGGTGCTAATGGACCGCGCAATCGATCTGTCGGCCTGGGGCGAGCGTCCGCCCGTCTTCGTCCAGCTGCTCGCCGCTGAGGTGGCCCGCAGCAGCCAGACGAAGGCCGGCGAGGCAATCGGCATGAGCCGTTCGACCGTCAGCACCATCCTCGCCAACCGCTACCCGTCGCCCTCGACGATCCGCGTCGAGCGTCGTGTCCTGGCCGCGCTGAGCCGCATTGAGTGCCCGGCCCTGGGCGAGGCGGTGACCTCGGTCGAGTGTAGCGAGTACCTCCAGCGGCCGGCGCCGCTGAACAACCCCGTCGCGATGCGCTGCTGGAAAGCGTGCCGCGCCTGTCCACGCAACCCGCATACCGCCCCCATGAAACGAGAGGAACAAGGCCATGAGAACCGCATTGCCCTTGAAAGTCTTGACGCCTGACTTGGCCTTGAGCCTGCGCACTTTCAACGATGCCGCCCGGCTGCTCCAGCGCATGGGGGTCCGCCTTCATCGCCTGGAGCCGACAGAGGGGCGCGTGACCATCGCCGCAGATGACGCCCGCCGGCTCCTGGAGAAGGGGCTCCTGCTGGGTTTCCAGCGCGACGCCTCGGCCGGCAGCACCCGTTACATCACCCGCTTCCAGGGCATCACCCTGGCCTGGAGCGAACCGATCAGCTACCGCGACTTCGCCGGCAGCAACCCCGTAATTCACTGAACAGGAGAACGCCAACATGGCACCGAAGAAACGTCTGAAATCCGCTGCCGCCGTCTACGTCCCGCAGACCCGCGAACAGGTCATCAGCGATATCAAGAACATCGGCGACCTCCAGCGCGAGCTGGCCCGTCTGGAAACCGCAATGAACGATGAAATTGGCCAGATCACCGAGCGCTATTCGGAGCCGGCCGAAGACTTGAAGAAGCGCCTGGCGGTCCTCCAGGGCGGGGTCCAGTCCTGGTGCGAGGCCAACCGCGCCGAGCTGACCGACAACAACAAGGTCAAGTACGCGAACCTCACCACCGGCGAGGTCCAGTGGCGCATCCGTCCCCCGTCCGTGACTGTGCGCGGCGCCGATGCGGTCCTGGAGCTACTGCGCAGCAAGGGGCTAATCCGCTTCATCCGCACCAAGGAAGAGGTGAACAAGGAAGCGATCCTCAACGAACCCGAGGCCGTCCAGGGGCTTCCGGGGCTGACCGTGAACTCCGGCATCGAAGACTTCGCCATCGTGCCTTTCGAAGCGGAGGTGCAGTGACATGGCCGAGGAAGTCAGCATCGACACCATCATGTCGCAGGCCCAGGTATTCGCCAGTGCTTGGGCACTGGTCGGGGGCACATTCGACGACGGCCACGCCATCGAGAACGCGGAGGAAGCCAAGGCTGAACTGCGCGAAATGCTGGAGGACTTCTGTTCGAACACTGACCTCCTGCGCGTGGCTGAGCTGCTCACCTCTTGGCACCAGAACGGGATGGGCAAGATTGATACGGCGCTGAATGCGCCGGATACGGCCGAGGTTCGGATTGGCTCGGTCAAGCTCACTGGTTCCCAAGCCATCGGCTTCCGAATCGGCCTACGAGTGGCCCGCCAGTGGCTTGGCACACTCCCGCTATCGCTCACCAAACAGGAGGTGTGACATGGCTGACACCATCGCTTTCTGCTGGGCCTCTGGCTTGATCCAGTTCGGTGACCAGGTGCCCGACGGTGCAATCGAGATCGCCCGTGGGGACGACCAGGTCGTTCGCGAAATCATCGAAGTCACCTCGCGCCATGCCTACGACGGAAAGTCGCTCCTGGTGCCCGGCATACCCGAGGCAAAAAACCAGGCGGAAGGCATTGACGCCCTCGAAAGGTTCGTTCGCTGGATCGCCTCGCACAACAGCGAGTCGTTCCAGGTTTTCATGGGAGACGTGTGACATGCCTACCAACGTGGAGCTTGTAACCCGCTTGATGGAGTACCCCAAAAGCGGACCGCTGATGCAAGCAATGGTCCTCCAAGCCTTGGATCAGTTCGCTTGCATGGTACTGGCTTCGGAGCCGGGGTCGCTCGAAAGCCCCATGGTTTCCGAGGCGTCCTGGCGCGCCTGCGCTGAGGAAATCCGGGAAAGCCTATCTAGCCACATGCGTCGGGAGGCATGACATGACCAAGACGTTCGCCATGTGCCGCATCGACGGCCTGATCGAGCTGCGGGAAGAGCACCCAGGCGAGGGCTATTTCGCCCTTGCCGTGGGCGAGCTGGCTAGCGTGCGGGCGGCGGTCTTTGCAACCGCTGAGCCGCACCAGGTGGGCCAGAAAGTCGCCCGGCGCGTGCCGGGTGTGAGCCCCGAGGCCACCGACCGCGAGAACCTGGGTTCCATCGCCCGCTACATCCAGACCCTGGGCCAGCAGGATCGGCCCGGCTTCCGTGCGCTGGGGGTGTGAAATGCAGCAGTCCAACCCCTTCAATCACCCCGGACAGAGCTACGGCGCCGTAGACGTCGATAGCCGACTCCGCGCCATTGCCGGCTTCGACCTGGAGCAATGCCGCGCCGCGCTCGCGGTCACCGGCCTCCAGAAGATCGTCGAGAAGAAAGTTCGCACCCGCATCCGCCAGCTGGAAAAGCAGGCATCCGCACAGAAGGAGGCATAACCATGGCCCATTACACCATCACCATCAGCGACACCGAGGGCGGCGTCCTCTTCGGCATGAAAGGCCCGCAGTTGCACGATTCCGAAGCTTCGAAACTGGCCTATGCCCTCATGGAGGCCTCGAAGTCCATTGGCCGGGAACTCGCCAAGCTGAACGGAGCTGGTAACGGCGTTTCCTGCGCCTGCGACGAGTGCCTGGCACGCCGCGCTCGCGGCGAGGAACCGGAGCAGGAAATCCACTACACCACGGCCAAGAACCGCACCGTCCACTGAGCGAAACCGCCCCGGCCTGGCCGGGACGGTCTGCCGGACGTGGTGGTCCGGTACTGATGAGCAGCCACCCATGACGAACGAAACCAAGACGGACCGCCAGCGCCGCCTGGCGCGAGAACGCCAACGGGCGAAGCGCGAGCGCGATGCCCTGCGCCGCGCTGCGCTGGGCGGTCGCCGCTTCAACATGGACATGTACCAGGGAACGGCTGATGCACTCGATCTGATCTGCGCGGCCGGAGGCTTCGCCGAGCCGGCCGAGGCGGTCACTTTGCTCCTACACAACGTTGCCGAAATTGCTGAGCGTGACGTGTCACGTTTTGCCGAATTGATCCAAAAGAGAAGCCTTCCAGGGAGGACCAAGCGATGAGCCTACGCGCCGTCAACCTCGCAAAAATCCACATCGCCAAGGCCCAGCTCGGCATGGACGATGACACCTATCGCGCATTGCTGGCTCGCGTCGCGGGCGTGCGCTCGGCCAAGGACTTAGGGCCGCGCCAGATCGACCACGTACTGGTCGAACTCCAGCGCCTGGGCTGGAAACCGAAGAGCAAACGGCAAGGCCGGGCGACGCCAAAAGTGCCGCAAAACCGGCAAACCGTGCTGCGCAAAATCACCGCGCTCCTGGCCAGCGCCCATCGCCCCTGGAGCTACGCCGACCACATGGCCCGGCGCATGTTCCAGGTCGAGCGGGTCGAGTGGCTGGACGACAGCCAGCTCTACCGGCTGATGCAGGCGCTTATCATTGACAGGAGCCGCCATGAGTAGGTCTGAAGTCGATCTTCGGGAGGTCCAGGACATGCTGCCGGATACCGTCCGCGACATGGCCGGACGCATCGGCCTGCCGGCCACCCTGGTGGTGGTCGAGCAACTCGGCGGCACGTCCTGGCGGATAGCCGAGGGCCGGGCGCGGAGGGGCG
Organism: Pseudomonas sp. PS1(2021); assembly: GCF_020405165.1. Classification (NCBI taxonomy): domain Bacteria; kingdom Pseudomonadati; phylum Pseudomonadota; class Gammaproteobacteria; order Pseudomonadales; family Pseudomonadaceae; genus Pseudomonas; species Pseudomonas sp. PS1(2021). Next base: position 230,975 of record NZ_CP084484.1, on the reverse strand, counting down.
AAGCGCGACGGGCTGCGCTGGCCGAGCTGGTGGGCAGCGACATCGAGGAGCAGCTCCACACGCACTATCGGGGCGAAGAAATTTACGTGGCTCGCTGCCACAAGGCGCTGGTACGGTGGCGCGACCTGGAGATCGTCGAACGCTTCGAGCAGGGCTTGCGTGATGGGCAAACCGCCCGTAGCCTGCTCAGCGATCTTGCCCGCAAGTACAACCTGTCCGACCGCTGGATATGGGAGATTGTCAACCGGCCGAGCGAGCCGGCACCGCAGCAATCCACCCTGTTCCACTAAGCCGGGGCGCAACGCCCCGGCCGGCGTCTCCGCGCCGATCCTATCTCAGCCGTTGAACCCCTTCCGCTAATCCCGCGTCGCACTCGCCGCCACGATGGCGGCATGAGCACATCTAGCCCCTCAACGTCTCTACGCAGCCCCCGCGACTACGCCGCCGCCATCCTGGCCGAGCCCAGCCGCGAGCGTCGTAACGCTCTGCTGGCAGCCTGCCCGGCCAACTGGCAGCCGCTTGTTCGGGCGCACGTCGAGGATGCCTTCGCGAAGGTCAAGGCGTATCGCCAGATGATGGACAACCGCGCCGAGTCGATCCGGCGCGGCCCGCCTCCTGCTCCCCGCGTCACCGACACCGATTTCCGCATATCCAACTACACCAAGTCCGCCCCGGAGGTAGGCAATGCGCACCTATCCGCAATTCGGGCAGCGCTCGCAACGGAAGCACCAAATGCCTGATCCCGCATCCACCTCGGCCGGCAGCGCCGCGCTGCTGAAAATGTTCGGCATCCACATAAGCGCGGGCGCCCTGGCTGCCGCCCTGGGCTTCCTTGTCCTGTGGCCCCGAACAATGAAAGAGGGGTTCGCCCGGCTGTTCTGCACCATCGTCGCGTCCAGCGTCTTCGGCCCAATCCTGGTGGTTTACCTGCACTCCAAACGCCCCGAGTTGTTCGAGTCGGCCCATGTGGTGGCCGGGCTCTACCAGCTGGAGCCAGCGGTCGGCCTGCTGTTCGTTTCCGCTCCGCTCCTGGTGATTGCCGGTCTGCCTGCCTGGTGGCTGATCGGTGCGGCCCTGCGCCTGTTTGAGCGGGACGGCGATTCATGGCTGGGCGCGTTCGCCCAGTGGGTAAAACGCAAACTGGAGAACAACTGATGGCCCTTCAACCTCGCGGCATCCGCAACAACAACCCCGGCAACATCGTTTGGTCGGCACGCAACAACTGGCAGGGCCAGCTCCCGCACAACCCGAAGATCGAGCCCCGATTCGCCCGCTTCGACACCGCGCATAACGGCATCCGCGCCCTGGCAAAGCTGCTGCTGAACTATCGCAAGGTCCACGGCCTGCGCACCGTCGAATCGTTGATCGCACGCTGGGCGCCGTCCAACGAGAACGACACCCGCGCATATGCCACGGCCGTGGCCCGAGCCATGGGGGTTCCGCCGCAGGCCGGCCTGCACATGGACCAGGACACCCTGGCCGCCCTGGTGACCGCGATCATTCGGCACGAAAACGGGCAGCAGCCCTACAGCGCCGAGCAGATCGCCCAGGCTGTGCGGGAGGTGCTGTGATGCAGCGCCCCAGCGGAATCAGCCTCAGCGATCTGTTCGCGATCTGCCGTGAAGACCCGGCCAACCGATGGCTCTGGATACGCCTCTATCTCCGCGACCTGCTGGCCCGCGTCGTGATTCTGGTCTTCATGGCAATTGGTGCCGCAGGCCTCGCCTATGGCCTGGGCGGGGCGTTCGCCTACGGCTTCATGCAGACCGTTGCGTCCTACCAGGTCCAGCTCAGCGTCGAGAAATCGCCATGACCTGGCGCGTCGGCCTGGTTGTCTTTGTGCTCCTGGTGATGGTCTGGACGGCCGGCTGGTGGGGCGGTCGCGAGGCCGGTCTGGCCGATGGGCGCGCCGCCTGCGCTGACGCACAGACCCGCGCATATCGCGACGTCCTGGAGCAATCGGCGGCACAACTGAAGACGGTCCAGGACACCAGCGCGGCTCTTTTCCAGCGCCTGGCCCAGCGGGCCGACAGCGACCAACAAACTACTCGGGAGCTTCGCCATGCCCTGGCCGAAACCGCTGCTGATCGCGCTGCCTGCCGCTTTCCTGCTGGCGTCATGCAGCAGCTCGAAACCGCCCGTCAACGTGCCGCCCAGGCCACTACCAGCGGCCTTGGCTCAACCGTGCCAGACCCCGGTGGCGGTGACTGATGACAGCCCCGATGCCGCCGCAATTGCCCTTAAACAACTCTACGACCAATACGGCGCTTGCGCCGGCCTGCACTGGGACACCGTGCGGCACCTTCAAAAGGACTGATCCGATGACCGAAAAGAAAGCCTCTCCTGAGTTCGAACTGCTGCAACGCATCGACGGCCGCCTGGAGCGCTTCGAAGACCGATTCCCGCAGATCGAACGCAAGGCCGTGCTGTACGGCTCGGCGGCCGGCGCGCTGGCGGGTGGCCTGGTTGCCTGCGGCCTGCTCGCGGCGCGTATCAAGCTCGGTATCTGAGGTAGTCGATGGCGCACCCGAAGGAAACCCGCGACGCCCTGCGCCGCGCCTACGTCCTCGACCGCCAGTCCCTGGAGGTCGCGGCCGCCATGTTCGGCGTCTCCTACGGCACCGCCCGCCGCTGGAAACAGCAGGCGGAAGCCGAGGGGGACGACTGGGACAAGGCACAATCGGCGCAGTTGCTGGCCGGTGGTGGGCTGGAGGACGTGGCGCGCCAGGTGCTGGCCGGCCTGGTGACCCAGTTCCAGGCCACCATGGAGGCGATCCAGGTGGACAGCGCGATCACGCCAGCGGTCAAGGTGCAGATGCTCGCCAGCCTGGCCGACGCCTACAACAAGTCGATCAGCGCATCGAAGCGGGTACTACCGGAAACCTCCAGCCTGGCCACCGCAATGGAAGTCATCCAGCGCCTCGCGGCCTTCATCCGTGAACAGTTCCCGCAGCACGTCCAGGCCTTCGCCGAGATTCTGGAGCCGTTCGGGGAAGTAATCGCTAAGGGGCTGAAATGAACACCGAGGAAAAAGAGTTCCTACGGGAACTATCCGCCATGGCGCAGCAGCTGCGCCGCGACATCGAGGCGCAACAGGTCGGCCTCGATAGCTCCCCGGAAGCTCGGGCTGAGCGGCGCCGTCGCGTACTGGTAGATCGCGATTTCGAGTTCTTCGCGTATACCTACTTCCCGCACCACATCCGGCCGCCTGCCTCGTTGTTCCATGCGCATTTCTTCAAGCGCTTTCCCCAGCTCATCAGCACCTCCAGCGGCCTCAAGGAATGGTGGGTAGCTCCGCGTGGCGAGGCGAAGTCCTCACTGCTGACCAAGGTCGGGCCGTGCTATGTCGTTGTCCAGGGGCTGCTCCAGCGACCGGAGATTCGGGCCGAACTGGGCATGACCGGCCCGGCGCCGTACTTCGTCGACTACATCACGCTCCTAGGCGCCGAAACGCGCTTGCCCACCAAGCTCCTGGAAGTAGTCAAGACCGAGCTACTGGTAAACGCCTCCCTGTCCCTGGACTTCCCCGAAGTCTGCGGCAAGGGAAGCGTCTGGAAGATCGGCGAGTTTGTTTCCCTCTCCGGGGTCAAGCTGGAGGCCTTCGGCGCTGAACAGGCGATCCGGGGCACATTCCACGGCGCGAGCCGTCCCAAGCTGCTCCTGGGCGATGACCTGATCACCGACAAAGAGGCCAAGTCCCCGACCGAGCGCAACAACCGCTGGGACTGGCTGGAAAAGGCTATCGACTACCTCGGCCCACCGGATGGCTCCGTCAAATATCTAGGCGTGGGCACAGTGCTGAATAAGGACGATCCGATCAGCCGAGCCAAACGCACGGTCGGGCACCTGGTCCACCACTTCCGCGCTATCGAGACGTTCCCCGCCCACATGGACCTATGGGCACATTGCGAAGAGGTGATGCTCAACGACGACAAGCCTGTGATGGAGCAATACGCCGAGCGCGGTAGCGTCGCGCCCGATAGCGCTCTGCCGTCGTTTCAGTTCTACCAGGATAACCGCGAGCAGATGGAACTGGGGGCCGTCACCAGTTGGCCAGGTGTCCGGTCGCTCTACTGGCTGATGCGTCAGCGGGCGAAGAACAAAGCCGCGTTCGCGACCGAGCTGCAAGGCGACCCGCGATCCGATGAAGACAAGACGTTTACCAACCCGCGCTTTTGGGTCATGCGCTCCGGCCGTTGGCAGATGTTTGGCGCCTGCGACCCCTCTGTCGGGGCGAGCGCACAGTCCGACCCGTCGGCAATCATCGTGGGGGGCTGGGACACCGAGAAACAGGTACTCAACGTCATAGAGGCGGCCATCAAGCGGCGCGTCCCCTCGAAACTGGAATCGGACTTGATCAAGGCGCAAAGGGAGTACCAGATGCGCGCTATCGGTTTCGAGAACAACGGGGCATTCGAAATCCAGCGGCAGAACATCGCCAAGGCTGCGCTGATGCAGCGCGTAGCGCTCCCTCTGGTCGGTGTTACCAGCATGGCGGACCAGTCCGTTCGAATCGATGCCATGGAGCCGTTCATCAACGACGCATTTGCGCCACGGATTCTGTTTTCACCTGGATTGGTCGCCCTGCTCGACGAGCTGGACAGCTGGCCAGAACCGCAGACCGGGCACCACTACGACGGCCTTTGCGCCCTGTCGATCCTCTGGATGATCGCTAGCACCCGCGCTGGTTCCTATGAATTCACCCCGGTGCCTGGCCGTCGCAGCTCTGCGGATTCCAGTGAGTTCAAAGACTCTTTTGACATAGGTGGCCGCATGGGCGGCGACTGGTAGGAGACGCAACGATGGCCACCATCGTGGATATTTACGGCAACCCCCTGCGAACCCAGCAGCTGCGCAAGCAGCAGACCGCGCACCTGACGGGCCTGGCCAAAGAGTTCGCCAACCACCCGGCCAAGGGGCTGACCCCAGCCAAGCTGGCTCACATCCTGATCGAGGCCGAGCAGGGGCACCTCCAGGCTCAGGCCGAGCTGTTCATGGACATGGAGGAACGCGACGCCCACCTGTTCGCCGAAATGAGCAAGCGCAAGCGCGCTGTCCTCGGCCTGGACTGGACCATCGAGCCGCCGCGCAACGCCTCGGCCGCAGAGAAGGCCGACGCGGAGTATCTCCACGAGCTGCTGCTCGACCTGGAGGGCATTGAAGACCTCATGCTCGATTGCATGGACGGCGTCGGCCACGGCTATAGCGCTATCGAGCTGGACTGGTCGCTCCAGGGGCGGGAGTGGTTGCCGCAGGCCTTCGACCACCGGCCGCAAAGCTGGTTTCAACTGAACCCGGACGACCAGGACGAGCTGCGCTTGCGCGATAACAGCATCGCGGGCGAGGTACTCCAGCCGTTCGGCTGGATCATGCACAAGCCGCGTTCGCGCTCGGGATACGTGGCGCGTAGCGGGCTGTTCCGCGTGCTGGCCTGGCCGTACCTGTTCAAGCACTACTCCACGGCCGACCTGGCGGAAATGCTCGAAATCTACGGTCTGCCGATCCGGCTCGGGAAGTACCCGCCCGGCACGCCCGACGAAGAGAAGGTAACCCTGCTGCGAGCCGTGACCGGCCTCGGCCATGCCGCAGCGGGCATCATCCCCGAGAGTATGTCTATCGATTTCCAGGAAGCGTCGAAAGGCTCGGCCGAGCCGTTCATGGCCATGATGCGCTGGTGCGATGACTCGATGTCAAAGGCCATCCTGGGCGGCACGCTCACCAGCCAGACCAGCGAGTCGGGCGGCGGCGCCTACGCCCTGGGGCAGGTCCATAACGAGGTGCGCCATGACCTACTGGCTGCGGATGCCCGCCAGCTCGCAGCCACGCTGAGTCGCGATCTACTCTGGCCCCTCCTGGTCCTCAACCGCTCCGGCAACCTCGACGCACGCCGCGCCCCCCGCCTGGTGTTCGACCTCAAGGACCGGGCCGACCTGGCCGCCATGGCAACGTCATTACCGCCCCTGGTCAAGCTGGGCGTCCAGGTGCCGGTCAACTGGGTCCAGGAGCAGCTGGGAATCCCGCTGCCAGCCAATGGCGAGGCGGTCCTGGGCGATCAGACCGGCGCAGGCATCGCCCAACTGAGCCGGCGCCCTGGTCCTCGCATCGCTGCGCTGGCCCAGGTGATTGGACCACGCTACCGCGATCAGGAAGCGCTGGACCAGGTGCTGGCCAGCCTGCCGGCCCAGGACATGCAAAACCAGGCCGATAGCCTGGTCGCGCCGCTCCTGGATGTGATCAGCCGCGGAGGTAGCGAGGCCGAGCTGCTCGGCGCCCTGGCCGAGGCATTCCCGGATATGGACGACAGCGCCCTGGCGGATGCCCTCCATCGGTTGCTGTTCGTGGCCGACACCTGGGGCCGGCTCAACGGAACGCTGGATCGGATCGACTGATGGCAACGCCAACCGAGGCCGATCTGCGGGCCATCTTCGCCATGCGGCCGGAGGCCGCCATCGAGTACCTGGAGCGCAAGGGCTTCTCGATCACCTGGAACTGGCACGATGTTGACGCAGCCACCCATGCCCGAGCGCTGACGGTGGCCAAGGCGGCACGCCTGGACGTGCTCCAGAACATCCGCGACGCCCTGGTCGATAACCTGGAGCGTGGAGGAACGCTGCGCGACTTCCAGCGCAACCTGCGGCCGATCCTGGAGGCCAAGGGCTGGTGGGGACGTCAGATAGTGGTTGCGCCGGACGGCGGGGCCGAGGTCGCCCAGCTCGGCAGCCCGCGCCGGCTGGAAACGATCTACCAGACCAACATGCAGTCGGCCTACATGGCCGGGCGCTATGCCGCCGCATACGAGGCCAGGGAAACTCACCCTTACTGGATGTATGTGGCCGTCATGGACAGCGTCACCCGGCCCAGCCATGCGGCGCTACATGGCAAGGTGTTCCGCTGGGACGACCCGATCTGGCAGCACATCATGCCGCCGAATGGCTACAACTGCCGGTGCCGAATCGTTCCGTTGACGGCGGCCGCTGTGCGTCGCCGTGGTCTGACGGTCGAATCCAGCGTCGGCAAGACGGGCCAGGTGACCGTCGAGACGGGCGTAGACAAGCGGACGGGGGAGATTCGGGAGCAGACCTTGACCACCCTGGAGACGACCGACCGGGCCGGTCGGAAGATCCAATTTCGTCCCGATGCCGGGTTCGACGGCAGCCCGATACAGAGCGCCCTGATGGACCAGGTGCTGTACAACAAGGCCGAGCGCACGCTGGGAGCGCCTGCCGCCCTCGGCGAGGTCCAGGGCGTGCTCCTGGACCCGGTACGCCAGCGCGCCTGGAAGGCGTTTGTGGACCGCTCCACGTCGCCCCAGGGACAGACGATGTCGGTCGGCGTCCTCGATCCGACCGATATCACCTACGCGGCTGCCCAAGGCGCCCAGCTCCAGGCTGGCGTGGTATCGGCCAGCGACACCGTGATCCGTAACAGTCCGGTCGCTCGCGAGCAGTTGGCGAACCTGCCGCAGCACCTGGCACAGCCCGCCATGGTGCTGTGGGAGCGTGGCAGCGAGTCCTTGGTCTATGTCGTCCAGGACGGCGACTCTACCCTGGCGGTTCGGCTGCGCGGTGGCGTCTATGGGCCGGGCCAAATGGAGAACATCAGCCAGGTTACAGAGGTGACGATGGAAAGCATCGACGACGGGCTCGCCCTGGGCCGTTACAGGAGGGTTCGCTAATGGCCAATCGCATCGAGCTGGAACTGGTGGACCGCGAGGTCCAGGAGCGCCTGGCGGCGCTCTACGCGGCGGTAACCGACACTCTGCCGCTGATGCGCGGCATCGCTGCTGAGCTGCTGGCCGAGACGGAGTTTGCATTCATGGACGAGGGGCCGGGATGGCCCCAGTTGAGCCCCGTTACCGTTGCAGCGCGAGAGGCAAAGGGGCGCGGCGCGCATCCGATTCTCCAGGTCACCAACGCCCTGGCGCGCTCGATCACAACCCGCGCCGACCGTGACCAGGTGCAGATCGGCTCCAATCTGAGCTACGCAGCTATCCAGCAGTTGGGCGGTCAGGCTGGGCGAGGCCGCAAGGTGACAATCCCGGCGCGCCCGTATCTGCCGGTCCTCAGAAACGGCCAGCTCAAGCCAAGCGCTCGCGATGCGGTCCTGGACGTCCTCCTGGCTGTTCTATCCCAGGGTCGCTAGAGGGAATTCATTCGGATAAGCGGCACATTGTGCCTATTGTGCATTAGGCACAATGTGCCTAATATGGCGTCATGCCAGCCACAATGGCGAGGCGCCACGAAGGAACGATGCCATGGAAAAGAAGCTTTCAGATGCTCAGGTTGCGCTGGTAGCAGCCTGGAGAAAATACCCCGATCTTCGGGAGTCTCTTGAAGAGGCAGCCTCGATCCTGTCGCTTATCGTGTTTCAGGCCGAAACACTCTCTGATCAGGCCAATGAGTTGGCGAACTATATTCGCCGCCAGGGGCTGGAGGAGGCTGAAGGCGCCTGCCGAAATATTGACATCATGAGGGCGAAGTGGGTTGAGGTGTGCGGCGAAGTCAATCAACACGGGATTCGAGTCTACGGCGACGCCATAGACCGCGATGTTGACTGAGAATCATCAGGAGGTTACCCCAATGAGCAACACGATTTCAGATCGCATCGTCGCCCGCTCGGTTATTGAAGCGGCTCGATTCATCCAGTCCTGGGAAGATGCAGACCCCGACAGCCTGACTGAAGACCAGGTCCTGGCCGCCGCTGGTTTTGCCGCCAGGCTCCATGAGGGGCTCCAGGCTACCGTCCTGCAACGGCTGGTGGACGAGTCCAATCATGAAGAGTATCGCGAGTTCAAGGCATGGGAAGAGGCGCTGCTCAACGCAGATGGGCGGGTCGCGAGCAGCCCGTTTGCTGATTGGGGATGGTGGTATCGCATCGCCAACGTGATGCTGGCCACTGCCTCGCAGAACGTAGGTGTCACCTGGGGAAGCCGCGTCCATGGGCGTTTAATGGCTATTTTTCAGGACAAGTTCAAGCAGCGGTATGAGGAACAGGCATGAGCCGACCAACAGTCGTTACGGTGACGGAAACCCCCAGGAATCCGGGAAGCTACGAGGTCAACGTAGAGCGGGATGGCAAAATGGTCGTTGGCCGGGCCCGCGCGGGAAGCGATCCCGGCGCAGCTGCGGCGAAGGCCATGCAGATGGCCATGGAGTGGGGGAGCCCGAACTACGTCATTCTCGGCAGCAACAAGGTTCTTGCGTTCATACCGGAGCAACTGCGGGTGAAAATGTGAAACCTGACGCCTCCAGCCACAATCCAGACCCGCGCTACCTGCGCGGGCTGCTCAAGAAAGCCGGTATCAGCCAGCGGCGCGCAGCCGAGCTGCTCGGCCTCAGTGACAGGGTGATGCGCTATTACCTGAGCGAGGATGTCAAAGAGGGCTACCGTCCCGCGCCGTATACCGTCCAGTTCGCCCTGGAGTGCCTGGCGAGCGACCCGCCATCTGCGTGATCACCTGATCCGCCCGCAAACGCGCTACACGCGCCGAAACGGGGTTAGCCGCTACCTCGCATCAGAGTCGGTGCGTTAACCCCGTTAGAACCCCGTTAGAAATCGTTCCATCGCCATCCGCGTGCCAGGGCTTAGCCAGAAGACGGCGCCGGACGGTTTCCGCAGTCGTTGAACCCCTTCACGTAACCGCCGCGCTCGACCGTCGCCACCATTGGCGGCATGAAGAAGAACCGCCTACACGTTGCCATCGCCGCCTGCTCGTTCCAGCTCCCCAAGCTGGAGGACGGCAGCGCCTGGATTCAAGTTACACCTGCCGGTGAGTTCTGGCCCATGGATGGGCGCCCTATGGATGTGCCGGGCTGGCGGATCGATGCCGCCAGTGCCGCCGCAGTGATCGAGCGCGCACGGTCGCGCAAGACTCCGCCCGTCCTGGACTACGAGCACCAGACCCTAAAGAAAGAGCAGAACGGCCAGCCCGCGCCCGCTGCCGGCCGTTTCCTGGACTTCGAATGGCGCGAAGGCTCCGGCCTGTGGGGGCGTGTCGAATACACCGCCCGCGCCGCGAAGCTGATCGAGGACGGCGAGTACCTCTACTTCAGCCCCGTCTTCAGCTACGCCCCGGACGGCACGGTCCTCTCCATCCTCATGGGCGCAATGACAAATGACCCCGCCATCGACGGTCTGGAGCCCCTCGCACGCCGAGCGGCCGCGACCTTTGGCCTCTACCACCCCGACGAGGAAACCCCTGTGGATGAACTCCTGAAAGCCATCATCGCGACCCTGTCGCTGAAAGAAGGCACGACCGAGGCAGAGGCCATTGCGGCCCTGACCGCCCTTAAGCCGGCCCTGGACGCCCAGGCCACCAACCTGGCCAAGCTGCGCGAAACCCTCGGCCTGGCCAAGGACGCCGACGTCGAGCAGATCGCCGCCGCCACCGCCCAACTGAAGGTCGCCGCTCCCGGTAACCCTGACCCGGCGAAGTATGTGCCCGTTGAGGCCGTCGCCCAGCTCCAGGGCCAGGTCGCGGAGCTGACCTCTCGCATCAACGGCGGCGAGCTGGACGGCCTGATCAACAGCGCTATCCAGGAGGGCCGACTCATTCCGTCCATGGAGCCCTGGGCGCGTGAATACGGCGCCAAGGACTTGGCTGGCTTGAAGAACTACCTGGGCCAGGCCAAGCCCATCGCCGCCCTGACCCAACAGCAGAGCGCCGGGCGTACCTCGGTGCCTACCTCGGTTGACCAGCTGGACGAGGCCGCCCTCGCGGTTTGCTCGGCTATGCAGATCAAGCCGGAGGATTACCTCAAGACCCTGAAAGGCCAGTAAGGAGGCGCTATGACCGCCCTGACCACCGACCGCAACACCCCGCTTCAGGACGCCGAGGTCATCGGCGTGCCGGTAGCGGCCAACGTCCAGGTCTTCGCCGGCGCCATCGTCGTGGCGAACGCTACCGGGTTCGCCGTAGGCGGCAGCACCGCCACCGGCTTGACCTACCTGGGCCGCGCTGAGGAATACGTGGACAACCGCAATGGCGCGGACGGCGCCAAGGTCGTCCGCGTGCGCCGCCTGAACGCCTTCAAGTGGGCGAACGACGGCAGCGTCACCCAGGCGCACCTGATGAAACCCGCCTACATCGTGGACGACCAGACCGTCGCCGCCACGGACGGCACCGAAACCCGCTCCCCGGCCGGCCGCATCATCGGCGTCGAACCGGACGGCGTGTGGGTGGAATAACAGGCTCACCAACGGAGAACCGGACACATGCTGATCAACAAGCAGAGTCTCAACGCGGCATTCGTCGCGATCAAAACCATCTTCAACAACGCCTTCGCGGCGGCCCCCACCACCTGGCAGAAGATCGCCATGGAAGTGCCGAGCAACACCAGCAGCAACGATTACAAGTGGTTGAGCACCTTTCCGAAGATGCGCCGCTGGATCGGCGCGAAGGTGGTCAAGAACCTGAAGGCCTACAAGTACGTTGTCGAGAACGAGGACTTCGAGGCCACCGTCGAGGTGGACCGCAACGACATCGAGGACGACCAAATCGGCATCTACTCGCCCCAGGCGAAGATGGCCGGTTACTCGGCGGCTCAGCTCCCGGACGAGCTGGTCTATGAAGCGGTCAACGGCGCCTTCACCAAGCCCTGTTTCGACGGCCAGTATTTCATCGACACGGATCACCCTGTCGGTGATGCCTCGGTGAGCAACAAGGGCACCGCTCCGCTTTCCAACGCCAACCAGGCGGCGGCGAAGGCAGGTTATGGCGCTGCTCGCACTGCGATGAAGAAGTTCAAAGACGAGGAAGGACGTTCCCTCAACGTCTCCCCCAACGTGCTCCTGGTCGGCCCGGCGCTGGAAGACGTGGCGAAGATGCTGCTCACCAACCCGAGGCTCGCGGACAACACCCCGAACCCCTACGTCGGCACTGCTGAGCTGGTAGTGGACGGGCGTATCGAGTCCGACACCGCCTGGTTCCTGCTGGACACCACCAAGCCGGTAAAACCGTTCATCTTCCAGCCCAGGAAGCAGCCGGAATTCGTTTCCCAGGTCAACCTGGATTCGGATGACGTCTTCAACCTGCGCAAGCTGAAGTTCGGCGCCGAAGCCCGCGCTGCTGCCGGTTACGGCTTCTGGCAGCTGGCCTATGGCTCCACCGGCACTGGCGCATAAGGGGGCAGCTCATGGCACGCAAAGCCGCAACTACCGCCAAGCCGACCGCCAGGCTGGCCCGCCAGGCGGCGGGCGATGAAGCCCAGCAGAGCGTCGAGGGCATCTTCGTGCGCAGCTATCCGCCGACCTTCCGGCGTGCTGGCTTCGCGTTCACCAGCGAAGGAATCGGAATCGCCCTGTCCGCCCTGACCGAGGCGCAGCTCAAGGCCCTCAAGGAAGAGCCCCAGCTGCGCGTCGAGTCCTGCGAGTTCCTGCCGGACGACGTCGGCGGCGAGGGTGAGCCGCCCGCGTCGGACAACGACACCCAGGAATAACCCACCCCAGCAGAGGGACCGCCCCTGGCCACGGATGGCCACCTATTCATCAGGAGTTCGACATGAGCGACCACACCCTGGCCATCAGTCAACTGACCATCGCCGCGCAGAACGCCGAGCACAATGCTCCGATCATCGAAGCCCAGGGCGACCTCGCCCAGGCCGAGCTGGATCGCCGGGTCGCTGCCGAGTGCCATAGCGCCATCGACGTCCTGGAGCACCAGGAGCAGCAACAGTGAGCTATTGCACCCAGGCCGACCTGGTCGAGCAGTACGGCGAGGCGTCCATCCGCCAGCTGAGCGACCGCGTCAATAAACCCGCCACGACCATCGATCCGGCGGTCGTGGCCCAGGCTATCGCCGATGCGGACGCGGAGATCGATCTCCACCTGCACGCCCGCTACCAGCTGCCGCTGGCCCAGGTGCCTGTGGTGCTGAAGCGCGTAGCGTGCGTGCTGGCATTTGCCAACCTGCACACCCAGGTCAAGGACGACCACCCCGCGATCCTGGATGCCGAGCGCAAGCGGAAGCTGCTGGGCGGCATTTCCTCCGGGAAGCTCAGCCTGGCCTTGACCAGCTCCGGCACCCCGGCGCCCATTGCCAATACCGTTCAAATCAGTTCGCAACGCAACGATTTCGGGGGCACCTGGTGAGCACTGCCGAGCCGTTCGATTACCTGTTCCTGGAGACGCTCCTGGTCGAGCGCATCCGCGCCGAGGTGCCCGGCCTTCAGGACGTTTCGGGCATCCCCGATCTGGCCACCCTCGACGAACAGCGCCAGGGCTCGCCTTGCGTCTATGTCGTCTACCTGGGCGACGAGATCGGCACCGGGGCGTCGCACCAGGGCGGCAGTCGGGCGATTCAGACGGTCACCCAGCACTGGGCAGCCGTGCTGACGTTGTACTACGCCGACGCCCAGGGCGACGGCCAGGGCGCCCGGCGCGAAGCCGGCCCGCTGCTCGGCCAGCTGCTCAAGGCACTGACCGGCTGGGTTCCTGATCAGGGCGTCAGCCCGCTGGCCCGCAGCCCGCAGGCTTCGCCAGTCAGCTACAGCAACGGGTTCTTCTATTTCCCGCTGGTGTTCACCGCCAACTTTGTCTTCCCGAGGCTCAAGTCATGGAAACCGTAAAAGTCACCATCACCGCCGAGAAACCCAATCACACCCATGCCGGCAAGCCGGTGGCGCAGGGCGACGAGATCGAAGTCAGTCGCGCCGATGCCGAGTTTCTGCTGCGCCGTCAATTGATCACCAAGATTCCCGCCGAGCCCAAGGCCGACGAGAAACGCGACAAGTAACGCGCAACATCTGATTCCTACGGAGGCCTCACATGGCACAGGAAACGTATTTCTACGGGCAAGGTGAGATTGACGCCGCGCCTATCGTCAACGGCGTCCTCGGCAAATGGCGCTGGATTCAGGATGTCTCGGCCATGAGCATCCAGCTCGCAGTCGAGAAGGTCGAGCACAAGGAAAGCTACAGCGGCCAGAAAGCCCTGGTCCGAAGCTTCCCCATCGGCAAGACCGCCACCGTCAACATCACCCTGCACAGCATCGGCCCGGATAACCTGGCGCTTACCCTCTATGGCAAGGTCGTGGCCAAGGCGGCGGGCTCCGTGACGGGCGAGGTACTCCCCGCCGACCTGGTGGCTGGCGATGTGATCCGCTTGGCCAATTTCGGCGTCAGCGAACTGGTCATCACCGACAGCGCGAGCAGCCCGGCGCCCCTCGACCCGCAGTATTACGCCCTGCGAGCCGATGGCGCCTACGGCGAGGTCCAACTGCTGGGTCTGCCGACGCCGGCCCCGACCCAGCCGTTCAAAGCGGCCTATGAGTACGCCGCCACCAAGCAGGTGGGCATGTTCACCGCGCCGCAGCCGACCGTTGCCCTGCGCTATAAGGGCATCAACCTGGCCGAAGGCGGCGCGCCGGTCATCGTCGAGCTGTACAAGGTCGCGACCGACCCGCTCCAGGAGCTGGCATTGATCAGCGACGGCAACACCGTCGCCGGTATGCAGATCAGCGGCGGAATCCTGCTGGACACCAGCAAGCCGGATACCGGCGACCTGGGCCGCTTCGGCCGCATTATTCAGCTGGGGTGAGTCATGAAGAAGCCGAACGACACCCCCGTCGATGACAGCCTGGAAGTTCTGTTCCCCGACCGTCGTTTGACGGTCGGGGGCGAGGACCTGGTTGTCCGCGAGCTGACCTTCGAAGAGCAGCTCACCCACCACGCGGCCCTCAAGGCCATTGCCGAGGCGTTCCTCCAGGTGCCGCGTGAACACCTCGAAGGAGTCGAGGGCGCGACCATTGCGTTGGACGTGCTGACGGAGCACTGGAAGCTCGTTCTGCCGTTGATTGCCGTGAGCTGTGGCAAGGCGGATGACTGGGTCCGTTCGCTCCGTCCAAGCGACGGTGAGTCCCTGATGCTGGTCTGGTGGGCAGCCAACCAGGGTTTTTTCGTCCGCCGCCTGTGGCGCCCGATAGTAGTGGCTCAAGCCCTCCAACAACGTGGGGTCGAGTCTTCGCCTGCCTCGTCGCAGCAGGACACCAGCGCGACCAGCTCGGCCGCTACACCGAGCGACAGCTAATGCTGTTCTTCCGCGAAGCCGAGGCAGAAAAGGGCCGCCAGCAAGCCCGCGAGCTGATGGCGGTCAACCATGGCTTCGCCGGGGGCTCTGTAGCGATTGCCGCCTATGATCAGCTCATGAGTAATTGAACGTGGCCGACCAAGACCTTGTATTAGCCCTGCGCATCCGCGCTGACCTTCAGCAGGGTGCGGACCAGGTCGAGGAACTGTCCGACTCGATCCAAGCCGCTGGCGACCATGCCAGCCAGGCTGGCCGGGAGCTGTCCGGTTTGGGGGAGACAGCCGACCAGCAGGCGGCCCGGATCAAGGCGATGGTCGCCGCCTCCCTGCAACAGCGGGAAGCGCTGGACGCGCTGGCGGAAAGTTCGGATCGGATGAACACCGCCACGCGGGCAGCCACCAGCGGATGGCAGGAAAGCGCCCGTGCGCAATCGGCGTCGATGAATGCCTACCACAACGCCGAGCGCGCCCGCGAACAGCAGGTTGCAGCCGAGCAACGAGCGGCCGAGGCTGCGGCGAAAGCCACCGCCGAGTTCGACCGGCAGCAGGCCGAGCTGGGCAAACTGCTCGCGGCCATCGACCCGGTCACTCGCGAGCTGGAGAAGCTCGACAGCCTCCAGGCGCGCCTGAATGCTGCCAGGGGTCGAGGGATCGACCCGGACGTCTTTACGACCTACAACGCCAAGCTCCAGGAGCAACGGGACCGCCTGCTCGGCACGTCTGACGCCATGGCCGTGGCCGGCATTTCGGCAGGTCAGTACCGCCAGGCCATGCGGCAGTTGCCGGCGCAGATCACCGACGTGGTCACCAGCCTGGCCAGCGGGATGCCACTGTGGATGGTTGCCATCCAGCAAGGCGGGCAGATCAAGGACAGTTTCGGTGGCGTCGGCGCGACGTTTCAGGCGCTGGGCGATCAGGTCAAATCGTTCTTCGGGATCGCGAGTAACGCCAGCGACGGCCTGGACGACATCGCCCGAGGGGCGGACGCTGCCGCAGCGTCGGCCAACAACGCCAAGACGGCTATGGTGGGGCTCAGCGGAGCAGGTAGCGCCTTTATCATCATCGGCGCGGCGGTGGCCGCTGCGGGCGTGGCGCTGGCTCTGGCGTATGAGAAAGGCAGCTCAGAGGCGAGCGAGCTGAACAAGGCCATCGTCCTGACCGGAAACTATGCCGGAACCACCGCCGGGCAACTGTCCGCCATGGCGGCGTCACTCGCCAGGGCGAACGGCACTCAGTATGAGGCCGTGGCGGTACTGTCGGAAATCACCGCGACCGGCAAGTTCACGGTTGACCAGATCGAGCAGGTTGCCACTACCTCCATCGCGATGCAGGAAGCAACCGGCAAGGCTGTTTCGGATACGGTCGCCGAGTTCTCCAAGCTGGCCGACGAACCGGTCAAAGCCTCGCAGCAGCTCAACGAGAAATATCACTACCTGACCGCCTCGGTTTACGAGCAGATAGCCGCCCTCGATCAGCAAGGCGATTCGCTGGGTGCCGCCCAGCTGGCCATGGATGCCTATAGCCAGGCAATGGACGAGCGGGCGAGCCAGATCGTCGAGAACCTGGGCACCCTGGAAACCGCTTGGAAGACCGTTGCCGGGGTGGCCAAGGGCGCCTGGGACGAAATGCTCGGCGTGGGCCGGACGGAGACGCCCGAGGAACGCCTGGAGCAACTGACCAAGGGGCAGGCCTTCCAGCCGGGGCGCGCTGTGGCCAGCGGGGCTGTCTTCGGCCCCTTGGGCTGGTTCAACGAGCTACGCAAGGCGTATCAGCGCAGCTCGATGTCGGACGACGAGCGCGGGAAGCAATTCACCGATGCCCTCCAGGAAATCCAGGACGAGGGCGAGAAGGCGCAGAAGGCGCGCCTGGATCGCTACCTGGAGGACGAGGCAATACGCGGCCAGCAGAGCATGGACAAGCTGCTGGAGTCGGTGCGCACCAACAAGGAAAAGCGCGACAAGCTCAACAGGGAGCTGGACCGGAGCATTGCCGCGATCCAGGCGGCTAACCCGAACGACGAACGCCTGCGGCCGGAAAATATCGCCGCCGCTCGCAAGGCCATCGATCAGAAGTACAAAGACCCGAAAACCCCGAAAGGACCGTCTACGCCCCTCGACCAGTCCAGCGTCACCGAGGCGAAGAACCGCCTGGACCAGTTGCAAACCGATTTCAGGAACGCCGAGCAGAAGCTCCAGGCGCAGCAGCGCGCCGGCCTGCTGAGCTATGCGGACTATGTCGTGCAACGCGGCGAACTGATCAGCCAGAACAAGGACCAGGTCACCGCAGCCTATGAGGGGGAAATCCAGGCGCTGGAGGCGCTGCGCGACAAAAGTTCCACCACGGCGGCCCAGCGCATCAGCCTGGATCAGAAGATCGCCGAGGCCAGGAACAACATGGTCAAGGCGCAGAAGAGGGCCGACGCCGACCTGGAAGTCCTCCAGCTCAACGAACAGGGGCGCCTGAAGAAACAGGCCCAGGCAGTCAAGGCCTACAGCGATGCGCTCCAGCAACAACAGGATGCGCTGGCCCTCCAGGGCCAACGTGCCGCCGCTGCCGTGGGCATGGGCGCGCAACAGCGCCGCCTGTTCGATCAGCGTGGCAGCCTTGACGACCGACTCGCGCAGCAGCGCCTGGACCTGGCGAGCCAGTACGGTGACGGCTCCCGAGGCATGAGCCTCGACGAGTACAACGACAAGCTCAAGGCGCTGGAAGCTAACCATGCCGCGATGACCCAGCAGCTGCAACGCAACTACGCCGACCTCCAGGTCGCCCAGGGCAACTGGGTCAACGGGGCGACGTCGGCGTTCGCTGATTACATCGACTCCGCCAGGGACGGCGCGGGTCAGACCTACGAACTGTTTAGTAACGCCTTCTCCGGTCTGGAGGATGCCGTCGTTAATTTCGTGATGACTGGCAAGGCGTCGCTGGATGACTTCGTCCGCACCATGATTGGCGACGTGGCCAGGATGGCGACCCGCCAGTTGGGGGCGTCTCTGCTTTCCGGGCTTGGCCTGGGCGGTGGCACCGATGGCGGCGCCCAGGGGCTAACGGTCGGCGCCTCGGCTGTATCCGCTTCGGCGGGCGCCCTGGCGACTGCTGGCGGCACGCTCCTGAGCGGCGCCGCCGCTATCCAGGCCGCTGCCGCCTCGCTGGCCGCCGCCAATGGTGTCAGTGGGGTGAGCGGCGCTGCGGGAGCTGCCGGGGCCGCTGGAGTGGCTGGTGGCGGGAGTGGCTGGTTATCTTCGATCACCAGCATTTTCGGCTTCGCGGGTGGCGGCCAGGTCCAGGGACCAGGCACACCCACCAGCGACAGCATACCGGCCTGGCTATCCAACAATGAGGTCGTAATCCGGTCGGCATCCGCCATGCAGCCAGGGCTTACTCCGCTGCTGCTGGACATCAACCAACGCGGATGGGCTGCGCTCCATGACTGGGCGGGAGCTGTCCGCCACGCCACCGGAGGCGTCGCCGGCATTCCCGCGCCATCCCTGCCACGCCCAAGCATGGGCGCCGCTCAGATACAGGAGCCGTCCAAGAATTTCAGCACCGCAGTGAACAACGCGGTCCACCTCCATGCCGTTCAAGACCCCGACCAGATGGCGGCCGACATGTGGGCCGGCAAGGGCGGCGACCATTACATCGTCTGGCTGAACAAGAACCGCCAGCTCGTCAAGCAGATTATCGGATAGGAGTCCCATGGCCACCGAATTCGGCACCGCCACGAACCACCAGAACCTGGTCGAGCGCCTCGTCCAGTTCCTCACCGCGAACCCAGACCTGGTCGCAGCTGGGCAGGCCTACGAGAAGGTTTTCGACAACACCCTTCCCGCGTCGGGCACGGCCATCGCCGTGCGCCAGGTGACCCTGCGCGCCCCCGGCCTGGGCGGCACCGACAGCATCTTCATGGGCATCCAGTCCTACGGCGATACCGCCCTGGACTACTACAACGTCCGGCTCATGGGTGGCACGGCGTTCAATCCTGGAGCGATCCCGCCCGGTGGCGACTACTGGACCGCGTTTGCCAACTACAGCCCGCGGGTGCAACTGCTGGCCTGGAACCAGCCGATGCCTTATTGGTTCTTCGCTAACGGCCGACGCTTCTGGATCGTCGTGAAAGTCTCGA
The DNA here is from genome assembly GCF_020405165.1 of Pseudomonas sp. PS1(2021). Classification (NCBI taxonomy): domain Bacteria; kingdom Pseudomonadati; phylum Pseudomonadota; class Gammaproteobacteria; order Pseudomonadales; family Pseudomonadaceae; genus Pseudomonas; species Pseudomonas sp. PS1(2021). Next base: position 211,829 of record NZ_CP084484.1, on the reverse strand, counting down.
CGATCTACGAGTCGGCCGGCGCCGGCTTCATCCTGCCACCCTGTCCGCCGTCGCAGTATCCGTACCCGCTTGCCGTCGTGGGCTCCTACCGTGGTGACGTTGCAACTCGCTGGTCAGACGTCAGCGACCGGCACCGAGGCATCAGCAGCCCCTACGAGCGAAGCTGCTATCTCCGCGATCCCGCCGGGCGCTGGCTCGGTTTCACTGTAGACGGAGGGGCTGCCAACGAGTCCGACTACAACAATCGGACGCTCCTCCCGCTGGGCTGCGGCCGTTATGCGGGCAGCAGTGACACCGTGGTCAAACAACTGCGGGATTCATTCGGGAAGTTCCCGCTGAAAGCTTTGCAGTTCGTCACCCGCGAAACCGAGGGACGCCGCTACCTGGGCGATTTCGACGGCGCCTTCTACGTGCCGACGCTCAACTCCGGCGCCGAAGACGTGATCGTCGAGGACGGTGTCGACCACGTCGTTTTCCAAACCGCTTGGCGTAGCGGTAACCCTTGGCTCTACGCGATCAGGAAGGACTGACATGGCCTATTTCACAGGAACAGCGAACAACCCGGCCGACTTGCTCGCCAAGGTGCGCGTCCACGCCGAGTCGCTCGGCTGGGTCACCGACCGCGCCTCGGCATCGGAATGGCTTTGTCACAACGCCGACGGCTACTGGTCATTCAATGCCGGAGCCAATCAGTTCCAGATGGCGGGCAATACGGGGTTCGATAACAGCCTGGCGTGGAACGCGCAGCCCGGTAACTCGGTGCAGAACAACCCTTATTCGTCGAAGGGGCCGACCGTCGCACAGCTGAGCGGTGGGCCGTTCACGCGCTACCACCTGTTTGCCACGGCGGCCTATCTGCACCTGCACGTCGAGATCGCGGCAGGTCAGTTCCGGCCGGTGATGATTGGCTCGCTCAACAAACGTGGCGTCGGCTATACGGGTGGTCAGTATGTCTGCGGCTCGTTCATCTATACCCCCGGTCAGGCACTGACAAACAACTGGTCGTCGCATCCGTTCGATGGCTACCACATTCAATACAGCAACAGCAGCTGCATGCTGCGGCTGGACGGCCTCGACGGCGGCCCGTCGCCGGAATGGTTGCCGTTCGACTACACAACGAACGTCCCCCGGCGCGTCGTCGGCCCCGGTCGCGGAAACTACAGCAGTCAGTACCATCCCGACGTGGGGCTGATCGACGCCAGCGCAAACGAGCTGAACAGCTCGACCACCACTGTGCCGTGCGCCATCTATGCGTTCGGCGCTCAGCAGCGCTCGCGCTACGTGGGCGAAGTGCCGGACTTTGGCATATGCAACATGGCCTTCCTCGCGCCTGGTGATCCGCTTGTCGTCGGTAGCGACACTTGGCGCGTCTATCCGTTGCTCCAACGCGGAACCGCTACCGACTTCGACAGCACCAGCGCCTGGGTCGGCTATTGCTTCCGGGTGGTCGAGTGATGGCGACGTTTCCGGGGTTCCAGGTGCCGAAGCCTGTGGAGGGGATCGTTGCTGGCATCACGCCGAATATCGACGCCCTGGAGCTGAACCAGGACATCAGCCTTGCAGCGGTCGCGGCCTCGACCTGGGGCGGCGCTTATGGGGCGCATCAGCCGGTAGAGGTGATCCATTCGACCTACCAGGCTGTCCACCAAAGCGCTCTGGAAGAGAACTACTACAACCGCCTCTGGTTGATTCCGACCGCAATGGAACTGGGCAACGTCGTCAGCACCCAGATACGACCGGCATCAGTCTGGAACGCATATTTCAGTCCGCGCACGCTGACCGCAATCGACCGCGAAGCCGCAGACGGCATCACGCTGTCTGGCCAGGCGTCGCCGCCGCTGGGTTTCGCCGCCCTGGAGGAACGCACCTGGACCGTCAGCATTGGCACGGACGGCCCGCCCGTCGTCAATGCGAGGATCGTCTGGAGACTCCAGGGCGAGCCGAACCTGGTCCTGGTCATCACTGGCAATCGCATCATCGCCTGGACGTTCGCACCGGACTGGGGCGACAGCATCGTCGAACGCCTGAGCGCATCGACAAATATCCTGCAAAGCGAATCGGCCGTGACCCAGCGCCGAGCCATGCGCCTGGCGCCGCGCCGAGAGTTCGACGCGAACATGTACGCGGTGGATCGCGAGCGGCAGCTGCTGGACATGACGCTGTTCGGCTGGGGCGCGCGCATTTGGGCGCTGCCGATCTGGCCTGATATCCAGCTGCTCCACCAGCCGCTGGCGGCCGGGTCGCTGGGCATTCCGTGCGACACGGCCGGCCTCGACTTCCGCGACGGCGGTCTAGCGATGCTGCGCGGTGAGGACGCTTTTACTTATGAGGTCGTCGAGGTCAAGACGGTGACCGCCAGCGGCCTGGACCTGGTCCGGCCCGTCCAGGCTGCCTGGAGAACTGGCTCCCGGTTGTACCCGGTACGCACCGCGCAGCTGACCGAGCAGCCCACGCTGACCCGGCTGACCGATACCGCGCAGTCTGCGCGGGTGTCGTTCCTGGTGATGGAACCCAGCAGTTGGCCCGAGGTGATGCCGGCGACGATGTACCGGGGGCGTCCTGTCCTGGAACAGCGCCCGGACGAAAGCGAAGACCTCACCTCCAGCTATCAGCGCCTGCTGTCCACCCTGGACAACGGCAGCGCGATTCCCCGCGTGACCGACGTCGCCGGCATGGCGCTGCCCGTCATCGGCCATCGCTGGATCGGTATGGGCCGAGCCGAGCGGTCGGCGTTCCGTAGCCTGGTCTATGCGCTGCGCGGCCAGCAGAAGCCGCTATGGGTGCCGACCCACGCCGACGACCTGACCCTAGTCGCCACCGTCTCGCAGCTGTCCACCGCGCTGGACGTGCGCAATATCGGCTATGCCCGTTTCGCCAACGGCCGGCCGGGCCGTCGCGATATCCGCATCGAGCTATACGACGGCACGGTCTATCACCGCCGCATCCTCACCAGCACAGAGCTGGACGCCGACACCGAGCGCTTGGCCATCGATGCCGCCCTGGGCCGGCTGGTCGAGCCTGGTGACGTGGCGCGCATTTGTTTCATGGCGCTCTGTAGCGCCGCCACCGACGTGGTCGAGATCGAGCACGTCACTGATAGCGAGGGCGTAGCAACTGCCGCCCTGACGTTCAAAGGGGTTCGTGACGATGAGTTTTAACAGCCGCGAAAGCTCGCTCGCGGATGGGCAGCCGGTGCGGCTGTACCAGTTCAGCCGTGGAGCCATCCGCTGGAGCTACAACAGCAGCGACCGGGACATCACTTATCAAAACCAGATTTTCCGCACCGTGCCGGGCGGCATCATCGACAACGGGATCATCTGTTCCGGCGATCCGCAGTCCGACCAGTTCGTCATCACCGCGCCGGCCGACCTCGACGTCGCGCTGCTGTACAAGTCCCGGTCGCCGAGCGGTGCCATCGACCTGGTCGTCTACGACATGCACTACGGCGACACCGAGGCAGCGGTTTCCTGGGTGGGCCAGATTGGCGATGTGGACTGGCCGACCGTGGATAGCTGCCGCATAACGTGCGTGTCAGAAGACGAACTGATGGACCAGCCCGGCTTGATCGACACCTACTGCCGCACCTGCACGGCAGTCGTTGGCGACCATCGCTGCAAGGTCAACCTCGTTCCGTATCGCGTGACGCTGACGCCGCAGAGCATCAGCGGCTGGGTGATCTCCAGCGGCGTGGTCGCCGGCTATGTCGATGGCTGGTTTACCGGGGGCTACGTCGAGTGGCAAGTGGACGGCGACAACTACGATAGCCGCTACATCGAGCGGCACGCCGGACCCGATCTTTACATCCTGGGCGGCACCGAGGGCATTCCGGCAGGTGGCCAACTGCGGGTTTATCCAGGTTGCGACGGGCTCGCGCAGACCTGCGACGACAAATTCAGCAACCTCCCCAACTTCAGGGGGTTTAACGCGATGCAAGGCAAGTCGCCATTCGATGGCGACCAGGTCTGGTGAGGTAGGCCATGGACCCGATCACAATCAATCTCGTCATCCTGGCGGCGTCGTTCATCCTATCCAAGGTCTTGGCACCGAAGCCGCAGAAGCCCAAGCCGACCGCCTTTGAAGACATCGATTTCCCGCGCTGCGACGAGGGTGACGAACAGGTCGCCGTCTTCGGTCAGTGCTGGTCGAAGAGCTGGATGGTGCTGACCGTGGGCAACTACAGAACGAAGGCGATTAAGACCAAAGGGAGCAAGAAATGATCGTTACGGCTCAGCACCTGCATACCGTGCCGACCTGGACCACTCGGCAGGGCTACTGCCACCGGCAGGCGCGGGACTTCTTCAAGCGCCATGGCCTGGATTGGATGGCGTTCCTACGGGACGGCATCGAGGCCGACGTGCTAGTCGCGACCGGCGACGCGCTCGCGCTCAAGCTGGTTGAGCACGCATGCCAGGAGGTAGCCGATGGGCGCTAAACCGAAGGCACAGACGGTCGGGTTCGAGTACTTTTTTGACATCCATTTCGCCCTGGGTAAGAAGATCGACGAGGTCTGTGCAATCCGGGCAAGCGGCAAGACCGCATGGAAGGGCTCGATCACCAGTAACGGCCAGGTTCGCATCAATGCGCCGGACCTCTTCGGCGGGAAGAAGGGCGAAGGCGGGCTCGACGGAACGCTTGACGTGCTGTTTGGCGAGGAGGACCAGGGCGTCCTGCCGCGCCTGGCGGCGATGCTCGGCGGCCTGGTACCGGCGTTCCGGGGCGTCACCACGTGCTTCTATTCCGGCCTGGTCACCGCCATGAACCCCTACCCGAAGACCTGGGAGATTCTGCGCCGAGGCGGCAACCGCCTGTGGGACGGCAACCCCTGGTATCCCGAAAAGCAATTTATCTGGCTCGCGGACGGTCAGATCAAGGCGATGAATCCGGCGCATATCCTCTATCTCGTCTACACCGGCCGGGACTTCCGGGGGCTGGCCCGCACGCGGATGGACGAGGCGAGCTGGCGGGCCGCTGCCGACAAGCTGTATGCCGAGGGTTTCGGGCTGTGCTTTGAATGGACCAGGTCCGACACGTTCTCAAACTTCTGCGAGACGGTGAAATCGCATATCGGCGCCGAGGTTTACCCGAACCGACAGACCGGACAAATCAGCATCCGCCTCCTGCGGGACGACTACAGCGTTGCAGACTTGCCGCTGTTCGACGAGGACAGCGGCCTCCTGGAGATCACCCAGGAGAAGACCGGCTCGACCTCGCTCGCGCCGAGCCAGCTTATCGTCAAGTACATCGACCAGACCGACGGCGCGCAGCGCCAGGTCATCGTCAACAACAACGCGGTCGCCGCTTCGCAGGGGCGGCGGTCGTCCGAGGAAGTCGAGTTCCTGGGCGTGCCGACTGGCGAGCTGGCCGGGCGAGTCGGGGAGCGGGAAATGCGTCTGAAGACAACCGGTCTGAAGCGCTATAAAGGCGTATTCGACCGCCGCGCCCGTAGCCTGAACCCTGGCCAGCCGTTCCGCATCCGTTCGACCCGGCGCGGCATCCCTGAAACCGTCGTCCGGGTCGGCCGGATCGAGGACAACTTCCTCGGCGACGGCAAGATCACCCTGACCGTCGTCCAGGACCAGTTTAATCTGCCGGCGACAACCGGCGTGGCGCCACCGCCACCGGGCTGGATTCCGCCCGACCGGACGCCTCGGGCGATCACTGTGCGCCGACTGATCGAGGCGCCATATCGCGAACTGGCCGGCGTGATCGATCCGGCGAATCTCCAGCTCCTGGACGTGTCCGCATCCTACCTCGCTGCGCTGGCCGAGGCGCCGACAAGCTTGTCGCAGAGCTACACCTTGACCGACCGCGTCGGCAGTTCTGGCGCGTTCGTGGATCGCGGAACCGGCGACTGGTGCCCGACCGGGCTACTCGCCGCCGAGCTGCCGCTGGCGGCCGGGCCGAACGAGGTCACGCTGACCAACGCCACCCGGCTGGAGGACGTCACTGTCGGCCAGGCCGCTGTGGTGGACGACGAGATAGTCCGGGTCGATGCGGTCAACTATGCCAGTGGCACCGTCACCCTGGCGCGCGGCTGCGCCGATACCGTTCCGGCCAAGCACTTGGCCGGGGCTCGGGTCTGGTTCTACGACACGTTCGAAGCGGTGGACGAGACGGTCTACAGCCAGGGCGTGACGCTTCAGGCCCGGCTGCTGACCAACACCAGCGAGGGCCAGTTGGCCCCGGCGCTGGCCGCTACCGACAGCCTGACGCTGACCGGGCGCCAAGGTAAGCCATACCCGCCAGGCCAGTTTCGCATCAACGGCAGCGCGTACCCGGCCAAGGTCTACGGGGCGCTGTCGGTGAGCTGGGCGAAGCGCGACCGGATCGGCCAGGCCGACCAGTTGATCGATACCACGGTCGGCAACATCGGGCCCGAAGATGGGGCGACGGTGACGCTCCAGGTCTACAGCGGCACGACGCTAAAGCGCACCTATGCCGGCCTCACATCCAGTAACTGGTCCTATCCGGTGGCCGAAGACGTCGCTGACGGCCCGCTCCAGGACGTGCGCCTGGTCCTGCGCAGCGTCCGCGACGGCATCCAATCCTGGCAGCAACACGACATCACCATCGAACGACACGGCCTGGGCTTCCGCCTCGGCGAGGAACTAGGAGGCGTTTCCGCATGAGCCTGACGATGGGGCCGAACACTGGCCTACTGATCAACGGCGCACCCGGTGAGGGGCATTACAGCGAACTGATCCGCATGTTGCGCTGGGATGACTTCCTGCGCCAACCGGTCGTCAAGGGGCGCGTCGCCGCGCTCCCGACCAGCGGCCAGGTCGAGGGCGACACTTACATCTTCACCGGGGCCGGGGCGAACCAGAACCGCCTGGCCCGCTGGTGGGCAACGGGTGCGACCACGGCTATTTGGGAGTACATGCCACCCAGGCTGGGCTGGCGTGTCCAGGTCGCCAACGAGACAACCCCGGCAGGCCAGGTCAAGACCTACGAGTATTCCGGCAGCGCCTGGACTGAGCTGGTAGGCGGGATGGCCGACGCGCCGAGCGACGGCAGCAACTACGCACGCAACAACGGGTCATGGGGCAAGCTTGGGACCGCTGCCGTGGCAGACCTGAACGGCATGCCGTTTCTCAATCTGATGCCCGACAGCGGACGATTCGCCGGCATCATCAATCCGCTGATTCTGCGCTTCACCGGGTCGTTTTCCAGCACGTTCCTCTCGCCGTGGAACGGGGCGACGATTACGGACGGCGGGAAGTATATTTACGACAACACCACAAACGGAGGGACGGCGGGCAACATCAACCAGCGCGTCCAAGATTTGCTAGTGGCGATGGGACGGCCGAGCGGTAGCCTTGCCCGCTACGGGGTGGAGTTCTATACCGCCCTGGTGACAGCAGGGCCGAACGCGACAACGGGTTCCTCTGGGCTCGACGGGACTACCCGCTATCTTCAAATGACCAACGTATTGCGAGCGCTGTTCATCGCCGATGGATGGAGTACGGCGGTGATGTGGGTGCGCGCTGAAACCGGATCGCTCCATTTCATGCCGGCGGGGGTTCCGACGACAGATTACCGGATATGGCTAAACGGCGAACCCGTACTACCAGGGCAGGTACTAACCCCTGCTGATGGGTGGAAGCATGTCCGTCTTTCGAAGCGATCCGCGCAAGGGTACGACAACGGTTTTCCGTACTTCTACATGACTCTAGGCGGGGTTGCGGCTATGGCGTGTCCCGCTTTCTTCGGGGGCTAGTTGACCCCGGAATCCACTTCGCGCCCATTGCAACCGTCAACTCACAGAGTGCATGACCATGAAACGAGTTCTACTGAAAGGCGAGTTCTTCGCGGAATGGGATGGCACGCTGGACGAGGCCGCCGCACTCGCTGGCGTCCCGGTCGGCGACCTGGCGTTCCATCCCGACGACCTCCTTGCCGAAGTCCAGGAGTTACGCCGCCAGGCCTATCGCGCGGAGTCCGACCCGCTGCGCCTGGAGGCCGAGTTTGACGCCATCGCCGCTGGCACCGAGCCGGACCTGGCGGCATGGGTCGCAGCCGTCCAGGCGATCAAAGAGCGCTATCCACTACCTGAATAGGTAGTTGTGATGGCGTTCTCGTTTTTGCCACGTTCCGACGGTCTGATGTCGCGTAGTAGATGGGAATGGTGGGATGGACGAGGTATTGAGGCAAAGGTTGCGGGCTGAACTACTGGAAGTGGGTTTTCTCAACCAGTGCTGCCTTGATCTCATGGAAAGCATGGAGGCTGAGTTCAGCCTCACTAAGGACCAGCGCGAGTGCATCGAGCAGCTCAGCCGATTCCTGCGGGAGGGCATCGGCAAGCTGACAGCTCTGTCTGAGCGGGTGGCCGATGGCGACATAGTCGTCCTGTGCTGATCTTTTGAAATTCTTTTGCCACACACGAAACGGCTAAGGCGCGTCATTTATTGCGCAAATCCGCGCCAAATTTCGCGCCGCGCTACACCGGCCTTCGGCCGCGCGGCGGGCTTGCGCTTGGCCGCGGGCTTGGCGGCGGCGCCCTTCCTGTCCTGCTTTTTCTTCTTGCTGCCGGCGGCCTTGCCCGACGCCTTGAGTTTCTTCGGCCCCTGGTAGGCGGCCTTCAGTTCCTTGATGTTGCGTCGTTCGAAGTTCTGCTTGAGGTAGCGTTCGACGCTCGACATCAGGTTCCAGTCGCCATGGCAGATCAGCGAGATCGCCAGGCCCTCGGCGCCGGCGCGACCGGTCCGGCCGATGCGGTGCACGTACTCGTCGCCGCTGCGCGGCATGTCGAAGTTGATCACCAGGTCCAGGCCTTCGACGTCCAGGCCGCGTGCGGCGACGTCGGTGGCGACGAGGATCTTCACCGCGCCCTGCTTCAGGCGTTCGATGGCCAGCTTGCGGTCCTTCTGGTCCTTCTCGCCATGCAGGACGAAGACCTTGTGCTGGTTGGCGATCAGCCGCCCGGTCAGGCGATCGGCGGAGACCCGGGTATTGGTGAAGACGATGGCCTTGGTGTAGGTCTCGTTGCTCAGCAGCCATTGCAGCAACTGTTCCTTGTGCGCCACGTCGTCGGCGGTGATGACCTGCTGGCGGACGTTCTCGTTCAGCTCGCCGACCTGGTTCAGGCGCAGCACTTGCGGCTCGCGCAGCACCTCGGCGATCACCTTGTTCAATCCGGCGCCGCTGTGGGTGGCGGAGAACAGCAGGGTCTGGCGCTCGGCCGGGCAGGCATTGGCCAGGGCCAGCACGTCGTCGGCGAAGCCCATGTCGAGCATGCGGTCGGCCTCGTCCAGCACCAGCACCTCGATGTCCTGCAACGGCAGGTTGCCGGCGTTGCGCTGCTCGAGCAGGCGGCCGGGGGTGCCGATGATGATCTCCGGGTTCTTGCGCAGGCGCGCGCCCTGCACCTTGAAGTCCTCGCCGCCAGTGATCAGGCAGGCCTTGATGAAGGTGAACTGGGCGAAGCGCTCGACTTCCTTGAGGGTCTGCTGGGCCAGCTCGCGGGTCGGCAGGAGGATCAGCGCGCGCGCCAGGGAGCGCGGCTTGTCCTCGGCCAGCAGGCGGTGCAGCAGCGGCAGCAGGAAGGCCGCGGTCTTGCCGCTGCCGGTCTGCGCCGTGACCCGCAGGTCGTGCCCCTCCAGCGCCTTGGGAATGGCCGCGGCCTGGACCGGCGTCGGCTCGCTGAAGGACAGGCTTTCCAGTGCCTTCAGCAGGCGTTCGTGGAGGGGAAATTGGCTGAACAAGGGAAACCTCGGCATTGCACGTGAAAATGGACAGGTGCATAGCCTAACGGTTGCCGCGCCGGCGCGCAGGCTTTATTCGCGCGGCGCGACGGCCAGCGCCGGCGTCGCAATCGGCTCAACGCCGGGTCGCCGCCAGGCAAGCACGGCGCGGGCGGCGATCGCAGACTCGTTCGACGCCCGCCGCCCAGAGGAACCAGGTCATGCCCGACGCGCCCGCATCCGCCGCCGAACGCCTCGAACGGCTGCCGCTGAGTCCGTATCACCGACTGGTCTTCGTGATCATCGCGCTGGCGTTCTTCTTCGACTCGATGGACCTGGCGATGATGACCTTCCTGCTCGGCTCGATCAAAGCCGAGTTCGGGCTCGACTCGGCGCAGGCCGGGCTGCTGGCCAGCTCGAGCTTCTTCGGCATGGTGATCGGCGCGGCCCTGTCGGGCATGCTCGCCGACCGCTTCGGGCGCAAGCCGGTATTCCAGGCCAGCATCGTGCTCTGGGGCCTGGCCAGCTACCTGTGCTCCACCGCCGGCGACCTCGACAGCCTGACCTTCTACCGGGTATTGCTGGGGATCGGCATGGGGATGGAGTTTCCCATCGCCCAGTCGCTGCTGTCGGAGATGATCCCGGCCAGCCGCCGCGGCAAGTACATTGCGCTGATGGACGGCTTCTGGCCGCTGGGCTTCGTCGCTGCCGGCTGCCTGTCCTACTTCCTGCTGCCGCTGACCGGCTGGCGCAGCATTTTCCTGGTGCTGGCGCTGCCGGCGGTGTTCGTCCTCGCCATCCGCTTCCTGATTCCCGAGTCGCCGCGCTGGCTGGAGCAGGCCGGCCGGCGCGAACAGGCGGACCGGGTATTGCGCGACATAGAAGCACGGGTGATGCGTTCGCTGGGCCTGACCGAGCTGCCGCCGCCGCTGCGCCAGCCGCAGCGGGAACGCAGCCGTCCGGGCTTCTTCAGCGCCTTCGCCGAACTCTGGTCGCCAGCCTACCGGCGCCGCACCCTGACCGTCTGGGGCCTGTGGTTCTTCGCCCTGCTCGGTTTCTACGGCCTGACCTCCTGGCTCAGCGCGCTGCTCCAGCAATCCGGCTTCGCCGTCACCCAGTCGGTGTACTACACGGTGCTGATTTCGCTGGCCGGGATACCCGGCTTCCTCTGCGCGGCCTGGCTGGTGGAAAGCTGGGGCCGCAAGCCGAGCTGCGTGCTGATGCTCCTCGGCGGCGGCGCGATGGCCTACGCCTACGGCCAGACCGCGGTGTTCGGCGGCAGCCTGGCGCTGCTGATCGGCTTCGGCCTGGCCATGCAGTTCTTCCTGTTCGGCATGTGGGCGGTGCTCTACACCTATACCCCGGAACTCTATCCGACCTCCGCGCGCGCCACCGGCTCGGGCTTCGCCTCGGCGGTCGGGCGGATCGGCTCGCTGCTCGGCCCGCTGGTCACCGGGCTGGTCCTGCCGCTCACCGGCCAGGGCGGGGTGTTCACCCTCGGCGCCCTCTGTTTCGGCGTCGCCGCCCTGGTGGTCTGGGCCTTCGGCATCGAGACCCGCGGGCGCACCCTGGAGGAGCTTGCCGGCTGAGCCCGCGCGTCGGCGGAAAACCTTTGTAGACACGTCGGGGATGCGATCCGGCGCCCGATGGGGCACTCTTGGTTCCTTTGTGCGTTCCTGGCCCCCGCGTCGGGATCTCCGTTCAACCGCGGGGCCGGCCCGTCCCCCCCGCCCGCTACAAAGGAAGTCGCCTGTCCATGGACTCCACATCCCTTCTCGACCAGCTCTCCGGGTACTGGTCGGCGCTCGACCAACACCCTATCCTGCACGCCGGCCTGGCCTTCGGCCTGCTGCTGGTGGGCGCCCTGATCCTCGGCCGGGTGGCCCGCTACATCGTCCTCTACGCCGCCAACCTGCTCGCCCGCCAGCCCGCGCTGCACTGGCTCGGCGACCTGATCCGCAACAAGGTGTTCCAGCGCCTGGCGCAAACCACGCCCTCGCTGCTGGTGCAATTCGGCCTGCCGTGGATCCCGGAGATGCCGGACAAGGCCGCGCACTTCCTCGGCAACCTGGCACTGGCCTTCACCGTGCTGTTCCTGATCCTCGCCCTCACCGCGCTGCTGAATGCCCTGCTGGACATCTACGCGCGTACCGAGCACGCCCGCACCCGCTCGATCAAGGGCTACGTGCAACTGGCGAAGATCGCCGTGTTCGTGTTCGGCGCGATCATCATCGTCTCGATCATCATCGACCGCTCGCCGCTCCTGCTGCTGTCCGGCCTCGGCGCGATGTCGGCGGTCCTCCTGCTGGTCTACAAGGACACCCTGATGTCCTTCGTCGCCAGCGTGCAGCTCACCAGCAACGACATGCTGCGAGTCGGCGACTGGATCGAGATGCCGCAGGTCGGCGCCGACGGCGACGTGGTGGACATCACCCTGTACACCGTGAAGGTGCAGAACTTCGACAAGACCATCGTCTCGGTGCCGACCTGGCGCCTGATGTCGGAGTCGTTCAAGAACTGGCGCGGCATGCAGCAGTCCGGCGGACGGCGGATCAAGCGGGCAATCTACGTCGACTCCAGCCAGGTGCGTTTCCTCGACGAAAAGGAAGAGCGGCGCCTGAGCCAGGTGCGCCTGCTCACCGAATACATGGCCCGCAAGCAGACCGAGTTGCAGGAGTGGAATGCCGCCAACGGCGGGGTCGCCCCGCTGGCCGCCAACCGCCGCCGGCTGACCAACATCGGTACGTTCCGCGCCTACGCCCTCGCCTACCTGCAGAACCACCCGGACATCCATCCGCACATGACCTGCATGGTCCGCCAGTTGCAGCCGACCGCCCAGGGCATCCCGCTGGAGATATACTGCTTCACCCGCACCACCGCCTGGGTCGACTACGAGCGCATCCAGGGCGACGTGTTCGACTACCTGCTGGCGGTGATGCCGGAGTTCGGCCTCGGCGCCTACCAGCAGCCCAGCGGCCAGGACCTGCGCCAGGGGCTGCAGGGCATGCTCGAAGGGCGTGACGCCGAGGCCCGTTCGTTCGAGGCGTTGGCCGCACCGAGCCGCAGCGACGAAGCCACTGTCTGAAGCGAGGGGAGCGCCGTCCATGAAACCGCACCTGATCTACTACGTCGCCACCAGCCTGGACGGCTTCATCGCCCGTCCCGACGGTAGCGTCGACTGGCTCGACCGTTTCGCCGAGGGCGGCAACGACCATGGCTACAACGGCTTCTACCAGGGCATCGACGGGCTGCTGATGGGCCGCGGCACCTACGATATCGTGCGCGGCTTCGGCGACTGGCCGTATCCGGGCAAGCCCTGCCAGGTGCTCACCCGCAATCCCCGGGAGAGCGCGGTGGAAGGCGTCGAGTTGCGCCATGGCACGCCCCAGGAAGGCCTCGCACGCCTCGGCGAACAGGGCTGCCGGCGGGTCTGGCTGGCCGGCGGCGGCAACCTCGCCGGTAGTTGCCTGGCGGCCGGGCTGCTCGACGAGGTGATCGTCAGCGTCATTCCGCAGCTGCTCGGCGCCGGCATCCCGCTGTTCGCCGGCGGCCGCGAGCGGCGCCTGCAACTGCTGGAACAACATGGCTACAACAGCGGCATCGTACAGATGCGCTACCAGGTGATCGCCGAGGACGACCCGCAATGACCGACAACCTGCTGAGCATTTCCGCCGCCTGCCTGTTCGACGACCAGGGCAACCTGTTGCTGGTGCGCAAGCGCGGCACCCAGGCCTTCATGCTCCCGGGCGGCAAGCGCGAGCCGGGCGAAACGCCCCTCGCCGCGCTACAGCGCGAACTGCTGGAGGAACTGCGCCTGCCGATGGGCGCCTCGACCTTCGAGCACCTCGGCAGCTTCCAGGCGCCGGCGGCCAACGAGGCGAACACCCGCGTCGATGCCGATATCTACGTCGCCCGCTTGCCCCACGCCGTCTGTGCGCAGGCGGAGCTGGAGGAACTGGCCTGGCTGGTCCCCGGCCAAGCGCAGCCGGACAATCTCGCGCCGCTGCTGCGCGATCATGTCCTGCCGGCCCTGGCGCGGCGCGCGGCGGAAAACCCGGAAACCCAGGCCGAACACCGGACGCGCCCCGATCATGTGCGCTGAGCGCTAGCGCTACCGTCAACGAAAAAGGCCACCTCGGGGTGGCCTTTTCGCGTTCTCGCACCGATCGCGCGGAATATCGGCGGTTAACGCCTCTCCCCCGTGCGCAGCCTGCGGCAGAGCCTCAGAACGAAGTCCGGCGGTAGGCACGGTAGCGCGGGAACCAGAAGTTCGCCTCGATGGCGTCGTTCAGTACCTCGTCGCTGGTATGCAGGGCCTTGCCCTCGGCCTGGGCCTGCTTGGCCACGGCGACGGCGATGCGCTTGCTGACCTCGCGGATGTCGCCCAGCGCCGGCAACACGGCGCCCTCGCCCTGGGTAACGATCGGCGAGCAGTTGGCCAGGGCGTTGGCCGCGGCCATCAGCATGCCTTCGGTGACCCGGTTGGCCCGCGCGGCGATCACCCCCAGGCCGATGCCGGGGAAGATATAGGCGTTGTTGCACTGGGCGATGGGAATCCGCTTGTCGCCCACCTGCACCGGTTGGAACGGGCTACCGGTGGCGACCAGCGCCTGGCCGTCGGTCCAGTTGAGGATTTCCTGCGGAGTCGCCTCGACCCGCGAGGTCGGGTTGGACAGCGGCATCACCAGCGGCTGCTTGCAATGGCTGTGCAGCTCACGGATGACCTCTTCGGAAAACAGCCCGCGCTGCCCGGAGACGCCGATCAGCACCGTCGGCCGGGCATTGCGGATCACTTCCAGCAACGCCAGGTCGTCGCCCTGCTGGCCGCCCCAGGCACCGAGATCGGCGCGCTTCTGCGCCAGGCGGTGCTGGAAGTCGAGCAGGTTGCTCATGTCGTCGGTGAGCAGGCCCCAGCGGTCGACCATGAAGATGCGCCGACGCGCCTGGGCCTCGTCCAGGCCCTCCAGTTGCATGGCGGCGATGATCTGTTCGGCGATGCCGCAACCGGCGGAGCCGGCGCCGACGAAGGTCACGGTCTGCTCGCTGAGCTTCTCGCCCTTGGCCTTGCAAGCCGCCAGCAGGGTGCCCACGGCCACCGCGGCGGTGCCCTGGATGTCATCGTTGAAGCAGCACAGCTCGTCCTTGTAGCGCTCCAGCAACGGCATGGCATTGGTCTGGGCGAAGTCCTCGAATTGCAGCAGGACGTTGGGCCAGCGGCGCTTGATCGCCTGGATGAACAGGTCGACGAACTCCTCGTACTGCGCCCCGCTCACCCGCTCGTGGCGCCAGCCCATGTACATCGGGTCGTTGAGCAGGTCCGGGTTGTTGGTGCCGACGTCCAGCACCACCGGCAGGGTGTAGGCCGGGCTGATACCGCCGCAGGCGGTGTACAGCGACAGCTTGCCGATCGGGATGCCCATCCCGCCGATGCCCTGGTCGCCGAGGCCGAGGATCCGCTCGCTGTCGGTGACCACCACGATCTTCACGTTGTTCTTGGTGGCGCTGCGCAGGATGTCGTCGATCCGCTCGCGGTCCGGGTAGGAGATGAACAGGCCGCGGTGGGTCCGGTAGATCTTCGAGAACTCCTGGCAGGCCTGGCCGACCGTGGGGGTGTAGATGATCGGCATCATTTCTTCCAGGTGCTCCTCGAGCAGGCGGAAGAACAGGGTCTCGTTGTTGTCCTGGATCGAGCGCAGGAAGATGTGGCGGTCCAGATCGGTGTTGCACAGGTTGTACTGGCTGTAGGCGCGCTCGGTCTGCTCCTCGATGGTCTCGATGTTGTGCGGCAGCAGGCCCTGCAGGTTGAAATCGATGCGTTCCTGGGTACTGAACGCGCTGCCTTTGTTCAGCAGCGGCATCTCCAGCAGCGATGGGCCGGCATGGGGAACGTACAAGGGACGCTTGGCTGTTTCGGTCATATCTGGACTCGCTTCTACGGGCTTCACTCGGGTACGGGGAACACGAACATACCCCCGGCGCAGAGGCTTTCCAAGGCCACGGCGAACAACAGGTCATTGCCGGACCCGCAAGTATCGCCACTTGCACGGCGAAACCGGCGCGTCACATCCGGAACCGATCATTCGACGAATGGTCAGAAGGCCGGCGTCAAAATAGGTCACAATAGCCGCCGCTTTCGTAGGGGAATACGCTGGGAACGCCGATGAGTCCCCGATTTTCCTTCGTGAAGCCCGTTATCGCCGGGACAACCTGAATGCATCCAGGCCCGGAAGCAGTTGGCCGTTTCGTTTGACGGCCTGGTCGGAAGAGTCAGGAGGGCTCGTTCCGGTCACCCAGAAGACACTCCGATGAACAGAGAGTAACCACGAACCAGCGGAAGCCTGGACCGTTATTCACGCACGCGAAGACATGCCGAAATGCGTTCACCCTTTTTGACATGCCTGTCTGTAGGCTTCGCGGCCCTTCTGGCCGCCCTCTCGACGCCCAGCCTGGCTTCCAACCAGGTCACCCACACCTTCAAGCCGTCGAAGAATTCCACCCTGTCGCCCAGCCGGGTCGTCAGCACCCGCCAGTCCGCCAACCGCTCGGTGGTCGCGGCCGCCGCTTCCGAAGTCACCGACCGCGCCTTCAGCATGATCGGCACCCCCTACCGCTGGGGCGGCACCACGCCGAAGAAAGGCTTCGATTGCAGCGGCCTGGTCAACTATGTGTTCCAGGACGTCGATGACGTCGACCTGCCGCGGACCGCCCGCGCCATCTACAACATGGACAACAACAAGGTCTCCCGCGGCAAGCTGCAACCGGGCGACCTGGTGTTCTTCCGGATCCGCAGCCGCAGCGTCGACCACGTCGGCATCTACGTCGGCAACGACCGCTTCGTGCACGCGCCGCGGCGCGGCAAGAAGGTCCGCGTCTCCGACCTCAACAGCAGCTACTGGAAACGCCACTACCTGGCCGGCAAGCGCATCCTGCCGACCACCCTCGCCCAGGTCGAAAGCACCCGCAAGCGCTGATTCCGGCCCCTGCGGCTCGCTCAGATGCCCCGCCGCGCCTGTTTCCTCAGCAGGCGCGCGCTGTCCCAGCCGGTCAACAGCACCGCCAGCCAGATCGGCGCGTAGGTCCATAGCTGCTCGGGACGGAACGCCTCGCCGAGGAACAGTACCGCCACCAGGAACAGCAGCACCGGTTCGACGTAGCTGAGAATCCCGAACAGCCCCATCGGCAGCAGCCGGCTGGAAGCCATCATCGCGCCGAAGGCCAGCGCGCTGATCAGCCCCAGCATCGGCAGCAGCAGCCACAGGCGCGGCGCCTCGCGGAAGGCCTGGCTCTCGTCGCCCAGCCAGTACAGCGCGGCCAACGCCAGCGGCAGCAGGAAGAGCATCTCGAAGACGAACCCGGACAGCGCGTCCACGCCCATCCTGCGCCGCAGCATGAAGTACGGGGGATAGCCCAGCGCGGTGACCAGGGAGACCCAGGAGAACGCGCGGGTCAGCCAGAACTCGTGGAGCACCCCGGCCAGCGCGCAGGCCACGGCGATAGCCTGCAGCGGCGTCAGGCGCTCGCCGTAGAACACCCGCCCCACCAGCACCATCGCCAGCGGCAGGAGGAAGTAGCCCAGCGACAGTTCAAGGGTTTTCCCGGCCAACGGCGCCCAGATGAAGATGCCCCATTGCAGCAGCATCATCGCCGCGGTCAGCGGGAAGCAGGCCAGCAGCCAGGGCTCGGCGAACAGCCGGCACCAGGCGGCGCGCAGGGTCGGCCACTGGCGGGTGGCGACGACCAGCAGGAATACCATCGGGATCGACCAGACCACCCGATGCGCCACCACCTGCAGGCTGTCCAGCGGCTCCAGCAGGTGGACGTAGCCCGGCAGGGTAACGAACAGCACCGAGGCGGCCAGCGACAGCAGCACGCCCTGTCCGGAAATCCTCATGCACGCACCTCGCGCCGGCCGAGCCGGTTGACCCACAGCGAAGCGACGATCACCGCGCCGCCCAGGGCCAGGCGCGGCAGGTCGGCGTGCTGGTTCCAGATCAGCAGGTTGAGCAGCAACCCGACCGGCACGTGCAGGTTGTTCATCACCGCCAGGGTACCGGCGTCCACCTCGGTGGAGCCCTTGTTCCACCAGAACTGGCCGAGGGCGGTGGCCAGCAGCCCCATCCATACCAGTACGCCCCATTGCAGCTCGCCGGCCGGCAGGCGCTGCGGATCGCCGAACAGCAGCCAGGCAGGCAACGCCACCAGCAGCGCGCCAACGAAGAAATAACCGAAGCGCTGGCGCTGCGGCAGCTCGGACGGGTACTTGCGCACCAGGCGCTTGTACAGCACCTGGCCGGCGGCGAAGGTGGCGTTGGCCAGTTGCAGCAGCAGGAAGCCCTGGAGGAACTCGCCAGTGATCCCGTCGTAGCGGATGATCGCCGCGCCCAGCACCGCCACCAGCGCGGCGGCCAGGGCCCAGAAGTTGAAGCGGCGGTTGAGCAGGTCGTCGAACAGGGCCACGTGGACCGGCGTCAGCACGGTGAACAGCAGCACCTCGGGCACCGTCAGCACGTTGAAGCTCAGGTACAGGCAGACGTAGGTGATGCCGAACTGCAGCGCGCCGACCAGCATCACCCCACCGACGAAACGCGGTTCGACGCCGCGCCAGCGGGTCAGCGGGAGAAACACCAGGCCAGCGAGAAGGACCCGGGTAAGCACGGCGAAGTAGCTGTCGACCTGGCCGGCGAGGTACTCGCCGATCAGGTTGAAGGAGAACGCCCAGAGGACGGTGACGGACAGTAGATAACGCATGGACCAGGCACCAGGATGGGGCGCCGACCATAACGTTTTTGCCGCCGCCAAGGAAGGCCGCGCGGGCCCGCGGCCACCCTCGCCGCCCCTGTACTACTTGCCGTGCGCGGTGGGCCAGCGGTATTCGAGCCAGTGCTCCATGCGCTGGCGCAACAAGCCGCTCTGCTCGGCGATGTGCAGCCACTGGTCGACGTAGCGCTTGAAGGCCTCGTCGCGCGGCAGCAGGTAGGCCTTCTCGGCGAAGTCGAAGGGTTGCTGCGGATGCACGGCGCAGAGTTCCGGGTGCAGACGCGACTGCAGGCGGGCCTCGATGGCGTCGGTCATCATCAGGTCGGCCTTGCCGTCGACGATCTGCTGGAAGATCGTCACGTTGTCCGGATGCACCAGGATCCGGGCCTTCTTCAGGTTCGCCCGGGCGAACTTCTCGTTGGTGCCGCCGGGGTTGACGATGGCCGTCACGCCCGGCTGGTCGATCTGCTCCAGGGTCTGGAAACGCGCTTCTTCGCTACAGAGGGTGATCGGCGTCTTGCCGTCGCGCAGGTAGGGAATCGAGAAATACGCCTGGCGCTGGCGCTCCAGGTTGATCGAGATGCCGCTCATGGCGATGTCGAAGCGGTCGTCGGCGAAATCGCGCATCAGGTTCGGCCAACTGGTCGGCACCACTACCAGCTTGGCCCCCAGGCTCTCGGCCAGGCGCTGCGCCATGTCCACGTCGAAACCGGCGTAACCGCCCTCTTCCGTGCGGTAGCTGAAGGGCTTGTAGTCGCCAGTGGTGGCGACGCGCAGCACGCCGCTTTCGAGGATGCGGTCGAGGCGGCTCTCCTGCGCCTGGAGGCTGGCGCTGGCCAGCAGCGCAAGGCAGGCCAGGGCCTGGACGAGATGGCGGAATGACTTCGGCATGGCGACTCCTCGGGATGGCGGACCGCAGAGAGACTACGCAAGTCGGCAGCCGCGGCCAAATCCCGGAATGCAGGGGAACGCCCGATGACGCCGGGGCGCGGGCCGAGCATGCGGCAGGAGAAGCGGAAAAAAGTGCGCGAAACGGCTGACGACCTCACACCGCCATCGACAGCGGTACGCCCTGCAGCCATTCCGGGTGGTAGCGCAGCAGCATCTCCAGGCCGCGCTCCTGGTAGGCCGGGAAGCTGATCGCGACCAGCGTCTCGCCCTTGACCTTCTGCGGCGGGCCGAGGCGCTGGAGGATCACGCCGTTGCGAACGAAATAGCGCTCCATGGCCGTGGTGGTCACCGCCACCACCGAACTGGCGCCCAGGTACCAGGCGCATTGCAGGCTGGACCAGAATATCTTCATCGCCAGTTGCGGATCGTCCGCCGCGCTGGCGGCGTAGCGCGAAAGCTCCCATACCGACGGATCGCTGGGCGGGGTTTCGCTGCACAGGTAGGCGAAGACTTCCTTGAGCAGGTAGGCGTCGGTCGTCGGCAACAGGCGGGCGCAACCGCAGATACCCTGGCGGCCCATGGCGACGATGTAGCGGGTTTGCGGATGGTCGAACTGGTCGAACTCCTGGTCGCGGACCCTGGAGGTGGAGACCACATCCCAGCCCAGCTTCTCGATGAAGACCTGATGCCGGTAGCGTCCCAGCTCGGCGATCATGGCGGCGGAAAGCCCTTCCAGCGATTCAGAGAGCAATTCGATCATGACCAAGTCCCCGTGTCGTGCCGGCCGAGAAAAAAAGGCGGCATCCCTACCCTGATACTCCTGGGCCCTCTCAGTCGGAGGACATACCAGCACACACATGAGGGGGAAGACTAAAGGAGGATGAACGGCAGGCAACCTGCCAGATCTGGTAGGGCGCGCCAGCCGGCGCGCCCTGCGCTTCAGATGAGGCCCAGCGCCGCGGCGTAGGCGGCAGCCAGCGTCTTGTTCGGCGCGTCGAACTTCTTCTGGATGTTCTTGTGGTGGAAGTTCACCGTGCTCTCGGAGATGCTCAGGATGATGGCGATTTCCCCGGAACTCTTGCCGTCGGCGGTCCATTGCAGGATCTCGCGTTCGCGATGGCTCAGGCAGACCGGGTTGGACATCAGCATCGGATGCTCCAGGTCGGTCAGCTTCTGGGTCAGCAACTCGATCATGCAACGCAGCCGCAGGCGTATTTCCTCGCGCTCGAAGCTGGAGATGTTCTGCTGGTCGCGCGCCACGGAAAGCACGCTGAGCAAATTGTTCGGCGCGCGGATCGGCAAGGTCGCGCCGACACAGAGGCCCCAATCGCGAGCCTCGTTCCAGAGCATCCGGCTCTGGTCGAACAGGCTGTCGCTCCAGACCACCATTTCCGAGGAGCGCAGGCCGTTGAGGATCGCCGGATCCACGGCCCCGTAGTTCTGCATCTGGTATCGCTCCAGCCAGGCCTTGGGATAGGTGCCATGGACCTCGGTCTTCGGCCGGGTGAAGGGAATCGTATGGCGCACGCCATAGGCGTAGTAATCGAAGCCCAGGCGCCGCACTTCCTTTTCCAGGACGGCGAACACGCCCTGGCTGTCGTGGATCGGCTGCATCTCGCTACGCAAACCGTCCCACCACAGCAAAAAGCCTCCGTCATTCCTCATTGCAGTAAGCCCTGATCGATAAAATGCATCACAGCAGAATTGGCCCGGGGTATGACGCTGTCAAGCGCGCAGCCTTGCCGATACGGCAAAATCATGGCAACCCTATCTGTTATGCCAGCACCGTTCAGGACGCAGCCTTCAGCCATCGCGCATCCCCCTCCCTATGACAACGTTCGACCACCTGGGCCGCTTTACCGCAAGCGATACTGTGCGGTTGTGACAATTCCATGAAACGCCGACAGGCCGCCGCCATGGCCGGGTCCTCGAGCAAGCGCCACAGCGCCCCGCGCAACTCCTGCTCGCGCAATGGCACGCCCAGGCGCATCCCGCAGCCGAGCCGGACCAGCCGTTCGGCATTGTCGAACTGGTCGTGGGCGCAGGGCAGCAGCACCTGCGGCACCCCCGCCGCCAAGGCCAGGCTCATGGCGCCGATACCGCCCGGATGGACCAGCCCGGCGCACGATGGCAGCAAGGCTCCCAGTGGCGCGTAGGCGCGCTGCAGCACGTGATTCGGCAAGCCGCGCAGCGGTTCCTGGCCGGCGCCGGTGAGGAAGATCCCACGCGCGCCAAGGCGTTCCAGCGCGCGCAGGGCCATGGCGTAGAAGTCGCCCTGCAGGTGTTCGGTCGAGCCCTGGGTGAACACCAGCGGCCGGTTGCCCTGATCGAGAAAGCGTTGCAGTTCGTCGTCGAGCGGGGTTCCCGGGATACTGCCGTCGAACAGCGGGAAGCCGGTCATGTGCAGGGGTTGCGGCCAATCCTGCTGGGGTGGCGCGAACCAGGCCGGGAACAGGCAGACCACGCCCTGCGGCGAATGCATCCATTGGGTGAAGATGCGCTTCACCGGCGTTTCCAGGCCGACCTTGCGGCGCACCGCGTTGATCTCCGGCGCGCAGGTGCGATCCAGCTTGAAGCGCTCGATGCAGCGCCAGAGCAGCTTGCGCATCGCCAGCGGCATCTGCTCGGGTACGTTGAACTTGGGGTGTACCGGCGGCAGGTGCGCCGACAACAGGGTCGATGGCGAGACCTGCGCGGACAGGTAGGGAATCCCGTACTTCTCGTGAGCGATGCGTGCGCCCAGCGCCCAGAGCGAGCCGACCACCACGATGTCGTCATGGCGCTGCGCCGAGACGTACTCGTAGACCGGCTCGATCATCCCGGCGATGGCTTGCCAGAGCACGCCGAAG
Organism: Pseudomonas sp. PS1(2021); assembly: GCF_020405165.1. Lineage (NCBI taxonomy): Bacteria > Pseudomonadati > Pseudomonadota > Gammaproteobacteria > Pseudomonadales > Pseudomonadaceae > Pseudomonas > Pseudomonas sp. PS1(2021). The sequence goes on along the minus strand of NZ_CP084484.1, from coordinate 189,649 downwards.
GACGTCTTGGGGTCCCACAGGCGCGGATCGCCCATGGTCCGGCGGTAGGTCAGTTCGTCGCTCAGCGGGACGAACGCGATGCCGTGCTGCTCCACCGCGTCGCGAAACACCGGGATGGTGCAGAGGCTCACGCGGTGCCCGCGCAATTTCAGGGTCCGGGCCAAGCCGATGAAGGGAAATACGTCGCCGGCCGAGCCGATGGCGATGAGGATGGCGTGCATGGGGCTACTCCGTGCGTTATGCAACCGCAAAGCCCGGCCAGGCCGGGTCTTCGCAGGTCAAGGGTTCAGGCGTAGCCGATGGCCATCTCGTGGAATCCCGCCGCGCGTTCCGCCCGCTGCGGCTCCGGTTGCTTCAGCAGGTGCTCGAGCAGGGCGCGGTGCACGCGTACCGCGGCCAGCTTGGACTCCAGGTCGAGGAAATGCCCGGTGCCCTCCACCCGCGAGAAACTGCAGTGCGGCAGGTAGTCGCGGAACTGGCGGGCGTCCTCGGCGGTGGTGTATTCGTCCCAGCTGCCGTTGATGAAATGCACGTGGCTCTGGATCCGCTCCAGGCAAGCCAGGTAGCCCCGATCGTTGAGCGCCAGCACCTGGTCGATGTGAAAGCGCGCCTGCTCGTATTCGCCGGTGGCCAGCGAAGCCATGTGCTGATGGTTGCTGGCTTTCAGGCGCGGCGGCAGGTATTTGCCGACGGTCTCGTTGAGCAGATGGCCGATCGCCGACTTGTCGTCCAGCTCGATCAGCGCCTGCGCCCGCCCGACGTAGTCGAGCATCGCCTGGTTCAGTCCAGGGGCGAATGCCATCACCACCGAGCTGCGGATGCCGCGCGGATTGCGCGACAGCGCCAGCAGCGTGGAGATACCGCCCCAGGACGCGGAGACCAGGTGATTGACCTCGAAGCGCTCGATCAGCGCCAGGAGGATTTCCACCTCGTCGTCCTTGGTGATCAACCCGCGCTGCGGGTTGTGCTGACGCGACTGCCCGGCGAAGGGCAGGTCGAACAGCACCACGTTGAAATGTTCGGCCAGGCACTTGCAGGTCCGGGCGAACGAGGCGGTGGTCGCCATCGCGCCGTTGACCAGCATCACCGTGCTGCGCCCGGGATCCTGCCCAACGCGCTCGACATGTACCCGCAGGCCCTTGCAAACCGATACCAACAGACTTTCGCGCCGCATTTCACACCTCCCAAAAATTTTCGAACAGGCAAACAGCTATCGCTGCCACGGGTATCCCGGCATTACGTAGAGTTCGTTCTTGTTGTTCGAACGGCAGACAAGTAACTCAGCGGCCATCCGCGCGGACCAGCCACGGCGGATGCGTACCCCTTCAGGCGAGGGGCTTGTGTGGGTCTTGCAGATCGGCCTGCGCAAACGATTGGCGTCCGTGTTCACGCGTAGCCGATGAACACTTTTTAGCCAATTCGAAAGCTAACGGTAACTGCCAGATTTCACAGGACGGGCGGCCGCCTGCGCATAAGCCCCTGCCCGCCCGCGATAAGGCGTGCCAGAGCGGCCGGCGGGGAACAGCGAGGGGTTGGCGGAAAAGGCATGAAAAAAACGGGCGCCAGGCCCGGTTTCCGGTGTCGAAACGCTCTGGCGTCAGGCTTTTGGCAGGGTCACGCCGCGCTGGCCCTGGTATTTGCCGCCACGGTCCTTATAGGACACTTCGCAGGCCTCGTCGGATTGCAGGAAGAGCATCTGCGCCACGCCTTCGTTGGCGTAGATCTTCGCCGGCAGGTTGGTGGTATTGGAGAACTCGAGGGTCACATGGCCTTCCCACTCCGGCTCCAGCGGGGTGACGTTGACGATGATGCCGCAACGCGCGTAGGTGCTCTTGCCCAGGCAGATGGTCAGGACGTCGCGCGGGATGCGGAAGTACTCGACGGTGCGCGCCAGGGCGAAGGAGTTCGGCGGGATGATGCAGACGTCGCTGTTGATGTCGACGAAGCTTTTCTCGTCGAAGTTCTTCGGATCGACCACCGCCGAATGGATGTTGGTGAACACCTTGAATTCGGCGGCGCAGCGCACGTCGTAGCCGTAGCTGGACACCCCGTAGGAAATCACCCGGCTGTCGTCCGCGCCGCGCACCTGGCGCTCGACGAACGGCTCGATCATGCCGTGCTCCTGAGCCATGCGGCGAATCCACTTGTCCGATTTGATGGTCATGGAGGGTGTCCTGTCGAAAGCTGCGAAAAATGATCGCGAATCTTACCGGGGCCGCCGCCCCAGGGCAAAGGCAGCCGTCGCCGACGGCTGCCCGAGCGCCTCAGTCGTCGCTGATGCTGATGTTCGGCAGGCCGACGCTGGCCCGCTCGCTGAGAACGATGCGCGCGCCGACATGGCGGGCGATTTCCTGGTAGAGCATCGCCAGTTGGCTTTCCGGGTCGGCGATCACCGTCGGCCGGCCGCTGTCGGCCTGGGTGCGGATGGCGATCGACAGCGGCATGGACGCCAGCAGCTCGACGCCGAACTGCGCCGCCAGCTTCTCGCCGCCGCCCTCGCCGAACAGGTGCTCGGCATGGCCGCAGTTGGAGCAGATATGCACCGCCATGTTCTCCACCACGCCGAGCACCGGGATGTTCACCTTGCGGAACATCTCCACGCCCTTCTTCGCGTCGAGCAGCGCCAGGTCCTGCGGGGTGGTGACGATCACCGCGCCGGCCACCGGCACCTTCTGCGCCAGGGTCAGCTGGATGTCGCCGGTGCCCGGCGGCATGTCCACCACCAGGTAGTCGAGGTTGTCCCAGGCGGTCTGGGTGATCAGTTGGATCAGGGCACCGGAGACCATCGGCCCGCGCCAGACCACCGGCGTGCTGTCGTCGGTGAGGAAGGCCATCGACATCACCTGCACCCCGTGCGCCTCCAGGGGCTCGAACCACTTCTGCTCACGGACCTTCGGCCGGGTGCCTTCCGGCAGGCCGAACATGATGCCCTGGCTGGGTCCGTAGATGTCCGCGTCGAGGATGCCCACCCGCGCACCCTCGCGGGCCAAGGCCAGGGCCAGGTTGGCGGCGGTGGTGGACTTGCCGACGCCGCCCTTGCCGGAAGCCACCGCGACGATGTTCTTCACGTTGCCCATCACCTCGACCTGCGGCTGTGCCTTGTGCGGCTGGATCACGCAGTCGACCCGGACCTCGGCGCGAGCGACGCCGTCGAGCGCCTCCAGGGCCATTTGCAGGGTTTGCGCCAGGCCGTTCCTGAACAGCCCGGCGGCGTACCCCAGTTCCAGGCGCACCCGCACGCGGTCGCCCTGGATCTCCACCTCGCGCAGGCAGCCGGCGCTGACGGGGTCCTGGTTCAGATAGGGGTCCTGGTACTGGCGGAGGGTGGCTTCCACCGTTTGGCGAGTGATAGCGGACATGGGGGATTTCCTGAGGGTTAAGCGGGGAATCGATGCCGGTCATCCTACCCGAGTGGCGCGCGGATGAAAAAAAACCGCCGCTTCTTTATAGTGACCGATCCGTTTAGCTCTCAGCCGATAAGCCGAACCCATGTCCGAACCACGCAAGATCCTCGTTACCAGCGCCCTCCCCTACGCCAACGGTTCCATTCACCTGGGACACATGCTGGAGTACATCCAGACGGACATGTGGGTGCGCTTCCAGAAGATGCGTGGCAACCAGGCCGTCTACGTCTGCGCCGACGACGCCCACGGTTCGGCGATCATGCTCCGCGCCGAGCGCGAGGGCATCACCTCCGAGCAACTGATCGACGCCGTGCGCGCCGAGCACATGGGCGACTTCGCCGACTTCCTGGTGGACTTCGACAACTACCACTCGACCCACTCGGAAGAGAACCGCGAGCTGTCCAGCGCGATCTACCTGAAACTGCGCGACGCCGGGCACATCGACACCCGCCCGGTGACCCAGTACTTCGACCCGGAAAAGCAGATGTTCCTGGCCGACCGCTTCATCAAGGGCACCTGCCCGAAGTGCGGCACCGCCGACCAGTACGGCGACAACTGCGAGGCCTGCGGCGCGACCTACGCCCCGACCGAACTGAAGGACCCGAAATCGGCGATCTCCGGCGCCACCCCGGTGCTCAAGGAATCGCTGCACTACTTCTTCAAGCTGCCGGACTTCGAGGCCATGCTCAAGCAATGGACCCGCAGCGGCGCCCTTCAGGAGTCGGTGGCCAACAAGCTCGCCGAATGGCTGGACAGCGGCCTCCAGCAGTGGGACATCTCGCGTGACGCGCCGTACTTCGGCTTCGAGATTCCCGACGCTCCCGGCAAGTACTTCTACGTCTGGCTGGACGCGCCGATCGGCTACATGGCCAGCTTCAAGAACCTCTGCGCGCGGCGTCCCGAGCTGGACTTCGACGCGTTCTGGGGCAAGGACTCCAGCGCCGAGCTGTACCACTTCATCGGCAAGGACATCGTCAACTTCCACGCGCTGTTCTGGCCGGCCATGCTCGAAGGCGCCGGCTACCGCAAGCCGACCGCGCTGAACGTGCACGGCTACCTGACCGTGAACGGCCAGAAGATGTCCAAGTCGCGCGGCACCTTCGTCAAGGCGCGCACCTACCTCGACCACCTGGACCCGGAATACCTGCGCTACTACTACGCGTCCAAGCTCGGCCGCGGCGTCGAGGACCTCGACCTGAACCTCGAGGACTTCGTGCAGAAGGTCAACTCCGACCTGGTCGGCAAGGTCGTCAACATCGCCAGCCGCTGCGCCGGCTTCATCCACAAGGGCAACGCCGGCGTGCTGGTCGGCGCCGATCCGGCGCCGGAGCTGCTCGCCGCCTTCCGCGAGGCCGCCCCGGGAATCGCCGAGGCCTATGAGGCCCGCGACTTCAATCGCGCCATGCGCGAGATCATGGCCCTCGCCGACCGCGCCAACGCCTGGATCGCCGAACAGGCGCCCTGGGCGCTGGCCAAGCAGGAAGGCCAGCAGGACAAGGTCCAGGCCGTCTGCGGCCTGGGCATCAACCTGTTCCGCCAGTTGGTGATCTTCCTCAAGCCGGTGCTGCCGAAGCTGGCCGCCGCCGCCGAAGCCTTCCTCAACGTCGCCCCGCTGACCTGGGCCGACCACCGGACCCTGCTGGCCAACCACCAGTTGAACCCGTTCCAGCCCCTGATGACCCGTATCGAGCCCGCGAAAGTAGAAGCCATGATCGAAGCCTCCAAGGAAGACCTCGCCGCCGCATCCCAACCCGCCGGCAACGGCGAGCTGGTCAAGGAACCCATCGCCGCGGAGATCGACTTCGACGCTTTCGCCGCGGTCGACCTGCGCATCGCCCTGATCGAGAAGTGCGAATTCGTCGAAGGCGCCGACAAGCTGCTGCGCCTGTCGCTGGACATCGGCGACGCGAAGCGTAACGTGTTCTCCGGGATCAAGAGCGCATATCCCGACCCGAGTGCCCTGGAAGGCCGCCTGACGCTCTATGTGGCCAACCTGGCGCCGCGCAAGATGAAGTTCGGGGTGTCCGAGGGCATGGTCCTGGCCGCCGGCCCGGGTGGCGAGGAGATCTACCTGCTGAGTCCGGACAGCGGCGCCAAGCCGGGCCAGCGCGTCAAGTAACGCAGACCACGAAGCCACGGAGGGCTCGATAGAATGAACGCATGGAAGCTTGCCGCCGGCGTCCTGCTGGCGGCGCTCTACGGATGCTCCGCCGAACACGCCGAAAGCGTCTCCGGCAATGCCGGTTTCCAGGGCGAGACGGGCAAACCCGGCACCGCCCTCGCCTACGAACACCGCGTCGGCATCCGCCTTCCCGCCGCGCGTATCGACGCGCAACTCGCCGCCAGCCGCGACGCCTGCAACAGCGAGCGCTTCGGCCAGTGCGACGTGCTCGCCATCGAACAACGCGGCGGTATCGGCCATTACGCCGAACTCACCGTGCGCATCGTCCCGGACGGCGTGGAGAAGCTGGTCGCGGCCGCTGCCGAGGGCGGCACGCTGGAAAGCCGGCAGACCCGCGCCGAGGACCTGGCCCAGGCGGTCGCCGACACCCGCCAGCAACGCGAGCGCCTGCAACGCGAGTACCAGACCCTGCAGCAATACCAGGGGCGCAAGGACATGAGCGTCGGCGACCTGCTGGCCCTGGCCAAGGAAATCGCCGCGGTGGAAGCCCAACTGGCCGACAACGCCCAGGCCGGCGCCCAGCAGCAGCGGCGCATCGCTACCAACCTGCTGACCCTGAGCTTCAGCAGCGAGGCGCAGCCGGACAGCCGCCTCGGCCAGCTCGCCACGGCCGCCGGGCAACTGCTCGACGACCTTGTCGATGGCACCATCGCCGCAATGAAGTTCTTCGCCTACAGCCTGCCGTTCCTCGTCGTGCTGCTGCCGCTGGGCCTGTTGCTGCGCGGCCTGTGGCGCTGGCTGCGGCGGCCCGGCAAGAACGAGGCGCGCTGAGCCCAGGCATACGGGCGGACCGGGAGGGTCCGCTCTTTCGCCCAGGACCGCCTGACGGGCCTGGCAACTCACAAGGAGGAAGACCGATGACCGCCACCAGCGACCTGATCGAGTCACTGATTTCCTATAGCTGGGACGACTGGCAGGTGACCCGCCAGGAAGCCCGCCGGGTGATCGCCGCGATCCGCAACGACAACGTGCCCGATGCGACCATCGCCGCACTCGACAAGAGCGGCTCGCTGATCAAGCTGTTCCAGCGGGTGGGCCCGCCGGAACTGGCGCGCTCGCTGATCGCCAGCATCGCCGGGCGCACCACCATGCAGCGCTACCAGGCACGCAATGCCTTGATCCGCAGCCTGATCAACAATCCCCTGGGCACCCAGACCGACAACTGGATCTACTTCCCCACCATCACCTTCTTCGACATCTGCGCCGACCTCGCCGACGCCGCTGGCCGCCTGGGCTTCGCCGCGGCCGGCGCCACCGGGGTGGCCAGCCAGGCGATCCAGGGTCCGTTCAGCGGGGTCGGCGCCACCGGCGTCAATCCGACCGACCTGCCGTCCATTGCCTTCGGCGACCAGCTCAAGCTGCTCAACAAGGACCCGGCGACCGTCACCAAGTACAGCAACCCGCTCGGCGACCTGGGCGCCTACCTGAGCCAGCTTTCGCCGCAAGACAAGCTGAACCAGGCACAGACGCTGGTCGGCCAGCCGATCAGCACGCTGTTCCCCGACGCCTATCCGGGCAACCCGCCGTCGCGGGCCAAGGTCATGTCCGCGGCCGCGCGCAAATACGACCTGACGCCGCAACTGATCGGCGCGATCATCCTCGCCGAGCAGCGTGACCAGACCCGCGACGAAGACGCCAAGGACTATCAGGCGGCAGTCAGCATCAAGAGCGCCAACACCTCCATCGGCCTCGGACAGGTGGTGGTCTCCACCGCGATCAAGTACGAGCTGTTCACCGACCTGCTCGGCCAGCCGGTGCGCCGCGGTCTGTCGCGCAAGGCGGTCGCCACCCTGCTGGCTTCCGACGAATTCAACATCTTCGCCACCGCCCGTTACATCCGCTACGTCGCCAACCTCGCGTCGCAACAGGACCTGCGCAAGTTGCCGAAGACCCGCGGCGCATTTCCCTCCATCGATCTCCGCGCCTACGCCGGCAATCCGCGCAACTGGCCGCGGGACAATGTCCGCGCGCTGGCCTCGGAATACACCTCGCGGCCCTGGGACGACAACCTGTCGCCGGGCTGGCCGATGTTCGTCGACGATGCCTACGCCACCTTCCTCGACCCTGGAATGAGGTTCCCATGAAGACAGTCGCCCTGATTCTCGCCAGCCTCGCCCTGCTGGCCTGCACCGCGGAGTCCGGGGTGGACTTCGACAAGACCCTGACCCACCCGAACGGCCTGGTGGTGGAGCGCCCCGTCGGCTTCGACGCGCGGCGCAGCGCCGAGGGCTTCCGCTTCGACGAAGGCGGCAAGCTGCGCAACCCACGCCAACTGGAGGTCCAGCGCCAGGACGCGCCGCCCCCGCCCGACCTGGCGAGCAGGCGCCTGGGCGACGGCGAGGCGCGCTACAAGGTAGAGGAAGACGACGGCGGCTCCGCAGGCAGCGAATACCGCCTGTGGGCAGCCAAGCCGGCGGGCGCGCGGTGGATCGTGGTCAGCGCCAGCGAGCAGAGCGAGGATGGCGAACCGACCTTCGCCCTGGCCTGGGCGCTGCTGGAGCGGGCCAGGTTGCAGTGAGCGCGACCCCGGGAGACGCAACGGCAGTCCGTCTCCCGGTCTTTCGTACGTGTTTGCGCTAGCCTTGCAGGGCAATCCCACCCGATAATAGGGGATTTCCCCCGACGGCCCCGGCCCTGCAACGAATGCTTCGCGTATGACTGAACTCGCCCTGATCCTGGTCAGCGCCATCCTGGTCAACAACTTTGTCCTGGTGCAGTTCCTCGGCCTGTGCCCGTTCATGGGCGTGTCGCGGAAGATCGAGACGGCCATCGGCCTGTCCCTCGCCACCACCTTCGTCCTGACCCTGGCGGCGATGTGCAGCCATATCCTGCAACGCTACATGCTGCGCCCGCTGGACCTGGAGTACCTGCGCACCATCGGCTTCATCCTGGTGATCGCGGTGGTGGTGCAGTTCACCGAGATGCTGGTGAAGAAGACCAGCCCGCTGCTGTACCGGGTGCTCGGCATCTTCCTGCCGCTGATCACCACCAATTGCATCGTCCTCGGCGTCGCCCTGCTCAACGCCAACAAGGCTGAATACGGCTTCCTCCAGGCCACTACCCAGGGCTTCGGCGCCGGGCTGGGCTTTTCCCTGGTGCTGGTGCTGTTCGCCGCCCTGCGCGAGCGCATCGCCATCGCCGACGTGCCGGCGCCGTTCCGCGGCGCGGCCATCGGCATGATCACCGCCGGCCTGATGTCGCTGGCGTTCATGGGCTTCAGCGGGTTGGTCCGGCCATGAACGGCGTGTTCCTGGCGATCGGCGCGCTGCTGCCGATCTGCCTGGCCGGCGGTGCGCTGCTCGGCTATGCGGCGGTGCGCTTCCGCGTCCAGGGCGATCCGGTCGCCGAGCAGGTCAACGCCCTGTTGCCGCAGACCCAGTGCGGCCAGTGTGGCTACCCCGGCTGCAAGCCCTACGCCGAGGCGATCGCCGCCGGCGACAAGATCAACAAGTGCCCGCCGGGCGGCGAAGCGACCATCCGCGCCCTCGCCGACCTGCTCGACCTGGAGCCCGAGCCGCTCGACGCCGCCGAGGAAACCCCGCCGCGGGTAGCCTACATCCGCGAGGCCGAATGCATCGGCTGCACCAAGTGCATCCAGGCCTGCCCGGTGGACGCCATCGTCGGCGCCGCACGGTTGATGCACACGGTGATCGCCGACGAATGCACCGGTTGCGACCTGTGCCTGGAGCCCTGTCCGGTGGACTGCATCGAGATGCGCGAGATACCGGACGACGTGCGCCACTGGAAATGGCCGCAGCCGTCGCCGCGACTGATCGCCAGCGACCGGGAGCGAGCGGCATGAGCGCCCTGCACGCCTTCCCCGGCGGCCTCTGCCTGCCGGCCAACAAGGAGCGCTCCACCGCCCTGCCGATCCAGCAGGCGCCGCTGGCGCAGCGCTACATCGTGCCGCTCGGCCAGCACATCGGCGCGCCGGCGCGGCCTTGCGTGGAAGTCGGCCAGGCCGTACTCAAGGGCCAGACCATCGCCCTCCCGGACGGCACCGTCAGCGCCGCGCTGCATGCCCCGACCTCGGGTACCGTGGTGGCGATCGGCGCACACCCCTATCCGCATGCCTCCGGTCTTCCCGCGCCGGCCATCGTCATCGCCAGCGACGGCCTGGAGCGCTGGACCGAGCTGCATCCCTGCCCGGACTTCCGCGCCGAAAGTCCGCTGGCGTTGCTCGAACGCATCCGCGCGGCCGGCATCGGCGGTCTCGGCGGCGCCGGCTTCCCCACCGCGGCCAAGCTCGCCGCGCGCCCGGCGGAAAAGATCCATACGCTGGTGGTGAACGGCGCCGAATGCGAGCCCTACATCAGCGCCGACGACCTGCTCATGCGCGAGCGCGCCACGCAGGTGCTGGGCGGCATCGATATCCTGGTGCAGATCCTGTGCCCCGAAGAGGTGCTGGTCGGCATCGAGGACGACAAACCGGAAGCCATCGCCGCCCTCGGCGCCGCCCTCGGTGAACGGCCCTATCGCATCGTCGCCCTGCCGACCCGCTATCCCTCGGGCGGCGAGCGCCAGCTGATCCAGTTGCTCACCGGCAGGGAAGTCCCGGCGGACGGCCTGCCGGCGGACATCGGCATCCTGTGCCAGAACGTCGGCACCCTGGCCGCCGTGCACGATGCCGTCGTCCTCGGTCGGCCGCTGATCTCGCGGATCACTACCCTCGCCGGCGGCGCCCTGGAGCGGCCGATGAACGTCGAGGCGCTGATCGGTACGCCGGTACACGAGTTGCTGGCGTTCGCCGGCCTCGCCGAGGGACGCCTGGAACGCGTGCTGATGGGCGGGCCGATGATGGGCTTCGCCCTGCCCGATCTCTCGGTGCCGCTGATCAAGACCTGCAACTGCCTGCTCGCCGGCGATGCCACGGAGCTGCCGGAACCAGTGCCGGCCATGCCCTGTATCCGCTGCGGCGACTGCGCCCAGGTCTGCCCCGTCAGCCTGCTGCCACAACAACTGCATTTCTTCGCCCTGGGCGACGAGCACGAGCAATTGCTCGCCCACAACCTGTTCGATTGCATCGAATGCGGCGCCTGCGCCTACGTCTGCCCGTCGAGCATTCCCCTGGTGCAGTACTACCGCGCGTCCAAGGCGGAGATCCGCGAGCAGCGGCAGAAGTTGCTGAAGGCCGAACAATCCCGTGAGCGTTTCGAGCAACGCCAGGCTCGCCTGCGCCGCGACGAGGAGCGCCGGGCCGCAGAACGCGCCCAACGCGCGGAGAAGGCTGCGCTGGCGCGCGCCGCCCAGGCCGAGCGCGAGGAAGCCGCCCCCGCCACGGCGGTCGACCCGGTGCAGGCGGCGATCGAGCGGGCCAGGGCGCGCAAGCAGGCCGGTAGCGGCAGCGAACGGCTGAAACGGCTGAAGATCGAAGCGAGCATGGCGCGGGTGGCCCTGAAGAAGGCCGAGAAACAGTTGCTCAGCCACGACACCCCGGAACAGCATGGCCTGGTCGCGGAACTGCGCGCCGCCGCCGAGGCCGCCGACAAGGCCCTGGCCGATGCCGAAGCCAGCCTGCCGCGCGACCTACCCAGCGCACCGCCTGCCGCGCTCGACGACGAAGCCGAACTGAAGAAGGCCAAGGCCCAGGCCGCCATGGCCCGCGCCCAGCTCAAGCGCTCGGAAAAGGCCTTCGGCGAAGCGCCCGGCGCCGAGCAGCGGGCGACCCTCGACGAACTGCGCGCCGAGGTCGAGCGTTGCGAAGCCACCCTGGCCCGCCTCGAGCGTCACGCGCCGAAGCCCGCGGCGCCCGGCGACGACGGCCAGGCGGCGCTGAAGCGGGCGAAGATCGCTCTGGTCGGCAAGCGCGCGGCCTTGAAGAAGGCCGAGCAGGCCGGGGTGATGGACAGCGAGCTGGAACGCCTGCGCGGCGAGCTGCAAGCCGCCGAGCGCGACCTGCATGCCGCCGAGGACGCCTGCGGCAAGCCGGCGCCGGAGCTGGTGCGGATCGACAAGCGCCCGGTCGACCCGCGCATCCGCGAGCTGAAGACCGAGCTGGCCTACGCCCGCGCCGCCCTGAAGAAGCTCGAACGCCTGGCGAACGCCGACGCCGCCGCACTCGCCGCCGCCCGCGCGCGCCTGAGCGCCGCCGAGCGCGCCCTGACCGAACACGGCACGGAGTGACCATGGCCCTGCCCCGCCCCACCTCGCCCCACGCCCGCGGCTCCAACCGTACCCCGGCGATCATGCGCCTGGTGCTCGGCGCCTGCGTCCCCGGCCTGCTGACGCTGACCTGGCTGTACGGCCCGGGCACCCTGCTCAACCTGGCCTGGGCCAGCCTCGTCGCGCTGGCCTGCGAAGCCGCCATGCTGGCCCTGCGCAAACGTCCGCCGGTGGTGTTCCTCAAGGACGGCAGCGCGCTGGTCACCGCCCTGTTGCTGGCCGTCGCCCTGCCGCCCTACGCCCCCTGGTGGCTGACCCTGGTGGCGACCTTCTTCGCCCTGGTGTTCGGCAAGCACCTGTACGGCGGCCTCGGACAGAACCCGTTCAACCCGGCGATGCTCGGCTACGTCGTGGCGCTGGTCTCGTTTCCCCTGGAAATGACCCGCTGGCCCTCGCCGGACAGCGCCCTCGGCCTGCCCGACAGCCTCCGCGAATTCCTCGGCCTCGCTAGCCGGCCGGACGCCTGGGCCCACGCCACCGCCCTCGACGTGCTGAAGACCGACCGCAGCCTGACCGTCGATGAGCTGTTCGCCGGCAACCCGGCCTTCGGCCACCTCGGTAGCGCCGGCAGCGAGTGGGTCAACCTGGCGTTCCTCCTCGGCGGCCTGTTCCTGCTCTGGCGCCGGCTGTTCACCTGGCACGCGCCGCTGGGCATGCTCACCGGCCTGTTCGCCATGAGCCTGCTGTTCTGGAATGGTTCCGGCTCCGATTCCCATGGCTCGCCACTGTTCCATCTGTTCAGCGGGGCGACCATGCTCGGCGCCTTCTTCATCGTCACCGACCCGGTGTCCGGCGCCACCAGCAATCGCGGGCGGCTGGTCTTCGGCCTCGGCGTCGGCGTCCTCACCTACGTCATCCGCACCTGGGGCGGCTATCCCGATGGCGTGGCGTTCGCCGTGCTGCTGATGAACCTGGCGGCGCCGACCATCGACTACTACACCCGGCCGCGCACCTACGGCCATCGCAAGGCCGAGCGCGGCTTCAAGGCAGGCGACTGATGGACGCCGCGACTCGCCGTTCGATGCTGCGCAACGCCCTCCTGCTCGGGCTCTTCGCCCTGGTCGGGGTGGGCCTGGTGGCCCTGGTGCAGCAATTCACAGAAGCGCGCATCGCCGAAGCCCAGCGCGAGGCGCGCGGCCGCGCCCTGCTGGAACTGCTGCCGCCGGGCAGCTACGACAACCATCCGCTGGACAGCCAGGTGCCAACTTTCGCGCCGAAGCTGCTCGGCCTGGATGCGCCGCGTCCGGCCTATGTCGCCCGCCTGCACGGCCAGGCCAGCGCAGTCATCCTCCAGGCCAGCGCGCCGGATGGCTACAGCGGCGCCATCCAGCTACTGGTCGGGGTCACCGCCCAGGGCCGGCTGCTCGGCGTGCGGGTCGTCGCGCACAAGGAAACCCCCGGCCTCGGCGACCGCATCGAACTGGCCAAGAGTCCCTGGGTGCACGGTTTCGACGGCAAGGGCCTGGGCGATCCGGCGGACGCCGGCTGGGCGGTGAAGAAGGACGGCGGTACGTTCGACCAGTTCGTCGGCGCCACCGTCACCCCGCGCGCCGTGGTCCGCGCCGTGCACAAGGCGCTGCGCTACTTCGACGCCAACCGCGAACGCCTGCTCGCCCCCGAAGAGGCTGCCGGACATGAGTGAACAAGATTTCCGCGAGATCGCCCGCAACGGCCTGTGGCGCAACAACCCGGGCCTGGTCCAGTTGCTCGGCCTGTGCCCGCTGCTGGGCACCAGCAACTCGACGGTCAACGCCCTCGGCCTGGGCCTGGCCACCATGCTCGTGCTGGCCTGCTCCAATGCCGCGGTATCGTTGGTGCGCGGCGCGGTGAGCGAGGCGATCCGGCTGCCGGCGTTCGTCATGATCATCGCCGTGCTGACCACCTGCATCGAACTGCTGATGCAGGCCTGGACCTACGAGCTGTACCAGGTCCTCGGCATCTTCATCCCGCTGATCACCACCAACTGCGTGATCCTCGGTCGCGCCGAGGCCTTCGCGGCGAAGAACGGCGTGCTGCGCGCCAGCTTCGACGGACTGCTGATGGGCCTCGGCTTCGCCCTGGTCCTGCTGGTCCTCGGCGGCCTGCGCGAGCTGCTCGGCCAGGGTACCCTGCTGGCCGACATGCACTTGCTGTTCGGCCCGGCGGCGGCGGACTGGAAGATCCAGCCGTTCCCGCAGTACCAGGGCTTCCTGCTGGCGATCCTGCCGCCGGGCGCGTTCATCATGCTCGGCCTGCTGATCGCCCTGAAGAACCGTATCGATGAAAGCCTGGCGGAACGCGCCAAGGTGCAGGCGGGCGACGTACCCGCCACCCAGCGCCAGCGCGTCCGCGTCACCGGAGTGATTGAATGAATGCCGCCAAGCGCGCGGAGATCTTCCGCCGACTGCACGAAGACAACCCCGAGCCAAGGACCGAACTGGCCTACACCACCCCCTTCGAACTGCTCATCGCGGTGATCCTCTCCGCCCAGGCCACCGACGTCGGGGTGAACAAGGCTACCGCCCGCCTCTATCCGGTGGCCAACACCCCCGAGGCGATCCACGCCCTCGGCGTCGAGGGGCTGTCGGAGTACATCAAGACCATCGGCCTCTACAACAGCAAGGCGAAGAACGTCATCGAAACCTGCCGCATCCTCATCGAAAAGCACGGCGGCCAGGTCCCCGACAACCGCGAGGACCTCGAAGCCCTGCCCGGGGTTGGCCGCAAGACCGCCAACGTGGTGCTCAACACCGCCTTCCGGCAACTGGCCATGGCGGTGGACACGCATATCTTCCGCGTCGCCAACCGCACCGGCATAGCACCGGGAAAGAACGTTCTGGAAGTGGAGAAGAAACTGCTGAAGTTCGTGCCGCGCGAGTACCTGCTCGATGCCCACCACTGGCTGATCCTGCATGGCCGCTACGTCTGCAAGGCGCGCAAGCCGCAATGCGGAAGCTGCCGGATCGAGGACCTGTGCGAATACAAGCACAAGACTTCAGACGATTGATCAACTATTCGAAATCCTATCTTTACGATTGAAAAAATCTTTTTTACCAGCCACGGCTTTGTCGCTATAAGGTGCGCCATTACCACCCCATAAGTTGGAGTGAATGTCATGGCAAAAGCCAAAGAAGAACTCGAGATCGACGACGAAGCCGGCGTTGAAGAGGATGACGGCGAGGAAACCAGCGTCGAGGTGGCCAAGACCAACCTGACCAAGCGTCGCATCATCGACAACCTGCTGGAAGAACGCCGCCTGCAGCGCCAGTTGTCGGACTACGACTTCGACCTGTGAGCAGCGCCGTCCACACCGCAAGCAAGCCCCGCAATTGGCGGGGCTTCGTTTTTCCGGCGGCCATGAAAAGCCCGCCGAAGCGGGCCTGAACACCAGTGCGATCGAGCCGAGACCGCCATGCCCAGCCGGCACGCGCCGGGCGGCGGCCACGGCAACCGCTATCCGACGGTCGCCGTCCCGGCCGTCCCGGATAACGCCCTCAGGGTCGCAGTTCGAACAGCGCCGGCAGCGGCGGCCACTCCGAAGGCACCTTGCGGAAGCGACTGAAGCCGGCGGCCTCGGCCATCTGCCGCGCGCGGTCCTCGCCCATGAAGGCGCCGAGACCCTCGCCGCCGTGGGACAGCGAACAGGTCATGCAATACAGCGTGCTCTGCGGGTACATCACGCGACCGAACAGGTTCATGTTCTCGTGCAGTTCCTGCGACAGGTTGAGTTCCACCATCAGGTAGGTCCCATCGTCGGCGGTCGACTCGCGCAGGTCCTTCATCATCTGCTGCGGGTCGGTCGCGTCGTGGATGACCACGAAGGTCGTGACGAAGTCGAACTTCTTGCCCGCCAGCGCATCGGAATCGCTGACCTCGAAGCGCACCCGGTCGCCGACCCCCGCGGCCTCGGCGTTCGCCCGCGCGCGTTCGATGGACGGCGCGTGGAAGTCACAGCCATAGACCTGGGCTTCGGGGAACGCCTTGGCCATCATGATCGCGGCCAGCCCGCTGCCGCAGCCGAAATCGAGCACGCTGCCACCCGCCTGGAGCTTTTCCTTGACGCCATCCAGCGAAGGAATCCAGTGTTGCACGAGGAAGTGCTTGTACCAGGGCATGGTCATGCGCTCCATGCCTTCCCAGGTTTCCAGCGGGAAGGATTCCTCGGGGCAACCGCCGCCGCAGCGGAAGGCCTCGATGATCTTCGGCGCCATGCTCACGAAGGGCACGCTCAACTGGATGATCCCGCCGGCGAAATAAGGCGAGTCCTCGTCGGCGAGCACCGGGACGAACTCGGCCGGCAACCGATAGCTCCTGCTCTGCGGATCGTAGGCCAGGTAGTTGCCGGTGACCATGCTGCCCAGCCATTCGCGCAGGTAGCGGGTGGTGTAGCCGGTCTGCTGCGCCAGCTCTTCCAGGGTCACCCATTGGCCATGGGCGAGCGCCTTGAACAGCCCCAGGCGGTCGCCGATGTAGAGCATCGCGCCGCGCAGGGTATTGCCGTAGTCCTCCATGATCCGTGCTGAAAACTGCTTGACCTTCGCGGTTTCGATCTCGTTAGCCTTTGTCATTCTTGTTCTCCGTTGATGTGCAGTACCGCCGCCTCTGGCGGCGGGTGATTCAGTGGTGGCTGGCGACCTTGTCCAGCACCTTGTCGACGATGGTCCCGGCCATGCCGAGATGGGTCCGCGGCTCGAACAGCCTGGCCAGGGTTTCCTTCGGCATGACGGCGCCCACCCGCGGATCCGACTCGAGCGCCTGGCGCATCGGAATCCGCTTGCGCTGGCAGGCCTGGGTGATCTCGAAGATGATTTCGTAAGCGCTGCTCTTGCCCAGTTGCTTGGCCATCTCGAAGACGAACGCCTCGGTACAGATCGCATCGCTGTATGCATTCGCCGTCCGCGCCATGGTCTCGTCGTGGACCGTGAGCCCGTCGATGGTGTCGGTCAGCAGCGACAGCGCCATCAGTGCATAGTGGGAAACGTCCGCCACCGCACACCATTCCAGGCGCGTGCCGCGGTAGTCCCGCTCGTGCTCGAGGATCATGGCGTCCAACGCGAGCAGGACCTGGGCCTTGGCCAGCCGGGCCAGCACCACGACCTGCTCGCAGCCTTCCGGATTGCGCTTGTGGGGCATGGTGCTGCTACCGATCTGCTGCTGCGTCCAGCCCACCTCCAGCTCGCCGATCTCCCAGCGGTTCAGGGTGCGGATCTCGTCGGCGATCCGCGCCAGGGACGCGGTGACCATGGCCAGGGTGCTGACGAACTCGGTAACCCGGTCGCGGGACACGTGCC
The DNA here is from genome assembly GCF_020405165.1 of Pseudomonas sp. PS1(2021). Taxonomy (NCBI): domain Bacteria; kingdom Pseudomonadati; phylum Pseudomonadota; class Gammaproteobacteria; order Pseudomonadales; family Pseudomonadaceae; genus Pseudomonas; species Pseudomonas sp. PS1(2021). The sequence goes on along the minus strand of NZ_CP084484.1, from coordinate 172,631 downwards.
AACCCGCCAGCGGCACGTCCAGCGACAGCCGCCGCGCGAAGCTTTCGAGCAGGAGCATGGCCTCGTCGCCGAAGGCGGCCATCGTGCCCACGCCGCCGAACAGTTGCACCACCAGGATCCGCTTGCGCGCCTCGCCCAGGCGTTCGCGGTGACGCAGCAACTCGTCGATCCAGCCGGCCACCTTCAGCCCGAAGGTGGTCGGCAACGCCGGGATCGAGTGGGTCCTGGCGACCATCAGCGCATTGCGGGTCCCGCTCGCCAGCACCGAGAGCCGGTCCAGGAGGATGTCCAGCGCCCGCTCCGTTTCATCCAGCACATCGCGCATTTCCAGGGACTGCGCGGTGTCCTGGATATCCTGCGTGGTCGCGCCGAAATGCACGTACTCGCGCGCGCTGGGGCTGCAGTTCCGTTGCAGCGCACCCAGCAGGGGCATCAGCGAGTGCCCGGTGCTGGCCACGCCGTCGGCGATCTGCTGCAGGTCGACGGCCGAAAGCCTGGCGGCCTTCGCGATCTCCAGCGCGGCCTCGGGCGGAATGACGCCGACATCGGCCTGCGCCAGCGCCAGCGCCGCCTCCACGTCGAGCCAGCGTTGCAGGCGGCAGTGGCTACAGAAGATCCGTCGGCTCACCGGACCGGCGTAGCCGCCGCCATGGGTTTTAGAGTCAACGATGTGACTGTGTTCGTGCTTGCAGGACGACTCGGCCGGTGCGCCGCCGAAGCTCTGCGGATGCGCGGTGCACGAGGAACGGGCAAGCATTTCCAGCGATTCAGCATCCATCACCTATCCTCCATCACGTACTGGGACTGACCGGTATTTCCTTGGGAAGAGGCGGCGCCTTCGGGCCTGTCGCCCGACGCGCCGGTTCGTGGTTTGCCGGCGACCAGGTCGACCATCTCCGCGGCGAGGCCGACGTAGCCGACGGGGTCGAGGAGTTCTTCGAGCGCCTCGGCGCTGAAACAGCCGCGCAACCTTGGCTGCCCGAGCAGCGCCTCGCGGAACGGAACGCCCTGCCGCTGGGAGGCCTGGGTTATCTCATGGAGCAGTTCGTGGGCGGTCTGCTTGCCGAACTGCCCCGCCAGCGCGAGCATGACCCGCTCCGACAGGATCAGCCCACCCAGCAGGTCGAGGTTGGTGCGCATGCGTTCCTCGCGCACCTCGAGCCCCTCGGCCAGCACCGCCTCCATGCGGGTCAGCAAGGCGCCGGCGTAGACGAACAGCTCCGGCAACGCCGCCCACTCGATGCGCCAGGCGGTGCCGTCGCGCTCGTGCAACTGAAACGCGGCATCGGTGAGCGCCACCATCTGTGCCCGCACCAGCCGCGACAGCGCGCTGACCAGGTCGACCGACGACGGGTTCCGCTTGTGCGGCATGGTGCTGCTGCCCACCTGTCCCGGCCGGCTGCCCTCGCGTACCTCGTCGATTTCGCTGCGCTGCAGGTGGTAGATCTCGTTCGCCACCCGGCCCAGCGTCACCGACACCTGGACCAGCAACCCGGCAACCTCCAGCACCCGGTCCCGGGCGCTGTGCCAACTGGTCGACGGCGCGCCGAGACCAAGCCTGGCCAGGGTTCGCCGCTGTAGCTCGAAGCCCTGGGCGCCGAACGACGCCAGGGTTCCCACGGCACCGGTCAGATTGCCGACCAGGACGCGTTCGCGCGCCTCGTCGAAGCGCGCCAGGTGACGGTCGATTTCATCCACCCAGACGGCGACCTTGTAGCCGAAGGTCGTGGGCAGCGCCTGCTGCCCGTGGGTGCGTGCAACCATCGGCGTGTGCTGGTGGCGCAGGGCGAGCGCCAGCAGATGGCCACGGATCGAGTGCAGGAGCCCGAGCGCATGGCCCCAGGCTTCCTTGACCTGCAGCATCAGCCCGGTGTCTAGGATGTCCTGAGTGGTCACGCCATAGTGCACGTACTCCCCCCAGCTACCCTCGCACAACCTCGCCAGGGCGCGGATGGTAGGCACCAGCAGGTGCCCTGTCTCCAGGCTTTCGCGGCCCAGTTGCATGAGGTCGAAGCGCTCCACCTGGGCGGCGCGGTCGATCTCCCGCGCCGCCTCGTGGGGGATGATGCCCATCTCGCCCTGGGTCGCCGCCAAGGCTCGCTCGACATCCAGCCACCTCCGCACCTGGTTGGTATCGGAAAAGATCGCGGCGAATGCCGGGGACGAGTAGGCGCCCCCGTGTATACGGGATTCCGTAATGTGACTTGGCATTTTCGAGTGCTCGCTTTGTCCCGGTGGAAGTCACTTGACGCTCTGCATCTCTTCCCAGATCGCGTCGTAATAGGCCCTTTCCACACGGAAGTGCTGCGATAGCGAGGTCAGGAACGCATTCTGGAACTGCACGTCCGGAATCCGCCGCGCGATGAGTTGCCATTCGCGCTTGGCCCGCGGCGGTACGAGGCTGATGTGGACCTTGTAGTACTCCGCCTGGTCCTCGCTCAGGCCGGCCTGGAGCAGGGCCCGATAGAGCTTTTCGTGGTTCCCCGGCACGACCAGTTCGGTGATGTAGAACACCGCCAGCCCCCAACCGACCTCGGCATGCCGGAAGGCACGGGCACGATTGTTCAGGTAGGCGATTTCCTCGGGCATCGTCGACACGGCCTGGAAGTCCGCCTCCAGGCCGATGGCCTCGAGCAGCTTGGCCAGCAGGCGCGGATGCGAACCCTTTTCGTCTTCCTCGCCCAACTCGCCATAGAGGTAACGCGCGAGCGCCGCGGCCTCGTCCACATCGGTCAGGTTGACCAACAGGTCGGCCGCATCGCGGTACAGGCGGAAGGTGCGGAACCACTGGTGACGGAGGAACACCTGGAGCTGCGCGCGGGAGGCCGAGCCGGAGAACACGTACTGCGACATCGGGTGCCGCTCGCGGGACTGCGCGGCGATTTCCTGTTCGAGACGCTTCTGGAAATCCTCCTCGGACAGCGCCCTGGAAAGATCGGCGGCGGGCATGAAACGCTCTTCGACGCGATAGATCGCCCGGGCCAGCCAGCGCCGGGTCTGGGCGGTCGCCACGTCGTCGCTCAACGAAAGGACGTAGAGCAACTGCTGGTACGCGGCATAGGCCTGGCGGTCGCCCTTGAGCCCTGCCTCGGCCAGCGCGGCCAGCTTGCTCGCGGCGCTATCGATCTGGCGGGAAGTAGCGTGGACGGCCAGCGCATCGGCAACGATGCGTGCTTCATCGATGGGCAGGTTCTGCAACTGCGGCAGGGAAAAATTGCGGGTATTCATCCTGTACTCCTTGTTCTTGTTCTGGATAGGCATCAGGCCATGGCCAGGGAATTCGCCTGCATCTGCTCCCAGAGCAGGTCGAAGTAGGCCCGGTTGATTTCGAAGTGGCGCGCCAGCGACTGCATGAACTTGCGCTGGAAGTCTTCGCTCGGCGCGAACTTGGCGATCAGCGCCCACATCTCCTCGGTATCGATCTCGTCCTGGGTGCCGTGCAGGCGATGGAACTCGCTGGGTTGCTCGGGCACGCCCAGGCGCTGCAGGAGTTCGTAGATACGCCGGTGGTTGACGCAGCTCACCGACTCGACCGCGTACAGGAGCGCAAGGCCCCAGGCGACATCGGTGTGCCGCACGCAACGGATACGGTTGTTGAGGTAGGCCTTCTCCAGCGGATGCAGCGCCGGGAAATCGATGCGCAGCGGAATGTCGAAGTAGGTCATCAGGTGGGACAGCAACGCGGGGTGCGAGCGCTCCGGCGTCTCCGCCCCGGCCTCGCCGTAGAGGTTGCGGTAGAACACCGAGGCGTCCTCGATGTTTTCGAAACGGAAGGCCAGCTCCGCCAGGAGGCTGTAGAAGTTGTAGGAACGGACCCAATGGTGTTCCAGGAAGAAGCGCACGTCCTCGACCGGCGGCGTGCCCTGGAACAGGTGGACCGACATGGGATGGCGCACCCGGCTGCGCGCCTCGATCTCGGCGTCGACCTTCTTGCGGAACTCCTCCACCGGGACGGCGCTGAAACCGGCCGGCTCGGGAGCGAAACGATCCTCGACCAGGTAGACCTGGCTCGCCATCCAGCGGCGGGTCGGCTCCGTATGCGGATCGCTGCCTACGTGCAGTTCCAGGAGCAACGCCTGGTACTGCGCGTAAGCCGAAGCATCACCGCCCAGGCCTTTGGCCGTGACCGCGAGAATCGCCTCGAGCGCGAGCGTGATCTGGTCCAGGGAGGCACCCGGTTTCAAGGCTTCAGCCAGGAGAGCCGATGCATTTCGGGCAGGTTCCGACATTGTCCGCTGGGGGCGGATATTCATATCGGAGGAAGAATTGCAGCATTGCTGTAACGGATTTGAAGTCATTTGGATCACCCTTGTTTTTGTTGTTGTGCGGGGCGACCGTAAAGCTTGCCACGGTGGCAAGGTCAAGCAATGCAGCGGCCATGTCGGCGGACAACGGAGTTCGCCGAAAGGTGCTCTTCGATAACACTGGATGCGCTGCGAAAAACCCCGATCTAAAGGCCTGCGAATCCATCGGAGAATAACTTTTAGGGTTTCCTGTCAGCGCCTCTTGCCGTTCACATAACTGTCACCTCGCGGCCGACTGAAATATTGATTTACAAATTCCAAAGAGTTCTTTCCACAATAGCCAAGCGCCATTGATGGCATATGGAACGCGGACTTCAATGAAAATCATTTTCCTATTGCCGGCACTGGGCGAAACGCTACTATCCGACCCTACGCCTGCGTCATGCCCATGCACTCAACGGCCCTCCGGATAACCGGCCTCGCTCAACGCCTCGAGGAATGCGTGCTTGTCCAGAGTGCTCTCGACCCTGGCCTCGCGCCGAGGAGGATCGGTCTCTACGCGCGCCTGGGGATCGACGCCGTGCAGGATACGGGTGACAGTCTTGGCACAACCGCCGCAGGTCATGTTCGGAATATGGAAAGAAAACATCGCAACCTCCTGGTTTGTTGACTCCTGCGAACCATGAGTCCTGCCATCGTGACAAGGTCAACTCATAAATCTCTCAGGCAAACCAAACTTTCAAAAATTCATATGAATAGTTCCAGAGGTTATTCCGCAAACTTAAAACAACGAGCAAAGCCAAGTTCGAACATATAGAACAACTCCGCCCGACAACCGAGATACCGCGTCAGCCAGCTCCACTCACCACTGAAGAACCTCTCGACGATATGTATTCGACGTCTCCGTGCGGCGCGAGCGCAGAGGCACAGGAGTGACTTCATCCAATAAGAAACGGCGGGCAGCCGGAACGTACCTGAAGAACAATGAGGAAGTAATACTTCCCCACTCTTCTGAACATTGAAGTCCCGAGCAGATACTTTCCATCTGCCCTCTTCACTCATCCATCTGAATGAACTACCGAAAAAGAGTTCGGAACCGACTTATCGATAAGGCGGACAGGGACGAGCGATCCGCGCCAGGCAATCCGTACTCCCGGGGTTCGCCAAATAACCGGAGGACGCGCCGCACGGCCCTCGACCTAGGCAGTCGAGCGAAGGCCGGCGGCCGGAAACCGCCGGCGGCTGATCAGGAGCGACTGTCGCGCTGCCGTGCCACGCCTGGAGAGGTATCGTCGGTAGCCACGCCACAGCGCCGCGCCCCCGCGCAGGCTTCCCAGCCACCACCCAGCGCCTTGTAGATACCCACGACGGCAAGGCGCTGCTCGGTGCGCGCGATGCTCAATGCGCGCCGGCTGAGGTAGTCCGAGCGTTCCGCCTCGAGCACGTCCAGGTACTCGCCGTCCCCCTGGACGAAGCGTTCCCGGGCCAGGCGCGCCGCCTCGCGATTGGCCGTCGCCTCGAGCAGGCGCAGGCGGAGCCTGTCAGCGGCAGCGCCATAGCCGTTGAAGGCATCATCGGTCTCCTGCAGGGCGCGCAGCACCGTCCGGTCGTAGAGGATCAATGCCTCCTGCGCACGGGCCTCGCTGGCGGCGATCCGCGCCCGCACGCGACCGCGGTCGAGTAGCGCCCAGCGAATCACCGGGTTCAGGACGTTGAAGGACGTACCACTCTCGTCCAAAGCATCGAGATTGCCGGCGACCAGGCCAATCGAGCCGCGTACCTCGACCCGCGGATACAGCCCCGCGGTCTCGACGCCGATACGTGCGGTCGCGGCCGCCAGGTTGCGTTCGGCCGCGGCGATGTCGGCGCGACGCGCCAGCAGTCCCGCCGGGTCGCCGACCCCGAGGGTGCGGAGCGTCAGCCTTTCCCCGGAGGCACGGGCGACCGGCGGGCTGAAGGCCTGCGGGGCTTCCGCGAGGAGAACGGCCAGCGCATTGCGGGTGGCGGCGCGGCGCCGTTCGAGGTCGGGCACGGCCGCCTCGACGTTGTGCAATAACGCTTCGGCGCGCAACCGGTCGAACTCGTGGGCGGAGCCGGCGCTGACCAGGCGTTCGACCATCTCCAGGCTGTCGCGCTGGTTGCCGGCGATGTCATGGACCACCGCAAGTTCGGCCTCGATGCCCTGTAGCTGGAACCAGGTCATGGCAACCGTAGCCGCGACGCTCGCCTGCACGTTGCGCAGCAGGGCCTCGCGCGAGCCCGCCTGCGCCTCGGCGGCCTCCACCGAGCGCCGCACCCGGCCGAACAGGTCGATTTCCCAGGAAGCATCCAGCGCGCCGCGATAGGTCTCGATGTCGCGCTGCTGGCCGGCCGGTGTTTCCACCTCGCCGCGCCGCCGGGCCTGGTAATCGAACGCCGGGCCGCCGCGCGGCAGGAACTCTTCGCGGTTCTCGCGCAGCAGCGCCTTCGCTTCGTCCAGGCGCGCGCCGGCAAGGGCGATGTCGAGGTTCGCCGCGAGCGCCCGCTGGATCAGAGACTCCAGGGCTGGCTCGTCGAACCCGCGCCACCACTCGACCTCCACGCCACCGCCATCGATACCCGCCGGCATCGCGCCGAAGCTGGCCGGTGCGGACGCGCTCGGCGGCGCATAGTCGGGCCCCACCGCGGCACAGCCGCCCAGCAGGATCAGCGCGCTCAACGAAGACCGCAGGTATGGGTTCATGGACGGCCTCCCTCCAGATGCGCCAGGCTGCCGCCGGCGCGTCGCTCCAGGCGCGCCGCCAGTGCCCGTACCAGTACGTAGAACACTGGCGTGAGGAACAGGCCGAACAGCGTCACCCCGAGCATCCCGGCGAATACCGCGACGCCCATGGCCTGGCGCATTTCCGCTCCGGCGCCGCTGGCCATGACCAACGGCACCACGCCGGCGATGAACGCCAGCGAGGTCATCAGGATCGGCCGCAGGCGCAGGCGGCAAGCCTCGACCACCGCCTCCAGCGCACGGGCGCCCTCGGCCTCCAGCGTGCGGGCGAACTCGACGATCAGGATCGCGTTCTTCGCCGCCAGGCCAACCAGCACCACCAGCCCGATCTGGACGAACACGTTGTTGTCGCCGCCCACCAGCCACACCCCGGCGATCGCGCTGAGCAGGCACATCGGCACGATCAGCAGGACCGCCAGCGGCAACAGCCAGCTGTTGTACTGCGCAGCGAGGATCAGGTAGGCCAGCAGCACGCACAGCGGGAAGATGAACAGCGCGCTGTTACCGGCCAGCTTCTGCTGGTAGGTCAGGTCGGTCCATTCGAAGGTCATGCCCTCGGGCAGCACTTCGCCGGCCAGGCGCTCCATCAACGCCACCGCCTGTCCCGAACTGACGCCGGGAAGCGCGCCACCGCTGATATCGGCCGACGGATAGCCGTTGTAGTGGATCACCCGGTCGGGACCGGAGCTGGGCGTCACGGTGACGAACGAGGACAGCGGCAACATCGCCCCGGCGGCATTGCGTACCTGCAGGCGCCCGATGGCTTCGGCCTGCATGCGGTGCGGCGCATCGGCCTGGGCAGTGACCTTGTAGGTGCGCCCGAAGCGGTTGAAGTCGTTGATGTACAGCGAGCCGAGGTAGACCTGCAATGCCTCGAACACATCGGCCAGGCGAACGCCCTGGCTCTTCACCTTGGTGCGGTCGACCACCACCTCGAGCTGCGGGGCATTGATATCGAAGCTGGTCATCAAGCCCCCGAGCTGGCCGGACTCAGTGGCCTTCATCATCAGCACCTGGGTCTGCCTGGCCAGGGCTTCCAGCCCGGCGCCGCCGCGATCCTCGACCTGCATCTTGAAGCCGCCGATGGTTCCCAGCCCCGGTACCGGCGGCGGTGGGAAGACCCCGAGGAAGCCGTCGGGAATGCTGGCGAACTTGGCTTGCAGGCGCCCGGCGATGGCCAGCGCGCCGAGATCGGCGGAGGTGCGCGATTCGAACGGGTCGAGCATGAAGAACATGACCGCGGCGTTCGGCACGTTGACGAAGCCGTTCACCGACAGGCCCGGGAAGGCCACGACGCTCTCCACCCCCGGCTCGTCGAGGCCGATCCGGGACATCTGCCTGACCACCGCATCGGTACGCTCCAGCGACGCTCCGTTCGGCAACTGGGCGATGCCGACCAGATAGTACTTGTCCTGCATCGGCACGAAGCCCGGTGGCACCGCCTGGAAACCGACCCAGGTCAGGCCAAGCAGGCCCCCATACACCACCAGGGCCAGGCCGCTCACCCGCACCACCTTGCGCACCGCGTTGCCGTAGGCCTCGGGGGCATTTCGCAACGGTCGGCCGAGGACCTGGAGCAGTCGCTGGAAGCGCCCCGCCACCGCATCTCCGGCCGGCCGCGGACGCAACAGCAGGCCCGCCAGGGCCGGGCTGAGGGTCAGCGAGTTGAGCGCCGACAGGATGGTGGAGATGGCGATGGTCAGGGCGAACTGACGATAGAACTCGCCCTGCAGGCCACTGAGAAAGGCCGTGGGGATGAACACTGCCGCCAGCACCGAGGTAATCGCCATGATCGGTCCGGTGACCTCGTCCATCGCACGCCGCGCGGCCTGGAGCGGCGGCTCGCCGTTCTCGATGTGGCGCTCGACGTTTTCCACCACCACGATGGCGTCATCGACGACGATGCCGATCGACAGCACCAGGCCGAACAGCGACAGGGTATTCAGCGAGAAACCCATCAGATGCATGATGGCGAAGGTGCCGACCAGCGAGACCGGCACGGCCATCAGCGGAATCAGCGAAGCACGCCAGCTACGCAGGAACAGCACCACCACCACCACGACCAGCAGGATCGCCTCCAGCAGGGTGGTGGCCACGGTCTGCAACGAAGCGCGGACGAACACCGTCGGGTCGTAGGCGATGCGCGCGCTCAGGCCGGCCGGGAAGTTGCCTTCGAGCCTCGCCACGGTGGCACGCACCGCCTCGGCGGTATCCAGCGCGTTGGCTCCGGGGCTCTGGACGATCTGCAAGGCCACCGCCGGTTCGCCGTCCAGCAGGCTGCGCAGTGCATAGGCATCGCCGCCCATCTCGATCCGCGCGACGTCGCGCAGGCGCGTCACCTGGCCGTCGGCGCCGGTGCGGACGATGATGTCGCCGAACTGCTCTTCGTCGCTCAGGCGCCCGAGGGTATTCACCGTGACCTGGAAGGCCGCGGTGGAGTCCGGCGCCTGGCCGACGGCGCCGGCCGCCACCTGGACGTTCTGTTCGCGAACCGCGGCGATCACCTCGCCCGCCGTCAGCCCGCGCGCGGCGATCAGGTCGGGGTCGAGCCACAGGCGCATGCTGTATTCGCCGGCGCCCCACACCACCACATCGCTGATCCCCGGCAGGCGCAGCAGTTCGTCGCGTACCTGGAGGTAGGCGTAGTTCGAGATGTACAGCGGGTCGTAGCGTTGTTCCGGCGACAGCAGGTGCACCACCATGAGGATGTCCGGCGAGGTCTTCTGGGTGACCACGCCCTGCCGCTGCACCTCGTCGGGCAGGCGCGAGAGCACCCGCGAGACCCGGTTCTGCACCTGGATCTGGGCCATGTCGGGATCGATGTGCTGGTCGAAGGTGATGGTCAGGATCATTCGCCCGTCGGTGGCCGACTGCGAGGACATGTACAGCATCCCCTCGACCCCGGTGATCGCCTGCTCCAGCGGCGTCGCCACCGTCTGCGCGATCACGTCGGGGTTGGCGCCGGGATAGGCGGTGGTCACCTGCACGGTCGGCGGCGTCACCGCCGGGTATTCGCTCAGCGGCAACTGGAAGAACGAAACGATACCTCCGATCATCATCAGCACCGAAAGAACGATGGCGAAGATCGGCCTATCGATGAAGAAGCGTGGGAATGTCATTGTGCGGCCCCCACGGTCTTCGACAGGTCGACGGGCGTGCCATCGATTTCCGCAAGGCGCGGTGTGATCTGCATGTCCGGCCGGACCAGGCCCTTGACGACGATGCGCTCGCCCGGCTGCAGGCCCTGGCGGACGACCCGCAGGCCTTCGACCATCGGGCCGAGTTCCACCGGCCGGTACTGGGTCTTGTTGCCTTCGTCGACGACCAGCACATAGCGCCTGCCCTGGTCGGTGCCGATGGAATGGTCGGCGACCAGCACCTGCGCGCGAGGCTTGCCGGTCTCCAGCCTGACCTTGGCGAACAGCCCCGGCGTCAGTTGCCCGTCCGGGTTGTCCACCACCGCCCGAACCCGGACCGTGCCGGTCCCGCGGTCGGCGGCGTTGGCGAGGAAATCGAGGCGACTGCTTCGTCCATAGGACTCGTCGGTGAGCAGCGCCACCTTGACCCTGGGGGCCTGCTCGCCTTCCCTGCCGCGGGTCGGCGCCAGGGCCTGCAGGTAGGTGCGCTCGTCGACATCGAAGTACACGTACAGCGGATCGACCGAAACGATGCTGGTCAGCGCGGTGACGCCATTGGTGACGTAGTTGCCCTCGGTGACCTGGATATGCCCGACACGCCCGCCGATCGGTGCCGTCACCCGCGTGAAGCCGAGATCCAGTTGCGCCGCGTCGAGGGCGGCCCTGGCCGCATCGACCTGGGCCTTGCTGGCATTGCGCGAGGCGATGGCGCTGTCGAGCCGCTCCCGGGCGACGACCTTCCGCGCATACAGCAGCTCGGCTCGCTCGTGTTCGGTGCGCGCCAGCAACGCCGCGGCCTCGGCCTCGCGCAGGCGTGCCCTGGCGGCATCCTGCGCCGCCTTGAACACGCGCGGGTCGATGAGGAACAGTTGCTGGCCCTTCTCTACCAGGCGGCCTTCCGGCACCGTAACGTCCTGGATGTAGCCGGCGACGCGCGGCCGCAGTTCTACCTGCTCGACAGCGGTCAGCGAGCCGGTGAACTCGGCGTAGGGTGTCACCGGGCGAACCACCACCTCGGCGACGGGAACGCTTGGCGGGGCGCTCGCCGCCCCCGGCGGCGCCGATTCCCCGCAGCCAGCGATAAGGGCCGCGACACCTAGCGTCGCGGTGATGCGGATGAAGTGTCTGAGATTCATTGTTGTGCCTTCCTGGTCTGAGCCTGCGTGGCCTGGCTGGACGAAACCGCTTCCGTGGCCGGTTATCGACCTTGACACCTTGGCAAGGTCAACCCCCCTTTTTTCCGACCTCATGGCGAAGGCGCAGCGAGCTTTCGGCCGGTCACCGGGGGCGGGACGCCTGGCACGCTCGGAGACGCAGCGGGCAGCCCGGGAGGGTGGCGGAGGCAGGCCGACCGGCTATCGACGGCCGGCCCAGGGAAGAGGCGAAACGCCCCGTAGGAAGGGAAGTCCGGCAAAGGGCCGGTCGCCGGGACGGGGACGATCCCGATCTCGCAGCCGGTTGCCGGCCACATGGTAAAATCCGCCTTTGACCGTGAAGCTCGAGGCAATGAAAATGCGCATTCTCCATACCATGATCCGGGTCGGAAACATCGATCGCTCGATCGATTTCTATACCCGGGTGCTAGGCATGACCCTGCTCAGGAAGAACGACTATCCCGACGGCCAGTTCACCCTCGCCTTCGTCGGCTATGGCAACGAGGCGGATTCCGCGGTGATCGAGCTTACCCACAACTGGGGCGTGGATGCCTACGAGATCGGCACCGGCTACGGCCATATCGCCATCGAGGTCGACGACGCCTACCAGGCCTGCGACGACATCCGCAACAACGGCGGCCAGGTCACCCGCGAAGCCGGGCCGATGAAGCACGGTACCACCGTGATCGCCTTCGTGACCGACCCGGACGGCTACAAGATCGAACTGATCCAGAAGTCTTCCTGAACGGCCCCGGCTATCGCTTTCAGCAATCAGGAACGAAGAACCCCGGCTCATGGCCGGGGTTCTTCGTTCCATCGCAGGCAGCGCGCGTCGGTCAGGACAGCGTGCGGCCCTTGTTCGCGGCGATGCGCATGCGCAGCGCGTTGAGCTTGATGAAGCCCGCGGCATCGGCCTGGTTGTAGGCGCCGCCGTCTTCCTCGAAGGTCGCGATGTTGGCGTCGAACAGCGAGTCGTCGGACTTGCGGCCCACCACCACGACGTTGCCCTTGTACAGCTTCAGGCGCACTACGCCGTTCACGTTGACCTGCGAGGCGTCGATCATCTGCTGCAGCATCAGGCGCTCCGGGCTCCACCAGTAGCCGGTGTAGATCAGGCTGGCGTACTTGGGCATCAGCTCGTCTTTCAGGTGGGCCACTTCGCGGTCCAGGGTGATCGACTCGATGGCGCGGTGGGCCTTGAGCATGATGGTGCCGCCGGGGGTCTCGTAGCAGCCACGGGACTTCATGCCGACATAGCGGTTCTCGACGATGTCGAGGCGGCCGATGCCGTTGATCCCGCCGACGCGGTTCAGCTCGGTGAGCACCTCGGCCGGGGTCATGTCCTTGCCGTCGATGGCGACGATGTCGCCCTTGCGGTAGGTCAGCTCGATGTAGGTCGGGGTGTCCGGCGCGTTTTCCGGGGAAGCGGTCCACTTCCACATGTCTTCTTCGTGCTCGGTCCAGGTATCTTCCAGCACGCCGCCTTCGTAGGAGATATGCAGGAGGTTGGCGTCCATCGAGTACGGCGACTTCTTCTTGCCGTGGCGCTCGATCGGGATGCCGTGCTTCTCGGCATAGTCCATCAGCTTCTCGCGGGACAGCAGGTCCCACTCGCGCCAGGGCGCGATCACCTTGACGCCGGGCTTCAGCGCGTAGGCGCCCAGCTCGAAGCGGACCTGGTCGTTGCCCTTGCCGGTGGCGCCGTGGGAGATGGCGTCGGCGCCGGTCTCGTTGGCGATCTCGATCAGGCGCTTGGCGATCAGCGGACGAGCGATGGAAGTGCCCAGCAGGTACTCGCCTTCGTAGACGGTGTTGGCGCGGAACATCGGGTAGACGAAGTCGCGGACGAATTCTTCGCGCAGGTCGTCGATGTAGATTTCCTTGACGCCCATCGCGCGGGCCTTGGCGCGAGCCGGTTCGACTTCCTCGCCCTGGCCGAGGTCGGCGGTGAAGGTCACCACTTCGCAGTTATAGGTATCTTGCAACCACTTCAGAATTACCGAGGTATCCAGGCCGCCGGAATACGCCAGGACTACCTTCTTCACATCCGCCATGCCATCACTCCACGGGGGTCGTCACGAAAAGCGACAATTCTACGCAGGGCATTCGGGAAATTACAGAGGGGCGACAGCTTTAGACGCAAAAGCGACAGATTCTATCGTTTGCGCGACTCAAACCGTGGGTTTTCCCTGAAGCGAGGCGGCCGGAGGCTTCGGTGCGGCAGGTTCTGCCGCGGGCGGCGCCGGCTTGTCCTCGGCCTTCGGCGCTTCCGTCGCCGGCTCGACCACCGCCTCGCGCGACAGGTGCACGGTGACCCGGCGGTTGCGCGCACGGTTGGCGGCGCTGTTGTTGGCCACCAGCGGGTAGCGCTCGCCGTAGAAGCGCACGTTGATCTGGCTTTCCGGCACCCCGTTGCTCTTCAGGTACTCCTGCACCGCCAGCGCGCGGCGGCGCGACAGGTCGCGGTTGGTCAGGCGGTTGCCGCTGTTGTCGGAGTGCCCGTCGAGTTCGATCCGGTTGATGCTCGGATCGGCCTTGAGCAGTTGCAGGATGATGTCCAGCTTGGCTCGCGCCACGTCGTTCAGCGCCGTGCCGCCGTCGGGGAAGCCGACCTGGGCCAGCTTGACCTGGTCGAAGTTCACCGGCAGCAGCTTGGCGATGCAGGCCTGGTACTGGCTGTAGACGCTGGCGAAGCGCGCCGGCAGCAGGCGCACCTCCAGGCGATCGCCCTGCCAGGTGCGATGGCGGACCAGCGGGCTGCGCCCCTCGAGCAGGCCGGTGAGCAACCGACCGGCCTGTTGCTGGCTGCTGTTGAACGGCACCTCGCCGCTGCCGATGCTGACCTGGCCAAGGTTGATGTCGCCCTGCCCCGGTCGCCAGGGCGGCGCGGCAGCCAGCAGGGTCGCCGACCCGCGCCCCAGCCACTGGGCCTCGGGCTTCAGGCGGAAGGTCGCCTGCTCGCCGGCACGCCGGACGAACTCGCCGACCCCGAAATTCGCCACCGGCTGCGACAGGCGGCATTCGAACTGGTCGCCTTCGACCTTCCACTCGACGCTCTCCAGCCGCGTCTGGAAGGTCACCGCCAGCGCCGGCAGGCTGCTGAGCAGGAAAGGCAATAGAAGAAGGCGCGGCTGCACGACGGCGGGCTCCGGGAAAGCGTCCAAATACGAAGGATGTATCGGACGGCCCGGACAAAACTTGATAGCGAGTGCCCCGCCCCCCCTTTTCCGGTAGCATTTCCCCCCACGAAATCCCGTCCTGGAAGCCCCATGTCCGACCGTCTCACCCTCCTGCGCCCCGACGACTGGCACATTCACTTGCGTGACGGTGCCGCGCTGGCCAATACCGTCGGCGACGCCGCCCGCACCTTCGGCCGCGCCATCGTCATGCCGAACCTGGTGCCGCCGGTGCGCAACGCCGCCGAAGCCGACGCCTACCGGCAGCGCATCCTCGCCGCCCGCCCCGCCGCCAGCCGCTTCGAGCCGCTGATGGTGCTGTACCTCACCGACCGCACCAGCGCCGAGGAAATCCGTACCGCCAAGGCCAGCGGCTTCGTGCATGCCGCCAAGCTCTATCCGGCAGGCGCCACCACCAACTCGGACTCTGGCGTGACCCGCATCGACAATATCTTCGAAGCGCTCGAGGCGATGGCCGAGGTCGGCATGCCGCTGCTGGTGCATGGCGAGGTGACCCGCGCCGAGGTCGACGTATTCGATCGTGAGAAGCAGTTCATCGATGAGCACCTGCGCCGGGTGGTCGAGCGCTTCCCGACCCTGAAGGTGGTCTTCGAGCACATCACCACCGGCGACGCCGCCCAGTTCGTCCGGGAAGCCCCGGCCAACGTCGGCGCGACCATTACCGCCCATCACCTGCTGTACAACCGCAACCACATGCTGGTCGGCGGTATCCGTCCGCACTTCTATTGCCTGCCAATCCTCAAGCGCAACACCCACCAGGAAGCCCTGCTGGACGCCGCGGTGAGCGGCAATCCGAAATTCTTCCTCGGCACCGACTCGGCGCCGCACGCCCGCCACGCCAAGGAAGCCGCCTGCGGTTGCGCCGGCTGCTACAGCGCCTACGCCGCCATCGAGCTGTATGCCGAGGCCTTCGAACAGCGCAATGCGCTGGACAAGCTGGAAGGCTTCGCCAGCCTGCACGGCCCGGACTTCTATGGCCTGCCGCGCAACACCGACCGGATCACCCTGGTCCGCGAGGAATGGCAGGCGCCCGCCAGCCTCCCCTTCGGCGACTTCGACGTGGTGCCGCTGCGCGCCGGAGAGACACTCCGCTGGAAACTGCTGGAGGCCGGGGCATGAGCGAAGACAACTTCGACGACGAATTCGACGGCAGCCTCCCCAGCGGCCCGCGCCATCCGATGGCGCGCCGCTTCCGCGGCTACCTGCCGGTAGTGGTGGACGTCGAGACCGGCGGCTTCAACTCGGCCACCGACGCGCTGCTGGAAATCGCCGCGACCACCGTCGGCATGGACGAGAAAGGCTTCCTGTTCCCGGAACACACCTACTTCTTCCGCATCGAGCCCTTCGAAGGCGCCAACATCGAGCCGGCCGCGTTGGAATTCACCGGCATCAAGCTCGACCACCCGCTACGCATGGCGGTGCAGGAGGAAGCGGCACTCACCGAGATCTTCCGCGGCATCCGCAAGGCGCTGAAGGCCAATGGCTGCAAGCGGGCGATCCTGGTCGGCCACAACAGCAGCTTCGACCTCGGTTTCCTCAATGCCGCCGTGGCGCGTACCGGGATCAAGCGCAATCCGTTCCATCCCTTCTCCAGCTTCGACACCGCCACCCTGGCTGGCCTCGCCTACGGCCAGACGGTCCTGGCCAAGGCCTGCCAGGCCGCCGGCATGGAGTTCGACAACCGCGAGGCGCACTCGGCACGCTACGACACCGAGAAGACCGCCGAGCTGTTCTGCGGCATCGTCAACCGCTGGAAGGAAATGGGCGGCTGGATGGATGACGACGACTGAGCCTCGGCCCACTTAGGCGGATAACGCCAGGACGTTATCCGTCCTACGCGACCGGTCAGGCAATCTCCCCCTCTTCGGAGCGAGGCGCGTGACCTGGGATGGGGCTGCCGGCCCTCGCGAGCCCATGAAAAAGCCCCGCCGAAGCGGGGCTTTTTCCAACGCGCGAAGCACGCTCTTCTTACAGCTTGCTGGCGTTCTCGGCCAGGTACTTGGCCACGCCTTCGGGCGATGCGGTCATGCCCTTGTCGCCCTTCTTCCAGTTGGCCGGGCAGACTTCGCCGTGCTCCTCATGGAACTGCAGGGCATCGACCAGACGCAGCAGCTCGTCCATGTTGCGGCCCAGCGGCAGGTCGTTGACGATCTGCGAGCGCACAACGCCTTCCTTGTCGATCAGGAACGCGCCACGGAAGGCCACGCCGCCGTCGGACTCGACGTCATAGGCCTTGGCGATCTCGTGCTTGGTGTCGGCCGCCAGAGTGTACTTGACGGCGCCGATGCCGCCCTTGTCCACCGGGGTGTTGCGCCAGGCGTTGTGGGTGAAGTGGGAGTCGATGGAAACGCCGATCACCTCGACGTTGCGCGCCTGGAATTCCGGGATGCGGTGGTCCAGGGCGATCAGCTCGGACGGGCAGACGAAGGTGAAGTCCAGCGGATAGAAGAACACCAGGCCGTACTTGCCCTTGATGGCCTCGGACAGGGTGAAGCTCTCGACGATCTCGCCATTGCCCAGTACCGCGGCAACGTTGAAGTCAGGCGCTTTCTTACCTACGAGTACGCTCATTCCATGTCTCCTTTAAGCGGAAGGTTGAAGGACGGCACCGCAGCCTGCCGGCTCCTCGTGAAGCCTCGATGGCAGGGGCGCCGTTCCCCGGGAAACAACCATCATACACCCCGCCCCAGCCGGCGCTAAGTCTTTGTCCGACAAAGCCATTTGTCGGGGGGCGAAAAAAACCCGACTAAAACGCTCCAGGGAACTTTGACAATCATTCTCATTATTATTAGTATCTTTTCCAACTCAACTTCCCAGTAGCCAGATCGCCATGTACGTCTGCCTCTGCCAAGGTGTTACCGACAACCAGATCCGCGATGCCATCTACGAAGGCTGCTGCAGCTATCGTGAGGTTCGCGAAGCCACCGGCGTCGGTACCCAGTGCGGCAAGTGCGCATGCCTGGCCAAGCAGGTGGTACGCGAAACCCTCAACGACCTGCAGAGTGCCCAGCCGGTACCGGCGTTCGGGACTACGGCGTTCGTCGCTGCCTGAAAAATATTTTTTATCCCTCTTTCAGAAGAACCGGGCCTGGCGCCCGGTTTTTTTATGCCTTCAATTCAATGACTTAGCGGCAGAACGCGGAAAGAAAACATTCGTATTCATATTCTTTTTCCCTTATATTTCAATAACTTAGGTTTGACACCCTGCTTCGTCGCGGCCAAACTTGGCGAATCACACCCACTACGACGGCAGGATTCGGCATGAAAGGCGACAAGAAAGTCATCCAGCACCTCAACAAGATCCTCGGCAACGAGCTGATCGCGATCAACCAGTACTTCCTCCACTCGCGCATGTGGAACGACTGGGGCCTGAAGCGCCTCGGCGCCCACGAGTACCACGAGTCGATCGACGAGATGAAGCATGCCGACAAGCTCATCGAGCGCATCCTCTTCCTCGAAGGCCTGCCCAACCTGCAGGACCTCGGCAAGCTGCTGATCGGCGAGAACACCCAGGAAATGCTGCAGTGCGACCTGAACCTGGAGCTGAAGGCGACCAAGGACCTGCGCGAAGCCATCGTGCATTGCGAGCAGGTGCACGACTACGTCAGCCGCGACCTGCTGAAGGACATCCTGGAGTCGGAAGAAGAGCACATCGACTACTTGGAAACCCAGCTGGGCCTGATCCAGAAAGTCGGCCTGGAGAACTACCTGCAGTCGCACATGCACGAAGACGACTGATCGGGAACCACGACGAAGCGCCGGCGGCCTGCCCCGCCGGCGCTTTTTTCTTGCCGCCAGAAAGCCTCAGGCGCTGCGCGGCCTGCGCCGGACCAGATCGGCGCGCAGGGCCAGCAACAGGCAAAGACCGACCAGTACCAGCAATGCCCAGCGCAGGCCGATCTCGTGGGCCAGCAGGCCGATCAGCGGCGGTCCCATCAGCAGTCCGCCATACCCCACGGTAGAGACGGCGGCGACCCCGATCACCGGATCGATGCCCGGCTGGTTGCCAGCAGCGCTGATCACGATCGGCACCATCACCGACAGTCCCAGGCCAACCACCCCGAAACCGGCGATGCTCAGCGCCGGCCAGGGGCTGAACAGCGCCACCAGCATGCCCAGCGTGGCCAGCGAACCCAGGCCGCGCAGCAACGGCGCATCGTCGATGCGTCCGCGCAGGCGGTCGCCGAACAGCCGCCCCACCACCATCGCCGCGGAAAACGCCGCGAAGCCCAGCGCCGCCACCCGCTCGGAAGCATCCAGAACGCTGTGCAGGAACAGCGCGCTCCAGTCAGCCACGCCGCCCTCGGAAACGAACGCGCAGAGAATCAGCAGGCCCAGGCCGAGCAAGGCCCGCGGCGGCAAGGTGAAGCCGCCGCCCTTGCGCGCGCCCGCCTTGCTCGGGTCCGGCGGAAGCAACGCGCGTACGAAGAATGGCAGGCTCAGCAGGCCGAGTGCGGAGAGAATGAGGAAGTGCCAGAACGGCGTCAGTCCGGCCAGGGCCGCGGCGCTCAACGCACCGACCAGGCAACCGAGGCTGTACATGCCATGCAGCATGGACATGCAGGGCTTGCCGAGCAGGCGCTCGACATCCACCGCCTGGATGTTCATCGCCACGTCCATCCCGGCGAAGCTCACGCCCAGCACGTAGAAGGCCAACGCCAGTTGCCACCAGCCCTGGCTCAGGCCGAGCAGCGGAAACACCAGCAGCATGATCAGGCAACCGCCGATCACTACGCTGCGGCTGCCGATGCGCTGGACCAGGAAACCGCTCAACGGGAACGCCGTGAGCGCGCCGACCCCGACGCCGAGCAGGGCCTGGCCGAGCGCGCGCTCGTCCAGCTGGGTCTGCTCCTTGAGCGCCGGGATGCGTCCCATCAGGTTGCCGATGACCAGCCCGGCCATGGCGAAGAAATAGATGCAAGCCAGGCGACCCTGGCGAGGATTGACTTCCGACATGGAGGCTCCCGGTTTCCTTGCTGGTTTCTCCGGACAAAAAAGAAACCCCGCACAAGGCGGGGCTCTTCGTCGGATGCGCGGATCAGGCGTTGGCTTTGGCCGCCGCGTCCTTGACCAGGGTCTGCAGTTCGCCCTTCTCGAACATCTCGGCGAGGATGTCGCTGCCGCCGACCAGTTCGCCATTGACCCACAGCTGCGGGAAGGTCGGCCAGTTCGCGTACTTCGGCAGGTTGGCGCGGATTTCCGGGTTCTGCAGGATGTCGACGTAGGCGAACTTCTCGCCACAGGCCATCAGCACCTGGGCCGCGCGCGAGGAGAAACCGCACTGCGGGGCGTTCGGCGAACCCTTCATGTACAGCAGGATGGGGTTGTTGGCGATCTGCTCTTTAATGGTTTCGATGATGTCCATGGCTTACCTCAACAGGAACGTTTCGACACGGTAACTCGGCAAATAATGACCGGTATTGTATCGGAAAGCCTAGCGCGACGCTCGGCTTTACTCTCGCGTTCCGTCGACCCGCTCAGGCCGCTTCCACCTCCACCGGCAGGCCGTTGAGCGCGGCGTTGCCCGACAGCAGGTCGAGATGACGCTCGTCGGTCAGGTCGTTGGCGCTGGCGCCGGCCTGGGCGCGGGCGATCGCCAGTTGCACGCCGGGCCGCGCGTGGCCCCAGCCGTGCGGCAGGCTGACCACCCCGGGCATCATCTCGCTGCTCGCCGCCACCTCCACCTCGACGCTGCCGACCCGCGAGCGCACCCGCACCCGCTGCCCGTCGACCAGGCCGCGACCCTCCAGATCGCGCGGGTGCATCAGCAACTGGTGACGCGGCTTGCCCTTCACCAGGCGATGGTAGTTGTGCATCCAGGAATTGTTGCTGCGCACGTGGCGTCGTCCGATCAGCAGCAACTGGTCGGACGCAGGCAGTGGCTGTGCGGCGAAGCGTTGCAGGTCGTCGACGAACAGCGGCGGCGCGGCCTGGATGCGCTGGCCGGCGGTCTTCAGGCGCGGCGCCAGGTTCGGCCGCAGCGGCCCGAGGTCGATGCCGTGGGGATGTTCGCGCAGAGTGGCCAGGCTCAGCCTGTGCTCAGAACGGTCGCCGTAGGCGCCCGCGCGCAGGCCGAGGTCGATCATCTGCTGCGGCTCCAGGGTCGGTTTCAGCTCCAGGCCGTTGCGCGCGGCGAAGGCCCGCGCCAGGCCGACGAAGATCTCCCAGTCGTGCAGCGCACCCTCGGGACGCGGCAGCACGGCCTCGTTGAAACGGGTCACGTTACGCACGGCGAAGACGTTGAAGGTGGTGTCGTAGTGATCGTGCTCCAGCGGCGCGGTGGGCGGCAGGATGAGATCGGCGTAGCGGGTCGTCTCGTTGATGTAGAGGTCGATGCTGAGCATGAACTCCAGGCCGTCCAGGGCCTGTTCGAGCCGCCTCCCGTTGGGCGTGGACAGCACCGGGTTGCCGGCTACCGTGACCAGCGCGCGCACCTGCCCCTCGCCTTCACCGAGGATTTCTTCCGCCAATGCCGCCACCGGCAGTTCGCCGCCATATTCCGGCAGCCCCGAGACGCGGCTGCGCCAACGGCCGAAGTGGCCACCCGAGGTACTCGCCACCAGGTCCAGGGCCGGCGAGGTGCACAGCGCGCCACCGACCCGGTCGAGGTTGCCGGTGACCAGGTTGATCAGTTGCACCAGCCACTGGCAGAGCGTGCCGAAGGCCTGGGTGGAAACGCCCATCCGGCCATAGCAGACCGCCCGTTCGGCGGCGGCGAAATCCCGCGCCAGTTGGCGAATGCTTTCGGCCGGCACGCCACAGCGCGCGCTCATGGACTCGGCGTCGAAGACCGCGACCGCCTCGCGCACCCGCTCCAGCCCGTCGACCGGCAGCGGCGTGGGGCGACCGAGGTTCTCCTCGAACAGGGTGTTGAGTATCCCGAGCAACAGCGCCGCATCCTGGCCGGGACGAATGAACAGGTGCCGGTCGGCGATAGCCGCGGTCTCGCTGCGCCGGGGATCGACCACCACCAACCGGCCGCCGCGGGCCTTCAGCGCCTTCAGGCGCTTCTCCACGTCCGGCACGGTCATGATGCTGCCGTTGGACGCCAGCGGGTTGCCGCCGAGCACCAGCATGAAGTCGGTGTGGTCGATGTCGGGGATCGGGATCAACAAACCATGGCCGTACATCTGCTGGCTGACCAGGTGATGCGGCAACTGGTCGACGGAAGTCGCGGAGAAGCGGTTGCGCGTTTTCAGCAGGCCGAGGAAGTAGTTGCTATGGGTCATCAGGCCGTAGTTGTGCACGCTCGGATTGCCCTGGTAGACCGCCACCGCATCGTTGCCATGGCGCTCGCGGATCTCGCCGAGGCGGCTGGCCACCAGCGCGAAGGCCTCGTCCCAGCCGATCGGCTGCCACTCGCTGCCGACCCGGCGCAACGGCTGGCGCAGGCGGTCGGGGTCGTCCTGGATGTCCTGCAGGGCCACCGCCTTGGGACAGACATGGCCGCGGCTGAAGCTGTCCTGCGGGTCGCCCTTGATCGAGCGGATCCGCGGCACGCCGCCCTCGTCGCTCTCGGTCTCGATGGCGAGCCCGCAGATGGCCTCGCAGAGATGGCACGCACGGTAGTGGAGGGTCTTGCTCATGGCTCGCCTCTTCATTGTCGTCGCCGGCCGTCGCGGCCCGGCGCGTACGCGAGGACCAGACGACCGGTCTAGTCGTCGAATCGGCACTATGCGGCGCCTTCCGCCGCCGCGCCAGCAGCGTCAGTCGGCTGAAACGCCAGGCATCAGGCTGGCCGATGGGCGCGGTAGAGGGGAGGCGTGCCGTTTGTCCGGCTGTCAACTATCCACCTGGGAATTCCGGCGCGGCGAAAGCCGGTGCTAAACCTTGTCTCTTCGAGTCCACCCCTGTCCGACAAGACCAATAAAGCGTGGAGACCGCATGACCGACGACCACTCCTTCCGCCCTCGCCCCACCTCGTTGTCAGCCGCCCTGCTGCTGGGCGCCTGGATCGCACAGCCGGCCACGGCCGCCTATGTCGAAGCCGGTCGGCCCGGCGATCCGGCCAGTTGGCGCTCCGCCGAATACCAGCAGGACTGGGGCCTGGAACGGATGCGGGCCGACCAGGCCTATGCCGCCGGCATCGACGGCCAGGGCGTGAAGATCGGCGAGATGGACTCCGGTTTCGACCCGAGCCATCCGGATACTCCCGCCTCGCGCTACCAGCCGGTGACGGCCAGCGGCACCTATGTCGACGGCACGCCGTTCAGCGTCAGCGGCGCGATGAACGGCAACAACGACTCCCACGGTACCCACGTCGGCGG
Organism: Pseudomonas sp. PS1(2021); assembly: GCF_020405165.1. Taxonomy (NCBI): domain Bacteria; kingdom Pseudomonadati; phylum Pseudomonadota; class Gammaproteobacteria; order Pseudomonadales; family Pseudomonadaceae; genus Pseudomonas; species Pseudomonas sp. PS1(2021). The sequence goes on along the minus strand of NZ_CP084484.1, from coordinate 149,871 downwards.
CACCCTCGGCGCCTCGCGCGACGGCGTCGGCATGCACGGGGTGGCCTACGCGGCACAGGTGTATGTCGCCAACACCAACCAGAACGACAGCTTCCTGTTCGGCCCGACGCCCGACCCGAACTATTTCAAGGCCGCCTACCAGGCGCTGGCCGACGCCGGGGTGCGGGCGATCAACAACAGTTGGGGCAGCCAGCCCAAGGACGTCAGCTACGAGACCCTCGACGGCCTGCACGCCGCCTATGCCCAGCACTACGGGCGCTCCACCTGGCTGGACGCCGCCGCCGGCGTCTCCCGCCAGGGCGTGATCAACGTCTTCAGCGCCGGCAACAGCGGCTACGCCAACGCCAGCGTGCGCTCCGCCCTGCCCTACTTCCAGCCGGACCTGGAAGGCCACTGGCTGGCCGTGTCCGGCCTCGACCAGCAGAACGGCCAGCGCTACAACCGCTGCGGCATCGCCAAGTACTGGTGCATCACCACGCCCGGCCGCCTGATCAACAGCACCATGCCCGGCGGCGGCTACGCCAACAAGTCCGGTACCTCGATGGCCGCGCCCCACGCCACCGGCGCGCTGGCCCTGGTCATGCAGCGCTATCCGTACCTGAACAACGAGCAGGCGCTGCAGGTTCTGCTGACCACCGCCACCCAGCTCGACGGCACGCCGACCGGCGCCCCCACCGACACCGTCGGCTGGGGCGTGCCGGATCTCGGTCGGGCGATGCATGGGCCTGGACAATTGCTCGGCCGCTTCGAGGCCAACCTCCCGGCCGGCCTGCGCGACGAATGGAGCAACCCGATTTCCGATAGCGCCCTGCTCCAGCGCCAGGCCGAGGACGCCGCCGAGCACGCGGCCTGGCAGCGGACGCTGAAGGACAAGGGCTGGGAAAACGGCTTGCCGGCCGGTGCCAGCCAGCAGGAACGCACCGACTATGCCATCGGCATGGCCCGCGACCAGGCCGCCGCCCAGCGCCAGTACCAGGGCAGCCTGGTCAAGGCCGGTGCCGGCAGCCTGGTCCTGAGCGGCGACAGCACCTATCGCGGGCCGACCCTGGTCGATGGCGGGCTGCTCAGCGTCGACGGTTCGCTGCTGTCCGCCGTCGAAGTCAATGCCGGCGGCACCCTCGGCGGCAGCGGCAGGATCGGCGGCCTGCTGGCGCGCTCCGGCGGCACGGTGGCCGCGGGCAACTCCATCGGCACCCTGGAGGTCGCCGGGGACCTGCGCTTCGAATCCGGCTCGACCTACGCGGTGGAGCTTTCGGAAAGCGCCAGCGACCGGATCGTCGCCAGCGGCAAGGCGAGCATCGCGGGCGGCAACGTCACCCTGGCCATGGAAAACAGCCCCGACCTGCTCAGCCAGTCCCAGGTCGAGAGCCTGGTCGGCCGCCGCTACGACATCCTCGACGCCGCCGGCGGCATCGACGGGCGCTTCGACGCGGTATTGCCGAACTACCTGTTCCTCGGCGGCACCCTGGACTACGCGGCCAACGCCATCCGCCTGGATATCGGACGCAACGGCACGACCCTCGCCAGCGTCGCGCAGACGCCCAACCAGGCGGCGGTCGCTGGGGCCGTGGAAACGCTCGGCGCCGGCAACCCGGTCTACGAAAGCCTGCTCCTGTCGGAAAACGCCGCAACCGCCCAACGGGCCTTCCAGCAATTGTCCGGGGAAATCTACCCGGCGCTCGCCGGCCTGTTGCTCAACGACAGCCGCTATCTGCGCGACAGCGTCGGCGAACGCCTGCGCCAGACCAGCGACGGCGAGGCCGGCGGGGAGGCTCCCGAAGGCTGGTTCAAGGCGCTCGGCTCCTGGGGCAAGAGCGCCGATGGCAGCCACGGTAGCGAAGGCTACCGGCATTCGGTCGGCGGCTTCCTGCTCGGCGTCGACAGCCAGGTCGCCAGCGACACGCGCCTCGGCCTGGTGGCCGGCTACAGCAACAGCTCGCTGAACATGGACAGCAGCCTGCAATCCTCCGCCAGCATCGACAGCTACCACCTCGGCGCCTACCTCGGCCGGCAATTGCAGCAATGGCGCCTGAGCCTCGGCGCAGCGCACGCCTGGCACCGCGCCGAGGTCAAGCGCGACCTGCAATACGGCGCCGTGGCCGGCAAGCAGAAGGCCAAGCTCGACGCACAGAGCAGCCAGTTGTTCGCCGAGGCCGCCTACGCGCTGGGTTGGCGCAGCCTGGAGCTGGAACCCTTCGCCGGGCTGGCCTACGTGCACGTCGCCAGCGATGACTTCCGCGAACGCGGTAGCGCCGCGGCCCTGGAGGGTGGCGACGACAACCTGGACGCCGCCTTCACCACCCTGGGCCTGCGCGCGAAACGGCATTTCGAGCTGGATGCCGGACGCCGCCTGGCGCTCTCCGGCACCCTCGGCTGGCGCCACAACCTGAGCGACACCACCCCGCAACGCCACCTGGCGTTCGCCAGCGGCAGCCAGCCATTCAGCGTGGAAAGCGTGGCCCTGTCCCGCGACGCCGCGCTGCTCGGCGTCGACGCCAGCCTCGCGGTGAATCGCGAAGTGAGCGTGCGGCTGGGCTACAACGGCCTGCTGGGCAGCCGCGAGAAGGACCATGGCGTCGGACTGGCCGTCGACTGGCGTTTCTGACTTCGGTTACGAGGGCATGCCAGCCGTTGGATGGGTTCCGGCGGGCGGCAAGGGGAAAAAGCCACTTCATTGCCCTCGGTCACGAAACCGCTGCAAATATGAGAAAAAGACCTAACTAAAGGATTCATGCGAAATGCATAGCGCTATACTGTCCATCCAGCGCTGTACTATCCCTTCCAGCGCTGATCGCGACCCGGTGCCCGCACCACCGTGCCGCACGAGCCCCGGAGATCCGCACCTCCGGGGCTCACCTTTTGCTCCTCTCGCACCCTCCTTCCCCGGCTGAGCCCCTCCCCCTGCAAATCCGCGACGAATGGCTGCAATCCGGCAATCCGATGAACGAGCGGCCGAACCGCGGGCGCCCAGGCTGCCTGCGCACAGTCGCTGAACGGGTCAGGCCTGGCGGAAGAAGATCATGCCGAACAGCACCGCCAGGGCGCTGAGGAACGACAACCCGGTTTGCCCCAGGACCATCAGGATCGCGGCCGCCGCCGTGCTCAGCGCATGCCAGCCCCAGAGCAGGCACGACAGGTTGAGGACGATGCCGGCCAGGGCCAGGTGACGCTTGCGGCTGCGCCTGAGCAGGCCGGCCAGGCCCAGCACCAGGCCGCAGGTCGATACCGCGAAGACCGCCAGCAAGGCGGCGAACAGGCCGAGCAGATGGTTCTCGTCGCTGAGGTCGATCCGCTCGCCGAGCGCCAGCGCCATCACCGCCAGCGCGATGGCGACCCCGGCCAGGGCGAGGAACAGCGACAGGCCGCCCAGCCGCGATTGGCGCAATGGCCGTGCCGGCGGCGCGGCGGCGAGTGTTTCTCCCGTGTGCATGTTCGACCTCCCTGGTCCGAAACCCGCCTCCTCCATGAAGGTATTCGGGCGCGCACAGCATAAAGCGTCGCCCCGCCCAACCGATAGATCGACGAGGCGGGACTTTGGCGGCGGGACAACGGCGAAGACCCGGGAAAAACCCCGTAACCCGCGCCTTCCAAGCCCTCCTTGTGTTTCCGCGACATTTCCTTATAAGATCGCGCCTTCCCCTATTTTCCCGCACGTTGCGGTCCCGCCGCAGGTCCAGTCCCGTTTTCTCTCGCGAAAGCCGGCCAGTGCCTCGGCCAGCAGTAAAAATAAAAGGTAGTCAGCGATGAGCGTACGGCACTTTCTCTCGTTTATGGATTACAGCCCCGAAGAGCTGATCGGTCTGATCCGCCGCGGCAGCGAGCTGAAGGACCTGCGCAACCGAGGCGTGCTCTACGAGCCGCTGAAGAGCCGGGTCCTGGGCATGGTCTTCGAGAAGGCTTCGACCCGTACCCGCCTGTCCTTCGAAGCCGGGATGATCCAGCTCGGCGGCCAGGCGATCTTCCTCTCCCCGCGCGACACCCAGCTCGGCCGCGGCGAGCCGATCGGCGACAGCGCCCGGGTCATGTCGCGGATGCTCGACGGCGTGATGATCCGCACCTTCGCCCACGCCACCCTGACGGAATTCGCCGCGCACTCGAAGGTGCCGGTGATCAACGGCCTGTCCGACGACCTGCACCCCTGCCAGTTGCTCGCCGACATGCAGACCTTCCACGAGCACCGCGGCAGCATCCAGGGCAAGACCGTGGCCTGGATCGGCGACGGCAACAACATGTGCAACAGCTATATAGAAGCGGCGCTGAAGTTCGACTTCCAGCTGCGCGTGGCCTGCCCCGAGGGCTACGAGCCGAAGGCCGAGTTCGTCGCCCTTGCCGGCGACCGCCTGCGCGTCGTCCGCGACCCGCGCGAGGCGGTGGCCGGCGCGCACCTGGTGAGCACCGACGTGTGGGCCTCGATGGGCCAGGAAGACGAAGCCGCCGCGCGCATCGCCCTGTTCCGTCCCTACCAGGTGAACGCCGCGTTGCTCGATGGGGCCGCCGACGATGTACTATTCATGCACTGCCTGCCGGCCCACCGCGGCGAGGAAATCAGCGAAGAGTTGCTGGACGACCCGCGCTCGGTAGCCTGGGACCAGGCAGAGAACCGTCTGCACGCGCAGAAGGCCCTCCTCGAATTGCTGATCGAACACGCCCATTACGCCTGAGCCCATGAGCCACGACCTGCTGCTGAACCTGAAAGATCTCGCCTGCGGCTACGCCTCGCAGAAAGTGGTGCAGGACCTCGACCTGCACCTCAATGCCGGAGACATCGGCTGCCTGCTGGGTCCTTCGGGATGCGGCAAGACCACCACCCTGCGCGCCATCGCCGGCTTCGAACCGGTGCTGGCCGGGCAGATCGAGCTGGGCGGCGAAGTCATCTCGCGTCCCGGCTTCACCCTGGCGCCGGAGAAACGCCGGATCGGCATGGTGTTCCAGGACTACGCGCTGTTCCCCCATCTCAGCGTGGCCGACAATGTCGGCTTCGGCATCCGCAAGCATCCACAACGCGAGCGCCTGGTGCGCGAGCTTCTGGAGCTGGTCAAGCTCGACCACCTCGCCGCGCGCCACCCCCACGAACTCTCCGGCGGCCAGCAACAACGGGTGGCCCTGGCCCGCGCGCTGGCGCCCGAACCGCTGTTGCTGCTGCTCGACGAACCCTTCTCCAACCTCGACGTGGAACTGCGCCGCAGCCTCAGCCAGGAGGTTCGCGAGATCCTCAAGGCACGCGGCACCAGCGCGATCCTGGTGACCCACGACCAGAAAGAAGCCTTCGCCGTCTGCGACCACATCGGCGTGTTCAAGGAAGGTCACCTGGAACAGTGGGACACTCCCTACAACCTCTACCACGAGCCGCTGACGCCCTTCGTCGCCAGCTTCGTCGGCCAGGGCTACTTCATTCGCGGCCAGTTGCTCAGCCCCGATACGGTGCAGACCGAACTCGGCGTGATCCGCGGCAATCGCGCCTACAGCCTGCCTTCCGGCAGCGCGGTAGACGTCCTGCTGCGCCCGGACGACCTGGTGCACGCGCCGCAGGGCGAGCTGAAGGCGCGGATCGTCGGCAAGACCTTCCTCGGCGCCGCCACCCTGTACCGCCTGCAATTGCCCACCGGTACCCAGCTGGAATCGATCTTCCCCAGCCATGCCGACCACCAGCCGGGCGATGACGTCGGTATCCGCGTCGCCGCCGACCACCTGGTGGTGTTCGCCGCCCGGGGCAGCGTCGCCGCGCACCTCGCTCCCGTCCAGGCCTGATACCTCGGCGCCGTTCGGTCGGCGGCGCCTTTCCCTATCGACCGCATAGGTGGAGCCGGACGTCTCCAGCCCCTACAATCGCCCGACGATTCGAGGAGCCTGAACGATGCTGATGGTGATTTCCCCCGCCAAGACCCTGGACTACGAGACCCCGCCGGTCACCCACCGCTTCACCCAGCCGCAATACCTGGACCACGCCCAGGAACTGATCCAGCAACTGCGCCAGCTCACGCCACTGCAGATCAGCGAACTGATGAAGCTTTCCGACAAGCTCGCCGGCCTGAATGCCGCTCGCTACGCCAGCTGGCATCCGGAGTTCACCCCGGAGAACGCCAAGCAGGCGTTGCTCGCCTTCAAGGGCGATGTCTACACCGGCCTCAACGCGGAAGACTTCGGCGAGGACGATTTCGCCTTCGCCCAGGATCACCTGCGCATGCTCTCCGGTCTCTACGGCGTGCTGCGCCCGCTCGACCTCATGCAGCCCTATCGACTGGAAATGGGCACCCGCCTGGCCAACGCCCGTGGCAAGGATCTCTACGCCTTCTGGGGCGAGCGTATCAGCCAGTGGCTGAACGAAGCGCTGGCCGCCCAGGGCGACGACGTGCTGCTCAACCTGGCCTCCAACGAGTACTTCGGCGCGGTGAAGCGCAAGGCGCTGCAAGCGCGGGTCATCGACACCGAGTTCAAGGACCTGAAGAACGGCCAGTACAAGATCATCAGCTTCTACGCCAAGAAGGCTCGCGGCATGATGGCTCGCTACGTGATCCGCGAGCGCCTGCGCGACCCGGCCGGGCTGAAGGACTTCAATGCCCACGGCTATTACTTCAGCGCCGAGCAATCCGGCCCGGATCAGCTGGTATTCCTCAGGGACGCCCCGCAAGACTGATCTCCCCGGCCCGCCGTCCTGGCGGGCCGCTCCTCTTTCGGCACGCCGACGCCTCCTGGCGCTACCGTTCGTCCCTCCGACACCCCTGCTGCGTCGCCTTTCTCCCCGGAAAAGCCCTTGTGGCGAATAGGCCTACTCAACCGTTCGTCTGCAAGTCATGCGGAACTGCATCACATTTTTTCACGCCCAGCCCACAGACTTTTCCCCAATTCAAGGCGGAAATGCCATCTCCGGCGTAATCCATTGGCCATTACCAGCCTCCCGCCATTACATGCAAATTACGATTGCAAAGTGCATGGGTCGAAGATTAAGGAATCCTTAAGGTTTGCTTAAGGCGGTAAAAGCGGCTTCTGTTTCATTCCGGTGACGCGGAACTTTCAGCCGCCATGCATTCTGCAACTAGTGGCCATTGGCAGGCATTTAACGGAAAGGCCATCAAGTTGGTATCAAGTGATATCAAACGGATATTTCCAAATATTTCGCGAGCGGGACAAACGGCCGGAACTTCCCTCGCAGAGAAAACATCCTATCACCGCGATGCCTATCGATAGTTATGGGCAGAGCAACTTGAAACCGTCTCGAATAATCGGACTCCGCTCCGAGGGACAAACTCAACCTGTTGAAATTAAAGGCCTTTAGAAACTTGAATTCTATGGACCGAACTAAAACGAAGCATCCAAGGTCGGGTTATGCACCGTTATTGAAACCCACCTGAAACATTAAAGGGCATGAACTTATAACTTGCCCTATTAGAGTGCCGAACAACTAAGCACTCTATTCGAAACTGCCTGAAGGCGGATCAAGGGCTCTGGATCGGGGCTCGTAGTAACGGCTCGCCAGATAGGGAAGTGGCCATACGGCCACCTCATTAACGGCGCGACAAACAATCGAGGTGAATGCGATGCGAATCAGCATCTTTGGTTTGGGCTATGTCGGTGCAGTATGTGCTGGCTGCCTGTCGGCACGCGGTCATGAAGTCATTGGTGTGGATGTCTCCAGCACCAAGATCGACCTGATCAACCAGGGCAAGTCGCCCATCGTCGAACCGGGCCTGGAAGCGTTGTTGCAGCAAGGCCGGCAGACCGGACGGCTGTCGGGCACCACCGACTTCAAGAAGGCCGTGCTGGACTCCGACGTATCGTTCATCTGCGTCGGCACGCCGAGCAAGAAGAACGGCGACCTGGACCTGGGCTACATCGAGACCGTCTGCCGCGAGATCGGCTTCGCCATCCGCGAGAAGTCCGAACGCCACACCGTGGTGGTGCGCAGCACCGTACTGCCGGGCACCGTCAACAACGTGGTGATCCCGCTGATCGAGGACTGCTCGGGCAAGAAGGCCGGGGTCGACTTCGGCGTCGGCACCAACCCCGAATTCCTCCGCGAGAGCACCGCGATCAAGGACTACGACTTCCCGCCGATGACCGTGATCGGCGAACTGGACAAGCAGACCGGCGACCTTCTCGAGGAAATCTACCGCGAGCTGGACGCGCCGATCATCCGCAAGACCGTCGAGGTCGCCGAGATGATCAAGTACACCTGCAACGTCTGGCACGCCGCCAAGGTCACCTTCGCCAACGAGATCGGCAACATCGCCAAGGCGGTCGGCGTCGACGGCCGCGAGGTGATGGACGTGATCTGCCAGGACCACAAGCTCAACCTGTCGCGCTACTACATGCGTCCCGGCTTCGCCTTCGGCGGCTCCTGCCTGCCCAAGGATGTACGCGCCCTCACCTATCGCGCCAGCCAGCTGGACGTCGAGCACCCGATGCTCGGTTCGTTGATGCGCAGCAACTCCAACCAGGTGCAGAAGGCCTTCGATCTCATCACCAGCCACGACACCCGCAAGGTCGGCCTGCTCGGCCTGTCGTTCAAGGCCGGCACCGACGATTTGCGCGAAAGCCCGCTGGTGGAGCTGGCCGAGATGCTCATCGGCAAGGGCTACGAGTTGCGCATCTTCGACCGCAACGTCGAATACGCGCGTGTCCACGGGGCCAACAAGGAATACATCGAGTCGAAGATCCCGCACGTCTCCTCACTGCTGGTCTCCGACCTCGACGAAGTGGTGGCGAGTTCCGATGTGCTGGTGCTGGGCAATGGCGACGAGCTGTTCGTCGACCTGGTGAACAAGACCCCGAGCGGCAAGAAGCTGGTCGACCTGGTGGGCTTCATGCCGCACACCACCACTGCCCAGGCCGAGGGCATCTGCTGGTAGCGGGCCGCCCCCTGGCCCCGTGAGCCGGTAAAGAACCTCTTTATCGCCCTCGGACCGAAGGCCGTCTCCGCGGCGTGCGCCATAACAACAACAAGCGCACGCCGGCGTCGAGGCCAAGGTCCCCAGCCCGATGGAACTGATGATGGAAACTTACAAACGTGGCCTCGCCGAAGCCACCGGCTGGCTGGTGTTCCTCAGCCTGCTGATGGTGCTCGCGCTGGCAGTGCCGAAGACCGTGTTCGACGCCGACTCCAAGGATTTCATCCTGCTTATCGGCGCCGTCGGCATCTGGCGCTACTCCATGGGCGGCGTGCACTTCCTGCGCGGCATGCTGTTCCTCCACGTGGTCTACCCGTACTACCGCCGGCGCGTGCGCCAGTTGGGCAGCGCGGCCGACCCGTCGCACGTGTTCCTGATGGTCACCAGTTTCCGCATCGACGCCCTGACCACTGCCATGGTCTATCGCTCGGTGATCCGCGAAGCCATCGACAGCGGCTACCCGACCACCGTGGTCTGCTCCATCGTCGAGATGTCCGACGAGGTCCTGGTCCGTTCTCTGTGGGAGAAGATGAACCCGCCGGACCGGGTCAGCCTCGACTTCGTGCGGATTCCCGGCACCGGCAAGCGCGACGGCCTGGCCTATGGCTTCCGCGCGATTTCCCGGCACCTGCCGGACGACGACGCGGTGGTCGCGGTGATCGACGGCGACACCGTGCTCGACCACGGCGTGGTGAAGAAGACCGTGCCCTGGTTCAAGCTCTTCCCCAACGTCGGCGGCCTCACCACCAATGAATTCTGCGAAGTGCAGGGCGGCTACGTGATGAGCGAGTGGCACAAGCTGCGCTTCGCCCAGCGCCACATCAACATGTGCTCGATGGCCCTGTCCAAGCGCGTACTGACCATGACCGGACGGATGTCGGTGTTCCGCGCCCGGGTGGTGACCAACCCCGAGTTCATCACCGACGTCGAGAACGACCACCTGGAGCACTGGCGCCTGGGTCGCTTCAAGTTCCTCACCGGCGACGACAAGTCCAGCTGGTTCAGCCTGATGCGCCTGGGCTACGACACCTTCTACGTGCCCGACGCGGCGATCAACACGGTCGAGCACCCGCCGGAGAAGAGCTTCATCAAGGCCAGTCGCAAGCTGATGTACCGCTGGTACGGCAACAACCTGCGGCAGAACTCGCGCGCGCTCAAGCTCGGCGCGCGGCGCCTGGGCTGGTTCACCATGCTGGTGCTGTTCGACCAGCGCGTCTCGATGTGGACCAGCCTGCTCGGCCTGGTGGTGGCGATCCTCGCCAGCCTCAAGTACAGCATCGCCTTCCTGCTGGTGTACCTGCTCTGGATCGGCCTCACCCGCCTGGTGCTGACCCTGCTCCTCTCGCTCTCCGGGCACCGCATCGGCCCGGCCTATCCGCTGATCCTCTATTACAACCAGATCGTCGGCGCGCTGGTGAAGATCTACGTGTTCTTCCGCCTCGACCGGCAGTCCTGGACCCGCCAGCCGACCAAGCTGGAGCGCGGCCTGGCCAGCTTCCAGCGCTGGTTCAACGCCTGGTCGTCGCGGGCCATGACCTTCTCTGCCGCCAGCATCTTCGTCGCCGTGCTGCTGACCATCGTATGACCACCGAATCGACTACGGACAACGCCAGGGCCGCGGCCCGCGCGCAAATCGACCCAGATTGGACCGAACAGGACCCGACACCATGAATACAGCCGTCAACGTCAACGTCGTGCACGAATCCGAAGCCCAGCGCCAGTTCGCCCGGGTCAAGCTGCCGGCGCGCATCCGCTACATCGGCGCCAACCGCGAAGGCGTCGACGCACGCCTGCTGGATCTCTCCGCCGGCGGCTTCGCCTTCACCGCGAGCGGCGCGCCGATCCAGCCCGGCGACCTGTACAAGGGCAAGCTGCTGTTCCAGGTCGACAGCATCAGCTTTTCCCTCGAAGTGGAGTTCCAGGTGCGCTCGGTGGACCCCGCCAGCCGCCGCGTCGGCTGCGAGTTCCAGAACCTCAAGCCGCGCGAGGTGGCGGCCCTGCGCTACCTGATCACCTCCTACCTGGCCGGCGAGGTGATCGGCGTCGGCGACATGCTCAATACCCTCCAGCGCGAGAACTTCACCAAGGCCCGCAAGCAGGGCGGCGGCAACGGCGGGATGGGCTTCTTCGGCCGGGTCCGGGCGGTGACCCTGAGCACCGCGATCTTCGTCGTCGGGGTCGGCGCCTTCGCCTTCATCCTCAACCAGATGTACAACCTGTACTTCGTCACCCATGCCGATTCCGGCGTGGTCAGCGTCCCCAACCAGCAGATCACCATGCCCCGCGAGGGCACCGTGCAGAGCCTTCTCGGGCCCAACGCGGAAGTCGCCAAAGGCGCGCCGATCGCTACCTTCTCGGCCAACCTGCTGGACATGCTCAAGGGCAACCTGACCGAGGAGCAGCTCAACCCGGGCAACATCGAGAAGCTCTTCGGCCACCAGATGAAAGGGACCCTGACCAGCCCCTGCGACTGCCGCGTGGTCCAGCAACTGGTAGCCGACGGGCAATACGCCAACAAGGGCCAGGTGATCTTCACCCTCGCGCCGCGCGACAGCGTGGCCAGCATCGAGGCGCGCTTCCCCTACCGCAACGCCGCCGAGCTGGCGCCGGGCACCCGGGTGAACTTCCAGGTCGCCGGCGACGGCGTCAACCGCAGCGGCCGCATCGTCAACACCGCGCCGGTGGACGGCGACCTGTCCTCGGAAATCCGCGTGCAGATCCAGCCCGACCAGCCGCTCGACGCCCAGTACGCCGGCCGCCCGGCCGAGGTCAGCATCGGCGGCCTGCCCGGCCGCACCCTGCTGAACAAGGCCGTGACCCTGGCCACCGCTCGCTGACCGGTACCCGACCATGAAGATGCCCATCCTCCCTCCCCTGCCCCTGGCGTCCCGGCACCTGCTGCTGGCCTCGGCCATCGCCCTGGCCGCCGGCTGCGCCGGACTGCCCGACCAGCGCCTGGCCCAGGAGGCCCTGGAGCGCGGCGACCTCGCCACCGCCCAGAGCAACTACCAGGCCCTGGCCGCGATGGGTTACGCCGACGCCCAGGTCGGCCTCGCCGACATGCAGGTCGCCAGCGGCGACAGCGCCCAGCAGGCCAAGGCCGAAAAGCTCTACCGCGAGGCCGCGCAGACCTCGCCGCGGGCCCGCGCGCGCCTTGGCAAGTGGCTGGCGGCCAAGCCCGGCGCCAGCGACGCCGAGCACCGCGAGGCCGAGCGCCTGCTCAGCCAGGCCTTCGAACAGGGCGAGGACAGTGCCCTGGTGCCGCTCATCGTGCTCTACCTGCAATACCCGCAGTCCTGGCCGGAAATCGACCCGCAGCAGCGCATCGACCAGTGGCGCGCGCGCGGACTGCCGCAGGCCGACCTGGCGCAGATCATCCTCTACCGCACCCAGGGCACCTACGCCCAGCACCTGGGCGAGATCGAGCAGGTCTGCCAGCGCTGGCTGCGGCGCATGGACGTGTGCTGGTACGAACTGGCCACGGTCTACCAGATGCAGGGCAACGCGGAAAAGCAGAAGGTCCTGCTCGAACAGCTGCGCGCCGCCTACAAGGCCGGCCGGGTGCCCGGCGAGCGGGTCGACTCGGTGGCCGGGGTGCTCGCCGACGGCGAACTCGGCCAGCCCGACCCGCAGACCGCCCAGGCGCTGCTGGAAGAGATCGCGCCGAGCTACCCCGCGGCCTGGGTCAGCCTGGCCAAGCTGCTCTACGACTATCCCGACCAGGGCGACCTGGAAAAGATGCTCGGCTACCTGAAGAACGCCCAGGACGCCGCCCAGCCACGCGCCGAACTGCTCCTCGGGCGCCTCTACTACGACGGCAAGTGGGCGCCGCAGGACCCGCGCAAGGCCGAGCGGCACCTGCTCAAGGCCGCCGCCAGCGAACCCCAGGCCAACTACTACCTGGGGCAGATCTACCGCCGCGGCTTCCTCGGCAAGGTCTATCCGCAGAAGGCCGTCGACCACCTGATCCTCGCCGCCCGCGCCGGCCAGGCCAGCGCCGACATGGCCCTGGCCCAGCTCTGGTCGCAGGGCCGCGGCATCCAGCCGAACCGGGTCAACGCCTACGTCTTCGGCCAGCTCGCCGTGCAGCAGCAGGTACCGCAGGCCAGCGACCTGCTCGGGCAGATCGAAGCGCAACTGCCGCCGGCCGAACGCAGCCAGGCGCAGCAATTGCTCAAGCGCGAACAACAGAGCCGCGGCAACAACTGGCAGGCCACCGTCAGCCTGCTGCAGAGCCAGGACTCGCCGATCAACGAAGAAGAGCCAGAAAGCCTATGAACAGCTCCCGTTCCGTCAACCCGCGGCCGTCCTTCGCGCCGCGCGCCCTGTCCCTGGCCATCGCCCTGCTGCTCGGCGCGCCGGCGTTCGCCGCCAACAGCGGCGAGGCGCCGAAGAACTTCGGCCTGGACGTGAAGATCACCGGCGAATCGGAAAACGATCGCGACCTCGGCACCGCTCCCGGCGGCACCCTCAACGACATCGGTATCGACCTGCGGCCCTGGGCCTTCGGCCAGTGGGGCGACTGGAGCGCCTACTTCATGGGCCAGGCGGTGGCCGCCACCGACACCATCGAGACCGACACCCTGCAATCGGACACCGACGACGGCAACAACAGCCGCAACGACGGTCGCGAGCCGGACAAGAGCTACCTCGCCGCACGCGAATTCTGGGTCGACTACGCCGGCCTCACCGCCTACCCCGGCGAGCACCTGCGCTTCGGCCGCCAGCGCCTGCGGGAAGACAGCGGCCAGTGGCAGGACACCAACATCGAGGCGCTGAACTGGAGCTTCGAGACCACCCTGCTCAACGCCCACGCCGGGGTCGCCCAGCGTTTCAGCGAATACCGCACCGACCTCGACGAACTGGCTCCGGAGGACAAGGACCGCACCCATGTGTTCGGCGACATTTCCACCCAGTGGGCGCCGCACCACCGCATAGGCGTGCGCATCCACCACGCCGACGACAGCGGCCACCTGCGCCGCCCCGGCGAGGAAGTCGACAACCTCGACAAGACCTATACCGGCCAGCTCACCTGGCTCGGCATCGAGGCTACCGGCGATGCCTACAACTATCGTTCGAGCATGCCGCTGAACTACTGGGCCAGCGCCACCTGGCTGACCGGCGACCGCGACAACCTGACCACCACCACGGTCGACGACCGGCGCATCGCCACCGGCAAGCAGAGCGGCGACGTCAATGCCTTCGGCGTCGACCTCGGCCTGCGCTGGAACATCGACGAGCAATGGAAGGCCGGCGTCGGCTACGCCCGCGGCAGCGGCGGTGGCAAGGACGGCGAGGAGCAGTTCCAGCAGACCGGGCTGGAGAGCAATCGCTCCAACTTCACCGGCACCCGCTCGCGCGTGCACCGCTTCGGCGAAGCCTTCCGCGGCGAACTGAGCAACCTCCAGGCAGCCACCCTGTTCGGCTCCTGGCAACTGCGCGAGGACTACGACGCGAGCCTGGTCTACCACAAGTTCTGGCGCGTCGACGACGACTCCGACATCGGTACCAGCGGCATCAACGCCGCCCTGCAACCGGGCGAGAAGGACATCGGCCAGGAACTCGACCTGGTGGTGACCAAGTACTTCAAGCAAGGCCTGCTGCCGGCCTCGATGAGCCAGTACGTCGACGAGCCCTCGGCGCTGATCCGCTTCCGCGGCGGCCTGTTCAAGCCGGGCGACGCCTACGGGCCGGGCACCGACTCGACCATGCACCGCGCCTTCGTCGACTTCATCTGGCGCTTCTGAGCCCCGCGAGGAAACCGGACATGCCCGACATTTCCCTTTCGATCCCCCGCCGCCGGCTCCCGCGCCTGCGCCCGCTGGCCGCGGCAGTGCTCGGCGCGGTGCTGCTGCACGGCCAGGCGTGGGCGGCGCAGCCGGTGGAGAAACCGCAGCCGGTCCCGGCGCAGGCCGGCAACGAGCCGGGCCTGACCCAGGGCCTGAAGGAAACCGGCAACTACACGGTGACCACCGCGCCGGCCGAACCGTTGCACCTGGACCCGCCGAAACTGCCCGACCTCTCCGGCTACACCGCCGCCGCGGTGGAAGCCAAGATCGTGCGCAAGCCGGGTGGCCGCGCCAGCGTGCAGCGCATGGTCCAGCAGCAGCCGCTGAAGGAGTTCACCGGTGGCAGCAACCGCCTCGCCGAATGGGTCAAGCGCCAGCGCCAGATGCCCCAGGCGATCTTCATCGAAGGCGGCTACGTGAACCTCGCCCAGCTCGCCGGCAAGCTTCCCGCCAGCGCGCTGGAACAGGTCGAGCCGGGGGTGTTCGTCGCCCGCCTGCCGATCGTGGTCAGCCAGGGCGCGACCCTCGACATCGACAAGCAGGTCAAGGAACTGCGCCTGTCCCAGGAGCGCGGCGCGTTCCTGGTCAACGACGGCATGCTGTTCGTCCGCGACAGCAAGGTCACCGGCTGGAGCGAATCGAAGAAGGAGCCGGCCTGGTTCAAGACGCCCAACGAGTTCCGTCCGTTCCTGATCTCCTGGGGCGGCGCCGAGGTGTACCTGAGCAACAGCACCTTCACCAGCTTCGGCTACAACGCCTCCAAGGCCTACGGCATCTCCATCTCGCAGTACAGCCCGGGCATGGACAAGCAGATGAAGCGCCCGCGCCCCAAGGGCTGGGTGATCGACTCGACCATCGTCGACAGCTGGTACGGCTTCTATTGCTACGAGGCCGACGACCTGGTGGTGAAGGGCAACACCTACCGCGACAACATCGTCTACGGCATCGACCCGCACGACCGTTCGCACCGCCTGATCATCGCCGACAACACCGTCCACGGGACCAGGAAGAAGCACGGCATCATCGTCTCGCGGGAAGTCAACGACAGCTTCATCTTCAACAACCGCAGCTACGAGAACAAGCTTTCCGGGATCGTCCTCGACCGTAACAGCGAGGGCAACCTGGTGGCCTACAACGAGGTCTATCGCAACCATTCCGACGGCATCACCCTCTACGAGAGCGGCGACAACCTGCTCTGGGGCAACCAGGTCCTGGCCAACCGCCGCCACGGCATCCGCGTGCGCAACAGCGTGAACATCCGCCTCTACGAGAACCTCGCGGCGGGCAACCAGCTGATCGGCGTGTACGGCCACATCAAGGACCTCACCAACACCGACCGCAACATCGCCCTCGACCCATTCGACACCAAGGTCTCGCTGATCGTGGTCGGCGGCAAGCTCGCCGGCAACGGCTCCGGCCCGCTCTCGGTGGATTCGCCGCTGAGCCTCGAACTGTACCGGGTGGCGATGCTCGCCCCGACCAAATCCTCCGGCATCAGCCTGCCCGGCGTTCTCGGCGAGAAGCAGGACCAGATCCTCGACCTGCTGGTGCGCCAGGACAAGGCGGTGCTGATCGACCCCGTGGAAAGCCAGGCCGAACTCCAGGACTGAGGACCCAGACGCATGAAAACCCGCACTTCCCGACTGTTCCGCCTGAGCGCCCTGGCCGCCGGCCTCTGCCTGGCCCAGGCAGCCCTGGCCGCCGACCCCGGCGCGGCGCCGAGCTACCAGGCGCT
The DNA here is from genome assembly GCF_020405165.1 of Pseudomonas sp. PS1(2021). Taxonomy (NCBI): domain Bacteria; kingdom Pseudomonadati; phylum Pseudomonadota; class Gammaproteobacteria; order Pseudomonadales; family Pseudomonadaceae; genus Pseudomonas; species Pseudomonas sp. PS1(2021). The sequence continues at coordinate 133,462 of NZ_CP084484.1, read as the reverse complement.
GCCGGCCGGCAACCTGTGCCCGGCCGCCGCCGACGACTCGCGCTACAACACCAAGTACCTGGGCTTCTTCACCCACCTGGTGCAGGCCCAGGACGACTGGCTGTTCCGCACCACCTACGACCTGCGTACCGACTTCGGCACCAGCGCCGAAGGCTGGCGCGAACTCCGCGCACTGCGCGACGAACTCAAGCGCAAGGGCATCGAGCTGGTGGTGGTCTACCAGCCGACCCGCGGCCTGGTGAACCGCGAGAAGCTCAGCCCGGCGGAAAAGGCCGGCTTCGACTACGAGCTGGCGAAGAAGAACTACCTGGCGACCATCGCCCGCTTCCGCCAGGCCGGCATCTGGACCCCGGACTTCTCGCCGCTGTTCGACGAGAAGGAGGAGCACGCCTACTACTTCAAGGGCGACCACCACTGGACTCCCCATGGCGCCCGGCGCAGCGCGAAGATCGTGGCCGAGACGCTGAAGCAGGTGCCCGGCTTCGAGGAGATCCCGAAGAAGCAGTTCGAAAGCAAGCGCGTCGGCCTGCTGTCCAAGCTCGGCACCTTCCACAAGGCCGCCGCGCAACTCTGCGGCAACAGCTACGCCACCCAGTACGTCGACCGCTTCGAGACCGAGCCGGTGGGCGCCAGCGACAGCGGCGACCTGTTCGGCGACGGCGGCAACCCGCAGATCGCCCTGGTCGGCACCTCCAACAGCGGCCCGGCCTACAACTTCGCCGGCTTCCTGGAGGAGTTCAGCGGCGCCGACATCCTCAACAACGCGGTGTCCGGCGGCGGCTTCGACAGTTCGCTGCTGGCGTACATGACCAGCGAGGAATTCCACAAGAACCCGCCGAAGATCCTCATCTGGGAATTCGCCACCCACTACGACATGGCGCAGAAGAGCTTCTACCGCCAGGCCATGCCGCTGGTGGACAACGGCTGCTCCGGCCGGAAGACCGTGCTCAGCCGCAAGGTCAAGCTGCGCCAGGGCCGCAACGAGGTGCTGCTGAACAGCGCCGCGCTACCGATCCGTAGCGGCAGCTACGTCGCCGACGTGACCTACAGCGACCCTTCGGTACACGAGTTGAAGAACACCATCTGGTACATGAACGGCCGCCGCGAGCAGTTGAAGATCGAGCAGTCGAAAGCCGTCGATACCGGCGGCCGCTACGTCTTCCAACTGCGCAACGACAGCGACTGGGCCGACCAGCAGTTCCTTTCCCTGGAAATCGAAGCGCCGGAGGACATGCCCCAGGGCCTGGAGGTCCAGGCCAGCATCTGCCAGGCGGCGCCCGCCAAGGCCAGCCAGTCGGTGGCCGGGAGGTAAACGATGAAAACGTCCCACCTGATCCGTATCGCCCTGCCCGGTGCCCTCGCCGCGGCATTGCTCGCCAGCCAGGTCAGCCAGGCCGCCGACCTGGTACCCCCGCCCGGCTACTACGCGGCGGTCGGCGAGCGCAAGGGCAGCGCCGGCAGTTGCCCCGCGGTGCCGCCGCCGTATACCGGCAGCCTGGTCTTCACCAGCAAGTACGAAGGCTCCGATTCGGCGCGGGCGACCCTCAACGTCAAGGCGGAGAAGACCTTCCGCTCGCAGATCAAGGACATCACCGACATGGAGCGCGGCGCTACCAAGCTGGTCACCCAGTACATGCGCAGCGGCCGCGACGGCGACCTGGCCTGCGCACTGAACTGGATGAGCGCCTGGGCCCGCGCCGGCGCCCTGCAGAGCGACGACTTCAACCACACCGGCAAGTCCATGCGCAAATGGGCGCTGGGCAGCCTCTCCGGCGCCTACATGCGCCTGAAGTTCTCCAGCTCGCGGCCGCTCGCGGCCCACGCCGAGCAGAGCCGGGAAATCGAGGACTGGTTCGCCCGGCTCGGCACCCAGGTAGTCCGCGACTGGAGCGGCCTGCCGCTGAAGAAGATCAACAACCATTCCTACTGGGCGGCCTGGTCGGTGATGTCCACCGCGGTGGTGACCAACCGCCGCGACCTCTTCGACTGGGCGGTGAGCGAGTTCAAGGTCGCCGCCAACCAGGTCGACGAGCAGGGCTTCCTGCCCAACGAACTCAAGCGCCGCCAGCGCGCCCTCGCCTACCACAACTATGCGCTGCCACCGCTGGCGATGATCGCCGCGTTCGCCCAGGTCAACGGCGTCGACCTGCGCCAGGAGAACCACGGCGCCCTGCAGCGCCTGGCCGAGCGGGTGATGAAGGGAGTCGACGACGAGGAAACCTTCGAGGAGAAGACCGGCGAGGACCAGGACATGACCGACCTCAAGGTCGACAACAAGTACGCCTGGCTGGAGCCCTACTGCGCCCTCTACCGCTGCGAGCCGAAGATGCTCGAGGCGAAGAAGGACCGCGAGCCGTTCAACAGTTTCCGCCTCGGCGGCGAAGTGACGCGGGTGTTCAGCCGCGAAGGGGGAAGTTGAGGGCGTGGCGGGAAGCGGGCGCACAGGCCGGGGCCACGCGCCCCTCTACCCCGCTCGCCGACCAGGCGTCCCACCAGGCGCCACACCCCGACCCATGCGCGACAGACGCGGGCGGGCGCAACACCTTAGGCAACACCACGGGGAGGAAAACGGCGGGTCGTCCCGCCTTTCCTCGAGCGCTCCAGGGCGCGGAAAGGCAGGGCCGACCTGAATGGTTGACGCTCTAGAGAGAGAGACGGCATGGTCTTTTCTTCAAACGTGTTCCTGTTCCTGTTCCTGCCGGTCTTTCTCGGCCTGTACTACCTGAGCGGCGAACGTTACCGGAACCTGCTGCTGCTGATCGCCAGCTACGTGTTCTACGCCTGGTGGCGGGTGGACTTCCTCCTGCTGTTCGCCGGGGTCACCGTCTTCAACTACTGGATCGGCCTGCGCATCGGCGCCGCCGGCGTACGCACCAGGGCCGCGCAACGCTGGCTGATCCTCGGCGTGGTGGTCGACCTCTGCGTGCTCGGGTACTTCAAGTACGCCAACTTCGGCGTCGACAGCCTCAACGAGATCATCACCTCGTTCGGCATGCAGCCGTTCGTGCTGACCCACATCCTGCTGCCGATCGGCATCTCCTTCTACACCTTCGAGTCGATCAGCTACATCATCGACGTCTACCGCGGCGATACCCCGGCGACCCACAACCTGATCGACTTCGCCGCCTTCGTCGCGATCTTCCCGCACCTGATCGCCGGCCCGGTGCTGCGCTTCAAGGACCTGGTCGACCAGTTCAACCACCGCACCCACACCGTCGACAAGTTCGCCGAAGGCTGCACCCGCTTCATGCAGGGCTTCGTCAAGAAGGTGTTCATCGCCGACACCCTGGCCGCCCTCGCCGACCACTGCTTCGCCCTGCAGAACCCGACCACCGGCGACGCCTGGCTCGGCGCCCTGGCCTACACCGCGCAGCTCTACTTCGACTTCTCCGGCTACAGCGACATGGCCATCGGCCTCGGCCTGATGATGGGCTTCCGCTTCATGGAGAACTTCAACCAGCCCTACATCAGCCAGTCGATCACCGAGTTCTGGCGGCGCTGGCACATCAGCCTGTCGACCTGGCTGCGCGACTACCTCTACATCAGCCTGGGCGGCAACCGCGGCAGCACCTTCCAGACCTACCGCAACCTGTTCCTGACCATGCTCCTCGGCGGCCTGTGGCACGGCGCCAACTTCACCTACATCATCTGGGGCGCCTGGCACGGCATGTGGCTGGCGATCGAGCGGGCCCTCGGAGTGAACGCCGCGCCGCGCGTGCTCAACCCGTTGAAGTGGGCGTTCACCTTCCTCCTGGTGGTGATCGGCTGGGTGATCTTCCGCGCCGAGAACCTGCAGGTCGCCTGGCGCATGTACGAAGCCATGTTCAGCTTCGGCACCTGGCAGCTCTCCGAACTGAACCGCGCCAACCTCACCGGCCTGCAGGTCGGCACCCTGGTCCTGGCCTACCTGGTGCTGGCGTTCTTCGGCCTGCGCCAGTTCTACAACCAGCCATTGCAGACCAAGGCGCCCAAGGCCGCGGCGAACAGCGACGAAGTGGCCGCCGACGGCCCGGCCAGTGCCCAGCCGCGTGCCCCGCGCGAGGCCGCCGGCGACCCGGCGGCGATCGCCTACTCGCCGAGCGGCGCGCTGGTCTACCAGCCGAGCTGGCTCAGCCAGTTGCCCGTCCTGGCCACCCGCCTGGCGCTGCTCCTGCTGTTCGCCGCCTCGGTGCTGAAGCTCTCCGCGCAGAGCTACTCGCCATTCCTCTACTTCCAGTTCTGAGCGAGGCCCACGCCATGACACAGAGCATTTCCCGCCCCCTGCAATACGCCTATATCGCCGCCTTCGGCGGGCTGCTGCTGGGGCTCGCCGGATGGTCGCTGAAGAGCGTGCCGGGCTTCTCCGCCGCGGCCGATACGCCACTGCTCAACGGCAAGCTGGCGCACGCCTTCGAAGCCCACTACGACAAGGAATTCCCGATCAAGCGCCTGGGCACCAACCTCTGGGCCGCACTCGACTACACGCTGTTCCACGAAGGCCGCCCCGGCGTGGTGATCGGCAAGGACGGCTGGCTGTTCACCGACGAAGAGTTCAAGCCGGCACCGAGCGGCCAGCAACTGGAAGACAACTGGGCACTGGTACGCGGCGTGCAGCGCGAGCTGAACCGGCGCGGCGTCAAGCTGGTGCTCGCGGTGATCCCGGCCAAGGCCCGCCTGTATCCCGAGCACATCGGCCGCGAGCAGCCGGCCGCGCTGCACGACAGCCTCTACCAGGACTTCCTGGCCCGCGCCCGCGCCGCCGGCATCGACAGTCCCGACCTGCTCGGCAGCCTGCGCCAGGCCAAGGACAACGGCGCGGTGTTCCTGCGCACCGACACCCACTGGTCGCCGCTCGGCGCGGAAACCGTGGCCCAGCGCCTCGGCGCGGAGATCCGCGAGACGCACCTGCTGGATGTGCCGGCGCAGAACTTCGTCACCCGCGTCGGCGAAGAACGCACGCACAAGGGCGACCTGCTCAGCTTCCTGCCGCTGGACCCGCTGTTCGACGAACTGCTGCCGCGTCCGGAGCAGTTGCAGCAACGCACCACCGAAGCCGCGCCGGCACTGCCGGGCGGCCAGCAGTCCGGCGCGGGCGACGACCTCTTCGGCGATAGCCAGCAACCGCGCCTGGCGCTGGTCGGCACCAGCTACAGCGCCAACCCCAGGTGGAACTTCGAAGGCGCGCTGAAACAGGCGCTGTCCGCCGACCTGATCAATTACGCGAAGGAAGGCAAGGGCCCTCTCGAACCGATGCTGGAACTGCTGCAGGACGAAGGCTTCCGCAAGGACCCGCCGCAACTGCTGGTCTGGGAGTTTCCCGAGCGCTACCTGCCGATGGCCAGCGACCTCAGCCAGTTCGACGCCGACTGGGTCGCCCAGCTGAAGGCCAGCGGCGGCCGCGATGAGCGCCTGGCCGCCAGCCGCAACGATTGAACGAACACAGCCAAGGCTGTTTACCCACGGGGCCGAGCGCCCCGCTGAAGAAGAAGCAACGGAGGAATACCCATGAACCCGATGACCCGCCGCCACACCTGGACCCGCCTGGCCTGCGCACTTTCCCTCGGCGTCGCCGCATTCGCCGCGCAGGCCGACGAGGGCGCCCTGTACGGGCCCCAGGCACCCAAGGGCTCGGCCTTCGTCCGCGCCTACAACGCCGGCAACAGCGAACTCGACGTGTCGGTCGGCAGCACCAGCCTGAACGACGTCGCGCCGCTCGGTTCCAGCGACTTCAAGTTCCTCCCCCCCGGCAGCTACACCGCCCAGGTCGGCCAGCAGAGCCTGCCGGTCAAGCTCGACCCGGACAGCTACTACACCCTGGTCAGCCAGCCCGGCGGCAAGCCGCAGCTGGTGGCCGAGCCGCCGTTCAAGAACAAGCAGAAGGCGCTGGTACGGGTGCAGAACCTCAGCGGCTCGAAGCTGACCCTGAAGACCGCCGACGGCAAGACCGACGTGGTCAAGGACGTCGGCCCGCAAAGCCACGGCGACCGCGAGATCAACCCGGTGAAGGTGAACCTGGCGCTGTTCGACGGCAGCAAGAAGGTCAGCGACCTGAAGCCAGTCACCCTGGCCCGCGGCGAGGTGGTCTGCCTGTACGTCACCGGCAGCGGCGGCAAGCTCGCGCCGGTCTGGGTCAAGCGCCCGGTGAAGGCGGACTGAGACCGACCGGGAGAGGCTCGCCCCCTCCCGGCATTCCACACAACAAGACCGGCCCGACACCGGCGCACCAACCGTCAGCGCTCCCGCAGAAGGAGCGCACTGGAGAGGTCACCCGGGGCTCCGTGGAGCCCGGTAACGAGATATCCCGCCGCGCGGCGGGATCCCTAGACAGACGCATCGCTTCAAGGAGAAACAACATGATCCCAGTAATCCTTTCCGGTGGCAGCGGCTCGCGACTCTGGCCTCTTTCCCGCAAGCAGTACCCCAAGCAGTTCCTCGCCCTCACCGGCGACGACACCCTGTTCCAGCAGACCATCAAGCGCCTGGCCTTCGACGGCATGCAGGCACCGCTGCTGGTGTGCAACAAGGAGCACCGCTTCATCGTCCAGGAACAGCTGGAGGCACAGAACCTGGCGAGCCAGGCGATCCTCCTCGAACCCTTCGGCCGCAACACGGCGCCGGCGGTGGCCATCGCCGCGATGAAACTGGTCGCCGAAGGCCGCGACGAACTGCTGCTGATCCTTCCCGCCGACCACGTGATCGAGGACCTGCGCGCCTTCCAGCAGGCCCTGGCGCTGGCCACCAACGCCGCCGAAAAGGGCGAGATGGTGCTCTTCGGCATTCCCGCCAGCCGCCCCGAGACCGGCTACGGCTACATCCGCGCGAGCGCCGATGCGCAACTGCCGGAAGGCGTCAGCCGGGTGCAGAGCTTCGTCGAGAAGCCCGACGAAGCCCGCGCCCGCGAGTTCGTCGCCGCCGGCGGCTACTACTGGAACAGCGGCATGTTCCTGTTCCGCGCCAGCCGCTACCTGGAAGAACTGAAGAAGCACGACGCCGACATCTACGACACCTGCCTGCTGGCCCTGGAGCGCAGCCAGCACGACGGCGACCTGGTGAACATCGACGCCGCCACCTTCGAATGCTGCCCGGACAACTCCATCGACTACGCGGTGATGGAGAAGACCTCACGCGCCTGCGTGGTGCCGCTGTCCGCCGGCTGGAACGATGTCGGCAGCTGGTCGTCGATCTGGGACGTGCACGCCAAGGACGCCAACGGCAACGTCACCAAGGGCGACGTGCTGGTCCACGACAGCCACAACTGCCTGGTGCACGGCAACGGCAAGCTGGTCTCGGTGATCGGCCTGGAGGACATCGTGGTGGTGGAAACCAAGGACGCCATGATGATCGCCCACAAGGACCGGGTGCAGGACGTCAAGCACGTGGTCAAGGACCTCGACGCCCAGGGCCGTAGCGAGACCCAGAACCACTGCGAGGTCTACCGCCCGTGGGGCTCCTACGACTCGGTGGACATGGGCGGCCGCTTCCAGGTCAAGCACATCACCGTGAAGCCCGGCGCGCGGCTCTCGCTGCAGATGCACCACCACCGCGCCGAGCACTGGATCGTGGTTTCCGGGACCGCCCAGGTGACCTGCGACGACAAGACCTTCCTGCTCACCGAGAACCAGTCGACCTACATCCCGATCGCCTCCGTGCACCGCCTGGCCAACCCCGGCAAGATCCCGCTGGAGATCATCGAGGTGCAGTCCGGCAGCTACCTCGGCGAGGACGACATCGAGCGCCTGGAAGACGTCTACGGGCGCACCGCCGAACCGGCCCTGCAAGTGGTCGCCGGCAGCCGCTGAAGCGTCGACCCGGCCCCCTGGCGGAGCGATCCGCCAGGGGGCTGTTTTTTTCCGACAACCTACGGGATTGACTTTCCCTGGCCCTCCCCATGTTTCCATGAAGTTTCCGGAATATTCACGGGGAGCGGACATCGAGTATTAATGAACCCTTAAAGAAACAGGACTCGGGTTATTAATAAAAGCCACTCAGAAAACACCCGAGATCCTTTCCAACCAACCCTGCAAGCCCCTGAAAAAGAGGCTTCCGGCTTTATCCTCCAGTTTCTTCGAGTTCGTTCAGTCTTCATTCAGCCGTTGTTAAGCGAGTCTTAACAAACGTTCAGGCAGCATTCAGCGACATATAAATAACCTCTTCGTACCGCCCTCCCAGTACCGAGGCTTCATTACATGTCACTGGACTTTCTGCCATTCTCCCGGCCAAGCATCGGCGAGGACGAAATCGCCGCCGTGGAGCAGGTCCTGCGTTCCGGCTGGATCACCACCGGGCCGAAGAACCAGGAGCTCGAACAGCGCTTCGCCGAACGCCTCGGCTGCCGCCACGCGGTGGCGCTATCCTCGGCCACCGGCGCCCTGCACGTCACCCTGCTGGCGCTGGGCATCGGCCCCGGCGACGAAGTGATCACGCCGTCGCTGACCTGGGTCTCCACCGCCAACGTCATCACCCTGCTCGGCGCCACCCCGGTGTTCGTCGACGTCGACCGCGACACCCTGATGTGTTCGGCGCAGGCAGTGGAAGCCGCCATCGGCCCGCGCACCCGCGCCATCGTGCCGGTGCACTACGCCGGCTCCACCCTGGATCTCGAAGGCCTGCGCACGGTCGCCGGGCGCCACGGCATCGCCCTGGTCGAGGACGCCGCCCACGCGGTCGGCAGCGAATACCGCGGGCGCCCGGTAGGCTCCCGCGGCACGGCGATCTTTTCCTTCCACGCGATCAAGAACCTGACCTGCGCCGAAGGCGCGATGTTCGTCAGCGACGACAGTGCCCTCGCCGAACGGGTCCGCCGCCTCAAGTTCCACGGCCTCGGGGTCGATGCCTACGACCGCCTGAGCCATGGACGCAAGCCGCAGGCGGAAGTGATCGAGCCCGGTTTCAAATACAACCTGGCCGACCTCAACGCCGCCCTCGCGCTGGTCCAGCTCAAGCGCCTGGACGCGCTCAACGCGCGCCGCCAGGCCCTCGCCGAACGCTACCTGGAGCGCCTCGCCGGCCTGCCGCTGGCGCCGCTCGGCCTGCCCGCGCACAAGCAGCGCCATGCCTGGCACCTGTTCATCCTGCGCATCGACGCCGAGGCCTGCGGCCTGGGCCGCGACGCCTTCATGGAAGCCCTGAAGGCGCGCGGCATCGGTAGCGGCATCCATTTCATCGCCAGTCACCTGCACCACTACTACCGCCAGCGCCAGCCGCGCCTGAGCCTGCCCAACAGCGAGTGGAACTCGGCCCGCCTGTGCTCCATCCCGCTGTTCCCCGACATGCGCGACGACGACATCGAGCGCGTCGCCCGCGCCATCGAGGACATCCTGGAGAAACGTCGATGAAGCCCTATCCGATCGACCTGGTCTCGGTGGTGATCCCGGTCTACAACGAGGAAGCCAGCCTGCCCGAACTGCTGCGCCGCACCGAGGCCGCCTGCCTGGAGCTGGGCCGCGCCTTCGAGATCGTGCTGGTCGACGACGGCAGCCGCGACCGCTCCGCGGAACTCTTGCAGGCCGCCGCCGAACGCGACGGCAGCGCCGTGGTGGCGGTGATCCTCAACCGCAACTACGGCCAGCACGCGGCGATCCTCGCCGGCTTCGAACAGTCCCGTGGCGACCTGGTGATCACCCTCGATGCCGACCTGCAGAACCCGCCGGAGGAAATCCCGCGCCTGGTGGAGCGCGCCGCGCAGGGCTACGACGTGGTCGGCAGCATCCGCGCCGAGCGCCAGGACTCGGCCTGGCGGCGCTGGCCTTCGCGCCTGGTGAACCTGGCGGTGCAGCGCTCCACCGGGGTCGCCATGCACGACTATGGCTGCATGCTGCGCGCCTACCGGCGCAGCATCGTCGAAGCGATGCTGGCCTGCCGCGAACGCAGTACCTTCATCCCGATCCTGGCCAACGGCTTCGCCCGGCATACCTGCGAGATCCGCGTCGCCCACGCCGAGCGCGCCCACGGCGAATCGAAATACAGCGCGATGCGCCTGCTCAACCTGATGTTCGACCTGGTCACCTGCATGACCACCACGCCGCTGCGCCTGCTCAGCCTGGTCGGCGGCGGCATGGCCCTGGCCGGCTTCCTCTTCGCCCTGTTCCTCCTCGTGCTGCGCCTGGCCTTCGGCGCCGCCTGGGCCGGCAACGGCCTGTTCGTGCTGTTCGCCGTGCTGTTCATGTTCAGCGGCGTGCAGTTGCTCGGCATGGGCCTGCTCGGCGAGTACCTCGGGCGCATGTACAGCGACGTGCGCGCGCGGCCGCGCTTCTTCATCGAGCGCGTGGTCCGCGCCACGCCCTCCGCGCTTCCCTCGGCCCTACAGCGGGCCGGTTTCACCTCTTCATCCAGCGAGCCTTCCACGCCATGACCTCGAAAGCCGTCGTCTTCGCCTACCACGACATCGGTTGCACCGGTATCGAAGCCCTGCTCAATGCCGGCTACGAGATCGCCGCCGTCTTCACCCATGCCGACGACCCACGGGAAAACACCTTCTACGCCTCGGTCGCACGCCTCTGCGCCGAGCGCGGCATTCCGCTGCACGCGCCCGAGGACGTGAACCATCCGCTGTGGCTGGAGCGCATCCGCCAACTGCGCCCGGACTTCCTGTTCTCCTTCTACTACCGCCGCCTGCTCGGCGCCGAGCTGCTCGCCTGCGCCGCACGCGGCGCCTACAACCTGCACGGTTCGCTGCTGCCGCGCTACCGCGGACGCGCCCCGGCGAACTGGGTGCTGGTCAACGGCGAAACGCAGACCGGGGTGACCCTGCATCGCATGATCGAGCGCGCCGACGCCGGGCCGATCCTCGCCCAGCAGGCCGTCGCCATCGACCCCGAGGACACCGCCCTGAGCCTGCACGGCAAGCTGCGCAAGGCCGCCGGCGCCCTGCTGCGCGACAGCCTGCCGCTGCTCGCCCTCGGCGTGCTGCCGGAAGTCGAGCAGGACGAGAGCCAGGCCAGCCACTTCGGCCGGCGCACCCCGGCGGACGGCCTGCTCGACTGGCACAGGCCGGCACGGCAGTTGTACGACCTGGTGCGCGCGGTGACCCAGCCCTACCCTGGCGCCTTCTGCCAGGTCGGCGAACAGAAGCTGATCGTCTGGAGCGCCGAGGTGGTCGCCGGCAACCACGGTCGCGAGCCGGGCAGCGTACTGTCCTGCGACCCGCTGCGGATCGCCTGCGGCGAGGACTCGCTGGTGCTGCGCTTCGGCCAGCGCGGCGAGCGCGGCCTGTACCTGGCCGGCACGCAACTGGCCACCGAGCTGGGCCTGGTCGAGGGCGCGCGCCTGCGTGGCGCGGCGTCCGGCCCGAAGCGCCGCACGCGGGTGCTGATCCTCGGGGTCAACGGCTTCATCGGCAACCACCTGTCCGAACGCCTGCTGCGCGACGGTCGCTACGAGGTCCACGGCATGGACATCGGCTCCGACGCCATCGAACGGATCAAGGCCGACCCGCATTTCCACTTCGTCGAAGGCGACATCGGCATCCATTCGGAGTGGCTCGAATACCATGTGAAGAAATGCGACGTGATCCTGCCGCTGGTGGCCATCGCCACGCCCATCGAGTACACGCGCAACCCGCTGCGGGTGTTCGAACTGGACTTCGAGGAAAACCTGCGGATCGTCCGCTACTGCGTGAAATACGGCAAACGCGTGGTGTTCCCTTCCACCTCCGAGGTCTACGGCATGTGCCAGGACCCGGACTTCGACGAAGACCGCTCGAACCTGGTGGTCGGGCCGATCAACAAGCAGCGCTGGATCTACTCGGTGTCCAAGCAGTTGCTCGACCGGGTGATCTGGGCCTACGGCCAGCAGGGCCTGCGCTTCACCCTGTTCCGTCCGTTCAACTGGATGGGCCCGCGCCTGGACCGCCTGGATTCGGCGCGGATCGGCAGCTCGCGGGCGATCACCCAGCTCATCCTGCACCTGGTCGAAGGCACGCCGATCCGCCTGGTCGACGGCGGCGCGCAGAAGCGCTGCTTCACCGACGTCGACGACGGCATCGAGGCCCTCGCGCGGATCATCGACAACCGCGACGGCCGCTGCGACGGGCAGATCGTCAACATCGGCAACCCGGACAACGAGGCGAGCATCCGCCAGCTCGGCGAGGAACTGCTGCGCCAGTTCGAGGCCCACCCGCTGCGCGCGCAGTTCCCGCCCTTCGCCGGCTTCCGCGAGGTGGAGAGCCGCAGCTTCTACGGCGACGGCTACCAGGACGTGGCCCACCGCAAGCCGAGCATCGACAACGCCCGGCGCCTGCTCGACTGGCAGCCCACCATCGAACTGCGCGAGACCATCGGCAAGACCCTCGACTTCTTCCTCCACGAAGCGCTCCGCGAGCGCGAGGCACAGGCGTGATCCAGGCCGGCCTGCGCATCGACGTCGACACCTTCCGCGGCACCCGCGACGGGGTGCCGCGGCTGCTCGAGCTGCTCGACGAAGCCGGGCTGAAGGCGACCTTCTTCTTCAGCGTCGGCCCGGACAACATGGGCCGCCACCTCTGGCGCCTGGCGCGCCCGGCGTTCTTCTGGAAGATGCTCCGCTCGCGCGCCGCCAGCCTGTATGGCTGGGACATCCTGCTGGCCGGCACCGCCTGGCCGGGCAAGCCGATCGGCCGCGAACTCGGCCCGCTGATGCGGCGGACCCAGGCCGCCGGCCACGAGGTCGGCCTGCACGCCTGGGACCACCATGCCTGGCAGACCCACGCCGGCGTCTGGAGCGTGCAGCAGCTCGGCGAGCAGATCCGCCGCGGCAGCGATTGCCTGGCGGACATCCTCGGCCAGCCGGTGCGTTGTTCCGCCGCCGCCGGTTGGCGCGCCGACGGCCGGGTGGTCGAGGCCAAGCAGCCCTTCGGCTTCCGCTACAACAGCGACTGCCGCGGACGCGGCGCGTTCCGCCCGCGCCTGGCCGACGGCAGCCCCGGCATCCCGCAGGTGCCGGTGAACCTGCCGACCTTCGACGAGGTGGTCGGTCCCGGCCTGCCGCGCGAGGCCTACAACGACTTCATCCTGGAACGCTTCGCCGCTGGCCGCGACAACGTCTACACCATCCACGCCGAGGTCGAGGGGCTGCTCCTCGCCCCGGCGTTCCGCGAACTGCTGCGGCGCGCCGAACGGCGCGGCATCCGCTTCCGACCGTTGGGCGAACTGCTGCCGGACGATCCGCGCAGCCTGCCGCTGGCCGAACTGGTGCGCGGCCGCCTGGCCGGCCGCGAGGGCTGGCTGGGAGTGCGCCAGCCATGAGCCGCCGCCAGACCTGTTCGCTGCTGCTGATCGCCTTCGGCCTGTTCTACCTGGTTCCATTGAGCAACCATGGCCTGTGGATTCCCGACGAGACCCGCTACGCGCAGATCAGCCAGGCGATGCTGCTGGGCGGCGACTGGGTGTCGCCGCACTTCCTCGGCCTGCGCTACTTCGAGAAGCCGGTCGCCGGCTACTGGATGATCGCCCTCGGCCAGGCGGTCTTCGGCGAAAACCTGTTCGGCGTGCGCATCGCCTCGGTCGTCGCCACCGCCCTCAGCGTCCTGCTCGCCTACCTGCTGGCCCGCCGCCTGTGGCGCGACCCGCGCACCAGCCTGGCATGCGCGCTGCTCTACGCCAGCTTCGGCTTGATCGCCGGGCAGTCCGGTTATGCCAACCTCGACCCGCAATTCACCTTCTGGGTCAACCTGAGCCTGGTGGCGCTGTGGCATGCCCTCGACGCGCGGAGCCGCCGCGCGCGCCTGCTCGGCTGGACCCTGCTCGGCCTCGCCTGCGGCATGGGCTTCCTGACCAAGGGCTTCCTCGCCTGGCTGCTGCCGGTGCTGGTCGCCCTGCCCTACATGCTCTGGCAGCGGCGCTGGCGCGAGCTGCTTGGCTACGGCGCGCTGGCGGTGCTGGCGGCGCTGCTCGTCTGCCTGCCCTGGGCGCTCGCCGTGCATGCGCGGGAAGCGGACTACTGGCGGTTCTTCTTCTGGCACGAACACATCCGCCGCTTCGCCGGCGAAGACGCCCAGCACTCTCGCCCGTGGTGGTTCTACCTGCCGTTGCTGGCGGTCTCCTGCCTGCCCTGGAGCGGCCTGCTGCCGAGCGCGCTGCGCCAGGCCTGGCACGAGCGGCGCCAGGCACCGGTGGTCTTCCTGGCGCTATGGCTGCTGTTGCCGCTGGCGTTCTTCAGCCTGAGCCGGGGCAAGCTGCCGACCTACATCATGCCCTGCCTGCTGCCGCTGGCACTGCTCATGGGCCACGCCCTGGTGCAGCGGCTGCGCCTGGGGAACAGCGTCGCGCTGCGCGGCAACGGGCTGCTCAACCTGGGTCTGGCGCTCCTCGCGCTGGCGGCCCTGGCCTACCTGCAACTGCGCAAGCCGGTGTACCAGGAAGAACCCTTCGAGCTGTTCCTGGTCCTGCTGGTGATCGGCGCCTGGGCCGCCGCCGGCCTCGCCCAGTGGCGCTACCCGCTACGCGCCTGGGCCGCGCCGCTGCTGGCGAGCTGGGTGCTGATCGCGCTGCTGCCGGCAGCGATGCCCAACCATGTGGTGCAGAACAAGACCCCCGACCTGTTCGTCGCCGAACACCTCGACGAACTGACCGGCGCCCGCCATCTGCTGAGCAACGACCTCGGCGCCGCCTCGGCCCTCGCCTGGCGCCTGCGTCGTAGCGACGTGACGCTCTACGACACGCGCGGCGAGCTGAAGTACGGCCTCTCCTACCCCGAGCACAGCCAGCGCAGCGTGCCCTTGGCAGACATCCGCCAGTGGCTCTGGCGGGCACGCCAGGACGGCTCGGTTGCCGTGCTGCTGCGGATCAACAGCGCCAGCGACCGCTACCAGCTGGCGCTGTTGCCGGGCGACGGCGAACGCTACCGGAACGGCAACCTGGTCCTGGCGATCCTGCCGCAGGTGCGCCCATGAGCGCCGCGCTGCTGCTCGCCACCCTGCTCATGACCGGCCTCGGCCAGGTTGCGCAGAAGCTCACCGTGGAGCACTGGCGCCTGGTCGCCGCCGACGGCTGGACAGCGCGCCTGCGCAGTCCGTGGCCGTGGCTGGCGCTGCTCGCCCTCGGGCTCGGCCTGCTCTGCTGGCTGCTGCTCCTGCAACGGGTGGAAGTCGGCAGCGCCTATCCGATGCTGGCGCTGAACTTCGTCCTGGTCACCCTGGCGGCACGCTTCGTCTTCGATGAGCCGGTGGATCGCCGCCACCTCGCCGGCCTGTTGCTGATCGTCGCCGGCGTGGCCCTGCTCGGGAGGAGCGCATGAACGCGCTACGCGGCTGGCTGGCGGCGCTGGGCAGCGTGCTGCTGGCCAGCGCCGCCCAGCTCGGCATGCGCTGGGGCATGAGCCGCCTGCCGCTGCCTGAAGCCTGGGCCGGGCAAACGCCGGAGCGCGCCGCGTTGCTCGCGGTAGCCCTGGCGGTGGCGGCCTACGCCGCCTCCCTGCTGTGCTGGCTGGCCGCCCTGCGCCACCTGCCGCTGGGCCGCGCCTACAGCCTGTTGAGCGCCAGCTACGCGCTGGTCTACCTGCTGGCGGCGAGCCTGCCGGCGTTCGATGAAACCTTCAGTACCAGCAAGATCCTGGGCGTAGGCCTGGTGGTGCTCGGCGTGTTGACCGTCAACGCCCGCCGCACCGCTGCCGCGCCCGCGCATCATCCGTCGAGGAAAGCACCATGAAGATCAGCGTATTCGGCAGTGGCTATGTAGGACTGGTGCAGGCCGCCGTCCTCGCCGAAGTGGGCCACGATGTACTGTGCATGGACATCGACCGGAACAAGGTCGAACGCCTCGCGCAGGGCCTCGCCAGCATCTACGAACCCGGGCTCGACGCCTTGCTGCGCGAAGGCCTGGACAGCGGCCGCCTGCGTTTCAGCAGCGATGCGCGCCTGGCCGTGGAACACGGCCGGGTGCAGTTCATCGCGGTCGGCACCCCGCCTGGCGAGGACGGCGCGGCCGATCTCGGCGCGGTCTTCGCGGTGGCCGATGCCATCGCCGAGCACCGCCGCAAGCCCGTCATCGTGGTGGAGAAATCGACCGTCCCAGTAGGCACCGGCGACCGCCTGCGCGCGCACATCGAGCGGCGCCTGGAAGCCGACGGACGCGAGCTGGAATTCGAGATCGTCTCCAACCCGGAATTCCTCAAGGAAGGCTCCGCCGTCGCCGACTGCCGGCGCCCGGACCGCATCGTGGTCGGCTGCGACAACGAAGAGGTGCGCCAGGTGATGCGCGAACTCTACGAGCCGTTCAACCGCAACCACGACCGCATGCTGTTCATGGGCCTGCGCAGCGCCGAGCTGACCAAGTACGCGGCGAACGGCATGCTGGCGACCAAGATCAGCTTCATCAACCAGATCGCCGAACTGGCCGAACACCTAGGCGCCGACATCGAGGCGGTGCGCCAGGGCATCGGCGCCGACCCGCGGATCGGCTACCACTTCATCTACCCCGGCTGCGGCTACGGCGGCTCCTGCTTCCCCAAGGACATGCGCGCGCTGATCCACAGCGCCGAGCAGGCGCATTGCTCCAGCGACCTGTTGCAGGCAGTGGAAGCGATCAACCGGCGGCAGAAGCACAAGCTGTTCGAACGCATCCGGGTGTTCTACGACGGCGACCTGCGCGGCAAGACCTTCGCCCTCTGGGGCCTGGCCTTCAAGCCGAACACCGACGACATGCGCGACGCGCCCAGCCGCGAACTGATGGAAGCGCTCTGGCGCCACGGCGCGCAGGTGCGCGCCTACGATCCCGAAGCCATGCAGGAAACCCAGCGGCTCTATGGCCACGACGAACGCCTGAGCCTGATGGGCACCCCCGAGGCGACCCTGGGAGGCGCCGATGCGCTGGTCATCTGCACCGAGTGGCAGCAATTCAAGGCACCGGATTTCGAGCTGCTCAAGGAGCGCCTGAAGGCCCCGGTGATCTTCGACGGGCGCAACCTCTACGACCCCGAGCGCATGGCCCGCCACGGCTTCCACTACTACCCGATGGGACGCGGGCAGTCCTGCTCGTTGCCGATCAACGAGGCCAGCCTCGCACAGGAAGATGGCGTGCGCCTGTTGCGCCAGGCCTGAGGCCGCCCCAGGTCGGATCGACCGCTGGGGCGAATAACCGCTGCGGTTATCCGCCGGTTCGCCGGAGTATCGGCGGATAACGCCTGCGGCGTTATTCGCCCTACCCCCTGCCACGTAGCTCAGGTGGCGTAGGGCGCATGACCGCCTCGCGGCTATCCGCCAGCCGCCGGTTCCCGCGAGGACGAGGTCCCCAGCGCCAGCCCCGGCTCGGCGCCGCGCTTGAGCACGGCGTAGAGCAGCCCGGTAAGCAGGCTGCCGGCGACGATCGCCAGCAGGTACGCCAGGGCGTGGTTGATCGCGTTGGGCACCAGCATCACGAACAACCCGCCGTGAGGCGCCTGCAACTTGCAGCCGAAATACATCGACAGGGCGCCGGTCAGCGCGCCGCCGGCGATGCTCGCCGGGATCACCCGCAGCGGGTCCTTGGCGGCGAACGGGATGGCGCCTTCGGAGATGAAGCACAGCCCCAGCACCGAGGCTGCCTTGCCGGCCTGCCGCTCGCTCTCGGCGAACTTGCGCCGCGCCAGCAGGGTCGCCAGGCCCATGCCGATCGGCGGCACCATGCCCGCCGCCATCACCGCCGCCATCGGCGCGTAGCTGTGCGACGAGAGCAGGCCGACGGAAAAGGCGTAGGCGGCCTTGTTGACCGGTCCGCCGAGGTCGACGCACATCATCCCGCCGAGCAGCAGGCCGAGGAGGATGGCATTGGAGGTACCCATGCCGTCGAGGAACCCGGTCAGTGCCGCGAGCATCCCGGCCACCGGCTTGCCGACCACGTAGAGCATCAGCAGGCCGGTGACCAGGCTGGCCAGCAACGGGATGACCAGGATCGGCTTCAGCGCTTCCAGGCTCGCCGGCAGCCTCAGCCCGTGGCTGATGGCCCGCGCCGCATAGCCGGCGATGAAGCCGGCGACTATCCCGCCGATGAACCCGGCGCCGAGGGTCCCGGCGAGCAGGCCGCCGAGCATGCCCGGCGCCAGGCCCGGGCGGTCGGCGATGGAATAGGCGATGTAGCCGGCGAGCATCGGCACCATCAGGACGAAAGCCGTGTCGCCGACCGTCCTCAGCACCGCCGCCAGGCTGCCCGGCTGCTTGTAGGCATCGATGCCGAAGGCCAGCGACAGGGCGATCAGCAGGCCGCCCGCGACCACCATCGGCAACATGAACGACACCCCGGTCAGCAGGTGCTTGTACACCCCGCGCTTCTCGTCCCTGGCGACCACCGCGCTGGCTGCGCCCGCGCTCTCGACCTGCCCTTCCGCCAGCGCCCGCTCGAGCGTCGCGCGGGCCTGCTTGAGGGCCACGCCGGTGCCGCAACGGTAGATCTTCTTGCCGGCGAAACGGGCCGTGTCCACGTCGATGTCGGCGGCCAGCAGGACCACGTCGGCGGCGGCGATGTCCGCCGGGTCGAGCGGGTTGCGCGCGCCGACCGAGCCCTGGGTCTCGACCTGCAACGCGAAGCCCAGTTGCCCCGCCGCGAGCTGCAACGCCTCGGCGGCCATGAAGGTATGCGCCACGCCGGTCGGACAGGCGGTCACCGCGACGATCCGCGGTGCCGCTCCGGCCTCCGGCGCAACCAGGCCGGCCTCGTCCCCGGCGACCTCCACGCTCGCCAGGGCGGCGGCCCGCTGGAGGAAGGCGCGCGGATCGGCCAGCGCCTCGGCGGGACGCGCGCGATACACCGGCTTGCCGACGAAACGCGCCGCCGCCAGCGGCTCGACGCCGACCAGCAGGACCCAGTCGGCTTCGGCGATCTGTTCGGCGCTCAGTTCGCCCTCGGGCCTCGACCCGGCATTCGCCTCGACGCAGGTTTCCCAGCCCAGGCGCTCGGCGGCGCCCCGCAGCAGGCGCGCGGCGAGCACGCTGGTGACCTGTCCGCCAGGGCAGGCGGTGACGATCGCTAGTTTCATCTCAGGCCTCCTCGACCAATGGCTGCACCACGACGCCCGCTTCGATCCGCGCCAGGCGCTGCGGATCGCCGATGCCGAACTCGAACTGGGTCACCGCCAGACTGGCGATGGCGGTGGCCTGACGCAGCACCCGCTCGGCCGGCCAGCCGCTGGCCAGGCCGTGCAGCATGCCGGCCAGCAGGGAATCGCCGGCGCCCACCGTGCTGGCCACGTCCACCGCCGGCGGCCGCGCCTGCCAGGCACCCTCGGCGGCGAACCAGTTGACCCCCGCGGCGCCCTGGGAAATCACCACCTGGCCTACCCCGTCATGGCGCAGGCGTTCGGCCGCCTGGCGCTGTGCGACCAGGTCATCCATCGGCGCCGAGCAGAGATCGGCCAGTTCCTCGACGTTCGGCTTGATCATCCACGGCGCAGCCTTCACACCTTCGCGCAGGGCCGCGCCACTGCTGTCGAAGGCGACCTTCAGGCCGAGGCGCCGCAAGCGCCGCAGCAGTTCGCCCAGCCATTCCGGCTCGACCCCGCGCGGCAGGCTGCCGGCGACCACCGCCAGCTCGTGCTCCCCGGCAAGCCGGTCGAGGCGTTCGAGCAACGCAGCCTGGGCTCGCTCGTCGGCCTCCGGGCCCGGCCCGTTGAGGTCGCTGACGCGCCCGCCGCGCTCGGCCAGCTTGATGTTGCTGCGGGTTTCGCCCGGCACCCGGACGAACGCATCGGCGAAGCCACGACGCTGGAACATGGCGGTGAACGGCGGCTGGTTGTCTTCGCCGAGGAAGCCGCTGACCGTCAACCGATGGCCGAGGTCGGCAAGCACCTGGGCGACGTTCAGGCCCTTGCCGGCGGCCTGGGTCAGCACCGCCTCGCTGCGGTTAACCGCCCCCAGTTCCAGCTGGCGCAGGCGCACGGTGAGGTCCAGCGCCGGGTTCAGGGTAATCGTCAGGATCCGCGCCATTACTGCACCTCCGCTTCCACCAGGGCCCGGACCTCGGCGGCGCTCGCCAGGCCCAGGGCTTTGCGGGCCAGGCCGCGCGCAGCGACCAGCTGCAGTTCGCGCACGCCGGCCTTGACCAGAGCGATGCTGCGCGCCGAAACGCTCAGCTCGTCCACTCCCAGGCCGACCAGCAGCGGCAACGCCAGCGGGTCGGCCGCCAGTTCGCCGCAGACGCCGACCCACTTGCCCTCGGCATGGGCGGCGCGGACGGTCATGTCGATCAGTTGCAGCACCGCCGGATGCAGGCCGTCGGCCTGGGCCGAAAGACTCGGGTGGCCGCGATCGATAGCCAGGGTGTACTGGGTCAGATCGTTGGTGCCGACGCTGAAGAAATCCACCTCGCGGGCCAGCACCGGCGCGAGCAATGCCGCCGAGGGCACCTCGACCATGATCCCCAGTTGCAGGTCGGCCAGCGGGATTTCCTCGCGCAGGCGCAGCGCCAGGTCACGCGCCTGGCGCCATTCGTCGAGGCTGCCGACCATCGGGAACATCACCCGCAGCGGTCGCTCCCCGGCGGCGCGGAACAGCGCGCGCAACTGGGTCTCGAGGATCTGCGGTCGCTGCAGGGTCAAGCGGATACCGCGCAGGCCCAGATAGGGATTCTCTTCGTGGGGAATCGGCCAGTACGGCAGCGGCTTGTCCCCGCCGACATCCAGGGTCCGCGCCACCAGCGGACGTCCGTCGAGGGCGTCGAGCACCCGACGGTATTCCGCTTCCTGGGTCGCCAGGTCCGGCGCGCGGGCGTTGTTCATGAAGACGAACTCGGTGCGCAGCAGGCCGACGCCCTCGGCGCCCAGCACCACCGCGCACGCGGCGCCGGCGGTGTCGCCAAGGTTGGCGCAGACTTCCACCGCGTGGCCGTCGCGGGTCCGCGCAGGCTCCAGGCGCTGCGCGTCGGCGCGGGCCTGGCGCTGCTGGCGGGCGTCGCGCTCGGCGGCGGCCTGCTGCAACTGTTCGGTGCTCGGCGCCACCTGCAGCCAGCCGTGCTCGCCATCCAGCAGCAGTGCCGTGCCCGGCTCCAGGCCGAGCACCGCCGCGCCGGCGCCGACCAATGCCGGAATGCCGAGGGCGCGGGCGATGATCGCGCTGTGCGAAGTGGCGCCGCCGCGCGCCGTGAGGATGCCGGCGACCCGCTGGGCGTCGAGGCGGGCGACATCGGAGGGGCCGACCTCGTCCATCACCAGGATGTACGGCTGCTCCGGCTCGCGCGGCGCCTCCACCCCGCAGAGCCTGGCCAACACCCGCCGGCCGAGGTCGCGGAGGTCGGCGGCACGCTCGGCGAGCAAGGCGTCGTGCAGCGCCTCCTGCTGCGCCGCGCTGTCTTCCACTACCCGACTCCAGGCCGCCTCGGCGCTTTCGCCGCGATTCAGGCGCAGTTGCACCTGCTCGGCCAGTTCCGGATCGTCGAGCATCTCCCGGTGGGTGACGAAAATCTCGCGGATCGCCTTCACCGTGCTGCGTTCGACCAGGCCGACGATCTCCTCGTCCACCGCCCGCTTGGCCCGCAGCAGGCGCTCGCGTTCATGGGCCGGCGACTCGCCACGCGGCTGGAACTCGAAGCGCTGCGCCACTTGGACATGCGCCGGACCACTGGCGATGCCCGGCGACGCGGCGATCGCCTGCAGGCGCTCGCCGGCGCGCAGCGGCGCCGGCCGGGCATCCTCTTCCGCCTCGCCGACGGCATCGGGCAAGGCCTCCTCCGCCAGCGCTTCGACCTCCTCGCCGAGCCCCTCGCGCACCGCGGCCAGCAAGGCTGGCAGCGCGTCCTCGGCGATCGCCGGCTCGGCGCTGAACTCCAGCGTCTGGCCGCGTCGCGCGCCGAGGGCGAGCAGCTTGCTCAGGCTCTTCGCCGAGACGGGGGCCGCCTCGCTGTCGGCCAGGCGTACCCGGATCTCGCCGGCGAAGCCCTTGGCCAGCTGCGCCAGCGCCTGCGCCGGGCGGGCATGCAGGCCATGCGGGTTGGCCAGGACCGCTCGCGCGCTGGGCCAGTCCGGCGGCAGCTCGCCACCGAGCGCCGCGAGTACGCTGCGGCTGCTGGTGGCGCGCACCAGCTCGGCGCCACGCCCTTCCAGCAACAGGTCGCACAGGCGTTCGAGCAGCGCCTGGTGCGCTTCGCCCAGGCTGGCCAGGCAGAACAGCCCGGTGACCGGTTGCCCCTGGTGCTGCAACGGTTGCGCCGGAGTGACGAAGGCCAGCCCGGGGCGCTTCACCAATTGTTCGCTGTGCAACCAGCACAGCCCGTCGCCCAGCGGCAACGGTTCGGTCTGCTGGAGCACGGCGGCGAAGCCGTTCTCCACGCAGCCGGCCTTCTTCAACAGGCGCGCGCCGAGCCAGGCCAGTTCGTCGAGGTCCTCGGCGTTCTGGCCGAGGCCGACCAGTTGTGCGTCCAGCGCCAGTTCCTGCGGCGCGCCCTGCAACAGGCCGAGGACTTCCTCGGCGCTGGCGGCCGCGCTCAGCGCCGGTCCCAGGTCGGCCTCGCCGAGGGCACGGGTGAGCAATTGCAGGAGCTGCAGGTGTTCGTCGGACTTCGCCGCGATGCCGATGGCCAGGTAGACCTGCTGGCCATCGCCCCAGTCCACTCCCTCGGGGAATTGCAGCAGGCGCACACCGGTGCTGAAGACCAGCTCGCGGGTATCCGGGGTCCCATGGGGTATGGCGATGCCCTGGCCGAGGTAGGTGGAGCCTTGTGCCTCGCGCGCCTTCAGGCCCTCGGCATAGCCGGGCGCGGCCAGGCCGTCGGCGACCAGCGCCGCGCCGAGCAGGCGCAGGGCTTCGGCCTTGTCCGCGGCGCGCTGGCCCATGCGGATCTGCCGGGTATCGAGTTCGAGCATGGAAACCTCCTCAGGAGCGAACGGCTCCCCGTCTCACGTCCGGATCGTCCCGCCGCGCCGAGGCGCGGGCGCGGGATGTGCCGGCGGTAGCGGAAAGCGGCTCGCGGGATCCTTCCGTACAGCCTGGGGCGGTGATCCGCTTGTTGTCATTGACCTGCCATAGCGTAGGCGGCGCCGCGTTCGGGCTGCGCGAGGCAGCCTGGGGCAGGGGGCGCCGGCTTCGCCGGAATCTTTTGCTGAATCGATTCACTTAATTAAATTGGCACGTTACCCGATAATGATTGATCCTTGAAGCCCAACTTGTCGTCGCCTCCAGTAGAGATCGGTTTGAAACTCAGTGATATCGCCCGCCTGGCCGGGGTCTCGGTGACCACCGCCAGCTACGTCATCAATGGCAAGGCCGCCCAGCGGCGCATCAGCGCCGCCACCGTCGAGCGCGTGCTTGCCGTGGTCGAGGAACACGGCTACCAGCCGGACCAGCAGGCCGCCGGCCTGCGCCGCGGGCAGACCCGCACCCTCGGCTTCATCCTCCCGGACCTGGAAAACCCCAGCTACGCCCGCCTCGCCAAGCAACTCGAACAAGGCGCCCGGGCGCGCGGCTACCAGTTGCTGATCGCCTGCTCCGACGACGAGCCGGAGACCGAGCGCCAGGTGGTCAACCTGTTCCGCGCGCGCCGCTGCGACGCGCTGATCGTCGCCAGTTGCCTGCCGGCCGGGGATGATACCCATGCCCGGCTGGTCGCCGAAGGCCTGCCGGTGGTGGCCATCGACCGCCAGCTCGACCCGCAGCGCTTCGCCTCGGTGATCAGCGACGACCAGGACGCCGCGCGCCGCCTCACCGAAACCCTGTTGCAACCGGCGCCGCGCCATATCGCCCTGCTCGGCGCGCGGGCGGACCTGATCATCAGCCACGACCGCGCCGCCGGCTTCCGCCAGGCGCTGAAGGACTTCCGCGGCGAGGTCATCGTCGAGCATGCCGAGGTGTTCAGCCGCGAGTGCGGACGCCGCCTGATGGAGCAATTGCTCGAGCGCCTGGGCTACCTGCCCGACGCCCTGGTGACCACTGCCTATGTACTCCTCGAAGGCGTCTTCGATGTGTTCCAGGCGCGCGCCGACGGTTGGCCCGAAGGCTTGCGGGTGGCGACCTTCGGCGACACCCAGTTGCTCGACTTCGTGCCGCTGAAGGTCAACTCGATCTACCAGCAGCACGCGCTGATCGCCGCCAACGCCCTCGAACTGGCGCTCCGCGCGGTCGAGGAGAACGACTACCGGCCGGGCCTGCACGCCGTCCCCCGGCAACTCAAGCTGCGCGACTGAGCCGGCCGCCATGCGCCTGGTCGACACCCACAACCACCTCGACTTCCCGGACTTCGACGCCGACCGCGCCGCGCTGCTGCAACGCAGCCGCGCGCTGGGGGTCGAGCGCCAGGTGGTGCTCGGCGTCTACCGCGAGAACTGGCAACGGGTCTGGGACCTGGCGCAGGCCGAGGATGGCCTGTACGCGGCGCTCGGCCTGCACCCCGTCTACCTGGCGCGGCACCGCCCGCAGCACCTGGACGACCTGCACCAGTGGCTGCAACGCCTGCGCGGCGAGACGAAGCTCTGCGCGGTCGGCGAGATCGGCCTGGACTACTACCTGGAACACCTCGACCGCGACGCCCAGCAGGCGCTGTTCGAGGCCCAACTGCGGCTGGCCGCGGAATTCCGCCTGCCGGCGCTGATCCACGTGCGCCGCGCCCACGCGGCGACCATCGCCACCCTCAAGCGCATCCGCCTGGAGCGCCGTGGCATCATCCATGCCTTCGCCGGCAGCCGCGAGGAAGCCCGCGAGTACCTCAAGCTCGGCTTCCGCCTCGGCCTCGGCGGCGCGCCGACCTGGCCGCAGGCCAACCGCCTGCGCAAGGTGGCGGCGGAGCTGCCGGCCGAGGCCATCGTGCTGGAAACCGATGCGCCGGACATGGCGCCATCGATGCATCCCGGCCAGCGCAACAGTCCGGAGCACCTGCCGGACATCTGCCGCGCCCTCGCCGAGCTGCGCGGGGTCGACGCCGAGGAACTGGCGGCGAGCAGCAGCCGCAACGCCGCCGAGCTGTTCGGCTGGGACTGATCAAGCGTCGCGCAGGACTTCCGGCGCCAGTTGCGGGTACGTCTCGCGCAACGCCTCCAGGCAGGCCGAAAGCTGCGCCGCTTCCTCCGGCAGGCGCCGGGCGAAGTCGCTCCAGCCTTGCAGACGCAATCGCCGGGGCATCGGCACCAGGCCGCTGATGGCGTCCCAGAAGGCATCCCAGTTGCATCCGTACCACGGCGGCAACGCCAGGGCCTCGCGCAGGCGTTCGTGCAAGCGCGCGGCGCTGTCCACGTCCGCCAGCTCGATGGCCAGGCTCGCCGCCCGGTTCAGTTCCTCGTCCATGGAGCCTCCGCCAGCAATGCGTCGCAACGCTCGCGCACGAACGCGCGCAAGAGGGTCACCGGACGGGTCAACTGGGCGCGGTGGGTACACAAGAGGTTCATCGGCGTCGCTTCGCCCTGCCACTCCGGCAGCAGCAGGCGCAGGCGCCCGGCGCGCACGTCCTCGGCCACGTCCAGCCAGGACTTGTAGACCAGCCCCTTGCCGGCCAGGGCCCAGCGCCGCACCACGTCGGCGTCGTCGCAGACCCGGTCGCCGGCGACCGTCAGGGTCAGGCTGCGGCGGCCCCGCTGGAACGCCCAGCGGTCGTGTACCCGGCCGCCGAGTTGGTAGAGCAGGCAATTGTGCTCGCGCAGGTCGTCCGGCTGGCGCGGCTCGCCGCGCTCCGCCAGGTAGCCCGGCGCGGCGCAGAGCACTCGCCGGTTGTCCGGCGCCAGCGGCAGGGCGACCAGGCTGGAGTCGGCCGGTGCGCCGTAGCGGATCGCCACGTCCACCGGTTGCCGGTAGAGATCGGTCACCCGGTCGCCGAGCAGCAGGCGCAGGCTCAGTTGCGGATAGCGCGCCTGGAACTCGTCGAGCCATGGCAGCAGCAGGTTGCGGCCGAAGTCGGAGGGCGCGGAAAGCTGCAGTACCCCGGCGATCTGGTCCTTGCCGCCCTGCAGCAACCGGCGCCCCTCCTCCAGGCTGCGCAACGAGGCGCGGGCATGCAGGAGGAACGCGTCGCCCTCGGGAGTCAGGCGCAGGCTGCGGGTGGAGCGGGCGAACAGGCGTACCTCCAGCTCGCTTTCCAGGCGCTTCAGCGCCGCGCTGGCCACCGCCGGGGAAATCTCCAACTGGCGCGCGGCGGCGGACAACGAGCCGCTGTCGCTGGTGTGGACGAACACCTGGAGGTCGTCGTAACGCAGCATTTTCAAGATTCCTTTGAAAGAGTCTTCCCTGATAGCCTGTTTTTCAGCGATTTGAAATAGCCCATCCTGACTCCGCCCCATCGAAGGAACCCACCATGAGCACACCCCTCACCCTGATCGCCACCATCACCGCCGCCCCCGGCCACGCCGAGGCCCTGGAACGCGAATTGCGCGCCCTGGTCGCCCCGTCGCGCGCCGAGGCTGGTTGCCTGCAGTACGACCTGCATCAGGACCGCCACGACTCCCACCTGTTCTACATGATCGAGCAGTGGCGCGACGACGCCGCCCTGGAGCGGCACCAGAACACCGAACACTTCCTGCGCTTCAGCCGCGGCAACGAAGCCCTGCTGCAGAACGTGAAGATCGACCAACTCTATCGCCTCGCCTGAGGCCCGTTTCCCGGAGTTCCCATGAAAGCTGTCGGTTACTACCAATCCCTGCCCATCGACCATCCCGACGCCCTGCTCGACCTCGAACTGCCCGAGCCCACGCCGGGCCCACGCGACCTGCTGGTGGAGGTCCGCGCCATCTCGGTCAACCCGGTGGATACCAAGGTCCGCCAGCGCGCCCAGCCGGAAGCCGGCCAGGCCAAGGTGCTGGGCTGGGACGCGGCGGGCGTGGTGCGCGCGGTCGGCAGCGAGGTCAGCCTGTTCCGTCCTGGCGATCGGGTCTGGTACGCCGGGGACATCACCCGCCCCGGTAGCAACAGCGAGCTGCATCGGGTCGACGAGCGCATTGCCGGGCACCTGCCGAAAAGCCTCGACTTCGCCCAGGCCGCGGCCCTGCCGCTGACCACCATCACTGCCTGGGAACTGCTCTTCGAGCGCTTGCAGATCGCCGAAGGCAAGGCCGACCAGGGCCAGAGCCTGCTGGTGGTCGGCGCCGCCGGCGGGGTCGGTTCGATCCTGGTCCAACTGGCCCGGCAACTGACCGGCCTGAACGTGATCGGCACCGCTTCGCGCGCAGAGACCCAGGCCTGGGTCCGCGACCTCGGCGCGCACCATGTGATCGACCACGGCAAGCCGCTGGCCGAAGAGCTGAAGCGGATCGGTGTCGCCGAGGTCAGCCACGTCGCCAGCCTGACCCACACCGACCAGCACCTCGAACAGATCGTCGCCGCGCTGCGCCCGCAAGGCCGCCTGGCGCTGATCGACGACCCGGCGTCGCTGGACATCGGCAAGCTGAAGCAGAAGAGCCTGTCGCTGCACTGGGAGTTCATGTACACCCGCTCGATGTTCCAGACCGACGACATGATCGAGCAGCACCGGCTGCTGGAGCGGGTCGCCGGGCTGATCGACGAAGGCGTGTTGAAGACCACCGTCGGCGAGCATTTCGGCCGCATCGACGCGGCCAACCTGCGCCGCGCCCACGCGCTGCTGGAGAGCGGCCGGGCCAAGGGCAAGATCGTTCTCGAAGGGTTCTGAACGGCAGGACCACGGGGCGCGGCGTTTTCCACCCTACCGCCGTGCCCCTGGCCTTTGCTATCCCGCCTTGCGCACCCTCAGCGCAGCCTCGATCTCGCCAAGGATCGTCGGGTCGTCGATGGTCGATGGCGCCGCGTAGTCCTCGCCATCGGCGATCTTGCGCAGCACCGCGCGGAGGATCTTCCCGGAGCGGGTCTTCGGCAGCCGCTTGACCACCACCACCCGCTGGAAGCAGGCCAGCGCGCCGATCTGTTCGCGGACCAGCGCCACCAGCTCGCGCTGCAGTTGCTCGGCGGCGATCCCGGCATCGTCCTTGAGCACCACCAGGCCCAGCGGCACGTGGCCCTTGAGTTCGTCCCGCACGCCGATCACCGCGCACTCGGCAACCGCCTGGTGCTGCGCCACGCGTTCCTCCATCTCGCCGGTGGAGAGGCGATGCCCGGAAACGTTTATCACGTCGTCGGTGCGCCCCATGATGTAGACGAAGCCGTCCTCGTCGAGATAACCGCCGTCGCCGGTGTGGTAGTAGCCGGGATAGTTGCCCAGGTAGGCCTGCAGGTAGCGCGGGTGGTCGCCCCAGAGGGTCTGCGCGCAGCCCGGCGGCAACGGCAGGGCGATGACGATCGCGCCCTGGCGGTTCGCTCCCAGCGGCCGGCCTTCGTCGTCCAGCACCTGCACGTGGTAGCCGGGCACCGCGCGGTTGGTCGAGCCGGCCCGCAGGTCGTGGCCGGCGATCCCGATGCAGGGCGCGGTCACCGGCCAGCCGGTCTCGGTCTGCCACCAATGGTCGTGGACCGGCCGCCCGGTGTGCTCCTCCAGCCAGTGCTGGGTGCTGCTGTCGAGCTTCTCGCCGGCCAGGAACAGGTGGCGCAGCGAACCCAGGTCGTAGCGCTTCACCCGTTCACCATGCGGGTCTTCCTTGCGGATCGCGCGGATCGCCGTCGGCGCGCAGAACAGGCTGTTCACCCTGTGCTCTTCGATCACCCGCCAGTAGGCGCCGGCGTCCGGCGTGCGCACCGGCTTGCCTTCGTAGAACACTGTGGTACAGCCGCACATCAGCGGGCCGTAGACGATCAGCGAGTGGCCGACCACCCAGCCGACGTCGGAGATCCCCCACCAGACGTCGCCGGCCTGCATGCCGTAGATAGTGCGGACCGCGTAGCGCACCGCGACCGCGTGGCCACCGTTGTCGCGGACGATACCCTTGGGCTTACCGGTGGTGCCCGAGGTGTACATGATGTACAGCGGATCGCCGCTGGCCACCGGCACCGGATCGGCCGGCTCGGCGGCGGCGAGGCAGTCCTGCCAGTCCAGGTCGCGGCCCGGGTGCAGGCGCGCGGGCGCCTGCGGGCGCTGCCAGACCATGACGTGGGCAGGCTGGTGGATCGCCAGTTCGAGGGCCTTGTCCACCAGCGGCTTGTATTCGATCACCCGGTCGAACTCCAGCCCGCAGGAAGCGGTGAGCACCAGCTTCGGCGTGGCGTCGTCGATGCGCAGGGCCAGCTCGTAGGGAGCGAAGCCACCGAACACCACCGAATGCACCGCGCCCAGGCGCGCGCAGGCGAGCATCGCCATGGCCGCCTGCGGCACCATCGGCATGTAGATGATCACCCGGTCACCCTTGCCGACCCCGAGGGCCTGCAGGGCGCCGGCCAGGCGCGCCACTTCGTCACGCAGCCGCAGGTAGCTGTAGCGGTCCTGGGTGCCGGTCACCGGCGAGTCGTAGATCAGCGCGGTCTGTTCGCCGCGCCCCTCCTCGATCTGCCGGTCGAGGGCCAGGTAGGCGCTGTTCAGACGGCCATCGGCGAACCAGCGATGGGTGCCGTCGGGCAGGCTTTCGAGGATGTTCGCGGGCGCCTGGTACCAGGCCAGGGAACGGGCCTGTTCGGCCCAGAACGCGGCCGGCTCGGCGATCGAGTGGGCGTGCTGCTGCAGGTACGTCATGTTCCAGCCCTCTGATTGTTCTTATTAGGGATGAAGCAGTGAGTGAGCCTTGGAGTATGGGCGGGCGCCGGGCACCCGCCATCAACCTTTGGTCGTAGGGGTCAGTCCTTGCCGCGGTAGAGCTTCTGGATGCTGGAGAAGTCCAGCCCCTCGTGCTCGGCATCGGCCTGGGCGTGCAGGCTGAACAGGTTGCGCGCCAGCGCGCCGAGCGGCGTCGAGGCCTGCACCGCCTGGGCGTTGGCCAGCGCCAGGCCGAGGTCCTTGTTCATCAGGCGCACCTGGAAACCGCCGGCATAGCCGTTGCTCGCCGGCGCCTGCGGCATCACCCCGGGCCAGGGGTTGTAGAGGTTCAGCGCCCAATTGCCACCGGAACTCTGCTTCATCACCTCGGACAGCACCGCCGGGTCGAGGCCGTTCTTCACCCCCAGCGCCAGGGCCTCGGCGGTGCCGGCCATGAGGATGCCGAGGAGCATGTTGTTGCAGATCTTCGCCACCTGGCCGGCGCCGTGATCGCCGGCGTGGAAGATGTTCCGGCCCATGTTCTCGAGGACCGGCCGGGCCCGCGCGAAGCCTTCGGCGGGGCCGCCGACGATGAAGCTCAGGGTGCCGGCGCGGGCGCCGCCGACGCCGCCGGAAACCGGCGCGTCGAGCAGGGTCAGGCCCTTCGCCGCGGCGGCCTCGGCGACCTTGCGCGCGGTCTCCGGGGCGATGGTCGAGCAGTCGATCAGCAGGGGCTTGCCGGCGACCCGCGCGAGTAGGCCGTCGTCGCCGAGATACAGGCTTTCCACGTGCTGCCCGGCCGGCAGCATGCTGATCACCACTTCGGCGCCTTCGCAGCACTGCAAGGCGCTATCGGCGCCCTGCGCGCCCTGCTCGACCAGGCTCAGCACGGCCTTGGGCTGCAAGTCGAAGACATTCACCCGGTGGCCGGCCTTGAGCAGGTTGGCGGCCATCGGCCCACCCATGTTGCCCAGGCCGAGGAATGCGATGTCGGTCATCGGTCCGTCTCCCTTTCAGCGCATCTGGATCGAGAAGTTGGTCCCGGCCACGCTATCGCTGTCGAACCAGCGCGCGGTCACGGTCTTGGTCTCGGTGTAGAAGCGCACGCCCTGCTTGCCGTAGGCGTGCAGGTCGCCGTAGAACGAGCCCTTCCAACCGGTGAAGGAGAAGAACGGCAGCGGTACCGGGATCGGGATGTTGATGCCCACCTGGCCGACCTCGATGTGGTGCTGGAAGGTCCGCGCCGCGGCGCCGGAGCTGGTGAAGATCGAGGTGCCGTTGCCGTAGGGGCTTTCGTTGATCAGGCGGATCGCCTGCTCCAGGCTGTCGACCTCGGCCAGGCAGAGCACCGGGCCGAACACCTCTTCGCGGTAGATCGCCATGTCCGGGCGCACCCCGGCGAACAGCGTCGGGCCGACCCAGTTGCCGTCCGGGTATCCCTCGACCTTGTAGCCGCGGCCATCCAGCAGCAGTTGCGCGCCCTCCTCCACGCCCTGGCCGATCAGGCGCTCGATGCGCGCCTTGGCCTGCGGGTTGATCACCGGGCCGTAGCTGGCGCCGCTGTCATCCCATGGGCCGGGGCGGACCTTGGCCAGCGCGTCGCGGATTTCCGGAATCCACTCGCGGGCGGCCCCCACCAGCACCGCCACCGAGATCGCCATGCAGCGCTGCCCGGCCGCGCCCACCGAGGCACCGACCAGGTTGCTGATGACCTGTGCCTTGTCCGCGTCGGGCATGATCACCATGTGGTTCTTCGCCCCGGCGAAGCTCTGCACGCGCTTATTGTGCGCGGTGCCGGTGTGGTAGACGTGCTGGCCGACGGCGACCGAGCCGACGAAGGACACCGCCTTCACCTGCGGGTGCTTGAGCAACTGGTCGACCTGTTCCTTGCCGCCATGCACCACCTGCAGCACGCCCTTCGGCGCACCGGCCTCGAGGAACAGCTCGGCGAGCCGCACGCTGGTCAGCGGCACCTGCTCGGAAGGCTTGAGGATGAAGGCGTTGCCGCAGGCGATGGCCAGCGGGAACATCCACAGCGGGATCATCGCCGGGAAGTTGAACGGGGTGATGCCAACGCACACGCCCAGCGGCTGGGTGATGCTGTAGGTGTCGATGTTGCGGGCGACGTTCTCCACCGTCTCGCCCATCAGCAGCGAGGGCACGTTGCAGGCGTGCTCGACCACCTCGATACCGCGCCAGACGTCGCCCTTGGCGTCCTCGAAAGTCTTGCCCAGCTCGCTGGAGACGATCTTCGCCAGTTCGTCGTGGTGTTCCTTGAGCAGCGCCTGGTAACGCAACATCACCCGCGCGCGCTCGGAAACCGGGGTTTCCTTCCAGCTGGCGAAGGTTTCGCGGGCACTGGCCACCGCCTGCTCGACCTGCTCCGCGCTGGCGCAGGCGATCTCCGCCAGGGTGCTGTTGTCGAGGGGATTGCTGACCGGGATGCGCTGGGCGCCGAGACCTTCGACGAAGGCTCCCGCGATGAGGTGGCGGACTGGGACTGACATGAACCCTCCTGCACCGGCCAGGCCGGCTTTTATTGTTGTGGCGGACTGGTACGAGGTCGATTCGGACCTCGCTTTGGCCAAGAAGCTATCACTGGGCGGAAGGTCGCGAGATCGACTAAATTGTGTTGTTCATGGACTATATTGCGGAGCCGGCTACCGACATGTCGCACACCTCCGACTGGCCCCTGCCGGCCGACAGCCTGCGCTTGCCGATCCCGGCGGCGCTGCTGGAGAAACTGGCGGTCCACCCGCTCAGCCGCGACCTCTACCCCACCTCCCTGGGCCACTACCGGCGCGCCCGCGACCACCGCATGAGCCGCGAGCGCCATGACGAGCACCTGCTGATCTATTGCAGCGAAGGCCAGGGCCTGTTGCGCGTGCGCGAGGGCGAGGCCTGGCGCGAATACCGGGTCGGCAGCGGCGACCTGCTCTGGCTGCCGCCGGGCATGGCCCACGACTACGCCGCCGACGACCGCCAACCCTGGACCATCTTTTGGACCCACCTGCGCGGCGACAGCGCCACCTGGCTGCAACACAGCGCCGGCTACCGCGACACCCCGCTGCGCCATTGGGGCCTGCAACACGCCCTGCTCGGCGGCTTCGAGCAACTGCTGGAGGTGCGCCACAGCGGCTACCGCTTCCAGCACTTCCTGCTCGCCGCCAGCCGCCTGCGCAGCCTGCTCTGCCAGCTACCGCTGCTGCGCCCGCTGCGCGAGGGCAGCCTGGACCTCGACGGGCTGCACGCCTACATGCGCGAACACCTGCATGCGCGCCTCGAACTGGAACGCCTGGCGGCCTTCTGCAACCTGTCGAAGTTCCATTTCGTCAGTCGCTACAAGGCGATCACCGGCCGTACGCCTATCCAGCACTTCCTGCACCTGAAGATCGAGTACGCCTGCCAGTTGCTGGACAGCAGCGACCAGAGCGTGGCCCGGGTCGGCCAGGCGGTCGGCTACGACGACAGCTACTACTTCTCGCGCCTGTTCAGCAAGGTCATGGGTTTGTCGCCGAGCGCCTACCGGCAGCGGGTAAGGCAGGGCGAGGGAGGAGCCTGAAGCGCTCTGCGGCGGGGCTGTAAACGAAGCGGCGACCAGTTGTCGGCAAACTGATCCCGGTCAGTGTTTTCCGGGCCGACAGGACTAGACTGAAGCTCCCTTTCCAGCCCCGATGGATGAATCGCCATGAACATCCTCGTCCGCCCGTCGCAAACCCCGAAAGGCCAATGCTGGCAAGTCTGCCTCGACCAGCAGGCCGTCAACTTCCGTAGCGAAAGCGAGGCCCGGCGTTTCGTCGACCGCCTCGAGGCGCGCCTGCGCGCGCCCCATGTGCTGCCCGAACTGAAACAGCGAACGGCCTGATCCGCGCTCAGGCGGCCTGGCGCTCCAGGCGCCCGGTCTGCCAGGCGAGCAGGGTCGCGACCGCGCCGCAGACGGCGATCACCAGAGTCATGGGGATCGCCGTGCCGTCGTGGAGCACGCCGACCAGCGCCGAAGCGCCCGCCGCCACGCTGAACTGCAGGCTGCCCATCAGCGCCGAGGCGCTGCCGGCGTGCTGTCCCTGTCCGGCCATGGCGCAGGCGGAAGCGTTGGGAATGATGCAGCCGAGGCTGGCCACGCATCCGAACAGCGGAACCAGCAGCGGCCACAGCGTGGCCGGTTGCAGCGAAGCGATGCCCAGCAGGGCCAGGCCGCACGCCAGGTAGCCCCAGATGATCCGCCGCAGCCAGAACGCCGGCCCGCGATAGCGCAGCAGCCGCGCGTTGACCTGTGCCATGACGATGAAGCCCGCGGCATTGCTGCCGAACAGCCAGCCATAGTGCTCGGCGGGAATCCCGTAGAGCTGGATGAACACGTAGGGCGAACCGGCGATGTAGGCGAACATCCCGGCCATCGCCACCCCGCCGGAAAGGCCATAGGCGAGAAACAGGCGGTCGGCGAACAGCCGCCGGTACTGCCCCAGCGCGCCGGACAGCGGCGGTCGCTCGCCGTCGGCCGGGATGGTTTCCGGCAGCCACAACGCCACGCCGAGGCCGGCCAGGGCGGCGAACAGGGTCAGGCAGACGAAGATCGATTGCCAGCCCTGCCAGTCCAGCAGCAGGCCGCCGGCCACGGGGGCGAGGATCGGCGCCAGGCCCATCACCAGCATCAACTGGGAAAACGCCTTGGCGGCGCCGATCGGATCGCACAGGTCACGCACCACTGCCCGCGAGATGACCATCCCGGCGCAGCCGCCGAGGGCCTGGACGAAGCGCGCGGCGATCAGCCACTCCAGGCTCGGCGCCAGGGCGCAGGCGGCCGAGGCCAGGGTGAAGATACTCACCCCCACCAGCAGCGGCAGGCGCCGGCCATAGCGGTCGGCCACCGGGCCGTAGAGCAACTGGCCGATGGACAGGCCGGCGAAGTAGGCGGCCAGGCTCAGCTGGACGTGCTCGACGTCGGTGGCGAAGGCCTTGGCCAGGGTCGGGAAGCTCGGCAGGTAGAAATCGATGGCCAGTGGCCCGAAGGCGCTCAGGGCTCCCAGTATCAGCAGGATGCGCAGGTTCATGGATCGCTCGGCACGGGGCGCGTCGGTGGCAGGCAAGGCACTTCCCTGCGCGGCTCCCGGCAAGCGGGACGACGACGCCTATCATTGAATCGTCTGTGAGGGCGGGCGGCTCCAGGCCTGAAGGCCGGTACTGGCGGGAAGATGCTACGGACAGCCGGGGAGTCGCCGAAAAAGCAGCGCGCAGCATAACACCGAAGACGCCCGCCGATCATGGCCGGAGACCGTGGAACCGCGGAATCCACGACTCATGAATGAGCAGCATTAGACAAAGGTGGTGTCGAAATACTTCGAGTCCGCCCGAGCGCGGCTAAAATCGGTACACTCCCCGCCCCGTTGCCGAGACCCATTCGACTATCCAGCACAGCATGCGACGCACAAAGGAAGATTCTGAAAAAACCCGTACGGCCATCCTCCTGGCCGCCGAGGAACTGTTCCTGGAAAAAGGCGTGTCCCATACCAGCCTGGAACAGATCGCCAGGGCCGCCGGGGTGACCCGTGGCGCCGTCTACTGGCACTTCCAGAACAAGGCCCACCTGTTCAATGAGATGCTCAACCAGGTACGCCTGCCGCCGGAGCAACTCACCGAGCGCCTGTCCGGCTGCGATGGCAGCGACCCGCTGCGCTCGCTCTACGACCTCTGCCTGGAGGCCGTGCAATCGTTGCTGACGCAGGAGAAGAAGCGCCGCATCCTGACCATCCTGATGCAACGTTGCGAATTCACCGAGGAACTGCGCGAGGCGCAGGAACGCAACAACGCCTTCGTGCAGATGTTCATCGAACTCTGCGAGCAGTTGTTCGCCCGCGACGAATGCCGTGTGCGGCTGCATCCGGGCATGACTCCGAGGATCGCCTCGCGCGCCTTGCACGCGCTGATCCTGGGCCTGTTCAACGACTGGTTGCGCGACCCGCGCCTGTTCGATCCGGATACGGACGCGGAACACCTGCTGGAGCCGATGTTCCGTGGCCTGGTGCGCGACTGGGGTCAGGCCAGCTCGGCGCCGTAGCCCTCCTCGCGGATCGCCTCGAGTACCTGGGTGCTGTCGAGCCGGCTGGCGACCCGGACTTCGCCGGCGCCAAGATCCACCTGGACGTCCGCCGCCGAATCCTTCGCCTGCACCGCATGGGTGATCGCCCGTACGCAGTGGCCGCAGGTCATGCCCTGAACCTTGAAGACTTGCATGGTATTGCCTCCTGTTGGTCATCGATGGGGCGATTTTCGACCTTGACATGGTGTCAAGGTCAATCCTCGAAATATCCGGTAACCGACAAAGCGTCAAGAACGGGTAAAGGCGGAGTAAAGAGGCTTAAACCCTACAAAGCACATGGTTAACATGTTCACCTTGTTCTTCACGAGGTAGAACCATGTCCATCCGCCGCTATTCCCCGTCACAGATCGCCCTGCACTGGCTCAGCGCCGTCGCGGTCCTGCTGATCATCGCCCTGCCCTACGGCGCCGACTTCTTCGCCGGCCTGCTCGGCGGCAAGGGCAACGTCTTCACCCTGCACAAGTCGCTGGGCGTGGCGGTACTCCTGCTGACCCTGACACGCCTGGCGCTGCGCCGCGTCCAGGGTGTCCCGGATACCCTGGAGGGGAACCCGGACTGGCAGCGCGCGGCCGCCAAGGCCGGGCATTTCCTGCTGTACGCGGTGCTGATCGTCATGCCGCTCTCCGGCATGCTCGCCGGCAAGCGTCCGCTGGACCTGTTCTGGCTGGTGCAGATCGGCCCGTTCGACCTGCCGGAAGCCTTCAAGGCGTTCGCCGGCGGCACCCACGTCACCGTCCAGTACCTGCTTTTCGCGCTGATCCTCGGCCACGCCGCCGCGGCCATCTGGCACCACCGCGTGCAGAAGGACGACGTACTGCGCGCCATGCTGCCGCAACGCGGCGCCTGACCCCAGCGACGGACGGGCACGCGGATGCCCGTCCCGACTTGTCCCGGGCCCCGGCTTCGGCCAAGCTTTTCCCTACGCCCCCGCCGCCGAGGCCCGCCATGTTCCCCATTCTTCGCCCGCTGCTCCATACCGCCGCCCTGGCCTGCGCCCTCCCGGCGCTCGCCGCGGACCCGCAACCGGCCAGCGGTGGCTGGGCGCAACCCGACCCGGCGCCGATCGGCTATGCGGTGCTGAACGTTTCCCGCGAGCGGGTCGAGTCCGGCACTGCCTGCGATGTCGGCCTGTACGTCCACGACGAACTGGTCGGCAACCTGCAACCGGGCGCCAGCCTGGCCCTGAACCTGCAACCCGGCGCGGTGGACGTGCGTCTTGCGCCGAACGGTCCTGGCGACGCCTGCCGGAACGGCATGACCATCCTCGCCGGACAGACCCTGACCCTGCGCGCCGGGGAGATCCGCAACCTGCGCATTGCCCTTGGTGCGGGCGGGCTCTACCTGGCGCCGGTGGCGGATGGGTACTGAGGGGTAGCGACTTGCCGTGGGGCATTGGCCATGACTCAGGGCACGAAGGTGGCGTTTCGGCACCGGGTGCACGGGGACTGCCTGGCGGGCCGTGAATGCGTGCACTGGCCCCCAGCTCCCGTCGCTACCTGCACGGCACTAAGGGGGGAAGCTGTTGCTTAGCGCTTGAGCGGGCGTCGTGCTTGCCTTGGCCTCTTGTTTCGCCTTTCCAGGCGAGCTCCTTCTGCAAGCGTCCAAAAGACTCGCCCTGCCACTCGGAGGGCATGCCAGGAGCCCGATCCGTAGGGCGAATGACCGCTTGCGGTTATCCGCCGGCTCTCCGGGGCATCGGCGGATACCGCCTGTGGCGGTATTCGCCCTACGGGACTATATCGCTCGCGACTTCTTAGCTACACGGCAGTGAGGGGGGACGCTGTTGCTTAGCGCTTGAGCGGGCGTCATGTTTGGTGGTCAAGCTGTTCTTTGTGCCTGCCTTGGTCTCTTGTTTCGCCTTCCCAGGCGAGTTCCTTTTGCAAGCGTCCAAAAGGAACCAAAAGACTCGCCCCGGCATCCGGCCCCAGCCGCTTCTCGGCTGGGGTGCCCTCGCTGCATCGTTGCTCCCGGCGGCACGCCGCCACGGTCCTTCGTGGACCGAGGCGGCTCTCGCGGCATCCTGCCACTCGTCCCCCTCCGCAACGATTCCGCTCGGCCTCCTGACGGGGCGGGTTTGCCGCCCCACCACTCGGAGGGCAAGCCTCACTTCGTGCATGCCAGGAACCCGATCCGTAGGGCGGATACCGCCTATGGCGGCATTCGCCCTACGGGACTACACGGCAATGAACGGCGCAGGCTGGCCGTTCTGCTCTTTCTTGAGTTTCTTAGCTGCCTATACGGCAGTGAACGACCGGCAGCAAGCCAAGGTGCAGTCGCTGCATTTCTTAGCTGCCTATACGGCAGTGAACAGATCGTCCTGGGCGGCAGGTCCGGATTGTCTTTTCTTAACTGCCTATACGGCAGTGAACTGGCCTCGCACCACTCGCATTGCTTTTCTCCATTTCTTAGCTGCCTATACGGCAGTGAACCAAGTCTTCGGACTCCTCGGGCCGCTGCTCGATTTCTTAGCTGCCTATACGGCAGTGAACATCGCAATCGTGTTCGGCCTGCTGGCCTTCATTTTCTTAGCTGCCTATACGGCAGTGAACATTATGCGGACCCTTGGCGGCATCCTGATGAATTTCTTAGCTGCCTATACGGCAGTGAACTGCATGTACCTCCAGTGGTTCGGGTATCTGCTTTTCTTAGCTGCCTATACGGCAGTGAACGATTCGACCGTCAGACCACGGCGACGCACAGCTTTCTTAGCTGCCTATACGGCAGTGAACAAGCCGACCACCCCACGCCGCGATCTGGTCAATTTCTTAGCTGCCTATACGGCAGTGAACGCGCCGCAGCCGAGATCGGCAAGTCTATGGGATTTCTTAGCTGCCTATACGGCAGTGAACCGGTGGAGGGCGGCGGTGGCTCTTTCGTCATCTTTCTTAGCTGCCTATACGGCAGTGAACGAGGACTTCGCCGATCCATATCCCGTCTACCATTTCTTAGCTGCCTATACGGCAGTGAACGACCTGGAGCCACTGAGCAGGCACGCCACCCATTTCTTAGCTGCCTATACGGCAGTGAACGCGACACGGTGCCGGTAGCGCTTGGCGGAACATTTCTTAGCTGCCTATACGGCAGTGAACGCGGCCGGATGGACTGACAAAAACCCGGTGGATTTCTTAGCTGCCTATACGGCAGTGAACGTACCTCGTCGCGGGCAGATCGGCGCCGGCCTTTTCTTAGCTGCCTATACGGCAGTGAACTACATCACCTCAACCGATAATCGGGATACGCCTTTCTTAGCTGCCTATACGGCAGTGAACCCGTCGCGGCATTGCTGCTCGGCTTCGCGCCATTTCTTAGCTGCCTATACGGCAGTGAACGCCATGATGGCATCAGTCGGCTGTTCGAAATTTTTCTTAGCTGCCTATACGGCAGTGAACGGTGGTCCTGGGCTTCCTGCGGCGCTGATCGATTTCTTAGCTGCCTATACGGCAGTGAACGTGGCGATGGTGGTGGCGGCACGCCTGGAACGTTTCTTAGCTGCCTATACGGCAGTGAACGCGGTGGTACCGGTGGTGGAACTGGCCTGGAATTTCTTAGCTGCCTATACGGCAGTGAACGGTCTCAAACACTGGAACCTTTGACTACCATATTTCTTAGCTGCCTATACGGCAGTGAACATCCCACAGACCCGACCGACCCGAAAGACCCTTTTCTTAGCTGCCTATACGGCAGTGAACTAGCCCCGAAAACCTATAACCATTTGAAGGAAAAGGAAATACCGAGTTTTTCCTGCCAGAAACCCTCTTTTTTCGAGGTCTCGTAACTTGCTGATTTATAAGGGCGTAAGAAATCGTCCGAAAAAAGGGTCGGAAGTTTCGGGCAATTGGAGGCCGTTTCGCGAGGACCGGGACGGGCGGTGAGCCTCGCCGTTCGGGCGCGAAAGGTCTTGTGATGGGCGATGCCGCAAAGCCCCCGGCCAGGCCGGGGGCGTCGCGCCAGGGAGCGGCGCTACAGGCTCGGGTGGCCCGCCTCGATTTCGGACAAGGCATCGCTGAGCAGCGACAGCAACGCACCGTTGATGTAGGCCAGGGTGCCGCCGGGCTCTTCTTTCTCATCGAGCAAACGGGTCATGGCCAGGATGTTGATTGCCGACCTCAAGCGCACTTTCGCGTTGTCGAACAAGTGCGTGGGGAGTGCATGGGTGTCCACGTACAGGGTGGCGCTACGCGGACACATGTCGGCCTGGGAGGTGGGTAGCAGTGGGACGAAGCGGGGGGACGATTCTGTTACCTCGGGGTTGGACGTATCATTCGGCTTAGCCATGGGTCAGCTCCTTAGTAAGCTGGGTTGTGGTTAGCGGGTCGTAGGTGTTCCACCACCTGCGGCCCGCGTCCTTCCGCCCTCAAAAACAGAGGGCAGTGCCGTTCGTCCTGTCCCTGCGGGATGGATTTGCCGGCCCCTCCATCATCCTCCTACTGGGTTTTTATCCAATTCCCGGGCTTCTGAGAGAGCCTGCGGAAATGTCCGGGGGAGCTGTCCGGCGTTTCTAGGGCCTGTAGGGCGAATACCGCCACAGGCGGTATCCGCCGATACCCCGGATAAGCGGCGGATAACCGCGAGCGGTTATTCACCCTACGGATCAGGGCTTCAGTATGTGGAGGTCTGGCATGCACGAGGTCATCCCCCTCCTGAAGCGCCCCTCAGCCCAATCGAATCCTTCCGCTCGCCACCAGCACCGCATGCCCGGCGATACTCACCCGCTCGCCCTCCAACCGGCACCACAGCTCGCCGCCGCGCGCCGAGCACTGCTGGGCGGTCAGCGACAGTTTGTTCAAGCGCTGGGCCCAGTAGGGAATCAGGCTGCAATGCGCGGAGCCTGTGACCGGGTCTTCGTCGACGCCCATCGCCGGGGCGAAGAAGCGCGAGACGAAATCCTTCTGCAGACCCCGCGCGGTGACGATCACTCCACGCCAGGGCAGCCGCGCCAGGGCCGCGAAGTCGGGGCGACAGGCGCGCACCGCCTCTTCGGACTCGAGCAGCACCAGCAGCTTGTCGGTGGAGCCCAGCACGTCCACCGGCGGCAGGCCCAGGGCCTGCTCCAGCTCGACGGTGCTACCGACCTCGCTCGGATACTGCGCGGGGAAATCCAGGACCAGCCGCTCGTCCTCGCGGTTGACCCGCAGCGCACCGGAGCGCGAGATGAATTCCAGGCGCTCGCCCGGCTCGTCGTAGACCTCGAACAGTACGTGGGCCGCAGCCAGTGTGGCGTGGCCGCAGAGCGCCACCTCGACGCTCGGGGTGAACCAGCGGATCCGCCAGGCCTCTCCTTCACGAACGACGAAGGCGGTCTCGGAGAGGTTGTGCTCGGTCGCGATCATCTGCATCAGCTCGTCCGCCAGCCAGGCGTCGAGGCGATAGACCACGGCGGGATTGCCGCTGAACGGACGGGAAGAAAACGCGTCGACCTGGTGGAACTCGAGCTGCATGGCAGACCTCCTGGGAACGATCGCCACAGCATGCCGCCGCAGGCTCCGGGATGGGCGATACAGTGCGATCTTTTCCGATCGTAACAGTGGGACTTCGCCCTGCCTTCGACCCATTGCCCGAGCGGGCGTTTGCGGCGACCTGCCGGCGTTGTGAAGCCGCCGGCAAAAACGCCGCCTTTTTCCGCGAAACGCCGCTCAGGCCTCGCTGCGCACCCGTCGCACCGCGTTCTGCCAGCCGGCGTAGAGTTCGCCGCGGCGCTCCTCGGCCATGTGTGCGGCGAAGCGGCGCTGCAGGTGCCAGTGGCTGGCGATGTCGTCCAGGTCGCGATAGAAGCCGGCCTTCAGCCCGGCCATGTAGGCCACGCCGAGGGCGGTGGTCTCGGTGACTTCCGGGCGCTCCACGGTGACACCAAGGATGTCGGTGAGAAATTGCATCACCCAGTTGTTCACCACCATCCCGCCGTCCACCCGCAGCGCGCTGGGCGGCGTGCCGTCCTGGCGCATCGCTTCGAGCAGGTCGCGGGTCTGGTAGCAGACCGATTGCAGACCGGCGGTGACGATCTCCTTGATTCCGGTGTCGCGGGTCAGGCCGAAGATCGCGCCGCGCGCCTTCGGGTCCCAGTAGGGCGCGCCGAGGCCGGTAAAGGCCGGCACCAGGTAGACGCCGTTGGAGTCGCCGGCCTGGATCGCCAGGGCTTCGCTCTCGTGGGCGTGGTCGATCAGCTTGATGCCGTCGCGCAGCCATTGCACCGCGGCGCCGGCGACGAAGATGCTGCCCTCCACCGCGTAGCTGACCTTGCCGTCCAGACGGTAGCCGACCGTGGTGAGCAGGCGGTTCTTCGAGGTCACCGGCTGCTCGCCGGTGTTCTGGATCATGAAGCAGCCGGTGCCGTAGGTGCTCTTCACCATGCCCGGCTGGAAGCAGGCCTGGCCGATCAGCGCGGCCTGCTGGTCGCCGGCCATGCCCAGCACCGGGATCGCCGCGCCAAGCAGCGACGGCTCGCTGACGCCGAACTCCGCCGCGCAGTCGAGTACCTCCGGCAGCAG
Organism: Pseudomonas sp. PS1(2021); assembly: GCF_020405165.1. Classification (NCBI taxonomy): domain Bacteria; kingdom Pseudomonadati; phylum Pseudomonadota; class Gammaproteobacteria; order Pseudomonadales; family Pseudomonadaceae; genus Pseudomonas; species Pseudomonas sp. PS1(2021). Next base: position 91,481 of record NZ_CP084484.1, on the reverse strand, counting down.
GCTGCGCGGGATCTCGAACAGCGCCAGCAATTCCTCGTCCCAGTCCTGGCTGTGGATGTTGAACAGCAGGGTGCGCGAAGCGTTGGTCGCGTCGGTGCGATGGGAGCGGCCGCCGGTCAGGCGCCAGAGCAGGAAGCAGTCGACGGTGCCGAAGCGCAGCTCGCCGCGTTCGGCGCGCTGGCGGGCGCCGGGCACGTTGTCGAGGATCCAGCGCAGCTTGGTGGCGGAGAAATACGGATCGATCAGCAGCCCGGTGCGCGCGCTGACGTTCGCCTCGTGGCCGGCGGCCTTGAGTTCGGCACAGTAGTCGGCGGTACGACGATCCTGCCAGACGATGGCCGGGTGGATCAGGTCGCCGCTGGCGGCGTCCCAGACCAGCGTGGTCTCGCGCTGGTTGGTGATGCCGATGGCGGCGATGTCGGCCGCGCGCAAGCCCTTGCGGGCGAGCGCGTCGCGACAGACCTGGAGGGTGGTCAGCCAGATTTCCTCGCCGTCGTGCTCCACCCAGCCGTCCTTCGGGAAGTACTGCTTGAATTCCTGCTGGCAGCTCGTCACCGGCAAGCCCTGGGCACTGAACACGATGGCGCGGGAGCTGGTGGTGCCCTGGTCGATGGCGAGGAGATAGTGGGACATGGAAAACCTGACAGATTGAAAAGTAAGACGAATGCCGACCGCTAGGCCGGCGGGATTAGCGGCTCATTCGCGGCCGATGGCGGCGAACGAACCCTGAGTCAGCTGGGCCAGCACCTCGGCCGCCAGCTCCACTTCCAGCCCGCGCCGTCCTGCGCTGACATGGATGCTCGGGTACTGCCGCGCGCTTTCATCGATGAAGGTACGCAGGCGCTTCTTCTGCCCCAGCGGGCTGATCCCGCCCACCAGGTAGCCGGTGGCCCGCTGCGCCGCCTGCGGATCGGCCATGTCGGCCTTCTTCGCCCCCGCCGCATGGGCCAGGGCCTTCAGGTCGAGACTGCCGATCACCGGCACCACCGCCACCAGCAGCTCGCCCTTCTCCGTGGCGGCGAGCAGCGTCTTGAACACCCGCTGCGGGTCCAGACCGAGCTTTTCCGCGGCCTCCAGGCCATAGGAAGGTGCCTTGGGGTCGTGGCTGTAGCTGAGCACCTTGTGCTCGGCGCGGGCCTTTTTCAGCAGGTCGATGGCAGGGGTCATGGTCACTCCCGGAGAAGAACGTTGGCTGAAAACCGGCGCCTACCTTAAGCCATCGCCGCCCCTGCTGCACGGGCGCCGATGCCGCGGCCCGCGTGCCTCGGTAGCGATATTCGATTGGCCGCGAAAACGAAACCGGAGGGTCGTTTTTCGGACAAACGTTCATCTTCGCGCTTTGACAGCATTCCTTTGTGAATATATTTTTTCGAAACTGAACAATTTTCACGGCTGCCCGCCATAATTACAAGAACAGACAAGAGAGGCCCCATGACCACCGCCGCCCCGACCCCGTCCCTGTTCGGCCAATGCCTGGCCGAGTTCCTCGGCACCGCCCTCCTCATCTTCTTCGGCACCGGTTGCGTCGCGGCCCTGAAGGTCGCCGGCGCCAGCTTCGGCCTGTGGGAAATCAGCATCATCTGGGGGGTCGGCGTGAGCATGGCGATCTACCTCAGCGCCGGCGTCTCCGGCGCCCACCTGAACCCGGCGGTGAGCATCGCGCTATGGCTGTTCGCCGGCTTCGAGGGGCGCAAGCTGCCGTTCTATATCACCGCCCAGGTGGCCGGTGCGTTCTGCGCCGCAGCGCTGGTCTACACCCTCTACAGCAGCCTGTTCATCGAGTTCGAACAGGCGCAGAACATCGTCCGCGGCAGCCAGGACAGCCTGGCCCTGGCCTCGGTGTTCTCCACCTATCCGCACCCGGCGCTGTCGGTCGGCCAGGCGTTCCTCGTCGAAGTGGTGATCACGGCCATCCTCATGGCGGTGATCATGGCTCTTACCGACGACGGCAACGGCCTGCCGCGCGGTCCGTTGGCGCCGCTGCTGATCGGCCTGCTGATCGCCGTGATCGGCAGCGCCATGGGCCCGCTGACCGGTTTCGCGATGAACCCGGCGCGCGACTTCGGCCCCAAGCTGATGACCTACCTGGCCGGCTGGGGGCCCATCGCCTTCACCGGCGGCCGCGAGATTCCCTACTTCCTGGTGCCGATCTTCGCCCCGATCCTCGGTGCCTGCCTCGGCGCCGGCGGCTATCGTGTACTGATCGCGCGCCATCTGCCGAGCGCCGCGGCGCCCGCCGAAGCCGAGCCGGAGAAGGTTCGCGCTTCCTGACCGCCCGCTCTTTCCTGCCATAGCCACAAGGCCACAGCCATGACCGACAAGCACAACAAGAAATATGTCGTCGCCCTGGACCAGGGCACCACCAGCTCCCGCGCCATCGTCTTCGACCGCGATGCCAACGTGGTCAGCCAGGCCCAGCGCGAGTTCGCCCAGTTCTATCCGCAGGCCGGCTGGGTCGAACACGATCCGATGGAAATCTGGGCCACGCAGAGTTCGACCCTGGTCGAGGCCCTCGCCCAAGCCAGCATCGAGCACGACCAGGTGGCCGCCATCGGCATCACCAACCAGCGCGAGACCACGGTGGTCTGGGACCGTCACAGCGGTCGGCCGATCCACAACGCCATCGTCTGGCAGTGCCGGCGCAGCGCGGCGATCTGCGCGCAGCTCAAGCGCGACGGGCTGGAAGACTACATCCGCGAAACCACCGGTCTGGTCACCGACCCGTACTTTTCCGGGACCAAGCTGAAGTGGATCCTCGACAACGTCGAAGGCGCCCGCGAACGCGCGCGCAACGGCGACCTGTTGTTCGGCACCATCGACACCTGGCTGATCTGGAAGCTCACCGAAGGCAAGGTCCACGTCACCGACTACACCAATGCCTCGCGGACCATGCTGTTCAACATCCACAGCCTCGACTGGGACGCACGGATGCTCGAGGTGCTCGACATTCCCCGCTCGATGCTGCCCGAGGTGCGCAACTCTTCGGAGGTCTACGGCAACGCCCGGATCGGCGGGGTCGGCGGCGGCGAGCTGCCGATCGCCGGGATCGCCGGCGACCAGCAGGCCGCCCTGTTCGGCCAGATGTGCGTGGAACCGGGCCAGGCGAAGAACACCTACGGCACCGGCTGCTTCCTGCTGATGCACACCGGCGACAAGGCGGTGAAGTCCACCCATGGCCTGCTCACCACCATCGCCTGCGGCCCGCGCGGCGAGGTCGGCTACGCCCTGGAGGGCGCGGTGTTCAACGGCGGCTCCACGGTGCAGTGGTTGCGCGACGAACTGAAGGTGATCAACGACTCCTTCGATTCCGAATACTTCGCCACCAAGGTCAAGGACAGCAACGGCGTCTACCTGGTACCGGCCTTCACCGGACTCGGCGCGCCCTATTGGGACCCCTATGCGCGCGGCGCAGTGTTCGGCCTGACCCGTGGAGTCAAGGCCGATCACCTGATCCGCGCCACCCTGGAGTCCATCGCCTACCAGACCCGCGACGTGCTCGACGCCATGCAGCGCGATGCCGGCGAACGCCTGCGCGCTCTGCGCGTCGACGGCGGGGCGGTGGCCAACAACTTCCTCATGCAGTTCCAGGCCGACATCCTCGGCACCCGCGTGGAACGTCCGGTGATGCGCGAGACCACCGCCCTCGGCGCCGCCTACCTGGCCGGCCTGGCCTGCGGCTTCTGGAGCAGCCTCGACGAGCTGAAGAGCAAGGCGGTGATCGAGCGGGTGTTCGAGCCGGAGTGCGACGAGCCCCGGCGCGAAAAGCTCTATGCCGGCTGGAAGAAAGCAGTGGAGCGCACTCGCGGCTGGGACGACGGCGAACTGTGACGAACTGGCGCCATTCGTCCGCCGCGATGCGGCGAATGGCGTGTTCCCCGGCGCCGCTCTGGCATGCCCTGGGTAACGTTTGCGCGCGGCGGCCGGGTGCCGCCGCGGCGCCCTCTACGACTCATGCACGGCTGACAACGGCCCCCCGCGTGCGGCATTCTTGGCGACTTTCCAGGGTCCCGGCCCGGCAGCACGAGAACAACCCATGAACCTGCCCCCCCGACAGCAAAGCATCATCGAGGAGGTCCGCGAGCGCGGTTACCTGAGCATCGAGGAGATGGCGCAGATGTTCGCGGTCACCCCGCAGACCATCCGCCGCGACATCAACCAGCTCGCCGAACAGGGACTGCTGCGCCGCTACCACGGCGGTGCGGCCTACGATTCGAGCATCGAGAACACCGCCTACACCATGCGCGCCGACCAGATGCGCGACGAGAAGCAGCGCATCGCCGAAGCCGTGGCCAGCCTGGTGCCGGACAACGCCTCGCTGTTCATCAACATCGGCACCACCACCGAGGCCATCGCCCGCGCCCTGCTCAACCACCGCAATCTGAAGATCATCACCAACAACCTGCACGTGGCCGCCACCCTCAGCGCCAAGGAAGACTTCGAAGTGCTGGTCGCCGGCGGCACCGTACGCAGCGACGGCGGGATCGTCGGCCAGGCCGCGGTGGATTTCATCCAGCAGTTCCGCGTCGACTTCGCCCTGGTCGGCATCAGCGGCATCGACGAGGATGGCAGCCTGCTCGACTTCGACTACCAGGAAGTGCGCGTATCCCAGGCGATCATCGACAACGCGCGGCAAGTGTTCCTGGCCGCCGACTCGAGCAAGTTCGGGCGCAACGCGGTGGTCCGCCTGGGCCCGATCTCGCTGGTCAACCGGGTCATCAGCGACAGCCCGCCGCCCGCCGCCATCGCCCGCCTGATGGCACAGCACAAGGTTCACCTGGACCTGGTCTGAGGCATTTCTCCTGCCACGGCGCCGTTCGGCGCCGTGAATGTTCGTTTCAGAAAAACCACCTGCCGCCCCCTCTCCATGCGCCACGACCCTCGGCGGCCGCTTTCCCGCATGCGGAAGAGGGGCTGTTCCCGCGCGGACGGGCAAACCGGTAGCGCCCGGGCAACCCTTCGAAATTGAAAAAGCCTGGTGAATCGGGCTGGTCAATAACTGCGCAATCGACTAAGCTATTTTCGAATTCGAACAAAACTACGTTCACTTTCGACTTCAGGGCCTTTCACATGAGTCAAGCGCACACCCCCTCCGCTCCACTCGCCGAAGTCTACGATGTCGCCGTGGTCGGCGGTGGCATCAACGGTGTAGGGATCGCCGCCGACGCAGCCGGGCGCGGCCTGTCCGTGTTCCTTTGCGAACAGCACGACCTGGCCCAGCACACCTCCTCGGCCAGCAGCAAGCTGATCCACGGCGGCCTGCGCTACCTCGAACACTACGAATTCCGCCTGGTCCGCGAAGCCCTGGCCGAGCGCGAGGTCCTGCTGGCCAAGGCGCCGCACATCGTCAAGCCGCTGCGCTTCGTCCTGCCGCACCGTCCGCACCTGCGCCCGGCCTGGATGATCCGTGCCGGCCTGTTCCTCTACGATCACCTCGGCAAGCGCGAGAAGCTGCCCGCCTCGCGCGGCCTGCGCTTCACCGGCAGCAGCCCGCTGAAGGCCGAGATCCGCCGCGGCTTCGAGTACTCCGACTGCGCGGTGGACGATGCGCGCCTGGTGGTGCTCAACGCGATCTCCGCCCGCGAGCACGGCGCCCACGTCCATACCCGCACCCGCTGCGTCAGCGCCCGTCGCAGCAAGGGACTCTGGCACCTGCACCTGGAGCGCAGCGACGGCAGCCTGTATTCGATCCGCGCCCGCGCCCTGGTGAACGCCGCCGGCCCCTGGGTGGCGCGCTTCATCCAGGACGACCTGAAACAGAAGTCGCCCTACGGTATCCGCCTGATCCAGGGCAGCCACATCATCGTGCCGAAGCTGTACGAAGGCGAGCACGCCTACATCCTGCAGAACGAAGACCGCCGCATCGTCTTCGCCATCCCCTATCTGGACCGCTTCACCATGATCGGCACCACCGATCGCGAGTACCAGGGCGACCCGGCCAAGGTGGCGATCAGCGAAGAGGAAACCGCCTACCTGCTGCAAGTGGTGAACGCCCATTTCAAGCAGCAGCTTGCGGCCGCCGACATCCTGCACAGCTTCGCCGGCGTGCGTCCGCTGTGCGACGACGAGTCCGACGAGCCTTCGGCGATCACCCGCGACTACACCCTGTCGCTCTCCGCCGGCAACGGCGAGCCGCCGCTGCTCTCGGTGTTCGGCGGCAAGCTGACCACCTACCGCAAGCTGGCCGAATCGGCGCTGGCGCAGCTCCAGCCGTTCTTCACCAATCTCGGCCCGGCCTGGACCGCCAAGGCACCGCTGCCGGGCGGCGAGCAGATGCAGAGCGTCGAGGCGCTCACCGAGCAACTGGCCAACCGCTACGCCTGGCTCGACCGCGAACTGGCGCTGCGCTGGGCGCGCACCTACGGCACCCGGGTGTGGCGCCTGCTGGACGGGGTCAATGGCGAAGCCGATCTCGGCGAGCACCTGGGCGGCGGCCTGTATGCCCGCGAAGTGGACTACCTGTGCAAGCACGAGTGGGCCCAGGACGCCGAGGACATCCTCTGGCGCCGCAGCAAGCTCGGCCTGTTCCTCTCGCCGAGCCAGCAGGTGCGCCTCAGCCAGTACCTGCAGAGCGAGCATCCGCATCGCCCGCGGGTGCATGCGGCCTGATCGCCAGCCAGAAACGTCGAGGCCCGCTTTTGCGGGCCTCGTTCGTTATGGAAGGGTACGGGACGATCCGGGCATAATGCGCGACGCCACCAAGCCGGTGGCGCCGCCGCAGTCGAGAATCCCGTGGACCTGATGTTCAAGGCGCTGATCGGCGCCGCCGTGGTCGTGCTCCTCGCCATCCTGTCGAAGACCCGCAACTACTACATCGCCGGCCTGGTGCCGCTGTTTCCCACCTTCGCCCTGATTGCCCACTACATCGTCGGCAAGGGCCGTTCGCTGGACGACCTGAAGACCACCATCGTCTTCGGCATGTGGTCGATCATCCCCTACTTCGTCTATCTCGCCGCGCTCTACCTGCTGGTCGAGCGCTTCCGCCTGGAGACCTCGCTGGCCCTGGCGGCGCTGGCCTGGCTGGTGGCGGCAAGCGTGCTGGTGGGCCTCTGGGTACGCCTGCACGCCTGAGACCGCGAGCGCGGCTTCAGAGCTGGACGACGCTGGCCTGCCGATGGGCCTTCAGGTAAGGCACCACCGCCGCCAGCAACGGCTCCTTGAAGGCTTCCTGGAAGCGATGGGCGAGACCGGGGATCAGCTTCAGCTCCGAGCCACGGATATGCGCCGCCACGTGCACGCCGTGCATCACCGGCAGCAGCGGATCGGCGGTGCCATGGATCACCAGGGTCGGCACCTGCAGACGGTTCAGCAGCGGCACCCGGCTGGGTTCGGCGAGGATTGCCAGCAATTGCCGCTGCACGCCTTCCGGGTTGAACGCGCGGTCGTAGGAACGTGCGGCCTGCAACAGGAGCTGCTGGCGATCGTCGCGCACTTCCGGGCTGCCCAGCGCCGCCAGCAGGTCGGCCTGCTGCTCGACCGCCTGCTCGCGGCTGGCCGCCTCGCGCCGCGCCAGCAGGCGCAGCAGCGACTCGCTGGGCGCCGGCAGGCCTTCGGCGCCGGAGCTGGTCATCACCAGGGTCAGGCTGAGCAGGCGCTGCGGCGCCATGTCGGCGATGTGCTGGGCGATCATCCCGCCCATGCTGGCGCCGAGCACATGGGCCTGGGGGATATCCAGCGCGTCGAGCAGATGCAGGGCATCGCCGGCCATGTCGGTGAGGGTATAGGGCGCGCTGACCGGCAGGCCGAGGCGATAACGCACCACTTCGTAGGTCAGCCGCGAACTGGGCACCGGCACGTTCCAGGCCGACAGGCCGACGTCGCGGTTGTCGTAGCGGATCACCCGGAAGCCTTGCTCGCACAGGGCGCTGACCACCTCGTCCGGCCAGTGGATCAGTTGCCCGCCCAGGCCCATCACCAGCAGCAGGGCCGGATCGCTGTCGCGGCCGATGCTCTGGTAGGCCAGGCGCACGTCGCCCAGTTCGACCGTCTCGGTAGGTACGCGTGCGTCGCAACGCGCCGCCGCAAAGGAGGAGAGGCTGCACAACAAGGCGGCCAGGAAGATGAAAGCACGCATGAAGAAAACCCAGAACGCAAAACCCCAGTGGAGCGCGATTCTGATTAAATTTCGTCCAGCGCGCTGCCACAGTAGCGTGACAGTTTGATGAATGCCGCCAGGCGGTCGTGGCGTTGTGGCTCTGCGGCGTTGCGCCGCTGCTCCGTGCCGCCGTCCCGTGTGCCGGGCTCTTCTCCCCGTCGCTCCACGATCGCACGCTCTGCGGGATCGAGGCCATCGCTTGTCGACAGCCCCTGGCGTATGAGACAAACTCAACGAATCCGCACCGCTATCAAGTTTTGCTCATACAGAGGCCGCCATGCTCGAACTTCGCCACCTCAAGACCCTGCACGCGCTGCGCGAAGCCGACAGCCTGGTGGAAGCCGCCGAGCGCCTGCACCTTACCCAGTCGGCGCTGTCGCACCAGTTCAAGGAACTGGAAGAGCGCCTGGGCATGCAGTTGTTCGTGCGCAAGACCAAGCCGGTACGCTTCACCAGCGCCGGGCTGCGCCTGCTGCAACTGGCCGACTCGCTGCTGCCCCAGCTGCGCACCGCCGAGCGCGACCTGGCGCGGCTCGCCGGCGGTACCGCCGGACGCCTGCACATGGCCATCGAATGCCACAGTTGCTTCCAGTGGCTGATGCCGACCATCGACCAGTTCCGCGACGCCTGGCCGGAAGTCGAACTGGACCTGGCCTCGGGCTTCTCCTTCGCGCCGCTGCCGGCCCTGGCCCGCGGCGACCTCGACCTGGTGGTGACCGCCGACCCGATCGAGTTGCCCGGCATCACCTACGTGCCACTGTTCACCTACGAAGCGCTGCTGGCGGTGGCCAACCAGCATGCCCTGGCTGGTCGACCGTACGTCGTCCCGGAGGACCTGGAGCGGGAAACCCTGATCACCTATCCGGTGGAACGCGATCGTCTCGACGTCTTCACCCGCTTCCTCGACCCCGCCGACGTGGAGCCGGCGCAGGTGCGCATAGCCGAGCTGACCGTGATGATGATGCAGCTGGTGGCCTCCGGTCGCGGCGTCTGCTGCCTGCCGAACTGGGCCCTGCACGAGTACAGCTCGCGCGGCTACGTGACGGCCCGGCGCCTCGGTGAAAAGGGCCTGTACTGCACGCTCTTCGCCGCCATCCGCACGGACATGTTCGATGCGCCATTCATGCGCGACTTCCTGCTCACCGCCAAGGACACCTCCTTCGCCACCCTCGAAGGGGTCAGCGCCGCCAAGGGCTGAGCGGCTCAGAACAGCGGCAGCTCATAGGTCAGGTACAGGCGGTTCTCGTCGATGTCGCGGCTGAAGGCCGAACGGTAGGTAGCGTTGCGCCAGACCAGCCCCAGTCCCTTCAGCGCACCGCCCTGCAACACGTAGCGCAGGTCGCTGTCGCGTTCCCACTCGCGACTGCCGTCGGCGCCCTTCGGTTTCGCGCCGTGGCCGCTGAAATAGCGCGTCATCAGGCTCAGGCCGGGCACCCCGAGCGGCGCGAAGTCGCAGTCGTAGCGCAGTTGCCAGGAGGATTCGCCAGCCTCGGCGAAGTCGTTGTACTGGCCGAAATTGACCAGGTACGGATCGGTCCCCTCCAGGTAGGGGAAACCGTGGTCGCCGCTCATCCGCTGGTAGCCCAGGCCGAAGGCCTGGCCGTTGCGCAGGCGGTAGGTGAGCGACCCGCTGAAGGAACGGTTGTCGATGCGCCCGCCGCGAGCGCCGCCGGTATCCCGGCTGAGCGCCAGGCGCAAGTCGCTCTCCAGGCTGTCCGCAGCGATGCCGATGCGCCCCTTGAGACCGAGGAAATGCTGGGCGTAGACCTGCTCCAGTTCGCCATAGTGGTAGCTGCCGGTCCAGTCCGGGGCGATACGGTAGTCCAGGCCGGCCAGGTCGAAACGGTCCGCCTGCGCCGCGCCGGCGAAACGCCGGTTGCGGTTGAACAGCGCCAGGTCGCTGGTGCCCGCCTCGTTGCGCTGGCTGACCTCGGTCAGCCGTCCCAGGTTCAGGCTCAGTCCGCTCAGTTCACCGGAAGTCAGCAGCGCGCCCTGGAACACCTGGGGGAATAGCCGCCCGTAGTTGGGCTGGATGGTCGGTAGCTTCGGTACCAGGCCGCCGACCTTCAGTTCGCTGCGCGACAGGCGCAGCTTGGCGGTCGCGTCCAGCCGCGCGTAGTCGCCCGCCGCGCTGCCATCGTCGCGAAGCGGAAGCAGGCCGGTGCCGCTACGCCCCGCGCCGGAATCGAGCCGGACGCCGAGCTTGCCCAGCAGGTCGAGACCCACGCCGAGGGTGCCCTCGATATAGCCCGAGCGGTAGTCGAAGAGAAAGCCCTGGGCCCACTCCTCGCTTTTCGCACGTCCCGCGCCATCGCGGAAGTCGCGGTTCATGTAGAAGTTGCGCAAGGCCAGGCTGGCCCGCGAGTCTTCGAGGAAGCCCTCGGCCAAGGCGGGAACGCTATCGCCGGCAAGGATCGGCAGCAGGCAAAACGCGCATTTCTTGTTGTTGTTCATACGCACTCCGAACGGGCGCCTGGGCGCCTCTTTTTCTAGGGGGAACGGTCTCATCGGCAGCGCTCGATCACCATCGCCACGCCCTGGCCGAGCCCGACGCACAGGCTGACCACCGCGTAGCGCCGCTCGATGCGTTGCAGCCCGCGGGCGGCGGTGAGCACCAGGCGCGCACCGGAGGCGCCGAGCGGATGGCCGAGGGCAATGGCGCCGCCATGGGGATTGACCCGCGGGTCCTCGTAGTCCAGGCCGAGCAACTTCAGGCAGGCCAGGACCTGCGGCGCGAAGGCTTCGTTGATCTCGATCAGGCCGACCTCGTCCAGGTCGATGCCGGCGCGTTGCCACGCGCGGAGGATCGCCTGCTGCGGGCCGATGCCCATCAACCGGGGCTCCACGCCGACGCTGGCGCTGGCGAGGATCCGCGCCAGCGGCCGGATGCCCTCGCGCTCGCCGATCGCGCGATCGCCCAGCAGCACTACCGCCGCCCCGTCGTTGATCCCAGACGCATTACCGGCGGTCACTACCCCACCGGCGAACAACGCCGGCAAACGCGCCAGGGCCGCCAGGTCGGCCTGCGGTCGCGGATGCTCGTCGCGCTCCACCAGCCGCGTCTCGCCCTTGCGTCCGGCACGCACCTCCACCGGAAGGATCTCGCCGAGGAAAAAGCCCTCCTCCAGCGCAGCCTGGTAGCGCGCCTGGGAAGAAGCGGCGAAACGGTCGGCGTCTTCGCGGGCGATGCCGAAGGCGCGGGCCACGTTGTCGCCGGTCTCCGGCATGCTGTCGTTGCCATAGCGCTCGACCAGCCTGGGGTTGGCGAAGCGCGCGCCGATGGTGCTGTCGAAGACCTCCAGCGTGCGGCTGAAGGCGCTCTCCGCCTTGCCCATGACGAACGGCGCCCGGGACATGCTTTCGGCGCCGCCGGCTAGGTACAGCCGACCCTCGCCGCAACTGATCGCGCGCGCCGCGTCGATCACCGCCGACAGTCCGCTGGCACACAAGCGGTTGACCGTCTGCCCGGGCAGCCGCGCCGGCAGGCCGGCTGCGAGCAGCGCGTTGCGCGCCAGGTTGCGGCTGTCTTCGCCGGCCTGGTTGGTGCAACCGAGGATCACATCCTCCAGGTCGTCGACGGCGAACCCGGAGGTTTCCGCGAGACGCGCCAGCAGCAGGCCGGCCAGGTCGTCCGGACGCACCGTCGAGAGTGCACCGGCATGCCGGCCGAAAGGCGTACGCAGGCCGGCGTAGATATAGGCATCGAGCATGGTGTGTTTCTCCGCGAAGGGATCAGGAGGCCAACGGGCTGTCCGGCTGGCGCAGGGAAAGGCCCAGTTGGGCGCGCCGGCGCAGCCAGGGAATGGGGCGATAGCGCGGGTCGCCGCTGAGCGCATGCAGGCGTTCGAGGATGCGCAGCACGCGCCCGGCGCCCAGTCGGTCGCCCCACTCCAGCGGCCCCAGCGGATAGCCGAGACCGAGGCGCACCGCCAGGTCGATGTGCTCCACCGAAGCGATACCCTGCTGGGCGATGTCGCAGGCGAGATTGACGATCGAGGCGAGGGTGCGCTGGACGATGAACCCGGCGCTGTCGCGAATCAGCGTGACGCCCACGCCGTCCCGTGCGAACAGGGTGCGAGCGGCCTGCTGCAGCTCCGCTCGGGTCGCCGGGCAGGCCATCAGGCAGCGGTGTCGCTCCAGGTCCGACAGCACGTCGATGGCCAGGCTGCGCGTCGGATCGACGGCGAACCGCCGCGCTGCGGCGCTGACGTCGGCGCCCAGTGGCGCAAGCAGGCACAACGCCGCCCCGGAAGGACGCTCGCCGCTCTCCACCTCGGCGCCCAGACGTTGTAGCAACATCAGCAATGGCGCGCGGTCATGTTCGTCGTCGACGCCCAGCCACACCGGCGGCAACGCCGCGCCTGGCGCAACCGCCGGGGCGGCGACGGGCACCTGCCCAGCGCCGTCGTAGCGGTAGAAGCCCTGGCCGCTCTTGCGCCCCAGGCGGCCGGCGGCGAGCATCTGGCGCAGCAAGGGATGCGGACGATAACGCGGCTCCTCGTAGTACTGCCGGTAGATCGACTCCATCACCGGCAGGCTGACGTCCAACCCGACCAGGTCGAACAGCTCGAACGGGCCCATGCGGAAGCCGGCACCCTCGCGCAGGACTTCGTCGATCGCCGCCACCGGCGCCACGCCCTCGCCGAGGATACGCAGCGCCTCGGTGCCGAAGGCCCGTCCGGCATGGTTGACGATGAAGCCGGGGCTGTCCGTGGCACGCACCGACTGGTGGCCGAAGGTCGCCACCAGGGCGCACAGTCGCTCGGCGATGCCGGTGCGGGTGGCGAGACCGTCGATCACCTCCACCAGACGCATCAGCGGCACCGGATTGAAGAAGTGCAGACCGGCGACCCGGCCGGGATCGCGACAGGCCGAGGCGATCGCGGTAACCGACAGCGAGGAGGTATTGCTGGCGAGGATCGCTTCGTCGCCGACCACCTCTTCCAATTGGCGGAACAACGCCTGCTTGGCCTCCAGGTTCTCGACGATCGCCTCGATCACCAACTGGCAGCCGCGTAGGACCCGCAAGTCCTCGACCACCCGCAGATTGCCCATCGCGCGCTCGACAGCCTCCGCCTCCAGCCGGCCCCGCTCCACCTGCCGGGCAAGGACCGTGGCGATCTGCTCGCGCGCTTGCAGCGCCGCCCCCTGGCGGCTGTCGTAGAGCAGCACCGACAGCCCGGCACAGGCAGCGAGCTGGGCGATGCCCTGGCCCATGGCACCGGTACCGACGATACCGATGAGAACGATCGGTGGCTCGCTCATTTTCCCAGGTACTCCGCTGTGCGTTTTTCCAGGAAGGCACGCATGCCCTCCTTCTGGTCGTGGCTGTCGAACAGCAACTGGAAGGCCTTGCGCTCCAGCGCCAGGGCCTGGTCCAGCGGCAGGTCGGCGCCGGCCAGGACCACTTCCTTGATCTGCGCCAGCGCCAGCGGCGGCAGGCCGGCGATCTGGCGAGCCAGTTCGAGGGCGCGTTCCAATGCCTGGCCATCCGCCGCCACCTCGCTGACCAACCCTATGGCCAGGGCCTCCGGCGCCCGTACCGTGCAACCGGTAAACAGCATGCGCAGCGCCTGGAACTTGCCCACCGCTCGCACCAGGCGCTGGGTGCCGCCGGCGCCGGGCATCACGCCGACACGGATTTCCGGCTGGGCGAAGCGCGCCGAGGCACCGGCGACGATCAGGTCGCAGTGCATCGCCAACTCGCAGCCTCCGCCCAGGGCATAGCCCTCCACGGCGGCGATCAGCGGCTTGCGGCAGGCGGCGAGGGCCTGCCAATGGCGCTCCACCCCGCGCTGCTGGATCTCCAGCGCGGACGCCTCCGCCAGTTCGTTGAGATCGGCGCCGGCGGCGAACGCCGTGCCATTTCCGGTGAGGACGATGACCCGGGTATCGGCGCACTCGTCGAGGCGCCGTACGTGCTCCGCCAGAGCCTCGCGCAGGCGCATGTTCAGGGCGTTGAGCACTGCCGGGCGGTTCAGTCGCAACAGGGCCACACCCTGCTCCGGCCGCTCCAGCAGCACGAGTTCGGGGCGCACCGCCCCAGGGGAGGAATCCATGGCCATCTCCAATTGCCCGGGGATTGAGTTGCACGGCGCAGGCCGTGCCGTGAGGGGTTTCAGGCGCGGACGATGCCGCGCCGGACCAGCGCGTCGATCGCCTCGGCGCTCAATCCCAGTTCCGCCAGGACTTCCCGAGTGTCTCCGCCCAGCACCGGCGGCGCGGCGCGGTAGCTGGCCGGGGTGCGCGAAAGCTTCACCGGCGAGGCGATGCCGCGATAGCCCTCGAGTTCGACGACCATCCCGCGATGGCGGGTGTGCGGGTGTTCCACCACCCGCTCCACCGTGGCGATGGCTCCGCAGGGCACGCCGAGACGGATCAGCCGCTCGGCCAGCTCACGGCCGTCGTGGGCCGCCAGGTAGTCCTCCAGAGCGCGCTTCAGCGCCTCGCGGTTGACCGAGCGCTTGCCGTTGTCGGCGAAGCGCGGGTCCCCCGGCAGTTCATCCGCTCCCAGGTACTCGCACAGGCGGGCGAACTGGCGGTCGTTGCCGACGGCGAGGAAGATCGGCTCGGTACCGGTGCGGTAGCTGTCGTAGGGCGCGATGTTCGGGTGGGCGTTGCCGCTACGCCGGGGCGTACGTCCGGAAGCGAAGTAGTTCGGCAGGTGCGGGTGCAGCAGGGAGATACCGCAGTCGTACAGGGCGATGTCCACCGACTGCCCGCGCCCGCTGACCTGGCGCTCGTGGAGGGCGAGGAGGATGCCGGCCATGGCGTTCAGCCCGGTGACCATGTCGACGATCGGCAGGCCGATGCGCAACGCCTCGCCGCCGGCCTCGCCGTTCACGCTCATCAGTCCGGCCATCGCCTGGATCGCCGCGTCGTAGCCGGGCAGGCCGCCGAGCGGGCCGTCGGCGCCGAAGCCCGATACCGCGCAGTGGACCAGCCGCGGGAAGCGCTGGCGAAGCACCTCCTCGTAGCCGATCCCCCAGCGCGCCAGGGTGCCGGGCTTGAAGTTCTCCAGCAGTACGTCGGCGTCCTCCAGCAAGCGCAACAGCAGCTCGATGCCCTCCGCCGTCGCCAGGTCGACGGCGATGCCCTTCTTGTTGCGGTTCACGCCCTTGAAGTAGGACGCCGTGTCGCCCTCGAAGGGCGGCCCCCAGCCACGGGTCTCGTCGCCGCCGAGGGGTTCCAGCTTGATCACCTCGGCGCCGTGGTCGGCCAGCGCCTGAGAGCAGTAAGGTCCGCCGAGGACCCGGCTGAGATCGATGATTTTCAGGCCACGCAGGGCGCCCGTCTGATTGGTCATGGCGACTCTCTGGTTGTTGTGAGCGGGAATGCGGGCAGTCAGGCCGGCAGCAATTGCATGGCTTCGGCCTGGCTCAGCGGCACCTCGCCGACCACCCTGGCCAGCAATTCGGCCTGGTCGGTCCAGCCCTCCAGGTGCAGCGGGTCGCGCGGCAGCAGCTTGTGCCGGGCGACCAGGAAGGCCAGGGCCAGGCGGCGCTGGTCGGGTGCCTGGCGGCTGGCTTCCCAGGCCATGAAGATCGCCGTGCACAGGTGGTAGAGGGCGCTGCCGGCCTGGCGCACCTGTTCATCCTGGCGGCGCTCGGCGACGTCGGCCATGGTCGCGACCACTCGCACCAGCAGTTCGTCGAAGAGGTCGCGGGCGTCCCCTGGCAGGTCGCTGTCATCCAGCAGCCGGCGCAGGTGGCGCTGCAAGGGTTCGAGTGCCTGTTCGCGGCTCACCGCACGGGCGACGTCCAGCGCCACGATGTTGCTGGTGCCCTCCCAGATCGACCCCAGGTGGGCGTCGCGCACCAGCCGCGGGTCGCTCCACTCCTCGATGTAGCCGACCCCGCCGCGCACCTCCATGGCGTCGCCGGTGACCCGTCGCGCATCGCGGCAGGCGCGGAACTTGATCAGCGGGGTGAGGATCCGCACGCATTTCTGCGCCTCGACCTCGCCGCCATCGGCGCGCGGCAGCAGCGTGGCGATCTGCATGAACATCGAGCGCGCCTGTTCGGTGGGCAGCATCATCTTCAGCAACTGCTTCTGCATCAGCGGCATGTCGATCAGGTGCTTGCCGAAGGCGCGCCGATGGCGGGCGACGAACAGCGCCTCGCTCAGCGCCCGGCGCATCAGCCCGGCGGCGCGCACGCCGTTGGACAGGCGCGACATGTTGACCATGTCGGCCATCTGCTGGAAGCCGCGGCCGATCTCGCCGATCAGGTAGGCGCTGGCGCCTTCCAGGCGGACTTCGCCGCTGGCCATGGAGCGGCTGCCCAGCTTGTCCTTCAGGCGGACGATGCGATAGGCGTTGCGCGTGCCGTCCTCGCGGACCTTCGGCAACAGGAACAGGGTCACGCCCTTCATTCCTTCCGGCGCGCCTTCGGGGCGGGCCAGGACCATCGCCAGGTCGGCGTCCGGGTTGGAGCAGAACCACTTGTCGCCGTAGAGCTTCCACTCGCCGCCCTGCTCCCGCGCCACGGTACGGGTCCGCGCCACGTCGGAGCCGGCGGCCTGCTCGGTCATGAACATGGCGCCCTGGAACAGCTCGTCGAAATCCCGCGAGGCGAGGGACGGCAGGTAGCGCTCGACCAGTTCTGGCGCGCCGAACCTGCGCAGGGTGCGGGTCAGCGAGTCGGTCATGCTGACCGGGCAGCAAAGGCCGAACTCGGCCTGTACGAACAGGTGGGTGAGCGCATACTTCACCAGCGGCGGCGGGCCGTCCGGGCGATGGCTCATGGAAGCCAGGCCAAGTTCGGCATAGGCCACCCGTTCGAGGGCGACGTAGTCCGGATGCTTGCGAATGCTCTGCAAATCCTCGCCGCGGCGGGTGCGCGGCGCCAGCACCGGCGGGTTCTTGTCCGCCGCCAGCGCCAGCACGTCCAGCTCGCCGCCGGCACGGGCGCCGAGCCGTTCGAGGAGCGGCCGCCATTCGGCGAGCAACGCCGGCGGCAGGTATACCTCCAGCAGCCGCTCCAGGGCCGGATCGCAGGTGTAGAGATTCAGCCCACGGCTGTCGGGGATGTTCAGCGTATCTTCGCGAAGTACTTCGGGCATGGCGGTCATGGCGCGGCTCCTGCTTGTCTTGCGCCGAGACTAGGCGAGTGCTTCGATAAGCATCCAATACAAAAAAAATCATCGACGATAAGAAAAACAGATCGTAGAACCAGGTGCCTGCCATGGATCTCAGACAGCTTCGCTACTTCATCGCGGTCGCCGAGGAACTGCATTTCGGTCGCGCCGCGGCTCGCCTGTTCATCTCCCAGCCGGCGCTGAGCTTCGACATCAAGAAGCTGGAGGAACAGCTCGGAACCCAATTGCTGCTGCGCAACAACAAGTCGGTGAAGCTCACCGGCGCCGGCCAGGTCCTGCTGGTGGAAGCGCGCAACCTGCTGCTGCAGGCAGAGAAGGTGAAACGCCTGACCCAGCTATCCGCCGAGGGCGACGTCGGCCAACTGCGCGTCGGCTTCGTCAACTCCATGCTCTACCGCGGCCTGCCCAGGGCCATGTCCCGCTTCGAACGGGAGCACCCGAACATGGAGGTGGTGCTCGGCGAAATGAACAGCGCGGAGCAGGCCCAGGCGTTGCAGCGCGGGCAGATCGACCTGGGCTTCGTGCACTGGGGCAGGCTGCCGGCGGAAATCGTCTCCGAACCCTTGATCAGCGACCCGTTCCTCTGCTGCCTGCCCGCCGGGCACCGCCTGGCAGGCCAGGCGCGTCTGGACCTCGCCGAACTGCGCGACGAAGACTTCATCCTCTTCCCGCGCCATGTCTCCCCGCACTACCACGACCTGATCATCGCCCGCTGCGTGGACGCCGGCTTCAGCCCGCGCATCCGCCACGAGGCGCGCCTGTGGCAGACCGTCGCCGCCATGGTCGGTCTCGGCATGGGCGTCGCGCTGATCCCGGAGACCCTCTGCCTGGCCTGGCGGAACGAGGTGCGCTACCTGGAAATCGAGCCGGCCGGCGCGCGTTCGGAGATCCACGCGATCCTTCCGGCCAGCGAACCTTCCCGGGCGGCGCAGGCGTTCCTGGCGACGCTGAAGAGCGGCCTGGACGACGCCTGAGCGAGGGCTGACGGAAAACGTCGATATGGAATCCCTTATCGAGCCATAAGATTAAAAGACTATTGATTTGCGGGGGTGCCACCTAGACTCCGAGGCACCCGGGTCAACACCGACGCACGCTTTCCCTCCACGGAAACCAGCGTTTCCGCCCCGCCTTTCAGCGAAGGGCGGTAGGGCGCGGCGTGTCGGCGAGAACAACAATAAACAGGACTCGACCCATGCCGCGCACGCCCTCTCCCGAAGACGCCGACCTGCACAAGAAGGCCCGCAGGGCCGGTATCGCCTCCTTCATCGGCACCACCATCGAGTGGTACGACTTCTACATCTACGGCCTGGCCGCCGCCCTGGTGTTCGGCAAGATATTCTTCCCCGCCGACATGGATCCGGGCCTGGCCACCCTGCTGTCCTTCGTCACCCTCTGGTCGGGCTTCATCGCTCGCCCGCTGGGCGGGATCATCTTCGGCCATCTCGGCGACCGCATCGGCCGCAAGACCACCCTGGTGATCACCCTGATCATGATGGGCATCGCCACGACCTGCATCGGCCTGTTGCCGGTCTATACGCAGATCGGCATCTGGGCGCCGATCTCCCTGGTGGCGCTGCGTATCGTCCAGGGCATCGCGGTCGGCGGCGAGTGGGGCGGCGCGATCCTGATCGCCAGCGAAAGCGCGCCCAAGGGCAAGGGCATCCTGTACGCCGCCTTCGCCCAGCAGGGCTCGCCCACCGGCAACCTGCTGGCGACCCTGGCGTTCTTCGCCCTCAGCGCCCTGCCCGCCTCGGACTTCATTCTCTGGGGCTGGCGCGCGCCGTTCCTGCTCTCCGCAGTGCTGGTCATCGTCGGCATGGTGATCCGCCTGAAGCTGGAGGAGTCGGAAGACATGAAGCGCGTGCTGGCGCAGAAGCGCACGGTGAAGCTGCCGCTCGCCGAGGTGCTGGGCAAGCACTGGAAGATCGTCCTGCTCGGCGCCGGCGTGCTGCCGATCATCCACGTCACCTACTTCAAGAGCACCTTCGCCCTCTCCTGGGCGACCAAGACCCTCGGCTACAGCCAGGGCACCTTCCTCAGCATCATCGTGGTCGCGCTGGTGGTGCAGTTCCTCAGCCAGCCACTGGGGGCGCTGCTCACTTCGCGCATCGACATGCGCAAGGCGGCATGCCTGATGGTGCTGCCGGAGTTTATCCTGATGCCGGCGATGTTCTTCGCCGTGGAAACCAAGGTCTACTGGATCGCCGCGGTCGGCATGTGCCTGGCCACGGTGCCGCACGCGATGTTCTACGGCGCGGTGGGCGGTATCCTCGCCCGAGCCTTCCCGGCGCGGGTGCGCTACACCGGCCTGTCGCTGGCCTACCAGCTCTGCTCGCTGCTGGTCGGCGGCGGTACACCGGTACTGGCCCAGTGGATTCTCAACAGTACCGGCAGCATCGTCGGCGTGGCCCTGGCCTCGGCCTGCTACGCGCTGGTCTCGCTGGCCTGTACCCTGGCCCTGTTGCGGATCACCGGGTTCCACGCCAGCGACCTGTCGACCGCCGAGCGCGCCGACGCCGAGGACTTGCAGCGGCCCGTAGCGGTCGAGCGGGAACCGGTGTTGCGCGCCCCCGCCCGGCTACTGGGCGGCGATCCCGGCTAGCCGGCAGCGCCCATGCGCCGCTCGTGCTCCAGCAACCAGCGCTTGCGCCACAGGCCACCGCCATAACCGGTCAGGGAACCGTCCGAACCGATGACGCGGTGGCAAGGAATCACGATGGCGATCTGGTTGGCTCCGTTGGCGCGGGCCACGGCGCGCACCGACAACGGCGAGCCGATGGACCTGGCCAGCCCGGCGTAGCTCTGCGTGCTGCCGCACGGTACCTCGCGCAGCGCCTGCCAGACCGTGCGGGTGAAGGCCGAGGCGTTCAGCGCCAACGGGGTCTGGAAGCGCACTGGAGTACCGTCGAAGTAGCCGGCGAGTTCCGCCTCGATCCTGTCGATGGGGGCGAAACGGCCGAAACCGATGCTCGATCCGCTGTTCTTCTGCAGGCGTTTCAGCTCCCCGCTCAACGCCGGGCGGTCGAAGAACTCCAGCAGGTGCAGGGCCTGCGCATCGGCCACCGCGAGCATGGCGCCGAGCGGGGTCTGCAGCCAGTCCGCCTTGAGCAGCTCGCGCCCGCGCAACTGCGACGGCGGCTCGCCCAGCAGGCGCGCGAAGGCGCTACGGAAGCCGCTGTCGGAGTCGAAGCTGGCATCCAGTTGCGCGTCGATTACCCGCGCGCCCGAGGACAGCCGCTCGGCGACCTGGCCAAGACGGCGCAGGCGAGCCATTTCCAGAAAGGTCACGCCGAACTCGCGCTTGAAGGCACGGCGCACGGTGGACGGGTCATAGCCCAGCGCCGCCAGGTCGTCTTCGAACCAGCGCCGCTGCGGTTGCCGACCGAGGCGCTGGAGCAGGTCGCTGACCAGCGGCCCCTGCGTGCCGAGCCGTTCCAGCGGCCGGCAACGCAGGCAGGGCCGGAAGCCGGCCTCGACGCAGCCCTTGATCGAATCGAAGAACAGGGTGTTCTCGCGCTTCGGCTTGCGCGCCGGGCAGGTCAGGCGGCAGAACACCCCGGTGCTCTTCACCCCGACGAAGGCGAAGCCATCGTAGGCGGGGTCGCGCGCCAACAGCGCGGCATACAGGGTGTCGTCATCGGGAAGGGGAAGGAACAACGCTGCATGGGACATGGCCGGCTCCGGAACCAGGGAGGCGATGGATAGCCACTCTAGGCCAGGAGCCTGCGCCTTGCCGCCGCGAAACGGGCGTCGATTCTTTCTCAGCCCTCCTCGAAACGCATCTCCGGCGGCGGCTCGCGGAAACCGTGGGTGATCGCCGCCAGGTACACCGCGCCCAGCGCCAGCCAGCAGAGGCCGAGGATGATCGCCAGATGGTCGAGGCTGGCCATCAACCACAGGTCGGCGACCAGGCCGATGCCAGAGAATACCAGGAACAACAGGGTTTCCCGTGGACCGCGGCGCTCGGCGCCAAGGTAGTAGTGGAAGACCACCGACAGGTTGACCAGGCTGAAGGCGAGGAAGGCGCCGAAGTTGATGAACGACGTGGAGGTGGTCACGTCCATCTGTAGCGCCAGCAAGGCCACCACACCGCACAGGACGATGCTGTTCACCGGCGTCTCGAAGCGCTTGCCGAGACGACCGAAGAACGGCCGCGGAAGGACGCCGTCGCGGCCCATGGCGAAGAGCAGGCGCGAGGCGCTGGCCTGGGCCGAGAGACCGGAGGTGAACTGGCCGACGATCAGGCCGACCAGGAAGAAGGTCACGAACAGGTCGCCACCGATGTTGCGGGCGATCTCGTAGGCCGCCGAGTCCGCGCTGTCGAAGGCGAACGACGGGTGCGCCAGTTGCACGAAGTACGAGGTGACGATGAAGATCAACCCGCCCAGCAGGGTGATCAGCAGGATCGCCCGCGGGATGTTGCGCCGCGGGTCGCGGGTTTCCTCGGTCAGGGTACTGACCGCGTCGAAACCGAGGAACGAGTAGCAGGCGATCGCCGCACCGCTCATCACCAGCGGCACCTGCAGGTCGCCACCGAGCAACGGTTGCAGTGACCATAACGGCTTGCCCGGGTCGCCCAGCACGTAGTGCACGCAGAGTGCGACGAAGGCGCCGAGGACCAGGAACTGCACCAGCATCAGCAGGCCATTGACGTTCTTCGCCAGGCGCAGGCCGACGATGTTGATCGTCGTGGTCACGCCGATGAACGCCAGCACCCAGACCGCGTTGGGTACCGCGGGAAAGGCCGAGTGCAGGTAGGCGGCGCCGATCAGCCAGATCGCCATCGGCAGGAACAGGTAGTCGAGCAGCACCGCCCAGCCGGCGATGAAGCCGAGCCGGGAATCGATGGCCTTGCGCACGTAGGTATAGGCCGAGCCGGCCACGGGGAAGGCCGCGGCCATGCGCCCGTAGCTGAGGGCGGTGAAGAGCATCGCCAGGGAAGCGGCGATGTAGGCGGCGGGGACGTGTCCCTGGGTGGTCTCGGCGAGGATGCCGAAAGTCCCGAGGACGATGATGGGGGTCATGTAGGCGATGCCGAACAGCACCACGGAACCCAGCGACAGGGTGCGCTTGAGTCTGGCCATTACTGCTTACTCCGGAATTATCGTTTGTTATGGCAGTGGCCCGCAGCCGGCCGGGCCGCGGGGCGCAGGGGCCTCCCCTCACCCGGGAGACCGGCGGACGCTCGGGCGCCCATCGTTGTGCTACGGCTTTCCGGGCCCATCCTCGCCCGCTCGCTGGCGGACGGAGGACGACGCGACGCTCCTGTCGCGCCGCGGTGAATCAGGGAATCAGCAGCTCGCGCAGGCCGTCCGGGTGCTCGCGGCGCTCGCCGGGCAGGACCAGGCGACGCTCTTCGAGGTAACGGTAATCCCGACGCGCATCCTGCAACCGGCCGAGGTCCAGTTCGACGATCTGCCGGCATTCTTCGCGCCCGGCCTCGCAGAGCAACTGGCCGTAGGGATCGACCACCGCGCTGCCGCCGGCGAAGACCAGCCCGCCGTCGCCATGCCCGACGCGGTTGACCATCACCGCGTAGGCCTGGTTTTCCATGGCGCGGGCCATGATCGCGGTGCGATGGGTCGGGCCATAGGGGTCCATGTTGCCATTGGTCACGATGATCAGTTCCGCACCCAGTTGGCCGAGGGCCCGCGCGCTTTCCGGGAACTCGATGTCGAAGCACACCAGCAGGCCGACCCGGATGCCGTTCCACAGGGCGGTGGCGTAGCGGTCGCCAGGCGTGAAGATGCCGCGGTCGGAGGCCCACAGGTGGGTCTTGCGGTATTTCAGGGCGATGCCGTCGGGAGCGATCAGCAGGGTGGTGTTGTAATAGCGGCCGGCGTCCGCCTCGGCGATGCCGATCGCCACCGAAACGTTACGTTCACGGGCGACGCGCTGCACCGCGCTGACCGTCGGGCCGTCGAGCGGCTCGGCGAGGGCGGCGATGTTGTCTTCGCTGGGGAAGCCGGTCAGGTGGGTTTCCGGGAACACCACCAGTTCGGTGTCCGCCGCACAGTCGGCGATGGCCGCCAGGGCGCGTTCCAGGTTGTGCGCGGTGTCGCCATCGCGACCGGCGATCTGGACGAGTTCGACTTTCATCGGAATTCCTTGTTGTTCTCGGCGCTGTTCGGCACGCGCGCTGTTCGTATGCAGGGGTCGGCACAGTATGCTTGGCGTTCCCCGCGCCGATAATTACGTCCGAGGGTTAACCCAACAGGGGTAGAAGATGAGTTTCACCTTGCAGGACATCGCCTGGCACCGCTCCGTCGGGCAACTGGTCGAGGCGCTGGATGCGCCGGACTTCTGGATTCGCCTGGTACGCCTGCTCGAACAGTACGTTCCGTTCGACAGCTGGGTGGCCCTGCTGTTCAGCCAGGGCCGGCCACAGGTGTTCGCCGAATGCCCGGGCGCCGACGGCGGGCCGGATCCGCTGTTCCAGGACTACCTGCGAGGCCTCTACCTGCTCGACCCGTTCTACATCGCCAGCCGCGAGAACCCGTGCAGCGGCCTGTTCCGTCTGGCCGACGTGGCACCGGAATGCTTCGAGCAGACCGATTACTACCAGCGTTACTTCCGCCTCAACGTGGTGGCCGATGAAATCCAGATCAACGTCCAGCTCTCCGGCGAACGCACCCTCTGCCTGTCGCTCGGCTCGCGGCGCCGCTTCACCCCCGAGCAACTCGCCGTGCTCGGCCTGGTGCGGCCCTGGGTGGCCGGGCTGATGCGCCAGCGCCTGGCCTTCGAGGACGAAGTGTTGAACAGCCCCGCGGCGCCGGAGCCGGGCTGGCAGGGTTCGCTGGAGAAGGTCGCGGAGCAGATGGGCACGCCACTGACGGCGCGCGAACTGGAGGTCGGCAGGCTGATGCTCAGCGGCTGCTCGAGCAAGGAGATCGCCCGCAAGCTGGCGATCTCGGCGGAAACCGTGAAGGTCCACCGCAAGCACATGTACGGCAAGCTCGGCATCAAGTCGCAGTCCGAGCTGTTCGGCCTGTTCCTCCAGGCCCAGGGCTGACGGGACGGGCGACCGTCCCGTCGCCGCTCAGCGGCGCTTGATCTTCGGCTTCGGCCGGCCCTGCACGCACTTGAAGCGCGGATTCGACTTGCAGATCACGTAGAGCCGGCCACGGCGCTTCACCACCTGGCAATCGCGATGGCGCAGCTTGGCCTGTTTCAGCGAGGCGAGGACTTTCATCAGGCCCCCTTGCCGCCGACGAAGCCGGCGAAACGCTTGTTGAACCCGGCCACGCGGCCTTCGCTCTTGGTCTTGCGCTGTTCGCCGGTGTAGACCGGGTGCGAGGCGCTGGAAACGTCCAGCGTCACGTAGGGATAGGTCTTGCCGTCGGTATGGGTATGGGTCTTGTCGGTCTCCGCGGTGGAGCCGATCAGGAAGTACACGTCGGCCGAGGTGTCATGGAACAGGACGGGACGGTATTCGGGATGGATGCCGGGTTTCATGGGGATGCCTCCTACATAATGTTATATAGTTACATATTACTCCGATAAGAATAATTCGCAACTCCGGAAAGAGTTCCCGGCGACCATTCGGCTGCTCGACCATCCAGACACAATTATTAGCTTGCTTTCTATCCCCGTTTGTTTCCCATAATCAGCGCTTGGTTAGCGCGGGGGGAACCCGTCGTAGACGCCTCGAAGAAGGTGACTACCATTTTGAACCGAAGCCTGAAGATTGGAGACATGATGAATCTGTCGCTACTCAGTCGCTATGCGTTTTTCGCCTGTATCGCCCTGTTCACCTTGGTCAGCCTGCCGTTCCTCGGCAGCACCGAATGGCTCTGGCCGTTCACCCTCCTGGGCGTGGCCCTGAGCCTGCTCGGCCTGTTCGACCTGATCCAGACGCCCCACGCGGTGCGCCGCAACTATCCGATCCTGGGCAACATCCGCTATCTGGTGGAAGGCATCCGCCCGGAGATCCGCCAGTACCTGCTGGAAGCCGACGGCGACGCCCTGCCCTTCTCCCGCGCCCAGCGCTCGCTGGTCTACTCGCGGGCGAAGAACGAAAGCTCGGAGAAGCCCTTCGGCACCCTGATCGACGTGTACACCGCCGGCTACGAATTCATCAGCCACTCGATGCGTCCGGCGCCGCTCAGCGATCCCTGCGAGTTCCGCGTCGACATCGGCGGGCCACAATGCAGCAAGCCGTACTCCGCTTCGCTGTTCAACGTCTCGGCGATGAGTTTCGGCGCCCTCAGCGCCAACGCCATTCGCTCGCTGAACCGTGGCGCGCAGATGGGCAACTTCTACCACGACACCGGCGAGGGCAGCATCAGTCCCTATCACCGCGAGAACGGCGGCGACCTGGTCTGGGAACTGGGCAGCGGCTACTTCGGGTGCCGCACCCGCGATGGCAAGTTCGACCCTGAGCGCTTCGCCGCCCAGGCCCTCGACCCGCAGGTGAAGATGATCGAGATCAAGCTCAGCCAGGGCGCCAAGCCGGGACACGGCGGTATCCTGCCCAAGCACAAGGTCACCCCCGAGATCGCCGCCACCCGTGGCGTGCCGATGGGTGAGGATTGCGTTTCGCCGTCGCGCCACAGCGCCTTCTCCACGCCGATCGAGCTGATGCAGTTCATCGCCCAGCTGCGCGAACTGTCCGGCGGCAAGCCGGTCGGCTTCAAGTTCTGCCTGGGCCATCCATGGGAGTTCATGGGCATCGCCAAGGCCATGCTGGAGACCGGCATCCTCCCCGACTTCATCGTCGTCGACGGCAAGGAGGGCGGCACCGGCGCGGCGCCGCTGGAGTTCACCGACCATATCGGCGTGCCGCTGCGCGAAGGCCTGCTGTTCGTCCACAACACCCTGGTCGGCCTCAACCTGCGCGACAAGATCAAGGTCGGCGCCAGCGGCAAGATCGTCAGCGCCTTCGATATCGCCAGCGTCCTGGCCACCGGCGCGGATTGGGCCAACTCGGCGCGCGGCTTCATGTTCGCCATCGGCTGCATCCAGTCGCAGAGCTGCCATACCAACAAGTGCCCGACCGGCGTCGCCACCCAGGACCCGCTGCGCCAGCGCGCGCTGGTGGTGCCGGACAAGGCCGAGCGGGTGCGCAACTTCCATCGCAACACCCTCAAGGGCCTGGCCGAGATGCTCGCCGCGGCGGGCCTGGAACATCCCTCGCAGCTCGAAGCCAAGCACCTGGTGCGACGCATCACCGACACCGAGATCCGCCTGTTCTCGCAGCTGCACTACTTCCTCAAGCCGGGCGAACTGCTTTCCGGCAAGATCGAGGGCGAGTTCTACGAGCGCATGTGGAACATGGCGCGGGCCGACAGCTTCGACGCGGCGGCCTGAGCCGCCGCCCTCGCACGCAAGAAAAAGCCGGAGGCATCGCTGCCTCCGGCTTTTTCATGTCCGCGTAGATCAGCCCAGCAGGATGGTCGCCCAGGTCACGGTGATCACGGTGAGGGCCACGAACTGCGCGGCGCTGCCCATGTCCTTGGCATTCTTCGACAGGGGGTGGCGTTCCAGCGAGACGCGGTCGACGGTGGCCTCGATCGCCGAGTTGAGCAGCTCGACGATCAGCGCCAGCAGGCACACCGCGATCATCAGCGCGCGTTCGCCGCGACTGACGTCGAGGAGGAAGGCCACCGGGATCAGCACCACGTTGAGCAGCACCAGTTGGCGGAAGGCGGCTTCACCGCGGAAGGCGGCGAGGAAACCTGCGAGGGAATAGCCGGTGGCGTTGAGGATACGCTTGAGGCCGGTCTGGCCTTTGAAGGGGGAAGGCGACACGTCGGGTTCTCATCGATTCGGAAGGCCGGCAGTCTAGCCGCCGGCTGGTCAAAAAAGCGTTAAGCCGTCTCTCAATGAGAAGCGGGAACCGTCTCCATTTGTTGCAGCAGCAGCGCGGCCTGGGTCCGGGTGCGCACGTTGAGCTTGCGGAAGATCGCCGTGACGTGGGCCTTCACCGTCGCCTCGGAAACGTTCAGGTCGTAGGCGATCTGCTTGTTCAGCAACCCTTCGCAGACCATGGTGAGTACCCTGAACTGTTGCGGGGTGAGGCTGGCGAGCCCGGCGCTGGCGGCCTTGGCCTCCTCGCTGAGGGCTTCGGCGGCGGCATCCTGCGGCGGCCACCAGGTGTCCCCGTCGAGCACCGCGCGCACCGCCTGCTGCAGGGTTTCCAGCGGACTGGACTTGGGTATGAAGCCGCTGGCGCCGAACTCGCGGGAGCGCTGCACCACCGCGGCCTCCTCCTGTGCCGAGATCATCACCACCGGCACCTGCGGGTATTGCCCGCGCAACAGCACCAGGCCGGAGAAGCCATAGGCCCCCGGCATGTTGAGGTCCAGCAGGACCAGATCCCAATCGGCCTTCTCGTTCAGCCGCGCTTCCAGTTCGGCGATGCTGGCGGCTTCCACCAGGCGCACGTCGGGGCCCAGCCCGAGGGTGAGGGCCTGGTGCAAAGCGCTGCGAAACAGGGGGTGATCGTCGGCGATCAGGATCTCGTAAGAAGCCATGACATGTCCTAGTTTGTTCGGCCCAGCCGAGGCGGCGCTCAGGATGCCGACCGAGGGCGGACCGGTCAAGCCGAATGAGGGATACCTCGTACACCGCGTTCGTCTTTTCAAACACCCCGGCTTGCTGGCAGAGTGGCGGACCCTCCCCGCCCCGTCGAGCGAGCCATGCGAAGCCAAGCCCTGCGTGCCGATGTCCTGATGCTGATCACCGCCATGATCTGGGGGGTGTCGTTCGTCGCCCAGCGCCTGGGGATGGACGCCATCGGGCCGTTCCTCTATACCGGCCTGCGCTTCGTCCTCGGTGCCCTGGTGCTGGTGCCACTGCTGATGCTGCGCTCGCGACGCGACGGCGCGCAACCCTTCAATCGCGGACAGTTGCTCGCCGGTGTGATCCTCGGCGTCGCCCTGACCACCGGGATCAACCTGCAGCAGGTCGGCCTGCTGTTCACCAGCGTGACCAACTCCGGCTTCATCACCGGGCTCTACGTGATCGTCGTGCCGTTGCTCGGCCTGCTGTTCGGCCAGCGCACCGGCGCGGGCACCTGGCTGGGGGCGTCGCTGGCGGTGCTCGGCATGGCCCTGCTGAGCATCGGCCCGGGCTTCCAGGTCGCCTCCGGCGACTGGCTGCAACTGGCCGGCGCGGTGGTCTGGGGCGCGCACGTCCTGCTGGTAGGCCTGTTCGCCAGCCGCTACGACCCGATCCGCCTGGCCTTCCTGCAGTTCGCCACCTGCGCGGCGGTCAGCCTGCTGCTGGCACTGGTCTTCGAGGAAATCCACTGGGACGCCATCGTCCAGGCCGGTCCCGCCCTGCTATACGGCGGCCTGCTCGGCGTCGGCACCGGCTTCACCCTGCAGGTGGTGGCGCAGAAGCACGCCATCGCTTCCCATGCGGCGATCATCCTGTCCCTGGAAGCGGTGTTCGCCGCCATCGCTGGCGCCCTGTTCCTCGCCGAGACCCTGCACCTGCGCGGCTATTTCGGTTGCGCGCTGATGCTGGCGGGCATGCTGGTGGCGCAGTTGTGGCCGCGCAAGCTCGCCGCCGAAGCGCGCCCGGCCTGACGCTCAGCCACGGAACGGCGCCAGGGCACGGTGCGCCGGGCTGGCCTCGTCCAGCGGAATGTGCCGCTTGGCGCCCAGGTAGCGCTCGCTGAACACCTCCAGGTAGGCGCCGAGCGCCTCGCCCGCGGCCTCGTCGCCAGCCAGCTCCAGGCACAGCGCCGCCACTTCGGCGGTGCACAGGTGCTCGCCACGGGTCGAGCGACGCAGGCGATAGCGCGAGAGCTGCTCGGGCAGCAGGCTGAGCACCGGGAACGGCTCCAGGTAGGGACTCTTGCGGAACATCTTGCGCGCCTCGGTCCAGGTCGCGTCGAGCAGGATGAACAGCGGTCGCTTGCCTTCCACCAGCGGGGCGACCTCGTTCACCACCCGCTCCGCCGCCACGTATTCGCCGGGGAACACCAGGTATGGCTGCCACTGCGGGTCGGCCAGCAACTCCAGCAAGCGCGGGTCGACCTCGGTGCGCGACCAGCCGAAGGCGAAGGTGTCGGCCACGGTATCGGCGATCAGCCAGCCGGTGTTGGTCGGTTTCAGCGCCTCGATGTCGTGCATAACCAGGCACATGCCGGCGCGCGCCTCGACCCGCGGCCGCCAGGCGCACATGCAATAGCTCGGCAGCAGCCGACAGCCTTCGCAGCGCGGCATGCGCGAACCGCGCGCGACGAAGGGTTTCAGGCTGCGCGCCAGGCGCTCCTGGCGCAAGCGGGAAACGGCATGGCTCATCGGGCAGGCTCCCGATACGGAAAGGACGGGCGAAGGAACATCGAAGACTCGAGGAAACGGGCTGGAAAGCGACCGCGAAATTCTATCAGAGCCCGCGTGGCTCCTGCTTTGTCGGACAACTTCCGAGGCCGCGAAAAAAAATTCGGGTATCCGGAATTTCTGGTTGATAAAATGCCAAAGATGTAAAGAAGAAAATCTTTCTCAGCGGATTATCTGATTGATCCTCTTCAGCCTACTCTACTGCCAATTTTCTGTTTCCACCTTCGCCTGAGTCTTCATAGCGATGCTGACTAGGGAGGACAGCGAGAGCTGGGCAAGCGTCAAAGCGGTTCTGGTTCATGCGCAATCCGGACACCTGCACAACATTCCTCTTGTAAGAAACCGATCAAATTCTCTAGGTGCCCATACTCGGATATACAGACAATCGTGCGGCTATGTTTCTCCTGCCGGATCAGCCCTACCTTGGCCATGCGCGCAAGGTGATGTGATAGCGTCGAAGCAGGAATACCCAGCCCCTTCTGGATATCTCCGACCGAAGCCCCATCATGGCCAGCTTTGACCAGAAAGCGGAACACGGACAGTCGGTGACTATTCCCTAGCTCAGCTAAGCTGGCTGCAACCTTTTCGTGATCCATAGCACGCCCCAATAATTCGATGTTTCTAGAATTATAGTTGACAGGTCGGATAAACGCAAGTAGGCTGCGTACATCATTTCGACAATACTAGAAATATAGGAGTAATATTGAATGTCATCTCAACTCCAAGACGCTCTAGGCATGTTCGCCTTTCTCGCTATCGAGCTATCGGTTTTATTCATTGGCATTAGCTTGCTGGTCGGAGTTCTTCAACGTCACATCCCACCATCCAAGGTGGAAGCGTTACTGACTTCCAGTGGGAAGCGAGGCTATTTTCTTGCTGCTGGTTTAGGAGCTATAACGCCCTTCTGTAGTTGCTCGACTATCCCCATGTTGAAAGGGTTGATTCGGGCACGGGCCGGTTTTGGGCCGATGATGGTGTTTCTTTTCTCATCTCCGTTGCTGAATCCTATCGTCGTCGGCCTGCTGGTTGCCACGTTTGGATGGACACTTACTGCTATCTATGTGCTCGCCGCTTTGGTGGTCGCGGTAGGTGCCGGATGGCTGCTTCACACGCTTGGCTTCGAGCGTTATGTGCGCCGGACGGCGACACAAGAGAGCAGTGGATGTAGTTCATCAGCAAGCCCGTGCAGTGCTACATCGACCGCATCGAGTTGCGGCACCAACAGCTGCGACACCACTCCGAAGACGGCTTCTTGCGGGGCTGATAGGAAGACAACAGTCTCTACGTCTAGCGAATGCTGTGACAGTCAACCCACTGTCACGGTTAAGAAAGAAGGAAGTACAGTGGTGTGTGGCGGGAAGCTTGGTCGGACTTTATCGATGTGTTGCCTTACCTGCTCATCGGTATTGCGATTGGCAGCGTGATCTATGGTTTCATGCCCACTGACTTATTGGAGCAGTATGCAGGCCCAGATAATCCCTTTGCCATTCCAGTTGCCGCTGTCATCGGCGTGCCGTTGTATATTCGCGCTGAAGCCGTCATACCTCTGGCAGCGGCTCTGATGGCCAAAGGCGTGGGTGCCGGGACGGTGCTAGCGTTGATCATCGGCAGTGCCGGAGCCAGCCTGACTGAGCTCATTCTGTTGCGCTCTTTGTTCACGCTGAAGCTTTTAGCGGCGTTTTTAGCAGTCATTTTTGCTATGGCGATGATTGCCGGTTACGCCACCTACCTGTTTTTCTGATCAAGGCGGGAGATGATTAATTCGTTAAGCCTTCCTGGGTACCAGTTGGTGGATTCTGATGAGCAGAATGAAGACATACATTTTCGGCTTGAAGCACCTACACCAGTAGCCTGCGAGGGGTGCGGCGTGCAGGGTGAGTTCGTGCGGTTCGGCAAGCGTGACGTTCCCTATCGTGATCTGCCCATCCACGGCAAGCGGGTCACTCTCTGGGTGGTCCGCCGCCGATACACCTGCCGGGCCTGCAAGACAACATTCAGGCCCCAGCTACCGGAGATGGTGGACGGATTCCGTATGACACTGCGGCTGCATGAGTACGTGGAGAAGGAATCCTTCAACCACCCCTACACCTTTGTGGCGGCACAGACCGGCCTGGACGAGAAGACGGTGCGCGACATCTTCAACGCCCGCGCCGAGTTCCTGGGGCGCTGGCACCGCTTCGAGACGCCCCGCATCCTGGGCATTGACGAGCTATACCTGAACAAGCGCTACCGCTGCATTCTGACCAACATTGAGGAGCGAACCCTGCTCGACCTGCTGGCCACCCGCCGCCAGGACGTGGTGACCAACTACCTGATGAAGCTGAAAGACCGGCAGAAGGTCGAGATCGTCAGCATGGACATGTGGAACCCCTACCGGGCAGCGGTCAAGGCTGTGCTGCCCCAGGCCCGTATCGTGGTCGATAAGTTCCATGTGGTGCGCATGGCCAACGATGCCCTAGAGAGAGTGCGCAAGGGCCTCAGAAAGGAGCTGAAACCGTCCCAGAGCCGGACTCTCAAGGGAGACCGGAAAATCCTGCTGAAACGCGCTCACGAAGTCTCAGACCGGGAGCGCCTCATCATGGAGACCTGGACAGGCGCGTTCCCGCAACTGCTGGCCGCCTACGAGCACAAGGAGCGCTTCTACGGCATCTGGGACGCCACCACACGGCTCCAGGCAGAAGCCGCCCTGGACGAGTGGATAGCCACCATCCCGAAGGGCCAAAAGGAAGTCTGGAGCGATCTGGTCAGGGCAGTGGGAAACTGGCGCGAAGAGACCATGACCTACTTCGAGACGGACATGCCCGTCACCAACGCTTACACGGAGTCCATCAACCGACTGGCCAAGGACAAGAACCGTGAAGGGCGCGGTTACTCCTTCGAGGTGATGCGGGCACGAATGCTCTACACCACGAAGCACAAGAAGAAGGCACCGACTGCGAAGGTCTCTCCTTTCTACAAGAAAACCATCGGTTACGGACTGCCGGACTTCGCAGAGGAACTCAACTACGGAGTCGATCTATCAACCATCTGATAATGGTATCAGGTTGGTGGGGTAAAGGTGCCCCATCAACCATTAAATCCGTATACCCAAAAATTCTTCACAGGGGCCTCAGACGTCTAGTTAGAGCGGGATGCGATCCCTATAATCCGCCCCCTTTTTCGACACCGGGCAGCCGGCTCCGCCCGCTGACCTTACTGCCTCTCCAGACGAGTGACGCCCCCCTTGCTCGAGATCCGCAACGTGACCCGCCGCTTCGGCGACTTCACCGCCGTCGACAATGTCAGCCTGACGATCAACACCGGCGAATTCTTCACCCTCCTCGGCCCTTCCGGGTGCGGCAAGACCACCCTCCTGCGCATGCTCGCCGGCTTCGACCAGCCGGACAGCGGCGAGATCCGCCTCAACGGCCAGGACCTCGCCGGCGTCGAGCCGGAGAAGCGCCCGGTGCATACGGTGTTCCAGAGCTACGCGCTGTTCCCGCACATGAGCGTAGCGCAGAACATCGCCTTCCCGCTGAAGATGGCCGGAGTGGCGAAGAGCGAGATCGACGCCCGCGTCGAACAGGCCCTGAAGGACGTACGCCTGGCGGACAAGGGCGGGCGTATGCCGACACAGCTTTCCGGCGGCCAGCGCCAGCGCGTGGCGATCGCCCGCGCGCTGGTCAACCGGCCGCGCCTGCTGCTGCTCGACGAACCGCTGTCGGCGCTGGACGCCAAGCTGCGCGAAGAAATGCAGATCGAACTGATCAACCTGCAGAAGGACGTCGGCATCACCTTCGTCTATGTCACCCACGATCAGGGCGAAGCCCTGGCGCTGTCGCACCGCATCGCAGTGATGAACCAGGGCCGGGTGGAGCAACTGGACGCCCCGGAAACCATCTACAGCTTCCCGCGCAGTCGTTTCGTCGCCGACTTCATCGGCCAGTGCAACCTGCTCGACGCCACGGTCGAGGCGGTCGACGGCGAACGCGTGCGCATCGACCTCCGGGGCCTGGGCGAGGTCCAGGCGCTGAAATCCTTCGACGCCCAGCCCGGCGAGGCCTGCGTGCTGACCCTGCGGCCGGAGAAGATCCGGCTGGCGCAGAGCGTCACCGCCGACAGCAACGAGGTGCACTTCCGCGGTCGCGTCGCCGAACTGCTCTACCTGGGCGACGTGACCCTGTACATCGTCGAACTGGAGAACGGCGAGCGCCTGGAAACCCTGCTGCCCAACGCCACGCCCGGCCGAGCCAAGTTCTTCGAGGTGGGCGACGCGGTGGAAGCCGCCTGGCGCTTCGATGCCGGCCATCTGGTCAGGGCCTGACACGATGAGAAAGAACCTCGGCAAGTGGCTGCTGGTCTGGCCGCCGCAAGCGTATCTGCTGTTCTTCTTCCTGGTTCCGGCGCTGATCATGCTGTTCGCCTCGTTCCGCTTTCCCGGCGACTACGGCGGCCTGGCGCCCTGGATGTACAGCGAAGACGGGCAGACCGTCTACGACCTCAGCGTGGAGAACTACACCCGGCTCACCGAGAGCTGGGTGTACCTGCAACTGTTCGTCAAATCCTTCGGCTACGCCCTGGTCACCACCCTGGCCTGCCTGCTGCTCGCCTACCCGGTGGCGACCACCCTCGCCCGGGCCCCGGCGAAGTGGCGCAACCTGCTGATCCTGCTGGTGATCCTGCCGTTCTGGAGCAACCTGCTGGTACGCGTCTACGCCTGGATGATCATCCTCTCGCCGTCCGGTGCCCTGACCCGCGGGATCAACGCCACGCTGGACCTGTTCGGCGCGCAGCCGATCAGCCTGATGTTCACCCCGTTCGCGGTGATCCTGTGCATGGTCTACGTGCACCTGCCGTTCATGATCCTGCCGCTCTACGCCAACCTGGAGAAACACGACCCGGCCCTGCTGGACGCCGCCCAGGACCTCGGCGCCGGTCGTTGGCAACGCTTCTGGCGGGTGACCTTCCCGCTCTCGCTGCCGGGCGTGGCCGCCGGCGCGGCACTGGTATTCATCCCGGTGCTGGGAATGTTCGCGATCCCCGACCTGGTCGGCGGTACCGACGGCATCATGATCGGCAACCTGATCAAGAGCCAGTTCCTCGACTCCCGCGACTGGCCGTTCGGCAGCGCGCTGTCGATCGCCCTGACCGGCTGCATCCTGCTGCTGGTCGCCCTCGGCATGGGCGCCGCGCGCGCCCGCAAGGGAGGCGCCCATGCGTAGGCCCTACCTGCTCTGGAGCGCCACCGCGCTGGTGTACCTGTTCCTCTACGTACCGCTGGTGATCGTGGTGCTGTACTCCTTCAACGACTCGCGGCTGAACGCCGAGTGGGTGGGCTTCACCCTGGACTGGTACCGCAAGCTGTTCGGCAACCGCGACATGCTCCAGGCCGCCGCCAACTCGCTGGTCATCGCGCTGGTTTCGGCCAGCGTGGCGACCCTGCTCGGCACCCTCGCCGGGGTCGCCCTGCATCGCTTCAAGCTGCGCGTGCTGCCCCTGCTAGTGCTGACCCCGATCGCCATTCCGGAACTCCTGATGGGGGTCTCGCTGGTGATCTTCTTCATCGGCCTGAACATGAGCCTGGGCATGCTCTCGGTGACCCTCGCGCACATCACCTTCTCGGTCGGCTTCGTCGCCCTGGTGGTGCAGGCGCGCATGTCGGGCATGGACGAAAGCCTCACCGAGGCGGCCCGCGACCTCGGTGCCACGCCCTGGCAGAGCTTCCGCCTGGTGACCCTGCCGCTGATCATGCCGGGCATCGTCGCCGGCGCGCTGATGGCCTTCACCCTGTCCATCGACGACTTCGTGATCACCTTCTTCACCGCCGGCGGCGGCTTCGCCACCCTGCCGACGCAGATCTACACCATGATCAAGATCGCCGTGACGCCCGAAGTGAACGCCGTCTCCACCCTGCTGATGCTGCTCACCCTGGTGCTGATCGTGATCGCCTCGAAACTCTCCCCCAGCGCCATCAAGGGCCATTGATCCGCCGAAACCCGCGGGCCTCCCGGAGAGGCCCGCGGCCTTGCCCTGCTCCGGTTTCCGGAGCCCTGCCACCCCGTAACAAGGAACCATGATGAAAAAGCTGTTGCTCGTCGCAACCCTCATGGCAGGAGCCGCCCAGGCCACCGCCGCCGAGAAGCTGTATCTGTTCAACTGGAACGACTACATCGCCGAGGACACGCTGAAACGCTTCGAGCAGCAATGTGGCTGCGAGCTGGTGCAGGAGTTCTATTCCGGCACCGAGGAAATGATGGCCAAGCTGGCCGCCGGGGCCAGCGGCTACGACGTGATCATCCCGACCCAGAACGCGGTCGAGGCGCTGATCCGCAAGGGCGACCTGCTGGAGCTGGACAAGAGTCGCCTGGCGAACCTGAGCAACGAGGCCGCGGGCTACCTCGACAAGGATTTCGACAAGGGCAACCGCTATTCCCTGCCCTACGCCTTCACCACCACCCTGGTCGGCTACAACAAGACCGAGCTGGACAAGCTGGGCATCGACCCCGCCGACTGGTCGGTGATCTTCGACCCGGCGGTCCTGGAGAAGATCAAGGGCAGGGTCACGGTGATGGACGACCCGCAGGAACTGTTCGGCGCCGCCCTGAAGTACCTCGGTCACTCCGCCAACGACACCGACCCGCAGCACTGGAAGGAAGCCCAGGCGCTGATCCTCGCGGCCAAGCCGTACTGGGCCGCGTTCAACTCGTCGAGCTATATCAAGGAGCTGACCCTGGGCAACATCTGGGTCGCCCATGGCTACTCCAGCGACATGTACCAGGCCAGGGCCGACGCGGAGGCTGCCGGCCGCGCCTTCAAGGTCGACTTCGCCCTGCCCCGCCAGGGCGCGGTACTGGCCATCGACAACATGGTGATCCACAAGGGCTCGAAGAACCCCGACCTGGCCTACCGCTTCATCGACTTCATGCTCGACGGTCGGAACGCTTCCGAGCTGACCAACCAGATCGGTACCGGCACGCCCAACGCCGCCGCCCTGCCCTTCATCAGGCCGGAAATCAAGACGCTCGCCGCCCTGTTCCCGGACGCCGCCACCCAGGCCAGGCTGGAGCCGCTGAAGGACCTGAACTCGCGCCAGCGACGCGCCCTGAACAAGCTCTGGACCGAGATCAAGCTGCGCTGATCCGCACCGCTATCGACGAAAGGGCGACCCTCGGTCGCCCTTTTGCGTTTCCGTGCCCCGCCCCGAACGCGGTAACATGGCGCCCATTCGCCACCGTCCGTCCCGGGAAAGGGCCGACGGAAACAATTCGCCCCTTCATCGGTCGAATCCGCTTATTGCCCCAGGAGATCTTCGATGTCGCGCCTCATGGCCCTTGCCCTTTGTTTCGTCCTGCCCACCGCCGCCCATGCCGCCTCGCTCAAGGATTTCGAACTGAGCAAGATGCTGGAGAAAGTGGCCAAGGAAAGCAGCGTAGGCACTCCTCGCGCCATCAACGAAGACATCCTCGACCAGGGCTACACCGTCGAAGGCAACCAGTTGATCAATCACCTCAGCGTACGCGCCAGCCACGCCGAGCGCATGCGCTCCAACCCGGACAGCGTGCGCAGCCAGCTCGGCGATAGCGTGTGCAGCAACACCGGCTATCGCCAGTTGCTCGCCCGCGGCGCGATCCTCACCTACAGCTTCACCGAGTACAAGACCAACCAGCCGGTCGCCACCGAACGCTTCGATGCCGGCAGCTGCCGCATCCAGGGCAAGAAGTAAGCGCGCCGCGCGGTCGCCATGCTGGACAAGCAGCATCTGCTGAAGATCGCCAGGACGCCGATGCCGTTCGGCAAGTACCAGGGACGGATGCTGGTCGACCTGCCGGAGGAGTACCTGCTGTGGTTCTACAAGAAAGGCTTCCCGCCCGGTGAACTCGGGCGGCTGATGCAGTTGACCCTGGAGCTGAAGATCGACGGGCTGGACGGGCTGCTCAAGCCGCTTCGTCCCCCCGCTCCGTAGGCGAATGACGTCGCCGACGCTATCCGCCGATACCCCGCCCACACCCTGCCTTCGCCAGACACCCGCCCCCGTTCGGCAGGGCGAATAACGCCACAGACGTTATCCGCCGATACGCAGCCGAACTCAGCGCAACAACGCCGGATCGCCCTTGCCAGCCACCGCCGCCGCTTCCTCCGGGGTCAGCAGCGCGGTGCGCGGGACCTCCATCAAGCGGGCGCAAGCCGCCAGCACGTTGCCCCAGCAGGCGCGGTTGGCGAACTGCATGCCCGCCTCGTCGAGGGTGCCACCGCGGTTGCGATAGCCGAGTACCGAGGTGCGCCGGGCATCCGGCAGGATCGGCCAGAGATGCCCACGCGCCACTTCCGCACGCATATGGGTGAGCAGCACGCGGCGCTCATGGCTATCCGGGAACAGTCGTTCCACCAGCGCCTCGTCGGCCACCGCCTCGACCTCCCAGCGATCGCGCGGCGCGCGGAAGCGTCCCGGCTCCTGCAGGTAGACCAGCCGGTAGGCCTGCCCGGCCTCGGCCAGGCGCTGCGCGGCGCGGCGCATCTGTTCGAGCTGGTAGCTGCCGTTGGCGATCAGCAGCAGCGGATCGGAGCCGCAGCGCTCCTCGACCAGGATCGCGCCGTCGCGGGCCAGGCGCTCGGCCTGGACGGCGTCGAACACCATCGGCCGGTCGCGCTTGGGGATCACCAGGCAGGCCAGTTGCCCCCGGCTGCGGTAGATCGTCGGTAGCAGCGCCAGGGCACTGTTGTGATCGGCCGGGAAGAGCACCCGGACCATGTCGCTCATCTCGCCAAGCAGGGCTTCGCAGAAGGTGGTGTCCTGGTGCGACTGCTGGTTCTTGCCGTTCTCCCAGGTATGCGAAGTAGCGACCAGCGGCCAGCCCAGCCAGCCGGCCGGACGCCCGACCTCCTTCTGCTGGCGGGCGAAGATCAGGGTCTGGCGCACCGCGCCGAGCATCTTCACGCAGAACGCCTCGTAGCTGGCAACCAGGTTGAGTCCGCCCTGGTTGGCCAGGCAGGCGGACACCACCGCCTCCTCGTTGAGCGCGGTGATGACCCGACCGCTCACCGATTCCAGTTCGCTCTCCGGCTCGCTGACCCGATGCTTGAGCGCCTTGAGCACGCCGCCGAGGCGGTTGCTGGCCAATTCGTCGGGATTGCCGACCCGGGCGCGCAGGTCGGGGTTGGCCTCCACCAGTTCGGTATAGAAGCGGTCCAGCGCGGCCATCGGCGAGCAGGCGTCGTCGCGATAGCGCAGCGGCGGGATGATCGGTTCGATGGGATGGCGCAGGGCCAGCGGGTTGTCCCGTTCGAGGGGGCGCTCGCCGCGCTGCTCGGCGAACAGCCGGCGGGCCAATTCGAGAGCCTCAGGCTCGACCCAGAGTTCGTTTGCATGCTGGTTGAACAGTTGCCGGGCCTGTTCGTCGTTATGCGGATTGCCCGGCAGCGGCAGGTTGTGCGCGGCGTTGCTGCCGGCGCCATAGAAGCCGAAGCCCTTGACCGTCTCGGCGATGCCGTAGGGAATCGGCAGCGGGTAGCGGAGGATGCCGCTGTTCTTCTCCTGCACGCGCCGCTCCAGGCGCTGCTCCATCTCCCAGAGCGTACAGACGAAGGCGGCCGGGTCGCGCCCATCGAAGCTGATCGGATCGAAGCCGCATCGGCGCAGATGCAGCTTGAAGCCCTCCAGCCCCTCATGGGTGCCCAGTTCGGTGCGCTGCTCGATGCGCCGGCCATTGGCGATCATCACCGGCAGCGCCGCCCCGCAATCCTCGGCTCGCCACCAGCGCGGAATCCAGTCGCTGCCGCGCTGTTCCTCGGCGGCGCCATCGGAGAGGAACGCCACCAGGGTCTCGCCGGGCAGCGGCATGTGCGCGTACTGCAATTCGGCGAAGCCGAGGTAACCGCCCTCGGCGATACCGCCGGCGGTATGCGGATTCACGTGGCTGCCCAGTGGCGCCGCCGGTGCGCCGTTGGGGGCCTGGGCGTAGCCGTAGAAGTCCTGCAGCAAGCGGTTCAGCCCTTCCTCGCCGTCGGCATAGGCGCGCTCCTGCTCCGGGTGCAGGTTGCCGGTGAGGACGTTCAGCGCGTCGATGGCGGCCACGCAATGGCCCTGGCCCATCAACCAGGCGCGAGTCTTGCCGGTCAGGACGTTGAGTGCCAGATAGCCGGCGTAGGCCGGGACCATGTTCAGGGCTCCGCCGGTGTGGCCCTCGGGCTGTGTCTTGAAATCCTCGGCCTGCAACGGCTGGCCGTCCAGGCGGATGCGCCGGGCGTAGGTCATGTGCACGACGATGCGCAGGGCGCTGGCGGTCAGCCGGTCGAGGGCGCGGAACAGCTGGTAGACGCTGGCCAGGTCCGGTTGCAGCCCGGCTTGGACCAATTGATGAGCGGTGCGGAACACGGCGGCGCGGGTCTCTGCGCTATGCTGGAGCGGACCATGGCCTTGCAGCCACGCGGCAAACGCCGGCTCGGCCGCCGCATGGGCAAGCAACTCGTCCTGACTGGGCAGAATCTGACTCATGGTGGGTAGCCTCCCTAGTGGTGCCTTGCAGTCTAGGCAGCACACGGCAAAGGGCGCTGACCTGCATCAAGCTCCCCGCCCCCGATTCGTTCACCCTGGCCCTGTACGAAGGTTCCATGGCATTCCACGATCCCCGAAAGGTATCGGGGTGTCGACAGAGCTCTGACGGAGGAGGCTCGATGGCATCACTGACGTTTCTAGGCGCCGCCCAGGAGGTCACTGGCTCCTGTTATCTGCTGGAAACCCTCGATGGCGTGAAGGTCCTGCTCGAATGCGGCATGCGCCAGGGGCGCCGCGAAGCCGACAACGGCAACCGCGCGCCCTTCCCCTTCGATCCCGCGAGCATCGACGCGGTGGTCATCTCCCACGCCCACCTGGACCACAGCGGCCTGCTGCCGCGCCTGGCGGCCGAGGGCTTCAAGGGCCCGATCTTCGCCACCGAGGCCACCTGCGAACTGCTGGAACTCATGCTGCTGGACTCCGCGCACATCCAGGAAAAGGACGCCGAGTGGGAGAACCGCTGGCGCAACCGGATCGGCAAGCCGAGCATCAAGCCGCTGTATACCCAGGCCGACACCGAACGCGCGCTCAAGCTGCGCCGGCCGATCAGCCTCGGCAGCACCGTGGCGGTCGCTCGTGGCGTGCGGGTGACCTTTCACAACGCCGGGCACATCCTCGGCTCGTCGATCGTCGAAGTGCAATTCCACGACCAGGTGCAACCGCGCCGCCTGGTGTTTTCCGGCGACCTCGGCAACACCTGCTCGCCGTTGATGCGCGCGCCCTCGCCGCTGAGCCGGGCCGACGTGGTGATGCTCGAATCCACCTATGGCGATCGCGATCACCGCGACAGCAACGACACCCTGGAGGAACTGGCGGCGATTCTCGACCAGGCGCACCGCGACGGCGGCAACGTGCTGATCCCGTCGTTCGCCGTCGGCCGCACCCAGGACCTGCTCTACTACCTCGGCCGCTTCTACCAGGAGGGCCGCCTGCCGCAACAGGCGGTATTCC
The DNA here is from genome assembly GCF_020405165.1 of Pseudomonas sp. PS1(2021). Taxonomy (NCBI): domain Bacteria; kingdom Pseudomonadati; phylum Pseudomonadota; class Gammaproteobacteria; order Pseudomonadales; family Pseudomonadaceae; genus Pseudomonas; species Pseudomonas sp. PS1(2021). The sequence continues at coordinate 50,515 of NZ_CP084484.1, read as the reverse complement.
TCGACAGCCCGATGGCCGCCCGTGCCAATGGCATCTACCTGCGCCACAGCAACGAGTTCGACGACCGCGACCGCGAGTACATTCGCGGCACCGGCACCACCCGCCTGGAGGAATGGCTGCCGGTGCTGCGCGTCACCCGCAGCGCCGACGAGTCGATGGTGATCAACCGGATCAAGAGCGGCGCGGTCATCATCGCCGGCAGCGGCATGTGCACCGGCGGCCGTATCGTCCATCACTTCAAGCACAACCTCTGGCGCCCGGAATGCCATGTGGTATTCCCCGGCTTCCAGGCGCGCGGCACCCTGGGCCGCAACATCGTCGACGGCGCCAGCGCGGTTCGCGTGTTCCACCAGCGCATCGCGGTCAAGGCGCAGATCCATACCCTCGGCGGCTTCTCCGCCCACGCCGGGCAATCGCAGCTGCTCGACTGGGTCGGTCACTTCGCCCACCGTCCAGCGCTATACCTGATACATGGCGAGCGGGAAAAGATGGAAGCGCTGCAGGGCGCGATCCGCGAGCGTCTCGACTGGGATGCCGAGATACCGGAGCCCGGCGAACGCATCGAGATCTGAGCCGCCGTCCGCAACTGTCACGCAGTCCGTGGCAGTATGCGGATGACCGCCTGTCCAGGGTGGTTGTAGAAGGAGTATGCGAATGCCCTACGAAGCCGATGACTATCTTTCCCGGCACTTCCAGACCAGCGGCACCGACCTGGCGCGGAAGGTCGACGAACTGGCGGCCCTTGCGGCTCCCGGCGACAGCCCCAATCTCGCGCTCTACCGCGAGATGCTCTTCACCGTGACGCGCATGGCCCAGGCCGACCGCAACCGCTGGGACGCCAAGATCATGCTGCAGACCCTGCGCGAGATGGAGCATGCCTTCAGCGTCCTCGAGCAGTTCAAGCGGCGACGCAAGGTCACCGTGTTCGGCTCGGCGCGCACGCCAGTCGAACATCCGGTCTATGCCCTGGCGCGCAAGTTGGGCGAGGAACTGGCCCGCTACGACCTGATGGTGATCACCGGCGCCGGCGGCGGCATCATGGCCGCCGCCCACGAAGGCGCCGGGCTGGAGAACAGCCTGGGCTTCAACATCACCCTGCCCTTCGAGCAGCACGCCAACCATACGGTGGACGGCAGCGGCAACCTGCTGTCGTTCCACTTCTTCTTCCTGCGCAAGCTGTTCTTCGTCAAGGAAGCCGACGCCCTGGTGCTCTGCCCCGGCGGCTTCGGCACCCTAGACGAGGCACTGGAAGTGCTGACCCTGGTACAGACCGGCAAGAGCCCGCTGGTGCCGATCGTGCTGCTCGACCAGCCGGGCGGCCGCTACTGGGAACACGCCCTGGAGTTCATGCAGGAACAGTTGCTGGAGAATCACTATATCCTGCCGGCCGACATGCGCCTGATGCGCCTGGTGCATTCGGCCGAAGACGCGGTGAAGGAAATCGCCCAGTTCTACCGCAACTTCCACTCCAGCCGCTGGCTGAAAGGCACGTTCGTTATTCGCCTGAACCACGCCCTGAACGAAGCCGCGCTGGCGCACCTGCACGAACACTTCGCCAGCCTCTGCCTGAGCGGCGGCTTCCAGCAGCAGGCCTACAGCGAGCAGGAACAGGACGAACCGGAGTTCCGCAACCTGACCCGCCTCGCCTTCGTGTTCAACGGGCGCGACCAGGGGCGTCTGCGGGAATTGCTGGACTACATCAACCTGCCGGAAAACTGGGACTGAAGCTGCCGCTCCGGCACGCGCTCAATCGTCGCTGCGACCGTTCAACAGGCGGCTGATCGACTCCATGGAGTAACCCCGGTACGCCAGGAAGCGGCCCTGCTGGGCCTTTTCCCTGGCGTCCTGCGGCAGGCGGGCGAACTTGCGGCGCCAGACCTCGCGCAATTGCGCACTCCAGTCGACCTCGCAGGCACCCAGCGCCCTTTCGATATCGGCGCGCGGCAGACCGCGTTGCGCCAGTTCCTCACGGATGCGCAACGGCCCATGGCCGCTACGGGCGCGACTGGCGATGAAGCTTTCGAGATAGCGGGATTCGTCGAGCAGACCTTCCTCGGCCAGGCGGTCGAGGGCAGGGTCGATCAACTCGGCAGACGCGCCACGCTGGCGCAACTTGCGGGAAAGCTCGGCGCGCCCGTGCTCACGGCGCGCCAGCAGATCCATGGCCGCCCGCCGCACGGCGACGGGCGTATCGAGCACGGTCGCCATTGGCCTCAATCGGCTTCGGCGTCAGCCACTTCTTCGGCGTCGGCCTTCACCGGGCCGCTCTTGGCCAGCAACTGGTCGCGAATGGTCTTCTCCAGTACCGAACCGATTTCCGGATTGTCTTCCAGGTACTTGGCGGCGTTCGCCTTGCCCTGGCCGATCTTACTGCCCTGGTAGCTGTACCAGGCGCCGGACTTCTCGACCAGGCCCAATTGCACGCCCAGGTCGATGATCTCGCCGGTACGGTAGATGCCCTTGCCGTAGAGGATCTGGAACTCGGCCTGGCGGAACGGCGGGGAAACCTTGTTCTTCACCACCTTGACGCGGGTTTCGCTACCCACCACCTCGTCGCCTTCCTTCACCGCACCGGTACGACGGATGTCCAGGCGGACCGAGGCGTAGAACTTCAGTGCGTTACCGCCGGTGGTGGTTTCCGGGTTGCCGAACATGACGCCGATCTTCATGCGGATCTGGTTGATGAAGATGACCAGGCAGTTGGCGTTCTTGATATTGCCGGTGATCTTGCGCAGCGCCTGGGACATCAGGCGTGCCTGCAGGCCGACGTGGGCGTCGCCCATCTCGCCTTCGATCTCGGCCTTGGGTACCAGCGCGGCCACGGAGTCGACGATGATCACGTCGACCGCGTTGGAGCGCACCAGCATGTCGGTGATTTCCAGGGCCTGCTCGCCGGTGTCCGGCTGGGAGACCAGCAGGTCGTCGACGTTGACGCCCAGCTTGCCGGCATAGTCGGGATCGAGCGCGTGCTCGGCGTCGACGAAGGCACAGGTGGCGCCCTGTTTCTGGGCCTCGGCGATCACCGAGAGGGTCAGGGTGGTCTTGCCCGAGGATTCCGGACCGTAGATCTCGACGATCCGGCCCTTGGGCAGGCCGCCGATGCCGAGGGCGATGTCCAGGCCCAGGGAGCCGGTGGAGATGGCCGGGATCGCCTGGCGCTCATGGTCGCCCATGCGCATGACCGCGCCTTTGCCGAATTGGCGTTCGATCTGTCCCAGGGCCGCGGCCAGGGCGCGCTTCTTGTTCTCGTCCATTGAAGTCCTCGCGAAGTCAGGGCGGCCGGACGGCCACGAACAACTGTATAAGTAGACAGTATTATTCCACAGGGCAAGTCGCTCGCCTACCCCCGACGGGAAGAATGTTCCGAACGGTTGCCCGCAGGCGCGGCTAGCCCGGGTTCTCGCCGTTGCTCATGCGCAGCAGGCCGGTCAGCGCGGTCGCCACCGTCTGCCGGCGCACGGCATCGCGGTCGCCGTTGAACTGGCAGCGCTCGCTGACCAGCCGCTCGCCGTCGGCCCAGGCCAGCCAGACCGTGCCAACCGGCTTTTCCGGCGAGCCGCCGTCGGGCCCGGCGACACCGCTCACCGCCACCGCGAAACGCGCCCGGCTGTGCCGCTGGGCGCCGCGCACCATGGCCTCGACCACTTCCCGGCTGACCGCGCCGACTGCCGGGAACAGCGACTCGGGCACCTCCAGCTGGAGGGTCTTCTGGCGGTTCGAGTAGGTCACGTAGCCAGCCTCGAACCAGCCCGAACTCCCCGGGATGCGGGTGATCGCCTCGGCGATGCCGCCACCGGTGCAGGATTCCGCCGTGCTGACCTGCTCGCCCAGGTAACGAAGGCTTTCGCCGAGGCGGGCGGCCAGTGCGGTCAGGTCGGACTCCATCAGGGTCATCACTGTTCTCCAGGGTAGAAACGGAAAGGGACTACCCTACACCATCGGCTTTTCCATTCAGAAGCAGCTTTCGGACAAGCGCAACCGCGCGAAGGCAGCGAATGCGCGAACATGCGTGCTCCATCACCGTCCAAGGAAAGGCACCCCATGAACATCGCGCCACTCAAGGTCTCTCTGCTCTCCCTCGCCCTGCTCCTCTCCCCCGTTGCCAGCCTCCCCGCCCATGCGGCCTGCACCGCCAACCTGGCCCTGCAACCCGCCAGCAGCCTGCCCGCGCTCGGCGGGCGCCTGGCCTACCACAGCTATATGGAGTACGGGGACGGCTCCTCGAACCTCTACCTGCACGATTTCAAGAGCAAGAGCACCCGCCAGCTCAACCAGCCCGGCTGGAACATCGAGGACCCGATGAATGCGCATTTCTCCCCGGACGGCCGCTACCTGACCTTCATGGGCCGCCAGAATGGCGCCTGGCACGTGTTCGCCTGGGCCATCGGCGGTACCCAGGCGCCGAGCAACCTGACCGCGGCCATCGGCGGTCGCAACGAGGATCCGAAGTTCTCCTTCGACGGCCGCCAGGTCGTGCTCAAGCACGAGGGCGACATCCGCCTCGCCACCCTGGTCTTCAATGGCGATGGCAGCGTCGGCGTGAGCGCCTGGAAAGCCGTGACCGGCGACGGCTGGAGCACCGAAGAGTCGATGCCGTTCCTCACCCCCTCAGGCAAGTACGTGGTCTACGCGACAGGAGCCGGCGACAGCCTGCGGGTGGTGCGCAGGAACCTGGAGAACGGCCAGGTCAGCGCCCTCGCCACCCCGGCCGCGGGGGGCCGCGACTATTACCCGGTGGTACGCGACTATACCGCCTACTTCCTCTCGCGCACCCAGCCGGCCGGCAACGACCAGTTGGCCATGGTCGTACCCAACAGCCCGCCCGGCACCCCGGCGATCCTGCCGCTCAACCACTGCCAGGGCGACAATTCCGACGCCGCGCCGGTGAACGAGGACTACCTGATCTTCTCCAGCACTTCGTTCGACCCGACCTACAGCCTGCTCCTCGGTGACATCGCCGCGGCGCGGGTCTGGCGTCTCGACCCGGCGCAGATCAACCTGCCCGACGGTCGGCAGAAGCTCGGCGCCAGCTATACCGCGGCACGCTGAAAGCAGCCCGCACAGGCGCGGACCTGAGGGTCCGCGCCGGTTCCGAACGGACCCGACACAGGCCGGTGAATCGGGTTAACATTGCCCTCTTTTGCACCGTCCAAAGCCCGCTTCCGAAGGCCCGTATGACCGACCTCTCTCAGCACACGCCAATGATGCAGCAGTACTTCAAACTGAAGCATCAGCACCCCGACCAATTGATGTTCTATCGCATGGGCGACTTCTACGAGCTGTTCTACGAGGACGCGAAGAAGGCCGCCAAACTGCTCGACATCACCCTGACCGCACGCGGCCAGTCCGGCGGCAAGGCGATCCCGATGGCAGGCATTCCCTTCCATTCCGCGGAGGGCTACCTGGCCAAGCTGGTCAAGCTCGGCGAGTCGGTGGCGATCTGCGAGCAGATCGGCGATCCGGCCACCAGCAAGGGGCCGGTGGAGCGCCAGGTGGTGCGGATCATCACTCCCGGTACGGTGAGCGACGAAGCGCTGCTCGACGAACGCCGCGACAACCTGCTGGCGGCGATCCTCGGCGACGAGCGCCTGTTCGGCCTCGCCGTGCTGGACATCACCAGCGGCCGCTTCAGCGTCCAGGAGATAAAAGGCTGGGAAACCCTGCTGGCCGAACTGGAGCGCCTCAACCCGGCCGAGCTGCTGATTCCCGACGACTGGCCACAGGGCCTGCCGGCGGAGAAGCGCCGCGGCGTACGTCGCCGCGCGCCATGGGACTTCGATCGCGACTCGGCGCACAAGAGCCTCTGCCAGCAATTCGGCACCCAGGACCTGAAAGGCTTCGGCTGCCAGAACCTGACCCTGGCCATCGGCGCCGCCGGCTGCCTGCTCGCCTACGCCAAGGAAACCCAGCGTACCGCCCTGCCGCACCTGCGCAGCCTGCGCCACGACCGCCTCGATGACACGGTGATCCTCGACGGTGCCAGCCGCCGCAACCTGGAGCTGGATATCAACCTCAGCGGTGGCCGCGAGAACACTCTGCAATCGGTGGTCGACCGCTGCCAGACCGCCATGGCCAGCCGCCTGATGAGCCGCTGGCTGAACCGTCCGCTGCGTGACCGCGCGGTACTGGAAGCCCGCCAGGAGTCCATCGCCTGCCTGCTGGAACGCTACCGCTTCGAGAACCTGCAACCGCAGCTCAAGGAAATCGGCGACCTCGAACGCATCCTCGCCCGCATCGGCCTGCGCAACGCCCGCCCTCGCGACCTGGCGCGCCTGCGCGACGCGCTGGCGGCGCTGCCGGACCTGCAGAACGCCATGACCGAACTGGAAGCGCCGCACCTGCAGGCGCTGGCCACCACCATCGGCACCTATCCCGAACTCGCCGAACTGCTGGCCAAGGCGATCATCGACAACCCGCCAGCGGTGATCCGCGACGGTGGCGTGATCAAGACCGGCTATGACGCGGAGCTGGACGAGCTGCAGGCGCTGAGCGAAAACGCCGGGCAATTCCTGATGGACCTGGAAGCGCGCGAGAAGGCCCGCACCGGCCTGCCCAACCTGAAGGTCGGCTACAACCGCATCCATGGCTACTTCATCGAGCTGCCACGGGTGCAGGCCGAACAGGCGCCGGCCGACTACATCCGCCGGCAGACCCTGAAAGGCGCCGAGCGCTTCATCACGCCGGAACTGAAGGCCTTCGAGGACAAAGCGCTGTCGGCCCAGAGCCGCGCCCTGGCCCGCGAGAAGGCGCTCTACGAAGAGCTGCTGGAACGCCTGATCGGCCATCTCGCTCCGCTCCAGGACAGCGCCTCGGCGCTGGCGGAGCTGGACGTGCTGGCGAATCTCGCCGAACGCGCGCTGAACCTCGACCTGAATCGCCCGCGGTTCGTCGAACACACCTGCCTGCACATCGAGCAGGGCCGCCATCCGGTGGTCGAGCAGGTGCTGGAGACGCCGTTCGTGGCCAACGACCTGGCGCTGGATGCCGACACCCGGATGCTGGTGATCACCGGTCCGAACATGGGCGGTAAATCCACCTACATGCGGCAAACCGCGCTGATCGTGCTGCTTGCGCATATCGGCAGCTTCGTTCCGGCTGCGCGCTGCGAGCTGTCCCTGGTGGACCGCATCTTCACCCGCATCGGCTCGTCCGACGACCTTGCCGGCGGCCGCTCGACCTTCATGGTGGAGATGAGCGAAACCGCCAACATCCTGCACAACGCCACTGACAAGAGCCTGGTGCTGATGGATGAGGTCGGCCGCGGCACCAGCACCTTCGACGGCCTGTCGCTGGCCTGGGCAGCGGCCGAGGACCTGGCCCGGACTCGCGCCTTCACCCTGTTCGCCACCCACTATTTCGAACTGACCGTACTGCCGGAAAGCCAGCCCGCGGTAGCCAACGTGCACCTGAACGCGACCGAGCACAATGAACGCATCGTGTTCCTGCACCATGTACTGCCGGGACCGGCGAGCCAGAGCTACGGCCTCGCGGTGGCCCAGTTGGCCGGCGTGCCGGCCCCGGTAATCCAGCGCGCCCGCGAACACCTCAAGCGCCTGGAAACCACCAGCCTGCCGCACGAGATGCCGAGCCAGCAGAGCGGCAAGCCCGCCTCGCCGATGCAGAGCGACCTGTTCGCCAGCCTGCCGCACCCGGTGATCGATGAATTGTCGAGGATCAATCCCGACGATATCAGCCCGCGGCAAGCTCTCGATCTGTTATATGCATGGAAGATGCGGGTCTGACGGACTACCGCACAAGCTGCTAGAATCGCGCGCGCTTAGCCGCCCGCCTGAGGAGAGAACTAGAAAATGACCTTCGTCGTCACCGACAACTGCATCAAGTGCAAATACACCGACTGCGTGGAAGTCTGCCCGGTAGACTGCTTCTACGAAGGACCCAACTTCCTGGTCATCCATCCGGACGAGTGCATCGACTGCGCCCTGTGCGAGCCCGAATGTCCGGCCCAGGCGATTTTCTCCGAAGACGAAGTGCCGGAGAACATGCAGGAATTCATCGAGCTGAACAGCGAGCTGGCGGAAGTCTGGCCGAACATCACCGAGAAGAAGGATGCCCTGCCCGACGCTGAGGAATGGGACGGCGTCGCCGGCAAGCTCCAGCATCTGGAGCGCTGATACGCCAAGGCCCGCAAACAGCGGGCCTTTTCTTTGGCGACGAGTAAAACGGCAGGCAAAAAAAAGGGGCGGGGTATTACCCCGCCCACTCTTCAGTCCCTCGTCATCGTCCTGATGAATCGCCTCCCTGGCGACGTCCCTTCCCCGATCCTTCGGGGTTGCGTGTTCCCTGTACGCAGGAGTGATATTAGCGATTCCCTGTGCTTCCGCAACCTGCCAGAAAACCCAGCGAAGCTTCTTCGGCAGTCATTTTAGAAAAATATATTCCTTTATTTTCAATAAGTTACTTAAATTCACCGAGCGTTTTTGGCAAACCTCCCGGGCATTTATCTACTTAGGCTCACACGCCGTGTAAGTTAATGCTTACAAGAGCAGACACAAAAAACCCGGCGAACGCCGGGTCTTCAGTGGGTCTAAGGTTTTCCGTCACTGGAACAGCGCGTCACTCGACAGGCCGTTCTTCTCCAGGATCTCCCGCAGGCGCTTCAGCGCCTCGACCTGGATCTGACGAACCCGCTCGCGGGTCAGGCCGATTTCCTGGCCGACCTCTTCCAGCGTGCTGCTTTCGTGCCCGCGCAAGCCGAAGCGGCGAATCACCACCTCACGCTGCTTGTCGGTGAGTTCCGTCAGCCACTGGTCGATGCTTTCGCTGAGATCGTCATCCTGCAGCAGCTCGCACGGGTCGGTGGGGCGATCGTCGGTGAGCGTATCCAGCAGGGTCTTGTCCGAGTCCGGACCAAGAGAGACGTCTACCGAAGTCACCCGTTCGTTCAGGCCGAGCATGCGCTTGACCTCGGCGACCGGCTTCTCCAGCAGGTTGGCGATTTCTTCGGGTGAAGGTTCGTGGTCGAGCTTGTGGGTCAGTTCCCGCGCCGCACGCAGGTAGACGTTGAGCTCCTTGACCACATGGATCGGCAAGCGAATGGTCCGGGTCTGGTTCATGATGGCCCGCTCGATGGTCTGGCGGATCCACCAGGTGGCGTAGGTCGAGAACCGGAATCCGCGCTCCGGATCGAACTTCTCCACGGCGCGGATCAGGCCTAGGTTGCCTTCCTCGATCAGGTCGAGCAGGGACAGTCCGCGATTGACATAGCGCCGGGCGATCTTCACCACCAACCGCAGGTTGCTCTCGATCATCCGCTTCCGACCAGCGGGATCGCCCTTCTGCGCCAGACGAGCGAAGTGGACTTCCTCTTCGGGCGTCAACAGGGGCGAGAAACCGATTTCGTTGAGATACAGCTGCGTTGCGTCCAACGCGCGCGTGTAGTCGATGTGCTTGTGTTGTTTGGAAGAGAAGGAAGTGGTGGCTTTTGGAGTTGCCCGGGGAGAAGGCTGCTCGTCGGCAGACGACTCGTCCAGCATGATGCCGGGCTCCAGGAGGAGCACTTCATCATCGTGGTCAAACTCCGGCCCTTCTTTTTTGAGTGCCATGTCGTTATCCCTTGCATGAGTTCGACTCAAGCCCGGGCGATTCCTTTCCCGCTGGACACGCCCGGACCCGCTCACCTACATGATGTGGGCGGGCGAACTCCCGGTCAGCGACGTGGCAAATATTGCAGTGGATCGACAGGCTTACCCTGGCGGCGAATCTCGAAGTGCAGCTTCACCCGATCGGTTCCTGTGGAGCCCATCTCGGCAATCGATTGCCCTACCTTGACCTGTTGCCCTTCCCGCACCAGCAGCCTGCGGTTGTGACCGTAGGCACTCACGTAGGTCTCGTTGTGTTTGATGATGACCAACTCGCCGTAGCCCCGCAAACCACTACCGGCGTATACAACGGTCCCACCAGACGCAGCCAGGACAGGCTGGCCCAATTGACCGGCTATATCAATCCCTTTATTCAAACTTCCGTTTGAGGCAAAACGGCCGATCAGAGTACCGCTCGCGGGCCATGCCCACCCCCCCACCGCAGGCCCCGCGACGACGGGAGTCGCGCCGCTGCTGGGTGGGGTCGTGGTCGAGGCCGGAGCCGGTGCGGGCTTGGCAGGTACCGACGTACTAACTGCGGGTGGAACCGGGGTAGGCTTGGTCGCCACGGGCGCAGCGACGACCGGCGTGTTTTTCGCGACGGACGGTTGCGTCGATGCCCGCCCACCAAATTGGATAGCTTGACCGACCTGGATGGTATAGGGCGGCGCGATGCCATTGCGCGCGGCCAGGGCTTTCCAGTCCCAGCCGAAGCGGAAGGCAATGGAATACAGGGTGTCGCCGCGGCGCACGATGTACTGCCCGCTGGTGACCGGCGTACGCCGCGCAGCGGCAGGCGCGGAACCGTTGCGATCGACGACCTTGACTCCGCCGGGAGGCGACGACGAACAGGCGGCGAGAAGGGAACAGACAACGGCCCCGAGCAACAGGTGGCAGCCACCGTAGAGCCGAGTCCATTGCCGCAGGGTCGCTGCTAGCCTCAATCCTTCCCCCTTATCCATCTTCTTCGCTTTCGTTCAATCGGGCCGGCGACGCCGGCCGCCGGCTCAGGCGATCGGGCCGTTGAGCAGCGGGACGAAACGTACCGAGTCGAGTACCTGGCGGCTGAACCCGTCCTCGGTGCGGACGATCAGCATCAGTTGCTGGACCTCGCCGCCACCGACCGGGATCACCAGGCGCCCCCGGGGCCAACTGGTCCAGCAACGACTGCGGGACTTCCGTGGCCGCCGCGGTGACGATGATTCCATTGTAGGGAGCCAACGCCGACCAGCCCTCCCAGCCATCGCCCCAACGAAAGACAACATTACGCAGGTTTAGCTCCGCAAGACGCTCCTTGGCCTTGTCCTGCAACGCCTGGATCCGCTCGACGGAGAAGACCCGCTCGACCAGTTGCGCCAGCACCGCGGTCTGGTAGCCGGACCCGGTACCGATCTCCATGACCTTGTCCAGCGGGCCGGCCGCCAGCAGCAACTCGGTCATCCGCGCCACCATGAACGGCTGGGAAATGGTCTGGTTGTGGCCGATCGGCAGGGCGGTGTCTTCGTAGGCGCGATGCGAGAGCGCCTCGTCGACGAACAGATGACGCGGCGTGCGGCGGATCACCTCGAGCACGTGGGCGTTGGACAGGCCTTCTTCGTACAGGCGCTGGATCAGGCGCTCTCGGGTACGCTGGGAGGTCATGCCGATACCCCGGCGATGCAGGTCTTCGGACATCACGTCAGTCCTCCCAGCCACTCGTCGAGGCCGCCGAAGGCTTCGTGGAAGGTACGGTCCAGCTGCAACGGAGTGATCGACACGTAGCCTTGCATGACCGCGTGGAAATCCGTCCCCGGCCCGCCATCCTCGGCATCGCCGGCCGCGGCGATCCAGTAGCCTTCCTTGCCGCGCGGATTGACCACCTTCACCGGTGCGGCGGCACGGGCGCGGTGCCCGAGGCGGGTCAGTTGGATACCACGTACGCGATCCAGCGGCAGGTTCGGGATATTGACGTTGAGCACGGTACGCGGCGGCACGGCCAGGCGCTCGTGGGCGGAGACCAGCAGGCGGGCGAAGTGCATGGCAGTGGGCAGGTTGTCCGTCAACCGCGAGACCAGCGAGAAGGCGAAGGCCGGCCCCTTCAGGAAGCGCCCTTCGATGGCCGCCGCCACGGTACCGGAATAGAGGACGTCATCGCCGAGGTTGGCGCCCAGGTTGATACCCGAGACCACCATGTCCGGCAATTCCTCCAGCAAGCCGTTCAGGCCCAGGTGCACGCAGTCGGTCGGCGTGCCGTTGAGGCTGATGAATCCGTTGTCCAGGCGCTGCGGGTGCAGCGGGCGGTCCAGCGTCAGGGAACTGCTGGCGCCGCTCTTGTCCTGGTCGGGGGCGATCACTACGCAATCGGCATGATCCGCCAGCGCGTCGTAAAGCGCGGCGATACCGGGTGCGGTCACCCCGTCGTCGTTGGCAATCAGTATGCGCATGGGTTTTCCGTCGTCTCCCTGTCGGTACCAGGTCGAGGATTTCACGCACCACTACGGTGGCGAAACAACCGGCCGGCAGGACGAATTCCAGTTGCAGAACATCAGGTTCGGGATAATGCCACGCCAGCCCCTGGATGGGGAGCCGCAGGATGCGCCGTTCGTGCGCCATGCCCGCCTTCGCCAGCCAGCGGCAGAGCGCCGGCTCGCGCCCGGCCAGGGCCAGCTCGCGTTCGAGGACGCCGGCGCCGCTCGGCGGATCGCCCTCGCCCCAGAGCGGTCCGGTGGGGTGCAGGTCGAGGGCGGCCAGACGGGCATCGCGGCATTCTTCCTCGCCAGCGAGGAAAAAGCTGCGGCTGTCGGTGAAGGCCAGCAGGTCACCGACCGCTGCCCGGTTCCAGCTACCCTCCGCGACCCGCTCGGCGAGCAGGCGATTGAACAGGCAGCTGCGCCCGGCGGAAAGGAAGCGCGAACGCAGGTTGCGGTTCGCCGGCAGCAGGTCCTGTTCCGCGCAACTGCGCGCGTCGACCAGGTTGCCGCCGCCGTGGCCGAAGCGTTGCAGGCCGAAATAATTGGGCACGCCGTCCGCGGCGATACGTTCCAAGCGCGCGTCGAGAAGGGCACGCTCCGCCCGCAGCCCGGTCAGACGCAGGGTGAAGCCGTTGGCGGCATGCGCGCCTCGCTGCAACTTGCGCGAATGACGGGTGCAGCGAAGAATCCGCAGGTCCGCGCCCTCGGCTGCGCCCAGGTCGGGATCGGCCTTGCCCGGCAGGTGCAGGCTGAACCATTGCCGGGTCAGGGCCTGGCGGTCCTTCAACCCGGCGTAGCTGACGTTCTTCTGCTGCACGCCGGCGGCGCGGCCGAGGCGACGGGCCGCCTCCTCGGTGTTCAATCCGCGCTTTTCCACCCACAACCAGAGGTGCTCGCCTTCACCGCTGAGGGGAATGTCCAGCACCTCGTCGACCTGGAAGTCCTCGGCCACGGCCTTGAGCACCGCCTCGCCGCAGGCTGCCCCATGGGCGCGCGGCCCGAGCAGGTCGAGTTCGCCGAGAACGCTCATCGGGCCATCAGCAAAGCGACCGCATGTACAGCAATGCCCTCTTCGCGTCCGGTGAAACCTAGCCGCTCGGTAGTGGTGGCCTTGACGTTGACCTGGTCGACCGCGACGCCGAGGTCCTCGGCGATCAACCCGCGCATGGTCTCGATGTGCGGCGCCATCTTCGGCGCCTGGGCGACGATGGTGGCGTCGACGTTGCCGACCTTCCAGCCCTTCTCGGCGACGATGGCGACCACGTGTCGCAGCAGCGCGCGACTGTCGGCGCCCTTGAACCGCGGGTCGGTGTCCGGGAAGTGCTTGCCGATGTCGCCCAGCGCCGCCGCGCCGAGCAGCGCATCGGACAAGGCGTGCAGCAGCACGTCGCCGTCGGAGTGGGCGACCAGCCCATGTTTGTGGGGAATGCGCACACCGCCGAGGGTGATGAAGTCGCCCTCGCCGAAGCGATGCACGTCGTAGCCATGGCCAATTCGCATGAAAAAACCCTGGTTGGAATCAGGGCGTGATTCTACCCCGGATCGGGACAGGCTTCAGGTATCGCGGATCAACCGTTGAGAACCCCGGCATGATGGCGCAGGTGATCCTCGATGAAACTGGCGATGAAGTAGTAGCTGTGGTCGTAACCTGGTTGCAGACGCAGCTCCAGCGGGTGGCCGGCCTTGTCCGCCGCATTGCGTAGCGCTTCCGGCTTGAGCTGGACGGCGAGGAAGTCGTCGCGCTCGCCCTGGTCGACCAGGATCGGCAAGCGTTCGGACGCACCCTCGAGCAACGCACAGGCATCCCACTCGCGCCAGGCCGCCGGGTCCTCGCCCAGGTAGCGGGAGAACGCCTTCTGGCCCCAGGGACAATCGCTCGGATGGCAGATCGGCGCGAAGGCCGACAGCGACAGGTAGCGCCCCGGGTTGCGCAGCGCGCAAACCAGCGCGCCATGCCCACCCATCGAGTGCCCGCTGATGCCGCGCCGCCGGGACACCGGGAAATGCGCCTCGATCAGCGCCGGCAACTCGTGCACCACGTAGTCGTGCATGCGGTAGTGCGCGGCCCAGGGCTCCTGCGTGGCGTTCAGGTAGAAGCCTGCGCCCAGGCCGAAGTCCCAGGCGCCGTCGGGATCGCCGGGGACACCGCTGCCGCGCGGGCTGGTATCCGGCGCCACCAGTACCAATCCCAGTTCGGCGGCGACCCGCTGGGCGCCGGCCTTCTGCATGAAGTTCTCGTCGGTACAGGTCAGCCCGGACAGCCAGTACAGGGCCGGCAGCGCCGCCTCCGGCTCGGCCTGGGGCGGCAGGTAGATGGCGAAGACCATCTCGCAGTTCAGGGTCCGGGAAAAATGACGGTAACGCTGGTGCCAGCCGCCGAAGGTCTTCTGGCTGCCGATCAGTTCGAGGGAATCCTTCACGTGACCTCCGTGAAACGGTCGTGGCGAGCCGCAGGGCCCGCCGCGACGGCTTGTCAGTAATGAATGACGGTGCGGATGCTCTTGCCTTCGTGCATCAGCTCGAAGGCCTCGTTGATGTCCTCCAGCCCCATGGTGTGGGTGATGAAGGTATCCAGCGGGATCTCGCCCTTCTGCGCCTTCTCGACATAGCTCGGCAGCTCGCTGCGCCCGCGCACCCGCCGAACGCCGAACCGCGCCAGACGCGGCCGGTGACCAGTTGGAACGGCCGGGTGCTGATTTCCTGGCCGGCGCCGGCGACACCGATGATCACCGACTCGCCCCAGCCCTTGTGGCAGCATTCCAGCGCGGCGCGCATCAACTGCACGTTGCCGACGCACTCGAAGGAGTAGTCGACGCCGCCATCGGTCAGTTCGACGATGACGTCCTGGATCGGCTTGTCGTAGTCCTTCGGATTGATGAAGTCGGTGGCGCCCAGCTCCCTGGCGATGTCGAACTTGCCCGGGTTGATGTCGACCGCGATGATGCGCGCGGCCTTGGCCATCTTCGCCCCGATGATCGCCGCCAGGCCGATACCGCCCAGGCCGAAGATGGCAACGGTAGCGCCCTCTTCCACCTTGGCGGTATTCAGCACGGCGCCGATCCCGGTGGTGACGCCGCAACCAAGCAGGCAGACCTTCTCCAGCGGCGCGTCCTTGGGAATCTTCGCCAGGGAGATTTCCGGCAGCACGGTGTATTCGGAGAAGGTCGAGCAGCCCATGTAGTGGAAGACCGGCTCGCCCTTGTAGGAGAAACGGCTGGTGCCGTCGGGCATCAGGCCCTTGCCCTGGGTGGCGCGCACCGCCTGGCAGAGGTTGGTCTTGCCGGACAGGCAGAATTTGCACTTGCCGCACTCGGCGGTGTAGAGCGGGATGACATGGTCGCCCACCTGCAGGGAGGTCACGCCCTCGCCCACCGCTTCGACGATGCCGCCACCTTCGTGGCCCAGGATGCACGGGAACACCCCCTCGGAATCCTGGCCGGACAGGGTGTACGCATCGGTATGGCAGACGCCGGTGGCGACGATGCGCACCAGTACCTCGCCCTTCTGCGGCGGCGCCACATCCACCTCGACGATTTCCAACGGCTTGTTGGGGGCGAAGGCGACGGCGGCACGGGACTTGATCATCTGGGAACTCCTGAACGATGGAAGCCGGCGGGCCGCTAAGCGACCCACTGAAACGGAAAGTGTAGAAAACCGCGTTTCAAGGAATAATCAGGCAATAATCAAAACATTATTGCCATACAGGGACAATCCAGATGAATCGCTGGGAAGGACTCGACGAATTCGTCGCTGTCGCCGAAACCGGGCAGTTCACCGCGGCAGCCGAACGCATGGGCGTTTCCTCGTCGCACATCAGCCGCCAGGTCGCCCGCCTGGAGGAGCGCCTGCAGACCCGCCTGCTCTACCGCAGCACCCGGCGAGTATCGCTGAGCGAAGCCGGACAGACCTTCCTGCAACATTGCCAGCGCCTGCAGGACGCCCGCGACGAAGCCCTGCGCGCGGTCAGCGACCTCTCCGCGGAGCCCAAGGGCCTGCTGCGCATGACCTGCGCGGTAGCCTACGGCGAACGTTTCATCGTGCCGCTGGTGAATGCCTTCATGGCCGACTATCCGCAACTGCGGGTCGACATCGAGCTGTCCAACCGCCAGTTGGACCTGCTCCACGAGGGCTTCGACCTGGCCATCCGCCTCGGCCGCCTGAGCGATTCGCGATTGGTCGCCACACGGTTGGCACCACGCGTCATGTACCTCTGCGCCACCCCGGAATACCTGCGCCGCCACGGCACTCCGCAGTCGCCGGCGGAACTCGGCCAGTTCAACTGCCTGATCGGCAGCAGCGACCTGTGGAGCTTCCTCGAGGACGGCCGGGAAACCCAGCACCGGGTCCAGGGCAACTGGCGCTGCAACAGCGGCCAGGCGGTGCTCGACGCCGCCCTGCGCGGCTTCGGCCTGTGCCAGCTGCCCGACTACTATGTGATCGAGCATCTGCGCAGCGGCCGCCTGGTCTCCCTGCTGGAAGGCCACCAGCCGCCGAATACCGCGGTATGGGCGCTGTACCCGCAGCAGCGGCACCTGTCGCCGAAAGTCAGGCAACTGGTGGACTATCTCAAGGAAGGCCTGGCGCAATCCCATCCGGGACTCGCCGGGGAGAAAAACCTGCGCTGAAGCAGTAAGGCGATTCACCGCTGCGATAGACTTGGCGGTTTCCCGTTCCACCCGCTATCGATTCAAGGAAGTCGCATGTCTGCCTTCAATGCGTTTCGCCAACGCTACCTGGTGAGGTTCTGGTCGCCGCTGCCGGCGCTGGTCGCCCTCGGCGTCGCCTCCGCCTACTACTTCGCGCTCACCGGCACCTTCTGGGCGGTGACCGGCGAATCACCCGCTGGGGCGGCCACGTGCTGTCCTGGTTCGGCTACCAGCCACAGGACTGGAGCTACTTCAGGCTGATCGGCCTTCAAGGCACGCCGCTGGACCGGATCGACGGAGTGATGATCATCGGCATGTTCCTCGGCGCCCTGTGCTGCGCCCTCTGGGCCGGCAACGTCAGCCTGCGCTGGCCGACCAGCAAACGTCGCCTGCTGCAGGGTCTGGTCGGCGGTATCGTCGCCGGCTTCGGCGCGCGCCTGGCGATGGGCTGCAACCTGGCGGCGTTCTTCACCGGTATCCCGATGTTTTCCCTGCACGCCTGGGCCTTCATGTTCGCCACCGTCGGCGGCGCCTGGATCGGCGTGAAGATCAGCCTGCTGCCGTTCCTGCGCACACCGCTGAAAGTCGGCGCCACGGCCAGCGCCCTGCCCAGCGCCGAAAGCCTGGCCCGACGCGCACGCCTGCAGGCCCGCCTGGGCCTGGCGGTGCTGGCGCTCGCCGCGCTGTTCGCCGCCTGGCGCTTCGAGGTATCGCTGGTGCTGGGCATGGCCTGCCTGTTCGGCCTGCTGTTCGGCGGCCTGATCGAGCGCGCGCAGATCTGCTTCACCAGTGCCGCACGGGACCTCTGGACCACCGGCCGGACCCGCGCCGCCTTCGGCATCCTGCTCGGCATGGCGGCCGCCTGCATCGGTACCTTCGCCGCGATCCGCCTGGGCGTCGCGCCGAAGATCTTCTGGATGGGCCCGAATGCGATCATCGGCGGCATTCTCTTCGGCATCGGCATCGTCCTCGCCGGCGGTTGCGAGACCGGCTGGATGTACCGCTCGATGGAGGGCCAGGTGCACTTCTGGGTGGTCGGCATCGGCAACGTCATCGGCGGAACCCTGGTGGCGATCTTTTGGGACCAGTTGGGCACCCGCCTCGCCCTGCCCTATCCCAAGCTCAACCTGCTGGAAAGCTTCGGGCCCGGCAACGGCCTGCTATTGACCTTCGCCGGCCTGGCCCTGTGCCTGCTGCTGGTGCAACTGAACGCCTCCCGATTCACCCGACCGCGGAAACCGAACCATGAGCCAGACCGACAAACCGACCCTGTCGCTTGACCTGCGCGGCGAACATTGCCCGTACAACGCCATCGCCACCCTGGAAACCCTGGCGACCATGCAGCCGGGCGAACGCCTGGAAGTGGTCACCGACTGCTCGCAATCGGTCCACGGGATTCCCGAAGATACCCAGCGCCAGGGCTACAAATGCCTGGCGGTGGAGCAGCATGGCGCGCTGTTCCGCTTCCTCATAGAGGTGCCGCTGGAAAGCTGAACGAGCGAGCCTGCAACGACAAGAAAGCCGACCCTCGGGTCGGCTTTCTTGTGCCAGGGTTCAGTGCGGAAAACTGCGCTGCAGGCGCAGCAGGTCTTCCGGGGTGGTGATCTTCAGGTTGTCGGCGCGCCCTTCCACCAGCTTCGGCGCATAGCCGGCCCACTCCATCGCCGAAGCCTCGTCGGTGATCGCCACGCCGGCCACCAACGCATCGGCCAGCGCCCGGTGCAGGGCGCCGAGGCGGAACATCTGCGGCGTATAGGCCAGCCAGACCACCGAGCGGTCGATGGTTTCGCTGACCCGGCCGTCGCGGTCGGAGCGCTTGAGAGTGTCCCTCGCCGGCACCGCCAGCAGCCCGCCGACCGGATCTTCGGCGAGTTCTTCGAGCAGGCGGTCGAGGTCGCCGCGGGTCAGGTTCGGCCGCGCGGCGTCATGCACCAGCACCCAGTCGTCGGCCTGTGCCCCCAACTCCAGCAGGCGCAGCAAGCCGTTCAACACCGAGCCGGCGCGCTCGGCGCCCCCGGCGGCGCGCTGCACATGCCGGCTGGCGGCGCAGTCCAGCCCGGGCCAGTAGGGATCGTCCTCGGCCAGGCAGACCACCAGGCCCCTGAGCATCGGGTGTTCGAGGAAACAATCGAGGGTGCGCTCGATCACGGTGCGACCGGCAAGATCGAGATATTGCTTCGGGCGGTCGGCGCGCATGCGCGAACCCACGCCGGCGGCGGGGATCACCGTCCAGAAGGCGGGAAGGTCGGAAGTCGTCATCGGGAGAAGGGTCGTCAGCTCACTTGGCGAGCTGGTAGAGGGTTTCGCCGTCCTTGACCATGCCGAGCTCGTGCCGCGCACGCTCCTCGACGGTCTCGGTGCCTTTCTTCAGCTCGGCGACTTCGGCTTCGAGAATCCGGTTGCGCTCCAGCAGGCGCTCGTTCTCGCCATGCTGGTCGGCGATCTGCTTCTGCAGGTCGCGCACCTGCGCCAGGCTGCCATCGCCGACCCACAGGCGATATTGCAGGCCCGCCAGCGCCAGGATCAGCACCACGAACAGCCAGTAGGGGCTACGTAACCTCAAGCCTCGAACTCCTTGAGAAGAAAAGGGTGGCTCTTGCCACCCCTTCACCGTACCAGACTAGGCTCAGCCGCGGAATTCCGCGCGACCACGGTACGGCGCCTTGGCGCCCAGTTGCTCTTCGATGCGCAGCAACTGGTTGTACTTGGACACGCGGTCGGAGCGGCACAGCGAACCGGTCTTGATCTGACCGGCGGCGGTACCCACGGCCAGGTCGGCGATGGTCGAGTCCTCGGTTTCGCCGGAGCGGTGCGAGATCACCGCGGTATAGCCGGCGGCCTTGGCCATCTGGATGGCCTCCAGGGTCTCGGTGAGCGAACCGATCTGGTTGAACTTGATCAGGATCGAATTGCCGATGCCCTTCTCGATGCCTTCCTTGAGGATCTTGGTGTTGGTCACGAACAGGTCGTCGCCGACCAGTTGGACCTTGGCGCCGATCTTGTCGGTCAGGCCTTTCCAGCCGGCCCAGTCGGACTCGTCCATGCCGTCCTCGATGGAGATGATCGGGTAGCGCTGGGTCAGGCCGGCCAGGTAGTCGGCGAAACCGGCGGCGTCGAATACCTTGCCTTCGCCTTCCAGGTCGTACTTGCCGTCCTTGAAGAACTCGCTGGAGGCGCAGTCCAGGGCCAGGGTCACGTCGTCGCCCAGCTTGTAGCCGGCCTTCTCGACGGCCTCGGCGATGGCGGCCAGGGCGTCTTCGTTGGACGACAGGTTCGGCGCGAAGCCGCCTTCGTCACCGACGGCGGTGTTCAGGCCACGGGCCTTCAGCACGGCCTTGAGGTGATGGAAGATCTCGGCGCCCATGCGCAGCGCCTCGGCGAAGTTCTTCGCGCCGACCGGCTGGACCATGAATTCCTGGATATCGACGTTGTTGTCCGCATGCTCGCCGCCGTTGATGATGTTCATCATCGGCACCGGCATGGAGTACTGGCCGGGAGTGCCGTTGAGGTCGGCGATGTGCGCGTACAGCGGTACGCCCTTGGCCTGTGCGGCGGCCTTGGCGGCAGCCAGGGACACCGCGAGGATCGCGTTGGCGCCCAGCTTGGCCTTGTTCTCGGTGCCGTCCAGCTCGATCATCGCGTGGTCGAGGGCTTTCTGGTCGGCCGCGTCCTTGCCCAGCAGCAGGTCGCGGATCGGGCCGTTGATGTTGGCCACGGCTTTCAGCACGCCCTTGCCCAGGTAACGGCTCTTGTCGCCATCGCGCAGCTCGAGGGCCTCGCGGGAACCGGTGGAAGCACCGGAAGGCGCGCAGGCGCTGCCGACGATGCCGTTGTCCAGGATCACGTCCGCTTCAACGGTAGGGTTGCCGCGGGAGTCCAGGACCTCACGGCCCTTGATGTCGACGATCTTTGCCATTCTTGTTAACACTCCGAAGTGAATGAACGGGGCGGTCTGAGGAGACTAGGCAGTCTCGATTGCAGGAAAGCTCTTGATCAGCTCGTCCAGTTGCTTGAGCTGGGACAGGAAGGCTTCGAGTTTGTTCAGGCGCAGCGCGCACGGACCGTCGCACTTGGCGTGCTCGGGGTCCGGATGGGCCTCGAGGAACAGCCCGGCGAGCTTCTGGCTGAGCCCGGCCTTGGCCAGGTCGGTGACCTGGGCGCGCCGGCCGCCGGCGGAGTCCGCGCGACCGCCAGGCATCTGCAGGGCGTGGGTGACGTCGAAGAATACCGGGTACTCGAACTGCTTCATGATGCCGAAGCCGAGCATGTCGACCACCAGGTTGTTGTAACCGAAGGAGGAGCCGCGCTCGCAGAGATCAGGCGGTCGTTACCGGCTTCCTCGCACTTGGTCAGGATGTGCTTCATCTCCTGGGGCGCGAGGAACTGGGCCTTCTTGATATTGATCACCGCGTTGGTCCTGGCCATCGCCACCACCAGGTCGGTCTGTCGCGAGAGGAAGGCCGGCAGCTGGATGATGTCGCAGACCTCGGCCACCGGCTGGGCCTGGAACGGCTCGTGGACATCGGTGATGACCGGTACCTTGAAGGTCTTCTTGATCTCTTCGAAGATCTTCATTCCCTCTTCCAGGCCCGGACCACGGAACGAGTGGATCGAGGAACGGTTGGCCTTGTCGAAGCTGGCCTTGAACACATAGGGATACCGAGTTTCTCGGTAACCCGTACGTATTCTTCGCAGACCTGCATGGCCAGGTCGCGCGACTCCAGCACGTTCATGCCGCCGAACAGCACGAACGGCAGGTCGTTGCCGATCTGGATATCGCCGACGCGAACGATCTTCTGTGCCATGCTCAGGCCTTCCCGGAATATTTCAGCGCGGCGTTGACGAAACCGCTGAACAGCGGGTGGCCATCACGCGGTGTGGAGGTGAATTCCGGGTGGAACTGGCAGGCAACGAACCACGGATGCTCCGGGGCCTCGACCACTTCCACCAGGGCGCCGTCGCCGGAGCGGCCGGAAATCTTCAGGCCGGCCTGTTCCAGTTGCGGCAGCAGGTTGTTGTTCACTTCGTAGCGATGGCGATGGCGCTCGACGATCACGTCCTTGGCATAGCAGTCGTGCACCAAGGTGCCGGTCTGCAGCTGGCACTCCTGGGCGCCCAGGCGCATGGTGCCGCCCAGGTCGGAAGCTTCGGTGCGGATCTCGGTGGCGCCGGTCGCGTCCTGCCATTCGGTGATCAGGCCGACCACCGGATGGCCGCTGGACTTGTCGAACTCGGTGGAGTTGGCGTCGCTCCAGCCGAGCACGTTGCGGGCGTATTCGATGACCGCGACCTGCATGCCCAGGCAGATGCCCAGGTAGGGGATCTTGTTCTCGCGGGCGTACTGCACGGTGCTGATCTTGCCTTCCACGCCGCGCAGGCCGAAGCCGCCCGGGACCAGGATGGCGTCGACGCCTTCCAGCAGGCTGGTGCCCTGCTGCTCGATGTCTTCGGAGTCGATGTAGCGCAGGTTGACCTTGGTGCGGCTCTGGATGCCGGCGTGGGTCATCGCCTCGATCAGCGACTTGTACGCGTCCAGCAGTTCCATGTACTTGCCGACCATGGCGATGGTGACTTCACGCTCGGGGTTGAGCTTGGCATCGACCACCCGGTCCCATTCGGACAGGTCGGCCTGCCCGCACTCCAGGCCGAAGCGCTCGACGACGATGTCGTCCAGGCCCTGGGCATGCAGCACCGACGGGATGCGGTAGATGGTGTCGACGTCTTCCAGGGCGATCACCGCGCGCTCCTCGACGTTGGTGAAGAGCGCGATCTTGCGCCGCGAGGAGACGTCGATCGGGTGGTCGGAACGGCAGACCAGCACGTCCGGTTGCAGGCCGATGGAGCGCAGCTCCTTGACCGAGTGCTGGGTCGGCTTGGTCTTGGTCTCGCCGGCGGTGGCGATGTACGGCACCAGGGTCAGGTGCATCAGCATCGCGCGCTTGGCGCCGATCTCGACGCGCAGTTGGCGGATCGCCTCGAGGAACGGCTGCGACTCGATGTCGCCGACGGTGCCACCGATCTCCACCAGGGCGACGTCGGCATCGCCGGCGCCCTTGATGATGCGCCGCTTGATCTCGTCGGTGATGTGCGGGATCACCTGCACGGTGGCGCCCAGGTAGTCGCCGCGGCGTTCCTTGCGCAACACGTCCATGTAGACGCGGCCGGTGGTGAAGTTGTTGTTCTGGGTCATGGTGGTACGAACGAAGCGCTCGTAATGGCCCAGGTCCAGGTCGGTCTCGGCGCCGTCCTGGGTCACGAAGACCTCACCGTGCTGGAACGGGCTCATGGTGCCCGGGTCCACGTTGATGTAAGGGTCCAGCTTGAGCATCGTGATCTTCAGGCCACGCGCTTCCAAGATCGCAGCCAGAGAAGCCGAAGCGATGCCTTTCCCCAATGAAGAAACAACACCACCCGTGACGAAGATGTAGCGCGTCATGAAAAACCCTAGAAGTCAGCGTTTAGGCGGGATCAACCGCCGGGGATTCGGAGAAGGGAGGCCAGCTCCCGCCACGGACAAATCCGTGGGCAAAGCAAACTCCTGCTGATTCCGGAGGGAATCGGCGGGAGCAGTACAAGACGGGAGCGTAGTCTACTGGAAACGGCTTACTAGCTCAAACCCGGGTCGTTCGTCGGCGGGCTCCAGGACAGTCGCCAGCCCCCCTCGCGGGGACTGTCCAGGCCAGGAATGTTGGCCACCGCGAGCAGTTCGTCGGCTCGGAAGAGCAGCGGCAAACGACCGCGCAGGAAGCTCGGTACGCCCGCTTCGTTGAGCAATCGCTTGAGGTCGCGGCGACCGCGCCCGGCCAGGGCCAGCACCTCCCCACCCCGCCGGTAGTCGACGCGCAACGGCCCCGCCGGAACCTCGCCGAGCAACGCCAGCCGACCATTGCCGGGAAGAAGCAATGGATGAGCGGGACGCTCCCAGACGAACGGTCCCGCCGCCGCCCGCCAGTCCGCCGGCAACCACCAGATCCGCCCCGCGCCGCGACGCAGCTCGCCGCTCTCCAGGCGCCAGATCGGGTCGGCATCGTCGCCGGCATCGCGCAACGACTCCCAGCCGGCCCAATGGTCGCTGTCCGGCAACCGCGTCAGCTGTCCCAGCCAGGCCCGCAGCAGGTTGCGCTGGCGCGCAGCGCTGAGGCGGCGCAGAGGCTCCAGGGCGATCCGGGGCAGATCCAGCCAGTCCGGCCAATCCAGTTCCGAGGGTTGGCGGCAGGCCCGGAGGTCGATGGCGGCCAGTTCAGCCAGCAGGTCTTCGGCCTCGCGCAGATGCGCCGCGCAGCGCGCCATGCCGGCGACGGCCTGCGGCCAGTGGGAGGCGAGACGCGGCATGATCTCCCGGCGCAGGTAGTTGCGCGAGAAGCGCGGATCCTGGTTGGAAGGATCCTCCACCCAGTCCAGCCGGTGCGTCTGCGCATAGGCTTCCAGTTCGGCGCGGGAAACCCCGAGCAAGGGTCGGCACAGGCGGCCGCCGCCCAGCGGCCGGCTCGCCGGCATCGCCGCCAGGCCGCGCAGGCCCGCTCCACGCAACAGGCGGAACAGCAAGGTCTCGGCCTGGTCGTCGAGGTGCTGCGCGGTGAGCAGCACCTGTCCCTCGCCCAGGTTCGCCTGGAATGCGCGATAGCGGGCGTCGCGCGCCGCCTGCTCGATGCTGCCGCCAACGGCGACCTGCACCCGCTCGACCCGCAGCGGGATACCCAGCGATCGGCAGACCGCCTGGCAGTGCGCCGGCCAACCGTCCGCCGCAGCCTGCAAGCCATGGTGGACATGCAGCGCCGACAGCGCCGGCAAGGCTTCGCTCCGGGCCAGTTGGGCGAGCAGATGCAGCAACACCGTGGAATCCAGCCCGCCGGAAAACGCCACGCACCAGCCCCCGCTTCGCGCCAGGGCGCCAGGGCCTGTAACAGACGGGATTCGAGCGGCACCGCCGGCATGCTTGCGCTCCTCATGCGACAAGCCCGGCGAATGCCGGGCTTGTCGATCGTACCAGTGCGCCGGATGGCTTACGGCGCGCCGTAGCTCATCAGGCGGTCGTAACGACGCTCCAGCAACTCACCCATTTCCAGGCCCTGGAGCATCTTCAGTTGCGCCAGCAGTTCGCCACGGATCGATTCGGCCATGCTCGCCGGATCGCGATGGGCGCCGCCCAGCGGTTCGTCGATGACCTTGTCGACGATGCCCAGGCCTTTCAGGCGCTCGGCGGTGATGCCCATGGCCTCGGCGGCTTCCGGCGCCTTCTCGGCGGTCTTCCAGAGGATGGAGGCGCAGCCTTCCGGCGAGATCACCGAATAGGTGGAGTATTGCAGCATGTTCAACTGGTCGCAGACACCGATGGCCAGCGCGCCGCCGGAACCGCCCTCGCCGATCACGGTGGCGATGATCGGCGTCTTCAGTCGCGCCATCACCCGCAGGTTCCAGGCGATCGCCTCGCTCTGGCCGCGTTCCTCGGCATCGATGCCCGGGTAGGCGCCGGGCGTGTCGATGAAGGTGAGGATCGGCATCTTGAAGCGTTCGGCCATTTCCATCAGGCGGCAGGCCTTGCGATAGCCTTCCGGACGCGGCATGCCGAAGTTGCGCCGGACCTTCTCACGGACTTCGCGGCCTTTCTGGTGGCCGATGACCATCACCGGGGAACCGTCGAGGCGGGCAACGCCACCGACGATCGCCGGGTCGTCGGCGAAATGCCGGTCGCCGTGCAGTTCCTCGAAATCGCTGAACAGGTAGCCGATGTAGTCGAGGGTATAGGGACGCTTGGGATGGCGCGCGAGCTGGGCGATCTGCCAACTGGACAGATTGCCGAAGATGTTTTCGGTGAGCGCCTTGCTCTTGTCCTGCAGACGCGAGATTTCGTCGCTGATGTTCAGCGCATTGTCGTTGCCCACCAGGCGCAGCTCTTCGATCTTGGCTTGCAGGTCGGCGATCGGCTGTTCGAAATCAAGAAAGTTCGGGTTCATAGGCTTCCGTCGTGCGCAGATTCTAGTGGGCCGTTTCCGTTTGGCGCCCTACCTTACGGGATCGGGCGCCAGGGGTCGAGCCGGGAGCAAGGGCGATCCGCGTTTTCCCGCCGCAGAGCGCGGAACAACGGCGTTATCGCCCATCGCGATTAACGATAATTGAGGAAGACGTTGTCGCGCCCGAACTGGTCACGCAATGCCTGGATCAGATCGTCCGCCGGATCCACCCGCCAGCTCTCGCCGAACTGCAGCAGGGCCTTGGCGTCGGCGCTGGTGTAGTCCAGGGTGATCGGGCAGGAACCGCGATGGCGGTTGAACAGCTCGCCCAGCCAGCGCAGGCGATCGCCCTTCAACAGGTCGGCGTGCAGCTTCATCCGCAGGCTCTCCGCCAGGCCGGTACGCGCCTCCTCCAGGCTCATCACGCGCTTGGCGCGCAGGCGCAGTCCGCCGGAGAAGTCGTCCTGGCTGACCTCGCCCTCGACCACCACCAGCGCGTCGGTCTGCAGCAGCGACTGGGCCGCGGCGAAGGCTTCGGAGAACAGCGAGGCCTCGATCCGTCCGGAGCGGTCGTCTAGGGTGACGAAGCCCATCTTGTCGCCCTTCTTGTTCTTCATCACCCGCAGGTTGACGATCAGCCCGGCCACCGTCTGGGTATCGCGCGCCGGCTTCAGCTCGACGATGCGCTGGCGGGCGAAGCGCCGCACCTCGCCTTCGTACTCGTCGATCGGATGGCCGGTCAGGTACAGGCCGAGGGTGTCCTTCTCGCCCTTCAGGCGTTCCTTGAGGGTCAGCTCCTTGACCTTGCGGTGGTTGGCGTAGACATCCGCCTCCGGCTCGGCGAAGACTCCGCCGAACAGGTCCATGTGCCCGCTGTCGTGGCTGCGCGCGGTCTGCTCGGCGGCCTGGATCGCTTCCTCCATCGCCGCCAGCAGCACGGCGCGGTTGAGGTCGACGGTAGCCTGGTAGGCCTTTAGCTCGTCGTGGTAGTGCGGCCCCAGGCGATCCAGCGCACCGGCGCGGATCAGCGCTTCCAGGGTGCGCTTGTTGATGCGTTTCAGGTCGACGCGGTCGCAGAAGTCGAACAGGGTGTTGAACGGCCCGCCTTCGGCGCGGCATTCGGTGATCGCCTCCACCGGCCCCTCGCCGACGCCCTTGATCGCGCCCAGGCCATAGACGATCCGGCCATCGTCGTCGACGGTGAAGCGGAACTCGGAGTTGTTCACGTCCGGCGCCACGATGCGCAGCTTCATGTGCCGGCATTCTTCGATCAGCGTCACCACCTTGTCGGTGTTCTGCATATCCGCGGTGAGTACCGCGGCCATGAACGGCGCCGGGAAGTGGGTCTTCAGCCAGGCGGTCTGGTAGGAGACCAGGCCGTAGGCTGCCGAGTGCGACTTGTTGAAGCCGTAGCCGGCGAATTTTTCCACCAGGTCGAAGATGTTGCCCGCGAGATCGGCATCGATGCCGTTGTTCTTGCAACCCTCGATGAAACCGCCGCGCTGCTTGGCCATTTCCTCGGGCTTCTTCTTGCCCATCGCCCGGCGCAGCATGTCCGCGCCACCGAGGGTATAGCCGGCCATGACCTGGGCGATCTGCATCACCTGTTCCTGGTACAGGATGATGCCGTAGGTGGGTTTGAGCACCGGCTCCAGGCCGGCGTACTGGTAATCGGGGTGCGGATAGGACAGCTCGGCGCGACCGTGCTTGCGGTTGATGAAGTCGTCCACCATGCCCGACTGCAGAGGACCCGGGCGGAACAGCGCCACCAGTGCGATGAGGTCTTCCAGGCAGTCCGGCTTGAGCTTCTTGATCAGCTCCTTCATGCCGCGCGATTCGAGCTGGAACACCGCAGTGGTCTCGGCCTTCTGCAGCAGCGAATAGGTCGGCTTGTCGTCCAGCGGGATGAAGTCGATGTTCACCGGCTCCAGGCCCTTCTTGGCCTGCTCGCGGTTGATGATCTCCATCGCCCACTTGATGATGGTCAGGGTCCGCAGACCGAGGAAGTCGAACTTCACCAGGCCGGCCGCCTCCACGTCGTCCTTGTCGAACTGGGTCACCAGGCCGCCGCCTTCCTCGTCGCAGGCGATCGGCGAGAAGTCGGTCAGCTTGGTCGGCGCGATCACCACGCCACCGGCGTGCTTGCCGGTACCGCGGGTGATGCCTTCCAG
This sequence comes from Pseudomonas sp. PS1(2021), assembly GCF_020405165.1. NCBI lineage: Bacteria > Pseudomonadati > Pseudomonadota > Gammaproteobacteria > Pseudomonadales > Pseudomonadaceae > Pseudomonas > Pseudomonas sp. PS1(2021). Next base: position 22,698 of record NZ_CP084484.1, on the reverse strand, counting down.
CTTGAGGGCCATCTCCCAGATCTCGGCGGCTTCCTCGTCGCTCTTGAGGAAGTCGCGGAGCATTTCTTCCTGCTCGTAGGCCTTATCCAGGGTCATGCCGACTTCGAACGGGATCATCTTCGACAGCCGGTCGGCGAGACCGTAGGACTTGCCCTGGACCCGAGCCACGTCGCGTACCACCGCCTTCGCCGCCATGGTGCCGAAGGTGATGATCTGGCTCACCGCGTTGCGCCCGTAGGCGTCGGCCACGTAGTCGATCACCCGGTCGCGGCCCTCCATGCAGAAGTCGACGTCGAAGTCGGGCATGGAGATCCGTTCCGGGTTGAGGAAACGTTCGAACAGCAGGTCGTAGGCCAGCGGATCGAGGTCGGTGATCTTCAGCACGTAGGCCACCAGCGAGCCGGCGCCCGAGCCCCGCCCGGGGCCTACCGGCACGCCGTTGTTCTTCGCCCACTTGATGAAGTCCATCACGATGAGGAAGTAACCGGGGAAACCCATCTGGATGATGATATCGAGTTCGAAGTTCAGACGGTCGACATAGACCTGGCGCTTGGCCTCGTAGTCCGGGGTATCCTTCGGCAACAGCACCTCCAGGCGCTCCTCGAGACCTTCGAAGGAGGCGTGCCGCAGGTAGTCGTCGATGCCCATGCCATTGGGCGTGGGGAAGTCCGGCAGGAAGTACTTGCCCAGCTGCACCTCGATGTTGCAGCGCTTGGCGATCTCGACGGTGTTTTCCAACGCTTCCGGCAGGTCGCTGAACAGCTCGGCCATTTCCGCCGGCGACTTCAGGTATTGCTGGTCCGAATAGGTACGCGGCCGCCGCGGATCGTCGAGGGTCCGCCCTCGCCGATGCAGACGCGGGTCTCGTGGGCCTCGAAGTCGTCCTGCTTGATGAAGCGCACGTCGTTGGTCGCCACCAGCGGCGCGTTGCAGCGTGACGCCAGAGCCACCGCCGCGTGGAGGTGCTCCTCGTCGTTGACCCGGCTGGTACGTTGCACTTCGACGTAGAAGCGCTCGGGGAACACCTCCATCCACTCGCGCAACAGCGCCTCGGCCTTGGCCTCCTCGCCGTCGAGCAGCGCGTGGCCGATCTCGCCTTCCTTGGCCGCGGACAGCGCGATCAGGCCTTCCGCCGCCTCCTTGACCCAGTCGCGCTCGATGATGATCTCGCCATTGCGCTGGCCTTCGCTCCAGCCGCGGGAAATCAGCTCGGTGAGGTTGCGATAGCCCTTCGCGTTCATCGCCAGCAGGCTCAGGCGGCTGAGCGGGCCATCTTCCTCGCGGCTGGCGAGCCAGATGTCGGCCCCGCAGATCGGCTTGATGCCGGCGCCCATGGCGGTCTTGTAGAACTTCACCAGCGAGCACATGTTGCTCTGGTCGGTGACCGCCACCGCCGGCATGCCCAGCCCTGCCACTGCCTTGGCCAGGGGCTTGACCCGGACCAGGCCGTCGACCAGGAGAATTCGGTATGCAGACGCAGGTGAACGAAGGATACGGTCATGAAGGCCCCGGAGCAGAAATAACGCAAAAACGACAAGGCCCGGATTGTACCGGGCCCGGTGGCAAAGCTACAGGTTCAAGAGCGGACGATGCGCCTCGGCTGCGCCGAGAAGCCTCGCCCGCCCCGCGCTCAGGCGCGGCGGTCGTCCCAGATGCCCGGTTCGAGCTTCTGCTGGACTTCCGGGAACTGGCTGGCGTCGAAGGTCGGCAGCTTGCCGGCCTTGCGCTGGGCGTTATAGTCCTTGGCCAGCTTGATCGCGAGGTTGGACAGCAGCAGGATGGCGATCAGATTGGTGATCGCCATCAGGCCCATCGACACGTCGGCGAGGTTCCAGACGAACGGCAGCGAAGCCAGCGCGCCGAACATCACCATCGCCAGCACGATCAGGCGGAAGATCAACAGGCCCGCCAGGTGGTTGTGCTCGAGGAATACCAGGCAGTTCTCGGCATAGAAGTAGTTGGCGACGATCGAGGTGAAGGCGAAGAACAGGATGATCACCGCCAGGAAGTAGCGGCCCCAGTCGCCGACCTGGCTGGTCAGAGCATTCTGCACCAGCATGATGCCCTCGCCTTCCTGCGGTCCGGCCAGCAGGATGATGGCGGCGGAAGCGGTGCAGATCAGCAGGGTATCGATGAACACGCCGGCCATCTGCACATAGCCCTGGGACGCCGGGTGCGGCGGATAGGGCGTGGCCGAGGCGGCGGCGTTGGGCGCCGAGCCCATGCCTGCTTCGTTGGAGAACAGGCCGCGCTTGAAGCCGTTGAGGATCGCCGCGCCGATGCCGCCGGCGGCGGCCTCGTGCCAGCCGAAGGCACTCTTCACCACCATCGCGAGGACGCCCGGCAGTTCGCTGAGGTTGAACAGGATGATGCCCACCGCCAGCAGCAGGTAGGCCACCGCCATGAAGGGTACCGCCAGTTCGGAGAAGCGCGCGATGGAGCGCAGGCCGCCGAAGATGATCAACGCGGTGAGGATCACCACGGCGATGCCGCTGATCCAGGTCGGCACGCCGAAGGCGCCCTGCATGGCACCGGTGATGGTATTGGCCTGCACCGAGTTGAAGACGAAACCGAAGGCGATGATCAGGAAGATCGAGAACAGGATGCCCATCCAGCGCGCGCCCAGGCCCTTCTCCATGTAGTAGGCCGGGCCGCCACGGAACTGGCCCTTGTCGTCGCGAATCTTGAACAACTGGGCCAGGGTCGCCTCGACGAAGCCGGTCGCCATCCCCACCAGGGCGATCGCCCACATCCAGAACACTGCGCCGGGACCGCCGAGCGTGATCGCTACCGCCACGCCGGCGACGTTGCCGGTACCGACCCGCGCCGCCAGAGAGGTGCAGAGCGCCTGGAACGAGGAGATTCCCGAGTCGTCCGACTGGCGGCTGCCCTTGAGCACGCTGAAGGTATGACCGAAGTGGCGGAACTGGATCAGCCCCAGGCGCACGGTGAAGTACAGGCCGCAACCGACCAGCAGCCAGATGAGGATCTTGCCCCAGATAAGGCCGTTGAGCAGGTCGACGACCTGAGTGGCGAATTCTTGCATGGATAACTCCCTGTTCCGCTTGTGGCGGATTGTTGTCAGCCGACCTCCCGGGTAGAAGGCCGCGTGTTTCGGACACACACGGAATGACGTGCGAGCCGAAGGAAATTTCGCTGTGAATGGCACTTGGCAGGAAGGGGCAGGACTTTCCGCTATTGACGTCGCTCGCCGCTTGTCACCAGGCGACAGATACGGTCAGTCACGCGACATCCGTTCAATTATTGAACAGAGACGTCCAGCAATTCGCGAACCGGCGCAAACGAGCGTCGATGGATCGGCGTCGGGCCGAGGCGGGAAAGCGCCTCGAGATGGACCGCGGTCGGATATCCCTTGTGCCCGGCCATGCCATAGCCCGGATAGACCCGGTCCAGCTCGACCATTTCCCGGTCGCGACTGACCTTGGCCAGGATCGACGCCGCAGCGATCGCCGGCACCTGGCTGTCGCCCTTGACCACCGGCGCGCAGGGCACCGCCAGTTTCGGACAACGATTGCCGTCGATCAGGGCCAGCCGCGGAGTCACGCTGAGGCCTTCGACCGCGCGCTGCATGGCGAGCATGGTGGCATGCAGAATGTTCAGCCGGTCGATCTCCTCGACCTCGGCGCGGGCGATGCACCAGGCCAGGGCCTTCTCGCGGATCTCTTCGAACAGCGCCTCGCGGCGGGCTTCGCTGAGCTTCTTCGAGTCGTTCAGGCCGAGGATCGGGCGGCTCGGGTCGAGAATCACCGCGGCGGTGACCACCGGGCCGCACAACGGACCGCGACCGACCTCGTCGACGCCCGCGACCAGATCCTCCACCAGATTGAAATCCAGCCCCAGTTGCATCAGCGGCGCTCCACCAGTTGCAGGACGGCTTCCGCCGCCTGTGCCGAGGCATCCTGGCGCAAGGCCCGATGGATGGCATCGAAGAATTCCACCTGCTGCGAGCCGTCGTCCAGCAGCGGCGAGAGGGTTGCGGCTAGCGCTTGCGGGGTGGCGGCGTCCTGGATCAGTTCCGGCACCAACAGGCGTCCGGCCAACAGGTTCGGCAGGGAGATGTAAGGGCTTTCACCAGGCGCTTGAGAATCCGGTACGTCAGCCCGGCGACCCGATAAGCCACCACCATCGGCCGCTTGTAGAGCAGCGCCTCGAGAGTCGCGGTGCCGGAGGCGATCAGCACCGCATCGCAGGCGGCAAGCGCTTCATGGGACGCACCGTCGAGCAGCGTCAGCGGCAGAGGCTCGCGGCCCTGGAGCATCTGCTCGATCTGTTCGCGCCGTGCAGCGCTGGCGCAGGGCAGCACGAAACGCAAGCCCGGCCGTTCGACGAGCAGACGCTGGGCGGTGTCGAGGAACAAGGCGCCGAGCTTGCCGACCTCGCCGCCGCGACTGCCCGGCATCAGCGCCAGCACCTGTCCGTCCGCCGGCAATCCGAGCCGCGCGCGGGCCGCAGCGCGATCCGCCTGCAGGGGAATGGTGTTGGCCAGGGGGTGGCCGACGAAACGCACAGGCACCCCATGCTCTTCGTAGAAACGTGCTTCGAAGGGGAACAATGCCAGCATCAGGTCGCAGGCTTCGCGAATCTTCAGCACCCGTTTCTGCCGCCAGGCCCATACCGAAGGGCTGACGTAATGCACGGTGCGCAGGCCAGCCTGGCGCAGCTTGTGTTCGACGCCGAGGGTGAAGTCGGGAGCATCGATGCCGATCATCACATCCGGCCGGGCCTCGATGAGCGTGCGGATCAGGCGCTTGCGCCGTCGCAACAACTCCGGCAGCCTGCCCAGCACTTCGACCAGGCCCATCACCGACAGGCGCTCCATGGGGAAATAGCTGGACAGCCCTTCGGCCTCCATGCGCGGCCCACCGACGCCGATGAACTCGATATCCGGGTGCCGCGCCCGCAGCGCCTGCATCAGTCCGGACCCGAGGATGTCGCCGGAGGCCTCGCCGGCGACCAGGGCTACGCGTAATCCGTCAGCCATGGCTCAGCGGGTGATGCCGCGGGTTGCGCTCTGGATGGAATCACGGAACACCGCGACCTCGGGGAACTGGGCAGCGCTTTCGGCCAGCTCGGCCAGGGCTTCCTCGACGGTATGTCCCTGGCGATAGACCACCTTGTAGGCACGCCGCAGGGCATGGATGGCCTCGCTGCTGAAGCCGCGCCGACGCATGCCTTCGAAGTTCATGCTGCGGGCTTCGGCCGGGTTGCCGAAGACCGTCACGTAGGCCGGGACGTCCTTGCCGATGGCGCTGCCCATGCCGGAAAAGCTGTGCGCGCCGATCCGGCAGTACTGGTGCACCAGGGTGTAGCCGGACAGGATCGCCCAGTCGTCCACGTGGACATGCCCGGCCAGCGCCGTGTTGTTCACCAGGATGCAATGGTTGCCGATCACGCTGTCATGGCCGATGTGCGCATAGGCCATGATCAGGTTGTGGTCGCCAATGGTGGTTTCCGCGCGATCCTGGACGGTTCCGCGATGGATGGTCACGCCTTCGCGGATCACGTTGTGGTCACCGATCACCAGGCGCGTCGGCTCGCCCTTGTATTTCAGGTCGGGAGTATCCTCGCCGACGCTGGAAAACTGGTAGATGCGGTTGTGCTTGCCGATCTTCGTGGGGCCCTTGAGCACCACGTGCGGACCGATCACCGTCCCTTCACCGATCTCCACTTCCGCCCCGACGATGGACCACGGGCCCACCTGGACGTCAGCCGCCAGCCTGGCGCTCGGATCGATGATGGCGCGAGGATCGATCAAACTCATAGTTTGCGTTCCGCACAGATGATTTCAGCCGAGCATACCGGCTTGTCGTCGACGGTAGCGTGGCAGTCGAATTTCCAGATGCTGCGCTTCACGCTGATGAACTTGGCGTGCAGTTGCAGTTGGTCGCCCGGCAGGACCGGCTGGCGGAAGCGCAGCTTGTCCGAACCGACGAAGTAGTAAAGGGTGCCGTCGGCGGGCTTCACGTCGAGCATCTTGAAACCGAGGATACCGGCCGCCTGGGCCATCGCCTCGATGATCAGCACGCCCGGCATGATCGGGTGCTCGGGAAATGTCCGTTGAAGAACGGCTCATTGATACTGACATTCTTGTAGGCGCGAATGCGCTTGCCCTCGATGTCCAGCTCTACCACCCGATCCACCAGCAGGAAAGGATAGCGATGAGGCAGGTATTCGCGAATCTCGTTGATGTCCATCATGTTAGGGGAGCCTGTTCAGAAAAAGGGTGACGCAAAAAAACGTCAATTACGCATCAGATGAAGCGTCACCGCTTGAGGTCACGGCAGCCAGGCGTTTTTCCAGCTGCTGAAGTCGACGCGCCATGTCGTCCAGTTGACGAATGCGCGCGGCGCTTTTTCCATTCGGCCGCCGGTTGCATGGCGTACCGGAGGAATACGATCCCGGCTCGGTGATCGAGCGGGTCACCATGGTCATGCCGGTCACGAAAACGTTGTCGCAGATCTCGATATGGCCGACCAGGCCAACGCCGCCGGCGAGCATGCAATGCCTGCCGATCTTGGCGCTGCCGGAAATGCCGACGCAAGCGGCCATGGCGGTATGATCGCCGATCTGCACGTTGTGCGCGATCATGATCTGGTTGTCCAGCTTCACACCGTTGCCGATCAGCGTATCGGACAGTGCTCCACGGTCGATGGTGGTGTTCGCGCCGATCTCGACGTCGTCACCGATGGTCACCCCGCCGATCTGGGCGATCTTCTGCCAGACGCCCTTCTCGTTGGCGAAACCGAAACCTTCGCCGCCGATCACCGCGCCCGACTGGATACTCACCCGCGCGCCGATGGTGACGTCGTGGTAGAGCGTGACCCGCGGCGCCAGCCAGCCGCCTTCGCCGATCACGCTACGGGCTCCGATCACGCAGTGCGCGCCGATGCTGACGCCAGCGCCGATGCGGCGCCACTCTCGATCACCGCATAGGCGCCGACGCTGGCGCTCGGATCGACCTCGGCGTCCGCCGCGACGATGGCGGTAGGATGGATACCGGCGGCCGCCTTCGGTTTGCGATCGAACAGGTGCGACAGGCTGGCATAGGCCAGGTAGGGGTTGGCCACCACCAGCGCGTACCGGCGAACCCGTCGGCGTCGGCAGCCGTCAGCAGGACGGCGCCGGCACGGCTTTCGGGCAGGTACTTGCGATACTGCGGGTTGGCCAGAAGCTCAGCTGAGCCGGTCCGGCCTCCTGCAAGGTCGCCAGGCCCTGGATCGGCAGGTCCGCGTCGCCACGGAGTTCCGCGCCGACATGCGCGGCCAGCTGGCCCAGGGTGTAGGACAAGGTACTCATCATCAACGCAGCTGGTTCATCCGCTCGATCACCTGGCGGGTGATGTCGTATTGCGGCTTGACGTCGACCACGGCGCCACGTTCGATGACCATGTCGTAACCACCTTTCTTGATGGTCTCCTCGACGGCCTGGTCCAGCTTCGGCTTGAGTTTCTTCAGCATGTCGCGGTCGGCGGCGGCCTTCGACTCGTTCAATTCCTTGGACTGGAACTGGAAGTCACGGGCCTTCTGCTTGAAGTCCAGCTCGGCCTTCTCGCGGTCGCCCTGGGACATCTTGCTGCCGTTGGAAACCAGCTTGTCCTGCAGCGCCTTGGCGTCGCGCTCGAGGTTCTTCAGCTTGTTCAGCTGGGGCCGAACTTCTTCTCGGCATCCACGGCGTATTGCTTGGCGGCATCGGACTCGAGCAGCGCCATCTGGTAGTTGAGCACCGCGATCTTCATTTCAGCGAACGCCGAAGGAGCCGCCATGATGGCTGCGGTGATCAGGACGAACTGGGTGAACTTACGCACGATGCACTCCCTGCACAAAGCATGGTTTCGTTACTCGGTACTACGTACAAATCAGAAGGTCTGGCCCAGGGAGAACTGGAAGACCTGGGTTTCCGCGTTGTCCGGCTTCTTGATCGGCGTCGCCAGGCTGAAGCTCAGCGGGCCCAGCGCGGTGATCCAGGTCAGGCCGACGCCCACGGAACTGGCGAGGTTGTCGGTCTTGATGCCGTCGCAGTTGGTGGTGGTCTTGGTCGGGCAGTCGGTATCGAAGGTGCTACCCACGTCCCAGAACAGCACGGTACGCAACTGGCGCTGGTCCTTGACGAACGGCAGCGGGAACAGCAGCTCGGCGCCGCCGGTGATCAGGATGTTACCACCGAAGGCTTCGGGATCCTGGTCCGGTCGGTGTAACGGCCCTTGCTGTCAGGCCCTTGGTTCTTCATAGGCGTACCGTCTGGATTACGAGCCACAGAGGGCGTACTGCGCGGGCCCAGCGTGCTGTCCTTGAAGCCCCGCACCGAGTTGAAGCCGCCGGCGTAGTAGTTCTCGTAGAACGGCAGGCGCTCGGTGGATCCGTAGCCGTCGCCATAGCCCAGCTCGGTGTGGAAGCGCATGGTGTAGTTGTCGGTCAGCGGGGCGAAGACCTGGCCACGGTAGTCGATCTTGTAGAACGACAGGTCGCTGCCCGGCAGGGTGGTTTCCAGGGTCAGGCTCTGCGAGTGACCACGGGTGGCCAGTACGCCCTTGTTCAGGGTCGATTCGGACCAGCCGATGGAAGCCTTGAAGTTGGTGAAGTTGTCGCCTTCCTTGTCGAGGAAGTCGTAGATCTCGTCCACGGTGTAGCGGCCGGTGTCGATCTGGTCGCGCTGCACGCTCAGGCCATAGGTCAGGCGCGAGGTCTCGCTGATCGGGTAGCCGATGCTCATGCCGGCGCCCAGGCTGTTCACCGAGTAGCTGGCGACGTCGACGTCGAGTTCGTCGTAGTCGGTCTTCCGGTAGAAGGCATTGTAGCCGAGGCTGACGCCGTCGACGGTCCAGTAGGGGTCGACAGAGCCGAAGTTGTAGCGGGTTTGGTATTCGCTGCGGGTCAGGCCGATGCTGACCTTGTTGCCGGTACCCAGGAAGTTGTTCTGGCTGATCGAGCCGCCGAGGATCAGGCCGGCGCTCTGGGCGAAGCCGACGCTGGCGGTGATCGAGCCGGACGGTTGCTCTTCGACGCTGTAGTTGACGTCGACCTGGTCGTCGGTGCCGGGAACCGCCGGGGTCTCGACGTTGACTTCCTTGGAAGTAGCCGAGGCGCTCCAGACGGGCCTTGGACTGGTCGATCAGGTAGGTGGAGGCCCAACCGCCTTCCATCTGGCGCATTTCGCGGCGCAGCACTTCGTCTTCGGTCTTGGTGTTGCCGCGGAAGTTGATGCGGTTGACGTAGGCGCGCTTGCCCGGGTCGACGACGAAGGTCACCGAGACGGTCTTGTCGTCGTCATGGGCTTCCGGCACGCCGTTGACGTTGGCGAAGGTGTAGCCCCTCGTTGCCCAGGCGACGGGTGATTAGGTCGGAGGTGGTGGTCATCACCTGCGCGAGAACACCTGGCCCTTCTGTACCAGCAGCAGGCGCTTCACTTCCTCTTCCGGCACCTTCAGGTCGCCGGTCAGCTTCACGTCGCGGATGGTGTACTTCTCACCCTCGTTGATGTTGACGGTGATGTAGACGTGCTTCTTGTCCGGTGATGGATACCTGGGTGGAGGCGATATCCATGTTGATGTAGCCGCGGTCCAGGTAATAGGAGCGCAGGCGCTCGAGGTCGCCGGAGAGCTTTTCGCGGGCGTACTTGTCGTCGTTCTTGAAGAACGACAGCCAGTTGGTGGTCTTCAGTTCGAACAGGTCGGTCAGGTCTTCTTCGGAGAAGACGGTGTTGCCCACCACGTTGATGTGGAAATCGCGGCGACCGTGCCTTCGTTGATGTTGATCTTCAGCGCGACGCGGTTGCGCGGCTGCGGGATCACTTCCGCGTTGATCTCGGCCGAGTAGCGGCCCTGGGCCACGTACTGGCGTTGCAGCTCGTTGCGCACGCCTTCGAGGGTGGCGCGCTGGAAGATCTCGCCCTCGGCCAGGCCGGACTGTTTCAGGCCCTTGAGCAGGTCTTCCTTGGAGATCGCCTTGTTGCCCTCGATCTCGATGCTGGAGATCGACGGGCGCTCGACTGGCAGTGACTACCAGCACGTTGCCATCACGGCCGAGCTGGATGTCCTGGAAGAAGCCGGTCTTGAACAGGGCGGGTGGCCTGGACCAGGGCCTGGTCGTCGATGGTCTCGCCGACGTTCAGCGGCAGGGCGGCGAACACGCTACCGGCGGACACGCGCTGCAGGCCATTGACCCGGATATCGGAAACAGTGAAGGACTCGGCGTGAACCTCGGCGATCATCAGCGCTGACAGCAGCGCGGGTAGCAGAAAGCGTTTCATGGAGTCCTTTTTTCCAACTGACAAATAGAGAATCTGCCGCAAAGGGCGGCAGATTCGAATTCAACATGACTACAGACGACTCAGATCGTTGACCAGAGCGAGCAACATCACGCCAACGACCAGACTGATGCCGATCTGCATCCCCAAGCCTGTACCCGTTCGGATAATGGGCGCCCGCGCACCCACTCAACCAGATAGAACAGCAGATGCCCGCCATCGAGGACAGGGATCGGCAGCAGGTTGAGAACCCCAAGCTAATGCTCAGATAGGCCAGGAAATTGAGAAAATCCCCACGCCAGACTGGGCTGAAGCGCCCGCCACTTTAGCAATGGTTATCGGCCCGCTCAAGTTTTTTACCGAGAGCTCGCCGAGCAACATTTTCTTTATGGAGTCGAGCGTTAGCAGGCTCATGGTCCAGGTTCGGGAAAGCGCCTGACCCACCGCCTCCAGCGGTCCGTAGCTCACTTCGCGGAGCATTTCCGCCGGCCATTCGGTACCGGCGACCCCCGCCCCCATGCCTTAGCCGCTCCGGGCCTTGCCCTCGCCGCGCACCGCCAGTTCCAGGGCAACATCCAGCACTTCGCCGTCGCGCAGCACCTTGAGCTGGACGCGCTGCCCGGGACGGGCACGGACGCTGTCCACCACCTGCTGCCAGTCGTCGACGGCGATGCCATCGATGCTCTGCAAGCGGTCGCCGAGCTTCAGCCCGGCGGCCTGCGCCGGCCCCCTGGGGTCGAGTTCGGCCAGCACCGGCGGCAAGGCCGGCCGCCAGGACCGGATGCCCAGCGAGGCGATGGGATCGGGATTGTCCTCGCCCTTCAGCCAGCCATCCAGACGCACCTGGTGGGTGGAATCGACATTCGAGCCTTTTCCTGCACCCGCACTTCCAGCGTACCGCTCTCGCCGAGACGGCGAACCAGCTGCAGGTTGACCCCGTTCCAGCCGGTGACGGGCTCGCCATCCACCGCCAGCAGCTCCTGCCCGGCCTCCAGGCCGGCCTGGGCGGCCAGGCTCTCCGGCGCCACGGAACCGATGACCGGGCGTACCTGCTGGCTACCGAGCAGGGCGACGACCCAGAAGAACAGAATCGCCAGTAGGAAATTGGCGATGGGACCAGCCGCGACGATGGCGATCCGCTGACGGACCGTCTTACGATTGAAGGACTGTTCGAGCAGATGGGCCGGTACTTCCGCCTCGCGCTCGTCGAGCATCTTGACGTAGCCGCCCAGCGGAATGGCCGCCACCACGAACTCGGTGCCGTGCCGGTCGTGCCAGCGCACCAGCGGCGTGCCGAAGCCGACGGAGAAGCGCAGGACCTTCACCCCGCAGCGTCGCGCGACCCAGAAGTGGCCGAATTCGTGGAACGTCACCAGCACACCCAGGGCTACCAGGGGTGCCGACGATCATGTAAAGCGCACTCATCTCCTACCTCCAGGCCGTCCGAAGACTTCCCAGCCGGCGTGCCGGGTCAACCATTGCCCGGCGACCGAACGCGCGCGGCGATCGGCAGCCAGGACCTGATCGAGCGATTCGACTGCGGTCACCGCCTCGCGGTTCAGCACGTCCTCGATGATAACCGCGATGTCGCTGAAGCGGATGTGCCGCTCGAGAAATGCGGCCACGGCCACCTCGTTCGCGGCATTCAGCATGGCCGGGCGCTGCCGCCGGTTTCCGCGGCCTGGCTCGCCAGGGCGCAGGCAGGGAAGCGCTGCTCGTCGGGGGCGCTGGAAATCCAGGCGACCGACGGCGAACATATCCAGCGGCGAAACGCCGGAATCGATTCGCTCCGGCCAGGCCATGGCATAGGAAATCGGCGTGCGCATGTCCGGATTGCCGAGCTGGGCGATCACCGAACCGTCGACGTAGTCCACCATCGAGTGGATCACGCTCTGCGGGTGGATCACCACCTCGACCTGGCTCGGCTGGGCGTCGAACAGCCAGCACGCCTCGATCAGTTCGAGCCCCTTGTTCATCATGCTGGCGGAGTCGACGGAAATCTTACGCCCCATCGACCAGTTCGGGTGCGCACAAGCCTGCTCCGGCGTCACCGAAGCGAGTTGCTCCAGCGGCGTCTCGCGGAACGGGCCGCCGGAGGCGGTCAAGAGATCCGGCGCACGCCGACCCGCTCCAGGCCATCGGCATAATTGCGCGGCAGCGACTGGGAGATCGCGTTGTGCTCGCTGTCGATCGGCAGGAGCACCGCGCCGCTGCGCTTGACCGCCTGCATGAACAGCGCGCCGGACATCACCAGCGCCTCCTTGTTGGCCAGCAGTACGCGCTTGCCGGCCTCGACGGCCGCCAGGGTCGACGGCAGCCCGGCGGCGCCGACGATGGCCGCCATTACCATGTCCACTTCGGGCGCGCTGGCCACTTCGCACAACGCCTGCTCGCCGAACAGCACCCGGGTGCGGATACCCGCCGCGGCGAGCGAGCCCTGCAAGGCAATCGCCGCGGCCTGCTCCGGCACCACCGCATAGACGGGGCGGTGCCTGAGGCACAGCGCCTCGAGTTCGGCCAGGCGGCTGAAGCCAGTCAGGGCGAAGGCTTCGTAACGATCGGGATGACGCTGGACGACGTCCAGGGTGCTCAGGCCGATCGAGCCGGTCGCGCCGAGCACGCTGATCCGCTGCGGTCGACTCATGGCGCACCCAGCCGGCGGCCCAGAGCAGGGCCGCGAACACCGGGATGGCTGCCGTCAGGCTGTCGATGCGATCCAGCACGCCACCGTGGCCGGGCAGCAGGTTGCTGCTGTCCTTGATTCCGGACTGGCGCTTGAACATGCTTTCGGTGAGGTCGCCGACGATCGAGACGAACACCACCAGCGCCGCACCGAGCAGGGCCAGGAGCAGCGCGCCGAGGGACCAGCCGCGGTAGAGGCCGACCGCCAGGGTGATCGCCAGGCTGGCCGCCAGGCCGCCGTAAACGCCTTCCCAGCTCTTGCCGGGGCTGACCCGCGGCGCCAGCTTGCGCTTGCCGAAGGCCTTGCCGGAGAAGTAGGCGCCGATATCCGCGCCCCAGACCAGCACCATCACGGCGATGATCAGGCCATTGGCCAGCGGCCACTGCTTGAGCAGGACCAGCCCCTGCCAGGCCGGCAACAGGATCAGCAGGCCCATGCCCAGGCGGCGCCAGCGGCCGCCCCAGTAGCCGACGCTTTCCGGGTAGGTGAGCACCAGCACGGTGGCCAGCGTCCGCCAGACCAGCGCCAGCAGCAGCACGGCTCCGGCAAGCTGCGGCAGATGGTAGAGAGCGACCATCAGCACGGCGACCGTCGCCGCGTAGGCAACGCGGCCGAACTGTTGTTCATAGCCGGCCAGGCGCGCCCATTCCCAGGCCCCCAGGCTCACCACCGCGCCGATGAACAGGGCGAAGAACGCCCCTTCGAGAAGGAAAACCACCCAGCGCGATGGGCAAAAGCACCAGCGCCGTGATGATCCGTTGTTTCAGCATGACGGACGGGCCTCGGCCTCGACTTGCTCGCTGGTCTTGCCGAAGCGGCGCTGGCGCTTGGAAATCCGCCAGGGCAGCCCGCATCGCCGCGTGCTTGAAGTCGGGCCAGAACAGGTCGGAGAAATACAGCTCGGCGTAGGCCAGCTGCCAGAGAAGAAATTGCTGATGCGATGCTCGCCGCCGGTGCGGATGCACAGGTCGGGCAGCGGCTGGTCGCCGGTCACCAGGCAGCCCTGGAGCAGCTCGGCGGAGATATCGTCCGCCGCCAGGTGCCCGCCCTGGACCTCGCGCGCCAGGCGCTGTGCGGCCTGGACGATGTCCCACTGGCCGCCGTAGTTGGCGGCGACCTGGAGAGGAAACGGGTATTGCCGGCAGTGGCGGCTTCCGCTTCGCGCATGGCCGCCTGCAACTCCGGATGGAAACGCGTGCGATCGCCGATGATGCGCAGGCGGATGCCGTTCTCGTCGAGCTTGCGCACCTCGCGGCGCAGGGCCACGAGAAACAGCTCCATCAGCGCGCTGACTTCGTCCGCCGGACGCTGCCAGTTCTCGCTGGAGAACGCGAACAGGTGAGGACCTCGACCCCTGCCTCGGCGCAGACCTCGATCACCGCCCTGACGGCATCGACACCGGCCTTGTGGCCGGCGACGCCGGGCAGAAGACGCTTCTTCGCCCAGCGATTGTTACCGTCCATGATAATGGCCACGTGGCGTGGCACGCACACATCCTTCCGGGTCTTTTCCATGACGTCAGCCCGGCCTCAGACAGCCATGAGGTCCGCTTCTTTGGCTTCCAGTGCCTTCTCGATCTCACCGATGAACTTGTCGGTCAGCTTCTGCACGTCGTCGCCGGCGCGGCGCTCTTCGTCCTCGCTGATTTCCTTTTTCCTTCTGCAGGTCCTTCAACTGGGCCAGCGCATCGCGACGGATGTTGCGCACGGAAACCCGCGCCTGCTCGGCCTCGGCACGCGCCTGCTTGGTGTAGCCCTTGCGGGGTCTCCTCGGTCAGGGGCCGGCATCGGTACGCGGATGGTGGTGCCGGCGGTGGCCGGGTTGAGCCCCAGGTCGGAGGTCATGATGGCCTTCTCGACCGCCTGGATCATGCTCTTGTCGAACACGGCCAGGGCCAGGGTACGGGAGTCTTCCACGGTGACGTTGGCGACCTGGCGCAGCGGCGTATCGGCCCGTAATAGGAAACCATCACGCTATCCAGGATGCTCGGATGCGCGCGACCGGTACGAATCTTCGCGAAGGCATGGCCCAGCGCTTCCAGGGTCTTGCCCATGCGCTCCTGCGCTTCCTTCTTGATCTCGTTGATCATTCTCAACCCTCCTCGATCAGGGTGCCTTCGGCACCACCAACAACAATATTCAGCAATGCGCCCGGCTTGTTCATGTTGAACACCCGCAGCGGCATGTTCTGGTCACGGCACAGGCAGATGGCGGTCAGGTCCATCACGCCGAGCTTGCGGTCGAGCACTTCATCATAGGTCAGGCGCTCGAACTTCTCGGCATTCGGGTCCTTGAACGGGTCGGCAGTGTACACGCCATCGACCTTGGTAGCCTTAAGGACCACGTCGGCGTCGATCTCGATGGCGCGCAGGCAAGCCGCCGAGTCGGTGGTGAAGAACGGGTTGCCGGTACCGGCGGAGAAGATCACCACCTCGCCACCGCCGAGGTGGCGCATGGCCTTGCGGCGGTCGTAGTGGTCGGTCACACCGACCATGGAGATCGCCGACATCACCAGCGCGGGGATGTTCGAGCGCTCCAGCGCATCGCGCATCGCCAGGCCGTTCATCACGGTGGCCAGCATCCCCATGTGGTCGCCGGTCACCCGGTCCATGCCGGCCGCGGACAGGGCCGCGCCGCGGAACAGGTTGCCGCCGCCGATGACCAGGCCGACCTGCACGCCGATCCCGACCAACTGGCCGATTTCCAGCGCCATGCGGTCCAGCACCTTGGGATCAATGCCGAACTCCTCCGAGCCCATCAGGGCTTCGCCGCTCAACTTTAGAAGAATGCGTTTATAGCGAGGTTGACGAGCGCTCAGTTGCTGAGCCATGACCTTTTCTCCTGCGGCGATAAAAATACGTGACGGCCGGGCCGTCGTGGGCGGAGACGACTTTGCGCCTGCGTTGCGTGCAAGCCCGCCGAGCGGGCCGGCAACGCGGAAGCTGCCCCGAACGCTTCCCCATTTGACGAAGAGGCCGCACGCATCAGCGGGCAGCCTCTTCCGGGGCGACAGTCGAAACCGTCTTTGTTACTGCTTGGTGGCGGCTACTTGAGCGGCAACTTCGGCAGCGAAGTCCACTTCGGCCTTCTCGATGCCTTCACCCACTTCGTAACGAACGAAGGAAACGATTTCGGCACCGGCCTGCTTGGCCAGGTCGCCGACCTTCACTTCCGGGTTCTTCACGAAAGGCTGCTCGACCAGGCTCGCTTCGGCGAGGAACTTGCTGATGCGGCCCTTGACCATGTTCTCGACGATGTTCTCCGGCTTGCCGGCGATCTTGTCGGCGTTCAGCGCCAGGAAGATTTCCTTCTCTTTCGCGATCGCTTCTTCGGAAACTTCCGAAGCGCTCAGGAACTGCGGGTTGCTGGCGGCGACATGCATGGCGATGTCCTTGGCCAGTTCCGGGTTGCCGCCTTTCAGGTTGACCACGACACCGATGCGGTGGCCGTGCAGGTAGGCGCCGACCACGTCGCCCCCGACGCGGGTCAGGCGGCGGATGTTGACGTTCTCGCCGGTCTTGGCGACCAGGGCCAGACGAGCTTCCTCACGTGCTTCGACCAGCGGAGCGGCGTCGGTCAGCTTCTCGTTGAAGGCCTTTTCCAGGCTCTCGGCGACGAAGCCCTTGAAGTCGTCCTGGAGGGCCAGGAAGTCGGTCTGGGAGTTGACTTCGATGATCACGGCGGCCTTGTTGTCGGCAGCGATCTTGACGGCGATCGAGCCTTCGGCGGCAATGTTGCCGGCCTTCTTGGCAGCCTTGATCGCACCGGCAGCGCGCATGTCGTCGATGGCCTTCTCGATGTCGCCGCCAGCGGCGGTCAGCGCCTTCTTGCACTCCATCATGCCCAAGCCGGTACGCTCGCGCAGTTCTTTAACCATGGCTGCAGTAATTTCTGCCATTTCGAAATCCTCTTGAGTGGTAGCTCTCAAAAAACCTTTGTGCCCGGCCTGCCGGACAGAAACTCAAAGGTGGCAAAAGGGGCCTAGCCCCTTCCTGCGCACCGTCGGACGTCTGAACGTCCCGGAATCAGCCTTCGGCGGATTCGGCCGGCGCTTCCTCGACGAACTCGTCGGCGCTGGTGGCAGCGCCCTGCTTGCCGCGGATTACCGCTTCGGCCATCGAGTTCAGGTAGAGTTGCACGGCGCGGATGGCATCATCGTTACCGGGAATTACATAGTCGACGCCTTCCGGGCTGCTGTTGGTATCGACAACGCCGATGACCGGGATGCCCAGCTTGTTGGCTTCGGTGATGGCGATGCGCTCGTGGTCGACGTCGATCACGAACAGAGCGTCCGGCAGGCCGCCCATGTCCTGATGCCGCCCAGGCTGCGCTCGAGCTTCTCGAGGTCACGGCTGCGCATCAGGGCTTCTTTCTTGGTCAGCTTGTCGAAGGTGCCGTCCTGGGACTGGGTTTCCAGGTCGCGCAGGCGCTTGATCGACTGACGGATGGTCTTGTAGTTGGTGAGCATGCCGCCCAGCCAGCGATGGTCGACGTACGGCATACCGCAACGAGCGGCTTCCTCGCGAACGATCTTGCCGGCGGAACGCTTGGTGCCGACGAACAGGATCTTGTTCTTGCCAGCGGCCAGGCGCTCAACGAAGGTCAGGGCCTCGTTGAACATCGGCAGGGTCTTTTCGAGGTTGATGATATGGATCTTGTTGCGCGCGCCGAAAATGAACTTGCCCATTTTCGGGTTCCAGTAACGGGTCTGGTGGCCGAAGTGCACACCGGCCTTCAGCATATCGCGCATGTTGACTTGGGACATGATAGTTCCTCGATAAGTCGGGTTAGGCCTCCACGCATCCCAATGACCAACCCTTGCGGGCACCCAGGCCATCGTGTCGATGCATGTGTGGGTTTGTGCTCCGAAAAGAAGGCCGCAGCCTCGGGCGGGCGCTTTATACCATAACCGTGGACGCAGTGAAACCCGCCGCGGATGGCCGGGCGGGGAGTAGATCGGTCGGCCAGGTCTGCTAGAATCGCGTATTCCTTATTATTCATGCGTGCTTGCACGCCCGAAGAGAATTCGCATGACCGTCACCATCAAGACGCCCGACGATATCGAGAAGATGCGCATCGCCGGCCGCCTGGCCGCCGAAGTGCTGGAAATGATCGGCGAACACATCAAGCCCGGCGTGACCACCGAGGAGCTGGATCGCATCTGCCACGACTATATCGTCAACGAGCAGAAGGCGATTCCCGCCCGCTGAACTACAAGGGCTTTCCCAAGTCGATCTGCACCTCGATCAACCATGTGGTCTGCCATGGCATCCCCAACGAGAAGCCACTGAAGGAAGGCGACATCCTCAACGTCGACATCACCGTCATCAAGGACGGCTACCACGGCGACACCAGCAAGATGTTCCTGGTCGGCAAGACCCCGGAATGGGCCGACCGCCTCTGCCAGATCACCCAGGAATGCATGTACAAGGGCATTTCCGTGGTGCGTCCGGGCGCGCACCTGGGCGATATCGGCGAAATCATCCAGAAGCACGCGGAAAAGAACGGCTTCTCGGTGGTCCGCGAATACTGCGGCCATGGCATCGGCAAGGTGTTCCACGAGGAGCCGCAGGTCCTCCACTACGGTCGTGCGGGTACCGGCATCGAGCTGAAGGAAGGCATGATCTTCACCATCGAGCCGATGATCAACCAGGGCCGCCTGGAGACCCGCCTGCTCGGCGACGGCTGGACCGCGATCACCAAGGACCGCAAGCTGTCCGCGCAATGGGAGCACACCGTGCTGGTCACCGCCGATGGCTACGAGATCCTCACCCTGCGCAACGACGAAACCTTCCCGCGCACCTCGGCAGCCTGATCCGGCCCGGCTTTTGCTGCCAGCCGTGCGCCTCGACGCCCCGCCCCCATTCCGGCGGGGCCGACGCCCGATTCGGCGCAACGCGCGCACCAATACAGCGCAAAAACGCACCAAGACGGGGCGCTCGCGTATCGAACCCAACCGCTAGCAGATAAAGGAAGGCCGCATGCCGCAGGTGGATCCCGAATTGTTCGATCGCGGGCAGTTCCAGGCGGAACTGGCCTTGAAGTCCAGCCCGATCGCCGCCTTCAAGAAGGCCATCCGGCAATTCCGCGAAGTGCTCGACAACCGCTTCAACAGCGGCCGCGACATCCGCCGCCTGATCGAAGATCGCGCCTGGTGCGTCGACCAGATCCTGCAACAGGCCTGGCAGCGCTTCGACTGGGGAGACGACGCCGACATCGCCCTGGTCGCCGTGGGCGGCTACGGCCGCGGCGAACTCCACCCTACTCCGACGTCGACCCGCTGATCCTCCTCGACAGCGAGGACCAGGAGAGCTTCCGCGAACCGATCGAAGGCTTCCTCACCCTGCTCTGGGACATCGGCCTGGAAGTCGGCCAGAGCGTGCGCTCGGTGCAGCAGTGCGCGGAGGAAGCACGCGCCGACCTGACGGTGATCACCACCCTCATGGAATGCCGCACCATCTGCGGCCCTGACAGCCTGCGCCAGCGCATGCTGCAGGTTACCGGCAGCGCGCACATGTGGCCGAGCAAGGAGTTCTTCCTGGCCAAACGCCACGAACAGCAGCGCCGCCACGCCAAGCACAACGACACCGAGTACAACCTCGAGCCCAACGTCAAGGGCGCTCCCCGGCGGCCTGCGCGACATCCAGACCATCCTCTGGATGGCCCGCCGCCAGTTCGGCAGCCTCAACCTGCACGCCCTGGTGCGCGAAGGCTTCCTGGTGGAAAGCGAGTGCAGCATGCTGGCTTCCAGCCAGGAGTTCCTCTGGCGGGTCCGCTATGCCCTGCACATGCTCGCCGGGCGCGCCGAGGATCGCCTGCTGTTCGATCACCAGCGCAGCATCGCCCGTCTGTTCGGCTACGAAGACAACGACGTCAAACTGGCGGTCGAACGCTTCATGCAGAAGTACTACCGGGTGGTGATGGCGATCTCCGAGCTGAACGACCTGATCATCCAGCACTTCGAGGAAGTCATCCTGCCCTGCGAGCAGCCGGTGCAGATCCAGCCGCTGAACAGTCGCTTCCAGTTGCGCGACGGCTGGCATCGAGGTGACGCACCCGAACGTCTTCAAGCGCACCCCGTTCGCCCTCCTGAAATCTTCGTGCTGATGGCCCAGCACCCGGAAATCAAGGGCGTGCGCGCCGACACCATTCGCCTGCTGCGCGACAGCCGACACCTGATCGACGACGAGTTCCGCCACGACATCCGCAACACCAGCCTGTTCATCGAGCTGTTCAAGAGCAGCCAGGGTATCCACCGCAACCTGCGGCGGATGAACCGCTACGGCATCCTCGGCTGCTACCTGCCGGAGTTCGGCCATATCATCGGGCAGATGCAGCACGACCTGTTCCATATCTATACGGTGGACGCCCACACCTCAACCTGATCAAGCACCTGCGCAAGCTGAATCGGCCGGAGATGGCCGAGAAATATCCGCTGGCGAGCAAGATCATCGATCGTCTGCCCAAGCCGGAACTGATCTACATCGCCGGTCTCTACCACGACATCGCCAAGGGCCGTGGCGGCGACCACTCGGAACTCGGCGCGGTGGACGCCGAGGCCTTCTGCCAGAGCCACCAGTTGCCGCTCTGGGACACCCAACTGGTGTCCTGGCTGGTGCAGAACCACCTGGTGATGTCGACCACCGCGCAACGCAAGGACCTCTCCGACCCGCAGGTGATCTTCGATTTCGCCCAACTGGTCGGCGACCAGACCCACCTCGACTACCTGTACGTGCTCACCGTGGCCGACATCAACGCCACCAACCCGACGCTCTGGAACTCCTGGCGCGCCAGCCTGCTCCGGCAGCTCTACACCGAGACCAAGCGCGCCCTGCGCCGCGGCCTGGAGAACCCGGTGGACCGCGAGGAGCAGATCCGCCAGACGCAGACCGCGGCCCTCGACCAACTGGAGACGCAACGGCATCGACCAGGACGATGCCGAGCAGTTATGGAGCCAGCTCGGCGACGACTACTTCCTGCGCCACACCGCCGGCGACGTGGCCTGGCACACCGAGGCGATCCTCCAGCACCCGGACGACGGCACGCCGCTGGTGCTGATCAAGGCAAACCACCCAGCGCGAGTTCGAGAGCGGTTCGCAGATCTTCATCTACGCCGCCGACCAGCACGATTTCTTCGCGGTCACCGTGCCGCCATGGACCAGCTCAACCTGAGCATCCAGGACGCGCGGATCATCACCTCCACCAGCCAGTTCACCCTCGATACCTATATCGTGCTCGACGCCGACGGCGACTCCATCGGCAACAACCCGGAGCGCATCGCCGAGATCCGCGAGGGGCTTATCGACGCATTGAAGAACCCCGACGACTACCCGACCATCATCCAGCGCCGGGTGCCGCGCCAGCTCAAGCACTTCGCCTTCGCCCTGCAGGTGACCATCTCCACCGACGCGCTGCGCCAGGTCTCGGTGCTCGAAGTCATCGCCCCCGACCGCCCTGGGTTTGCTGGCGCGGATCGGCGTATCTTCCTGGATTTTTAGACCTGTCGGCAGAACGCCAAGATCGCCACCCTCGGCGAGCGCGTGGAGGACGCCTTCTACATCACCGATGCGCGCAACCAGCCGCCCGCCGACCCCGACCTGTGCAAACGCCTGCAGGCCGCCCTGGTCGAGCAGCTGTCACAAGACAACGGACGGGACACCCTGCCTACCCGGATAAACTTCTGAGAAGCCTCGCCAACGCCATGAATACCGCACTCGGACAACCTGCAACCCTACCCCTCGAGAAGCTCCGCGCCTGCTCGGCGGCGCCCGGCCGCCCGCGACGCTGAAGCCGATCGCACTTCGTCCACTCGGCGAGCCTAAGCACCGCTCTCGCCGAGCTTCGTCGCCGAAACCCTGGCGGAGAACCTGACCAGCTCGCGGTCTACCCGACCACCCTCGGCCTGCTGTGCCCTGGCGCGCGAAGCCATCGCGCGCTGGTGCGAGCGGCGCTTCTCGGTGCCGGCCGGCTGGCTGGATGCGGCGCGCCACGTACTGCCGGTGAACGGTACCCGCGAGGCGCTGTTCGCCTTCACCCAGACCGTGGTCCAGCCGCGCAGCGAGCTCGGCGAGGCGCCCGGCCTGGTGGTCAGCCCGAACCCGTTCTACCAGATCTACGAAGGCGCGGCGCTGCTCGCCGAGATGTGCCGCACCACCTGCCCTGCCGCGGGGAAAACGGCTTCAACCCCCCGATTTCGACGCGGTCGACGAAAGCGACCTGGCAGCGCTGCCAGATTCTCTCTCCTCTGCTCGCCGGGCAACCACCGGGGCCCTGGTACCGCTGGAGACCTGAAGAAGCTGATCGCCCTGGCCGACCGCTACGACTTCGTGATCGCCGCCGACGAGAGTGCTGGTGTAGCGAACTCTACTTCGACGAAAACGCCCCGCCGCCCGGCCTGCTCAACGCTTGCGCCGAGCTGGGCCGCACGGACTTCAACCGCTGCGTGGTGTTCCACAGCCTGTCAAGCGCTCCAACCTGCCCGGCCTGCGCTCGGGCTTCGTCGCCGGCGACGCGGGAGGATCCTGAAGAAATTCCTCCTCTACCGCACCTACCACTGCTGCGCCATGCCAGGTCTGGGCCAGTTAAGCGAGAAGCATCGCCGCCTGGAACACTGACGAATCCGCATGTGCGCGCCAACCGCAGCCTCTACCGCGAAATTCGACGCCGTGCTGGCGTCCTCGACGGCGTGCTCGACAGCGCCCGGACGGCGAGTTTCTACCTGTGGGCACGTACCCCGGTGGACGACACCGTATT